>NZ_CP100420.1:1540000-5394080 GCF_024219955.1 Niallia sp. RD1 | reverse complement strand
ATGTCGACTATAAGTGGAAAAAAGAGTATAGCAATATAAAAACTGTTTTTACCATACATAATCTTCAATTTCAGGGAATATTGCCAAGAGAGGTTCTTGGTGATTTATTTAATTTAAATGATTATTATTTTACAGCAGATAATCTTGAATTTTATGGAAACGTTAATTTGATGAAAGGGGGACTTATTGCTACTGATAAAATAACAACAGTAAGCCCTACCTACAAAAACGAAATCCAAACAGAATATTATGGGGAGAAGCTGAATAATGTATTAAAGCAGAGAGAGTCTGATTTATATGGCATTATAAATGGTATCGATGAGGAAACATATAATCCAGAAACAGATCCAGGGATAACAGCTAATTATACGGTTACTTCTTTAGAAAAAAAGCAAGAAAATAAAAAATTTATTCAGCAGAAGTTTGGATTAAAGGAAGATCCAGAGGTTCCAATTATTTGTATGATTACCAGATTAACTAGTCAAAAGGGATTGGAATTAGTAAGACACGTATTTCATGAAATAATGGAAGAGGATGTACAGTTCCTAGTATTAGGAACTGGGGATCCGGAATTTGAGAACTTTTTCCGTGAAATGGAATATACGTATTCTGACAAGTGTAAAGCCTATATCGGATTTGATGAAAACTTAGCTCATCAAATATATGCAGGTGCCGACTTATTTCTAATGCCTTCTAAGTTTGAACCATGTGGATTAGGACAGTTAATTGCATTAAGATATGGTAATATCCCAATTGTAAGAGAAACTGGTGGACTTAATGATACAGTTTTCTCTTATAATGAGCTGACAGAAGAAGGAAATGGATTTAGTTTTACTAATTTTAATGCCCATGACATGCTTTTTACGATTAGAAGAGGTATTGGTTTTTATAAAGAGGATAAAGAAGTATGGCATAAACTAATGAAGAATGCGATGTCGATGGATAATAGTTGGGCTCAATCTGCATTCAAATATAATCAATTATATGCAGAGCTTATCTCGAGGAGTGAATCCCATGTTTTCTAATAAGGAACGATTTAAAAGGTATTTTTTGCAAAGGCTTGAGATGACATATGGAAAAACCTTTGAAGATACAACAAGTAGCGATCATTTTCAAACATTAGGTCACATGATTAGAGAGTATGTAAGCTCGAATTGGATACAGACAAATGAGCAAAGCCGTAATAATTATGGAAAACAGGTGTATTATCTTTCAATCGAGTTTTTATTAGGAAGATTGCTTCATAATAACTTAATAAACTTAGGCATTGATCAAGTTGTAATAGAAGGATTGGCAGATATTGGCATTAATTTCTTTGAAGTAGAAGATATTGAGCATGATGCTGGTCTTGGAAATGGTGGACTAGGAAGACTTGCTGCATGTTTCTTAGATTCTCTCGCAACATTAAACTTGCCAGGGCATGGTTATGGCATTCGATATAAGCATGGATTATTTGAACAGCGAATTGTGGATGGATACCAAATTGAATTACCTGAACAATGGTTAAAGCAAGGACAGGTTTGGGAAGTCAGAAAAGAAGATTTAGCGGTAGACATTTATTTCTGGGGAAATATCGATATGTATGAAAGGAATGGGAAGTTACAGTTTCGGCATTTAAATGCCGAAACTGTAACAGCAGTTCCACATGATGTACCAGTAATCGGTTATCATACGTCGACTGTTAATACACTAAGGTTGTGGAATGCGGAGCCAACATCTTTGATTGCAAAAGATGTCAAAGATATTATGCGATATAAAAGGGAAACTGAATCAATTTCAGGATTTTTGTATCCAGATGACTCCAATGACGAAGGCAAAATCTTACGCTTAAAACAACAATACTTTTTAGTTTCTGCAAGCTTGCAGTCCATTGTTCGAAATTATAAGCAGCAACATAAAAATATTAGTGAAATGCATCACTATATAAGCATCCACGTAAATGATACGCATCCCGTATTGGCAATCCCTGAGCTTATGAGAATATTAATGGATGAGGAAGGATTAGGTTGGGAAGAAGCATGGGATATTACTACAAATACTATTTCTTACACCAATCATACCACATTATCTGAAGCATTAGAGCAATGGCCAATCTATATATTCCAACCTTTATTACCACGGATTTATATGATTATCAATGAAATAAATGAGCGTTTCTGTAAAGAATTATGGGAACGGTATCCGGGTGATTTTCCGAAAATTGAGAAAATGGCAATAATTGCACATGACATGATAAAGATGGCTCATTTAGCTTTGGTCGGTAGCTATAGTGTAAATGGAGTAGCAGAAATTCATACGGAGATTTTAAAGAAACGAGAAATGGCTGATTTCTATGCATTTTATCCCGAAAAGTTTAATAATAAGACAAATGGAATCACTCATAGAAGGTGGTTAATAAAAGCAAATCCTAAGTTGACGAACTTAATTTCTCAAACCATTGGTGATAAATGGATTGATGAGCCCATTTTTCTAAAGGAATTGCTTAATTACCAGGACGATGTGAATTTTAAAGAAAATATTGCCTCCATAAAGCATAATAATAAAGAGATACTAGCTAAGATTATTAAGGAGAAAAATGGTATCCTTGTAGACCCTTCTTCTATTTTTGATGTACAGGTAAAGAGGCTGCACGCATATAAAAGACAGTTACTAAATATTCTGCATATCATGACTCTCTATAATAAGTTAAGAGAAGATCCAACGATTGACATGGAACCGAGAACATTTATATTTGGAGCAAAGGCATCACCTGGTTATTATTATGCCAAGAAAATTATAAAATTAATTAATACAGTTGCTCATAAAGTTAATAATGATAAAAGAATCCAAGATAAATTAAAGGTTGTCTTTCTCGAAAATTATCGTGTTTCACTGGCAGAGCATATTTTTCCTGCTGCTGATGTTAGTGAGCAAATATCAACAGCAAGTAAAGAAGCTTCCGGTACAGGTAATATGAAATTTATGATGAATGGTGCATTGACCATCGGAACACTTGATGGTGCTAACATTGAAATGCATGATTTAGTGGGAGATGAGAATATTTTCATCTTCGGAATGAATGCAGATCAAGTATTAGAACTTTATCAAAATGGCGGTTATAGTTCTCGGGAGTATTATTATCATGATGATAGGATTCATGAGGTATTCAATCAATTGAAAAATGGATTTTATGATCATCCTTCCAATGAATTTGATCCCATTCTTGATTCTTTACTAATAGAGAATGATCAATTTTTTGTCTTAAAAGATTTTAATTCTTACGCAAATATTCATGAAAAAGTGAATCAGGTATTTAAGAATAAGCAAGATTGGCTACAAAAAAGTATTGTTAATATTGCTATGTCAGGTTATTTTTCAAGTGATCGCACAATAAAAGAATATGCAGATGATATTTGGCATATAAAACCTTATTCTTAAGAGCTGGAAGAGGCGGGGATAAAACTAAATAGCCACTCTGTAAAGACGAACAATCTCATTTATCTCTTAAATAAAGTATTCTAAGTTTTTAAATATAGTCAAGTCTAAAAACTAATTCGTTCCATTGCGCTACAAACAATCGCTTTCGGCGGGGAGGAAGCTGAGCCTCCTCGGCTTTGTCTGTGGGGTCTCAGCCTTGCCTCTATTTTACGCAGGAGTCGAGTGTTTTCCGCTCCATTCCACTTCGTTTTTAAAGGCAATTTCTAAAAATTTATTTTTTGCCAAGAAAAAATAAATTAGCAAGAAAAATGGAGCAGCCTGAATACACGTAGACTCCTATGGGAGCTGCGAGAAAGTCCGACCTACAGGCCATAGGCAGACCGCGGCTCGGCGCTCGCCCCATGGAAAGCGAAGTGTATTCAGGCTGCGGATATTAACACCAACTTTACTGAAACAGTCTTTTATAAACCTGAACAATGGTGTGTTATTATCGTATAATTATTCGGGTTTATTTATAGCTGAAAAAATTATGTCCCAACCTCTTATTTCTCTTTTTTTCCCTTATTGTCTGTATATCCATCTGTTTTACGGTAAGGGACATCTCCAAAAGGAGCTTCTATTCCTTCATCATCTAATGCCTGCTCATATTGTTCCTTTTCTTTAGAAGGGTAAACAGATCGTTCAGAGCCATCAATATTTGTAGCTGTAAAGGCTTCATAGTCTTCAGGGAAGTCTCCGTTATCACTATCCCTATCATAAAGACTATCATAATCTTTAAAATCGCCTCTTAAATCTGAGGGAGTTTCAGATGTCCCATAGCGGGCAACTTCTTGAAAACTATCTTGATAGTCTCTCACGTCACCAGTATCATAGTGACGATATTCATTTCCATGAGCTAGTTCAAGGATATCATCTTCAACTGGGCGATCAGAAGCTATGGATTGTTCTTCGCTATATTCTTTGAGAGTGAGGGCAGTCGGAATTGCTTCTAATCTCTCATAAGGAATTTCTTTTCCTGAAACTTTACAAATCCCATAAGATCCATCTTCTATTGCTTTCAAAGCGTTATTAATTTTATTTAATTCAGATTGGTCATGTTCTTCTAATGCTGAATCTTTTTCTCTTTCATATAACTCGGTTCCCATATCTGCCGGATGGTTATCATAGCTTGATAATTCACCTACTGATTCTTGAACGTTTTCTTCACTTGCATATCCATTAATCCTATTCAATACATCTGATTTTCTGTCTTCTAATTCTTTTTTTAAATGATTTATTTGTTCTGTTGACAACAAGTTAAACACATCCTTATCTATACGATTATAACAAAACAGTATAAACGTAATTGGAGATTAAATGTAAGACAAGCTATTCATAAATTTCCCTGTTTTATGGTTATCAAACCTCTTCTTTTTAAGAGGATTTTTTTATATTGTACAAAATTTGGAAACGGCATTAAGAATTCACTATGATTGACATAATATAAAGGACAGGTGTATCGTAAAATATGCTAAAATAATAAGTAAGCGTATATCTTTGAACCAATAGAATCAAGAAATAAAACTCTTGATTTGTTTTAGGGGGATTCAAAACGGGATGAATGAAGCATTTGGAACAATGGTACAAACAAAAATAAGGGATAGTGTTTCTTCCACAATTTTAGTTAGTGAAGTCAGGAAGATAGAAGAAAACACGGATATTCTGGACTTTTTTTCTAAATTCCATGCCTATAAGGGGAAACGTTTTTTTTGGAAAGAACCTTCTGGGGAAAACATGCTAGTAGGAATTGGCGTTTGCGAAAAAATTGAATGTTCAAAAGGAGAAAGTTCGTATTCTTATGTGGAGAAGAAATGGAAACAGCTTATAGAAAATGCGATTGTATTTAATGAATTCAATCATATTGGAATTGGTCCTGTTCTTTTAGGGGGTTTTTCCTTTGATCCATTAAAAGAGAAGACTCAGGACTGGGATGGATTCTCTGAAGCCCATTTTTATGTGCCACAGTTTATGTTAAGTGAAATAAATGGAATTCAATTCATTACAACAAATATATTTATTCAAAAAGATAGAATAGAAAATGCAAAAGTGGAGCTGGAAAAAAACTCGTTCGCATTTCAAAAAAAATTAGAAGAATATTCTTCTCCATCTGAACCGTCTATTAAGAAAATAACAGAGGTAGACCGTGCAACATGGAAGAATACGGTTGATAAAGTAATAAGCAATTTAGATGGACATCTAAAAAAAGTAGTGTTAGCTCGTGCTAGTAAAATCCATTTCTCAAGAGAATTAGAAGCAGAGCTTGTACTAAAAAAATTAATACAACAACAGAGCAACGGTTATATTTTCGCCTTGGAAGCAAAAGATAAATGCTTTATAGGGGCATCTCCTGAAAGATTGGTAAAAAAAGAAGGAGAGACCGTTTTTTCTACATGTCTAGCTGGCTCTATTTCTAGAGGGGGAAACAAAGAAGAAGATAATACCCTAGCAGAAGCGTTGCTTTCTGATTTAAAAAATAGAGAAGAACATAATTATGTTGTTAAAATGATTAAGAATGCCATGGAAGAAGTATGCAGTAGGGTAGAAATGCCACCAAATCCGCAAATCATGAAAATGAGAGATATTCAGCATCTTTATACACCTGTTAGTGGTAAGGTGAAAGAAACAGAATCATTAATTTCCTTAATTCGATTATTGCATCCAACTCCAGCCCTCGGTGGTTTTCCACGCGAAGAAGCGTTAAAGGTTATAAGAGAGGTGGAAGGACTAGATAGAGGTATGTATGGTGCCCCAATCGGTTGGCTTGATTATCAAGGTAATGGTGAATTCGCTGTAAGTATTCGTTCAGGCTTACTACATGGCAATGTTGCAACAATCTTTGCTGGGTGCGGGATTGTCGCTGACTCTGATCCTGACTCTGAATACAAGGAAACAGCTATTAAATTTAAGCCGATGCTAACTGCGTTAGGAGGAAAATAAAATGAGTCATCAGCAACAGTTAACAGCTTATGTGCATGCACTGATTTCCGAGTTAGTAAAAAACGGAGTAGCGCATGCTGTTATTAGCCCTGGTTCGAGATCTACACCAATCAGTCTATTGCTAGCAGAAGAAGAAGATATCCAGTTACATGTACATGTTGATGAAAGATCAGCAGCTTTTTTTGCGTTAGGAATAGCGAAAGCATCAAAGAAACCGACTGTGTTAGTGTGTACATCAGGAACAGCTGCCGCGAATTATTTTCCCGCCATCGTAGAGGCGAAAATTTCGCGTATCCCGTTAGTTGTATTGACGGCAGATCGTCCCCATGAACTAAGAGATGTTGGGGCTCCTCAAGCAATTGATCAATTAGATCTATATGGGAAGCATGTAAAATGGTTTATGGAAATGGCTACACCAGATAGTAGTCCAGGTATGATTAGATATGCTAAGACAGTCGGAGCCAGAGCCATTGCAATGGCGAAGCAGCATCCTAGTGGTCCTGTCCATGTAAATATACCATTAAGAGAACCGTTAATCCCTGATTTGGATAATTTAGAATATAATCGTCTAGAAGAACAGAAAAAAACATCCATTCAAATTCAAACTGGGGAGTTTATATTAAGCGATTCTTATTTTCAGGAACTAGTATCAACTCTTAATAAGAAAGAGGACAGAAAAGGAATTATTATTTGTGGAGAAATAAATAATGAGGAATTTTTTGCAAAGGTAATAAAACTAGCGGGACAGACTGGTTTTCCAATCATTGCTGATCCATTATCACAACTACGAAGCAAGAGTGCGGACAAGGAAATTATCATTGACACATATGATACTTTTTTAAGAAATGAAAAGGTAAAATCCTTACTAAAACCAGATGTGATTATTAGATTTGGAAGTATGCCTGTCTCTAAGCCATTAACCATTTTCTTACGTGAAAATGAACAAGCAAAACAGATTGTTGTAGATGGAGGTAGTGGCTACAGGGATCCTAACCAATTAACTACAGATATGGTTTATTGTGAAGAAGGTTATTTTTGCGAAAAGCTTACATCAGTTATTTCTTATTGCTCACTAAATCACTATTTAAATAAATGGATTGAAATTAATGAGCTTACGAAGAAGGAATTAATGCAAACGGCGGAAATCCAAGAAATAAGTGAAGCCAAGCTTTTCCACAGCTTAGGAGAATTAATTCCTAATGATGCAGTGTTATTTGTAGGTAACAGTATGCCAATTCGTGATTTAGATACATTCTTTCATAAGCAAAATAAAGAAGTTACCATTGTCGCCAATAGAGGTGCAAATGGAATTGATGGAACAATATCTACCGCTCTCGGTGTAGGGGTTATAAAGCAGCCTCTATTTTTAATTGTTGGGGATTTAACCTTTTTCCACGATCTTAATGGTTTAATCCTATCTCAGTTGTATCAGCTGCCAATTACTGTACTGTTAATCAATAATAATGGTGGAGGTATCTTTTCGTTTCTTCCACAAGTAGAGCTGCCAAGACATTTTGAGTTATTATTTGGAACTCCTTTAGATATAGATTTTAAGCATGCTGTGGAAATGTATAAGGGTGAGTATGAGCTTATAAAAAGCTGGCAAGATTTACAGATGTTATTCCAGAAAAGTAATTTCACCGCAGGTTTAAGAGTTTGGGAATTACAAACAAATCGAGAACGAAATCTATTAGAGCATCGTCAAATGACCAATCGAATCCAAAAGGTGTTAGATCAATTAGTTTAAAAGGTGAAGTGTATGTTTATCAAAATAAAAGATGTAAACTATCATATAACCGTTGATGGCGAAGGGGAATCCCTTTTATTATTACATGGGTTTACTGGGGATTGCAGAACATGGCTTCCGTTTATTCCGTTATGGAAGAAGTATTATAAGGTAATAACAGTCGATATTATTGGACATGGAAAAACAGATTCACCGAAAGAAACAAAAAAGTATGTAATGGAGGAAAGCGTCTCCCATTTAAAAGCACTAATTGATTACCTTCAAATAGCTCCTGTTCATTTATTAGGCTATTCGATGGGTGGAAGGTTAGCTTTGGCATATAGCATGGAGTATCCTGATACAGTTAAGAAACTAATACTTGAAAGTGCCTCTCCTGGTTTACGAACTGAATTGGAGAGAAAACAAAGACGAATACTGGATGAAAAACTAGGAGACTCTATCCTTGAAAAGGGTATAATAAGTTTTGTGAACAAATGGGAGAAGATTCCGTTATTCAAAAGCCAGGAACGGCTGAGTCCAGACGCTAGGCAGGCGATAAGGGATCAACGATTAGTCAATAATCCAATGGGATTAGCTAATAGTTTAAGAGGAATGGGGACAGGTGCACAAAGCTCTTATTGGTCTCAACTTTACCAGTTTCCCAAAAAGGCACTTTTAATTACGGGAGAACTCGATCAAAAGTTTGATGGAATTGCGGAAGAAATGGCAAAGTGCAATAAAAAAATGCAACATTTAAATGTAAATGATGCAGGTCATGCAATTCATGTGGAGAAACCTGAAATTTTTGGTACAATAGTATTGGAGTTTTTAAGGAGCTGACATAGATGTTCAGCCCTGTTTAGAAGGAGGAAAAATAATGACAGTAGAATGGGTTGCTGGCAGACAGTACGAAGAAATTATTTATGAAACATATAATGGAATTGCCAAGATTACAATTAATAGACCCCATGTACATAATGCTTTCACGCCAAGAACGGTAAGTGAATTAATTGATGCATTTGCAATGGCAAGAGATGACAGTGATGTGGGCGTAATTATTTTAACTGGTGCGGGCGATAAAGCGTTCTGTTCTGGTGGAGATCAAAAAGTTAGAGGACATGGTGGATATGTTGGTGAGGATCAAATTCCTCGCTTAAACGTGCTTGATTTACAGCGTCTAATTAGAGTTATTCCTAAGCCTGTAATCGCCATGGTAAAAGGGTATGCAATAGGTGGAGGACACGTTCTTCATATCGTCTGCGATTTAACAATTGCTGCAGATAATGCTATTTTTGGACAAACTGGTCCAAAGGTAGGAAGCTTTGATGCTGGTTATGGTTCCGGCTACTTAGCAAGAATCGTTGGCCATAAAAAGGCTAGAGAAATTTGGTTCTTATGCCGCCAATACAGTGCACAAGAAGCATTAGACATGGGCTTAGTAAACACTGTTGTACCATTAGAAAAAGTAGAAGAAGAAACGATTAAATGGTGTGAAGAAATTCTAGAAAAAAGCCCAACTGCCCTTCGTTTCTTAAAAGCTGCATTTAATGCAGATACCGATGGATTAGCTGGTATTCAGCAGTTTGCTGGTGATGCAACACTACTGTACTATACAACAGATGAAGCAAAAGAAGGAAGAGATTCCTTTAAGGAAAAACGCAACCCTGATTTTGGACAATTCCCTCGTTTCCCTTAATTAGGAAGAGGATATTAATAGTTGGATTCCCGGTTATGGGAAATAGTTATTAATGTACCATTTATAAAAAAATAACAGTAGGTGACACTCGTTTTTAGCAAATGTATTTTTAGACATGCTAATAATAGTGTCACCTTTGTTTATAGAAAAGAGGATAAAAAAAGTAATGACTGAAATACTTCCTAATTTTTTAAAAAATAGAGCGAGTTTAACGCCAGATAGAGAAGCAATTGTTTATAAGAATGAGCGGCTAACTTTTAAAGAACTTTATGAAAGAGCCTATCATTATGCTGGAATATTGACTGCTTTTGGAATAAAAGACAAGGATTATGTAGGATTTCTTGTCAAAAATGATTTAGAAACAGTCCTCCATTTATATGCTATGCAAATTATTGGAGCAAAGGCAGTCCTGCTTAACAATCGCTTAACCGTGAAAGAAATGGCTTATCAATTATCGGATGCAAATGCTAGTTATCTAATAACAGAAGAAAACTTTCAGGAGCAGGCAATCCAGTTAGAAGAAGAGTTGGTTATTTCCATTTTTTATAAAGAAAAATTGGAAGATAACCCTTACATAGAACCGATAGAAAAAAGGCAACTTCATTTAGATGATACTTGTACTATTATGTATACATCCGGTACAACAGGCCTTCCAAAAGGAGTCATTCAATCATACGGTAACCATTGGTGGAGTGCAGTAGGAAATACATTAAATGCCGGCTTATATGAGAAAGATACTTGGTTATGTGCAGTCCCATTATTTCATATTAGCGGATATTCTATTTTAATGAGAAGTATTATTTACGGTATGAAAATTGTCCTGCATGATTCCTTTGATGAAAAAAAAGTGCTAGCCGATTTGTGGAAAGAAAAAGTAACGATTATATCTGTTGTTACTACAATGTTGCAACGAATAGAGCATGTTGCAAGTGACAGATTTCCAGATTATTTCCGGTACATGCTTCTAGGTGGAGGACCTGCCACAATAGATTTGCTCACTCGATGCATGAAGAAAGAAATTCCAGTTTATTATTCTTATGGGATGACAGAAACCTCTTCACAAATTGTCACGTTATCACCAGAAGACAGTATTAGAAAAATTGGTTCAGCAGGAAAGCCACTTTTTCCTGCTCAATTAAAGATTGTTAATCAATCAGGAGAAACATTAGAACCAAATGAAGTTGGAGAGATTACTGTATGCGGCCCAAATGTTTCAAAAGGTTATTTAAATAAAGACAACCATTTAAAGGATGGATGGTTTTTTACAGGTGACATTGGGTATACAGATTCTGAGGGCTTTCTCTATGTCTTAGATAGACGGTCTGACTTAATTATTTCAGGAGGAGAAAATGTTTATCCAGCAGAAGTAGAAGCGGTACTTACAGACATGGAAGGAATAAGAGAAGCAGCAGTGATTGGGATTCCGAATAATAAATGGGGACAAGTTCCGATTGCGTTTGTAGCAAAAGAAAAAAGTATGCTAACAGAGCAACAGATTATCAATAATTGTGAAAACTCTTTAGCTAAATATAAAATTCCTAAAAAAATATTTTTTGTAACAGAGGTTCCACGTAATGCTTCTGGAAAAATAGTCAGAAGAGAATTAAGGAAGTGGGTAGAGGAGCAAGCGGATTTTTCATTGTAAGGAAATACTAGACTGGATAATGAGGTTAAACGTAGAAAAAACTAATGAAAGAAGTGTAGGAATGTGAGCTTATACCATGGATCATTATATTGGCCAACAACGATAAGTGATAGACCAGTTTATCCAAAGCTAGATAAAGAAGTTTCATGTGATGTTCTTATCATTGGGGCAGGAATGTCAGGAGCTTTGTTAACATACAAGCTCGCAAAAGAACCACTAGATGTTATTCTAGTGGGATAAAAATTGTGTTGGCAATGGGAGCTCTTCTGCAAATACTGGTTTATTACAGTATTCAAATGATAAAATGCTTCATTCCTTTGCTGAAAGCATCGGTGAGAAAGACGCTGTTCGATTTTATCAGCTATGCTTGAATGGTATGAAAGAACTGAAAAAAATTGCAACATCTTTACAAGATGATATACAATTTATAGATAGACAAAGCTTATATTATGCCAGTACAGAGTCTGATATAGTATCTCTTCAAAGAGAATTAGAAATACTGAAAAAATATAATTTTCCAGTAGAATTTTTTGAAGAGGAAATGCTGTATAAATTATATGGACTTAATAAGCATGGCGCCATTCGAACAATGGGGGATGCGGAAGTAAATCCTCTAAAGTTGGTCCTATCTTTAGTGAAAGAGGCTTCAAAGAAAAGCAATGTCCAAGTTTTTGAAAATACGGAAGTAACAGAACCTCAATACAAAGATGGTTATTGGTTATTTCATAATGAAGATGCGATTATTCGAGCAAAGCATGTCGTTTATGCAACAGGTTATCATTTAGATAACTTTACAATGGAAATGCCTACGGAATTAAACAGAACCTTTGCAATCATAACGAATCCTATATCCTCTTTTCGTAATTGGAAGGATAGATGTCTAATTTGGGAGACAAAGCGGCCATACTTTTATATGCGAACAACCGTTGACGGAAGAATTATAGCTGGCGGTTTAGATGAAGAGACAATAGAATCACCAAGAGATCCAAGGATTTTACAAATTTATGCAGATAGATTGTTGGCTCGCATTAAAGAACATTTTCCCTATTTGCAATTAAAGGCTGAATATGTTTATGGTGCTACTTTTGGAGAATCCAAGGATGGGATTCCTTTTATTGGAGAACATCCAAATAAGAAAAATCTCTACTATTGTTTAGGATTTGGTGGGAATGGAACGGTTTATAGTGCTTTTGGTTCAACTATTATAAAGGATTTAATAATAAATGGGAATCACCCTGATGCCGATTTAGTTCGATTAAATAGATAAAAAGGAATCCCCTGAGAATTCTTTGTAGGGATTCCTTTTAATGGTTAAATCTATTTAGCTCAAGCTGTTTTCGGGCTCAAATGTTTTACAATCTGTTTCATAGCTAGTCTCAGCATGTTTTCCGGCATTACTTACAACATAAATTTGATCGGCTCCACACTGATTTCCTTTTTCCCAAAAAGTGCAGTTACTTACTTCACAAAGTACATCTTTGGCCATTTGTTTACCACTCCTTTTTCTTTAGTTGTTTTGTTCTTTAATGGTACGTTGTTTTCTTAAAAGTAATATTCAGGAGATGTCCATCCATTTTATGTGGAGTTAATACCCACAATGAGACTTATGAGAGCCCACTATACTTTAGTATTGGAAGGATGGAGGAAATACATACGTAGAACAAATGAAAAGAAAAGCCAGTATTTGAGAGGTAATGGAGTCTCACATTTGTATATTATGCAATTTTTCATTACTATTAATAAGGAGAATCTTTTCTCCCCTGTTAAAGGAAATAGAAATTATTTAATGAATTGAATTATTTAAGGAGTGCTTGAAAATGAGTCTATTACAAGATATTTTAGTCTACAATGAAGAATTTGTTAGGGAAGAAAAGTATGAAAAATTTATTACAACCAAATTTCCTAATAAAAAAATGGTTATTCTAACTTGTATGGATACAAGACTGTTAGAACTTTTACCCCAGGCATTAAATCTTGCTAATGGAGACGTAAAAATTATAAAAAATGCAGGTGCTGTGGTAGTTCATCCATTTGGAAGTATCATGCGTAGCATTTTAGTGGCAGTGTACGAACTACAAGCAGATGAAGTAGTGGTGATTGGGCATCATGACTGTGGTATGAGTGCCCTACATTCGGACAGCATGATGGAAAAAATGAAAGAAAGAGGTATATCAGACGAAACCTTTGCTACACTGAAGCATTCAGGAATAAATCTAGAGAAATGGTTAAAAGGATTTAATTCTGTATCAGAAAGCGTTGCTCATAGCGTAGATATGATAAAAAAACATCCTTTATTACCAAACGATGTTCCAGTTCATGGGTTAGTAATTGATCCAAAGACTGGCAAGTTAGATTTAGTGGTAGATGGTTATTAATTATTTTTTTTAGGCGAATGGTTATGGTTTCTACAATGCCATTCATCGGGCACAGGATCTAAACCACCTGGATGAAAAGGGTGACATTTAAGAATTCGTTTAATGGTTAAATAGCCCCCTTTAAAAGCACCAAACCTTTGAATTGCTTCTAAGCCATAAGTAGAGCAGGTTGGATAAAAACGGCAAGTTGGCGGTTTTAATGGTGAAATGACCTTTCGATAAAAACGAATGATTAATAAAAAAACTTGTTTCATGTGACTTTTTCCCTCTCCTTCTTTTGCAAGTAGTATAACATGGACGAGGACAGGTTTTAAAGCAATCTCTATTAAGCAACTTAATCTTACTGGATTTAAGGATGGAACGTACGAATTGTTACTGGAAAAAAATTATATATATTAAGTTGATGAAATTACTCGGGTTTTTAGTTATAATAGAGATACATGAAAAAAAGGGAGATGTTTAGATGCCTTCAGTTGAAAGTTTTGAATTAGATCATACAGCGGTAAAAGCTCCATACGTAAGACATTGCGGTGTACACAAAGTGGGTAGTGATGGCGTAGTTAATAAATATGATATTCGTTTTTGTCAGCCAAATAAGCAAGCGATGAAGCCAGATGTTATTCATACATTAGAGCATTTATTAGCATTTAACTTACGTGCACATGTAGAAAAATACAACCATTTTGATATTATTGATATTTCTCCAATGGGTTGCCAAACTGGTTATTATTTAGTGGTAAGTGGGGAACCAACTGTTGATGAAATTATCGATTTACTAGAAGCAACAATGAAAACAGCGATTGAAATTACCGAAATTCCAGCTGCTAATGAGACACAATGTGGTCAAGCGAAACTACATGATTTAGAAGGTGCAAAAAGGCTGATGAATTTTTGGTTAAGTAAAGATAAAGAAGAGTTAAAACAGGTATTCGCAAAATAATGAAGCTGGGATATAAGTATTCCAGCCGAAGATAAACCTGAACAATGATACGAAGATTGTAAAAATATTTCGTATCATTGTTTGGGTTTCTTATTCATGTGAAAAAGGTTTGTGGTAATCACCCGCAGCCTGAATACACTTCGTTTTCCGTGGAGCTAGCGCTGAGACCCCGCAGCGTGTGGAGGCTCAGCTTCCTCCCCGCAGAAAGCGAGTGTCTGTAGCGCAATGGAACAACATAGTTTTTATACTTAACTCATAAATAACCAGTATAGGGAAGTAGGCTTTTAAGGGCTAAATTAGAGAATGTTCGCCTTTACCTATTATCTACTTAGTGATGTCCCGGCCTCTTCATTGCTCTATAAAAGGGGACTAAGGAGTCTGGAAAAGGATTCTTTAAAACGGATCCATAACGATCTTTTTGAATATTGGTCTGCTGTTAAATGTGTCGATAATTCCATGTCTTCTAAGAAATCATCTGTAAGCTCATTTGCGATTTGCTCACTATAAATGAAGGCATTTACTTCAAAATTCAGCCTAAAGCTTCTCATATCAATATTCGCTGTTCCAACAGAAGCGATTTTTCGATCAACTAAAATTGTTTTTGCATGGATAAATCCATTCTCATATATATAAATTTTCGCTCCTGCTTTTAGCATTTCACCGATATATGAATAGGTAGCCCAGTATACAAACATATGATCAGGTTTATTCGGAATCATAATTTTTACATCTACACCAGAAAGAGCAGCAATTCTTAATGTATCGAGTAAGCTAGCATCAGGAATAAAATAAGGTGTTTGAATATAAACACTTTCTTTGGCGGAAGTAATCATTTTTATATAACCATTTTTAATTTGTTCCCACTCAGAATCAGGTCCGCTTGAAACGATTTGCATGCCAATATTCCCAATAATTTCATCAATTTTCCCTGGAAAATATTCAGGAGAGTATTTAATATCGTGAAGATGGGAAGCTTGATTCCAATCAAGAATAAATCTTGTTTGAATAGCATATACGGCAGTACCTACGATACGTAAGTGTGTATCTCTCCAATAACCAAATTTAGGATGGAGTCCTAAATATTCATCTCCTACATTGAAGCCACCAATATAGCCAATTTTGCCGTCGATAATTCCAAGCTTTCTGTGATTGCGATAATTTAAACGTAAATTAATTAGATGAAATTTACTTGGGAAAAATACTTCGACAAAACCACCGGCTGCTCTTAGCTCTTTAAAAACCTTTTTTCGTAACGTTCTAGAACCAAGCTCATCATATAATAAGCGTACTTCGACTCCTTCTTTTGCTTTTTCAACAAGTAAGCTGATAAGATCGGAGCCAATTCCATCATTTTTAAGAATATAATATTGTAAATGAATCGACTTTTTGGCATTTTTGATATCCGTAAATAATTGATCAAATTTTTGATGACCATCCGTAAATATTTGGACAGCATTGTTTTCTGTAAGAACCGCATCATTGTTAAATAAATTCATATAAATGAGGTCTTGGTTTTTCCGAATGACTTCATTTGTTGTTCGTAATTGATTGGAGCTTATTTGTAACAGTTGGGAAGCTAATATAGGCTCTATCCCAAGCTTTTTTCGCTCATCCCACTGAAATAATTTTCTGTTTCGTAAATTTTGGCCGAAAAGTAAATATAAAATAAATCCTAGAATAGGGATGAAGGTAAGTACCATTAGCCATGCCCATGTTGCGATAGGATCTTTTCTTTCAAAAAAGATAACAAGAAAAGCCAAAATGATATTAAGTATAATAATTACACTTAAAACAATTGAATAAATGTGCATTGAAATTCTTTTCCTTTCCCGTGCTAAAAGACAGCAATAGTAAGTGCAATATATAGAGACTAGGTATAATTTTGCATGTTCATGAAGAAATATCCTGTATAATTATAGGGTAAAAGGGTAAAACTTTGTACTATTTTGTATTTATTTTTCAAATAAGAATTTTCCTTCTTCCTTTAATGTGATAAAGTGAAGAAGGGAAGTGAATCTTCTTCTAAATAGATTATTGACAAAGCGATTTTACGTATAGGATATTGCTTTTAACTTTTAGGCTGTTTTCTAAAGGATTGTTGTTTTTTCAATCGAAAAAAAGAATTAGTTGAAAAATGGAACAGCCCGAATACACGAAGACTCCACGGGGATTAGCGAGACAGCCTGAGACCCCGGAGGCTTAATAAGCTTAGCCCCATGGAAAGCGAAGTGTGTTCCGGCTGCGGATAATCGCAACAAGCTTTACGAAAACAGCCAACTTTTAAAATGCCTACCCAAGTATTAGCCTTGAGGGTATCCTACTACCTAAATGAAAATTGCCGTTAGGGTAAGGAGTATTTTTTTATGGAAGAAATACATCTTGGAATGCTACTTTTTTTAATTGGCGCTGGTTTTATTGCTGCATTTATTGATTCTGTTGTGGGAGGTGGTGGACTTATTTCATTGCCTGCTCTTTTATTTACCGGACTGCCGCCACAAATTGCACTAGGAACAAATAAGCTTGCTTCAACTATGGGATCATTGACTAGCTCGATCTCTTTTATAAGACATGGGAAAACGGATAAAAAGTTGCTATTAAAACTCTTGCCTCTTTCCATTATTGGTTCCGCAATCGGAGTTTATGTAGTGCAAAAAATACCATCGGAAGCTTTGAAGCCGTTAATTCTTGTTGCTTTAATCATGGTGACTATTTATACACTTACGAAAAAAGAGTGGGGAATAAATTCTACATACAATGGAATGACAAAAAAGAAGCTTTTGTTTGCTCTATTTATTGTACCATTAATAGGGTTCTATGATGGTTTTTTAGGGGGAGGAACTGGCTCTTTCTTTTTATTTTCTTTTCTCCTTATGGGATTTGATTTTGTGGAATCAGCGGGAAATGCTAAAGTTCTTAACTTTGGAAGTAACCTTACAGCACTTATTGTTTTTTTATATTATGATTCTGTCTATTATTTATATGGGCTTGTGATGGGCATTGCCATGATTTTAGGAGCATACATTGGCTCTAGAGTAGCTATTGCGAAAGGATCTAACTATGTAAAAATATTATTTGTCTTGGTCTCCGCTATTTTGATTGGAAAAAATATATTTGATTATATAACAAATCCATAATATAAAAGGCTGTTTGCTATCCTAAACATTTTGTTTGGGATGTCAAACAGCCTTTTTATAGAAAATTAATGGAGATTTCGATGGGTAAAGATTGGGTTATTCGGTTTTCGATAATCTTCACTTGCAAATTTACCCTTTAAACTTTCAATTAAATAAAGACCCATTAAATCATATAATTCTTGTTCATTTAATTCTTGGATTATATGTAATAAATCTTCTCTACTCATTTCCTCTAAAAAAGCAAAGGCAAGCATATCGATATCCTCTTCATCACCAGTTAATTTATTTTTATATAAGTTATATAGTTCATCTACAATTTTCATCATTGTTTCCTCCTATTTCAGCCAGTTTTAAATGTAACCGTTTTATTTAACCGTATTATATATGATTACATCCTATTATTACTAGCTATTATGTGAACATTATGTTAAAGAATAATACAAATATTCATGTGCCATTCTAATTACCATACATGAAAATTCACTCTGAAAATAAATATCATTAAGAACTGTCTCTTCTATAAAAGTGGAAAAAACTCCTGTTTCAATGGTAGTATTTGCTATGATAATAATAGACAGTAAATCAGCTTAATGGCATGCTGTTTGCTTTAGTATGCAAGCTACTTATATTAATAATACATAATAATGGAGTAGGTATGGAAATATTTTATGATCAAAACAACAATTTAGTGAAACTTTCATTTGTAAAAAATGAATGGAACGAAGAAGCAAGACATGTATTAGTTATCTGTCAGTATAAAGATCAATGGTTATTAACAAAACATAAGGAACGTGGATTGGAGTTTCCAGGTGGAAAGAGAGAAACGGGCGAAACTACTATTCAAACAGCTCAGAGAGAAGTGATGGAGGAAACAGGCGGCATTATAAAAAGTCTGCAATGGATTGCAGCTTATCAGGTTTTTGGGGAGGTTCCTTTTTTGAAGGATGTATTTTTTGCAAGAATCAGTCAGTTAAGCTCCAAAGAGGATTATCTTGAGACAGATGGTCCTGTTTTGATTACTGGCAATATAATAAAAAAGCGATGGAATGATTCCTTTAGTTTTATTATGCAGGATGAGGTCATCCAATTTTGTATATCTTATATTGAAAATGAATTATTAAGCAAAAAGAAGGGGTAATATAGGAGAAAAAAGGAAAGGAGCAGATAGTATGCAAAATGGCGATATAATAGAGAAAATTCGATTTCCATCTCCTAACCCTTCCATTGATTTATTTTTAGTTACTTATTATGTCGATGGTTTACGAGTAAAAGGAATGCTCGCTTCACCAAATGATGGGAAAACCTATGACGGCTTTCTTTATCTAAGAGGGGGTATAAAAAATGTTGGCAAAGTCCGTCCGGGAAGAATTATTCAATTTGCATCCGAAGGCTTTGTAGTCTTTGCTCCCTTTTATAGAGGGAATCAGGGTGGCGATGGAAATGAAGATTTTGCAGGAGAAGATAAAAATGATGCTATAGCAGCATTTACACTCCTTAAGAATTTATCGAATGTTCAGGATGTCCATGTATTTGGTTTTTCAAGAGGAGGAGTTATGGCTCTATTTGTAGGTATTTACTGCCCTGTAAAATCAATTGTTACATGGGGCGGCGTAAGCGATATGTTCTTAACATACGAAGAACGTAAAGATTTGCGCAGGATGATGAAACGAGTTATCGGGGGAACTCCTTCTAAATATCCAGACAGATATGAAGAAAGAACTCCGCTTTATCAATTAGAACAAATAAATGCTCCTACTCTTATTATTCATGGGAAGCTGGATAAAAATGTTTCGATTGATCATAGTCTCAAATTAGAAGAAAGATTAAAACAACTAGGAAAAGAAGTAGACTCTTGGTATTTTCCAGAGTTTACTCATTACTTTCCTCCAGCTACAAATCGAAAAGTGGTCACATCCTTAACCAGTTGGATGAAAAAACAAACGGAAAGGATGGTAAAATAAAAAATAAGCTTTATTATCTTAGTTGATGTTCCGATTTTATGGTCATGCAAGGAGCCTTGATTGCCGGTAACATATTACGAAAGAGAAAAAAATAGAGAAGGGGAATGTAAAATGGGCATGCCTTTAGAATTAAATACAATGATTGTTACAAAAGGAAAAGAAATAAGATTAGAAGAAAATTTATTTTTGTTAGAAAAAGAAGATTATCGTTTATATCCAATGAATATCCCGTTAGAGGTAAGAAGAACAAAAACTGCTGAGATATCGGGGATTGCTACGATTGAAAAATTAGAATGGGAAAAGAATAAAACATCGATTACTTATAAATTGATTTCATTAAATTCCACAAATTAATGAATAAAGTGAGTATGAGTAAAATGTTTGTGGGAGAATAAATATCCTTTTTGTCTAGTTGGGGGACGCGTCCTCCAACTAGACAAAAAGGCCACCAAGCGAGAGCGCGGTAGCTGGAAAAAATTAAGCATTAAAAAAGAGAGCATCCTTTTGTAAAGTAGAATTTTGGGAAACTACGAAAAGGAGAGGCTCTCATGAATCAATGTAACATAAAAATGCCATCATTAAAAGAATTGGAAAAAACTTTATTTCGAACACTACAAATGACGTTTCAAGAAATCCTTATTCAAACATTAGAAAATTGGGATCTAGAGATTGCTCAGCAACGAGACAAAAGAAGATTTGCTTTACGTGATAAACGAGAAATACGATTAGATACAGCGTTTGGAGCTGTGGAGCTGAAGCGTAATTATTATTTTGATCGTGTGACTAAAAAATATATTTGTCTATTAGATCACTATTTACAGTTTCAGGGGAATAAGGGATTTAGTCCGCTACTAGAAGAATGGGGGCTAGAACTAGCGACGAATGGCTCATCCTATCGAAAGGCGGTGGAAACGTTCGAACAATTTTTAGGCTATTCGGCGATGAGCCACGAAGCATTACGGCAACATCTTCTTCAAACAAGCGTACTTCCCGCTAAGGAAAAACACCCTTTTCAAAAGGTATTGTTTGTAGAAGTAGATGGATTATATGTGAAGAGTCAAGAAAAGAAAAAGCGTGGATGGGAGTTGAAATTCGCCGCTGTACACGAGGGATGGAAAGAAAACGGAAAGCGAATCAGGCTCCGAAATAAAAGGCATTTTCTTTATGAAGGAAAAGAACCCTTTTGGGAAGCCTTTGAAACGTTCTTACAGAATAATTATGCGTATGATCCTACCCAAACCTTGCTTATTATTAATGGTGATGGAGCAGGCTGGATAACGGCATGTCGGGAGTATTTTCGGGAACGCGCCTTTTTCACCATGGACCGTTTTCATGTCGCTCGTTCGATGAAGCAACTAATGAAGAGCCATCCTCGATACCGCTACATGAAAAGAGCGTTAAAAAACTACCAGGTAGAAACATTACTTCTAGAGTTGAATAGCGCAGTAGGAACAATGGATACACCAGAAAAAGAAGAAAAACTAGCGCATTTCCTTGCCTTTTTAACGCATCATCAGGAAACCATAAAAGATTACCGTAGTTGGTTACAGGAAAAAGGCTGGACACGACAGCGTATCGTCCAATGGGAAGTGCAGAAGCAATGATGAATCAATTAGCCAAACGATTAAAAAATGGAAGAACATGGAGCAAAAAAGGGGTCATGAGCATGGCGCGCTTGTGGATTGGATTGAAGGATGACCTATCCATCCAAACGATATATGGGAAATGGGAAAAAGCCACGGAAAAATCAAAGAAAGAGCATCGAGCGAAAAGAAAAATACCCACAAAATTAGTAACAGAAACCGTGCGTCAGAACATGCCATACTTAAATCAAGCGATTGGAAAACCCGTTCACTTTGCCTTACAGGGATTAAAAGGTTTTTAAAAAAATGAGAGAATCAACAGTTGGAAGAACAAAACCAATTGGAAAGCGGATACAAACTTAGAGGTTTTACTTTATAAAAAAGGGAGCTAAAAAAACTCCCACAAAAACTTGACTCAATCATAAAGTGAAAAATGATTGACATGCATTGATAGATTGAGCTATCATTTTACCTTGAACGGATACTCTCTTATCCTGAGCTGGTGGAGGGACTGGCCCGATGAAACCCAGCAACCTACTATGTGAAGAAAATTACTGAATCATTCATGTTTACATGTAATGGGACAGACATTCTCTTAGGAAAGGTGCTAACCTGAAGCAAGGAAATATTCCTTGAACGATAAGAGTGAAAGGTGCGAATTGATTTTACTAGGAGCCTTTTCACTATTGAAAAGGTTTTTTGTGTAAAATGAATTAATTATCTTTTATAAAAATGTATATTTTTAGATGTGTGTTTTTATTAGAAACGATAATCTTCGTTACATATATTATATTTATAAACATTTTTTCGGTTTTACATATAATAAAGCACGGAATTGACTTCGGATAAAAACGCCATTTTTACTTCATACTATCTAGGGAATGAGTACCGTATCAAGATAAGGTTAAGGAGTGCAGGAAGAAACCTCGCTCTACTTTTTTCTAAAATAAGGAGGAAATCAGATGTCAACAAAACGTCGCTTGTTTACTTCTGAATCGGTAACTGAAGGTCACCCAGATAAAATTTGTGATCAAATTTCAGATGCTATTTTGGACGCTATATTGGCTAAAGATGCTAATGCAAGAGTTGCTGCTGAAACTTCTGTAACAACAGGTCTAGTACTCGTTGCAGGTGAAATAACTACTTCTACGTATGTAGATATTCCGAAAATTGTTCGTGAGACAATTAAAGAAATAGGATATACACGGGCGAAGTATGGCTTTGATGCAGAAACTAGTGCAGTATTAACTTCTATTGATGAGCAATCCGCTGATATCGCATTAGGGGTAGACCAGGCTCTAGAAGCTCGTGAAGGTAAGATGACGGATGAAGAAATAGAGGCAATCGGTGCTGGAGATCAAGGCTTAATGTTCGGATTTGCATGTAATGAAACAAAGGAATTAATGCCATTACCAATTTCATTAGCACATAAACTATCAAGAAGACTAGCAGAGGCTAGAAAAGAAGAAATCTTGCCTTATCTACGTCCAGATGGAAAAACACAAGTAACAGTCGAATATGATGAAAATAATAAACCAGTTCGCGTTGATACAATCGTAATAAGCACACAACATCACCCAGAAGTGACTTTAGAGCAGATTCAACGAAATATTAAAGAATATGTAATTAAGCCTGTTGTGCCAGCTGAATTAATCGATGAAAACACAAAATATTTTATCAACCCAACAGGACGCTTTGTTATTGGAGGTCCACAAGGAGACGCGGGATTAACTGGTCGTAAAATCATCGTTGATACATATGGTGGATATGCACGACATGGTGGCGGAGCATTTTCTGGTAAGGATCCTACAAAAGTGGATCGTTCTGCAGCATATGCAGCGCGTTATGTAGCAAAGAATATCGTAGCGGCAGGATTAGCTGATAAAGTTGAAGTGCAATTAGCTTATGCAATAGGAGTAGCAAAGCCAGTATCTATTTCTGTTGATACTTTTGGAACAGGAATTGTTTCAGAAGACAAACTAGTAGAAGCTGTACGGGAAAACTTTGATCTTCGTCCAGCTGGCATTATTAAAATGCTTGATCTTCGTAAACCAATATACAGACAAACAGCTGCTTACGGGCATTTTGGCCGTACTGATATTGATTTACCATGGGAGCGTACAGATAGAGCAGAGTTGATAAAAAAAGCGGTAGAAGCTTAGAAATTTTTATTGATAAACAAACTGTACAAAAAAGTTTAATTTTAAAAGAAAGAAGTTACCGGAAAGTGTAACTTCTTTCTTTTTTTTTCGTCTAATACTTGATGATGGACTAGAGTTTTCGCATGTAATGAAAATGTAGGATTGAAATGCTAATAACTAATTATAAATTTGCATTTTTTTATGTTAAAATAGAAGACTAAGTGAAGTTTTTATGAAACTTATTACCTATTAACATCTATTCTATTTAAGCGTATAGTAAAAAATTGATTATGGTTCTGCTATTAGAACAATGAGTTAGTTATAGATGTCTCAATGCATGTAGGAAAAGAAATGGAGAAGGTGAGAGCAATATGTGTGGTTTTGTTGGCTGTGTACATGAAAAAGCACAGAACTTTCAAGAAGAACAAAAAGAACTATTTGCAGGAATGAATCGTGTTATAACACATAGAGGTCCTGACGATGAAGGATATTATTATGATAGCCATATTCAATTTGGTTTTCGTCGATTAAGTATTATAGACATTGAAAGTGGGCATCAGCCTTTAACATATGAAAATGAACGTTATTGGATAATCTTTAACGGAGAAGTATATAACTATTTAGAAATTAGAGAAGAGTTAGTAAAGGCAGGATTAACCTTCCAAACAAATTCTGATACCGAAGTAATTATTGCTTTATATAGTCATGAAAAGGAAAAAGCGGTAGAAAAACTTCGTGGTATGTTTTCTTTTATTATTTGGGATAAACAGGAAGAGACATTATATGGAGCTCGTGACCCATTTGGAATTAAACCATTTTTCTATTTAGAAGATGGAGAGAAAACATATTTTGCTTCCGAGAAGAAAAGCATTGCATTGGCTTTAGAAAGTGATGTTATTAACTATAGTTCTCTGCAACATTATTTAACATATCAATTTGTACCAGAGCCTTATACGATGTCAGAGGGAATTAAAAAACTAGAGCCAGGCCATTATTTTACAAAGAAAATCGGAAAACCAATGGACATTAAACGTTACTGGCGAGCATCTTTTAAGCCTGTTGTTAAACAAGAGGACGAGTATGCAAAAGAAATTAAAGATGTACTTTTCGATAGTGTGAAAATGCATATGAGAAGTGATGTTCCTGTTGGATCCTTCCTGTCAGGTGGAATCGATTCATCGATTATTGCGAGTATTGCCAAGGAATTCCATCCTAGCATTAAAACATTTTCTGTTGGTTTTGAACATAATGGATTTAGTGAAATTGATGTTGCAAAAGAAACAGCTGATAAATTAGGGCTTGAAAACATAAGCTATGTTATTTCTCCTCAAGAGTACATGAACGAAATTCCGAGAATTATGTGGCATATGGATGATCCTTTAGCAGATCCAGCATGTGTACCACTATATTTTGTTGCGCGCGAAGCTAGAAAACATGTTACAGTTGTTCTTTCTGGAGAAGGTGCAGATGAATTATTTGGTGGATATAATATTTATCGTGAACCACAATCTTTAGAAGTATTTAATAAGATTCCGAATGTTGGGAAAAAATTATTGCGTGCTGTAGCTAATATTCTTCCAGAAGGAGTAAAAGGAAAAAGTTTTATCGAGCGTGGAGTCACGCCGATGGAAGAAAGATATATTGGAAATGCGAAAATGTTCTCTGAGTTAGAAAAAGAAAAATTACTTTCTGTCTATAACAAGGGTTTGCATTATAGAGATATAACTACACATCTATATGATGAAAGCAGAGGCTATGATCCTGTTGATCGCATGCAATTTATTGATATCCACACTTGGATGCGAGGAGATATTTTACTAAAAGCAGATAAGATGACGATGGCTCATTCCTTAGAATTACGTGTTCCATTTTTAGATAAAGAGGTATTTAAAGTTGCGTCTAAAATTCCAACTTCTCTTAAAACTGCAAATGGTACAACTAAATATATTTTACGTAAAGCAGCAGAGTCTTTTGTTCCAGAACATGTATTAAACCGTAAAAAACTAGGGTTCCCTGTTCCGATTCGTCACTGGTTAAAAGATGAAATGAATGAATGGGCGAAAAATATTATAAAAGAGAGTGACACAGATCACTTATTAAATAAATCAGTTGTACTACTGTTATTAGAGGATCATTGTCAAGGTAAAGCAGATAATAGCCGTAAAATATGGACAGTCTTAATGTTTATGGTATGGCATAGTGTTTATATCGAAAAAAAATATTCCTTCGAAAAGGAATATTTAAAAGAGGGCAAGGTAGCAATTAAGAATTAATCGTAATTGCTTGACTTCCCATTTGCACCCAGGATTCTTCAAAATCCGTGATGGGTGCTTTTTTATTTTTTTCTCCAGTAAGTGGATCATTAAAGTAAATATATGTTTCATCATAGCCTGTAATAAGTACAGAATGCTCAGAATAAGTAATCTTTACCGTTCCACTTGGAGTATGCCAAGTGCGGAATTCACTATCTGGCAATTTTTTGAATGTTGAATTAGTAATCACCCAAACAGGACGATTGTTCGATAAATGATTTTTTATTTCTTCAAAATCAGATCCGGTAAAATCAATGATGGAACCTGGTAGGTATTTTTCAGCTAATGCAGCAATAGGTTTATGATAGACACCTAACCCAGGACCACTTAAGGAGTACATATCCCCGATAAATCCATCATTAGGATTTCCATAATAGATTTTGCCGTTTTCTCTACTATATGGAGTAGTGTCCTTCTTTATTTGCTTTGCCAGTGTCATTTTATCGACATCAATATCTGCATATTGAAGCAGCATCGCAAGACTAGTTACTTCGCAGCCTCTTGGGAGATCGGGTAACTGATTAATAATGGGAGCATCTAACAAAACAGATTCCTTTAATAAATTTGTTTCCTCTTTTACTGATAAGAGTGCTTTTCGTGTATTTTGCGTAGCAACCTCTGTTGCATGGACGATTGCTTCAAAGTCATTTCTATTAATAAGTAAAAAACTAACAGCAATCATAGCGAATATCGTAAATAAATAGATACTTTTAACAATAGTATTTAATTTTTTTCTTACTAATAAATATAATAAGAAAAACAAAGTAATCAATGAAGTTATTAATATTGTATTTGTTTCCATCTTTTCTCACCTAATTATTTCTATATTAAATTTTATCGGTTTAAAGAAAAATTCCTTTAGGGAATATAAAAGTTGTAACAAAATTTTCATAATCCTTATGGTCAACTTTCTGTTATCGATAATGAAACAGTTCTTCTCATTCCCTATAATTCGACAAACGAAACCTAATTCACAGTATAACATGATTTTTTATGATATGGTTAGGTCTGCTTCAATAGATACATTTCCGAAATATTTGCTATAATTGAAGTAATTTTAGATAATAATAAAAAAGCTAATCTTCGTCTACTCGTATTTAATGATTAATTTACAGGACAAATCTTTATTTTTCCTTAATAATTTGATGTTTTGTTTAAAAAGGGTCAGAAAACCAACATAGACTTGATAAATGGGATGGAGGAGCTTTTATGTGGAAATGGGAAGCTGAGGGAAACGCGAAGGCTGTCATCGTTATTGTTCATGGAGCAATGGAGCACCATGGAAGATATGGCTGGCTTATTGAAATGTTTCGATTAGCTGGTTTTCATGTTGTAATGGGAGATCTTCCAGGACAGGGAATGACAACTAGAGCTGATCGAGGTCATATTGATTCGTTTAGTGAATATACGATAGAAATTAAAGATTGGATCCAAGCAGCATATCAATTTGATTTGCCTATTTTTTTATTAGGGCATAGTATGGGAGGGCTTGCATCTATTAGACTTCTCCAGCAGGAAAAATTAAAAATTGCCGGGCTTATTTTATCCTCTCCTTGCTTAGGGCTAGTAAAATATCCTTCAAGGATGATGAGTTTAATATCTCTTCTTTTAAATAAAGTAGCACCAAGGGTTAGAGTTAACCCGGGTTTAACGGTTGATGTCGCAACTCGTAATGCAGAAGTACGAGAAATTGATTCGAATGATACTTTATACATAACAAAAGTGTCAATCAGATGGTATCGAGAATTGGTTGTTGCAACAAAGAATGCTTTTGAAGATATAGCCAAAACACAGGACTTGCCACTACTGCTTATGCAAGGTGGTGGAGATTTAGTAGTAGATAAAAAAATGGTAAAGACCTGGTTCAATATGGTACCATTATCTGAAAAGAGATATAAAGAATGGCCTGAGTTTTATCATGAAATTTTTAATGAACCAGACAGAGAAGAAGTGTTTGAATACACGAAGGATTTTATCAATAGTCAATTGAAAGCAATTGGTTATATCGTATAAGTGAGGTTTTTTAAATGTCAGTTCCAAAGATGCCACTAACATTAATGTCTAAAGTTTACTTAAAAGTTTTTCCAGTCGTACATCAGGAATTAAATTACTGGACACAAAGAGCACATAACATTCCCAATTCAGAATTAAGAAAGCAAGCATTAGCTAGTATTGAGAGTAAAACATTTCATTGTGAAGGTGGCTCTATCATGGCTCTAATTGCCATGAGCAAATACAAAGAAGTAATTAAATTTATTGTAGCCTACCAAACGATAAGTGATTATTTAGATAATCTCTGTGATCGAAGCACATCTCTTGATCCGAAAGATTTTTCCACTTTGCATGAATCAATGGAGCATGCTTTAACAGTAGGGGCTGAGCCAAGTAACTACTATCGTTATCGCGAGGACCAAGATGATGGGGGTTACTTATATGATCTTGCCAAAACATGTAGGGATACACTGAATAAGTTAGAGAATTATAGCAGTATTAAAGAACAGCTCCTGGAACTATGCCGATATTATTGTGATTTACAGATACATAAACATGTGATTATGGAAGAGCGCATTCCTAGATTGAAGTTTTGGTTTGAGAAAAATAAAAATCACGTACCGAAAATGGAGTGGTATGAATTTTCTGCTTGCTCTGGTTCTACATTAGGGATATTCTGTTTGGTTTCATATGCCTTTCGTGATGATTTTGATGATTCTTATCCAGCTTTAATTCGAGATGGTTATTTTCCATATATTCAAGGACTTCATATTCTGTTAGACTATTTTATTGATCAAGAAGAAGATAAAATAGGTGGGGATTTGAATTTTTGCTTTTATTATGAAAATGAAGAAGAACTATTTAATCGCTTAAAGCATTTTGTAACAGAAGCAGATCGACATACGAATAAACTTCCTCATCAAAAATTTCATAAATTGATTAATAGAGGATTATTAGGCGTGTATTTATCCGATGAAAAGGTATATAAGCAACGAAATATACGTAAACTTGCCAAAAATATGATTAGAACTTCTGGACCTATAGGTTATTTTTTCTATTTAAATGGAAGAGCCTATAGAAAGTTCCAGAAGGTAGTTCCTGCAAGTGCATTAAGAGCGTTAAGTAAATAAATGAAGCTTAGTTAGGTTAGGCAAACACCTTTTTCAAGGATAGTTTGTCTAATTTTTTGTTTTACGGAAGGGGAATTTATTTTTAGAAAGGAATAGAATAAGGGATATATTTTAGAATAAAGAGATATGATCCAACACAGAATAAAATCATTATCAAACAAGGCATGTAATTTCTGCCCTGTTTGATAAGTATGGTGAAATTCATCTTTTTTCAATCGCGATAATAAAAGGTGGATTATTAATCCCATTTATAAATTGGTAGCGTAGCACATGGGCTTTTTGCTGATCAATATTTTCCACATACGCTATAAGCTTATCCCGTTCGATAGCACCTTCTGGATGCCCGTGATAAATAACTAATACAATAACTCCTTCTTTAGACAGGATTTGTAATAGCTGTTCAATGGCGGCAATGGTTGTTTCCGCTTTTGTTACAATAGATTTATCTCCACCAGGCAAGTAGCCTAAGTTGAAAATAGCTCCTGAAACCTTCCCATGATAAGTGGAAGGGACAATTTCCATGATATGTTCATGTCCACACAAATGAAGAGATACAATATCTTGTAGTTTTTGACTCGTGAGTTTTTCTTGTGTGGCATGTAAAGCATCCTTTTGGATATCAAAGCTAAATACTTTCCCATTATCACCCACAAGAGTTGCTAAAAAAACGGTATCATGTCCATTTCCCATTGTAGCATCGATCGCAATTTCTCCGTTCGAAACAGCTTTTCCTAATAATTGATGGGCAAATGGAATGACTCTGTCTAGCTTCATTGTGTCACCTTCTTATTTGCCTGATAATATTTTCCTTGCCAACTATTGCGGCTTTTTAATTCTGCATCAATTTTATTTAATACTTCCCATTTATTAACACTCCACATTGGCCCAACCATCAATTCAATTGGTCCATCACCTGTAATGCGATGAATAATCATGTCTGGTGGTAAAATTTCTAACTGATCACAAACTAATGATATATATTGATCAAGGGTTAAAAATTCAAGCATGCCTTTTTCATATTGCTTTACCATTGGAGTGCCTTTTAATAGATGTAGTAAGTGAATCTTTATTCCCTGTACATCTAATTCACTGACGCTTTTAGCTGTTTCCATCATCATTTCATTTGTTTCCATTGGCAGTCCATTAATAATATGGGAGCAAATACGAATGTTATGTTTTCTGAGCTTATTAACGCCTTCGACATATGTTTGAAAATCATGTGCTCGATTAATAAGTGTTGCTGTTTTTTCATGGACTGTCTGAAGACCAAGTTCAACCCATAAATAAGTACGTTCATTTAGTTCCGCCAGATACTCGACAACGTCATCTGGTAAGCAATCTGGACGAGTTGCAATCGAAAGACCAACGACGTTTTCCTGTTTAAGAACTACTTCGTATTTTTCACGTAATACATCTACTGGTGCGTGTGTATTTGTATAGGCTTGGAAATAGGCCATATATTTTCCGTCTTTCCATTTCGTATGCATCTTATTTTTTATATCATGGAATTGTTGCTCTAGGCTGTCAGCACGATTGCCGGCAAAATCTCCCGAACCAGCTGCACTGCAAAAGGTGCAGCCGCCATGAGCGACCGTACCGTCTCTGTTTGGGCAATCAAATCCTCCATCTAATGCAATTTTGAAAACTCTGTGTCCAAACTCGTTACGAAGATGATAATTCCAAGTATGGTATCTTTTATTATCAGAAGCATATGGGAATGGGTTATTCTGATTCATATCAGTGTAACCTCCTCAATAATTTAGATTCTTTTTTTGTTTAATTTCATTAATTCCACCTATGAATTTTAACATGACTATTGTCTTTATCCAACAGAATTTCAAGATTAGTTAAGAAAAGGAAGTCATAGTTGCAAGGAATAAACAGATACTATTGTTGAAGCAATCTGCTTCTAACTTGAAACGATTGTTGGGAGGGTTATTATTTGGCTACACGCGATTCTATGAGTGAATTATTACAAAGATGTAATGAAGTTATTAATTATGCAGAACAGCAATATGAAGCAGGAAGACGTCAAGAACATTATAATGAAACGGAATATACAGATGCTCAAATGCAGTTAGAAACTATCTATAATGAATTGCACACGATGGATCAGAGTGCAAATCAACAGCAACGAGAAGAGTTGCATCGAATGAGGTTGCTTGTGGAGCAAATGCAAAATCAAATGACATTAAGATTGCATTAAGGAGGATCCTAAAATATGGATAAACGTTCAAAGCAAAATAATCCTGAACAAAAAACACGCAATGGCATCAACAATCAGGATTTAGAATTGGGGAAAGATGTTGATTTAGTAAAAGCAGCCAAGAAAAAGTATGAGCAATCTGGTGGTCAACCAGCTAAATCAAAAACAAGACAAGAATAACTATGGCAAAAAGAATGTCCCAGCCGTTGTATCAGTTGGGACATTCATATTAATTTGTTTTAGGAGCTAATTTAGCAGCTTCTTTCGTTGGATAATCATAGAAAAATGCAGTAAGTAAGCTAATGACAAGTAAGACCACTAAAACAGGTACGAGCAATGTCATACCACTACTATCGACAAGCATTCCTCCAAGAAGAGGTCCAATCATTCTTCCTCCCGTTGCCGTACTGTTCACGATTCCTTGGAAAAAGCCTTCTTTTCCTTTAGGAGCTAATTTATCAGCAATCGTTGGTACAGCTGGCCAAATAAGCATTTCACCAATAGTTAAAATGATCATTGCCACAAGAAAGCCAGTAAACAATTCTGCTTTTCCAACAATAAGGAAGGAAAGAATAAAAATACCGATCCCGATAAGCATTTGTTTCTTTATTGAAGTACATATTTTTTTTGTGAAAAAAGAAATTAATGGTTGGCCGAACACAATGAGTCCACCATTAACTGCCCATAATAAACTATATTGCGTTAAAGGAATACCTAACTCTTGCGTATGAGTAGAGATAGTGGCTTGCCATTGGACATAGCAGATCCAGCATAATAAATAACCAAATCCTAAAATGCCAAGCGAATACATAGCCGGGCTTCCTTTTAATAAGTGCTTTCCTTTTCTTTTAGGTACTTTCACATTTGAAGACGGAAGGATATCCGCTTTTACTTGAATGTTTTTATAACTGAAGAAAGCGATAAGGAAAAATACCCCATACATTAGGGTGTTTGACAAGAAGATTAATTGAAACGAGTGTGAGGCGATGAAACCGCCGATGGCTGATCCAAGTGCCACACCAACGTTTTGTGCAACATAAATACTATTGAAGGATTTTCTTCCCCCTTCAGGCCAAACATTTCCCGCCATTGCATACATGCTAGGATAAATAATACCTGATCCAAACCCAGATAAAGTGAAAAAGGTACAGTAAGCACCCCAATTATGAAAAAGAGTAAGGCCTAGTAAAGAGAAGGTAGTTAGCGTGATACCTAATAATATAGATAGATACCCACCTAACTTATCGTAAAGAATGCCTCCGATTAAATTACCGATCACACTTGCTCCAGAATTGAGCATAAGGATAAAACCTGCAACCGTTAGTGTCTTCCCTAAATGCTCATGAATGTAAATACTATTTAAAGGCCAGAGTAAGGAAGAACCAGTAACGTTTACTGCCATTCCGATAACTAAAAGCCAAAGTGAACGAGGCATATTGATGCTCCTTTGCAACTTTATTCTAAATACCAAAAATAAGTGTAGTTGCTTTTAAGCAAAGCTGCAATAGAAGAGTATCTATTTTTCTATAGGCGGAATTTTCTGATAGAATGAAGAGATTTATTCTAAATTCCAATTAGTTTAAATGTTGAATTTGTTTGAAAAATAAGTCTTTTTCTAATAAAGTAGATATAACTCTAAATTTTAGCATAATGCGTAGAAAGGACTAAATGATGACAAAAATATGTTTAATAAGACATGGGGAAACAGATTGGAACGCAATGGGGAAAATTCAAGGAAAAACGGATATTCCTTTAAATGAAAATGGAACGAGGCAGGCACAGCAATGCCGAGATTATTTAAGGATTCAAATTGGGATATCATCGTCACAAGTCCTCTTAAAAGGGCAAAACAAACAGCGTTCATTATTAATGAAGCGTTACAACTACAGGTTGTAGAAATGGCTGAATTTATGGAGCGCAGTTTTGGCGATGCAGAAGGGAAAACGAGAGAAGAAAGAGCGATTCTATATCCAGATCAACAGTATCCAAATCAGGAATCAAGAGAGGAATTAGTAAATAGAATTATGAATGGTCTAGAAAAAATTCTAGTTCAGTTTCTAGACCAAAAAGTATTACTAGTTGCACATGGTGCAGTTATACATACCTTATTAACAGTAGTTTCAGAAGATCAACTTTCGATTGAAAAATACTTATCGAATGCTTGTATCAGTAATATTCACTTTAAAGAAAAGAAATGGGTAGTAGAAGATTATAATTTGGTCGATCATCTGGTGGAAATAAATTAATAAGATGACAAGGGGATGGCTTAAAAAATGAGTGATTTCGGTGCATATATGGATAGAAATATTTCATTGGAACCTACGCAAAAAGGGAGTTTAGATGGGCTGACATTTGCGGTTAAAGATGTATTTGCAATTAAAGATTATGTACCTTCTGCAGGAAATCCTGATTGGCTTCATAGCCATAAACCTGCTAATGAAACAGCACCAGCCATTATTAGCCTGTTGAATAATGGTGCCACGCTAAAAGGAACCACTATTACAGATGAACTGATGTATAGCTTAAATGGAGAAAATTATCATTATGGTACTCCTATTAATCCTAGGGACCCGAGTCGAATTCCAGGTGGCTCTTCTTGCGGTTCTGCTGTCACGGTCGGAGCTAAATTGACCGATTTTTCCTTAGGAACGGATACAGGAGGTTCGGTAAGAATTCCATCTTCTTATTGTGGAATATATGGTATTCGTCCCTCTCATGGAGTAGTTAATATAGACGGGGTAATTCCTCTTGCAAAAAGCTTTGATACCGTCGGTTGGATGACTCAAACAGCGGAAATGCTTATGAAAGTTGGGGATGTGCTTCTTCCTCCTCAAGAGAATGGCTCTTTTTCACGGTTTATAATGGGAAAGGATGCTTGGGCACTGGCTGATGAAGAGGTTAAGAAAGCCTTACTTCCTTTATTGGAAAAATTAGAGAAGTCTGTGCCAAGTTATTCAACTACTATCATTGCAGAAGAAGGGCTTCAGAAGTGGGCAGAGGTTTTTCGCATGCTCCAAGGAAGAGAAATTTGGCAAGAACATGGAGCATGGATCCAAAGGGTAAATCCAACGTTTGGGCCAGGGATAGCAGAGAGATTCCGGTGGGCTAGTACTTTGAAAGAGGAAGACATAGCACAATATCAGCAGAAGAGACGTATAATTCAACAAAGAATGGAGAAACTGCTTGAAGATGATGGAATTTTAATTATTCCAACAGCACCAGGGATAGCACCGCTTATAAACCTTCCTACTCGTGAGTTAGAAGTAAGAAGAAACCAAACATTCCAGTTATGTTGTATGGCGGGGTTAACTGGCTTTCCTCAAGTGAATCTACCATTGACCACATTAAATGGAATACCAGTTGGTCTTTCCTTTATAGCTGGTAGAAATCAAGATAGAAAATTGCTTCGATTGGTTTCTGAATGGACGGAGAAATGGTAATAGCGGAACATTAAATAGCAGTAGACATATAATATAGAAAGTAGAGAAGATCAGATAGTTGGTCAATCTGAAAACTACTTGCAACATGCATCAAAATACAATACAATAAAAATCATATAAGTAATCAACACAGATAAGGAATAGTAAAGATGCCCTTTTGAAACGAAGAGAACTGACGGGTGGTGCAAGTCAGTCAAAAACATCTTGAACTCACCTTTGAGTTGCAAGTGTGAACTTTTAGTAATGCTTGCCGTACACCTGCGTTAAAGGATAATGAAGCGAGTGATTTATTCACTAATTGTGGGTGGTACCGCGGGAGATTATACATAATGCCTCTCGTCCCTATTTGGGATGAGAGGCTTTTTATTTTGGTAAAAACAACTTTATAGGAGGATTTTAAGATGAGCTTTAATCATCAGAAAATAGAACAGAAATGGCAAAAGTTTTGGGAAGAAAACAAAACTTTTAAAACAAGTGAAGAAAAAAGCAAGAAAAAGTTTTATGCACTAGATATGTTCCCATATCCATCCGGTGCGGGACTTCATGTTGGACATCCAGAAGGATATACAGCAACAGATATTCTTTCTCGTATGAAGAGAATGCAGGATTTTAATGTCCTTCATCCAATGGGGTGGGATGCATTTGGATTGCCAGCAGAGCAATATGCATTAGATACTGGTAATCATCCAGCAGAATTTACCCAGAAAAATATTGATACATTCCGTCGTCAAATTAAATCGTTAGGTTTTTCTTATGATTGGGATCGTGAAATTAACACAACAGATCCTGAGTACTATAAGTGGACACAATGGATTTTTCTAAAGCTTCATGAAATGGGCTTAGCATATGTCGATGAAGTAGCAGTTAACTGGTGCCCAGCATTAGGAACTGTTCTAGCAAACGAGGAAGTTATTGATGGGAAAAGTGAACGTGGCGGACATCCTGTTGAAAGACGCCCAATGCGTCAATGGGTACTAAAAATAACAGCGTATGCTGATCGTTTATTAGAAGATTTAGATGAAGTAGATTGGCCAGAAAGTATTAAAGAAATGCAACGTAATTGGATTGGTCGTTCAGAAGGAGCAGAAGTAACCTTCCAAATTGACAATCATAAAGAAAAATTTACTGTATTTACAACAAGACCTGATACATTATTTGGTGCTACTTATGCGGTACTAGCACCAGAGCATGCGCTTGTAGAAACAATTACAACTGCAGAACAAAAGTCTGCAGTAGAAGCATACTTAGAAAAAATTAAAAGCAAAAGCGATTTAGAAAGAACGGACTTGGCAAAAGAAAAAACAGGTGTATTTACAGGTGCTTACGCAATAAATCCAGCTAATGGTGAAAAAATGCCAATTTGGATTGCTGATTATGTCCTTGTAAGCTATGGTACAGGAAGCATTATGGCTGTTCCTGCCCATGATGAAAGAGACTATGAGTTTGCGAAAACATTTAATTTACCAATTAAAGAAGTAGTAGCTGGCGGAAATGTAGAAGCAGAAGTCTATACTGGTGACGGTGAACATGTCAACTCTGATTTCTTAAATGGTTTAAATAAAGAAGAAGCTATTAGCAAAATGATTAGCTGGTTAGAAGAGAAAGAAATTGGAACGAAAAAAATAACTTACAGATTACGAGACTGGTTATTTAGTCGTCAACGTTACTGGGGAGAACCAATACCGATTATTCATTGGGAAGATGGCACAATGACAGGTGTACCGGAAGAAGAATTGCCATTAACACTTCCGGAAACATCAGAAATTAAACCATCGGGAACTGGTGAATCTCCATTAGCAAATATTTCGGAATGGGTAAATGTTGTAGACCCTGTCACTGGCAAGAAGGGCAGACGTGAAACAAATACAATGCCACAATGGGCTGGAAGCAGCTGGTACTATTTACGCTATATCGATCCAAAAAATAATGAGCAAATTGCAGATCCTGAAAAAATAAAAGAATGGCTTCCAGTCGATATGTATATTGGTGGAGTAGAACATGCTGTATTGCATCTTCTATATGCACGCTTCTGGCATAAAGTGCTTTATGATTTAGGAGTTGTCCCAACGAAAGAACCATTCCAAAAATTATTTAACCAAGGAATGATTCTAGGTGAAAATAATGAAAAAATGAGTAAATCAAAAGGAAATGTTGTTAATCCAGATGAAATTGTAGCTAGCCATGGTGCAGATACACTTCGTTTATATGAAATGTTCATGGGACCATTAGATGCTGCGATCGCATGGTCAACAAATGGTCTAGATGGTTCAAGAAGATTCCTTGATCGTATTTGGAGATTGTTGGTGGAGGATGATGGAAAGCTAGCATCAAAAGTTCAAGATATAGAGGAAATGAAGGTTTTAGATAAAATTTACCATCAAACAGTGAAAAAAGTGACAGAGGACTTTGAAGCACTTCGTTTTAATACAGCAATTTCGCAAATGATGGTATTTATCAATGAATGCTATAAAGCCGATAGTATACCAAAGAAATATGTAGAAGGATTTGTGAAATTACTTTCACCAATTTGCCCGCATATTACAGAAGAACTATGGCAAATCATAACTGGTTCTAATCAATCAATTGCTTATGAAGCATGGCCTGCGTATGATGAAGCAAAATTGGTGGATGATGAAATAGAAATTGTGATTCAGATTAACGGAAAAGTAAAAGCGAAATTAATGGTTCCAGCAGATGCAAACAAAGATGCGTTGGAGCAAATTGCTATGGAAGACAGCCAAGTAAAAGAACAAATTGACGGCAAGCAAATACGCAAAGTAATTGCGGTTCCAGGTAAATTAGTTAATATCGTTGCAAATTAAAAAAGGGGGAGGCTGTCCATTTGGCAGCCTCATCTTTATGTAATGTGGGCAGACTAATTGCATATTCCATAAAATTAAACTATATTACAATGAGATATTACTATATGTACTGTACAAAAAGGTGCTAACGGAGGGATACGATGGATACAATTAAAACAATAACAACAGAAGAACTAGAGAAAAAGCTAAATAACCAGGAAAAGCTAGAATTAGTGGATGTCCGTGAAGACGAAGAAGTAGCAGAAGGAATCATCCCAGGAGCAAAGCATATACCAATGAATACCATCCCTGAAAACCTAGATTATTTCTCAAAAGAAAAAGAATATATTTTTATTTGCCGTTCCGGCAGAAGAAGCGAAAACGTATGTTACTACTTACAAGACCAAGGGTTTAAAGTAGTTAATATGGAAGGCGGCATGCTAGATTGGCATGGTAAAACAGTATAAAACTAGCAGTTTATAGCAATTTAAAAGAAGCTCAAAGAATGAAGATTCTAATTTTCCTTATCTTTGAGTTTTTTTATATGGCTGTTTTTTCGTTTTAAAAGAAGGCTGTTTTCTAAAGGATTGTTGTTTTTTAATAGAAAAAAAAGAATTAGTTGGAAAAATGGAGCAGCCGGAATACACGTAGACGCCACGGGGATTAGCGAGACAGCCTGAGACCCCGGAGGCAAAGCTGAGGAGGCTTAAGCTTAGCCCCACGGAAAGCGAAGTGTATTCCGGCTGCGGATAATAGCAACAAACTTTACGAAAACAGCCAAAAAGAAAGTTAAAAAACATCCAATGTAATTGATTGAATAGTAAGAATTTTGTCTATCCTTTACTTATAGGGTACAAAACAATAGGGAGAGAAAAATATGATAAAAGTGAAGCTATTTGATCAAGAGCATGAGAAAGATCTAGAGCTACAGATGAATAAATTTTTACAGAAAATAGATGAGAAAAAACTAATAGATATAAAATATAACGTGGCAGCGATGCAAGAGGATGAAGAGGAACAAATCTACTGCTTTTCCTCTATGATCATTTATAGAACATAAGAAGCTGGGACATAAGTATTTTCAACCAAATAACCCCGAAAAAGATTATACGTACATGCTAAGAAAAGTTCGTATGATTGTTTGGGGTTTTATTCATTTTAAGAAAGAAGGTTTGTGGTGATCACCCGCAACTTGAATACACTTCGCTTTCCATGGGGCGAGCGCCAAGCCTCCTCGTTCCTGCGGGGTCTTGGACTTTCTCGCAGCTCCCATAGGAGTCTACGTGTATTCAGGCTGCTTCGTTTTTCTTACTAATTATATTTTCTTTTAAAAAAATGATGGAACGAAACAACATTTAAAAACGAAGTGAAATGGAGTGTCTGTAGCGTAATGGAACGAGTTGGTTTCGCTACTAAATGAGAGATTGTTCGTCTTTATCTATTATATATTTTGTTCTGTCCCAGCCTTTCCTTAAACATTTTTAGCAACAAGAGCAGCATTCACACCAGCTAGCCTACCTGTAACAAAAGCGGAAGTAATATTGTATCCTCCAGTATATCCATGAATATCTAGTATTTCCCCACAAAAGAATAAACCTTCCATCAATTTTGATTCCATTGTTTTAGGGGCAATCTCCTTAATAGACACACCACCACCTGTAACAAACGCCTTTTCTAACGGTAACGTTCCGTTTACATTAAAGGTGAATGCTTTACATAGAGCAACAAACTGTTTTATTTTATCTGGAGAAACAGTTGCACATGTTTCTGCTGGATCAATAGTTGCTAATTCCAATAAATATAGTAAAAATCGTTCGACCAAAAGACCTTTTAATGTGTTTTTAATTGCTTTTTTTGGTTCAGCCTTTAATGTAGCCATTATATCTTGAAAAAGCAGTTCTTCTTTCGTATCAGGGAAAGAGTCAATAGAGACCTTCACTTCAGATGAATTCCATTTTTTCTGTGCTTTTACAACAAATTGGCTGCAACGTAAAACAGCTGGTCCACTTATTCCGAAGTGGGTAAAAATCATATCCATTTGATGGGTAATGATTGGTTTTCCTTTTGGATTAAGCACACTCAATCCTACATTTCTTAATGAAACCCCTTGTAAGGTTTTATTTTGAATAAATGCTTCTTTAGAAGTGACTGGTACTTCTGTTGGGAAAAGTTCTGTAATAGTGTGGCCTGCTTTTTTAGCCCAAGCATAGCCATCTCCTGTAGAACCAGTATGAGGAACAGACTTTCCACCGACCGCGATAATAAGTGATTTACATGTTATTGATTCTCCATTTTGTAAAATCACTGTTTTCGAGTTATTTTCATGATAGTTAACTGTCTTAACAGGGGAATTTGTTTGAATAGTTACACCTAATTTGTCTAATTCACTTAATAAAGCATCTACGACTGATTGTGCCTTATTAGAAACTGGAAACATTCTGCCATGATCTTCTTCTTTTAAAGCAATACCAAGATTTTCAAAGTAAGTGATAATATCTTCGTTGCTAAATTCGGAAAACCCACTGTATAGAAAACGTCCGTTTCCAGGGATATGTTTAATGATTTCCTCTATTGGCAGCCGATTTGTTACATTACAGCGACCGCCTCCTGAAATAGCCAATTTGCGGCCAAGCTTATTTCCTTTATCAATAAGTAATACCTTTGTCTTTTGCTCCGCTGCTCCAATTGCAGCCATTAATCCTGATGGTCCTCCACCGATCACGATTACATCATATTGCATATTACATCCTACTTTCTTGAAGAAGTTTCATTTTTCTTTGTTATTTTTTGTTCCATAGATGAAAGGAATGTGTGGTTTAAGCTGCTTCTAGATTGCTTATTTCATCCTAAATCTAGCATCTAGTGGTAACTTGTCCTTTTAAAAGTAGCGTTTCTATTTAAGAAAGGGTAAACTACTAATAGTGTGTTAAAAAATGTTCATATTTACTTGTGATCGAATATATTTTATTACCTGTTTTCGTGGTAAAATACTTACTTATGTAACGTTTTAAGAGAGCTTCGTTTAAGGAAGGGATTTTATGTCATCAAAATTGCTTAAAGGCACATTTATTTTAACACTTGGGACAATTATATCCAAAGCGTTAGGATTATTTTATGTTATACCATTTAATATGATTGTTGGAAAACAAGGAACCGTGTTATATCAATATTCTTATGTAGCTTATACTATTGTCATAAGTATTGCAACAGCTGGTATTCCATTAGCTGTAAGCAAATTTATCTCGAAATATAATGCAATGGGAGAATATAAAGTTGGGAGAAGGCTATTTAAATCAGGATTAATGATAATGTTAGCAAGTGGGGTACTATCTTTTCTAGCTTTATATGCAGTAGCACCTTTTCTTGCTGAAATTATTATCACAGATGATGATTTAACTTCAACTGTTGGTCAGGTAACAACTGTCATTCGTGCAGTAAGCTTCGCGTTAATTGTTGTTCCATTTATGAGCTTAATCAGAGGGTTTTTTCAAGGGCACGATGCGATGGCTCCATCTGCTGTGTCTCAAGTCATCGAGCAGATTGTTCGAATTGTTTTCTTGCTTGGTGGCTCGGCAATCGTTCTATACGTGTTAAATGGCAAGCTCATAACAGCAGTCAGTATTTCCGTTTTTGCTGCATTTGTTGGTGCAATTGGCGGCTTAGCTGTGCTTTTATTGTATTGGCGAAAAAGTAAAGGTGAGTATGATGACCTTTTATTAAACGATCGAGGTACGCAAACAGAGCTTCCTTTACGTTCTATGTATAAAGAAATAATCTTGTCAGCAGCTCCATTTGTATTTGTGGGATTAGCTAATCCATTATTTCAATTAGTAGATACCGTTACCTTCAACCGAGCAATGAGTAGTATCGGATTAACTGCTATTTCTGAAACAGCTCTAAATATTTTTAATTACCAAACACATAAAATTATTATTATTCCAGTATCACTAGCAACAGGATTTTCGATGGCGTTAATTCCGATGATTACTAGAGCTTTTATAAAAGATGATCAGTCTGATTTAACAACAAACTTAAATCAAACTTTCCAAGTTTTATTATTTATTACTTTACCTGCGTGTATTGGTCTTTCTGTTCTTGCTGAACCTGTTTACCGCCTGTTTTATGGAACAGAAGATATTCTAATGGGGGCAGAAGTATTAAAACTATATGCTCCAGTTGCGATTCTTTTTTCTCTTTACCCGGTAACAGCCTCCATCCTACAAGGATTAAATGAGCAGCGCTTTACGATACTAAGTTTATTGGTAGGTATTTTAATTAAATTAAGTTTAAATATGCCATTTATTGAAAGATGGGAAACAAATGGTGCTATCCTTGCGACTACTTTAGGATACACGGTATCTATTTTAATCAATTTAGGGGTAATTAAAGCATATGCAAACTATTCCTTTAAAATCGTTATGCGCAGAAGTGTATTAATTGTTGGATTTTCAATGATAATGTATATCGTGGCAATGACTGTTTATCGAGTGCTTGAATTATTTTTATCTACCAAGTCTGTTTTCGTTTCTCTTCTAATGGTTATGATTGTGGCAGTTTCAGGTATGCTAGTATATGCGTATTTAGCTTTCCGCTCTAAGTTAATCTATCACTTATTTGGCAATCGAGCGCGAAGACTAAAACAAAAACTAAAACTTCCGTTTTAATTTAGTACTCTTTTTAAAAGAAATGAAAAGAAGGATAGGGTTGAGTTTACATGCGAATTGATAAAATGCTCGCTAATTTGGGCTATGGGAGTAGAAAAGAAGTGAAAATCCTCCTCAAAAATAAAGCAGTCAAAGTAAATGATGAAGTAATAAAAGATGCAAAATTTCAAGTCGATCCAGAAAAAGATGAAGTATCTTTATATAATGAAATCATTGAATATAAAGAGTTTATATATTTAATGATGAATAAACCGCCAGGACTTATTTCCGCAACAGAGGATACAAGAGAAGAAACGGTGATAGATATTTTGCAAATAGAAGACTCTGTGTATAATCCATTTCCTGTTGGTAGATTGGATAAAGATACGGAAGGTCTGCTTCTCTTAACGAATGATGGGAAATTAGCACATCAACTACTATCGCCGAAAAAGCATGTCCCTAAAACCTATTTTGCCGTAATAAGAGGAGAGGTGGGAGAAGGCGATATTGCAGCATTTAAAAAAGGCGTTGTTTTAGATGATGGATATCTTACGAAGCCTGGAGATCTGGTTATTTTGAAAGCGGGAGAAACCTCTGATATTGAGTTAACGATTTCAGAGGGGAAATTTCATCAAGTAAAAAGAATGTTTGAAAGTGTTGGAAAAAAGGTCATTTATTTAAAACGGATTTCAATGGGACCGTTGGAACTCGATGAATCACTAGAATTAGGAGAATATCGGGAGTTAACAGAAGAGGAAGTAGAATTATTAAAAAACTATCAAGTTAATAGTAATATTAGTGAAAACCATTAAAATTTCACACAACAAAAACCTCACTAAGGCCTTTTAGCGTAAGTTTAAAAACTGAAAGCCTTACAGTGAGGTTTTGTTTTATTATACAAGTTTAAAATCTCGGTTGTTTCTAATTGGTTTAGGATGTCATTTTCACTTTTTTTCTAGTTGTTGTCCATTTTCCACGACTTGGACTTTGAACCAAGTCATTATAAGCTAACACATTCAAATCTCTTTGAATCGTTCGCGGAGTAATACCAAATTCCTCCACTAGCTCTTGTGTTGTGACAGTTCCACGCTTACTAATAAACATGTAGACGGATTTGATACGGTTTAACATCCGGTTAGTTGAAGGTTTCAATAAACCACTCCCTATCCTTTTTTCAAACCTTTGGCAAATTCCAGCGACCGACAGCTTATTTGAAGAACAAATTCTTCAAGCGTATGTAATTTTCTTTTCCACAGACAACCCCTTTTCAAATGGCTAAATAGTGATACATTCAATAGAATGATATTCTATATAAATATTGTACCCCTATTTACTAATATATTCTACATTATTTGCGTTAATTTACAAAATATTTGCTTATTTACGTATGTATTTACCACCCCCTGTAGGGTTTCTTTACATTCATCATATGGGATATACGATTATGATATGAATAAAAATGTAAAAAGGTTATAAATAAATTTTATTTCCCCAATTTTATATTTGGTAAACTAAATTAAAAAAGTTTTTTTGAAAGAGCATGTTCCTATTAACCCGCAGCCTGAATACACTTCGCTTTCCGTGAATTTGTATTCGAGCTGCTCATTGTTCTTATAAACTTTTTAATTTCCTCTGCAAAAGTAGTATCAAAAGGATAAAATTTTTTCTTCTCTCTAACTTTATACTATTGAACGTATTTTAAAGTCCTCTATCATTCTACGATGGCTGCCGACCATTTTTTCTGGTAGGTTGTGTAATGGGAAGAATTGCAGGCTGAATGATTCTTCGTGATTGTTCTCAAGTTTTCCTTCATATTCAGAAGTACAGTAGGTAGTTGTGACCGTATAAAAAGGATCTCCGTTTGCAGCAACAGCAAAGTAATCTTTTCCAGAATAAACGGATAGTAATTGAAGATTTGTTACTTGAAGTCCTGTTTCTTCGAATACTTCGCGCTTCGCCGTTTCTTCGGTGCTTTCTCCTATTTCCATTAGTCCACCAGGTAATCCCCAAACATTTTTTGGATGCTTTCTTTCTTGTAAGAGAACTTTCTGGTCCTTATCTAGTAGAATGACAACTGCTCCAACAAGAATAAGAGGCATCTTGCCAACAAGTTTTCTTAAATCTTCTATATATCCCAATTAAATACATTCCTTCCACATGCTAGATTAACTATAGTATAGCTTTGTTTTTAAGAAAAGGTATACTATACTTAATGATAATTTAGTGAAATGTGGTTTTAAAGGTTTTATTTTTCATATAAAGCGTTTTATGATATGTTTTTCCTATAATATATTTATAAGTTTGCAAGGAGGCAGCCATGAGTTCAATTGATTGGTTAAATGAAGTACATAATCGTAAAGACAGCTTTATTAAGGATTTGCAGGGACTTTTGCAAATTAGGAGTGTATTGGACGAAGAAAATGCAACAGAGGATGCACCTTTTGGAAAAGGGGTGAAAGAGGCATTAACCTATATGCTATCCTTGGGAGAAAAAGATGGTTTCGTTAGTAAGAATGTTCAAAACGTTGCTGGCCATTTACTTTATGGGGAAGGTACTGAGAATGTTGGTATTCTTTGTCATGTGGATGTTGTACCAGAGGGAGACGGATGGACAAGTGATCCTTATAAGGCAGAGATTCGCGATGGAAAAATTTATGCAAGAGGAGCATTAGATGATAAAGGTCCTACAATGGCTGCATACTATGCGATGAAAATTGTGAAAGAGTTGCATCTTCCATTAACAAAAGAGATACGAATGATCATTGGAACAGATGAAGAAAGTGATTGGAGATGTGTAGAAACGTATTTCAAGGAAGAAAGTATGCCTACGATCGGATTTGCACCAGATGCAGACTTTCCGATTATTTTCGCGGAAAAAGGGATAGCTGATTTTGACATCGTTCAGAAATTTCCAGGAGAATCAACCGATTCGGGAGAAGTGAAAATTCTTAGCTTTTCTTCGGGAAGACGATATAATATGGTCCCAGACTTTGCGCAAGCCATATTAGAAGTGAAAGAAGGCGAGCAAACCGAGATTATTCAACGCTATCAGAATTATTTAAAACTAGAGAATGTGCCTGGACGCTATTTGGTTGATAATGGTGATTTGGTATTAGAATTAGAAGGGGTGTCAGCACATGGTCTGGAGCCTAATAATGGGGTTAATGCTGGATTAAAACTTGCTGATTTTCTTGTAGAATTAAAGCTGGATGAGAAGGCGATTCATTATTTTCAATTTGTGAAAAAATTCTTTGTGAATGATTCTAGAGGGAAAAAACTTGGTATTAATTACGAGGATGATATTACAGGTGAGCTAACTTTAAATGCCGGTATATTGGATTATGAAGCAAATCGTGGTGGGAAAATAGGACAAACAGTACGTTATCCTGTTACAAATGATATGGATAAAACAAAAGAGAAATTAACGAAGTTATTAACAGAACATAGTTTTAGCTTAGAGAACTTCACAGATTCAAAACCACATTACGTAGAAAAAGACTCAGAATTAATTCAAACGCTGAGTAAGGTTTATGAGGAACAAACGGGAGAAAAAGCGAAACTTCTATCCATTGGTGGAGGAACGTATGCAAGGTCACTAGAAAAAGGGGTTGCATTTGGACCGCTTTTTCCAGGAAGAGAAGATATTGCTCATAAAAAAGATGAGTATATGTTTATCGAGGATTTGTTGAAAGCTACCGCTATTTATGCACAAGCAATATATGAATTGGCTAAATAAAGAGATCACTTAAAGGAGAAGAGAAAATGAGTACGGTGTTAATGAATGGGGAGTTTATACCAAGAGAAGAAGCAAAAGTAGATATAGAAGACAGAGGATATCAGTTTGGCGATGGAATTTACGAAGTAATCCGTGTGTACAATGGTAAAATGTTTATGGCGAAAGAACATCTTGAGCGTTTATCTGCAAGTAGCGAGAAAATAGGCATAGCTACTTCTTATTCCATCTCAGAATTAACAATTTTATTAGAAGAGTTAATTGCGAAAAATTCATTAAGCACCGGTATCCTTTATATGCAGTTCACAAGAGGCGTAAGTCCACGAAATCATAGTTATCCAGAAACTGTTGCACCAGCTTTTGTAGCTTATACTAAACCATTGTCGAGACCGCTTGATAACCTAGAAAATGGAGTAGGAACGATTACGGTAGAAGATATTAGATGGTCTAGATGTGATATTAAAAGTTTGAATTTGCTTGGAAATGTCATGGCAAAACAGAAAGCTGCAGAAGCAGGATGCTTTGAAAGTATTCAGTATAGGGATTTATCCGTAACGGAAGGTAGTTCTTCTAATATCTGGATTGTTAATGGGGGTAAGATTCGGACTCATGAAGCAAATCAATTTATATTAAATGGGATTACAAGACAGAAAATTATTCAATTATGTGAAGAAAATGGGATAGAAGTGGAAGAAAAGGCATTTTCTATTGAAGATTTAATCGATGCGGATGAAGTATTCTTATCTAGCACAACTGCTGAAGTAACACCAATAACTGCTGTAAATAATGTTCCCGTGAAAGAAGGGAACATTGGGGAAGTTACAAAGAAACTACAAGATTTATTTGTTGAGGCTATTGTTGGGGAGTGCGGACAGATTAGCTAATAAGGAATTCAGTACTAGGAAATAAAAAATAAAAGGAGTTGTTTCAAACTGGTTAATAGCTAGATTTTGAGACGACTCTTTTTCTTTTTTTAAGAAAAATAAGGTATATTAATCATATAGATTTCGAAAACATAGATATAAATACGGTTAAAATTAATAGGATAGGTTATATAATAGAATAAAGTTAGAGATCAGGGATTGGCCATGGTGTCTAACTTTATAAATACATTTATCTTTAAAAAAGCTGTTTTCTAAAGGATTGTTGTTTTTTCAATCGGAAAATAGAATTAGTTGGAAAAATAGAGCAGCCGGAATACACGAAGACGCCACGGGGATTAGCGAGACAGTCTGAGACCCCGGAGGCGAAGCTGAGGAGGCTAAAGCTTAGCCCCACGGAAAGCGAAGTGTATTCCGGCTGCGGGTAATCGCAACAAACTTTACGAAAACAGCCTTAAAAAAAGAAGCAAGAAGGAAAAAGAATATGAAAAATGCAATTCCTCATTATTTTATTGGTATTAAGCCAGATGTTCAGGTTATGAATGAATTAGAAAAAATGAGTAAGGAGTTACAACAAAAATTCTCCTTTAAAAAATGGGTACATCCTTTAGATTATCATATTACCCTTGCATTTTTAGGAAGTGCCTCTAAGGATAAAAGGGATAAGTTACAGACACTTTTAAAACAGTCAGTTCTAGCAAGTGATGAATTTCCATTACATATTGAACAATTAGGTGTTTTTGGTCAGTTTCAAAGTCCGAGAATTTTCTGGGCAGGTATGAAAGAAGAGAAAAAATTATTTGATCTTAGAAAACAAGTTTTTGAAATCTGTATGCAGGCAGATTTTCAGCTGGAAACAAGACCTTTTCATCCACATTTAACGCTGGCAAGAAAATGGGATCAAAATACCATGTTTTTGGAGCAGATGTTAAAGGAATACAGCCTACCAGAAGATTTAATTTTTATGGTGGAGAGCATACATTTATTTCAGACCCATATAGAGAAAATACCTAAATATGAAATAATCGAAAGCTATTCCTTTAAGGATTGAGACAACAGAAACATTGTAATATAGGGGGGAAAAGTTTGGCGCAATTAATAAAATTGCAAGATTATGTGTCTAGGTATGAGCAGAACATTGTCTTGTATCCATTACGCTTTGTTCGTTTAAAAAAACAACAATGGATAGGATTAAAAAAAGCATTTGAAACAAAGGACAGAAGTCTCTTTTACATGGAGAACGAACGGGAAGAAGACTGGATGATAGAAAGCCCTTCATTTCTTGAGCGAGTTAAGAAAACAATCTTGAATCGTAATAAGATGGAAGAAGCAGAGTTGACTAATGAAAAAGAAAGGGAAGAAAAAGAAGAAGTAGAAGAATTAAACTTCGATTACGATGCAAAAAAATATAGCCATCCAAAAACATTAGATGAATTAAAACAGCAATTTCTTAATCAATTATTCGAATTTCAGCTGAAATGGGCTAGTTCAACGCTTACGGAAATATCAAAAGTGAATAAAACGCTTTATTATGATGATTTATTAAAGTACTACTTACAGAGATTTCCGGATACGTTCTTAGTACTTTATCAACCGCTGTTTCAGCTGAAAAATGCACCTGTTGAATTAGATACGATTATTATTACACCAACAGATATTTGGTGTATTCATGTGTTAGAAGCAGAGAACTCAGCAGTATTTGTTGGTTCGAATGAAAAATTTTGGGTTAAAAAAAAGGGAGATAAGGAGAAAAAGATACTTAGTCCTGTCATATCTATAAATAGAACAGAAACAATTGTTAAGAGTATTTTAGATAAATACGACATTACATTACCTGTTCATAAAGTAATCCTTACAAGAAATGGTTATGTTGATTTTCCATCTGTACCTTATGATTTGAAAATTGTTGAAAAAAGAAATTATGAAGAATGGTTTCACAAAATGAGAAGTCATCATTCACCCATTAAGGCAATTCAATTAAAAGCCGCAGAAAGCTTATTGCATTATGGTTTGACGAATTCAAAAAGAAGATATGAATGGGATACAGAGGAAACATAAGAAATAACGGGGAAGATTTAGAATAGATACATTTTCATAAGAAAAGGGAGTGAGGGATTTGCTGTCGATAAGAAGAAGTTTCTTTGCATATTTAGATGAAATGTCATTAATTACTGTTCTACTTCCCTATTCATATTTTCATGGGGAATCTACAGCCTTTTTATTAAAAGGTGAAAAGCATCCTATTAATCTTGTGATTGAATCAAAAGAAAAAATGCAGCATTTCGTTAAATACAAATGTCGTTTAAACGAAAAGATACAAATTGGCCAAAAATATGAGGTGGAAGATGGAAACAAGGGGATAACAGATTTACAAATAGGTGCTGTTATCAGAACACCTTCCTTTGATGAGGAATTTTATTATGATGGTCCATTAGGGGTAGATTATTCTTCGAATCAGCGTATTTTTTATCTTTGGGCTCCAACTGCACAACAAGTGAAGTTAGTGTTGCAATCTCCAGACCTATCAAATAAGGAACGAACAATTGTAGAGATGGAAAGGCAGGAAAAAGGTGTTTGGAAAACAATCTATGAGGATGAGGTGGAAGGATATTTTTACAGTTATCTAGTGCTGATTAACTTAGAATGGAAAGAAGCAATAGATCCGTATGCAGTTGCTGTTTCTGTTAATGGAGAAACAGGAGTGATTGTTGATTTAAATAAAACGAGAAGACAGAAACCTGTATTGCCAGCTCTAGACCATGCAGTCGATAGTGTAATATATGAAGCTCATATTAGGGATTTAACAATCCATCCAGATAGTGGGATTCAGCAAAAAGGAAAGTATCTAGGTGTAACAGAATTAAATACTGAAACGAATAAAAAGAAGCCTTCAGGCCTGTCCTATATCAAAGATTTAGGTGTTACCCATATAGAGTTTCTCCCAGTACATGACTTTGAAGAAATTGATGAATTAGAGGTATTGAAAAAGTACAATTGGGGATATAATCCTTCCCATTATAATGTTCCAGAGGGTAGCTATTCAACCGATCCCATTGATCCCTATGTAAGAATTAATGAACTAAAAGAGATGATTTATACTGTACAAGAGCAAGGAATTCGTGTCATATTAGATGTTGTTTATAACCATGTTTATAAAAAAGAGGATTCATCTTTTGAAAAAATTGTACCAGGTTATTTCTTCCGATATGACAAGTATGGAATGCCATCAAATGGAACGGGAGTAGGGAACGACATAGCTTCTGAAAGATCTATGGTGAGACGCTATATTGTGGATTCTGTCCGTTTTTGGATAGAAGAATATCAAATTGATGGATTGCGTTTTGATTTAATGGGGATTCTAGATTGCCAAACGATGAAGGAAGTACGTGCAATATGTGATAATGTCGATAAGAGCATATTAATAATTGGGGAAGGATGGGATCTTGCAACCCCTATAAATCATGATGAGAAGGCAATTATTGCTAATCAACAGTTACTGCCAAGGATTGGACAGTTTAATGACCAATTTAGAGATAAATTAAAAGGAAGTACCTTTGATATATATGATCGAGGATATGCGCTTGGAAATAAGCAATATAAAGATGAGATCCCTGAATTATTAGCTGGAAGCATTGGAACCTATAAGGATAAAGGGATGTTTTTTGAACCTGGTCAATCTGTAAATTATGTGGAATCTCATGATAATCATACGTTATGGGATAAGATTGATATATGTTTTTCTAATGAGTCAGCAGAAGAGAAGATAAGAAGACATCGGCTTGCAACGTCTCTCGTACTTCTTAGTCAAGGGATACCTTTCTTGCATTCAGGGCAAGAGTTTTTTCGAACGAAGTATGGTGTGGAAAATAGTTATCAATCACCAGACGAAATTAATCAGCTAGATTGGAATAGAAAGGATCAATATCTAAATAATGTTGAATATATAAAAGGCTTAATTTTATTAAGAAAAAGGAATAAAGCCTTTCGACTTCAATCTGTAGAAGACATACAAAGACATGTAACGATTAATCAGCAATCCAATGATATAATCCAGTATCTATTACATGACTTACAAGGCTTTAAGGATGAATGGGTAACCATCCTTGTATTGATTAATGTAAATGATTCTGCCGAAGAAGCATATTGTTCTGAAGAGGATTGGAACATAATTGTGGAAGACGGTGTGGTATATCAGGATGAATATCCAAGTGTTCACGGAGATAGAATTATGATGAATCCTATTAGTATCACGATACTCGCCAAGTAATAGGAGCTTGGCAAGTATGCTGATATATTTCCTTAATATTCAAAAAACAGTGAGCGATTGTCCTAATAGAAGAATCTAATAAAAATTTAGCAGAAATATTCATTTTAACCGGAGATTCACTTGACTAAAAAATGAAATAAGAGATAATATTTAAATGAGAAACTTTCTATTAAAGATATGTATTTAGGTGAAATTTAATATAAAATGATTGGAAATATTGGATACATAGTATAATTGTATGGATACTATGTCCTTTTTCTTTTTTATCTCATTAAATTTTAGGCACGTATGTGCTAATGTGAAGATAGATTGCTTTACGATGAGTGTAAATTTTCTATAGTTGATGAATAGCTAATAACCATTTTTGTTTGTTCTTCCTACCAATTTAGGACAAAAAAGACTCAAACAGGAATTTCTCATCTTTTTTTTGGAGCATAATATATAGTAGGTGAACAATTTTGGAACATTTATTAGGGCAAGATTGGGAAATAACCCCTGCAGGTGGAGAAACAGGCGAAGCCTTTTTTGCACAAAATAATGGACAAAAGCTTTTTTTGAAGCGGAATTCTTCTCCGTTTTTAGCTGTGCTTTCTGCAGAAGGAATCGTCCCAAAACTTGTTTGGACAAAAAGATTTGAAAACGGAGATGTTTTTACTGCTCAGCAATGGCTGATTGGTAGGGAATTTGGTCATTCCGATATGACGGATGAAAGAGTAACCATGTTACTTAAGAAAATTCATACCTCTAAGCCTTTATTAGAGATGCTCAAAAGGCTAGGTAAAACGTCTTTTCATCCTGATATGATTTTGACAGTTATAAAAGCAGAGATAGACGATGAATTAAAAGAAAACGAGGATATCACACGTTATATCCAATTTTTAGAGGATAATCTTCCATTTATGAAAACAACGGAGCATGTTGTATGCCATTGTGATGTTAATCATAACAACTGGTTGCTCTCTGAAGACAACCAGTTGTATCTAATTGATTGGGATGGTGCGATGATTGCAGACCCAGCAATTGATTTAGGAATGTTACTTTATTGGTATATTCCAAAGAAAGATTGGAAAAATTGGTTACACACATATGGGTATGAACTAACAGATCATTTATCCTTACGAATGAAATGGTATGTTATAGCCCAAACCATCAACTCCATACGCTGGTACAAGAAGAAGGGGCGTTATAGCGAGATGGAAAGATGGATGCAATTTTTACATGATATTGATTAAGTTTGCATATAAATCGATTAGTTATTATGAAAAATTGTTAATCCCATCTACCCATTGAGACAATTGATCTTGGTATGAATGGATATGATTGTCTAAATCAGAGGCATTAACACCTTGTTCACTGTAACGGTGTATTTCCTCTAATATTGGAAGAATATTTTGATCAATTTGATCATTGGTTCTTAAGGAAGTAATCAACCTCTCTATTTGTTCGCATTCTGCTACAGATCCGCAGCAGTCGGTTTGTTGATTACTGAGAATATCAGCTAATAAAGTTAGTTGATGCTCATGATTTATAGGCATACTTAGAACACCCTTTCTATAGGTTCTAGTATGAAAAGAGTAAAATCATTCTTTTCAAATACCAGTTAAGGAATTCACTTATAGCTTGTGAATTCTTTTTTTCTTTATACAGATGTTCGTAATGTAAATTTATCCTTCAAAAAAATCAATTGCCAAGAAAAGAGTATTGCATCCATGTATAATGCATGATATTGTTTGAAACGATAGTTATTAATAAGGAGTGTCCACATGCGATTAAGACATAAACCATGGGCGAAAGATAAGTTAAGTGCATATCCACAATATGTTATCCAAAACCCAGAAGATTGGAAAGGTAAATGGGATCAGGCATTTAGTCAGAAAGGGCCGATCCATATTGAAATTGGTACCGGAAAAGGCCGATTTATTACAGAAATGGCAAAAGCAAATCCTTCCATCAATTATATCGGCGTAGAGCTTCAGGAGAGTGTTATTGTTTCTGCATTAGATCGCTTAATTGAGGCAGAGGTACCAAACTTGAAGTTAATGAATATGAATGCTGAAAAACTAAAGGATTACTTTGAAAAAGGGGAAATTGCACGAGTATATTTGAATTTCTCTGATCCTTGGCCAAAAACGAGACATGAAAAGCGAAGACTTACGTATAAAACGTTTTTAGCTTCCTACGAGTCTGTGCTTGGAAATCAAGGAGAAATCCATTTTAAAACAGATAATCAAGGTTTATTTGAGTATTCTTTAAGAAGTTTTTCTGAATACGGAATGCTTTTGAAATATGTAAGTCTTGACCTGCATAATAGTGATTTTGAAGGCAATATTATGACAGAGTATGAAGAAAAATTTTCTAATAGAGGAAATAGAATATATCGTTGTGAAGTGCAATTTAAATAACTGTGGAAAAGGCTATCTCGTATAAATGGAGATAGCTCTTTTTTATGATTAGAGTGCTATTTACTAGAAGTGTTGGCAAAATATTAAAAACACTTATGATAATTGATTAATGTCAATAATCTTACCTGTCTCACTATCAGAAACGAATTCAAATACTTCTTGTGTATCACCATTCATCCGTGTAATACCACCTCTATAAACGGTAAAAGAAGAGTCCACTGTGTGAAGCGTCTCTTTCTCCATATTAATCCAAGATCCGTTAATTGATCCCTTTTCTTTAAAAGCGGTTTTGGCTATATATAAAACCTGCTCACTTGAAAGACCACTGTTTTTAGAAATAGCTTCCTTGGCGATATAGCTTGCGGCTACTCCTACAACAACGCCGCCTATTATATGTTTCCAATTCATAACTTTAACCCCTTAGCTGTTTTTTTAGATAATTTTCAATAAAATTTCATTAGGCAATGGAAATAGCTCTATCAAAAAAACTAGATAATTCTATTATATCTAATTTATGTTATAGAAGAAATGCCTAGGATTTTTTTCTCCCTTTCGGCTAAAAAGAATGGAAAGGCATAAATTGCAATCAGTTAGTGGAAAGTAGTGGTATGCCTTTAGATATTTCGGTACAATAAATATATTATTAAAATACATAGTAATAAAAGGAGCTTTGCTATAATGGAACAACAAACATTAGATTTGTTTCGAACTTTAACAGAACTTCCAGGGATTGCTGGAAATGAGCATCAAGTTCGAACTTTTATGAAAGAGCAATTAAGTCTTTATACCAATGAAATTGTCCAAGATAATCTTGGAAGCATTTTCGGAGTTAAAAGAGGAAAAGAGGATGGTCCGACTGTAATGGTTGCAGGCCATATGGATGAAGTTGGTTTTATGGTAACATCCATTACGGATAATGGAATGATTCGTTTTCAACCAATAGGCGGATGGTGGAATCAAGTTTTATTGGCACAAAGAGTACAAATAGAAACGAATCATGGCCCGATTATTGGCGTCATTGGCTCCATACCACCTCATCTTTTAGAGGAAGCAACAAGAAGCAAACCAATGGATATAAAAAACATGCTAATCGACATCGGTGCAGATGATAAAGAAGATGCGTTAAAAATTGGGATTAAGCCTGGTCAGATGATTGTCCCAATTTGTCCATTTACACAACTCGCTAATGAAAAGAAAATTATGGCGAAAGCTTGGGATAACCGTTACGGTTGTGGACTAGCGATTGAATTGTTAAAGAATCTTCAAGGTGAAGAGATTCCAAATATCTTATTCTCTGGAGCTACGGTACAGGAGGAGGTTGGTTTAAGAGGGGCTAGAACAGCAGCCAATATGATTAAACCAGACGTATTTTATGCTTTAGATGCAAGTCCGGCAAATGATGCATCAGGGGATAAAAATCAATTTGGACAGCTTGGAAAAGGAGCGTTACTGCGTATTTATGACCGCACAATGGTTATGCATAAAGGAATGAGAGAATTTATATTAGATACTGCAGAGTCTAATAATATTGCTTATCAGTACTTTATTTCACCTGGTGGAACTGATGCAGGTCAAGTTCATATTTCCAATCAAGGTGTACCTAGTGCTGTAATTGGAATTTGTTCTCGTTATATTCATACAAGTGCATCCATCATTCATATTGATGATTATGCAGCTGCCAAGGAACTGCTTACTAAATTAGTGAAAACGACAGATAGTACAACCATTGAAACATTGCGAGCTAATCAATAATAGCTGTTTGTATTTTAAAAATCTTTAAGACTTTAGGTACAATATAAAACTGGTTTACGAAAACTATATATGGATAAAGGTATCTCAACTATAATTGTTAATTGTTGAGATGCCTTTTTTGCAGGAGTTTTCTTTAATACTAATGGTTAGGAGAGAGAATTTAAGTGAAGGTTTGTATTGGCACAAATAATCAGGCAAAAGTAAAAGCTGTGCAAAATAGTCTCGGAAAAGATAAAAATATCGAGTTTGCGACATTTAACGTTAGCTCCGGTGTAAGCGACCAACCATTTTCAGATGAGGAAACGATTAAGGGAGCAATTAATCGAGCGATGACCGCACTGCAAGAGGGCAAAGGAGAGATAGGAATTGGATTGGAAGGTGGAGTGCAAAGAACAAATAATATCCTCTTTTTAACTAATTGGGGAGCACTTGTATTAAAGGATGGAACCACCTTTATTGCTAGCGGAGCAAGAATACCATTGCCAAATGAAATCGAAATAGAATTACTTGCAGGGAGAGAATTAGGCCCAGTTATGGATGAATATGCACACAAAGAAAATGTTCGTTCATATGAAGGGGCTATTGGGATATTTACATCTGGAAGAATTAATAGAACATCTATGTTTGAACATGTTGTTGAATTACTTGTAGGACAAATGAAATTTCAGCAACATAATGAATAAAAAAATAGAAGAAGGAGTGATTCTAAGTTAACCTACTCCTTCTTGTATATAAAGTTTTAGATAATTTTGTTTTGCTTATTAGTCGTTTCATCAATAGCATAGAGTTTGAACTGACTAACTTCACTATGTAGATCTACGGAGATTTGATAGAGAAGAGAGGCAGAATCATTTATTTTTATTATAGTTTCTAATTGAACTTCACTAGATGCAGATACTTCTTGTGTTGAGGCAGCGGCAGATTGACTAACGTCATATACTTCCAAAACATGCTGCTTTAGAGATTGATTAGCTTCCTTGATTTGAGTAATCGCAGTGTTAATGGTAACTACTTTTATGTTTATATTGGAAATGGAATCTACTATATTTTCAAACACAGATTTTGTCGTATGAACAGATTTTTCCTGGCTACTACTAAATTCGTTTAATTGGTCAGCATTTTCTCTAAGCTGATTCATTTCTTGTGTCATTTCTGAAACTAATAATTGAATGTCTTCTGCTTCCTTCTTCGACTTTTCTGCTAAATTGCGGACTTCGGTTGCGACAACGGTGAATCCTTTTCCACTTTCCCCAGCTCTAGCTGCTTCAATGGCAGCATTTAAGGCAAGGAGATTTGTACTATCTGCTATCGTTTGAATTGTATCAACAATCGATGCGATTTTTTCTGAATATTGAGTTGCCTGTACTACTTTATTTGTTAGAACTTTTGTTAATTGGAGGAAATGAGATGATATATCTTCTAAATCCTTTACAATCCTAAGTCCTGTTTTACTTTCTTGACTAGCCGATAAAACTTCTTTTGTCACCTCTTTTTCCAGTATATCCGCCTCTTCTATTCTATTCTCCACATCTTTTATATTTTGAAGACTATTGTGAAGACGATTCGCTTGGTCAGATGCTCCTATTGCAATTTGCTGAATACTTTGGTCAACTTCATTAGCTTGAGCGGTTGTTTCTTCTGAGATTGAGCTTAATTGTCGCGAAGAGGCATGTAGTTGGTCTCCTGTAGTAGAGATAAAAAGTAAGCTATCTTGAACTTTTTCCGCCATCTGATTAAATGCTGTTGCAAGTATGCTCATTTCATCTTTCGTTGTGATAGGAATGCGATCATATAAATTTCCTGCACTGATTTTTTGAGCTGCTGTGATTAGTAATTGAATAGACTTGGATATCCTCTTTAAAAGAATTAACCCAATGATAAATAAAAGAAAAATAATTAGAATGCTGACTGAAATGATAATAATTGTATACATTCTACTTTTTTGATGTAAAACTATATTCAGTTTATCTTGCTCACTGATAATCGTTTTTTCTAGTTCTTGTACTTCAGTTTGAATGGATTTGGATTGTGAATCGAAGGCAGTAATAAAGGATGTACTTCCTTCATAGGATTTGTGTATTTCCTGCATTGCTGTAAGATAATGGTTAAAACTAGATGTAATGGACTGTTTTTGCTCTGCAGAAAGGGAATTATTCTTTTCTAGTCTTTCAGCATATCCTGATGAAACCTCAAGGAAATTTTGATAAAAAGTTGGATTTTGGGTAGAGATATAATATTCTTCATTTTTATGTAGTTCTTGGAGCTCAGAAATAAGAATATTATCGTTCGTATACTGGATTATGGACTGCAGTTCTTTAATAGAGCTTTGAACATCACCTTTTAAGCCTTCGTAGGCTTCATAACCGATCGCCTCATATTGTAATGATAATGTTTCAAATCCTTTTAAGTAGGCATCTCCTTCTAATGCTATTTGCTTAAATTTCTGTTGCAGTTCCTCAGAAATCATACGATCCTTACTGTATTGTTCAGCTAGAAGTATCAGTTTGTTCACTTCTTCTTTTACATTTTCCCCTAAAGCATAGTTTGGTAATAGAAGGTATTCCCCCTCCACATTACGTGTCTGCAAAATAGTTGCTTTTATCTCTTTTCCCACTCCAACTATAGAAGCTAGATGCAGTTCTTGCTGCTTACTTTCCGTTTGCACACTGTTAAAAAATAATATAGCACCTAATAAAGAAATTAATCCGCAAATAGCTAAACCTAAAATAAAATATAATTTTGCTTTAATCGTTCTCATTTAATCACCTCTTTTGATTAAATATTCTTAAAAAACTGAATATTTAATAATTATAGATGTAATTATTAAATAGGACAATAGTCATTGTAAGCTTTTTTAGAAATAGTCAAAATAACTTAGAAAAAGCTTGGATTCAAGGTGATAAAAAGGAAGCAGTAGGAAAGCATATTAGTAGTGAGGAACATATTTTTCTGATACTATTTATAAAAAGGCTTCAATTATTTAGGGGGGCAATACAATGAAAGATTTGCAATCAGTGGAAGAATTTACAGAGTTAAAAAATAGTTCTGAAAGACATATTTTTCTTTTTTCCGCAGAATGGTGTGGAGACTGCCGATTTATCGAACCATTTATGCCAGAAGTAGAAGCGAAATATGATAACTATACATTTGTTCATGTGGATCGAGACAAATATATTGATACATGTATAGAGTTAGATGTGTTTGGCATCCCAAGTTTTATCGCATTTGAAGGCGGAAAAGAACTTGGTCGATTTGTAAGCAAAGATCGAAAAACACAAGAAGAAATTGAAAAGTTTATTGAGTCTCTATAAGAAAAATATAAGGTAATAGGAATATTAGTGGCGGAAACGTGTTAAAGAGGCGTTTATACTATAAAGGTTGTCTCGTATAAAAAGGTAGTTAAGGAAAACAAATAGTTCCTTGCTATAATTTTATAAGAGATAACCTTTTTCCTTGTGTTTGTAAAAAACGTAGTATCAAAAGAGATGAATATACAATCATTTAGCGTATAATAATAGGACGAAATCTAAAGGACGGAAGTGAAGCAATCGTGAAAATGACGAGTAAGAAAATGAAGGATATGCTTAAACAAAGAATAAGCAATGAAGATCGAACTTTTACTTTTGATAGTAAAAAAGATCAAGTTCGCATAGAGAGTAAAGTAACGGGAAAAGGAGTTACTGTTTCTTTACCTGAAATCATTGCTAAATGGGAAACACAGAAAGAAAAAGCAGTAGATGAGATTGTTTATTATATCGAACATGGATTAGGTGCTATTGAAAAAGATGGGCAAATAGAAGGGAAAGAGAAGAAACTATTTCCTGTCATACGTTCGACTTCTTTTCCGCAACAGTCAAACGAAGAAATTCCATTTATAACTGATGAACATACAGCAGAAACAAGAGTTTATTATGCTTTAGATATGGGGAATACTTACCGTCTTGTTGATGAGAAATTGATGGAGAAGGAAGAATGGACCCCTGCTTCTATAAAAGAGATGGCTCTTTTTAATGTTCGATCTCTATCCACACAAGTAAAGTCTGACAATGTGGCAGGAAATATTTTTTATTTCTTAAATAGCAATGATGGCTATGATGCAAGTAGAATACTAAATGATGCTTTTCTAAAAGAAATGAACGAAAAGGTAGAAGGGACCATGACTGTTGCTGTACCGCATCAAGATGTGCTTATTATTGGGGATATTCGAAATGAAACAGGATATGATGTTCTTGCTCAAATGACAATGAGCTTTTTTGCAAGTGGAAGAGTTCCCATTACGGCATTGTCTTTTCTTTATGAAGGTGGAGAATTAGAACCTATCTTTATATTAGGGAAAAATAAAAAACGAGAAAAATAATAGAAAAAATGTAATCAAATCGATTTATAATTTACTTTTGAATGACATCTAATTGAAATGTGTTTATATTAAAATAACAATTATGTAGATTAAAAAAATGAAATAAATGCCGTCTATTCTTTAAATAATGAAAGTAATCTTTTCCATATGTAAAGTTCCCTGTTTTAACTTAATTATATAGAGAGACTTAATGAAAGAGGCAATTAGGACTAAATTAGCTTTCAAAAGTGTCTCTTTTTTGTTTTATTCATTTGTTCCATTTATCCCACCCTTAACGGACAGTAAGACTCTGACTTTAAGCTTAAGAGAATTTGAGGAAGATAGAGCGGGATCAATTGTCCATAAAGGTCCAAATGGTTCAACTAACTTGCTGTGAGGGACGAAGGAAAACTCTTCGGATGGAAGTTTCACTTTAACATATTGCAGTTTGTTTTTACATCTTATAATGGCACGTGTAGAATGCCTCGAACAGAATGAGCCAAAAAAAGGGACAGCTGTCTTTGTTTAACCTCTATCTAAAGAGGGAAAGGGAGAGTTGTTAAAAAAATAGTACTCGAAATTCTGAACATAACTGTTAAAATAGTAATGAGATTTGAAAGAAAGAGTGATTAAGTGTGAATTGGTTCAAGAAAGTATTTAAACAGTTTGTTAGTGAAGAAGAGGAGCTGAACCAAGTTGAAAAAACGGTTGAGATAGAAAATCAACCAAATGTTGAATCCACAGCATGGAAGAAAGAGATGGATTCCAAAGTTCTCTATCAATATCCAAAAGGTAATTTTCGTTTTCCGTTAATACCAGATGGGGATGAAGATGATAGGAAAGAAGTAGACCGAAAGAAAAGAAGAGAACCTAGGCAATCATTTGTAAATGATCAGGAAGAAATCAATCAACCATTTAAACGACAATTTACGGAACAGCCGAAAAATAATTTCAAGGAAGAACAAGTATCAAATACATATAGTGGAAATCGTCCGTTTAAGCCGACGGAAGTTGTTTCTCCGATATATGGATATAATCGTCCGGAAAGAAAAGAAACAAGCACAACGACATCACGACCTATAATAAAAGAGCCTGTTGACGGTTGGCAAAAATCATCTGTCATACAATCACAAGAAAGGCAAGATGAAGTGGTGCGGGAAATAGTGGAAGTGACTGATGCATTATTTGTAACTCCAAAAGCGGAAATAACTGAAGAGATAGCAGTAACTTCAGAAATGGAAGTAACTGAAGAGATAGCTGCAACTCAGGAAGTAGAAGTAACCGAAGAGATAGCAGTAACTTCAGAAATGGAAGTAACTGAAGAGATAGCTGTAACTCCAGAAGCCGAAGTAACCGAAGAGATAGCTGTAACTCCAGAAGCCGAAGTCACTGAAGAGATAGTAGTAACTCCAGAAATGGAAGTAACTGAAGAGATAGCTGCAACTCAGGAAGTCGAAGTAATTGAAGAGATAGCAATAACTCAGGAAGTCGAAACGACCGATGAGATAGACCTAGTTCGAGAACAAGCTACAATGACAATGGAAGAGCATAAACAAGAGTCGATTCTTTCTCCGTATCCAGAAGAATCATTAGATGAAGAGGAAGATGCACATCATTATAATAACGTAGATAGTTCATTAGAACTAGGAAAGATTGCTTCACCTGTTAGTCTTGAAAGGGATTGGGAGGATAATGAAGTAGATAGGCAGATAGAAAGCTTAGTAGATGAGCAGGAACATAATGAGCAACCGTTGTTGCGGTTTGAAGAAACAGAAGTAAAGGTAGAAGAAACCTTCCTGCAAAATAGCGAGGAGGTTGTTGAAGAAAAGGAAGAAAAAGATTCCTCAGAAAAAACATTGGAGAGAAAACCTCCTACTCGAAAAGGTCCTTTACCATTTAATGTGTTGATGCTGAATAAAGACAGACAGTCATTGGCGAATAAAAAAATCGAAAAAAAAGTTTATGATAAGCCAAAGCCAGAGCCAAAGGTCGAAGAAATAGTTCAACCTTTAAGCGAAGAGGATGAAGAGGTTTATCATAACTTACCATACTATGTTTTTCCTGAAGAAAATTTGTTGCATCCCCCTATTTTACAAATAGAAAAGGATGGATGGATTGAAGAGCAGACGATGCTTTTGAATGATACATTTACTAATTTTAATGTTCATGCCAAAGTGGTAAATGTAACTCAAGGACCTTCTGTTACTCGATACGAGGTTCAACCCGAACCAGGAGTAAAGGTTAGCAAAATTACAAACCTATCTGATGACTTAAAATTAAGTTTAGCTGCCAAGGATATAAGAATTGAAGCACCTATCCCTGGAAAACATACAATCGGTATTGAAGTGCCGAATCGGAATAGCCGGCCAGTGCTAATCAGAGAAATTTTAGAAAGCGATGAATTTAAAAATTCTTCTTCTCCTTTAACAGTTGCTATGGGGCTGGATATTTCCGGTAAACCAATTGTGACGGATTTACGAAAAATGCCTCATGGATTAATTGCGGGAGCAACCGGTTCTGGAAAAAGCGTATGTATAAATACAATGCTTGTAAGCTTGCTATATAAGGCAAAGCCAGAGGAACTGAAGTTATTGTTAGTAGATCCTAAAATGGTTGAGTTGGCTCCATATAACTATATACCACATTTGGCAAGTCCGGTTATTACCGATGTAAAGACTGCAACTGCTGCCTTAAAATGGGCCGTAGAAGAAATGGAAAGAAGATACGAACTTTTGGCACATGTAGGTGTTAGAGATATTTCAAAATATAATCAATTAGCAGAAGAGCATAAAAGATACAGTGAAAAATTGCCTTATTTAGTGATTATTATTGATGAGTTAGCGGATTTAATGATGATGGCTCCAGCTGATGTTGAAGAAGCAATCAGCAGAATAGCCCAAAAGGCAAGAGCATGCGGAATTCATCTCTTAATTGCAACGCAAAGACCATCTGTAGATGTTATTACAGGTTTAATAAAAGCAAATGTTCCAACAAGAATCGCCTTTTCTGTTTCCTCTCAAATTGATTCACGAACAGTGATTGATATAAGTGGTGCCGAAAAACTGTTAGGAAAGGGAGATATGCTGTTCTTAGAAAATGGCACATCCAAGCCAGTACGATTACAAGGAACGTATGTATCAGATGAAGAAATTGACCAAGTGGTTGCTCACGTAAGAAGAGAAAGAAAACCAGAATATTTATTTGAGCAAGAAGAGCTTTTAAAAAAGGTACAAATGTCTGAAGAAGAAGATGAGCTATTTTATGAAGCATGCGAATTTATTATTGAACAAGGTGGTGCTTCTACATCTAGTCTTCAAAGAAACTTTAAAATAGGGTATAATCGAGCAGCGAGGTTAATTGATATGATGGAGAAGCAAGGATTTATATCTGAAGCAAGAGGGACAAAACCGAGAGATGTATTAATTACAGAAAGTGAATTACTGCAATTTCAGGAAATGGAATAATACCAGAAGCATTTCTGTTTGGTAATTTCCATACATTGGAATTGTATTGTTGCATAGTTTTTCATCATGAAAGATGGTATAATGTATAAATGTGAAATGAAAAAAAGGAAAAAAAAGTTAATGTTCAGCTGGAACATGAATAATAAGCTGAATGAGAAAAATAAAATGGAACAAAAATTGCATACATAAATGCAATGAGCAAATTGAATGAGGATATCATATACTGTTAAAAGATATGCGTAGTTGGAGGTTCTTTATATGACTATTTACCACTTCGTAGGTATAAAAGGGTCGGGAATGAGTGCATTAGCACAAATTTTACATGATATGGGTTTTGAGGTACAAGGATCAGATGTGGAAAAAAGATTTTTCACTCAGATCGCTTTAGAACAGGCGGGAATTAAAATTCTTCCTTTTCACCGGGAAAATATTAAACCAGGAATGAATGTTATCGTAGGGAATGCATTTCCAGATACACATGAGGAAGTAGAAGAGGCTGTAAAGCTTGGTCTTCCAGTTATTCGTTACCATCGTTTCCTTGGAGACTTTATGAAACAATTTACAAGTATTGCTGTTACTGGAGCGCATGGAAAAACTTCAACAACTGGTTTGCTTTCCCATGTAATGAAAGGTGCAAAACCTACAGCATATTTAATTGGTGACGGAACAGGTAAAGGCGTATTGGAAGCAGAATATTTTGCTTTTGAGGCATGTGAATATAGAAGACATTTTCTGTCTTATTTCCCAGATTATGCGTTGATGACAAACATCGATTTTGACCATCCAGACTATTTTGCTAATGTGGATGATGTTTTTTCTGCTTTTCAAGAAATGGCATGGCAAGTTAAAAAGGGAATTTTTGCTTGTGGAGACGATGAACATCTGCAAAAAATTCAAGCAAAAGTACCAGTTGTGTTTTATGGTTTTGGAGATGAAAATGATTTCCAAGCGAGAAATGTAGAAAAAACGACAGAGGGTACAACTTTTGAAGTTTACGTTCGTAATACGTACTACAACACATTCTCCATTCCAACATTTGGTGACCATAATATTTTAAATGCTTTGGCTGTTATTACGCTTAGTCATTATGAGGAATTAGATGCGGAAATTGTGAAAGAAAGATTAATGACCTTTGAAGGTGTTAAACGCAGATTTACAGAAAAGGTAATTGGCTCACAGGTTATTATTGATGATTATGCTCACCATCCTACTGAAATTAAAGCAACAGTAGAAGCGGCCCGTCAAAAGTATCCTGATCGAGAAATTGTAGCTGTATTTCAGCCACATACATTCTCTCGTACACAAGCGTTTCTTCAAGAATTTGCAGATAGCTTAAATTTAGCAGACTCTACTTATCTATGTGATATATTTGGTTCTGCTCGTGAAAATCACGGAAAGTTAAGTATCATGGACTTAGCTGAAAAGGTACCTGGAAGCAAAATTATTTCAGTAGAGACTGTTTCTTCCTTAAAAGAACATACTGATAGTGTAATCTTGTTTATGGGTGCAGGTGATATTCAAAAATATCAAAGTGCTTATGAAAAAACATTAGGATAATAAAAAAGGACTCTTTCGCCTATACGTAAGAGTCCTTTTTCAATAGTTAAGAAATTATAAGTTTCTAGGAGCTGATGGCATTCACGATCGTTTACTGGACTTCCATTAAGCTCAGGAAGGTCACGCCACTAAACGGGTGCCCACAGCTTTTCTTATTTTAAATTCTCTGGATTTAATGCTTCTAATTCAGGAAGAACAAATTTTCCATCTTTTCTTATTAAAACATCATCGAAGTAGATTTCTCCACCACCATAATCAGGACGTTGAATATTTACCATATCCCAGTGGATATTGGAGTTATTACCGTTATAAGCATTATCATAGGCTTGTCCTGGTGTAAAGTGGAAGCTTCCATCGATTTTTTCATCAAATAAAATATCCTGCATTGGATGTAGAATATATGGGTTTACTCCTATTGCAAATTCCCCAATATAACGAGCACCTTCATCAGTATCCAATACTTTGTTTAGTCTCTCCGTATCGTTAGCTGTTGCATCGACAATTTTTCCATTTTCAAACTTTAAGCTAACATTTTCAAATGTAAATCCTTGGTAAGGCGAAGGAGTATTATAAGTTAGTAATCCATTAACCGAGTCACGTACAGGAGCAGTATAAACTTCACCATCTGGAATATTCATTTGACCAGAACACTTAATTGCTGGGATGTCTTTAATAGAGAAAGTTAAGTCTGTCCCTGGACCAGTTAAGCGAACTTTGTCAGTGCGGTTCATTAATGCTACAAGATTATCCATTGCTTTGTCCATTTTCCCATAATCCAGATTACAAACATCAAAATAGAAATCTTCAAATGCATCTGTACTCATTCTTGCAAGCTGTGCCATGGATGGGCTAGGGTAACGAAGGACAACCCATCTTGTTTTAGGAACGCGAATTTCTCTATGTACCTGTTTACCAATGGTTGACCCTTCAATCTTCATTTTTTCTGCAGGAACGTCTGCAAGCTCATTAATGTTATCACCAGCTCGAAGCCCAATATATGCATCCATATTACTCATCACATTTGCTTCAAATTGTGCCATCATATCATATTGCTCCTGTTGTGCTTCTAAAAGCAAAGAACGATTTACATCGTTATCCTTTAGGGAAACAAAAGGATAACCACCAGCTGCGTATGCTTCGCGTACAAGTGCTTTTACAAGTTCTTTTTGAAGTCCAAAATTTTCAATAAGAACCTTTTCGCCTTTTTGTAAGCGAATGGAATAATTAATTAGATTTTTTGCTAGTTGATCAATGCGTGGATCTTTCATATGTACCTCCAAATTTTTTTGTGATAACTTTCTTATTGTACCCGAAAAAATTTTTTCCTTAAATAAAAAACAATAATAAAATAGGCTCTACGCCAAAATCTGTTCTTGCTTAAAAAAGAGTACAAAAAAACATCTGTATCCGTTAATGTTGAAAGTACGACCAAACAACAGAACGAGGTATACAGATGCATTCCCATTCTATCAAGGTTTTACTCGATTTACCAGAGTTAAATGTATGTGCTATTCAAAAAGTAAAAGATCAAGTGCTCATTGAAGTGACACCGATTGATGCCACACAGCCTTGTCCAGTATGTGCATCAACGCAAACGATTCGTCGTGGCACGGCTTATCAACGAAAAGTACGTCACCTCCCTGCGTTTGGGAAACGGGTGTATTTACTGCTGCCCGCTATCCGTTTAACATGCAAAGATTGTCATGCCCATTTTGTGTGGCATTACGACTGTGTTGCGCCAAAAAAGCGCTATACAAAGGCATTTGAAGCCACGTTACCGAAACAAGCGATAGGAGCGACGATTGCCCATGCGGCGCGCCTCTCTGAAACACCACCAACAACGGTTCACCGTGTTGTACGTCAATGGATGGCAGTGGAGTCGGTTCGCGTTCAAAGACGATGCGCACAACAGGCTAAAGTGAGTACGGGTCTTGTACTGGGTATCGATGACTTTGCGATTCGTAAAGGACATCGATATAACACCGGCTTACACGATTTACGTGGTGGCACGTTTTTAGATGTCATCCCAGGTCGTACGATTGCAGAATTACAGGATTATTATCAAGCGCAGCCGATTTGGCAGACGCTTAATCCCGTCGCTGTCGTCATGGATTTAGCGCAAGGCTATCATACATTCGTAAAAGAAATGTATCCAAATGCCATTCGAATTGCCGATCGTTTTCACGTCAATCGTTACGTAACGGATACCTTACAAACTATGCGAAAACAGGTTCAAAAGAGCCTTTCTCCCTGTGCGAAAGCCGATTTAAAACAACACTTCCGTATTCTTGGTAAACGTCATGACCAGATCACAAGAGACGAAATGGTGATTTTAAAACGACTGCTTGGTTATGCGAAATTACTTCGCCAAGTGTATGAATGGAAAGAAGCCTTCATTGCTTGGTATGACTGCAGTCCATCGTATAGCCTTGCCAAAAAAGGTTACGAAAGATGGCTGGCGCAAGGAAAAGCAATTGACCATCCGATTGTAGAAATCTGTTTAAAAACGATGCACAATTGGCAAGAAGAAATCTGTAATTATCATCAATTGCGTTTTACGAATGCATCGGTTGAAGGAAAAAATAATAAAATCAAGGCTCTGCAGCGTCGTCACTATTTCACTCGCAATCCGGAGTGCTATAAGCAACACATTTTATTGGAGTGCAATGAAGAATGGATTCAATACGGCTACGGCTCTTAGTCAAGAACATGTTTTGATAAAGAGCCATAAAATACATTAAAAAGAAAAAATAGGATAAGTTAAAATGATATTTTACGCCTTTCATTAGAGCTTTTTCCTATTACTCGATAAAACCATAAAAGAGCTTTTAAGGAATCATTTGTTTCTGAAAGTTTTTCCAATTATAATAAAACTAAGGTTTTAGCAAACGCGAATCTGGGAAAAGACCAATAAAGTGGAGGTGCGATAAGGATGATAAATCTTTTATACTTAAGCGTAGCATTAATAGCTATTGCGTTTACAATTCTTGTCATTTATGTTGCGAGAACATTGAAATCATTACATACTACGCTGGATAGTGTTTCTAAAACACTCGTCGGGTTAGAAAGGCAACTAGATGGTGTCACGAGAGAAACAACTATTTTATTACAAAAGACGAATGATCTAGCGGCAGATATTCAACAGAAATCAGAAAGTTTAAATTCCGTTGTTGATGCAGTGAAGGATGTAGGATCAAGCGTACAAGGATTTAATCAATCTGTACAATCGATTACACAAAATGTAGAAAATACACTTGTAAAAAATCAAGATAAAATTGCTCAAATTGTTCAATATAGTAAAGTGTTTATGAATATTAAAGATCAATGGAAAGCTAGAAAAACAGAACAAAATCGTACTCGTGTAAGAAGCAATTAAAAGGAGGATGTTAGGATGAAGCGAGAACAAGAAATAATCCATGCAAATGAAAGCTCAAGTTCTAAGGATTTTCTATTTGGTGCATTTTTAGGTGGGATTGTTGGAGCAGCTACTGCGTTATTTCTTGCTCCAAAGCCAGGAAAAGAATTACTTCAAGATTTGAACGGACAAGCAGGAGTATTAAAGGAAAAAGGAATTGAGTTAACGGATACAGTAAAAGAAAAAGGATCAGAATTCATTTCTATTGCAAAAGATAAAACAGATCAATTAAGTAATGTAGTTACTAAAACTTCTGTTGATATTATGGATAAGGTGAAAAACACTAAAGGTCAAGAGAATACTTCAGACCGTTTTGACGAGCTGAAGGAACAAGCATCGGATTTAAGCACAAGTTTAAAAAGTACTGAATTCGATGAAATTCAACAAAAATTAGAAGAAACAAAACGTGCATTTGATGAGACAGAAAGTAAATATAACCAATGATAAAAACAATATCTGTATAAAACGTTGTTAAAGCTTGCAGTCTATACACACTTTGCTTTCTGCGTTCCAAGAGAGCCAATCTTTTTCGGACCAAGCAGGAAGTAATAAGTATATAGGCTGTTTTTTCTATGTAGGTATTAAGTAAATTCGCCGTTTAATCTTAATGAGTTGTTTGCAAATAATTAGATGGCAAGCGAAAGGGTGGATGAAAATGAAAAAAATAGACACGGTCGAAAAATTTGAGGAGCTAGTTAAGACTACTGATACTTTTTGGTTAGTTAAGCATAGTTTAACATGCCCTATTAGTGCTCATGCTTTTGATGAATATAAACAATATGAGCAAGAAAATCAAGAAATAGATACATACTACTTAGCTGTACAAGAGGCTAGACCATTATCTAATTATATTGCTGAAAAATATCAAGTAAGACATGAATCTCCACAAGCATTACTTTTTGCAGATAATAATATAGTTTGGCATGCATCACACAGGAAAATAAATATAGCCTCTTTACAAAAGGCCGTTAAAGAAAGATAGAATATTTATAATGCAGGATATAGACAAAAAGGAATTCAGAAGAAGAAAATTCTGAATTCCTTTTTTGTTTTTTGATGGTTTCGAAAACCCCTGGCTATGCCGGGGGTTCCGGAGAGCTTATAGCGAGGTAACAAAAAAACCTCCTTTCATGGTAGGATAAAGTTGGTTTCCCGACCACTTTATCTCACGCAAGAAGGAGGTATGCCCTTATGAAGGACATGAACAGTTTAGCACATACAACATGGAATTGTAAGTATCACATAGTCTTTGCCCCAAAATACAGAAGGCAAATTATTTATGGCAAATACAAAAAGAGTATAGGACAAATCATAAGAGAGCTATGTGAAAGAAAAGGTGTCATTATACATGAAGCAAATGCCTGTCCGGATCATATCCATATGTTGGTTAGTATTCCACCAAAATTAAGTGTATCGCAGTTCATGGGTTACCTAAAAGGAAAAAGTAGCCTGATGATATTTGATCGACATGCGAATTTGAAATATCGCTATGGGAATCGTAAATTTTGGTGTCGTGGTTTCTACGTTGATACCGTGGGGAGAAATAAGAAACAAATACAAGAATATATAAGAAATCAGCTGAAAGAAGATTATATGGCTGATCAGCTAACTTTGTTCGAAGAATTCGATCCGTTCACGGGTGAGAAAAATCGGAAGTAAATAAAGAAATTCTTTAGAATTGGTGAGTGAATGTGGTGCAGAAGGGAAACCTTTTCAGTGGGCCTTTAAGGCCGAGGCCGGTAAGAGAGGCTTTTAGCCGCAGAGCAAACCACCAGTTCACACTGGTGGTTTTGATTATTAAGGTCTTTTTCATATTTGCTGTTGCCCGCCGTCTAAATACTTTTTTTTCGCTTTCCATGGAGCGAGTGATGAGCCTTATGGCGTCTACGTGTATTCAGATTACTCCAAAACATTCCCTCTATACGGAAATTAACCATCTTTTAGATATAGCAGCTTTTATCAAACAGAGACACTTAGTTGCTTGTAGTTGGGCTTTCTGTTTTTGCAGGCCAAACAATCGATAGCCGATCGTCTTTTTTTATAGGCGTTAAAAAGGTTGCATTTTCCCCGTTTCGTAACAGTTGAAAAGACCCTGCGCCATTTTGAGGCATATGGATATTTACGAAAGCAAATAAATCTTGAAATAAAAAGCCCTCAAATGGTTTTTGCTCGATTCTAATGTCGTCACCGCTATATAGGAGATCATCCATTTGAAGAATTTGGCCTTTTCTTTGTATTTGTGCTAACTGTTTTGTCAGCGTTATTTTCTTATCATTAAAATATACAGGCAGTACTTGGTACATTAAAATTTGTTTTCTATCTGCCAATTCTTGAACAGTCGGCGTTTTTCTCTTTTCTAATAGAATAACATCATTATTTTCGAATAATTGATTTAAGCGACAAGAAAGACCATTTTTCATAATCTTTCCTGAGAAAGCAGGAAGGACTGTTTCTTTTCCATTAATTAAAATGTGAAAAGGTTTTAGTTCTTCGATCATATTCGTTAAATGGAGTGATTCTAATGCTTCTTGAATAGTAGCATCTGCTTGATACTCGATAACATCTTTGTCTTCTATCTGGTGTTCAGCAGAAACAGCTTTTCCATTGCAAAGAATTTTGGAATGAATGGTATAGTTTTTATTGTTTATTGTTATATTTTTGTCAGATTCTGTATCAAGTAAATCCTTTATTTGAACAATAGCTTGTTCTCCATCTTTTCCGCGATAAACCATTAAGGATTCCCCGTCTTCTACAGTATCTTCCAAGGAGCATGGCAATCCTTTTCTTAAAATGGTAGGGCCTTCTCCATGACTACCTGGAATCGTTATTTTTTGATTGTTTATGGATACAATCATTGCGTTGCCGGGTTTCCCGTATAATTGGTTCATCCGAATACCTGATGCTAAAATACAATCTCCGACGGTTAGTTTATTGACTTCAAACAATCTAACGGGTTGGTCATTTATATAAACTGTTTTGTATTGGACTGGCGATTTCTCAGCTGCAATAGCAATTCCAACTGGTGTTACTAGTTCAGGTCCTAAATGGAAGTCTTTTGCAAAGGTTAAGTTTGTGATAGCATCGATTCCTCTAATTGCAACACGATTAGAAGGCAGATTTAGCATCTCAGCAATCTTTTGTTGCAGTGCTGGAGTCTGGCTTCCACCACCAACGAGCATCACTGCTTTAGGTGATTTATGATTGTTTAATGAAAGAATTTCTCGACAGATAGTATCGGCTAATTTGTCTAAAGCTGGTTCAATTTCGTTTATCACATTTTCCTTATGTAATTCAGTTGTAAAACCAAGAATATCTGAAATTGTAATTTGATCACTTTGGGATAATTCTCTTTTAGCTTTTTCGGCCAATGGAAAGTCTAATAAATATGCGTCGCTGATTGCTTCCGTTATTTCATCCCCCGCGACAGGCACCATTCCGTAAGCAGTAACTGTTCCTGTGTCTGTGATTGCAATATCAGATGTTCCTGCTCCAATGTCTACTAAGGCTACATTTAAACGTCTCATAGAAGGGGGAATAAGGACATTAATGGCAGCGATAGGTTCTAACGTCAACGCTTGCATTTCTAAATTAGCTCGATGCAAGGCAGCGATAAGCGATTCTACAACCACTCTTGGTAAAAAGGTAGCAATAATTTCTACCTTTGCAAGGGATCCTTGTTGATCGATTAGACTTCCCATTTCTTGATCATCTAGAGAATAGTAAAGAACCGAATAGCCAACACAATAGTAAAATTGACTTTTGTCACGGTCATTTTTTTCTGCGACAGAGCTTTGTGCTTGCTGGACTGCGGTTAACTCCATATGTAATATATCTTCTTTTGTAATAAGCGGTTTTCTTTCGATGTTCATTTCAAAAGACGCTCGTTCTGTCTTTAATGCTCTTCCAGCAGCAGCTACACTTACTCTTTTTAAAGGTCCATGTTTTACTTCTAATTGTTCTCTAATTTCTTTAATAATCTTGGAAACAGCTAACACGTCATGAATCTGGCCATCTAACATGGCTCTTTCGGTATGTTCAATGGATAATAAATCGGAAACATGATAACTATCCTCTTTTTTTTCTAAGATAATTCCGACAACTGATCGAGTACCAATATCTAATGCAAAAAGTTTCTCATTACTTTGCACGGGAAAGCACCTTCTTTTTATTTAAAGATTGTTAATAGAATATAAGATAAATTTATAGGAAAAGATTTATTATTTGAAACAATTAAACGCTTTAACGCTTAAAAGCGTTTAATTGTTAAAGAAAAATAGTGACAATGCGATAAATATGATTTATAATTAATCCAATTAAGAGAAATGTAACATATTTTTGCATTTGTATAAATGAAATTATACAGTTTTATGCTTTTTAAATGAAGGGATGAGATGATTGTGAGCAATAAAGAATTAGAAGAATTGCGTAATCGAGTAGATGAGTTAAACTTAGAAATTTTAGAGAAAATTAATGAGAGGGCAAGTCTAGTCCAAAAAATTGGCCAGACAAAAGGAACCCACGGTGCACATCGATATGATCCTGTTCGTGAAAGAAAAATGCTTGATCATATTGTAAATAAAAATGATGGGCCATTTGATAATGCCACTATTTCTCATTTATTTAAGCAAATTTTCAAAATGGGTTTACAATTGCAACAAGAAGATGATAGCAAAGCTTTATTAGTATCTCGTAAGAAAAAGGCAGAGGACACTATTGTCGACGTAAAAGGAACAAAAATTGGTGATGGTACGCCTAAATTTGTGTTTGGTCCATGTTCAGTAGAATCCTATGAGCAAGTAGCACAAGTGGCTGCATCTGTTCAGGCTAAAGGGCTAAAGCTTCTGCGTGGAGGTGCGTTCAAACCGAGAACATCACCATATGATTTCCAAGGACTTGGTGTAGAAGGCTTGAAAATTTTAAAAAGAGTAGCGGATGAATATGATTTAGCTGTAATTAGTGAAATTGTTAGTACGGAACATATTGAAACAGCATTAGATTATATTGATGTAATCCAAATTGGTGCACGTAATATGCAAAACTTTGAATTATTAAAAGCTGCTGGTAGTGTAAAAAAACCGATTCTTTTAAAACGTGGATTAGCAGCAACGATTGAAGAATTTATAAATGCAGCAGAGTATATTATGTCACAAGGAAATGATCAAATTATCCTTTGTGAGCGTGGTATTCGTACGTATGAACGTGCTACAAGAAATACATTAGATATTTCAGCTGTTCCAATTTTAAAACAAGAAACACATCTTCCAGTTTTCGTGGATGTTACCCATTCAACAGGAAGAAAGGATCTATTATTACCTTGTGCGAAGGCAGCATTAGCTATTGGTGCAGATGGAGTAATGGCAGAGGTTCACCCTGATCCAGCAGTTGCATTATCTGATTCAGCACAACAAATGGATATTGAACAATTCGATGAATTTTACCGTGCAATACAATCTACACCATATATAAGAGCATAAAAGGATAGAAAATTTGTGAAAGTTAAATTGGCCCTGTATATGTTAGTTAAAATTGCTAACAAGTACAGGGTATTTTTTATTTTGAAAAAAACGTACTTAATTAATAGTTTCTAATATGTTAATATGATAAATTCATTTATATTTTTTTTTATTTTATGGTAAACTGTATGGAAGAATGCTTAAATAAAGGTGTTTTTAGCTGAAAACCGGAAAAATGTCGGTTTTTTTTGAAAAAAAATGAAAGCTTGTCATTGCAGGTTTTCCAGTGATATCGTATCATTAGTACATAATTAGACAAGATTAGCTAAAAAGAGAATCGTGGATGATTAGGAAATAGCTTCTTGCCATAAAATAATAGAAGAAATTAGTTCGACTAAAAGGAGTGCGAAATAACAATGAATATAACAATATACGACGTTGCAAGAGAAGCAAGTGTTTCCATGGCAACTGTTTCCCGTGTTGTTAATGGAAATCCAAATGTGAAACCAACAACAAGAAAAAAGGTATTAGAAGTAATTGATCGATTAGGTTATCGTCCTAATGCAGTAGCAAGAGGACTTGCAAGCAAAAAAACAACTACAGTTGGCGTAATTATTCCAGACATATCAAGCACCTTCTTTGCGGAATTAGCAAGAGGTATTGAAGATATTGCTACAATGTATAAATATAATATTATTCTAAGTAATTCGGATCAAAATAAAGATAAAGAGCTACACTTATTAAATACAATGCTAGGTAAACAAGTAGATGGTATTGTTTTTATGGGCGGTAATATAACAGAAGAACATGTTGCTGAGTTTGAAAAGTCACCAGTGCCGATTGTTCTTGCAGCTAGTATTGAAGAAAGTAAAAAGATTTCTTCGGTTAATATTGATTATGCGCAAGCCACATATGATGTAGTGACTAGTTTTGTTGAGAAGGGTCATAAGTCTATTGGAATCGTACTTGGATCATTGGAAGAACCAATCAATAAAAATGAGAAATTAGGCGGTTACAAGAAGGCTCTAGAAGTTGCTGGAATCGAATATAACGAGTCCTTAGTAGTAGAAGGTGATTATAGCTATGAATCTGGTATGGAATCCTTCGATAAGTTAATGGAAAGCGATAATAAACCAACGGCTATCTTTGTAGGGTCAGATGAAATGGCGCTAGGTGTCATTCATGGGGCAGAAGATAAAGGATATAAAGTACCGGAAGATTTCGAAATTGTTACCTCTGATAATACAAAATTAACGTTAATGGTTCGTCCGCAACTAACAACAGTTGTTCAGCCGTTATATGACATTGGTGCTGTAGCCATGAGATTACTCACTAAATATATGAATAAAGAAACGGTGGAAGATCATATTGTTACACTTCCACATCGAATTGAATCTCGTAATTCAACAAAATGAGTTTAAAAAAACAAAGCTGAATGCTTTGTTTTTTTTGAAGAACAATAAACTGGAAGCTAACTATAAAAACAAAAGGGAGAATCAATAGTAGACTCTCCCTTTCGCTTTTAAGTATTCTCTTTTTCATCAGCTTTTTCGGTTTGTTCTTTGTTGTCCTGCTGTTTATTTTCATTATTATTTGCTGGTTTATTAGCGTCTTTTTTTTCTGTGTTTTTATTCTCTGCCTTTTTACTCTCTTCGTTTTTATTTTTATCCTCTTTTTTTTCTTGCGTATTGCCTATGACAATCTCATTCGATGCCTTTGATTCTTTACCGGCAATATCAACCGCCTTAACGATATAGGTCCCTTTTCCAGCTTTAAAGCTCAACGCATTTTCTGCTTTTAAGCTTTTCACCTTTTTACCGTCTTTATATACACGATATCCAATAACATCTTTTTCACCATGCTTATTCCAGGTTATCGTATCACCTTTAAGGTTGATTTTTAGTGCGTTAGGTGCCTTTCCATTGTCTTCAATTTTATTATTAGGAATGATAAGATTCTTCAGCTTTTGGTTGTTTTCGCTAAGAATACTTGGATCACTGATACGAATACCAAAAAGTTTTTCGATGTAATCAGGATTTAGCATTAATCCTGATTCAGAAAACTCACTTGGGGTTGAATCTAATGCCATGTATTTCTTGTCGCCGATTTGAACATATTTACCTGCTACTAAGCTGTCATCTCTTTTCGATGGTGCCATACCAGATTTAAATAAATCGGTTGTGACCAGTCCAGCTTTTGAGCAGCCCTCAGAAGGTAATAGTCCAGAAATAGAACACACAGATTGTCTTACGATTCCACCAGGCATTTTAAAGCTTTCAGAAGGGTCTACAAGCTCAGGAGCAACGTCGTAAGCTGCGTTTAGTAAATCTGCCCACAAGTAGTTAGTTCGGTTACTATAAGAAGGCAGCGAACTAGTTTTTAAAGATTTTGGTGTATCATAGCCAGTCCAAACCCCAAATGTTACATTTGGATTTGTGGCAACTAACCAAGAATCTTTAAAATCTTGCGCTGTTCCTGTTTTACCTGCCCAATCAGATTTGAATTTTAGACGGCTATTTACGGCAGCAGCTGTTCCCCGATTCATGACATCTCTCATCATGTCTAATGTTAAGTAAGCTGTTTGTGGACTGAATACATCTACAGGCTTTACTTCATGTTGATAAATAACATTGCCGTTTTTATCTTCAATTTTCTCAATCATATAAGCGTCGATAAATTTTCCTTTATTAGCAAATGTAGAATAAGCATTGGTATTTTCTTCAACTGTCACCCCATCCTCAATTCCGCCAATAGCCGCTGATCTGTTTGAATAGTCAGCAGGAGTTAAGGAAGAAATACCCATTTTTTCTACGAATTTTATTGGGTTTTGTGGCAGGATATCAACATATGCTTTTACTGCTGGAACATTATATGATTGTTGTAATGCAAATCTTGCGGTTACTAAACCGTGAAATCTTGAATCATAGTTGTTTGGCCAAACATTCCCTGGAGCACTAGGGTTTAATCTTAAAGGTACATCTGGTAAAACACTCCCAGGTGATAGTGTTCCAAGCTCAATGGCTGGAGCATATACTAATAATGGTTTCATTGTTGAACCATTTGATCTTTCGCTCCTTGTAGCATGGTTTGTCGCTTCTCGATTATAATCGCGTCCTCCAACAAAGCTTATGATAGCTCCCGTTTTGTTTTCAATCATAATGGCTCCGGTTTCTACTGGTTCCATTATGGTCACTTTTTCTTTTGTTTCTGGATCAATAACTTGTTGTTCTTTATCTGGTCCAAAAAGGGAGTAATTTTTCACCGTTTTTTGTTGAATATCATAGATTTTCTTGTTGATTGTACTATGAATTTTATAGCCGTTTTGATGAATTTGACGGTCAGCAATTGTAGTGTATTGTTCTGCTAATATGTCATCTTCTTGTAAGTCTTCTTTTGTGTATCCATCTTCTTTTGCTAACAACTCAGCAATGATTTCGATACTTCTTTGTTGAATCTCAATTGTTACTGCTGGATAGTCCTCAATCGGGCTTTTTTGAGGGCCGATAAAATCTTTGGTTATATCATATGCCATTGCTGCATCATAATCTTTTTTAGAAATTTTCTCTTGATCATACATTCTGTTTAATACAGTTTTCATCCGGTTTAGACCAGGCTCTAAATTCTTTTTTAATTTCCCTTCTTGTGTAAAAGGAGTGTAACCAAATGGACTTTGTGGAAGGCCAGCAATAAATGCAGCCTGTGGCAAAGTTAAGTCCTTCGCATCAATCCCAAAAATACCGTTTGCTGCAGATTGTACACCAGCAATATTTCTTCCAGATGAATTTCTTCCAAAAGTGGATACGTTTAAGTAAGCTTCTAATATTTCATCCTTTTCAAAGAATTTCTCTAGCCTCAGTGCAAGCAGAATTTCCTTTGCTTTCCTCTCAAAGGAGACTTCGTTTGTTAAAATCTGATTCTTTATTAATTGCTGTGTTAAGGTACTTCCTCCTGATTGAGTAGAAGCATTGGTTACTTCTTGAAATAATGCGCGGAAGATGGATTTGGGCACTACTCCGTTATGAGTATAGAAATTCTCATCTTCGGTAGCAATCACAGCATCTTTTAAATAGCTTGAAACATCATTTATTTTAACTTCCTCTCTTTCAAGGTCAGTTGGTACTTTTCCTAAATAAACATTATTGGCAAAGTATAATTCTGATGTTTCTTCATAATTATAAATATCTTTTTGCATTGCTGCATAAGGACGGATTGGCTCATCCTTTACAAGTGAAGCAAAATATCCTGCACCAATTCCGAGTCCAAAAGCACCACCGATTGCAATGATAATGATAAAAACTAAAGCCACATTCCATGTTGCTTCATAGGTTATACGGGCACCTTTTAGTGTTCGTTTATTGGTGAAGAAGTTTTTAAAATGGCTTAAAGCATTTTTCCACTTCGGCCTTTCATTCATGGTATCATTCCCCCTAAAATCACATACATTATAGCATAAAGCGGAGTGAAATATAGGCAGAGTTCGATATTTTTCCTGTTTTTTCGAATATTTGTTTGACAATAACTGCATATTTATGATAAAAATAAGCTAACTATATATTGATTCGTTATTGCGTTGAAGGGAAGAAGTAGTTCTTTTATCACTATGAACAGAGAGCCATTGGTCGGTGGAAAATGGTATAAATAAAAGGATGAATTACCTCCTGGAGCTTTCACTGGGAAAGTTGTTTTAATTAGTAGCAGTGAACGGCATGAACCGTTATTCTAAATGAAGTGGAGAATATTATTTTCTCAAGTTTTGGGTGGTACCGCGCTAATTTGGCGTCCCTGCATTAAATGCAGGGATTTTTTTGCGTTTATTTTTAGGCAATAGCGAAAAATATGACAGGGACAATAATTCAATTAATGGAGGAATATAAATGAATTTACTAGAAGATCTGCAATGGAGAGGGATTATTTATCAACAGACAGATGAAGAAGGCCTAAAAGAACAATTAGCAAAAGGAATGACTAGTTTATACTGTGGAGTTGATCCGACTGCTGATAGTATGCATATTGGACATTTATTGCCTTTTCTAACGTTGAGACGTTTTCAAAATGCTGGACATCGTCCGATTGTCTTAGTTGGTGGAGCTACTGGTTTAATCGGAGATCCAAGTGGAAAAAGCGAAGAAAGAAAACTACAAACATTAGATATTATTGGTCATAATGTAAAATGCTTGCAAGCCCAATTAGAAAGAATCTTTGATTTTGATGGAACAAATGGTGCGGTTATGGTTAATAACTATGACTGGGCAGGAAAAATGGATATTGTTACATTCCTACGTGATTACGGAAAACATATTGGAGTTAACTACATGTTAGCAAAAGATACGATTGCTAATCGCCTAGAAACAGGAATTTCCTTTACTGAATTCACATATACGATTTTACAAGCGTTAGACTTTTTACATTTATATGAGCATAATGATTGTAAATTGCAAATTGGTGGTAGTGACCAATGGGGGAATATTACGACTGGACTTGAATTAATCAGAAAGAATATGCAAGAAGGAGCAAAGGCTTATGGATTAACAATTCCTCTTGTAACGAAAGCAGACGGTACGAAATTCGGTAAAACAGAAAGCGGAGCGGTTTGGTTAGATCCTGAAAAAACAACACCGTATGAGTTTTATCAATTTTGGATTAACACTGCAGATGCTGATGTGATTAAGTATTTAAAATTCTTTACTTTCCTTTCGAAAGAAGAAATTGAGGGATTAGAAAAATCTGTACAAGAAGAAGCACATTTACGCAATGCACAAAAAACGTTAGCAGAAGAAATGACAAAATTAATTCACGGGGAAGCTGCCCTTGAACAGGCACAAAAGATAACGGCAGCACTCTTTAGTGGAGATATTAAAAATTTAACTGCGGGAGAAATCAAACAAGGTTTTAAAGATGTGCCGACATATGAACATACAGAAGGGGAAGCTCTGCTTGTTGATTTACTTGTTGCAGCTGGCATTGTATCCTCTAAAAGACAAGCGCGTGAAGATATAACAAACGGCGCTGTCTACATCAATGGCGAACGTAAACAGGAATTAGATTATGTGCTTGCAGCAGAAGATCGTATCGAAGAACAATTTACGGTAATTAGACGTGGAAAGAAAAAATATTATTTAATAAAGTTTTAAGGGAAAACGCCCTGAAAGGATAACTTTTAGGGTGTGTTTTATTTAGCTAGTAAAGATAGTTTAATTTCCGTGGGAAAAAGCTTAAAGTTATTGATAATTGAAATAAGAAACTACCTCTGAAAACTCTTTTTTTTCGAATGGCAACATTTTGTTACAAAATATTGTCTAAAATGTGAAAAAGATATATTTTTTTCCAATTGTAATCTGTTTATCGGATAAAATGCTTTATACTTATATCCATAAACAATTAATTGGAGGAGGGGGAAGCGGGAAGATGTAGAATAGACTTACTTTTCCTGTGAAATCAATGAAATTAAACAGTGAAGTCTTAAATATACCGTCTCCTTTTTTAGAGTATATTGTGATGAGAATGTTTCTGATGAAGTATTTTGAAAAGGAACATTACTCTATCGCCTTTCAATATCCTTTAAGCCGTTTTGAAAGCAGTTATGTGATACCTGAATTTCAAATGCTTTTTGATAAAGTAAAATGGAAAAATAATGTTATTACTTTAATTAATTTACGCCAGAATATATATGAACAAATCTTAATGCAGGTAAATAAATGTGAAAATCAATCAGCTTATCTTACGATTATTAACTATTTAAATCAACAAATGAAAGTTGAGGATCGTATGGATTGCTTTCCAACAATCTTGACTGGTGATCTTGTTTCGCCTGAATGGAGTGTCGGGCAAAAAAAAGATGGAATAATAGAGTTATCCAAGAATCAAAAAGCATTTGGAGATAGAGTGGGTCTTTCTAGTGGAGAAACTAAGGTAAAAAACGAATTGGAATTACAAAAGATAATTTATCAGGTCGTTCATGAATACTGGCTTGTATATGAACAAAAACGGGAAAAAACGGTTATTCAAATAAGCCTACCAAATATTAAATATACTAGAGACATAGAGATGAAAATAAAAGATTTGTTCTTTCCATTCTTCCATCAAGTACAAGTAGCAACTTTTTTTTATGAAGAAGGCTTATATATAAATAACATTATTGTAAAAAAACCGAAAAAGAAAGAAAAGGCTAATTGGGGGGAGTTACTGTTTCCCTTGGGAGAAGAAAGCGACTTTTAGTTGAAAGAAGACATTAAATTCAAATAGCGGAATAATAAAAAAGCTCTGGTTCTTTGCGGAATCCAGGGCTTTTTGAAACCAAGGAATTGAGCGTTAATCCAAGAAGAATTAATGCTTTTTATTTAGGTTTCTTTTTGTAAATAAAGGGGCAGTCCAGATTGAACAAGAACAACAAGAAATGTTAAAATTTAAGCGATTGCAAACTTTTAAGGTCTATATGAAAAATGGTGAAAGTGAAGCCATCGTATTTTTTTGCATCAACGGTTATTACATTTCAAGGATAAACGCTGATAAGCATAGCTTACAATGCTTATCCACTGAATGGAGGGGATAGCCATGGGCATTAGAAATTATCTGATTGAAGGCGTTTCCTGCACGGGCAAAACATCGGTTTGTAATGAATTGCAGAGGCGCGGCTACCATGCCATTCATGGTGACCGTGAATTGGCTTATCAAGGTGATCCGGAAACTGGTACACCGACGGATAGTGGCACGCATGAGCACCACATTTGGCGTGTAGATAAAGTAAAAGCTTTGGTTGCCAACCAGGATGAGGAGGTAACATTTTTCTGCGGTGGTTCTAGGAACTTTCCGAAATTTATAAATCTATTTGATAGCGTCTTTGTCCTCGAGGTGAACCTTACCACATTGAACGAGCGGCTTGATGGGCGACCGGAAAATGAGTGGGGCGGAAAGAAATCAGAAAGGGAACGCATTGTGCGATTACACCAAACGAAAGAAGACATTCCGAAAAATGGAATTATAATCGATGCCACCGCACCGATCGAGCACGTCGTTGACGAGATTGTCCGTCATAGCGAAGAAAATAAACGCTAACGATAGTAATTTTAACTCTTGGAGCGGAAAGTAATATCTCTTATTCAAAAATTCTACTTGTATACACGCGCTGAAATCACAGCCCCAATTTCATTCATATTTAATATTTAATACGCCGGTCGGTTAGTGAATAAAAAGAAAAAAGCCTTGAAATCTTGATTTAACAAGGTTTCTAAGGCTTTTAACATTGTGCTTCGCAAAGCAAAGGTATTAACGAGAGTAGAACTCAACGATAAGAGCTTCGTTAATTTCAGCTGGTAATTCAGAACGTTCTGGTAAACGAGTGAATGTACCTTCTAATTTATCTGCATCGAAAGTTAAGAAATCAGGTACGAAGTTATTTACTTCTACTGCTTCTTTAACAACTTCAAGGTTGCGAGATTTTTCACGTAAAGTGATTGTTTGACCAGCCTTAACGCGGTATGATGGGATATCAACGCGTTTGCCATCAACTAAGATATGACCGTGGTTAACTAACTGACGTGCTTGACGACGAGTACGAGCTAAACCTAAACGGTAAACAACGTTATCTAGGCGAGTTTCTAATAAGATCATGAAGTTTTCACCATGCTTACCAGTCATTTTGCCTGCGATATCAAAAAGATTACGGAATTGACGTTCGTTCACACCGTACATGTGACGAAGTTTTTGTTTTTCTTGTAATTGTAATCCGTATTCTGATAATTTTTTACGTTGGTTTGGACCATGTTGTCCTGGAGCGTAAGGGCGTTTGTCTAACTCCTTACCTGTACCACTTAAAGAAATACCAAGACGACGAGAAAGTTTCCAGCTTGGACCTGTATAACGAGCCATAATTGACTCCTCCTTCATGTTTTTATTTGGTAAAATAAAAACAGATGTAACATGTCTTCTTGTTTATTTTGTCTTCATGTACCTTCGCCCTAGCAGCCAAGGGTTACACAATACACCATCAAATCATAGTTTGAGGAACAAAATAAGACAAAAAGTGTTTACATATGCTGCGCTATTTTACACAAAGAATATTATATGATTTTTATAGGTGGAAAGTCAAGTAGTATTTATTATTATTTCGAATGATAGAAATCGCAGTATTATTTTCTTTAGAAAAGCAGGGATTTTTAACAGAATACAAAAATAATTTTTATCTACCTATTTATTGCCAATATGATATAATTAGTATAATTTAACTATATTATTAGGTTGTAATTTCCAGAAATCGCTTAATCCTTTTACATTTTACATAGTATGTTTAAGTCTATTACATGGCAATATAAGAGCTATAAGAGTGGAATTCCTCCTGTTTGCATTGGTAAACAGATAAGTATTTAGAACTGTTTTTAAGGCTGGTAATTAGCATCATTAGTTTTATGTCCTCAAAGAAAAAATTTCCCGTTAATCTTATTATGTGGTTATTCCTTAAAGTCTGTTGTTTTTGGATGCTTAAAAGCAACATACTTTTGAGATTGGCAAAAAAGGTATTAAAATAACGAAACAATACGATAATAGTCAAATAAAATGATTCGTAACTGGATGGATATTAGATATTTCGATTTATTTTAATCTATTATAAATTCTTAGCGTATTAATATTTAGAAATATGATTTAATAAATCAAAGAATGAATAGTTAGGTGAATTAGGTGATAAATACATGGACTTCCTTGGCCACCAAAAAATATTAATATTAAAAAGTCGTTTTTTTGAATTATATGACACGAATTTGATAAATGAGAATTATGACATAATTATCCACGAAGCACTTAAAGCAATCCAAGAAGTATTTGACGCAGCTGAAGTTACGCTCTATACCAGTGAAGAATGGGATGTCAGTTGGACGATTGTATCATCCACCGAAAAAAAAAGATCGTATAGGGAAGACTATTAGCTTAATGGAAGATGTCTCATTGGCATGCGAACATAAATTCTGTCGGTCACCTATTAAGGATGATTCAGTACATGATTATATGATGTTAGCCCTAAAAGGAAAGGAAAAAGTTGACCATATTTTAGCGATTAAGATTCAGAAGAAATTATGGGACAATCCAATCGAAGAAAATTCTTTATTTGATGATGTAGGGAAAGAAGTCGGAATATTTTTTAGAAATATGCAAAAAATGGTGGACATTACGAAAGACAAAAAGAAATATAAGCAATTATTTAAAGTAACAGAAAAGTTTCATTCGTCCATGATGATGGAAGACGTGCTAAGAGAAGTTATTTTCACGTTAAAAGAAGTATATCCATCGTATCATTATTACTTGTTACTTTCACATGACAATAATAGTCCGATGGATTTACCAGTAAAAGACTTAGAATATGATAGTGAAAACATGGCTGCGATGGAAGCGTATGTTACGGCGAAATTACAATTTGAAAACTTAAAAGAAGACAAAAATTCGGTCATCTATGCACCTTTGAAAGGAAAACAAGGTGTATATGGTGTCTTGCAAATTATTGTCCCAGGTGTTATCTCGTTTCCAAAAAACGAAGTGGAATTTATTTCTCTATTGGCTAATACAGCAGGAGGGGCTTTGGAAAATGCTCAGTTGTATCAACAATCCAAAAAATTAGTTGCTGATTTACAATTAATTAATGAGGCGTCACACCAATTAAATTCCAATTTGCGTTTAAATGAAATGATGACCTATATTTGTGAAAGAATATCCGCCAGCTTTGATGCAAAAGAAGTGGGATTTATCCTATTTTCTCTTGAAAATAATTCCACAACAGTACTTCTAGGAAGTTCTTCTTTCTTCTTTGAGCATGAATCACGTCAATACATTGATTATTTCAAAGAGAAAATACAAATAGAGAAAGACTCCCTGTTTTTAGGAGATTTCAGTATGCAGCTAGAAGGTACACAGTATAAATCTATAATGGCTGTACCAATGATGCAAACAGGCATATTAAAAGGATTTGCTATCGTAATGCATCCAGATGCCTATCATTTTTCGTTTGATACATTTAAACTTTTACAATCATTGATTCATCATTCTACCCTTGCTTTAACCAATTCTTTATTACGAGAGGAATTGGAAAAAATGGTCGTTACAGATCACTTAACAAAGCTATATTCAAGAAGTTACTTGGATGAGAAAATTCAGCGATCTTTAATGGAAGATAAGGAAGGTACGTTTATTCTAATCGATATTGATGATTTTAAATTGATAAATGATACATATGGTCATCAAATTGGTGATGATATCATCATTCAAGTTGCAAATATTATTAAAGATAATATTCGTAGTTCAGATGTTGGTTCAAGATGGGGTGGAGAAGAGCTAGCAATTTACCTACCAAAAGTGCCTCTTTCTTTAGGTGTAACGATTGCTGAACGTTTAGTAAAAAAGGTAAGGGAAAATTCTAGACCATCTGTAACCATATCATGTGGAGTTTCTTATTGGAATAAGCTAAGTGAGGATACGTATAATACACTTTTTAAGCGTGCAGACAAAGCGCTATATATAGCGAAAGAAACAGGGAAAGACAAGGTTATTATTCAAAATACACTTCTTGTAAGTGAATAAAAAGGTGTTCTACTTCTCTTTTGGAGAAAGGTAGAACACCTTTTTTATCTCACTTTTAATGGGCAGTAAGACCTCAAATTAAGGGAAGTCTTGCGTATGATGACAAACCATTTTAACTGCAAGCATGCTAAGTGCAGTTCTTGCTAGCTTATTATAAAAATTTCATTAATGAACTTACAAATTGTTCTAAATAGGTTTGATCTAGTTCGTCAAATCGATTCTTTTCTGGAGAGTCGATATCAAGGACTCCCATTATAGTGCCGTCTTCTTTTAATAATGGGATAACGATTTCTGATTGAGAAGCTGCATCACAAGCAATATGGCCAGGGAATTGATGAACGTCCTCTACTCTTACCGTTTCTTTATTAAGGGCAGCTGTACCACAAACACCTTTCCCAAAAGGAATGCGGACACAAGCAGGTAATCCTTGGAATGGACCAAGAACAAGCTCGTTTTCCTCCACAAGATAAAAGCCCACCCAATTGATTTGGTTTAAAAATTGATTTAAGAGTGCAGACGCATTAGAAAGGTTTGCTATTGCATTAGTTTCTCCTTCTAATAAAGCATTTAATTGTTTTATCACTAATTGATATTGTTCCTCGCGGTTACCATTATATGTTTCGACGTTAAACATGTATATCACCATTCTTTCTCGTTTTTTATGTTGTTTTTTGACGATAAATACAGAAGAAGTTAGTACTTTGTCGGAAATCTTTTAGAGGATTCTCCATCTTGATAAAGAAGTGTAATCATAGGTGAAATGTTATTTTTACATTCTTTTAAAAATGGCTGTTTGTTGTTTTTCAATAGAGAAATTAATTATTTGGAAAAGCTAAGCAGCCTGAATACATGCAGACGCCACGGGGATTAGCGAGAGCGGTGAGACTCCGCAGGCTCACCGCTCTCCCCACGGAAAGCGAAAATTCTATTCAAGCTGCGGGTAACAGCAACAAACTTTACGAAAACAGCCTAAAAAATAGATTGTGAAAACCCAAAGATTTATTTGCAAAAAACAGTCTTTCTAAATAATAGAAGTTTTTAATAATTCAACCATACTTTTTAAGGAATCGCAACAGAAAAGAGGTAAGGCGAAATGAAAGAAATTTCAACAAGGGACGCTATTGTAGAAGCAGCCATTTCCTTATTTAATCGGAAGGGCTATCATGGAACTTCTATTAGGGATATAGCTGGATTGGCAAAGGTAAACACAGCAAATATATCTTATTACTTTAATGGAAAACAGGGGTTGTTAGAATATTGCTATATGAACTTTTTTGAAACTTATTTAGAGCTGTTAGAAGAGGTATTCTTGCAAACTGGTAGTCCAACCGAAAAATTAAAAAGAATGGTCGACAGTATTATTACCTATCAATGTAAAAATCCTCAACTAACAAGATTTGTTTTGCGAGAGGTTTCGATTGATTCACAGGTTGTAAGAGAAATAATGTCCACCTATTATGTAAAAGAAAGATACATCTTTACGCAAATTTTTGAAAAAGGAATAGAGAGCAAAGAATTTAGAAAACAGTCTATATCCTATAGCATTATTCAATTAAAAGGGTTACTCTCCATGCCTTTTATTCATTCTTACTATGTGACGGAAGTTCTCCATGTATTCTTACATGAAGACTACTTCAAAAGAAAATACCTAGAAGAGATTCATCGGTGGATTCATGATATCGTTTGTTTAACTGAGAAAGAATTATCGATCATTCCATAACATGACGTTCCAGCCCTGTCCTAAATCTTGAGCTTGATGAGCATCTGAACCATAAATCAATGGAATATTGCGTTTTACCGCTTCTTCAACAATCCAGTTAGGTGGATATGGTTCTTTACAATATGGTTTATTGACACCTGCTCCATTATAATCTAGTTCATATCCTTGATTTTTCACTTCTTCCAATATGGCGAAAAGTACTGTTTGGAAGTTTTGCTCCAAAGGGTACATATGGTGGAACTTACGTATAAGTGTCATATGACCGATTCGTTTTGGCTTGGCTGGTCCTAAATCTGCTTTAATCGATTTTAAAAGTGTTTGATAATAGCAATCATATATTTTTGAAACTCCTCCGTATTGTTCGACCATTTTTCCAAAATATTCAGGGCTATAATCAACGCAATCATAGTGAGTGGACATTGGATTTTTCAAAAAGTGTACACTTAGAATACTGTCATCTAAAAAGTGACCCCATTGAGCTAGAAAATTTTTTATTTCTAGCTCAAATCCTTCTATATAATCTATTTCTAATCCTACGTTTATCTTGATTCTCTTTTCGTACTCTTTTTTTATCCTTTGCACGTCCTCTAAATAAAAAGGTAAAACTTCCAGCGTTATGCTACTGTCTTGTGTTGGTGTTGTATCGATAAATCCTTTTGGCAAGGGAGCATGCTCAGTAAATGTCATTTCCGTGAAACCGAGAGCAATGGCTTGTTCTGCATATTGCTTAAGAGAATCCTTCGTTCCATGGGGACAATATGGTGTATGGATGTGCCCGTCCTTTTTCATTGTAATAACACCCTTTCCATTCATACTTTTATCAATATTATACCTAATATAGCAGGAAGATTAATAAAGAAGTAGTCCATACGTGTTTTTTATGAAAAATCCTTATATAATTAAGATATCTATCGAACGATGAAAAAAGTAGACGAAATTATGAAAAAAACATAAAATAATAGTCAAAAATTGTCGTTTACATGTTATCATAAATACAAAGAATGGAACCTACTTAAAAAGAGACATCTATCATCGTTTTAACTCGTGCATTATTGGATAGATTTGTTGAACTCGATTGAGTTTTTTATGACAGTTAGTCTGTTTTTATTTAATGATGGATTACTGCCTTGATATTAGATAAAATTTAGTTAAAATAGATACGGAATTATGGCCGGTGTATGAACAGGGGGCTTCAAATGAATTACATAATTGGAGGAATAGGCATTGCTATTTGCTTATTCGTAGCGGGATATTTTATTAAAAGAAAATATTATAATGGTGTCGATGAATTAGAAAATTGGAAAATAAACATGATGAATCGTCCAGTTTTGGAAGAACTCACAAAGGTTAAACAATTGAATATGATTGGGCAAACCGAAGAGTTATTTGAACGATGGAGAAAAGAATGGGACGATATAGTTACAACTGAGTTACCAGATATTGAAGAACTTCTTTTTGATACAGAGAGTTATATTGATAAATATAACTTTCCAAAAGCGAAAAAGACACAAGATACGATTCGCATGAAAATGGAAAGTGTAGATAAAAGGATCGATACAATCTTAGAGGAACTTAATAACCTTGTAGGCAGTGAAGAAAAAAACCGAACGGAAATTGAAGACCTGAAAGAATCCTATCGACTAAGCAAAAAAAATCTTTTAGCTCACCGCCATACTTTTGGCGATACGGAGAAAAAGATTGAAACGATGCTTCATGAAACATCGGAATTATTTATTGCTTATGATGAAAAAACAAATAATGGAGATTATTTAGAAGCAAGAGAAATTGTCTATAAAATCCAGGATCGTTTAACAACCATTACTTATCTTATTGAGAAGATTCCTCCATTACTAATTGAATGTCAGACGAAATTACCAGAGCAGCTGGATGAGTTGAAAGATGGCTATGTTGACATGATCGAGCAGGGATACATTTTAGAACATTTACAAATGGAAGAAGAGATAGAAAATTTAACAAATGAGCTTGCTTCAACAGAAAATGAAATAAAAGAAGGAAATGTGGAGGCAGTAGAGAAAGTTATTTCTGAAATTCAGGAGAAACTTGATTTACTTTATGATTTATTAGAGAAAGAAGTGCTTGCAAAAAATTATTGCAGCAATAATATGATGGCAACAAAGGATATCCTAGAAGATGTTCAGCAAGGAAATGCGCAGCTACAAGTGGAAGTTGGATTATTGCAAAAGAACTATAATCTAGATAATGAAGATATTGAGCTTCAATTTAAGCTGGAGAAGAGATTAAATTTCCTTTTCAAGCAATATGAAGTATTAGAGCATAAGTTAATGAAGGAATCAGCTGCACACACTTTATTAGGGGAAGAGCTAAAGGAATTGAAGGAACAGCTAGAAAATGCATCTTTAGAACAAAAAGCCTTATTTGAAAAGCTCCATGCTCTTCGTAAAGATGAAGTATCTGCACATAATCGTTTGAGCGAATTAAGTAAACAAGTGGCGGATGCTGTTAGAAGAGTGACGAATAGCAATTTACCAGGTGTTACAGATGAGTACAATGAACTAGTGCATGAAGCGAAAGAAAGTATCGATGAAGTAAAAAGAATGTTAGAACGCACGCCATTAAATATGGTTGAAGTGAAGAGGATTATAGATTTAACAGAAGAAAAAGTGAAGGTATTAGTGAATGCAACAATTGAATTAGTTGAAACTGTTTATTTAGCAGAGAGAATAATTCAATATGGAAACAGATACCGTCGCAAATCTCAAAAAGTCCACCAAGGCTTACTAGAAGCTGAAGCACATTTTAGAAACTATCGCTATAAAGAGGCTCTGCAATATGCGGCAGCAACAATAGAAGAAATTGAACCAGGAAGCACTAATAAAATTGAAGCTTGGTCGAATGAATGGAAAGAAAATCAAAGTTAAAGACATCCAGCTAATTCGATAATGTCCAGAAAAAGTCTGAGGAATATCAACTCAGACTTTTTTCATGGAACGGCGGAAATTTCTATGGAAGAAAAACAGGAAGAAAATAAAAGCCGCATCTTTTTATTCCATTCTTAACGGATAGTAATACTGTCACCTTAAGTAGCAGAAAATCAGGGAACTAGGTATTGAAACTCTCTTATAAAAATCTGAGATGTACAACTAACCATAAGTGGGAATGAGAAAACCTCCTCACCGATGGAAGTTTTCTTTACTACTTGTACTTATATTTGCAAAAGTTTTAACATATGGTAGCATAATAAAGGAAAACTTTCATTAGTGGGTCTTACTACCTATTATGCAGATTATGGAAAGGAACTTCCGAAGTAATGATATATTTAGACAATAGCGCAACAACAAGGCCTTTTTCAGAGGTTCTTACATCATATACAACCGTATCTCAAAAGTTCTTTGGAAACCCCTCCTCCATCCATCGAATCGGTATGGAAGCAGAGAAATTGCTAATACAAGCAAGAGAGCAAATTGCTGGACTCTTAGGCGTAAAAAGTAATGAAATTTATTTCACCTCAGGAGGAACGGAAGGAAATAATACTGTGTTAAAAGGGATTGCTCGTACGTATAAGGGAAGAGGAAATCATATTATAACAACAACCGTTGAACATGATTCTATTCATAAGGTAATGGAACAATTAGAAGAAGATGGTTTCTCTATCTCCTATGTACCTGTCAATGAATTTGGACAAGTATCCGCCGAAGATATAATCAAACATATTCGCAAAGAAACAATCTTAGTTTCTGTAATGCATGTGAACAATGAAATAGGTTCGATTCAACCAATTGAGGAAATAGGAAAAATTTTATCTAATTATTATCCTAATATATATTTTCATGTAGATGGTGTCCAAGGAATTGGGAAACAAGCTATTTCATTAAAGAAGGCTAATGTGGATGCTTATACCATCTCGGCCCATAAATTTCATGGGCTAAAAGGGAATGGAGTTTTATATATAAAAGAAGGAAAAAGAATGGAACCATTATTAGCAGGTGGAGGGCAGGAGAATGCTTTCCGAAGTGGAACAGAGAATGTAGCTGGTGCTGTAGCAACTGCCAAAGCATTACGTATGCAGCTCCAAAATGAAAAGGACAAAATGTCTATTCTGACACAGATGAATCTTTATTTGCGTGAGCAACTAGCTAGAATGAAAGGTATCTCTATCCATTCTCCAGCTCTAGAAAAAAGTGTTCCACATATTCTTAATTTCTCCATCGAAGGGGTAAAAGCAGAGGTATTTGTTCATGCTTTAGAGGAACGTGGGATTTATATTTCTACTACGAGTGCATGTTCTTCCAAAACAAATAAAGTTAGTAAAACATTATTAGGAATTGGTGTACCAGAACAAATTGCGGAAAGCTCTTTTAGAATTAGTCTATCTTATGAAAATACAATGACAGAAATGGAAAAAGTAATTGCTGCAATAAAAGACATCAAGGAATGGTTGAGAGGTGTAATGAAGTGAAATATGATCGTATTTTAATACGTTATGGAGAGCTATCTACAAAAGGGAGAAACAGAAAACAATTTGTAGATAAATTGAAGCAAACAATTGTAAAGTCTTTAGATGGTTTTCCGAATGTGGCGATTGAAGCCAAAAGGGAAAGAATGTATGTATTATTGAATGGGGAAAGTGCTGAGGAGATTTCCAAAGTTCTCAAAAGTATTTTTGGAATTCAATCTTTTAGCCCCGCAATCAAGTTAGAAAGAGATATTGAAATAATAAAAGCAGCTGCTTTGGATATAGTTGCTTTTTTATATAATGACGGATGTACTTTTAAAATAAGTGCTAGACGTGCTGATAAAGAGTTCGAACTTGATACAAATGATATTAATCAAGCTATTGGTGGCCATTTATTAAAAAATATCCCTGGTTTAAAAGTGGATGTTAAAAATCCTGATATTAATGTACAAATTGAAGTTAGACAAGAAGCGATTTATCTTTCGTGTGAAAATATTGCAGGGGCAGGTGGATTGCCTTCAGGCACAAGCGGGAAAGCAATGCTTATGTTATCAGGAGGGTTAGACAGCCCTGTAGCGGGTTATTTATCCATGAAAAGAGGCCTAGAAGTAGAGGGCGTTCATTTCTTTAGTCCTCCGTTTACTAGCGAAAGAGCAAAACAAAAGGTAATTGATATTTCGGAAAAGCTTGCTCATTTTAATGGTCATTTCGTATTGCATATTGTTCCATTTACTACTATTCAACAGTTGATTCATAAACAAATTCCAGAAAATTATACAATGACGGCAACTAGAAGAATGATGTTAAGAATTACAGATGAAATTCGCAGAAGACAAGAAGCACTTGCGATTATAACGGGAGAAAGCTTAGGGCAAGTTGCAAGCCAAACGTTAGAAAGTATGTATGCGATCAATGATGTGACAAATACACCAATATTGAGACCATTAATTACGTCAGATAAAACAGAAATAATTGAATGGGCAAAGAAAATCGATACACATGATATTTCGATTCGCCCATATGAGGATTGCTGTACAGTATTTGTACCATCTTCTCCTAAAACGAAACCTAAAAAAGAAAAAGTGCAGTATTATGAAAGCTTTACTGATTTTGAGCCATTGATTGAAGAAGCTGTTAATAAGGTGGAAACGATAATCCTAAAAAGAGAAGAGAAAAAGATTAACACAGAAACAGATTCTCTTTTCTAATACTAATTTTAAGTGGGGATAACTCGGTAAAAACTAGAAGATATGGTAATAACATTAATTTCCAAATTTATTGTGAACAATTACCAGTAATTTAAACGAATGAATGCCAGGTGTATTACACATTCTATTATCACAAGGAGGTGATACACATGGCAAACAATTCAAATCAATTAGTGGTTCCTGGTGTTTCTCAAGCTTTAGACCAAATGAAATATGAAATTGCTACTGAGTTTGGTGTAAGCTTAGGTGCTGAAACAACTTCTCGTGCTAACGGATCTGTTGGTGGTGAAATCACTAAACGTTTAGTACAAATGGCTGAGCAACAATTAGGCGGCGGTTTCTCTAAATAATTTAATACAATGGCTACAAAGAGCAAGGCATCATGCCTTGCTCTTTTCTTACGGCTTTTTTATTGGCAAAATAATTTTACTCATCAAAAGGAAGTGCAGTTTTCAGAGGAATGATGCTTCAAAACTGTTTATCTGGTAGAAGAAAAGAGTTTTTTGAAAAAATTCAGAAAAATACATTAATTTCATTGAAGGTTTGAAATTTAAATAATTTAAAAAATACAGGTAGGGTAGTATAATGGGTTAAGTATTTACAATTAGAATCAGGAGGAAAATATTTATGAGTACGGAAGATTTAATAGCTCCAGAACAATATAACTTTGTTTCGGAGATTGAAAAATTTGCCCAAAATCCAGATAGACTTGCATTGAAATGGGAGAATGAAGAAGGCGAAACAAAAGAAGTTACCTATTCCTCCTTAATGAAAGCAGCAAATAGAATAGGAAATGTATTTAAAGAAGAGGGCTTACAAAAAGGGGATGTCGTCCTTGTCATTGTTCCAAGAATAATGGAAGCTTATCAAGTATATTTAGCTGCATTAAAACTAGGGTTAACCGTTCTACCTAGTTCAGAAATGCTTCGTGCGAAAGACTTACAATATCGCATCAAGCACGGAGACGTAAAAGCAGTTGTTAGTTATTATCCATTCATAGGTGAATTAGAACTGGTGGAAGAAATACATACGATTAAACGTTTTGTGCTAGGAGAAGGAAAAGAAGGCTGGATGACTTTAGATGAGCGAGTACATGATGTTTCCGATGAGCTTGAGCTCGTTCATACACTTAAGACAGACACAGCATTTATTTCATACACATCCGGAACAACCGGTAATCCTAAAGGGGTTGTACATACACATGGGTGGGCATATGCTCATCTAAGAACGGCTGCGCCTAATTGGCTCTGTATTGAAGAGGGAGACTTAGTGTGGGCAACTGCAGGACCTGGATGGCAGAAATGGGTTTGGAGTCCTTTATTATCAGTATTAGGATCTGGAGCGATTGGACTTGTTTATCATGGTAGATTTAACCCAGAAAAATATTTGCAGCTTCTGGAGAAATACGAAGTAAATGTTTTTTGTTGTACACCAACTGAGTATCGTTTGATGGCGAAAGTGGAAGATATTCATAAGTATCAATTAAATCAACTACGAAGTGCTGTTTCCGCTGGAGAACCATTAAACAGAGAAGTAATTGATGTATTTAAAGAACATTTCCAGCTAGATGTACGTGATGGATATGGACAAACAGAAAATACATTGCTAATTGGGATAACAAAAGGTGTTGAATTACGACCTGGGTCGATGGGGAAACCAACACCAGGAAATATTGTAGAAATTATCAATGAAGATGGTGAAATATGTCCTATAGATGAGGTTGGTGATATCGCTGTACATAAAGATACACCTGCATTATTTAAAGAGTATTTAAAAGAACCAGAGAGAACGAAAAATCAATTTCGCGGTGATTATTACATCACTGGTGACCGTGCGAGAAAAGATAAAGATGGCTATTTTTGGTTCGAAGGTCGAAGAGATGATATCATTATCAGTTCTGGTTATACAATTGGACCATTTGAAGTGGAGGATGCTTTAGTTAAGCATAGAGCGGTTAAAGAATGTGCAGTAGTAGCAAGTCCAGATTCGATCAGAGGAAATGTTGTGAAAGCTTTTGTTGTTCTTCGAGATGGAATGGAAGGAAGCGAAGAATTAATCAAAGAGCTGCAATCTCATGTGAAAAAATTAACAGCCCCTTATAAGTATCCTCGCAAGATAGAATTTATGGATGAATTGCCGAAAACAACTTCAGGTAAAATTAGAAGAGTTGAATTACGGGAAAATGAGCAGAAAAATAAGTATTAAAGAAGAAAATGACGCATTCAGCTAATAGGATCGTCTATTTAAAAGAGGATGGGACATAACTAAATAGATACTCTGTAAAGACGAACAATTTCTAATATAGCTAGTAAATAGCGGCTGCTTTCGCATACTTTTTACAAGAGGAAATATAATTAGTTGGAAAAACAGAGCAGCCGGAATACACGAAGACTCCTATGGGATTAGCGAGACAGTCTGAGACCCTGCAGGCCACAGGCCGAAGCGGCTCAGCGCGAGCCCCATGGAAAGCGAAGTGTATTCCGGCTGCGGGGAATCGCACCAAACTTCATGGAAACATCCTTTGAAAAACAAATAAAAGCCCGAACAATTATACGGAACATTCATTAGCATCTTCGTATAATTGTTCGGAATTATCCTTGGCTGGAATACTTATGTCCCAGCCTCTTTTATGAAAAGTAAATAACAGGAGGATCTGATGGGGAAACTTATTTATGGTGGGAAAATATATACGCTTAAAGAGGAAGGGCATGTAGTAGAAGCTGTTTTTACGGACAAGCAGCATATTGTCGATTATGGAGATAAAAACTACTTGGAAGAAAAATTTGCAGGAAGTATCGTAGAAAAAATAGATTTAAAAGGTGATATCCTTTTGCCAGGGTTTGTAGATAGTCACATGCATTTAGTTGGTCACGGGGAAAAACTTTTAAGGTTAAATTTATCAACGTGTACATCTAAAGAGCAAGCTTTGAAATTGCTGGCTAGTTATGCGAAGGACATAAAAGAAGGAGAATGGATTATTGGTGATGGCTGGAATGAAAACATGTGGCCAGAGCAACAGGCGCTAACTTTTAAGGATATCGATGAGTATGTGCCAAATCATCCAGTTCTGTTAAATCGAATATGCAAGCATGCAATCGCAGTGAACGCTTATGCTTTAAAAATTGCCAATATTACAAATGATACAGCAGTCCCATTTGGCGGTGTTATTGAAAAGGATGAAGCAGGCAATCTTACAGGGGTTTTTAAAGATCAAGCCCAAGAATTAATCACAAGCATATTACCTAAGGTGACAGATGATTATGTAGAAAGAGCATTGCGAGCAGGGATTAAAGATGCTTATCGCTTAGGGCTTACTGGAGCGCATACAGAAGATTTAAACTATTATCATGGCTATGAAGGTACATACCGTTCCTTTAAAAAAGTAGTAGAAGAAGAAGGGAATCTTTTTAGAGCTCATTTGCTTGTTCATCATGAAGTATTTGAAGAAATGATCCAAGCAGGTGGAAAATATTTAGGAGGTTCGGAGTGGGTTGAGCTTGGTAGTATGAAAATATTTGCTGATGGTGCTTTTGGTGGAAGAACGGCACTATTAAGTAGACCATATCATGATGATCCTTCCACAAATGGAGTAAGTATTTTTACCCAAGAAGTGTTAAATCGATTGGTAGCGAAAGCAAGAGAAAAAGAAGTTCCAATAGCAGTCCATGCAATCGGAGATGCAGCTTTTGAAATGGTGTTAGAGGCGATTGAAAAACACCCATTGCAAGGTTTTGGGAGAGATCGTCTTATCCATGCAACGATGCTACGTAAAGATTTAATCGAACGGATGAGAGGATTACCTTTAATATTAGATATCCAGCCAAGCTTTGTAGCTTCTGATTTTCCATGGGTAATAGATAGACTTGGAAAGGAAAATCTTGCTTATTGTTATGCCTGGAAAACACTATTAAAAGAAGGGCTGCATTGTGCAGGAGGCTCAGATGCTCCGATTGAAAGTGCGAATCCTTTAGCAGGAATTCAAGCGGCTGTAACAAGATCTAACGATGAGGATAAACGGGGAGTAGGATATCTTCCAGAAGAGGCATTGACAGTTTATGAAGCTGTTTGCCTGTATACGAAAGGAAGTGCCTATGCTATTTGCCATGAAGATAACCGTGGAAAAATCGAAAAAGGATATCTAGCGGATTTTACCATATTAAACAAAGATATTTTTACAATAAATCCACAGGAAATTGAGAAAATAATAGTAACAAAAACGATTGTTGGAAATGAAATAATGTATGAACGTTTGGCGCAATAACCAATAAAAAGATTAGGAATAATCCCTAATCTTTTTGCTTGTTTATGAAAATATTCCGCAAAAAGGTTCATTCCTTTACAAACAAAATGCTAAAAAAGATTGCCAGCTTCCAAAAAAATATATATAATATGGAATATTTCGAATATAGAAAGAAGCGATGATGATGGAGAAAAACGACGTTCGGCATGGGGTCATATTTGCGGCGATTTCCTATTTAATATGGGGGCTTTTCCCGATATATTGGAAACATCTGCAGGGGGTAGGAGCAGATGAAATTCTAGCAAACAGAATTTTGTGGTCGTTTATATTTATGTGTATTTTACTAACTTTTACACGTAAATGGGGATTGTTTTATCAAACACTGCGATCATTTAAGCATCAAAAAAAACAGGGAATTATGCTATTTGTTGCCTCTGTATTAGTTAGTTGTAATTGGTTTGTCTATATTTGGGCTGTAAATGCAAATAAAATAATCGAAACTAGTCTCGGATATTATATAAATCCATTAGTAAGTGTATTATTGGGTATTTTTGTAATGAAAGAAAAATTGTCGAAAATTCAGTATGTCTCCGTCGGATTAGCTGCAATTGGAGTCTGTATTATTACATTTGCACATGGCGCATTTCCTTGGATAGCAATATCTTTAGCATTAACATTTGGATTATATGGCTTAACAAAAAAATTAATCAAAGTTAATTCGGATGTAGGATTAACATTGGAAACAATGTTTATTACACCATTTGCTTTACTTTATATTGGCTATTTATTTATTAAAGGGGATCATGCATTTTTAGCAGTTTCAGCAAGTTTGGATTTCTTATTAATTATTTCAGGTGTATTAACTGCAGTACCATTATTGTTTTTTGCTAAGGGGGCGCAGAAGATTCCTTTATCTATGCTGGGGTTCATTCAATATTTAACACCTACATTGACACTGATTCTTGGGGTATTTGTATATCATGAACCATTTACACCTTCTCATTTATTAGCATTTATATTTATTTGGACAGCATTATCGATTTATTCTCTTTCGCAAACAAAGTTATTTACTAATTCCAAAAAGCGACAGCAAGCAAAGGGAATAGCATAATACAATAGAAAAATTAATACGATATTTAAGTGCTTTACCATTTTTCTGAAACATTCTCGATGGTAGTACGTATATGAAATAGAAAGATTAATAGGGGGTTATGAGTGAATGAGTGGAAAACGTTGGGCAGCTTTAGGGATAGCAGGTGTTATATTCGCTTTCTCCATTATTACCAGCATGGTATCAATGGCATTTACAACAGATGTAGAAGAGTTATTTGGACAATTCCTAAGTGAGGGAGAAGCGCCTTATGTAGAAGAATACATAGAGGATGGAGATTATTCTAAGAAAATAGTGGTCTTAGAAGTATCTGGAGCCATCCAAGATACAGGCGATGCTGAATCTCTTTTCTCAACAGTAGGATATAACCATACTTCATTTATGGAAAAACTTGATTACATAAACGAAGATCCGAGTGTAAAAGGAGTTATTTTGAAAGTGAATTCTCCAGGTGGAGGAGTTGTAGAAAGTGCCCAAATTCATGATAAATTAGTCGAAATACAAAAGGAATCGGACATACCGGTTTACGTATCAATGGGTTCTATGGCAGCTTCTGGAGGGTATTATATTTCAGCAGCCGCAGATAAAATTTTTGCAAGTCCTGAAACATTGACTGGTTCACTTGGAGTTATTATGAGTGGATATAATTTTGAAGGGCTTGCTGAAAAATATGGAGTAGAGTTTGTCACAATTAAGAGTGGTAAGTATAAGGATATCATGAGTTCAACGAGAGAAATGACAGAGGAAGAAAGAGATATACTCCAACAATTAATCGACAATTCTTACGCTGGCTTTGTTAAAGTTATTGCGGACGGACGAGGTATGACAGAAGCAGAAGTGAAAAAAATCGCAGATGGTCGTATCTATGATGGTAGACAGGCGAAGGAATTAAATTTAATTGATGATTTTGGCTATTTTGATGATGTAGTAGAACAGATGAAAACAGATTATAAATTAAAGGACGCAGCGGTTGTTAAGTATACCGACAATACTGGTTTTGGTTCCCTGTTCGGCATGACTGCAAAAAAATTAATAACAAGTGAGGATAAAGAATTAGCAAATATATTAAAAATCGTCACAAATGCTAACTCACCTCGGCTAATGTATTTATATGCAGAATAGGAGGGGACATAATGAGTAATGAACGTGATGATTTTGAACAAGAAGTATTACAGAAGGAAGAAGGACTACAAGAGCAATCAGTATCATCAGAGAAGCAAGTGGATATTGAAAAAACAGTACTGGCAGAAGAACAAAATAAGGAAATTTCTTATGTCTATGCAGGCTTTTGGATGCGTTTTTGGGCTTATTTAGCCGACTTAATTATTGTCTCGAGCGTTAACCGTATCTTAATCTACCCAATTCTACGAATATTAGATGTGCCGTTGCATGAATCAGGTATTTTTTCTACGGTAAACATTTGTACAGCGATTACTTTTTATTTGTATTTTGTTTTAATGACTAAGTTTTTAAAACAAACGTTAGGAAAAATGATCTTTGGCTTAAAGGTAGTGCCTATAAACAAAGAAAAGTTAACTTGGGATACGGTTCTGTTCCGGGAGTGGATCGGTCGATTTATCTCTGGCAGTTTTTTCATTTTATATGCATTAGTGGCCTTCTTGCCAAAAAAACAAGGAATTCATGACTTATTTGCTGATACGGCAGTGATTCATGATCGATAAAAAAACAGTCCATAACAACGTCGATGTTGTTATGGACTGTTTTTTTTTTTGAGGCTGGGACAAAAGTATTGCAACCAAATATAAACTCGAACCATTATATGGAGATTGTTAATCAAATTTTCGTATAATTGTTTGGGTTTTTTATTCATTTTAAATAGGGTTTGAGGTAGTTACCCGCAGACTGAATCCACTTTGCTTTCCATGGGGCGAGCGCCGAGCCGCTTCGGCTTCGCCTGCAGGGTCTCGGACTTTCTCGCAGCTCCCATAGGAGTCTACGTGTATTCAATCTGCTCCGCTTTTCCTAATAATTAAATTTTCTTTAAAAAAATTGGTGGAACTAAATAACCTTTAAAAACGCAATGGAACGAATTGGCTTCACTACTAAATGAGAGATTGTTCGCCTTTACGCAGTATATATTTTGTTTTATCCCAGCCTCTTAATGGGTGGAATTTCTCCCACTCTTCACAGGCAGTAAGACTTAACCATAAACTGCGGAAAATTGAGAGAGCTAGGGGTGGAAACTCTCTCATAAAAGGTCCAATAAGTGCAATAATCAACAGTGAAGGAGGGGGAAGACTCTCCTCTGTTGGCAGTTTTCTTTATTTTTGCTTAAACATTGAGTCAAGATTCCTTGTAAAGCATGTTTATTTTTACCTACTTTATCCAATAATAATAAGCTGAAGGGAAGTGTTACCAAAGTGAAAGTTCTTTTCATAATCGCTATTATTATTGGTGCTTTTTTATTACTGCTCGTTCTCTTATGCTTTTTAAAATTAACCATACATATACGCTATTATCATAAAAAGGATAATGATGATTTAAAAATAGAGGTTCGCGCATTATTTGGACTTATAAAATATAAAAAAACAATCCCTCTGATAAAAATAGATAATGACTCCCCAACGTTGGTGATGGAAGAGGAAACGGAAATAAAGGGTAAAAAAGATACAACGGAGGAAACAAAACAATATTCTCCTTCTGATTTATTGAATTTTTTATCAAATTTCAAAGAATTATTGAATCATGTTGTTCAATTTCACCGCATAGTAAGGTCATTTTTAGCGAAACTTACAATAAGGAATATAGAATGGAGTTCTATTGTTGGACTCGGTGATGCAGCTCATACTGGCATGGTTTCTGGAGCTATATGGGCAGTGAAAGGAAGCATTATCGGGATTATTAGTAATTATATGAAACTTCGAGATATGCCAAAAATCAATATTTATCCACACTTTCAAGGAGTTGCATCTGAAACATTATTTTCTTGTATGATTCAATTTCGGATAGGGCATGCTATGATGGCAGGAATTAAACTGGTGAAATATTGGAAAGATGGTTTTCCTAAGTTTAAAACTAATGAAACGTCTATTCCAAGTAAACAATAGTACAAATGGAGGAATGGGAAAATGTCAGATCATCCAATTCAAGGCTTAATGACAACCGCAATGGAAAATTTAAAAGAAATGATTGATGTCAATACGATTATTGGCGATCCAGTCGAGACACCTGATGGCAGCGTTATATTAACGGTTTCCAAAGTAGGCTTTGGGTTTGCAGCTGGAGGAAGCGAGTTTACGCTAGAAAATCATTCATTAAACGATTCACTAACAAAGCATCCTTTCGGTGGAGGTAGCGGTGGCGGAGTAAGTATTACGCCAATTGCTTTCTTGATTGTAAATGCTCAAGGTGTAAAAATGGTACACTTGGACGAAAGTACACACCTATACGAAAAAATCTTGGACATTGCGCCACAAGCAGTTGATAAAATTCAGCAAATGTTTGCAAAAAAAGATTCTTCCTCTGAGTCAAATAGTAGTGAAGGTCATACACATCAACAAAAAGAAAATATTGAATTTTAATAGTTAGAATTGCTACGAATATAATGGTTGGAAGTACGAGTTCACAATAAACGGTGAACTCGTTTCATTTTACTTGTAAATGAAAATCATTCTTTATACAGTTCGTAATTTTTGCAAATACAAGGAACAATCGCTATGATGAAAGTAATTACATAAGATTACATAAAAAATGGAGGAGAATACAATGGCAACAGTAACATTTAAACATACCCCAGTAACATTGATTGGTAATGAAGTGAAGGTTGGAGATAAGGCACCCGATTTTATCGCATTAGCTAATGATATGTCAGAAGTATCACTAGCAAGCTCAAAGGGGAAAATTCGTCTTTTTAGTGTTGTTCCTTCAATTGATACAGGTGTTTGTGATACGCAAACAAGAAGATTTAATGAAGAAGCTGCTAATCTTGCGAATATAGAGATAATAACAGTAAGTGTTGATTTACCTTTCGCTCAAAGAAGATGGTGTGCAGCAAGTGGTTTAGATAATGTTATTACTGTATCAGACCACAGAGATTTATCTTTTGGGGAAGCGTACGGCGTTGTTATGAAAGAATTGCGTTTATTAGCACGAGCAATCTTTGTTGTTGACACAAATGATACTGTTACATATGTAGAATATGTAAGTGAAGGCAGTAACCATCCAAACTATGAGGCAGCTATTTCAGCAGCAAAAGCAGCAAACTGATGAACTTAATTGCAGGTAATACATCGATTATCTGGTTAAATGATTAACCGTGTGATAAGCTAGAGTTTGGCCTTCTATTAAAAGGACAGGCTCTTTTTATTTGTCTGTTTTCTTTTTCTGGTCAACTCTTAACGCGGGCAGTAAGCCCCCCCGCCTCAAAGCTGTGGGAAATCGAAGAACTAGGCGTAGAAACTCTCCCGAAAAGTTCGATAAGTGCAACTAACCACGAGTGGGAGATGAGGAAAAAACACTGATGGAAGCTTCTTTATGTGGTTACAAGGCATACTTTGTGTGAAGCTTGAAGATAAGACATGAAAAGCCATTTAAAGGTTTCTCAAAGGTAATAACAACAATCTACAATAAATAGGTGATAATATATGAACATTTCTCCAGTAGAAGAATTATTTACAGTATTCAATGAAACAGCATTGATTATACAAGAAGAATTAGAGTATACGTATTTAGAATCATTAGCTTTATCAGGGGAAAATATTTTCCAAGAAGCTATTTTACAGGAAGAATTGAGCGAACTAAGCAAAAAGAGATTAAGAAAATCGTATGAAGCAATTAAATTAGCTAAGTACACAAAAGAAGAAATACGCAAAGCTTTTCAACTTGTCATTTTAAAAGGGATGAAAGAAAGTACACAACCAAATCACCAAATGACACCAGATTCAATCGGCATTCTTTTCGGCTATTTAGTGCAGAAGTTTTATGTAAAAGAGGATCTTCGTCTGTTAGATTTAGCGGTTGGTACAGGGAATTTATTAACAACCGTAATGAACTATCAGCAAGGCAAAAATTTAGCTGCATATGGTGTAGATATTGATGATTTACTATTACAGCTAGCTCTAGTAAATGCTAATTTGCAGGAACAACAAGTTGAATTTTATAACCAAGATAGCCTAGAACATTTATTCATCGATCCAGTAGATGTAGTCGTGAGTGATTTACCAGTTGGCTATTATCCAAATGATGTTCGTGCAAATGAATTTAAAGTGAAAGCTGAAAATGGACATACTTATGCTCATCATTTATTTATTGAACAAAGCATGAATTATTTAAAACCAGGTGGCTATGCATTTTTTGTTATTCCCAATAATTTATTTGAGTCTGAGCAAGCGGATAAACTCCATGAATATATAAAAGAAGAAGTTCACATACAGGGGATATTGCAATTACCGGAAACGCTTTTCAAAAATAAACAGTCGGCAAAAAGTATATTGATTCTGCAGAAAAAGGGGAATAATATAGTAGCGCCAAAACAAGTATTACTTGCAAAAGTGCCAAGGCTATCCAATATGCCAGCTATGGAAAAAGTTTTAAGTGAAATGGATACATGGATCAAACAGAATAAACAGGAATAAAATGTACTCTTTACTAAAATTGTTATAAGACAGATTTTTTCTATTATATAGAAGATAATCGACATAAATATGTCTTTTTTTCGAAAAATACACGAAAAATGAAAAAAATATCAATAACAGGGTATAATGTGCTTGAAATGTTTCTAGTAGAATGTTTTAATGAAAAACTGAAAGAAGTAAATCTTGTCTGTAATATGTTTGGATCTGTTCAATGTCAGACAAAGTAAATAATAAGTTGTTATATAAAAGGGGAGTAAATCATTTTATGGCAAAAATTATTGCGATTAATGCGGGTAGTTCTTCATTAAAGTTTCAGTTATTTGAAATGCCAAGTGAAGAAGTAATTACAAAAGGTTTAATAGAACGCATTGGATTAACTGATGCTGTTTTCAATATTTCCGTTAACGGTGAAAAAATCAAAGAGGTTACAGAAATTCCAGATCATGATGTAGCAGTTAAAATTCTTTTAGGAAAATTAACAGAGTTAGGCATTATTGCATCATTAGATGAAATCGATGGAATTGGACATCGTGTAGTACATGGTGGAGAAGAATTTGCTGATTCTGCAGTAATTACAGATGAAGTAATTGATAAAATTGATACTTTATCAGAATTGGCGCCTCTACACAACCCAGCAAACTTAACTGGTATCCGTGCATTCCAACATGTATTACCGAATGTTCCAGCAGTAGCAGTATATGACACAGCGTTCCATCAAACTATGCCTGAGAAATCTTATTTATACAGTCTTCCATATGAATATTATGAGCAATATGGAATTCGTAAATATGGTTTCCATGGTACTAGCCATAAGTACGTGTCTCAACGTGCAGCTGAATTATTAGGTCGTCCAATTGAACAATTACGTTTAATTTCATGTCACTTAGGAAATGGTGCTAGTATTGCTGCTATTGAAGGTGGAAAGTCCATGGACACTTCTATGGGATTCACTCCTCTTGCTGGGGTAACAATGGGAACTCGTTCTGGTAATATCGATCCAGCTCTTATCCCGTTCATCATGGAAAAAACAGATCAATCTGCTGATGAAGTGCTACAAGTATTAAATAAAAAGAGTGGTCTTTTAGGAATCTCTGGTTTCTCCAGTGATTTACGTGATATTACAGAGCAAGCAAAAGAAGGAAATGATCGTGCAGAGCTTGCCTTACAAATATTTGCCGATAACATTCATAAATATATTGGATCATATGCATCTGGAATGAACGGTGTAGATGCAATTATCTTCACAGCCGGTATCGGTGAAAACAGTGAAATCGTTCGTGCTAGAGTACTTCAAGGTCTTGAATTTATGGGCGTATACTGGGATCCAACATTAAATAAAATTTCTGGTGAAGAGTCATTCATTAACTACCCACACTCTCCAGTAAAAGTAATGGTAATTCCAACAAATGAAGAAGTAATGATTGCAAGAGACGTTTGTAGATTAGCTGGAATCTAAGGGTTTTTGAACATATGTTCTCCTTATATTAGCTATAGGATAACCATTACCTGAAATTTGAGAGCAGCCTTTTTTCGTATCATTTAGATATGGGAGGAGGTTGCTTTTTTTTGTCTAATCCAGTCTATCGAAAAACAAAAAGGTTCACTAATTATCAGCTAGCAGAGAGAGTATTCACGATGGATGATGCAAGAAATATTGTGATGAAAATCAAAGAACTGGAAGGGGTAAGTGCTTCTTCTTTGGCGAATTACGAAAAAGTGTTCAATGATTTTGACCGTTATTTTGGAGATAAAACGGATGTACAAACTTTAACTTTTGATCACGCTAGGGATTTTATGTATTGGCAACTTAATGATAAAGTTCAATTTGCTAATCACAAGTATCTTAATGCGAATTCAAAAAAGAAAGGTGTGTCAAAAGGGACAGCTAATACATATCTCAATCACGCCAAGTCCATTTTTAATATTTTAGTCGAAGAGAAAATCGTTGAAGAAAATATATTTTCTAATCTAAACAGGATAAAAGATAAACAAAAACAGGTTGATACACTAACCATCCAAGAAGTACAACAGATACTGAAATCGCTAAATAAAGAACTCTATAGTGAATTTCGTGAATTTGTGATTATACATTGTCTGTTAGATTCTTTCGGAAGAATCAATGAGGTTTTATCACTCAAGAAACAAGATGTTGATTTTATAGCACAGACCGTCACTTTCACTAATACAAAGAATGGGAAAATTAGAATGGTTCCAATCACTAAAAAAACAGTGAAACTAATTGAAGAAATGATAAAAGAGAATGAGGATTTTAACAGTGAGTATATTTTCCTTACCAATCATGGGAAACCATTAAGACCAGATACGTTTAGAAAGCATTTTAGGGTAATTACAGAGAGACTCAATATAGGAAAGAGAATTCATCCACATTTATTCCGTCACACTGCTTCTATGCTGTTCTTGGCTCAACCAGGGGCATCTATGAGGGCTTTGCAATCTATCCTTGGGCACAGTGAGTTATCAACAACCTCAATTTATGCCCACATGTTAGATGATACCGTGAAGGAACAACATGCTATGTTCTCACCTTTGCATTTAATTGAGGAAAAGAGAAAAACAACTACCAGAAGAAAGTTGAAAATTAAATAAAGGACTCGGAGTTAAAGTCCGATTCACATAAAAAAAATAAAAAAGATCCAACTGCGGGAACAGTTAGATCTTCGGTATGTCCACTAAGGAACACTTATTAGTTAATATAATTGTATGTTATTTCCTTCAAAAAATCAAGGATTTTCATACATTTATTAAGGTTTGACTTTTTTAAGTAGGACATACCTCCCTAATACTATTTTTGGAGGTTTATTTGTCGTGAAACAAAACAATATAGAATCATTTAAACACTTATCACAATTTAAAGATATTAAGGACTTTAACAATAATATAGAGCAGTGGATGATTGATATTAAATCTAAATTCACTAAGTCAGAACTTGTTGGATTAAAAAGACTTATCCGTTTCTGTGCGAAAGTAACTGGTGTTAGTAATGCTAAAATCGCAACTATAACAAAGGCTACTCATGAGCTAGATCAATATGCTATCAGTCGCTCAACATTTAAGCGTATGACTTCTAAGGCTCAATCATTAGGCTTATTAGTCATACATCAAACAGAGCGTAAGAATGGCAGTAAATCAAGCAACGTATACGTGTTTAATCGCTTTGAACCATCTAATCAGCAACAATTGAACCATGCTAAAACTATCAATTCTCAAACTACCCAAATAAAAGATAAAGAAATACGTACAGAAGAACCTGTTCGTAATGATCAACCTAAAGTTATTTCTAATTTTGTTAATAAATCCTTTGCCGATTATGCTGCATACTTTTTCCAAGTTGAGCAAATAGAAGAGCTATTTAGAATCAGTTACATACACTCAAAGTTATTCAAACTAACTTCAAATGAGCTAGAAACAGCGTCAAATGAAGCCATAAGAGTATTGGTATCAAAGATACGAAAACGCAAAGTGAAGAACGTGAATGGCTATTTCAATGGGATTGTTAGGAAGGTATTTAAAAAGTATCAGATTATTAATTTGTTTAACGAGGTTTTTGAACAATAAAAAAGACAGGAGTTTATTCACTCACTGTCTGGTCTTTAACATGTGTTATTACTTCTTCAATTTCACAATTTAAATAATTACAAATATCATCCAACACTTTCATTGAAATATATTCATCTTTGCCTATTTTAGCAATTGTGGCTGAAGATGTTTTAATACCTTCCATGAGTTCTGATTTAGATATTTTTTTCTTATGTAATGTAGAAATCAATGGTGCGTAAGATATCACTAACTTCCCTCCTTTTTAAAGTTTTCTTTAGAAAGTATAACATATCTTTAAAAAAGTTAATATAAAATGTTGACATTTAGTTTTCTAAAGGTTATTCTATATTTAGAAAGTTAAATATTTATTTAGAAAACAAAAGTGGAGGTTGTTAAAATGTTACTTGAACCAATTAAAATGCTTTTGGATTACAGTCACAAAAATCAACTAGATACAAGTTATCAGGAGATAGGCGGGGAGATTATTAAAGCCTATAAGATTAATGATAAAACAGCTTTATATCTAAATGGAGATGAAGCATTTCTATCAGAAATGAAATATATCAATGAATTAGATCTTTATTACTCAACTGGCTTGCTAGTCAATCTAGGGAAGGTCGGTAATTTTGAAACTGAAAAGGAAATAATTATAAAACTATACGAAAAACTCACCACAGTCTCATTATTGGAATACTTTACTTCGAATGCATATGACCGCCTAATCGACGAAAATATTACGGAGCTGTTAAAACAATGACAACACAGTACACTCTCTCTAGATTCGAAGTAAGCTCTAATTGTCGGTTAGCAGATTACGAAATTAAAACAATTAAAGCTAGAGTGAACCAACATATCGAAACAATAAACGAAGGATTAGATGAGGGGTATAAATTTTATGACTTGTTTATCCAAACATATTATTATCAAGTAATCGGAATGAGTATGATACTTCCTGCAGTTGGGATTTTATTTGAAATTGCAAGATTAGGGGAGGTAAAAACTGATGAGAATATCAAGTAAAGAATGGCGGTCACTAACTAAGGAGCAAAAACACTACTTATTAGTTGGCATTGCTTTTATACAGCATAAAAAAGGAGTCTACACACCTTTTACTAATATGTTTGATTAAAAGGAAAATATTACCTATATAAAGTTTATTAAGAGATGCCGATATAAAAAGCAAACATTAATAGGAGGAATTAAAACATGACAACTTTAACAGATATCCAGGAACAATTTTTTGCAGGAATTAGTGTAACCGAACTTTTTGCGGAGATGAATTTAGATGAACTATTTCATGCTGAGAATAAGATTGACGATATTAAACTGGAGCTTTATAGTCCGCTTGGGGAAATAGAGATGGATGAAGCATCTACTGACGAACAACTTGCATATGCCAAAAAAGAAGGGTATGAACTTGATAAAATATTTAAAATTATAGATAAAACATTAGCAAAAACTGTAGAAGTAGCTTCATTAAAGGAAATGAATGAACAAACAGCATAATATTTCTAATTATTTCACAAAAAGATATTGACGAAATTTGACATTAGGTTGTATGATTGATTAACCAACAGATTTTAAACTAATACAAATAGACATTCCTGATAAGTTAAATAAAAAGGGATGTCTAACTACTTTATAATTTTTTTAAAAATGGTGATAACTTAAATCATCTATACCTTTTTTAACAATTTAGTGTAAACCAATCTTTATATCTGTATATTGGCTAATAATTTGTTTGAATTTCGAACAAATTGAAACCTAAGATTCGTTTTAAAACTATGTTGTTCAAATTTTGAACGGGTATTGTTGAAAGGTACCTAAAATGTTTTTTTAGAAAATAGGTACTTTTGATAAATTTATATTACCACTTTGTTTTTAAAGTGTCAACAAAAAGTACGATAGAATAACCCTTCCGTTGTACTTAAGGAAAATAATTACATTTAAGGAGGTGATGAAAATGAAGAGTACCCATAAGTTTGTACATAATTGCTGTGATCCTGGTCAAGGCATTCGTCCGCAAGAAACAATTGTTCGACATGATACATAGAAAGATAATATACGAGTTTAGCAGGTATAATTCGGCTACTGCCGGGAAAAAATCGAATGAAACTAATTTAAGGGAGGAAAAATAATGACAAATATTATTGAAGCACTACGAAACGATTCAGATTTTGATTACATAAAGAAGGAAGCATTAATTCACTTTGGTTTTAAACCAATTCCTACAGAAGAGTTTACATACTGGTACGAAAAAGAAAGATGGGAATCTGAACCTGAGGAATTAGAGGAATTAAAAGCATTCAAAGGTAATTATATAGATTTGCTTACCTCAAAAGAAAAAGAAGTAATCGGTGAAGTTAATGAGGAACAAGCTGATAACCCAAACAGAGTAGTTAAATGGCTCTTGGAAGATGGCACTTTAATGGATGTTACAAGAAGTGATAAACGCAAAGAACGCTTTAAATTAGCAAATAAACTACATTGGTATAAACGTGGTCAGGAGTTAAAGCAGAAACGTACTGAACTAGGATTATCACTTACTAAATTGGCTCAAATGATTGGAACATCACCAAGTCGTATCACCAATTTCGAGCAAGGTGAAGCAGTTTTAATGGCTAATCAGTTAGCTCAATCTTACAAACTAGCATTGGAACACTTTGAATTAACAAATAAGAATAGTAACTTAGTAAATCATGTACTCATCAGACACCAAAGCGATAACACATTCACTATTTACCTAGTGATGGCAGATTCGGAAATAAGCTTTGTAGAAAACTATGATGATTTAAGTTTAGCATTAATTATTATTGCTGATGCATTCAAAAACTTAGATGTTCAAGTTTACTTAGAAGATGAACGAGAACAAAGAATGCTTGTTGGACACAGTAAAGATATTAAGTCTCGCCATATTAAATCATGCAAAAACTTCTTGAAATTAGATACGAAAGTAGGTGCTTAATGAATACTAAAGAAACCACTAGATATGAATATGCATTACTTAAAATGAACTCTATACAGCTTAGAAACCACATCAATGAAAAGGTTAATGAACTTACTAAAGGTCATGATACGCATAAAGAATTAGACTTAGCAATTGATGAACTAGACGAAAGATGTAGTCAATATGCTTACGATACTACTCGATTAGACAATATTTTAATGTCTTTTATAGGTGAATACAAACTATATGATTTGTTTGCTGACCATGTTGAAAAGCTTGTCAAGGAATTAGATGATCCAGAAGATACATATCAAGTAGGAAAAGAAATGTATGGAGAAGATCTAGCAGATTTTATAAAGCAGCGTCCTTGGTTAGTAGGAAAATAATAATAGAACTTACATAATAACAGAGACTAATTTGCCGAGTGAGATTAGGCACACATGGGAGAGATGTGATGGGATGAGCGATAATGTTTCAACTATGAAAGAAGATGTTGCTAAACACTTACAGTCTAATGGATTTATCTTGCTTAGGGTCGAGGATATAGATGATAAGAAAAAGTATATCTTCAAAAATACTGAGGGTATACAAGCAACAGTTAAGGAATATCAGCTAATCAAATACTTAAAATATGATGAATTAGAGTCAAAGATATTCATAGCTAATGAGATATTTGACGACTTACAGAATCATATGAAGAAAGCTATACATATACCAGTTGCATATTCGTTTTATTACTTAGCTTCTTGGCTTTATAGGTATGCTAAATACTACGATACAGTAGCAACTATAAAGAAAATGAAGCGTATATTAGGCTATAACCCTGAATCTAGGGGGATTGATTACATATTTAAAAAGAATGGCATATTAGACACAATGGGTTATACATCAACAGATAGGGACTTCCCGTATTATTGGAATATGGAGGATCCACCTTTTGATAATAGACCAGCGTTTACCATGTTTTATCATCCGTATGTCCAAGAAGCATTGCCTAGTGATTACATAGGGAAGATACATAATAAATTCGTCATTAAGACACCAATAAAAGGTTTACATAGGTATGAGGAAGACCTGAAGGAAGGACATGAAAATGGAACTTTCTTTGAGGTGGATAATACTACCCTAGTCCCATTTGAAGTATTTCTATACTGTATGGCGAATGATGATCTAGGATGTACTGCATTCTACTTATACAGTTACATAAAAATGAAGAATCAAATATTCGGTGGTAGATATGACTGCCCGATGATTAAACTAGCTCAGGAAGTAGGGTTGTCTAATACTACCATGAAGGAAGCCTTATCAAAATTAAGGCAGCATAGAGTAATTGACGGTATACATAATCAGGAATACTTCTGCGTGTTATTACCAGATGGGGAAAGGAAAGCAAATACATACATAGCTAATGACTATATCCAGTTTGCTGGAGTTGCAAAACCGTACGACAAGATAAAGGTATTGGAAGCAAATGAATACTTAAAGTTGGAAGAAGAGAAAAAGAAAGAAGTTGAAGGTGAAAGTTTTCCGGTTGAGTTACTTCCTTTTTAATTGACATTTCTCATTGTGTACAATTCCGACCTACATATTAATATAATATGTCAATCTATTAGTATAGTAGATTAATTAATCAATTATAAAATTAAAAGTAAAATAATTATTCTATATTATGATTAGGTCAGATTTATACATTATTAAAAATAGTAATTAAATTATTAGGCTCTACGCCAAAATCTGTTCTTGCTTAAAAAAGAGTACAAAAAAACATCTGTATCCGTTAATGTTGAAAGTACGACCAAACAACAGAACGAGGTATACAGATGCATTCCCATTCTATCAAGGTTTTACTCGATTTACCAGAGTTAAATGTATGTGCTATTCAAAAAGTAAAAGATCAAGTGCTCATTGAAGTGACACCGATTGATGCCACACAGCCTTGTCCAGTATGTGCATCAACGCAAACGATTCGTCGTGGCACGGCTTATCAACGAAAAGTACGTCACCTCCCTGCGTTTGGGAAACGGGTGTATTTACTGCTGCCCGCTATCCGTTTAACATGCAAAGATTGTCATGCCCATTTTGTGTGGCATTACGACTGTGTTGCGCCAAAAAAGCGCTATACAAAGGCATTTGAAGCCACGTTACCGAAACAAGCGATAGGAGCGACGATTGCCCATGCGGCGCGCCTCTCTGAAACACCACCAACAACGGTTCACCGTGTTGTACGTCAATGGATGGCAGTGGAGTCGGTTCGCGTTCAAAGACGATGCGCACAACAGGCTAAAGTGAGTACGGGTCTTGTACTGGGTATCGATGACTTTGCGATTCGTAAAGGACATCGATATAACACCGGCTTACACGATTTACGTGGTGGCACGTTTTTAGATGTCATCCCAGGTCGTACGATTGCAGAATTACAGGATTATTATCAAGCGCAGCCGATTTGGCAGACGCTTAATCCCGTCGCTGTCGTCATGGATTTAGCGCAAGGCTATCATACATTCGTAAAAGAAATGTATCCAAATGCCATTCGAATTGCCGATCGTTTTCACGTCAATCGTTACGTAACGGATACCTTACAAACTATGCGAAAACAGGTTCAAAAGAGCCTTTCTCCCTGTGCGAAAGCCGATTTAAAACAACACTTCCATATTCTTGGTAAACGTCATGACCAGATCACAAGAGACGAAATGGTGATTTTAAAACGACTGCTTGGTTATGCGAAATTACTTCGCCAAGTGTATGAATGGAAAGAAGCCTTCATTGCTTGGTATGACTGCAGTCCATCGTATAGCCTTGCCAAAAAAGGTTACGAAAGATGGCTGGCGCAAGGAAAAGCAATTGACCATCCGATTGTAGAAATCTGTTTAAAAACGATGCACAATTGGCAAGAAGAAATCTGTAATTATCATCAATTGCGTTTTACGAATGCATCGGTTGAAGGAAAAAATAATAAAATCAAGGCTCTGCAGCGTCGTCACTATTTCACTCGCAATCCGGAGTGCTATAAGCAACACATTTTATTGGAGTGCAATGAAGAATGGATTCAATACGGCTACGGCTCTTAGTCAAGAACATGTTTTGATAAAGAGCCAATTATTAATAAATTTAAATATGCAATTATCAATACATAGGAATTAAAAATTTCAGCTTTATATTATGATTAGGCCGAAAAGATACATAATTGATTTTTATAATAACCGGTTGACTACTTAATATAAATAATAAATTACAAAAGGGAGAGTTGTTGTTGAATAAATTACCGACATATATACCATCATTTGAAGCTGAAGAGTTATACGATTTATCTGTTAGAGGTATTGAAACTGATATGAATTACAATGGGATGCAACCTTTCTCATTAGAATTAATTCAACTTAGAAAAATGAAGGAGTTTACAGAGAAGAAAATTAAACTAAAAGGTAATCTAGATGAGAATGGTAATCCGAAAGTTAAGTATCAATCGGACGCTATTATCAATGTTAAGTTTAAAAATAAGGTGAAGGATGGTAAGGAGATTACTTCATTTGTCAGAGGATATGAAAGTTTAATTGACCGATTGAGCTATCAAATTAAGAAACTACATAATCAGAAAAAGTATTGCTTAGAGAAAATCGAATTATCGCAAAACAGTCGTAAAATTAATACATATGAGAAAACAATCGCCAATTGTGAATTTAAGATTGAACGTTTAACTAATCAGATTGAACACATTGAAAATAATAATAATGCTGACATTTATCAACCTATGACATCTGTGGAGTTAAGAAATTATCTGTATACTCAAGGATTTACCTACAAGGGTAATAATTATGTTCTATACAAAAATACAGCTTCTAAAGCTAGAAATTCACAAACTTTATTTATTTTAGATACACTACATAAAAATATGCAAGAGTGGTCGAGAATGGGATTAAAATTCGAAGCACATAAGAAGTATGATATAGCTAGTCTGAAAGCTTATGAGAGTCTGTTGTCGAGTAGTATTATTGGTACAATAAATATTCATCCCGATAACATCTTTATTATTGCAGATGAGTATAGCAAACTGGAAACAGAAGCTTTGGAAGTGGGGAATGATCTAAAAGCCAGCTTTAATCCTGAAGCAACTATTAAAAATAACATATGGGACGGTCAGGCACTTATAGATGTGTCATTAATGAGAAGCATTGGTAAAGAGAAAGCTGGTTCGGCACAGTTAAGAATGCATTTCTTTAAATGTTGTAGTTTCAACACTAATATTCAAAAATTCCTAAGAAATAAACACACCGAATTGACTAATCCATTAAATGAAGAATATGATCCATCTATTCCTGTTAACTTTGATGAGTGGAAACTAACTGATTTATACGGAAACGTTATACTAGCATCTAAGATTTTATTGATCACCACACCTTCAGCATTAAAATTCATGAAATTTGCTGAGAAGGGGAAAGAAAAAGAAGCATATCAGAAATGGTGTGAAAGAGTTATCGCTGATAATTGTCAATGGGGTATATGTAAATTTGAGAAATCCAGCAAGCATAACGGAATGATTAGAAGTTCGTATCAAATGATTAATACTATAGATGCTCAACCTAAGGACATAAAAGAATTAGCAAAGTATGAAGTTGATTACATAGAACAGTTGCAAAATAACAATGATGAGTTTGTGAAGTATTTAAAGGAAGATGCCGATCTTACTAACTGTAATAACATGCTTGTAGACTTATACAATAAAAACAATGAAGTGGCTAATCTTAAATTTTTCCGTACCACTCGGAAAAGTAAAATATCTGCTTATCGAACAAAAGTAAAAGGTGGGAAGGTTCGTTTACAAGGTGAATATTGTACGGTAGTCAGTTCACCTTATGAGATGTTACTCAGTGTTATTGGTAAGCTCAAAGATGAGAATGGAGAAGTAATATCACATACTTTACATAATAATGAAGTCTATACAACATTACATAAATTTAATGAAACATATACAGTCGCTCGAAATCCACATAATGCAATGAATAATTATTATAAGGTTAAAAATACTGATAATCATTTAATTGAAAAGTATTTCAACTTTACAGATGCACCTAATATTATTGTTATCACGGCTATAAAAAGCACAATCCTTGTAGTGGCAAATGGAATGGATACGGACGGCGATACTTTAGCAGTATTCTCAGATGAAAAATGGAACAGTGTCATAGATAAAACGTTATCGAATAGGAAGTATCCAGTCATAATAAATACTATAATACCACCTTCAGATCCAGTTGAATTAACAAATGAAAATTTAAGTCTAATAGATGAAAAGGGTGCGTTAAGTCAAAGGTGGATCGGATCAGTAACTAATACTGCTCAATACCTAGTATCTGTCTTATGGGATATACAAAATGATGATAAATACATAGTGGATAAGGATAAAGTAGATAAAGAGAAGGATATAGATGATATACAAAAGGAGTTAGCTGTAACAGTCGTATTGTCGAATGTTGCGATTGATTATGTAAAGAAGAAAGTAGATATAGATGTTGAAGGAGCACTAAGAAGTATAAAATCAATGCCTGAATTAAAGATACCTACACTTTCATCTAGAGGAAAATTAAGAAGGAAATCAAGAAAGAAACCATTGTTTTGGAAATATGTTACATCAAGTAAACCGAAAAATACAGTTGAATTCAAAACACCAATGGATACGCTAATTCAACATATCGATGCTATTCCTAAAGCTGAATACAATACGAGTAAATTAGGATTGATGGATATAGTGAGAGATTTAACACCAGTAGAATTACAAGAAAAATATGATAACAAGCAAATTGAAGATATTATCGAAGGTGTTAAAGAGTATAAGAAGACAATTGGTAGGATTTATGCTACTGAAAGTATTGAAGAAGATGAGGAGTATCGTGCTTTAAATGATGCTGCTGAAAAAGTTAATTATAAGATAAACAAGAAGAAAATTAAGATCAGTACTTTACATAGGTTATTGCTGGAATTAAGTTACATTATGGAGGTTAACACAAGTAAAAAGGAGGATACAAAAGCAGAGAAACGTATGAAGAAAGATATGCAAGGTATTGCATTATACATCATGAACTATGTGTATATGAATAATAAGGAGAATTTTCTTAGTCTGATAATAGATAAAGAGACTAATTGATTTCATTTTCCCTAAAATAAATACGAAATAAGCCTAAGAACGTTGATTTAATAGGCTTTCTAGCAAACTATTTTGGTTACTAAATGGTAGGGGATTAGCGAAACGCAAGAGCGCTCAAATATTGCGACCGAACGACAAAGAAAGTTAAAGTCGAAGTAGATAGCTAAAATACATCTCCTACCGATTTTTTTATTATTAATATTTAAATTGGAAAATAATTCCGTATAAAAAAGATACTTTTATCCAGTTGAGATAATTGTATCAGATAGAGTTATAGAAAGCAAGGATTAGTTTGTAATCTTTATTAAGTTTATCTACTGGGCGTTACTCTCCCTTTCGCTTTACGGTAGGTAGACTTAATAAGGATTACAAATTTTAAATCCGACAGTGAGTCTGTTAGGGTGAGATGCCTAACAAGATGTGAGAATGTCGAGAAGATATGCTTTACATCCAAACCATTCCATTACAACTTAATATTGAAGTATTATCACTAAGTGACAATCAGGTGTTGTTTGTCTGTAGCTCGCCTATATCAAAAGAAACAGTCAACAAAATAAAATGGAAAAGGTGGATGATTTAATGAAATTAGTAAGACAGGCAAGTTTTGGTACACTGACTATGGATTTTTACATGGACAGTGAAAAAGAAGTATGGGCAACAAGAAAACAAATTGGTGAAGCTTTAGGGTATGCAAATCCACAGAAGGCGATTGACAATCTTCATGCTAAATATAGCGATAGACTGGATGGATTTTCAGTTACCCTCAATTTAAGGGGTACTGATAATAAGTCGTATCCTACAATGTTGTACAATTCAAAAGGTATTATGGAAGTTTGCCGTAAAGCTAGAACTGATAAAGCAGATGATTTCTTTGACTGGGTATCAGATATTATCAATGAATTAAGAGTTAATGGTGTGGTAGTATCAGAAAATGCTTCTCATGAGCAGGTCATCTACAATGTAGATACTTTTATTGCTAACTTAGATAACTACAATGTAACTAAACTATACGATTTAATTGAGGACTTCATGAATCATCATCGAGATAAAAAGACTAGATTAAGATACAAACGTAATCATAAAGCTAGACATGGTAATAAAAAGTTAAAAACTCATATTGAGTCTATGCAAGAAATTAGAGATTATCTAGTGGACTATTTAACAGTTCAAATTAATCATTTCAATAATACTAATCAGTCCGGTTTGTCACAAGAATATATTAGAATTCGTGAAATGGTTCGGGTTAATGTTGAAAACATGAAATTTAGAACAGCAGCTTGTAAAAAATAATTTTATTATAACCTAATTTTTACATACTTATTCAATTTACATATTACATAAAATATCATATTCAAGTCAAGTGGCAATTATGTCTCTTGGCTTGTTTTAATTTATAAGGGAGGAACTAAAGTGCAAGAAATGGAAACAAAGGACTTATTCGAATTACCAGGATTCAGTCGATATCTAGTTGATATTTATACAGGTAGAATCTATAGAAAGCCAACAGATAAGAGAACAGGTGCTTGGTTAAAAAAAACATCAGCAAACAAGGTAGGGTACTGTTATACGACATTAATTAATGATGACAATGAGCTAGTACGAATGGGGTTGCATTGGATTGTACTTTGTGCAGCTACCGAAAGCACTAAAGAGTTTTTTACATCAAAAAATTTACAAGTAGATCATAAGGATCGTGTCAAGTCAAATAACAATATACATAATTTAAAACTTTGCACAGCTAAACAGAACCATGAAAATATTCATAATAGGAAGAAGCCGGGTAGATTAAACCAAGAAGCTAAAGAAGTTATCCTTCAAGAATTTGCAGAGTGGGAAGGTAAGAAAACAGACTTTTACCAACAGCAAGCTGATCGTCATGGTGTCGTTTGGCAATCTATACAATATATGATTTTGAGAGAAGGACAAACGGTATGAGTGAAGAGTTTTACAGCTTAGTAGATGTTGTAAAGGACAGAATCAAAGAAGAAATGGGTTACTATAAAGCATTGTTTGAATCTCCAGGATATGATGATTTAGACGATTACGAACAGAATATGCTTTGTTCGATAGTTATGACTGATTATGGATATGAAATGAAGGATTTTATACTTGAATGTGTACAAGAGTTAGTAAGTAAAAAGCAATAATACATAATAATTAAGTAATACATATTGATTTAAGATTCCTGCTAGTCTACATGGCTAGCGGGAATACATACTTATAATAAAAACTAGTCTCGGACATTTTAGAATCTCTGAGACTTGAATTAAAAAACCCTTCAGTGGGCAAATATGAAATTAAAGTTTAACACCTCCCACACACTAACCGATGTCAAATTTTGGAGAGTTTGACCCTGACAAAGTACGAACGGATTATGTATTACATTTTATCTAGTTGGATAAGAACGCAAATGTTCTCTTACAAACTCAAGATTCCCTGCTCGGAATCTCTTGTATGCACGCACACGAACAAACTTATTATTCATAAGCTACACCTCCCTGTCAGTTAGGCGGTGTGGGATTAGCTATACTATATCACTAGTATTTGGTAAATGATAGCATTAATTTCTCTATTGGGAATGTTTTGTTCTTTATTTAATCAAGCCACCCAACCGCAACAACTGACAAAATGTTCTTTATTTCGAATTATCTTCTCCCTATCACTCTCTTAATATGGTAAAATATAGAGAAATATGGGGGGGTGAGAGTTTGAGTAATATAGATGATAATTTTAAAAATTTACCGTTAAAAATAAATGAGTTTAATAAGTTGAAATTTAAAGATAAATCTATTTATATCCATAATCTAAAGAAATGGTTAATAAGTAGTGTTGAACGCAATTTAAAAATTAAGAAAAACAATAAATTAGAAAAAGTTAATCGAATCAGGCAAAACGTTTATTGTATTGATTACGGGGTTAACATTGGTTCTGAGTTTAATTATTTTCATTTTGGCGTAGTTATTAAAGAATTTGATTATACTGCTATCATTGTTCCATTATCTACAGAAAAAGAAAATGATGCTGATTGGAAAAGTGCATCTAATTTAATTGTTCCAATTGGAGTCATTGATGATATGCCTAAAGATAAAAAACCTGTTTATGCTATGATTAATCAAATTAAGACCGTTAGTAAGCAACGATTGACTGATTATTATGTAAAAGAAGAAAAAAAGTATTATCCAATGACATTAAGTCCTAAACAAATGCAAACAATATTAGATGTAATAACGATGTCGATTGGACAACAAAAAGTCAGAGAAAAGAAAAAACCTGTTGAAACTGTTTGACACTGATAAAATAATGTAGTAGTATTATTTTAAAGAATAATTTCGGTTTAATTACCAACTCTATACTTGCATACGACTTAATTGTCAACTACATAATATGCATAAAAAAGACCTTCACTTTAACTGGTGGGGTCTTTTTTATTGTGCTGACTTAACCAACAACTGACAAAAAACGATACATAAAAAATGAGGTTTTTTTGTCTTCGAAAAAAGGTATAAAAAGATATCGGGATTTTTCGCATTTTTCATATGTCTAATTTTAACAAATTTTCATCATTTCTGTCGTATCCAAAAAGGAATCATTTAATAAGCATATATTTTATGCTTTTTTTCGCTATATTATTCCATTTCATTTAGAAACTTGGTATAATTTGTTTAAAGGAACACACACTAATCCCGTTTAATATATAGTTAAAGACTATAGTCAGGTGGTGATTTAGTGTGTAACGAGGAGGAAAAAGATATGTCAACAAATACTCTTGAGATACCTAAAACAGTCCATAACAATATTATTAGAGCTTTAAAAGAAGTTGAGTTGATTCAAAGTGGTAAATTACCAAGAAAAACTGCTAGAGAATTTTTAGCTGAACAACGAAAAAAATAAAATATGAGTGATTATACAGTTATCATTACGCCAATGTTCGAAGAATCATATGAAAAATTAAAAAGAAGATATCGTCAAATTGATGATGACTTTGAAGACTTTATTAATGATATTGAAGAAAACGGTAATATTGGAGACAGTGTTCCTAAGATTATTAAAGATGGAAATAAAGTGTTTAAAAAAAGAATGAAAAATTCTAGTGCGAACAAAGGTTTGTCTGGAGGATTTAGGATTATTGAATACCTAGTTACAGAAGATAATTCAGTGCATTTATTAGATATCTATTCAAAATCAGATCAAGAGGATATTGAAAAGAAAAAAGTATTAAGATTAATTAAAGAAGTTAAAAGATATGCTAGGTTAGATTAGAAATTTAAATTCGATATTTTTTAATTCATTTAAATTTAAATTCGAGTATTTTAAATTCGAGTAGTTTTTATTCGACTAAGACCTTCACTTTAACTGGTGGGGTCTTTTTTATTATTTAAGGGAGAAAAAATAAGTGAGTAAAATTAAACGAATATTAATCTTAAATAAGCCTAAGTACATTAGAGCAAGGTGTTAGGGCTATGAGTAACTTTTACAAATCAAGTCAATGGGTCAACAAAAGAAAAAGAATACTAAGGCGTGATGAGTATCTATGTAGAGAGTGTAAAAGGTATGGTAAGAATACTGAAGCTACATTGATACATCACGTATATCCTTTCCTTGTTAGACCTGAGCTAAGACTAACCAGTTGGAACTTACTAAGCCTATGCAAGACATGTCATGAAAAGATGCACGATAGAACTACAGATGAGTTAACTGACTTAGGAATACAGTGGGTTGACCGAGTAGAAAGGAACAGAGTGAATGAAGTATAAGCATGTATGTTTAAGTGATCAATGTGATTATGAAGAAGCGAATAATATTATAAAAGATGCAATGTTGAAAAAATAATAAGCCCCCCACCTTTTCTTATTCTAAAAACAATCTTATAGGGAACGAGAGGGACAACTTTTTCCAATAGAGCGGTTCTTCAGAAACTTTTTTTGGGAGGTGAAGACGATGACGAAAGTTCCATCGAAAGAAACCATTAAACGAAGAACAATCAAAGATATGAAAGGTCTACAAGTCTACAAAATTGAGTATTCACGCTTGATTGACATCTATTCTGAGTTAGTATTTCAGTACCTAACAATCAGTAAAGAGTTTGAAGATAGCGGATACGAGTACCAGGTAAACACTGATCAAGGTGGTGCAAAAAAATCCCCAATTGTTGCAACCCTAGAAACATTAAGAAAAGACATTTTGGCATATTCCGACCGTCTTTGCCTTAATCCAAAATCAAAGATGGAGAAGAATAATGATAAAGGTAAACCTACTCAGTCGAGGTTGGCTGCGGTGTTGAGTAATTTAGAATGAAGAAGAAATACGAAAATTATGATTTAGTAATGGAATATGCCACAAGTATAGTTAAGGGGACAAAATTAGCTAACAAAGAACAGATTCAAGGTTGTAAAAGATTTTTTAAATACATAGACAATCCTAAGTATGATTTCAGACCGAGTGAGCCTGAATTAATAATTAAATTAATTGAAAAAACCTTTATGCATCAACAAGGGGAAAAAATAGATGGTACTCCATTAAGGTACGAGCCTTTTTTATTGGAGCCGTTTCATAAGTATCAGATTTATAACATCATGGGTTTTTACCATAAGGATACTTTTGAACGTGTTATCAAAGAGTGTTTTATTTACATACCAAGGAAGAATATTAAGACAAGTTTTGCTGCCGCATTAGCATGGGCATTGAGTTTGTATTATAGAAAGTCAGGTTCAAAGTGTTATATAGTTGCATCTGCTTTGAAACAGTCTCTAGAAAGCTTTAACTTTATTAATTTTAATCTTGGACAAATGGGAGAGAAAGAAAACTTTAGAGTCATTGACAATAACCAGGAACATTCTATTGCTGGTGACTTTGGTGACGGTTCTCTTTATATCCAAGCATTAGCAGCTAACCCAGATAGACAGGATTCATTGAACTGTAATATCGCTATTGCCGATGAAATTCATGCTTATAAAACACCTAAACAGTACAACATCATTAAGGAAGCCATGAAAGCTTATACGAATAAGTTGATGATCGGTATTACAACTGCCGGTGATGATATGACAAGCTTCTGTTATCAAAGACTACAGTATTGTAAGAAGATTCTTGATGGAACTGTTAAAGATGAAGCTTATTTTGTTTTTATTGCTAAAGCTGATGAAGATGAAAAAGGCAATGTTGATTACACAAATCCTATTGAACATCAAAAAGCCAATCCTGCATATGGGGTTTCAATTAGACCGAACGATATTATGAATGATGCTATGCAAGCTCAAAATGATCCACAACAAAGGAAAGATTTTTTAGCTAAATCATTAAACATTTACACATCTGCAATGAGAGCATACTTTAACTTAGATGAATTTAAAGCTTCCGACAAAGAGTATTCTTGGAGCATTAAAGACTTAGCTAAGTTGAATATTGAATGGTTTGGTGGAGCTGATTTAAGTAAACTTCATGACTTATCTGCTGCTGCTTTATATGGCAACTATAAAGGTATAGACATTGTTTTAACTCATGCGTGGTTTCCTATTGTTGCAGCTAGACAAAAAGCGGAAGATGACAACATTCCTTTGTTTGGTTGGAAAGATGATGGGTGGTTAACTATGTGTAATACACCTACTGTAAACCATAGTGACATTATCAAATGGTTTGATGATATGAAGAAAATGGGATTCAAGATTAAACAGGTTGGATTTGACCGTAAATTTAGTCGTGAATTCTTCTTAGGTATGAAAAAGAAGGGTTATAGAATGGTTGATCAGCCACAGTATTTCCATAAGAAGTCTGAAGGGTTTAGGCGCATTGAGAAGAAAGCAAAAGACGGAATGTTTTATTACTTACATTCTCAAGCATTTGAATATTGTGTTCAGAATGTTTCAGCTATAGAGAAAACAGATGACATGATTCAGTATGAAAAGGTTATGCCTAATCAGCGCATAGACGTATTTGATGCTGCTGTATTCGGTGCTGTTCGTATGCTTGAAAATATGGACAGAGCTGTTAGTGCTTCTCAATGGCTTAATAGTTAAATTGATGAGAAAGGAGGTGTTTAAGTGGCGCTATGGAAATCTAGAAGAAAAAGAAATGCAGATAAAACATTAATGCAAATTGCATATGGAGATGTAGACAATGTTGTTGGTTACACAAAGTTATCTGATAATCCTGACATTCTAATTGCAGTTGATAAAATTGCTGACCTTGTTTCCAATATGACAATTCATTTAATGGAGAATACTTCAAAAGGAGACAAAAGAGTAAGGAATCAATTATCAAGGAAAATTGATATTGAACCACACCAAAATATGACTCGTAAAGCTTGGGTTTATAAAATTGTAAGAGATTTATTATTAGAAGGTGATGGGAACTCAATTGTACATATTGGAGTTGATCCAGAAACAACATTAATTAGTGATTTAACTCCATTTCAAATGCAAGCTGTATCTTATGAAGACATTGATGGTGGATATTTAATCAATTATAATGGGAAGATTTTTCATCCTGATGAAGTTATTCACTTTGTAATGAATCCTAACCCTAACTATCCATATAAAGGAACAGGATACAGGGTTGCGCTAAGAGATATTGTAAAGAATCTAAATCAAGCAAATAAAACAAAAAACAGTTTTATGAGTGGCAAGTATATGCCGTCACTCATTATTTCTGTTGATGCAATGTCCGAGGAATTAACAAGTGAAGAAGGTAAGGAAGAAATACTTAAAAAGTACACTACTGAGTCTGATAGTGGAGCAAGACCATGGTTAATTCCTGCAGACCTTGTAAAAGTAGAACAAGTTAAGCCTTTATCTCTAAAGGATATTGCAATCATCGAAGGAGCAGAATTGGATAAGAAGACTTTAGCTGGACTCATAGGAGTGCCGGCTTTTTTCTTAGGTGTAGGAAGCTTTAATAAAGAAGAATACGTTAACTGGGTTAATACTCGTGCTTATTCATTAGGACAAATACTTTCTCAAACATTAACTAAGGATATCTTATTCAATCCTAACTGGTATTTCAAATTGAATGCTAGAAGCTTGTACTCATATGATTTATCAGAAATGGTTACAGCAGGTGTACAAATGGTAGACCGTAATGCCATGAGAAGAAATGAATTGCGTAACTGGATTGGTCTAGATCCTGATGAAGAAATGGAGGAACTTATTGTACTAGAAAACTATGTTCCTGCTAGTCAATTAGGGGATCAAGAGAAGCTGAAAGGAGGTGGTAATAACAATGACGATGAGTAAACGTACTTCCTTTCTGAAAAGTGAATTTCGTGCTGGTGAACAGGAAGAGAAATTATTATTAGAAGGTTATTTTATTAAATACAACGAAGAAACAGAGCTTTATCCTGGAGTTTTTGAAGAAATCGACTCAAGGGCTGTAGTTAACAGTTTGGCAAATAACGATGTTCGCTGTTTGTTTAATCATGATACAGGAAAGGTTCTTGGTCGTACAGGTAATAGTACGCTTGAATTAAGAACTGATGATGTTGGACTTTACGGAGTTGTTGAAATAAATAGAGAAGATCCTGAAGCAATGGCAATATACGCACGTATTAATCGTGGAGATATTAACGCTTGTAGCTTTGGATTCTTTCCGATACAAGAAGATATTGAGTTTCGTGATGATGGAACAACAAAGTTTGTAGTGCGTGAAATTGACTTGTTTGAAGTGTCAGCAGTTACATTTCCAGCGTATCCACAAACAGAAATTGCAGCACGTAATAACGATATTGAATCAATTAAGAAACAAAAATTAGAAATTAGAAAAGCGAAATTAAAGGAGCGATTAAAGAATGACTAATCCGGTAGTTATTGGAGCTAAATTAAAAATGAAACGTGATGCTTTATCAGTTATTCAGGCGGAACTTGAAGCATTGCAATCTAAACGTAGTGAGTTTGAAGCAGCGATTGAAGCTGTTGAAAATGATGAGGATCTTGCAGTAATTGAGAAAAGCATTGACGATAACGATGCTGAAATCACAGAACAAGAAACTGAGAAAACTAAATTAGAGGAAGAAATTGTTGAACTTGAAAAAGAATTAGAAGCAAACAATCGAAAATCACCTAACAAAGGAGCGAAAAGAAACATGGCTAAAAACTTGGAAGTAAAAGAAGGTATCAATAGTTACGTACGTTCAAAAGGAGAACTGCGTGATGGATTCACATCGGTAGAAGGTGGTGCACTTATCCCAGAAGAGTTGTTAACTCTAAAGAAAGAACTTGTTGACGTTGTTGACTTAACACAATATGTACGTACTGTTCCAGTAAATCGTGGATCTGGTAAATACCCAATCATCAAGAAATCAAACGGTAAAATGGTATCCGTTGCGGAACTAGCTAAAAATCCAGAGTTGGCAAAACCGACTTTTGATGAAGTAACTTATGATATTGAAACATACCGTGGTTACATCCCAGTATCTCAAGAAGCAATTGATGATGCAGACTATGATATCTCAGGTCTAATTGCTGACGATATTAAGGATCAAGATTTGAATACTAAAAATGCTCAAATTGCTGCAATCTTTAAATCTGCTAAAGCTAAAGCAGTTACGGGTCTAGATGGTGTTATTACATTATTAAACACAGGATTCAAACAAGTTTATAATGTGAAATTCTATGTATCTTCTTCTCTATTCAACGAACTTGATTTGTTGAAAGACGGTAATGGTCGTTTCTTACTACAAGATGATATTACTGCTGCTTCTGGAAAACGTATCAAAGCAAGAGAAGTTGTCGTTCTTGATGATGAAGTAATTGGATCTGCTAAAGGCGATCTTGTAGGTTTCGTGGGAGATGCTAAAGAATTCTGCACACTATTTAATCGTAAACAAGCTTCTGTTAAATGGACTGACAATGATATCTACGGTCAATTACTTGCTGGTTATGTTCGTTTTGATACTAAGAAAGTTGATGAAGAAGCTGGTTACTACATCACTTACACAGCAGAAACTGCTGGAGCATAATCACTCATAGAAAGGGTGGTTCATAATGAAATACATAGTTCTTAGAGATTTTAGAGACTTGCAGGATGATAATCATGTCTATCGTGTAGGTGATAAGTATCCAAGAAAGGGACGAGTGAAAAGTGCAAGGGCAGAGGAATTAGCTTCTTTTGCCAATAAACTTAAAGTCCCTTTGATTGAAGAAGTGAAAGAAAATGAATAACGCCATACTTGAATTATTGAAAATTGACTTGGGCATCACTCATAACTTGAGAGATGCCTATTTTATGAGTGCATTGGAAAGTGCTAAAGAAGAAATGGAAGGATTCGGAATTGTTTTTGACTTAGATAGAAGCGATGATCAAATGCTTATTGCTGATTATACTGCTTATACATATCGGAATAGACAAAACAACGTACCTTTATCTAGAAGTATTCAATTTAGAATTAACAATAGAGTGATTAAAAAGGCAGGGACATCGAATGCCATCAATTAAATCAAGCTTAGGTAATTCAAATAACATTTCACTTGATGATATATGCGAATTGATTTCTACAACATCTGTAAAAGGTGAACTCAATCAACCTGTCTTCACAGAAATTCCAAGACAAATTTTCTGCTCAGTAATGAGTATAAGTAGGGCTGAGTTCTTTTCCGCAGGTCAATCATCATTGAAACCGCAGATCATGTTAATTGTGGACTCAGATGAATATGATGGAGAAAAGTTGGTAAAGTACAGTAATAAAAAATATTCCGTTTACCGCCATTTTCTACGTGTTGATGGATTTACAGAATTGTACTGTGAGGTGAAAGCTGGTGGCAAGTAGTGTTGACCATATTGTACAAGATATCATGAGACAACTGGAACTATACACAGAAGAAGTAAAACAAGAACTTGAAGTTGCGAAAGAAGAAGTCGCAGAGGAGACCGTTGCACTTTTAAAGAGTAATAGTCCTAAAAGAACTGGAGACTATGCAGAAGGATGGACTACTAAAAAAGTGGGCGGGAAAGTTGTTGTTCATAATAAAACAAATTATCAACTTACTCACATTTTGGAAAAAGGACATGCAAATGTTGATGGAGGAAGAACTGCAGCACAAGTACATATTGCACCTGCTGAACAAAAAGCAATTGATTCAATGGTTGAGCGTGCTGAAAGGACCGCAAGAGGATGAGTATAAACGACTTAATGAAACTATTGGAGGAAGGTACTGGTTTACCAGTTGCTTATTTTCAATTTATCGAAACCGATGATACTCCATTACCAAGTCTTCCTAATATTTGCGTTGTTGCATTAGACTCAAATAATTTCTTTGCTGATGACACTGTTTATCTTGAATCAGAGAATGTTGATATCGAACTTTATACAAAGGATAAAAGTCCAAGCACAGAAGCAATAGTTAAAAATGTTTTAAAAGAAAATAACCTACCCTTTCAAAAGAATGAGGTATGGATTGAATCACAAAAAGTATTTCAAATAACATATGAAGTGGAGCTGAAATTATAATGGCGGAAAATAAAGTTACTTACGGATTAAAGAACGTAAGGTACGCTAATTACACAATTACAGATGGGGTTGTCAATTTTGGATTACCAGTGGCAATTCCTGGAGCTGTTGAACTATCCCTAGAACCAAGAGGCGACATGGTTGAATTTTATGCGGATAACATGCTGTACTACTCTGCACCAAATAACCAAGGTTACGATGGTACATTAAATATCGCAAACATTCCTCAACAATTTGCTGTGGATTGCTTAGGTGAAGAACTAGATGAAACAGATGGCGTGTTGACCGAATATGCTGATGCAAAGCCAAAACAATTTGCACTAATGTTTGAATTCGAAGGAGATCAAAAGGCTACTCGTCACGTTATGTATAACTGCACAGCAAATAGACCTACATTGAGTTCAGCAACTAAGACTGACTCTGTGGAACCAAACTCCAATGAGCTTACATTTATTGCAAGTGCATTAGAACTTAACGGTCGTACTGTTGTTAAGACTAAAACTACTGATAAGACAACTCCAGCAATTTACGATTCATGGTATAACGAAGTTTATGTTAAAGAAGGTGCTGCTTAATGGAAAAAACGATTGTTGTTGATGGGCAATCGGTACAGTTAAAAAGCTCAGGTGGTACTGCTATGCGCTATAAAACTCAATTCCGAAAAGACTTTTTTACGGAAATTTTAAAATTGCATAAGTTAGGGCAACTTGAAAAACTGGATTTAAATAAGATGGATGATAAAACAATGAAGGCAATCGACGGATTAGACTTTGAAGTGTTTTATAATTTCACATGGGTACTCGCAAAGACAGCTAATCCTAGTATTCCAGATCCCTTAACTTGGCTAGATTCATTTGAAGAGTTTCCGCTATTCGATTTTTTGCCTGAGATTCAAGATATATTAGCTGCTACAATCCAATCAAAAAAAAACAGAATGATGATGAAATAGAAGATGGAGTGCCTGATGAAGACAGTGCAATGAACACTGAAACTTTTCAGGCTCTTTGTTATAAATGTAAACTGACAAGGGCTGATCTTGAAGATATGACTATTGGTGATTGTCTTGATTATATTGATAGTTATGTTGAATTAATGAATCCTAAGAAAAAGAAGAAAAACAAAGCAAGAAAAGCTAAACAAAATGACTTTGATAAGTTCTAAAAGTGAGGTGAGAATATGGCAAGTAGAATAAAAGGAATAACTATTGAGCTAGATGCAAATACATCGAGTCTTGAAGGTGCTTTATCAAATGTCAATAAGAAGTCTAAGGATTTACAGAATGAGCTAAAGGACGTTGAAAGGTTACTTAAATTCAATCCCAATAGCACTGCAGCATTAGCACAAAAACAAGAACTATTGACAGGAGCAGTTCAAAACACTACCAATAAACTAGAGCAATTGAAAAGAGCAGAAGCACAGGTTCAACAACAGTTTGAACGAGGAGATATTTCTCAAGAACAATATAGAGGATTTCAACGTGAATTAGCTCAAACTGAACAAGCGTTGCAAGGTTATCAAAATTCTTTATCTGATATGCAACAAGAACAGCAGAAAGTAGCTGAAGGAACTAGGAGATTAACAACCTTCTTTGATGCAGCAGGAACATCTGTTGAAGATTATGCTGGCGTACTTAATCAACGGTTAGTAAGAGCTATTCAAAACGGAACTGCAACAAGCAGGGACTTAGAATATGCATTTCAGCGTATTGGAAGGGAAGCTATTGGTTCAGAGGGTGATATTAACCAACTAAGGACAGCGCTTAACAGTGTCGATAGTGGGAATTCTTTGCAAGAAGTTAGACGAGAATTGCAACGTATTAGTGATGAAGCTTCAGAAGCTGAAAACTCTATTGGAGATTTAGAAGTAGGTATTGAAAATGTTGCTGGTGCATTAGTTGCGGGTGGAGGTATTTCCGAAGCAGTTGAAGAAGCATTGGATTATGCAGATTTAAATACCACAATAGACATTTCATTTGATGTTGATGAAGAAGCCCAAAAAACAATTATCGAAACCATTAGAACTGTTGAATCATACGGAGTTGATACTGAAGCATCTTTAGAAGGAGTCAGAAGACAATGGGCTCTTAATAAAAACGCTACAGATGAAAATAACTCTGCTGTGGCAAAATTAGCTGGAACAGTAACTAGAGCATACTCAGGTGTAGATTTTACTGAATTGATTCAAGAGACAAATGAAATTGCAGCTACATTTAAAATAAGCAATGAAGAAGCTTTAGGATTAGTTGATACTTTGTTAAAAACAGGATATCCACCCGACCAATTAGATACAATTGCTGAGTACGGGGATCAAATGATTCGTGCTGGCTTTGAAGCGGAAAAAGTTCAGGCAGTAATGCAAGCAGGGGTAGATACTAAAAGCTGGAATATTGATAATTTACTGGATAAAACATTGTCCCTATGAGTGGTGACATTCATAGAAAACTCCTTTAAAACGGTGGAACTCTCTTTCATAGAGACAATACCGTGCCAAGCATTTAACAAATTGACGATAGTTATTTTTTGTACTCGGATAACTTTTCCTTTAAGGCGGATTCAACCAATCGAGCTTGCGGAATCATAGTTTCTTCTGACACCTTTTTTAATTGTTCGATTAATTCTTCTTCTAAAGTGAATGTAATTCGTTTTTTCATTAAAAACACTCCTTTTTTACAATACAATATCATACAAATATTGCATGTGCAATACAATATGATACAATATAAGTAACGTTAAATATTGTTATTAAGGAGTGGGTTAAATGGAAAGGAGATTTTACATTTACGAATGGATTAGACTTGATACGAATGAGCCTTTTTATGTAGGCAAAGGAAGCGGGAATAGGGCATTGGGTATAAATTCAATTTGTTAAATGAAGGTGTAACGACTAGTCGAAAGACGTACACTATAAGCGAATGATAGTGGAAATGGGGAGCATCTAGGCTCTCTTTTTTAATGCCTAGATGATGATATAGTCTGGTCTACATGGCGACATGTAGAAGTTCATAAGAGAACTGACGTGACGTTGCGAATCACGTTGAACATAACGGGTATCAAAGAGGGTCGTATCCAAATGGCTGACTTTGGTTCTGGTACAGATAAAGCAACCAGAGAAATTATTGATTCAGCGGGTCTTGCAATTGATAAATTCGAAGATTGGGGTAAGGCAATTGCTGAAGGTGGAGATAAAGGGCAAGTTGCTATGCTTGAAGCTACAAAGTCTTTAGCTGGAGTAAGAGATGAAACAGCAAGGAATCAATTAGGTACTAAAATGTTTGGTACAATGTGGGAAGACCAAGGAACTAAGATCATTGATACCATTTTAAAAGCAGAAGAGAAACAAGTTGACTTAAAAGAAAATACAGATAATCTTAATGATTCTATGGCTCAACTTGATAGTAATCCATTAGTTATGATTAAGCAGGCAACTAGTGATTTATTGGTTACTTTATCACCTTTATTAACTATGATTGCCGAAGTCATAAGTATGATAGCCAGTTGGGCTCAAAATAACTCAACTTTAGCAGCTATTATAGTGACAGTATCAGTTGCTCTAGGTATATTATTGGCGGCAGTATTAGCCTTATCACCAGTGATAGCTTCGTTAACTGCAGCAGCTATTGCAGCAGAAGTGACAATTGCAGCACTTGTTGCACCATTTTTAGCAGTAGCGGCTGTTGTAGCTGCGGTAATTGCAGTCATAGCGTTATTAGTTGCAGCTTTTATTAATCTCTATAATAAAAATGAGGAATTCCGAAGCAATGTCCAAGCAATCTGGACTAGTATACAGGAGTTCTTTTTTATTGCTCTAGATTATATCAGAAATTTAGTTATTACCATTATGACCGAGGTTGCCACATTCTTTGGGGAAATCTTAAGTAAGATTAAAACTTTCTGGGACGAAAACGGTCAGCAGATCATGGCGGTTGTTTCAACATTTATGAATATTACTTGGACGATTATTCAGACGGTGATGAATGTCATCGTGGAAGTGTTCAAGATTGCCTGGACTTTAATACAGGCAACTGTAAAGTATACGTGGGAAACCATCAAATTAATCATACGAACAGGTGTAGACTTGATTTTAGGAGCTATTCAGACCATGTTAAAAATACTACGTGGAGACTGGGAAGGTGCTTGGAATTCCATTAAACAAACGCTTGTTAGCATCTGGAATAACATCACGTCTTTCTTGGAAGGAATCGATCTTGCCGGAACAGGTAAGCAAATTATACAGGGTTTAATTAATGGTATTTCCTCAATGGGTGGTGCAATTTGGGACAGTGTTAAATCTATAGGAAGTAGTATTAAAGATGGATTCACTGATTTCTTTGATATAAACAGTCCATCTCGTATGATGCGTGACAAAATAGGAAAGTACATTGGGGAAGGTTTGGCAATAGGTATACAAAGATCCACAAACATAGTAGATAAGGCTTCTAGGGCGATGCAAGAAGCAGCTACACCAAATGTTACAAATCAATCCAAGCAACAAGGTGCGAATGCTTCAATGCCTTCATTACAAATTAATCCTGCACCAGTAATGATTGATGGATACGAATTTGCAAAAATAACTTTCGATTACTTTGATGGAATGATACAGGATAGAGTGCAAAATGCGTTAAGTAGACAGGGGTGATTAAATGTACTTAACCATCATGAAAGATAATCGCACAATAGATCACCGAGATTTAGGGGCGAATTTATTGAGTTTTAGAAAAGCTTCTTTAGAAGCTACTAATAATTATGAAACTGTAGAAGGTCGACATGGTTTAATTCCTAATGGAACAGTCTGGGGAGGAAGGAAACTTACCGCAGGTTTTATTATACAAGCTCTGGATCATACTGATTTAATTCTTGTCATAGACGAGTTTATGGAGATATTTTCTACAGAAGAAGAGATTGGGCTAATTGATAGCCGACAACCAGGTAAGATATGGTTTGCTAAAGTAGATAGTGAGTTTACCCCTGAATTTGTTAATGCAAGTACAGGTAAATTCACTATAGATTTTACTTCCTCATCTCCGTTTTGTAGATCACTTGGAAGTACATTGGATGACCCTATTGACTATGGAAACGATCAATGGCAAGCAATTGGTGGAGAAATATCACTTGAAGATGATGCTGTTTATAAATTTAACACTTCCAGTTTCAAAGTCTATAACGGTGGTGTGTTGGTTGATCCAAGACAATTTCCTTTAAATATTACATTTAAAGGAACATCAAGCAATCTACAGATTAAAAATAATACAACTGGTGACTTATTCACTTATAAAGGCAATACAAGTAATTCAGACAAAATCGAATTAAACCGAATTAGACATTTAAAGAACGGTGTTAGCATATTCGCTAACACCAATCATAAACGTATTACATTAGCTCACGGTTGGAATGAGTTTGAAGTATTTGGAGCAAGTAACTCTTTTGAGATAACATTTGATTTTAATTTCTGGTATAAGTAGGTGAACATATGAAGGAAAATGAACTTTTGATGATTAAGGATAGAAAAGGAAATGTAGAGCCTTTGTATGGTTTCTCATGTACTTTAAAGGAAGGTCAACAAGGGACAAAAACACTAACTGTATCAGGAACTAAATTAGATGAAAACAAAGTTGGATTTGAAATGATTCAACAACGAAATTATTTTATGTATAAAGGCGAAGAATACATCATTACTAAGACAGGAAGAAGAGTGACTGGGAATTTAGTAAAGGTTGATTGTTCTAATGAGCATCGATTCTTTGATGATTTAAAAAGAAAAAGGATTTATGAAACCTACAAAGGCTCATTTACTCCTTATTATTTACTCGATATGGTATTTAAAGATACTGGCTATACATACGTACTAAATCCGGAAACATTACCTGAATTACTCGATTATGAAGACTTTGGCGGCAATAACAATTTAGCTTTGTTTCAAGAAATTATTAGTGATCTTGGTGCTGAGTTTGATTATACATCTGGAGTTGTTCATATAGCATCAAAGTTAGGTGTCGTAACAGAAAAGCAATTTCTACATAAATTCAATATTAATGATATCAATGAAGATACAGACTCAAGTAACTTTGCTACGTATATCAGAGGATATGGAAAACCAAAAGAAGAGAAAGATGTTAGCTCTAATAAATCCATTCCTTATGAATCAAAAACAGGAACCTATTATACAGAATCAACTCAAAATAAACCTGCTACTAAGGAAATTGGAGCTACTTTTAGTTTCAAGTTCACTGGTACAGGTTTTTCTTTTAGAACAATCGTCCACAAAATGGGTGGTAAATGGGAATTCGCAATAGGTGATACAAATAAAACCATAACAACTTATTCCAAAGAAGAAACATCTGAACAAACTATTGAGGTTGTTAGAGGGTTAGAAAGTAAGGAGTATTCCGTCAAAGCAACATTTAAAAAGGACACTGACAATCCCAACACTAAAGTTAAAAACTCTGTTCCGTTTAATTATTTATTAGACGGTAATATCATTAACCTATTTAGACAATTGGAAGGTGATGAGCAATATACCTGTGTGGCAGAGTACACATCTCCTTTAGCTCAAGAATATGGAATTGTGGAAGCAGAGCCATTATTTTCAGACACCATTACGAATGAAGCAGTTCTATACGAAACACTTAAAAAAGGACTTTATGATTCTTGGGATATTTCTCTTTCACTTACAGCTCAAGAATTAGCTGAAATGGGCTTATCAGACATCAACAGGTTAGATTATGCTTATTGCATTTTAGATCCATTAAATGTGGATTTACAGTTACGTATTGTAGAAAAAGAAAGTTATTCCGATCCCTACAAGTCTCCTAAGTTTACATTTGGAGCTATTAAGAAAAAAGGAACGGATATTATAGCAAGTCTATCCACGAGTTCACAAACTATTAGTAAAGTTGTAGATGCAAAAACTGGACAGATAAAAGAGTCTGCATTAAGTGGAACGATGGTGTTTAATCTGGCTTATGCCATAGGGGTATTGGCAGCAAACAAAGTACGAATAGGAGCTGGAACAATCTTTGAAGATGGGTATGATCCAAGAGAAATTGCAGCTGGTGTTACTGGTTTAGCTGATGAAACATCAGATGGACTATTATCCAGCCAGGACTTTATAAAACTGAGCAAAATTAATGTAGGTGAAGACGTAGTGGATTTACAAAGCATTATTGAAAGATTGGAAGTATTAGAAAATGGAGGTGGTACAACTTGAAATATCCATACCAACAAATAGGAACAGAAACCACTAGAATATTCAGGAACTTAGTTAATAAAATATTTGGCGATATTGAAGATGATATGAAATATGTAACTAAAAGTATTGATGATACAAATAAACGTATATCCAATCTAATCTTAAGTAGTTCGGATTTTCCGGAAATTGTTGATGCAAGACAAGATGCAGAAGGCGTTGTTAGTGTTTCGCTGAAGGAACGTCTAGATAAAGAGTACAATAAATTACTTTCAAAAATTAAAAGGACAGTTTATGTTACTGATTTCGGAGCAGTTGGTGATGGAATAACAGACGACACTGAAGCTTTTAGAAAGGCAATGGGTACAGGGAAAGTAAGAGTCGTAGTACCTGCAGGTGTTTATGTTGTAAGAGGTTTGAAAATTCCATCTTGGGTTGAACTTGTAGGCGACGGAATGGGACTAACGATAATCATTTTGCATGAAGATACACCTGCAACCGAATGGGTAATCACAAACCAAGATTACATAAATGGTAACAGAAACATTTCAATTAAGGGAATGACCTTAGATTGGAACAAATCAAGGCAGGGTGGTGTAAGTGCAACAGGTGGACAACACTCAAGCTGTTTATCACTTGCTAAAGTTAAGTTTGCTTGGATTAAAGAAGTTGAGGGAATTAATCCAGGGTTACATAGCTTTGATATCACTGCACCTACATATGATCATTTACCAGATACAGACTATACAAAAGACGGTTGTCGTTTTGTCTGGATAGATAATTGCGTCGGTTCTGGATACGGTGATGATGGTATTACAACTCATTATAGTGAATACATTTGGATTTCAAATAATCACCTTAGTGATCCGGATGGAGACGCTCATGAAGATGGTGTTTCTAATAGCAACGGTATTGAAATTGATGACGGCTCAAAGCATGTATGGGTAATAAACAATTACACAACCGGGAACATTCGTGGAGTTGAAGTAAAAGCTCATACAGAATGGTCTGCTGCTCAAGATGTTCATATTATCGGACACACTTCATATCAAGATGTACGAGCTTATGATTTTAGACATATTGGGCATCACACTGTAGAAGATCCTGATTCAACAACTGCTTATGATGTTGTAATGACTAACTGTACAGCAATTGAACCAGTATTCAATGATTTGTATGCAGGTTTAACACCAAGGGCATTAACTATTTCTGCATATGTGAATGTAAACATATCAGGGTTCACTGCAATTGGAGACCCTACTTATAACTATGATGATAATCCAGTAATTGCAGTTCAATACAAATCTAGAAATATAGGTCTTCATAATATAAATATCCGTGGATTCAAGAAAGCAAGTACTGATATTCGCCTAATTGGTGGAGATCAAAAAACAGACAATATTAATATAAGCAATGTACAAATTTATAAGTCAGCCAAAGAAGGAATTGGTATAGGTTCAGATATTTATCATGTGAACCTTACAAACATTACAATGATCGGTGAGAATGGTCAAGTTGGTTTATCCAGTGTCAATTCCCAAGACAGCATTGTTGGTGTACATGCTGAAGGCTATACATTAGCAGCATCTATTGCAGGTAATGATTATGTTGATTTTGTACCTAATAATGTGAAAGGCGGTACTAGGATTGCTAGTACAAGCGGTTATGCAAAAACTGAAACGTCAACCATTATTTCCTCCACATCTGATAGTAAAGCAACAGGTGATAAAACTGCAGTTATAGCTTCTTCTAACTCAGAAGCCGCCGGAGAAGGAAGTGTGGTAATTGCATCTAGTGGAGGTTCTAGAACTGAAGGTGGTCGTGATGCCATTATCGGCTCAAACAACTCCAAGACTACAGGAAGTACAGAGAACGGTAAAGTTATCCTAGCCAGTAATGGTGTAGTTAATGATAACAATTATTCTGTAAGGGGTGGATATGGAGATTCAGAGAATCCATCAATAGGAAATACAAAATGGGAATTGGATTCTATATCAGGAACAGGTAAATTTACTGGAGCTGTAACAGGGGCATCCTCATTTAGTGACTATGCTGAGTATTTTGAAAGCCTAGATGGTGAGAAAATTAAAAGTGGTTTTATCGTTACATTAGAAAATGGAAAAATCCGAAAGGCTAACAAAAATGAAATACCTTTAGGTGTTATATCCGAGACTGCAGGTAATATCTTGGGTCAAGCAACTTACCATTGGCAAAATCGTTTCTTGACAAATGAATTTGGCGGTTTAATTTTAGAAGAAAAAACAGTGGGAATACAGGATGATGAAACCGGAGAATACAAAGAAGAAAAGCATATGTTGCCAGTGGAAAATCCAGAATTTGATATTAATGAACAATATGTATCAAGAGAAGAAAGAGATGAATGGAATATTGTAGGGTTGTTGGGTCAAGTTAGAATACGAATTGATGAAACTGTCCAAGAAAATGGTTTTATATCTCCAAATGATGGAATAGGAACAAGTAGTGATAATGGATGGAAAGTTATGAAAATAACAACACCATACGATGAGAGCAAAGGATACGGAGTAGCCCTTTGTTTTGTTCATCCTATGTAGGAAGGTGAGTATATGGAAAAGAATGCGGATTTGAATTTTAATATCTCAGCTACTGCCAATCAAAGCATTGCATCAAATATCCGTTTCTCCACACAAGATGAAGGTTCGGCTAAGCTGACCTTCTTTTTATTTAAAGACGGAGTGGAATTACCTTTAAATGCTGCTGTTGGTAAATTAGTTATGAGAATGAGAGACGGCAGTAAATTTACGGATAATGTTTCAATCATTGATAAGGTAAATGGAATTGCTGAGTATAAATTAACAGCAGAACAATTAAAGCATTATGGTAAAGTGACAGCTGAATTGTATCTTTATTATGAAGAACAAAAAATGTCTGTACACAGATTTACATTTACCATCTTACAAGCTCTAATCGATGAAGACATTCCAGTATTAACAGAGTTCTATATAGATGATTTTGAGGGGTTAAAAGAAGCGATTAATTCCATTGCTGATGAAACAACAGAAATCATTAATACAGTTGGCGTTAATGTGGAAGAAGCGAAAGGTAAAGCAGATGAAGCTATTACGTTAATAGAACAAAATCAAGTAGTTAAGCTAACAGAATTCAACGAAAACAAGCAGCAAGTTACCGCACAGTTGGCAATTGAAAAACAGCAAGTAACCGCAGAAAGAAATTCTCGGGCAGTAAACCTATTGTATGAATATCAATTAGATCCAAATGCAGCGGAAGATATATCAGTAAAGCTGAATGAAGCACTAGCATCTGGTTATAAGAAATTTGTTTTGCCAGATGGATTGTATTTATTAACAGGCAGGGTATTCGGACAGCCAGGCATAGAAATTAAAGGTATACGTGATGGATTTAATATGGCGCCATCAACACTGATAAGTAATGGTCCAAACCGAATTTATGAGCATGACGGACCAAAGATATTAATAATACCAGATGACTTAGAAAATCCAACGTTTAATTTTGACGAAAATGTTACTTTTAGCGGAATCGATTTGTTTTACCCAGAACAGTTGCCTACTTTTACAGATAAAAGTCAACTGAAGATATACCCTCCTACAATTTCAGCAAAAGATGGATTTTCTTTTAGTAAAGTCCAGCACTGGGGCGCGACTGATTTTTTAAAAGCGACAGGAGAAAAAATCCACATTGAAAAAATATATGGTTATAATTTTGGAACAACTTTTCATCTAAAGTACAGCAAGGACGTTTCTTATATCAAAGATATACACATTAATATGAATATTGTTCGGCCGCTAAAAGAACAACAATCTTTTAATCTATCTAATGATAATTCTGTCGTAATTTTACTTGAAGACTGCGATGGTGTTTTTATAGATAATGCTCATTCTATTTTTACTAGAAAATTTATCAGATGCATTGGTAAAGGTGGCGCAAATTCATTTGCGCTTGGAAAAGCGTGGATAGACTGGGTTGGGACGTTGTTTGAGATAGAAGGAACTTTAAATATGGGGATTAATATTAATCAAGTACAAGCAGTTCTTGGTTATTCGGATAATCCAGATGACAGTGGAGTGTTAGTTGTTAAAGGTGATTCTCCAAGCGTCCAGACGACAATTAATTTAACTGACGTTAGAGCTTTGGTGGGTAACGGAGCAAATTTCGCTGACTATACAGTGCCTAATTTCGCAATAAAAATCAATCCGTTAAGTAATTTTATTGTGAATTGTAATGGGGTCGAAATCTATGGGTGTAAGGATTTAGTATCATCAAGTCGATATAACGTGATAAGAGGATCAATAAACGATGGAACTAAAAAGTACAACATTGAAACCACAAGCAATAAAGGTAACCATTTGTTAAATAGTAATCGATTTATTTTAAACGCTGACGGCATTCCAAAGCATTGGGGTTATATAGATAATCCTAATCCGGGAATTTATACGTCTATTACTTCGCTAGGACGTCTTAAAATACAAAACATAGCATCTTCTGTTCCAGCTTACAAGGGTTTGGCTCAGAGAGCAATCATTTCGCCGGGGGAGTATATTTTTTATATCAAGGGTATTCGATTAAATTCTCGGTCTAAAATACATGTTATGACGTACGATTTATCAGACTGGTCTAATTCAAAAGAATATTATGCGAACGTTTTAAATTCTGGATTAGCTACCATTAAATTTACTGTTACTAAACAATCTTATGTTGATTGCAGAATTTCTGCCGGAGACCAGCTTGATGATACGATAGAGGTTGATTATGCAGTACTAAGTCAAAATTCTGCGATTGGTAATATTCCGTTAGAAAGTAATTTTATGAATATATTTGACCAAGAAAAATTAACAGCTGCTGCCCCACCTAATGTGGGAACATATCAAAAAGGACAAATTGTGTTTAATAGCAATCCTGCAATAGATGACTGGATTGGGTGGTATTGCGTAGTGGCAGGGACGCCAGGAATTTGGAATGGTTTCGGAAAAACACAAACAGGAGGATGATAAAAATGATCATTGGATTAATTGGGAATTATAATTTTAAAGGAATCCCATTAACAAATGCTTTTGCAAGAATAGACACTGTGGAAAGCTATGATACGCATGCAACGGCTAGCGTTAATATATATGTCAATAAAGAAGCTTTCGAAACGAATCAGGGTTATTTAGAGCAAATTTATCCAGTTAAATTCGAGAAGCAAATAGGAGATACAGTTGGAGATGACAGAACACAAGGATATAGATTTGTTAAGACTATGACGCAATTCCAATCTTGGGAAGAGGTTACCGCATAGGATACAAGAATGCGATAAGAAATATGAATAATTTAAGGATTCTTCCATAAAGGAGGAGTCCTTTTTATGTTTTAAGGAGGTGATGCAATGGATATAACTCAGGTTGCTTCTTCACAATTCGTGTGGGCAATTTTATGTATCACACTTGCTGCGGTAGTAATTCGTGAAATGAGAAAAGACAATGTAACAAGAGAATCTAGTCTTATTAATTTGTACGAAGAGTCAAGGGTTGAGTCTAAGGTGAGAGAAGATAAACTAATGGAGCATCTAGAACGTTCTAATGATGCACAGGTACAGACTGCTAAGACGTTAGAAGCAATTCAAGATCATTTAGGGAAGATTGATGACCGTGTAGGAAGTCTTGAAGCATTAGCAAAAGGAGGAAAATAGGATGGAAATGTATGATGTAGCAATTATCCCATTAATTTTAGCGCTAGTGGAATTGCTTAAAAGAGTCGGATTCCCTGTGAAATATACGCCTGTAGTAGCATTAGTATTAGGTGTAGGATTTGGATTAGTGTACATAGATGGAGATATTAAACAAAGTATCATTGTTGGATTAATGTTAGGGTTATCAGCCAGCGGACTATATTCAGGAACTAAAAGTGTTGTGAAGAGTGATAACTAATCGTTATTGCTCTTTTTATGTTGAAAATTTAAAGGAGATGTTTAATCAATGAAAATTATGTTAGATGCTGGTCATGGTTATAACACAGCAGGAAAACGTACCGTAGATGGAACGATGAGAGAATGGGAATTTAATAGTAAAGTCGCTCATTATGTAAATGAAGCACTTAAAGGTTATGAGAATGTTAGTACTAAATATGCTCATGATACTACTGGTAAAACAGATGTGTCCCTAACTACTCGCACCAATAACGCCAATTCATGGAAAGCCGATGTATATGTATCTATTCATGCCAATGCTAACGGTAACGGCAAATGGGATAGTGCAAGCGGAATTGAAACATATGTGTATACTTCTAAACCAAAAGAAGCATTGGCGTTGGCAAATAAGGTTCAAGATGAACTAGTCAAAGTTACTAGTAGAAAAAATCGTGGTGTGAAAACTGCAGACTTTCACGTACTTAGAGAAACCCATATGACAGCTATTTTATGTGAATGTGGATTTATGACAAACAAAGAAGAAGCTGCCTTGTTGAAGTCTGATTCATATAGAAAGAAAGTAGCTAATGCAATTGTTAGTGGATTAGCTAAACAATATGGATTGAAGAAAAAAACTGTTACTAAAATGGAAGATAAAGCAGTGAATAATACATTATATAAAGTACAGGTTGGCGCTTTCTCAGTTAAATCAAATGCAGATAAAATAGCAGAGGAATTAAAGAAAAAAGGGTATAGTGTTGTAGTTACTCAAAATTAATGGTCGTATAAACAAGGACTCAGACTTTAACTCCGAGTCCTTTTATTAACATCAAATAATAATTGTAAAATGCTCGAACAATTCTTTTCTTTTTGGATTTTTCAATCCGTAACCATAAACATCCGAGAATTTAGTTTTCCATGAACTATCATCAGGTGATAATTCTCTAATATCAAATCCTATCAAATTATTTAAGTCTTTTCTGCTAACATTTGCATCGTATTGTTTTCCTTCAAAATTTAGACTAATTGAAACATATTCAAAATCTCTTAGAATTCTCGCAGGTTCTAAAACAATTAATTTTTCAATTTGTTTACCGGAACCAAAATAATTCAAGTAAGTATCTTTATCATGGGGAGTTTCAGGATTAAGATTTAAGTATTCTTCATAGGAGTTAAAAAAGTTAATAAATAAAGTTTTATTTGAATCATCATAAATTGCATTCTTTACAAATGTTCTCCCTGTCATATTTTCTAAAAATTCTTCTACAGTATCTCTATATCCCATAACATACTCCTTTTAAATATTTTTTTTACTTACAATCTCAACTTTCGCAGAGTGAAATCGGCAAGTAAGCCTTGATATAGCTAGGAAGGCCAGCGATCCACTGTTCGAGTTGACTTTGAATTAACTTTTTGATTTTCTTATTCGTTTGTTTTAGTGCGTCTTGAAGAAGCTCGATCAACTGCTGTAATGCGACAGCCCAATCAAGTTCATTCACTTCATCACATAATTCGTAAAACAGACCACCGATTGTACGTTGATCGGTATTACAGCGATTCTGCCATGACAGTACGATATAACGAGTAAACACAATCGTTGTATGGCAAATAAGCGCATCATAAGACCGGCTTTGGAACTCTTTTTCAAGTTTCAAAAGAGATTTGGCCATCTTAAAGAATACCTCGATATCCCAACGCATTCCATAGATTCGGACGATGTCCTGTTCTGAAAGAGTGCAATCGGTACTGAGGATGGCAAGCCAGTCGCTCTTCTTGTTTCTGTTTTGAATAAATACAACTTTAATTGGTGTTCCGTTAGCCATTGTCGTATGGATGGAACGAAGAATTCCTTTCTTTGATTGAACAGGCCCAGCCAAGCGATAAAGCTGCTTTAAAGAAGCCATTTTACCGTTTACGTTATAGCGCTGTTTTGTTTCTTTGACCATACCAATTACGTCTAATCCTTGATCCACAATTGCTTTAACAAGTGGTGGTAATGTAAACCAAGAATCCATGAGGACATAACTGGCATCTATCCCACTAGCTAACGCACGTTTGATCATATCAGGGATTTGTTCAGGCTCTGTTTGTAGGGCATTTTCTCGACGCATATAGCCACAGGTACGTTTATCAATATGTTCAGAGATTCCATTAATTTGAGACTTCTTAGAACTGACTAGGGAAAAGTCAATTGGCATAAATGTGTAGCCATCAGACCAGCCCAAAGTCAACATACGAAAGCCCTTATAGAAACGCATTTTAAGGGAAGCGTGATCAAAGCAACGTGCAAGTAATTCCACTTTTTTACTACGATTTCGGTCATAAGCAGAATCGTCGATAATAAACACTTTTGGACGTTTTTTATTTGTAAGACGGTTCACCTTTTGAATGGTAAAAGTACTCAACAGTAATAAAAAACGGCGCCAATTGAAAGTTGATTGGTTTAAAAAGCGATAGACGGCATCTTTGGCTGGAAATTGATCCGCCTTCTTTGAATCAAGAAGGGCAAACCAATTTTTATGTTGGAAAATCAAGCAAAAAACAAGTTGAAATAAGTAAGAGCAACTAAAACCAAAGGATTTTTTAATCCCGGCTTGGCGTAAATGCTTATTCATTTCAAGCTCAGAAAAAACAGAGTTAAGTTCATTTGGTAGTTGATTATATTGGCTATTTTGGTCTATCATATAGGGAGCACCTCTTCTGTATGGTAGTGTTTTCTCGTCAATTACACTATACCAAAGAATGAGGTGTTTTTTCATTTTTAAAAAAACATTGTCAAGCAACATATTTAATAGATATTAAACACAATACAGCCAACGATTAGCACTTATTTTTCTGGTGCGAAAGTTGAGTTACAATTATATTATATACGAACTAATGTTCTTTTGTAAAATATGATATATTTAATTTGAAAAATTTGAAAGGGGAGGCACATGGTCGTGAAAGTAATATGAAAAAGGAAGAATACGAACCTAAATGTATGGCACTAGGTTGTGAATTTCGTGGTGAGTTAATGAAATTTATTCCATGGAATAAAAATGAAAAAGAGCATGAAGATTATGCAATGTATTATTGTAAGAAACATTTTATTAGTAGTTATGCTAAAGACCAAGAATCATTAAACACATTCTTAGAGTATTATAAAGATTCAATGAAAAGGGAGTGGCTACCACCTAAATCATTAGAACTATATAATAAATATTCAAACAAATAACCCAACTCATTTGAGAAGGGTTATTTACTTAAAGATTCCACTCGAATACTTCAGCAGCTTCCTCAACTTCTTTAGTCATAAATTCAACTTCTGAAGCATCTAAAACTAAGTCAGACATAGGAATTTCCTCATTAGGTTTAAATTTATCTGTTTCAACAGTATACATAAGGATTTTTGTATCACCTTGTTTTACGTTAATAGAAATAGTTTTAGCATCTTTAACATCTTCTTGTTGAATAAAATCATATGTCTGATTTAATACATGTTGAGCTGCTAATCCTGGCTTTAAATCTTCACTCATATAGACAAATACAGTAACATGATCGTTAATATCTATTGCATTCGTTACTTCCGTTTTAGTTGCATATTCAAATACATCTGTATTGATAGTAGACTGTTCTTCTTCACTTACTTCTTCAGGTTCACTCTCTGTTGCTTCTTCAGTCGTTTCTGCTTTCTCTTCTTTTACATTTACTTCTGTAGTATCTTCACTTTTCTTTTCTTCCTTCGGTTCTGATCCGTCTGAACATCCAAATAATACCGCAGAAAAAATAACTACCGGTACTATATTAAGCAATTTACTCTTCATTGTCTTTAATTTCCCCCAATTCATCTACAGTGATGTTTAATATACGTGCTAAGATAAAAGATTGTTTCAAATCTGGTTGAGTTTTATTATTTGCCCAACGAGAAAAGGTTTGAATGGACACTTCACATTCCTTCGCTAAATGTTTATGCTTCATTCCTTTTAAATCTGCCCAGTAACTAATCCTATTTTTGAACATTCTATTCACCCATATTACCAATTCTACACAATTATGCTAAAACCTTTTAATAAATTTGATAAAAAAAGTTATCAAAAATGTATACAGACAGGCATTATTAAGTGTTTTCCATAATACACTCTACTATTCGCATAATCATTCGTTGAGAAAACGAACATACGAACAATACAAAATGACTTCAATCATGTACTCTATTAACCTTTTAGACTTCGTATCAGAATTCGTTACAACTACAACTATCTTTTACAAGATTATAAGAAAGGGTGGGGAAATTGTTATTTGAATTTTTATCTACTGGAACAATGCTTGGCATAACCGGAATAGCTTTTTACCAGAAACAAAATTCGATCAATGAGACAGATAAGATTTTAAAAATTGCAGATAATTGTGGCTTGTACAAAGGAGATGAACATCTGAGGATTTACAGACGAACACGCAACAAAAAATTAAAATTTACCGAATATGTGTTTATGACTCCACTTGGTCTATCTGAAAAAGATTTCCTTGATAAGTTTGATAATTTTAAGGATGGATTAAACAATAAAAGTGTTAGAAAGATTGACTTAAAAAAATTCACTGAATTGAAATTTAATAAAACCTTACCTAAACAAATTAGAGATATTTTTGATTATCGACAAGACTTAAAGAAAGAGCTAGAGATGGATTATGATGGAATGTTAAGGATTAGGGTATTCGACCATGGAATTGTGAATCAATTTAATTATGACAATGAATTATTAAAGAAAGTAAGTAATTGGAAAGTGCCAATTGGTATTACTCATAAAGCATTTATTTACCATGACTTTGATAAGATGCAAATATTAATTGTTGCCGGAATGACGAGATATGGGAAGACAGTCTTTCTAAAGAACGCTACAACAACATTAATCCATAATGAACCAGACAACTTTACAGCTACCTTAATTGATCTTAAAGGAGGTTTAGCTTTCGCTAGATACAAAGATTGTAAGCAGGTGAAAGCATTGGCTACGAATAAGGATGAAACGTTAGCAGTCTTAGAGGATATAGAAGTTGAATTGAAACGTAGGCAAGAACTGTTTCTTAAAAATGGGTGGGAAGATATCGGAGAAGCAAACTGGAAAGAACGGCACTTTGTAATTATCGATGAAGCAGCAGAAATAGCTGGGTTTGATCAAGTGGATAGAGATAGAGCCTATTATTTAATTGGAGAAATTGCAAGGATAGGAGCTGGACTTGGATTTAGATTAATTTTTTGTACTCAATATCCTACTGTTGATATTCTTCCTAGACAGGTGAAAGCAAATACTAGTGCTGCTTTGTGTTTTAAGTTAAAAACAAGTAATCAGAGTATGGTTGTATTAGATAAAACGGGGGCAGAGAAATTACCGTTAGGTGTACCAGGTAGGGCGATTTATCAATCTGACCAAGAGAGAATAGTTCAAACTCCATTCATTAGTAATGCTTTCATAGATGATTTAATAAAACCACACATAAAAATTAACATCAAGTCAAAGGGTGAGGTTAAGAATGAACAGCAAACAAATACAGAAGATGAAGCGACAGGAAAATATACTACTGTCTTTGAGGAAGCTGGATTATTTAACAAGAAGCCAAATACAAAGAATACACGATCTAAAAAGTGATAGAAACGCACAGAGAGTATTAAAAGATATGGAAGGGTATTTAAACGTGATAAAAGATACAGAGTCCATTTATTACCTAAATGCTAAAGGACGAGAGTTAGTAGGCTGTGAAAAGGTAAGAAAAAGAACTGGCAATGTTCTTCACTATATCATGAGAAACTATCTGTATATAGCATTCAGATGTCCTCCTACATGGCGCAATGAAATTAGAATAAGAAACGGTAGCAATAAGAATAACATGATAACGTGTGTGGCTGATGCAGTATTTATGAAAGGTGATGCTCATTGTATAGTGGAAGTCGATAACACTCAGACGATGAAAAAGAATCAAAAGAAAGTTGAGAAGTATCGTGAATTAAGACAACGTGGTGCGTTTGGAATGCTGGCTCCTCATTTTATTTGGATAACTACAACAGAGTATAGAAAGAAAGAGTTATTGGAATTACACAATGGGTTAAATGTTCAGGTGTTTACTTTATCTGATCTTGTTTGAGCAAACAGGAGCAAGTATGAGCAACCATGGTATTCAAATATCTACAGATATCAATAGGAATTTTTGGAGATAGTTAAAAATCGTAAAAGGCACTACGTGACATAAAATCACTCAGTAACACAGACATAATGTCGGAGTTAACTTACAAGGGAGAGATTATAATGGAGACTATCGCTTTTAATGATTTCATGAGTGGAAGCTATAAAAAAGAAAAATACTACGCATCCAAAAAGAGTAAGGAAAAAAGTAATGTAGGTAAGGTAATTAGGAGAGTAGGTACATCCATCTCAATCCCATTATTACTAGCTAAACCTGCCTTTGCTGCTAGTCCTACAGCTGTTCCAGTTAATGCTGCGACTGAATTTGCTGGTCATACCGCCATGGAAACACTGGCACATGCATTAGATCCATTGGTGAATATTTTAGTTGCTCTATCTTTTCCAGTAGCAAGTGTAATTATTGTAGGTGGATGCTTCTTCTTTATGATAGGTAGGAGTGAAAAAGGATGGAGTTCTATTATGAATGCTGGATTAGGTTATGTTTTGATACAGATTAGCCCGATAATACTGAATATGTTAAAGGATATAGGTAGTGCTTTTTAACACTAATATAGAAGAAAGTCGTATTTTGTAGATTAAATAGTAACCCTCACAAATAAAAAATAGTCATAAAATAAAACTTGTCTAACCAATACCTAAATGGTAAAATGAAGGAAAATGATACTTAAAAAGGCGTTAAATTAACTACCCACACTCTCCAGTAAAAGTAATGGTAATTCCAACAAATGAAGAAGTAATGATTGCAAGAGACGTTTGTAGATTAGCTGGAATCTAAGTTAACTATATAAACGTAGGTATATAATAATTATTAAATATAAAGACAATCTTTTTTCGTAGAACAATTTACGATTAGGATTGTCTTTTTCCCACTATAAAAAGGAATCCAATGTAAACTGATAAATATATTGTCTTTCATTATATTCTTTTAGTAAAATAAGGAATGATTCTTATTTTACAGAGGGGGGGTTAAATGCTTACGAAAGCAGAAACCTATTATTTGGAAAAATTGAAGCAGTGGGAAAATGAATTAAGAAGTGAGCGACCAAATAAAATTCTCCAACTTTGCTCAGATTATATAAATACTGGTTTAACCTATTTACCTGAAATGCAAAAACAAAAAATATTGCGATCACTCGATAACATCTTATTTCATCTTCATGCCATCTTATTTAATTCCACATTTCAACGAAATACCGCACAAAAATTAATGCAACAAGCAAGAGTACATAATGAATCCATCTTCACATTAAAAGACATGACAAAATTAAATATTGACCAATTACAATCAATTGCAGATAAACAAATGGCTCATTACAGGATGCTTGCTTCTGCCCAAGGGGCCTTGGCGTCAAAGCATACAGGCTTTTTAATAGGAGATTTTCTCTCTATACTTATTATTAATCTTCGTGCCGTTCAGGTTCTTGCTTCGATATATGGGAGACCAGCTGAAAGCCCTAATGAGATCATGACTGCACTAAAAGTTTTCTGTGCAGGTTGTTTGCCGAAGGAGCAGCGATTAGAAGCTTGGAATGAGCTAATGCTTGAACAGGTGCAGGAACAACAAGGTTTTTTTTATAATGGAAAGGAAGAAATTGTCCAGGAAAAAATGCTGTACACGATTTTAACAGAGCTAATAAAGCTTTCTTTGCTCGTATTTTTTAGAGGAAAATCATCCTATAAAGGTACAATCATTGGAGCAGCAGTAAATTATCATTTCACAAAAAAGATAACCGAAATGGCACATCATTATTATCAGAAATGCTATTTACTAAGTAAACGAGATGAAAATTTATCCTAATCTAACGGGTAGTCATCCCCCACCTTAAGGCTGTGGGAAACCGAGAAAACTAGGTGAGAAAACTTTCCCGTTAAGGTCGGTCCGATAGGTGCAACTAACCATCAGCGAGGGAGGAGGAAAAACCTCCCTGATGGAAGGTTTCTTATAAATGGAGAAAGGAGAAACGATGGAAGACTTTTCAAAAGATGAATGGGAACAGGAAGAAAGAAGACTTGAATATACTAAAAATTACATGAATGTTGTTTTACAAGAGGCACAAATAAATCAAGGGACATTACAAGAAAACGTACGAGAGTCTATAAGTAATGAAGAAGCTCTTGATAGTAGTTTGAGCTATATCAACTATTTAACTAACAGTAAGTTTTTACAGTTGGCAACAACAGAGCTAAATATTTTAAAGCGAATTTTAGATGCCCCTTATTTTGCACGAATTGATTATCAGATGAAAGGGAAATCCCATAAAGATGTTTATTATCTTGGGAAAACTTCACTTTATGAAAAAGATACACAAAAACCAATTATAGTAGACTGGCGCTCACCGATTGCGAATGTCTATTATGACGGAAGGTTAGGAGAAGTTGCTTACGAAGTCAATGAAGAAACGATTGAAGGGTATTTATCGTTAAAAAGACAATTTAAAATCGAAAAAGGAAAGCTAAATCATTATCAGGATATTGATTTAACAACAACAGATGAGTTATTACAGCAATCGCTTGCTGGTAAAGCAGATCAACGATTATCGGAGATTATTTCAACCATTCAAGCAGAACAAAATGAAATTATTCGAGCTGACTTAAATCGACCGATTATTGTGCAAGGAGCGGCAGGCAGTGGGAAAACCACTATTGCTTTACACCGTATATCATACTTTATATATAACTATGCAAGATATTTCCAACCGGAGCAATTAATGATTATTGCACCAAATAATATGTTCATAGGATACATTGCGGAGGCATTGCCAGACTTAGGTGTTGAAAAAATCCGGCAAACAACGTTTCTGGACTATGTCCTATTATGCATTGGGAAGAAAATGAAAGTAATCCAATCAAATAAAAAGCTGCTAACATTCATAAACCATGAGAATAAACAGGAAGAACTGGTAAAGTGGCTTTCTCGCTATAAAGGATCTTTAGCTTATAAAAAGGTAATGGATAAATATTTAATGGATATATGTAATGAAATGAGTCCGAAAGAAGATTTTCGAGTAGAAAAATTCCCCTTATATGGAGCGAAGAAGTTGGAGCGATTATTTAAGAAGGAATATGACTACCTTCCTTTAATCAAACGGAAAGAGAAAATAAAGGGGATTTTACAAGCAGATTTAAAGCGGAAAAAGAAAATAATTTTAATCAAATTAGAGGAAAAGTACGAGGAAGCATTAGATCGTGCTCTGCGGATTAAAGAAGATGACAAGCGGAAAGAAAAAGTAGTCTACTTTTTAGATACAAAGGAAGAACGTTTAGCAAATGTCAAAAAAGAAGCTTCAACTGCTGTTAGAAAATATATGAAAACAATGCAGACGACTGATTTATACGGGTATTATGCACGACTATTTGAGGATAAGAAGCTTCTTAGAAAATATACGGAAGATTCTCTAACGGAAAAGCAATTAAATTATATGATTGCCTTTCAACGAAAGATATTAAAGCAAAAGAAAGTAGAAATGGAAGATTTAGGGGCATTATTTTATTTGCAGTATAAAATTTTTGGTATCGACAAAGAGTATCGAGCGAAAAATATTGTTATTGATGAAGTTCAAGATTATAGTGAATTTCAGCTTTATGCCTTAAAAGCAGGACTGGAAACAGATATGTTTACTCTTGTCGGTGACTTGGCACAAGGTATTCACTCCTATCGCGGATTACAAAACTGGCAGACGTTGCAGCAGATTATTTTTCCACGAGCAAATTATATGACCTTACAAAAAAGCTATCGGACTACAATAGAAATTATGTTTTTAGCAAATGAGATTTTGCATCTACTAGATGAAGATCTGCCTAAAGTGAAACCAGTTGTACGTCATGGAGAAAAACCGACAGTTCATTTGTATGACCAAAAACAAGCTTTAGTAGACAAAATGATCGAGCTAGCAGATGGATTGCACGGAGAAGGTTTTCATTCTATTGCCATTATTGGTAAAACAGAAGAAGAATGTAAAGCTATATTCAAAGAAATGCAAAAAAGAAAAGTACCTAATGTTCAATTTCTACAAGAAAATGAAGAGCTTGAAAAGAATTATTTAATTATTGTACCGAGCTATCTTTCCAAGGGACTAGAATTTGATGCAGTGTTCCTTTTTACGTTAAACGAGGTTTTTACACAAGAAGAAATCGATTTAAAGCTATTATATGTAGCGATGACAAGACCGATGCATCGTCTTCATTTATTTACCCGCGAAAAAACAGCGCTATTATTAGATAAGGCAAATGAGTCACATTTTACAGTGGAGATAGCAAAATAGAAAAAGAGTGGAGGAAAGCATGAATAAACAAATCCATACGAAGCATCAATATTTGCAAGTAGGCTGTAAAGTTATAACAGTCAGTGATACAAGAACAAAGGAAAATGATAAAAGTGGCCAATTAATGATAGAACTATTAAAGCAAGAAAAACATTCTGTACTAGAATATGTCATCATAAAGGATGATGCACAACAAATTAAGCGAGAAATAATAGCGGGAGTTCAATCAGATGGAATTGATTGTATTCTCCTTAATGGAGGAACAGGTATCTCACCAAGAGATGTGACAATTGAAGCAATCAAACCAATTCTCACAAAAGAATTGTATGGGTTTGGAGAATTGTTCCGCATGCTAAGCTATACAGAAGACATAGGCTCAAGTGCAATTTTATCAAGAGCGATTGCTGGAACCATTCAAAATACGGTTGTTTTCTCTACTCCAGGATCAACGGGAGCGGTACGTCTTGCGATGAACAAACTAATTCTCCCAGAATTAAGCCATGTAGTCAGTGAATTACATAAATAGAAGATAATGATGAAGATGGGACATAAGTATTTTTAACCTAATAACCCCAAACAATTATACGTACATGCTAAGAAAAGTTCGTATAATTGTTTGGGGTTTTCTTCATTTTAGGCTGTTTTCGTAAAGTTTGTTGCGATTACCCGCAGCCGGAATGCGGGGTCTTGGACTTTCTCGCAATTCCCATAGGAGTCTACGTGTATTCCGTCTGCTTCGTATTTCCTACTCATTATATTTTCTTTAAAAAAATGATGGAATGAAATAACCTTTAAAAATGGAACGAGTTGGTTTCGCTACTAAATGAGAGACTGTTCGTCTTTATCTATATATATTTTGTTCTGTCCCAGCCTTTTTTTAATGGAGTGAAATATAGAATACATCTTTTTTAGAAGTGTGATGAATAAAAATATGCATAAATTAGAAAGTGTAATACAAGGTTTATTAATATAAACGGCTAATTAATAGGCTATTGTTGAAAAACGAGGTAATTATAATTGTATAAAAATTCACTAGTGTTGCATTAATTTAATTTCACTATTAAAAATACTCGAAATGTTCACTTTTATTATTTTATGCATAGAAAAAGTCCTTTATAATGGATAAGTCAGGTGGTAACCCGTCCAAATCCACTAAAAAAGGACCAATCTCATGGACAAGATTACACGAAAAACTTCATTTGGACAATGGTTTTCACCAATAAATCTTCAATTATTTGAAGAAAACGTGAAAACGTTGAAATTAGATTTCTATACGAAAAAACTAACGACAGAGTCATTTCTAAAATTATTACTTTTTGCGCAGCTAGAAGAAGTCGAAAGTCTGCATGCGCTGAGCGATTGTCTTTTCGATGATCAACTGCAAAAGGGCATTGATCTTGATTCTATCAGTATTTCCCAACTCTCACGCCGTTTAAATGGCATGAATCCAGACTTATTCCAAAAGCTTTTCCTTGATTTAGTTTCACAAATTCATGCCAAAACGCACAACACGAAACTTGTGATGCCATTAAAAATCATTGATTCAAGCACATTGCCTCTCAATTTGACTAATCATAAATGGGCAAAATTCCGCAAAACAAAAGCGGGTGTTAAATTGCACTTACGCCTTGTGTTTATGGAAAAAGGTATATCCTATCCCGAAAAGGCCATTATGACAACGGCCAAAGAACATGACCGCGGTCAGCTTGAAGTAATGGTTGATGACAAGGAATGTATGTATGTGTTTGACCGTGGTTACTTAGACTACGAACGCTTTGATCGGATGACAGATGACGGCTACTTTTTCCTTTCTAGGCTGCGAAAAAACGCAGTCATACGGGAGGTTTACGATTTTAAACTACCCGAGAATACATCTGTTTTGTCGGATCAAATGGTGTTGATTGGTACGACGCAAAACCGTGCCGAAAATTACTTTCGTCTTCTAAAAGTGATTGATTCAAAAGGAAATGAGCTTCATTTAATCACAAATCGTTTTGATTTAAGTGCTGAAGAAATCTCAAAGATGTATAAATCACGCTGGGCGATTGAGTTATTTTTCAAATGGATTAAACAACATCTCCATATCAAAAAGTTTTACGGCCAAAGCGAATGGGCAATTCAGAATCAAGTGTTTATCGCACTTATTGTTTTTTGCCTGCATGTTCTCGCACAAATCGAGACAAAAAGTAAACGAAAAACCCTACAAATTAGCCGATATTTACGGGCAGCTTTGTGGAAACCAGCACATATTTGGCTTCGAAAGATTGAAGGAAAAACCATTCCTTAATAAACAAATTGTCGTCGTCTCTTAAGTCTAATTGTAAAAAAATTTCCAAATGGATGGATCCACCTTTAGTTGGGTATTTACTTTTTTGGCTCTTAACAGGGGACATATTTAAACTGAATATTCTAACAACATTTATGCAACACTAGTGATAAAAATTAAATTCTTTATATTTTTATAAGAAATCTATTGAAATTATTAGAAAAAGTTGTTAAAGTGATAAATATAGTTTTTGAATAAAAATATAAATAAATGAATATTTATTCGAATATAGGAGGAATTAGGTAATGGCAAATCCAAAGGTAGTATTAGCATATTCAGGTGGATTAGATACATCTGTAGCAATAAAATGGTTACAGGATCAAAATTATGATGTAGTCGCATGCTGCTTAGATGTTGGTGAAGGAAAAGACTTGAATTTCATTCAGCAAAAGGCATTATCTGTTGGAGCTGTTCAATCTTACGTAATTGACGCAAAAGAAGAATTCGCACAGGATTTTGCACTTACTGCTATGCAGGCACATACGCTTTATGAAGGGAAATACCCGCTTGTTTCTTCCTTATCAAGACCTTTAATCTCAAAAAAATTAGTTGAAGTGGCAGAAAAGGAAAATGCAATTGCAGTCGCACATGGATGTACGGGAAAAGGAAATGACCAAGTGCGTTTTGAAGTTTCTATACAAGCATTGAATCCAAATTTAAAAGTACTAGCACCTGTTCGCGAATGGGGATGGTCTCGTGAGGAAGAAATTGCTTATGCAAAAGAAAAAAATATTCCGATACCTGTTAACTTAGATAGCCCATTTTCTATTGACCAAAATCTATGGGGAAGAAGCAATGAATGTGGTATTTTAGAAGATCCTTGGGCTGCTCCTCCAGAAGAAGCATATGACTTAACGGTAAGTCTTGAAAATGCACCTGATCAAGCAGATATTATTGAAATTGAATTTAAAGAAGGGGTTCCAGTTAGCATTGACGGCATTTCTTACTCATTATCGGGGTTAATCCTTGAGTTAAATAAAATCGCTGGAAAACATGGAGTTGGCAGAATAGATCATGTAGAAAATAGATTAGTAGGAATAAAGTCTAGAGAAGTGTATGAATGTCCAGGGGCATTAACACTTATTAAAGCACATAAAGAATTAGAGGATATAACACTTGTCAAAGAAGTAGCCCATTTCAAGCCAGTGATTGAAAAGAAAATCACAGAGGTTATTTATGAAGGGCTTTGGTTCTCACCAATAACAAAAGCATTACAAGCATTTTTACAAGAAACACAAAAAAATGTAACAGGTACTGTTCGTGTGAAATTATTTAAAGGGCATGCGATTGTAGAAGGGAGAAAATCACCAAATTCTCTATATGATGAGAAACTTGCTACGTATACTTCGGATGACGAGTTTGATCACGCTGCAGCGGTTGGTTTCATCAAGTTATGGGGACTACCAACAAAAGTACAAAGCATTGTGGAAAACGGCAAGAAGGTGACTGTGTGAAGAAATTATGGGGAGGCAGATTTACAAAATCTGCCGAGGAATGGGTCGACGAATTCGGTGCGTCCATTTCTTTTGATCAAGAGCTAGTGTTAGAAGATATCGAAGGGAGCATTGCCCATGTGGCTATGCTCTCTAAAACAGGAATATTGTCAGTTGAAGAGGCGGAGAAAATCAAAAGTGGTTTACTAGCTCTCCAAAATCAAGCAGAAAATGACGAATTAACGTTTTCTGTAAAGTTAGAAGATATTCATCTTAATTTAGAAAGTCAATTAACCGATTTAATAGGTCCTCTAGGTGGGAAGCTTCATACTGGGAGAAGTAGAAATGATCAGGTTGCAACAGATATGCATCTTTATCTAAGAAGACAAGTGAAGTTGATTATTCAATTGTTGAATGATTTACAAATCGCTCTGTTGGAAAAGGCTGAAATTCATATTGAAACAGTAATGCCTGGCTACACTCATCTTCAACGGGCACAACCTATTTCGTTTGCACATCATTTAATGGCCTATTTTTGGATGTTTGAAAGAGACAAACAAAGATATCAAGAAAATCTAACGAGAATTAATGTATCACCTCTTGGTTCCGGTGCTTTAGCAGGAACAACCTTCCCAATTGATCGTGCATATAGTGCTAACTTACTTGGGTTTGATTCTATATATGAAAATAGTATGGATGCAGTTAGTGATCGTGATTTTATTCTGGAATTTTTATCGACTAGTTCCATTTTAATGATGCACCTTTCCCGCTTTAGCGAAGAAATTATTCTTTGGTCTTCTCAAGAATTTAAATTTATCGAATTAGACGATAGTTTTTCAACAGGAAGTAGTATCATGCCTCAAAAGAAAAACCCGGATATGGCTGAATTAATCAGAGGAAAAACGGGGCGGGTATATGGTAATTTAATGGGGTTATTAACTGTGTTGAAAGGTTTGCCTCTTTCCTACAATAAAGACATGCAGGAAGACAAAGAGGGGATGTTTGATACAGTGAAAACAGTTGTTGGATCTTTACGCATCTTCGCAGGGATGATTCAAACAATGAAGGTTAATGAACAAGGAATGGAAAATGCCACAAAAAATGATTTTTCTAATGCGACAGAATTAGCTGATTATTTATCAGATAAAGGCATGCCGTTTAGAGAAGCTCATGAAGTAGTCGGGAAATTGGTTCTATATTGTGTAAATAAAAAATGTTATTTACAGGATTTAAGTATAGAAGAACTAAAAGCGGCAAATAGCTTATTTGAAGAAGATATTTATCATGTATTAAATCCAAGAACCGCAGTGGAAAGACGAAATAGTGCAGGTGGAACAGGATTTAAACAAATAGAACTAGCAATTGAAAAAGCTAAGCTTTGTGTATTTGAAAAAGAAGAAGTCAAATAAAAGAAGAATATTCTATTTTTGAGTGCAAAGTTGCAATCAAATAATAGAATATTCTTCTTTACACTTTAGCTGACACTTAACGGACAGTCATCCATGAAGCAAACTTCACCAACAAGGATGAAAATAGGGGGGACGACCGTTTATTTTCATGGGAGTAAATGATAAAAGTTTTCTTTATAATGCTTAACTATTTCTAACAACTAAAACATCACAAGGTGCGTTTCTTGTTATTCCTTCAGATACACTTCCAATAATAAATCGCTCAACTGCATTTAATCCTGTAGCTCCACAAACAATTAAATCTGCTTTATATTTAGTTGCGATTTCTCGAGGAACTACTGAGCGTGGAGAACCAAATTCAATTGCTTTTACTACATTTTGAATACCTGCAGTAGTTGCTTCCGCTACATATTTATCTAATAACTCATTTGCGAACTCATCCGATTTAGCGGCTATGGACTGATCATATGCAGCTACTGTTGCAAAAGACCTTGTATCAATAACATGAGCAATAACAAGCTTGGAATTGTTTTCTTTCGCTATCGAAATCGCTTTCTTTATTGCATTGTCTGCTTCTTCTGAACCATCTACTGCAACAATAATGTTTTGATAGTTTACGTTCATCCGTGTTCACTCCTTTAGTTTATCTACTTATATTATATACCCAATTCATGCATAAGTTTAACTTTTCATTCAGATAATAGGTAAAAATTTAAGAAAGGGAGGAATTAAGATGGACAAACAAAATGGAAGTAAACAGAATGAGTTTCAATTTGATGAAAAAGGAAGCGAAGAGGTAACAGCACAAGTAATGGATTCATATAATGCTGGTGCGATTGATACTATTTTAAGTGAAGAAAAGAAACAGCCGAAACAGTAAATATATATAGTTTCAAGAGGCTGGGGCATAACTAAATAGATATTCTTTACAGACGAATAATCCCTAATTTAGCTATTGAATAATGGCTACTTTCGCATACTTGGTTATTTGTGTTTTTACATGTAGTCATATGTAAGAACCAGCTCGTTCCATTGCGCTACAGACACTCGCTTTCCGCGGCTCAGCGCAAGCCCCACGGAAAGTGAAGTGTATTCAGACTACGAGTAATAACAACAAACTTCATAGAACATCCTTTTTAAAAACGAATAAAAAATCCCAAACAATTATACGAATCTTTCAATAGATTGGTTCGGCAATTTAGTAATGAGTATATAGATTAATAATGACCTGGAACGTAGTAAGGGTGTTGATAACCTGGTTGTTGCGGATAATTGTTAGTTGGATAATGCTGTTGTCGTGGATCGTTTCTATTGATAGATGGTCCAAGAATCGTGGTTTTATTAATTGGCGATATGGTAGATTTCCACTTATTTACGTCCATTGAATAAGTATGTGCCATTAAATCAGGAGGAGTGAGGCGAAGTAAATCAGATCCAAAGATTGCTTCAGGTGTTGGTGCATTAAATATAGCTAATAAATGAGTATTATTTGTATTAGCAATTTCATAATGCCACCATCCTTGGGGAACATTCGCTACTTGGGCAGGTGTGATTGTATAGTTTTGAATTTTTTTCGTAAACGGATTTAATAGCGAAACAGTGGCAGATCCGGATATACAATAAACGAGTTCAGCTGCGTTTTGGTGAACATGTGGCTCCACTACAATATCTTTGCTTAAATAGATATCCAGCAATGACACGTTTTCCAACGAATTTAACTGTTGTTCGCCTAAAACATTAATGTAATTTTGATTATCCCTTTTAAAAAAATTGCTTTTATTTACATCGAAACTATATTTTATTTTTGGATCTGTATAATCCACATATTTAACCATTCTTTTCTTCTCCTTCTTCCCCTTAAAAGTCTAGGTATTTTATGTAGGATTTTTAATTAGGTGCAAGTACATAAAGGAAGAAATAGATTAGGAGTTTATATTAATTCGAAGTTAATTATAAACAAAACAAAAAAGAAAGTATCGATGGTCATTTACCGATACTCTCTTAATTATTTTTACTTATTGGATGATTTGAAGTTCTTTTGGGAATTTTGTTAAAATCTCTACCCCTTCTTTTGTAACATAGATATCATCTTCGATTCGAACTCCTGCCACATTCGGTACGTAAATTCCAGGTTCGATCGTATATACCATGCCTTCTTGTAAAACAAGCGAATTTGTTTCCGTTAAGGAAGGGAATTCATGAACACTAATACCTAATCCATGACCTAAACGATGTGGAAAGAAATCTCCATATCCCGCATCTTTTATCGTGTTACGAGCAGCAAGGTCAACGGTAGCACATGAAACGCCTGGCTTAGAGGCTTCGATTGCAGTAAGCTGCGCTTTTAAAACAGTGTCATAAATGTCCTTTTGTTTTTCGTTAATGTCTCCAAAAGCAACTGTTCTAGTAATATCAGAGCAGTACCCATCAACCACTACCCCTAAATCAAATAATACTAAGTCTCCTTTTCTTACTTTTGTTTCGCCAGGGTTACCATGAGGAGAAGCGCCATTAACGCCCGTTAGTACCATAGTAGAAAAGGACATTTTACCGATGCCTTTTTTCTTTAATTCATATTCGATGCTTGCTAGGATTTCCATTTCTGACTTACCTTCTGCAATTTCATTGCAGCCAACTTCTATAGCAAAGTCTGCCCATTTACAAGCCTCTTTTATTTTAGCTAATTCATCCGAAGTTTTAACCATACGCAAAGTATTAATTTTTTCTTCAGCAGAAACATATCCTTTGATGTTAGGGAAAGAATTCTGCAATGCCTGATATCTTGTAACGTTCATGTGATCCATTTCAAGGGCAACTTTTACCGTACGGCTTGTACGACTTTGAACCATGCTTTGAATAGTGTCCCATGGGTTGTCTGTATCGCTATAGCCGATAATTTCATAGCTCCAGCCAGCGTTTTTCGCATCATTTTTTTCCATGGCAGGACAAACTAATATTGGATCATTTTCTGGAAATACAATCAATGCTAATAGTCTTTCGTGTGGATCACTGTAAAATCCACTGAAATAGAAGATATTATCTGTTGATGTTAAAAATGTGAAATCAATTTCTTCTTGTTTCATCCAGTTTGCTAGAGAATCTAATTTTTTTTCCATGTTAACCAACCTCCAAGTCTTTCTTACCAAGTAATACTTCTTTACTCTTACGCTGTTTCGTAGGACTAGTTGAATATATTTCTTATCCTATAAGATTAACAACATAAGTCGTGCATGTAAATATTTAGCTTTCCTAAATTTTTTGTCATTGTGGATATAATGGCTAACATCTTAATTTAGCAAATTTTCCATACTTTTTTCAGTCTTGTCCGCATAGTATGGAAACAGGGAGGTTTTAATGATTATGAATAAGAATAGATATTTATTATGCATCTTATTATGTGGAGTGCTTTTATATTATGGAGTGCCAAGACTTTCTCCATTTAGTGAAGGGGCTGAAGGAATCTTTTCGATTACTTGGCTTGCCTTTGCTTTAATAGTGGTAGCAGGGAATTTAACGGCGTTACTATATACTCCTAAGAAACCAAGAGCAGTCAAAAGATCCTATAGTAAAGTACAGAAAAAGAAAAAAATATATTATTACCAATAAGATTAAAATAGCTAGTTTGGATGAGTCCATACTAGCTTTCGTTTGTAGAAAAGAATGAGAAGAGATAGGCGAATGGAATTTATGTATTTAGGGAAAGAGAGAAAATGATGGTTCTTCCATTTGTTTATAGTCGAATGTTTTATGACGATTAACAGAGAATTCATTGAATACCCTAGTAGTTCACTCTATAATAAAGATATGTCAGCTTATTTGAAATAAGAAAAAATATTTCTCGGTAAGCTATGAGTAGATAAATGATGAATTTTAGATAAATAGAGAGAAAATACGTATTTAAATGTTTAGTGCAGGCAGTTTTCGCTTTAAGCAAGCTTAAGGAATCAAAACAACATGTTTTTCTAAGTTTGTTTGCGATTTAGCAATGTGCTTTTCTTAAAAGAGGGTGGTAATTTGGCTACAAAACATGAGCAAATATTAAATTATATTGATGAATTACAAGTAGGAGAAAAAATTTCTGTTCGACAAATTGCAAAAGCGTTAAATGTGAGTGAAGGAACAGCCTATAGAGCAATTAAAGAAGCAGAAAATAAAGGATATGTAAGTACGATTGAAAGAGTCGGTACGATTAGAATCGAACGAAAAAAGAAAGAGAATATTGAGAAATTAACATATGCTGAAGTAGTTAATATTGTGGATGGACAAGTTTTAGGAGGAAGAGCCGGGTTACATAAAACATTAAATCGTTTTGTGATTGGTGCGATGAAATTAGATGCAATGATGCGTTATACAGGTGCTGGTAATCTTTTGATAATTGGAAATCGAGTACGAGCCCATGAACATGTCTTAAAAGCTGGAGCAGCCGTTTTAATAACAGGAGGATTTGATACAGAAGAGCATGTGAAACGTTTAGCAGACGAATTGCAGCTTCCTATCATTTCAACAAGTTATGATACATTTACCGTTGCAACGATGATAAACCGGGCGATCTATGATCAACTGATAAAAAAAGAAATTGTCTTAGTAGAAGATATATTAACTCCACTTAAAGACACAATTTATTTAAAAACAACAGATAATGTCGCTTTATGGCATAAATATAATAAAGAAACATTGCATGGTCGCTTTCCCGTAGTAGATCAAAGTTTAAAAGTACAAGGTATGATTACATCCAAGGATGTTATCGGAAAATCGATGGATATGACTATTGAAAAAGTTATGACGAAACAACCGATGACTGTAAGTGGAAAAACAAGTGTTGCTTCTTGTTCTCATATGATGGTATGGGAAGGAATTGAAGTTTTGCCAGTAGTAGATGAGGCAAATAAATTAGAAGGAATTATTAGTAGACAAGATGTATTAAAAGCGCTCCAAATGAACCAAAGGCAACCTCAAATTGGCGAAACTATTGATGATATTGTAACTAAACATCTATTGTTGACAAAAGGGAAAAACAAAGGAGAAACTACTTTTTCCTGTGAAGTAACGCCGCAAATGACCAATCATATAGGTACCATATCTTATGGTGTGTTTACTACGATAGTATCAGAAGCTGCCAACAGAGTATTAAGAGGCTTTAAAAAAGGTGATTTAGTTGTAGAAAATATGACCATATATTTTATAAAGCCAGTGCAAATGGATAGTGTCATTGAAATTGCACCTAAAATTTTAGAGGTAGGACGGAAATTTGGGAAGGTAGACGTTGAAGTATTTAATCAAGGTGTACTCGTAGGAAAAGCAATGATGATGTGTCAATTAATTGATCGTCATTAAAGAAGGGAGAAATAAATGAAACAGCAAATACTAGATGCAATTAAAGCGTTTAATACTATCATCATTCATAGACATGTTCGCCCAGATCCTGATGCATATGGATCGCAAGGAGGACTAGCAGAAATTATTAAGGCTTCTTTTCCAGATAAAAAAGTGTTTACAGTAGGCGAAGAAGAAATATCCTTAAACTTTTTACGCAAACTAGATACCATTGATGACGGTATCTATAAGGATGCTTTGGTTATCGTATGTGATACAGCTAATCAAGAGAGGGTTTGTGATCAACGTTATCAAACAGGTAAAAGGCTAATTAAGATTGATCATCATCCAAATGATGATGCATATGGAGATATAGTTTGGGTGGAAACTACTGCTAGTTCAACTAGTGAATTAATTTATGAATTTTATTTGTTTGGAAGAGATCAAGGATTGAAGATGAGTGATGAAGCAGCAAGGCTGTTATATGCTGGGATTGTTGGAGATACAGGGAGATTTCTTTATCCAAGTACCTCAGAAAAAACATTTCATTATGCAGGAGAATTAATCAAATATTCATTTTCCCGAACAGAAATGTATGACCAAATGTATGAGTTAGATCCTCATATTGTAAAGCTAAGTGGCTATGTCCTTCAGAACTTTGAAGTTCATGCAAATGGTGTTGCAAGCATGAAACTAGATAAGGAAATTCTTGATCAATTTCAGGCAACTCCTGCACAGGCATCTTTACTTGTTAGCAGTTTAGGGACTGTGAAAGGTTTAAAAGCATGGGTCTTTTTTATAGAGGAAGCGGATCAAATTCGTGTGCGTTTACGTTCTAAAGGTCCAGTTATTAATGGAATTGCGAAAAGTTATAATGGTGGAGGACATCCATTTGCTTCTGGTGCAACGATTTATCAATGGGAGGATGCAAGTAAAGTAATTAGGGATTTAGAAGCGGTTTGTAGATAGAGGAGAAAAGGTGTTACTCATTTATCCCACTCTCTTCTCACATTAAGCTGTAGAAAATCAAGGCTAGGTGGGGATAATTTGATAAGTTCAACTAACGATTAGTGGAGCATGAGGAAAACACCAGCTGATCGTTAGTTTTCTTTATCTAATCCCCAAAGGTTACACTTAATTCGACATGAACAGTTGTATAGATAATTAACTCTGTCACCTTAAATTTGTAACGTTTTTTATCGGAGACAACAACCTTGTTTTCGATTGATTTTTTTAGTAGTGCACGACTTTTATATACCATATCAAGGTCTTTAGCAATAATGGTGGATAAGTCTTCTTTAATTGCATCTTCCATTTCGAGTGCATTAAAGGGTTTGATATCGTATTTTTCTTTATCTGTATTGTTTATTTTTACAACGATATTTTCAACTGTCAGCTTTTCTTCTGTTGTTTTATTTTGAGCAGCAAATTCTTCCTGCCAAATCTTCTTCTCTCTTTCTAAATCTTCAATGGTAGCTTTCTGTGTTTTAATTTCTGAACTATATCTTTCCTGCCATACGCCAAAAATAAAGACAAAAATACACCAACTGATTACCCCGCCGATGACCATCCCGGCAAAAAAGCGTTGTACTGCCCGATTTTTATAATATGGTGGAATTCTCATTTAAATGTACTCCTGTGTGATCCATTTAATAATGGTTATTCCAGTATGTGCTCCCCCAAAAGCTGATACAATTAATAAAATCTGTTTGAATAAGTCTTTAGTTCCAGCATCATAGATTCCTTTTTCAATCGTATCAATCGCATCAAAAGTACCACCAATTGCAGTGACAATTGCCCAAATTTTTATGATACCGGAAATACGAATGATTTCTGTGAGGAGGGGTTTTCCTGTTAGGAAAGCAGCGAGCCCTCCTAAAAGTGCACCTCCTAATATAACCCCTAATGCGATAAAGTAGCTTTCGATGAAGGTAGGGAAGAATGGTTGTTGATTCATACGTTAACCTCTCTAACTTTTTTGGTTTGGTTTTTATCCCACTCTTAACGGACTCTAGTAAACTTTCTATTCTTATTACTATGGACAATCTATAGTTTTTATGAATGATTTTAAAGACGATTCTTCATAAGTTTTGAAAAAAGATAATATCTTCTTTCGTAACTAACGACTAATAAAGAGAACATATTTTCTTTTTTTGCGCTGAACATCTATAATGAAAGGAAAAAGGTTTTTTTTAGAAAGGTCAAGGAGAACGGAAAGAATTATTGCTTTCTAAAAAGTAAGTTACCTTTATAGTGGTAACTAAGCTTTATGTAAGAAAGATTGATGAGGATGGGACGAAGCAAAATATATAATAGGTAAAGACGAACAATTTCTCATTTAGTAGCGATAACAATAAGTTTCCTAACTCTTTTCAAAAGAAACTATAATTAGGATGAAAGACGGAGCAGACTGAATACACGTAGATGGGAGTTGCGAGAAAGTCCGAGACCCCGCAGGAATGAGGCTTGACGCTCGCCCCGTGGAAAGCGAAGTGTATTCAGTCTTCGGGTAATAACCACAAATCTTCTTTCTTAAAATTAATAAAAAAACCCAAACCATTATACGGAAGTTTTATCCCACTCTTAACGGACAGTAAGACTCAACCGTAAGCTTATGAGAATACGAGGAAGAGAGGTGGGAGATCAACTGTCCGTAAAGGTCCGATTGGTTCAACTAACCATCAGTGGGGGATGAAGGAAAACCCCATTGATGGAAGTTTTACTTTATCAGCATCTACGTATAATGGTTCGGATTTATATTTAGTTGGAATACTTATGTCCAGCCTCTTTTTACATACTCTCCTGTACATAGGAGAAAATTAAAAAATTTTCATGAAAAGTGGTGAATTTATGTCTTTTGTACATCTTCAGGTTTCTAGTGCATATAGCCTTTTATCTAGTACTCTTTCCATTAAAGAGCTAGTCAGCAATGCCAAAAAGCAGGGCTATCGTTCTATTGCTTTAACGGATCGTAATGTAATGTATGGGGCAGCCTCTTTTTATAAAGAATCGTTGCGGCAAGGAATAAAACCGATTATTGGACTAAAAGTAGATGTAATAAGTGAATGGGAAGGGGAAAAAGCCTATCCATTAGTTCTATTAGCTAGAAATACCCTTGGATTTAAAAATTTATTGAAAATAACAAGTGCTATTCAAACGAAAAATCCACAAGGAATTCCCGTAAAATGGTTAAAGCACTATGCAAAAGGCTTGATAGCTATCTCACCTGGATGGGAAGGTGAGATAGAACAATATCTTTTGAATGGTAACAAGGAATCAGCCCAAGATACTTTATTATTATGGAAGTCCATATTTGAACAAGGACACTTCTTCTTATCTATGCAAAGACACGGCCTTTCTTTGGAAGATAGTTTAAATGAACAATTAAGACAATTGGCTATCCAAGAAGAAGTCAAGATGGTAGCAACCAATAATGTTATGTACCTTGAGCAAGAGGATCATTTTGCATATGAATGCTTAATCGCAATAAAAAACGGTGAGAAGCTATCAGATATTGAGCAAAATGAATGGCATTCTGATCAGCATTATTTAAAAAATAGAGAAGAAATGCTCGCGTTATTTAATGATCTGCCAGATATTTTGGAGAATACGTGGCAAGTGGGAGAAGTATGTCAAATCGAAATGGAGGGCATGCTTGCAACATTGCCTAAATATACTGTTCCTGCGGACAAAAATGCACAAAGTTATTTGAAAGAATTATGTATTGCTGGGTTATATGAGAGATATCCTGTCCCTTCTAATGAACATAAAGCGCGTTTAGAATACGAGCTTGAAATCATTGGGAAAATGAATTACAGTGACTATCTCTTAATTGTTTGGGATTTTATGAAGTTCGCACGGGAAAATGGTGTTTTAACTGGTCCTGGAAGAGGATCTGCTGCTGGGTCAATTGTTGCCTATGTTTTACATATTACAGACGTAGACCCTATTAAGTATCAATTGCTTTTTGAAAGATTTTTAAATCCAGAGAGAATTTCAATGCCAGATATCGATATTGATTTTCCGGATAATAAGAGAGACAAAGTTATTTCATATGTGAAAAATAAATATGGGGAGCTTCACGTTGCACAAATTATTACATTTGGTACGCTGGCTGCTAAAGCTGCCTTGCGAGATGTCGGCCGAGCGTTTGGCTTATCTGTAAAAGAGCTAGATGAACTTTCAAGGATGATTCCATCCAAACTAGGAATCAATCTTAAACAAAGCTATCAAGAATCAATACGTTTGCAACAATTTGTTACATCATCTCCTCGTAATAAAAAACTATTTGATACCGCTTGTAAAATTGAAGGCCTTCCAAGGCATACATCAACACATGCTGCTGGCGTAGTTCTAAGTCAACAGCCACTTGTTGACATTATTCCGATTCAAGGTGGTCATGACGACATTTACTTAACACAATATAGTATGGAATACTTAGAGGAACTTGGTTTATTAAAAATGGATTTTCTTGGTTTAAGAAATCTTTCTTTCATTGAATCAATTCTTGATATGCTATACAAAGCGACAAAGAAAAGGATAGATATAAGAAAAATACCGATCGATGATCCAGCTGTATTCAAGCTTTTGAGTAGGGGAGAGACAACAGGGATTTTTCAATTAGAGTCGGAAGGGATGCGCAATGTATTAAAAAGGTTACAGCCTACTGATTTTGAAGATATTGTAGCCGTTAATGCGCTTTACCGTCCAGGACCTATGGAGAATATTCCTCATTACATTAATAGAAAACATGGTAAAGAGTTGATTAACTATTATCATCCTGATTTAGAAGAAATATTAAGCAACACATATGGAGTTATCGTTTATCAAGAGCAAATTATGCAAATTGCTTCGAAAATGGCTGGTTTTTCACTAGGAGAGGCAGATCTTTTGAGAAGAGCTGTGAGCAAGAAACAAAAAGATATTCTAGAAAAAGAAAAAGTTCATTTCGTAAAAGGTGCCAAAAGAAAAGGATATCACGAAAAAACAGCGAATGAAATATATGAGTTAATTGTGCGATTTGCCAACTATGGTTTTAATAGAAGCCATGCAGTGGCATATAGCATGATTGCTTATCAGCTTGCTTATTTAAAGGCAAACTATCCATTGTATTTTATGGCTGCATTATTGACATCGTCCCTTGGAAACACAGGAAAAATACTTCAGTATATTCAAGAATTAAAACAGATGAATATTGAATTGTCTCCGCCTTCTATTAATCAGAGTAATTACTTTTTCCGCGTGGAAAAAAATAAAATTCGTTATAGCTTAGCGGGTATTAAAGGTATTGGCGGAAATGTAATGAGAGAAATTCTAAAGGTAAGAAGTCAGAAAAAATTTGACGATTTATTTGATTTTTGTATTCGTGTTTCTCCAAGAACAATTAACAGAAGAGTAATGGAAATGCTTGTTTATTCAGGAAGTTTTGATGAATTTGGTGTGGATCGTGCTACTTTGCTGGCGTCCATTGATGTAGCAATACAACATGCACAATTAGTCCATCCAGAGGATGAGGAGCAAAATGATTTATTTAGTGAGGATGATTTCTTTTTTAAACCAAAATATGTGGAAGTAGAACCACTCAAAATAGAAGATAAGTTAGCTTTAGAAAAAGAAGCATTGGGATTTTATTTGTCAGATCACCCAGTGTCTATCTATAAGCAGTATCAGACTACTTTACAAACAACTCCAATCATTGAAATGGAGCTAGGGAAGAAACATAAAAGTATTGTGTATATAACAGAATTAAATGTTATTCGGACAAAAAAAGGGGAGCCTATGGCTTTTATCCAGTTAAGTGACCAAAGCGGAGACATTCAAGGGGTTATTTTTCCAACGGTTTTTAAGAAATATCAAAGCTTGCTTATCTCAGGAGAAATGATTTATTTGGAAGGAAAATGTGAAGAAAGAAATGCAAATAAACAATTTGTTATTCAAATAGCTGAATCGATGGAGACAATTGTCCAATCACTTCCTAATAAAGAGCATAAGTTGTTTATTAAAGTTATGAATGAGAAACATATGGTTAATCAGAAAATGGAACTCCTCTCGGTTATGAGAAAATTCCCGGGAACTACTCCGGTTATTATTCATTATGAAGAAACAGGAAAAAGCATCGTTTTAAACGAAGAATATAAAATTTCTCCAAGTAAGGAATGTATGGCTGAATTATCGGCTTTACTAGGTGCTGATCAAGTTATCCTTACTGGATAAAACTTTACAACTTTAAAAAGTTGTTATATTGTTTAATAAGCTAACTGGTCAGACCACTTAGCAGAATGATTGGATTGGATTGGATTATTTTGTACTTATACTTTATTTATTTTATCGGCTGTTTTCTAAAAGAATGTTGTTTTTTGAATAGGGAAACTTAATGTATTGAAACACTTAGCAGCCTGAATTCAGGCTGCGGGTTACTAACAACAAACTTTAAGAAGACAACCATTTTTAAAAAACGTTGTCTAAAAAAGGCAAGAAAGAAGTGAGTGAGACATAAGGTGAATGAATCATCTTCAAAGGAATCCAAGTTATATGTGGATATCGTGAATCATTTACGAGAAATGATTGATCAAAATGACCTAAAGCCAGGGGACAAGCTTCCATCTGAACGGGTATTAAGCGAAACCCTTCGAGCAGGAAGATCTTCAATTAGAGAAGCTTTAAGGGCATTAGAGCTTTTAGGGCTTATTGAAACGAGAAAAGGAGAAGGTACCTTTCTTCGCGATTTTCAAGGTCATAAATTAGTAGAATTGATCAGTACGTTTATATTGCAGAATGATAAAGCAAAGCAAGACGTTTTGGAGACGAAGAATTATATTCAATTAAATGCTCTTTATATTGCAATGGAAAAAATAACACAAGATGAAATCGAACATTTAAAACATTGGGTGAAAGAACAAGCAATATCAGAGAGCGAATTTTTTTTTCAACTAATTAAAATCGCTGATAATTTCTTGGTTCATCGTTTATGGACGATTTTGAATGACTATTATCACTCATTAACAATTCCTGCGAAAGAATGGAAGCGAGAGGATTACCTCCTTCTTTTAGATTCATTAGATCGGAAGGATCAAATGCAATTATGGAGTGTGTTTAGTCATTACAATAACTTTAAATGAATATTGGTGCATGGAAATGACAGGAATCCGATTCAAATTTAAATTGTTACTTATGGGGAGGTTTCCATATTGATTAAGGGAATATTTTCGAAATCAAAAAAGCTTAAATATGCAACACTGCCTTCAGAATTATCAAAAAATGAAGTGCCAGAAGGTATTATGACAAAGTGTTCTAATTGTAAGAAAATAATGTATACACGTGAATTACAGAAGAATCATAAGGTTTGTCTAAACTGTGGTTATCATCTGCCAATGAAAGCTTATGAAAGAATGAATAGTATCCTAGACGAAGCAACCTTTGTTGAGTTAAATGCGGATATGAAAACAGGTAATCCTTTACAATTTCCTGGTTATGAAGATAAAATCGCAGGAGATATTCAGAAAACAAATATGAACGAAGCAGTAGTTACTGGTACGGGCGAAATAAATGGAATGAAAGTAGTAATAGCTGTAATGGATTCTTCTTTCCGAATGGGAAGTATGGGATCAGTGGTTGGGGAAAAAATAACCCTTGCTATAGAAAAAGCAGATGAGCTTTCCGTACCATTTATTATTTTTACGGCTTCTGGTGGAGCAAGAATGCAGGAAGGCGTTCTAAGTCTTATGCAAATGGCTAAAACAAGTACTGCATTAAAACGATTTAGTGATAATGGCGGATTATATATTACGATTATGACCCATCCTACAACAGGGGGAGTCTCTGCAAGCTTCGCTTCACTTGGGGATTACAATTTTGCTGAACCAGGCGCATTAATTGGTTTTGCTGGACGTCGGATTATTGAACAAACAATTGGTGAAGAGCTTCCTAAAGACTTCCAAACGGCAGAGTTTTTGCTAAAACATGGTCAACTAGATGCAGTAATACCTAGGTTAGAATTAAAAGATAAACTTAGCTTAGTCCTTGAAATGCATCAAACTGGTGGTGAATTAGAGTGGTAGGATTAGATTTTGATAAGCCGATTAATGAATTAAAAGATAAAATCCAAGAATTAAAAAACTTCTCTGAAAATGCAAATGTTGATTTGAGTACAGAGATTGAAAAATTGGAAATTCGCTTAAAAAAGCTTGAAAAAGATGTCTATGATAATATGAAACCTTGGGATAGGGTTCAAATTGCTAGACACCCAAATAGACCAACGACACTTGATTACATTTCTCATTTATTCACCGATTTTATCGAATTGCATGGAGATAGAGGTTTTGGAGATGATGAGGCAATCGTAGGTGGTATTGCAAAATATAAAGGTTTGCCAGTAACAATTGTTGGTCACCAAAGAGGGAAAGATACAAAGGAGAATATTCGCAGGAATTTTGGAATGCCACATCCAGAAGGATATCGCAAAGCCCTTCGCTTAATGAAGCAAGCAGACAAGTTTAACCGTCCAATCATATGCTTCATTGATACAAAAGGTGCATACCCTGGTAAAGCTGCAGAAGAAAGAGGACAAAGTGAAGCTATTGCCAAAAATTTATTTGAAATGGCATCTATGCAAGTCCCAATTGTCTGTATCGTAATTGGGGAAGGTGGTAGTGGCGGAGCTTTAGCTCTTGGTGTAGGTAACCATATCCATATGCTTGAGAATTCCACCTATTCAGTAATCACTCCAGAAGGAGCGGCATCTATCTTATGGAAAGATGCTGGTCAGGCGAAACAGGCTGCTGAAAAAATGAAGATTACGGCTCCAGACTTAAGGAAATTGGGTATTATTGATTCGATTATTAGAGAAGTGAAAGGTGGAGCCCACCATGATATAAAAGAACAAGCGGAGCAAATTGACGAAGTTTTATATTCATCCTTAAAAGAATTGACAGGGATGACTAAGGAAGAACTTGTGAATCATCGCTATGCTAAGTTTAAAAATATGGGATCTTATTTAAATCATTAATAATATCTAGCTTAATAAAAGATTTTAAACTGTAGACAATCTCACTTGTCTACAGTTTTTTGAGTGAAATAGGAAAAAATATTTTTTATCTTTGTATATAGACGAGTATAAAAAGCTCTAAGAAGGTAAAAATGTATTTTTGCAGAGGATTTATGGAAATTTACATAAAAAATAGTGTATGGAACATATTATAAAAAGCTTAACTTTCTTCTGTTAAGTATTTCAATTTAATGTTTAAAGTTTTAAATATCGGGAAATAGCTACAAAACGAGAGATTATAAAACGTTTGCAATTTGCTGATTATTCCGTCTTTTATTTTTTTGTCATATTAAGTTGAGATACGCGATTCTTCATGATATGGTAGAATTGTTTAATGGATAATTGGATAAATAGAATTCGAATTAATAGAGAAAAAGCAATTTCTTGATTAATTTACAAAAGTTAGCATTACATAGATTATATATATGTAAATTTTGTGAAATATGTTGCAGACAGCTATTTTGTTATATAATAGTATATGTATGTTGTGCTACATAATTTATTTGTTAATGAAATTATGAGGTGAGGAAATTGACAGTTAAAAGAATTGGTGTATTAACAAGTGGCGGTGACGCACCAGGAATGAATGCGGCCGTTCGAGCGGTAGTACGTAAAGCCATATTTCATGGCGTAGAAGTATATGGTGTTATTGGCGGTTATGCTGGGCTAATTAGTGGTAACTTCAGAAAATTAGAAGTTGGCTCTGTTGGTGATATTATTCATCGTGGCGGAACATTCCTTTTTTCTGCGCGCTGTGAAGAATTTAAAACAAAAGAAGGTCAACAAAAAGGAATTGAGCAATTAAAGAAACATAATATCGATGGTCTTGTTGTCATTGGTGGAGATGGGTCTTATATGGGTGCGAAGGCGCTTACAGAACAAGGCTTTCCTTGTGTTGGCGTTCCAGGTACAATTGACAATGATATTCCAGGAACGGAATTTACTATTGGCTTCGATACGGCACTAAACACAGTTATTGATGCTATTGATAAAATTCGTGATACAGCAACTTCTCATGAAAGAACATTTATTATTGAAGTGATGGGAAGAAATGCAGGAGATATCGCATTATGGGCTGGATTAGCTGGTGGTGCGGAAACAATCCTTATTCCTGAAGAAGGTTTCCATTTAGAAGAGATTGTAAAGAGATTGAAAAAAGGTCAGGAGCGCGGCAAAAAACATAGTATCATCGTCGTAGCTGAAGGAGTAGCAAGTGGTGTTGAAATCGGCAAATTAATTGAAGAAAACACAGACTTTGATACACGTGTATCTGTTTTAGGACATATGCAACGTGGTGGATCACCTACAGCACAAGACCGTGTATTAGCTAGCCGTCTAGGAGCTTATGCAGTTGAGCTACTTGTTGAAGGTAAAGGTGGAAGAGCTGTTGGTATCGAGAAAAATCAATTAGTAGATTATGATATCATTGAAGCGTTAGCACGTAAACATACGATTGACAATAATTTATATCACTTATCAAAAGAATTATCAATTTAATAAAACAGTAGGAATTTATGATTATCTAGTACATGTTATGACAGAGATAACGCATAAATTCCTAAAATGCTGTTAAGTAATTATTTTTTTACTAATATTATCGGAGGTTATTTTGAATGCGTAAAACGAAGATTGTATGTACTATTGGACCTGCAAGTGAAAGTGTAGAAAAATTAACGCAATTAATGGAAGCTGGAATGAATGTTGCTCGCCTTAACTTTTCTCATGGCGATTTCGAAGAGCATGGTGCTAGAATAAAAAATATTCGTGAAGCAGCAGAAATTACTGGTAACAATATTGCGATTCTTTTAGATACAAAAGGTCCTGAAATCAGAACAAACAATATGAAAGATGGTGCTATCGAACTAGTTTCTGGTAATGATATCATCGTTTCTATGACAGAAGTAGAAGGTACAACAGAAAAATTCTCTGTTACTTATGAAGGCTTAATTGATGATGTGGAAGCTGGTAGTAAAATTCTACTTGATGATGGCTTAATTGGTCTTGAAGTAACAAAAGTAGACAAAGCAGCTGGGGAAATACATACAAAAATTTTAAATTCAGGAACATTAAAAAATAAAAAAGGTGTAAACGTTCCTGGAGTAGCTGTAAAGCTTCCTGGTATGACAGAAAAAGATGCAAATGATATCCGTTTTGGTATTGAACAAGGAATTGATTTTATTGCTGCATCTTTCGTACGACGTGCATCTGATGTTTTAGAAATTAAGCAATTATTAGAAGATAATAATGCATCTCATATCCATATTATTCCTAAGATTGAAAACCAAGAAGGTGTGGATAATATTGATGAAATTCTTGAAGTTTCTGATGGATTAATGGTTGCCCGTGGTGATTTAGGGGTTGAAATTCCTGCTGAAGAAGTACCATTAGTACAAAAATTATTAATTAAAAAATGTAATACTTTAGGTAAACCAGTTATTACTGCAACACAAATGCTAGATTCTATGCAACGTAACCCACGTCCTACTCGTGCAGAGGCAAGTGACGTAGCAAATGCGATCTTTGATGGAACGGATGCAATTATGCTTTCAGGAGAAACAGCAGCAGGATCTTATCCAGTAGAAGCTGTACAAACAATGAACAATATTGCTTCAAGAGCAGAAGAAGCTTTAAATTACAAAGAAATTTTATCTAAACGCAGCAGAGATTCTGAGCATTCTATTACTGATTCAATCGGACAATCTGTTGCTCATACAGCATTGAATTTAGAAGTAAAAGCGGTAATTACACCAACTGGTAGTGGCCATACTGCAAGAATGATTTCTAAATATCGTCCAGAAGCTCCAATTGTTGCTGTAACTTATGATGCAAGAATTCAAAGACAATTAGCACTAGTTTGGGGAGTATACCCACGTCTAAGCCAAAAATCAGAATCAACAGATGAAATGCTTGATGTAGCTGTTCAAGAAGGTGTTAACAGCTCTATCGTAACTCATGGAGATTTAGTAGTGATTACAGCTGGCCTTCCTGTTGGTGAAACTGGTACAACAAACATCATGAAAATTCATGTAATTGGAGATGTTCTTGCTAAAGGACAAGGAATTGGCCGTAAAACTGCATTCGGTAAAGCAGTAATTGCGACAAGTGCAAAAGAAGCTTTAGATAAAGTTAATTCTGGTTCAATTCTTGTAACAAATGCAACGGATCGTGATATGGTGCCTGCATTAGAAAAATGTAGTGCATTAATTGTTGAAGAGGGTGGCTTAACAAGCCATGCGGCTGTTGTAGGTTTAAATATTGGAATTCCTGTTATCGTAGGAGTAGAAAATGCAACAAACATCTTAAAAGATGGATTAGATATTACAGTTGATTCTCGTAGCGGCTATGTTTATAGCGGACATGCTAGCGTACTTTAATCTGTGAATCATTAAATAATCCAAAGGAAGAATAGCCTTACCTAAATTAATAGGTAAGGCTATTCTTCTTTTTTTGTAGGCGGCTACTACACTGGGATTGGAATCCATACTAGCAATTGTAGCTATCTAATCAGAATAACAGAATTTTACAATGACATAAAAAGAGAAACGGATGCTGTCTACTATCAGCAAGGAACAAAAAAAGGTATAATAAAAAGAAAGGGAAATTAAATGAGGATGGTGACAACTTGAGAAATTTTATTATCAGCTTGCTGCTATTGCCACTAATCGAGCTTATAATCTTTCTTCTAGCTGGAAATATAATTGGAATAACAGAAACCTTAATTATAGTAATTGGAACAGGAATTTTAGGTGGGGTTTTACTAAAGAAACAAGGATTAAAGGCAATTCGCAATGTCCAAGTTCAGTTAAATCAAGGTATAATGCCAGGAGACGCTATTTTAGATAGCTTTTGTGTGCTTGTAGGCGGACTGTTATTGCTGTTTCCAGGATTTCTAACGGATATTGTAGGTGTGATTATTCTATTCCCTCCTACAAGGAGAATAGGAAAGAACTTATTAATGAGAAGCATACAAAGAAAGCTGCAAAAGAAAAATCGAGTAACCATTATTCATTAGTAGATAAACCTGTTTTTTAAAGATTGTTGTCTTTAATAGGAAAAGTATGAAAAGGAAGTACTAAACAGACTGAATACACGTAGACCCTAGGATAGCGAGAGAGATGAGATATCGTAAGGCTTGCCGAGCTGAAGTTGTATTCAGGCTCTGAGCTAAAGCATAAAGCAATAAACTTTATGAAAACAGCTAAATAAAAAGGAGTCTGATTTATTACAAAAGTAATTAGTCAGGCTCTTTTTTGTATTACATGTTTATCTAAAATTTTCTTTGAATTCAAAATAATTATTATGTTTATTTGTATAATGAATAAACAAAGTGGGCGTAATTTTTGGTATAATAATGTTGCAAATAAAGTGAAAGGCGATAAAATCGATGTTTAATATATTAAGAAAATGGAATACATTACGGAATCAGATCTTATTTGTATTTTTATCAGTTATGTTAGTCGTTCTTTTATTTGTAAGTACATTGATTTTTAATCAAGTATCGTCATTATTAAAAAATAATGCAGAAAAACAAATTCAACAAGTCGCAGTGGAAGCAAACGGAAGAATAGAGACTTTGTATGAGCAGTTAAATATGGCGTCGAAATTAGCAGCAACTAATGATAAGGTACAAAAGCTTTTAACGAAGGAATATGAACAAAAGAATGTAACTTTTTATGAAAAACAAGAATTGATGGGAACTGTTAATACAATCACGGCGAATTCTGATGGTATCTTTTCTTTTCAGTTATTTACAAGTAATCAAAAACGAATTTTGCCACTTGATGATGCGAATATAATGACTGGTTTGGATGCGAGTTGGGTAGAAAAGGCTGATCAAGCAAAGGGAAGTCTTGTATGGATTGGAGAGGATCCTAATGACAGCAATTATTTTCTCGCAATCAGGAGAGTCAATCTAATTAATCGCAGTTTTACTAATGGTGGATATCTGCTTTTTAGTATTTATGATAATTATTTTCAGTTTGCTAATCAAGCGCTTACCGATGAAACAAATCAATATTTTATCCTTTTAGATCAATTAAATCAACCAATAATCACTAATTTTGAACAGTCAAGTGAGCCAATCGTACAGAGTAATAAAAAAACAATTCAAATAAATGAAAAGGATTACATGATCACGAAAAACTTTTCCTACATGACAGGTTGGACTGTCCTGATTTTGACACCGTACAATACATTAACAGAAGGCATTACGGTGTTACGAACGAGTATCCTTCTTGCTGGTATAATTGGACTGCTAATTTTCTTTGTCTGTTCTTTTTTTCTTTCGAATATTATCACTCGGCCGATTATCCGCTTAACAAATACGATGAGATTCGCTAGTGAAGGTTCATTACCGCTGACACCCAGCATCTCCTCAGTCAATGAAATAAATGAACTAAATAGTACATATAATCAACTCGTAAAAGAAACAAACCATTTGATAACGATGGTTTATCAAAAGGAAATTTTTCGAAGTAGAAGTGAATTAAGAGCTTTGCAGGCACAAATCAATCCTCACTTTTTATTTAATACACTAGATGCCCTTCATTGGTCGCTAGAAGAAAAAGACGAGGAAGAGTTAGCAGAGCTTGTAGTTACCATGTCTAATTTATTTCGATACACTATTTCTCGATCTACAGAAGATGAGTGGGTTCGTATAAAAGACGAGATAGCACATATAGAAGATTATATGGAAATAATGAAAATGCGATTTGGAGAAGAGTTGAAATGGCATATACATCTCCCAAAAGCATTTGAAGAGGTTAAAATTCCAAAATTTTTAATACAGCCATTAGTAGAAAATGCTGTATTACACGGTGCAGAGAATAAGGTAGGACAATGTACTGTTGATGTAGTGGTGAAACAAGCAGAAATAGATAACCACATAAAGGTGATTGTTAGAGATGATGGAATTGGTATAAGTGAGACTAAATTATCAAGAATTAAGGAATCGATGGAAAGAGGAGGCATTACTTCTGCTACAGGCAAAGGAATGGCTATTTCCAATGTATATAAAAGGCTTACACTCTATTATCAGGAAAGGCAGCAAAAGGGACTAATAATTGAAAGTATTGAAAATAAAGGAACATTAATTTCTTTTGAAATTCCAAAAGATGGAGGGATGTAAGATGTATGCGAAAACCATTTTGATTGTTGATGATGAGCCAAGATCAAGGGAAGGCATCAAAAAAACGTTGGAGAGCTGGTCTAACGGGCAATTTCAAATTTTGACGGCAGAAAATGCAGAAACTGCCATTGACATCATGCAAAATCAAAAAGTAAACATCCTCATAACAGATATACGCATGCCAAAAATTACGGGTATAACCATGCTTAAAACAATGAAAGATCAAAAATATCTGCCTGTGGTTATTGTAATCTCCGCCTATTCGGAATTTGAATATGCTCAAGAGGCTCTTCGATTAGGCGTTATTAATTATTTATTAAAGCCAATTAGTAAAAAGAAATTAATTGAAGCTGTTGAAGATGCCATTAAAATTGATAAAGATAAAGAAAGAGCCGATATTATTTCAAGGGTTGTCGATAATAAGTTAATAGATGCAACAGTAACAAATGAATCGGTAAGAGAGCCGATTCAGAAAGCTTTGCTTTATATTGACAAGCATTTAAAAGAAGAATTAACTCAACGTGATGTAGCCGATCATGTTTATTTAAATCCGAGCTATTTTAGTGTGCTATTTAAAGAGGAGATTCGTTTAACGTTTAGTGAATATATCATGAGAAGAAGAATTCAGCATGCCAAAAATCTGCTTATCTCTACAAAGCTCTCCATTACTGATATTGCAGAAGAATCAGGATATAAAACAGCTAAATACTTTATTAAAATCTTTAAAGAGCTAGAAGGAAAGACACCGAGCGCTTACCGAAAAACAAATAATGAAAGGGCTTTCTAAAAATAGTTGAACTTTTTCTAATCATTGTTACCTTTTTTAGAAAATCTAATAATGATAGACTTTATTTGTAAGAAAAAAGTAAATAAATAGGATGGTATAGGGGGTAGTTTTAATGTTTCATAGAAAAGCAATGTCAGCACTATTATCTATTGCTTTATTAATGGTTTTAGTTTTAGCAGGATGTTCTTCATCCACTTCTTCGAACGATGAAAGCGCTTCAAAAGATGGGGATAAAACAGTAATTAAATTTATGCATCTATGGCCAGAGGGGAGCTCGAAAGCACAGTTCACAATTGTAAACGATATCATTAAGCAATATGAAAAAGACCACCCAGATGTAAAAGTTCAAACAGAGATTCTTGGAAACGAGCAATATAAAGATAAAATTAAAGTACTATCAGCGTCTAATGAACTTCCAGATGTTGGGGTAACATGGGCAGCAGGATATATGCAGCCATTTGTTAAAGGTGAAATGTTTGCTCCATTGGATGATGTAATAGATAGCAACTTTAAAGATCAATTTGTTGCAGGTACGACAGAAGCATTTGCCATAGACGGTAAAACATACGGTCTTCCACTCGAATTAAATATAACACCTGTGTATTACAATAAAGAAATCTTTGAAAAATATAATCTAGAAGTTCCTGAAACATATGATGAATTTTTAACTGTTGTTAAAACACTAACTGATAATGGTGTTACACCAATCACATTAGGTAATAAAGATCGCTGGACTGGTTCTATGTGGTATATGTACCTTGCAGATAGAATTGGAGGACCAGAAGTACTAACAAATGCAATTAATCGAAGCGGTAGTTTCGAAGATCCAGCACTTGTTCAAGCAGCTGAAGAAATCAAAAAATTAGTGGACATGGGCGGGTTCGTAAAAGGTTTTAACGGTTTATCCAATGATGAGGCAAAAGGATACTTTATGAATGAGCAAGCAGCTATGTATTTAATGGCTACTTGGGAATTGCCAAACTATACAACTAGCCCAGATGTTACACAAGAATTTAAAGATAAAGTAGGATACTTTAAGTTTCCAACTTACGAAGGCGGTAAAGGTGATATTAACAGTTATGTAGGTGGACCTGGAGTTGGATTGTTTGTTTCTGAGAAATCTAAAGTAAAAGAAGAAGCAAAAGATTTTGTTGCTTATTTAGTACAAGAATGGGGCAAAAACTCTGTTAAAGATGCGGGGGTAATTCCAGCAACTGTTGTTGACACTTCAAACATTGAGCTAGATCAAATGTATATCGATATTTTAAATGATCTTGGTGAGGCATCAAACTTAACATTATATGCAGATGTTCAAATGAGCTCTAGTGTAGCACAAGTACATTTAGATATGATTCAATCACTATTTGGCGGTCAGGCAACACCAAAAGAATTCACAGCAAAACAAGAACAAGCATTAGCTGAAGAAGAATAACAAAAGAACAGGTGGAATCTATCAGAAAAAGCAGGTGGATTCCACTATTTAAAAGATTATCACTTTGAATAAATAGTTATGATAATCACATTATTGATTTTAAGAGAAGGCTCTGTTAAACGATAATATTGGTCTAATGTATGTAACATTACTTCATTAGAATATCCAAACTTATCCTTTAACAAAGCCTTCCTAATCAATAAGGAGGGAGAGCAGAAAATGAAAAACGTGATGTCGAATAAATGGATTATTACCCTTTATGTGCTCCCTGCACTGTTACTCATTTTAATTTTAATCTATATTCCTATTATATTAACAGGATATTATGGCTTAATGGATTGGGACGGTATAGGAGCTAAGACCTTTATAGGGCTAGATAATTATATACAGCTTATGAAAGATAAAATGTTTTGGACGAGTACTTATCATTCGGTTTTATTAGCTGTTTTTTCTGCAATTAGTTTAATTGCCTATTTAGTAATTTCATTAATTTTAGCAAGTAAGATAAAAGGGGCAGGATTACTTCGTAAAATTTACTTAATTCCTATGTTATTGTCTTCTGTAGCGATTGCCCAGTTATGGTTGAAAATTTTTGATCCAACAAATGGAATGCTAAACAAACTATTAGAAATGTTTGGGGTCGTAAATACACCGATATGGCTGGCTGATCCTAATTTAGTACTATACTCCATTTTCATTCCAATTGTATGGCAATATGCTGGATTTTATATCATTATTTATTATGCAGCATTAAAAGGAGTGCCAGACGAAATTATTGAGGCAGCAAAAATTGATGGAGCAACACCATTTCAAATAGCTTATAAGATTAAGCTTCCATTGATTGCTCCCGTAATAAAAGTAACAATCGTATTAGCAATTGTAGGGTCATTAAAATACTTTGATTTAATCTATGTAATGACTGGTGGAGGACCAAACGGAGCTAGTGAAGTAATGGCATCTTATATGTATAAGGAAGCATTCAAAACATATAATTTCGGCTACGGTAGTGCAATTGGGTTTGCGTTACTAGTGATCTGTCTTGTCATGACATGGGTAATACAAAAATTAACAGCATCAAAAGAAGATGCTCAGTACTAAAGGAGAGAGATAATCATGAGTGAAGTAGTGGTTCAAAAAAATAATAAAACTGATTTATCCACATCTCCTAAAATAAAAGGATCTATTGGAAGTAAAATAGGATACGGCTTTTTGTATTTAGTGCTTGGAATAATTGCCATTTTTCAAATATATCCACTCATTTGGTTGTTCTTCTTTTCTTTAAAAACAAATCAAGAAGTGTTTGGCTTATCTCCATTTGCTCTTCCTAAGGATCCGCAATGGGGGAACTATGTAAAAGTATGGACACAAGGGAATATTAGCCAATATTTCTTTAACAGTGTTTGGATTACCGTTATTGCAGTAGTTTTAACAGTCATTTTGGCAAGTTTTGTTACCTTTGCAATTACAAGAATGCATTGGAAACTAAGTAAAATGGTTCTTGGTTTATTTATGGTAGGAATCATGATTCCCTTGCATTCCACATTGATTCCTTTATTTAGTTTCTTTAATCAATTACAACTAATCGATAATCCGCTATCGATTATCTTATCGTATACAGCGTTTAATCTGCCATTAACTATAATGATTTTATTAGGATTCTATCAAGCATTACCGCGTGAATTAGAAGAAGCAGCTGTAATGGATGGTTGTTCGATTCATCGCATATTCTTTCAAATCACGCTACCAATGACAACTCCCGTTATGGCAACCGTTGTTATTATCAATATGATTTATAACTGGAATGAATTTGTGTTCGTTAATACATTCATTAGCTCAGATAAATGGAAAACATTAACCGTTGGTGTGAATAACTTTGTCGGTCAATATTTAACAGATTGGGGAGCTATTGGCGCAACTTTAATGATTAGTATTATTCCAATTTTAATTGCCTTCATCGTATTAAGTAATAAAATTGTAGAAGGATTAGCTGCTGGATCTGTAAAAGGATAAGGAAAGGGAGGAATTAATAACAATGCCAAAAAATTCATTTTTTAATGCTCATCATTCTCCAATAGGAGCGTTTTCCAGCTTCACACTAGGTTTTCCAGGTGCAGGTGGCGGATTAGATTTAGAGCTAGGTCGTTCTCCTAAACAAAATATTTATATTGGTGCTGAAGTTTTAGACAAAAAAGGGACATATCAAGCATTTCCATTCTTTGCGTATCAAGAGGATGATGAAAGTAAAAGGTATGATATTGAAAATATGGATCCAGATCCTGATAAGCCTAATATAATTTTTCCTATCTCTAAAGATAAAATAAAACGTAATTTTCAACTTGGAACAGATACATGGGAATCTGAGGATCTATCTTTTACTATTTACTCCCAAGTGGAAGGTGTTCCAGATCCAAAAGCTGCAAATGAAGAAGAATTGAAAAGTACTATTTTGCCAGCTGTACTTGCTGAATTGACAGTAGATAATACAAATGGAACAAGAAATAGACGGGCTTTTTTCGGCTATCAGGGGAGTGATCCTTATTCATCGATGCGAAGAGTCGATGATACAATGGATGGCTTTGCAGGTATTGGTCAAGGCAGATTGACTGCTATTGTATCCAATAATCCTGATGTAAAATCAGCAATGCACTTTAGTTTGGAAAATATTCTAACAACTCCTGAAGAAGAGAATTGGACATTTGGATTAGGACCTTTAGGAGCACTTGTTATGGATGTTCCAGCAGGAGAAAAAAGAACATACCAATTTGCCATCTGTTTTTATAGAGGTGGGATTGTAACTGCAGGAATGGATACTTCTTATTACTATACAAACTTCTTTAATAATATCGAGTCTGTTGCTGAATATGCGCTTAAAAACTTTGATCCACTTGCAGACAGAGCGAAAAATGCGAATAAAAAAATAGATAGTACAAATCATTTATCAGAAGATCAAAAGTTTATGTTAATTCACTCTATTCGCAGCTATTACGGTTCTACGCAACTCTTAGATAATTATGGTGAGCCTTTTTGGGTGGTAAACGAAGGGGAATATCGAATGATGAATACCTTCGATTTAACAGTGGATCAGATTTTCTATGAACTAAGGATGAATCCATGGACAGTGAAAAATGAATTAGATATGTTTGTACAACGATTTAGTTATGAAGATACCGTTCGGTTTCCAAATGATGATACAGAATATCCAGGCGGCATAAGTTTTACCCATGATATGGGCGTAGCGAATACTATATCTCGTCCTCATTATTCATCCTATGAATTATATGGCTTAGACGGATGCTTCTCACACATGACACATGAACAGCTAGTAAACTGGGTATTATGTGCTGCTCTTTATGTTAGCCATACAGAGGATAAAGAGTGGCTGGATGCGAATTTAGAAATAGTGGAACGATGTTTTGATAGTATGTTAAATCGAGATCATCCAGAACCAGATAAACGTAACGGCTTAATGGGATTAGATTCTTCGAGAGTAATGGGTGGTGCAGAAATTACCACCTATGACAGCCTTGATGTGTCTTTAGGGCAGGCAAGAAACAATATTTATCTCGCAGGAAAAATATGGGCTTCCTATATTGCGCTTGAAAGAATATTTGCAGAGAATGAGCGAACAGAGTTAGCCAAAATTGCTGGAGAACAAGCAGAAAAATGTGCGGCAACGATTGTGGAGCATGTAACGGAAGCTGGTTATATTCCAGCTGTCATCGGTGAAGGCAATGACTCGAAAATTATTCCAGCAATTGAAGGATTAATATTCCCATACTTTACAAACTGTAAGGATGCATTAGATGTGAATGGTCGTTTCGGGGCATACATTCAAGCATTAAAAACACATTTTGAAACAGTTTTAACAGAAGGAATTTGTTTATTTGAAGATGGTGGCTGGAAAATTTCATCGACAAGTAATAATTCTTGGCTAAGTAAAATTTATTTATGCCAATTTATCGCTCGAGAAATTCTGGGCTGGAACTGGGATGAAAAAGGAGCAAAGGCTGATGCTACACATGTAGAATGGCTAACACATCCCGAACTGTCCATTTGGAGTTGGAGTGATCAAATAATAGCAGGAGAAATTGCGGGAAGCAAATACTACCCACGCGGAGTAACAAGCATCTTGTGGTTAGAAGAAAAGCAGTAGAAGCCCCTTTTCAGATAGTGTATTTCCGCTCTTAACGGGTAGTGAAAACCTTCAGATTAAGCTGCGGAAAATGGAGGAAGCCTTTGTGATGAAACTCTCTCTTAAAAGTCTGATAAGTACAACTAACCATCAGTGGGGGATGAGAAAAGATCCCTACTGATGGAAGTTTTCTTTATAGTAATTTAAAAATAAGTCAGAAAATAGGCTAGAAGGAAAGAAGAAAGTAGAGGGGATAAGCATGTCAACAAAACCAATGGGGAAGTTATATACCATTTGTGAATGGATTATGAAGCTAGCTTATATTAATTTACTGTGGATAATGTTCACAGTCAGTGGTCTTATCCTATTGGGCTTTATGCCAGCAACAGCAGCACTATTTACTGTTGTCCGAAAATGGTTTATGAAAGAAACGGAAGTTCCCATCTGGAAAACATTCTTCTCCGTCTATAAAAGTGAATTTATCAAGAGCAATAGTTTTGGTTTAGTATTTGTAATGGCTGGAATAATGTTGTATGTAGATTACTATCTTATTTTAAATTTAGATGGGATAATCCGTATTGTTGCAACAAGTATATTGCTATTGATTTCTTGTTTATACCTTATTACCGTTTTATTCTTCTTTCCTGTTTACGTACATTACGAGCTAAAGTTTTTTGACTACTTTAAATACTCCTTTTTTCTAGGAGTTTTAAATATCCACATATTAATGCTAGCGATCCTTGGATTAGCAGCAGATATGTTTCTATTATTCTATATACCTGGTCTTCTTCCATTTTTTAGTGGCGTTTCTATAGCTTTCATACTAATGTCAAGTAGTATTCTCATTTTTCAGCGTGTGCAGAAACTAAAAACAAATAAAGTGATCACAGAATAAGAGTAGAATCGATAATTAGAAAAAATAATAGTAAAAGTTGTAAAAAAAAATAGTTTGTATATTGAATAAACAAACTTTGGCATGGTATAATTTGATTAACTTGAGGGGGAGATAAAATGACGAGTGTTCAAAGAGTAGTAGAAAAACTAATCGAGCCCGCAAGAAAGTTTGAATCAACAACAGATGTACTAATAAAAGGATCTCCTCATATTGATGTGACAGGAATTGTAATCGCATTCATGCTAACGCAAGAAGTATTAGAAAAGGCAATTTCACTTAAAGCTAATTTGATCATTACCCATGAAGGTCCTTTTTACAGTCATGCAAATTGGAAAGACAAATATGCGAACGATCCTATATGCATGGCAAAGCTCCGATTAATAGAAGAGTCGAATGTCACTATTTTTCGCTTTCATGATTATTTTCATCGCTATGACCCAGACGGAATAATGCTAGGTTTAATCCATAAGCTTGAATGGAGAGAATATATCGAAAAGCATCAACCAACAGCAACAACTTTAACGATACCGCAAAAAACGGTTGGGGAAATAGCAACGTATGTAAAAGCGAAGCTTGGTGCGCCTTTTGTAAGAATTGTAGGCGATTTGTCCATGCAATGTCAAAAGATAGGATTACTTGCAGGCTATCGTGGTGGAGGAGAATTGGTAATTCCTTTATTCCAACAGCACCATTTAGATCTAATTATAGCAGGCGAAGGTCCAGAATGGGAGTCACCTGAGTATGTAAGAGATGCTATTTACCAAGGGAAAAAGAGGGCAATAATTTTGATTGGTCATGCTGTTAGTGAAGAACCAGGCATGGAATATCTAACATCTATAGTGAAAGCTGAATTTCCACATATTCCTGTACATTACTTGAAAGAGGATCCACTGTTTCAGATTCTTTAAACAAGAAAAGTTTTTGTCGATAATCTACCATACTAGTATGGTTAAACTGAATGAACAAAAAATCCGCATTTCACAACCTGATTAACATTTATTCTTTTCATTACCATCACTCCAATTTAAATCGACTTTGCAATCAATCATAAACTTATTTATATTATCTTTTTTTAATTTTGTAATAGAGCTTCTTAGTTTTGTTGGGTAAGCGCTTTAAAGTAGTGTATTTCGCTTCATTCATTTAAGTGAAGCTTTGCTTTATAACAGTCTGCTAGCTGCTATTCAATGAATCAGCAAACGACTGGTGTGTCACTATTAAACAGAAACGGGGGGTTCTCATGGAAACAGAAGTCGTTCAATCACAAGTAAATAAGACAATAAAGACAAAAAGAAGTAGATTTAAAACAACGTTAACTGCTATACGGAAAGATTGGCAGCTATATTCCTTGTTGGTTTTACCACTCATCTATTTATTAATTTTTAAATATGGTCCAATGCTTGGAAATGTTATCGCTTTCAGAAGGTATATGCCAGGCGGAAAAATGTATGGCGAACAATGGGTAGGCTTATATTATTTTGAGATGTTTATTAACGACCCGGTATTTTGGAATGTATTTAAAAACACCCTCATTCTAGGCGGAATAACTTTACTGTTTTGTTTTCCGATGCCAATTATTTTTGCTCTTCTTTTAAATGAAATAAAGTCGAAAAAATTCAAGAAATTTGTACAAACAGCTTCCTATTTACCGCATTTTTTATCTATTGTTATCATAGCTGGAATGATTTTACAATTGACTGCATTAAACGGTTCCATTAATGCGATAGTAGAGTTTTTTACAGGAGAAAAAATAAGCTTTATTCAAAGTCCAGACTGGTTTAGGACAATTTATGTTACATCGGAAGTATGGCAAGGAATGGGATGGGGAGCGATTCTTTACTTGGCTGCCCTAACGACTATTGATGATTCTTTATATGAAGCAGCAAAGATAGATGGTGCTAACCGCTGGAAACAAACCTGGCATATTACCATTCCAGGTATATTGCCGACAATTGTTACACTCCTAATTTTGAATATTGGTAGTTTCCTAGCGATTGGCTTTGAAAAGATCTTATTGATTTACAATCCTTTAACCTATGAAACTTCAGATGTTATTTCAACATATCTATACCGTGTTGGTTTAGAATCAAATAATTTTAGTTATGCGGCTGCTATTGGGTTATTTGAATCCATAATAGGCTTAGTGCTTGTGTTAACAGCGAATAGCATATCGAGAAAACTAACTGAAAGAAGTTTATGGTAGGGGGGAGATTAGATGAAAGAATCGAAGCAATACAAAATCTTTAAAGTCTTTAATGTATGTATTCTATTAATTATTATATTTTGTACGTTATATCCATTTATAAATGTAGTTGCACAGTCTTTTAGTAGTGAGTCTTATATCAATTCAGGACAGGTAAATTTGTTTCCAAAGGGATTTAATGTAGAAACCTATCAGAAGGTTCTTTCTGATACGATGTTTTGGATTAATTATAAAAACACAGTTGTGTATACAGTGGTAGGTACAATCATTTCCATGTTTTTGACGACAATATTTGCCTATGCACTTTCAAAAAGAAGATTAGTAGGACGCAGGTTTTTAACAGTATTTGCTGTATTTACGATGTTCTTTAACGGAGGCTTAATTCCAAACTATGTTTTAATCAACGCATTAGGATTCGCTAATACTATGTGGGCAATTGTTATCCCAGGTGCTATTAGTATTTATAATATGCTGATTATGAAATCTTTTTTTGAAAATATGCCTGAGGAACTTGAAGAGGCAGCAGCTATTGATGGTTTAAACACGTATGGCATTCTATTAAAAATTGTATTGCCATTAAGTAAAGCTGTAATTGCCACGATGGTGTTATTTTATGCAGTGGCATATTGGAATTCTTGGTTCAGTGCTTTCATTTATTTAGATAAAAAAGAATTATTTCCAGTTACTATCTATCTACGAAATATGATTGCGGGAACAACTAGTGGCATGTCAGCTGGTGCAACATCAGCCGACAACTTAACACAAATCTCTGCAAATATTAAGTCGGTAACAATGGTATTAACGATTTTGCCAATATTAACGGTGTATCCATTTGTACAAAAGTACTTTGTTTCTGGCGTAATGTTAGGTTCTATTAAGTAATAAAATAGGACCTTAATAGTAACAGGAGTTCAGCGTAGTTGTTTTTCCTAAGGATTCCTTCTATACGCCTGCTTTTAGTGAAAAACGACTTTACGCTTTTCCTATATATATAAGGGGAGGAAATACTATGAAAGAAAGTTGTAAAAAGGTTGGGCTATTTCTAGGTTTGATGATGTTAGTACTTATTGCTGTAGCTTGTTCGAATGAAGAATCAACAAGTAAAGAGGCAGAAGTATCGACAAAAGGGGCAATGGAATCTTATAATGCAGGGGACACATTTAAAGCAACTGAGCCATTTGATTTATCTATTTTATATATGGATCAGCCAACATATCCATATAAAGAAGATTGGCTATTATGGGATAAGATTAAAGAAATCACAGGTGTTACATTAAAGCCAACTATTGTACCAATGAGTGATTACACACAAAAAAGAAGTTTGTTAATTAGTTCAGGGGATGCACCAATTGTTATTCCAAAAACATACCCAGGAGAAGAATCTGCTTTTGTAGCATCTGGTGCGGCACTTCCGGTAAGCGATTACATTGATAAAATGCCTCATTTCAAAGAAAAAGTAGAAAAATGGAATATGGATTCTGAATTAGATACTTTACGTCAAAATGATGGGAAATTCTATGTACTTCCAGGTTTACATGAAGAGGTTTGGCCAGATTATACGTTAATTGTAAGAACAGATATCTTTGAAGAAAATAACATTGCTATTCCAACAACATGGGATGAGCTGTATACATCAATGAAGAAATTGAAAGAAGTATATCCAGATTCAATTCCTTTCTCTGACCGCTTTACGTTTAATAGTACACTGAATATTGCAGCAACAGGTTTTGGAACGAAAGCTGGATGGGGATTCGGAAACGGCTTGTCTTATGATCAAGATGCAGATGAATTCGTTTATGCAGCAACAACAGATGGCTATAAAGAAATGCTTACTTACTTTCACAAGTTAGTGGAAGAAGGCTTGTTAGACGAAGAAAGTTTCACACAAAGCGATGATCAAGCTGTACAGAAATTTGTAACTGGTAAATCATTCATTATAAATGGAAACTCTCAGACAATTAACTTACATCGTGTGGATATGGATAAAACATTAGGTAAAGGAAACTACGCTATTTCAAAAATTACTGTTCCTGGTGGTCCTGCTGGCCAATTAATGTCAGGATCTAGGTTAGAAAACGGCGTGATGATTACTTCGAAAATTAAAGAAAGCGAAAACTTCGAAGCAATTCTTCAGTTTATTGACTGGTTATATTACAGTGATGAAGGGCAAGAATTTACTAAATGGGGAGTAGAAGGAACAACGTTCACGAAGGAAGATGGAGAAAGAAAATTAACAGATGATATCAATTACAATGGTTTAAATCCGAATGGAACACAGGATTTACGTGTTGACTATGGTTTCTCTGGCGGGGTTTTTGCTTATGGTGGAACAACAGACTTGCTTCATTCCATGATGAGTGAAGAAGAGATTAAGTTCCAAAATGATATGAAAGCAGTCAAAACACCAATTCCAACAGACCCATTAATTCCTTATTCTATTGAAGATAGAGAAAAGGCAACATTACAAAGTACACCATTAAAAGATTATACAAACCAAAACACATTAAAGTTTATTTTAGGTACTCGTGATTTAAGTGAATTTGATGCTTTTGTAAAAGAGCTACAAAGTCAAGGCTTAGATCAATATGTAGATACAGCAAACAAAACGTATCAAGAATACAAGAAAAATAACTAAGTAATAATGATGGATGAGATATCTTCTAACAATCGGCTCTTGCTAAAAAGCTGGTTTCAAAAGATTATTGTGCTGCAAATAGAAAAATTTTAAAAAGTAATACGGAGCAGCCTGGATACACGTAGACGCCACGGAATTAGCGAGCAGTATGAGTGAAATCCTGAAGACTCTCCGCTCTCCTCACGGGAAGTGATGTGTATTCAGGCTGCAGGTTAATAGAAACAAACTTTAAGAAAAGAACCTTTCTAAAAAGCAGAATGTCTCATCCTCCATTTATATTTTGAAAGAAGGTGAAAAGCATGGAACAAAAAAAAGAGTTTGGCCAAGGGATATTATTTACATTTAGTAATTATGTGTATTGGATTTTATTAACAAATATCTATTTTGTCGCGACCAATGCAGTATTCATTTTTTTCTTCATGACATTAACACCATCATTTTCTAATATTGCACTATATGCTCTTGCCTTAATACCATCAGGACCAGCTATATCAGGACTGCTTTATTCGATGGAGAAATTAGTGAGAACGAAGGAATTGTCGCCAACTGCTGACTTTTTCTATGGCTATCGATCGAATTTAAAAGGTACGTTTTATATCTGGACCATAATCCTAGCGGTATTCTTTGTCTTACTCATCGACTTACAATACCTCCGTATGACAGTAACTCCAGTCAATCAAATCATTTTTATCGTTGTGCTTATACTTACTCTTATCTGGACAATGCTTAGTATAAATATACTAATAATCAATGCCAAATACACTTTTCGATTAAGAGATTTAGTAAAGTTGTCTGCGTATTATTTGTTTATTAAGTTCAAAGAAACAATAGGCAATATATTAATCTTATTTTTAGTTGGGGTTGCAACGGTAATGACGACTGATTTCCTAGTAATTTTTATTGCCAGTTTAATTGCAATGATCATGTCATTTAATTCAAGAGCGATGTTGAATCATATAGAAAGTAATTTCCTAAAAAAAGCTACATCAAATAGTATGGATGAAACGTATGATGCTCCGCATGTACATGGATCATAAGAGGAATTTAATAATTCCTTTTAGCATAAATTATAATTTTTTTAAAATGATATATGAATACTATAAGGCCCCGGTTGGTCGGAACTAAACTTATTTTCATACAAAAAATTATTTTAAGATTAATGGAGGCATATAGTGTAAAGAGATGAATTGATAGGAGGTTTTGTTAGTGAAGGCAACATTTAGGTGGTTTGGCAAGGAGGATGACAGCGTTTCCTTAGAGTATATTAGACAAATACCTGGAATCGATGGTATTGTGGGTGCTTTATTTGATATTCCTGTAGGAGAAGTGTGGCCTGAAAGTAGGATCATGGAGCTGAAGGAAGAGATTAATAGAAACGGCATGAGCCTAGAAGTGATTGAAAGTGTAAATATTCATGAAGATATAAAGCTTGGTCTTCCATCTCGAGAAAAATACATTGAAAATTATAAAGAAACGATTCGAAATCTGGCAAAAGCTGGTGTCAAGGTAATCTGCTATAATTTTATGCCGATTTTTGATTGGACACGTTCCGATCTAGCAAAGGAGCTTCCTGATGGATCGACTGTTCTTGCATACGAAAAAGCAAAAATAGAGTCGATTGAACCGTTAGAGTTAATCGAACAAATGGAGAATTTATCGAATGGATATTCTCTTCCTGGCTGGGAACCAGAAAGGCTAAAAGCGATAAAGCAGTTATTTGAATTATATCAAGATGTAACAGAAGAAGATTTATTTGATCATCTTCAGTATTTCTTAGAGCAAGTAATTCCGGTAGCAGAAGAATGTGATATTAAAATGGCAATCCATCCAGATGATCCACCATGGTCCGTATTTGGTCTACCACGAATTGTTCGATCGAAGGAGAATTTAGAGCGAATTATAAAGCTTGTGAATAGTCCATCTAATGGTTTAACGATATGCTCAGGTTCTTTAGGGGCAAATCCGAATCATGATATTCCGGATATCTTGTGTCAGTTTTTAAAAATGGATCGGGTACCCTTTGTTCATATACGAAATATTAAAATAGCCGATAACGGGGATTTTCAGGAAACCTCTCACAGAAGCACGGAAGAAGGTTCTCTTGATTTATATGAAATAGTGAAGGCTCTTCACGATTATGGATTTAAAGGTTATTTCCGTCCAGATCACGGCAGAATGATTTGGGGAGAAAAAGCAAGACCTGGTTATGGACTTTACGATCGAGCCTTAGGAATTATGTATATTTTAGGAATTTGGGATAGTTTGGAGCAAAACAATAAAGCGGTTAAGAAAGGGGAAATTAACAATGTTACCATTAATTGAAAATCTATCTGGGAAAGTAGCGGTTATTACTGGTGGTGGAGGAGTGCTTTGTAGTTGTATGGCAAAGGAGCTAGGCAGACAAGGGGTAAAAGTAGCTCTTCTTAATCGTACATATGAAAAAGCACAAAAGGTAGCGGAGGAAATAAATAAGGAAGGTGGAACTGCCATTGCTATTGCGTGTGATGTCGTAGATGTGAACAGTGTTAAGGAAGCGGAAAAAATAGTTTCTGATACATTTGGAAGCTGTGACATTCTTATAAATGGGGCAGGAGGAAATCATCCAAAGGGAATTACATCAGAAGAAATCCTACGGATAGAGGATTTGGACAAAGCAGGGCTTACTAGTTTTTTCGATTTAACGATTGAGGGCTTCTCCTTTGTATTTAATCTAAATATAATTGGAACATTGATTCCTACCCAGGTATTTTCTAAGCAAATGCTTGGGAAAAGTGGAACCATCATAAATATATCCTCAATGAGTGCGCCAAGTCCGATGACGAAAGTACCTGCCTACAGTGCAGCTAAAGCAGGTATAGAGAATTTCACAAAATGGTTAGCTGTACATATGGCGGAAACAGGTATAAGAGTAAATGCCATTGCTCCAGGATTTTTCTTAACAAAACAGAACGAAGCTTTGCTTAAAAATTCAGATGGCTCCTATACAGACCGGACGAAGAAAATATTGGCACATACGCCAGTAAAAAGATTAGGAAAACCAGAAGATCTATTAGGAACTCTATTATGGCTAGTTAATGAGGAGGCAAGCGGATTTGTTACGGGAATCAGCGTTCCGGTTGACGGAGGATTTATGGCATATTCAGGAGTTTAAGATTAGCATTTTTCGAAAAGATTGTTGTTTTTTTCAATAGAAAAAATTAATTATTTCGAAAAGGGGAGTAGCCTTAATGCATGTAGATGTTCAAGAATTAGCAACAAACGTTACGAAAACAGCTTTAAGAAAAAAGAGTAAAGTAGTTAAATTCTTTTAAAGATAAAAGATTTTACGAGAAAAGGAGTGAAGAGACAATGACATTAGTAGAAACCTTGCAAAAAACGGATGAATATAAATGCTGGCTAAGATATGAGAGAAAGAAAGATTTAGCAAATATAGAAGCATTAAAAAAAATTGTTGTATTAGAAAAAACGGAAATAATTAAGTCAGCAGTAGAAGAATTAAAAAGAGGAATATTATCGATAACAGGAATAGAACCTGAAGTTATAGCAGACATGGAAGGGAACAATTCGGCAATTGTTTTAGCAACAGTAGATAGTTCGAATATGACTACTTTGAATAGATCATTGAATAATGATGGATATATGTTACAGTCTTTCACTAAACCAAAGGAACGAATTTATTTAACAGGAAAGACCGATAAAGGTGTCTTGTATGCAGCTTTTCATTTTTTACGAATATTACAGACAAATAGAGATTATCAACAGCTAGATATTATAGAAAATCCTAAGACTCAATTAAGAATGATTAATCACTGGGACAATATGGATGGTTCTATTGAACGGGGCTATGCTGGACACTCAATCTTTTTTGAGAATAATCAATTTATACTGGATTATGGACGAATCAAAGATTATGCAAGGTTGATGGCTTCGATTGGAATTAATGGGATCTCTATCAATAATGTTAATGTTCATAAAGCTGAAACTAATCTGATTACAAAGGAATTACTTCCTGACGTGGCAAAAGTGGCAAATATATTCAGACAATACGGTATTAGACTTTTTTTATCTATTAATTATGCTAGTACGATTGAAATTGGCGGTCTTTCTACAGCTGATCCACTAGATCCACAGGTGAGAGAATGGTGGACAAAGAAAACTGCAGAAATTTATCAATATATAGAAGACTTCGGTGGCTTTGTTGTGAAAGCGGATTCTGAACATCGTCCTGGACCGTTCACTTATAATCGAAATCATGCAGATGGTGCGAATATGTTAGGGGAGGCTTTGCTACCTTTTGATGGAATCGTCATTTGGCGTTGCTTTGTATATGATTGTCTTCAAGATTGGAGAGATCGAACGACAGATCGAGCGAGAGCAGCATACGATCATTTTAAACCACTAGATGGTCAATTTTTAGAGAATGTTATTCTGCAAATCAAAAATGGACCAATGGATTTTCAAGTAAGAGAGCCAGTTTCACCACTATTTGGGGCTATGCCAGAGACAAATCAAGTACTAGAATTTCAAATCACACAAGAATATACGGGACAACAGAAACATTTATGTTATTTAATTCCCCAATGGAAAAAAGTACTGGATTTTGATACATATGCAAAAGGGGAAGGTTCTACGGTAAAAAAGGTGGTTGATGGAACTCTATTTCATTATAAATATAGTGGAATTTCAGCTGTTACAAATATTGGGAATGAGTCGAGTTGGACTGGTCACATTCTTGCACAAGCTAATCTATATGGGTATGGGAGATTAATTTGGAATCCAGACTTACCAGAAGCAACGATTACAGATGAATGGGTAACACAAACATTTGGAAATCATCCCAAAATACTAAACACTGTAAAAGAGATGCTTGCAGATTCATGGAGTATTTATGAAAAATATACCGCTCCTTTAGGAGTTGGCTGGATGGTGAATCCTAATCACCATTATGGTCCAAATGTAGACGGTTATGAATATTCCCCTTGGGGTACTTATCATTTCGCAGATTGGAAAGGGATTGGGGTAAATCGAACAAAGAAAGACGGAACTGGATATACGGAACAATATTTCCCGGAAAATTTCGACATGTATGAATCAGTGGAGACTTGTCCAGATGAATTAGTCCTATTTTTTCACCATGTTCCATATACACATATTTTAAAGTCGGGAACCACAGTAATTCAGCATATTTATAACACTCACTTTGAAGGGGTAGAAGACGTAGAAAATCTACTAGAAAGTTGGATTAGTTTAAATGGTTTAGTAGATGAAAAAAGATATAACGACATTCTACAAAGGTTAACTATTCAATTGGAACATTCTAAGGAATGGAGAGATATAATTAATACTTATTTCTATCGAAAGTCAGGGATAAATGATGAACTGAACCGTGTTATTTATTAAATATTTCTATTATAGCTATTAGTCAATTTATGTGGGCAGTATTCTCGATTTCGTCAACGAGTTAGGGAATCCACTGCCCAATGTTCTTTAGCTTATATAGGCTGTGGGTTACTAACAACAAACTTTACGAAACAATCTTTAACTAACAATATTTTGCTAGATGATTACAGAAATACATTTAAATGGAGAATAGGAGAGGTCGGTAATGGAATCAATTATTATAGCATCAAAAGGAGAGGGGAAGCTGAAGGAAAACTGGAAATATTGCATTGGAACTGGGAGACTTGGTCTGGCACTACAGAAAGAATATCTTGATCATCTCAAAATTATTCAAGAGAAAATTGGATTTAAATATATTAGAGGACATGGTTTACTTTCAGATGACGTCGGTATTTATCGGGAAATGAAGATAGGAGAGGAAGTAAAGCCATTTTATAACTTTACTTACATTGACCGCATCTTTGACTCTTTTCTTGAGCTGAACTTACGACCCTTTATTGAATTTGGTTTTATGCCAGAATTACTTTCTTCTGGTGACCAAACGATTTTTTATTGGAAAGGAAATGTAACTCCACCAAGCGATTACCAAAAATGGAGTAATTTAATTACAGCAGTAGTAAACCATTTTATTGAACGCTATGGAATAGAAGAAGTTAAACAATGGCCATTTGAAGTTTGGAATGAGCCTAACTTAGTAAACTTTTGGAAGGATGCCGATAAAGAAGAATACTTTAGGCTATATAAAGTTACAGCGCTAGCAATTAAAGCGGTAAACCAAGATCTTCAGGTTGGTGGTCCGGCAATTTGTGGTGGTGCTGACGAGTGGATTGTTGATTTCTTGAATTTCTGTCATAGGGAGAATGTGCCTGTAGATTTTGTCAGTCGGCATGCCTACACATCGCTAAGCCCTAAAAAAGTTACTCCTGATTATTATTATCAAGATCTAGTAGATAATACAGATATGCTTCAACAGTTTGAGGTAGTTCGTGGTCTAATTAAGGAATCACCTTTTTCTGATTTGCCCTTCCATATTACCGAATATAATACTTCTTATAGTCCGATCAATCCCGTTCATGATACACCGTTAAATGCAGCCTATCTTGCACGGATATTAAGTGAGGGTGGAGACTTTGTCGATTCTTTTTCGTATTGGACTTTTAGTGATGTTTTTGAAGAGGCTGATGTGCCAAAGGCTTTATTCCATGGCGGGTTTGGTTTAATGGCGCTTCATTCCATCCCAAAGCCAACTTTTCATTTATTTTCCTTTTTCAATAGACTTGGTGAGGAAGTTCTGTATCGTGATACACAAATGATTATTACGCGAAAAGAAAATGGATCGATTACACTTGTAGCTTGGAATGAGGTAATGGCTAAAGGAGAAGGCTTTGAGAAGGAATTAGTGATTAAAATACCTGTTAGTAGTGGGGAGTACTTTATGAAGAGGCAGAGTGTAGATGAGAATCATGCGAATCCTTGGAAAGTATGGAAAGAATTAGGTAGACCTCGTTTCCCAGACAAGGAATCAGTGGAAACATTAAAAGAAGCAGCTATACCAAAGTTATCTACAGCAAAACAAAAGAAAGAAGCAGATGGCTATTTAAAGCTTTCTATTACCCTAACAAAAAATGAAGTGACACTTATAGAATTAAGGGCAATAGTATATGAAACCCAAACTTATGAAGGATTAGATGATAGTCTTATAACTTCTTATTCTTCTTAATAGAAAGGAGGAGTGTTTAGGTGAAAGGTGCATTTTATACAGGTAATTATCGAAATATTTTTAAAGAGATGGGATACTCGGATACAGCTATTCAATCAAAAATAGAGGATGCATGGGCACAAATTTTTTATGGCGATGATGATACGAGAATTTATTTTCCTTCTATGGATGGAGGATATTTATTAGATACAGGGAATCTTGATGTTAGAACAGAAGGTATGTCCTATGGAATGATGATTGCTGTCCAATTAGATAAGAAAGAGGAATTTGATCGCATATGGAATTGGACAAAGAAACATATGTATATGAATACTGGAGAAAATGCTGGTTACTTTGCCTGGTCTTGTAATCCAGATGGCTCAAAGCGGTCAGATGGACCTGCACCAGACGGTGAAGAATTTTTTGCACTAGCCTTATTTTTTGCAGCCCATCGATGGGGAGATGGAGAACAACCTTTCAACTATAGTCAACAAGCAAGAGATTTATTGCAAACCTGTTTGCATAAGGAGGAAGAGGGAAAAGGACACTCCATGTGGAATCTGGACAACAAGTTAATAAAATTTGTTCCAAACTGTGAATTTACAGATCCCTCTTATCATTTGCCACATTTTTACGAGTTATTTGCTTGCTGGGCAAATCCAGAAGACCAAGCGTTTTGGAAAGAAGCAGCAGAGGCAAGCCGAGAATATTTGAAAACAGCATGTCACTCAGAAACAGGACTTGCTCCCGAATATGCTTATTATGATGGTACTCCAAATAATGATAAGGGCTATGGTCATTTTTATAGCGACTCTTATCGAGTTGCTGCAAATATAGGTCTTGATTATGAATGGTTTGGAGGAAGTGAATCAGAAAGAGAAACGGCTAATAAAATCCAGAATTTTTTTGCTGAAAAAGATCCTGAAGATTATCGGAGATACACGATTGAAGGAGTTCCTTTTACGGAAAAATCACTTCATCCAATTGGATTAATTGCAACGAATGCAATGGCTTCTTTAGCGGCCGACGGACCGAATGCTAAAAGAATGGTTGAATTATTTTGGAATACGCCAATTAGAAAAGGCGAAAGGCGGTATTATGATAATTGCTTATACTTTTTTAGTTTACTTGCTTTAAGCGGTAATTATCGAATTTGGATGCCAAAATAAATGTATGTTGAACGTATGTTTTAAACGACTTAATAATTAATATAGTCTAAACAGCAATTAATCCGGCTGCAACATACATCTTAAAAAATTCTCTGTAGAAAAAGCTGCAGCCCCTAAGGCAGAGGACGCAAAATCAATATCAGAGAAATGGATAGTCAGCTTCGATTGATGAAAGGGTAAAGTATAATTACTTATCATTTTTTTCACACGTGGCTCTATCCATCTTTTTGCTAAGGAGAGGCGATTTCCAATGATGATTTGTTCTGGATTAAATGTATGAATGATATTTATAATTCCAGCTCCTAAATGATCCCCCACCTCATGGAATAAATGGATTGCTTGGTTATTTCCTTGGTTAGCAAGCTCAATTAAGTCATTTAAATGAATTTGTTTTTTATCTCCTAGCTTTAATTGTGTAGCTCTAGTTAATAAGTATTGTTCAGAAGCATATAGTTCCCAGCAGCCTTTATTGCCACAGCGGCATTCTAGTCCATCCTTTTGTATGGTCATATGACCGATTTCACCTGAATAACCTAGCGTTCCTTTATATAATTCTCCGTTAATAATAATGCCAGCACCAATTCCAATGCCTGCACTTACATAAATAAGATTTTGAAAAGGTTGCCCTAGGCCGAATTCCTTTTCTCCATAGGCTCCTGCGTTTGCTTCATTTTCGACTAAAACAGGAAGATGAAATTGTGCCTCTAATTGTTTCTTAAGCGATATGTTTTTCCAGCCAAGGTTTGGTGCTAGTAGAATCTCTCCTTCCATGTTTATAATCCCTGGTGCGCCAATTCCAATCCCAATTACACCATAAGGAGATTTAGGAGCATTCTCTATTAAAGTAGTAATAATTTTTTTTATCATTTCTAGTGTATCTTCATACGTTAAATTTACATACTTTTCATTTATCCGATAAATAATATTTCCACGTAAATCGGTTAAAATTCCTAATATGTAATTGACACCTAGGTCAATACCGATTGAATAGCCTGCTTGTTCATTAAATAGCAGCATGACAGGTCGTCTGCCTCCACTCGACTCGCCATGACCAGATTTATAGATTAACTGTTCGTCAATAAGCTCTGATACTAAGGAGGAGACAGTGCCCTTTGTTAATCCTGTTTGTTGCGCAATATCTGCCCGAGAGATTGGAGCATTGTTTTTAATTAAATATAAACATAGTGACTTATTTTCTTTTTTTACCAATTGCTGATTCCAAGTAATATGCATGTTTTTTCTTAGTCTCCTTTTATCCCGTATCTTGCCTTTTGAACTGGAAAAATTTATTTATTATCAGAAGTTGAATTATCTCTTAAAGCATCATTCTTAATTGATTAATTATACTACAGTTTGTCTATTAACCAAACCTAAACAAAAGGGATAAATATTGTTGAAAAACTATTTATCCAAAAGATAAACAAAGGGAATCGTTTTTTATACGTTGGTTTATTTAATATACAAACTTATTAATCCTTGTTATAATTTTGATAGAACAACTTATCTGTATACGCACAGAGTAGAGACTCCTTTAGATTTTTTCTTTTTACAGATACCGTTCAAATTAGCATTAATTTCAATAAAATCGAGTAAGTAGTCTTAGCTAGTGGAGGTGCTTAAAGAGTGAATTACAGAAATTTAGGAAATACAGGCCTAAAAATCAGTGAAGTAAGTTTCGGTACGTGGGCAATTGGTGGTTCATGGGGAAAGGTTGATGACACTGAAGCATTAAAATCCTTAGAACTGGCAATCGAAAAAGGCGTGAATTTTTTTGATACAGCAGATGTATATGGAGATGGACATAGTGAGGAGCTGCTTGCTAAGGCCACGAAAGGGAAAGAGGATCAAATCCATATTGCAACTAAGTTTTGTCGTGGAGGAGATATTTTTGCACAGCAAACATACTCAGACGAAAGTGTTCGTCAGTATTGTGAAAATAGTTTAAAGCGATTAAATAGAGAAGCAATCGATTTATACCAAATTCATTGTCCGCCAACAGAAATATTAAAAGATGGTCAAGTATTTGAGGTACTTGATAAATTACAGCAAAAAGGAAAAATTCGGAATTATGGAGTAAGTGTTGAAACAGTGGAGCAGGGGCTTATATGCTTGCAAAATCCAAACGTAAAGGCGTTGCAAGTTATTTTTAATATTTTTCGCCAAAAACCACTTGAGAAATTAATTCCTGTAGCGGAGAAGCAAGGGGTCGGGATTCTTGTGCGTCTTCCGTTGGCTAGTGGTTTACTTACTGGGAAATTTACGAAAAATCATACTTTTGATGAAGATGATCATCGCAAATTTAATGAAAATGGGAAAGCCTTTAATGTAGGAGAAACATTTGCAGGGCTTGGTTTTAAAAAGGGTGTAGAATTAGCAGATGAGCTTACTTGGATTGCGAATGGTCGAAAGTCAATGGCTACTGCAGCATTACGATGGATATTGGATCAGCAAGGTATTTCTTGTGTAATTCCAGGATTCAAAAATCGAAAGCAAATTGTTGAAAACTTAAAAGCATTAGAGGAAAAAACATTTAATATGGATGAATTACAAACACTAAGAACATTTTATGAAGATAAAGTGAAAAATTCTATTAGAGGTCCATACTAACATTAGATATAGATGAAAAAGAGCGGTGAATTTCCAATTGGAAATTCACCGCTCCTTTTTTCAAACTTTGCTCTCAAAGAGATTAATAAATACATCTTTATCCCACATTTAACGGACAGTAAGACCCAACCGTAAGTTTAGGAGAATTCAAGGAAGATAGGTGGGAGATGAAGGGAAACCCTCACTTTATTTCGGTATCTCACTTTCTCCTTTAATAAATTTCCAAATGTCCTGAAAAACATTTGCTCTATGTAAGGTAGTGACAATGACTAGGGAAACAGGACCAATAATTAGCCCGATAAATCCAAAAAGCTTAAATCCAACAAATAGAGCAATTAAGGTTGCTAAGGGATCTAGCCCAATATTAGAAGAGAGAATTTTTGGTTCCATTATTTGCCGTTGAACTAAAACGACGATATAGAGCACCGATAACCCTATTGCCAGCACGATTTGTCCAGTAATAATCTCATAAATTATCCAAGGAACGAATATTAGACCTGTACCCAAATACGGAATAATATCAACTATTCCAGTTAAGAGTGCAATCGTAATCGCATAATCAACTCGAAGTATTAAAAGGCCAATTAAAATAATGACTGTTGTAATCGAAACAAGCGTTAACTGTGCTTTAATAAATCCAAGTAAAGCTTTCTTTAATTCAAAGAAAACTGTTTTTCCACTATTTAACCATTTAGATGGAAAAAATTTTCCGAACTTCAATGATAACCGAACCCAGTCTTTACTAATAAAAAACGTGGCTAATAAAGAGAATATTAGAACACTCGCTGCATTAGGAAACCAGGATAGTATGATGGGAATGTTAAGGAAAAAGGATTGCAAAAAATCTCCCATAACATTTCCAACCTGTTCGCCAACTTTATTTATATTTGTCATAATCGTATCTTGTTGACCTGTTCCAAGATTATTGAAGGTTTGTGATATTTTATTATACAATGGGATAATTTGCGCTGCGAACAAATCCTCAATATATCGAATAATGATATCAATATGTTTCGGTACTACCTCACCCAGATAAGCCGCCCCTGCTACAATCTCGGCAATTAGTAAAGAAACTAACCCAGCAAATACAGATAATATGAGCAAAATACTTAAAATTACAGCAAAGGCTCTAGGCAGTTTACATTTAAATTGCAAAAAATTAACAAGTGGATTCATTAAAAAAGCAATTAGAAATCCTATAATAAAGGGATAGGTTACTTTGGATAAATAAAAGAAGCTAACAAATAATAGGATGGTAGCTACAATAACTACAATAAACCGAATCGTACGGTTAAGATATGTATAATTCAATGTTAATCCTCCCATTTTTAGTATAATAAATAATAGACCATTATCAATTGCAAAATAGAATAGAAGTAAATTCCTTTTTCATCTATATTTTCTATACTTATGCATTTTTAATCGGAATTCCTGCTTTTTATAAATAATTTAATAAGTAGGAAGAGATTTTTTGGTTAATGTTTTTTAAAGGAGAGTCATTTATGTTTTTATTTAGTCAATCTTATTTATTTTTATATTTGCTTTTGGCAATTGCTCTTGTAGCTAAAAACAATTCTTTAATAATTGCGGTTATTTTCTTATTAATAATGAAACTGATTGGGATAGATAGTAAATTATTTGCCTTGATTCAATCAAAAGGAATTAATTGGGGGGTAACAATTATTACAATTGCTGTGCTTGTACCTATTGCAACAGGCGATATTGGATTTAAAGATTTGTCCGCTACCTTTAAATCACCGTATGCGTGGATTGCTTTAATTTCTGGAATTATGGTTGCGTTGCTCGCAAAGGGTGGGGTTAGTTTATTGGCTGATTCCCCTGAAATTACAACTGCTCTTGTTTTGGGAACCATTTTGTCAGTATCTGTCTTTAACGGGGTAGCTGTAGGTCCGTTAATTGGAGCTGGAATTGCTTATGCTGCAATAAAAGTAGTAGAGTGGATAACCTGATCCACTCTCTGTTATGCATAAGGAAGACAGGAGCTGTGAATTTATGGTATAATTAAAAAAAGAAAGAATATAGTGTAAAGGAGAATCAGAAAAAATTTTTTTTACTATATCTACAGTTTTTAACCTAGATTATTCACCAACCAACACGAAATCCCACTGAAAAGCTGACTTATCGGCTTTTCAATGGGATTCTCTTTTTCACTTAAAAGATGAAAAAAGAATCCTTTTCTGTTAAGGTTATTGCGACTTACAAATACCAAAGAAAGGATTCTTATGATGACAACTTTAACGCAAAAACCTTTACATTTCAATCGTTCTATTAAATTATCCAATGATGGAGGTGCACTTTCTTCTGACACAGGTGAATTGATCTTCCGTGAGTTTGATGAAAAAATCGGCTTTTCTCAAACTATTGCCAAGCATCTTTGTTTGAAGGATACACGCACGTATTGTATTCATGAAAACGAACAACTTCTTCGTCAAAAAATCTATCAGCTCATCGCCGGCTATCACGAGGACGATGCAGCGGACCGTTTGACACATGATCCGGTTTTTACACAAATTCTTGGTACCCCTGCACTCGCTTCTCAACCGTCGTTATCTCGATTTTTTAAGCGCTTTGACACGCAAGCACTGGACCAACTTCAAGAGGCAAATCAGAAGTTACTTGATCGGGTTCATCATGCCCGACAATCCAAGACACTGATTTTTGATTTAGATTCAACACATGCCGATACATACGGAAATCAAGAAAATTCGTCCTACAACGCGCATTATCGCACAATGGGCTTCCATCCACTTGTCGCATTTGATGGGCTAACCGGCGATTTCTTGAAAGCTCAATTGCGCCCGGGGAGCGTTTATACTTCCAATGGTGTAGTGGATTTTATGCGCCCACTCATCGAACACTATAACGAAGTTTTTCCTGAAAAGTCTTATCTTGTCCGTGGGGACAGTGGCTTTGCGGTGCCTGAGCTATATGAATTGTGCGAAAAGGAATCGGTATACTATATCATTCGTTTAAAAGCGAACGCCAAGTTAAAAGCACTTGCGGAAGAACTGCATCCAATACATGAAATTCGTGATGTGTCCGTGACAGAAAGCTATGTGGAAGAATCTATTTATCAAGCATCGTCTTGGTCAAAGCCTCGTCGTATTGTTATTCAATCGACCCGCCCAGCAGGTGAACTATTCTTTTTACATGCTTTTTTTGTGACGAGTCTCGGTGAAAGCTTTTCGCCTCAAGCGATTGTCACGTCCTATCAACAGCGAGGCACAATGGAAAATTTCATCAAAGAAGCAAAAGATGGCTTTGGCTTGGATCAGATGAAAAGCCATCATTTCCTCGTCAATGAAGCTCGGATGATGTTAAGTCTGCTTGCCTATAACTTCACAAACTGGCTACGTACACTAAGTTTTCCAGCTGCCTATAAAAGCATTCAAATTCAGACGATTCGCACACGTTTGATTAAAGTAGCGAGTAAATTGGTGAGATCCGGACGCTCACTGTATTTCAAAATGTCCTCGAGCTTTGTTTATGAACGCTTCTTTTGGGACGTACTGACTCGGGTGCAGCAGCTAAAATTCAACTAAATAGCCTTTTTAAAAAATCGAACCCGTACCAAGGGAGGAGTCTGTCTAAAAATCAGTTTTCTCCTAAGACTCGTTTCAAACCTTCTCTAACTAGGCTATTTTCTTGGTACAAATTTACCTTAGCATTACTAATCTAATGAAATCCTTAAAAATTTTAGATTGCGGTGAATAATTCAGGTTTAAGTATAAAATATGAGACATTTTGAAGATTTTTGTTTATAATGAAAGGGTAGTTACATTTTATCTCATCTATAAGTACCAAATGGTTTATTTTTTTATTTGAAAATGTAAGCATTTACAAATGATTGATGCTCACTTTATTTTTTATGAAAAACTCCCCCATCTTTTTTATAAATAAATCCGGATTACATTATTAATTGATTTTTTGGTACATATTCAGTTAATCTAACAAAATAGTAAACATTTATTTAAGGTGTATTCCATCGCTTTGTTTTTACAGATTTTCACAATATTGGTAACTACAGCAGGGACAATATGGGAGTTCGAAAGATTTGTACTAAAGAAAAGGTGTAAAGGAGAGATATGTATGGCTGTTACAAAAGGGCTTGAGGGGGTTATTGCAACAACATCTTCTATCAGTTCCATTATAGATGATTCACTTGCTTATGTGGGTTATGATATTGATGTGTTAGCAGAGCAATCTAGTTTTGAAGAAGTAATCTATTTATTATGGCATCAAAAACTGCCAAATGATACGGAGCTGGCAAAACTAAAACAAGAATTGGCAGATAATGCTGAATTACCAGTCTCTTTGATTGAGCAAATGAAGCTAATGCCATTAAATAAAGTACATCCTATGGCTGTACTTCGTTCAACTGTCTCTTTATTAGGAGCATATGATGAAAGCGCAGATGTAATGGATTCGGAAACCAATTATTTAAAAGCTGTAAGGCTTCAAGCAAAAATGCCAACTATCGTAACAGCTTTTTCTAGATTAAGAAAAGGTCTCGATCCAATTTCTCCAAGAAAAGATTTAGGATTTGCTGCTAACTTCTTATATATGCTGAATGGGCAAGAACCAGAAGACATTGCGATTGAGGCTTTTAATAAAGCGCTCGTTCTTCATGCAGATCATGAGCTAAATGCATCTACCTTTACTGCTAGAGTTTGTGTTGCAACATTGTCTGATGTATATTCAGGGATTACATCAGCTATAGGAGCATTAAAAGGGCCATTACATGGTGGAGCAAACGAAGCAGTTATGAAAATGCTGACGGAAATTGGAAGCATTGACAATGTGGAACCATATATTAGAGAAAAGATAGCGAACAAAGAAAAAATAATGGGATTTGGTCATCGCGTTTATCGAAAGGGCGATCCTCGTGCCAAACATCTAAAGGAAATGGCAAGAAAATTAACACAATTAACTGGTGAACCTCAGTTGTATGAGATGAGTATTAAGATTGAGACAATGTTAAAGGAAGAGAAAAATTTAGTACCAAACGTAGACTTTTTCTCTGCCTCTGTTTATCATAGTCTAGGTATTGACCATGATTTATTTACCCCGATTTTTGCGGTAAGCAGGGTTTCTGGCTGGCTGGCTCATATTCTCGAGCAGTACGAGAATAATCGTCTTATTCGCCCTAGAGCAGATTATGTTGGTCCTGAACGTTTGGAATATGTACCAGTTAACAAACGCTAAAAAGGATATGATTTCCCATAGAGTTAAAGAATGATATATACTTAATGTGGGAGAATTTAGTTTGTATATTGGCATTTTCCTTTTTTTATTCGTCAGAATAGTAAATATAATTAGCTTCTCAAAGCTTGTTATAATAAATTTATTTCATTCTATTTCCAATGGAGTTTGTAGCATTGGAAAAAGAAACTATTTTTTTACGGAGGGATAGAAACATGCAAGGAGAAAAAATTACAGTAGTAGATGGAGTATTAAATGTACCAGCGAATCCAATTGTTCCTTATATTGAGGGAGATGGAATTGGACCAGATATTTGGGCAGCATCATCAAGAGTATTAGATGCCGCTGTTGAAAAAGCATACAATGGGGAAAAGAAAATTGTTTGGAAAGAAGTATTGGCTGGGGAAAAGGCATTTAATGAAACGGGAGAATGGTTACCTACTGAAACATTAGATGTTATTAAAGAATATTTAATTGCTATAAAAGGACCATTAACTACACCAGTTGGTGGCGGTATTCGTTCTTTAAACGTTGCCCTACGCCAAGAATTAGATCTTTTTGTTTGTTTACGTCCAGTAAGATGGTTTGAAGGAGTACCATCTCCTGTAAAAAGACCACAAGATACAGATATGGTTATCTTCCGTGAAAATACAGAAGATATCTATGCCGGAATTGAGTATGAAAAAGGCTCAGAGGCTGTTTCTAAATTGATTAACTTTTTACAAGAAGAGATGGGAGTTAATAAAATTAGATTTCCTGAAACATCTGGAATTGGAATTAAACCAGTATCAGAAGAAGGAACAAGTCGTTTAGTAAGAGCTGCGATTAATTATGCGATTAAAGAAGGTCGTAAATCGGTAACTCTAGTACATAAAGGTAACATTATGAAATATACAGAAGGTGCATTTAAAAATTGGGGTTATGAATTAGCTGAAAAAGAATTTGGAGATAAAGTATTTACATGGGCTCAGTATGATCGCATTAAAGAGGAACAAGGTTCTGATGCAGCAAATAAAGCACAAGCTCAGGCAGAAGCAGAAGGGAAGATTATCATTAAAGATTCTATTGCAGATATTTTCCTTCAACAAATTCTTACTCGTCCGAAAGAGTTTGATGTAGTTGCAACAATGAATCTAAATGGAGATTATATTTCTGATGCATTAGCAGCACAGGTTGGTGGGATCGGTATCGCACCAGGAGCAAATATAAATTATGAAACTGGCCATGCTATTTTTGAAGCAACACATGGAACTGCTCCGAAATATGCTGGCTTAGATAAAGTAAATCCATCTTCTGTTATTCTTTCAGGTGTTCTATTGCTTGAACATTTAGGCTGGACAGAAGCAGCACAATTAGTGATTCAATCCGTAGAAAACACGATTGCTTCTAAAGTTGTGACTTATGACTTCGCTCGTCTAATGGAAGGTGCAACAGAAGTGAAATGCTCAGAGTTCGGTGATGAATTAATTAAGAACATGGGTTAAGAAACAATATGAAGAAGAGATTGGTCTCATCTCTTCTTCCTTTTTGCCTAAAACAGAAGTTTTGCGGTATTGGATTAGAATGGGATAAGCTAAAAAAAGTATTTCTAGATGGAGTAAAAGGGGACTCTAACTAGTAAAGTGCTTATTGGTGGGCTATGCATTCTCGGTCTAATAAGGGGGAAATTATATGGTTAAGCGCAAGAAAATTTCCATCATTGGTGGGGGATTTACTGGAGCAACAACGGCTTTTTTACTTGCTCAAAAAGAACTAGGGGATATCGTATTATTAGATGTTCCACGAAATGAAAATTCAACTAAAGGAAAAGCTTTGGATATGTTTGAAGCTAGTCCTGTACAGGGATTCGATGCAAATATAATTGGAACTTCTAATTATAAAGATACTGCTGATTCTGATATTGTCGTGATAACTGCTGGTATGGCAAGAAAGCCAGGCATGAGTAGAGATGATCTCGTACAGACAAATCAGTCTATTATGAAATCGGTAACGAAGGAAATTGTTCAGTATTCACCTAATTGTGTAATTATCGTGCTTACTAATCCTGTGGATGCTATGACTTATACTGTTTATAAAGAATCTGGTTTCCCAAAAAATAGAGTAATCGGCCAGTCTGGTATTCTAGATACAGCGCGCTTTCGCAGCTTTGTTGCAATGGAGTTAAACCTTTCTGTTAAAGATATCACAGGATTTGTATTAGGTGGCCATGGTGATGATATGGTACCGCTTATTCGTTATTCTTATGCAGGAGGAATTCCATTAGAATCGCTCATTCCAAAACATAGATTAGAAGAAATTATCGAGAGAACGAGAAATGGAGGAGCGGAAATTGTAAATCTGCTTGGCAATGGAAGCGCCTATTATGCTCCAGCAGCTTCATTAGTTGATATGTGTGAGGCAATTATTAAAAATCAAAGACGAGTCCTTCCAACTATCGCTTATTTGGAAGGCGAGTATGGCTATAACGATCTTTATCTAGGCGTACCTACTATTCTAGGTGGTAACGGAATCGAACAAATTATTGAACTTGATTTAACAGAGGAAGAAAAAGCGGCACTAGACAAATCCGTCCATTCGGTTCGTAACGTCTTGACAGTATTAAATTAAATACATGAAAAATCGGTTGCTCTATAAAAAGAGTTAGCCGATTTTTTTTAGGAATTAATTTTGTTAATCTGTTCTTTACGGGAGAGTTTCAACATTTAGCTTCCTTAATTTCTGCAGCTTGCAGTTGCGTCTAACTGTCTGTTTAGAGTGGAATAAAGCGGCCATCTTATTTACAAATACGAAGAAATTAAAAAAATTATTTCGCATTTGTAAACAGCAAATAAATGTTTTTTCCATTTTTATCGAACAATATATTATAATGTAAATAGGTATAAGGGGACTTTAGGGGAATTAACATATTTGGAGGCTGTATATGAAGAAAAAGGTTTTGGTTGTAGATGATGAACAATCTATCGTAACTTTACTGAAGTATAATTTGCAACAGGCAGGCTATGATGTATTAACTGCCATGGATGGAGAAGAAGGATTGAATCTAGCATTAACTGCTAATCCGGATGTCATCTTACTTGATTTAATGTTGCCAAAAAAAGATGGGATGGATGTTTGTAAAGAATTACGCCAACAGAAAGTGTTAACTCCTATATTAATGTTAACGGCAAAAGATGATGAGTTTGATAAAGTTTTAGGACTAGAGCTTGGAGCAGATGATTATATGACGAAACCATTTAGTCCAAGGGAAGTCATCGCTCGAATTAAAGCCGTTTTGAGACGAATACAAATGCAAGTACCCGCAGCTTCTGATGAAATAGATGAAGATGAGGATGACGGTATTAAAATCGCTGAGTTAAGAGTACTTCCTAATTATTATGAAGCGTACTTCAAAGAAGAATTATTAGAATTAACTCCGAAAGAGTTTGAGTTATTATTATATCTTGTTAAAAATAAGGGGAGAGTTCTAACAAGAGATCAGTTATTAAGTGCAGTATGGAACTATGATTTTGTAGGCGATACAAGAATTGTAGATGTCCATATTAGTCATTTGCGTGAAAAAATTGAAGAAAATACAAAAAAACCTATATATATTAAAACAATACGTGGTTTAGGATATAAATTAGAGGAACCAAAATAAATGAAGAGCTTTAAATCTCGATTAATGGCGAGCGTTTTATTTACTATATTTATCGTGTTTGTATTTGTCGCTATTTTCATTGAATCATACAATAAGAAGACTTTTATGGATTCTTTTGATAATCGATTGAAACGCGAAAGTACATTAATTGCAAATCAAATCATGAATAATGGTGGGATTTTAGAAATTAATAATCGCTTAGTGAAAGAATATAGTGAAGCGTTAGATGTACAGATTACTATTATTGATGATTCTGGAGAAATGTTGTTCAATGAGGGAGAACTGCAGACAGAAACAGAATATGAAAATCAAGTGCAAACCTTACTTTCAAATGAAAAGGTGAATGCTGTATCTATTAACGGGAATCCTAACTTCCATTTTTATCAACAGGAGCTTACGGATGAAGAAGGAAGACAAGGATATTTACTAATAGGGGCTAAAGTGGAAGAAATAGAGAATGCGTATCAACATATTAATTGGATTATTTTTTCTTCGTTTCTATTCTCATTTTTAGTGATTTATCTAATCGGTTATAAATTAATCTATCGTTATACAAGACCGATAGAATCGGCTACCAAAGTAGCTATCGATTTAGCAAATGGTAATTATCATGCTAGAACGTATGAAGATCGAGTAGATGAAACTGGAGTTCTAAGTTCTTCTCTTAATAAAGTAGCTAAAGATATGCAAGAAATGGTAAAAGCGCAAGAAATACAAGAAGATCGTTTAGGAACCTTGATAGAGAGTATTAGCAGTGGATTACTTTTAATAGATAGCAGAGGTTATATAAATTTAATTAATAAATCCTATAAGGACATTTTCTTTGTCCGGTCTGCTGACTATCTCTATAAACAATATTATAAAGTTATTCCATATAGACAAGTTACCGATCTTGCAGAAGAAATTTTTATGACAGAGCATAAGGTAATTCGCGAAATGGCGCTGGAAATCCAAAATGAAAAGAAAAGTTTTCAAGTATATGGAGTTCCCATTATTGGGACAAACGATAGATGGATGGGGATTTTGCTTGTTTTTAATGATATAACGGAGTTGAAGAAGCTTGAACAAATTCGTAAAGATTTTGTTGCCAATGTATCCCATGAATTAAAAACGCCTATTACATCTATTAAGGGCTTTTCTGAAACACTTCTCGATGGGGCGATGGAAGACAGAGAGACGCTAGAAGAATTTTTACGAATTATTTTAAAAGAGAGCCATCGACTACAAACATTAATTCAAGATCTTCTTGACCTATCTAAATTAGAACAACACCATTTTGCTCTAAATAAAGAGGAGTTTAATCTGGTGGAAATTTTAAATAAAGCGACTAAAATGCTGGAAGGTCGAGCAGAAGCGAAAAATATTAAATTAAAATTTCCTCAATCAAATGAAGTGATTCAAATGGAAGGAGATAGAAGTAGATTAACCCAGGTTTTTCTAAATTTAATAACAAATGCTGTGATCTATACCCCAAACGATGGGGAAATCAATGTTTATGTGGTGGAAAAGAAAAAGAAAATTGAAGTGAAAATTCAAGATACCGGCATAGGCATAGAACAGGATGAAATTCCAAGAATTTTCGAGCGTTTTTATCGTGTTGATAAAGCGAGAAGTAGAAATTCTGGGGGTACAGGTTTAGGTCTAGCAATTGTAAAGCATTTAGTGGAATTACATAGAGGAACAATTCAGGTGGAAAGTGAAATGGGAGTAGGAACAACTTTCACCGTGATTTTGCATAAGGAATTTCCTTTTTAAGGGCAAGAGGGCACATTAAAATTTGTTGCCCTCTTTTTTTGTCCAATGCTAGCCAAGATGAACTTCCCGATTGTCTCTACGATAAGTCAACATCAATTCACTAACGTTCATTGTGTTTCCTTTATCTCAAGAAAATCGCTCCAGTTCACAAGGCGCTAAACGGTACCTTCCGCTTTTCTATTGTCTAGCTCCGGTGCCTATCGGTTAGCAAACTTCCAACAATCTCCCTACGATAAGTCAACATCGATTCACTAACGTTCATCGTGTTTCCTTTATCTCAGTCGATAGTTTCCAGTTTGTACACCGATAAACAGGCCCTTCCGCTTTTCTATTTGTCTAGCTCCAGGCACCAGCGCCAGATGAACTTCCCGATTGTCTCTACGATAAGTCAACATCAATTCACTAACGTTCATTGTGTTTCCTTTATCTCAAGAAAATCGCTCCAGTTCACAAGGCGCTAAACGGTACCTTCCGCTTTTCTATTTACATTGTTTTTACATTTGGTTTATGGTGGGTTTACACTTTGTTGGTACAATTACTTATGAAGTCCCCCTTATCCATTTGGTTAAGGACTTAAGCTGAAAGCTACCCCGCTTTTAGCTTCCCCTGTATAATAGTGGGCTTGGTAGGAAATAGTTCGTTTGAAATTATTGGTAGGATTATCTAATTTCCAACCTTTGCCTGTGTCGATATACCTGAATTGATGCTGTTAAAGTTATGAAAAAAGCAGAGATTGTTGCAAAAAGGTGTGTGTTACACGCTTATTTCGTTGTAGGTTGAAATAAGAATGTGTATACTGGGCCTCTTTTTCAACCATCTCTGCTTTTTTACATTTATGAATATGTCATGTAAAATAGGTAGTATTGAGTTGTGTAGTAATCATCGTTTATTTACGAGAAAATATACATTATAAAAAGGATGGAGGAGGATTTCTTGAAAAAGAAATTAATCTTAATTGACGGTAATAGTATTGCGTATCGAGCGTTTTTTGCTTTACCTCTATTAAACAATGATAAAGGTGTACATACAAATGCGGTTTACGGTTTTACTATGATGCTAATGAAAATTTTAGAAGAGGAAAAGCCGACACATGCATTAGTTGCATTTGATGCGGGAAAAACCACTTTCCGTCATAAAACCTTCAGTGAATATAAGGGAGGACGTCAAAAAACACCACCAGAATTGTCTGAGCAATTTCCTTATATAAGAGAGTTATTAAAATCTTATGGTATCCATCATTACGAGCTTGAGAACTATGAAGCAGATGATATTATCGGAACACTTTCTCTTCAAGGGGAAAAAGATGGATTTGAAGTAGTTGTTATCTCGGGAGATAAAGATTTAACCCAATTAAGTTCGGATAATACAACGGTCTATATTACTAGAAAAGGAATAACAGATATGGAGTCCTATACCCCGAGCCATATTCAAGAGAAATATGGACTGACTCCTGAACGAATTATTGATATGAAAGGTCTAATGGGCGATAGTTCAGATAATATTCCAGGTGTTCCAGGTGTGGGAGAAAAAACAGCAATTAAATTGCTAAAGGAATTTGATTCCTTAGAAAATTTAGTACAATCTATCGACAAAGTAAGCGGTAAGAAGCTGAAAGAAAAGTTAGAAGAGTTTAAGGATCAGGCTTTGATGAGTAAAGAGCTAGCTACTATTTTCAGGGAAGCCCCTTTAACGATAACATTAGATGATACTGAATTTCCTGGGATGCAAATAGAGAAGTTAAAAGAAATCTTCAAGGAGCTTGGCTTTAATTCTTTACTTGAAAAATTAGGAGAAGCACCGGAAAAAGAAGAACTAGTATTAGAAGCCATCGAATTTAAAACAGTTGAAAATATTACAGATACAATTTTTTCAGATAGAAATATAATGTATGTCGAAGTATTAGAAGATAATTATCATTATGCACCAATCTTAGGAATTTCTCTTTTAAATGAAAAAGGAGCATATTATCTTCCGATTGAACAAGCTTTGAAATCACCTGCTTTTAAAGTTTGGGCAGAAGATGAAAAGAAAGAAAAAATTGTTTATGATGCTAAAAGATCAGAAGTGTCATTACGTCATCAAGATATTCATTTAAAAGGGATTACGTTTGATATCCTTATTGCAGCTTATTTAGCAGATCCTTCGGCAACTATTGAAGATGTTGCCTCTGTTGCTAAAAAGTATGGATACACTAATTTACAATCAGATGAAGCATTCTATGGAAAAGGGGCAAAGAGAAAGGTTCCAGAACAAGATTTATTAGCTGATCATCTCGTGAGAAAAGCGTTCGCTCTTCAGGCAGTACTGGAGGAAATGGAAGATGAATTAAGAAAGAATGATCAAGAAGCGTTATTTTATGATTTGGAAATGCCATTAAGCTTGGTACTTGCTGATATGGAGTCAACAGGTGTAAAAGTTGATGTTGCTCGCTTGAAAGCAATGGGAGAAGAGCTTTCCGAAAGATTGAAAGAAATCGAAGTGCGAATTTATGAGTTAGCTGGCGAAACCTTTAATATTAATTCTCCCAAACAGCTTGGCGTGATTTTATTTGAAAAACTTGGATTGCCAGTTGTGAAGAAAACAAAGACAGGCTATTCTACTTCAGCCGATGTATTGGAGCAACTTGCTAGTTCACATGAAGTAATCAGAGAAATTTTAGAATATAGACAGCTAGGCAAATTACAGTCAACCTATATAGAAGGATTGCAAAAAGTAGTCCATAACGGAAGAATTCATACAAGATTTAACCAAGTACTAACACAAACGGGCCGATTAAGCTCGATTGATCCTAACCTCCAAAATATCCCGATTCGTTTAGAAGAAGGAAGAAAAATAAGACAAGCGTTTGTACCGACAGAAGAGAATTGGGTTATATTTGCTGCTGACTATAGCCAAATTGAGCTGCGTGTCCTTGCACATATTGCTAATGATGAGAAATTAATCGAAGCATTTAGAGAAGATCATGATATTCATACAGAAACAGCAATGTCTGTTTTCCACGTAGAAGCTGATGAAGTGACCTCTAATATGCGCAGACATGCGAAAGCAGTTAACTTTGGAATTGTATATGGAATTAGTGACTACGGACTATCACAGAGTCTCCATATTACGAGAAAAGAAGCAGCTAAATTTATTGAACGCTATTTAGAAAGTTATCCTGGAGTAAAAAATTATATGGAAGAAATTGTGGCAGACGCAAAGCAAAAAGGCTATGTCTCGACTTTGCTTCATAGAAGAAGATATTTAGCTGATATTACTAGCAGAAACTTTAATCTTCGTAGCTTCGCTGAGAGAACAGCGATGAATACACCAATCCAAGGAAGTGCAGCAGATATCATTAAAAAAGCGATGATTGATATGGCTAAACGTTTGGAAGAAGAAGGCTTAAAAGCTAAATTATTATTACAGGTTCACGATGAATTGATTTTCGAGGCTCCCAAAGAAGAAATTGAAAAGTTAAAGGAAATTGTACCAGATGTAATGGAGCATGCAGTTGAATTAAGCGTGCCATTAAAAGTGGATTATTCTTATGGACCAACTTGGTATGATGCAAAATAATAAGGAAAACTTCTGTGAGTGGGGGTTTTTACTCCTCCTCCACTTCATGGTTAGTTGCACTTATCGGACCTTTACGAGAGATAGCTCCCTTAACTGGGGGCTTACTGCTCGTTATGCGTGAGTTAAATGATAATGGTAGTTATTCTAAACATATGAGCAATTTTTACAGGAAGGAGGAGATGAAGATGCCAGAATTGCCAGAAGTTGAAACGGTCCGAAAAACGTTGAAACAGTTGACGCAAAATAAAGTCATAAAAGAAGTTGTGGTTTCATGGGCAAAAATGATAAAAAAACCAGAAAATGCAGAGGAATTTTCTGATGCATTAATTGGTCAAAGCATACTTGATGTTAAAAGACGGGGGAAATTCATTTTAATCGAAACAAATGATTTTACAATCGTCTCTCATTTGCGAATGGAAGGGAAATATGGTGTGTTTCAAGTTAATGATCCGGTTGATAAGCATACACATGTTATATTCTTTTTTGAAGATGGCTCTCAGCTAAGATATAAAGATGTCCGGAAATTCGGTACGATGCATTTATTTAAAAAAGGGGAAGAACTAGACGCCCTGCCCCTTTCTCAATTAGGACCTGAACCGTTTGCTGAAGATTATACGATTGCTAATTTTACCGAGCGGTTATCAAAAACGAATCGTAGTATCAAAACAGCACTATTAGATCAAAAGATTGTGGTTGGATTAGGTAATATTTATGTAGATGAAGCATTATTCCGAAGTAGTATTCATCCGGAGAGAATGGCAAGTTCTCTTAAGTCAAAGGAAATAGAGAAATTATATAAAGAAATCATTGCTACGCTATCCGAAGCGGTTGAAAAAGGTGGAAGCACAATCCGATCCTATGTAAACACCCAAGGGCAAATTGGAATGTTCCAGCTTGAACTATATGTTTATGGTCGAAAAGGGCAGGAATGCAAAGTATGTGGACATACATTAGAAAGAATTATAGTCGGCGGAAGAGGAACTGTTTTTTGTCCTAATTGCCAAAAGAAATAAGAAAAAGATAAAATCAATAAACCTAAATTAACATTGGATGGGCTCTTTCCATATAGTATATTACTATTGATTTGGAAGGAGCTTATCTTTATGGCCCAGGTGTTTTCTCTTTTATTATTAGCAATCGCTGTCAGCATCGATAGCTTTAGTGTTGGTTTTACTTATGGACTGCGAAAAATGAAAATGCCCTTAAATTCTATCCTGATTATCGCCTGTTGTTCTGGTCTGACACTTCTAACAGCAATGTTGGTAGGTCATGTTATTTCAAGGATATTCTCCCCATCGTTTGCAGAAAGTATAGGTGGTATTATATTAATCATATTAGGTGGATGGATTCTTTACCAATATTTTAAGCCGAGTAAAGAAAAGGAAGTTCTAACAGAAGAGAAGAATATTATAAATTTTGAAATAAAATCTTTAGGAATTGTCATCAATATTTTAAAGAAACCTTTATCAGCGGATTTTGATAAATCAGGAACGATTACAGGGCTAGAAGCGGTTGTGTTAGGTTTTGCTCTGTCTTTAGATGCCTTTGGAGCAGGAATTGGTGCTTCTATGCTCGGGTTTTCGCCACTATTTTTAACTCTTGCTGTTATTTTTATGAGTACATCCTTTGTGTCTTTAGGCATTTATCTAGGTAAGTTTTTGTCAGAGAAAAGTTATATGGATAAATTCTCTTTTATTCCCGGGATTATCTTAATCATTATTGGGATTTTAAAACTTTAATTCTTTACCAAATTTGCGAAATAGGTTGGTTCCTTCTAAGGCGGTGCCCCTCCTTGGCGAATCGCCTTTGGAATTTCACCTATCTCTCTCCTTTATATAAATTTGTTACATACTAAATACTAAATTCAATAAGGTAGGTATTGTTATGACGATAATAGTAGGATTAACTGGAGGGATTGCGAGTGGAAAATCGACGATATCTTCCTATTTTCAATCACTAAACATCCCGATTATTGACGCAGACATCGAATCGAGACTTGCTGTAGAAAAAGGAGAACCAGCATATGTAGAAATAGTGTCCCATTTTGGTAAGGAGATTTTACATCAAGATGGTACCTTAAATAGACAAAAGCTTGGGGAAATTATCTTTTCAAATGAAGAAGAACGGAATGTACTTAATGGCATTGTACATCCTGATGTAAGAAGAAGAATGGATGTTAAGCAGAGACAAGCAGTTGAATCAGGAGAGAAAATAGCGATTTTAGATATTCCGTTGCTTTTTGAAAATAAATTAAATCAAACGGTGGATCGAACGATTTTAGTATATGTAGATCAAAATGTTCAAATTAATCGATTAATGAAAAGAAATGATTTAAGCTATGAGCAGGCTGTTAAACGAATAAACGCGCAAATGCCATTACGAGAGAAACTTCTTCTTGCTGATGAAGTAATTAATAATAATGGATCTATGGAAGATTCTATCAACCAAGCGAAGAGGATTTTGGAAAAATGGCAGGTTTTCCCTACCTGAAAATAAGGTTTGTCCCACACTTAACGGACAGTATGGCTTGGGTCTCAAGCATATGAGAATTCGAGGAAGAAAGGTGGGAGATCAACTGTTCGTAAAGATCCGAATGGTTCAACTAACCATCAGGGGGATGAAGGTAGCTCCCACTGATGGAAGTTTCACTTTATAGAAGAGAATTTGATATAATTACTTGTACAAGCCTTTATTTTTATATAATATGAAGATAAGTATATACATGGAACAATGAATTCGGAGCTGATATGAAATGAGATGTCCTACCTGTCAACATAATAACACCCGCGTTCTTGATTCACGACCAGTTGATGAGTATAAATCGATTCGCAGAAGAAGAGAATGTGAAGCTTGCGGTAATCGATTTACCACTTTTGAAAAAGTAGAAGAGATTCCTTTAATTGTAGTGAAGAAAGAAGGGACGCGTGAAGAATTTAGCAGGGATAAAATATTGCGTGGTTTAATAAGAGCGTGTGAGAAGAGACCAGTTGCTTTGAAACAATTGGAAGAAATAACCGCTGAAGTAGAAAAAGAACTTCGAAGTAACGTTGCTTCAGAAATAAAGAGTGAAATTATTGGAGAAATGGTAATGGATCGCTTGGCGAAAATTGATGAAGTAGCATATGTGCGTTTTGCATCCGTTTATCGTCAGTTTAAAGATATAAATGTATTTATTGACGAATTAAAGGAATTAATAAAAAAAGACTAAAAAACACATGGAAATGATAACTAAGGGAGCTAAAGATTTCTTTGGCTCTTTTTTGCCTTTTATCTCCTTTTGATGGAAATAGAATGTATGAAAGGAAGAATTAATATGTCTCAGCATTGGCAAGACCTACTTCCGGTCGACAGATATCGAGTAACGGTGAATGGGCTGTTAAGCGATTATGATCGAAAGACAATCACCTTCTTATATCAACCTTTAATTGGGACAAAATGTTTAGCTTTATATATGACCTTATGGGCTGAAGTCGAAGAAAATCGTTTATGGTCCATGACAAATACACATCATAGTTTAATGAATTTCATGAGTTGCGGTTTAAATGATATATATGAAGCAAGACTAAAGCTTGAAGGAATTGGTCTATTAAAAACTTATTTAAAGAAAGAGGATGGAAATAGAGCTTTTATCTATGAATTGCAGCCTCCTTTATCACCAGCACAGTATTTTCTAGATGGGATGTTAAATGTTTATTTATATAGAAAAGTTGGAAAAGCTCAGTATAGCAGATTGAAAAGATTCTTTTCCGATGAAAAAATTTCTGATTCTAGTTATCAACCAATAACAAAAGCTTTTCAAGATGTTTTTATGTCTGATCATGGAAGTGCAGTTCGGGCGATGCATGAATTAGATGAAGAAGATACTATTGATCAAACTTATATTGGAAAAGAAGAGCAAACTGGTATTCAAATTACTAAAGATGATTTTGACTTTGAGCTGCTATATGCAGGGATTCATGATTCCTTATTATCGAAAAAGGCTTTTACGAAAAAAGTAAAGGAAGCGATACTAAATCTCTCTTTTATCTATGGAATTGATCCAATTCAAATGAAGAATATCGTAATTAGTGCGATTAATCATCAGGACGAAATTGATGTGGAAGAATTGAGAATAGCTGCACGCGATTGGTATCAATTTCAACATAATGACTTGCTGCCAATGTTAGTTGATCGAAAACAACCGCAAAAGGATCATTCATCAACAGATGCTCCAAAATCGAAAGAAGAAGAATTGATATATTATTTGGATCACACTTCTCCCCGCGAAGTATTGAAAGATATATCTGGGGGAGCGGAACCTTCTAAGACAGACTTGCAAATTATAGAGGAAATTATGTTTTCGCAAAAACTGTTGCCTGGCGTCATTAATGTTCTGATTCAATATGTTATGCTGAAAACAGATATGAAATTGACAAAAGGCTATATCGAAAAAATCGCTGGTCAATGGGTTAGAAAAAATATCCGTACTGTTAAAGATGCAATGGACCTTGCGAAAAAAGAGCATAAGCAATATATGGAATGGGCTCAAGGTAAAAAAAATCCACAGCCAAAGGCAAACCGCAAAGCAATTCGGACGGAAAAGATTCCAGAATGGTTTGGACAAGATCAGGATAACGAAGAAAAGATAAAAACAACTGATAAGACTTCTGCAAAGAATACGAGCGATAAAGAGTTGGAGCAAAAAAAGAAAGAGCTGGAAGAGCGTATAAAAAAATTATAAAATCAGGTGGTGAATGAAACGGTGGAAAGAATTAATGATACATTAAAGAAATTTGGTGCAGGTAATAATTTTCAGGAAAGGTACCGTGCTATGAAACAAGAAGTACTTGCCCATCCTGATGTAAGAGCTTTTTTAAGAGAGCATGAGGATGAGCTTACTTCTAATGCTGTTGATGTGGGAATGATGAAGCTGTATGAATATGCCAATCAAAGCAAGGGTTGTGATAAGTGCTCCAGTCTTCAGGGCTGTGTGAATATGATGCAAGGATACCATCCTAACCTTGTTATAATAAGAGGGAATATTGAGATTCAATATGAACGATGCCCGCGCAAGGTTTCGGAGGACAATCAGAAGAAAAAGGAAAAGCTAATTAAAAGCTTATATGTACCGAAGGATATTCTTGAAGCTTCCTTCAATACAATTGATCTTGATGGAGAGAGAATGGAAGCGGTAGAAGCGGCTATTCGATTTGTAGAGGAATATAAACCAGGCCAAAGGCATAAAGGGATATATTTTTATGGGGAATTTGGTGTAGGAAAATCGTATATTTTAGGAGCAATTGCTAATAAACTTTCTCAAAAGCAAATTTCTTCCATGATTGTATATGTTCCTGAATTATTTAGAGAAATGAAGAGTTCGATTGCTGATAGTACGTTAAATGATAAAATTGAAAGCATAAAAAGAGAACCTATTTTAATGTTAGATGATATTGGTGCAGAAACAATGTCTAGCTGGATTCGTGATGAGGTCCTTGGACCAATATTGCAGTTTAGAATGCTAGAGAATTTACCTACTTTATTTACATCCAATTTTGATTTTAGCGGCTTAGAGCATCATCTCACCTATTCTCAAAGAGGAGAAGAGGAAAAGATGAAGGCGATGAGAGTGATGGAAAGAATTCGCTATTTATCTACACCAATTCGTGTAAAAGGAAAAAATAAACGACTATGACGATTTCATTTTTAGTAAGGAGAAGGGCAAGTTGACGGAAATTTCGAATGCTGAAAAATTATTAGTAAAACGATATAATCAATTTCTTTTGTTTGTATCTATAACCATATTATTGTTGTTAATCCCCTTTTTTCTATCCTTTTATAGCCCAGGGATTTATAAAATAATCCTGGCATTATTGGTATTTGGACTGACTTATACCTATATTACAAAAAATAGAAGATTACTTGCATATGTAAGAAGCCGATGTGAAAAACGATCTATCTCGTTTCAGACATTGTATACCTGGTACATTATTTTGTATGCCTTTGTATTAGGTGTCCTCTTATTCTTTCTATAATTTAAATTTGATATAGTGATTTGAGGTTGGGACATAACTAAATTGATATTCTGTAAAGACGAACAATTTCTCATTTAGCTAGTAGATAGCGGCTGCTTTCACACACTTTTTACAAGAGGAAATATAATTAGTTGGGAAAACAGAGCAGCCGGAATATACGAAGACGCCACGGGGATTAGCGAGACAGTCTGAGACCCTGCAGGCTGTAAGCAGACCGCGGCTCAGCGCGAGCCCCACGGAAAGCGAAGTGTATTCCGGCTGCGGGGAAACGCACTAACCTTCATGGAGACTTCCTTTAAAAAACAAATAAAAAACCGAACAATTATACGAACTTTCATTAGCATCTTCGTATAATTGTTCAGATTATGTTGGCTGGAATACTTTTGTCCCAGCCTTATTTGTAATTCTCAAAATTTGACCTAATTCTTTTCTACTGTATTTTTTAATAAACATAATCCAAAGCACTTTACATTTTTCATAGTCTATTTTCTACCTATCCCCCATATATATGAAATCGAGGACTTCTTTATAAAGGGGGGATACGGTTGATTGAAATTCAATTTCACGATCAAAAAGATGCTATGAGATTTTTGCGCATTTTAAATAAACAGGTGAAATTTGTTGAGTCGGTTGAGAAAATGGACGACGTCAATAATTGGATAGTTGTTAAAACCGATGGAAGCAGTACAGCAGTAAAGAAATGCTTAACCGCTTTTATCTTGCATATAAAAACAGATGATTGGGCAAGAGAAATACTACAAAATCGTTATTTCTATTTGGATGAACTAGAACAGCGGAGCATATTAGAAATACTTCACAGTTTAATAGAAGAAGAACGGGAAGGACTTACAAGCTTAACAAAAGATATCAATATAAAAACATGTCTTCTAGAGAGTTTGGATAACTTTATGGTGGAAATGCATAAAGAATTTTCGTTTGATTCCTTTGTAACCTTTCGATTAAAGGCTTTTTTTGAAAAGCTAATAAAATACATAGAATTATCGATTGATGAGTACAAAATGGAACAAGAATATCAGGTTTTTATTCATACATTGCGAAATTCCCTTTCCAAAAAGGCTGCAAAAGTGAATCATATCCATGTAGTAATCGACTTAGAAATACAATTTTTTGATACAGAATATCGAGAAATACCTCAGCAAGAGCTTATGATGTTGTATGACCAAAGAAATTTAGCTTCTTCCCATTATATCGACCCATATTCCCTTGGCCCATTGCTTGCGCTTGCTCCGAAAACAATTTTTCTATATACAGAGGATAGAGAATTGCCGATTGTACGAACGATTTTAAATATATTTGAAGAGCGAGTACAACTTCTTGATAAGGAACACTTTTTTCTAAGGATAAATAAACAGACAGAAATGAAATAAGATTCCCATTAATCCCCTTGATTTTATGCGGAGAAAAGCATATAATAACGTACATAAATTAACTATAACTTATACATGTAATGATAAGGACAATGGTTTTCTTGTACGGTTCAAAGAGAGGGAAGGATGCTGGGAACTTCCTAACACGATAAGATTACTTACCACCTTTAAACTTCAGTCAGGAACAGGAAATACTAAGTAATGACTGGCGGTATCAGCAGCCGTTATCTGTTTAAACTAAAGCTAGACAAATGAATTGTTTGGGAATTAGGGTGGAACCACGTGTTTTTAATTTAAAACTCGTCCCTTCGTATAGGGACGGGTTTTTTTGCGTTTTTTAATCGGTTCTTATCTTACATGCATGGCAAAAATAAAGGAGGAAGTTTCATGTCAGAATTAATTAACATTACATTTCCAGACGGAGCGGTAAAGGAGTTTCCGGGAGGAACTACAACAGAAGATATTGCAGGTTCTATTAGCCCAGGTCTAAGAAAAAAAGCACTAGCAGGGAAAATTAATGGTTCTTTATATGATTTGAAAAGACCTATTTTAGAAGATGCATCTTTTGAAATCATTACACCAGATAGTCCAGAGGCATTAGAAATTTTGCGTCATAGCTCTGCTCACTTAATGGCACAAGCAATTAAAAGAATTTATGGAAACGTAAAGCTAGGTGTAGGTCCAGTTATTGAAAATGGGTTTTACTATGATATTGACTTAGAGCAATCATTAACACCAGAAGATTTACCAGCTATTGAAAAAGAAATGAAAAAAATCATCAATGAAAATCTTGAGATTGTCCGTAAAGAAGTAAGCCGCGCGGAAGCGATTGAGCTCTTTAAAGAAATGGATGATGAATACAAACTGGAGTTAATTGATGCAATCCCTGAAGAGGAAACAGTAACATTATATCAACAAGGGGAATTCATTGATCTTTGCCGTGGAGTTCACGTACCATCTACTGGAAAACTAAAAGAGTTTAAATTGCTAAACATTGCTGGTGCATACTGGAGAGGGAATAGCGATAATAAAATGCTTCAGCGTATATACGGAACAGCATTCTTTAAGAAAAATGAGCTAGAAGAGCATTTACGCTTTTTAGAAGAGGCGAAAGAAAGAGATCATCGTAAGATTGGTAAAGAATTAGATTTATTTATGACTTCTCAAAAAGTGGGACAAGGTTTGCCTCTATGGCTTCCAAAAGGTGCAACAATTAGACGTATCGTGGAACGGTATATTGTAGATAAAGAAGAAAGATTAGGCTATAACCATGTTTATACACCAATCATGGGAAGCGTGGATTTATACAAAACATCTGGTCACTGGGATCACTATCAAGAGGATATGTTTCCTGTTATGGAAATGGATAATGAACAATTAGTTCTTCGTCCGATGAACTGTCCACACCATATGGTTGTTTATAAAAACGACATTCATAGCTATCGTGAACTGCCAATTCGTATCGCTGAGCTAGGCACAATGCATCGTTATGAAATGTCTGGTGCATTATCAGGATTACAGCGTGTGCGTGGAATGACTTTAAATGACGCGCATATCTTTGTAAGACCTGATCAAATCAAAGATGAATTCAAGCGTGTTGTAAACTTAGTATTAGAAGTATATAAAGATTTTAACATTACAGATTACTCGTTCCGTTTATCTTATCGTGATCCAGCGGATACAGAGAAATATTTTGATGATGATGAAATGTGGAATAAAGCACAAAGCATGCTGAAAGAGGCAATGGATGATCTAGGACTAGATTACTTTGAAGCAGAAGGAGAAGCGGCATTCTACGGTCCGAAATTGGATGTACAAGTAAAAACAGCTTTAGGCAAAGATGAAACACTGTCTACAGTTCAATTAGACTTCCTTCTTCCTGAACGCTTTGACTTAACATATGTAGGAGAAGATGGGAAACAACATCGTCCAGTAGTTATTCATAGAGGTGTGGTTTCAACAATGGAACGCTTCATTGCATTCCTGATTGAAGAATACAAAGGCGCATTTCCAACTTGGTTATCACCAGTTCAAGTACAAGTGATCCCGGTATCACCTTCCGTTCACTTTGACTATGCCAAAGAAGTGCAAGAAAACTTACAAAGACACGGTTTCCGCGTAGAACTTGATGAACGTGACGAAAAAATAGGCTACAAAATCCGTGAGGCACAAATGAAAAAAATCCCTTACATGTTAGTAGTGGGAGACAAAGAAGTAGAAGATAAAGCCGTAAACGTCCGCAAATACGGAGAACAAAAATCAGAAACAGTCTCTTATGTCGACTTCTTAGAGAAACTAACACAAGAAGTAAAAAAAACGAACTAAGTTAGAAATTAATTTTTATGACATAAATTGAAATTAAGGATTTTGAGTTGATTGGAGCGGATATTCTGTACTTTTGTGGGAAGTAGAGGAGAACAGGCTTCCTTCCCGCGTAAAGCAAGTGTCTGAAGTGGGAATTAACGAGTTTCATAAATAGGCGAACCATTTTTTAGAACACAATGTATTAAAAGAAAAATGATCAAAGTACTGTCGTTTTTAAGGATTGGAAGCCTACTTTTCGTTCTATATTCCTAGCTTTTCAGAAATTATGCACAAAAGGTATTGCATTGAATCAATTATTTTGATAAAATTTTTCTCGTTGTGATATTTCTTTCGTTGACTTACAGATATCATTTGTGATATAGTTACTAAGGTAAATTGAATACGAGTTTGAGGAAAAGAAGAAGCACCCGCTTCTCACCTGATTGACACAGATTCCAAGTAGTTAACAGGTATTACGTAAAACATTTTAGGTCTTACTATGTTATCGTAAGTGTGGGTGAATTGTTCATCCACACTTTTTTATTTGGATGATAAAGATTACAAAGCCTACGATGTCAACTTGGGAGTCAAGTGTCAATTAGTATCTAAACTAGAGAAGGTGACCTAGGTTAGATTATTCTTGACCCGAACGTTGTATTCGTCATTAACCTTGGAGGTGTTTAACTATTAGCAAAGATATGATTTTAAATGAAGGCATTCGTGCTAGAGAAGTTCGTCTTATTGACCAAAATGGAGAACAGCTTGGGATTAAAACGAAATTTGAAGCTCTTGAAATTGCAACACGTGTAAATCTTGATGTCGTTCTTGTTGCTCCAAACGCAAAACCACCAGTAGCTCGTATTATGGACTACGGTAAATACAAGTTTGAACAACAAAAGAAAGAAAAAGAAGCACGTAAAAATCAAAAAATCATTAATATTAAAGAGGTTCGCCTTAGTCCAACTATAGATGAGCATGACTTTAATACAAAGCTTCGTAATGCTATTAAGTTCCTAGAAAAAGGCGATAAAGTAAAAGCATCCATTCGTTTTAAAGGACGTGCTATTACACATAAGGAAATCGGTCAACGCGTACTTGTTCGTTTTGCAGAAGCTTGTGCCGAAGTTGCCACTGTGGAATCACATCCAAAAATGGACGGTCGAAGCATGTTCATGACCTTAGCGCCTAAAAACGACAAGTAAGAGGAGGAATACCAAATGCCAAAAATGAAAACTCACCGCGGAGCTGCTAAACGTTTCAAAAAGACAGGCTCTGGTAAATTAAAACGCTCAAAAGCTTATACTAGTCACTTATTTGCTAACAAATCTACTAAACAAAAACGTAAACTTCGCAAAGCTGGATTAGTATCTAAAGGCGATTTCAAACGCATTCGTCATTTATTAGACAACATTAAGTAATTTTTTCAATATAGGAGGGAAATAATATGCCACGTGTTAAAGGCGGTACAGTTACACGCAAACGTCGTAAAAAAGTTCTTAAATTAGCTAAAGGTTATTATGGTTCAAAACATACATTATACAAAGTTGCAAACCAACAAGTAATGAAATCATTAATGTATGCTTACAGAGATCGTCGTCAAAAGAAACGTGATTTCCGTAAATTATGGATTACTCGTATCAACGCAGCTGCTCGTATCAACGGTCTTTCTTATAGCCGTTTAATGCACGGATTAAAAGTTGCTGGTATCGAAGTAAACCGCAAAATGCTTGCTGAACTTGCTGTAAGTGATGAAAAAGCATTTGCTGAATTAGCAACAGTTGCAAAACAAAACTTAAAATAATTATTTTAAAAAAGAAGGTAGCCGATACCTTCTTTTTTTCTATATTTTTGCGAAAAGGGGAGAAAGTGTGATTACATACCTATTAATCTATTTAGTAGTAATTAATATACTCGGCTATTCATTAATGATGATCGATAAAAAAAGGGCGATAAAACATCAGTATCGGATAAGCGAACGTACACTGTGGATTACAGCGATTCTTTTTGGTGCCCTTGGTTTATTCATTGGCATGAAAAACTTCCGTCATAAAACTAAGCATGCTTTATTTAAGTATGGTTTACCTATCTTATCAGTACTAGAATTAGGGATTGTACTTTATGTACTAAATGTTTAGGCATATTCTCTTGTCTTTTCTTATACACTTTAATAACAGCATGATTCTTTAGGGCAGAAGGTGATAAGATGGAAGAGCAGTTATCAGTCCTGTTTGTTATGGTAGAAGTTGGTGGTATTTTAGCACCGATTATATTTATTCTATTCCATACACTACGGCAATTTTTATTTATTCCTCCCATACTAGTCTGTATTGCGGGAGGGGTTCTATTTGGAGTGACGCTAGGTACCATCTATTCTGTTATTGGCTTAACAATCAATTGTCTCTTATTCTATGCAGTTATTCACCGTTTGCCAAAAACACATCGGAAACTATCTACTCTAAAAAAAAGATGGTTTGGGGAATATCGTAATTTGACTCTGGGGCAAATTACTGTATTACGGTTAATTCCAGTATTTCATTATCATTTATTAAATTTTTGCTTGTTGGAAAAAAGGAAAAGTTTAAAAGAATTTGGAAAAAGTTCGTTTATAAGCAATATCCCATTAGCGTTTTTTTATACTATTTTTGGTCAGTTCATTAGCCAGTTTTCGATGACGATGGTAGTTATAATTATGTTTGCTTTGGCCGTACTCGTTTATATTTTACGGGAAAAAATAACAGTAATAAAATGGAGAGAATTTTTTAAAGAAGCCCCGGAGTAAAATAATGGAATAGTGGTAGAAAATAAACATAGAGTCTTGCTCAAAAGCAAGACTCTACGTGTTTTTATACCTCTTTAAATCGTGTCCATTCAATTCTAGCCTTTGGATATATAGACAATAGTGACTGTTCTATATAGGTTTTGTCTTGTTTTGACAACTTTGTATTATATGGATTAGCGGGGAATAGTAAGATGTGATCAACCTCTTTTGCTGTAGCGTATTTTTCCCCTTCCAGCAAATGTCCTTTATAGGTTAGTAAGAGGTTCATTCTAATATTATCCTTATTATCAAACAAATAAAATGTTCCACGCTTTTGCGCGAATGCTAGTCTTCGCTGTGGATTTGTTAGGAATGAAGCGAATCGAAACAACCCGTAAAAAAGAAAAGCGAGTAGAACAAATAACAAAAGCCATTTCATAAAAGAGCCTCCAGTAACTTAATTTTTCAGGATTAACTAATAGAATACGATGGAGTTGAAAAAAGGTTTCACTTTTTGAGAAAAAATATTTAAATAAATAGAAACAAAGAATTGATACATAATATAAGTAAGGGATTCTTTACTATACCCGTATGCATAGGAAGTTAGCCTACTTTGGTGAAAGATACACTTTGGTAGTATCTAATACTTTGTACTATAATTATTTTCTAGTATAATAATGAAGAAGTTATTTTATTAAGGGAGTCGAAGTAATGGTAAAATTAGATGAAACATTAACGATGCTGAAAGATCTTACTGATGCAAAAGGCATACCAGGAAATGAAAAAGAACCAAGAGAAGTAATGAAAAAGTACATAGCAGAATATGCAGATGAAGTAACTACAGATAATTTAGGAAGTTTAATTGCCAAGAAAGTTGGGCAAGAAAATGGGCCGAAAATAATGGTTGCAGGTCATCTTGATGAAGTTGGATTTATGATAACTCGTATTGATGATAAAGGCTTTTTATATTTTCAAACAGTTGGTGGCTGGTGGTCTCAAGTGATGCTTGCTCAACGAGTAACGATTGTTACAAGTAAAGGCGAAATTACTGGGATTACAGGTTCAAAACCGCCACATGTATTAAGTCCTGAAGCAAGAAAGAAACCAATAGACATTAAAGATATTTTTATTGATATCGGTGCATCTTCTAAAGAAGAAGCAATGGAATGGGGTGTAAAACCAGGCGATATGGTTGTTCCATACTTCGAATTCACAGTGATGAATAATGAGAAAATGCTTCTTGCGAAGGCTTGGGATAACCGTATTGGCTGTGCCATCGCAATTGATATATTAAAGAATTTACAAGGCAGCAATCATCCTAATATTGTTTATGGTGTTGGAACTGTTCAAGAAGAGGTTGGTCTTCGCGGCGCAAAAACAGCGGCGAACTACATTGAGCCGGATATTGGTTTCGGAGTAGACGTTGGTATTGCAGGAGATACACCAGGAGTGACAGAAAAAGAAGCGCTAAGTAAGATGGGCAAAGGTCCACAAATTATCTTATATGATGCTTCTATGGTTGCTCATAAAGGATTGCGTGATCTTGTTACAGATACTGCGGACGAGTTAAACATTCCTTATCAATTTGATAGCGTGCCAGGAGGGGGAACAGACTCCGGTTCGATTCATTTAACACATAAAGGTGTTCCATCGTTATCAATTACCATTGCAACACGTTATATTCACTCACACGCTGCAATGCTTCATCGTGACGACTATGAAAATGCGGTAAAATTAATTGTAGAAGTTATTAAGAAATTAGATCGTGAAACAGTAGATGGATTAACATTTTCATAGGATTATTTTAAGGGGAGTTTGATTTTTTAATCGAACTCCCTTTTTACTCTTAATTGGCATTAATAGGACACAAGAAAAAGCCCAAATACACTGATTTGGGCTTCCAGACTGTAGACAAATCCCTAAATTTTAGAAATAGAGGTGTGTATATAGTATATTTATTAGTCTCTTTGAATAGGATGTTGCTTTCCGCTTCAGGGGTTCGCTTTCCGTGGGGCTCGCGCTGAGCCGCTTCGGCCTTTGGCCTGCAGGGTCTCAGCTTCCTCGCTAATCCCACAGGAGTCTCCCCCCTTCCACTCCAAGCAACGCATGAAAATTCCATTTAAGTTTCTAAAAATCTTTTTGTCGACAAACTGAAAACCCAAATACACTGATTTGGGCTTCTGTAATATTGCTATATTAAATTTTAGAATCATTTATAGGAGGAATTTGTGTATTTAAAATGGCCGCTTTCCGTGCTTTAAGTAAGCGATTTATATTAATGACAATCGTTTTGATAGCAGCGTATGTTGGTACAGCAAGAATCATTCCTAAAATGCCTGCTAAATTTCCTGCCACTAATAAAAGGATAATGATTGTTGCTGGATGAGTATCCAATCTTTTTCCAAGAATTAATGGTGATAAAATATTCCCTTCAATTTGTTGAGCGATGGTAATAACGATAATAACAAGCAACGCTTGTGTTGGTGAGGTGAAAAGGGCAATGATAACAGCCGGCGCTCCACCAATTAATGGCCCAACATATGGAATGATATTTGTAACAGCAACAACTAAAGCCATTACAAGTGCATAATCAAGGCCGATAATCCAATAACCAATTAAAGATAAGGTTCCCACAAACAGTGCCACAATAACTTGTCCTTGAATATAGGCAGCGATTGTTTCGCTTGTATCTTTAATGATTTTTAAGCCTTCTTTTCGATAAGAAGATGGAAAGAATTTCGATAAGGCCTCTGGAAATTTACTACCATCTTTAAAGCAATAGAAAAGCAAAAATGGTACTGTCACAATCGTTATCGTGATATTTGTCATGGTACTAATGATTGAGCCAATTCCATTTGTTATATTGCTTGGAATCGTTTGAGCATATGCTTTTAAGTTTTCCGTAATATCCTCTATTTTTACATATTCTTGGTTCATAATCCATTTGTACTGTTTTGTATCATTTAAGTATTGGAAATATTTAACTGCATCATCTGCATATTTGGGAATATTGCTGAACAATTCACTGACCTGCTTACTAATCATCGGCACAATACTACCAATAGCTAAAATAATAATTCCGATCACGCCAACATAAAGAATAATAATGGCGAGTGTTTTAGGAATTTTATTTTTTTGCAAAAATTTAACGATTGGATTAAGCAAAAAGTATAAGAAACCAGTAATGATAATTGGCACAAAAAGGGTGGAGAACAATACGGCAACTGGCTTAAATAAGAATGAAATTTTGGTGCATAGATAAATAATCGCAGCAATGATGAGAATCTGCAGTAACCAATAATGAAATTTCTTCTTTGTCAAAATTTTTCACCTTTTTCATATTTTGTATAGCAAGTATAGCATACTCATTCTATTTCCTGTAAAGATTGTGATCATTATTCATAAACATTATACCATTCTTTAAATTTATCCCACTCTTAACGGACAGTAAGACTCCCCCCACTGATGGAAGTTTCACTTAATACTCCTATTAACGAGATGAGAGAGAGAAAAGTTTCATTAAATTTAAAAATAGCGAAGAGAAAAAAGAATGATGCAATCCCCATCTTTTTTATAAGGACTGTGCCATTCTTTTTATTTGGCTATTTTCGTAAAGTTTGTTGCGATTACCCGCAGCAGGAATACACTTCGCTTTCCGTGGGGCCCACGCTAATCTCGTCGCGTCTTCGTGTATTCCGGCTGCTTCATTTTTCCAACTAATTTTTTTCCTATTTAAAAAACAACAATCCTTTAGAAAACAACCTTTTATTTAAACAAAAGTTATTCCGCATTCATAATTTTTAAATGGGAAATATTTAAGAAATTACGAATGTTTAGCGCGGTAGCACCGAATAAAGATGCTTTAGAACCAAGACTTGAATTTTCAATGATAATATCTTTATTAAAGGAACTTTCCAAGTTATCGCTAATTAATGAAAGTATTTCAGGAATTCTCCGAATGACAGAACTATTCATAAATATAACCTTGGGTGCAAAAAAGGTCATAATATTGTTTATTCCCTTTGAGAGGTTGTAGCAATGTTGTTGAACAATCTCTAGTACGATCGAATCATGAGCGTAATAGAGTTCAGCCAATAAATCTGGAGTAACATCGGATAACTGTTTTCTGTCTTTAAGTTGTTCAAGGAGTACTTTATCGGAACAATATTGTTCTAGACAGCCTTTATTTCCACAGGGACAACTTTTGCCGTTTGGATACAGAATGGAATGTCCAACTTCACCAGCTCTACCGTCTAAACCTGTAAACAATTGCCCATCAATAATAATTCCTGCGCCAATCCCGCTGTGAATACTTAAACTAATTAGGTTATTAAATTCCGTTGAAAAAGTAGACTCTCCTATTGCTGTTAAATTTGCTTCGTTTTCAATATGAATAGGATAAGGATACAGTTTCGTCAATTCTTCATAAAGTTCTATTTTGTCTAAATCATAATAGGGTGTAAATAAGATATTGTTGTCGTTGACAATACCATGAATGGCAATGCCAATTCCGATAATACCATACGTTGTCAGATTGCTTATTTTCTCATATTTATCAATAATACTAGCAATATGGGAAAGGACATTCTCTTTTGTGATAAATGTACCTCTTTCTTTATTATAGAAAACCACTTCTCCGTCTAAATAAGTAACCATTGTTGAAATGAAGTCATAGCCAAGCTCGATGGCAATCGACAGACCTGCTTTCTTATTTAATTGTAGAAGAATAGGTTTTCTTCCACCAGAATGGCTACTTGCTCCGATTCCGATTTCTTCAATAAGTTTATCCTCGAGTAACTTCTTTGTTATATCAGAAACGGTTGCTTTATTTAAACCAATATTGGATGAGAGGCTCGCTCGAGAAATCGGGGCATGTTGAACAATTTGCTCCATTACAAGAGAAGCATTTTGTTCTCTAATTACATATTTATCTGTGACCATTATTTTCCTCCAAACTGATTAATCACCTTTTAACGATGTTCATATTGTTAGGTTACCATACTAATTAAAATACTTCTATCTAATTTCCAAATAAAATTGTAAAAAAGCTATTGTAAGCGCTTGACAAAAAACTCTGTTGGATTTATGATTAATTCAGTTAGTATGTTGAACTAACAAATTAAATGTGGTTTAATAGATTAGTAGAGAAATGGAATTGCTACTTAGAAAAAAGTAAGTTAAAAATGAAAAATATCTTTTATAACAATTAGGAGGGAATTAGAATGGAATTTTTTCCAATGATTAAAAAAGTAAAATATGAAGGAACAAAAACAGAAAATATTTTTGCGTATCGTCACTACAATCCAGAGGAAGTAGTATTAGGAAAAACAATGAAAGAACATTTACGATTCAGCATGGCATGGTGGCATACATTAACACAAGATGGATCCGATCCATTCGGGGCAGCTACAAATGTTCGTAACTGGTTTGGCGAAACGCCAATGGAAACAGCAAAAAATCGAGTAGAAGCTGGCTTTGAATTAATGGAAAAAATGGGCTTTGAATTCTTTTGCTTCCATGATGTAGATATTGCTCCAGAAGGTGAAACTCTTCAAGAGTTCTTAAACAACTTAGATGTAATTACAGATTTAATTAAAGAAAAAATGGATCAAACAGGCATTAAATTACTATGGAATACAGCAAATATGTTTACAAACCCTCGTTTTGTACATGGTGCAGCTTCTTCATCTAATGCAGAAGTGTTCGCATATGCTGCAGCACAAGTGAAAAAAGGATTGGAAATTAGCAAAAAGCTTGGCGGCCAAAATTATGTATTCTGGGGTGGCCGTGAAGGATATGAGTCTCTACTAAATACGGACTTACAATTAGAACAAGATAATATGGCTCGTCTTTTCCATATGGCTGTTGAATATGCAAAAGAATTAAATCATGAAGTTCAATTCTTAATTGAGCCAAAACCAATGGAACCATCAAAACACCAATATGATTTTGATGCAGCTACTACAATGGCATTCTTACAAAAATACGATCTTGATAAATACTTTAAGTTAAACTTAGAAGCAAACCACGCTACATTGGCAGGACATACTTTTGAACATGAAATGGCAGTAGCAAGAAGCTATAATGCACTTGGATCTCTAGATGCAAACCAGGGGGATATAATGCTTGGATGGGATACAGATGAGTTCCCAACTAACATCTATGATACAACTCTAGCAATGTATCAAGTGCTAGAAAATGATGGAATTGCTCCTGGTGGTATCAACTTTGATGCAAAAGTACGCCGTTCTTCATTCTCAATGGAAGATTTAATTCTTGCACATATCGCTGGTATGGATACTTTTGCACGCGGTTTAAAATCAGCGGCAAAATTAAAAGAAGATGGATTCTTCGATAAAGAGATTGAACGCAGATATAAAAGCTATACAACTGGTATCGGTAAATCAATTGTAGAAGGAAAAGAAAACTTAAAAACATTAGCAGAGTATGCATTACAGCATGATCAAATTGAAAACGAACCAAATCATCTAGAATTCTTAAAATCTCGTTTAAACGATTATTTAGTCCTGAGTCCGTGACGTAATTAATAATAAATGTGCCCACAAAGCCTGATATAATAATGTTATCAGCTGATTTATGTTGATAATTTTATTTCACCAGGCAGGTGTTGAAATTGGTTAAGTTTATTTTAGAAGATTCCGATGATACATTAACGACCCATTCGGGTCTAGGTTTAATAGGTTTGCTTTTATCAAAAACAAAATTTTACAAACGTTTTTCATCCTTAAAGGTCCCAGAAATCAAGTCGTCTCCGGCCATTCTTAATGGGGATGTTACCACTTCTTATGTGGGTCTATTGTGCCAAGGTAAGAATGATTTCGACCATATCGAAGAATTTCGAGATGATCCCTTCTTTTATCGTGCATTGGATATTCAAGTGGTTCCATCAAGTCCCACACTACGGCAACGACTCGATCAAATTGCCAAGGTGACTGGATGGAAATCCATTGTTCTGGAAGAATCGGCTAAACTAATACGGCAATTTGATTCTCCTGTCACTCCAACAATTACTAGTGACAAAAAATCATACGTACCTCTGGATATTGATGTATCGCCATTTGATAACTCAAATACTAAGAAAGAAGGGGTTAGTCGCACATACAAAGGATGTGACGGGTATTCCCCTAACTTCTCCTATTTGGGTCAAGAAGGCTACGTTGTAAATGTGGAACTTCGGGAGGGAAGCACACACGTTCAAAAGGATACTGAGAAATTTCTCGAGAAAAGTATTATATATTCTCGGATGATTACTGATCTATCGTTATTGGTCCGTATGGATGCAGGAAACGATAGTGTCGAAAACCTAAAAGTTTGTGTGAATGAAAAGGCCGATTTCATAATTAAACGAAATCCTCGCCGTGAAAAGCCTGAAAACTGGCTCATGGTAGCTGAACAATTCGGTAAATGCGTTCAGGAGCGAGAAGGAAAACGTGTATTCTATGGTGCTTTAGAAACAACTCCAAAGGGAATGAAAAAAGCCATTCGCCAAGTCTATAAAGTAACAGAAAGAACGATTGATAAAAACGGCCAAATCCTCTTAATCCCAGATGTTGAGTTTGAGAGCTATTGGACTACCCTACCTAATGAAACAGAGGAAATAATTAGCCTTTATCACGAACATGCCACTTGTGAACAATTCCACAGTGAATTAAAAACGGATTTAGACCTAGAACGTTTCCCTTCTGGGAAATTTGCCACCAATGAATTAATCTTACATCTTGGATGTTTAACCTACAATCTCCTTCGGATTATTGGCCAAGAAAGCCTGAAATCAGGGGATGCGCCGCTTAAAAGAAAGGTCTTCCGTCGCCGAGTAAAAACGGTTATCCAGAATTTGATTACATTAGCTGCAAAATTGGTAAAGCATTCCCGAAGAATTTACTTAAAGTTTGGAAATCATAGTCCTTGGTTTCCTACTTTTAAACGACTGTATCTTTCATTTACAACATAAGCCTAGGAAACTGAATAGGTAATAAGACCTGAAAAAAATTATAGGTAAGCAGGTTTTATTTAGTGTACACAAAAAACAATCAATCCAACTTAAATTAGTACGAATGGCAAGAAAATAAGGAATTCCTAAAATTATCGGAAGAATTATTTTTTATCACGGATTCAGGTTAGTTTAATAGAATATAAAAAATGGCAGTTTTCTAAAACAATAAAAAAATAAAAAGGTAACACCAATAAAGGGGTGTCTCAGGTAGAAGGAGCTGGCATCACAAGTATATTCATTAGTAGTAGCTTATTAAGACAAATCTACTAGATATACATGTTGAAGTCTGAATCTCTAAGTGAGACATCCCTTTGTTCCTTGTTTTCACTCTACTTATGAAAGGAGCAATTAACATGTCATATGTAATTGGAATTGATTTAGGGACTAGTTCATTAAAAGGCTTACTAGTGGATAAAGAAGGAAATGTGCTTATAACAAAAAGCTCTGAATACGAGCTTTTAACTCCACAGCCAAAGTTTAGTGAGCAAAATCCTAATGTTTGGATTGAAGCATTAGATATTGTGCTAAAAGAAATTATTGAAGCGTTTCCAGAAGCAGCGTCCAAGACGGAAGGGATTAGCTTTTCTGGACAGATGCATAGCTTAGTTTTATTAGATGAAAATGGAGCACCGCTAAGAAACGCCATTTTGTGGAATGATGTAAGAACAAGTAAGCAATGTCAAAATATAATGGATAAAGCAGGACAGGAAGTTATTCACATCACGAAGAATAAAGCGTTAGAAGGTTTTACTTTGCCTAAACTGCTATGGGTAAAAGAAAATGAACCGACTATATGGGAACATGCTAAGCACTTCCTATTACCTAAAGATTATTTAGGTTTCTATTTAACCGGCAATAAGCAAATGGAGTATTCAGATGCTGCAGGAACATTATTACTAAATGTAGAAGAAAAGGTTTGGAGCGAATCAATTGCTGAATTATTTGAGCTACCGCTATCCATTTTCCCTAAGCTTGTAGAGTCCTCTGAGCAGATAGGCATAATCAAAAAAGAGCTTGCAGAGAAGTTTGGGTTTACAACCGACATTGCTGTTTTTTCAGGTGGTGCTGATAACGCTTGTGCAGCAGTAGGCGCTGGGATCGTAGAAGAAGGGATGGGATTAGCTAGTATCGGGACATCTGGTGTATTCCTTTCTTATGAACCAGATGGACAACAGGATTACGAAGGAAAAGTTCATTATTTCAATCATGCGATAAAGAACAGTTTTTATTCTATGGGTGTAACATTATCTGCTGGATATAGTTTAAACTGGTTTAAAAATACATTTGCCGCAGATAAAAGCTATGACCAGCTTCTTTCTAATATGGATAATGTAGCAATTGGTTCGGATGGTTTATTGTTTACTCCTTATATTATGGGAGAAAGAACACCATATACAGATAGCCAAATTAGAGGAAGCTTTATCGGAATGGATACAAGACATACATTAGATAATTTTGCCCGCGCTGTTGTAGAAGGAATCACTTTTTCGTTGAATGATAGTAAGATTCTTATGGAGGAAAATGCGAATAAGCAGTTTACTCGTATTGTCTCTGTAGGGGGAGGAGCGAAAAATAGTGATTGGCTCCAAATACAAGCTGACGTTTTTAATGCACCAGTGGTTAATTTGACAGTGGAACAAGGACCAGGATTAGGAGCAGCTATGATTGCAGCAGTTGGATTAAGCTGGTTTCCAACGATGAATGAATGTGTAGATAAATTTGTCCACTATAAAGAAGAGTTTTTACCAAATCCTGAAAATGTAAAGAAATATAAAAAGGTATATGAGATTTATAAAGGAGTATATGCTGCAACAAAAGAAACTACCCATAAACTCCATGCACTAAATGACTAATTTAACCTAAAAAGAAGGAGATCTCTCCTTCTTTTTAATCATTTTAAACCATTTTCTAATGTTTGCAGCATTTCTGTTTTATCCTCTTCCGATGAATTCTTCCAAATTACTTCAAATAAAACGCCTAAGCCAGGCAACATTTTTTCTTCCCCATTTTGGATAGCATCCACGATTGTATCCTTTAATTCATCCTGAGAATTGCCAGCTACATTATGGATGATCGCATTTCGTAAATTTAAATTCATAAAATAAGCACCCTTCTTTCCATTATTATCTCTCAACGTCAGCTCTAAGAATTTGTAAATGATATAGATAGACGTTTTTGAAGAACATATCTATTTTTTATCATTTCACCAATGACGTTTATTATGTATTTTATTTACGATATAATAAAGGAATATGAAAAAAATTTAAACTTAGGCTGCTAAAATTAGTAACAAACTATACAAACATCCTAAATGAAAGAATATGAGAACAGATAGTGATTATGAAGGAGAATAGTAAGTGAAGCACATACTTTCAGTGAAAAATCCACAAGTTAAAGAATGGAAGAAAAGGTTAACGAAAAAAGAAAGAGAGAAGACAGGAACGTTCTTGGTAGAAGGTTTCCACTTAGTGGAAGAGGCTTTTAAAGCAGAGGCTATTATCGATTTAATTATTTCAGAAGAAATCGATGTACCTTCTTGGGATTACGGAGATATACCAATAACGATTGTAACGAAAGAAATTATTAAGGAATTATCGGATACGGAAACGCCACAAGGAATTTTTGCTTTATGCAGACAACTTGATTATCCAGAAATCTTGTCTACGGCCCAAACCTTTATTGCGATTGATCAAGTACAAGACCCTGGTAACATGGGAACCATTATCCGAACAGCAGATGCAGCAGGGGTGGATGCTGTTATAATTGGAGAAGGGACAGTAGATATTTACAACCCGAAAGTAGTCCGATCAGGGCAAGGCAGCCATTTTCACCTGCCTATTGTAAAAACAAATTTGTCTGCCTTTATTGATGCTTTAAAAGAAAGACATATTCCTGTTTATGGAACAGCCCTTGAAAATGGTAGAAACTATCGAGAAATAGAAAAGACAGATACTTTTTGTTTAATCTTGGGCAATGAGGGTAGTGGTGTAAGCAAACAAGTATTAAGCAAGACAGATACTAATTTGTATATACCAATCCATGGAAAAAGCGAATCCCTAAACGTCGCTGTTGCGGCAGGAATTTTAATGTATTATTTTAAATAGACTGATTTCTAACGGTACGCATTTATTGAGTTGGAAGCAGCATTTGAAAATAAAATAATGTGGGGCGGAAGAGGCACTCGTTCGACTCTTATGGGAAATGCGAGAAAGTCTGAGTTCAAACTAAAAAGGCATTTGAAAACTGAATAGATATATATTATAATTAAAACCAAATTACATGAATAAAGACATTGATGGAGAAAAGTAATAGATGATTTTTAATGTAGGAAGAAAATGCCGTAGACTGAAAGCATTTTTATTAAAAGCATTTATGAAGTTCACCTCCTGAGTCGGCATCGGGACCATTTTTCTTTTAGAAAGGTGTAAAGATGTACCGGTATAGACTACCGTTATCCAAATGAAGTGAACTTGTTTTATATACATACAAGTTAATTAGGGTGGTACCGCGACAATAACCTCGTCCCTTTTTTGGGGATGGGGTTTTTTTATGCCAATTTTCATGCGAAAACAATATATTAAGGAGGAAATGTAATGGAAGATAAATTAAAAGAACTGCAAGCTGAAGCGCTAACACGCATTGAAAACAGTAATGATATGAAAGAATTAAATGAAATTCGTATTGCATACTTAGGTAAAAAAGGTCCGATCACAGAAGTGTTAAAAGGGATGGGCAAACTATCTGCAGAAGAAAGACCAAAAATGGGTGCGTTAGTGAATGTAATTCGTGATGAAATTACTCATCACATTGAAGCAAAACAAAAAGCATTAGAAGAAGCACTTGTTCATGAAAAAATTGCTTCTGAGACAATTGATATTACATTACCTGGACGTCCAGTCGCTGTGGGGAATCACCATCCACTTACAAGAGTAGTGGAAGAAATTGAAGATCTCTTTATTGGTATGGGGTATACCATTGAAGAAGGACCAGAGGTAGAAAATGATTACTATAATTTTGAAGCCTTGAATCTTCCTAAAGATCACCCAGCTAGGGATATGCAAGATTCATTTTATATTACAGAAGAAACATTGCTTAGAACACAAACTTCCCCAATGCAAGCAAGAACGTTAGAGAAGCATAAAGGGAAAGGTCCAGTAAAAATTATTTGTCCTGGTAAAGTATATCGTCGTGATAATGATGATGCGACTCATTCCCACCAATTTATGCAGATTGAAGGGCTTGTAGTAGACGAAAACATTCGTATGAGCGATTTAATTGGGACACTTGAAGTTTTTGCGAAGAAAATGTTTGGAGAAGATAGAGAAATTCGCTTACGTCCAAGCTTTTTCCCATTTACTGAGCCTTCCGTTGAGGTAGATATTTCTTGCTTCATCTGTAAAGGTGCAGGATGTAGTGTGTGTAAAAAAACAGGTTGGATCGAAATCTTAGGAGCCGGAATGGTTCATCCAAATGTATTGGAAATGTCCGGATTTGACTCGAAAAAATATTCTGGGTTTGCTTTTGGAATGGGTCCTGAGCGAATTGCCATGTTGAAATATGGAATTGATGATATCCGTCATTTCTATACAAATGATGTGCGTTTCTTAAAACAATTTTCAGTACCGGAATATTAATAAGGGTGGAGGAGAAAAAATGTTAGTATCCTATAATTGGTTAAATGAATATGTAGATTTAAATGGCATTAGTCCTGATGAATTAGCAGAAAAAATTACAAAGAGCGGTATCGAAGTAGAAGGTGTCGAGATTCTCGATGAAGGTATTAAAAATGTAGTCATTGGTTATGTTGTGGAGCGTGAGCAACATCCAAATGCAGACAAATTGAATAAATGTTTAGTAGATGTTGGAGAGGGCGATCCAATACAAATTATCTGTGGTGCTCCCAATGTAGATAAGGGCCAAAAAGTTGCTGTTGCAAAAGTAGGAGCAGTTCTTCCCGGCAACTTCAAAATAAAAAAAGCAAAGCTTCGTGGGGAAGAATCAAACGGAATGATTTGTTCCTTGCAAGAGCTTGGCATCGAAGGAAAAATTGTTGCTAAAGAATATTCACAAGGTATTTTTGTTTTTCCGAGTGATGTTGAAGTTGGGAAGAATGCATTAGAATATTTACAACGCGACGATGCTGTATTAGAACTAGGCTTAACTCCTAACCGTGCTGATTGTTTAAGCATGCTTGGTGTCGCTTATGAAGTAGCTGCTATCTTAGGGAAAGAAGTAAAATTACCTAATACCGAATACCCAACTACGAATGAGAAGGCATCTGATTATATTCAAGTTTCCGTAGAAGAGAATGAAGATACACCATTATATACGGCAAGAGTAATAAAGAATATTAAAATCGCTCCATCTCCATTATGGATGCAAGGAAAATTGATGGCAGCAGGAATTCGCCCACACAATAATGTGGTAGATATTACAAACTATATTTTATTAGAATATGGTCAACCATTGCATGCTTTTGATTATGATAAAATCGGTTCAAAAGAAATTCTCGTTAGAAAAGCACAAAGCGAGGAGAAAATAACAACACTTGATGAAACAGAAAGAACGTTATCAGCAGATAATTTACTTATCACCAATGGAAAAGACGGAATTGCTGTTGCTGGTGTAATGGGTGGAGCTAATTCTGAAGTGCAAGCTGACACAACAACTGTTTTATTAGAATCCGCTTATTTTGAAAGCAAAGTAATCCGCAGATCATCAAAAGTAATTGGATTAAGAAGTGAAGCGAGTGCTAGATATGAAAAAGGCATTGATCCAAATCGAGTGCGTATAGCTGCAGATAGAGCTTGTCAGTTATTACATTTATATGCAGGTGGAGAAGTACTGGAAGGGGAAGTAGCGGTGGATACATTAACTGCTGAGCCAAAAGTTGTTTCTATTACGCTAGAAAAAATTAATCAAACATTAGGAACAACATTAGAGGCTACTGCAGTAACAGCAATCTTTGATAGTCTTCAATTTACAACACAAGTTGAAGGCAATATCTTTACAGTAACTGTACCAACTAGAAGAAATGATATTGTCATTGAAGCAGATTTAATAGAAGAAGTTGCACGCCTATATGGATATGATCACTTACCGAAAACATTGCCTATTGGAGCATCTACACCAGGTGCCTTAACTCCTTATCAGAAGAAGCGCCGTATGACACGCAGATATTTAGAATCTGCTGGACTTTATCAAGCGATTACGTATTCTTTAACCAATGAAGCAAAAGTCCATAGCTTTGCTTTAGAGAAAAGTAATCCAATCAAGGTTGCGATGCCGATGAGTGAAGAACGTGCATTATTGCGTCAAAGCATTGTACCACAGCTTTTAGAGGTGCTTAAATACAATGCAGCAAGACAAAATGAAAGTATAGCTGTTTATGAAACAGGCGTTGTTTTCTTAGCTAATGGAGAACAGGAGCTTCCAGAGGAAAAGGAACATTTAGCTGGAGCTGTTACTGGAATTTGGAGCACCCATCCATGGCAAGGAGAGAAGAAAGCTGTTGATTTCTTTGTTGTAAAGGGTGTATTAGAAGGCTTGTTCCAAAAATTGGGTGTATCGGAGCAAATCACTTTTGCAAGAGCAGAAATGGAAGGGATGCATCCAGGTAGAACGGCTGAAATCGCCCTTAATGGAGTGGCGATTGGTTTTGTAGGTCAAGTTCACCCTCAAATGCAAAAGGAATTAGATTTAAAAGAAACATATTGCTTTGAATTAGATTTAAGTAAATTATTCGGCGTAGAAGTAGAAGCATTGCATTATACTTCTATCCCACGTTTCCCTTATGTAACAAGAGATATTGCCCTTGTAGTGGATAAACAAATTCTAGCAGGTAATCTTCAAGAAATCATCCAAGTAGCAGGTGGGGAATTATTGAAGGATGTTCAAGTATTTGATTTATATGAAGGAGAAAAAATGGAAGAAGGCAAAAAATCGATTGCATTCTCCTTAACGTATTTCGATCCAGAACAAACGTTAACAGATGAAATAATCAGTAAAGCACATGAAAAAGTACTTGCTGCAGTAAAGGAACAAGCAGGAGCTACTTTAAGAGGCTAACACAATCAAAAATAAAAGACTGCCTTTTGGGGCAGTCTTATCTATTGGATATATTCTTTTAATTTATTTATTTTTAATAGGTAATTCTCATATTTATTATCAATTGAACAATGAATTTGGAAGAAATACTGACCTGCATCTAATATTGATATAAGAAATTCTTTTCTATTCAATATGTAAGAAGTTTCTATAAAAATGATTTTTATATTAGTATCATCTAAATTTTCTAATATAAGTTTTAAGTTTGTTTGAGCTTCTGAAAAACCAAATTTAAAATAGTCTTCTACCCAGTCTATAAAGATAACCCAATTGGTAGGTAAATAAAATGAGAGTTCATCATCTAAAATCAATTTATTGTTTAATTCTAGTCCAATAAATCCATAATATTCACCATTAGTATTCCTAATTATATTTAGTATTTCTTCAGTTTTACTATTATCAGTAATCTCAATGTATCGTTCGTATAAATCACTTTTATTCTCGATTATTCTATATTCACTATTTGGTTTTTGTATATAACTATTTATTTTCATAGAATTCCCTCACTTTTAAGGCAACAAAAATGTGGAAGTTGGGTATATTTGTGTAATTGCTTTCTGAGTAAAGTCAACACCAACTTTATAAGTAATTCCAGAATAAGTATAACTTACACTATAAAACTTTTTGCCGTTTTTTATTGCATTATTTAATGTTGCTGCATTTTTTCCAATTGCCTGGGAAGCTATATGATTTAATGTTTTAGGAGACATATTATTAATAAAAAATGTCTGGTTGAGTGGTGCTCCAATCCCACTATTCCAATAACTCATGTGATGTCTTGTTAACATGTGTTGTAAATCTTGTTTTCTTAACGTAAATACTCTAATCCCTAAATTAACCTTATGGGGAGTGTATTTTGAGACAATTGGAGCCACCTTAGTTAAACTATTTGATGTAATTGTTTTTACCACTGTAGACGTAGGAGTTTTTTTTAATAAATATTTGAAACCGTTAGAAGCAACTCTATATGCTTTAACAGCTATTTTTACACAAGCAGAACAGGTTGCGGCAGCTTTTACTGAATAAGATTCATTAGTAAGAGTTTCTATAATTTCTGTGTCATCAATAACAAGCTCCTCATATGTATCTACTAAACTTTTATAGCCTTTATTATCAATCTTATATACTTGAGTGTTACTTATTTTTTGACCAAATTCGTTCAATGAGTAGGATTCATGATATTCTAAAAGTTGGTCATCCATTGTTAAGCTATAAACTTTTTCTGTTTCACTCTCGTATATTATCTCTGTGGTAGATATCTCTGGAAGTTTGATTTGTTCATTGGTATTCTCATCTTCATTTATAGTTTCTTCTGCAAATACCGGAGTAACGATAGTTGAAAATAAAAGAAAAATAGATGTAAGTATGAGAATAAATTTTAACTTTTCTTTCATGTAAAACTCCCTTTCTTTAATTGTTATTATAAAACATTTATCTGTTTAATATATTTTTTAGTATATATGGAAATTTAAAGAAATGCAATTAATTATTTTTGTTTATACATACAGTTAAGTAAGTTAGTAAAATCCGCATTTGATGTCATTGACATACCTATTTGACGCTTACCTTATAAAAGAAAAAAACATTGAATAAACAAGTCAGAAATTTTAATGAAAATATAGAGAAAATTAGCTAATATTTCATTATTTTTCGCTCTAGTTAACATAAAACGTCCTATACACAGCAATCCAAAAAGCAAAAGGCGGAATTTGCCCCAATATGGACAAATTCCGCCTTTTGGCGTTTGGGAAATATCGAGAAAAATAGCTTCATAATAAAAAAGTCAATCTCTAGATCCCTCCGGTTTCCTTCTAAATGCTACTGCATTATATAATTGACTTTTCACGATGATTGAAAGGAAAGAAGGAAATTCTACTAGATTATCGAAGAGTAAAAGTAGAAGGAGTGAATAAACGCTATGAAAAACGCTAATAGCTTTGGCTATTTTTCTAAAGATGTTGCTGATGATTTAGAAATAACTACTTCTAGTTTAAGAAGATGGTCTATTGAGTTAGAACAGCATGGCTATATAATGGAACGAAATGAAAAAGGACAACGGATTTATTATGAACGCGATTTTAAGGCGTTAAGAGAATTGAAAAAATTATTAGCAAACAACGTTTCTTTTACAGACGCGTTAAATGCTGTTATATCAATGAATATGGACGAAAAAAACGCAACAAAAACGCCTAGCGTTTTCACGGATGAGATCCGTTTATCAAAGAGTGAATTAGAAGAAACGATACAAAGAGTAGTGAAAATAGCAATGGAAGAAGATAGAGAAAATATGTTGAAAGCATTTGAATATAAAATGAATGATGTTGTAGAAAAAAGAGATCGGATCTTAACGATGCAATTACAACAATCATTAGAAGAAAAGAGATTAGAAATAGCAGCTGCCAAAGAAGAAGAAGACGTAAAACCCTGGTGGAAAAAACTCTTCAAGTAAAAAACATTTTTATTGGAGGGGAATAGCAAAAGTTTTCCCTTAATCAATAAATCATGTTGATAGAATCTATTCGAATGACTTCCCTAGCAAGAATAGTTCATGATATGATAGAAACTAGGATTCTTTAGAATGGAGGCATGGGCGTGTCAAATACCCCTAAAAATCGAACAAATGTTGATATATACGGAACACCATATACAATAATAGGGAAAGAACCTTCTAGCCATGTTAGATTGGTTGCCTCCATAGTTGATGAAAAAATGCGTGAAATTCATGTTAAGAATCCCTCACTTGATTTGAATAAACTTGCCGTCCTTACTGCGGTTAATATAGTAAACGACTATATAAATCTAGAGGATCGTGTGAAAGAATTGGAAGAAGAATTAAAAAGAAGAGAAAAGGACTGACCATGTTCATGTTAGACATTATTTTAGTTATATTGCTGCTTTTTGGTCTTCTTAGAGGACTGAAAAGAGGATTTATTATGCAAGTCATACACTTAACAGGTTTTATAGTTGCGTTTATAGTTGCTAATAAATACTATATTCCCTTATCGCAAAAATTAACACTGTGGATTCCGTATCCAAATGCAGGAGAAAGTAGTTTTCTACATTCCCTTATTCAAACAGCAAATATAGAAGAAGTTTTTTATAGAGGCTTCTCCTTTATTGTGATATTTTTTGTTGTGAAAATTATTTGGCAAATTCTTGGTAGTATGATAGACTTTGTTGCCAGTATACCAATCTTAAAGCAGTTAAATACATGGGCTGGTGCTGTATTAGGATTTGTTGAAACATATTTGCTATTATTCCTTCTATTATATATTTCTATTTTAATCCCGGTTGGTTTTATGCAAACTCAATTAAATGAATCCTCTGTTGCAGCATGGATGATAGAAAATACTCCATATTTTTCTGAGAAAATAAAAGATTTATGGTTTGATTATATGGCTTCATAGAAAAGAGGGAACTCTTCTAGCTTTATATGTAGCTAGAAGAGTTTTTTAGTATGCTTTTCACAATACTACTTGATTATAGAATTCTTACAGTTCATGGTATGATAAGTAGGTAGGATTAAAAGAGGAATGTTTATTTTACGTATGTGGGTGATGAAACGATGATTACAAATAAAGAGATTATTCGACTATTAGAACAAATAGCGATATATATGGAGCTTAAGGGAGCAAATCCTTTTAAAATTTCTGCCTTTCGAAAAGCTGCTAATACAATTGAAACAAGTGAAGAGAGTTTAACCGAACTAGAAGATTTAACGGAGCTGCCTGGAATAGGTAAAGGGACAGCGGCAGTTATCGAGGAATACATAAAAGAAGGAAAATCCACAGTTTTACAAGAGTTAAAAGACGAAGTTCCAAAAGGGTTAATACCTTTGCTGCAGCTGCCAGGTCTCGGTGGGAAAAAGATAGCAAGATTATATAAAGAATTATCTGTTGAAAATGCCGATGATTTAAAAAATGCATGTTTAAAAGGGGAAGTACAAGCATTAAAAGGATTTGGAAAAAAGACAGAAGAAAGAATTATGGAGGCACTTCAAAATACTGGAACAAGACCGGAGCGTTTACCAATTGCGTTTATGATTCCAATAGCAGTCTCGATTGAGGAACATCTCGCAAAAATGGAAGGCGTTGTCCAATATTCTAGAGCTGGAAGCTTAAGAAGAGTGCGGGAGACTATTAAAGATTTAGATTTTATTATCGCAACAGACGATTCTAATCAGGTGAAAGAGCAGTTGCTTCAGCTTCCGTCCATTAAAGAAGTAATTGGGGCAGGCTCAACAAAAGTAAGTGTCATTCTAGGATTGGATTATGATGTCTCCATTGACTTTCGATTAGTGAAGCCGAAAGAATTTGCAACAACGCTACATCATTTCACAGGTTCAAAAGAGCATAATGTACGAATGAGACAGCTAGCAAAAGAACGTGGAGAAAAAATAAGCGAATATGGAGTCGAAAATAATGAAACAGGCGAAGTGAAAACCTTTGAAACGGAGGAAGCTTTCTATCATTATTTTGGACTGCCATTCATTCCACCTGAAATTAGAGAAGATGGAAAAGAAGTAGAAAGCTATTCGGAAAATAGCGAGCTAATTTCCTTGGAAGATATTAAAGGCGATTTACATATGCACACAACTGCGAGTGATGGTGCCGATACTTTAGAGGAAATGGTAGAAGCTAACCGTAAATTAGGCTATCAATACATGGCAATTACCGACCATTCTCAATATTTAAAGGTTGCTAATGGATTAACACCGGAAAGAGTACGGAAGCAGATAAAAGAAATTAAAAGGCTAAACGCTAAATATGAGGATATAACTATTTTAGCTGGTGCTGAAATGGATATTTTGCCAGATGGCACTTTAGATTATGATGAGGACTTATTGAAAGAATTAGACATCGTAATTGCATCTATTCATTCTGCCTTTTCACAATCCAGAGATAAGATTATGAATCGATTAAAAGCTGCCATGGAAAACAAGTATGTTGATATTATTGCTCATCCAACGGGAAGAAAAATTGGAAAAAGAGATGGCTATGATGTCGATATGGAAATGCTTATTCAATTAGCGAAAGAAACGAATACAGTTCTAGAACTGAATAGTAATCCTAACCGTTTAGATTTAAATGCAACATATGTCAAAATGGCACAAGATGCTGGAGTGAAGATTGTCATTAATACAGATGCACATTATAAACATGAGCTTCACAATATGGCAATGGGCGTATCTACAGCAAAAAAAGGCTGGATAAAAAAATCAACCGTATTAAATGCAATGTCAAAAGAAGAATTATTAGCCTTCTTATATAAAGGCTAATTAGTTTGTCGACAAAAATATTATTAAATCCGTAAAATGGGATAGCAAAGGAGATTACTCCATGCAGGATAGAGTATTAAAAACATTAGAATTTGATAAAATTAAAGCTCAATTAATTGAGCATGTGTCCTCTTCATTAGGAAGGGATAAAGTTGAGGGGTTAGTCCCATCTACTGATTATAGCGAAGTAGGAAGATGGCAAGATGAAACAGATGAAGCAGCTAAGGTGTATCGTATGCGTGGATCGATTCCTCTTGATGGAATCTATGATATCCGTGCCCATGTGAAAAGATCCTCTATTGGCGGTATGCTTAGTCCATCAGAATTAACGCAAATTTCCAGCACAGTCTATGCAAGTAGACAAATGAAACGTTTTACTGAAGAATTTCATGAAGAAGAGGCTGTCCCGATTCTTTTCACTTTAACAGATAGTATCATCGTACTTGCTGAATTAGAAGAAGAAATAAAGATGGCTATTGATGAACAAGGTGCTGTAATGGATAGTGCAAGTGATGCACTTAGAACATTAAGAAATCAGCTGCGCAGAAATGAAGCAAAGGTGCGAGAGAAATTAGAAAGCATGATTCGTTCCTCCAATGCTCAAAAAATGCTTTCTGATAGCATTATTACGATAAGAAATGATCGCTATGTAATCCCTGTTAAACAAGAATATCGAGGCAACTATGGTGGGATTGTTCATGATCAAAGTGCTTCTGGGCAAACTTTATTTATTGAACCGCAATCTGTTGTTACATTAAATAATGAACTGCAAGCGATTCGTGTCAAAGAACAACAAGAGATTGATCGTATTTTAACACAGTTGACTGCACTTGTTGCTCAATATGAAGAAGAATTATTGCATATTGTCAACGTATTAGCAGATATCGATTTTATGTTTGCAAAAGCAAAATATGCGCATCGTTTAAAAGCGTCAAAGCCGAAAATTAATAATGAAGGCAAGATTATTCTTCTTAAAGCAAAACATCCATTAATCCCGCCTGAAGTAGTAGTGGCGAATGATATTGTTCTAGGGGATACGTATACATCTATTGTTATCACAGGACCAAATACAGGTGGTAAAACAGTAACGCTAAAAACAGTAGGACTTTGTACGCTAATGGCACAAGCCGGTCTGCAGATTCCAGTATTAGACGGTTCGGAAATGGGTGTATTTAAATCCGTCTATGCAGATATTGGAGACGAGCAGTCGATTGAACAATCTTTGAGTACTTTTTCCTCTCACATGGTTAATATCGTAAGTATTCTCGAAAAAGTGGATCATGAGAGTCTTGTTTTATTTGATGAATTAGGGGCGGGTACAGACCCTCAAGAAGGAGCTGCACTTGCTATCTCCATTCTGGATGAAGTAAATAATAGAGGGGCAAGAGTCATCGCAACTACTCATTATCCAGAGTTAAAAGCATATGGGTACAATCGACATGGAGTAGTAAATGCAAGTGTCGAATTTGATATTGAAACATTAAGTCCAACCTATCGATTACTTATTGGAGTACCTGGCAGAAGTAATGCCTTTGAAATTAGTAAACGACTAGGTTTAAAAGAAGACGTCATTAACGCTGCTCGCTCTCATGTAAGTGAAGACAGCAATAAGATTGAGAACATGATTGCCTCCCTAGAGGAAAGCCGTAAGCAGGCAGAACGGGAGCATGAAGATGCGAAAGATCTGTTAAAACAAGCTGAAATGCTTCATCGTGATTTACAGAAGCAAGTAATGGAGTATTACGAGAAGAAAGAAACACTACAAGAGAAAGCCAAAAGGGAAGCAAAAGAAATTATCGAAAATGCTAAAAAAGAAGCAGAAGTTGTTATTGGCGATTTACGAAAAATGCAGCTGGAAAAACGCGTGGAAATAAAAGAGCATGAACTAATTGATGCAAGAAAACGATTAGAGGATGCAACACCACAAATAGAAATGAAAAAACAACAAGTAGTATCCAATAGGAACCATGTATATCAACCTGGTGATGAAGTGAAGGTTCTAACCTTTAATCAAAAGGGACAATTATTAGAAAAGGTTTCCAATAAAGAATGGCAAGTACAAATTGGTATTATGAAAATGAAGGTAAAAGAAAAGGATCTTGAGTTCATTAAAGCACCTAAAGTAGTTGAAACCAAACCTTTAACTACGATAAAGGGAAAAGACTATCATGTTAGTTTGGAATTAGATTTACGTGGCGAAAGATTTGAAAATGCACTTTCGAGAGTTGAAAAATATATCGATGACAGCCTGCTTGCTGGCTACCCTCGTGTATCAATTATTCATGGAAAAGGAACAGGAGCACTTCGTTCAGGAGTTCAGGAATATTTGAAAAATCACAGGGCAGTAAAGAATATCCGTTTTGGGGAAGCTGGAGAAGGCGGAAGCGGTGTAACAGTTGTAGAATTTAAATAATGTTTTTTTAGAAATCTAGCAGAGGAGAAACCATATGAATCAATTTTGGGGAAATGAGTATGTAAAAACAGCAGGGGATTATAGTGTCGTAATTTTAAGTCTTGTTGTATTTTTGGCTATTTTTGAACTTGTAACCAAATATAATAATTGGGATGAAATAAAAAATGGCAATCTAGCAGTTGCGATGGCTACAGGGGGCAAAATGTTTGGAATCATGAATGTATTTAGGCATTCAATTATGCATAATGATTCTTTATTGACAATGATTATCTGGGGTGTATATGGTTTTGGATTATTGTTAATCGGCTATTTCATCTTTGAATTTTTAACACCAAAATTTAAAATTGATGAAGAAATTAAAAATGATAATCGCGCTGTAGGGTTTATCTCGATGATTATTTCTGTTGGTTTATCTTTTGTAGTTGGCGCAGGTATTTCTTAATAGCAATAAGTATATTAGAAAGGGCTATCACTTAGTGATGGTTCTTTTTTGGCTTATCATTAGATTGGCATAACGCATATTTTTTCAATTATGCTGAAAGTAGGCTTATACATAATCCAATGAATAGATTCCTCCATATAATAAGCTAGTACAACAATAGAATTAAATGGAGGAATTGTGTTGGAAACTGAGAAAAGATGGTTAAAACTTTATCCTGACCAAATTGCCAAAAATGTCTACTATCGAGCAGATACTCTCCCACAATTATTAAAATACGCAGCAAGTGAGTATCCGAAACATAAAGCTATTCATTTTATGGGAAAAGAAATTACTTTTAAAACCCTTTATAAACAAATATTGCAATTAGCAGTATTTTTACAAAGCTTAGGTGTGAAAAAAGGGGACAGGGTAGCTGTGATGCTTCCGAATATTCCTCAAACTGTCATTAGCTTTTATGCAATTTTGCAGGCTGGAGGAATTGTTGTTCCGGTAAATCCTCTGTATCAAGAACGAGAAATAGAATTTATCATGAAAGATTCAGGCGCAAAAGCAATCATAACATTAGATATGCTTTATAACAGAGTGGAGAAAGTGAAGGAACAAACAAATCTCGAGCATATTATCATTACATCCATTAAAGAATATTTACCATTTCCTAAAAATATCGTCTATCCATTCATCCAAGCAAAAGAGCTAGGAAAACCCCTAATTATTCCATCATCGAAAGCCATTCATCTTTTTACCAAAGCAATAAAAACAAAAGCAACAGATCTTCAGGAAGTACCGATTAGTTTTGAAGAGGATATCGCGATTCTACAATATACTGGAGGAACGACTGGATTTCCAAAGGGTGTTATTTTAACCCATCAAAATTTAGTTGCCAATACCTCCATGTGCAGACAATGGCTGTATAAGATGGAAAAAGGAAAAGAAAAAATGCTTGCAGTAATGCCGTTATTTCATGTTTATGGGCTTATGACAGTCCTTGTTTTATCCGTAATGGAAGTGTATAAAATGATTCTTGTTCCAAAATTTGATGTAACTGGTCTATTAAAAACGATCGATAAACAAAAACCGACCGTATTCCCAGGAGCGCCGACCATTTACATTGGCTTAATGAATCACCCAGATATTAGCAAATATGATCTTTCCTCCATTAAAGGCGCGATTAGTGGCTCTGCGCCATTACCAGTAGATGTAATTGAGAAATTTGAGGAAAAGACAGGCGGGAAAATTGTAGAGGGCTATGGATTAACGGAAACGTCCCCTGTTACCCATGTGAATTTTCTTTGGGACAATGAAATTGTAAAAGGAAGCATTGGTGTACCATGGCCAGGAACGGATGCAGCTATTTTTTCATTAGAAACAGGCGAAATATTACCGGTAGGTGAAATTGGAGAGCTTGCAATAAAGGGACCACAAGTGATGAAAGGGTATTGGAATAACGAAGAAGAAACAAACAAAGTTTTAAAGGATGAATGGTTATTAACAGGCGATATCGCATATATGGATGAAAATGGCTATTTTTATATCGTTGATCGGAAAAAGGATATTATCATTGCCAGTGGCTTTAATATTTACCCTCGTGAAGTGGAAGAAGTTCTGTATGAGCATCCTGCTATTATGGAAGCATCCGTCGTTGGAGTAAAAGATTCTTATAGAGGAGAAACAGTCAAGGCATTTATTGTAATGCGCAAGGGAATGACGGTTACAGAAGAAGAATTGGATCAGTTTATGCGAAAAAGATTGGCTTCCTTCAAAGTCCCTCGTATTTACGAATTTAGGGAAGAACTTCCAAAAACAGCGGTTGGGAAAATATTGCGAAGACAATTGAAGAAAGAAAGTGAAGAAGGAAATGAGTAAAAAAGGATTGCATATGGTTGTATTATTATCGAGAACCATTTCTCCTGATGCTACTTTCGTACTTGAATCTGGACAAGTTTTTGCAGAGGAAAAGGATTTCATCATTAATCCCCCAGATGCAATAAGTCTAGAAGAGGCTTTACAATTAAAGGAGAGATATGGTGGTCACATCACGGTCGTAATGGTAAGCAAAAAAGAAGGCGAAAAGCAATTAAGAGTAGCTTTGGCTATGGGAGCGGATGAAGCGGTCTTAATAGAATGTAATCCAAACGAACAGGCACCAACTAATATAGCTAAAAAGATTAAGGAGTATATACAGGATGTTGACTATGATTTAATTCTTGCAGGAGATTTTTCTACAGATGGAGCCTCCAGTCAAGTAGGACCTCGTCTTGCAGCTTCATTAGATATCCCATTCTTTACCAAAACAATACGGATCGAAGAAGAAGAAGGAAATGCACTAATTAGAAGAAATACTGATGGGGACATAGAGTCATTTCGTGTTCCTTTTCCTATCTTAATTACCATCCCACAAGGTTTACATGTTCCTCGTCTACCATCCCTTGCCGGAATTATGAAAGCAAAAAAGAAGCCCCTATTATTCAAACAATCACAAGAAAGTCTATCACATAATACTTTAAGCGAATATTCATATCCACAGTTAAAACGTAAACAGACGATGATTCAAGGGGAAACATGGGATAAGGCAGTTACATTAAACAAATTATTAAAATCATTGCAATGAAAAGTTATGGAGGGGTTCATAGTGAAAGATAAAATTGTTATTTTAGGAGAATATCAACAAGATAAGCTTGCCTCCATTACGCTTGAGTGTATTTCAGCAGCAAAGCAATTACAAAGAGAGGCAGACATTATCCTTTTAATAATGGGAGACGACATAAAAAAGGATGAATCTGAATGGCACCAATATGATGTCGATCAAATAGTGATCGTGGAACACCCTTTGCTTTCGAGATTTTTAAATGAAACGTATGCAAAGGCACTATTATCTGTTTGGGACCAACTCAAGCCTACTATCCTTCTAAATGGACACACAGATATTGGAAGATCCCTCTCTCCCTATCTAAGTGAAAAATGGGACCTACCGTTATATTCGAATGTAGAGAGCTTTGACTTTTATGATGGCAAGCTGTCCTTTAATCGCCCTGTTTATTCTGGCAAATTAATCGAAAAAATAGAAGTTAATAATGATTCTGCTTTTCTTGTTACCATTAAGCCAAAAAAATGGTCAGCATCACAAAGGAAAAGGAAATCAAACCCAAGCATTTATAATTTGAAAGTAACAATTGATCAGCCAATCACAGCTTTAATTGGCTTAGAACAAAAAAAGGCTGATGTAATAGGGCTAGTGGATGCGAAAATTATTGTTGGTGCTGGAAGAGGAATACAGAATGAAGAAGGATTTGCTTTAATAAATAAATTAGCAGAAATACTTGGCGGAAAGGTTGGTGTATCAAGAGGGGCTGTAGAATTAGGAATATGCGATGCTTCTATTCAACTTGGACAAACAGGAAAAACCGTCGCCCCAGATGTTTATATCGCTTGTGGTATTTCAGGTGCTATTCAGCATCTTGTTGGCGTCACATCCGCTAAAACAATTATTGCTATCAATAAAGACCCAAATGCTCCTATTTTTGAAGTAGCTGATTATGGGATTGTAGGGGATTTATTTGACATAATTCCTGCTTTAATTAAAGAATGGGACAAAACCGGAACGTTCTAATAATGGTGAATGTATTAAGTACTAGTGGGGGAAAATGATACTTGAAACATATTATTAGTATCATTACTGAAAGCATGGTATACTTTCGATATTGTTAGTTTATCAAATAAGGAGGCAAATAATAAATGGCCATTACACATGCAACAGATCAAACATTCCAAGAAGAAACAGGTTCAGGTGTAGTACTAGTAGACTTCTGGGCACCATGGTGTGGACCTTGTAAAATGATCGCTCCAGTTCTTGAAGAGCTTGATGGAGAAATTGGAGATAGCGTAAAAATCGTTAAAGTCGATGTAGATGAAAACCAAGGATCAGCATCTAAATTTGGCGTAATGAGTATCCCAACTTTACTAGTTCTTAAAGACGGTGAAGTAGTAGATAAAGTAGTTGGATTCCAACCAAAAGAAGCTCTTTCTGAATTATTAGCAAAACATGTTTAATTAATAACTTTCTTCGTTGAAGAGAAAGAAACTGTAAACACACTCAAAATATGTGATAGTGTTTGCAGTTTTTTTATTAAAGGTGGTGACCAGCGTTGTGTGTAGACTGGACCGACCGAAAAGATTGTATATCAAGGGAAGGAAAGTATAAAAAGGAAAGAGTACAAGAGAAAAAAAGGCGTTCTTCAAAACAATGGATAGCGCGAAAATACTTTCATCCTCCTCATCTCCCCATTCGAAAATAAACCGTTCTCATCAAATTATTTCCATTCTATACTTTTTTCTTGATGAATCGACGAAATTCTCTATAATTAGAGAAGATAGTATATATGTTCGTTTGTTTATTGTTTTTAGCTGGGAGGGAAAAACTTGAACGACATCATTAAAAATAAATTAATGATCTTACCTGATCAGCCTGGTTGTTATTTAATGAAGGATCGCCAAGGCACTATTATTTATGTAGGAAAAGCAAAGGTGTTAAAAAACCGAGTCCGCTCCTATTTTACAGGCTCTCATGATGGAAAGACATTAAGACTTGTCAATGAAATAGAAGATTTTGAATATATCATAACCTCTTCCAATATCGAAGCGCTTATTTTAGAAATAAATCTGATAAAAAAGCATGATCCAAAATATAATATTATGCTGAAGGATGATAAAAGCTATCCGTTTATAAAATTGACGGCTGAAAGACATCCACGGCTTATAACCACTCGAAATGTAAAGAAAGATAAAGGGAAATACTTTGGTCCCTATCCTAATGTCCAAGCAGCAAACGAAACCAAAAAGCTTCTTGACCGAATCTATCCTTTGCGCAAATGTAATGTATTACCAGATAGAGTATGCTTATATTATCATTTAGGACAATGTCTTGCACCTTGTGTAAACGAGGTTCCAGAGCAAGAATACAAGATGATGACAGATGATATTACGAAATTTCTAAATGGTGGATATAAAGAGATAAAAAAAGAGCTGTCTGAAAAGATGATGGCAGCATCGGAAGAATTAGATTTTGAACGTGCGAAAGAATATCGCGACCAAATTGCTCATATTGAAGCAACGATGGAAAAGCAAAAGATGATGATGACCGATTTAGTAGATAGAGATATTTTTGGTTATTCCTATGATAAAGGTTGGATGTGTGTTCAAGTGTTTTTTGTCCGCCAAGGAAAGCTAATTGAACGAGATGTTAGCACGTTTCCTATTTATCAAGAGCCAGAGGAGGAAATGTTAACATATCTAGGACAATTTTATGAGAAAGCCAATCATTTTAAACCGAAGGAAATTTATCTTCCAGACGATATCCAAAGCGATATTGTCGAGGAATTATTAAAGGTGAAAGTGATAAAACCGCAAAGAGGGCAAAAAAAGGAACTTGTATTATTGGCTAATAAAAATGCAAAAAACGCTTTGAAGGAGAAGTTTTCCTTAATTGAAAGAGACGAAGAGCGAACAATAAAGGCAGTTGAAAATCTAGGGAAACAAATGGGTATCTATACTCCGCTCCGCATTGAGGCATTTGATAACAGTAATATTCAGGGGACTAACCCTGTGTCAGCAATGATCGTCTTTATTGATGGAAAACCGGCGAAACGAGAGTATCGTAAGTATAAAATCAAATCTGTTAAAGGCCCAGATGACTATGAATCAATGCGTGAAGTTATTCGTAGAAGGTATCAGCGTGTTCTAAAAGAAGGATTGCCGCTTCCCGATTTATTATTAATTGATGGAGGAAAAGGTCACTTGGAAACAGTAAGAGAGGTTTTGCTTGATGAATTAAGCTTAGATATTCCAGTAGCTGGTTTAGTGAAAGATGATAAGCACCGCACCTCTCAGCTTCTATTTGGAAATCCATTAGAGATTATTCCACTGGCGCGAAATAGTCAGGAGTTCTATTTATTACAAAGAATCCAAGATGAAGTTCACCGTTTTGCGATTACATTCCATCGTCAATTAAGAGGAAAAAATGCTTTTCAATCTTTATTAGATGAAATTCCTGGAATTGGGGAAAAACGTAGAAAGCTTCTTTTAAAAACGTTTGGTTCTGTAAAGAAAATGAAGGAAGCTTCAATCGAAGAGTTTTTAGAAATAGGAATTCCAGCAAATGTGGCAGAACAATTACTTGCTAAATTACAGGAATAAAAAATAATAATTGTCGTAATAAAAACACTGTGCTATAATGATGGCAACTTATAACTTAATAAGTGAAGGTAGAGGTGCGAACTTCAAGAGTAATAATTCGGAGAAGAATGAGCTTCAGAGAAGAATTATGAAAGGGATAGATCGCCGAAGTAAGGAAAGTTCTCATTGCTTTTTTTACTGGTTTTGCATTGAATAAATGTAAGACTGTCAAAACAAGGAACTGTTTTGGAGAGCTATCTCACTGTTTGTGCATATTAATACTGTTAATTGGACTGCACGGCAATGAGATATTCTCATTGCTTTTTTTATTGTCTTCATCTATTTTTTCGTTATTTCAGTTTGCCACAGAGAAAATAGTAATACATAAAAGAAAAGCAAGGGGAAATAAAAAGAAACCTCTAAGATTACAAGAAGGTAGGGAATGACTTTGGGATTAGTTGTACAAAAGTTTGGTGGAACTTCAGTAGGCAGCGCAGAAAGAATTCTACATGTAGCAGAAAGAGTAATCAAGGAAAAGAATCGTGGTAATGATGTAGTAGTGGTTGTGTCTGCTATGGGAAAAACAACAGATTCTCTTGTAACACTAGCGAATGAGATAAATCAAAAGCCATCTAAACGAGAAATGGATGTATTACTTTCCACTGGGGAGCAGATTACTATAAGTCTACTGTCTATGGCTTTACAGGCAAAAGGAGTAGAGGCTATTTCTTATACTGGCTGGCAAGCGGGAATAGAAACAGAGGATGTCCATGGCAATGCACGAATATTAAATATTCAAACGGAAAAAGTGCAAGGACAATTACAACAGGGAAAAGTAGTTGTAGTTGCTGGATTTCAAGGAGTCACAGAAACAGGGGATGTAACAACCCTTGGACGTGGTGGTTCAGATACTACGGCAGTTGCTATTGCAGCAGCGTTAAAAGCGGAAAAATGTGATATCTATACAGATGTAACAGGCGTTTTTACAACCGATCCTCGTTTTGTGAAGAATGCGCGAAAACTATTAGCAATTTCCTATGACGAAATGTTGGAACTAGCTAATTTAGGAGCAGGCGTTTTGCATCCAAGAGCAGTAGAATATGCAAAAAACTACCAAGTGCCATTAGTGGTTCGCTCAAGTATGGAACAAGAAGAAGGAACGATCATCGAGGAGGAAGTTTCAATGGAACAAAATTTAGTCGTACGTGGAGTTGCGTTTGAAGATAATATTACGAGTGTTACGGTATTTGGATTAAGAAATCCGCTAACAAGTCTTTCTACTATTTTTACAACACTTGCATCCCATCATATAAATGTAGATATCATTATTCAAAGTTTAACAAATGATCAGTTGACTAACCTATCTTTTTCAATTAAAGATAGTGATTTAGAAGAAACATTGAAAGTGTTAGAAGAAAATAAAGCCGAATTAGGATATGATAAAGTCACTTCAGAACAAGGATTAGCAAAAGTATCGATTGTAGGTTCTGGAATGATTTCTAATCCTGGCGTAGCAGCAGAAATGTTTAAAGTATTATCAACTGAAGAAATTGTTATTAAGATGGTAAGCACATCAGAAATTAAAGTATCTACTGTGATTGAAAAAGAGAATATGGTGAAAGCAGTAGAAACATTACACGATGCGTTTGAATTAGCTAAACTACCTGTGAATGCATAATTAAGACAAAAAGCCCCTTCCTTCTAAAAGTAAAAGCATAGAAGAAGGTGCTTTTTCTTTTAGAAATGCGTTTTAATTTCCATTCTATATTGATAGACGAGATTAAGGGATTTTCAAAAATTAAAAACAAAATAATTTTTATGAAAACGCTTAATTTATATGGTAAGATAGGAAAAGAGGAATATTTTACTATAAAGGAGGTCCTGATATGAAGATGAAGATTTGGGATAGAGTAAATAGGACTACAAAAAACAGTTCAAAAAGATTTAAGATTAAGTTAAAAACAAAAATGATTATTTCTTTTGCCCTAATTTTAATTATTCCAAGTTTAATTATAAGCACGTTTTCTTATATAAAAGCGAGAAATGAAATGGAAAATCAATTTTTAAACACTTCCCATGAAAATGTGAAAATTGTGGACAATATCATTAGAAATATATTAGGTACCAGTATTTATCAAACGGTTATTTATTCGGAGAAAATTAAATTTGATGAACAATCAGAAGAAAGTAACACGACGGTAAGGACAGAATTTGATAAATACATGGAATTGAACCCAGAATTGAGAGCGTTTTCTTTGGTTCGAAAGCAGGAACACTCATCCAATCTCCTAATAGCATTCTTGGTAAAGGCTATGATCCAAGGAAAGATGCATGGTATACAAACGGGATGGAAAAAGAAGGGGTTGTTTATGTTTCTAGTCCTTATACATCAATTGCCACAGGCAGTTTAGTTGTTGCAGTTTCAAAGCAGACGGAGGATAAAAAAGGTGTAGTAGGGATGGAAGTAAGCTTAGAGCGAATAAAAAGCTTAGTTTCAGATGTGAAAATAGGAGATAAAGGCTTTATCATTATTTTTAATCAAGATAAAAAATATATCGTTCATCCTAAAGAAGAAGCAGGTACAACTGCGAAACAGTCTGTGTTCAATCAAATGTTTGACAAAAACGAGGGAAGTATCGATCTAACTGACGGTGGAAATAAATATATTATGCAATATATAACCAATGAAACAGTGGGCTGGAAACTCGCTGGTGTTGTAGATAAATCAGAAATTAATGATATGACTTTTCCTATACTATATCAAACAGTTTTAGTAATAGTGGTCTCTCTATTAGTGAGCGGTTTCTTTATATTCATACTTATCAATTCTTTTATTAAACCATTAAACAAATTAAAGGAATCAGCAATAAAAATGAGTGAAGGAAATTTAACAGAGAAAGTAGACATTCTTAGAGAAGATGAAATTGGCCAAGTAGCTCTAGCATTAAAGAATATGGCTGAAAATCTACATAATATTATAAAAGATGTAAATGAAAAATCGGAACATGTTGCAGCTTCTTCTGAGCAATTGCTTGCAAGCTCGGATCAAACAGCTTCAGCATCTGAATACGTTGCTGGGGCATTGGAAGAAGTAGCAAGTAAGGCTGAAATGCAAAAAGATAATTTAACAAAGAATACTAATGCATTAAAGGACATAGAGAATCATATTAACAAAGTTGCTGAAAGTGCAAAAATTGTTTCCACATTGACAAATGAGACGGTCATACAGGCGCAAGAAGGAGAGAATACAGTAAACAATACGCTGAGCCAGATGAATGAAATTTATCATTCGGTGGAATCATCGAACCAGCAAATACTGTCCTTACAAGAACGCTCGCAAGAAATAGAATCTATTGTAGAGACTATTAGTGGCATAGCTAACCAAACTAATTTGCTTGCCTTAAATGCTGCAATAGAAGCAGCAAGAGCAGGAGAGCATGGAAAAGGATTTGCCGTAGTTGCGACGGAAGTTGGAAAACTTGCCAAGCAGTCCGAACAATCTGCGCAAGAAATCGGTGATATTATTACAAACATTCTTACGAATACAAAAACGACCGTCGAAGGGATGGGGGCAGTTACGAAAAGTGTTCAAAATGGAATAGTGGCATCAAAGCAAACGACAGAAGCTTTTAATGGTATTATTCAGCGCGTAAAAACTATCTCACCACAAATGACGGAAGTTGCTAACCTGTCTAATCAAATAGCAGAGCAGGTACAAGCTGTAAGTGTATCAGCCAATGAATTATTAACTATTTCAAGCGAGAATGCAGCTTACTCAGAGGAAATGGCAAGTTCAACAGAAGAACAATTAGCAGCAATGCAGGAAATAAAAGCAGCAGCCAGCTCATTATCAGATGTAGCTGTCGAACTTCAAGAAAAGATTAATACATTTACTATTTAAAAAAACTCCATATGGCAACAAGGAACTAATAAAAAATTCCTTTCGTCATATGGAGTCATCTCTTTATTCTACTACTGGATCTTTACTATCCCAACGAACCGTAATGGTTATTTTTTTATCTTTTCTTTTTGGGTCTTCAAAGGCCTCAGCAATAACTTTTTTCGTTTGTTCATATTGCTGTGCTAAATAACCTGCTTCAAGTTGAAATGTACATTTCCCTTTTTCTTTTAATCTTTTTTCGATAAGATCACTGGATAATTGATAAGTAATTTCATTTTTTGTTTGTTTAACTACTTCTAAATTTCCCCATCCGACTTTTTGAAAAAAGGTATAAGCTTCTTCTATTGCATCTAAAGGAAATAATCGAGCAATACGTTTACCTGCCCAATACAATAGGTCAGGAGTATCTCGACCTAATAATTCTGGGATAAGTATTTCTCGAATTAATTCGTATCCATATGCGGGAACAGTAAGTGGGTCAGTTTCCACTTGTGTTTTTTCTTCTACGGATGTTAAATCACTCAATATGCTCTCCTCTTTCTACCATTCTATTATATTCACTTAATTACAAGAATTATCTTCTAAAAAAAGTAATCATTTTAAGTATTCACGGTAATTCCACACCATTGTTTAGGAAGAAGTATGGATTCCAAATAAAATAGAATAAAATATATTGTCTAAATAGTATACTGTAAAAACGGAAAAAAATCATAAGAAAAACGAATGATATTTAAATTAGAAAGTTAAAAAAGTACTTACTAGGACAATGTAGTTTGTAACTACACAATATTCTAAGTTGATTAAAACTTCAGGGATTTACAATGTTACCGAATTAAGTATAAAAGCTTTTATTGATAATTCTATTATTTGATTTGCGTGATAAATTTATGCGAATAATAGAAAGGAGGAAATTTTTACTTTTTTTCACATATAGTTAGAAAAAAAGCGAAAGAAAATTTATTTAATGTATCCGTTTTCTTGACCGCATTTTTTTTTAAGAGTACAATTAAATTGTCACTAAATTGTAAGAATTTTTGGTTTTGTTATCGCTTTAGAGGCAAAGGGAGTATGTCATCAATTAGGGGGGGAATTTTATGGCAGCAAATCGAGAGTTTTTATTCAGAAGGCTTCACTCTTTATTAGGGGTGATTCCAGTGGGAGTATTTTTGATCCAACATTTAGTTGTCAATCACTTTGCAACTAGAGGCGCAGAAGCCTTTAACAAGGCAGCTGGCTTTATGGAGCATTTACCTTTTCGGTATTTTTTAGAAATTTTTGTAATATTTTTACCGATATTGTATCATGCAATATATGGAATTTATATTGCGATTACAGCCAAAAATAATACTAAAAACTACGGATTTTTCCGAAATTGGATGTTCTATATTCAAAGGGTGACAGGGATCATTACATTAATATTTATTGTTTGGCATGTATGGGAAACAAGGGTAGCCGCTCAATTAGGGCAAGAAGTGAACTATGAGATGATGAGCGAAAATTTGGCAAACCCTTGGATGCTTATTTTTTATTTAGTAGGAGTTATCTCAACCATTTTCCACTTCTCTAATGGATTGTGGTCATTCTGTGTAAGCTGGGGAATCACTGTTTCTCCTAAATCTCAACGAATTAATACATATGTAACGCTAGGAATATTTGTTGCATTAACAATAGTAGGTGTACGAGCAATATTCGCGTTTGTTTAATAAATAGTAGTTTAGTAGAGCAATAGATGAAGGAGTGAACGTTTGTTATGAAGAAAGGGAAAGTTATCATCGTTGGCGGTGGTTTAGCAGGACTAATGGCAGCAATCAAAGTAGCAGAGACAGGGACTCCTTTAGAATTATTTTCCCTTGTACCTGTAAAAAGATCACACTCCGTTTGTGCCCAAGGTGGAATAAATGGAGCGGTAAATACGAAGGGGGAAGGAGATTCTCCGTGGGAGCACTTTGACGATACAGTGTATGGCGGAGATTTCTTAGCAAACCAGCCACCTGTCAAGGCGATGGCTGAAGCAGCCCCTGGAATTATTCATTTGATGGATAGAATGGGTGTAATGTTTAACCGTACACCAGAAGGGTTACTTGATTTCCGCCGTTTTGGAGGAACACAGTATCACCGAACAGCTTTTGCTGGGGCAACGACAGGACAACAGCTTCTATATGCTTTAGATGAACAAGTTAGAAGATATGAAGTTGATGGGCTTGTAGTTAAGTATGAAGGCTGGGAATTCCTTGGTATTATCACAGATGAAGAAGGTGTATGTAGAGGGATTAAAGCACAGGACTTAAAAACAATGGAGATTAAATCCTTCCCTGCAGATGCTGTTATCATGGCAACTGGAGGCCCTGGAATTATCTTCGGAAAATCTACGAACTCTATTATAAACACTGGTTCAGCAGCATCTGTTGTGTATCAACAGGGAGCCTATTATGCTAATGGGGAATTTATCCAAATTCATCCAACTGCTATTCCTGGTGACGATAAACTGCGTTTAATGAGTGAATCAGCTCGTGGGGAAGGCGGACGTATCTGGACATATAAAGATGGGAAGCCGTGGTATTTCTTAGAAGAGAAATATCCAGCCTACGGAAACCTTGTGCCTAGGGATATTGCGACACGTGAGATTTTCCATGTTTGTGTTGACCAAAAGCTCGGCATCAATGGGGAAAATATGGTGTATCTAGACTTATCTCATAAAAATCCTAAAGAATTAGATATTAAATTAGGTGGCATTATTGAGATATACGAAAAATTCACTGGCGAAGATCCACGTAAACTTCCGATGAAAATTTTCCCTGCGGTTCATTACTCAATGGGTGGATTATGGGTGGATTATGATCAAATGACCAATATTCCAGGTCTATTTGCAGCAGGAGAATGTGATTACTCTCAGCATGGAGCAAACCGTTTAGGAGCAAACAGCTTACTTTCAGCGATTTATGGTGGAATGGTTGTAGGCCCGAATGCAGTTAAATATATAAGTGGATTAAGCAAAAGTGCAGAAGATTTATCTACTTCCTTATATGATTCCGCTATTAAAGAAGAAGAATCTAAATGGCAGGATATTATGAAAATGGATGGAACAGAAAATGCTTATGTTCTACATAAGGAATTAGGAGAATGGATGACCGATAATGTTACAGTTGTTCGTTACAACGATAAATTATTAGCAACAGACGATAAAATTCAAGAGCTGTTAGAGCGATATAAACATATTAATATTAATGATACAGCAAAATGGTCTAACCAAGGGGCAGTATTCACTCGTCAATTACAGAATATGCTTCATCTTGCACGTGTTATCACACTCGGTGCATACAATCGAAACGAAAGCCGTGGAGCGCACTATAAACCAGAATTCCCAGAAAGAAATGACGAGGATTTCTTAAAAACAACAATGGCTAAATTTGTTGGGGAAGATAAGGCTCCTGATCTCCATTATCAAGAAGTCGATACTTCATTAATCAAACCTAGAAAAAGAGATTATTCAAAGCAAAAAGAGGGAGTGAAATAAAATGGGGGAACAAAAAACAGTTACTTTTCAAATTGCAAGACAAGATGACCCTAATTCACCATCTTATGTAGAAGAATTCACTTTGCCATATCGACCTAATATGAATGTGATTTCTGCCCTAATGGAAATTCGCAGAAATCCTGTAACAACCAAGGGAGAAAAAACATCTCCAGTTTCTTGGGATATGAACTGTTTAGAAGAAGTATGTGGGGCATGTTCAATGGTCATAAATGGAAAGCCTAGACAATCCTGTACAGCTCTAATTGATCAATTAGAACAACCGATTCGTTTGGAACCAATGAGAACATTCCCTGTTGTCCGCGATCTCCAAGTAGATCGAAGCCGCATGTTTGATAGCTTAAAGAAAGTCAAAGCATGGATTCCAATCGATGGAACGTATGATTTAGGGCCTGGTCCAAGAATGCCAGAGAAAAAACGCCAATGGGCATACGAGTTATCTAAATGTATGACATGTGGAGTTTGCTTAGAAGCATGTCCAAATGTAAACAGTAAATCTAATTTCATGGGACCAGCACCGCTTTCTCAAGTTCGTCTATTCAATTCTCATCCAACAGGTGAAATGAATAAAGAGGAAAGACTACAAGAGATAATGGGAGATGGTGGACTAGCTAACTGTGGTAACTCTCAAAACTGTGTGCAGTCTTGTCCAAAAGGAATTCCATTGACAACATCTATTGCTGCCTTGAACCGTGAAACAACGTTCCAAGCATTTAAAAACTTCTTTGGAAGTGATCATTAATCAAAAAAGACCGCCATTTGGTGGTCTTTTTTCGGCTAATATTTTTCTTTGAATTGACGATAGGCGAAAATAAATTCAGTTGCTACTGATTTTTCCTCGCTAGCCAGTTCGCTTAAGTTATTCTCTAAATAAATTATAGTAGCTTCTAGATGCTGCAAAGTCTCTGTTAAGATTCGTTTATCTTCCTCTTTTTCCAGATTTGCAACCTTTTGACCATAATCATACTCATACAATGTATCATATACTTCATTATTACTTGCAGATAAAGTGATTTTTCTTTGCAAGCATGGCAAACAAATTCCACATGGTAAGGTAACAGCTGCTTTTCCTTTTCTTTTTATTCGCACACAGTCAATAGTATTTTTGATTTGTAGTTTATATTCTTTTGGTATTTCGTTTATGCCTATTTGTAAAGGTTTATGCAATACAGGAGTTTTGATAGTTAAATTAAGATCCAAGCTTGTATAGAGATCATTTAATAGTTTAAAAGTTTTCGGATGAGTAGATTTGTGCAATACATTCCAATCGATACAAACATTTCTATTGATTTTGCTATTTTGATAGACATATACAGTGCTTCCACCGTTAAAGTACGTTTTCACTGCAGCAATCGATACGAGTAAACAAGTGCTAACGGTTGATAATTTTTTAGAGATCTTCTTATAGATTGTTGAATCTAATGCAATAATCTCACCAGAAGCAGAGACGTTACTTCTTAGAAAAACAGCTAATTTTTCTTGCTTACCCCGCTCATTCTCTTTGTTTATAAGTCGAAGATAATCAGAGGCAATAGGTGAAGCTGAGCAATTATTTTTCGCAACACCGACTAATGATTCCATATCATCGAAAAATAATGTTACTTCATAATTATTAGGAAGATAAAAAGAAGGAGACATTAATTCCACATCAATTTGTTGGAACTGAAGATAAACAGGTTCTTCCATTAACCAATCAAGAAGCATTTCTAAGACATCCCTATTTTTTTCCCAGTGACTTACATGGAAAACGGGAATGATTAAGCAGTTATTCTTTCTTGCCTTTTTCGTTTGTTGTTCAAAGTAAAATAGCCCACCCATAATCGTTACGATATCAATATAGGGAGTGCCTATCCGATCATAATCAAAGTACATATCCTGAAGTAATTCTTTATGTAGGTTTGTTAGAAAATCTATGTTTAAGTCCATTTATATCACCAAAACTTCCTTTGATAACAGAAATTAAACTACTGCATAATTACTCGTTGCTTAAATTATAACATGGATTTTTAAGAAGTTAGGAAAAAGGAGGGAGAATATAGTGGATTTTTCACTCGACCATCTAAATATCAAATGTACACTATCTGTTAATGGGGAAGGTTAATAAATGCTTAATTGTTTTGTTAAATGATTGTAATGGAAAGAAATTTTAAAAACAGAAAAACCCTTCCCTAATTTCTATAAATCCAGTCACTCCAAGGTGTCATCTTACATAATATATTCAGACTATAACTATACCCATCCCAAAGTTCATAGCTGGCAAAGGCAAGGAGGGTTACACTACTTGAAGGAGAATGAATTTACTCACAAGCCATTATTAACCAAAAGAGAAAGAGAAGTATTTGAACTGTTAGTCCAAGATAAAACGACTAAGGAAATCGCGAGTGATTTATTCATAAGCGAAAAAACAGTTCGAAATCATATTTCTAATGCTATGCAGAAGCTGGGCGTGAAGGGGCGTTCACAGGCTGTTGTAGAACTCCTTAGAATGGGAGAACTAGAGCTATAATAAAGAAGATGATCTCGTATAAGCGGGGAGGAAATTCCACTCCTTTGCCGCTTATATGGGTCATCTTCTTTTAATGAGGATACATGGCTAAATGAGGGATGTGTAAATAATATTGTCAAAACTGCTCTTGTTCATAAATTTTACATCTAAATTAATACTCCATTAACTTTTTGTGACTGCTAAACTAGAGTAGACAGTTTTTGCTAGATAAAAAGAAACACTTATTTACCCAAATATACAAATATAAGTACCATCCATTGTAAAATGTTTATATCAAAACATACTCATCAGTGGAGGTAGCAAAAGGTGGATAAGTGGGAAATGTATGTGGAAATACATCAGCTAATAAAAAAGGGTTTTAGCAAGAAAAAGGTAGCAGAAAAACTAGGAATCTCAAGATCAACCGTTCATCGTTATCTAAAAAAGAATCCTTCGGATATGTCTGAGTGGGTAGACTCTCTTCAGTCGAGAAGTAAGAAATTAGATCCTTATAAAGAACTAATTTTATCCTGGCTGAGAGAACATCCAGATATGTCAGCTGCACAAGTAGAAGACTGGTTAAAAGAGAAGTATGAAGATTTTAAAGTAGGTGAAAGTACGGTTCGCTCCTATGTTAAAGAGCTTCGAGACGAATATAAAATAAAAAAGGAAACTTCACCACGAATCTATGAAGCTATACCAGATACACCAATGGGTGAGCAAATTCAAGTTGACTTTGGTCATACTAAGCAAAAAACTAGTGATAATAAAGAAGTTAAACTTAACTTTATTGCCTTTGTATTATCCAATTCTAGGTATAAGTATAAGGAGTGGTTAGATAGGCCTTTTACTACCCAAGATGTGATTGCAGCACATGAGAATGCATTTAGGTGGTACGGAGGGATACCAGGAGAATTAGTATATGACCAAGATAGTTTAATTGTGGTAAGTGAAAATGGAGGAGATTTAATTCTAACGCAAGAGTTCCAACAATATAAAGAATCTAGGAATCTAACCCTTCGTGTTTGCCGTAAGTCGGATCCAGAAAGTAAAGGAAAAATTGAAAATGTAGTTGGTTTCATTAAACATAACTTCGCTAAACACCGAGTCTTTCATAACATTGATTCCTGGAATGAACAAGGATGGGAATGGCTTAATAGAACCGGCAACTATAAAGTTCATCATACAACAAAAAAGAGACCGGTCGAAGTGTTTTCCCTGGAAAGACAACACTTACGACCAGTCACCAAAAATCTAGATGTAAAATATAACTATGAAACTAGTATATCAAGATGCGTCCATAAGGACAATACTATTCGTTATTTATCGAATCGTTATTCTCTTCCATTGGGGACGTTTGGCAAATATGAAACTGTCTGCATTAAGAAAACCGAAGAAAAGGAATTAATCATTTATAGCCATGAAACAGGAGAAATCATCGCAAAACATACTATCCCTGACGGGAAGGGATTATTAATTAAAGACAGAAAACATAGCCGAGATAGAACAAAAGGTATTGATGCATTTATGGATACCGTTGCCCAACAATTTAATGACAGTGAGATAGCTTATGATTATTTACAGACAGTAAAAGATAAATACCCTCGATATATTAGGGATCAGCTCCAAATGATATTAAAAGAGACAAAAGTAAATAACAGGGAAATTCTATCGGCAGCATTAAATGAATGTATAAAAAGGAGCCTTTATGGTGCGACAGATTTTAGCGATGTCGTTGCCTATTTAAAACGACACCGACAAGTTGGAGATACGGTGCATGATACCGCTGAGAATGTAACACACATAAAAGGAGTTTCTGGTTGGATTATGGAGACGGAGGCTCAAAAAAGAGAAGTGGATGCCTACACTGCCATATTGGAAGGTGAACCTGTATGAGTCAGCTAAATCAATTACAAGATTTGATGAAGACATTACGTTTAACAGAAACAGCAAATCACCTTCCTGCATTAATAAGAGAGGCTGAGCAAAAGGATTCGTCCTTTACTCAGTTCCTCTTCGATGTAGCAAAATATGAACAAACTCGAAGAGAAGAAAAGCAATTAGAGAAACGATTTAAATGGGCTACATTTCCTTTCCAGAAGACATTAGAAGAATTCAATTTAAAAGAACAGAAGTCATTAAGCAACAAACAGCTAAATAGATTAAAAGATTTAACCTGGATAGAACAATTACACAATATCATTCTATTGGGGCCACCAGGTTGCGGGAAAACCCACATTTCAATCGGGTTAGGTATCGAAGCGTTAAACCAAGGTTACAAGGTGATCTTTACTACGATGGGAGACCTTATCAATGTATTGAAAACGGAGGAAATCACACGTAAATCACAGACAAGAATGAAAAGAATAAGAGACGCTGACTTAGTTATTATTGATGATTTGATGTTTATGGCGGGGGATCAGCAGGAAGCTAATATATTTTTTCATTTAATCAATGACTTATATAATCAATCGTCCATCATTTTGACATCAAATAAAGCCCCCAAAGAGTGGGGAGAATTATTAGGTGACCAAGCAATTACAACAGCTATACTAGATAGAATTTTACATCGGGTTGAAATAATTCATTTAAATGAAGATAGTTATCGAATGAAACATAGATCGACCATATTTGGGCAAGAAAGTGTTTCAAATTAATGAGCATAAATTGTGTCTTTTTACTTGACGGTCACAGTTGCTTTTACACCTAAAGAAATAGTCATTATGTATATCGTTTTTATGGGTGCATGTGTACTTACTTACCCTATTGTTAATTTACTTGTTCATGCAGTGACAAGGGGTGCTAGTAGATGGAAATAGGCGGTCTAATGGCATTTGCATTTAAAGTCTTCTTAGGAAACCCAGACATTATGATTAGCCTGATCACATGGACTGTATTAACTACTTTATTTCTCACGATCTTAGAGATCAATAAGAAGTTGAAACAGTAGAAGGGGGAGAGAAGCTTTGAATCTTAGTGGTGTATGGAATTGGACATTCTTCTGGAACTCTTTCGGATACTTTCTTAAAACAGTTGCTTCGTTCTTAATGGTTATCGTCGCCATTATTGCAGTAGGTATGCTGTTGAATGTAGTTATTAACGCTATCCGTAACGGAAAACAGACTTAATCCCATGCCAGAAATTAATTTTTTTACAGAAGAAAGAATGGCAGAGTTTTGGGGGTATGTCCAAATGCTCCTTAAAACTTCTATGCCAAGCGTGATGATGGTTGTTGCTTTAATGGCAGTTGGTATGATTATCACAATAGTTATTGCAGCTTTTAAAAAGGCTGCTAGTGACAAAGAAGAAAAAGACGATGATGATTACGAAATACGGCATTATTAGGAATTACTAGCTTTGCTAGATTAATAAAAAAATTAAAAATATTTAAGGGGGAAATTTATTATGTCATTAGATTTCACAGGAGTTACATTACCATTTGACGTTAGCGATCTTGTTACAAGCGGTGCTGCATTACTAGGTTTAGTTGGGGGATTTGTATTATTAGGTTTAGCATTCAAGTTCGTACCAAAACTTATCACGCTTATTGTTAATGCTTTCCGTGGTGGTTCAAGCAGAGGGGCATAATAGCCTTAAACTAAGAAAGGGAGTAGTTAAGGCTACTTCCTTTTTTAATAGGTAGAGGGTGAGGTTTATTATATGTTTAAAAAACTTAGTGTATTAACCCTTCTTATATCGGTGTTTTCCCTTCCTTTAACCACTCTAGCAGCAAGTCTAGATTATGGCTATTTTGGAACAACAAGCGAAACTTCTTATCTGACACCAGATGGAACTAACCATGATGATTATTGGTTAGATGTAACTGTAGACGGAGCAGGAAGCGGAAGGGTGTTGTGGTATGGTGAAGGCTCTGACAATTTGATAGGGAGCAACGCTGTTCCTGGAAGTGTTACCGCACCAGACGGAGCAATCTTTATGAAATTGGTTAGTGATGATGGCGGAGAAATATATGCTGTTATCGCCCATTCCACTAACCCTGCTGCTGAAACAGTTAATTTTACCGCAGGAGATACAAGCAGCGGTGGCGGTGATGCAGGAGGAAGCAATGGAGGAAGCGACAATATATCTTGTACGATTACTAATTCGTGTGCTGTCTTTGATTGTCCAGAATGGGATACCTATATGAGCAAGATTAATCAAATTGCTAGTAATATGCCAGAAATGCCGAATTGGAATGTTGTTGCAGGACAATTTGCAGATGAAATTGCACCAAGAGTGAAAAACGATATGAAGAATCTTTTTGAGGACACAGTAGCGCCACGAATCAAGTCGGATATGAAAAACTTATTCGAGAACACAATGGCGCCGAGGTTAAAGTCAGATATGACAGACGTATTAACAGATACATTAGGAAGCGCTCCTGATCTACCGAGTGAGCCAGAAATGCCAACATTGATGGAGGATATAGACTTGTCGCCACCTACTGGAGAAGAAGCAGAAGGACTAGGGGATTCTACTTTTTCAGAAAATGATATTAAAAATGAATCAATTGAAATAGAAGAACGGAATGATCCGACAGGAGGATTTAATATAGACAATCCATTAGAAACGATAGAAGATCCACCAATTAACGTTCCGAATGAACTAGAGAATAACGCTCCAACACCAACTGAACAGGAGAATCAAGCGCCTACACCAACAGAAGATGGAGCAGAAGCACCAACACCTTCGGAGCAGGAATACAATGCTCCTACACTGACAGAACAAGAGAATAGCGCACCTGTTCCAACCGAGCAAGAAAACCAAGCGCCAACACCAAGCGAGGATAGTTGGGAAGTACCTATACCGAGTGATGATAATTCTTCTTTTCCGATACCTTCTATTGGTGATTCATCATTTCCGGTTCCAAGTAGTTAGTAAAGAAGTAAAGAGAAGGTGATCGTTTGAAAAAAATAGCTTTAATTTTTGGATTGGTTTTTATGTTAGTGCCAATTACTAATGTTTATGCAGCTAGTGGAGGTTTATTAGACGGTAAGAATATAAAAGTAGGTCCGAATATCAATTTAATTTTAGATACTACAAATGATGTGACTGATGGTAATAATTCCACTTTTTATACTCTATCTGGTGGTTCTAGTTTGGATTCTGTTAAAGACCATTTGTTTTTTGAGTTTGAAAATATCATGGATATTAACTCTTATTATGTTCGCGCTTCTGGCAATCAGTTAAGAATGCACTTTTTTGACTATCAAAAAAATTATCTAGGTTATATAAACGAACCTTTAACCTTAGATTCAAAGGTTACTATTACCGAATATAAAAAGGTTAAATATGTTGCGATAAGTAATTATTCATCAACGAATATAAACATTAATGAATTTGATGTTTTAGGAAAACTTTCCCCAGTTGTAAAGGAGGAAGTAACAAACTTAAATTTAGTTAATGAGAATGAAGGGGTGAAGATAACTTGGAAAAATCCTACTAACAACTTTCATTTTGCAGGGATAAAAATTTATCGTAATGGAACTTTATTAACTACCTTGAATAAAGAAACAGAAGTTTTTTTAGATAATAGTATTCAACTCAACTCCTCATACAATTACAAAATTACAGCTCTTTATAGTGGTGATATTGAGACAGAAGGAACGATCCAAATATTAAAACACCAGAACCTTTAATATTAAAAGAAGTAACAGCAGAACCAGACGTTAAACGAGTTGATCTATCTTGGAAATTGCCAAACAACGAAAAATTAAAACACGTAAATATATACAGGGATACAGTTCAAGAACAAACAGCGCTACTAAGATTCTTTTTTGGTGAATCAGTAAAAGCAGCCGAAACAAAAATATTTGAAACAAATGGAACATATTTCAATGACTTAACAGTAGAGCCAGAAACAACCTACGAATATACGCTTTCCATAACAGACACGAGCGGACAGGAGACAGGTTATACCGATATTGAAGTCACTACACTAGAAGAACCGCCACCGGTTTTGACCGAAGGAAACTTGGAAGAAACGGAAACAGGTGATTATAAATTCACTTGGAATGAACCTACAGAAGGAACAGTAAGAATACTTGTAGGTGGACAAGAATATGCAACAGTTGACGCTACTAATAAAGAAATAATTATTCCGAAGGCAGATATGAAATATACAGCTATTGGTGATCCCGATGTATCAGCCATTCCTATTTCTGAAAGTGGAAAAGAAGGAAAGAAAACCAAGCCACCATCTACTATAGACAATGTACAGCTGCCATTTGATTATAAGGAATTGGTTAACGCAGGTTCACAATCACTTTGGATAATAGCACCATTTGTACTATTAGCATTATCTTTCTTGCTTGTACCTAAGTTAAGAAGATTGATAATAAATGCTTTTAAAGGAAAAAAAGGCAAGGAAAAGATAGAAACGGAAAGAAGGACACAATCCGATCGATCAGAAAGAAAAGATAGGTCGCTCTTAAAAAGAGAACGTATGGAAAAAGAAAAGCTTGAAAAAGATAAAAGTCGTATAGAACTAAAAGATACTACTGTAGATAGTAAAGATAGTAGAGAAATAAGGGTACGAGAACGTGCATTCAGACAGCCTAAAATTCGTAAAGAACGAACCATAAAAGAGCCGAGAATAAGTAGGGTTAGCAATGAGCCAAGACGAGAAAGAGAAATAAGGCAAACTGTAAGAGAACCTAGAATGCCAAGAGAAATAAGAAAAGGGAGGTAGTTAGATGTCAATTGAACTTATGCAGGGGATTATCGAAATAGTCTTTAAAGGGAATTTACTCTATTTATCTCCTATTCTTTTTATTCTAATGGTTGTGATTTTTTCCGACCATCTAATAGAGTTGATTAATCGTGCCTTAACCACCAACGAGGGAAGGCGTAGGTATTAATGGGGATCATAGGCGATGCTTTTGGGAAATTGTTTGATCTAATCTGGAGCGTAATTTTATGGTTAGCGGAATTTATTACTCAAGTATTTGAAAATGTTGTAGAAATACTGACTACTATATTTGAATTTATTTATGCATTAATAGACGCTTTTATTTACTTGCTCTATATGGTGGGAGTATTAGCGGTCAAGTTGTTCTTAGTAATATTTAATGCAGCTAAATTACTTTGGTCTTTAGTTGTTGGATTTGGAAGAACATTAGCAAGTTTAAACTATACACCAAGATCAGGCAGCGGAAATGGATATAGTGTAATATTAGGAAGGTTATTCAATGGTTTAAATGCTTTGCAGTTAGATTCTATTGCTTATATTATTCTGTTTTGTTTATGGTTTATCACAGCCATTTCAGCTATTAAACTAATTAGTTCCATAAGGGTAGGTGGCGATTAAATGGAAATGAAAGAATTATTTAGAAGTTTCCTAGACAAGATATTTCAGCCACCTATTACCTTCTTAGATTTAGCAATCGAAAGGCTAGATAGTATTAATTTAGTAACAGCACAAGGAATTAATATAGGTCAATATTTTGCAGTGTTTGGAGATTTGCCGACTTCTTGGCAATTAGTTATTTCATCTATTTTAATCTCTACTGTTTTTCTAGGGGGATTATTAATTTTTAGATCAGTTATGAGAATGTACTATTCGGTTAAAGAGGGGGTTAAGTGGTGGTAGAAGCTTTCATGTATATGTATTTTGTTGGAGCAGGAACAGCGTTAGGAGTTGCGACAGTTGCCTTTATGGGTTGGAAAGTAGTGAAACGTTCAAACAATAAACAAGGAAGAAGAAAAGGAGTAGCAGCCAGATGAGTTTATTTAATAAAAAGAAAGACGATGATGAATATTTATTTGAAACAAGAGATATTTTAATTGTTTTTGATGATGAACAGAAAACGTCAGATATTAGCACAGTTACTCACATTGATCATGAAAGTGTGATTGTAGCAGGGAAATATAAAATACCGTTGTTGGATTGTGTGGTAACAACAGGGTTAGACGGAAGAAACTATTTCTATAACGCTCCTACTCAATCTATTTTAGAAACCAAAAGATTAGCAGATTTAGAGCGCAGCATGGTTCTGGAACAGATCACAGCGTACCGCCCACCTTTACCACCATCTAGCATGGATTGGACAAAAGGTCTTTTGTTTGGAGCGTTAGTGTTATCGATCATCGGGTTAATGTTTTAGGGGGTATGAAAATGAGTGAAGAAATTATTCGGAAAATTTATGAGTTAAAAGGAATAGTACATGCTGCCAATGAGTTAGTAAATCATGACTTTGTGTTTGATCATCCATTAGTAGAAAATATTTCAGCTATTCTAAATGACGTTATCCAATTGATAGAAAAAAAGAGTGTCGGAGAAACGCTCTAGAACGAAATGAAATTTATTTTTATGGGGAGTTGGTCACTAAATGCAACAGAGCAACGCAGAGAAATTGCAATCAGCTATATCGGATGATTTATTTCCACAAGTGCAACACATTTCAGACGTAAAACAAGTTTTAGAAGAAATGAAAAGTACAGCACAAAATTTACGAGAGCCACAAATAAAAGCACTACTACTTTTAAAATCGATGGGAGAAAACAAGTTTCTTCATCCAGAAGGAAATCCATATAAAAAGGTCATAGAATTTATCATGGAAGGAAAAATACATGTTGCTTCTCCAGACTACTATTTAGATGCAATAGAAGCATTAATACCGAAACCACCAAAACCAATTATCATGGCAGAGAAAGGAGCGATTAAGAAGTAATGGCACATCATTTTGTGATACAAGGACCATTAGGATCAGGGAAAACATTTTTAGCTTCTACTCTAGCTCATTGGTGGAAGTTAAAAACAGAAAGAAACGGTGGTCATGTGGAGTTATTCTCCAATTATGATCTATTTGATAGCAGACCAATGACACACTTTACTGACTGGTATGAAGTGGCTAAAGCGCAAGGTAGCATTTGTGTATGGGATGAAGCCTATCTTGTCTTTTCTAATCGAAAATGGACAAAGTATGGGCAAGGAATTTTAACAGATGTACTCATGTTAACTAGGAAAATGAAGTCAGTTCAATTTTACTGCACTCCTTCCATTAACTTTGTGGATTCAAGGGTTAGACAGATTGCAGAAGTTTTAATAACTGCTAGAAAAATAGGAGATAAAGGCTTTTCTTATCACTTTCAAGACTTTCAAACAGGTGAATTTATGATGAAGCAATTTCTTCCTATGTGGAAGGCGAAAAAGATTATGGCATGTCGATTGTATGATACAGAGAATATGGTTCAATACTTTCCGGTTCCCCAGAATGAAAGGGAAGGAGAAAAATTCTTTGCAGAGTTAGAAGATATTCATGATAAAGCTCGAGGGAAAGAAAGGAAGCTGATTATATGAAAATTCAATTTGACACCTTTTCATTAATTCCACCAGATTATAAAAAAGAAGATCCACGAGGATTGTTATATCTGTACCCAAATTCTTTAAATATAGTTGCTTACGCACGTAAAATGCAGCAGTTCTCTTTTTATCAATCGTTGCAAGTAGCAGAGACTCTAGCGAAAAGACAAGGATATATCCTGTTGCCGTGGTCATGTATTCATTGGAAAAGAGCGAAAACCCTAGGTCATGATAGAAAAATAAAGATTGGAAGAAAATCTTATTTCCTTGTAAAAGTGGATGAATTAACCTCAAAAGAAGAAACAAAGCTAAACACTTATTTAGAAGAAATGAATGAGAGTACAGGATGAGAAAACTATTTGTTTTTATCATGAGTATTTTGTTATTTTCTTTTAATAGCTTGGGAGAAGTAAAAGCAGCAAGTCTTCCAGAATTACAGAACAAACTACAGCAAACTGAATCAGAAAGACAGCAACTAAAAACAGAATGGAATAAGGATCAAACTAATCAGCAGCTTTCACAAAAATATAGCAAACTAATAGTAAAGGAAAATGCTTATAAAAAAGCTATTGACCATATAACTAGAGATAGGGAAATTTTAAATTCCGAAAATTCAAAAATATTGAGTGTGAAAGACATTCCAGAAAACTATGTGCCAATATATCAAGCAGCCGCCAATAGATATGGAATTGATTGGACAGTAATAGCAGCGATTCATTATATTGAGACAAGCTTTTCTACTCATGTGACCATGACAAGTAGTGCTGGAGCAATTGGTCATATGCAGTTCATTCAATCAACATTTGAAGCATATGGAGTGGATGGAAACGGAGACGGTAAAAAAGATCCTTGGAATCTACAAGATGCTATTTTTTCAGCAGCCAATTATCTAGCTGCAAATAACTTTAGTGTTAATCAAAGAAAAGCCATATGGCATTATAATCATGCGGAATGGTATGTAAATGAAGTCCTTGCAACAGCAGCATATATTCAAAAAAATAATTGAGGTGAAATAGATGAAACTTACATTAACAGGTCCAGAAACAGAAGTATTAACCGTTCATTTGCACGTAATGAGAAAGAGTATAAAAAGTGTCTTGAAACGAAATTACGGTTATTTAGAAGGTAAAAGACTTATGAAAGTATATGACGAAGTTAAAACTACATTGAAAGATCAACTAGAATATCTAGATGAAAATACAGAATATCCTTTTCTGCTTAATGAGGAAGAAATTGACTTGCTTTACTCCTTCTTACAAGCTTTTTGTCAAAAAGTAGAAGCTGAAATGACAAATAAAATAGAAAACGACCGTGAGAGAAACAAAGCAAAAGATAATTTGAAATTCGATGTGCTAAATGGTGTTAAGGAGAAAGTAACAAATTTATATGTACACATAAATGCAGGTGAAACAGTTGGAGTATAATAGCAGCGCCTTATTAGCAGGGAGATTAATAGATGATACTAGATCGTTAAATTCTTATAATGACCAGATACTTAGAAAGTTAAAGAGTCTTTATTTGAAAAGAAAAATTGATGTATATGAATATAGCCATTTAGTAAATATCCTTACATGTGTCAGTTTGAAATTGGATGATGTGAAAGGGAAATTAAATGCATTAATTGATGTTGAGGTAAGTTCATCTTCTATCGACATAAGAATTTAAAAGTAATATTTATCAAAAACGAACGTTTATGAAAAGAATATATTTTTATGAAAAATCGGTTTGAAAAACCGATTTTCTTTTATCAAAACTATTCTCAAATTCAAATAATCTAAATACAAACAATTAACCATTTTCGAAAGGAGTATATGATGAATATTGGATATTCAAGGGTTCAACAATAGATCAAAATTTGAATATGCAGATAGATGCTTTATAGAAGTATGCTTGTGAGCGAATATATCAAGAGAAGAAGATTACTGGAACTAAAAAGAATCGACTAGAGTTGACAGAGCTAATGACTATATTAAAATCGAGATAAAATTGTTATTTGTAAATTAGATAAGATAAACAGAAGTACAAAGCATTTGATTGAGCTTAATGAGTTTTTTGAGAAGAAAGGAGTGGAGTTTGTTTCCATCCAGGATTCGATTGACACATCCATACCTATGGGGTGGTTTCTCTTTCGGAAATTGGCTAGTATGCTGAGTTAATGTGTTGGAAAGGGAAATTATTAGTGAACAGAAAAAGGCAGGATTGGTAATAGCTTGTTCTAGGGGGAAAAAGAAGGCAGACTAAAAGTTTTTGAAAGGCATCATAGATAAGCTTCAAAGATGTATTATTCAAGTTAATATTCAATAATTGAAATAGTTGGGAAACAGGAATATCTCAGGCCACATTGTATAGAAATATTAACAGAGAAGAAGGTTAGAAAATAATATTACAATCCTCCTATAAAAAGAGGATTGTAACGCAATTAGAATCGATTCAACTAATCAATCATATTGTTTGTATTTAGAAAACTTATATAAAAATTCCCAATATTCATCTGCAAAACCACTTTCTGCCCATAATTCTCCATAAGCATCAATATGAGCTTGTATTATTTGAGTTTTAGTTTTAAAAGGTGCTTCATACCACGGGATTTTTTTACTCATCCTTTGTGTTATTTGGTAATGATAATTGTACTTTGGTATAAAGATAGCTAACATTTTTCCGGAAGTAGTACCTAGTTTACTAGCAAAACGCTTTTCGAAAATATGATGTCTTTCCCATCCTGATCCTTTGTAATTACTTGGGGCAGATATATTTTGTAGGGCACTATATTTTCTTACACCTTTTGCAAGACTAGGCTTAAGCACAGAGGTGCTACCTTCTATCATTCTTTTTACACCACTTACTGCAGGTACACCTGGAAATACAACTGCTGCACCATCTGCTACAACCCAAAATCCATTCCAAAAGGTTTTATTCTTATTATATTCGCTAAGAGAAAGAGAGAAACTTGCAATATCAAATATTGTGTCTATAGCTAAAGGGCTAATAATCGGTTCTGTTGATGTTTTAGAAGTAGATGTAGATAGATAGTATTTTTTGTATTCAAGTTCTCCGACATCATTTGAGTAACTTAAAGTAACGTAAGCCCGAAATAAAAAACAGCGTACCTTCATGGTACGCATGATAAATAGCCGTATTTTTATGATTTTTTATCAAAAATACGGCCTCATCTATCTTCTATTACATGTTGCTTGAATCATTTTAGACCAAGGCATGTATTGATCTAGAATTTCAGGATTTTGATGGATGCCGATATTCGGTAGATCCGTCAAAAGTTTCTTTATATATTCATAGAAATCAATGCCATTACTTTTTGCAGTTTCTGCGATACTCAAACAGATGGCATTCGCTTTTGCACCGGCTTCACTAACACTAAAGAGCCAATTTTTTCGACCAATGACATTGGGGCGGATGGCGTTTTCGGCTGGATTATTATCAATCTCAATGCGGCCATCGTTCAAGAATGCTCTAAGCCCATTTGCTCGATTCAACGTATATTCAGCTGCCTTTGCGAGGGCATTTTTTCCGTAGAATGGTGATGTTTCAATCCAGTTAAGAAATTTGTCAACGATTGGCTTCGAGTATTTTTGGCGTTTTTTTCTGCGCTTGCTCGGAGACAAATGTTTAAATTTCCTTTCTAGTCGATATAATTCATCACAATACTTCACACCAACTTGGCCATTCTTACTGTCGGCTTTCAACCAATAACGACGAACATGAGCCTTATCCGAGAACTTAGATAAGGCACATTATCCAAGAAGTTTGATTATCCGAGAAGAATTACTGTATGTCCTTAAAATACAGCAATTCTTCTCTTTTTTCTTAGATAATTATTTGATACACATTTCGGTTTTCAATTCAGAAAATCTGGAATTCTATTTGACCTTTGAGAAGTTTTTCTTTCATCTATATTTGAAGGGAACCATTTTTCATTCCACTCTTTTAAATGCCTGTTAACCGTGTCTTGGGAAATATCCGCATAAATCTGAGTCGACTGTAGAGATGCATGTCCCAAAAAATTCTTTATCACAACCAGAGGAACACCGGCTTCAAGCATATGGCTGGCAGTTGTATGTCTCATAGAATGAGGTGGATAACTACCAGCAAGAAACATGGACGGTTTTTCTTTTTTAGCAACGGTAATATACTTTTTGAATATTCCCTCTATACAGGAAACCGACATCTGCTCATGCGTTTGGCTTGAAAATATATGCCTTTCAGGTTTATCACTGATTTTTCTGTGCTCAATATACTTCTTAAGTGGGGTGGCACAGGCGATAGGAATACCGATACGGCGGCTCTTTCTGCCTTTCCCCGTAATATTTAGTGTAGCGCCTTTTGGATGAAACTGAACATTTCCGACCGTAAGGTCACATATTTCTTGTGCACGCGCTCCGCTTGCATACATAAGACTTAGCAAGATTTTATCTCTGAGACTAATTTCCCTGTTTTCATTAGGAAGGGCTAAAAGTATTGTGACTTCCTGACGGGTAAAAATCGCTCTTTGCTTATGCTGGCTTTTTTTCATAGGAATCTTATTCACACTATTCCTGAAAACAGAAGCCGCAGCAAAATCCCGGTTTTGTGCATAGGCAGAAAAAGAGTTTATTGCAGACAACCGCTGGTTTTTAGTAGATGCACTGCAACCACGTACCGATTCAATCCATGTAAAAAATTCTGTTAATGTTATATAATCAAGTTTTTCAAAGGTAATTTTGTCAGCTTCGATTCCTTTTTCCTTGTACATGAATTCGATGAGCAGGCGGAATGCATATTTATAGGATTTAACTGTATTGGGACTTGCACCTACGGAACATGGAAGATAGGTGGTAATAAAGGCGTCAAGGAGCCTTAAAAAATCAGATGCTTTATTCATCATAAGACACCTCCGGGAAAACCTGCAGTGTGTAATCCTCAAACAGTTCCATAGCTTCAGGAAATAATTCGCTGCTGAATTTCAGATAACTCTCCGTTTCTTTAAGGTTGTCATGTCCTAGATATATGGATAAATAGGGAACGGAAGCATCAATCGAACGCCCTGACTTTTCAGCTTCTGCAAAGGATTTAAAGGCAAACACATGCCTCAGGCAGTGAAGGCATGGTCCACGTTCCCGTTTTGCTTTACCTTTCAACGATATGCCGGCATATTTCAGTATGGTATTGAGTTTATTACGGGCAGCTTTTACAGAAAGCGGTACTTCCTGTATTGCACTGGGGAACAGTAATGCTTCGGCTTTTCCTATCAACCCCATTGCTAAACAGTATCTAATCAAGATTGATGTCAAAGTCTGATGCATAGGTACTAGCCGTTGCTTGTCTCCTTTTGTCTGTTTTAGAATGAGGATTCCACCATCGAGATCCACATCCTTCATCTTCAAAGCTAGAGTTTCCCCTACGCGCAACCCACAGCCATACATGATTCGGAGCATCATTGGAAACTCAAGCTGGATATAAGGATTCGGTTGGCTCTTTGTAAGGGTAATATTATCGGATAATAAAAAAATCCTTTTTAGTTCCTCGTCAGAAAAAATATACGGAACATAATCATCTGTAACCTTCGGTATTGGAGGCATAAAAACCCTAATTCCAATACTGCTTAAATACCGGAGAAACAGTCGTATAACAATAACCTTATTGGCAATGGAACTGCTTTTTCCTGATAAATTTTTAACCCATTCGGTTATGACACTCTCAGAAATTTCCTTATGTTGAAGATTACAATCTATCAAATAGCTATCGAAGGTGGTAAGATAATGGCAATCATGAGCATAGGCACTTTCACTTAGTACAGCTTCTCTCATTGATAAGAAATCGGCAAACTCAATGTGCAAGATGCTTTTAAAGTCCTGCATAACTTCGCCCTCCATTCAGAAAAGCTTCGAACACACCGGAAGGTGCTGGTACCGCTATTGCATATTCACGTAAACGTTCTATATCAACTTTTGCATAATGCTTTATTGCGTTTGGATCCGTATGTCCAAGCACTTTACGTACAACATCATATGGTACTTGATCATTAACCATGGAGCTAGCGAGAGATGACCGGAATGTATGTAAACCATGCTTTTTATCAGAAATGTCAATGCCGGCTTTTCGAAAATATCGTGTAGTTGCAAATCGAATAGCCGAAGTGGTTATTCCTTGATAAGGAGCATTCTGACGGAGAAATATACGACATTCATCATTAACTGTCGGACGTGCTTTTTCCATGTAATTCATAATAGCTTCTTTTATTTCCGGGAGCAGTGGTAATTCTTGCGGTTGTAGGGTCTTTTCCTGAACTATGTGAATAGAATTGCCCTCAAAATCTATTTCATCAAAAGTCAAGCCTGCGATATCTCCAGAACGCATCCCAAGCCGAGTCGCAAGAAGTAGCATCGCATAATTACGTATTCCGATTTTACTTGACCGGTCTATAGCATTTTCAAACCTGAGGATTTCATCCTCCGAGTATGTAGCAGGGACCATAAATGGTCTTGTATAATGGGGGACAATGGTGGCATAATCGTATTCAATCACGTTTTCTTTGTAAAGATATTTAAGGAACATTCGGATAACCGCCCAAGCGTCCTTATTATGAAACATCAAACAGGCTTTACATATCTGTGTGGAATTTATATATCTTATGTCATTACATCCTAAAGTCATCAAAAAGATCAGAAAATCTCCACAGAATTTTCTTTTTCCTTTAATGGTTCCTGGCCGATTTCCATCCTGCTTACAAAATGACAGGTAATCTTCAAGCAAAACCGCATGGTTTTCTGGCAACTTAACAGATGATTTTTTCCGTTGGGGTGAGTACTCCCTTCCATCACAATAATCGCTTAATCTTCCTATTACTGTACTAATTGTCTTTTGAAAAGAAACACTTATTTCATGAGTGGAAATGTAATCCTCAACAAAAGCTTTCCCGATTTCGGAAGAATACGTAGATATTTCATTTAGCTGCGTATATAGTGCAAGGTTTTTTAATATTCGCCGGTAATTGTTCAGTGTTTCCTTTCCATAGCATTTTAATTGAAGCTCCTCTAACAATCCATGTGTCAGTTGTTCGACTGACTGATTCTCTTTTTCCATAAGATAATCCTCCTATACAATTGTGTATGGTTACATTTCCATCATTGCATAAAGGGATCATAATTATTCGAGAAAAAAGATAAGGAATAATGTGATTATGCGGAAATTCTCAATTCTTCTGGGATAATCAAACTTCTTGGATAATGTGCCCAACAATTTGCGAAGGTAATTCCGCCAATCTTATCATAGGCAGAGTAACCATCACAAATAATTGTACCGGAATACCCCTCCGTGAAACTTTCAAGGACGGACCGAGCCCGTGATAAAGAGCTTTGAAATAGAATAATCAAGGGACCTTGGCTTGGCACACTTCGATATACCCAGTTATAGGCATTGGATTGACCAGATTTCCCATCAGAACGATGAATAATTTGGGAATACGTTTCGTCGACATGTAGAACAGACTTAAACATCATCAACTCTTTCATTCGTTCATAAATAGGTAGTAGCCAATCATGTGCTGCATGTATGACCCAATTAGAAAGATTTTTATCATTCGTATCTAGACCATAACGTGACCATTCCTTGACCTGGCGGTAAAGGGGTAAGTATTGCGCAAATTTATCATAGATGACTTTCGCAAGCACGCTAGGGCTTGCGATGCTACGTTGAATCGGTGGCTGTGGTGCTTTTCCACGCTTAATTTGTGCGGATTGTGATGCATCACTTTTGCAGTTCCTACATTCGTAGGCATGTTCAATATGCTGTACTTTCATCATTTTTGCGGGAATAAATGTAGCTTCTTCACGGACAACCGTTCCGCCGATTTCAACCATTTGATGTTGACAACAGTCACAGATGGTATTGTCTGGATGATGATGGATCGCTTCTATTTCTACATCATCTCGCAATGAATCATTTCTCTTTTTCTTCTGGATGTTTCGAACAACAGTATAAGAAATCGTCTGTTGGCTTTGTTCTTCTGTGTGCTCAGAATCAGTAAAAGACGGGTCATCCTCAAATAAGGACACTTGCCCGTCGGGCGTATTGTATTTGGATTTTTCTGTTTTAGAGCCATATAAGAGTTTTGTTAAATGTTGAAGTTGTTGCGTCAACGATTCAATCTGTTTCAATGATTGATCCAACTTTTTCGATAACTTTTTATTTTGTTGATTCGAATGAGCTAATTGTTCTTCAAGCAGTCGAATTAATTTCTCATCTTTACTTTTGTTATTAGAAGAAGCGTTCGACACAACATTCACTACTTTCCGTTCAGTTTCGTTCCTCCTATTATAATCAGTTTGAATAGTGAAATAAAGATAAAAGTACCAACTTGAACGATTTTAGAACGCGCCTTTTAGTGATGGTTGAATGGCTTTTGGTTGCTGAATGGATAACCCTTCAAGTAACCATCGGAGCTCCTGTTGTGAAAGATTACGTACTTCATTTTCATCTTTTGGCCATTGAAGTTTTCCACTATCTAAACGCTTATAAAGCATGGCGAAGCCATCGCCATCAAAATACAGACATTTGTAGCGATCTTTACTCCATCCTGAAAATAAGAAAATGGAATCGCCATATGGATCAAGTTCGAAAGAATCTTGAATCAGTGTGGCAAGCCCGTCTATGCCTTTTCGCATATCGGTCTTTCCGCAAATGATGTAGATATTTTTCACACTTGTATAATCGTATTTCACAGATGTTTCAACTCCCTCATAACGGTTTGGATAACGTGCTCACCTACGCCGCCATAGAAGGATATTTCCGCGTTTGCCGTTTTGATCGTGCAAATGCTTATTGAAGGATCTTTTGAAGAAGTGGATGATAAAGAATGTTTAGTATCTGGGTGTAGTGTGACGGGGACAATCGTTAATTTTTGTTGTGGCATAAGACATGCACCTCCTTTGATTCATACATGTATCGTACCAGAAGGTGCTGCGTGTTTATATGCGTTGTTTGAATGGGGGCTTACAAAGTAACTACATAATTGGGTTTAAAAGTTGAATCATAATTTGATAAATTAATAAGATCGTTATCCTCAACTTCTTCTAAAGTGTAAGAAGCATTGGAGTCATTACTATACTTAATTAAATTATCTAGATATCCGTTTAGTGATAGGCTTGTGATTTCTTCCCCAATAATCAATTTCGAGGTTTCTTCATCGATTGATGCAATTTTAATTTGCAATTGAGTAGTATTTACAGATATGTTTTCTTGGATGAGGGACTTTTCTTCTGCAAAAGTATTGATTGGAAGTAAACTAAAACATAATAAAATTGTAGATATTATTACTAAAAAGATTTGCTGAATTTTTTTATTCATAATAACCTCCATTAATGTTAATATTATACAGAGAGCTCTCTAGATAATATTAACATTAAATTAGTAGATTAGTAAATGATATTTCTATAAATTTACAATTAATGATAAAATATAGTGAATTAAGTGATTTCTAGTTAGGAGGAATATTATGAGAGTTGGTTATAGTATTTTAAGAGAGATAAATAGAGGGGAATTTTTACCTACAGAAAAAGATTATGGTTTAAGAACCAGAGAATTTGAGAATTTTATAAAATTTTTAGAAAATGAAGGATATTTAGAAAGAGTATTAAGGTTGGACGATTATTTTTCAATTAAGCCAGCACGGTTAACAAATAAAGGACATGAATTACTAAATAATAATAAAAAATACGAAGAATCTTACCCAGAAAGAAAGGATTTAATCAAATGGGTACAAGTAGAGAAAGATTTATATTCTAATGGTGCAGTTGATGAATAATTTTATATTCAATAAAGGATGGTACAACTTATGCAACCCAAATCTAAATACGCAGTCTACGTCCGTGTATCCACCGACCGAGACGAACAAGTCTCATCGGTCGAAAACCAAATCGATATATGCCGTAACTGGCTAGAAAGAAATGGCTACGAATGGAACGAAGAATCTGTTTTTAAAGACGAAGGAATATCTGGAACAGTCTTCTTAGATCGCCCAGCAATCCAATTATTATTAGATAAAACGAAAAAAGGCGAAATAGAAATGATTATCTTTAAATCCATTTCACGTTTAGCCATGGATCTAAAAGATAGCTTAGAAATTAGAGAAACACTGCTAGCACATAATGTTCGTGTAATATCCATTGAAGAAGGTTTTGACAGTTTTAAAGTTGGTAAGAACGACATGGTTTTTGAATTATGGAGCTTGTTTGCTGCTCAATACTCTAGAACTCTATCAAGCTCGATTTCTGCTGCTCTTGCAGCTAAAGTGCGACGTGGCGAACATATCGGTAAGATTCCTTTTGGATATGATCGTCCAAACCAAAAACTTGTTATCAATGAAGAAGAAGCTAAAGTAGTAAGACAAATATTCCATTGGTATAACTTCGATAAATGGGTTTTAAGCGCATTACAAAAGAGTTAAATGATTTAGGCTTAAAACCGAAACAAAAGGATAAATGGCAGGTTACATCCGTTCAGAGAATACTTCAAAATCCTATCTATCATGGAAACTTCATACTTAATCAGTACACAACTGTAAAAGTTGGTGGAAGAAAGAAGCAAATCCGTAATCCTCAAGAAAAATGGTTGATCTTTAAAGATCATCATCCAGCAATCATAACTTCTACTCAATTTGAAAAAGCTAATAACAGAGACTATAAAAGTAAAAAAACAAAAATTACTCCATGGAATGAATTCAGAGATATATTAAAATGCGCTCATTGTGGCTCTAATATGGTGATTATGCAAAGTTATAAACGAAAAAAAGATGGTTCCAGAATTGAATGGAAATACTTAAAATGCAGCAAGTACAGAAGATATGGTGAACATGGCTGCTTAAATCATGAACCGATTCGTTACGAACAATTTAGGGAGTTTATGTTAAGACTTTTAACAGAAAAGGGAGAAAGCATTCGGTTAAACTTTGATACAGAATATAAAAAGAAGCAGCTGGAGGACAGCCGCGGCATTAGAAATAAAATAGACCGGTTAGAAGAACAGAAAAAAGATGTTCTGGATCTTTATTTAAATGATCGACTGATATCTAAAGCGGAATTTAAAGTGAAAAGAGATGAACTGGAAAAGCAGATTGGTAAATTAAATGATAAGCTTTTTCTATTGTCGCAAGAAGATAATACAAGTATTAATATAGAGACCATTAAACAGGCTTTTAAGCAGCTGGAAAATGAAGAAAGTGACTTACATTATGCTTTCCAGCAGTTATTAGATTCAATGGAAGTTAGCCAAGATGGAACACTAGATATTAAATACACTTTTGAACAAATACAGTAGTGTGTTTTTAGCATGCAAAAGGTATGCATTTCAAATGCTATGCAGAAGCTGGGCGTGAAGGGGCGTTCACAGGCTGTTGTAGAACTCCTTAGAATGGGAGAACTAGAGCTATAATAAAGAAGATGATCTCGTATAAGCGGGGAGGAAATTCCACTCCTTTGCCGCTTATATGGGTCATCTTCTTTTAATGAGGATACATGGCTAAATGAGGGATGTGTAAATAATATTGTCAAAACTGCTCTTGTTCATAAATTTTACATCTAAATTAATACTCCATTAACTTTTCGCCTTATACATTTACGAGGGAAGAATTGTAGATTATAATTAAAGGTACTGATTCGTAGAAAATTGTCGGAAATTAATTATATTTGTATATTTATATATGGGAGTTGTAATCATGATGACTGAAGAGAAAAATGCAAAGGAATATTTGGAGAATATAGCTACGATAGAAAAGGATATGCGATACATATCGGGGATCATTAAACAAAAAGGGAGAGAGATATTAAGCGATTATACAATGACTCCTCCTCAATTCGTTGCCTTGCAATGGCTATTTGAAGAGGGCGATATGACAATAGGGGAATTATCAAATAAAATGTTCCTTGCCTTTAGTACAACGACCGACTTAGTTGATCGGATGGAAAAGAATCATTTAGTTCAAAGAGTGAAGGATCCGAATGATCGACGTGTGGTTCGTATTCATATGCTAGAAGAAGGAAAAAGATTAATTGACGAAGTAATTAAAAAACGTCAAAACTATCTTCAAGAAGTATTAAATGAGTATACAACCGGAGATATCGAGGAATTAAAGAAAAATTTCATGCGTTTACATCAAGTAATGCGAGAAAAATGAGGCGGTTTTTTGGAAAGAGCAATAGGGGTTATAGATTCTGGAGTTGGTGGATTAACGGTTGCGAAGGAGATTATGCGCCAGCTTCCTTTTGAAAATATCGTATACTTAGGGGATACGGCAAGATGTCCATATGGACCAAGAACGGGAGAAGAAGTGAAGAAATTCACTTGGGAAATGACTAGATTCTTGTTGAAGAAAAATATTAAAATGCTTGTGATTGCCTGTAATACTGCTACTGCAGTGGCATTAGAGGAAATTCGCGGGCAGCTATCTATTCCTGTAATTGGAGTAATTATTCCGGGGGCACGAACAGCAATTAAGGTAACAAAAAATAATTATATAGGCATGATTGGAACAATTGGTACTGTTCGAAGTCGAGCGTATGAAAAAGCATTAAAAAAGATTAATAATCGAGTAAGAACAGTTAGTTTAGCATGCCCGAAATTTGTTCCTTTAGTGGAGAGCGGCGAATATGATGGACCAGTCGCAAGGAAAATTGTGAAAGAAACGCTTTGGCCATTAAAGAATAAAGAGATAGATACTCTAATACTTGGTTGTACCCATTACCCTTTGTTGGCAAAAGTAATACAAGAAGAGATAGGGGAAAAGGTAAAAGTGATTAGTTCTGGTGCAGAAACGGCAAGAGAAGTTAGTACCATTCTAAACCATCATGACCAACTTGCTTCAGAAGAGAATCAAGTAGAACATCATTTTTATACAACTGGATCGAAAGAAATTTTTGCTAGAATAGCATCAAACTGGCTAAATCAAGAAATACATTCTGTTGAAACAATTAAATTGTCATAAGTAATAAGACTGTCTTATGTTCCATTAACAAAAATATCTAGATCAGTTCTAATCGAGACATTTTTGTGGATGAAATAGTGAGACAGTCTTTTTTGTGGGTTGTTTTCTAAAGGATTGTTGTTTTTCTATCGAAAAAAAGAATTAGTTGGAAAAATGGAGCAGCCGGAATACACGTAGACTCCTGTGGGATTAGCGAGACAGTCTGAGACCCCGGAGGCGAGGTGAGGAGGCTCAGCGCGAGCCCCACGGAAAGCGAAGTGAATTCCGGCTGCGGGTAATCGCAAAAAACTTTACGAAAACAGCCTTTTTGAAAAAAAATCTTCTAAAGACGGTCTAAAAAAAAGATAGGCTCGTATATATATTAGTACAAACTGTCTTAGGAGTGATGAAGAATGTCTAAGAATAACAAATTGACCATAGTTTCTGCGGTTTTAATATCATCTGTGTTGATCTCTGGTTGTAGCTTATTGGGAGATAAAGAAAAAGTAGATCCACCCCAAACTACATCCTATGAAGATGATGCAGTGAAAGAAAATGCGGACAAAGAAACAGCGGGAGAAGTTGCTACAGAGGATGCAATGCCTATTGAATTATATTTAATGGATAAATATGGGTATGTCGTTCCTCAAACATTAAATCTGCCAAAAACAAATTCGATTGCAAAAGAAAGCTTAGAATATTTAGTTAAAGGTGGAAAAGTTTCTGAAATGCTGCCAAATGATTTTCAGGCAGTAATTCCGCAAGATACGAAAATTAGTATTAATGTAGATGAGGATAAAGTGGCTACAGTCGATTTTTCAAATGAATTCAAAGAGTACGAGGCTAAAGATGAAGAGAAAATTTTACAATCTATTACGTGGACATTGACACAATTTGATTCAATTGATGCTGTTAAGCTCTCTTTAAATGGTCATGAGCTGACAGAAATGCCAGTTAATAAAACCCCGATCCAAGGTGCTTTAACAAGAGCAGATGGCATTAACGTTAATACGGATGATGTTACAGATATTACAAACACTAAACCGTTAACCGTTTATTATATTGGCGGAGATTTAGATTCATACTATTATGTACCAGTAACAAAGCGTGTTAGCAATGCAGAAGAAAATAATGTGGCAGCCGCAGTAGGTGAATTAATAGAAGGCCCAGGTATGGGAGGCGCAACAGCATTAACAAGTTTATTACCTAACGATGTGAAGCTGTTAGATAAACCAGTAGTAGAAGATGGTAAAGTTACGTTAAACTTTAACGAAAACATATATTCTAGTGGGCTAAACGGAGAAGAAAAAGTACTAGCCGATGAAGTATTAAATTCATTAGTACTGTCATTGACAGAGCAAGAAGGCATTGAAAGTGTTTCTGTTACTGTTAATGGAGAAGCTGATTTAGTGAATGCAGAAGGAGAAAGTTTAACTAAACCAGTTACTCGTCCGGAAAATGTGAATACAGGTAGTTTCTAATAAGTTAATTGATAAAGAGGATGGGACATAACTAAATAGATACTCTGTAAAGACGAACAATTTCTAATATAGCTAGTAAATAGCGGCTGCTTTCGCATACTTTTTACAAGAGGAAATATAATTAGTTGGAAAAACAGAGCAGCCGGAATACACGAAGACTCCTATGGGATTAGCGAGACAGTCTGAGACCCTGCAGGCCACAGGCCGAAGCGGCTCAGCGCGAGCCCCATGGAAAGCGAAGTGTATTCCGGCTGCGGGGAATAGCACCAAACTTCATGGAAACATCCTTTGAAAAACAAATAAAAGCCCGAACAATTATACGGAACATTCATTAGCATCTTCGTATAATTGTTCGGAATTATCCTTGGCTGGAATACTTATGTCCCAGCCTCTTTATTTTTTTAGTCCAGAGTGTTGATGGTAATAATTTATCCATACCGATATTTATAGTGAATTATATAAGGATTTCCATAAAAACAGAAGAAACCGATGAAATGACGTTATAAACTTCACAAAACTGTCTTTGGAAATAAGGAAGAAAGGGTATATACTTTTATTAGACGCATTTTTTCAATCGTAGTAAACTAAAAGAAAGAATAGCAACTACATATGTTTCAGCGTAAAAAAATATTTTTAGCTAATTAAGGAGATTTATGATGAAAGAGATTATTATTGCAACAAAGAATACAGGCAAGACAAAAGAATTTGTACAAATGTTTTCACCACTTGGCTATGAAGTAAAAACACTATTAGATTTTCCAGATGTACCAGATGTAGAGGAGACAGGGACAACATTTGAAGAAAATGCTCTCCTAAAAGCAGAAACGATTTCTAAGCTACTAAATCGTGTTGTTATCTCAGATGATTCTGGTCTTGTTATAGATGCATTGAACGGTAGACCTGGAGTGTATTCTGCACGTTATGCAGGTGAACAAAAGAATGATCAAGATAATATGGACAAGGTTTTGGATGAATTAAAGGGAGTTCCAACAGAAAAAAGAACAGCTCGCTTTTGTTGTACATTAGCAGTTGCAATTCCTAATGAATCCTCCTTAACATTTACCGGTACTTGTGAAGGGATTATTTTAACGGAAAGAAGAGGAGATTACGGCTTTGGTTATGATCCGATTTTTTATGTAGAGGTAGAACAAAAGGCAATGGCTGAATTGCCGCCAGAGAAGAAAAATAAAATTAGTCACCGTGCAAATGCATTAAAAAAACTAAAAGAACAGTTACCAACTGTTTTTAAGGAAAGGAACTAGACCTGGATGAAAATTTTGATTGTAAGTGACAGTCATGGATTGGTATCCGAGTTAGGTGTTTTAAAAAAAAGGCATGAAGAGGATGTAGATTTGTTTCTGCATTGTGGAGATTCAGAGCTTTCAGCAAGTGAAGAAGTGATGGCGGGATATATTACGGTTCAAGGGAACTGTGATTATGAGGACAGATATCCAACGGAAACAATTCAAGAAATTGCGGGAAAAAAGATTTTTTTAACACATGGGCATTTATATGGGGTGAAATCCTCTCTTAATAATTTATTGTACAAAGCAAAGGAGATAGGGGCTAATATTGCCTGTTTCGGGCATTCTCATTTCTTAGGGATGGAAGTGGTTGATGATGTTCTTTTCATTAATCCGGGTAGTTTACGATTGCCTAGAGGTAGAAAAGAACAAACATATGTCATTTTAACCATTGAAAGTAATCGATTTGTAACAGAAGTTTATGATTTTCATAATGGGTTACTTCCAGAATTAAAAAGTGAATTTCCCTTCTAGTAGGCTTTTTCCTAATGAGGAAGAAAAAAATTCCTCATTAGGAAAAAAAACTTCAATAAACTATTGACTTTATGTCCCTATAATCATATAATAACTATTGTCCTCATAAAGAGTAAAGAAATACATAACATGTCCCAGTAGCTCAGCTGGATAGAGCAACGGCCTTCTAAGCCGTCGGTCGGGAGTTCGAATCTCTCCTGGGACGTATTTTATTTGTTTTTATGATTACTTAGTATTTTTTCAGGTTATATGAATTGCCTATATTATTATAATAAAATAGTCTATTAGTTGGAATAGAAAAACTATGCATATCCTATAGGGTATGATATAATATTTTTTGGTAAACATTTCTGAAATAATTAATACATTATGTCCCAGTAGCTCAGCTGGATAGAGCAACGGCCTTCTAAGCCGTCGGTCGGGAGTTCGAATCTCTCCTGGGACGTCTACAAAAAAGCTTAAACCACAATGGTTTAAGCTTTTTTCTTACTCTACTTTTTTTCGTTCTACTGTTGTATTCATCGTTTGGGATGGTATGACATCTACTTCACTATTATCAAAACTTAATTTGTTCAACTTTTCTTCTTCCGTTTCCGCATCATTATCTAAAAGAACAATGTATTTTCCTGCTTGCAGTTCTTCCTCATATGGTTCTAAGTCCGTACCAGCGAAGAAATTCTTTAATCGATCTAAAAATGATACTGGCTCAACCTCGTTAATTGCTGAGGTTGTATTCACTTCTGTTTCTTGTTCGATTAAAGCAACTTGTTCATTTCTAGTGATGACGGAAATATGATCTGGAGAATACCCTTTAGAGAGTAATTCCTCAATAGCATCTACTGTTGCTTCAGGAGAATCATATATACCTACTACACTGTTTGTCATATACCTATTCCTCCTTTAAACAATTGATTGTTGCATATTGTATATATTCCCATTATTGAAAGGGAATAAACAGGGCAATTTCCTTTTTAGCTATTTGGAATTTTATTCTAATAGCAAGAGGTAATAGTGGCTTCTTATATTGAAATAACGATGGGTAGAAAAGTTTAATGAAATGCACGGTTTGGCACAGGCTTAAAGCGAAAGTAGTTATTTTTTGTTACAAAGAATGTAAGACTAAGAAAAAAATAAAATAGTGTACTGCTACCTTGTCATGAGAGAAACCTATAATTAAAAGTTTCTCTCATATATTTTCCTATAAAGGTATAATAAGGTACGATTTAGGTAATAATTTCATTAAGAAAAAATAATGTTCAGAAAATCACTTACATTACTTGAAAACGCTTACTGTTATTGTGTATAATAGATTTAAGTAAAAAACAAACAAGAAATGAAGTAATGTGAATAGATGAACATAACAAAAATATGTAGAAGGAGATATGCACCATGATTCTCAAAGAATTAGGAAGAAGTAGGCTTATTGTTATTAATTATTATAAGAATGGTTTGTTAGAAACAATTAAGGGGCAGGTTCAGAAGCTCAATCTGATCGATCAAACGATTGATCTAAAAGATGACAACGAAAATACGTATCAAATTCGTTTGTCATGGATACAAGATATATGTGCTGTACATTAATTTAATTTCTAAAAAATGCAATCGCTTTCTTTTGTAGTGATTGTATTTTTTTATAAAATAAAAAAACAATGTTAGATTTTTTGACATTTTAGTTTAATAGAAAGAATTATTTTATTATAATGAAGTCTATAAGAAGATCCACCATGTATTTTTATCACAATCATAACGGGCAGTAAGACCCTCACCTCAAGCTGAGAAAAATCGAGGAAGCTAGAGCTAGGTGTTGGAACTCTCCCGTAAAGGTCCGATAAGCGCAACCTATCAGAAATGGGGATGAGAAAATCTTCACTCCTAGAAGTTTTCTTTATAGATTATTTTCAGTAAAAAAAGAATTTTTTAAATTTTTTGAAGGTTTAAAAAGTACATGCATTCTTTATATGACAATAATGTAAGCGTTTCCTAAAGTTGTCCTCGTTGTTTAAATAATCAAATAATTCTCAAAAATACTGTTGACTCTTGTTTAAATTCAGCGTAAGATAACCTCAACAAATGAAAAACACAACATGTTACTTGCTAAAACTAGTAACATAACAACATGACAAACTGAATAAATATAAGTAATTCGATGATGAGGATAAGTAGTTTTCTATTTGGATTCCAAAGAGAGCTGGTGGTTGGTGTGAACCAGTGAACCAATAGTTAATGAACTCACCTCAGAGTGTTAGCTTGAAAGGTAAGCAAGTAGAGCTAACCGAGTGTTTCCACTCGTTATCAAAAGAGAACGAACCGTTCATAAAGCGCATACACTTATTTACAGTGTATGAATGAGGGTGGTACCGTGGAAAGGAAATGCCTTTTCACCCCTTTGTTTACTAAAAAACATTAGTAACCATTGGAGGTGGAAAGGCTTTTTTTATGGATATAGCCTTTCTTGGTAACATCCAGTGAATAAGTAAAAGGAAAGAATTTAGGGAGGTTATACAAATGTTACAGGAGACTGCCTTTGAAAATACAAAGGCCCAAGTAAAACCGTTAACTGGTGCTGATCTCTTACTGCAAGCTTTGGAAAAAGAAAATGTTGAATTTATTTTCGGATATCCAGGTGGAGCTGTGTTACCAATTTATGATAAGATTTACGATTCGAAAATTTTTCATGTATTGCCAAGACATGAACAAGGCGGTATTCATGCAGCAGAAGGATATGCGAGAATCTCTGGAAAACCAGGTGTAGTTATTGCAACATCAGGTCCCGGTGCTACAAATATTGTAACAGGGCTTGCTGATGCTATGATGGATTCTCTGCCACTAGTTGTTTTTACAGGTCAAGTAGCAACAGGTGTGATTGGAACAGATGCTTTTCAAGAAGCAGACATTTTAGGGATTACTACACCGATAACAAAATATAATTGTCAGGTTCGAAGCCTTGAAGATATTCCTAGAATCATTAAAGAGGCGTTCTATATTGCTACAAGTGGAAGACCAGGACCAGTATTAATTGATTTTCCAAAAGATATTGCTGCAACTATTTCAGATGTTCCAGCTGAGAAGGAAGTAGACCTTCCAGGTTATCAACCGACAACACAACCGAATTATTTGCAGATTCGCAAATTGACAGAAGCTGTAAGTGCTGCAAAAAAACCAGTAATTTTAGCAGGAGCAGGTGTCAATTTTGCAAAAGCGAGTACTGAGTTACTTCAATATGTAGAACAGCAACAAATCCCAGTCGTACATACACTTCTTGGTTTAGGAGGTTTTCCAGCTGATAACAAGTTGTTTGTTGGTATGGGAGGAATGCACGGTTGTTATGCCGCTAATATGGCTTTATATGAAGCAGACTTATTAATTAATGTTGGGGCAAGATTTGATGATCGTTTAACAGGAAACTTAGCCCATTTTGCACCAAATGCCATTAAAGCACATATTGATATCGATCCTGCAGAAATTGGTAAGATTATTCCAACGAAAATACCGATTGTTGCAGATGCTAAAGAAGCACTTACAATGTTGATAAAGCAAAAAGGCTTACAGTCAGACCATAATGCATGGTTAGAAAAGATTGAAAATTGGAAAAATGAATATCCGTATTATTATGAAGAATCCAATCTTCTGAAACCACAGCAAGTATTGGAGATGTTATACGAAAAGACGCAAGGTGAAGCAATTGTAACTACAGATGTTGGACAGCACCAAATGTGGACTGCCCAATACTATCAATTTAAAGAGTCCAATCGCTGGGTAACATCTGGAGGACTAGGTACAATGGGATTTGGACTTCCATCAAGTATTGGAGCTCAATTAGCTGATCCAAAAGCAACGGTACTTGCTATTAGCGGTGATGGGGGCTTTCAAATGTGCAGCCAGGAGCTTGCGCTAATAAGAGAATTGAATTTACCGATTAAGATTATTATTTTTAATAATCAAGCATTAGGGATGGTAAGACAATGGCAAGAGTTTTTCTATGAATCTCGCTTTTCTCATAGTAAGGAATCTTACCAACCATCGTTTGTTGCATTAGCAGAAGCGTATGGAATAAAAGGCTATCAAATATCTTCCGCAGTAGAAGCTGCAAGCATTCTGGACGAAGTGTTAGCGGTAAGAGAACCTGTATTATTGGATTTCCGCATTGATCCTGGTGAGAATGTGTATCCAATGATTGCTCCAGGTAAAGGATTGCATGAAATGGTAGGGATGAAGCCATGAAGAAAATAATTAGCTTAACTGTTATGAATAAATCTGGTGTATTAAATCGGATCACTAATCTCTTTTCAAAACGAAACTACAACATTGAAAGCATATCAGTGGGACATACGGAGCATGAAGGAGTCTCTCGAATTACATGTGTTGTGCATGTAGAAAGTGATGGCGTCATAGAACAAATCACGAAACAGTTAAATAAGCAAATTGATATTTTGAAAGTAGTAGACATCACTGATCAGGCTATAGTTGCAAGAGAGCTTGCCTTAATAAAAGTACTTGCTACACCGCAGACTAGGCACGAGCTATACTCAGTTATTGAACCATTTAGAGCTTCTGTAATCGATGTAAGTAAAGAAAGTCTCGTTATCCAAATTACAGGAGAATCAACAAAAATTGAAGCTTTTATAGAACTGCTAAGACCTTATGGAATTAAAGAATTGGCTAGAACTGGTACAACAGCATTCCCTCGTGGATCTCAAAAAACAGCAGCTCATAAAAGTAACTATTCTATCGTCTAAACATCAATATTAAATAGGCTATTTTCATAGATTTATTGAGCAGTCTGAATACGTGAAGACGTCTATTGGATAAGCGAGAAAGGTGAGACCCCCACAAGGTATTACTAAGAAGAATCCACCGCTCGCCCTATAGAAAGTGAAATGTATTTAGGTTGCGGTTGACTAATAGCAAACCTTATGAAAATAGCCATTAAATAAATCTAATTTTACAAACGAAAGGGAGAAGAATAATGGCAAAAATGTATTATAACGGAGACGCAAATTTAGGATATTTTGAAGGGAAAACAGTTGCAGTAATTGGTTATGGATCTCAAGGACATGCACATGCTTTAAACATGAAAGATAGTGGTGTTCATGTCATTATTGGATTAAGAAAAGGTAATTCATGGAATAAAGCAGTGGAAGATGGATTTAATGTTTATTCAGTTGGCGAAGCAACAGCTCAAGCGGATATTGTAATGATTTTACTTCCAGATGAATTACAAACAAAAGTATATAATGAAGAAATTAAACCAAATTTAACAAATCAAGCATTAATGTTTGCTCATGGATTCAATATTCATTTTAATCAAATTGTCCCTCCAAGTGAGAGTGATGTACTATTAGTTGCTCCAAAAGGACCAGGTCATCTTGTAAGAAGAACATTTGAACAAGAAGCAGGTGTTCCAGCATTGTTTGCAATTTATCAAGATGTAACTGGTGAAGCGAGAGAGCTTGCACTTGCTTATGCAAAAGCGATTGGGGCTTTACGTGCAGGAGCTTTAGAGACAACATTTAAAGAAGAAACAGAAACAGATCTTTTCGGTGAACAAGCGGTTCTGTGTGGTGGTCTAACTGCACTTGTAAAAGCGGGCTTTGAAACATTGGTTGAAGCAGGATATCAACCGGAATTAGCATATTTTGAGTGTTTACATGAGCTGAAATTGATTGTTGACTTGATGTATGAAGATGGAATGGCAGGAATGAGATATTCTATTTCAGATACAGCACAGTGGGGAGATTTTGTAACAGGACCACGTATTGTCACAGATGATGTGAAGAAAGAAATGAAAGCTGTACTTACAGATATTCAAGAAGGAAAATTTGCTAAAGGATGGATTTTAGAAAATCAGGCAAATAGACCAGTGTTTAACGCGATTAATGCGAGAGAAAGCGAACATTTAATTGAAAAGGTTGGAAAAGAATTACGTGCAATGATGCCATTTGTTAAAAGCTCGAGAAAGAAAGAAGTGGTTGGTAGTGGCAAAAATTAAGATATTTGATACAACATTGAGAGATGGGGAGCAATCTCCTGGCGTAAATTTAAATTTGGCAGAGAAGTTGGTCATTGCTGAACAGTTAGAAAAATTGAATGTAGATATTTTAGAGGCAGGCTTTCCTGCTGCCTCTAAAGGTGATTTTGTCTCTGTGCAACAAATAGCGAAAACAATAAAAAATAGCTCTGTTACAGGTTTAGCAAGAGCGGTAACATCTGATATTGATGCAGCTTGGGATGCTTTAAAAGACGGTGCAGAACCGAGAATTCATGTGTTTCTAGCAACGAGTCCAATTCATCGAGAATACAAGTTAAAACTGTCGAAAGAACAAGTTGTGGAAAGAGCTGTAGCGGCCGTTAAATACGCTGCTAAAAGATTTCCAGTTATCCAATGGAGTGCAGAGGATGCATGTCGTACAGAACTTCCATTTTTAGCAGAAATAATAGAAGAAGTTATTCAAGCAGGAGCGCGTATCATTAATATTCCAGATACTGTAGGCTATATAACGCCAAATGAGTATGGTGAAGTTTTTCAATATTTAAAAAATAATGTCCCGTCCATTGATAAAGTTTCCTTATCAACCCATTGTCATGATGATTTAGGGTTGGCAACAGCAAATTCACTAGCCGCTATCGAAAATGGAGCAACTCAAGTAGAGTGCACTATTAATGGCATAGGAGAGAGAGCTGGTAATGCTTCAATGGAAGAAATTGTGGTAGCGCTTCATATTAGAAATGATCATTATCAAGAAAGAACAAGAATTAATCTGAAAGAGATTAGCAGATCAAGCAGCCTTGTTAGTGAATTAACTGGCATGGTGGTCCCAGGGAATAAAGCAATTGTTGGTCGCAATGCCTTTGCTCATGAATCTGGCATTCACCAAGACGGAGTTCTTAAGGAGAAAACTACCTATGAAATTATTTCTCCTGAACTTGTAGGCTATGTAAACAACAATAATATGGTTCTAGGGAAGCATTCAGGTAGTCATGCCTTTAAAACAAAGCTGAAAGATTTAGGGCTTCAAGTGAAAGCTGAGGATGTTAAAGATCTCTTTATTGCATTTAAGGATTTAGCAGACCACAAAAAAGAAATTTCCGATGAAGATATTATTGCCATTTTTCTAGAAAACAAGCTTGCTAAAGAAGAGAAATACTATGAATTAGTTGATGTTAAGGTCCAACATAAAAATGACAACGAAGCTGATGCAATTGTTAAGCTTTCTGGTCCGAAAAATGAATTGATTATTCAAAATGGTACTGGATCAGGAAGTGTTGAAGCATTATATAACACACTAGAAATGTCCATATCTGGTCAAGTGAAACTAGAAGATTATCGAATTCAGTCATTGGGTGCTGGCAGAGATGCGTTAGCTCAAGTATTTGTTAGAGTGCAATATGACGAAAAAGAAAGTACTGGAAGAGGCTTAGATCAAGATGTATTAATAGCATCTGCCAAAGCCTATATAAATGCTATTAATAGAGGGATTCTGGCAAGAGAACAATTTCTTGAAAAAGTGTAAGCTTTAAGATCCACATCAAGCTTTGATATAGGGAGCGAATAGAAATGAAGAAAAGAATCGCCGTATTGCCAGGTGATGGAATTGGACCTGAAATAGTAGCAGGAGCAATGAAGATTTTGCAAACAATTGAAACATTATATAGACATCAGTTCGAAATCACATATGCTGATATTGGCGGTTGTGCAACAGATAAAACAGGGACTCCTTTACCTAATGAAACGATTACGATTTGTAAAAATAGTGATGCGATTCTTTTAGGAGCAGTTGGAGGACCGAAATGGGATTCCCTTCCCGTGGAAAAACGCCCAGAGCAAGGACTATTGAAAATAAGAAAAGAATTGAACCTGTTCGCGAACATCAGGCCAACAACCTGTTATGAAAGTTTAGCAGCCTCGTCTCCACTTAAAGAGGATATTATCGCAGGAGTAGATTTAATTGTGGTCCGTGAATTGACAGGAGGCATCTATTTTGGAAAGCCGAGCGAACGTAGGTTAATAGATGGAAAACCAGGTGCTGTCGATACACTTCAATATGAGAATGAAGAAATAGAACGTGTAGTCGAAAAAGCATTTGAAATCGCAAAAACACGATCGAAAAAGGTTACTTCCGTAGATAAAGCCAATGTTTTAGAGACTAGTAGAGTATGGAGGGAGATTGCAAGTCAAGTAGCAGAAAAATATCCAGATGTTATTCTAGAGCACATGCTTGTTGATAATGCAGCGATGCAGCTGGTTAGAAACCCAAAACAATTTGATGTGATTGTTACAGAAAATATGTTTGGCGATATCTTAAGTGATGAAGCATCAGTGTTAACCGGTTCGTTAGGAATGTTGGCATCAAGCAGTTTATCAGCTGGTGGACCTTACCTTTACGAACCAATCCATGGTTCTGCACCAGATATTGCAGGGGAAAACATCGCCAATCCACTTGCAACCATCTTATCTGTAAGTATGATGCTGCGTTTATCTTTTCAAATGGAGAACGAAGCAACGATTATTGAAGAGGCTGTTAATAATGTCTTGAATAAAGGCTTTCGAACAAGGGATATTCTTGCACCAAACTGCACGATCGTTTCGACGACTGAAATGGTAGAAGAAGTAGAGAAAGAAATTCGACAGCTTGTTAAAGTGGCACATGTTTAATAAAAAAGGACTGCTTCGAAAGCTTGGCTGATATCTGGTCGGGTTTGGCTGAAAAGATGAAAGTTTGGCTGATATCTGGTCTGATTTGGCTGAAAAGATGAAAGTTTGGCTGATATGTGGTCGGGTTTGGCTGAAAAGATGAAAGTTTGGCTGATATCTGGTCTGATTTGGCTGAAAAGTCGAAAGTTTGGCTGATAACCGGTTCAAGTTTATATAAACACTTTACAAAACAGCTTTTAGAATAAAAATAGCTTGTCAAAAGCGGCAGTGATTGGATATAGAGGACTATTAATAGAGAGAAATATACCGTTAAAGGGCTTGTCAAAAGAATACTTTGACAGCCCTTTAACTACAACAGGGAAAAAGAATATGGATTGGAGGGCAAAGTAATGGGGAAATCCATTATCGATAAAATTTGGGAAAAACATGTAGTACATAGAGAAGAGGGGAAGCCGGATTTATTATATATTGATTTACATCTCGTTCATGAAGTTACCTCTCCTCAGGCATTTTCCGGATTGAGAATGAAAAATCGGAAAGTGAGAAGACCAGATCGGACGTTTGCAACGATGGATCATAATGTACCAACTATTAACCGCTTTAAAATAGATGATGAAATTGCCTTAAATCAGATGACTACCTTAGAGAATAACTGCTTAGAGTTTAATATTCCATTGGCTGGTTTACAAAGTCCTGAACAAGGGATTGTTCATGTAATTGGGCCAGAACTTGGTTTAACACAGCCTGGAAAAACAATTGTTTGTGGTGATAGCCATACATCGACTCATGGAGCTTTTGGAGCATTGGCATTTGGGATAGGCACAAGCGAAGTAGAACACGTCCTTGCAACGCAAACACTATGGCAAACTAGACCAAAAACGTTAAAAGTAGAGGTCAATGGGGAATTGGAAAATGGTGTAAATGCAAAAGATGTCATTCTTTATATACTTTCTAAATACGGTGTGAATTTTGGAACTGGTCATGTTATTGAATACACAGGAGATGTGATTCGTAATCTTTCAATGGAAGAAAGAATGACGATTTGTAATATGTCTATTGAAGGCGGAGCACGTGCAGGGTTAATTTGTCCAGATGAAATAACTTTTGCTTATTTAAAAGGAAGAAAATACGCACCGGAAAATTGGGAAAGCGCCGTTCAAGAATGGAGCCAGTTAGCTTCTGATGAGAATGCATATTACGATAAAGTCATTACAATTGATGGATACGATATTGCCCCAATGGTAAGCTGGGGGACCAATCCATCAATGACAGCTAAAGTGGATGAAACAATTCCAACAGCAGATTATTATCAAGAGGAAACAGACCGTCGAGCTTTATATAGTGCTCTTCAGTATATGGATCTTAAAGAGGGAATGGCAATTACTGATATTGCTATTCAGCATGTATTTATCGGTTCTTGTACGAATTCTAGAATAGAAGATTTAAGACAAGCCGCAAATGTTATCAAAGGACAGAAAGTATATCCAGGAGTAAGAGCACTAGTTGTTCCTGGGTCGCAAAAAGTAAAAAAACAGGCAGAGGAAGAAGGATTAGATAAACTTTTTGTAGAAGCGGGCTTTGAATGGCGAGATGCAGGCTGCAGTATGTGTTTAAGTATGAACAATGATGTGGTACCAAGTGGTGAGCATTGTGCATCTACCTCCAATCGTAATTTTGAAGGTAGACAAGGAGCTGGTGCTAGAACGCACTTAGTCAGCCCAGCAATGGCAGCTGCTGCGGCGTTAAATGGACGATTTGTTGATATTCGAAAAATGAATGCAGAATTACAAGCAACAACGTAAAGGAGGAATTTTCAATGAGTGGTTTTAAAAAGCTTTACGAAAAAGCAGTAGCGATGGATCGAGTAAATGTGGATACAGATCAGATTATCCCGAAGCAATTTTTGAAGCGTATTGAAAAGACTGGATTCGGCAGATTTGCTTTTTTCGATTGGCGCTATTTGAAAAATGGAGAACCGAATCCTAAATTTGAACTAAACTTACCTGAAAATCAAGGGGCATCTATTTTGATCGCCAATAAAAACTTTGGCTGCGGATCGTCAAGAGAGCATGCTCCCTGGGCTCTCCAGGACTTTGGATTTTCTGTTGTCATCGCCCCGTCTTTTGCAGATATTTTTTATCAAAATTGTTTAAAAAATGGGATGCTTCCAATTCAATTACAGACAGATGAAGTGGAATACCTTTTGAAAGCTGCACAAAATCAACCCTATTTCCTTCATATTAATCTTGAAGAAGAAAAAGTAGAGGATGACTTAGGCTTTTCCGCAACTTTTTCTATCCATCCTTATTGGAAAAAGATGCTGATAAATGGCTGGGATGAGATCGAAATCACACTTCAATACAGTGATAAAATAGCAGAATACGAAAATATAGCTGTTCCAAAATAGTTTATAAAATGTTAAAAGACCCTTTCTAGTCTTAAGGGTCTTTTCTTTTGTGCTTGGTTCGGTCATTTATATTTAACGTATAAATGAAAGTGCAGGTTGCATCCAATAAGAAAAAAAGCTACACTAGCAACAAAAAGAATGTATAGGCGGTTAATAGGATGAAGAAACGGGAGCAGGAAAAAAAGGATAACGTTATTTTTTTCCCCGATTTAGATAAACGTTTATTGCAAAAAGGATTAGACGCTATTCAAGAAAAGCGCTTTAAAGAGGCTGTTTCATTTTTAGAAGAAGCAAAAGAGAGAAATCCAGTCCATAGTGATATAAACATTGGCCTTATTCTCTCTTACTATGAATTAGGTTTATTGGATCAGGCAAAACAGATAGCGAAAGAAATGCTTAAAGAGGATCAAGGCGACTATATCCAAGTCCTAGATTTGTATATCATGATTCTCGTACAGCTACATGAATATGAAGAGATAGTTACTACTATTGAAGTGCTGCTAGAAGAACATCAAATTCCGGCAAATAAAATCGAACACTTTTCTAAAATGCTTATATTTAGCAGGAAGATAGCTGATTCTTCTTCCCCGGTGGATAAGGACGATTATAGTGAAGAAGAACCATTAGATGCTCATACGAATTTAATGGAATTAGAAAATCCGCAGGAACAGATGCTTCTTATAGCTAAAATGTCCACTCAAAACATTCGAGCATATATAGAAGAAGTAGAACTATACCTTCGAGATGAGGAAAAAAATCCATTTTTAAAAACGATGTTAATCAATATTTTACAAGAGCAAGAATATGAGAAAGAAGTAGTGATTCAGAAGTTTAATCGAACAATTGTGATTAAACCAACTGCACTAAAGGATATGAAAGAACAGGAGCAATACCAAAAAATAACTAGTATTCTTATCGATTATGTGGAAAGCAATGACCCTATTTTGTTCGAAAATATTAAAATGTTAATAGATCGACAAATTTTTTTGCTTTACCCATTCACGCTAGACGATTACAGTGAAGAAACATGGGCAGCGGCTTATCATTCGGTTGTAAATCAGTATTTTGGACAAGAAGAGGGAGAAGAAATCCTTGTATTATATGGAGTCAAAGAGGATGATTTAGAACAAGCAAAAACGTTTATTAATCAACTGGAGCAAATTTCTTATCCTAATATTTAGGCAAGGATGTTGAAACAACTGGAACGTATGATATAATGTAATGGTTGCATTTAGAAAATGCGAAGATGTATATTTCTTACTAGATAACTTTTTTCCCATTAGGAGGTTCTTTCTGTTTCATTAAAAACAGTAGCCAAACAATAATAAAGAAGTTAATCTATACATTAGTAGAAGTAATGAAAAAGTAGAATAGATTGTTGGAGGGAATTTATAGTATGTCAGCTAAATGGGAAGTTTTAGAAGGGAACCGCGGCGTTCTTACAATTGAATTAGATGCAGAAAAACTAAACGAAGGTTTAGATCTTGCATTTAAAAAAGTAGTTAAGCAAGTAAATATTCCAGGATTCCGTAAAGGTAGAATTCCACGTGGAATGTTCGAACAACGTTTTGGTGTTGAATCTTTATACCAAGATGCAATTGATATTCTTTTACCAGAAGCTTATGCAAATGCAATTGAAGAAGCTGGAATTGAGCCAGTTGATCGTCCTGAAATTGATGTAGAACAAATCGAAAAAGGAAAAGCATTAATCTTCAAAGCGACTGTTACAGTTAAGCCTGAAGTAACATTAGGCGAATACAAAGGTTTAGAAGTACCTGCTGTAGAAACAACTGTTACAGATGAAGAAGTAGAAGCTGAAATTAAAGCATTGCAAGAAAAACAAGCTGAATTAGTAGTAAAAGAAGACGGTACTGCTGAATTAGGAGATACAGTTGTTATGGACTTCGAAGGATTCCAAGATGGAGTTGCTTTTGAAGGCGGAACTGCTGAAAACTTCTCATTAGAACTTGGTTCAGGTCAATTTATTCCTGGTTTTGAAGAAAAATTAGTAGGCGTTGCTACTGGCGAATCAAAAGAAGTTGAAGTTACATTCCCAGAAGAATACCATGCTGAAGATTTAGCTGGAAAACCTGCTACATTTAAAGTAACAGTTCATGAAATTAAAGGAAAAGAACTTCCTGAATTAGATGATGAGTTTGCTAAAGATGTAGATGAAGAAGCTGAAACATTGGCTGATTTAAAAGAAAAAATTAAAACTCGTTTAGAAAACGATAAAAAACATCAAGCAGAGCATACAGTTCGTGATACAGTTGTAGAAAAAGCTTCTGAAAATGCAACAATTGATATTCCATCTGCTATGGTTGATACAGAAATTGATCGCATGATGAGCGAATTTGAACAACGTTTACAAATGCAAGGTATGAATCTTGAGTTATACTTCCAGTTCTCAGGACAAGATGAAGCAGCTCTTAAAGATCAAATGAAAGAAGATGCTGAAAAACGTGTTCGTTCTAACTTAACTCTTGAAGCAATTGTTGCTGCAGAAAACATCGAAGTGACAGAAGAAGAAGTTAATGCTGAACTTGTAAACATGTCTCAAATGTACAATATGCCAGTAGATGCTATTAAACAAGCACTTGGTGGCGTAGAAAACTTACAAATGGACATAAAAATGAGAAAAGCAATCGATTTCCTTGTAGAAAACAGCAAAACTGTTGCATAATAGAAGTAAGTAAAAAAACTAAGGCGCGACTATTTCGTGCCTTAGTTTTATATTAGTGTTAAATAACATATAATATGGGTAACTATAATATAAGTTACTCTAACCGTACAGGAATATACAACTAACGAAAGAGATAATATTTCCAGATTTAAAGAAGCAAAATCTGGTTATGCTTAAGGAAGTACATACATTTTACCGTTATTGGATGATAGAGGACTGATTACCCGAGTTGTATTATTTCCTGTACATTACTATTATGTGATACAATTCAATACATAACTGTTGAAAAAAGTAAAATTTGTTTCTGAACAAATAATAATCCGTAACGGTAAAAATATACAAAAAGAAGTTTTAAGGGGTGAAGGCATGTTTAAATTTAATGACGAAAAAGGCCAGTTAAAGTGTTCATTCTGCGGAAAGACACAGGATCAAGTTCGTAAATTAGTTGCTGGTCCTGGGGTATACATTTGTGATGAATGTATAGAACTATGTACAGAAATCGTTGAAGAAGAATTAGGTACAGAAGAAGAAGTAGAATTTAAAGATGTACCGAAACCAGCAGAAATTCGCGATATCCTTAACGAATATGTAATTGGTCAGGATCAAGCGAAGAAAGCACTTTCTGTTGCCGTGTATAACCATTACAAGCGCATTAATTCAAATAGCAAAATTGATGATGTGGAATTATCTAAAAGTAATATTGCGTTAATTGGGCCAACTGGTAGTGGTAAAACACTTCTTGCACAAACACTAGCAAGAATTTTAAATGTACCGTTTGCTATTGCAGATGCAACTAGTTTAACAGAAGCTGGATATGTAGGGGAAGATGTAGAAAATATTCTCTTAAAATTAATCCAATCTGCAGATTATGATGTAGAGAAAGCTGAAAAAGGTATTATTTATATTGATGAAATTGATAAAGTAGCACGTAAATCAGAGAATCCTTCTATTACGAGAGATGTTTCTGGTGAAGGGGTTCAACAAGCATTATTAAAAATTCTAGAGGGTACAGTAGCAAGTGTTCCGCCTCAGGGTGGCAGAAAACATCCTCATCAAGAATTTATTCAAATTGACACAACGAATATTCTATTTATTTGTGGTGGTGCATTTGATGGTATTGAACCAATCATTAAAAGACGTCTAGGCCAAAAAGTAATTGGGTTTGGTTCTGATGGTAAAAAGGCTGAAGTAGAAGATAAAGATCTATTAGCTAAAGTACTTCCAGAAGATTTATTACGCTTCGGGTTAATTCCTGAATTTATTGGTCGTCTTCCTGTTATTGCTAGTCTGGGTCAATTAGACGAAGAAGCATTGATGGAAATTTTAACAAAACCAAAAAATGCGTTAGTTAAACAATTTAAGAAAATGCTTGAATTGGACAATGTCGAATTAGAATTTGAACAAGAGGCACTTAATGAAATTGCGAAAAAAGCAATTGAAAGAAAAACAGGTGCACGTGGATTACGTTCTATTATTGAGGGAATTATGTTAGACGTGATGTTTGAACTGCCTTCAAGAGATGATATTGTTAAATGTATCATTACAAAAGAAACAGTAACAGATAATGCTTCTCCTAAGCTTGTTCTAGAAGACGGAACAGTAGTGGATAAAGAAACAAAAACTTCTGCTTAACAACAGTTATGTGAAAGAATCAATCGATATATCATTTATCGTTGGTTCTTTTTTTTGTGACAAAGTAGGATGAAAAACGATATTAGATGATTCTCCGCTTCATTTCTTTCCACCTCCATTACTTCTCCTTATTTTTTTCCATGAAATCTTGTTTATTCCAACAAAGGGAAGGAGATACTATTTTTTAAAGACAAGGCACCATTATGTATAGAGTCTTTAGTTAAAGGGCTATTTGTGTATTTTCTCAAATAGTCACCTAGCTTCTCTATCTTCAAGCTGGACGTGGGTGGGATTGAGAATGATTCCTTCTTGTTCAAAGCAATAGAGATAGATACATAATCGCTAACCATTGAAGGAAACGCTCCAAGTTATTAGCAAGCTTTCTAAGTGGATTGTGAAGGAAGCTAATACTTGTAAGCTGTTTTAAACAACATGATTTCAGGAGGTAAATTTTTATGAGTTGGGCGGAGATCGCTTTATTTGTACAATTATTCTTTGGGATTATTATCGGACTTTATTTCTGGAACTTATTAAAGAGTCAGAGAACACAGAAGGTTTCGATAGACAGGGAATCAAAAAAAGAAATGGATCAATTAAGAAAAATGCGTGCGATTTCATTAACAGAACCACTTTCTGAAAAAGTACGTCCAACAAGCTTTTCGGATATTGTGGGACAAGAGGATGGAATTAAATCATTAAGAGCCGCGTTATGTGGTCCAAATCCACAGCATGTTATTATTTACGGACCGCCAGGGGTGGGGAAAACAGCAGCAGCTAGACTTGTATTAGAAGAAGCGAAGAAGAATCAGAAATCCCCATTTAAGCCGAATTCTGTGTTTGTGGAATTAGATGCGACGACAGCTAGGTTTGATGAAAGAGGTATAGCAGATCCATTAATCGGCTCGGTTCACGATCCAATTTATCAAGGAGCTGGAGCAATGGGACAAGCTGGTATTCCACAACCAAAACAAGGAGCAGTTACAAATGCACATGGTGGGGTACTGTTTATTGATGAAATTGGAGAATTACATCCAACTCAAATGAATAAGTTATTAAAAGTATTAGAAGACCGAAAAGTTTTTCTAGAAAGTGCCTACTATAATGAAGAGAATACGCAGATTCCATCCCATATCCATGATATTTTTAAAAATGGATTACCAGCCGATTTCCGATTAATAGGGGCGACGACTCGTACACCAAATGAAATACCTCCAGCCATTCGTTCTAGATGTATGGAAGTGTTTTTCCGAGAATTAACAAAAGAAGAAGTTATCCAAATTGGCAAAAAAGCTGCTGATAAAGTGAAGATGAAAATAAGTGAGAAAGCCCTTGATACACTTTCTGAATATGCCAGAAACGGGAGAGAAGCAGTTAATATGGTACAGATTTCTGCTGGACTTGCAATTGGAGAAGATCGTGACTTTATTAAAGATGATGAAGTAGAATGGGTCATTCACTCCAGTCAGCTCTCACCAAGGATGGAAAGAAAAATTAACGATCATTCCGCAATTGGATTCGTTAATGGCTTAGCTGTGTACGGTGCGAATATAGGGGCTTTACTGGAAATCGAAGTGACGGTTATTCCCGCAAAGGATGGAAAAGGAAGCATTAATATAACCGGAATTGTAGAAGAAGAAAGCATTGGTGGACAAGGGAAATCCATTAGAAGAAAAAGCATGGCGAAGGGCTCCATCGAAAATGTTATCACTGTTTTACGATCAATGGATGTTCCTGCCGACCAATTTGATATTCATGTTAATTTTCCAGGTGGTATTCCAATTGACGGACCTTCTGCAGGCATTTCAATGGCTACAGGTATTTATTCTGCCATCTACAAGCAACCTGTGGATCGGAAAGTGGCGATGACAGGAGAAATAAGTATTCATGGCAAAGTAAAGCCTATCGGAGGGGTAATCGCGAAAGTGAAAGCCGCAAAGGCTGCTGGTGTGCAAAAAGTTATCATTCCACAAGAGAATATGCAAGCTATTTTAGAGGAAATAAAGGATATTACAATTATTCCTGTCGAATCTTTAACTGAAGTGCTAGAGCATGCATTGCTTAAGGAAGAATGGGGAGAAGAAGCAATTCCAGCTTCCACGATTGCATTAACAAAGAAAGAGAGCATTTAATTTCATAAAAGAAAACTTCCTTCAGAGGGGTTTTCCTCAACTCTAGCCCGTAAAGAGTGGGATAAATTTTAAACAATGCTGTCATTAAAGCATTGTCACTGTCGACTAATTCTGTTAAGTGAAAGCTAGTCGGCAGTTTTTTTGTGAATATAATTTGAATAAGAGGCATGATTCTGGAATACAATTTACCCTTAAAAGAATGCTACATTTTATTAAATACAAATATTATTATATAATTGAGTAAATAAGAATAGGCATTGATCTTTTTCTTTTTTGAATGGAAATCGCCTAAATAAGCCATTTTATTAAGGAAGGTTTGTTTTTGAGTGTAACCTTTCATTTTTCTCTTCTCGTGTTTTTCTTTAAGTAGACATGATGCATTAGAATGAGTAAAAAATGGAAGTTAGGAAGTAGTTCTATTTTTACTGCTTGTCTAATAACTCTAGTTAATAGACACATTTTCATAAATAAGATAGAATTGTACAAAGCATTAGAATGCAAAGGTTGCCTATATCGCAAAAACTATTTTAAATAGGCGATAAATGGAAAGGGATTTTTTAAAGCTGGAGGTGCAACGTCATGGAGGAAAATAAAAAAACAATAGTCCCCCTCCTGCCGCTTCGAGGTTTACTGGTTTACCCGACGATGGTGCTTCATTTAGATGTTGGTCGTGATAAGTCAGTGCAGGCTCTCGAAAAAGCAATGGTAGAAGACCATTTAATTTTTCTTACAATGCAAAAGGATATGGATATAGACGAACCTGAAGAAGAAGATCTATACAAAATGGGAACTTTGACAAAAGTGAAACAAATGCTAAAGTTACCAAATGGAACAATTAGAGTCCTGGTTGAAGGAATACAAAGAGCAGAGCTGGAAGAATTGATTGAGGAAGAAAGTTATTTTGCGGCAAGACTACGTATATATGAAGAAGAGAATACTAAAGATGTAGAAGATGAGGCATTAATGAGAACAATGCTTCAGTATTTTGAGCAATACATAAAAATTTCTAAAAAAATATCGCAAGAAACATATGCAACAGTTTCCGATATGGAAGAGCCAGGCAGAATGGCTGATATTATTGCTTCCCATCTGCCTATAAAATTAAAAGAAAAACAGCAGATTTTAGAAACATTAAATAATAAACAAAGAATGAACTATGTTATTGATATCATTCAAAATGAAAAACAGGTTTTAAACCTCGAGAAAAAAATTGGTCAGCGCGTAAAAAAATCAATGGAAAGAACACAAAAGGAATACTATTTACGCGAACAAATGAAAGCCATCCAAAAAGAATTAGGCGACAAAGATGGCAAAACTGGTGAAGTAAGTACACTGCTTGAAAAGATTGAAGAGTCCGGTATGCCTGACCATGTAAAAGTAACCGCATTAAAGGAATTAGATCGTTACGAAAAAATTCCCTCTACTTCAGCAGAAAGCTCCGTCATTCGTAATTATATTGATTGGCTCTTAGCTTTACCATGGACAAATGCAACAGAAGATGATTTGGATCTTATTAAAGCGGAAAAAATCTTAAATGACGACCATCATGGCTTAGAAAAGGTTAAAGAAAGAGTATTAGAGTATCTTGCTGTACAAAAGCTTACAAACTCTTTAAAAGGTCCTATTCTTTGTCTGGCTGGCCCTCCTGGAGTAGGAAAAACAAGTCTGGCACGTTCGATAGCTCGCTCCTTGAACCGGAATTTTGTCCGCATCTCATTAGGGGGAGTGCGCGATGAATCAGAAATTAGAGGACATAGACGAACATATGTAGGAGCAATGCCAGGTAGAATTATTCAAGGAATGAAAAAAGCAGAGACGATAAATCCTGTATTTTTGTTAGATGAAATCGATAAAATGTCCAATGATTTTCGTGGGGATCCATCTTCTGCAATGCTAGAGGTATTGGATCCAGAACAAAACCATAATTTTAGCGATCATTATATTGAAGAAACTTATGATTTATCGAAGGTTATGTTTATTGCAACAGCCAATAATTTGTCGACCATTCCTGGACCATTACGTGATAGAATGGAAATTATCTCAATTGCTGGATACACAGAAATCGAGAAAATTCATATTGCGAAAGATCATCTATTGCCTAAACAAATTAAAGAGCATGGATTATCTAAATCTCAGCTGCAGATTAGAGAAGATGGTATCCAAAGAATTGTCCGATTATATACAAGAGAAGCAGGAGTACGTACTTTAGAAAGACAATTAGCAACCATTTGCCGCAAAACAGCTAGAATGATTGTAACTGCTGAAAAGAAAAAAGTCGTTATAACTGCTAAAAATGTAGAGGACTTCCTTGGTAAACCAATTTTTCATTACGGTCAGGCCGAAGAAGAGGATCAAGTTGGCGTTGCAACTGGTCTTGCCTACACTACAGTTGGCGGCGATACTTTACAAATTGAAGTATCCTTGGCTCCTGGGAAAGGCAAGTTAGTCTTAACAGGAAAATTAGGTGACGTGATGAAGGAATCTGCTCAAGCAGCATTCAGCTATATACGTTCCAAATCAGAAGAGTTAGGCATCGATGCGAATTTCCATGAGAAATATGACATTCACATTCATGTCCCAGAAGGTGCAGTACCGAAGGATGGTCCATCTGCAGGGATTACAATGGTAACCGCGCTTGTGTCTGCTCTTTCTGGAAAACCAATTAAGAAAGAGGTTGGAATGACAGGAGAGGTAACATTGAGAGGGAGAGTTCTCCCAATTGGAGGATTAAAGGAAAAATCTCTTGGTGCTCACCGTGCCGGTTTAAAAACCATCATCATTCCAAAAGATAATGCAAAGGATATCGATGATGTTCCTGAAAGTGTAAGAGAAGAGCTAGACTTTATTTTAGTTTCACATGTAGATGAAGTATTAAAACACGCGTTGAACGGAAGTGTAAATCTTTGAAAGTTAATCAAGCAGAAATAGTAATTAGTGCCGTAAAGCCAAGTCAATATCCAGAAGGGAATCTACCGGAATTTGCTTTAGCAGGTAGATCGAATGTTGGTAAATCCTCCTTCATTAATCGGATGCTCGGACGAAAAGCGTTAGCTCGCATTTCGTCCAAACCAGGGAAAACACAAACATTAAATTTTTATTTAATTAATGAAATTATGCATTTTGTAGATGTACCTGGCTATGGATATGCAAAAGTTTCTAAGAAGGAACGAGAAGCATGGGGGAAAATGCTTGAAACGTATTTTACCTCAAGAGAACAATTAAAAGCAGTTGTATTGATAACAGATCTGCGTCATCCGCCAACTACAGATGATATTTTAATGTATGACTTTTTGAAGCATTATGGAATACCTTGTGTAGTAATTGCTACAAAAGCAGATAAAATATCAAAATCTCAATGGCAAAAACACTTAAAAGTAACAAAAGAGACATTAGGATTAAGCCAAGAAGATTACCTAATCCTATTCTCATCCGAAACAGGAGAAGGAAAAGACAAAGTCTGGTCCTTGCTAGAACATTTAGCAAATAAATAAAAAAAAGACTCACTGCCTCTAACTAACGTTAAAGGAAAGTGAGTCTTTTTTGTTGGAGTTTAATAAGGTGAGGAATCCTTATTGTTTCAAATATTCCCACTGAAGGTTATGTTCCAAAACCCCATATACTATGTATAAACTTTCATTTCCTCTTCTTCGAAACTAAATAATACCCGCCAACAATAATAAATAGAATAGGGATCAAGTTATTTAAAGTATGGGGACTAATTTTTAAGAATGTTAGTGAGCCAAGAATTTCTTGATAGAAAAGCAATAAAACTGCTAGCAATAAAAATAAAAGCCCATTTAACAAGCCTTGTCCCGTTTTCTGATTTTGAAGAATAAAGCCAAGTGCAATAATTAAGATAAAAGTTCCCGTGTGATCCGGCCAAATAGCAAGCTTATTCACTAAATGAAAATGTAAACCAAATCCAGTTAAAATTACGCCTGGCAAAATTACACCATAATCCTTTCCACCATAGCCCTGAAAAAGAAAAGCAATCCCAATGATGATTAATAGGGTTGGCCAAGTATATAGATTGGGTAGAATGGTAATATTAAATTCCTTTAAGATGAAATAAAATCCAAAACCAATTAATACGATACCAGAGAACCATTTTTGTGTTTTCATTATTTCCTCCACTTCCAAAAAACTTAGCTTGAATACATAGAAGATTTTTGTTACTGTACAATGAGTAAAGTACATTTTTTGTACAAAAACTAGCATTTAAAAATAATTTTGCAAAAGAAGTATAAACTATTACTAGTAAATAACGTAAGTATAATTCTTTTACTGTTATTAATACTATATCTTACCATATGAATTCACAATTTGTTCACATTTATAGGGCAAATTGTTTCCCATTTTTGAAATGAATTTGTTATAATAACTACATGTTAATAATTATTATAATTTAATCTATTTATATAAATGGTTTATAAATGATCTTTATGAATATATAGGTAAGAACTTACTTTGGGGGTGTCATTAGGTAAAATGCATATTATAGTTGTCGGATTAAACTTTAAAACGGCCCCAGTTGAAATTCGTGAACGTTTAACATTTGATTCAAAGCAAATAGGGGAAGCTATGAATCAATTACAAACTAAAAAAAGTATATTAGAAAATGTTATTATCTCAACGTGCAATCGTACGGAAATATATGCAGTCGTAGATCAGCTTCATACTGGTCGCTATTATATTAAACAATTTTTAGCAGAATGGTTTCAGTTGGAACAAGATGAATTTGTTCCTTATTTATTTGTGTATGAACAAGATGGAGCTTTGAATCATTTATTCCAAGTTACTTGTGGTTTAAATTCTATGGTTGTTGGGGAAACACAAATTCTCGGACAGATACGTTCGAGCTTTTTAACGGCACAAGCGATTAAATCTACCGGTTCGGTATTTAATCAGTTATTTAAGCAAGCTATTACGCTGGCAAAAAAAGCACACACAGAAACAGATATTGGTGCAAACGCTGTGTCTGTAAGCTACGCAGCCGTAGAATTGGCAAAAAAAATATTTGGTACTTTGCAAAATAAAAATGTACTAATATTAGGTGCAGGGAAAATGGGCGAGCTTGCCATTCAGAATTTGTATAGCAATGGTGCGAAAAACGTAACTGTGATAAATCGCACATTTGAGAAAGCTAAAACACTTGCTCATCGTTTTGAAGGCCAAGCAAAACCGATGAATGAGTTGCAGTGTGCATTACTTGATGCGGATATTGTTATTAGCTCCACTGGTTCTAATACATTTGTTATAACAAAGGCAATGATGAAAGCAGTCGATAAAATCCGCAAAGGTAATCCACTATTTATGGTTGATATTGCGGTACCACGAGATTTAGAACCTGAAATTGCTGAACTAGATAGTGTGTTTCTTTACGATATCGACGATTTGGAAGGGATTGTGGAAGCAAATCTTCAGGAGCGTCAAAAAGAAGCCGAAAAAATCATGATTATGATCGAGGCAGAAATTAGTGAGTTCAATCAATGGCTTCATTTATTAGGCGTCGTGCCAGTCATTTCTGCCCTTCGTGAAAAGGCACTTGCTATTCAAAGTGAAACAATGAAAAGTCTAGAAAGAAAACTTCCTAATCTAAGTGAAAGAGAAAGAAAGATTTTAAATAAACATACGAAAAGCATTGTAAATCAAATGTTGAAAGATCCAATACTTCAAGCGAAGGAATTAGCTGCACTTCCTGATGCAGACCAATCGATGCAATTATTTATGAAAATCTTCAATTTAGAATCCGATGCAAAAAAAGAATCCAATGATGGGGCAAAGGAAGAAGAAAAAGAAGCGTTTTCTCCAATTGTACGGCCATCCATTCAAGTGTGATTAGTCTAACTACTTAAATGCTTTTGTTTCTTTTGACAGGAAAGTATGATTCGTTATGAACTGTTTGAGAATAAAAACTCTTCAAATGGTAGTTTCACTTTCTTTTTCATAGGTTAAAATATAGTTGGGGATTACGAATTAAAAGCTATGTTAAGTTTTGTAAAAGACTTCATATTAGGATCTTTTTTGTTCGAAGGGGACCCGTTGATGCAGGATATATTTATGACTAGACTTCATGAATTCACGATTATTCTTTATGCGTTATCTGTGCTATTTTATTTTTTTGATTTTATGCATAATAACCAGAGAGCAAATCGAGTAGCTTTCTGGTTACTTTTATTTGTCTGGGTTTTGCAATCATCTTTTTTATTTATCTATATTGTAGAGATGAAACGGTTCCCAATTCTCACAATCATGGAAGGGCTTTACTTTTACTCATGGGTATTGGTTACCTTTTCTCTGATAATAAATAAGTGGTTGAAAATTGATTTTATTGTATTTTTTACCAATGTTTTTGGCTTTGTTATTATGGCAATACATACATTTGCACCTGCACGTGATTCTGCCCAAGTTCATGCAGCGCAGGTTGTATCTGAGTTATTGTTTATTCACGTGACAGCAGCTCTTTTGGCCTATGGAATGTTTACTATTTCTTTTATTTTTTCTGTCCTCTATTGCCTACAGTATGATTTATTAAAACAGAAAAAATGGGGAAAGCGAGTTATGAGGATTGCGGATTTAGCCAAATTAGAACATATATCTTATCTATTATGCGTGATTGGTGTACCATTGTTATTGATTGGGTTAATTCTTGGTGTTCAATGGGCAGTTATTCAAAGACAAGACTTTCTTTGGTATGATCCGAAAATTATTAGCTCCTTTATTGTACTGTTTGTATACAGCAGTTTTTTGTATTTACGAGTTTTAAAAAAATTAAGAGGGAAAAATGGTGCCCTCTTAAATATTGCTAGTTTTTTAATTATGCTAATTAATTTCTTTTTAGTAGGTAATTTTTCAAACTTTCATTATTGAATGAAGACTTACCGGAATTAGGTTGGAGGTACTTTTTATGCGTAAAATAATTGTTGGTTCAAGGAAAAGTAAGCTAGCAATTACTCAAACGAACTGGGTAATTAATCAGCTCAAGAAATTAGATTCTTCTTTTGAATTTGAAGTAAAAGAAGTTGTTACAAAGGGAGATGTTGTCTTAGATGTCACTTTATCCAAGGTTGGAGGAAAGGGGCTATTTGTTAAAGAGATAGAACAAAGCATGCTTGATAAGGAGATAGATATTGCTGTCCACAGTATGAAGGACATGCCAGCCGAGCTTCCAAAAGGGTTAACAATTGGCTGTATTCCTGAGCGTGAAGATTATCGAGATGCCTTAATTAGTAAAAATCATATTTCTTTAAAAGATTTACGAGAAGGTGCAATAATTGGGACAAGTAGTTTGCGTCGAGGGGCGCAATTACTGGCGGTTAGACCTGATCTTGAAATCAAATGGATTCGCGGAAATATTGATACCCGTCTTAATAAGTTAGAAACAGAAGAATATGATGCTATTATCTTAGCTGCTGCTGGATTAGCAAGAATGGGATGGACAAGCGACGTTGTTACAGAATTTTTAGATCCAGAAATATGCTTGCCGGCAGTTGGCCAAGGCGCCCTTGCTATTGAGTGTCGAGAAGATGATAAAGAAGTATTAGAACTTTTAAGTAAGTTGTCTAATCAAGATACTACTCGTACCGTTTATGCGGAAAGAGCATTTTTGCAGCGCATGGAAGGCGGTTGCCAAGTGCCAATCGCAGGTTTTGCACAAGTAAAAGATGATGAAGTAGCACTAACTGCCTTAGTCATTTCTCCAGATGGGAAACTTATTTATAAAGAAGAAGTAACAGGCAAAAACCCTGTAGAAGTAGGGGAACAAGCAGCAACAATTTTAACGGAAAAGGGTGCGAAAGCATTAATTGATCAGTTAAAAGAGGAGAACATTATTGATGGCTAATTTGCTTCTCGGAAAGAAAATTCTCGTTCCCCGCGCAAAGAAACAAGCGAGTGTCTTATCAAAGCGAATTTTTGATTTAGGCGGATTTCCTGTTGAAGTGCCTTTAATCGCGTTTCGAGAAAAACAACTTCCAGATGAAGTAATGACTTCTTTAAAAGAAAAAGCATATGATTGGCTTGTCTTTACGAGCCGTAATGGAGTAGAGGCTTTTTTTAAAGAAATAGAAAAAATGCATGTCCCAATTACTGCTAAAATTGCAGTAATTGGTGAAAAAACGACAGCTGCTGTTTCCCATTATGGGTTCCAGGCTAATTTTATTCCAAGTGAATTTGTTGCCGAGCAGTTTATCGAAGAATTTATTCCAGAGCTTGAAAGAGGTCAGCAAATTCTGCTTATAAAAGGAAATAGATCAAGGGACTATATAGCGGAGGAATTAAAAGAAGCTGGCCTTCTAGTTGATGAAGCGGTATTATATGAAACATACTTTCCGACAGAAAGTGAAGAACTGCTTGTAAAAGAAGTAAGGAAGAAAGATTTAGATGTATTGATCTTTACAAGTTCTTCCACAGCTCATCATTTCATGAAGGTAATGAAAAAACATCACTTAATAGAGAAACTGGAAAGCTGTATTGTTGTTAGTATTGGACCAGTTACGACTGATACATTGCATAGCTACGGCTTACATGTAACAATTACGGCAAAACCGTATACAACTGACAGCATCCTGAAACATTTAGTGCACTATTTAACAAAGACTGTTTTCTAAAAGACTGTTGTTTTTTCAATAGGAAAAATGGAGCAGCCGGAATACGCGAATACTTCTGTGATAATAGCGAGACAGTCTTGAGACCTTGCAAGCGATAGCAGACCGAAGCTACGGGTAATAACACCAACGATACGAAAACAGTCGTAACAAATAAAGATGGAGGTAAAGAAGATGGCTGAATTTAAGCGTCACCGCAGATTAAGACAATCTGCAAATATGAGAGCATTAGTAAGAGAGACATATGTACATATTGATGATTTAATCTACCCATTGTTTATTACAGAAGAGGAAAATGTCAAAACGGAGATTTCCTCTATGCCGGGAATTTATCAATTTTCCATTGATCGTTTGCAAGAGGAACTGGATGAGGTTCAAGCATTAGGAATTAAATCAGTGTTATTATTCGGAATTCCAAAAGAAAAAGATGAATGTGGGACACAAGCATTTCATGACCATGGGATTGTCCAAGAAGGAATTAAGTATATCAAAGCAAACTATCCAGAAATGGTTGTTATTGCTGATACATGTTTATGTGAGTATACAAGCCATGGACATTGTGGGGTAATTGAAGCAGGAAGAGTATTAAATGACGAATCACTAGAATTGCTTGTAAAAGCAGCTGTAAGTCAAGCTGCTGCAGGAGCAGATATTATTGCCCCCTCTAATATGATGGATGGATTTGTTGCTGCAATTAGAAAAGGATTAGATGAAGCAGGTTTTCTTGATGTTCCAATCATGAGCTATGGCGTGAAATACGCATCTGCTTTTTACGGTCCATTCCGAGAAGCGGCTGATAGTACACCGCAATTTGGGGATCGTAAAGCTTATCAAATGGATCCTGCAAATCGCCTGGAGGCATTCCGAGAAGCAGAAAGTGATGTAGTAGAAGGAGCAGATTTCCTAATTGTTAAGCCGGGTCTCCCTTATTTAGATATTGTTCGAGACATGAAGAATGAATGGAATTTGCCGATTGTTACTTATAATGTTAGTGGAGAATACAGCATGGTCAAAGCGGCAGCAAAAAATGGCTGGATTGATGAAGATAGAATTATTATGGAAACAATGATTAGTATGAAACGTGCAGGAGCAGATTTAATCATAACTTATTTTGCTAAAGATGTTGCACGTATGTTAAAAGAACAATAAGGGAGGAAACTCATATGCGTTCCTATCAAAAATCTGAAGCTGCATATAAAGAAGCAGTAGAATTAATGCCAGGAGGGGTAAATAGCCCTGTACGTGCATTTAAATCAGTTAAAAGAAACCCTGTCTTTATGGATGCGGGTAAAGGATCTAAAATTTATGATATTGATGGCAATGAATATATTGATTATGTCTTATCATGGGGTCCACTTATTTTAGGACATGCGGATGATCAAGTAGTCGAAGCTATCAAAAAAGTTGCAGAAAAAGGGACTAGCTTTGGTGCTCCTACCCTAATTGAAAATCAACTTGCTGCTCTTGTACAAGAGAGGGTACCAAGCATTGAAATTATTCGCATGGTTTCATCTGGTACAGAGGCTACAATGAGTGCGATCCGTTTAGCTCGTGGCTATACAGGTAGAAATAAAATTATTAAATTTGAAGGTTGTTACCATGGTCATGGCGATTCCTTGCTTATTAAGGCTGGTTCTGGTGTAGCAACACTTGGTTTACCAGATAGCCCTGGAGTTCCCGAAAGCGTGGCTGCAAATACAATTACGGTTGCTTATAATGATTTAGAAAGTGTTAAATATGCATTCTCTATGTATGGAGAAGACATTGCGGCAATTATTGCTGAGCCAGTTGCAGGAAATATGGGGGTAGTTCCTCCGAAGCCAGGATTTTTGCAAGGTCTGCGTGATGTTACGACAGAATATGGGGCTTTGCTTATTTTTGATGAAGTAATGACCGGTTTCCGTGTGGACTACGGTTGTGCCCAAGGCTATTTTGGTATTAGCCCTGATATTACTTGTTTAGGTAAAGTAATTGGTGGAGGCTTACCTGTTGGTGCATATGGAGGAAAAGCAGAAATTATGAATCAAATTGCACCAAGTGGACCAATTTATCAAGCAGGTACATTATCAGGTAATCCACTTGCCATGACAGCTGGATTTGAGACATTATCTCAATTAACACCAGATACGTATAAAATATTTATTGAAAAAGCAGATCGTTTGGAAGAAGGCTTGAAAGAATCTGCTGGAAAATATGATATTCCGTTCACAGTAAATCGCGCTGGTTCTATGATTGGTTTCTTCTTTACCAATGAAGATGTAAAAGATTATGAAAGTGCTAAAACGTCTAATCTTGATTACTTTTCTGCCTTTTATAATAGCATGTTAGAACAAGGAGTATTTCTGCCTCCTTCTCAATTTGAAGGAATGTTCTTGTCCACAGCATTAACAGATGAGGATATTGAACACACAATTCGTGCTGCAGAACAAGCTTTTTCTACGTTGAAAGCTTAAATAATAGGCAATTTTCTAGGAGATTATTGTTTTCAATAGAAAATTCATTATTTAGAAATACTGAGCAGCCTAAATCCTGGGACGTCTACTTGGATTTAGGCTGCTTTCATTTATTACACTGATGGAAGTTTTCTTTAGGTTGAGCAATTTTAACTAAAGATATTTTCTTATTTCCAATGAATCATTCAGAACTGTCGATTTTTTGCCACTTTATGAAAATATGGTTATTATGATATGATGCAACTAGTAATAAGGACAAGAAGGGATATTTCATGGATTCATTTGTAAAGCAAGTTACTTTTACTTATGATAATAATACAATTTTAAATAAGATAAATCTGACGCTAAAAAAGAGTAAATCATATGCATTAATCGGTAAGTCTGGAGTTGGTAAAAGTACACTCCTCCACCTTCTCGCTGGTTTACTGATACCAACTGAAGGAGAAGTGCTAATCGAAGGGAACCGAATTCAGCATCCAAGCAAGGATATTGGATTCATGTTTCAAGACTTAGGTCTTTTTCCTTGGCTAAAAGTTTGTGATGCTATTTCGATGCCAATAAAATTAGATAAACGGAAGTCGAAACAGGAAATAAAGGAAAAAGTAACAGCGTTAATAAGAGAAGTTGGATTAAGTGGAATGGAGCATAAATATCCGGCAGAGTTAAGTGGAGGACAAAAGCAAAGGGTGGCATTAGCAAGAACATTAATTACTGAACCTGATTTGTTGTTAATGGATGAGCCGACTTCTACATTAGATGAGATGACAAAAGAACAAATTCAACAGTTAATATCCGAGCAGGTTGAAAAAAGGCAAACGACGTTACTTTTTGTTACTCATAATATAGAAAAAGCAGTACTTCTTGGGGAGTATATTTTATTGCTACGGGATAATGGAGACATCGAGACTATCGCTAATCCGCTATTTGGAGTCGATAGAGCGAAAGAAAATTTGTCCTTTTATAAAGCATGTATTGATGTTCGAAAAAGATTAGCGGTGGTACAGGAATGAAGAGAATCATTAGAAATCAATTGATCATAGGTTTTATAAGTGTCAGTTTATTTTGGTATATTGTCTATTTTTTGTTACAGTCCCATACCATCCCATCACCATTTTTAACAGTTATTTATATGTGGAACGAAAAATATATGTTGCTTCTGCATGCAGGAGCTAGTTTATTGAGAATTATCATTGCCCTTTTTATTTCTTTGTTAATAGGAGTCCCATTGGGAATTATTTTAGGGAAAAACAAGAGGATCAATACCTTGTTATCACCTTTTTTATATTATATATATCCAATACCCAAAGTAGCGTTTCTACCGATATTTATGATTTTATATGGGCTGGGAAACCAGTCTAAAATAACGCTAATAATTTGGATTATTGTTTTCCAGATCATTTTATCGGTTAGAGATGGGGTATTACAAATACCATCAAGTTATTACAAGGTGATGCAAGGTTTTCAGGCCCCCATATATCAGCAACTAATCTATTTAATTTTCCCAAGTGTGCTTCCAGCGATATTTACGGGAATAAGAATTAGTACTAGGGATTAGTTTAGCGACATTATTTTTTGCAGAAAACTATGCAACAACTTATGGGATTGGCTACTATATAATCAGTGCATGGACGAAAATGAATTATGAAGAAATGTTTGCAGGGATTGTGACCTTAGGATGTATTGGTTTATTATTATTTATCTTATTAGATAAATTAGAATTAAAAGTTACACCTTGGAATCATAAATAAAGAGGCTGGGACAAAACTAGATAGCCAATCTGTAAAGACGAACAATCTCTAATTTATCTCTTAAATAAAGGTTCCTTTTATACAATGGTTATTTATGTTTTTAAATATAGTCAAGTGTAAAAACTAATTCGTTCCATTGCGCTACAGAAACACGATTCGCCGGGGAGCAACCTAAGCCTCCTCGGCTAAAGCCTGTGGGGTCTAAAGATTGCTCTACTTCCCGCAGGAGTCGAGTGTCTTCCGCTCCATTCCACTCTGTTTTTAAAGGCAATTCCCTAAAAAATAATGTTTTTTTAGAAAAAATGAATTAGTAGGAAATATGGAGCAGCCTGAATACACGTAGACTCCTATGGGAGCTGCGAGAAAGTCCGAGACCCTGCAGGCCAGAGGCCGAAGCGGCTCGGCGCTCGCCCCATGGAAAGCGAAGTGTATTCAGGCTGCGGATATTAACACTAACTGTACTGAAACAGCCTTTTATAAAACTAATAAAACCCGAACAATCATTTAGGATTATTTGATAGTTGTTCGGGTTTATCTATGACTGGAATACTTATGTCCCAGCCTCTTTTTTGATTTAAACGGTAAAGGCTGTTTTTCGAAATGTTGTCGCCTGTCTCGCTAGTTCCTGAGTCTATGGTAACAAAGTGAAGTCTGTTAATTCTTCATAAGAATAGTTTTTCTTAATTTGCCCTTTAGCTTTTGTCCATTGAACAATCGAATCAAAGGAGTCCTTTAGAACTGCACCTGCATATGGAAAGTTTTCCTTTGTAGATAAATAGTTGCTCATAGGATCAGGGAATTGATATTTAGTTAGTATATCGCCGTATTCTTCAGCCTTCCTATTATTCATATAGTCAATGGCTTTATTATAAGCTTTATAGAAAGCTTTGATATCTGCTGACTTGGAAGAAACCATTTCTTCTGAAAAAAGAATCGTTCCTCCTTTAATTCCTGCATCTGCTGAGCTTCCTAAAAGGTGGGCTCCTTGGCTAACTAGCATACTAGCCTGTGGTTCTGTAAAGACAACTCCATCTACTTTATCTGCAATCAGTGCCTCTGCACGACCAGAAAAAGAAGGAATTTCAACGATATTATAAGTGAAGTCTTCTTTAGCTGCGAAATCATCCATAATATATTCCAAGATAAAGTTCGGCACTAATGAAACATTTTTTCCATTTAAATCTTTCATCTCTGTAATTCCTGAATTGGGAGAGGAGAGAATTTTGAAATCTTCACTTATATCGGAAGTAATCTTCATCTTAATACCATTTTCCATAAATGCTGCTGCTGTCATTACATCAGCGATTGTACCATCTAATTCACTCGCTTGGATTGCAACATTACGATCTGTTGGAGCGGAGAAGGACTTTATTGATACGTTTATTCCTTCTTTGGCAAAGTATCCATTTTCCTTTGCTAAAATAATAGGTATCGCAGATTCTGCCGGTAATATTCCGATGGTTAGCTCTTCACCAGATGGTTTTTCTGTGTTATTGCTTTCTTTATTATCTGTTTTGGTTGTAGTGGTATTTCCACAAGCAGCAGTAAATAAAACAAATACTAATACCTGAAATATTCATAGCACTTTAAAAGATGCACGTTTTTCTAAAATGCAGGTGAGAGTTTTCTATCTTTTTATAAGATTGAACATTTTCTAACCTTTAAAATCTAATTAATTTATTTCCCATTGGAAATGTCCTATTTTTAGGCAGACTTCTCCCCTTAACTGAAATTTAAATTTTTTTCAGTTGGTAAAACCAAGTTAAGCTACTCAATCTGGAGTTTTTGTATTTGACCCAATACGTTCCAAAAGAATTTCTGATAGACAAAACTTGATGACAATTTAAAGTAATAAGATCTACCTGATTTCACTAGTTTACTGGCAACTTTAATAAGCCTTGTACGTATGGTATCAATTTGCATCATCTTTTGACCTTGTGGAAAGCAAATGGTTCGTAACCAATTCGTTAAATTATAAGCAAGCAGGCTTAGCATCATTTTTACCGTGTTGACTTGAAAAGAATGACTATTCATGTGATCCAAATAAAAGCCATTCTTTGATTCCTTGATATAGTTTTCCATCGTTCCTCTTTTTTGATAAGCTCGTACGATGTCTTTTGGAGAAGCTATTTCAAAATTTGTAACAAAAAAGGAATGGGCAAAAAGTAATTCACCAGCTGGTCGTACCGATTGGATAATCACTTTTCTTGGTTTCGACCATGACTTGGCTTGATAAGTGGCTTCTTCAAAATAGTGCTCTGTTTCTGAAACATCTCGTGGTGCAGAAGAAGGATGGTATTCTTTAGCAAGACTTTGTAATTGTAGGTTAGATTTTAATCGGATCACATATAAAACGGATTCCTTTTCACACAATTCGTACAAGTCGGGGACGGCAAACCCACTGTCTCCACGAAGGAATAAATTCGTTTCAGGGAACTTTTGGTTGTAGTGTTCAATTAATGGCTGAATAAACTCAACAATACCATTTGAAGTATATACATTTCCGGGACGAAGCTTCGCTTTAAGAAAGTCACCTGTAGCACCATCAAAAGCAACCAATGGATGAAAACCCATTGTTCCATAATGCGTATTGTAGGAAGAATCCTCTTGATTTCCATAAGTATCAGAATGGGTTGAATCCAAATCGATAAATAAAGCTTCGGACCCCCGAAATGAATGGATTTTATCAAGTAATTCTTGGTTTGCTTGATTTAAATGATCAATAGACTCTTTATCAAAACGTGTGTAAAAACGAGATAAACTCGGTTGTGAAGCGAGCGCTGGCGTTCCTATGATTTGGGTGAAAACTGGATCTTTCGTTAAATGATCAGCTGCATCATCCTCGGAATAGCCCGCAATCATTTGATAAATCTTTTGACGTAATAAGTTCTCGTTTGAATGGAGGTAATAGGCCCTAGAATCGTTTAACCTCAAATGGTTTTCTAGTGTTTTTGAAAATCCAATTTTCTCATCGAATTCCCTAAAAAGAAATTCACCAGTATCGGAGGACAGATCCCCTCCATCATTTGACAATTTAATTTTGCGATTGAAATCAAGGGTAATTTGCGGTAAAGTAGCCATTATAAGAATCCTTTCTGTGGTTATTTCGTCGTTGTTTTAACCTTATCAGAAATGGATTCTTTTTTCATTTATCAAGTGAATTAACATTTAACAAAAAAGCTTATTGGAATAACGATTGTAACCAATTAATGATTTTCTATGAATAATTCAGGTAATAATAAGGTTAGCGTCATTATTTTTTCATCTTTATATCCATTCCTTTCGCTTCGCTCAAGGCACAAAACGTAATGAAACAAGTTTGCACTGAGCGTTATTTTGGCAAATCTATAGCCATAGGGATACCAATCAACTACAAATCACGCGGAGGTGAGTGGGCTGCTCCAGTTGTGGAGTGACCGCATTTTTATATGTGTAGATTGCCTTTCCAAGCACAAATAAGTGTGACTTCGAGCACGCAGACTTATCTTTGTATAAACATTACTCGTTTATCGCTGGGCAATCAGTCAATGTTGTCTATCCCTATAAATCTTATAAAGGAGTTTTCCCTATGGCTTTAAAAATTGTTTATCCCATTTGTTGTGGAATTGATGTCCACAAATCCTTTGTTGTGGCTTGTATTGCCTCCACTTCCAAAGGAGTAACCACTTACAAACGCCATCGCTTTTCAACCTATACAAAAGGATTGCTTGAGCTGTCACAATGGCTTTGTGAAAATGATTGTCAGGATGTTTGTATGGAATCTACCGGGAAATACTGGATTCCTGTGTTCAATGTACTAGAAGATTCCTGTAACATCACCTTGGCGCATCCTAAGTATGTCAAGGCAATCCGCGGTAAAAAAACCGATAAAAAAGATGCTAAATGGATTGCTGATTTATTTAAACATGATCTTGTAGCCGGAAGCTTTATGCCTCCACTTGAGATTAGGCAGCTTCGTGACCTTATGCGTTATCGCTTCAAGCTGACTAACTTTATGTCGAGTGAGAAAAACCGTCTTCAAAACAGTTTAACTGTGTCTAATATTCAGCTTGGAAATATTGTTTCGGATACCTTCGGCAAAAGCTCCATGAACATTATTGAGAAGCTACTAAAGGATCCATTAGACACCTCATTTGATTTAGAACCTTTAATTCATGGCTCCATGAAGCATAAACTTCCTGAACTCGAGCTCGCTATTGATGGATACATTACATCTGAACAGGCTGAAAAATTAAAGGTTATTAAACAACATTATGAAGACCTTGGAGCCCGTAAAGCAGATCTTGAAAAAATTATTCTTTCACTTGCCGCGTCCTACCATGATGAAATCAACTTAATCTTAACTGTTCCGTCTTTTAAAAACATTTTTTCCGCCATTGCCGTGGTTTCCGAAATAGGTGTTGATATGGACGTGTTTCCGACAGCTAAGCATTTATGCTCCTGGGCAGGACTTACACCCACAAATAACGAGAGTGCCGGCAAGAAAAAGTCAGTAAGAATTTCAAGAGCTGGATGTTACATAAAACCACTTTTGGTGCAATGTGCAACCGCAGTGGTTAAAAGTGAAAAACATCCCGAAATTCGAAACCGTTACCTACGGCTAAGAAAACGCCGTGGTCACAAACGAGCAATTATTGCGATTGCACGAATGCTTTTAACAGCTATCTACAATATTCTCAAAAAGAAAGAAGCCTATAACGCTGAATTATATTTAAAATCGGATGTTCTTCCAGTAAACCGTGAAATCACGGTAGAACAAGCGATTTTATTAGCTAAAAACCATGGTTATCATGTGTTAGAAGCATCTTGATTTTGTCGTATAAATTTTAAAAAAATCATCCAATGATGGTTTATTTGTCATGCATTCTTTTTGAGATAGTGATTTCAATAATTATTTCAGACTTTTTTCTCCTAGTTTGTTACAATTTTTTTGAATGTCTCTATGTCCATTAAATAGGGAATAGCATTTCTTTTTAATAAAAGTGGATCAGTTTGCTTATTATTGTGACCATTTTCACAAGTGAAGGCAAGTTTAAACTCTTTTTCTTTTAAAGTAGAAACATTGGATTCGTTAAATAAACCAAATGGATAGGCGAATACATTTTTATGTTTGATTAGCGAATGGTTATTACATACATCTAGGTCTTTAGCAAAGTCTTCTTTTCTGGATGTCATTAATAGACTTTCTGACTCGCTTGTTCGGACATGCATATAATGAGTGTGGTTGGCATATTCAAAAACATCCGTCATTTCACTTAGATCGTTTATAGATAAACAGACAGATTTTTCTTTTTCAAACTTGCTTTTACTATCATGCAACCAGCCTGTTACAACAAATGCTGTTGCATGAAATTGATATTTTTTTAGAATCGGATACGCATATTCTTTTATAGATTGAAAGCAGTCATCAAAAGTAAGTAATACTGATTTTTTTGGTAAAGGACCTCCTTCGTAATATGCCTTTACTTCATCTAAAGTTAAAGGGTGAAAATCATTGTTAAATAAATACTCCATTTGCTGTTCAAATTTTTCTAATGTAATGAAAAGGGGGGAAGGCAAGAAATCATTATAATCTTGCTTTACATCGATTGGATGCTGCTCGGATGCTTGAAAATCTTCCTCTTTTCTTATTTCGTGATACATTAGCACGGAAAAAGCCATTTTAGAACCTCCTTTTTAGATAAAGGCTGTTTTGTAAAGTTTGTTGCTATGATCTACAGCCAGAATAAACTTCGCTTAATTTATTTTTCCTATTGAAAAAGCAACAATCTTGTAGAAAACAGCCTAGATAAAAATTATAAATTGGTCTACATTTCCAATTTATTTAATTTTGTTAACTTGGAAATCTGCTTTTATTATATAAGACATTTATTAAAAAAAGCGGTAGAAAATGCAATTAGTTTTAACAATTTGGTGTATGAATTCAGAAAAATAAGTTTATTTGAATGGTGATTCTTTAAATTCCTTTCTTGTTGAGACAAACAAATGAAAGAAATATTCATAAAGTGTTACAGACAATCATAAGTTTTTAAAGACAATAGTGATATATACGTGAAAGGAATGAGAGGAGGAGTCGCTTTGTCTCAAGAAAATTCGTCTATCTTACGGTTTTCGTTGGAAGAGTCAGTCTGGTTTCAAAAAGGACAGGAAGTAGCAGATCTGCTTTCCATTTCACTTGATCCCAATATAACAATCCAAGAGAACGATCAGTATATTATCATTCAGGGCTCTTTAGAGCTAAGTGGTGAATACAAGCGCTATAATGAGGGAGAACAAGAAGAAGAGGAGGCCTTTAAGGCACCTAAATTAATTCATTCTGTAATGGAGAGAGAGGAAGGGGTATGTGAATTTTTACATCATTTCCCTGTAGATATTACGATTCCCCTTACAAGAGTCACAAGTATCAATGATGTAGAAATAGAGATTGATACGTTTGATTATGTCTTTCCAGAAAGAAGTTGTTTAAATTTAACAGCCGATTTAACTATTTCAGGTCTCGCTTCTGAAGAGGAGGAAGTAGAAGAAGATGTAGCAGCAGAGGAAGTAGAAGAGGAATTGGAACTAGTTTGGCGCAGTCCAGTGGCAGAGGAGGCTGAAGCAGATTCACTAGAAGAACCTGTTGAAATTGCTGTTAGTCCATTCCAAAATGTTAGCCCGTTATTGGAAGAACAGCGTGCAGAAAAGGAAGCGGAGGATGATTTATATACTCCATTTGAATTGGAAGTTAGAAAGACACCAGAAGAAGACGACGAATGGAGCACAAACGAAAATGCAAATGTGCCTTATTTTTCTGAGATTTCTAGAGAAGAGGAGCTTACTTCTATAGAGCCAGCACTAAAAGAAGAATCAACTTCAACAGCTCCAGAGATGAAAATTTCTTTATGCAGAAGTGAGGAAAGTGTATATTCTGCAGAAGAAGTTTTTCAAAAGCCGCAACAAGAATCTTCCTCTTTAGCCAAGCAAGAGAAGGTAGCTCTGGAAGAAGAACTAGAATTATCATCTTCTCCTGAGATTTCTAGAGAAGAGGAGCTTACTTCTATAGAGCCAGCACTAAAAGAAGAATCAACTTCAACAGCTCCAGAGATGAAAATTTCTTTATGCAGAAGTGAGGAAAGTGTATATTCTGCAGAAGAAGTTTTTCAAAAGCCGCAACAAGAATCTTCCTCTTTAGCCAAGCAAGAGAAGGTAGCTCTGGAAGAAGAACTAGAATTATCATCTTCTCCTGAGATTTCTAGAGAAGAGGAGCTTACTTCTATAGAGCCAGCACTAAAAGAAGAATCTACTTCAACAGCTCCAGAGATGAAAATTTCTTTATGCAGAAGTGAGGAAAGTGTATATTCTGCAGAAGAAGTTTTTCAAAAGCCGCAACAAGAATCTTCCTCTTTAGCCAAGCAAGAGAAGGTAGCTCTGGAAGAAGAACTAGAATTATCATCTTCTCCTGAGATTTCTAGAGAAGAGGAGCTTACTTCTATAGAGCCAGCACTAAAAGAAGAATCTACTTCAACAGCTCCAGAGATGAAAATTTCTTTATGCAGAAGTGAGGAAAGTGTATATTCTGCAGAAGAAGTTTTTCAAAAGCCGCAACAAGAATCTTCCTCTTTAGCCAAGCAAGAGGAGGTAGCTCTGGAAGAAGAACTAGAATCATCATCTTCTCCTAATGAAGAGCCTAAAAAGAAAAAAGGACTATTTAGCAAAAAGAAATCACTCACCTTTACAGAATTCTTTGCTAGAAAAGAAGAAGAGAAGCATACGAAAGTGAAGGTTTGCATTGTTCAGCAAGGTGATACATTAGAAAAATTAAGCAATCGCTATAATGTAAATATTCATGCATTGTTGAAGGAAAATAGAATGGAAGCCAATCAAGATGTGTATGAGGGGCAAGTTTTATATATTCCAGGAGACTTTGTAGAGAAATAAAAAACAAACAGCAGGCAGGGGCTTTCCTGCTTGACTGTTTTCTTTTGGCTTTTTTCAACTGTTTTAGAGGGGGAAAAACGAGTGTTTTACAGAGCAAATTGAAAATTGAATAGGAACTATTCCAGAGCTTATCAAATAAGCTATTTTCATGTTGTAAGTAAAGGCCCAATTTGTTCACCTAACCATCTATAGAAAGGGATAAGATGGCTGTTTCACTTTATAAGAAAGTGTGGGCGGATATGAATGAAAAAAACATATTAAAGAAATATACACCTATTTTAAAACCATATGCAGTAGAGCCAAATTTCGTAGAAGAGTTTGGCAAAGTAGCCAAGATATACAGCAATAAAGGCACTTTTGCATTAAAACGGATTGATCCTCATAATGGTGCTGATTTCACACGTCATATACGAACACTTTATCAAAAAGGCTATAACAGGATTGTTCCGATTTATCCAGCTGTGGATGGCAGATATGCTATTCTTTATGACAACAAACTGTATTATTTAATGCCTTGGCTGCCAAATGAGGAAAGAGAAACATATTTCAAAAAACATCAACAAATGTTTCGTGAGCTTGCAAGACTTCATATTTTAACTTCTAAAGAAGTGAAAATTGATAAGGAAGATCGACAAGAGCATTTCGAAAATACGCAATTAGATATTGAAAAAGAACAAGAGTTTTTAGATGGTTTTATTGAGCAATGTGAAAATAAGGAATATTTGTCTCCATTTGAATTGATGTTTTGCATGTATTATCATGACATTCGTCAGGCGTTGATATATTCGGAGACTAAATTAAAAGAATGGTATGAAGAAACAAAGGAAGATGAAAAAGCAAGAGTTTCCATCATTCATGGCAAACTATCCCCAGAGCATTTTCTATATGATGATAGAGGCTATGGCTACTTTACTAATTTTGAAAATGCCAAATATGGATCAGCGAGCCATGATTTACTACCATTTCTCTCCCGTTCATTAAAAACTGCTCCAAAGCAAAATGAGGAATGTATTGAGTGGCTTTATACGTATTTTAATCATAATCCATTAAAGTATGATGAAATGCTATTGTTCTTAAGTTATTTAGCCCATCCCGGACCTGCCATTCGGATTTGCGAGAAATATATGAAAGCAGATAAGAAAGACATTAATGAACGGAAATATGCTCAAAAGCTACTTAAACAGTATTGGCTATTAAAAAATACAGAATATGTCGTCATGCGAGTCGATGAAATAGAACGACAAAAAAAGGCGCAGCAAGAAGCTGCCGAACAAGCAGAGACCCAGGATTAAAAACTTGGGTCTATTATTTTGTGTCTAAATAGGCACGATTGTTTTTTCCTATACATATTGTAATGACAAACATAAAAATAGAAATGAATAAAATAAAAAAAATTAGGCAATCCTTATTGACGAGAATAAGATATTTTCGGTAGTATAGCATATATAAAATAAATTATTAAGGCAATGACAGGGAGTAGTACAATGTCCGTTGTTTCAAAGAGAGGAAATCAGTTGCTGAGAGATTTCCATTCAACCCATTGGAATGTAGCCCTCGAGCTTCTTTTGCGAACGGTTTGCTTATTAGTAAAAGACGGACAGTATCCGATATCATCTTTTAAAGAGCCAATACATTTTATTGTGTTTGGAAAAAAGGTGGTACCGCGAAAAAACTCCATTCGTCCTTTTAAGACGAGTGGAGTTTTTTTATTTGCTTTAAAAAGTACAAAGGACAGGATTAGGAGGAAATGAGGATGGATATGAAAGAAATCTCCATGCCGACAAAGTATGATCCAGCAAGTATTGAAAAGGGTCGCTATGATTGGTGGTTAGAAGGCAAGTTTTTTGAGGCTAATCAGGACGAAGGAAAACAACCATATACAATTGTAATCCCACCACCAAACGTAACAGGTAAATTGCATTTAGGTCATGCATGGGATACTACGTTACAAGATATTTTAACAAGAATGAAAAGAATGCAAGGCTATGATGTATTATGGCTGCCTGGTATGGACCATGCTGGTATTGCAACGCAAGCTAAGGTAGAAGAAAAACTTCGTGCCCAAAATATTAGTAGATATGATCTTGGTCGTGAAAAGTTTGTAGAAGAAACATGGAAATGGAAAGAGGAATATGCAAGCCATATTCGTGCCCAATGGTCGAAATTAGGTCTTGGCCTAGATTATTCTAGAGAAAGATTTACATTGGATGAAGGTCTTTCAAAAGCAGTTCGTGAAGTTTTCGTTTCTTTATATAATAAAGGGCTTATCTATCGCGGGGAATACATTATTAACTGGGATCCGGCAACAAAAACAGCACTTTCTGATATTGAGGTAATCTACAAAGATGTACAAGGTGCATTTTATCATATGAAATATCCTTTAGCAGATGGATCTGGTTATATTGAAGTAGCAACAACTCGTCCAGAAACGATGCTTGGTGATTCAGGTGTTGCTGTTCATCCGAAAGATGAAAGATATCAGCATTTAATTGGCAAGAAAGTCGTTCTGCCAATCATAGGAAGAGAAATCCCGATTGTTGCTGATGATTATGTAGAAATGGACTTTGGTTCGGGTGCTGTTAAAATGACTCCTGCACATGATCCAAATGATTTCGAAGTAGGTAACCGTCATAATTTAGAAAGAATTCTTGTAATGAACGAAGACGGAACAATGAATGAGCGTGCTGGTAAATATGAGGGAATGGATCGCTTTGAGTGTCGTAAGCAAATCGTCAAAGATTTACAGGAATTGGGCGTTCTATTCAAAATGGAAGAGCATATGCATTCTGTTGGTCACTCTGAACGAAGCGGTGCAGTAGTGGAACCATATTTATCAACGCAATGGTTTGTTAAAATGCAACCATTAGCTGATGCAGCAATCGCGTTGCAAGATAAAGAAGCAGAAAAAGTTAACTTTGTACCAAATCGTTTTGAAAATACGTATATGCGTTGGATGGAAAATATTCGTGATTGGTGTATTTCTCGTCAGCTTTGGTGGGGACATCGAATTCCTGCTTGGTATCACAAGGAAACAGGCGAAATCTATGTGAACGATGAAGCGCCGACAGATATTGAAAATTGGACACAAGATACAGATGTATTAGATACATGGTTTAGTTCCGCACTATGGCCATTCTCTACATTAAATTGGCCAGACACAGAGGCGGAAGACTATAAGCGCTATTATCCTACTGCTGCGTTAGTAACTGGTTATGATATCATTTTCTTCTGGGTATCCCGTATGATTTTCCAAGGAATTGAGTTCACTGGAGAAAGACCGTTTAAAGATGTATTAATCCATGGGCTTGTTCGGGATGAGCAAGGTCGCAAAATGAGTAAATCTTTAGGAAATGGCGTAGATCCAATGGATGTTATTGCTAAATATGGAGCAGACTCCTTACGTTATTTCTTATCAACAGGAAGCTCACCAGGTCAAGATTTACGTTTCAGCATTGAAAAGGTAGAATCGACTTGGAACTTTGCTAATAAAATTTGGAATGCTTCCCGCTTTGCGTTAATGAATATGGATGGTTTAACATATGATCAAATTGATTTAACAGGCGAAAAATCAGTTGCAGATAAGTGGATTTTAACGAGATTAAATGAAACAATTGAAACAGTTACACGTCTTTCAGATCGTTATGAGTTTGGAGAAGTTGGAAGAGTTCTTTATAACTTTATCTGGGATGATTTTTGTGACTGGTATATTGAAATGGCGAAGCTTCCATTATATGGGGATGACGAAGCAGCAAAGCTAACAACTCGGTCTATTTTAGCTTATGTACTTGATAATACAATGCGCTTATTACATCCATTTATGCCATTCATCACAGAAGAAATCTGGCAAAACCTTCCGCATGCTGGGGAATCAATTACAGTTGCGAAGTGGCCAGAAGTTAATCCAGCCTTCTCAGATGATAAGGCTGCAAATGATATGAAATTGCTTGTTGAGATCATCCGCTCTGTTCGTAATAGCCGTGCGGAAGTAAACACACCAATGAGTAAAAAAATCAGCATTTTATTAAAAGCTAAAGATGAAGAAATCAAAACAACTCTTATAGAGAATAAATCTTTTATTGAACGCTTCTGTAACCCAGAAACATTAAGCATTGATATAGATATTGCTGTACCGGATAAAGCAATGACTGCTGTTGTAACGGGTGTTGAAATTATTCTTCCATTAGAAGGATTAATTAATATGGAAGAAGAAATTGCTCGCTTAACAAAAGAGCTAGAGAAATGGAATAAAGAAGTAGAACGTGTTCAAAAGAAACTAAGCAATGAAGGCTTTGTGAAGAAAGCACCAGAAAAGGTAATTAACGAAGAAAGAGCAAAAGAGCAAGACTATTTAGAAAAGCGTGCAGCAGTAGAAGCACGTATTAACGAACTAAAAGGTTAATTTCATAGTAGAACGAAGGGTGTCTCCACTATCAAAACCTTTGAGGCACCCTTCTTCTGTTGATGGAATCTTTACTTTTAAAATGATACTAGATAAAGTTTATTAGAGAATACACTATCTAGCAGATTGAATACATGTAGACTCCTGCGAGAAAAGCGAGACAGACGAGACCCCGCAGGAATGAAATGAGACCACTGAGGCCACTGAAAAAGTCTTTTTTTCGAACGAAATTAAGACCAAGCATGTTTGAAAGTAAAAATAAGGTTGGTTTGGAGAGGCGTCCGCTCGACTCCTATGGGAGCTGCGAGAAAGTCCGAAACCCCGCAGGAACGTAGTGACGAGGAGGCTTGGCGCTCGCCCCATGGAAAGCGAGCGGACGCCTCGGAAAACAAATCCATTATCTTATGTTTGAAACATGACGATTGTCCACCATCATTAGTTAGCCAGTTTTTCAGTGTCCTCAATGAAATAATGAGGAGGCTTGGCGCGACCCCGCGGAAAGCAAAGTGTATTCAGTCTGCGGTTTTTAGAAAGTAATTATAGATGTACAATAACAATCATTAATCTTATAAGAGGGTGTAGCAATGTTTCATAGTTATGAAGAAGCATTAAATTGGATTCATTCTCGTTTGCGTTTTGGAATAAAGCCTGGGTTAACAAGAATGGAAATGATGATGGAGAAGTTAAACCATCCAGAAAAACAGATAAAAACAGTTCATATAGGTGGAACAAATGGAAAGGGATCTACTGTTACCTACTTAAGAAATATTCTTCAACAGGCAGGATTAACAGTTGGAACTTTTACATCTCCCTACATAGAACAATTCAATGAAAGAATCAGTGTGAACGGGAAACCAATTAGCGATGAAGAAATTTTATCATTAGCAAATAAATTGTTTCCGATCGTAGAAGAAATGGACAAAATGGAAATTGGCGGACCAACAGAATTTGAAATTATTACCGCAATGTCTTTCTATTATTTTGCTTACATGAATAAAATGGATATCGTTATTTATGAGGTAGGATTGGGAGGTCGATTTGATTCAACCAATATTATCTCGCCATTACTTTCTATTATTACAAGTATCGGTTTAGACCATACAGCAATTTTGGGAGACACTTATGCCCAAATTGCATTTGAGAAAGCTGGAATTATTAAAAAGAAAACACCGATTATTGCAGCAGTTAAACAAATAGATGCCCAAAATGTAATTGTAAAACAGGCAAATGAAATGGAAGCTCCTATCTATTTATTAGATAAGGATTTTACTATTGATGAATACTATTCAAAACCATCCTGTGAGTCTTTTGTGTTAAAGTCACCGCTCTTCCGATGGACAGATTTGCAAATAACTATGTTTGGTAAGCACCAAGTAGAAAATGCATCGTTGGCAGTTATCGGTGCACAATTATTGCGTGATATGTTCGAATCTATTAATGAAGATAGTATTCGAAAAGGATTATTTCAGTCTAAGTGGCCTGGTCGCTTTGAAATTATTTCAAAAAGTCCTTTTGTCGTAGTAGATGGTGCTCATAATGAAGAGGGAGTAGAAGCGTTAGTAGATGTCCTAGTCAAGCGCTATCCTGAAAAGAACATAAACATTATATTTGCTGCGCTTTCTGATAAAAAAACAGATAAAATGATTGCGAAATTGGATCAAGTTGCAACAACTATTACATTTGTGACATTTGATTATCCAAGAGCTTCTCCAAGCACTCTATTATATGAAGAAAGCAACCATCTATTGAAGGAGCAGAACGATAACTGGAAAGAAGCAATACTCAAGCAATTAGAAAGATTAGAAGAAGAAAATATGTTACTTATAACCGGTTCTTTATACTTTATTTCAGAAGTGAAGGCATTTTGGAAGAATTTCAAGAAATAATTATACCGCAAAAAAATATATGGATTATTAGAATAGAAAAGAGTAGTATATATTTATCAGGTTTGAAATTTGGGAATTTTAAGAATATGGTAAAATATTCTCTTTAAAGAAATAATAGAAGGATAGAATTTGTTATTAGTCGACTAAAATATAAAATAATAAGCCAATTTGTATAAATGAAAGGGGAGAGAGAATGGTTAAACCAAGCGATAAAAAATTAATATGGATAGTTTGGACACTTGTTCTCTCTTTCGGTTTGTGGTTCTCTTATCATATGTATTCACCGCAAATTCGCGGAAATGAATGGGAAATTCTTGCCTTTTTATTATTTATGACAGTTGTTGCAAGTATGCCAATGATGATAAATGGTACCCCCGTATTTTTCTTACAATGGGCTACCCTATCTGTTTTTTTAATATTTGGATTATTTATCGAAATCATCCTCGTACAAATCGCGTTATTAGCAGTCCTATATCAAGCGAAATTAGATAAAAAGACACTCTTTCGCATGCCAATGAATTCGACCATGTTTTTCCTTGTTTCCTTTTTTAGTGGCGTTATTTACTATACGCTTGGTGGTCAAAATGGATTTAATTTAGCCTTCGATCTAAAATCTTTTGGATTAATAAGTATTTATCTCATATCTTATTTATTACTTAACACTTTATGTATCTTTTTTATTGATCGGTTCATCTATAAAAGAAAGCAACCTTTTCTTACAAAAGATTTGGTCTGGGAAATATTCACCACAATTATCACCTATCCAGTTGGGATAGCGTTATATATTATGTATCAATATATTGGACCTGCTGCTCTGATTTTAATTGGTGTGCCATTTATCTCCCTCTCTCTAATTTTAAAACTTTACCATTCCAGCCAGACGGCTAACGATTATTTAAAGAAAACGGCAGAAATTGGTCATCAACTTTCGCAAAATTTATATGTAAATGAAACGGTCGATTTTTTCATTGCTAAACTATATGAATTATTTAAAGTTGATTTTGTGTTTATTCATCAAGTAAATGCAAATAATCAATTAGAAATGATTTCTAGAGTAGAGCAACAAGAGAAGCTACCTGTGTTTACAGAGACGTTGCAAGAAAATGAAGGAATTAGCGGAACCGTTTTAGCCACAAAGAAAATATGCACCTACCATTCGGAGAAGGATTGGCAGAAAATAAATAAGGGGTATATGCCTGAAGGAATTCAAAGTGTATTATGTATGCCGCTTATTAAAAATAATAAAGTAATTGGTGTCCTATTACTTGGGAGCAAACAAAGGAAGGCATTTGCCGACATAAAATTAATGGTATTAGATTTATTATGTACCCAGTTTGCGATTGCTTTAGAAAATGCCAAATACTTTGAGCAGACGAAGGAAAATAGTGAAAGATGTGCTTTAACAAAGCTGTATAATTACCGCTATTTTGAAAAAATATTAAGTGAACAGTTTGTTGAATTGAATGAAAAGAAATTGGACAATCTTGCTCTAATCATGTTAGATATTGACCATTTTAAATCGGTAAATGATCAATATGGTCATCAGGCAGGAAATGAGATTTTAAAAGCTTTTGCCAAAAGGATTGAAAATCTCATTGGTGACCATGGAGTAGTTGCAAGATATGGCGGTGAAGAGTTTGTTATCTTATTAAGCAATATAGCGAAGAAAGAAGCGCTTGATTTTGCCGAATTTATCCGCAAGATGATTGCTTCTAGACCATTTGTTATTAAACAAACTATAGAAGATCGTAATCAAATAAAAAAGATAAGTATTACCGCATCGCTCGGATTAGCCTGTGCTCCTGAAGATGCCGATGAACCGTTAGCTTTAATTAGACATGCAGATAGAGCGTTATATGTAGGGGCGAAAAGAGCTGGGCGAAACCGAGTTGCTAGTTATGTGAAGTAAATGTTTTGAACTTCCTTAGGAAGTTCTTTTTTTATGGTTAAATTTAATCTTGACGCCTATAAGTTTTTTCCAATTCTTTTAATGATGGCATTTTTATGTTACATTGATTCATGAGAGCCTCTCCTTTTCGTAGTTTTCTAGTCAAACTCTACTTTACAAAAGGAAGCTCTCTTTTTTAATACTTAATTTTTTCCAGCTACCGCGCTTTCGCTTGGTGGCCTTTTTGTCTAGTTGGGGGACGAGTCCCCCAACTAGACAAAAAGGATATTTATTCTCCCACAAACATTTTACTCATACCGTTACCAATCTAATCGGTACTCTCTTCCACTTGGAACTTATAACAAATATGAAAAAGTATGTATCAAGGAAACGGAGACTAAAGAATTAGTTATTTATATACCTGATACTGGCGAAATTATTGCAAAACATTCAATTCCCGAAGGGAAAGGGATGTTAATAAAAGATAAAAAACATAGTAGGGATCGTACAAAAGGTGTTGGAGCATTCATTAATACAGTGGCTGAGAGATTTGAAGATAAGGAACTAGCCTTTAAATATTTAGAGAAGGTTAGGGAAAAAAATCCTCGTTACATTAAAGACCAGTTGCAAATCATCTTGCGCGAAACAAAAGGTATCGATAACGAAGTACTGACTAAAGCGTTAGCAGAGTGTTTAAAAAGGAAATTATACAGTGCAACTGATTTTGGCGATATCATTGCATATGTGAAACGTCAGCGCCAGGTACATGAAACAGTTATTGATAAAAAGAAAGAAGTTAAGACTTTGAACAGGCTATCAGAATGGGTTTTAGAAACAGAAGCATACAAAAGAAAAGTAGATACTTACACGGTTTTAATGGAGGTTGAATAGCGATGAGCCAAATCCAACAATTACAAGACATAATGAAAGGGTTAAGACTCGTTGAAACTGCCAAGCATCTCCCTCATTTGATCAGAGAAGCTGAGCAAAAAGACCTTTCATTTACTCAATTCCTGTTAGATGTCACTTCTTATGAGCAAACTCGAAGAGAAGAAAAGCAACTAAACAACCGATTAAAGTGGGCAACTTTTCCTTTCAGCAAAACACTTGAGGAGTTTAATTTAAAAGAACAAAAGTCTTTAAGCAACAAACAACTAAATAGATTAAAAGATTTAACTTGGATCACTAGTGTTGCATAAATTTTGACTGAATTTTCTGCTTTCTTGTTTTTACTCATGAGAAGAAAAACAAAGACATTTGAATAGAGGTAGTTAACATCCATTTTTTTACTATAACCTTTGACGAGTGCAACAGACCTGTGAAATTCTTTAGGGCACGGTTTTCCCTACGATTTTTCGTAGCCATAAATGAGCGGATTTCCATGGTGCCGCTTTGAGTAAGCGACTAATTTGTAAGTACGTTCTTGAACTGTTCGTGTTCAGCTGTGCCAGTACATTTAGGCAATATACAATCATTGCGATATACACTTGATTATGTACGCCTTGTTCGCTCTGCGCGTAGAACTTTTTGATGTTCAGGTGCTGCTTCAACCATTTGAAAAATAGCTCGATTGCCCAGCGCGATTTGTACAATTCAGCGATATCATCGGCGCTTAAATCAAATCGATTCGTAATTAGATGCAGTTCGTTACCTTTTGAATCGAGCACTTTGATGAGGCGAAAGATATTTTCTGCACGATTTTGTGTGGTGCCGATCAGAATCATTTCATCCGACAATACAGTTGAATCGATTGGCAGTTTAAATGGCTCTACGACACGAATGACCGCATTTTTTCGCAAGCGTGAGACGAAGAAATAGCCATCATCGGTCATGCGGTCAAATCGCTCATAATCTAAGTAACCACGATCAAAAACGTACATGCATTCTTTGTCGTCAACGAGTACCTCTAGCTGGCCACGATCGTGTTCTTTCGCATTTGTCAGCACCGCATTATCAGGATAGGAACAGCCTTTTTCTGCGTAAACAAGGCGCAAATGAAGCTTGATACCTGATTTTGTTTTGCGAAACTCCGCCCATTTGTGATTATTCAAATTGAGTGGCAACGTACTCGAATCAATGATTTTCAGCGGTGTTGTCGTTTTCCGGCGCTGCTCATATTGAGATTTCGCATGAATCTGAGCGACTAAATCCAGAAAAACGTGCTGGAACACGTCTGTTGGAATTTGATTTAATCGGCGGCCTAATTGCGAAAAGCTAATCGATTCTAAATCCGTTGCTTTTTGAAGGTCGTCTGAAAACAATGTCTCACTGACAGCACGTAAACTTTCGATTTCGTTGAGTTGTGCAAATACGAGTAATTTCAAGAATGAAGTGATGTGTAGCTTCTTTGTATAGTAATTTAAATGATGGGTTTCCACTAATTCTTCTAATTTCGTTGAAGAAATCGGTGTAAACCATTGTTCAAATGATGTTTTTCGTGTAAACTTATCCATGCTTATGGTCCTTTGTATTGGATTTGGATGGTTTACTACCGCTCAACCAGTATAAAGGATTTTTTTATGCTTGGGTTATATTACAGAAAATTCAGATTTCTAGAAAGCGTTGAATTATTTTAATGCGACGCTAGTGAACTTGGATAGAACAGCTGTACAATTTAATTTTATTAGGGCCACCAGGTGTAGGTAAAACTCACCTGGCCGTAGGCCTAGGAATAGAGGCTATTAACCAAGGGTATAAAGCGATATTCACATCAATGGGAGATTTAATTCATAACCTGAAAACAGAAGAAATCACACGAAAGTCAAAGGCAAGAATGAAAAGAATTAGAGAGGCTGATTTAGTCATAATAGATGACTTAATGTTTATGGCAATGGATCAACAAGAAGCTAATATGTTCTTTCATTTAATTAATGACTTGTATAATCAGTCTTCCATTATCTTGACCTCTAATAAGGCACCAAAAGAATGGGGAGAATTATTGGGTGATCAAGCTATAACAACAGCAATTCTAGATAGAATTCTTCATCGAGTAGAAATCATTCATTTAAATGAAGATAGTTATCGTATGAAGCATCGTTCTACCATATTTGGGGAACAAAGTGTTTCAAAATAACGAGCAAAAATTGTTTCATTCTACTTGACGGTCACATTAGCCTAAATGTAGGTGTTTAAAAATTCGTTAATTCTTAGTAAGTGGCCATATAACATAAATAATCTAAATGGCGGTTGCACTATAAGGTGATTTTGTGTATAATGTATATATAGTATATATACATTATACTAAGTATGAAAGATAAAAAAAGAGGGATAAGCATGCAAATAATTATTTCGAACAGTTCAAAGGAGCCAATTTATGAACAAATTACCAATCAAATTAAATCGTCTATCTTAGCAGGGGAACTAAAGGAAGGAACAGCGCTGCCTTCCATACGCAACTTAGCTAAAGACTTGCAAATAAGTGTGATTACAACAAAACGAGCATATGAAGAATTAGAGAAAGCTGGTTTTATTTACTCGATTGTTGGTAAAGGATCGTTTGTAGCCGAGCAGAATTTAGATGTAATCAGAGAGAAGAAATTAAAGGTTATTGAAGAACAGCTAAGTGCTGTTATTGCCAATAGTAAAGAAATCGGCTTGCCATATGAGGATTTACTGCAGTTATTCAATATTTTGTATGAGGAGTGAGAAGGATGGAAAATGTGGTGGAGTTAAGGAATGCCACGAAGAAATTCAAGGGTTTTTCTGTTAATAATATAAATTTAGAAGTGAAAAAAGGCTTTATAACGGGTTTTATTGGCGAAAATGGAGCTGGGAAATCAACTACAATTAAGATGATGATGAATTTATTAAAACCAGATGCTGGCCAAGTGAAACTCTTTGGGTTGGATTATCAAACACATGAAAAGGCAATAAAGGAACGGATTGGCTTTGTATATGATGGTAATGTATTTTTTGAAGGGCTGAACTTAATCGATATAAAACGCATTGTGGGACCTGCATACAAACAATGGGATGATAAATTATTTTATCATTATGTAGAAAAATTTGAGTTACCACAAAAAAAGGCTATTAAGACTTTTTCAAAAGGAATGCAGATGAAAGCATCTTTAGCAATAGCTTTATCCCATCATGCCGAATTAATCATTATGGACGAACCTACAGCAGGCTTGGATCCTATCTTTAGGAGAGAACTGTTGAATCTGTTACAAGAGTTAATGGTCGATGGTAATCGAACTTTGTTTTTCTCCACTCATATTACAACTGATTTAGATCGTATTGCCGATTATATTGCCTTCATACAAAGAGGAGAATTGATTTTTAATCAATCAATACTAGATATCGCAGAGAACTATGCAGTTGTTAAGGGAGGACTAGATTTACTGGATAGAGACACAGAAAAAAGCTTTGTTCATCTAAATCGTGGTCCGACGGGGTTTGTGGCATTAACAGATAATCGAAAAGAAGTGGATCAGGTATTTGGTGATAGTGTTGTGATCGAACATGCGACATTAGAAGATATTATGTACTACACAAAAGGAGGAATGCAATATGTTTAATTTAATAAGACGTGATGCAATCCTTCAGAAAAGGCAACTCTTAGTATTTATCCCTTTTATCGTATTTTTTATTGTGATGAATATAGACTCTGTTTTCATTTTTCTCGTCGCTAGTATTTTTATCCCGTTTAATGCATATGCATATGATGAAAAAGCAGAGACAAATATATTATTAAATTCCTTACCTTATACACGAAAGGAAATCATTGCATCACGCTATATTGGAGCAGTTGTGTATATGTTAGCGTCTATTCTACTGACAAGTGCAGCCTTGTTTCTTTTTAATAAACCATTTACACTTACAGATATTGCCGTTGGGAGTGGTTTTTTCTTGCTGTTTGCTGCTTTCACCTTTCCATTGTTCTATATGCTTAAGCCTGGCTATATTACAACAGTTGTTATTATCAGTTTTCTTGTTTTATCAGCCATAGGGCCTAGAGTCGTTACCTTTCTAGCGGAACATTTAACCAGTATAACAGATTTTATTATCAATTTATCCCTTCCAACTTTATATACAGGAGCGACCATTTTTATTCTTGTTGTCTATTTAGCCTCATGGGGAGTTGCGACAGTGATTTACCAGCGAAAAGTGTTTTAATATAAAATTCTTCACTGCCAACAAAAGATGTAGGTACATCACTATAACAGACTGAAAAACTGGAGAAGCCACCAGTAAGTGAAAGAGAAGTTATCCATCAGTGGGGGAAACGAAAGTCTCCATTGATGGGAAATTTCTCTCTTTTTTTCAATATAGATTGCTCTATACATACATGCTGATGTTCTGCAAGGTTCCAAAACTTGTGGATTAGAAGCTTGAAAGGAAATTACGTTTTAATAACAATTGGCCCAAAGATCATTCTTAAAATAAGAATATTTTTTGGTAACAAATCCTTTTTTTAATGTAAATAAGTTACAAAGAGTAAGAACGGAAACCTTTTACTAAAAAAGTACTCCTGTTATAATACAAATAAAGATTCGATGTAATAACGAGAATAAGGGGGATACTAATGACTGGTAAAGTAGATACAAAGGAAGTGTGGACACGATTTATTCAAGAAGGATCTTTAGAACCAGCAAATTTAATTCCAGAGATTGAAGAATCTTGGCATCTTTGCCGGCAAAAAGGCTTAAACCCACATGATGGCATAACTGATTGTATCTTGACCCCAGAGGAATTCGAAGAAAGATTGGCAGAAAATGAATTATTAATTACTTTAGCTAAGCAAAATGTTAAGCGTTTACAAAAATTTTTACGAGGCTGGCGTTTTGTCATTATTTTAACAGATAAAGATGGGTACATATTATATAAAGAAGGGGAAAATTCTATTAGCATTGCAGCAGAAACGATCCGATTTAAAGAAGGAGCAAAATGGGGAGAAATAGAAGTGGGAACTAATGCAATTGGTCTCGCGGCAAGATATAAAAAACCCATGATGGTTAGAGGGTATGAACATTTTTCGAAAGCATCTCAACAATGGAATTGTTCTGCCGCGCCAATTTTTAACCAGCATAAAGAAATGATAGGAGTTTTGAATGTATCTAGTCTCTATCAATCTATTAACCAGCCATATGTGTTAGCATGTGTTAAGCTTATTGCTGATTCCATTTCACTAGATTGGAAAAAAAAGATGCACGAGGATATGGAGTTTTTGCTGCGAACAACTTTCCAAAGCAGTGGACAATACATTGTTTGTACCATTGATAAATACATTTGTGCCCTTCCAAAAAATCTTCAGCAAAAATATCAAAATTGGATTGGCAGTTCATTAAGTCGATTCGCGCAAGAGACTGGTGCAGTATCTGCCGTACATATTCCGATTATGCACCACCATCGACTCATTGGATATCGAATACCTCTCCGTGCGGAAACAGGCTTTGTTTGGAATGGAAGTAGAGGTTTAAGCAAAAGTTACAAACAAGTCCTGGAATCTATTAAAAATGTCGCACCCACGGATACTACGGTACATTTAGTAGGAGAAACTGGTGTTGGCAAAAAGTTTCTTGCTAGTTGTATTCATGAAAATAGCCCAATATCAACGGCCCCTTTTTATAAATTACACTGTTCGATGCTTACTAAGGATATTCTTCAAAGGTTTCTTTCTACAGATCTGCAGCGTTTGACTAAGAAAAGGCATCAAGTGGTCGAGGAAGCAACGATTTTTTTGGAAGAGATTGGAGAACTTTCGATTCCCTCCCAGCAAATGCTTTTAACCATCTTACAGGAAAAGGAAAGACAACATCACAAATCCTATCGTTTTATCACATCTTCCACGAAAGATATCCGTGATCTAGTGGAGCAAGGGATAATAGATCAAGATTTATTCTATTATATTTATGCCTATCCCATTTATCTTAGTCCTTTGCGTGAACGAAACGAAGATATAATTGCTCTGATTGATTACTATTGTGACAAGAACAATTGGCATCCAGAGTGGAGAATAAATTGGAAATTACTATTTTCAAAGGGACAATGGTATGGAAATGTGCGAGAATTATATAATACTCTAGATCGATGCAGAATTTTATATAAAGAGGATGCGCCAACTGAAGAACAGTTGTATGAGCAAGTAAGGATCGCAGAAAAACATATGCAAAAATCATACCATAGAAAGGATCCGAAGACTAAATTTGAAATTCAGGCAATTACAAACGCATTAAAAAAACACCATGGAAATGTGTCAGAAGCAACAAAAGAACTAAATATGTCTCGTGCGACTCTTTATAGAAAAATAAAAAAATATCAAATAAAAAATTTTTTATAAATGTTCACATTCTCAGTTTGGAAGATAGTGAGACAAAAATGAGACAAATTTATATGATTGGAGAATAAATAAGACAACCGAAATGGTGGTCTTGCACATTCTCCAATCTTTTTTTCGTTTAATAATAAATAGTTTTCTTCAAAGAAATTATTGCTTAAGAAAGTATGCGTATTTTTTAATAAAATGATGGTGAGAAAAGTGAGAAATAATGAGAAAATCTGTCTCGTTTCAATCGATAACAAAGGTTAGAAATGTTGATTTATCAGCGTTTTAAACGCTTTCGAAAATAGAAAATATGTTGTATCATCGAAGTGTGTTAATACTGGAATATAGAATGGAGGAAAGAAAATGAAGAAAGAAACTGCTTATTGGGCCTATACGAAAATGAATGAAATTAGGAAGTTTGAAGATCAAGTTCATAAGATCTTTTCAACTGGGGCAATCCCAGGTTTTGTTCACTTATATGCAGGAGAAGAAGCGATTGCTGTAGGTGTATGTGCACATTTAACGAATAAAGATTATATAACGAGTACACATAGAGGTCATGGTCATGGTCATTGTCTGGCTAAAGGCTGTGACTTAAATAGTATGATGGCAGAGATTTTTGGAAAAGAAACAGGGATATGCAAAGGCAAAGGAGGTTCTATGCATATTGCTGACCTTGACGTTGGCATGTTAGGGGCTAATGGCATTGTCGGTGGAGGATTTCCGCTTGCAGCTGGTGCGGCTTTAACAGCTTATGTAGAGGGAACAGACAACGTAACTGTCTGCTTTTCTGGAGATGGTTCCAATAATCATGGAACATTTCATGAAGCAATTAACATCGCTTCAATCTTAAAGCTGCCTGTTGTTTTTGTAGTAGAAAATAACGGTTTCGGGGAAGCCACTCCATATCATTATTCTACTTCCTGTAAACAAATTATTGATCGTGCACCAGGCTATAGTATTCCAGGAGTGAGAGTAGATGGAAAAGACTTAGTAGCTGTTTATAATGCTGCTAAAGATGCAGTGGAACGAGCCAGAAATGGAGAAGGTCCAACTCTTATTGAAGCGGTTACGTATCGAAATTATGGTCACTTTGAAGGAGATGCACAAAAATATAAATCAGAAACAGATCGTGAGAAGTGGCCAGTAGATGAAGATTGTATTGAAATCTTTAAAGCATATGCTTTTGCCAATGACTTGTTAACGGAAACAGAAGTGGAACAAATTGAGAACGAAGTGGAAAAGGCAGTGGACAATGCAGTAGAATTTGCAAAAAATAGTAAACAGCCTGACCCATCCATGTTACTAGATGATGTGTATGTCAACTACAAATAATAAAAGAATGAGGTGAAGGAAGAATGGGAAGAAAGATTACATTTTCACAAGCTATCAATGAAGCAATGGATATTGCCATGGAGAGAGATAATAAAGTTATCTTAATAGGAGAAGATGTTGCAGGTGGTGCAACCGTTGACCACTTACAAGACGAAGAAGCATGGGGCGGTGTTTTTGGTGTTACCAAGGGATTAGCAAATAAATATGGCCGTAAACGAGTTATCGATATGCCGATTGCAGAAGCGGGATATATGGGAGCAGCTGTAGCGGCAGCAGTTACTGGTTTACGTCCGATTTCAGAATTAATGTTTAACGACTTTATTGGAAGCTGTTTAGATGAAGTGCTTAATCAGGGAGCGAAAATGCGTTATATGTTTGGTGGAAAAGCAAGAGTGCCTTTAACTATTCGTACAAACCATGGCGCCGGTGCAAGTGCGGCCGCACAGCATTCCCAGACTTTATATGGTATGTTTACCGCTATTCCAGGTTTGAAGGTAGTTGTGCCATCTAATCCATATGATGCAAAAGGTTTATTACTTTCAGCAATTGAAGACGATGATTTAGTTGTATTCTTTGAAGATAAAACCCTGTATAGCATGAAAGGGGAAGTGCCGGAGGGATACTATACCATTCCGCTTGGAAAAGCAGAAGTGAAGAGAGCAGGTAGTGATCTTACCATTGTGGCAATTGGAAAAATGGTCCATGTTGCGATGGAAGCAGCAGATATTTTAGCAAGTAAAGGAGTGGAAGTGGAAGTAATCGATCCTCGTTCATTATCTCCACTTGAAGAAGAACCAATTTTGGAGTCTGTCGAAAAAACAGGAAGGCTAATTATTGTAGATGAAGCAAATCCACGCTGTAGTGTAGCAGCCGATATCGCAGCACTTGTCGCTAATAAAGGGTTTGATTATTTAGATGCTCCAATTAAAACAATAACGGCCCCACATACTCCAGTTCCATTTGCAACTAATTTAGAGCAATTATATATACCAAACGCAGAAAAAGTTATCAATACGGCATACGAATTAATTAATGAATTAACTTTAGCTCGATAAGTGGAGGTGAAAATATGTCAACTGCTATTGTGATGCCGAAATTAGGAATGACCATGAAAGAAGGAACCATTGTGGAGTGGTTAAAACAGCCTGGAGAATCCGTCTCGGAAGGAGAAGGTGTGGCTGTTATTAGCACAGAAAAACTAACAAGTGAAGTAGAGGCGCCAACAGATGGAGTACTTCTTACAATCATTGAAGAAGTCGATAATGAAGTAGAAGTTGGAAAGCCAATTGGAATAATAGGTAATGAAAAGGAAGCGGAAAGTGAAAGTAGTCAAGATGTTAGGGAAGGAAAAGATGCAGCATTAGAGGAGAATGCGCCGGCGCGACAAGAGGCGGAAGTAAAAGGGAAAGATACAAATAAGCGAATTCGGATATCTCCTGCTGCAAGAAAACTTGCCCAACAACTGCGAGTGGATACACAAAATGTTAAAGGAACAGGACCAAATAATCGAATCACGCGAAGAGATATTCAAGCATTTGCTGACAAGCGTGGAGAAGAAAAAGTACCAACAAAACCAAAAGTGGAGCAAGAAACTAAAACTATTGTACAACCAGATGTACAAACAACAGGCGTAAAAAGCGAAAAGTTATCTGTTATGCGTCAAACAATTGCAAAACGAATGCAGCAAAGCTTGTCTACAACTGCTCAATTAACATTACATCGAAAAGCAGAAATTAATGCCCTGCTAGATTTTCAAAAGGATATTAAGAAACAAGTAACGGAAAGCGAACTAGATGTCCGATTAACTTTAACGGTGCTTATTGCCAGAGCTGTTACATTAAGCTTGCGTGATAAGTCATTTATGAATACTCATTTAATTGATGGTCAATTATATTTATTTGATGAGGTGCATTTAGGAATTGCAACATCTTTAGATGCCGGTTTAGTCGTTCCAGTAGTTAAAAATGCAGAGCGGCTTCCGCTTGGGGAATTAGCAAAAGCTATATCGTCTGTAACGGAAAAAGCAAGAAATGGACAATTACCAGGATATGAATTAACGGGATCAACTTTTACTATTTCTAATTTAGGCCAACAGGGAATTGAATATTTTACCCCAGTCCTAAATACCCCTGAAACAGGTATTCTTGGTGTAGGAACATTTATTGAGGAATTAACACTAGAAAATGAAACCGTAAAAACAGTGAAAAAATTGCCTTTAAGCTTAACCTTTGATCACCAAGTGCTTGATGGAGCACCAGCAGGAGATTTCTTGAATCGTGTTGTTTATTATCTAGAGCATCCATATTTACTAGTGTTATAGATAAAAAGAGTGTAAAAAGTAGATAGGCGTGCAAATGAAAAATGAATGCAGCTCTATTCCATGTTAGATAGCACCATTTATTGAATGTTTGAGAAATTTAAGAAGCGGGGCAGTACGACTTTTCTCTGTAATCGTGCTGCTATCTTAAAAGTCCAATTCAATATGGTAGCTTTAGGTACGAAACATGAATACTTATCGTTGGGATTAGCTCATCATTTTTCTGTGAGCTCTCCGTAGAAGGAAGGGAATCAAGAATGAAGAAATATGATGTCGTTATCCTAGGTGGGGGTACGGGAGGATATGTAGCAGCAATACGTGCCTCGCAAAAAGGAAAGACAGTTGCAGTAATAGAAAAGGATAAGCTTGGTGGAACTTGTCTTCACCGTGGATGTATTCCAAGTAAAGCATTATTGCGTACAGCAGAAGTATTTTCTACATTTAAAAATGCTGCAAGCTTCGGGGTAGACGTAAGTGGAAATATAGCGGTGAATTTTCCAAAAGCACAAAAAAGAAAAGAAATGATTGTGCGCCAATTAGAAGCTGGGATAAAAGGATTGATGCAAAAAGGAAAAATTGATGTCTATGAAGGGACCGGTTTTTTCCACTCTAATTCTATTTTGAAGATCACTGATCGAGCAGGAAAAGAAACAAGTATTGAAGCAAAAAATACTATTATCGCAACAGGTTCAAAGCCAAGATCCCTGCCAGGCTTACCCTTTGATGAGAAGCAAATTCTTTCATCAGACGGGGCGCTGTCACTAAAAGAATTACCGAAGAGTATCATCATCGTTGGTGGAGGGGTCATTGGCATGGAATGGGCCTCTTTACTAAATGATTTCGGTGTAAAAGTTACCGTTTTAGAATATAGCCCGCGAATTGTCCCGACAGAAGATGAGGACATTTCACAAGAATTACAAAAAATTTATACGAAGAAAAAAGTACAGATTGTAACCAATGCTTTAGTTGATGCAAAAAGCTGTCGATTAACAGAAAAAGGGGTGCAAATCAGTGCCGAAGTAAATGGAAAAACAGATATCTTTTCTGCAGAAAAACTGCTTGTCTCCGTTGGAAGAAGTCCTGTAGTGGAGGGAATTGGTTTAGAAAATACTGCAGTTAAACTGGAAAAAGGCGCAATCGTTGTAGATAAAAATTGTCGTACACATGATCATAAAATATTTGCGATTGGAGATTGTATCCCAACACTTCAATTAGCCCATGTTGCCATGCATGAGGGTATTCTTGCAGTAGATACAATTGTTGGGGAAGAAACATATTTGATTTCATATGAACAAATACCTCGATGTATTTATACCGCACCTGAAATTGCAAGTGTAGGGATATCCGAAGCAGCAGCTAAAGCAAGAGGATATGAAGTCAAAGTTGGATATTTTCCGTTCCAAGCAATTGGAAAAGCACTTGTTCATGGAGAAAAAGAAGGGTTCACAAAGATAATTGCCGATAAGAATACAGATGATATTCTTGGGATAACGATTATTGGTCCACATGCTACTGATTTAATTGGCGAGGCTGCATTAGGTCAAATGCTCGAAGCAACGCCTTGGGAAATTGCCCATACCGTTCATGCCCATCCAACTTTATCAGAAGTATTAGGAGAAGCTGCTTTGGCAGTAGATGGCCTATCTCTTCATATGTAATGACAATTGGCTGACCTGTACGATTGGTGTAGATAATGATAATTTGCAAGTATCTATTTAACCTGTGCAGAATAGTGTCTGCCCAGGTATCATTTACGGATTGTAAAAAGGATAAAGAAGTATTTTTAATACGATTGTTCTCCTTTCATTTCTAGCTGCGGAAAGCAGAATTTTTGCAAGAAACCTTGTCATCCGTTAAGCTGAAAGTAAGTTTATTTCCATTCTTATATAGGAATAGTATATATAGGAAAGTAACAAAAGGCAGGAGATGGCAAGATGAAGGTCACAATCACCGATGCAGCTGTTGAGAAATTCCGCAGCTATGAAGTTCCTGAGGGTGCAGTTTATCGATTAAGTACCATTTTTAGTGGCGGCTGCAGCTATGTTTATAATTTTGACTTAGCAGTTGATTTTCCACACGAAGAGGATAAGCCATTTGAGGATAATGGTTTAACGATTTATTTAGATTCATTAACGATTAAGCATATTAATGAAGACTTAAAGTTTGACTATGTACAGGGGAAAGGCTTTCGTTTAATTGGACCAAGTGAAATTTATTCTTTCCATTGGGAAGTAAAGCAAAAAGCGAAATAAGGCTGAACAAAAGTATCAGATACTCATAATGAGGTCTGATCTTTTTTGTTTAGTGGCAAAATAAATGGATGAAACTATACCTCTTTATTTTCGTATAAGGATATAAAGTGAGGGATTAGTGAATGTTTATGTATTTCTTGATGCTATCGTTAGGAATCATCTTTCTATTGATTTCAGTTATTTATATCGTACAAATGTACAAGGATAGAAATTATTCTTTAATAATAATGGGGAAGACGTTAGTGGTTTTATCAGTTAGTATCTTTCTTTTATTGATAACTTTTCCAAGTTTAAAATACATATTGTTAAAAGAATATGTTGAAGTAATTGGGGAATGTACTATTGAAATAGATGGCACACGCCGTTATGCCGAAGCTAGATTCGAAATGCAAGATACAGGCGAAGTGTATAGCTTTGACAATATTCCAGACCTTGATGCATATGGCAAGAATGTGCCGTATTACTGTACTTTGACTGTAACGAAAGACAAGAAGTGGGAGATTGGCTATAAAATATATAATGTGAATACAAAGAAGCTGATAATATCTGATGAATAACAACGTGATGTTTACAGTGGATTTTTAAAATGGGTTTAATGAATAGGAGCATAGAATTATGTAGTTAAATAATTTAGTAATTTCTATTCTAACTTTTATTCTTTCCGGTATATACTTATTTAGAGGAATCGTGTCGCAGTCCTTTTTTAGTTGATATATAATTATGAATGAAATCAATTATCGAACAAAGCATTTGATAAGAATGAACCATCATTTCGTTTTATAAATAACAAAAAGGAAGTGAACTGCTTGATTAAATACAAATCCCTTCATCATGTAAGTCTTACCGTAACCGATTTAGAAAAAGCCAAACATTTTTATGGGGAAATATTGTGTCTAGAAGAACTTCCCCGTCCAAATTTTGATTTTCCTGGTGCATGGTACAAAATACAGAATCAGCAACTTCATTTAATTGTTTATCCAACATCGCAGACGATTTGTAAAGATAAATCGCTAAACAGTCGGGAAGGGCATTTTGCTCTCCGAGTTGAAAATTATTATGATACCCGTAGTTGGTTAAAGAAACATAATGTGGAATTCTTAGAAAAACCTTATGGAATAAGCGGATTTGCCCAAATATTCTGTGCTGATCCAGATGGTAATTTAATTGAGCTGAATGTGGATCAGAAAGATTTATAAGACAAAAAGCTGCATTGAAAATAGAAAATGGGAAACATGTGGCTGGGACAAAACAAAATATATAATGAATAAAGACGAACAATCTCGAACTTATTTTCAACAATGCCTAATGAAATAACTGTGTCTAACTTTTAGGGATCACTGCAAAGCCTGTGGGGTCTCTGCTTCCTGCAGGAGTCGAGTGTCCCCCCCCCCCGTTCCATTTCACTCCGTTTTTAAAGATTATTTAGTTTTTTCATCAAACTAGAATTGCTAGGAAAAACTAGAGCAGACTGAATACACGTAGACTCCTATGGGAGCTGCGAGAAAGTCCAAGACCCCGCATGAACGTAGTGACGAGGAGGCTTGGCGCTCGCCCCATGGAAAGCGAAGTGTATTCAGGCTGCGGTGATTACCACAAACCTTCTTTCTTAAATTTAATTAACCCCCGAACAATTATATGAATATTTTTTGTTTGTACGTATAATTGTTCGGGGGTATCTTTGATTGAAATACTTATGTCCCACTCTTTATTAGTAAGCAATCATCATTATAATAGATGTTAAAACAAATAAACATGTTAAACCAACAAATAAATAAGTTACTACACTTACAAATTTTGGGAAATTCTCAATATCCTGAATCCGTGATAAAAAATAATTCTTCCGATAATTTTAGGAATTCCTTATTTTCTTGCCATTCGTACTAATTTAAGTTGGATTGATTGTTTTTTGTGTACACTAAATAAAACCTGCTTACCTATAATTTTTTTCAGGTCTTATTACCTATTCAGTTTCCTAGGCTTATGTTGTAAATGAAAGATACAGTCGTTTAAAAGTAGGAAACCAAGGACTATGATTTCCAAACTTTAAGTAAATTCTTCGGGAATGCTTTACCAATTTTGCAGCTAATGTAATCAAATTCTGGATAACCGTTTTTACTCGGCGACGGAAGACCTTTCTTTTAAGCGGCGCATCCCCTGATTTCAGGCTTTCTTGGCCAATAATCCGAAGGAGATTGTAGGTTAAACATCCAAGATGTAAGATTAATTCATTGGTGGCAAATTTCCCAGAAGGGAAACGTTCTAGGTCTAAATCCGTTTTTAATTCACTGTGGAATTGTTCACAAGTGGCATGTTCGTGATAAAGGCTAATTATTTCCTCTGTTTCATTAGGTAGGGTAGTCCAATAGCTCTCAAACTCAACATCTGGGATTAAGAGGATTTGGCCGTTTTTATCAATCGTTCTTTCTGTTACTTTATAGACTTGGCGAATGGCTTTTTTCATTCCCTTTGGAGTTGTTTCTAAAGCACCATAGAATACACGTTTTCCTTCTCGCTCCTGAACGCATTTACCGAATTGTTCAGCTACCATGAGCCAGTTTTCAGGCTTTTCACGGCGAGGATTTCGTTTAATTATGAAATCGGCCTTTTCATTCACACAAACTTTTAGGTTTTCGACACTATCGTTTCCTGCATCCATACGGACCAATAACGATAGATCAGTAATCATCCGAGAATATATAATACTTTTCTCGAGAAATTTCTCAGTATCCTTTTGAACGTGTGTGCTTCCCTCCCGAAGTTCCACATTTACAACGTAGCCTTCTTGACCCAAATAGGAGAAGTTAGGGGAATACCCGTCACATCCTTTGTATGTGCGACTAACCCCTTCTTTCTTAGTATTTGAGTTATCAAATGGCGATACATCAATATCCAGAGGTACGTATGATTTTTTGTCACTAGTAATTGTTGGAGTGACAGGAGAATCAAATTGCCGTATTAGTTTAGCCGATTCTTCCAGAACAATGGATTTCCATCCAGTCACCTTGGCAATTTGATCGAGTCGTTGCCGTAGTGTGGGACTTGATGGAACCACTTGAATATCCAATGCACGATAAAAGAAGGGATCATCTCGAAATTCTTCGATATGGTCGAAATCATTCTTACCTTGGCACAATAGACCCACATAAGAAGTGGTAACATCCCCATTAAGAATGGCCGGAGACGACTTGATTTCTGGGACCTTTAAGGATGAAAAACGTTTGTAAAATTTTGTTTTTGATAAAAGCAAACCTATTAAACCTAGACCCGAATGGGTCGTTAATGTATCATCGGAATCTTCTAAAATAAACTTAACCAATTTCAACACCTGCCTGGTGAAATAAAATTATCAACATAAATCAGCTGATAACATTATTATATCAGGCTTTGTGGGCACATTTATTATTAATTACGTCACGGACTCAGGAATATTATTAGATTGTAATTCCTCAATATTCGCCTGCTGCTTATGGTAAATGTGCCAATTTTTAAGGATAAAATTTCATCGTCAATCTCTTTAACGAGTAGAAGTAAAGAAGATTGAGCATTCTTATCGTACAAGTTAAATTAAATAATAGACATTAGATAGTTGATATAATAGCTAATCTCAAATTAGGAGAGTGGAAAATGGAAGCGAATGTTTTTGAACAGCTGGCCAAAAGATATGATACAGAAGATCGAAGAAACCTAGCTAATGTGATTGTGAAGGAAGTAAGAAGAGAATTAGCAAACAGTACACCTCAATCTTTAATGGACTATGGGAGCGGCACTGGTCTCGTTAGTCTAGAGTTAACGGATTTGGTAGCTTCGATTTTGTTAGTGGATTCATCCGAACAGATGCTGGAGGCTGCCCAAGCAAAAATAGCTAATAGAGGAATTACGAATGCAGATATACTATATTCTGATTTTACGCAAGACACCCCGAATTTAAAGGCAGATGTTATTTTAATGTCTTTAGTTCTTCTTCATATCCCAAATACAAAGAAGATATTACAAGCGTTATTCCAAATATTAAATCAGGATGGCAAATTAATTATCATCGACTTTGATAAAAATGATAAAATAAACCATCCTAAAGTACATAACGGTTTTACAGAAGAAGAATTAAATGAAATATTGTCGGAAGTTGGTTTTCATTCAATGAAAAGGAAAACATTTTATCAAGGTAATCATATTTTTATGAATCAAGATGCTTCTTTGTTTATTTCCAGCAGTATAAAGTGAATTTCAAAATAATGTAGGCATAGGCTAAATGGTTTCTCTCTTTTCCTGCACTGCTTCATGATATTCATCAGGCAGGTCGCTAAGATAGAGAACGTTGCTTAAAAGTTTAATATCACTATGTATTTGCTTTTTAAGTTGGGCATTTTCACATTTATAATAATCATCCATTAAACGTTTGATTTCGTGACAAATAAGTTCGATTCGGAGCATGATACCGATCCTTTCGGGAAATTATAGACTATACTAATTATGTATCAAATTACTAATGAATGAAAGTGTTAAGTATTATTTAGCTGGTAGAAGATAATAAATGGCCATTTGAATGAGAATTCTTTTTTAACATGATTGGAAAAATTTTTTCCCATCTGCTATAAACTAATTTGATTTTTCTTTGGAGATTAGGCTTTCTTATTGACAAATATAAAAATTTAGCATATCTTATAGTTAGTTTGATACTTAGTTATAAGTTAATTTTCGCTTAAAAATTAAGACTTTAGCATTCTTTTAATAATGATATTGACTGAATGAAAAAGTAACTTAATAAAATAAGCAAAAGTGATTTGATAAATAAGTAACCTAAATTATTGTACGAGTGTCTTTTATAAATTAAATGAAAATATAAAACCATATAGAGGTAGCTCTTCAAACAATTCGATGTAATTAGTTGAAGGGAAGCCGACAATTTTTTACTTTCTCATGATTGCAGATCATGGTGAATTTAAAAGATTGTCGGCTTTTTTATTGGCAAAATTAAAGGTTTTTTGAAGTAAGTTAGTTAAAGGAGTTTTTAAAATGTTTCTTTTGCACAGTATGCCATCATTACTGTTAGTGTTTTTTATGATGATTATTGTTTCGATGCTGAGTGGACTATTATTTTTGCATCCAAAAGTGCCATTAAGCTATGTAAGGGTTCATATCTGGATAGTGTCTTTTCCGCCTTTGATCGCATTAATCGCACTTATGAATCCGAATGGAATAGAAAATGCAGGTCCTTTTCATATGGATTCCTTGGCTTGGCTGATGACTTTTTTTGTCCTTGCCATCGGTTTAATTGTTCAACGTTTTTCAATCCGCTATTTAATGGGAGATCGATCTTATCGCAAATATTTTACCCTTTTCACTTTTACCACAACTGCCGCTTCCATTGCTTGGCTAAGTGGAGATCTTCGACTGCTGGTTCTATTCTGGGGAGCAACGCTTGCAGGATTAACCTTGCTTATAAGATTAAATAATGGCTGGAAAGTGGCTGCTGAGGCTTCTAAAGTATCTGGTTATCATTTTTTAATCGGTTGGGTGTCCTTGTTATTGGCAGCAATCTGGCTGTCTCACAGTACTGGTTCTTGGCAATTATCAACCGCTCTATCGATTGAAAATTCAGTTGGAATTTCAGCATGGGAAAGAACTGGAATTAATTTATTGATTGTCCTAGCGGTTATCATTCCAGCAGCTCAATGGCCATTCCAAAGATGGTTAGTAGAGTCTGTTGTGGCACCAACACCTGTTTCAGCGATAATGCATGCAGGAATTGTCAATGCAGGCGGAATCATGCTTACTCGTTTTTCCCCATTATTTAATGGTGATTTAGCTCCAACTCTTCTATTACTTTTATTTGCCGGGATATCTGTCTTGGTTGGTACTGGAATTAGTTTAGTACAAGTTGACTATAAACGTCAGTTAGTTGGTTCGACGATTGGGCAAATGGGCTTCATGCTCATTCAGTGTGCCTTAGGCGCATATGTTGCTGCCATTATCCATCTTATTTTACATGGTTTATTCAAAGCGACACTATTTTTACAGTCGGGTTCAGCAGTGCGACGTAAGGAAGAGTCTAATTACAGAAAAAAACAGCCTGCTTTTTTATGGACGATAGCAGGGTGGATTTTAAGCATTACTGTGGGGCTAGTTTTTTGGCTCCAAGCACCAAGAGAAGGCTATCAAATAATTAGTTCGTTAATTTTAGTTTGGTCTGTTTCTATTTCTTGGCGTCAGCTTGTTGCTTTTGGAGAAGGGAGCATCGGCCGGATTGTTGGTTTAATTTTTGTAGGGGGAACCGCTGCTATTTATTCTTTTATCCATCATTTTTTCTATGACATATTACAGACTGCTGTTTTCAAAGGTTCTCAGCCGCCATTAGCTGTTGTCATTATCGTTGGTTGTCTTTTATTAGTTGGCACTGCGATAGGGGCGATTGCTTCTAGAAATCGTTCGTCCATCTTTTTTACTGTCCTATATCTTTGGTTAGTGAGATTAGGAGAAGCAAAGCCAAAAGCAGTAGAAAGTCATCCGAGCTATCTAAAACAACAATTACCATAAAGGAGGTAATGAGCGATGAGTATTCCATCTGTATTAACAAAAGCTAGTTCAAGCAAAAAAAATATGCCAGATGATTTTGTAGAAGGTGATATTAAGAGTTATGTTGAAGCTGCCAGCAAAGTAATTGCACCGCTGTGGCCAATTTCTACGTTTGCAGCCTGTCATCCGTGGATGGGTCTTGAAAAACAAACTTTTGATCAAGTGGCAGATTGGTTAAAACAGACTCGTGATGTTGATATTTATCCTAGTGCCTCTATGATCCTTTCAGCGAAAAAAAAGGGAGAAATTAAGGAAGCATTTGTTAAGCAGAAGCTAAAGCAATGGCTTGCATCCAATTCCTTTAATATCCCACAAGATGTGGCAGAGCGTTTTTGCCATGCGGCATTAAATTTGGAACCCATTCCATCCAGCCTGCTCTCATCTCATGAATTAAAGAAAAAAGCAGAAGAATATAGGGAGCAACATTCAGATTCATTCCATTATTCTTCTGTGCAGCCAATCAGTTCTCATCTAGAAAGTAAAGATAAGGAAAGTTTAATCAATATACTCGATTACCATGTTATTAAGTGGTGTAAATTATATCTTGATGAGTCGCAGGCTGCCTGGACAATGCCACATCGAGAGGAAGGTTTTTATCGTTCTTGGCGCCGGCTGATTAGTTATGATCCTGCCCTTACAAAAAAACAACGTGAAAGTTTAAAAAAGTGGCCAAAAGAGGCAGAAATAGCCTTGAATAAAGGATTAAATGCTCTTTCTATTCCTGAACTAGAAAAACAGAAGTATCTTGAAGCACATTTACTATCTTTGCCTGGATGGGCAGGAATGATGCTCTGGCGTTCTAAACAATCGAGTGAGGAAAATAGCCTGCTAACCGAATATTTAGCAGTAAGAATTTCCTTAGAATGGGTGCTTATCAATCCACAGCTTCCTTTTATTCCGAAAAGCTACGAAAATAATCAGTCCATAGATGGTCTTTTAGCAGCGTTGATTCATTGGGGCAGTCTTTCATTAGAGGAATGGTCTCAGTTGTCTAGTGCACAACAACAAGAATACTTGTTATTTGCAGCAAAATTTGATGAGAAGCTTTGCAGAAAACTCTGGCTGGAAGCTTGGGAGCAAACACATGCTGAACAATTAAGTCAAAAAATTAGTGCGAAACAATGTAGTACAAACGATAAGGCAACAACATTAGCACAATTTGTATTCTGTATAGATGTTCGCTCCGAGCCATTTCGTCGTCAGCTTGAAAAAGAGGGACCATTTGAAACAATAGGAATGGCTGGTTTCTTTGGAGTACCGATAGCCACGAATAAATTAGGAAGCGAACACAGTCACTCATCCTTGCCAATTATGCAAAAGCCATTGCATAAAATCATGGAGAGTACAGATGAGAATGAACTTAAAGCCTTTCAACACCGTCAGCAGACCGTTCATTCCTTTAGCGATACTTTCAAATCGATGAAACAGAATTTACTTGCAAACTTACTATTACCAGAATTAAGTGGTCCTTGGCTAAGTCTCCAAATGGCCGCACGCAGTTTTGTCCCAAAAAGTGCCGATCGCTTCATTCATAATCTACGCAAAAATTGGGTACGTAAACCAAATACAAAACTGGTTCTTAATCATGTTCATCAAACAGAGAACGGGATTCCAATTGGGTTTACCGAGGAAGAGAAAGTTAATTATGCCCGACAAGCATTAAAAATGATGGGGATAACAGAGAATTTCAGCCCATTAGTTGTTATATGTGGACATGGAAGCCATAGTACAAATAACCCTTATGCATCTTCTCTTGATTGTGGTGCCTGTGGCGGGGCTTCAGGTGGATTCAACGCGAGAGTCTTAGCAACTTTGTGTAACCTGCCTGAAGTAAGAAAAGCATTGTCCTTAGAAGGAATAGACATTCCTAAAGAAACGGTTTTCGCAGCTGCTGAGCATAATACAACCGTTAATGAATTAGACTGGATTTACATTCCAGAACTTTCTAAATCAGCACAAGAAGCTTTTCATCGGATTAAAGCCATTTTGCCAAGAGTAAGCAAACAGGCAAATACAGAGCGTTTAGCTAAAATACCGCATTTCTCATCCCAACGCAAAAATCCTCAGTCTGAGGCCCATCAACTAGCAGAGGATTGGAGTGTGATTCGTCCTGAATGGGGCTTAGCTGGTAATGCAGCTTTTATAATTGGTCAACGTGATTTAACAAATGGCTGTGACTTGGAAGGCAGAGTCTTTCTTCATAATTATAAATGGCAGAAGGATGAAAGCGGAGAAATCTTAGATAATATTATTTCAGGCCCAGGAACGGTCACACAATGGATAAATCTAGAATATTACGCATCAACGGTAGCTCCATATTATTATGGAAGTGGCAATAAGGCAACACAAACCGTAACAGCAGGTCTTGGTGTTATGCAGGGGAATGCGAGTGACTTGTTAACGGGCTTACCGTGGCAGTCTGTTATGCAATCAGATCAAGCTGCATATCATTCACCGCTTCGCTTACTGATTATAATTCAGGCACCCAAAAATTATGTTGAGCGATTATTGCAAAATAATGCTGCATTTCAAGAAAAAGTTCAAAATGGCTGGGTCCGTTTAGCAAGTATTAGCCCAGAAGGCCATTGGGAGAATTGGTAGAGAACGGTTTCCATAACAAAGGAGGGTACGAGATGATTTTAGATAAAACAAAAAAAGTGTTATTTTTGATGGATGTTGGAGATGGATTGGAATCTATTATAAAAGAGGAAACCAATATACAGCCAGAAAACATGCTGACTATAAAATGTTTTGGTCCTGTTATCTCTAATCCTTTTGGAGATATAATGAGGTCAATTATTATTGCTGTCTTTCAGGAAAATGTAGAAGAAATTTTTGTTGTCGGAACAAGCAATGAGGTCAATCGTTTTATTTCTCTAGAAGGACAATTTAAGTCAAGAATCCAGACATTGGATTATCTTCTTCAAAATAGCATGCCTGAATTTACTGGTGAAACGATTAATGAATGGCTAAATGGAAAACGTATGAGTAAAATGTTTGTGGGAGAATAAATATCCTTTTTGTCTAGTTGGGGGACTCGTCCCCCAACTAGACAAAAAGGCCACCAAGCGAAAGCGCGGTAGCTGGAAAAAATTAAGTATTAAAAAAGAGAGCTTCCTTTTGTAAAGTAGAGTTTGACTAGAAAACTACGAAAAGGAGAGGCTCTCATGAATCAATGTAACATAAAAATGCCATCATTAAAAGAATTGGAAAAAACTTTATTTCGAACACTACAAATGACGTTTCAAGAAATCCTTATTCAAACGTTAGAAAATTGGGATCAAGAGATTGCCAAGCAACGAGACAAAAGAAGATTTGCTTTACGTGATAAACGAGAAATACGAGTAGATACAGCGTTTGGAGCTGTGGAGCTGAAGCGTAATTATTATTTTGATCGTGTGACTAAAAAATATATTTGTCTATTAGATCACTATTTACAGTTTCAGGGGAATAAGGGATTTAGTCCGCTACTAGAAGAATGGGGGTTAGAACTAGCGACGAATGGCTCCTCCTATCGAAAGGCGGTGGAAACGTTCGAACAATTTTTAGGCTATTCGGCGATGAGCCACGAAGCATTACGGCAACATCTTCTTCAAACAAGCGTACTTCCCGCTAAGGAAAAACGTCCTTTTCAAAAGGTATTGTTTGTAGAAGTAGATGGATTATATGTGAAGAGTCAAGAAAAGAAAAAGCGTGGATGGGAGTTGAAATTCGCCGCTGGACACGAGGGATGGAAAGAAAACGGAAAGCGAATCAGGCTCCGAAATAAAAGGCATTTTCTTTATGAAGGAAAAGAACCCTTTTGGGAAGCCTTTGAAACGTTCTTACAGAATCATTATGCGTATGATCCTACCCAAACCTTGCTTATTATTAATGGTGATGGAGCAGGCTGGATAACGGCATGTCGGGAGTATTTTCGGGAACGCGCCGTTTTCATGTCGCTCGTTCGATGAAGCAACTAATGAAGAGCCATCCTCGATACCGCTACATGAAAAGAGCGTTAAGAAACTACCAGGTAGAAACATTACTTCTAGAGTTGAATAGCGCAGTAGGAACAATGGATACACCAGAAAAAGAAGAAAAACTAGAGCATTTCCTTGCCTTTTTAACGCATCATCAGGAAACCATAAAAGATTACCGTAGTTGGTTACAGGAAAAAGGAGTGGACACGACAGCGTATCGTCCAATGGGAAGTGCAGAGGCGATGATGAATCAATTAGCCAAACGATTAAAGAATGGAAGAGCATGGAGCAAAAAAGGGGTCATGAGCATGGCGCGCTTGTGGATTGGATTGAAGGATGACCTATCCATCCAAACGATATATGGGAAATGGGAAAAAGCCACGGAAAAATCAGAGAAAGAGCATCGAGCGAAAAGAAAAATACCCACAAAATTAGTAACAGAAACCGTGCGTCAGAACATGCCATACTTAAATCAAGCGATTGGAAAACCCGTTCACTTTGCCTTACAGGGATTAAAAGGTTTTTAAAAAAGAAAAAAACGAAATTTTGATGAAAGAAAACATTTAGAAAACGGATACAAAATTAGAAGTATTACTTTATAAAAGGGGAGCTATAAAACACTCCCACAAAAACTTGACTCAATCTTATAGGTGAAAACCATTGTCCAAATGAAGTTTTTCGTGTAATCTTGTCCATGTGATGGTCCTTTTTTAGTGGATTTGGACGGGTTACCACCTGACTAATCCATTATAAAGGACTTTTTCTTTGCATAAAATGATAAAATTGAACATTTAGAGTATTCCTAATAGTGAAATTAAATTAATGCAACACTAGTGGGATTTATTGAAAAAAAGATATAATTAGAACGATCTATCTAGTATAATAGTAATAGATTTAAAACAAAAAATGACAATTAAAAGGAGATAAATACATGCGTCAATTAATTAAACAACGTATAAAAAATGAAAAAGGTTTAACACTTATCGAGTTACTAGCAGTTATTGTAATTTTGGGAATTATTGCAGCGATTGCGATTCCTAGTATTTCAGGGATAATTCAAAATTCAAAAGAAGATGCTGTTAGAGCTGATGCCATAACAATTTTAAACGCAGCTAAAAACTATGCTGCTGCGAATGATGTTTCTAATATTGAGGGTGGTAAAATTACTCAAGCTCAAATTGATAATTCTTATGTAAATAATTTATCCATTAAGAACTTCAGTGTCGATGTTTCTGATAATGAATTTAAATTAACTACTGATCCTGTTGAGGCAGGGAAAAAAACTATTGAATTTAAAGGGGCTACCATAAAAAATATTAATGCCCAAGGATACTTCTACAGTTGTAGTAAAGTAGGTTATATTTAACATATGATCTACCTACTAATCTTCCTATACGGCATAACCCTTGGTTCGTTTTACAACGTAGTTGGCTTAAGGGTTCCTATAAATGAATCGATTGTTAGGCCAAGATCTCATTGTTCAAGCTGTGGACGAACGTTATCGGCGATGGAGCTTGTACCAGTTTTAAGTTATGTATTATTAAGGGGGAAATCAAAATGCTGTAAAGCATCGATTTCCCCCTTCTATCCTATATTTGAGCTTTTAACGGGTGTTCTCTTTGTCATAAGTCCATTACTGCTTGGCTGGAGTTCCGAGCTGTTTGTATCATGGACACTGATTTCCTTGTTTATCATTATTACGGTAGCTGATTTAAAATATATGATTATCCCTGATAAAGTATTGCTGGTTTTTTCGGTTATTTTTATAATCGAACGATTTTTCATCCCGTTGCATCCTTGGTGGAATTCTTTACTTGGTGCAGTGGTTGGATTTACGCTTCTCCTCATTATTGCCATCGTTTCAAAAGGGGGAATGGGCGGAGGAGACATCAAGCTTTTTGCGGTAATTGGCTTTGTTTTAGGAATTAAGTTACTTTTTGTTGCCTTTTTTCTTTCTACTTTCTTAGGAACAATCGGAGGTCTTATCGGAATGGCTCTTGGTAAATCGAACAAGAAACAACCTATTCCCTTTGGTCCTTATATTTCTCTAGGAACACTCATCGCTTACTATTTTGGTAATTCAATTATCCAATGGTACTTAAACATTGTCCTTTAAAACAGCTAAAAGGTCTTTTGGAAGGGGATTTTATCTTCCTCCATCTAGTAACAATAAGGAGTTTTCAATATGGCACTAAATTTTAATTTTGGCAAAAAGAGAGTGGTTAACTTAACGATAAAGGATCATGTTATTCGATATGTGGAAATGAAGAATTCCCAAGATGCTTCTGTGCAAAGTTTTGGAGAGCGTTTTTTGCCGCCTGGATTGATTCAAGATGGAACTATTCAGGATGTCGAAAATTTTCTGTGGATTCTAGAAGAATGTATGGATGAATGGAAACTATCGAAGAAACAAGTTCGCTTCTTAGTTCCAGATTCTTCGATTGTCATTCGAAAGCTTCCTATTCCAGAAGATGTGAGTGAAGATGAAATTAAAGGTTATTTGTATATGGAACTTGGAACATCGATCCATTTGCCATTCGAGGATACCTGTTTTTGATTATTACTTGTTGAAAGAAAAAGAAAAAAATAAACAGCAAATTATTTTATTTGCTGCACCTGAAGAAAGTGTTGCACAATATGCAGATCTATTAGAAGAGGCAAAATTATCTCCGCAATCTGCCGATATTTCCGCTTTAGCACTCTATCGTTACTTCTTTCATTCTAATAAAGTGGAAGCTGATGAAAATATCATGTTAGTTGAAATCGATCACTAGTGTTGCATAAATTTTGACTGAATTTTCTGCTTTCTTGTTTTTACTCATGAGAAGAAAAACAAAGACATTTGAATAGAGGTAGTTAACATCCATTTTTTTACTATAACCTTTGACGAGTGCAACAGACCTGTGAAATTCTTTAGGGCACGGTTTTCCCTACGATTTTTCGTAGCCATAAATGAGCGGATTTCCATGGTGCCGCTTTGAGTAAGCGACTAATTTGTAAGTACGTCCTTGAACTGTTCGTGTTCAGCTGTGCCAGTACGCCTTGTTCGCTCTGCGCGTAGAACTTTTTGATGTTCAGGTGCTGCTTCAACCATTTGAAAAATAACTCGATTGCCCAGCGCGATTTGTACAATTCAGCGATATCATCGGCGCTTAAATCAAATCGATTCGTAATTAGATGCAGTTCGTTACCTTTTGAATCGAGCACTTTGATGAGGCGAAAGATATTTTCTGCACGATTTTGTGTGGTGCCGATCAGAATCATTTCATCCGACAATACAGTTGAATCGATTGGCAGTTTAAATGGCTCTACGACACGAATGACCGCATTTTTTCGCAAGCGTGAGACGAAGAAATAGCCATCATCGGTCATGCGGTCAAATCGCTCATAATCTAAGTAACCACGATCAAAAACGTACATGCATTCTTTGTCGTCAACGAGTACCTCTAGCTGGCCACGATCGTGTTCTTTCGCATTTGTCAGCACCGCATTATCAGGATAGGAACAGCCTTTTTCTGCGTAAACAAGGCGCAAATGAAGCTTGATACCTGATTTTGTTTTGCGAAACTCCGCCCATTTGTGATTATTCAAATTGAGTGGCAACGTACTCGAATCAATGATTTTCAGCGGTGTTGTCGTTTTCCGGCGCTGCTCATATTGAGATTTCGCATGAATCTGAGCGACTAAATCCAGAAAAACGTGCTGGAACACGTCTGTTGGAATTTGATTTAATCGGCGGCCTAATTGCGAAAAGCTAATCGATTCTAAATCCGTTGCTTTTTGAAGGTCGTCTGAAAACAATGTCTCACTGACAGCACGTAAACTTTCGATTTCGTTGAGTTGTGCAAATACGAGTAATTTCAAGAATGAAGTGATGTGTAGCTTCTTTGTATAGTAATTTAAATGATGGGTTTCCACTAATTCTTCTAATTTCGTTGAAGAAATCGGTGTAAACCATTGTTCAAATGATGTTTTTCGTGTAAACTTATCCATGCTTATGGTCCTTTGTATTGGATTTGGATGGTTTACTACCGCTCAACCAGTATAAAGGATTTTTTTATGCTTGGGTTATATTACAGAAAATTCAGATTTTTAGAAGGCGTTGAATTATTTTAATGCGACGCTAGTGGAAATCGATATTAAAACAGTAAATGCCAGCATTTTTGAAGAACATTATCCTTTATTGATGAGACATTTATTACTAGAAATCGATGAACAACAGTGGACCATTACGACAGATGAGCTTTTGCAAGAAGAAAAGCTGACATTTACAGGTGATAAGGCTGAGATGTGGATTGGTCTTGAGGATGTTTATAAAGAATTGGAAAAAGTGATGAGCTTTTATCGCTATACTTTAAATAAAGGCGACAAACAAGTGACAAAATTAGTAATAGCAGGAGACCATCCATGGCTTTCTACGATTGTAGAAAGTATAGAGAACCGTTTTGATATTCCTGTTCTTGCATTAAAAGTGAACCAAACAGTTTCTAACAAGCCTATACCATCAAGTTTTCTTTTAAACATTGGTTTAGGATTAAAAGAGGTGTAAAAATGTTAGTAGAAATAAACCTCCTTCCTAAAAAAGAACCAAAGAGAAAGTCACAATTACTTTGGGTTATCCTAGCTTTATTGATTACTTTATTATTAATAGGCTTATTTATCTGGCAGTCTACGACCAAAAAGGCTGAATTAGAGGCAACAGAAAACTCGTTAGAGATGACGACAAATCTTGTTAATACGTACAATCAGAAGTTAGATAACTACAAAAATTCAGAGTCTGTCCAAAGCCTTGAGTCAGCCATAAATTGGGCGAATAATCAATCAGTGGATTATGTTCTCTTCTTGCAAGAATTAACAAAAAACTTGCCCGAAAGAGGCTTTATTCAAGAATTAAAGGTATCGGATGATCTTACAACAAGTATGATTATACAGTTCGATACAAAAAGTGATGCAGCTTATTATTTAAATTCCTTACTAGATATTAGCTGGGTAGATGAGGCTCTTTTAACGGAAGCGAAATCAACAAACACACTTGAAAATAAAATTAGCGATCAAGTGGATCAAGCGATTGATATTTTGAAACAAGCTGAAGTGGAACCACGCTATTTTGCTAGTTATGAATTTGTACTAAATAAAGCAAAGCTGCGAGACGAAATGGAAAAGAAAAAAGAAGATAATGAAAAAGGGGAGGATTCCCCATGAGATTAAGTGATCATAAGCCACTCGTATTCTTTTCTCTCAGTATGATTCTCTTAGTATTAGCAGCTTTATATAGTTATTATTTCTATTTAATGCCTTTATACAATGACGTAAATATGAAAAAAACAGAGTTGCAAATGGCAGAGCAACAAGCGAATATTTTGGAATCTAAACTAAAGACGACTGGTTCAGAAGCAAATACAAACACTATCGAGTTGCAGAAAAAGGTACCTGTGAAACGTTTGTTAGAACAGGCACTCCTTGAAATAGAAAAAGCAGAGATTATTTCTGATACGAATATTATCGAAATGAGTATAAATGGAACCGACACAGAAGAAGTGACAAATGGAGAGCTTACTACAGCCGATCAAGCAATCAGTGATGCAAATAAGCAAGAAAATGAGGACGCGGATGAAAAAACAAATACGGAAGAGATTGTTCTTCCAAGTGGTATTCATCAAACTTCAATCAACATTATTGGTGAAGCATCTACTTATTTCGAACTAGAGCGATTTATCGAAAAAATTGAAGCTTCCAACCGTATTATGACTATTGATTCGTTAAGCATTACAGGGCCAAAAGAGATTACATCAGTTGAAGAAAGTGATCAAGTGATAGACTTCGAACTAACAGTGTCTATTTATTACTATCCAGCATTAAATGATTTAATAGAGGATCTTCCTCGATTAGATACTCCTAAAGTATCTGAACGAAAGAATCCTTTTGATACCGGAACATTAGAAAATAGTAAAGATGAATAGTGGAACCGTAAAAAGAAGGTGGGTCTAGCAATGCTAAAAACTAGACTAAATGATAAGGGACTAACCCTAAAGGAGTTGCTTGCTGTTATTGTCATTCTTGGCATAATAGCTGCGATAGCGATTCCTTCTGTTCTGAAAGTAATAGGAGATATGCGTGATCGAGCTTTTATCGCAAACGCATGGAATATGAAAGAAGCTACTGATTTTTATATTAAAGAAGCAACAACTAGTGGAACGGGTGCAAAAGAGAGAATTACTTATCATGAACTTGTCGAAAGTGGTTATATGGGAACATTTAATGATCCGGATACAGACCGCGAACTAGTTCCTTCTGCTAAAAGTTATGTAACCATTCAAAATAACATAGCTATTGCAGTTTGTTTAAAAGGGGAAAATCGAAAGCTTTGTACAGAGGAAGATGGAGTAGAGCAAGCAATTCAATATAAGGACCTTTCCCCAAGTCAGATCGTGTCTAACAACAACTGAATTTGACGAAATCATTCTATAACAAGACGACAAAAGTCTTGTTATTTTTTTTTATTTGTATGATAGGATAAACGAAATAAATGAAAATGGGGGTAGGACGAGTGAGTGAAAAACCGGAGAATCGAAAAACAATAACGATTAAAATCAACGGGAAAGACCGTCCATTCCAAAATAAGGATACAGATGAAGCGGTGGAGCGGAAGCAGCCTTCTGTTTTTCATAAGGATCAAAATAACGAGAACAAAGAAAAAGATTATTTTAGGGAAGAGTCAGCGGCCGGTCAAGAAACAGAGGTAGAAGAAAGTTTTGATTGGATTCTTCCGGAACCAGAGGAAGCACCAGCAAAAAATAAAGAAAAAAGTTTATTTGCCTTTCAATCTCCTCTTACTAAAAAGGACAAGCCAGCATTATTAAAGAACAGTAAAGCAAAAGAAGGTAAGAAAAAAAGCTTACCGAAAGGAATCGTTGCGTCTATTTTCTTTGCCGTTTTTTTTGCGGTTATTTTGGGAACGAGCTTTGGATTTATTTTATTAAATATGGTGAGTAGTGATCAGAGCGCTGCAACAAATGGAAATATAACGGCTTCAGCCAATAATTCTTCCGATACTTCCAAAGTTGGACAAGCTACTGCTGCAACGGAAATCGCCACGAAAGCAGATATCACTACTTATGTCCTTCAAAAAGGCGTCTTCTCTAATGAAGAGCGAGCAAAAATCGAACAAAAAAAATTAACCGATGCAGGAAAAACGAGTCAAATTATCTCGATAGATGAAAAGCAGTTCCTTTTAATAGGGGTTGTCAGTAATTTGGAGAATGCAAAAGCTTGGCAAAAGCAAGTAAAAGATACTTATGCAAAAGAGATGGTCTTTAATGGTAATGAGATAGAGAATGTGTCTAAGGAAGAAAAGGGGGTAATAGAAGCTTCTTCAGCCATTTATTATTCTATTCTTCAAATTGTCACAAGTGTTCAGTTTGATAAATCCATTTCTACGGAAGAGAAAAGTAAGTTAGAGAAAGCACTCGCTATCGTGGAGGAGAAAAAAATCTCTAATTTTTCGAATGAAAAGGTTCAAAAAATGGCGACCCATCTTGCCATGGGAGGGGAGCTTACGATGAAACTAACGAAAAATAGTAGTGAGAAAGAGATAGAGGCAATTCAACAGCAATTGTTAAACTATTTAGCCGCTTATGTAGCGCTGTAAAATTTAAGAGGGAGCGTAAAGTTTAAAAAACTAACGCTCCTTTATATTATTTTAGGATAAAACCTAGATTATTCACCAACCAACACGAAATCCCACTGAAAAGCTGACTTATCGGCTTTTCAATGGGATTCTCTTTTTCACTTAAAAGATGAAAAAAGAATCCTTTTCTGTTAAGGTTATTGCGACTTACAAATACCAAAGAAAGGATTCTTATGATGACAACTTTAACGCAAAAACCTTTACATTTCAATCGTTCTATTAAATTATCCAATGATGGAGGTGCACTTTCTTCTGACACAGGTGAATTGATCTTCCGTGAGTTTGATGAAAAAATCGGCTTTTCTCAAACTATTGCCAAGCATCTTTGTTTGAAGGATACACGCACGTATTGTATTCATGAAAACGAACAACTTCTTCGTCAAAAAATCTATCAGCTCATCGCCGGCTATCACGAGGACGATGCAGCGGACCGTTTGACACATGATCCGGTTTTTACACAAATTCTTGGTACCCCTGCACTCGCTTCTCAACCGTCGTTATCTCGATTTTTTAAGCGCTTTGACACGCAAGCACTGGACCAACTTCAAGAGGCAAATCAGAAGTTACTTGATCGGGTTCATCATGCCCGACAATCCAAGACACTGATTTTTGATTTAGATTCAACACATGCCGATACATACGGAAATCAAGAAAATTCGTCCTACAACGCGCATTATCGCACAATGGGCTTCCATCCACTTGTCGCATTTGATGGGCTAACCGGCGATTTCTTGAAAGCTCAATTGCGCCCGGGGAGCGTTTATACTTCCAATGGTGTAGTGGATTTTATGCGCCCACTCATCGAACACTATAACGAAGTTTTTCCTGAAAAGTCTTATCTTGTCCGTGGGGACAGTGGCTTTGCGGTGCCTGAGCTATATGAATTGTGCGAAAAGGAATCGGTATACTATATCATTCGTTTAAAAGCGAACGCCAAGTTAAAAGCACTTGCGGAAGAACTGCATCCAATACATGAAATTCGTGATGTGTCCGTGACAGAAAGCTATGTGGAAGAATCTATTTATCAAGCATCGTCTTGGTCAAAGCCTCGTCGTATTGTTATTCAATCGACCCGCCCAGCAGGTGAACTATTCTTTTTACATGCTTTTTTTGTGACGAGTCTCGGTGAAAGCTTTTCGCCTCAAGCGATTGTCACGTCCTATCAACAGCGAGGCACAATGGAAAATTTCATCAAAGAAGCAAAAGATGGCTTTGGCTTGGATCAGATGAAAAGCCATCATTTCCTCGTCAATGAAGCTCGGATGATGTTAAGTCTGCTTGCCTATAACTTCACAAACTGGCTACGTACACTAAGTTTTCCAGCTGCCTATAAAAGCATTCAAATTCAGACGATTCGCACACGTTTGATTAAAGTAGCGAGTAAATTGGTGAGATCCGGACGCTCACTGTATTTCAAAATGTCCTCGAGCTTTGTTTATGAACGCTTCTTTTGGGACGTACTGACTCGGGTGCAGCAGCTAAAATTCAACTAAATAGCCTTTTTAAAAAATCGAACCCGTACCAAGGGAGGAGTCTGTCTAAAAATCAGTTTTCTCCTAAGACTCGTTTCAAACCTTCTCTAACTAGGCTATTTTCTTGGTACAAATTTACCTTAGCATTACTAATCTAATGAAATCCTTAAAAATTTTAGATTGCGGTGAATAATTCAGGTAAAAAAATAATTTTATAAATATTTCTACAAATTTCGTCATATTACATTTTATTTACTATTCGATAAAAAATTCAGTTTCAAAATTGTGTATCCTGCGATTCTTTGATAGGATTAGTGTGTATCTCTCAATTTGAAAATAAGTAGGTAGGTGTAATCATGTTAAAGCAAACCCTCATATTGGCCTCTTCTTCTCCTCGACGAAAAGAGCTCCTTGAAGAACTCCAAATACCATTTGTTATATCTAGTAGTAATGTAGATGAAAGCTTTGACCCTTCTCTTTCACCAGAAGAAATTGTAATTGATTTAGCGGAAAGAAAAGTGGAAGCCATTTATTTGAATAACCAACACTCATTTATTCTAGGTGCCGATACGGTAGTATGTCTAGATGGTGTTATATTAGGAAAGCCTACTTCGAGAGAGGATGCGTCTCGCATGCTAAGTGAGCTTTCAGGCAAAACGCATTCTGTATATACTGGTGTCGCCATCATGGCAAATGGAATATGTTCCACATTTTATGAAAAAACTGACGTGTTATTTTGGGAATTAACAGATGAAGAAATACACGATTATCTAGACACCGGGGAACCATTTGATAAAGCAGGTGCGTATGGAATTCAAGGAGTAGGCAGAACGCTTGTGAAAGAAATTAAAGGAGATTATTTCACCGTAGTTGGTCTTCCAATTTCTCGAACGGTACGCGAATTGAAAGCGCATGGCTTCCATCTGCCTAAGTAAATCAAAGGGTCCCTAATTCTCTTCTTCCCAAAATCAAAGATAAGGGAGGAACGAATAAAGAATGGATTCGTTGTTAATAAAAGATTTTCCAAATGATGAACGACCAAGAGAACGTTTTATTAAACAGGGGCCAGAAAGCTTAGCAAATCATGAATTAATCGCTATATTGATTCAAACAGGATCCAAAAATGAATCCGTATTAACGTTAGCGAATAAGCTTTTAATACATTTTGACGGACTCCGATTATTAAAGGATGCGAGCCTTGATGAGTTAAAAGCAATAAAAGGGATTGGAACAGCAAAAGCTATACAGTTGATGGCAGCAATTGAGCTGGGTAGACGTGTTTCTAATTTAGAATTCACTGATAGATATTGTATTCGATCACCAGAAGATGCTGCGAAGTACATGATGAATGAAATGAGATTTCTATCACAAGAGCATTTCGTTTGTTTGTATTTAAATACGAAAAATCAAGTGATGCATAAGCAAGTAGTTTTTATTGGTAGTTTAAATGCAAGTATTGTCCATCCCCGGGAAGTATATAAAGAAGCATTTAGAAGATCTGCCGCTTCCATAATTTGTCTTCATAATCATCCATCTGGTGATCCTTCTCCAAGTAGAGAAGATATTGAAGTAACAAAAAGATTAGTGGAATGTGGAAAAATAATAGGGATTGATTTGCTAGATCATATCATAATTGGGGAAAATAAATTTATCAGCTTAAAAGAAAAAGGCTATGTTTGATGCTGTTCTTTTTTTGTGATATAAGCTATAATATTATTTATGATTTTTTGGCTAATTATGTCTAATCATGACAAAATAAAGATAAGCAACATTTAGAAGATAATTACAAAGAGGATAATTACAAAGAGGAGAATATCTACCTACTTTATAATATTGCATTAGTTTCAGAAAGGGAGATACATTTATGTTAGGTTTTGGAACAAGAGATCTTGGAATTGATTTAGGAACAGCGAATACGCTAGTTTATGTAAAGGGTAAAGGAATTGTACTAAGAGAACCTTCTGTTGTTGCACTGCAAACAGATACAAAGAGCATTGTAGCTGTAGGAAACGATGCGAAGAATATGATTGGTAGAACACCAGGGAATGTTGTAGCATTACGTCCAATGAAGGATGGGGTTATTGCTGATTATGAAACAACAGCAACGATGATGAAATACTATATTAAGCAAGCAACAAAGAATAAAGGTTATTTTTCTGGTAAGCCATATGTTATGGTTTGTGTACCATCAGGGATTACAGCAGTAGAAGAAAGAGCGGTAATCGATGCAACACGCCAAGCTGGTGCAAGAGATGCTTACACGATTGAAGAGCCTTTTGCTGCTGCAATTGGAGCAAATCTTCCAGTATGGGAGCCAACTGGTAGTATGGTAGTTGATATCGGTGGGGGTACAACAGAAGTAGCAATTATCTCTCTTGGTGGTATTGTAACTAGTCAATCGATTCGAATTGCTGGTGATGAAATGGATGACGCAATCGTTAACTATATTCGCAAAACATATAATTTAATGATTGGGGAAAGAACTTCTGAAAGTATTAAAGTGGAAATTGGAAGTGCTGGAAATCCAGATCAAATTGAAAATATGGATATTCGCGGGAGAGACTTATTAACAGGTCTGCCGAAAACCATCAAAATTACTGCAGATGAAATTGCTAAAGCATTAAAAGATACAGTAGCAGCAATAGTTGATGCAGTTAAAGTTACATTAGAAAAGACACCTCCAGAACTTGCAGCAGATATTATGGATCGTGGAATTGTTCTAACAGGTGGTGGAGCATTGCTTCGAAATCTTGACAAAATTATTAGTGAAGAAACAAAAATGCCTGTTGTTATAGCAGAAGATCCATTGGATTGTGTGGCTATTGGAACTGGTAAAGCTTTAGATCATATTCATTTATTCAAAAATAAAGCAAAAGATTCACGATAATTTTATTAGAGGTGTATAAGCATGCCACAGTTTTTTATGAATAAACGCCTGATTATTTTGCTTGTTAGCATCATTATTCTCGTGGCATTAATAGGGTTTTCATTGAGTGATCGAAATAAATTAACCTGGCCGGAGCAGTTCGTAAAAGATACAACCGGCTGGGTTCAAACCCTTGTATCTAGACCTGCCCATTTTGTGGTGGGTTTTGTTGATAATGTCAAGTCATTACAAGATACATATAAAGAGAATAAAGAATTGAAGGCAAAGCTAGAGGAAAATGCTCAGCTTAAATACCAGGTTCAAGGTCTCAAAAAAGATGTACAAGCACTACAGGACACATTGGAAGAAAAAGAATCTTTAAGTGATTATACGCTCATGAAAGCAACGGTAATTCGTAGAAATCCTTCCCAATGGACAGAGTTAGTTACCATCAATAGAGGAGATAACGATGGTGTCGAGAAAAATATGGCTGTTATTACTTCTGCTGGATTAATTGGGAAAATAAAATCAGTGGCTCCTAATACGGCAACTGTACAGCTACTTAGTTCTGAAGATCCTGCTAATCGTATTTCTGCTTTTATTCAGCCTAAAGAAGACGAAAAAAAGAATAAAAGTAAAACAGAAGTGTTTGGTATTATTGCTGATTATGATAAAGAAACAAAGCAATTAATTATGACTTGGGAAGAAGTTCCAAATGGTCTGAAAGTGGAAAAAGGACAGCTTGTTACGACTTCAGGAATGGGTGGAGTCTTTCCGAAAGGGTTAGCTATTGGAACAGTAGAAAAAGTAGAGCCAGATGAAAATGGACTTCAGAAAAAAGTGTTTATCAAGCCAGCAGCAGATTTTTATGATATTGAACATGTAATGGTAGTAGACAGGGCAGCGTTATCTCCTGAAGAGGAAGAACAATGAGGAAAGTTTTAATTGGCTGTTTAATTTCATTCATGTTTATTTTAGAAAGTGTTTTTCTCGAATTGCTACCAACAGACCCATTCGGAAAAAATTGGATTTTCGTACCGTATTTTTTGCTGATTACCATACTTTTCTTTTCCGTTTATGGAAATAGAAACGTCGGCGTTCTCTATGGCTTTGTTTTTGGACTGCTTTTTGATATTGTTTATACAGAAATTTTAGGTATCTATTTTTTTGCATTCCCTTTTATCATTTATATTTTCAATAAATTAATGAAAATTTTCCATAGTAATATTGTCGTTGTTTCCGTCATGAGCTTACTTGCTGTTTCTGCTTTAGAAATGATTGTTTATCAAGTGATAAAAGTGATAAATCTGACAACCATTGATTTTGCGAGTTTCTTGCATTTAAGACTTTTGCCATCTTTAGGGTTGAATTTAGTATTTATCGTGATTGTCGCATACCCTTATAAACGTTTATTTGAGAAGTATGCAGCAGAGTTAAAAGAATGATATAGTTAGAAAGAATGGAAAAATGGAAATAAATTTCAGGTTGGGCATGTAGGTTGTCTTCGATCTGAAATTTATTTGCCTTGTGACTGTTTGTCTTCAGTCTTTTTAAGAAATATATTTGGCTTGAAAAGGAATTTTAAAAGTGTTTGTCGAATGATATTAAAAAGGATAGAAATAGAGGTCTAAAGTCCTTCATCTTATATCAGAGTATTTATGGAAAGACTTGTTAATAAGTGAACGGAGACGTAAAAATTTATTTTTGCATGTACAAATGCATTTATGAAAAACAGTAAATGCTCTAGCAGAGGTGTCAACCATCTATCAAATGAACAGGTTGAATCGAATAGCGTAAGTATCGTTAATGATATTTGGTCTCGTTCGAATCATACTTTATTGTTTGATGAGGATGTTTGCGCTTTTTTATGCAAAGTAAGATTTATAAGTATAACGATATCCGAGCATTAGCGTCTATTGCCCTTCTACACTAGATAAATTTTGTTTGCAGTAAATAAATAATATGTTTGATAAAACAGGGTAGTATGTCTTTATGTCCCGTATGAGAGATGGGAAGACGCTTACGCTTTTCTTACAGAGGTGAACAACTTGAAATGAAAAAAAGGCAGCTAGTAACAATAAAAGGAACGAAGAATGGACTGGGCTTGCATTTGTATGATAATTGTTCTTATGAAGAATTATTAAGAGAACTTCAGTATAAATTAAACGAAAGCTCCAGCCTGCATAATGAAAACCGTGATATAAAAGTGACAGTAGAGCTTGGAAATAGATATGTAACAGATGAACAAAAGGAAGAGATTGTTCATTTAATTCAAGAAAAACAAAATTTAACTGTTCAATCCATTAATAGTAATTTAGTAACAAAGACAGAGGCGGAAAATTGGCTAAGACAAAATGAAGTAAAATCCATAACTAGTATTGTGCGATCAGGTCAAATATTAGAAGTGCCCGGTGATTTACTATTAATTGGCGATGTAAATCCAGGTGGCAAGGTTATAGCTGGAGGAAATATCTATATCATGGGACAGTTGAAAGGGATAGCTCATGCTGGATATAATGGTAAAGATGATGCGGTGATAGCTGCATCAATTATGAAACCGACCCAAATCCGGATTAGTCATTTTATTGAGAGGGAAATAGAGAATACGTCTTCTGAAAAAACAAGAGAAATGGAATGTGCATATGTGAATGACAGTGTCATTAAGATTGATAGATTACAAGTATTACCACATTTAAGACCTAATTTGCTGAAATTGGAAGGAGGATATTAAGATGGGAGAGGCAATTGTTATAACATCAGGTAAAGGTGGAGTTGGAAAGACGACCACTTCTGCAAACATTGGAACAGCGCTTGCGTTACAGGGAAAAAAAGTTTGTTTAATAGATACAGATATTGGCTTGCGAAATCTTGATGTCGTGATGGGATTAGAAAATCGCATTATTTATGATTTAGTGGATGTGGTCGAGGAAAGATGTAAAATTCATCAAGCGCTTGTTAAGGATAAACGATTTGATGATCTTTTATATTTGTTGCCAGCTGCACAAACGAGTGATAAAACAGCTGTAAGGCCAAATCAAATGAGGGAATTGGTTCTTCGTTTAAAACAGGATTATGATTATATTATAATAGATTGCCCTGCAGGAATAGAACAGGGGTACCAAAATGCTGTCGCTGGTGCAGACAAGGCCATTGTTGTTACTACTCCTGAAGTGTCTTCTGTTAGAGATGCAGATAGAGTAATTGGTTTACTAGAAAAAGAAGAGCAAATGGAACCACCAATGCTTGTTATCAATAGAATTAGAAATCATATGGTGAAAAATGGGGATATGTTAGATATTGATGAAGTAACTAGTCATCTTTCCATTGATTTATTAGGAATTGTTGCTGATGATGATGCGGTTATTAGAGCTTCTAATAACGGAGAACCAATCGCGTTAAATCCGAATAGCAAATCTGCGATTGCCTACCGTAATATCGCCAGAAGAATTTTAGGTGAAACCGTTCCTTTACAGCATTTAGAAGAGGAATCAAAAGGGGTTTTCGCTAAAATTAAGACATTCTTTGGTGCAAGATAAGATAGTAAAATAATTGATTTTTTCTATACGTACATAAATATGCGTATGTGATAAAGTATAAAAGATAGGAGGGAAAAGCTCCTGCCTTTTATACTTGGATCATGTTAAATGTAACAATGAAATAAAAAAACTTCCATTAGTGGGGGTTATACTGCCCGTTAAGAGTGGGATAAATAATGCTGTTTACAAAACTTTGCAGGGCTTTTTATTTTTTCTGTTTTAATAGAAGTGATTACTGGAATTCTTTTCATTAAGGTTTCCTCCCTGATTAAAGGCATACTTTGTTCTTCCCTTACATAAATATAGGGTAAAGAGGACAAGTAGGTTAGGGGAGAGGAGTATATGGGGTCAAGAAATGATGATGTTAGAAAAAAAATCGAAAAAAGAAGAAAAGAACGGGCAAGAATAGAAAAAAATAATGATAACAGAGTGTTATGGTCTGATGAAGAGGCTGGCTATGACTATAATTTTGCTGATAAAGAGGAAAATTACCCAACAAAAATTCATCCTTTGTTTCGAAAAGATCTATTTATGTTGAAAATTTTAGGTGCGGCTATTCTTTTTCTAGCTGTCGCCATCATTGTAGATCATCCTTCTACAAAATTAGCAAAAGTCGAAAATAAGATTAAACAGGCAATGTCCAAAGAATTTAATTTTATGGTTGTTTCTAATTGGTATGAAGATCAATTTGGTAAACCACTAGACTTTTTGCCAGAAAAGAAAGGACAAGAACAAGATACGGAGCAATTACAGCAATATGCTTTATCTGCCTCAGGGAAAGTTTTAGAGGAATTTCAACAAAATGGGCAAAGAATCGCAATAGAAACTGGAACGGATACAACTGTACAATCCTTTAATGAGGGTCAAATAACTTTCATAGGCGAAAAAGAGGGCTTTGGTAAAACGGTCGTAATAAAGCATAGTGATCAAAGCGAATCTTGGTATGGCAACTTAGAAGAGGTGGATGTAAAGTTATATGAAAATATTAAAAAAGGTACAAAAGTAGGAAATGCTTCAAGGTATGAAGGAGATGAAGCACTAGGTTTATTCTTTTTTGCTATCAAGCAAAATGATGACTTTATTGATCCTTTACAGGTGATTGAAATTGAATAGGTTCGTAAGCGTCTTTAAGCACCTTCATATCCATCCACTATTATGGGTTGTCATTGCCATCGGGGTAATGACTGCCCATTTTTATGAACTATGTTTATTAATTCTGATTATTTTTGTTCATGAACTAGGTCATGCGTTTGCTGCTGCTTTTTTTTCATGGAGAATAAAGAAAATATCTTTATTACCTTTTGGTGGAGTGGCAGAGATGGATGAACATGGAAATAGACCTTTACGGGAGGAAGCAATCGTGATTCTTTCTGGTCCTTTGCAGCATATATGGCTTGTTGGGCTAGGCTTTCTTTTATGGCAAGGAGGCATTTTGACAGATTCCTTGTATCAGACCTTTATTCAATATAATATGATGATTTTTTTCTTTAATATACTGCCGATATGGCCGTTAGATGGTGGTAAACTGCTGTTTCTTTTATTTTCCCTAAAAAAGTCCTTTCCTAAGTCCCATAAATTAACACTTTATCTATCCATAATGGGTGTTTTTTTATTTCTTTTAATCGTTCTCTTTATAATGCCAGCGAATTTAAATGCATGGATTATTATTAGCTTCTTACTTTTCTCTATTTATTATGAATGGAAACAAAGAAGATTCTTATTCATGCGATTTTTGCTGGAACGATATTATGGAAAAACAAATGAATTGCGAAAATTACTGCCATTAGAAGTCCAAGAAGAGGACTATTTATTAGATGTATTAGAACGGTTTCATCGAGGATGTAAGCATCCAATAATCGTAAAAACAAAGGGCAAAGAAAATACAATTCTTGATGAAAATGAGCTATTACATGCCTATTTTAAAGAGAAGAACGTTACAGCGAAGATAAAGGATATATTATACGTATTATAGGACTATACATAGGGGGAAAATAAAGTGCTTTTAATTATCAGTTAAATAGTTACTTGAAATTTATTTCAAATCAATAGGTCCTTGAGTTTACTAAAACATTTCTTCTAAGCTAAAATAAGAAGATAACCATAAAAAAGGATGTATGATGTTGAATCAAGTAATCGTTAATCTGAAGACTAGAGAAAATAGATTTGTTTATCTAATAGATGGAAAAGTAGAAAAAATATATGTTCAGCAGCCTCAATTTAAAACGACTGTTGGAAATATTTATTTGGGACAAGTGACAAAAGTTGTTCCAGGAATGAATGCTGCCTTTGTTGAAATTGGGGCAGGGAAAGGAGCCTATTTGCCGAGAGAAAAAATGGCTTCCTTTGTCCGGAACGAAGGGACTTTAGAAGAGAAAAAGAAGAAAAGTGTCTCTAGCTATGTTAAACAAGGAGAACGGGTACTTGTTCAAGTAATGAAAGATGCAGCTGGACCAAAGGGCGCAAAAATAACGGGCATTATTGAGATGACTGGGGAACATATTGTGTATATGCCTTATGGCAGATACGTAGCAGTATCGAAAAAAATTAACTCTAGCACTTCACAAAAACACTTAAGAAGTTTTGGAATACGTATAAAATCAGAAGCGGAAGGCTTGATTTTTCGCACATCTGCAGCAAACTGTTCAGAAGAAGAATTAATAAAGGAACTGGAAGTATTACGTCAGGAATATAAGGATTTGGAACAAAGAGCTACACAAAAGAAAATAATGCTTTTACAAGAAAATAATGAATTTACGAAACAGCTATATTATCTTTTTCAGCAAATGAAAGAGGGAGAAGTCATTGTAGATAGAGTGGAAGAACGAAAGCAATGGCAAACGATGTTCCCGCATTTAACAGTTTCCTATCATCAAGGAAATGAAGAGATTTTCTCTCATTATCATGTAGACACGGAAATAGAGAAGGCGTTGAAAAGAATTGTGTGGCTAAGCAACGGCGCCTATATGATTATTGACCAGGCAGAAGCTGCAACCATTATAGACGTAAATACAGGCAAATATGAAGGGAAGCATCAATTAGAGCATACTGTGTTTCAGACCAATAGTCTTGCTGCGAAAGAAGTAGCAAGACAAATTAGATTAAGAGATCTATCCGGAATCATATTAATTGATTTTATTGATATGAAAGTAGAGGAAGAAAAGAAAGTTATTGCTATTATGGAGAAGGAACTAACGGCGGATAATAGACAATCGAAAGTAATTGGATTTACTTCACTAGGGATATTGCAAGTAACACGAAAGAAAACGATGAAGTCCTTATCTGAAACGATTCAAAGTAAGTGTACGGTTTGTGAAGGTACAGGACTCGTGAAGAGTGCAGAGAGTATGGCTTTTCAATTAGAAAGAGAGCTATGGGAATATCGGAATAGGGATATTGAGGTTGTGGAAATTAAAGCAGCGCAAGACGTCCATCATTTTTTTATCGGAGAAGGAAGTATTCATAAAAAACGGTTAGAGGAAGTATTAGGTTTTGCAATAAAAATCGAAGTAGCTGAATTTCCAAAACCAGATTATACAATTCGAATGGTTAAATGATTGTTGGTTCAAGTTTATTAATAGAGAATATCATTGACAGTACCCTTTAAACATGTTAGTATTTTAATGTTGTTTGTAGCACCCGTGCTCTACAACCGCGCATAGCAGGTAATTAAGCTTTTGCTTCTAGCAAAACGCCTGTCATTGGCGAGTCTTAGTCTATTAAGGAGGTGCAGTTTAATGTACGCAATTATTGAAACAGGCGGAAAACAAATCAAAGTTGAAGAGGGTCAAGCTATCTACATCGAGAAATTAAACGGTGAAGCTGGTGACACTGTTACTTTTGATAAAGTTCTTTTCGTTGGCGGAGAAAATGTAAAAGTAGGAAGCCCAGTTGTTGAAGGAGCTACTGTTACAGCTAAAGTTGAAAAACAAGGCCGTCAAAAGAAAATCATCGTTTTCAAATACAAAGCGAAGAAAAATTATCATAAAAAGCAAGGTCATCGTCAACCTTACACTAAAGTTGTTATCGAAAAGATCAACGCTTAAGGTTGAAGTTGTATGATCGAAATTACGATTGACAAATCGAACGATGGGCTCATTCATGCGTTTACGATAAGCGGTCATGCTCTTTTTGCAAATAGTGGGAATGATATCGTGTGTGCTGGAGTATCAGCTGTTTCTTTTGGGAGCATCAATGCGGTTATTTCACTTACTGGTATAACTCCTATTATAAAGCAAGGGAAAGATGGAGGTTTTATTTCTTGTGCGATTCCTGAAAATATTTCGGAAGAAACAAGAGCTAAAATTCAACTTCTTTTAGAAGGAATGATTGTATCTTTAGAAACAATTGAAAGAGACTATGGTAAATACGTAACTATCACTTATAATTAAATAGGAGGTGGAACGAAATGTTAAGATTAGATCTTCAGTTTTTTGCATCTAAAAAAGGGGTAGGTTCTACTAAAAACGGACGTGACTCCATTTCTAAACGTTTAGGAGCTAAACGCGCAGATGGTCAATTAGTAACTGGTGGAAGCATTCTTTACCGTCAACGCGGTACAAAAATCTATCCAGGAGTAAACGTTGGTCGTGGTGGCGATGATACACTATTCGCAAAAGTTGACGGAATCGTTAAATTTGAGCGTCTTGGTCGTGATCGCAAACAAGTTAGCGTATACCCAGTAGCACAAGAAGCATAAGATAATGATTAGATAGGCTGGCTCGATTAGGGTCAGTCTATCTGTTTGTTAAGGGATAGATTTTATGATGAATTAGTTGATGCCGAGATATGTTGTGGATGATGATTTCAACACTTAGACAAATAAGCAAGAGGGTTTTTGATCGCTTAGAAACTACCTTGTCTAATATATACATATCACTATGTTATTGCCTTTTCCTGCTTTTGGTCTAAGTGTTGAAAAATAGTGTAATCAATTGCTTTTTCGTATGCTATCAAAGGATAAAGTTTGGCTCTTTATGTATAGTTTGTTGTTCCCGCAGCCTTCATACACTTCGATTTTGACCTTTCTTTATAAAATTAATCCCAAACAAGTTAGCGATTAATACGTGATTAGAGATTTTAGTCCATCTAAGAGGGCTTGGCGGCTCTCCCCATGGAAAGTGAGCAGACGCCGCGGAAAACAAAAACGTGGCTAGGATCAATTATCAATAGCTAGTAGTTTTCAGTGACTTCAAAGCGAAGTGTATTCAGGTTCATACTTATAGCAAGAAACTTTACGAAAACAGTCTTTTAATTCAATCAGTTGAAGTTATGGTATTATCGTTTTTGTTCATAGATGGTTCATTTTTTGTTATACTTACTTAAAGCAGTCTTCTAAGACTTAATAACCTTGGTAGGAGTACAAGAATGAATAAAGACTGGAATACGATAGAGTTTTTAAGACATGTTCGTCATGATTGGCTAAATAAAATCCAATTGATTAAAGGGAATTTGGACTTAAATAAACCGGATCGAGTAAAAGAAATTATTAATGAGATTATTACAGAGACAAAACAAGAAGCAAAATTATCTAATTTAGATATTCCGCAATTTGCAACAAAATTATTAATTGCAAATTGGGAAAATTATTATTTTCGGTTAGAATATGAAGTGTTGGCAGAAGAAAAATGTCAAGTTACAGAAGATGAAGTGCTTACCGAATGGACAACATTGTTTTTTCAAATGTTAAATCAATATATTAAACCTTTCGCGGACAATCACTTATTCATTTCCATTCATTCAATGGTAGAGGGAATACGATTGTATATTGATTTTAACGGTATACTATTAGATAGAGAAACGATGTCTCAATTTCTCCAGCAACAGTTTTCCAAGCAATTGACTTTGAAAAATATAGAGATTAGTGAGGAAGAACTGGTTTTTGAAGTCTGGATGAATAGAGAGCAAACAGGTAAATAATAAGAATTGTTGGTTAATTATCTATCCCCTTCTTAACGGACAGTAAGACTCTGTTCTCAAGCTTATGAGATCGAGGAAGATAGATGGGAAATCAACTGTCCGTAAACGTCTGAATGGTTCAATTAACCATCAGTGGGGGAGGAAGGAAAAGCCCCATTGATGGAAGTTTCCCTTTATTTAAAAGGGAGGCTCTTTTGTTCAACAATAGACAACTATGCTGCTTAAGGTTTTCTTAAATAGGAGGAAATGAATTTATGTTTGTGGATCAGGTAAAGATTTATGTGAAGGGCGGAGATGGCGGAAACGGTATGGTAGCCTTTCGCCGAGAAAAATTTGTCCCTAAGGGTGGTCCTGCTGGTGGAGATGGCGGGAAAGGAGCAGACGTAATATTCCAAGTCGAAGAAGGTCTGCGCACGTTGATGGATTTTCGTTATCAACGTCATTTTAAGGCTCCGCGTGGAGAACATGGAATGTCTAAGAATCAGCATGGTCGTAATGCGAAAGAGATGATTGTCAAAGTTCCGCCTGGTACGATTGTATCTGATGCGAATACGAAAGAAGTAATTGCTGATTTAACAGAACATGGCCAGCAAGCGGTCATCGCCCGTGGTGGTCGTGGGGGAAGAGGAAACTCTCGCTTTGCAAGCCCATCAAACCCGGCACCTGAATTATCAGAAAATGGGGAACCAGGGCAAGAAAGAGATGTTACACTAGAGTTAAAGGTACTGGCAGATGTTGGGTTGGTCGGTTTTCCTAGTGTCGGTAAATCTACATTGCTTTCTGTTGTATCGGCAGCAAAACCAAAAATTGCAGATTATCATTTTACGACAATCGCGCCTAATTTAGGAATGGTGGAGACAGAAGATAATAGAAGTTTTGTAATGGCAGATTTGCCTGGATTAATTGAAGGAGCACATTCTGGTGTTGGATTAGGGCATCAGTTCCTCCGTCATATAGAACGTACAAGAGTTATTGTCCATGTCATTGATATGGCTGCTATTGAAGGCAGAGATCCATATGAAGACTATGTGACGATTAACAACGAGTTGCAAGAATACAATCTTCGCTTATTGGAAAGACCGCAAATCATTGTGGCTAATAAAATGGACATGCCAGATGCTGAGGAAAATTTAAAAGTATTTAAAGAAAAATTGGAAGAAGACTATCCAATTTTCCCTGTGTCTGCTTTAACAAGATCTGGTTTACGCGAACTTCTTTTCTCTATTGCGGATAAATTAGAGGATACTCCTGAGTTCCCATTAGAGGAAGTAGAAGAAGAAGCAGGAATTCACCGCGTTGTCTATAAGCATGAAGTAGACGAGCGTCAATTCTATATTACAAGAGATCCAGATGGAAGCTTTGTTCTTTCTGGAGAAGGCATTGAAAAGCTATTTAAGATGACAGATTTCTCTCGTGATGAGTCAGTTCGCAGATTCTCTCGTCAAATGCGCGGAATGGGTATTGATGAAGCACTGCGCCAACGCGGAGCAAAAGATGGAGATATAGTAAAATTAATGGAATATGAATTCGAATTTATTGATTAAGAAAGCTTGGATTAATGCTGTTTTCTTCATTAGAAAAAGAATTAATGGTGAATATGGAGAAGCCGGAATACACGTAGACGTCACGGGGATTAGCGAAACAGATGAACCCCTTGGAAAGTGAAGTGTATTCTGGCTGTGGGGAATTGCCACAAACTTTACGAAACAGTTAATCTATAAAAGAAAATTCCCTCTCGTCAAAAAAGACGGGAGGGGAATTTTTCATAAACATACATAATGAATTTTCCGTTATGCCTTACAGGGGTGAGCAGATGAAAGAAAGTAAACTGGATCATAAATTTTTTTTAGTAAGAGAAGATGTGCTTTCAGAAGCTATGCGCAAAACATTGGATGCGAAAGAACTATTGGAAAGAGGAAAAGCAGAATCGGTGCATGAGGCAGTCAAAAAAGTAGATTTAAGTCGCAGTGCATTTTATAAATATCGCGATACAATCTTTCCTTTCCACACAATAGTAAAAGAAAAATTGATTACATTATTCTTTTATATCGAAGATCGATCGGGTACCTTATCCAAACTACTAAGTGTTGTTGCATCAGCTGGGTGCAATGTACTGACTATTCATCAAACCATTCCGCTACAAGGAAGAGCGAATGTTACCCTTTCACTAAATACAGCAGAGATGCAGATATCCATTGATATGCTGCTTGAGCGTTTGCGTATGCTTGAATTTGTAGAGAAAGTCGATGTTTTAAGCTCAGGGGGATAAAGTGTTTCAATTTACGCTCATAAAGGTCCGATAAGTGCAACTAACCCTCAGCGAAGGATGAGGAGAGGGTCCCGCTGAGGGAAGTCTTCTTTATTAGGTGACGTCATCGTTCTTTAGAAGAGAACTTTTGTAGTCGTTCTTCTTCTATAGGTTTTAAATTCAGAATAAATAATTTTTTCAGGGGGAGAAATAGGTGAAAGTAGGCTACTTAGGTCCAAAAGCAACGTTTACAAATATGGCGGTAAATCAACAATTCCCTGGGGTGGAATCCATTCCCTTTTTAACCATTCCGAATTGCCTTGATGCTGTAATGGAAGATAAAGTAGATGTAGCTTTAGTACCGGTTGAGAATACATTAGAGGGCTCTGTCAATATCACCCTAGATTACTTAATTCATGAAGTATCTTTACCGATTCATGGGGAAGTGACGGTTCCCATTAAACAACATTTAATGGTCCATCCGCATCGCAAAGAGAAATGGAGAGATATCGATGTAATGTATAGTCATTCACATGCAATCGCTCAATGTCATAAATTTATACATACACAATTTAACGGAATTACTTGTGAATATACGACTTCCACAGCAGCTGCTGCACAGTTTATTAAGGAAAATCCAAATATAAATGGTGCTGCGATTGGGAATTTGTTGACTGCGGAAGAATATGGGCTTGAAATAGTGAAACATCATATCCATGATTCAAATAATAACCATACTAGATTTCTCATTTTATCAAAAAATCCTGTTCATTATCCAGAAACGACAAGTACTTTTTCAGGTTATAAAACAAGTCTAATGGTCACTCTTCCTTCTGATCGCTCTGGTGCGCTACATCAAGTGCTTTCTGCTTTTGCTTGGAGAAAATTAAACTTGGTGAAAATTGAATCAAGACCAACAAAGACTGGATTAGGAAATTATTTCTTTTTAATTGATTTAGATAGAAAAATGGATGACGTGTTAATACCAGGTGCTATTGCTGAACTTGAAGCAATTGGATGTGAAGTAAAGACACTTGGGAGTTACCCTTTTTATATGATAGAAAAGTAAGGACTTTAGAAAAAAAGCTAGCTGAAAAAGGCTGGGACAAAACAAAATATATAATAGATAAAGACGAATAATCTCTCATTTAGTAGCAAAATCAACTTGCCCCATGGAAAGCGAAGTGTATTCAGGCTGCGGGTGATCCCCACAAACCTTCTTTCATAAAATGAATAAAACCCCAAACAATTATACGGACTTTTCTTAGTATGTACGTATAATCGTTCGGGGTTATTTGGTTGAAAATACTTATGTCCCAGCTTCTTTTTTGTTTTTATCCTTTTTGGTTGTTACGCTTCTTCTTCGATTAAAAAATGGGCCTTTCGTAAAGCATCTTCTGCTTCTGTTAATGTCTCGATAGAATGGGCTGTAATGGTATGTAAATGGATACCAGAAGTTAATTCTGATAAATAAGCTGCGTTTGTATGCTTAATTTTCTTCATAAACTGTTTAACTTCTTTTCGATTAGAAACGAGAATAGAAGCTGTTAGATCTCCATAGACTGGATGTTCAATTTTAACATCTTTGACAGTTACCCCATTATCAACAAGAATATTTAATTCTTCTTCTGTTTTTTCGGGTGGATGATTACAGGCGATAATTCTTTCATAAAGCATTGGTTTTGATTCCTGTAGGTATAAGTAGCCTTGACTAGTCGCTAATATCGGTTCGTTTTTTGCTTTTAGAAGTGTAATGTCACCCACAATTATTTGTCTGCTTACATTTGTCAATTTAGAAAGCTCACTTCCAGTATAAGGGCGATTATTTTCTTTTAGTAATGAAAGAATATATGCCCTTCTTTCTTCACCTAGCATTTTTTTTGATTCGGTCATCTAATCTCTCCTTTTGTAACTATTTTATCGAGCAGGAAGTTAATTTACTCTATTTGCTTATTCGGTAATGCTCTTAATAGCTAAGGCACTTTTTTAGAAAATAGTGAATAGGAGAATCCTAATTCACTCAGAAGGCAGAACTTATTATTTATTCCATACTTAATGGCCGTAAAGGTCCTAATGGTTCAACTAACCATCAGTGGGGGATGAAGGAAAACCCCACTGATGGAAGTTTCACTTTATCTTTTATCTTCTTTCTATTTTACCAAAAGAATGTATAAAAGAATAAACCAATTTGTTTATGTAAGGGGAAAATGAATAAATAAAATTAGGAAAAGAAGGACAAAGGTATGGGCAATCTTTGTGTAGCCAGAACACATAATTTTGAAAAAAATCGCATAGATTTTTGAATAGATTGATAACCATTTTGCATTGTGAACATAGACTATATGGACATATGCATAGGAGGGAATCTATAGTGAAGATCCATATTGTTCAGAAGGGGGATACTCTTTGGAAAATTGCCAAAAAATATGGGGTGAATTTCGAAGAGTTAAAATCGTTAAATTCCCAATTGAGTAATACAGATATGATTATGCCCGGCATGAAAATTAAAGTCCCTACTTCAGGAGGAAGTATAAAGAAAGAAGCTCCTATTATGGGAACGAAAAAAGAAATGCCGATAGCGATGAAGCCAATTGTGAAGGAAGCGCCTAAAAAGGAAATGCCTGTTAAAGAAATGCCTGTTAAAGAAATGCCTGTTAAAGAAATGCCCAAAAAAGAAATACCGAAAAAAGAAGCTCCAAAGGAAAAACCATACACGCCAAAAATGCCTACTCCAATCATACCAGAAATAGATGTTACTAATTATTATTCCATGAATATGACAAATATTGATGTGGATGTTGATGTGGAATTGGAAGAAAAAAAAGTTCAACCACCACCAATACCTGCACCAGTTTTGCCAAAACAGGAACCAATTCAACAAGAAGTATGTCCGCCAATTGTTCCTTATCAACCGTATTGTTATGAAGTGTCTCCAATGATGCCAGGAAGCGGTTTTCCTCCGGGAGTGTGCCCTCCAGTAGGAGTACCGGTTGAACAAGTAGCGCCTCAAGCCTATCCAACACTTCCTGGGGTAGAATATACAGAAAAACACAAATGGGAAGAGTCCTCCTCTTCTTACTCTCCGTATACAAATGGAGGATTTCAGGCACCTGCCCATGGTAATCATGTGCCACAAGAGTATTATCAACAACCATTAGTTCAGTATGGACAGATGCCTGTTGAACATCACCACCATAAAGGAGAAGAATCATCTTATGTAGCCGGTACAGCATATCAACCATATGCTCCTACTCACACAGAGCCAGTTCAACCTTCCTATAATCTTCCTTATAAAGAGGATTGTGGATGTGGTGCTCCATCATTTCCACAAGCAGCTTATCCAAGCGATTTAGCCCAAGGTTATGGAGCAGCACCACAAGGATTCGGTCCAGAAATAGGAGGATATCCACCAGCAGGAGGGTTTAATCCAGGAATAGGAATGGGAGCAATGCCACCACAAGGATTCGGTCCAGAAATGGGAGGATACCCACCAGCAGGAGGGTTTAATCCAGGTATGGGAATGGGAGCAATGCCACCACAAGGATTCGGTCCAGAAATGGGAGGATACCCACCAGCAGGAGGGTTTAATCCAGGAATAGGAATGGGAGCAATGCCACCACAAGGATTCGGTCCAGAAATGGGAGGATATCCACCGGCAGGAGGGTTTAATCCAGGTATGGGAATGGGAGCAATGCCACAAGGATTCGGTCCAGAAATGGGAGGATATCCACCGGCAGGAGGGTTTAATCCAGGTATGGGAATGGGAGCAATGCCACAAGGATTCGTTCCAGAAATGGGAGGATATCCAATGTCCCCAACTCCTTACCCTCAAGGAGTTAGTGGAAATACGCCAATGCCTTATCCAGTAGAAAACACTGGGCTAGTTCAAGATGCACCATCTTATGAAGGAAGTATTGCACAGCCGGTATCTCCAGAACTGACACCACCTGTATACGGACCTGGAGGAAATGCTCCAGTGTTTACGCCTGCTTATAATCAAAATATGGGCCAGCCACCATTTATGAATCCGTATGGCGTTAATCAAGGCACACCATTTGGAATGCCAAGATACCAAGAGGACGAAAGCAGTGATCTATGATTTTTATCACAGAGGGGACGATACTTTTTATTATCGTCTCCTTTCTTTATTAGAAAAAAAAATACCTGCGCAAATTTTAGAAATAAACAGAATCAGAAATGACGTTTATTTAGTAAAAACGAAGCAATTTTGGATTATTTTAAAAGGGTATAATAATTATCAGAAACTAAAAATCCAAGAGACTTTTACAAGGGCAATAAAGCTAGAAGGCTTTAAACAGACGTATCAATTTTATGTATTCGATGAGGAACCACTCATCATCGATAAGAAAGTGTATGGAATGATTGAATACATTTCTCCACATAAAGATTCCTTTACATATAATAGTAAATGGAATAGAAGGGAAGCACTCCAATTATTAGAGCAATATTATTCAGTAACAGAACGACTTGTTGAAATATATAAGTATATTTTACCTGCGTTCGATTTAATGAAAAAATTGGAACAAAGATTAGAAGAATTTCGAATGAATAGACCAATAATTGAGCGTTTTTTAAAAAAAGAAACCGTAGAGGAAATTATCGAATGGGCTGATACATCTTTTCATTATGTGAAAAAAAATCAAGATTATCTAAACACACAATCAAACGTTATATTACATGGGGATGTTGCCCATCATAATTTCATGCGAGATGTAAAAAATCAATTATATTTAATTGATTTTGATTTAATTAGTATTGGTCCAAGAGTAGGAGATTATTTGCAGTTTGCAAATCGGATTATGCCTAGTATAGGCTGGTCCATGCAGCAACTACAAAAAATGCAAGGATATGCTCATTACTTCAAGGATGATTGGTTTTTAATGGCTTTAATGTATCCAACAGACATCCTAAGGGAATGGAATAGATTAATCAGAAATAAAAATGATAAAAATGCTGTTTTATTGGAACAAGTATATTTTTTAACAACTGACCAGTATCAAAAAAGGAAAAAGTTTTACGATAAACTTCGCCAAATCGTAGGGATTTAAGCCGATTAAAGAGGATGGCTAGACTTTACAGTTATGATTCTCCCCTAACAGTAGAAGATAAAAGAGAGCAAAGTTTTGCTCTAGATTTAAATAAAGGGGAGAATACTGTGCGTAAAAATAAATTAGTCGCTCCAGTTCTTTTGACGTTAACTTTTGGATTAACAGGCTGTGGTGTAAACGAGGATCAAACTGCAGATCAAAATCGTGTGAATAATGCTAGACCGATTGGATATTACTCAAATGAACAACATGAAGTAAATAATGGTAATAGATATACAACAGATAACGATGGTCCTATTACCGAAATAATGGACCATACCTATGGGGATGAAGGATATCGAAATGATGTAAATGTTCGTAACGTTAACAACAGAAACAACGTAAACGTTCGAAATGTAAACGATAGAAATGTTAATCGTGATAATATCAATAGAAATGATCGAGATGAACGCGTTTCTTATGATACGAAACTAGCTCAAAAAGTATCTAATACGGTTGCTAAAATAGATAATGTTAAAAATGCACGTTCAATCGTTTATGGAGACAATGTATTAGTTGCACTTGAAGTAGAAAATACAAAGAATGTAGATAAAACAAAAGCGAATGTAAAAGATAAACTAAATGATTCTCTAAATGGAAGAGATATTTCAGTTGTAACAGATAGAGGAATTTTCACAAGTATTGAGGATATCAATCGTTCGATTCGAAATGGTCAGCCACAGCAAACGATTACCAACAATATTGAAAATATTTTCCGTGATTTGAACCCAACAAGAGATAATAGATAATTACCAAAAACTAACTTCGGGTGAAACCAATGTCTCGCTCGAAGTTAGTTTTTTGTTCTGTTTGTTCTTTATAAAAAACATATAAAAATGGATAACTCCCCATATATAACGTATAAATAATTTATTAAAGGAAGCGAATTAGCAATTATTAGAAAAACGTTCTATATAATGAATTTTTTCGTTGAATTTACTGTTAAAAAGAGTTATGCTTTATAATGAAATATTTATTCGTTAAAAAGAACTGTTTACGAAAAGCTAAATAGTGGAGGGATTTATAGTGAGAGTGTTAATCACAGGTGGACAAGAGAATGAAATGAAATATGCTCTAATGGAGGAACTTAAAAATAAAAAGATTCATTATATAACTGCTGAACACCAGAGGGAAAATAGCGTATGTTCATCTCTTGGAAATAGTGATGTCTCCACTTTCTCCAACTCTAGGGAATTAGTGGAATTGTTGATGATGCAGCAAATTAATTGTGTGATTCATCTATCCAATAAAACAATTACTTCAAACAGTATGAAAGATTCTTTTGATCAATCCGAAGAAAATATAGCTTGTACGGTTGAAGTGCTTGAAGCATGTGTGCAAGCAAAGGTAAATAAAATCATTTTTCCATCCAGCATTGCCGTTTATGGAGATATAACAGGAAAAATAACAGAAGAGATGACGTTACAACCGGTTCTTTTTGAAGGGCTTTCGAAGAAGATTGAGGAGAAATATATTCAAACATACCATACACTTTATAATCTTTCTTACACAATTTTAAGATTTCCCATTGTTTATGGACAGCCTTCTATACATAATCAGAACGAAGGGATGATGGAAGCAACGATTAAAAAGGTTTTAGAAAATCGTCCCCCTATTATATTTGATGACGATGGGCAGAAAAAACATTTGCTGTACATTAGTGATGCAATCGAAGCGATTATTTCCAGTATATATAAGGGGGAAAATGAAATATTTAATATTTGTCCTGAAGAAAAGTTTTCTATGAAGGAAGTTGTTGCAATCATTCAATCTGCCATAAAAGATGATACCTTTTATGCCATGGAAAAAGGAGAGAAAAACAGAATTTCAGCAAGAAAGGCACAATTGCAATTGGGATGGCATTGTAAAGTTTCCGTTGCACAAGGAATTCGTTTCGTTATAGAAGATATTAAACATAATGAGGGACAGACGAATCAAACATTAAAATAAGATTGCTATAAATTAGGAATGAAATAATTATTTATGGTGAGAATAATAGAGAGTAAGGTTGTTTTAAAACCAGACTTTAGATTGACAGTAACCTATTTCCTTGGAAATAACGTTTGCTGTTGTGAGTAATGTAAAGAGGTGGTTATAATGAAAACCAGATTCCTTTTATTTTCAACTGTTCTTCTTGTTAGTATACTTGTTGTCTTTTTATCCAACGGGCAAGTTTATGGAAAGAGTGGAAGCGACGTCTCTCAAAATGAAAATCCTAAAAAATTGGAAGTGGTATTGAAAAGGATTTATTTAGATGGAGAAGTGAGTGAAGAAACAGTGGAAGAAACAGTGTGGTCGATGGAAGATTTCTGGTCAAAGTATGATAAATGGCAACTAGTAGATATGGGGAGTAAGGAACTTGTTTTTAAACAAGAGGTTGATGACATATCTCCGTTGTTAAAAGCAAATGGTTATTTTGGAATTAATGAAGAGGGGATCTTAACCATTTATAATGGAAAACCAGCTAAGGAGAATATTATTCAGTCGTTTTTCCAAATTGATCTGAAAAAACTGGAATCGAAACAGCAGGAAGATTTACAAAAGGGGATTCCAATTAAATCAAGAGATCGTTATGTAAAGGTACTTGAAACCTTTAAACTTAACAACAATTGAAACTTCTAATTAAGAAATTACACCAGTGAACAGAAGAAGCACAGAAAAAGTGTCGATTCTGGTCACTGTTTTTTTATTTTTTGATAGAATATTATGAAAATCATCTATAATAGCAGTTCTGTAAAATAGTATGATAAAATAAGTTTTAGGATTTATTTCACACTTAACGGGCAGTAAGATCACTGTTTTTTGCAAAATAAAAATACACAATGTTGCAGAGAATTTGGCGTAGCCCAACTTTACATGGAGAGGCGGGTATGATAGCCTTGTTTGGCTAAGCCAGCCCTTGATACAGCTGGCTTCTTGGCTTAGCAGTCATGCCCGCAGAGGCTCCATGTCAAGTTGCAATTCTCTGCATTCCCCGCTGCACAACTATGTATTTTTCAATTGCACAAAACAGTAAGATCACCGCTGATGGAAGTTGTCTTTATAAGGGAGAGAAAGTATTTTGTACGAATATATAAAAGGAAATATAGAGTTTGTTGGCCCAGAATACATCGTGGTCGAAAATAATGAAATTGGTTATCAGATTAAAACTCCTAATCCATTTTCATTTTCTCCGTTTTCAGGAAGTAAGATTACTGTTTACACATATCATTATGTGAGAGAAGATAATATTAGCTTATATGGTTTTCGTTCTCCAGATGAAAAAGCATTATTTACAAAACTTCTAAATGTTTCTGGAATTGGTCCAAAGGGAGCGTTGGCTATTCTCGCATCTGGAGAACCTAGTCAAGTTATATCTGCAATAGAAGCAGAGGATGAAGCATTTCTAGTGAAGTTTCCAGGAGTTGGGAAGAAAACAGCAAGACAAATGATTTTGGATTTAAAAGGCAAGTTGGCAGATTTTATGCCAGATTTCTCTCCAGATTTATTTACAGTAGAGAAGCATGTGGCTAAAGCAGAAAGTGATTCAGCGATGGATGAGGCGATTCTTGCTTTAACTGCACTTGGATATTCAGAAAAAGAGGTTAAGAAAATTATTCCGCATTTGAAAAAGGAACAATTGACAACAGATGGTTATATTAAGCTGGCATTAAAGCTTCTTTTAAAAAGGTAAGTTAGTTTAAACTTAATAGATTGTTGAAAATCGATGACTATCTTTAGGAAAGGAGTGAATGCTATGGATGATCGAATTATTTCAGGTGAAGCAGATACTCAAGACTTATCATTTGAAAAAAGTCTACGGCCAATTCAATTACAAGAGTATATTGGTCAAGACAAAGTAAAAGAAAATTTAAAAGTATTTATTGAAGCGGCTAAATATAGAGAAGAAGCCCTTGATCATGTATTATTATATGGCCCGCCTGGTTTGGGTAAAACAACACTTGCAACAATTATTGCCAATGAAATGGGAGTTAACATTCGAACAACTGCCGGACCAGCAATCGAAAGGCCAGGCGATTTAGTTGCAATTCTAACTGCTTTAGAGCCAGGAGATGTGTTGTTTATTGATGAAATTCATCGATTGCCACGAGCAATAGAAGAGGTTTTATATCCAGCAATGGAAGATTATTGCTTAGATATTGTAATTGGTAAAGGGCCAAGTGCTCGTTCGGTTCGGCTAGATTTGCCTCCATTCACTCTTGTTGGAGCAACAACTAGGGCCGGCTCAGTTTCTGCACCACTAAGAGATCGGTTTGGCGTTTTATCAAGATTAGAATATTATGAGATAGAACAATTAAAGGACATTGTTTCACGAACAGCAGAAGTTCTTCAAATTGGGATAGAGGATCTTGCTGCATGGGAAATTGCTAGAAGATCAAGGGGGACACCTCGAATTGCTAATCGTCTTTTACGAAGAGTGCGAGATTTTGCACAAGTAAAGGGGGATGGAGTGATTACCAAAGTGTTGGCGGATGATTCCCTAGAACTTCTGCAAGTAGACCGTTTAGGGTTGGATCATATTGACCATAAATTATTACTAGGGATGATTCATAAATTTAAAGGTGGTCCAGTCGGACTAGAAACAATTGCTGCAACAATTGGAGAAGAATCACATACGATTGAAGATGTGTATGAACCATATTTGCTTCAGATTGGTTTCTTGCAACGAACTCCTAGAGGGAGAATTGTTACCCACCTTGTTTATGAGCATTTACATATAAAGCCTGATTAATTTAATAAAATATGAAGAAATAAAAGAATAAATAAAATAAAGGACGAGAAGGATGAATGAAATTTCTAAATATATCATGATCATCGGAGGAATTGTATTTTTAATCGGACTAATCATGCAATTTGTTCCAATTGGCAAACTTCCAGGTGACATTATGATAAAAAAAGAACATTCGACTTTTTATTTTCCTATTACAACTTGTATTGTAATTAGTATCGTTTTATCGTTGGTATTTTATTTAATAGGGAAATTTCGCTAACATTATGATTGCATGAAAGAGAATAGGTGGACAGACATGAAAGTAGATTTATTTGATTTTCATTTACCAGAAGAATTAATTGCACAGACTCCTTTAGAGGATCGCACAAGTAGTCGATTAATGATAGTAAATAAAGTGACTGGTGAATTACAGCATCGCAAATTTAAAGATATATATGAGTATATTAATCCTGGTGATTGTCTAGTACTGAATGATACTAGGGTATTGCCAGCAAGATTGCATGGAGAAAAAGAGGATACAGGAGCACATATTGAGGTTCTTTTGCTGAAACAGCAAGAGAATGATAAATGGGAAACGCTTGTCAAGCCTGCGAAAAGAGTCAAAGAAGGAACCATTATTACCTTTGGAGAAGGAAAGTTAAAAGCAGTTTGTGTGAAAGAATTAGAGCACGGTGGTCGTATTCTTGATTTTCAGTACGAAGGCATTTTTTATGAAATCTTGGATCAACTTGGCGAGATGCCATTGCCACCTTATATTAAGGAAAAGCTTGATGATCAAGATCGTTATCAAACTGTTTATGCAAAAGAACGAGGTTCTGCAGCAGCACCAACAGCTGGTCTACATTTTACTACTGAATTGTTAGATGCCCTGAAAGAAAAAGGAGTGCATATTTTATTTATTACTTTGCATGTTGGTCTGGGCACCTTCCGACCAGTTAATGTCGAGGACGTAGATAAGCATGAAATGCATGCTGAGTTTTATCAGCTAAATCAAGAAACGGCTGCGTTATTAAATAAAGTGAGAGCACAAGGCGGTCGAATTCTTTCTGTAGGCACAACTTCTACGAGAACACTTGAAACAATTGCAACAGCAAATAATGGAGAATTTGTAGAAAGCAGCGGATGGACGAGTATTTTTATTTATCCTGGCTATGAATTTAAAGGGATTGATGGGATGATTACGAATTTCCATTTACCGAAATCAACATTAATTATGTTAGTAAGTGCCCTAGCGGGAAGAGAAAATGTTCTTCATGCTTACGAAACAGCAGTGAAAGAAAGATATCGCTTCTTTAGCTTTGGAGATGCGATGTTTATCCAATAAGTAAAAAATGATAAGGTTCATGAATTGCTTGAGTTTCGTGGTGATATTCATTAGAATATATAGTTGATTCTAATGCTTTTGGTTAAATGGTTTTATCTTGATCAAAACAGTAAGCAAATTATGAATCTATAGAAGTTTTACTTTATATGAAGGAGAAAATACTTTGACAGCAATACGTTATGAATTAATAAAAACTTGTAAGCAAACAGGCGCTAGGTTGGGCATTGTACATACACCGCATGGATCTTTTGAGACTCCAGCTTTTATGCCAGTGGGAACGTTAGCAACTGTAAAAACAATGGCTCCAGAAGATTTAAAATCTATGGGAGCAAACATCATTTTAAGTAATACTTATCATTTATGGTTAAGACCAGGTCATGAAATTGTAAAGGAAGCTGGCGGGCTTCATAAATTCATGAATTGGGATAAGGCGATACTCACGGATTCTGGTGGGTTTCAAGTCTTTAGTTTAAGTGACTTTCGAAAAATAGAAGAAGAAGGAGTACATTTTCGCAACCATTTAAATGGCGATAAATTATTCCTTTCTCCTGAAAAAGCAATGGAAATACAAAATGCTCTAGGCTCAGATATTATGATGGCGTTTGATGAGTGTCCTCCTTACCCAGCAGAATACGATTATATGAAGAGATCAGTGGAACGGACTTCTCGCTGGGCTGAACGTTGTCTAAAGGCGCATAATCGTCCTGCGGATCAAGGCTTATTCGGTATAATTCAAGGTGGAGAATATGAGGAACTTCGCAAACAAAGTGCAAGAGACTTAGTATCATTAGATTTTCCTGGATATGCAGTGGGGGGATTATCGGTTGGAGAACCGAAGGATGTGATGAATCGTGTCCTTGAATTTACAACGCCATTAATGCCGGATAATAAGCCGCGTTATTTAATGGGTGTAGGGTCACCGGATTCATTAATTGATGGTGCTATTCGTGGTATTGATATGTTTGACTGTGTATTGCCAACCAGAATAGCAAGAAACGGAACGGTAATGACAAGTGAAGGTCGACTTGTTGTGAAAAACGCCAAATATGCCAGAGATTTTGGACCTTTAGATCCAGAATGTGACTGCTATACTTGTAAAAATTATAGCCGTGCTTATATTCGTCACCTTATTCGATGTGACGAAACATTCGGAATAAGGCTTACATCTTACCATAATCTATATTTTCTGTTAAACTTAATGGAGAATGTCCGAGACGCAATCAAAAACGACCGTTTAGGAGATTTCAAAGAAGAGTTTTTCGAACGTTATGGATTTAATAAACCGAACGCTAAAAACTTTTAATAGAGAATTTGAAAGGAGGGGAAATATAGATGGGACAACTTGCAAGTTTACTACCGTTTATTTTAATGTTTGTATTATTCTATTTCTTGCTAATCCGTCCACAGCAAAAACGTCAAAGAGCTGTGCGTGATATGCAGAGTAGTCTGAAAAAAGGGGACAAGATTGTCACGATTGGCGGTATGCATGCCACAATCGATGCAATTGACGAAGGAACGATTGTATTAAAATCAAAAGACGGCTCACGTCTAACATTTGATCGTAATGCAATTCGTGAAGTAGTAGAGTCTTCTGCTCCAGTAGCTAGTACAACATTAGAAAAAACAGAATAATAAAGATAAAAAGTGCAGTCTTAATAGCCTAAGGTTGCACTTTTTTATTTAGGCTGTTTTCTAAAGGATTGTTGTTTTTCAATAGGAAAAAAGAATTAGTTGGAAAAATGGAGCAGCCGGAATACACGAAGACGCCAAGGGGATTAGCGAGACAGCCTGAGACCCCGGAGGCGAAGCGGAGGAGGCTTAAGCTTAGCCCCACGGAAAGCGAAGTGTATTCCGGCTGCGGGTAATCGCAACAAACTTTACGAAAACAGCCTTTATTTATCTAACTCTTAACAGTTTTAAGATCATGTAACTAACCATCAGTGGGGAATGAGGGAAAAACCCCACTGTAGAAGTTTGCTTGATCATTCAGTTTTTAGCTAATTATTTTTTGCAAGATTTACTCCTAATATTCCACCCATCATACAAATAAGGGTATAACAAACATGATAAATTGTTTGCTCCATCGAAAATAGTTGGTCAGATCCCAAAAAGGAAAACAAAAAAATGATAATGGAGTAGATTATCCCAGTAACCCCGCCTAAAAACCAACCTTTTTCTTTCCCTTTTCCCCCAGAAATAAAACCACCTGCAAATAAAGTGATAAAGGATATGGCTGTAATAATATATTGCAGAGACGATTCTTGAACTGACGTAAATCTTAATAATAGGGAAAAGAACAAACTGCTAGTTATTAACATAATGAAAATGGCAATTAGACCGTATAAAACAGCACTGCCAACATGTTTACTCTCTTCGATTGTAAACCTCTCCTTTCCATTGCATCTAAAATTTTCAAAAGCTCTCTAGTACAAGCATATTCAGCATGAGAGAAAATAGAATGAAAAAATACTTAATATCTCATTTTTATTCTGAAGGCGAAGACAGTAATAGGTTGAGGTCGATTTTTTTCATTCTAAACGTCTGAGATTAGCAAACCAATATCATTTATTTTCCGTATTATTTTTTTCTTATGGAGCAGATTAAAAAGGAACATGTTTGATCGGAGGAGATAATGTGGACCAATATTTGATCATTTTGTTTAGAACGATTTTAATATATGCTCTAATCGTTCTTATTTTTCGTTTGATGGGAAAAAGAGAAATAGGGGAATTGAGTATATTAGACTTAGTCGTATTCATCATGATCGCAGAAATTGCTGTGGTTGCAATAGAGGATTACCATGACCCATTATTACCAACACTGTTTCCCATGTTTATACTTCTTTCTATTCAAGTACTTCTCGCTTTCTTATCCCTGAAAAGCAAAAAAATGCGTGATTTTATTGAGGGAGAACCGACCCTAATTATCAAAAATGGCGAAATTAACGAAGCAGCGATGAAGAGCCAGCGATATAATTATGATGACTTATTAGTGCAGCTTAGAGAAAAGGATATCCGTAATATAGCAGATGTAGAATTTGCTATATTAGAAACATCAGGAAAATTATCTGTATTTGAAAAAGAGAACAATAAATCATCCATTACAATTCCATTAATTATGGATGGAATTATTCAAGAAAGTAATTTAGATAAAATGGGGAGAACAAATCTTTGGCTAAGGCAGCAATTAAAAGAAAAAGGCTTTCTCCATATTAAAAATATCTCTTTTTGCAGTTATCAAGATGGGGAATTTTATGTTGATTTGATTGATAAATAGCAGCAAATATACCTATTTTGGATAAAAAAGCAACCAGTGGGAGGTATATTCTCACTGGTTGCTGATGGAATAAATCATCAAAAAAATTTAAGAGAAAAAACGGCCAATCCATGGGATTTTTGCTAAGTCCTTTTTGTTCATTAAACGAAGAAGGAAAAGTAATAATACATAAAAGATACAGATGATGCTTGTAATAGTAATCAATTGCAGCAGAATGGATGGAAATATAATGGTTTTAACTAAGAATGTACCAAGTACTGCTGTTAACGAAATAGTAAGGAGCATTTTTACATAATCTTTGACAATAATAGAGAAACTTATTGTCTTTAATATTGTGGCGAAATGGAGCAGAGTAACAAGGACAAACCCAACAATCAAAGCAATCGCTACTCCATATATCCCAAACTCTGGCCGACTTGCTAGAATAAAGATTAGCGCTGTTTTAACTGCCGCCCCAATAAAACTATTAATCATTGCGGCTCTTGCGAAATTTAGGGCCTGTAAAGCGGCTTGGAGTGGGCCTTGATAATAATTAAGAATAAAGAATGGAGCCATTATTTGAATGAAAGAGGTTCCTCTTGTACTCCCATACATAATGCTCATTAAAGGCTCTGCTAATACATAAAGCACAACGATGGCAAGACCACCTGTCATAAAGGTAAATTTGAGCGCCTGCTGTAATAAGTGTTCAATCAGCTTATATTGATTATTTGCCTTTGCTTCACTAATGGCAGGAACAAGAGATGTTGATAACGATTGAGTGAAGAAAGAGGGCAACATTAAGAGTGGGAGAGCAAACCCTGTTAACACCCCATATTGTTTTGTCGCATTTATGGCAGAGAGACCTGCTATCGATAAACTGTGGGCGACAACAATTGGTTCAATAAACCATGCAATGCTTCCAATCATACGGCTTCCAGTGGTCGGTAACGCAATCGTCATTAACTCCTGGAAAGTATTTTTTCCATTATGTACATATTGGAAGAACTTTTTCCGCAAATGAAATTTTTTTTTCCATTTGAACGATGCAAGTAAATACAATAAAGAAGCTAGTTCTCCAAGAACCGATGCTAGCATCGCTCCTGCCGCAGCATATTCGACTCCAAGTGGTAAAAATGCTTTTGTAAACGTTGCAATTAAAGCAATCCGAATGACTTGTTCAATCACTTGAGAGATGGCAGCAGGCTTCATATTTTGTCTTCCTTGGAAATACCCTCTTAATACAGATGACACAGCAATAATTGGGATAATCGGCGTAATCGCAAGAAGTGGTAAAAGTGTTCGTTCATCGGTAAAAAGTGTTTGGGAAAGATATGGAGCCAATAGAAATAAAGCAGGCGTAAATAAGATAGTTAAACCTAACGTTACACTTAAAGAAACAATTAAGATGCTTTTTACTTTGCGGAAATTCCCGGCAGCTTCTGCCTCTGCTACATTTTTAGAAATAGCAACAGGTAGTCCAAGTTGAGTGATGGTCACAACCAAGATCATGGTAGGATAAACCATCATATAGAGTCCAACTCCATCATCTCCGATAAAACGTGCGATAACGATTCGATTTATAAATCCTAACACTCTCGTAATAAATCCAGCTATAAGTAAAATCATTGTACCTTTTAAAAACTTAGACATTCTATTCCCTGCCTTCTCAAATAGCGAATAATACTATACAATTATCTATATGCAACAGAGTGGACAAAGCATGACAAGGTTTTTAAAAAGTAGACGTGTTGATTGGAGAAGAGTCTATTTTTATTAGAGTCTATTCCAAAAAAAATGTTGCTTTCATAAAAGAGATTGCTCATGATTAAAGTAAGCATAAAATGACTGTAATGGAGTGAATATTAATGTCGTCAACACACATTTATGACCAATATCGTTCACAAGTAAAGCCTGTATTAACGAGCAAGATAGAAGAATTTCAATTACTTGGCTATGACACTATTAAAGAAGATGAACTGTGGGAATATTTAACGAATAAAAAGTGGAAAAAACCATCTGAAGATAGAAGAATTTCAGAATTAGTACAGGATATACTCCATGTAAAGGTTGCAGAGTATATGAACTATGCCACAATCGAGGCATATAAAACAGCAGACTTTTTTTCTGTACTATCAGAAGAAGAGAAAAAAGAATTATTGAAATAGGAAGTTTTCATTATTGGTTCCAATTTATAAAGCTTCCTATTATTTTTGTGCTAAGTTAGAAAGTCTTTTTAATGATTTGGAGAGGGATTAATCAAAGTCGTTAATTTTATGTGACAAGTATGAATAATTTTACTAGTATATTTTTCTATACAAATTGACAGTGAAGATAAACTGTTCCATAATGAGTTTATTCTAATAAGAGAAGAACTTGCTAATAGAAGTTACTTGAAAGAAGTGAGCGGCGAAAATAGAATAGCACCTAATTAAAAGGTTCATATTAAAGATGACATAATTTTGGGACAAACTATTAATGAATAGGGTCAGTAAGCCTATTTGGGGAAGTTTCTGCTTTGTATTTCATGAGGAGGATTAATACATAATGGTTAAACGCAGTAGAATTGTTGCCTTTTTCTTAATCATTGTCTTGGCGGCAGGATTAATGGGAGGTACAACAAATAAAATATTAGGTGACATTAAGCTAGGGTTAGACCTGCAAGGTGGGTTTGAAGTTCTTTATAAAGTAGAACCACTGGAAAAGGGAAAAGGAACAATTGATGAATCGGCATTAAAAAGTACTGCTCAAGCGTTAGATAAAAGAATTAACGTTTTAGGAGTAAGCGAACCGGTTATTCAAATTGAAGGAAAAGACAGAATAAGAGTTCAGCTTGCTGGTATTACCGACCAAAATGAAGCAAGAGAAATGCTTTCAACAGAAGCGAACTTAACATTTAGAGATATTCAAGACAAGAAATTACTTGATGGCTCTGATTTAGTTCAAGGTGGAGCTAGCCAAGAATTTGATCAGTATGGGAAACCTAGTGTTTCTTTAAAATTAAAAGATGCAAATAAGTTTAAAGAAGTAACGCAATCTGTTTTAGGAAGTCCATTGGTAATTTGGCTAGATTTTGAAGAAGGAGATTCCTACAGTGCAGAAGCTACGAAGGAAGAACCAAAATTCTTATCAGCTCCAATGGTAAGTGAAGTAATTAACTCCGATACTGTTTCTATAACTGGTAATTTTACAGTTGATGAGGCGACAAGGTTAGCAGAATTATTAAATGCTGGTGCATTACCGGTTAAATTGACTGAAGAATATTCAACTAGTGTTGGTGCCCAGTTCGGGGATCAAGCATTAAAGGATACTGTATATGCTGGTATAATTGGTGTAGGACTAGTATTTTTATTTATGCTCCTCTATTACCGCTTGCCTGGATTAGTAGCTGTCATTACATTGTCTATTTATGTTTATTTAAATCTGCTCGTTCTTGATTTAATGAATGGTGTATTAACCCTTCCAGGAATTGCAGCACTTATTCTTGGTGTTGGGATGGCTGTGGATGCTAATATCATTACTTATGAAAGAATAAAGGATGAATTGAGAGTAGGAAAGTCGCTACGCGCTGCATTTCAGGCGGGTAATAAAAATTCTATCGGAACCATTCTTGATGCAAACTTAACTACAATCATAGCTTCCATTGTATTGTTTGTTTATGGTACAAGTTCCGTAAAAGGATTTGCCACCCTCTTAATTGTCAGTATATTAGTTAGTTTTATTACTGCCGTTTATGGTTCTAGATTATTACTTGGTTTACTAGTTAAAAGTAAATTGTTTGATAAAAAAATTACGTGGTTTGGAGTCAATCGAAAAGATGTAAAACATATTAGCGAGAATTATGATACGTTGACATTGCCAACTAAATTTGACCGGCTTGATTTTGTGAAATATAAAAATGTGTTTTTTGCAATTTCTGGTATTTTAATTGCTGCAGGGATTGTAATTATGTTTATATTCAAGCTTAACCTTGGAATTGATTTTGCAAGTGGATCACGCATAGAAGTCATGGCAGATAAGGCTTTAACAACTGCTGAAATTGAAGACCAATTGGACAAGCTGGATGTAAAAGCGGACGATATTATTATTTCAGGTGAAAAGCAAGAGATTGCCGCTATTCGTATTAAAGGGGATTTGAGTCAAGAGAAAATTAATACGATAAAATCAGAGTTTAAAAATACGTATGGGCATGATCCGAGCGTAAGCAGTGTATCACCAACTGTTGGTAAAGAATTAGCTAAAAATGCATTTTATGCGATAATATTCGCTTCTATTGGGATTTTTATTTATGTAGCGATTCGTTTTGAATTATATATGGGACTTGCTGCAGTGTTAGCGCTACTTCATGATGCGTTCTTTATTATAGTAATTTTCAGTCTCACACGATTAGAAGTAGATATTACCTTTATTGCAGCGGTGTTAACGATAGTAGGTTATTCGATTAATGATACGATTGTTACTTTTGATCGTATTAGAGAAAATCTAGCGAAGAAAAAGCGTATAAAAACACCACAAGAGATTAAAGATATTATCAATACAAGTATTAGACAGACTCTTGCACGCTCAATAAATACTGTAGTAACAGTTGTAATTTGTGTTGTTGCTCTATTAATATTTGGTAGCAGTGCAATTACAAACTTCTCATTAGCGTTACTTATCGGTTTAATTGGTGGAGCGTATTCCTCTATCTTTATTGCATCCCAGCTTTGGTATGTATGGAAGAAGAAAGAATTAAAGAGAAAAGGTGTCTTAGTTACTTATAAAGAGAAACGTCCTATTTCTGACGAACCACAAGTATAATATAAATAGTTAGTTTTAGCCTGTCTCCTTTTAGTAGAGGAGGCAGTTTTTTTTGGCTGTTTTCAAAAGGATTGTTGTTTTTTCAATCGAAAAAAAGAATTAATTGGAAAAACGGAGCAGCCGGAATACACGAGGACGCTTAAGCTTAGCTCCACGGAAAATGAAGTGATATTCCGGCTGCGGGTAATCGTAACAAACTTTACGAAAACAGCCTTTTTTTTGAAAAGAAGAAAGTATAAGTATTTGAAATTAATAGGGAGCCTCTAGCACAAGCAGCCTACTGCCTAGTAAATATCAGGTTACCTCTTTTACGTAAGGAAACACGAAAAAGCTACGTTCTTTGTGTTTGCTTTTCTTGTTTATATTAGTGAGAATGTGGAAATTAGGGAATAATGAATAAAGTATAGAAAAAGGGGGGGAAGAAATGAAGTTTCAATGGAGTATGCTTTTAGGAATTATTTTCGCCTTAATTGTAGCGGTATTTGCAGTTATTAACGTAGATCCAGTGTCTGTTAATTATCTATTTGGTGAAGGACAATGGCCACTTATTTTAGTAATACTAATTTCTGTTCTACTAGGTGGGTTGATTATTGGCTCTGCAGGAATTATTCGCATCTATTCATTGCAGCGCAAGATTAAAACATTGGAGAAAGAAAAAAGAGAATTAGAACAAAAAAATGGTAGCAAAAAAGAAAATCCAAAGATTCTTACAGATTCAAAATAAAAAAGATGCCTGTTTGGAGATAGTTTGTTGTGATTCATTCCTTCGAATAATTTCTGTGCAGGCATTTTTTTAAGGTGTAAAATGATTAGTAATACATCTTTATTTAGTCCACTCTTACTGTCCGTGAAGGTCCGAATGGTTCAATTAACCATCAGTGGTGGAGGAAGGAAAACCCCCACTGATGGAAAATTTCCCTTTATGAGAATTCTATATGCTTTTAAAGTATTTACAAAAAAGGAAACCTCTATCTTTTCCATTCTGTATGAGTAAAATGTTTGTGGGAGAATAAATATCCTTTTTGTCTAGTTGGGGGACGAGTCCCCCAACTAGACAAAAAGGCCACCAAGCGAAAGCGCGGTAGCTGGAAAAAATTAAGTATTAAAAAAGAGAGCTTCCTTTTGTAAAGTAGAGTTTGACTAGAAAACTACGAAAAGGAGAGGCTCTCATGAATCAATGTAACATAAAAATGCCATCATTAAAAGAATTGGAAAAAACTTTATTTCGAACACTACAAATGACGTTTCAAGAAATCCTTATTCAAACGTTAGAAAATTGGGATCAAGAGATTGCCAAGCAACGAGACAAAAGAAGATTTGCTTTACGAGATAAACGAGAAATACGATTAGATACAGCGTTTGGAGCTGTGGAGCTGAAGCGTAATTATTATTTCGATCGTGTAACCAAAAAATATATTTGTCTGTTAGATCATTATTTACAGTTTCAAGGGAATAAAGGGTTTAGTCCACTATTAGAAGAATGGGGGCTAGAATTAGCGACAAATGGTTCCTCCTATCGAAAGGCGGTGGAAACGTTCGAACAATTTTTAGGCTATTCGGCGATGAGCCACGAAGCATTACGGCAACATCTTCTTCAAACAAGCGTACTTCCCGCTAAGGAAAAACGTCCTTTTCAAAAGGTGTTGTTTGTCGAAGTAGATGGATTATATGTGAAGAGTCAAGAAAAGAAAAAGCGTGGATGGGAGTTGAAATTCGCCGCTGTACATGAGGGATGGAAAGAAAACGGAAAGCGAATCAGGCTCCGAAATAAAAGGCATTTTCTTTATGAAGGAAAAGAACCCTTTTGGGAAGCCTTTGAAACGTTCTTACAGAATCATTATGCGTATGATCCTACCCAAACCTTGCTTATTATTAATGGTGATGGAGCAGGCTGGATAACGGCATGTCGGGAGTATTTTCGGGAACGCGCCTTTTTCACCATGGACCGTTTTCATGTCGCTCGTTCGATGAAGCAACTAATGAAGAGCCATCCTCGATACCGCTACATGAAAAGAGCGTTAAAAAACTACCAGGTAGAAACATTACTTCTAGAGTTGAATAGCGCAGTAGGAACAATGGATACACCAGAAGAAGAAGAAAAACTAGCACATTTCCTCGGCTTTTTAACGCATCATCAGGAAACCATAAAAGATTACCGTAGTTGGTTACAGGAAAAAGGTGTGGACACGACAGCGTATCGTCCAATGGGAAGTGCAGAGGCGATGATGAATCAATTAGCCAAACGATTAAAGAATGGAAGAGCATGGAGCAAAAAAGGGGTCATGAGCATGGCGCGCTTGTGGATTGGATTGAAGGATGACCTATCCATCCAAACGATATATGGGAAATGGGAAAAAGCCACGGAAAAATCAAAGAAAGAGCATCGAGCGAAAAGAAAAATACCCACAAAATTAGTAACAGAAACCGTGCGTCAGAACATGCCATACTTAAATCAAGCGATTGGAAAACCCGTTCACTTTGCCTTACAGGGATTAAAAGGTTTTTAAAAAATGAGAGAATCAACAGTTGGAAGAACAAAACCAATTGGAAAGCGGATACAAACTTAGAGGTTTTACTTTATAAAAAAGGGAGCTAAAAAAACTCCCACAAAAACTTGACTCAATCTTCCATTCTTCTTGCATTGAAACGACTTCTTTTAACTTGTATAATAGTTAAATTGAGGTGATTGAATGTTACGTTCTAAAAAAAGATGGATAAAAGAAGAAGCTCCCAATAAAGAAAAAGCTTCCGAATTAGCGGAAGAATTAAAAATAGCACCACTAGTTGCCTCACTTTTAATAAAAAGAGGTTATTATACTACAGAAGAAGCAAAGGCTTTTTTATTTGATGATAATAATGAATTTCATGATCCGTTTTTACTTTTAGGAATGAATATAGCGGTTGAACGAATAAAGAAAGCAATTTCTAATAATGAATCAATCTTAATTTTTGGAGATTATGACGCCGACGGAGTAACCAGTACGACTGTAATGATGAAAACATTAGAAGATCTCGGTGCGAATGTGCAATTTTATATTCCAAACCGATTCACCGAAGGGTATGGCCCCAATGAAGGTGCTTTTCGTTATGCCAAAAGCATAGGGGTTCAATTAATTATTACTGTTGATACAGGTATTGCTGCAGTACATGAAGCACAAGTGGCAAAGGAATTAGACATAGATTTAATCATTACCGATCATCATGAACCTGGTCCAGTGTTACCAGAGGCACTAGCGATTATTCACCCAAAAATAGAAGGTAGTAAATATCCGTTTCGCGATCTAGCAGGGGTTGGTGTTGCTTTTAAGCTATCCCATGCTTTATATGGTAGTGTTCCTCTTCATTTATTGCCATTTGCAGCAATAGGAACGATTGCTGACCTTGTCTCCTTGACTGGGGAAAATCGTCTTCTTGCGAAAAAAGGAATCAAAGCATTACAAGAAACAAATAATATCGGTTTAAATGCATTATACCGCCAAATGAATGTAGAAAAAAATGCGATTAACGAAGAAACAATTGGATTTATGCTTGCCCCCCGAATTAATGCAATAGGAAGATTAGGAAGTGCTGATCCTGCGGTAGAGCTATTATCAACTGACGATCCAGAGCTTGCGAAAGAGCTTGCATTAGAAATGGAAGAAACCAATAAGGAAAGACAAGCCATTGTAAATCAAATCACAGAGGAAGCGATAGAACAAGTCGAACAAAACTACCCCTTGGCTGAAAATCGCGTTCTAATAGTTGGGAAAGAAGGGTGGAATCCAGGAGTAGTAGGAATTGTTGCTTCAAGATTGGTAGAGAAGTTCTACCGTCCAACGATTATATTAAGCTTTGATTATGAAAAGGGTGTAGCAAAAGGGTCTGCTCGTAGTATTGAAGGATTTGATTTATATCAAAATTTATCGACTTGTAGAGATATTCTGCCCCATTTTGGTGGCCATCCAATGGCAGCAGGAATGTCCTTGAAAATAGACGATGTAGATGTGCTAAGAAATAACTTAAACAAATTAGCCTTTGATCAATTAACGGAGGAAGATCTCGTGCCATTAACAAAGGTGGATGGCAGTTTTTCGATAAGTGACATTTCCATTCAGTCAATAGAGGATATGCAAATGTTGCCTCCGTTTGGTGTTGATAATCCGAAACCGAAGCTGACATTCTGTGATTTAGAAGTAGAGAACATGAGGAAAATAGGTTCAAATCAAAACCATTTAAAAATTTTATTAAAGCAAAATGAATTTGATTTGGATGGTATAGGGTTTGGAATTGGTGACTTATGTGATCATATTGCTCCAAATGCAAAAGTATCTGTATTGGGAGAACTTTCGATAAACGAATGGAATAATCGCAAAAAAACACAAATCTTTATTCAAGATATCGAGGTTTCTCATTGGCAGCTATTTGACTATCGAAGTTTGAGGAAAATGAATCATTTATATGATGTAGTACCTGAAAATGCTCATTGGATTTTCTTCCATCAAGACTCTGTTCCAAAGGATATGAATCAACAAGTCTCCTATCAGGTAATGGAAACGATAGAACAAGCAGCTTTTTTTGAGTCAGTCGATAATGCTATAGTATTAGCAGATTATCCGCCAAATATAGATATGTTAAAAACGTTGTTAGCGAACAATCAACCTGAAAGAATCTATGCTGTTTTTTATAAACAACAAAGTGACTTTTTTAGTACGATGCCAACTCGAGACCATTTTAAATGGTTCTATGCCTTTTTAGCGAAACAGGGGATGTTTCACCTCGGAAAATTCGGTGGAGAGCTAGCTAGAAGAAAAGGTTGGAGTAAAGAAACGGTAGATTTTATGTCAAAGGTGTTTTTTGAATTGAATTTTGTTACAATGAAGGATGGATTTATTTCATTGAATAAGAATGTACCGAAAAGAGATTTATCAGAGTCTATCTCTTTTCAACAAAAGCAGGCGCAATTTGAGCTAGAAAATGAATTGATTTATTCATCTTATGAGCAACTTAAAAATTGGTTTGATCTTATTCTAAAGAAATCCGTTAATAATGAGGAGGCAGTAAAAGAATGGATTTAAAACAATATGTTACCATCGTTGAAGATTGGCCAAAAGAAGGGATCAGATTCAAGGATATTACAACATTAATGGATAATGGAGAAGCATATAGATATGCAACAGATCAAATAGTAGCGTATGCAAAAGAAAAGGAAATTGATCTTGTTGTAGGACCAGAAGCAAGAGGCTTTATCATTGGCTGTCCTGTTGCTTATTCTCTAGGAGTAGGTTTTGCTCCAGTTCGTAAAGAAGGGAAATTACCTAGAGAAACAATTAAAGTAGAATATGGATTAGAGTATGGAAAAGACGTATTAACAATCCATAAGGATGCAATTAAACCAGGTCAACGTGTGTTAATTACAGATGATTTATTAGCGACTGGCGGCACAATTGAGGCAACAATTAAATTAGTAGAAGAGCTTGGTGGAGTTGTTGCAGGTATCGCATTCTTAATTGAATTATCTTATCTTGAAGGACGTAAAAATTTAGATGGATATGATATATTAACATTAATGGAATATTAATATATATATTTTTTCAGCTTGAAAAATTTTAAACAAAGAGCGCTTATAATGAGCGCTCTTTCAGTATGTAGACAAAAAGATTTTTAAAAAGTTAAATGGAATTTTTATGCGTTGCTTGGAGTGGAAGGGGTGAGACCCTGCAGGCCAAAGGCAGACCGCGGCTCAGCGCGAGCCCCACGGAAAGCGAACCCCTGGAGCGGAAAGTAACATCCCTCTTCAAAGGGACTAATAAATATGCTATATACAAACTTCTATTTTAAATAATTAGGGGTTTGTCTACAGTCTGAAAGAGCGTTTATAAAGAGCGCTCTTTTTTATTTTAAATGGGAAATAAGGAAATAAATTCATGAATTTTTATAAAAATCGCCTTTATTCGACATTTTTCTATGATTCTCCATAAAATTTCCTTCCAATCCCTTTACATTCTTCGTTTTTTTTTCGATAATAGTAATAATCATTCTAAAATAAATTTTATTCTTTTTTGTAATTTCGCATAAAAGTAGTAGGATAGAAAGAATGTCTAAAATATGATACATTTAAATAATATAATCGTGATATGAAAGGTGATTACATGGCGAATGATCAAGTATTAACCGCCGAACAAGTCATCGATAAGACTAGAGGATATTTAAACGGAGAGCACGTAGCTTTTATTGAAAAAGCCTATGACTATGCAAGAGAGGCTCATCGTGAACAATATAGGAAATCTGGGGAACCATATATTATTCATCCAATCCAAGTAGCAGGTATTTTGGCTGATTTAGAAATGGATCCAGCAACTGTAGCAGCAGGTTTTCTCCATGACGTTGTTGAAGATACGGAAATTACTTTAGAAGATATAAGTAAAGCATTTAACAGTGAAGTGGCCATGCTCGTTGACGGTGTAACGAAGCTCGGGAAAATTAAATATAAATCGCATGAAGAACAGCAAGCAGAGAATCATCGCAAAATGTTTGTTGCAATGGCACAAGATATTCGTGTTATTTTAATTAAACTTGCAGATAGGCTCCATAACATGAGAACATTGAAGCATTTACCTGCAGAAAAACAGCGTCGTATTTCTAATGAAACATTAGAAATTTTTGCCCCACTAGCTCATCGTCTTGGAATCTCCACAATTAAATGGGAACTAGAGGATACAGCATTACGCTATATGAATCCACAGCAATATTATCGTATTGTTAACTTAATGAAGAAGAAAAGAGCAGAAAGAGAACAATACTTAGATGAGGTAGTTACTGAAATTCGTGAAGGAACAGCAGAAGTAAATATACAGGCAGATATTTCAGGAAGACCGAAGCATATCTATAGCATTTACCGTAAAATGGTTTTACAGAACAAACAATTTAATGAGATATACGATTTGCTAGCAGTAAGAATTGTCGTAAATAGTATTAAAGATTGCTATGCGATATTAGGAATTATTCATACTAGATGGAAGCCAATGCCAGGGCGCTTTAAAGATTATATTGCCATGCCAAAGGCTAATATGTATCAATCTTTACACACAACTGTAATTGGACCGAAGGGTGATCCTTTAGAAGTGCAAATTCGTACCCAAGACATGCATCGGATTGCTGAATATGGGATTGCAGCACATTGGGCATACAAAGAGGGGAAATCAGTAAATGAAGGATCCTCACTAGAAGAAAAATTAACTTGGTTTAGAGAAATACTTGAATTCCAAGATGATATCGTCAATGCGGAAGAGTTTATGGAAAGTCTGAAAATTGATTTATTTTCCGATATGGTTTTTGTTTTTACACCAAAAGGAGATGTGTTTGAGTTACCTTCAGGCTCTGTACCAATTGACTTTGCTTACCGCGTTCATTCAGAGATAGGGAATAAAACCATTGGAGCTAAAGTAAATGGCAAGATGGTAACCCTTGATTATAAATTAAAAACAGGCGATATTATTGAAATTCATACGAGTAAACATTCTTACGGACCAAGTCAAGATTGGTTAAAGATAGCACAAACCTCTCAAGCAAAAAATAAAATTAGACAATTTTTCAAAAAGCAGCGCCGAGAAGAGAATATCGAAAAAGGCCAGGAATTAGTTGAAAAAGAAATTCGCAATATGGAATTTGATATCAAAGAAATTCTTACTCCGGATAATGTGAAGGCTGTGATTGAGAAATTTAATTTTATGACAGAAGAGGATATGTATGCAGCTGTTGGTTATAATGGAATAACTGCACTTCAAGTAGCAAATCGATTAACAGAAAAATGGCGTAAGAAAAGAGATGCAGAACAAGTATCTACCATAACAAATGCTGTTGCTGAATTAAAATCCTTTCCTAATAATAAAAAAAGTGCTTCAGGTGTTCGAGTAACTGGAATTGATAATTTACTCATCCGTTTATCCCGCTGTTGTAATCCAGTTCCAGGTGATGAAATAGTCGGATTTATCACAAAAGGAAGAGGAGTTTCTGTCCATCGTGCAGATTGTACTAATATTGATACAGACGATGCAAAAGCTCGACTAATTCCTGTTGAATGGGAAACGAATTTAAATAATCGTAAAGAATATAATGTTGAAATTGAAATAAGTGGCTATGACAGAAGAGGTTTATTAAATGAGGTTCTACAAGCAGTAAATGAATCGAAAACTAATATCTCAGCAGTATCTGGTAAGTCTGATCGGAATAAAGTCGCGACAATTAACATGAGTATTATGATTTTAAATGTAAATCACCTTCATAAAGTTGTAGATCGAATTAAGCAAATTCCAGATGTCTATTCTGTGCGAAGAATAATGAACTAAGGAGTATTAATGTGCGTGTCGTATTACAAAGATCAAAAGAAGCAAAAGTAGAAGTGGACGGAAAAGCAGTGGGGTCGATTGAGAAAGGTTTTGTTCTCCTAGTAGGCATTACCCATAGTGACGAGCTAGAGGATGTCAAATACCTTGCAGAAAAAATTGCTCACCTTCGCGTGTTTGAAGATGAGAATGGGAAGATGAATCAAAGCATTTTGGATAGTGGAGGAGCAATTCTTTCGATTTCTCAGTTTACCCTTTACGGAGATACCCGTAAAGGAAGAAGACCAAACTTTATGAATGCAGCAAAACCAGATCAGGCAAAAGAACTATATGATCAATTTAATATTCTTTTACGTGATCAAGGCTTAACGGTTGAAACGGGCATCTTTGGTGCCATGATGGATGTCCATTTAATTAACGATGGACCAGTAACTCTTATTCTAGATAGCAAATAAAATAAGCTTAAAGATAAAAAATCATAAAAAAGTTCTTTCAACAGATAATATTCTGTGAAAGAACTTTTTTGTTTAGAACTGATTAGAAATATGGAGCAGCCTAAATACATGTAGACTTATGGCGGGGATTAGCGATGCCTAAGGAGGCGAAAAACGTAGCCCCGTCGGAAGCAATGTTTATTCAGGCTGCGGGATATGCAACTCACAAATCATTATATTTGCATAATTTTAACTAACTAGTAATTTGGAGAACTTTAATAGCTAAAATAATTCTCTAAACCATGATAAATAGCTGTAGTAATGGTCTCTTGATATTTACTTGAAAGCAGTGTTTGTTCTTCAGCAGGATTACTTAGATAGCCTAATTCTAAAAGAGATGCAGCTTGTCTATTTTCCTTGAGTACAACAAACGTATTTTGTCTAACACCTCTGTCTTTTCGATCGGTTGCTTCAATGATACTTTTATGTAAGCTAGTAGCTAGTTTTTTTTGATTTGCTGTATAGTAATAGCTTGTGACGCCATTTACAGAGCTATCATTTATACTATCATAATGAAGACTGATAAAAGCATCTGCATGATAGAAATGGCTGATATCCACTCGATTTTGCAGTGGAATGAATATATCGTTAGATCTAGTAAGAACTACTTTTGCACCTGCAGTTTTTAGTTTGCTAGCAAGTAATTGGGCAGTACGAAGATTTAAATCCTTTTCTAGTGTACCAATTACTCCGATTGTACCGCTATCCTTTCCACCATGACCTGGATCTATTACGATCGTTTTTCCTTTTAAATCAGCTGAATTTGTAGCACTTGCAATTTGCTGATCTAAAGGGTCTGTTTCTTCTACAATCCATTCGGCAATATATCCAAATTCTCCATCTGAAAGTTTAATTTTATACCAATCATCGATTATTTCTACTGCTTGAAATGTTTCTCCATTATTGGCAACAAGTAAGACCTTTGAATTGACTGTTGCATCACTTCTGATGTTTGTTCTGTCGTATACAAGTTTGATTGTCTTATCTGTTTTTTTTCCTTTTCTGCTTTCGAGATCACTATTCTTTAGTAAATCTTTGTGAACCCAGCCGATATTACCAGAATATTGGATTTTTGCCCAATTAGATTCTTCTTCTATTATAGTAATTACAGTGCCTATGCTAATTTTACCAATGATTTCAGCACTTGTAGATGGATTACTCCGAAGATTGATCTGATCTTCTGTAACAGTCGCAATTTGCTGTTTAGGTTTTTCCGGTTCTCCAGTATCTGCTTGAGTTTGAGGATCCTTAAGCAGGAGATAATCATTATGGACCCATCCAGACCCTAAGTCCGTTTTTATTTGATACCATTCTCCATTAGTTGAAAGTATGGTAACTTCGATTCCTTTTCCTAAAGATGTAATAACTTGGTAATTGGTACCAGGACCTTTTCTTAAGCGAAGACCATTTTCTATAATCGTGGCTTTGTTTGAAAGGGAAGTTATTTTTTCTTCTTCTATCGGTTTTTCTTCTACGTTTTCTCCATTTTTGGTTACTAAATAGCCGGCTACCCAACCAGTTAAAGAGGAAGTAAATTGAATTTCCAGCCAACCCTCTTCTTCTTTTATTAAGGGATACGCTTTTCCTATCTCCATTTTCCCAATAACGTTTTGATCAAGCCCTGGATTATCTCTAACATTTACTACTGTATTAGCTTGAACAGTTGATTGATTTTCTGCTGATACATATTGATTGTATGTAGGAATGAAGAAGATGCTTACTAAAAGTAATAGCATCCATCTTATATTCTTCAAACAAGCTACACTCCTTCCGTATATTGTCTAAAGATGACTAGTGTATTTTTGGGCCTATAAAAGAGAATTCTTCATTAGGAAGGTAGATTCCTTTATGATATTCTCTTTTTTTCTAATCAAATTTAGACAAGAAACTATTTTTTGGATGATATTTTTTAGCCACTCATGGTAATACTATAAAAAAATAACAGAAAAAAGGGTGAATTGCATGAGATTTGGTGAAAAAAGTTTATCAGCTGGTGAAATTGATTCCAAATTACTAGGCGTAGATTTTCACGATTTTATTCAAAGAGAAGGAAATTCCAATGCTGTGGAACTTGCTTCTGAATTTGGTTTATCATTAGGAGAAGTAAAAAAACTAAAAAAACAATTAGGGAAATCATAAAAGAACAGGGAAATCATTTTTGGCCCACTCTCAACGGAAAGTAAGACTCTGGACGTAAGCTTAAGAGAATTCGAAGAAAATAGGTTGGAGATTAACTGTCTAAAAGGTCCGAATAGTTCAACTAACTATCATTGTTGAATGAAGAAAAATCCCCTTGATGGAAGTTTCACTTTATATCCTATTGACAATATAATCGTTCCTATTTATTATTAATTAGATAATAATAAATAATCAAGTAAAGCTATTGATCGAGAAAAGTATCTAAGAGACACATGAACAGAGAGGAAATGTCCATAAGGCTGCAAGCATTTCTACATGATGACTTAGAGAAAGAACACTCTGGGAGGCTTTCTTCTGAAAATATTGCTTCATTAGTAGGTAGAAACGTGAGCAGGCGTTAACTGCAAAGTGGAAGATTTATGATAATCTTCAATTAGGGTGGTACCACGGGAAGAATCTCGTCCCTTGTATTCAGATGGATGCAAGGGACGAGATTTTTTTTGTACAAACTATTACGGAAAAAGCACGAATAGCCGGTGCTTTCTAATATTAGGGAGGATACATAAAAATGCAAATTAATATTCCAAGAGGAACCCAAGATATATTGCCTGGAACAGTAGAAAAGTGGCAATATGTTGAACAGAAAATGAAGGAACTTTGTGAACGATATCAATATAGTGAAATCCGCACACCTATATTTGAACATACAGAGTTATTTCTACGAAGTGTTGGAGATACGACGGATATCGTGACAAAGGAAATGTATACTTTTGAAGATCGAGGAAAAAGAAGCCTAACATTAAGACCAGAAGGAACAGCAGCGGTTGTTCGTTCATTCGTAGAGAACAAAATGCATGGTTATGCTGCTCAGCCAATTAAGCTCTTTTATTTAGGACAAATGTTCCGTTATGAAAGACCACAGGCTGGTCGTTTTCGTCAATTTGTTCAATTTGGTGTGGAAGCAATAGGGAGTAAAGATCCAGCTATTGATGCAGAAGTAATCGCACTTGCTTATTCTGTTTATCAAACAATGGGACTATCTAAGTTGAAAGTGGTTGTAAATAGCTTAGGAGATAAAGAAAGCAGACAAGCTCATCGTGAAGCATTAATTGCACATTTTAAACCAAGCATCGGTGAATTTTGTCATGACTGTCAAACAAGATTAGAGAAAAACCCAATGAGAATCTTAGATTGCAAAAAAGATCATGACCACCCATTAATGAAATCTGCTCCATCGATCTTAGATTATTTAAATGAAGAATCAAAAACATACTTTGAAAAAGTGCAGAAATATTTAACAGCGTTAAACATTCCTTTTGTTGTAGACTCCAACCTAGTTAGAGGATTGGATTATTACAATCACACAGCTTTTGAAATAATGAGTGAGGCAGAAGGATTTGGGGCAATTACTACCTTATGTGGTGGAGGCAGATACAATGGCTTAACAGAAGAATTAGGTGGACCAGAAGCACCGGGAATCGGTTTTGCCATGAGTCTAGAAAGATTACTTGCTGCACTTGAAGCGGAAAAAATCGAATTACCTATTGAAAAAAAAGTGGATTGTTATTTAGTTTCATTAGGGGAAGAAGCGAAGGATTACACGGTAGGCTTATTATATGAGCTTAGACAAGCTGGTTTCTCTGCTGAAAGAGATTATCTTGATCGCAAAGTAAAAGCACAATTTAAAGCTGCTGACCGTCTTGGTGCTAAATATGTAGTTGTTATAGGAGAAGATGAGCTTCAAAATAACAAAATTAATGTAAAGCATTTAGAAACCGGGCAACAAAAAGAGATTGAATTAACGAATCTTGTAAGTGTACTGAAAGATTTTGGAGCTTTTTAATACAAGGAATCGTTTTATAGAATTATTAATACAAGATAATTAGGGAGGATACTTCATGTTTGGAAGAACATATTTTTGTGGTGAAGTAACAGAAAAATCGATTGGAGAAAGTATTGTTTTAAAAGGGTGGGTTCAAAAAAGACGTGACTTAGGTGGACTTATTTTCATCGATTTGCGTGACCGTACTGGTATTGTACAGGTAGTGTTTAATCCTGAGATAAATAAAGAAGCAATAGAAATTGCTGATAAAGTGCGAAACGAATTTGTTCTTGATATAAAAGGAAAAGTAGTGGCACGTCAAGAAGGAACAGTTAATGAAAACATTAAAACAGGAAAAATTGAAATAATAGCGGATGAAATTTCGATAATAAATGAAGCAAAAACTCCTCCATTTATTATTTCTGATCAAACAGATGTAGCAGAAGATGTCCGTTTAAAATATCGTTATTTAGATGTTAGAAGACCTGTTATGTTTGAAACATTAAAGATGCGTCATCAAGTAACCAAAGTTATGAGAGACTTTCTTGATAGTGAAGGATTCTTAGATATAGAAACACCAATTTTAACGAAAAGTACGCCTGAAGGAGCAAGAGATTATTTAGTTCCTAGTCGTGTTCATCCAGGTGAATTTTATGCTCTTCCACAATCTCCGCAAATCTTTAAGCAATTGTTAATGGTTGGTGGAGTAGAAAGATACTATCAAATTGCTCGTTGTTTCCGTGACGAAGACTTACGTGCAGATCGACAACCAGAATTTACGCAACTTGATATCGAAACAAGCTTTATGAGTCAAGAAGACATTATGGCTATGATGGAAACAATGATGGCAAAAATCATGAAAGAAGTAAAAGGAATAAATGTTTCTTTACCTTTTGCAAGAATGCCATATGATGAAGCGATGAGCAGATACGGTTCTGATAAACCAGATACTCGTTTTGAAATGGAATTAGTAGACCTTTCTGAAATAGTTAAAGATTCAAGCTTTAAGGTATTTGCTTCAGCGGTCGAAACAAATGGTCAAGTAAAAGCAATTAATGTAAAGAATGCAAGCGGAAAATATTCTCGTAAAGATATTGATGCATTGACAGAGTTTGTAAAAGTGTATGGTGCAAAAGGTCTTGCTTGGTTAAAAGCAGAAGAAGATGGCTTAAAAGGACCTATTTCCAAGTTTATTTCAGAAACAGAGCAAAAAGGTTTAGAGCAAGCTTTAGCAATTGAAACTGGAGACCTTCTATTATTTGTTGCCGATAAAAAGAACGTTGTTGCAGATGCATTAGGAGCTCTACGTTTAAAATTAGCAAAAGAGCTAGATTTAATCGATCAAAGCAAATTTAATTTCCTTTGGGTGACTGATTGGCCATTATTTGAATATGACGAAGCTGAAGGTCGTTTTTACGCAGCTCATCATCCATTTACGATGCCACAAAGAGCAGATCTTGAACTGCTTGATAGCAATCCTAAAGCAGTGAAAGCACAAGCCTATGATATTGTATTAAATGGATACGAGCTAGGTGGAGGATCTCTGCGTATTTTTGAAAAAGACATCCAAGAGAAAATGTTTAGCTTACTAGGCTTTACGAAGGAAGAAGCGCATGCTCAATTTGGCTTTTTATTAGAAGCTTTTGAATATGGTACACCACCACATGGCGGGATCGCGATTGGATTAGACCGCTTAATTATGTTGTTATCTGGCCGTACTAACCTTCGTGATACAATTGCATTCCCTAAAACGGCAAGTGCAAGCTGTCTCATGACAAATGCTCCAAGTGAAGTAAGTGAAAACCAATTAACAGATCTACATTTATCACTAAAACTAGATAAAAAATGATGAAGAGCAGAAGAAAACATTCTAGAATATGTTTTCTTCTGCTTTTTTTATTCATGGGATATTTAGTGTTGACAATGACTTCCTTGTAAAATGAACTAGTATGGTAAACAAAATTTGATGCTTATTTGGAAGCAAGAAAAGGAAGAGTGGTAGCTGATAAAAAATTATGATATATTTCATAAGTAATTATTTTTATTCTCCCAGAATGAAAGTTCCCTGTAAGGGAATATGTAAACATAATTAGCTTATAGGAAAAATTAAATGGAGTTGAAAACAGATGTTACACCAATTTTCGAGAAATGAGTTAGCCATTGGTAAAGAAGGATTAGACACGATGAAAAACAGCACTGTAGCTGTTTTAGGTATTGGGGGCGTTGGTTCTTTTTCAGCAGAAGCCTTGGCCCGCTCTGGCATAGGAAGATTAATTTTAATTGATAAAGACGATGTGGATATTACAAATGTGAACAGGCAGGTCATTGCATTGTTATCCACTGTTGGCCGTCCTAAAGTAGACATAATGAAAGAGCGTATTGCAGACATTAATCCTGAGTGTGAAGTAATTGCCTTGAAAATGTTCTATACAGAAGAAACATATGAAGAAATTTTTGACTATGGCTTAGATTTTGTGATAGATGCTTCTGATACAATTGCGTATAAAATACATTTAATGAAAGAGTGCCTAAAAAGGAATATACCGATTATTTCAAGCATGGGTGCTGCAAATAAAATGGATCCAACCCGTTTCCAAATTGCAGATATCAGTAAAACACACACAGATCCGATTGCGAAAGTTATTCGTACAAGACTACGTAAAGAAGGGATTAGAAAAGGAATTAATGTCGTATTCTCTGATGAAAGTCCCATTATCATTCGTGAGGATGTTCGTAAAGTAGTAGGAAAAGATAATGCACCAATACGTAAAGCAAAAATGCCGCCCTCTTCTAATGCATTTGTACCTTCTGTAGCTGGATTAATTATGGCTAGTCATGTTGTAAAAGAGTTATTAAAAGAGATAAAAATAACACGTGTAAAAGATGAAAAATAAGTTATTTATTTTATAATTACAGTCTTTACGTCGTAAAAAAGGGTGAACTCATAATTGATGAGTTGATCCTTTTTTATTTGTGTTTAGAAATACCACTCCAATGTCCTATTGACGAATGTTTTTGCATTAGTGTACTATGTTGATAGTACACTAATACAATGAGGTGATTTGTTTGCATTCCTTTAATGGACTATTGAAGAAAGATTTAAAGCTTGGTCTCCCTTTTCTATATACAATTCTTCTTATTATGGGATTAGGGATGGTCACGGCAATTGGTTTTGCAGGTTATTATCAATCATTTGTTTTGGTAGCGATTTTAGCTATTTCTTTATGTTTTGCCCACCTTTTTTTCTTCCTGCCTTTTTATTGACTTCGTTGAATATAGAGGGGAAAACACAATTATGGCTTCATAATCCAAATAGCAGTATAAAACTTCTTTTATCCAAATGGATTGCTGGCTTTCTCTATTCTTTAGGATCTTTAAGTCTAATATTTATTGTTGCAGTGATCAGCATTGTAAATGCAGGAGACTTTCAGTTAGCTTTCAATCAGTCGGATTTATTTTTTATGTGTTTGGTTATTTTAGGAATGTCCATATACTTTAGTAGCTGGATTTTTTTCTATTGGGCTCTCTATCACAGTATGAAAAGAATCGCATGGATGAACAAAATACGTTGGCTGCTTTTAATCCTTATTTGGAATGGCTGGAATGTGGCAGTCTATTGGTTTAATCGAATTCCCATTATTGATGCGCTTAAAAGGAAAAGTGTGATTTCAGTAGACCATACATTCACTTTTGAAGGAAATCAGCATTTTTTTCAGGCTTCAATAGAAAGAACAGATATATCAATTTTTACATTACTAGGATATTTCATAACATTCATTGCCGTTTTTCTAGCAGCTTCTTGGTTACTGGAAAAGAAAGTGGAGGTGTAGCTTTACAATGGCAGATGAATTTCAAGCATCAAGACCAATTTATATGCAAATCGTCGAAAAAATCACACAGCAAATTGCTCGTTATGAACGAATGCCAGGAGATAAACTACCATCTGTTCGAGAAATGGCTATTGCTTTAGGCGTAAATCCTAATACGATTCAACGAACGTACAGTGAATTGGAAAGGATGAAAATTGTGGAAACGAGAAGAGGTCAAGGTACATTTATTACTGAATCAGGGGAAGTTTTAGATAAGCTAAGAACAAAGTTACAACATGATTTACTAGATCAGTTTGTTTGCAATATGAAAGAGCTAGGAATCAAAAAAGAAGAAATGGTTCAGTTATTAACAAGCTATCTTCACGAGAAGAAGGGTGATAAGTAAATGATACAATTTCAACATGTAACCAAAAAATATGGCAAAGACTACGCTGTGAATAATATAAATTTAAGCCTAGAAGAAGGAAAGATTTATGGTCTTCTTGGAACAAACGGGAGCGGCAAATCAACTATATTAAAGATGATTGCTGGGCTTGTTCAACCGACTAATGGAGAGGTGTTAGTCAACAAGAAAAAGGCTAATCGTAGAATTGCTGAGGAAGTTTCGTATTTAACAGAGTTAGATCGTTTTTATGAATCCTTTACTGTCCATGATATGGTTCAATTCAGTGCATCACAATTTAACGATTTTCAGCTTGATAAAGCAAAAGAATTACTAGAATTTATACACCTAGATGGAGATAAAAAAATAAAGCATCTTTCAAAGGGGAATAGAGGGAGACTTAAGCTTGTCCTCTGTATAGCTAGAACAGTGCCTATTCTTTTACTGGATGAACCTTTTTCTGGACTCGATCCATTGGTTCGTGAATCCATCGTTAAAAGCTTATTAACATATATAGATTTTGGAAAGCAAACAGTTGTGGTTGCTACACATGAAATAGCAGAGGTTGAATCTATTTTAGACAATATTATTGTATTAAATAATGGGGATTTAATCGCCAATCTTTCTGTAGAAGATTTGAGAGAAGACAAAGGGCAATCAATTATTGAGTGGATGAAGGAAAATATAAACTAGTGAAAGGTTGGTAGAGAAATATTGACTTCAATTGTAGACTTAAAAAATGTTTCTAAAGTAATCAAGGGGAGAAAAATTATTGATTCCTTAAGCTTCCAGGTAGAAGAAGGGGAGGTATTCGGTTTTCTCGGTCCGAATGGAGCTGGTAAAACGACAACCATTCGAATGATTGTGGGATTAATCAGTATGAGTGACGGCGATATTTTTATTTGCAACGAGAGTGTTCGTGATCAATTTGAGAAAGCAATCCAGCATGTCGGCGCAATTGTAGAAAACCCTGAAATGTATAAATTTTTAAGTGGCTATGAGAATCTCTTGCATTATGCGCGAATGATGAAGGGGATATCAAAAGAGAAAATAATGGAGACGGTTGAATTAGTAGGACTAACAGAACGCATTCATGATAAGGTTCGTACGTATTCACTCGGTATGAGACAGCGATTAGGTCTTGCACAAAGCCTTTTGCATGATCCGAAGGTTCTGATTTTAGATGAGTCAACTAATGGGTTAGATCCTGCTGGAATCCGAGAAATAAGAGATCATTTAAGAATGTTAGCAAGAGAAAGAAATATGGCAGTTATTGTTTCTAGTCACTTATTATCAGAGATGGAAATGATGTGTGATCGTATCGGTATCATTCAAGAGGGGAAACTTGTCGATGTACAATTAGTAAAAGATTTTGTTGCAGTGGAACAAGTATTTGAAATAGAATTGAATCCTGTTGATACAGCGATCAATTATTTGAAAAATGTATATCCTGATGTGCAAATGACATCAAGTGAATCAGGAATTTCGCTTACTGTGACAAGAGATAAAATACCAGAAATAATTAAAACACTTGTGTTACAAGATTTTCGCATTTTCGGAATAAAGGAAGTATCGAAGACATTAGAAGATAGATTTTTAGAATTGACTAATCAAGGGGAGGGACAGAAATGATTCAGCTAATAAGAAATGAATGGATGAAAATATGGAAACGTCCAGCTACATTAGTAATGATAGTGATTTTGTTAATTGCTGTACTGCTATTAGGTGCTTTTAATAAATATCAATCAAGTGGATTTTCTGTTCCAGATAATGAGAACTGGCAACATGGACTTGAATTGGAAAATAAACGCTATAAAGAAATGCTAAAGGATGAACATCTTCCTTCAGAAACAAGAAATTATTATACAAAAGAAATAGCACTAAATGAGTACCGTATTACGCATGATTTAAGTACAAACATAGAATATTCGGCATGGGATTTTGTTTCTGATAATATCCAGTTAATAAGTATCGTAGGCTTATTTACTATTATTATAGCAGCTGGAATTGTTGCGAATGAGTTTAATTGGGGAACGGTGAAACTTCTGCTTATCCGACCATTGAGCAGAACGAAGATATTATTGTCCAAGTATTTAACCGTGCTATTTTTCGGTTTTATAGCTCTTTTTGTCTTATTCGCATTCTCCTTTGCACTAGGTGCTATCCTTTTTGGTCTACCAGAAGAAGCCTATCCATATTTATATTATTCCGATGGTGTAGTGAAAGAACAAAGTATCTTCATTCACTTAATCGGTTTTTATGGGTTAAATTCGATTAGTTTAATTATGCTCACTACGATGGCGTTTATGATATCGTCCGTCTTCCGGAACAGTTCATTAGCAATTGGTATATCCATTTTCTTAATGTTTATGGGAAATACAGTAACGTTTTTATTAGCTAATTGGTTCGACTGGGCAAAGTATCTATTATTTGCTAACACTGATTTAACACAGTATTTTGATGGAACACCTCTTGTTAGTGGCATGACCTTGTTTTTCTCTATTATAATGCTACTAGTTTATTTTATCGTGTTCATCGGGTTAGCCTTTTGGGTATTTAAGAAGAGGGATGTGGCGGCATAATAGTAAAAAAGAATGAAGTGATATTATTCGCTTTATTCTTTTTTTATAAAGAATTATTAAATACAGAATGTAATAGTTATATTAGAAAGACCCCCTTTTAATAACTCCATTTCACTATTTAATAAAGTAGAATGAGAAAACAAAGGATCATTTTAAATAATCTTATGAAAATAGAAAGAAATTAATAAGCAAAAGTATTTCCCAAGGAATAGTAGATAGGTAAAGAGCTTTGCTATTTTATCCCACTCATAACAGCCCCAGCTCAAGCTGTTGAAAGTATCCCCTAAAGGTCATATAGTGCAACTAACCATCAGTGGGGGAGAAAGGAAAACCCCCACTAATGGAAGTTTCATTTTATTAGACAAATCAACTTTTTTCTTACTTTCTTCTTTTACGTTATAATAAAGGTAAGATGTTTTAAAGAAGGTGTATAAATGAACGGAGAACCACTTGCTTTTCGAATGCGACCGACAAACCTAGATGAAGTAGTTGGGCAAAAAGAAATTATTGGGAAAAAAACAAGTTTATATAAAATGATTAAAAATGGTCATGTTCCATCCATGCTATTGTATGGTGAGCCTGGTATTGGCAAAACCTCGATTGCATTTGCGATTGCTGGAACGACAAAGCTTCCTTTTATTGCATTAAATGCAACCACATCTGGTAAAAAGGATGTGGAGGCAGTTGTAGATGAAGCAAGAATGACAGGAAAGGTTATTCTCTTTTTGGATGAAATTCATCGCTTTAATAAAGCACAACAGGATTATCTACTCCCACATGTAGAAAGAGGAGATATTGTTTTAATAGGTGCTACTACAGAGAATCCCTATCACGACGTAAACCCTGCGATTAGAAGCAGATGTGGTCAAATTAAGCAATTAAAGAGATTAACAGATGATGATATTAATGAATTACTGCATCGAGCATTAAAAGAGGAAAAAGGGCTTGGAAATCTCTCCATTCAAATTAGTGATAATCAGGTGGAAAGAATCGCAATGGGAACAAATGGCGATGCAAGGAAATCGCTAACGCTATTAGAATCAATTGTATATTCATCAGATAAAGAAGAAGGAACTTTTATCATTAAAGATGAAACGATTGAACAAATGATTGAAAAGGTTGGTGTTTTTGGGGATAAAAAAGGTTCGCATTTTTATAATCTTTTATCAAGTCTACAAAAAAGTATTAGGGGAAGTGATGTAGATGCAGCCCTTTATTACCTTGCTCATTTGTTGGAAAGTGGAGATTTGGTAGCTGTGAACAGAAGACTACTAGTTATTGCTTATGAAGACATTGGACTCGCTAAAACATCTGTTGGAAATAATGTTTTAGCAGCAGTAACAGCTAGTGAGAGACTAGGTCTGCCAGAAGCACGTATTCCCTTATCTGTAGCGGTCGTGGAAATGTGCTTATCCTCAAAATCGAATGCTGCTTATAAAGCGTTAGATGCAGCGATAGCAGATGTTCGTAGTGGCAGAGTAGGTGATATCCCGATGCATTTAAGAGACGGGCATTATGAAGGTAGCAAAAAGCTTGGACATGTTGGCTATATTTATCCGCATGACCATCCAATTGGAACATTCGGAGGATGGGTCGATCAAGATTATTTACCAGAGAAGTTAAAAGGAACGCAGTATTACCACCCAACAGAAGCAGGGGAGGAGAAGAAGCTGGGATCTATATATGACAAACTTAGAAGGTTTAAAAAAGATAGATGATAAAGAATAGATTTGAATAATTAGAGTCTGCGTAAATGACACTTATGAACAAAAGGTAGTCATTTATGTAGGCTTCTTTTTTAGGCGAATTATTAGGTGAAAAAATCTATGCGGAATAATCTTCATTTTCTTAGATGGTAGATAAAATGTCATTCTAGCAAATCAATATTTTTTGTTAAAATCTTCATTTTTTTAACTATATATGAAAAATATTGACTTTCTTTTATTTTATAGATTGAAATAGAGGTAATTAGAGCTTAAATTGAAAGTGCTTACATTTTAGTGACTGATTATATCCACTAATGATTGAATAAAAATGGAGGGGTTGAAAAGATGGGGAAATCGTTTAAAAAAGTATTTTTGATTCTCTTATGCATTCCTTTTTTATTGATTGGATGCTCTAGTGAAAGTAATACTGATGAGGGGAATAGTGAAGGAAAAACACAGGTTAAAATAACATGGAGAGATGTAGGCGAACATGATAATTTGAAAAAATATTTAACTAACACCTTTATTCCTGAATTTGAAAAAGAAAATCCAGACATAAAAATTGTTTTATCTCCGATCACCGCTAGTGAAGGAGACTATTTCTCAAAAGTAGCCTTATCGATGCAATCAGAAAGTACAGCACCTGATGTTGTAGCAGAAGACTCCTTTATGTTAAATTCTGATGCTAATGCAGGATATTTATTGCCTCTTGATGATTATGTGAGTGATTGGGATCAATGGGAATATTATACGGAAAATTTAAAGTCAGGTTCGCTTGGAGAAGATGGGAAATTGTATGCCATTCCAGGGACGTCTGATTCCCGTGGACTGTGGTATAACAAAAATGTTTTTAAAAAAGCTGGCTTACCAGAAGATTGGCAGCCTAAAAATTGGGATGAAATTATAGAAGCTGCTGAAAAAATAAAAGATTCTTCCTCAGATGTGATTCCTCTTTCCATGGGAGTGGCAAAAGCAAATGGAGAATCTGTATCGATGCAAACTTTCGAGATGTTACTCTACGGCACAGAAGATGTTTTATTTGATGCTGAAACAAAAAAATGGCATGTAAATACAAAAGGAATTGAAGATTCCTTAAAATTTATTGACAACGTATACAATCAGAAAAAATTAGGGCCTCCTCTTTTCATTGCAATTAATAGTAACTACAGTTCCGTCCTATTTCAAGAGAAGTTCCCTAATGATGAAGCGGGAATTATCCTAGATGGATTCTGGAATACAGGAAATTATTCGGAAAATGGGGCAGTACCATTAGATAATGTAACAGAACGATTTGGTTTTGCTGCAATGCCTACCCAAAATGGACAAGAGCCTGGTAATACTACGATGTCTGGGGGATGGACATGGGCTATTCCAGCAAAAGCAAAAAATCCTGAAGCATCTTGGAAGGTTATCCAAGCTTTAGGTGGCAAAGAACAGCAAGCAGCACGCGCTGTTTCAGAAGGTAACTTAACAGTACGAGATGATTCGGCTGAGATTCCAGAATATAAGGAACAAGCATTTATTTCAGAAGCAACCGAATATTTGAAGAATGCACATTTTCGTCCTGCTAATGATAAATATCCGAATGTTTCAGTAGAAATTCAAACAATGGTAGAAGCGGTAGCGACTGGAAGTAAAACTCCAAAACAAGCTGCAAAGGATTATGCAAGTAACGTAACTAGGATTGTTGGAGAAGAGAATGTAGTTAAATAAGTTTTAAGCTGTACAAAAGGTTAGATAAATCTAAATGATGAGACCCTACAAGGAATTATCAGCCAGATTATGTATTATTCCTTGTAAGGTCTAAACCTTTTTGTCATAGTGATAAACTTTTTTAAAAAAGGTGGGATGAAATTGGAAGCCGCATTATTAAAGAAGCCTAAAAAGAAAGGCAAATCGGATCACTTTAAGGCAGCTATCTTTCTAGCTCCAACTTGGCTTTTATTATTGATTTTTTTTATTGGACCTATGATTTTGACCTTGCTTTTTTCTTTTACGAATTTAGCCCTGACCGGAGCAGAAGCTAGTCAGCTAAGATTTGTAGGTTTTGAAAACTTTACCCGAATGTTTCAAGATCCAGATTTCCGTGCTAGTGTATGGAACACAATTGTTTTCGTGTTTTTTTCTGCAGTATTAGGACAATGTTTTTTTGGCTTTTTGATCGCTTTTTTAATGAAAGAGAAAAATAAAACATTTAGAAGAATTGTTGGTTTAATCATTATTGCTGCTTGGGTAACTCCAGAAGTTGTTGTAGCATTCTGTTGGGTGGCATTTCTTGGGGAAAGCGGGACGGCTAATTGGCTATTGAGTCTTTTTGATATTAAGCCAATTGCCTGGTTGTTTACCTTCCCTATGATTAGTGTAGTCATAGCAAATATGTGGAGAGGAACGGCTTTTTCCATGATGGTGTTTCAGGCTGCTTTAGACGATATTCCTAAAGATGTGGAAGAGGCAGCTATTATGGATGGTGCCCGCCGCTTTCAGGTTATTCGCTATATCACTATCCCGATGGTAAAAGGAACGATCGCAACGAATATGATGCTAGTTACTCTGCAAACTCTTGGGGTATTTGCTTTAATTTATACAATGACTGGCGGTGGTCCAGGTGTAAGTACAGCGACTCTACCTGTATTTATGTATAAACAGGCATTTGTTAGTTATCAGTTAGGATATGGAACTGCCATTTCCTTTGTGTTGTTAGTATTAGGAGCAATTGCCAGCTTAATATATATGAAAACCTTGAAAGTGAAAGTGTAGGTGATGTAAGTTGGTCCAAAAAGGATATAAAGTCGAAAAATTTATTCATTATTTAATTCTCTCTATTCTAGCAATCCTGTTTTTATTGCCACTGCTATGGATGATTTTCGCATCAGTAGATCCAGGGGCAATTCAGGCACTAAAGATGCCAGAAAAGATAACGTTAGATAACTTTAAGTCCATATTGTCAGAAACAGCGATTTTACGTTCGTTTTTTATTGGTATCGGAATCTCAACTTCGCAAGCATTGTTAGTAGTGATTTTATGTATTTTGGCTGCGTATCCACTATCTAGGTATACGTTAAAATATAAAAATAGTTTTATGATGACAATCTTGTTTATGACTTCATTACCAATGACAGCAGTCATCGTACCTGTATTTCAATTATTTCTTTATTTGAAATTTCAAGATTCTTTAATTGCGATGACACTTTTTTTAACAGCATCCTCTTTGCCATATGGTATTTGGATGATGAAAAATTTTATGGATTCTATTCCTTTAGATTTAGAAGAATCAGCATGGGTTGATGGTGCATCAATCTTCCAAGGAATAAAAAAAATCGTTGCTCCATTAATGCTTCCTGGTATATTTACAGTTGCGATTTTTACTTTTACAGGCAGCTGGGGAAATTACTTTGTTCCATATATCCTGATTCAAAGTCCTGAAAAAATGCCAGCATCTGTGACGATATTTCAATTTTTCGGAAATTTCGGAATGGTTAATTACGGTAGATTAGCAGCGTTTTCGGTAATGTATACATTACCTGTTGTCATTTTGTATACAATATCACAAAATTTTATGTCAAAAGGCTTCAGTTTAGGTGGAGCTACGAAAGGATAGGGTGCTATGTTTTATACAATTGAAAAATTAGAAGCGAGGATTAAAGAATTAAATACTTATCGTTACATGGAAAAAAGTAGTCTCAACGGTTGGAAAGCAAAAGAGAGCATTGATGGAGAAGAGAAATATCCTCCTTACCTCTCTGCTGATTGGAAAGACTTTTCTATAGGGGATATTTGGGAAGGAAGAGACTATTATTTATGGATTCAAACAACCTTTAAAGTACCGAGATCAGATGGGAAAGTAATCTTATTATTGGATTTTGGGCGAACAGGTGGAGGTTATAATTCTGGGTTTGAGTCATTACTTTTTATTGATGGTCATCCATATCAAGGTGTTGATTCCAATCATAAAGAAGTCTTTATTGATTCGGAATTGTACGGAAAGGAAATTACTCTCTCATTAAAATTATGGTCCGGGTTAGAAGGCGGAGGACCTGAACACATTCAATCACATAAATTTAAAGCAGCGGATTCTGCTGTTTTAAATGAAGAATGTGATGATTTATATTTTACAGCTGATTGTGTCTTAAAAACGATTAAACAATTAAAGGAGGATAACCCTGATCGATACGAACTTTTGCCTTTATTAGAAAAGGCAATGAAATATATTGATTGGTCTTATCCAGGAAGTCCGTCTTTTTATAAAAGTGTAAAATTAGCAAATGACATGCTACAAAAAGGAATTGATTCTTTAGACAAACGTGATTTAGTAGCAATTACCACTATAGGTCATACACATATTGATGTTGCTTGGTTATGGAGATTAAAACATACAAGAGAAAAAGTAGCCCGTAGTTTTTCAACTGTTTTACAGTTAATGAAGCAATACCCAGACTATATATTTTTACAAACACAACCCCAACTCTATAAATTTATTAAAGAGGATTATCCTCTAATCTATGAACAAATTAAAAATAGAATAGCGGAAGGACGATGGGAAGTAGATGGAGCTATGTGGCTTGAAGCTGATTGTAATATACCATCTGGGGAATCATTAACTCGGCAAATTCTCCATGGAACGCAATTTATAAAAAAGGAGTTCAATAAAGATGTCCAGTATCTATGGCTGCCAGACGTATTCGGTTATTCGTGGGCATTGCCACAGATTTTAAAAAAGAGTGGAATAGAGACATTTATGACCACTAAAATAAGTTGGAATCAATATAATCGAATGCCGCATGATACATTTGTGTGGCGTGGAATAGACGGATCTGAGGTGTTAACGCATTTTATTACTACACCTGAACCAGGAAGAAACTTAGTTGATAATGAATGGGCGTCCCGCTGGTTCTATACGTATAATGGACAGTTAGAACCAGAAACAGTGTTAGGCAGTTATAAAGCTTACCGGAATAAAGATTTGAATAAACAATTACTGATATCATACGGGTATGGCGATGGCGGTGGAGGAGTCACGAGAGATATGTTAGAAAATCGCCGTCGAATGGATAAAATACCTGGTCTTCCTCACGTCAAAACAGGGCGTGCTGATGAATTTTTCAAGCAGCTTCATGAAACCGTAAATGCAGCAGAAAGTTATGTGCATAAATGGGATGGTGAATTGTATTTAGAATATCATCGAGGAACCTATACTTCTCAAGCGTTTGTAAAAAAAATGAACCGCAGATTAGAACTTGCATTAAGAGAGCTGGAAATTTTGTATGCAACAGTTCAAAATACGGAAGGAGACCCTTATCCGAAGGAAGAAATATATGATTTATGGGAAGTGTTATTACGTAATCAATTTCATGATATTATTCCTGGTTCATCGATAAAAGAAGTCTATCAAGACCATAAGGTGGAGATAGGAGGAGCGATGGAAAGATCAGCCCAACTTTTAACACGATTGAATGATGTCGTTATAAATCAATGGAACGTATATAACTCAGCAGGCTGGGAAAGAAGAGAATTGGTGACGATTGATCTAAATGAAAGCGGAAAATTCGTAACGGATTCTGGTGAAGAATTACAAGCTGTTCCTTGTGAGGAAGGATATATTGTTCAGACTCCTAACATTCCTGCTTTAGGGAATTGTATCATTCAGTTTGTACCAACTAAAGAGGATAGCATAGAAACGGATTTTGTTAAAGAAATAGAAAGTGGCATTGAGACAGATAAATACGTGATAAGCTGGAATGAAAAGGGACAGCTAATTAGCATCTATGACAAAAAATATCAGCGGGAAGTATTAAAAGAAAATGGTCTTGGTAATAGACTTCAATTATTTGAAGATAAACCAATGAACTTTAATGCATGGGATATCGATATTTTTTACCAAGAAAAATGTATTGAGTTAACCGCAGAATCAATTACGATCAAAGAACGAAATAAATTATATGCCTCGGTTGAATTTGTTTATTCGTTTGGTACTTCGAGAATTATTCAAATCATGCAGGTTTATAAAAATTCACGTCGAATAGATTTTATTACTCAGGCTGATTGGAAAGAAAGGGAACAATTGCTTAAAGCAGGATTTGATGTGGACATTCGCAATACAGAAGCAACTTATGATATTCAATACGGTAATGTTAAGCGACCAACACATTGGAATACGAGTTGGGATATGGCAAAATTTGAAACAGTGGCACACCAGTGGGTGGATTTTTCTCAAAGGGACTATGGAGTTAGCTTATTAAATGACTGTAAGTACGGTCATGATATTAAGGATCAAACGATGAGAATTACCTTATTAAAAGGTGGAATTTATCCAGACCCAACAGCTGATATTGGTCAGCATGAATTTACGTATAGTCTTCTACCACATAAAGGAGATTTCATAGAGGGAAGAACAGTTGAGGAAGCTTGGGCTATAAACCAGCCGTTATCTATAGTGAAAGGCAATAAATTAATTAAGGGGCTATTTAAATTACACGCAGAAGAAAGCGTATTCATAGATGCTATTAAATTAGCGGAAAATGGTAAGGGTCTAATTTTACGAGTACATGATCATCTAGGTAGTAACAGAGTTTTAAGTCTCGAGCCATTATTTGATTGTAAAGAATGGAATGAAACGAATTTACTGGAAAAGGATATGACCCTTCCTGTAGATATACAGGGGAATATCACATTTGAGTTAAATCCTTATGAGATTAAAACGATCCGTATTATATAAGGGTAATAATTAATTACAAGAGATTAATAGGTGGAAACAGTTTCTCCACCTATTAATCGTCTTTAACCGTGAGTTTAGCGACCTCTTCTAACATATTGTTTTTCATTATAATCGCACAAATATAAGTTGAATAATAACAAAAAGAGGGGGATATAATGTTTCGGAAAACTATCTTTAAGAAAATTTTTCTGTCATTCTCCGTTGTTATCATTATTTATACTTCTATCATTCTATTTGTTACAATTTCCCAAGAGTATTCCCAGAATAGGCTAGAATTGGATAAATTAAATGAAATGTTTCTTGAAAGGGAAAGTAATATAATTGACTATCGTTTAGATGTTTCGTTAAATGTGGTCAAGCTGCTATCCCAACAAGATGTTATTGTGGAGTTCTTAGAAAAGAATCAGTTTGATTACAATACATATAGTAAATTGTTTAATGAGTTAACAGGCAATCATTTTTCGAATGATCAATTAGGGTTTAATCTTGCTGTTTTAAAAGATTTTGGGACAGATGTAACGAGCTCTGATGGTTATTTTTTGTTTAAAGACTACATGAAATTTATTCATATGGATAAGAATTTGGAGAAATTAAAAGGATTTATGGGTTCGGAAGGAAACAATGATTTACAATGCTATGATGCAAATGACAAATTAATCATTGTTCATAAAATCTATTATCATCAGGAAAAGCAAAACCTTTACTTTTTTATTGTATGGGAGAAAAAGGACTTGTTAATGACGAATTTACCAGATGAGAATGGTATTTTTGGGATTGTCAATGAGTCTACCTTAGCCTCTACCGCAAATAGAGGGGAAAACATACTATCTAGTTTTTTACCAGTGGAAAATACGCATGAAAATCAAATTGTTTCTCGTTCATTAAATGATTATGATGGCTATCAAAAGGGTTCCAATGCGATACCAACAATTAATTATTTATATATAACGAATGTACATAAAGGAATAGGGTTACCGATTCATACCATTAAGAGCATAGCAATAATTTTGTTCGTATTACTTCTGCTCGGTTTCATTCTAACTACAATCTTAAGTAGAAAATCGTATTCACCGATTGAAGAAATTATCAAAAACATAAAAAGCGGTGAAAAAAAGAATAATACAGAAGAGTATATAAAAAATGAACTAGATTATATTATCTCTAATATTCATGATATAAATAAAATCAATAAAAATTTAGTGCAATTGCAAGAAAGCTCATTAAGCGATTTACAAGAGAACTTTTTAAAGAATATCATTTATGAAAATTATGATAAGCAGTTTATAGAGAAAAGATTGAATCTTCTTCAGTTAGATCCATTCCGTGACGGTGGAATTCTTGCAATTGTATCAATGGAGGGAATTTCAGAGTGGGAATCAACTTTAAGTGAAGGCAATATTTTGACATTAAGAAAAAAAGTATTAGCTTTATTTAATGACAAAGATCCCAACCAAAAATTCATATCATTTCCGATTGATTATCAACATTTTTGCTTATTTTTTGCAGAAAAAAATCAGCATCTTATTTTAGAGATGTTAAATAGAATGATTCATAGAATAGAGCAAGAATTAGGAATAGAAATAACTTTTACCCTCTCGCAAGCTTTTTCTTCGTTAATAGATTTACCAGATATATTTAAGTCATCTTTTCAGCTTATGGAACAGAAATATTCTTTTATCGATACAAAATGTTTATGTACCAGCAATGTTCCTTTAACGTCTGAAAAAGAATACTTCTATAGTGTGGAGACGGAAAGTATTTTAATAAATTTTATGCAGAAAAGAGACTTGAAGCAAGCTGAAAAACTGATAAAGGAGATTGTCGAAACAAATTTTAGAGAAGAAAGCATGGATATATTTAGTATTTATGATTTTAGAAATGCCCTTATCAACACATTAAAAAGAATCTTGAATAAATTTAATTTACCGTTTGGCGATTTTTTGAAAGAGAATAAGGCTTTGTTTTTTCATTTGAACAGTACCGATATTGAGATTTTAAAGAGCACCTTTATCGATATTTTCAATGAGTTAATGCTTCTTCTAGGAGAAAAACATTCTCTTAAACTTTCAACTGTAGAAAGTGTTATCAGTTATATTCAAGATAATTACACAAACGATCTTTCCTTAGGGGAAGTTGCAGATCATTTTCAATTAAGTGAATCCTATGTAAGCAAGTTGATCAAAGATCATTTGAAGTCTTCTTTTAAAAATTATGTAAACCAGCTGAAGGTAGAAAAATCCAAGGATTTATTGAAATCAGGTAAATATATGGTATCAGAAGTTGGCGAAATGGTAGGGTGTAAAAATGTTAATACTTTTATAAGGATTTTTAAGCAGTATGAAGGAATAACACCAGGAAAGTATGTTATCAATAAAATGGCCAAATAAATATAATGATATACAAAGTGTGTTTACTCTGTGTAAGCACACTTTTGTGTATTTAGGCTGCGAGTAATAGCTATAAACTTTTTCTAAGATATTTCGACTTTTTAAATAAATTTACACACAAAATTCAAATAACTATTAAAATAGAATAAAGAGACTTGATGAAAAGGGCGTGAAATGGTGCAAATCGATAAAATAGAAGTTCAGCATGTAAAAATGCCGTTGGTTAGTCCTTTTGAGACGAGCTTTGGCAAACTGTTAGAGAAGGATTTTCTTATAATTAAAATATATAGTGGAGAGCACATTGGCTATGGAGAGTCTGTCGCTTTACCTGATCCTACTTATAATGAGGAAACGACTGGAACAGTCATTTACATGTTAAATGAGTTTTTGATACCACTCTTGTTAAAAGAAGAAATAAATCATCCAGATGAAGTTTCAAAAAGATTCGCTCCTATCAGAAGAAATAATATGGCAAAAGCAGCTTTAGAAGGAGCGATATGGGATTTATATAGTAAGAAATTAGGTATTTCTCTTTCTAAAGCACTTGGTGGTGTACAAACTTCGATTGATGTAGGGGTTAGCATTGGAATTGAACCTACTACAGAGATGCTTTTATCAAAGGTGGATCGTTTTTTGTCAGAGGGCTATAAAAAAATCAAAGTAAAAATTAAACCTGGTTATGATTTGGAGCCTTTAACGAAAATAAGACAGACTTTTGGATATGAAATACCGTTAATGGCGGATGCTAACTCTGCGTATACATTAGCAGACATTGAAAGAATCAAAGAATTAGATCCACTTAAATTGATGATGATTGAACAGCCGTTAGCATATGATGATATTATTGACCATTCTATCCTACAGAGCGAGCTTGCTACACCAATATGTCTAGATGAAAGTATTCATTCCGTAGAAGATGCGCGAAAAGCGATTGAATTAGGAAGTTGTAAAATTATTAATATTAAGATTGGCCGTGTTGGTGGATTGACCGAATCGAAGAAAATTCATGATTTATGTGAAAAACATGGTATCCCTGTATGGTGTGGAGGAATGCTGGAAGGCGGTATTGGCAGAGCGCATAATATCGCGATTACAACACTCCCAGCCTTTACTATAGCAGGAGATACATCTGCTTCCAATCGATACTGGAAAAAGGATATCATCTGTCCAGAAGTCACATTGTCTACCCCAGGAAAAATAGATGTGCCCTCAGGAGCTGGTATTGGATTCGACTTAAACGAAGAAGTGATTAATCAACATATGATTTCGAAGAAGGTATATCCTAATCTATCTATATAGTTAAGGGGAGAACAAATAAAGTGAAACCTTATATGATAAGAGAAGTGACCGCAAAAGATGAAATCCAAATGGTGGTTGTTTTTCAAGATTTAATTTGGGGGAAGAAGAATACGATGCCTTTTCCATTTTTGGTTGCCTCCCTTCATAATGGAGGGATCATTATAGGGGCTTTTCTCAAGAAAGAATTAGTCGGTTTTTGCTATGGTTTTCCTGGCTTTCATCAAAATGAAGTATATTTGGTGTCACATATGATGGCAGTAAAGGATAAGGAAAGAAATGCTGGATTGGGCTTTAAAATGAAAGTTAAACAAAAAGAATTAGCTTTGGAGCGTGGCTATAAAAAAATTATCTGGACTTTTGATCCGCTAGAATCACGTAATGCCTTTCTTAATATTGCAAAATTAGGAGGAGCAGTCAAAACATATTATTCCGATCATTATGGAATAATGGACGATGAATTAAATAGTGGTCTTCCTTCAGACCGTTTTTTATTAGAGTGGAGTCTTAAGGGGAAATCTGTTAATAATATTCCGGCGGAGGAGCAAATTCAATCGATTGTTACTTGGGAAATGGCGGCAGATATTCCTGTACCATTATTCGTAGAATCAATTTCCAAAAAGGCAGAATTCTATAAGGTTCCTGTTCCAAATAACATACATACAATAAAAGAAAGAGACATTGCGATAGCAAAAAAATGGCGCATCATGCTACGAAATGCATGTAATCACTTGTTTGAAATGGGATATATCATTCATTCTTTTCAAAAGACAAATGAACCAGTGAATTATTATATTGTAAGCTCAGGCAAAGTCGCTTGTTTTAGCAAAACAATATAAGATGAATAACGAGGTGCATAAACTAGGAGGGGAAAAATGCGCGAGCAAATTGACGGCTGGGTAGATAGGCAAAAGGAAAATATAATAGAAATGTACCAGTTTCTTCATAATAATGCAGAAATAAGTTGGGAGGAAGTTAAAACAACTCAATTTATAAAGAATGAACTAGAGAAATTATCAATCTCTTATGAATTATTTAATGATCAAACTGGTATTGTAGGTGTATGGGGAGAAGGTAATGCTCCTGTCGTTGGCCTTCGAGCAGATATGGACGCATTATGGCAACAAGTTAACGGGAAATGGAAAGCAAATCATTCATGCGGTCATGATGCACATACAACTATTTTACTTTTTACTTTAAGATGTCTGAAGGAATTGGGTTTTGAACCAAAAGGAAAGATTAAGTCTCTTTTTCAGCCGGCCGAAGAGACTGGTGCAGGGGCAATTTCTTTTATTAATAAGGGGCTTTTAGATGATGTGGATTATTTATTAGGACTGCATGTACGGCCAATTCAAGAAATGAGATTTGGCGAATGCTCTCCTGCTATTTATCATGGTGCAGCAGCAAGCTTTAAAGGGAAAATATATGGAATGCAGGCACATGCAGCAAGACCTCACTTAGGTATAAATGTAATCGATAGTCTTACAGCAATCAATGTGGCGATCCGGTCTATTCCTTTAAATCCGATCATTCCAGCATCCGCAAAATTAACTTTTGCACAAGCAGGAGGGAAAAATTTCAACATTATCCCAGATTATGCCGAGTTTGGGATCGATGTTCGTGCCCAAACCAATGAAGCGATGGCTCAATTAATTTCCAGATTAGAGAGCCAAGTGAAACTAGCAGGAGAGGCAAATGGAGCAAGAATAGAATTAGAACTATTATCCGAAATGCCAGCAGCAAGTCCTAATAAATGGATGGAGGAAATAGTAGCAAGAAGCATTAAAGATATACTTGGGAAAGAAGGGCTTGTAAAACCACCAATAACACCTGGAGGCGAAGATTTTCATTATTATGCAAAAGTAAATGAACAACTTCAAACAACCATGATCGGATTAGGTACTGATTTGCAGCCAGGTTTACACCATCCTGACATGCATTTTCAGCTAAATAGCTTACTACATGGGATAAAAATCATGGCACTATCTACAACTAAATTAATGGAAAGAAACCACTAAATAGAATGGGCTGGGACATAAGTATTCCAACCAAATATAAACCTAAACAATTACACGAAGATGCTAAAAAAATTCGTATAATTGTTTGGGTTTTTTATTCATTTTACAAAGATGGTTTGTGGTTATCACCCCCAGACTAAATACATTTCGCTTTCCGTGGGACGAGTGCCAAGCCTCCTTGTCATATTATTCCTGCGGGAAGTAGAGCAAAATATTTTTAATCTAATTTACGAGATTTTCTAAAAGAAAAAATAATAGCCTCCCCATGTAAATGGATAAATCCACTAATTATTACGCAAAGTAAAAAAATATGATATCCTATTGAATAGATAGGATATAAAATAATTATACTGGATAAAGGATGAATATTAGGTCTTTATACCAACAATTCATAAGTAATTATGCTATAATGCTTAATGGCAATTATACAGAAAAACCGCATACTATAGGGAAATTAAAAGGGGCTACAAATGAAAGCATTAATAAGCCAAGATAAACCGGTTAAACGACTAGCTATTTTTATTTTAGGACTTTTGATTATGTCATTAGGTATTGTTTTAGTTATAACAGCAAATTTAGGTTCAGCCCCTTGGGATATTTTGAATATTGGATTACATATTCAGTTTGGTCTAACCATTGGCAGCTGGGCAATAATAGTTGGATTTTTAATATTATTAATTGCTGCGATTCTTTCCAAGAAGCTTCCACAGTTTGGGGCTTTATTAAATATGGTGTTAGTAGGAGCCTTTATTGATCTCTTTTTACTCCTTCCTTTTATGAATACCCCTTCCTCCTTATATCAAAAATGGATCATGTTTTTAATTGGGTTGATCATAATGGGCTACGGAATGGGAATCTATATTTCTGCAAAACTTGGTGCCGGACCTCGTGATAGTCTAATGATCGTCTTATCCGAAAAATTTGGTGGAAGTATCGCAAAAACGAGGTTATTTATGGAGGCGATTGTTTTAGTAATAGGATGGATGCTCGGGGGACCCGTATCTTGGGGGACGATTATCTATGCTGTTTTAATAGGAAGAATTGTCGGATGGAGTATCCCACAGTGTACAAAATGGACGAACTATATACTGAATCGAAACGAAAGAACAGTGAATAATATTCACCAACATAATATGGAGCAGGAGGCAAAATAATGAAGATATCAACTAAAGGAAGATATGGATTAACCATTATGATGGAGTTAGCAAAGAAGCATGGAGAAGGACCGATTTCCTTAAAATCTATTGCTCAAACAAATAATTTATCGGAGCATTACTTAGAACAATTAGTTGCACCATTGCGTAATGCTGGTTATGTACGTAGTATTCGCGGAGCATATGGTGGGTATGTTTTAGGGGATGAACCAAATAAAATTACTGCTGGAGACATTATTCGCATATTAGAAGGACCAATTAGTCCGGTCGAAGGAATCGAAGATGAAGAACCAGCCAAAAAAGCATTATGGATGAAAATTAGAGATGCTGTAAAAGATGTGTTGGATTCAACAACAATAGAAGACTTAGCTAATCATAAAGAAGACGGCAGTTCAGACGGTTATATGTTTTATATATAAAAAGCTGTTTTCGTAAAGTTTGTTGCTAGTAACCCGCAGCCTGAATACAATTCGCTTTCCATGGGGCTACGCTTGAGCCCCCTTGGCTGGCTCATCTGTCTCGCTATCGAGGCCACTGAAAAAGTCTTTTTTTCGTGCGAAATGAAGAGCAAGCATTTTTGAAAGTGAAAATAAGGTTGGTTTGGAGAGGCGTCCGCTCGACTCCTATGGGAGCTGCGAGAAAGTCCGAGACCCCGCAGGAACGTAGTGACGAGGAGGCTTGGCGCTCGCCCCATGGAAAGCGAGCGGACGCCTCGGAAAACAAATCGATCATCTTATGTTTAAAAAGTGGCTATTGCCCTATCATTAACTAGCCAGTTTTTCAGTGCCCTCCTCGATATCCCAAAGGAGTCTATGTATATTCAGGCTGCTGCTCAGTTTTCCAATATATAAATTTTCCCTATTAAAAACAACAATCTTATAGAAAACAGTAACATAAAAAGATACTAACTAAATGTAGGTGAATAACGTGGAACATATTTATGTGGATCATGCGGCAACTTCTCCCATGCATCCAAAGGTAATTGACAAAATGTATGAAATCATGAAAGATCAATTTGGAAATCCATCGAGTATTCATACTTATGGAAGACAGGCAAGAAATATTTTAGATAATGCAAGGGCGGTAATAGCTTCTAGTATTGGCGCACTCGAAAATGAAATTATTTTTACGAGTGGTGGAACGGAGGCAGATAATTATGCTATCTTTGGAATTGCTGAAGGAAAAGAAACAAAAGGAAAACATATTATCACAACAGAAATCGAACATCATGCCGTATTGCATGCTTGCCAAGAATTAGAGAAAAAAGGCTACGAGATTACTTATCTTCCCGTTAATGAATACGGAGTAATAGATTTAAATGAATTTAAAACGGCATTAAGAGAAGATACAATACTTGTTACCATAATGTATGGTAATAACGAAATAGGTTCGATTCAGCCAATTAAAGAAATTGGTTTATTGTTAAAAGAGCATCCTGCAGTATTTCACACAGATGCCGTACAAGCCTATGGTTTAGAGGAAATCGATGTAAAAGAACAGCATATTGACCTTTTATCTGTTTCTTCCCATAAGATTAATGGACCTAAAGGTATTGGGTTTTTATATGTTAGAAACGGCATTAAGTTAAATCCCCGATTTTTTGGTGGGGAACAAGAGAAAAAGAGAAGAGCAGGGACAGAAAATGTTCCTTCTGTAGCTGGTTTTCAGCTAGCAGTAGAGATTGCCGAGCAGGATAGATTCCATAAGAGAGAGCAATATAAAAAATACAAAGAAATACTTATCGGCATCTTAAAAGAAAATAATATTTCATTTAAACAAAACGGATTAGTTGATAATACCTTACCACATGTTTTAAACTTAAGCTTTCCTGGTACAAATGTCGAAGCGATGTTAGTTAATCTCGATTTAGCAGGTATTGCGGCTTCAAGTGGTTCAGCTTGTACAGCAGGATCAATCGAACCTTCCCATGTGTTAGTAAGCATGTTTGGTAAAGAATCGGAAAGAACGAAAAATTCGATTCGATTTAGCTTTGGTTTAAATAATACGGAACAACAAATAGAAAAGGTCGGTCATGAATTAGTCAAAATCATTAACCGTCTGACAAAATGATAACCTTCCCTTCCATGTTAAGGGAAGGGCTAAGGGGGAAATGGAAATGGAAATGGAAAAAGCACCGAAAGATACCCGTGTAGTAGTTGGAATGTCCGGTGGAGTAGATTCATCTGTTGCAGCACTTCTTTTAAAAGAGCAAGGATACGATGTTATTGGTATATTCATGAAAAACTGGGATGATACAGACGAATTTGGTGTCTGCACAGCAACAGAGGATTATGAAGATGTTATTCGTGTCTGCAATCAATTAGGGATTCCTTATTATGCGGTGAATTTTGAAAAACAATACTGGGATAAAGTATTTACTTATTTTCTTGATGAATATAAAGCAGGTAGAACACCTAATCCTGATGTGATGTGTAATAAAGAAATTAAATTCAAAGCTTTCTTAGAGCATGCGATGAGCCTTGGCGCTGATTATCTAGCAACAGGACATTATGCACAAGTTGTTAGAGAAGATGGACAAGTCAAAATGCTTAGAGGAAAAGATGATAATAAAGACCAAACTTACTTTTTAAATCAACTAACAGAAGAACAATTAAGCAAAGTAATGTTCCCTATTGGTGGCATGGAAAAATCAAAGGTTCGTGAACTTGCTGCTAAAGCAAATCTTGCAACTGCAACTAAAAAAGACAGCACAGGTATTTGTTTTATTGGAGAACGTAATTTTAAAGAATTCTTAAGTGGATTTCTTCCTGCCCAAAAAGGGAATATGGAAACATTGGATGGAGAAATAGTAGGTCGTCATGATGGGCTTATGTATTATACAATTGGACAAAGACATGGACTTGGCATTGGTGGAAGTGGAGAACCTTGGTTTGTTATCGGCAAGGATTTAAAGAGAAATGTTTTATACGTAGGACAAGGTTTCCATCATGAATTATTGTATTCTGACAGTATTATCGCAACTAATATTAGCTGGGTGTCTAAAGATAGAATTGGTACATCGTTTGAATGCACAGCTAAATTCCGTTACCGTCAACCAGATAATAAAGTGACGGTAGAGATTATCGATGAAAATACAGTGAAAGTTATTTTCCATGAGCCAATTCGTGCCGTTACACCAGGTCAAGCAGTGGTGTTCTATCAAGGGGAAGAATGCTTAGGCGGTGGAACGATTGACAAAGTATTTCGGGATAATGAAAGATTAACATATGTAGGTTAATGGTGAACGGGACTGGGACATAAGTATTCCAGCCAAAGATAAATCCAAACAATTATACGAAGATATTAATAAAAGTTCCGTATAATTGTTTGGTTTTTTATTTGTTTTTAAAAGGATGTTTCCATGAAGTTTAGTGCAATTCCCCGCAGCCGGAATACACTTCGCTTTCCGTGGGGCAAAGCTTAAGCTTTCTCAGCTTCGCCTCTGGGGTCTCAGACTGTCTCGCTAATCCCCTTGGCGTCTTCGTGTATTCCGGCTGTTCTGTTTTTCCAACTAATTATATTTCCTCTTGTAAAAAGTATGCGAAAGCAGCTGCTATTTACTAGCTAGTTTAGAAATTGTTCGTCTTTACAGAGTATCTATTTAGTTATGTCCCAACCTTGTTTTTTGCATATCGTAAAAGTAGCTAGCAATTTTCCTGAAGTAGGATGATTTGCTAGTTTCTTTTGTGCTATTGGTTTTCTCATTTTTGATTAGAAAATATGCTATACTACCAATTAGAAATGGAGTGTTTTAAGATGGATAATAGTCAATTAGGAATACAATATATGCAAGAAGGTAAATGGGAAGAAGCAGCAAAGTTTTTTATGGAAGAGATTGAGAAGAATCCGAATAATGCCGTTTCTTACGTTAATTTTGGGAATGTTTTATCTGCTTTAGGAGACGAGACAAGAGCGTTATCTTTTTACCAAAAAGCGATAGAAATAGATGATACTACTGCTGCAGCCTACTATAGTGCAGGAGCTGTTTACTATGAGAAAGAAAATTTAGAATCTGCAAAAACGATGTTTGAACAAGCACTAGCAAAAGGATTAGAAACAAGTGACAATTTCTTTATGTTAGGATTAACATATGTTGGTTTAGAAAAAGGAAAACTTGCTATTCCTTATTTTCAGAGAGCAGTTGAGTTAAATAATCAAGATGCTGAGGCATATTTTCAATTAGGTCTCTGTTTGGCACAAAGCGATTATATTGAGGAAGCAATTGCGCAATTTCAATCCTGTATAACAATAGATGCTAATCACGCTGATGCTTATTATAATTTAGGCGTTGCGTATGGTTTTAAAGAAGAAACAGAGAAAGCAATAGAAATGTTTGATAAGGCACTAGAAATCCAACCAGATCATCTCCTTGCCGGTTATGGGAAGCGAATTATCGAAGGGAAATAATAGGATATTAAAGCGTAGAAAGGAGGATTCCAGTTGAACGAGCAGAACTCCTTGGATCTTTTTGAACAAGAAAAAAAGTATGTTAAGGGACGTCATCTTGTTACCATTTTTCATAATGAACAGAACCTTTACTCTGTAATAAGAATAAGAGTAGACGAAACGAATCATGATTATGATGATAAAGAAGCGGTTATTACTGGCTATTTGCCGAAGATGAATGAAGAAGAGACATATACATACTATGGTGATTTTAAAGAGCATCCAAGATTCGGGCTACAGCTGCAGGCAACTTCCTTTCGAAAAGAAATGCCACAAACAAAGCAAGGGGTTGTGGCTTATTTATCCAGTAATCTGTTTAAAGGGATTGGGGAAAAAACAGCTGAAAATATAGTGGATACATTGGGAGAAGAGGCAATATCTAAAATCATGAATCAGCCATCGGTTTTAGACACAGTGCCTAAACTTGCAGCTGATAAAGCGAAAATATTATATGATACCTTAATGAAAAACCAGGGCTTAGAACAAGCAATGGTTTCGCTAAATCAATACGGTTTTGGTCCACAATTATCGATGAAAATTTATCAAGTATACAAAGAAAATACTTTAGAAGTGGTTCAGACTAATCCGTATAAATTGGTGGAAGATATAGAAGGGATTGGTTTTGGAAAGGCAGATGATCTTGGTTCACAAATCGGAATTACAGGTAATCATCCAGATCGTTTAAAAGCTGGGTGCTTGTATATTTTAGAGCTAAGCAGTAATCAAGAAGGTCATGTCTATCTTCAAGCTGAATATTTGCTTGAAAAAGTTAAAGTGTTACTTGAAGAAAATCAAAAAGAGGAAATAGAATTTTCGCAAATAGCAGAGCAGATTATTCAGCTAGAAGAAGAAGGGAAAATTATAGTTGAGGATAAAAAAATATATTTGCCTTCTTTGTTTTTTTCGGAAAAAGGACTTGTACGAAATATTAAGCGGGTAATGGAACAATCAGAATATAAGGATCAATTTCCAGAATCAGAATTTTTGCTTGCCTTAGGAAATTTGGAGGACCGCATTGGCGTTCAGTATGCTCCATCGCAACGAGAAGCGATTCAAACGGCGCTTATGTCTCCGATGCTTATTTTGACAGGTGGTCCTGGTACAGGAAAAACGACAGTAATCAAAGGAATTGTTGAATTATATGGAGAATTGCATGGTTGTTCCTTAGATCCAAACGATTACAAAAATGATGAGCCCTATCCGTTTATTCTTGCTGCACCGACTGGCAGAGCTGCAAAGCGAATGGCTGAATCGACTGGTTTACCTGCTGTTACGATTCATCGATTGTTAGGCTGGAATGGGACAGGGAAATTTGAGCGAGATGAGGATCATCCTCTCGAAGGTAAAATTCTCATAGTGGATGAAACATCGATGGTAGATATTTGGTTAGCCCATCAATTATTTAAAGCCTTGCCTGAGCATATTCAAGTCATTATTGTTGGGGACGAAGATCAACTACCCTCAGTGGGACCAGGTCAAGTTCTAAAGGATTTACTTGATTCAGCTTGTATTCCTACTGTAAAGCTGAAAGATATTTATCGTCAAGCAGAAGGGTCATCTATCATCGAATTAGCACATGAAATGAAAAAGGGACAGTTACCGGCTAATTTGCTTGTACCACAAGGAGATCGATCCTTCATAAAGTGCTCTTCCAGTCAAATTCCACAAGCAATTGAAAAAATTGTTTTAAATGCAAAAAATAAGGGATTTGCACCAATGGATATTCAAGTATTGGCACCGATGTATAGAGGACCTGCAGGTATTGATCGGTTAAATGCTATTTTACAGGAGATTTTAAATCCTAATCCTGACGGAACCAGAAAAGAGCTGAAATTCGGAGACGTTACATACCGAATAGGGGATAAAGTCCTTCAACTAGTCAATCAACCAGAAAGCAATGTTTTTAATGGCGATATGGGAGAGATTGTATCGATTTTTTATGCGAAGGAAAATACGGAAAAGCAAGACATGGTTATTGTTTCGTTCGATGGTATCGAAGCAACTTATACACGACAGGATTTAAATCAAATTACCCTTGCTTACTGCTGCTCTGTCCACAAATCGCAAGGAAGTGAGTTTCCAATCGTCATCATGCCTATCGTTAAAAGCTATTATCGCATGTTGAGACGGAATCTCATTTATACGGGCATCACAAGAAGCAAACAATTTTTAATTCTTTGCGGTGAGGTAGAAGCGATAGAATTGGGAGTTAGTCGAAATGACGAGCTGAATCGGCAAACTACCTTAAAAGAAAAAATCAAAGAGGCATTCGCTGATGTATACCAACCAGACGAAACGAAAGAAATGACGTCAGAGAATTCATTTGATTTATTGTACGAAGGCAAAATCAATCAAATTGATCCAATGATTGGTATGGAAAATATCACACCGTATGACTTTATGGAAACGTCTGAAGTATAAGATGATAAATTTAAGTTGTATATTGGTTGTCAAGGCATACACTCGCTTATCCCTATGAAAAGTTAGTATTTTTGAAGTTGAAAATCTCCATTTTTAGGGGATTTTTTTTGCCAATGTTTGCACTACATGTTTTTAATTCTTAGGAGAAAAATAATATTGTTATCTTCTTCGAATAGCCCAGTAGGATTCCGAGATTTCGTAAAAAAAGCCAACTCCTAAGGAAATTCTGGTATATTTGGAAGCTGTTTAGAGCATAATGGGAATACTTAACTAGAAATTCCATGATGGAATATTTCATGAAACGAATGAAGATGAGGTGTTTCCTGTGCTCAAATGTCCAAATTGCCAGAGCAAAGATATTGGAAAAATTGGAATCAATCAATACTACTGCTGGAATTGCTTTATTGAATTATCGCTAACAAAAGGGATTATTCATACACATCAAGTAGAAGAAGATGGAAGCTTAAGTTCTCTAGACGACTTATTTGAAGAAGAAGAGCGTCGATTAAGCTAAGTTCTTCTCCACATTCATTGGCGCTCACTTCTATATAAAAGGAGTGCAAAGTAAAATGGGTAAAGTGATGAATACAGCAATAGCTATTGGTGCTGGTGTAGTAGCAATGAGCTATATGCAAAAAAATAATATGATGAGTCAAAAACAATTGAAAAAAATGCAAAAAAAAGTAATGAAGATGTTTTAATTAGTCTATTAGAAGATTGTAGATGCTCAAAAAAGTGTATCTACAATCTTTTTTTGTTGAAAAGTTTCGTCAATGATGATGTGCATAAAAATTCCTTTTATCTCTCACAATAGGTTATGAGGGAGGAAAGAAAATGGATATAAGAATGAAATGGTATTACCGGTTAGGGTTTACCTTATTACTTTTTATTGTATTATTTGTTTTTATAAAATTATCACCGATTTGGTTGCCTATTTTAAGCCTTATAACAAAAGTTATTATTCCTTTTATAATTGGAGCATTTATTACGTATTTATTACATCCGATTGTAGAATTACTACATAAAAAAGGCTTACATAGAGGTTTATCTGTTGCACTTATTTATATCCTTTTTTTTGGTGGGATTGGCTATGCCTTATATAAAGGGATTCCTATTCTTATCCATCAGCTTGAAGAACTTACGGAAAGTGCTCCTGAGCTTGCGGCACGATATAAAGATCTGATTGACTCCATCCAAAATAAAATGGAGTCATGGCCATTTAATTTACAGGAAAAGGTTGACCGGGGGATTGATTTATTTGAAACAAAGATGGAATCTCTTTTAAATAAAGTAATTAATGGGGCAATGGGGATTATTAATTATTCCATTGTCATTATGCTGATACCATTCATCTCTTTTTATATGTTAAAAGATATTGATGCTGTAAAAAAAGCTTTTAACGGCCTAATTCCAAATAAATGGCGCAACAGTGCTCATTTATTTTTAGAAGACGTAAATGAATCATTAGGCAGCTATATACGAGGGCAATTATTGGTTTGTACAATTATTGGAGTAATATCCATGATCCTATTTTGGGTTTTTCATATGAAATTTGCGCTTGTATTAGGAATCATCGTTGGGATAACGAATGTCATTCCCTATTTTGGTCCAATCATAGGTGCTATTCCTGCCTTAATCGTAGCAAGTACCGTTTCTGTTAAAATGCTAATTATTGTAGTCATCATCATTATTATTTTGCAATTTCTAGAAGGGAACATATTGTCGCCTTATATAGTTGGAAAAAGCACCCATATGCATCCGCTATTTATTATGTTTGCTCTTCTGCTTGGAGAAGAGGTTGGTGGAATGATTGGGATGATCGTAGCAGTTCCATTATTATCGATAGCGAAAGTGGCAATCGTTCATATGAGAACACACTTCGGGAAAAAAGACCCGGAAATTAAACGTATATAAATAGGTATGAGTAAAATGTTTGTGGGAGAATAAATATCCTTTTTGTCTAGTTGGGGGACGAGTCCCCCAACTAGACAAAAAGGCCACCAAGCGAAAGCGCGGTAGCTGGAAAAAATTAAGCATTAAAAAAGAGAGCATCCTTTTGTAAAGTAGAATTTGGCGAAAAATACGAAAAGGAGAGGCTCTCATGAATCAATGTAACATAAAAATGCCATCATTAAAAGAATTGGAAAAAACTTTATTTCGAACACTACAAATGACGTTTCAAGAAATCCTTATTCAAACATTAGAAAATTGGGATCTAGAGATTGCCAAGCAACGAGACAAAAGAAGATTTGCTTTACGTGATAAACGAGAAATACGATTAGATACAGCGTTTGGAGCTGTGGAGCTGAAGCGTAATTATTATTTTGATCGTGTGACTAAAAAATATATTTGTCTATTAGATCACTATTTACAGTTTCAGGGGAATAAGGGATTTAGTCCGCTACTAGAAGAATGGGGGCTAGAACTAGCGACGAATGGCTCCTCCTATCGAAAGGCGGTGGAAACGTTCGAACAATTTTTAGGCTATTCGGCGATGAGCCACGAAGCATTACGGCAACATCTTCTTCAAACAAGCGTACTTCCCGCTAAGGAAAAACGCCCTTTTCAAAAGGTATTGTTTGTCGAAGTAGATGGATTATATGTGAAGAGTCAAGAAAAGAAAAAGCGTGGATGGGAGTTGAAATTCGCCGCTGTACACGAGGGATGGAAAGAAAACGGAAAGCGAATCAGGCTCCGAAATAAAAGGCATTTTCTTTATGAAGGAAAAGAACCCTTTTGGGAAGCCTTTGAAACGTTCTTACAGAATAATTATGCGTATGATCCTACCCAAACCTTGCTTATTATTAATGGTGATGGAGCAGGCTGGATAACGGCATGTCGGGAGTATTTTCGGGAACGCGCCTTTTTCACCATGGACCGTTTTCATGTCGCTCGTTCGATGAAGCAACTAATGAAGAGCCATCCTCGATACCGCTACATGAAAAGAGCGTTAAAAAACTACCAGGTAGAAACATTACTTCTAGAGTTGAATAGCGCAGTAGGAACAATGGATACACCAGAAAAAGAAGAAAAACTAGCGCATTTCCTTGCCTTTTTAACGCATCATCAGGAAACCATAAAAGATTACCGTAGTTGGTTACAGGAAAAAGGTGTGGACACGACAGCGTATCGTCCAATGGGAAGTGCAGAGGCGATGATGAATCAATTAGCCAAACGATTAAAGAATGGAAGAGCATGGAGCAAAAAAGGGGTCATGAGCATGGCGCGCTTGTGGATTGGATTGAAGGATGACCTATCCATCCAAACGATATATGGGAAATGGGAAAAAGCCACGGAAAAATCAAAGAAAGAGCATCGAGCGAAAAGAAAAATACCCACAAAATTAGTAACAGAAACCGTGCGTCAGAACATGCCATACTTAAATCAAGCGATTGGAAAACCCGTTCACTTTGCCTTACAGGGATTAAAAGGTTTTTAAAAAATGAGAGAATCAACAGTTGGAAAAACAAAACCAATTGGAAAGCGGATACAAACTTAGAGGTTTTACTTTATAAAAAAGGGAGCTAAAAAAACTCCCACAAAAACTTGACTCAATCATATAAATAGACCGATATTGACAATACTGCCTAATAATCAGTATAATTCGAATGAAGCATATATCGAAAAAATGGTGAAAGAAACAAGTAGATTATAGACCACTTTAAAGAGAGAAATTCCCTTAGGCTGAAAGGAGTTTCAAGTGAAGGATAATTGAAAGCTAATTCTTGAGTGCAGCTAATCACTGCCGTTTTCCGCGTTAAGGAGTATTGAGAGATGGATAGAAATTTTTAAGTGTCTTTGTATACTTTTATCCATAATCAGGGTGGTACCGCGAGCAATACTTTCGTCCCTGTCCAGGGATGGGAGTTTTTTTTATGCAGAAAAAAGGTAAAACTCTAAATTCGTAGCAATTACATATAGAAAAATAGGAGGAAATGCGATGAAGAATTTAACTGGCGCAGAAATAAGAAGCAAATTTTTAGAATTTTTCCAGGGAAAAGGACATGCAATTGAACCAAGTGCATCTCTAGTTCCTCATGATGATCCATCATTATTGTGGATAAATAGTGGAGTAGCAACCTTAAAAAAATATTTTGATGGTCGTGTTATACCAGAAAATCCAAGAATAACAAATGCACAAAAGTCTATTCGTACAAATGATATTGAAAACGTAGGGAAAACAGCTCGCCACCATACTTTTTTTGAAATGCTCGGTAATTTCTCCATTGGGGATTACTTTAAGGAAGAAGCAATTGAATGGGCTTGGGAGTTCTTAACTGATGAGAAGTGGATCGGCTTTGAGAAAGAAAAGCTGTCAGTAACGATTCATCCAGAAGATGAAGAAGCGTATGTTCTATGGAGAGATAAAATTGGAGTGCCAGAGAATCGTATCATTCGATTAGAAGGAAATTTCTGGGATATTGGCGAAGGGCCAAGTGGTCCTAACACGGAAATATTTTATGATCGTGGTCCAGAGTATGGGGATGATATAAATGATCCTGAATTATATCCAGGTGGAGAGAATGATCGTTATTTAGAAGTATGGAATCTAGTTTTCTCTGAATTTAACCATAATCCAGATGGAACATATACTCCACTCCCAAAGAAGAATATTGATACAGGAATGGGTTTGGAACGTATGGCATCCGTTGTTCAAAATGTTCCAACAAACTTCGATACAGACTTATTTATGCCTATTATTCATGCTACGGAACAATTAGCAGATGTAAAGTATGGTAAGGATTCTTCAAGTGATGAAGCATTTAAAGTGATCGCAGACCATATTCGTACAGTTGCTTTTGCAATTGGCGACGGAGCACTTCCATCGAATGAAGGAAGAGGTTATGTTTTAAGAAGATTATTACGTAGAGCAGTACGCTACGCAAAGAAAATCAACATTAATCGTCCGTTTATGTTTGAGCTAGTTCCAGTCGTTGCAGAAATAATGGTCGATTATTATCCAACGGTGAAAGAAAAGACGGAATTCATTCAAAAAGTAATGAAAAGTGAAGAAGAACGATTCCATGAAACCTTAAATGAAGGGCTTGCCATTCTTTCTGAAGTAATTGAGAAAGCAAAGGGAAATGGGGTTATCGCAGGAGAAGATATTTTCCGTTTGTATGATACGTATGGATTCCCAGTTGAACTTACAGAGGAATATGCGGAAGAACAGGGACTTCGCATTGATCATGAAGGCTTTGAGAAGGAAATGGAAAGTCAGCGTGACCGTGCCCGTAAAGCAAGACAAGAAGTAGACAGCATGCAAGTTCAAAGTGGTGTTCTAGGGAATATTAAAGTAGAAAGTGAGTTTATTGGCTATGATCAATGGGCAACTGAAGCAAAAATAGTTGCATTGTTGAAAAATGGGGAAGAAGTGGACGCAGCTGAAGCAGGCGATGAAATTCAGTTTATATTAGATAAAACACCTTTTTATGCAGAGAGTGGCGGACAGATTGCTGATAAAGGAACGTTAAAATCAGATCATGTCACAATCAAAGTCGAGGACGTTCAAAAAGCACCTAACGGACAAAACTTGCATAAAGGAACGATCGAAACGGGAGCTGTAAGGATTAACGATGTGTTAGCAGCTAAAGTGGATAGCCAAAATCGTTCGAAAATAGTCAAAAATCATACAGCAACACATTTATTGCATCAGGCACTTAAAGATGTTTTAGGAACACATGTTAATCAGGCAGGTTCCCTTGTGCGATCAGATCGCTTACGTTTTGATTTTTCTCATTTCGGGCAAATTACTGCAGAAGAATTAGATGAAATTGAACGCATCGTAAACGAAAAAATTTGGGAAAGTATTGCAGTCCAAATTGACTACAAAGATATCAATGAAGCAAAAGCAATGGGTGCTATGGCGTTATTTGGTGAAAAATACGGCAAAATCGTTCGTGTTGTTCAAGTGGGTGAATACAGCTTAGAATTGTGTGGAGGATGTCATGTTGACAACACTTCAGCAATTGGCTTATTTAAAATTGTATCGGAAGCTGGAATAGGTGCGGGAACAAGGCGTATTGAAGCAGTAACTGGACAAGCTGCATATCAACAATTAACAGATCAAATTCACTTATTAAAAGAAGCTGCAAGTAAATTAAAGACAAATCCAAAAGATGTTACAACTCGAATTGATAGTCTTCTAACGGAAGTCAAGCAATTACAGCGTGAAAATGAGTCGCTTGCTGCAAAATTAAGCAATATTGAAGCTGGCAATCTTGTAGATCGAGTAAAAATGGTAAATGAAGTTCCTGTATTAGCAGCTTCTATACCAAATGTGGATATGAATAATCTACGTACAATGGCAGACGAATTAAAACAAAAAATTGGCTCTGTTGTGTTGGTTTTAGGAAGTGTTAATGAAGGAAAAGTAAATATAATTGCTGGTGTAACGAAAGATTTAATGGATAAAGGTTACCACGCAGGAAAGATTGTAAAAGAAGTAGCTTCTATTTGTGGAGGCGGCGGAGGCGGTCGTCCAGATATGGCTCAAGCAGGCGGTAAGGATCCATCTAAATTAAATGATGCTTTAGATTTTGTAGAAGAATATGTGAAATCCGTTTGATATTAGGGACAAGTAGTGTAAAATGTAGATAACTCTTAACAGAAATTGTTCGAAAAGGAAATGGGGTGTTCAAAATGAGCTCATTCGATAAAACAATGAGATTCAATTTTCCAGAAGAACCATATGAACATGATGTAAAGGAAGTACTTTATCAAGTATACGATGCACTTCAAGAAAAAGGATATAATCCAATCAATCAAATTGTTGGTTATCTTCTTTCCGGGGACCCTGCTTATATTCCCCGCCACATGGATGCACGCAATATCATCCGTAAATTAGAGCGTGATGAAATTATTGAGGAACTTGTGAAGTTTTTTTTAAAACGGCAACGAGAGGAATAGATGTATGCGACTAATGGGCTTAGATGTGGGCTCAAAAACAGTAGGAGTTGCTGTTAGTGATGCTTTAGGATGGACAGCACAAGGAATTGAAACGATTCAAATTGATGAAGAGAAAGAACAATTTGGTCTAGACCGTATTGCGTCCTTGATTGTTGAGTATGATATAGGTAAAATAGTGGTTGGACTTCCAAAAAATATGAATGGTAGTATAGGTTTTCGAGGAGAAGCTAGTCAAATGTACGGGAAGCTTTTAGAAGAAAGATTTGAACTGCCAGTTGTTTTTTGGGATGAACGACTAACAACGATGGCTGCTGAAAGAATCCTATTGGAAGCAGATGTTAGTAGAAAAAAACGAAAAAAAGTTATCGATAAAATGGCGGCGTCTATTATTTTACAAGGGTATTTAGACAGCCAAAAATAATGAGGTGGAAATATGGAACACGGTGAAACAAATACAATTACGGTTGTAGACGAACAAGGAAATGAACAATTATGCGAGATTTTATTTACATTTGAATCTGATGAATTTGGAAAATCATATGTATTATACTACCCTCTTGGAGAAGAAGGCGATGATGAAGAAATCGATATCCACGCATCTTCCTTCATACCAAATGAAGAAACAGGAGACGGTGAACTTTCTCCAATTGAAACAGAGGAAGAATGGGATCTAGTCGAAGAAATGTTAAATACATTCCTCGCAGAACAGGAAGAAGAGTAATAAATAAAAAAAGAGTCCTATAGGGCTCTTTTTTTATTGTGGAAAGTCTTCTCACAAATTGCTCCTGTCCTTGGAGGAACATGTAAATTTCGCTAAAAGCTACAACTTCTTTTGCAAAATATAGTATAATAGGTCGAGATATGTAAAAAATGTTTGATTGGTGTGTGTCAAGGAGGGAAAAGTTTGACTAAAAATAAAGACGAAAACAATACTCTAAATAGTAAGAAAGAGTTATTTTTAGCTAATTTACATCAGAGACAACAAGAAGCAAAATTAGTAAGAAGAATCGTATTAATTGTTGCCTTTGTATTAATCATGATTATTGCAATTGTAGGAACTTCAGGATATTTCTACATAAAATCAGCATTACAACCAGTTAATCCCAAAAGTGATAAAGAAATTATTGTGGATATTCCAATAGGTTCAGGTGTTAACACTATTTCTCAATTGCTGGAGGACAATGGACTCGTAAAAAATGCAAAGGTATTTAAATATTATGTGAAATTTAAAAATGAATCGAATTTTATGGCAGGGGAATACCATATGAATCCGTCCATGTCGATTCAAGAAATTATTGATAGCTTAAAAACAGGTAAGATTATGCAAGAGCCGATTTTTACAATGACGATTCCTGAGGGAAAACAGTTAAGTGAAATTGCCGCCATTATTGCTGAGAAAACAAAGCAAAATGAAGAAGACATTTGGAAGCAATTAAATGATGAAGCTTTTATTAAAGGTTTAATGGCTAAGTATCCTGATCTTCTTACAACGGAAATTTGGGCAAAAAATATAAAGCATCCGCTTGAAGGGTATTTATTCCCGGCAACTTATTCTTATTATGAAGAAAAACCAACACTGGAAGCAATTGTTTCCGAAATGCTTGATAAAACAGAAAGTATAGTAAAAGCCTATGAAACGGAGCTTGCAAGAGATAATTTAACCGTTCATCAATTTTTAACGATGTCTTCGTTAATCGAAGAAGAGGCAACAAAGAATGTCGATCGTAAGAAAATTGCCAGTGTGTTTTATAATCGTATCGAAGAAGGTATGCCACTGCAAACAGATCCTACTGTCCTGTATGCGTTAGGTGAACATAAAGATAGAGTGCTTTATAAAGATCTCGAAGTAGATTCACCTTATAATACTTATCAAAATGTAGGATTACCACCTGGTCCGATCGCGAATGCTGGAACAGTTTCTATGGAAGCAGCACTGCATCCAGATGATACAGATTATCTCTATTTTTTAGCTTCGAAAGATGGGAAAGTTTATTTCTCTAAATCGCTCAATGAGCATAATGAATTGAAAGCTAAGTATATTACCGAGAATAATTAGAGCAAATGAAATGATAGAAACAAGACTGCAGACAAACAGAAAGGTGAATGACTGCAGTCTTGTTTTATACTCGTATGCAATATTTGTTCAATAATTTGTCAATGATTATATATATATAGCCTTTGATAAATAAAGATTTATTAGCATTCTCTAATATTTTATGATAAAATAGTACAAGTGTTTTTGAGTATGTATTACGTAATTAGCTAAATTTCATACACTGTTTTTGATTTGTTAGGTTCTTTAGAAGAAGCTAACTATTTTTAGGTAGAAGACCAAAAGGATAGGGCTTTAAGGAAAATAGGAGGGACTCATCCTTGCAAAATAAACAACTCCTGGATTATATGGAAAATTTAATTCCAGCAAGAAGTAACCAGATAAGTGAAATAGAACAATATGCTAAAGAAAATGAAGTCCCGATTATGGAATTAATAGGGATTGAAGCATTATTACAATTACTACGTATTCAGCAGCCTAAAAAAATTTTGGAGGTTGGTACTGCTATTGGTTATTCTGCATTAAGAATGGCGGAAGTATTGCCATCATCGCAAATAATTACAATCGAAAGAGATGAACAAAGACACTTAGTTGCGAAAGAGAATGTGAAAAAGCTTAAACGAGAATCACAAATTGTTTTGTTGTATGGAGATGCACTAGAATTAGAGTCGATTGTCAAACAATATGGACCGTTTGATGCCATTTTCATTGATGCCGCTAAAGGACAGTATCAAAAGTTTTTCGATTTATATAGCCAGTTTTTAACAAATGACGGAATCGTGTACACAGATAATATTTTGTTTCATGGTTTAGTTGCTGAAGAAGAAATAGACAGTAGAAATCTTCGCCAATTAGTACGTAAAATAAGAAATTATAATCAATGGCTTATGGAAAATCAGGATTATCACACAGCAATTTTGCCTGTGGGAGACGGTATTGCAATTAGTAAAAAGAGGGGATAATAATGAAAAAACCGGAATTACTAGTAACGCCAACCAGTATAAACGATATAGAGCCACTAATTGATAATGGAGCAGATGCTTTTGTTATTGGTGAACAAAAATTTGGTTTAAGATTAGCTGGTGAATTTAATCGTGAAGAAGTAAAAAAGGCGATTGAAATAGCGCATCAAAGAGGGAAAAAGGTGTATGTGGCTGTAAATGCCATTTTTCATAATGATAAAATCGAGGATGTAACGGAATATCTTCGTTTTCTAGTGGATGTGAATGCAGATGCTATTTATTATGGTGACCCAGCTGTATTAATGATCGCTAGAGAAGTAGCGCCAAATATGAAATTACATTGGAATACAGAAACAACAGGGACGAACTGGTACACATGTAATTATTGGGGACGCAAAGGTTCAAAAAGAGCTGTCCTTGCAAGAGAAATTAGCATGGATGCCATAATTGAAACAAAAGAACATGCAGAAGTGGAGATTGAAATTCAAGTTCACGGAATCACAACGATGTTTCAATCAAAACGTACCTTGTTAGAACATTACTTTCAATATCAAGGGAAAGAAGTTGAATTGGAAGCTAGCAAAACAGATAAAAACCTCTTCCTGCATGATAAAGAAAGAGAAAATAAATATCCAATTTTTCAGGATGAAAACGGGACACATATTTTGAGTCCAAATGATATTTGCATTATCGATGAGTTACAAGAGCTAATTGATGCTGGGGTTGATTCTTTTAAAATTGATGGCCTTTTAAAAGATCCAGCATATATTATGGCGGTTACAGCTCTTTATCATCAAGCGATAACCTTATATTTAAAAGATCCAAATCAATATGAAGATGAAAAAGATCACTTACTTGCTGAGATAGAGAAGATTCAACCACCTAACAGACCATTGGATACAGGATTTTTCTTTAAAGAAACGGTTTACTAAACAAGTGGAGGAGAAGGGAAATGACATTAGTTAAAGATCCTATTTCTGAAATAAGAGATGGGAAAAGAGTAATTGTAAAGAAACCGGAACTGTTAGCGCCAGCTGGTAATTTAGAAAAACTAAAAATTGCTGTTGCTTATGGTGCAGATGCTGTTTTTATTGGTGGACAAGAATATGGACTTCGCTCAAATGCTGGAAACTTCACTTTTGCAGAAATGAAAGAGGGAGTGGAGTTTGCTAAGAAATATCAAGCAAAAGTTTATGTAACTACAAATATCTTTGCACATAATGAAAATATAGACGGTTTAGAAGATTATTTATTGGGTTTAAAGACAGCGGGTGTTCATGGAATAATTGTTGCAGATCCATTAATCATTGAGACTTGTAGACGAGTTGCTCCAGAAATAGAGGTTCATTTAAGTACACAGCAATCCCTTTCTAACTGGAAGGCCGTTCAGTATTGGAAGGAAGAGGGATTAGAACGTGTCGTGCTGGCTCGTGAAACGAGTGCTGAAGAGATTAAGGAAATGAAAGAAAAAGTGGATGTCGAAATTGAAACTTTTATTCATGGTGCAATGTGTATCGCTTATTCTGGTCGTTGTACATTAAGCAATCATATGACAGCAAGAGATTCAAACCGTGGAGGTTGCTGCCAATCTTGTCGCTGGGATTATGATTTGTACAAGCTAGATGGTACAGAAGAACAACCTTTATTCACCGATGGAGATGCGCCGTTTGCGATGAGCCCTAAAGACTTAAAGCTAATCGAATCCATTCCAAGGATGATTGAACTAGGCATAGATAGTTTGAAAATCGAAGGTAGAATGAAATCTATTCACTATATCGCTACTGTTGTTAGTGTGTATCGAAAAGTTATGGATGCTTATTGTCAAGACCCAGATAATTTTGTCATAAAAGAGGAATGGCTAAAGGAACTCGATAAATGTGCAAATCGAGATACGGCTCCGGCTTTCTTTGAAGGTCAGCCTGGGTATAAAGAGCAAATGTTTGGAAATCATAGCAAAAAGACCACTTTTGACTTTGCTGGTTTAGTGCTTGATTATAATGAAGAAACAAAAATAGTAACATTACAACAAAGAAACTTCTTTAAACAGGGACAAGAAGTTGAGTTTTTTGGTCCAGAAATCGATAATTTTACAATGATAGTTGATAAAATTTGGGATGCAGACGGGAAGGAAATGGATGCTGCTAGACATCCATTACAAATTGTTAAATTTAAGGTGGACCACCCTGTTTATCCAAATAATATGATGCGAAAGGAGCTTTAAATAAGCATGCAGCCAAAACCAGTAGTTATTGGTGTCGCAGGTGGCTCCGGATCTGGAAAAACAAGTGTGACCAAAGCGATATTTGACCATTTTAAAGGACATTCGATTTTAATGATCGAACAAGATTATTACTATAAAGACCAATCTCATTTACCATTTGAAGAAAGGTTAAAAACAAATTATGACCATCCGCTGGCATTTGACACGGAATTGCTAATAAGTCATATTCAAAAGTTAATAAATTATGAGGCAATTGAAAAGCCTGTATATAACTATGCAATGCATACTCGTTCGGATGAAACAATATTAGTGGAGCCTAAGGATGTAATCATCGTTGAAGGGATCTTAATACTAGAGGATGAAAGCCTCCGTGATTTAATGGACATGAAGTTGTTTGTGGATACAGACGCTGATTTGCGCATTATCAGAAGATTGATGAGAGATATCAAAGAAAGAGGCAGAACGATTGATTCTGTAATTGAACAATATGTTAATGTGGTTCGCCCAATGCATAATCAATTTATAGAACCAACGAAAAGATATGCGGACATTATCATTCCTGAAGGTGGCCATAATCATGTAGCGATCGATTTAATGGTTACTAAGATTCAGACCATTCTTGAACAAAAATCACTTTTGTGAAACAATAGATGGTGTTCATTAAATTATCAGGAAAAATAGGCTGTTTGTCTATAGACAGCCTATTTTTCCCAATATTGTTTATGTAAGAAAACAATAGGTTAAGATAACAGGAAGAATGAATGAAGAAATATTAACGTAGTTTTATGAGGCTGTTCTTATCATATTGGCATTATTTTAAAACGAGAGTGAAATATAGCAAAAGACACTCAACTCCTACAGAAAGAAGGGGAAAGAAAGTGTCTATAGCGCAATGGAATAAACATGGTTAACTTTATAAAAACAATCATTCTTTAACAAATAAACACTAATTAGTGAAAAAATGTTAAAGTAGAACAGATAATCTAATAGAAAATGCTTTCTTTTTTCTTCAATCCGTATTAAACTCATTCTATTAGAAAAAAAGCGCGTCTATCAAAGTTGTCGTGCAATTATCTTTAAATACATAAATATTAGGGATTTTCTAAAATAGCATTTGTGCTATTTTTTCTACATATCCCATACTTGAAGGAGTGAAGATTTTGGCAATCGAAAAAGAATTTCCAATGACATTAGCAGGTAAAGAAAAATTAGAACAGGAACTAGAACAACTAAAAACAGTAAAACGTAAAGAAGTAGTGGAACGTATTAAAATCGCCCGTAGTTTCGGTGATTTATCCGAAAACTCTGAGTATGATTCAGCAAAAGAAGAACAGGCTTTTGTAGAAGGTCGTATTACTACAATTGAAAATATGATTCGAAATGCAAAAATTATCTCTGAGGATGAGTTGGACCGTGATACAGTTTCTCTAGGTAGTTCGGTTACTTTTATTGAACTTCCAGATGGTGAAGAGGAAACGTATACAATCGTTGGTAGTGCAGAGGCAGATCCATTTGAAGGGAAAATTTCTAATGATTCACCGATTGCGAAGAGCTTAATCGGGAAAAAAGTTGGAGATAAAGTAAATGTACAAACTCCAGGTGGAGAGATGAATGTACAAATCGTTTCAATTAAATAGGCTGTTTTCTAAATGATTGTTGTTTTTTCAATAGGAGAAAAGAATTAGTTGAAAAAAATGGAGCAGGCGGAATACACGTAGACTCATGGGGGAATTAGCGAGACAGGTGAAAGTAGCTTGTGATGCCTGAAGAGGTTAAAAGCTTGCCCTACGAAAAGCGAAGTGTATTCAATCTGCGTTTTATAGCAATAATCAATACGAAAACACCTAGAATAAAAAGTTATCTTGTTTTTGTTTATAAATAAAGCACCTCGTCAACACTCTTGATGAGGTGTTTTTTATATGTGGAGAAAAAGAATAGTTGGCATTGGTATCGTTTTTTTACTTGCCTTATGTGTTTTGCTTGGACGATTAATACAAGTGCAATTAGTAGAGACAAATCATTTTACAAAGCACAATATTAATTTGGTGGAAGCAAGCGTAAAGCAAAGATCACAGGAAATGCTGTTGGACAATGGCAGGGGAACTTTTCTTGATAAAAATGGAGATTCGCTTACACATCAGACAAAATCTGTTTTAATATTATTTCCCTTTTTAAATAAAATGGAATGGAATAGCAAAAAAGTAGCGGATATTATTGGGACTAGTGAATACAATGTAAAGAAAAGTATTATAGATGCCAAAGATCCAGTAGTCTTTGGAGGTAAGAACCCTTTAGAATTAACAAGCAGCCAGATGTCTGCAATTAATCAATTGAAAATTCCAGGTGTATTTGCTGCCGAAAAAAAATTTCATATTAATAACAATATCGCTGAACAATTACTCGGTATAACGGGACAAAATGAAGAGCAATTACAAAAGCGATATCCAGATAGAGAGCTTGTAGGCACAACATTAATTGGCTTAACAGGATTGGAAAGAAGTTTTGATGAATTTCTTTTGCCAGATGGGGAATCAAAACTTGTTTATCATGTCGATGCGAAAGGTGGACCACTTTTTGGATTGAATGTTAAATACGTGGAACCAGCAAATCCTTTTTATCCTGTTAATATTCGAACTACAATTGATACAGAACTACAGGAGATGGCTGAAAAATTAGTTGATGAACAAGGTATAAAGAAGGGTGGACTAGTACTGTTGAATCTTGAGGATAATACTGTTGCGGCAATGGTTTCTAGACCACAGATAAATAAAACAAATCCATACCAGACAGATGGAGTAAATAACTACATGCTAAAACAGCAGATAGTTGGATCTGTGTTTAAGACCGTCATCGCAGCGGCAGCGATTGATAATAAATTAGATGACGCCAATACGCAGTATGATTGTAGTAAGAAGATTAATGGAGAGCAAGACCCGAATTATCAGCATGGAATGCTGAATTTTACAGAAAGCTTTGCGGTTAGCTGTAACAACACATTTGGAACATTGGCGAAAGACTTAAAAGAGATAGATGAAAATTTACTGGAGATATATGCCGAAAAATTATCTTTAACAAGCTTGGTTGGTTGGCAGGGAAGTATCTTTCATTCAGCAGAATTTCAACAGTTTAGTGGAGAAGAAAAGGGAAGAGTGTTTCTCAACGAGGAAGCAAAAAAGGATAAAAACTATGTTGCTTTAACTGGAATTGGTCAACATGAGGTTCGTGTTACACCGTTAGCTGTGGCGAATATGATGGCGACGATTGCAAGAGGAGGTACGAAAGAAAGTGTACGAGTTGTCTCAGATATTCAATACAAAAATGGCACAACCTTATACTCTTTTGACAGACAAGAACTGGACGGAGAGAAGATTTCCCCCTATACTGCTTCAAGATTGCAAAAGCTGTTAAGAGAAGTTGTCACAAACGAAAAAGGGACTGGTAGATGGTTCCAGGATCTACCTTTTGAAGTTGCAGGTAAATCAGGGACTGCAGAAACAGGTGTTTTGAAAGAGGGAAAGCAGCTTCATAATAAATGGTTTGCAGGATACTTCCCATTCGATAATCCTAAATATGCATTAGTAACGGTGAATCTAGATGTTTACTCGGACGAAGGTGGAGTAAATCAGCTTTTTGCAGAGGTGGTAAAAGGGGTTTATGAAAAGGAGCAAAAGTCCGCTCAATAGTAGACATATATGGTTCTTGCTTTTCTAAAAGTACACTACCATGTTAAAATAGGTACAGTGAAAAAATAATCGTTTGTATTTAAGGATATGGAAAGTCAATAGGAGGAGAAACACCTTGAGTAAAGAGATAAATGATGAAGGTAGAACAAGATATCAACAACGTTCCAAAAGAAAGAAAACAAACTTTATTCTAAATGGATTAATTATTGTCGTTATTCTACTAATAGTTTTCGTATCTTATTCTATTTTTCATACAAATGATGAAAAAAATGCTGATAAAAATAAAGATAGTGATACGAAAACTGGGCAACAGGCATCTGGTGATAAAGAAACAGCTAGTTCAACAACTGGATCGGATAATACAGATGAAAATACTACTACTGAAGAGGAAGAGGAATCAGAAGATGGAGAAGTCGTCACAGAAGGCGGCAGTGACTCTAATGTCATTAAAACGATAGAAAATTCTTCCTGGCGGCCAGTTGGAACAACACAAACGGGTGAACATGTTGCCTCTTATTCAGAAGGTGTAGATTGGAATGAGCAGATAAAAGCATTGTCCTATGCGACTGGTTTAGATAACGGGAATATGACTTTGTGGTTCCTCGGCAACAATAATCAAGATCCACATAAATCCATTGGAACCGTATCATCCAAGGACAAATCTGAAAAATATAGAGTGTATATTGAATGGGTTGATGGAAGTGGATGGAAACCGACAAAAGTAGAAGAAATAAAAGACTTGAATATTCGGTAAAAAAAGAGCTGGAGAAATAATCTCCAGTTTTTTTGTTTGTTTTTAATAACTTTTCTTCACTTTGAAATGAACCACCGCTGTATAATAAGGTCGACCATTATCTAATATAGTGACTTGATGGGAGACGGAATGAACAGAAAGTAAAATGGCTTTATTCACTTCAATTTGTTCATTGATTTTTTTCTCAATTGTCTTCAGACTCTCCCCTTCAAAAAATTCCACTTTATCCTCTATCATTTCTAATTGGATATTCATGCTTCAAACTTCCTTTCTTTCTAACAGTAAAATTATCATACCATAAGCACATAATGGAATAATAACAAAATAGATAAACAGATGGAATAATTATTGCAAAATAGGGAATAAACTTACTATTTAAAGATTCTTGATTAGAAAAAGGAAGATATGATAAATTAAGAACAAGTAATATTAAAAACCATAGTATACTTATAGGAATTATATATATTTAAACAACAGGGGTGCAAAGCTATGGGAAAAGAGTTCCTTGAGATATTTGAACAATGGGCTGATTCTTATGATGACAGTCTTACGAATAACAAAGAGTATGAAGCAGTTTTTCACCATTATGATCATATTTTAAATAATGTAGCAGAACGTTCCACTGGTCATGTTGTCGAATTCGGACCTGGTACAGGAAACCTTACACTAAAATTGATTGCAAAGGGTTTAAAGGTTACTGCAATTGAACCATCACCTGCTATGAGAAAGTTGGCGAAGGAAAAAATCGGTGCAAAGGCACAGTTAATAGAGGGTGACTTTCTTCAATTTAAGTTAGATAGTAAACCAGATACATTTGTAAGTACCTATGCATTTCATCATTTAACCGATCAAGAAAAAGAAGAAGCGATTAAACAGTATAGTAATCTTCTACCTATAGGTGGTAAAATAGTGTTTGCTGATACTATGTATGTCACAAAAGAAGCGTACAACCAAGCAATTCTAGATGCAAGTAAAAAAGGGCAGCATAATTTAGCAGAAGACTTACAGAGAGAATATTATACAACAATCCCCATTCTAACAGAACTCTTAGAAAAGAATGGTTTTACTACACATTTCAAAAAGATGAATGATTTTGTCTGGATTATGGAAGGGGAAAAAATAAACGAAAGAGGTTAATGAATTGAAAATCGCAATAATCGGTGCAATGGAAGAAGAAGTAACTTTATTACGCGAAAAAATAGTAAATAAGAAAGAACACACAGTCGTTGGATTTCAATTTATTGAAGGCGAATTATTTGGAAAAGAAGTTGTCTTACTTCGCTCAGGTATAGGGAAAGTCAATGCAGCGATGAGTACCACAATTCTTCTTCAAACATTTAAGCCAGATTATCTCATTAATACTGGTTCAGCAGGAGGGTTGAATCCTGAGCTAGAAGTAGGAGATGTTGTCATTTCGAATGAAGTGCGTCATCATGATGTAGATGCTACTATTTTCGGCTATGAATACGGGCAAGTCCCACAAATGCCAGCAAGTTTTAAGGCAAATGAAAAACTAATTGCTGTTGCAGAACAAAGTGCAAAAGAAATTGGTAATCATACAGTAGTAACAGGATTGATTACAACTGGTGACTCGTTTATTAATCAGCCAGAAAAAGCAGCGTTTATAAAATCGAAATTCGAAAATCTGCAAGCTGTTGAAATGGAAGCAGCAGCCATCGCTCAGGTTGCCTATCAATACAATATACCATTTGTAATTATACGCTCTTTATCAGATATTGCTGGGAAGGAATCCCATCTATCTTTTGACCAATACTTAGAAAAAGCTGCTGTACATTCAGCAAATTTAGTAATGGGAATCGTTGATAAAATTTAAGGGTGTTTTCTTCTAAAGGATTGTTGTTTTTCCATCGAAAAAAAGAATTAGTTGGAAAAATGGAGCAGACTGAATACACGTAGACGCCACGGGGATTAGCGAGACAGTCTGAGACCCCGGAGGCTCAAGCTTAGCCCCACGGAAAGCGAAGTGTATTCCGGCTTCGGGTAATCGCAACAAACTTTACGAAAAACAGCCAAATTTAAAAAGAGATAAAGAAGGGGAGTATTTCGCCCTTCTTCATCTCTAAACACTAGTAAATCACTAAGAATAGTTGGAACGGAAGTAATTTATGGATGGAACGAAATTTCTTGTAAATAAGGTAAGAATAAAAGGGGGGTGTAGAGTTTGAATGTTTATCAGAATGTACATCAATTAATTGGTCGTACACCTATGGTTGAACTTACTCATTTTTCATTACCTGAAAATGTTCGTATATTTGCCAAATTGGAATTTTATAATCCAGGTGGAAGTATAAAAGATAGACTAGGATATGAATTAATTCAAGAAGCATTGCAGAGTGGAAAACTTGCTGAAGGCGGCACGATTATCGAACCTACTGCGGGGAATACGGGAATCGGGTTAGCACTTGCATCGTTAAATACAGGTATAAAGGTAATTGTTTGTGTACCTGAGAAGTTTAGCCTGGAAAAGCAAGAGATAATGAAAGCGTTGGGAGCAGAAATTATTCATACACCAACTTCATTAGGAATGAAAGGTGCAATCGAAAAAGCGAAAGAACTGCAAGAACAAATTACTAACTCTTATATCCCAGGACAATTTGAAAATGAGGCAAATCCTAATACGTATTATAAAACACTCGGTCCGGAAATATGGGAGCAATTAAATCATCAAGTTGATATATTTATCGCTGGTGCTGGCACAGGCGGAACCTTTATGGGAACGGCTCGGTATTTAAAAGAACAAAATCCAGGTGTTAAAGCAGTAATAGTAGAACCAGAGGGCTCTATTTTAAATGGAGGGGAAAGTGGCCCGCATAAAACAGAAGGAATTGGGATGGAGTTTTTACCAGCATATATGGATAAAAGCTATTTTGATCAAATTTATACTGTTTCTGATGCAGATGCCTTCCATTATGTAAAGCTTGTAGCCAAAAAGGAAGGTCTGCTTGTAGGCAGTTCCTCAGGAGCAGCTTTATATGCCGCTATACAAGAAGCTAAGAAAGCAAAAAGTGGCAGTAATATTGTTGTAATTTTCCCTGATTCTAGTGATCGTTATATAAGCAAGAAAATATTTGATGGAGGAATTTAAATGAAAAGAAAAACGAAATTAATACATGGTGGAGTTCCAGGAGATCCTCATACTGGTGCAGTTAATGTTCCTATTTATCAAGTAAGCACATATAAACAGGACGGAATTGGAAATCATAAAGGCTTTGAATATTCTAGAACTGGAAATCCTACTCGTCATGCTTTAGAAGAGCTCATCAAGGATTTAGAAGAAGGAAAAAGGGGTTTTGCTTTCAGTTCTGGTATGGCAGCTATTACTGCGGTTATGATGCTATTTAAAAAGGGAGACCATGTTCTATTAACAGACGATGTGTATGGTGGAACTTTCCGTGTTATGACAAAGGTGTTAAATAAGTTTGGTATAGAGGCCACCTTTATTGATACAAGTGATATAAGCAACATTCATGAGGCTATAAAAGAAAATACAGTAGCGCTATATATAGAAACGCCGACGAATCCATTATTAAAAATAACAGACATAGAAGCAGCATCTCGTGTTGCCAAAGAAAATGGATTATTAACGATAGTAGACAATACTTTCTCTACACCTTATTGGCAAACTCCACTAATATTAGGGGCAGATATTGTTCTTCATAGCGCAACGAAGTATCTGGGAGGCCATAGTGATGTAGTATCAGGCTTAGTTGTTGTTAATGATGAAAAATTAGGTGAAGATCTTCATTTTGTGCAAAACTCAACAGGTGGAGTGTTAGGACCACATGATTCATGGCTCTTAATAAGAGGGATGAAAACACTAGGAATTCGCATGGAGGAGCATGAAAGTAATACAAAACAAATTGTAGCTTTTCTAGAAGAGCATGCTGCCATTTCAAAAGTATATTATCCAGGACTTCCTGCTCATCCGAATCATGAAATAAGCAAGAAGCAAGCACTTGGATTTGGTGGAATGGTAAGCTTTGATGTAGGAAGCGCAGAGAACGCTGATAAGCTTTTAGAGAAAGTTAGATATTTTACGCTTGCTGAAAGCTTGGGAGCTGTAGAAAGCTTAATTTCAGTGCCTGCGAGAATGACGCATGCGTCTATCCCAGCAGAAAGAAGAGCGGAGCTTGGTATCACAGATGGACTTGTAAGAATATCGGTTGGCTTAGAAGACGTAGAAGATTTAATCGAAGATCTAAAACAGGCATTACAATAATAATAGACAAGAGATTTACAGATAGTGCATCTATTTGTAAATCTCTTTTGTTTGATGGATACTTAGTTGCGGAGATCGCTGTATTTTCCATAATATCGCAATTTAGCTATTGATTTCATAAAGCTTATTCTTCTATTCCTATGTTATGGTAATTATATAGTTTACTAGGAAGTAGGGGAAGAAATGGAGAAAAAGATGAAAATCTTAACGGACAAAATATCTGATTATCAGCAATTCGGCACCGTTTTATTAGCAGTTGGAGCGTTTTTTTATATAGGAATAATCATTCCGAAAATGGACAAGGTAGCTGGTTATAACATTGGAATGCTCATTACTTCGATTCTTTTCTTAAGTGCTTCGATTTTATTTTTGGGTAAAGCTAAGAAATTAAAAAAACTTTTGGATGAATGGAAAGAATCATAAGTTAGATTTAAAGGGGATTTTAGCCATAATCTTTCTGAATGTAGAGAATAAGGGGCTGCGGGCAATAGCAACAAACTTCATAGAAGCAGATATAACAAAAAAACTTGAAAAATAGTGTGAAATGTCCATTTTTTCAAAAAGAGGTTTACAAAAATGGCATCGAAGGATATAATTACCAATGTGAGAACAAAAAAATTCTAAGGAGGTTGAATAAAATGGTCAGAAATTTACCAGAATTAAACAGTGTAGTAGTAATTAAATATGTAACATACACGAATTCAACCACTTCGGAATGGGATTTGTTATCTTAGTTTTATTTTAACAAAATATTCCAACCGCTGGGTAGTCGTGTCCTGCGGTTTTATTATGCCTTTTTTTGAACCGCAGATCAGTCTATTTGCGGTTTTTTTGTGCGCTCACGAGAAAAATATACCATTTATGGAAAAAAAACGAAAATTAGGAGTGGGAAAGATGACGTTAAATCTAATTTTTCTAACGGTAACGATTAAGAAAAAGCAGTATACAAACACAGAGTGGTTACAAGAGATGGAAATGGAGAAGAGAATGGAGGAAAATCGCAGAAAGCTGCATGAAATTGGCTATTTAAACCATAGGTTGTAAAAAAATTCACTCTTGGGAGGTGAAGACATGACCTTAAATATTTTCTTTATTACAATAACTATTAACTTGAAAAAGTGGAGTGAAGAAGAACATGCTCATTTACAGGAAATCGAGCAAATATTCGAAGAAACAAAAAACAAGCAAATTCGATCTGGGTATTTTTCTCGAATCAATTACTAACATCATAGGTGGTGATAATTATGACGATAAATATGTTATTTTTTACAATTACTGTACATCAAAAACAAATGACTGAAGAAGAAATCATTCATCAGCAAAATATTGAAGAAATTATGGAAGAAAATAGAAGGAAACAGTTTTCTATGATGCATTTCTAATAAAAATATAGATAAAAAGGAGAGGTGGATAAAAATGTTTTTGATCATCTTGCAATGTCGACAATCAATCTTATGGGCGGAGAAAGATACTGACTAACTTAGGGGTTTGAATGAACAACCTGCAAGAATGAAGCGCTTATGAGGAAGCAATCTTCTATCGATAAAAAAGAATTACAGAAAAAAACAAGCAGCGGGCTAAAATAAAAACCCGCTGCTTGTTTTTTCTCTTATTTTTTAATATAGCGGTATTCCAACAATCGATTTAAATCATTCATTTGCTCCAGTAATTTTTGACCTACATTTGTTTCTAATACCTTTTTGCGTTGTAACTCTCTATCGACTACTCTTTTTACAGACAAGACATCTGTACCATTTTCTAAAACATCTTCCTTTGAAGTAAAGCGCTTATGTGCAACCAATTGCATGCCATAAGAGTTATATAATAAAGTGTAGCCTGCGATTCCTGTTTTTGATTGATAGGCTTTGGAGAAACCACCATCAATAACAATCATTTTCCCATTGGCTTTAATTGGGTTTTCTCCATTGATCTCAGCTACGGGTGTATGCCCGTTAATAATATGTCCTTGATCAGGATTTAGCCCAAATTCTTCTAAAATGTGGCGACATACCTCTTCGTTTTCTCGCAAGGAGTAATAAGGATTCTTTTTCTCTTTATGGATTTCCTTTTCTTTAATAAAATACCGCTCGAATGTAGTCATGTCTTTTTTGCCAAATAACGAGGAATTTTCACCAGTCCATAAATACCAAACTAAATCTGTTGCAAAGTCATCCGATATTTCAGGATGATTAAAGCTATAGCGTAAATAGTATTCAAATAGATCAAATAATTCCTTTCCGCAATAATCTTTTCCATCAATGCGCATCGTTTTCATTGTTCCATCTTCATTTAAAGGAATACAACCATGGATTAATAAATTGCTGTTATATCTTAAGTATAGATTCCCCTTATTCATAAGAAAGTGAATGTGCCTTGCAAGTTTCTCTGAATGCTGGATCGAAAAAAGCAGCTTATCCATGACTTGTTCTTCTTCTTTTAATAGCTTTGAAGGATCTTTTGGATTAATTGTATTAAAACAAATATTTTCTAGTGAATAATTTTTTTCGTTTAAATCAATGGTATTATTCTCGTAATTAATTTTTTCTAAAAGTAGACGGTGGTGCATTTGGAAATCAGGACGTCTTTTGATAATAGGCATTTCTAGTTTAAATTGAATGATGGAAATAGCTTGATGAATTTTTGTTATTTGTAAAATATTTTCTTCTGAGTTTTCTTCTTTTTTGGCATTCATTTTCGGACGAAAAGCTTTATTATCGTTATAATATTTATTCGCTAAATTTAAGAGTGGCCGTAAGTTTATGCCATATGCATCCTCGATAATATCTAAATTATCATATCTTGCACAAATACGAATAATATTAGCAAGACAGACTTTTGACCCTGCAAATGCACCAATCCATAGAACATCATGATTCCCCCACTGTATATCCACGGAGTGATACTCCATTAATGTTTCGATGATTTTATCGGGGTAGGGTCCTCGGTCATATATATCTCCAACGACGTGCAAATGATCAACAACTAGTCTTTGTATTGTATAGGATAGGCCGATAATTAATTTATTCGCTTGTCCTAAAGAAATAATTCTGTTAATGATGCTTGAATAATAATCGGTTTTATTATTTAATTCATTTTTCTCATACAATAATTCTTCAATTATGTAAACAAACTGCTGTGGCAACGCTTTTCTCACTTTGGAATTTGTATACTTGGAAGATGCATAGGATACTAGGCGAATCATCCTTTCGATCGTATCAGCATACCAAGTATCCAGTTCTGTTGTATGTATAAATGAATTTACTACTCTTTTTAGCTTTTCTTCTGGATAATATACCAATGTTGCAAATTCATCGATTTGCGTTTTGGAAAGCTCGTCTTTAAATAAATCGCGAATTTTTTCCTTAACATTTCCAGAACCATTTCTTAAAACATGTTGAAATGCGTGATACTCTCCATGCAGGTCACTGACAAAATGCTCGGTCCCCTTTGGAAGATTGAGTATGGCATCTAAATTTATTATTTCAGTAACCACTTTTTCTTCAGAATCATACTTTTCTGTTAGTAAATCCAAATATTTAGTATCCATTTTGTTTGTCCACCCCCATGTAATAGAAAAAAGCTATCAATATATGTATTATACAAGGAAATAATGAGAATTTTGTATTCATTTTAAAATAATTGGAAAATTATTCATTGTTTTTTGTATCCATAGAAAATAATTAAATAGAAGTTTATCGATTTTGTGCTTCTTGATATTACCCAAAGCAGATAGTGAATAAACCAAAATAAAATAGATTTTCCAAAGTTTATTGTCACTTGGACATGCAAAACCACCTCACTTTTTACATAGTAATGAAGTATAGGCAATTGTCCTTGAATGTGGAGGTGGAAAGATGACTGGAATCTTGTTGTCGCTTGGAGCTTTACTCAAAGAATTGGTTTTTCTTGTGTCCTATGTTAAGAACAATGCATTTCCCCAACCATTATCAGCGAGTGATGAAAAGAAATATTTACGATTGATGGCTGAAGGTGATTCGCATGCGAGAAATATGCTAATAGAGCATAATTTGCGTTTAGTTGCCCATATTGTGAAAAAATTTGAAAATACAGGGGAAGATTCAGAAGATCTAATTTCGATTGGAACAATCGGTCTCATAAAAGGGATAGAGAGTTTTTCAGAGGGAAAAGGAACAAAATTAGCTACTTATGCCGCTCGCTGTATTGAAAACGAAATACTTATGCATCTTCGAGCTTTGAAGAAAACAAAAAAAGATGTTTCTCTTCATGATCCAATTGGTCAAGATAAGGAAGGAAATGAAATCAGTCTTATAGATGTACTAAAATCAGAATCGGAAGATGTTGTAAATACGATACAGTTAAATATGGAGCTCGAAAAAGTAAAAGAATATATTGATGTATTAGATGAAAGAGAAAAAGAAGTGATTATCGGAAGATTTGGTCTCGATTTAAAGAAGGAAAAAACACAAAGAGAAATTGCGAAAGAACTAGGAATATCGAGAAGCTATGTTTCGCGAATAGAAAAGAGAGCCTTGATGAAAATGTTTCATGAATTCTACCGGGCCGAAAAGGAAAAAAAGCGAAAAAATGAATAACAATTTTACATAAGAATGTTAACAATATGCATTCTTATGAGGATCGTTTTGCATAAAAAACATCATAAACTAATAGAAAATCTAGTTGAAAAGGCGAGAAGGATAAAAGAGCAGCTTAGTCGATTGGTTCGTATCTTTGACTAAGCGGCTTATTTTATCTTTTATACTTTGCGTAATGTATGTATTCTGTGTTGTCGGTAGCTACGGTTTTTACTACTTCTCCTTGCCGATTTTTGTAAATTTCATATTCTCGGTAAACTTCCACTATAAACCCATCCACTTCTTTTGTCTCATCTAATTTATATTCAAGATCAGGAGCACCAAATATTTCACTGGCATTACTGGAAACCTCTTGCTCTTCATTTGTAGATCCATAAAAGAGAACTTGATTTTTATTAATTTTAGCAGTTGGAGTTTCTATGTAAGCAATAAAACCCAATAAGATGATAATGGATATTAAAGAGATTTTTTTCACCTTTTCTCTCCTCCTTCCTTACATTGTATGCATGTCCTTTTAAAGTATGCGAATAAGTAAAGGGTGGAGAACGAAAGAATTGGAAAATTTAATCATTTTTAGATTACGAAAATCATAGGGTTAAAAAGGTACAGGCCCTCCAAATATTTTTATAAGGAAAAAATGAATTGCCTCAAAAAATTTTTGCATCCTGTAAATATTTTAAAATATTTGTAATATAAATGAAATATAAAGTGAAACTTCTGTCAGTGGGCAGATCCTTTTTCCCCCACTGATGGTTAGTTGAACCAATCGGACCTTTACGAACAGTTGATCTCCCACCTATTTTCCTCGTATTCTCCTAAGCTTGAGGGGGGAGTCTTACTGTCCGTTAAGAGTGTGGGATAACGTTGTTGCAAAACGGAAGGATTAGAGCTTATTGAAGGGGTTGAAGACCAGTGTTTATAAGACACATACTATTCTTAACATTATTGATATCTTTGCTTACCACCACTTGGCCAATGCATGGTATGGAGGATTTTAAAGCAAGCACACATCATGATGAATTCAATTATTCCATGTCTGAGCTAAAAGATACAATAAGAAATATACAAAGTAAAGCTGACATCAACTCCAATCTAGGCATGAAGCATGAAGTAGTTAGAGGTGATATGTACAACAATGTTGTATGGAGATTTGATTTGGGTTCGCAACCAACGTATCAATTTGTTTCGGAAAATGACAGCATCGATATGGAAGGTTTGCAAGAAAGAACGATTAAGTATATCGTATTTTTAAGTTTTGGGGAAGACGAGGAAACGATTATTAGTAAATCCATTTATTATTGTGATGAGAATGGTGCTATTCATGAAGTGAAATATATTGAGAATATAGAAAGGGAGAATATTATTTTGCCGTCAAGCAAGTAATAAGAGAATCGGCGTAAAGCTTGCCTTTACTAACGTAGGTTTATGCCTAAAAAGAGAACCATTTTCTTTGCAACTTAATAGTATAAGAATAATAATGTGTGATATATGGGCTTTAAAACAAGCGATTTTTCACCACCTTTCTATACTATTAGAAAGGTGGTGAAAAGCATGGTGAAAATTTTTATCGATCCTGGCCATGGTGGATCTGATTCTGGAGCAGTAGGAAATGGATTACAAGAAAAAAATATTACATTAATGATTGCTCAACAGATTAGAAATATTCTTCAAAATGAATATGAAGGAGTAGAAATTCGGATGAGTCGTAATGGCGATTCAACGGTAAGCCTGGCAGCAAGAACGAATGCCGCCAATAACTGGAATGCTGATTTTTTTCTTTCAATTCATGTTAATGCAGGTGGTGGTACTGGCTTTGAAAGTTATATATTTCCAGGAGTTGGTGCACCAACATCAACTTATCAGAATGAGATTCATGAAGAAGTAATTGCTGAGACCAGATTTAACAATAGAGGAAAGAAAAGTGCGAATTTCCATGTATTGAGAGAAACAATCATGCCTGCGCTGTTAACAGAAAATGGATTTATTGATACAGCAATAGATGCTAATCAGTTAAAAGACAGCAATTTCATTACAAAGATTGCTAGAGGGCATGTCAACGGATTAGAAAGCGCTTTTTCCCTTCAGAAAAAACAAACTCAGTCTCCGATATACCGTGTACAAATCGGAGCTTTTAAAGTAAAAGAAAATGCCGAAAAAACAGCATCTCAAGCAAGTGAAAAAGGGTTTGACACTGCTGTTTTGTTTAGAGACACCCTATTTAAAGTACAAATTGGAGCATTTAGTAATAGAAATAATGCGGAGCGATTAGCACAAAGAGCAAGGGAAGCAGGATTTAATGCGTTCATTACTAGTTAGAAGAAAGAAGAAGTAATCGGCGAAAGTAGGAAAATTGCTAGAAAATAGGACAATTGCCTAAAACATTAGGAACAAAATAAGAATATTTTATAGAAAGAGAGGAGGAATTTTAATGGTTGGTTATGGATATTCGAATCAAGTACCACCCGCTGTTCCACTTGGAGGAATAGGACCTGCGCCAGTTGGATATGGTGGTGCCCCTTATCCAGCATATGGAGGAGTATATGGTGGAGCTGGTGGTTTCTGGTACGCATTCTTAATCATTCTATTTATTGTTATTATTCTATTTTGGGGTTTTTGGGCATTTGGCAGTTATTATCGGTAAGTAAAAAAGAAAGAAGAATAGGCAAGCATATATTTTTTTGATAAAAGTTATTAGTGCTACTAAAATAATGGACAATACATGCAAGCTTTCTGTCATTTTTAGTTGTTAATGAGCATCTTGATTAAAATCGGGGTGCTTGCTTCTTTTAGTCTGAAAAATTTTACTATTTTCATAGAAATAATGGAAATAGTTCGATAATCAAACTATAATGGCATAGTAGTAATTAAAGGAAGGAGCTTGAGTATAGTGTACATTAAAAAATATCAAGAAACATGGGATTTAGAAGGATTATTTCCTGGAGGCAGTGATTCCTCAAAGTTTAGAGAGCATATTGCCATTTCAATAGATGAAATTGATAAATTGTCAACATATGTACATAAGTTTGAGCCATTAAAAGAAGAAGCAGAGGTAGAGGCTTTACGGGAAATTGTAGGACAGTTTGAGATCGTGGTAAAAAAAGTAAGACAAGCAGGTGCCTTTGTCAGTTGTTTAGAGGCACAGAATATGGAGGATAAAGAAGCGAGTACACTAAGAGGGAGAGTAACAGAACTAAGTACTTCGTTTCAAAATGTATTAACTATCTTGGACGGAAAATTATCTTTATATAGTGACATAGAATGGGATTCTTTATTTAAAGGTAACGATCTGGAAGAACTTTATTTTGTACTGTCGGAAAGAAGAACAGCTGCAAAAGAAAAATTATCAGAAGTAGAAGAAACACTCATAAATAAATTAAGTGTTGATGGATATTATGGCTGGGGCCAAATGTATGATACCATTGTTGGAAAAATCCAGATTCCTTTTGAGGAGGAAAATTTATCTGTTGGACAAGCAGCAAATAAATTTTCAAGTCCTGAGCGCATGGTTAGGAAAAAAGTGTTTTCAGAATGGGAAAAAGCATGGGATGCAAATGGTGAAGTGCTTGCAAAAACATTAAACCATTTAGCTGGCTTTCGATTGAATGTTTATGGTATGAGAGGCTGGAGTAGTTTTTTGAAAGAGCCGTTAGCCATTAATCGTATGCAAGAAGAAACATTACAAGCGATGTGGAATGCTATTGCAAAAAATAAACAGCCGTTTGTACAATTTTTAGATAGAAAAGCCAAACTGTTAGGATTAGAGAAATTAAGCTGGTATGACTTAGATGCACCGCTTGGAAAGGTAGAAACAAAAATGTCGTACCAAGAAGGTGCTGAATTTATTATTAAGCACTTCGAACAATTTGGCGCTGAGATGGCCGCTTTTGCAAAAAAAGCGTTTGAAGAGAGCTGGATTGAGGCAGAAGATAGAAAAGGAAAAAGACCAGGAGGCTTTCACACCTATTTTCCAGAAAGTGCTCAGTCACGTATTTTTATGACGTATTCTGGTACTCCCTCCAATGTCTCGACATTAGCCCATGAATTAGGTCATGGCTTTCATACTTACGTAATGAGGGATATGCATACATTAAATAGGAATTATGCGATGAATGTGGCTGAAACAGCGTCTACATTTGCAGAGATGATTGTGTCAGATGCGGCAGTAAAAGCTGCTTCAACAGAAGAAGAAAAGGTAGTATTATTAGAAGACAAAATACAGCGCTCCATAGCATTATTGATGAATATTCATGCGCGCTTTCTTTTTGAAACAAGCTTTTATGAAAAACGCCAAAATGGTCTAGTTTCTAAAGAACAACTAAATTCGTTAATGCTGGATGCACAAAAAGAAGCATATGGAGACTCCTTAGAGGAATATCATCCATCTTTCTGGGGTTCAAAATTACATTTTTATATTACAGGTGTACCTTTTTATAATTTCCCTTATACATTTGGTTTCCTATTTTCGCTTGGAATTTATGCAAAGGCAATTGAGGAAGGTAAGGGGTATGAAGAGAAGTATATTGCTTTATTAAAGGATACAGCAAGCATGACGGTGGAAGAGTTGGCATATAAGCATCTTCAAATTGATTTAACGAAAGAAGATTTTTGGAATAGTGCGATTGAGCTTTGTATAAAGGATGTAGAAGAGTTCTTGGCACTAACCAACGAATAGATATTAAGTGGTGTGTTCGGACCAAAATAAGGGCAATGGACGCCTTTAAAAAGTTATCAAAAGTAAAGAGACCACATAACAGCTTCTTTAAGCAGTTATGTGGTTCTCAGAATTAATCTATCGCCTTATAAAAAGGATAAATTGTTTGTTAAATTTTTCTCCACTTAAAACTCCCAATCATTAATACTGAAAGAATGAGCATCAGAAATAAATAAATGTGTGGAGGGATGAAAGCAAACCATAGACAGCTAAACGTTAAGATACAACCAGCAGCCGTAATTGGTAAGCCTGTAAAAAAGCCATGACTTTCAGTAATATTAAATCGAGCTAATCGAAAAGCGCCACACACAATATAAAGCACTGTAAAAAAAGAGCCTGGTGCCCCCAAATCAAATAGTACCCCTTGATATACTAATAATGCTGGTGCTACCCCAAATGAAATGATATCGCTCATAGAGTCCAGCTGTTTGCCAAGTTCTGATTCAATATTAAATTTTCTGGCAGTCATTCCATCAAGTCTATCTGCTAAGGCGGCGATAAAAATAAGTAATAGACTTAATTGAAGATGTCCCTTTAAACTATAGATAATTGCAAAAGCACCTAAAGAAATATTCGTTAAGGTTAAAACATTAGCCAGTTGAGTTTTAATTTTCTTGATAGTTTGTTCTAAAACTCCATGTAGAAACATTAGATTCACTCCCAGTATGAAATGAATTTCATACAACTATTTTATATAATCATATATAATTTTAATGTAGTATATGAATATCCGTAAAGAAAAATTTTATTTATTGGAGGATTGCTTCATTGAAAGAAACAATGTATCGACTTTGTATTGAACTAACAAACGGAAGATGGAGTTCCTATTTAATTAAGAAATTTGCTTATTCTAGATGGAGCCGTTATATTATTCCTTCCTTTGCAAAAGTTTATAAAATAAATATAGATGAAATGGAAAAACAGCTACATGAATATCGGTCATTACACGAATTTTTTATTAGAAAATTAAAAGTCAATTGTAGAAAGGTAGATGCGGAGACTCGAGAAATCATAAGTCCTGTTGATGCGGTAATTGAAGATATTGGGCAAGTAAGGACGGATCGTTCTATTTTAGTGAAAGGAAAATCGTATTCGATTCATGAAATGCTTGGTGATGAAAAAACGGTTGATAAATACGTAGGTGGGACGTATCTCATATTTTATTTAAGTCCTAGTCATTATCATCGAATTCACTGTCCTGCAACAGGCTTAGTAAAAAAGCGTTGGACGCTTGGAAGTAAATCGTATCCTGTTAATAAATATGGTTTAAAGTGGGGGGATTCGACCCTTTCTAAAAATTATCGCTCTATAACTGAAATCCAAACAGAAGAAGGAAGTAGTATTTGTATGGTAAAGGTTGGTGCGATGTTTATTAATTCTATCGTACTAAGCCATAAAAAAGACCGCTTAGTACAAGGTGAGGAAATGGCCTATTTTTCCTTCGGCTCGACCGTTGTGTTACTATTTGAAAAAAATACATTTATAGAGAAGGACTTTATTTCTATACCGTATCCGGTTAAAATAGGGGAGGTTATCGGCGAAATTAGGGAATTGGATGCTTCAAAGGCTCAATGAGAATTTCTATTCCGTGTTGGCTAAAATGGAAAAAGATAAGCACACATTGTTTGTTTGGATGGCAGGCTTGCCTTGTTTTGAAAGTGAATTTATTATGTACAAGGAAGAGACAATCAAATATCGTTAAAAACAAAAACAGCCTGCAATTAAGGCTGTTTTCAAATGTATAGATGGCTCATATTATTCTTTCATTTAAGAGGAGACTTTTATCTTGTTGCTTAGAGAACGTCGGTGAATCTCTGTTTCGATGAGACGAATAAATTCAGGGCTTAAGTTTAGTTCCCGAGCTTTATGGTATGACTCGATCAATAATTCATCTGACAGTTTCCGCATGCCAGAAACACCTCCATTCGAATATAGTAAGAACATTTTCTAAAAAACATATATAAATGTAATTATCTTCAATGCTGAAAAAGGCTTTTGTGCTTTCATGATGAAATAACTTTTAAAAAAGTGCGTAGTATACATATTAGATGTACAATTTCGACATTATTTTTTGAGAAACTTGCTTGTCCAACATGATTATTCATGGAGGAAGCACTTTTTGATTTAGTTCCTTTTTCTGCGTGTTAATCTTGGAAGTTTTTTGGATATTATAATGTATCCTTACTTTAACAAAAATAAACATAGAGAACAACTGTTCGTTTATCCACAATAGTTAGTGGATAACCTGTGATTATTTTGTTGAGAAGTATGTGGATTGCATATAAATCAATGGGTATTATGTGTATAATGTTATCCACAAATGTTGAAAAATGCGTATTTTGTCGAAAATTATTTTATTTTTATTAAAAAAAGAATGGATATGGTATCTTCTTTAAGCGGAAAAACGGTATAATATTACTTTCTTCTATCGAAAAAAATGGTTACCATAATAATAGTAGGACATTCTGGTTAAACAATAGAAATGAGAGAGTTAAGAGGTGTTTTTTAAGTGTTCAATCAATTTTTGCCAAATCAATTTGTTAAAAATATATTTGAGATTTCACCAGAAAGTTTAAAAGAAAAAGGGATTAAGGGGATTATCACGGATTTAGATAATACGTTAGTAGAATGGGATCGCCCGCTTGCGACACCGCAAATTATTGAATGGTTTGCAGAAATGCAGAGAAATGACATTAAAGTAACAATTGTTTCCAATAATAAAGAAACAAGGGTTAAGTCGTTTTCTGATCCATTGCAAATTCCTTTTATCTTTGCTGCCCGGAAACCACTTGGCCGAGCTTTCAAAAAAGCTATCATGCAAATGAATATTAAAAAAGAAGAAACAGTTGTTATAGGTGATCAATTATTAACAGATGTTCTTGGTGGAAACAGAAGTGGATTTCACACCATTTTAGTAGTTCCTGTTGCTCAAACAGATGGGTTTATGACAAGGATCAATCGGAAAATTGAAAGAAGAATTTTAAATTGGTTTCGTAGAAACGGAAAATTGACTTGGGAGGATTAATACGTGACAGAAAGAATACATTGTATAGGCTGTGGAGTTGCCATTCAAACGGAAAATAAGGATGAATTAGGGTATGCACCTCCTTCTTCTCTAGAAAAGGAAGAAGTAATTTGTCAAAGATGTTTCCGTTTAAAGCATTATAATGAAGTACAGGATGTTTCTTTAACAGACGATGATTTTTTAAAGATTTTAAATGAGATTGGAAAAAGTGATAGTCTAATTGTAAAAATAGTCGATATTTTTGATTTTAACGGCAGCTGGCTCCCTGGTCTCCACCGTTTTACAGGAAAAAATAAAGTTTTACTAATTGGAAACAAAGTCGATCTTTTACCAAAATCGGTGAAACAGCAAAAAGTTATTAATTGGATGAAAAAAGAAGCGAAGGATTTAGGGCTAAGACCGGAAGATGTCTATCTTGTTAGTGCGGAAAGAGGCAAGAACATCAAAGAAGTATTAGAAGCCATTGAATATCATCGTCATGGAAAAAATGTGTATGTAGTTGGTTGTACGAATGTAGGGAAATCGACATTTATTAATCGAATCCTTAAAGAGGTTTCTGGGGAAGAAAACGTGATTACTACTTCCCATTTTCCTGGTACGACATTAGATATTATTGAAATACCATTATCCGACAGTAAGTATTTAGTGGATACACCAGGAATTATTAATCATCACCAAATGGCTCATTTTGTAGATAAAAAAGATTTAAAAGTTATTACTCCGAAGAAAGAAATTAAATCAAGAATTTTTCAATTAAATGATAAACAGACACTATTCTTTGGTGGACTAGCTAGGTTTGATTTTGTAAAAGGAGAACGCAGTAGTTTTGTATGCTATTTTTCTAATGAGATAACGATACATCGTACGAAATTGGAAAATGCAGATGAATTATATAAAAAGCATGCAGGAGAGCTATTAACGCCGCCAAATAGAGACCATTTGGATGATTTCCCAGAGCTAGTTAGACATGACTTTTCTATAAAAGAGCCAAAGACGGATATTGTTTTTTCAGGACTGGGGTGGATAACGGTTAATGAACCGAATATACAAGTATCGGTTTATGTACCAAAGGGAGTTCACGCTATGCTGCGTAAATCACTGATATAAGTGAGCAGCAAAGTTTTTTATAAAAGGGGAAAGGGAGAGAGCTGCTTAAATGAAGAACTATGCAGTAATTGGCGATCCAATTCAACATTCCATGTCACCGGTCATGCACAATGATCTTTTTCAATTTTATGGATTGGATGCTGAAATGAAAAAAGTGCATATAAAAACGGAAATGCTTGAAGTGGGATTGCAAAGTTTAAGGGACATGAATATAGATGGCTTCAATGTTACTGTACCGCATAAGCAAGCAATCATTCCCTATTTGGATGAGCTAGACCCACTGAGTGAAGCAATTGGTGCTGTTAATACGGTAGTTTGTGAAAATGGAAAGTGGATGGGGTATAATACGGATGGAGAAGGATATCTAAAAGGGCTTTTAGAACAACTACCTGATTTGAAACAGAGAAGAACATTGATTGTTGGGAGTGGCGGTGCTGCAAGAGGCATTTATTTTACATTGGCTCACTATGGGGTACAACAAATAGATATTTGTAATCGTACACTAGTAAAAGCAGTTGCCTTAAAAGAGGCATGTCCTTTTCCGGTAAAAACCAATATAATGGAAGTTGCCTTAGCGGAAAAAATGCTTGGCGAATATGAACTTATTATACAAACCACTTCTATTGGAATGTCTCCGAAAATAGGTGCTTCGCCCATTAAAATGACTAATTTGAAGAGGGAAGCATTTGTAAGTGACATTATCTATAATCCATTGGAAACAAAAATATTAAGTGAAGCGAAAGCCAGAGGGGCAAAAACTCAAAATGGCATTGATATGTTTGTATACCAAGGAGCTTTAGCATTTGAGAGATGGCAAGGTTTTTTTCCAGATACAGACAGAATGAGATACAGTGTTTTAACACAACTAGGAGGATAAACATGTTAAGAGGTAAGCAAAAAAGATTTTTACGAGCAAAGGCACACCATTTAAGTCCTATTTTTCAAGTGGGAAAAGGTGGCGTTAATGACAATATGATTAAGCAAATTAGTGAAGCTTTAGAAGTAAGAGAATTATTAAAAATAAGCATTTTGCAAAATTGTGATGAAGATAAAGATACGGTTGCAAGTGAATTAGTAAATGGAACGAAGAGTGAACTAGTTCAAATTATTGGAAATACAATCGTTTTATATAAAGAGTCTAAAGAAAACAAAACGATAAATTTACCATCTTAAATTGGTAGAAGAGGCGATTTTTTGTGAAAAAAGTAGGGATATTAGGAGGAACATTCGATCCTCCTCATATAGGCCATCTAATCATAGCAAATGAAGTGCTGCATGCCCAAAATTTAGATGAGATTTGGTTTATGCCAAATCAAGAACCCCCACATAAAATAAAATCAGGGGATGTAACGAATATTCAGCGAGTGGAAATGTTACAATTATCCATAGAGGTTCATTCTGCCTTTCGAATCGAAACGCTGGAGTTAGACAGAGAAGGTAAATCATATACGTATGATACGATGACGCTTTTAAATGAGGCTCACCCGGATATTGACTTTTATTTTATAATTGGAGCCGATATGGTAGAATATTTGCCTGAATGGTATAAAATTGAAAAACTTATGCAAATAGTAAAATTCATTAGTGTAAACCGTCCTAAATATCAATTGGAAACAGATTACCCTGTTCAGTATGTAAAGGTTCCTGATATTAATATTTCTTCTAGTTTAATTCGTGAAAGAGTCAAGGACGGGGAAACGATTTCGTTTTTAGTAAGAGATGAAGTAAAGCGATATATTGAGGAGAACCGACTATATGAATCGTGAAGAAGCCTTACAAATAGTGAAAGAACAGATTACCGAAAAGCGTTATATTCACACAATTGGTGTAATGGAAACTGCCATTAAACTAGCGATTAAATATGGTGGAGATGCTGAAAAGGCGGAAACGGCAGCAATATTTCATGATTATGCAAAATTCCGTCAGAAGGATGAAATGAAAAAGATTATTGTAGAGCAAAATATGGATCCAAATCTTTTATTATTTCATTCTGAACTTTGGCATGCTCCAGTAGGTGCTTTTCTAGTAGAAAAAGAAGTTGGAATAAAAGATAAGGAAATACTGGATGCTATTCGATATCATACATCTGGAAGACCAGAAATGAGTATGCTAGAAAAAATAGTTTATTTAGCAGACTATATTGAACCAGGAAGAGCTTTTCCTGGTGTCGATGAGGTAAGGGAATTAGCAGAAATAGATTTTGAACGTGCTTTTTTACAAGCTGTAAAAAATACCATTATTTTTCTAATCCGAAATAATCGGGCAGTATTTCCTTTAAGTTTTGAAACATATAATAGTTATTGTATAAATACGGAGGTTGATTGAATGGATGAACGTACTTTATTATGGACTGCTGTAAAAGCAGCTGATGCAAAAAGAGCAGAAAATATTGTCGCGCTTAATATGAAAGGTATATCGCTTGTAGCAGATTATTTCGTGATTTGCCACGGTAATTCTGACAAACAAGTACAAGCTATTGCAAATGAAATCAAGGATAAATCTGGGGAACTTGGAATTTCCGTAAAAAGATTTGAAGGCTTTAATGAAGCAAAATGGATTTTAGTTGATTTAGGCGATATTATTGTTCATGTTTTCCATCGCGATGAAAGAACTTATTACAATTTAGAACGTCTTTGGGGAGATGCGCCAGTTGAGAACATTGAAAGTGTGATTAGTCAATGAGTTATCAGCAGTTTGCCTATCTTTATGATCGTTTAATGAATGATGTGCCGTATGATAAGTGGGTAGAGCTTGTAAAGAAGGCGGTAAGCGATTATAAAGTGAATGGAGCAAACCTTTTGGATTTAGCTTGTGGAACTGGTGAGTTGTCAATTCGGTTTTCACAAGCTGGGTTCCGTGTGACTGGGGTTGATTTATCAGAGGATATGCTAAGTGTAGCACAAGCAAAAACGATCGAAGCAGGTGAAGGAGTTTTTTACTTGGAGCAGGATATGTCTCGCTTAGAAGGCTTACCTGTTTTCGATCTAGTTTGCATATGCTGCGACTCTATTAATTATTTAAGAACAGAAGAAGATGTTATCAATACTTTTAAGGGTGTTTATGAGCATTTAGATGAAAACGGCCTTTTTATATTTGATGTACATTCTTTGTATAAAATGAACCAACTATTTATTAATCAAACATACGCTGTCAATGACGAGGATTTGAGCCTTATTTGGCAATGTTATGAAGGAGAAAATCCTAATAGCGTAGAGCATGATTTAAGCTTTTTTGAATTGGACGAAGAATCAGGTATGTATCATCGTTATGATGAACTCCATTTTCAACGAACCTATTCCGTTGAACAATATAGCGAATGGCTAGATTTAACTGGATTTAGTGTGGTGAAAGTCGAAGCAGATTTTTCCGAAGGGATAGAGGATCTCGCAGAACGGATTTTCTTTTACTGTAAGAAAAAAGAAATGATTAAATAAAAAATTTTAGATTTAGTGCAATAGGCCATTCTAAAATCGTTATTATAATAAAAAAGGGAAGTGCTCCGCAGATGGACCATCTCCCTTTTTTATGTTCTCGACTATTTTCAAATTTACTTGATAATAATTTGAAAGGAAAGAAGGAATTCGAATAGGTATAATAGAAAGTATTATTAGCATCAGCTATTTTTGTCCTGAAACAAGATTTCTAAGGGATCGCTGATCATCTTCATACTTAGCCTGTGTTGCCTGAAATAATTGATTAAAAGTATCTCCTAACTGACTCTCCAGTACGTTTATTCCTTCACCCGTTATTCCGCCTTTTACACACACCTTCTCCTGTAAAGTAGGTAATGTATAATAACCTTTTTTTAACAATTCTCCTAACCCAATAAGCATTTCACTAGCTAATTTTGTTGCGGTTTCTGAATCAATTTCCGTCTCGTCGACTGCCCCTTCTATAAATCTGCGAGTAAGATAACTAAAAAATGCTGGTCCACAGCTGACAATATCAGAGGCAACTCTCGTAATATTATCTTCAATTTCTAATGGAGTCGAAAAATTTTCATAGAAACTCTCTAATTGTTTTTTCCACGCATCCGTACAATTGCTTCCATAAGAAAATAAAGAGACCCCTGCTAATGCTCTATTTGTGATGCTTGGAATAATCCGTGCAACAGAGCAGCTAAAGAAAGAATCTAGTTGGTCGGGGCTTATTGGACTAGTAATAGATACAACACATTTATCCTTTGTTAAATATGGAGATATGTTCTTGGCAACTTCATACATATCATGTGGTTTTACACATAAAAAGGTAAGATCTGTTTGTTTAGCTATTTCGATATCGCTATAGCATACATTTATGTTTGGATAATCTTCCTTAATTTCTAATGCTTTGTTAATTGTTCGATTAAAGATAAATAAGTCTTCGGGGGAAATAGCATTTCCATCAATCATCGCTTCTACTAAGATTTTCCCCATATTTCCAGTACCAATCATTCCAATTTTCACTTTTTCTTCCCCCCCTATAATGAGCGGTTTCTCATATAACGATATGAAGCAACAATACAAAATATACCTGAAAGGATGATTAGTTATCATGGACTGGCTTCGAAAAAATAAAAAATTCATTCTATTTGTTTTAGGTGGGATATCCCTACTTTTGCTGTATCGTTTTTATCCTATCCTTATGCCAAAGAATGAAGAAGAATACTTCCCACAAGATGACTTATTAACTGAAAGGGGGGAGGAAATAACAGAGAGCGAGTTAGCTGAGGAAGAACCACAAGTTACGTTTATACTCGTAGATGTAAAAGGAGCAGTCAAAAATCCAGGCGTTTATGAGGCGAATGAGGGAGATCGCGTGAATGACATTATTCAAAAGGCAGGAGGGATTTTGAATAACGGTGAAAAAAATGCAGTGAACCTTGCAATGAAAGTGTCGGATGAGATGATTATTTATGTACCTTATATAGGAGAAGAGGGAGAAGTAGTTAATGACCAAGCAAGTCTCTCTGCGAATGAAGGCCTAGTAAATATTAATAAAGCGAGCGAAACGGAATTGCTTCAATTACCAGGAGTGGGTCCGTCTAAAGCGGCAGCCATTATCGAATACCGTGAACAAAATGGAGGATTTTCTACAAAGGAGGATTTAAAAAAAATAAGTGGAATTGGAGAGAAAACATATGAAAAATTAGAACCCTTTCTTACGATAAATTAAATTTCTTTCCAATTTTAAATGGTCAACAGAAAAGGATATAGGGTAAAAGTAATCTTACATCTTTTTTGTAATTGACTGAAAACATACTTCCCGATAAACTTAATGAAGAATTGAATTATTGTATTTATCCCACTCTTAACAGGAAGTAAGACCCAATCCGCGGAAAATCAAGGAAGCGAGGTGGGGGCTAACTGCCCGTAGAGGTCCGATAAGTGCAACTAACCATCCGTAGGGGCGAGGGAAAACTCTTATTGATGGAAGTTTCTTTATTAATTTTGTTAACTTATGGGAGTGAATATAATTGGAAAGAATCTCATGGAATGAGTATTTTATGGCTCAAAGCGAATTGTTGGCTTTAAGAAGCACATGTACAAGATTGGCAGTAGGGGCAACTATTGTCCGAGACAAGCGGATAATCGCTGGAGGATATAATGGTAGTATAGCCGGTGGTGTTCATTGTATTGATGAAGGCTGCTATGTAATTGATAACCATTGTGTTCGAACCATTCATGCGGAAATGAATGCTATTTTACAATGCGCTAAATTTGGTGTTCCGACTGACGGAGCAGATATCTATGTAACACATTTTCCTTGTCTTCAATGCTGTAAAGCGATTGTACAAGCAGGTATAAAAACGGTTTATTATGAGATGGATTATAAAAATCACCCCTACGCTCTTGAGCTTTTTGAACAGGCAAATATCGCAACAGTGCAAGTGGAAAGAAAAGAGCTTGAGAAAATAGAAGAGAAAAAGACGTTTGTAGAATCCCTTGTAAAACAATTAAAAGAAAATAATGCAGATACTGTAGAGGTAGAGGTTTTGGAAAAAAGAGCAGAAGAATTATTCTCCATAATACCTACAGCAAAGACGTCTATTTAATCTGATTTCTCCATTCTCGGTCTACAGCGGTCTCGTGAGGAGCGATGTATGATTCAATCAAGATTATTGTATTTCGCGGTGTCAGCCCTATTTGGCTTATTATGTTCATTAACACAACATATAATAGTCTATTTAATCTATTTCCTATTCGTAGGCTGGTTGTTTCTAGTAAAAAAAGCAGCAGTAAAATCAGGTGTTTTTCTGCTTTGTATTTTTCTTTTATTCCTTGTTCGGGGAAGTTATAGCTATCAGTGGAGCGGCTCGAAAATGAAGGAGGATGCTTCATCTTTTTTAATCACCTTCTTAGAGCCAGCAGACATAGACGGTGATAGATGGAGAGTAGTAGGAAAGGAAAAACAAACTGAAGAAAAATTGCTGCTTTTCTACAAAATGGAAACAGAAGAAGAAAAAATTTTGCTAGAAGCCGAGCAGGTGATAGGGAAGACTTGCCAGATTAAAGGCTCATTGTCTCTTCCCTCTTCCAAGAGAAATGAAAATGGCTTTAACTATAAACAGTACCTTGAAAACAATTCGATTTATTGGCTATTATCAATTGAAGAATTGGATCTAACAAGTTGTGTCACAGAAAGAAATGGTATTTTATTATTAAAGCAACTAAGAGAAAAAGGAACCGTTTGGATTGCAGAGCATTTTACTGATACAACTATTCCAATCGCAGAAGCGCTAATTTTTGGAGAACGTAGCATGATGGACGAAAATCTTCAAAATGCATTTCAACGCCTAGGGATTATTCATCTATTAGCTATATCTGGTTCACATGTTGTCGTTTTAGTAGGTATACTTTATTTTTTACTGATTCGTTTTGGATTAACGAAAGAATGGACTAGCACTATTTTATTACTACTTTTGCCGATTTATGCTGTTTTAACAGGATTAAGCCCATCGGTTGTAAGAGCTGTCTCCACTTCTTTCATTCTCTTAGCCATAAATAAATTTCGTCTCCCCTCTAGATTTCCGATGATTGATATAATTAGTATCGTTTTTTGTTTTTGTTTATTGATTCAGCCGCGAATGCTGTTTAGTATTGGATTTTTATTATCGTTTATCGTATGTTTTTTTCTCATTCTCTCTTCCTCTCTTATTAAGGAGTATCATACCTCAACCATTAAAATGTATTTCTTTATTACGTTTATCTCCGAATATGCTGTACTTCCTATTATTTTATACTACTTTTATGAAATTCCTACATTATCATTACTAGCAAATCTTATTTTCATCCCTTTTTATACGACTATTGTTTTGCCTTATTTACTGATTCTCTTTGTTGTTTCCTTTTTGTTTCCGCAATTGTTTTCCGTCTTTTCATTCCCTTTAGATCTTCTGATAATGCTTTCTGATAGGCTGGTGTTGAAATTAGCGAGTTATCCTTTTAGCACGATCATTTTGGGAAGACCATCCTTCTTTTTTGTTTGTGTCTATAGTGTCAGTCTGCCAATGTTCTTTTATTTATACGAAAATATTTCGAAGAACTCAAGGAAATGGTTATATTGTCTTCCACTCTTGCTCATTAGTCTTCAATTCATTAACAATATCTATCCCGCTAAAGGGGAAATCACTTTTATTGATGTTGGGCAAGGGGATAGCATTCTTATTCAGTTGGCAAATAATAAGGGAACATACTTAATTGACACAGGTGGAACGGTTACATTTCCTCAGGAGGACTGGCAAAAGAGAAAAGAGCCCTTTGAAGTTGGTGCAAAGACAGTTGTTCCTTTTTTAAAAAGTAAAGGAATCCATACGATTGATAAATTGATCTTAACACATGGCGATTTAGATCACATTGGGGGTGCCACAGCGATTATCGAACAATTAAAGGTAAAAGAAATCATGTATCCAAATGTAACAGAAGAACGTACTAAGGAGGAAGAAAAGGTATTAAATTTTGCACAGAAGAAGCAAATCCCTATTCGTCTTATTCAAGCTGGTCATAAATGGAACGCGGGGGAAGATTTCTTTTCTGTATTGGCCCCTTTACAAAAAAAGGAACTAACGAAGAATAATGGTTCGATTGTAATTTATGCGAATATCGCTGATATTACATGGCTATTTACAGGTGATTTAGAGAAAGAAGGGGAACAAGAGGTTCTGAATAATTATCCGAATTTAAAAGATGTAGACGTTTTAAAGGTAGGACATCATGGCAGCAAAACGTCTTCTAGTAACGAATTTATTGAGCGGCTTAAACCGAAAATTGCTGTGATTTCTGTAGGTGAAAATAATAGATATCATCATCCTAGTAAGGAAGTGCTTTCTACTTTAAATGAGAATAAAGTAAAAGTATTTAGAACAGATGAAAATGGGGGGATTTCTTTTTATTTTTCCGAAAAAGGTGGCACATTTCATTTGCAAATTCCATAGAATATAACATAAGTGAATGGCGATAAATAATGGGAAAATGTCATCTAAATACCTATCCAATTGGACTAAAAAATACTTATCTATATTGACATGATTCGCACAGATTTCCTTTGCTGTCAGGACTTGACACAAATAGATTTAAAGCCATTCGAGCACACTAGTAATACAAAAGTGTACCGTTACATATTAAGTATCCTAGGCCTTAGTGTGTAACGTTCATTATAGATCGAAGGAAGGTTCCTTAACTTATCATTTCTTGCTACTAGTAAATCTTGCTAAAGCGATAACACAAGCTTTATGGAAGAATTCTTTAACAAGAGAAATGGTAGAAAGAGGACCTTCTTTCTGTATTTACATAAGCTGATTTTTGATAAAAAAAGGACAATTCATAGGAATTTCGTATATAATAATTGTTTAGTGATGAACTAAATCACAAAGGAAAAATGTTTTAGGAATGGGGAGAAGAAATGATCGAAGAATTATGGAAAAAAATAAAAAATAAAGATTTTTCTTTTGTCTATTTATTATATGGACTCGAGACTTTTCTAATAAATGAAACGAAATATTTATTATTGCAATCTTTATTAAACGAAGAGGACGAGGATTTTAATTTATCTACATATGATTTGGAGGAAACTCCGATAGAATTAGCAATAGAGGATGCAGAGACAATTCCTTTTTTTGGGGAAAGAAAAGGAATTGTATTAAATAACCCTTTTTTCTTAACAGCTGAGAAATCTAAGTCAAAGGTAGAACATAATGTAAAGAAACTGGAAGAATACTTGAAAGAACCTTCCCCGTTCACTACTATGATTTTTGTAGCTAATTATGAAAAATTAGATGAAAGAAAAAAAATAACGAAGCAGTTAAAAACGATTTCCTCTGTTTTAGAAGCGAAAAAATTAAATGAACAAGAACTGAAAAAATGGTTAAGACAACGGGCGGCATATAATCATGTAGAGATAAATGAAGACGGTTTAGATACTATTCTCAGTCTTGCTGGAACAAATTTATCCCTTTTAACAACAGAAATAGATAAAATGGCCTTATATGTGCAGGATTCAAAACTAATTACGAAAGACATTGTGGAAGAATTAGTGGCGAAATCGCTCGAGCAAAATATTTTTACGCTTGTCGATAAGGTAATCTCTAAAAAAATTGATGAAGCATTGCGCATTTATTATGATTTATTAAAGCAAAATGAAGAACCATTAAAGATTCTTTCAATCATAGCAAATCAATTCCGCTTCATCTATCAAGTGAAAGGCCTATCACAGAAAGGTTACGGGCAGCAGCAAATTGCTTCTGTGTTAAAGGTTCATCCATTTCGAGTCAAATTAGCAGCAGGACAAGCTCAGCGCTTTACAGAAGAGGAATTAACTAAATGTATCCGCCTATTTGCAGAAGGTGATTTTCAGCTGAAAACAGGTACTATGCCAAAAAATATGGTGATAGAAATGATATTGTTTCAGTTAGGACATGGGTTGTAGAAGATTGGGATTTTTAGACTTTATAGTGAAATTTTACAAGGGGATAAAATAAAAGGCATAAAAAAAGACTATCGTTTCGATAGTCTTTTTTTACTCATTATGCGTTTAAAGCATTTTTTCTTTTAGCTAAACGAGATTTTTTACGAGCAGCAGCATTTTTATGAATAAGACCTTTTGCAGCAGCTTTGTCTAACTTACTAGCAGCTTCTACAAAACTTTCATTTGCAGCAGTTGTATCATTAAGAGCAATAGCAGCTTCAGTCTTTTTAACAGCAGTACGCATTGCAGATTTAACTGTAGTGTTTTGAGCGTTACGAGCTTCACTAGTTTTCACACGTTTAATAGCAGATTTAATATTTGGCATTTACGTTCACCTCCTAAAAAGAAGCATCAAGTTCATTATTTAAACTCGATATATACATTCCTAAAAAACTTAAAGAACAAGAGATATTTTATCAAACGAGGACTAATAATGCAATACCTCATACCAATTTGCACGATATGAATTTTTTTCGGGAGAAAGGCAATGCTAGTAATACTCTTATAATTAAATCGATTGGAAGGGGATAATGATGGAGGAAAAACTAGATTTAAGCATGTATTCTATCCGTACAGACTTAGCAATTGAAGCAAGAGATTTAGCTTTACATAAACAAGGACTTGTTCAAAATGAACAGGATCAATCAAACCTTGATGGCGTAATTATCAAGGAAAAAGAAGAAAATGGAATTAAAATGTCCTATGTGGAAGTTACAGAAAAGGGCGAGGAGATTATAGGAAAAAAACGAGGGAAATATTTGACAATCGAAGTATTAGGAATAAGACAGCAAGATACAAAATTGCAGGAAAAAGTAGAGCGAGTATTTGCGAAAGAGTTTTCGCAATTTTTAAAGCTGAGCAATATAAAAGAGGATGCTTCCTGTCTAGTAGTGGGATTGGGAAACTGGAACGTTACTCCCGATGCGCTAGGGCCACAGGTTTGTGAAAATATACTAGTGACAAGACATTTATATGAATTACAGCCAGAAAGTGTAGAAGAGGGCTATCGTCCGGTATCAAGCCTAGCTCCAGGTGTGATGGGCTTAACAGGAATAGAAACGAGTGACATTATAAAAGGCGTTGTCGAAAAAACAAATCCTGATTTTGTGATTGTTATTGATGCTCTTGCATCACGTTCTATTGATCGTGTGAATTCCACTATTCAAGTTTCTGATACAGGTATTCATCCTGGGTCTGGAGTCGGAAATAAACGAAAAGAGCTTAGTGAAGAAACTCTCGGAAGACCTGTTATCGCGATTGGTGTTCCAACTGTTGTTGATGCTGTGTCGATTACAAGTGACACAATTGATTATATATTAAAGCATTTTGGAAAAGAGCTCAGAGAAGGGAATAAACCATCGAGAGCGCTGGCTCCTGCGGGCTTAAATTTTGGTGAAAGAAGAACATTGACAGATGAAGACTTACCGGAGGAACAGCATCGTAAGACATTTCTCGGCATTATCGGTACTTTGCCTGAGGAAGAAAAACGAAAGTTAATTTATGAAGTGCTATCCCCAATTGGTCATAATTTAATGGTAACACCGAAAGAAGTGGATGTTTTTATTGAAGACATGGCAAACCTACTTGCAAATGGATTAAATGCTGCCCTTCATTCAGCCATTAATCAAGACAATGTTGGTTACAATACACACTAAATAAAAGAAAAGGGTTCTACCTTTCCTAGTAACTTCATACATTTTTAATAGAGTTACTAGGAAAGGTGATTTTTGGAATTACAAACTTGATACTTAAAATAAAGGGGATTGATCAAGTTGAAACGATATACATTAGGCGCGGTAGGTATCGTTTTGTTAATGTTTATATGTGTATTATTCGGAATGCAGCAAGCAAATAGTGGAATACACAAAATGAAAGGCTATGAAGATCAAGGATTTCAAAGTGCTGTATCCATTAAAAATGAGGATGGTAATATGGAGGCATCAGTTCTTGGCCAAAATATCACAAGCCATGATTTGGATCAAAAAAAACAGCAATTAGAAGAAATAAAAGCTTTTAACTTACTGTCCAGTATTGGTAAAGGGGTAGCAGATACGATATCTTCTTTAGCGGAAAAAGGAGTTAGTCTTGTTGGAGATATAATAGAGGAAAAAGAAAAATAGAAAACTGTTTAGTAATTCATTTTACTTTTCGTTGAATCTTATTCTTCACACTGCTATAATCAAAAATAGTGTACATGCGCGATTATTGTAGGAGTGAACTAAATGAACAGAGAAGAGATGCTTAAAAGACAATCAAAAATTAGAAATTTTTCTATTATTGCACATATAGATCATGGGAAATCAACCCTAGCTGATAGAATATTAGAAAAAACAAATGCACTCACTGCACGTGAGATGAAAGATCAGCTTTTAGATTCAATGGATTTGGAAAGAGAACGCGGAATTACGATTAAACTAAACTCAGTCCAATTAAAATATCAAGCAAAAGATGGAGAAATATATACCCTTCATCTCATAGACACACCAGGACACGTGGATTTTACATATGAAGTATCACGTAGTTTGGCTGCGTGTGAAGGAGCTGTATTAGTAGTTGACGCAGCACAAGGAATTGAAGCACAGACATTAGCTAATGTTTATTTAGCAATTGATAATGATTTGGAAATAGTTCCTGTTATTAATAAAATCGACCTTCCAAGTGCTGATCCTGAGAGAGTTAGAAACGAAATTGAGGAAGTTATTGGATTAGATGCTTCAGAGGCTGTGCTTGCTTCTGCAAAAGCTGGTATTGGGATAGAAGATATACTTGAACAAGTAGTAGAAAAAGTTCCTGCGCCAGAAGGAGATCCAGAGGCACCGTTAAAAGCACTTATTTTTGATAGTTTATATGACGCTTACCGGGGTGTAGTCACTTATATTCGTGTGGTTGATGGAACAGTTAAACCAGGTGACAAAATTAAAATGATGGCAACAGGTAAAGAATTTGAAGTTATTGAAGTAGGGGTATTTACACCGAAAGCTGTTAATACCGATGAATTATCTGTTGGAGATGTAGGTTTTTTAACAGCTGCAATTAAAAATGTTGGTGATACTCGAGTAGGGGATACGATTACAAGCGCGAAGAATGGCGCAACAAAAGCATTACCAGGATATAGAAAGCTTAATCCAATGGTTTATTGTGGTTTATATCCAATAGACAGTGCAAAATTTAATGATTTACGTGAAGCATTGGAAAAATTAGAGCTGAATGATTCAGCATTGCAATTTGAACCGGAAACATCACAAGCATTAGGATTTGGCTTTCGTTGTGGTTTCTTGGGCCTACTTCATATGGAGATTATTCAAGAGCGAATTGAGCGTGAATTCAAAATTGACTTAATTACAACTGCTCCAAGTGTTATCTATGATGTTATTTTGACAGATGGAACAGAAATCAAGGTAGATAATCCATCAGCGATGCCAGATCCTCAAAAAATCGAACGAATTGAAGAACCGTACGTGAAGGCAACGATGATGGCTCCAAATGAATATGTCGGTGCCATTATGGAATTATGTCAACAAAAAAGAGGCGTATTCATCGATATGCAATATATGGATGAGACTCGCGTCAAGATTATGTATGAAATTCCATTATCCGAAATTGTTTATGATTTCTTTGACCAATTGAAATCAAATACGAGAGGATATGCTTCATTTGATTATGAACTCATTGGATATAAAACATCGACTTTAGTGAAGATGGATATTTTACTGAATTCAGAACAAGTAGATGCGCTTAGCTTTATTGTTCATAAGGATTTTGCTTACGAAAGAGGAAAAGTTATTGTGGAGAAGTTAAAGGAACTGATTCCGCGTCAGCAATTTGAGGTGCCAATCCAAGCAGCAATTGGCCAAAAGATTGTCGCTCGTTCTACCATTAAAGCAATGCGTAAAAACGTATTGGCAAAATGTTATGGTGGGGATATTTCCCGTAAGCGTAAATTGCTAGAAAAGCAAAAAGAAGGAAAAAAACGGATGAAGCAAGTTGGATCTGTTGAAGTTCCGCAAGAGGCGTTCATGGCAGTATTGCGTATGGATGATAATAATACGAAAAAGTAAAAAGGCAGAATGACATAAAAGGAGTCAATCAAAATGATGCAAGAAACTTGCTAATCATATCATTGACTGCTATAAGTAAGGGAGGTAGGTGCCAACAAGCATCACCTCTTTTCTTATTTATTCATTGAAACAAGTTGATCTTAAAACTTGTTTCATCACATAGTTAACTAATTAAAAGGTTGTGAAAAATTGATACAAGCAGCATATATCCATATTCCATTTTGTGAGCATATTTGTCACTATTGTGATTTTAATAAAGTGTTTTTAAAAGGACAGCCAGTAGATGAATACCTCGATTCTCTAGAGAAAGAAATGAAGTTAACCATTGAAAAATATGGGGAACAAAAGCTTTCTACGATTTTTGTCGGGGGAGGAACACCAACAAGTTTAACTGCACCTCAATTGGAACGACTTTGTGGAATTATTAATAGAGAACTTAAAGTTCATCCAGAAATAGAATATACCTTTGAAGCAAATCCTGGGGATTTAACAGAAGATAAATTAAAGGCTCTTTATGAGGGAGGCGTCAACCGTTTAAGTTTCGGTGTTCAATCTTTTAATAACGAGCTATTACAGAGGATTGGTAGAACTCATAAGGCTGAAGAGGTGTTTTCATCCATCGAATCTGCAAAAAAGATTGGGTTTGATAATATAAGTGTAGACTTAATTTATAGTTTGCCTGGACAAACATTGGAAGATTTTCAAGAAACCTTAAATACAGCATTTACACTAGATATCCAGCACTATTCAGGATACTCCCTGATTATAGAGCCAAAAACTGTTTTTTATAATTTGATGCGGAAGGGGAAACTACCTACACCTGGTGAAGATGTGGAAGCAAGCATGTATGGCGTATTAATGGAGGAGATGGCAAATCACGGTTTTCAACAATATGAGATTAGTAATTTTGCGAAACCTGGTTTTGAAAGTCGTCATAATCTCACATACTGGAATAATACAGAGTATTTTGGGTTTGGAGCAGGCTCACACGGTTATGTAGGTAAGAACCGATACTCTAATTATGGGCCATTAAAAAAATATATGCAGCCATTAGAACAAGGCGAGTTTCCACTTATGCACGAACACGAAGTAACAGTCGTAGAACAAATGGAAGAAGAATTATTCCTTGGATTAAGAAAAAACAAAGGGGTAAGTTTACTATCTTTTGAAGAAAAATATAATCAAAATCTATTACAGCTTTTTGATAAAGAAATAAAGGGGCTAATTAGTCGAGAGCTTATTGAAATCGAGGATGGATATTTGAGATTAACCGATAAGGGCAGGTTTTTGGGGAATGAAGTTTTTCAATCCTTTATTGGAGTGCTTAAGTAATGAAGTCTCTTTATTTAGAAAGGCTGTTTTCTAAAGGATTGTTGTTTTTTCAATAGGAAAAAAGAATTAGTTGGAAAAATGGAGCAGCCGGAATATACGTAGACTCCTGTGGGATTAGCGAGACAGTCTGAGACCCCGGAGGCGAAGCTGAGGAGGCTTAAGCTTAGCCCCACGGAAAGCGAAGTGTATTCCGGCTGCGGGTAATCGCAACAAACTTTACTAAAACAGCCTTTAGAAAAGAAACCTAACTTATTTTTGGGTTTTAAAAATGTGTTGGTTGTAAAAGAAGAAATACAGAGTGGGCTGCATAAAGGTAGATAACGAAGTGTTTAACATTCTTCTTACTTGAACGGAGTGTATTTTAGTAACTAGTAAAGAGATAAAAAGCAATTCAATGTCTAGGTTGACTAGAAGGTAAAAATTTCTTGCAGAAAAAAGGACCAAATTATTGACACAGACCCTTTGTTTTTGCTACTTTATATATAGATTTAGCACTCGTTAATAAAGAGTGCTAACAGAGGTGATTAATGTGTTAACTGATCGTCAATTATTAATATTACAAGTGATTATTGATGATTTTATTTCAACAGCACAACCCGTAGGCTCAAGGAGCTTATCGAAGAAAGAAAACATCACGTTTAGCTCCGCTACCATCCGTAATGAAATGGCTGATTTAGAGGAGTCTGGATTTATAGAAAAAACGCACTCTTCTTCAGGGCGTGTACCCTCAGAAAAGGGATATCGTTTTTATGTTGATCATCTATTATCACCACAGAAATTAAAGCGTTCAGATATTATGAGGATTAACTCATTATTTGCAGAAAAAATTTATGAATTAGAAAATATTGTGCAAAAATCTGCTAAAATATTGTCTGATTTAACAAACTATACTACTATTGTCCTTGGACCTGCCGTTAAGGAAAACAAGTTGAAGAAAATTCAAATTGTCCCTTTGAACAACCATACGGCAATCGCCATTATTGTGACAGATTCAGGCCATGTAGAGAACAGAATGTTTCATTTACCTGATTCTATCCATGCAGGGGAAATAGAGAAATTGGTTAATATTTTGAATGAACGGCTAATGGGAGTTTCAATTGACAAGCTTCATAACAAGATTTATAAGGAAGTAGCTTTCTTATTGAAACAACATATTAGTAATTATGAGTATTTTATCAACTCACTTTCAGAAACAGTGAAAATTGATACCCATGAAAAATTATTTTTTGGTGGGAAAACAAATATTTTAAGTCAACCTGAATTTCATGATATTACGAAAATAAGAAATTTATTGAATATGATTGAAAAAGAGGATGGGATTCCAGAGCTCATTCGCAATAACTCATCTGATATTAGCATTAAAATTGGAAGAGAGAATAATAACACCGCAATGGAAAATTGCAGTATTATCTCCGCTTCCTATAGTATCGGGGATGAACAAATTGGTTCAATCGCTATTCTTGGTCCAACAAGAATGGAATATTCAAGGGTTATAAGCTTATTAAATATTTTATCAAATGACCTAACAAAAGTACTTACTAATTTGTATCAAAAGTAACTTATGTGGAATATTTAAAAGGGTAGAAAATCGATTTATATAAAGACCATAAAAGATTGATAAATTTCTATCAATCAGTATGGTTTTCATTGGAATGATTCCTTTAAGGGAGGTGAAACAAGTTGGCAGAAGAAAAAACAACGAATAGTGCAGAGATGGAACAACAAGCAGCACAAGAAGACATCCAAGTAGAAGAAACAGTCGAAGAAGTATTCGAAGAGGCAGAAGCAACTCCTTCCAATGAGGAAAACACAGCTGAAGAATTAAAGGCAGCTAATGAAAAAATTGCTGTACTAGAAGCAAAATTAGAAGAAGAATCTAATCGCTATCTTCGCTTGCAAGCTGATTTTGATAATTCACGTCGCAGAGCAAGGCTTGATATGGAAACGGCTCAAACATATAGAGCACAAAGTCTTGTAATGGACTTATTACCAAACATAGATAATTTGGAAAGAGCTTTGAAAATCGAGGCTGTTGATGAACAAACACAAAGTTTATACACAGGTGTGGAAATGGTTTATCGTGGAATCCTTGAAGCTCTTAAAAAAGAAGGTGTAGAAGCTATCGAAGCGGTTGGAAATGAATTTGATCCACATCTTCATCAAGCAGTAATGCAAGAAGAAGTAGAAGGAACGGAATCTAATATCGTGGTAGAAGAGTTTCAAAAAGGGTATAAGTTAAAAGACAGAGTGATTCGACCTGCAATGGTTAAAGTAAGTCAATAAGCTTTACATATCTAAAAAATAGGAGGGAAATTTGCATGAGTAAAATTATTGGAATTGATTTAGGTACAACAAACTCTTGTGTTGCTGTACTTGAAGGTGGAGAACCAAAAGTTATCCCAAATCCAGAAGGTAATAGAACATCTCCATCTGTAGTAGCATTCAAAAATGGAGAACGTCAAGTAGGGGAAGTTGCAAAACGTCAATCTATTACAAACCCAAACACTATTATGTCTATTAAACGTCATATGGGTACAGACTATAAAGTGGAGGTAGAAGGTAAAAACTATTCTCCTCAAGAAGTTTCTGCTATTATTCTTCAATACTTAAAAGGATATGCTGAAGAGTATCTAGGCGAAAAAGTAACAAAAGCTGTTATTACAGTGCCTGCTTACTTTAATGATGCAGAACGTCAAGCAACGAAAGACGCTGGTAAAATTGCCGGTTTAGAAGTGGAACGTATCATTAACGAACCTACAGCTGCTGCATTAGCTTATGGACTTGATAAAACAGATGAAGATCAAACAATCTTAGTTTATGACCTTGGTGGAGGTACTTTTGACGTATCTATCCTTGAGCTTGGTGACGGTGTATTTGAAGTTAAATCTACAGCTGGTGATAACCGTCTAGGCGGAGATGACTTTGACCAAGTTATCATTGATTATTTAGTAGAACAATTCAAAAAAGAGAATGGTATTGATTTAAGCAAAGATAAAATGGCTCTACAACGTCTTAAAGATGCTGCAGAGAAAGCGAAAAAAGACCTTTCAGGTGTAGCTTCTACACAAATTTCTTTACCATTTATTACAGCTGGAGATGCTGGCCCACTTCACTTAGAAGTAACTTTAACTCGTGCTAAATTCGAAGAGATTTCAGCTTCACTAGTAGAACGTACAATGGGACCAACTCGTCAAGCACTTAAAGATGCTGGTCTTAGCGCTTCTGAAATTGATAAAGTTATCTTAGTAGGTGGATCAACACGTATCCCAGCAGTACAAGAAGCAATCAAAAAAGAAATCGGTAAAGAGCCTCATAAAGGGGTAAACCCTGATGAAGTAGTTGCAATGGGTGCAGCTATTCAAGGTGGCGTAATTACTGGTGATGTAAAAGATGTTGTTCTTTTAGACGTAACACCACTTTCATTAGGTATTGAAACAATGGGTGGAGTATTTACGAAGTTAATCGAGCGTAATACTACAATCCCTACATCTAAATCTCAAGTATTCTCAACTGCTGCTGATAACCAAACAGCTGTTGATATCCATGTGCTTCAAGGGGAGCGTCCAATGGCTGCAGATAATAAAACATTAGGCCGTTTCCAATTAGCTGATATTCCACCAGCACCACGTGGAATTCCACAAATCGAAGTATCATTTGATATCGATAAAAATGGTATCGTAAATGTTCGTGCGAAGGATCTTGGCACAAATAAAGAGCAAACCATTACAATTAAATCTTCTACAGGCTTATCAGATGAAGAAATTGACAAAATGGTAAGAGAAGCAGAAGAAAATGCAGAAGCTGATAAAAAGCGTAAAGAAGAAGTAGAACTACGCAATGAAGCGGATCAATTAGTTTTCACTACTGAAAAAACGTTAAAAGATTTAGAAGGTAAAGTGGACGAAGGCGAAGTAGCGAAGGCAAACGAAGCAAAAGATGCTTTAAAAGCAGCTATCGAGAAAAACGAATTAGAAGAAATTCGTGCGAAGAAAGATGCTCTTCAAGAAATCGTTCAAGCCCTTTCTATGAAATTATATGAAGAAGCTGCTCAAGCTGCACAAGGAGCAGAAGGAGCAGAAGGCGGAGCATCTGGTAAAGATGATAACGTTGTGGATGCAGAGTTTGAAGAAGTAAAAGACGATAAGTAATTGAAATAAACAATAGACGTCTAGTAAAAAGTCAAAGTCAGGTTATCTTGACTTTGACTTTTCTTTTAGAGAATAAGTTTTTAATCGATATTTAAGAAAGATAGCAATAAACTATTGTACTTTGGAAAGGCAAAATGATACAATAGCATCTATGTGAAAAGAATCGGGGAGTGGTAATCAATTATGGATAAACGAGATTACTATGAAGTCCTGGGAGTAAGCAAAGGCGCTTCTAAGGATGAAATAAAAAAAGCATATCGTAAGCTTTCGAAAAAGTATCATCCAGATATTAATAAAGATGCAGATGCAGATGAAAAGTTTAAAGAAGTCAAAGAGGCATACGAAGTTTTAAGTGATGATCAAAAAAGAGCTCATTATGATCAATTTGGGCACACAGATCCTAATCAAGGATTTGGTGGCGGGGGAGACTTCGGTGGTTTCGGTGGCTTTGAAGATATTTTCAGCACATTTTTTGGTGGTGGAGGTTCAAGAAGACGAGATCCTAATGCTCCACGCCAAGGGGCTGATTTACAATATACAATGACCCTTTCATTTGAAGAAGCGGCATTTGGCAAAGAGACAGAAATTGAAATACCAAGAGAAGAAAACTGTGAAACATGTAGTGGAACAGGTGCAAAACCTGGAACCAAACCAGTTACATGTAAGCATTGTAGCGGTACAGGGCAATTGAATGTAGAGCAAAATACGCCGTTCGGTCGTATTGTGAATAGAAGAACATGTAATTATTGCCATGGTACTGGTAAAGAGATTAAGCATAAATGTTCTACTTGTGGCGGAACTGGTAAAGTGAAAAAACGCCGTAAAATCAGTGTTAAAATTCCTGCAGGTATCGATGATGGCCAACAATTAAGAGTATCTGGTCAAGGTGAGCCTGGAGTGAATGGAGGACCAGCAGGTGATTTATATGTTGTATTCCACATAAGAAGACATGATTTCTTCGAGCGTGATGGGGAAGATGTATATTGTGAAATGCCGATTACTTTTGTTCAAGCTGCACTTGGGGATGAAATTGAAGTCCCTACGATTCATGGAAAAGTGAAGCTAAAAGTACCTGCAGGAACACAAACAGGAACGAAATTTAGACTTAAAGGCAAAGGTATTCCAAATGTGCGTGGATACGGTCAAGGTGACCAACACGTGATTGTACGACTAATAACGCCAACAAAGCTATCCGAAAAACAAAAGCAAATTTTACAAGAGTTTGCTGATGTAACAGGGGCTTCCCCTCAAGGAGAAGAAGATGATAGCTTTTTCTCTAAAGTGAAAAAAGCATTTAAAGGTGAATAATCAGAGTTGTATTTGCTCAAATTCTTTTTTCTATAGAAAAAAAGAATTAGTTGGAAAATGGAGCAGCCGGAATACACGTAGACTCCTATGGGATTAGCGCGATCCCCACGGAAAGCGAAGTGTATTTCTGCTGCAGGTAATAGCAACAAACGTTACGAAAACAGCCATAATCAAAAAGGAGTTGGTAGAAATGAAATGGTCAGAAATCACAATTCATACTACAAATGAAGCGATTGAACCTATTTCAAATATTTTGCATGAAGCAGGTGCTAGTGGGGTAGTTATTGAAGATCCCTTTGAATTAATTAAGGAAAGAGAAGACCAATTCGGCGAAATCTACCAACTAAATCCTGATGATTATCCTGAAGAAGGCGTTCTAGTTAAAGCATACTTACCGATCAATAGTTTTCTTGGAGAAACAGTGGAAGCAATTAAAGAAAATATTAATAATTTAGTACTATTTAATATTGATATTGGATTAAATAAAGTTTCTATTATGGAAGTTAATGAAGAAGAATGGGCGACCGCTTGGAAAAAATATTATCATCCTGTAAAGATATCGGAGAAATTTACAATTGTGCCAACTTGGGAGAATTATACTCCAGTTCATACAGATGAATTAATTATTGAATTAGACCCAGGTATGGCATTCGGTACAGGAACTCACCCAACAACTGTATTATGCATCCAAGCTTTGGAAAGAATAGTAAAAAAAGATGATGTGGTTATTGATGTAGGGACTGGATCTGGTGTATTAAGCATTGCCGCTGCGATGCTAGGAGCTAGCTCTGTACTGGCTTTAGATTTGGATGAAGTTGCAGTACGTTCTGCAAAGCTAAATATTAAGTTGAACAAGGTTCATGAAAAAACAACAGTTCGCCAAAATAATCTATTAAGCGGTATAGACGAACAGGCAGATGTAATTGTTGCAAATATTTTGGCAGAGGTTATCGTACGATTTACAGATGATGTTTACCGTTTACTTCAGAAAGACGGTTACTTTATTGCTTCTGGTATTATTCTTCAGAAAAAAGAAGAAGTGAAAGATGCTATTATAGCTTCAGGACTAGAAATAATAGAAACAGTACAAATGGAAGATTGGGTAAGCATTACCGCTCAAAAAAAGAACTAAGGTATAACAAATGTCTTTTTGACGGCGCTAAGCTGTAAGAGTAAGCGTATATTCTAAAGGAAAAAAGGAAGTTTCGTTTTGCGATTCTTCCTTCTCTATTGCTTAAAGGAAAGTAGGTATTCGATTGCAGCGTTATTTTGCTAAACAGGAAGAAGATACTTTTATAATCCAAGAAGATGATTATCATCATATAGTTCGTGTGATGCGCATGAATGTTGGAGATAAAATATACTGTGTCAATAATGATCAACAGGTAGCACAGTGTTCAATAGAAAATATTTTCGAAAACGAAGTCACTGCAAAAGTGGTACAATGGTTAGAAGGAGAAATAGAACTACCTGTTTCTGTTTCCATCGTGAGCGGACTGCCAAAAGGGGATAAGCTAGAATGGATTATTCAAAAGGGGACAGAATTAGGCGCTTATGAGTTTATCCCTTTTATAGCAGCTCGCTCTGTCGTTAAATGGGATGAAAAAAAAGGGGCAAAAAAGCTCATTCGCTGGAATAAAATTGCCAAAGAAGCGGCTGAACAATCTCATCGAACGATGATACCAGAAGTAAGTACCCCAATCAGTATGAAAGAATTAATCAAACGCTCAAAAAGCTATGACGTAAAGATAATTGCTTATGAGGAAGAGGCAAAAGAAGGCGAATCGGCTATGTTAACGAAGAAATTACAGTCGATGACAAAGGGGCAAACAATCCTTGCCTTGTTTGGACCAGAGGGTGGTCTAAGTGAATCAGAGGTAAATTTATTAAAAGAGCAAGATTTTGTGACATGTGGACTTGGTCCAAGAATATTAAGAACAGAGACTGCACCGTTATATCTATTGTCTGCTGTATCTTATCATTTTGAATTGATGGAGTGATAAAAATGCCAACAGTTGCTTTTCACACATTAGGATGTAAAGTAAACCATTATGAAACGGAAGCGATCTGGCAGTTGTTTAAACAACAAGGCTATGAACGTGTAGATTATGAAAATATTTCAGATGTATATGTTATAAATACATGTACTGTTACGAATACAGGGGATAAGAAGAGCCGTCAAGTTATTCGTCGTGCAGTCCGCAAAAACCCTGATGCGGTTATTTGTGTTACAGGTTGTTACGCACAAACATCACCAGCAGAAATCATGGCTATCCCTGGTGTCGATATTGTAGTAGGGACACAGGATCGTGTGAAAATGCTAGAGTACATTGCGCAATTCAAACAAGAAAGACAACCAATTAATGCAGTTGGAAACATCATGAAAAATCGTGTTTATGAAGAAATGGATGTACCTGCATTTACAGATAGAACGAGAGCATCTTTAAAAATTCAAGAAGGCTGTAATAACTTTTGTACTTTCTGTATAATTCCTTGGGCAAGAGGATTGATGCGTTCTAGAGACCCACAAGATGTTATTAAACAAGCGCAGCAATTAGTGGATGCTGGCTATAAAGAAATCGTGTTAACAGGTATTCACACAGGCGGATATGGCTCTGATATGAAGGACTATAATTTAGCTAACCTACTTCGTGATCTAGAATCGCAGGTGAAGGGGCTAAAGCGTCTTCGGATTTCTTCTATTGAGGCTAGTCAAATAACAGATGAAGTAATCGAAGTATTGGATAAATCTAAAATAATTGTAAATCATCTTCATATTCCTATTCAATCAGGATCAGACACTGTTTTAAAAAGAATGAGAAGAAAATATACGATGGAATTCTTTGCGGAAAGAATTACGAGATTAAAAGAGGCTTTACCAGGATTAGCAATTACATCCGATGTTATTGTCGGTTTCCCAGGAGAAACAGAAGAAGAGTTTATGGAAACATATAATTTTATTAAAGACCATAAATTTTCCGAATTACATGTATTCCCTTATTCAAAGAGAACAGGAACTCCTGCTGCACGTATGGACAACCAGATTGATGAAGATGTGAAGAATGAGCGAGTACATCGTTTGATTTCGCTTTCTGATCAGCTGGCAAAAGAATATGCGTCTAACTATGAAGCGGAAGTAGTAGAAGTTATTCCAGAAGAAGTTTACAAAGAGGATGGAAATGGCAAGCTTTATGTAGGATATACAGATAATTATCTAAAGGTAGTTTTCCCTGCTACAGAGGAAATGGTTGGGAAAATTGTTAAGGTTAAAATCATCAAAGCTGGCTATCCTGTGAATGAAGGACAATTTGTCCGCGTTCTGGAAGAAATAGAAGATCAAGCAGCGATTGTTTCTTGAGAAAAAATTAATGGTTCACTTTTTGTGTTACGGAAAGTAATATTAATTTAGAATATGTTGTTGAAGCTCTTTGTTTCAATTGCTGCAAAGAGCTTCGACATCATTTTCATTAGTACATAAATCAAAGGAGAATCATAATGAATATTGCTAAAATGATTGATCACACTTTATTGAAAGCAGATGCAACAAAAGAACAGGTTGTTACTCTATGTGAAGAAGCAAAACAATATGTATTCGCTTCGGTCTGCGTTAACCCAACATGGGTGAAAGTTGCAAGTGAATTACTGAGTGGAACAGAAGTAAAAGTGTGTACAGTGATCGGTTTCCCTTTAGGCGCAACTACTTCCGCAACAAAAGCATTTGAAACAGAGGATGCAATCAAAAATGGTGCGACAGAAGTAGATATGGTTATTAATATTGGTGCGCTAAAGGATAAAAATTATGATTTAGTTAAAGAAGACATAAAAGCAGTTGTTGACGCTGCTAAAGGTAAAGCTTTATCAAAAGTAATAATTGAAACTAGCCTGCTAACAAATGAGGAAAAAGAAATCGCTTGTAAATTAGCTGTAGAAGCAGGAGCTGACTTTGTAAAAACGTCAACAGGCTTCTCTACAGGTGGAGCGACGGTTGAGGATATTGCATTAATGAGAAAAACGGTTGGACCAGATGTAGGTGTAAAAGCTTCTGGAGGTGTGCGCAGCAGCGAAGATACAGAGAAAATGATTGCTGCAGGAGCAACTAGAATTGGAGCAAGCTCTGGGGTAGCAATCGTTAATGGCTTAACGAGCACTGGTGATTATTAATAGTTGTAATAGAAAATCCTTAGAATAAACGATACTTTCGTTTTTCTAAGGATTTTTTGGTATGTGATTATTAATAGTATTAATATGTTTCTGTATATGCTTTTCGGTAATTACTTGGGGTAGTATGCATAATTTTTTCGAAGTTTCGATTAAAACTGCGAATGTTTTTATATCCAACCATATCAGCAATTTCTGTGATTTTACTATCCGTTGTTTTTAATAATTGGGATGCCAATGTAACCCGATGCCCGTTTAAAAAATCAACGAATGGTACTTTTAGTATCTTTGTAAAAAATCTTGATAGGTAAGAGTAATCATAACCAAACCTTTGTGATAACTCTTTTAATGAAAGTTCCTCTGTAAAGTGATTTTGGATATAGTTCAGTAAATCATGTAATAAATAATCATCTCTCCGTGTTTCCTCTTTAAATGATGTTTGGTTTAATAATTCCGCACAAATCAAATATAATACTCCTTTTTTAGCAAGCATCGAGCTTTTACTTTTAATGAACAACTCCTTTATCATCTCACAAGTGTTAGGTTGTAACCTGAATACTGGATGGATTAAGTCTTTATTTTTACTTAGTTGATAAAACTGATTAACTAATTCTGGTGAAAAGACATAAATCCAAGAGTGATTGTTCTGAGTGCTATGCAAACTATGTATCTGATTCGAAAGAATGAGAGCGTTTTCTCCAGCTTGCAGTGTATAGGTTTTATTCTGTATATTAAGCTCCAGTGTTCCTTCATCGACCATTATCAATTCCATGCTGCGGTGGAAGTGTGGAAGGTTAGTAGGAGTGAATGCTGATATACGATCAAAATCGCCATTTTGTCCAAAATAATTTGATTGATAGTATAACATTCAATGTACTCCTTTCAAGTCAAATTTTGTCCATAATTATACAATTTAAGTACTAGTTACGTCAAACGGTCATGACTAAAATTAATCTGTGATAAGAAATGAGTTCTTTCTTATCTTTTTAAACTTACAAGTAGTGTCTGCACTTAAGCAGTGATACTATTTGTAGCATTTTAAAATAAAATAATTTAAATGGCATTGTTAAAGAATAGTTGTTACCTGCAAAAAGGCAGATAAGGAGGATCAAAGTGTGTGAAAGGCAGCAGAGCGTAACAAATGGTTTAACAACGCCAAAAAGATGGGAGAGAGGCAAGAAAGTATGAAAGCGAATCTAAACTTTTTATACACCCCTTTATTTGTATTAAGAGATATTATTGATTTCACTTAGTGAATTTTGTTTAATAAGTATATTTATCTATCTTTAGAAATATCATTTTTGAAGTACACAAATAAAAAAAGAAAGAGTGTAGATTCCTATTGAATAATTACCAATGGATTTGGAGTTATGTAAAGAAGAACAAGAAAAAAGTAATTAGTGCAACGTTGATTTTATTGGCAAATTCCTTCTTTGTAGTGATTATTCCTATTTTAAGCGGAAGATTGATTGATGAAGTCATTGAGAATAATCGAGTCCAACTCTTAGTTCCAATTCTGTTAGCGATGATAGGGGCAACACTTATTAGAACGGTTACTCGTTACATATACCAAATGTTCTATGAACATGTTGGTCAAGATGCACAGTTTGAAATCAGGCAAGATATGTACAAAAAACTACAAGAGCTTGATTTTGACTTTTTCAATCATAATAGAGTAGGGGATATTATGGCGAGGATGACAGGGGATATGGATGCGATACGCCATTTTGTTTCATGGGTTTGCTACAATATCGCTGAATGTGTCATCTGGTTTGTCGTTGCTATTCTAGTAATGATGAGCATCGATTGGAAACTAACTTTAGCACTTGTTGCCGTTACACCAATTATTTTTATTTTTACGCAAAAAATGTCCAAAGCAGCACATCCTGTATTTTTAGAAATTCGCGAAAGTTTTTCAAGACTGAACTCCATGGTAGAAGAAAATATTAGTGGAAACCGAGTAGTTAAAGCGTTTTCTCGTGAAGAATATGAAATTGAAAAGTTTAATCATTTTAACAATGATTATCGGAAGCGTAATCTTGATTCTGCTAATGTTTCGAAAAAATATTTACCATGGTTGGACGGATTTGCAGGCGTATTAGCTGTTATTACATTATTATTAGGTGGGTTATTTGTTATCCAAGGAAGTATGTCCATTGGTGATTTGGTTGCTTTTAACGGCTTTATGTGGCTTCTAAATATGCCAATGCGTATGAGCGGATGGCTGATAAATGATGTGCAGCGTTTTAATGCATCGTGTGTAAAAATTAGAAATTTATTAAATACCGAGCCGCAAATTATGGTGGAAGACAGAAAGAAAGGCAAGAAAATTTCTGGATATGTAACATTTGAAAATGTCTCTTTTGCGTTTTCCGATGATCCAGAAACACCAATCTTAAAAAATGTTTCCTTTAGCGTTCGACCGGGGCAAACAGTGGGGATTTTAGGTGAAACAGGATCAGGCAAATCTACGCTTGTTAACTTAATTGCAAGATTCTATGATCCGACAGATGGGGAAGTATTAATTGATCATGTCAATGCCAAAGAATGGCCAGTACGGAAGCTCCGTGATCAAATTTCGATGGTAATGCAAGACATCTTTTTGTTTTCCAATACGATTGAGGAAAATATCTCCTTTGGAAATCCATATTTGAATATGGAACAGATTCAGCGTGTTGCAGCGATTGCAGATGCTCATAATTTCATTGCTAAAATGCCTGAAGGATACGATACAATCGTAGGCGAGCGTGGGGTTGGATTATCTGGGGGTCAAAAGCAAAGAATCTCTTTAGCGAGGGCGTTAGCAAAGGATCCGTCTATTTTAATATTAGATGATACGACATCGGCAGTAGACATGGAAACAGAAAGTAAGATTCAAAAAGAACTAACTCAGCTAACGAAAACTAAAACAACATTTATTATTGCGCATCGGATTTCTTCTGTGAGAGAAGCGGACTTTATTTTAGTTCTTGATAAAGGCGAAGTAAAGGAACGAGGAACACATGCAGAGCTCGTTGCCAAAAAAGGAATGTATTACGATGTATACAAAAGACAGCTAGGATTAGTAGAGCAGGAAGAAGGGGGAGCAACCATTGGCCCGTAATAAATTTAATGTCGATGAAGAATTAGAAACCGAATTTAACTGGAGTCACTATAAACGAATCGGTGCTTATATTAAACCTTATAAAAAGGCATTGTTTATTACATTGCTAATCATATTAACTGCCAATGTGGCAGGGATGCTCGGTCCGTTTTTTACGAAAATAGCAATCGATGAAATCATACCAAATAAAGATATATCATTACTGATAGGCATTAGTATTCTGTTTATTCTTTCTCTAGTTGTAATCGGAATATGTATGCGCTACCGTATTCAATGGATTACACAAATTGGTCAGAATATCTTAAAGGATATGCGCTTAGATATTTTTCAGCACCTACAGAAGCTTCCCTTTTCTTACTTTGATAATCGTCCCCATGGGAAAATTTTGATAAGAGTCGTTAACTATATTAATACATTAAGTGATTTATTAAGTAACGGTTTAATCAATCTCATTTCTGATATCATCAGCGTAATTATTACGTTAATTTTCATGTTTGCAATTGATGCAAAATTAACGTTGTATAGTTTAGCACTCTTGCCGATTTTAGGATTATTAGTATGGGTTATCAAAAATATGCAGAGAAAAGCATATCAAGTGTTAAGTAATAAACAATCTAATATGAATGCCTATATCCATGAAAGTATTGCTGGGATAAAAATTACCCAATCATTTGCTAGGGAAGAGGAAAACTTTGAAATTTTCGATGAAGTAAGTAATGAGACACGTACATCTTGGCTCAAAGCAGTATCCATTCAGTTTTTATTATGGCCAGGGGTACAAAACATCTCTGTTTTAACGACAAGTTTAATTTATTTCGTAGGAATACGTCAGATTGGGGTAGATGTTAGTACAGGAACACTTGTGGCGTTTATTGGATATGTCAATAATTTCTGGAACCCTGTTATAAATATGGGGAACTTCTATAATGCGCTTATTACTGCTTCCGCTTATTTAGAGCGCATATTTGAAACATTGGATGTAGAACCAGATATTAAGGATGATCCAAAAGCGATCCAAATGCCAACAATAAAGGGAAATGTCACATTTGACCATGTTTCTTTCCGCTACGAAGAAGGGAAAAACATCCTTAACGATGTTAGCTTTCATATAAATGCGGGCGAAAGCATTGCCTTAGTAGGACCAACAGGTGCCGGAAAATCAACCATTATCAATTTGTTAAGCAGGTTTTATGATGTAAATGAAGGAAGCGTAAAAATTGATGGGATAGATGTCAGGGATGTTACGCTGAAATCTCTCCGCTCGCAAATGGGTGTGATGCTTCAAGACACTTTTGTATTTTCAGGGACCATTCTAGAAAATATTCGTTATGGAAAGCTGGATGCAACTGAAGAAGAAATTATTGCAGCAGCTAAAATTGTAAGAGCTCATGATTTCATTAAAGATTTAAAGGACGGTTATCATACTGTTGTAGAGGAACGAGGCAGTACATTATCAGCGGGACAAAGGCAGCTGATCTCTTTTGCACGAGCCCTCTTAGCAAACCCTAAAATACTGATTTTAGATGAAGCTACGAGCAGCATTGATACAAAAACAGAGGAACTCCTGCAAGAAGGAATTACCGAATTGTTAAAAGGTCGGACTTCTTTCATCATCGCCCATCGCCTATCGACAATTAAAAATAGCAGACAAATATTTTATGTGGATGGTGGTAGAATTGCGGAAAAAGGTACCCATGAAGAGTTAATGACTAAAAAAGGATTGTATTATCATTTATATCAATCCCAATATGATTTATTAAAAGTAATGTAAATAAAGAGACTGAAACATAAGTATTTTTAATCAAATAACCCCGAACAATTATACGTACATATAAGAAATAATCGTATAGTTGTTTGGGGTTTTATTCATTTTAAGAAAGAAGGTTTGTGGTGATCACCCGCAGCCTGAATACACTTTGCTTTCCATGGGGCTAGCGCCATGCCTCCTCGCTTCTTAAGTTCCTGCGGGGTCTTGGACTTTCTCGCAGCTCCCATAGGAGTCGAGCGGACGCCTCTCCAAACCAACCTTATTTTTACTTTCAAACATGCTTGCTCTTCATTTCGCACGAAAAAAAGACTTTTTCAGTGGTCTCTAATAGAGTGTCTGTAGCGTAATGGAACGAGTTGGTTTCGCTACTAAAGGAGAGATTGTTCGTCTTTATTTATTATATATTTTGTTCTGTCCAGTCTCTTTTCATTAATCCAATATAGAGAAAAACATCTTTAACTGTGTATACGCATAATTAATTTGCCAAAACGTTCAGCAAAGGGAAGAACTAAAAGCGAAGACAAGACATTAAATAGTAGACTTGCATGGGCCAGTTGGACATCAATATCAGACGTCATATTTTTAACAATAGCAGCTAATTCATGGATAAATGGATAAAACAAAATAACCCCGCCGATATTTAACCAAATATGGGCATATGCACAGAGTTTCGCACTTTTTTCTGTTCCGAGTGAAGCCAAAAAAGAAGTAACGCATGTTCCAATATTAGAACCTAACATAATTGCAATAGCAATCTCGATAGGAAGCAGTCCTGCCGTCAAAAAACCCATAATAATTCCAATTGTAGCAGTACTTGATTGAATCAATGCGGTAATAACAATGCCAACTAGAAGAGCGAGGAAAGGACGATCTGCCAATTGGAGAAAAAAAGTATTTAATGTTGTTTGGTTTTCAATCATTCCAGCAAAATATTTAAAGCCTCTCATCGTTGTAAAGACGATAGAAATACCAAATAAAATGAAACCAAAACTTCTTAACTGATATTTATTTATAATCATAAACAGTACACCAAAAATGGCAAGTGGCAGTAAATAATTATTAATATCAAAAGTAATAAATTCGGTTGTAAATGTTGTCCCTATATTTGTTCCTAAAATAATTCCAATGGATTGAGGGAAAGTTAAAACTCTTGCAGAAATTAATCCGATTGTGAGCACCATAACTGCAGCACTGCTTTGGAGAAGGGCTGTAATAATGATGGACACGATTAAGCCCTTCCAAGGTTTATCTGTTAATTTTTCGAGTAAACCTTTCAATGAATGAGAAGATAAATTAAATAAGCCTGTTCGTAAAAGCGTCATTCCATAAATAAATAAAAGGATAAGTCCGATAAAAAGTAAAAGATAAATCATTGTATGCTTCCTCCTTATCAGAACTATATGAAGAGAAGAAGAAGGACATGCCATTTAAATGATAGAAGAATAAACTTCTTTATAGTAGCTTATATGGCATGGTGTTTAAAATGATTTATAGAGGGAAAAATAGAGGACGAGAAAGGAATGGAGGGAGAAAAAGGCTGATTTCTTGTGTAAAACACCTTTTTTTTACGTTTTTTTAAAACAATTTGTCTAACTAGGTCAAATACGGTTGACCTTGTAACTTTGATATATTATAATGTCAAGGTACATGGAAACCATGTTGATGTTAGTGTGTTGTGTTCGGAGGGAGGGAAAGAGAATGTCTAAAACCGTCGTTCGTAAAAACGAATCGCTTGAAGATGCTCTTCGTCGCTTCAAACGTTCAGTATCAAAAACTGGTACTTTGCAGGAAGCTAGAAAGCGCGAATTCTACGAGAAACCAAGTGTGAAACGTAAGAAAAAATCAGAAGCAGCAAGAAAACGTAAGTTCTAAGAGAGGGTGTAGCTAAATTGAGTCTTCTCGAACGCTTAAACAATGATATGAAGCAAGCGATGAAAAACAAAGAAAAAGATAAACTAGTTGTAATTCGAATGATTAAGGCTGCCATTCAGAATGAAAGAATTAAGCTTGGTAGAGATCTTTCTGAAGAAGACGAGTTATCTGTCCTTTCTCGCGAAGTAAAACAACGCAAAGACTCCCTCCATGAGTTTGAGAAAGCAGGTCGTGAAGATCTTGTTGACAAAATACGTGCGGAGTTAAAACATGTTGAAATATATATGCCTGAACAGCTTTCGGAAGAGGAGCTAGCAGAGATTGTGAAACAAACAATCGCTGATACTGGTGCTTCTTCGAAGAAAGAGATGGGAAAAGTGATGGCTGCTTTAATGCCTAAAGTAAAAGGAAAAGCAGACGGTTCACTAGTAAATAAACTTGTACAACAACACCTTTCATAAATAAGTTTATGTTTTAAAGGCTGCAGATTAAGTCTGCAGCCTTTTTACATAAAGGGATTGAAAAGGTTTTCTTTTTTTAGAGTGCGAGGTCGTTTGCCTAATTTTTGTTTTATCTATTTACAAAAAAACATCTAATAAAAAATTAAAAAAAGTGAAACTTTTCATCAAGTTAACCGTATACATAGTCATAAGCTTTTCCTATTCTATTTTAGAAAGGAGGGAGAATTTGAAAAGGCAAAAGAAATTATTGTTTATTCCTCTTCTTTTTATGCTTTTACTATCTATCATTCCAAGCATCATTTATGCGAATAATGACGAGATAGTATATGTGGTTCCGATTAAGAATACTGTTGAAAAAGGTTTGAGTGAGTTTATCGATCGAGCAATAACAGAAGCAGAAGAAAATCGCGCTAGTGCCATTATTTTTGATATGAATACTCCTGGTGGAGACGTTTCGGCTGCTATTGAAATAGGAAAAAGAATATCTGAAACAGATATTAAAACCGTAACCTACATTAATCAAGATGCTATTTCAGCAGGTTCTTATATTGCGTTAAATACCGATGAAATCTATATGGTGGAAGGAGGCAGGATAGGCTCTTCTGGAGTGATTGACCAACAAGGAAACGCAGCGGATGAAAAAGCTCAATCTTACTGGCTTTCTGCGATGAAAGGTGCAGCAGAGAAGACAGGGAGAGATCCAATTTATGCGATGGCTATGGCAGATAAATCTATTGCTATACCTGGAATAAAGAAATCTGGGACTTTTTTAACCTTAACTTCATCTGAAGCACAAGAAATAGAATATTCAAACGGTACTGTTAAAAGTTTAGATGATGTATTGAATCAGTTAGACTTGCAGGATGCAAAATTAGAAAGGCTAGATGAAAGTTTCGCAGAGAAAATAGCAAGGTTCGTGACAAATCCTATTATCGTTCCTATTTTATTGTCGATTGGAAGTCTAGGATTGATTATTGAGTTATATTCACCTGGATTTGGACTCCCGGGAATTGCGGGAATATCTGCACTGCTGCTCTTTTTCTATGGTCACCTAGTCGCAGGACTTGCAGGATATGAAAGTCTAATTCTCTTTGTGATAGGTATCCTTTTAATTATATTGGAATTCTTTGTCGTCGGAGGAATAGCGGGAGCAATAGGGATTGTTTCAGTCATAGCAAGTATGTTTCTTGCAAGTGGAGATATTGCGGTCATAGGGATAAGCCTTGTAATCGCAATAGGGGTTTCGATTATCGCATCTATCTTATTAGTAAAGGTGTTTGGTAGAAAAATGAAATTCTTTAGAAAAATAATATTAACAGACTCAACTAGTACAGAAAATGGGTATGTCTCTAATCAAAATCGCGAGGATTTGATTGGAAAAACAGGAATTGCCTTGACTGCATTACGTCCTGCTGGCGTAGTTCTCGTGAACGAGGAAAGAGTTGATGTAGTGAGTGAAGGTAGTTTTATTGATAAAGAGAAAAATGTAAAAGTGGTAAAAGTTGAAGGTTCTAGAATTGTGGTAAGGGAAATACTAACGAAAGATATACTAAAGGAGGATGAGTAATGTTAGTTGGAGGATTTGAAATTTTTTGGATTATCGTAGTAGTACTGGCAGTTATTTTATTAGGGGTACTATTAACTTTTGTGCCAGTCATGCTATGGATATCTGCTTTAGCAGCTGGAGTGAAAATTAGTATTTTTACATTGGTGGGGATGCGTTTAAGAAGGGTAATTCCAAGTCGTGTCGTAAATCCGCTAATTAAAGCACATAAAGCTGGGATAAATGCAACGATTAACCAATTAGAAAGTCATTATCTTGCCGGAGGTAATGTAGATAGAGTTGTAAATGCTTTAATTGCTGCCCATCGTGCAAATATTGAGTTATCATTTGAAAGATGTGCTGCTATTGACTTAGCAGGACGGGATGTATTAGAAGCGGTTCAAATGAGTGTCAATCCGAAAGTAATTGAGACACCTTTTATCGCTGGTGTAGCGATGGATGGTATTGAAGTTAAAGCGAAAGCAAGAATTACAGTGCGTGCAAATATTGAGAGACTAGTAGGGGGAGCTGGAGAAGAAACAGTTGTAGCCAGAGTTGGGGAAGGAATTGTTTCGACAATCGGTTCGTCTGATAACCATAAAAAGGTATTAGAAAATCCAGATATGATTTCTCAAACTGTTTTATCTAAAGGCTTAGATGCTGGTACTGCCTTTGAAATTCTATCGATTGATATTGCGGATGTTGATATCGGCAAAAACATCGGAGCGGAATTACAAACAGAGCAAGCAGAAGCAGATAAAAAAATCGCTCAAGCGAAAGCAGAAGAACGTAGAGCAATGGCTGTAGCCCAAGAACAAGAGATGAAGGCAAAAGTACAAGAAATGCGTGCTAAAGTTGTGGAAGCAGAAGCAGAGGTTCCTATGGCTATGTCTGATGCATTGCGTTCTGGCAATATGGGTGTAATGGATTATATGAACTTACAAAATATAACTGCTGATACAGAAATGCGAGGCTCCATTGGCAAATTGACAGATGATCAGAAAAATAAAGATGATAATGAGTAAACTTTAAGAAAGGGAGGGAAAAGATTTGGAAATCCTTCCAATAATAATTGCTGTTGTAGCTTTTCTCTTCTCTTCTATATTTGACAATAGCAAAAAACAACAGGCTCCTAAACAAACAAGACCACAGGTGCCAAAGCCTGTTAACCGAGAAGTGGAAAGAAAACAACCAGTCATGGCAGTTCCTGAAAAAACAAAAAAAGTGGTGGAAAAGAAAAAACCACTTTCTGAGTTGGAAAGGCTTCAAAGAGAAAATGCAAGTTTACAAAAGAAAATTAAAATGATGGAACAGCAACGAAATCGAGGAGCTCAAGTGCCAGTTTTAAATAAGGTGGTTAAAGGAGCAGATTCGGAAGGCTTCTTTACAAAGGAAAATATTGTTCAGGCAGTCGTATTTTCTGAAGTTTTAGCTTCCCCTCGATCAAGAAATCCGCATAGAGCATCTATGCAAAGTAAAACTAAAAAATAAGAAATACAAGTATAGAGAGTTATTATTAAGCGTTATTTCTCCCTTCGAGAAACTATTTGCTTGATAATGGCTCTTTTTTTATGCGTGTAAGATTAAACAGAAGAAAATTTCGATAGAAAGCATGCTGCCAATGTTTTTCTTAGCATAATGTAAAACTCCTTGAATATGATGATAGTAAGTGTAAGAAAGCGTACTGTCTATCTAGAGAATCTCATAAAAGAGAGGAAAGGGGGGTTCTTTTTTTATGGCTAAAAAGTGGGGACATAACTTGCGGAACTGGATGATTAAAAACTTAGAACTTCCTCAAGATGTCATGATGGACTTACCTAGAATCACAATGATCGGACAAATACATATTTATGTAGAGAACCACCGAGGGTTAATAACCTTTTCAGATAAAGAATTGCGATTGCTTTTAAAACAAGGGCAACTGTTAATCAAAGGAAAAGGGTTCGTTATTAAAACGATATTGCCGGAAGAAATATTATTAGAAGGGAAAATAGATCAAGTTTTATACATAAATGAGTGATTTGGGAGGAAATTATGAAAAATCATTGGATTGAATATTTAACAGGGATTATTACAGTGAAAGCAACGGGCAAAGGTTTAGAACGCTTTTTAAATAAGTTATTAAAAAATGATATTGCTATCTGGCGTGTAAAAAAACATGGACCTCAAGCTGTAACTTTTCAAATTAGTTTAAAGAAAATTCACCATTTTCGTCGTTTAGTTAGAGGTAGCGGTATAAAAATAGAGTTTCAGCGCAGAGCTGGAGCTCCATTTCTATATAAGAGATTGTGGAAGAATAGTGGTTTTGTGATGGGGTTATTCCTTTTTTTAGGACTAGTTCTGACTTTATCCAATATGGTATGGGGAATAGAGGTTAAGGGAGCAAATCCGGCAACAGAATATCAGATACGTAAGCAGCTTGACAAGATGGATATTAAAATTGGTAAATTTCAATTTTTTGCGAAAGAGTTAGATGAAATCCAAGCGGAACTAACGAATAATATTGATGCGATTACATGGATTGGTGTGGAGTTAAAAGGGACAACTTATCATTTCCAGGTTGTTGAGAAAAATGAACCGAAGAAGAAGGAAGAAGTGGGACCACAAAATTTAGTAGCGACGAAAAAAGCGACAATAGTATCTGATTTTGTGGAATCTGGTACGAAACAATATACAATCAATGAAGTTGTAAAAAAAGGACAATTGTTAGTTTCTGGAACAATAGGAAAGGAAGATAATACGAAAAGTGTATCTGCTAAAGGAAAAGTATGGGGGGAAGTCTGGTATACAACCGAAGTGACAGTTCCTTTAGAAACAACTTTCCAAGTATTTAATGGAGAAGAGAAACAAAAATTTTATATAAGGCTAGGTAAGTGGGATATACCTGTATGGGGATTCGGCAAAGTAGAATATAAGCAGTTTGAGAAAGAAGAGAACGAGACGAATGTTAAGTTTTTCAAATGGGAGTTACCGGTGAAGGTTGTAAATGAGACTTATCGGGAAAAGGAAATTGTGAAAAGGGGATATAGTGGCAAGGAAGCTGTGAAGAAAGGGAAGGAAGATGCAAGAAAGGATATTATGAAACGAATTGGAGAAGATGGAAAAATTAAGGAAGAAAAAATTTTGCAACAAGATATAAAGAATGGTAAAGTAAAACTAAATATAGCTTTTACAACAGTAGAAAACATTGCGAAAGCACATCCTCTAACTCAAGGAGATACAGAATGACAGAAGATTTAAAAACGATGAATGTAAAATTGAAAGATCCAAACGAAGCGATTGCTTTACTTGGTAATGGAGATAGCAATCTGCAAGTGCTTGAGAAAGAATTAGATTGTAACATCGTAACGAGAGGAGAAACATTGCTTGTTTCTTCTGAAAGTCCTGATTCAATAGAGCTCGTGGGGGATATTGTTGAGAAACTTTTACAAGTTATCCGTAAAGGTGTTTCTATCAGTCAACGAGATGTGATTTATGCTATTTCTTTGGCAAAGAAAGGAACACTTGAATATTTCGGGTCACTATATGATGAAGAAATAGCGAAAACGATTAAAGGTAAATCAATTAGAGTAAAAACAATTGGACAAAGTGAGTATATACGCTCTATAAGAAGACATGATTTAGTGTTTGGAATAGGGCCAGCAGGTACCGGTAAGACTTATTTAGCCGTTGTGATGGCCGTAAATGCTTTAAAGAATGGTAAAGTAAATCGAATTATTTTAACAAGACCAGCAGTAGAAGCTGGTGAAAGTTTAGGATTTTTGCCAGGAGATTTGAAAGAAAAAGTGGATCCATATTTACGCCCATTATACGATGCGTTGCATGATGTTCTCGGTATGGAGCATACAACACGTTTGATTGAAAGAAATACGATTGAGGTTGCTCCACTTGCGTATATGCGTGGAAGAACATTGGATGATGCATTTGTAATTTTGGATGAAGCACAAAACACAACTCATGCTCAAATGAAAATGTTTCTAACGAGGCTTGGAGTTGGTTCCAAGATGGTGATTACAGGTGACAAAACACAAATAGATCTACCAAAAGGTGTTAAATCTGGTTTGGTGGTTGCTGAACAAATACTGCAAAGTGTTAACGGAATTGGCTTTGTTCATTTAGAAGAAAGTGATGTAGTAAGACATCCATTAGTTGGAAAAATCATTAACGCATATGGAAAACAAGATGTGTAAGAAAAAAGGGACAATATCTTAAGTGTTTTAGAGGACTTAAGGTATACTGTCTCTTTTTTATGTTTGAATCCTTTTGGAAAGATGAAATATTTCGAAAAAGGGTGAAAACAATCGAAAAAACTGTTATCATTTTACATATGATAAGGTTTTTGCTTCTATGTTAATGATGACTTTACTTAGCAAAAAGGAAAGTAAAGAGGAGCCTCTAGACCAGCTGCAAAGGGAGAAATTTCATCTAGATAGGTTAAGGGTTAAGAAATAGGTTTAAGATGATAAATAAGCTAATCAACCTATTTTTAATGATAGGAGGTAAATATGAGCGTTTGGCAGAGAATGAGTAATAACGTAATAAAACTAATGAATATTACCCTTTTTAAAATAATTCTATTTGTTTTAATTGGTGTTATTCTATTCTTTACACTGTATGGAAATGTAAAGCCGGAAAAATTAAACGTACAGCTATTTTCTGTTGCAGATCAAACGATTCGTTCACCAATCACGGTGGAAGATAAAGAAAGTACAGAAAAAAAGAAAGAAGAAGCAAAAAATCAAGTACAGGACGTATATGTTGTTAATAAAGAAATAGCGCAAAATCGTGTGGATTTAATATCATCCATATTTGATTCAGTGACGGAAGTAAATAATGAAGTAGAAAAAGAATTGGAAGAAAAAAAGAAAAAAGCAGAAGAAGAGGATAAGGACAAAGATTCGATAAAAGAGCCATCTGTTGATGAGAAGGTCGAATTGCTAAAGGGAAAACTAACCAATGAAGTGACGAACGAAATAATGGATCGATCTTTAAAATCACTTATTCCTTATTCAGAAGATCAATTAGAAATAGCAAAAGATATTACAGTTACAGCGATACATACAGTCATGAATGGAAAGATTCCTTCTGACGAGGTTGAGAATGCGAAAAAAAGAGTGGAGGATATTTTAAAGGTTAATGATGGTTTAACATCTGATTTAAAAAGTGCAAGTATCGACTTAGGAAGATTTGCCATTATTCAAAATGAGTTTTATGATCCGACTGCGACTGAAGAGATGCGTCAGCAAGCTGTGGATAGCGTTGAGCCGATAAGAGTCCTTCAAGGTCAAGTTCTTGTAGAAGAAGGTCAATTAATTAGCAGGGAAATACATAGGCAGCTTGAGCTTGTTGGATTGTTGGATAGTGATAATTCGATTCAGCCCTTTATTGGTTTAGGTTTAATTATATTATCCATACTAGCTGCTTTATATTTTTATACATTCAAAAGAATATCAAAGGAAAAAGAGAAAAATATTCAATTTTATTTAATGTTCTTTCTAGTATTAAGTGTAACGATTGTCCTCATGAAAACGATAAGTATGTTTCAACAGTTTGAATATACAGAGATTGGTTATATATTTCCGGCTGCAATGGCTGTGATGCTAATTAAAATATTAATGGAAGAGAAATCAGCCATGTTGGTAACCATTATTCTTGCCATTTGTGGAATGATTATGTTTAATGAAGGCGTTGCTGGAACTTTTAACGTTGGAATGGGAATATATATTATTGCGAGTGGTTTGGCAGGAACGTTATTTTTAAATAAAAGGAATCAGCGAAACAATATTCTTTATGCAGGATTCTTTATTTCTTTCATTAACATTGTTACGATATTAGCGATTTTATATTTGCAAAATGGCCATTATGGTGCAAAAGAATATGGCGTGTTCATTTTATTGGCTATTATATCAGGAATTAGCTCTGCTGTTTTAACAATTGGTTTCCTTCCATTTCTTGAAACAGGCTTTGGAGTTCTTTCAACAATCAAGTTAATTGAGCTCTCCAATCCAAATCATCCGTTATTGCGAAAAATTTTAACAGAGGCACCTGGTACCTATCATCATAGTGTTATGGTTGCTAATTTAGCAGAATCAGCATGCGAGGCGATTGGAGCCAATGGCTTACTAGCAAGAGTAGGTTGCTATTATCATGATATTGGCAAAACAAAAAGGCCGCATTTCTTTATTGAAAATCAAATGAATATGGGGAATCCCCATGACCGCATCCCGCCTCAAGCAAGTAAAAATATTATAATTGCCCATGCAACGGATGGCGCGGAATTATTAAGAAAATATAAAATGCCAAAAGAAATAGTCGATATTGCTGAGCAGCACCATGGAACCTCTTTATTAAAATATTTTTATTATAAGGCAAGAGAAAAGGGTGGAGAGGTAAAAGCACATGATTACCGTTATCCTGGACCGAAGGCGCAGACACGAGAAGTAGCAATTATCGGGATTGCAGATAGTGTGGAAGCAGCCGTAAGAAGTTTAAATGCGCCAACTACGGATCAAATTGATTCATTAATTAAAAATATTATTTCTGATCGTTTACAAGATGGACAATTGGACGAATGTGATTTAACATTAAAGGAATTAGAAATTGTTCGAAATACATTAAGTGAAACATTAAAAGGGATTTTTCATTCACGAATCGAATATCCTGAAATGAAAAAGTAAAGGAAGTATAGTATGAATTTAGAAATTGATTTTATTGATGAAACGGAAAAAGTAAAGGAAAGTGAAAGAACAAAGATTAATGATCTTCTTCAATTTGCAGCTAAAAAACAAAACCTGCAAGGAGAAATTGAGCTTTCCATCACTTTTGTTCATAATGAGCAAATTCAAGAAATAAATAGGGAATACAGAGAAAAGGATCAACCAACAGATGTCATTTCTTTTGCACTTGAGGAATTAGGAGAAGGCGAGATTCAGTTGGTTGGGGAAGGTCTTCCTAGAATGTTAGGCGATATTGTCATTTCTATCGATAAAGCGGAGGAACAGGCAAAGGAATATGGTCATTCATATATGCGAGAACTTGGATTTTTATCTGTTCATGGCTTTTTGCACTTGCTAGGATATGACCATATGACAGAAGAAGAAGAAAAAGTGATGTTTACTCTACAAAAGGATATATTAGATGAGTTCGGATTACAAAGATAAAAGGATTCGAAAGAACAGTCAATTATCCTCCTTCCGCCTAGCTGTTTTAGGAATACTAACTGCTATTAAACAAGAAAGAAATGTAAAGATTCATTTGGTAATATCTATTCTTGTTATTATATTAGGTATTTTAAATGATTTATCGAAACATGAGTGGATGTTCATTGCGTTTTGCATTGGGTTAGTCATTAGTTTGGAGCTGATAAATACTGCTATTGAACGAGTAGTAGATCTGGTTACAAGTGAATATCATCCATTGGCAAAAGAGGCAAAGGATATAGCGGCAGGTGCCGTATTTGTAGCAGCAATTCTTTCTGTGGTGATTGGTGGAGTTATTTTTATCCCGAAAATACTACAAGCTATAATGAGCTAGAAATAAGAAAAAGCTATCTAGATAAAAATTAGATCGATGAGGCAATGATTATCATTCATTGCGATTGGATCTTATTTTTAAAAGATAGCTTTTTTCTGTTATTTTACATGACTTTTTTTAACCCACTCTTAAGGCTAGTTAAATCCCAACCGAAAGCAACGGAAAATCGAGGAAGTGAGGTTGAACTCTCCTGTATAGGTCCGATAAGTTGCAACAATCCATTAGTCAAAGATAGAATCGTTACGACAATTTTTTAAGAAATAGTAAACAATTAAAACTCCTGACTTCTGCCTCTTTATTGTATGTATAAATTAGTATATAATTTTAAGACAGTATATATTACATAGGGTCAATGATAATGAGATTTGAAAACGCTAATTTTTTTCTTTAAAATAATTTATAAGCAAAAATTTTGCTGACAAAAAGGGATAACCATCCACTGTAAAATATTATTTTAAAATAAAGTTTGTTGAAAGAGGGATTGGCAACTCAAATACCTATCAACATTCAGTTAATACTCTTAATGTAAACTGCAAACGAATGAAAAAACAGCTAAAAGAAAAGAGGGATTTTATGAAAGTGGAACTTCTAATGGATGAAGCTAAGCTTGCTCGTGAGAAAGCATATGTACCATATTCAAAATTTAAGGTAGGCGCTGCTCTTCTTTCAGAAAATGGAACCGTTTATCATGGGTGTAATATTGAAAACGCAGCCTATAGCATGGCAAATTGCGCTGAAAGAACAGCGTTGTTTAAAGCTGTTTCAGAAGGTGATACTACTTTTAAGAAGTTAGTTGTCGTTGCTGATACAGACGGTCCAGTTTCTCCGTGTGGAGCATGCAGACAAGTAATTTCTGAATTATGTCCAAAAGATATGGAAGTAGTATTAACCAATTTAAAAGGCGATGTAAAAACATTGACAGTCGCAGAATTATTACCAGGAGCATTTTCACCGGAGGATTTAAATGAACATAAATAATCAAACAGAACATAAATCAGGATTTATATCTATTATTGGAAGACCGAATGTAGGGAAATCCACTTTTTTGAATCGTGTTATCGGTCAAAAAATTGCTATTATGAGCGACAAGCCACAAACAACTAGAAACAAAGTGCAAGGTGTATTAACAACAGATGATGCGCAGCTTATTTTCATCGATACACCGGGAATTCACAAGCCTAAACATAGACTCGGCGATTTTATGATGAAGGTTGCTCAGAATACGCTTAAAGAAGTGGATTTAATTCTCTTTATGGTGAATGCCGAAGAAGGGTTTGGTAAAGGAGAAGAATTTATTCTTGAAAAATTCCAAACAGTAAAGACACCGATATTCCTAGTTATTAATAAAATTGATACCATTCACCCAGATCAATTATTTACAATCATAGAATCTTATAAAGAAAAGTATCCGTTTAAAGAAATTATTCCTATCTCTGCTTTAGAAGGAAATAATGTGGAAACATTGTTGACGCAAATTAAGAAATATTTGCCAGAAGGACCGCAATATTATCCAGCAGATCAAGTAACAGATCATCCGGAACGCTTTATCGTTTCTGAATTAATAAGAGAAAAAGCACTCCATTTAACGAGAGAAGAAATCCCTCATTCCCTTGCCGTAGTCATGGAGAAAATGGAGAGAAAATCAAATGATGTTATCAATGTGATGGCAACAATTATCGTGGAACGTGATTCTCAAAAGGGGATTATTATCGGCAAACAAGGTAGTATGCTGAAAGAAATCGGAAAAAGGGCAAGAATCGATATCGAAAATCTTCTTGGAAATAAAGTATATTTAGAGTTATGGGTGAAAGTCCAAAAAGACTGGCGTAATAAAATGACTCAGCTTCGTGATTTTGGATTTAGAGAAGACGAATATTAATAACCTATTTTTTAAAAGGCTGTTTTTAAAAGGATTGTTGTTTTCAATAGGAGGAATTTAGAAATATGTGTAGACTCCTGTGGGAAAGCGAACAGCTTTGTTTAAAAAAGCGGAACTGGTAATTAAAAATTATACATGCGATCAATTAACAATATTTTCGTCTCATGATTTTATAAAGACAGGCTATGATAAGATTAAGGTTGTAAACAGCTAGTTAAAAATCGAAAGGTGGGGTTTTACATGTTAGACTTTACCTGGAAAGTTTTTTCCCAAACAGGTAACATTGATACTTATCTACTTTTTAAAGAATTAGAAAAGGCTAATCATGAAATACCAGGAATGAAAGAAGAGGAACTAGCAGAACTTGATTATCCCATCTCATAGCACTGTCCTTATAGTAAGGGATGGTGAATGGTGATGCTGGAAAAGTGTGAAGGGATCGTAATTAGATCAATTGACTATAGTGAATCCAATAAAATAGTAACTCTTTATACGAGAGAATGGGGAAAGGTTGGGGTAATGGCTAGAGGTGCCAAAAAGCCAAACAGCAGACTTTCAGCTGTAACCCAACCTTTTGTCTATGGTTATTTTCTTGTCCAGCGTAGTAGTGGATTAGGACTTTTGCAGCAAGGCGATATTATTTCTAGCATGCGTGGATTAAAAGAAGATATTTTTCTTACTGCATATGCTAGTTATATAGTCGAGCTTACGGATAAGTGTACAGAGGAAAAAAAGCCAAATCCGTTTCATTTTGAATTATTGTTTCAAACTTTAAACTATATGAATGAAGAATATGATCCGGAAATATTAGTGAATATTTATGAGCTGAAAATGTTAAACAGTTTAGGGTTATATCCAACATTAGATCGTTGCGTTTTTTGTGGGGCAACCGAAGGCCATTTTTCTTTCTCGATTCGGGAAGGTGGGCTGATTTGTCATCAATGCTTGGAAAAAGATCCATATCATTATAAGGTTTCCCAGGCTACGGTAAAGCTTCTCCGCGTTTTTTATTATATGGATATTTCACGTCTAGGAAGTATCTCAGTGAAAGAGTCAACTAAGAAAGAGCTTAGTATGATTATTGATGCTTATTATGAAGAGTATTCTGGTTTGTATTTGAAATCCAAAAAATTTATTCAATCAATGAAAAATTTAGGGGATGCTTTTACATAAGGTTTAAATATAAATGACAAGTGGTTTAAGAAGATATAGACTTTAGCAAGGTTGACAATTTAAAAAAATTTCGATATTATTCATGTAAATAAGAGTGTTGTGGTGAATAGAAAGTAGTACTTAATTCTCCTCATGAAAAGCGAGCTTGGGACAGTGAAAGCCAGGTACATGAGCATTAAGGAAGGCGTTCTTGGAGCAACTGCGTATGAAAGTGGCTGTATTTATACAGCAAATAGGGTGGAACCGCGGGTTTACTCTCGTCCCTATGTCAAATATTTGGCATAGGGATGGGAGTTTTTTGCGTTCCTAAAAGAACAAACTCTACCTAAATCTATGCTGAATATACGTTTTATTAACTCGGAGGTGTATTAAAAGCAATGAATATTCAAAACATGATTTTAACATTGCAAAAACATTGGTCTGATTATGGCTGTATTCTTATGCAGGCTTACGATGTAGAAAAAGGGGCAGGAACAATGAGCCCATATACTTTTTTAAGAGCGATTGGTCCTGAGCCATGGAATGTGGCATATGTGGAGCCATCTAGAAGACCAGCAGATGGAAGATATGGAGAAAATCCAAACCGTTTATATCAACATCATCAATTTCAAGTAATTATGAAGCCGTCTCCAGATAATATTCAAGAATTATACTTAGATTCTTTAAGAGCATTAGGAATTAATCCACTTGAGCATGATATCCGTTTTGTAGAGGATAACTGGGAGAATCCCTCTTTAGGCTGTGCTGGGCTGGGCTGGGAAGTATGGCTTGATGGCATGGAGATCACTCAATTTACTTATTTCCAACAAGTTGGTGGTATGGAATGTAAGCCAGTGTCTGTTGAAATAACATATGGGATTGAGCGATTAGCGTCCTACATTCAAGATAAAGAAAATGTTTTTGATTTAGAATGGACAGATGGGTTTACGGTTAAAGATATATTTTATCAACCAGAATTCGAACATAGTAAATATACATTTGAAACATCTGATACAGAAATGCTCTTTAACTTATTTTCTATTTATGAAAAAGAAGCACATAGTCAAATGGACGAGGGGCTAGTACATCCTGCATATGACTATGTTTTAAAATGCTCTCATGTTTTCAACCTATTGGATGCTAAAGGAGCAATTTCTGTTACGGAAAGAACTGGTTACATTGGAAGATGTAGAAATTTAGCGCGTAAAGTTGCAAAAACATTCTACGAAGAAAGAGAAAAGTTAGGATTCCCAATTTTAAAAAGCAAGGAGGGAGAAAGTCATGAATAAGAGAGACTTATTATTGGAGATTGGTTTAGAAGAAATGCCAGCACGCTTTATCTCTGCAAGTATTCTGTCCCTAAAGGAGAAGATGGAGGCTTGGCTTGCTGAGAAGCAATTAGGATATACTTCTGTTCAGGCTTTTTCTTCTCCTCGTAGATTAGCACTTCTTGTTGCTGGTTTAGATGAATCACAACAAGATATGGAAGAAGAAGCAAAAGGTCCTGCTAAACGTATTGCTCAGAACGAAGCTGGCGAATGGTCTAAGGCAGCTGAAGGTTTTACAAGAGGGCAAGGGTTAACCGTAGAAAATATTTATTTTAAAGAGATAAATGGTGTTGAATACGCTCATGTTAAAAAGTTTATTAAAGGGAAACAAACAAGTGAATTGTTACTAGAATTAAAAGATTTGATTCTAAGTTTAACATTCCCGAAAAATATGCGCTGGGCAAATAATGATTTACGCTATATACGTCCAATTAAATGGATTATCGCATTATTTGGAGAAGAAATTATTCCATTCTCAATTACTAATGTGGAGACCTCTAACGAATCACGTGGTCATCGTTTCTTAGGTGGAGAAATAGTATTTACTAATCCATCTGATTATGAGAAGAAAATGTTGGCTCAGTATGTGATGGTTAATGCAATAGAACGGAAAGAGGCAATTGTTTCGCAAATAAAAAAATTAGAAGAAGAAAACAATTGGATTATTCCAATCGACGAAGACTTATTAGAGGAAGTTACCAATTTAGTTGAGTATCCAACTGCGTTATACGGTACTTTTGAAGCGTCCTTTTTAGACTTGCCTACAGAAGTATTAATTACTAGTATGAAAGAACATCAACGCTATTTTCCTGTTAAATCGAAGGAAGGAGAGTTATTGCCTTACTTTGTAACCGTTCGTAATGGAGACCATCAACACCTAGACAAAGTTGCAAAAGGAAATGAAAAAGTATTAAGAGCGAGACTTGCGGATGCTGCATTCTTCTATAAAGAAGATCAAAAATTAATGATAGACGAACTTCTTAAAAAATTAGAAGCAATTGTTTATCATGAAGAGATTGGTACTTTAGCAGAAAAAGTAGCTCGTGTACGATTGATTGCTTCCAAGTTATCGGAAGAACTACATTTAACTACAGAAGAAAAACAAGATGTTGATAGAGCAGCACAAATTGCTAAGTTTGATCTCGTAACAAATATGGTCTATGAATTCCCAGAATTACAAGGATTGATGGGAGAGCGTTATGCCCTGCAAAAGGGAGAAAAAGAGTCAGTAGCTAAGGCTATTAACGAACATTATATGCCACGCCATGCTGATGATGAAACAGCTCCAAGCAATGTCGGGGCAGTGCTTGCATTAGCAGAAAAATTAGATACAATTGTTTCATTCTTTAGTATTGGATTAGTACCAACAGGTTCACAAGACCCTTATGCACTAAGAAGACAGGCAACAGGGATTGTGCAGACTCTTATGGATAAAAATTGGAGTATTTCTATTGAGCAATTAGTTGAACTTGCGATAAAAGCAATGCCTAATACTTCAAAAGTTACTGGTAAGGACTTAGTAGAATCAGTTCTTTCATTCTTTAAATTACGCGTGAAGCATATTTTACAAGAACATGGTATCCGATATGATATGATAGATGCAATATTAGCAGATAAAATCGGTGGAGCTGCACAGGTCTTAAAAAAAGCAAAAGTTTTGGAGCTTCATAAAGAAGATGCTAATTTTAAAGAAGGAATAGAAGCACTAAGCCGAATTATCAATATCTCTAATAAAGCAACAACGATTTCAACGGTCGATCCAAGTTTATTTGAAAACGAATATGAAAGTGAACTATATAATCGTTTTACAGCTGTTAAGGAAAAAATCAAGACAGATGTAAGCGAAGAAGAGTACTTCCAATTATTATTCTCGTTACAAGACGCAATCTCCGCATACTTTGACCATACTATGGTTATGGCTGATGATGAGAAGATTAAAGAAAATCGATTAAATCTGATGGTGGAGATAGCAAATTCTATTAAAGGATTTGCTGGCGTAAACGAAATAATTGTAAAGTAGAAAATAGGTCGTTTAATGAAAGCTAGGCAGGGAAAATCCCTACCTAGTTTCATTTTTGTAACAACATTCGGCATAATGAAAAGGATATACAGGAACTTTTAAAATTTATTGATTCAAAAGAGATAACCTTGGATTCTTTTTCTTTTGATTCTGCTTATTTCGTATATAATAGTTAGTAGATATCGTTACCTAAATGAAGGTGGTGAATAGGAAATCGAACTGAATAAACGTCAAGAAAAAATAATTGAAATAGTAAAAGAAAATGGTCCGATTACAGGTGAGCATATTGCAGATAAATTAAATTTAACAAGAGCTACCCTTCGACCAGATTTAGCGATATTAACAATGGCTGGCTTTTTAGATGCAAGACCTCGTGTAGGATATTTCTATACTGGCAAAAACTCAGAAAAGTTAGTGATAGATAATATCCGAAATATATTAGTGAAAGATTATTTTTCACACCCAGTAGTGGTTCATGAAAATTCCTCTGTCTATGATGCGATTGTAATTATGTTTACAGAAGATGTTGGAACCATTTTTGTCGTTGATGAAAACTCCACCTTAACTGGGGTGGTTTCCCGCAAAGATCTGTTGCGTGCAAGCATAGGTAAACAAGAGTTAAATTCTTTACCTGTGGCGATTATTATGACTAGAATGCCCAATGTCACGTATTGTTTTAAAGAAGATATATTAGTGGAAGTTGGCTGCAAGTTAATGGATCGAGAAATTGATGCACTGCCAGTCGTAGAAAAAACAGAAAGTGGTCTTCTTGTGATAGGAAGAGTTTCGAAGACAAATATTACTAGAGCGTTTGTAGACTTATCTAACAATCATAAAGGAACTGTGGAGGAACATAATGACTGAAAGACAAATTATTTATGTTGTATCTGATTCAGTTGGAGAAACAGCTGAACTTGTAACAAAAGCGGCGATCAGCCAATTTTCAGGACATAATGTAAATGTGTTAATTAAAAGGTTCCCATTTGTGGAAGATAAATCAAATATTCATGAGGTAGTTATGCAAGCAAAATTAGAACATGGAATGATTGCTTATACACTTGTCAAACCAGAAATTCGCAATTACATGAGTGAGTTAGCTCGTCAAGAGGGCGTGTATGCATGCGATATCATTGGTCCGATTATTGATCAATTTCAAGTGTTATGGGGAAAGACTCCTTTATATGAACCAGGACTAGTTCGAAAATTGGATGAAGACTATTTTAAAAAAGTCGAAGCGATTGAATTTGCTGTGAAATATGATGATGGCAGGGATCCAAGAGGGCTAGAAAAGGCAGATATTATATTAATTGGTGTTTCTCGAACTTCCAAAACACCTCTTTCTCAATTTTTAGCACATAAAAGAGTCAAAGTAGCAAATGTTCCAATTGTACCGGAGGTTGATCCACCAAAAGAATTATTTGAAGTTCCAGCAAGTAAATGTTTTGCATTAAAAATAAGTCCGACAAAATTAAACAATATTAGAAAAGAACGTCTTATCTCCCTTGGGTTAAGTGACCAAGCAAGCTATGCGCAAATTGAAAGAATAAAAGAAGAGTTAACCTATTTTGAGGATATTGTTAATCGTATCGGCTGTCCAGTTATTGATGTAACAAATAAAGCTGTGGAGGAAACAGCGAATATTATTCATAATTTGTACTATCGCTCCAAGTATAATGCAAATAATTAAGTATTTTTATAGAAGCTTAGAGTGGTAAAGACTTGGTTCTCCATGGGTAGAATCAAGTTTTTAATTGTTAAAAATGAGCAGATATACGCTCGTAATCAAATAGACTATCTTCCATGGATTTATTTTCATTACATATCTTTTTTTGGTTCTAGTATCGCATAAAAGGAATAATTATAGATAAAAAAAGATGGAATTTCAAGCGGATTTGTACTATAATAAAAAATTGTGATAAAAAAGTATCATATTTTAGGTTTAGACTTGGCTTTTTACGAATAAACTATTTATTGTGAGAAGTCAAGGAAAAGGATAAAAAAATTTTCGACATTACTTCTTTCGTGAAAAAATTATCTAGGAAGAAGGAATATGTGGAGTGATGTAGAATTAATAGTACATTAGGAAAACATATGATATATGTTGATGCAGATTCCTGTCCAGTAAAAGAAGATATTGTCGAAATAGCTTCTTCTTATCATTACAGGCTGCTATTTGTTGCATCGTATGCGCATATGAAGAGAGAGAATGATAAGCAGAACTGGAAGTATGTGGATAGCGATAAAGAAGCTGTAGATTTATTTATTATGAATGCTACCAAGAAAAAGGATATTGTCGTAACTCAGGATATTGGTTTGGCCTCCACGTTATTGCTAAAACAAGTTACTGTTCTTTCACCAAGAGGAGTAATGTATGAGGAAGAAACAATAAATGCTGCACTTGATATGCGCTATTTATCTGCTAAAGCTAGACGAAAAGGGGTATATGGTAAGGGGCCAAAACCATTTACAGAAGAGGACCGACAAAAATTCAGAAGAAATTTTATAAGGATTTTGTCGAAAAATGAAGGAGAATCGATTGGACACGTCGAATAATTTATTAGTAGGCTATAAGTAGGGAGATGTGTAGATAATGGTGGCACGCATTCCTGAAGAAAAACTCAATGAAATTAAACAAGCTACTGATATTGTTGAAATCATTGGAGAACATCTATCCCTTACAAGACAAGGGCGTAATTTCATCGGTCTTTGTCCTTTTCACGGCGAAAAAACACCTTCTTTTACCGTATCGCCAGATAAACAAATATTTCATTGCTTTGGCTGTCATGCAGGTGGTAATGTATTTACCTTTCTTATGGACTTAGAAGGTTCTTCTTTTGTAGAAGTGGCAACAAGTCTTGCGGACAGAGCGAATATTGACTTAGGAATAGAAGTAGCTGAACTGGAAAAGAAACCAGCTATTCCTAATGATTTACAGCAAATGATTGATGCACATGAACTATTATCTAAATTCTACCATCATTTGCTCGTAAATACAAAGGATGGTCAGCATGGATTAGAATATTTGACTAATAGGGGCTTTACTCTACCTATGATTGAAAAGTTCCAAATAGGCTATACACTTAATTCTTGGGATTTAGCTGTGAAATTTTTAGGGAAACGTAAATTTGATGTTTCACTATTAGAAAAAGCTGGTTTGATTGTAAAAAGTGAAAGGGATGAAAAATATTTTGATCGTTTTCGCGATCGAATAATATTCCCAATTAATGATCGAAATGGTAACACAATTGCGTTTTCTGGACGTGCATTAGGGGATAATAATCCCAAATATCTTAACAGTCCAGAAACACCAATTTTTAATAAAAGCAATACACTTTACAATTTTCATAAAGCAAGGCCTATAATACGAAAGCTTCAACATGTTGTTTTGTTTGAAGGGTTTGCAGATGTTATTGCTGCTAATAGAGCAGGTGTTGAAAATAGTGTTGCAACAATGGGAACCTCTTTAACAGAGGAACATATCGCAATACTAAAAAGAAACGCACGAAATATAACAATTTGTTATGATTCTGATTCAGCAGGAATAGAAGCAGCCTTTCGTGCAGGACAGCTTCTAACAAAGGCTAATTGTGTTGTAAAAGTAGTAATGTTACCAGATGGAATGGACCCAGATGATTATGTGAACAAATTTGGGGAAGATAAATTACAGCAAGAAATTCTTCATGGAAGCATCCCTTTTATGGGATTCAAAATGCTGTACTATCGAAGAGGGAAAAACCTTCAAAATGAAGGAGATAAACTTGCCTATATCGAAGAAGTAATAGGAGAAATTGCTAAACTGGATAAGGCAGTAGAAAAAGATCTCTACTTAAGGCAACTAGCGGATGAGTTTTCACTTTCCCTAGAGGCGTTAAAACAGCAAGAGATGCAAATGGAACGATCGATTCCAAAGGAACAGGCTGTTGAGCAAAGTGTCGTTCCTGTGAAGCAATATACGGTGAAAAAAAGAGCGACTGGTTTGTTGCCTGCATATCATACCGCCGAAAAAAGACTGCTTGCACATATGTTTAAAAGTGAGGATATTGCCTACAAAGTGCAAAACTCATTACAGGGAAGAGCATTTAATATTGATGAACATCAAGCTATTTTCACTTATCTTCTTGCTTACTATGAAAAAGGTCTTGGCAATGATACAAGTTCTTTTATGAATTTTATTGATGATCCAGATTTACAACGGATTGTAGCTGAAATCGAAATGATGGAAGTGAATGAAGAGGTAAGTGAGCTAGAAATTAGTGATTATATGAAACAAGTCATTAATTATGAAAAAATGCTTGAAATAAAGGAAAAGAAACAATTGCTTAAAGAGGCAGAACGTCAAAATGACTATATAAAAGCTGCTCAAATAGGTATGGAAGTCCTTTTATTAGAAAAAACGTTAAAATAGGTATATCATTGTCTTGATTTTTTGGAAGGAGGGGGACATATGGCTGAAAAGTCTGCCCGTTCAAAAGAGATTGAAACGGAACTAACCCTTGATCAGGTAAAGGAACAATTAACAGAAGTAGGAAAAAAAACTGGTGTGCTCGCATATGATGATATCGCTGAGAAATTATCTAGTTTTGAATTAGATTCTCACCAAATGGATGAGTTTTACGAATTTTTAGGTGATCAGGGAGTCGAATTAATTGGTGACGGAGAAGAAGAAGCTCCGAATGTCCAAGAACTCGCTAAAGGGGAAGAAGAATTCGATTTAAATGACCTAAGTGTTCCCCCAGGTGTAAAAATAAATGATCCAGTTCGTATGTATTTGAAAGAAATCGGAAGAGTTGATTTGCTTTCAGCAGAAGAAGAAATTAACTTAGCAAAGCGTATATTGCAGGGTGACGAAGAAGCGAAACGTCGTTTAGCAGAAGCTAACTTGCGCTTAGTTGTAAGTATTGCAAAACGCTATGTTGGACGTGGAATGCAATTCTTGGATTTAATTCAAGAAGGTAATATGGGCTTAATCAAAGCTGTTGAAAAATTTGATTACGAAAAAGGATTTAAATTTAGTACGTATGCAACATGGTGGATTCGTCAAGCAATCACACGTGCGATTGCGGATCAGGCAAGAACAATCCGTATTCCTGTTCATATGGTTGAAACCATTAATAAATTAATACGTGTTCAACGTCAATTACTACAGGATCTTGGCCGCGAACCAACTCCTGAAGAAATTGGAGAAGACATGGATTTATCTCCAGATAAAGTAAGAGAAATATTAAAAATTGCGCAAGAGCCTGTATCTTTAGAAACACCAATTGGTGAAGAAGATGATTCTCATTTAGGCGATTTTATTGAGGATCAAGATGCTACTTCTCCTTCAGAACATGCTGCTTATGAGTTGTTAAAAGAGCAATTAGAAGATGTTTTAGATACATTAACAGATCGAGAAGAAAATGTTTTAAGATTACGTTTTGGACTTGACGATGGTCGTACACGTACACTTGAAGAAGTTGGGAAAGTATTTGGTGTAACCCGTGAGCGTATTCGTCAAATTGAAGCGAAAGCATTAAGAAAGTTAAGACATCCAAGCAGAAGCAAACGATTGAAGGATTTCTTAGAATAAGCTAATTTAGCTTAAGTGGTCTTCAATATGATTCTATAAAGAAATAGTTTACTTCCTGTGAAGTAGCTATTTCTTTTTTTTAAGGTGAGACCAGTGTTTCTTTTTTAACTTTTATTTGATCATAAATACTTAAGGAAGTGATGCTTTAAAATGGATGATCAGAGAAAATTAATTATTGTTAAGGAAATTACTTATTGGAAAGAGAATAAAATGCTTCCAGAACATTATTGTGATTATTTACTCACATTATATACAGAAGGAAATGGTGTAGAAGAAAATAAGATAAGGAAAAAAAGAAATAGTGTATTCTTTCTGCCATTATTATTTTTTTCTTTCATTCCATTAACTATATTTTTATTATATTTTACTGAATTGTCTTTCATTTTGCAAATGGCTATTTCACTAATTTTTCTGATTTTTTGTTTTGTAGGAATTTTTTTGTATAATAAGAAACAGTTAAATGTTGATATACCAGCTGCTGTTGCTGCAATTATTTTTCTTTTATTTAGTGTAGCGTTTGTTTTGAAGTTTTTTTCCAATGCAATCATATTTTTATATATCATTTTATTCCTTAACTGTTTATTTTGGTATTTATGTGGAAAGAAATATAAGCTACTCTATTTTACGATTGCTGCTATAATTGGTGCTACTTTATTAATTATACTTGTCGTATCAAAGTATTTGCTTTAACTAGAATTTGAAATGTGGTGTAAATAATGAATACAGATAAATTATCGAAACGATTAGAAACCGTCGCCAAATACATACCTAGAGATTCAACATTTGCTGATATAGGGTCCGATCATGCATATTTGCCGTGCTATATGGTAAAAAGGAACGCTGTTCGTTTCGCCATCGCTGGAGAGGTGGTTGACGGTCCCTACCAATCAGCTATTAAACAGGTGAAACAAGAAGGATTAACGTCAAAAATATCTGTGCGAAAAGGTAATGGTCTTGAAGTAGTTGAAATAAATGAAGTAGATTGCATTACGATAGCAGGAATGGGTGGGGCACTAATCGCATCCATTTTAGAAAATGGAAGAGACAAATTAAAGAATGTTCAAAGATTGGTCTTGCAGCCAAATATTAGTGCAGTCTCTATTCGTGAGTGGCTGTTAAGAAATAATTGGACTCTAGTAGCAGAAGAAATATTAGAAGAAGATGGTAAAATTTATGAGATACTAGTGGCCGAAAAAGGGGATTCTTCTGCTTTATACGAAACAAGAGAAGAGAGCGCAATATTATTTGGACCATTTTTAATGAAAGAAAGAAATGATGCATTTGTGAAAAAATGGAACCTAGAGAAAAAGAATTGGCAAAGGATACTTTCCCAGTTAGAAGCTGCACCTGAATCAGAAGAAAATATACAGAAACGCAAAGAACTGCAACAAAAGATAACATTAGTGGATGAGGTGAATAAATCATGAAGAATATTAATGGTTATGAAATAATATCTTTGTTTGAGCAATTCTCTCCTAAAGCATATGCAATAGAAGGAGATAAAATAGGGTTGCAGGTCGGCGATTTAAGCAGACCTATAAAACGTGTCATGATTGCACTCGACGTACTTGACGAGGTAGTTGAAGAGGCAATTTCACAAAAAGTAGATTTAATTATCGCTCATCATCCACCGATTTTTCGCTCACTCTCCAAAATAACAATGGATAATCCATCAGGAAAAATAATGCATAAATTAATTAAGCACGATATTTCGGTTTATGCTGCACATACAAATCTTGATGTCGCAAAAGGTGGCGTCAATGATCTTTTAAGTGATGCATTAGGATTACAGGAAACGCAAGTATTAGTGCCGACTTATGAGGATAAATTAAAAAAATTAGTTGTCTATGTACCTAAAGACATGGCAGAACAGGTAAAGAAAGCGATCGGCGATGCTGGAGCCGGGGCAATAGGCAATTATAGTCATTGCGTTTTTTCAACAGAAGGAATCGGTGAATTTCAACCTCGAGAAGGAGCTGAACCTTACATTGGAGCTGTCAATAAATTAGAACATGTAGAGGAAGTGAAAATCGAATCGGTTTATGCAGCTTCTAAAGAAAAGAAAATAATAAGAGCAATGCTTAAAGCTCATCCATACGAAGAAGTTGCTTATGACATCTATGATTTGCAAATAAAAGGGGAACAATTAGGTTTAGGCCGTATTGGTAAAGTAGAAGAGACGACCTTAAGAGAGTTCGCTAATCATGTCAAAAAAGTCTTTGAAGTAGACGGGGTCCGTGTGGTCGGAAATTTAGATGCAAAGGTCAAAAAAGTTGCTGTCTTAGGTGGAGACGGTAATAAATATTATTCCCATGCTTTAATGAAAGGCGCGGACGTCTATATTACAGGAGATATGTATTATCATGTTGCCCATGATGCACAAGCTGTAGGGTTAAATATCATTGACCCTGGACACAATGTTGAAAAAGTGATGAAGATGGGGGTAACAAAGGTTTTAACAAAAATGTGTAAAGACAATGGCTATGAAGTGGAGATTTTCCCTTCTGTAATTCATACTGATCCGTTTACTTTTATGTAATGAGGATTATTGTAAATGAAAAGCAGACAAACTTTTTTTGGGTAGATTAAAGGCTTTGCCTGCTTTTTTATCTTGAAAAACAGAGCAGCCTGAATACAGCTTGCGCTCCATGGAGCGTTAAGTGTATTCAGGCTACGGGTGATTGCAACAAACTTTATAGAAACATCCTCTTCAAAGATTATTTTACCTTAACTTTTGGTAAAATCTTATTTAAAGGAACTTTCTTTTCGAACTGCCATGTACTTTCGTCTGTTGGATCATATTGATCCAGAAAATTTATAACCTCTTTTGTAATAGGGGTTGGAGTCGATGCACCAGCTGTTACTGCAACACTGCTTGCGTCTTTTAACCATTCTAGTTTGAGTTCTGAAATGTCTGCAATACGATATGCAGCCGTATGGGCAATTTCTTCAGAAACTTGTGCTAAACGATTGGAGTTATTGCTCTTTGGATCGCCAACAACAATTAATACGTCAGCTTCTCCTGCCTGTTTTGCAACCGCTTCTTGTCTTACTTGTGTTGCTAAGCAGATTTCTTTATGGAATTCAGCCTGCGGGAAATTTTTCTTAATATTCTCCATTAAATCAGCAACATCCCATTGACTCATCGTTGTTTGGTTTGTCACAAGAATTTTATCTTGATTAATTTCTAAGCTGCTAACATCTTCAAGTGTTTCTACCAATGATACTGCATGTGGAGCAACACCAACGGCCCCCTCTGGTTCAGGATGTCCTTTTTTCCCTATATAAATAATATAGTAACCCTCTTTGACCTTTTCTTTAATCAAATCATGTGTTTTTGTTACATCTGGGCAAGTAGCATCCAACGTTACTAACCCTTTTTCTGCTGCTATTTTGCGAACCTCTGGAGATACACCATGCGCAGTGAAGATGACTGTTCCAGAATCTACTTTTTCTAAAATTTCTTTTCTATTTTGACCATCTAAAGTGATAATACCTTCTTCTTCAAATGCATCTGTTACATGTTTATTGTGAACAATCATCCCTAGAATGTAGATAGGACGAGGCAATGTTTTATCTAAAGCAGCATTTCGCGCAATTACCATAGCATCGACAACTCCATAGCAATACCCTCTTGGTGCAATTTTTATGACTTTCATTCTCCGATTCCTCCTGCACGATACTTCTATAAACAAATATATTAAGTAAATGTACTAATATTTCTTAAATAATGTAACATGTCTATTATATATAACATACGAGAGGTTTACAAAGTATATGTGTCTGGAGATTGAGTCAAGTTTTTGTGGGAGTTTTTTTAGCTCCCTTTTTTATAAAGTAAAACCTCTAAGTTTGTATCCGCTTTCCAATTGGTTTTGTTCTTCCAACTGTTGATTCTCTCATTTTTTAAAAACCTTTTAATCCCTGTAAGGCAAAGTGAACGGGTTTTCCAATCGCTTGATTTAAGTATGGCATGTTCTGACGCACGGTTTCTGTTACTAATTTTGTGGGTATTTTTCTTTTCGCTCGATGCTCTTTCTTTGATTTTTCCGTGGCTTTTTCCCATTTCCCATATATCGTTTGGATGGATAGGTCATCCTTCAATCCAATCCACAAGCGCGCCATGCTCATGACTCCTTTTTTGCTCCATGCTCTTCCATTCTTTAATCGTTTGGCTAATTGATTCATCATCGCCTCTGCACTTCCCATTGGACGATACGCTGTCGTGTCCACACCTTTTTCCTGTAACCAACTACGGTAATCTTTTATGGTTTCCTGATGATGCGTTAAAAAGGCAAGGAAATGCTCTAGTTTTTCTTCTTTTTCTGGTGTATCCATTGTTCCTACTGCGCTATTCAACTCTAGAAGTAATGTTTCTACCTGGTAGTTTCTTAACGCTCTTTTCATGTAGCGGTATCGAGGATGGCTCTTCATTAGTTGCTTCATCGAACGAGCGACATGAAAACGATCCATGGTGAAAAAGGCGCGTTCCCGAAAATACTCCCGACATGCCGTTATCCAGCCTGCTCCATCACCATTAATAATAAGCAAGGTTTGGGTAGGATCATACGCATAATGATTCTGTAAGAACGTTTCAAAGGCTTCCCAAAAGGGTTCTTTTCCTTCATAAAGAAAATGCCTTTTATTTCGGAGCCTGATTCGCTTTCCGTTTTCTTTCCATCCCTCGTGTACAGCGGCGAATTTCAACTCCCATCCACGCTTTTTCTTTTCTTGACTCTTCACATATAATCCATCTACTTCGACAAACAATACCTTTTGAAAAGGGCGTTTTTCCTTAGCGGGAAGTACGCTTGTTTGAAGAAGATGTTGCCGTAATGCTTCGTGGCTCATCGCCGAATAGCCTAAAAATTGTTCGAACGTTTCCACCGCCTTTCGATAGGAGGAGCCATTCGTCGCTAGTTCTAACCCCCATTCTTCTAGTAGCGGACTAAATCCCTTATTCCCCTGAAACTGTAAATAGTGATCTAATAGACAAATATATTTTTTAGTCACACGATCAAAATAATAATTACGCTTCAGCTCCACAGCTCCAAACGCTGTATCTAATCGTATTTCTCGTTTATCACGTAAAGCAAATCTTCTTTTGTCTCGTTGCTTGGCAATCTCTTGATCCCAATTTTCTAACGTTTGAATAAGGATTTCTTGAAACGTCATTTGTAGTGTTCGAAATAAAGTTTTTTCCAATTCTTTTAATGATGGCATTTTTATGTTACATTGATTCATGAGAGCCTCTCCTTTTCGTAGTTTTCTAGTCAAACTCTACTTTACAAAAGGAAGCTCTCTTTTTTAATACTTAATTTTTTCCAGCTACCGCGCTTTCGCTTGGTGGCCTTTTTGTCTAGTTGGGGGACTCGTCCCCCAACTAGACAAAAAGGATATTTATTCTCCCACAAACATTTTACTCATACGTGTCTGGAAAAAAGACCACATAAAAATATTTAAAAAAATACTGACCAAACAAGGTGAAAGCCAATATAGATTCATTAAAAAAGGTATTGTAAGAAACCTTGAGTCTGAATCGATTTATTGGTTATTGCTTGTAAGGTCAGAAGTACTTACACATATAATTTTGGCTTAGGGGCACCTGTAGGCTTTTCCGGTGCTAAATCAATTTCAAAATCATCTAGTTGATCATCAATTGCATTTGTTTGCTTCTTTGGTTTTTTTGCTGGTTTTTCACTTTTTACTTTATCTGTTGTTTGTTCCGATACTTCTAATTCGTCTGTTTCTTTACTTGAGCTCGTTAATCCTCTGTACATTTTCCAAATAGCAGGGATGTTTTTTACCATTGGTCCATATTGATTAATCATTGGACCAAGTTGACTTGCGGTATTAAGAAACTTTTGAGAATTTGCTAAAAATCCATTTATGGATGAAGGGTTAGTTAAAGTCTTTAACAACCCTCCGCCTGCAGATGCTGCACTTCTAGTACTTGCGTTTGTAGCAGCTCCTGCAGCATTATTGCCTCCTCCAAGTAATTTGGATAATAATCCGCCGCCACTCCCACTCCCTCTGCTAGACGCTCCACTTCTGCCCATAGCGCCTCCAGGAAAGTTAGTTGGACCTCTCATTCCTTGCATTCTACCGCCCATTGGTGGTCCTTGGAACGGTCCCCGTTGCCTTGGTGGCATCATATAAAAACGCCTCCTTTCACTAATACTACTTTATAGAATATGCATTAGATATCAATATGTTTAGGTTTTACAAAGAAATAATGGATAGCTGCGTCGGTTAAGATAAAAGCTAGAATTAGGGATAATAAGCAATTTATTGATTCAATGGTATTGGAAAAAATAAAAAGGGCACTCGTTATAGCCTTTTAAGCAAATTTTTATTATAATTAAATGATGGACAAAAGAGCTATAGATAAATGTCAAATCTGTGCACACTCATTTATCTGGCTATTAAGGAGTTTTATATATGAGTAATAATCAATTTAAACAATACGAATTAAAACCATTTATTATAGATGCAATTTATGAATTAGGTTTTTATGAGCCTACTGAAATTCAGCAGAAAATAATTCCCCTTGTTTTAAAAGGCGAGAGTGCGATTGGTCAATCACAAACAGGAACTGGTAAAACTCATTCATATATTTTGCCAATCATTCAAAAAATTAATGTGGAGAAGCAAGCAGTACAAGCAGTTATTACGGCACCTACTAGAGAATTAGCTAATCAAATCAATCAAGAAATTTTGAAAATTATTAAGCATTCAGAACAGCCAATTACATCACGCCTATTTATCGGTGGAACAGATAAACAGCGTTCGATAGAAAAGTTAAAAACGCAGCCACAGATTGTTGTTGGTACACCAGGAAGAATTAATGATCTTGTCAAAGAACAAGCGTTATTTGTGCATACAGCAAAAATTCTAATTGTCGATGAGGCAGACCTAATGCTTGATATGGGCTTTATCGAAGATGTTGATCAAATTGCAGCAAAAATGCCAAAGGATTTAAGTATGTTTGTATTCTCAGCAACTATTCCTGAGAAATTAAAACCATTCTTAAAGAAATATTTAGAAAACCCAACGTATGTTCATATAGAGCCAAAGCAATTAACAGCAGCAAAAATTGAACATATTTTAATTCCTTCTAGACATCGAGATAAAATTACAACTGTATATGAAGCATTAATTAGTTTTAATCCTTATCTTGCAATTGTATTTACCAATACAAAGCAAATGTGTGATGAAGTTGCTAATGGTCTATCAAACAAAGGACTTAAAGTGGCTAGACTTCATGGTGGCTTAACACCGCGTGAACGCAAAAAAGTAATGAAGCAAATTCTTGATTTAGAATTCCAATACATTGTGGCAACAGATTTAGCAGCAAGAGGAATTGATATAAAAGGAATCAGTCATGTTATCAATTATGAGTTGCCGACAGACTTAGATTTTTATGTACACCGTGTAGGAAGAACAGCAAGAGCAGGTTATTCCGGAATTGCTTTAACTATTTATGAGACGTCTGATGAAGACAAGTTAAATCAATTAGAAAAACTCGGTGTAGAATTTAAGCATATGGATCTTAAGAAAGGTGAATGGGTTGAGTTAGAAGATCGTAACCGCCGTAAAAATCGCAAAAGGCAAGTAGATGAAATTGACTTAAAGGCTAAATCGCTTGTCAAAAAGCCGAAAAAGGTAAAGCCTGGTTATAAGAAGAAAATGCAGCAACAAGTAGAAACGATTAAAAAGAGAGAAAAAAGAATTAAGAGTAGAAAAAAATAAGGAAAAGAGGAGTGAGTAGGTTGTTGAAAATTGGTTCACATGTATCAATGAGCGGAAAAAAAATGTTGTTAGGAGCAAGTGAAGAAGCAGTCTCCTATGGGGCAAATACTTTCATGATCTATACAGGTGCACCCCAAAATACAAGAAGAAAGAAAATAGAAGACTTAAATATTGCTGCAGGACAACTGCATATGGAGCAAAACGGGATTGAAGATATCATCGTTCATGCACCATATATTATTAATATTGCTAATACTACGAACCCAGCTACTTTCGAATTGGGCGTAAACTTTCTACGCAGTGAGATAGAAAGAACAGAAGCATTAGGAGCAAGACAGATTGTGCTTCACCCAGGTGCCCATGTAGGAGCTGGAGCAGAAGTAGGCATTAAAAGGATTATTGAAGGCTTAAATGAAGTGCTGACAGGAAATGAAAACTTGCAAATCGCCCTTGAAACAATGGCTGGAAAAGGATCTGAATGTGGCTGTACTTTTGAAGAGTTAGCAATGATTATGGATGGCGTTACACATAATGATAAATTATCCGTATGCTTTGATACATGCCATACCCATGATGCTGGATACAATATTGTAGAAGATTTTGAAGGGGTATTACAAGAATTCGATCGAATCGTAGGAATCGATAAATTAAAAGTATTGCATATTAACGATAGCAAAAATATCCTTGGTGCCAGAAAAGATAGACATGAGAATATTGGTTACGGTAAAATCGGTTTTGAATCATTAGTGAAAATTGTTCATCATCCACAACTAGAAGATGTTCCTAAAATATTGGAAACTCCATATGTTGGTACTGATAAAACGAATAAAAAAGCACCTTATAAGCATGAAATCGCCATGATTAAAAATAAAGCATTTAATGAAAACTTATTGCAGGAAATCTTACAAAGTTAAAAAACGCTCATTCGAGCGTTTTTTATTTCAAATAGTAAGTTAAGTATCCTAGTTTACTGCTCTGCAAATAAATTAAATAAATCGTTTAGTTCCTTTGCTGTAGCAGGACTTGTTAGTTTAGCTACCTCTCTGATTAACTGTGCGCGTTCATTAGGTTTGAAAATATTTACTTTTCGACCATTAAGGTGATTAGCAAGCTTTACAGCTTCCTCATTTGTAATCTTAATTTTGAATTGTTTGCTGTATTTCAGTAATTCAGTAGAGGTTATGTTGTTTATTTTGTGATTGATTATGTTTTCAAAAATTTTCATGTCATCACTCCCCATTCTAACATATGAGGGGAGGGTTAAAAATGTGCTAATTTTTTTTGGTTTCTTTATTTTATCCTATAAAAATGAAGATGTCTTTACAATAATCAATCGTTCTTGTATACTGATTCTGAACCGTTAGAGCTAATAAATCGTAATGATTACTATAGATTTTTTATTTGCTTAATATTGTATGGCTGTTAATATTGGAGCGGAAAAAGACCCGGATTTTTTCTCCAAAAGATTAACGTATAATTACTATTATGAAAAATGAAGCAGAAATGAGGTGGAGAAAATGAATGTTCAAAGTGCACTCGATATCTTAAAGGAAAAAGGATATAAACATACAGACAAACGAGAAGATATATTAGCTTTATTTTCTAATGAAAATAAATATTTAACAGCAAAAGATGTATTAGAAGCATTAAAGGATGATTATCCAGGATTAAGCTTTGATACGATATACCGTAATTTATCCTTATTTGAAGAATTAGATATATTTGAAATGACAGAGTTAAATGGAGAAAAACATTTTCGTTTTACTTGTTCTCACCATCATCACCACCATCATTTCATTTGCTTAGACTGTGGAAAAACAAAAGAAATTATTACTTGCCCAATGGAAGAACTAGCAGAAAATTTAAAAGGCTACGATGTTTCTGGTCATAAATTTGAAATATACGGTAAATGTCCAGAGTGTCGAAATTAAAAAAACGAAGCATATCTTAAAGATATCGCTTCGTTTTTTGATGGTAATTTTCCCATAAATATTTACTTTACAGAAGACTTTGCCCATTCTTCCACCCACTCATACGCTTCATTCCATGTAGTTACCCGTTTAACTCCTTTAGGGATCGGCTTTCTATTATAAGGTGTGTCAAAGAGAATAACTGGAATGCCTAATTCTTCATGAAGCATTACAGCATTATCGTGTTTATCTTCAAAAAATATATCGACCTTCTGTTTTTTGGCGGCAGCTATTTTATGATGGGAACCAATTAATTCAATATAATCAAAACTAATTCCATGATTAATAAACCATTCTTTTGTTAGCTCCAGCATTCCTTCGCCTCTTGCGCTAATAAATATTAGCTCATGTTGTTTTGCCCATTTTTGAAGGACAATATTTGCTCCTTCAGCAAGCGGTGATGCTGTATAAATTCTTGCTTCATTTTCTACAAACCAATTGTCAAATTCTTCATTAGATACATTCACTAATGGATAAAATTCATATTGTACGATATCTTCTAATGTGATATTTAACTGAAAGCTTTCGTTTAAAAAGGGAACAAATGTAGCAGGGCTTGTTACTGTTCCATCAATATCGATTCCAAATCGCAATTTTTTCATTTTTTGCTCCTTTTCCAATGTTGTTCTTATCTAGCTTATCAAATAATAATGATTTGGAAAAGCAAAGCATTAAAAAAGGAGGATATCATGTAAAACATTAACAGACATAGTAGCAATGAATTTGGTGATGATAATAAATGCTCCTATTAAAGAAAGCGAGGGATCATCATGCCAGATCAAAATAGCAATAAAGGATACAGTCACGATTTTCAAGATAGAGAGCGAACTGGAACACCTGTTGATTACTTGGAAGAAACATCAGCAGAAATAACACCTCCAATGACATATAATGCTACAACTCGTCCAGTGACCTCTGATGTTGGGAGAGATAGGGAAGTAGTAGGTGGAAAAGGGATTGGTATTACGGCGTTGCTGATTTCTATCTTGTCTTTATTTGTAATGCCTATTATATTAGGGATTGTCGGGATAGTATTAGGATTCGTCGCTAGAAGCAGGGGAGCAAGTGCGCTTGGGACATGGGCTATTTCACTAGGGGCAATCTCCATTATTATAGGAATATTTATCGCCCCATTCTTTTAACGATAAGTGGGGAATCAAAAAAAATCTAACCTCTCATTGTGGAGGTTAGATTTTCTAATTAGAATAGAAAAGCTTTCTCTGTTGGCTAATTATGGTTGCACAACAGTGCCATCTTCCTTTTCCTCTGCTGCTTTTTTCGCAAAATATTCCTCAGCGATTGCATCAATTTCTTTTTTCAATTCTTCTACCATTGTTTCCTCTGGAACTTTACGGACTATTTTACCTTTGCGGAATAGTAATCCTTCTCCACGGGCACCAGCAATACCTATATCAGCTTCTCTTGCTTCCCCTGGACCATTTACGGCACAGCCAAGAACAGCAACTTTAATCGGTGCTTTTATGGTAGAGATGTATTCTTCTACTTCGTTTGCAATACTAATTAGGTCGATTTCAATTCGTCCGCAAGTAGGACAAGAAATTAACGTTGCTGCATTGGAAGAGAGTCCGAATGATTTCAACAGTTCTCTGGCAACTTTTACTTCTTCAACAGGATCAGCACTTAAGGAAATACGTAATGTATTACCAATTCCTTTACTTAAAATAGCGCCTAAGCCAGCAGCACTCTTAACAGTACCAGCAAATAATGTTCCAGATTCCGTTATACCTAAATGTAAAGGATAGTCAAATGCTTTTGCAGCTTTTTCATATGCTTCAATCGCTAAGTTAACATCAGAAGCTTTCATGGAAACGATAATATCATGAAAATCAAGGTCTTCTAATATTTTTATGTGGTGAAGAGCACTCTCGACCATTCCATCAGCAGTTGGATAACCATATTTCTCCAAAATTTTCTTCTCTAAAGAACCAGCATTAACACCAATTCGAATAGGAATTCCTTTTGCCTTCGCAGCTTTCACAACCGCTTCCACTTTTTCTCTTTTCCCAATATTACCTGGGTTGATTCGTATCTTATCTGCTCCGCCTTCAATTGCTTTTAAGGCTAAACGATAATCGAAATGGATATCCACTACTAGTGGTATATTGATTTGTTTTTTAATGTCACTAATGGCTTCTGCAGCACGTTCATCTGGACATGCTACTCGGACGACCTGACAGCCAGCTTCTTCTAAACGTTTAATTTCGGCAACTGTTGCCTCAACATCATGGGTTTTTGTAGTTGTCATACTTTGAATAAATAGTTCATTACTTCCCCCAATTGTTAAGTTACCAACTTTAATTGGACGGGTTTTTGTACGATGTATAATTTCACTCAAGGGTGATTCTCTCCTTTTATATTGGACAAGCCAAAATAATTAGCTTTTTATTTAATCTTGATATCCTTACCTATTGTAACAATGAATCATTGATATTGACAAGAAACTTGCTGAAAAAGTGAATTGGCTTTTTACTGGGAAACCTACTACTAAAGGGAAAAGCTTTTATGTACAAGAGAATATAAAAAAACTTCCTCAAAATAGATTATTTTCGGAAGATTGTTTTTATGTTTATTTATATATTGGGAATAAATATGTTTTTCCAATTTGTATGTCCTCAGGTTTGAGCCCATCATTTAATTTTTGAAAATCAGTTACAACTGTCTCAAGACTAACAGATAGACCGCCAGTGGAATATTGTTCGATAATCGAAAGGACGGTATCGCCAGATTGAACTGTTTGTTCAAAATATAAGGATGAATCCTGAGGGGTGCCCTGTACTTCTATTGTAGGTTCTTGTTCTTGGTTGGAGGAAAGTGTCCCTTCGTTTAGATCAATATAGATGACATAAATTGTAATTAAAATAGCAAAGGTAATAAAAAACCTTTTCATCCTAAATCCCCCTAAACTAGTTATAACAAAATATATGCTTGTCCAATAAGGTTTAGAACAAATTAAGAGTATAGGAAAGTAGGGGTGGGTAAATAGTCATGAAAATTAATATTAAATTACCTAATCTTTACATGTCCTTAATAAATATTTGTGACAATGTTGACTAGGGGGGACAGCTGGATGAAAAAAATTAAGGACAAGCTTTCTATACAAAATCGGTTATTTCTTTTTATTTTGCCTTTATTTATTATTACCATTTTGATTTTAACTTTTATCTCCATTAACAGTTCTGAAAAGATGACAATTAAGATGATGCATGAAAGATTAGAGAAGGAAACCAGTACTATTTATGTAATGGCCCAAAATACAATGCTAATGTATGTTGGACAGGAAGAGAAATTTCAATCAAAAATGGAACAAATAATTAGAGACCAAGATGCTAGTTTTGCTAAAGAAGGGTTAAATGCTTCCTTCTTTTTGCTCTCAGAAGCTGAAGTTAAGCCATTTAAAGTAAGTCAGACTTCCCAGTTCAAGTGGGAGGATTCCTTTATTCAAAAAGTAAAAAAATTAGAAGCAGGCGTATTAGAGACAAAGTGGAATGGTCAAACATATACAGTAGCCTTTCAACACATTCAAGAGTTAAAAGGGATTTATTTATTAGTAATTCCACAAGAAGAATACTTACATAATGTTAATCAGTTAAAAAATAGTTTATTGCTCTTTTCGGTATTGAGTATTGTCATTATAGCAATTGTTATTCTTCTTTTTGTTAAAACAATGGTTAGCCCACTATTAAAATTGCGAGAAATTATGAGAGTAGCAAGAGATGGTCAATTAGCAGAAGTTACGTCAATAAAAACGTCTATTCCAGAAATCAACTCGTTAATTAATAGTTATAATTTATTAATAAAGAGATTAAAACTTCTTTTATCAGATATGCATGCTACTAGTACTCATTTAGCTAAAACGAATAATATTTTACAAATGGAAGCACAGCAGATGATTGAAAGTGGTGTAACACTTTCTGAGATGATTAGTGCCGTAAAAAATGGAGCGGAGCAAACCGCTGTTAGTTCAGAACATAATATAACTGTTTTTCAAGAGATGAAAGCATTAAGTGAGCAAATTGAAGAGAGCAGCCAAAAAATAAATGAGCATACAGAAAAAATGAATCGTGCTGCAATACTAGGTGAAGAAAATATGAATAATTTATTTGCTAGTCAACATTTGCTGCAAGACAAAGTGACGGTTATATATAGTAATAATGATTTATTGAATAAACACGCTTTATCAATAAAAAATGTAGTAGAAGATATAAAGGGACTTGCTGAACAAACAAAACTTTTAGCTTTAAATGCAACTTTAGAAGCAGCAAGGGCTGGCATCCAGGGGAAAGGATTTGCGGTGGTTGCCAATGAAGTGAAAAAACTTGCTGTTTTATCATCAAAATCAGCGGAAGATATTAAAGCTTTCACACTTGATATGGATCATATCATACAAAAATCATCAACCGATTTAGAAGATATCCAACTTAATTTTGCGAAAAGTGATGAATTAGCTAATAAGGCTACCGTTTCTTTTAATCAGTTATTACAGGGAATTTCTCTCGTCAATGAAGGATTAAAAGATAATCATTATTTACTATATGAGCTACAAGCATTTTTTCCAAAAATGGAGCATAGTACGTTACATGTTACATCGATAAGTCAACAAACCCTTGCAAGTTCAGATGAAATGAAGAAGATAGGCGAAATACAACAGGATAGTATTCAGGTAAATGCAGATATAAGTTCCAGACTTTCGAAGCTAGTGGCGAAACTTGAGGAAAACATAAAGATGGATGAACAAAAAGATAATTAATTTATCCCGCTCTTAACGGACAGTAAGACCCTAATCTAAGCTTATGAAAATTCGAAGAAGAAGGGTAGGAGATCAACTGTCCGTATAGGTCTGAATGGTTAGTTTACGTTATGAAAACAACCTTTTATATAAAAAGCAAAAACTACATGTAGATAGTTTTTGCTTTTTAATGTTGTATAGGACATTTAAGGTTGGAGAGGTTTTTCCGGTTGAACTTCTTTAATAGCTAAGCAAACAAGGAATAAGCTAATAAACCAATTTAATAAATAACCACTAGGAACAAGTGTTTGTAAACAGTCCATAATAGCAAAGAAAATAACGGGAATAGTTGTGCTATATACAGTTATTTTCCAGCACTGTGCAAACGTTAATGTTCTGCCAAAAATCTTGGAGAAAAAGCTGCCGAACATAGCAAGTACGAGTGTTTGCAAGACTTTGTAAATAAGCATGAACAAGATATAGATAACCACTAAAATAATAATAAACACATAGGCTAATGAATCCATCGTTTGAATAAATTCAATAAGCTCCTCATTTGTTAAGGAGATATTCCCAAAAGAAGAATAATCAAATGTTTGAGCCTGTCCAGACCTTACAATTACGAATTCATTTTTTAAAAGGGCTACGGTATTTCCATAAGAATTAATTTTCGCATGATCATAGGTTCCAGAAGAATCCACAATAATGGTTAAATCAGGTTTCTCAATAATAGTTGGTTCTTTATCATTATCTGTATGGAGTGTATTATCACTTATTGTAAAAGAAGGAACTTCTTCTTCCATCGTTACACTAAAGGTATGTATTGCTTCATTAATACCTTTATTTAAATAATATAAATTAGGTAGTGATGCAATAATGGTTAATAGCACCAAATAAATAATGGTCTTTCCGATACCTTGAAAACGGAAGCTTGCTATATCTTTTGGAGAATAGAGGCTTCGATAAAACTGCTTAAAAATATTCATTCTGACACATCCTTCAAAAGTTTCATCCTTATTGTATCTTTTTACAACCAATAGATACAAGTCCGAGCATTTGATTTGCATAAAAAAGTATGATAAACATGAGGCAGGGATATGTTATATTAGACAGAAGAAAAGGGGAACGTTATGGATATTATTTATTGGATTATTATTAGCGTTTTATTCATTATCGCGTTTATAGGACTGATTTATCCAATCATTCCAAGCGTGCTGTTCATTTTGGCAGGATACCTTTTGTATGGACTATTTTTTTCATTTGAAGAACTTACTATACTATTTTGGGTCATCCAAGGAATGTTTGTCATTCTATTATTTTTTGCAGATTCTATATCCAATTGGATAGGTGTTAAGAAATTTGGCGGTACCAAGGCTGGTATTTGGGGCAGTACGATAGGTTTACTCGTAGGACCTTTTGTAATCCCGGTAATTGGAATCCTTCTCGGTCCATTTATAGGAGCTGTTCTGGCTGAGCTTATTGTTAGTAAGACTAATTGGAAAAATGCACTTAAAATTGGAGTAGGCTCATTAATTGGATTTCTCAGTAGTGTAGTGACAAAGGGACTAATCCAGGCAATCATGATTGTTTATTTTTTCCTAAAAATATAAAAGGAACCAGAGGCTGGGACAAAATAAATTATATTATAGATAAAGACGAACGATTTCTCATTTAGTAGCGAAACCAACTCGTTCCATTACGCTGCAGACACTCTATGCGCTGGGGAGCAATCTAAAGCCTGTGGGGTCTATAGATTGCTCTACTTCCCGCAGGAGTTGAGTGTCCTTGCTTCTTTTCACTCCATTTTAAAAGATTGTTTCGATCCATCATTTTTATAAAAAAAATATAATTAGTAGGAAATACGAAGTGTATTCAGTCTGCGGGTGATCACCACAAACCTTCTTTCTTAAAATGAATAAAACCCCGGACGATTATACGAACATTTTTTTTGCATGTACGTATAATCGTCCGGGGTTATTTGGTTAAAAATACTTATGTCCCAGCCTTATTCTTTTTAATTTAATCCACAAATTTCGGCGGGACAGTTTTGGCAGTCTACTGCTCTTTTTAAATAGGCAAGGTTTTTCGCCGTAATTTTTTGATTGCTATAGTCAATTACTTCTCTTTCTCTTAAATCTTTTAATATTCGTTGAATGACTTCCCGTGTCCCAAAGGTTAAGTTTGCTAACTCTTGATGGGTGATGGGGATATCAATGAGAATTCCTTCCATATTTTTTACTCCAAATGAATGAGATAATCTTATCAATATGCTATAAAGACCACCTTTTTTTCCGTTCATAATAAGATCTTGGCATTTCATATGTGCTTTTAAATACCCGGTACTTAACCAGCTTGTAATGGAAGTCAGGAGCACAGGATCTTTTAATGCTAATTGTTCAAATTCTTTTCGATCAATGGCGAGCACATCACAATCAGTCAGGCTTTTAGCAAAGAAATAATATTTAGGAGAATGTTTGAATAGTTGGTATTCTATTAATAATTCCTCATCATGGAGAATTTTCATGATAAATTCTTTGCCTTTCTCGTGCACTCTTCCAAGAGAAATGGTTCCATTTAATAAAATATATACTTTTTGCACAGGATCTTTTTCCTGAAATAATAAAGTTCCCTTTTTTATATGTTCGATTTTTTCTATATCAAAAAAATGTTGTATTAATAAACTATATAGTGATAGTTGCACTTCATTCATAAGAAAGCACTCCTTAATAAGCCTCTTTTCTTGATTAAAAAACATTGTGAAATATTTGTCAATCTTCAAATGGGATAAAATGGAATTTGTATAGATAGCAATGATTCTATTGGTATTAGGAACGTTGATACAAAAGGATAAATTGAAAAAATGACAATTTATCGAACTTATTTCAATAGAGCTTCTAATGGACTGGGTAATATTGTAGATAGGAGAGATTTTAGAAGTGATGTTAATCACTAGAGGTAAAATGAAAAGTGAAAAATGATATGTGAATAAATATTTTTGCTTATAGTAAAAGGTTTTTATGAAGCGGAAAAAAGCATATATACGCATTTATTATTGCCAATTCTACTCTTAGATTACAGCAATTAATGATTTCACCTTTTTTAGCTCCAATAACCTAGTATGCCGGTGTTTAAAATTATATTAAATGGGTATTTTAAAGAGGGAATCTTTTCAAGCAAATAGATTGAAAGTAAGTTCTTTATTTGATAATGTATTATTAAAGGGCTTCTCATATATAAATTGTCGGAATAGGACAAACCTTATAGGGGAAGAAAATAATACATATAATATTAGGAGGAATTAGACATGGCTTATTCATTACCACAATTACCTTACGCTTATGACGCATTAGAACCACACATCGATAAAGAAACGATGAACATTCACCATACGAAACATCATAATACTTATGTTACAAATTTAAACAATGCATTAGAAGGAAATGAAGAATTACTTTCTAAAACAGTAGAAGAGCTTGTATCTAATCTTGATGCAGTTCCAGAAGCAGCACGCACTGCAGTTCGCAATAACGGTGGCGGTCATGCTAACCATTCTCTATTCTGGGAAGTTATTTCTCCAAATGGTGGCGATCAACCAACTGGTGATTTAGCAGCTGCAATTGACAGCAAGTTTGGAAGCTTTGAAAACTTTAAAGAAGAATTTTCAAAAGCTGCGACAACTCGCTTCGGTTCAGGTTGGGCTTGGCTAGTTGTAAATAACGGAGAATTAGAAGTAACAAGCACTCCAAACCAAGACAATCCTTTAATGGAAGGGAAAACTCCTGTATTAGGATTAGATGTTTGGGAGCATGCATACTACTTAAATTATCAAAACCGTCGTCCTGAATACATTAGTGCATTTTTCAATGTTATTAACTGGGATGAAGTAGCAAAACGTTTTGCAGCTGCAAAATAATGAATAATAAATAAAGAGGCTGGGACATAAGTATTCCAGCCATAGATAAACCCGAACAACTATCAAAGAATCCTAAATGGTTGTTCGGGTTTTATTAGTTTTATAAAAGGTTGTTTCAGTACAGTTAGTGTTAATATCCGCAGCCTGAATACACTTCGCTTTCCATGGGGCGAGCGCCGAGCCGCTTCGGCCTCTGGCCTGCAGGGTCTCGGACTTTCTCGCAGCTCCCATAGGAGTCTACGTGTATTCAGGCTGCTCCATATTTCCTACTAATTCATTTTTTCTAAAAAAACAATATTTTTTAGGGTATTGCCTTTAAAAACGGAGTGGAATGGAGCGGAAGACACTCGACTCCTGCGGGAAGTAGAGCAATCTTTAGACCCCACAGGCTTTAGCCGAGGAGGCTTAGGTTGCTCCCCGGCGAATCGTGTTTCTGTAGCGCAATGGAACGAATTAGTTTTTACACTTGACTATATTTAAAAACATAAATAACCATTGTATAAAAGGAACCTTTATTTAAGAGATAAATTAGAGATTGTTCGTCTTTACAGATTGGCTATCTAGTTTTGTCCCAGCCCCTTTTTTGTGCACCATTCCCTCAGAAGTCTTAGCATTGTTAATGTTATTTTCGAAATTGTTAGTTTTTATATATAATGCATAACGAAATTCATTTTGTTAGAAACTACTCTAGAACAAAGGGGAGTTTCTATGATGAAAATAGGAAAATTAATAGGTAATGTAGAGTTAACAAAAGACTTGAAAATATTGTTGCTCACAGGGGGCTTATATTCACTCAGTGTAGCACTTTCTAATACTTTCGTTAACGTGTTTTTATGGAAACAGTCAGGTGAATTCAGAGATTTAGGCTTGTATAACCTAGCTATTATCTTGCTGCAGCTACTTACCTTTACACTTGCAGGCAGATGGGCAAAGAAGATTGATCGGGTGATTGTACTCCGAATTGGAGTAGCCTTTCTTACCATTTTTTATTTAACCGTTTTATTAATTGGAGATAAAGCATCAACATTTCTTCTAGTCCTTGGAGCAATTTTGGGAATTGGCAATGGATTTTATTGGCTAGCCTATAATGTTTTAACATTTGAAGTGACAGAACCGGAAACCAGAGATTTCTTTAATGGCTTTTTGGGCTTGTTAAATTCGGTTGCGGGAATGATTGGACCAATGATTGCTGGATATATTATCTCCCAGTTAACAAAATCGACAGGTTATATGATTGTTTTTGGTATGTCTCTAGGTCTCTTTCTTCTAGCAGTTGTCTCTAGTTTTTTTCTAAAAAGAAGGCCAGCAGAAGGCAAATATTTTTTTAAAAGAATTGTTGAAGAGAGAAAACATAATAATAATTGGAAACTCATCACGAATGCTCATTTTTTCCAAGGCTTACGGGAAGGCGTCTTCGCGTTTATGATAACTGTCTTCGTTTATATTGCTACAGATAGTGAATTAGCTTTAGGTAAATTTGGGTTAATTAATTCAGGTATTTCCTTTATAGCCTATTATATTGTTTCGAGGACAATCAAAAATGACAATCGGAATAAGTCTATTTTAATTGGGGGAATTATGTTATTCCTTTCAATGTTTATTATCGTTTTTGATTTTTCTTATGCGAAATTGTTGATATATGCAGGAACAATTGCCATTGCTTATCCATTAATTCTTGTTCCCTATACTAGTCTGACCTTTGATGTAATCGGAAAAGGCTGGAAAGCAGGAGAAATGAGAATCGAATATATAGTAGTGAGAGAATTGTTTCTGAATCTAGGAAGGCTATTATCAGTGCTCGTTTTCATTATTGGTGTCAGCATATTTAACCCTAATAAAGTAATTCCTGTATTGTTGTTTATATTAGGAAGTGGACATTCTGTGATTTATTTCTTCGCTCGAAAAATTAAATGGAAGGCTGCTTAAACCGAGAGGATCTGTTGTAAAGTTACAGATCCTCTTCTCTTTTAAAAGACTGTTTTCTATAGATGGTTGTTTTTCAATAGGGGAAATGAAGATATAGGAATATTGAGCAGCCTGAACAAACGTGGGATTCACTTAAATATCCAATATCATATAGTAATCTTTGTAAATTTCCTTTAAAATAGAAATAGGAAAGTTTTGGAGGAAATGGTGGGATCTATCATGGGGGAAAAAAAGAAAAAAAAGAGAAATCCAATACCTTTAAGGGTTAACATTATATTCTTTACGGTATTTTTATTGTTTTCAGCACTCATTTTAAGATTAGGCTTTGTACAAATTGTGTATGGCGATGATTATAAAAAAGAAGTAGAGAAAAAAGAGGATGTCGTTATTAGTACCTCTGTGCCTAGGGGCGAAATGTATGACAGAACAGGTAAAAGTATTGTAAGCAATGTTGGTAAGAATGCCATTACATATACGAATTGGAAAAAGGATAAGCCAGAAAAAATGCGTGAGACAGCAGAAGAGTTAGCAAAAATTATTAAAATGGATAGTGAAAAAGATCTTAAAAAGATAACAGAAAGAGATAAAAAGGATTACTGGATTCTTATCAATCCAGATGAAGCCAAAAAGAAAATACCAGAAGAAGAAAATGACCAGCTTAAACTAAAATATAAAGATGATAATAAAGAATATCAAAAAGCATATGATGAGCTTTTGCGTGATCGTGTAACAGAAAAGGATTTAAACACACTTACCGACCTGGATCTGGAAACATTAGCGATTTATCGGGAATTTCAAAGTGGATATTACTATACCCCTCATATTGTTAAAAATGAAGGTGTAACCGATAAGGAAATTGCGATTATTAGTGAAAATTTAGAGAAACTACCTGGTGTCGATACAGTTCGTGACTGGGATAGAGAATATGAGTTTGGTGGGACATTAAAAACTGTGCTTGGGAATGTAAGTACATCACAAAGGGGAGTTCCAGCAGAAGAAAAAGATAGCTATTTAGCTAAAGGCTATAGCATGAACGATAGAGTCGGGTTAAGCTATCTGGAAAAGCAATATGAAGATGTTTTAAAAGGACAAAAGAAAAAAGTTAAATATATTAAAGATAAAAAAGATGAGATTGTCAATTCCGAAGTGCTGTCTAATGGTGCTGCAGGAAATGATTTAGTATTAACGATTGATATGAAATTACAATTAGAAGTAGAGAAAATTATTGAAGAAGAGCTTAAAAAGACGAAATATGGCTATGCTGGTACCCAATATTTAGATAGAGCATTTGTCGTATTGATGGATCCTCATACAGGGGAAGTATTAACAATGGCAGGAAAACAGTTAGGCAAAGATGATAAAACAGGAAAGCAAGTTGTTCAAGATTTCGCGTTAGGTAATATTACCACTTCTTATAATGTTGGGTCAGCAGTTAAAGGGGCTATGGTATTAACTGGTTATAAAGAAGGGGTTATTCGTCCCTATTCTGTTTTGCGTGATGAAGTAATTAAAATCAAGGATTCACCAGATTTTAAATCTCATTCAAGTTCATTGTGGGGTAATATGAATGATTTAACTGCATTAAAAAGATCGTCGAACGTATATATGGCTAAGATTGCATTGGCAATAGGTAAGGAAAGCTATACGAGACCAGGACAAACTTTAAACGTCGATCCAGCTGCATGGGATAAAGTTAGAAATTCCTTTAGCGAGTTTGGTCTAGGGGTAAGAACAGGAATCGATCTACCAAATGAAATGGCGGGCTTTAAAGGGCAAGATACAGCAGTTCCCGGTAATTTAATGTTCCTATCAATCGGGCAATATGATACATATACTAATATGCAATTAGTCCAATATGCCTCTACAATCGCTAATGGTGGTTATCGAATACAGCCGCGACTGTTGAAGGAAATAAGAGAATCAGCTCAAGGAGATGAGAAGTTAGGTCCAATCGTGCAGGAAATTCAACCGAAAGTTTTAAATAAATTAGATTTAGAACCAGGATGGATTGAACAAGTACAAACCGGATTTCGCATGGTTATGCAGCCAGGAGGAACAGGTGGGGTATTTATAGGAGCGCCATATAGCCCAGCTGGTAAGACTGGAACAGCACAGGCGTTCTACGATGGACCACTAAGAACGAATTATAATGTCCCGCCACCTGAGGTTATGAACTTAAGTTTAATCACATATGCTCCTTCTGATAATCCAGAAGTGGCCATGGCTGTATTGGTCCCGTGGGTTTACACAACAAATAATGGCCCTTCTCCTAATTTAACAATCGGAAAACGTGTTATGGATAAATATTTTGAATTAAAGAATGATAAAGAAAAAGAATAGATTAATAGACTCTTCCAATAAAACACTATCTATAGGGCTCATAATGTCCGCCTTTATAGATAGTGTTTTTGGTGTATTTTGGATAAAAGAAACGTGGATATATAGGGATTTTTTCTCCCATATTAATGAATAACATAGAAAGAAAAAACTGATTTCAAGTGCTAAACAATCCTAGAAGATTATTCCAATTAGTTATTAATAGAATAATCTACTGTTTTCTATTACAATAAAAAAAGAATATTTAAGGAAAGTGTGATTAAACGTTGGGAAAAAAGAAAAAGAAAAAAACGATACCTGTACGTCTTAATATTATTTTCTTTTTTGTTTTTTTACTGTTCTCAGCATTGATTCTGCGTCTAGGTTTTGTGCAGATTGTTTATGGAGAGGATTATAAAAGAGAATTAGAGAAAACAGAAGATGTTACAGTAAATACCTCTGTGCCACGTGGGAAAATGTATGATGCAACTGGAAAAGTAATAGTAGATAATGTTGCACAAAAAGCAATTACTTATACCAATTCTGGTGTTAAGCAAGAAGAAATGCTCGAAACTGCTGAATTGCTTTCAAAGTATATTATAAAAGATACGAAAAAGGTAACAGAGCGGGAGAAAAAGGATTATTGGATTATAAAAAATGAAGAAAAGGCTAATCAGAAAGTTTCGGAAAAGGAAAAAGAGGCTTTAGCTGAGAAGTACCCGGATCAGGATGAATACAATAAACAAGTATATCAATTACAGCTTGATCGTATTTCAGAAGAGGATCTTAAGACACTCACTAATCATGATCTGGAAGTATTAGCTATTTATCGTGAGTTCATTAGTGGATATAAACTAACTCCACAAATGGTCAAAAATAAAGAGGTAAGTGACGAAGAATTTGCAGTAGTAAGTGAGAATTTAGAATCATTGCCTGGTGTAGATACAACAACAGACTGGGAAAGATCCTATGCATTTGGGGATACCTTAAAATCTGTCTTAGGTAATGTGAGTTCCGCAGAAAAAGGTCTACCTGCAGAGAAGTTAGATTATTATGTTTCAAGAGGATACAGTCGTAATGATCGAGTTGGAACAAGTTACTTAGAGCTACAATACGAGGATGTTTTAAAAGGTCAAAAAGAGAAAGTCCGCAATAAAACAGATAAAAAAGGCAATATTGTTAGTAGAGAGGTCATCACAGAAGGAAAAAGAGGCAATGATTTAATCCTCTCCATTGATATGGAGCTTCAATTAGAAGTTGAAAAAATCATCGAGGAAGAATTGAAAAAAGCAAAAACGTTTGCTGGCACGAAATTGCTTGATCGAGCTTATGTCGTTCTTATGGATCCAAACACAGGAGATGTTCTCTCCATGGCTGGAAAGCGGCTAGTAAGAGATGACGAAACAGGAAAATTGGAAGTTCAAGATGATGCACTCGGTAATATTACTACCACTTATAACGTGGGTTCTGTTGTAAAAGGTGCTACTGTATTAACTGGGTATAAAACAGGAGCAATTTCACCAGGAACAGTGTGGAATGATACACCTGTAAAAATTGGAAATACTATTAAAAAGTCTTGGACAACAATGGGACCAATTAGCGATCTTACTGCTTTACAACGCTCATCCAATGTTTATATGTTCAGAACGGTGATGAAGATGGCTGGCGCTAACTATGTATACGGTAAACCATTATCTGTCTCACTTGATGACTTTTCCTTAGTGAGAAATGAATTTGCTCAGTATGGATTAGGAATTCGCACGGGAATTGATTTGCCTAATGAACAAGTTGGGTTTAAAGGACAAGATACACTGCCAGGTTTCTTACTGGATTTATCCATCGGACAATATGATACGTATTCCAATATGCAGCTTGCACAATATGTGTCAACCATCGCTAATGGCGGAAAACGGATGGAACCACATATTGTCAAAGAAATTCGCGAACCAGTTGCAGATGATAGTACGCTCGGTCCAATCATAGAGACAATTAAACCTAAAGTATTAAATAAGGTCGATGTGAAACCTGAATGGATTGAAAGAGTACAGCAAGGATTTAAAATGGTGGCACAAACTCCAAAAGGTACTGCTTATTCTAATTTAGGTGGAAAAGATTATTCTCCAGCGGCTAAAACAGGTACAGCAGAAGCATTTTATGATGGTCCATCTAGAAGTGATTATGGAAAAGAACCACCTCAAGTCATGAACTTAAGCTTAATTAGCTATGCTCCTTCAGATAACCCAGAAGTAGCAATGGCCGTAATGGTTCCATGGGCATATCAAGGAAGTGTCGATAATGGGGCTAATAAGAAAATCGGAGAACGTGTATTGGATGCGTATTTCGACTTGAAAAAAGAAAGAGAAAAAGAAGATAGTAAAGAAGAAAAAGAGTAAATAAAAAAGGACGAAACTAGCCAAAACTAGTTTCGTCCTTTTTTTATTATTATTACCTAAAGGTAGAAACATTCTAGTCATTAACAAAAATAGTTCGAAAAACCCCTACTTTTACATTCTGTTAACATTGATTTACAAACAGTTAAAACCAAGTTAATACTAAAGACTTATAGTTAACTTGTAAAACAAAACAACCATCCTTAGGGGGTAAAGAGAAAAATGAAGAGCTTTAAAACAGTAGGATTGACAGCAATGATTGGAACAATGTTAGCATTAGCAGCGTGTGGTGGAAATAACGATGCTAGTCCGTCAAATTCATCCGATTCATCAAAGGATAATGGAACTGAACAATTATCGGGCCAAATCAAATTAGACGGATCATCAACTGTATATCCAATTATGGAAGCAATCGTTGAAGAGTATCAAGCAGAGCAACCAAATGTAAAAGTTTCTGTTGCATCATCTGGTACAGGTGGAGGATTTAAAGCATTTATCGCAGGTGAAACAGATTTCAGTAATGCATCCCGTCCAATTAAGGATGAAGAAAAAACAGAGCTAGAGTCAAAAGGAATTGACTTTACTGAATTAAGATTAGCATATGACGGACTTTCCGTTGTCGTGAATAAAGATAATACTTGGGTTGACCATTTAACAATAGACGAGTTAAAGAAAATTTGGCTTGAAGATGGTACAGCAAAAAAATGGTCTGACATTCGTGAAGGATGGCCAGAAGAAGAAATTAAATACTATTCTCCAGGAACTGATTCTGGAACATTCGATTATTTTGATGAAGTGATTTTAGAAGATCAACCAATTGCAAAAGCGGCGACTTTATCAGAAGACGATAATATTTTAGTACAAGGTGTAACAGGTGATAAAAACGCTATTGGATACTTTGGATATGCTTATTATGCAGAAAATAAAGATAAGTTAAAAGTCGTGCCAATTGATGGTGGTAACGGCCCAGTTGAACCAACAAATGAAACAGTTGAAAGCGGAGAATATGCTCCATTATCAAGACCATTGTTCACATATGTAAAAAATGAATCGATGAAAAAAGCAGAAGTAGCTGATTTCGCTGAATTTATGATTGAAAATGCTGCAGATCTATCAGAAGAAGTAGGCTATGTAAAATTGCCAGAAGAAGAATATGAAAAAGATTTAGAATTAATTAAAGGACTTAAGTAATAAGTTTTGATGGAAAGCTTTGTACTTGGCTTTCCATCTTGCTGTTTGGATTAAGGGGGGCTAAAAGCATGATTAAGCAGGAAGTTAAAGCAAACACACCATCTGTGCAAGAGTTAATCGCAGAAAGAAAGCAAAAAAACAATATCAGTAGGGTGCTAGAAAAAATAATGCCCAAGGTATTATTGATTACAGCTATTTTATCTGTTTTAACAACACTAGGTATTCTATTTACATTAATCATTGAAACATTTACTTTTTTTGAAAGAGTAAATATAAAAGAATTTATAACGAGTAAATCGTGGTATCCATTTTCTGACCCAGGCTCATTTGGAATTATGCCACTTGTGTCTGGAACATTAAAAGTAACGATTATTGCAGGAATTGTTGCTGTGCCAATAGGGTTAGCATCTGCCATTTTTTTAAGTGAATACGCGAGTGATAAAACAAGAAGAATTATTAAACCAATTTTAGAAGTTCTTGCAGGTATCCCAACGATTGTCTACGGTTTTTTTGCTTTAACATTTGTAACACCGTTGCTTCGATCGATGATTCCTTCTTTAGAAATGTTTAACGCGTTAAGTCCAGGAATAGTAATCGGAATTATGATTACACCAATGATTGCTTCTTTATCAGAAGATGCAATGAGTGCCGTTCCAAGGGCAATGCGCGAAGGGGCTCTAGCGATGGGTTCTACTAAGTTTGAAGTTGCAATCAAGGTAGTCTTACCAGCAGCTGTTTCCGGGATTGTTTCTTCTATTGTTTTAGCTTTATCAAGAGCAATTGGAGAAACGATGATTGTGGCAGTCGCAGGGGGAAGTACACCTAAGCTCAGCTTTAACGTAACAGAATCTATTCAAACGATGACAGCTTATATTGTTCAAGTTAGTCAAGGAGATGCAGGATATGGTACAACTATTTACTACAGTATTTACGCAGTTGGATTTACGTTGTTCTTATTTACCTTCTTAATGAACTTGCTTGCCCAATACATTTCTCGTCGCTTTAGGGAGGAATATTAAGATGAAGTTAATAAATCATTCTGATGTCATAAAGAAAATGAAACAGAGATTATTGAAAAATGTCATAATGAGAGCTTTATTTTTTAGTGCAACTTTATTTGGTTTAGTTGTTCTCGGTGTTCTTTTTTATCGAGTATTGACTCAAGGAATTGGCTATTTAGATTTTCAGTTTTTAACAAGCTTACCTTCTCGAAAACCAGAAAATGCTGGAGTATATACTGCATTAATAGGAACAGTATGGCTAATGGGGGTAGTTGCACCAGTTGCTCTACTTGTTGGAGTTGGTACAGCTATTTATCTTGAAGAATATGCAAGTAAAAATAAGTTTACAAATTTCATCCAAATCAATATATCAAACCTTGCTGGAGTACCATCCATTGTCTTTGGTTTACTTGGATTAACTTTGTTTGTTCGTGCATTATCACTTGGAACAAGTGTCCTAGCAGCTGGATTAACAATGAGTTTGTTAGTTCTACCAATCATTATTGTAGCAGCACAAGAAGCAATTCGTGCGGTGCCAAATGAATTGAGAGAAGCATCATTGGGGATGGGAGCAACAAAATGGCAGACGATTGTAAGAGTAGTAATGCCTGCAGCTATTCCTGGTATTTTAACGGGAGGAATACTAGCACTATCTCGTGCAATCGGGGAAACGGCCCCTTTAGTAGTATTAGGGCTACCTTTATTCCTAGCATTCTTGCCTAGAACAGTCTTTGATATGTTCACTGTATTGCCGATGCAAATATATAACTGGACAGGAAGACCACAGGAAGAATTCCAGAATCTTGCAGCCGCAGGGATTATCGTTCTATTAGTGTTATTAATTTTAATGAATTCTATTGCAGTATTTATCAGAAATAAATTTCAAAAACGTTATTAAACGTACAGGGGGAACTTCAAATGAGCACAGTTTTTGTAGACAAAGTGAAAAAAGCAGTAGAAAGCACAACAGATGTTAACACAAAAAATTCTGTTTATAAAACAAATCAGCTTAATTTATGGTATGGGGATAATCATGCATTGAAAAATATTGATTTAGATATTATGGAAAATGAGGTAACATCCATAATTGGTCCGTCAGGCTGTGGGAAATCAACTTATATAAAAACATTAAATCGTATGATCGAATTAGTGCCTGGAGTGAAAACATCAGGCGAAATTAACTATCGCGGTCGTAATATTTTTGACAAAGATTACGGGGTGGAAGAATTAAGAACAAAAGTAGGAATGGTCTTTCAAAAACCAAACCCATTTCCAAAGTCAATTTATGAAAATGTTGCATATGGACCGAAAATTCATGGTATTCGCGATAAGAAAATTTTAAATGAAATAGTAGAGAAAAGTTTAAGAGGTGCGGCAATTTGGGATGAAGTAAAAGATAGATTAAACCAAAATGCATATGGACTTTCTGGTGGACAACAGCAGCGTCTTTGTATTGCTCGCTGCCTAGCTATTGAACCAGATGTGATCCTAATGGATGAGCCAACATCTGCTCTTGATCCGATTTCGACTTTAAAAGTAGAGGAGCTTGTTCAAGAATTAAAGGAAAATTACAGCATTATTATTGTTACACATAATATGCAGCAAGCGGCACGTATCTCTGATAAAACAGCTTTTTTCTTAAATGGAGAAGTAGTAGAGTTTGATGTAACAGATAAAATATTCTCTAACCCAAAAGATAAAAGAACAGAAGATTATATTACAGGTAGATTTGGATAATTATTATTCTGAAATCCCAAAAAGGAGACTTATACCATGCCAGTTAGAGAGAAATTTGAAGCAGGTCTTAAGGAACTACAAGGAAAATTAACAGAGCTTGGAGAATTTTCTATTCAAGCTTTACAAAGATCTTTAGAAGCACTTGAAACACAAAACATAGAAATGGCATTAGAAATTATTGATGATGATGCAGAGGCAGATAGATTGTATGAAGAAATAAATGATTTTGCTATACTTCTAATTGCGAAACAGGCCCCTGTAGCGATTGATCTGAGACGGATTATTGTTGGAATAAAGATTGCAACAGATATTGAAAGAATCGCTGATTTTGCTGTAAATATTGCAAAAGCTACTATAAGAATAGGCAATCAAGAATTAGTCAAACCGATGGTTCACGTAAAAAAGATGCTGGAAATTACAAATGAAATGCTGCGTTTATCGCTAGATGCATATAATAAGGAAGATACAAAGTTAGCACGGAAAATTGCTGAGATGGATGATGAAGTAGATGGTTTGAACAAACAAGCGTTTATTGAGTTATTCGAAATCAGTAAAAATAAACCTGAATATTTGCATCAAATCTCACAGCTGACGTTTGTATGTCGCTACTTAGAAAGAGCAGCAGACCACACTACTAATATTGCTGAAAATATCTTTTATTTAGTAAAAGGTAGACAATATGATTGGTAAATGGCAAAATTTAAAAAATGATTAAAACGCCAATATAAAAAACTGGAGACAAACCTTTAACTTAAGTTTGTTTCCAGTCTAAAGAGGATGGGACATAACTAAATAGATACTCTGTAAAGACGAACAATTTCTAATATAGCTAGTAAATAGCGGCTGCTTTCGCATACTTTTTACAAGAGGAAATATAATTAGTTGGAAAAACAGAGCAGCCGGAATACACGAAGACTCCTATGGGATTAGCGAGACAGTCTGAGACCCTGCAGGCCACAGGCCGAAGCGGCTCAGCGCGAGCCCCATGGAAAGCGAAGTGTATTCCGGCTGCGGGGAATCGCACCAAACTTCATGGAAACATCCTTTGAAAAACAAATAAAAGCCCGAACAATTATACGGAACATTCATTAGCATCTTCGTATAATTGTTCGGAATTATCCTTGGCTGGAATACTTATGTCCCAGCCTCTTTTTATTTCACTCTTAACGGACAGTAAGACTCCCCCTCAAGCTTATGAGAATAAGAGGAAGATAGGTGGAAGATCAATTGTCTGTAAAGGTCCGATTGGTTTAACAAACCATCAGAAGGAAAACCCCCACTGATGGAAGTTTCACTCTTATGATGCATTATTTATTCCGTAAGTGTCTCGGCAATTTTTTTGTAGCTCATGTCACTAGTTAAGCGGAAGCTGCCAACTTGAATTTTTGTATGGTAGTCATTATCAATTAAATAGGTTTCAAATTCTTCTTGGTCTTTTACAATGTTTTCGTTAAATAATAACTCGGCGATCGTAGAAATACTCATACCACTGGTAATTTTAAGCGTGTAGGAATATGTCTCCTTTTTTTCCTCTTTAGGTTCTTCTTGCTCCTCTTTATTAGCTCCCGCATTTGGTTTTGTTTGATTCTGGGTGCTTTCCTCTAATTTTGTTTGTAAATCTGTGTATTCAGCCTCTGTTAATACAGTAAAACCCTCTCTCTGTAAATAGGTAGTCGCATTTGAAACGTTTAGGGTGTTCTGTTCTTGCTTGTTGTTATCTTGATATAGATAAAAACTAGCAATTATACTGAAAGGAGCATTCCGATTGCCAACGAACGTAAATTTTGTTTCTTCATCTCGTTACTTTCCGAACCTTTCATTTATAATTTGCTGAACTTGAGTAATCGATAGGGAAGATTGATTTGCGATCTGATCAACGGGAACGCCACTTGCCGCAAGTGTCCAAACTTGATTTTTAATAATGGCATGAATTGGTTGGATATTTTCAACCTGGTCTGATTTTGATTCTTTTATCGCAGATGATGGTTTAAAAGCAAAATTCTCTTCACCAATCATTAATTCTTCTTCAAGCACTTTTAATTTCTTTTTTATTTTATACATTTCCTGTACTTGTTGAATGGAAAGTTGGTCTATTTCTTCGCGCAAATCTTTAATAGGGTCACGAAGGAAAAAGATAGAATTAGGAGCAATAAGGAAACCCCTATTAGTACTAGCATAACAGTTAACATAATTCACCTCAGGATAAATTCTTCATTTTCAATTATTTTTAATAAAGTAAGCTTTATAGAGAAGCTGTTCAGTCTAAAGATATTTTATCATTTTCCATAAATAATTCCTATTTAATCAAAAAGAAAAGCTAAGTACTTTTTACAGGACAGTCGGAAATTCCATTAATTTCTTTAAAAAATGGGAGACAATATTCGAATTCATTTGCGAAACATTTAAAAATATGTCGTAATTAAACTTAATTTTTTAAAAGCATATGTCGAATTTGGGTTACTAAAGCAGATGGATAAAAGGTTGAAAAAATTTTTTGAGCCATTTAGATAAACGTACGTAAGTTAAAGCATAATCCGACAAAATCTGTTCATTGTAGCATTACCAATTCAGTGGTAACATAATAGTATAAATAGGGAACTAAAAAGAATCTTGTAGACATATACTAGTAAGTTGCGATACATACAACAAAGATAAAACAGGAAAAGAAAACAAAATTTAGAAAGAGGTGCTAGTTCTATTGATTGAACAAATTGTAAATTTAAGACGTAAAGGACTTTCTTTCCGGAAAATTGCCATCGAACTAAATTCAACTGTAGGTAAAGTTCAATACCAATGGAAAAAGTACGTAAAAGAACAAGAGGTAACTGGACAAGTAGAAGAGAAAAAGAGTAATAAGGAATTACAAATGAAGAATCCTTATGTAACCGAAAGTTTTTGGACAAGCATTGATTTATTAGCAAAGAAAAATGGCATGGAAGCTTGGTTAACAAGCGAAGAAACGGCATTAGTATTTTGGAGAATACCTGAAGGGAAATGGCAGCTAATTTCAACTTATTATGATATTGACCCCAATAGCTGTTCTTTGGCAATAAAGATTAACGATATAACGAGCATTATATATAATGGAAGCAATGCGCATAATCATCGTTTGCTACCGGTTGAAAATAAACAGGAATCGGTTGTACTAAAAGACTTAGTGCCAAACAGAAGTTTTTGTTTTGAAATTGGCGTCCTCGATGTTTATCAATCCTTTTTGCCTATATTACAGTCTAATTCATTACATACGCCTAGAACTTCACAAGATCATACTGGAATAATGGAAAAAGAGTTGCTGAAATGGGAAAATGGGGATGTTTCCATTCCAAATTGGATTGAGCATGTAAGTACCTATAGCTATTATGAATTAGAAGAGCAAGAGGATGTGAAAAAGAAATGAATGGTTCTTATTTTCAATTGATTGTAATCAATAAGATCCCTTTTATGAACTATTTTTCGAAAGATAAGCACGCTAAAAAGGAGTTTTATGAACAGACAATAAATTTTATAAACTTTCTTTTCCATACTGAAAAGGATAGTCCGTCTTATACCATTCAACTTGTTATACCACCAATATATTTGGAGATGTTGGATTTACCGTCGTTTCGAGAAGAAATGACGGAATTTTTAGAAAAAGAAGGTCAGGACGTTGAATTACTTTCTTATTGGCTTCAAAAGGAGAAAAATTTATTAAAAGTACTTAAGAAACTCATCCAAGAAAATCGAATCGAACTGCTTGGAAGTCCTGCTTCTTTTTCCCTTTTATCAAATGTTTCAACCAGTACGGGTGTTCAATTGCAAATGGAAATAGGTTTATCGATTATCGATGATTATTTAGCTTATCGTCCAAAAGGATTTTGGTTTCCAGAAGGATATTTTTCACCTGGCTTGGACTTATATTTGAAAAAAGAGAAGTTAACATACAGTTATCTTAATAGTGCAACAATCTATCATAGCGATCCTTTACCAGGTGATGTTGGAATCGCAGTGGAATCCCCACATGATGTGGTTTTCTTCCCGATAGAAGAAAGTTTGTATCAGATTTTTCAAGTGGAGAATGCGACTAAACAAGCCTGGGATAAAGCAATTATGGAGTTGCTTGAGTCGTATAATCATTATACAAATGAGTCTATTTTGTCCCTACCAATTGATTTAGATAATTATGTAAAGGTGCGGGAAGATCTTAATAAAACGATCCGTTACTTAAGTGATGAAGGCTATATGGTTCATATCACGCCTAATACGTATTTAAAGCAATTCAGTCAAGGGATGGATCATGTACATTTATGTGCCTCTTTCTTAAACCGTGACAGAAAAAGAAATATGCATAAACTAAGCTCTTCATATGTCTCTTTAGCTTTTATGGAAAGAGAAGTTCATCAATGGAGACAAACTACTTTAAATACGGACAGTCAAAGGATTCAGAAACAGCTGGAAAAAGAATGGATAATGTTAAGCGCTTTACTTTACCAAGATAATTGGGAAAAAGAAGCAGCGGCTGATTACCTAGACGCGGCAAATAAGTTAAGTAGGTATTTGAAAGGATCTATTGATAAAGAGTGGTTATCTTTCAGAGAACAAGAGTACCCGATTTTAAATACAACAATCCAGATGACTAATCAGAAGTTAATCCAAAAAGAACCGGAAAATAGAAAAAAGGCACTCATTTTATCATGGGAATATCCACCAAATGTAATCGGTGGTCTCGGAACACATGTAGTGGGATTAACAAGTAGTCTAGTGAAAAATGGATATGAAGTTCATCTTATTACAGCACAAGATATGAACAAAGGAGCAGAAGATCTAGAAGAAAAGGACGGTTTATTTGTTTATCGAGTCAAACCAATGCATAGTAAGGAACATAATTTTATCCATTGGATTGGCGGATTAAATCTTGCAATGTGGGATAAAGCAGTAGAAATAGCTAAGCATACGACTTTCGATTTAGTTCAAGCACACGATTGGCTAGTAGGTGCTGCCGCGCTTTCATTAAAGGATCAATTCCAAATTCCTTTAATCGCCACAATACATGCGACAGAGCATGGCAGAAATGGCGGAATCTATACGGAAATGCAGAAGTTTATCCATGAAAAAGAAAGACAGCTTATACATGCAGCAAATTCTTTAATCGTCTGCAGTGAATATATGCAGAATGAAGTAATGACGGTTTTTGAAGTAGAACAAGCAAAAATTTCTGTTATCCCAAATGGAGTAGAATCTTTAAAAATGGAAGAGATTTCGCTTGCGCCAATTGAATCCTTTTATCTGAACAGTAACCAAACAATTATTTTTGCTATGGGAAGAATGGTAAAAGAAAAAGGTTTTGGGACGCTATTAGAAGCGGCAAGAAAATTGCTTAAGAAGAGATCGGATATTTCTTTTGTTATAGCGGGAGTCGGTCCAATGTATGATGAGTACCAAAAATTTATTGAGAGAAACCGACTATCGGAAAATGTCCGGTTGATAGGCTATTTACAGGAGGAACAGAAGAATGCATTTTATGCCCATGCAAATATCGTAGTGATACCGAGTTCATATGAGCCATTTGGGATTGTAGCCCTAGAGTCATTAGTATTTGCAATTCCAACGATTGTTTCCCAGACGGGTGGCTTAAAAGGAATTATTAAAGATAAAGAAACAGGACTATATATGGAACCAAATAATGCAGAAAACTTAGTAGAGAATATAGAGTATTTATTGGAAAACCCATTAGTAGGTAAAGAGATTGGTGAAAATGGCAAAAAATTAGTGAGCCGCCTTTTTAGTTGGAATCGAATTGGGGAAGAAACAAGAAGAGTTTTTGATGAACTAATCGTTCATGCAAAGGTGAAAGAATCCATATCTAATTAAAAATATTAGAGTAGGTGAAGATAGAATGAAAATTGAGGCTAATTTACAAAAAGACTTTCAAAGTGTTCAAAGAAAGCTATTAATGAAAAAATTAACGACAACACCTGGAATTTGGATTGATGGCAAAACATACTGGATTCAGAACGGTTATGAAAAATTAATACCTGAGCATTCCATTTCCGTGCATGTAAAGCAAATACACAAACATTCTAAAATACAATATAATGAAATTTATGTGCGTAATCATTCTACTGAAACGAAGAAAATGAAAATTCTAGTCTTAAATTATTTTACTAAAGCTTATCAAGAACATCTTTCATTTGTATCACCTACGGAAAACGTCATCTATCATTCCATCGATGACCAGCTCTATTTAGTAAATGGGAAACATGAAACAACGAGTATCGAACAGAGAACGGTACAACCTATTTGGAATGTACACACAGAGCTTATCTGGAACAATAATCATAAAGGCATTCTTAAATATCAACCAATGGCTAAAGGTTCAAGTGTAAGTATCTTTTCCTTAAACATGGAAGTTAAACCCCAATCAACTGGCATTAGCCATGCTTGGTCGATAACGGGCACAGAAAAAAAAGATATTTTAGATTTGAATCATATTCTAATGAAAACAAGTACTAGCATTTCCTAACAAAAGATGTTATCATATAAAAGTCGTATGCACGAACTAGCAACCTATAGTTTGGAGGGAAATAAACATGCGTGTAAACATTACGTTAGCTTGCACTGAATGTGGTGATCGTAACTACATTTCTAAAAAAAATAAACGAAATAATCCAGATCGTCTTGAGCTAAAAAAATATTGCTCAAGAGAAAAACGTACTACAGTTCACCGTGAAACAAAATAAGCAGAAGGGGATATCCCTTCTGTTTTTTTCATATTTTAAAACAGAAGGTAAGGATGGTGTGTACATAAGATGCAGGAAAAAAAACAGTTTCGAACAAATATGATCAAACAAGTACATAATATTAGTAAGCCTCAATATGAGCATATGTCTTATCAGATTGCTCTCCAATTATATAAGGACGTTTCCTTTACTTCTGCTAATCATATCGGGATTACCATTTCCAAATTTCCTGAAGTTGATACTTATCAAATTATTCGTACAGCTTGGCAATTAGGAAAAAAGGTAAGTATTCCAAAGTGCGACCCCGCAACTAGACAAATGACTTTTCGCCAATTAGAGCATTTTAATCAGCTTGAATCTGTTTATAGTAATTTGTTCGAACCTATTGTAGAAGAAACAGAACAAACAGATCCAGCACAAATTGATTTACTCCTTGTTCCAGGGCTAGCCTATTCGCCAAAAGGATATAGACTAGGTTTCGGAGGAGGATATTATGACCGCTTTCTGCAAAATTATAAAGGAAAGACAATATCGTTAGCTTTTTCTCTGCAGCTACAGACAGAAATCCCAAAAGAGAACCATGACCTAGCAGTCCAAAAAATAATTACCAATGAAGGGGTATTATGTACAGATGAGTAGTATTATATATCCTATTTTCATTTTATTTGTTTCTTATTATGCTTTCAAACGTCGATCTTTAACTAAGAGTGGTGCAATTGCAGCTTTTTTCGTCGGTACAGGAATTGCGATCGGGTTTGGCTATAAAGGATTAATTGTTCTAGGAGTATTTTTTGTGTCTTCTAGTATGTTTTCAAAATACAAAGGTAAGACAAAACAATCGATGGCAGAAAAAACACAAAAAGGATCTACTCGCGATGCATTACAAGTTATGGCAAATGGAGGGTTTGCTGCCATTGCTGGTATCGTTTATTATTTTACTAAAGACTCCATTTGGATTACTGTTTTCTCCATTTTGCTTGCAGTTGCCAATTCGGATACATGGGCTTCTGAAATTGGTTCATTAAGTAAGAAAAATCCAATCTCTGTTCGAATATGGAAACCAACAGCAACAGGCACTTCAGGGGCAATCAGTGTTTTAGGGACATGGGCTGCATTGGCAGGGGCGTTTGTTATTGCATTAACAGCAATCGTATTATTTCCCATTCATTTAGGAGGATTTGTTAGCATCATTCTATTTGGATTTCTAGGGAATGTTATTGATACCATTTTAGGAGCATTTGTACAAGTGGAGTATAAGTGTCCAGTTTGTGGGAAAATTTTTGAAACAAAGTGGAAATGTCATGAAAGCCTAGTTAAGATAAAAGGGTTTGCTCTATTTAATAATGATATGGTGAATGTACTTTCTGGTTTGTTGGCAGCCTTGTTGTATTTTGTCTTCTTTCAGTAATGATTTACCATAGCCTATTTGCGGAATTAAGATACGGGAATATTTTCACATAATCAAAACGGATAAAATTAATTTTTATCACCAAACTAACTATTAGGAGGGATGGAAAAATGTCAAGAGTATTCTCCATTTTACTAATTGTGTTAGGTGGATATTATTTAATTCAAAAACGTTACCGTGTCATGAATACCATATTAAGGAATCCATTGGTCCGTAAATATGCTGTAAGAGTATTATTGAGTGTTCCTAGTATAAAAAGAATGATGATGAATTCTGTTTTTGGCCGTTCGCAAAAAACTATTTATCAATAACTTTCAAAAAGCATAGAATGGTTGATAGATCCTGTTTAAAACACCGAATTTATTTCAGTCATAATACCCTGTGAGATCACACAGGGTATTTCCTTTGCTATTATAGTTTCTAAATTTCTTTAAAGGGTAAACTGTAAAATACCGGTTTCCCTTTATTATAAGCAGACATTAAAACATGATCTAGCTACAAATATTAGCTGCATAGAGTATAATTTAATGGTATTTTATCAAAAAAAGGATATGATAGGCCCTTTATAGTATTGTTAAGGAAAAGGTGATTTCCTAAAATGACGACGTTCTTTTTAAACAACTGGAGAATGAAAAAAGAGAAGTCTATACAGTGTTCGGAGAGTAGGGAGAGAACAGATGGAGATAGAACAATATAAATATTGGAGATTAGTCGATTTTTTAGTGACGGAATGTCAGTATAAAATAATTTATCTATCAGAAGACCAACAAGAGATATGGCTAGAAGAGCAAAGCGGTGCAATAAAGTATCCCGTTATTCGTTTATTTCGTATTGATTTGGATTGGAGTAATTGGCTAAGTAGAGATATGGAAAGAACCTCATTAAATGCTGAAAGAATTAGACGTACATTGCGTAATCGCTCTCTTAAAGTGGAGAGTATGTATATAACAGCTTTTCCTCCTGTCGATTCCTTTGTACATTTAATTGATAAGCCATTTATTAGTGCGGATAAAAAAGTAGAAATAAAAACAGTCCTTCTCGATCGGTCCATCGAAGAATGGCAGTTAGCTGGACATACTATAGCTGACTTGAATGTAGTTCCTGATACAGAGGAAGAACGAAACGAACAAATTGAAACATATAAAGAAGATGTTTTTACCCATATAAAACAACATGAACAAGAAGAAAGACAGTTGCTTTATTTTGGCAAACCTTTTATTTCTTATCTTTTTATCGCTATTCAAATTATTATGTTTTTCTTAATGGAAGGAAGTGGGGGAAGTACCAACAGTGAAACATTAATTAATTGGGGAGCAAAAGTAAACTATTTAATCGCCGATGGGGAATGGTGGCGACTAATAACGCCGATTTTCTTACATATTGGGATATTACATTTACTAATGAATTCGATTGCACTATATTATGTGGGACCATTAATTGAGCGGATTTTTGGAAACAGTCGATTCTTATTTATTTATCTATTTGCTGGGTTTAGTGGGGTATTTGCGAGCTATTTATTAAGTCCCTCTTTATCTGCTGGGGCAAGTGGTGCCATTTTTGGATGTTTTGGGGCTCTTCTTTATTTTGCCTGGCAATTTCCAAAGCTTTTTTTTCGCGTGATGGGATGGAATGTTATCATTATTATCATTATTAATCTTATTTTTGGATTTACTATTCAAGGAATCGATAATGCCGGCCATATTGGCGGTTTAGTAGGTGGATTTTTGGCGACTGCTATCGTCCATTTTCCCAAGAAAAAAAGCTGGAAAATCCAGCTCAGCGCTTTGGTTATGACCTTCTTACTGATAGGTATTGGGATTAGCTATACGGCGAGTACAGCTGTGTTACATAGAGTGGATAAATCTGCACTTAAATTGGTTAATAATTACATAAATGATGAAAAATACGCGCAAGCGGAAGAAGTGTTGAATAAAGTTGAATTTAAAAATAATGAAAACTATTATTTCTTACTTTCTTATATTCAGCTTAAGAATAAGGAATTTGCCAAAGCGGAACAGAATCTTCAAAAAACAATCGCTTTGAATCCGCAATTTCATGAGGCTTATTATAATTTAGCAGTAGTCAGTCTTTATAATGAAGATTTAACAAAGGCGAGAGAATATATACAAACAGCGATAGAATTAGACGAAAATAATCATAAATATCTTCGTTTATGGGATAAAATTAAAGAGTAGATATTTGCTGTCTTAAAACAATTGGCTCATTATCTGCTGTGGTAAATAAGATAAGAAGATGGTTGTCACTAATTAAAATTATTGGAATAGAACTTCCGATGGGATCTGCAATGGTTCCATCTTCTTTTATAATGCCAAGGAAATAGTTTTTGTAAAGTCCCTCTGTTAATTGTCCGATAATTTTTGCGCTTTGTTCCTTGGAAAAATGCGGGAGAGGTGCATCGTTGTATGGTGTTAATTCTGTAAGTAAAAGTTTAGTATGGTATTGATCAGCTGAAATATGGAATTTCTTTAACCCTTGACGATAAGCGTACTCCGCATAGTCAAATGCCTCTTTATCTAATGTTTTGGCCCAATCCTTTTCTACTAAGTTATTTGGATGATGAAAAAAAATAGGTGTGTTTTCAAATTTTGAGTTGATAACATATAAATTATCGGCAGAAATTTTTTGTGAGCTGAATATTCTTTCACTGGCATCATGTATTTCGGCATAATGAAAAGTAATAGCTTGTAAATAGTTGCTTTCTCTTTCAACGACTGTCTTTTTCTCGGAAAGTTCTAATGTATTTTGCTTCCATTCTCCCATCGTGCTTATCAATTTCCCATTTGCATACAGTAAGCTCATGTCTTGTCTTAAATAGGCTAGCTTATTAATAGAAGAATTACTTTCCCAAAGAATGCTGTATTCATCAAATCTTTTTTTGCTAAAGGTAAGCGTTGTATTTGCTTTTGGAAAGGTCACAGTAGGATCTATTGGAAAATAAGTTATACTCTCCTTTGCAATCTGCTTTTGTTGAAAAATATAGAAAATAGAAACGAGAATGAGAAGAGATAGAGTTAAACGAATAAAATCTTTTTTCATTATTTTCACCGCTCCATCTTAAGAATGCTAATGTGGCATAAGCCTGTCTTATATACACTTCTTTCATTATATGAATAAAAAAGAAAAATATGATAAAGAAAACTAACCATCAGTGGAGGTTTTTCTTTATCTTCCACTGATGGTTAGTTGCTCCTGCTGCCTGGGATAAAGGCTTGGTATTTAAGAGAAATTGATTCACTCTTTTTTGCTTTTTGACGAGGAATAATTATTCTAATAGTGAAAAACAATCTGCTGTTGAGGAAACAGTTCATTTCCTATATACTTAATTTGAAAACGATTAATTTATCACTTTATGCAAACCTTTGCAGCAGGTAGAATAATGGATGAAAGCGAGGGGTACCATGCAAACAATTTATGATGTACAACAGTTTCTAAAAAGTTATGGAACAATTATTTATGTAGGCGATCGAGTAGGCGATTTACAATTAATGAAATCGGAAATAAAAGAATTATATCATTCTCAATTAATAAAGGAACAAGAATTCGACTCTGCGATGCGCTTGCTTAATCATGAAATACAACATTTAACAGATGAGAAAAATAGGGGGAATTGAGGATGCAGGAAAAATGGGTAGCTGGAATTGATTTAGGCGGAACAACAGTGAAAATTGCCTTTTTATCATTAAATGGCGATTTAATTGATCATTGGGAAATCCCTACCGATAATTCAGAAGAAGGAAAAAACATTACTTCAGATATAGCAAAATCGATTGATGCTAAATTGCAAGAATTAGGTCATTCAAAGGAAGATGTTTTAGGTGCAGGAATGGGTGCACCAGGACCATTTGATTATGAAACAGGAATCATTTTTAATACGGTCAATTTAGGATGGCCAGATAATTTTCCATTAAAAGCTAGACTAGAAGCAGATTTAGGACTGCCAGTAACCATAGATAATGATGCGAATTGTGCAGCTTTAGGTGAAATGTGGAAGGGAGCTGGAGAAGGATCTAAAGATTTGGTTTGCGTAACACTTGGCACTGGTGTAGGTGGCGGTGTTATTATTAATGGAGATATCGTACAGGGAGTAAAGGGTGCTGCTGGTGAAATAGGACATCTAACTGCTATTGTTGAAAATGGTGCTCTTTGTAACTGCGGGAAAACAGGTTGTTTAGAAACGATTGCCTCTGCAACTGGAATTGTCCGTTTAGCGAAAGAACGATTAGCACAAAGACATACATTAAGTGAGCTTCATTCTGTGTTGGACCAAGAAGGCGCTATTACAGCAAAGGATGTATTTGATGCAGCAAAAAGAGGCGACGAATTAGCAAATGAAATCGTGCAATTTGTTGCATTTCATTTAGGGTTGGTATTAGCAAACATCGCCAATACATTAAATCCTGAGAAAATTGTAATTGGAGGCGGTGTATCAAAAGCTGGTGACGTTCTGTTGAATCCTGTAAAGGAGAATTTCATGAAATTCTCTTTTAAAAGCGTAGCAGAGTCAACAGTCATTGATGTGGCAACGCTTGGGAATACAGCAGGGGTAATTGGTGCTGCGTGGCTTGCAAAACATTAATCTAGTTATGTAGGAATATATAATATACCTTTTTAAATCTAATATTTTCGCAAATCTTCTTCTATTAGGGAGAAGATTTTTTGCGAGAAAAATAGATTGAACATTCAGAAAAATTCCTCTTTGAAAAAGTACTATTTTTTTGAAACTTTTCTTCTGGTTGGACGTCTAAAAAAGAGTAAGTTATTATAATAATACATGAAGATGAAAAATAGATTAAAATTTCATAAAGATTGGCTTTATATAATAAAATAATTGTAAAATGTGTAAAGTGATCATTTAGAGATTTTGTTTGATCAATAGTTAGGAGGATTCATCATTGTTTAAGAAAAAAATAGAATGGTCTAAGCTATCACTTATAACGATTGCAACAGTTTTACTATGGATTAAAACAAATATTGCATATATTACTAGCTTTGATATTAAAATTGAAAATTGGGTTCAACAATTTATCTTAATTATTAACCCTTTAAGCTCGTTATTGTTTATTTTGGGAATATCCATGTTTTTCTCAGCGAAAAATCAAAAAAGATATATATTCACCTCTAGTTTGATTCTCTCTTTTGTATTATATGCGAATGTAGTTTTTTATCGCGTCTATACAGACTTTTTAACCCTCCCGCTTCTATTTCAAACTAGTAATATGAGCGATTTGGGGAGTAGTGTCAGGGAGTTAATTCATGTTACGGATATTCTTTTCTTTATTGATATTATTTTGCTTGCAGTAATAATGAAAAAGAAACCATCCTTTTTAAAGATTCCAAAATACACAAGAGTTCAGCAAAGTATTTTCTATTTATTTACGATTAGCTTAGCATTTTTTAATTTGAGTTTAGCAGAAACACAAAGAACACAGTTGTTAACAAGAACATTTGATCGAGAGCTTTTAGTAAAGAATATTGGTACTTACAACTACCAGCTATATGATATTTTTCTGCAAACAAAGACTTCTGCACAAAGAGCATTTGCAGATGGCAGTGAATTAACAGATATGCTTAACTATAATCAGGCGAATTATACTGAACCAAATAAGGACATGTTTGGAATCGCCAAAGGAAAAAACGTGATAATGGTAAGTTTGGAGTCTACTCAGAGCTTTACTGTAAATCGCGAAGTAAATGGGGAAGAGATTTCACCTTTCTTGAACGAATTTATTAAAGATAGTTTTTATTTTGAGAACTTTTACCATCAGACTGGACAGGGTAAAACATCTGACTCCGAATTTATTGTAGAAAATTCATTGTATCCTTTAAGCAGAGGGGCAGTTTTCTTTACTCATTCTGGAAATGAATATCAAGCAGCACCAGAAATTTTAAGCGAGAATGGCTATTTTACCGCATCTCTTCATGCAAATAATAAAAGTTTCTGGAATCGTGATATAATGTATCAAAGTCTAGGATATGAACGTTTTTATGAAATTAATGATTACGATGTAAATGAGGAAAACTCTGTCGGTTGGGGACTGAAAGATATTGATTTCTTTGAACAATCTATTGCGCATTTAAAAGAAATGCCTCAGCCTTTTTATAGTAAATTTATTACGCTGACAAATCATTTTCCTTTTGAACTAGATGAAGAAGACAAATTAATTGAGCCGCTAACAACAGGAAGCAGAACGCTTAATAATTTTATACCGACTGTTCGTTATCAGGATGAAGCCTTGAAAATCTTTATTGAAAGATTAAAAGAGGAAGGTCTCTATGAAAATAGTATTATTGTTTTATATGGAGACCATAATGGAATTTCTGAAAATCATAATAAAGCAATGAGTGAGTTATTAGGAGAAGAAGTGACTCCATTTGTAAGTACTCAATTGCAAAGAGTTCCATTTGCAATCCATATTCCAGGAATGGAAGGAAAAACAATCTCCACTGTATCGGGTCAAATGGATATTAAACCTACTCTACTTCATTTGTTAGGGATCGAGACTAAAAATGATATTCAATTTGGATCTGATCTATTCTCAAAAGACAATGACCAATTTGTTGTATTGCGAGACGGTAGCTTTATCACTGAAGATTATGTATATACAAAAGAGGTATGCTATGATCGAGCAACAGGAGAAGCGGTTGATGGAAATGCATGTGAGCCATATATCGAGCAGGCGAATTTAGAATTGCAGTATTCTGATAGCATTATTTATGGAGACCTATTGCGTTTTTATGATAAAGAAAAAGGAATGCTTGATATGATAGAAGAAACGAATCAAAAAGAATAGGATGATTGTAGCTTTGGGACATACTTGTAATAACTAGTATGTTACGAAGCTTTTTTTTATTGTAGTAATACCTAATGCAAGCTGCTGAGAACGAAGGAAGCCAAGGTCTGGCAAGTAGAACTAATTATCAGTGGGAATGATGAAAACCCCCCGGAAGTTTTCTTAATCGCCTTTTTTCGCTATGAATGTTTTGATGGAATGTTCATATATATAAATAGGGAGAGGAGTGAACATATGGAGATAAAATTGAGACCAGGGGATACACTTTGGTACTATAGTCAGCTTTTTATGGTTCCCTTAAATCTTATTTTAGACAGTAATCCTAGCGTAAATCCAAATAAATTAGCAGTATCTGAAACAATCCAAATTCCTGGATTTGAATCACAAGTTCATCAAATAAAGCATGGAGAAACCTTGTGGAAAATTGCGGGTGTAAGAAATATTTCGGTTGATAGTCTTTTATTATTAAATCAACAACTGAATCCCAATAATCTTAAAGTAGGGGACGAAGTTTTAATTCCTAATCGCATCATTAAAAGGTTTGTAGATGGGAAGAAAAAATATGATTATTCTTCTTTGCAGGAAGATATCAATCGTTTAAAAAAAGTTTTCCCTTTCATTACAGTGCATACAATTGGTAATAGTGTATTAGGACAAAACATAGAGGAAATTAAAATTGGAAAAGGAACGAAAAACGTTCATATAAATGCATCCTTCCATGCGAATGAATGGATCACTACACCGATTATAATGACGTTTTTAAATGATTTCTTATTATCTTTAACTAATGCAACAACTTTCCGCAATGTTCGAACAATGCCCTTGTATCAGTCTGTGGATCTATCGATTGTACCAATGGTTAACCCAGATGGAGTAAATTTGGTTTTAAATGGACCTCCCGAGGGACAAAAGGAAAAAATTATCTCGATAAATGAAGGGAGTATCGATTTTACTGGCTGGAAAGCAAATATCCGTGGCGTCGATTTGAATAATCAGTTTCCTGCAAATTGGGAAATTGAAAAGGAAAGGAAAGAACCAAAAGGGCCAGCACCGAGAGATTATCCAGGAGATACTCCATTGTCCGAACCAGAGGCTCAAGTGATGGCAGAACTTGCAAAAAAGGAGCAATTTGACCGATTATTAGCTTTACATACACAAGGGAAAGAATTTTATTGGGGCTACGAAGGACTGGAACCAGCAGAATCAAGGACATTAGCTAATGAATTTTCAAGAGTGAGTGGATATAAGGCTATTCAAAATGTTGATAGTCATGCAGGGTATAAAGATTGGTTTATACAAGAATTCAGAAAACCGGGTTTTACAATCGAGTTAGGAAAAGGGATAAACCCACTTCCTCTTTCTCAATTTGCCGAAATCTACCATGATACAACGGGAATTTTCTTAGCTTCCTTATATATGTAGTATCATTTAAGCACTTGGATATGATTTTATAGGCAAACTGGAGCAAAAGTACATTAAATTGAGTCATATTTCTTATTTTAGCAAAATATCAAAGACTATTTAAAAAAAGCCGAAAAAAATCGGCTTTTTTGTGTTACTATTCTATAGAGTAAAAAAAAACAGGAAAAGTATTTATAGGGGTGTGAAAAATGTTTCTAATAGGTAAGAGAAATACACTAGGAATAGTTCTTCTCTTCACTTTTTTCACACTAATTCTGTCTAGCTGTAGCCCTAGACAGAATGATTCAGCCAGTGAAAATGAAGCGAAGGACAAAAATGTTAACAACAACACGATGCTTCCTCCTATAAGCCCGATTGAAGGAGAATTTGAGCAAGTATATGGCTGGATACAGAAAGATACGATTTGTTATTCGGCAAAAGTAGAAGGTGTATATAAAATTTATACATATAATATCTATACAGGGAAACATATCCCTTTGTATGAGTCGGACACAGAATTATCGAATGTGATGATAAACAATAATAAACTTTTACTATATAGTGCTCTTTCTGATGAGGAAGGAGAAATGCATATAATTGATGCAAAAGGTAGCGAGATCCTTTCTAGAAAGTTTCAAAGTTATGAAACAGATTTTGCATGGAATCCACATAATGAAAATGAATTATTAGTTACTACCTTCACTAAGGATTGGGAGAGCAAAGTGTTTACATTAGATATTCAAGAAGACGTATTAAATGATTTCCCTGTCTCTACACCGTTTCCACAATGGTTAACAACAGAGAATGTAATGTATCTTGATTGGGATCAAAATAATCCTTCCTTATATGCACCACTGAAAATATTTGATTTAGAAACAGCAGAAGAAAAGGAATTAGAACTTCCTAATATTTATTTTATCGATCAGAAAAATGAATTTCTCTTTACTCTATCAAGTACAGGGAACGAGGAGGAAGCTGTTTATTCCTTTTATGACATAGATTTAAATAAACATGGGACTATTCAAGTTCCACGACTATCCAAATTTGCTAATTGGCTAGTTCCGAACTATGCGATTTATCAGGATAAATTGATAACTTTTGTTCCGAAAGAAAATGGGAATGCTGAAACCTATCAAGATGGTTTTGAACTTATAGAAATAGATATGAACACAGGTGAAAGTAAAAAAATATTTACCGATACGGAATTAGAGGACCAGCCAATCCAAATTTCAAGCGACGGAAAGTACTGTCTTTTTGGCTATTATTTAGAAAATATGTTGGAGATAGAAACGGGAGAAATCACTCCTTTGTTTTCCTCTAATATTCACAATAGTTGATGTTGAAATAAAAATATGCCATCATAATCATGAACTAAGATCAATGGTTGATTGTATGAAAGACGACGACTAATTTTTGCAGCGGAAGGGGAAGTTAATATGGCAATTGTAGATGTAACAGTAATACCAGTAGGAACGCAAACGCCAAGTGTAAGTGCATATGTAGCAGATATTCAAAAAGTACTAATGGATTATGAGGAAAAAGGCCAGATTCGTTTTCAATTAACACCAATGAATACAATTATTGAAGGCGAGCTACCGATATTGTTTGAAGTTATTCAAGCAATGCATGAAGTACCATTTGAAAAAGGCCTTGTCCGTGTTTGTACGAATATCCGTATTGATGATAGACGAGACATTACTAGAAAAATGGAAGATAAAGTAGAAAGTGTTCTAAGTCATTTGGAAAGCAAATAGGAGGAAAAGTTCATGGAATATAAACAAGTTCCTTTAGGGCCAATCCAAACGAATTGTTATTTAGTATGGAACGAAAATAAGGATTGTTTAGTGATAGACCCTGGTGCAAATGGGGAAAAGTTAATTAAGATAATTCAGGAGTTAGAGGTATCTCCTATAGCGATTCTTTTAACACATGCACATTTTGATCATATTGGCGCAGTTGAAGATGTTAGAACAGAGTATAGCATTCCTGTTTATGTACATAGCAAAGAAGAAGAATGGTTAATTAACCCGAAATTAAATGGAAGTGAAGCATTTAGACTTCCGAATCCTATTGTAGCGAGACCTGCTGAGCATTTCTTAGATGAAAACCCAAGCATGACAATCGGTGATTTTACATTTCAAGTGATGGAGACACCAGGGCATTCTCCAGGTAGTGTTACGTTTTATTTTAAAAAAGAGAATTGGGCATTTGTTGGAGATGCGCTTTTTTATGAAAGTATTGGCAGGACAGATTTAGTTGGCGGAAACCAAAGAACTTTACTAAATAGTATTCATGAGAAGATATTGAATTTGTCAGAAGAAACATTGGTTCTGTCAGGTCATGGTAGAAAAACGACAATTGAGCATGAAATGGATCATAATCCATATATAAATGGGTTTTAAAAATTGCTGCAATAAGAAAAAGGAGAGAATGGGGAGCAATATCCCTTCTCTCCTTTTTTCTTATTGAATGATGGTTTTGTAGGCGCATTGATCACAGCCACTAATAATGTTTTGTTTTTCAATTAACTGAACATCTGTAAACAATGCTTCAAACATTCCAGTAAAGAAGGATTGATGCATCGTACAAACTTTATCCTTATGCTCTAGGGCTACTTCTTTAAATGGGCAGTTATATATTTCGAAATATAAAGAGGTTTGATCGTCGTTCCATTCTAGTGCAGGTAATTGTCCTGTCATTAAACTCGCATTTTGTAATAAACGCAGTTTATCTTCATTAGATAATATTGCTGTATTGTTTGTAAAACGGGCAATCTCATGCTCCATCATTTCCTTACCAAATGTTTTTCCTGTTTCATAAAGCGCTTTGCTTCCCTCTGCTCCAAGGCTTTCGAGCGTTTTCAACAAAATATTGCTTAATAATTGGTAGTCTCGAAACGGAAAGCTAAATTGAATGACTTCATCTGATAAGCGATATAATCTGCTTGGACGACCACCTTTACCCGTTTTCTTTGTTTCCGAGTGCAGCATTCTTACATCTTCTAATTTAGATAAATGCAAGCGAGCTACGTTTGGATGAATGGAGAATTCATCCGCAATTTCCTGAACAGTAACATCTTGATGCCTTTTAGTAATGTACTGATAAATATAGAAACGAGTTGGATCAGATAATACATTCGTAACTTTTAGTGTATTTTCCATATCAAATGTTCCTCCTGAGGACTAATTTTCTTTATTATAATATAGCAATCTACCATAAACATGGTTAAAACGATAAGTTTATAAAATGTTCACAACTTCACAAATATTTTGTTCATAAAATGTACATATTCACTGTTTGAAGCATGAACATCGTAATAAATTGTTTAATGATTAATATTTAAAGCATTCATTGACATCTTTTTGTACTGATTATATAATTTATATATGAATATATGTTCATATAAGAAAATAAATATCGTGTTTGATCTGCATTCCCTTTTTATAACAAGCTGAATCGCTAAGAAACTCTCCGGTAAATTTTCGATAAGTGCAATTAACCATCAGTGCGGGATCACTGCTGGAGGTTTTCTTTATCGATCAGGAAGTCATAAAATTTGGTTTTTGCCACAAAATATAGGGAATAAAATTATTTTCTAGAGGTTCTTAAACTGGGATATACATAGAAATTCCAGTAACTTCTAAAGGATTAATGCAGCAAAGCTACAGCAATATTTAGAGAAACGCGATTGAAAAAGTTAATAATATATCGATTTTAATTAGTGGTAGGAGGAAGATAATATGGGGCATTCTCATGGACACGACCATAGTCATCATGGACATCATCATGGTTTTGAAGAAATAAGAGAAGGAAATAAAAAGGGTTTACTTATAGCATTATTAATCACGACAGGTATTATGTTGTTGGAGTTTTTTGGTGGCTTGCTTACGAATAGCCTCGCTTTATTATCAGATGCAGGCCATATGTTAAGTGATGCGAGTTCCCTTTTTCTAAGTTTCCTAGCAATCTGGTTTGCGTCTAGACCGCCATCTGCTAATAAAACGTATGGATATTATCGCTTTGAAATTTTAGCTGCTCTATTTAATGGTGTTACTCTGTTTATAATCGCCTTTTTTATCATCATGGAAGCAATACAGCGATTTTCTCAACCACCTACTGTAGCCAGTGGAACGATGATGGTTATAGCTGTAATTGGTCTACTAGCAAATATGATCAGTGCCATCGCATTATTGAGAAAAGGGGATGTAGAGAACAATGTTAATTTACGAAGTGCCTATTTACACATTTTAGGGGATGCATTAGGTTCTGTTGGCGCAATTATAGCAGGTTTCTTCATGCTCTTCTTTGATTGGTATGTCGCAGATCCAATTATATCTGTCGTAGTCGCGTTATTAATTTTAAAAAGCGGTTGGGGAGTAATAAAAAATTCGATTCATATATTAATGGAAGGAACACCAAGTACTATCAGCCAGGCAGATGTAAAAAGAGAATTAGAAGGAATGGCAGGAGTAATCGATGTCCATGACTTGCATATATGGACTATCACATCTGGACTGGATACGTTAAGCTGCCATCTATTAATTGATGATAAGAGCGATAGTCAAGAAATTCTCCAGCTTGCAATCGATCGTTTAAAAGAAAAATTTAACATTGACCATACAACCATTCAAATTGAAAAGGCGCAAATTCAACATGATGATATGAATGTATAACAGATAAGCCACAAGGTTGGGACATAACTAAATAGATACTCTGTAAAGACGAACAATCTCTAATTTAGCTAGTAAATAGCGGCTGCTTTCGCATACTTTTTACAAGAGGAGATATAATTAGTTGGGAAAATAGAGCAGCCGGAATACACGTAGACTCCAGTGGGATTAGCGAGACAGTCTGAGACCCCGGAGGCGAAGCTGAGGAGGCTTAAGCTTAGCCCCACGGAAAGCGAAGTGTATTCCGGCTGCGGGGAACCGCACTAAACTTCATGGAAACATCCTTTTAAAAACAAATGAAAAAAACAAACAATTATACGGAACTTTCATTAGCAGATTCGTATAATTGTTCGGTTTTATCCTTGGCTGGAATAAATATATCACAGCCCCATTTTTCTATATAAAAAAAGGACCCGAAAAGACGGGGCCTAACTGGGCTAGCTGGATTCGAACCAACGAGTGACGGAGTCAAAGTCCGTTGCCTTACCACTTGGCTATAGCCCAAAAATATTTGATATATATAATATGGATGAAAGATGAATTTTTTATACGGAAAACAAACTGAATTTTTTCGGAAATTCTCTGAAAGGTTAATCAACAGTACCTTTTGTAGGATGCGATAATAAAAAGAAAAAAATTTATAAGTGAAGAAGGAATTTCACCTTTTTTGTCGAAATAAGTAATCGAATAAATAAAAAGGTGGTGTTAAATGAAAAGTGTTATCTATTGAAGCACTAGCAAATCGGATTATACGTGATGCAGTAGAGCAGAACGCTACTGATATTCACATAACCCCAAGGCAAAAGGAATCCATCCTTCAATTACGGATTGCTAATCGTTTGCTTACTAGATTAGTAATATCATCTGTGGAATGTGACAAATTAATTTCCCACTTCAAATTTACGGCCTCAATGGATATTGGCGAAAGAAGAAAACCGCAAAATGGTTCTATTTCCACAACAGTCAATGGTCAGTATATTGGTTTACGTTTATCGACCTTACCATCCCATCCCCATGAAAGCTTAGTAATTCGTGTACTTACCGATCAAAATATGCTCCCAATCTATCACATCTCCTTATTTCCGAATATTTCGCGTAAATTAATTTCCTTGTTAAAGCACGCTCATGGATTAATAATTCTCACCGGTCCGACTGGATCAGGGAAAACGACAACACTCTATTCCCTCTTAAATGAAAATGCACATCTTTATCAACGAAATGTTATTAGTTTAGAAGATCCAATTGAAAAAACACAGGAAAATGTTCTGCAAATCCAAGTTAATGAGAAAGCAGGAATTACGTATTCTACTGGCTTAAAAGCAATCCTACGTCATGATCCTGATATTATTATGGTTGGAGAAATCCGTGATAAAGAAACAGCACATATTGCAATAAGAGCGAGTTTAACAGGACATTTGGTGTTGACTACCATGCATACAAGGGATGCGAAAGGGGCGATTCATCGCTTATTGGAGTTTGGTATTAAGGAGACAGAAATTGAACAAACCTTAATTGCTGTTACTGCCCAAAGATTGGTCGAGATAGTATGTCCATTTTGTGATGATGGATGTTCGCCTAGCTGTTACCGTTTAAATGATCGTTTAAAGCGGTCAACCGTGTTTGAAATGATAACAGGACGTAAGATTTCTGCAATTCTTTATAATCAAACCGATAGTTTGACAAATAACTATAAATCATTAGGCGAGATTATTTGTAAAGGTATAGCATTAGGTTATATAAAGAAAGGGGAATATGAACGGTGGATTTATGATGAAAAAAAATAATGCATGGTCTAATTTAGAACAAGCTAGATTTTTAAAGTGTATAGGAGAATTGCTGGATAGGGGATATTCCATGGCAGAGGCAGTTCAATCTTCCTGTTCTTACATGCCTGATCGTCGAATGGAAGATATAAATGCTTGTTACGGTTCATTAAAAGGAGGGGATACATTTTTTGAAAACCTTGTAAGATTAAATTTTGATCGTCAGGTTATTAGCTTTGTTTATTTTGCTGAAAAACATGGAGGATTTGCTAATGCCTTTCAAGATGCCAGTAAAATGATTCAAAATAAGCAAGATACCATCAAAAAATTAAGGAAAATTCTTTCCTATCCTGTCTTTTTATTATTATTTACCTTCGTTTTATTTTTCTTCGTTCAAAGCATACTCATACCGAAATTTAATTCCATTTTTGTAACGATGAATATAAATAAAAATTTCTTTCTCCTTTTTCTCCAGTTTATTGATCATATTATTCCGTATTTCTGTGTAGTCTTACTTCTCTTACTTTTCTCAAGCATTCTCTATTATTATTTGTATTTCCGTAAGTCAAATATCATTGTTCAAATGAATTTATTAGCGCGTATCCCATTTGTAGGTAAATTTGTGAAACACTATTTCTCTTATCTTCTTTCTATCCAGTTAAGTTATTTATTATCCAGCGGATTTTCCATTTATGAATGTTTGCAATTCTTCCAAGAAAATAAGGAGCAAAGACTCTACTCGGAAATAGGTAAAATTACTATTTATCGATTAAAAAAAGGTGTTCATCTTCAACAAGCTTTTGCACCGTTTGTTTTTTTGGATAGAGAACTATTACAAATTATTCGCCATGGCCAGGAAAATGGAAAACTTGATCAAGAATTCTATTATTTTGGAAACTATTGCTTAACGCAAATAGAAGAAAATTTACAACAAACAATAAAAGTCCTTCAACCAACTCTATACGCAAGTGTCGGTATATTAATCATTTCTATTTATTTGTCTGTATTAATGCCGATGTTTCAATTATTAGATGGATTTTAATTGTGAAAGGAGAAGAAAATGAAGAATGAAAAGGGATTTACATTAATTGAAATGAAAGGGGGCAAATATGCTCGTTTAGCTGTCAAAAAAATTAACGAGCAAAATGCCTTTACACTAATTGAAATGATGATCGTCTTGGTCGTTATTTCGATATTATTGATTGTTACCATTCCAAATATCACCAAGCATAATTCAAAAATAAATAATACTGGTTGTGAAGCTTTAACAAAGATGGTACAAGCAGAGGTCCAATCCTATTATATGGAGCATAAATCATATCCAGAGAATATTGCTAAATTGGAAGAAGAAAATTATATAACAAATGATCAAAAAAAATGTACGAATGGCAAGGAATTAATTATTACAAACGGAGTAGTTTCTACTTCTGGTACGGATAATCCATGATAGCAAATCAAAGAGGCTTTACATTAATAGAAATGCTTGTTGCAATATCATTATTAGTGATTATTTCTTCTTTATCGATATTCTTAGTCACCTCACAGCAAACCTCGCTTAATGAAAATCATTTCATTACTCAATTGGAGGGAGATCTCTATTATGCACAAGCCTTTGCGATTGAAAATCAACTACCAGTGCAGGTAAGAATCTTCCCTAGTTTGCATCATTACTACATCCGTGCTGATGTTAATACCGGAAATATAGTGGAGCGCTATTATGATAATGACATCAGTTTTTCTAATAATACAATGATTTCTTTTAACATCAATTCAAATGGGAATTTTTCTAAATTTGGCACATTAGAGTTTCGAATAGGTAAACAAGACTATAAGTTAACGATTCAAATTGGTAAAGGGCGATTCTATGCGACTAAATTGTAAAGGATTTATGTTACCGGATTATTTATTGGCATTTACGATATGGCTTTTAATTGCACTTACGTGGATGCCGGTATATATCCATGTTCTAAAACAGTTAGAGGATTCAGCACAAAGTAAGTTTGTTCATGAACTGTTTTATCAATATTTAATGGAAGTGAAATTAGGAGAAGCAGAAAAAGGAATATCTTCTATTGAAAAGAAGGAACAGACTTATCCCATCTTTTGGGAGGAAGATAATAAAGTCTGTATACAGTATGAAAATGTATTCCAGCAATCAAAAAAAATCTGTGATGTGTGGACAGAATGAAGAATTTATTCCTTCTCAATAATAAAGGCTATGTTTTATTGGAAATGCTGCTTTCTTTTTTTATTTTTACTATTATTCTTTCTCTCTTATTTACTCCTCTTCGATTAATGCTTGATCGTCAATTTTCGGAAAAAGAACTGCAGGACATGGAGTGGGAACTATTTATTCTTGAATTAAAAAAAGAAACAAAAATGTCCCAAGGAATTGCGGTTGCTAACAATAAGTTAGTCCTTTATGTGGATGGAAGGGTCGTAACTTATGAAAAATATGGCAGCAATATTAGAAGGCGAGTAGATTCAACAGGACATGAGGTAGCGTTGCAAGGTATTAACAGCGTCGAGTTTACTATGCAGAAGAACGGTTTTCAAGTGAAGGTAACGGACCGATTTGCGATGGAAAAAGAGACTAGCATAAGATCTTATCTTATGTTTTTGGAGTGATGGGAATTGATCAGGAATAATAAAGGATTTATTTACCCGCTATCTTTATGTGTGTATATCCTTTTCATCTATTTTTTATTTATTTTGTATGGGATCTATGTAAATAAGAAAGGGATAGAAGTTAGTGTGAAAAATAGCAATATGCAAGAATATTATTTTCTGTCTTCCTTAAAAGAAATTGAATATGAACTTTCTACAGAAGAACATCCTGAACTTTCTGGTACAAAGACTTTTTTACATGGTAATGTTTTTTATACAATAGAAAAAAATTCGCGTACTACTTTTAAAATCGATTATCAATTAAATATGAAAGCTGGGATAAAGCCGATCTATGCAATAAGCTACTTTGATATGGAGCAGAATAAAATGACGAAATGGATAGAATGAATAAAAACCAAACGATAGGGCTATCCTAGTACAAATGCTAGAGTAGGTGATTAGATGAATACCAATGATTATGTGAAGTATTTGACCCAAACATTTGTCCAGTATATGGATCAGCCTAAAGAAGAAAGGCAAAAGTTAAGAGCGGAAAGAAAAGGGCTGAAAGAGCCATTTATGCTGAGATGGTTTGGAGTTTTACCTTATTTAATTATATTTAGCTTTAAGCGTAGAAAGGTAAGAAGATAGGTTATGAAAAGGAGTGGATTTAGCTTATTAAAGCATAAATCTGCTCCTTTTTTCATGATTATGGTTTAGGAAACAGCTTCTGAAGCTAAATAGAATAGCCCGCCATTAATAATCGAAATATTAATCTTTGGTTCATACTGCTCCTGTAGAGCTAATCTTTCCGTCTCCAATGTTTCTTGTTCTTCCTCCATGTCTTCCATATCTTCATAAAAATGCTCTAGCAATTCTAAATCCTTTTTCCATCTTTCTTGCGCTTCTTCTGCCCATGTATGATCTTCTGCTAATAAAGATTGTTTTATCATATTTTCAATTCTTGTTATCCCGCTTTTTGGCATAATTAACGGAGAAAGGGTAAACGCATAATCGGGAATTTTGGCAGAAAGATTCATCTTCTCAATCTTTGCTTGAAAATCTGTTGCTATTTGACCATTGATTAGCTGTAGCCCAATTGATTGAAACACATCCCGTTTTCTGTCACATTGATACGATATTTTCACATTAAGGGCTAGCCAAGGTTTTAATGATGTTTGTTGCTGACCTTGCCCTGTTTTTTTTTCGTATAAACGTATATACTTCGATAAATTTTTAGCAGAAGCAAAAAGCTGATGAAGACGAGGAGAGCCAAAATGAATTAATTCGCCCTTTATATCGTCTGGTGCAAGCTTTGGATTTGTGATGAGGGTAAGACTGGCAGGGTTTGGTGTGCCGCCAGTCTTTTCAAGATAATGCCAATAAAAAGGGCGATTCATTAACTCTTTATCCATCTCAATGGTAAGTTGTACGGTTAGATAACCAAGTTTATTCTCTACTATTTCACAATCATTCGCGCTGAAAAATCGTTCAAGAAATTGATGAATTTCCTGCTGCTTCATATGCTTCACCTTCCTTCATATTCTGTGCAAATTCAATCATGCTCGTTAAATTATCCATTTTGATTTTCATTTCTCCCTCTGATTTAGAATGGGAGAAGATATCAATCATATAGTCATCCATATTGCCAAAATCTAGCTTTGTAAGAATATCGTCTAGTTCCCCAATTACTTTTTCGAAAAGATGGATTTTTTCGTAAAGTAATTTTAAAATATGATCTTCAACTGTATCTTTAATAGCGAAATTATAAATCTTTACATCTTCTTTTTGACCAAGTCGATGGATACGTCCTATCCTTTGCTCTAGTCTCATCGGGTTCCATGGCAAATCAAAGTTAATTATATGGTGGCAAAATTGAAGGTTAATACCTTCTCCACCAGCCTCTGTTGCTATTAATACTTGCGCATGATTTTGGAACAGATCTCTCATCCAATCCTTTTTGCCGCGTTTAAAGCCGCCGCGGAAGGGAACAGAAGTGATGCCATGCTGCTTTAAAAACCATTGTAAATATAATTGAGTGGCCCGATATTCGGTAAAGATGATTACTTTATCGTTAATTTTCTTAATAAGCTCTAATGCCTTGTTTGCTTTCGAATTTTGTTGAACCGCTTCTACTTTTTTCACAAGTTCCTGTATTCTTTGTTGAAATTGTGGTGTAGGATTTTCCACTTTCTTCATCATATTTTGAAGGGTATAATAGACAGCTTCCCTGCTTGAACATGCCTCTCTTTGTAAAGTAATCATCGAAAAAGGACTTCGATTATTTTCGGTATTATTAGAAAGATAGTTTTCTGTTTTTAAATTAACTAAGCCTTCATATAATGCTCTTTCTTCTTCCGTAAATTGAATAGGAACTGCTTCGACAATTCGTTTTGTCCATTCGATCCCTGTATCATGGCGTCTGTTTCTTATCATTACTTTATTGACTAATGCTTTTAAATTCTCGTCATCATCAATGGAGCGTGCATCTTTTTTATATTTTTCATAGAATGCTGATTCGCTGCCAAGATGACCAGGCTTTAGTAAAGAGACTAAATTAAAGATTTCGCTAATTCTGTTTTGGATAGGAGTAGCTGTTAATAGCAAACAGAATTTCTTTTTTAAATTTTGGACAAACTCATAGTTTTTCGTTTTATTATTTTTCAGTTTATGGGCTTCATCAATAATCACCAAATCATAATCCAGGTTGTATATGATATCTCGATGAGGCTGTCTTTTTGCTGTATCAATAGACGATACGACAATATCGCATTGCTCCCATACATAGCTCTTGCGCTGAACCATAGCAGGAATGTAGAACTTGCTGTTTAGCTCAAAAGCCCATTGTGTTACAAGAGAAGCCGGAACTAAAATTAACACTTTTTTTACTAATCCACGAATCATATATTCTTTGAGAATTAATCCTGCTTCAATTGTTTTACCAAGCCCAACCTCATCTGCCAAGATGGCTTTTCCATTCATATCTTCTATTACCTTTTTGGCAACTTCTAATTGGTGAGGCAAAGGAGAAAGGTCAGATAGGTATTTGGGGGCTTGGAGACCTTCGAAGTTTGGTATGATATTATGTTGTTCTACTTCTACAGCAAGCTTATATAATTCCCAATTTGCCCATGGACCATCATCTGAAATTCGTTTTAATAACTGATTATTCCATGAATCATCAAAATTAATTTGCAGGGTCATATCGTATTCTTCCTTTCTGATTTCATTTGGTTGTAGACATATTATGTATGTATAAAAAGGAATGAAAAAAGAAAGCTAGTAAAACACAAAAATATATTGCCACCTTTTCATTCGGATGTTAGGATAAAAGGGTAAAAAAGTTTTTAATTTTGTCACAATTTATTTATATTTGAAAAAAACATGAACATTAAAAGGGAAATAAATAAAAAATGATCGTGTTTTACTAATCTCACTAAACAACCATTATTTCCGGTAGTATTTAGTATGACCAATTGAGAAAATTTTATGAATCGCGGATGAGAAATAGGGGAGAGACTACATTCGTAGCGCCGAAGGAGCAAACAATTTTGTGAATCTCTCAGGCAAAAGAACTCTATTTGGACGCAGCTCTGGAGAGTGCTTACAAAGAACCGCGTAAGCCACCAAAGGGGACAGCCGGTTATGGTGATAATCGGTAAACTTTCAGGTGCAAGGACAGAGACCTTACTTTTATAAAGGGGGGTTTCTGTCTTTTTTTGTTGCAATTTTTTGACTGCAATAAATGAGAATGTCTAATACATAAGGGATTGGAGTGCTGTTAATTGACTTTATTAAAACAAACACCGTTATATGAGGTATATAAAGAGTATGGTGGAAAGACAATCGATTTTGGAGGCTGGAACTTACCTGTTCAATTTTCCGGCATTAAACAGGAGCATGAGGCTGTTCGTACAAAAGCGGGCTTATTTGATGTATCCCATATGGGCGAGATTGAAGTAACGGGGATAGATAGTCTAGACTTTCTCCAAAAAGTACTTACAAATGACATAGAAAAAATACAAACAGGTGCTGCCCAATATTCTGCGATGTGTTATGAAAATGGTGGGACAGTAGATGATTTATTAACATATAAGCTAGCAGATAATCACTACTTATTAGTGGTGAATGCATCAAATATCGAAAAGGATTTTGAATGGCTCCAAAATCAAGTGAGTGGCGAAGTTACCTTAACTAATTTGTCAGAAGATTTTGCTCAATTAGCGCTGCAAGGGCCACTAGTTGAAGAAGTGCTAAAAAAAATAAATCCTGCTGTTGATTATGCTTCAATTAAATATTTTCATTTTCAAAATAAGGTGACTTTAGCAGGTAAAGAAGTTCTCCTGTCACGTACTGGCTATACTGGTGAAGATGGATTCGAAATCTATTGTCAAAGCGAAGATGCACAAGGTTTATGGAAGGAAATATTGACAGTAGGAGAACCGTTAGGCGTTCTTCCTTGCGGTTTAGGTGCAAGGGACACTTTGCGATTTGAAGCAACACTTGCTTTATATGGTCAAGAGTTATCAGCGGACATTACACCCTTGGAAGCAGGGATTGGTTTTGCAGTCAAATTAAACAAAGCAGCTGACTTTATTGGGAAGGAAGCTTTAGTGAAGCAAAAAGAGGAAGGCTTAACTAGAAAACTAGTTGGACTTGAAATGCTGGACAGAGGAATTCCACGCCATGGTTATAAAGTATATGCAAATGGGTCTTGTATCGGGGGAGTTACTACTGGTACACAGTCGCCAACATTAAAGAAAAACATCGGGCTTGCATTAATCCAAGTTGATTATGCTGCAATAGATACAGAAGTGGAAGTAGAAATAAGAGGGAAATATTTGAAGGCGAAAGTTATAAAAACGCCTTTTTATAAAAGCAAATAACTTTTTAAGCTTTTTTCTACATGAAAAACAAATGGGCTAATGACTGGGGGAAAAACGAATGAAGCATCGCTATTTACCGATGACGGTTCAAGATCAAAAGGAAATGCTTGAAGTAATTGGTGTAAGTTCAGTAGAAGAATTATTTTCAGATATACCAGAAAAAGTACGCTTTCAAGGAGACTATCAAATTAAGCCTGCAAAAAGTGAATCTGCTTTATTGAAAGAATTAACAAAGCTTGCCCAAAAAAATGCGGATGCAAAAGCAAATGTTTCTTTTCTTGGAGCTGGTGTTTATGATCATTATTCACCTGTTATTGTAGATCATGTTTTATCACGCTCTGAATTTTATACAGCTTATACCCCATATCAACCAGAAATTTCACAAGGGGAATTACAAGCAATTTTTGAATTTCAGACAATGATAGGTGAACTGACAGGAATGGACGTAGCTAACTCTTCTATGTACGACGGAGCAACTGCATTAGCAGAGGCAGGTATGTTAAGTGCGGGTACGACGAAACGAAAAAAGATCCTTGTATCAAGTACAATTCATCCAGAAGCAAAAGAAGTAGTGAAAACTTATGCAAAGGGTCAGTATATCGAAGTAGTAGAGGTTCCTCATAAGGAAGGCATAACAGATTTAGATGCGCTAGAGGCAATGGTGGATGATACAGTTGCAGCAGTTATGATCCAGTATCCAAACTTTTTTGGAAGAGTGGAACCGCTGAAGGATTTAGAAGCAATTATTCATGCTCATAAATCATTATTTGTTGTCTCAAGCAATCCTTTAGCTTTAGGAGCACTGACGCCACCAGGAAAGTTTCAGGCAGATATCGTAGTTGGTGATGCACAACCTTTTGGCATTCCAATGGGCTTTGGTGGACCGCACTGTGGTTATTTCGCAGTAACGTCTAAATTAATGCGTAAGGTTCCTGGTCGTTTAGTAGGACAAACGCTAGATGAGAATGGTCAAAGAGGATTTGTGCTCACACTTCAGGCGAGAGAGCAGCATATTCGCCGTGATAAGGCCACTTCTAATATTTGCTCCAACCAAGCACTTAATGCTTTAGCTGCTTCTGTAGCTATGACTGCACTCGGTAAGCACGGGGTGAAGGAAATGGCGATTGCGAATATACAGAAAGCTCATTATGCAAAAACGAAATTAAGGGAAGCTGGATTTGAAATAATTTTTGAAGGTCCATCTTTTAATGAATTTATTATTAAATGTAATTCCTCTATTTCAGCTATTAACCGTGCATTATTAGAAATAGGTATGATCGGTGGCTATGATTTAGGAAGAGACTTTGAACAACTAGAAAATCATATGCTAATTGCCGTTACGGAATTACGTACAAAAGAAGAAATTGATGAATTCGTTGCAGAAATGGAGGATTATCATGTCTAATCAAAATCAGCCTCTTATCTTTGAAAGCAGTACACCAGGCAGAATAGGTTATAGTTTACCAGAGATGGATATTCCAGCAGTAGATCTTAATCAGCTGTTGCCGAATGATTATATAAGAGAAGAAAATCCAGAACTACCAGAAGTATCTGAATTAGATATTATGCGCCACTATACTGCTCTATCTAAACGAAATCATGGATTGGATTCTGGCTTTTACCCATTAGGTTCTTGTACGATGAAATATAATCCGAAAATAAATGAAAATGTGGCAAGATTTAATGGATTTGCCCATATTCATCCTTTGCAAGAAGAGTCATCTGTACAAGGTGCATTAGAGCTAATGTATGATTTACAACAGCATCTTGTGGAAATCACAGGTATGGATGAAGTGACATTGCAGCCAGCTGCGGGTGCGCATGGTGAGTGGACTGGATTAATGCTGATTAGAGCCTACCATGAAGCAAATGGAGACACTCATCGCACGAAAGTAATTGTTCCCGATTCTGCACATGGAACTAATCCTGCATCAGCGACAGTTGCTGGTTTAGAAACAATTACAGTAAAATCCAATGAACATGGACTCGTCGATCTAGATGATTTAAAGCGAGTAGTAGGAGAAGATACAGCGGCGTTAATGTTAACAAATCCTAATACGTTAGGACTTTTTGAAGAAAATATTTTAGAAATGGCTGAAATTGTTCATAATGCCGGTGGAAAATTATATTATGATGGTGCCAATTTAAATGCCGTTCTTTCTAAAGCTAGACCTGGTGATATGGGCTTTGACGTTGTTCATTTGAACTTGCATAAGACATTCACGGGCCCGCATGGTGGCGGGGGACCTGGTTCAGGGCCAGTAGGTGTGAAAGCAGATTTAATTCCTTTCCTACCAAAGCCAGTTTTGTCAAAAGTAGGAGGAGAATTCGTACTAGATTACAACAGACCGCAATCAATTGGTAGAGTTAAGCCGTTTTATGGCAACTTTGGGATTAATGTACGTGCATACACTTATATAGGATCAATGGGTCCTGATGGCTTAAAGGCTGTTACAGAAAACGCGGTGTTAAATGCTAACTACATGATGCGTCGTCTGTCTGCGTATTATGACTTACCATTTGATCGTCATTGTAAACATGAATTTGTTTTAAGTGGAAGAAGACAAAAAAAATTAGGAGTACGAACTCTTGATATTGCCAAAAGACTGCTTGATTTTGGGTATCATCCACCAACTATCTATTTCCCTCTTAATGTGGAGGAATGTATTATGATAGAACCGACAGAGACAGAATCGAAAGAAACATTAGATAGCTTTATTGAAGCGATGATTCAAATTGCAAAAGAGGCAGAAGAAACACCTGAAATAGTTCAGGAAGCTCCTCATACGACGGTAATCGGTCGCTTAGATGAGACATTGGCAGCGAGAAAGCCAATTCTTCGTTATACAAAATAATGCATCTGTTTGAAGCTAAGTTGCCTTTTTAAAAAAAGTTTAACGAATAAAAAAGCTGATGTCTCCAATTTAATGGGCATCAGCTTCTTCTATATAATAATTCCTAAAAGAATATTATTATTTTTTTGCTTTAATTTTTCCTGTCCACTTTTTAAATCCGCCTTCTAATTGGGTTAAATCTTTATAACCTTTTCGATTTAGAAATTGAGCAGCTCTTCCGCTTCTCATCCCATTTTGACAGTATAGATATACTGGTTTATCAGGACGGATTTCACTTTTTCTCATTTTTAGTTGTGATAGTGGAATGTTTCTTGCGCCAAGCACATGTCCAGCCTCATATTCGTTTGGTTCACGTACATCAATTAACTGTGCCTTTCTGTAACCTTGACGGAATTCATCTTGGTTAACAGTTTTTACAATTCGGCGCTGATACAGCCACATCACTAAGGAATACACAAGGAATGCGACTAAAATGATGAGAAGAGTATAAATCGTTGTCAATTCTCATTTCTCCTTTCAATTACTTACACTATCTCTATTATATCTATCAACCCTTATAGTAGTAAAGTAAATACTTACAATATCATTAACATTCCTATGCTATTTGGGATTAATAGAAAGAATAATTCTTCATTTGTGCAAGTTACTTTTAAATATCCTTTCTTTTTGATATCCTTAGTAAGGATTTAATGTACATCATACATAGAAAAAGAGGGTTCATTATGGTAAAAGAAACATGGAGATTTATTGATTCAGGCAATCACTCTCCTTCTTTTAATATGGCATTAGACGAAGCGTTATTAGAATGGCATTCTAAAGGAGTTTTTCCGCCGGTGATCCGTTTTTATGGCTGGAATCCTGCTACTTTATCTATTGGATATTTTCAGAAGGTAGAGAAAGAAATTGATTTAGAAGCGGTCAAAGAACTAGGGCTTGGATTTGTGAGAAGACCAACAGGCGGTAGAGGTGTTCTGCATGAACATGAATTGACTTACAGTGTGATTGTTTCAGAAGAACATCCTCATATGCCAAAAACAGTAACCGAGGCATATCGAGTAATTTCAGAAGGCATTTTAAAAGGATTTCATTTTCTAGATTTAGATGCCTATTTTTCTGTTCCAAAAACGGAAGAACAGAAAAATAATTTGAAAAGTCCAAGGTCTGCTGTATGCTTTGATGCTCCTAGCTGGTATGAATTAGTAGTAGAAGGAAGAAAAGTTGCGGGAAGCGCACAGACAAGACAGCAAGGTGTCATCTTGCAGCACGGTTCGATTTTACTAGATTTAGATGAGGACAAGTTATTTCGACTATTTAAGTATCCAAATGACCGGGTTAAAGAAAGAATGCAAAAAGCATTTAAGAGCAAAGCTGTGGCGATTAATGATTTAACTTCAAGAAATATTACGATTGATATGGCAAAAGAAGCGTTTAAAAAAGGCTTTGAGGAAGGTTTGCATATTCAATTAGAGAATTATCAATTAACAAATGAAGAACTAGAATATGTAGAAAAAATAGCGAAAGAAAAATATGATAGTAATGAGTGGAATTTTAGACGATAAAAATATCGCATTTAAACACGAAATACTTTTTTTGAATTTCGTGTTTTATTTGTGTGAACAGTACTGTTTAAAAGAAAAAAAAGCAAAGATGCAGTCTCATTTTTGATTGTCGAAAACTTTTTTGAGAGAGCAAATTTTTAGATAAACAGGCTTATATCAATGGATTATCCCTTCTTTTATTTAGCAAGGACGAAAAAGGACGAAATTTCTTTTTTTATATTAAATAATCGATGTTTCTCTTTCTTTTTCTTTAAAATTTACTTTATTTCGTCATTTGACAAATTGGCAGATATACAAAGGAGATACAATATATGGGTATGTGTTTTGTATTGGATACTATATATTGATTTTATGTGTTTGTTGTGATAGTTTAAGGGTATTACTAAAAATGCTAGATATCTAATGATAGATTTATATACGAAGTTTATTTTCATCAACTATTAGTATCAGCTCTACTTTTATATAAATGAAGGGGTTGTGTGTATGTCAGTAATGTTAAGTCAAAGTTTGCAGGTAGATATTGAAAAGCTGAATAAGGATATCGCGTTATTTCCGGAGGTTCATTCGATTACTCCAGATATGAAACTAACTCATAAAGGCGTTTCTCGACTTGTCATGCTTGACCGTTATACGTATAAAGATACAGAGAAAATTACGTTATCTGCTGGCGATTTCGTTGTTTTAACAATTAAAGAAGATCCTAAGTTTCCAGCAAGGGGATTAGGATTTATTCAAGAAATTGATCATATTTTAAATACAGCAAAAGTATTAGTGGAAGAGGATTATCGTGGAGTTCTAGAAGGAGAAGAGGCACAAACTGGGGTAATCGTTCGTTCATTAGATATTATTGAAAAACCGTTAGAAATATATTACGAGCAAATTGCAAAGCGAAATGCTACTGGACTTGCATCAGTAGAAAAAACGGAAGAAAAAAGACAAGAATGGTTCCAAAAGTTTTACAGTGAACTTGTTAACTTAAACTTCATTCCAGCAGGACGTGTATTATATGGTGCAGGAGCAGGTACAGACGTTACTTACTTTAACTGCTATGTAATGCCGTTTGTCCAGGATTCAAGAGAAGGTATTTCCGAGCACCGTAAACAGGTTATGGAAATCATGAGTCGTGGTGGCGGAGTTGGAACAAATGGATCGACTTTAAGACCTCGCAACACATTAGCAAAAGGCGTTAATGGTAAATCATCTGGTTCTGTTTCTTGGTTGGATGATATTGCGAAGCTAACGCATTTAGTAGAACAAGGCGGAAGCCGTCGTGGTGCTCAAATGATTATGCTAACTGACTGGCATCCGGACATTATTGAGTTCATTATTTCGAAAATGCAAAACCCCCGAATTTTACGTTTCTTGATTGAAAATACACAAGATGAAACGATTAAAAAGCATGCACAAGATAAATTGAAATTTACTCCGTTTACAGAACAAGAGCGTTCTATGTATCAAGGGATTCTAAATTATAAAAATATTCCCGGTCAAGGTGGTTTTAACGAGGGGATTTTCCGTGATGCAGAAGAAAAGCTATCAAGTGGCGGTACTTATACTGTTCATCAATCTGAATTTTTAACAGGGGCAAACATTTCTGTCTGCTTAACAAATGAATTTATGGAAGCAGTGGAAAAAGACGAAGATTATGAATTACGTTTCCCTGATGTAGAAAGTTATGATAAAGAACAAATGCAGCATTACAACGAAGAATGGCATAAAGTTGGCGATGTAAGAGAATGGCTGGCAGCTGGAAATAAAGTCCGTGTTTATCGCAAAATTAAAGCAAAAGAATTATGGAACTTAATTAATATTTGTGCAACATATTCTGCGGAACCAGGAATTTTCTTTATTGATAATGCGAATGAAATGACAAATGCAACTAGCTATGGTCAAAAAGTTGTGGCGACAAACCCATGTGGAGAGCAGCCATTAGCACCATTTAGCGTATGTAATTTAGCTGCTGTTAATCTTGCAGAAATGGCAGATAAGGAAAAGAAAACAGTTAACTTTGAAAAACTAAAGAAAACAGTAGAAGTTGGCATAAGAATGCAAGATAACGTAATCGATGCGACACCTTATTTCCTGGAAGAAAATAAGAAACAAGCTCTTGGGGAACGTCGTGTAGGTCTTGGGGTAATGGGACTTCATGATTTACTAATTTACTGTGAAACAGAATACGGCAGTGAAGAAGGCAATGTTTTAGTAGACAAAGTGTTTGAAACGATTGCTACTACTGCTTATAGAGCATCGATTGAGTTAGCAAAAGAGAAAGGTAGCTTCCCATTCTTGAAGGCTGAGACAAGAGAAGATGAAGCGAAACTACGTAACGCCTTTATCCATACGGGCTACATGAGAAAAATGCCTGAAGACATTAGAGAGGATATTCTTCAATATGGTATCCGCAATTCTCATTTATTAACAGTCGCTCCAACAGGAAGTACAGGAACGATGGTTGGTGTATCAACTGGTCTTGAACCATATTTTTCCTTCTCTTATTTCAGAAGTGGAAGACTAGGAAAATTCATCGAAGTGAAAGCAGATATTGTGCAAGAATATTTAGATGCACACCCAGAAGCAGATCCAAATAATCTTCCAAAGTGGTTCGTTGCTGCAATGGATTTAGCTCCAGAAGCACATGCTGATGTTCAATGTATCATTCAAAGATGGATTGATAGTTCGATTAGTAAAACGGTAAATGCACCAAAAGGATACAGTGTAGAACAAGTTCAAAAAGTATATGAAAGATTATATCGTGGTGGAGCTAAAGGCGGTACCGTTTATGTAGATGGCTCACGCGATAGTCAAGTATTAACCTTAAAAGCGGAAGAAAACACATTTGAAGAAGCTCAACCACAAAAACGTGAAGAACCACATGTAGTTCTTGTAGATACTATCAATGAATTGAAATCAACGAATGTAACGATTGGATCAGAAATTGGTGATACATGTCCTGTATGTCGCAAAGGTGTTGTCGAAGAAATCGGTGGCTGTAACACTTGTACGAATTGTAACACGCAATTAAAGTGTGGTTTGTGATTCGTTAATAGAGATAGAAGTGTTGCTTTAAAATCAAGTTTTATGGAAAAAATCCTCTTTGGTTCCTTTACTAAAGAGGATTTTTGTATTTCTGGAAAATGGAAAGGTGTTTGCAAGAATGTTTAAATGCAAACGTTCATCATCAATAGAAAAAAAGCTGGAGAAAGGTATTGGACTGTATTTACCGATTGACTTTTTCTACAAGTCTCTTTAGAATAAATGTTGTACTTTTAAAATATAAGGAGGATTATTAAAAATGATACCTAGACTATGGACCCTAACTTTGAACCAGTAATTGAATACGGTCAAAGACTCTGTTTGTATACACAGAGTAAACGGGATAAGTCTGTCCTTTTTAATAATCTTCTTTTAATTATATTTATCTTCTTTGAAGAAAGGGATTATTCTGCTTTTCTTCATTTTTGTGTAATTTTCTTCGCTAAGAGAGAAGCTTATATGGTGACATTTACCTTCGTGCTTCTACTTTAATTAAGATGGGCAATTCCCTTTACTCTAAATCACAGACATGGTGTCTGTGATTTTTTGTTTTATCTAAATGTAGATGGAGGGGTTTCAAATGTGTATGTTACTTTTTTATTGATACGAGCTTAGTCCAGAAGCTCGTATCGATCCTTGCTATCGATACGAAATGATAAAATTTCGGGAGGTAGCAAATATGGAAAAAATCTGTTTTGAATTAGAAAATGTTGAATTAGCCTATTTAGATAAGGAAATCTTAAAGATCAACCGTTTAGCTATTCACCAATTTGACCGAATCGGGATTGTTGGTAAGAACGGTGTAGGAAAAAGTACACTATTGAAATTATTGGCAGGTAAGATACAACCCACAAAAGGGAGAGTGTCTCGTCATGTTGAATATGGATATTTTGAGCAGCTTGAAGCACCGACATCTCTTGGAGCCGATCCGGTATTACTTGGAAAATTAGATATCCCAAAAGATGCGGTTCAGTTAAGTGGTGGAGAGCAGACAAGGATGAAGCTTGCTCAGTTGTTTACCAATTATTACGAAGGATTGCTAATTGATGAGCCGACCACACATTTGGATCAAGAGGGTATTTCCTTTTTTTTAGAGGAACTTCGTTATTATTATGGAGCGCTAGTATTAATTAGTCATGATCGTAGAGTGCTAGACGAATTAGTAACGACAATCTGGGAAATTCATGAAGGCAAGGTCCAGGTTTATTCAGGAAATTATAGTGAATACGTGGTCCAAAAGCAGTTAGAACGTGAGCAACAACAGCAAGCTCATGAACAATTCGTAAAAGAAAAGAGCAGGCTTGAAAAAGCAGCACAAGAAAAAATGAAAAAAGCACAAAAGGTTGCTCAAGCAGGGAGGATGTCAAAAAGGGAAGCGAGTGCCTTACCGAACAAGTCGTTTATGACAAAGTCCAAAGGTACGAGTGCAAAAGCAATGCAGCGTGCAGCTAAAGCTATTGAGAATCGAATGGAAAAACTTCAAGAAGTCGAAGCTGTAAGTGAAAATAGACCAATTGTTTTCCGTCAAACGAAAGCTACAGAATTGCATAACAAGTTCCCGATTATGGCTGACCGCTTTACACTTCAAGTTGAGAATAAAGTATTAGTAAAAGATGTTAGCTTTCAGCTACCGCTTGGGAAAAAAATTGCGATTACAGGCAAAAATGGCAGTGGAAAAAGTACATTGCTAGATCATATTGCGAATAAAGGTAATGACCTGATAATTTCTCCAAAAGCAAAAATAGGATATTTCAAGCAAATGAGTTATCAATTCACTAATAATGAAACAGTTCTGCATTTCGTAAAAAATCGTTCAGGATATGATGAAACATTTTTACGAAGTGTTTTGCACTTAATGCAGTTTGTTGGTACAGATTTACAAAAAAGTGTAAAGTCACTAAGTGGTGGCGAAGCTATTCGCCTTCAACTTTGTCTGCTATTCTTAGGAGAATATAATATTTTATTGTTAGATGAACCAACTAATTTCTTAGATATCTATGCCATTGAAGCATTAGAAACCTTTATTACGGGATATGAAGGCACCATACTTTTTGTTTCACATGATCAACAATGTATAAAAAATGTAGCAGACTTGCAATTGAATATTCATAAGAAAAAATTGATACAAAAATGAGTGGGAAAATTAGCCGTTAGAATTCGGCGGTTTTTTATTCCGCTCTTAACGGACAGACCCGACCGAAAGTTGCGGAAAATCGATAAAGCTCCCGTAAAAGTCGAGTCAGTGCAACTAAACAGCAGTGGGGGATGAAGGAAAATCCCCACTGATGGAAGTTTCACTTTATTTTTTTGGTGAAATATGGGTTAACGAGGTGATTTTAACCTTATTATATAGCTACGATATTTATAAAAAAGATGAGGAGAAACACCTTTTGGATTTGATTATTGCAAACGGGCTCTATTCTTGAAAATAAAAAGAAAATAATAGAAAATAAATTACAGGCTCTAAAATATCCATGTTAGTTAAGATACTGTTGATAAGGCATACTACCAAAACAACGGATTTTTTGAAGTGCTTAGCTATTAGGTTTAATGAAAATACCCGCACATAACTTGATAATGGAGTGGAATAAATGAAACAAATTTCAATTTTAATTGCTGATGATGAGGAGGAGATAGCTGATCTAGTCGCAATTCATCTAGAAAAGGAAGGATATAATGTCATTAAAGTACATGATGGCCAAGAAGTTATACATGTTACCCAGGCTCAATCAATTGATTTGCTGATTTTGGATATTATGATGCCGAAAATGGATGGATATGAAGTAACCCGTCAGATTCGAGAACAATATAATATGCCTATTATTTTTTTGAGTGCAAGAACCTCTGATTTCGATAAGGTACATGGACTAGTGATTGGGGCAGATGATTATATGACTAAACCATTTACGCCAATCGAATTGGTTGCACGTGTGAATGCGCAATTGCGGCGCTTTATGAAGTTGAATCAACCCAAAGTAGCGGATAAGAAAACTATTTTGGAATTTGGTGAAATAGTGATCTCTCCTGATCAACGTACAGTTTTGCTATATGGTGAAACAGTCGAGCTAACGCCAAAAGAGTTTGACATTCTGTATTTATTAGCTAGTCATCCAAAGAAAGTTTATAGTGTAGAAAATATTTTTCAGATAGTGTGGGGGGATGCATACTTTGAAGGGGCTAATACGGTAATGGTACATATTCGCACCCTAAGGAAAAAACTTGGAGAAGATAAGCGGAAAAACAAGCTAATCAAAACCGTTTGGGGAGTGGGGTATACATTCAATGGCTAAATTTATACGCAGTTTTCGCGCTAAAATAATCGTATTATTTGGTCTAAGTATGCTTCTCGGTGGTATAATAACTTACTTATTCTTTAAAGGACTACAGCTTTATTATCATGCAACTGTTCGTCGAGGTGACCCGTTAGCTGAACTTCGTCAATTCATAGGCAGTATCGGAGACTTTAACTTCTTTTTTATACTATTTATTTCCCTTTCGTTCGTGTTTTTCTTTTTACTTACTAAGCCCTATTCTACCTATTTTAATGAATTATCAAATGGAATTACTTATCTTGCTCGTGGCAACTTTAAACATCGAGTTTATATCCATTCAAATGATGAATTTGGAGATATTGCCCAAGCAATTAATCTGGCAAGTGAAAAATTAGAAGAAGCCATACAAAGAGGCGATTTTTCAGAAAACAGTAAGGAGCAATTAGTTGTAAATTTAGCCCATGATTTGCGGACTCCACTAACTTCTGTTTTAGGTTATTTAGATTTAATCCTTAAAGATGAGAAGTTGACTAAAGAACAAGTCAGGCATTTTTTAACGATTGCCTTTACTAAATCGCAGCGGTTAGAAAGACTGATTGATGAATTATTTGAAATAACTAGAATGAACTATGGCATGTTACCAGTTGAAAAAAGGCAAATTAATTTAAGTGACCTACTTCTCCAATTAAAAGAAGAATTGTATCCTGTTTTTGAGAAAAATGATTTGATCGCTCGAATGAATATTTTACCCCATTTACCTATTTTGGGTGACGGGGAGATGTTAGCTCGTGTGTTTGAAAATCTTTTAACCAATGCCAATCGTTATGGATACGATGGTCAGTTTGTAGATATAAACGGGTTTGTTGATGGAGAAGAAGTGGTTGTTCAAGTTGTAAATTATGGAGATAGTATTCCAGCGGATGAACTTCCCTATCTTTTTGATATGTTTTATACCGGTGATAAAGCACGTACTCACCAGGAAGATAGCACAGGTCTTGGTTTATTCATTGCAAAGAATATTGTGGAGCAACATAATGGAACGATTACAGCTGAAAGTAGTTTAATACGGACTGTATTTGAAGTTCGTTTACCGCAAGAAAGTGTTCCAATTGACCAAGTTTAAATCTTTCATAAAGGATTTAAGAAAAATTTAAATTTTACCCTACTCTTTATTTAAAAAGTTTTTCCTATTCTAGAAGAGAATAGGAGGAACGTGAAATGAAGAAGTGGGGTTTTTTATTGTTGTTAGTAATATGTCTGAGTTTTGTATTTGTCAATAAAGAATGGTCTATTCAAAATAAAGTTGAAGTTGAAGGAAATGAAAAAAATAACATTGATCCTATAGATAATAGCGAGACTTCTGAAGGTTTCCAAACGATAGCGATTACGAAAGAACAGATCTTTCAAGGAAATTTACTTTTGGTTAATAGTGAAAATCCGGTTCACCAAGAGAGTATAAAATCAGATGTTGTAAATTTATTTATGCATAGAGAATTAACAACTGGTTACGGGTTGCTTGATAACGAAATTAAATTGTCAAAGGATGTTGCCCGTAAATTTTCGGTAATGATAGCTGCTGCTGAAAAAGAGGGGGTTCGCCATTTCTTAATTAATAGTGGCTTTCGAGACTTCGATGAGCAAAATGTGCTTTATCAAGAAATGGGCTCTGACTATGCTTTGCCTGCAGGCTATAGCGAACACAATTTAGGTTTATCACTTGATGTGGGATCAACTCTAACGAAGATGGAGGTAGCACCTGAAGGTCAGTGGTTAGAAGATAATGCTTGGAAATATGGCTTTATTTTACGCTATCCAAAGGATAAAACAGAAGTTACTGGAATTCAATATGAACCTTGGCATATTCGCTATGTTGGATTGCCGCATAGTGCGATTATGGAGGAAAAGAATTTTGCTTTGGAAGAATATTTGGATTACTTAAAAGAAGAAAAAAAACTTTCTACGAGTGTAAACGGAGAAAAATATGAGATCTTTTATTATCCTGTTAAAAAAAATACTGATGTTCTTGTGCCGGACAATCTTCGTTATGAGATATCAGGCAACAACGTGGATGGTGTAATTGTCACAGTACTTCCTGAATCAACAAATACTAACTTAAAAAGGGAAAGGATGGAAAAATGAGTAAATCGAAAATAATGCATAGAATTATCGTACTAGCACTTTTTATCTTTTATATATGCGAATTCACTAGTGTTGCGTAAATAGTGTCATAATTTTCAGTTTAATTGTTTACTCTACTTAGAGCCAAAAAAGTAATTACCTTTCTAAAGGCGGCTCCTGTCCATTTGGAAATTTATTTACAATTAGACCTGTGCAACGACAACAATTTGTTGATTAAGGGATGGCTTTTCCTTCAATTTTGCGAAGCCAGACATGTGCTGGTTTCCACAATGCTGCCCTTAAATAACGGCTAATTTGCAAGGTTTTCCGCTTACTTTTTGTTTCGAGTTGTACCAGAACATGAAGACAAAAAACAATAAGTGCGATAAACACTTGATTTTGAATCGCCCATTCACTTTGACCGTAGAATTTCTTGATATTGAGATGTTGTTTAATCCATTTAAAAAACAGCTCAATTGCCCATCGTGATTTATACATTTCCGATATTTCTTCGGCGCTTAAGTCAAAACGATTTGTGATTAAATGAAGTTCATTACCTTTTGAATCTATTATTTTTAGAAGTCGAAAATAGTTTTCAGCTCGGTTTTGAGTTGTACCAATCAACACCATTTGATCCGACAAAACAGATGAATCCTTGGGTAGTTTAAAATCATAAACCTCCCGTACGACTGCGTTTTTTCGTAGCCTAGAAAGAAAAAAGTAGCCTTCATCGGTCATGCGATCAAAACGCTCGTAGTCTAGATAACCTCGGTCAAACACATACATGCATTCTTTATCGTCAACCATAATCTCAAGTTGACCACGATCGTGTTCGCTTGCCGTTGTCATCACGGCTTTTTCGGGATAGGATTCTCCCTTTTCCATAAATACAAGGCGTAAGTGTAACTTTACGCCTGCCTTAGTTTTGCGGAACTTCGCCCATTTATGATTGGTCAAATTTAGTGGCAAAGTACTTGAATCAATAATTTTTAACGGCATGACAAGTTTTGTGTAGTGTGTTTTGGCGTGAATTTGTCCGACTAAATCAAGGAAAAGTCTTTGAAACAAATCTGGATTTAGACCATTTAAACGGCGCGAGAGCTGAGAAATGCTTATAGAATCAAGGTCGATTTCCTTTTGAAGATGATCATCAAAAAGGCAATCACTTAACGCATGAAGACTTTCAACTTCTTCTAATTGTGCAAAAAGTAATAGTTTTAGGAATGATTCTGTCGTTAACTTTTTCGTATAGCAATCTAATTTCAATGTTTTCACCTGTTCTTCAAATAATTGAAGATTAATTGGCGAAAACCATTGTCCAAATGAAGTTTTTCGTGTAATCTTGTCCATGAGATTTGTCCTTTTTTAGTGGATTTGGACGGGTTACCACCTGACTTATCCATTATAAAGGACTTTTTCTATGCATAAAATAATAAAAGTGAACATTTCGAGTATTTTTAATAGTGAAATTAAATTAATGCAACACTAGTGATGCGAATTATTTAAAATCATTCTATTTAAGTTCCGTTGGAGAGATACGACCTTCCTCATGTCTCAACTTCAGAGGAATCTTGGGAACCCTGATAATCTCGTGTACCAATTGCAAAGAGGCAATTTCATCCCATTAAAAACAGTATCTATTAATATTCAGAGTCTATCGGGCTGGCATGATTTAAGTAATTTTGTTGGAAATATTGCAGCGTTCATCCCTTTTGGAATATTTCTTGTATTATTGTCTAAAAAAAGGGGGATATCATTCAGAGGTGTATTAGGCCAATCCTTTATTTTAAGTTTATCCTTGGAATGTCTACAGGTCGTTTTTTCACTCGGAATTTTTGATGTAGATGATCTACTATTAAATACCTCTGGGGGATTAATTGGCTTTGGTGCGATCAAGCTTTATCGTAAATTTACAGTTAATACATCAGGCGTTGAACAAGATGGAGATATGGTTGAAAAACAGAAGATTTAGAATATCGAGAAAGAAGAACTGTACCGTTATTTAGCAAAATGGGAAGGGGATGCGGTGAATTAGGTAATAGTGTTAAATCAGCTAACAGAAGCTCCAAAGTAATTCCCAAAGTGGCATTATTGATGAAGTTTTCGCCTGGAAAAATTATCGATTTTTAAATGACTACTAAACAATACTTTACAAAGAAAGATCCAATTTGATCAAATCGAATAAAAAAGGTACGGAAGAAGGCTGTGCAAACTAATCTGCACAGCCTTCTATATATTGAAAATGTTAGTATCTATTTTCTGAAAGTTGGTCTCAATAATAACCGTAAGGCGGGATGCCATACCCATATCCGTATGGTGGATAACCATATCCTCCATATAGTGCTGGACCAAGTAAAGCACCAGTAGCAAATCCACCAAGTAGACCTAAACCAAGTCCTAAGCCAGCACCGCCAAATCCAAAACCTGGTCTTCCAAAACCAAACCCCGGTCTGCCGATTCCAAAGCCCGGACGTATTCTTCTCACATCATTTGCATAAATGAAATGATTCTGCATAAAATCTCCTCCTCTTTTTCTAACTAACTTCTAGCACTATCACCATTTCAAACATTATCTTTAGTTTGTGAACAAACAAAGTGCGTGCACTTTCATCTTTCGGGATAGTGTATGTGTCTATTTCCTTTTTTGCTTGATATAAACGCCTATCTCTACTTACAACAATCTTTCTATTGTGTTTTCTACTGAATGAACGGAAATGTGTGAACATTTAACTTGTCTGTTGTACTATTTTCCCCTTCGAAATACTAAATTTGAGTATAGAGATGGAGAATTCCTTACATTTGTCTTCAATTGTCTTAGTTGGTTGTTAAAAGGAGGGAAAAGTATGTATATTGATGGAGTCTTTTCCGGTGGAGGAATTAAGGGGTTAGCATTAGTAGGGGCATATGAAGTCGTAGAGCAGCGAGGTTTTCATTTTGCTAGACTGGCAGGAACGAGCGCTGGATCCATTGTTGCAGCTTTAATTGCCGCAGGATATAAGAGTAAAGAAATAGCTAATTTATTGGAGGAACTGGATTTAAGCACTTTTTTAGATGAAAGAAAATTGCTCATTCCCTTTCCACTCGCGAAATGGTTTTTTCTATATTGGAAGTTGGGATTATATAAAGGAGAGGAATTAGAAAAGTGGATAGCAGATAAATTAGCCGCAAAAGGATTAAGAACATTTGCAGATATACCTCCGCAATCATTACGTTTCATTGCGTCAGATATTACAAATGGAGTATTAATGATTCTGCCAGATGACTTGCTTAAATACGGAATCAACCCTCAAACCTTTTCCATTGCAAAGGCGGTTAGAATGAGCTGTAGTCTTCCTTATTTTTTTGAACCTGTAGTAATTGGGAGTAAGTCAAATAAAAATGTGATTGTGGATGGAGGTGTGCTCAGTAATTTCCCGATGTGGCTATTCGATCAAGAGAACGTTCTGAAAACAAGGCCCGTTTTAGGAATTAAATTAAGCCATAATATCAAAGAGCATCCAAAACATAAAATTCATAATGCAATCGATTTATTTGCAGCGATGTTTGAAACGATGAAAGATGCTCATGATTCTAGATATATTTCCCGAAAACATGAAAAAAATATTATCTTTGTACCAACAGAAGGAGTAGTGGCGACAGAATTTTCCTTAACGAAAGAAAATCAAGAAAAGCTTATTCAATTAGGAAGAGATTGTGCGATAAAGTTTTTTAAAACATGGACTTATTGATAAAGTGAAACTAACCATCTAGTGGGGGGAGTCCTTCTTTTTTCCTTTCTCCTCTGCATTTTGGTTTTCATTCACTTGGTGAACGCCACTTTTTCGTTTGTTTCTCTGCATTTTGGTTTTCATTCACTTGGTGAACGCCACTTTTTCGTTTGTTTCTCTGCATTTTGGTTTTCATTCACTTGATGAACGCCGCTTTTTCGTTTGTTCCTCTACATTTTGGTTTTCATTCGCTTGATGAACGCCACTTTTTCGTTTGTTCCTCTACATTTTGGTTTTCATTCGCTTGATGAACGCCACTTTTTCGTTTGTTCCTCTGCATTTTGGCGTTCATTCGCTTGATGAACGCCACTTTTTCGTTTGTTCCTCTGCATTTTGGCGTTCATTCGCTTGATGAACACCACTTTTCCCCTTCAACCCCCCTGAAGGTTAGTTGAACCAATTGGACTTTTTACGAATAGTTGATCTCAAGTGATCTTCCTCGAATTCTCAAAAGTTTGAGACTGAGTTTTACTGTTAGTTAAGGTGGGATAAATGCACTTTTAGAGGAGTATAGAAGTAATGCATTCCAAGAGAGAATTAATTTATAAGGCTGTTTTCGTAAAGTTTGTTGCTCCATTTTTCCAACTAATTCTTTTTTTCGATTGAAAAACAACAATCCTTTAGAAAACAGCCATTTATAAAAAAAGAATCGAGCTCTTTATAAAGAGGCTCGATTCTTTCTTTTGCTCTTCTTCCCCTCAATAACAGTCAAATGAGCTGTACTTTTGCTTCGTTTATGCTTATTGGCTTTTAAGGAAGAGGATTTGGTTGAGTGCTGTTGTGCTATTGGTGATTTTTCTCTAGTTTGTAGTCGCTTTTTTGATTGCTTTGCAGCTTTTAGAAAAGCTCTTTGTTCTCTTTTTTGCGGACTAGATGTACTGAAATGGCGATAAATGAACCAGATAATGGCACCGACAGCAAACATGACAGCAATGTTTAGAAAAAATCCTGTTGGATTTTTAATTAAATTTACAGCTAGGCCAATGAAAGCAAAGAAAATGATACTTCCAAATATAATAATTGAAAATCGGTTCTTCAAAAAAGCCACCTCCCTAAAAGCATGATGAGCATTTTTTCTAACTTTTAAACTATTATTAAGAAAAGTTTATTCAAAAAAGGCTAAATTGTTCACATGAAAAAGTTTTCAGAAAAAGATTTTTAACAAAAAAATAGTATGTGTAGGTCAATCTTGTATTTATATTGAATCTATTTCCCTTTATTATCCATCATACCCTTTTTATTTGCTCATTCAACCATTGCTTTTGATAATTGTGCTTCTGTTTCTTCTTCACGCCTTTTTAATTCATTAAAGGAAAGGATTGCTACTTCTACTTGCTCATTACTCGGTTCTTTTGTTGTTAATAATTGCAGCCAAAGTCCTGGTAATCCAAGGTATTTTAATACAGGAACGTCTCTTAATTTATTGGTGATCTGAAGTACTTCAAAAGAAATGCCAATAACGAAAGGAATTAAGGCAATTCGGATTAATACTCTTTCAAACAGATTCTCTGGATAGAAGAATAAATAAAGGAATAGTCCGACAATTACCGTAAAAAGAATAAAACTTGATCCGCAGCGATAATGTAATCTTGATGCTGCTTGGACATTTTCAATCGTTAATTCTTTTCCATTTTCATATGCATTGATTACCTTATGTTCGGCGCCATGATATTGAAATACTCTCTTTATAATAGGTGTTAGTGAAACAAAGTAAATGTATCCAAGTAAAAGGATAAGCTTAAAAAAGCTTTCTAGTAGGATTTGAGCAACATGACCAGAAATAATCGGCATAAACATAGCCGCTAGAAAGGTCGGAATAAGCGTAAAGATGAATTTTCCAAATAGAAAGGAAAGCACTCCTAGAACTGCTACTCCTAAAATCATGGATAGTTTAGATGGTTCTTGTTCTTCCAATTTATAATCTTCTGAAGGGTCAAGATCAAATCGATCTGTTGAAAAATTTAAATGTTTTGTTCCGTTCCCACTTGATTCGATTATGGCAATAAGACCTCTTAAGAATGGGATTTTCTTAAATTTTGCTAGCTTTGTATTATATTTTCTTGGAAGATGAAAATAATCAACCGACTGATCTTTTCGTCTTATAGCTGTTACATAATGATGTTTACCTCCAAACATAACACCTTCTACAACAGCCTGACCTCCGTATAATGGTTTTTGTTCACTTGACATGTATAATTACACCAACCTCAGGATAAATTAGGTGAACACAACGGGCTTCTATATAATGAAGAATATTTATGGTTGTAATTTCCCCTAATACTATCTTACTAAAAAATTCAAAAAACCACTAGCGTGACATCACATCCTATCTTAATCCTTCCTTTTAATTAATCATAAATAAGAATAATGCAAGGAAAGAAAAGGAATGGGACATACTACTAGTCGGAGGTGGATATTATGGAGAACAAACAACAATCACACGATGAAAAAGATAGACCGATGTCTTTTATTGCCTTAGTTATTTGGACAGGGATGTTTGGCGGTATTTTTTGGTCTTTAATTGGTTACGTTGGGTATGTTTTTAATTTTACGGAAATACGTCCTAATATTATTTTAGAACCTTGGGCTATAGGAAGTTGGAAATATGGTTGGCTTGGAACAGTGATCAGTATTATCGCAATTGGTTTTTTCTCCACTGGTGCGGCTTTTGCTTATTATTTAATGCTTAGAAAATTTAAGACCGTTTATATTGGGATGGGGTTTGGAATTGCATTATTTGCTTGTGTATTTATTGTTTTAAATCCAATTTTTCCAAGTATGGCGCCTTTCTTAGAGTTGAAAAGAGATACGATTATCACATCTGTATGTTTATACATTTTATATGGAGTTTTTGTTGGATATACAATTTCCTATGAAGAAAATGAAATTCAAATAAAAAAATGGAAAGAAACTAAGCCAGCTACGACTTTAACAGGTAATGAAGGAGAATAAAAAGTTTTCTTCCTGTTAATTACTCATAGCTAATTAGGGAGTCTAATATCTTTGTTTACATGCTATTTTGTCTGTATTTCAAGCGTATTTATGATAAAATGATTTACATGAGTGTACTTTTTCATCATTCAGATTATTACCTTATCTAGAAGTTGTTAAGGCTTTAAGAAGAACTGTGCCTCTAGGAATGCGTATAAAGTGAGGGAGAGGATTTAAATGGAGAAACTTAAAAGAGTAAGAGAAGCACTAACAGAAGTTGGGGCAGATGGTATTTTAATAACTAGCACTTATAACAGACGCTATGTTAGCAACTTTACAGGTTCTTCAGGAGCTGTCTTAATTAGTGGGGAAAAGGCTTTATTTATAACAGATTTTCGCTATGTAGAGCAGGCGGGAAATCAATGTATTGGATTTGATATCGTTCAGCATAAAGGGGCAATTCTTCAAGAAGTAGCTAATCAAGCAGAGAAACTAGGGATAAAGAACTTAGCATTCGAACAAGATTACACTACATTTACGCAGTATAAGGAGCTAGAAACGGTAGTAAAAGGAGAATTAGTGCCAGTTTCGGGGATAATTGAAAAGTTACGCTTGATTAAGACAAATGAAGAGATTAAGATATTAAAGGAAGCTGCTAAGATTGCTGATGCTGCTTTTACTCATATCCTTGATTTTATCAAGATTGGGAAAACAGAATTGGAAGTTTCGAATGAATTAGAGTTTTTTATGAGAAAATTAGGCGCCACTTCATCTTCTTTTGATACTATTGTTGCATCAGGAAAAAGATCTGCCTTGCCACATGGTGTTGCATCCGATAAAGTGATTGAAGCTGGTGATTTCATTACATTGGATTATGGTGCGTATTATAATGGATATGTATCTGATATTACGAGAACAATTGCGATCGGTAACCCAGATGAGAAATTAAAAGAAATATATGATATCGTCTTAACTGCTCAACTGAAGGGTATGGAAGGCATTAAACCAGGAATTACCGGTGTCGAAGCAGATGCACTTACTCGTGATTACATAACTGAAAAAGGGTATGGAGAGTATTTTGGACATACAACAGGCCACGGAATAGGATTAGAAGTCCATGAAGGACCAAATTTATCCTTCCGTAATAATGCTCCGCTAGAACCAGGTATGGTAGTAACAGTAGAACCAGGTATTTATATTCCAGGTCTTGGTGGAGTGCGTATTGAAGATGATACAATAATAACAAAAGATCATAATGAAGCTTTAACCCATTCAACGAAAGAACTGATTATTTTATAGGAGGATTACTGCATGATTTCAGTAAACGATTTTAAGACAGGTTTAACAATTGAGGTAGACGGCGGAATCTGGCGCGTGCTTGATTTCCAACACGTTAAACCTGGTAAAGGTGCAGCGTTTGTTCGTTCAAAATTAAAAAATTTACGTACAGGTGCTGTTCAAGAAAAAACTTTTAGAGCTGGGGAAAAAGTTGCGAAAGCACAAATTGATAATCGTAAAATGCAATATTTATATGCAAACGGCGACCAGCACGTATTCATGGATGTAGAATCTTATGATCAAATTGAGCTTTCAGATTCTGTAATTGAATACGAATTAAAATTCCTAAAAGAGAATATGGAAGTCCATATAATGATGTATCAATCAGAAACACTAGGTGTAGAACTTCCAAACACAGTTGTATTAGAAGTGGCTGAAACTGAGCCTGGTATTAAAGGAGATACTGCTTCAGGTGGTACAAAACCTGCAGTAATGGAAACAGGTCTAACTGTTCAAGTTCCTTTCTTCGTTAATCAAGGGGACCGTTTAATTATTAACACAACAGAAGCTAGCTATGTTTCTCGTGCATAATGTTCTAAAATGTAGGTAATATACTAATTTTACCATTTGCATTCCGGTAAAAATTCATGTATGATAAAAACATAGAAGCTGCGTTGTACGTTATCGTATGAAGTTTCAACCTTTATCGATATTTAGGGAGTTCTATATTAAAGAAGGATCAGCAGGCCTAATGCCATTCGTCATTAGGACATATGATGAGAGCTTTTGCGAACACCCACCTGGTGGAGCAGGTTTTGAAACTCCATACACCTAAGCGGCAAATGCGGCTGGAAAAGGAGGTAATCATTTGATTGCCTCCTTTTTCCATGGAAATATAGTGGCTCCTATTTTCTGGATTTTCTCTGGAAAATACTTGTGTTGAAAATATAAACGCTGTAATAATGGCGTTATCGTTTCTTATAAGCAGGAAATAAAAATACTTAATGAAATGAAAAGGGCTTTAGTTATAGACTTAAGAAAAACGAATGAAAATTTTCCAAAGGAGTAGGATTACGAATTTATCCTACTCTTAATTTTTGTCCTGGGTATATTTTATTGACATCCCTCAATTGATTCCATTCCTTCACTTTACCAACACTTGTATGAAACATCTTCGCAATTTGGCTGACTGTATCTCCTTTTTTTACGACATAATAGACAGCTTGTGTGGATGGTATTTTGATTTTCTGCCCGACTTTTAGCAGATTTGGATTTTCTATTTGGTTGTAAGCTGAGAGTACTTTGATGGTTGTATTATATTTCCTGCTAATTTGATACAGTGTATCGCCTGCTTTAACAATATATTCTTTATTATTAGAGGTAGTTGCTTTAGTATCTGTTTCAAAATATGGAAGTGGGTTAACTGCATTAGACTTAAGGACATTCCAGCGGCCAACATGTAATTCAAAATGCAAATGCTGACCTGTTGAATCTCCTGTACTGCCCATAATGCCGATAACTTGTCCTTTTTTGACAGAATCTCCAACCTTTACTTTTCGAGAACCACTTTTTAAATGGGCGTATACTGTTTCATATACTTGTCCAGAAATTTGATGAAGAATCATAATGCATTCTCCGTAACTTGCTGAATAATAGGATCTAGTAACAGTTCCATCAGCACTTGCCCTAATTGCATTGATTCCATTTTCTGCAAAGTCCACACCGAAATGTTTGTCCTTACCTGTTGAGTGGAATCCATTTGATATATATGTTACCGAAGTTGGTTTTGAAAACATGGTAATATCACCTCATGATAGCATATGATGAAGTGATTATTTTTGGTTGGACTACCTTTTTATTTTGGGAAATCATACCCCATAATTGCGGCGATTTTTTTCGGAATATCAGTGTTATCTAGCACACCATGAAATTCTTCCGCACCTGTTCCAACTGCGAAAACAACAATCATATTACTTGTATGTCCTCCTGTATCACTAAGCTGCTGTATTTGCGGTTGTATGATGCCGGCGTGATAATGGTTGGCGATTATATTGCCGATTTTCCAGTCAATTTGTTGCTCAAGATAAACCTGTCCTTTGTTTCGCATTGTATTTGTTTGGAATTGCTTAAGCTCTTCTTTACTTAAATCAATAGCTGCATAGTCTTTAAAAACCTTCCGGATGCTGTTTGTCGTATAACCATTGCCTGTTTTTTTCTTGCTTAATTGTTGTGCCATGTAATGTGGAGAGGCAGAAATGTCTTTAAGCCCGTTTATATCCATTGCTTCTGTGGCAGAAACCCCCATTGTCTCATGGTCGGCAGCAACAACAACTAAAGTATCCTTTCGTTTATTAGCCCATTCTACACAATATTTCACAACATCATCGAAAGCAATGGTTTCTTTCCATATTCCTGTAATATCTGATGAATGGGAGGCATGGTCGATTCGGCCTCCTTCTATCATTGCAAAAAAACCTTTTTCTTCATCTGCTAAAACATTTAAAGCTTTTTCAGTCATTTTCTGTAAAGATGGTTCCGTTGTTTTGAGATGATTTCTGTCTAGTTGGAAATTTAAATGAGCATCCCCAAATAAACCGAGAATTTTTTTCGCATCTGTTTTTTCTAATTGATCAGCCGTTGTTAAAAAATCATATCCAGCCTTTTTATAGGCATCGATAAGATCAATTCCTCTTTTATCATTGCGAGTGAAGTATTTTTTACCGCCACCCATAATAATATCGACTTTATTGCTTAATTGTTGCTTTGCAATTTCCTCTTGGTCTGCCCATCTATTATTAACGCTTGCTGTAAAGCTTGCAGGCGTTGCATCTGTTACAGAATTCGTCGTAATAATCGCCGTTTTCTTGCCAGCTTTTTTAAAGCTATCTAAAATACTGTCTTCGTTTTTCCCCTCAGGTGTCATGCCGATCATTCCATTATCTGTTTTCCTACCAAGTGCGAGTGCTGTCCCTCCAGCAGCAGAGTCTGTTACACGATTATTGTTGGATGATGTATGAACGATAGCGGTATGAGGAAGTGTTTCGATAAAAAGTCTTCCTTTTGTTCCATGCTCAAATAATCGAGCAATCTCCATTTGCCCAATGCCCATGCCATCGCCAATTAATAAGATAACGTTTTTAGGTATTCTTTTTTGTTCCTTGCTTAAAGCAGGTTTATGTCCCGCTGTTTGAACAGAAAGAAAGAGCCCTAAACTGATGGAAAGAAAGACGAGAAGTAATTTTTTCATGTCCTTTTCCTCCTATATTTTTTAGCTTTTAATCTTATATAGCTTTTGAAAAAAAGCTAATTTTTAACCATTTTTTACACTTGGTGCCATCCTTCTATATAAAGGCTGATTTCATATACTTGGCGAAGCCTAAATATAGCAGATACCTTTTCATTATCCTCTATGGTATCTAAGTGTTTTCAAGCTGCTCAGCTTAGTTAAATAATAATCTTTCCTATGAAAAAACAATAATTGATAAAAATAGAAGAATTAAATCCGAAGTGACATAAAAGAAGAAGACAAGCATACATTTTAATAAGTCATCCTATATATGTCATAACAAATCAGTTTAAATATTGTAAAAGCCTTTTTAACAAAGGAGGAATTTCATTGTGAATACCATCTATTCTTTTTTGCCAAAATCTATTGAAAATCATATTCTCACAATCCCTCCAGCAGAAAGATTAGGAATGGAAGAGATTCGAGTTCGAATAGGCAGGCCATTAGAAGTTTTTATTAATGGGCGTTCTATCTTTTTCCCATTTATCGTTTCAAAAGAGGATGGGAATCAATTGTTAAATAAAATAAGTCAATATTCGGTTTATACAATGGAAGAAGAATTGAAAAGAGGATATATCACTGTTCAGGGGGGACATCGAATTGGACTAGCTGGCAGAGTGATTTTACAAGATAGCAAAGTCAAGGCTATACGAGATGTAGCTTCTTTCAATATTCGGATAGCAAAAGAGCAAATTGGAATAGCTAATTCATTTATTCCTTACTTATATGATAAGGGGAAATGGCATCATACGATGATTATTGGACCTCCTCAGACAGGGAAAACAACCTTGTTAAGAGATATTGCTAGACTAATTTCTTCGGAGGAGGAGAATTCTTTATTAAAACCAGCAAAAGTTGGAATTGTAGATGAGCGATCTGAAATTGCTGGATGTTTAGATGGGATCCCTCAAATGACATTTGGACCACGAATTGATGTACTGGATGCATGTCCAAAAGCCGAAGGAATGATGATGATGATTCGCTCCATGAGTCCAGATGTTCTAATTGTGGATGAAGTCGGTCGGAAAGAAGATGAAGAAGCCATTCTAGAAGCAGTAAATGCGGGCATCCAATTAATAATGACTACACATGGATCAAATTTAGATGAAGTGAAAAAACGGCCTATGCTCTCTAGAATGATAAAAATGGGCATATTTGAACGATATATTGAATTAAATAGAAAGAAAGGTCCTGGTACAGTGACAGCAATAAGAAATGGACAAGGCCAATTATTGATGGATGAAATGAAGGTGAAGTAAATGATGAAAATAATTGGTGCAATCTTAATTCTTGCTTCCACAAGCTGGGGTGGAATGGAATTTTCAAAGCTATTAAGCCAAAGACCAAAGCAAATTCGCGCATTAAAATCTGCACTACAATCTTTAGAGGCAGAGATTATGTATGGACATACCCCCTTGCACGAAGCAAGTAGAAGATTAGCAGAACAATTAAATGAGCCATTAAGTTCCTTTTTTGCGAGTTTTGCAGATCGCTTAATTAAAGAGGACACAACCGTGAAAGAAGCATGGGCAGTTTCTTTAAATGACATTTGGAAAAAAACGGCGATGAAGGGTACCGAATTAGAAATTATGAAGCAGTTTGGAGAGACATTGGGGCGGCATGACCGTCTATCGCAACAAAAGCAAATTATGCTAACACTTACTCATCTGGAAAGAGAAGAAGCAGAAGCAAGGGAAACGCAAGGGAAATACGAGAAAATGATAAGAAGTCTCGGGTTTTTGTCCGGCCTGCTGATTGTCATTTTATTGATGTAGTTTTAGGAGGAGACTTTTATGGGCTTAGAGGTCGATATTATATTCAAAATCGCTGGGGTTGGAATCGTTGTAGCTTTTTTACATACAATCCTCGACCAAGTCGGCAAAAAAGAATACGCGCAATGGGTTACGTTGTTTGGATTTATTTACATTTTGTTTATGGTAGCAAACATCGTGAATGATTTGTTCCAGAAAATTAAAGCAGTATTTCTATTCCAAGGGTAAAGGAGGATATCATCATTGAAATTCTTCAAATAGTTGGAATTGCACTCATTTCCACATTTTTAGCACTCGTGGTAAAAGAACAGAAGCCTAATATCGCTTTTTTACTAGTAGTTTTTGTTGGTTGTGCCATTTTTCTTTTTCTTGTTGATCAAATTGCCGCTATTATACAAATGGTTGAAAGAATAGCCTTAAATGCAAGGGTAAATACCGTTTATGTCGAGACGATTCTAAAGATTATTGGAATCGCCTATATCGCTGAATTTGCTGTGCAAATTACAAAAGACGCAGGGCAAGGATCGATTGCCTCCAAAATTGAACTTGCGGGAAAGATATTGATTTTAGCCATGGCAGTCCCAATATTAACCGTTTTAGTTGAAACCATTTTAAATATGATTCCCAATTAACTAGGAAACCGTTTTCCGAGGTGAAAAAATTGAAAACAAAGCTGAAAATCGTACTACTAATAATGGCAGCTATCTTTTTTCTCTATCAACCTATTGTACAAGCCTCACCTCACGAATCACCAAAAACAGAAGATACGGAAACAGCAGAGGAAATAAAGGAAGAAGGAATGGATCCAACAAAAATTGTTGAATCGCAATTGGAGTCTTTAGATCTCAATGAATTAACGGAATTTTGGGATTCTATCAAAACAGAGTATGGAGGTTTTTTACCAGAAAGTCAAAAGGGCAGTCTCTATGACTTTATGGTTGGGAATAAAAGCTTTGATTTACAGGGCTTTTTCCACGGAATGCTTCAATTTGCGTTCCATGAAATTATCGTAAATGGAAAATTATTAGGTTCCTTAATCCTACTTACTATATTTAGTGTCATGTTGCAGATGCTTCAAAATTCATTTGAGAAAAGCTCAATCAGTAAAGTAGCATATGCGATTGTTTTTATGGTGTTAATTATACTTGCATTAAATAGTTTTCATGTAGCTATTACATATGCGAGTGATGCTATTTCGAACATGACAAATTTTATATTAGCGCTGGTGCCGTTATTGCTGGCCCTTATGGCAGCATCAGGTGGTGCTATATCTGCTGCATTCTTTCATCCCGTCATTTTATTTTTAATGAATACAAGCGGCATGTTAATCGAGTATATTGTGCTCCCTCTGTTATTTTTATCCACATTACTCCATGTCGTAAGTAGTTTATCAGAACAATACAAAGTTACCCAATTAGCAAATTTGTTAAGAAATATTAGCATAGGGATTCTTGGGATTTTTTTAACGATATTTCTAGGTGTTATTTCTGTACAAGGGGCATCTTCTGCTATAACTGACGGGATTACGATAAAAACAGCTAAGTTTGTAACAGGGAATTTCATTCCTGTTATCGGACGAATGTTTACAGATGCAACAGATACTGTTATAAATGCCTCCTTATTATTAAAAAACACGGTAGGGATAGCAGGCGTAGTAATCCTTCTTCTTCTTGTAGCCTTTCCGGCAATCAAGATTTTAATGATTTCCTTTATATATAAATTTGCAGCAGCAATCTTGCAGCCAATCGGCGGCGGTCCAGTCATCAAATGTTTAGATGTTATTAGTAAAAGCGTCATTTATGTCTTTGCAGCATTAGCGATCGTGTCCCTGATGTTTTTCTTAAGCATTACAGTGATCATTGTTGCTAGTAACTTAACGATGATGGTCAGGTAGAAGGGGGGAGAAAGAATGAATTTTATTACAGAATGGGTCACTAATATTATTCTGTTTATTTTGCTAGCAACCGTTGTGGATATGCTTTTGCCGAATTCTACCTTTCAGAAATACGCCAAAATGGTTGCAGGATTATTGTTGATAACAGTCATATTGACACCTGTGTTTAAGCTGATATCTAGTGATTTTGAAGACGTTTTTACTGCTAGTGCAATGGGGCAGCCAGAACAAAAAAATATGAATAATTCGATCGAATTGAAAAAAAGAGAAATACAAGCCTCACTTGATGAATATACATTAAATAAAATGGCTGTCCAATTAAAAGAGGATGCAAATGAGGAGTTGATAGCAAATTACGGAATGGAGATCAATTCGATTCAATTATCGATAGACAAAGAAAAGGATGTTGGGTTTCCCGCAAACTTAACAGAACTGGTTATCCATATGAAAGATAGCAAGGATCAAAATAATGTTGTGGAAGCTGTAAGCCCTGTTCGAATTGATACACAGCAACCTCTTCTTGACAAAGATGAATCGAAACAAATGGATACAGAAAGTATTATTTCCTTTCTTTCCGAAAAGTGGGAAGTACGAGATGATGCAATTGTAATTATGTACGAAGGAGGGGAGGATGAGAAAAATGGATAACAAGGACAAAGGGCCATTAAGCTGGTTGAAAAATTTTCTGTCAAACGATGGGAATGAAAAAAAACAGGGGAAAACCACCTACATTGTCATCGTTGTATTGTTTGGAGTCGCCATCATGCTGTTGAGCAATATGTTTTTTAAGGATGATAAAAATGCCCAAGAAGTTGCAGTTTATAGTAATGATGCTTCCTCTCAAGATGCCGAAGAAACATTTGGACAAAAAGCCTCTAGTAACAACTTAACTATTGCTGATTATGAAGAACAATACAAAAAAGAAATTAAGGAAGCAATAACGGCAATAGCGGGAGTTAAGGATGCAATTGTTTATGTAAATATAGAAGGTTCAGAAAAGAAAGTATATGAAAAAAACCAATCCCAAACAATCCAGAAAACAGAAGAAAAGGATACACAGGGAGGAAATAGGAATGTAGAAGAAACATCAAATGAGGAAACCGTAGTATTAGTGCCAAATGGCGATAAACAAGTTCCGATTGTAGTCGAAACGATGAAACCTAAAATTGTTGGGGTTCTAGTTGTTGCAAAAGGAGCTGAAGATATAAAAGTAAAAACAATGATAGTAGAGGCAGTTACTCGGGCACTGGATGTTCCAAGCCATAGAGTTTCTGTACAACCTAAACAAAACTAAGGGGGAATAATAGATGTTATTAAAAAAGCAAACAGTGTGGTTGTTAACAATGTTAAGTTTGGTTGTGGTGTTGTCTGTTTACTATATTACTTCACCAGAGTCTCGGTTAAATGAATTTGCAACAACAGAAGAAGATAATGCAAAGACAAATGATGCCAAAGAAACAGCTACAGACAGTAAAGGAGAAAGCACTGTTACAACTACTGATTCTGAAGCGGTATTTGAGCAAATGCGCCTTGACTTAATGGAACAACGAGACAAAATGAAAGAAGAGCTAGTAACAGTACAGGGATCTAAAGATAAAACAGCCGAAGAGAAAAATGAAGCTACTGAAAAAATTAAAGAGCTTCAAGCTATTACAGATAATGAAAAGATAATGGAAAGTCTAATTAAAGCAGAAAACTATGAAGACGTCCTTGTACAAACCTCTGATGATGGGACGGTAAAAGTAACAGTGAAAGCAGAAGAATTATCTGCAGAAGCGGCAAATGAAATCGTTCAGCTTATCCGCAAGAACATGGATTCACCAAATGCTAACGTTGCTGTAAAAATCGATCCGAAATAATAGAGACAACAGGGAAGTAACAAGTAATAATATGGGGAAAAAACGAATAGCTAGTCCAAAACTGTAGATCACTGTTATTGAGTGTCTACAGTTTTTTTAGGTAGAATGAATCAATCTATTAGTGAAATTGTGTTATTAATAATAATCAATTTTTGCTCTTTTTAACATCAATTATAAAAGTAAGCGTTTTCTGTAAATCGTCAGCTTTGATTAGTTATTTTAAAAAGATAGTGGTATGATAAGTAGGTAGAAAGAGAGATGATTTCCCGCGGATTTAAAAATTATTATGAAAATATAATAAAAAAATTAGTAGCAAAAAAGTAATGTTTTAAAGATGATTGTTGAATTATAATAAGGTCTTATCGTATGATATTAGTATCTAGTACTAAAAGAATGACTTAAGGGGTGCAATTATATGTTGAAAATTTCAGAAGTGAAAGAATTAATTAAATTAATAGATGATTCGACTATTAGCAATTTTTTATATGAACAAGATGGCGTGAAAGTTGAAATCAAAAAGAATGTTGGAGAGGCAGTAGTAGCAGCACCAGTTGTTACAAAAACAATCCAACAAGAAGAAGCGAAAACAACAAAAGAGGTTGCGGTTGAAAGTGTAGTTACAGAAGCACCTGAAAAATCAATCGATGAAAACTTACATAAGATTACCTCTCCGATGGTAGGAACATTCTATCAATCAGCTTCTCCAGATACTCCTGCATTTATAAAAGTAGGAGATAAGGTTACAAAAGATTCTGTTGTTTGTATCGTAGAAGCGATGAAGTTATTTAACGAAATTACAGCAGAAGTAGATGGCGAAATTGTAGAAATTCTCGTTAAAGATGGAGAACTTGTAGAGTACGGGGAACCATTATTTCTAGTAAAGGCGTAACTAAGAGGGGTTTAATCGATGATAAAAAAACTATTAATCGCAAATAGAGGAGAAATAGCTGTTCGTATTATAAGAGCTTGTCGTGAATTAGATATCCAAACGGTGGCTATTTATTCAGAAGCAGATCGTGAGGCTTTGCATGTACAAATCGCTGATGAAGCGTATTGTATAGGACCAAAAGCTTCAAAGGATAGTTATTTAAACTTTACAAACATAATAAGTGTAGCAACGTTAACAGGGTGCGATGCCATTCATCCTGGATACGGATTTTTGGCGGAAAATGCTGATTTTGCTGAATTGTGCAGAGATTGCAAAATCACGTTTGTAGGACCTAGTCCAGAGGCTATTAATAAAATGGGGACAAAAGATGTTGCGAGAGAATCAATGCGTCAGGCTGGCGTGCCAATCGTGCCTGGTTCCCAAGGGATTATTAAAGATCTAGAAGATGGCATTCAATTAGCAAAAGAAATAGGATATCCTGTTATTATTAAAGCTACTGCAGGTGGCGGCGGTAAAGGAATCCGTGTAGCAAGAACAGAAGAAGAATTAATTAAAGGAATAAACATTACGCAGCAAGAAGCATTAACAGCTTTTGGGAATGCAGGAGTGTATTTAGAAAAATATATCGAGGATTTCCGCCATGTAGAATTGCAAGTACTTGCTGATAATTATGGGAATGTCATTCATCTAGGAGAAAGAGATTGCTCTATACAGCGTCGATTGCAAAAGTTGCTCGAAGAATCTCCGTCTCCTGTATTATCAGAAGAAATGCGAGAAAAAATGGGGGATGCTGCTGTTAAAGCTGCCGCTGCAGTAAATTATACAGGTGCAGGAACGATAGAATTCATTTTTGATTATCAAAATCAAGCATTCTATTTTATGGAAATGAATACGCGCATCCAAGTTGAGCATCCAGTAACGGAAATGGTAACTGGTATTGATTTAATTAAAGAACAAATACTAGTTGCATCAGGCAAACCTTTGGAATATAAACAAAAGGATGTTACATTTACTGGTTGGTCAATAGAATGCCGTATCAACGCAGAAAATCCTGCGAAAAATTTCATGCCTTCACCAGGGAAAATCGATATGTATTTACCGCCAGGCGGATTAGGAGTACGTGTTGATTCAGCTGCTTATCCAGGTTATAAGATCCCACCATACTATGATAGTATGATTGCTAAGGTAATTACCTATGGATCAACTAGACAAGAAGCTATTTCCCGCATGAAACGGGCGCTGAGTGAATTTGTAATCGAGGGTGTACACACTACGATTCCGTTTCACTTAAATCTCCTTAATCATGAAAAGTTTGTGGAAGGCAACTTCAACACAAAGTTTTTAGAGATGTATGATTTAATGAAATCAGAAGATTAAAAGGAGGAAAAAGTAATGAGCGAAACAACAAGTTTAGAAATGAACCAAGAGTATAATGGACTAGGCAAAGTAGAAATTGCTCCTGAAGTAATTGAGGTTATTGCTAGTATTGCTGCTTCTGAAGTAGAAGGTGTAGCTCAAATGAGAAGCAATTTTGCAACTGGAGTTGTGGAGAAATTTGGAAAAAAGATGCACAACAAAGGGATAAAAGTTGACCTTAGTGAAGAAGGTATTAAAGTTGAAGTATATTGCGTGATGAATTTTGGTGTTTCTATCCCACAAGTTGCACAACAAATTCAAGACAATATTCGTCAGACTTTAATCAATATGACTGGACTAGTAACAGAGGAAGTTAATATTCACATTGTTGGTGTTCAGTTCGAATCGACAAAACAAGAATCTGAATTACAGCAAGAAATGTAGAATACTATCTACTAGTAGCTAGAATATAATAATTTTTAATAGCAAAGGCTGAACAGGAGAGAACAAATATCTAATAAAAGGGGACCCCTTTTATTAGATATCGAGTTCTTATCTTGGACAGCCTTTGTTTTTGTGAGAATTTACGAAGCAGTACAAACATAATTCTAGGTTTTTTTCAGTATGAGTAAAATGTTTGTGGGAGAATAAATATCCTTTTTGTCTAGTTGGGGGACGAGTCCCAATGTCATCAAGTTAAGAAACCAGTAATTACCAGTGGTAAACCAAAATTGATGTTTATAATATTCTGATAACTAAAAAAGCCAATAGGATGCCCGGGAAGTGCCTATTTAATTTTTTTGGCATTTCCCTGATTTTCCTATTTGTTCGTTTTGTTAGATAGCTGGTCGTTGTCCAAATCCATGTTTATTCGCATTTAGCCCTCTGGAACGTTTAAATTTCCTTCCAGGTCTAATTGGGACTCTATTTCGCTGAACTTCGTTCAGTAGGTCTTTATACATCTTTTTTCTTCGCCTTTGACTTGGTTCAATGATTAAACAAATGAGCTTATCTTTTAGTGCGCCAATTAAAATATTGGTGTTAGTTTTATATTTGTGCTTTAAGTCTTTATCCTTCTGATCCTCGGCGATGATCACATCTGACTCATGCTTTAGTAGGGAAGCCATGTTGCTTAAAAATAAAGCAGCATAAAACTCTTGTTCAATCGTCTGTTTTGTTTCGCCTGAGAATCTTTCAATCTGTATTTTGTTTTTTAAGACATCGTATTTTGTTTCGATTGACCATCGTTTAAAGTACAACTCTTTAAAAGCCGGAATATCAAAAGACTCATCTAATATATTCGTTATAAGTAATTCATCTTCTCCAGAGCCTAATGGGATACGGACCGCACGCAAACGCATGACGTTGCTTTTATACTTGAGTTCAATGACCTGATCAGGGATCCCTTCTTTTATAGCGGCTCGGTAAAAATTAACTGGCGTTCTAACAACAAAATTCACTTTATTCTTCAAAAGATAGTGAAAGAAATATTGAGATGGATACCCACGGTCAAAAAGAAAAAGGTCGTGGTTAGAACGCAGTTCTAGGAAACTATCAATTAATTCTATCGCTACTGTGCGCTCGCTATCTGTACATTTTGTGATTATCCCCTTTACAAATAAATCATTTCCGATATCATAAATAGTAGATACCATGGCTCTGGCAAGTTCCTTGCCATTGCCCTTTGATGCGCCGAAGGTATCTCTTAGCCTTTGGGAATTGGCTATTTCTATGATAGACGCATCAATCGCATATAACCGGAAGCCCTTATATTTAAAGGAGTTATTTGTCTGATAAAACCACGTCGTAATGGTGTCAAATAACGTCTTGAAGGCTTCTGGTTTTATTTTTTTTCGCGCTTGTGAAAATCCCTGTTTACTTATAATTTCTCCTTCTTTTTTAATCAACTCAAAAAAGTCATTCAACTCAATCTGCAAGCTTCTCGTTACTAGATTTAGCACAAACAAAATTGTTTCTGGGAAAGTCAATTTGCCTCCTTTACGTGTAAAGTAGGTTGATTTCATGCGGGAATCGCACATGAAATGGAAATCGTACAATACCTCCCTACATACTTCAATCGCTTCTAAAAACTTGCTTTTTTTCAACAAAAAAACCCCATTTCGTACGAGATATACCAAGAACTGGTATTCACGCTGATTATGGAGGTGTTTCTGAAAAGTCAAGGGGTTTTTTCAATTTTATACAACAATTTTATGAATCTTTTTTAATATTTACATATTTTTACAATTTAGGTTTATGACATTGGGACGAGTCCCCCAACTAGACAAAAAGGCCACCAAGCGAAAGCGCGGTAGCTGGAAAAAATTAAGTATTAAAAAAGAGAGCTTCCTTTTGTAAAGTAGAGTTTGACTAGAAAACTACGAAAAGGAGAGGCTCTCATGAATCAATGTAACATAAAAATGCCATCATTAAAAGAATTGGAAAAAACTTTATTTCGAACACTACAAATGACGTTTCAAGAAATCCTTATTCAAACGTTAGAAAATTGGGATCAAGAGATTGCCAAGCAACGAGACAAAAGAAGATTTGCTTTACGTGATAAACGAGAAATACGATTAGATACAGCGTTTGGAGCTGTGGAGCTGAAGCGTAATTATTATTTTGATCGTGTGACTCACTAGCGTCGCATTAAAATAATACAACGCCTTCCGGAAATCTGAATTTTCTGTAATATTAATGATACACAAAAAAATCCTTTATAATGGTTGGACGGTAGTAAACCATCCAAATCCAACATAAAGGACATAAGCATGGATAAGTTTACACGAAAAACATCATTTGAACAATGGTTTTCACCGATTTCCTCCACAAAACTTGAAGAATTGGTTGAAACCCATCAATTAAATTACTATACAAAGAAGCTACACATCGCTTCATTCCTGAAATTACTGCTGTTTGCGCAGCTGAATGAAACCGAAAGTCTGCGTGCTGTCAGTGATACATTGTTTTCAGACGACCTACAAAAAGCAACGAATTTGGAATCGATTAGCTTTTCACAATTAGGACGTCGATTAAATCAAGTACCGACAGAGGTGTTCCAGCAGGTGTTTCTAGATTTAGTCGCGCAAATTCATGAGAAAACGGATTTTGATAAGCGACGTAAAATGACAACACCACTGAAAATCATCGACTCGAGTACGTTGCCACTGAATTTGAACAATCATAAATGGGCTAAGTTCCGCAAAACAAAGTCAGGCATTAAGCTTCATTTACGTCTTGTTTACTTAGAAAAGGGTTGTTCCTATCCAGACAAAGCGGTGTTAACGAATGCGATCGAACATGATCGAGGTCAGCTAGAAGTACTCGTTGACGACAAAGAGTGCATGTACGTCTTTGACCGTGGCTACTTGGATTACGAGCGATTCGACCGCATGACCGACGATGGTTACTTCTTCGTTTCACGCTTGCGGAAAAACGCTGTAACTCATCAAATCGAGGAATTTGATCTTCCAAAAGATTCAACCGTTTTATCAGATGAAATGATTTCCTTGGGCACAGCACAAAGTCGAGCAGGTAATGAATTCAGACAATTGAAAGTGTTGGATTCAAAAGGAAATGAGTTACACCTCATAACGAATCGCTTCGACTTGAGTGCAGATGAAATCGCTGAATTGTATAAATCACGCTGGGCAATCGAGCTGTTTTTCAAGTGGATGAAGCAACATTTAAACATCAAAAAGTTCTACGGACAAAGCGAACAAGCTGTGCATAATCAAGTGTACATCGCGATGATCGTCTACTGTTTACATGTACTGGCTCAGCTGAGTACAAATAGTTCACGGACGTACTTACAAATCAGTCGGTGGCTAAAAGCAGCACCCTGGAAACCAGCACGTATTTGGATTCGAAAAATAGCAGGAAGAGCTGTCCCGTAAAGGTTTAACCGTTTCTGTCGCCCTCGCCAAAGGTTATAGTAAAAAAATGGATGATTACTACCTCTGTTCGCGTGTCTTCGTTTTTCTTCTCAAACGGGAATATCAGAAAACAGAATATTCAGTTAGAATTTATGCGACGTTAGTGCGTGTGACTAAAAAATATATTTGTCTATTAGATCACTATTTACAGTTTCAGGGGAATAAGGGATTTAGTCCGCTACTAGAAGAATGGGGGTTAGAACTAGCGACGAATGGCTCCTCCTATCGAAAGGCGGTGGAAACGTTCGAACAATTTTTAGGCTATTCGGCGATGAGCCACGAAGCATTACGGCAACATCTTCTTCAAACAAGCGTACTTCCCGCTAAGGAAAAACGCCCTTTTCAAAAGGTATTGTTTGTCGAAGTAGATGGATTATATGTGAAGAGTCAAGAAAAGAAAAAGCGTGGATGGGAGTTGAAATTCGCCGCTGTACACGAGGGATGGAAAGAAAACGGAAAGCGAATCAGGCTCCGAAATAAAAGGCATTTTCTTTATGAAGGAAAAGAACCCTTTTGGGAAGCCTTTGAAACGTTCTTACAGAATCATTATGCGTATGATCCAACCCAAACCTTGCTTATTATTAATGGCGATGGAGCAGGCTGGATAACGGCATGTCGGGAGTATTTTCGGGAACGCGCCTTTTTCACCATGGACCGTTTTCATGTCGCTCGTTCGATGAAGCAACTAATGAAGAGCCATCCTCGATACCGCTACATGAAAAGAGCGTTAAAAAACTACCAGGTAGAAACATTACTTCTAGAGTTGAATAGCGCAGTAGGAACAATGGATACACCAGAAGAAGAAGAAAAACTAGCGCATTTCCTCGGCTTTTTAACGCATCATCAGGAAACCATAAAAGATTACCGTAGTTGGTTACAGGAGAAAGGCGTGGACACGACAGCGTATCGTCCAATGGGAAGTGCAGAAGCAATGATGAATCAATTAGCCAAACGATTAAAAAATGGAAGAACATGGAGCAAAAAAGGCGTCATGAGCATGGCACGTTTGTGGATTGGGTTGAAGGATGATCTATCTATCCAAACGATATATGGAAAATGGGAAAAAGCCACGGAAAAATCAAAGAAAGAGCATCGACCGAAAAGAAAAATACCCACAAAATTAGTAACAGAAACCGTGCGTCAGAACATGCCATACTTAAATCAAGCGATTGGAAAACCCGTTCACTTTGCCTTACAGGGATTAAAAGGTTTTTAAAAAATGAGAGAATCAACAGTTGGAAGAACAAAACCAATTGGAAAGCGGATACAAACTTAGAGGTTTTACTTTATAAAAAAGGGAGCTAAAAAAACTCCCACAAAAACTTGACTCAATCTTTTTTTCACGTAAGATAGAGTTTTGTTTTTATTTATGCTATTATTCATGTAGCATAGATAAATAGGTTGGTTTAAACCTATGGAAGGATTTTAAAGGAGCTTAAATAATGAAAAGAAGAACTGCCAGAGAAAAGGCCTTACAGGCACTATTTCAAATTGATATTAGTGATATAGACAAGGAAATAGCAATAGAACATGTTTTAGAAGGAGAGAAATCCGATTCCTATCTTACTAAATTAGTGGATGGGGTTCTTAGCCACCAAGTTTCTATTGATGAAACAATCAAACAATATCTAGAAAATTGGTCACTGGAAAGAATAGCTAATGTAGACCGGAACATTTTACGTCTTGCAGCGTATGAAATGATGTATGGTCAAGCAGATGATGTACCTGTAAATGTAGCAATAGATGAGGCTGTAGAAATTGCTAAACTTTATGGAGATGATCAATCTGGTAGATTCGTCAACGGAGTATTATCTAAAATCAAAGAAAATCAGCAATAATAAGAGAAACGATGGTTTGATCAAAAGTGCTAATATTTGAATGATTTCTTGTTTGCATCACAAGGCAGATAAGACTTGTTATCATCCTAAATTGTTTCCTTCTATAACCTATAAACATGAATGAAAAAGGGATGTGGTGGATGGATGCTACACCCCTTTTTCCATCCTGTATAAGGAGTTTTTATAAATGGAATCACGTTATTTAACGGTACATGCTTTGACGAAATACATAAAAAGAAAATTTGATGCCGATCCTCATCTGCACGAAGTCATGGTGAAAGGGGAAATATCCAACTTTAAGCAGCATTCAAGTGGTCACATGTATTTTACCTTAAAAGATGAGAAAGCTAGGATTTTAGCCGTTATGTTTGCGCGTCATAACCAGCAAATGAAATTCACGCCAGAAAATGGGATGAAAGTACTTGTTAAAGCAAGTATTACTGTTTATGAATCAAGCGGACAGTATCAAATGTATGTGAATGAAATGCAGCCAGACGGTATTGGACAATTGTATCTTGCCTATGAGCAGTTGAGAGCGAAACTAGAGCAAGAAGGCTTGTTTCTGCCAGAACATAAGAAAATAATTCCGCGATATCCAAAAACAATTGGTGTAATTACCTCGCCTACTGGTGCGGCTATTAGAGATATTATTACGACAATTAAAAGACGATACCCAATCGCTAAAATTATGATTTATCCGGCGTTAGTTCAAGGAGAAACTGCGGCTCCTTCCATTGTAAAGGCTATTCAACAAGCAAATGAGCAGGAGTCACCGATAATTGATGTTCTCATTGTAGGGAGAGGCGGCGGTTCCATTGAGGAATTATGGGCTTTTAACGAAGAAATCGTTGCCAGAGCTATTCACACTTCAACTATTCCTGTTATATCTGCTGTCGGTCATGAAACAGATTTTACTATTGCTGATTTTGTTGCAGACATGCGGGCGCCGACTCCAACTGGTGCAGCTGAATTAGCCGTACCTCATATTGATGAACTCGTGGAACGGATTTTGACAAGACAAAGTCGGTTAATTAGGGGCATAAAAGAAAAGGTGGAATTACAGAAACTACGCTTAAACAGAATTCAACGTTCCTATGCTTTTCGTTATCCTAAGGTTTTATATGATCAGAAATTGGAGCAGTTAGATAAACAGACAGAGTTGCTAATCCGTAATGTACAAAGAGTTTTTGATCAGAAGAACAATCAACATCAATCAATCCAAAAGCAATTACTAAGAAATCATCCTGATCAATATATAAAGAAAGCGCACCACGATTTAGCTAACTTACAAAAAAATATGATCCGCAATACTGAGCTTATACTTCAGGCAAAAAGGCAGTCTTTTCTTTCGATAATAGGTAAGATGGATGCATTAAGTCCGTTAAAGATAATGGAAAGAGGTTATAATGTAGCATATGATAGTAATGGAAAGTTAATAGCCACCATTAAACAAGTGCAACCAAAAGATCAGATTGAATTGAATTTAGCTGATGGTACAATAGAGGCGGAAATTATTGCGGTAAAGGAGAGGTAGAATTTGGCAACCAATTCGGAAAAAAAGCCATCTTTTGAAGAAGCGATGGAAGAATTAGAAAGAATCGTTGAAAAATTAGAAGAAGGAGATGTTCCATTAGAAGAAGCGATTAATACGTATAAAAAAGGAATGGAACTTTCTAAATACTGCCATGAAAAATTAAAAAATGTCGAAGAACAATTAGCTGAAGTTGTTCTAGAAAATGGAAAAAAACAACCTTTTTCTATTGCTGAGGAGGACTAACGCTTGAATAATATCTCTTTGTCAGCTTTTACAAAAAAGTATAAAGATCTTTTAGAAAAAGAATTAAAGCAAAATGTAGAAAAACTTGTTGCTCCTTCTAACCTAAAAGATTCCATGCTGTACTCACTGAATGCAGGTGGAAAAAGAATTCGTCCATTGCTTTTATTTGCAACTATCCAATCGTATGGAAAAGATCCATTTAAAGGGTTATTACCTGCAACTGCAATTGAAATGATCCATACATACTCCTTAATTCATGATGATTTACCAAGCATGGATGATGATGATTTACGGAGAGGATTACCGACAAATCATAAAGTATATGGAGAGGCAACAGCAATCCTAGCAGGAGATGCACTTCTTACCTATAGTTTTCAAATTATGACACGGATGACGCAGGAAAATATTCCTTCTGATCTTATTCTTACTACTATTAACCTGTTAGCAGAAGCAGCAGGAGCTGAAGGAATGGTAGGTGGACAGGTTGCTGATATAGAAGGAGAAAATAAAGCGCTAAATCAGCGAGAACTTGAACAGATTCATCTACATAAGACAGGAAAGCTATTAGAGGTAAGTATCATAATTGGTGCAATATTAGCAGGTGCTACAAGCAAGGAAATAGAGACATTAAAGCAATTTGCTTATCATTTAGGGTTAGCCTTCCAAATTAGAGATGATATTCTAGATTTAGAGGGTGATGAAGCTGTCATTGGAAAACCGATTGGCAGTGATATGGATAATCACAAAAGTACTTATCCGAAAATCCTGACAATGGGTGGAGCAAAAAAAGAATTAGATCTACATATTAAAGGAGCAAAAGATCTACTTAGGAGCTTAAACTTAGATAGCGCAATCTTAGAAGAGATTACAAATCTAATTGCATATAGAAATAATTAATAATAACTTTATTTAACCGTTTAAAAGCTTTTTAATGATGGTATATAATAGTATTAAGTTTCTTTAGGAAGCAATAAAGTGAAAATTCCATCAGTGGGGGTTTTCCTTCATTGATGGTTAGTTGAACCAATCGGACCTTTACGGACAGTTGATCTCCCACCTATCTTCCTCGTATTCTCATAAAAAAAGAGGGGGGAGTCTTACTGTCCGTTAAGAGTGGGATAAAAATATAGAAGAACATATCAGGGTGTCTCAATCATATTTGACAGCACTCGTGCATTTTATAAAACGAGGATGGGACATAAGTATTCCAGCCAAGGATAATTCCGAACAATTATACGAAGATGCTAATGAATGTTCCGTATAATTGTTCGGGCTTTTATTTGTTTTTCAAAGGATGTTTCCATGAAGTTTGGTGCGATTCCCCGCAGCCGGAATACACTTCGCTTTCCATGGGGCTCGCGCTGAGCCGCTTCGGCCTGTGGCCTGCAGGGTCTCAGACTGTCTCGCTAATCCCATAGGAGCATTCCTGTGGGGGTAGTTTTAGGGGCTTGCATAAAAAAAGATACTCCTATATGATGCATGTATCAACGCCAATCAATACGCAGCAAGGAGAATCTACTATGAATAATAAACGTAATCAAAAAATAAATCAAGTCACTAATTCTACTCTTATCATTGGCATTGATATAGCAAAAAGAACGCATTATGCTTGTGCAGTGGATGATAGAGGACGGGAATTAAGTAAATCCTTCGCCGTCCATCAGTCTAATCAAGGCTTTCAACAATTTTATATTCACTTACATCAATTGATGAAGAAACAGGGAAAGAAGGATCTTTTGATCGGTTTTGAACCTACAGGTCATTATTGGATGAATCTCGCTGCATTTCTTGCCTCCAAAGGCATTCGTTACGTCATTGTGAATCCCTTACATGTAAAACGATCGAAGGAAATGGATGACAATCTCCAAACAAAGAATGATAAGAAAGATGCGAGAGTTATTGCCAAATTAATCACAAACGGCTATTTTAGTTCTATTCGCAAGCTAGAAGGAATAGAAGCAGAACTTAGACAAGGATCTTCTATTCGGGGGAGTGTGAAGAAAGAAATAGCGAAAGTAAAAAACCAGATCATTCGATGGACAGACCGATATTTCCCTGAATTTTATACTGCTTTTAAGGAGTTAGGAAAGAATGCTTGTGCGGTGTTAAAACAGACGCCTTTACCAGTAGACTTAGTAGGACGAGAGGTAGAAGAGTTGATCACTTTCTATCGAGAGAAAGAACAGCTGGCCTATCCAGCAAGATCCAAAATAGCCAAATTAATAAAGGCGGCAGAACAATCCATCGGCTTAACAGAAGGCGTTGAAATGGCACGACTGGAAATTGTTATGTTGATACAAAAATATGAACTATATACAAATCAGTTAGAAACAGTGAATCAAGAATTAAAAGACATGGTGGAAGACCTAGCTGAATTTCACTATCTCTTATCGATTCCGGGTATTGGGGAAGAGACAGTGATTGATTTACTGTCAGAAGTAGGATCTCTAAAGAATTATCAACATCCACGCCAACTCATAAAATTAGCGGGATTAACATTACGAGAAAATTCTTCTGGAAAGTATATTGGTCGAAAAAGTCTTTCAAAGCGAGGGAGAAGAAAACTACGATCGCTTCTCTATCGGGCAGTACTCCCTTTAATACGAAACAATAAGGTCTTTCACGATTTATATCAATATTATATTACCAGGACAAATAATCCACTAAAGAAAAAAGAAGCACTTGTTATACTCTGTAGTAAACTATTGAAAGTATTTCATGGGTTAAGTCACCAAGAAGTTTTGTTTGATGGAGAACGGATGAGACAGGATATTTCCGTCTTCCCCGCCTAACATATCCAAGGTAGAGCTTAATGTAAAAAATAATTCACAAGATGACACAGTAGCTGGCTTATAAAAAGACATACGACTTAGAGTCTATATAGGAGCAGGATGCCAGCCTCTACCTTATGATGAAACCAAACGAAGGAATGTAAGCGCGCGACGCTAAGAGACATGGGAGGGTACGTTCTCGTAAGAATAGTAGAGACCAAAGTGCATCAAATAATGTACCTTTGTCAATTAATCCCTATTGACTCTAGCGAAGCGTCTTCTTCATTCCCAGTTATTTTATAAAATGGGGAAAACCACCTGTGATAAGTCTGAAATAAGTTAAAAAAAATTTTTTATTTCACCAATAATCTACTACAAACGTTGGTATATCAACTTTTCCGGAGGGAGTCTTCGTGTATTCCGGCTGCTCTGTTTTTCCAACTAATTATATTTCCTCTTGTAAAAAGTATGCGAAAGCAGCCGCTATTTACTAGCTATATTAGAAATTGTTCGTCTTTACAGAGTATCTATTTAGTTATGTCCCATCCTCATTTTATAAAACAAAGCATTTATAAAAGTGTATGAGTGCTGTTCCACTTTGAGGCATCCTTTTTTTGAGCGCTAAAAGCCCTACTGTTCTTACTATGTAGAATTACTACTATTATCTGTGAAGGAATGGTATAATACATATTTAAATACAAGTATAAATTAGGTTTTTTAATAAAAATAAGGTATTCTAATATAAAATACAATCTTAGATGAAAAGAAATAGTTAAACGGAAGGAAGATATACCAATCTAGTCGCACATTCATCGCTATTTTTGGTTATATACTGAATGAAAGTGAGTTGTTACCTTATGGATTTAATGTCAATTGAAAATCCAGCATTTTTAAAGGGGTTGTCTGATGAGGAACTAAAGAGCCTCAGTGAAGAAATCCGTCACTTTTTAATTAATAAGCTTTCTCTAACTGGCGGTCATATTGGTCCTAACTTAGGGGTAGTGGAATTAACGATTGCCCTTCATAAAAGCTTTGATAGCCCAAAGGATAAATTTATTTGGGATGTAGGCCATCAATCCTATGTACACAAAATTTTAACAGGTCGTGCAAAAGATTTTGATACCCTTAGACAATACAAAGGATTAAGTGGGTTTCCAAAAATGAATGAAAGTGAGCATGATGTCTGGGAAACCGGTCATAGCTCTACTTCCTTATCTGCTGCAATGGGGATGGCCGTAGCTCGGGATATCAAAAAAGAAGATTCCTATATTGTTCCAATAATCGGAGATGGCGCATTAACAGGTGGAATGGCTCTTGAAGCATTAAACCATATCGGTGATGAAAAGAAAAATATGATTGTTATCCTCAATGATAATGAAATGTCGATTGCACCGAATGTGGGAGCTCTTCATCAAGTATTAGGCAGATTAAGAACGGCTGGAAAATACCAATGGGTAAAAGATGAATTGGAAATGCTTTTAAAGAAAATTCCAGCAGTCGGTGGAAAGATGGCTTCTACTGCGGAAAGAATTAAAGATAGCCTAAAATATTTATTGGTATCCGGTGTGTTTTTTGAAGAGTTAGGTTTTACTTATCTAGGTCCAGTAGATGGACATGATTTTGATGACTTATTCGAACAAATAAACTATGCAAAGAAAACTTCCGGCCCAGTTTTATTGCACGTCATTACGAAAAAAGGAAAAGGATTTTCTCCTGCAGAAAAAGATAAAATTGGAACATGGCACGGAACTGGTCCATATAAGATTGAAACAGGTGATTTTGTCAAACCAACGATTACTGCACCTACGTGGAGTAAACTCGTAAGTGATACCGTTTTAAAATTGGCTAGATCAGATGAACGGATTGTGGCTGTTACTCCTGCTATGCCAGTTGGTTCAAAATTAGAAGCATTTGCAAAAGAATTACCAGATCGAATGTTAGATGTTGGTATAGCTGAACAGCATGCAGTTACATTAGCAGCAGGACTCGCTACACAAAAGATGAAGCCATTTTTAGCAATCTATTCTACTTTTTTGCAAAGAGCGTATGATCAGGTACTTCATGATGTATGCCGTCAAAGATTAAATGTGTTTATTGGGATTGACCGAGCAGGTTTAGTAGGAGCAGATGGGGAAACGCATCAAGGAATTTATGATATTGCGTTTTTACGACATATGCCAAACCTAGTATTGATGATGCCAAAGGACGAAAACGAAGGACAGCATATGGTAAATACAGCAATAGAGTATAATGATGGACCGATTGCTATGCGTTTTCCTCGTGGCAATGGGATAGGAGTTAAGCTTGATCCTACTTTAAAAACGATCCCAATTGGTACATGGGAAGTACTAAGAGAGGGAACAGATGCAGCAATCCTTACGTTTGGAACGACAATTGAAATGGCGATGGAAGCAGCAAATCAACTCGAATCACAGGGAATCCATGTAAAAGTAGTTAATGCGAGATTTATTAAACCGCTAGATGAAAAAATGCTTACAGACTTATTGCAAAAACAAATACCAATTTTGACAATTGAAGAAGCTGTTCTGCAAGGTGGTTTTGGAAGTTATTGTTTAGAATATGCACATGATCATGGGTTTGGTGCAAATGTGATTGATCGCATGGGAATCCCAGATGAATTTATTGAGCATGGAGATGTGAACTCTTTATTAAGTGAAATTAAATTAACTAAAGAGGAAGTTGTAAATAGAATTTTAGCCATTGCCAGAAAAAAACAAAAGAGGGCTTAGATTATTCATGAAGAAAGAAAGAATTGATGTATTATTAGTGGAACAAGGCTTATTCGACACAAGGGAGAAGGCAAAACGAGCTGTTATGGCTGGAATTGTCTACTGTGAGGAGAATAGACTAGATAAACCAGGTGAAAAAATAAGCGCAGATTCAAAGCTGTCTGTAAAAGGAAAAACGCTACAGTATGTATCCAGAGGCGGACTGAAGCTTGAAAAGGCGCTGAAAGCATTTGATGTCGATATGAAAGAAAAAGTATTACTAGATATTGGATCCTCTACTGGTGGATTTACTGATTGTGCGCTCCAAAATGGAGCAAAACAATCCTATGCGCTAGATGTGGGCTATAATCAGTTGGCTTGGAAACTTAGACAAGATGAGCGTGTCATTGTAATGGAAAGAACCAATTTTCGTTACGTAACTCCCGCGGATTTAAAAGGGGAAATGCCTACCATAGCGTCTATAGATGTTTCTTTTATATCATTAAAACTGATACTACCAGTATTAAAAACACTGTTAGTATCAGGCAGTGATATCATTGCACTAGTAAAACCTCAATTTGAAGCAGGCAGAGAACAGGTTGGGAAAAAAGGAATTGTCAGAGACCGAAAAGTCCATGAATCTGTATTAGAAATGATTATCGATTTTTCTATTAAAGAGGGATATATCGTTAAAAATCTGTCTTTTTCTCCCATAACAGGTGGGGATGGAAATATTGAGTTTTTACTACATCTTCATTGGGATGAACGTGGAGAGCAATCAACACATTTTTATCAAATAAAAGAGACTGTAGAAGCTGCACATTCCGAATTGAAAGCAAAAAAGGAAACGGAAGAATAAGCTAATGGTAAAAGGGTTTGACTGCATCAAGGGATCTATTAGTCAATGTGCTAGTAGTACTTCTATGCTGGCTGACCCTTTTTGGTATGTCCAAAATAGAGCGAAAATAGTTGCAGAAGTAATTTGTTTTCGTATGAGTAAAATGTTTGTGGGAGAATAAATATCCTTTTTGTCTAGTTGGGGGACGAGTCCCCCAACTAGACAAAAAGGCCACCAAGCGAAAGCGCGGTAGCTGGAAAAAATTAAGTATTAAAAAAGAGAGCTTCCTTTTGTAAAGTAGAGTTTGACTAGAAAACTACGAAAAGGAGAGGCTCTCATGAATCAATGTAACATAAAAATGCCATCATTAAAAGAATTGGAAAAAACTTTATTTCGAACACTACAAATGACGTTTCAAGAAATCCTTATTCAAACGTTAGAAAATTGGGATCAAGAGATTGCCAAGCAACGAGACAAAAGAAGATTTGCTTTACGTGATAAACGAGAAATACGATTAGATACAGCGTTTGGAGCTGTGGAGCTGAAGCGTAATTATTATTTTGATCGTGTGACTAAAAAATATATTTGTCTATTAGATCACTATTTACAGTTTCAGGGGAATAAGGGATTTAGTCCGCTACTAGAAGAATGGGGGTTAGAACTAGCGACGAATGGCTCCTCCTATCGAAAGGCGGTGGAAACGTTCGAACAATTTTTAGGCTATTCGGCGATGAGCCACGAAGCATTACGGCAACATCTTCTTCAAACAAGCGTACTTCCCGCTAAGGAAAAACGCCCTTTTCAAAAGGTATTGTTTGTCGAAGTAGATGGATTATATGTGAAGAGTCAAGAAAAGAAAAAGCGTGGATGGGAGTTGAAATTCGCCGCTGTACACGAGGGATGGAAAGAAAACGGAAAGCGAATCAGGCTCCGAAATAAAAGGCATTTTCTTTATGAAGGAAAAGAACCCTTTTGGGAAGCCTTTGAAACGTTCTTACAGAATCATTATGCGTATGATCCTACCCAAACCTTGCTTATTATTAATGGTGATGGAGCAGGCTGGATAACGGCATGTCGGGAGTATTTTCGGGAACGCGCCTTTTTCACCATGGATCGTTTTCATGTCGCTCGTTCGATGAAGCAACTAATGAAGAGCCATCCTCGATACCGCTACATGAAAAGAGCGTTAAGAAACTACCAGGTAGAAACATTACTTCTAGAGTTGAATAGCGCAGTAGGAACAATGGATACACCAGAAAAAGAAGAAAAACTAGAGCATTTCCTTGCCTTTTTAACGCATCATCAGGAAACCATAAAAGATTACCGTAGTTGGTTACAGGAAAAAGGTGTGGACACGACAGCGTATCGTCCAATGGGAAGTGCAGAGGCGATGATGAATCAATTAGCCAAACGATTAAAGAATGGAAGAGCATGGAGCAAAAAAGGAGTCATGAGCATGGCGCGCTTGTGGATTGGATTGAAGGATGACCTATCCATCCCAACGATATATGGGAAATGGGAAAAAGCCACGGAAAAATCAAAGAAAGAGCATCGAGCGAAAAGAAAAATACCCACAAAATTAGTAACAGAAACCGTGCGTCAGAACATGCCATACTTAAATCAAGCGATTGGAAAACCCGTTCACTTTGCCTTACAGGGATTAAAAGGTTTTTAAAAAATGAGAGAATCAACAGTTGGAAGAACAAAACCAATTGGAAAGCGGATACAAACTTAGAGGTTTTACTTTATAAAAAAGGGAGCTAAAAAAACTCCCACAAAAACTTGACTCAATCTTTGTTTTCTTTGTTCTTGTAAAAAGGCGAACAAACACGGTAAAATAAAATAGAAGGAAAATGTCTAAAAAAATCGAATGAACGAATAAAAGGAAACAAATACTTTGGATAAAAAGTTGTACATATTGAATAAAAATGATAACCACTATAAAGGATGGAATATATGAATAAGGGTCAAAGGCATATAAAAATAAGAGAAATCATTACCAATAATGATATAGAAACACAAGACGAATTAGTCGATGAGTTGAAAAGTGCCGGATACAATGTAACACAAGCTACTGTATCAAGAGATATTAAAGAATTGCATTTAGTTAAAGTGCCGCTTCAAGATGGTAGATACAAATATAGCTTACCAGCTGATCAACGCTTTAATCCGTTACAAAAATTAAAAAGAATGTTAATGGACTCATTTGTAAAAATCGATTCAGCTGAAAATTTACTTGTCCTAAAATCTTTGCCAGGAAATGCTCAAGCAATTGGGGCATTAATAGATAATCTAGACTGGGATGAAATATTAGGAACTATTTGTGGAGATGATACATGTTTAATTATTTGTCGCTCCGCAGATGACGGCAAGAAAATTAGTGATCGCTTTCTTGATATGCTGTAATATGGGGGGACAATAATTGCTAAGTGAATTATCGATTAAAAATTTCGCAATCATAGATAGTCTATCCATTTCTTTTAAAAAGGGACTTTCTGTGCTTACAGGTGAAACTGGTGCGGGAAAGTCAATTATTATTGATGCTATAAATTTATTAGTTGGTGGTCGTGGTTCAGCTGAATTTGTTCGTCATGGGGAAGAAAAGGCGGAAATTGAGGGGCTATTTTATATTGAAGATGGTCATCCATGCTTTCGGAAAATGGATGAATTTGGCATAGATATAGACGAAGGCACCATTGTGTTAAGAAGAGATATTGCTTTGTCTGGCAAAAGTGTTTGTCGGATTAATGGGAAGCTTATCACAATTGCTGTCCTACGTGAAATAGGTTCAACCTTAATAGATATTCATGGACAGCATGAACATCAGGAATTAATGGATGAAACGAAACACTTACATTTGCTGGATACTTTTGCAATGGGAGAATTAGCCCCTGTTCTGGAAGAATACGGGGAAGTCTACCGTTCCTATAACCAAACGCAAAAAAAATTAATGAATTTAACGGAAAATGAGCAACAAATGGCTCAAAGACTAGATTTATTGCAATTTCAGTTTAATGAAATCGAAAGCGCTCATTTAAAAATAAACGAAGATGAAGAGCTAATGGAAGAAAGAAAAAAATTAAGTAATTTTGAGAAAATTTATGATAGCATCCAGACAGGTTATAACGCTCTTAGAGGAGAGCAAAAGGGCTTGGATTGGCTTGGTGAGGTAATGGGTAATATGGAAGAAGCTGCAAGCCTTGATACCGAGTACAAAGATATGGCTGAATCTGTTTCAAATAGCTATTATATTTTAGAGGATATTGCAAGACAGCTGCGAAGTGCTTTAGATTACTTGGAATACGATCCTAAAAGATTGAATGAGATTGAAACAAGGCTCAATGAAATCAATACATTAAAGCGGAAATATGGAACAACCGTAACAGATATTTTAGAGTATGCTGCTAAAATAGAAGAAGAATTAGAAACATTACAAAATAAAGAAACTCATATTGATTTATTGGAGCGTGAGCTAGCTTCTCTGAAAAAAGATCTTTTAGTGGAAGCGAAGGAATTGAATACCTTAAGAAGAAAAGCTGCTGTCCGTTTAACAGATAGTATTCATCAAGAATTAAAAGAACTTTACATGGAAAAGACCATTTTTGAGGTTAGAATCCATGCGGATGAGAACAATGTCACTAAAAAAGGAATTGATGTAGTCGAATTTTATATATCCACTAACCCAGGAGAACCGTTAAAACCACTATCGAAAATCGTTTCTGGCGGTGAATTATCGAGAATGATGCTTGCATTAAAAAGCATTTTTTCTAAACATCAAGGCGTTACATCCATTATATTTGATGAGGTAGATACTGGGGTAAGTGGAAGAGTCGCTCAAGCTATTGCTGAAAAAATTCATCATGTTTCCGTTGATTCTCAAGTGCTTTGCATATCTCACTTACCGCAAGTTGCTGCAATGGCTGATACGCATTTATTCATTGCGAAAAAAATTGAGGATGGAAGAACCTCTAGCTCGGTAACACCATTAGTACAACAAGAAAAGATAAAAGAGATTGGACGAATGATTTCTGGAACAGAAATAACGGAATTAACAAAAAAACATGCAAAAGAGCTGTTAAAATTAGCGCAAAAAGCCAAGAATAAAATATAGACACGTAAAACCTCTGTATATGTGCAGAGGTTTATTTTATTCTTTTGAATAATTGTCTAGATATACCTAACACGATAGAGATAAATTTCAAAGTTTATCCAATATGGGTATGTATTAAAAATTTTTAACAGTTATAAATGAGGCCGTAACAGGCAAACTTATAAATGTAGCCGGAGAAGTAGTGGTGAAAAGAAGCGAGGAGAGTGAAGTGAATTGAAAAGTGATATCCTTAGAAAAATAATTGGTGGGATTCTCCTTGTTTCATTAATATCGTTAGTATGTAATCAATCATTTCAAGAATATCTTCATATCCCAAAGAGCATTACATTGTTTGAAGGACAATCAGTGGCAATCAACAATAGTGAGGCGATTTCTGTGACAGCAAATGTAGCAGACGAAGATTCGGTTGTTGCATTAAGTCAAGAAAAAGGAAAACTTTCTTTGCAAGGAAAAGTTAGTGGGAAAGACGAGATGATGCTTGAGCTTGCAGGTTTTCCGATAAAAAAAGTGGATGTGAATGTTTTAAAGGATTTTAAAGTAATTCCTGGTGGCCAATCCATCGGGGTAAAACTAAATACAGTTGGCGTATTGGTGGTAGGGCACCATCAGGTTAACACCGAAGAAGGCAAGCAATCACCTGGTGAAAAAGCAGGGATTAAAGTTGGCGATATGATTGTAGAAATAAATGGAAAGAAAATCGAGAAAATGGCAGATGTAGCACCATTTGTTCAAAAAGCAGGCGAAGAAAATAAACCATTAGATTTAAAAATAAAAAGAGAGAAAGAAGAGTTTAAAACAAAGTTAATGCCGCTAAAAGAAAAAGGGGATAACGCGTTTAAATTAGGATTATATATAAGGGATTCAGCAGCAGGGATTGGAACGATGACTTTTTATCACCCAGATTCGATGAAATATGGTGCATTAGGACACGTAATATCAGATATGGATACAAAAAAACCAATTGTTGTGGATGATGGAGAAGTATTACGATCAACGGTCACAAGTATCGAAAAAGGAAGCAATGGGAATCCTGGTGAAAAATTAGCAAGATTCTCAGAAGATAAAGAAGTAATCGGGGATATTAAAACAAATAGTCCTTTTGGAATATTTGGTGAATTAAATAAAGAAATTAAAAATGGAATAATGGATAAGCCGATGCCAATTACATTATCAGACCAAGTAAAAGAAGGACCAGCACAAATATTGACGGTTGTAGATAATGATCAGGTGAAGCTATTTGATATAGAAGTGGTAAGCTCTGTTCCGCAAAAGTATCCTGCTACAAAAGGATTAGTCATTAAAGTGACAGATAAAGAATTATTGAGCAAAACAGGCGGGATTGTACAAGGAATGAGTGGTAGTCCAATCATTCAAGATGGAAAGGTTATAGGTGCAGTGACACATGTATTTGTAAATGATCCGACAAGCGGATACGGAGTGCATATTGAATGGATGTTAAATGAGGCAGGAATTGATATTTACGAAAAAGGACAAAAAGCGTCATAAATAAAAACGTAGCATGTAAAAGGATTAATCGACAATCCTTTTACATGCTACATTTTAAATGTACCTACTTTTTACATGTTTTGCATGATGAAATCTAACAAGTAGCCAACTGTAATAAATAATCCGAACATAGTATTTGTCAATCCGGTATTTTTCATGGCAATTGGTGTTTGGCTTCGATCCCCTCTAAAGCCTTTGATTGCTTCAAGAGGCTTCTTGAAACTTAGCAATACAATTAAGAGCCATGGACTGAAAATGCCAAAAGCCACGAAGATAACGATCCAAAGATAAGATAATATAAATAATGCCGCAAGGAGGTTGACTGCTTTGTTAAAGCCGATTAGAATAGCAATCGTTTTTCTGCCACCTAATGTATCCTCTTCAATGTCTCTAATATTATTTGATAAATTAATGGCGCCAATAAGAATTGCGATTGGTACAGAAATAAGGATACTTTCTTGACTGATGACACTAGTTTGAATGTAGAAAGAAATAAGGATAAAAATACATCCCATACAGATGCCAGAAAATACTTCTCCAAATGGTGTATAGGCTATCGGTAGCGGTCCACCCGTATATAAATATCCAATAGCCATGCCCAACAAGCCGACTAATGCAATCCACCAAGAAGTATTAGAACAAATATATATACCTAAAAGCAGTGCAATAACGTATAAGGAAATGGCCATATTTAATACTAATTTCGGTTTCATTCCATGATGAACAATAGCTCCGCCTATTCCTACAGAATCTGCCGTATCTATACCCCTTATATAATCATAGTACTCATTAAATAAGTTAGTTGCTATTTGAATAATCAAACAAGCAAACATCATGGCAAAAAATAAACCCCATTTTGTAGAGGCATGAGGGAAAGATAATACTGTACCAATTGAAACGGGTACAAAAGAAGCTGTTAGCGTATGAGGCCTTGTTAGCTTCCACAGTATTTTATAAGTTGGTTTTTCTTCGTTTGTGACGTTCTCCATAAAAATATCCTTTCTATCTCTGGGAAAATGATAAAAGCACGACTATTTTATAGCTGATAAGTAAAAAATGTGCTTAATGTTTAATCTGTTCTAGACACATTTATTGGAATCAAAAAATAAGTGCATCTTTTGCCCAACTTTAATAATACCGTATAAAGTAATCTTCCAACAAGAAAATATTCATAAAAAAGTCATAATTTTTTCTTCCAGAAAAAGAAGTGTTTGGGTAAATGGAAGTTAATTTTCCTATGTTCTTTTTCTTCTCTACTAGGTAATGTATAATAATAATATAAAGATAAAGATTTTTCGACAAACGAGTGAAATATATCGAAATCGGTCGAAAACATGAGAAAATGAGAGAAATAATAGGGTTTTTCCTATTTTTTAAGTTTTTTTTATAAAATTAAAGGATTTTTGGTTGCTTTGTCGAAAATGTCCTTTAGAATAAAAATATAGATAAAATAGAGACATTTGGATTGAGGGAGGAAACAATCGTTGAAAAAGATAAAAGTTTGTATTGTGGATGACAATCGAGAACTAGTTGGATTATTGGAAGAGTATATAGATGCTCAAGCTGACATGGAAGTAATTGGAGTTGCACATAATGGGCAAGAGTGTCTGGAATTAATGGAACAGTTAGAACCAGATGTTATGGTTCTCGATATCATTATGCCTCATTTAGACGGTCTAGCTGTACTAGAAAGAATGCGCCAGATGAATAAACCTATGCCTAACGTGATAATGTTAACAGCTTTTGGCCAAGAGGATGTTACGAAAAAAGCCGTTGAATTAGGGGCCTCTTATTTCATTTTAAAACCGTTTGATATGGATTATTTAGCAAGCCATATTCGCCAAGTAAGCGGTAAAACAACTGGATTTGTGAGAAAGTCTTCTACATCTTTCAAAACACACCAAGAACCAAAAACGAAGAATTTAGATGCAAGCATTACGAGTATCATTCATGAGATTGGTGTACCTGCTCATATTAAAGGCTACCTTTATTTACGCGAAGCTATTTCCATGGTTTATAATGATATTGAATTATTAGGATCGATCACAAAAGTATTGTATCCGGATATCGCTAAAAAATTTAATACAACGGCAAGCCGTGTGGAACGTGCAATTCGTCATGCAATTGAAGTAGCGTGGAGCAGAGGAAATATCGATTCCATTTCTTCCTTATTCGGCTACACGGTAAGCATGTCTAAAGCAAAACCAACAAACTCTGAGTTTATCGCAATTGTAGCAGATAAATTAAGGTTGGAACATAAGGCTTCTTGAGAGGGTTAGGAAAGTTTTCAAACATACCAAAATGACGTTTGCTGTTTTGGTATGATTGAAATGATACCAAGAAAGCCTTTATTTAATCTTAAGAGGCAAATCTTTGAAGCGTAATTAATTGTGATAAATCCAAAATAAGGAATTTATTTTAAAAAATTGAAAAATTTATTCTTAAAGGTTTGCTTTCTGTAGATGAACCTGTTAATATTAAGGAGACTTATTTTTGTTCTTTAGAAAATAGTTGAGATTTACATATTTCTTTATTTTTTACTACGAGCAAGGATAGTAATACATTTGTGCATTAAGCACATAGGAGGAAACAAGAAATGGCTACAGGTAAAGTAAAATGGTTTAACGCAGAAAAAGGTTTTGGATTCATCGAAACAGCAGAAGGACAAGATGTATTCGTACATTTCAGCGCTATTCAAACTGAAGGTTTCAAAACTTTAGATGAAGGTCAAGAAGTAAGCTTTGACATTGAAGAAGGTCAACGCGGACCTCAAGCTGCTAACGTAGTAAAAAACTAATTTAACAAAAACGATACAGGCTCTGACATATGTTGGAGCCTGTTTTTTTTGATGGTTTCGAAAACCCCTGGCTATGCCGGGGGTTCCGGAGAGCTTATAGCGAGGTAACAAAAAAACCTCCTTTCATGGTAGGATAAAGTTGGTTTCCCGACCACTTTATCTCACGCAAGAAGGAGGTATGCCCTTATGAAGGACATGAACAGTTTAGCACATACAACATGGAATTGTAAGTATCACATAGTCTTTGCCCCAAAATACAGAAGGCAAATTATTTATGGCAAATACAAAAAGAGTATAGGACAAATCATAAGAGAGCTATGTGAAAGAAAAGGTGTCATTATACATGAAGCAAATGCCTGTCCGGATCATATCCATATGTTGGTTAGTATTCCACCAAAATTAAGTGTATCGCAGTTCATGGGTTACCTAAAAGGAAAAAGTAGCCTGATGATATTTGATCGACATGCGAATTTGAAATATCGCTATGGGAATCGTAAATTTTGGTGTCGTGGTTTCTACGTTGATACCGTGGGGAGAAATAAGAAACAAATACAAGAATATATAAGAAATCAGCTGAAAGAAGATTATATGGCTGATCAGCTAACTTTGTTCGAAGAATTCGATCCGTTCACGGGTGAGAAAAATCGGAAGTAAATAAAGAAATTCTTTAGAATTGGTGAGTGAATGTGGTGCAGAAGGGAAACCTTTTCAGTGGGCCTTTAAGGCCGAGGCCGGTAAGAGAGGCTTTTAGCCGCAGAGCAAACCACCAGTTCACACTGGTGGTTTTGATTATCATTTATTCCACTCTTAACGGAGAGTAAGACTCCACCCCTCAAGCTTATGAGAATACTAGGAAGCTAGGTGAGAGATCAACTGTCCATAAAGGTCTGATTGGTTCAACTAACCATCAGTGGGGGGAGGAGGGAAAACCCCAATGTCATCAAGTTAAGAAACCAGTAATTACCAGTGGTAAACCAAAATTGATGTTTATAATATTCTGATAACTAAAAAAGCCAATAGGATGCCCGGGAAGTGCCTATTTAATTTTTTTGGCATTTCCCTGATTTTCCTATTTGTTCGTTTTGTTAGATAGCTGGTCGTTGTCCAAATCCATGTTTATTCGCATTTAGCCCTCTGGAACGTTTAAATTTCCTTCCAGGTCTAATTGGGACTCTATTTCGCTGAACTTCGTTCAGTAGGTCTTTATACATCTTTTTTCTTCGCCTTTGACTTGGTTCAATGATTAAACAAATGAGCTTATCTTTTAGTGCGCCAATTAAAATATTGGTGTTAGTTTTATATTTGTGCTTTAAGTCTTTATCCTTCTGATCCTCGGCGATGATCACATCTGACTCATGCTTTAGTAGGGAAGCCATGTTGCTTAAAAATAAAGCAGCATAAAACTCTTGTTCAATCGTCTGTTTTGTTTCGCCTGAGAATCTTTCAATCTGTATTTTGTTTTTTAAGACATCGTATTTTGTTTCGATTGACCATCGTTTAAAGTACAACTCTTTAAAAGCCGGAATATCAAAAGACTCATCTAATATATTCGTTATAAGTAATTCATCTTCTCCAGAGCCTAATGGGATACGGACCGCACGCAAACGCATGACGTTGCTTTTATACTTGAGTTCAATGACCTGATCAGGGATCCCTTCTTTTATAGCGGCTCGGTAAAAATTAACTGGCGTTCTAACAACAAAATTCACTTTATTCTTCAAAAGATAGTGAAAGAAATATTGAGATGGATACCCACGGTCAAAAAGAAAAAGGTCGTGGTTAGAACGCAGTTCTAGGAAACTATCAATTAATTCTATCGCTACTGTGCGCTCGCTATCTGTACATTTTGTGATTATCCCCTTTACAAATAAATCATTTCCGATATCATAAATAGTAGATACCATGGCTCTGGCAAGTTCCTTGCCATTGCCCTTTGATGCGCCGAAGGTATCTCTTAGCCTTTGGGAATTGGCTATTTCTATGATAGACGCATCAATCGCATATAACCGGAAGCCCTTATATTTAAAGGAGTTATTTGTCTGATAAAACCACGTCGTAATGGTGTCAAATAACGTCTTGAAGGCTTCTGGTTTTATTTTTTTTCGCGCTTGTGAAAATCCCTGTTTACTTATAATTTCTCCTTCTTTTTTAATCAACTCAAAAAAGTCATTCAACTCAATCTGCAAGCTTCTCGTTACTAGATTTAGCACAAACAAAATTGTTTCTGGGAAAGTCAATTTGCCTCCTTTACGTGTAAAGTAGGTTGATTTCATGCGGGAATCGCACATGAAATGGAAATCGTACAATACCTCCCTACATACTTCAATCGCTTCTAAAAACTTGCTTTTTTTCAACAAAAAAACCCCATTTCGTACGAGATATACCAAGAACTGGTATTCACGCTGATTATGGAGGTGTTTCTGAAAAGTCAAGGGGTTTTTTCAATTTTATACAACAATTTTATGAATCTTTTTTAATATTTACATATTTTTACAATTTAGGTTTATGACATTGGGGAAAACCCCCACTGATGGAAGTTTCGCTTTATTAGCAATACAAATGAATATTCTATTGCTAATAAAAGGAAGTTTTACATAAGGATGTGAATTCATATGACGAAAATATTTGCACATAGAGGTTTTTCGGCAAATTATCCTGAGAATACAATGATAGCTTTTGTAGAAGCAGAAAAGGCAAAGGCTGATGGAATAGAGATAGATATTCAAATGACTAAGGATGGGGAAATTGTTATCATCCATGACGAAAAAGTTGATCGAACGACTAACGGCTCAGGTTTTGTGCAACAATTGAGTTATAAAGAATTAAGAGCGTTAAATGCAGGACATCGATTTAAGTATAGTAATAAAGAAACTATTCCAACGTTAAGTGAGTTGTTTGAATGGATGCAGGGGAATTCAATAATCTGTAATATTGAAATGAAGAATAATAAGATTTCCTATGAGGGAATGGAAGAAAAAACAATTAATCTCATCAGACAATATGGATTTGAAAAACGGATCATTTTTTCTTCCTTTAATCATTATAGTCTCGTTCATAGTTATCGCATTGCTCCAGAAATAGAAACGGCTCCGCTATTGTCAGATGGTATCTATCAGCCATGGATTTATGCCAATGCTATAAATGCCAAAGGTTTTCATCCAAATTATAAACGATTAAACGGAGAAATAATCAGAGCTTCTGAATCGAATAATATAAAAGTAAGAGCCTACACTGTAAATAATTCGAAAACGATGAGAGCACTTATGAAGGAAGGAATATCAGCAATTATTACAGATGAGCCAATAATCGCACGAGAAATTTTAACACAGTTATAAAGAACAAAGGTCTCCCCTATCCTTCTAAAGCCATTAGAAAGATAGGGGAGACCTTTGTTTTTGAATTTATGAGGTTGGGATTTAACAAAATAGATACGCTGTTAAGACAAATATTCTCTCATTTAGCTAGTAAATATAGGTTGCTTTCGCATACTTTATTTTATTTGTTTTTAAATAAAATAAAGTGTAAGAACTAGTTCGTTCCATTACGCTATAGACACTTCATTTCACTTCGTTTTTAAAGGCTATTTTCTAAAACCTAATTATTTTACCAAGAAAAAAATGAAATAGATTGGAAAATGGAGCAGCCTAAATACACGTAGACTCCGGTGGGATTAGCGAGACAGCTGAGACCCTGCAGGCCAAGGGCCGAAGCGGCTCAGCGGGAGCCCCAAGGAAAGCGAAGTGTATTTAGGTTGCGGGTAAATAGCAACAAACCTCATGAAACATCCTTTTTGAAAACGAATAAAAAAGCCCAAACGACTATACGAGCCCTTCATTAGCATGTTCTTATAATCGTTTGGGTCTATGTTTGACTGGAATAGTTTTTTTATCTTTTAAGATGATCGCTCTCATCCAGAGAAGTCATAAGCTCGTCCCTTTTTTCAGAAAAAAATGAAAACGGGAAAAAAATTGCATAATAACGAAGAGATAGGTATAGTATAGATATGAAATAAATTGCACGGATGATAGGAAGTGTGCTAATGATCGATCGAACAATACAGTCAACCTCTTATACCCTTTTTGATGAATTGAAGGAAGGGATTATCCTTGTGGATAATCATGGAGTCATCTGCTATTTCAACCAAAGTGCTGAAAGAATGGTGCAAAAGCAATATCATCTTCAAATAGATCAGCATATTTTATCCATTATTCCTAACAGTGGAATGATGAGAGTTTTACATACAAAAAGAAAAGAAGAACAGAAAATGTTTGCAATTTCTGACACAGATTATCTTTTGATTTCTCGTTATCCACTTAAAGATAAAGAAAATCAAATAATTGGTGCTGTTGCAGTATTGCAAGAAGCTAGTCAAAAAAGAGAATGGTTAGATGATGACAATATTCAAATGTTGTTAATGCTAATTTTGCAAAAAAGTGCAGAGGCTTATGTAATAGTCGATGAGCAAGGTCTTGTTATTATGCAAAATCCATCATACGATGGTTTGATTTCTGTAGTTGACCAAGAACAACATGAATCAGTAATAAAGAATAGAGAAGAAGTTTTTCAAACAAGACGGGATGCGGAGATAACACTTAATACAGACACCTTGTGTCTTTCGATAAAAAGTACACCTATAATAGTCGATGGCAAATTAAAAGGCTGTCTGCAAATTATTAAAAATAAAACAGAAACTGTCTATTTAAAAAAAGAGCTTCAACAAACAAAAGCAATTATCCGAGGGTTGGAACATAACTATCAATTTGACGATTTTATATATCAATCACCGTTTATGAAGTTTGCCATCGAGCAGGCAAAGCTAGCAGCTGCAACTAAACGTGTCATATTTATTAGAGGTGAGGAAGGTACTGGCAAGTTTATGCTTGCCAATGCTATTCACAATTGGAGTGAAAATAAGTTTAAACTTTTTAAACGTATCCACCCAAAAAGAAATCAAGCACAACTGAATAAGTTTCTAAGCACTAATTGTACAAAATATAAAGGAACAATTTACTTAGAAAATGTCACTTATTTATCGATCGATGAACAAACATTGCTTTTAGAAAAACTAAGGGAATTTGGAAAGGGCGAGAAGCAGGCGTCTTTTCGCCTGATCATTTCATCTCCTATCAAGTTAGAAAAAGCCTTAATCGCTGGGGTATTTTTAGAAGAGCTGTATGATGAGTTAATGAAAACGAATATTTATTTACCACCTTTAAGCGAGCGTAAAGAAGATATTTATCCATTATCTAAGTATTTTCTCATGGAGCTAAATCAAGAAAGTGACAGATGGATACAAGAAATCGATTTAGAAGCGCAAAAAGCATTAGAATCTTATTCTTATACGAGCAATGCACTAGAATTAAAAGCAATTTTACAGCTTGCAGTCGTAAGGGTTCAGGAAGAAGAGACAGTGCTAAAATTGGAGCATCTTTTTCATTCAGGAGAAAAAAAGGAACAACCAATCGAACTGGAAGATACCACAGATGATGTGGATCAACCACTATCTGAGTTAGTTGAAAAATACGAGAAAGTAATTATAGAAAAAACGTTAAGAAAGTTAGAGGGAAACAAAACATTAACGGCTAAAACATTAGGGCTTTCTGTCCGAAATTTATATTATAAATTAGATAAGTATCACTTAAATTAATTTTTCTAGGGGTTTTTAAGATGAGTAGATATCGTATATTGGTAATAAACCCAAGGTCATTAGTAACAGAAATCGCTCTATATGAAAACCAGGTTCCAATTATTATAGAAGATTTGCATCATGATTCCGAAAAAATACGAGAATTCTCATCAATTGTTTCTCAATATAAGTTCCGAACAAATGAAATTCTCTTATATCTAGTGGATAAAGGAATTAATCTTTCCAAGCTAGCTGCTGTGTGTGGTAGAGGGGGGTTACTTAAACCAATCGATGGAGGTACCTATATAATCAATGCTGCTATGCGTAATGATTTACTTGGACAAACAAGAGGTGAACATCCATCAAACTTGGGAGCTCTTATTGCTTATGAAATTGCAGAGCATTTAGAAATTCCTTCCTATATAGTTGATCCAGTCGTCGTCGATGAAATGGACAACATTGCTAAAATTTCTGGCTATCCAAAAATTACAAGAAAAAGTGTTTTTCATGCACTTAATCATAAAGCAACTGGCAGACGCGCAGCGATGGAGCTTGGCAAAAAGTATGAGAAAGTGAAGCTAATCATCGCTCATCTTGGGGACGGGATTACGATTGGTGCACATTCAAATGGAAAAGTAATTGATGTGAATAATGGATTAAATGGAGAAGGACCATTTAGTATGGAACGCTCTGGGACACTGCCTCATGGTGATTTAGTAGATTTATGCTACTCTGGAGAATTTACGTATAAAGAGATGAAGCAACAATTGTTGTATCATTCAGGGGTAATGGCTTATCTTGACAAACCACGTTCCCTTCAAATAGAAGAAGAGCTTCAAAATCCAGACAATCCTAACTATCTAATTTTTGAAGCATTGGCCTATCAGGTTGCTAAGGAAATTGGTAGTGCCAGTGCAGTGTTATTTGGGAAAGTAGATGCAATTATTTTAACAGGTGAACTTGCGTTTAGTAACCTTTTTGTAAAATTAATTATGGAACGTGTTAGTTGGATTGCAGATATAATGGTATATCCAGGTGAAAATGAGCGACAATCATTGGCAGAAGGAGTTTTACGAGTATTACGTAAGGAAGAAATACCAAAAGAGTATGGAGATAGAGAGGAGTGTGAAGATAATGGCAAAGGAATATGATCTTGTCATTCTAGGCGGAGGAACTGGTGGTTATGTAGCAGCGATTCGCGCTTCCCAATTAGGTTTAAAAACAGCAGTTGTTGAAAAAGGAAAATTAGGTGGTACATGTTTACATAATGGTTGCATTCCGAGCAAAGCACTATTAAGAAGTGCAGAAGTTTATGCAACAGTAAAAAAAAGTGAAGAATTTGGGATTATTACATCAGATATACGATTGGACTTTAATCGAGTGCAAGAAAGAAAATCAAGCATCATAAGCCAGCTTCATAGCGGTGTGCAATATTTAATGAAAAAAGGGAAAATTGATGTTTATGAAGGAAATGGAAGAATAATGGGACCATCTATTTTTTCTCCAATGCCAGGAACGATCTCCGTTGAAATGAATAATGGAGAAGAAAACGAAATGTTGATCCCGAAAAATGTAATCATCGCAACAGGCTCTAGACCGAAAACCTTACCAGGATTAGAGATTGATGGTTCGACTGTCATTAGTTCTGAGGAAGCATTACAAATGGAAGAACTTCCTAAATCCATTATTATCGTTGGTGGGGGAGTAATAGGGGTTGAATGGGCTTCTATGCTTGCTGATTTTGATGTGAAAGTAACTATTTTAGAATATAGCGATCGATTGGTGCCAACAGAAGATAAGGAAATAAGTAAAGAATTACAACGAATCCTAAAGAAAAAAGGGATCAAGATTGTTACAGGTGCGAAGGTATTAGCAGACACCGTCCAGAAAAATTCATCTAGTGTAACTATTCAAGCAGAAAAAAATGGTGATATACAGACGTTTGAAGGTGATAAACTGCTTGTATCTGTAGGACGCATCGGAAATGTGGAAGGAATTGGTCTTGAAAATACTGAAATTGCAGTTGCTAATAATGTAATTGAAACAAATAAATACTATCAAACAAAAGAATCGCATATTTACGCAATTGGAGATTGTATTGGAGGATTGCAACTAGCACATGTTGCCTCACATGAAGGGATTATTGCCGTAGAACATATTGCAGGCGAAAATCCACAGCCGCTCGATTATAAAACAGTTTCCAAATGCATCTATACAAGTCCAGAGATTTCTAGTGTTGGTTATACAGAAGAGGAAGCTATTGCGCTTGGATTTACGATTAAAAAAGGAAAGTTTTCTTTCAAAGCCATTGGCAAAGCACTTATTTACGGGGAGCAAGATGGCTTTGTAAAAATAATTACAGATCAAGAGACAGATGATCTATTAGGTGTTCACATTATTGGAGCACATGCAACAGACCTTATTGCAGAAGCAGCTCTTGCAAAAGTACTAGATGCAACTGCGTGGGAAATTAGTAATACAATTCATCCTCATCCAAGTTTAACGGAAGCAATTGGGGAAGCAGCCCTTGCAGTTGAGGGCAAAGCCATTCATAGCTAGTAAAAAAGTTGAAAAATGTTCATTTTAATATAGGGGGAACAAAGATGAATCAATTAGGAGGTAATAATATGACAATGGTTCATAATCGCCATTTAGAAGCTGGTTTAACAGATGATCAAGTATTAGAAATGTATGAGCAAATGCTCCTTGCAAGAAGAATTGATGAAAGAATGTGGTTATTAAATCGAGCAGGAAAAATTCCGTTTGTTATATCATGTCAGGGACAAGAAGCGGCACAAGTGGGCGCAGCCTTTGCATTTGATCGGGAAAAAGATTATATGCTTCCCTATTATCGGGATCTGGGAGTTGTGTTAACTTTTGGCATGACAACAAAGGAAATTATGCTGTCAGGCTTTGCGAAAGCGGAAGACCCTAACTCAGGGGGAAGACAAATGCCAGGACATTTCGGTCAAAAGAAAAATCGTATTGTTACAGGTTCTTCTCCGGTAACTACCCAAGTACCTCACGCTGTTGGTGTTGCATTAGCAGGGAAAATAGAAAAGAAAGATATTGTTACATTTGTTAGCTTTGGGGAAGGCTCATCTAACCAAGGAGATTTTCATGAAGGAGCAAACTTCGCTGGTGTTCACAAGCTACCTGTTATTTTTCTATGCGAAAATAATAAATATGCTATTTCCGTTCCAATCGAAAAGCAATTAGGTTGTGCGAATGTCTCCGACCGAGCAATCGGCTACGGTATGCCAGGATATACAGTTGACGGAAATGATCCAATTGAGGTATATCGTGTTACGAAAGAAGCAGTAGATAGAGCGAGAAGAGGAGAAGGACCAACATTAATTGAAACAATTTCTTATCGTTTAACTCCTCATTCTTCTGATGACGATGATAGCAGCTATCGTGCAAGAGAAGAAGTGACAGAGGCAAAAGCAAAGGATCCGTTACTAACATTTAGAGCTTATTTAGTTTCTACTGGTATATTGACAGAAGAAATAGATCAGCAATTAAATAAGAAAATTGCGGAAGAAATAAATGAAGCAACAGATTATGCAGAAAAAGCGCCATATGCACAACCAGAAGATACTTTGAAATATGTATACGGCAATTAAGGGGGAAATGAAAAGATGCCAGTAATATCCTATATAGACGCAGTGACTCAAGCCATTCGGGAAGAAATGGAGAAAGATGATAAAGTATTTATCCTTGGAGAAGATGTTGGGGTAAAAGGTGGAGTTTTCAAAGCAACAACAGGCCTTTACGAACAATTTGGGGCAGAAAGAGTAATTGATGCCCCACTCGCAGAATCTGCAATTGCAGGCGTGGGAATTGGAGCAGCGATGTATGGTTTAAAACCGATTGCAGAAATGCAGTTTGCTGATTTTATTATGCCAGCTGTAAATCAAATCGTTTCCGAAGCAGCAAAAATTAGATATCGATCAAATAATGATTGGACGTGTCCGATTGTTATCCGTGCACCTTACGGAGGCGGTATTCACGGTGCACTTTACCATTCTCAATCAGTAGAAGCAATGTTCGCTAATACGCCAGGATTAAAAATTGTCATGCCTTCAACACCATATGATGTAAAAGGATTGTTAAAGGCAGCTATCCAAGATCCTGATCCGGTTTTATTCTTTGAGCATAAACGTGCTTATCGATTAATTAAAGGGTTTGTTCCAGAAGAGGACTATGTATTGCCGATAGGCAAAGCAGATGTCAAGCGAGAAGGCGAAGATATTACAGTTATAACGTACGGATTATGTGTCCATTTTGCCTTGCAAGCTGCTGAAAAATTAGCGGAAGATGGTATTTCTGCACATATTTTAGATTTGCGAACGGTTTATCCACTTGATAAAAAAGCAATTATGGAAGCTGCTTCCAAAACAGGTAAGGTTCTTTTAATTACAGAAGATAATAAAGAGGGCAGTGTAATCAGTGAAGTTGCAGCAATTATTGCAGAAAATTGTTTGTTTGATTTAGATGCACCAATTATGCGATTAGCAGGGGAAGATGTTCCTGCAATGCCATATGCGCCAACAATGGAAAAATTCTTCTTAGTTACGCCAGAAAAAGTAGAAACAGAAATGCGAAAGCTTGCAGAATTCTAAATCGCATAAGAAGGAGTGAAAAGCGATGCCAATTGAAAAAATAACAATGCCTAAATTAGGTGAAAGTGTAACAGAAGGAACCATAAGCAACTGGATTGTTTCGGTTGGAGATGTTGTAAACAAATATGACCCACTTGCGGAAGTAATGACCGATAAAGTAAATGCCGAAATTCCTTCTTCTTTTTCAGGTAAGGTCAAAGAATTAATAGCAAAAGAGGGACAGACGCTCGAAGTTGGCGAAGTAATTTGCACCATTGAAGTAGAAGGGGACAATTCTCAGGAAGAACAACCTGCCAAAGAAGAGACGGAAGAAAAAGCAGCTGCGTCTATAAATACAGATACAAGTCAAAAAGCAAGATACTCACCAGCAGTATTGCGTCTATCTCAAGAAGCTGGGATTGATTTGACGCTTTTAACTGGAACTGGCGCAGGAGGAAGAATTACGAGAAAAGATGTACAAAAGGCTATACAAGAAGGGGTTCCACAAGGAAAAGTGGATGAGAAAGTGCCAGCAAATGGATCAAGTGTACCTGCTGATCCTATACCGAAAAAAGAAACATCTGTACATAATGTGCAAACACAAGCAGGAGATAAAGAGTTCCCGATAACAGGACTAAGAAAAGCGATTGCTAGCAATATGGTTAAGAGTAAGCATGAGATTCCCCATGCTTGGACAATGATCGAAGTGGATGTAACAAAACTTGTACAATACAGAAATAAAGTGAAAGATTCCTTTAAGAAGGAAGAAGGCTATAACCTAACATTCTTTGCCTTTTTTGTGAAGGCAGTTGCACGTGCATTAAAAGAATTCCCGCAAATTAATTCAACGTGGGCAGGAGACAAAATTATTCAGAAAAAGGATATTAATATCTCCATCGCAGTAGCAACCGAGGGGGCACTATTCGTACCAGTTATCAAAAATGCAGATGAAAAATCGATTAAAGGGATTGCAAGAGAGATTACAGAACTTGCAAATAAAGCAAGAACAGGAAAACTTACTGTTGATGAAATGCAAGGGGGCACATTCACAGTGAATAACACTGGATCGTTTGGTTCCATTCAGTCAATGGGAATTATCAATCATCCCCAAGCGGCTATCCTTCAAGTGGAGTCAATTGTAAAAAGACCTGTTATAAAGGATAATATGATTGCTATATCAGATATGGTAAATCTCTGCATGTCATTAGATCACCGTGTATTAGACGGATTAGTTTGCGGAAGATTTTTACAAAGGGTAAAGGAAATTCTTGAAAATACTTCTGAGGAAACAACACCAATCTATTAATGCAAACAGATTAATTGAAAATGCATACTTTTTTTATAATAATGTAGTAAGAATATATTTCATAAAAGGAGCGAAATAATGAATATTGATTTTAATTTATTCATGAATGATGTTGTCCGTCAAGCACGCCAAGAAATAGTTGAGGCTGGATATGCTGAACTAACAACAAAAGAAGCAGTAGATGAAGCATTATCAAAAAAAGGTACCACACTAGTAATGGTGAATTCTGTATGTGGATGTGCAGGTGGAATTGCAAGACCAGCTGCAAGTTACTCCTTACATTATAAAAAAAGACCTGATCAATTAGTAACCGTATTTGCAGGCCAGGATAAAGAGGCAACAGAACAAGCTCGTTCGTATTTTACAGGTTTTCCTCCTTCTTCTCCTTCTTTTGCATTAATGAAAGATGGCGAACTAGTGAAAATGGTCGAGCGCCATGAAATTGAAGGCCACGATCCAATGCAAGTTGTGGAAAAACTACAAAACGCATTTGAAGAACATTGCGAAGAAGTAAAATAAACACTGTATATTGTGTAAAGAAGGCTCAGGATTCTGAGCCTTCAGTTTGTCGACAAAAAGATTTTTAGAAACTTACATTGAATTTTCATGCGTTGCTTGGAGTGGAAGGGGGGAGACTCCTGTGGGATTAGCGAGACAGCTTAGACCCTGCAGGCCAAAGGCAGACCGCGGCTAAGCGCGAGCCCCACGGAAAGCGAACCCCTGGAGCGGAAAGCAACATCCCTCTTCAAAGAGACTAATAAATATACTATAGACAAACCTCTATATCTAAAATTCAGGGGTTTGTCTACAGTCTGAAGGCTCAGGATTTTGAGTCTTTTTTGATGTTATCTACGAAGTGAATTCATTTCACGGCTTCTTTTATTATTCATATCTTCCTTAAAAGTTTTCGCTTGTAAATTCAAATAAAATTAAAAATTATGTATTGATTTAATTGAAAGAAAATTAAGTTTTTTCAGAATAGTATTTTATTTAATGGATTTGTATAAATCATATTGCATAATTATAAGTATGTGTTAAAATTCATATTGTTGCATGAATATAAATGAAAAGATCATTTAATAATTTGCAACAAACAAGCAATATTAATAAAGAATGAAAGCTTAAGTAAGTATAGGGGGATAATAATAATATGAAAAAATTACTAGCATTAATGCTGTTGTCTATAGTATTTAATTTAGGCGCATGTGGTACTTCTACTGATGAAAATAGTTCAAATAGTGATAGTGGATCTTCTGATGAAAAAGTACTTGTAATGGGAACTTCTGCAGATTATGCTCCATTTGAATATATCGATACCGCAAAAAGTGATGATATTATCGGCTTTGATATTGATTTAGCTAATGCATTAGGCGAAAAGCTTGGTTACAAAATCCAAGTAAAAGATATGGATTTTAGCGGATTAATTTCTGCATTACAATCTGGAAAAGTAGATTTAGTTTTATCCGGTATGTCTCCAACACCGGAAAGAGCTGAAAATGTTGATTTCAGTGATATATATTTTACTGCAAAAGACTTAGTTGTTACAACAAAAGATAGCAATATTAAAAGTGTTCAGGATCTTGAAGGGAAAAAGGTTGGGGTACAACTAGGGTCTATTCAAGAAGATGCAGCAAAAGAAATTGCTAAAACGGTAAAAGTTACTGTAGAAAACCGTGACCGTATTCCACAATTAATTCAAGAAATTAAAGCAGGTCGATTTGATGCAGCAATTATTGAAGATGTAGTTGCAACTGGTTATTTAAATAAAGAAGATACGCTAACATCTTTCCCAGCAATAGAAGCGAATGAAGACGCTGGTTATGCTATTGCTTTTCCAAAGAATAGTGACTTAACAGAAAAATTCAATGCTGAATTAAAGAAAATGAAAGATAACGGAGAGATTGACGAGTTAGTTGTAAAATGGTTTGGTAAATAAGATAGGTTTAAGTGGGGGACAGTTTAGGGCAAACATTGCCCTAAACGTTTTCTTTGATGGTTTCGAAAACCCCTGGCTATGCCGGGGGTTCCGGAGAGCTTATAGCGAGGTAACAAAAAAACCTCCTTTCATGGTAGGATAAAGTTGGTTTCCCGACCACTTTATCTCACGCAAGAAGGAGGTATGCCCTTATGAAGGACATGAACAGTTTAGCACATACAACATGGAATTGTAAGTATCACATAGTCTTTGCCCCAAAATACAGAAGGCAAATTATTTATGGCAAATACAAAAAGAGTATAGGACAAATCATAAGAGAGCTATGTGAAAGAAAAGGTGTCATTATACATGAAGCAAATGCCTGTCCGGATCATATCCATATGTTGGTTAGTATTCCACCAAAATTAAGTGTATCGCAGTTCATGGGTTACCTAAAAGGAAAAAGTAGCCTGATGATATTTGATCGACATGCGAATTTGAAATATCGCTATGGGAATCGTAAATTTTGGTGTCGTGGTTTCTACGTTGATACCGTGGGGAGAAATAAGAAACAAATACAAGAATATATAAGAAATCAGCTGAAAGAAGATTATATGGCTGATCAGCTAACTTTGTTCGAAGAATTCGATCCGTTCACGGGTGAGAAAAATCGGAAGTAAATAAAGAAATTCTTTAGAATTGGTGAGTGAATGTGGTGCAGAAGGGAAACCTTTTCAGTGGGCCTTTAAGGCCGAGGCCGGTAAGAGAGGCTTTTAGCCGCAGAGCAAACCACCAGTTCACACTGGTGGTTTTGATTGTTTTTAAGCTATATCAATAGGTAAAAACACACCCCGTGTTTAATGAAAGGATTGAGATATTAATGGGCTTAGATTTCCAACAATTTATTCCGTCCCTGCCATATTTATTAAAGGGAATCACAGTGACATTGCAAATTGTCGTAGTGGCTGGAATTATTGGTTTTGTTTTAGGGATAGTACTTTCGATTTTTAAACTTAGTAAGATTCCAGTATTAAGCTGGATTGCTGCTATTTATACATCCGTATTCAGAGGGACACCTCTTGTATTGCAATTAATGATCATCTATTTTGGTGTTCCGCAATTAACAGGAATACAAATAGAACCAGCTGTTGCAGCAATTCTTTCTTTTGGCTTGAATTCAGCTGCTTATATTTCGGAAATTATTCGTGCTGGAATTTTAGCGGTAGATCGTGGGCAGAAAGAAGCAGCTATGGCACTAGGTGTTTCACCTAGACAAGCAATGTTCGATTTAATTTTGCCACAGGCTTTAAAGAATATTTTTCCAGCATTAATTAATGAAGCTGTTTCCTTAACAAAAGAGTCGGCGGTTGTCACGGTTATTGGTGTTACCGATATTATGCGTAGAGCCTATATAATGGGTGGAGAAAAATATGCATATTTGGAGCCAATGATTCTTGCAGGTCTTATTTATTACGTTCTAGTAATGATACTGACAACATTGGCTAAAGCTGTTGAAAGGAGAATGAGAAGAAGTGATTAATGTTGAAAATTTGCATAAATCTTATGGCTCTCTTCAAGTTTTAAAAGGAATAAATACACAGGTAGAAAAAGGCGAAGTAGTGACGATTATTGGTCCTTCTGGTTCGGGAAAATCTACTTTTCTGCGTTGTATTAACTTACTTGAAGTACCAACAAAAGGAAAAGTAATCATTGATGGCACAGATATTACAGAAAAAAACACAAATATAAAAAAAATAAGAGAAAACGTTGGAATGGTATTTCAACATTTTCATCTCTTCCCACACAAAACGGTTTTACAAAACGTGACTTATGCACCGATTAAGGTGAAAGGACTAAGTAAGAGCGAAGCGGAAAAGATGGGGAAAGAGCTTCTTGCTAGAGTTGGTCTTGCCGATAAAGCAAATGTATATCCTAGCCGTTTATCAGGCGGGCAAAAGCAAAGGGTCGCAATTGCTCGTGCCCTTGCAATGAATCCAGAAGTGATTTTATTTGATGAACCAACGTCTGCATTGGATCCTGAAATGGTAAAAGAGGTACTGGAGGTAATGAAATCTCTGGCGCACACTGGAATAACGATGCTTATTGTGACACATGAAATGGGCTTTGCAAGAGAAGCTGCCAATAGAGTATTATTCCTAGATGGTGGAGTAGTGGTTGAGGATGCCCCACCAGCTGAGTTTTTTACCAATCCTAAAACAGACCGTGCAAAAGAGTTTTTAGAGAAAATGCTTTAATAATGGATAGAAGAAGATTTCTTTGTCTTTTAGACGTAGAAATCTTTTTTTTGTTTCCACTGTCTTTAGAAGTAGTAGAGAATAGGAGAGGGATTAAAAAACTCTTTTTCCGAAGAGTAGTATTCTTTTCGCATAAAGAAGCAACAATTACACAAACTAAGAAAAAAAGAGAGTGTGATTGGATGTTAAAACTAGCTTTGTCTATTCTCTTAACAATCTCCCCTGTATGGCCATTAGGCATAAATCCATTGCCAGGTGATCCTTTTCTTATTATTAATAAAAAAACGAATCAATTATCTTTAATAGATGAAAATCGCGTACAAACGACAATAAGTGTTTCGACCGGAAAAAAAGAAGACCTAACACCAGAAGGTTTATTTACAATAACAGTCAAAGCGGCTAATCCCTATTACCGAAAAAAGAATATAGTGGGAGGACATGAGGAAAATCCGTTAGGAACACGATGGATTGGTTTTGATGCAAATAATACAGATGGAAGAATATATGGAGTTCATGGAACCAATAATCCAGGCAGTATCGGGAAATACGTGTCACAAGGCTGTGTTCGCATGCAAAATGAGGCAGTAGAATCAATTTATGATTTCATTCCATTAGGAACGAAAGTGCTGATTACAAACTCAGAGAAAAGCTTTCAGGAGTTAGCTGAGGAGTATGGAGCTATCGAATAAAAGGTTGGGACAAAAGTATTCCAACTAAATATAAACTCGAACAATTATATGGAGATTGCTAATCAAATTTTCGTATCATTGTTGGGTTTTTTATTCATTTTAAATAGGGTTTGTGGTAGTCACCCGCAGACTGAATACACTTCGCTTTCCATGGGGCGAGCGCCGAGCCGCTTCGCCTTCGCTGCAGGGTCTCGGACTTTCTCGCAGCTCCCATAGGAGTCTACGTGTATTCAGTCTGCTCCGTTTTTCCTACTAATTATATTTTCTTAAAAAAAGGATAGAACTAAACAACCTTTTAAAACGGAGTGAAATGAAGCGAGGACACTCAACTCCTGCGGGAAGTAGAGCAAAACCTAAGAGACCCCACAGGCTTTAGCCGAGGAGCTTAGGTTGCTCATCGGCGCATAGAGTGTCTGTAGCGTAATGGAAAGGAGTTGGTTTCGCTACTAAATTAGAGATTGTTCGTCTTTACGCATTATATATTTTGTTTTGTTCCAGCCTATTTCTTATGGAAAATAATCTTCCATTAAAATAACATCCCAATTCCAATTAACAGAGTAGATGCAAGCATAATAAAGATCATTAAATATACAACAATCTTTTGTAATCTATTTTTTTTTTTCTTCATAGTATCCTCCAATGTCTTAACCATTCTTACTGTCTATTTTACTAAGAATAGCAGAATGGTACAACTATAAACATATGGAATATTCGCTGAGCGAGCTTTTCTTTATTAGCAGGTAGAAAAATGAATTTCACGCCTATGATTTTTATTTGATGTTCTATTTTTATAGGCGTATACTAATAATGTCACTAATTTTTGGAGGAACAAAAAATGATTAATCAAGAGCGTTTATTAAATCAATTTTTAGAACTAGTACAAATTGATTCGGAAACAAAGTTTGAAAAAGAAATCAGTATTGTATTAAAAAAGAAATTTGAAGAATTAGGCTTAGAAGTAATAGAGGATGATACAACAGCTATTACTGGTCATGGCGCAGGTAATTTAATCTGTACGCTTGCGGCAACGAAGGAAAACGTTGATCCTATTTACTTCACATCTCATATGGATACAGTAGTTCCTGGGGTTGGAGTAAAACCGTCAATTAAAGATGGATACATAGTAACAGATGGTACGACAATACTTGGTGCAGATGATAAAACTGGTTTATCTGTTATGCTTGAAATACTTACTGTAATCAAAGAAAATAATATTCCTCATGGAACCATTCAGTTTATTATAACAGTAGGGGAAGAATCAGGCTTATTAGGCGCAAAGGCGCTTGATCCTAAGCTAATTCAAGCAAAATACGGTTATGCATTAGATAGTGATGGTAAAGTAGGAAATATCGTTGTAGCAGCACCAACACAAGCAAAAGTCAAAGCAACGATTCTAGGAAAAACGGCACATGCAGGCGTGGCACCTGAAAAAGGAGTTTCTGCTATTACAATTGCCTCTAAAGCAATAGCAAAAATGCCTTTAGGTCGTATAGACAAAGAAACAACAGCTAATATTGGCAGTTTCGCTGGAGGGAAACAAACAAATATCGTTTGTGACCATGTAGATATTCTTGCAGAAGCACGCTCTTTGGTAGAAGATAAAATGCTTGCACAAGTAGCTAAGATGAAAGAAGCATTTGAATCTACAGCAACCGAGATGGGCGGACAAGCAGTTGTCGAAGTAGACGTAATGTATCCAGGCTTTAAATTTGGTGAAGGTGACCATGTGGTGGAAGTAGCTAGAAAAGCAGCTGCAAAAATCGGCAGAAGCTGTGAATTACAACAAAGCGGTGGCGGAAGTGATGCCAACGTTATCTGCGGTTTTGGTATCCCAACTGTCAACTTAGCAGTAGGTTATGAAGATATTCATACAACAAATGAAAAAATGCCAATAGAAGAATTAAATAAATTGGCTGAAATGGTACTTGCAATTATTGAAGAAGTAACAGGTAAATAATCATATTTTCGACTCGGAGTGTTTCCTTTTTAGGGAAGCACCCTTTTTGTGTATATATCAAACAAATGTTTCTATTTTTGCTTGCATTTATCTAGAAAACAGAGGAAAATATTTTATAGGAAAATACTACTGTAAAATATAATTTTGGGGGAATATAAATGGAAGAAAAGAAGGTTGTTATATTTAAAGTGGCAAACGGAGAATATTCCGTAGATGTTTCTTATGTCATATCAATAGAGAAAGAAGAACAGATTACTCCTGTTCCTCAATTACCATCCTTTGTGAGAGGAATAAGAAAAGTAAGAGAGGAGCTTATTCCTGTTATTGATTTACAAATGGTTTTATACAATCAAAAAACAGAAGAAAATGAAAATAATAAATTAATTGTTGCGCGAACAGAAGATATTTCATTTGCTATGATTGTTAGCGATGCAAAAGAGATTCTCGATATAAAAGAAGAAGTAATTAAAGAGGTTGGCATTTCTGCATATCAGAAAACAGAATATATTACAGGAGTTCTTAATTTAGAAAATCGTTTGGTTATAATGCTAGACCCAAATGTCTTATTAGAAACACTTGAAGGAGTAAAAGAAATTAAAGACTATATGAAAAATCAGCCTGCATAAGCAACAAGTAGGAAATAGGGAATTTATAATAGAAGCGTCTACAAATGATCATAAAGAATTGGTGAAGGCAAAATGAAGGAATTTTATCCAAAAAAAGGACGAGTTATCTTACACGTAGATATGAACAGTTTTTATGCATCTGTTGAAATGGCCTATGATCCACAGTTAAAGGGAAAGCCACTGGCAATTGCGGGAAATGAAAAAGAACGCAGAGGTATTATCGTCACTTGCAGCTATGAAGCAAGAAAATTTGGTGTAAAAACAACAATGCCTTTATGGGAAGCGAAAAAGAAATGCCCGGATTTAATTGTTTTGCCTCCAAATTTTGATCGTTATCGGACGGCATCCCTTGCGATGTTTCAAATTCTCCATGAATTTTCCGATACTGTCGAACCTGTTTCGATTGATGAAGGGTATGTAGATATTACGAATAGTCATGACTTAGGAACTCCAATATACATCGCAAAAACAATTCAGAAGCGAATTTATGAGCGTTTAGATTTACCATGCAGTATTGGGATTGCGCCTAATAAATTTCTTGCTAAAACGGCATCTGATTTGAAAAAGCCGATGGGAATCACGATTTTAAGAAAGCGAGATATTCCCAATATACTTTGGCCGATGCAAGTAGAAGAAATGCATGGTATAGGAAAAAAAACAGGGGAAAAACTAAGAGCGATTGGCATCGAAACAATTAAAGATTTGGCAATGGCTTCATCTATTGGACTTAAAGGAGCCTTAGGTATTAATGGAATCCGTTTAAAGGAAAGAGCCAATGGAGAAGATAATCGGCCTGTTGATCCAGAAGCAGCTAATGAATTTAAAAGCATTGGGAATTCCACTACTTTGCCTCGGGATGTAAAGAATCAACAAGAATTATTTCAAGTCTTGGCAACTCTAGCAAATAAAGTTGCTACGCGTATGAAAAGAAAGCATGTGCATGCTAATCATCTAGCGGTAACGATACGTTATGGAAATCGCAAAAATTATTCCAAAAGTAAAAAATTAGCAAATTCGATTAAGACAGAGGAAGAGATACTCCAATTTAGTAAAGAGATTTTTCAGTCCGCTTGGGATGGAAATCCTGTTCGCTTACTCGGCGTAACAGCAGGAGATTTAATTGATAATAATATTGTAGTAAAACAACTTGATCTCTTTTCCTTTGAAAAAGATGCAGAGAAGGAATCGTTATGGACAGCTATTGATAAGCTGAAAGAGAAATATGGTTCATCTATTATTGAGCCGGCGTCTGAAAGAAATAATATTTCAAAAAAGGAAGAAGACATTGGTACCATGACTAGTTTTAATAAAGATTTTTTGCAAGGAAAGAAATTTTAGTCTAGTTAAGTATGTTGAGAAATTTTTTTTGAAATAAACGAGAAAAGTAGTTGCATTTTAGTTGCATAACTTAAAAAATCTTGCTAAAGTTAAGTGAATTCTACTATAAGGATACATAGTTTAGAAGGGACGTTAGGAAAAAATGACAAAACAGCAATTTGGTGTAATCGGTTTAGCGGTTATGGGTAAAAACCTTGCGATGAACATCGAAAGCAGAGGTTATACTGTTTCCGTTTTCAACCGTTCAAAAGAAAAAACAGAAGAAATGCTTAAAGAAACAGAAGGTAAGAATGTCGTTGGAACATATACATTAGAAGAATTTGTACAATCTTTAGAAGTTCCACGTAAAATTATGTTAATGGTTAAAGCTGGTCCTGCTACTGATGCTACAATCGAACAATTAAAGCCTTTATTAGATAAAGGGGATATTGTTATTGATGGCGGTAACACATTCTTTAAAGATACGCAAAGACGTAACAAAGAATTAAGTGAACTTGGTATTCACTTTATTGGTACAGGCGTTTCTGGTGGGGAAGAAGGCGCTTTAAAAGGTCCTTCTATCATGCCTGGTGGGCAAAAAGAAGCATATGAATTAGTTGCACCTATTTTCCGTGATATCTCAGCAAAAGTTAATGATGAGCCTTGTACTACGTATATCGGTCCAGATGGTGCTGGCCATTATGTAAAAATGGTTCACAATGGAATAGAATATGGAGATATGCAATTAATCTGTGAAGCATACTTTATTATGAAGCATGTATTAGGATTAGAAGCACAAGAACTTCATGAAGTATTCGCAGAATGGAATAAAGGCGAGCTAGATAGCTACCTAATTGAAATCACTGCAGATATTTTCACAAAAGTAGATGATGAAACTGGTAAACCTTTAGTAGATCTAATCTTAGATACTGCTGGACAAAAAGGAACTGGTAAATGGACAAGCCAAAGTGCTTTAGACTTAGGTGTTCCACTTCCAATGATTACGGAATCTGTATTTGCTCGCTTCATTTCTGCAATGAAAGACGAACGTGTAAAAGCAAGTAAAGTACTTTCAGGTCCAGAAATTAAACCATTTACAGGTGATAAAGCAGCATTTATCGAATCTGTACGTAAAGCACTATACTTAAGCAAAATTGTTTCTTATGCACAAGGTTTCGCGCAAATGAGAGAAGCATCTGAAGAATATGATTGGAATTTAAACTATGGCGAAATCGCAATGATTTTCCGTGGTGGTTGCATTATTCGTGCACAATTCCTACAAAAAATCAAAGATGCATATGACCGTGATCCAGAATTGAAAAACCTTCTATTGGATCCATATTTCAGTGAGATTGCTGAAAACTATCAAACAGCATTACGTGAAGTAATCTCTGGTGCTGTATTAAATGGTATTCCTGTACCAAGCTTTGCAGCTGCTTTAGCTTACTTCGACAGCTACCGTACAGCAACTTTACCAGCAAACCTACTACAAGCGCAACGTGACTACTTCGGTGCACACACATATGAGCGTCTTGATAAAGAGGGAATTTTCCATACTAACTGGATGGAAAAATAAGAATTGCTATAAAGCACACCACGATTTTGATTGTGGTGTGCTTTTTTAGATTGTATACGGAGATGCAGAAAGGAATGCAGTAAAAAAAGCGTTTATCAGTCGAATGAAAACCAAAAAGAGAGAGGCAAGTAGGAAAAAAGGCGTTCATCAGTTGGATGAACACCAAAAAGAAAGAGAAAAGCAGTGAAAAAGGCGTTCATTAATCAAATAAAACAAAAAAAGAATTTACACAAATTTTACGTACCCAAAGATTTTACATCACCCCAAAAATCTACCAATAAAATACTTAGAAAATAATTAGCAATCAATAAAAAATGTGCTACTATACTCAGCAGCACATCAATCAAACAAATTATTTTTTCACAAAAATAAACTAGTGAATGGTGAAAAAATTTATCCTTTAAAAATTATTTCAATATAAACAACTTCGGATCTACTACCAATTCTAATCGGTGGTCCCCAAAATCCAAATCCAGAGGACACAATCGCATGAAGTTGCTTCTTTTTCTTGTAGCCCCAGTCTAATTCAAAGACTCGTTTTGTAATCAGATGGTTCGGTGCCATTTGGCCACGATGTGTATGTCCTGATAGAATGACATCGATACCATCGTTCATTGCAGCTTCTAGTTCATCTGGCTGGTGATCCATCATGATAATTGGTAAGTGGTTATTTTCATTCTCAAGGAGCATCGGAATGGAAAGTCTTTCCTTGTCGGTTTTATCTTTACGACCAATTAATCGAATGGTTTCGTCAATGGTTACTTTTTCATCCATTAGGATTTGAATACCGATACGGTTCATTTCCTTTAAAAAAGTAGGAATCATTTTGCCGTAATATTCATGATTACCTAACACACCATAAATACCTAGAGGAGCTTGTAATTGCTTTAATTGTTCACCCATGTTCTTTTTCAGAAAAGGAAGAGGGTCATCATCTATGATATCCCCTGGTAAAAGAATCAAATCAGGCTGTAAGCCGTTTATTTTCGTTACTAGACGTTTTAGATGACTTTTCCCTGATAAAGTGCCAAAGTGCATATCAGAAGCCATAGCGATCCTCAGAGTGTCTCTATGAGCCTGTTTTTTATCTACTGTAAGTTTATAAGTTCTAATAACAGGGGAATAAGCATTGTATGTGCCGTAAATAAGTAAAAGGAGAAGAATTCCTGCTGCGATGCTTCCTACAATTTTTGTTGTATCTTCAGACGGAATAGATATGTTTAATAGAAGCCATCCTAAATTAGCAATTGGAAATAGTAAGATACCATATTCAAAAATAGCAAGCCAATAAGCGCCAAGTATTTTAAATATGGAGATTGACTTAAGGAAATGGCTGATAATATATGCGTAGGAAAAAAGGATAACAACTCCGATATAAATAGATGGATATGTTAATAAGTTTAATGATTTAAGCCAAACATAACCATTCCATCCTAAGTAGAAAACTAGTAGATTATATAAAATGAATACGAGAATGATAGAAAAAATTAATTTGATTTTATTCATTTGGAACTCCTTAGAATAGAATTATAATCACGAAAGAAAAAACGTGAATACAAATGGATTCACGTTTTTTAGGTTTACTTGAAGTATTGGATTAGCAAACATCTACTTCAAATTGATTTACTGGCCACCAGAAGAAACCGTCTTTTTCTAATAATTCATCTGCTTCTTGTGGTCCCATTGTACCTGAAGCATAATTAGGAAATTGAGTAGCAGGATTTTGTTCCCAAGCCTGTGAAATTTTATCGACATAGCTCCAAGATAAGGCTACTTCATCCCAATGCGTAAAGTTAGTTGCATCGCCATGAAGGCTATCATCAATTAGTTTTTCATAAGCTTCTGGAGTATTTATTCCTGCAATTCCTGTATTTGCATAGCTAAGCTTAATTGGTGTTGCTTCCATGTTTTGTCCTGCTTTTTTAGCATTTAAATGCAATGTAATACCTTCCTCTGGTTGAATATGGATGACAAGAAGGTTTGGCGTAATTTCTTGATCAGGACGATTGTATAAATTCATTGGAATGTCTTTAAATTGTACAACGATTTTTGTCGACTTGCTTTCTAATCTTTTTCCTGTTCGGATATAGAATGGAACACCAGCCCAACGGAAGTTATCAATCATTACTTTACCAGCGACAAAAGTTTCTGTGTTGGAGTTAGGATTAACCATTTGTTCTTCACGGTAGCTCGGTACATCTAAATCCTCAACGAAACCTTTACCATATTGTCCCCTTACAAAGTATTTATCTACTTCATCTACTTCGACAGGACGCATCGCGCGGAAAACTTTAACCTTTTCTGAGCGAATTTCATCTGGAGTAAGTTTAATTGGTGGTTCCATTGCAAGCAGTGCAACCATTTGTAACATATGGTTTTGAACCATATCACGAAGAGCGCCACTTGTTTCATAATATCTTCCACGTTCTTCTACTCCAAGTACTTCACTTGAAGTTACTTGAATATTGCTGATGTAACGGTTGTTCCACAGGTTTTCAAAAATTGCATTAGAAAAACGGATAGTTTCAATATTTTGCACCATCGCTTTTCCTAAGTAATGATCAATACGGTATACTTCATCCTCAGAAAATGCAGTTCGAATTTGCTCGTTAAGTTCTTTGGCTGATTCTAAATCATGACCAAATGGTTTTTCGATGATAAGGCGTTTATAGCCTTTCACATCTGTTAATCCATCTTGATTTAGATGAATCGCAATTGGGCCAAAGAATTCTGGTGCCATTGCTAAGTAAAATACGCGGTTGCCATTTAAGCTATATTTTACATCCAAATCATCTGCGATGTTTTTCAGCTCTGCATAAGAGCTTGAATCTGTAACATCATGAGAATGATAGCAAAAATAAGAAGCGAATGTCTCTAGGTCATCATTTTTAGAACTTGCAATTGCTTCAGAAACAGAATTAACAACATTTTGTTTAAACTGTTCTTGCGTTAATGTTCTTCTTCCTACACCTACTACGGCGAAATTTGCTAATTTACCTTTTTTATACAATCGATAAAGAGATGGGAAAAGCTTTCTATTGGCTAAATCTCCTGTAGCTCCGAAGATCATAATAAGTGCATTTGATGTTTGTTTTTCATTCACTTTCTTGTACCTCATTTCATTTATATATGTATGAAAATTATTAAATTGATGTTTTACAAAGGTGCATTTATCTTAAATAATGACTGTTTTTGTATAGATTGTCGCTAGGTTTTTTCCAATAAATTTTTTAGAAAACAGCCTAAATAATACATGTACCTATACAGTTATAAAATTTTATCTTTTTCTTAAGGATATGGCAACACATTTGTTTGTAATTTTTGCAAATATTTTTACTATTTGTATTTACAGCAGAATTTTTTCATTCATCCAACATGATATTACAATATATTAGCAAAAGTTACTAGTTAAATGATTTAGTAATTTGGATAAACGCGCAGCATTAAAGTATACTTAAGACATCTATTCTGAATTAGTATTTAATGAACGAGTTTTATTTATACAGTGGGATGAGGAACAACGTAGAAAAAAGAAAGGGAGTAGTATGCATTTATGAAATTGCAATTTTTAGGAACTGGTGCAGGTATTCCAGCAAAATCGAGAAATGTTACAGCGATTGCTTTAAAACTTTTAGAAGAGAAGGGGAGTATTTGGCTGTTTGATTGTGGGGAAGCAACACAGCATCAAATACTATATACAAATATTAAGCCAAGAAGAATTGATAAAATATTTATTACCCATCTACATGGAGATCATATCTATGGATTACCAGGTTTTCTTTCTAGCCGATCTTTCCAAGGTGGAGAAACCACGCTAACAGTTTATGGACCTAAAGGAATTCACGAGTATATTCGAGTTAGTCTTGCTGTTAGTCAAACATATTTAAAATATGATTTAAACATCGTAGAGATTGAAGAAGGCACTATTTTTGAAGACGATGATTTTATCGTGGAAGCAAAAATACTTGAACATGGCGTAACAAGCTATGGCTATCGAATAATCGAAAAGGACCGTCCTGGAAAGTTAAATACAGATAAATTATTGCAATATGGAATCAAGCCCGGTCCTATATATAAAAGAATAAAGGATGGGGAGAATCTCACGCTTGATGATGGTACGATAATAAATAGCCAAGAGTTTCTTGGTACTGCTATCAAAGGAAGAATAATAACTATTTTAGGGGATACAAGAACCTGTTCTGCCACAGAGGTTTTGGCAAAAGAAGCGAAAGTACTGGTTCATGAAGCAACGTTTTCAAAAGAAGAAAGTTCGATTGCCACTGAATATTATCATTCTACGACAGTACAAGCTGCCGATACAGCTAAAAAAGCAAAGGTAGATTGTCTCCTGCTAACACATATAAGCGCAAGATATGATCAATCATTAACAGAACAACTGTTACAGGAAGCAAGAGCTATTTTTCCTAATACATACATTGCAGAAGATTTGGCGGAGTTTGAGATTTAAGCAAGTAAAAAAGGATGTCGTCAAAATAAGAGACAGCATCCCTTTTATCTATTCTTAACTGGTCGTAAAGGTCTGTTAAGTGTGACTAACCATCATTGGGTTGAGGAAAAGCCCCACTGATGGTTAGTCTTCTTTATTTTGACAGCTTAAGTTCATCTGTAAGTGCTTTTCCCATCTTTTTTGATTGGGCAGTCGCTTCTTCAATACAAGAGATAAAGGCATTTTGTACATCAAATTGCTCTAAAATTCTGAGTCCTGCTTCTGTGGTACCACCAGGACTAGTTACATTCTTGCGAAGCTCCTGTGGACTTTTGGAAGATACCGCAATCATTTCTGCTGCACCAATTAATGTTTGCACAATCAACTCGTTAGCTACTTCACGATCCAGTCCGATTTTCAGTCCGCCTTTCTCCATTGCTTCTACTAAATAATAAATATAAGCTGGCCCACTTCCTGATAGTCCAGTAATCGCATCTAATTGCTCTTCTTCCACAACAGTAACTAAGCCAACGGTTTTAAACAAGTCTAAAACGAATTGTTTTTGTGTATCTACTACAAAAGAGTTGAAGGCGATCCCAGTTGCTGATTTTCCAACCATTGCAGAGGTGTTTGGCATGGCACGTGCAATTGGAACCTTTTGGTCAATTAAGCGTTGCAGGCTGTCCATACTAACGCCAGCAAGAACAGATATTAGGAGGGTACGTTCAGATAAATAATCTTTCCATTGAAGCGTAGCCTCTCTTACATCTTTCGGTTTCATTGCGAGAATGATAACATCTGCATTTCCAATCACTTTTTCTAAATCGAAAGAGTAATTAATTCCATTGCGCTCCTGTAATTCAATAAGTCTGTTCTCATTGCCACGATTTGTAACGATAATATCGGTTGTCTCACTCATCTTACTGGAAACAATTCCAGAAATTAAGGCCTCGCTCATAGAACCAGCGCCGATAATAGCAAGTTTGTTCATTTTCTCTCCCCCTATAATAATGTGTCTAAAATAAGAAAAAAACCTTACGTTAAAAAGAAAGGACAAAAGGTTTTCCGTGGTACCACCTTAGCTTATATATAATCAGCATTCGCATATAATTATACAACTCTTCACCGGTAACGACGAATTATGTTTAGGTTTTCCTACCTACTCTTAAGTAGATTCAATCAGATGGACAATGATGAAGTCTTTCAGCCTAAGGAACTTCCTCTCTAGCAAGCCGTTTCCATTTACTATTCTTATTTCATCCTGTAAATTTATCATTTTCCGACAGAAGACTCCCTCTTCCATTATATGCAGGGCTGTAGCCCAACGATAAGGGGGAGATGAATGTCGGTTGGCGATAGCCAAAACACATCCTCTTATAGTAAAATAAGAACATATATTCGTGTTGGGGGAGTGAGCGCAATGATCGTTAATAAAGCATATAAGTTTCGTATCTATCCCAATAAAAAACAAATGGAACTCATCCATAAAACGATTGGTTGTGTGAGGTTCACATTCAATTTCTTTCTAGGTAAGCAGAAAGAGAAAGACGCTTATTGGTATATTGTTGAAGAAATGGTTCAAAATAGTCAGCTTCCAACAAATAATTGGAAAGGAAAATGGTTGAACAAATATGAAACAGTAAAGGCAATTCCAGAATTAAAGAAACACTATTCTTTTCTGAAAGAAGTGGATAGTATTGCTTTGCAGAAATCGGTTGAAAACTTGGCTGATTCTTTTGAACGATACTATAAAAAACAAAATAAGTATCCACGCTTTAAATCGAAGAAGAATCCTGTGCAATCCTACACGACAAAGCATACAAACGGAAATATTGCGGTTGAAGGTAAGTATATTAAGCTTCCTAAACTTGGTCTTGTTCGCTTTGCCAAAAGTCGTGAAGTTGAAGGCAAGATACGGAGTGCTACCATTAGACGCAATCCGTCAGGAAAATACTTCCTTTCCATCGGTGCAGAAGTGGAAGTGAAAGAGTTACCAAAAACAAATTCCGCTATTGGAGTAGATGTTGGGCTAAAAAATTTTGCTATTCTTTCAGATGGTACAACTTTCTCTAACCCTAAATTCTTTCGCACATTGGAAGAAAAGTTAGCTAAATTTCAACGAATCATGAGCAGACGAGCCGTTGGTGGCTCAAACTGGTATAAAGTCAAACGAAAAGTTGCCTGTATTCACGAGAAAATGGCAAATGCAAGAAGGGATTACTTGCACAAAATCTCCACTGATCTTGTCAAAAACCACGACATAATCGGGATGGAAGATTTGTCTGTATCCAATATGTTAAAAAATCACAACCTTGCCAAAGCCATTAGTGAAGTATCATGGTCAGAATTCAAAACCATGATGGAATACAAGGCAAAATGGTATGGAAAACGGGTGGTGACCGTTGCAAAGCACTTTCCGTCCAGTCAGCTTTGCTCCTGTTGTGGCTACCAAAACAAAGAGGTTAAAAATCTTGGCTTACGTGAATGGGAATGTCCAACATGCCATATCCATCATGAAAATCGAGATATTAATGCAGCAATCAATCTCAAAAATGAAGCGTTAAGACTTCTAACCGCAGGAACTGCGGGGGTAGCCTACTAAGATAACCGAAGGATACTTTGGTGTTCGTAGGAATTTCCCCCTTCAATCAGACTGTAAGGTTGATAAGGGGTAAGTAGTTCAATTGATTATGCAAGTTAGAAGGCTTTTCTGTCAATAGAAAAATAGGATGGTGGGAAAATTAGCCATTCGAATATTACCGGTAGCAATCGATTATTATGATCACAAAATTGTGGAAGCTTGGAAAAGAATGCATGCGGAAGAACAAATAGATTATATAATGACTAGTCAGCTTATTTGGGAAACAATGGAGGAAGAGAATCTTTTGATAGACCATAATTTTCTCGAATATCGGATTCGTCATCTTGTCTATTCTGGAGTATTTGAAATGAAAGGAATCCCCAAAAATAGGAGACGCTATTTTGTGCGCCTGAAATAGCGGAGTCAATAACCTAGTTGTTATTTTAAATCTACTATGTAAAAATATAAATAGTATTTTATTATTAATGTTATTTGAATATAGTATGTGATATTTTAGTAGGAAAATAATCACACTAGATATATTTTGTTTAGGCTGTTTCCTAAAGGAATGTTGTTTTTTTATAGAAAAAAAGGATTAGTTGGAAAAATGGAGCAGCCGGAATACACGTAGGCTCCTGTGGATTAGCGAGACAGTCTGAAACCCCAGAGGCGAAGCTGGGGAGACTCAAGCTTAGCCCCACGGAAAGCGAAGTGTATTCCGGCTGCGGAGCATAGCCACAAATTTTACAAAAACAGCCTTTTTTTAAGAAGAGTGCGTATTAACGAGGTGAAAAGATATGACAAATATACATGGAAAGAACATTGTAATAACAGGAGCTTCATCTGGCATCGGAGAGAAAATTGCATTAAAAGTAGCACAAAAGGGCGGACGACCGATTCTTCTTGCTCGATCTGAAGAAAAGTTAGCTGCTATTTGTGCCAATATAAATAAACAATTTCCTGTCCATGCTAGCTATTATACTTTGGATGTAAGTAATACGAACCAAGTGAAGGAAGTTTTTGCGAAGATCTATCAAGAAGTCGACTTTATCGATATTTTACTTAATAATGCAGGGTTTGGCGTTTTTGATATGGTCCACGAAGCGAATATGGCAGACATTGATCAAATGTTTCAAGTAAATGTAATCGGAGTAATTGCTTGTACGAAAGAAGTATTGCCTTCTATGTTAGAAAAAAACAGAGGCCATATTATTAATGTTGCTTCCCAGGCAGGAAAATTAGCTACAGCAAAATCAAGTGCTTATGCTGCAACCAAACATGCTGTTTTAGGTTTTACAAACAGTTTGCGAATGGAAGTAGCAACTTCCAATATCAAAATTTCTGCAGTAAACCCAGGTCCAATTGAGACCGCTTTTTTCAATACGGCTGACAAATCTGGAAACTATGTTAAAAATGTTCAAAAATATATGCTGTCTTCCGAAACAGTAGCTGAAAAAGTAATGGGATTGATGCTGCATCCAAAACGTGAGCTCAATCTGCCAGTGTGGATGAATTGGGGAAGTGTTCTTTATAATCTATTTCCAGGAATCGCAGATAAGCTGGTTGGCAGCATTTTGAATAAAAAATAAACACAGTTAAAAATAGGGAGAATCTGTAATATACCCATAAACTACATCTTGAACAAGATCATTGAGATCATGGGAAGGATGTTGTTTTTTTAAATGAATGATTTTATTTGCTAATTCCTCATATTCATTGAGGGGAGGCGTATTGGATTCAATGTGATATTGCTTAAGGGATTTTTGTATCATTTTTTGTAAAAGTAATTTATTATTTAATTTTTCCTTATTATTAAATAGTATTTATGTCATATAACTTATTAACTATGGAAGTGTAAAGAAAAAAATAGTAACTTTCTCCAAAGTATTATATACTAATTTCTATCTAATAAGAGAGTTATCGCTAATTTTCTTGAAAATAGTATGCTAAAAAGTGGAACAATTAAGGAGATGAGAGATAATGGAAAAAGCTACATTTGCTGGTGGGTGTTTCTGGTGTATGGTATCCCCATTCGAAGAACTTCCAGGAATTGGAGGTATTGTTTCTGGCTATAGCGGGGGACATGTGGAGAATCCAACTTATGAACAAGTGAAAACAGGAACAACTGGACATTTTGAAGTGGTAGAAATCACATATGATCCAGAATTATTTCCATATGAACGTTTATTAGAATTATTTTGGCAGCAAATTGACCCAACTGATCCAGATGGACAATTTCAGGATCGTGGACCACAATATCGAACAGCTATTTTTTATCATAATGAAAAGCAAAAAGAGCTTGCTGAAAAATCAAAGCAAGCAATGGCTGAAAGTGGAAAATTTAAAAAGCCGATTGTTACATTAATTGAACCAGCAGCACCATTCTATCCTGCTGAAGACTATCATCAAGACTATCATAAGAAAAATAAGCAGCATTATAAAGAGGATAGAGAAAAGTCTGGACGAGATGAGTTCATTAATGAGTATTGGTAAAAGAATAAAAAGAGGATTTGCTATCAATCACTAATGATTGATAGCAAATCCTCTTTTTTGTGTAGGGTTACTTTAAGCATAACTATTATAATTGCGAAATTTTGTAATTAATCTCCTATTTCTAAAAAAATAGAATTTTTCAACCTGATGTTCTAAAGTATTGTCGATCTATGTCGATATGAAAAAAGGATTAGATGAAGAAAAGGGGTAGCTTCTATGAGATTTTTACAAAATATCAATATTTCTAAAAAAATATTGATCATCATTATGTTTAGTGCAATAGCATTAATACTAATAGGACTATTTGGAATGTATGGGATGAAAGAAATGGCTAGTAATTCTCAAAAGATGTATGAAGAGAAACTATTACCTAATACATATATTGCGAAAATAGAAAATTATCGCCGTACAAACGACAGCTATATTATCGAATTAATGATAACCGAGGATGAAAAGAGAAATCAGGAACTGTTAGAAGCGATAAAAAAGAATATGGAGGAGTCAAATAAATATATTAAAAAACTTGATGCGATAAAGCTTTCACAGGAAGAGACAAATGCGTATAAGATCTTTAAAGATGTTTATGATGGCTTTGAACAACTGCAGGATCAAGTTATCTCTCTAGCGCTCAATAATTTTAATGACTCTGCCTATAACTTATATACAAAAAATTTACGTTCTAAAACAAATGTTATCAATAGTCAATTGGATGAACTACAAGAAACTAATCAGGCAGAAGCGGAACGAATTTCTAAAGAAAATGAAAGCTATTATTCAACGATGATTCTGGTAACAGCAGGAATTATCATCGTTTCCGTAGCACTTGCAGTCTTATTTGGTTTATATATATCATCAATGATTGTCGCTCCGATCAAACGCTTGAAAGCTCTAATGGAAAAAGGCGGACAAGGAGATTTTTCGGAGAGATATGCATATATCGGAAAGGATGAAGTGGGTTCGCTATCTGATAGCTATAATACGATGGCAGATGGGATGAAGGGGCTTATAGAAATGCTGTCTGAAACGTCCCATCATCTTGCTTCTTCATCCGAACAATTAAGTTCTAGTTCCGAAGAAAGCAGTAAAGCAAGTGAACATATTTCGGAAACGATACAGGAACTTGCAGTAGGTTCGGAAACACAAATGAGGTTAATGGAGTCAAGTTCGGAAGGAATACGTAATGTAAATGAAACGACTGGAAGCATAACAGAACGTGCAAAAAAAGTCGCAGAAACAGCCGAGCAAACGTCAGATGTATCTGCAGAAGGTGCAAAAAGAATTTCAGAAGTAACCACACAAATGAAATCTATTAATAATAATGTAGCATCACTAGCTCAATCTATTGCTACATTGGAATCTCGAATTAATGAAATTGGGGATATTACAAAGGTAATAACAGATATTTCTTCACAAACCAACCTATTAGCATTAAATGCAGCAATTGAAGCAGCAAGAGCTGGGGAGCAAGGAAAAGGTTTTGCTGTTGTAGCTGATGAGGTAAGAAAATTAGCGGAACAAACGGCAGGATCTGCTGAACAGATTACCAATCTAATCAGTCAAATTCAAACTGATTCAAAGAATACTTCTCTCTCCATGACAACCGCTGCAAATGACGTAGATGCAGGGATAAATATTGTTCAAGACGCAGGGGAAGCGTTCAAGAAAATTGAAGGGTCTGTTAATGAACTAGTTATATTAGTAGAGGAAGTAAGTGAATCACTTAATCAATTAAAAGAGCATACAAATACAATCAATGGTTCTATCTTAGAAGTAAATTCGATGGCAAGTGAAGCTGCAGCAAGTACGGAAAACGTCTCTGCAGCTACCGAGGAGCAAGTAGCATCCATGCAGGAAATAGCGGCTTCTTCTACTTCATTAGCACAACTAGCATCAGATTTGCAAGATAAGATAAAACAATTTAAAATTTAAACAGAAAAAGGAGGCATGCAATAGACATGACTCCTTTTTTAATTAGGCTGTTTGTATGAAAACTCTTTAGGTAAAAGGCAACACTAAGCTGAACCTTCTAAATTTGAACTTTTTTAAAAGGCTAGGAATGATTAAATATAGTGCTTTTGTTATTCATTAAGCAATTTGTTCATTAGTGGGTTCAATACGATACCCTTTCCTTTTTAAGTATTGAATCATTTTTTGTTCTTTACTTTGTTCGAGATCAACATAATCAGGGCCTAGTTCCTGATATGGTTGCCTTGTTTTTAAAATATTGTAAGCAATTGTTAGGATTAAATGAGCGGAAGCGATCCGTGCTTTCGATTTTCCTTGTCGTTTCATAATTCTTTTTCTATGTGCAGATATGCGATTATACTGTCTATCTGTAGCCATGGAACATTCAACAGCGGTGGTTCTTAATGATTTGTTTCCGTACTGAGTTTTACCTGTTTTTTTTTTACCGGCACTCTCATAATTTCCTGGACTCACTCCAGCCCATGAGGCTAGATGTTTAGAACTTTTAAATACTGACATGTCTACACCCATTTCAGCTATAAAGATTGCGGATGCATTTTTATCCACACCCGGTATGGTATCTAGTAGTTCGCACTCCTCTTGATAAGGAATAAGCGCTTGGTCTATGCGTTCAACTACTTTTTCGATTGTTTCATCGATGTGATTGATATGGTCCCAATGGAAACGTAACATATCAATATGATGTTTACGTATTCCACCGTTAAGGGCTTCTGCAATATCTGTTGTGCTCGCCTTAACTCTTGAATCAACCATTTGTTGAAGTTCAAACACACCTATTTTTTCGCCGTTTATTAGGGCTTCAATAATGCGACAACCAGTGACACCAAAAATGTCAGATAAAACAGAAGTTAGTTTAATATTTGCATCCTGTAGAATTTTGTGGATTCGATTGCGCTCAGAAGTTCGTGTATGGATGAGTTTTTTACGATACCGGGTTAAATCTCGCAAATCACGAATTTCTTTGGGCGGTACAAAATTTTTTTCAATTAGTCCAGAACGCAAAAGTTTAGCTAACCACTCCGCATCTTTTACGTCTGTTTTCCTTCCGGGAACATTTTTAACATGTTGGGCATTGGCAAGGATTAATTGGAAGTCACATTCTATAACATTCCAAACGGGCTTCCAATATACACCGGTACTTTCCATTACAGCATCCGTTATTTTGTGTGAGGATAGCCAGTCGCTAAGTGCCAAAAGGCCACTTGTGGTTGTTGGAAAGGTTTGAATCTCTTTATTTGGTTTTTTATCTAATGAACCAAATAAAACACAAGCAACTACTGTTTCTTGGTGTACATCTAGGCCTGCACACCGTTCAATCATAGCTTCCATATAATCACCTCAAAGATTTTAATACAATACAAGCGACAGAAGTCATCATACAAAATTTTTGTATTCGTGTTTATAAACACATTAGACGGTTCTTTTAAACTGTCACAACCAGTTTTTCTAACGGGGTATCAACTTGTATTGATCCACCAAACAGTCTTCGGACTGGTCGTATTGTACTATTAATTATGGTCAGGTGTTAAGTGGTTTAGACTTTCTATCATGGGATAGGAGCAAGTTTTCATGATAGACGGTGGCGGCGGGTAACGCCGCCATGAGAGTTTTTCTAAAGGATTGTTGTTTTTTCAATCGAAAAAAAGAATTAGTTGGAAAAATGGAGCAGCCGGAATACACGAAGACGTCATGGGGATTAGCGAGACAGTCTGAGACCCCGGAGGCGAAGCTGAGGAGGATCAGCGCGAGCCCCACAGCGAAGTGTATTCCGGCTGCGGGTAATCGCAACAAACTTTACGAAAACAGCCTTTAATTAATTTATATCCACATATTCTTTTAAAAAGTCATCAATCGCCTTTTCATACGCTTCTTTGTTCTCATTATAGCTTTGAGCATGAAAGCCATTAACAGCGAAAAATAATTTTTTAGGACCTTGTTTTTTATCAAATAATTTTTGTGTCATTTCTGGCAAGATAAAATCATCTTTTTGACTATGGATAAACAGCATTGGGCTTTTAATGTTATCAATGACCGAAATGGGAGAGATATCCTTAATCGAATATCGGGCTCTTGCTCGAAGGAATATATTGGCAATGGGGATGAAGATTTTCCCTGGTAACTTTATTTCTTGTTTAATAAGATAATTTAATTGGTCGGTGAAATCTGAAAAAGGACAATCGGCAATATAGAAATCAGCCCCATCTTCAATCCCGCCAGCATAAAGAATCATGGTAGCAGCACCCATCGATTCTCCGTGGATACCTAGGATTATATCCTTTCCTTTCTCTCTTCTAACCCAATCTACAATTTGCTTTAAGTCAAATTTCTCATAATAGCCAAAGCTTGTATTTTTTCCGCCAGATTCTCCGTGTCTCCGATGATCGTAAATAATTCCATTAAAGCCTCTTTCTAAAAATAAGTTCATGTATTTAATGGAACTCGTTTTATTTTCCGTGACTCCATGTGATATGATGATATATTTCTTTGTTTCAAAAGGCTCCACTAGAATTGCTTTTAAATCATAGCCATAGGGGGAGGGGAGGGTAATTTCTTGTTTAGTTAAATTTTCAAATGAAACCGGGTCCAATCTGCCAGCTTCTTGCTCTCTTTTTAAAATAAAGTCATTGTCTTTTTTCTTCATATACATTAATCGATTGGAACAATAGACTCCAATAGATGTAATAAACAACAATACAGAAAATAGATAACGAAACAGCTTTCTCAAACCGATTCCTCCAGTAAGTTCATAAATTTAGCAGAAACTAATTTGAGTGTATCATTTCTCCATAGAGAAACAAAATAGACAGCTTGTTTATTTATGCAAAAATAGACATTGAAGGCTATAATGTTTATCCCTCTCTTAACAGACAGTAAGACTTCCGCCTCAAGCTTATGAGAATACGAGGAAGATAGGTGAGAGATCAACTGTCCGTAAAGGTCCGATTGGTTCAACTAACCATCAGCGGGGGAGGAAGGAAAACCCCCACTGATGGAAGTTTCACTTTATGATAAAAAATTTTATGCAGGAATAAAAAAATGGTTACAAATTGAAGCTGTTTTGCATGGAAGAATAAGTAAATATTGATATAAAAACTGCACCATCTATTATTAGAAAGTGCAGTTAAGCAGAACTACTGTTTGGAGTTTTGTCTGTTTGTCGGATGAACGGCCTTTTCTAAATCTTCTGCGGCAATTGCTTGTTTAACAGTATCAGCATTTGGCTTCCCAGCTTGACTGTATCCTTTATCACGCTTTTGACTCATTAAGATTCCCTCCTAAAATAGAAATGATGATACTAGCAAAACAATTGTGCTGTATCGAATTCTCTAGTATAACTTGAGTTGAAAAATATGTTATTATACATACAGCATAGGAAAAAGAAGGGTTGAATTATGGCAGAACATCATTTTTATTTAAAAGCAGATTGGCCGGGCTATCGTAATGATGTCGGCACAATTGAGAGTGGCAATCTAAAAACAAAAATATCTATTCCACAAGAAATGGATGGACCTGGTGTAGGAACAAATCCAGATGAAATGTTACTAGGTGCTGCGGCCACATGCTTTATTATTACTCTAGCAGCAATGATGGAAAGAAGTCGGTTGGAGAAGGAAAGTTTAACATTGGAATCAGAAGCAGTGGTAGATGTGACAAACGGTATATTTACCTATCAAAAGATTATCCACCGCCCAAAAATTGTATTAAAAAAAGAGGCGACTGAAAAAGATATAAAGCTTGCAGTAAAACTAGCTCAAAAAGCAGAAGAAAGCTGTATGATTACAAGAGCTATTAAAGGGAATGTCGAAGTCAAGCTAGAGGAAACAATTGAGGTTGCATTGTAAGGAGGATAACCAGATGGCAAAACAACGGAAAAACGTACAAAAATCGAAACAAGAAGATAAGCCCGTTACATTAGGGGATCTTTTGAACGAGCAATTAGCGAAACAGCTCAAAGATAAAAAGCACGAGCTTAAAGAACAAGAAGAAGCCAAGCTTAAAGCGGATGAAGAAAGAAAAAGAGAAGAGCGAAGACAAAAAGAGAAAAATAAAAGCTTTGAAGAACTATTAAACGAAAATTCGATGAACTGGAAGGACTTTAAATAAGAAGAAAAGGCTGAGACAAAACAAAATATCTAATGGGTAAAGACGAACAATCTCTCATTTAGTAGCGAAACCAATAAGTTGCTTAATTCTTTTCAAAAGTAAATATAATTAGTAGGAAAAACGGAGCAGACTGAATACACGTAGACTCCTATGGGAGCTGCGAGAAAGTCCGAGACCCAGCAGGAACTTAAGAAGCGAGGAGCTTGGCGCTCGCCCCATGGAAAGCGAAGTGTATTCAGTCTGCGGGTAATAAGCACAAATCTTCTTTCTTAAAATTAATAAAAAGCCCATACAATTATACGGAAGTTTTATCAATATCTGCATATAATTGTTCGGATTTATATTTAGTTGGAATACTTTTGCCCCAGCCTCTTTTCTAATAGTTTATTTTATTACTGCCACTTTGGTGAATGCTTCTTCTTTTATATGACTATTTTCTGGGATAAGTAAAGCTTGGAATTCATTAAATAATATTTGAATTTCTGCTTGTTCATTGATCAAATCAATATTGATTTGATAATCTTGTTCGCTTTTATATGTCGTTATCTCCAGCCATTTTGTTGAATCATCATTACATTGTAGATAGGTTGTTTTTGAATCGATGTATTTACGATAGATGTGGCTTACTTTTTCTTGTATGCGAAAATATTCCTCTAACTTATCCGGCATAATATGGTATTCATATACTTTTACATACATTTTCTCCGCCTTTAAAAAATATATCATTCTTTAGTTTGTTATCTTATTTTAGCATGTTTACAAAAACATTTAGTGCTATCTACAAAATCAAATATTATCACGATTTATCATTGAATTCTTTTATAACTTGTTTGTATAAATGTTTGCATATTTATTATGAAAGGGAAACTATTAATAAATATGGTTCAATTTATTGGAGATGATAGAATGTTAGAATGGAAATTAAAGTATGGCAAAACGATAATTGAAAGGAAAATTCGTTATAATTCCACAATAGAAGAATATCAATGCAAACTTCTTCACTCAGATAATAAAAAAATTACTCTCTTACATCAAGTGGAAAAACCATTTGAAATGGGGAAGGGGAAGGAGAAACTAGTTATTCCAAAAGGGACATACACGTTTGCCTATTACTGGTTGGATCAGCCATATAATTTATATTTTTGGAGAGAGGAAAATGGAAAGTATTTAGGAGCGTATTTTAATATTGTGAGAAAAAATAGCATTCAAAATAATATTGTCATGTTTGAAGATTTAATTATTGATGTAGTAGTTAAACCTAATCATATATATTATATTTTGGATCAAGAAGAATTGCCTCAGCCATTAGAAACATTTGAAAATGGATATGTTCAAACTGCATTACATGCATTGTTAAAGAGGAAAGATTGTATTATAGATGAGGTCAGTGCTGAAACAGCAAATTTTTATCCATTGTAAGTTAAAATATGTACTTGAATTTTTCTTTGCCATTCATTGTTCCTCTCTCTATAACGTTACTTGTAATTAATGAAGGAGGATTATTAAAAAATGACACATTCGATGAGACTTCGATTCCTAGCTTTGAACAAGTAATTAAATATGTTCAAAGGCTCTGTTTTGTGTATACAGAGTAAACGGGATTAGTCTGTCCTTTTTTAATAATCTTCATTGCATATTGGAAACAATCATTAGTGACCATTATTTCTATTGATGTATTCTTTCTTGTACAATATCAGTAACGACTGTGTTGTATGGATATGGAATGCTGTTTAAAAGGTAGATATTTCTACCTTTTTAAATTGCCTTTTTTATAAAAGGGCAATTTACTATAACGCTATCTTAAAAAGGTAGTTTTTCCCCTTTACTCTAGATCACAGGAAATTTGCCTGTGATTTTTTTATTGGAAAATAACCAATGGAGGGTAAAATAATGGAAAAAGTATTTCTTGAATTAGTGAATATAGAAGTTACGTATTTAGATCGGATTGTGTTAACAATACCAAGATTATCTGTAAATCAGTTTGATCAAATTGGTATTGTAGGAAAGAATGGGACCGGTAAGAGTACCTTGCTAAAATTAATGGCAGGTAGGATTCCGACAGAGAAAGGACAAATAAATCGTTTTGTAGATTTCGCTTATTTTGATCAATTAAATTCACCTGAAACAAAGGAAGTTAAGTATGACTTAATCGGAAAACTTTCTATCCCTAAAACGAAAATAGAAAATTTTAGTGGGGAAAGTTAACGAGACTCAAAATAGCAGAGGGTTTCTCCAATTATCGAGAAGGCTTATTGTTAGATGAACCAACAACCCATTTAGATAAGTTAGGCAAACAATTCTTATTGGAAGAATTAGAGTACTATTATGGTGCGCTTATTCTTGTCAGTCATGACCGAAGTTTTCTTGATAAACTAGTGACGAAAATATGGGAAGTTGTGGATGGTATGGTGATTGAATATATTTAGATATTGATTGTATCGAAGCTTTAGAGCGATTTTTAAAAGCCTATGAAGGAACAGTCATTCTTGTTTCACATGATCAAGCATTTATAGAGCGTGTTGCAGATTATATTTATGAAATCGAAAATAAACAATTAGTTTTAAAGAAATTTCAATAGGACTTTAAACCATGATAAAAATTGTGTAAAAGAAATAGAATAGCTCGAAGCCATGTTTAAATAGAACAACAAAGGAGAAGAAGGTATTGAACTGTTCTCCTTTTCCTTTGTCTTATCTAATAGTCTAAATGCTTAAAATACAATAAATATTCTTTTTCGTTATGTTTTTTAATCTTATACTTGCGTAGGTCGTTTTCAAGTTTTTTTTGATCTTTGTTTTTATTACTAAGTTTTAAGACAAGCTGATAAAAAATTTCACTTAAAATGTATATAGTTCCAGCAGAACCTAATTCCAGCCCGAGTGTTTCCGTTTCTGAAAGCTGTGTTTTTGCTAGTTCCTCTATTTCTTTTTTATATTCCTCTTTAATTAAAATATGAGATTCTTTATTTGCAAAGGCCAGTAGTAAATCTTCTGTATTAAATACTTCAAAATAGGCATTTTCTTTTTCTAATTGTAAAAGTTCGTCCAACACTTTTCCTTCTGTTTTTGCAACTGTTTGGGCGATGGCTTGAATGGTTTTTACAGAATAGCTGCTAACTTTTTTTTTATTGACTGCAGAAAGTACTTGTTGGCTTAACCCAGTTTGTTTATAAACATCATAACGCTTTTTTTCATTTTTTTGTAAATAGACATCAAGTAAACTCATTATTAACCCCCTAAAGTACTAAAATATTATTTACTAAATAATATTTTAGTATAAATGGCTAATAATGTAAATGAATAATTGGAAAATTTAAGTTGTATAACCAAATTTTATTGTGATTACAATTTCCTTTGCTAAAATAAACAAATATAGGCATACAAGAAAAGATAACTTAAGAATTTTTTAGTAAAGGGGAATAAGAAGTGAAATTTGTTCTAATATTCGGGCCACAAGCAGTTGGGAAAATGACAGTTGGCCTAGAATTAGCAAAAATAACTGACTTAAAGCTATTCCATAATCATATGACAATCGATTTGGTTAGCACATTTTTCGATTATGGAACTACAGAGGGAAAGAGATTAGTTGAGCTGTTTCGTAATGAAATATTTGAAGCGGTATCAAAAAGTGATTTAGATGGCATCATCTTCACTTACGTATGGGCATTTGATATGAAAGAAGATTGGAATTATGTTAATCATGTATGCGAGCTGTTTGAATCAAGAGGAGGAACCATCTATTTCGTGGAGCTTGAAGCACAGATAGAAGAAAGAATCATACGAAATAAAAGTCCCCAACGATTAGAGCATAAACCAACTAAAAGAGATATCGTTTGGTCTGAAAATAACTTGAAAACTTCGATGGAAAGATACCGTTTAAATTCTTGGCCAGGAGAAATAAATCAAAGTAATTACTTACGAATCAATAATACAAACATAAGTGCTGAAGAGGCGGCAAAGCGGATAAAAGAACGATTTAATTTATGAATGCAATAGCAAAAGATGAGTTTAATAGAAAGAAGGAAATGCTTGGCTATTTTCCATCAATTTGGCATTATTGCCAATTTCGATAAACAAGAAGCATACATTCATTATGCCCCTGATCATTATAAGTGTATTGCAGTAAATGATGATATGATAGAAGAGCTAAAAGAGCAATTAGCGATGATGAAAACATACTTCCATACATATAATAGACCTGCAAATGGTTTAGCATACTGGGGGATAACACTCATTCCCCCTGAATCGTTACCACTTTTTTTAGAAATTGTTTTGTCCAATAAAAACAGAAGAAAATCTAAGGAACATACAGATTTAGCTATAAAAATACTAGAAGCACAAGAAACAAAAAAATACATGATACACTATGGAATTTAAACTATAATGCATCATGTATTTTCGCCGTATTTCTATTTTAATCTTTTTTTGTTTGGGATAATGTGGTGACGTCAAGAAAAGAAAGACCGAATGCAAAGCCAAGAGCTGTAAAAGAGAACGTAAAATCTTTATGCGAGGGAAGAAAAAAATAATTAAATAGATAACTAGTTAAGCTGAATAAGATAAATAGACAAACGAATTGCAATATTTTTCCCCTCAGTAATGACCAGCTAAATTTATTCTTCCACTTGATCGTCGCAATCCATAGTAAGTAAAAGATAAAACATATAATGAAAATAGAGTATCCAATAATAAAGTAATAGGTAAAAGTACTAGTAAAATCTTTATAGAAAATGAACAAAAGGATTCCCGTGCTTGCGAAAAATAAGAAATATAAAAAGACGGTTAACTTACTTGAAAATTTATTCATATTGCACCTTCTGATAGATTGTTTTTATCTTTTTCATTATTATTCATCCTTTTCTACCCAAAAAAATTCATCCAATGTTCAGTTAAGGACATAACAAAGATCAAGACAAAGATTTACTTAAAAAGGCAGAATCACTAAAAGACCCTCCCTTTTTAAGCAGATCTATATTTAGATTGTCTCGATTACTTCTTGCCATGTTGGAATGGAAGAAGCGGCTCCTTTTCGAGTTACTGCAATGGAAGCTGCCTTTGCTGCAATTTGCAAAGATTTTTTTATATCAGTATGCTGCGAAATTTGACTTAAAAAATAACCTAAGAAGGTGTCACCAGCAGCAGTAGTGTCGACTGCATCTACTTTATAGGATGGTTGTCTATGTTCTTGAACACTATCTTTATAAATCACGCCTTCTGTGCCTAAAGTTAACACTATTTTTAGCTGTTTGTTTAATGACAATAGTCTTTGAAAAATCTTGTCATTCATGTTTTCACCTGTAATTGCCTTTGCTTCTATTTCATTTAAAATTAAGTAATCAATTTTAGAAAAGCCTAGTTTGGTAATTGTTTCATTAATTGGAGATGGATTAAGGGCAATTTTTAATCCTTTTTTGTGTGCTTTTTCCACTATGTATTCTAAATCGTTGATTTCGTTTTGCAATAGCAGTAAATCGTCCTGCGAAAAATTCACTAGAACATCGTTAATTTGATCAATTGTTATTTCTTTATTTGCTCCGCCAAATAAAAGAATACAATTTTCCCCACTGGAAGAAACTTGAATAATCGCATGACCTGTTGTGGTCCCAGTTTCTTCAATCCAATCAATATTCACATTCGATTCAGATAAAATGTCTTTCAAGAATAGACCGTCTTTTCCAATCTTTCCCGTGTGGTAGACTTCTGCTCCAGCTTTAGCAAGCGCAATCGATTGATTTAACCCCTTGCCTCCAGGAAATTCTTCATAATTCGTCGAAGACAACGTCTCACCCGCAGAAACGAAATGAGGAACGGAATATACCTTATCAATATTTAAAGATCCAAAGTTTAAAATTTTCAAGCCATTCACCTCTGCATTTTAACTTATCTATAGAATAGCATTGATTTTACTTTATATAAATGGGAGAAGTTTGTTAAAGTTAGAAGTGAAGAGGAATTTTTAGGAAGTAATGTATAGTTCTTTACTTTATATGTATCTAGGAAAAGGAGTAATTATGCGAGTTGTCCGGCAATTTATAATAATAGCATTAATCTTTAGTATGTTAAGTGGATGTGAGACGAAGAAGATTGAATATGCTAGAAATGCTAATGTGATAACCATTAAAAATCAATCAAAAATGGCCGCTGAAACTTCAACCTTCTTATTAAAACGAGAAGAATCCAAGCTTACACTAAAGAGTGCAAATAATAATGTACAAATAGAATTACCCTCTAAGGAGTCTGAAATTAAGAGCGTACAATTATCCTACGATCAAAAATATGCAGCAATGGATATCTGGGATAAAAAAGGACTAAGTGTATATGTAGTTAATCTACAGTCGGGAGAAACACTTAATCTTATCGAAAAAATTGGAGATGAGGATAACTATATGGGGTATGATCCTCCATTTGGGATTGCATGGTCTCCTAATGAAAATATAATTACTATGATAGGTGGCTACCCAGAAAGTGCCAGAGTGTATATGTATCATCTGGAAATGGATGAATGGAAACAGTATTATACTGCTTCACTTATATACGAAAATATATATGGAGTGAAGTGGGGGCAGGATGGACAGAAATTATATTATCTAGTAGATTCTTTAGAAAATAAAAGTGAAAAAACAGTAAATAGTACAGAAATAGAAGTAGATCATACTTTAATTGGTGGAACTATAGAAGAATATGAGCTTAGTAACGAAGAAATTATGAATGATTGGTTAGATACTGAAAGGGAGTACCGATAAACGATTTAAAAGGGGGTAGCAGTGAAATGACGCATGTATTAATTATTGGCGGCACAGGAATGCTTGTTGAGGTATCTAGATGGCTAGCTGAACAAGAAGGCTACAAAACATCTATTGTTGGGAGAAACCCTGTTCCTATGAATAGATTAGTAGATAACTTGAATGCTAAAACGAAAATAACTCCATTATTGGTTGATTATACAAATTCTACTGTATTTAGAGAGATGTTAAGTTGGACCATTCAACAGAATGGGCCAATTGATTTGGTTGTTGCATGGGTTCATTCTATAGGGGAAAATACATTGAATATAGTAAAGGACGAAGTTTCTAAGGATGGACATAAATGGTGTTTATTCCACATTATTGGTAGTAGTTAAGATTTATCGGAAATAAAGAAGGAAATAGCCATTCCAGAAAATTGCAGCTATTATCAGATTCAACTAGGTTTCATTTTGGAAAAAGACCATTCAAGATGGCTAACACATGAAGAGATTTCAGATGGGGTAATCGAAGCCATAAAAAATAAAAGGGAGAGAAAAATAATAGGCGTAATCGACCCATGGGATAAAAGACCATAAAATTTATCCCACTCAAAAAGCTCAGTAAGACCAAACGGCAATCTGGAGAAAATCACTCTCTCGTAATGAATCGTCCGATAAATGCACTAATCATCAGTGGAGGAAGAGGAAAATCCAACTGATGGAAGTTCCGTTATTAAATAATAAACAGGAGGAACCAATATGACAGAAGATTTCTATTGTGACGAGGTTCTTAGCGGAAAAACAACGGTTAGAAAAGTTATGGAAACAGAAAATGTCTTAGCTTATTATCATACAAAACCCTTCTATCCAATCCATATCGTTACTATTCCGAAAAAACATATCGCTTCTCTAATTACTTTAGAAGAAGCGGATAATAATTTACTATTGGAGCTTTTTGGTGTTATAAAACAAGTGGCTGCTACAGTAACTCAAGAGCATGGTGCATGCAGAGTTATTACCAATATCGGGAAGTATCAAGATTCAAAACATTTACATTGGCATATTGTTCATGGTAACCCACTAAAATAAATAGAAAAATCTCAATAAATCTATAGGAAAAGGGCCTTTCTAAAAAGACCCCTTCTTTGTTAATCTAGTGTATAAATTGAATGGAATAGTTGGTGTTAAAAAAGGAGTCTCTTCCTTAAAAAATAAGGAAAAGGTGAATATTAGTGCGAAATAGAGGTTCTGTTGTCATTATAGAAGAGAATAAAGTTTGTTTAATAAAAAGAGTAAGAGAAAGTTCGACTTATTATGTTTTTCCAGGTGGAGGAATCGAAAAAGAATAGAAACCAGAGGAAGCAGCTATACGGGAAGCATTCGAAGAGTTAGGTGTAACGGTTGGAATAAGAGAATGTCTAGCGGAACTAGAGTATCAAGGAACTCAAAATTTTTTCTTAGCGAATGTAGTTAGTGGAACGATTGGATCAGGAAAAGGGGAAGAATTTACTGATCGTAATCAAGATCGCGGTACTTATTTGCCGATGTGGGTAAAAATAGAGGATTTAACGGCTATTGATGTAAAACCAAGAGTGACAGCAAACAAAGTGGAGGATTTATTTGCTAGAAAAAGATTTTTTTTGTAATAATGACCTTTATTTTAGAAGGTCATTATTACTATCAGTATCTTAATTGTTCAATTGGTTTTAAAGAGTTAATGCTATTATTTTTACGAATTTAACGGTGAGGTAATGGTTGACCGAGTCGCTAAAAATAATATACCAGGGCAAAAACTTCTAGTAGATTATGGATTTACTTATGAAGATGTTAGTGAGCCAGATATAGTTTTGGTTAAATTAACAAAAGAAGATTTTATAAAATTATCTATTTAAAATAAAGCAATCAGTAGGTGAATGACATGAAAGTAGAACTGCGTACATTTAAAGAGAAACAAATAAAAGCCAGTGAAGTGATGGAGCTTTATAAAGATGCTGGGTGGTGGAATGAAAGAACGGAGCGAGATATGGAAAAAATGTTATCCCAAGCATTAGCGGTAGGCGCATGGAAAAATAATACGCTTATAGGCTTTGCAAGAGCTATATCAGATGGGATTTTTAGAGCTTATATTGAAGATGTAGTTATTCATAGCTCTTACAATAGAAAAGGAATCGGTACTCAACTTATTGATAAATTATTAAAGGAATTGTCTGATATAGATGTAATTAGTTTATTTTGTGAGGAAGATTTAATTACCTTTTACAGCAAAAATGAGTTTAAGAAAAGCAAGTCACAGTTTGTATTGCATAAAGTTAAGCGATGAAAAGGTATAATTTTATTGTACTTATTCATTATCAGAATAATCGAAATTTTTTTTACAGAGAGCAGGACGGAAGAAATAAAGCATAAGTTATTAATCTATATTAGGAGATATATTAAACATGGACTGTCCAATATTTGATACACTAGATTATTTACGGTTAGGGAACGAAAAGCAACAACATGCCTATTTAGCATTAAAGAAACTAAATATATACGAAATTTTACATCCTTATACGCCTATCCTATGTGGAACGATTCCAATTGGCGTGGATATAGATAGTTCCGACTTAGATATAATCATGGAAGTCCATGAAGTTGAAACTTTTAAACAAATTGTAACCGAGCATTTTGGTAAAATGAGAAATTTCAGCTTAAAAAGTTTAATGATTAGAGAAGTGGAAGTAACAAAAGCAAATTTCTTTTTTGAAGGATTCGAATTTGAATTATTTGGTCAACCAATTCCTGTTAAACAGCAATATGCCTATCTACATATGATAATTGAACATGCGATTTTAAAACTGGATCCGTCAGTAAAAAAGGAAATCCTTTCACTAAAGAAACAGGGATACAAAACAGAACCGGCTTTTTGTAAGGTACTAGGGTTAAAAGGAGATCCTTATCTTTCACTGATCCAGTATGGGAAAGTGAAGAGGTTCATTTAAATATGGGCGAAAAAGGGAAGGGGACATACAGTGGAAAGACAAATGATCGGTGAATATAAGTTTTATGCATCTAGTAATGAACTACAAGATAAAGAGAAAATTGTAATTCTTTATCATGGGTGGGGTGGATCTTCAAAAGGTTACATGGAGTTGGCAGAAGAAATGGCCAAAGAAGGATTTATCGTTTTAATACCTGATATCATCTATCATGATGAAAGAAAACCATTGGAAAATCACTTTGATTCCATCGTTACACGAAAGTACTTTTGGAATACAGTTCTCCAGACTATTGATGAATTTGATGAGTTTGTGAGAGTAGTAGGGTTAAAGAAGAAAAATATTATTTTAGTAGGTAATTCTATGGGTGGGTTCATTGCAAATGGTATCTTTGCAATGAATCCAAACATAAGTGGCTTAGTAAGTATAAATGGATCTGGTTCATTTGTACTTACCGAAAAAACATTTCGCCTGCGGGATAAAAGAGAAGGGATGACTCAAGAAGAAGAGAATCAATTAAAGAAATATGATCCAATGGACAAACCGAGCAGTTTATCGCCTGTTCTTCTTATGCATGGGGATAGTGACACCATTATACCGATCGAGGGACAAGAAAACTACTATAAGTATCTTACTCAAGAAGAAAAACGCACTAATATAGAATGGGAAATTTTTAAGAAGGTAAATCATGAATTTACTCCAGCCATGATGGAGAAATTAATAGGTTGGTTAAAATCAATATAGTTTTTAAAGGAAGAGGGATCCGATGGAATTAATCTTTATACGTCACGGGGAGGCAGAACATACGCTTGATCTACCAACTAGTCTAAAAATGAGAAATCCTTCTCTCACCAAGAAAGGAATGGACCAAGCGAATGTGTTAAAGGAGAACTTTCCTTTAACACATGAGGATATTGTTTTCATTAGTCCTTTGGTACGAACTATGCAAACAGCATTGCTTTGGAGTGAGGGGATTCATTGTAGAAAAATAGTAACTCCTTATATTTCACCAAGAATGTTCCCTATCTTACCTAATAAGCAGACATTACCATGTGATGAAATGATGGGAAAGGAGAGAATAATAGATTTATTTCCTTCCTATGAACTAGATGTCAATGCTCCCTTTTCATTAGAGCATGAGGGATTTAATACTGTAGTAGAAGAAAAATTTAGAAAATATGCAGAAGAATTTTTATCAAATTGCAGCCAGTTACAAAAAGAGAAAATCTATATTGTATCTCATGATGGCACAATAACATCCTATCGCCAGTTACTATTAGGCAGAGAATTAAGCAGAGACGATTTTCCTAAAGAGGCCGGCTGGTTTCGGATAAATTGTTAAAATGGGATGTATGTGAAATGTCGATAAAAAGAAAATTCGGGAACTATAAAGGCGGGGATCGGATACTAGAAAAACAATATGCTCAAGAATTTATAAAAACAGAGGAGTTTACAGGTTATGTATCTTTATTTCACACAATTAAAATAATAGAACCATTACGGAAAAGATATAACCAAAAAGAGGTTTGTATTCTCGGAAATGGCTATATGTGGCTACACCAGTATCCTCTCCATAAAAATCACGCCATCACTATGATGTTTAATAAAGGCTGTTTTCTAAAGGATTGTTGTTTTTTCAATAGGAAAAATGAATTATTTGGAAAAATGGAGCAGCCGGAATACACGAAGACGCCTGTGGGATTAGCGAGACAGTCTGAGATCCAGCAGGCCAAGCGGCTCAGATTCTTGGTAGGAAGAAAAGAAGCATATTGGAGAATGCGGTAATTCCTCAAGGTATGCTAATGAAACCCGTATAACATTACAAGCGTTCTCAAGCTAATCAAGAAATAGGGAGGATGAGTTAAGGTGTCAGTTAATTTGGATACAGAAAAAAAACTGCAACAGTTTTTTTCTGAAATAGAGTATCAAACTATTGTTGACTTGAAAGTTAATTATCTTAAAGAAACTATTTCCCTTAAATTAATAAGTGTTAATAATGCTGAATTAATCAAAATTAATATTATATTTAATCAAGTCATGTCTTATTATATTTATCAAGAACCAGAGTATGATACGTATAGATTAAATGATTTTGATGAAAATTCCAATTTGCTACTAACTGAATCAAGCTATTTTCCACAAGGATTTGGTAAAATTAAGATTGAGAGTCTTAATAGTGAATTAAAAGAAATAGAAACACTTTCATCTACAACAAATTTCTATTTTCAAGTTAATAATAAGGACTACTTCTTTATCGAAGCAAACTCCGTAAGTATAAATGGTAAAGAGTATAGAAACTTGATTGTAGATGATAAAGAATTAAAGAAACCATTAGGTTGAAAAAATTTACCATTACTAGCTAGGAATGTTTAAATGACTCTAGCTTTTTCTCCTGCTAAATAAATGACCAACTTTCTTTTTGGGTTTAATCCAAAAGGAACAGGTTTCAGTATTTACTTGCTTGATCTATGGGTTGAAGATGTTGTAGAAAGAGAACGATATAACTCATTGATGACTTTCAGTTCAATAGCATCAACTTCCCCAGTTATTCGCATCCGCTGAGTTGTATAGGCGATAGCCATGCCTTCATAAAAGCGTTGCTTCTCTGCAGAATCACTGCTTTTTGCATGTTCTTCACAAACGGAAATTAACTGATCTAATTCTGCCAGCAAATCTTGAAAAGAATTATCTGTCATAATAAACACCTCTGTTTCAAATATATGGACGATAATATTTATAGAATGAATACAAGTGTACAAATTATTTAAAACGAACTAAATTCCTTTTTCTTGTTTAAGTTTGTTATTAATTGAGGGATTTCAATTAGTTCATCAATAATAAAATTAGTTTTCGCACCATTCCACTGGTCATTTCTTTTCCAGACTGTCTCCATTCCTGCTTGTTTTGCGGCAATAATATCATTTTTAGGATGGTCACCGATAAAGATACATTCTTTCGGTGTTATATTTAATTTCATCATAGCACGTTGAAATATTTGTTGATCTGGCTTTTTCATCCCTTCCCATTCTGAAATAAGAATCACCTCAAAATAGGATTTGATTCCAAGGGAGAGAATATTATCCATTTGAAATCTGCCATTTCCATTCGAAATAATTGCTAGCTTAAGATGATTTTGTTTTAGTTGCTCTAGCATTTCGACTAGCCTAGGAAAAGGGAGGCAATCTTCTTTAAAATAAGTGAGATAATCTTCAAGAAGGTCTTCTGAAGTTAATCCTTTTATCTGATAGTCTTCAACTAGTTGCGTATAAACTTTATCTTTCCAGACATAGCCATGGTTATCTAATTCAATAAATCGTTCACAATAAGTTCGTTTGGAAATAGGAGAAAGAAACTTCTCCAATCTGTCATATTGTTTTACTATAAACTGTTTTACCGATGCATCTCTATCAAGCATCGTTCCATCCAAATCAAAGAAAGCGGCTTTAATCACTGTTTTCATAACCCACCTTTCATCCTAGATAGTTATATTTTCTTTGAAAAAGAAAGAAAATCCTTCCTAATTAAAGGATTTTCATATGAGAAGGCGAGTTTGAATATATATATTTTAGTTTAGGCTGTTTTCTAAAGGAATGTTGTTTTTTAATAGGAAAAACAATTAGTTGGAAAAATGGAGCAGCCGGAATACACGAATGCTCCTGTTGGATTAGCGAGACAGTCTTAGACCCTGCAGAAATGTAGTGACCCCAAAAAATTAGACATATATTTTTTTGAAAATACTTTTAGTTATATTTTCTTCAAATAAACATAGCTTACTTTTTCATATTCCATCTTCTCTTCATAAAAACGATGGGCATCGATACGTTGTAAACCAGAAGATAAAGACACGATAGGATAGTCATTGTCGATGGCCCACTGTTGAACATAGTCTAATAATATTTTTCCATGACCTTTTGAACGATGTCTGCTATCTGTAATTAATTCACAAACCCATATAAATTTGCCATTGTATAAGGTGATCATGGGCATATATCCACAAAGGGCAACGATTTCCTTTTGATTGCAAAGGGCAATCATACGGTATCCTTCTTTTTGAACCGATTCAGACACTAATGCAAGATATGTGTCCAAATCTAATTGTGTTCTTAATTGCTTCATAACTGGAAATGCTGATTTCCATTCTTCCTCTGTAGTCAATTCTTTCATGAGTAATTGTTCATTTATCATATCTATTCCTCCATTTCTAATCTTTAATGTAATTGGAATTTGGTATAATCTAAAGTATCAGATTTTATCTTTTTAATGGTATCAGTTGAATAGGGGGGATTAGTTAGTGTTAGAATTAACACCCATTTTACAGAAAGATAGTAGGGAGCCGCTTTATATTCAATTAGCTGAATTTATTAAACAAGAAATTATGAATAAACATATTTTACCTAATGAAAAATTACCTTCAAAAAGAAAGTTATCAACTCATTTGCAGCTAAGTTTAAATACAGTTCAAGCAGCCTATGATCAATTATGCGCAGAAGGATATGTAGAAAGTATTCCGCGAAAAGGATTATTTGTTTTGAACATTGATGAAGAATATAGCTATCAACTAGGTAAAGAAATCCCGCATGTGGAAAAGAAGAAAGAACAAATGAAACAAGTTAAAATGGATTTCAACTCAGGTAAGGTGGATACTAAATGTTTTCCTTACAATAACTGGAGAAAACTATCCATGCAATCCATATATGAAGATCAAAATTCATGGTTTGCAAATGGAGATCCACAAGGAGAGCTAAACTTAAGAGAACAAATTGCCAAGCATTTGTATGAGGCAAGAGGGGTGCATTGTTATCCGAATCAAATTGTAATAGGGGCAGGTACGCAAGTATTAATTGGATTACTTGTTTTATTGTTAGGAAGGGATAAAATATTTGCACTTGAAAACCCTGGCTATCACCGAGTTAGAGTGGTTTTACAGGATATGGGGATATCAACAATCCCTATTCCTATTGATGAAAATGGTATGGAGGTTTCTCATCTCAATAAAAGTAAAGCAAATGTCGCCTACGTAACTCCGTCTCATCAATTCCCATATGGAATGATTATGCCAATTACACGCAGATTTGAATTATTAAATTGGGCAGAAAAAAATAATGGCTTTATTATAGAAGATGATTATGACGGAGAATATCGCTATAAAGGAAAGCCAATTCCAGCACTTCAAGGTCTGGATGGAAACAATCGGATTATTTATTTAGGAACCTTCTCAAAATCATTAATCCCTTCCTTGAGAATCAGCTATGCTGTTTTGCCAGAGCCCTTATCTAGTGTATATCAGAATCATTTCACGGTTTATAAGCAAACTGTTTCTCGTATGCATCAAGATACATTGTACCGGTTTATTAAAGAAGGCTATTGGAATAGCCATTTAAACAAAATGAGAACATTATATCGAAAAAAGCGGCAAGTATTACTCCAGGCTATTCATCGATATTTAGATAGAAATGTAGAAGTGATTGGAGAAAATGCTGGACTTCATATTGTTTTAGAAGTGAAGACTGATTGGAGTGAAGCTAGATTAATTGAAAAAGCATTGGATTTTGGAGTGAAAGTATATCCTATGTCTCCGTATTATTTTCAAAATAACTATCCCGGCAATCCTAAAGTAATTATAGGATATGGCGGATTGACAGAATTGGAAATAGAAGCAGGGGTAGAATTGTTAATGAAGGCTTGGGAGTTAGTCTAGAATAAGGAGCAATCTGTGTCTCCCCTAATCAAAGAAGGCTGGGACATAAGTATTTCAGCCCAAGTTAAAACCAAACAATTACACGAAATTTCGTACGATTGTTTGGTTTTTTAATTAACTTGTAAAAGCTGTTTCAGTTGTTATCACCCGCAGCCTGAATACACTCCGCTTTCCGTGGGGCTCGCGCTGAGCCGCTTCGGCCTTTGGCCTGCAGGGTCTCAGGCTTTCTCGCTATTCCTACAGGAGTCTCCGTGTATTCAGGCTGCTCCATATTTCCTACTAATTCATTTTTTTCTTGAAAAAACAATATTTTATTAGGAAATAGGCTTTAAAAACGGAGTGAAATGGAGCGGAAGACACTTGACTCCTGCGGGAAATAGAGGAAAGGCTGAGCCCCCGCAGCGCAGCGAGGAGGCTCAGCTTCCTCCCCGCGGAAAGCGAGTGACTGCAGCGCAATGGAACGAATTATTTTTTAAAACTTGATTATATTTAAAATCATAAATAACTAGTATCAAAACTTAGCCTTTATTTAAGAGCTACATTAGAGATTGTTCGTCTTTATAGAGTGGCTATTTAGTTTTGTCCCAGCCTTAATTACTATTTTTAATAGGATGAACTTTAAGCTTATTCCAAATAGATTGCCAATTCTTATTTCCTATTCGTGCCTCATAAATAGCAACCCGTTCGTTCGCTTCTGTAAAATAAGGAGTAGGTTTTAACACTAAGTTAATTACATCATCAATTCCACAAGGAGCAGTAAGTACTAAATTGTTATCATTATCTAGCATTACTCCAAGAGCGGTTGCCGTTTCTGGGAATTTGGAAATGGCATCTTCAGAGGATCGATAAGGTGGTAAATTATTAACGATATGCATTCTAGCTTGATTTTTGACAGACCAAGGGATTGCAGGCATTAAATAAAATAGCTTCTTCTCTAATTCCTTTTCGTACTTCTCATCTATTCTAGTAGGATCAAAATAAATCACATCTACATCAGGTATACTAGTCCGTTCATTAAAACCATGTAAGAAATCCCATATTTTTGATCGGACAAAACCAGCACATATCCACCAGTCAGGTAAATTTAAAGTACTAGTAGCTTTTATAATCTCCATCATTATTTTATCCTTTTTAATGATATGAAGGATCGATTCTTCACTCTGTAACATGCTAATTCCTCCTCTATTTATTTGCGAACGTATATTCTTATTTTGACATCCGTTTTTGAGAGGAGTTTTACTTTATCCCACACTTAATGGACAGTAAGACTCCCCCCTCAAGCTTATGAGAATACGAGGAAGATAGGTGGAAATCAACTGTCCGTAAAGGTCTTGGGTATGAAAGAAAACCTCCACTGATGGAAGTTTCATTTATGTTGTTTTTATCAAAGATTTTCCTTCTAGATTATTCTCATCATCCCATTCCGATTGTATGTTATAAAGGAGTATGAGTTAACTCTTTCTATCGATAACTATCATGAATAGGCGCAAACAAATCCTCAGCAGCTTCACGAACGATGGAAAAATGATCGACATTATAATGACCGTGTAATATCTTATTATGATGTTCAATGATTTTTTCTGCAGGAAGAATGGTAGAGTCAGTTGTGGAATGTCCGTTACCAACTAATGTTACATCCATCTTGTTTACTGTTGCTGTCCGGACAGCAGTATCAATACAATAAGGTGTTTCACAGCCCATAATAACAAGATGATTTATACTTTTTGATTGCAAATACTCTAATAATCCTGTCCCATAAAAGGCATTAGTAGCATATTTATCAAAGATTTTTGCTTCAACAGGGACATTCAAATCGGAATGAATTTGAAATCCAGGACCTTCCCCTCCAGCAACATCTTTATCTCTTACGAAAATAACTTCTACTTTTGTTTTATTTGCCTTTTCAATAACTAGATTAATTGTCTCTAATAATCCAGTTTTATTATAAATCTCATTTGTTTGCTCATTGCCATCAACAAGCTCTTGTTGCACATCAATAATTAATAATACTTGATTCAATCGAAAAACCCCTTTTTATATAAAATAATGGTAGATAATTTGAACCGCAGTTTCATTCTTAGATGTAGTATTCGTTATTGATGAGGGATTTTCCTTTTTTGGAATAGTAGAGATAGAAGAGTGAACGGCGAAATGGTTTTATAACTTCTTAAAGGTTACAAGCTCTTTATTCCTAATATTAATTTAATCGCATTTCGTTCTTTTTTCCCTTTTTTAAACCCTTCTTTTGAATCGATAATAATCACTGTTTTTCCAATCCAAATTCTAGTATAGAGAGAGTGAAGTTTAATAGGTCTCTTAATTCCTTTTTCTTCAAACTCTAATCCATTCTTTAATTCAGTTTCAGTGCGAATAAGCCATTTGTTGCCAATACCAAATTCGATGTATTTCAAAGAAATTCCTCGTTTCTATTATTCTCGTAAAATAAAGGAGCTTGTATAGACATGATTACTATTTTTCTAAAAGGCTAGGTGGAAATCGTTGTTCATAAGCAGAATAGAATGCCACTTTTTCGAAAGAAGAGGGCAAAACCAGTGTTCATAAACAAGATGAACGCCACTTTTCCGATAGAAGAGGGCAAAACCATCGTTCATGATCAAGATGAACGCCACTTTTTCAAAAGAAGAGGGCAAAACCATCGTTCATAAACAAGATGAACGCCACTTTTCCAAAAGAAGAGGGCAAAACTAGCGTTCATAAACAAGATGAACGCCACTTTTCCAAAAGAAGAGGGCAAAACTGGCGTTCATAAACAAGATGAACACCACTTTTTCAAGAGAAGAGAGTAAAACTAGCGTTCATAAACAAGATGAACACCACTTTTTCAAGAGAAGAGAGTAAAACTAGCGTTCATAAACAAGATGAACGCCACTTTTTCAAGAGAAGAGAGCAAAAGTAGCGTTCATAAATAAATAAATAAAAAACAATATAATTTACTCATCTCGATCTTTATACTAATTATACCAATTATAAGAGACATAACTAAATAGATACTTTGTAAAGACAAACAATCTCTCATTTAGCTAGTAAATAGCGGCTGCTTGCGCATACTTTTTACAAGAGGAAATATAATTAGTTCGGAAAACAGAGCAGCCGGAATATACGAAGACTCCTGTGGGATTAGCGAGACAGTCTGAGACCCTGGAGGCGAAACTGAGGAGGCTTAAGCCTAGCCCAGCGGAAAGCGAAGTTCATTCCGGCTGCGGGGAATTGCACCAAACTTCATGGAAACAACCTTTTAAAAATAATTAAAAAAACCAAACAATTATACGGAACTTTCATTAGTATGTTCGTATAATTGTTCGGATTTATCTTTGGCTGGAATACTTTTGTCCCAGTCTCTTCAAGCAACTTGTTTAGAAATAAACATATATTTTATTAACGATGTGCCTCATAAACCGATGCTTTCGAAACCTTTTGAATAAACGCTAATTCTTCCGCTGTTAATGGGGCACTATTCACGGCATTTGCATTGGCGTGAAGCTGTTCTACAGAGCTTGCACCTGCAATGATACTAGCAACAGCGGGCTGAGCTAAGTTGTATTGAATTGCTGCTTCTGTAAGTGTCCGCTTATCTAAGAATTTTTGTTCTAGTGTTTGCAAAACTTCTTTCAGTTCTTCACCAGAATAATTTAGATAGCCTTTTTCTGTTAGCTTATCACGGTACTTAGGGCTTAAAAGACCTTTTGCAACAGGTCCGCGCGTAACGACACTAATATTGTTTTCAGCGAGTAATGGTAGTACTTCTTCTTCTGGGCGTCTGTCTAAAATGCTAGATTGCATCATAACAGAAACAATAGAAGAACGTTTGACATATTCGCGAATGACATTGGGACGAATCGAAGAAATTCCGTAATAAAGAATAACTCCTTCGTCTTTTAATTCTTCAAATGCCTCAATCGTTTCCTCTATTGGATCTTCCATCGTGCCTCCGTGCAGCTGATATAAATCAATATAATCTGTGCCAAGGCGCTTTAGGCTTTGTTTTACTTGTTCTTTAATATAGGCTTTTCTTGCATCCCAAACCCAGCCTTCTTGTCCTTCTTCCCACTTATTGCCTACCTTTGTAGCAAGAATGACATCTTCGCGATTATTCTTGAAAAACTGACCGAGCAATTGCTCATTTTTTCCTTGATCATATAAATCGGCTGTGTCAAAATAATTAATTCCTTCTTCAAGTGCTGCTTCTAAAATCGGAAAAGCGGTTTTTTCATCGGTACCAAGACTCATACATCCCAGACCTAGTTTAGAAACAAATAAGTTAGAACTGCCTAATTGTGACTTTTGCAAAATGGAACACCTCTCCACTTAAGATATCTCTTATTGTACGAAAGATGAAGTTTATACACAAAGAAAATGGCTTATTTTTTCGAACTGTTCGAATTTGCGTTTATCCAATCTTTTACATAGGTAAATTCAGTTTGGTATTTTTTAAGAATATAGCGGATTTCCCAAGCCTTCCCTGTTAAAACAATTCCCTTTTCGCGAATATATACTTTCAAGCTTCCCCAATCCTTTCCATTGAACAGAAATGAAGTATAATAATCTATATGTGAGAGCTTTTGCTTAATAGAACAGGAGTGGGTTAAATGAGTACATTAGAAGAAAAAACGTTAAAAACAGAGCATATTTTTAGTGGGAGAATTATTCAAGTGCAAGTGGATGAGGTAGAATTGCCAAATGGAAAAACATCCACACGAGAATTAGTGAAGCATCCTGGAGCAGTTGCGGTAATAGCCATAACAGAAGATAACAAACTTGTAATGGTAGAACAATATCGCAAGCCCCTAGAAAAAGTAATTGTCGAAATCCCGGCTGGAAAATTAGAAAAAGGAGAAGAACCAGCTCTTTGTGCAAGAAGAGAATTAGAAGAAGAAACGGGATATGATTGCAAATCTTTAGAATTGGTAAGTTCCTTCTATACTTCACCAGGTTTTGCTGATGAAATCATTCATGTATATGTAGCAAAAGGTTTAACGAAAAAAGAAGATGCAGCTGGACTGGATGAAGATGAGTTTGTGAATGTATTGGAAATCACATTGGATGAAGCATTGGAACTAATCAAGGAGCAACGAATTTTTGATGCAAAAACGATTTTTGGGGTACAATATTTACAAATTGCCCAATTAAAGGAGTAAGAATGAAGTCTTTTTACACTGATTTACATATCCATATTGGTAGAACAAAGAGTGGTAAGCCGGTAAAAATTACAGCATCACGTAATCTTACCTTAACCTCTATCATTGAGTATGCAAGCAAACAAAAGGGGCTTGATATGATTGGCATTATTGACTGTCATTCCCCTGAAGTTATTTTGGAAATGGAAGAGTTAATAGAGCATGGGAAGATGATGGAATTGCCTAACGGTGGGGTTAGGATGGAAGAAATTACGATTATTCTTGGGTCAGAGCTCGAAATATACGATTCTTCTTGCAAGGGGCCAATCCATGTATTATGCTATCTCCCGACTTTAGCTAAAATGAAGGAATTCTCGAATTGGATCGCGCGCCATATGAAAAATGTAACATTAAGTTCTCAACGCCTTTATATCAGCGGAAAAGAACTACAGTCTAAAGTAAAAGAACTAAATGGGCTTTTCATCCCAGCGCATGTATTTACGCCATTTAAAAGTTTATATGGAAGCGGTGTTTATCGATCCTTAAAGGAAGTGTTGGATGAGCAAATGATTGATGGGATCGAGCTTGGTTTGAGCTCCGATACGGAGATGGCTGATCAAATTACAGAATTACACGCTTTTTCTTTTATAACAAATTCAGATGCCCATTCCTTAGAAAAAATTGCACGAGAATATCAAGTAATGGAGATGGAGGAAGCTTCTTTTTCGGAATTCGCAAAAGTCCTTCATCAAGTAGAAGGAAGACGAATCGTTGCGAATTTTGGGCTAGATCCGAAATTGGGTAAGTATCATGAAACAGTTTGTATGAAATGTTACGCTCCTTTTTCAGAAACGAAAGGCATATGTAGTGAATGTGGGAGTCATAAATGGGTGAAGGGGGTAGCTGCAAGAATTACTGATTTAACAGACGCTACTTCTACACCTAATAGACCACCCTATATTCATCAAATACCGTTAGAATATATACCTGGCTTAGGAAAAAAAACGCTACAAAAATTACTGGATTACTTTTCTACAGAAATGCAAATAATCCATGAAGCCCCATATGATAAGTTAGTGGAAATCATCCCAAAGAAAGTAGCAGATTATGTTGTTGCAGCAAGAACGGGAAGGTTAAACTTGCAAGTGGGCGGTGGCGGAAAATACGGCAAAATAAGGGTAGATAAATAGGGCAGATTTATTTTTCAATTAAGTTGTTTTCGTGAATTTAGGCTGCTCCGTATTTCTATATATTAAGTTTGCCTATTGAAAATATAATGTTCTTTTTGAAAACAGCTCTAAATTAAAAATCCCACAATCAAATATTCGTGGGATTTTTGGCATTATGTCAAAGAATATAGACAAATATCTCTTAATTCCAGCGTATCGGCACTAAGTGTTTCATTTTTCAATAGACCATCCAATGAAAAGCCGAGTTTTTCCGGAATAGCTCGGCTTTTTATGTTTGTAGAATCAACGCGAATCTCTATTCGATTAGCCTGAAGTGTTTCTTTTGCAAGCTTAATTAACGCTTTAGTACTTTCTGTAATATAACCATTTCCTGTATGGGCTGAATCGCACCAATAGCCAATTTCAAAAACGCGGACTTTCCAATCAATAGAATGCAGCCCAGTTGAACCGATAAACTCATTGGTTTCCTTTAAATAAATATGTAATCGTAAATCCTCTCTTAAAATATATTTAGCATACGATTCTCGTACACCTGCTTCGACTTCCTCTAATGATTGCTCCTTGTTAGCAAAAACCATCCAAGGTCTAAAGGAATCCTTTGACCGCTGAATGCTTTCATAGACTTCCTTGCCATCTCCAGGCATACATGGACGTAACATTAATCTTTCTGTTTCGATTGTTTCTGGTAAATCTATTAAAATCGGTTTCATTCCTCTCACCTCAGATGTTAATCTATCATATCTTCGCTATAAAAAACATAATAATCGGATAATTTTTTCATTTCTATTAATAATAGATTTGTAGTCATATGCCTACCTTTCGTGCATAAACATAAACTAACAGACTTGGCGGGAGGAAAGGCAATGAAAAAGAAAAAATATCAGAATATCCTAGTGACTCATATCCGTGATCATTCCTCAATTTATTTATTTATCATTGTATTGTTTTTAATGGGGGTTATTTTTGGAGCAATTGTAGTGAATAGTTTGTCGCTCTCCCAAAAGGAAGATCTCTACTATTATTTGACACAGTTTTTTGGACAGGTATCAAATGGACAAGTAGCGGACAGCAAAAATTTATTTTTTCAAAGCTTTTCGCATAATAGTAAATACATTGGCTTTATTTGGCTTTTAGGGATTTCTATCATCGGGCTGCCCATTATTTTAATCCTCCTATTTATTAAAGGGATGGTAGTTGGTTTCACCGTTGGCTTTTTGGTCAATCAGATGGGCTGGCATGGCTTTTTACTGTCATTTGTGTCTGTTTTGCCACAAAATCTAATTGTTATTCCAATTTTTATAATTTCTGCTACACTATCAGTAGCGTTCTCTTTTAAAATGATTCGCCAACAATTCATGAAGAAAAAGGGAGAACCAATGTTGCCACTGTTTGCTAGATATACATTTCTCCTTATGATTGCATTTGTGGTAATTGGAATAGCAGCCGCAGTCGAGGCGTATATTTCACCACTTTTAATGAAAGCAGTCATTAATATGGTACAATCGAGTATTATCGTGGTGCCTTTTATATAGAGAAGCTTGTTCACTCGTTCATTTAGAATGGTTAAAAAAACCGACGAGAGTTATTGTAAGTTAATAATTATTATTAATTGTTATTTATAATAATTTTTATTAGGATTCTTTTCCTACTTCTGTTATAATGAGATGGACAGTGGCTAGGGAGGGACTTTCGGAATGGAAAGTAGATTAGATAGAATAAAAAAGCTGTTGCATTCTTCGAGCTATAAATTAACTCCCCAAAGGGAAGCAACAGTTAGAGTGTTATTAGAAAATGAAGAAGACCATCTTAGTGCAGAAGATGTTTACTTACTCGTTAAAGAGAAATCTCCTGAGATTGGATTGGCAACCGTATATCGCACACTAGAACTACTAACGGAATTGAAAATTGTTGATAAAATAAATTTTGGTGACGGCGTTTCTAGATATGACTTGAGACAAGAAGGTGCTGCTCACTTTCATCACCATTTAGTATGTATTGAATGTGGAGCAGTGGATGAAATTCAAGAAGATTTACTAGGAGATGTAGAAAAATTAGTAGAGCGTGACTGGAATTTTAAAATTAAAGATCATCGTTTAACATTTCATGGTATTTGCCATCGTTGTACGGAAAAAAGTGAGGATGTTTCATCCGCAGAATAAACCTTTTCAAATGAGAAGGTTTTTTATTTTGCTCGTATATTCTAATTAATGATTTATCTATTTATGATTCTAAATCATTGGTTCAAAGAACGATGTCTCTTGTAACAGTTCTAAGTGTATTTACAGTAGTAATTACTATTCTAGTATTAATTTTTATCAATAGACGAGTATCTCAAATTTAAGAAAAGTAATCAAAGTGAGCAATTCTGTTGCAAAAGGTAGATTGACTGAGGAGTCCTTGGAAGAAATTCTCAAGCTGAAATTGGGTTGTTATCAAAGTCTATCAATAAAAATAGAGGAAACCGTTATTAAAGACCAATTCATAAAAAAAAAAGAGTTAAAATAAATAATGAACGGAAAGAAAGATTTGTACTAGAGTTAGGAGTAGAATTAGAATTAACTCTGTAAAAAGAGCCACTAAAAAAACCGAACTGCTCCGGTCATGGAGACTGTCAAATAAGATATGGTCTAAGCGATTTTCCCTATATTGTATAGGAAAAGGACGTTTAGACCATTTTGCTTTTTTTGTTCTTAAAATATTTCTATTGGTCATAATCCTTAAGTTAAATTACATCTGATTCAGGATAGCTACCGTTTTACAAGGATAGTGAAAGATTAGCTGGAGATTCAGGACATAACGCTTTAAATTATATTTAATTCCATTATAATAAGAATAATAGGTCCATTAGGTATATTAATTGTCCAACCTGGCATAGCTTGTATTAGAGAAGCTATGGAGGGATTTTGGATGAGACGATGGACAAGAGCAATGCTAAATACATTAAAAGTGTTTCTCCTGTTTACAGGATGTACGATTCTTTTTTATTATGCAATTGTTTGGTTTAATCAAGAATATCAACAGCTGCATCGCTATGATGAGCCATCTGGTTCTGCTGTCAAGGTGAATGCTGATAATAGTCTAAAAACAGAAAAATATTCATGGAGGGATCGAATATTCCTGTTTTACTTAAATGGGGAGTAATCCTATGGAAGATCAATTAAAAGATTTTATGCATTATTTATTAGTTGAAAAGGGTTTGGCGAGCAATACACTTGTATCATATGAAAGAGACCTAAAAAGTTATATGAAGTATATGAAAAATGTGGAACGATGTGGTATACAAGAAATACAACGCTCTCACATCATTCGTTTTTTGGGATTTTTAAAAGACCAAGGGAAATCATCAAAAACGATTGCACGTCATATTGCCTCTATTCGTGCGTTCCATCAATTTCTTTTTCGCGATCGTGTGCTTGATGAGGATCCAACTGTACATATTGAGACACCGCAGGCAGAAAGGACATTGCCCAAAATTTTATCCATGGAGGAAGTGGAAGCACTTCTTGATTTTCCACATAAAAATGACCACTATGGACTAAGAGATAAAGCAATGCTTGAGCTTCTCTATGCAACCGGAATTCGGGTGAGTGAGTTAATAAATTTGAATATGGATGATGTCCATCTCACAATGGGATTTATCCGCTGTATCGGCAAAGGGAATAAAGAAAGAATTATCCCAATTGGAGGAGCAGCGACAAGAGCATTAGATGCATATTTAACTGAGGCGAGACCGGCGTTTTTGCAACAGAAAAAGTCAACAGAAAATTCCTTGTTCTTAAATCATCATGGCAATCGATTAACAAGACAAGGATTTTGGAAAATCCTAAAACGATTAGGCAAGGAAGCACATATTGAAAAAGAAATAACGCCACATACATTAAGACATTCTTTTGCAACACACTTATTGGAAAATGGTGCTGATTTAAGGGCGGTTCAGGAAATGCTTGGACATGCAGATATATCGACAACCCAAATATATACGCATGTAACAAAAACTAGATTGAAGGATGTATATAGTCAATTTCATCCTCGCGCATAAGGAAGTAATAGGCAATCTTGTAGTTGGATGAGATAGAACTTGATAGAGGCTGGGACAAAACTAAATAGCCAATCTGTAAAGACGAACAATCTCTAATTTATCTCTTAAATAAAGGTTTCTTTTATACAATGGTTATTTATGTTTTTAAATATAGTCAAGTGTAAAAACTAATTCGTTCCATTAAACTACAGAAACACGATTCGCCGGGGAGTAACCTAAGCCTCCTCGGCTAAAGCCTGTGGGGTCTAAAGATTGCTCTACTTCCCGCAGGAGTCGAGTGTCTTCCGCTCCATTCCACTCTGTTTTTAAAGGCAATTCCCTAAAAAATATTGTTTTTTTAGAAAAAATGAATTAGTAGGAAATATGGAGCAGCCTGAATACACGTAGACTCCTATGGGAGCTGCGAGAAAGTCCGAGACCCTGCAGGCCAGAGGCCGAAGCGGCTCGGCGCTCGCCCCGTGGAAAGCGAAGTGTATTCAGGCTGCGGATATTAACACTAACTGTACTGAAACAACCTTTTATAAAACTAATAAAACCCGAACAACCATTTAGGATTCTTTGATAGTTGTTCGGGTTTATCTATGGATGGAATACTTATGTCCCAGCCTTTTATTTTTGAATTTAAAAAAGGTATAATAAAGAAGTGAAATAGAAAGCGATTTAAATATTTCTTAAATTAATGAAAATGATGTCAGACTTCTGACGATTATGCTATAATTTTTAAGGTTAATAAGAATATATACTGTAGGGTAAAATAGGGTGATTGAAACGGTAAAAGGAGGATATAAATGTCTACATATAAATACAATCGTGTTTTCTTAATTGTAATGGATTCAGTTGGAATTGGCGAAGCTCCAGATGCAAAAAAATTCGATGATGAAGGAGCGCATACATTAGGGCATATTGCAGAGCGAATGAACGGCTTGCATATGCCGAATATGGCGAAACTAGGGTTAAGTAATATTGATAAAATTAAAGGTGTAGAGCCTAGCACACAGCCACTGGCCTATTATACAAAAATGCAGGAAGCATCAAATGGAAAAGATACAATGACTGGTCATTGGGAGATAATGGGGTTGAACGTAGAAACACCATTTCGTGTTTTCCCTGAAGGATTCCCAGATGAACTATTAAATGAAATCGAGGAAAAATCAGGCCGTAAAATTATCGGAAATAAACCAGCGAGTGGGACAGAAATTCTTGATGAACTAGGCGAAGAGCATATGAAAACTGGTGCACTAATTGTTTATACATCTGCAGATTCTGTGCTGCAAATTGCTGCACATGAAGAAATTGTTCCATTAGATGAACTGTATCGCATTTGTGAATTAGCGAGAGAATTAACATTGGACGAGAAATACATGGTTGGACGTATTATTGCAAGACCGTTTGTTGGCGAGCCAGGAAACTTTAAACGTACAGCAAACCGCCATGACTATACACTAAAACCATTTGATCGTACGGTAATGAATGAGTTGAAAGATAATCAAATAGAAAGTATCGCTATTGGAAAAATCTCTGACATTTATGATGGTGAAGGAGTTACAAAATCATTAAGAACGGTCTCCAATATGGATGGCATGGACAAGCTAGTAGATACATTGAAAATGGATTTTACTGGTTTAAGCTTTTTGAATTTAGTAGATTTTGATGCTTTATATGGACATAGAAGAGATCCAATTGGATACGGAAAAGCTTTAGAAGAGTATGATGCAAGACTGCCAGAAGTGTTTGAATTACTTAAGGAAGATGATTTATTAATCATTACTGCAGACCACGGAAATGATCCAATCCATCATGGAACAGATCATACGAGAGAGTATGTACCATTGTTAGTGTATAGCAAAGCACTAAAAGAACCGAAGGAATTGCCACTTCGCAAAACCTTTGCTGATATTGGTGCAACGGTTGCAGAAAATTTTGCCGTAAAGCTACCGAAGCATGGAACAAGCTTCTTAAATGACTTAAAATAAGGGGAATAAAAATGAATTATAATGTGATAAAGCAATCAGCAGATTTTTTAAAGCAAAAATATGAAAATACACCGAAAATAGGTCTAATTCTTGGATCTGGATTAGGGGTTCTTGCAGAAGAAATTGAAAATCCAGTAAAAATACCATATGAAGATATACCAGAATTCCCTGTATCAACAGTGGAAGGACATGCAGGTCAATTAGTGTTCGGTTCAATTAATGGAATGGAAGTAGTAGCAATGCAAGGTCGTTTTCATTTCTATGAAGGTTATGCTTTTGATAAAGTAACTTTCCCAGTGCGCGTAATGAAGGAGCTAGGAGTAGAAAAATTAATCGTAACAAATGCAGCAGGCGGGGTGAACGAAACCTTTGCACCTGGTGATTTAATGCTAATTTCTGATCATATTAATAATATGGGAACAAATCCGTTAATCGGACCAAATGACAGCAACTTAGGCGTAAGATTCCCTGATATGTCAGAAGCATACTGCAAAAACCTTCGTGAAAAAGCACGTACAGTAGCAAGCAAAATTGGGCTAAAAGTTCAAGAGGGTGTCTATGTTGGCAACACAGGTCCATCTTATGAAACGCCTGCAGAAGTAAGAATGCTTCGTGTATTAGGAGGCGATGCTGTAGGGATGTCAACTGTACCAGAAGTAATCGTTGCTCGTCATGCAGGACTTAAAGTATTAGGAATTTCTTGTATTTCCAATATGGCCGCAGGTATTCTAGATCAACCACTTAATCATGAAGAAGTAATGGAAACAACAGAAAAAGTAAAAGTAAACTTTCTTCAATACGTTAAAGAATTAATTAAAGAAATAGGCGCATAATTAGCTTGACTATAATAGAGAGTTACCATTTGAACCTTACCGTTTTTATTTGGTAACTCTTTAGAATATATATTTTATACATCGCTTACATAAATCAAAGCCCTTGAAAAAGCAGTAATGTGACTTCTATTTTTGCAATTTAAAGAAAAAGATTTCCAATACAAAACGAAGGAGATTCTATTATGGCATTAAGAATGGTTGATTTAATTGAGAAAAAAAGGGACGGATTAGAATTAACGAAAGAAGAAATTTCTTTTATCATTCAAGGTTATACAGATGGCAGTATTCCTGATTATCAAATGAGTGCTTTTGCTATGGCTGTATTTTTTCGAGATATGACAGAATCAGAGCGTGCCGAGCTTACAATGGCAATGGTTCATTCAGGTGATGTCATTGATTTATCTGCAATTGAAGGAATTAAAGTTGATAAACATTCTACTGGAGGAGTTGGCGATACAACTACGTTAGTGTTAGGACCCCTTGTTGCTGCAGTAGGTGTTCCGGTGGCCAAAATGAGTGGAAGAGGGCTTGGACATACTGGTGGAACGATTGATAAATTGGAATCTGTAAAAGGATTTCATGTAGAGATAGAAAAAGAGGAGTTTATTAACTTAGTAAATAAAAATAAAGTAGCGGTAATTGGTCAAAGTGGTAATCTAACCCCTGCGGATAAGAAATTATATGGTTTAAGAGATGTAACAGCTACCGTTAACAGTATTCCTTTAATTGCTAGCAGTATCATGAGTAAAAAAATTGCAGCAGGTGCAGATGCTATTTGTTTAGACGTTAAAACTGGTGCTGGAGCATTTATGAAGACATTAGATGCCTCAAGAGAGCTTGCAGAAGCAATGGTACAAATAGGAAATAATGTTGGCAGGAAAACGATGGCTGTTATTTCTGATATGAGTCAGCCTTTAGGCTACGCAATTGGTAATGCATTAGAAGTAAAAGAGGCAATTGATACTTTAAATGGTAATGGACCAGAGGATTTAACAGAATTATGTTTAACATTAGGCAGCCATATGGTTTACTTAGCTGGTAAAGCGGAATCTACAAATGTAGCGAGAGAAATGCTGCAAGAGGTAATAGATAATGGTAAAGCGCTTGAAACATTTAAACTTTTCTTAAGTTCCCAAGGCGGCGATGTAACGGTTGTTGACAATCCGGATTTATTGCCAACTGCTAAATTTGTAATCGAATTGCCAGCAAAAGAATCTGGCTATGTCGCAGAAATAATTGCTGACAGCATTGGTACTGCTGCCATGCTGTTAGGTGCTGGTCGAGCAACGAAAGAGTCAGAAATTGATCTAGCAGTAGGCTTAGTTTTACGCAAGAAAATTGGCGACAAAGTGGAAGCGGGAGAATCACTTGTTACGATCTACAGCAATACAGAAGATATTGACGATGTGACAAAAAAATTGTATGAAAATATTAAACTTTCCCCAAATGAAGTAAAAGCTCCTACTTTAATTTATGAAGTAATTACAGAATAATAAAAAAGACCCACAAGGTAGGGAAGATAGCTATTTTTAGTTTAATAGCTGATACTTTGTGGGTCTTTTTGTTTTCTTTATTTAATGGGGATATCTATTTTTTTATGATACTCTTTTACATAATGCAATCCACCAATATGAAGTTCTAGCGGTTTGGTTTTGGAATCAAATACCAATGTTCGTTCATTTATTATTGTTTCATCATTGCTTGTTGTTAAGTGGTGATTCGTTGTCGTTTTTAAAGGAATCTTTTTTTTCTCCTCATTTATAATACTTACTTTATCCAATAAAATGGAATCATTTGTTGAGATGCTTATATTTACTGCATTATTTAATTGTATGTTATTTATCATTAAATTTGCATCCTCTAATGTTATCACTTTATTTTTCTCTATTCCTGTAAGAGAAATGGATTTATTTACTTCCTTATATCCTATAAAGTCTTTTATTTGGATTTCGAGTGAATCCACATCTTCTGGTAGGCCACCATATTCGATGGAAAAAGTATTATTTTTTCTAAAGGTTGAAGAACTACCATATCCTTCTAATGGGAGGGGCTGGCCATTTGCGATTAGCTTCACTCCGTCAAATCCGTGACTGAGACGGTCATAATTCTCCACATTAAACACGCCTTCTATTACCGTTTGGGTAGGGGTAGCCGTAATACTTTTGAAAGAAATTGTACCTTTATCTACTTTTATTTTTTTATTAATGGATTGCTTCATTTTTGTTTGTAATGCTTCCTTATGATTATAGGGAAAGATGATATCAGTTGAACCCTCGATTACTTCATAATCATTTTTCCAGTAAACATAGTGTAGCTGAAGTTTTTTGGAAAAAGCATTAATGGGATCAAAATTTAAAATTCCCGTCATTTTTGTTTCATCGTCGCTTATTTCAAAAACAGAGCTATTTATTCTGGCATTCGTAAAAAAACCAGTAATGCTCCGAGGAGTAAAAATACGATCTAAATCATCTGGCAAGCCTTTGTCATTTGCTAATGTAAAATAAACAACCAATCTATTTTCATCGGACATAAGTCCATTGATGGTTAATTCAGTCCCATTTTCTAATAAATAAGATTGCTCTATATTTTGTCCGAATCCTTTTTCGTTTAAATCTTTTAAGGATTGGGTCATAATCGTATCAAATCCTAATAGTTTTTTACCATAATAAGCAAATGTACTTGATTGATAAGTAATAAAAATCAATAAAATAATAGCAGCGGATAATGGGAACCATCGCTTAAAAGGAAAAGGTTTAGTGCGTTTAGTATAAAGTGCTTTCGTTAGTCTTTGTTCTATCTCGGAAGGCGCGGTTATTTCTGCTAACTTCTTTTTTTCTTCAAATAGTTTTTGTTCAATAGGATTCATTCTTCTTTCCTCCCATACACCCTCTTTATTAGGTTTAATCCATTGTGAATTCTTGATTTTACTGTTCCAACAGAGCTTGTTTATAAGAGTATTATAGCGTTTAAAAAGTTCATTTTTTTCTAGAAAAATTAAAAGGGAGGGGCACGTTTGTCTAAAAAGAGACCCAATGGAAAAATGGAAGCCATTGGGTGTGTGTTTAGTTTATTGTTTTGTTAAAATAATTGGTCCATTTTTAGTAATGGCCAAAGTATGCTCGTATTGTGCAGACAGACTTCCATCAACAGTACGTGCTGTCCATCCATCTAAGTCTACTTTTGCATGATACATACCGATATTCAACATCGGTTCAATGGTGATAACCATGCCTTCTTTAAGTTGAGTACCTACGTGAGGAGGGCCGTAGTGAGGAATCTGCGGCAACTCGTGCATTTCTCTCCCAATTGCATGACCTACAAAATCACGGACGACCCCATAGCCTTTTGCTTCCGCATATGTTTGAATAGCATGCGAGATATCCCCAACTTGGTTTCCGATTACTGCTTGTTCTATGCCTATGTATAATGCTTCTTCTGTCGTTTTTAATAGGTTTTTCGCATCTTCTGAGACATTGCCTACTGAGTATGACCAAGCAGAATCAGCGAGCCATCCATCTAAGTTAACTACCATATCTATTGTAACAATATCGCCATCTTTTAAAGGCGTTTTGGAAGGGAAACCGTGACAGATGACATCATTAACAGATGCGCAAGTAGCAAAAGGGTATCCATGATAACCTTTCTGTTCAGGTGTAGCCCCTCTCTGTAACATGAAGTTTTCCACAAATATATCGATATCTTCAGTAGTAATGCCAGGTTTAATTAATTTTCTAATTTCCTTATGACAATCTGCAAGGATTTCTCCTGCTTTTTTCATTTTTTCAATTTGCTCTGGTGTTTTTAAATGAATCAAAATATAACCTCCTTTTACCTTTATCCCACCCATACTGTCCGTAAAGGTCTGATTGGTTCAACTAACCACCAGTGGGGGATGAAGGAAAACCCCCACTGATGGAAGTTTCACTTTATTCATTATAACCTACCCGTACATACAAGCCTAACTATTCATACAGGATATGTTTCTTTTCTTACTCGTATAGAGCTATTCAAATTATTTTATGAATATTCCACATTGGCTGTATAAACTTGTCTTTTTTGGAAAAAATGGAGGCTATATAGAATGGAGGGTCAATAGATGAAACGCATCATATCAATGTTAATCATTACCTGTTTTATAACATCAATTTTGGCGCCAAGCACATTAGCTGCTGAGAAAAAACAAGAATTAGTTGATAATGTAAAATCAGCCATTTTAATTGATCGAGATACAGGAACTATTATGTATGAAAAAAATAGTGAGGAACAGCTTCCACCAGCAAGTATGACAAAAATTATGACTATGCTTCTTATTATGGAAGCTATTGATCAAGGCAAATTAAAGTTAGATGAAAAAATACGTACAAGTGAGCATGCAGCTTCTATGGGAGGCTCACAAATTTTCCTAGAACCTGGAGAGGAAATGACGACAGAGGAAATGTTAAAAGGAATTGCTATCGGTTCAGGAAATGATGCAGCTGTCGCGGTTGCAGAAAGATTAGCAGGTTCTGAAGAAGAATTTGTGAATTTAATGAATAAAAAAGCACAAGAATTAGGTTTGAAAAGTACTAAATTTCAAAATGTAACAGGATTACCAGTAGTCGATCATTACAGTTCAGCAAAAGATATGGCTTTAATGGCAAAGGAACTATTGAAGTATGAAGATATAACGAAATTTACTGGTACGTATGAAGATTATTTAAGAGAAGATACGGATAAAAAGTTTTGGCTTGTAAATACAAACCGTCTAGTTAAGTTTTATCCAGGAGTAGATGGATTAAAAACTGGATTTACAGCAGAAGCGAAATACTGTTTGACAGCAACTGCTATGAAAAATGGAATGAGGGTGATTGCAGTTGTTTTCGGTGCGCCAACATCGAAAGAAAGAAATGCTCAGGTAACGAAATTACTTGATTATGCATTTAGTCAATATGAAACACATCCATTGCATAAGCGAGAAGAAGCAATTGGCAAAGTAAAGGTAAGTAAAGGTTCAGAAAAAGAAGTGACTGCAGTCACAAGCGAATCAATTTCTATCCTCACAAAAAAAGGGGAGCAAATTGATAAATTAGAAAAAGAAATCACCATGAATAAAAATTTAAAAGCTCCAATTGAAAAAGGTCAGGAAATTGGAGAAATTACGTATAAGCAAGATGGAAAAACGCTTGTTACAAGTCCATTAGTTGCACAAAAAGAAGTGAAATCAGCTAAATGGTGGACATTATTTAAACGTTCTGCAGGTATGTTCACAAAAACCGAATAGTATTTTTTCATTTTGTCGAATCCGTTAATATTCCTTCTGTTTTTAGCGAATGAACACTAGTTTTGTCTGTGGAGAAGGAAATGTCATCAAAATCTAGAATAGTTTCTTTAAACCAAATAAGGAGGCTATTCTAGTGAGTCTTAATATTGAGTTGGAAGTAAAAAACAATGTACTTTGTATACGCTTATCTGGGGAACTGGATCATCACTATGCAGAAGAGTTGCGTACAAAAGCAACCACTGCCATAGAGAGCTATAATATTCGTCACATCGTGTTAAATCTTGAACATTTATCCTTTATGGATAGTTCTGGCTTAGGAGTTATTTTGGGAAGATATAAACAAATAAAACAGCTTGGAGGAGAAATGGTTATTTGTGCTATTTCCCCTAGTGTACAGCGTTTATTTGATATGTCTGGCATGTTTAAAATTATGAAGCTGGAAACAAATGAAGAATTTGCCCTACAACGATTGGGGGTAGCTTAAGATGAGAAACGAAATGCATATTCAATTTAGCGCACTTAGCCAGAATGAATCATTTGCACGTGTAACGGTAGCAGCTTTTATTGCACAGCTTGATCCAACAATGGATGAATTAACAGAAATTAAAACAGTAGTATCAGAAGCAGTAACAAATTGCATCATACACGGTTATGAAAATGATCCGAGTGGAATTGTTTATATTTCTGTTATATTAGAAGATTCATTTATTGATTTAACCATCAGGGATGAAGGGAAAGGAATTTTCGATGTAGAAGAAGCAAGACAGCCATTATTTACGACAAAGCCAGAACTTGAACGATCTGGTATGGGATTTACCATCATGGAAAACTTTATGGATGAAATCGAAATTCAGTCAAGTCCAGATAGCGGAACAGAGATTCGTCTGCGTAAGCATTTAATGAATAGCAAAATGCTAAGCAATTAAGGAGAATCGTCTATGGATGTGGAGGTAAAGAAAGACAAGAAGGAAACGTATCTAAAAGACCATGAAGTCAAGGACTTAATAAAACGAAGCCAAGATGGAGATCAATCAGCAAGAGATACTATCGTTCAGAAAAATATGCGTCTTGTTTGGTCAGTAGTGCAAAGATTTTTAAATAGAGGATATGATCCAGATGATTTATTTCAAATTGGATGTATCGGTCTATTAAAATCAGTTGATAAATTTGATTTAAGCTATGATGTGAAATTTTCTACCTATGCTGTTCCTATGATCATTGGAGAGATCCAACGATTTATTCGTGATGACGGAACAGTAAAGGTTAGTAGATCGTTAAAAGAATTAAGTAACAAAATTCGTAAGGCGAAGGACGAGTTATCTAAGCAATTTGGCAGAACACCAACAGTCGGGGAACTTTCCGAGTTTTTAGAGATACCTCCAGAAGATATCGTTCTCGCACAAGAAGCTGCAAGAACACCATCCTCAATTCATGAGACTGTTTATGAAAATGACGGTGATCCGATTACTTTATTGGATCAAATTGATGATGGTAATGAAGGCAAATGGTTTGATAAAATTGCCTTGCAAGAAGCCATTCGCGAATTGGATGAAAGAGAACGTCTGATTGTATATTTACGATACTATAAAGATCAGACTCAATCAGAAGTGGCAACAAGGCTTGGTATATCTCAGGTTCAAGTTTCGAGGCTTGAGAAAAAAATATTATTACAGATGAAAGAACAGATGGATCTTTAAATGAAAAGAGCTGCTAATCCTTTTTAAAAGGATTAGCAGCTCTTTTTTTGATAGCTAATTATTCATTTGTTTTTTGGAGAAAAAATTACCATTTAGCAGACTTTCATATTTTTATAAAGATAATCGAATACTACAGTCATGAAGAAAACAACGTGTGTTAGGACGTGAAACTTTTGGCAGAGACTATATATCTTCGCATGAGACATCGCATTCAAAAAAAGTCAAATGATCGGATTTTCCTAAAAGATCTTGCACAAATTATTGCAACAGATGAATTGCTGTCAACACTAAAAAATGTATGTCTATACCATATTTCAGCACAAGATAAAAACATTATCATAATTGATAGTACACAAGTTATTCGTGAGATAAAAAGATTAGATAAGGAAGTAGATATCCAATTAATTGGACCACCCCAAACAATTATTGAGGTTGTTTTTGAGAAGAGAAAAGTGACACTTCCATTTTTTATATTAGTTTGGCTCCTGCTGTTTATTGGTTCAGGATTAACAATAATGAACTTTCATGAAGATGTAAGCATGCAAACAGTTCATCAACGAGTTTATAAAATGATAACAGGGAAAGAAGTAGAAAAACCGTTAATCTTTCAGATTCCATATACCATTGGATTAGGTCTTGGTATGGTCATATTTTTTAACCATGTGTTTAAAAAACGGCTTAATGAAGAGCCAAGTCCATTGGAAGTGGAAGTATTTAATTATCAGCAGTCCTTGGATCAATATATGATTATGCATGAAAATAAAGAAAGTATAAAAAAATTAGATGATCATTAATATATTATTTGTCATCTTTGTAGGGTTAGCATGGGGGATTACCGTTGGTGCTGGTTATGTTGCTTTTCTAACAGTGTTCGGTATTATTCCAAGGCTAACACAACTAACAAAAACTTTTAGTAAAATTTATGCATATGAATGGGCTGCTGTGTTAGGAGCTGTATTAGGAACACTTGCTTTTTTGAGAGAACCGAGTTTTTCCTTACCTGCTTTTCTGCTTATCCTAATGGGATTAGCAGATGGTATCTATGTTGGAATGATTGCAGCAGCATTAACGGAGGTGCTAGATGTCTTCCCTCTTTTAGCAAAGAGAATTGGTATTGATGACCGACTATTAATATTAATGATGGCTCTTGTTTTTGGTAAGATCTTTGGCTCCTTGTTTCATTGGATATATTTTATTCCGTGATGGCAAATGTAATGGAAGCAGAAAGGAAGTATGGAAAATGGAAAATAGGAGAAGGGTAATTCTTATAACAGATGGAGATGAGTATGCCAAAAGAGCCGTTGAGATAGTAGCAAAAGAAATAGGAGGGAGATGTATTTCTACTTCCTTTGGCAACCCTAGCCACCATAGTGGAGAAGAAATTCTTTCCCTTATAAAACGAGCAAAAAATGACCCAGTATTAGTTATGTTTGACGATAGTGGTTTTGTCGGAGAAGGTATTGGTGAAAAAGCGCTTAAATACATAGCTACACATCCTGATTTAGAAGTTTTAGGGGTTATTGCTGTGGCAAGCAGAACGAGAAGGGAGGAATGGACGAAAATTGATGTTGCAATAGATCAAGATGGAGAATTAACGCCTTATGGTGTTGATAAATACGGAATTCCAGAAATGGAGTTAGGAAGAGTAAATGGAGATACAGTGTACATCTTAGACGAGCTAAATCTCCCTCTTGTTGTTGGCATCGGAGACATTGGAAAGATGGGAAAAAAGGACTCTTATGAAAAAGGTGCCCCGATTACTCGGAAAGCCGTAGAATATATTTTAGAAAGAAGTGGTTTTTATGAGCAGCAAGACTGAAAAGAAGATCCAAATATACGAGGATTTAGATAAAATAGAAAAGTATATGAAGGATCGGGTTGGACTCGGAACTAGCTTTGATCTAGGTGTTCGTAAAATAAAAGTAATGCGAAAAGAAGTCAATTTATATTATGTGAATGGGCTATGCGATAGTGTATTGATTGCTGAATTATTGGAGCAGCTCTTATTTTTAAATGACATTGATCGAAAATCACAAGCAAACAATATATTTGATATCGTTCAAAATCAATTAGTGCATCAAAGTGTCCAAAAGATTGAAAAAATGGACGAATTGGTTGACCAAGTCCTTTCAGGGTTGATTGCCGTTGTAATTGAAGGGTATGACCATGGTCTTATTGTTGATGTAAGAAGCTATCCAGGAAGAATGCCAGAAGAGCCAGATACAGAAAAGGTAATACGGGGTTCACGGGATGGCTTTGTGGAAAATATAATTGTAAACACGGCAATTACTAGAAGAAGAATTAGAGATGAACGCTTGCGCTTTGAAATAATGAGAATAGGAGAGCGTTCGAAAACAGATATTGCCGTTGGATATATTGATGGAGTTGCAGATCCAGATTTAATTAATATAGTCAAAAAGGAAATAAAAAACATAAAAACAGATGGAATGACAATGGCAGACAAAACAATAGAAGAGTATTTATTAAAGCAAGGCTATAATCCATACCCACTCGTAAGATATACAGAACGAGCAGATGTAGCTGCGACTCATTTATTAGAAGGTCATGTCATTATATATGTAGATACATCCCCGAGTGTAATTATTACACCAGCAACCTTTTTTCATCATCTGCAGCATGCAGAAGAATATAGACAAGCTCCAATGGTCGGAACTTTTGTAAGATGGGTAAGATTTTTAGGTGTTATCGCTTCGATATTTTTCCTGCCATTGTGGTTTTTAGTGGTATTAGAACCATCTCTTTTGCCTGAGCGGATTGCGTTTATCGGCCCAAATGAAACGACCAATATTCCAATTGTGGTCCAAATCTTTATTGCAGACCTAGGACTTGAATTTTTGCGGATTGCGGCGATTCATACCCCAACACCATTATCAACCGCAATGGGATTAATAGCAGCTGTACTCATTGGACAAATTGCAATAGATGTCGGTTTATTTGTTCCAGAAGTAATCCTTTATGTGTCAGTTGCTGCCATCGGTAACTTTGCTACCCCAAGTTATGAATTGGGGATTGCCAACAAAATTGTTCGACTGATTTTGTTGATCGTTGTAGCATTCTTCCATACGCCTGGATTTGTGATTGGCATGACGCTGTATCTTTTATTCCTAATCCGGACTAGAACACTAAATGTTCCTTATTTATGGCCATTTATTCCGTTTTATCCACTCGCTTTAGGACAAATTCTTGTTCGTCGTGCAGTTCCAGGCAACAAAGTAAGACCAAGTCATTTGCATCCGGGAGATCGTTATAAGCAGCGGTAAGCGCTTTAAGACGACCAAGGCACTATTACTATTTGACAGGCAGATTACTTTTCTTTTAGGAGAGGAGATAATTCTGCCTTTCTCCCGTTATATTAGGTGAGTATGAGTAAAATGTTTGTGGGAGAATAAATAATATCCTTTTTGTCTAGTTGGGGGACGAGTCCCAATGTCATCAAGTTAAGAAACCAGTAATTACCAGTGGTAAACCAAAATTGATGTTTATAATATTCTGATAACTAAAAAAGCCAATAGGATGCCCGGGAAGTGCCTATTTAATTTTTTTGGCATTTCCCTGATTTTCCTATTTGTTCGTTTTGTTAGATAGCTGGTCGTTGTCCAAATCCATGTTTATTCGCATTTAGCCCTCTGGAACGTTTAAATTTCCTTCCAGGTCTAATTGGGACTCTATTTCGCTGAACTTCGTTCAGTAGGTCTTTATACATCTTTTTTCTTCGCCTTTGACTTGGTTCAATGATTAAACAAATGAGCTTATCTTTTAGTGCGCCAATTAAAATATTGGTGTTAGTTTTATATTTGTGCTTTAAGTCTTTATCCTTCTGATCCTCGGCGATGATCACATCTGACTCATGCTTTAGTAGGGAAGCCATGTTGCTTAAAAATAAAGCAGCATAAAACTCTTGTTCAATCGTCTGTTTTGTTTCGCCTGAGAATCTTTCAATCTGTATTTTGTTTTTTAAGACATCGTATTTTGTTTCGATTGACCATCGTTTAAAGTACAACTCTTTAAAAGCCGGAATATCAAAAGACTCATCTAATATATTCGTTATAAGTAATTCATCTTCTCCAGAGCCTAATGGGATACGGACCGCACGCAAACGCATGACGTTGCTTTTATACTTGAGTTCAATGACCTGATCAGGGATCCCTTCTTTTATAGCGGCTCGGTAAAAATTAACTGGCGTTCTAACAACAAAATTCACTTTATTCTTCAAAAGATAGTGAAAGAAATATTGAGATGGATACCCACGGTCAAAAAGAAAAAGGTCGTGGTTAGAACGCAGTTCTAGGAAACTATCAATTAATTCTATCGCTACTGTGCGCTCGCTATCTGTACATTTTGTGATTATCCCCTTTACAAATAAATCATTTCCGATATCATAAATAGTAGATACCATGGCTCTGGCAAGTTCCTTGCCATTGCCCTTTGATGCGCCGAAGGTATCTCTTAGCCTTTGGGAATTGGCTATTTCTATGATAGACGCATCAATCGCATATAACCGGAAGCCCTTATATTTAAAGGAGTTATTTGTCTGATAAAACCACGTCGTAATGGTGTCAAATAACGTCTTGAAGGCTTCTGGTTTTATTTTTTTTCGCGCTTGTGAAAATCCCTGTTTACTTATAATTTCTCCTTCTTTTTTAATCAACTCAAAAAAGTCATTCAACTCAATCTGCAAGCTTCTCGTTACTAGATTTAGCACAAACAAAATTGTTTCTGGGAAAGTCAATTTGCCTCCTTTACGTGTAAAGTAGGTTGATTTCATGCGGGAATCGCACATGAAATGGAAATCGTACAATACCTCCCTACATACTTCAATCGCTTCTAAAAACTTGCTTTTTTTCAACAAAAAAACCCCATTTCGTACGAGATATACCAAGAACTGGTATTCACGCTGATTATGGAGGTGTTTCTGAAAAGTCAAGGGGTTTTTTCAATTTTATACAACAATTTTATGAATCTTTTTTAATATTTACATATTTTTACAATTTAGGTTTATGACATTGGGACGAGTCCCCCAACTAGACAAAAAGGCCACCAAGCGAAAGCGCGGTAGCTGGAAAAAATTAAGTATTAAAAAAGAGAGCTTCCTTTTGTAAAGTAGAGTTTGACTAGAAAACTACGAAAAGGAGAGGCTCTCATGAATCAATGTAACATAAAAATGCCATCATTAAAAGAATTGGAAAAAACTTTATTTCGAACACTACAAATGACGTTTCAAGAAATCCTTATTCAAACGTTAGAAAATTGGGATCAAGAGATTGCCAAGCAACGAGACAAAAGAAGATTTGCTTTACGTGATAAACGAGAAATACGATTAGATACAGCGTTTGGAGCTGTGGAGCTGAAGCGTAATTATTATTTTGATCGTGTGACTAAAAAATATATTTGTCTATTAGATCACTATTTACAGTTTCAGAGGAATAAGGGATTTAGTCCGCTACTAGAAGAATGGGGGTTAGAATCAGCTATTGAGAATTGTCTCCATTTATGATACATTTGGATAATTAAAGTGGAACTTTAACGATTGAAGAGAACTACAATTATTAATTTGTGGGATAAATAGGTAACGAAAACAGACAAGTGCTTCCACAATAGACTGTCTGTTTTTAATAGGGGACATATTTTATAGAGAATAGAGGGGAATTAATGCACTATTACGGAACTTCAAAAGTGAATGATGCAGGTCATCTTGAAATCGGTGGTGTAGATACGCTGCAATTAGTCGAAAAATTTGGAACACCAGTATATGTATATGATGTGGAATTGATTAGGGAAAGAGCTAGGGGATTTAAGCACACCTTTGATCAACTTGGAGTAAAGGCACAAGTTGCTTATGCAAGTAAAGCTTTTTCAACTATTGCAATGGTTCAATTAGCAGAAGAAGAAGGCTTGTCATTAGATGTTGTTTCTGGTGGTGAGTTATATACAGCAATAGCTGCTGATTTTCCTGTAGATAGAATTCATTTTCATGGGAATAACAAAAGTAAAGAAGAACTGTTGATGGCGATTAACTATCAGATTGGCTGTATTGTTGTCGATAATTTTTATGAACTAGAGATGCTTCAGCAATTATGTGAAGAAAAAAAGACAAAAATGTCTATTCTTTTAAGGGTAACGCCAGGTATTGAAGCTCATACGCATGATTATATTTTAACAGGACAAGAAGATTCAAAGTTTGGATTCGACTTGCAAAATGGTCAAGCAGAGAAAGCTTTGTTAAAGGCTACTAAGTCTCCTTTTGTGGAAGTTTTAGGACTGCATTGCCATATTGGCTCACAAATCTTTGACACAACAGGATTTGTCCTAGCTGCTCAAAAAATAATGGCGCATTTAATAGATTGGAAAGTAAAACATGCATTTGAATCAAAGGTATTAAATTTAGGTGGGGGCTTTGGCATTCGGTACACGTCGGAAGACCATCCAATTCAGCCAGCTGAATATGTGGAAGTGATTATAAAGGAAGTAAAAGAACAAGTAAGCAATCTCGAAATGACGATGCCTGAAATATGGATTGAGCCAGGGAGATCACTCGTAGGAGATGCAGGAACGACTTTATATAAAATTGGATCACGAAAAGAAGTACCTAACGTGCGGAATTATTTAGCTATAGATGGAGGTATGAGTGATAATATTCGTCCAGCTCTATATCAAGCTAAATATGAAGCAGTTCTTGCGAATAAACCTTTACAAGCTCCAGATGAAACAGTTTCGATTGCAGGAAAATGCTGTGAATCAGGAGATATGCTTATTTGGGATTTGCCTTTACCAAAAGCGGGAGACAACGATGTACTTGCCGTATTCTGTACAGGCGCTTACGGTTATTCTATGGCAAATAATTATAATCGTATCCCAAGGCCACCAGTTGTGTTCGTGGAAAATGGCGAAACAAAATTAGTGGTGAAAAGAGAATCGTTTGAAGATTTATTACGATTAGATTTACCTTTTAAAGAAGCAGCTTCATTAAAAAAATAAGTATTAAAAAAGGGAGTCAATGAGACTCCCTTTTTTAATAGTGGATAGTTAAGCAAATTAAGAAAAGAAAGATTTGATTGCATCCACAATGCTTGCAAAAACTTCTTTAATCTTTGCTAAAAATCCTTGTCCTTCTTCGCTATCCAAGTAGCCAGTTAACTTATCTTTCGCTTCGTTTAATTGATTACCGACTTGATTCCAATCGATGTTAAGTTCTTTCAGCTTATTAAAGAAAGAAATAAGACTCTGTAATTGTTCTTCGGTTAGTGTGATATTTAGTTCCTTTGCTGAATCTTGAACAATTGTTTGAACCTCTTCTACTGTTTTTGGTTTTTGCTCTGCTATTTGCTCTTTAATTTTAGCCATTAAAGCAGTGGCTTCTTCTTGTCCAATATCTTCTCCTAAATTTGCTGTTTCTACCATCTCTTCATTAGCAGCTTGCTTTACGTCTTCTGGGATAACTGTATCAGTTGACACTTCATATGCTTTGATAATTCCTGTCAGTGCTGCAGTACCTGAAACTTCAATAGGTGCTGTGATATAAATTTTTGCATCTTTTACCCCTGCAGTAATGAGGGCATTAATATACATCTCATCGGTAACCCAGTTTATATTTTTGGTTGTTACTTGAATACCGGTACCTTTGTCCCCTATTGTAATGGCAGAGGAAGAGATTGCTCTAGTACCAATTAACGATTTTGAAATATAGTTTCCTAAGTATTGATGCTCTTCTTGATTGGAAACAGTAATAATTTCTGCATTTTCTGGTGCTTTCATTTCAGTTAATAAAAGCTGCTTTTGTTCCTCTGTTAGGTTTTCTCCAAGGGTAATAATCATATCTCCAGCGGCGACATCCGCATAAGCTGGAATCGGTATTAATAGTAAGAATGCAAGTACCATAAGTAAAAGTTTATTTTTTTTCATTCAATTCCCTCCTGTTTTTCCGACTGCTGTACTAGTGTAAAAGTAGTGCCTATACAATCTTTTTAAAGTAGGACAATATAACGTCATGTAAAGTAACTACACCTAATAGACGTATCTTAACGGTAATAGGTTTCCTATTTATCATAATGTTTTCTTTCCCTTTATTATTCACCATAACTCCTAAAAAAATAAAGATTTGTGTAGCTTTTTGTGTTTATATGCATATTTTATATAGTAGTAAATAGATTTTATTTTGAAGAAGTATTGATTGGAGCTTGTTTTAGGTAGAATAATGTGAGATTCTCTTTGTAAAAATATACTTGCATGAATAATGGCGAGGAGGAACGAGCAGAGATCGAAGATAGGTCCTTTAAAACGAATTATTCTCTCCATTTATCCTAGATTTGAGTAATAGGATGCAAAATATTGATCCTTACTTTTTGTACCTTTTAGGGTATTTTGACCTAGGAAGCGATGAATCCTAAAGCGGATAAGATTTTCATTGAAGAATATCGCTAATTTATGTATGATAGAACCAATAACATATCTCCTATTTTTTCGGGGCGGTCCTAATAATTCTTACAAAAAGGGAAGAGGATGATAAAAAATTCGTTTCAGTTTCGTTGCAGATGAATATTTTTTTATTTAACATCAAGAAAGATTGATTGAATCTTATTTTGAATGGGAAAACTGTTAGTGAATATGTTTTAAAAATGATGAGGGATATTAATGATTATTCGATATAAAAAGGCATTTGAAAAGATTGCAATGGGTTTACTATCTTTTATGCCTGCAGAAAAGGATTTAAAAGTATTACAACAAACAATTAAACAATATGAGTCGGAAGAAAATTGGCAGTTATTTTTATGGAAAGATGAAGAAGATATTATTGGTTTAATCGGTGTTATTTTTGAAGATGAATCTTCTATCACCATTCAGCATATATCTGTCAATCCCTCTCATAGGCATCAAGGGGTTGGGAAGGCTATGGTACAGGCGGTAAAAGGGCTTTATCCTAATCGAACGATGAAATCAAATGAGTTAATTGTAAATTTTTTATCTAAGTGTAATGACGGAGTTCAAGTAGATAAATAGAAATAAGAGGCTTTTTCTAGGTGGATTAAACCAATTACATTGGTTTCCCCAAGGAAAAGCCTCTTTTTACTGTAGAACCAATGAATAAATCTTACCATTGTCTTTTCTTTTTCTCGAGTGCTTGTTCGCGCTCTTTTATAACGATACTTCTATCACGCATAACATGTCGGTGAACGATTTCCAAAGGAATTGGCTCACTTTTTTTCCATTTCATCCCCATGGAATGTGCTAATTGAGCACATTTTCTTTCTAACTGTGGGTCAGAAATAGGTAAATGATATGGAAAGAAGACCTGCTTATTTTTAATACAATCCTCTTGATTCTTTAATAAAAGGATTATTCTTGTATCATCAAGACCTAATTCTCTTATTGCCTCTTTTTTCTTTTCCAATAGTTTTCTGCTCTTTTGTATCGTTTTTTCGGCGCCCATAAAATTTTCTCTGCGGTGATGGTAGCAAGAGACTGCTATAAGAATAAATCCTACCCAAATAGACTCTTTGTTACGACTATCAACCTTTTTCCAAAAATCTTCTAAGATCTCATGACATTCGAAAAAGTCTTGATCACCATGAAAATGAACAAGAAATTGCATATATTCCGTTGGATACATATTCTTCTCCTTTTTCTTTTCCAATAGTTTTTATTAACAACCGATTATATGTTTGTTATTATAGCGATAAATGCTAAAAAAAGTAATGATAACACTTAAATAGTGAATTGGTTGATTTTTCTGTTTGATAACTATTGTTTTTCTTTAATATTAATACTATCATTATTAAGTTAAGGGTATTCTAATAGGATTTGGTGAGAATGATGCATTATAATGTGAAAATTGATAGTTTTGAAGGACCACTAGATTTGCTTCTTCATTTAATCAATAAATTGGAAATTGATATTTATGATATTAACGTGGCAGAAATTACAGAACAATATTTAGATTATGTTCATGCTATGCAAGTGTTACAATTGGATGTAGCAAGTGAATTTTTGGTGATGGCAGCGACTCTTTTAGCCATTAAGAGTAAAATGCTCCTACCAAAGCATGAAGAAGATTTACTTGATGACGATTTAATGTATGAGCCAGAAGAAGATTCACGGGAAGAACTAATTGAAAGATTAGTAGAATATCGTAAATTTAAAGAGGCGGCAGACGATTTAAAAGAGATGGAATTAGAAAGAGGTCTTATTTTTACAAAACCTCCAAGTGATTTATCGGATTTCAGCTTAAATAAGGAAGAAAATGCAAAACAAGAGTTAGATGTTTCTTTATATGACATGTTAGCAGCTTTTCAAAAATTACTGAAACGAAAAAAATTACAGGTGCCATTAGCGACAAAAATCACAAGACAAGAAATACCAATAGAAAATCGCATGGAAGAAATTGTTGGGTTCTTAAGAAATAAAAAAGGGAGAATATCCTTTGATGAACTTTTTCCAATTGCGACAAAATCACATATCGTAGTGACATTTTTGGCAATTTTAGAACTTTTAAAGCGCCGGCAAGTATTTGTGGAACAGGAAGGAAACTTCGCAGATATTTTTGTAATGGGAAAGGAAGTTGAATAAAAGGTTGAAAGTGAATGACTGGAAAGCAATCGTTGAAAGTCTCTTATTTGCTGCAGGAGATGAAGGATTAACAATTAAGCAATTGATGCATGTGTTAGAAATGGAACAATTAGAGGTAGAACAATTAATAGATGAGCTAATTAAAAGTTATCGTAAAGATAAAACAAGAGGAATTTCTATTATTGAAATTGCTGGTACGTATCAATTTGCAACGAAGAAAGAGCATTCTGATTATCTGAAAAAATTAGTGGAATCTCCGCATGCTTCGACTTTATCACAAGCTGCTTTAGAAACGTTGGCAATCATTGCATATAAGCAGCCAATTACACGTGCTGAAATCGAAGAAATTAGAGGCGTTAAAACAGAAAGACCGCTTCATACCCTATCAGCAAAGGCACTAATTAAAGAAGTTGGTAGAGCAGAAGGAGCAGGCAGAGCAATACTTTATGGAACAACAAAAGAGTTTTTGGACCATTTCGGTTTAAAGAATTTAGGGGAACTGCCTCCGTTAGCAGAAAAAGAGGAAGAATTTAATCAAGAAGAGGCTGATTTATTTTTTGAATCTTTTCAGCAAATAGAAGAGTAAGAAGGAGTATCTAGGCAATAGCTTAGATACTTTTTTATTTGTATTGCTATTGTCCAACTAATTTTATTAACGAGTTTAGGGATGCATCCATTTTAAAGACATGATGCTCATCCTTTTGTCATACCTTTTATAAGAACGATTTTGGAAAGAATGGAGTTGACATATAGATGAGTAGTTATAATGAATATGTTAGAAATGTGTTGATTTGGAATCAGGAATTAAAAAGTTTATTAGAAGCGGAAGCAGTTCAAAAGGAAGAAAGTATTTGGAAAAGGCTTGATAAGTTTTCACAGTTAATGGAAGGTGTACAGAGACGACCAATTGAAACAGAAGAATTAATTAGAATACAGCATGAAGCAGAAAATCTTCACGAACAGATGGAAAGCTATTTTGCACAGAGGCAGCAGATTGGAACGATATTTATGAAGGAACCAAACGTTGCAGCAGGGAAGCACCAATTACCTAAGTTACCTTACGCCTATGATGCTCTAGAACCTTATATCTCCAAAGAAATTATGGAGTTACATCATCAAAAGCATCATCAATCCTATGTAACAGGACTAAATAATGCAGAAGAAAAGCTGAAAGCAGCAAGAAAGAATAAGGACTATGCACTTGTAAAACATTGGTCTAGAGAACTTGCTTTCCATGGTTCGGGGCATTATCTTCATACTATCTTTTGGAATAACATGAGTCCAAAAGGTGGTGGCGAACCTAAAGGGATATTGATGGAGGAAATAAACAATTATTTTGGGAGCTTTACAGCATTTAAGGAGCATTTTACAGAGGCTGCTAAAGCAGTAGAGGGCGTTGGTTGGGCACTTCTAGTATGGTCTCCAAGAGCAAGGCATTTAGAAGTTCTTCAATCTGAACGACATATGCTGTTAACCCAGTGGGACACGATTCCCCTATTAGTACTTGATGTTTGGGAACATGCTTACTATTTGCAATACAAAAACAATAGGGGAGAATATGTAGATAATTGGTGGGATATCGTAAACTGGAAAGATGTTGAAAATAGATTTTTAAAAGCAAGTGAACTGAAGTGGAGACCTTATTAAAAGAAACAAATAATCAAAAAAAATAGTTTGATTATCTTCATCTTTCAGATGCAGCCATATTATATGGGCTGCATATTTTGTTTTACAAGTGAAGTGTTAATTTATCCGACTCTTAACGGACAGTAAGACTCCCTCCTCAAACTTAAGTAAAGGTCCGATTAGTTCAACTAACCATGAGTGGGGGAGGAAGGAAAACACCCACTCGTGGAAGTTTCACTTTATTAGTCATATGTCTGTCTTTTTTTTCATAAACTTGTACAAACCATAAAAGGAGACGAGGTTGTGTTAAATGAAATTACGTAAACTTATTATTCTTACGATCATTACCTCCATTCTGTTTCTTGCTGTTCCACAAAAAAGCAGTGCACAAATGTACGTCAATGCGCAAAGTGCTATCTTAATGGAACAAGATTCTGGACGAGTTATTTTTGAGAAGGATGCACATACGGAGCGAAGAATTGCTAGTATTACAAAAATAATGACAGCATTACTTGCAGTCGAGTCGGGGAAATTAGATGAAACCGTGACTGTTAGTAACAATGCAATAAAAACGGAAGGGTCGTCCATCTATTTAGAGGCAGGAGAAAAAATAAAACTAGAAGATCTTGTATATGGATTAATGCTCCGTTCTGGAAATGATGCTGCAGTTGCAATCGCAGAAACAGTGGGTGGAAGCTTAGATGGTTTTGTCTATTTAATGAATCAAAAGGCAGAAGAAATTGGTATGAAGCACACTCATTTTGCTAATCCTCACGGACTTGACGATCATGAAGACCATTATTCCTCAGCGTATGATATGGCTTTGCTTACCCGTTATGCAATGAATAATGATACATATAAAAAAATTGCTGGCACAGAAAGCTATCGTTCGGAAAGTTCAAATAATAAGTGGGATCGTGTTTGGAGAAATAAGAACAAACTATTAACGAGTCTTTATGAATATTCGACTGGGGGCAAAACTGGCTATACAAAGAGAGCGAAAAGAACGTTAGTTAGCACAGCTGAAAAAGATGGAGTTGAATATATAGCAGTAACTTTAAATGATCCAGATGACTGGGATGATCATATAAATATGTTTGAAACAGCCTTTAAAGAGTATAAAAAAGTTCAGGTTCTGGAGGAAGGGAAAATAAAATCGGTTAAAAATAAATTTTATAAGAATAAAGTTTATATCAAATCCGACATAGAATACCCTGTTACAGACAAGGAAGAAGATCTATTTAAAGTAGAATACAGTCTGTTAAAAGTTAAAAAAAATTGGCAAAAGAATCAAGAGTATGTGCCTGAAATTGTTGGAGAAGCAAAAATCTATTTAGATGGTAAGCTTGTTGATCGTACACCGATACATTTTAAGCATGATAAGGCAAAGGAATCAAAAAGCTTTTTAGATTATTTTAAGAACATGTTTTTGGCAATGACTGGGGTTGGCAAGGATGGTTAATTATATTTGGGCAGCCCTAGCTATTATCGGTATTGTGTTCGCAGCAATAAACGGAACGATGGATGAAGTCAACAAAGCAATATTCTCAGGAGCTAAAGAAGCAGTAACCATATGTATTGGGCTGATTAGTGTTCTTGTCTTCTGGCTCGGAATGATGAAAATAGCAGAGCAGGCAGGATTATTGCGAAAGCTTACTAACTTATTTAGACCATTTGTAGCAAGACTTTTTCCAGAGATACCAAAGAATCACCCTGCAATGGGATATATCTTGTCAAATATGATGGCAAATATCTTTGGGTTGGGAAATGCAGCAACACCGTTAGGAATTAAAGCAATGGAGGAATTGAAACGATTGAATGGGGGCAAGAATACTGCAAGCAATAGTATGATTACCTTTCTTGCCCTAAATACTTCAAGTATTACATTAATTCCAACAACAGTAATTGCAATCAGGATGAATTACCATTCTGCGTCTCCGACAGATATAGTAGGACCAACCATTATTGCCACCATTTTCTCTTGTATAAGTGGAATTTTGATTGATCGCTATTTTTATCATAAGAGAATGAGAAAAGGGTGACATGAGATGGAGATTGTATCATTAATTTCATTGTGGATGATTCCTTCCCTCATAGGGTTTATTTTGTTGTACGGAACATTTAAAAAGGTACCCACATATGAAAGTTTTGTAGAAGGTGGGAAAGAAGGAATACAGATTGCTTTCTCTATTATCCCTTATTTAGTAGGAATGCTTGTTTCCATATCTATATTTCGAGCATCTGGAGCATTAGAATATTTTATGAGTTTTCTTAAGCCAGTCTTAGATTTTATCGGTGTTCCGTCGGAAGTAGCACCACTTGCGATCATTAGACCAATATCCGGAAATGCAGCATTGGGGATGACAAGCGATTTAATTGCTACCTATGGACCAGACTCGTTTATAGGAAGGCTCGCCTCTGTTATACAAGGAAGTACCGATACCACCCTTTATGTATTAACCGTCTATTTTGGAGCAGTAGGAATCAAGAAAATGGGAGACGCCTTAAAAGTAGGATTACTAGCAGATCTCGTAGGATTTATTGCAGCAATAATAGTAGTAACTTTAATGTTTGGAAAATAACTAGCCCGTGTCTTAGGATAAAGTTTGTAAGTAAACTTTATCCTAAGACATTTTTTGTTTTTTTCATTGAGCATTTTTTTCGATTAGCACTAAAAAAAGGTTTGCGACAGAGAAAATACTCAGCAAATTGGATCCATGAAGACTCCTACGGGAATAGCAAAAAAGGCGAGGTTGCCGCAAAAATATTCAGGTTTCAGGTTAGAATGATAAATAAAATGTAAAGAGTCTTTGGAAGGGAAAATCGTTAAATGTAAATCAATTGCCTCTTAAATCAAAGATTTCTTTGAAATTTCATCAATTTATGTCATAATTCATAGGAATGGCAAAAAAAGAACGATCAAGCGTTTTGAATTAGTCTGTTTTCTAATAAATTGTTACTAATAGAAGAGGGTATATAACTTTAGAAATATGTTATAAAAAACGATCAATCATTTTTTACTGTTGAGAAATTGGATGAGGTGATATAGATGGAAAGACTACAAAAAGTAATTGCCCATGCGGGAATTGCATCAAGAAGAAAAGCAGAGGAATTAATTGTTGAAGGAAAAGTAAAAGTAAATGGAAAAACAGTGAAAGAATTAGGGGTGAAAGTAGGTTCTAATGATAAAATTGAAGTAAATGGCATCCCTGTTGAGAGAGAAGAACCGGTTTATTTTATTCTATATAAACCAAGAGGCGTAATCTCAAGTGTTAATGATGATAAAGGACGAAAAGTTGTCACTGATTATTTTTCTGAAATTGAAGCAAGAATTTATCCGATAGGACGCTTAGACTATGATACATCAGGCATTATTCTTTTAACGAATGACGGAGAATTTGCAAATATTATGATGCATCCAAAAGGAGAAATTGAAAAGGTATACGTTGCAAAAGTAAAAGGTATTCCTGCTCGTGAGAAAGTAAAACAACTTGAAAGAGGAATTATGCTAGAGGACGGTAAAACTGCGCCTGCCAAAGCAAAAATTCTTTCTGTCGATAAGAAAAAAGGAACAAGCATTGTGGAATTAAAAATTCATGAAGGAAGAAACCGTCAAGTAAGAAGAATGTTTGAAGCAATTGGAACACCTGTTATGAAATTAAAAAGGGAGAGATACTCTTTCTTAAACTTAAATGGCTTACAGCCTGGTGACGCTCGTGAACTCACTGCACATGAAGTGAAATTGTTAAGAGCAGAAGCTCAAAAGAAAAAGGGCTAAGGTACAATTTTAATATTTGCAATATGATAACAACAGAAATATACGAAAAGTTCATAAAAGTGTCACATTTGCTTATGGATGATAACAATATCTACATGATAATAATGCTATAATAATTGTGTCAGATAAGATAAATTCACTTATATAAATTACTATTTAACTGGAAAAAACGCAGTATAAATATGAGTCCATTTGATGAATAAGCAAAAGAAATTAAGATTTATTTATACATGCACCAAGCGAAACAACAAGTCGATTACAAGTTTCGTGTATTTTTGTTAGGAGGTATGAACGATGGAGAAAGAAATTAAAATCCTTGTGGTAGATGACGAAGAAAGAATTAGACGTCTTCTAAAAATGTACTTAGAAAGAGAAGAGTTTGTGGTGGAAGAAGCGGAAGATGGAATGAGCGCCCTTTCTAAGGCATTAAACACAGATTATGATGTTATCTTACTCGATCTGATGATGCCTGGGAAAGATGGTATGGAGGTATGTAAGGAGTTAAGAGAAAAGAAAACTACTCCTGTAATCATGCTTACTGCTAAAGGAGAAGAAGTAAATAGAGTTCAAGGATTTGAAGTTGGAACGGATGATTATATCGTAAAGCCATTTAGTCCAAGAGAAGTAGTTTTGCGAGTGAAAGCTCTGTTGCGTCGCTCTACAAAAACGACATTTGAACAAAGTGATAGTTCTTCAAAGGATGTTATCATCTTTCCAGCTTTAACAATAGATCATGATGCACATCGCGTATTGGCAAGTGGGAAGGAAGTGGGCCTAACTCCAAAGGAATATGAATTGTTGTATTTCTTAGCTAAATCACCAGATAAAGTATTTGACCGGGAATTATTATTAAAAGAAGTATGGCATTATGAATTTTTCGGTGATTTAAGAACAGTAGATACACATGTGAAACGATTAAGAGAAAAACTCAATCGTGTTTCAGAAGAAGCGGCTAGCATGATTGTAACTGTTTGGGGAGTAGGCTATAAGTTTGAGGTTAACAATGGATGAAATTTTGGCGAAGCGTAGTATTTAAGCTTTGGATCACCTTTTTATTACTAGTTTCCGTAGTACTAACGATTTTAACAATCATGCTTCTTGAGTATTTTGAACAATACTATAAGGAGCAAACAGAAACGGAATTAACCAATACAGCCACAAAAATATCCGAAATTATGAAAGAGCATAATAATCAAACTAGATTGGAAATTGTGCGGGAACTTTTGGATCCTTCAACAGGAGCAATTATTGTTTCCGCTCCAGATCAAGTCTATTATTACCCAGAGAGTCGCATGCAGGAACTTTCCTATTCTTTCATTAAGGGAAATGAAGCTTTAAATAACGTGATAACAAGTAATAAGACAGCGGTCGTTATGACAAAATTAAACAATAAAGACAATATACCTGAACAGGTAGCAATTGTGGGGTCTCCTCTTCATGTGAATGGGGAGGACGGAGCTGTTTTTATCTATCAGTCCTTACAATCGATGAATGAATCTAAACAATCCACAGCAAAATTCATTGTTTTAGCTGCCGTAATTGCCATTATTTTAACGACGATATTTGCCTTTTTCTTATTAACAAGAATCACTGCCCCGTTAAGAAAGATGCGAGAAGCGGCATTTGAAGTAGCTCAAGGTAATTTTGCGGCAAAAGTTCCTATCATGGCTCAGGATGAAATTGGTGAACTTTCGATTGCATTCAATGAAATGGCTAGAAAATTAAATTTTAATATGAATGCCTTAAGCCAAGAAAAGGAACAGCTAGACAATATTTTAAGTGGAATGGCAGATGGTGTGCTAACACTTAATCGAAATGGCGGTTTATTGCTTACCAATCCGCCTGCTGAAAAATTTCTACAGCATTGGTATTATGAAAAAGGCGAATTGAGCGATATGCAAGCTCAAATACCGGATGAATTGCGGAAATTATTTCAGCTTGCAGTTCATACAGGTAATGAACAAATAGATGAAGTAACTTTACAAGGTAGGAACTGGGTCATGATTGTTAGTCCTCTTTATAACAAAAAGGATATTAGAGGAGCAATTGTTGTTATTCGCGATATGACAGAAGAGCGTAAGCTAGATAAACTTCGAATTGATTTTATTGCAAATATATCTCATGAACTCAGAACGCCGATAAGTATGTTACAAGGGTATAGTGAGGCAATTGTGGATGATATTGCTGAATCAGAGGAAGAAAAAAGAGAAATGGCTCGGGTAATCTATGATGAGTCCTTACGAATGGGGCGTCTAGTTAACGAATTTTTAGATTTAGCCCGAATGGAAACTGGCTATATTGAGCTGAGAAAGGAACCAATTGATCTATATCCATTTATCAACCGAGTAGCTAGAAAGTTTAATGCAGTCGCTAAAGAGAAAGAAATAACGCTTACTGTCTCTGTTACCGAAGATATTGGAGAATATGACCTTGATCCAGATCGTGTCGAGCAAGTTTTAACCAATATAATGGATAATAGTATGCGACATACGCCAAGTGATGGAACTGTCTTTTTACGAGGTAGATCGGATGATTATGGAGTATATATAGAGATTGAAGATACGGGTTCTGGTATTCCTGAGGAGGATTTACCATATGTGTTTGAGCGTTTTTATAAAGCGGATAAAGCAAGAACAAGAGGGAATGCTGGGACAGGCTTAGGATTAGCTATTGTCAAAAATATTATTGATGCACATGGTGGCGATATTTCTGTTTATAGTAAATATGGTCGAGGAACGACATTTTTTATCTTTTTACCTCGAAATAGAGAAGAAAATTAGAGAAAGTGCCGATTCTTCTTGATTCACGCGAAACAATTTAACATAATAGAACGTATGGGGTGTCTTAAAAAGATTTTGACCCTACAAGCTATTTTTCCATTTTGTATGTATAATGTTTTTGCATACAGGTATAACTTGTGAGGTCAAACTTTTCTGGACTCCTTTTTTATTGTGTTTTTACGAAGGGATAAAAGAAAAGTAGAATATACATACGAATGAATGAAACTAATTAAATTAAAATACGACTAATATATTGAACGGGGGAGGGAATAAGATGAACTCCGTTTTTGATGAAATCTATAATAAGTATCATCATGACGTTTTTCAATTTTTATTTTACATGGTAAATCATAAAGAAACGGCGGAAGATCTAGTGCAAGAAGTATATATTCGTGTCCTGAAATCTTATCATCGCTTTGAGGGGAAAAGTACCGAGAAAACATGGTTGTTTAGTATTGCCAGAAATGTTGCAATAGACCATTTTCGTAAACAAAAAAATTGGAAAGAACGTATCATGGATAAGTTTGACTGGTCCAAACAGGAAATCAAAGCGGATGGGTTTCTTCCTGAAGAAATCGCACTGCAGGCTGAAGAAGTGAAAGGTGTTTATCATGCATTACAATATTGTACAGTAGACCAGCGCATGGTTATTGTATTTAGGTATATTCAAGAACTATCCATTTCTGAAACTGCCAAAGCATTAGGGTGGACTGAAAGTAAAGTGAAAACTACACAGCATCGAGCATTAAAGGCACTACGTACCATTTTAGAAGACGATGGAAAGGAGGATCCTTATGCAGAAACAAAAATGGAATGATGAAAAAATCATACATGTACTTAAGCATATGCCATCTATAAAAGATGAGCGAAGCGCGGAGTTTATCTATCGTACTATTCAAACAAAAAAGAAATTTGAGCGAAAATCGAGAAGACTCATGCCTATATTGGCTACAATAGGTACGATTATGCTTCTATTTATAATTAGTCAAAGTTTCTTTGATAGCAATAGTATCAATTCATTTAATAGTGAAAAGAAATCTGCAGAAAACTCTGTGATGATAAAAACAGAAAGCGCAGAGGAGGCAGAAAAGAAGGCAGATCAAAATTTTGATATAGCAGATCAACAAGCAGAAATGGTAACATCACCCACCTCAACGGCTATTTATAAGGAAGATGTAGGCGATCTGGAATTGTTAACTTATCCGATTCCTGATGTAAATGTCCAAGTAGTTGTTCCAATTAGTATTTTAGTGGCCAATCCAAACCATTTATCTAGGTTTGACCTATATGTACAAAATGTGAAGAAAGTGATAGGCGTAAATAAACAGTTAAGTGGTTCTTTACCTATTAGTCCAGAGCTATTATCCTACGATTTTAGTGAAAATAATATTGAAGTTAATGTAAAACAAGAATTTTCAAACTTTGGTTCTCACTCTGAAGACTTTTTTAATACAATGGTTCAGCAACAATTGCAAACAATTGGTGCGAAGAAAATGGAGTTTTATACAAATGGAAAGCGCGGGGCAGTACTAGGAAACAGGGAAGAAACAACGATAGAATATCAACCTTTAGAAAATAGAGCTTACTTTCTGTTAAATGGTGAATCAGACAACCAACCATTATATGTCCCTTGGGAAAAACCTTATGATTCAATTGAAAATGCTTTTGAGGCAATGGAAGATGATATTGAAACACATGGTTTAACGGCATCAATTCCTGATACTATTGATATTGATAAGGTTTCAAAAGATGAGAATAAGGGACAATTAATTGTCCATCTCTCAAATGAAAGTAATATGCAAGAAGATCAAAAAACGTTACATGCTATTGAATCGATACTTTTAACAGCAAAGGAATTTAAATATTCTTCGGTTAAGTTTGAGAATACCAAGGTTAAAGAAGTAGGTGGACTATCACTAACAAACGAATTAGCTGTTCCACTTGCTGCTAATAAAGTAGACATAGAGCAATAATAAAAAGGAGTATCCAATATATAACGGATGCCCCTTTTTGATATTTTTTAAAGATAAAAAAATAGAATAAAAAGAGTATAAATACATAAAATAAATTTTGTTATTTTTGTTGATAAATCTTCTTAGCTTTATTTGAATAAATGGAAATTACATTTTATCACGCTCTTAACGGACAGTAAGACTCTCCCCTCAAGCATAGGTGGGAGATGAACTGTCCGTAAAGGTCCGATTGGTTCAACTAACCATCAGTGGGGAAGGAAAGCCTCCACTGATGGAAGTTTCACTTTATTCCTGAATATTCTATAGTTCTAACAATTAACATGTACTCATAAGTTGAAAGAGAAGATGGGAGTGGGGACAGTTTTTTTAGAAGTACGCATTTTACATACTAAAATCATGGAGCGAATCTGTATTCCTGTAAGGAAGAAGGAGATTTTTCTATTTTTAAGGAGCAGTGAAGGAGGAATTCACTTCAATTCCTGCTCTTAAAGGCAAGAAATGATCTTTTTAATACAAGCGGAATAGGAGGATAACTAAATGGGAGACTATATTAGGAGAATACTTATAGCAGCTATAATGTTATTGTTTATTAGTTTATTATTTATAGGGGGGAAACATTCACAAGCACAATCGATCTCCCTATCAGAACGAACAAAGGCCTGGACTTGGCCAAGTGAAGGGATCATAACGGATACCTTTAATACAAGGAACGGTACACATAAAGGAATAGATATTGCTGGAGAACTAGGTTCTGAAGTGTATGCTGTAGATGAAGGGATTGTAACAAGGTCTTATTACTCTCAATCGTATGGAAATGTTATTTTTGTGAAGCACGAAAATGATTTGGAAACAGTCTATGCACATTTAAACAAACGATTTGTAGAAGAAAAGCAATTGGTGAAAAAGGGTGAGTTAATAGGTGAAATGGGCAATACAGGATATTCATCGGGAGTCCATTTACATTTTGAAATACATAATAAAGAATGGACTGTTGCAAAAGAAAATGCAATCAATCCAATTTTGGTGTTAGGAGATGTTGAGGTAGGACAGACTGTAAAAATAGCAGAGCAGGAAGAAGAAATAGAGGAAGTAGTATCAGAACCAATAGAAGAGCCTATTCATTCTCCTATGGCGGACTTGGTGCAAGAGGAAGAAAAAAAATGGGAAGAGGAATACATAAGGAGAAGTATGAAAGAAATGGAAATAAACTTGGAAGAGGATGAGTCTGAATTTACAACCATCCCATATAAAAAAGCAAGTATTTATTTAAAAAGTAGTAAGCATCTTATAGAGGAAAAAAGTGAGGATTATACATAGAAGCCGATAAGGGAAGAAACGTATATTATGTAGGTAAATAGGTTAAGTGTTGGAAGAATTTTCTGCGAAAAGAGTTCACAAGATACTATCGAGTAATGCAAGTGTAATAGTATTTTGTGAACTCTTTTTGAAAGACTGTTTTCTAAAGGATTGTTGTTTTTCAATAGGAAAAAAGAATTAGTTGGGAAAATGGAGCAGCCGGAATACACGAAGATGCCACGGGGATTAGCGAGACAGTCTGATACCCCGGAGGCGAAGTGAGGAGGCTCAAGCTTAGCCCCACGGAAAGCGAAGTGTATTCCGGCTGTGGGTAATCGCAACAAACTTTACGAAAACAGCCTTTTGAAATGAATGTATATTATAATGTGAAAATGTGAACAATGTATGAAGTTATAAGCAAACTTCTTCACAAATCGTTATTGTTTAATGTATAATAACTAATGTAAACAAATTAATATTGGTCTATCTTCGGGGCAGGGTGAAATTCCCGACCGACGGTGATGAGTTATATACTCAAAGTCCGTGACCCTACTACGGTAGGTTGATTTGGTGAAATTCCAAAACCGACAGTAAAGTCTGGATGGGAGAAGATGGAGGTTCTGCAATCGTTCAAAATATTCTATAAGAACGTTTATTAAGTGTGCGTACCTTTAAACTACTCCCTCAAGTATAATATGGCTTGAGGGTTTTTATTTGCCGCATCTTAATAAATTGCTGAATCTTTCTTCTTAGGTAGATGGATCCTAAAAAGAAGGAGAGAAGAAAATGAAGAAAAAAATGAACGTAAGAAAGTATGTTTTAATAGGAATGATGAGTAGCTTAGCTTATGTGCTGATGATGCTTAAATTTCCAATTCCACCGTTTCCAAGCTATTTAAAAGTTGATTTTAGTGATATTCCTGCCTTAGTTGCTGCGCTTATCTTAGGTCCAGCAGCGGGAATCTTAGTAGAGTTGATAAAAAATATATTAGATTATTTAATTACAGGAAGTGATACTGGAGTTCCAGTAGGTCATTTCGCAAACTTTATAGCAGGGATTTCATTTATTTTACCGACTTACTTTATTTATAATAAAATTAAATCCAAAAAAGGCATGGTAATTGGTTTAGGGTTAAGTGTTTTAATAATGACCGCGTTGTTAAGTCTGTTTAATTACTTTATCATGTTGCCATTTTATAATGCATTAATGAATATACCGACTGACACTACAATATTGAAAAAAACAATTCTTTCTGCCATTATTCCATTTAATTTGTTAAAGGGAATAATCATTTCTTTAATTTTTGCACTAGTATTCTCAAAAATGGGTGTCTGGATTAATAAACAAATCCCATCTAGAAATGTATAACATAATAGGAGAAAGGCAGTTCAGTAATTTCTGAACTGCCTTTCTTGTTTTGTTAGTTGTAAAAGTTGAATTGAAAAGAGCAGAAAGGAATCCTTTCTGCTCTGTTTATGATAAAGAGGGATTATTCGTATTTTAGTGCATCACCATCAAAGGACTCGTCTGCAACTTTAATCGAATCTGTTGGACAACCTTCAAAAGCATCTAACATATCATCGAGTAATACTTCAGGAACTTCAACAGTTCCTTGATTATCATCTAACATAACGAAAGCAATACCTTCGTCATCGTAGTCGTAAATATCAGGTGCTGCTGCTCCACAAGCTCCACATGCAATACATGTGTCTTTATCAACAATTGTATATTTTGCCATGAGTAAAAAAACCTCCAGTGTTATTCATACGGAGTATATACATGACTAGCATACTCCTTACTATTATCTTATTGTAAGACTGAATCTTTAACTTTTCAATATAAAAGACAGATAAAAAGTAGAAAGTCGGAGTTACTTTTCTTAAAATAGTCAAAAACTCAACCGTTTTCTATCTTGAAAATCAACATATTATATGATTACAAAGTTCACTAAAAATAAAATTCATGGTAAAATAAAAGAAATGTTACAAACAAACTTCAACAAAATGTGTCAAACGACAGAGGAAGATGAAAATATGTCCTTTATAAAAATATTAATTCTAAATTGTTTATATAAAATGAATGGAGAAAGGACAATATACTCTATTCTTCATATATTGAATGGAAAAAAATCATCCCAAACTATCCAAGATATTCATATTTTTCAGTTGACCTCCTTATTTCAGGCATTTCCTGTATTAACAAGAGAAAAACTGGATCAAGTTGTGTATGAATTGATTCAAGAGGATTGGCTTGAAAAAACAGGAGAAAATCACTATTTAATTAAAGAATGTAGAAAACTAGAATTAGATAAGTTATTAAAAGCGAATCCTTTATCACTTCATTTAAAAGGCTGGAGGTATCATTCGTATACTCTCCCCTTTTGGGAAAGATTATCTTTATTCGTCCAAGTTTCTTCCCACTTGTCGGAAAAAAGTATACGTTATATGCCAGTCCAGAGAAATCTTGTTACACAACTGTGGCTAAAAGATACATTACATACTGTTTCTTTGGAAAGAAGTGAAATCAATCACTATCTGTATCAAGAATTAGTTAAATGTCTAGAAGAGGAAGAATTGAATCCTTCCATTCTCATAAACCGATTAACAGGGATTCATAGAATAGGACTTACTGGAGAACAAGTTGCTTTAGAATTGAATATGGATCCAGATTATTATCAGCTATCCTTCCTTGCTATTCTTCATTTTATGATAGAAAAAATCCTATCAAATAAGGAGGAATATCCACTGTTAAGCCAATTGATTAAGGAAAGTAAGAAACCATTAACACTAACAGAGTCAACAGCAAAGACGTTTGATTTTATACAAAAAGGCTATAGTATTGATGATATTGTTGTGGTAAGAAATTTAAAGCAAAGTACAATAGAAGATCATATAATTGAAATTTTATTAAATGTCCCTGACTATCCCATTCGTAATTTAGTAAGTAACGAAAACATAATAAAAATAAAAGCTTGTATTCAACAATCATCTTCTAAATCTTTAAAGGTAATAAAACAACAATTATCAGATGTTTCTTATTTTGAAATACGTGCTGTGATGGCAGGGTACGGTGATTTTTCATGAATTTAGAAGCAGCATTAAGAAAGTATTATCAACTAAGTCATTTTCGAAGTGGACAAAAAGAAACAATCCAATCCATTTTGAAGCAAAAGCATACTTTAGCTATGTTACCTACGGGAACTGGAAAGTCATTATGTTATCAGTTGCCAGGGAGAATTCTGGAGGGAGCAGTGATTATTATCTCTCCTTTGTTATCTTTGATGCAGGATCAAGTAGAACAAATGAAGATGAAAGGGGAAAAAAGAGTTGTTGCTTTAAATTCTTTCCTTACCTCGGTAGAGAAGAGTAGAGTACTACGACAAATTAGTCAATATAAGTATATTTTTATTTCCCCAGAAATGATTTCCTTACCATATATTCTTGATAAGCTTCAAAGAATGGAAATTAGTCTTTTTGTTATCGATGAAGCACATTGCATTTCACAATGGGGGTATGATTTTCGACCAGATTATCAAAAATTAGGGTATATTCGACAAAAATTGAATAATCCATTGACGTTAGCCTTAACTGCAACCGCAACGGAAGAGATTCGTAAAGATATAATTAACTCCTTACACTTAGATGAGGTAGAGGAGATTATTTATTCCGTTGATCGCCCCAATATTGCGATTAATATTGAAGAGTTAGTACACGGTCAAGAAAAAATGGAAAAGCTTCTTGACTATATTCAAAAACTAAATGGACAAGGGATTGTGTATTTCTCCAGTAAAAAGCTGGCTGAACAAACGGCAGCTTTTTTGAAGGAAAGATCGTCAAAACGCATGATGGCTTATCATGGCGGGATGTCACAGGAAGATCGAATCCTAGTACAGCAGCAATTTCAAACAGGACAGTTAGACGTAATCTGTGCTACTAGTGCATTTGGTATGGGGATTAATAAGGAAGATATTCGCTTCATTATTCATTTTCATCTGCCAACACAATTGGAGTCTTATTTACAGGAAATTGGTAGAGCGGGAAGAGATGGGCGTCAGAGTGTTTCATTCATTCTCTACACTCCTGGGGATGAGTGGATTGCTTATCAGTTAATCGAGTCAGAGTTAGCAGATGAATTACAAATAAATAAATGGAAATTATCTCTGAAAAAATATCCAACTTTTGAAGCTTGGCAGAAAAAAGAAGGTTTCCAATTAGAAATGTTATTTACAGAAACACAGTGGCGTGTGTTGGAGTCTTATTTGGAACCGAATAATAAAACTGTACCAGAATTATTGAGTTCGCTTGAAATGTATAATAATTTTAGGAATGAGCGCGTAACGGAAAAAAAACAAAAAGTCCAAGAGCTTATTGGCTGGTTACATTCTGCATCTTGTCGAAGAATGTATATAATGGATTATTTCGGAGAAAAGTACGAAAGCAAAGACAAAGAAAATTGCTGTGATAGATGTGGATTGGATTTATCTGCTTTCTTTAACAGCAGAAACACGAATCAACATAAAGTACAGGTGGATTGGCAGGAACAGTTAGCTTTTATTTTAAATATTAAAAAGTAGGCAATGTCGATGAATAAAGCAAAATATACAGCATTAATTAACCAATTGACAGACCGTGAACTATTAAAAAATGTTTATATGACACAGGTTATACTCATAATTGTAGCTTTTATTCTGCATATTATCGTTTTTCATTCGAACCCCCCCATTACTAAAGTTTTTAAGTATGAACGAACAGATTTTATCATTGGTATTATAGCTGGGTTAGTAGTAGTAGGGATAGATATTTTATTAATGCGTCGTTTTACTGAACAGTACCATGATGATGGCGGTGTGAATAAGCGGGTTTTTCAAAATAGACATCCATTACATATTGCGTTCATAGCATTAATTGTAGCGTTTAGCGAAGAATTACTTTTTAGAGGGGTAATACAGTCAAATATAGGCTTGTTATTAAGCTGTCTCCTTTTTGCCATTCTGCATTATCGCTATTTATTTAATCCGTTTTTATTTACCAATGTAGTATTAGTAAGTATTGGAATTGGTGTGCTATTTGAAGTGACAGAAAATCTTTGGGTTACAGTCATCATGCATTTTCTTATTGATTTCCTGCTTGGCTGTATTATTCGGTTCAATTTATTTCAAAAGGGTTAAAGATAAAAAGAGTACGCTTTGTGAAGCAGCTGCTTTATCCCACTCTTAATAGACAGTAAGACTCCCAAGCTTGTGAGGATACGAGGAATAGGTGGGAGATCAACTCCCATGAAAATAAACGGTTGTCACCTCGATTTTCATCCTTGTTGGTGAAGTTTGCTTCATGGATGGCTGTCCGTAAAGTCCGATTGGCTTAACTAACCATCAGTGGGGGAGGAAGGAAAACCCCACTGATGGAAGTTTCACTTTATGTTTAGGAAATTATGGGGAATTGTAAGGATGGGATGTTTATGAAAAAAGAAGATCCATACAGGGTTCAAGCAGAAACACAGAAACAACGATTAAAGAAAGTGACAAATGAAGAAGAAGCAACAGAAAAACTCCAAGAGAAGGAATCGTCTTTACCTTCAAGAAGTACTGTTCATAAGAATAAAAAGAAAAAAATAAAAATACCGGTAATAAGCTTATTAGCATTTTTATTTATTTTATTACCAGTAACCTTATTATTAATAAATAGTTTGTTAAATGGGAAAGATTTTTCCAATCTTTTATCAACAGAAAGTACGACTGGGTTATTTGAAAATGTTAATATTCAAAAAGAAAATCGAATGAATAATAATGATGAAACACTCAGTGACGATAAGGGGGATGAACAAGAGGATATAGTGATAGAAAGTAATTCAACAGTTGAAGAAGAAGAGATAGCAACAGATAATATAAAAGAAAATGATATAGAACAAGAAGAGGATAAATCCAAAGAAAATAAGACTAATTCTGAGGAACCGGTAAATAATGTACCGAAGGAAGAAGAAAAGCAACAAGAGAAGCAAGAAGAAAAGAAAACGGAAGAAGACACTCAGCAAACTAATTCTAAAGAAAAGATTGTCTATCATACAGTAGCAAAAGGAGAAAATTTATATCGAATTGCATTAAAATATTATCCTAGTGGAAATGGGATGGAAAAAATCAAAGCAGCCAATAATATGACATCAGATCAGGTTCAACTCGGGCAAACGTTAAAAATTGTAATCGAACCATAATAATTCTATTCTAACTTGTCCTTTATCTACATATAGTTAAATAAAGCATGATTTAAGTGTTAGATTTATAAATTTAACATGTGCTATTTAAAGGAGGGAGTGACTATGGAACGCTCGATCTTCCCTGAAAGCTATGAGTTAGATGGAACAACAAAAAAAGTTTTGCTGAAAATTATAGAGAAAAAAGAAAAATATGATAAGTTAAAAAACAGGCATTTACTGGTTATGTGGTTTACAATCTTTGCTGCTTTTTGTTATTTCATTTGGTTGTATAAGCACATTGCTATCCCGTATTCCCATTCATTCGCAGTCATGTTTTCTGTGTATGTTCAAGAAACGTTGAATTTATATATTCTCCTATTAATTATAGGTGCTTTTGGATATATGAATGTCGTTAGGCAAAAAAGGGATAAAGCGGAAAAGGAGTTCCATGATCTTCGTTGTGAATTTATCGATAAAAGCAAAGATCTATTCGGAAATAGTGAGACTTGGAATGTCCGTCATGAAATATATAATACAATCAAAAATACCTATGATATTAATTTATTTCATCAAGCTAAGTAAAAAATAGGTTGTTGCAGAAAAATATACTAATTAGTCAAAAATTAAAGCTGTTTAAAAGAATAAATAGACAAAAAGATACCTAAATAAAGGAGGGCACTGAAAAAGTCCTCATAGGGATTTCATAGCGGGTAGATGAACGATTTGTCGTTCATCTACCCGTTTTTTTGGAATCCGTTGATTTCCGTTCCAGGCGGACGCTTTCCGCGGGCGAGGCCAATCCTCCTCGTCGCTGCGCTCCTGCGGGGTATCGGCTGTCTCGCTTTTCCCGCAGGAGTCGCCACCTTCCACTCCAATCAACTAGTGTTATTACCACGGAAAACCTATCTTTTCTCTAAAAAACGCCATTTTTCCTGTATACTAAAATAAATAAATACAGGTGGTGCTCCTCATGATTTCAAACCAAGAAACACTCAATTTAAGTCCATACATGGAGATTTATGACATCGTCGTGCCAAAAGATAACATGCTTCGTCAGATTAATGAACTGGTCGATTTTTCCTTTATTCTAGATGAGTTAAAAACAAAATACTGTTTAGATAATGGTCGAAATGCGATTCCGCCTATCCGTATGTTCAAGTATTTATTATTAAAGGCGATTCATGATGTATCGGACATTGATTTAGTAGAGCATTCTAGATACGATATGTCCTTTAAATATTTCTTAGATATGGCGCCAGAAGATGACGTCATCGATCCAAGTTCACTGACAAAATTCCGTCGACTGCGTCTAAAAGATGTCGGTTTATTAGATATGTTAATTGGGAAAACCGTTGAAATCGCACTGGAAAAGAACATCATTAAAAGTAGCACAATTATTGTGGATGCCACGCATTCAAAAGCACGTTACAATCAAAAGTCACCAAAAGAGTTTTTACAAGAGAAATCCAAAAATGTTCGAAAAGCAATCTATAAAATTGATGAATCGATGAAAGAAAAGTTTCCTGCAAAAAATACTACTAATGATGTAAAAGATGAAGTAACTTACTGTGAAAAATTAATGGAAGTGATTGAAAAGGAACCAAAAATCGCACAAGTACCCGCTGTCAAAGAACGCTTAAATATGTTAAAGGAAGTTGTCGAGGATTACCAAGTGCACCTTTCCTATTCGTCAGATGCCGATGCACGAAAAGGTCATAAATCAGCTGACTCTTCTTTCTTTGGCTATAAAACACATATTGCGTTAAGTGATGAACGAATTATTACAGCCGCAGTCATCACGACAGGTGAAAAAAGTGATGGGAAGTACTTACAAGAATTGATCGAAAAAAGTAAACAAACAGGTATGGAAGTAAACACGGTAATTGGAGATACAGCTTATTCAGAGAAAGCGAATATTGACTATACGAAAAAAGAAAAAATTGCACTTGTTTCAAAGTTAAATCCAGCTATATCAGAAGGTAACCGAAAAGAAGAAGATACATTTGAATACAACAAAGATGCCGGACGATTTGTTTGTAAAGCAGGACATTTAGCAGTACGAAAAGCACGAACTGGTAAAAAGGGACAAACTAAAAACCACCTGAGTCCGTGACGTAATTAATAATAAATGTGCCCACAAAGCCTGATATAATAATGTTATCAGCTGATTTATGTTGATAATTTTATTTCACCAGGCAGGTGTTGAAATTGGTTAAGTTTATTTTAGAAGATTCCGATGATACATTAACGACCCATTCGGGTCTAGGTTTAATAGGTTTGCTTTTATCAAAAACAAAATTTTACAAACGTTTTTCATCCTTAAAGGTCCCAGAAATCAAGTCGTCTCCGGCCATTCTTAATGGGGATGTTACCACTTCTTATGTGGGTCTATTGTGCCAAGGTAAGAATGATTTCGACCATATCGAAGAATTTCGAGATGATCCCTTCTTTTATCGTGCATTGGATATTCAAGTGGTTCCATCAAGTCCCACACTACGGCAACGACTCGATCAAATTGCCAAGGTGACTGGATGGAAATCCATTGTTCTGGAAGAATCGGCTAAACTAATACGGCAATTTGATTCTCCTGTCACTCCAACAATTACTAGTGACAAAAAATCATACGTACCTCTGGATATTGATGTATCGCCATTTGATAACTCAAATACTAAGAAAGAAGGGGTTAGTCGCACATACAAAGGATGTGACGGGTATTCCCCTAACTTCTCCTATTTGGGTCAAGAAGGCTACGTTGTAAATGTGGAACTTCGGGAGGGAAGCACACACGTTCAAAAGGATACTGAGAAATTTCTCGAGAAAAGTATTATATATTCTCGGATGATTACTGATCTATCGTTATTGGTCCGTATGGATGCAGGAAACGATAGTGTCGAAAACCTAAAAGTTTGTGTGAATGAAAAGGCCGATTTCATAATTAAACGAAATCCTCGCCGTGAAAAGCCTGAAAACTGGCTCATGGTAGCTGAACAATTCGGTAAATGCGTTCAGGAGCGAGAAGGAAAACGTGTATTCTATGGTGCTTTAGAAACAACTCCAAAGGGAATGAAAAAAGCCATTCGCCAAGTCTATAAAGTAACAGAAAGAACGATTGATAAAAACGGCCAAATCCTCTTAATCCCAGATGTTGAGTTTGAGAGCTATTGGACTACCCTACCTAATGAAACAGAGGAAATAATTAGCCTTTATCACGAACATGCCACTTGTGAACAATTCCACAGTGAATTAAAAACGGATTTAGACCTAGAACGTTTCCCTTCTGGGAAATTTGCCACCAATGAATTAATCTTACATCTTGGATGTTTAACCTACAATCTCCTTCGGATTATTGGCCAAGAAAGCCTGAAATCAGGGGATGCGCCGCTTAAAAGAAAGGTCTTCCGTCGCCGAGTAAAAACGGTTATCCAGAATTTGATTACATTAGCTGCAAAATTGGTAAAGCATTCCCGAAGAATTTACTTAAAGTTTGGAAATCATAGTCCTTGGTTTCCTACTTTTAAACGACTGTATCTTTCATTTACAACATAAGCCTAGGAAACTGAATAGGTAATAAGACCTGAAAAAAATTATAGGTAAGCAGGTTTTATTTAGTGTACACAAAAAACAATCAATCCAACTTAAATTAGTACGAATGGCAAGAAAATAAGGAATTCCTAAAATTATCGGAAGAATTATTTTTTATCACGGATTCAGGAACCAAGTAGAAACACATTATTTTGATATTGAAAAATGCAAGGTATGTCCATTACGGGATGGATGTTACAAGGAAGGTGCGAAAAGTAAAACCTATTCGGTAAGCTTAAAATCCGAAACACACGCAGAACAATTGGCCTTTCAACAAACGGATAAATTTATCCAGTTAGCGAAGGAGCGCTATAAAGTGGAAGCAAAAAATAGTGAGTTAAAAAATGGACACGGGTACGATACGGCATCGTCTACGGGTCTATTTGGCATGGAATTTCAAGGAGCCACAACAATATTCGCAGTGAACCTCAAGCGAATATTGACGCTATTAAACGAAAAAGAGTAAGAAATAGACAAAGAAAGAAGGCACTTTCTGTTCAAAATCGAACAGAAAGTGCCTTCTTTTTATTCTGAAAAACCGATACGCAATAAAAAGCGTAAGTTTTTCAGTGCCCTCAAATAAAGGAGGTATCTTTTTGTCTATATAAGAAAAAACATAATTAAACCTAGATTATTCACCAACCAACACGAAATCCCACTGAAAAGCTGACTTATCGGCTTTTCAATGGGATTCTCTTTTTCACTTAAAAGATGAAAAAAGAATCCTTTTCTGTTAAGGTTATTGCGACTTACAAATACCAAAGAAAGGATTCTTATGATGACAACTTTAACGCAAAAACCTTTACATTTCAATCGTTCTATTAAATTATCCAATGATGGAGGTGCACTTTCTTCTGACACAGGTGAATTGATCTTCCGTGAGTTTGATGAAAAAATCGGCTTTTCTCAAACTATTGCCAAGCATCTTTGTTTGAAGGATACACGCACGTATTGTATTCATGAAAACGAACAACTTCTTCGTCAAAAAATCTATCAGCTCATCGCCGGCTATCACGAGGACGATGCAGCGGACCGTTTGACACATGATCCGGTTTTTACACAAATTCTTGGTACCCCTGCACTCGCTTCTCAACCGTCGTTATCTCGATTTTTTAAGCGCTTTGACACGCAAGCACTGGACCAACTTCAAGAGGCAAATCAGAAGTTACTTGATCGGGTTCATCATGCCCGACAATCCAAGACACTGATTTTTGATTTAGATTCAACACATGCCGATACATACGGAAATCAAGAAAATTCGTCCTACAACGCGCATTATCGCACAATGGGCTTCCATCCACTTGTCGCATTTGATGGGCTAACCGGCGATTTCTTGAAAGCTCAATTGCGCCCGGGGAGCGTTTATACTTCCAATGGTGTAGTGGATTTTATGCGCCCACTCATCGAACACTATAACGAAGTTTTTCCTGAAAAGTCTTATCTTGTCCGTGGGGACAGTGGCTTTGCGGTGCCTGAGCTATATGAATTGTGCGAAAAGGAATCGGTATACTATATCATTCGTTTAAAAGCGAACGCCAAGTTAAAAGCACTTGCGGAAGAACTGCATCCAATACATGAAATTCGTGATGTGTCCGTGACAGAAAGCTATGTGGAAGAATCTATTTATCAAGCATCGTCTTGGTCAAAGCCTCGTCGTATTGTTATTCAATCGACCCGCCCAGCAGGTGAACTATTCTTTTTACATGCTTTTTTTGTGACGAGTCTCGGTGAAAGCTTTTCGCCTCAAGCGATTGTCACGTCCTATCAACAGCGAGGCACAATGGAAAATTTCATCAAAGAAGCAAAAGATGGCTTTGGCTTGGATCAGATGAAAAGCCATCATTTCCTCGTCAATGAAGCTCGGATGATGTTAAGTCTGCTTGCCTATAACTTCACAAACTGGCTACGTACACTAAGTTTTCCAGCTGCCTATAAAAGCATTCAAATTCAGACGATTCGCACACGTTTGATTAAAGTAGCGAGTAAATTGGTGAGATCCGGACGCTCACTGTATTTCAAAATGTCCTCGAGCTTTGTTTATGAACGCTTCTTTTGGGACGTACTGACTCGGGTGCAGCAGCTAAAATTCAACTAAATAGCCTTTTTAAAAAATCGAACCCGTACCAAGGGAGGAGTCTGTCTAAAAATCAGTTTTCTCCTAAGACTCGTTTCAAACCTTCTCTAACTAGGCTATTTTCTTGGTACAAATTTACCTTAGCATTACTAATCTAATGAAATCCTTAAAAATTTTAGATTGCGGTGAATAATTCAGGTTAAAAAATCTTTCGTTGCTGGCGATCTTCTTTAATAATTTCAACTGCTTCTCTAAAACGTTGAGAGTGTACGATTTCGCGTTCTCTTAGAAAACGGAGACTATCATTTAAATCAGGATCATCACTCATATTGATGATCCATTGGTATGTCGCTCTTGCTTTCTCCTCGGCTGCTATATCTTCATAAAGATCAGCAATTGGATCACCTTTTGCTTGAATATAAGCGGCAGTCCAAGGGTTGCCGGAAGCATCATGATAGAATAGCGCATGGTCATGATTAACATAGTGGTCACCTATACCGGCTGCCTTTAGTTGTTCGGGTGTAGCATCTTTTGTTAATTTATATATCATGGTAGCGATCATTTCTAAATGAGCAAATTCTTCTGTACCTATGTCTGTTAATAATCCAATAACGCGATCAGGTATAGAGTACCGCTGATTTAAGTATCTTAATGCTGCTGCAAGTTCTCCATCAGCACCTCCATATTGTTCAATTAAAAATTTGGCAAGCATTGGATTGCAAGTACTTACTTTTACGGGGTATTGTAATTTTTTTTCATATAACCACATAAGATTCCATTCTCCTTTATCGCAAAATTAAATTTTTGACATCATACTTGCCAAGGCCAAGGGGCAGAATCCCAATCCCATGGCGAACCAGATGGGCTGTTTCCATATTGCAATAAAGGACCATAGTTACTTTCATATAATTTTTTGAACTTTTCACGTTCTTTCACATAATGATTAAATTGATTAATGGCATCTTGATCATAATGGTGGGTATCTAAGTATAAGGTGAGTTCAACTAGTACAAAATCGATTGCTTGGAGTTGTTCTAATAATTGATAGTATTCCGGTGGAAGCTGCTTCATTCAATATCACTCCCTTAGCTCTTTTTTTCGTTAGGACCGTAGTAAGGATCGTAAAATGTTTTCCATAAGGTTCCTGCTTTTAATGCTTCCATTGGACTAAACTGAGGAAGATGTGGTGGCTGAAAACCTAAGTATAAATTCGGCGGGGTTGAATATACTTTTGTTTTTATTGGTGGACAAGGATCAAATGGGCTGATATAAGGGTGATATTCTTTGTAGAATGACGGCATAGAATTCCCTCCTTTTCTGGGGTTTACTATACATCCTATGATAAAATTTTTATTTCCATGCTTGCTTTTAAAAAAGCTTCAACTACCCTTGTTGTTTTAGTAAAAAACATTTAAAAGGTAAAAAAAGCGGGCAACTTTATATTTTGCCGATAAATATTCAGCAATCGTAATAAAAGAACTTAAACAGTGGTATATAAAGGGGAGAAGATTTTTCTTAAAAATGGTAATTCATGTAGAAGGTGTATTAAAATATAAGAATCATTCAATGAAAAAAGAGGAATTTTAGGGGGACTTTATGATATTCTTACTTGTTACTTTCATTTTACTTGTTTTTTTAGGGGTGGCTTTATTAATATATATGAGAAAAATTGCAAATGAGAATAATGTAAAATATGAGATTTTTTATTTTCCAAACTTTCCATCTTCAATCCGAGAAATTACCCTTTTCTTTATTTCAGATATTCATCGAAGAACTGTTGATGATACCATCATTGATGAAGCAATCAATGTTGCGGAGATTGTCATAATAGGTGGAGATCTTTTAGAAAAGGGTGTAAAGTTGGAAAAAACCCGGGAGAATCTACGGAAGTTAAAAAAAATTGGTCCTGTTTATTTTGTTTGGGGGAATAATGATTACGAAATTGAACGAGATGTTTTAGAAACTTTATTGAAAGAAGAGGACATTATCTTATTGGATAATAAAGCAGTTTCTTTCCGATCAGATAAAGGAGAAAGTTGGTCCTTAATTGGGATTGAAGATTATTCTTTAGAGCATGATGATTTAGAAAAAGCGTTAGAGCAAACAAATGCCAATGATTTTAAACTCTTAGTGAGCCATAATCCGAAAATAATAGAAAAAATGAATGAGGTAGAACAGATTCCCCTCATATTAAGCGGGCATACTCATGGAGGGCAAATACGAATATTTGGTTTCGGACCATATGAATTAGGTGGAGCAAAAGTAATTGAAAATACGACTGTATTTGTTAGTAATGGGTATGGAACAACTAGTATTCCGTTAAGATTAGGAGCAAAGCCAGAAACACATATTATAAGTATTAAACATAAACAAAATGATGAATGAATTAAGATGTTTGTAGTAAGTACAATCAACCGTTCTTAGCGAAATATTGGCTTTTCAAGCAAAGCCTGAACCACTTTGGAATATTACTCACCGATTACTCCTTCCTTTCATAAACTGCAGTAAGAGTTTTTTCAAGGAGCAGGCAGGAGGCGTAGTCATGCGTTTGGAGAGATTAAATAGCAACAGAATTAAAATCCATCTGACCACCGATGATTTGTATGAACGTGGATTGACAAAGGAAGATATATGGAAAGACTCGATAAAGTGGCAGTATTTTTTTCATGAAATGCTTGAAGAAGCCAATGATTTATTTGACATGGAGATACACGGATCGGTAGCTGTTGAGATATTTTCAATGAAAGCTCAAGGCATGGTTATGATTTTAACAATAAGTGAAAGTGAATTGGATACGGAAGAATTATTATCTGAAGGTTTCTTAGAGATGCAAGTAACAGTAGAAGAAACAGTGGATATATTATATGAGTTTAAGGATATAGAAGATGTAATAAATGCCGCAAAGCAGTTAGTGCAAAATGCCTTTTATGGCGGTTCTTTATATCATTTTAATGGAATGTATTATTTATGCTTTGTTGATATTTCTTCGTTTAAAGAGGAACAAATTATTGCCATCCTAAGCGAGTATGGAGAAGTAAGTTTAAAGAGCATATACATCATTGAAGAATATGGAAATATAATAAAAAAAGAGAATGCATTGGAGACATTGGTGCATTATTTTTAATCCTCCATAAAGTAGATAGAATGATTCCATTTTTTTGAAGTTGTTCTCGGAGACACGAGATATGGAAACTTCAGCAGTTTATTGGAATTGTCTATCTTTTTTATGTGTTTAAAAGAACTTTAATACATAAAAATTTAAAACTTGATGATTGGTAAAACTTGTTGAAAGTGTTAAAATGAAATAGGGAAGATACATAAGATTATTCCCCTTCTTTCATCTTTTTTGTTTAGCAACAATTATTTTTATCGTATAAGGAAATAAGTTTTAGAGACTAATGAATTGATGATAATTAAATGAGGGTGAGGTAGGACAAAGAATCGTTTAATTGAATATACTGATATTAAAGTAAGGAATAAAAAACAGTTATCCACAGTGAAAAAATGATATTTGTAGACCTGCCGTAACGAATAATCGTAAGATGATAGTGAAACTAACAAGTTCCTGAATAATTATGTTATTTCAATTGTATAATTTTGCTTGCATCTTGCAGGTAAAGGTGTATACTATGCTTTGAATTAGCTATAAAACCTAAAATTATGTTTTCCATTTATCCCACTCTTAACGGACAGTAAGACTCCCTCCTCAAGTTTATGAGAATACGAGGAAGAGAGGTGGGAGATCAACTGTCCGTAAAGGTCCGATTGGTTCAACTAATCATCAGTGGGGGAAGAAGGAAAACCCCAACTGATAGAAGTTTCACTTTATTAAAAATGCTAAATAATTATTCTTATAAAGAAGAACTACGGTTTATAAATTAGTAGTTTTTTAGGAGGATTTATTAATGGTAGCCAAAAAATCTAATGAGAAGAATCATGTAGAAGAGCAACACGATGTTTTGAAATCAACACAAACAGTAATTCATAAGGCTTTAAACAAACTTGGTTATTCAGATGAAGTTTATGAATTATTAAAAGAGCCGATTCGAATGATGACAGTTAAAATTCCTGTGAGAATGGATGATGGAACTGTAAAAATCTTCACAGGCTACCGTGCTCAACATAATGATGCAGTTGGTCCAACAAAGGGTGGTATTCGTTTTCATCCTAATGTTACCGAAACAGAAGTGAAAGCACTCTCTATCTGGATGAGTTTAAAATGTGGCATTGTCGACCTTCCTTATGGTGGCGGAAAAGGAGGAATTATTTGTGATCCTCGTGATATGTCTTTTAGAGAATTAGAAAGATTAAGTAGAGGCTATGTACGAGCAATTAGTCAGATCGTTGGCCCAACAAAAGATATTCCTGCTCCAGATGTTTTTACTAATTCGCAGATAATGGCATGGATGATGGACGAGTATAGCCGAATTGATGAATTTAACTCTCCAGGTTTTATAACAGGTAAGCCACTTGTATTAGGTGGTTCACAAGGACGAGAAACAGCTACTGCAAAAGGTGTAACCATTTGTATTCGCGAAGCAGCAAAAAGAAGAGGCATTTCCATTGAAGGAGCACGAGTAGTTGTCCAAGGATTTGGAAATGCAGGGAGTTTTCTAGCAAAATTCATGTATGATGCGGGTGCAAAGATAATTGGAATTTCTGATGCGTATGGAGCATTGCATGATCCTGAAGGGTTAGATATAGATTATTTATTGGATAGAAGAGACAGCTTTGGTACTGTTACAAACTTATTTAACAATACCATTTCGAATAAAGAATTATTAGAATTAGATTGCGATATCTTGGTTCCAGCAGCAATTGAAAACCAAATAACAGAACAAAATGCGCCGAATATTAAAGCAAGCATTGTTGTGGAAGCTGCTAATGGACCGACAACATTAGAAGCTACTCGTATTTTAACAGAAAGAGGAATTTTATTAGTTCCAGATGTATTAGCTTCAGCTGGCGGGGTAACTGTTTCTTATTTCGAATGGGTTCAAAATAATCAAGGATACTACTGGACAGAAGAAGAAGTGGAAGAAAGATTAGAAAAAGTAATGAGCAAATCATTTAAAAATATTTATGATACTGCTGAAATACGTCGTGTCGATATGAGACTAGCAGCATATATGGTGGGAGTTAGAAAAATGGCGGAAGCATCTAGATTCCGCGGTTGGATATAAATTTGACTAAACCTATTGCTGATTTTATAAAAAGAGGCTGGGACATAAGTATTCCAGTCATAGATAAAACCGAACAACTATCAAATAATCCTAAATGATTGTTCGGGTTTTATTAGTTTTATAAAAGGCTGTTTCAGTACAGTTAGTGTTAATATCCGCAGCCTGAATACACTTCGCTTTCCATGGGGCGAGCGCCGAGCCGCTTCGGCCTCTGGCCTGCAGGGTCTCGGACTTTCTCGCAGCTCCCATAGGAGTCTACGTGTATTCAGGCTGCTCCATATTTCCTACTAATTCATTTTTTCTAAAAAAACAATATTTTTTAGGGAATTGCCTTTAAAAACAGAGTGGAATGGAGCGGAAGACACTCGACTCCTGCGGGAAGTAGAGCAAAACCTAAGACCCCACAGGCTTTAGCCGAGGAGGCTTAGGTTGCTCCCCGCGGAAAGCGAGTTTCTGTAGCGCAATGGAACGAATTAGTTTTTACACTTGACTATATTTAAAAACATAAATAACCATTGTATAAAAGGAACCTTTATTTAAGAGATAAATTAGAGATTGTTCGTCTTTACAGATTGGCTATCTAGTTTTGTCCCAGCCTCTTTTTTATTTTGGAGCTTTTTGGGGAAAACGTTAATCTTATTTATCCCACTCTTAACGGACAGTAAGACTCCCCCCCTCAAGCATATGAGAATACAAGGAAGATAGGTGGGAGATCAACTGTCCGTAAAGGTCCGATTGGTTCAACTAACCATCAGTGGAGGATGAAGGAAAACCCCCACTGATGGAAGTTTCACTTTATCATTTTGTTAAAGGTTTAAAGGGGAAGTAATCCCGTTTTTTGTAAAAGGTTAGGAGTGAACGGTTTTGAAAAGAGAACAAGCAATTATCATTGGTGCAGGTCCATGCGGTCTTGCAGCAGCGATCGCTTTAAAGGAAATAAATATAAATCCACTAATTATTGAAAAAGGAAATGTCGTAAATGCGATACATGGTTATCCTACACATCAGACATTTTTCAGTACAAGTGAAAAATTAGAAATTGGCGATGTCGCTTTCTTAACAGAACAATATAAGCCTAATCGCAATCAAGCGCTCGTTTATTATCGAGAAGTAGTAAAAAGAAAAGAACTTCGTATAAATGCATATGAAGAAGTAATAGAAGTACAAAAAACAGAGGAACAGGATTTTATTGTAAAAACGAAAAAGTCCGAATACTTAGCTCCATATATTATTGTTGCAACTGGTTATTATGATCATCCGAACTATATGAATATTCCGGGCGAAGAATCGGCTAAGGTAATGCATTATTTTAAAGAAGCACATCCTTATTTTAACCATGATGTAACAGTAATCGGCGGGAAAAATTCAAGCGTGGATGCTGCGATTGAACTTGTGAAAGCCGGAGCAAGAGTAACGGTTTTATACAGGGGCAGCGAATATTCTTCTAGTATCAAGCCTTGGATTTTACCAGAATTTGAGTCCTTAGTGCGAAAAGGAACTATTAAAATGGAATTCCAAGCAAGTGTTGTAGAAATAAAAGAAACCTCTCTTTTATATGAAGTAAATGGAAAGCTTCATGAAATTAAAAATGATTTTGTGTTTGCGATGACAGGATATCATCCTGATCACGAATTTCTGAAAAAAATGGGAGTGGAAATCGAAAAGGAAACGGGGAGACCTGTGTTTGATCCAGAAACAATGGAAACAAATGTGAATGGTATATTTATTGCTGGGGTAATTGCAGCAGGAAATAACGCAAATGAAATCTTTATTGAAAATGGAAGGTTTCATGGTGTGCAAATTGCGAATGCTATTCTAGAAAAAACTAGATAGTCGAACACTCAGAAACAGGGGAAAAGGGGAAATGAAATGTTGGCGATTTTTTCAGCCGGAATAGCACCTGGTTTAGCATTGTTAAGCTATTTCTATTTAAAAGACCAATACGATTCCGAGCCAATATCGCTTGTCATGCGGTCTTTTATAACAGGTGCACTTCTTGTTTTTCCAATCATGTTTATTCAATACGTTTTTCAAGCAGAGAATGTCATTCCAGAAGGGATTTGGAGTGCTCTACTTACAACCAGTTTATTAGAAGAATTTTTTAAATGGTTTATTCTTTTTTATACGGCAGTAAAGCATGCTGATTTTGATGAGCCTTATGATGGAATAGTATATGGCGTTGCAGTGTCATTAGGGTTTGCAACCATGGAAAATATTCTATATTTAGTGGCAAATGGACTGGAGTATGCGATTGGAAGAGCTTTGCTTCCTGTATCAAGTCATGCCCTTTTTGGGGTTATAATGGGTTATTATTTTGGAAAGGGTAAATTTATTGTGCCTAGAGGGAAATGGCTTGTTTATTCCCTGCTTGTTCCTTTTCTGCTTCACGCTGTGTATGATTATATTGTATCTTTAGAGAAAAATTGGCTGATCTTGATTACCCCATTTATGTTTTATTTATGGTGGTTAGGCCTTAGAAAAGTAAAAAGCGCAAGAGAACTAAGTAATGAACCTATTCAAAAAATGACAGGAACTTAACGTTAAAAAGGCTAAAGGGTAATATTTACCATCTGGTAAAAGGAAGTTTCACAATCCTCTTTGGAATAGGATTGTGAAGCATATAGTATGTAAGAAAGTAGAGTGGAGTACATCCCTCTACTTTTTTTTTTGTATAAAAAACCAATTGCTACAAAAAATACAGTTAATGTTAATAGTAATTAGTTATGGGGGTAATAAGCATGAATAAAAAGTTTTTACTCACAAAAATAGCGATCATCTTTTTTGTTATGACAGGATTACTAGCTGTTCCTTTACATGAACAAAAAGTACATGCTTTTTCCGATCAAGTTATTCAGCATGGAGCAGTAGGGGATGACGTTATTGAATTACAAGCTAGACTACAATATGTAGGATTTTATAATGGGAAAATTGATGGTGTATTTGGTTGGCAAACCTATTGGGCATTAAGGCACTTTCAATATGAATTTGGATTGCCGATTGATGGTTTAGCTGGCGCGAAAACGAAAGAAAAGTTAGCTCGCGCAACTAAATACAATGAGCAATTTGTAAAAGAACAAATAAATCGTGGGAAAAAGTTCTCCCATTATGGAGGGGTTGATTTAAATAAACAAAAGACTCCTTCTCCTAAAAAAGGAACAACACAAAATCAAGCAAAAAAACAAACGAATAACAAAGTAAAAAAACCAAATACTACTGCGCAAAAAAAGAAAAATCAAAATGGTGCTGCACAAAAGCAAACAAATAATGCAGCAAAACCAAAAAACGCAACAGAAAACAAATCTGGTCAGACAGGAACAAATAATAATAACACTCCTGCACCGCAAAATACTGCCAATACGAATGGCGGCGAAAACACAACTGGGAAAAAAGTAACTGCAGCAAATGTTCCGAATGGGTTCTCGCAAAATGATATTCAATTGATGGCAAATGCAGTATATGGTGAAGCAAGAGGAGAGCCATATGTAGGTCAAGTAGCTGTTGCAGCAGTTATTCTCAACCGAGTTAACAGTCCAACATTTCCAAATACGGTTTCAGGGGTTATTTTTGAACCACGCGCATTCACTGCTGTTGCTGACGGACAAATTTGGTTAACTCCAAATGAAAGGGCAAAAGAAGCAGTATTAGATGCTATTAATGGATGGGATCCTACTGGACATGCTTTGTATTATTTTAATCCGGATACCGCAACAAGCGGATGGATTTGGGGTCGACCACAAATTAAACAAATAGGTAAGCATATATTCTGTAAATAGTGGGGTGAGACGATGTTAAGAGGAATATTAATAGGAGTATTAACACTCGGGATCGCAGGGGTAGCCTTTTGGGGCTATCAGGAGCACAAAGAGAAAAATGCAGTTTTATTAAACGCAGAGAATAACTATCAAAGGGCTTTCCATGATTTAACGTATCAAGTAGATTTGCTACATGATCAGATTGGTACAACTTTAGCAATGAATTCACAGGAATCCCTATCTCCTGCGTTGGCAGAAGTATGGCGAATTACTTCAGAAGCACATTCAGATGTAGGTCAACTACCATTGACACTGCTCCCGTTTAATAAAACAGAGGAATTTTTAGCGAACATTGGTGATTTTAGTTATCGGACAGCGGTGAGAGACTTAAATAAAGAGCCATTATCGGAAGATGAGTATAAAACGTTAAAGAAATTGTACAAAGAAGCTGCAGATATCCAAGACGAATTACGCAATGTTCAGCATTTAGTGCTGGAAAACAATCTCCGTTGGATGGATGTTGAAATGGCATTGGCAACAGATAAGCAATTAGATAATACCATTATTGACGGTTTGAAAACAGTGGAAGATAAAGTAAAAGGATATCAGGAAACGAGCTTTGGCGTTACAAGTGTAAATATGGAAAAGAAAGATGAGAACTTCAAAAACTTAAAAGGAAAGACAATATCAGAAAAAGAAGCAGAAGAAATTGCGAAAGAATTTGCGGAATTTAAAAATCCAGTTGAAGTGAAAATCACGGAAAATGGAAAAGGATCAAATTATGGCTTTTATAGTGTTACATTAAAAGAAGAGGGAACAGATGTAGAAGCAAGCATGGATATCACCAAAAAAGGAGGATATCCTATCTGGTCCATCGTATCCCGAGAAGTAAAAGAAGATAAGATAAGCCTTAATGAAGCGAATAATCAAGCAGTTAAGTTTTTAAAAGATCATGATTTTAAAAACTTAGCACTATTTGAGAGTATGCAATATGAAAATATGGGTGTGTTTAATTTTGTTACCGAGATTGATGGAGTAAAAATTTATCCAGATAGTATTAAAATGAAAGTGGCCCTAGATAATGGAAATGTTATTGGGTTTGCTGCAGAAGATTACTTGATGGCAAATACAGAAAGAGAAATCAAAGATCCAGCGATTTCTAAAGAGGAAGCATTAAAGAAAATCAACAAACAGGTAGATATTATGGATGATGGTTTAGCAATAATCCTAAATGATCTGAATGAAGAAGTTTTATGTTATGAATTTATTGGAACATTAGGGGAAGATACCTATCGGATTTATATTAATGCCGATAATGGAATCGAGGAAAAGGTAGAGAAATTAAAGAATGCTGAACCAGTTTATGAAGAAGTAGTTTAAAGAAAAAATAGCTGTCGACATACTCTAATACGAGAATGTTGGCAGTTTTTTTATCCTTCAAATCAAGTGGAAAGACCTGCATGGATAGAAGTTATACTTTCTGAATGGGTAGTATTGCCAAATATAAAACATTCATGCAATAATGATACTTAAATATAGGTATTTTGTTATAGGTATAAAAATAATGAGTCTTAATGACTATTATTAAGATATCGGTTTATCAAGTGATTGTGATAATTTACTCATTTCTTAAAGAGGAGTGAGACTCAACCGCAAGCTGAGGAGAATCGAATCGAGGAAGCTAGCTCCCGTAAACGTCCGATAAACGCAATTAGCCAGCAGGGAAGGGGAAGGAAAAAGCCCACTGATGGAAGTTGTATTTATATAAACATAAATACATTATGGATAAAAAATCTTAAGGTATTCATACCGTTAAAAAGAAAGTGTGAGAAAAAGTGATTTTTATTGGAGATACATTAATTATTGAACCGATTCATGGGGAATCAAACGGTGACCAATATAAAAGTCGTGTATTAGGAATAGCAGAAAAATCGATATACATAGAGTATCCTATTCATCTTGTAACAAATAAACTACTTTTTCTTATGAATGGTGCTCAATTGAGGGTTAATTTTGTGACAAGTGAAGGGATTGCTTATTTATTTCATTCCGAAGTGATTGGAAGGAAAAAGGATAATAATGTACCAATGCTTATTCTTTCATTGCCTGCAGAAAATCAAATGGTTAAAATTCAGCGTAGACAATTTGTAAGAATTGAAACGAGTGTTGATATCGCAATCCATCCATATGAGAAGGACGGTCAATTTGAACCATTTACAACCGTTTCTTTAGATTTTAGTGCTGGTGGGGCTGCTGTTATTGTGCCTAAGCATATAAGATTACAGGAAAATAGTAAATTAAAAGTTTCATTAGTTCTGCCTTTACAAAATGGAGAGTATAATTATTTGCATTTGATGGCAGAAAGCAAAAAAATCTTTGATTATAATGAACATAGCAATAAAATGACGATTGAATTTTTAGAAGTTGATCCTGCGGATCGCCAATCAATGTTAAGGTTTAGCTTTGACCGTCAACTTTCCTTGAAAAAGAAAGGGATTGAAATCTGAATAAAGGCTTATGAATACTCCGATACTAGTCATATAAACTAAAAACGAAAAAGCAAAATAGCTAAGTTTTTAAGTATATGAAAGCTTTTTGGAAAGCAAAAAGGAGTTGCGTAAAGTGAAAACGGTGGAAAGAATTATAATGAAGATTATCATGTTTCAAATCGTTTTTTTTATAGTTGGTCAAATGCTTCATCAGTGGGATTTTATCCCGGAAATAAGAACAATCACTCAATATGAAGGTGTTATGGATTCTAATTTTATTTCCTTTCTCGAGACATTCGGAAGATAATAGCGATGTTTATTTTTTGTTGTCATATAGAAGAGATACATAAAAGAGATGATATTTTTAATAAAAAAGTCTAGAGATTATGGTAAAATAAAAGATAAGTAAGCCATTTAAAAATAAGGGCTAGGCTTGTACTCCACATTAAAAATCATGTTTGGATGTAAAAATGCTACAAGCATAATAATTGCCTACTATACTTTAGGAGGCATTAATAGTGTAGAGTGAATATTATAAGAGAATTGGTATAATTGAGCCAGTAGTTCAGGAGGAATTATGGAAAAGAAAATTAGCATTGCAATAGATGGACCAGCAGCAGCAGGGAAAAGTACTGTTGCAAAGATTGTTGCCGAACAATTAGGATACATTTATATTGATACAGGAGCGATGTATAGGGCTTTAACCTATAAAGCAATAAACCATAACTTAAATTTAGAAGATGAAAAAAGTTTAATAAATATGTTAAATGAAACAGTTATTGAATTGTTCCCAGGTGAACAAGGTCAATTAATTTTTCTAGATAACAAAGATGTTACAAAGGAAGTTCGTTCAAGTGAAGTGACGAACTCGGTTTCTATCGTTTCCAAGCATAAACTTGTTAGGGAAGAAATGGTAAGAAGACAACAAATGTTTGCAGTAAACGGTGGTGTGGTAATGGATGGTAGGGATATTGGTACCCATGTGATTCCAGCCGCTGAAGTAAAAATATTTCTTTTAGCTTCTGTAGATGAAAGAGCAATTAGAAGACATAAAGAGAATGTACTAAAAGGTTATGAATCCGATTTAGAACAATTGAAACAAGAAATTGCTGCCCGGGATAAATTAGATTCAGAGCGTGAAATTGCTCCGTTAAAGAAGGCGGATGATGCAATTGAAATGGATACGACTTCACTATCTATAAATGATGTAGTTGAAAAAATCATGGAGCTAACACGAGAAAAAATTAGTAATTGATCTTTAACATATGCAAGCTTCAGGTAATCTTATAAACTAGTCTAGTAGTTCTTACTTGACAAAAAAACAAGTTTGTAAGAACTTTAAAGAGAAGGATTATAAAAATCGTATGCATGATTAATTTATTTTAAGCTGCATGTTCATTTTCGAAAGAGAGTGCATGCAGCATAGAGTCGAAGGAGGAGTACATATGTCTGAGGAATTAAATGATGTAGTTGTAAATAATTATACTGTTGGAGACGTAGTAAATGGTCAGATCACGAAGGTGGAAGAAAAACAGGTAATTGTTGCAATTACGGACAGTAAACTCGATGGGATTATACCAATAAGTGAATTATCTAGCTTGCACATTGAAAAGGCAAGTGATGTTGTTTCAGAAGGGGATCAGCTTGAATTAGAAGTGATAAAAGTAGAAGAAGATGCTCTTGTTTTATCCAAAAGAAAAGTTGATGCAGAAAAAGCTTGGGATCAACTTGAAGAGAAATTTAAAGCAGGCGAAGTTTTTGAAGCAGAAGTAAAAGACGTTGTAAAAGGCGGACTTGTTGTTGATCTTGGTGTAAGAGGCTTTGTACCTGCCTCCTTAGTAGAAGCTCATTATGTAGAAGATTTTTCTGATTACAAGGGTAAAACAATTTCTTTTAAAATTGTGGAATTGGAGAAAGATAAAAGTCGTCTTATTTTATCCCATCGTGCCGTTGTAGAGGAAGAGAAAAGCAAACAAAAGCAAAATCTCCTAGACTCAATAGAAGTTGGACAAACCCTAACAGGAACTGTTCAAAGAATCACGGATTTTGGTGCATTTGTTGATTTAGGGGGCATTGATGGATTAGTCCATATTTCTCAATTGTCATATGATCACATTTCTAGTCCAACAGATGTCGTTCAAGAAGGGCAAGAAGTAAAAGTAAAGGTGTTAAGTGTAGACCGTAATAATGATCGCATATCTTTATCTATTAAAGAAACACAACCTGGACCTTGGGCGAACATTGCAGAACGTGCAGAAAAAGGTAGTGTACTAGATGGAACAGTCAAACGTATTGTTTCCTATGGTGCGTTTGTTGAAGTGTTCCCAGGTGTCGAAGGACTTGTTCATATATCCCAAATTGCACATAAGCATATTGGAACACCTCATGAAGTGTTGAAAGAGGGGCAAGAAGTCCAAGTAAAAGTATTAGATGTAAATGAAGCGGAACAGCGTCTTTCTTTAAGCATTAAAGAACTAACAGAAAAAGAAGTAGACGAGGAAGAAGTTTATGAGCTTCCAGAAGAGTCAAAAGGATTCCAATTAGGTGATATGATTGGGGAACAATTGAAGAAATTGAAAAACTAATCATTTCTTTCTCTTATACAAAAGAAATTTGTAGGGGTGGCCATTGAGGTCACCCTTATTGTGTGTTTTCTACTTATTATCGTTTAATAATCTGCCTTCTTCTGGACTTTGTAATCTAGTTGCGCCATTGTAATGAAGTGCTTGATCACGGTCTGATTCAACTCTGTTGCTTTTTTTTAATTTTTTTTCCTGTCTATCCTTACCCATAAAAAAACTCCTCCTACCAATAATAAATTTGAAACGTTCGACTTCCTTTACAGAAGTTTAATTTTATTATTCTACATCGTGCAGAAAACTACTTAATGAAAAAAATTCCTACATAAAAATACAAATACAGTTCCATTTGTTACTTCTATCTTTTTCGTTTAAATTACATACTTCCGAGACATAATGGAAAAATAGGAGAGTGAGAATGATGGCAGGATCAATTTTTTTATTTTGTACCTGGTTTCTTTGGATATTTACGACTTTTTTTATGGATAAAAGGAACCAAAAGCGAACGGAATATTCCATTTATTTATTATTAGCGATTGTTTTATGTGGGTTGAATTGGGAGTGGCAACATGTGCGTTTTTCGATTTTACCCCTAGTTGTATTGGTCATTTCATTTTTTTATACAAGTCGTCTACACTGGAAAAAATCTATGTACTGTATAGTTTCGTCTTTTTTTGTGATGTTAGCTTATATTACATATGAGCTAATGGCGATTATTGATCCGATATGGGTATTTATCCCGGGCGTATGGCTTAAGGCAAGTATATTATTTATACTAGTCATCCTTTTACATAGAAATATCGTTTGTCAAATCCTTATTCTGTCAATCGGAAGTATGATGGGGGATATAGTATTAAGTTTTGTTTTAAGGAGCTATCAGATGAATTATTCGATTGGCTCTATGCATTTTTTTGATTCTTTTATGCTTGGTATGCTGGGAATGATATCTCTTTTTTATCTAAAAATGACGCTTGCAAGATGGGAACAGTATGTATTTATGCTTGAAAAGGAGAGAAAAAATAACGTATGAGTAATTTCGCTTATCCAATTCTATTTGGGGTAATTGTCGGGACACTATTAAGGATATATATGCTTCGAACTGATTATAGACAATATCCTACTTATTTACATGGGAAAATAATTCACATTGCCTTAGGCTTTATCGCTGCTGGTTTAGGTTCAGTAGCTATTCCATCTATTTTAAACAAAGACTTTACGGCAGTAACATTCTTAACTGTTGCTGCTTCCCAATTTCGTGAAGTTAGGAACATGGAAAGAAATACACTTACTGAATTAGATAGTTTTGAGATGGTTCCAAGAGGAAAAACATATATTGAAGGAATAGCCATTGCTTTTGAAAGTCGAAATTATTTAGTGATGTTTGCAGGTCTGGTCAGTACATTTGGCTATATTGCTTTCAACATCTGGACAGGAATCCTCGCAGCTATTTTCTCGGCAGTGGTAGCAAAAAAACTAATGTCTGGTGGACATTTAAAAGATATAGTAGATATTCAATATGTACAACCAACGTTTGCGGGTGCTGGTTTACATGTTGATACAATTTATATCATGAACATTGGTTTACCGGAGCGACAGAAGGAAGTATTAAAATATGGAATGGGGTTTATTTTAACCCCTAAGAATTTTAATGCAAGAACGACTATTGCAAACTTAGGCCAAAGACAAGCTATTCTTTATGATGTTACTACAGCACTAGGCGTTTACCGCGACTCAGGAACACCTGCGTTAGTGCCGCTAGCTAAAAGAGATCTGGAAGATGGGAGAGTAGCAATTTTCGTATTACCACAAATACAAAATGAAAAGAAAGCCATTCGAATTATCGGTGCAGTCCCAACATTAGAAAATGCTATTCGAATGCCAAGTAAGCGTGAAGAAAGAGAGGAAGAGTTAGAATGAATGTAGAAAAATACATTTTAGCCTCCATAACTACGAATCCTAATAAAGTTGCACCAGGCAGTGGTGTGTTTTATTGTGAAGATACAAAGGAACTGGAAACAATAGCGACTAATTTAGAAGCTATACTAGATGGGATTGCGCATAAAATCAGTGAAGAAGTCTTTATAATTGTTAAGCATTAATATCGAAACAACGCTATATAAATGATTGTTATGGAAAGAAATGCAGTTTTATGTTGCTAGGATAACTTCTCTTTGATAAAATGTTTTAGTTAGGGGTCTACCTTACAGTTTTCGGGTTAGCCCCTATTTTACTATTTTTTGTTAAAGGGTATTACTTGAACAGTCGATTATTGATTTCGTTCTTGATAGAATTTAGGAATAAGTTTAAATAATTTCTACTAAAAAACGGAGCTGTAAAAACGGAAACTACTAAAAAAATTAGTAGTTACGTTCATAAAAGCAAGAAATAATCTAAGAATGTTCTTTAACATCGTGATTACCTTACGCTTGAAAGCATTTAATCGTAGGAATCATGTTGCATGGATAGAATGATTATGTATGAAGGGATGATAGCGATGGCTAAACCAGTTATTGCAATAGTTGGACGACCGAATGTCGGTAAATCAACTATTTTTAATCGGATAGTAGGAGAACGTATCTCCATTGTAGAAGATATACCAGGAGTAACAAGAGATCGTATCTATAGCTCAGCAGAATGGTTGAATCATGATTTTAACCTTATTGATACAGGTGGAATTGATATTGGAGATGAACCTTTTTTAGATCAAATACGTATGCAAGCGGAAATTGCAATTGAGGAAGCAGATGTAATCATCTTTATAACAAATGGTCGTGAGGGCGTTACAGCTGCAGATGAAGAAGTGGCAAAAATTTTATATAAAGCGAAAAAGCCTGTTGTCTTAGCTGTAAATAAAGTGGATAACCCAGATATGCGAGAACAAATTTATGATTTTTACGCCTTAGGTTTTGGAGAACCATTCCCAATTTCTGGATCACATGGTTTAGGATTAGGGGATTTATTAGACGAGGCGGCAAATCACTTTCCAAAGCGTGATACGAAGGATTATGATGATGATGTCATTAAGTTTTCCCTGATTGGGAGACCGAATGTCGGTAAATCTTCGTTAGTAAATGCAATGCTAGGTGAAGAAAGAGTAATTGTTAGTAATGTGGCTGGTACTACACGAGACGCAATTGATTCTGAAGTTACGGTTAATGGCGAAAAGTTTGTTATTATCGATACAGCAGGAATGAGAAAAAAAGGTAAAGTATATGAGTCTACAGAAAAATATAGTGTATTAAGAGCATTACGTGCCATCGAACGATCCGATGTCGTTTTAGTGGTTATTGATGGAGAAGAAGGAATTATTGAGCAGGATAAAAAAATTGCAGGTTATGCTCATGAGGCTGGAAGAGCAATTATTATTGTAGTGAATAAATGGGATGCTGTAGAAAAAGATGAAAAAACAATGAAAACATTTGAACAAACAATTAGAGAACATTTCCTATTCTTAGACTATGCACCAATTGTTTTCCTTTCTGCAAAAACGAAAAAACGTATTCATACATTAATACCGATGATCAAGGTTGCCAGTGAAAATCATACACGCAGAGTAGAAACAAGTGTGTTAAATGATGTTATTATGGACGCTGTTGCAATGAATCCTACTCCAACTGATAAAGGAAAAAGATTGAAAATATACTATACTACCCAAGTTGCGGTAGGACCACCTACTTTTGTTGTATTTGTGAATGATCCAGAATTGCTTCACTTTTCTTATGAGCGATTTTTAGAAAATCGGGTTAGAGATGCCTTTGGTTTTGAAGGAACACCGATTAAAATATTTGCAAGAGAAAGAAAATAAAGAGGTGTAAATGATGAAAGATAAGAAATCCGTAGCAATGATTGGTGCTGGTAGCTGGGGAACAGCTCTATCATTAGTTCTTGGCGACAATGGTCATACTGTTCGACTTTGGGGAAAAGATGAGAAAAACATTGCAGAGATAAATAGCTTACATCAAAATAGCAAATATTTGCCTGGGATTACCCTGCCTAACGAAGTAGTTGGAACAACTTCGTTAGAACAGTGTATTCAGGAAGCAGATATCATTGTATTGGCCATACCAACCAAAGCAATGCGTGAGGTTATTCCGCAAATGCTTCCTTACATTAAAAAGCAGAAAACATTCGTTCATGTTAGTAAAGGAATTGAGCCAGGCACATTAATGAGAATTTCTGAAATAATGGAGGAAGAGATACCTGAAAGCATGCGTAAAAGTATTGTTGTGCTCTCAGGTCCTAGTCATGCGGAGGAAGTAAGCCTACGTCATCCAACAACAGTTACAGTATCTTCTAAGAAGATGGATGAAGCTGAACTTGTTCAAGATTTATTTATCAATCATAATTTCCGAGTATATACAAATCCGGATCTTATTGGGGTCGAAATTGGCGGTGCCTTGAAAAATATCATTGCAGTATGTGCAGGAATTGCAGATGGATTAGGATTTGGCGATAATGCTAAGGCGGCATTAATTACAAGAGGTCTTGCTGAGATGGCAAGATTAGGAACAAGAATGGGTGCAAATCCTCTTACCTTTGCTGGTTTAACAGGGATTGGAGATTTGATTGTTACTTGTACAAGTGTTCATTCTAGAAACTGGAGAGCAGGCAATATGCTTGGAAAAGGTCATGCGCTAGAAGAAGTGCTGGACCAAATGGGAATGGTTGTGGAAGGTATACGTACTACAAAAGCAGCACATCAGCTTTCTGAAAAATATGGAGTAACGATGCCTATTACAAATGCTTTGTTCCAGATTTTATTTAATGGACAAGATGCCAAAGCAGCAGTAGAGAGCCTGATGGCAAGAGGGAAAACGAATGAAATGGAAGATTTAATAAACATTCTTGCCTCTCAGTACATAGAATAAAAAAAGATGTTTAATTGCACTTACCCCTGTCAAGTAGACAATGAAAAAAAGAGTATATTAAGCTGCGGCCTTTTCTCGATATTCAATCGGGGAAAGGTCGTTATATTTTTTCTGAAATCGTTCGTGATTGTAATAGAAAATATATTCGTTTACAGCTTTGTAAGTTTCCTCATACGTTTTTGGTGCAACTAAATAAAGCTTTTCTGTTTTTAAATGTGAAAAGAACGACTCTATACATGCATTATCAAAACAATTTCCTTTTCTAGAATGGCTACCGACTATTTTCATACCTTCTAAAAGCTTTTGATATCGCTTAGTTGTATATTGAAATCCTTGGTCAGAATGTAAAAGTGTTTCTCCATTCTTAATTAAAGATGGATTTAATTTAATTACTGTATTTTGCACTAATTCTAAATCATTTCTAGTAGACATTTCCCATGCTACAATCTCATTATTATAAAGGTCCAAAACGGCTGATAAATAAACAAATGAATTATGTCCAATTCGAATATATGTAATATCCGTCACAAGCTTCTGATAGTAATTTTCTGCGTAGAAATTTTGATTAAGAATGTTAGGAAATACTATAGAGCCTCTTCTTCCATAGAAAGGACGTTTTTTTCGAATAACAGAACGAATTCCTAAATCTCTCATTAACCTTCTAACACGTTTGTGGTTTATAAAAATCCCTTCTCGTTTTAAAGCTGTAGTCATGCGTTTGTATCCTAAATGGGGGTGCAATTTATGAATAGCTAAAATGTGTTCCTTGAATAAACCATCCTCGTTTAGACGAATAGCTCTCTTTGAATGAGTTTTCCTCCACTTATAAAAGCCTGCTTTTGAAACTTCAGCTATTTGAAATAACCAACTTAATGAATGTCTTGATCTTAATTTATCAATGATTTCAAACCGATTTACTTTGAGGACCACTCCTTCCCATGTAGATTTGGATTGCGCTTTTTTAAATATTCTACCTGCGCTTTCAAATAGGCATTTTCCTCTTCTACACTTGAAAAGTTTTTCCGATTCCAATTTCCTCTTTGATCATCAAAGGACTCTCCATTTTTTACTTTCTTAACCCATTCTGCTATTTGGGCATCACTCTTAATACCGAACGTTTCCCATAACATTCGGTAAGACCAACCTTCCTCCAATTTTAAACGCACTACTTCCTTTTTTAGACCTTCTGTATATTGTGAAAAGGTTTGTCCTTTTTTGGCCATAAAAAATCCCCTCCAGATAGACTATTAAGAACATAATAACATGCTCTCTCTTTTTTTACAGTCTACCTGTAGGGGATAATATCAAATTCATAAAGCCTTTCTTTTGAAAGGAAGAAACAAACAAAATCTTTTTATGGAAATTTAGGCGTTTTAATGGTTCGAAAATGTATGTTATAACATAAAATGCTTTGAGCAACCTAGTGGAATGAACAGGGTTTGGGTCAAATAGTCGATGGAAAATCAAAGTAAAAAGTTTCCCCTACTTTTTACTTTGATTTTTTTTATTTTCCATTTTTTAATCTAATCGATTGGTTTCACTCTCTATTGGGTCATGTGCACCCTTTTTATCCCACTCTTAACGGGCAGCCATCCATGAAGCAAACTTCACCAACAAGGATGAAAATCGAGGTGACAACCGTTTATTTTCATGGGAGTAAGAAGCCCATTGATGGAAGTTTAAATGAATGTTTGTACACCATGTGGGCTCGTTTTAATAGACTGGCTGCCCTGCTTTATGGTTATTTACTTGTCTTCCTAGCTGTTTTCCTAACAAAAAGTGTCATATCCCTTCTCTTCTTGTATATATTGAAGAGAAGGTTTTTTATTTTATGCATAAAGAAACAAATAGTCTTATGCTAGTTTCAATAAATATAACGTATGGATGGATATCATTTTTACGTTCATAAACAGAGAAAATGCTACTTTCAAATAAAACTAGCAAAAAAAAGGAGGAGAAAATAAAAAATAAGTCATAAAGAGATAGGACAACATCATAAATATATATTGTCTAATAGTATTAAATGGATAATTCTATCCCATGTACTAGGAAAAGTTCAGGAGGGGATCACTTGGAAAAGGTAAATATTTTTAAAGATATTGCCGAAAGAACGGGCGGTGATATTTACTTAGGTGTAGTAGGTGCAGTACGTACTGGAAAATCAACTTTTATAAAAAAATTCATGGAATTGGTTGTTATCCCGAACATGGAAAATGAAGGAGATAGAGCTCGTACAAAAGATGAGCTTCCTCAAAGTGCAGCAGGAAAAACAATTATGACAACAGAACCAAAGTTCGTTCCTAATCAAGCGGCCTCTATTAAAGTAGATGAGGGATTAGAAGTGAATATTAGGCTTGTTGATTGTGTTGGGTACACTGTACCAGGAGCACAAGGCTACGAGGATGAGAATGGTCCTAGAATGATCAATACACCTTGGTATGAGGAACCTATTCCGTTTCATGAAGCTGCTGAAATAGGAACAAGAAAGGTTATTCAAGAGCACAGCACAATTGGAGTGGTGATTACAACCGATGGTACGATTGGTGACATTCCAAGAAGTAACTATTTGGAAGCTGAGAATAGAGTAATTGAAGAATTAAAAGAGGTTGGAAAGCCGTTTATCATGATTATAAACAGTGCGCAACCATATCATCCTAATACAGAAGCTTTAAAAACAGAGCTTTCTGAAAAATATGATATCCCGGTTATTGCTATGAGCGTAGAAAGTATGCGTGAAGCAGATGTATTAAATGTTATGCGTGAAGCATTATTCGAGTTTCCGGTCTTAGAAGTAAATGTTAACTTACCAAGCTGGGTAATGGTTTTAAGAGAAAATCATTGGTTAAGAGATAGTTATCAAGAAGCAGTTAAAGAAACGGTAAAAGATATTAAGAGATTAAGAGATGTAGATAGAGTTGTTTCACAATTTAGTGAATATGAATTTATTGAAAATGCTGGTCTGGCTGGCATTGAAATGGGGCAAGGAATTGCGGAAATTGATCTATTTGCACCAGATGAGTTATATGATGACATCCTGAAAGAAATTGTTGGGGTAGAAATTAGAGGAAAAGACCACTTATTAGAATTAATGCAAGATTTTGCTCATGCAAAAACGGAGTATGACCAAATATCAGATGCATTAAAAATGGTAAAACAAACAGGTTATGGCATAGCTGCACCATCATTAGTGGACATGAGTTTAGATGAACCAGAGATTATTCGTCAAGGCTCGAGATTTGGAGTCAGACTGAAGGCTGTTGCACCTTCTATTCATATGATTAAAGTAGATGTAGAGAGTGAATTTGCTCCTATTATTGGATCAGAAAAGCAAAGTGAGGAATTAGTAAGATACTTAATGCAAGATTTTGAGGATGATCCGTTATCCATTTGGAATTCAGATATTTTTGGAAGAAGCCTAAGTTCCATCGTGCGGGAAGGAATCCAAGCCAAACTTTCATTAATGCCAGAAAATGCCCGTTATAAACTAAAAGAAACATTAGAAAGAATCATCAATGAAGGTTCTGGTGGATTAATAGCAATTATTTTGTAAGAACTCTATTTTAGAGTTCTTTTTTTTGTGTATTTAAAGAACAAAAATTTTTTAAAGGTAGATGAGATTTTAGAAAAAATATCCTATTATTTGTTTATATACCCGCTATTGATATAACGGAAACTACAGAAATATAGTAACATTTTCGCTCGGTTTTTGGATGTAAATGGAAATTTTATGGTTTTAATGTTACGCTTTTATTTCAAAATAAGAAAATATTGCTATCAATTTATAAAATTTCTTGATATGCACAAATGATTATGATAATCTTTTAAAGGAATTAGCGTTATAAAAGGATTCTTAATCTTTTTTATAAAAGTTAAGTCTCTTAATACTTGAATAGTTCTTAGTGTGATCAAATGCATGACATTTAAGAAAAAATTCAGTAGGACGTATATAATTCCGTTAATTTGTTTACAAATAAAGATATGAAACTAATTTTAAGCTTTTATTTGAAACACTCGGGAGGAGGTGAAAGGCATGAACAAGACAGAATTAATCAATGCAGTTGCTGAAGCAAGTGAACTATCAAAAAAGGACGCTACTAAAGCAGTTGATGCTGTTTTCGATACAATTTTGAATGCTTTAAAAGATGGTGATAAAGTACAACTTATCGGTTTTGGTAACTTTGAAGTACGTGAGCGTGCGGCTCGTAAAGGTCGTAACCCACAAACTGGTGAAGAAATTGAAATCGCAGCAAGTAAAGTTCCTGCTTTTAAACCAGGTAAAGCACTTAAAGACGCAGTGAAATAATTACATACAATAATAGTATTTCACTAAAACCGCGAAATTATCGCGGTTTTTTTATGTTATTTTTTAGTATAGTAAAGAAAAGATACTGCATTTTGATGCTGTAGATTAAATTAGTTACAACAAAACAGAGAGTGGAATCTTTCCCAAGTGGTATGAGTAAAATGTTTGTGGGAGAATAAATATCCTTTTTGTCTAGTTGGGGGACGAGTCCCCCAACTAGACAAAAAGGCCACCAAGCGAAAGCGCGGTAGCTGGAAAAAATTAAGTATTAAAAAAGAGAGCTTCCTTTTGTAAAGTAGAGTTTGACTAGAAAACTACGAAAAGGAGAGGCTCTCATGAATCAATGTAACATAAAAATGCCATCATTAAAAGAATTGGAAAAAACTTTATTTCGAACACTACAAATGACGTTTCAAGAAATCCTTATTCAAACGTTAGAAAATTGGGATCAAGAGATTGCCAAGCAACGAGACAAAAGAAGATTTGCTTTACGTGATAAACGAGAAATACGATTAGATACAGCGTTTGGAGCTGTGGAGCTGAAGCGTAATTATTATTTTGATCGTGTGACTAAAAAATATATTTGTCTATTAGATCACTATTTACAGTTTCAGGGGAATAAGGGATTTAGTCCGCTACTAGAAGAATGGGGGTTAGAACTAGCGACGAATGGCTCCTCCTATCGAAAGGCGGTGGAAACGTTCGAACAATTTTTAGGCTATTCGGCGATGAGCCACGAAGCATTACGGCAACATCTTCTTCAAACAAGCGTACTTCCCGCTAAGGAAAAACGCCCTTTTCAAAAGGTATTGTTTGTCGAAGTAGATGGATTATATGTGAAGAGTCAAGAAAAGAAAAAGCGTGGATGGGAGTTGAAATTCGCCGCTGTACACGAGGGATGGAAAGAAAACGGAAAGCGAATCAGGCTCCGAAATAAAAGGCATTTTCTTTATGAAGGAAAAGAACCCTTTTGGGAAGCCTTTGAAACGTTCTTACAGAATCATTATGCGTATGATCCAACCCAAACCTTGCTTATTATTAATGGCGATGGAGCAGGCTGGATAACGGCATGTCGGGAGTATTTTCGGGAACGCGCCTTTTTCACCATGGACCGTTTTCATGTCGCTCGTTCGATGAAGCAACTAATGAAGAGCCATCCTCGATACCGCTACATGAAAAGAGCGTTAAAAAACTACCAGGTAGAAACATTACTTCTAGAGTTGAATAGCGCAGTAGGAACAATGGATACACCAGAAGAAGAAGAAAAACTAGCACATTTCCTCGGCTTTTTAACGCATCATCAGGAAACCATAAAAGATTACCGTAGTTGGTTACAGGAGAAAGGCGTGGACACGACAGCGTATCGTCCAATGGGAAGTGCAGAAGCAATGATGAATCAATTAGCCAAACGATTAAAAAATGGAAGAGCATGGAGCAAAAAAGGCGTCATGAGCATGGCACGTTTGTGGATTGGGTTGAAGGATGATCTATCTATCCAAACGATATATGGAAAATGGGAAAAAGCCACGGAAAAATCAAAGAAAGAGCATCGACCGAAAAGAAAAATACCCACAAAATTAGTAACAGAAACCGTGCGTCAGAACATGCCATACTTAAATCAAGCGATTGGAAAACCCGTTCACTTTGCCTTACAGGGATTAAAAGGTTTTTAAAAAATGAGAGAATCAACAGTTGGAAGAACAAAACCAATTGGAAAGCGGATACAAACTTAGAGGTTTTACTTTATAAAAAAGGGAGCTAAAAAAACTCCCACAAAAACTTGACTCAATCTCCCAAGTGGCTATTGTATCCCTTTACTTTCTGTTGTGATATAATATTTAAAAGATATGATAGAAATTCAAATGAACTTTTACGTAAAGTTGTTGCACGGAACTTTAAGTTAAGTCTAATGAAGATGGCTTTGGCTTTTTACTTCTGTGCGTAGCAGTAAACAGCTTTATACTTATTAAGCTATAAAGCAAAAGTGAGGATATTTATTTTCCATAAACGAGTATGAAACGATAATCAGGAATAAATGGGAACAAGGGTGATGTTATGGCTATTCAAGAATTATTAGAAAGTGTAAAAAGAAGAGTGGTTGAAAAAACCTCGAATCATTATTTGCAAAAGCATATACCAAATCCAATTTTAGATGAACATAAGCTTCTACTAACAATATCTGTTCTGTTACAGGTAAAGATAAAAAAACAAGACATTATTACATATGCAACAACAATTACACTTATTCAGATTGCCCTTGATACCCATGAGCTTATTACAAATGAAAAGATGCATAAAGGGAACGAAAGAAATAGACAGCTAACTGTATTAGCAGGGGATTTATATAGTGGGCAATATTATAAAATATTAGCCGAAATCGAAGACTTTAGAATGCTAAAATTCCTAGCGGAAGGAATTAAAGAGGTTAACGAGAATAAAATATTCTTTTATCACCAGAATGCAAACTCAATCGAGCAGCTAAAAGAAAGTCTGAAAACTATTGAGGGAGCGTTAATCCAAAAACTTGTCGACTATTATCAATTGGATGGATGGAAATTATTCGTCAGAGAATTTTTATTTCTTTCTCGAATCCGAAAAGAAAAAGAGGAATACAATCATACAAATAGTTCAATAGTAGTCGATGCTTTTTGTGAGTATGAGAATAAGAAATTATTACCTATAAATAGTAATAAAGTAGCGGTGTTAGATAAACATATAAAAGAGACAAGTTTTCGCTTAGAAGAGTTGCTAGAAAATCTTCCTGATTTACAAGCAGAGTTGAGAGAAAATGTCTATCAATTATTGAAAGTAATAAACAAACAACAATTGTACGTAGAGGAAGGGTAATAAAATGCAAGAGCAGCAATCTAAAGAAGAAAAGGTACATAATGTATTTGAAAAGATTTATGGTAATTACGATAAAATGAATTCTGTTATTAGTTTTCAACAACATAAATTGTGGCGAAAAGACACAATGAAAAAAATGAATGTACCAAAAGGAGCAGCATGTCTGGATGTATGCTGTGGAACAGCTGATTGGACAATTAGTCTAGCCGATCAGGTTGGGCCTTCTGGTAAAGTGATTGGGCTTGATTTTAGTGAAAATATGTTGAGTATTGGGAAAGAAAAAACAGCTGATTATCAAAATATAGAACTTCTTCATGGTAATGCAATGGAATTACCCTTTCCTGACAATCATTTTGATTTCGTGACAATTGGCTTTGGCTTACGAAATGTTCCTAACTATTTAACTGTTTTAAAAGAAATGAGAAGAGTAGTAAAACCAGGAGGGATGGTAGTATGTTTGGAAACATCTCAGCCAACAATGCCGATTTTTAAACAAGGATATTATGTATATTTTCGATATATCATGCCTCTTTTTGGTAAATTATTTGCGAAAAGTTATAAAGAATATTCTTGGCTCCAAGAATCTGCACGTGATTTTCCAGGAATGAAAGAACTTGCTACTATGTTTAAAGAGGCTGGTCTACATAAAGTGACTTATAAACCGTATTTCGGCGGAGTTGCTGCAGTTCATTTAGGTTATAAGTAAACGAGTCAGAATTAGGATTTAAACAGTCTAAATACGTGTGCACTTATAGTGTCTAATCGTGAAATCTTACAACACAAATGTTGAGTATTTCAGTAAACTTATCGTCATGTATTTAGACTACATGTTAATAATCCTAAACCATTTGAGACAGATTATTTTTACTTAAGCATTTTATAATGTGAAACAATACTTAATTATTTCAAAATATCGATACAAGTTGGGTGAGTAGTTGGTGAAATTAAAAATGATGTACTCATTTTTGAATTCGGATATAGAAAAAATTGAGCGAGCATTGGAAGAAACAGTACAGGCAAACTCTTCCATATTACATGAATCTTCCTTGCATTTATTGCAAGCGGGCGGAAAAAGAATTCGACCGATATTCGTATTGCTTGCTGGACAATTTGGGAACTATGATATTCAAAAAATAGAGAAAGCAGCAATTTCTTTAGAATTAATTCACATGGCTTCTTTAGTTCATGATGATGTTATAGATGATTCGGATTTAAGAAGAGGACAACCTACGATTAAAGCAAAATGGGATAATAAAGTTGCCATGTATACAGGGGATTATATTTTTGCCAGGTCAATGGAAATAATGAGTGAGATAGATAAGCCTGCTGCTCACCGAGTCCTTGCTAATACAATAGTGGAAGTATGTATCGGAGAAATACAGCAAATTAAAGACAAATATCGATTTGATCAGAATATCAGAGATTATTTTCGGAGAATAAAACGGAAAACGGCTCTATTAATATCAGCAAGCTCTTTAGTTGGTGCAATAGTCTCTGATGTAGAGGAAAAGTATCAGCAAAAGTTATATCAATTTGGCTACTATGTGGGAATGTCCTATCAAATCATTGATGATGTGCTTGATTTTGTCGGGACGGAACAAGAATTAGGGAAACCTGCTGGAGGAGATTTACTTCAAGGCAATATTACCTTACCTGTTTTGTTTGCGATGGAATATGAGCAGGTTAGGCAAAAAGTGATAACTGTTCACGAAACGATGCCTAAGAACGAATTAATGGACATTATTGATAGTATTAAAAGTACAGATGCTATTGATCGATCTTTACAGGTTAGTGATATGTATTTAAACAAAGCGTTGCATACCATTCGTGATTTACCAAGCGGAAAAGCAAAATCAGCACTTACTAATATTGCAAAGTATTTAGGAAAACGCAAATTTTAGAAGAAATGGGAATTTCCCAAAGTAATCATCCTATATGAAAGCGTTTGAAAAAACTTTTGCAAAATTTGGATTTTTATGTTAAGTTTTTCATGAATGACCATGTTTACTAGTCTAATACATATGGTAGGAGTGAGCTTATGGAAAGAACATTTCTAATGGTAAAGCCAGATGGGGTACAAAGAAATCTAATAGGAAAAATAGTAACCCGATTCGAAGAAAAAGGTTTTCAGCTTGTTGGCGCAAAGTTTATCCATGTTTCTGAAAATATAGCTGAACAACATTATGCAGAGCATAAGGAAAAGCCTTTTTTTACAGAATTAGTAGATTTTATCACTTCTGGTCCTGTTTTTGCTATGGTTTGGCAAGGAGAGGGAGTAATTGCAAAATCAAGACTAATGATGGGCAAAACCGATCCTTTAGAAGCTTTACCAGGAACCATTCGAGGAGATTTTGGCGTAGTAAAACATAAAAATATTATCCATGGATCAGATGGAAGAGAAAGTGCGCAAAGAGAAATTTCCCTTTTCTTTCGAGAAGAAGAGATAGTAGAGTATAACAAATTATTAGATAGTTGGATTTACTAATATTAGCTTACGATAGCTGTCCTATGCAGGGCAGCTATTTTATTTCACTACACACGCCACTAACCGGGCCCTGCGCTTTTCTTGTCTCCCAAGGGCTGATGGGCTTTTCTAGTAATTATATGAATTATCGGAATAAAATTTGGCCCTTTTGCGGGAAAATCGTATATACTAAAAAAGAAGTAGATATTATGATGGTTGAGAGGAATTTACATGGAGAAGGATTTTCAAGATTTTATAAAGAATTTCTATCGAATATCAGGAATAGATTTATCTTTATATAAAGAAGCTCAAATGAAAAGAAGGTTAACCTCTCTTTATGAAAAAAGAGGCTTTACTTCCTTTGCAGAGTATTTTAAGGCAATACATACAGATAAAAATTTGTTAGACGAGTTATTAGATCGAATGACAATCAATGTCTCCGAGTTTTATCGAAACTTTAAACGCTGGGAGGTATTGGAGAAAAAAATATTGCCCGATCTCCTCCAATCAAAATCACAGCTAAAGGTTTGGAGTGCAGCTTGCTCAACAGGAGAAGAGCCGTATACTTTATCCATGCTCTTAATGAATGAAATGAAGGCAAGGGACTTCCAAATTCTTGCGACAGATATTGATATTAACGCACTAGAAAGAGCGAAAAAGGGTGTTTATTTAGAACGAGCATTGAATGAAGTGCCAATTGCTCAAAAGGATAAGTGTTTTGAAAAAGAAGGTACAATGTACAAAGTTAAAGAAGAAGTGAAAAAAAATGTTATGTTTAAGCAGCAAAATTTATTATCTGATTCGTTTGGTGGACCATTTGACTTAATTGTTTGCAGGAATGTTCTGATCTATTTTACAGAGGAAGCGAAAGATCAGCTTTATCATAAATTTGCCCAAGCATTAAGACCTGGTGGGATATTCTTTGTCGGTAGTACGGAACAGATTTTTACACCTGCCAAATATGGATTAGAAACAGCGGATACTTTTTTCTATCGAAAAATATAAAAAATTTCCATCCATGGAGTTTTTTTCTTCATCCTCCCCCGGATGGTTAGTTGCACTTATCGAATCTTTACGGGAAAGTTCCAGTCTCGCTTCATCGATTTTCGGCAGTTAGCTGACTGGTTAGCTGCTCGTTAAGAGTGAGGAAAATAATGGCAAAACAATGATGTCATTTTGTCGTTGTTTTGCCATTGTTTGAATCAGTGTTTTTTTCTTATGTGATAGGAAAACGATATTCTAATATTTTGCAAAGATTTTTAGATTTTCTCTATTCATAACAGGATTGGTATGTTATATTGGAACATAATCACTTTAAAGCGTTGAAGGGAGAAAGGATTTATTTATGAGATACTTAACATCTGGGGAGTCGCATGGTCCCAAATTAATTACGATTATAGAAGGACTTCCTGCTGGAATGCCTTTATTAGCAGAAGATATAAATGAGGAACTAGCTAGAAGGCAAAAGGGGCATGGCAGAGGAAGAAGAATGCAAATTGAAACAGATACTGTTGAAATTGGCGGTGGTATTAGACATGGCTATACATTAGGTTCACCTGTTTCTCTAATCGTAGAAAATAATGATTGGAAGCATTGGACCAAAATTATGGGGCAGGATCCGCTTGATGATGCAGAAGCAAATGATATAAAAAGAAAGATTAGCCGTCCAAGACCTGGGCATGCCGATCTAAACGGGGCCATTAAATATGGTCATCGTGATATGAGAAACGTGTTAGAGCGTTCGTCAGCACGTGAAACGACAGTTCGTGTGGCAGCAGGAGCGGTAGCGAAGAAATTACTTGCTTTGTTAGGGATTAAAGTTGCTTCTCATGTAGTGGAAATTGGTGGTATAAAATCAAAAGTTGCAGATTATGAATCGATTGAAAAGCTTAAGGAAATCACAGAAAATTCTCCAGTTCGCTGTTTAGATGAAGAAGCGGGACTGGAAATGATGAAGGCGATTGATGAGGCAAAAGCGAATGGCGATTCGATTGGCGGAGTTGTCGAAGTGATTGTGGAAGGCATGCCGATTGGTGTTGGCAGCTATGTTCATTATGATCGTAAGCTAGATGCAAAGCTTGCCGCTGCCATAATGAGTATTAATGCATTTAAAGGAGTAGAGATTGGCATTGGTTTTGAAGCTGCGAGAATGCCTGGAAGTGAAGTCCATGATGAAATTATCTGGGATAAAGAAACCGGTTATTCACGTAGAACGAACCGTTTAGGTGGTTTAGAAGGTGGAATGACTAATGGAATGCCGCTAGTTGTAAGAGGAGTAATGAAGCCGATTCCGACCTTGTACAAACCGTTAAAGAGTGTTGATATCGATACAAAAGAAGAATTTACAGCAAGTATTGAACGAAGTGATAGTTGCGCGGTTCCAGCTGCGTCAGTAGTAGCAGAGCACGCTGTTGCTTGGGAGCTTGCTTCAGCCATTGTTGATCAGTTTTATTCTGATCGTTTCGAAGGACTTGTAGCTAATATTGCTGAGCACAATAGACATGCGAGGGAATTCTAATGCACACTGTTTCTATTCAAACAGCGTCAAAACAATACGATGTATGGATTGGGGAACATGTTATTAATCAGCTAACTTTTTTTATACAAAAGAATTTTGCTGACGCAACAAAAATCTTGATTATTACAGATGAATCGGTAGAAAAGCTGCATTTGAAGACAGTAGAAAATAAACTTTCCTCTTTTCCTGTTATTACATATACAGTACCAGCAGGAGAAAAGGCGAAAACTTTTGACGTTTTTTATGCTTGTTTGACTTATATGCTCGAACAACATTTAGACCGTAAATCATTAGTGCTAGCATTGGGTGGGGGGGCGGTTGGTGATTTAGCTGGTTATGTAGCTGCGTCCTTTATGAGAGGAATTCCTTTCATTCAGATACCTACAACTATTTTAGCTCATGATAGTGCGGTTGGGGGGAAAGTCGCTATTAATCATCCTCTTGGAAAAAATATGATTGGTGTTTTTAATCAGCCAGAAGCAGTTATCTATGATACAACTTTTCTAACTACGCTACCACTTCAAGAGCTGCGTTCAGGGTTTGGAGAGGTAATCAAGCACGCATTAATAAGTGATGTAGCGTTTTATCATGAATTGCAAAGTCAGATAAGTGATTTATCAAAAGTAAATGTAGGTTATTGGTCAGCGATTCTGGAAAAAGGAATTCTTGTTAAACGGGCAATTGTAGAAAAGGATGAAAGAGAAGCAAATGTACGTGCCTTTTTGAATTTTGGTCATACGTTAGGTCATGCAATTGAAGCTGAGATGGGTTATGGGAAATTTACGCACGGGGAAGCAATTGTTATAGGAATGATTTTTGCGTTAAGATTAAGCAAACAGAAATGCGACTTAGTATTTTCTATTGAGGAATTCATAAAGTGGCTTAAACAGCTTGGATATGCCTATGATATTCCAGAAAATTTAGAAATAGACCGTTTGATTGATCGAATGAGACAGGATAAAAAATCGGTAAATGGAACGATCCGTTTTGTCCTTTTGAAAGAATTAGGAATTCCTGTTCTAGTAGAGATGACTGAAGAGGAAATAAGAAAAGAATTAGCGTTATTCAAAGGTGGGAAGTAGATGATTAGAGGAGTTAGGGGAGCTATAACGGTTGAAAATAATATCGAAGCAGAAATATTATCAGCTACAGAAAGCCTTTTTAAAGAGATGATTAAGGCAAATAAGATAAAAGCAGTTGATGTAGCATCAGTATTCTTATCGGTAACAGATGATATAAATGCTGCTTTTCCAGCTAAAGTTATTCGAATGCAAGAAGATTGGACCTACGTTCCAGTAATGTGCATGAAGGAAATAGCTGTTCCGCAGGCGTTAGAAAAGTGCATTCGTATTATGATGCATTGGAACACTGAGCTTCGTCAAGATGAAATCCAGCATACTTATTTAGAAAAGGCTATTCAATTAAGACCAGATTTAACAAAACAATAAAACTACTCGGGGTGAAAAAAATGAAATGGAAACAGCAGCTTTTAGGTTTAAAAGCTTATCAACCAGGTAGAACGATAGAAGAAGTGAAAAAACAATTTAATTTAGAACATATTGTAAAACTTGCGTCTAATGAGAATCCATTTGGAAGCTCTCCCAAAGTATTAGACGCCTTAAAAAAAGTCGATGGTTCTTATGCTTTATATCCGGATGGATATGCTACAAACCTTCGTTATGCGCTAGCTGATTTCTTAAAAGTTACACCAGAAGAATTAATACTAGGAAATGGTTCAGATGAAATCATTTTAATGATATCTAGAGCTTTACTAAGACCAGGTTTAAATACGGTAATGGCTTGCCATACGTTCGGCCAGTATAAGCATAATGCAATTGTTGACGGGGCAGAAGTTAGAGAAGTTCCACTTACAGAAAAAGCGGAACATGATTTGCCTGCTATGCTTGCAGCAATTGATGATAATACAAGTGTTGTTTGGCTATGCAGTCCGAATAATCCAACTGGCACATATATTCCTGAAAAGGAATTACTCACTTTTCTAGAAAAGGTTCCAGAAGACATTCTTGTTGTGCTGGATGAAGCATATTACGAGTATGTAGTTGCAGGCGATTATTATGATTCTATTTCTCTAACTAGACAGTTTAGTAATCTTATCGTGTTACGAACATTTTCAAAAATATATGGTCTTGCGAGCTTCCGTGTAGGATATGGTGTTGCGAATGCTACACTATTAAACACGTTAGATCCGATTAGAGAACCGTTTAATGTCAATACATTAGGTCAAATCGCAACAGAAGAAGCATTAAAGGATCAGGAGTTTGTGGAAAGTTGTAGACAGAAAAATAGAGAAGGATTAGAGCAATTATATCGTTTTTGTGAGGAAAATAACTTATCCTACTACCCATCACAAACAAACTTTGTTTTAGTTGATTTTAAAATAGACGGCGATGAAGTATTCCATTATTTAATGAGTAAAGGATTTATCGTACGTTCTGGAGTTCCTTTGAAATTCCCTACTTCTGTTCGTATTACAGTCGGATCAAAAGAAGAGAATGAAGGATTGATTAAAGTTATGACGCAATTTCTTACTGAAAAGAAAGTAGCGAAATAATAATGCGAATAGAAGGCGGTGCTAGAATGAACGGTCGCGTCTTCATAATAGGTTTAGGACTTATAGGTGGATCGTTAGCTTTATGCATAAAAAAAGAACACCCAGAAAGCATCATCACTGGTTACGATATTTCACAGGATAATTTGAAATTAGCGAGCATGCTAGGTGTTATTGATGAACGCTCAACAACAATTGAAGAAGGAGCAAAATCGGCTGATCTCATTATTCTTTCTACACCAGTTAAAGAAACAGAAAAAATCATGGAAACTCTTTCTAAAATGGAGTTAAAACAAAATGTATTAATAACAGATGTTGGGAGCACCAAGTCTGTTATAACGAAAAAATCGCAAGTGCTATTAGATAAAGGCATAACCTTTATCGGAGGACATCCGATGGCGGGATCTCATAAAAGTGGAGTGTCTGCTTCAAAAGTGATACTTTTTGAAAATGCATTTTATTTATTAACTCCTCCTGAAAGAGTTAATGATCAGCATGTTCAACACTTGCTGAAATGGTTACAAGGAACGAATGCAAAATTTCTTGTTATTTCTCCAGAAGAGCATGATTTATTAGCAGGTGCAATCAGTCATATGCCTCATATAGTTGCGGCATCTTTAGTTCACCAGGCAGATCATATTAGTGAACAACATAAACTGGTAACAAGATTAGCTGCTGGTGGATTCAGAGACATAACTAGAATTGCCTCTAGCAGTCCTTCTATGTGGCGAGACATATTAATACATAACAAAAACGTATTAATGGAGTTAATGAATGACTGGAAAAAGGAAATGGATAAAGTCCTCTCATTTATTGAAAAGGAACAAGCAGAGGAATTATATGACTATTTCGCTAGAGCTAAAAAGGTAAGGGATGGCTTGCCTCAAGATCAAAAGGGTGCGATACCGGCGTTTTATGATTTATTTGTTGATGTACCCGATTATCCAGGGGTAATATCTGAAATTACTGGTTATTTAGCAAAAGAAAATATAAGTATAACTAATATTCGAATAATGGAAACTCGGGAAGAGATTTTTGGAATCTTGGTTATTAGTTTTCAGACAGAGGAAGATAGAGTAAGAGCACAGAAGTGTATTGCTTCTTATTCAAATTATGATACTACGATTGGATAGAACGAAGGTGAATCAATTGAATTTAATAACACTTAAACAAAATACTTACGGATTAAAAGGAGAAATTACAGTACCAGGTGATAAATCAATTTCTCATCGTTCCATTATGTTTGGATCGATAGCAAAGGGGAAGACGAGGGTTACCAATTTCCTTTTAGGGGACGATTGCTTAAGCACTATCTCTTGTTTTCGAAAATTAGGAGTATTAATAGAACAGAATGAAGAAGAAGTAGTTATCCACGGAAAAGGTACAGAAGGACTACAAGAACCAAAAGAAATTTTAGATGTTGGGAATTCTGGTACAACTATCAGGTTATTAGCGGGAATATTATCAGGTTTGCACTTTCATAGTACATTAATCGGTGATTCTTCGATTGGTAAGCGTCCAATGACAAGAGTGGTTACTCCATTAAGAGAAATGGGTGCGAAAATTGATGGAAGAGAAGATGGTAAGTATACTCCTTTATCTGTTCGCGGGGGCGACTTACAAAGTATAACTTATCGTTTGCCAGTAGCAAGTGCCCAAGTAAAATCCGCTATTCTATTTGCTGGTCTAAATGCAGATGGTGTTACAAAAGTAATTGAGCCAGTCGCTACAAGGGATCATACCGAAAGAATGATAGAGCGATTCGGTGGAGAGATTAGCAGACAAGGAAATGAAATTTATGTAACAGGTGGTCAGAAGCTTACCGGAACGGACATTCATGTTCCTGGGGATATCTCTTCAGCGGCATTCTTCCTAGTGGCTGGTTGTATTGTTCCTAACAGCTATATTACGTTGAAAAATGTTGGCCTAAATCCGACGAGAACAGGAATATTGGAAGTTCTTCAAAACATGGGAGCAACCATGGAATTTCAAAAAAATGATGCTGATATTTTTGAACCTACAGCAACCATTACAGTATCAACAAGTGATTTGAAGGGAACTACGATTGGAGGAAACATCATTCCGAAATTAATCGATGAAATCCCGATTATTGCTTTGTTGGCAACACAAGCAGATGGTGTAACGATAATAAAAGATGCCCATGAATTAAAGGTAAAGGAAACAAATAGGATTGATACAGTAGTGTCAGAGCTAAAAAAATTAGGTGCAGATATACAAGCAACAGATGACGGAATGATCATCAAGGGAGGAAAGAAGCTCACTGGAGCGAAAGTAGACTCTCATGGTGACCATCGTATTGGCATGATGCTTGCAATTGCTTCACAGATTTGCGAAGGAGAACTTATTCTTGAAAATGCGAATGCGATTGCAGTATCCTATCCCTCTTTCTTTTTGCATCTTAATAACTTAGCTGTTTAAAGATAAAAAATCGTCGATGAACTTTATGTTTATCGACGATTTTTTGCTTCTACAGACAATCAGAAAATCTTGATTTGTGGAATATTTGCTAACTCTAAATCATAGCTTGTCTAAAAAGACTAGGTGGTGATTTGGGATGCAATATATTATTGAAGATATACATTTATTAAAGCGGCAAAGGGTAAAAAAGACTTCAATCCTTATCGAGGAAAATCGAATTGAATTGTTGAAAGAAAAATTCCACTCCTACCAATACATGTGAATGGATGGAAATCCTTATATAATGACTCCCACTACAGTTATTTTAGAAAATCAAGTGAAGCAAATTACTTCTACTTCTCAACAAAGAAATTATATAGAAGAGAATTTAATCAAAAAAGGATGTACAACCTTTCTTTTTTATTTAGAAGTAAAAAGAGAAAGGGAATTGCCCATACAATTAAAGAAAATGAAGAATCAACTACTAAATTGTGCAATTGATTATGTAACAGGAGTAAAAATTCCTTTGAAATTATTGTCACCTAGTTTTGTCCGCGCTTGCAAAAGAGAAAAACTTCCCGTCTTATTTATAGAAATTGAGGAAGTAAAGGCATTGTATCAAGTTCCATGGGGCTGGATTAAAGAGGCGCTATTCCCTTATAATGCACCATTAGTTCCGATTTTTTTAATGGAAGATGAGCAAGAAAAGAAAATGGCTCAAAATATATGGTCAAGATTAATGAGAGATGTTAAAATACCAGCTATTCCCCATGAAATAAAAGAAGGGATAGCAATTGCCTATCCTGATTTAGTAAAAATGGGGATATATCCATTTAAAGGAAATATTTATCAAGGTGGAGAAGTAACATATAATTTATTTGCTTTCGACGATTCAATCATAAATATTGAAGAAAATGATTTGTTTCATTATCATTATGATAGAATACAAATGACTATTCACAAAGGAAAATGTATTCGAGCAGGGGATAAAGTATTTTACCGTCCCGGCTATGGTGAATTACTTGAAGTAAAAGTACCTTCCTTCCTGACAATATAGAAGGAGATTAGAGAGGATATCATATGGAAAGAGTTAATGAAATTATCGCTTTATTAGAAGACGGACAACAAGAGAAAGCGTTGAAATATTATCAAGATGTATTGAAATCGGGTAATAATGAAGAAAGATTTGTGCTAGGAGAGGAACTATTCCAGCTAGGATTTTTGGAAGAAGCAAAAGATCTCTTTTTAGTTTTACTGGAAGGTTATCCCGAAGAAGGAGAATTGCTTGTCTTAGTTGCAGAAGCGGAAATGGAATTAGGGAATGAGGAAATAGCGATTTCTTATTTAGAACAAATCAACCCGAATGATCCTTCTTTCCCTCAAGCATTGCTATTGCTTGCAGATCTTTATCAAATGGATGGGCTGTATGAGGTCAGTGAACAGAAATTGAAAGAAGCAAAAAAAATCCTGCCAGATGAAGTGATTATTGATTTTGCGTTAGGGGAATTATATGCCGAACAAGGGAAAATTACTGAAGCAATTAAGTCCTACCAAAAAGTATTACCTACAGAGGAAAATATCGCTGGAGTAAATATCAATGGAAGAATCGCGGATAATCTAAGTGCTGGAGGAGCATTTGAGGATGCTATTTCTTATTATGAAAAAGCATTAGAAGAAAAAATCGAGATAAATACACTTTTTAATCTGGCTTTGACAGCTTCGCAAGCTGGTTTATATACGATTGCTATTAATCGCTTTGAAGAGGTAAAAGGTTTGGATCCCTCTTACCATTCTTTATATCTATATTTGGCTCGTGCGTATGAACATGAAGAAATGCTTGATGATGCGTATAATACGGTAGTCGAAGGGATAAAGCAAGATGAGTTTAATAAAGATTTATACCTATATGGTGGTAAATTAGCTTTAAAACTTGGGGACGAACAAAAAGCGGAGGAACAATTTAGAGAAGCGCTTGCGATTGATCCTGAATTTACAGAAGCAGTTCTTTTGTTGAATAAGTTATTTTTAACACAAGATCGATTTGAAGATGTTCTAGAGCTAATTGAGATGATGGATAAGCTCGAAATAGAAGAGCCACAGCTACATTGGGATGCTGCCAAAGCATTTCATGGAATTGAAAAATATTCAGAGGCATTAAACAAATATCAATTAGCATATACTTTCTTTAAAGAACTTCCAGATTTTCTATATGATTATGGATATTTTCTTTTAGAAGAAGGAAAAAGAAGGGATGCTGCCGAAATTTTTAATATGCTTTTACAAACAGATCCAAGTAATGAGGAGTATATTGAAATATTGCAACGCCTTATGGATAACGAATAAGTGTTTGGATGAAAATCTTTGAAAATCATTGTACCAAGAGGCTTATTGGCCGCTTAAGAATTGTCATTTCCTTAGGAGCGATGCAGGTAAAACAGGTTGGATAATAAAAATTTGTTGCAAGCAGAGGAGGGAATTACAAAATGAAAACCCCTGTATCTGTCAACGAAAAAAAAGACTTCATTCGTTGGTTTTTGAATCACTATCAATTGAAGAGACGGGAATGTGTATGGATTTTAAATTATCTTATGAGTCATGATCAATTGATGGAAAAAGTCCATTTTGTTGAAAATGCAGAAAAATGTCCAAGAGGTTTAATTATGTCCACGCATTGTGTAGATGAAGTACCTTTTAGATTTTATAAAGAAAATGTGATGACAACAGATGCAGAAAAGTCTTTTCATGATATTAGACTAAATCGAGATGAAGATATTTACATTCAGCTCAACTTTTACGCATCAAATCAAGTTCATCAGTATGCGGCTGTGTTGGTAGAAAATCCATTTATGCCGAAAAAGCTGCAAATTACCGAAAAAGATAAAATGATTGCAGAACAGTTTTTAGTAAACAGTATAGAAAAATTCCAAAAGGAAAAAATTCTCCAGTTAATTGATGAAGCGTTAGATAATGGCGATAAAGAGATGTTTAACACCTTAACGAATCAATTAAAATACTTGCAAAATAAATAAAAAATAAATAGTTAATCCCGAATGGTTAGAAACTATTCGGGATTTTTGTATGTACTGTATGAGTAAAATGTTTGTGGGAGAATAAATATCCTTTTTGTCTAGTTGGGGGACGAGTCCCCCAACTAGACAAAAAGGCCACCAAGCGAAAGCGCGGTAGCTGGAAAAAATTAAGTATTAAAAAAGAGAGCTTCCTTTTGTAAAGTAGAGTTTGACTGAACACTACGAAAAGGAGAGGCTCTCATGAATCAATGTAACACAAAAATGCCATCATTAAAAGAATTGGAAAAAACTTTATTTCGAACACTACAAATGACGTTTCAAGAAATCCTTGTTCAAACGTTAGAAAATTGGGATCAAGAGATTGCCAAGCAACGAGACAAAAGAAGATTTGCTTTACGTGATAAACGAGAAATACGATTAGATACAGCGTTTGGAGCTGTGGAGCTGAAGCGTAATTATTATTTTGATCGTGTGACTAAAAAATATATTTGTCTATTAGATCACTATTTACAGTTTCAGGGGAATAAGGGATTTAGTCCGCTACTAGAAGAATGGGGGGCTAGAACTAGCGACGAATGGCTCCTCCTATCGAAAGGCGGTGGAAACGTTCGAACAATTTTTAGGCTATTCGGCGATGAGCCACGAAGCATTACGGCAACATCTTCTTCAAACAAGCGTACTTCCCGCTAAGGAAAAACGCCCTTTTCAAAAGGTATTGTTTGTCGAAGTAGATGGATTATATGTGAAGAGTCAAGAAAAGAAAAAGCGTGGATGGGAGTTGAAATTCGCCGCTGTACACGAGGGATGGAAAGAAAACGGAAAGCGAATCAGGCTCCGAAATAAAAGGCATTTTCTTTATGAAGGAAAAGAACCCTTTTGGGAAGCCTTTGAAACGTTCTTACAGAATAATTATGCGTATGATCCTACCCAAACCTTGCTTATTATTAATGGTGATGGAGCAGGCTGGATAACGGCATGTCGGGAGTATTTTCGGGAACGCGCCTTTTTCACCATGGACCGTTTTCATGTCGCTCGTTCGATGAAGCAACTAATGAAGAGCCATCCTCGATACCGCTACATGAAAAGAGCGTTAAAAAACTACCAGGTAGAAACATTACTTCTAGAGTTGAATAGCGCAGTAGGAACAATGGATACACCAGAAAAAGAAGAAAAACTAGAGCATTTCCTTGCCTTTTTAACGCATCATCAGGAAACCATAAAAGATTACCGTAGTTGGTTACAGGAGAAAGGCGTGGACACGACAGCGTATCGTCCAATGGGAAGTGCAGAAGCAATGATGAATCAATTAGCCAAACGATTAAAAAATGGAAGAGCATGGAGCAAAAAAGGCGTCATGAGCATGGCGCGCTTGTGGATTGGATTGAAGGATGACCTATCCATCCAAACGATATATGGGAAATGGGAAAAAGCCACGGAAAAATCAAAGAAAGAGCATCGACCGAAAAGAAAAATACCCACAAAATTAGTAACAGAAACCGTGCGTCAGAACATGCCATACTTAAATCAAGCGATTGGAAAACCCGTTCACTTTGCCTTACAGGGATTAAAAGGTTTTTAAAAAATGAGAGAATCAACAGTTGGAAGAACAAAACCAATTGGAAAGCGGATACAAACTTAGAGGTTTTACTTTATAAAAAAGGGAGCTAAAAAAACTCCCACAAAAACTTGACTCAATCGTATGTACTCTCCCATTTTCCTGTTCATAGTAAACTATGGTAAAATAGTATGAGAAGGAAAAGGAAAAGGGGAAAATAGAGTGAGATATATTTATATGATATTAAGCAATCGATCTTTTTTAGGATTATTGCTCATTATTAATATAGTTGGAACGGCATATGGGTATTATTGGTACAAAACTCAGTTAGCAGAAACACCGACGAGGTTTCTACTCTTCGTTCCTGATAGCCCGACAGCTAGTCTTTTTTTCGTGTTTGTATTAATAGCATTTCTGTGGAAAAAGAACTGGCGGCTTATGGAAGCATTAGCATTAGTTACATTGTTTAAATACGGAATTTGGGCGGTTGTAATGAATTTTCTTGTCTATTTTGAAACAGGAACAATCGGGATTGATTCATGGATGCTCATTTTTTCACATGGGGCTATGGCGATTCAAGGTTTGCTGTACATTCCTTTTTATCGTTTTAAATGGGTTCACATTATTCTTGCAGCTATATGGACTTTACATAATGATGTAATAGATTATGTGTTTAAAATGATGCCGAAATATAGTGTCTTGGATCAATATATGGCAAATATCGGCTACTTTACATTCTGGCTGAGTATTTTAAGTCTAATGATCGCATTCTACGCATTTAAAAAAAGCGAACAAATGCAGTGGAAGATTCAATAGAATTATGATTTTTTAGTCTAACCTTGTCCAACTCATCATACATTTTTAATAGTAGATAGAGGAGGGACAAGAATGAAGGCTAAATTGGTTATGTTGTTAATGATATTGATTTTACTTTTGCCTATCTCTTATTCTGTGTATGCAGACCAAAAATCGCCTGCTAAAGAATTAGATGAACTAGATACACTGTCAGATGAGGTATTGCAGCTTGTACGATCAGAACGCTATGAGGATGCAAAAAAAATTCTTGACTATTTTTCGAATCAATTTAGCTCAGCAACGGTAAATGGGAGTGCATTTACGCTTGATGAGCGGAGAATTTTAACTGGTACACATGATGAAGCGGTAGAGGCAATTACCAATCCATCGATTAATAACGATGAACGGATTAATTCAGTAACGAAATTTCGATTGGCAGTTGATGCTGTTTCATCGGGGGAACAACCGTTGTGGACACAAATGGAAGAGCCTGTAATGACAACCTATCGAGATATGAAGGATGCTATTATTTCTGAAGATAAAGAAAGATTTAACGAGAAGTTAGATTCTTTCCTATCGTTATATCAAATTATTCATCCGAGTCTTAAGCTAGATGTTTCTACTACGCAATTTCAAGAATTAAATTCCCTCGTTGAATTTATGAATACGTATCGCTTGCAAGTCTTTAATCAAAAAGGTCAGCTAGAAGAAGTAAGTCAATTAGAAGGCGAATTACAAGATGTTTTCAATCAGTTGTATGAAGATGAGGCAGATCCTTCTTTATGGTGGGTAATTATTTCTACAGGAAGTATTATCATCCTTACTTTATCATATGTAGGGTGGCGAAAATACCTCGGGGATAAAGCGGAAAAAAGGCAAGCTAAACAAAAAAGGGATAATATTTGACTTTGGTGTTTTTCCTGCTTACAATAAAAATATACTACAAGATGAAATAGGGGGAAAAAACATGATTTTTGTATATTTCATATTAATAATTCTCATACCTATTTGGGCACAAATGAAGGTGAAAAGCGCATATAAAAAATATTCAAAAGTAGCTTCTTCTTCACAAATGTCTGGTAGAGAGGTAGCGAGAAGAGTATTGGATTCCAATGGGCTATATGATGTATCTGTAGAAGAAACAAGAGGCGTCTTGTCAGACCATTATGATCCTCGCTCTAAAGTGGTGCGTTTATCCACTGAAAATTATCACGGCCATTCTGTTGCAGCAGCAGCTATCGCAGCACACGAAGTTGGTCACGCTATCCAAGATCAACAAGAATATTCTTTCTTGCGATTCCGTTCGGCATTAGTACCAGTTGCTAATTTCGGAAGTAATGCATCTTGGATTTTTATCATGATTGGCATCTTCGCAAGATTGGATGGAATGTTATTACTTGGTATTATCTTAATGGCTGCCGGTGTATTGTTCCAATTTGTTACACTTCCAGTAGAATTTAATGCTTCAAACCGTGCGATGGATCAGGTGGTTTCATTAGGGATTATTAGAAATGATGAAGAGAGAGAAACGAAGAAAGTACTTAATGCAGCAGCACTAACCTATGTAGCAGCAGCAGCAGTAGCGGTTCTCGAGCTAGTTCGTTTACTTTTAATTTATACAGGTATGTCGAGAGACGAATAGAAATTAAAAAAGATGCAAAAGGACTTACCTTTTTGCATCTTTTTTTTGTTGTGATTAATATCTATTTATTTTGATTCTTCGAAAAAATATAGATTCCAAACTTTTCTAGGTGTATAATTAACAATGCCATTTACATAAACGAATAACAAGGAGAAAGAAGGGTTTTTTTGCAAACTGCTGAATATTTACAAGGTAAAAAGCAACAGGAGCTGACGGTTTATCGGATTTTATTTGCGATAAGCCTAGGGCATTTTTTGAATGATTGTATGCAATCTGTTGTGCCAGCTTTGTTTCCTGTTATCCAGCAGTCGATGGGGTTTAATTATACTCAAATTGGCTGGATTGCTTTTACCTTAAACATTACATCATCTATTCTACAGCCGTTTTTTGGGGTTTTGGCAGACAAAAGGCCTACACCTTACTTATTGCCAATTGCTATGTTCTCCAGCTTAATAGGGATGTTTGGGCTTGCACTTGCACCCAATTTTTATTTAGTTTTAGTATCGGTTTTATTTATTGGTTTTGGCTCAGCAATTTTTCATCCAGAAGGTTCACGTGTTTCCTATATGGCAGCAGGAGCAAAACGAGGGCTTGCCCAATCGATTTATCAAGTCGGCGGGAATGCTGGTCAATCATTAGCGCCAGTTTTTACGGCATTTATTTTTGTAAGAACAGGCCAATTTGGAACTATTTGGTTTACGCTTCTGGCTACAATAGGGATCATAGTATTATTTCAAGTATCCACTTGGTATAAAAAAGAACTGTATATTAGAAATCCACAAAAGAAACAACAAACGAAGCGTGCATTTGTTGTCAATAAAGAAATTATTGTTGCGGTATGCTTATTGATTTTCCTAGTATTTGCTCGTTCTTGGTATGGTGCGGGGATCAGCAACTTTCTTCACTTTTATTTAATTGAGAAGTTTGGTTTAAGCATCGAAAATGCACAAATATTTGTTTTTGTGTTTTTACTTGCTGGTGTTATCGGAACTTTCCTTGGTGGGCCGCTGGCAGATCGTTTTGGAAAAAGAACTATTCTTCTATTTTCACTTGTAGGCTCTGCTCCCTTTGCCTTACTTCTACCACATATGCCTTTTTGGCTAATTGGACCTTTATTATTTATAATTGGTTTTATTTTGCAGTCTAGCTTTAGTGTAACCGTAGTTTATGCTCAAGAGCTGCTCCCAGGTATGATTGGTCTTGTATCAGGATTAATTGTCGGATTAGCGTTTGGTATGGGAGCTCTTGGTGCAGTAATCTTTGGCGTTATCGGAGATGCATTTAGCTTGCAAGCGATTATGATTATCTGTAGTATGCTCCCGCTTCTGGGGATATTAACGTATTTACTGCCAAGTGATAAGCGTGTAAGTGAAATTCATTCCACATTAAAATAAGAAAACAGGATAGAAAAGTAATCCTGTAATAGATAGCTTAATTAGATTAGCCTTGAGACAAATACGGTCGATTTTTTTGTGTGAAAAAACTATGGGATCGATCGTATGTTCGTTTTGTGTGGTATAATAGTTTTAAAAACATAGGAGGGCTATGATGATGTTTGCCGCTTTAAATGTGAAGGAACGAATGGAGCATTATAAAATAGCTGGCTTAAGTCTAGCGCTAATCCAAGATGGTAAGATTAATGGTACTGAACAATATGGTTTAAAGGAAGCGGATACAGAAGATAGAGTTAATGAAAATACAAGCTTCCATTCCTGTTCCATTAGTAAATTCATGACAGCAATCCTTGTTTTGAAACTAGTAGAACAAGGTTATCTTGATTTAGATGAAGAAATTAATGCTAAACTTACTTCTTGGAAGTTAAAAGCTAGTGAGCAGATAAAAGGAAAAACGGTTACTTTAAGAGATCTTCTGAGCCATCAATCAGGAATTATTGATCCTGAAGGAAGTTTTAGCGAATGGAAAGAAAACGATGAAGTTCCTACTATATTAGATATTTTGAAGGGGAGCACAACCTATTGTAGGGGGCCGATTAAGGTAGAATGCGAGCCAAAAAGTGAATTTCATTACTCGGATGCAGGATTTTGTATTATTCAACAATTGATTGAAGATACTTTAAAGAAATCTTTTAAAGAAGTGATTAAAGAATCCCTCTTCCAGCCGTTGCAAATGAATAAAAGTTTTATTGATATAACTGGTCTTGAAAATATCTCTTCTGGTCATAACAAAAATGGAGAGCTTATCTCCAGAAAATACCCTTTTTATCCATATCCAGCAGCCTGTGGTATTTGGACAACGCCTTCCGATTTAGCAATATTAGTGTTGGAATTAATGAATGCTTTGGAAGGAACAAGTCAATTAGGAATATCGATAAAAAATGCGAAGGAGTTGGTTAGCCCTCAAGGAAATGTAAATTGGACAGGACTCGGTGTATTTTTAGACAGTTTCGATAAAGATGTTGAAATTTCTTCATTAGGATGGGGGATTGGTTTTCAGTGTATGCTTGTTGCCTACCCGTCATTAAAAAAGGGTGCGGTAATTATGACAAATACAGATTTAGGTGTTCATCAAATGAAAGGGCTGATAGGAGAAATTTATTCTTCCTTTTTTGGGAATTAATAATCAGTTTGGTTAATAGTATAAAATTGTATCCACTTTATATCTATTAAAAAAAGATAGATGTAAAGCTGAATACAATTTTTTTTAAATTATTTCTCGAGAGGCTGTTTATACTCATCTAAAGTAAAACCTTCGCCCATTACATCATGAACGACACTAACAGACACAAATGCATGTGGATCAATGCTTGTAATAATACTTTTTAAACGAACAATTTCTGTTTTTGCTACAACACAATAAAGGACTTCCCGGTCTTGTTTAGTGAAAGAACCATGTCCTTTTAATACTGTAACCCCACGATCCATTTCGCTCATAATTTTATTAGCAATTTTCTCATTTGAGTCAGAAATAATCATCGCTCCTCTTGCCGCATATGCGCCTTCTTGAATGAAATCAATGACTCTTGTTCCTACAAAAACAGCTACTAATGTATACATCGCTTCTCTGTATGAAAGATAGGTAAGTAGTGACAGAGCGATAACACAAAAGTCGAAAACGAACATTGTTTTTCCCATACTCCATCCAAAATACTTAAAACCTAATCTCGCAATAATATCTACTCCCCCAGTTGTCCCGCCATAGCGGAAAATAATTCCTAAGCCGACACCAATAAACGTTCCTGCAAATAATGCCGCAAGAGTTAAATCTTCAGTGAGAGGAATATGTAACTCGATTTTTGGAAGTTGAAAAAACCATAGGAAAATAGACACCGCTACTGTTCCAATAATCGTGTAAATAAACACATTTTTACCTAATAATTTCCACCCGATAAGAAATAAAGGAATATTTAGCAGTAAATTTGTGATCGAAGGATCCCAATTCCATAATGCGTATAATAATAGTGTAATTCCTGTAAAACCGCCTTCAGCCAAATTGTTTTGCATATTAAAATGAACAATACCGAAGGAAAATATCGCAGATCCTAATAGGATAAATAAGACATTTTTGATTTTAATATTTTTAAACATCGATTCGCCTACTTTCTCTCTGTACAAAATGCATTGCTATTAGCGTATCCATTATATCGAATCACATTCAGTTGGGCAATGGAGGAAGAATAAATGAAACATAATAAGAAATAAGAGATGGAACATAAAGTTAGTACATTTTTTACGTAGTTATAGATTTATCCCACTCTTAACGGACAGTAAGACTCAACCGTAAGCTTATGAGAATACGAGGAAGATAGGTGGGAGATCAACTGTCCGTAAAGGTCCGATTGGTTCAACTAACCATCAGTGGGGGAGGAGGGAAAACCCCCACAGATGGAAGTTTCACTTTATCCCACTCTTAACGGACAGTAAGACTCAACCGTAAGCTTATGAGAATACGAGGAAGATAGGTGGGAGATCAACTGTCCGTAAAGGTCCGATTGGTTCAACTAACCATCAGTGGGGGAGGAGGGAAAACCCCCACAGATGGAAGTTTCACTTTATCCCACTCTTAACGGACAGTAAGACTCAACCGTAAGCTTATGAGAATACGAGGAAGATAGGTGGGAGATCAACTGTCCGTAAAGGTCCGATTGGTTCAACTAACCATCAGTGGGGGAGGAGGGAAAACCCCCACAGATGGAAGTTTCACTTTATCCCACTCTTAACGGACAGTAAGACTCAACCGTAAGCTTATGAGAATACGAGGAAGATAGGTGGGAGATCAACTGTCCGTAAAGGTCCGATTGGTTCAACTAACCATCAGTGGGGGAGGAGGGAAAACCCCCACAGATGGAAGTTTCACTTTATCCCACTCTTAACGGACAGTAAGACTCAACCGTAAGCTTATGAGAATACGAGGAAGATAGGTGGGAGATCAACTGTCCGTAAAGGTCCGATTGGTTCAACTAACCATCAGTGGGGGAGGAGGGAAAACCCCCACAGATGGAAGTTTCACTTTATCCCACTCTTAACGGACAGTAAGACTCAACCGTAAGCTTATGAGAATACGAGGAAGATAGGTGGGAGATCAACTGTCCGTAAAGGTCCGATTGGTTCAACTAACCATCAGTGGGGGAGGAGGGAAAACCCCCACAGATGGAAGTTTCACTTTATCCCACTCTTAACGGACAGTAAGACTCAACCGTAAGCTTATGAGAATACGAGGAAGATAGGTGGGAGATCAACTGTCCGTAAAGGTCCGATTGGTTCAACTAACCATCAGTGGGGGATGAAAGAAAACCCCCACTGATGGAAGTTTCACTTTATCGTCAAAAATATTTGTAAAAATGGTTTAGATTAGCTAACATGGAATTGGATAAGATTACTTATTGACTTAAGAGGTGCTTATATTGAATCAGGATAAAACAGTTAAAGATATTCAAAGAGAAGTAGATGAATACATAGGACAATTTAAAGAAGGCTATTTTAGCCCGCTGGCAATGCTTGCTCGTTTGACCGAAGAGTTAGGAGAATTGGCAAGAGAAGTAAATCATTACTATGGAGAAAAGCCAAAAAAAGAAACGGAAAAAGAAAAAGAAATTACGGATGAGATTGGTGATATGCTGTTCGTGTTAACTTGTTTAGCTAATTCTCTAAATATTGATTTGGAAGAAGCACATAATCGTGTTATGCATAAATTTAATACACGTGATAAAGATCGCTGGACAAGGAAAGACCAATAAAAAGCTGTTTTCTAAAGGATTGTTGTTATTCAATAGGAAAAAAGGAGCAGCCGGAATACATGTAGACTCCTGTGGGATTAGCGAGACAGATGAACCCCGGAGGCGAAGCTGAGGAGGCTCATCGCGAGCCCTACGGAGAGCGAATTGTATTTCAGTTGCGGGGATTAGTCACAAACTTTACGAAAACAACCTAAAGAAAAAATACATAGTAAGGAGATAACACATTGAGTAAAGTAAAAATCGTAATCGCAGGACCTAGAGGCAGAATGGGAAAAGAAGCTGTTTATTTAATGGGAAGAACGGAGCAATTTGAGCTTGTTGCAGTTTTAGACCACAAGAATGAAGGGAAAAGCTTAAAGGAGATAGAAGGCTTTTCCTCCTATGATGTACCAATTTATACGGATATTGAAAAATGTTTACAAACAGAAAAGCCGGATGTCCTTATTGATTTGACAACGCCAGAATTTGGAATGCACCATGCAAAAACTGCTTTAAGCTATGGAGTTAGACCAGTAGTTGGAACAACTGGATTTACAAAAGAAAATTTAGCTGAATTAGAAAATTTATGTGAAGAAATGGATCGTGGCTGTATCATAGCTCCAAACTTTGCTTTAGGTGCTGTGCTAATGATGAAATTCTCTAAAATGGCTGCACGCTATTTTGCAGATGTGGAAATTATGGAAATGCATCATGATCAAAAGTTAGATGCACCATCAGGGACTGCTGTAAAAACAGCCGAGCTTATTGCGGAAGTCAGAGAAAGTAAAAAACAGGGTCATCCAGACGAAAAAGAAACAATTCTAGGAGCAAGAGGGGCTGACTTTGATGGTATGCGAATCCATTCCACTCGTTTACCAGGTTTAATTGCCCATCAACAGGTAATGTTCGGGGCAGAAGGAGAATCGCTAACGATTAAACATGATTCCTTTAATCGCACTTCGTTTATGTCAGGCGTTAAATTTGCGGTAGAAGAGGTATTGAAAGTTAATGTATTGATATATGGGTTAGAAAATATAATGGAGTAGGAGTGGATTTAGGATGAACATTGCTTTAATTGCTCATGATAAAAAGAAAAATGATATGGTCGCTTTTGTCGTTGCTTATAAAAAGATATTTGCAAAGCATACATTATACGCAACAGGAACAACAGGTGCGAGAATTCAAGAAGCAACAGGGTTAGATGTACATCGATTTCATTCAGGGCCGCTCGGCGGAGACCAAGAAATAGGTTCATACATCGCTAATAATGATATGGATATGGTGTTTTTCTTTAGGGATCCTTTAACAGCGCAGCCTCATGAACCTGATGTTACAGCATTAATCCGTTTATGTGATGTTTATTCTGTCCCGCTAGCAACAAATATGGGAACTGGAGAAGTATTAATTCGAGGACTCGAGCAAGGAGATATAGATTGGAGAAAAATAGTTCATGGAAAGACAGAACCAGTGGCAAAAAAATTCACAGAAAAACTCAATGACAAGTAATGAAATCGATATACTAGCATTTGGTGCTCATGCCGATGATGTTGAAATCGGTATGGGAGCAACCATTGCAAAATATGCTTCACAAGGCAAAAAAATTATCATTTGTGATTTAACAGAAAGCAATCTTTCTTCAAATGGAACGGTAGAAAGACGCAAACAAGAAGCAAAAGAAGCAGGAAAAGTGTTAGGAATTGTTGATAGAATCACATTACAGATTCCTGATCGTGGATTATATTTAGAGGAAGACATCATTCAACAAGTGGTGGAAGTAATACGTGCGTATAAACCTAAGATAGTTTTCTCCCCTTACTGGGAAGATAGACATCCAGATCATGGGAATTGCACGAATATTGTGAAAGAAGCTGTTTTTTCTGCAGGAATAAGAAACTACAGTGCAGGTAACACAAATGCGCATAAAGTTCAAAATCAATACTATTACATGATAAATGGTTTTCATAAACCCGATTTTGTCATTGATACAAGTGAGTATATGAAGAAGAAGGAAGCTAGTTTAAATTGTTATCAAAGCCAATTTGTAAAAGGCGAAAACAGTGTGGACACTCCGTTGACAAATGGTTACATCGATACAATTGAAGCAAGGGAAAAGCTTTTTGGAAAAGAAGTAGGTGTCCTTTATGCGGAAGGATTTATTAAATCTAACCCAATATTATTAAATCAAGATTTATTAGGTGGAGACAAATGAAAAAATTAAAAATTGGCATAACCTGTTATCCGACAGTTGGCGGCTCAGGCGTTATAGCAACAGAATTAGGAAAAATGTTGGCAGAAAGAGGGCATGAAATTCACTTTATCTCCTCCAGCATTCCTTTTCGTTTAAATAAAATGTATCCCAATATTTATTACCATCAAGTGGAAGTAAATCAATATGCTGTTTTTCAATATCCGCCATATGATTTAGCGCTAAGCAGTAAAATGGCTGAAGTAATTAATCGAGAAGAGTTAGATTTGCTACATGTTCACTATGCGATCCCTCATGCTGTTTGTGCTATATTAGCTAAACAGATGAGCAACAGGGATGTCAAAATAGTTACAACCCTACACGGAACCGATATAACAGTATTAGGATATGATCCATCCCTTGCAATGGGAATTCGCTTCGGAATTGAAAAATCTGATCTTGTAACAGCTGTTTCAAATTCTTTGATTGCACAAACATATGAGGTAATTGAGCCAAATAAAGAAATTATACCTGTTTATAATTTTATTGACGAGCGAATTTATCGAAAGGTCGATGTAAGTCATTTGAAAAAAGAATTCGCTATTTTGGATACGGAAAAAGTCGTTATTCACGTCTCGAATTTTAGAGGTGTGAAAAGAGTTACAGATGTTGTAAAAGCATTTAAACATATATCTGATCAAATTCCAGCAAGATTATTGCTTGTTGGTGATGGTCCTGAAATGTCGAAAGTAACCAAATTAGTAGATGAATTCCAATTGAGACATAAAGTATTGTTTCTTGGAAAACAAGAAAATTTGGAGGAATTATATTCTTTAAGTGATTTAATGCTTCTTCTATCGGAAAAAGAAAGTTTCGGCTTAGTAGCGTTAGAAGCGATGGCATGTGGGGTTCCGGTTATAGGGACGAATGTTGGCGGTATTCCAGAAGTAATCGTTCCAAATGAGACAGGATTTATTTGTGAACTTGGCGATGTGGAAGATATTGCGGAGCATTCAATTAAGCTTTTGACAGATGAAAAGAAACATGCGCAATTTGCGCAAAATTCTATTTCGAGAGTGCGCGATTATTTCCGTGCAGATATCATAGTTGACCATTATATAGAGATTTATAAATCAATCTTAGAAACTGGTGAACCGAATGATAAATCCTTTTAAAGAAGCTCTCCCCATTATTAAAAAAATCGAGGAAGCTGGTTATGAAGCTTATTTTGTAGGAGGAGCAGTACGAGATTATTTATTAAATATACAAATTAATGATATCGACATTGCATCCTCTGCTACACCGGAAGAAATTAAAGCTATCTTTCCTCATACCATTGATGTCGGGATTGCCCACGGGACAGTTATGGTAATATGGAACCAAGATACATATGAAATAACAACTTTTCGAACAGAGTCCACGTATCTAGATTATCGCAGACCCGAGCAAGTATTCTTTGTACGCGAATTAAAAGAAGACTTAAAACGCCGAGATTTTACGATAAATGCAATGGCGATGGACAAAAATGGTCAAATTATCGATTATTTTAATGGCGAAGATGCCTTAAAAAAGAAAGAAATTAAAACAGTCGGCAATCCAAACGAACGCTTTCAGGAAGATGCTTTAAGAATGATGCGGGGAATTCGATTTGTCAGTACCTTAGGCTTCCAGGTAGAGATGGAAACACTAAAGGGGATCGTTGACAATCAGCAATTGCTTTCGAAAATAGCAGTAGAAAGAATAACCGCTGAATTTGAAAAACTTTTACAAGGTCGATGGTGTTCTGACGCTCTAGAAATCATGATAGAAACAAAGCTGTATCGATTTTTACCAATGCTTGAATCAGCTGAAAAAGCGATTTCTCAGTTAGCGAAATTGCATCTGACCAAACTCGAATTGCCTGAAAAATGGGCTGTTTTACTCTTATGTTTGGGAGTAAAGGATAAGCAGCAGATAGAGCTGTTTTTGCGAGCGTGGAAGCTGTCAGTTAAGCAAATAAAGACTGTTCAAAAAATAATCTATTGGATTTTGCAAAGAGAACAGATGTCAACTTGGTCAAGACAAGCGCTTTATTTTGCTACATTATCTATTGCAGTTAGTGCAGAGAAAATATATCACCTTCTATGGAATCAAGATATATGTTCAGATATTTCTAGCTTAGAAGAGCAATACAGGAAGCTGCCAATTAAATCAAAGGAAGAGCTTGCGATTAGTGGGAATGATCTTTTAAGATGGACAGAAAAAAGGCCTGGACCGTGGATAAAAGATGTGCTGTCACTAGTTGAGTCGAAAGTCGTGGAACAAAAACTTCCTAATGACAAGCAATTAATAAAGGAGTGGCTACAACGATGTCATCAGATATAAGAAAAGGATTGATTGAAGCCTTTACTAACAGCCCTGATACGTATTTATCTGGTGAATCACTTGCTGACCTTTTAGGCTGTTCACGAACAGCGATTTGGAAACATATTGAGGCATTACGAAAAGATGGCTTTATTTTAGAGGCTGTCCGTAAAAAAGGTTATCGAATTATAAGTTCACCGGAAAAAATTGTCTCAAATAAAATTTTATTTGGATTAAATACAAAGTTCGTAGGAAGAAATATCCATTTTGAAGAATCAGTAAATTCGACTCAAAATATTGCCCAGAGACTTGCGCTAGAAGGGGCAGAGGAAGGCACGTTAGTTGTAGCAGAAGAGCAATTAGGTGGTAGAGGGCGTTTAGAAAGAAAGTGGCAATCACCTAAATATAAAGGAATATGGATGAGCTTAATTCTAAAGCCTAGTATACCGATAATGAAAACGCCACAGCTAACACTGCTTACAGCTGTTGCAGTCGTTCAAGGGATCCAAGAAGTAACTGGAGTACAAGCAGATATCAAATGGCCCAATGATCTATTGGTGAATGGAAAAAAGTTAACAGGTATCTTAACAGAGATGCAAGCTGATAGCGATAGGGTCCATTCTTTAATCATCGGAATAGGGATAAATGTTAATCAACAACTTGAAGACTTTGCCGCAGAACTTCAGCCTAGTGCAACTTCTATTTATCTTGAAACAAAAACAAGCTGGGATCGAGCAAAAATTATTCAAGGGATTATGATGCACCTTGAAAAATTATATCTTCTATATTTAGAGAAAGGCTTTTATCCTATAAAAATATTGTGGGAAAGCTATTCCATCAGTTTAGGACAAAAGGTGACTGCCAATACGCTAAATGGAAGTATTGTTGGGTTTGCTAAAGGAATTACTGATGATGGTGTTTTATTGCTTGAAGATGAGCAAGGTGTAATCCATTCCATTTATTCAGCGGATATTTTAATGGAAACATAAATTGCCCATAGTCAGTAGAGTAAGGTTTTTGTTATAATGCTTTTGTCGGGCAGTATCTTAATGAACTGCACCCATTTGTTTAAATGTGCATGAACCATAATTTAATCTGCCTAGATCCACAATTGGACAAGGACAGAGGGATGAAAATAGAAACATAAAACAATCCTTCTATGCTTTGTAGAAGGTTTTTTGTTTGGCTGTTTTCTAAAAGGATTGTTGTTTTTTCAATCGGAAAAAAGAATTAGTTGGAAAAATGGAGCAGCCGAAATACGCGAAGACGCCACGCGGGGATTAGCGAGACTGTCTGAGACTCCGGAGGCGAAGCTGAGGAGACTTAAGCCTAGCCCCACGAAAAGCGAAGTGTGTTTCCATTCCCTCTTCCTATTTAAAAGGAGGAAAAACTTAGTGAAAGCTACAACAGACTTTATCAAAATGAAGCAGAAGGCTGAAAAGATTACGATGATCACAGCATATGATTATCCTTCAGCTAAATTAGTTGAACAAGCAGGAACAGATTTAATTTTAGTAGGCGATTCTTTGGGAATGGTTGTACTTGGATATGAGTCAACAGTACCTGTAACGATGGAAGATATGATTCACCATGGAAAAGCGGTAAAACGCGGAGCTAAAGATACGTTTATCGTAATGGATATGCCGTTTATGAGCTATCATTTATCTAGTCGCGATACACTAATTAATGCAACACGCTTAATCCAAGAAACTGGCGCTAATGCTGTGAAAGTAGAGGGCGCGGATGATGTTATTGACCAAATAAAAATCTTAACAAATGCCGGGATACCAGTTATGGCACACTTAGGTTTAACACCTCAATCAGTAGGTGTATTAGGTGGATATAAAGTACAAGGGAAAAGTTCAGATGAAGCAAAACTGCTTGTTGAAAATGCATTGAAATGTCAAGCGGCAGGAGCTTTTGCGATTGTATTAGAGTGTGTGCCGATGCAAGTTGCGAAAGAAGTAAGTGAAAGGCTGGAGATTCCAACAATCGGTATTGGTGCTGGAAGTGATACAGACGGGCAAGTTCTTGTTTACCATGACATTATCACATATGGCGTTGAGCGTGTTGCAAAATTTGTGAAGCAATATACGAATGTGAACGAAGCGATTTCTCTTGCTATCGACCAATATATTTCTGAGGTTAGAATTGGTGCTTTTCCTGAATTAAAGCATAGTTTTCAAATGAAACCTGAAGAAGTGAAAAGCTTATATGGAGGAAAAGCCTAATGAACATTATCACTAACCCACAGCAATTGCAGGAGCTGTCAACTCAATTAAAAAAGGATCAAGTAACAATTGGATTTGTTCCAACGATGGGTTATCTTCATGAAGGTCATCGAGCACTTCTCAAAGCTGCCAGAGAGCAAAATGATATTGTTATCATGAGTGTGTTTGTGAATCCATTGCAGTTTGGACCAAAGGAAGATTTAGCTTCATATCCACGAGACTTTGAGCATGATAAACAGGTGGCAATGGAAGAAGGCGTAGATTATTTATTTCATCCAGCTGTCGAAGCAATGTATCCTGTGCAAATGTCTGTGACAGTAAAAGTGGAACGACGTACAGATTGTCTATGTGGCAGATCGAGACCGGGTCATTTTGATGGGGTAGCAACGGTTTTAATGAAACTGTTCCATTTAGCTCAACCGACAAATGTTTATTTTGGCAAAAAAGATGCACAGCAAGTTGCTGTTGTAGATGGATTAATTGAAGACTTTCATTTTCCTATTAATCTAGTTGCTGTTAATACTGTTAGAGAAGAAGATGGATTAGCAAAGAGCTCTAGAAATATTCGTTTAACTCCAACGGAAAGGCAAGAAGCTGGAATTCTATATAAATCGCTTAGTATTGCTAGAAGTGAATTAATAAAAGGGAATGTTGATGTAGAAGCACTAAAGAATTCCATTATTGCTCTCGTCGAAAAAGAGTCAAGTGGAAAGGTCGATTACTTTGAGATACTAACCTATCCTCAATTAGAGCCGCTAAAGGAGCGAACAGGGAAGGTTATAATTGCGATTGCAGTTCAATTTAGTAATGCGAGATTAATAGATAATATTATCTTTGAATTAAGCAATGCACCTAGATAAACATATTAAGATAATGGAGGGTTATCCAAATGTTTCGGATAATGATGAACGGAAAAATCCATCGAGCAACTGTAACGGAAGCAAACTTAAATTATGTTGGCAGTATTACAATCGATGAGGATATTTTAGATGCAGTTGGAATGGTAGCGAATGAAAAAGTCCAAATTGTAAATAACAATAATGGAGCAAGATTAGAAACATATATTATCCCTGGAAAGAGAGGAACCGGGACTATTTGTTTAAATGGAGCAGCAGCAAGACTTGTACAAGTCGGTGATATCGTTATTATTATTTCTTATTGTTATGTTTCAAACGAAGAGCTAATTCATCATCAACCTAAAGTTGCTATTATGGATGAATATAATCGCATTACAACTATTCTTCACCAAGAACCAGAAAAGACAGTCTTGTAATAAATCGAGGCTGGAATATAAATCTTTCAGCTAAAGATAACCCCCAACAATCATACGAAGTGTTAACAAAATTTCGTATGATTGTTGGGATTTTTTATTGTGTTTTTTCTAATTTTGAATTCAAACTATAGGAAGAACAATAAAAAGAATTCTTACATAAAGAACTAACATCTTTCCCTTTTCTCATTTTTATGATACCGTTTGAATGACTGAAAGTTTGAGGTGGACGTAATGAGTAACAAATTTGTAGTAGTTGATTTGGAGACAAACGGTAATTCACCGAGAAAAGGGGATCGAATTATCCAGTTTGCCGCGGTTGTTATAGAGAATGGGAAAATAGTAGAGGAATACTCTTCGTTATTAAATCCTCTCCAGCCGATTTCACCGTTTATTGAAGAATTGACTGGGATAACAGATGAAATGGTGGATTCAGCACCAATTTTTGAAGAGATAGCTGATAAAATTGTTTGTTTATTAGAAGATGCATATTTTGTCGCACATAATGTGTTGTTTGATTTATCTTTTCTAAATGAAGAGTTAGAACAGGCTGGCTTCAGGCAATTTTATGGACCTATTCTTGACACAGTCGAACTAGCAAGGATTTTATACCCAACTGCAGACAGTTATAAATTAACGGATCTTGCAGCACAAGAAGGGATTGTCCATAGTAGACCACATCAGGCAGATAGTGATGCCTATGTGACAGCAGAACTATTGTTATTATTATTGGAGAAGCTGAACGCACTGCCTCAAGTAACAACAAAAAAATTAGAATTCTTAAGCTCATCGCTAAAAAGCGATTTAGATATTTATTTACAAGCTCTGCTGCAAGAGAAACAATCAAAAGTAGAATATATACCTGAAAACTGGGAGGTATATCGGGGATTAACCCTTAAACGCTTGCTTAATAACCTAGCTGGTAATCAAGGAAAAGACTATTCAGTTTCTTTTGATATGGATATAATTGAAAAACGCATGAGAGATTCATTGTCTTTTTATCAGAAAAGAGAAGGGCAATTAGAAATGATGAATGTGGTTCATCGAGCACTAATGGATAATCAGCATGGACTTATTGAAGCTGGAACGGGCGTTGGAAAGTCACTTGGCTATTTAGTACCTGCTGCTTATTTTGCGATAGAGCATAAAAAACAAGTAATTATTAGTACATTTACTACTCAATTACAAGAACAACTTTTTCGTAAGGATTTGCCGCTGCTTAAAAGTCTTCTTCCTTTTCCCATTACTTATACCTTATTAAAGGGAAGAAATCATTATATTAGTTTAGATAAATTTGAAGTCTCTTTAAAAGAACAAGAAGATAACTATGATATTGTCTTAACGAAAATGCAAATTTTAATTTGGTTAACCGAAACCGAAACAGGCGATAAAGATGAATTGAATTTGACGAGTGGTGGCAGTATTTATTGGGAAAAAATTAAAAATGACGGCAATTTTTCGTTGCCTATTTCAAAAGAGTGGGCACAGAAGGATTTTTATAGAAGGACTCGTAATGGTGCTCAAAAAGCGAATATGATTATTACGAATCATGCTTTGCTAGTAAAAGATCTTACAGCAGATCAACATTTACTTCCTGCCTATGATTATGTCATTGTCGATGAAGGTCATCACTTTGAAAAAACAGCGACAAAGCATTTTGGCTTCCGTTTTTCCTATATAGCTGTTCGTTTAAGTATTAATGCAATTGGAACGACTGATCAAAAGCAGCTTATGTACCATTTAGAAAATATGATTGGTGATTCATCTACATCTGAAAAGATTGAGTTCAATCAGTTTATCCTTGCTCTCCATGTAGAATTAGATGAGCTATTTCGATCAGTGCTTCGTTATGTGAAGAAAACAAATCAGCCAAGAAGAGATGGAAAAGGAAGCTATCGTATAAAGAAAAATGATTTGGGAGATTGGAATGGGGTTAAAAGCGTTGCAGAAAGGCTTGTGTTTCTTTGGAAAGATGGAAGAGAGGCTCTTTTAGAAAAAGTTCAGCGGCTAAAAGATCAAGATAGAAAGATCACCTCATCGCAAATGCTCGTAGTGGAAAGAATTGAGTCTATTTTAAATGATTGGTTAGTGTATATAAATCATTTGCGGGAAATGTTCTTACGAGAAGGAGACCATATTGCATGGTTAGAATCAGATAGAAACAACTACCCGAATAATGCCGTTTTATATACGCAACCTTCATCTGTAGCAGAAACTTTGCAAGATATGTTCTTTAGTAAGAAAAAAAGTGTTGTTTTTACATCAGCAACTATAACTGTTAATAATTCATTTGAATATTATATAAAGGTTTTAGGATTAGGAAAAGATTTATTGCAAGTGCAAATCGATTCGCCGTTTAACTACTCTCAACAGGTACAATTGCTTATCCCAACGGATGTACCAGAAGTTAATACGGTATCATTAAATGAGTATGTGTCAACTATTGGTGAACAAATAATTAAAATCGCTCAAGCTACAAAAGGGAGAATGCTAATTCTTTTCACGGCAAATGATATGCTGAGAAAAACGTATGATTATATGAAAGAAAGTGGCTGTCTAGAAGAGTATGCCATCTTGGCGCAAGGGATAACAAATGGAAGTAGAATGCGATTAACACGTAATTTTCAACGTTACGATAAAGCGATATTATTGGGAACAAATAGTTTTTGGGAAGGGATTGATATTCCTGGAGAGGATTTAACCTGCTTAATCATTGTTCGATTGCCGTTTTCCTCACCGGAAGACCCGCTTACTGAAGCGAAAAATGAGCTAATTAAGAACAAGGGTGGAAACCCGTTTTTAGAAAACAGTCTTCCCGAGGCAGTCTTACGTTTTAAACAAGGATTCGGCAGATTAATTCGTACAGAAGAAGATAAGGGATTTATTATTGTATTTGATCGCCGCATTGTGTCTACATCCTATGGAGAGACTTTTTTGCAGTCCATTCCAGCTGTTCCAATTAAACAGCAAAATAGTGATGAAATGGTTAAGTTTATTGAAAACTGGCTAATGTAGGATATGGTACAAAAGAATGGAGGCATTTTAAGATTGTAATTCTTTTTACATAGGCTGTTTCCCAAAAGATTGTTGTTTTTTCAATAGGAGAAAAGAATTAGTTGAAAAAGTGGAGCAGCCGGAATACATGAAGACGCTACGCGGAAAGCGAAGTGTATTCATGTATTCCGGCTGAGCGTAGTAGGAAACAAGCTTTACGAAACAGCCTTTACTTAAATGCCTAGCAAAACATGAAGGAATCTGTTTGAATAATTAGTTGTTTACAAGACAAAAACAACTAATTATTAAATAAAATAATTTCTTTCTATTTATAAATACTGTTATAATAACCTATGAACAAAATACTGTTTTAAAGAAGTGATATAAAAAATGAAAAAATGGATTTGGATAATTATTGTTGTTTTCCTTATTGGACTAGCTCTAAGTATTAATACATATGTTAAAGCAATGAAGCCTGTCAAATCAGCGAGAGAAACGGCGGAAGAAATTGCTATGAATGAAACAGATTTGAAAAATATGGACAGCTTTCAATTATATAATGGAAAAGAATCCTATTATATTTTAGAAGGAAAAAACGATGATAATGAGGATATTATTGTTTGGATTAATGAAAAAACACATCAAGTAACAGAAAAACGAAAAAAAGATGGGCTGACCAAACAAGAAGCGCTTAATATATTATTATCGAAGCAATCGCCAGAAAAGGTCAATGCTGTCCGACTAGGAATGTATGATGGGTTGCCTGTCTGGGAGATTTTTTCTCATACAGACAAGGATTCCATAAACTATCATTGGATAGATTTTGAAACAGGAGAAATCCTGTTAACAATTGAAAATTATTAACCAATAGGAGTGGTAAATAAAAATGAAAATTCAATTAGCAGAAAGAGTTAATACTTTAACGCCATCAACAACATTGGCCATTACTGCAAAAGCAGCGAGTTTAAGAGCAGATGGTCATGATGTAATTGGTTTAGGCGCTGGAGAGCCTGACTTTAACACTCCTCAAAATATTATTGATGCCGCTGTTAGAAGCATGAATGAAGGGCATACAAAATACACTCCTGCATCAGGTTTACAAGCATTAAAAAAAGAAATTGCTGCAAAATTAAAGAGAGATCAACAGTTAGAATACGAAGCAAATCAGATTATCGTCACAAATGGTGCTAAACATGGATTATACACTTTGTTCCAGGTTATTTTGGACAAAGGAGACGAAGTTATTATTCCTACTCCATATTGGGTTAGTTATCCAGAACAAGTGAAGCTTGCAGAAGGAGTACCTGTTTTTGTGGAGGGGTATGAAGCAAATGAGTTTAAAATTACTCCAGACCAATTAAAAAAGGCAATAACTTCTAAAACAAAAGCTGTTATCATTAATTCACCAAGTAATCCAACTGGAATGATTTACACGGAAAAAGAATTACAGGCGATTGGTGATATTTGTCTAGAACATAATATCTTGATTATTTCAGATGAAATTTACGAGAAATTAGTTTATGGAGATAGTAAGCATGTGTCGATTGCCTCTTTATCACCATCACTAAAAGAAGTAACCATTATAATAAATGGTGTTTCCAAATCACATTCGATGACAGGCTGGAGAATTGGGTATGCGGCGGGTTCTAAAGAAATAATAACAGCAATGACTAATCTTGCCAGTCATAGTACTTCGAATCCAACAACACCATCTCAGTATGCTACGATTGAGGCATATGCAGGTCCACAAGATTCAGTGGAAGAAATGCGCCAAGCGTTTAATGAGCGCTTAGATATTATTCATGGGAAATTAAATAATATTCCTGGTTTTTCTTGCTTAAAGCCGAAAGGGGCATTTTATTTATTTCCAAATGTGCAAAAGGCAGTTGAATTAACAGGCTTTAAGTCTGTTGATGAGTTTTCCACAGCATTGTTAGAAGAAGCACTCGTTGCGGTTGTCCCAGGGTCAGGGTTTGGAGCAGATAGCTATATCCGTCTTTCTTACGCGACGTCCTTGGAAAAGTTAGAAGCTGCTGTAAGTCGAATGGAACAGTTTGTAGAAAAGAAAATGGTCGTTAACAAATAAGCGATTTTTGTAGAGGATGTCAATAAGGATTATCGAATCTTACTTGGCATTCTCTTTTCTATTCACCATTTTTAATGGGAGGACGTGTGAAAATCGCTTTAATAGAGATAGAGGTATTGGTTTTTAAATATGAATTTTGTTACCTAGAAGGATCGATAGTGTTGATTGTCTTAGGATGTAAAGGTATAATGTTTTGGTAGAATATTTTTTATCTTAACTAGTATGTTTTCTACTAAGTCTTCTACTAACGGTAGGAAGAAGCGGTTTTAGATATCCTTTATTTTCGTATAGAGAGAACCGCAGTCTCTATTTAAGTACATATATTTATTTGTTTTTGGAGGAGTTAATTGTGATTAAAGCAACTATTGCCGAGTTACCAAAATATGTTGATAAAGAGGTTAAAGTAGGTGCATGGATTGCCAACAAGCGATCTAGTGGTAAAATTGCCTTTTTACAGCTTCGTGATGGATCAGGATTTGTACAAGGAGTAATTGTTAAAAGTGATGTAGCGGAAGAAGTATTCCAAACAGCTAAATCTATTACACAGGAATCATCTGTATATGTTACTGGTACGGTCCAAAAGGATGAACGTTCTCCGTTTGGATATGAATTACTTGTAACAAATGTGGAATTGATTCATACTTCTACAGACTATCCTATTACGCCAAAAGAGCATGGAACAGAATTTTTAATGGATAATCGTCACTTATGGCTGCGTTCAAAACGTCAGCATGCAGTAATGAAAGTAAGAAATGAAATAATTCGTGCTACTTATGAATTTTTCAATGAAAATGGATTTGTGAAGGTAGATCCGCCAATTTTAACTGGAAGTGCTCCAGAAGGTACAACAGAACTATTTGCAACAAAGTACTTTGAAGAAGATGCATATCTGTCACAAAGTGGACAGCTTTATATGGAAGCTGCAGCAATGGCGTTAGGAAAAGTGTTTTCATTCGGACCAACTTTCCGTGCAGAAAAATCAAAAACGCGTCGCCATCTAATTGAATTCTGGATGATCGAACCAGAAATGGCGTTTGTAGAGTTTGAAGAAAACTTAGAAGTTCAAGAACAATATGTTTCTTATGTCGTTCAGTCCGTGTTGAAAAATTGTCAATTAGAGCTTAAAACACTAGGAAGAGATATTTCTAAATTAGAGAATATTACTGCGCCATTCCCAAGAATAAGCTATGATGATGCGATTACATTCTTACATGAAAAAGGTTTTGATGATATTGAGTGGGGAGATGATTTTGGGTCTCCACACGAAACGGCTATTGCGGAAAGTTTTGATAAACCTGTGTTTATTACACATTATCCAACTAAAATTAAACCTTTTTATATGCAGCCACATCCAGAAAGAGAAGATGTTGTGCTTTGTGCAGATTTAATTGCTCCTGAAGGCTATGGAGAAATTATTGGTGGTTCTGAGCGTATTCATGATATGGATCTTTTAAGTAAGCGCGTCGAAGAGCATCAATTAGATCCAGAAACTTATAAATGGTATTTAGAGCTAAGACAATATGGTTCGGTGCCACATTCTGGTTTTGGTCTAGGGCTAGAAAGAACAGTTGCTTGGATTTCGGGAGTAGAGCACGTTCGTGAAACGATTCCTTTCCCAAGACTATTAAATCGTCTATATCCATGATCAAAGAGTAGGGTAGAAAATACGGAAAGTTAGTCTAAGGAAAACCTCACATCGAATTTTCAATGTGAGGTTTCACCTTGTTCACAATCCTCATTTTCTCCCTTCTTCTTTTTGGTAAGCTCCTCACTTCTAGCAACAAATATTACAAAATAATCTTTTGTTAACTATTGCTAGGTTTGGGTGATTTTCATTATTACATGCTTATGGCCAACATGATATACTTGATTAGAGGTGTCTTTAATGAATCAAACAATTTTTTTAAAATGGTTGCAAGAAGGGAATATCAATATTCCTTCCACACTTCTAACAAATTACAAACAATTGAAAATAAATGAAAAAGAATTAGTCCTTTTGTTACAGGTGCACTATTATTTAGAGCGAGGTAATGATTTTCCGACACCGGCGGAAATATCTGCACAAATGACTATAGATATTAATGAATGTCATGAATTATTGAGCCAGTTAATCAGAAAAGGTTTTATTGAAATACTGGACGGTAACAGTGATACCGGAATTCGGTATGAACGCTATTCATTAGAGCCTCTTTGGAATAAATTAATAGAACAATTTTTGCTAAATAATAAAAAAGAAGAAGAAGCTTTAATAGAAAAAGAGGAATCAGATTTATATACTTGCTTTGAACAGGAATTTGGAAGACCTCTATCTCCTTTTGAAATTGAAACGCTAAATATGTGGGTAGACGATGATCAGCATGAAATGGTTATTATTAAAGCAGCTCTTCGTGAAGCAGTAATTTCGGGTAAATTAAATTTTCGTTATATTGATCGGATTTTGTTTGAATGGAAGAAGAATGGTATTAAGACAATCGAACAAGCGAAAAGCCACGGGAAAAAGTTTAGACAGCATCAGACAGCTGGATATAAAGTCGAGCAGAGAGAGGAATCATCAAGTAAAAAAGCAGTACCGTTTTATAATTGGTTAGATCAATAATGCTAAGATTGATACAGTAAGTAAATGTAAGTGAATGACTGATTATTGTGAAGTGGAAGGCTGACTATTAGAGATAATAGGAAAGTAGGTTGCTTCCTTCCTTTACACAATGTTCATTCATATAAAAGTTTGACTACGTAAAACTGGGATTGTTATAAGAATAAATGGTTTAGACTTCATTACAAGACATATCTAGTAGAAAAAAACTACTTGGATAAATGAAAGAATCTCAATCTATTCTTAGGACGACCTTTTTTTGTATGGTTGTTTTCTAAAGGATTGTTGTTTTTTCAATAGGAAAAAGAAATAGTTGGAAAAATGGAGCAGCCGGGATTAGCGAGACAATCTGAGACCCCGGAGGCAAAGCTGAGGAGGCTTAAGCCTAGCCCCACGGAAAGCGAAGTGTATTCCGGTGCGGGTAATCGCAACAAACTTTACGATAACAGCCTATTGTATAGAAGAAAGTTTATTCATTTCGGAGGATTACATGCTAAAAAAAGATGAAATTAGATATTGTCTGGATACGATGGGGGAAATGTTCCCAGAGGCACATTGTGAATTGGTTCATTCTAACCCCTTTGAATTGGTTATTGCCGTATCGTTATCCGCACAATGTACCGATGCACTAGTTAATAAGGTAACTAAAAATTTATTTCAAAAGTATAAAACCCCAGAAGACTACTTAAGTGTTCCCATAGAAGAATTGCAGAATGATATTCGGTCCATTGGTTTATATCGAAATAAAGCCAAAAATATTCAAAAGCTTTGTCAAATGGTTTTGGAAAAATATAATGGTGAAATTCCAATGGATCGAGATGAATTGATTAACTTACCAGGGGTCGGAAGAAAAACGGCCAATGTAGTCGTTTCTGTTGCTTATAATATCCCCGCTATTGCTGTCGATACACATGTTGAAAGGGTCAGTAAACGATTAGGAATTTGTCGATGGAAAGACTCTGTTTTAGAAGTAGAAAAAACTTTGATGAAAAAAGTTCCGAAAGATGAATGGTCTGTGACACATCATCGTATGATTTTTTTTGGAAGGTATCACTGTAAGGCGCAAAATCCTCAATGTGCGGTTTGTCCACTTTTAGCTTTGTGTAGAGAAGGAAAAAAAAGAATGAAGACTAAAGGTGTTGTATAATGGATAATCATCAATTAGATGCACCAATTGAGCTTTTATATGGACCGTTCCCGGTTGTAAAAAAATTTCCTTCTATCGTGACTGATTGCTTAGTATTAACACCAGCTTTTTTACATGAAGCTAATTATTACCATAATAAAGAAGGTTATCAGCCTTGGAATACAGCAAACTTTTCTGAATGTGTAAAATTGGTTTTGGAAAAGTGGAAACAGCTTAAACAGGAATTACAATCGTTTGCAGAAGAGAGGGATACGATTAGACTTCAGCAGGGACTAACGATTGGAATGGAATACTTTTTAGAATGTTTATATTGGCTTAACGAAAAACCAGTCGTATTAAGAAATGGTTTGGTAGACAGTAGCTTAGAAATAAAACCTTTCAATTTAGAAGATCGGCTCCAGTTTATTCTAAAAAGATTAAATGGGTATCATTCCTATAAACAATTGGATGAGCTGTTTAAAGAATTAGAAAAACAGCATGCGATCAAATTAATAAGATTGAATAGAAAATCTAAATAAAAGAAGAGGACCATTCCGGTTGGAATTGTCCTCTTCTTTTACACGTCAGTTTATCCTACTCTTACTGTCCATAAAGGGGCCGCTTGGTTCAACTAACCATAAGTGGGGACCCACACTTATGGAAGTTTTACTTTATTGGGAATCATTTCGATTCTGTTCTCTATTTCGGCTTTGGTTTTGGTTAGCATCATTGGAATTCGTATTATTTTGACCATTGTTGTTACCAGTATTGTTTCCACTATTATTTCCACCATTATTGCCATTATCGTTGTTATTCCCGTTATTGTTACTTTGATTGTTGTTATTTTCTTCCCCATTATCAGAGTCTTCATTGTCTCCATCATCCTGATTGTCATCAGAATCTTCGCCATTAGGATCGTCTTGGTCATCCTCGTCATCTATTGTCTCATTTGGATCCTCAGGTGGCTGTTCCTCGATTTTTGCTGGGACGGAAATACTGCCAGATGCAGGATCACTATCCTGATCATTTTTAATTGCTTTTACAGTAAAGGTATAGGTGCTGCCAGGCGTTGGTTTGGCAATCTTTAAGCTTGTGTCAGAAGTAACAGTCAATTGCTCATTAGCTCCACCATCAACACTTACACTTACGTCAAATTTGACGCCCTCTTTGTCACCATAGTCCCAAGATAGATCGATTTCATCACTGTTCTCATTATAAGTTGCTTTCACTCCAGTAGGAGTATTAGGTTTATTGTACTTTTGTGATACTTCGTTCAGAATATTTCCTTTAACGGCATACTCGGTTTGGATTTGACTACTTGGTGTATAAGAACTTGCTAATCTTGCCGGAAACGTACCTTTTTCGATTTTTACTGTTTCAACACTATCAGGCTTCTTAAAATCAGCTGTTTCTACATCTTCCGAAATATGGCTCATCACTGCTTTGAAAATCTGTTGAGCAATTTTCTGGTTTGGTCCAGGAGTGAGTGGGTTTTTGCGTTCCGTGTATCCAGTCCATACGGCCATAGTAAAATTAGTTGTATAGCCAGCAAACCAAGCATCTGGAACACTTCTAGAATCTGTTATGCCCCATTTGGTTCGTTCTTCTTGCGAATAGTTGGTCGTTCCTGTCTTACCAGCAACAGGCAATCCTGGAACATTAGCAAGATTTCCCGTTCCATCACTGCTTGTAAGTACACCTTTTAACATATCAGTTATGAGGAATGCGGTATAATCCTGCATCACTACTTTTGATTTAGGCTCCATATTTATTTTAGTACCATCTTTTAATTTAAAGGAGCGCACAGCATGTGGTGTATTATATACACCTTCATTACCAAAGGCACTATATGCTCCAGCCATTTCTAGTGTGCTAGCTTCAAATGCTCCAATAGCATAGGATTCATAGGCATTCTCTAGCGGAATGCCTAGATTTACTGCAAAATCTTTAGCTTTTTCAGCACCGACTGCTTGGAAAGCTTTAAGAGCAGGAATGTTTCTTGACATTTCTAACGCTTTTCGCATAGTCATAGATCCCTTATAGCTATTATCCCAGTTACTAATTGGTGTTCCATTTGAATAGGTAGTACGCTCATCTACAATCGTTTGATAAGTTCCCCATTTTAAATGTTCAACAGCTGGACCGTAGTCAAGGATAGGCTTAGCGGTTGATCCAGGCTGGCGCTTCATATCTGTTGCATAGTTTGTCCCGAGCTTTACATCTGGATCGCGGTCACCTCCAAGAGCTAAAATTCCGCCTGTTTTCGTATCTAGTAAGGTAATTCCAGCTTGGAATTGTTCGTCAGGGAATGGGACAATCTCTCCTTCGTACATTAATTCTTCCACATATTCCTGTGCTTCTTTATCCATCGTTGTATAAATTTCTAATCCATCTGTAAATACATTAACATCTGGATATTTTTTCTCGATTTCGGCAATAACTTGTTTTATAAATGGATCATACGGTAGATCATTTGTTTGACGATCCTCTTTTGCAACTAATGAATCTTCCACAGAAGTCTTTTGTGCTTCTTCCATTTCTGCTTTTGAAATATATCCATGTTGATGCATTAAGGATAAGACAATATTACGTCTTTTTTCTGCCCTTTCTGGATTATTAAATGGATTATAGGCATTTGGCGCCTGTGGCATTCCTGCTAAGAGGGCAGCCTCTGGCAATGTTAACTCGTCTAAGTTTTTATCAAAATAAACTTTTGCTGCGGTTTTAACCCCGCTCATATTTTCAGACATAAAGATTTTATTAACATACATTTCAAATATTTCTTCTTTTGAGTACTTGCGTTCTAACTCTAAGGCAAGCCATGCTTCTTGTGCTTTACGATTTAATGTTTTTTGTGGCTGGTTAAAGAAGAAGTTTTTCACAACTTGCTGTGTTATCGTACTTGCGCCTTCTGAACCAAAACCATTTCTAAAGTTTGCTATTACTGCCCCACCTAAGCGGATAGGATCGATTCCATGATGTTTAAAGAAGCGTGAATCTTCGGTTGCGATAAACGCATCTTTTACTAAATCAGGGATATCTTCATAGTTTACATAGTCCCGATTTACGGCACCTACTTTTGCTATCTCCTTATTATTCTTGTCATAGATCGTAGAAGAAATAGGGTCCTTTAAAGTCTCTGGATTCAATTCGGGTGCATCTTTAACCATTATGGCAAATGTTACTCCGCCTGCAATAATACCAATGATACCGATTGTTAATAAAATAAGCAGAACGCGTTTAAACAAATTCTTACCACTTTTTTTCTGTGCTTTTTTAGGAGCATTTTTCTTTGAGGTTTCCAGTTGTTTGCGGCGCTCCTCTCGCGTTTGATATTTATCTGTCATAATTGTTCCTACCTTTCTTTCTAAAAACAAAAGGAATTAGTTGAATTCATAAATAGTATCAATCACTTTAATATAGTCAATTCGAGGCTGATAACCTAGGCTAATGGAATGACCATTGATTGCTAGTTCTTGTTTTGTGATCGATTTTCTTCCGCCATTTATCATTCTTTCCCAAAATATAAAGAGTTTTCCTGCATCTAAGTAGAATATTTCATTTGTTTCTGAAAAAGAGATAATGACAAAGCAAATTCCTTGTTGTTCACATACCATCCGCATATGTTTAATTTGGTGTTCATGGAAGTTATTAAGCGGAAAAGAAGTAGTATGCTTCGTTTCTTTCGCTTCAAAGTCGACATATTTTCCTTTATAAACACCGTTATAGTCTGTAGTGGAAGCTTGTTTAAAATAGGCTTCTTTAATGACGGCAGCACTTCTCTTCGGATAATCGACTTGAACGATTTGAACAGGTGTCGGCTTTTTATGTATGACGGCCTTCCCAAATTCTAAGTAATACTTATTCGTTTCATTCAAATCATCTTCTAAGTTCATTCCTCGGTTACTATAACTTATTTTTTTTTGCGATTTAGTATTTACATTTTTTACAGGTGTATATCTTTTTCCATTTGGATAATGAATCTTCATTTTTTCACCTCACAAAGATTCTTTCAAAGTATAACTTATTGCAATCAACAAACAATAATACCATAAAGCGTTCATAAGAGGTGAACAATTTGATAGGTAAAAAATCATATTTTTCTTCGTTAGAAGAAGAAAAACTTATAACTAGAATAAGGCTAATTACCGATAAGTGCAACTTAGACAATATTTCAAGGACCAAAGCCTATCTCTGCTATTATAACAAAAATAAAGAAATCCAATGGGCATTTCTTGCAAGCCAAGTTTCAAGAAATGCTGGCTGGAATATGGGTGATTTAAATGGACTATGGCTGCCGCAAGTAGTTAGTCAGGAAAAAAGGAAGCAAATCTACTTGACCTATGAGAAAGCAAACTGGCTTATTTTTAATGATGCATTTCCTCAATTACTACTCTATGAATATTCGACGAAAAAAAACTTGCCAATGTTTCATTTATTAAAGTTTTTTCAAGTTTCCTCTTTTATGGAAGAAGAATGGTTAAAGTATTGGGAGACAAAGAATAAAAAAAGATTAATGAATAGTTTAATTATCAATGAACAAAATGTGATTCAACAACCTGTCATTGAAAACGCAAGAATCAAGCATCATGTCCTTCATTACTTTCCGTATCTTTTTCAGGATTTTCTCCATTTTAATGCCGTACTTTTTCCAACTTTACAAGGGAAACTTTACGGGGCTAGCGTTTCTAACTTCACTTCTCTTAACGAACGAATTAAGCTAGGGAATACATTAGCAAGCCTTTTATTTAAATCTAATTTATATCAAGAGTTCTATGATTTTGCAAGAAAAATAGAACATACTGGTTCAAGATATGATTATGAAAAATATATATACCCAAAATTAGCCAATACGACACCCATACTCCGAGTTGCTTATCCGGTAGTCAAGCATCGTGAAGGGAAAAGAAAGGATTGGTATAAAAAGAAAATAAAGAAAAAGTGGCAAACATGTAGCGAGCATAATGAACCCTTGCTTATAACGGATTGGTACTTGAAAAAGCAGCAAACATTACATGAACTGATTCGTCAGGGAAACAAGTGGTTTTAACACATTAATAATAATTTTTTGTCGAATTTTAAACCAGTTATAAAAAAATAAACTTTCTTTGCCGAATCTCTTCTAGTTTTGTCAACTGAGCAGGATAGTTCATAAAAAAAAAGAAAAGAGTATGTATTAAAAATAGCTTGGAGGGATTTGTATGGAAAAGAATTATACAAAGGAAAAGTTATTGATTATGTTGGAGGAGATTCAAGAGGAATTAGAAATACTAGATGCTACACTTTTGAATGCAAGGAATCAAAAAACACAACTAGTAAAAAAACATATGACTTCATTAAATAATATAGAAAAAGGAATGGCTGCTATGGAGAAAAAAATTGCAGCAAGCCAATCGGGGCTTCCTTCTAATGTTCCTCCAAGACAAATGCCTCTTTACTTGAACTTAGCAAAGTAAATCGTTAAAATAAAGTAATTAACGATAAAGGGTAAATGGAGTGGCAAAATTGACCGAAAACCATCAACTAATGGAACATACAGAAAAACTTCTTGAGGCAGTGGAATATTCAATAGAGACCTTCTATAAAGTGAAGGAAACTGGAGCAAATGGGGATTTTTATGAAACCGTACGCCCGTTTGCGAATCGCATCAAAGATTTAAATGAGGAATGGAAGGAAATGGCTAAATTATGGGTGCAGAAATCAAAGCCTGACTACCTAAATGGCATTCAAATTAATACAGCATCTGATCATATAGAAATTATTTCAATCCAAGCTTTTTTTGCCCAAACGAGTAAGAAACGTTTTCTGGATTCTGCAAAATCTGTAAAGTATATACTGCAAACTTTACTTGATGCTCTAAAAGCGGAAGGTCAATAAGGGAATATCAAAAGGGAGAAGAAAATTCTTTTTTTTTGTCTTTTTATTTATTATATAAAAAACCTAAGTATCAGTGCCTTTTGAAAGGAGTAGTATAGGTAATGAGTAACTGTTAGCAAGAGAAAGCAGGCAAAGGTAACAGAAGAGCCTTTGCTGCCGAAACGTTCCATATGCAGTCAGCAATTAAGGGGAAATATCCCTTACTAAATAAGTGTTTTGGAAAATGAATGCACAGTCTAGGCGAAATCATCATATAGTAGATAAGGATATCTTTAACGTGGGAGGATAGAATTTCATGTATAGAGCATCTAATCGCCAAAGAAGGAATGTACCTTATCAGACCGCTTATACTCAACCAAATATACAACAAATGCCGACCGATAATAGACAGTACCATCCATATATGAACCAAGGACAATGGAATGGGGCAGGAATGAACGGACAAAACTTCTATAACATGCCAATGCATCCGAATTATCCAAACAATCAACCAAGTTATTATCACCCGCAAAATGCTTATAAAAACAATACACAAGACATCTTTCAAAATCCACTTCATTATATGGAGAATGGTGACATGAACCAGTACTCTTCTAATCATATGAATCAAAATCAAGGATTTATGAATCCATATCCAAAGCAATCGTTTATTCCGAAAAAACAAGGCAATATGAAAAGTATCATGAACTCTTTTAAATCACAAGATGGATCTTTAGATTTTAATAAGATGATGGATACGGCTGGTATGATGATGAACGCGATGAACCAGGTGACAGGATTGGTAAAAGGGGTCGGCGGAATCTTTAAAGTATAAGTACATTACGACGAAATAAGAAGAGGCTGGGACAAAACTAAATAGCCAATCTGTAAAGACGAACAATCTCTAATTTATCTCTTAAATAAAGGTTTCTTTTATACAATGGTTATTTATGTTTTTAAATATAGTCAAGTGTAAAAACTAATTCGTTCCATTGCGCTACAGAAACTCGCTTTCCGCGGGGAGCAACCTAAGCCTCTTCGGCTAAAGCCTGTGGGGTCTAAAGATTGCTCTACTTCCCGCAGGAGTCGAGTGTCTTCCGCTCCATTCCGCTCCATTCCACTCCGTTTTTAAAGGCAATACCCTAAAAAATATTGTTTTTTTAGAAAAAATGAATTAGTAGGAAATATGGAGCAGCCTGAATACACGTAGACTCCTATGGGAGCTGCGAGAAAGTCCGAGACCCTGCAGGCCAGAGGCCGAAGCGGCTCGGCGCTCGCCCCATGGAAAGCGAAGTGTATTCAGGCTGCGGATATTAACACTAACTGTACTGAAACAACCTTTTATAAAACTAATAAAACCCGAACAACCATTTAGGATTCTTTGATAGTTGTTCGGGTTTATCTATGGCTGGAATACTTATGTCCCAGCCTTCATTTCTTTTTCTCTACTTACCAGCGGTGTGCTTTTGCATTACTTCTTAGAATAATATTTGTTTGAGACATTTGCGTATGCCCATTAACTTGGGACTTAGAACGTTTCGGTCTCGTCCAATTGTGATGAAAAAGCGCAGAGTGAGAATCCAACTGATCTTTATAACTCATCTTATCACCTCAGGAAGTAAGATTAGAAAGAAATTAAATGGATGTAAAAGGAATCTCTCCTTCTCCGTTAATGGAAGGAGAGTATTTCTTACGTGCATCCACTATTAATATGTGCAGATAATATAATATTTACTCTCTTGGTTTACGGATTTTGATCTTCAATCATTATTTTTTTGCCTTTTTGTTTTGGAACTTTAATTGTTAGCAAGCCATTTTTATAGGAAGCGGTCACTTTCTTTTCGTCTATAGGGTGTGGGAAAGCAATGCTTCTACTCCTTTTATTAAACATTTGACTTGTATGAAAGGTTTTAGCTTGGGTGTTTTCTTCTGTAATGATTTCCTGGTGGTTCACACTGATTGTTAAATAATGGTCATAAATGTCTAGTTGAATTTGCTCCTTATTCATTCCAGGTAGCTCTGCTTTAATCGTTGTTCCCTTTTCCGTTTCATTCACGCTAATTGGAAAAGTCATATTGGGAAATGGATTGCTAAAAAATTCATCCATTTGTTGAAGAAAGTTTTTCACTGGCTTTTCCTGAAAAAACTGATTCATGGAACGCATGAAACCATTAAAGGGTTGAGGGGTTTTCTCTTTTTTGTTTGGATCCATTGGGAAATTTGAAGACATAGTACATCACTCCTTACATAAAAAACATGAACGAAAGATTAATATGTTTTATCCCCATTAAAATAAGGGAAGAAAACTGCAAATGAATAGGCCTTTTTCTACTTATACTATGCCTAATAAAATGGATTGGTGTTTGATTCCTCTTTTTTTACTTCATAAAAAATGAATAAGATTTGCTTATAAAAAAAAGTGGTATATTAAATGAAAGGCAGTTTTCTCAAAAATGTTGTTTCTTCAATAGGAAAAAAGAATTAAAGGCAAAATGGAGCAGCCGGAAAGCAAGTGTATTCCGGCTACGGGGAATAGCCATAAACTTTACGAAAACAGGCTTTAGAATAAAGCCAAATGAAAGGTAGAAAGGAAGTTTGTATAAATGAAAAAAATCACAATTGGAAACGAACAACTATCCTATATAGAGCATGGGCAAGGAGATACGATTGTTTTAATACATGGTTTTTGCGGAAGCGTCGATTATTGGGAGTATATTTTGCCCTTACTATCTGATAAATACCATGTAATTGCAGTAAACTTAAGAGGACATGGCAGCTCAACTTATAGTGGAGCCCCATTTGAGATAGAAGATTTAGCGAACGATATGAATAAGTTATTAAAAAAATTAGGTATCGAACAAGTGTATATGTTTGGGCATTCCCTTGGTGGATATGTAACATTGGCTTTTGCAGAGCTTTTTGGAAAGAGCCTAAAGGGATTTGGTTTAATACATTCCACAGCATACTCAGATACAGATGCAGGAAAAGAAGGAAGATTGAACGCAATACGAAAAATTCAAGATCTTGGAATAGAAGAGTTTGTTAATGGGCTAATTCCTAATTTATTTGCCGACGAATCTCTCATAACTTTACCTAACGAAGTGGAAAAGGCGAAAAGAATTGGCTATGGAACAAACGGAATTGCGGCAATGGAGACACAGGCAGCAATGAGAAAAAGACCAGATAGAAATGGAGTAATCGAACAGGCAAATGTGCCAGTTTTATTGGTAAAGGGGACAAAAGATAAAGTGGTTTCATTAGATCGTGTTGCTTCTTCTTCAAGCCAAAATGTTTCAGAAGTTAGATTAGATACAGGTCATATGAGCATGCAAGAAGCTCCCGAGGAGTTGGCAAAAGCAATTCGTTCATTTATCCCAAGTAAGACTCTAACCTAAAAGCTAATGAGAAATACGAGGAAGATAGGAGGGAGATCAACTGTCCGTAAATCCGATTGGTTCAACTAACCATCAGTGGAGAGGAAGAAAAATCCCCACTGATGCAAGTTTCACTTTATTTCATCAAATAGTAAATAATGGTTCTTTTTTTCTTTTTAAAACCTCTTTCAAATCGAACGTCCATTCGATAAAATAGATATATTAGAGGTGAAACAAATGAAAGTACGTAAAAACCTACAAGAAATTATCAAGGAACTAAAAACAAAGGAAGAATACAAGGAAAGAATTTCCTATTGGCATACAATCGAAGCAAAGGAAGCTGTAACAGTTCCACTACCCGATGATTTATTGCCAAATTTAAAAGATGCTTTGCAAAAGCGAGGAGTAACACGGCTTTATACACATCAATATTCGTCATATCAGGCGATTAGAGAAGGGGAAAGCATTGTAGCTGTTACACCAACTGCATCAGGTAAAACCCTTTGCTACAATCTTCCTGTCATTCAGTCCATTGCAGAGAACAAAAATGCACGGGCGTTATATATGTTCCCTACAAAGGCTCTTGCACAAGATCAGAAAAGTGAATTAAATGAATTAATTGAAAGTGCTGAACTACAGATAAATAGTTATACATATGACGGAGATACACCAGCTTCTATTAGACAAAAGGTTCGAAAAGCTGGACATATCGTTATTACAAACCCAGATATGCTTCATTCTGCCATTTTGCCACATCATACAAAATGGGTATCACTATTTGAAAATCTCAAATATGTCATTATAGATGAGTTGCATATTTACAGAGGCGTTTTCGGCAGTCATGTAGCTAATGTTATCCGCAGATTAAAGCGAATTTGTGCGTTTTATGGAAGTAATCCTATCTTTGTATGCACATCAGCAACTATAGCAAATCCAAAGGAATTAGCAGAGAATTTAACCGAACAACGTGTACATCTAATAAATAATAATGGTGCTCCAAGTGGAAAGAAACATTTCGTTTTTTATAATCCTCCTATTGTGAATATTCCCTTGAATATAAGGAGAAGTGCTACTTTAGAAGTGCGTCAAATAGCAGGAGAGCTGTTGAAAAATAAAATTCAAACAATTGTTTTTGCCAAAAGTCGTGTTCGTGTAGAGATTTTGCTTACCTATTTGCAAGGTCTTGTGAAATTTCAACTTGGTCCTAAATCGATTCGTGGCTATCGAGGCGGCTATTTGCCAACAGAAAGAAGAGAAATAGAGCAAGGGTTGCGACAGGGGAATATTTATGGAGTTGTCAGTACAAATGCATTAGAACTAGGTGTTGACATTGGACAACTGCAAGCCTGTGTTATGACAGGATACCCTGGTACGATTGCGAGTTCATGGCAGCAAGCAGGACGAGCAGGCCGTAGACATGATGAATCCCTTGTCATTATGGTGGCAAGCTCAAGCCCCCTAGACCAGTATATGGTAGCGAACCCTGACTATTTCTTTAGCAGAAATCCAGAAACAGCGAGAATAAATCCTGACAATCTTATTATTTTAATTGATCATATGAAATGCGCTGCATATGAGCTTCCTTTTAAAGAAGGAGATACATTTGGAAAGTGTGAAATTAGGGAAATACTCGAGTTCTTGACAGAAGAGCGAATCCTTTTTCAAAACGGGGATAAATGGTATTGGATGAATGATTCTTTTCCAGCACATAATATAAGTCTTCGTTCAGCATCACAAGAGAATATTGTGATCATTGATATCTCAGATGTAAGTAAAAGCAGAGTAATTGGAGAAAGTGATCGTTTTTCAGCAATGACGCTCTTACATGAAGAAGCAATTTATATGCATCAAGGAATTCAATATCAAGTAGAGAAGCTTGATTGGGAAGAAAAAAAAGCATATGTCCGTGAGGTAAGTGTTGATTATTATACAGATGCAAATTTAGCGGTATCTTTAAAGGTTTTAGAAGAAGATAATAAAAATAACTATCCTAAGGCGGAAACTGGCTTTGGTGATGTTAGCATTATAGCAATGAGCACCATTTTTAAAAAAATAAAATTTGAAACCCACGAAAATATTGGTTCTGGTCCGATTACGCTTCCAGAAGAAGAACTTCATACGAACGCAGCTTGGATTTCCTTTCAGCCAAACGAGCTAGAATGGGAACAAGAGCAAACAGAGCAAGGCTTAATAGGGGCAGCCCATGCCTTAAAGCATATAGCACCATTACTTGTAATGGCAGACCCTCAGGATTTGCATGTAGTTCCACAAGTAAAAGCAGAGCATAATGAAAAAGCAACGATTTTCTTTTATGATCAATATCCTGGTGGAATCGGCTTAAGTAAAAAAATATTTGAAGAAATGCCTGCTGTATTAAGAGAAGCAAAAAAAATGGTGAAAAATTGTTCCTGTGAGTATGGCTGTCCTTCCTGTATAGGTACGGAGAGTCATGGAAATAACAGTAAACGAGATGTAATTAAAATTCTCTCTCTTTTAGAGAATAGTAATTTTTCCATATAAGGGGATTAATATGTCTATTAAAAATAAATTAAGCAGGATGAAGTCTCATTTGAAAAAAGAAGAACAGCCCCTCCTTGTGAAAAATCCCGTGGGAAATAAGAGCATTATCCCATTCATGGAGCAGTGGAAGCAGGAGAATGTGTCTCCTTATTGGTTAGATAACGAGTATTGCTTAATTCGCGAAGTTCGATATTCACTTGATTATACGCATGGCAACTATACGTTCCGAGAGTTTTGCCACGTTGTCGATGATTGGAATAATGCAACCTATGACCATCCACTTTCAGCAAAAGGCCATCAAGCGAGTGATTTATTCTTTTTTGATACAGAAACGACAGGACTTGGAGGAGGAGCAGGGAACACTATCTTTATTCTTGGATATGCACAGCTTATAAAAAATGAGATTGTTTTAAAACAGCATGTTTTGCCACATCCTGGGGCAGAAATACCTTTATTTAATAGTTTCCTAGAGAACGTAGACTATTCGACTTTAGTAACCTATAACGGTAAGGCATTTGATTGGCCTCAGGTGAAAACAAGACATACGTTAATTAAAGAGCATGTACCAAAGCTTCCTGAATTTGGCCACTTTGATTTATACCACGCGGCAAGAAGGATGTGGAAGCATCGTTTAGAAAGAACGAAATTGTCGATAGTAGAAGCAGAGATTCTCGGAGTAAAGCGAGAAGATGATGTACCTGGGTTTCTTGCTCCCATGATTTATTTTGATTTTGTTGAACGAAAAAATCCAGAAGGTATGCTTGGCATTCTTAAGCATAATGAAATAGATATTCTTTCTCTAATCACTTTGTATACACATCTAAGTTACCAATTGTTAAGAAAGGATCAGCAAATTAGTGCGAAAGAAACGTTAGAAGTAGGAAAGTGGTACACGCTTATCGGACAGACAGATATTGCAAAGCAAAATTTACAGAGTATTGATGAACAGAATAAAGAAGAGTTGTTAGAGGCAGCCTTTTTATTGGCCAAACAGTATAAAAAAGAGAAGAAGTTTGAAGATGCCATTATTTTATGGCGGAAAATTATCGAAACTTATACAAAGAAGACAAACCCGGTAGTTGTTATACAATCGCTGATTGAACTTGCTAAGTTTGCGGAACATAAAGAGAAAAATATCCAAAATGCATTAACTTATACAGAAAAAGCGCAATTTATACTTCGAGAGCATCAAGAGCTACTTAGAATAGAACCAGAACTTCAAAAAAGGTACGAACGTCTAGAAAAAAAACTGCATACGATTAAAAGAAATCAATTATTCCATTAATAACCTAGTTGTTTGTATGCTCGTTCCCTATTAAAATAGTAAGTGGTTCATTTATCCTACTCTTAACGGGCAGCAATTCCTCGAGCTCAAGCGATAGTTAGTTAGGGGTTGAAACTCTTGCCTAAAGGTCCGATAAGTGTAACTAACCCATCAGTGGGGAGAAGGAAATACCCCAATGTCATCAAGTTAAGAAACCAGTAATTACCAGTGGTAAACCAAAATTGATGTTTATAATATTCTGATAACTAAAAAAGCCAATAGGATGCCCGGGAAGTGCCTATTTAATTTTTTTGGCATTTCCCTGATTTTCCTATTTGTTCGTTTTGTTAGATAGCTGGTCGTTGTCCAAATCCATGTTTATTCGCATTTAGCCCTCTGGAACGTTTAAATTTCCTTCCAGGTCTAATTGGGACTCTATTTCGCTGAACTTCGTTCAGTAGGTCTTTATACATCTTTTTTCTTCGCCTTTGACTTGGTTCAATGATTAAACAAATGAGCTTATCTTTTAGTGCGCCAATTAAAATATTGGTGTTAGTTTTATATTTGTGCTTTAAGTCTTTATCCTTCTGATCCTCGGCGATGATCACATCTGACTCATGCTTTAGTAGGGAAGCCATGTTGCTTAAAAATAAAGCAGCATAAAACTCTTGTTCAATCGTCTGTTTTGTTTCGCCTGAGAATCTTTCAATCTGTATTTTGTTTTTTAAGACATCGTATTTTGTTTCGATTGACCATCGTTTAAAGTACAACTCTTTAAAAGCCGGAATATCAAAAGACTCATCTAATATATTCGTTATAAGTAATTCATCTTCTCCAGAGCCTAATGGGATACGGACCGCACGCAAACGCATGACGTTGCTTTTATACTTGAGTTCAATGACCTGATCAGGGATCCCTTCTTTTATAGCGGCTCGGTAAAAATTAACTGGCGTTCTAACAACAAAATTCACTTTATTCTTCAAAAGATAGTGAAAGAAATATTGAGATGGATACCCACGGTCAAAAAGAAAAAGGTCGTGGTTAGAACGCAGTTCTAGGAAACTATCAATTAATTCTATCGCTACTGTGCGCTCGCTATCTGTACATTTTGTGATTATCCCCTTTACAAATAAATCATTTCCGATATCATAAATAGTAGATACCATGGCTCTGGCAAGTTCCTTGCCATTGCCCTTTGATGCGCCGAAGGTATCTCTTAGCCTTTGGGAATTGGCTATTTCTATGATAGACGCATCAATCGCATATAACCGGAAGCCCTTATATTTAAAGGAGTTATTTGTCTGATAAAACCACGTCGTAATGGTGTCAAATAACGTCTTGAAGGCTTCTGGTTTTATTTTTTTTCGCGCTTGTGAAAATCCCTGTTTACTTATAATTTCTCCTTCTTTTTTAATCAACTCAAAAAAGTCATTCAACTCAATCTGCAAGCTTCTCGTTACTAGATTTAGCACAAACAAAATTGTTTCTGGGAAAGTCAATTTGCCTCCTTTACGTGTAAAGTAGGTTGATTTCATGCGGGAATCGCACATGAAATGGAAATCGTACAATACCTCCCTACATACTTCAATCGCTTCTAAAAACTTGCTTTTTTTCAACAAAAAAACCCCATTTCGTACGAGATATACCAAGAACTGGTATTCACGCTGATTATGGAGGTGTTTCTGAAAAGTCAAGGGGTTTTTTCAATTTTATACAACAATTTTATGAATCTTTTTTAATATTTACATATTTTTACAATTTAGGTTTATGACATTGGGAAATACCCCCAATAAATGAAATACTAATTTGGAGTGGACGAATTTGTATAAAGTAGTTATGTGTATGTTTTTTGTTCTTGTTTGTTTAACCATTATTTTATTTACAACTCTAAAAGACAGCTTTTATGCACATTTATAAAATGATTTTAGGTAGCTCTTGCATGAAATATAAAAAACCAAAGCAAAATAGGTGTTTGTATTAGTACAAGATTATCCCTTTCTACATAAGTTGTTACTGTAAGATAATTAATTTATTGAGAGGAGATTTTCTTATGCATTGTAAACCTAATAACATTTTACCTGCAGTAGTTCATCCAACTAAATGTTGTGTGAATAGCACATATTCAAATAATATTGTGCCACATATTCATCCCACACATACAACTACTGTAAATCATGTGAACTATGAGCACCAACATTATTTCCCACACACTCAATCTGCTGAGACTGTGGTAACTAACACTCAAGCTAATATGGGTCCTGCTCCAGCTCCATATCCAGTAGCTCCTGTTGCACCTGCTTATCCAACAACTGGAGGAATTCCATTTACTGCTACTGGTCAATTGTTCCCAGGTCAACCTGGAACGCCTGGTATGCCTGGTGCATTTCCTTTTAGAAAAAAATAAGTAAGAGGAAGAGGCTGGGACAAAACTAGATAGCCAATCTGTAAAGACGAACAATCTCTAATTTATCTCTTAAATAAAGGTTCCTTTTATACAATGGTTATTTATGTTTTTAAATATAGTCAAGTGTAAAAACTAATTCGTTCCATTGCGCTACAGAAACTCGCTTTCCGCGGGGAGCAACCTAAGCCTCCTCGGCTAAAGCCTGTGGGGTCTTAGGTTTTGCTCTACTTCCCGCAGGAGTCGAGTGTCTTCCGCTCCATTCCACTCTGTTTTTAAAGGCAATTCCCTAAAAAATATTGTTTTTTTAGAAAAAATGAATTAGTAGGAAATATGGAGCAGCCTGAATACACGTAGACTCCTATGGGAGCTGCGAGAAAGTCCGAGACCCTGCAGGCCAGAGGCCGAAGCGGCTCGGCGCTCGCCCCATGGAAAGCGAAGTGTATTCAGGCTGCGGATATTAACACTAACTGTACTGAAACAGCCTTTTATAAAACTAATAAAACCCGAACAATCATTTAGGATTATTTGATAGTTGTTCGGGTTTATCTATGACTGGAATACTTATGTCCCAGCCTCTTTCGTGTAGACAAAAAAATATTCTAGAACCGATTATTTTCGTTCATTTTATCGAATACTTATCATATAATGAAAACTGTAATTACAGACTAGCAGTAAAAATGAGAGCGATTGTCTCAGAAAAAGCATAATTTCTTTATCCTACGCTTAACGGACAGTAAGACTCCCCCATAAGCTTTTTTAACTAACCATCAGTGGGGGAGGAAGGAAAACCCTAACTGATGGAAGTTTCACTTTATGGGATTGTATATTTATGATATATTTTATAGTAACAATGGTAAAGATGAAGGAGTTACTTATACGATTATGAAAATAGCCGTCATTTTTGGCTATAAGCCTTATGAAATTGGAATTTTTAAGCGAGATGAACTAGCTGCAGAATACATAAAATTAGCAATTAGAAAGAACTTACAGGCAATGCTAGAAGAAGGACTGGAGTGGGTGTTAATTAGTGGGCAGCTTGGTACTGAACTATGGGCAGCTGAAGTGGTATATGATTTGCAGATGGAAGAATACCCAGACCTAAAGCTGGGTGTTATTACTCCGTTTCTTGAACAGGAACAGAACTGGAAAGAGGCAAATCAAGAATGGTATGAAGAAATAATCATGCAGGCTGATTTTGTTGATTCTGTTTCAAAAAAGCCATATGAAAGTCCTCAACAACTAAGAGATAAAAATATATTTCTACTTAAAAAAAGTGATGTGTTACTACTTTTTTATGATGATGAGAACCCTGGTAGTCCCAAGTACTTGTATGAACTCGCACAAATGTATCAGGAACAAAATACTTATGAAATTCGTAAAATTCAATTTTCAGATTTACAAGATATTGTGGAAGAAGCAAGGTTTAATGAAGAGTATTAATAGATTTATTGACAAAAATGCATATATTTGAAAAAATAATTGAGATAAATGGTAATCGACTGAGGTGAGCGATAAATGCTATCAGATAAAATGAAATTAACAGCAAAAGATATTTTAGAGAAAGAATTTAAAACAAGTGTTAGAGGTTATAAACCAGAAGAAGTAGATAAGTTTTTGGATTTAATTATTAAAGATTATGAAACCCTTCACCAAGAAATTGAAGAACTACAACAAGAGAATTTACGTTTGAAGAAGCAGGCAGAGGAAGCTAGCCGCAGACAACCTGCACCAACTACAGCTGGAACTACTAATTTTGATATCTTAAAAAGATTATCTAATTTGGAGAAGCATGTATTTGGAAGCAAGTTATACGATTGATTTCATCACCAAGAAGCTATTCTTTTTATCCACTCTTAACGGCCAGTAAGACTCCCGACTCAAGCTTAGGAGAATAGGAGGGAGATCAACTGTCCGTAAAGGTCCGATTGGTTTAACTAACCATCAGTGGGGGAGGAAGGAAAACCCCACTGATGGATGGTTCACTTTATCCAACAAGATAGAAAGATAATAATTACCTATAATAACCATTGCAATAGATAGGTAAAACAACTATAATAGCTATTGTATCAATAAAACGCTTTGGTAATCGCTGCAAACTTTGTTTGTAGAGGAAAGTCCATGCTCGCACAGGCTGAGATGCTTGTAGTGTTCGTGCCTAGTCAAAAAATAAGCTAGGGCAGCATATCTATGCTGACGGCAGGGAAAATACCTAAGTCTTCGGATATGGTATGAATACCTTGAAAGTGCCACAGTGACGTAGCCTTGTCAGAAATGACAAGGGTGGAACGAGGTAAACCCCACGAGCGAGAAACCCAAATTATGGTAGGGGAACTTTCTCTGAGGAAATGAACGGAAGAGAAGGACAGAAATTATTTTCTGTAGATAGATGATTACCGCCTTAGTACGAGATGAGAGTCGTATGAGTACAAAGGAACAGAACATGGCTTATAAAGCGTTGAGTTGATTTATGATGAAGATAACATTACAAAGGGTGACACGTAGATTTGTGTCTGATATGCTGTAGAATTTCGTTTTAAACAGTATGTCATTCATATAATCTGGTCATCCTTTTTATATGGAATATACTTAATTTGTTGGAAAAAATAGTATCGCATTTATACATAAAAAATTATTTTAATGACGACAAAGGAGATTTTATGAGGGAATTTGACTTAATTGCTACTGCAGCTATGGGCCTTGAAGCAATAGTTGCAAAAGAAGTAAGAGGGCTAGGATACGAGTGTACAGTAGATAATGGGAAAGTTTTATACAAAGGTGATGAAAGAGCTATTGCAAGAAGCAATATGTGGTTACGTACAGCTGATCGCGTAAAAATCAAAGTAGCAGAATTTAAAGCTACTACATTCGATGAGCTTTTTGAAAAGACGAAAGCGATTCGTTGGGAAGAATATCTTCCTGTGAACGCACAATTTCCTGTTTCGGGTAAATCGGTAAAATCAAAGCTGTTCAGCGTATCCGATTGTCAAGCGATTGTAAAAAAGGCAATTGTTAATCGAATAAGCACGCATTATAAGAAAACAGGTTGGCTAGAGGAAAATGGTGCATTATTTAAGATAGAAGTTGCTATTTTAAAGGATATAGTTACATTAACGATTGATACTTCAGGTCAAGGGCTTCATAAAAGAGGCTATCGTGCTGGACAAGGGGAAGCTCCTTTAAAAGAAACACTCGCTTCCTCCTTAATTTTGCTAACAAATTGGACAGCGGATCGACCTTTTGCAGATCCTTTTTGCGGATCTGGGACAATTCCTATAGAAGCTGCATTAATCGGGCAAAATATTGCGCCTGGCTTTAATCGTGATTTTCTTTCTGAAAGTTGGGACTGGATGCCAAGTGAAGTATGGGATGAAGTTCGTACAGAGGCAGAGGATAACGCGAAATATGATCAGCCTCTTGAAATCTTCGGATCAGATATCGATCATCGTATGATTAAAATTGCTCAAGATAATGCCTTTGAGGCAGGACTTGGAGATCTTATTACTTTTAAGCAGATGCAAGTAAAAGATTTTACCACTATGAAAGAAAATGGTGTTATTGTTGGGAATCCGCCATACGGAGAGCGATTAGGAGATAAACCATCTGTTCAAAAAATGTATCAGGAAATGGGACAGGCTTTTGCTCCACTTGAAACATGGTCTATTTACATGCTCACAAGTGACGAGGAATTTGAAACACACTACGGCAGAAAAGCAACAAAAAAACGTAAACTATTCAATGGTTTCATCAGAACAGATTATTACCAGTACTGGGGCAAACGAAAAAGAGACTAAAAATTTGGGAATAGCCCTCCAAAAGATTACATCCTTTAAATAAGTATATTTTCTGAGAAACAGTATATATTTATTCTATACGTAATTTGCTGGAGGGAAAATTTATGAAAGACAGTACTTTAGATTATACAAAAATAATCGGCGCATTAAATTCTTCGATGGATTTAATAGAAGGAGAAGGAATTTCGGATGAAACCGTGATAGAGCAGCTATCGGCAGCTCAACAAATGGTTCAGCAGGCAATGACTTATTCCTTATCAAGAGATAGAGGATAACAAAAGGATTAGATCGTTTTGTTATAACGGCAGCATAGTGCATAGATGTTCTCCTATGAGAAATGCGAGCAAGTCCGAAACCTAGCAAGGAGGCTTTGATCGCCTCGAAAAATAAAGGTAATATTAATTTGACTACCTAAAAGTTTAAATGGAAAGTCTTTAGAAAACAAATCATGGATTGTTTGATATCCAAAAAAATATCCAATTTTGTAAGAGAGGGTGCCTAAATCTTGTGTGGCAACCCTCTTTTCACTTGAATATTGGTCTAAAATTGACTATGATTAGGGTTCGTCATTAAAAACAAGTGTAATAACCCATTACTTATTAAATAGATAAAGATGAAAACAAGAAGATTATTTCGTAAAGTCGGAGGGGTACTCATGCAAAATAGCATGCCATTTGAAGTATCAAAAACAGAATCATTTTATGACAAGTTGGGAGAATGGATCGGGGATGTCTTTTATGACATTCTTCCAGAGGCAGGGTATGAATTACGCGATGAGCAAGTATATATGGCTTATCAATTAGAAAAAGCATTTAAAGACAAGAAAACGATTTTCGCAGAGGCAGGAGTAGGGACTGGAAAAACGTTTGTTTATTTACTATATAGTATTTGTTATGCCCGTTATGTAAACAAGCCTGCTATTATCGCTTGTTCAGACGAAACATTAATTGAACAACTTGTTAAAAAAGAAGGCGATATTGCAAAGCTCGAACAGGCACTTGGGTTAAATATTGATGTTCGGTTGGCGAAATCGCGAAATCAGTATTTATGTTTAACCAAATTAGATCAAAAAATTACATTTGAAGATACGTATAATTCCATTTACGATAGCCTTCCAGATTTCGTGCACGGCACTGGTTCGATGCAATCTTTTGCACCATATGGTGATAGAAAAGACTATCCAGATCTGAACGATAAAGATTGGGAAGGGGTAGCATGGGATTCTATGCAAGATTGTTTTACATGTGATAAGCGCCATCGTTGTGGGCAAACATTGCATAGAGACTATTATCGAAATGCCAAAGATCTAATTATTTGTTCTCATGATTTCTATATGGAACATATTTGGACAAAAGAAGCTAGAAAAAGAGAAGGGCAGCTGCCTTTATTACCAGATAGTGCATGTGTCGTTTTCGATGAAGGGCATTTATTAGAATATGCAGCACAAAATGCTCTAACATATCGTTTGACTGAGCAAAACTTGGAGAATCTATTAACTCGTTTAATGGCAAATGATGTGCGAGAAAAGACATTAAATATTATTGAAGAAACAATCTACCAAAATGAGCAGTTTTTTAGAGAATTAACAGATGCATCTTATAAAACAGAAGGCTCTGATAAACAAGAAATCAAAAAAACGGATCGAGTAATACAAGCAGGTAGAAAATTAGCAGGCTATATTTCAGAGCTAGAAGAAGAGCTTGTCTTCGAAAGCGAAATGTATGTCATCAATGAATACGACTTAAAAGTTGTGGAGGAATATTTAGAACAGATATCTCATTCATTAGGCTTATTTTTAAAAGAAATGAATGGAATAACATGGTTTGAGGAAAACAATGGCGAAAGAACGCTTGTCATTATGCCGAGACTTGTTCAAGATATTATGCAAGAGGAAGTATTTAGTCAACAAAAGCCGATTATCTTCTCCTCAGCGACACTGTCTGACAATAAATCCTTTGAATACATGGCAAATAGTATTGGTGCAACCAATTATTTATCATTTTCTGTGGATTCTCCTTTCGACTATGAAGAAAATATGACTGTTCATATCAAACCATTTGCGAAAGAAGCGGACAAAGAAAAACAAGAATATTGTTATGGAGAATTAATAAAAGCAGAAGGTCGTTCCCTTGTTCTTTTCAATAGCAAAGAGGATTTAGCTAGTTTTCAGGAGAATTTACCCAATGATTTCATGCTGCCAATTTATTTTGAAGGGGAAAGAGAAATCAGTACCCTTGTTTCTAAGTTTCAAAATGAGGAAAAATCAATTCTTTGTGCAGTGAATTTATGGGAGGGGCTAGATGTGCCAGGTAGATCATTAGAAAACGTCTTTATCTATTCCTTGCCATTCCCTCCAAACGATCCTGTGTATAAAAGTAAACGAGAAAATGTAGAAAATCCATTTTTAGAAGTGGATTTACCATATATGATTTTAAGGCTACGTCAAGGCATTGGTCGATTAATTCGTACACATGAAGACAAAGGATCTATTCATTTATGTATGAATCCGGACGAAACTGAACTTGTAAAGAGTTCTGTGCTAAAGGCATTGCCAGTAAAACCAAATTAATTAGTTTGCATGTCCCATAAGTTTATCTAATGTTGTTAAGCAATACTATAGATAAACTTATGGGACATTTTTGTCTCTAAAGGGAAAAGTATTTGTTATCTATGTGGTCTTCAATGAAAATTAATTATTAATCATATTTAGTTCATTAACCAATATGTTATGATAAAAGAATAATAGGAAAGAAAAGAGGAGAGTATATTGTCTACTAATCAAAAAGAGATAGAAATACAATTTTTAGATTATGTGAAGAAAATAGGTGCATATAATGAAGCGCTTGCTTTAATTTATTGGGATTTGCGTACAGGTGCCCCAAAAAAGGGAGTAGACCAGCGAACAGAAGTAATTGGGGTATTATCCTCTGAATTGTTTGCCTTATCAACTTCTACAGAACTGGAATCTTACCTTTCTATTCTCTCTGAAGAAAACATTCAAAAGGAATTATCGCCTATCACAAGGAAAACAGTAGAGGAAATGAAGAAGGACTTTGATCGCAATAAAAAAATTCCAGCCCAAGAACATAAAGAATATGTAATGCTACAGTCGAAAGCAGAAAGTGTGTGGGAAGAGGCGAAAGAGAAAGCTGATTTTGCCCTATTTCAGCCATATTTAGAAAAGTTAGTTGAAATGAATAAACGGTTCATTGAATATTGGGGATATAAAGATAATAAATATGATGTTTTATTAGATATGTATGAGCCAGGAATGACAGTTTCTATATTAGATGAAGTATTTTCAAATGTAAGAGAGAAAATAGTGCCATTAGTACATAAAATTGCAGAATCAACTAATAAGCCATCAACAGACTTCTTATATGAGCCATTTTCCAAAGAAAATCAAGAAGCATTCAGCCTCAAAGTATTGCAGCAGGTAGGATATGATTTTGATGCAGGGAGGCTAGATCAAACGGTTCACCCATTTGCTACAGGAATTAATCCAGGTGATGTTCGTATCACGACTAAATATGACGAATCAGACTTTAGAGTAGCTGTATTTGGAACAATTCATGAAGTTGGTCACGCATTATATGAACAAAATATTTCTAAGGAATTAGTTGGTACGCCATTATGTTCAGGAACATCTATGGGGATTCATGAATCTCAATCTCTCTTCTATGAAAATTTTGTCGGAAGAAATCTTTCTTTCTGGAGACATAATTATGAAACATTAAAATCATATACAAATGGACAATTTGATCAAGTTCCTGTGGAAGAATTCTATCGAGCTATCAATGAGTCAAAGCCTTCACTAATTAGGATTGAGGCAGATGAATTAACATATCCGTTACATATTATGATTCGTTATGAAATAGAAAAGGGATTATTTGATGGGGATATAGAAGTAAAGGATTTGCCGAAGATATGGAACGAGAAATATAAATCATATTTAGGTGTTGTTCCTAAAAATGATGGAGAAGGTGTGCTCCAGGATGTACATTGGGCTGGCGGAAGCTTTGGATATTTTCCTTCCTATGCACTAGGTTATATGTATGCAGCACAGCTAAAACAGATAATGCTAAAGGATATTCCTAACTTCGATGAATTATTAGAACAGGGAAAATTATTACCTATTAAAGAATGGCTTAATGAAAAAATTCATTATTATGGTAAAACGAAAAAACCACTTGAGATATTAAAAGATGTTACAGGTGAAGGATTAAATGCTCAATATTTAATTGACTATCTATATAAAAAATATAGTGATGTTTATCAGTTAGAGCAATAAAGAAAACTTTATCCATGCCCCACCTGATTTCGCGAATTTTCGCAGCTTGCGATTGGAACATACTTCCCATTAAGAATGGGAAAAAGATTAAGCATATATTTGAATAAGCATCTATTTTGTGGATCCATGATAACAACAATTTTGCGAATAGATCGAATATGACAAATCGGTTAATCTTTTCTAGTTTTGGCACATATTCCACGAATGATAAATATACTAATATATGTTTATGAAGAAGTGGGTGTGATAAATATGGTGAATTATTATTGTAGTCACTGCCTGAACATCTATACAGAAAAGACAATATGTAAATGCTGTGGGCATAAAGCGGAGAATCTAATAAAAATTGAAGTACAAAGCCATACAAATAATAAGTAAAACAAAAAAAGCAGAAAAAGTAAGTTACTTTTCTGCTTTTTTGTTTAATTCTGTGACTGATGCAGTCTGCTCAGAGCACCATATGAAGAGCAGAAAGGAGACGATTTCCATCAGTAAAAGAGTATCTAAATGAAAAATCAGTGTTAGGAAAACACTGATGTAGATTTAATTTAAATCTCTAAGATTAATACAATGGTCAATTGACCAATATTTTGAAGTGAAATTGGTAGGCTAAGAGCCTTTTCAAAACCAGATAACTTTGTTTCTCCAGCTAAAACAGTAGGTGGAGTAATATCTATTTCAATTCCATTTTGTGATACAAAAGTAGATAAATTTCCAGCAATCATATTACCCAATTCCCCAGAGAATGATTCAAGCATTTCTCCTTCTAAAAACATACCAAACATAGATTCGCCAATCTTACCAAAAACTTGGTTATTTCCGTCAATAATGATTCTGCCACGGAAATCTCCAGTTAAGCCTATTAATACCCCTAAAGATTGTAAAATAAAGGGTGAAACAGTTAAAGCTGGCTTCTCAATTTGTAGTTCACAGGGAATAACACCTTTTACAGCCTCAATAGTTGCATTTAAGATTTCAGTTGTACTTTTTGTTAATGTCACTTACTATTCCCCCATCCTTCTAATAAAAACATCTTATCATAAAATAGACCTATTTTGTTCAAAATTTTTCTGGGGAATAGGAGGATAATCATGGTACATTTTTCCTAATGGTGTTGATGGATAAGCTTTTCGCCTATGCATATGTGAAAAAATAATCGAAACTTTTTTCTTATTGAAAATGATTTTCATTAATGATACTATATAAATGAGATAGAAAATTATTCTCATTAAGGAAAAGAGGTGTAACGAATGGTAGCTTTTCCAATTGGTTTAACGGTAATTGGTTATTTATTTGTTATGAAATATGTCTTGAATAATACAACGAAGGCAACAAACCCTAAACAATAGATATACATAAACTTTTGATAAATACTGTTTTTTCTTGTCAACACAGCTCACCAAAATAGGTGGGAGTGCTGACAAGGAAAAGCAGTTTTTTATTGTCGTTTTATTCCACTCTTACTATCCGTAATTGTCCGATTGGTTCAACTAACCATCAGTGGGGGAGGAAGGAAAAACCCACTGACGGAAGTTTCACTTTATAAGAATCATGTGATTTTTTGTCTTCGCTTTCAATTTTCAGTTAATTTTTCTTTATTGTTACTTGGAAAATAGTTAAAATAAAAGAAATACAGGATGAAAAGGAGTCTATCATGCTTTCAACGAATACAGATATTTTACATAAATGGACAGCATTTTATCAATATTTTTTGGCACATGGTGATCAGCAAACGGCACAAAGGTTGAAACAACTAATCAAGAAAGCAACAAAAAAAGAATTTATAGTGACTTTTTGTGGACATTATTCTGCCGGAAAATCAAGCATGATTAATAAACTTATTGGTACACAGGTTTTACCAACAAGTCCCATTCCAACAACCGCCAATATTATCCGTGTGAAAAAAGGAAGAAACCAGTTAAAAGTTTCCTACCGTTCTAATCAAGGAGATGTTTATACAGATGTTCTTGATATAAAAGGAGTACTTCAGGCAACAGAAAGAGTTGAGGATATAAAAGAATTGGAAGTTCAGTTAGACACGGAGTTGCTTTTAGAGAATACTATTTTAATGGATACTCCAGGGATAGATAGTACAGATCAAGCTCATCAATTAGCAACAGAATCTAGTATTCATCTTGCAGATATTATTTTTTATGTCGTTGATTATAATCATGTGCAGTCCGAAATAAATTTTGATTTTACGAAACAGTTAGTTGATTCTGGAAAAAAATTTGTGTTAGTCGTTAATCAAATGGATAAGCATCGAGAAGCGGAAATTTCGTTTCAAGATTTTAAACAAAGTGTTTCCGATTCCTTTTTATCTTATGGTATTAAGCCAGAAAAAATATTTTTCACTACATTAATCGAAACAAATTATTTTTATCAAGGATTAGAGGATTTAAAGAGGTTTATTATAAAAAAAATGAATGAAAAAGATTCCATTCTTCCCATTTCAATGGATGAATCCTTTCAAAAACTTTATAAAGACCATATCTCTTTTATTGAAGCAAAGACTGCTGAACTAATCGCTCCTTTTGAGGAACACTTATCAGGTTTAACAGAGGAAGACTATCGTTCTTTAGAATCAACCTTGTGTATAGTCGAAAATGAAATTCGAACAATAGATGATAAAGAAAGTGAAATGGTAGGCTCTTTAGAAAATGAATGGAATTCGATAATTAAAAATGCATATATTATGCCTTTCAATCTTCGTGAATTAGCAAAAGCATATTTGGAAACAGAACAGAAAAATTTTAAAATTGGATTATTTGGCAGTAAAAGTAAAACACAAAAAGAAAGAGAGGAAAGACTTTTAACATTTTACAAAGAGCTAGAAAAACTAGTCCAAATTCAATTGATAACGCCGCTATCACAGTTTTTTGAGAAACAGGGTAAATCCGAGTATTTTTCGATTATTAAAGGGCTTGCGTCTCTTCTCGATGCTCACAAATTAAAGGAGTTAGTAAATAAGGATGCACAGCTTTCGGAAAACTATGTTCTAGTTTATTGTGAGACAGTTGAAAATGATTTAAAGCAGTCTTTTAGAAAAGAAATCGCTCAGCTTTTTGCTCAATGGAAAGAAGAGCGTCAACACCAATTACATAAGGAAAAAGAAACGCTTATTACAGAGCAGAAAAAATGGCAAGAATATGCAAATACTAAGCTAAAAAAAGAAGAGGTAGAGACCGAATGGCAAGAATGGAAAGAGAATCTCGAACAGCTTACTATAGCACAAACAGTTGATGAGAGCATTTTGCGAGTGTTACTAGACTCAGATAAAGAAGAGATAACATATCAATCCTTCTCTTCTATAAAAACAACATCACCGGAAAAGAAAATAAAAATGGCTGAGAATCAAAAGCTAGAGGTAAAAAATGAATTGGATACAGACCTAATAATAAGGCAGTTACGTTTTTTAAGTAGTAACCTTCAAAAGGTAAAGGGATTTACACATATAGCTAAAAATTTACTTGCCAAAGCCTCAAATATTGAAAATCGTACTTATACTATTTGCTTATTTGGTGCCTTTAGTGCAGGGAAGTCTTCTTTTGCCAATGCCTTACTAGATTATCCGATTCTACCAGTTTCACCGAACCCAACGACGGCAACTATAAACCGAATTTTGCCAATTGATGAAGAACATCCTCACAAAACGGTGATTGTTAAATGGAAAACAGAGTCTGAAATGCTTACAGAGATAAATGACTATTTACAGTTAGTAAAGGAAGAAGCTAGCTCTATTGAAGTCGCACAAAATTTGATAAAAAAGCTGGTTGCTAATCCAGTTGAGAGATATGCAAATGAATTTCGCTATCTTCAAGCTTTTATAAAAGGCTATTCTGTTCATCGAGATCACTTGGGCAGTGAAATTAATATTGATTTAGAAGAGCTTTCTAATTATGTTGCAGTGGAAGAGACTTCTTGTTTTGTGGCATCGATTGATGTTTACTTTGACTGTATGATTACTAGAAAAGGAATTACGCTCGTTGATACGCCAGGCGGAGACTCTATTAACAGCAGACATACGGAATTAAGCTTTGAATTTATGAAAAAAGCAGATTGTATTTTTTATGTCAGCTACTATAATCACGCATTTTCCAAAGCTGACCGTGCTTTTCTTGTGCAGCTTGGAAGATTAAAGGATGCCTTCGAAAAAGATAAAATATTTTTTGTAATTAATGCAATAGATTTAGCGAAGGATGAGGAAGAGCAAGCAGCTGTACAGGTGTATTTACAAGAACAATTACAATTATATGGAATTCGCTCTCCGAGAATTCTTCCTGTATCTAGTCTTTATTATAAGCATCATATATATGGGAAATGGATGAAAAAAGCAGAGGAGCAAATGTATGACTTTATCGAACATGAATGGTTATCGATGATGCTTCAATCTGCCAAAAAAGATTATGAGGGAACAAGGGAACTTTTAAAGAAATTAATAGAATCAGCATTTGCAAAAAAAGAAGTAGCAGAACAAGAGTTATTTAGAATGGCGGAAGAAAAACGAAATATTCTCTCCCAAATTGAAACAAAAAGTTTTCAAGATATTTTAGGAAAATTCAAAATGGAAGTAGAGGAACAATTATTTTATTTAAAGCAGAGAGTTATGTTCCGTTTAAATGAATTAATGAAGGAGGCATACCATCCATCCATTTTGCGAGGGGATAATAAGAAAAGAGAAATATCCCTTGCGACGGCTTCCTTTCTAATACAGTTGAATTTTGAATTTGAACAAGAATTACGAGCAGTAAACGTAAGGTTAGATCAACTATTTTTTAAACAAAGAAAAGAAGGTTATGAGGAAGTTCAGCAATTGGTCCAGTCCCACAATGGGGAAATTCGGTTACAGGAAGAAATGGAACATGAATTGGCTTCAAGTTTAACTTATCATGCTCCTTTTAAAGAATTAGATAATGCTCTTAATAAAATCGGAATTAAATATTACAAAAACCCAAAAAGCTTTTTTGAAAATAATGAACGAAAGAATATGGGGGTAGAGTTGGAACAATTAGTTGATGAGCATGGAAATAGTTTTATAAAAGAACAAATCCACTTCTTCTTTACTTTTTATAAAGAGTTATTTGAACAACATATCGATAAACTTCTTAACGATGTAAATGAACAAGTGGCTGAATATTATGATGGCAAAACGGCATTATTGACGGAACATGAAAATATAGAAAAGCTTGAATGGATTTTAAAAGAATCAACACAAATAGATTCACAGCAAACGAGTAAATAGGACTTACTATGGGAGGAATGAAGATGGAAATCGTAAAAAGTGTTGATTGGTTAAAAGAAAATTTAGAAAATGATTCAGTTAGAATTATTGATTGTCGCTTTGATTTAACAAATCCTGACAATGGTACAGACTGGTATAAAGAAGGTCATATTCCGAATAGTGCTTATTTTCACTTGGAAAATGATCTCTCCAATCCAATAAGCGAACATGGGGGAAGACATCCATTACCAGATATGGAAGAGTTTGTGGAGAAGTTAGAACATATAGGGATTGGTCCGGATACTATTGTTATTGCCTATGATAATGGGGAGGGGGCATTTTCTGGGAGATTTTGGTGGTTGTTAAACTATATAGGTCATCCATATACATATATTTTAGACGGCGGCTATAAAGAATGGATAAAGAAGGGCTATCCTATTACAAAAGAAGTCTCAACTTTTTCAAAGACTACTTTCACTCCTGTTATTCAGACACATATGATGGCAACTTATGAGGAAGTCTTAGCCCAAGTAAAGGCAAAAAAGCAAGATAGGATACTAATTGATTCTAGAGAACATAAACGCTATACAGGAGAAATAGAGCCAATCGATAAGAAAAGTGGACATATTCCTGGGGCGATAAACATCATATGGACAGAAGGATTAAAAGATGGATTCTTTTTATCAACTAGTGAGCAAAAAGATAGATTCTCTAGATTAGATCCGAACAAAGAATATATTGTATATTGTGGTTCTGGCATAACGGCTACCCCTAATTATATTTCTTTGAAAATGGCTGGACTAGATAAGGTAAAGCTTTATCCGGGTAGTTTTAGTGATTGGATCTCCTATGAAGAGAATGAAATTGAGACTTGTTTGCCAAGTAAGTCTGAAGAATAAAAAAGTGGGAGACCTTAGGTTTTACACTAGTAGAAACAAAGTTAGATGAAATGGGAAGAGAGTATAATAGTTTTGAACTTATATTAAATAAGCTGGATTAGATGAACAGGAAACTAATGGGAAATTTAGTTTCCTGTTTTTTAACTTACAAACAGCTTATTTTAAATTCAACAAAAAAAGGAGAAGAAAAAGCTACCAGCCACAACCTTGGGTCAATCTGTTATAATATACTAATGGAAATAAAGGAGAGATGAAATTTGAGCAATGAGAAAAAAGCTAACCTAATGCTAGTAGATGGAATGGCTCTGTTGTTTCGTGCATTTTTTGCTACAGCAGTTACAGGTCAATATATGGTGAATTCAAAAGGAATCCCAACAAATGCCATTCATGGTTTTGTAAAACACTTCTTCACAGCAATTGAACATTTTAAGCCCTCCCATGTAGCGGTTTGCTGGGATATGGGAAGTACGACATTTAGAACAGAAATGTATCCTTCTTATAAAGCGAATCGTTCAGACGCTCCTGTTGAACTAATACCACAATTCGATTTAGTAAAAGAGGTTGTTGAAAGCTTTAATGTACCGAATATTGGTATTAGTGGCTTTGAGGCCGATGATTGTATTGGAACGATTGCGAAACAAATGCAAGGTGAAGCGAATGTTACCATTCTAACAGGTGATCAAGATATCCTCCAATTACTGGATGACCATGTTTCTGTTGCCTTATTAAAAAAAGGATATGGTAATTATATGCTTTATACTCCAGTAAATTTTCAAGAGGAAAAGGGAATCACTCCACAGCAAATGATCGATTTGAAGGGATTAATGGGTGATACGAGCGATAATTATCCAGGTGTTAGAGGAATTGGTGAAAAAACAGCTTTAAAGCTTCTTCAAACTCATCAAGATATAGAAGGAATACTTACTAATTTAGCGCTACTAACTAAGGGACAGCGAGCGAAAATTGAAGCCGATCTTGAAATGCTGCATTTAAGTAGACGTTTAGCGGAAATTAAATGCGATGTCCCGGTAAGTTGTTTACTGGAAGAAAGTTTTTTAGACATAAATCCGAATCTTGCTATTCAGAAATTCGAAGAACTAGAATTTAAAAGATTCCATCATTATGTAGAGAAGAAAGAAGAACTTACTTTATTTTAATAAGAAAATAATATTGTGAACTGCCACTACCACTATGTTTAAAGGATGAACAATAATGGTAGTGGCTTTTTATCCCACTCTTAACGGACAGTAAGACCCCACTTCAAGCTTATGAGTATACGAGGAAGCTAGGTGGGAGATCAACTGTAAAGGTCCGATTGGTTCAACTAACCATCAGTGGGGATGAAGGAAAACCCCCACTGATGGAAGTTTCCCTTTATTAATTCTTATTTTGTGTTTTTCTTCTTTGCCGCATTTTCTAATTTGCTTTTGGGAGATGGAGTGATATCTGCATCTTGGCCATAGCCTTGTGGATTGACACCGCCAGCAGCTTTCCCTCTGTTTCGTTGGTTTTTACTCATTATATTCACCTCTTCACCTAATAGTGGAAATAAAAATTCATTCATAGTATGAGCAAGCAAGAATAATATCATCCATAAATAAAGAGACTATTTGTTAGAGGTGATTATATGAATAAGGGTGTCTATGTAGCCTTAATAAGTATTGGAATGGCGCAGTTTCTTAAAATCCCCATTCATTTTTTGAAGACGAAAAAATGGGATAAAGGCTTGTTTTTTCAAACAGGTGGAATGCCAAGCTCTCACTCTGCAGGAGTATCTTCTCTAACGACTTTCATAGCACTAAAAAGAGGCATGCCAACGATTGACTTTGCTTTATCTCTAATTTATGGGTTGATCGTTATGTATGATGCGCAAGGCATTAGAAGACAAACAGGTGAATTAACGTTAAAAGTGAATGATTTAGGAGATTTAGTTGATAAAATTAATACAGATAAAAATATTGCTTTTAAAGAGAAGCAACCAAAAAAATTGAAAGAAATGCTTGGACATCAGCCTCAAGAAGTGCTTGGCGGTGCCTTATTAGGCATACTGATTGGTTTTCTAGGACATATATTAACAAAAAAGAAACGATCGTTTTTACATCGGTAATAAGAGGGATAGAGAGTCGAAAATGATCCATTTGATTCTCTATCCTTTTTTGATTAAATCATCTAAAGAATAGTAATGAATAATATATGACAAACGTCATTAAAGCAGTGGAATAATGTTGAAAAAACTAGAAAATTGTCGTGATATAAAGTAACATATAGGTAAAAGGATAGAGGGGAATGTACATTAAGTTTGAAAACTGTCGAGGAGTATTTGCTCTTTTTAGAAAGTAAAGGCTTTTCCTTTGGTGAAGATGCGATAGGTTTTATTTATTTTGGCAAAGCATATACAAATACTACAGATGAACTTGTTATAACAGCTATTGAATGTACGCTAAAATTACAAAAGAAATTTGATGGAAGTTTTTTTGTTTCCTTACTAGAGATGTTTAACGATAATGAACTGAAAACCAAAAAAGAAGTAATGAGCTTTATAAAAAAAAATCACTTATTTCCGCTTTAACTTGTCTGTATAAAGTGGATAAAGTTATTTTCACTAAACGGAGGCTGTGACAAAAGCATCCCAGCAAGGATAAAACCAAACAATTATACGAAGATACTAATAAAAGTTCCGTATAATTGTTTGGTTTTTTTATTTGTTTTAAAAAGGATGTTTCCATGAATTTGGCTGTGGCTTACTAGCAACAAGCTTTACGAAAAATAAAATAGTACATTATTTCTCCATAACCTTTTGAAAAGCAGCAAATAATACTTTCTTCGGTAATTCAGCAAAAATCATTCCAAGTAAAATCAATATACAGCCGATTGCTGAACTAGTTGTTAATTGTTCATTACTAAATAGGTAAGCAGTTGCTGCTGCGAATACAGGTTCAGTTGCAAAAATTAAAGCAACTCTGGTAGAATTGGTGTATTTTTGCAAACTTGTTTGAATGATAAACGCCAATGCGGTAGCAAGAATAGAAGTGATTAATAAGGCAATGATGACTTCATGATGAAGCAAGATATCGATTTTAAAATTTGCCTTAGGGTTCTCGAATAAAATGCTACCCATTATCCCTAAAACGGATACCGTTAAAAGTTGAACAATCGTTAATAATAAGGTTGGATGTTCTTTACTATATTTGCCTGTTAAAATGATTTGCAAAGCAAAACCAATGGCGCAAATGAACACAAAAAAATCCCCTATATTAATGGAAAAGGTATTGCTCATCGTTAAAAGATAAAGTCCTATAGTAGCAATAGCCACACCAATAATATGGTTAACAAGTAAAGCTTGTTTCAGAAAAAGATACAAAAATAAAGGAACAAGCACCACACTCAATCCAGTTATAAACCCAGCCTTCGAGCTTGTCGTATATACTAAACCGATTGTTTGAAAGGCATAACCAATAAATAAACATAATCCTAAGCTTATTCCAGATTTTAAGCAATGTATATTTAATTGCTTTAGTTGGGAAGGCTTAAAAAGAAGTAACCATACAAATAAAAATAGGGCTGCCAAGAAGAAGCGAATCCCATTAAATATAAGTGGTTGTAGAAAAGCAATTGCATTTTGCACGATTACAAAGGTAGCACCCCATACTAGTGCTACAAATAAAAGGGAGACGTCTGCCAACCGAGCGGAAGTATGTATTTTCAATGGACGAATTCCCTTCTTTATTTATTTTTTCTTATTGCAAGTCTTGCTAATTCATCAGCCGTCCTATTATCTTTACTAGGGATCCATTTAATAAAGAATAAATCTAATTCATTTATGAGTTTTAATGATTTTTCTAGCAGCGGAGCAAATTTTTTGTTTTTAGCGAACTCTTTTTCAATTGCACGACTAACAAGTTCAGAATCAGTGCGAAAACTCACTGTTCGATAATCATTGTTTAGGCAGATTTCTAATGCATTTATCAGAGCATGGTATTCAGCTTCGTGATTACTCATTAATCCGAGTGGAATCGAATATTTTTCTGCAGAACCATGGCCTTTTATGAAGATACCAGCACCACTTGGACCAGGGTTTCCAGCACTTGCACCATCAATATAAACTTCAATCATTTTGATACCTCCAAAAAATTTGGTATGATTAAACAATGATTATATACGAATTGTTTTGCTATTTGTTTTCATACAACTCGCATAAAATGTATATATATCATTAAACATATAACCAATTATGAAAAATAATTATTCCTGTTATTAGATGGAAAAATGGTATAATGACAATCCAGTCTTATTTGCAATAAAGTGAAATGAAACATAACAAGCGATGTAAAATATTATAAATGAAAAAAAGCTTAGATGGGAATGTTTTTTATTATTTCTAAGAAGAATGGATATTTCCTCCAATAACGGGGCAATAAGATCCGCAGTATCATTATCGAAGTCACTCTATATGTAGAAAGGTTGTACCGTTATGAAATATAAATTGGAATACAAATTTCAACGAAAGAAAAAGAAGGATTCAATCTATTTTACTTCAGATTGGATACAATCAACTACGGCCCTTGAAGTAGGAGAGGAACTTGAGAAGCGGAATGATGTAATAGATATGCTTTTTTATGATGAAAAAGGAACAAGCTGGACATTAAAAGAATTACGAAAGCTAAATGAAGAAATGGAAGAAGAGCCGCATGACTTTATCATTTATTTTGATGGTGGCTATCATAAGGAAACGAAAACAGCAGGAATTGGAGTTGTGTTATTCTTTCAACAAGGAAAAAAGAAGTTTAGAGTTCGCGCAAATGAGTTATTTCATGATATTCTTTCCAATAATGAAGCTGAATATGCTGCGTTGTTTCACGCCTTAAACCTACTTGAAGAGCTCGATGTGAAAGACGTTACTTGTGAAGTAAAAGGGGATTCCCAAGTAGTTTTGAAACAATTAGAAGGCGAATGGCCATGCTATGAGGAAGAATTAAATAACTGGCTTGATCGGATTGAAGTAAAGCTTAAAAAACTCCATTTAAATATGATATATTCTTCTATTGGAAGAAATGAGAATAAGGAAGCAGATAAATTGGCAACCCAAGCATTAGAAGGGAAACGCATCTATAGTAAAATGCAATTGCTCTAATTGTCAGGTAAAGGTAAAGGAGGGGTGAAGCTTGGAACGAAAAAAACTGATTGAAGAAGCAGATGGATTAATGAAAGACTATTGCAACGACTGTTTTTTATATCGACAAAATAAGATAGAGTATGGGAAAAGAGGAGCTCACCGCTTCTGTATATCACAATGTACAGTTGGGAATAAGCTAAGAGGATATGGGGAGAAACTATCAGGTGCGAAGTGACATATGTGCTTCCACCTTTTAGCATATACCGCGTAAGCCTTTTTGGAGAAGGTATTTGAAAAATAAAAGGGAATTTCTCTAGAAGCACCACTCCTTGAAAAATCCCCTGAATACTATTATTAATATATATAATTATTAATTATAGTTTAACAACATTAGCAGCTTGAGGTCCACGGTTTCCTTCAACGATTTCGAAAGAAACTTCTTGTCCTTCTTCTAATGATTTAAAGCCTTCGCCTTGAATAGCAGTGAAATGTACGAATACGTCGTCTCCACCTTCAACTTCGATGAATCCAAATCCTTTTTCGTTATTGAACCATTTTACTTTACCATTTTGCATAATAAATATCCTCCTAAGCCTTTCAAGACACTAGTTAGTGCCTATAAAATAAATATTCTCATAGAACAAAATAATAATAGAAAGTAATTATTCAGAATTTTGTTAAATGATGTCTATAATATACACGATTACCCATATGTAGTCAAGGTTTCAAAGCGTTTTTTCCGAAAAGTTAATCAAATTAATGGAAGGGCTTTCTTGTTTTGTTCGCAAAAAGTAAGCGGATACAACACTTATTACTTTATTAATAAATTTACCTATGTATCGGTTATTTTTAGCGTGAATGTAAAATCATGATAATGGGTGAATATTCCTATATATATAAGAAATAATGAACATTTGACTCGTTCACTATCTAAAAATAATATATCTCATAAATAATAAATTTCAACATATTATGAAGTAGCAGTTTTGTTTTCAGGAAATAGAATAAGAGGGTGGCTTAATGTATCGATTTTCGATTGAAAAAGAAAATTGGATCTTGCGATTTACACCGAATATTGTTTTGGAGGACGACAGCAAACAAGCAATTGTCAAAAGCATCCTCCAATTAGGAAATGTTTTACCTACATTTTCGCATGGAGAGTCCTTTGTCATAATGGTAAAAAAAATCGGCTTAATCGTATTCAATGTAGAAAAAATCCCATCTCTTATTTTGACGGTAGCAAATATTATTGAAAAAGAAAATTGGTATATACAAACAGACAGTAAGATCAAAAAATACTTTATGTAGAGGATGGGACATAACTAAATAGATACTCTGTAAAGACGAACAATTTCTAATATAGCTAGTAAATAGCGGCTGCTTTTGCATACTTTTTACAAGAGGAAATATAATTAGTTGGAAAAACAGAGCAGCCGGAATACACGAAGACTCCTATGGGATTAGCGAGACAGTCTGAGACCCTGCAGGCCACAGGCCGAAGCGGCTCAGCGCGAGCCCCATGGAAAGCGAAGTGTATTCCGGCTGCGGGGAATCGCACCAAACTTCATGGAAACATCCTTTGAAAAACAAATAAAAGCCCGAACAATTATACGGAACATTCATTAGCATCTTCGTATAATTGTTCGGAATTATCCTTGGCTGGAATACTTATGTCCCAGCCTCTTTTAATGCCTTAATAAAAGTAGGAAGGTTACCTCGTGTTGGTAGTAAATGTATGTTTTCGCTTTCATGCTTGTGTGCAAAGAAGGGAGAGCTGACAGGCGTTTTAGTGAATAGATGGATGCAAAAATTTCCTGTGAAAAAACGAAAAAAATATCCTTGAAATCATTGAATTAAAGGGGGAAATGTGTTTTTATTAACATGATTACTATTATAAAAGCAAGTTTGTTTTTCAATGAAATAAACTTTTGCAAAAATTAATTAAAAAATAATAATAAAAGGGAAGATTTATTAAAATGATTGAAACGATTGTAAAGAGCAGTCAAAGTCCGTATTATGAAATCTCAAGAGAAGACCAGATGATACTAAGTCCGTTTGAAGGAACTGTAGATGAGATCCTAATGAAGGAAAATGCTTATTTCTATGAATGGGAAACAATTTTAACCATTAGAACTTTAGCCGGAGAAATAAAAGATGTGAGCGTTCCTTTTAGTGGATCCGTTGTCCAATTATTGGTGAAACCTGGTGATAAAATTGCTATGAATACGAGGTTAGCTTCTTTACAAGATGATTTACTTGTTACTGGTTGTGATTAATGATGCAAAGAGCATGGCAAAACTTGAAAAAATATAAAATTGGTTACCGAACCTTTAAAACAGCAGTGGCAGTAAGCGTAGGTATATCTATAGCCCAATTTTTTCATTTAGATTTTTATGTTTCTTCAGCGATTATAACCATTCTGTGTGTACAAAATTCTAAGAAAAAATCACTTCATAGTGCATTTTCTCGTTTTATCGCATGTATGCTTGCCATTCCATTTTCCTATATATTCTTTGAAGGTATTGCGTTTGAACCATATATTATAGGATTATTGTTATTGTTATTTATTCCAACAACGGTTTTACTTAAAGTAAATGAAGGAGTAGTAACAAGTACGGTTATTATTCTTCATATCTACTCCACTAATCATATGACTTGGGATGTAGTCCTAAATGAGTTAGGGTTAATTGTAATTGGAATTGGCGCAGCATTACTTGTAAACAGCTATATGCCTAGTTTGGATAAAGAAATGAAAGTACATCAAAAGGATATTGAGCAATATTTTAAAGCGCTTTTGATGGATATGGTTGTATATCTTCGAACAAATGAAATGAAAGAAGATTATGTATTAAAATTAAAACGTGCCTCAGATGAAGTGCAATATGCAAAATCAGTAGCCTATAGAGACGTTGAAAATCATTTTTCTCGTAAAGAGAATTATTATTATAAGTACTTTACGATTAGAGAAAAGCAATTAGAAATTATTTCTAGGCTTTTTGACCGAATTTTAGCTGTGGAAACATTAGATACTCAACGCGAGCTTGTGGCAGACTTTTTAGAAGAACTTAGTTTATGTGTTCATTCAGGGAATACGGCAGTGCTGTTTTTAAGTAAACTCCAACGAGTTGAGGAAATGATTAAACATGACAAGCTGCCAAGTGATTGGCGTTCTTTTGAAGAACAAGCCCATGTCTTTTTTGTCATAAAAGAATTGGAACAGTATTTACAAATTAAAAAATCGCTAAAAGTAGCATATTAACATGCTTTCGTGAACTAAATAGGAGATCGACTGGGACTTAAATGAAAAGAAAAGTCTCGGTCGATATTTCCTTATTCCCCATACTGATTACTTCTTTGTTTGCTATTAACATATTAAAAAAGGAATATACCCTTTAAAAACTAAACTTTCAAAACTACCCCAGTTGCATTTTAACCGTTTTTCCCCATTCTATACAATTCGCTTTATAACGATTATAATATTATTTTGTATAAAAATAGGATGAATATTAGTTGTGAAAAAAGGTGATATAGATGAAATTGATATTAGCAGAAAAACCATCTGTATCGAAAAATATTGCAGATGCATTAAAAATAAAAAATAGACAAGACGGCTATTTTGAAGGAAATGGCTATATAGTAACATGGGCTTTTGGTCATTTGTTACAATTGAATGATGCAAAGGACTATGATGAAAAAATGTCTACATGGAAACTAGAAAATTTTCCATTTGTCCCTACTAAATTTCAATACAAAGTTAAGTCCGATCCAAAAAATAGAGATAAACCGGACCGTGGTGCTGAGAAACAGCTTAAAATAATACATAGACTGATGAAAAGGCCAGATGTAGATACAATTATTTCTGCTTGTGACTATGATCGAGAAGGGCAGCTTATCGGGGACAGTATTATTTATAATTTAAGAACAGAAAAAGAAGTCTATCGTTTACTATTGAATGAATGGACGCCTAAAGAGGTATTAAACGGCTTAGATAATCTTCGTTCCAATAAAGAATTGCGTCCTCTTCAAGATGCAGGAGTTAGCAGACAATGGGCTGATTGGTTAATTGGCATTAACTTAACATCTGTTGCCACTTTAAAATATCAAAAGGGCAAAGGGAAAGCTTTAAATATTGGAAGAGTTTTACTTCCAACACTAAAAATCATTTATGATCGTGATAAAGAAATTGAGACCTTTGTACCAGAAAATTATTATAAACTACAAGCCATGTTTTTAACTGAAAATGGAAGCAATTATATAGGTACCTATTTAGAAAATAAAGAAGAAAAATTTAAAGAGGAACATTATTTAAAAGATTTAGAGGAAAAAATTAAGGGCAAAACAGCGATTGTAACCGAAAAAAAAGTACAGAAAAAAAAGGAATATCCACCCTTCTTATTTAATCTTTCCAATCTTCAAGGCTATATAACTAGTAAATATAAAGGCTGGACAGCAGATAAAGTATTAAAGGTTGCACAAAGTCTTTATGAAAAAAAGTATATTACGTATCCAAGAACAGCAAGTATTGCACTAGAAGAAAGTTTGATTTCGAAAACAGAGAAAGTAGTAAATCTCCTTGCTGACAGTTTGCCTTTCAAAGAGGAAATTAAATTTTTTCCATCCAAACGAATTTTTGATAATAAAAAAGTGGAGAGTCATAGTGCGATTATTCCAACGTATGTGCTACCAAAACGATTAAGTCAAGAGGAAGAACAAGTATATGAAGCAATAAAAAACCGATTATTAATGCAGTTTATGCCGGTTGCTGAAGTAGAAGAAACAAAAATTATTACGAGCATGAATCAAGTAGAACTAAAGGGCAGCTTTATAACGAAGGGGAAAGTCCAATTAGTGGAAGGCTGGAAAAAGATTGAAAAAATTCAATCGAAAGATGTCATGCTTCCATTGGTTCAGTTGCAAGAAGAAGTATTTACAAGTGAAGCAACAACGACCACACATACTACCCAGCCTCCAAAAGAGCATACGGAAAAGACATTGCTTCGATTAATGGAAACGTGTGGGAAAAACTTTGACGCAGAAAAAGAAGAGGATGTTTTGTCTATCTTAAGTGGTTTCAGTATAGGAACGCCAGCCACTCGAGCAGAAACGATAAAGAAATTAAAAGATATTGGCTATATTGAAGCAAAGAATAAGAATTTAGTTTGTACCGATTTAGGAAGAAGAATCGTTGAAATCTTTCCGATTAAAGATCTGTTTAATTTAGATTTCACAGGCAAGCTGGAAAAAGCACTTTATGATATTGAAAAAGGGCAATTTAGCAAACAGCAATTTTTGCAAATTATTAACAACTTCACGACAAACGCAGTAGAAACAATAAAGAAAGAAGAAGAAATCATTATTCAAGAAGTAACCTATACCAAACAAACAACAGAGGTATTAGGGAAATGTCCCCTTTGTGGTCATGCTGTTGTTGAAGGAAAAAAAGGGTTTGGTTGTAGCAATTGGAAAAATGGCTGTAAGTTCGTAATTTGGAAAAATGATAAATTTCTTGCAACCATGAAGAAAAAACCGACGAAAACAATGGTTAAAGCATTACTGAAAAATGGCAAAGCACCCGTTAAAGGATTAGTAAGCAAAAAAGGGAATAAATTTGATGCCATAATGAAATATGAAAAGAATCAAGACAATGAGTATTTTAGCTGGAAAATGGAATTCTCTGAATAATTTTGCTGTGAAATTGTTTCAGTGCTAAAATAGAATGATAAAGTAGCTTTGAATTATACAAGGAAACAAGAGCTCTTTAAGGTAAGCTTTTGATTGAAAGAATCTTGTTTCCCCTTTTTTTTTATAGTAAAATGCAAAAGACATATTCTTTTAATCCATCGCCTTTTTTAGAGAGATAAAATTTATAGGAAAATAGTGCATACTGCTTTACTTTAAAACGTTTTCTTAAAAAAATTTAATTTTCTAAGGGGTATTTTTTCTTGTTTAAAAAAGACTATACATACATAGATAACATAGACAAGTATAAATGAATAAAATAGAAAAAAAGGAGAAATCCTGGTAAAGGAGGGGTTGAATTGCCGACACCTAGTATGGAAGACTATATTGAGCGCATTTACAACCTAATAGAAGATAAAGGATATGCACGAGTATCAGATATTGCGGAAGGCTTATCTGTACATCCCTCCTCTGTAACAAAAATGGTTCAGAAATTGGATAAGGATGAATATCTAGTTTATGAAAAATATAGAGGCTTGGTTTTAACGCCAAAAGGAAAAAAAATCGGGAAACGACTAGTCTATAGACATGAGCTATTAGAGCAATTATTAAGAATTATTGGTGTCAAAGAAGAGAATATATACGAAGATGTGGAAGGAATTGAACATCATTTAAGCTGGGACTCGATTGATCGCATTGGAGATTTGGTTCAATTTTTTGAGGAAAACCCAGAACATACAAAAGAATTAAAGTTAATTCAGCAAAAAAACGATTCGATCGAATAAGGGAAGGGCAATTCTCTCTAGGTATGTGCTACTTAACATAACAGTAGCATGGACGCCTACAGAGAATTGCCCTTATTGGTTAATGAAGAAAGTCAATTAATAGATAGGGGGGTAATTGTCAAAGTTATCAATTATAGAAAAGGATAGATCTTCTTCCTTTCTTTCATTCTCAACAACTTCTACTCCATCGATAACGCCTGTTTCGATATCCAGTAGTGCTTTGCGATAGGAGATTACTCTTCCATTAGAGGTTTTAAAACTAATAATGTCTCCTAGATGATTTCTTTCAACTGCAATTATTTTTTCCATACAAAGTAGCTCCTTTCCTCGTGAAAAATATAAATTTTATTCCTAGCAATTAATGTATATGAAATAGTATATACAAACATATTCAAAATTATCATTATTTACTTTTGTGTTTTATGCAATCGTAGAAAATATATTTATCCCACTCTTAACGGACAGTAAGACTCTTGCAGTAAGCTTATGAAAATACGAGGAAGATAGGAGGGAGATCAACTGTCCATAAAGGTCCCCTTGGTTCAACTAACCATCAGTGGGGGATGAAGGGAAATCCCTACTGATGGAAGTTTCACTTTATCTCTACCCCAAATTTATATTTTCATTCCCGTTTCTAGATGATATCCTAAAATTAACAATTTAAAAGAGGTGAGAGTATGGGGAGATATGGATTAGAGGAGTTCTTAACAAAAACAGAGCAAAAAGATAAGGATGAAGGAATTTTTGAACTAGAAACAGAGAGAATGCTCGAAATAAATTTAACAAATCAAATATGGGCAAAAGCAGGAAGTATGGTTTCTTATCGTGGAAACATTCGATTTACAAGGGAAGGTATTTTGGAACATGGACTAGGCAAAATGTTTAAGAAAGCATTAACAGGCGAAGGTGCCTCTCTTATGAAAGCAGAAGGCAATGGAAAGCTTTATTTGGCTGATCAAGGAAAGAAAATTTCCATCCTGCATTTAAATGGGGATTCTATCTTTGTGAACGGTAATGATTTACTTGCTTTTGAACCATCGATTAAATGGGATATTAAGCTAATGAAGAGAATTGCAGGGATGCTTTCTGGTGGTTTATTTAATATCAATCTATCTGGAAGTGGCCTGGTTGCAATTACTTCTCACTATGAACCACTAACACTAAGAGTTACTCCAAATAACCCAGTATTTACAGACCCTAATGCAACAGTTGCGTGGTCGGGAAACCTACAGCCAGAATTTGTAACAGACATAACCCTTAAAACTTTTTTTGGTAGAGGTAGCGGAGAATCCATTCAAATGAAATTTTCGGGAGAAGGCTTTGTCGTGATTCAGCCATTTGAAGAAGTGTATTTTTCCAATGGTGGCGGCAATAATGGCTAAGTTGTGCATCAAATTAAATTGTAAAGGAAAGAAAGTATTGCCTGTTAGGCAGTATTTTCTTTCCTTTTAACTTGATAAGTTAATAGTATTATTTCCACTCGTAAGGTGTTTCTTGATAGACATAATAATTTAGCCAGTTGGAAAATAATAAATGAGCATGAGAACGCCAACTGTTTAACGGCTTCATACCTGGATTGTTATTTGGGAAATAACGTAATGGAAGATGAATATTTAATCCTTTATCTTTATCTCGTTTATATTCCTCCGCTAGTGTACAAGAATCGTATTCTAAATGACCTGTAATCATGATTTGTTTTCCTTTATTTGCACTGATGATAAATGCGCCAGCATCATCTGAGGCAGATAATAGCTCTAGGTTCGAATGGGCTTTAATTTCTTCAATTGATACATTTGTATGCCTTGAGTGAGGGGCTAAAAAGCTGTCATCAAACCCACGCATTAACTTATCCGACGGATTTAATACAGAGTGGGAATAAATTCCGTAACATTTTTGATCTAACTGATACTTATTAATCCCAAAATGATGGTAGAGAGCTGCTTGTGCTCCCCAACAAATATGAAGAGTAGATGTAACATTTGTTTTAGACCATTCCATTATTTTCGTTAATTCTTCCCAATAATCAACTTCTTCAAAGCTCATTAATTCTACAGGCGCACCTGTAATAATCATCCCGTCGTATTTATTTGTTTTTATTGCTTCAAAGTTACGATAAAATTGTTCCAAATGGTATGGACTTGTATTCTTTGATTCGTAAGATGCTGTTCTTAAAAAGGATATATTTACTTGTAAAGGGGTATTCCCAAGCAAGCGTAAGATTTGTACCTCTGTTTTTTCTTTTTGGGGCATTAGGTTTAATATTAATATGTTTAATGGTCGGATATCTTGTGCTTTTGCCCGACCTTCTTCCATTACAAAGATATTTTCATCTTCTAGTATTTCACGTGCTGGTAAGAGATGAGGAATTTTTATTGGCATATAGGTATTTCTCCTCCTAAAGATAGAATCATCTTATAATGTATTTCTATGATGGAAATAGTAGTGTTACACAAAGATATACGGTCGTTTTTCTTAGAAATAACCGAATATCTTAAAAGTTATCAAATGGAATGTTTCTTTATCATGGCACTTTCTTCAACATAGCTTATTATAAATTTGATTTGAATATGTCGCAATCATAATGTTTTGAATTTTAGAAAAGATAGATTATTTTATCCCACTCTTAACGGAGGGCACTGAAAAACTGGCTAGTAATGATGATGGACAATAGCCACTTTTTAAACATAAGATGATGGATTTGTTTTCCGAGGCATCCGCTCGCTTTCCATGGGGCGAGTGCCAAGCCTCCCATAGGAGTCGAGCGGACGCCTCTCCAAACCAACCTTATTTTCACTTTCAAATATGCTTGCTCTTCATTTCACACGAAAAAAAAGACTTTTTCAGTGGCCTCCTCTTAACGGACAGTGAGACTCAACCATAAGCTTACGAGAATACGAGGAAGTTTGGTGTGATTAACTGTCCGTAAAGCCTCGATTGGTTCAACTAATCATCAGTGGGGGAAGAAGGAAAAACCCCAAATGTTGGAAGTTTCACTTTATAGAAAATTATAAGGAGATTGCTAGTAGAAATAAATAAGGATTGGGAACTAATTGAAGAGAGCGTAGAAGGATTTTGTCGAAACGTGTACTTATAACGTCTCTTTTATTGTACAATACTAATTGAAGGTTGAAATTGCAGGAGGAAAATCATGGAGGTAAAGACGAAAATGAAATCTGACATCGAAATTGCTCAACAAGCAGTAATGAAACCAATTATACATATTGCCGAGAAACTTGGCTTATCAGACGATGATATTGAATTATATGGAAAATATAAAGCGAAAATTTCTGCAGATACATTAAATACTTTGAAAAAGAATAAAGCAGGTAAACTTATCCTTGTGACAGCTATTAACCCAACTCCCGCAGGAGAAGGGAAATCGACCGTTACAGTTGGTTTAGGTGATGCATTGAATAAATTACATAAAAAAGCAGTTATTGCGATGAGAGAACCTTCCTTAGGTCCAACAATGGGCATAAAAGGAGGAGCAGCTGGTGGCGGAAAGGCACAAGTGCTTCCAATGGAGGATATAAACCTGCATTTCACTGGAGATCTTCATGCCATTACAACGGCAAATAATGCTTTAGCAGCTTTAATAGATAACCATATTCACCAAGGGAATGAATGCCGCATTGATCAGCGCAGAATCGTATGGAAAAGAGCTGTGGATTTAAACGACCGGGCTCTAAGAAAAGTAGTTATCGGGTTAGGTGGTCCATTACAAGGAGTACCAAGGGAAGATGGCTTTGACATTACCGTTGCTTCTGAAATTATGGCCGTATTATGTTTGGCATCCGATATTAATGATTTAAAAACTCGATTATCACGAATGGTCGTTGCCTATAATATAGATAAAGCTCCTGTGACAGTTGGAGATTTGAAAGTTGAAGGAGCACTTACTTTACTACTTAAAGATGCAATTAAACCAAATTTAGTTCAAACGATCGAACATTCTCCAGCTATTATTCATGGTGGTCCATTTGCGAATATTGCCCATGGCTGCAATAGTGTTATTGCGACAACTGCTGCGGTAAAATTAGGAGATTATGTAGTAACAGAAGCTGGATTTGGAGCAGATTTAGGGGCAGAGAAATTTTTAAATATTAAGTCGAGAAATAAAGAGATAAATCCTGAAATTGTTGTGATAGTTGCAACGATTCGAGCGTTAAAAATGCATGGAGGAGTTTCTAAACAAGAACTTGCCATGGAAAATACCGAAGCACTTCGAACTGGTTTTGCAAACCTGCAGAAGCATGTGGAGAGTATTAAGGAATTCGGCTTACCATTTGTTGTAGCCATTAATAAATTTATAACAGATACAGAATCAGAAATTAACGTGTTGAAAGAGCTATGTGAACAAGCAAACATTCCCGTTGCTTTAACAGAAGTATGGGAAAAAGGTGGAGAAGGTGGCTTAGAACTTGCTCAAAAGATATTAGCTATTTTGGAAAAGAACGAACATACATTCCAAAACTTATATTCTCTTGAATCCACAATAGAAGAAAAGATTCTTGCGATTGCCACCAAAATTTATGGAGCGAATAGAGTGGAATATTCTTCTAAAGCAAAGAAACAAATTGCTGACTTTGAAAAATTCGGCTGGGGTAATCTCCCTATTTGCATGGCGAAGACACAATACTCCTTATCTGATGAACCGTCATTAATCGGCAGACCAGAAGGGTTTTCGATTACGATTCGTGAGTTTAAGCCTTCTATTGGCGCAGGATTTCTCGTAGCCCTTACTGGAGATGTCATGACAATGCCTGGTTTACCAAAAAAACCAGCTGCTTTAAACATGGACGTTGATGAAGATGGAAAAGCGGTAGGATTATTTTAAAATAGTCAAAGTAAAGCGCAAGGATTATATACCCACAATGTAAGAGATTTCTTTTATATGTAAGTAAAAGGCTTGCGCTTTTATAGGCAGCCTGTTTTCTAAAGGATTGTTGTTTTTTCAATAGAAAAAAAGAATTAGTTGGAAAAATGGAGCAGCCGGAATATACGAAGACGCCACGGGGATTAGCGAGACAGCCTGAGACCCCGGAGGCGAAGCTGAGGAGACTCAGCGCGAGCCCCACCCCCACGGAAAGCGAAGTGTATTCCGGCTGTGGGTAATCGCAACAAACTTTACGAAAACAGCCTTTCTAAAAGATCGGTATTCTTTCAATAGGAAAAAGCAAAGGAGAAAAAAGAATGTTTGATCCCACTGCCTTTGAAAATATGAGAACAGTGATGGAAGGTCTTATTTATGACCGCGATTTGGATGGGGATATCATCGTCCTAGATCGTAATGATTTATTTAACAGTAGTAAACTCGCAAGGAAGTATACAATAACATTTCGATTGAAAAATCAACAAAATGCAAAAGTAATGTTTGAATTATTTGCTGATTTACATAATTTATCGGCAGAACTTTTAGCTACTAAAAATAAGAAAAGTTTAATTGGTGCTTCCATCTATATTCATCTATTTTTAAAACATAAAAAGGACACAGAGATTTATACACTGTTACAGCATACATTAGAAGATATTTGGGGAAAGGACATGAAGATCATCCAAGAAGTTAGTTTCTATCCCCTTGATTCTGATGATATTGTCCATAATCATATTACCATTGATTTTAAACGCTTAATTACAGAAGAACAGATTGATGATATGATAACCATGATGGAATTTATGGAAAAAACGTTACATTCGTTGCAATCTCATGATTCATTATTAACTGTATAAGGAGAATGTTGTATGAGCATTTATGATTTCGAAGTAAAAACGATGGATGGAGAATTGCGCTCATTAAGTGATTATAAAGGAAAAGTCTTATTAATTGTAAATACAGCAAGTAAATGCGGGTTCACTCCCCAATTTAAAGAATTGCAGGAGCTGTATCAAGCATATAAAGAAAAGGGTTTTTCCGTGTTGGGTTTCCCGAGCAATCAGTTTATGAATCAAGATCCTGGAACAAATGAAGAGATTAAAACATTTTGTGAAATAAACTTTGGTGTAACCTTTCCGATGTTTGCAAAAGTTGATGTAAATGGCAAAGAGGCAGATCCACTATATCAATTTTTAACAAAAGAAGCACCTGGAGCATTAGGTGTAAAAGCGATTAAATGGAATTTTACAAAGTTTCTAATTGATCAAAATGGAAAAGTGCACGAACGGTATGCACCAAGTACGAAGCCTTCAGAAATAATAAAGGATATCGAAAAGCTATTGAACTAATATAAAAAGGGAGTCTAATCATTTTTAGTGAACAAGCTTATTTCACTAAAAATGATACTAGATTCCCTTTTTTAAAACCATTAACGATAGGAGAAAAGGCGAATAAAGCCGCTTTTTTTCTGCTTTGTTTCTTTTTCACTCACTATTGATTGTTTCGTTTTTCTCGATTTAGCTAGATTTTCTTCTTTTCCTTCTAGAACTACTGGATTTTCTAAAAATGCAATTTGTTTTTCTTGGCTTTCAATATGTTCCTGCTGACGTTCAATATGTTCCTGTTGCTTTTTTAATTGCTGGACTAAAACTTGATTGAAATTTTTTTGAAGTTCCAATTCTTCTTTGATTGTTTGTAAATCCTGAAGAATTTTTTCCGTGGCATCCGTGGCAATTGGGATAGAGGCGGGAACAGGACTTGTAAGCTCATCTTCAATTTGTCTTAGAGACATTTGTTTTTCATTACGCATTTGTTTTACTTTGACTAAAATATCCAAGCTTTTTTGGTCAAAATATCGATAGCCATTTTCGCCAATAACGACGGGAATGAGCGTTTTTAATTCTCGTAACCAGTTTCGTACAACCCCAGGACCTTCTTCAATATATTCTGCCGCTTCTTTCACACTTAATAATTTTTCTTCTTTAATAGAAAGTTCTTTTGTTTGTACACTTAACATTTTATACACCCCTCAATAATAAATAATTGATACTAAACCATTGGCTAGAAGGACGTTTAAAAGACTTGTATGTATAAATTTCTAGATAGACAAAAAAAATCCTTTGACGACCTTTGTCTAGTTTTGTTGGATTATCATTTAAATTATTAGAAAAATTATTATTGCGATATCTTTACAAAAATTCTTAATAATAATACGATAGAAACGGAGCGTTGGAAAAACATTCCTATAATTGAGGAAGGAGGAGATAGCTATGAAACATAATAAAGAAGTTAATGTACAAACAAAAATTCAAAATAAGAGGAATGAGGGTTCTTAGTGGAAAAAGTACAAGAAGATTCACAAACAATAAAAATTGTCAGCTATCACGATGGATTGGCTCGTAATGTGGCGGATATGTGGATGAAGAGTAAAGATTCATGGGGAGGAACAGGAAAAACAGAAGAACAAGTGCGTGATCAACAGCAAAGCTCAGATAATCTTGATACTTTCTTAGCGGTTCTTGGAGAGGAAGTAGTCGGATATTGTGGACTTTCTGTTTATAAAGAAGATGTAGGAGCATTGTATGTCCCCTTGTTAAATGTTCGTCCAGACTTACATGGCAAGAAAGTAGGAAAAAAATTATTATTACATGCCCTTAATGTGGCGATAGAGCAAAAATGGCCGAGGCTAGATTTATATACATGGGCAGGTAATTTAAAGGCGGTTCCGTTGTATAAACGATGCGGTTTCTTTTGGGAGGATAATGACAAATACACACACTTAATGAATTTCATCCCAACAGTTAGAAATGATGATTTACTAAATCATTATTTAAAAGAGATGGACTGGTATGCAGATTTGCAAAGAAATCTGGATATAAAGCCAGATGGAGTGTTGGAAAATGGCTTTACCCATTATGAATATATTTGGCAAAAAGAGCAGGAATCCGTTATTGTAAAATTTGAAAAGACAGGTAGAGGGATCAGCTCTATTGAAACAAAAGATTTTCAGATTGAATTAACAATGAAAAATCATGAATGTATAGAAGAAATAGAGCATCAAGTCTATTTAAAAATAAAAAATAAGACGACAAATCTCGTTTCTCTGCAAGCTTTGGCAGAAAACCATGGCAGAATTCAATGCAGTTTTTCTAAAACAATAGAGGTAAAGGCGAACGAAGAACTATCCTTTCCAGCGTCTTTTGTGATAGCAGAAGGGGTAGAACCTGTGGAAGGAAAAACGTTTCCAGTATTAAAAGTTGCTCTCAGCATAAATGGTATGAAGACTAGTTTACAAGTAGGAGTCTTACCTAAATCGCCACTTTCTATAGAGACAAAGGAAATAGAGGCTATTTTAGCTAAAGGAATGAATACTTATTTAGATTTAGAGGTAAAAAACAATTTAGATAAAGACATTACCGGAAGACTTACCATTCCAACGAATGAGCACTTGCATTTTACGGGTGATAAGTTTACTTTCACACTAGCAAAAAAAGAGAAAAAATGGATACGAATTCCAGTCCGAGTGAAAAATTGTGGTAGTTTTAAAGAAAGGTTTACATGTGAAATTTTTGAAGTTGAGCAGGAAGTATTAACGATCGAAAAAGAAATTAGCATTGGCTTAAAGGGAATTGGAGAACAGTTTATCGTTGAAAATGATAAGAATTGGAAGGTATACAATGGTCCACATCAATTTTCGATAAATAAAGTAGACCAAACGACGGAAATTGTAGATACAGACTTTGCTATATTTGCACCATCCATTGGTAAACCTTTTTCAAATGAGTTGTCTAAACAAAAACCTTATCAGGTGAGTACAGCAAAAACTGGGAATAGTATTGCTTTAAAGCTATTCTTTAAGTCTAGTGACTATCCTGGTATGGATATTATTCTAACGAATCAACTATTCGCAGAAGGTTTTATTAAACGTTGGGTAACGGTTACTAATAATAGCTTGGTAAAAAAGGAAGTTAGCTTACAGGAAACATTTTATGATTCTTGGCAGAATCTATATTTTCCTATAAATGGTAGAGTTGTTTTCTTTAATGAATGGAATACCGTACTTCCATTTGAATTAAACTCGAAAGATATAACAGGAAATTGGTATTTTTCTTCTAAAGGCTCTATTCCATTTGGAGTCGCATGGGATAAAGATGCCCACATCAAAATGGACAATTGGAAAATGCATATCGAGTCTACTCGCGAGCTCAGAATGAATGAATCATTCGATTTTTCACCTATTTGTTTGAACATCGGCGCTTATCGTAAATGGCAACAGTGGGAGTTAGCTTCTGAAGGAATGATGAGAGAGCGAGAAAGCACGGTTGTCCAGGAAACGGTAGTTGAGTTTAACGAAGGAAATCTTATTTTAAATAAACATAATGACTTGAAAGTAAAGGTGAAAACCTTTAGAAATCAACCGTTAAATGGAGATATGGCAATTACTATTAATGAAAAGCAAGAAGATCCATTCCCGATTAATTCAGAGGAATCGGAAATATACCAAATCATGCCCCAGAATGCTGTTCAGACAGGTATAAATAAAATTCAAACAACTATTTCCTTGCCGACAAAGGAAATAGACACAGATGGTTTGTTTTTTGTGCCAAGTGAAAGGGATATTACAACAGAAAGTTTAGAAGAAGAAGGATTAACTGTTTATCGTGTTTCAAACGGGATAGTGTCTTTTAAAGCTTCTCCTGATTATTATCCAGGTGTTTATTCACTAGAAGTAAATGGGAAACAATGGCTAGACCATTCCTTTCCTAAACCTATTGCAAAAAGCTGGTGGAACCCATGGGGTGGCGGCATAAAAAATGGACCACCGGATTTAAATGCATTTTCCTTATTAAAGGAAGTGACAACTTGTGAGTTTACTAGTTTAAAGGATATTCATCAAAATGAATGGTCAGGTTTGAAGCTAGTAACAACAATTCAGCATCATCATAAATGGAAGGGACTTAAGTATGTTCAATATTTTGTCACAATGCAAGGCTTACCTTTACTTATAACTTTTGTAGAAATAATAGATGATGCGGGCAATCGAATGGCAGAGGAGAATTGGCATACAAACCTGTTTATAACCTGTAACGAACAGGAAAAAAGTGTGCTCCATATTAAAGATGATAAAGTGAGAAATAAACAATTTATGGTGGCTGACGAAGAACAAGAAGTCAATATAAAGGATCATTACTATTTATCGCTAGGAGCAGAAAAGCTTTACTATATCGCAAGTGATCAATCAAGAGATATAGAGTTTTATAGTAATAAGGATGCGATACAGTTGATTTCCTTTGCTAAATGTAAAAGAACAAATAATCGCTTACTCACAGAACCAAACTATTTATTGTTTACAAAAGAAGAAATTTCTCCATCTTTAGTTGATCAAGTGAGAAGAATAGGATTTTAAGAAAGGGAATACATGGATGAAAATAATTGATGCCCATATACATTACTCAAGTATAGAATCGTTTAAAGATACGGCGAAGAATCTTTCTTTTGTAGATTATAGTTATGAAGGAATTAAAAAAGAAATGAAGGATGCTAATATTGTCCTTGCGATTGGAATGGGGGTTACAGAAACTCCACAGATGGGTTTTCCTGATTATCATGCACAAACACCGATGGGGCTAGATTTAGATTTATTGATTCCTGAAAATGTAGTCTATTGTGCTGGCATAAATCCATATGATATGGATGTGTCGGCACAGGAAAGGCTTGAGATTGAGATTCAAAAGCCGAATGTGGTTGGAATTAAAATTTATTTAGGCTATTATCCGTTTTATGCTTATGATGAAGTGTATGAACCAGTATACAAACTTGCAGAGAAGTATCAATTACCAGTCGTTTTTCATACAGGAGATACTTATTCGGAGAGAGGATTTTTAAAATATGCTCATCCTTTAGCTATTGACGAAGTGGCTGTTAAGCACCGTGATGTTAATTTCATGATGGCCCATTTTGGTGATCCATGGACATTGACTGGTGCCGAAATAATTTATAAAAATTCAAATGTGTATGCAGATTTATCTGGTTTAATCGTTGGAACAGAGAAAGAACTGGAAGAGGCTCATGAAGGGATTTTTCTTGACCATTTGCGCCATGCCCTCGTTTTTTCTCATTCATATGATAAGCTGCTTTTCGGCACAGATTGGCCGCTAGCTCCATTTGCTCCATATATCAACTTTGTTAGAAAGCTAATACCTGAAGTTTATCATGAGGATGTATTTTATCGAACAGCATTGAAAGTATTTCCCAAAATAAAACCTTTTATAAGCACAGAATAAGGTTTTAATAGAGATGAAAAAGCTAAGTTGGAATGGTGAAACAGTTCCGACTTGGCTTTTTGTATATGGAGTGTGACACTCTTTCTTATTCGAAAAACTAGTTTTCATGATACAATATGTTCATAATAGGATTGCTGGATGTGAAATGAAATGAATATTATTACCAAAGTAGAAAAATTGGTGAAACTAGAGATGGAAAAAGATACAAGCGGCCATGACTGGTATCATGTTGATAGAGTTCCGAAAATGGCTTTATTGCTCTCCGAAAAAGAGGGAAATGGCTATTCCAGGTCAATCGAGCTTGCCGCGTTATTACATGATATTTCAGATGAAAAATTAAATAATTCAAAAGAAGAGGGTCAACAGAAGTTGGCTAACATTCTAGCATGTATTTCGATAGATAATCACGAGAAGGAGCAGATTATCACCATCATATCATCGGTTGGTTTCAAAGGGGGAAATGGGATATTTCCCGAAAGCCTAGATGCAAAAATAGTTCAAGATGCTGATCGATTAGATGCAATCGGAGCACTTGGTATTGCTAGAACATTTGCTTACGGTGGAAGCGTAGGAAGTCCTATTTATGATCCTTCCTTATCGATAAGACAAAAGATGACAGAAGAGGAATATCGGAAAAATAACTCTTCATCCATTCATCATTTCTATGAGAAGCTATTAAAAATCAAAAACCTTTTACATACAGATAGTGCTAGAAAAATCGCAGAAGCAAGGCATCTGTTTATGGAAAGTTTTCTACAAGAATTTTATAAAGAATGGAATGTACAAGATGAAAAGTATTTTAATTGAAAATGTAACAAAAACATATGGAGAGAAAAAATTATTTGAAAACATTTCCTTTTCGATAAGTGAAAAGGAACGTGTCGGTTTAATTGGCATAAATGGTACTGGAAAATCTTCTTTATTAAAAATCGTTGTTGGTATTGATCTTCCAGATGAAGGAGAAATAATAGCACCGAAAGATTATCGGATTGCCTATTCTGCACAAAGTCCGGAACTAAGCCCTGAGCTTACTGTTTTAAATCAAGTATATGCTGGTGATGCGCCAGTGTTATCACTAATTAAAGCGTACGAAGCGATATTAATAGAAATCAACAATGATCCGGAAAACAATCAGCTTCATGAAAGGCTGTTTGATCTGCAAAAAAGAATGGATGCCTTAAATGGCTGGGAAGTTCATACAAATGCAAAAACTGTACTAATGAAGTTAGGAATTACTAATTTTGAAAAGAAAGTTGGAGAATTGTCAGGGGGGCAAAAGAAAAGAGTAGCTTTAGCGCAAGTTCTTATTCAAGAGCCAGATTTACTAATTTTAGATGAACCAACAAACCATCTTGATTTTGAGGCTGTTAAATGGTTGGAAGACTATTTAAGCAGATATACTGGTGCGCTTTTATTAGTAACACATGATCGGTATTTTTTAGATCGTGTCACAAATAGAATGTTTGAACTCGATGGAGGAAATCTCTATAGCTATAAAGGAAACTACGGTGATTTTTTACAAGCGAAAGCTATTCGGGAAGAAAATGAAGCAGCGACGATTGACAAACAAAAGAATTTATTTAGAAGAGAATTAGAATGGATTAGAAGAGGAGCAAAAGCACGTTCTACAAAGCAAAAAGCAAGAATTCAACGGTTTGATGCTTTGGATGATACATTGGCTAATGTTAAAGCAAAAGACAAACTGGATATCTCCCTTAAAGGAAGTAGATTAGGAAAACAAGTCTTTGAATTGGTTGACGCAAGCAAATATTTTGAGGATAAAATTATTTTGGATAACTTTAATTTACTTGTAAAACCGGGAGATAGAATTGGGATAATCGGTAAAAATGGAACGGGTAAATCAACTTTCTTAAATGTATTAGCAGGCAAGATATCACTTGATTCTGGTGAAAGAGTGATTGGGCAAACCGTAAAAGTTGCCTACTATACGCAAGAAAGTGAAGATATGGATACTTCTAAAAGAATGATTGAATATCTAAAAGAAACAGCAGAAATAATCGAGGCATCAGACGGTAAAGTGATTACAGCTGCACAGATGCTGGAAAGATTTTTATTTCCTCCCCATACACATGGTACTATTATCGGAAAGTTATCTGGAGGAGAAAGACGACGACTTTATTTATTAAAAATACTTATGGGGGAACCAAATGTTCTTTTATTAGATGAGCCGACAAATGATCTGGATACACAAACTCTAATGGTGCTTGAAGATTACTTAGATGACTTCAAAGGAGTCGTTATTTCTGTATCCCATGATCGCTATTTCCTCGATAAAGTTGCCGAACAGCTGTTGATTTTAAAGGGAAATGGTGTAATAGACACATATTATGGAAATTATAGTGAATATATAGAGGTAGAAAGAAAAGAAGAACAACAAATAAAAGAAAAATCGGAAACACCAGTTCAAAGAAAGGAACCAAAAGAGAAAAAAGTAAAGCTTAGCTATAACGAACAGCGAGAATGGGCATCCATTGACCAGGACATTGAAAACGTAGAAGAGCGACTAGCAAGCATCGAAACAGAACTAGCCGAAACAGGCAGTGATTTTGAAAAAGCTGCTCAATTAATGAAAGAACAAGAACAGTTAAATGAGAAATTAGAACATCTTATTGAGCGATGGAGTTATTTATCCGAAATAGCCGATATGTCGTAAGAGTTATTTACTTACAAAATGTCTTCAGTATGCTAGTACTCATTTGATTGCTTATACAAAAAAGGTAATGGAGTTTTGGTAAGCATTATATCATGGCGAAAAAAGACAATACGAAAGCTATTTCTTTTAAGAAAAGGAATAAATCATGATAATATAAGTGTTGTAAGAAGAGGGGGATGGATTATGAGAATTATTTCTATTGAACCAACACCAAGTCCAAATACTATGAAAATTAACTTAGACCAAGAGTTGCCAATGGGAAAGAGTAATAATTATAAGGGAGATAATTCATCGGAAGCACCAGAATTAATTCAAAATATCCTTTCTATTGAAGGAATTAAAGGTGTCTATCATGTAGCTGATTTTCTAGCAGTGGAAAGAAATGCCCGCTATGATTGGAAGGAATTACTTTCAAAAGTGCGCAATGTCTTTGGGGAGGACGAAGCTGCTGAGGAAGTGCAAGAGATAAATGAGCACTTCGGAGAAATCAACGTTCAAGTTCAAATGTATAAAGGTATACCAATGCAAATTAAATTATCAGATGGCAATGAAGAAAGAAGATTCGGCTTACCTGAACTATTTATACAAGCCGTTTCAGCAGTGCGTACTCCTGAAGATAATGTTGTGATGACAAGAAAATGGAAAGATTTTGGCGTGCGATATGGGGAATTTGAGGAAATTGGTAATGTTATGATTGAAGAACTCGTTGCTGCATATCCACAAGAGAGGATTAATGCAATTATTGAACATGCTAAAAATCCACAAACAGAAGCAAGCGAAAAACCTATACGAGTTAGAACTAAACTAACTTTTGCAGATTTAGAAGATCCTGATTGGAAAGTTCGATATCAAAAACTAGAACAAAGCGAAGATCCTACAGTAGATGATATCTCCGTTTTAACGAAAGCACTGGATGATGAAAAACCATCTATTCGCAGACTTGCAACTGTTTACCTAGGCATGATTGAGGATACTGCCGTTCTTCCTTCTTTATACAAAGCTTTGAAGGATAAAACAGTAACTGTACGACGAACAGCAGGCGATTGTTTGTCCGATTTAGGATTTCCTGAAGCGATGGAAGAAATGATGCAAGCACTAGATGATAAAAGCAAGATTGTTCGATGGAGAGCAGCGATGTTCTTATATGAAGTTGGGGATGAAAGAGCCCTTCCGGCATTAAAAGTACATGAAAATGATCCGGAATTTGAAGTTAGCTTGCAAATAAAATTGGCAATTGAACGAATCGAATTAGGGGAAGAAGCGAAGGGGTCTGTATGGAAACAGATGACGGAAGCAAGAAAATAAACAGGTTTAAAAGATTGCAGGAAGACCATTTCTAATGTATATTAATGGGATATAATAACACGGATATTGGAGGGATTTAGTATGTCAATGGCATATGATGAGTATATGAAACAAGTGGTAAAACCGATGAGAGCAGAACTAACACAAGCGGGTTTTGAAGAATTGCTAACAGAAGAAGCAGTGGAGCAATTTATCGAAACAAACAAAGGAACTTCTTTAGTAGTCGTTAATTCAGTTTGTGGCTGTGCTGCAGGTTTAGCAAGACCAGCTGTTACACAAGCAGTGCTTGCTTCAGAAAAGAAACCAGATCAATTAGTAACAGTGTTTGCTGGTCAAGAAAAAGAAGCAACAGCAAAAATGCGTGAATTCTTCGGTGATATCGAGCCATCTTCTCCATCAATGGCATTAATTAAAGATAATCAAGTCGTTCATTTCATTCATCGCTACGATATTGAAGGAAATACAATGGAAGCAATAATGGAAAACCTAGTATCAGCTTTTGAACAATATTGCTAAACAAAAATAGTTCATGGAAAAAGGGTTTACCTTTTTTTCATGAACTTTCTTTTTAGACTCTTATTGTATATTAGTGAGCCACTGAAAAAGTTTTTTTTTTCGAACGAAATGAAGAGCAAGCATATTTGAAAGTGAAAATAAGGTTGGTTTGGAGAGGCTTGGCGCTCGCCCCATGGAAAGCTAGCGGACGCCTCGGAAAACCAATCCCTCATCTTATGTTTAAAAAGTGGCTATTGTCCATCATCATTAACTAGCCAGTTTTTCAGTGCCCTCTATATTAGTAGGATATAGATAAGAGTTCTCTGGAATATTTGAATGACTTGATAATAATGCAAAATTTCATTTAAAACATCTACTTTCAACAAACAATAAGAACGGTTTTAACATTCCGTTAAAAATCTGTATTATAAAGAATTTAGGAGAAAAAACATGCTTGTAACAACCGCAGGTAGAACAAATAATGAAATGCAGATGCTTGCAAAAAGAATTGCAGCTGAATTTAACTGCAAATTTGTAGTTAGAGAAAAAGTATCTATCGACTACTTAAAACTACAATATCAGTCAGATATCCTTGTTATCGGAAAAAATCGTTTTGAATTTTATCCATTTGATATAGCACAACCATTCTTTTTTCATCCAAATTCAGCTGTGTTTCGAATTAAAAGACTAATAAAAAAGGAATCAGATCCATTTATCACAGCAAGCAATTTAAAAAAAGGAAATAGTTTTTTAGATTGTACTTTAGGTCTTGCTTCCGATAGCATTGTTGCAAGTTTTGCAGTGGGAAGTAATGGCTATGTAGAGGGGGTAGAAGCAAACAATGTGATTGCATTTCTGGTGGAAACGGGGTTAAAAGAATGGGAGACAAATCACTCTGCAATAGATGAAGCGATGCGAAGGATAGTAGTGAAGCATTCCAATGCGTTAGATGTGCTAATCAAAAAAGAAGATAATAGTATAGATTGTGTCTATTTTGATCCCATGTTTGAAGAAACTATTTCATCTGCTGGAATCCATCCTTTAAAAAAACTAGCCCATTATGAAGAGTTAAGAGAAGAAATAATCCATCATGCAAAGCGTGCTGCAAAAGAGAGAGTAGTATTGAAAGATCATTTTAGAAGCAGGAGATTTGAGCAGTTCCAATTTGAGCAGCAAAAACGTAAAACAGCAAAATTTCATTATGGAATTTGGCTAAAAAATGAACAATGAAAAAATAATCTATATATATAGGATAATAGTAGAAGATATACTAGTAAATAATATATACTTAAACTATTAATAATTTTTATCCCACTCTTAACGGACAGTAAGACTCCCCCCCCTCAAACTTATGAGAATACGAGGAAGATAAGTGGGAGATCAACTGTCCGTAAAGGTCTGATTGGTTCAACTAACCATCAGTGAGAGATGAAGAAAAACCCCCACTGATGGAATTTTCACTTTATTACATATTCAAAATCATCAGGATGAACGGAAAGCGAGGTGTAATAAATGCCTAATTGGATTCGTAAAAGCCTGGTCGTATTTGTTTCTATTTTAACTTTTGGTCTTGTTTCTCCATCACCGGCTACTTTTTTTAATAATAATAACGATAATGACAAAAAACCAATTGATGAAAGAGAAATGCCTTTTGCTAGAGAAAGTGTGGAAGAAGAAGCTGTATTGACAGATAGTACAGAAGAATACTTCACACGAGAAGCTTTTATTAGCAAAATGATGAAAGAAGCGGAAGAACAAAGCTATTTAAAATTTGGACCAAAGATTAAACCAGTAATTGAAGATGAGTTTCGCTTAGTCGTTCTCCCTAATATGGAAAAAGCAATTAATGAAGTAACAAGTATTTTTCCAGAAGAAGAATTAAGCTATTTAACGGTCACAGAAATTCCATCATCTGGTACAAGTGAACGAATCTTTCACATAACAAGAGAATATGAGGATATTATCCGTTTTCATGTAAGAAGGGATCGCCCCCCACAGGAAGGGTATTATTTTAACTTCCATTATCATACGTATCATGATCAATTCCAAACTCACTATACACTTGGAGAAATATATTGGAATAAAAATACTCCGCCAAAGTGGATGAGTTAAAAGGAAAGACTATTATCAAAAAGATTGGATCTGTGATTATATTTTAAATTGAGAGTGGATTGAAGCAAAACATGCTTATTCCTGTTGCAAGAAGAGGAAAGGTCTGGAATATGATTTCTAGCTTAATTTCATAAAAAAATGACAAAATATATGAAAGCAGTCTAAGATAAAAGAAGATGAAACTTTTTCTAATATGATTACGTAGAGAAACTATACTGAAAAATTTGGAGGTAGTAATATTATGGCAATTAGTTTATCTAAAGGACAAAAAGTAGATTTAACAAAAGGAAATCCAGGTCTGTCAAAAGTAATTATCGGATTAGGATGGGATGTAAATAAATATGATGGCGGAAATGACTTTGATTTAGATGCATCTGTTTTTTTACTTGGAGAAAATGGAAAAGTAACAACTGATGCAGATTTCGTCTTTTACAATAATCCAACTGGTGGTAATGGAGCAATTGTTCATTCAGGAGACAATCGTACAGGAGCTGGGGACGGTGATGATGAACAAATCATCGTTGATTTAAAAGGTATTCCTGCTAATATTCAACGTGTTGCTTTTACAATTACAATCCATGATGGAGAAAATAGAAATCAAAACTTTGGACAAGTTTCTAATTCTTATGTCCGTATTTTAAATGAAGAATCAAATGAAGAATTAATCCGATATGATTTAGGAGAGGATTTTTCCATCGAAACAGCATTAGTTGTTGGTGAATTATATCGTCATAATAATGAGTGGAAATTTAGTGCCATTGGCAGTGGATACCAAGGCGGTTTAGCCACATTAGCAACTGACTTCGGTCTGCAAATTGGCTAATATTTTTAAGCATATTTTAGGGGGAAACAAGTTTCATGGGAATATTTGAGACGATTATTGATACATATGCACAGTTTTTTAACTGGCAAATGTGGGGAGAGGTATTAACAGACCCAGTTAGCTGGGGTTATATTGGAACACTTGTAATATTAGAAGGGTTGCTGTCGGCTGATAACGCATTAGTGCTTGCTGTTATGGTTAAGCATTTACCACCAGAGCAAAGAAAAAAAGCATTATTTTATGGGTTATTAGGTGCTTATTTATTCCGCTTTATAGCTATAGGTATTGGTGTTTATTTAATCGAATTCTCATGGGTAAAAGTACTCGGAGCGGCATATTTAGCATATCTTGCTATTAAGTATTTTGTGGATCGTAGAAAAGCAGCTAATCAAACGGAAGAAGAAGAAGACAACAAAGGAATCAATAAAAACGGGATTCTTATCCGTACATTTGGTCTATTTTGGGGAACCGTAATTTCAGTAGAATTAATGGATATTGCTTTTTCTGTAGATAGTGTTTTAGCAGCATTTGGAGTAAGTAACCAAGTTTGGGTGTTATTACTAGGTGGTATTCTTGGCGTTCTTATGATGCGTGGTGTAGCGGGTGTTTTCCTAAAATTAATTGATAAAATTCCCGAGTTGGAAGCAACAGCTTACATCCTCATCTTAATTATTGCGGTTAAGATGTTACTAAGTGTTTTTGAAATTCACATCGATCATGTTTATTTCTTCGGATTGTTAGTATTAGCATTTGGTGCAACTTTCATTGTCCATTTTAGAAATAAAAAGAAAGCGGAACAACAAGGAGAAGCTTAAACTATTCCTAAGGATATTTCTAGTTGCTTGTTACCGTTACTACTAGAAATATCCTTCTTTCTATTAGGCTGTTTCTTAGAAGATTGTTGGTCAAATAGGAGTAAGGCTCTAATAAGAAAAAACGGAGCAGACTGAATACATATAGACTCATGCAAGATTAGCGAGATAGGAGCGTCGAGGAGAGACGCACCACTCGCACGATGGAAAGTGTAGTGTATTCACTCCAGTTATAGCAACAAACTATAAGAAGTCAGCCTTCTATTAAAAGAAAAAAGTTTTTATTTGTACCCTTCGCCTATATACCTGCCTTGTAAAAAACCTTCACATGCTGTAATAGGCAGCAATCAAACTCCGTTAACTATCTTATCTAAAAGTAATTATTTTCAAAAAATGAATCTTATTGTAAAATAGTAATAATTCCCTATACGTATATACTGTTTTAATTTTCAGAATAGTTTATAAAATGGATGTTATTATAAGTGAATGGAGCAAAGGAAATGAAATTATTCTCTGACTTAAATAAAAAACAAATCGAACGTCTTTTCTTTAAATTGCCAGAAGAGGTGTTTAGTACTTCGGAGAAGGAAGTATTGTCCTATGCGCTTGCTTCAACCCTATATATGCCTGCCACAAGACCAAATATTTATCATGATTTGTTAATAAAAAAGCATCCTGCTTTAACGTCTATGGTTATTTGCTTGGAGGATTCTATAGGCGATCATGAAGTGGAGGTGGCAGAAAGAAAATTAGTAGAAGAGTTAACGCATATTTACCAAGCGCTAGAAGAGGGAGTCTTAGTGAAAAATGAACTACCACTGATTTTTATTCGAATTCGTTCTGTTGCTCAGTTCTTGAAGATTATGCATGCGCTTGGTGACAAAATAGCTTTACTAACTGGAATTGTTATTCCAAAATTTGAAGCAGTAGCAGGAAAGATCATCTTAAAGGAAGTAGAAAATTATAATAAACTAGGACATTGTTTATATGCCATGCCGATTTTAGAAACCAAGAAAATAATTGAAAAGGAAACGAGGATGGAAGAGCTGCTCTCTATAAAAAAAGTCCTCGATCATTATAAGCATCTCATCTTAAATGTACGCATTGGTGCCACTGATTTTTGCGGATTATATGGGATTCGCAGAAACGCTGAAACAACGGTTTATGATATTGCTATTATTCGAGATTGTATTTCTGATATTGTTAACCTATTTACACGCGCAGATAGTGCTTATGTTGTTTCTGGGCCTGTGTGGGAATATTTTACGACTAAAGAAAGAGTTCTGATTCCACAATTAAGAGAGACACCTTTTCGCAAGCGGTATGGAAAAGCTGGCATGAATATGCGAACTCAACTTATAGATAAGCATATGGATGGATTAATTAGAGAAGTGATGATGGATATTACAAATGGATTAACAGGGAAGACAATTATTCATCCAACACATATAAAGCCAGTACAGGCCTTAAATGTTGTTTCTTATGAAGAGTATTTAGATGCTTGCAATATTATTGATAGTAGCAATGGTGATATAGGTGTGATGAAGAGTAGTTTTTCAAATAAGATGAATGAAATTAAACCGCATTTCTATTGGGCTCAGAAAATTATATTAAAATCAAAGGTTTACGGGGTGTTTCATGAAGGAACTACATACATTGACTTACTTAAACAAGAAAATTTCATTACCAATCATTAATGATTTACAGATGAACATTACAGTAGAAGAAAACCCATTTGATCTTCCTATAGAGGATTTTTTTAAAATGGCGGCAAGAATTAATAAGAAGCGGGCATTTTTATTTGTCAGCAAATTATTAGGTAAGCATTTACCGATTGAACCGAATAAAGGTCTATTGACGGGGTTTTTGCTTGCAGCGAGATATGAGGAAATTATTACTGGAAATGTCTCATCAAAAAGAGCTGAGTTGATGACTATTTATCGGAATTCCTCTTTGCATTTTATTGATGAGCCATTTATCGGTAAGGAAGTATCTAATCCTATAATTATCGGATTTGCAGAAACAGCAACGGCATTAGGACATTCCTTTTACAAAGCTTTTCAAAACGCTGTTTTTTTTCATACAACAAGAGAAAACATAAATGAGATAGTTCCAATCATTTCTTTTGAAGAAGAGCATTCACATGCTACTTCCCATCGTTGTTATGTTAAAGATGAAATCCTTGATAATCAACGAGAAATCATTCTGGTCGATGATGAATTAACAACGGGCAAAACCGCAATCAATATCATCCGGGATTTACATAAGAAATATCCCAGAGACAAATACAGCGTTGTCTCCATCTTAGATTGGCGCTCTAATGATTGGCAGTTGGAAATGAAGGCTCTCGAACAGGAATTGGACATAACAATTCAAGTAGTTTCTCTACTTAAAGGAAATTTTGAGCTAGTTGGAGAACATACGGATTTAGTTTTGCAAGAAGAGATACTAGGAATGATGGTAGAGGAACCTCTAATCGAATATATAAGTTTAGAAGATTTTGCGAAAGAGCGAATAGTTTCTATAACATCTACTAGCCTAGCAGGAATTCGAAATGAATTTGGCTACTTAAAGGATACAGGGAGATTTGGTATCCATACAGATGAAAGAACAGATGACTGGATTAGACAAGCTGCCAATGATCTAAAAAAGAAGCGCTTGGGAACGACACTTTGTGTAGGAACAGGAGAATTTATGTATATACCTATGAAGCTAGCAAGTTTTATGGGGGAGAATACATATTATCAATCAACTACAAGAAGTCCGATTTACCCAAATGATGAAGAGCACTACGGAGCTATGACGGGATTTCGTTTTACGAATCCAGAAGATGACGATGTAATAAATTATTTATACAATATTAAAGCTAATCAATACGATGATATCTTCTTATTTTTTGAGAGAAAAGTGAGCGGTGAAAGATTAAATGAGTTACTAGCTAAATTGAAAGTTATTCAAATGAAAAAAATAAATATCGTATATTTTAGTGGGAGGTAAAGAATGAAAATAAACGCACAACAAAAAGTAAAGTTTGGCTCCTATGATAAAGAAGATGTTATCTTTCTTTTAAAAGATTTAAGTGGAATTTCTTTAGAAGGATCTACCGAAGACCGAGAAAAAAAGATCCAAGGCGGAGCGCATTATAGTGAGACTTTACCAATTGAATATAATCCACCAGAACATTATTTGCAGTTGTTTTGGGAAACTCTTCATGATTATAAAGACAAAGTAGCCCGTAGTATTGCCATCGTGGCAGAGCAAATTTATCAAAAACATAGAGAACAAACGGTATTAGTTTCTTTGGCAAGAGCAGGTACACCTATTGGGATTTTAATCAAACGCTATTTGAAATGGAAGTACAATGTATCATTACCACACTATAGTATATCCATTATAAGAGATAGAGGCATAGATGAAAATGCTATTCATTATATGCTAGAAGCGCATAAAGGGTATGCCCTACAGTTTATCGATGGCTGGACAGGAAAAGGGGCTATTTCGATTGAATTAACGAAAGCATGTGAGATATTTTATCAAAAATATCAAGTCCGTTTAGATGATACTTTAGCCGTTTTGGCTGATCCAGGTTATTGTACAACACTTTATGGAACACGAGAAGATTTTTTGATTCCAAGTGCTTGTCTGAATTCAACCGTATCAGGTCTTGTAAGTCGTACTGTCTTAAATGATGCCTATATAGGACAAGCTGATTTTCATGGAGCGAAATATTATCAGGAATTAGAGCCTTATGATGTATCGAAAGTATACTTAGACAAGATTACAGAGGCTTTTCAAAAGGTAAATCCAGCTTATATAGCGGAGAAGATTAGCGCAAACCATCTTGATCAAACCGTGGATTTTAGAGGGATGCAAGAAGTTCTTGCCATTAAGGAAGAGTTCCACATTGATAGCACGCATTATGTAAAACCAGGTGTAGGAGAAACAACAAGAGTCTTATTAAGAAGAGTACCATGGAAAATTTTAATGAAGGATCCAGACAGTCCATATGTAAAACATATTGTTATGCTTGCAAAAGAAAGAGGCGTAGAAGTTATCCCCTATCCTAATATGAGCTATACTTGTTGTGGATTGATTAAAAAGGTTGTGCAAGAAGGATGAAATTATTTGCATCAGATTTAGATCGAACATTAATTTACTCGAAACGTGCTTTAAATGAAATGGAAACTCCGTGGAATCCACAGATGATTGGGGTAGAAGAGAAAAATGGTGAGCACGTTTCTTTTATGACGAAAGAAAGCTATCATTTGTTGAAAGAAATTGCTGCTAAGCATCTCTTCGTTCCTGTAACAACAAGAACCTATCAGCAATATAAGCGGATTTTTATAATGGAAAAAGAAATTCCTGTTACCTATTGTGTAACGAGTAATGGGGCAAGGATTCATTATCAGGGAGTAGTTTTGAAGGATTGGGATGAAACGATTCAACAGCGTTTAAAAGCAGATTGTTGCGAAAAAGAGGAAATATTAGAGAAACTTCAGCAGTATGCTCTTGATGGTGAATTAAAGATTGCCGATAATCTTTTCTTTTATTATGTATTAAATGCAAAAATAGACCAGGATAATAAGAAAGAAATAACCAAATTAGCAAGTGATCATGGCTGGAATATCTCTTTACAAGGACGAAAACTTTATTTTATGCCTAGTCCTATTTGTAAAGGCAAGGCCATTTCGTATATAAAAGAAAGAGAAGGAGCAGAGCAAACAATCGGAGCGGGTGATTCATTATTAGATTCTCCCTTCCTAAATGTTTGTCAAACAGCTTATATTCCATGTCATGGAGAGCTGACATTGGAAGAATCAAGAAATGCGACACATGTATTAACAAATCAAAAAGGTGCATTTGCCGGAGAAGAAATTGTGAGAAATGTTCATAAACAGTTTGTTTTTTAAGCAAAGGTTGAAGGCGACCGCAAAACGATCGCCTTTAGTACATGATTTCTAATTAATAAGGGAGTGTAAAATAGTAATGAAGGTTTACATTGATGATAAAATAATCATCAAAATTCATCTGGGGGATCTTTTATCCATTTGAGCAATAAACAATATATCGCAACAAAGAATAAATAACTGCAAATAAATATAATAATCCCAAATAAAATGGATTCGAAAAATATAGCCATAAAAAAACTAATAATAAGAGAAATAAAGATTAAATCAACAAATACATACATATTAGAGGAAAGAACATTTTGTACATAATTTAAATCTGCTTCAATTTCATGATACGTGTATTTTCGAAAGAATGATCTCATAGTTAGCACCTACTCGCCTATTGTACTGTATTATATGCACACTCAAAAGCTTTGGTGCTTAAATCAATGGAATGTAGAGGGAAAGTAAAAAATATTGTTGAATAGCCTTTAGTCCTTTTATAAAAAGGTGAAACTTTTTTATGAAAAAATCGTAAAGAAATATAGAGTAGAATATTTAGGGTTAACGTATAGCTATGCTATGATAAAGGTAGATATTTATCTTTGGTTTAAAATTAGGAAGTGGAGATAATGAACAAAGACTACTATACAATCAATAACGTATTACTTCCTTTGTCTAAGGAAAATTGGTTTGATATCTTGTTAAAACCAATTAACGAACGACCGTTATATGATACGAATAACCGTATTTATACTTTTGGTCAGGCAGTAATAAAATTATTAGGAATATCATTAGACGAGGATGAATATTATAATCAGCTGTATAATTGGATACATAAAGACAATACTGGTTTACACTTGCTAACCGATGAAACACTGGATAGGACAATTGATAATCAGCATTTTCAATCGATTCAAAAAGTATTTAATCGGATGCATGAGCAAAATTTGTCCATTAATCGATTTGTTGCTTTTCTTGACGGGGAGAATGTATTACTGAAATCTTCCGTTCCTGCTATTCATCGGAAATTGCGAGAAAGCTTTATTAAAGTCATTCAGCATTTTGCTGAAATTGAAGAAAATGGATTGAAGAATAATGATTTAAGAAGATTAGTAGTTGATGTTGTAAAATGGTCGATTAATCATTTGCAACCTGCCCTGGAAGACAGTAAGCTCAGTGAAAATATGCCTAAGTTTCTTTGGTATGGAGATGCGAATAAAAGTCAGTCCTATTTTATTTATTATCTCCTTACATTTGGGTGTGACATTGTTATTGTCCATCCAAGAGGGGAGGATATTCTGGGAAAATTGAAGCTGAATAAGGAACTGTTTTTTCAGCATCAATATCCGCAAAATAAAGAGCCAGAAAGCTTTCCCGCAGAGGAGCGAAAAAGAACAGCAACCGTAGCTTATCGGGCATCGAGGGAAATTGAGAGTATTCTTCACCACGAAGGATCCAATCTTTATAAGCCATGGCAATTTAGAGACTATATCCCGATATCCATCACATTAAAAACGACGTATGATGAAATATTTCTCTTGGAGAAAGAACTCGCTATGATTCGGCCAAACTTTAATGTAATGAATGGAGAAGTGCATATCCCTTCCGTTTTTGCTAAAATATTTGGTGTTAGTAAAAATAGAAAAGAATACTGGGATCGAATACATGGAATAGTCAATAAAGAAGAAACATTATTAATAAATAATTTTCCGTTTACAAGAGCGATTGTTAGTGATTACCGATACCATTATCGTGGGGCTTTAGGAAGAGATGGTATCCTTGAGACAGAAAAGATGATGACAGCGCATTATTGGAGTTATAAACAGCTGCCAGCTGGCTTGCAAAAGGGAATTGCTACTGCCATTTCAAGAGTTTGCGCAAGACCAGCACTTAAGAAACAGTCTAATGAATCAGATGAGGATGTGGCAATTTTTCTATTTTCACAATGTTTACTCATTCCTGATGAATTTTTAAAAATGCTGCAAAAATTTGATTACTCTCAAGAGGTACCAAGTATCGTATTATTTAAAACAGAGAAAAATGGTGTATTTACGAGAGAAGATGCAGCAATGTTACTTCTAATGAATGCATTAGGTGTGGATGTGATCCTCTATAACCCACCAGGCCATGTAGATATGGAGACCTTTACGAAAGACACGCTTTTTGATGTGCATTGGTTAGAAGATGTTGTGTTTGATATGGAATATAAAGAGCCATCCTTTCTAAAAAGAGGCATATTTAGCGGGTTTTTAAAGAATAGAAAAGGAGAATAAAAGATGAATATGCAACCATCGAATATAAATAATGAAACCAACCAAGTTACTGAGTTATTAACAGCAGAAAAAGTATCAGAAATCAAATTAGCGCTTAGAAATGAGCCAGAGGTACAAAAATTGGCTCAGTCTATAGATGAAAAGGATCAAATTCAAATACTTGAATTTGGTAAAGAACCTGCGACACAAATTTCTAAATTCTCCGATAAAATCCTTAATAATATGAGAACAACAAAAGTGGAAGACTCTGGTGAATTATTAAAACAACTTGGCAGAATTATGGATAAATTTGATAAAAAAGATTTTGAAGACACATCAAAAGGCTTCTTGGGTAAACTGTTTAAAAAAAGTGAAAAAATCATGGAAAAGCTTTTTGGAAAATACCAGTCTATGGGCCAAGAGATTGATAAAGTATATGTAGAAATTTCGAAATATCAAAATGAAATGGTTGATTCTACAACGATGCTCGATGAAATGTATGAGCAAAATTATCAATATTATCTTACTTTAGAAAAATATGCTGTTGCAGGGAATATGAAATCAGAAGAATTAAAAATGCAAGTACTTCCTCAAGTAGAGGCAAAAGCTATTGCTGGTGATCAGCTAGCTGGTATGCAACTCGATTCACTCAGAAATGCAATCGAGCTATTGGACCAGCGTGTTTATGATTTGGAAATGGCAAAAATGGTCGCTTTGCAAACCGCTCCACAGATTCGCTTATTACAAAGAGGAAATACGAAATTAATTGGCAAGATTAATTCAGCTTTTGTAACCACTATTCCTATTTTTAAAAATGGTCTTATTCAAGCTGTTGCAGCAAAAAGACAAAAATTAGTCGCAGATAGCATGAGTGAGTTGGACAGAAGAACGAATGAGATGCTTGTTAAAAACGCGCAAAATATTTCACAGCAAAGTGTTGATATTGCAAGACTGGCAGGCAGTCCGAGCATTAAAATAGAGACAATTGAAGAATCCTGGAATATTATCATAAAGGGTATGCAAGAAACAAAATCTATTGAAGAAGAAAATAAACGCCTGAGAGAAGAAGGCACAAAGAAATTAGAAGAATTACAAAATAACTTTAAGCAAATGAAGCTGCAAGGGTAATTCATTTTCAATTTTAATTAAAGGTTTGTTATTTTTAACGTATTGTAAAGAATCACAAACTGAGTTGTTTTTTGCAGGGTCACTTGTGACTCCTACGGGAAGCGAGTGACTCAAAAAGCTTCTACAAATAGGAGAAAAACACCTCTTAAATAAATGAGGGCTTTATATATTTCAGGATTGAGCAGAAACCTTTTTTGAAAAAGATAAATTATTATACATGGGAGTGGAGAAAAATGGCGATTAATTTACAAAAAGGACAAAGAGTCGATTTAACTAAAGGGAATCCAGGTTTAAGTAAAACTTTAATTGGTCTTGGTTGGGATCCCGTTCAACAAAGCAAAGGTGGAGGCTTGCTAGGCGCACTTTTTGGTGGCGGACAGGCAGCAAGTATTGATTGTGATGCTTCTGTGATTATGGTTAATGAGCAAGGAAAAGTTCAAGCAAATAGTGATGTTATCTACTTTGGAAATTTAAAAAGCCGTGACGGGAGTGTCCAGCATAGTGGTGATAATTTAACTGGAGACGGTGATGGTGATGATGAACAAATCCAGGTTGAATTAAGTAAAGTACCTGTACATATTCATAAACTAGTTTTTGTTGTTAATATTTATGATGCAGTAAAAAGAAAACAACATTTTGGGATGATTCAAAATGCCTTTATCCGTATCGTTAATCCATTAACAAATCAAGCACTTATTCACTATAATTTAACAGACGATTATGCAGGTAAAACTAGTTTAATAGTTGGCGAATTATACAGAAACGGACAAGATTGGAAATTTGCAGCAATCGGTACAGGCACAAATGCAGGTAGTTTAGGTGAACTAGTCAAATCGTTTTCATAGAGATCAGAATAATGATTGTTACAAATAATCTATTAATCAACTAGGGAGGAATAGAAATTGAGTATTAATCTTTCGAAAGGTCAACGAATTGATTTAACTAAAACGAACCCCGGATTAACGAGAGCAATCATTGGGCTAGGTTGGGATATTAACCAATATGATGGCGGAACTGGCTTTGACTTAGACGCATCAGCTTTCATGGCAAATGAAAATGGCAAAGTTGTCAATGATGAGGATTTTATCTTCTATAACAATCTTATCCATTCAAGCGGAGGAGTAGAACATACTGGTGATAACCGTACTGGTGAAGGGGATGGGGATGATGAGCAAATCATTATTGATTTTACAAAAATTCCTAGCCATGTAAATAAAGTAGGTATTGCAGTAACTATCCATGATGCAGAAACAAGAAGACAAAATTTTGGACAAGTTTCCAATGCTTTTGTTCGTGTAGTAAATGAAGAAAATAATGTGGAAATATTACGTTTTGATTTAGGAGAAGATTTTTCTGTGGAAACTGCGGTTATCGTATGTGAACTCTATAAACATAATGGAGAATGGAAATTTAACGCAGTCGGCAGTGGCTTTTCTGGAGGACTTGCTGCTTTATGCCGTAATTATGGTTTAGACGTATAAAATGACCGAGTTTGATTGCTAGAAACTCAAACATGCAATTTTCACAATAACAACAGACTATCCAATAAGAATGACTATAGAAGAATATAAATTTCTTTCTATGTATACATTCTTTTGGATTTTTTTGTGGACTGTAACCCAATATTAACTAGTTTGTGTCTATACCTTCCTATGCTATAATTTTTAATAGATTAGTATGTTCTTAACTGATTTTAGAATCTTATTAGATAATAGGATGAATAACGCAATAGGTGTATTGGGAGGAAGAAGGATGAGATGGCTCAAAAGATTAGCACCAGTATCTATGATAGCAGCAACAAGTATTCTTATGGGAAACTCACAGCTTCCGAATAATGAAATATATTTAAAAACATTATCCGAATTAACGATTGTTAAAGCACATCTTTCTACAGACGCAAAAGAAAATTTAGGAAACATTATTATTTTGCCAGAAGAATCGTTTGATCAGAAAGAAGCAGCAGTGATAATTGAAAGATTAAATCATTTACCACCTTCGCTTTTGAAAAAAGTCCAATCTCGTGGAATAAAGGTGAAATTATTCACTGGCAAATTAACTGATAATAAAACTGCACAAAAATTTACTGGCATTATTCCAAGAGGATATACTTCTCAAAAAACATGGGATGATGTACCTGGCATTGGTGGAGGAAAAGTGGTGCTTGTTAAGATTGGTGCAAGCGAAAGAGGCCAAGGCCATAGTTCTGTAAATTTGGAGTATCATGAATTAGCCCATTCGATAGACTATAAAATATTAAAAAATGCTAGTAAATCAGAGGGATATAGAATAATGTGGAATGAAGAAAAATCTCGATTATTTCCAAACAAACCATACTTTATTCAATATGCGGAGGAATATTTCGCAGAAACCTTTGCCATGTTTTATATAGGGGGAAAAGAAAAGGAAAAATTATTAGAGTTTGCGCCAAAAACATATCATTATATCGCTTCTATTAAATAACTTTTATGATAAAATAAAACGAATTAATAATCTGGCAATAAATAAGTTAGTCTATTAAAGACATACAACTAGGCTAAGTAAATGAAATCGCAACTAAATAAAAAGGGTGTTATAAAATGAGACAATATTTAGATCTATGTGAGCATATTTTATCAAATGGTGTAAGAAAGGAAGATCGTACAGGAACTGGAACGATTAGTACGTTCGGTTATCAAATGCGATTTGATCTTTCGGAAGGTTTTCCATTAATTACTACAAAAAAACTCCATTTACGTTCGATTATTTATGAATTACTTTGGTTTCTAAATGGTGACACAAATGTGAAATACTTACAAGATCATAATGTCCGAATTTGGAACGAATGGGCGGATGAAAAAGGAAATTTAGGTCCAGTGTATGGACATCAATGGCGTTCTTGGACAACGAGAGAGGGGAATACGATTGATCAGATATCTGAATTAATCCATACGATTAAAACCAACCCTGATTCAAGAAGATTAATTGTAAGTGCTTGGAATGTTGGAGATATTGAGAAAATGGCGTTACCGCCATGTCATTGTCTATTTCAATTTTATGTAGCAGATGGCAAATTATCCTGTCAGCTATATCAGCGTTCAGCAGATGTATTTCTAGGAGTACCTTTTAACATTGCTTCCTATGCACTGTTAACACATATGATTGCCCAAGTTTGCGATTTAGAGGTAGGGGATTTTGTTCATTCCTTTGGAGATGTTCATATTTATACCAATCATATTGAGCAAGTAAAGCTTCAACTTACGAGAGATCCTAAGCCGTTACCACAGTTAAAAATCAAGCAAGACGTAAAAGATATCTTTTCCTTTGCATATGAAGATTTTGAAATCGTTAATTACGAAGCACATCCACATATTAAAGGAGTGGTAAGTGTATGATTTCGTTGATTGTTGCAATGGATAAGAACAAGGTCATAGGCGTAAACAATCAATTACCATGGCATTTACCAGCTGACTTAAAGTATTTTAAAAAAGTAACGACTGGGCATCCGATTGTGATGGGTAGAAAAACAAGAGATTCTATCGGTAGAAATTTACCAAATCGTGAAAATGTCATCATAACGAGAAATCCTGACTATCAATGTGAAGATTGTACGGTTCTCCATTCAATCGATGAATTTTATGAGTGGAGCAATGCACATGCTGAGGATGAGATTTTTATCATTGGTGGGGCCGAGCTCTTTTCTGAAACAATTAAGAAAACAGACAGGTTGTATATAACGGAAATTGATGCAGAATTTGAAGGAGATACTTTTTTTCCAGCATTAGATTGGCAGGAATGGCAGGTTGTAAGTGAGCAAAAAGGGATTGTTGATGAAAAAAATATTTATCCACATACTTTTTTTGTGTATGAGAGAGTGTAAGTAATCAGAAAAAGAGCTGGTATATAACTAGATAGATACTATTGTGCTACAGACACTCGCTTTCCGCGGCGAGGAAACTGAGCCTCCTCATTGCATGCACCGCGGGGTCTCAGCCTTTCCTCTACTTCCCGCAGGAGTCGAGTGTCTTCAGACTACGGGCGATTACCACCAACCTTCTTTTTTCCAGGAATAAAAAACCCAAACACGGATACTAAATATTTTTTCAATCTTCGTATCCGTGTTTGGGTTTATCTTTGGCTGAAATACATATGTCCCAGCCTTTTCTTACTATAAGTAAATTTCCTTTAAACATAAAGATATACACAGAAATACATTAAAGCACTGCCAGCTAATACAAATAAGTGCCAAATGGCATGGAAGTATGGAATCTTCTGCATAACGTAAAAGATACTGCCTATTGTGTATAGGAGGCCGCCACCGATAAGAAGCATAAAGCCAGTCGTGCCAATTGCATGATAAAGCGGAACAATTGCCGTTACAATGAGCCAGCCCATAATGACATACAGAATTGTTGATGTAACAATATATTTTTTTACATAGTAACATTTAAAGACTATTCCAATAATAGCTAATCCCCAGACAATACCAAATAGCGTCCATCCTAAGCCGCCACGTATAGCAACTAAAACAAAGGGAGTATAGGTGCCAGCGATTAAAAGATAGATGGAGGAATGATCTAATATTTCAAAAAGATCCTTTACTTTTTCATGGGTGATGCTATGCAGTAATGTGGAACATAAATAAAGAATAATCATCGTGGCTCCAAAAATTGAAAAACTTACAATTCTCCATGGATTTGCAGATTCAGCAGCATTAATAATAAGCATGACTAATGCTGGTATACTTAAAAGTAATCCAATCCCATGGGTAATACTGTTAGCAATCTCTTCCTTTAATGAGAAATCTTTTATTGAAAAATTCATGTATATAGTCACTCCTTATCCCTTTATTGTAAAGTATTTCAGCCATAAAAACAAACATTTGCAGAACATGGCATTAACAATAAATTCTACGCAATCAAAAAAGTTTAAAAAAAAAGAAAATTTAAAATTTTATTAGGAGTAACAGAAAAAATCATGGTATAATGTACAAATTAAAATGGTTAGAAATGAGGGTGTGGAAATGGAACAAGATGTAATGAAAAAATGGGTGCAGTTGGAGGATATTATTATTGCATACCAAGGCATTAAAGACATAGTAGCCCATACTCCCTTACAAAAAAATTATCGTTTATCTGAAAAATATGATTGCAATGTTTATTTAAAAAGGGAAGATTTACAGCATGTGCGTTCCTTTAAATTAAGGGGAGCATTTTATTCAATGAAAATGCTAGAAAAAGAAAAAATGAAAAATGGGGTAGTTTGTGCTAGTGCAGGAAATCACGCACAAGGTGTGGCGTATTCATGTCGTTATTTAAATGTTCATGGGAAAATTTTTATGCCTGCAACCACACCAAAACAAAAGGTTACGCAAGTTAAAATGTTTGGTAAAGAAAATGTGGAAATCATTTTAACTGGTGATACATTTGATGATTCCTACGTAGAAGCGGTTGCTTGTGCTGAAGCAGAAGACAGAGCATTTATCCATCCATTTAATGATGAAAATGTCATCGCAGGACAAGGAACAATGGCAATTGAAATAATGAATGATATTGATGTGCCAATTGATTATGTTTTTGCAAGCATTGGTGGCGGCGGTTTAATGGCTGGTTTAAGTACATATATAAAAAGCGTTTCCCCATCTACAAAAATGATTGGTGTTGAACCAGCAGGAGCACCTTCGATGAAGGAAGCTTTAATAAGAGATAAAGTAGTAACGTTAAATAAAATTGATAAATTTGTAGATGGGGCAGCAGTCAAAAGTGTCGGACAAAAGAATTTTGAAATCTGTCGAGATTACGTGGATGACATTCTTTTAGTACCTGAAGGAAAAGTTTGTACGTCTATTTTATCTTTATACAATGAGCATGCTATTGTTGCTGAACCAGCAGGTGCACTACCAGTTGCTGCCTTAGATTTATATAAGGAGAAGATAAAAGGAAAAAACATTGTGGTTATTATTAGTGGAGGAAATAACGATATTGATCGGATGCAGGATATTAAAGAGCGTTCGTTACTATATGAAGGATTATTATATCACTTCATCGTTAATTTTCCCCAACGGGCGGGGGCACTAAGAGAATTTTTAGATGATGTATTAGGACCAGATGATGATATTGTCCGATTTGAGTATGTAAAAAAGAACAATAAAGAAAATGGTCCAGCCGTAGTTGGTTTGGAGTTAAAAAAAAGGGATGATTATAAAGAATTAATAGAACGGATGGATAAAAAAGGTTTTCCTTATACCGAAATCAATCGAGATTCCAATTTGTTTCATCTACTCGTCTAACATATAAGTAACCTAATTTCAGTTTGTCGACAAAAAGATTTTTAGAAACTTAAATGGAATTTTCACGTGTTGCTTGGAGTGGAAAGCAACATCCCTATTCAAAGAGACTAATAAATATACTATATGCAAACCTCTGTTTCTAAAATTCAGGGATTTGTCTACAGTCTGACCTAATTTGCCTTGCATGTTAATAGTAATTAGACATGTGAGGCTTATTTTGGAGAAAAATACGATGAGAGAAAAAAGGTTAAACTCTTCTTCTCTGCTCCACTAAGATGATACCCTTTTGACTAAAACAGACTGCGGTTTATTGGGATCTAACAATTCTACTTCTAAGAGTTATGGTTTGTCTGCAGTTAGACAGCTTAGAAAGGCTGATTGTATTATTGGGGAGTTTACTTTATAATATTTCCTTTAAATTAAGTTTTTCCCATAAAGCGGAAGTGTAATGTGATTTAATTCACAGGTTACGAAAAGTATAATTTGTGGTATAGTGAATTATATATGTTCAAAAAATAATAGCAGAGCATATAAATAAATTAATAATAAAACTTTAGTAAAGAAAGCGCTTAAATGAAAAACGAATGACAAATAGGGAAGTGTAAAATGAAAAAAATCAAAATTGTTACAGATTCAACAGTTGATCTATCACAGGAAATATTAAATAAATATGAAATTGAAGTAATATCTTTATCTATTTATATTGATCATAAATCTTATTTGGATAGAGTGGATATAACACCAGCTGAATTTATCGATAAAATGGTAAAAGCAGAAGAATTACCAAAGACTTCACAGCCATCTGTTGGCACTTTTGTTGAAAAATATGATGAACTTGCTGACGAGGGATATGATATTATTTCCATTCATATGACAGGCGGAATGAGTGGTACGGTAGAATCAGCGAAAAGTGCCAGTCAATTAACAAAAGCAAGGGTATTTGTAGTAGACTCTGAGTTTATATCTAAAGCTTTATCTTTTCAAGTATTAGAAGCTGCAGAAATGGTTCAAGCAGGGCATAACGTTGCTGAAATTTTGCAAAGATTAAATCATGTAAAAAAACATACGAAATTATATGTCGTTGTAGATACATTGGAGAATTTAATGAAGGGCGGTAGAATCGGAAAAGGGAAAGCTTTTCTAGGTTCTTTATTAAATATTAAACCAATTGCAACACTTGAAGATGGTGTATATACGCCTATTGCAAAAGTAAGAAGTCGTTCTCAGGCAGTAAAGTTTTTAGCTAGTGCTTTTGTAGAAGATAGTATTGGCAAAAAAATTAAAAGTGTCGGGATTACACATGCTGGTAGTCTTGAAGTTGCCCTAAAGTTAAAAGAAGCAATCGAAAAGGCTACTGGTTTCAATAAAGTGGATATCGACTATACGACACCAGTTATTTCGACTCATACAGGACAAGGGGCCATTGGTTTTAGTTACTATATCGAATAGTAGTATCGTTCTTCATTATAAAGTTGAAATAATAGCATACTTGTAAATATAACAGAGAGCCCATCTTTATTTTATAAAGATGGGTTTATTTATAGTTGAGGAAATACATACCCTTTACTTGAGCTGATGGTGTGCAATTCTATGAGGATTATTGCAAATTATACAAAATGGGATTTCTCTTAAAAAAAATGGAGTAATTAAAGGGAATTTAAGTGAAAATGTCGAATCAAAATATAATTAAATTACAAAACTATTTTTAAAACTATTTACACTAGTGTTGCATTAATTTAATTTCACTATTAAAAATACTCGAAATGTTCACTTTTATTATTTTATGCATAGAAAAAGTCCTTTATAATGGATAAGTCAGGTGGTAACCCGTCCAAATCCACTAAAAAAGGACCAATCTCATGGACAAGATTACACGAAAAACTTCATTTGGACAATGGTTTTCGCCAATTAATCTTCAATTATTTGAAGAACAGGTGAAAACATTGAAATTAGATTGCTATACGAAAAAGTTAACGACAGAATCATTCCTAAAACTATTACTTTTTGCACAATTAGAAGAAGTTGAAAGTCTTCATGCGTTAAGTGATTGCCTTTTTGATGATCATCTTCAAAAGGAAATCGACCTTGATTCTATAAGCATTTCTCAGCTCTCGCGCCGTTTAAATGGTCTAAATCCAGATTTGTTTCAAAGACTTTTCCTTGATTTAGTCGGACAAATTCACGCCAAAACACACTACACAAAACTTGTCATGCCGTTAAAAATTATTGATTCAAGTACTTTGCCACTAAATTTGACCAATCATAAATGGGCGAAGTTCCGCAAAACTAAGGCAGGCGTAAAGTTACACTTACGCCTTGTATTTATGGAAAAGGGAGAATCCTATCCCGAAAAAGCCGTGATGACAACGGCAAGCGAACACGATCGTGGTCAACTTGAGATTATGGTTGACGATAAAGAATGCATGTATGTGTTTGACCGAGGTTATCTAGACTACGAGCGTTTTGATCGCATGACCGATGAAGGCTACTTTTTTCTTTCTAGGCTACGAAAAAACGCAGTCGTACGGGAGGTTTATGATTTTAAACTACCCAAGGATTCATCTGTTTTGTCGGATCAAATGGTGTTGATTGGTACAACTCAAAACCGAGCTGAAAACTATTTTCGACTTCTAAAAATAATAGATTCAAAAGGTAATGAACTTCATTTAATCACAAATCGTTTTGACTTAAGCGCCGAAGAAATATCGGAAATGTATAAATCACGATGGGCAATTGAGCTGTTTTTTAAATGGATTAAACAACATCTCAATATCAAGAAATTCTACGGTCAAAGTGAATGGGCGATTCAAAATCAAGTGTTTATCGCACTTATTGTTTTTTGTCTTCATGTTCTGGTACAACTCGAAACAAAAAGTAAGCGGAAAACCTTGCAAATTAGCCGTTATTTAAGGGCATCATTGTGGAAACCAGCACATGTCTGGCTTCGCAAAATTGAAGGAAAAGCCATCCCTTAATCAACAAATTGTTGTCGTTGCACAGGTCTAATTGTAAATAAATTTCCAAATGGACAGGAGCCGCCTTTAGAAAGGTAATTACTTTTTTGGCTCTAAGTAGAGTAAACAATTAAACTGAAAATTATGACACTATTTACGCAACACTAGTGAACTATTTAAATAAATGAAGGATATGTAAACATGTTAATTTTTTACAGTATGTCTATTAAACACGAAGGAATACAAGAAATAGGTGGCCAGTATGATAAAAAAAATTTGCAATATTCCGTTTGTGAATAAATATCAATTATTATCTTTTTTTCTGCCCTTCTTCTTTCTAATGGTTTTTATAACCATAATTTTCTTTCATCATTTTAAAGAGCTAAAAATACATGTTGAAGAAGATGGAGAAGAAATCTTAACATTACTAAGTGAAAATGTTTCTTTGAAAATGAAGGAATGGAAGAATCTTGATTCTGAACAACTGTTACAGGTTTTATATTCGTCTGAATTTAGGGAAAACATAGCAGATATGGAGGAAAGCCTTTATTTTTCAATGACTGCAGAAAATGAAAATCAACCAAGTATTGCCGTTATTTCTTCACACGATCAAATAAAGGAAATCAATTATGTAGATACATTAGCTGAGAATATTATGCCTATTTACAATAAAACACAAATATTGCATGAAATGCAGCATAGTAGCATATACAAACGTAAGGAAGATTATTATATGAGTTCATTCACTCCTATTAATGACGAAAAGGGACAATTAGTAGGAGTTATAGGAGTGGAGAGAAAAGTTAGTGAACTCTTCATTTTTCTAAAAAAATTAGCTGTCCAAACAATCTTATTTATACTTGTTAGCTATCTCTTCATTTTCCTTTTTATCAGAAGATGGTTAAATAAAATACTTCGTCCTATTAACAAGATGATGATAGGTTTAAATGAAATAAGTGTAGGGAATTTTGATGTTAAAATGGAAGTAATTGATAATCCTGAATTACAGGGCTTAATGAAAAACTATAATGAAGTTGTCGATAATCTCGCTTCCCTTTTTTATCGATTAACTAATACAGCGAAAGAACTTGGGACGATTTCAAAGGATTTTCAATTAACTACGATGGAAGAAGCTCTTACTCAAATGGATAATATTGTAGAATTTTTGAAAACGAATCGGGAACTGCAGAAAGCGGAAAAGATGAACGCTGTTGGTCAACTAGCTGCTTCCGTTGCACATGAAATAAGAAATCCAATGACTGTAGTTAAAGGTTTTTTGCAAATATTTTATGCAAAAGAACATATGAGTGAAGAGGAAAGAACATATATTAAACTAATGATTGAGGAAATGAATCGTGCAGAAACGATTATCAATGATTATTTATCGCTTGCGAAACCTGATGTAGATCAATCTCAAAAGATCGATGGTGCAGATTTAGCGAATAAAGTGATTGATTTAATGCACTCTTATGCAATGATGGGCAAAGGGATTCATTTTATAAAGAATATACAGCAAGTATACATAGAAGCAAATAATAACGAATTGAAGCAAGTGTTAATCAATATTTTAAAAAATGCAATTGAAGCAATGAAAAATGGTGGAACGGTTACAATTAGCCTCTCTTCAACAAAAGAATATGGCGTATTTGAAATAGCCGATACTGGTATTGGCATGACAGAAGAAGAGATAAACCGATTAGGTACTGCTTTTTATTCATTGAAAGAAAAAGGGACTGGAATGGGGCTAATGGTTTGTTACCAAATGGTTGAACAGATGAATGGACGTATCGAAGTACAAAGTGAAAAGGGAAGAGGAACGTCTTTTAAAATTTTCATTCCGCTCTCACAAAACTAGTAACAAAGAAAACGTCCATCAGTGGGTTTTTACTATCCGTTAAGGGATAAGACTAATTTTTGATAAATTGAATGAGCAAAAACAAGAGAATTATTTTACTCTTTTGAAAGTGAAATTGGATGCATAGCGGGAGATTATTGGTAAAAAAATAAGTACATAAAATAATTTCGAACCCTCTCCAATATGCTATACTATAAAAATGAAGGTAGGTGAAATGATGAAAAAACCATTTACCTTTCTTGTTTTATTAATTTCTCTTTTAATGCTTGTTTCCTGCTCTAATCAGACACTATATAATACAGAAAAAGATATCGTAGTAACAGAAAAAAAGGATATTCCAGTAAGTTTTTTACCACAGGAATTATCAATAGTATCTGTTGGAGACTCTCTTACACAAGGTGTTGGCGACAGCACAGGAAAAGGTGGGTATGTTCCTTATCTGCAGAATTTGCTAGAAGAAACAAAAGGGGTAAATAAGGCGGATTTTATTAATTATGGTGTAAGGGGCAACAGGTCAGATCAGTTATTAAAAAGAATTAAAACAGAGGAAGTTAGTGAATCGCTTAAAAAAGCAGATGGTGTCATTCTTACTATTGGTGGAAATGACATTATGAAAGTGGTACGAAAAAACTTCACCAATTTACAAGTTGATTCTTTTAATGAACAATTAAGTGACTATGAAAGAAACCTAAATGAGGTATTGTCAATTATACGAGAAAACAATCCTAATGCTGTTATTATATTAGTAGGGGTTTATAACCCATTTATAAAGATGTTTTCTGATATAAAAGAAATGAATCAAATTGTTGCAGATTGGAATCGTACGAGCGAAAAAGTATTAGCACAATATGAGCATACTTATTTTGTTAGCATTGAAAATATTTTTGAGAATCCAACTTCAGATTTGCTGTATGAAGATTATTTTCATCCTAATGACCAAGGGTATCAGCTTATTGCAGAGGCTATATATAATAAGATGTTAACAGCACCGTTAGCTGAAATACTAGAGAATTTGCAAACAGAGAATTGAGGAGAAAAGGTTGTTTAACAATAAGTGGAAAGTAGCATTTTTAACATTAGTAGGTGTTCTCGTAGTTTGTATTATCTTTTTAGCTATTATGATATTTAAACCTGTCGAGAAGTCACCAATCATCAAGAAAAAAGAACGGGAAGAAGTACCTTTTGCTGTTACGACAAATCGTGAGGACTTAACTAAGTTAATTAATCATTATCTAGAAAAGGAAGGACTTAATGGACCCATTCATTATGAAATTAATATAGCGGATCAAGTAGAGTTATACGGTACCTTGCCAATATTTAATACAGATATTCAAATGAAGTTGTCCTTTGAACCCATTGCATTAGAAAACGGAGATTTATTATTAAAGCAAAAAGAAATCAGTATTGGCCAGCTGCCACTGCCAGTTTCTTATGTTATGAATTTTATCGCCAATCAATATAAGTTCCCAGAATGGGTTGATATAAACCCAGAGGATGAAGAAATATATGTTCATTTAACAAAAATGGACCTGAAAAATGGAATGCTTATAGAAGCGAAAACATTTGATTTAGAACAAAATATTATTCAATTTAACTTGTTACTGCCAACTGAATAAGCATAATACTAAGGGCTATTCCATTTAAAGTCTCATGTGAAAACAAAACGATTAAGCAAGCTAGATTGTTTTTGCAGAAACGTGATGGAATAGCCTTTTTTTAACAGGAAAATAACAGTAATTCACATCGTTTGTCTTCGTGTCCTTCCACAATAATTGCACTGTATGTTTTATCAGCTTCTAACCGTATTGGTGGAAATGCGATTATTACTTCTTTTGTTTCTGCATTTCTTGCCTCTAAGTTAACGGTCATTGGATACAAACCTAAATAAGAGCTAGCTCCTTTATAAAGGATGGAAGGAAAGATGGTATCGCCTTTTTGAACAGCGATATCAATTGTTGGCAAGTTTTCTGCCAGTTGAATAAATCGTAATTTTGTTTCGTTAGGTGGGACAACTGGATATTCGGGAAAAGAATGGATCTTTATTTTCTTCTCAGAGCCAGAAAAAGCGAAAGTATGATATATGTTGCTCTCCACACTAATTTTCTGACTGCATAAGGCATCAATCATTTTTCCAGTTTCATAAATATCAATTTGGTATTTTCCTGCCGGCAATGTTAAATCATTGCTCATTGTTTTAAAGGACACCTCTTTAAACATACGCATACCGTTAATATAGATATCAACAATTGCCAAGTTTTGCGAACCATGTAATATTCTTATTTTCCCATATTCTTTCTGCCGATCAACATCAGCTACAATAGCAGATTTCTCCTCATGGCTAAAAGCATGTTTTAAGCTTAGAAGGTGTTTATGATAATAATAAACATGTAATTCTGGATTCGTATATTTATAATAATCACTTAATACATTATACATACCAGCTTCATGTATCGAGTGATAGTGATTTTGTGGCATAGAAATTCCTCCTATTCGTTATCTTTAATGCTGTTTTCTAAGCGATTTAAAAGTAAATCTTGTAAGTTGACTTTTTAGAAAGAGCCTTCTGAAAATAGAATATGCCAAAAGATTAGGGAAAGTGCCTAATGTCAGAGAGGGAAATTTACTTTACAATTTGTTGGAAAATTTATATAATAAAGTTATTAAATGAAAGGGGCTGATGTTTTATGAGCAAAAATACATTTTTTAAGTCGAGTATTTTATATAGCATACAGCCCAAACGGTTATCACAATAGTACGTATTTTATTCTTGGCCGCATTTTATGTGGTTAATATGCGTTCTCTTGTTAAAACTTTTAATTGTTTGTAAGAAAACCATGGGCTGTATGCATCATGGTTTTTTATTTTGCAAATATTTGGAGGTCAATACATGGAATTAACGCATATCGGTTTTAATGATAATGTAAAAGAAGCATATGAAAAGATAGCAAAGGTAAATCAAATAATTGGTAGAATTTCTTTAGAACATAAAAGAATGTATCGTGTGTGGACTGTTTACGGAGAACTGTTATGTGAGGTTTCCGGAAAATTAGCTTACGGTGCACAATCAAGAGAGGGATACCCTGCTGTAGGAGATTGGGTTATTCTTACCCCAAGAAGTGCCGAAGCAAAAGGAACGATTACTAATATTTTGCCGCGAAAAAGCAAATTTTCGAGAAAAGTAGCAGGGAACAATACAGAAGAACAAATAGTAGCAGCAAATATAGATATGATTTTTTTGGTCAATTCTTTAAATGAAGATTTAAATATAAGAAGATTAGAGAGATATGTAACCTTAACATGGGAAAGTGGTGCGAGTCCGGTTATTGTGTTAACGAAAGCCGACCTAACAGCAGATTTAAGCGAAAAATTAAGGGTAGTTGAATCAGTCGCTTTGGGGATACCTGTAATAACGATAAGTGTTGTAAATAATATCGGATTGGATCAGTTGAAAACATATCTTCATCCTGGAAAGACAGTTGCTTTATTAGGATCATCTGGTGTGGGGAAGTCGACATTAACGAATTATTTGTGTGGTTATGAAAAACAGGAAGTACAAGAAATTAGAGATACAGATGCAAAAGGTAGGCATACTACGACTAACCGGGAAATGGTGTTATTACCAAATAATGCGATTTTAATCGATACTCCAGGGATGAGAGAGCTTCAATTATGGAATAGTGAAGACGGGATTTCTAACAGTTTTTCAGAAATAGAAGAGCTTGCAGCAAGTTGTAAATTTAGAGATTGTCAGCATGAAAAAGAAATGGGGTGTGCTGTGAAACTTGCTATTGAAGAGGGAGAATTGGAAGAAGAAAGACTGCAAAGCTATAAAAAATTATTAAGGGAATTAGCTTTTTTAGAAAGACGTCAAGATAAAAAGGCAAAGTCTGATGAGAAGAAGAAATGGAAAAGCACGACAAAGCAATTTAGGAAGAGATGATCTGTGTCATCTATGAAAATGGATGAATCCTTGTTTTATCCCACTCTTAACGGCCAGTAAGACTTCCGCCTCAAGCTTAGGAGAATACGAGGAAGATAGGTGGGAGATCAACTGTCCGTAAAGGTCTGAATGGTTCAACTAACCATCAGTGGGAGAGGAAGGAAAACCCCCACTGATGGAAGTTTCACTTTATAAAAAGCAAGGGATAATTAATTATTTAATCAATAAAGGCTTTATTTTTTGCATATTTCTACATTAAACATTAAGCTAATAGTGTGAAATCAAACATATAAGGGAATAAAAAGAGGAGAATGTTTTTAAAAGGGGCTGTTTAAGTGGAAAAGAATACGGAATTAGCAACATTTGCAGGTGGCTGTTTCTGGTGTATGGTTAAGCCTTTTGATCAAGAGCCTGGAATCATGAAAGTTATTTCAGGATATACAGGTGGTCATAAAGAAAATCCAACATATAAAGAAGTTTGTTCAGAGACGACAGGACATTATGAGGCGGTTCAAATTACGTATGATCCGAGTGTGTACTCTTATGAAAAACTTCTTAATATCTATTGGCAACAAATTGATCCAACTGATCCTGGTGGTCAATTCTATGACCGTGGACAATCTTATCAAACAGTAATTTTTTATCACACTGAAGAGCAGAAGAACTTAGCTGAAGCATCGAAGCAGCAATTAGAAGCAAGCGGAAAATTTAACAAACCGATAGCAACAAAAATACTTCCAGCTTCAACATTTTATCCTGCTGAAGAGTATCATCAGGATTATTATAAAAAAAATCCTGAACATTATAATCGTTATCATATTGGTTCAGGTCGTGCATCATATATTCAATCGAATTGGAGAGAGAATTAATGGAAAAAAATAAATTAAAAGAAAATTTAACACCAATCCAATATGAAGTAACTCAAAATAATGGAACTGAACCACCATTTCGTAATGACTACTGGGATGAGTTTTCAGAAGGTATTTATGTAGATGTTGTTTCTGGAAAACCGTTGTTTAGTTCTCTAGATAAATATGATGCGGGTTGCGGTTGGCCAAGCTTTACAAAACCAATCGATGAAGAGGAATTAATAGAAAAGAAGGATACAAGTCATGGCATGATTCGTACCGAAGTGAGAAGTAAAGAAGCGGATTCCCATTTAGGTCATGTGTTCAATGATGGACCAAATCCAACTGGTTTACGTTACTGTATGAATTCAGCTGCGATGAAATTTATCCCCAAAGAAGAGCTTGAAGAAAAAGGTTACGGAAAGTACTTGCGATTGTTTAAATAGAAGGAGAGGCAGACCCCGCACTGGAACTTAAGAAGCGAGAGGCTTGGCGCTCGCCCCATGGAAAGCGAAGTGTATTCCGTCTGCGGGTGATCACCACAAACCTTCCTTTTAAAATGAATAAAACCCCAAACAATTATACGAACTTTTCTTAGCATGTACGTATAATTGTTTGGGGTTATTTGGTTGAAAATGCTTTTTCTCAAAAGATCATGTTAATTAGTAATAATAGAAGAAATTTGAACTAGTTGTTGATCTGTTATGTTATACCTTGATTTATTTGCAGATAATTGAAAGGTAACTGTATGATTCCGATCGGTTAATCCACTCGTGACATATAAGGATCTTTCTTTCTTAAACGGCCACCATGTGGATATAGTTGTCACATAGTTATCATCTACAAAAACATCTATCATGCCACCTTTTTCACTTCTAATTACGTTCACTCCTAAAAAAGATCCGGAAAAATGATATTCAATATCAGCGCCAATTTTATTCGATGTATAAAAGCCTGCTTCGTTTTTAAAAGAAGGATCAATTGAATGAAATGGATGAAGAGTATTCATTTCTAGACTAGATACTTCTTTAACTGGAATAGTGGAAGTGAGAACGGTTTTTTTCTCCCGAATTGCTTTGTTCATTGTATCAACAACTGCTTGTGCATATAAATAGTAACCATAATCATTTGGATGTACCAGATCATTTGTTAAACGTTCAGTGGATAGACCAGAGTTTCGAAAAGGAATTCTCATATCGATATTGGTAGCATAAAATTCTTTTGATAATTGTTTAATTATGTGAACAAAATCCTCGTTATCTAGACTACTTTCCGTAATTGTCACTAATTCTGCATGCGGATGACGGATGACGATTTCTTCTAATAAAGATTGATAAAAGAAGTAAAATTGCTTATCGTCCATATATTTTCGATCATTTTCTCCAAACACAATGAATACTAAATCAACATCTTTAGATAAGCTATTTTTCAATTTATATAAGCCTTCAAATGCTGTAGCGCCACTTTGTACAACTAAATGTCTTTTAAAAGATCCTCCGTATTTTTTTGTTAAACTTCTCTCTACAAGTTGAAACCATTTTCTATGGTTATTGCTAGCTCCTGAGCTACGACCTATACTATCACCGACAATTAAATAGTTGACCTGTTTTCCATCAGCAATTTTTTTATAGACATTTCTTTCCGGTTGTTTCGAATCAATTAATAAATAAAACATACTTATAATAACGATAAAAATAAGCGAGTAAATAATGTATTTTAATCCCTTTTTCATATTGCTTTTTAATTTTTCCTCCTTTTTAAAGAAAACACAGTACTATTACGATTAAATTACCCTTTTAAAGGACAAGGTAAGCAGTAATTTACTGGTGTTTAATAACAGAAGACAGTGATTGATAGACAATAAGATATCCTGATCAATATGTGCTTGTTTCAAATTAGGTAAATCACTTGCACCATTATTTTCATTTATGTATAGTATACGTTATATCAATTGATCAAGGAAGGTGAGAGCATGACTAAATCCTTTTATCATTTTTTAATGAAGTTTCGACATCCTGAACCAAATGATCAAATTAGTGAATTTGCAAATGAAGCTTATCTTGATCATGATTTTCCAAAGAATAGTTTTGACTATGATGAGATCAGTGAATATTTAGAATTAAATGGTCACTATTTGCAAAGTATGCGTGTTTTTGATGAGGCTTGGGAACAATATCTATTTCAAGAAGAAAAGAAAAATTATAGTTATTGATGACATCCAGCAAGAAATTGTTTGGATGTTTTTTTATGCAAATGGAGATGTTTTTAAACTGCTGCCGAATTTATCTAAAGGTCCTGTAATTGGAAAGAAAAAAAGGAAGAGCTATTGCTTGTACTTATAAGCACAAATGTATTCTTCCTATGTATAGATAGACATATAATGAATAAACAGTTTGAAGTGTCTTTAAATCGTTTGATTCAGGAAGAAAGGAATTTATTATGAGCGAATATTAGAGTATTGCATATGATGGTAGTAACAAATGAATGTGAAAGTCTAATGAACAAAAAGGATGAAAATTAAATGGTAACTGAAGATAGGTTTATATTCCTTTAAGATCCCCCATCTTCATTGATCAAATGTTCTATTCAAGGTGTGGGGGGAAAACCGCATAAGTTGGCAATGCCACCCAATCTTGTTTAGAGAGGATTAGTAATTATGGCGAATCGTAAAAAACCTAAATTTAAAATTGGTGATACAGTAGTTATCACTATTTATGGAACAGTTGGCAAAATTACAGATGTGAAGTATTTAGATAATATGCATGTATATGAAGTGAATAAAAGTGAAGGGTTATATTTAGAATCCAGTTTACAAATGCTTTCTGAGTATGATGGTGAAATAATGGATTCAGAGAAAATAGATATCGAATATCGCTTCTTTATTGGCGATTTAGTAAAAGTGAAAGGATATGGATCCAATCTTTTTAAGATTATGGGATTCCGAACAGAAATTTGGAGATATAAAACAGATGCATGGGAAGATGTAATTTACGAGCTTTCTAGAGTTAGTGATGGAGAATGGCTAGAGGCAGCGGAAGATGAATTAACCTTGGTGGCAGATGCGGATAGTGCGGATTCATTTATACAAAAATTAGGTTTATTATATATAATGGATAAAAAACAAAAGTCTATCGACTTAAAAAAAACAAATAGTTCTTTCCACAAGACTGAAAAGGAATTGTTAGAAAGAACGAAGGAAAAGAAAGAGCTAATTGACGGATTGTTAGATATCTATAATGATTACAGTATTTTATATTCTTTATTTAAAGATCCAGAGTATGAACAAGTAATGAAGTTAACCCTCCGAAAATTGAAACAAGTAAGCAAAAAAACGGATAAAGACAATAACACAAAAATCTAGAATAAGAGATAAATAAACATTGGAACACTACTAATTATCAGAAGAGAAAATAATTTCTTTAAAAGGGAATGAAAAATAGCAAGAATTTGACTGTCTTCTTCGTTTAAATCTACTTTTATATCTTCGACTAGGTATTGGATTTTATTCATTAATAGTGCCTCCCTTTTTTTATAGTAAATCTATATGTTTCAGCTTTCATAAACATGTCTAATTTCACTAGTGTTGCATTAATTTAAATTCACTATTAAAAATACTCAAAATGTTCAATATTATTATTTTGCGCAAAGAAAAAGTCCTTTATAATGGATTAGTCAGGTGGTAACCCGTCCAAATCCACTAAAAAAGGACCATCACATGGACAAGATTACACGAAAAACTTCATTTGGACAATGGTTTTCACCTATAAATCTTCAATTATTTGAAGAAAACGTGAAAACGATGAAATTAGATTACTATACGAAAAAATTAACGACAGAGTCATTTCTAAAATTACTACTTTTTGCGCAGCTACAAGAAATTGAAAGTCTGCATGCGCTGGGTGATTGTCTTTTCGATGACCAGCTTCAAAAAGGGATAGACCTTGATTCTATTAGTATTTCTCAGTTGTCACGGCGGTTAAACGGCATAAACCCTGATCTATTTCAAAGGCTTTTCCTTGATTTAGTGTCACAAATTCATGCCAAAACGCATTACACGAAACTCGTGATGCCGTTAAAAATCATTGATTCAAGCACATTGCCACTTAATTTGACCAATCATAAATGGGCTAAATTCCGCAAAACAAAAGCAGGTGTAAAGTTACATTTGCGCCTTGTGTTTATGGAAAAGGGTATATCCTATCCTGAAAAGGCCGTTATGACAACGGCAAAAGAACATGACCGTGGTCAGCTTGAAATCATGGTGGATGACAAGGAATGCATGTATGTGTTTGACCGTGGTTATCTAGACTACGAGCGCTTTGATCGCATGACTGATGATGGCTACTTCTTTCTTTCACGGCTACGCAAAAATGCAGTCATACGGAACGTTTACGATTTTAAGCTACCCAAGGATACAGCTGTTTTATCAGACCAAATGGTGTTTATAGGTACGACTCAAAACCGTGCTGAAAATTACTTTCGGCTTCTAAAAGTGATGGACTCAAAAGGAAATGAACTTCATTTAATTACAAATCGTTTTGATTTAAGCGCCGAAGAAATTTCAGAAATGTATAAATCACGGTGGGCAATTGAGCTGTTTTTTAAATGGATCAAACAACATCTCAGCATCAAAAAGTTCTACGGTCAAAGCGAATGGGCGATTCAAAATCAAGTATTTATCGCACTAATTGTTTTTTGCCTACATGTTCTCGTGCAAATCGAGACCAGAAGCAAGCGAAAAACCTTACAGATTAGCCGTTATCTAAGGGCTGCATTGTGGAAACCAGCGAATGTTTGGCTTCGAAAGATTGAAGGAAAAGCCATCCCTTAAATATGCAAATTGTCGTCGTTGCAAAAGTCTAATTGTAAATAAATTTCCAAATGGATGGGGCCACCTTTGATTGGGTATTTACTTTTTTGCCTCTAAACAGGGAAGGTGAGTAAACTGAAAATTATGACACTATTTATGCAACACTAGTGGTCTAATTTATAAAAAGAATATTTTTGAATTAGTTCCTATTATTTCACTTGAAAAAAAGTCTGTTTTATCAGATAATTTTTTTAAGAAAGCATTATTTTTAAAATGTCACATATATTCTTTAAAAAGGGGGCGATAAGCTTGAAAGAAATCGACGTGATTATTGATACAGAAGAAATAGCAGAGTTTTTCTTTCGTGAGCTATTAAAAAGGGGATTCGTTCCCACTGAAGGTGAAATTGAAGAATTGGCTGACATTACATTTGAATATTTATTGGACAAATGCATTATTGATGAAGAAATTGATGAATAGAAAATAAGAATGGTAAGGAGAAATCCTTGCTATTTTTTTATTGTAAAAATGTCGCAACATAAAGGTGTGTAGAAAATCAAAATTTTTCTTAAACCATCGTGTTAATCAATAGGAATAAACTTCCCACCTGTTTTTATTTCAGATTATCCCACTCTTAAAGGGCGGTAAGCCTTACCTTTAGCTTCGGAGAATGGAGGAAGCGAGGGGGGAAACTCTCCCGTAAAGATCTGATAAGTGCAGCTAACCATCAGTGGGAGATGAAAAATCCCACTGATGGAAGCTTTTGTTACCTTTTTCTTCTAGTTGCAGAATACTCTTTACCATGTGCTTCGTGTTCTGCGATAATAGCCTCTTTTGGAATATGATTATTTTTCTTTGGAGAATTGATTCGATTTCGATGTTTTTTTCCCATAATAATCCCCCTCCAATCATTTGTTCCATATTAAGATTGTTTTGCCTCAAAGCTAGAGGAAAACTAAATATAGTATAACCCTCTAAAAAAATGTTATCCTAAAATTAAATATGTTTTACAGCATATTAGAATATGATATAGTACAAATAGTGAAGTTTTCATAAGTAGAAAAATTTGGATTTAAATAAGTAATGAAGTATTAATTGGAGGAAATAAAATGAGTGTACATATTGGTGCAAAAGAACACGAAATTGCAGAAACAGTCTTACTTCCAGGAGATCCGTTAAGAGCCAAATACATTGCGGAAAATTTCTTGGAAAATGCAACATGCTATAATGAAGTCCGCAATATGTTTGGTTATACTGGAACATATAAAGGGCAAAGAATTAGTGTACAAGGGACAGGCATGGGTGTACCATCTATTTCAATTTATATTAATGAACTAATTAGTAGCTATAATGTTCAAAATTTAATTCGTGTTGGTACTTGCGGTGCTATTCAAAAGGATGTAAAAGTAAGAGATGTAATCCTTGCTATGAGTGCATCAACTGATTCCCAAATGAATCGATTAACATTCGGCGGTGTTGATTATGCGCCAACAGCTGATTTTGAATTATTAAAAAGAGCGTATGATAGCGGACTTGAAAAAGGACTATCCTTAAAAGTAGGAAATGTCTTTACAGCGGATATGTTTTATAATGATAATTCGGAGTTAGAAAAGTGGGCTAAATACCAAATTCTAGCGATAGAAATGGAAACAGCAGCACTTTATACAATCGCTGCTAAATTCGATCGTAAAGCACTATCTGTTTTAACAGTAAGCGATCATATTTTAACAGGCGAAGAAACAACTGCACAGGAAAGACAAACAACATTTAACGAGATGATAGAAGTGGCTTTAGAAGCGGCAATTAAATAATTGTTAACAGATAAAGGTATGCTTTTTGCATACCTTTATCAAATCATGTGCAAGAAGAAAATTTAACGATATGTAAGGTGAATTAAATGAAAAAATCAGTAGCAATCTCTTCTCTAGCATTAGCATTAGCTATGTTAACGGGATGTGAAAGAGTAGATTTAACATCAATAAAAGAGAAAATTTCTTTTTGGGACAAGAAAGCAGATGAGCAAGATAGTGAAACATCAGTTAACACAGAAGACCAGGGGAAGGAAGAGGAGCAAAATACTTCCGAAGATGTGCCAGAGGAAGAAGAGTATCCTTGGACATTAGAATCTGTCTTTTTTAATGAAATTAAAGTAGTAGATGGAAGAAATATTATTCAAAACCCAACAAATATTGTATCTCTTGTCAATAAAGAATTCGGTTTGCCAGATGGATATACACCAGAAGATTTAGTACGGCCAAATGTAGAATTTTCTTTTGGTAATCAGGATATTGAAAAGAGCTATATGAGGCAAGAAGCAGCTAAGGCATTGGAAGAAATGTTTAATGGTGCAAAGAAAAGCGGCGTAACGCTTTATGCAGTTTCAGGATATCGCTCCTTTGATCGCCAGACAGAACTATTTGGAGCAGAAGTAGATCGTGTTGGAGAAGAGAAGGCTGTGCAGGCAGTTGCATATCCTGGTAATAGTGAACATCAAACAGGTCTTGCCATGGATATATCCAGTCAAAGTGCTGAGTTCCTTCTAACGGAAGAATTCGGAGAGACAAAAGAAGGTAAATGGTTAAAGGAAAATGCTCATCTATATGGCTTTATACTCCGTTATCCTAAGGGAAAAGAAAACATTACACAGTATAAATTTGAACCATGGCATTTTCGATATGTTGGGAAAAAATCTGCAAAAGATATTTTTGAAAATGACTGGACGCTAGAAGAATACTTTAAGGTTGTTCGAAAAATATAAAAAGTAAGCAGGAAAGAAATATATATTTCCTTTCTGCTTTATCCCACTCTTAACGGACAGTAAGACTCTCCCCCTCTTTTTTTATGAGAATACGAGGAAGATAGGTGGGAGATCAACTGTCCGTAAAGGTACGATTGGTATCAGTGGGGGATGAGGGGAAAACCCCCACTGATGGAAGTTTCACTTTATTAAAATGGAGCTTCCTTACATTTGATTAAATAAAATTAAACATGGTATTCTATCTTTATACATAATTTATAACTCTCTTGTTAACGAAAGTGGTGAAACATTTGGATAACGAACAAAATAATACGGAAAAGGAAATAGAACAAGAACAGGAAAATGAACAAGGGTATTTTAAAATAAAAAAGTTTTATTTTGTAATGCTTTTATTTGTAGTTGTAATTGCAGCTGCTGGAATTACGACGATTGCCTTTTCCTTTGGGGATGAGCCTGCTGTAACAGTAAACAATCAAAGAGATGAATTTAATAAATTATATACTGCCTATGACACATTAATGGACAGCTACTATAAAGATTTAAGTTCAGACGATCTCGTTAATGGAGCTATTGATGGTATGTTTACAGCTTTGGATGATCCTTATTCAGATTATATGAATGAAGAAGAAGCAGCAAGCTTTCAACAAAGTATTTCCTCCTCTTTTGAAGGGATAGGAGCTGAAATACAACAGTTAAATGATAGTATAGTTGTAGTATCTCCTATTAAAGGTTCTCCAGCTGAAAAAGCAGGGATTAAGCCGAATGATAAAATTCTTACGGTGGATGGAAAGTCTCTTCAAGGAATGAGCTCATCAGAAGCAGTTCTATTAATCCGCGGTGAAAAGGGAACAAAAGTAGAATTGGAAATTGAACGATCAGGTGCAAGTGAACCATTAAAAATCACGATTACAAGAGATACAATTCCAATTGAGACGGTTTATGGGGAAATGGATAAAGATAAAATTGCTAAAATCCAGATTACCAGCTTCTCGGAGCATACTGCATCGGAGCTAGTTGACATTTTAAATAAATATCAAGAAGATGGTATGAAAGGAATTGTCCTTGATTTAAGGCATAATCCTGGAGGTCTTTTAGAAGAAGTCAAAAAAATTGCAGGGCTTTTTGTTCCAGATGGGGAAGTTATCTATCAAATTGAACATAAAAACGGTACAGTCGAAAAAGTTACTTCACAAAATAGTAGTAATATGGATATTCCACTTGTCGTTCTAATTGATGGAGGTAGCGCAAGCGCTTCTGAAATTTTAGCAGGTGCTGTAAATCAATCTGCTGATGTACCATTAGTTGGAGTGAAATCATTTGGAAAAGGAACAGTACAGCAAGCGAAAAGCTTTACAGATGGTAGCAATATCAAGTTTACGGTTGATAAATGGTTAACACCGAATGGTAGCTGGATCCATGAAAAAGGAATTGAGCCAACACATAAAGTAGAGCTTCCAAGCTATGCAAGTCTTACAATGATTAACCCAGAAAGCAAATTAAAAATAGGCAGTAATTCAGAGGAAGTCAAAATCGCACAAGAAATGTTAAAAGCTTTAGGCTATGACATAGACAATACGAATGGCTACTTTGATGAAAGCACAGAAAATGTTACGAAAGAGTTTCAAAAGAAAGAAAAATTAAAGGAAGATGGAGTTATTACGGGTGAGACAACCACCGAATTAATGAATAAACTCCGTGAAAAAATTCAAAAATCAGATACACAAATGAAAAAGGCAGTAGAAGTATTAAAAGAGGAAATGAAAAAATAAGGGTTAAATTAAACCAGAAAAGGGTGACACATTATTGTCATCCTCTTTTTCTTTCTTATAAAAATAATAAAAGGAAGTTTATAAAATGAAACAGACAGATATATATGTACTTTCTGGATTTTTAGGAAGTGGAAAGACGACATTGTTAAAAGAAATACTTAAAAAAGAGAAAGCGCTTGGTCGCAAAGTAGCTGTCTTGATGAATGAATTAGGAAAAATCTCCATTGATTCCAATGAAATCGATGGAGATATTCCGTTAAAAGAATTACTGGGAGGATGTGTGTGCTGCACAATCCAAGATGAAGTCGAAGCGCAAATTCAGACATTATTGGTGCAAGAAAAACCTGATGTTATTTATTTTGAAACAACTGGAGCTGCACATCCAGTAGAAACAATAGATGGTATCCTATCTCCAATTTTTGCAGATCAGCTTCGATTCAAAGGGATAATAACAGTGATAAATGGAAGACAATGGCTTGAACGATCTACATTAAGTGCCCCAATTCAGCAACTTATTATGGAACAAGCTAGACATGCAAGTTTAATAATCGTTAATAAAGAAGACCAATTAACAGAAGCAGAAAAAGCAAAAATTACGTTTGAACTGCAATCGATTTGCTCACATGCATTTACCGTGTTAACAACTTATTCTAAATTCCCTTTTGAAAAATTACTGGAAATGGAAAGTCATATATATAGTGGCATTACCAAGACATCGGTTCATGCCTTACATTTAAGTACGTTTGTATATACCTTTAAAAAGAGTATTGCAGCAGATCAATTTGAATCCTTTTTAAGAGAGCTTCCTAATACAATTTACCGTATTAAGGGCTATGTTAAATTTCATCAAGCCAAATATCCAGATTTGTTTCAGTACTCATACGGAATGCCTTTATTTATGCAAGAGGAAATGAATATGCCATTAAATATGGTGTTTATTGGTGAAAATATCGATTGGAAAAAAGTAGAGAATGAATTGAACCTCTTATAAGATTTAGGATATATAGTAGCTAGTACAAGCAAATGACCGATAGTGTCATTAATTGGTAATTATTAGTGATGCGAAGTGCACGAGAGTACAGAGGAGAAAATGGGGCAAACTTTCATTATTGAAAAATTATAATGAAGGTGGTTCTCAGTGTATAAACAAATTCTACTTTTTCTATTTTGTAGTACTTTCATAACTTCCGCTCATATAGTGAAAGCAACAGGAGATAATACTTCCTCGCCAATTAGTTTTGACATTCAGTTATTGTCATGGGATATGATTAATGAATGGCTTCCTAGATACAGCAAGTTTACAATTATGGACATTGAAACAGGTAAGCAGTTCAACGTTCAGCGAAGAGCAGGAAGCCAGCATGCAGACGTACAGCCGCTTACTACAGAAGATACAAAGATAATGAAGGATATTTATGAGGGTAAGTGGAGCTGGCGTCGGAGAGCGGTCCTCATCATGGTAGAGGATCAATGGTATGCTGCATCCATGCATGGAATGCCACATGGTGCAGGTGCTTTGGCAAATAATTTTACTGGTCATTTTTGTGTTCACTTTTTAGGAAGCACAACTCATAAAACAGATAAGATGGATTTTTCCCATAAATTAATGGTTTATAAAGCAGCAGGGCAATTAACGGAGTATTTAGAGCAATTGAATCCCAATGATGTAGCTACAGCATTTATTGCTGGCATAAAAGAGCAGGATACAACGATACTACAATCTATTTCAACGAAGCAAGATTGGTCTTCTGAACTAACGATGATAGAGAATATAAAAATGATGGACATGAAAGAGTTAGAGCACGAAGATTATGAGCAAGAGTTGCAAGTGAACCTTTCAATCGATTGCAATGTGTATGTGAAAAACGAAAAATCTAGAAGAGTAAGAAAAGAGCTATTACTGATTAGGAGTTCACCGTTAGAAGGATGGAAGGTAATTGTTGAGAAACCTCTGTTAGAATAGTTGTCCAAATAAAAGACATCCCGTACTTTTTATTATAAGAAGACGGGATGCTTTTTTAATAGGTTTAGAAATGAAAAGAAATTATCCCTTCATTTCCCCAAATTTAATAAATGTTTTTTCCTCTTCAACCAATCCACATGCAGCGCATTGAATGCGATAATCAGGACCAGAATATCCCATATGAAATGAGGATAAATTCTCGGATGTGTATTCCTCTACAACAGTACCGGTTTGCGGATCTAACTTAACCGATTGAGGGACTTGCTGAATAATATTAAAGCGACTGCGATTCGTTTTGCAATTGGGGCAGCAATACGGTGTATTCATATCATTACTCCATTCTTTATAGATATTAATCCTTTTTATTTTTCCAACTATGCCGTTTTTTATGCAATTTTCCTGTTTAGTGACTTGTAATAAACACTACATTTTTGTAAACCTTTTGTCATTAATGTTATTTTGGAGCTGGTCAAAAAAATATGTCAACTATTTTTTTTGACCAAAATACGGAGGATGAAGAAAAAAAATCAATTATTGTTTTTTTTATCCATCTTTATTTATAACCAAATAAACAACAGATATTTGTTGATCTACCTATTAATCTATTCTATTTTCTTTTTATCTATTAATTTATTCCGCAACATTATTTTTCATCTGTATTTTTTATCCAAAATTATGACAAAAATCGTATGATATGATGTTGTTGTAAGTCGAAAACAACAAAATCTATTAATTTTTCGATTTGGATAACCAAGGAGGAAATAACCGATGAAAAAGAAAAATGTAATTTTTTCAGTAGCAGCAGCATCAACATTAATGCTGGCAACACCGCTTGCAAATAAAGCAGAAGCAGCATCTATTCAACCTCAAGAAGCAAAAATAATCTATCAATCTAATAATTTATCAGAAGAGCAACTAAATAAAATCCTTAACAATATTTCTACTAATTATCAAGTAGATATAGATAAAGTATGGAACGATCTAAAAGTTGCAAAACAACAGACGCACAATAAACAAAAGGAAGTAGAAAATCGTCCGCTAGAACAAAAAGACACTACAAATAAACAAAGTAAATCAAATCCTAAAAAGACTACTTCACAAAATAATGCAACAACCGATTCGGCTAAAGACAGTTCTGCAAAAACAGCAACATCAGTAAGTGCTTATGAAAAACAAGTAGTAGAATTAACAAACAAAGAAAGAGCTAAAAATGGCTTACCTGCGCTTACATTAGATACTGGATTAAGCAAAGTGGCAAAAGCGAAGTCACAAGATATGAGTGCAAATAATTATTTTGCTCATACAAGTCCAACATATGGAAGCCCATTCGATATGATGAAGCAATTTGGTATATCGTATAAAGCTGCAGGAGAAAATATTGCTAAAGGTCAAAAAACGCCAGAAGAAGTAGTGAAAGCATGGATGAATAGTGAAGGCCATCGTGCCAATATCTTAAGCAATAAATTTACACATATTGGTGTTGGATATGTAGAAAACGGAAACTACTGGACACAACAATTTATCGGAAAATAAACTTCGATTTTAGTTTTACAAAAAGATTAGATAAAATACAGCTTCTCAGAAATTTATTTTTGATGAAGCTGTATTTTTTTTAAACTAGAATAGGTCTAAAGTTTTATTTATCCCACTCTTAACGGACAGTAAGACTTCCCCCACTGATGGAAGTTTCACTTTATCAAAAAAATTAAAATTATAGAAATATAAGCTTCTGTTAATCAAAATAGTGGTTTTTTTGTCGATAAATTTATATAATGATTTTTCCTGAATATCTACTTTTAGAAAAAGCACACTAATTAATAGAGATATCAGAGAAGAATTTATTGTATAGGAGAAATTACAAGTGGAAATTAGACAAGGACATATAGATGATTTGCCAGTAATTATGGAAATCGTACAAAAAGCTTTAGTTATCATGCAAGGAGAAGGAAATGATCAATGGTCACATAAATATCCAAATGAAACTAGCTTCAAAGTAGATATTGAAAATAATAATCTTTTTGTTGCCATAATAGATGATAAAGTGGTTGGTTCCATTACGATCGATCAAATTGGCGGTAAAAACTATGAGGAAATAGAGTGGACCTATACCAATAAGGAATATATGGTTATTCATCGATTAGTTGTGGACCCTGATATCCGTGGAGGTGGAATTGCCAGTAACTTATTAGCTTTTGCTGAGGTTTATGCCATTGAACAAGATATATTCTATTTAAAGACGGATACATACTCATTAAATGATAAAGCACAAAGTTTATTTGTGAAAAATGGATATAATAAAGTTGGCGCAACTTATTTTGAAGGAAAAGACAAGCCATTTTATTGCTATGATAAACTATTTCTATGATATCAGTTTTAAGCTAAATAAGTGCAAGAAGGGAGAGGGAATCATTATATTCCCTCCTTTTTCATTTCTTTCTGTGGAAAAGAAAGCTGCAAAATCCCATTCTCATATTTCTTCTTAATATCCTTTTCCTTTATATCCGCAGGGATTTTAATATTTTTGGCAAAATGTTTGTTCTGTCGTTCTTTTAAAAGGTAGGCACAATTAGGAATAAATGTTTGATAATAGCCCTCTATGTGTAGAACTTGGTTATTTAAGTGAATGGATAACTGATTCACATTCATTCCTGGTAATTCTATTTCGATAAAATAATGGGATTTATTTAAATAATAATCACATGCGGGAAAGGCATCACTGTTTTTAATAGATGTAGATTCATGTGTGATCCAATCTTTGTTGGTTGACCCAAACATTTCTTTCCAATAGTCTTCCTTATGGCTATTCTCAGAAAATTGATAGATTTTTTTTAAGTTATCAAAACTCATGAAAATCTCCTCTTCTTGTTAATTCATTTCTGTCACATCAATCTCAGAATATTGAATATCAATATTCTTTTGAATCCTTATTTCTAAAATATCATCCTTATACAGTGCAACAGAGCCTTTTTTTCGTACAATCGCTGGCAGGGTAATGGTATGTTTATCTTCAAAGGAAGGAATATGTTGAATGATTAATTGATTGGATGTATAAAAAATTTTAAGATGCTCTAACCAGTTGCTATCTAAAATAGGGATTCTTACATAAACATGATGATGGGTTTCAAAAACAACATAGTTAAATTTTTCGGAATGATTAATGTTATCGTTACGAAAATTTTCTCCTTTAGAAAAACTCTGGAACATTTTATCTGGTTCCATTTTTTGGAGAGAATCAGGCATTAGTTTATCCATCATTTGCTGCACATACTTTTGAATATCCTGTGGATTCATTTGATCCATTCTATTTTTTGCATCTTTATTAAAAGGGAATAAATTCCAAGGGAACATTGGAAATTCATCCTTTCTCACTTTACAAATATATGCTTATTTTTCATTGTATTCATGGATGCAAAAAGTGTGTATTTGCCTAATTTGATTTGCAACAGAGGTCAATCGATTTAGAAATGTATACTTAAAGATAAGGTGAATCATATGTTATCAAAAATATAAGTGATTTCAAAGGAGCCAATGAAAAAACTGCGCTACAGAGGCGCAGTTTTTTAAGAGTGAATTTGTTTATAATTAAACTTTTTCTTTTGAATTTGAACTAAACGACTTGTTAAGAATATGGCGCCGGTTGCAAGACCAACGATAAGTCCGATCCAATAACCGAATGGCCCTAAGTTTGTATAGGTAGCAAAAAGATATCCGCTCGGTAGACCAATCACCCAATAGGAGATAAAGCTCATCAAGAGAGTCACATTTACATCTTTATATCCTCGTAACGCTCCTTGAATCGGTGCTTGGATGGCATCTGAAAGTTGAAAGAAAATCGCATAAATTAGAAAATGAGCTGTTAAGTGGAGTACTTCCCAGTCTTTTGTATAAATTTCTGCAATGTCTGTTCGGAACGTTAAAAGAATGATCCCACTTATAATAGCAATTATAACAGCGAGTACGACGCCTAACCAACTATAAATTTTTGCATCCTTCATGCGTCTGGCTCCCACTTCATAACCGACAATAATGGTTAACGCAGTTGAGATGCTTAAGGGAACCATATATAAGAGAGAAGCAAAGTTAATGGCTGACTGATGTGCTGCAATTGTATTCGTATCGTAACTACTCATTAGAATAGTTACAGCACTAAATATACTTGTTTCAAAGAATACAGAAAAGCCAATCGGAATCCCGATCGTTAATATCTCTTTCCATTTTAACCAAGACATTCTCGAGAAATGAGCAAATAACTGAAAGGAGCTAAAAGGCTGTTTTTTATGAACAATATAGACAGCCATAAAGAACATAAACCAATAGGTTAGACTAGTTGCGTATCCAGTACCTACACCACCTAGTTCAGGGAAAATCCAAATTCCATTGATAAGTGCATAATTTAAGACAATATTAATTGGTATTGCTATTAAAGTGATAAACATAGTTATTTGGGTTTGGCCAAGTGAATCGATAAAGGAACGAAGAACAAAGTATAAGAAAATGGGAATAATTCCAGTGCTTAGTGCAACTAAGTAATGGTAAGTAACTTCATATACATCCTTTTCTAATCCAATGCTAGTTAAAACAGGATCTAAGAAGAAATAACCAATAATTAATAGGCAGACAGCCATACTAAAGGAAAGATATGCTGCCTGGATAACAGAAAAACGTACACCTTTGTGTTCGTTTTTTCCCATTAATTGCGAAACAATGGGAGGCAAAGCGAGTAGTATGCCACTAAGTCCTGTATAGATAGGTGTCCATAAGGAGCTTCCTACTGCTACTCCAGCTAAGTCAACGGGACTATAATGCCCTGACATTGTCGTATCAAAAAAGCTTAATGCAAAAATACCAACCTGTGTAACAAGAATAGGCAATAAAATAATAATCATTTGAGATAACTTTTGTTTTATTGAATAAGTTTGTTTCATCTGCTTGTCCTCTTTCTTTACAATAACGTTTCGTATTATATCATAGAAAAGGGGTATGAAGGAGAAGGAAAAATGGAAACTTCAAAATTGTTTGTGAAAAAAAGAGTGGTTTTGTAAGAATAGTTATTCATAATTGCTTGCAAAATTAAATTGCCCCCCTTATGATGTTTATAAATATTATTGGAAATGGATGAGGAATAATGTCTTCAGAACAATTAGAATTAGATAGAGCAGCCATAGTTTTAAAGCTTTTAGGTGATAAGACGCGTTTATCAATGGTAGGTATGCTAATGATTCATGACTGCTGTGTGTGTGAATTTGTCGATGTGATTAACATGTCTCAACCTGCTATTAGTCAACATTTAAGAAAATTAAAAGATGCTGGAGTGGTTAAAGAACAACGTAAAGGTCAATGGGTAATCTATTCCTTAGACCAACAAAACAAATATTTTTCAATGGTGAGTGACATACTAAAATACATTCCTAATCAAGAAGAAAAATTCATTTGGTTAGAAAAACAGGGGTTAAGAATATCCTGTGAGTAACAGTTGATAAATATAAATGAATTGATATGTTGTCTTTTTATAGATAACATATAAGTATATAATTATATGTTAAAATACGTTATGCATATTCTAATGAAATTTGATGTAACTTATGGAGGTTGACAGATTTTGCTACAAACCATTTTGGCAATCATTATCTTTTTATTAACATTAACTTTGGTTATTTGACAGCCGAAAAATCTTTCAATAGGCTGGTCTGCTTGTGGGGGGGCGATATTAGCGTTACTTATTGGTGTAGTGGATTTTAATGATGTAGTGGATGTAATAGGAATTGTTTGGAATGCTACACTTGCATTTATTGCTATTATTATTATTTCGCTGGTTCTAGACGAAATTGGATTTTTTGAATGGGCAGCATTACATATGGCTCGCGTTGCTAAGGGAAACGGAGTCAAAATGTTTATTTATGTTTCTATATTAGGTGCAATAGTTGCGGCGCTATTTGCTAATGATGGGGCGGCACTTATTTTAACACCAATTGTATTAGCGATGGTACGAGCATTAAAGCTAGATGAAAAAATGGTTTTTCCATTTATTATCGCAAGTGGATTTATTGCTGATACAACTTCTTTACCTTTAGTAGTTAGTAATCTTGTTAATATTGTTTCTGCTGATTTCTTTGGAATTAGATTTGTTGAATATGCGACTAGAATGATTATTCCAAATCTCTTTTCCTTGGCAGCAAGCATTCTTGTCCTATACCTTTATTTTCGTAAGAGCCTTCCAAAGGTATATGAATTAAACCACTTAAAGGCTCCAATTGAAGCAATTAAAGACCCAAAAATGTTTCGTATTTCGTGGTTAATTTTAGCATTTCTTCTTACTGGGTATGTAGGTAGTGAATTTCTTGCTATTCCGGTATCGTTTATTGTAGGTATCATTGCTATTGTTTTTCTTGTTTTTGCCAGAAGAAGTGCTGCAGTATCGATTAAAGATGTAATGAAAGGAGCACCGTGGTCAATCGTATTCTTTTCAATAGGAATGTATGTGGTTATTTATGGACTTCGCAATGTTGGATTAACAAACCTGCTTTCTACAGTAATTCAGGCAGCGGCAGATCAGGGCCTTTTTATTGCGACCCTAGGAATGGGATTTATGGCTGCTATTATATCTTCGATTATGAACAATATGCCCACTGTTCTGATTGATGCATTAGCAATAGCTGATACAAATGCAACAGGAGTTATTAAGGAAGGTTTAATTTATGCCAATGTAATTGGCTCTGATTTAGGACCAAAGATTACACCAATTGGCTCATTAGCTACTTTACTATGGCTTCATGTTTTGTCACAAAAAGGGGTTAAAATTTCATGGGGAACTTATTTTAAAACAGGTATCATCCTAACAATTCCTACCCTTTTTATTACGTTAATCGGTTTACATTTATGGCTTTCTTTTCTTTCGTAGTTGGCCTGTTATGAATATTAAATAGGTTGTTTGCCAAAGATAGGTGCTTCTTTAGTAAGAAAAAATAAATTTTTGTAATAGGAGGATTGACATGAAAATAATTATTATAGGATCAGTAGCAGCTGGAACATCAGTAGCAGCAAAAGCGCGTAGGAATGATGAAAATGCGAAGATCACCCTTTATAATGCTGATTATGATATTTCTTATTCTGCTTGTGGAATCCCATATTTCTTAGGAGGAGAAGTAGAGGACATAGAAACATTGATACCGAGAAGTCCAGCTTGGTTTAAAAAGCGGTACAATGTCGATGTTTTTGTCCGATACGAAGTCACGAAAATAGATACAACTCAGAAAAAAGTTCAAGTGAAGAATTTGGAAACAAATGAAACTATAGAGGATGTATATGATGTTTTAGTTTTCGCTACGGGAGCTTCACCAATAACTCCAGCTATCCCTGGAATTGAAAGTAAGCAAGTTTTTCAGGTTCGTACCATTCAAAATACAGTAGCGATTAATCAATTTATTACAGAACAGCAACCCAAGAAGGCTACAATTATCGGGGCGGGGTATATTGGTTTAGAAATGGCAGAACAGCTAACCCGTAGAGGATTAGAAGTAACATTAGTACAACGGAGTAATCAAGTTTTGACACATATGGATAAAGATATTGCTTCACGTGTACAGGAACACTTAATTAAAAACGGGGTTAATCTGCTATTAAACGAGGAAGTTACAACGATAAGCAAAAAGGAAATACAAACAAAATCAGGGAAAACAATGGAAACAGATCTTGTTATCCTTGCTACAGGTGTTCGTCCTAATGTGAAATTAGCAAAAGCTATTGGTGTAATGGTCGGTGATTCAGGGGCGATAGTCGTTAATAACAAGATGCAAACAAACTTACCAGACATATATGCTGTAGGAGACGTTGCTGAGAGTTATTCGTTAATAACAGGGAAACCACTGTATCGCCCATTAGGTAGTACCGCAAATAAAATGGGGAGAATAGCTGGTGATGTGATAACAGGTGGTTCATTAGAGCATAGAGGGATTTTAGGAACTGGAATCCTTCGAGTTTTTGACTTAGCAGTTGGACAAACTGGAATGAACGAAACAGAAGCATTGAAAGAAGGATATGATATTGAAATACTCCATAATATAAAGCCAGCTAGAGCAGAGTATCTTGGGGGCAAGGAGTTAGTCATAAAGGCAATTGCTGATAGGGAAACAGGTAGAATATTAGGAGTGCAAATAGTTGGGGAAGATGGGGTAGATAAAAGAATCGATGTGTTTGTAACAGCAATTACTTTTAAAGCAAAAGCAGAAGATTTATTTCATCTCGATCTTGCGTATGCTCCCCCATTTAGCACAACGAAAGATCCAGTTATGTACACTGGAATGGCCTTGCAGAATGCGATTGAAAAGAAAAATAAATTAATCACACCTAAAGCTTTAACGGAAAGAATCCATAACAAAGAATCCATTCAAGTTATTGATACACGTGGTGCCAAACAATTTAATGTTTCATGTGTCGACAATGCGATTAACATACCACTAGTGGATTTGCGTAAGAATTTAACCAAACTCGCCCCCAACTTGCCGACAGTAATCTATTGTAATAGTGGAGTAACGGGAAATGCTGCACAGAATGTATTGCGGAATCTAGGATTCACCGAACTTTATAATCTATCCGGTGGAAATAAAAATTATCAATACTACAAGAAGAATCAATAATTTAAATAAAATAAGATCAGTTGATAGGCGAATGGACTATCACTGATCTTTAGTAGATTATGGGAATAAGCTTACGCCTCTCTGCAATCATTTGTCGTCTCTTCTGCATTTTGACGTAGAGTATATAGAGTAAATAAATCTTTAGGAATTTCAAATAATTGATATGGAATGCCAGAACCATTTAATGTTTGCAAAAGATTGCTTCTCGTTTCATTAGCGGAAATCACATAAGGAAGCTTTTCAGCTGCTTTTAGTGAACGGATATTATTGCTTCGAATCCGCATTAGTATACTTTCAATAGTAAGATCGAAGAATGCTTCTGAGAAAAATAGATCTTTTGCTATTTGATTGTATCCTTTTCCGTGATATGGTTTCCCCAACCAAGTTCCGAGAAAGCCGATATTTTCGTTAATATCATAGAGATTAATCGTACCAATCGGATTGTGCCATTCATCTAAAATGGTTCTTGAAATGAGTTCTCCTCTTTCTTCCGCTTCTATTGTTTGTTTCGTTAGAAAAAGATATTCTTCATAAGAATTAGCTTTTTGACGCACGAAAGGGAAGACATCTGGATGCGTCATTAAAGGATACAATGCTTGACATTCCTCAAGGTCTCTTTTCTTTAACACAATAATCCCTCCATTATGAGGGCAGAACTTACTCATGAAAAAAGAAAAGCCCACCCTCGAAATTTTTAATCCATTTGAAAAAAAATTTCGGGGTGGGAATCGAACCCACTAGAACCAAAGCGGTGGCGCACCATTTGCCTTCCCATCTTTAATTATTATCGCATGATAACAAATTACTTTTCTATATCATACAAAATTTCAGCGAAATTGAAAATAGGAAAATACAAACAAAATGTAAATAATTAATGAACAATTATTAAGATAGAATTTACGATTCTTAATATGATAATAGGGAACATATTTTATCCCACTTTTAACGGGGAGTAAGTTTTCATTATCGGACAAATATTATCTAAAAATGAAACCTTTAATGAGAACAATCGTATATAATAACATAGCAATCATTAATTTTAGTTGGAGGTAACTTTCATGGATTTCAATAAAGATAAATCATCAAATGATGATAGAATTTTTGCAATGTTGATTTATGTATCTAGTTTTTTTACAACTTTTATCGGACCATTAATCATATGGCTCGTTAAAAAAGACTCTCCATTTGTTGATTATCATGGGAAGGCATATTTTAATTTTTTAATTTCCTATGCAATCTATTCCTTTGTTGCATGGATTCTTATATTTGTTTTAATACACTAGTGTTGCATAAATATTGTCGCAATTTTCAGTCTTATTATCCTCCTTGTTTAGAGCCAAAAAGGTAAATACCTATTCAAAGGTGGCTCCATCCATTTGGGTTTTTTTTACAATTAGACTTGTGCGACAACAACAATTTGCTTATTAAGGGATGGCTTTCCCTTCAATCTTTCGAAGCCAGATATGGGCTGGTTTCCACAATGCAGCCCTTAAATAACGGCTAATTTGTAAGGTTTTTCGCTTACTTCTTGTTTCAAGTTGTACGAGAACATGTAGGCAAAAAACAATCAGTGCGATAAACACTTGGTTTTGAATCGCCCATTCACTTTGACCGTAGAACTTTTTGATGCTGAGATGCTGTTTGATCCATTTAAAGAACAACTCAATTGCCCACCGTGATTTGTACATCTCTGAAATTTCTTCGGCACTCAAATCAAAACGATTGGTAATTAAATGCAGTTCATTTCCTTTTGAATCCATCACTTTTAGAAGACGAAAGTAATTTTCAGCACGGTTTTGAGTCGTACCAATCAACACCATTTGATCTGACAAAACAGCTGAATTCTCGGGTAGTTTAAAATTATAAACTTCCCGTATGACTGCGTTTTTCCGTAGCCTTGAAAGAAAAAAGTAACCATCATCTGTCATTCGGTCAAAGCGCTCGTAATCTAGGTAGCCACGGTCAAACACATACATGCATTCTTTATCATCCACCATGATTTCAAGCTGACCACGGTCATGTTCTTTTGCCGTTGTCATAACGGCCTTTTCAGGATAGGATATACCCTTTTCCATAAACACAAGGCGCAAATGTAACTTTACACCTGCTTTTGTTTTGCGGAATTTAGCCCATTTATGATTGGTCAAATTAAGTGGCAATGTGCTTGAATCAATGATTTTTAACGGCATCACGAGTTTCGTGTAATGCGTTTTGGCATGAATTTGTGACACTAAATCAAGGAAAAGCCTTTGAAATAGATCAGGGTTTATGCCGTTTAACCGCCGTGACAACTGAGAAATACTAATAGAATCAAGGTCTATCCCTTTTTGAAGCTGGTCATCGAAAAGACAATCACCCAGCGCATGCAGACTTTCAATTTCTTGTAGCTGCGCAAAAAGTAGTAATTTTAGAAATGACTCTGTCGTTAATTTTTTCGTATAGTAATCTAATTTCATCGTTTTCACGTTTTCTTCAAATAATTGAAGATTTATAGGTGAAAACCATTGTCCAAATGAAGTTTTTCGTGTAATCTTGTCCATGTGCTGGTCCTTTTTTAGTGGATTTGGACGGGTTACCACCTGACTAATCCATTATAAAGGACTTTTTCTTTGCATAAAATAATAATATTGAACATTTTGAGTATTTTTAATAGTGAATTTAAATTAATGCAACACTAGTGGTTTTAATAGGGTTTATTATTTTACCTATTATCGGAATAATGGCGTTTGTATTTACGATTATCGCCGCAGTAAAGTCTTATGAAGGACAGGACTATCATATTCCGTTAACTATTCGTTTTATTAAATAATTCATTTTGTAAAGCGCATTTTCATGATGGTAGCATATTCCCTAAAGTACAGCACTAACTTTACCGATTTTGGTGTTTTTGCGGCTAGGGGGTATGCTGTTATTTTTAGTTCTTTCGCTATTTCTAGCGCTCTGAACAAATGGAAATCATTACTCACAATAACTGCTTCGTTAATGGAAAAAAGCGTTTTTGTGTATTGTAAGTTCTCGTAAGTACTAGTTGATTTATCTTCTACAAGAATTCTTTCTTTAGGTACCCCCTGTTCGATAAAAAAATTCAGTAAAGCAGCTGCTTCTGTCATTTCTTTCCCGTTCTCTTTTCCACCAGTAACAATAATGGTTGAAGATTGGTTTTTCTCCCAATAATCAAATGCGGTTTCTGCACGATATGGAAGCGCTTTAGAAAGCTGGTCGCCATTTACCTTTTCTCCTAAAACAATTATATAAGAAACGTTTTTTGGCGGTTTAATGGAAGCTGTCTGTTTTATTTTCATATAAGTATATGAGACGTAGATGATAGAAAAAATAATAGAATCGAAAATAAAATGAATATGTTTTTTCTCAAAAAAATCATCTCCAATTAATCATAGATTGGAATAAAATTAATAGAATAGATAGTAAAGATTAAGAAATGAGCCCAAATTCACAATTCTTTCATGTGATAAGAACGGAAACAAAGGAGCTTTCATTATGAATATTGAAAAATATTACAAATATACAGCAATATCAGCCTTAAACGCTAGTTTAATTAGTTGTATTCCTATCTTTCTATTTGTTGGTGTCTTTATAATTAGTCATTCAAGTATCGCTTTTCTCCTTCTTTTGGCACCATTTGGAATATACAGTGTAACATGCTTTAGCCAGTATTATTTACATAAAAGGCGATTTGAAAAGCTGAACAAATTCCTTAACGTTGGCAAAGCAAGATCGATTTTGAAAACAAATACAGTTGTTTTATCCTTTTTACCTGCCCCCTCCTTACGTATGATTGTTTTTGATAGAGATGGACAGGAGATAGGAGAGATTAAAGATGAAAAATTTTCATTAATCCGCTGGTATCTTCCATTTTTATTTGATCATTTTTATACAAAATCATATGGATTTTATAATACGGAGGACGAGCTCCAATATGTTTTTACCATAAAAAAAGATCGGATAGAGATTAAAAATAAGAATAAGAAAACAATCAGTAAAATCATAGAGCTTAAAACTGATAAACGATTAGTGAGCAACTTTTTGTATGGAGATAATATGATTAGGATGAAAAAAAGCTTTGGACATATGGAATATCACTTTGAGAAAGAAGATGGACAAACATTAGCGCACTTGAGAAAAGGGTGGATGCCAAAAGAATGGACGAAGCGTTTTATGGATCCTAACCAACCGCTTTTGACAATTGATCATCATGCATCTGATAAAGAAATTATTCATGTTTATGCTTTATTAACGAAAATATTTGCGTATAGCAATCATTAACTTTCGACGAAATCATTATGGTAATAGTTACAAAAAAGTGCTGAAAAAATAGGAAAAAGTGAGTGTTTTCTCCTAAAAAATATTGGCAAAGTAATGGTAATCTGCTATTATAAGTTCTTGTGGCTACCTTATTAAATACAAAAAAAGTCATGTCAATTTTAGGCATCTTTTCTTGTATGGAAAAGGAAGCGGGTAGGGAGAGGGCTATAACTAAATAGGTATATCAGATGAAAACGTTTATTTTTTCGTTTTTTAAGCTAAAGGAAAGTCAAACATCCATAAAAACGGAAGTCCTTGCAGGGGTTATTGGATTTTTTACTGTTGTCTATATCGTGGTAGTAAATTCCTTAATTCTGGCGGAAGCAGGTATCCCTTTAGAAGCAGCGATAGTAGCAACCATTCTTACTTCTGTTGTCGGCTGTTTTTTAATGGGTTTTTATGGGAATGTGCCTGTTTTGCTAGTACCAGGTATGGGAATTAATGCCTTATTTTCTTACACAATTGTAAAATCAATGTCTCTAACTTGGCAGGAAGCTTTGGCAGTTGTATTTGTCTCGGGTATTTTGTTTATGATTGTTGCCTTTACAAAATTGGCAAAAGTTGTGAGCGATTCTATCCCTGTTTCGTTAAAAGAATCAATTACGGTTGGTTTAGGCCTATTTTTAATGTTAATTGGTTTGGAAAAAGGCGGCATTGTAGAAAGAGGATCAAATTCGATTATCGCTTTAGGATCTTTTAGTGATCTACATGTACTAGCAACTGTGCTTACTTTTTTAATAAGTATCATTCTTTTCTTACGAAATGTGAAGGGCAACTTTCTAATTACGATTGTTGTTGGGACGCTAATTGCTTGGATGTTTGGGCTAATTGAAGTAAACAGCGGGAATAGTCAATCGATTCACTTGCAAGAATACAAAACTGTGTTTGGTCATTTGTCTTTTGATAAACTGCTAACGATTCCGTTTTGGATTGCTGTATTTTCTCTAACAATGGTACTTGTTTTTGAAAATATTGGTCTTGTAAATAATCATGTGCAATTTATTAATAGACCTGAACGTTTTTCGAAAGCTTTTCGTGCTAATTCCATTTCTGTATTTCTTTCTAGCTTTTTTGGCACAAGTCCAACTGTAGCGACTGTGGAAAGTTCTGCAAGTATGACCGCAGGTGGAAAAACAGGTTTGACAGCAGTAACGACAGGTGTTTTATTTATTTGTTCTGCATTTTTTATTCCTGTTATTAAATTAATTCCAGACAGTGCTATTGCACCAATCTTAATTATTATTGGGGGATTAATGCTACAAAATATCCGTAATCTGGATCTAAAGGATCTAAGTGAAAGTTTTCCTAGCTTCTTTATTATTGCCATGATTCCGTTTACTTATAGCATAGCTGATGGCATGGCTATTGGGTTTATTCTTTACCCAATTTTAAAAATAGCATTAGGCAAAGCAAAAGAAGTTTCACTTCCTTTGTATTTAATATCCTCATTGTTTTTGATTAATTTTGTGCTCCAATATACACATTAATCAAATAAAAAGACCATCCTTTATTTAAGAACAATCTTTGTTCTTTTTATGTATCGTTCGAGCTTTTTTCGTATAGCTTGTTGTTTTTTCAATCGGAAAAAAGAATTAGTTGGAAAAATGGAGCAGCCGGAATACAAGAAGACGCCACGGGGATTAGCGAGACAGCCTGAGACCCCGGAGTTCAAAGCTGAGGAGGCTTAAGCTTAGCCCCCACTGAGAGCGAAGTGTATTCCGACTGCGGGTAAACGCAACATACTTTACGAAAACAGCCTTTAGAAAAGAGTCTTTCCTAAAACGTCGTAATAAAGGATGGTCTTTATCATTTCTTATCATTTCAACTTAGATACCCCCATAACATACCAAAATAAGACAAATTAAACGAGAAAATTTGCCATCTAACACTCAAGGTTCGACAACCTTCTACTTATAAATTTATTAAAATGACAATAGCTAATGGCGTAATAGATCGACGGAGGTAAATGAATGGAAGTTTTTGTGGCGAGGCAGCCACTATTTAATCGAATGGAAGAAGTTTATGGATATGAATTACTTTATCGTGATAATAATATTAATTCATTTCCGAATGTAGATGGAGATCAAGCGACTACAGGTTTAATTATTAATAGTTTTTTAAATATTGGGATGGAAAAATTATCAGATGGAAAACCTTGTTTTATCAATTTTACAGAAAACTTGTTAGAACTTAGGCTTCCTACATATTTTCAACCAAGGGACATTATAATAGAAATTCTAGAGACAGTTGTTCCAAGTCAAAAAATTATTGATATTTGTTTAGAACTTAAACAATTAGGTTATAAATTAGCTTTAGATGATTTTATCTTTGACAAAAGCAATGGATATGCACATTCCTTATTATTATTAGCAGATATGCTTAAAGTCGACTTCAAGCATACATCAAAAGAAGTACGGGAAGAGTTGGAATCGCTAGCTAAAAAACATGATATTGAATTGGTTGCAGAAAAGCTTGAGACAAGGGAAGAGTATGAACAAGCCAAAAAAAGTGGTTATCACTATTTTCAAGGCTATTATTTTTCTAGACCATTAATTATGACTTCCCACGATGTACCAACTTATATCCACACGTATTATAAAATTCTAGAACTTTTGAATGAGGAAACCCCAGATATTAATCGCATTTCAAAGTTGATTGAACAGGATATTTCTTTATCCTACAAGCTTTTGAAATTAATAAACACATTAGGGTTTGGGATGAAACAAAAAGTTACTAGCATAAAAAATGCTATTATTTATATAGGTCTTATAGAGCTTCAAAAATGGATTTATATTCTTACAGTTAGAGAAAAAGACTGGAAGAATGGCATCTCTTTTGAAGTGATGCATAATTGTTTAATTCGTTCTAAAATGTGTGAATCAGTAGCAAAGTTAATACCAGAAAGATTGGAATATGGAAGTTTTTTTTTAACAGGGATGTTTTCTCTAATGGATACTATTATGAATCAAGATATGGAAACCATTCTATCAGATTTGCCTTTAGATGAATCAATTGTCCATGCCCTTTCAGGAAAGAAAAATATGCAGCGAGAAGTGCTCCAATTGGTAATTGCAGCAGAAACTGCAGATTGGACAAGCATCGGACTCGGTTGTAAAGAATTAAATATACAAGAAAAAGAATTGTTTAAAGTATATGCAGAATCCATTTCATGGGCTAAAAAGCTTTTAGATGAAGATTATTTATAATGATACTATAATAAAGGCTGGGACAAAACAAAATATATAATAGATAAAGACGAACAATCTCTCATTTAGTAGCGAAACCAACTCGTTCCATTACGCTACAGACACTCTATGCGCCGGGGAGCAACCTAAGCCTACTCGGCTAAAGCCTGTGGGGTCTAAAGATTGCTCTACTTCCCGCAGGAGCCCGAGTGCCCTCCGCTCCATTTCAATCCGTTTTTAAAGGTTGTTTCGTTTCATCCTTTTTTTAAAGAAAATATAATGAGTAGGAAATACGAAGCAGACTGAATACACGTAGACTCCTATTGGGAGCTGCGAGAAAGTCCAAGACCCCGCAGGAACGAGGAGGCTTGGCGCTCGCCCCATGGAAAGCGAAGTGTATTCAGTCTGCGGGTGATCACCACAAACCTTCTTTTTTAAAATTAATTAATTGCAGGTTAGACAAAGGAACAGTAAAATGAAAGAAGATTGAAATGAGCTTGGAGGAATTGGAATGAATATAAAGATAACAAAATGTCATGGTAGTGGCAATGACTTTTTAATTATAGATGAGATTTCGAATGCCTATCAGTTTACAGAGGAAGAAAGAGCACAATTAGCTATAGCATTATGTGACAGGCAGTCTTCTTTAGGTGCAGACGGAATTCTTTTTGTCATGCCAAGTAGCGTTGCTCATGCTAGAATGAGAGTATTTAATGCAGATGGATCCGAAGCATCTATGTGTGGAAATGGCATTCGCTGTGTTGCTCGCTATGTTTGTGAACTACTTCAAGTAGAAGAGGCTGTAATTGAAACGATGAAAGCTAATTTGGAAGTGAAAAATGAAACGGATATTTATCCAAATATTCCTACGTATTTGGTAGAGATCTCTCCTGTTTCTTTTCACACAAAAGACCTTCCGTTACAGGTGAGCACTGATACACTAATAAATGAGAAAATCACAGGGTTAAATCAAGATCTTTTATTTACTGCATTAGCAGTACCAAATCCACATTTAATTACGCTTGTAAATAAGGCAGTTCTTGAATCCGATATACAAGAAGGTTTAAGTAAATATGTGAATGGACCAAATGAATACTTTCCAGATGGAGTTAATGTTAGCTTTGTTTCAATCCTAGATAAAGGCAGTATTTATGTCCGTACATATGAACGAGGTGTTGGCTTTACAAATGCATGCGGAACCGCGATGTCAGCTTCTACCCTTGTTTCCATATTAAATGGTTATAATGAGGAAAATAGCTATGTTGATGTGTATAATAATGGTGGCAAAGTTCGATGCTATGTACATAATCAAAATAACCAATATCGAATCGATTTAATCGGAAATGCAACATATGTTTATCGAGCAGATGTTACATTTGACTGGAATGCACTTGATGGTTTTGAAGTAGCGAATAAGCAGTACTTTGAGGCTGAAGCTATTCAATATAAAAAACTACAAGATGAAGCAAAAAAGTATGTAGAGACTCATTTAAAGTAATTTTTGGGAAAACGTTTTGCTTGATAGGAATAGAATGATAAGGTTAGGTCTATTCAACATTTCGTTATGTAGAATAGGTACTAACCTTTTTCATTGCTTTAGAGCACCTAAAAGATAGAAATGTAGCCGTTTAGTATAATATTGTTCAATTAGCAAATGGTAAGTAAAAAAGGAATAGGTTATGAAACCAATAAAGCCATTTGAACCAATATTAACAGAAGTAATTCCAAAAGGCGATCAGTGGATTGCTCAGGTAAAGTGGGATGGAACAAGAATCCTCACTTATTATGATGGGGATAGAACGCAATTATTTAATCGAAAGAAAAATGAAAAAACACAACAATATCCAGAGCTATTAAAACCAAGTTCATTTATCCAGGCAAAAAATTGCATTCTCGATGGGGAAGTAATTGCATTACAGGATGGAAAACCGTCGTTTTATGAAGTAATGAGGCGTGATAGGTTACGAAATCTCGAACGATTGAGTGAGTTGCAAGAAAAAGTTCCCATTACATATATGATTTTTGATATCCTCTTTTTGGATGGTAACTGGCTAGTAGACAAACCTTTACAGGAAAGACAGCAAATATTAAGTGAAAAAATTTCTGGAAATGAAGTTGTGCAACTTGTCGAAAGTTTTTCAGATACACAAGGTTTATTTGAGGTTTGTCAGCAGCATCAACTGGAGGGAATTGTATGTAAGGACCTTGAAAGTTCTTATACAATAAATGGAAAAGATGCTAGATGGCGTAAGAGAAAAAAAGAGCAGGATTTAATCGCTATAGTAGGTGGAGTTACGATAAAAAATAATATAGTCCATTCTCTTCATCTCGGATTATTTGATAAGGTGGGTAAGTTATTCTATATTGGAAGTGCTGGCTCAGGCAAGCTGTCAGCAAACGATTGGGTCACTATAACAAAAGTAATGGAGCCGATTATCATACAAGATTGTCCTTTTTTTAATCAATGCGATGTGAAGGGAGGAGTTTGGTTAAGACCAGCGCTCACTGTAAAAATTTCCTTTTTAGAATGGACAGAAGGAAAAACTTTGAGGCACCCTGTGATTGAATCATTTGTAACTGTCCCAATTGAAGAATGCAAATTAGAATAACAGTAAAGGGAGTTATCATGTTAATCGATACTCCCTTTACTATTATGTGGATTGCTTAATACTTCTAGTACTTGACGGAATGGTTGTTTTTCTTTTACTTCAAAATAATGAGCAAATGGGTTGATTCCTTTATGCAATCTTTGCAATACTACATTCATGGAAAAGTGACTAGGATGTAAATCATCTGTTAATTCATTCCATTCAAGTGGACATGCAACAAATCCGCCTTTATTACCGCGAATGGAATAGGGAGCAATAATTGTCTTGCCCTCGCTATGCTGGATATAGTCAATATATAATCTGTTTTTGCGGTTTTTTTTCAATCTTTCAATGGTGAAAAGTTCTGGATTCTCAACAATCATATAGTTAGCAATAAATTCTGTGAACAAACGTACTTCTTCGTAAGTGAATGTTTTTTCAGGAAGTGGTAAATACACTTGAATGCCTTTATTTCCTGATATTTTTAAAAAGGATAAAAGCTGCAAGCGATCAAGAATCTGTTGAAGAGCTTTTGCAGCTTGAATTGCCATATGAAAATGTTCAACAGACGGCGGATCAAGATCAAACACAATTTCAGATGGCATATAATCCGAATAGATGGTTTCAAATGGAATATGAAATTCAAACGCTAATTGATTTCCTAACCATAAAAGAGTTTCTAGGTTATTACAAACAATATATTGAATCCCTTCATGCATAGATGTTTCTACATAGGAAGGGGCATAATCTGGGCATTGTTTTTGATAGAAAGATTCTCCAAATAGACCATGGGGAAAACGGATCGTTGTTAGTAGGCGATTTTGTAAAAAAGGAAGAAAGTAGGGGCTGATTTCTTTTAAATACAAAATATAATCGAGTTTAGTAATGGACGTATCGGGAAAAAGAGGTTTATCAGGATGGGTAATAGTAGTACCATCTGTTTCCAGAATATTTTCTAACTTACAGTCTTGCCAGTTTTGATTATATAAAAACTTCTTAAAAATTGGATTAATTATCTTTTGTTGTTCGAAGGAGGAAAATTGTAATTCTACGCATATTCCTGGTTCCATATAATAAAAGTCGTCATCCTCTATTTTATAATGTTCTTGTATGATAGATATAAGAGCTGTTTTTTCTTCTTTTTTTAATCCCTTTTTAAAAGAGCCGACAGCGATAATGTGTTTATTTAAACAGACGCTAACACCAAATGTTCCTGTTTTTTTATGATAGCTACTAATAAAAAATCCAGCTGAATGCATATGTAATCCCTCCTGAATGTATTCTATTAATAGTATTCCTGCATATCTCGTTCTGTATGAAATGTATGTGTTGCCAATAATTAAATAGTATGAAAAAGACTTGGTAACACAATGTATTAATAAAGATAAAAAGCTAACTATTTAACATATGTTTAGCTTGGATTGAACTAAAAGAGAATGGAGATAGAAGTATGCATACAATGTGGAAAGGAAATATAAGCTTTGGTCTAGTAAGCATCCCAATTAAGCTGCATTCTGCTATAGAGGATAAAGACATTAAGTTAAGAACGCTTCATAAGGCATGTCATGCTCCGATTAAATATGAAAAGAAGTGTTCCGCTTGTGAAAAAGAAGTGGCCCCAGAAGAAATAGTAAAGGCATATGAGTATGCTAAAGGTAAATATGTAGTCCTTGATGAAGAAGATTTGGAAAGTCTACGGAAAGAAAACGAAGACAAAGCAGTAGAGATTATTGACTTTGTAAAAATGGATGAGATTGACCCGATCTATTTTGAAAAATGTTATTATATGTCGTCAGGAGAAGGGGGAAATAAAGCATATGCTTTGCTGAGACAAGCATTACAAGAAACAGGGAAAGTAGGCATAGCAAAAATTATCATTCGTTCTAAAGAGCAGCTGGCTATTATTCGTGTATATGAAAATACACTTGTGATGGAGACAATCCATTTTCCTGATGAAGTCCGCAAAGTAGAGGATGTTCCTAATGTGCCGGCAGCCAATCAAATAGAAAAAAAGGAGTTAGAAACAGCCATTTTATTAATAGACCAATTAACAACAGAATTTACTCCTGAAAAATACATCGATGAATATCGAACCGCACTACTTGAATTAATTGAAGCAAAAAAAGCTGGAAAAGAAGTTGTTACAGGTGCGGATAAACCAAAAGAATCTAATGTGATGGATTTAATGGCCGCACTTCAAGCTTCGATTGACAATACAAAACCAAAGAAAACAGAAGAAAAGAAAAAAAAGCCAACAAGAAAGAAAGTTGTTAAAGAGGCTTAAAATGGAGATGGTGCTAGCTTTGAAAAATAAGCTAGCACCTTATATAACAGCGAGGTATTTACATGGAAAGAAAAATTACGACAAAGTATATAGTATCAATGATTGCGATTATCCTAATTTTTTGTAGTCTTTTTTATGTGATTGCAAAACATGTGACTAGTACTGATATCCTTTCATTTGATAATACTATCATCAAGTTTATTCAGTCTTTTATTTCAAGCGATTTAACAATGTGGGTTGGACGAATTACATTTTTAGGATCTGTATTCTTTATCGCTGTTGCAATAGCAATTATAGCGGCTCTTTTGTTATGGAAAAAAAAATATGCGTTAGCTATTTTTATCGTTTCAGTAAATGGTCTTGGCGCACTTTTAAATAAGTTGCTTAAATGGTTATTTAAAAGAGAGCGTCCAGATATTTTGCCTGTTATAATAGAGAAAGGCTATAGTTTCCCTAGTGGACATTCAATGGGCTCCCTTATTTTCTTTGGCTCATGTGCATATCTGTGTATACATATTGTAAAATCAACTGGGAAGAAAGTAGTGGCGTATATAATCGCCAGTTTATTTATCCTGCTAATCGGTGTAAGCAGAATATATTTAGGGGTCCATTATCCGACAGATGTTGTCGGTGGATATGCAATAGGGATTGCTTATTCAGCAGTTTGTATTTTAGCTTTTCGTCTCTATGAATATAAAGCGAAGCGGTGAGAGGATTGTTTTAAACCTATAAATAAGAGAAATAAAAGAAGTGAATTATGGGGGAAGAAATGAATGAATCAGCATATCATACCAGCATCATCAAATATGAAAGAATTCGAAGCTTTTTTAAAAAGCGATTATGAAATTGGCGTGTTTTTGGAAGTGCATATTTCTCAATTAAAGCATATTAGCCTCCTTGCGAAACAGGCAAATAAAAAAATGATTTATCATGTTGATTTAATTCAAGGATTAAAAAGCGATGATTTTGGCACAGAGTTTATTTGCCAGGAGTTTAAGCCATATGGAGTCATTTCTACAAAATCATCTGTCATTTTAAAAGCAAAGCAGAAAAATGTAATAGCTATACAAAGAGTATTTTTGCTGGACAGTCATGCCATTGCCAAAAGCGTTAAACTCGTTCAAAGAACCCATCCAGATTATATTGAAGTACTACCAGGAACAATGCCTTGGATGATTAATGAAATTAAAAACAGTTTAAATGTGCCAATTCTTGCAGGGGGTTTAATTCGAACAGAAGAAGATGTTAGAAAAGCAATTGAGGCAGGTGCCACGGCAATTACTACTTCCAAAAAAGAATTGTGGCAAGGGATAAAGTGACTAACGGTATTAAATGTATTTTTACAGTGGGAATAATAAAAATAATTGACAGACCAACAGTAAGCGTTTACAATAATCTTACAAGTTAATTTAATGTGTTGGAGAAAAGGAGATGCACACAGTAGTCACAATTAAGTGGCTGTACTCTGTCGTGCACTCCTTTTTTTGCGCATTTTTTTAATTACTATCACTCTGTGCTTCAGGTGTGAAGATAATGTTACATTAGAAAAGAAAGCTAGAATGGAAACAAAAGGAATTTTTGTGAAAACTGAATGAACAGAGTGAAAAAGGAGAAGGGGGATTTTATGTCTGCTTTTATGGGAGAAGTTATTGGAACGATGATTTTGATTGTGTTTGGAGGAGGAGTAGTCGCAGGGGCGAATTTAAAGAAAGCGTTCTCTAATGGCGGTGGCTGGATTGTCATTACCATTGCATGGGGATTAGCTGTAACAATGGGTGTATTTGCTGTAGGCAGTATTAGTGGTGCTCACTTAAACCCAGCAGTTACGATTGCTCTTGCGATTACAGGAGATTTCCCGTGGAATGAAGTAGTACCTTATATTTTGGCACAAATGATTGGTGCATTTCTAGGAGCATGCATTGTTTATTTACACTATCTTCCACATTGGGGTGCAACAAAGGATTCTGACGCAAAACTGGCTGTATTTTCAACAGGACCAGCTATCCCACATACTTTTTCTAATATTTTAAGTGAATTGATTGGAACGTTTATGCTAGTGCTTGGTTTGTTGTTCATTGGAGCAAATAATTTTACAGAAGGACTTAACCCAATTGCTGTAGGTTTATTGATTGTTGTAATCGGAATGTCATTAGGAGGCACTACGGGTTATGCGATTAATCCAGCACGTGATCTTGGTCCAAGAATTGCTCATTTTGTGTTACCGATTGCGGGAAAAGGATCCTCTAATTTCCGTTATGCGTGGATTCCAGTAGCTGGACCGATTCTTGGCGGTTCTCTAGCAGCTATTGTTTATACTTATCTTTTTAAAGGTGTTGTCTTATCAAGCTTTTGGGTTGTTATAGCGATAAATGTACTTATATTGCTTGCATTTTTTATTACAAAAGGGGAAAGTAAGAGTATTGGTAAAAAAGTAGCGTGAATATTTACTAAGGGGAGGAATTATGATGGAAAAATTTATTTTATCACTAGATCAGGGGACAACAAGTTCAAGAGCAATTATTTTTAATAAAAAAGGGGAAATAGTTCATGTAGCCCAAAAGGAATTTACGCAAATTTTTCCTAAGCCAGGTTGGGTAGAACATAATGCAAATGAAATTTGGGGTTCTATTCTGGCTGTGATTGCAACCGTTTTATCTGAATCAGATATTAAACCAGAACAAATAGAAGGAATTGGGATTACTAATCAGCGTGAAACAGCAGTTGTTTGGGATAAGAATACTGGAGTTCCAATCTATAATGCTATTGTATGGCAATCAAGACAAACAAATGGGATATGCGAAGAGTTGAAGGAGCAAGGATATAATCAACTTTTCCGTGACAAAACAGGGCTTTTAATCGATGCCTATTTTGCTGGAACGAAAGTTAAGTGGATTTTAGATCATGTAGATGGTGCAAGACAAAAAGCAGAAGATGGTGAGTTGTTATTTGGGACGATTGATACATGGCTCATTTGGAAATTGTCTGGAGGGAAAGCTCATGTAACAGACTATACCAATGCTTCTCGTACGTTGATGTTTAATATTTATGATTTAAAATGGGATGAAGAGTTACTAGAAATTTTAACTGTTCCAAAATCAATGTTGCCGGAAGTAAAAGGATCATCAGAAATTTATGCTTATACGGTGGAAGGGCATTTCTTTGGGAAGCAAATTCCGATCGCTGGTGTAGCAGGAGATCAACAAGCAGCTTTATTCGGTCAGGCATGTTTTGAAGCAGGAATGGCAAAGAATACGTATGGAACAGGTTGCTTTATGTTAATGAATACTGGAGAAAAAGCTGTGAAGTCAGATCATGGTTTATTAACAACAATTGCATGGGGAATAGATGGAAAAGTGAATTATGCGCTTGAGGGAAGTATATTTGTCGCAGGTTCTGCTATCCAATGGCTACGAGACGGGCTAAGGATGTTAAAGGATGCAAAAGATAGTGAAGATTATGCAAGCAGAGTAGATTCTACGGATGGAGTCTATTTAGTTCCGGCATTCGTTGGTCTTGGTACTCCATATTGGGACAGCGATGTTCGTGGAGCTATGTTCGGCGTGACTAGAGGAACAACAAAGGAGCATTTTATTCGTGCAACACTTGAATCACTCGCTTATCAAACGAAAGATGTTCTTTCTGCTATGGAATCAGATTCGAATATTCAAGTAAAAACATTAAGAGCAGACGGGGGAGCTGTGCGAAACAATTTCTTAATGCAATTCCAAGGAGATTTATTAAATGTGCCAGTGGAAAGACCGGTTGTAAATGAAACAACTGCGTTAGGGGCAGCTTATCTTGCAGGTTTGGCAGTTGGCTACTGGAAGGATCAAAATGAAATTGCGGAGCAATGGAGTCTTGATCGCTCATTTGAACCAAAAATGGCGGAAGAGACAAGAGAAGAATTATATAATGGATGGAAGAAAGCGGTTAAAGCAACAATGGCTTTTAAATAAAGGATTTTGGAAAATGAAATCTTTGTTATTTATGAGAATTATTTCTAATGAATAGTATAAATACTATGAATATATAGAATTATATGTTATAATATAATTAAGTTAATAATATTTGTCTGGAGAATCGGAGAGACCACAAGGCATTATCATCATAATGGTAATGTAGCTTTGTGGTCTCTTTTTGTTTACTTAAATGGCAGATTGATAACGTATATTGCTGTTTTTAAAAGATGGAGATTTAATTAACCAACAAGGTGTTCACTTATAGGGAGGTTTTTACTTTGCAAAAAAAACCAAGTAGTAGAGAGAAAATAGAAGAACTATTAAGAAATAAAAAATTTGATGTCCTAGTTATCGGTGGAGGCATAACTGGATCAGGGATAGCCTTAGATGCAGCAACAAGAGGAATGGAAGTAGCACTTGTAGAAATGCAGGATTTCTCTGCAGGGACTTCAAGTAGATCGACAAAATTAGTGCACGGAGGACTACGCTATTTAAAGCAATTTGAAGTGAGGATGGTAGCAGAAGTAGGGAAAGAAAGGGAAGTTGTTTATGAAAATGGGCCACATGTAACTACACCAGAATGGATGTTACTACCTATCTATCAAGATGGAACTTTTGGTAAATTTTCAACAAATATTGGTTTAAGAGTGTATGATTTTCTTGCAGGCGTAAAAAAGTCTGAACGAAGAAAAATGCTTTCAAAAGATGAAACGCTATCGAAAGAGCCATTAATAAAAAAAGATGGTCTTAAAGGTGGCGGATATTATGTTGAATATCGTACAGATGATAGTCGTTTGACAGTAGAAGTAATGAAAAAAGCAGTAGAAAATGGGGCAGCGACCATTAATTACACAAAAGTAGAAAACTTTTTATATGATAAAAATGGAAAGGTAGAAGGTGTGGAAGTAAGAAATCTAATAACGGATATAGTTTATCCTATTTATGCAGATGTAATTGTTAATGCTACTGGGCCATGGGTAGATACATTAAGAACTATTGACGGAAGCAGAAAAGGAAAAACACTTCAACTCACAAAAGGTGTCCATTTAGTAATTAATGAATCTGTTTTCCCGCTGAAACAAGCGATTTATTTTGATACTCCTGATGGAAGAATGATTTTTGCGATTCCTCGTGATGGGAAAACATATGTCGGAACGACCGATACTTTTTATAGTGATGATCCAATCCATCCTTCCATGTCTGAAGAAGATAGGGATTATCTTTTAGGAGCAATTAAATTTATGTTTCCATCTGTATCTGTTTCAGCGGAAGATGTAGAATCAAGCTGGGCGGGAGTTAGACCATTAATCTTGGAAGACGGAAAAGATCCTTCCGAAATTTCACGAAAAGATGAAATTTGGGAGTCGGAAAGTAAACTTATTACCATTGCTGGAGGGAAATTAACTGGTTACCGCAAAATGGCCGAAACAGTTGTTAATCTAGTTGCAGTTAGACTGGAAGAGAATACTGGGAAAACATATAAAAAATGCATGACTAAATCTTTACCCATCTCAGGTGGTGACGTTGGTGGTTCTAGTGGTTATTCCACCTATATTAAAGATGTAGTATCAAAGGGAGTGGAAGCGGGTCTCTCCAAAGTAGATGCCGAAAAAATTGCAAAATTATATGGCAGCAATGCTCCGATTCTATATGAACTTGCAAAAGAATCACTTGCAAAAAATGAAGAGTTTTCACCAGTTCTTCTTGCAAGAATTCTTTATGCAATAGAATACGAATTTGCTATGACACCAACAGACGTATTGTTAAGACGTACAGGAATGTTGCTTTTCGATATCGATAAAGTGAAAGAAGTAAAAGAGTCTGTAATTAACTATATGGCAGATTATTATAACTGGAACGATGAAAGAATCAATACTTTAACAGTAGAACTAGAAGCAGAAATTCACAAAGCAACAGTACCATTTGAAGGATAATGTAAATAGAAAAAATTACTTAAATTCTTTTCTCTTTCTATCATTCATTTTTCCAAAGTTATTGATGGAAAGCGAAGTGTATTCAGCCTGCAGGCTAAATACACTTCGCTTTTTAGAAAACATGGCTCGAGCAACCATTAAATAAACATTTTTACAAAAATAGGGAAAGTATGAGTAAAATGTTTGTGGGAGAATAAATATCCTTTTTGTCTAGTTGGGGGACGAGTCCCCCAACTAGACAAAAAGGCCACCAAGCGAAAGCGCGGTAGCTGGAAAAAATTAAGTATTAAAAAAGAGAGCTTCCTTTTGTAAAGTAGAGTTTGACTAGAAAACTACGAAAAGGAGAGGCTCTCATGAATCAATGTAACATAAAAATGCCATCATTAAAAGAATTGGAAAAAACTTTATTTCGAACACTACAAATGACGTTTCAAGAAATCCTTATTCAAACATTAGAAAATTGGGATCTAGAGATTGCTCAGCAACGAGACAAAAGAAGATTTGCTTTACGTGATAAACGAGAAATACGATTAGATACAGCGTTTGGAGCTGTGGAGCTGAAGCGTAATTATTATTTTGATCGTGTGACTAAAAAATATATTTGTCTATTAGATCACTATTTACAGTTTCAGGGGAATAAGGGATTTAGTCCGCTACTAGAAGAATGGGGGCTAGAACTAGCGACGAATGGCTCCTCCTATCGAAAGGCGGTGGAAACGTTCGAACAATTTTTAGGCTATTCGGCGATGAGCCACGAAGCATTACGGCAACATCTTCTTCAAACAAGCGTACTTCCCGCTAAGGAAAAACGCCCTTTTCAAAAGGTATTGTTTGTCGAAGTAGATGGATTATATGTGAAGAGTCAAGAAAAGAAAAAGCGTGGATGGGAGTTGAAATTCGCCGCTGTACACGAGGGATGGAAAGAAAACGGAAAGCGAATCAGGCTCCGAAATAAAAGGCATTTTCTTTATGAAGGAAAAGAACCCTTTTGGGAAGCCTTTGAAACGTTCTTACAGAATAATTATGCGTATGATCCTACCCAAACCTTGCTTATTATTAATGGTGATGGAGCAGGCTGGATAACGGCATGTCGGGAGTATTTTCGGGAACGCGCCTTTTTCACCATGGACCGTTTTCATGTCGCTCGTTCGATGAAGCAACTAATGAAGAGCCATCCTCGATACCGCTACATGAAAAGAGCGTTAAAAAACTACCAGGTAGAAACATTACTTCTAGAGTTGAATAGCGCAGTAGGAACAATGGATACACCAGAAAAAGAAGAAAAACTAGCGCATTTCCTTGCCTTTTTAACGCATCATCAGGAAACCATAAAAGATTACCGTAGTTGGTTACAGGAAAAAGGTGTGGACACGACAGCGTATCGTCCAATGGGAAGTGCAGAGGCGATGATGAATCAATTAGCCAAACGATTAAAGAATGGAAGAGCATGGAGCAAAAAAGGGGTCATGAGCATGGCGCGCTTGTGGATTGGATTGAAGGATGACCTATCCATCCAAACGATATATGGGAAATGGGAAAAAGCCACGGAAAAATCAAAGAAAGAGCATCGAGCGAAAAGAAAAATACCCACAAAATTAGTAACAGAAACCGTGCGTCAGAACATGCCATACTTAAATCAAGCGATTGGAAAACCCGTTCACTTTGCCTTACAGGGATTAAAAGGTTTTTAAAAAATGAGAGAATCAACAGTTGGAAAAACAAAACCAATTGGAAAGCGGATACAAACTTAGAGGTTTTACTTTATAAAAAAGGGAGCTAAAAAAACTCCCACAAAAACTTGACTCAATCATAGGGAAACTAAATGTTGACTCCAATCTAATTCTGCGCTATGATGTTTATTGTATGTATTTGAGGTTTAACAGAATTTTGTAGAATTATGTGTAAGGTAACAAGAAATTTATAAGTATACGGAACAACTATATAAGAGCATTCAAAACAATTACACTCCATTTATCTTCAAAAACACATTTAAAATCCTTCCTAATGCGGATTAATCCTTCCATTATTTTTTCAAAAATGTATTTTTGTGTTCTGCACAATTCACCCTAAATTCAAACTGGCACGGCCTAGGAGCCGTAAGGATGAAAGAGAGGTAGGGCTTTCGTTGTTTTAGGCATTTACACCAATTTTAGTTTTAAGTGTATTTCCTTAAATATATGCATAGCTAAAGATGTATTCATTATAATGGATACTGTGATAGGATCTTCTAAACTTGAGTTTATTAAAGTTTAGAAGATCCTTTTTTCAATTACTTAGAAAAAGACGATACTTTTCGTTCATGATAATTGAAATGATCGGAAAATTTATTTCAATTAAAATCGAGCTATGATATGATACAAAGGTACTTATCAATACATAGTAACTGACGACATAAATGGAAATAACCATATGGGAGCTGTGTATATGTATAGCCGGTCGTCTGGGCAGAAGAGCAGAAAAAGCACTTCTTTTTATAATTTACCAGGAGGTATATACATGTCGGAAAAATTGATTTTAGACGGAAATGTAGTAGCAAATGCAGTAAAGGAAGAATTAAAAGGAAGAATTAGTGCTCTAAAGGAAAAAGGAATAACTCCTTGCTTGGCTACAATATTAGTTGGAGACGATCCCTCATCGGCTACTTATGTACGAATGAAGGGTAATGCATGTGCAAGACTTGGAATAGAATCAAGAAAAATTGAATTAGACAAAGAAACAACAACAGAAGAATTATTAGCAACGATTGATAAATTAAATAAGGATAAAGATGTACATGGTATTTTATTGCAGCATCCGGTACCAAGTCATATAGATGAACGAAAAGCTTTTGAAACAATTGATATCGAAAAAGATGTGGACGGGGTAACTAGCTTTGGATATGGTCAAACTGCTCTTGGATTTGGTAAATATCCATCTTGTACGCCAGCTGCAATCATGAAAATAATCGATCATTATGAGGTGGAAGTTAGTGGAAAGCATGCGGTTGTTGTAGGTCGCAGTCCAATATTAGGAAAACCAGTTTCTGCCCTGTTATTAAATCAAGATGCGACTGTAACAACTTGCCACTCTAGAACCGTGAACCTCGAAGATCATGTAAGACAAGCAGATATAGTTATTGCTGCTGTGGGAAGACCAAACTTTATTCAAGGTGACTGGGTTAAAGAAGGTGCAGTTATTTTGGATGCAGGCTATAATAAAGGTAATATTGGTGATGTGGACTACGAAGCTTGTTTAGAAAAGGCTGCTGCTATTACACCAGTTCCTGGAGGAGTAGGGCCAGTTACCATTAGTATGCTCTTAAAACATACAGTTGACTCTGCGGAATCAATTTAATCTAAGGAGATTTTTAGTTCAGGTAGAATGAAATGTATTTGTTTTTACATTGATCCCTTTAATTTTCTTAAAGAATGAATCACTTAAAGTTTTGAAAACGCTATTGACAAAAAGGGAATAAAATTATATTATAAATGTAACGCAATTAAGTTCGGTATATGTTTTAAGGATAAGGTGGTCGTAGCTGCAATGTATGTAGGCGATTTTCTTCTACATCATTCCAACTATGGCTTTTTCATGTTGAATGACGTATCGATTCCTAAAAGTTATATTAGGTGCTTAGTGTGTAACACATTTTTGGAGGTTTTACAATGAACACAGGTAAAGTAAAATGGTTTAATGCAGAAAAAGGTTTCGGTTTCATCGAGTCTTCTGAAGGTCAAGACGTATTCGTTCACTTCTCTGCTATCCAAACAGAAGGTTTCAAAACTTTAGAAGAAGGCCAAGACGTAACTTTCGAAATCGTTGAAGGTAACCGTGGACCACAAGCTTCTAACGTAACTAAAGCTTAATAAACAATCAAAAAAGGTGATGCCTTTCAAAATGCATCACCTTTTTTAATGATGTTTACTTGAACTTTTTTATAAGGATAATACTATAAAAGCTTTGTTATATATTTTATGTTTAGGCTGTTTTCTAAAGAATTGTTTTTTTATCGGGAAAATGAATGAGTTGGAAAATAGAGCAGCCGGAATACACGTAGACGCCACGGGGATTAGCGAGACAGTCTGAGACCCCGGAGGCGAAGCTGAGGAGGCTCAAGCGCGAGCCCCATGGAAAGCGAAGTGTATTCCGGCTGCGGGTAATAGCGACAAACTTTACGAAAACAGTTTATTTTTAAAATGAAAGCAATAAAATAATTAAATTGTGATCTGATAATTAACTTAGCATTTATATAAAATTCTCCATCAACTTCATTATATTCATCCGTTAAAAAACCACACAATTTCCCACTAAAGTATGGTATAAAGGCTTTTAATTGATCCTATTTACCTTAATGTTTTGGAAAATGAAAAAAAGTGAAATAAAATGGAGAGTATATATTTATAACAAAATAAAACAATACACTCTAGGTTGGTATTTTCTAAACAAATAATGTCCCTTATAATAGGGCAATGTTTTTAGGTTTATAATAAAGAGTAATCATGCGCTAAATTAGTGGAATCCATTCATTTATTAAATGATAAAGATCCTTCCTGCGACATTTCTGGCCCTATATTCTAAGGTAATATCAATCAACGGAGTACAATTATTAAGGAGGAAAAAGTATTGACAACTTTTTCAGATTTTAAATTAAGTAATAGTTTAGAAAAAGCATTATCAAACATGGGATTCGAAGAGCCAACACCAATTCAGGCTCAAGCAATTCCGATTGCATTATCAGGAAAAGATATGATTGGACAAGCACAAACTGGTACTGGTAAAACAACTGCATTTGGTGTCCCTTTACTTGAGAAAATCGAAGTTGGTAAAGCTGTACAAGGTTTAGTTCTAGCACCAACGAGAGAATTAGCAGTCCAAGTAGCAGAAGAGTTAAACCGTATCGGTTCTGTAAAAGGAATCCGTACTCTACCGGTATATGGTGGACAAGACATTAACCGCCAAATTCGCGGATTAAAAAAGAAACCGGAAATTATTGCTGCTACACCAGGCCGCTTAATTGACCACATTGAACGGAAAACAATTCGCTTGCAAGATTTAAAAATGATTGTTCTTGATGAAGCAGATGAAATGCTTAACATGGGATTCATAGAAGATATCGAAAGAATCTTAAGTGAAACTCCAGAGTCACGTCAAACATTATTGTTCTCAGCGACAATGCCGAGAAGAATCCAAAGCTTAGCAGAAAGATTCATGGTTGAGCCTGAAGTAGTAAAAGTTAAGGCAAAAGAAATGACAGTAACAAACATTGAACAACATTATATGGAAGTTCAAGAACGTCAAAAATTTGATGTATTATGTAGTTTACTTGATATTCAGTCACCTGAGCTTGCGATTGTCTTTGGTCGTACAAAAAAACGTGTAGATGAAGTAGTGGAAGGTCTAATTAAACGTGGATATTCTGCTGAAGGAATACATGGTGACATTCCACAAGGGAAACGTGACCAAGTTATCCGCCGTTTCAAAGAACAAAGCATTGATATAATGGTTGCTACAGATGTTGCGGCTAGAGGATTAGACATTAGTGGTGTGTCTCATGTTTATAACTTTGATATTCCACAAGACCCTGAAAGTTATGTTCACCGTATCGGTAGAACAGGACGCGCTGGGAAAAAAGGTCTTGCTATCACATTTGTTACTCCTAGAGAGCTTGATCATTTACGTATTATTGAAAATGTAACGAAGAAATCAATGACTAAAAAACCAATTCCTTCTCTTACAGATGTATTAGCTGGAAACCAACAAGCTACCATTAATAAAATTACAAAAACAGTAGAAGAGAATGAGTACGCAGAATATAAGCGTGTTGCAGAAGGGCTATTAGAAGAAACAGATTCGGTAACATTACTTGCAGCAGCATTAAAGCTTCTAACGAAAGAACCAGATGCTACACCAGTTAGATTAACTGCTGTTGAACCATTACGTTCGAAGAAGAAAGATAATCGTTCTGGTGGTGGCGGTAATCGCAGACGTCGTTCTGATCGTGGAGGAGAACGCGGCGGATATGACAGAAAACGCCCAAATGCTTCAGGTGAAAGAAGACCTAGAAATCGTAATAGAAGCAAATAATTATTTTCATTATTCTTGTTGCTATTCTTTTCTGACTTGTGCTTGGTTTCATTTAAAACGAGGAATTTTTATTTTCCTCGTTTTAAATGAAACAAAATGGGTAAACTAGTTAAACGAAGGGTATTTTAAATATATCCTTGTTATTTAAATCTAGGAGGCAATAAAAAATGGCAACAGGTAAAGTAAAATGGTTTAATTCTGAAAAAGGATTTGGATTTATTGAAGTGGAAGGTGGAGAAGATGTATTTGTACATTTTTCAGCTATCCAAACAGAAGGATTCAAAACTTTAGATGAAGGTCAAGAAGTTAACTTTGATATAGAAGAAGGTAGCAGAGGACCACAGGCTGTAAATGTGACAAAACCATAATTGTAATAAAGAGTCCATGGGGGCTCTTTTTCTTTGTATGTTTTCTAAAATGCTGTTTTCGCAAAGTTTGTCTCTATTACCCGCAGTCGGAATACACTTCGCTTTCGGAGTCTTCGTGTATTCCGACTGCTCTATTTTTTCCAATTAATTCTTTTCTCCTGTTGAAAAAACAACAATCTTTTAGAAAATAGCCTTTTCTTATAAAAGGTTTGTCTTTGCTAATTGAACTGTAATTGTTTAAAATAATAGAGAATAGAAAGAGGTGCTTAACATGAAAGAATTTACAGTGCATTTCCATGCGGAAGATGGAGTCGATCAAATGATTGTTCAAAAACTAAGCGAGGACGATTTTAATCGTGTGACAAGTGGTGGAACGAGACAATTATTTGAATTAGATACAAATATCGGATTCTTTATTTATTTTGATGCTGAGGATGAGACTGGAAAAGAATCATATTTAGTTCTTCAGTATGAAGAAGAGAAGGAAGATCCAACTGCATGCTTTAGTTTTCAACTAAAAGATTTTTATCAATTTGTTGCCTTGCACTTAAATGATTTACAATATGAAGAGGATGAGGACGAAGACGAAGAAGAATTCGGTCCTATTCATTATCTTGCTCATTTAATGCATCATATTGTGGAAGATGGAAAAACAGTAGAAGTTTAATTTTACAAATCAAAAAAGCTGAGTGGGGTATTATCCTTCTCAGCTTTTTTGATTCTTTAATTTTCTTCTAAGTAATGCTCCTTACAAAATGCTTGTATTTGCTCTAATTCGTCTTCTTCTAAGCCGTAATCCAAATATTTATTTTCCAAGCTATTATAAAAATGATAATTCAATATACGTGATCCATTATCGTCTACAGAAAAAAGAACTTTTATCTGTAAATGATCTTCAACCGCTAATTCATCCTCTTCATCGAACTCGACAGTCAGGAAATACTCGTATCTTTTACCAGTTAAGATACCGGTAGGATCTTTGATTTCCTCAATTGTATATTCTTTAATATTCACTACCTAAACCTCCAATATTTCTTACCATACAACCTAATAGTGTTTTCACTCTGAAAATAATATCATATAAAAGAAGGAATAGCTAATTGTATTGATTTAAAGCTTAAAAAACCCAATTGTGTGAAAAAGAATTAGGTTAGAAAATTTCTTTGAAATAATATTTGCAATAGATATATGAAGTGTGGCATAATGAAAAGTTTGACTTCTTTATTATTTTATGTTATATTTAATACTAGTTGTTAGTTTTGATTTATATTTTGTTTGGCACTTGTTTAGGGATTTTTTATTGTTTTCTCTGGTTTACAAGTGTTTTTTATTTTTTTATGGTGTTAAAGTCTATGGCTGTTCAACCTAGTATTTAGTTTTCGCAAAAGCAATTAATTTGCGAATAGAATGAATGATGAACAACATAGCTATTAACAAAAAATTAGCTTCCTGGAGGTGCTTCATTTGGCAATGGGATTTGGTAGAAGAAATAATGAAGAAATTGTTAAAGAAGAAGTGGTGGTTTGGGATTGTGTTTCAGAAACTTGTAAGTGTTGGATTCGTGATAATTTCAAAAGCAGTGAGACACCAAAGTGCCCAATCTGCGGAAGTGAAATGGTACAAACAACTAGAGAACTTCAAGTAGTTAATAATAATAGCATATATTCAAAATAAAAGAGGAATTTTCCAATAAGGATGGACCTCACAAGATTTTTCCATTCGATAGAAATAATCGTTTGGTGAATCTTGTATGGTCAGATCCAATGGTGGAGAGGTCTTTTTTTTTGCAATATTATACATCTTATTAAAAAAAGCAGAGAAAATGATATTCATTTTCTCTGCTTTTTTATCATGCAGTAAAGCTAAGCATTAATGGAATTAATGAAGTTCCCCACAAGACAGTAATCCATGCAGCCAAAATCATTGCTAACGTTGAGAAAGTTGCTTCTTGCTCTCCGAATTCCATCGCTTTGGATGTTCCGACTCCATGTGCTCCCATACCGAGTGCTAAACCTCTGGCAATCGGAGAACGAAGGGATAACCATTTTATTGCATAGGGACCGATAATTCCTCCTAATACACCAGTGATAATCACAAATATCGTTGTTAATGTTGGAAGACCACCAATTTCTTCTGAAACGACAATGGCGATAGGAGTAGTTATCGAACGAGGTAAAATACTCATAATAAAGTCACTGTTTAAACGAATTAAAATCGATAATAAATAAGAAGAAATAATTGCAACCAATGTACCCGTTGTAACACTAATAATAATAATGGAAAAGTATTTCTTTAATAAATGTAAATTTTTATAAATTGGCACAGCAAAAGCAATGGTTGCAGGTCCTAATAAGTGCGTTAATGGCTGTGCTGATTCCATATAAGTTGTTGCTGGTATACGAAAGACAGTAATAAACAAGATAAGCAATAATGGAGTTATTAACAATGGATGAAATAATGGTATATTCCATTTTTTATAGCATGCTTTGGCTATACGATAAAGCATATAAGTGATAACAGTTAGAATAATTATTTTCATCATTTGCTAAAACGTCTCTTTCTATTGTAAATTTTTTCAGCAGTAAATCCGGTAGCCCCCATTACAATAAATGTGCTTATAGCGATAAGTAATACTGTTTCAATTCCCTTAATATTTAGAATTTCATTGTAATTAACAATTCCGACAGCTGATGGAATGAAAAATAACAACAATTCCGCTAATAACCAAGCAGCTCCTTTTTCGACCCATTCTACTTTTACTAATTTTAGTTTTAATGCAACAAATAGGACTATCAATCCGATCATTGAAGCGGGAATTGGTATAGTTACGATCAACTTAATTGCTATTCCGATAAACAAAAAAATATGAAGGAATAAGATTTGACCAGCGATTATCAATATATTCTTCAAAAGCAATCACCTTCTGATATTCATTTGATGGAATGAAAGCTTCCATCCTCTTTGCTATATGAATATCATACGCTTATCATTGCTATTCGTAAAATACATACTTATTATAGTTAATATAACTAAAAGTTATAATGGGTAGCTTCTAATCGAACGGGAAAGGAATTCATTCATTATTAAGAACAAAGTCAATGAATCTTCTGCTAGCTACAGATAAATACCGATCCTTTTTAGTTATAATCACCAGTTCCCAATTCGTTACTGGTTCTAAGTCAATAAATCGTACTTGATTATTGTTTGCTCGATTGCAAATAGATTCTGGAAGTATCGAAATTCCCAGGTTTGCGGCAACAATCTCAACCATAAAGTCCCATTGGGAGCTCTTAAAAATAATGTTTGGCTCAAATCCTTCTTGAATAAATTTTCGTCTCATTATTTCATACAAAGCGAATTCCTCACTGTAGAAAATAAATTCCTCTGCTTTTAATTCTTTCATATGAACCTTTTTTCTATTTGCAAACCGATGAGATTCAGGTACAATTAATTTCAACGCTTCTTTTACAAGGGGAAAAATATGAAAGGAATCATCGGTTAAAGGAAGTACCGCAACACCCATCTCGAATTCACCCTCTTCGACACTTTTAACAACTTTGGCAGCCCCATACTCTCTAATATTAATTTGGATGTTCGGATATGCTTTATGAAAGGCAGCGATTATTTTTGGGAAAAATAAACTACCGATAATCGGCGGGAGGCCAATATTAATATTACCTCTCGTTAAATTCGTCATATCGTGCAGGGTAAATGACATTTCTTCTACTTGGGCAATGATTTTTTGTGCATATTCGAAAACAACAGAACCAGCATCCGTTAGCTCATGGGTTTTATTGGAACGGTGAATTAAAGTTAAACCGATTTCTGATTCTAAACTTTTGATTGCTTTGCTTAGAGCAGGCTGGGATATATGAAGTTTATCAGAAGCTTTTGTCATATTTTTTTGTTTAACAACTTCTACAAAATAATGCAGCTGTCTTATTTCCAATTGTATTCCTCCTTTTATGATGGAAAAGGGCTGTCTCACTTTAAGAGACAGCCTTCCAACTTATATATACTGTTTAAATGCCTGGAAAATGGTTATTTTGGTATTTTTTTCAGTAGGGATAAATTTCTGATCATCGATCCGATAAACATAGTACCAGCTCCTCCAAAAAGAAGGATTAATAAAGTTTGCTTGCTTATAAGATCAAGTGGATAGAGAACACTACCTAAGATTGCGAGAAAACCAATTAACGTTAAAAACCAACCAAATTTTGTCATAATAAACTTCCTGTCTTTAAAAATATATTTAACTAATTACTTATTTTACGCAAATCAAGAGGGAAGTACAACTATTGTAGAATTCTTTTTTATCGAATTTGTTAAATCTAACAGTTGCCATAAGATTATCCCATTTCTAACGGCCAGTAAGACTCCAGCAAGAAGAGCAGGAACAAGGTAATGAAACTCTTCCCTAAAGGTCCAAAAAGTAACCTCCAATGAGTATAGAAATACTTATTATTCTTATTTTTTTTGTTTTTGAGGAGGATTTTAGGTTTAAACCTAATAGGAAGGTGGTATAGATAGATTATCAACTTAAGAAAGGTGTGTACATCATGAGCATTTTTCACGAGTCAAAAGACAAGATAATTTTTACGCATAATTGGAAGGATAACTTAATCGCGCACAAAAAGTACGAAAATCTCTATAAAAAAAATCATGCAGAATTGATATATAGTAATTTTTACCGCACCAAACCACGCAAACAAAATGAAAAAAATAAAAGACTAGGGTGGACTGCATCCTAGTCTTTTTTATGCTTCGATATAATTATAATTGCTAATATTTTATTGAGCCATAGATGTTTCTTTCAAATAGTCAGAAAAGACTTTTTCCACAAGAGTTTGTTCTTGGATGTCATCAGAACTATGTAAATCCTTAATACAGACTACGTAAACTGATTTCACAAATAAGTGAAGTGCTTCATCATCGCTTAATTTCTGGATTTTCTTAATTAGTTGATGATCAGTAATGTAATTAACGATACGACCAAGGAATTCCTTCGGGTAATCTTTTGGCTGTTTGCCTGTTTCTTCTTGAAAAATTCCCCCTTGTCCTTCAATTTCGACATGACGTATTACTTTTTCTAATTCTTGAATACTAAATATCTCCATTGATCATACACCTCTTTCCCTCTAGTATTATAACAGGCTATTAAACAGTAGTAAATTGGTGTTTTTACACTATTTGAAAATGCTTTGTTTTCTAGTGTTTCAAAGGTGTTATATAAAAGATTCAGAGAATGTGATGATAAGGCTTTTTTACTATTAGTTAATGGCTATCTAACTATAAAATTACGTAAAAACTCCACAAAAAAGCGAATCTAATGGTACAATAGTTTTTATAAATTTAACTTGTCCTTTTTCTAGTAATAATGAAAAGGAAAGAAAAACAAGTGTGACAAAAAGGAGTAATAATGGATAATAATAAAATGTATCATATGGTAAAAGATTTTCATGAAGCATTTGGCCATGTAGTAGGAACAAAGCCTACTGCTATTGATGAAAAAACAGCTGTTAATCGAGCTGTTTGGACAGGAGAGGAATTGGTCGAATTTTTATATGCAACGGCAGAAGGAGACGAACATACGTTTAAAGTATTATATGAACAGTTTTTAACGGGATTAAAAAAAGCAGCAGATAAAATACTTACAGAAAAGAAACCAATTGATGATAAATTAGTAGCACAAATGGACGCATTAACAGATGTAGAGTATTTTAATCAAGGAAGTTTTGTCATTGCTGGGGTAGAACCATTTGCCCTTTTCCAAATTGTACAAGAGGCAAATATGGGAAAGTTATTTGAAGATGGTAAACCAAGATTCAGAGAAGAAGACGGGAAAATTATTAAGCCGCCAAATTGGGAAAAAGATTTTGCTCCAGAAGGCCGGTTGAAAGCAGAAATAGAAAGACAAAGAAAAAATAAATAAAGAAAAGGAGGATGGGACATAACTAAATAGATACTCTGTAAAGACGAACAATTTCTAATATAGCTAATAAATAGCGGCTGCTTTCGCATACTTTTTACAAGAGGAAATATAATTAGTTGGAAAAACAGAGCAGCCGGAATACACGAAGACTCCTATGGGATTAGCGAGACAGTCTGAGACCCTGCAGGCCACAGGCCGAAGCGGCTCAGCGCGAGCCCCATGGAAAGCGAAGTGTATTCCGGCTGCGGGGAATCGCACCAAACTTCATGGAAACATCCTTTGAAAAACAAATAAAAGCCCGAACAATTATACGGAACATTCATTAGCATCTTCGTATAATTGTTCGGAATTATCCTTGGCTGGAATACTTATGTCCCAGCCTCTTTATCCTACTCTTAAGGGGTAGTATGACTTTCAGTTCAATCGGAATGTAACAAATCATCCTTGGTTGATAAGGAAAACCCTTACTGATGGAAGTTTTCTTTATTTAAAGATTATTCTTTTTGAATACAGAAGTAGGAATTAATATTGTAGGGTTTCCAGAAGAATATGGACCCACTTCGTATTGTTGAAATATTAATTCAATCCCTTTGTCAGCTAAATAGAAGTTTGTCTGATTAGTTACTTTAAAATTAGTAAATTCCGAAGGATCGGAATAGAAAATTTCGGGACGTTTTTTCATATATGCCAATGCGTAATTTGTTACCTTCTCATACTCTACCTCTGAGGAGAAATAGTCGTCTAATGTTAATTGGTTCCCTGATTTAAGATCAAAATTATATGTCGTGATAACAGTATTACCGTGTGCACCGCCAGTAAATTGGTAATCACTTAATAAAATACTCAATTTATTGTTACTGTTGTATTTAACCTGGTAGTTAGTAATATACTCATATTGGCATGTTGCTGGTGATTCTTTACACATGGGCTCTTTTTTTATCTTCTCCATATCTTTCATTAATTTTTCATATCGATTATAGGAGTCTTGAATATGTCGAAAAAGAATTTTGTTAACTTTGTTTTGCGCTATATTATTAGGCGCACTAACAAGAGATGGATATTTTAAATTCTCTAGATTTTTGTATTGTTTTGTCATGACAACATTTGGTGTTTTTATTGCATAGGCAGATAGCGGTTGAATTGAAAGGATAAGGATCTGCATAACAATAATTAGTTGAATAAGTAATTTCGCTTGCTTGTTCATATAATTCTCCATTCTTCCGAATATTAGTACTATTTTCTTACTAATGTGAATGGATATGTATGGTGATAATTGGAAAAACGCTAAACCATGTAGATTATTCCACATTTTTTAGCGTTTTTTCAATAGATTGTAGGTGCTCATTTAAATCATTTATAATCGTCATTTGCTGTTTGTGAATAGAAAGGCTGTTTTTTTCTACCTTTAATCTTTCAATCGCTCTTGCTTCTTTACGCTTTAGAAAACGTACTGTGATAAAAATAAGAAGCAATGGAATGAAAATATAAAGGATTAAGGTTGGCAAAGCTAAAAAAATTAAGCTCATTTTTTTCTCCCTTAATTTGTCTCGTTTAACATTTTTTCAATGTTGACAATTTTTTCTTTTACTTTGTTCAGTGTGTCTATCTGTTCTTTTTGATACGCTACATTTTCTTTTTCGATGTTTAGCTTTTCATCTGCACGTGCTTCCGCTCTCTTCATATATCTCGCCAGATAAAATAAAAAACCAAGTATGAGAAGAATCGGAAGTAGGATGATAAAGATATTAATAATACCGAATATCTCCATTTAATTACCTCCTAAATGATTTGATTACTATTCCTTTCTTTTCTTAATCGTGACACTGTCAGCCAAGTCTGTTATTAGTTCTTCTGTTAAAGGAAGATAAAATGGAATTAACTCATAGTACTTCATTGCTTTTCCATCCTCAGAAATTTCATGATGTCCATTAATCAATTTTGCGTTTTCTAATTTTTGTAGATGTAAATATAACAAAGGTCTACTGATTCCTAGTTCTCGTGCTAACTGACTGACATATTTTCTTTCTTTTTGCAAGATGGCGACAATTTTTAATCGATAAGGATTAGATAATGCTTCCAGGACGAGTAGTAATTGGTCTCCGTTTTTTATATGTTCCATATGTAAGTATTTTATTACAGGTGTAATTAAAAAACAAGAGACTAATTGGAAAATATCTTATGTTTTGCAAAGAAAGAGTAGAAAGAGGATAATTAAGTTTGAATTAGCAAAAAGAAAATGAAACTTTTAAAGTAATTAATCAGTACATAAATAAAAGAAGATGGAGGCTGATAAAATGGGTTTTTTAAATGGGCTAATGGGGAATGCAAGTGCAGCAGACGTAAAAGAATTAGAAAAGGAATTAAGCAAGGTAATTGGGTCAAGTGAAACAATTGAGTTAGCATATAAATTAGTAAGAGATCTGATTGTGTTCACTGACTTACGGTTAATTCTCGTTGATAAACAAGGATTGACAGGAAAAAAAGTCGAGTACTTATCTGTTCCATATAAAAGTATTTCTCGATTTAGCATTGAAACAGCAGGTCATTTTGACTTAGATGCTGAATTAAAAGTTTGGATTTCAGGGGCAGAATTGCCAGCTATATCCAAACAGTTTAAAAAAGACAGCAGCATATATGAAGTGCAAAAAGCACTCGCAAGTTATGTAGCAAAAGCATAATACAAAAGGAACAGTTCTGTAACTACAATAAACCGATACGGGACTGTTCCAAAAAAATATAGAAGGAATGTAATGTTCTTTGTGGAATATTTATTTAGTATAGTGGGAATAGGATAAAAGATTAGTGCATGCGGGGAGAAGGAAGGGAATTTGTTTTAATGAGGGGGAATAAAATGAATTCAGAAGCGAAATTCACAGGGAAGTCCGCATTATACGACCGTTATCGTCCAGGTTATCCAAAACATTTCATGACGGAGCTTATTACAGAGTATATCGGTAGCAAAGATCATTTTGTTATTGCAGATGTGGGAGCGGGTACGGGTATTTTTACGGAACTTATTGCTAGTATTGGTACAGAAATTATCGCGGTCGAACCTAATAATGATATGCAATCCATTTTAAAAGAAAGAATGGAAGGGCTACAACAGGTAACTTGTATAAATGCTTCTGCCGAAAATACTGGCATCTCTGAAAATAGTGTTGATTTAATAACGGTTGCTCAAGCATTTCATTGGTTCGATACTGCTGCTTTTAAAAATGAATGTGAACGTATTTTGAAGAATGATGGCTATGTGATGCTTATTTGGAATAGTCGAGACCATACGAGTAAGTTAAACAAAGAAACAGCAGAAATCTCAAAAAAATATTGTCCAAATTTCCAAGGATTTAGTGGTGGAATTAATATTGATCATTTGGATTTACAGCAATTTTTTACGAATGGTTACGAACATTATGCTGTATCAAATCCATTAAAAATGAGCAAAGAATATTTTATTGGCAGAAACCTATCCGCTTCCTATGCACCAAAAAAAGATGACTTTTTGTATGATGAATTTGTTGAGAAATTAGGATACTTATTTGAAAAGTATAGTAAAGATGGAACCATTTTAGTTCCGAATGACTTACATGTTTATGTAGGCGTTATCATTTAAGGTGTTTGGGAAGAAAACTGGTTTATCCACTCTTAACGGGAAGTAATCTAATTTAAAAACATATTGACAATTAATGAAGAAAAAATTACAATCAACCTTAATAAAAATGATGGCGTTGATAAGGAAAAGTAAATAAGGCAGTATTTTATAGAGAGCTTCCGATGGTGGAAAGGAAGTAAATGAACCTTATTGAAAATGACCTTTGAGCTTCGTACCGAAAACGATAAGTGAGTAGACTACGACGAGATAGGCACTCGTTATAACAGCAGCAGTATCTCTTTTTGAAGACGTACTGATTAGAGGCAAATAGTGCAAATTGTTTGCGAAGCTAGGTGGTACCACGGGTAAACTCGTCCTAATCTTTTTAGATTAGGGCGTTTTTTTATGTGTTTTAAAGAGAGGAGGAATTAAATTCGCTAGTGTATTTTTGAACAGATGCAGACAAATTCAATTGTAGGCAGCCGAATTAGACAAATTATTTGGGAGGAATAATGATGACAATATTAATAGGAGGCGCTTGGCCCTACGCAAATGGCTCTTTACATCTTGGACATGTGGCAGCATTACTACCTGGAGATATTTTAGCAAGATATTTTCGCCAAAAAGGAGAGAATGTCCTTTATGTTTCCGGAAGTGATTGCAATGGTACACCAATTTCCATTCGAGCACAGCAAGAACATATCACTGTTCAAGAAATTGCCGATCGATACCACCAAGAATTTCACCAATGTTTTTTGCAGCTAGGCTTTTCTTATGATCTTTATACAAGAACAGATGCTTGGCATCATCATCAATCGGTTCAGGAGATTTTTTTAGCCTTATTAAAGAATCAGTATTTGTACAAAAAAACGGTCGAGCAAGCTTATTGTCAAAAAGATAATCAGTTTTTACCTGACCGTTTTGTAGAAGGAATTTGTCCTCACTGTAAACAAAAAGCTAGAGGCGACCAATGTGATTATTGCTCAAGCATATTAGATCCTCTTGAATTAAAGGAAAAGCGATGTAAAATTTGTGGTGAGGAGCCAGTAATTAAACAAACAGACCATTTTTATTTTGCTTTTAGCAAGTTTCAAAAGGAGATGGAATCCTATTTAAAAGAAGCGATAGATAAGGAGCTATGGCGCGAAAATGCACTTGCCTTAACGAAACGATATTTACAAGAAGGACTTCCAGACAGAGCAGTAACTAGGGATTTACCTAATGGGATTGATGTCCCGCTAGAGGGCTTTGAAGGCAAGAAGATTTACGTCTGGATTGAGGCAGTCTCGGGATATTTAACTGCAAGTATCGAGATTTGTAAAAAGACAGGTCTTAATGTGGAAGATTATTGGAATGACAAAACGACTTCTTATTATGTACATGGAAAAGATAATATTCCCTTTCATACCGTTATTTGGCCCAGTATTTTGCTCGGGCTAGGGAGAAAATCTTTGCCAACACATATCATCTCCAGCGAATATTTGACATTAGAAAAAAGGAAGTTATCGACTAGCCAAAATTGGGCTGTTTGGGTCCCCTATATATTGCAGAAATATAATCCTGATTCCATACGCTATTTTTTGACCATTAATGCACCGGAAGCAAGAGACACTGACTTTTCTTGGCGAGAATTTATTTATAGCCATAATAGTGAATTATTAGGAGCATATGGGAATTTTGTAAATCGGACATTGAAATTTATTCAAAAAGCGTACAATGGTAAGATTCCGAAAAGACAGGTTTCCAAAAGCATTATTGCTGTAACGGAAGAAGTTTATCAAAGCTCAGGTCAATGGATTGAAAAAGGAAAAGTAAAAAAAGCACTAGAAGAAATCTTTTCTTACATTCGTTATGCCAATCGATATTTTGATCAAGAGAAGCCGTGGGAACAAGTGAAAACGGAAAAAGTGGCTGGGGAAATTACTTTAGCCAATTGTACTTATATAATTGTAAATTTAGCACAGCTTTTAGAACCTTTTGTGCCGTTCTCCACACACAAGATTAGAGATATGTTAGGGATTAGAAAAGTGGAATGGAAGCAGCAACAAACACTTCCGCCTGAAATAAAGTATGTCATCCCACTCTTTGAGCGATTGGATGTAGAACTAATAGAAGAAGAGCTACAGATATTGCTAGAAGGAGCAAAAAATAAGGACTAGATGTTCTTTTACTAATAACATCCCTTTTCCAGTAATTCTTGGAAAAGGGATGTTTTGTTATAGAAAAGAAAACCCTGGGCTATGCCTAGGGTTCCAAAAAGCTTACAGCGTGGTATTAAAAAAACTTCCTCGTGGTGCTAAAATATTTTTTGGTTCGCCAACCGAAAATAAATAGCCAGGAGGAAGTCCTTATGTCAAAAGACAATAATAGTTTAGCACACACAACTTGGAATTGTAAGTATCACATAGTATTTGCACCAAAATATAGAAGACAAATAATTTACGGGAAAATAAAGAAAGATATTGGGCAAATCTTACGTACCTTGTGTGAGAGGAAAGGCGTAGAGATAATAGAAGCAACTGCGTGTAAGGACCACGTACATATGTTAGTGAGTATTCCGCCAAAATTAAGTGTATCAGCATTCGTAGGATATCTAAAAGGAAAAAGTAGCTTGATGATATTTGATAGACATGCACAACTGAAATATAAGTATGGAAATCGAAAATTTTGGTGTACAGGATATTATGTAGATACGGTAGGAAGAAACAAGAAGGTAATTGAAGAATATATCCGTAATCAAATACAAGATGATCTAGTCGCAGAACAATTAACGATTATGGAATATATTGATCCATTTACAGGGGAAGAAGTGAAGAAAAAGAAACGAAAAAATTAGGAGAGAAGGCCTTTGAGGTCTGGCCAGTAGAAGTAGTACAATTGGCGAACCTTTCAGTAGCCCTTTAGGGTTTGGTCAGTAACAAAGGCTTTCAGCCGCAGAGAAAACCACCCGTTCTCACGGGTGGTCCTTATTTTAATGAAGTAAATCGAATACGCTGTAGAAAATTGCTGTTTTTTCAGGAAAGATACAGGAAAATGGCTAGCAGCTATCGAATAAAAAAGTATTATTGTTTTGTTTTTAACCTTTTTATAAAGCATGGAATATATTATGTTAAATACATTACTTTGTACGGAAGCTTGACTATTCGGCAATATATTCATTGTTATGGAATAGACTAGAGTAAATAAACAAAGAGTGAAATGTAATGACGTTTGTAGTAGCTGGAGTGAAGTAATAAATAAGTAGGAGGGAGCGGAAATGAAGTGGACTGAGTTTGTATCACAGGGAAAGAACAGAGTCTTACCAGTTATTGTTGAGGTATACGGGAAAAAATACCCACATTATGCAAGTAAGCTTTATCCCATATGTTATACAAGCTTTAATGATTTAGGTATTCTTTTTACACCTTGTGGATTGTTGAGAAGAAAAAAGAAGCGGAATTTGCAAACGGTTCGTTATAAAGAAATTGTTTCAGTAGAATTTAATGTGCAACGTGTCCCAACTGTTTTTTTATACCTTTTAGGATCATCGCTTCATTTAGATATTATTATTCACTTAAAGGATTCTTCCACTTTGCATTTGGAGAGTGAAGATATTAGCCTTTTTCCGGAGTTGGTTAAGCTATTAAAGAAACACAAAGTGTTTATTAAAGATCCTTTAAAGCTTCAATCGATTCTCAAAGAGCAACATACAATGGAAAAGTTTTATAGCTATTTAGATCAGCATTTAGAAACAGACCCCCATCATAATGGCAGAGAGCCGAAAATAAAATAAGAACGGATAAGTTTAGATCTTCCTTTGGTCCAATGCTTCTAAGATAGCTATTGTGTTTTTATTGTAAATGGAAACAGAAAAATGCATGGCTGGTACAGTCATATGTCTTCGATTTGGATTCATGTTTTGTTTTCTTTTTAATGTCATATCTGAATTGCCTCATTACTTTTTATATACAGGTTTTCCATTGTTTTAGTGTTTTTATACAAATATTAAGTAATTGTAATGTAGTCTACGCTGTTCTCTAACTTTTTACTCTTTTTCTTGTGATACAATAAAAAAGCAGAGTCTTAGAAAATGAGTAATTTCTTTCGTAAAGAACTCTTCTCATTTCCATAGACTCTGTTTAATTATGCCCGTTTAGCTAGTAAGTTTAATGCTTTTTTATTCATGTCATGAATATCTTCAAAAGTTTCTGACACTGCTACCGTCATTTTTCTCCTATTCGGATTCATTGATTTTTTTGGCTGTTTCTTCGATTTATTGAATGGGGTAGGAGTGGGAGCAGTTGCAGCGTTTTTTTTGTCTGCCATATCAATTCCTCCTTTTTAACAAAATTTGATGATGAAATTCTTGCACAAGCTACTAATCTCCAAAACTATAAGTTTATTAATTGTGAAAAATGCTCATGCTTTTTTATCTATATATTATTATACTACAGAACATCTAAAATGGAGACTTAAACCATGTACCAATCAAAAATTTGTGCGAGGTTAAGGATATGGGAAGCATCAATTCCGTCGACTTCCACAAAATTTGAACTAATTCCTATCAACATATTATAACTTTCCCCATAATATGCAACGATAAAAACATTCTTTGCCCGTTCTTCTTCATTTGTACCATGACTTGGGTCTTTTAAAGGGATACTTTTCCCATCAAGCAGGTATTGGACCATGCTATCTCTTACTTCTCTATCTACAAAGTTAATATTATAACAAATTTCTACACTATTAAAAGCTGCTTCTAGGTTGCGTTTTAATTCATCAGCACTGGCACTTATGGCAAATGGAAAAATTGCAATATGAAATTGAAAAGTGTCTGCGTATAGATTTAAATAGGCTCGTAGTTCATCTTTATATTGGCGCCAGTGTTGGGGAGGATTGCGATCCATAAAATGATCAGCAGTTCTGGAAATAACTTCGGTAAAGTTCTGGACTTTTTTTGCGTTGTAGCCTAAAACTTCTTCATTTTTGCGAATTGTTTTACGTATGTAATTGCTATGCTGGAATTCTGTGTTCCAAATCTTAAGAATGTCTGGTGTTTGAAAAACGGCTATATCAAGAAAAACAGCCGCACAAACAAAAGACAAAATCGTTTTCCAATCAACAATTTGAAGTTGATCTGAAAAGATTCCAAGACAGATTAAAAGAAAAAACAATACATAATATGATTTTCGAATCGCCTGAAGATTCTCTACGTATTTATCTGTTCGCCACCAAAAATAGATGAGTGAAAGCACGATCAACAAGATAACTGCAGAAATAAAGCCAAAATAGATTGCTGTCAAAGGTTGTCCTCCCAATATTTTCATATCTATTATTATAGCATGCATTCAGTATAGGAATGAATATTAATAAAAATGAAATCGTTTTCTAATCTCAGGCGTATAGATAGTATCAATGCAATCATTATCCGATATTTCCCCTAGGCTAATTCTAGGATTTCTATTATAATAAGAAAAAAATGGTAAACCGAAACTTAGTAAAAACGAACATAGAAAAGAGGAATAGGATGTTTCCAATATTAGAGACAGAAAGACTGATATTAAGAGAGATTGAAAAAGAGGATGCTGCAGATTTATTTGCCTATTTTTCTAATGCTGAAGTAATGCGCTATTATGGCCAGGAGGCATTTTCGAGCATCGAGCAAGTCGAAACAATAATTGGGCACTTTTCGGAAAGTTTCCGAAATCATCGAGGGTTAAGATGGGGCATGCAAATAAAAGGAACTTCCCGACTTATTGGCACACTTGGTTTAAATAATTTAGTTCTTTCCCATAAAAGAGCGGAGATTGGATACGAAATTCATCCCGATTATTGGCGAGCTGGATATGTTTCAGAAGGGGTAAGAAAAGTTGTCTCCTACGCATTAGAAGAGCTTCAATTAAATCGGCTAGGAGCGATGATTTATTTAGAAAACGAGGCATCAAATAAACTTGCTCAAAAGCTTGGTTTTCAGCATGAAGGCATTTTGAGGAAATATTATGAACAGAATGGGAAGGCATTTGATATAAATGTATATTCCATCGTTAAAGACGCCTAAATCTGTATGATGGGATGAGAAAAGTGGAATCTAGAACAACGATCTATTTAGTCAGGCATGCACACTCCGTATACTCCTCAGATGAATTAGGTAGACCTTTATCGGAGAAAGGTATATCGGATGCTAAACGAGTAGCAAAACGAATGGAAATGGAATCTGTCGATATCGTTTTATCAAGTCCATATAAGAGAGCGATCCAGACAGTAGAAGGAATTGCAGAATATTTCCACGCAGACATCAAGCTTATCTCCGATTTTAAAGAACGGGTGTTAGCAAAAGGATCTATTAGTGATTTTGATACTGCAATCGAAAAAGTATGGAAAGAAGAATCTTTTGCCTGGGATGGAGGAGAGTCTAATCTAACTGCACAGAAAAGAGGTGTCCGAACATTATTTCAAATACTAAAACAATATGAAAATAAAAGGATTGTTATTGGTACACATGGAAATATAATGGTCTTAATGATGAACTATTTTTCAAAGGAATATGATTATCAATTTTGGAAGAATTTACAGATGCCGGATATTTATAAATTAATATTTGATGGCAATCGACTAATGACTGTACAGAGAATATGGGAGGACAGTAATGGATAAGCATCTATTCTTAATGGGTGGGGGACCGCCATTTACTTGCAAAATGGCAAAAAAATTTACGGAATTGGTCTCCGCACGAGCTGGGAAATTATCTTTGCTTATTCTGGAAAGAGCAAATTGGACAGAATATATGCCTAAGTATACAAAAGTATTGAAGGAATACGGGATAACGGAATTTCAATATATACCTTTACCAACTGTCTCAGTGGAAGAGGCTAAGCAGCTACTGCTGAATAGTGCAGGAATTATTATCGGTGGCGGGAATTCAGAACTGTATGCAGAGTATATTGCCGAGACAACTATTTCAAAGATACTCAAGAAACAATATTCGGCAGGAATGCCAATCGCCGGATTTTCAGCAGGTGCTCTGATTAGTATGGAGAAATGTATTATTTCAGCAAAAGATAATGCGGATGGAGTTTTTAAATATAAAGCTGGATTAGGTTTGTTAAAAGATACGGTTATTGCCGTTCATTTTAGTGAGTGGATGGATGAAAGCCATTTAAGAACTGCGGTCAAAATGTTTCAACCTCGCTTTAATTTTGGAATCGACGAAGGTACTGGAATGTATTGGTGTAATAATACATTAATAGGGATAGAAGGAAAGGGAGTTTATCGGTTAAAAAATGATCATCTTGAAAAAATAGACAAACCAATGTAGATAATCATTTCATGAAATTTTACGCAATCAAATAATTAGCATAAAAAACTAATTATCAATAGGTAAAATACTTATGCTAAAAACCTTACGTTGCATATACGCAATGTAAGGTTTTTTATGAAAAATGGAGCATTATTCCATCTTAGGTTGACGACAATCAAAGCAGCTGGATGTTTAAACTCTCCTGTACTTTATTTGTAATATTGTCAGAAAAATCTGTTGTTTTTATATAAAAAGAATGGTTAAAATAAATGGGAGAGAGGAGAGGTAGTATGATACAAACAACGGAACAGATTTACATAAGATTATTTGAAGAAAAAGATGCAGAAGGATTATAGCAGCTCGAATTAACGAATAGAGAATTTTTCGAAGCTTATTCCATTGCTCGCAAGGAAGAGTTTTATACATTAGATTTTCAGCAGCAATTAATTAAAACATGGAAAGAAAATGAGAAAAAAGATGTCGATTATCACTTTGGGATATTCTTAAAAGAATCAGATGCGTTAATTGGAAGTGTTAATCTCTATATGGTAAGAAGAGAACCTGCTCACAATGCTATTGTTGGTTATGTCCTTGATAAAAATCAAAATGGTAAGGGTTATATGACTATCGCTGTAAAGCAATTAGTTGATTATGCATTTAATACCCTTCATTAGCACCGATTAGAAGCAGGTGTGATGCCGCATAATATCGGTTCGATTCGTGTATTAGAAAAGGCTGGTTTTCACAAAGAAGGAATAGCAAAAAGTAATGTGAAAATTAATGGACAATGGAAAGATCATCAAATACTGGCTATTATTAATCCTAATGATTAAGTAAAAATAAATAATAAGGAAACTTTTTCCTGCTTCGTCCGTAAGTAGTTTTAGAAGCAGAAGGAGGAGGAAGCCGGATGATAGCAGACTTACAAACAATTGAGCAGCAATTAAAAAATAACGAAACGATAAAAGGAACAATCAGATGTTCATTGGAAGTGTTTATTTATAGAAAGATAGTTCGTCCAGGTATCCTTGCAGCAACTGAAAAACGATTAATCTTCTGTGCGGATTCCATTACTGGAAATGAATTGAACGAAAGCTTTGAGTATGTAAATATGGAAGATATTCAGTTAAAGCAGGGAATGTTGAATCAGTACATAGCGATTAAATATAAAAAGGACACATTGAAATTTAAACAAATTACGAGTGAGAATGTAGAGGACTTTATTACGAAAATTAAATCGTATAATAGCCTTTGATTAGATGTTTAAGCTGATAGAAAATGTATCGAAGTAAAGGCTATGTTTTAGATAGTAAATATACGTAAAAAGAATACGACAGGCCGAAAAAGGAAATTATTCGGAGCCTATCGTATTCTTTTTACGTATTAATGGTTGCTTCAGAGGTAGGAGCGAAGTTTGTGATTTCTAAGACGACTGGAGTGTCTGCAATAATAGTAGAACCATCTGGAACTGTTATGACTAATCCTCCAACACCAGTTGCACCTGCTGTATATGTTAGAAGATCCTCCATTTGAAGTACTCCGTTAACATATACATTGAAATAACTATTATCAGCAGTTAGTTCTGGTAATGTTGTTGCTGCATCGCCAGTATCTGTCATAAAATCAGCTGCATCAATTTCTAATGTATCAGCACCTGTAATAGGGTCAGTAACAATATAAAAAAACCGATCAACTGTTGGAGCAGTGTCAATGTCAAGTGCTGCACTAACAGCAAGCTTCATAATTTGTAAGGGCATACGTTTCACCACCTTATACCATTATACTTCATGTTATGAAAGTAAACTGATAATGACTAGACATAATGGAAATATTCACAATATGTGCACCATCTGACTCTCTATTTATAAAATAACTATTATGGTTAAAAAAGGTGGGGAAGATGGAAAAACGACAAAAAGTGCCAAAACCATATTTGATGATGCCTGAAATACCTTCTGCAGAGATTTGTATACACATACCTAAAAAAATAATGGTATTAGAATATTTCGCTATTGCAGATGGAAGTAAGCATATTTTTACAGAAGAAGATGGAGTAAAAGAGTTAGGAAAACAAAAAATTCTAGATCCTTCAAAAGTTTCTTACATGAATTTGTTTATTAACGCTGTTTTACAGCCAAAGGAAAATTATGAAGTGTCCCAAGGAATGATCTGTCTAAAAACAGAGGATGTTCCGATATGTGGAGCGACTGTGGTGTTGCAAATGTTTATAGTATGATGATAAAGGTCTGTCTTAAAAATGAAGGCAGGCTATATTTTAATTCACAATAATTTGTTTAAAGAAGAAAGGGTGACTGAGATGAAAGTAATCTCGATTGGAAAAGGAAACACTATCTTAAAATATGAATCTGTTGCTTCTAGCTACTGTAAAATAATGAAGACAGAGGAAGCAACGAACATTGGGATTATCTCTATAGAGCCTAACGGAATCTTAGGCTATCATCAAGCTCCAGTTCCACAACTATTCCATGTTGTTGAGGGAGAGGGATGGATTAGAGATGGTTCTGAAGAGAAGATTCCAATTAAAAAGGGATATGCTGTATTTTGGGAGCAAGGAGAATGGCATGAAGCAGGATCAAATACCGGCTTGACTGCAGTAGTTATTCAAGCGGTAAACTTAAAAAATCCTTTTTAACAATACATAACTAAATATCCAGTCTCTCTCATAAAATATAAACAGAAAAAGACAAATTACTAAATGGAGATGTGGGGATTAAAATGAAGAATAAACGATTCCTATTGAAGATTTTCTTTCTTGGAATTATCGCTTTCTTTTTTATTGATTTTCTAATTCATGCAAGAATTATGATTGTTTATCCAATGAAGATTAGCTTTATATTTTTTATCGTTTTTATTAGCATATTATTTTATTTCTATCATCGAATGCGAAAAAGGTAGCTTGTACCATAAAAAATTTCATTTTCGATAAAAAAATCATCTCATGGGGAAATCCCATGAGATGAAAAATAAACATCATTATTTTTGTTTTATTACTCTTTTATAAATATAAAGCCCGATGAAAGCAAGTCCTATAATGGCAATAAGCGCGTATGCGACATTTGAGTATAAATCCATGTAATGAACGATATCTTCCCATGAGTCACCCACTGCCGCCCCAATGCGAATTAGAACAAAATTCCATGTGAAAGTACCAATTGTTGTTAAAAATAAAAAGATACCAAAATTCATTTTTGCCATACCTGCTGGAAGCGAAATTAAGCTGCGAATAAGTGGAATAAAGCGACAGAAAAAGACTGTCCAATAGCCATATTTTTCAAACCAACGATCTGCTTTATATAGGTCTTCTCTTTTTAATCGGAGGATATGCCCCCATTTATCAACAATTTTTTCTAATCTTTTTATTTCTAAAATGGAACCGATGTAATAAAGAATGATTGCTCCAAGAACCGATCCAATTGTAGAAACGATGACAACTCCTGTTACAGTCATCCCTGTTTTTACAGTCATCGCACCTCCAAAGGTTAAGATTACTTCTGAAGGAATAGGGGGGAAGATATTTTCGAGCGTAATTAACAAAAGTATACCTATGTATCCGAAATTTTCCATTGTTTCTAAAATCCAATTTTCCATTCACTGCACTCCTTAAACTACTATTTCAATTGTTTTCCTATTTACACACATAACCGTATCTTATCATAAGGAGATAAAATCTTCTAATAATATCTTATTTATACGAGATACATATCATTCATTTTTCCTATAAGGTGATGTTGTTATTTGGTAAACATGCAAAAATAAGGATGAAAAAATGAAGAGTTTTCTAGATTGGAGCAAGCAGATGTTTGATTTTGGAGGATACACAACAATGGTATTATGAATCATTCCCAGAAGTAATGGAAGAAGAATTAGATGATGAAGAATATGCATCTTATCAAACAACGGAGCGCTTTCCCTATATTCTATTGGGTGCAACCTCAAAGTGGGGAAGTGGCTATGAATCTACTATTTATATTGAAACAGATGGAAAAGGCATGATTATATCAACTGAAAAGAGTCAGTACTATTTTCGAACCTCTAAATCTATCTTAAGAGGGAGGTAGCAATAAAATGAGGTATAAATGGTTATGGTGTTTACTAGTTGTAGTAATGATTGCTATATGTTTGTATATTTTCCTTCCCATAACTGATAATCATCGTACGCCTTCTTCAATCCCAAATGAAAATCGTTTAAAGAAAATGATTTTAGACACTGGTGAATTAAATATAGATACTGTTTTAAAACAGATTGCCTTAGAGGGTAAGCATGTTTTTATTCCTCATCTTTCTAGTGATAAACAATATGGCTATAGTTTATTAGAATGGAAAGATAATAAATGGGAAGTAATCTATATAACATCGACAGGGGAACCACTCCTATGGAAAATTGAAAATGAATCCGGTACAATACCGAACTCATTTTGAACAAGTTGCCTAATGAAATAACCGTGTCTAACTTTTAGGGGTCACTACACAATAGATATCAAAAACGATTAAACGGCCTTAGCCCTATGGAATATAGAGTTAAAGCCGCTTAGATCTTTTTTATTATTTCCACTGTCTACTTGACAGTGGGCAGTTCACTTTGCATGTACGTATAATCGTTCGGGGTTATTTGATTGAAAATACTTATGTCCCTGCTTCCATAAAAGTTTAGTTCTCAAATTTTGGCTTCATTTTCACAATAAAGACAATAGACAGAACAGCAACTACCCCTAAGAATATTTCAATTACAACTAGGTTTGTCACAGTTCCTGCTTGATAAAGTGCTGGCAAGAAATTAATAGCAGCATGAATAAGTATCGCGTAAATAACATACTTAAATTTTTGCTGTCTAACCGCATATAGTACTAAAATCGATAAAGCAAGATGCAAAGCTAATGCAAAGACTCGTTCTAAACCGCCAGTCGCAAACAGCATTATATTTGCCTGTTCAAATTGTTCCTTTATGCTGTTAATTTCTTCAGGGGTGGCTGCGGCACCTAATATCGTTTCTAAGTTTCCGGTTTTTATCATGGAGGAGATAAGCAGAGAATTCAGCGCACTCATACCACCAATAAATATAGCTTCTATTCCACCATGTCCTAATCCATAGGAAAGTCCATCATTAAATTGATGATGTTTTTTCAATAAAACCGTAAAAGCAAAATAGCGCCCAATTTCTTCAAAAAGACCAGCAGCTAGGCCGCCATATAAGGCGAAGATATAAGGATTCGTGCTCCATTTTAATTCAGTGCCAGTTGGAGCAAGCACTAGGAAATGAACGACTTTTTCTAAGATCTGTGAAAATACAATAAAGATAAGTATACCAATAAGTAAAGACTTCCATGACATCATTTTTTTTCTTTGTAAATATACCATAAGCAAGATAGGAAGTAACACAGCAAGTAATACTTGTAGAGAGATTCCTATATAAACAGAATTCATTATTTTTCCCCCTCTCATTCTACCGTATTGTCAAAACTTTATATAGAAATAGGCTATTATATCCTATAATAGAGGGCTTTTTGAGCAAAAAAATTGCCACCCCCTGAATTCTAAGGATAATTGAGGTTACCACACACCCAACAACCTAGAATAGGAAGTGACAAATTGTACCCTCAAATTATAACCTATTTACTTACTTTTATTAAGTACCAAGATCAGGTTATTCGAACATTATTCACTCTTTTGATTGGGAAAAGTATGTTTGATAAACCTGTAGAAAAACCTGTAAATAAGCCTTATCGAAAACTACAGGTAGACGACCTCCCAATCATCGAAACCCTACAAAAGTTTGATTATAAACTTCTTTTGAATGAGTATCAGGAGAAAAATGGGAAACCCCTTAAACCTGTTCGAAGACACTCAAATTCAAAAACAACTGTTCCTTCCAGCATAAAATGTCCAAAGTGTGGTGCTCCATCTGATTTTCTTTATGCAAATAACGGAGACAAGGGACAGTATCAATGCAAGGTGTGTGCATGTTTGTTTAACCAAAAAAATCATTATTCAAAAGAGGCAATTTTAAAATGTCCTCACTGTGCTAAAACGCTTGAAAAGGTCAAAGAGAGAAAAGATTTCGATGTATTCAAGTGTAAAAACAACGACTGTTCTTATTACCAAAAGAAACAAAATGGACTATCTTCAAAAGAGAAAAAACAGTTTAAAAAGGATCCACAGGCATTTAAAATGCGTTATATTTTCCGTCAGTTTCGTATCGATTACCAACCCTTATCGAAGCGTTCACCTCAGAAACCAAAGTTGGATTTATCAAGACTATATGTGTCGCCACATACATTGGGACTGATTTTGACCTACCATGTGAACTATGGGTTGTCAGCCCGTAAAACAGCTGCACTCATGAAGGATGTACATGGTGTATCCATCTCCCACCAAAGCATTTTGAATTACGAAAATAGCGTAGCACTGATGCTTAAACCTTATGTGGACCATTATCCTTATGAGCTTTCTGATCAATTCTGTGGAGACGAGACCTACATTCGAGTGAAAGGTCGCTGGCATTATTTATTCTTCTTTTTTGATGCCGTAAAAAAGATTATTCTGTCTTATCCTGTTTCTCCTAATCGAGATACTCAGTCAGCCATTCTGGCTATCGATGAGGTTCTTCTAAAGATGAAGGAAATCCCTAAAAACCTCACGTTTATTGTAGATGGCAATCCGATTTACCTATTAGCCCAACATTTCTTTGCCCAACATGATATTTCGTTTGATGTGAAGCAAGTCATTGGATTAACCAACGAAGATCCAGTATCAACAGAATACCGACCACTCAAGCAAATTATTGAACGACTCAATCGAACGTTTAAAGGAAATTATCGCTCGACTCATGGGTTTGGATCTGATCATGGATCTGTTTCTTTCGTCACTTTGTTTGTCGCATACTTTAACTTTCTACGGCCTCATTCAGCCTTAGAAGGAAAAGTACCTGTGATTCATCCAGAGTTACTTCAGCTTCCCAATATGCCAGCAAGATGGACTAAGCTAATTGGATTAGCTCAAGATTGGATTATAGAACAAACAACCTAGCTTTTGTTTAGCTGAGCCCTGAACCAGCAATCGGCGGAGCGAACTCTTGACAAACCGAACTTGCCAATGGTTTAAAATGGAAAAAAACAAGGGCTTATTTGGCATGCCTTCTTTTGTCCCCTTCGCCCTTGATAACCTGAATTCAAACCATTGGTGTGTTTGTCAAGAGCGATTGCGAGCCTCTCCACTTCAAAAAGGAAAGAAGAAAAAGACTTCAGGTTACTTTTTCATAGAAGTTTTGACACTACCCATTCTACTTTCATCTGTTATATTAAGTCTATAACAGATTAGAGTTGTACGTCAATGAGTATTCGGTTAAACAAATTCTAAAAGAAAATAAAAAAGGAAGTGATCAAAATGATTGAATTTAGAGGGAAATATAATACTGCTAAAGTATTTACGGATCAATTAGAGGAAATGGCTGAGACACAGATAAAAGGAATTATGTAATCAGGAATTTGCTCAAAACAGCAAGATACGAATTATACCAGATACCCACGCTAGAGTCGGTTGTACAATTGGGACAACAATGACGATTCAAGACAAAATTGTCCCTAATTTAGTCGGGGTAGATATCGGCTGTGGGATTGCAGTAGCGAAAGTAAATATAGGCACAAAAGAAATTAATTTTGACGAATTAGATGAGACTATCCGCAAATTTATTCAAGTGGTTTCTCCATCAGAGATAAAGCACATTCATACATGGAGCAAATTAATTTAGAGGAAGTGAAAGCGCCAATAAATCGTAGAAGGGCAGAACAAAGTATTGGCACCTTAGGTGGGGGAAACCATTAATCCATCTTAGAGACCCCAAAAATAGGAGCCTCTCTTTCTATTTGTTTTTCCTAGAATAGTATTCTCCAAACTAACGTATAACACCATCGTTCAAAATGGCATGTACCCCTTTTACACCATTAACAATCTGTGTAATCCGTAAATCAACAGTAACACTTGCTAATGCAGTCGCTTCAGTTCGGGAAATAGAATAAAGTTGCGTCATTAAAGAAATCATATCAGCCAAAGCAATCTCCGTTGCTTTATTTAAATCTTCATCAAATCCGAATGTAATCCAGCCTGTTGGGGTTTTGGCTCTCGGATAGGTTAATTGTAAATCTTCTCTTACCACTAGCGTAATATCTACATGATCCATTGGACATTCAATCGCAGTGCCGGAGATTTCTCCATCCCCTTGCAATGCATGTCCATCTCCAATAGAAAAAAGAGCATCTTCAACTGAAATAGGCAAAAATAAGCTGCTACCTTTCACGATTTCCTTACAATCAATATTGCCACCACAATATCTAGGTGGGGAGGTAGAATGGACTCCGGCTTCTTTTGGAGCGACCCCGAGAACCCCCATAAACGGCTGCAAAGCAACATGAAATGATTTAGAATGAATGGAAGTAGAACCAATCATCTTCTCCGAATCTAATTCCCAATCCAATTGAATTCGATCTGTATTAGCGATGCCAATCGCATTATTTTGCCAATTAGCCATCCCGCCAGCCCAATTGCGTCCATACCATCCAGGAACTATATCGTTTAATTTTACTTCTAATACCATCCCAGGTTTTGCGCCTTTAATAGCAATTGGACCAATCATAGGATGCTGTGGTTTTTCCTCTTGTTCTCTTGAAGAGTAAATACGATATTCCTCGTTTTTTGAGGTAGAATAGCCCCATTCAATATCCAATGTTTTTAAAGTAATCGAGTCACCTGACTCCACCGTTAAAATCGGTTTATAGCTACTGCTGAAGGAACCATGTGAATTTTGCTGCTTCAATGATAATGAATGGTGCATAAATTATCCTCCTAAAAGTCATTTTCCCTTCTATTCGATAAAAATAGGCACAATCCTTTAAGACATCAAAAAATACTTATCTTCTTTTTGATAAACTATAAACTTTCGTAGCAATAATATTTGGTGTTATCCGCTCTTTTAAAGTTGGAAAAACAGAACCAACATATTCTTCCGGATTACGAATATAAGCTTTTTCGTACATGTAAATGGTAAACGAACAAGATACGCGAACGTAAATATCTCCATCCATATCGTAGGGTTCTGATATCGAAATAACTTCAAAGGAATCATCAAATTTACTTTTTTTGCCATTAATTTTCTTTGTTACATTGTCTTTATATTTCGTTGTTCTCATTGGCTTGTAATGAAAATCAACAATACCAATTGCCTGAATCATTTCATCCTCCCAAATATATCTTTAGAACAAATATTATACCATTTATTTTTAAGAAATTTAGAAGGATTTATTATTTAAAAATTCAAAATTCATGTTAGTATGAAAAAAGAAGGGATTAACTTGGTTTTATTTATTGATTATAACTTTCATAGGAATGACAATTACTCTTTTACAAGGAGGTAGCATGAAAAAACGTATTATTGGAATATTCGTTTTTAATGAGGTTGAAGTTTTGGATGTTGCAGGACCATTCGAAGTTTTTTCTTTAGCTGGAGGGGATAATAAATTATTCTGTGTCTACACCATTTCAGAAAAAGGAGGAATGATTACAGCAAGGAATGGATTGAAGATAGAAGCAGACTATTCTTTTGAAAACCAACCTGCTCTAGATATGCTTGTTGTACCTGGTGGATATGGTGCAGAAGAAATCGAAATACATAACCCTGTGGTAATTAATTGGATTCAAGATCAATCGCACCGAGTAGAATATATGACTTCTGTCTGTACTGGAGCCTTTTTATTGGCTAAAGCAGGTATATTGGACGGGATAAAGGTGACAACTCACTGGATGGATATCGATCGATTGGAAAGGGAATTTCCGAATATTTTGGTGAAAAGGAATGTAAAATTTGTGGATGAGGGAAAAATTTTAACTTCAGGTGGAATATCAGCGGGGATCAATATGTCTTTTCACTTGGTAGCGAAATTATATGGAAAAGAAGTCGCAAAGGAAACTGCCAAAAGGATGGAGTATGATATTAAGTTAGATTGAGAGACAAATATATAGGTGGAGGTTAGATAATGAAAACCATTTCCGTCTTGCATTACGATGCGTTTACAGAGCATCCAAATCAAGGAAATCCTGCAGGAATAGTTTTAGAAGGGGAAAAATTTAACGAGTCAGAAATGCAAAAAATAGCGGAGAAAGTAGGCTTTAATGAAACATCCTTTGTTTTGCCATCAAATATTGCCGATTTGAGAATACGTTATTTTACACCAGGACATGAAATGAATCTTTGCGGTCATGCAACAATTGCTACAGTTTTTGCGTTAAAAGCAAATGGGCATCTTCCTGAAAAAGAGACGATTTTGATTGAGACGAGAGCAGGGATTCTACCTATTCGAATTAATCAAAAGGAACAGTCAACCCCTTCTATTATTATGAAACAAATACCTGCACAATTTAAAGAATTTAACGGTTCAAGAAAAGAATTGGCAGAGGCAATTGGCATCGCAGAATCTGATTTAGATGTAAATCAGCCTATCCTTTATGGAAGTACAGGGATATGGACATTGCTTGTTCCAATAAAGAGTTTACATGTATTTTCACAAATGCTTCCAAAAAATGATTTGTTCCCGTCCATTTTAAAAGAGATTCCCAATGCATCTGTTCACCCATTTTGCCTCGAAACTTTTGAGGGAGAAGCAACAATGCATGGTAGACATTTTTCATCTCCTTTTTCTGGTACGATAGAAGATCCTGTCACAGGAACAGCTTCTGGAGTGATGGGAGCTTATTACGTTACCTATATAAATGACAAGGGAAAGAACCAACCTATTGTTATCGAACAAGGTCAGGAAATAGGTCGGAATGGAAAAGTTTCTGTCACCGTTTCCGATAAGGACGATCAACTGGATGTTGAGATAAGTGGGACTGCAGTATTTGTTAAGGAAATTAAAATAATATATTAATTAGAAAAGGAGATTCAGATGGAAAGATTAGAACCAATAGAAGCAGCTCGTCTTTTTATTGATAAATATTTTACTAATTGCAACGCAGCGGTTTTAGCGGGAAGTGTGGTAAGAGGACAAGCGACAGCAACATCGGATCTTGATATAGTCGTTTTTGATGAACAAATCGAATCTTCCTTCAGAGAGTCTGTATGTGAATTTGGGTGGCCTATCGAAGTCTTTGTACATAATTTATCCTCTTACAAGGATTTTTTCTTAATGGATTATCATATAGCGAAACCATCTATGCAACGAATGGTAACAGAAGGAATCGTGTTGAGGAATGATGGCGTTCTAAATGATATAAAACAAGAGGCAGAAAAAATGTTAGTAGCTGGTCCTAAAGAATGGTCGGAGGAAACAATTAGAACGAAGCGATACTTTATTTCGGACGTATTAGATGATTTTATTGGTTCTACTAATGAACAAGAAGCTATTTTTATCGCAAGTTCGTTAAGTATGCTTCTTCATGAATTTGTCTTAAGAGTAAATAACCAGTGGATAGGAACTTCGAAATGGATGGTTCGATCTTTACGTCAATATGATTTAACTTTCGCTGATAAATTTATTGAGGCGTTTCAAGTTTTTTATCGAACAGGGGAAAAGACAAAAGTAATTTTACTTGCGGAACAAGTGTTAGAGCCATATGGAGGAAAGTTATTTGCTGGGTTCTCGCTTGGGAAGAAATAAAAAGAGATATTCGGATAAGCAAAATGTTAAATTAAAAAAGTGTGTTTATCAATCTATCTTGTACGATTGATAGGAGGAAGTGCAGAGGAGGGGGATATAAGATGACTATTATTGGTGTGCACCATGTCCAAATTACGATTCCAAAAGGTACTGAACAAGAGGCAAAGAATTTTTATTGTGAAGTATTAGAATTAACGGAGATAGAGAAGCCATTATCCTTACAAGGTAGAGGTGGTTTTTGGTTAACACTTGGAAACATGGATGTTCATGTTGGTACGGAGGATGGATTTAATCGGTATTCAACAAAATCTCATCTGGCTTATCAAGTAGATAGTATGATTGTTTGGAAAAATAAGCTTAGTAAACTAGGCGTAAAGATTGCAGATTCTATTGCGATTGAAGGATATGAGCGCTTTGAATTCCGTGATCCATTTGGAAATCGTGTAGAGATAATTGAAAGAAAGAAATAGAAATAGCTGTTCTTTTGCGATTGAGAGATAATAATATGCTAAACTAGTAGAAAAATACATAAAGGAGTCAACCGATGAAAGAAGGATTTATCGAAGTAACAGGTGGAAAGGTTTGGTATGTTATCCATAATCAACAAGCAACAGGAATACCACTCCTTATTTTGCATGGTGGACCTGGCTCTAGTTCTTACTCTTTACAAGGATTAAAAGACCTAGCAATCAATCGACCAGTCATTTTGTATGATCAGTTGGGATGTGGAAAATCGGATCGACCAGAGGACGATTCACTCTGGACGTTGGATCGATTTGTCGAAGAAGTTGGGCTTGTTCGGAAAGCGTTAGAGCTAAATGAGGTACATATTCTTGGTCATTCATGGGGAACAACTCTTGCAGCAGCCTATTATTTTAGTGAGCCAGAAGGAATTGGTAGTATTATTTTTTCAAGTCCTTGTTTAAGTGCTTCGTTATGGGAAGAAGATCAAAAGAAAAATCTTACTTTATTACCGAAAGAAATTCAAGAAACGATTAAAAGCAGTGAAGCAAATGGAACGACTGATTCATCAGCCTTCCAAAAAGCAATTGAAGTGTTCAATGATCATTTTGTATGTCGATTAAAGCCTTATCCTGAACATCTTAAACAGGGCAAGCATTTTAGAAATCCCCATGTATATCAAGTAATGTGGGGACCATCGGAATTCACGGTACAAGGCAACTTAAAATCCTTTGATTGTACGGAACGATTAGCGGAAATATCGATTCCAACTTTGTATACATGTGGGCGATTTGATGAAGCAACTCCAGCATCAACGGAATATTTTAGTAGGAAAACACCAAATGCATCTTTCCATATCTTTGAAAAAAGTGCCCATATGGCCTATATAGAAGAACCAGAACAATATAGACAAGTAATGAGTAGATTTTTGTCTCAAATAGACCATTAAAACAAAAGAATCAAAGTTGGAGAGCCGAAAGGAGTAATAAACCTTTTGGCTTTTACTGCGCAAATAAGAAAAAATTCAGCAAATCTTTACTTATTCTTTCTGTTTTTAGGCGATTATTGGTATACTACAGAATAGAGGTTCTACATCTTGGAAAGATGTAAATAACGATTTTAAAAGTAAAATGAGGGACAATGTGTGGAAAAAAGATCATCAAGAAAAATTGCAAGATATTCACTTATTATTATGGGAATCGGATTTATTTTAACATTCCCTTTTCAAGATAATATGTGGATTCATTTATTACATGGCGGCTTTGAGGCTGGACTTGTTGGGGGATTAGCGGACTGGTTTGCAGTTACAGCTTTATTTAGACATCCACTCGGGTTACCAATACCTCACACTGCACTATTGCCAAAGAACAGGGATAGAATGGTGAATGGATTAGTGAGTGTTTTAAAAAAGGATTGGTTATCGAAGGAAAGTATTCAGGATAAAGTGAAGAATATTCCTTTTACTGAAAAAGTCACAGCAGCTATTAAAACAAGAATTCAAACAGAACCAGTCAAAAAAGCAATGATAAAAGCTACACAACAAGCAATTAGCAATATCAATGTAGAAACGATCACTCCGTTTGTTCGAGAGCAAATGTCATCTGCTTTATCCAATGTGCAAATAAGTAATATTTTAACACTGCTTACTAATCAGTTAATTACCGAGGAAGTAGATAAAAAAGCATTGGATCATGTTTTAGTAAAAACAGAAACTTGGCTAAGAAAAGAAGAAACAGCTAGAAAACTTGGTTCTGTTTCGATGAATGTACTAAATAATGTAGAAGCAAGTGGCATGCTTCAATTCGCATTAAAGACTTTGCAAAATATTTTAACAGAAGATAAGTTAGGGCAAATTGTCCAAAATCTTTGCTTAAGTGGAATGCGAAGTCTCCAAAAAGAAGGAGAGCAAAATCGAGAAGCGCTCATTCTTTATATTCGCAAGGAGATTGAGAGCCTTCCAGAAAACGATAAGGTTTTAGAAGGAATCAATACATGGAAAGATAAAGTGTTAGACTCACTTGAATCTAATCATACGATCTTAGCAAGCCTTAAACAGGTACAAGAAAAGGCGATTGAACTTCTTGAAAACGAAGAATTCATGGAAACAAAAGCAATTCCGTTTATTTTGCAATTAGTAGAAAAAATCGAAGCAAACGGCAAAAAGATCGATCCGTGGATTGTTCAACAAATCTCTAATTTTATCGAGAATAATCATGATCAAATTGGTAATTTAGTAAAAGAAAATCTCGACAAGTTAGATAATGAAACACTGGTCGATATGATTGAAAATAATGTCGGCAAAGATTTACAATGGATCCGTGTAAACGGAGCTGTATGTGGTTTTATTATTGGCCTGTTTTTAAGTGGCATTCAGTTAGTGGCGAATATATTATAAGCGTATAATTTATACCACTCTTAATGGACCCCCCTCCCCCCTCAAGCTATGAGAATACGAGGAAGGTGGGAGAGCAACTGTCCGTAAAGGTCCGCGATTGGTTCAACTAACCCTTAGTGGGAGATGAAGGAAAACCCCCACTAAGGGAAGTTTCACTTTATGATCGAAAAAACGACAAATACATTTTCGAATAAAGGTTTTGAATTTCATCTACTAAAATAAATAATGAGGCTGGGACATAAGTATTCCAGCCAAGGATAATTCCGAACAATTATACGAAGATGCTAATGAATGTTCCGTATAATTGTTCGGGCTTTTATTTGTTTTTCAAAGGATGTTTCCATGAAGTTTGGTGCGATTCCCCGCAGCCGGAATACACTTCGCTTTCCATGGGGCTCGCGCTGAGCCGCGGTCTGCCTGTGGCCTGCAGGGTCTCAGACTGTCTCGCTAATCCCATAGGAGTCTTCGTGTATTCCGGCTGCTCTGTTTTTCCAACTAATTATATTTCCTCTTGTAAAAAGTATGCGAAAGCAGCCGCTATTTACTAGCTATATTAGAAATTGTTCGTCTTTACAGAGTATCTATTTAGTTATGTCCCATCCTCTATTATTTTTTATGAAACCTTTTTAATATACAGTTCTCTCTTTTGTGCTATTTTTTGATAAGCTTTTTGAAGAGAAAAGTAAACTAATGCTCAGCAAACCGGCTATTCCAACGATGCTATAGATAATTCGGGATAATCCTGCATGCTGCCCTCCAAAAATAGCTGCAACTAAGTCAAATTGAAATAAGCCGATAAGTCCCCAATTAATTGCTCCGATAATCATAAGTATTAAGGCAATTTTCTGTAATACACTCATCTTTATACCTCCTTTTAGATTATGTTTACTATTACCTATATACCACCTTTCAGCAAAAGTAAAAACTAAGAAATATTACCAGTTTAAGAGGAAAAAGTTTATAATAGAAAAGACTTAATTTTACAAAAATATAATCTTAATATTGGAGTGAAGATAAAACATGGCAAATGAAGAGGCGCAAACACCTATTCGCAGTACTGGGATAGCAGTTGTGTTATTGAAAAAATAGAGGGGATGTATAAAGTCTTATTATTAAAAAGGGCAACACCGATATTGAAAGATATGTGGTGCTATTATATAGGAGGCAGCTTAGAACAAGGAGAACAAGCTTGGCAAGCAGCTTTAAGAGAAGTGAAAGAAGAAACGGGAATTACAAATTTACTACTCTACAGCATGAATACATTTGATCAAATATATTCTCCGCAAGAAAACTACATTTATATTGCACCTGTCTTTGTTGGTTTCATAGAGGAAGATGACCATGTTAGGTTAAATGATGAGCATAGTGAATATAAATGGTTATCCTTTAAGGAAGCAATCGAATATGTTTCATTACCAGGAAACGATGAAGTTCTTACACATATTGAAAAACATTTCGAAAAAAAATCACCTTTGGACTGGCTACGTGTTGGAGTCACTAAGTAGGGAGAATAGTATGGGAACTTATATCTATAAGGAAAGAACATAGTAATTGGAACACATGGTGTAGTAATGACATTAATGATGGGCTATTATGACAATCAGTTTGACTTGGATTTTTTATTAAATACGACAAAGCCGGATATCTACCGAATGGAATTTCAAGGTAATAAACTCATGCAAGTGCAAAGGTTGGGGTTATTAGGAAAAAACATTGATTTATAAAGGAGAGGATTTCCATTATGAATGAGCAAAGCTCGGCTAATAAAGTGGCTTGGGAATATCGCGCCTATGAATTTTGGATGCAGAGGGATGGTCCTCCAAAGGATAAAGCGATTGAATTAAAGAAAAATCCCTTAGGAAGTTTAAAAAAACATCAAGTGTATTTTAACAATGTGGAAGGGAAAAAGATAGCGAATTTATGTGGTTCAAATGGGAGAAAAGCTGTACCATTAGCCTTATTAGGCGCAGATGTGACAATATTTGATATATCAGTGGAAAATGAACGTTATGCAAAAGAATTAGCTTACTATGCCAATATTTCCATCACCTATGTTGTTGGAGATCTTTATGATATAGATCTAGAAACTTACGGAAACTCATTTGATATGCTCTATTTAGAAGGCGGAATCTTACATTATTTTAAGGATCTTGATAAATTAATGTCGATTCTGTCCTCGCTTTTAAAAAAGAATGGAACGATGATTCTAAGTGATTATCACCCTTTTCTAAAATGCTTGAATGAAGATTTCACTGTAAAGCAAACATATTTTGATTCAGGATTACAAACAGGAGATGTTGCTTTTAAACAATTTTTTCCTGAAGAAGAACAAGTGGATTTTCCTGCTGTTTCTATCCGGTTGTATACACTTAGCGAAATCATTAATTCATTGATACCTGCTGCGTTTAAGCTAGATCGATTTGATGAACATCGTGGTTGGAAAAATGAAAATATTCCATGGGAATTTACGATTGTTGCTAGGAAATTATAAAAAAATGGGGATTAGTAGATAATGATATACGAAAGTGGTCTTTTAAAAGTTCGTAAATTAGAAAAAAAGGATAATATTCTTTTAGTTAAGTGGCTTTCTGACCCATCTGTCCTCGAATTTTATGAAGGGAGAGATAATCCGTTTGATTTAGATAAAGTGAATAAAGTGTTTTATTCTTCTGAAGACGATGAAGTGAGATGCATCGTGGAATATGATAATAAAGCGATTGGGTATATTCAGTTTTACAAATTAGATAGTAAAACGAGTATGTTTTATGGGTATAAGACAGAACTAATATACGGAACAGACCAATTTATTGGCGAGAGTAACTATTGGAATAAAGGAATCGGAACATTACTCGTCACGTCAATGATTAACTTTTTAGTTGAAAATAAGAAAGCAGACTATGTAGTTATGGATCCACAAGCAAGGAATGTAAGAGCAATTTCATGCTATGAAAAGTGTGGATTAAAGAAGGTCAAAATTCTTCCGAAACATGAATTGCATGAAGGCGAGTATCATGATTGTTGGTTGATGGAGTATCGCAATGAACAATCAGTCAGGAAAAGACTATATATTAACTTAAATGGGGAATAAGAATGAATCGTAAAATGACAAAATCAGCTAACAATAAAGCAATTTTTGGAGTTTGTGGAGGGATTGGCGAATACTTTGGGATATCCCCTTTAGGTATTCGTCTGATTTTTGTCCCACTCTTAACGGGCAGTAATCCCCCAGCTAAAGTTGAGAAAAATTGAGGAAGCTAAGTGGGGGAATAACTGCCCGTAAAGGTCCGATAAGTGCAACTAACCCTCAGTGGAGGATGAGAAAAACCCCCACTGAGGGAAGTTTTCTTGATAGTAACACTGCCACTTTCCCTTATCATCTATATTATTTTGGTAAATAGTTTACAGATCCACCAAGAAGTTTGTAATTATATTTTAGGAAGTGTCTAATAATGATAAATAATTTAAAGTCAGATTGTCAAAACTGCTTTGGACTGTGTTGTACAGCATTGCCATTTGGAAAATCAGCAGACTTTCCAATTAATAAAGATGGAGGCGAACCCTGTATCCATTTATGTTCAAATTATTCTTGTTCCATCCATGAAACATTAAAGGATAAAGGTTTCCATGGGTGTGTATCTTATGAGTGTTTTGGTGCAGGGCAGCATGTTTCACAGTCTATTTATAACGGTATGGACTGGCGGGAGGGAGAACATGCAAGAGAAATGTTCGAAGTCTTTCTTCTTGTTCAACAATTGCATGAAATGCTTTGGTACCTTCATCAAACACTAACATTAAAGGAAACTTCGTCTTTTCATGGCAAACTTCAAAAGATTTATGAAGATACAGTTGAGCTAACAGTAAGAAAGCCAAAAGAGATTTTAGAAATAGATATTGTTTTCCATCGCAGTAAAGTTAATGCACTATTAATAGAATCAAGCAAAAAATATAGAAACAATTGTGTGAATAAAGGGAAAAAGAGACAGTTAAAGAATAAATCAAACTATATAGACACTAACTTTAATGGTTTAAATCTACAAGGTGAAGATTTTCGTGGGAAACTAATGATTGCATCTAATTTAAGCAAATGTGATTTAAGGCGAGCAGACTTTATTGGGGCAGATCTTAGAGATGCTGATTTAAGTGGTGCAAATTTAACAGACGCTCTCTTTCTCACACAGTCACAAATTAATTCAGCCATTGGGAATGTACATACTAAAATACCAAACTATCTAGAAAAGCCAAGTCATTGGACGAAGAGTAGTATTTCTTGATTTTTCATGTGACAAGTTACAATCTAAATAAAATACTAAACTGAACTCATTTACTGATTTCAGTTTTTTTAGGTTTTAAGTGTCTATCTTTGGATAAATGAAATGATAAAAAATCATGAACTTTCATAAATAGAAATTTTTTATTCATGAAATGGAAAGCTCAGATTTAGTGGTGCATAAATATAATGAAGGAACTCGTTTCTTGGAATATCAATAGAAAGAGGAGATTGGTCATGGTGAGACTAAATACTTTATTTCAGCATAAAGTGAAAGGTTGGCAGTCAAAGCAAATTATTTTTCAAATCCCGCCATCCATCGGAGAAACAATAATAATTGATAAAGCTTACTACAAAATTGTAAATATTATGCATTACGCAGAAGACGGATCTGTAGAAGTAGTTGCTAATGCAGAATAATAAATCGATTAGAAAATTCTGAGATATACTGAGACTTCAAGTATATAATAGTTTTTTGTTTTGTGTATACAAATGCCTATTCTTCTCATTATTACAGTAAATGATGTCTAATTCTTTTCATTTAAGCTATAATAGTAAATAGACACACTCTGAAGGAGAATGTATGAAAACTAAGGCTAAGATTAAAGGTGTTAAGTATAGCTCAGACTACAAATTTCCAAGATACAAGGTCAAATTAGAAACACCTGAGGGGAAAGTATTAATTATTGCCTTCGATCATACTTTATCGTCCAAATCAAAAGGATACGTTCCATTAAATGTTAATTATGATGGTGAAGACATGGGCAATAAATTGTCATGGTATTCGAAAAAAATCGAAAATATGACAATTAATAACTTTCTAAGAATTTTAGCTGGTAAAATTGATAAATTTTATAAGGTAAGCTAGAGACTCTCTGTTTGAGAGTTTTTTTCTTGCGTACATATAGTTTTTAATCATTTTAATGACGTGCACAATAAAGTAAGCGGTTACAATATACTTAGCTGCTTCATATTATATATTAAATAATCGAATGGGTTAGGAGAATGAATATGATATTTGAAGCGCTTCCGACATTAGTTAAGATTTTGTTTTACTTATTTTTTGTATTAACGATGGGGAATTAGCGAGGACAAACCTTATTTCAAATAATTGGCTGGATTCAGTAAATGAACTCAGCTTTTTCATGTCTTAAAGTATGCCGATATGGATAAATAAAAAGGTGCTATAATTATTTAGGAAAATTATGCAAATTATAACGATAAAAGTGCACCCTATTGTAAATCCATGTCGTCTAACTAGCGATTCTGTAAGGGGGGAAGAAGTGATATTGAAAAAATTGGAGCATTTCTTATTAAATGAAGTAGAGGAGAATGAATTAGATAAACTGTTAGAAGAGATTATGATTTTGTATGGAGATGAACTGACACGGTTAGCTTATACATATGTAAAGGATATAGAAACAGCAAAAGATATTGTGCAAACTGTTTTTATTAAGTGCTACACCCATTTAAAAACGTTCAAAGGAGAGGCTAAATTAAGAACTTGGCTCTACCGAATAACAATTAATAAATGTAAGGATTATGTGAAAAGTGCTTATTTTAGGCGGTTTACTTTATTTAAGAAAGATGATTATAAGAGTGAGACCGTGACTTCTCCAGAAGAGGAAGTAATTGATCAAATTATGCAAGCGGAACTAAAAAATATAATTTTAAATCTCTCGCCAAAATATGCAGAAGTCATCCTATTATATTATTATGAGGAGCTTGATATTAATAAAATTGCTGATATTCTACAAATCTCCAGAAATACTGCTAAAACGAGATTAAGAAGAGGCAGAAAAAATCTTATCCCATTCCTAAATAAGGAGGAGTTCAGATGAAGAATGATTCCAAGGTCATAAAAGAGACAATAGGAGAAGTAATGAAAGATGCCCACTTTTCACAAATAGATCGACAAAAAGTATTATTGCAAGTGAAAAATAAGAATGAAGAGAAGGCTTATCATCATAATTTTGTGATTTTATATAAAAAATATATAGTAACTACGATAATTGCTTGTCTATTCATTTCATTAATGCTGACTTTTCCAAAACTTTCACCAACTCTAGCAAATACACTCTCTTCCATCCCTTTTATTGAATCTATTTTCAAAGCATATGGTGATGGTGGATTAAAGAAAGGGAAGGACAGCCAATTAGTATCAAATATTATTGCTACTTCAAAAAGTAATGATGTAGAAATGACGATAGAAGAAGCAATTTATGATGGAGAAAGAATATCATTTAGTTATGTAGTAGAATCAAAGAAACCAATCAAAGATTATCAGATTGATAATCTAAATGTTTCCTTTAAGGAAGAAGCAAGAGCTGGTTTAGGGAAGTTAACAGATGGTAATTATGAATTGGTGACTCCCAATAAAGTAGCTGGGATTGGAACAGTAAATTTCATTAAACATAAGGAATTACCAAAGGAAATTGAAGTTCATCCCTATTATGCAGTAGTAATAAACGGAAAGTATGAAATCTTTCAATTTGAATTTAAACTTACCAAAACGGAAAACCTAGAAATAATGGCTCCGATGATTACTAGACAAAGCAATGAGAGCGAATTTACAGTTGAAGAAATAAAAAGAACGCCAATCACTACAGTGGTTAAGATGAGCTTTAAACGTCCACTGACAAAAAAAGATGATAAAATTTTAATGTTCCGATTAATCACAAATGAGGGAGAAGTAATACCTTGGATTTATAATACACATGGCTATGGTGGAATCACAATAAAGGATAATATGGAAGTGGTGGATTCTATTCAGGAATCATTTGAAGGGTTAGATGAAAATACAGATTCGGTGACCATTCAACCAATGATCGTCAATATTAATTCGACATATAATCCAATAGAAGAACCATTTAGAGGGAAGGATACTAATTTAGATATAGGGGGATGGGGGAAAATCAATATTATTGGAGTTAAATATACGGGGAATGTAATGACGATAACCTATGAATTAAATAGTCCGTTTCCTTTTTCCCATTCGAACTATTTTACATTAAAGGATCGTAAGGGCAAAGTATATTATGGGGCTAATAAATCTATAACCTTTAAAGAGAAGGATCATTATATTTTCGAAGAGGAATATATGAATATTCCCAAAAAAGAATTGACTATTGAATATATGCAAGAAGAAGCTCCTGAAATATTGAAGGATTTAGAAATTGAAGTTCCATTAAAATAGTCTAATCTATCGCTTTTTCCGATATCTTTTAAAAAGAAAAGGAACCCAAAAAAACTTAAGTAATTCCCTTTCTGTGGGGAAACATATGAAATAGAATACTTATAAGTAGACCAAATTGCATATGATTTGGTCTTTTCTTCTTCTTTGTTTTATTGGTTTTAATATATAAAATCGCACACGAAAAAGCGACAAAATTTATTAATACTTAAACCTGAATTATTCACCGCAATCTAAAATTTTTAAGGATTTCATTAGATTAGTAATGCTAAGGTAAATTTGTACCAAGAAAATAGCCTAGTTAGAGAAGGTTTGAAACGAGTCTTAGGAGAAAACTGATTTTTAGACAGACTCCTCCCTTGGTACGGGTTCGATTTTTTAAAAAGGCTATTTAGTTGAATTTTAGCTGCTGCACCCGAGTCAGTACGTCCCAAAAGAAGCGTTCATAAACAAAGCTCGAGGACATTTTGAAATACAGTGAGCGTCCGGATCTCACCAATTTACTCGCTACTTTAATCAAACGTGTGCGAATCGTCTGAATTTGAATGCTTTTATAGGCAGCTGGAAAACTTAGTGTACGTAGCCAGTTTGTGAAGTTATAGGCAAGCAGACTTAACATCATCCGAGCTTCATTGACGAGGAAATGATGGCTTTTCATCTGATCCAAGCCAAAGCCATCTTTTGCTTCTTTGATGAAATTTTCCATTGTGCCTCGCTGTTGATAGGACGTGACAATCGCTTGAGGCGAAAAGCTTTCACCGAGACTCGTCACAAAAAAAGCATGTAAAAAGAATAGTTCACCTGCTGGGCGGGTCGATTGAATAACAATACGACGAGGCTTTGACCAAGACGATGCTTGATAAATAGATTCTTCCACATAGCTTTCTGTCACGGACACATCACGAATTTCATGTATTGGATGCAGTTCTTCCGCAAGTGCTTTTAACTTGGCGTTCGCTTTTAAACGAATGATATAGTATACCGATTCCTTTTCGCACAATTCATATAGCTCAGGCACCGCAAAGCCACTGTCCCCACGGACAAGATAAGACTTTTCAGGAAAAACTTCGTTATAGTGTTCGATGAGTGGGCGCATAAAATCCACTACACCATTGGAAGTATAAACGCTCCCCGGGCGCAATTGAGCTTTCAAGAAATCGCCGGTTAGCCCATCAAATGCGACAAGTGGATGGAAGCCCATTGTGCGATAATGCGCGTTGTAGGACGAATTTTCTTGATTTCCGTATGTATCGGCATGTGTTGAATCTAAATCAAAAATCAGTGTCTTGGATTGTCGGGCATGATGAACCCGATCAAGTAACTTCTGATTTGCCTCTTGAAGTTGGTCCAGTGCTTGCGTGTCAAAGCGCTTAAAAAATCGAGATAACGACGGTTGAGAAGCGAGTGCAGGGGTACCAAGAATTTGTGTAAAAACCGGATCATGTGTCAAACGGTCCGCTGCATCGTCCTCGTGATAGCCGGCGATGAGCTGATAGATTTTTTGACGAAGAAGTTGTTCGTTTTCATGAATACAATACGTGCGTGTATCCTTCAAACAAAGATGCTTGGCAATAGTTTGAGAAAAGCCGATTTTTTCATCAAACTCACGGAAGATCAATTCACCTGTGTCAGAAGAAAGTGCACCTCCATCATTGGATAATTTAATAGAACGATTGAAATGTAAAGGTTTTTGCGTTAAAGTTGTCATCATAAGAATCCTTTCTTTGGTATTTGTAAGTCGCAATAACCTTAACAGAAAAGGATTCTTTTTTCATCTTTTAAGTGAAAAAGAGAATCCCATTGAAAAGCCGATAAGTCAGCTTTTCAGTGGGATTTCGTGTTGGTTGGTGAATAATCTAGGTTAAATTAATGCATAAGATATTATCCTACTAAACATTTGTATAAGAAAACTCGATCTATACTGTATTGAATTCTTTAAGTTAAATTTAAAATAGTTCCTCAATAGATTAATATTATGTGTATATTTTGTGTCGTAAAATGTTATTGTGACTGCTAGAATAAAGTGTACAGTTTTTGCTTGATAAGATGAAACGCTTATTTACCCAAATATACCAGCAAAAAATATCAACCTATCACTGTAAAATGATCATAGTTCATACTTGCAGTGGAGGTTAGCGAAGGTGGATAAGTGGGAAATGTACATGGAGATAAAGCAATTATTAAAGCAAGGATTTAGTCAGACAAAGATAGCTGAAAAGTTAGGGGTTTCTCGAACAACTGTTTACAGGCACTTAAAGAGATCTCCTTCGGAGATGGCGGAATGGGTTGATTCTCTTCAGTATAAAAAGAAAAAATTAGATCCATATAAAGAACTGATTTTATCTTGGTTGAGAATGCATCCGGATATGTCAGCAGCACAAGTTTATGATTGGCTTTTAGAGAAATATAAAGATCTAACTGTTGGAGAAAGTACAGTAAGAACATATGTAAAAGCATTAAGAGAAGAATACAAAATAAATAAGGAAACATCTCCTCGAATGTATGAGGCAATTCCTGATCCCCCAATGGGAGAACAAATGCAAGTAGATTTTGGTCATACGAGACAAAAAACTGTTGATAATAAGGAAGCCAAACTCAACTTTATAGCTTTTGTCTTATCACATTCTAGACAAAAGTATAAAGAGTGGTTGGATAGACCATTTACAACACGGGATGTTATACAAGCCCATGAGAACGCGTTTAAATGGTATGGAGGAATGACCAATGAGATCGTTTATGACCAAGATAGTTTAATTGTTGTTAGCGAAAATGGTGGAGATCTAATTTTAACTAAAGAATTTCAGCAGTATAGAGAATCCAGAGGAATAAACCTTCGGGTTTGTAGAAAAGCTGACCCTGAGAGTATGGGAAGAATAGAAAATGTAGTTGGATTTATCAAACAAAACTATGCCAAACATAGAGTGTTTCATAACATCGACTCTTGGAATGAGCAAGGATGGGAATGGCTGAACAGAACGGGGAACTATAAAATACACAATACAACAAAAAAGAGACCATTCGAAGTGTTCCTCCTGGAAAAGCAACACTTAAAACCAGTCTCCCAAAATATAGATATTCAAAATAACTATGAGATAAGTATAGCAAGATGTGTTCATAAGGACAATACTATTCGTTACCAATGATTGAGTCAAGTTTTTGTGGGAGTTTTTTTAGCTCCCTTTTTTATAAAGTAAAACCTCTAAGTTTGTATCCGCTTTCCAATTGGTTTTGTTCTTCCAACTGTTGATTCTCTCATTTTTTAAAAACCTTTTAATCCCTGTAAGGCAAAGTGAACGGGTTTTCCAATCGCTTGATTTAAGTATGGCATGTTCTGACGCACGGTTTCTGTTACTAATTTTGTGGGTATTTTTCTTTTCGGTCGATGCTCTTTCTTTGATTTTTCCGTGGCTTTTTCCCATTTTCCATATATCGTTTGGATAGATAGATCATCCTTCAACCCAATCCACAAACGTGCCATGCTCATGACGCCTTTTTTGCTCCATGCTCTTCCATTTTTTAATCGTTTGGCTAATTGATTCATCATTGCTTCTGCACTTCCCATTGGACGATACGCTGTCGTGTCCACGCCTTTCTCCTGTAACCAACTACGGTAATCTTTTATGGTTTCCTGATGATGCGTTAAAAAGCCGAGGAAATGCGCTAGTTTTTCTTCTTCTTCTGGTGTATCCATTGTTCCTACTGCGCTATTCAACTCTAGAAGTAATGTTTCTACCTGGTAGTTTTTTAACGCTCTTTTCATGTAGCGGTATCGAGGATGGCTTCATTAGTTGCTTCATCGAACGAGCGACATGAAAACGGTCCATGGTGAAAAAGGCGCGTTCCCGAAAATACTCCCGACATGCCGTTATCCAGCCTGCTCCATCGCCATTAATAATAAGCAAGGTTTGGGTTGGATCATACGCATAATGATTCTGTAAGAATGTTTCAAAAGCTTCCCAAAAGGGTTCTTTTTCTTCATAGAGAAAATGCCTTTTATTTCGGAGCCTGACTCGCTTTCCGTTTTCTTTCCATCCCTCATGTACAGCGGCGAATTTCAACTCCCATCCACGCTTTTTCTTTTCTTGACTCTTCACATATAATCCATCTACTTCGACAAACAACACCTTTTGAAAAGGACGTTTTTCCTTAGCGGGAAGTACGCTTGTATGAAGAAGATGTTGCCGTAATGCTTCGTGGCTCATCGCCGAATAGCCTAAAAATTGTTCGAACGTTTCCACCGCCTTTCGATAGGAGGAACCATTTGTCGCTAATTCTAGCCCCCATTCTTCTAATAGTGGACTAAACCCTTTATTCCCTTGAAACTGTAAATAATGATCTAACAGACAAATATATTTTTTGGTTACACGATCGAAATAATAATTACGCTTCAGCTCCACTGCTCCAAACGCTGTATCTACTCGTATTTCTCGTTTATCTCGTAAAGCAAATCTTCTTTTGTCTCGTTGCTGAGCAATCTCTAGATCCCAATTTTCTAATGTTTGAACAAGGATTTCTTGAAAGGTCATTTGTAGTGTTCGAAATAAAGTTTTTTCCAATTCTTTTAATGATGGCATTTTTGTGTTACATTGATTCATGAGAGCCTCTCCTTTTCGTAGTGTTCTAGTCAAACTCTACTTTACAAAAGGAAGCTCTCTTTTTTAATACTTAATTTTTTCCAGCTACCGCGCTTTCGCTTGGTGGCCTTTTTGTCTAGTTGGGGGACTCGTCCCCCAACTAGACAAAAAGGATATTTATTCTCCCACAAACATTTTACTCATACTGACATGATCACTTTATTAATATTAATTATTATCGGTCTACTAACAATAATTAGGAATCAATCTAAGACGGTAAAGCAAAATAATATTTTCATAGATATTTTAAGTGATATACGGATAGAAATGAACGAAAAGAATAAAGAGGGTAAATGATTACATGTGAAAAGTAGATAGCAGATAATTAAATAATTGGTTAAATGTATTAATTTATAGAAGCAATGTTTTTATTCTCTCCTACAATACTGTAACGGATATAATAAGATATAAGGAGCTTTCCTTAAATAAAAGGGAAGACTTTTTATTTCAAAAATGTAATAAGTGAAAACTTGGTTATGGTAGAAAAGGGGCAGGATGATTAGATTGAGGTGGGTCATTGCTATTCCGATTATTTTAATTGGAGCTTTTCTGTTTTCATTTAACTATTGATGATATGGGAGATATAAGTCATCTAATTATGAGAATTATAGGATTGGAATTTTTTTATTTGTAGTAAGAGGGAGCACTTCTGATAGAAAAGAAAACGGATTCATATTACAATCGGACAGGTTAAGAAAAAAATGGTAAAATAGTGATAAAAATTCATCTAAACAAAGAATGTAGCTAAATGGAGTTCTTAACAACAGGATTAATACTTATAGCTTTATTTATTTTTATTATTCATTCGATAGAAACATTAGCTTATGCTTTGAGATTATCAGGTGCACGGGTTAAAATGATTGCCTCAGCTTTATCACTCTTTAACATAATGGTTATCGTATCAATATTAGCTAATATGATGCAACAACCCTTCACTGGAAGTCTAATTGATAATGCTCCAAAATTTTATCCGCACTCTATGCAGCATTATTAGTACCTGAAAGATCTGCTACTACAATTATGGCATCGGGTTTAATAAACGGGATAGCAACGATCCTGTTAGTTATTTTTATTGATCCTAAATTATCTGTCATGGCAGACGATGTTGTTAATCAAAGAGGGAATTACAATAAGCTAAAAAGTTTGTCAGTAATGATGGTAACCTCAAGATTATTAGGTACAATACTTGCTCAAGTGTTTTTTTTATGGGGAGCAAGATATATCGCTTGGTTTACAAAATACATTGTCCTATTCAGCTAAAGTGGGTATTCTTCTGTAATTAAGCTAAGTTTGTGAACAAATACACTTAAACTAACGGCGGCTTTCGCATACTTTTTACAAGAGGAAATATAATTAGTTGGAAAAACAGAGCAGCCGGAATACACGCAGACTCCTGTGGGATTAGCGAGACAGTCTGAGACCCCGGAGGCGAAGCTGAGGAGGCTCAGCGCGAGCCCCACGGAAAGCGAAGTGTATTCCGGCTGCGGGGAACCGCACTAAACTTCATGGAAACATCCTTTAAAAACCAAATAAAAAACCAAAAAATTATAGGGAACTCTCATAAGCATCTTCGTATAATTGTTCGGATTTATCCTTGACTCGAATACTTATGTCCCAGCCTTGTTCTTTTAAATAGGTTAAAGAAAGTGACTCAATGTACAAGATTTTCCTTTGGATTAAAAAAAAATTAACAAAAGATCATACGTTCTTATGTTAATATATATTAAAAAGGGAGTGGATTAGTGTGGCAGTAAAGAGTGAAAAAGAAATTTTATTATTGAATAGCAACATAAATTTTAAATCATTGCTTGAAATAATTGACTCTGTACCTACCAGAAAAAGGGTAACTTCTATTGAAACTCAAGAGAGAGATAAGAATTTTCGTGATGTATTAATGCACCTTTATGAATGGCAAGCTATGCTTGAAAGGTGGTATAGAGAAGGCATGGATGGAGATATTCCTTTTATGCCAGCAGCGGGTTATAAATGGAATACTATAAATCTGCTTAATAAACAAATTTGGGAAAAGTATCAAGATGTAACTTTGAATCAGGCTATTAAGAAATTGAAGTTAAGTCATGATAGAGTAATGAAACTAATTAAATTACATACTAATGAAGAACTCATAACAAAGAAATACTACAAGTGGACAAAAACAAGCAATTTATATACTTATTTTGCTGCAAACACCTTACATCATTATACTTGGGCTATAAAAAAATGTGAAGTCATTGCAAAGATTATAAAAGAAACAGAAAATGACAAGGCGGTAAAATAATAAACTAAACAAAGGGGCATTGACCGAATGAATGGATGAATGCTCTTTTTTCTCAGTACTCCTTTAATAAATTGAAGTTGAAAACGAATAACTTTGTGAAGAAATGTACTTAAGCTAACCATAGAGTTGAACAAGATAATAAGCGTTCTTTGTTTGCTATTACTCCTATTTAGGGTGCTAAACATACTGTGTTTTAGTATGTTTAGCACCTGTTTAATTATATTTTTTCCAGAATATCGGAACTACTAAGAAACCATTTTCCAAACTTACTAATACAAGATTCCTCTTTCATTTCATCATATGTATGAAAATCATTTTCGCTAAATTCGGCAAGTGTTTTATCAAAGTGTCTTGGAATAAATATATACCAAAGATCAGACCATTTTTTCGCACTGTCTAATCCTCTTATTTTTTCAGAAATCGTACCTGGAGATTTACTTTCAAAGAATTTTATATTTTCTCCATCATAATAGGCTAAACAGGACCTAAATTCACAATAGCGATTTTCTTCTTCACTTAATAATTTTAAGATGCCACTAATTCCTATCGTGTCTAACATATGATTGACATATGCCCTAGGAAACCCATTTAATTCATCAATGAAAAATCCAGAATCTAAGGCAATACATGGACGCTTCACGATTTCATATGCTTGTAATACTTTTTCTCTTGCAATATCTTTAATATTATCTGTTCTTGGTTCACTTAATTCTGCGCTGATAGGAGTTACTTTAATACTTTTTAATTCATTTTGAGCAGAAGCGATTTTTCCTTTGTTGGTGGTGACAAATACAATCTCTTTCATTTGAAAAGTTTCTCCTTATGCTTCGTTTTAAAGATGAGAACTACAATTTAATTCCATTCTTATTAATAAATATAACAAATATACGAATGATAAGAGAATAGAGAAGTTTGTAAATAGTTGATTAATGGTGTTATGCAATGAGTAAAGCTGATTTTCGCACTAATTTTTTGGTATTTTTCATAGACTATTTTGCAAAATTAGGAGAAAATGAAAAAAAGGTAGCAAATAGATTTCTCTTTACTTGAGAAAATGATTGAGTTTAATACTAATGATAAAGCAAACTGTACGACTTTTTGGAGAAAAGAGTAAAATTTAGAAGGGTGTAATTGGATGACAAATAGGGAACTAAATCCTAATGTTGAGGAATTTTTAAGCAAAGATAGTCAGTGGAAGGAAGAATTTGAGAAGTTAAGACAGATTGTTCTTGATTGTGAGGAACTTACCGAAGAATTTAAATGGATGCACCCTTGTTACACATTTAACAATAAAAACATTGTTTTAATACATGGATTTAAAGAATATTGTGCGCTCTTATTTCACAAAGGTGCCTTGTTAAAAGATTCTCACGGGATTCTAATTCAACAAACGGAGAATGTACAGGCGGCGCGCCAAATTAGATTTACTAATTTACAAGAAATAGTAGACAAGGAAGTAATTATAAAAGAATATATTCATAATGCTATTGAAGTGGAAAAAGCAGGTTTGGAAGTGAAAGTAAAAGAGCACGAAGCATACATCCTTCCTGCAGAACTTGAAACTAAATTTGCAGAAATACCTGAATTAAAGAATGCATTTGAAGCATTGACACCGGGACGTCAAAGAGCATACATTTTTCATTTTTCACAACCGAAGCAATCCAAAACACGAGTATCAAGGATTGAAAAAGCGATGGAGCGAATTTTGAATGGTAAGGGGTTAAATGATTGTATATGTGGACTATCCCAAAAGATGCCTAATTGTGATGGATCGCATAAGTTTGCGGGGAAAAAATAAATAGCTACAGAGGGACGGTTCTATTGCTTTGCAAGGAACGGTTCCTTTTTCTGTTACACGAAAATATTTAATTTATTGAAGGAAATTAATTATCTATGTTGAATTCTACTTAAAATATTATCAGTCTAGTTAATAAAAAGGTATTAGAAATTCAAAATTAACGGAGGAATAGCATATGCATTTTAAGTCTCCACAAATCAATCTATATGTTGATGATTTGGAAAAATCAAAAGAATTTTATCAGAAACTGGGATTTAGACAAACCTTTGCTGCTGAAATCGATGGTAAGGAAGTACATTCTGAACTGTTATTAGATGGTTTTAATTTAGGTATAGCTACAAAAGAGTCTGCAAGAGAAATTCATGGGTTATCTCCCAGCAAAAATATGGGGATTGAAATTGTATTATGGACAGAAGATACGGATTTGGCTATTCAGTATGCGATTAATAATGGTGCAACTCTACTATCTGAACCACATAATTTTTTAAATGACTTAAGATCTGGCTGGGTACAAGACCCTGATGGTAATCCTATACAAATAGTTTGCAAAAGGGAGAAATGATAATTCTCTAGAACCATCCCTCTCTTCTTTTTTAAAAGAAGGAATATTCTGTCTAAACATAGAAATATACATAAAAATATGTTTAGAGAGGTGTAAGGATGGACCAAATTAGTTGTATTTCCTACATATTGCATCAGTCTCGTGAAGAAAACATAAGAAAAATAGCGATTGATCTGTTAATTGGAGACATTTCGTTAAAAGAAGCAGAAAAGATTTCGCCTCAAGTGAACAAGCAATTGAAAAAGGCAGAAATATTGTATAAAAGTCATAAGGTGGATTTAAAAGCTGTTTCAACATTTGTCCAGGACTTTATGTTTGTGACAGGATAGCTTACACATTGAAAAATAAAAGATAAATCTAATTTTAAAGTGTTTCTTTCGATAAGAAATGCTTTTTATTTTTGTTTTACTTATCCAAAAACAATAAAAAACAAATCAAAAATAATAAAAATTTATTGTAAAACAATAAACAATATGATAAATTCAAATTGAAATAAATATGAGAGGTGTTTTTTATGAAACAAGTGTCAACGCTCTTTTTAAAAATTGCTGTTATTCTTATTGGACTGCCGATCCTTGCATTGTGCATCTTTTTAGTACCGGAAATTGGCAATTTCGTAGCTGCGTTATATCCAAATAATGCTTATATAAAATATCTTGTGATGATTGATTTTTATGCAGCAGCAATTCCTTTCTACTTTGCACTGTATCAAGCATTTAAACTTTTAAACTATATTGATAAGAATGAAGCTTTCTCGGAGTTATCGGTAAAGGCTTTAAAGAAAATAAAAAACTGTGCCATTTCCATTAGTGTAATTTTTGTATTAGGTTTGCCGTTATTTTACCTCATTGCAGAAATGGACGATGCTCCTGGTGTCATTCTAATTGGACTAATTCTTATTTTTGCTTCGATGGTGATTGCCGTTTTTGCCGCAGTACTTCAAAAGCTATTAAAAGAAGCAATCGATATAAAATCAGAAAATGACTTAATAGTCTGAGGTGAAAACAAATGGCAATTATAATTAATATCGATGTAATGTTGGCTAAAAGAAAAATGAGTGTAACCGAATTATCAGAGAAGGTTGGAATTACAATGGCCAACCTATCTATATTAAAAAATGGTAAGGCAAAAGCTATCCGAATATCGACGTTAGCTGCTATATGCGAAGCTTTGGATTGCCAACCAGGCGATATATTAGAATATAGAAAAGATGGAGAGAGCTAATGATACGTGCATTAAAGCAGCTCGTCTATTTTGGCTGGGAACAAGCTTTATCCTGTGTATTTCCTGTCGTAATTTTTGCCTCTTTGGCTTTTACAAAAATAATAGATCTTCCCTTGTTGCCAAGATACGATTGGCTGCTTCTCATCTGCCTCCTGATGCAGTGGGGAATGGTCCGATCTGGACTGGAAACAAAAGATGAGCTAAAGGTAATTACTGTTTTCCACTTAATTGGACTTGCACTTGAACTTTTTAAGGTACATATGGGTTCCTGGTCGTATCCGGAAGAAGCTTATACAAAAATTTTTGGGGTACCATTGTACAGTGGGTTTATGTACGCAAGTGTAGCAAGTTATTTATGCCAAGCCTGGAGAAGGTTAAATGTCAAATTGGTTAAATGGCCACCGTTTATAGTTGTAGTGCCTCTTGCTGCTGCCATTTATTTGAACTTTTTCACCCACCATTATTGGCTAGATATTCGTTGGATCTTATCTGGATTAGTAATAATCGTGTTTTGGAAGTCATGGGTTTTATATGAAGTAAATGGCACAAGTTATCGAATGCCACTTGCACTTTCTTTTGTCCTAATCGGTTTTTTTATTTGGATAGCGGAGAATATTGCCACTTACTTTAGCGCATGGGAATATCCAAATCAAGCGGAAGCTTGGAGTCTTGTGCATTTAGGAAAGGTAAGTTCATGGCTCTTATTAGTGATTGTCAGTTTTCTTATTGTCGCAACGTTAAAGCAGGTAAAGGAGAAAATGCCTAATAGTAGTTATTAAAAAGTGTAGCATGTCAATTTTATAAAAAAGTAATCAGAAATGCCCATTTTATTAAAAGCTCCTTGATGTGAACAAGAATAATATTCATTTTGATAAATAAAGTCTTGGAGCTTCTTAGTAAGTTAATCTTTGAGTAAAGATATATTCTTAGTTTAATTAATTTCCTCTTTAGCTCCATTAGAGTACATTTCTTTTTCCATTTGGATCCATTTTATAATATCTTGTTTATCTGGATAAGAAGCTTCTAAATACTTGTGATTTTCTAAAAAATCATGTCCTTTTTTCGTTAATCTAGCTGGCTTAAGAGAGAAAAATGTATCGATTCTAAGTACTCTTTCTACATATCCTTCATTTTCTAAAAGAAAGATGAAATTTTCAAATTCCCTCTGCTTGAAATTATATTCTTTTGCTATTGGTAAAGCTGTACCTTTATTGATCTCTCTTAGAACACTATAGATAACCTTCATTAACAAACCTCTTCTTTCTTTTTATACTATATTTGAGAAAATCACTTGCTAGACTATTCTTTTATTGCTAATTTCTCCGTCCTTATTCCTATTAAAACTAAACAGCTGCTGAACTAGCTTTTCAGATAGTTTTATAATTCGAGTTTGTTAGTATGAGTAAAATGTTTGTGGGAGAATAAATATCCTTTTTGTCTAGTTGGGGGACGAGTCCCCCAACTAGACAAAAAGGCCACCAAGCGAAAGCGCGGTAGCTGGAAAAAATTAAGCATTAAAAAAGAGAGCATCCTTTTGTAAAGTAGAATTTGGCGAAAAATACGAAAAGGAGAGGCTCTCATGAATCAATGTAACATAAAAATGCCATCATTAAAAGAATTGGAAAAAACTTTATTTCGAACACTACAAATGACGTTTCAAGAAATCCTTATTCAAACATTAGAAAATTGGGATCTAGAGATTGCCAAGCAACGAGACAAAAGAAGATTTGCTTTACGTGATAAACGAGAAATACGATTAGATACAGCGTTTGGAGCTGTGGAGCTGAAGCGTAATTATTATTTTGATCGTGTGACTAAAAAATATATTTGTCTATTAGATCACTATTTACAGTTTCAGGGGAATAAGGGATTTAGTCCGCTACTAGAAGAATGGGGGCTAGAACTAGCGACGAATGGCTCCTCCTATCGAAAGGCGGTGGAAACGTTCGAACAATTTTTAGGCTATTCGGCGATGAGCCACGAAGCATTACGGCAACATCTTCTTCAAACAAGCGTACTTCCCGCTAAGGAAAAACGCCCTTTTCAAAAGGTATTGTTTGTCGAAGTAGATGGATTATATGTGAAGAGTCAAGAAAAGAAAAAGCGTGGATGGGAGTTGAAATTCGCCGCTGTACACGAGGGATGGAAAGAAAACGGAAAGCGAATCAGGCTCCGAAATAAAAGGCATTTTCTTTATGAAGGAAAAGAACCCTTTTGGGAAGCCTTTGAAACGTTCTTACAGAATAATTATGCGTATGATCCTACCCAAACCTTGCTTATTATTAATGGTGATGGAGCAGGCTGGATAACGGCATGTCGGGAGTATTTTCGGGAACGCGCCTTTTTCACCATGGACCGTTTTCATGTCGCTCGTTCGATGAAGCAACTAATGAAGAGCCATCCTCGATACCGCTACATGAAAAGAGCGTTAAAAAACTACCAGGTAGAAACATTACTTCTAGAGTTGAATAGCGCAGTAGGAACAATGGATACACCAGAAAAAGAAGAAAAACTAGCGCATTTCCTTGCCTTTTTAACGCATCATCAGGAAACCATAAAAGATTACCGTAGTTGGTTACAGGAAAAAGGTGTGGACACGACAGCGTATCGTCCAATGGGAAGTGCAGAGGCGATGATGAATCAATTAGCCAAACGATTAAAGAATGGAAGAGCATGGAGCAAAAAAGGGGTCATGAGCATGGCGCGCTTGTGGATTGGATTGAAGGATGACCTATCCATCCAAACGATATATGGGAAATGGGAAAAAGCCACGGAAAAATCAAAGAAAGAGCATCGAGCGAAAAGAAAAATACCCACAAAATTAGTAACAGAAACCGTGCGTCAGAACATGCCATACTTAAATCAAGCGATTGGAAAACCCGTTCACTTTGCCTTACAGGGATTAAAAGGTTTTTAAAAAATGAGAGAATCAACAGTTGGAAAAACAAAACCAATTGGAAAGCGGATACAAACTTAGAGGTTTTACTTTATAAAAAAGGGAGCTAAAAAAACTCCCACAAAAACTTGACTCAATCGTTTGTTAGTTACAATTGAGTTTTTTGAATAAATAGATACAATAATATTATATTTAATTTGAAATTTTTCGGAAAGGAAAAGATGTGTTGTATGGACTATTTTAAAAAAGCTCCCATATTAAAAGGTAATAAAGTGACATTACGTATGATTAATCCAGATATAGATAACCAATCATTTTTTGATATGTTTCTAGAGCCAGACCTTCATTTATGGACAGGAAATACTGTTCCAATCAATGAGAATGAAACATATGAACTTCTTTGTAAATATCGCGACTTAAATGGACTAATTTCATGGGCTATAATTAATAATGAAACTCAAGAGTTTATTGGGACTTATTGGATCGCATTAGAAGATGAGAATCCAAAGTTAATTTCCTCAGAAGCACAAAGGATAGGTAAGAAATACTGGAGGCAGGGATATACAAAAGAAGCAAGGATTCTAATCTATGATTTTGTATTTTTTCAGTTATTTGCTGAGGAAATTCATGCAGTGGCATGGAAAGACAATATAAATTCCTGCAAATCAATGGAGTATATTGGTTTTAGTTTAATCCATACAGAAAAGAGTTTATTCTCAAAGCGTAATCAAGTACTTGAGAAAAATCACTATATTTTAAAAAAAGAAATATGGATAAAGAGAAGACAAGAAATTTTATTATGATAGTGAGTAAAGCATGGATAGGATAAGATAATTTTTTATGTAAAGGGAGAAAAAATACGTTAAAGACTAAAAAATGAAAATTATTCTTAAAAAAATAAAAGATAAATTTTAATAAATAGTTTGTAGATAATCAATTTTGAAAGAAAATTAACGCAAATACTGTTTCTCTATTTAAAAATTAATATATTAAATCTTGCTCTCCCCTCTAACTATCATATAGATAAAAAAGCAAAAACTAAATATAAAACCAATTAACAAATGAGCGGAGATCTCTACATCTATCGTGCCGGAAAATAAAATAGATATCGCAACTCCATAAATAAATCCTATCATCATAGCAAATAATCTATTATATCCCTCCACTTGAAGACAAATTTCTATTATGATAGTTTGGACTAAAATAATAAAAAAGCCCAAAATAGTTTGATAAATAAGTAGGGCGGTGAGTTCCTGCACACTATGATGACTAATAAACAAGATAGCGTTTAGAAATATATAACAAGCAAAGCTGACAACAAATCCCTTCATTACATTCATAATTAAATATTCCTTTAATTCATTTTCAGTTTATTCTTTATTTTACCAAAAAACAAAGGTAATTTGTTTTAAAAGTAAAAAACTAGTTGTTTAAGAGAAATCAATCAAATAATCAGGAGGAAGCAATGAAAATATTAATCGGCCAACCAAAACGTGAGAACAACTTACAACAATTAATAGCGGAAATAAAGAGTTATTCTGAAGTTGATTTAATACTATTTCCAGAAGGTTATTTTACAGCCCATTATTTAGAGGAAGTATGTCATTTAGCAAATAAACATCAAACATACATTGTTACAGGATATAAAGATGAAAAGAATAAGGATAGAGTATTTATCGCCAACCAATTTGGAAAAATAATTTTAGAAAGAGCAAAAACACCTGAGAATGAAGGATTATATACACCATCCAAAATAAACGATAAAAATTTTTCATTCGGTTATTTACTATGTAGAGAGATTTTTCAAGGAGTAGTAGGTTTAGAGAATGGAAAGGTTGATATCATTTTTAATCCTATAGGTGTTGGAATGTTTAGTGAAGAACAATATGAAGAATGGACAGATGAAGCAAGAAAAATTGCGATAAGGGAAAAAGCTATGGTTATTGGGACAAGCCATGCCGACGGCTCCTACAGAAATTGTGGTTTTTCTATCCCGATTGCATATTGCTTTGATCAAAATGGCAATCATTTATTGCTTTCAAAAAATGATACTCGAACTAGAATTTTTGATACAGAGACTAAGCTAATAAAGTTAGTAGAGACAATATAGTGGTCACAGAAAAGAGGAGAAAGTTTTCCCTTTTTTCTCTAAATAAATAGGATAAGTACACAAAAATTCACTACATATAGAATAATTCTTTTAAAAAGTTATTTATAAACACTTGCAAATCGTAATCATTTCGTTTTATTATATAATAGTTCTTTCTATTTTAACATTAGATGTTAAAATAGAAAGAATAGCAAAAAAAGAGAATTTTTTATCGGTTTATAAATCGTAATCATTTCGATTTATTTAAAGGAGTGAAATTATTGAACAACAAGAAAATTCCAGTTACCGTTTTAAGCGGCTATCTTGGTTCAGGCAAAACTACTTTATTAAATCATATTTTATCTAATAGAGAAAACTTAAAAGTTGCTGTGATTGTCAATGATATGAGTGAAGTAAATATCGATGCTTCATTGGTGAAACAGGGTGGTTTCTCAAGAACAGATGAAAAATTGGTGGAAATGCAAAATGGTTGCATTTGCTGCACACTTAGAGAAGATTTAATAATAGAAGTAGAAAAGCTTGCAAGTTTAGGTAATATTGATTATATCGTAATTGAATCTAGTGGCATTAGCGAACCGATTCCCGTTGCGCAAACATTTACATATGTAGATGAGAGTGTTGGAATTGACTTATCTCGATTTTGTCAGTTAGATACAATGGTTACTGTAGTAGATGCCAATCGTTTTTGGCATGATTTTTCATCGGGCGAAAGTCTTTTAGACCGTAAGCAAGCGGTGGATGAAATGGATGAAAGAGAAATAGCAGATTTGTTAATTGATCAAATTGAATTTGCTAATGTGATTGTGTTGAATAAAACGGATTTAATTTCAGAAAGTAAACTTCAAGAATTGAAAGCAGTTATACAAAAATTTAATCCAGAAGCTAAAATCATTGAGAGTGAATATTCGCGCGTTCCCTTAAATCAAGTTTTAAATACTGGGTTATTTGATTTTGAAGCCGCAAGTCAAAGTGCAGGCTGGATAAAAGAACTGAATGAAGAACATATTCCGGAGACAGAAGAATATGGAATTTCTTCCTTTGTATATCGAAGCAATAAACCTTTTCACCCAGTTAGATTGATGAATTGGCTAGAAAACTGGCCAGATGAAGTTGTTCGTGCTAAAGGATTTATTTGGTTGGCTACTAGAAATGATATTGCCGGACTACTTTCTCAAGCTGGACCCTCCTTAACCATACAAGGTGCAGGGAAGTGGATAGCAGCTTATCCAGAAATGGAGCAAAAAGAAGTTTTAGAAGAAGATCCAGATTTACAAAAACGTTGGGATTCCTTATACGGAGATCGAATGACAGAGTTAGTGTTTATTGGAATTGGCATGAATCAACAGCGAATGGAAGAAGATTTAAATGCATGTTTATTGACTGAAATGGAAATGAAAAAGGAATGGACCAAATTTATTGATCCATTACCTGCATTTTCCTGAGAATGAGCAAAAAATAAAATTTACTAGGAGGAAGAAAAATGAGAGTAAAAATTACATTAGCATGTACAGAAACAGGAGATAGAAATTATATTACAACAAAAAATAAGCGGAATAACCCAGATCGTATTGAGTTGATGAAATATTGCCCGCGTTTAAAAAAACGTACTTTACATCGAGAAACAAAATAGTTTTTTATATAGTTTAAATCGTAATCATTTCGTTTTAATAGATTGAATGGATTGGAGGAAAGAAAAATGGCAAAAAAGTCAAAAATAATAAAAGAAAAAAAACGTCAAGCAATGGTTGAAAAATATGCTGCTCTTCGATTAGAGCTCAAAGAAAAAGGGGACTATGAAGCGCTTAGAAAATTACCGAGAGATTCTTCACCACCCCGTTTAAAAAACAGATGTGAAGTGACTGGCAGACCAAGAGGCTATTTGAGAAAATTCAAAATGTCCCGCATCGCTTTTAGAGAATATGCTCATAAAGGACAAATTCCAGGAGTGAAAAAAGCAAGTTGGTGATTAATGACAAGAAAAGTCGTCAGATATTAAAGTTTGACGGCTTTTATCTTAAATCAAAGTTGGAGGAATATAAAATGAATTCCGTAAATCCTATTTTAGTTCCATTTTTTTATCGAAGTGCTATTGCAAATTTGCCAGAAAGAAAACGGGAAATTTATCAATACATAGAAAGTAAAGAAGCAGAGTTAGAAAAGATTGCTGCAAATGAGAAGCAGTTTATGGAGTTAATGGTTGAAAAATCACCCTTCAAAGAGGCTGCGGACCATTTTTCCCTCACTATGTCGACTATTAAAGAAATAATGGATGAAGCTCAAGCAGAAATAGATTTAATGATAATGGCGAGAATTAATCGAATGCGATGGATTAATTACTCAAAGACTGAAAGAAAATTTCAAAAAAGAAAAAATAAGAAATGGACATTTTTTTTGTTTCTTAATTATTTCTTTTTGGAGCAATATTCATTTAAACGGAATAGATATGACAAGTTATACGTTATAAATCGTAATTATTACGTTTTGTTATGTTAATGAATAATGTTCCTATTATTTAGAAACTAGGAGTGTATCTTTATGAAATTAGTAATAGTAGGTGCTGGCCCATCAGGAATTGGCTTAGGAATATTATTAAAAAAGCTAAACTTCCATGACTTTATTATTTTAGAAAAAGAAGACATTGGTGCAAGCTTTCTAAAATGGCCAAAAGAAATGAAACTAATCACGCCGTCTTTTACAGGACACGGGTTTGGAATGTTAGATTTGAATGCTCTGGCACCTGAAACCTCTCCAGCATACACGTTTGGAAAAGAACATTTAACAGGAATAGAATATGCTAAATATCTTCAATTGTTAGTAAGTCATTATAAATTACCAGTTAGAAAAGCTTATGTAAAAAAGGTAGAAAAAAGTGATGGGTTATTTCAAATTTATACAGAAGAGCAAGAAATTGAATCCACTTATTTAGTATGGGCGACAGGGGAATATGCTACTCCTGATTTAAGTCCATTTGAAGGATCTGAACTGTGTCTCCATAACAGTTATGTTCGATCTTGGATAGATTTACAGGGAGAAGAATTTACGGTTATCGTAGGCTATGAGAGTGGAATAGACGCAGCATATCACTTAACGCAAAACAACAAAAATGTGACGGTAATTTCTAAATCTTCCCCTTGGAAGTCACCAAAAGCTGACCCAAGTATATCCTTATCCCCGTTTACAAAGGAACGATTAGAAATTGCTGATGACACAGATCGATTAGAGATACTTGAAGATGTAGAAGTATTGAAAGTATCTATAGTGGATGGGAACTATGTACTCTATTTATCAGATGGGACAACCCCTGTATCAAAAACAAGACCTATTCTAGCAACAGGTTTTATACCTGGCGTGAAACAGATTCATGAATTATTTGAATGGGATAATTCCAAAATTGTTAAATTAACGCTAAAAGATGAGTCAACTATAACACCTGGATTGTTTTTAATAGGACCTAATGTGAAACATCAAAATGTGATTTTTTGTTATATATATAAATTCCGCCAACGATTTGCAGTTGTCGCAAAGGAAATTCTAAATCGTAGCAATATTACTTATCCAAATGAAGTATTTGATATTTATCGAGAGAATAATATGTATTTGGATGATTTATCTTGTTGTGAGGTGAATTGTGAATGCTAGCAAATGAAAGCATTCATGATAATAATATAGTTATTATAGGATTTGAATCTTCTGGTAAAACCACTTTATTTTCTAAACTATCAGGTAAAAAGAGGACAGATGAAGCAAATGTAAAAGGTTCTACCGTTCATATTGCTAGTGCTTCCTATGGAAATGGATATTTAAAAGATATGCCAGGAATTAATCAAACAGATTCATTTACGCAAAGAATAGTAAAGGAGGAAATAATAAAAGCAACAACAGTCTTTATAGTAGTTCGTGGTACACATTTTATAGAAGAGTTAGAAAAATTATATCCATTGATCGAAAATACAACCAAAAAAATAGTTCTCTTTGTGACCTTTTCAGATAAAATGTCAACAGATGGAAAACAATTGCTGTTAAAACAAATCACAACGAAGAAGTTACCAATATTTATTACCGACACTCGTCACTTAAATAATGATATTAAGGAGTTAGTGTTAGAATGTGTTAATGAGGAGGAGTCGCTTAAGCCTTCTCAATTAAAGGAGTTACTAAATTTATCAATTAGTAAGATGGATCCACCATCTCTGTTCTTTGAAAGAAAATATATGGGGTCATTCATAGCTTTCATTTGCTTATTCGCAATGTTTGTTATTCCAGTAATTTTAGCTTATAACATATCAAACTTTGTTCAGCCACTCGCCGATACTTATATCATTGATAAAATAAAGACTTTATTTAGTGATACTCCTAGAATTGTGCAAATGATTTTTATAGATGATTACGGGCTATTATCCCTTGGTATGTATTCTTTTATTTGGGCGTTTCCAGTTGTCCTACTGATTAGCTGTAGTAAAGCATTAACAGAAGAAACGGGATTAAAGGATCGTATTATAGATACTATTGAACCAGCTATTGAAAAGATAGGTTTAACAGGGAGGGATATAGCTCCGATTATTACTGGATTTGGATGCAATGTAGTGGCCGTATTTCAGAGCAGGAGCTGTCATTCTTGCAGTAGGACTCAATGTATATCGTTTATTTCCTTTGGATCGGCGTGTAGTTATCAAATTGGAGCAACATTATCAATATTTAACACAGCACATGCACCTTGGCTTTTTCTTCCCTATATTTCATTTTTATTATTAGGAGGAATTCTACACAATCGTTTATGGTTTAAAAACCAAAAGATTCAAGAACATAACTTCATGCGAAAGGCATTTATTCAAAAACCGAGTTTGAAGAATTTTATCTATCAAGTAAAAGTAGATTTATTGCAATTTATAAAACAAGCAATGCCTATCTTTTTGATTATTTGCATTATCGCAGGTTTATTGCAATATTTTCATATAATTTCTTATTTAGCTATCATTTTTAATCCATTGTTAACCCTTTTTCAGCTTCCGACTGATGCGGCAACAACACTGGCTTTTTCTATTATTAGAAAGGACGGAATTTTGTTAATAAATGAGGGAATGGTGCCTTATTTTCTGTTTCAATTATTTATATTAGTCTTTCTGGCTTCTACTCTCACTTCCTGTATCGTTACATTATCGACAATTTGGAGGGAACTAGGGTTTAGGCAAGCAAGGAATATTATTTCAAGACAATTAATAACATCTATTTTAGTTGCCTTATCCTTATTAGTCATTCATCAACTTTTTCAGTATTCATTGTAAATACAGGAGTTAATAAATGAAGCCGCTGAAAAAGTATTCCTATCTAAAGTAAATTAGAATATAGGGCATTAGAAAGTGAAACTAATGCAGCCTCCTAAATTTTTTAACAACCAATTATGAGAAATATTCAATAGATAGCATTTTTTCAGTGTCCATAATAATATTAGTTATTTTTACATCACTCTTAACAGATAGTAAGCTTATGAGAATACGAGTGGAAATTGTGAGAGATCAACTGTCCGTAAAGGTCCGATTGGTTCAACTAATCATCAGTGGGGGATCAAGAAATCCCCCACTGATGGAAGTTTCACTTTATTGAGGTAGAAAATGTAGTTGTTAGAGAATAAAATTAGAAATATAAAAAATTAGAAATTTCAATCGTAATAATAATTAGTGTAAATATTTGATTATAAGGGAGGACTTTCAATGAAAGAGGACACTCTATATGACAGATGGTGGCATATGCCATCAGAAAGCGAACAAAAAATGGAAGATAGCCATGGACATTTTTGGGAAAAAATAGTGGAGCGCATTGTAGAGAAAGAAAGAATTCATGATTTCTCCGTATTGGATTTTGGCTGCAATCAAGGTGGTTTTCTTCGATATTTATATGATCGTTATCCGTTTAAAGAGGGTGTAGGTACTGATTTGGGAGTTGAGTCGGTTAAGGTTGCAAATGAGCGAAAAGGTGACTTACCACTTACATATGTGGCAACTGCATCTCCTGAACAATGGGGCCAACGCTTCGATTTAGCTGTAAGTACTGCTGTTATCTATTTAATTTCTAATCTACATGAGCACGCTCAAAAAATGAAGAGAGCATTAAAGCCTGGTGGCGTATATTATGGAAGTTTCACCGATTATAGCAATAACCCGAGTCTCCCACAGATACGTGAAAAAATCAATAATGGAGGCAAGCTATCAATGAATCTTCATTCCCTTGATGATATCATTGGCGCTTTTCACGCTGAAGGATTTGAAGCAGCAATTACTCGGCTTACTCCTCAAACGTTTATACCAATATCGCGTGATGAACGGTTTTTTCAGAGTGTAAAGGATCGCGTTCAATATGAATATGAAGAGGGGTATTTGTTCCGTTTTACGGCTCCTTTATGAAAGCTATAATGTATTGGCATAGATTCTGAAAAACTAGTTAATACTGATTCAAGTTAATTATATTAGCATTCTTTTTGATGCGTACTAAAGTAATAGAGTTTTAATGTACTATTCTTCTAGAGATAGTACATTTTTTTTATTGGAAATTTATACGTCTTATAATGTATTTACTCATTGACATGGTACGCGTTTCATCCATTACACTTTAAGCAAATAGCAGAAAGCGAGGAGATAATGGTATGTTGAGTTTAATAATACTTTGCATGATTATTTATATTTTAGCTTATGTTTGCTTAAAGAAATCAGGGGAATCATTGGAAGTTACACCGATTCAATCTTTTGAAGACTATTTCATTGGTATATACAGAAAAGAGTAAAAAATGTATTCTTAGTGTATAAGTAAAAATGATATTTCGGTTTTGAAAAGGTGAAAGTATGACAAATATAAAAGATTTAGCAAAAATGGCAGGAGTTTCCGTAACGACCGTTTCTCGTGTTTTAAACAATCATCCATATGTAAGGGAAGAAAAGCGAAATGCCGTTTTAGAGGCAATTAGAGAAAGTAATTATCAACAAAATCTCAATGCCGTTCATTTAAGTAAAGGGAAAACACAAATGATTGGTGTTGTTCTTCCTTTCTCAGATCACCCTTATTTTGCATTGCTGTTAAAAGGGATCGCTAAACAAGCATTGGAAAATAATTATAAGCTTGTTCTATTTCAGACTGATTATATGGAAAGTAGAGAGTTGGAAGCACTGCAAATGTTAAAACAAAAGCAAATTGATTCTCTTATCATTTGTTCGAGAGCTTGTGGATGGTCTGTAATACAAGAATATCTACAATATGGAAAGATTGTATTGTGTGAAGATGCTAACGATAAAGAAGTCTCCTCTACATTTGTTAACCAATATAAAATTTTAATGGAAGCGTTAGAATTTCTGTATAAAAAAGGACATCAAAAAATTGGTTACACGATAGGGAGAAAAACGGGACCAAGCAGCAAATTTCGTGCACTAGCATATCAGGATTTTCTGATCAGGAGCCATCTCCCTTTTCATGATGAATTTATCTTTGATCAGTGTTATTATTTCGAAGATGGCGAAAAAGTCATGAAAGAAATTCTTAATATGAAGACACCTCCTACTGCATTGATTGTCACAAGTGATCAAGTTGCTGCTGGAATAGTAATTTATTGTCAAAAACAAGGGGTTAAAATACCGGAAGAACTTGCAATAATTGGTTTTCATAATGAGCCTATTGCAAAAATGATGGAAATATCTTCGGTTGAAATTCCACTTGTAGACATCGGGAAGAACTTATTTCAACAAGCAATTAGCGATGATATAACTAAAAAAGAAATGTTTTCTCATTTTATTGAAAGAACTACGGTTTAAAAACAAGCGATTATACTAAATATCCATGTACTCTTCATTAGGAGAGTGCTTTTTTATTTGAATTTTTAGTACAATTTGACAATTTCTGCGTTAAAATTAAATTATTCTAAAACATTGCCAAAAATGATTTCGATATTTTGAGGGGGAAAAAGATGAGTGAGAATGTTAATTATAAATTTTGGACTGTTTGCTTGGTTCAAAACGGAGATTATGTACTGCTATTAAATAGACAGCACGATAATTTTAAGGGATATATACCTCCAGGAGGAAAAGTAGAGTTTCCTGAAAGTTTTACGGATGCAGCCATTAGGGAGGTTAAGGAAGAAACGGGTTTAGAAGTGAGCAACCTTATTTATAAAGGACTTTATGAGTACGTTAATCCAGAAAAAAATGACAGGTATATGATTTTTAATTATATAACTAAATGTTTTAGTGGAACCTTGTTGGAAGATGCACCCGAAGGTAAACCTATTTGGGTTAATATAAATGAAATCCCTAGCCTTCCAATGCAAGCTTCTATAAGAAGAAGATTTCCTTTGTTTTTTGAAGATGGAACTTTTGAAATTCAGATTGAATGGGACAATGAGAAAAACCAAGAGGGTAAAGTTACCATAAAGAAAACCTAAGTATATGATAAAAGGAGTAAATTTCTGCTTTTAATACTAATTTAATGTTGAATTTATTGCGAAATATTATATCTTTTCCCCTGCTAATTCTGTTTTTTCTAGTGGGGAAACAGAATTTTACGCATCCAATTTTCATAAAAATTATTTAAATCAATTAAACATTTACACTAGTGTTGCATTAATTTAATTTCACTATTAAAAATACTCGAAATGTTCACTTTTATTATTTTATGCATAGAAAAAGTCCTTTATAATGGATAAGTCAGGTGGTAACCCGTCCAAATCCACTAAAAAAGGACCAATCTCATGGACAAGATTACACGAAAAACTTCATTTGGACAATGGTTTTCGCCAATTAATCTTCAATTATTTGAAGAACAGGTGAAAACATTGAAATTAGATTGCTATACGAAAAAGTTAACGACAGAATCATTCCTAAAACTATTACTTTTTGCACAATTAGAAGAAGTTGAAAGTCTTCATGCGTTAAGTGATTGCCTTTTTGATGATCATCTTCAAAAGGAAATCGACCTTGATTCTATAAGCATTTCTCAGCTCTCGCGCCGTTTAAATGGTCTAAATCCAGATTTGTTTCAAAGACTTTTCCTTGATTTAGTCGGACAAATTCACGCCAAAACACACTACACAAAACTTGTCATGCCGTTAAAAATTATTGATTCAAGTACTTTGCCACTAAATTTGACCAATCATAAATGGGCGAAGTTCCGCAAAACTAAGGCAGGCGTAAAGTTACACTTACGCCTTGTATTTATGGAAAAGGGAGAATCCTATCCCGAAAAAGCCGTGATGACAACGGCAAGCGAACACGATCGTGGTCAACTTGAGATTATGGTTGACGATAAAGAATGCATGTATGTGTTTGACCGAGGTTATCTAGACTACGAGCGTTTTGATCGCATGACCGATGAAGGCTACTTTTTTCTTTCTAGGCTACGAAAAAACGCAGTCGTACGGGAGGTTTATGATTTTAAACTACCCAAGGATTCATCTGTTTTGTCGGATCAAATGGTGTTGATTGGTACAACTCAAAACCGAGCTGAAAACTATTTTCGACTTCTAAAAATAATAGATTCAAAAGGTAATGAACTTCATTTAATCACAAATCGTTTTGACTTAAGCGCCGAAGAAATATCGGAAATGTATAAATCACGATGGGCAATTGAGCTGTTTTTTAAATGGATTAAACAACATCTCAATATCAAGAAATTCTACGGTCAAAGTGAATGGGCGATTCAAAATCAAGTGTTTATCGCACTTATTGTTTTTTGTCTTCATGTTCTGGTACAACTCGAAACAAAAAGTAAGCGGAAAACCTTGCAAATTAGCCGTTATTTAAGGGCATCATTGTGGAAACCAGCACATGTCTGGCTTCGCAAAATTGAAGGAAAAGCCATCCCTTAATCAACAAATTGTTGTCGTTGCACAGGTCTAATTGTAAATAAATTTCCAAATGGACAGGAGCCGCCTTTAGAAAGGTAATTACTTTTTTGGCTCTAAGTAGAGTAAACAATTAAACTGAAAATTATGACACTATTTACGCAACACTAGTGAAACATTTATTAATAAATGGTAAAATATGAAAAAAGAATCGAATAATAACATAATTGATTTTGAAAGGAAGTGATCGAATGAATAAAGGTATTCATAAAGAGAATATTCGTTATTTAAGCATATCAGGTAATAGAATGGAAGCGTTGCTTATTGGTAATAATGGGATACCTATTGTTATTCTTACTGGGTTAGGCTGTTCTTTTTATGAGTGGAATAAAATAATTGGGCCATTAAGTGAAACGAATAGAATAATCATGTTTCATAGACCAGGGTTAGGTGAAAGTGAACTTCATACCAACATACGCAATACAGAAATGGTAGTAAATGAAGTAGTTGAATTACTTGATGTATTAGAAATTGAAGAGAAAATAATCCTCATTAAATACGAAAAGTGAGTTAATCTTAGCAACTAATTCAAGTCATTTTGTATATCTAGATAGACCGGATGTAATTATAGTTGCAATTAAAAAAGTTATAGAGAGAATTTAATAAAACAAAAGCTGAATTTTTGAATACAAGCATAGTATTTACGGTTATGACCTGTATTTTAATAATATCTTTTAAACATCAACACATATCATCCGCCCAAAATCTAGGTTAATATTTATATGTAAACTTACATAATGTTAATGTTAACATATAATAGTAGGATACTTAAAAAGGGGAGATTTTATGTATAAATTACGTGGTCATCATTTATTATGTCTTTTAGGATATAGGGGAATGGGGTATTCCGCTGAATATATAGAAAATATGACCCACTTGCATCACACTTTAAGAATGGAACCGAACACAATCATTCATTTAGTAGATGAACCAGATTATTTATGTGAGAAATATCCTAATTCAGGTAAATATCACTGCCATGATACACATATTTATAAAAGAGATGCATTAATCATGGAGAAATTAGCGCTTCAAGTTGGACAGAAAGTTAAATGGAAATACATAGAAGAAAGAGTTTGTCAACATATAATTCCTTCTGATCTTGCAGAGATTTGCGAAACGTGTTCATGGCGTTCATACGGAGTTTGTGAGATAGGCATAAAAGATATCCATCTCGGTAAAGGGTTAAGAGAAGTGAAATAAATCAAGAAAATTAATAGATTTGCAGCTTATAGGAAATAGAAAATAATAGCCAATGAAACGTAACACAATTCTATTTGTATGTTAAGAAGAGGTGTTATGTTAATATGGTTTTTCAATCAAAAGGATATCGTTTCTTCTAATTATTAATCTCAGTATAATAGTTTTAATTATTGCGATTTAGTGAAGGTGGAGAGTAAATGAAGAAGAAAATAATATTAGTAGGAACATTTCATTTCGAAGAAAATGTGGCTTTAATTAAAACAAAAGAAGATGAAGTAAAAGAACTTGTTGAATTGTTGGCAGAATGGAAACCATCTAAAATTGCAGTAGAATGGGAAAAAAATGAGGAGAATCTACTAAATGAAAGATACAAGAAAATAAGTAATAAGTACTCTATAGATGAAATCGAACATATTGGATTTAGATTAGCAAAAAAATTAGAACATAATAAGCTGTATGGAGTAAACTGGGAAGGAGAATTAGTACAAGAAGATGTCAAGAATCTTTTTTAATGAAATACAAGAAAATTATTCGGAACTTTTTGGAAAAATAGAGAGTTTAAATATTAATGGTCCAGTAATTTCTACCAACTATTCATTAATAGAATCATTTTGTCGTTTAAATGAAAATATTAATATCCAAAAATTAGAACAACTTTATTTATCTCTTGTCATAGTAGAAAATAAAAAAGGTGAAAAAATAGGAATCAATTTTTTAGATAAATGGATGAAGAGAGAACTGACAATTTTTAAAAATATGATAGATATTTCAAGGGATAGCACGGAAGAATGTATTCTTCTTGTTATCGGTAGTGATCATATATGGATGTTAAGAAGGTTATTTGAAGGATTTGGCTGGGAAGTTATTAATCCTTTCTTAAATTTGGAAAATAAAATGGAATGTATGATGGATAGAATAAAAGGTTTTCATTAAACAGTTAATTAGATTAATTGGTAGTTAAGGAGAATACATAGATGAATTTTAAAACAAGTGATGGTTTACAAGTATATTATGAAATTAGTGGAAGCGGGGATCCATGCATTTATCTTCACGGAGGGCCAGGATATTGGAGTAAATCTTTTCAAGTATTTGCACAGGGTCTTTTAGAAGGAGATCTCCAAATGGTGTATTTAGATCAACGTGGATGTGGCCGATCAGAACATTCTTTATCGCAAGATTATTCTTTAAAAAGATTAATAATGGACATAGAAGAGTTAAGAATTGGATTAGGAATTGAGGAATGGTATGTAATGGGGCATTCCTTTGGCGGCATTCTTGCAGTTAACTATGCTGCTCAATTTCCGGAACGAACAAAAGGGGTTATTTTAGCAAATGTAACACTGAATATGTATGATTCCTTTGAACATCAAATAAATAGAGGACTTGAAATTTTACAGGAGCAAAGAGATGTATTTCCTTCTGAACCACTGAAAGACTATATGGAACTTGTTTATTCGACTCTTTTGAAATTAATCGAGAAAGGAGTTTACTATCGCTTTCAATATGAGGATATGGAAAAGAAAAAGGAAGTCGATATACTTGATAAAGAGTTAAGAACAGATCCTTATTTTCAGAAGAAAATTTTTTCATCAGCGGAGTATTTTCAAAATTTTACTGAATTAACGGAAGAAATACAAAAGCCAATATTGATAATAGCTGGAAAATCTGACCATGCGGTTGGACCACATCATCATTTATCTTTTAGAAGTAAGAATGCGAAAATTTATTCTATAAATGGTGGGCATCACCCTTATATCGAAAATCAAAAAGAATTTAAAGATGCTATCTTGGGCTATGTAAAGAGTTAAATGAAACTTGGCAATAATCTTTTGTCCCATGGTAATATGGGGAAAGAGATTTCGTTAGGAGTGAATTTCATGCTTTCTTCATTAAAAGCGATTCAAAAAGTGAAACAGGGAGATAAAGAAGTACTTCGTCAATATAAATGGCTACAGTATCTCTATCTAACAAAGGAAAAGAACATTAACTTAGAACAAGTTAATTCTCTTGAAGGAATAGAAAGTCATCCAGTTCTGTCCTATATTGAAAGAGCGCTAACCATTTTAGACAACAGTACACGAGTAAATCAAGTTGGAAAATGCATCATAGAAGAAGTGTTGATTTGGAGTGATGTCGCAAAATGTGGTTCACCATCTAAAAGAAGGTATTGGCGTGAGCGAGGATTTCAATTAGGCATACATAATATTGGTTCTGCGCAAATTTATGCAGAAGAAAAAAAGAACGTAGCAATCAACCAACGGAATTTAGCACAAGAAGAGCTCGTGTTCACACTCATTTATACGCACGGATTAACGGGACAATTTATTAGAGGAGAAGTTCGCTATTGTCAATTAGAGCCTTTAATTTTATATATGAATAAAAATACAATAGTAAACCAAGATGACATGTACAATATATTGTATGTCATGAATCAATGTATCATCGAAGCTGTTTCGCCGCAAATATGGAGAGATGTTCAAGAAGAGGTTAAAGAAATTATAGGCTCTATTTTATCAGGAAAAAGGGAGAAAGAGTTATCGTTAAAAGAACGAATAAAAAGACTAAGAAATGCCGCTATTCAAAACGGCGAAAATTTTGATATGGGGTATGAGCAATTTTTTAAGGACGAGAAGCTGAAAGCGTTGTTTCAAATATTTTTTCGCAAAACTGATATGTGGTATGTGGAGTCAGCACTTCATGATTTCACCCTTGAAGAATTTTTAAAAATCTTTCTATTAATATATCAAAAAGTCAATCCATTAACAGTAAAGCAAATCAGCTTTGAACCGTTTATGAAAGACATATATTATGACTATAAAGGCAAAAAAACAATTAATTTATATAAGAAGCGAATCATTGAGGCTTACTTGAAAGAACAAATGATGGAGAAATTAGTTGCAGGACACGATAGCAAAAATGACCATGTAGAATTAACAATTGTTCCACTTGATTCTTTAAATGAAAATATAGGAGTAGCGTTTGCTTATTCAAAAGCAGGAGAAAAATTAATTGAGTTTTGCCAAGAAGCGGAAAAATCCCCCCTTTATGAACGTGCAATTATTCTCCTATATGATTTTTTCGGTTTTCGAAAGGATGGATTTGATCGCCTGCAAAACGAGCAAAACTATCTTACCGATATGAATAATGCCAAAAATTATAAAAAGGCAATTGCCGACTATGCAGTGGGAAATAAGATGCTTGATATAGGTGCAGGCGGCGGGATCATGTTAGATATTTTATCGGATAGTCATCCTAAGGCAACAGTAATTGGCATTGATATTTCTACAAATGTTATTGAGTCATTAGAAAAAAGAAAAATAAGAGAAAAGAAAAGTTGGTATGTTAAACAAGCGGACGCACTTCAATTAAAAGAAACATTTGCGCTTAATAGTATGGATACCATTATATTCTCTTCCATTCTTCATGAGATGTATTCTTATATTCCATATAAAGGGATAAAATTTAATCCAGAGGTTATTTCCGATAGTCTAACAAGTGCATTTGAGGTATTAAAACCAGGTGGCAGAATCATTATTAGAGATGGTATTATGACAGAACCGAAAGAAGAATTAAGACAAATTGAATTTAAGCTGCCAAATGGCATGGACTTTTTTAAACGCTATGTAAATGATTTTAAAGGAAGACAGATCACTTTTGAACAAATAAACAAATCCACTATTCAATTACCGATTAATGATGCGATGGAATTTCTTTATACGTATACATGGGGAGAAGAAGCTTATCCGCACGAAGTACAAGAGCAGTTCGGCTATTTTACCCCTACAGAGTATAAAGATGTTATTCATAAGGTGATTGGAAAAAAGGGAAAAGTTCTATTGTTTGACCATTATTTACAAGATGGGTACGGAGAACATCTTTTACCGAAAGTGAAATTGATGGATGCATCCAGGAATGTAGTTAAACTTCCTGATAGTACTTGTTTTATTGTTATCGAAAAATTAAGTCGATAGGGGATTAAAATGGAATACTGGTCTTTAGTAGAAAACCCAACAGGGGAGGTTTACCAGCAATTAATAAATGTACTTTGTAGTTATTCAGATAAATTTTATTTTATTACTAGAAAAGAATTAGGTTATGACATGAAAATAATAAAGAACTTTGAACCTTATATAGTAGAGACATATAAAACAAAAAAATGGGCAAATACTATGACGGATGGTCCATCTGCAACTGTTTATGTTATTGATGTTAATCCAGAAACTTGTTTATTATTACAACAATTGGCCAATTCTTTATATGATTGGGTTTCGCCTAAATTGCCAGAAGATCTTACGTTTATAAAAAATAATCATCCCTGGTTTATAAGTACAGCACATGAAGAGTTTGCGATTTTCTCCATACGCTCGGATTATTATCGAAATATTATGAAGAAAATAGATGGCTTAACTATACAGATGGAAGAATAGTTCTAATTAAAACGAACTAATTAGAACAAATAAAAAGAATAGAAATTCACCTACTTTCACATAATGAAAAAGGATCTATTTTAACAAAGGAACCGCTATCTTCTGTATTTCATATGAATATAAAAGGTTCTTTTTATAGAAAGTAGGTGGAACTATGGATATAAACAGAGCGAGGCAAATACTTTCGTCATCAGCTGAAATAGAAGTACAGTATAATGGTGTTTCTGTTTGGATAGATGACATTAAAGAAGAAGACGCAACTGCAATCGTTCATCTTGTAGGTGGGATTGAAGAACAAACAGAAGTAGATATCGCAAGCTTGGAAGAAGTATAAAGTTCAAGAAAGACAACCACTAATATTAATAGTGGTTCGTTTTTTTTTTTTTTTTGAAATTATTAGCTCCTAATTCTCATTTCCTGGTTGTTTTTTTGATAGATAATTATTTATATCGGTAAATGTAAAATATGGTAAAATAGTATTCAAATGGTTTAGAAAAAAAGAGGTGAGATACATGCAAATAAGTCTTAAAGTCTATGGTGAGCACGCAGGGATGGTATCCCATCTTATTGCTAAAAACCCGCATAATCTATATGAAAGAAAAGAAAAGGGTGGATTAGTGCGGATTGTTTTTACGAAAAACGAGGAGAGAGAAGTCAATATATTATTTTTCGTTACAGTAGATAATGTTGAATTAACGAAGAATCAAACGAATTTTTCGTCTATAACTCACTATATTAATGATAGAGAAAGCGCTGTTAGTAGTATTTTCTGCTCTGTTTTACGAAAAGCAGTAGGAACAGCACTAAATGGAAAGCCAAAAGAAGAATTTAAAGATTGGGTAAACTTTGCTTTTTCACTTGAAATTACTTTTGGGCCCCTTTCCACAAATTTATCCGAGAAAGAGATAAGGGAGCTCTTTGTACCTTTAGGATATGAAGTGAGCATCGAAAATGGAAAAGTACTTTTGCCAGCAGCTTTTCAGAAAAAAAGTTCAGCCAAGTTTATTACCTTAAAAGCAAATCAGACGATACAAGATTTCTTTCGGCATTTATTTGTATTAATTCCTGTCATGGACCAATATAAGCATTATTTTATTGATGAAAAAGAAGTTGATAAGCTAAAGCGCTACGGGGAGGGCTGGCTTTCCTCTCATCCGAAAAAAAGTTTTATTATAAAGGAATCACTTATTTTTTCAGACTTAATCGACAAATCAAGGTTATTAGATTCAAATTCTAATAACCAAAAACAAGAAACAATTGTAAAAAAGAAAAGCTTAAATCAATGGCGTTATGAGAAAATAGTTGAAACGGTAAAGATACTTCCTCATAATAGCCGGATTGTAGATATGGGTGCTGGAGAAGGAAAGTTAACTGCGCAATTAGGATTTGTTAATGGGATTAAAGAACTAATCGCTGTAGAGCCCTCCGAAAGAGAACAGCAAAAAGCTAAAAAAAGAATCGAAGCATTAGTGGACAAGCCAGATTTTCTTTTCCCAACCTTTAAATGGGGTTCTTTATTCTATTATGATAGCGAATTGGAGAATAAAGATATATTTATTCTCTGCGAAGTGATTGAACATATTGATGAAAATCGATTATTTAAGACGTTTGAAACAATTTTCACGAAATATCAGCCGTATCATTTGATTATTACAACGCCTAATCAAGATTATAATGTTGTCTATGATATGAAGGAAGCAAAAAGGCATAGCGACCATCGCTTTGAATGGACTAGACAGCAGTTTCAAGAATGGGTGAGCTATTGGCAAAATCATTCAACCTATGAGGTGCAAATAGATGGAATTGGCGAATTTGTGGAAGGATTTGGTTTTCCTACACAGATGGCTATTTTTTCAAAGAAAAGAGGTGTATAAATGAAAACGATAAGCATTCCACATAACAGTATAGTCTTATTGATTGGCCCTTCGAATAGTGGGAAATCTACGACATTACAAAATTGGGTAAGAAAAGGCTATTTGCAAGCGGAAGAAGTAATTAGTTCTGATCATTTTCGAAGATTGGTCAGTGATATTGACTTTTTAGACTGGACAAATCAGCCTAAAGAAGTAGCTGCCAATTTGATGGAAGAATATAGCCAAATATCGAGAGTAGCTTTTGATATGATGGAAAAAATGATTGGAGCAAGAGCAGCATTAAATAAGCGCTCGTTTATAGATGCAACCCATTTAAAAGAAGCAGAGCGCGAAAAATATCGACTTCTTGGTAAGCAATTTCATGTTCCAGTAATAGCAATTTTCTTCGATATTTCCTTGCCTGTTCTCCTTGAAAGAGATGAGAAACGAACTCATCCGAGAGGGAAGGGAAGAGTGAAAAGACACTTTGAAATAATGCGCCAAGAAATTCGCAAAATCCAAAAAGAGACCTACTATGCAATTTATTCTTTAAGAGAACGGGATGAGTCTGTGCAAATAGATCCAGTCGTTTCTTCTTTATATTTAAGTGCAGATAGTGGTTTGGATGTTATCGGCGATATTCATGGATGTATGGATGAATGTTACGAATTGCTTGAACGGCTGGGATACGTGAAAGAGGAGGATGGATTATTTAGACATCCAGAAGGGCGAAAGTTTGTTTCAGTAGGCGATATTATGAGTCGTGGACCAAAATCTGCCGAAGCGCTATTCTTTTTTTCTGCGCATCTAAAAAATAATCTTGCCTATATGATCGACAGTAATCATGGTTGGAAAATAGCAAGATGGCTAGACGGCAAAAAAGTGACACTAAGTCATGGTGATGAATGGATTGAAGAAGCCTTTTCTGCATTTTCTCATGAATATACGGATAAGCAGATAGAGGAAATAAGAGAAGATTGGAAAACAATACTCCTTAATGCCCCTTCTCATTATGTATTAACAAGAAATGGAATTAAAACAGCCATTATCGCCCATGCAGGTATTAAGGATAAATATATTGGAAAAGAATCTGCTGGAATTTCTGATTTTACGAGATATGGAGAAACCTTAGGGATGGATTCAGACGGAAAGCCAATTCGCGGAGACTGGTATCGAAAACATTTATCAAAAGAATTAATCATCTGGGGACATGATCCAAAGCCAGAGCCGCTCGTTGTGAATAATACGATAAATATTGATCAAGGCGTTGTTTTTGGCGGCAAGCTAACGGCTATACGCTATCCAGAAAGGGAATTTATATCAGTAAAGGCGCAACAAGATTATGCCCAAATCGAAGATAATCCATTAAAAAAGTGGCAAGAAACAAGATTAGCCTTACCAAACGTTCATCGATTTATAAATGGTTTTAGTGTATGGACAGACACATATGGAGAAATTAACTGTCCACAAAACAATGTGAAAGCAGCACTGGACAAAGTTTCTCATTATACGATTCCTATGGAAGAATTAATCTATATTCCGCCAACCATGAGCCCTACACCGAAGAGTTCGTCGATAGAAGGATATTTAGAACATCCGATAGATGCCTATCACTATTACATAGACAATGGGATAGAACAAATGGTTGTGGAGAAAAAGCATATGGGCAGTAGAGGAATTCTTTTGTTATACAAAAATCAAGAAACAGCTGAAAAATATATCGGTAAAAAGAGCTTGGGAACTATCTACACGCGAACTGGGAGAGCTTTTTTCTCCCATGAACTAGAAGAAGAGATCCTCACTAAGCTGCACAATGATTTAACAGCTGCAAATTATTTTGAAGAGAATCAGACAGACTGGGTATTGCTTGACGCTGAAATTCTCCCTTGGAATTTAAAAGCGAAAGATTTAATTATTCAGCAATACGCTCATGTCGCTGAAATGAGCCAGATGGATAGAGACAAGATACATCAGCAGCTTCTTCTTGCACAACAAAATGGCATGGATGTTCAAAGTTGGATAGAAGAATTTGAGCAGAAACGAAAAAATGCGCAAAGCTTTAGTGAAGTATATAACCAATATTGCTGGGAGATTCAGCGTTTAGATGACATAAAAATTGCACCATTTCATTTACTTGCACATAGTAAAGAAAGCTTTTTTCTAAAAACCCATCAGTGGCATATGGAGCAAAATGAATATTTTAGTACCATAAGCAGTCTTTTTATGAAAACAGATTATATGATTGTAAATGATGAAGAATCACTGACAAAAGCAGTGAGATGGTGGGAAGAGATAACTGCAGACGGCCATGAAGGAGTTATCTTTAAACCATATCATTTCCTCGCTAGAAATCAAAAGGGCAAATTACTTCAACCAGCTATTAAAGTAAGGGGACAGAAATACCTTCAAATTATTTATGGTATGGATTATTTAGAAAAGGATCAATTACGTCGTCTTAAAGACCGAAAAACAGGAAAAAAACAGCGTAATGCCTTAAAAGAATTAGCATTAGGATTAGAAGGAATTAATCGCTTTATACAGCTTGAATCTCTGGAACGGATTCATGAATGTGTTCTTGCTACACTGGCGCTTGAAGAAGAACCTATTGATGCAAGATTATAAGATGGAACCAGTATCCATGCAAAAAGCAAATTCAGAGGACGTTTTCATATCACTCCCTGAATTTGCTTTTTTATCTTTTAATCGCATCTATAATAAGAGAGGGAAATAAGAGTTTTTCCCCATTATTTCGTGGATCATACTTTTTTGACCGGAAAATGACGCCATCCTCCCCATCCCAGTCATTTTCATGGAAAGTTCCTTTTTCATCACAATATTCCAATAATTTAGTATCAAATCCTGCTAATTCAAACATCCGACTTAATGTTCGATAATTATGAACGATTCTATGAGTAGAGGCAGGATGATCCTTTGGGCCTGGTCCACCTACTTGAACTATTTGTTGATACGACTTATCTGGAAAGAAACCATCTGGAACAGCACAACGAATGTATCCTGAGGGCTTCAAGTATTGATAGCAAAGAAAAGCTGCTTGAACGCCTTCTTTAAAGGTTAAGTGCTCCCACACATGTTCAGCTAAAATAGCGTCAATCGAAGATTTGTTAAAGTGTATCCAGGTTGATTCATCTAGTAAATTCAATTCTTCTTCTTGTGTATATATCCAGCCAGGATTATTCCTGTATTCTCCTGCACCTATAACAAGCTTTATAGACTTTTCATTCATTTAAATTCCCCTCCTTTTTGCTTAGAAAATTTTAATTACACTATAATATATAGTTTGTAGGTGAGCAATAAAAAAATGTTAACGAGTAACAAATGAAAAATATGACTAATGGCATAGGAACCTTCTCCTATCTATTGTAAAATAAGGGAGCAGATAAGGGATTACCTATTTTTTCTTGTAAAGATGTATGCGTATACAAAGAGAGGGGCGATTACAATGAAAAAATTTTATATTCGAAAAAATAAAGGAATTCCGCTAAAAAAGAAGCTTATTTTTTCTTTTTTAGTGATGTTATTAATTCCAAGTATCCTAATTGGTGCATTTTCCTTTTTATATGCAAATAAGCAAATGGAAAAGGACTTTATAAACAATGCAAGTACTAATTTAAACATGCTAGATACATCGATAACTAACCTAATGTCCGCAAAGGTTTATGATATCTCGGCACTGGCAGAAACGCTGACGAAGGAAACAATCGAAAAAGATTCAGCGATTATTCAGAACACAATTGAACAATATAGCCAAGTCCATCCTGAAGTCTCGAGTATCTATATAGGGACAAATGATGGAAAGCTTTTTCAGAAGTCTACAGAGGAACTCGATGATCATATGGATCCTAGATTGAGAGACTGGTATAAAGCAGCTGTTAATAAACCAGGGGAAGCCGTTATCATGGATCCTTATCTATCCCCAGTTTCTCAGAAAATGGTTATTACAATAGGAAAAACAATTGCAGACAATGCAGGAGTTATGGCCGTTACGATGAATTTAGATTACTTAGCAGAGCTATCAGGTGAGATCACGTTTGGTCAAGAAGGTTATGTTATTCTTCTTGATCAGAAGAAACGTTTTATCGTTCATCCTGATGAAAAACAAGGAGACATTGTGAAAGATGCTTTTTACGAAACGCTTTATGAGAGACAAGCTGGAACATTGGATTATTCAGCAAATAAAGTTAATCGAAAAATGGTTTATCAGACGAATAAACTGACCGGATGGAAGCTAGCTGGAACGATGGAAAAATCAGAAATTGTCAATAATTCTAGAGGTCTTTTGTATACGATTGCAGGGATATTAACAGGATCTCTTATTATTGGAGGAATAATGATGATGCTTATTGTTTCCTCTATCATCAAGCCGATAAAAAAATTAAAAGAACAAGCAATTGCAGTTAGCAAAGGTGATTTAACAACCTCCATTAATATTGCAACAAAAGATGAAATTGGCGATGTAGCGGCTGCTTTTCATACGATGCAGCATAATTTGCAACAACTTATCAAAAATATTGAACATAGTTCAGAGAATGTCGCAGCAAGTGCGGGTCAGTTAACAGCAAGCGCTAATGAAGTAACCATTGCTTCAGAGCATGTAACCAATACAATTCAACAAGTTGCAAGTGGCGCGGAAATACAGACAAAAGGATTAGATAATAATGTAGATAATATCAAATCTGTCTTAGAAGGAACAAATCAAATTGTTGCCTTTAGTAAGAAAGTGTCCGATCTTTCAACTGGCACAATAACAAAAGCCCATGCCGGCGGAAGTTCTATTCAAGCAACACTAGAACAAATGCAAGTAATAAGTGAGACCGTAGCAGAATCAAATAAAATGATTAAAGAACTAGTCGAGCAATCCAAACATATTGGGAAGATTACAGAAAGTATTACCACAATCTCAGAACAAACAAATCTATTAGCTTTAAATGCGGCGATAGAAGCTGCCAGAGCAGGAGAGAAAGGAAAAGGGTTTGCGGTTGTTGCTAATGAAGTACGCAAACTTGCTGAGCAGTCAGGTGAATTTGCGAATAATATCTCTCAATTAATTAATAGTGTTGAGAAAACGACCGAAAATACGGTGCATCGAATGGCAGAGGTATCACTGGCAGTTCAAGCAGGGTTAAAAGTAACAGATGAATCAAATACAAGGTTTCAAGAAATCGTTCATAGTATGAAGGAAATGACACCACATATTCAACATGTTACCGATACTTCAAACGAAATGGCTATAACGTTAAATGAAGTAAGCATTTCAGCTGGTGAATTAGCCCAAATTGCTTATGATAATGCTACTTCCTCTGAAGAAGTCGTTTCTTTAACGGAAGAACAACTAGCCGCTATGGAAGAAATTTCTGGGTCGGCAAAGAACTTATCAGAGATGGCGAAAGAGCTTAGGAAGAATCTTCATCAATTTACCTATTAATCTGTCATAATTAAAATACCTCCTGCATAAAGTAACGATAGGCTTTATATGCAGGAGGTATTTTAATGAAAAAAATTAATGTTTATTTAATAAATGGGTTCCTTGGAAGCGGAAAAACAACAACTCTATTAAAATGCATGGAGTATTTTAAGGGGAAGAATAAAAAGTATGCGATTATCCTTAATGAACTTGGTGAAACAAATATAGAAAAACACCTATTTAAAGATGAGTCACTCTATGAACTGTTAAATGGCTGTGTATGCTGCTCCATCAAAGAGGATTTAAGAACAACGCTCGATGAACTGGCAGAGACATTACATAAAGAAAACATTGAAGTCGTTTTATTAGAAGGTACAGGAGTAGCAAATCCTTCCGAAATAATGGAGACATTTAATGAAAAGCAATATAGGGAAGTTTTTGAGATTGCTGAAAGTATTTGTTTGATTGATAGTTTGCATTTTACGGAATATACGAGTATTTTTTCGAGCAGCAAAGAAGTGAGACAGCTGCAAAAAGAGCAAATTGAAAACGGAACAGTACTTGTCCTAAATAAAGTTGATCAGCTTTCTAGCAAACTTGCTATTGAAAAGGTTGAAAAGCGAATTAGAAAATTAAATGCTGAAGCACCATTACTATATAGTAATTATGGAAATGGTGTAACGGAGTATCTAGAAAGCCAGCAAAAAAACAGCAAGATCAAAGAACGTTCCATTTCTGGTCACCATCATCACCATCACCACCACCATATTAAAGCAATAAAAGTGGAGCAGACAACTGCAATGACGAAAAGAGAACTAAGAGATTTCTTGAAAAGCAATCAAGATAAATTACTTCGTGCCAAAGGGACAATCAAAAATAGTGATGATCAATCATGGTATCATTTTCAATATGCTTCTGGATTGCTAGAATGGCAAAAAGTTAACGAATATCTTCCGAATCGAAAAGGCGAGATTATTTTAATAGGAGAACGATTATCTGAGAAAGTTACTATATAAATTTTTTTCTAAGTGTATCTTATCGAATCTATCATAAGATACACTCATTTTTTGCATAGATAGAATAGGACAAGCATAGACATGTAATAAGTGATTGTAAAAGGTCGAACGATGGAAGAAAAGGAGTATGCTATGTCTATCCCAACACGTGTAAAAGATATTCTTATATTTGGCTTGTTTCTGGCTATGATGTATTTATTTTTTTTCGGAGATATTTACGTTGCGAATAAATGGAATTTCGTATTGCCAGATCAGATAAAAACCATTTTTGTTTTATTTCTTGGAATTATGCTTGAGGCCCTACCATTTTTATTATTAGGAGCAATTGCCTCTTCTGTTATTAATCTATATATTTCTGAGGAGTATATTGCTAGAATCATGCCCAAAAATCCATTTGCAGCTATAGGTGTCGCATTAATTGCTGCAGTAATTACTCCTGTGTGTGAATGTGCGATTATCCCAGTTGTGCGCAGGCTTATTCAAAAAGGAATTCCTGTCCATATCGGTGTCGTTCTCTTAATGGGAGCACCAATCCTTAATTTTATCGTGTTTGGCAGTACTTATTATGCCTTCCAAAATAATTTATCGATTGCATACGGACGTTTTATTATTTGTATCTTGGCAAGCATCATTGTGAGTATCATCGTATATATGCTTTTTTCGAAACAAAAGGTATTAAAAACACACAGAGAAGATTTAATGGCAGTTGTTCCTATTAATGAAAATAAAGGTGATTCCAAGTGGAAAGGGATCTTACATCATACATGCCATGAATTCTTTACGATTGGCAAATATTTTATTATTGGAGCAGTATTTGCTAGTGTTGCACAAGTTTATTTAAAAGATAGTTATATAATGCAAGCTGGAGAATCATCAATCGAAGGCACCGCTGTGATGATGGGACTAGCATATGTGTTATCGCTTTGCTCTGAGGCAGATGCTTTTGTTGCAGCTTCCTTCTCAAAGATGTTTACACCTGAAGCAATTATTGGATTTTTAGTGTTTGGACCTATTCTTGATTTTAAAAATACTTTCGTTATGATGGCTTCATTTCGGATAAAGTTTGTCCTGCTATTTATTTTGATTGTTACGATTGTTGTCTTTATACTTTCTTTAGTATCAGGATTGTTTTTGGCATAAATTACAAATATAAGGAGGGAAAACGATGAAAATCAAATGGAGTCCAACCTGGCAATTGGCAAACGAACTGCAAGGAATTGTGTTGATTGGCTTCAGTCTCCTTATTTTTAAATTAATGGTGACAGGAGAGGTAGTGCGACTTGTTGCCCCGAAGATGGTGCCATTGTTATATATAACCATGGCCCTGTTATTTTTGCTTGGATTTTTTAGATTGCTTAACAGTAATTTAAAGGGGGCTGATTGTGATTGTGATGTGTGCGACGAAAATGCCTCTTTAATGAATCTTACTTTTTCTTATTTATTATTTTTTAGCCCTTTATTTTTGTTTTTCACCCAACAAGATATGTCCATTAACAAAAGCATTCTCCCAAATACTCAATTTGAGCATGGTCAAACTTTTTCTGTTAGTCAAGTTAATAACGAAGCAGCAAATGATGAAGATATGATTGCAATAGAGGACGATAATTATTTACAAACGATGGACATGATTAATACAAATTTGGACAATTTAGTTGGGAAAGAAATAATGATTACAGGTTTTATCCATCGAGAGGAATCGTTTACCGACAAACAAGCAGTTATTGCCAGATATGTGATGACTCATTGTATCGCTGATCTTGGGTTGTATGGCTATTTGATTGAGGGAGAAGTAAATGAATTACAAAATGAACAGTGGTATGTGATAAAAGGAAAATTGGAGAAAAAGGAATACGAAGGTCAGTTAATGCCAGTTATTAAGGTCGAAAAGGTAGAAGTGACGGAAGAACCTGAGGAAGAATACTTATATGCATTAGACTATTAGCCTACAATTCTTGCATTATTCCTATTTTTTCGCTAAAATTTAGATGAAATCAATTGAATACGTAGCGGGAGCTTGTGGAAACAGGCTGAGAGTATGGCTATTTGCTGCCATTGACCGGATGAACCTGTTGGATAATGCCAGCGTAGGGAGGTGTATGAAATAGACGAACACTTTGCTTAGGCGTAGTGTTTTTATTTTTGTCATAATTACTGACAACTAGCACGCCGCTTCCTTTTTATAACGCGTGCAAAACGTTACAGTCAGTTATGGCTTTTTTTAGTTTGCATTCCTTTACATTGTATGAATATTGCGAGCAATCAAGTTAATAAGGATAACAGAAAGGAAATGAGTTTGAGAGATGAATGAAAAATATGAAATGTTGATACCGAAAGTACTAACAAAATTACGAGCGCAAGTTCCGTTAGTTCATAATATTACAAACGTAGTAGTCACTAATTTTACAGCGAATGGCTTATTAGCAATTGGGGCTTCTCCAGTAATGGCATATGCAAAGGAAGAGGTTGCAGATATGGCAACAGTAGCGAATGCCCTTGTTCTCAATATTGGAACATTAACTGCTGAAAACGTAGAAAGCATGATTATTGCTGGAAAGGCTGCAAATTTGGCTAATACTCCTGTTATCTTAGACCCGGTTGGGGCTGGAGCTACTAGATATCGTACGGAATCTGTACATCGTATTATGAAGGAAGTGGAAATCACTTTACTACGAGGAAATGCAGCAGAAGTAGCGAATGTTGCTGGTATTAAAGCAAAAATGAGAGGCGTAGATTCTGTTAGTGAACATAATAATAGCGAAATCGCGCTAGAAGCTGCAAAGCTATTACAGGTACCAGTTGTTATAACAGGAGAAAAAGATATAGTAGCTGTTAACGAGAAGCTATCTATAGTACATAATGGCCATCAGATGTTAACAAAGGTTACGGGGACAGGCTGCTTACTATCTTCTATTCTTGGAGCATTTATCGCTGTAGAAGAAGATGTTTTCCTTGCTTCAACAGCAGGTTTAGTGACATATGGGGTTGCAGCTGAGCGTGCCTTTGAAAAGACGAAAGAAGAAGGACCAGGAAGTTTTCAAATTGAGTTATTGAATCAATTAATGAAAATTAAAGAAGAAGATATAAAAAAATGGATGAAAGTAGAGAGTATAAGGGGGTAATTCAATGACCACAGCAAAAGCTTTAACAATAGCAGGATCAGATAGTGGAGGTGGGGCTGGAATTCAGGCAGACTTAAAAACTTTCCAAGAACTTAAAGTATATGGAATGAGCGTGATTACCGCAATAACAGCGCAAAATACCCTTGGTGTTGATGGAGTATACCCAATGATGCTCGAGGCAATAGAAAAACAATTAGAATGCATCGCTGTTGATTTACAGCCAGATGCCTTAAAAACAGGAATGTTATTTAATAGCGAAATAATTGAATTAGTAGCCAATAAAATGGAACAATACAAATGGAAAAATTTAGTTGTTGATCCAGTCATGATTGCTAAAGGCGGAGCCAATTTACTACAGCAAGAAGCAACAGAGTCCATGAAAAGGAAGCTTCTTCCCCTTGCCACTGTCTTAACACCAAATATACCTGAGGCAGAGGAATTAACTGGGATAAGCATTCGAAATATGGAGGAAAGAAAAGAAGCGGCTAAAAGATTAAGTGCCATGGGGGTTAACTATGTCATTATTAAAGGCGGACATGGGGATGAAAAGGAAGCTGTCGATTTGCTATTTGATGGCAGCCATTTTTCAAGTTTGGTAGCGGAAAGAATTCCAACCAAAAATACGCATGGGACAGGCTGTACTTTTTCTGCTGCAATAACGGCAGCTCTTGCAAATGGCTATTCTATTAACGATGCATTCCAATTAGGCAAGGATTTTATTCATCAAGCAATAAAAAATGATCTTCATATAGGAAGCGGGCATGGACCAACCAATCATTGGGCTTACCAAGAAAGCAAACGATAAGAATGCAATTTGGAGGATATATGACATCTTATACAAAAGAACGAATGAAACAACTGCTCAAAGTATATTTTATTATGGGAAGTAACAATAATAGTACACTTGCTCCAGAAATTATTTTAGAAGAAGCATTAAAAGGTGGTATTTCTATTTTTCAATTCAGAGAAAAAGGAACTGGGGCATTAAAAGGAGCGGCCAAAATTCAATTAGCAAAAAGAATGCAAGAACTTTGCAATCAATATCATGTTCCATTTATTGTGAATGATGATATTGAACTAGCCTTAGCATTAGATGCAGATGGCGTGCATATAGGGCAAGATGATGAAAACGCCATAAAAGTACGGCAATTGTTTGCAAATAAATTAGTGGGAGTATCTGCTCACACTATAGAGGAAGTTAAAGAGGCAATCGAGGCAGGTGCTGATTATATAGGCATAGGTCCTATCTACCCGACGAGCACAAAGAAAGATGCTAAAGAAGTGCAAGGAACCTCACTTATCGAAAAAGTCAAAGAGGCAAACCTTACTATACCAATCGTTGGTATAGGGGGGATTACAGCCGAAAATGCTTTTCCTGTTATTCAAGCTGGTGCCGATGGAGTCGCCATTATTTCAGAAATTAGTATGGCGGATAATCCCTATGAGCAAACAAAGCGATTAAAGAAAGTAGTGTTTGGCCAAGGGTAATTTCTATAAATAAGTAAAATGGAAACAATTTAGGTTTTTTGCGGAAAATAGACATTTACCCAACCCAAATATACATCTCTGCATACAATAATTTTGTAAGAGGAGCTAGTAAAGAAAAACATAAAAAGCTCCTTCCTCGTTAACCAAAAAAAGATATGGTTAATATACTACAAAAATGAGAAAGGGAGATGTATATATGTACGGTTATGGTGGATATGGTTATGGATGCGGATATGGAGCTGGACCTGGTGTAGGATACGGCGGCGGTTTCGCATTAATCGTAGTATTATTTATCTTGTTAATTATCGTTGGTGCAACTTTTATTTGCTAATATAAGATGAAAAGCTGACCTTGTGTCAGCTTTTTTTACATTCTAAAAAGAATAGCCTTTATTTTAGCTATCCAATAAATGGTAGCGGTTTCGGGAAAATTAATAAAAAATACATACAATTATCGCGGAAAAACAAATAACTAAGTATAAAATCGAATAAGTTATAATATTTTAAGTTTTAAGAAAATTAATTTTCAAAATCTTATTGACAGAAAATATAATATGGGTAAAATAAAGTTATTAGAGTGTTAGATTATATGACACTTGATGGTAATTTTATATACATAAAGGGGGAAATGGTAAAATGGAAAATTTGGAATTTTTGATGAACAGCTTGTGGACGATGATTGCTGCAATTTTAGTTATTTTTATGCTTGGTGGATTTATATTATTAGAAGCAGGTTCCACAAGAATGAAAAATGCGGGACATATTGCTGGTAAAACCATCTTCACATTTGGAATTGCTTCCTTAGTATTTTGGGCTGTGGGCTATGGCTTTATTTTCGGAGATAATGCGAATTTCTTTGTAGGGATGAGTGACTTTTTCTTCAATGGAGGTGAAGTTGGTCAAATTGATGGCGATGGATTACAAACAACTGTATTCTTTATTTTCCAACTAGCATTTGCAGGAATTTCCTTAACGATTGCGCTTGGTGGATTTGCAGAACGTGCGAAATTATCTGTTTATCTTATCTTCTCTGTGTTATTCGGTATTTTAGTTTACCCAATCATCGCCCATTGGATTTGGGGCAGCGGCTGGTTAGCGGAGCACGGAAAACAGGACTTTGCAGGATCCACTGTTGTTCACTTAACTGGTGCGGCAGCAGCGCTTGCAGCGACAATGCTTTTAAAACCACGTATTGGAAAATACAATGCTGACGGTTCAGCAAACCCAATTTTCGGGCATAACCAAGTATATACGGCATTAAGTGTATTAATTCTTTGGGTAGGTTGGTTTGGTTTTAATGCAGGTAGTACAGTTTCTGTAGCTGACGGTTTCTTCGGATATGTTGCTTTAAACACAAACTTAGCAGCAGCAGCAGGTGCGGTTGCAGCGTTACTAATTTCTTGGATTGTATTAGGGAAGTCAGATATCACTACAATGCTGAATGGTGCATTAGCTGGACTTGTTGCAATCACAGCATCTTGTGCATTCGTTGAGCCTTGGGCAGCGGTTGTTATTGGTTTAATTGCTGGAGTGCTTGTGTTTTATAGTGTTCGCTTCTTTGAAAGCAGAAAAATCGATGATCCAATCTTTGCATTATCCGTGCATGGAACAGCGGGGATTTGGGGAACATTATCCAATGGTTTATTTGCTACAGCAGAGTTAGCGGAGTACACGGGAGTAGGTAAAGCTGGTCTGTTTGATGGCGGTGGATTTGGTCAATTAGGTGTTCAAGCGCTTGGCGTACTTACTTGTGGACTATTCGCTTTTGCAATAAGCTATGCCATTCTATTTGTTATCAAGAAAGTTAGCGGTCTACGTGTAACAGAGGAAGAAGAAATCATGGGCTTAGATATTAGTGAACATGGTTCATACGGTTACCCAGAAGCTTTCTTGCCAAAAGAAGAAACAAAAAGCCTATAATACATGGCGATAGTCGGATTTAAGTAATAGGCGATCGAATGAATGAAGATAGGAGTCTCGCTGAAAAGTGGGGCTTTTATCTTTTTTAAGTGGTCTATAGGAAAAGATTAAATGATATGATAGACATAAAGAAGATATTAATAATGATTATCGAAGGAAGTGCATGGATGTGCTCTAATACTATTGGACTAAGTGAACTGAAAAAAGATAAGAAATTATTTTTGCGATCAAATTCTTATAATAATAGTGAATTAAATGATTTTCACGATCAAATTTTTAAACAGTTATTTCATTTTGTCCTGGCTGAGTATACGAAGGCTTTTGGAGATCCGCCATGTTCGTTTGTTTGGTTTGTAACAGGGAGCGCTGGAAGAAAGGAACAAGGCATTTTAAGCGACCAAGATCATGGAATCATCTATGAAGTGAAAGATTCGTCCTATAAGGAGTATTTTTTAAAATTTGGAGAATTTCTAAGTGATGCGTTAGATGAGATCGGATATCCCTACTGTGAAGGGAATGTTATGAGCAGTAATTTTGTTTGGTCCAAATCCTTAGAAGAGTGGAAACAACAATTGCAACAATGGATGGAAAAGGAAAACTGGGAATCTATTAGATTTTTACAAATTTTTTATGATAGTAGAAAAATATTTGGCGAACATGAATATGTCCAAGAACTAAGAAACTATATCCATGCGTACTGTAGATTACATCCCAATCTCTTAAAAAGATTTATGAATAATGTAATGCGTATAAAAAAAGGTGTTGGAATATTCGGTCAGTTTTTCGTGGAAATAACTGGAAGTCACAGAGGATCGATTCATTTAAAGCATACTATGTATTTGCCTTATGTGAATTCAATCAGGCTCCTTGCAATTAAGGAAAGTATTCAACGAACTTCAACTATTGATCGGATACAGGCATTGCGGGATATGGAAATATATGATGAATGGCTAAAACCATATGAATCCTCTTTTAATAGAATTCTAGAATATCGGATTGATTTATTTCGAGAAGCAAAAACATATGAGGATGTTCACTATCTAAGTATTAATCGATTAACTAAGGAACAAAGGCAGGAAATAAAAACATTAATGCGCAACGGTATTAAATTATATCATCAAGTACACAGGATAATCGAAAAAGGGTGTTAATATGGGAGTAGAATCGTTTCTTCAATATATGAGAGATTTATATGGAAAAGTTAATTCTAGTGTATTGCACGCAACCTCGAGTGGAAGTAATTCGCAACAAATTGCCTTTATGCGACAGCTTCAAAAGGATTTAAAGGTTGAAGTTGCTTCCAGATTGCCGTTAAGTAATTTAAAAGCTGTTGTTTTTGACATTGAAACAACAGGTTTTTTACCAGATAAAGGTGATCAAATTATTTCTATTGGCGCGGTAAAGGTAGAAGGTTGCGAAATCCTCGATGAACAATTTTATACACTAGTGAATGCTGATGTTGAGATACCAAGAGAAATAAGTCGCTTAACAGGAATTGAAACAGAAAATTTACTTGATGCTCCACCCTTATCAGATGTACTTGTACAATTTTTTGAATTTATAAAAGATGATACGCTTGTTGCACACCATTCTTCCCATGAAAAAAGCTTTATGCAATCTGCTTGCTGGAAAAGCTTTAAAACACCGTTTAAGCATCGGATTGTGGATACTTCCTTTGTATTTAAAATTGTTGAACCTAAACAACGGATATTAACATTAGAGGAATGGTGTGAGTTTAGTGATATTCCTGTAATTGATCGTCACCATGCATTAGGGGACGCAAAATTAACAGCCATTTTATGGTGTCAATATTTACAAAGGGTGCAACAGTTAGGGTGCCGTACGTTACAGGATATTTATGAAAGGTTAGCTTTACGATAACATCGATGAGAGAAAGTTTAACAATAAACTGGTGGTGATTTATTGATGGACAGGTTTGAGACAGAGAGACTACTGTTGAGAGGATGGCAGGAATCGGATTATAAAGATTTATATGAGTATGCACAAAGGGAAGAAGTTGGTCCTTTCGCCGGCTGGTCCCCGCATAAAAGTGAACAAGAAAGTAAAGAAGTGATCCGTTATTTTTTACAAAATAAAAATTCTTATGCCATCGTATGGAAAGAGGAAAACAAAGTAATTGGAAGCATTGGTTTTCATAAGCGGACACCAGATGTTAAGCAATCCCATCTAGCGCAACGAGAAGTTGGTTTTGCTCTCCATCCAAAATATTGGGGAAGAGGGATTGTTCCTGAAGCGGTAAATCATCTTTTAAAATATGGTTTTGAACATTTGCATTTGGATTTAATATGGTGTGGACATTTTGACTTTAATACAAAGTCAAAACGAGTGAATGAAAAGTGTGGTTTTCGCTATAAATTTCAGAAAACGGACCGTTATAAGCTTTTTAACAATCGGTTAATTACAAGTGTCTATTATTGTATGACAAAAGACGATTATTTTGAAAAAAAACAGCTTAAATCTACAGCTGATTTATCCCATACGAATAGGCTATAAGCAAAATTCTTTTAATAAAAGTTAAGAGGATGGGAGGACGTTGGGACCTAAGTATTCCAGCCGTGGATAAAACCAAACAATTATACGAAGATGCAAATGAAAGTTCCGTATAATTGTTTGTTTTTTGTTTTTAAAAGGATGGTTCTAGAAAGTTTGGTGCTATTCATCCATGGGACTCGCGCTGAGTCACCTCAGCTTAGCAGTGCATCCCACTTATTGGACGCAATAAGTGGGGTGTTTTTTTGATGGTTTCGAAAACCCCTGGCTATGCCGGGGGTTCCGGAGAGCTTATAGCGAGGTAACAAAAAAAACTCCTTTCATGGTAGGATAAAGTTGGTTTCCCGACCACTTTATCTCACGCAAGAAGGAGGTATGCCCTTATGAAGGACATGAACAGTTTAGCACATACAACATGGAATTGTAAGTATCACATAGTCTTTGCCCCAAAATACAGAAGGCAAATTATTTATGGCAAATACAAAAAGAGTATAGGACAAATCATAAGAGAGCTATGTGAAAGAAAAGGTGTCATTATACATGAAGCAAATGCCTGTCCGGATCATATCCATATGTTGGTTAGTATTCCACCAAAATTAAGTGTATCGCAGTTCATGGGTTACCTAAAAGGAAAAAGTAGCCTGATGATATTTGATCGACATGCGAATTTGAAATATCGCTATGGGAATCGTAAATTTTGGTGTCGTGGTTTCTACGTTGATACCGTGGGGAGAAATAAGAAACAAATACAAGAATATATAAGAAATCAGCTGAAAGAAGATTATATGGCTGATCAGCTAACGTTGTTCGAAGAATTCGATCCGTTCACGGGTGAGAAAAATCGGAAGTAAATAAAGAAATTCTTTAGAATTGGTGAGTGAATGTGGTGCAGAAGGGAAACCTTTTCAGTGGGCCTTTAAGGCCGAGGCCGGTAAGAGAGGCTTTTAGCCGCAGAGCAAACCACCAGTTCACACTGGTGGTTTTGATTTGTATGGAGAAAAAAGAAAAATGGACAGTAGAAGGAAAGTTGTCTGTTGTTCAACTATATGAGAGTGGAAAATATTCTTTTGCTAAATTAGAGATTATTCGTCTTTACAGAGTATCGATTTAGTTACGTCCGAACCTCTTAACAAAGTTATAGTTTGTTAACCTCATTATCTACATCATTTACCTTCACATATAGCCATAACTATTGATCGAGAAATCTACCGACTTCCCTAATTGCATGGACTCAAGGTGATTTTAAGCATTTTTCAGAAAAATCCCGTTCGTTTTATCCCACCCTTAACAGACAGTAAGACTCCCGCCTCAAGCGTATGTTTCACTTTATTGTTAATTGTATATCTTGCCGACTTTATTTGTAATTCAGCGGCTTTTTTGATTGTTTCCTCTACAAATCAAGCGAGTGCTTGATTTTAAATTTCTTGGTACTATTTATGTATAAATGGCGAATTAAAGAAATAAAATCGCGGAAGTTTTGCAAAAAAAAGTCGCTTCTAAGAAGCGAAAAAAGAGACATTGGATTAAAGAATTGATTCGATAACTATATATAGTGGATTATTAATTTAAATCAACTATATATTGATTTGATAGTATCATACAATCCATTCTTACGCAATTACTTTCTATTAAAATAATTTAGTAAACGAGAAGAACAATATAAAATACCAAAATAAAAACTATGCCAAAAAGTACGAGATATTTAGACCATATCGGTGGAAGTTTTTTTCTCTGTTTATTTTTCATAAATCCGATAAAACTCAGATAGTTTTTATAAATAACAAAATAAATCAGTGCAAAACCTATGTATTGAAGGATAAACAATCCAGATAGCGCTTGTTTACCATCTAAAAATTGCGCATTGGGAAATGAGACACCAGTAATCATTTTTATAATACTATCGTTAATTGTTCCAAAAATCGCGAACAAGAGAACAGCAGAAAATAGTATTTTTACAAATTCCAAGTAGAAATAAGAGACCTTTTTCATAAATGCATTCCTTTTCCTTATTTATATTTTTTGTACCAGAACAAAGAATACCATAAATAAGCGATAATTGATAAAGAAAACTTCTATCAGTGGGGGTTTTTCTTATCCCTCACTGTTGGTTAGTGCACTTATCAGACCTTTACGGGAGAGATTCAGCAACCTAGCTGTCTCGATTTTTCGCAGCTTGTGGTTTGGTCTTACTGATGTTAAGAATGGAATAAATAAAATAAATAGTTTCGGGCATTATACATGTAATTATAGACTGGCAAACTAATAAGAAAATTCAAATTCTACTAAAAACGTTCACAAAACGTCAAATTTATGATAATATTTGATTGTTTTTGAAAGAAAATGCTTGAAATGTGAAATCGTTTACAGTAAGATGTAATTAAATCAAAGACATACCCGAAAAGGGAGTGTGATAATTTTGTTAACACCTGAAAGGCATGAACTTATTTTACAATTGCTTAAACAACAAAACGTTGTCAAGATACAAGAGTTAATGGATATTACGAATACATCTGAATCAACCATAAGACGTGATTTGACTCAATTAGAGCAAGAAGGTTTTTTGAAAAGAGTTCATGGTGGCGCAGCGAGGCTTCAAGGGAAAATAAGTGAGCCAAGTATGAGTGAAAAAGCGTTCAAAAACATCCAAGAGAAAAAAATGATCGCCGCCTATGCAGCAAATCTAGTAGAAGATGGAGACAGTATTTATTTAGATGCAGGGTCAACTATTACAGAAATGATACCCTATTTAAAAGATCGTGACATTGTAGTGGTAACAAACGGTCTTATGCATTTGTCCACATTACTAGAAGCTCGAATCCAAACCTTTATTACAGGTGGTTATGTCAAAGAAAAAACAAACGCTTTAGTAGGACGTGGCGCTATATTGAGTCTTGATAACTACCGATTTGATAAATGTTTTATGGGAGTCAATGGTATTCACCCTGAATATGGGTATACTACTCCTGATCAAGAAGAAGCTATGGTGAAAAGTAAGGCACTAACATTATCAAGAGAAGCTTTCTTTGTCGCAGATGACAGTAAATTTTCTGAAGTGTATTTTTCGAAAATTGCTGATTTGCACGAAGCTTCTATTATTACAAACTCCCTGGATGAGGAAGTAAACGATTTTTATTCAAGGAAAACTAGTATAAAGGTTGTGAAAGAATGATTTATACCCTAACCTTAAATCCTTCTGTCGATTATATTATCGAGGTACCAGAAGTGCATTTAGGAGAGCTAAATCGATTAGAAAAAACAAGTAAGTTTGCTGGTGGAAAAGGAATAAACGTTTCCAGAGTATTGAAAAGAATGGGAGTACAAAGTAAAGCATTAGGATTTGTGGGCGGTTTTACAGGTAGCTTCATTGAAAATCAATTACAAGCAGAAAATATTGAAACTGATTTTGTTAAAGTAGAAGAAGACACGCGAATTAACGTTAAGGTAAAAGCTGATACTGAAACGGAATTGAACGCGAGTGGGCCGACTATCTCCGAAGTTAAATTCCAAGAGTTAAAAAATAAGATAGCTTCTTTAACCTCAGAGGATCTTCTTGTTTTAGCAGGAAGTGTACCATCTACTCTGCCAAAAACCACCTATGAAGAATTGGTGAAGATTTGTCATGAGAATAATGTATCCTTTGTTGTAGACGCAGAAGGAGATTTACTAAAAGCAGTCTTGCCATACCGACCATTTTTAATTAAGCCTAATCATCATGAACTTGGTGAACTGTTTGGAACAACTATTACTACTGCTGAAGAAGCGATTCCATATGGAAAAAAACTATTGGAAATGGGCGCACAGAATGTCATTGTTTCGTTAGCTGGTGAAGGAGCAGTATTGATTAGTCAGCACGAAGAATTAATAAGTACGGTACCAAAAGGAGAAGTAAAAAGCTCTGTCGGTGCAGGGGATAGCATGGTGGCAGGATTCCTATCAAAATATGAGGAAACACAGGATATGAAAGAATCTTTCCGCTATAGCATTGCTTCAGGTAGTGCAACAGCATTTTCGATTGGATTATGTACAAAGGAAAAGGTAGAGAGTCTCCTTTCACAAGTTCAATTACAATCATAAACGGAAGCCATTTTACAAGAAAGAAATAGTGAAATGGATAAAATATAATGAAAAAGGGAGCGTTATAGGATGAAAATTACCGAGTTATTAACGCAAGAGACTATCCTTTTAAATATTGAAGGAAACGGGAAACTGGATGCTATCAATCAGTTAGTGGATACTCTTTATTCGGCAGGGAATTTAACAGATAAAGACACATATAAGCAAGCCATTTTAAAAAGAGAAGAGCAAAGTACAACTGGGATTGGAGAAGGGATTGCCATTCCCCATGCAAAAACGAGTGCCGTAAAATCACCGGCAATTGCGTTCGGTCGATCAATTAGTGGTGTTGATTATGAATCACTTGATGGACAGCCAGCAAATCTATTTTTTATGATTGCTGCACCAGATGGAGCGAATAACACTCATCTTGAGGCATTATCAAGATTATCAACTTTATTACTTAAAGAAGAAGTTCGTTCTAAGTTATTAAATGCAACGTCTAAACAAGATATTATATCTATAATCGATAGCTATGATGTAGAGGAAGAATCGGTCGAGGAAAATATTGCAGATAAGAAGAATTTCATTGTTGCAGTAACTGCTTGTCCAACTGGTATAGCTCATACTTATATGGCAGCAGATTCTTTAAAAGCAAAAGCAGCTGAAATGGGAGTAGATATTAAGGTTGAAACAAATGGATCTGGCGGTGCAAAAAATGTTCTTACGGCTGAAGAAATTGAAAATGCAACGGCGGTAATCGTAGCAGCTGATACGAAAGTACAAATGGATCGTTTTAACGGCAAACATGTGCTGGAAACACCTGTTGCAGATGGTATTCGTAAACCTGAAGAACTGATTAACCGTGCTCTTAAGCAGCAAGCTCCAGTTTATCAAGGAGGCTCTGGTTCTAGTTCGGGCGAAGGGAAAGCAGAAGGAAAAAAAGGTATTGGAAGTCAAATCTATAAACACTTAATGAATGGTGTATCCAATATGTTGCCATTTGTTGTCGGTGGCGGGATTTTAATTGCGATCTCTTTTATGTTTGGTTATAACTCTGCTGATCCGAATGATCCGAGCTATAATGCATTTGCAGCTGTAATTAAATATATCGGTGGAGATAATGCGTTTGCACTATTAGTGCCAGTTCTTGCTGGATTTATTGCAATGAGTATTGCTGATCGTCCTGGTTTTGCACCAGGTATGGTGGCTGGATTTATGGCAGCTCAAGGTGGCGCAGGATTCCTTGGTGGCTTAATTGGCGGATTCTTAGCAGGTTATTTAGTGATTGGCTTGAAAAAATTGTTAGAAGTTCTACCAAGATCATTAGAAGGAATTAAAACAATTCTACTGTATCCATTATTAGGGATTTTCTTTACTGGACTTATCATGAATTATGTGATTATGGAACCAGTCGCAGCAATTAATACAGGAATGACTAATTGGTTATCAGGTCTTGGAACTGGAAATGCGGTAATTTTAGGAATTATATTAGGTGCGATGATGGCCTTTGATATGGGTGGTCCAATCAATAAATCTGCCTATGTTTTTGGTACGGGTCTTATTGCAAATGGTGTATTTGAACCAATGGCTGCGATTATGGCTGGTGGAATGGTTCCACCACTTGCAATTGCATTAGCAACTGTATTATTTAAAAAGAAATTTACGAAACAAGAAAAAGATGCAGGCTTAACAAACTTTATTATGGGACTTTCGTTTATTACAGAAGGGGCAATCCCATTTGCTGCAGCAGATCCATTGCGTGTTATTCCATCTGTTGCAATTGGAGCAGCAGTTACTGGTGGATTATCAATGTTCTTTAATATTGGATTAAGAGCCCCACATGGCGGAATTTTCGTTGTTGGATTAGTTGATGGAAATCCATTGTTATATCTTTTAGCAATCGTTATTGGCGCTATTATAGCTGCTCTATTATTAGGACTATTGAAGAAACCTGTTCAACAAAAATAAAGGAAACTTTAGAAAAGCGGTAAATTAACCTTTAAGTTAATTTACCGCTTTTTAGTTTCTTCTTTTACACCTAATAAAACCAATGAAGAATCTTAAAAATGTTCTTCATTGGTTATTTGTTGTTTCGTCATGTCTTACTTTGTCTGTGTTTCTTTTTCTTCTTGCTTTAATCGGAAGAATGCAGCAAGGGCAGCGATTAAAGCAAAGGAACAAAGCAGATAGAATTGAAAATTCTCCATATGCTTCATTAAAATGGCCATAATTGGTGGCCCTGCTGCTACTCCGATAAAGCGCATGCTACTATAAATACTAGTGATGGTGCCTCGTTCTTCTTTTTCGATACCTTCTGTTATAAGGGCGTCCAGAGGTGGCAAGCTAGCACCAATACCAATACCAGCAATGGTAAGAAAGACGATGATAAACCACATGTTTTCCGAAAAATTAAGAGCAATCGTACCGATAATGATTGCGACCAGACCGATAAAGGTAATCCACCTCATTAAATTTTTGTCTTTTTTTATTTTTTTGCCTGTAATGTAAGAAGTAAGGCATAAGGCTCCAAGTGGTATAGCAAGATATAGCCCTTTTTTAATATTTTTTATCTGATATTTCTTTTCTAATATATCTGATAAGTAAAACATTTCCGCAAAAAGAACAAACATAACAATAGCTCCAATAAAGAAAATGGCGTATAGCCATTTTTTGTCTTTATGCATTGTTTCTTTCGTATGTTGGATAAATTGCTTAAACGGCAGTGGTTTTACTTTACTCTTTGGCGATTTGACAAAAAACAAGATCAAAACGATTGAAATCAAACAGAAGACCGGAATAGACATGAATGGGATAAACCAAATAAAACCCGCCAAAAAGGCACCAAGAATTGGACTAAGAACTTTCCCAAATGTATTCGCTGTTTCAATAACCCCTAATGTGCTACTAACTTCCTCCTCCTCTTTAAACAAATCACCTACTAACGGTAATACTATCGGAAATGCTCCTGCAGCTCCTACCCCTTGTAATGCACGTCCTATAAGGATCACCCAGTAACTATTATCCATCAGCCATGCAGCAATACCTGAAATCACTCCACCAATAGCTGCAATAATTAAACTTGGGATAATAACCCGTTTACGCCCGATATGATCAGATAAATAACCTGCTACAGGTATAAGAATAATCGCAAGAACAGAATATACTGTAATAATCATACTAACTTGAAAAGAAGATATATTTAACTTTTGTTCAATTGATGGCAATACTGGAATCAGCATGCTATTCCCAAGAGTCATTACTAATGGAATGGAGGAAAGTGAGAATATTGCCATTTTAGAAACCTTTACATTTTGCTTCTTCGCTGTCTTGTGTGCTTTGTTTGTAAGGTTTACTATTCTTTTATCGTCATTTACATGATCCATTTTCATTCTCCCTGCTTTCAAATAGTTAACTATAGTTAATATGTACAGACAAGCTCAAAAATAATGCACTTTCTATCATCCAAAAACTGGGTTTGTGTATTCAGTTTATTTGAACTTTTCGTTTAATAGTGTGTTATTATGGAATAAAAATAGTGGTGGTGTCATGTTAGTGGGAAAAGTTATTGCACTTAGTATTGGCAAGGAAAAATCATTCACATGGAAAGAAAGAAACATTCAGTCAGCGATTGGCAAAGAAAAAGTGAACGAAGCGATTCTAACGTTTGACGGCTTTGTTGGAGATGGAGTTGCCAACACAGCGTTTCATGGTGGGAAAGAAAGGGCAGTATGTTATTATCCTTATGAGCATTATAAAAAATGGGAAGAAGAATTTAAAGCAACGATTAATCCTCCTGCCTTTGGGGAAAATATTTGTGGGACGGAATTTACAGAGCATAATGCATATATTGGTGACATCTTTTCTTTAGGAGATGCTGTTGTTCAAGTAACACAAGGGAGAGTTCCTTGTTCAACTATTTCAAAATATAATCAGATTGATACATTTTTAAGCAGGATAGTGGAAACATGCTATACCGGTTATTTTCTAAAAGTATTGGAAGAAGGAGTAGTCAGTGAACGGTCTACCTTTCAACTGTTAGATCGTCCCCAAGATAAAGTGTCTGTTTGGGATGCTACAAAAGTGATGCTTCTTGATCGGAAAAATAAAGATGCCATGTTATCAATACTACAAATCGAGCAATTGGCGGAAGATTGGAAAAATCGTTATAAAAAGGCACTTGAAAAAATCAACTGATTTTTTCGAGAAAATGGTTGACTTTTATTTTATTGTTCATTATCATGTAAGTAATATATTGAACGGCAATGAAGAAGAGTAGTATCTTTATTAGAAACCTCAGAGAGCTGGTGGTCGGTGCAAACCAGTGTGGACGATAAAGAGAATGGACTTCTGAGCTTCTAAACCGAACCTATTGTAGTAGGCTTTAGCGAACGTCTCATCGTTACAAGAGACAGAAATTTGTCGATATTCGACTGATTTCTTAAAGTGAGCTTAATTTTATTGAGCTAATGAAGGTGGCACCACGGGTTTCTCGTCCTTTTTATAGGAGAGAGACCCTTTTTTATTTGTAAAAAATATTTGAAACAATAAAGCGTTGAAGAAGAGTAGTAAGTATAAGAAGGATGTTTAAGAGAGTCGGTGGCTGGTGTGAACCGATACATCAATTGTGCTGAATGGACTTCTGAGCGGAGGCTTGAAATAAAAGTAGGGCCTAACGGTATCCCCCGTTACCAGGATAGAGTATAAAATGTACTCGAAAAGCGAGAGTGAATCCTTCACTCTAACCAGAGGTGGTACCGCGGTTCATGAATCGTCCTCTATCTGCAAAAGACCAATGCAGATAGAGGACTTTTTTTATAGAGTTTTAAACGGATTAGAGCTTTTCTAATAGCTATAACGAGGAGGATTTATGATGGAAAATAATATGTTGTTAATGGATGAAATTCAAGGAGATACACTTACCCCGATAAGTATTTATCAAAGGTTGTCCGGAAAAAAGAAATTCTTGCTGGAAAGCTCTTTAAAACACGAAGATTCAGGGAGATATTCCATTATCGGATGTGACCCAACCTTTGAACTTATTGGTAAAGGCATGGAAACAGTCATACTTGAAGGCGATAAACGAGAAGTAAGACAAGAAAGAGCGCTTGACTTAGTCAAAGAATTATTACCTAAAAATAACCTAACACTTCCCTTTCAACTACCAGTTAACGCAGGAGCATTCGGTTATGTTGGTTATGATAATATAAGGCACTATGAAAACATTGGTCCAGAAGTTAAGGATGATATTGGAATCCCAGATGTACATCTGATGTTTTTTGAAGATTTAGTAATTTTTGATCATTTAGAACAAAAAGTTTATTTAGTGGCAAGTCCATTAAAAGAAACAACAACAGCAAAAGATCTAAAATTTCGTCTACAGATAAGAAAGCTAGAGATTACTGCTCCATTTAAAGAGGATTCTCCTAAAGTGAAACTGAGCCCTTTTGAAACATGTATATCGAAAGAGCAGTTTATAGAGAAAGTTAATAAGGCGAAGCAATATATTTTAGAAGGAGATATTTTCCAAGTAGTTCCATCACAAAGAATGACAGCAGATATGGAGGGATCTCCGTTTTCTTATTATCGAAAACTGCGCATCAAGAACCAGTCACCTTATATGTATTTCATCGATTTTGACGATTACGCAGTACTTGGGAGTTCACCTGAAAGTTTGATTAAAGCAATAAATGGAAAAGTCATAACGAATCCGATTGCAGGTACTAGGCCAAGAGGTGCGACAAACGAAGAGGATACCAATTTAGAAAATGACTTATTAAAGGATGAAAAGGAATTAGCTGAGCATAAAATGTTGGTTGACTTAGCAAGGAACGATGTTGGAAAGGTAAGTACCTTTGGGAGTATCTCCGTTGATAAGTATATAAAAGTAGAAAAGTATAAGCATGTTATGCATCTAGTTTCAGAAGTAAGTGGAAATTTAAGAAATAATTATACAAGTGTTGATGCACTGATTTCTTGTTTGCCTGCTGGAACTGTATCTGGAGCACCTAAAATACGGGCAATGCAGATTATAAATGAATTAGAAGGAACAAAAAGAGGGATTTACTCAGGGGCAGTTGGCTATTTTTCAAAAAATGGAAATATGGACTTTGCCTTGGCGATTCGTACGATGGTTATTAAAGACAAAAAAGCATATATCCAAGCTGGTGCAGGCATTGTACATGACTCTGTTCCAGAAAAGGAATATGAGGAAACCATTCATAAGCTAAAATTATTTTTGGAGGGACAACATGATTTTATTAATCGATAATTATGATTCTTTTACGTATAACTTATTTCAATATTTAGGGGAATTAGGAGAAGAAATAAAGGTTGTTCGAAATGATGAAATCACTGTAGAAGCTATTCGAAGTTTAAATCCTGAGCGCATTGTTTTGTCACCAGGACCAGGTAGGCCAGAAAATGCAGGCATTTTAATTGAGCTTATCCAATCCCTCTATCAGGAATATCCGATATTAGGAATTTGCTTAGGCCATCAGGGAATTGGATATGCTTTTGGATCAGAAGTAGGAAAGGCGTTAAATGTAATGCATGGAAAAACATCCATATTAAAGGTGACTGGTAATTCTGTTTTTCGTCAGATCGAACAACCAATCGAAGTGATGAGATACCATTCTCTTGTTATAAAAAAGGATACATTGCATGAGGACTTTGAAGTATTAGCTTATTCAACGGATGATAACGAGATAATGGCGATTAAGCATAAGCAGTATCCTCTTTATGGCTATCAATTTCATCCTGAGTCAGTTGGAACAGTTAGCGGAAAGCAATTACTGCAAAATTTTATCAATGAAACAAGAAAGGAAGTTCAAAGATGAAACAATATGTGGAAAGATTAATGGCGAATGAATCATTAACGGAACTAGAAATGGAAAGTGCTGCTGCCCTTCTTTTTTCAGATGAAATAACTGATACAGAGATTGCTGCCTTTATTACAAGTTTAAAGATGAAAGGCGAAACAGTAGAAGAAATCGTTGGTATCGTAAATGCTGTACGTAAGCAAACCTTATCTTTTTCTGAACCAATTAGCGGTTGTATGGATAATTGTGGAACAGGTGGAGATAGGTCTCAAAGTTTTAATATAAGTAGTACTTCGGCATTTGTTTTAGCAGGAGCTGGAATTCCAGTCGCTAAACATGGAAATCGTAGCATTTCCAGTAAGACAGGGAGTGCAGATGTTTTAGAGGAACTTGGAATTAAATTAAATGTGACACCAGAACAAAATATGCAACAATTAGAAGAAGTAGGGATTACATTCTTATTCGCCCAACATGTGCAACCGAAAATGGGCAGAATTATGAAGGTTCGCAGAGAATTAAAACTACCGACTATTTTCAATTTAATTGGTCCACTAACCAATCCAATTTCCCTTGAAACGCAAGTATTGGGGATATACAGAAGTGATTTATTGGTTACATTTGCAGAAAGTTTACGAAAGTTAGGAAGAAAACGAGCAGTTGTATTAAATGGAGCAGGTGGTATGGATGAAGCTTCCTTACAAGGTGACAATCAACTAGTCATTCTACAGAACGGAAAGATTGAGGAAACTTCTCTCACACCAGACGATGTAAATTTACCCTATTATACGAATGAAAAAATACGTGGGGGCGATGCAAAGGAAAATGCAGCTATTTTATTGAATGTGTTAAAAGGAAAGAAGGGTGCATATCGAGATACAATCCTTTTAAATGCAGGAATCGGCATCTATACGGCAGGAAGAGCTGAAAGTATTGTTGAGGGAGTCAATTTAGCAAAGGAAAGCATTGACTCTGGAGCAGCGCTTCATAAGTTATCCCAATTAGTAGAAACAAGTAAAGAATTTGAAGGAGCTGGGATTTAAGTGACAACCATTTTGGATAAAATCATTGCAAAAAAAAGGGAAACGATTGAAAATTTATATAAACGAAAAGAAGAGCTAAAAACAAGAAATCAACATTTAAAAAAGAAGTCCTTTGTAGAAAAAATTAAACAAGCAGACACCTTAGCCATCATTGCTGAATTTAAGCGGGCATCACCTTCAAAAGGTGACATTAATATCGATAAAGATCCAACGGAACAAGCAAAAATGTATGAATTATATGGTGCTGATGCCATTTCAGTTTTAACAGATACACCTTTTTTTAAAGGGACATATGAAGATTTAGCTAAGGTTAGAGAAACGGTAAATTTGCCGATATTGTGTAAAGATTTTATTATCGATAAAATTCAAATCGACTTTGCCAAACATTTTGGTGCTGATCTTGTGTTATTAATTGCCGCAGCATTAGATGATGAAACACTCGATGAACTATATGCGTACGCAACGAAATTAGGGCTTGAAGTATTGTTGGAGGTTCATAATGAAGAAGAATTGGATAGAGCTTTAAAAACAGACGCACAATTAATTGGGGTCAATAATCGGAATTTAAAAACCTTTGAAGTAACCCTTGAAACGACTGAAAAGCTGGCAAGAAAAATAAAAGAAAGTGGCAGATATATGGTTAGTGAAAGTGGTATATCTACATTTGAGGATATAGTAAAGGTTACTTCTTGTGGAGCTAATGCCATTTTAGTTGGTGAAACTTTTATGAAAGCTTCGGATCTTGAAAGCAAAATGAAAGAAATGAAAGTCGCTGTAAAGGCGGAGATAAAATGAAAGTGAAAATTTGTGGAATTACTACGAAGGAAGCAGCTGCATGTGCGGTAGAAAATGGAGTAAATGCACTCGGCTTTGTGTTTGCTGCTAGCAAAAGAAAAATCAACGCGGAACAGGCGAAAGAAATTATCAAAATACTTCCAACAAACATATTAAAGGTCGGCGTTTTTGTCAATGAATCTAAAAAAAATATAGAGAAAATTGTGAATATTTCAGGGATTAATGCGATTCAGCTTCATGGCGATGAAACAGCAGACTTTGCTACTGATTTTTCTTTGCCAATTATTAAAGCATTTAGTATTTCATCACAGGCTGATTTACAACAAGTAGTCTCCTACCCATGTGATTATGCTTTACTAGATAGTCCAAAGGGGAAGTATCATGGCGGAAATGGAATAGCTTTCGACTGGAGTATTCTCAAAGATTATGACTTTGGTAATAAGAAAATTATTCTTGCAGGTGGGTTAAATGAAGATAATCTCATTGAAGCAGTAAATACAGCAAAGCCTTATATGGTCGATGTTAGTAGTGGAGTAGAGACCGATGGAAAGAAAGATCTAGTAAAAATAAAAAATTTCTTACAAATCGCAAATACAGTTCATATTTAAGAAAAGAGGGAGCTTAACATGACAGAAACATATGCATATCCAGATAATAAAGGACATTTTGGAATGTATGGAGGAAGATATGTTCCAGAGACATTGATGCAGGCAGTAACAGAGCTGGAAGCAGCATATAAGAAGGCACAAAAAGATGCTGCCTTTCATGAAGAATTAAATAAACTTTTAAAGGACTATGTGGGTAGAGAAACACCGCTCTATTTTGCAGAGAATCTAACAAAATATGCGGGCGGGGCAAAAATTTATTTAAAAAGAGAAGATTTGAATCATACAGGTGCCCATAAAATTAATAATTCTCTAGGGCAAGCTCTTCTTGCGAAAAGAATGGGAAAAAAGAAAGTGGTTGCGGAAACAGGAGCTGGACAGCATGGCGTAGCAACTGCTACAGCATGTGCACTATTAAACTTAGAATGTACGATTTTTATGGGGGAAGAGGATATTAGAAGACAGAAATTAAATGTATTTCGAATGGAATTATTAGGTGCAAAAGTAATAGGGGTTACTTCAGGGAGTGCCACACTTAAGGATGCTTGTAATGAAGCATTACGCTACTGGGTAACAAATGTAGTAGATACCCATTATATATTAGGCTCTGTAATGGGACCACATCCATTTCCAATGATGGTGCGTGATTTTCAAAGTGTCATTGGGATAGAAGCTAAAAAGCAATATATTGAAAAAGTTGGCAACCTACCTGAAGCAATTGTTGCTTGTATTGGTGGAGGAAGTAATGCGATGGGGATTTTTTATCCTTTCATTGAAGATGAAAGTGTCGCTTTATATGGGGTAGAGGCTTCAGGACATGGTCTTCATACAGATAAGCATGCTGCTTCTTTATCAAAAGGCAAACCAGGTGTGTTACACGGATCTTATATGTATTTACTGCAAAATGAAGATGGGCAAATTCAAGAAGCACACTCTATTTCAGCAGGTTTAGATTATCCTGGAATTGGTCCAGAACATAGTTTTTTACATGATATTGGACGGGCAACCTATGAGTCTGTTACAGATGACGAAGCCTTTGAAGCACTTCAGCTGCTTTGTAAAGTGGAAGGGATCATTCCAGCCTTAGAAAGTGCTCATGCAATTAGCTATGCGGTGAAACTGGCAGCTAAAATGAATAAAGAAGAAGGAATAATTGTTTGTTTATCTGGAAGAGGAGATAAAGACGTAAATACAGTTATGGAAAGAATGGAGGAGTAACAATATGATAACAATCGAAGCTGCCTTTAAAAAGACACTCGAAAAAGGAGATAAAGCATTTGTTCCATATATTATGGCTGGAGATGGAGGGCTGGAGACTTTAAAAGATAAAGTTCTCTTCCTTGAAGAAGCAGGTGCAACTGCCATTGAGCTCGGTATTCCATTTTCTGACCCAGTAGCGGATGGCCCTATTATTCAAGCGGCAGGTATCCGTTCGCTTGAAGCTGGAACGACTTTGAGAGGTGTTTTCGAAACAATTCAATCCTTTAGATCATTAACTAGCATACCCCTTGTCATAATGACCTATTTAAACCCAGTTTTAGCCTATGGACCAGAGTCATTTTTCCAAGACTGTGAAAAAGCAGCAATTAATGGATTGATAGTACCTGACTTACCAGTTGAAGAAGAAGTGCTACTAGAAGAACTAGCAGCAAAGCACAATGTAGAAATTATCCGATTAGTAACCCTAACAAGTCCTATCGATCGGATTGAAAATATTTCAAAAAAAGGAAAGGGATTTTTATACGCAGTTACAGTTACGGGTATCACGGGATCTAGAACAAACTTCCAAGCTCATTTAGGTGCTCATTTATTAAAGGTGAAGGAAGTTAGCCCAATTCCCGTCCTTGCTGGATTCGGAATTTCTTCGCCAGAACACGTTGCGAGCATGGCAGAATATTGTGATGGTGTTATTGTAGGGAGTAGAATCGTTGAACTATTTTCACAGAATAATTTAGATGAAATAAAAGCGCTAATTGCTGCAAGCAAAAAAGGAAATACATTATCTGCTATTTAAAATAACAAATTCTCCTTCATTCTAATACTTGAATGAAGGAGAATTTGTGTTTAAACCATTCCTCAATAAAAAGGACTGTTCCATAAAGTGAAACTTCCATCAGTGGGGGTTTTCCTTGATCCCCCACCTAGCTTCCTCGTATTCTCATAAGCTTGAGGGGGAGTCTTACTGTCCGTTAAGAGTGGGATAAATGGTTGGCCTATCAGTAAATTACTCTCCAAAATTAAGATTTTTATATAATTGTCTGTTTTCCTTAGTCAGCTCGTTAATAAGAGGTGACACAGCATACTGTTTAAAAGTAAATTCAGGAACAATGTAGGAAAAGTATCTTAGAATTGACTCGTTTTTTATCCGGAGCATCCTAAGGCTTCTCATAAAAACTTCTTTCTGGATGGCGTATTTAGAAACGATGGAAATTCCTAAATCAGCTTCTACCGATTCTTTAATAATCTGTGTACTGCCAAATGAGCGGATTATTGGAGGATGAAAGGCATGGTTTTGAAAAAAATGATTAACGATTTCTCTTGTTCCTGACCCTTCTTCTCTAAGTATCCAAGTTTCATCATATAATTTCTCTAAATCTACAGATGAAAGATGGGCGAACCGATGATTCTTGCTGACAATGACGACAAGTTCATCTTCTTTAAATGGAGTTATCGTTAAATGGGGATGGCTTTTTAAATTACTATCAATGATTCCTAAATCAATCTCTCCCCGAAGTAATTGGGCAATAACACGATTGGAATTTCTTATACTTATCATGGGATCATCGCGTTTTTCGTCCAATTTTAAATATTCAGCAATCACTTTTGGAAGTAAATACTCCCCGAATGTAAAGCTAGAACCAATGGCGAGAGGACGACTTTTCTTTTCTGAAAGATGTTCAATTAAATCATTCACTTCCTTGTACTCAGATAAAATCTTCTTTGCATGAAAATAGAATAGCTCTCCTGCTTTAGTAAGTTTTACATATTTATTCGTTCTGTCTAAAAAGGTAACATTATACTTTTTTTCAAGTGCTTTTATGGAAAGCGTTACTGCAGATTGAGTAATATGTAAGCTTTCGGCTGCCCTAGTAAAATTTAGTTTTTCAGCAACTGTTACGAAGGTCAATAAATGATAATCCAAAAAAACACGCTCCTTTATAAAACAATAGAATAGCTGATGCGAAAGTAAACTTTTAAAAATTAGATGGAGAGAATATTAAGAGTGTTCCAAAAAAAAGGAATAGGAAACTGATTCTATCTATTATTATACTAAAAACTAGCAAGGATAAATATATAAGTTGATAGAATTATTGAAAAATAATGAATATTTACTAAATTGATTTTTGTCTGTTTTTATTAATCATCCATATCTCCTAGTTTAAGAAGCATAGTTCGGTATTTATTTCGGAATTTTAAATATTTTTCTTGTGGAAAAAGCAAATAACCTCTATAATCAATAATGATTCTCAATATGAGTTGTAGCAGAAAATGGAAACAAAATTATTTGATTTGAACATTTATCCCACTCTTAACGGGCAGTAAGACTCCTACCTCATGCTGGGTAAAATCAAAGAAGCTAGTGGGGGATAACTGTAACTGCCTATAAAGGTCCGATAAGTGCAACTAATTATCAGTTTGGCGTGAGGAAAAAACCCCATTGATGGAAGTTTTCTGTATAAGAATAAGGGGAGTTAAAAATATCTGCTTAAAGGGAACAATAGGAACAAAAAAATAGTTGACTAGAATGATACGAAAATCTAGAAAAGGATAGGTGTGAAGGAGAACAATCATGATTAAACGCTTTTTTTCATATTATAAACCTCATAAGAAATTATTTACGCTCGACTTTTCCAGCGCGATAGTCGTTGCATTATTAGAGCTCGCTTTTCCACTTGCGGTATCTTGGTATATTGATGAATTACTACCAGAAGGAAATTGGAGTTCCATTTTATCTGTAGGCGTAGGTCTGCTTCTATTATATGTAACAAGTACCTTTCTTCAATACATTGTTAACTATTGGGGACATAAGTTAGGAATAAATATTGAAACGGATATGAGATGTCAATTATTTACCCATGTACAAAGACAGTCGTTTTCGTTTTTTGACAATACGAAAACAGGACATATTATGAGTCGGATTACCAATGATTTATTTGACATTGGAGAACTTGCTCATCATGGACCAGAGGATTTATTTATTGCTATTATGACGTTTGTAGGCGCGTTCTGGATTATGTTGACGATCAATGTAAAACTAGCAATAATCGTTATCTTTATCGTGCCGATCCTTGTTTGGCTCATTACATACTGTAATCGAAGCATGAATAAAGCATGGGCACAAATGTATGGAGATATTGCAGATGTAAATGCTAGAGTAGAAGATAGTGTATCTGGTGTGCGTGTTGTACAATCTTTTACAAATGAAGAGTATGAGATTTCTAGATTTACAGTTAACAATAGAAGATTCCGTAAAGCTAAAATTGGCGCATATAAAGTAATGTCCATTACCTCATCCTCTGTGTATATGTTAATGAGATTCTTTACATTAGTCGTTTTAGTATTTGGTGCCTGGTTAACTTTTAATGAACAAATGAAAATTGGGGAATTAGTATCCTTTATCCTTTTTGTGAATATATTACAAAAACCAATTGATAAAATTAGTGCAATATTAGAACTATATCCTAAAGGGATGGCTGGCTTCAAGCGCTTCTTAGACTTGTTAGATTCAGAGCCCAAGATTCTAGATCGTAAAGATGCAATAGAGATAAATTCCTTAAATGGTGATATTGCATTAGCGGATGTAACCTTTAGCTATGACAGTAATCCTGTTTTAACAAACATTAATTTGTCCATAAATGCCGGAGAAACAATTGCATTTGTCGGTCCTTCTGGGGCTGGAAAGACAACTATTTGTTCTTTAATCCCACGCTTTTATGACGTAAATAGTGGAAGTATCAAAATTGATGGTATCGATATTAGAGATATGACGATGAAATCATTAAGGTCACAAATTGGAATTGTTCAACAAGACGTCTTTTTATTTACAGGCACGTTAAAGGAAAACATCGCCTATGGAAATTTAAATGCAACAGATGAAGAAATCTATGAGGCGGTTAGAAGAGCGCATCTCGAAGATTTAGTGCTTAAATTGCCAGATGGCTATGAAACGCAAATTGGTGAAAGAGGATTGAAATTATCAGGTGGACAAAAACAAAGAATTGCGATTGCACGGATGTTCTTGAAAAACCCACCAATTCTCATATTAGATGAAGCGACTTCTGCACTTGACACAGAAACAGAATTAATTATTCAAAACTCTTTAAATGAGCTAGCTAAAAATCGAACTACACTAATTATAGCTCATCGTCTTGCGACTATCCGTAATGCGGATCGTATTGTTGTAGTAACGGAAAATGGGATAGAAGAAGAAGGGAAACATGATGAATTATTAGAACGTAATGGTATTTTTGCTAATCTTCATCGCGTTCAATATCAACGCTAATTTTCGGGTCTGTACTTATAATAGTACAGACCCTCAGACTGTCGACAAACCCTGATTTAGAAGTAAAAGTTTGTCTATACCTAGATTATTCACCAACCAACACGAAATCCCACTGAAAAGCTGACTTATCGGCTTTTCAATGGGATTCTCTTTTTCACTTAAAAGATGAAAAAAGAATCCTTTTCTGTTAAGGTTATTGCGACTTACAAATACCAAAGAAAGGATTCTTATGATGACAACTTTAACGCAAAAACCTTTACATTTCAATCGTTCTATTAAATTATCCAATGATGGAGGTGCACTTTCTTCTGACACAGGTGAATTGATCTTCCGTGAGTTTGATGAAAAAATCGGCTTTTCTCAAACTATTGCCAAGCATCTTTGTTTGAAGGATACACGCACGTATTGTATTCATGAAAACGAACAACTTCTTCGTCAAAAAATCTATCAGCTCATCGCCGGCTATCACGAGGACGATGCAGCGGACCGTTTGACACATGATCCGGTTTTTACACAAATTCTTGGTACCCCTGCACTCGCTTCTCAACCGTCGTTATCTCGATTTTTTAAGCGCTTTGACACGCAAGCACTGGACCAACTTCAAGAGGCAAATCAGAAGTTACTTGATCGGGTTCATCATGCCCGACAATCCAAGACACTGATTTTTGATTTAGATTCAACACATGCCGATACATACGGAAATCAAGAAAATTCGTCCTACAACGCGCATTATCGCACAATGGGCTTCCATCCACTTGTCGCATTTGATGGGCTAACCGGCGATTTCTTGAAAGCTCAATTGCGCCCGGGGAGCGTTTATACTTCCAATGGTGTAGTGGATTTTATGCGCCCACTCATCGAACACTATAACGAAGTTTTTCCTGAAAAGTCTTATCTTGTCCGTGGGGACAGTGGCTTTGCGGTGCCTGAGCTATATGAATTGTGCGAAAAGGAATCGGTATACTATATCATTCGTTTAAAAGCGAACGCCAAGTTAAAAGCACTTGCGGAAGAACTGCATCCAATACATGAAATTCGTGATGTGTCCGTGACAGAAAGCTATGTGGAAGAATCTATTTATCAAGCATCGTCTTGGTCAAAGCCTCGTCGTATTGTTATTCAATCGACCCGCCCAGCAGGTGAACTATTCTTTTTACATGCTTTTTTTGTGACGAGTCTCGGTGAAAGCTTTTCGCCTCAAGCGATTGTCACGTCCTATCAACAGCGAGGCACAATGGAAAATTTCATCAAAGAAGCAAAAGATGGCTTTGGCTTGGATCAGATGAAAAGCCATCATTTCCTCGTCAATGAAGCTCGGATGATGTTAAGTCTGCTTGCCTATAACTTCACAAACTGGCTACGTACACTAAGTTTTCCAGCTGCCTATAAAAGCATTCAAATTCAGACGATTCGCACACGTTTGATTAAAGTAGCGAGTAAATTGGTGAGATCCGGACGCTCACTGTATTTCAAAATGTCCTCGAGCTTTGTTTATGAACGCTTCTTTTGGGACGTACTGACTCGGGTGCAGCAGCTAAAATTCAACTAAATAGCCTTTTTAAAAAATCGAACCCGTACCAAGGGAGGAGTCTGTCTAAAAATCAGTTTTCTCCTAAGACTCGTTTCAAACCTTCTCTAACTAGGCTATTTTCTTGGTACAAATTTACCTTAGCATTACTAATCTAATGAAATCCTTAAAAATTTTAGATTGCGGTGAATAATTCAGGCTATAGGATATTTATTAGTCTCTTTGAATAAGGATGTTGCTTTCCGCTCCAGGGGTTCGCCCCATGGAAAGCGAAGTGTATTCCGTCTGCGGGTGATCACCACAAACCTTCTTTCTTAAAATGAATAAAACCCCAAACAATTATACGAACTTCACTTTGCATGTTCGTATATTCGTTCGGGGTTATTTGGTTGAAAATACTTATGTCACAGCTCCTATTTTACATCATAAAAATACTGTTCTAATTATCCGATATGCGATATATTGGATATAAGTTTTTTGAATATTAAATCAGAAAGAGGGGGAAGTGGTTGAGACCAATTATTTTAGGGATATTTGCTGCGTTATTTTTTGCAGTCACATTTGTATTAAATCAGTCCATGGAAATAGGTGGAGGAAGCTGGATATGGAGTGCATCCTTACGTTATTTTTTCATGGTTCCGCTATTGCTTGTAATAGTAGTGTGTCGTAAGAATGCATCGGCAGTTTGGCAAGAATTAAAGAAAAACCCAGTTTCTTGGATGCTCTGGAGTACAATCGGGTTTGGAATTTTTTATGGTGGAATTTGTTTAGCAGGTGCTTATGGACCAGGATGGCTTGTAGCAGGAACATGGCAGATCACGATTATTTCTGGAACACTTCTGGCACCTTTATTTTATGAGGAAAAAATGAGAAGAGATGGAAGTATTCAAATAGTAAGAAGGAAAATCCCCTATAAAAGTCTATCCTTTTCCATATTAATTGTTTTAGGTGTCATTATTATGCAATTAGAATTCGCTGTATCCATTTCGTTAAAGGAGGCTTTATTTTGTTTTATACCAATTCTTATCTCAGCATTCGCTTATCCATTAGGTAATCGGAAAATGATGGTGATTTGTAATGGGAGGCTAGATGTTTTTCAACGTGTATTAGGGATGACAATTGCAAGCATTCCTTTTTGGCTCGTATTATCGCTTATTGGTACGTTTACTGTAGGGATACCCGGAAGGCAGCAAATTATCCAATCTGCTATAGTTGCCGTATTTTCTGGGATAATTGCGACAATATTATTTTTTGGTATGAGTAAAATGTTTGTGGGAGAATAAATATCCTTTTTGTCTAGTTGGGGGACGCGTCCTCCAACTAGACAAAAAGGCCACCAAGCGAGAGCGCGGTAGCTGGAAAAAATTAAGCATTAAAAAAGAGAGCATCCTTTTGTAAAGTAGAATTTTGGGAAACTACGAAAAGGAGAGGCTCTCATGAATCAATGTAACATAAAAATGCCATCATTAAAAGAATTGGAAAAAACTTTATTTCGAACACTACAAATGACGTTTCAAGAAATCCTTATTCAAACATTAGAAAATTGGGATCTAGAGATTGCTCAGCAACGAGACAAAAGAAGATTTGCTTTACGTGATAAACGAGAAATACGATTAGATACAGCGTTTGGAGCTGTGGAGCTGAAGCGTAATTATTATTTTGATCGTGTGACTAAAAAATATATTTGTCTATTAGATCACTATTTACAGTTTCAGGGGAATAAGGGATTTAGTCCGCTACTAGAAGAATGGGGGCTAGAACTAGCGACGAATGGCTCCTCCTATCGAAAGGCGGTGGAAACGTTCGAACAATTTTTAGGCTATTCGGCGATGAGCCACGAAGCATTACGGCAACATCTTCTTCAAACAAGCGTACTTCCCGCTAAGGAAAAACGCCCTTTTCAAAAGGTATTGTTTGTCGAAGTAGATGGATTATATGTGAAGAGTCAAGAAAAGAAAAAGCGTGGATGGGAGTTGAAATTCGCCGCTGTACACGAGGGATGGAAAGAAAATGGAAAGCGAATCAGGCTCCGAAATAAAAGGCATTTTCTTTATGAAGGAAAAGAACCCTTTTGGGAAGCCTTTGAAACGTTCTTACAGAATAATTATGCGTATGATCCTACCCAAACCTTGCTTATTATTAATGGTGATGGAGCAGGCTGGATAACGGCATGTCGGGAGTATTTTCGGGAACGCGCCTTTTTCACCATGGACCGTTTTCATGTCGCTCGTTCGATGAAGCAACTAATGAAGAGCCATCCTCGATACCGCTACATGAAAAGAGCGTTAAAAAACTACCAGGTAGAAACATTACTTCTAGAGTTGAATAGCGCAGTAGGAACAATGGATACACCAGAAGAAGAAGAAAAACTAGCGCATTTCCTCGGCTTTTTAACGCATCATCAGGAAACCATAAAAGATTACCGAAGTTGGTTACAGGAGAAAGGCGTGGACACGACAGCGTATCGTCCAATGGGAAGTGCAGAAGCAATGATGAATCAATTAGCCAAACGATTAAAAAATGGAAGAACATGGAGCAAAAAAGGGGTCATGAGCATGGCGCGCTTGTGGATTGGATTGAAGGATGACCTATCCATCCAAACGATATATGGGAAATGGGAAAAAGCCACGGAAAAATCAAAGAAAGAGCATCGAGCGAAAAGAAAAATACCCACAAAATTAGTAACAGAAACCGTGCGTCAGAACATGCCATACTTAAATCAAGCGATTGGAAAACCCGTTCACTTTGCCTTACAGGGATTAAAAGGTTTTTAAAAAAATGAGAGAATCAACAGTTGGAAGAACAAAACCAATTGGAAAGCGGATACAAACTTAGAGTTTTTACTTTATAAAAAAGGGAGCTAAAAAAACTCCCACAAAAACTTGACTCAATCTATTTTTTGCAGCAACTGACTTAGTGAAGGACAATATGGTTAAATTAGGTGCAGTAGAAGCAACACAATCATTGGAAATCTTATTTGCTTTAATAGGAGAAGTTTTATTTCTTTCCGCTCATTTACCGAGTCCAGTAAGTTTTTTTGGAATTAGTCTGGTTATGGTTGGAATGATTTTTCACAGTGTATATTCGAGTAAGAAAATACACATAAATAGTAGCTTGGAAGCATCATGATGTTCTTTAGAGTATTCGTTAATAATTTGTTAAGATTCTTAAGGTTTATTAAGTTTATTTGGAGTTATCGGAATTTTTTACTTTTTCCAATAGAATCGTTATACTATGTTAATGAGTAGGAATAGATATTTACAAATTTAGAAGTTTGATTTAGTTAGTCCGAAATAAGTTGATTTTTAGGTGCATCGTGGTTTGATTAAGAAGTCATAAAGGTAAATTTACGGAATTTCATACATAGTAAATGTAAGGACAAAGGCTGCTTTGTTTTAAAAATCAAACTTAAGGTAACAAAACGGATAGATATAGAGCCTTTAAGAATACGGTATTCTGACAGTCGTGTTTTTTGGCTATCACTTCTAAAAATAATGATTAGGAGGAAAAGCAAAATGACAAAGAAGTTAGAAGAGAAAGAGATTAAATTAATTGCACTGGATATGGATGGTACGTTATTAAACGAAAAAGGTGAAATTCCGGAGGAGAATAAAAAAGCAATTAAAGAGGCTCATGATCAAGGGGTGCATGTAGTATTAAGTACCGGTAGATCCATTGCGACCTGTAGAGATCATGCGAAAAGCCTTTTATTAAAAACCTTTTTAGTAACAGTGAACGGTAGTGAAATATGGGATATGAATGGGAATTTAATCGAAAGAAATCTTGTAGACGCTACCCATATTCAATGGATGTGGGAATTAGCACAGCAGCATAAAGCAAATATGTGGGCAGCTAGTTGTGATCAAGTATGGATAGATAAAATGCCTGAAGATGTAAGTAAATCAGAATGGCTTAAATTTGGCTTTCACATAGAAGATGATCAAGTCCGTGAACAAGTTTTAAACAGTTTAAACGAGAAAAACTGTTTTGAAATTAGTAATTCATCACCAGTTAACATTGAGGTAAATGCATTAGGTATAAATAAGGCAAGAGGGCTCAAAAAAGTATGTGAGCTATTACATATCACAATGGATCAAGTATTAGCAGCTGGGGACAGCCTAAATGATATTAGCATGATTAAAGAAGCTGGGATAGGGGTAGCAATGGGAAATGCTCAAGACATTGTAAAACAAACAGCAGATGTTGTGACTTTAACGAATAATGAAAATGGTGTTGCATACGCGATTAGAAAATGGGCATTAACAAAAGAAGTTGCCGAAGTAAAAAAATAATCCATTCTAATTGTCATACTGAAATATGTTTTTCTATTATTAATAAATTTCAAAAAACGATTGAAACGATTGAAAAAACTGCTTATAATTAGTAAAAAGAAAACGGAACGAAGCGAAAGGACTAGTATGTGAGTAGCTTTCATAAAAGAGAGTGGAGTTTATAAGCTGAAAGACTTCATGATGAAAGTACACAGAACCTACCTTTCAAGTCCTATTAAAGTAGGCGCATCTCTTGCGTTATCAGACAGAGTGGAATCAATATTTTTATTGATTCAATTAAGGTGGTACCACGGAAAGCCCTTTTTCGTCCTTTGTTTAGGATGGAAAAGGGCTTTTTTATTCCATTGAAGCAGGTTTAATAAAGTACGGAGGAAATAGAATGGAGAAGAAAAGAATTGTCGTAAAAATTGGCAGCAGCTCTTTAACGGATTCAAAAGGAGCTATCGATCAATCTAAACTAAGTGACCATATCGCAAGTATTGCAAATTTAAGAAATAAAGGCCATGAAGTCCTTTTAGTGTCTTCAGGAGCAGTTGCTGCTGGCTTTGCAAAGCTCGGTTATCCTTCAAGACCGGTGACATTGAAAGGGAAACAGGCTGCAGCAGCAGTTGGTCAAAGCTTATTGATTCAAAGCTATAATGAACAATTAAGTAAGTTTGGAATAGTTCCAGCACAAGTCCTCATTACGCGAAATGATTTTTCTAAGCGGGATCGGTACCGAAATGCTTATTCTACATTGACTGAATTGTTAGAAAGAAGCATATTGCCAATTATAAATGAAAATGACACTGTATCAGTAGAAGAGTTAACGTTTGGAGACAATGATATGTTATCAGCTCTTGTTAGTGGGCTTATCCATGCTGATCAGCTAATAATTCTAACAGATATTAATGGGTTATATGACAAGAATCCAAAAGAAGACTCCTCAGCGAAACGAATCAATTATTTGCCAGAAATTACGGAAGAATGGAAGACTGCTGCAAAAGGATCTGGCTCTAAGGTTGGTACAGGTGGCATGAAATCAAAGCTGATTGCAGCGGAAACGGCTAATACTTTAGGAGTAAAGGTTTTTATTGGAAAAGGGGAAGGGGAAAATAAGTTAATCGATATAATGGAGGACAAAGGTGATGGAACTTATATTGGTTCTGCTGCTTTAACATCGATAAATAGTAATCGTCAATGGATTTCCCTCCATTCTACTGTAGAAGGAAGTCTATATGTCGATGAAGGGGCAGAAATAGCTCTAATGAATAATGGCAGTAGCTTGCTGCCAGCAGGTATTTATAAAGTGGAAGGTTTCTTTGAAAAAGGAAATGTTGTGGAAGTGTATGGAGTAAATGGCGTTATCGGAAAAGGGGAAGTACTTTATTCTTCTGAAGAACTAAAAGAAATTATTTTACAAAGGGCAGAAGAACAAAAAATAGAAAAACATCCAAAATTGGAAGTCATTCACCGTGATAAATGGGTGAAAATGTGAAATGGGAGAGATGAAAAATGGGCGAGGTTTATCAAAAAGGCAAATTAGCGAAGAAAGCAAGTTATCAATTACTAAATTACACAACCGATGAGAAGAATGAGGCATTACTACTAATCAGCAATCAATTAATAGAAGAGAAAGATTTAATTATAAAAGAGAATAAAAAAGATCTTCAAAGTGGGGCAGAAAATGGTTTATCGACTTCCATTTTAGATCGTATCATGCTTGACGAAAAGCGAATTGAGGATATGGCTTCAGCACTAAAGGAGTTGGTTAAGCTTAAGGACCCTGTTGGCGAAGTAGTAGAAGAAATGGAAAAAGAAAATGGACTGAAAATAAGGAAGAAAACTGTCCCAATTGGTGTGATGGGGATGATTTATGAGGCAAGACCTAATGTCACGATAGATGCAGCGAGCCTTGCGCTGAAAACAGGAAATAGTATTGTCTTAAGAGGTAGTTCATCTGCAAAACATTCTAATATGGCACTAGTTAACACGATTCATAGAGCGCTTGATAAATCTGTACTGCCAAGAGATGCTGTGCAGTTGATTGAAGATACGAGCAGAGAAACAGCGAAGGAACTCTTTCATTTAAAGGAATTTTTAGATGTGTTAATACCTCGTGGGGGAAAAGGATTAATTGACACGGTAGTAAAAGAAGCTACTGTTCCAGTCATTGAAACAGGTGCTGGAAATTGTCATTTATTTATTGATGAAACAGCAGATAGGGAAATGGCATTTAATATTAGTCTAAACGGAAAAACCCAGCGTCCGTCTGTTTGTAACGCTTTAGAGACTATTTTGATAGAAAAAAATTGGTTTGATCAATACGGATTGTCTCTCTTAGAGGCACTGCATAATAATGCTGTAGAGATTTATGGAGATAATACAGTGTGTTCCTCTTTTTCTTTTGCAAAAGAAGCAACAGTAGAAGATTGGTATACGGAATATTCCGCTTTAAAGATTAGTATAAAGGTAGTAGAGGATGTTATAGATGCAATCAGCCATATTAATACTTATGGCACAAAGCACTCGGAAGCAATTATTACCGAAAACAAAGAGAATGCCGAGCTATTTTTGTCAGGAGTAGATGCCGCCGCAGTCTATCATAATGCTAGTACGAGATTTACAGATGGATTTGAATTTGGCTATGGGGCAGAGATTGGCATAAGTACGCAAAAGCTTCATGCGAGAGGTCCAATGGGGCTAAATGCATTAACATCTGTTAAATACTTTATTTATGGAGATGGCCAAGTTAGAAAATAACTGCATTTTATCCCCCACTTAACGGATAGTAACCGTAAGCTTCTGAGAATACGAGGAAGATCAACTGTCCGTAAAGGTCCGATTGGTTCAACTAACCATCAGTGGGGGATGACGGAAAACCTCCACTGATGGAAGTTTCACTTTATCTTATAAAATGTTTGATGCAACAGGACATATCATACTTTATTAAGATTGGATGATGATAGTGCAGTATTTAAGTATTTTATTACCAATTTTCTTTATTTTTTCAGTTGGATTCATTGGACAAAAAATGCTTCATATTGATATAAAATCCGTTTCGGCTGTTTCTGTTTATTTGATGACACCATTGTTGTCATTTAGTGTATTTTATGAAACAACTTTTACAATGGACTATTTGTATATGACTCTTTATGCCTTAACTTTAGTATTAGCTATTGTTGCAATTGTTTCTATCATTGGTTATTTTAGGGGTTATTCGGTAAGAAAGACATGTGGAATGATCTTATCCTCTGCATTTATGAACAATGGCAATTATGGCACACCACTTGTTTTATTTGTTTTCGGTGAGCCAGGATTGCATTATGCTGTTATCCTGATGGTTATTCAGCAATTAATTATGGTAACGATAGGTGTCTACTATGCAGCAAAAGGCTCTGTGGAAGACGGGAATGGTAAAGACACATTAACGAAAGTACTTAAAGTACCAGTTATGTATGGGGCTATACTAGGTGCCTTTTTTCATTTCTTCCATATTCCTGTTGGAGAAACGATGCTTGAAGCGATTAAATTAGTTGGGAATGCAGCTATTCCGACAGTGATGCTTGTTTTGGGAATCCAGCTTGCTAATGTAAGTGTAAAAAATATTGCTTATCGGCCTTTATCCATTTCTTTGTTTTTAAAGTTGATTGTATCTCCAGTTATTGCATGGCTGTTGACATTTATTTTGCCAGTAGATGAGATGTTAAAGCAAATAATGGTCTTACTAGCTGGAATGCCAGCAGCAGCGAATACGACACTCTATGCTGTCCAATATGGAACAGAACCAGATTTTGTTTCCAGTGCCACCTTTTTTAGTACAATTGCAAGTTTAATAACTTTACCGGTTATTTTGTCCTTGATTTAATATATTTCTCCATAAAATCTTCATATTTTATAGATATGATTATGTTATAAATGGAGGGATGATAAAATGGGATTGTTACAATTACTTACGTTACTAATTTGTCCATTAATGATGCTATTTTGTATGAAAGGCATGTTTGGACACAACAAGCATCATCATTCACATACATCAAAAGATTTGGATGATAGAGTAAAAAGCCTTGAGTTGGAAAATGGAAAGTTGAGAAAAGAAATCGATACTCTTTCAACGATTGAGAGAAAAGAATCATAGAACAATAGAATGGAATTTATCCCAATTTTAACGGGCGGCTTATCCATCAGTGCGGGATAAGGGAGGTTGGGATATAATCATTCCAGCTAAAGATAAACCAAAACTATTATACGAACATGCTAAAAAAGGTTCGTATAATAGTTTTGGTTTTTTTCTTTGTTTTTAAAAGGGTGTTCCATGAAGTTTATTACCATTACCCGCAGCCGGAATACACTTCGTTTTCCGTGGGACTTACGCTGACCCGCTTAGAGCAATGGAACGAACTAGTTCTTACATATGACTACATTTAAAAGCACAAATAACCAAACCAAGTATGCGAAAGCAACCATTATTTAATAGTTAATTAGGGATTATTCGTCTTTACAGAGTATCTATTTAGTTCATTATGTCCCAGTCCCTTTCCTATTTATAAAGAAATCTGCACGATAATTGCACATATATAAAGTACTCTAATTATGGACATAACCAAGTTAGGAAGGATGATAATCATGATTAGAAGGAAAATTATATTTAGTCTAGTATCTTTAGTAGCAATGTTTGCCTTAGCTGCATGTACTGGGAAAGATGATGCAGCTCCAAAAGGTGATTCAAGTTCTAATATGATGGAAGGTCATGAGGGAATGAATCATGCAGGTACAAGTGATGTTCCGGAAGGTCTAAAAGAAGCTCTGAATCCAACTTATCCAGTAGGTTCAAAAGCTATTATCCATGCAGATCATATGCCGGGAATGAACGAAGCTGAAGCTACCATTTCTGGTGCTTTCGATACTACTGTTTATACAATAACTTATACGCCTTTAAATGGGGGGGAGAAAGTAGAAAATCATAAATGGGTCATTCATGAGGAAATCGAGAATGCTACAAATGACAGCTATCAAGCAGGAGACGAAGTCATAATAAATGCTGAACATATGGAAGGGATGGATGATGTCACAGCAACTATTGATTCAGCAGAAGAAACAACTGTTTATATGGTAGATTATCAAGATACGGAGACAGGGGAGGATGTTACTTATCATAAATGGGTAACAGAAAGCGAATTGTCACAAGTAGAATAACTAATAATCCCCCTCTCTCAAAATAAATAATCAAAGAGGGAGGGGGATTATGATACTGTTAAAAATAGGTAGTGAAAGTACTAATGCATACAATATCAATCCTGATCTGTCCATTTATAGCCAACACCCCAAACAGTTTGTAAATAAGTATCTGCAGGAAATCCTGTTTTTCGCAGCTTGTCCCGTAGGTTGCGAATATGAGAATCAATGGTTCGGTCTTCTGTTGATACATCATATCCCCAAATGGTTGTAATTAAATGCTCTCTTGAAAACACCAAGTTTTGATTGGATAAAAATAAGGTTAATAAGGAAAATTCTTTTGGTGTAAGGACAATTTCCTGTCCATTAAAAGTTACTTGGAAGGAGTTTTTGTCTAATTTGAGACCTTTAAAGATAATTTTTTTTGAATCTGTTTTCAATCTACGTAAAACGGCATTTATTCTTGCAACCAATTCTTCTTCATCGAATGGTTTTGCGATATAATCATCAGCTCCATATTCTAACCCTTTAACTATATCGGCTTTTTCGCTTCTTGCTGTCAACATAATGATAGGGGTATTCCAGTTCTTCCTTATTTCTCTACAAGTTTCCAAGCCATCCATCTCTGGCATCATAACATCTAATAGAATTAAGTCTATCTCATTGGATTCGATAAAGTTGATAGCGTCCATTCCTGAATTGCATTTGATGCATGTATAGCCTAATGGAGACAAGTATAAAGATAATAAATCTAGCATAATCGGTTCATCATCCACTAGTAATAAAGTTTTCATTGTTCATTCTCCTTAAAAATAATTTCAAATTCGGTACCTATCTGTTCCTGACTTTTTAAGGTAATTTCAGCTCCGTGCGCATGAACTAGCTCTTGAACAATGGAAAGTCCTAAACCAGTGCCACCAAGCGATCTTTTTCGTGATTTTTCCACGCGATAGAATCTGTTAAATATATAAGGAATATCTTTTTCAGGAACTCCCTTTCCGTTATCTCTGATTAAGAAATGAATCGTTTTCTTCTCTTTCCAAACCTTCAATTCTACTAAACCACCAGTTTTTGAATATTTTATGGCGTTATCTAATAAGTTCAGGAGAATTTGTTCGAGTCTAATCGGGTCGGCATGTAAATTTAAGCTGCTTGGATTGTGAACATTAAATATCATGTTTTTTTCATTAATAGCAGGTGTGAGCTTTCGTTCAAGTCTTTTTAGAAAAATACTTAAATCAATTTTCTCTTTTTTTATGACAAATGAATTTTTATCTATTTTAGCCAGCTCAAATAAGTCTTGAATTAATAGATTCAACCGATTTATTTCTGTCACAATAATCGCTAAGTATTTCTCCCGTTCGTCTGTAGGAGGATTCTGTTTTAGAAGGATATCTGCATATCCCTTTATATAGGTTAATGGTGTTCGAAGTTCATGAGAAATACTCGCTAAAAATTCATTACGCTCTCTTTTTAAATAGTTTAAATCAGTTGCTAGTGTTTCAATAGAAGTGGCTAATTCACCTAATTCATCTGCTGATTTCTGTGGTAGGGTGACAGCGAAATTTCCTTTGTTGATTTGAGAGGTTGCTTCTTTCATTTGAATTAAAGGCTTGGTAATACCACGCGATAAGAAAATGATAATAATAATGGTAATAAAAACAGAGATGAAGCCTATTAAAAGAAAATGTTTATTTAAACTTTGAATGAGATTATGTACCGACTCAGTATCCTGAAACATAAATACATAACCACTTGTCTGTCCATTAATCTTTATGGGACTCATTGTAGAAATAACCGGTTCTTGCCGCCAATTCCCTTCCGCGATTTTCCCTTTGTATGGAATATCACCAAATTCTTTTTTTATATATTTATCATATGAATGGTTAGTTATGGACGAACTAAGTATATTCTTTTTTTCATCTGTAATTACTACGTCCGTGTTTGATTCAGATTCCATCAAAATAACATGTTCGATTATTTCTTTGTTAAAATGCTTTTCTAATACAGTTCGATGTGAGTTTCCTCTTGATTGTAGAGCATTTAATTCCTCCTTTACTCTATTTTCCACAACTGCTTCATGTAATAGGAAGAGCATAAAGGTAATAAGTCCGAAAATAATGCAAAAAAATATGATTCCAATTTTTATTGAGAGTTTCTTCATCGTCTATCTCCTAATATTTCAGCTACTTTCTCAAGTATAAAGGATAAATTTCAAGATTTTATGGAGAAATATGAAATTTTTATAGAGGGTATTAGTTTGAAAGCAAAACAAGACTCACATTGCTTCTTAAAAGCAATGGAGTCTTGTTACACATAAAGAAAACTTCGATCAGTGGGAAAATATCCAATAGAAAAAAACTTGCTTAATGAATGGCAGATTTAGAGAATTTCCCACCATGTGCTTCTTGTGTATCCATAATTGTAATAAATGCATTTGGGTCAATTTCTTGAACAATGCTTCGAAACTTTGCTACCTCTAATCGGGTAAACACTACATATAATACTTCTTTTTCCTGATCCAAATAGCCACCTTTTCCTTTAAGCTTTGTTACTCCTCTTCCTAGCCGGTCAGAAAGTGCTTGGGCAATTTCTTCATATTCATCCGAAATAACCATCGCAGCTTTTGTATCATCAAATCCTTGAATAACCGCATCAATTGCTTTACTTGCAATATAATAGGTAAGAATTGAAAACATTGCTTGTTCCCAACCTAAAACAAAACCAGCCCAAGAGAAAATGAAGACATTAATAAACATCACAAATTCTCCAACAGAAAAGGGGATTTTTTTAGTAAGCAGGATGCCTAATATTTCTGTACCGTCTAATGCACCTGAATTTCTAATGACAATGCCAACACCTGCACCTAGCAATAACCCTCCAAAAACTGTAGCAAGTAGCGGCTGGGTGGTAATTGGTTCAAAGTGTTCAAGCAAAAACTCAATGATTGCGAGCATAATGATTGAATAAAGGGAAGAAATACAGAAGTTTTTCCCAATATATTTATAGCCAGCAAATAAAAAAGGTAGGTTGATAATAAAGACAAGGATTCCGAAGTTTAAGCCATAACTATATTTAAGAATCAGTGAAATTCCAATAACTCCACCATCAATAATTGTATTTGGAGCTAAAAATAAATCAATTGCGATTGCTGCAAAACCTGCACCTATTGTTAGCATCAAATATCGAATGATTAAGTGGGCGGTACTTTCTTTTTTATGGGTTTTTACCATGAGTAGATCACCTTTCAACAAACTTTATTAAAAAAATTATCTCATTCTTAACGGACAGTTAGACTCCCCCTCAAGCTTAGGAGAATGCGAGGAAGATAGGTGGGAGATCAACTAACTGCCCGTTAAGATCCGATTGGTTCAACTAACCATCAGTGGGGGATGACGGAAAAAAAACACTGATGGAAGTTTCACTTTATCATTTTATATAGTATCAGAAAAAAAACGATAAAAAAAATTTAGAAGAACAAATAGTATTTAATATTGCATAATAACAATTCGAACGATACAATATTAACATAGTACATTTTAATTCTAGGTAGGTGAAATTATGTTTAACAGAGAGTTAGTAAAAGGTAGTACATCCTTAATACTTCTTCAGTTATTAGCAGAAAAGGAAATGTATGGATATGAACTAGTAAAAGAGATGGAGAAAAGAAGTGACTATTCCTTGCAAGTCAAAGAAGGGACATTATACCCAGCGCTACATAAATTAGAAAAACAAGAATATGTGAAATCTTTCTGGAAGGAATCAGAAAAGGGGCCAGCGAGAAAGTATTACCAAATTACAGTGGCTGGTGAGCAAATATTAGAGCAAAAAACAGCGGAATGGAAAAACTTTGTGCAAACGATTGATAAAGTCATTGGGAGAAAAGGCGTATGATTGCTTCAAAAGAATCCTACATGCAACAGCTGCGGGATTTACTAAAAGAGCATGAACAATCAGAAGAAATATGTAGGGAATATGAACTTCATCTAGCGGATATGTTAGAAGATATTGTTTTAGAAAAACAATATACAGAACAAGAAGCAATCACCATCGCAATAGAAAGATTAGGATTCCCAAAGGAAATTGCTGCATTGTATCAAGAAGAGCTAACGATGACTGCCAAAAAAACGCAATGGAACTTCTTTTTTGCAAATTTGTTTTTCTTTGTAGGAGGTATTGGGTTGACGGTAATTTATCATCACCTATCTAATCCAACAATCAGCAAATTATGGTTATTCCTAACAAGTATTCCGTTTTTTCTTATTATGCTTTATTTATTCTTTTGGCTTTTGCTTGGATATGAAGTGGGCAAGGAATTTGGACTTGGCGGAAAAAAACTATTAATGAAGACCTTTTGCATTTCGTTAGTTCCTAATCTTTTACTTATGTGTTCCGTTGTCTTTAAGATCATTCCGTCAACAATATTTGATCCATTATTAACACCAGAATTTATCCTTATCTGTATTTCTTTTACGATTATGTTATATCCAATATGTTTTCTCGCATTTCGCTATGGAACAACGAGATCGGTATAAGTTGTTCTTTTGCATCCTACCTAGTATTACTGTGCAATGAAATTCTATTTATTTTTTATTTGACTATATAGAATAACTATGTAAGGGGAGAATAAAATGAACAAGAAAAATTTTATTTATTTCATAGGTTGTTTTTTACTTGCAATTATTGCTGAAGTGACATTGTTTACAGAGACAATCGGTATTTCTCTTAGTATTTTTGTTGTTGTCTTTTATGTTTTTTATTTTTATCTAACGAGGAAACAAACACATACACATCGTCTAATAGGCATTTACATATTCGTATGCATATGGTTACTAACATTATCATTTGTTTTTATTGGTAATCCTTATTTTTATCCCTTAAATCTTTTAGTTGTTTTTATTTTAATTGGATTTCACACTGTGTTAATTACAAGTCCCGCTTTTCTTCATTGGAGTAATATAGACGCCTTTCTTTATATTCAAAAGAAAGTATCTTCCTTTTTTAAATTAGGAAAATATTTAACCTTTCTTGTTCGAAAATCGGTAAAAAGACGTGCCAATGAAAGGGATTATGTAGCAATGAAAAGAATATTATTAGGAATTGTTATTGTTATGCCAATTTTGATAATACTGATTTTCCTGCTCAGTATGTCAGATCAGCATTTTAGTACGATGGTCGAAACAATAATTACCTGGCTTGTTTCTTTTAAAGTAGATGAAATAAGTACGTTAATACGAATTGGTTTTATCTTTGTTTTTCTATTACTATTAATGAAAACAATTAGTAAGAAGTCGATTATCATCCCAAAAGAGAGAAAGGTTAAACAAGGAAGATGGGAACAAGCAACTTTATTAACAATTTTACTTTCTATTAATGGACTGTATATATTTTATACCGTCATACAATTTCAATATTTCTTCAATGATGTATTAATAAATGGTTTCACCTATGCAACCTATGCGAGAAGGGGGTTCTTTGAACTTATTATCGTAACAGTTATTAATATATCCATTATTTTATTAGTAAACAGATTTGCTAAAAACCGTACTCTTTTCTTAAAAATAGTTTTATCCTCTTTAATTGTTTTTAGCTTTATCATTCTTTTGTCTGCTCATTTACGATTGTCTTTATATGAACAGGCGTATGGCTATACGTATTTACGTTTGTTTTCTCATTCTTTCATTATCTTTTTAGCGGTATTTTTCTCGTTTACACTAATAAAAATTTGGGTGGAGAAACTTCAACTTATACGCTTTTTCTTATTGTTGTCCCTATTATATTATTGTGGACTAAATGTAATGGATATCGATCGATTAATCGTCAGCAAGAATTTGCAGCGCTTTGACGAAACAAATTTAATTGATTTTTCCTATATAGATGCATTATCATATTCAACCATTCCAGTTTTAGTGGATTATTACGAAAGCAATCCGGAAATGAAAAGTGTAAAACATTTATTGCTTGCTAAAAAGGAACTCCTTCAGCAGAAGAAACAAAAATGGCAGAGCTTTAATATTGTGGAAGACCGTGCTAGAAAGTTGCTTGGAAAAATCGATTTTGATAAGAAAATTTCTGAAAATCAAAATGTAAAAAATAACAATTAGAGGAAGAATAATTATTTTTTTATGACCCGTATCTTTTTCGCTATCTCAAACGTTCTATATATAAACAGTAAAAGGAGGGATGTATTAATGAGGAGGGAAATACAAAATATAGACGATTTATATCAAAAACTTGATCATTATTGCAAGTACCTTTCGCTGGATAAATGGGAGCGGGAAGATTTAATCCAGGATGCTATTTTAAAAGCGCTGGAGAATTATAAAGAGAAAGATATTACACCTGCTTTGCTTAAAAAAATTGCCAATAATCAATTGATTGATAAGATAAGAAAAAAGCAAGAAATGATTGGAATCAAAACAAACGAAACAGGAATAGAAAAAAACAGTTTAACTTCCATGATGCTGGCAGAATTACTAGCTGAAAAACTGACATTTAAACAAGGAATTGTTTATATGCTCGTAGAAGGATTTCAATTTCGCTTAAAAGAAGTTGGCGAATTGTTAAATATGACAGAAACTGCTGTGAAATCGATATTATTTCGGGCCAGAAATCAAGTGAAAAAAGAAAATACAATAGTGAAAGTTCCTTATGATGAAAATAAGGAAATCATTCGAAGCATGTACTATGAAGTACTAAAGAAAGAAGATCCAGCTATTCTAATTAATTCTATCTATAAAGACATCATTTTAGTGAAAAAAGCGAAAAAATATTTGTCTCACCAAACAATGCTTATGGCAGCTTAAAAAAATTATCGGTACGGGAGGCTATAAAAATGAGTACAATTCCTTATGTAATTGAACAATCAGCAAATGGAGAAAGATCCTATGATATTTATTCTCGGCTTTTGAAGGATAGAATTATCATGCTTGGGGATGAAATCAATGACCAAGTAGCTAATAATATTGTGGCTCAACTGCTATTTCTCGCAGCAGAAGATCCGGAAAAAGATATTTCTTTATATATTAATAGTCCTGGTGGCTCAACTTCTGCTGGCTTTGCTATTTATGATACGATGCACTATATTAAACCAGATGTTCGGACAATTTGCACAGGCATGGCTGCATCCTTTGGGGCGTTACTGCTTCTCGCAGGTGCGAAAGGAAAAAGATATGCTTTACCGAATAGCGAAATTATGATACATCAGCCGCTTGGAGGAACGAGGGGACAGGCGACCGAAATTGAAATATCAGCGAAAAGGATATTAAAGTTGAAAGAACATATTAATCAAATTATTGCAGATAAAACTGGTCAAACTATTGAAAAAATTGCCAATGATACGGAAAGAGATTATTTTATGAGTGCAGGGGAAGCCAAAAATTATGGGATTGTGGATGAGATAATTACTGCAAAATAAAAAAGGAAGAAGGTATCCGTTTATTAGTGGATGCCTTTTTTAATGCTTTTAAGGGAACTAGCGCCTAGTCTCTTTTCATGTATAATAGAAAGAGAAAATAAAATATTAGGTTGGAAAGTTAAAGGTGGCAAAATGGAAATTGTAACAGTGCAAATTGAAACACCATTTGAAAAAAATTTACTAAATGGTAATCCCTTAATATATAAAGACGCTATTGCGACTAACCTTGATTTAGAAGAAGGGCAAATTATAGATGTTGTAACGAAAAAGAATAAATTTATCGGCAGAGGCTATTACGCCATTCAAAATAAGGGAATTGGTTGGATTTTAACTAGAGAAAAGAACAAGTCAATTGACCGTACTTTTTTTGAAGAACAATTAAAGAAAGCGATTGATAAAAGAGTTACCTATTTTAAAGATACAGAAACAACTGCTTTCCGTATTTTTAATGGGGAAGGCGATGGAATAGGCGGATTCTCTGTAGATCTCTATCAAAATTATCTTCTAATACAATGGTATAGTATTGGAATATACAAATACAAAAGCTTGATTGTTGAATCTTTACTGCACCTCTTAGATGTGGAGGGAATTTATGAGAAAAAAAGATTTGACGATAATGGAACTTATATGGAAGATGATGATTTTGTCGCTGGGAAAAAGGGCGATTTTCCAATCACTATTTTAGAAAACGGTGTTAAATATTCGGTGAATTTAAATGAAGGTGCAATGACAGGGATTTTTTTAGATCAAAAAGATGTTCGTAAAACTATCCGTGATAAATACGCGAGAGGAAAGAATGTCCTTAATACCTTTTCCTATACAGGTGCATTTTCAGTCGCGGCAGCTGTTGGTGGCAGTGTATCGACAACGAGTGTCGATTTAGCAAATCGGAGTAAACAAAAAACAGCGGATAATTTTCTGTTAAATGGAATCGACGTATCCAAGCAAAAAATTATGGTAGAAGATGTTTTTCATTATTTTAAATACGCTGTAAAGAAACAACTTTCCTTCGATATGGTTATATTAGATCCACCAAGTTTCGCTCGTTCAAAAAAGCATACGTTTCGAGCTGCAAAAGACTATACGAATTTATTAAGGGAAGCAATTGCCATTACGAATCAAAATGGAATTATTGTTGCTTCCACTAATTGTGCAACCTTTGATATGAAAAAGTTCAGAAGTTTTATTGAAGCAGCTTTTAATCAGCAAAAAGAAAGGTATCAAATTGTTGAGCAATTCGGCTTACCCAATGATTTTGCGAATATTAAAGAAGTAAAGGAAAGCAATTATCTAAAAGTTGTTTTTATAAAAAAATTGAAATGATATTTTAGGATATTATTTTAACGTTGAGATCCAAAAACAGGATTTTGCTTCTATGATGCGAAATCCTGTTTTTTATCAAAAGAAGGGTTTACGTTGTGGACAAACACTTGTAATCTAATAAAGAAAGATTACTTTTTTAGGCTTTGCCCTAAATAAAATATTTTTGTTTAAAAAGGAGAAACAGTGAATGACGATTAAAGCAATTCTTTTTGACTTGGATGATACGTTATTATGGGATAAAAAAAGTGTACAAGAAGCTTTCTTAAAGACTTGTAAATTGGCAGAAGAAAGATATAATATTTCAGCTGAACGTTTAGAAGAAGCGGTACGAAAAGAAGCAAGAGCTTTATATGAAGGCTATGATACCTATGCATTTACGAAAATGATAGGTATTAATCCATTTGAAGGACTTTGGGGAGAGTTTCTAGAAGAACATGATTTCTTTCCAAAAATGAGAGAGCTTATTCCTGTTTATCAAAAAGAAGCATGGACAAAAGGATTGTTAACATTAGGGATCCATGATCACAACTTCGGTGAAGAACTAGCTAAAGCTTTTCCAGAGAACAGAAAGAAATCACCTTATGTTTTTGAAGAAACATTTTCAGTTCTTGATCAATTAAAGGGGAAATATTCTTTATTATTATTAACGAACGGATCTCCTCATTTGCAAAATACAAAGCTATCCATCACACCAGAGATTTCTCCTTATTTCGATTATATTGTTATTTCTGGAGATTTTGGGAGAGGAAAGCCTGATCCTTCCATCTTTGAGCATGCCGTTTCTCTAGTAGGTGTAGACAAATCAGAATGCTTGATGGTTGGTGATAATTTAATGACAGATATTTTAGGGGCAAACCGTACGGGAATTAAGTCAGTCTGGATTAATCGTGAAAATGTTATAAACCAAGAAATCCAGCCAACATATGAAATTCATCATCTTCAGGAATTATTCTCTATATTGAAACAAAAAGAATAAAAGTCTGGTAATCATAAGGAGTGTTTTATTGTTCCTTGTGGTTACACAGACTTTTTCATTTTTTATATAGCGAATCTTTAGTCTAATTTTCTGACCGGTCGTTTGGCAAGATATGTCTATATGGAACAGGTGACGCTAAAATAACAGAGGTATTAATGGTGCCGTATGGAATTAGACGATCAACCAAGTTTCTCATTCCGTCTATTCCAGAAACAGCTGCTTTAATTATATAACTCACAGTACCGGTTACGCGATGGCATTCAATAATATCCGTTTCTGTTTTGATAAACTCCTCAAATGCATGAGGCTCTTCTTTTAGTTCACTAATTTGAATAAATAATAGTGTTTCTCTCCCTAACTTTGCAGGAGATATTCTTGCGCTAAATTCTAAAATAATCCCTTTTTCTTGCAGTCTTAATAACCTTTCCGAAACGCTTGGACGGCTTAAAGCTAATTTTTTGGATAAATCACTAACTGTAATTCTTGCATCTTCCTGTAAAATTTTAAGTAGTTGTATGTCAACTTTATCCATTTTAACGAATGCTCCTTTTTGCAAATTGAATGTAATCGCACAAATATTCATGCGAAATTGAAGATGTACAAGATAATTACATTCATATTGGTATGTAAAAATGCTTCGATATATTCTATCATTATATATGTAAGAATTCCACCCAAAAAACCACATGTTTATAGGATTTCATCAATGAATCCTCGTTTACCTTCCACTTATAATCATTACTATAGGAGTGTATGTAGTTGAAAAAAATAATTGTTATGATGTTTGGATGTTTAATTACATCATTTGGTCTGTATTTATTAAAAGGATCTGCGATTGTCACTGGAGGAACAGCAGGACTTGCATTAAGTGTATCTTATTTGCTACCTATTTCTTTTTCCATCTTATTTACTTTAATAAACATTCCATTTTATATTTTATCTTATTTTAAAATGGGCAAAAAATTTACTTTGTCCACCATATTAGCGGTTTCGTTAGTTACTTTATTTTCTTATTTACTTTCCCTCATTCTTCCGCCATTTGCCCTTTATCCTTTATTAGGTTCCATGATCGGTGGTGTTATTATTGGAATAGGAACAATTATTTTGTTTATGAATGGTTCGTCCTTAGGGGGCGCACAAATTCTCTCTATTACGCTTCAAAAACAATTTAATTGGAATATGGGGAAAACAAATTTTATTTTTGATACAATCGTTATTTTAATTGGCCTGTATAGTGTTGGACTAGTTAGAGGCCTATACAGCATTGTATCAGTATTTATTATTTCCTTTATGATGAGTACTTTTAAGGAAAAAATAGCACATCGAAATACAAGCAAAAGTAATATAGAAAAAGTTCCTACAGTTGTTGAAACACAGTCTGTTTAACGGCAAAATAAAAAAGAGGCTGGGACATAAGTATTCCAGCCAAGGATAATTCCGAACAATTATACGAAGATGCTAATGAATGTTCCGTATAATTGTTCGGGCTTTTATTTGTTTTTCAAAGGATGTTTCCATGAAGTTTGGTGCGATTCCCCGCAGCCGGAATACACTTCGCTTTCCATGGGGCTCGCGCTGAGCCGCTTCGGCCTGTGGCCTGCAGGGTCTCAGACTGTCTCGCTAATCCCATAGGAGTCTTCGTGTATTCCGGCTGCTCTGTTTTTCCAACTAATTATATTTCCTCTTGTAAAAAGTATGCGAAAGCAGCCGCTATTTACTAGCTATATTAGAAATTGTTCGTCTTTACAGAGTATCTATTTAGTTATGTCCCATCCTCTTTTATTTTGATAAAGTTCATTATAAAGGAAAAATCAATTGACAGTGATAATCATTTTCATTTAAAATAATAACAAATAAACGAAAAGAATAGGAAGGTGTAAGATATAATGAAAAATGATTTCATTGTTTTAGCTCCATTTCAATATATGATCGAATGTACCTGTCCTAGACCTGAACATTCATTCATTCTAGATTTACATAAAGGTGATATCATTACGGTTACTGAGGAAAGAAAGTACGTTGATTCACTTGGCTGGCTTTTACTTGTCATGATAAAGGATTATAGTTTTTTCATGTTTGTGGATGAAATCGAAGAATTTATCTCCAGTAAAAAGATTACATCTTTACTGGACATGGAATTGAGAATGAATTATTTAGAATATAAAGTAAATGAGTCTTTAGATGGCTTGAATAAAGAGCAATTTGATTTATTTGCAAGTGAACTTAATGATTTAAAATCTATTCAAAAAGATCTTGCGGTGATCTAGCGTTATAAATGGTAAAGTAGCAATTCCAATCTGTTGTTGGGTTGCTTTTTATTTTGGGTACTTAAGATTATGAATGTTAGCTGTTGGTATGTTTGGCTGCTACGTTTGTAGTAATTCTAAGAAATTTCTCTAAAAAGTCTTGATTATTTGCAAACGCCGGAATAGGAGATTACAATAGAGTGGTATTAGAAGAAGGCAAATGTTTGCTTAGGAGGATTATTAGAATGAAAGTCAAAATAAACAGACACGCGGTAAAAGTTCTCAATCAAATGCTAGAAAAGGCTGAAGAAGGAGAAATGATTCGCGTATACATAACTGAGAATCATGGAAACCATGCTCATTATGATCTGAAATTGGACCAAAAGACTGAGCATGATGAAATTGTTCAATCTGATAAGGACATTCCTATTTTATTGGATACAAGAGAGGCAGAGTTCTTGGATGGTGTATGGATTCAATATTTCCATGTTCCACAACCAGGTTTTACAATTTATAATCCATCAAAAGAACATCATCATCATTAAAAAAAGGAAGTGGAGACACTTCCTTTTTTTTGGCTGTTTTCTAAAAGATTGTTGCTTTCTCAATAGAAAAAATCAATTAATGAGTAAATCTGAGCAGCCTGAATACACGTAGACTCCTGTGGGATTAGCGAGACAGCCTGAGACCCTGCAGGCCAAAGGCAGACCGCGGCTCAGCGCGAGCCCCACGGAAAGCGGAGTGTATTCAGGCTGCGGGTCATAGCAACAAAATTTACGAAAACAGCCTTTTTTTACACTTCCTAAAAATTAATTTCTCAAAAACGATATTTCCATCCTGGTTATTATATGCTAATGTTTTCTACTAAATGGAACCTGTACTAAATAAAATCCGTCAAATTTAAATAACTTTACGCAAAAAGGTTTACACATTTAAATATTTAGGTTATATACATTATGTAACCAAAATTATGAGATTCAAGTAAATATAATGAATAGCCTATTTATTTCCATAAATACTCAAAAATAGATTGAAAATACTCTGTTTTTTGTTATTGATGAATAATTGATATAAATATTAGATAAATTATTCGAAATCTATCTTTTCTATCTATTAATTATTGATTTTTGTTAATGAATTTTTAAAAGATTAGTGATAGGATTAATGGTAATAAAGTATTTATGTAAAAAAATTTAGATTAAGGGATGGTAATCTAATGACAACAACGATAAAAGGAAATGAGAGCAGTTTACCTTTACGGAAAGATGTCAAACACCTTGGTAATATTCTTGGTGAAGTGCTTATCCACCATGGTGGCCAAGAATTATTAGAAAAGGTAGAGGTAATTCGTAAGTTAGCAAAAGAACTGCGCGAAACAAATAATGAACATACATATAACCAATTAAAGCTTGAAATGGAAAAATTAGATAAACCTGTTCGCCGACAAGTAATTCGTGCGTTTTCGAAATATTTCCATTTAGTGAATGTTGCTGAATTAAATCATCGCATTCGTCGAAGAAGAGAATATCAATTGAGTCAAGAAAAAGGCGTACAGCCGTATTCAATTGATCGTGCAATAATGGCATTTAAACAAAAGGATTTATCGGAAGAAACGATTCAAGAGGTGTTAAATACTCTTTCGCTAGAACTAATCATTACTGCACATCCAACAGAATCAACAAAACGTACAATTTTAGAGATTCAAAAAAGAATTGCTACTATCATGAAACAGCTTGATAATCCAATGTTAACGAAAAAAGAGCGACAACAGTTAGACGAAGATCTTTTTGAAGAAATCACGATTATGTGGCAAACAGATGAGCTTCGTCAAGAACGTCCTACTGTAATGGATGAAGTAAGAAATGGGCTTTATTATTTCGATCAGACTTTGTTTGATGTTTTGCCAGAAATTCATCAAGAAGTTCAGGATGCGCTCCTCGAAAACTATCCTAACTTTGAGTGGAAAGTACCTAATTTCCTATGGTTTGGTTCTTGGATCGGGGGAGACCGAGATGGTAATCCGAATGTAACTCCGGATGTTACATGGCAAACACTTCATAAACAAAATGAATTGGTAATTCAGAAATACATGGATGCAGTTGACGAATTAATGAAGAAATTTAGCCATTCTACCAATCGTGTAAAAGTTAGCTCAAAGCTAATTCAATCCATTATAGAGGAAGAACAGTTATATTTGACTCCTGAAAAAAAATGGCCGGTTGAAAAAGAAGTTTATCGCAGAAAGTTTTCAGTAATTTTGGAAAGATTAAGGGAATATGGGAAGTCTGATAAAGGCTATGTGAAAGTACAAGAGCTATTAGATGATTTATTTTTAATCCAAGAAAGTTTTGCGTTGCATCAACCTAAAGCACATCAGCAAAAGGATTTACAAAAAATGATTCGTCAGGTTCAACTGTTTGGATTCCATTTAGCAACATTGGATATTCGTAATCATAGTGGGGAGCATGAAGCTGCTATTGATGAGATTTTACGTAAAGTTGGCATAACAGATGATTATAAAAACTTACCGGAAAACGAAAAGTTGCGCATACTTGAAACTGTCTTAAATGATCCACGTCCGATTCTTTTATTAAATGAGGATTATTCAGATGAAACACAGGAAATGATTAGTACATTTTCCATGATAAGAGAGGCGCATAAGAAATTTGGAGAACGTGCTATTAATGTATACTTAGTAAGTATGACTCGTTCACCAAGTGATATTCTAGAAGTGCTTGTATTAGCAAAAGAAGCTGGAATTTATCGCTTACATGCAGATGGCACGGTTGAGAGTCGTTTAAATGTTGCACCATTGTTAGAAACGATTGATGACTTAGTTGCTGGACCTGAAATTATTGAAACATTATTCCGTATGCCCGTTTATCGAGAGCACTTAAGACAGCATAATGATCAACAGGAAATTATGTTAGGATATTCTGATGGTAGTAAAGATGGCGGTACCTTAACAGCGAATTGGAAATTATACAAAGCACAGCGTGAAATTCATGAAATGGCAAGTAACTATCAAATCGGCTTAAAGTTTTTCCATGGTCGTGGTGGTTCGCTTGGTCGTGGTGGCGGTCCATTAAATAAAAGTATCCTTTCTCAACCAGCTGAAACATTAGGAGATGGGGTAAAAATCACGGAACAAGGGGAAGTATTATCTTCGCGTTATTTATTGGAAGATATCGCTTTTAGAAGCTTAGAGCAAGCAACTTCCACTTTGCTTATGGCAATTGCCCATATATCAAAGGATATTAGCGAGCATAAAGAGGAAAGAAGTCTTTGGGAAGATTGCATGGAAGAAATTTCTGCTATTTCTCTTGCTAAATATCAATCGTTAGTATTTAATGATCCTGATTTTATGACTTATTTTAAAGAAGCAACACCTTTAAATGAAATAGGTAATTTAAAAATTGGTTCGAGACCAATGAGTAGAAAAAATAAAACAACGTTTGACAATTTACGTGCAATTCCATGGGTATTTGCTTGGACGCAAAGCAGACAACTACTTCCAGCTTGGTATGCGTCTGGTACAGGACTTTCTGAATTCGCCCAACAAAAGCCAGGCAATCTTGAAATTCTAAAGCAAATGTATGCGAAGTGGCCATTCTTCCGCTCAACAATCGATAATTTACAGATGGCTTTAATGAAGGCAGATTTAACAACTGCTAGAGAATATTCTTCTCTTGTTGAGGATGAAGCAATTGGGAATCGTATTTATCAAATTATTAAAGAAGAATATAATAAAACAAAAACGATCTTACTAGAAATAACAGGAATTGAAGAATTACTTGATCACACACCTTCTATTCAAGAATCAGTTTATAGAAGAAATCCATATGTAGATCCATTGAATTTCTTCCAAGTAGAGTTAATTAAACAGCTTCGTGAACAGGAAATTCCAGATAAGGAATTATTGAACCAAGTTCTTTTAACAATTAATGGTATTGCTGCCGGTTTACGTAATACAGGTTGATTTAGAAATAGAGAAGGCAATATAAACAGACTGGGACAAAACAAAATATAAGTGTATTCAGGCTGCGGGTGATCACCACAAACCTTCTTTCTTAAAATGAATAATACCCCAAACGGATTATACGAACTTTTCTTAGCATGTACGTATAATCGTTTGGGGTTATTTGGTTGAAAATACTTATGTCCCAGCTTCTTTTTTGACCTTTAAAAAAATATAAGTTTTAAAGCAAATTTGTGTCTAGCTGTAAGTACTTTGGAGCTGATGTGTATGTGATTAAATTATTTATATGCTGCTAAAAATTCTTCAACTTGTTCAGGTGTTTTTGCATTAGCACTATGTAAATGACCGATTTTTTCGCCGTTTTTAAAAATTAGTAGGCTTGGTATTCCCATTACATCGTATTTTTCAGCTATTTCTGGCAGTTCATCTTTATTTAGGGTATACCATGTTTTGTCATTATTTGCTTCAACGATATCGTCAATGAACATATCCATTCTTGTACAATCTGGACACCAAGTCGTAAAAAACTTTACAATATTTATTTCTCCATTATTAATAATTTCTTCAAATACATCTACTGTTTTAATTTCTTTCATTTTTAAACTCCTCATTTTAAAATATTCCTTTTAACTATTAATAAGTTATTATTATTTATTATACACATTGCACACACTTATTTCCTGCAAAAATGCTTCCTTTTTTATTTTTATATGAAAGACAAGCATTTTATTTGCATTATGACGTTAGAAAGATAAGAATATACAAAGTAGGAGATTAAGGCTGCGAAGAGATAGATATCGAAAAGAAGTTATATTGCCATTATAAAGTGAAACTTCCATCATTGGGGAGTTTCCTTCCTCCCCCAATGATGGTTAGGTGAACCAATCGGACCGGACAGTTGATCTCCCAGTTATCTTCCTCGTGTACTCATAAACTTGAGGCGGGAGTCTTACTGTCCGTTAAGAGTGGGATAAAATTATGCGAAAGCAGCTATTTTTGGACAGTTTTTTTCGTTATAATAAACGAGATGTTGTCATATGATAAAAAGGGTCAATTTTACGGTTTCAAGTAAGAGGAGGTTACAAATGAGCTCAACAAAAATAAACATTGCACCAGTGGAAAATACGTACATACGGTTAATATTAGCAATCGAAAATATGGATAAAGAAAAATTAGTAGATCTAGGTGATTCCTATTTACTGAAACTGAATAAGAAAAATAAAAGCGGTAACGAGCTGCACTTTTCCATGCTATTTAATAAAAAGCTAATGAACAAAGTAGCTCGAAGTACGAATCCAACTGTTAATATTACGAAGAATAAAAATCTTATTTCTCTTGAAATTACTATAATGCTTGATTTAACAGAGCCAACGAAAGAAGATAATTACTACTGGATTAAAAAAGAGTTCGCAACCACGCCAGCTTTTGAAATCTCCTACAAAATGAACGAAGAATATTTTGATAAAAAAGTTTTACAGCATCTAAATAAACAGGATGCTAGTGAAGAAAGTACAGAAGTTTAAAAAGGATCGGTCTCTTAACTTGAGACCGATCCTTTGGTTTAAAAGAGTATTTCCAATTATTCTGTAATTAATCCTAGCCATTTTAAACCATTGTATATTCCTGAATCTGTCACAGAAGTTGTTTTATGTTTTGCATACGAGAACAACATCTCGTGAGCATTTCCCATTGCGAAGCCTTCTCCGACTACTTGGAGCATTTCTTTGTCGTTAAGGCCATCTCCAAAGGCAATGGAAGATGCTTTTTCGATGTCCAATTTTTTTAGAATAAGGGATACGGCAAATCCTTTATTGACTTTATCGCTAATGACATCATAAGAATGCCTGAATCCATCAATGTTTACTTGCGAAAGGTGAACGTCAGGGAATGCTTCGTATAAAGCAATATCTTCTTCTTTTAAGTTTACAACGGTTATTCCAAGGATGTTTTCTTTTTCATCTGTCGTAAAGGCTCTATTCTTCTTTAGATGGAATTTTGCACTAAATTGTTTCGTCATTTCTCCTTCAGGATGTGAAAGTAGATTATGAGTATTTGTATATAAAATTAGTTCATTTCCTTTTTCGTTTGCAATCTCTAAGTATTTGGTTACTAAGTCAGGGCTCATTGGTTGTCTAAATACATCTTTACCATTATGTATAGCGTAAGCGCCATTGTATCCGATAAACGATTGAATGGCAAGTGTTTCACCAATATTGGAAATTTCATGTAGTGGTCTACCCGTTGCTAAAAAGACTTCTAATCCTTTTTCTTTCATTAATTGTACTGCTATTTTCGTTGAATCTTGAATCGTATCTTCCGGTGTTAAGATGGTTCCGTCAATATCAAGAAATAAAATTTTATAATTTGTAGACATTTTTACCTCCAGTTAATACATACTATTACGTTTCTCCATACCATACTATCATATAAAAAGCGCAAAAGAAAAAGAGTAACCAAAAATTGAAAAATTTTTTGATTACTCTTTAAGTATTTATACATAAGATTTATCGTTATATACTTATGTAAAAATCAAGAAAAAATTCTCCACCATTGACGCCTTTTTTCTTGAGAGGCAGCAGTATGGCGAAAGGTTTGTACTAATTCTTGAAAATTTCTTTCTCTTTGTTCGATTTCTTTATTCATTTGTTCTCTTTCTAACCGGAGAGTTTCCATTAAATATTGATCATTTTCATTTAACTGTTCCACTGTTTTATTTAATTCTTCGTTCGATTTAGAAAGATGTTCAATCATTGATTTAATTTCCTTAGTGGAAGAAACATTTGATGTCCATTGTTTGGAATATGTTTTTCTTTCCGCTTTTGATATTTGAGAAAGTTTCTTGATTTTAGACTGAATTTCTTCATATCCCGTTGCTGTTTTTTCCGTATTTTTATGTAATAGTTCAGAAAACTCTTCCAAATGTTCGCTAGTTTTCTCCTGTGTTTTGTTCACTGAATTTGTAATATGATGAATTGTTTCTTCACTGCCAGCTTTAATTTCCTTCGTAATTGTTTCTAATACTTCTTTTTTAAGCCCATTACGGATCTCATCTTTGACTTCTTCTAGAAAATCTTGCTTGTAATTTTCCAAGGAAGAAAGAAGGATGCGGAAATTTTGTTCAGCAGTAGGTGATGGTGTAGATTCTATAGACTGAGCCGAATCTATTTCCTTTTTATTAACAACTTCGAAGCTTGTCTGTTCATCGTCTGCTTCCTTTTTTGGTTTTTGAACTTCTTCGTCTTTAGGTCTGTTTATGAGCATCGTCAATGTTTCTTTGACTTCTGCTGTTTTCCGTTTTTCTTTATATAAATTTTTTACTTCATGAAGTAATGTAATTTCTTTTTCTGTATAAATACGTGCCCCGGTTTTAGTTCTAGGTATCACGATAATTCCTTGTAACTCCTTTTCCCATTGTTTTAACTTAGTTGGCGTTGCAGTAAGTTTTTTAGATGCTTCTCTAATCGTATATGCTTTCATTTCTCTCTCTCCTTTGTTATATATCAACGTAATATATATGCCTCTTTATGTATTTATTTAGAGAATCGTGATGTAAATTCCTGCAACAAGACAAAAGCTATCAAAACTTCTAAATTGTTGACAATTTTCCCGATTTTTCTATTTTAGGAAATCATTTTGTTTGATGCTTTCTTCCTCTTGGTGTAGTTCTTTTCGTTAATGTATAAACTAAGAGAATCGAAAGGAATGCTGGGAGTAAAGGGGAGACAACCATATGAAAAAGAAATTTTTAATTATTCTTTCCGTCACACTTATCCTTTTTATGCAAATAAACGCAAAACATATAGAAGCAAATAGTGCGATTGTTGATGAATCAACCGTTAAACTGCGAATTTTGGAAACAACCGATATTCATTCTTACCTATTGGATTATAATTATGAGAAAAAAAAGAAAACGATTGAATTCGGATATAACCGAGTTGCTAGTTTAATCGTACAGGCAAAAAAAGAGCAAAGAAATACTTTATTGTTTGATGTTGGTGATGTCATAAAAGGAAGTCCATTAGCGGAGTATGTAGCAAGTTCCCCTATGTTTTATTCAACTGATATTCATCCGGCCTACAAAAGTATGAATTTAATGGGATATGATGCAGCAACAGTAGGTAATCATGAATTTAATTTTGGGTTGGACTTTTTATTAAACACATTAATGGGTGCTGATTTTCCCTATACAAATGCGAATATTTATGTGGATGATCGAAACGGCTACGAACAGGATGATATTCATTTTTTTCAACCGTATTTATTATTGGATAAAATGGTTGTAGCTGAAAAAGGAAAAATGGAAAATTTAAAAGTTGGAGTAATCGGATTGATCACTCCAATAACACAGGAATGGGATAAGGAACATTTTAAAGATAAACTTATTATAAAAAATATGCGTAAAACAGCAGAAGAAATCATTCCGCAAATGAAAAAAGAAGGGGCAGATTTAATCATTGCCTTAGTACATGCAGGCTTATATTCTGATCAGGATTATTGGCCAAAATCAGGTAATAACGTAAGAGATATTAGTAAGGTGGAAGGAATCGATGTTATCCTTTATGGACATTCACATGGCATTTTTCCAGTAAAGGGAGAAAAAGGACCAAAAGGAGTTAATCATGAAAAGGGATTGATTAATGGAAAACCAGCAGTGCAAGCAGGAAACTGGGGAAATCATCTTGGTATTATTGATTTAACACTTAGAAAAAAGAAGGGGAAGTGGGTGATAGCAGATTCAAAATCAACAGCAAAGCCAATTATTCGGATTATCAAAAAGAAGAAAATATCAATTGTATCGCCAATGCCGCAAATTGAATACATCCTTTCCCGTTATCAACATGATACATTGGAGTATATGAACAGCAAGGATTTATTGAATCATTTAGATTAAAACTATATTTGAAAACGAGGTTATACAAGCAATAAAGTTGAAGGGGGAATAAACAAGTACAAAATGTTATTATTTCATTTTGTACTTGTTTTTGTGTATGATAATTCTATAGATATTTTTGTTTAGCTCGTAATAGTTGGAGGGAATTGCAGTGAAAACAACCATGAATTTGGTTAATAAAGAAAAAATTAAACAGATATTAAAAGAGATGGTCGATGATGCATATGAAAATATAAAGGGAGAAGAGGTTCTACTTTGCATGGAATGCTGTGACGTCGATTTATATATTGCTGCAGATTCTTGTGAACCTTTTCTGGAAGCAGTTAGAGAAAATTTTGCATTAGATGAATTAGGCGAAATTATTGATAGGGAAGCTTATCATATTTTAATGAGGGAACTGGATGAATATTATGTGGATTTGCATATAAATTCAGGATACTATGATTACTTTCCAGCAGGCAACTATAAAGTAAACGGAAGGGAAGAGGAGTCAGAAACAAATATCCTCGCCCCAAAAGGAGTATTTTACGCACCCTTTGAAGAGGCGGTTATTAAATAAGAAAGTTTTCTAAAAAAATGCTGTTTTTTATCAGAAAAATGAATGAGTTGGAAAAATAAAACAGTCGGAATACAAGTAGACACCATGGGATTAGCAAGACAGTCTGAGACCCTGGAGGCTCATTGCGAACCCCACGGAAAGTGTATTCCGGCTCCGGGTTATTAGCAACAAATTTTCGAAAACAGCCTTAAATAAAGAAAATTCCATCAGCGGAGACTTCATCCTCCATTGGTGGTTAGTTATATTTTCCCATTTCATGCGTTTTTTTCCGCTTTTCATATTTATGAATCGAGTGAGGCCAATTTAAAATCCCATCATCTTTATCAAATTCAATGATAATATCGGATACGCCCTTTTCTGTGAGGATTTGTTTTTCAATTCGTTGTCTGATTTTATCAACTTGCTCGACCGTTAACTTACTATCGATTTCGATGCTAAGTTCGACATGAAAATCTTCTCCCTCTTTATAAACAGCAAGGCCTTGAATATCTCGTACATCTGGATCTTTCATAGCAATATTGCCGATTACACCTTGCATCTCCAAGTCAGCTTCACCAATTGCACCTGCGGCATTATCCAAGAATACTTTACCGACCACAATAAACATAAAGATTCCAATAATGATGGATACAATGCCTTCCGCTTGCTTAAAGTTTGTGTACTCCGATACGATTACTGCTAGGATTGCTAATATTCCTCCTGCTGTTGCCACGGAATCCTCTAAGAATACCAATTTAGTTGCTGGTTTTGCTGATTTCAAATAGGTAAAGCTAGAAGGGAATAATTGTAAGCCTCTAGTTTTTAAGCCAGCTGTTGTAACGATTTCTCTCATTGCCTTTATTAATACGGTAAACTCTAAGCAAACAGATATGGAAAGGACAATGATAACAAGAAAAAAGCCAGTCGATTCCTGTGGTCTAATAATATGGTCAATTCCTTCACGCACTGTTTCATATGCCATAATACCGACGATAAGAACAGCAAACAATAAAACAATATTGACAAGTCTGCCGAATCCACCAGGGAATCGTTTTGTAGGTGCTTTTTTACTCAAGGCAGAACCAATAAATACAAAAAACTGATTGGCTGCATCTCCAAGAGAGTGCATCGTTTCTGCAAACATTGCAACATTACCAGTGAGAAAATAAGCAACTCCTTTTAATAAAGAAATAATGGTATTTACAAGAGCCGCAAGGAGAGCGGAACGATTGCCGTTCTTTAATAACAATATCAATTCCTTCATTATCTTTAGTACCCTTCTTCCCTACCTATGATGCAGTCATAGCCAAATAAAAAGAGAACTTCCCTCTATATACAACCAATTAATAAATGGTTTTATGTTTATGGGAAGTCTCTATTAGCTTCTATAATTGTAAATATTACAATTAACAGAAGTCTTTTTGTAAGTCTTTGGTGCTATCACACGATTGTTGAATATGTATGTCTAAGAAGTAATAATAGTGGTTAAGTTTTAAGCTAATTCGCTTTTTTCAACTGCACTATTCCAATCAGGAAAATAATGTAGCGCATGGCGCATTAAATCTGGATGGCTTTGTTTTACTTTCTTTTTATTCATATTCATGCCACTTGTACGTAATTGTTGAATAGCCAACATTACTTCATCAGCAGTCATGTTAAGATCCATTGACTTACCTCCTTTTGATTTTGTTCTTATTGTTTACAAGTAATAAGAAAAATATACGATAGATAATAATATTTCTTGGGAAAGCGCAAAATACGCTATTCGAAGACAAATGATGACTAATTCTCGCAAAAATGATCGAATAACTATACAAATATACCACTTGATTGTACGAATGAGTGTTCATTCGCTATAATTGGGAGGGATATAGAAAATAGAAGGACGTGATTTAAAAAGTGAATAGGAAAATATTGCTTATGTTTCCTTTAATTGTACTAATTATTAGTTTTATAGGAATAAATACAGTTTCTGCCCATGCTTATATAACAAATTCCAATCCTAGTGAAAATGAAATATTAGAGGAAGCTCCAGAAAAAGTGTACATAGAATTTAATGAAAAAATTCAAACTGGTTTTACAATATTAAATGTTTTAAACTCATCAGGGGAAAGAGTTGATCAGAAGAATATTGTGATTAACCCCGATACGGAAAAATCAATCGAAGTGGATTTAAAACCAGAGTTACCTAACGATATTTATACAGTAGAATGGAGAGTAGTTTCGGCGGATGGACACTCTGTTTCCGGGATGCTTCCGTTTAGTATTGGTGAATTGCCTAAGGGGGCATCATTTCCAACACAACAGGAGAATGGGAATTTAACAACATTCATTAGTATGATGATAAATAAAGGTTTCCTTTATATCGGATTTTCTTTATATATGGGACTTTTCTTATTTTATACGATTTGGTTTCAGAAAAAAAACTTGTCCAGCACATTAATAAAACGAACAAAAACAGTTTCTATGACTGCAATCATATTGCTTGCGATTAGTATTTTCACTTTCCTTGTAATACAAACACAAAGTTATGCAGGTGGTGGCATAGTAGCTTCCATAAAACCTACCAATTTATTAGAAACATTGTCAAGTACGAAAGAAGGAACCATTTGGATTATCCAAATTATCCTTTTAGCTATCCTTTTTGTAGGACAACGATCTATTTGGACAAAAGAAAGTTACTTCGAAAGAAAACACTGGTTTATTCCAGGGTTGGCTTTTTTAGGTATTATGGCTTCGAAGGCGTTTCTTGGTCATCCTTCCAGTTCACCATATGAAACAGTAGCAATTTTGTTTGATTTTTCTCATTTATTAGCAGCATCCATATGGCTTGGCGGAATGCTTGTTATTGTACTCTTTTTGAGAGAAGGGATATTTGCTAAAGAAGGCGAAGGTCATGACATGTACTGGGCAACGATGGAAAAGTACTCCTTATGGGCTCTTTTCTCAGTTGCAGTTTTAGCTATTTCGGGAGTAATAAATGCTTCTTTATTAATCCCTGATTTTCATTCACTAGTAAGTACGGCATACGGAAAAACCTTGTTAATTAAAATTGGTTTGCTTGTATTTATGCTTATATTTGGAGCGTATCACTTGGTTAGTAGAATTCTATTAGGAAAGAAAGATTTCTATAAAAAATCAATAAAAATTGAAATCGGTCTAGGTATCTTAATATTACTTGTGACTAGTGCATTTACACAAATTCAAACACCAACCTTGCCAATTGATTTGCCTTTTTATAAAGAAGCAGAACTTGGTGGTTATAATGAAAATATTAGTTTATCGATTACACCGAAAAAGACTGGTGTGCAAAATCAATATGAAGTATTTGTATTTGATAATAATCGCAATCCAATCGATCCAATCGAACAAATTACGATTACGTTAAAGCATGGAGAAAAAGAAACTTCATTTCCTCTAACACAGGAAAAGGAAGGACACTATTTTGCAGAAAATCTCCAATTAAATCAGCCAGGAAAATGGGATGTGGAAATACATGTTTTGACCGATGAATTAGAATCGCTGGACTTTTCTTATCCTATCCAAGTAAGATAATGTTTCATTGATAGAATAATCGGGAATGGAAATAGGCAAGTATTTCTCGGGAAAGCGCAGAATCAGACAGGATTTTTAAATTAAACAGTCGTTTTATGGCGAAAAATAGAGGAAGTCGGCGGTTTTAGTAATAAACAAGTCCCCACAGATGTGGGGACTTGTTTATTACTGATTAGAATTAGAACTCCAATTTGTATGGAGCGCACTTTTTTTAACAACGGAATTATACAATCGATAACCAACAATTCCAGCGATAAACGTAAGAATGATATCTTTTACTAACGGAAGAACCATCCAACTCCACAATAGTTGATAAGTAAAGCCTTCTGGTGCAGCATACCAAAGTTTATATGCCATATACATCCAGCTAGTTCCGATTATGTAATTAATGATTAAACCGATGAATCCGCTAAAAATATAGACAGGAACAGATTGTTTTCTTTCAACTATTAATCCAACAAAGAAAGCAGTAATGATAAAAGCTAAAATAAATCCGAAAGATGGTTTTGTAATCGTAATAAGACCACCTGATATACCTGCGAAAATTGGAATGCCGATGAGACCAACGAGCATATAAACAATCATTGCAACACTACCGAGTCTTTTTCCTAAAAGTAATCCTGCAAGGATAGCAAAAAATGTTTGAAGGGTCACTGGAACACCTCCAATTACTAGAAAACTTGCTACATTCGCACCAACTGCCATAAAAGCAACAAATAAGGCAATCATCGTAATATCAATTGTTTTCCACTGTTTCAAGCTTGTCACTCCCTTTTATAATATTTACTTTATTTACTATACTTCCCGAAATAATTTATGTCAACCTGAAAATAATTTAGTTAACATATTAAACGTACATAATTTCTCATTCCATGTTCATACTAAAAATATGATGAAAGGAGATGATTGCATGAAAAAAATAAAGTTTCCATTCATAGGCATCTTATTGCTGAGTGTATTTCTTATGCAGTTACTTCCTCTACAAACAGAAGCAGAAGCATTACCTTCTTATGTTAAATGGGGCAGAATTGCCATGACAAAGGCTCAAGAAAAATACCCTAATAGTGAGGTTACCGATTATCTGCATGTTGGTAAGGAAGATAAAAAAGGAACTTCAGTGGAAAAGTTTAAGCTTATTGTAAAGCAGGATCAAAAAGAAATAGGTGTATTTGTCAACTTAACTTTTGATACGCGAACAGAACGTTTATTATCAGTTGAAATGAAAGAAACCCAACCTTAATATCCAAAGAACTCTCTAAAAGAATTGGTTTTAGGGAGTTTTTTTGTTTTAATGGAAGAAAGAGAAAGGTGGGGGAGAGTTATGATTGTTGGAAAGGTACATAAAATGATGCGTTATCCTGTAAAATCTTTTACCGGAGAAAGTATTTCGAAAGCACGAATCATGTCTTATGGTATATATGGGGATAGAAGTCATGCTTTTATCGATAAGTCGAGTAAGGACAAGCATTTAACGATTACTCAATATCCTAAAATGGTTACATACAAAGCAGCGTTTATAGGGGATGATTGTTTAGAAGCTTTTCCTAAAATGAAAATTAGTGCAAGCGATGGTTCGGAATACAATTGGGATGATTCAGCTTTATTAGAAAGGCTGGAAAAAGAAACAAATCGAACGTTGGAAACAATCACCTATTCTCCAAACTATGTTCCGTTCCCGGCAATTGAAGAAGACAATATTTTGTTAATCTCTACACAGGCACTATCCGAATTATCTTCTTCGTATGGTGAAGTAATTGATGAAAGGAGATTTAGAGGGAATATCTTATATGATTTACAAAATAGTATGAAGGAAGAAGACTTGATAGGAAAACAAATAAAAATTGGTACAGAAGTAATTCTTGAAATCAACAAGTATTGTGAAAGATGTATGATTATTACGGTCGATCCCGAAACAGGCACAAGGCAACCAAAGTTATTGAAACAACTTGTGAAAGACCAAAATAATCATTTTGGTCTCTATGCGAGTGTCATTCAAACCGGAACTATCTATGCTGGCGATGTAATTTCTATCTAATCAGAAGGATTAAGAAGGGACTGTGGACTTACGTCTGCAGTTTTTTATCCCACTCTTAACGGACAATAAGATTCCCTCCTCAAGCTTATGAGAATACGAGGAAGATAGGCGGGAGATCAACTGTCCGTAAAGGTCCGATTGGTTCAACTAACCATCAGTGGGGAGGAAGGAAAACCCCCTCTGATGGAAGTTTCACTTTATATAGACATAGAAATCAAAAATAATTCCATAAAGAACTAACAGCCTTATTAATCAAACGATTGATTAATAAGGCTGTTTTTAAATAAGGCTGTTTTCGTAAAGTTATACACTTCGCTTTCCGTGGGGCGAAGCTTGAGTCTCCTCACCGGGGTCTCAGACTGTCTCGCTAATCCCCGTGACGTCTTCGTGTATTCCGGCTGCTCCATTTTTCCTACTAATTCTTTTTCCTATTGAAAAAACACAATCCTTTAGTAATATATTGCTATCAGTCCTTAAAATATGATATAGTTACCTAGGTAATTAATTTTAGATCGGAGAAAGAGATGAACACGACTCATGAATTATTCCATTCTATCCAGCAGCTTGCAAGGCAATTTACAAAACACTTAAATACAGCATTAGAGCCCTTTGATATTTATAGTTCGGAATGGGCAATTTTGTTTGTATTAAAAAAGAACGGTCCGCTTACTCAAAAGGAAATTGCTGAATATTTATCCATAGAAGCACCACCTGTAACACGTACGGTGAAAAAGCTGGTTGAGAAAAAATATGTGCTTCAAGTAAAGGGAGAAGACAAACGCACGAACAAAGTGTTTTTGACGGACGTAGCATTACAAAAGTACGAAGAATGGGAAGTCGCTGTTTTACAGGCAAACCAAGAATTGCTTGCACAATTGCCAGTTGATTCTTGGGTATATTTGCAACAAACTATTTCGCAGTGGTCTCAATCATTAGCAAGCAAGGAGGAAAAAAATTGAATAAAGAACCATTATGGACAAAGGGGTTTATCCAAATATGGATAAGTAACTTTTTTTTATTTATGACGTTTTATTTTTTATTAGTATCATTACCAATTTATGCGATTCGAGAACTGAATGGAAAGCAGTCAACAGCAGGATTGATCGTTACGGTCTTCATAATTACTGCGATAATCATTCGACCAATAGCAGGTAATTTAATGCAAAAGTTTGGAAAGAAGGCCATATTTATAACATCCTTACTTATTTTCTTACTTGCCGCAATTTTTTATTTATTTACTGATTCTATTGAAGGTTTACTTGTGGTTCGTGCCTTGCACGGGATTGGATTTGGGATGGCTACCACTGCAACTGGAACCATTGTTGCAGACATTTTGCCGAGTTCCAGAAGAGGAGAGGGCATGGGGTATTATTCCATGAGTATGAACTTAGCAATGGTTGTTGGTCCTTTTATTGGATTGCAAGCTATTAACTCATGGGGAAATACAACACTATTTACATTAGCGCTTATTTTTGCATTTTTAGCTATTTTAACAGGTGGGTTCATGAAATTTGAGCCAGTGGTAGAAACGGAAACGGTCGAGAAAGAAAATAATAGTAAGAAGGGATTTAAATTCGAGCAAATCATGGAAAATACAGCGGTGAAAATTAGTATCGTTGCTGCGATGTTTGGAATCGTTTATTCGTCCATTCTTTCCTTTGTTTCTGTCTATGCAGAAAATATAGGGCTTGTTAGTGTATCCGGTTATTTCTTTGTAGTTTATGCAATTTTTATGCTTATGGCAAGACCTTTTGCAGGAAAATGGTTTGATCGATATGGAGCAAATAAAATCGTTTATCCATGCATCGTATTATTTGCTATTGGAATGATTGTCCTTGGAATGGCTCAATCAGAATGGATGTTTTTACTTTCTGCAGCATTAATTGGCTTAGGATATGGCTCTATGTTCCCATGTCTACAAACAATCGCCATCCAAAAAGCAGCTCCACAGAGACGGGGACTTGCAACAGCAACATTCTTATCAATTTTTGATATCGGGATTGGCTTTGGTTCATATATTGTCGGAATTATTGGCGACGCAATCGGCTTAAATACTTTTTATTCTTTAAGTAGCATTTATATTTTGATTGGTATTGTTTTTTATTACTATTTACACGGGAAAATGATTGGAAAAGAAACAATCGTAACCAAGAAAGAAAAATATAATACAGGTGCATAAATTAAGAAGGCTCTCTTTTTTCGAAACGGTAATGTTTCTCGAAAAGAGAGCCTTCTTTTGATATTTTTATTTAGCCTTTTTGACAATCTTAGTAACGGTTTTGCTGACATTCCCAGCTTTATCTTTTGCTGTTATATTCAGGGAGGTTTTTTCCTTTTGTTTCTTTATTTTAATGGAAAATACCCCTTTGTTATCTGCTTTTCCTTCTGCCAAAACTTTATTTTTAATTTTAATGGTTATCGTTGCATTTGCTTCAGCTTTGCCTGTAATCTTTGTTGTTTTAGTAGTAACATTGTTTACACTTGGAGCAGCAGGAGCTATTTTATCAGCAACCGTAATTGTTTTTTGTTTGCTTGCATTTTTTGCTTTATCTGTAGCAGTTAGGCTGATCTTGGTGTTCGCTTTTTGCTTTTTGATTTTAATCGTATACTTTCCATTCTTATCAGCAATAGCAGAACCGAGCGTAGTTTTTCCGACTTTAGCTGTAACGGTAGAACCAGTCTCTGCTTTACCGGAAATTTTATCAGACTTATTACTAATCGTTCCATTTACAGATGGTACAGAAGGAGGCGTGTTATCAATCACTTTAATTGTTGTTGCTTTACTTTTATTTTTCGCTCCATCTGTAGCTGTTACGGAAACAACTGTGTTTCGTTTTTGCTTTTTGATTTTTATAGCAAATTTTCCGTTTAAGTCTGCATTTCCATTACCAATCGCATTTCCATTTACAGTTGCGGAAATACTAGCAAAAGCCTCACTCGTTCCTTTCAGCACTACATCATTATCGCCAAGTTTTTGAACGGTAGGAGCGCTTGGTGCTTTTGTGTCATTTTGAACCGTTGTTCGAATGGATGTACTAGCCTTCCCATCTTTACTTGAAAAATGGATATAAAGAAGTTGGTTTGTTTGAGTCAGCGGTATTTCTGCTGCAAATTTCCCGTTTTTATCAGTTGTAGCCGAATAAGTTTTACTGCCCAGTTTTACACTTATTACACTTCCTTGTTCAGCTGTACCTGTAAGTAATCGAGTACTATTATAAATCGGTGCAACCTTAGCTTTTAATTGCAAGGCACTAAAAGCAGAATAGGCATTTAATCTGCCCCAACCAGATACTTTATCAAAGCCTACTGGATAGCTATCTACAGGAAAGTCCTCAGGAAATTCTTCCATATACTCGTTTTCAGGATTGTCATTTTCTTTAAAGATAATGGATGTAGCTGTATCTGTTAAATATTTTTCTACTTCTTTCGGTTTTAGGTTTCCGTTTAAAGAGAGCAGTAATCCAGCCACAGCAGCAACGTGTGGGGTAGCCATAGAAGTACCACTGTAAAGCACTAAATTACCATTAGGAACAAGACTTGGAATATTAGAACCTGGTGCTACAAGATCCAGCTCTTTTCCATAGCTTGAATAATCGGCAACGATGTCTAAATCATTTGAGGCACCAACTGCCGTAACGTATTGAGAAGAACCTGGATAATCAAGACCTTCATAGCCTCCATTTCCACTAGCGGCAATGATAGTGACGTTTTTGCTATAGGCGTATTGAAGCATCGATTCAAGCACTCTGCTATACCCACCGCCTAAACTCATATTAATTACTTTTGCGCCATGATCTACTGCATATTTAATTCCTTTAGCAATTTGTTCTGTATCCCCCGAACCTGAGGCGTCTAATATTTTTACCGGCATTATTTTTGCATTGGAATGGATGCCAGACATGGAAAAAGCATTATTTATGCCAGCAGCGATAATACCACTTACATGGGTTCCATGATTATTGTCATCATATACATTCGTTGATTCATTGATAAAATTATAGCCAGCAGTAATTTTATTTTTAAAGTCAGCTAAAGAAGCATCGACACCAGTATCTAATACAGCGATTGTCGTTTGTTTCATGTTAGAAGATTGCTGAAGCTGATATAGTTTTTCGAATTGTATATCAGCCCCTTTTTTCCCATTTGTTTGTGCTGTATTTTTTAATGACCATTGATAAGGGGCAGACACATCACTTGGCAAAGCCAATAATGAATATTGTTGCACTGGCTCTATATACTCGACTTCTTTGGCTTGCTCCATTTTGTTAATGAGAGTATTAGCACTTTTGGCCGTATATTTACCTTGATCTAATTCAATTGTAAACATGCCGTCTGCAATTTGTTCTGTGCCTTCTAAACCATTAATCGTTTGTGCGGTTGCTTTACCTAGACTGTTTTTTAAGGAAGAAACAGTTCTTCCTGCTTTCATTTTGACGATAAATTTATTATTCATTTCTTTGTTGCTAATAGTGGAACTAGAAGCCCCTAATGTCTTAAAAATATCGGCAATGGTTTTGCCTTCTAATTTCGACAAATCTATTTTTTTAGCTATTTTTTCCATTTTTGTTTGTAAAGCAGCAGGTGATGCTTCGTTAGCAATAGCATATAAATTATTTATTGCCTTTGCTTCGTTTTTGCTTATCTTGTAATTGCTAGTTGTCCCATTTTCTAGCAAGTTAGTGAAAATTGGTTTTAATGTTGTTAAATTTGTTAATACTTCTTGTCGCAATGTTTTATTAAATATCATTTTTGCTGTCAGAAAAGGAGAGACTTGATAATATAAGCTAGAAAGATTTGTCCCATTTTCTGTAGATGATAAAATGGTATCTCGAATGGTTCGTAATTGTGTAAGCAATGTTCGATTATCTTTTGTATCCAGCATGCTTAATTCGACTGGACATGCTTCTTCCACTTCAACGGTAGGTGCCAACTTTGTATCCTTTACTATTAAGGAAAAATCTCCATTTGTTTCAGGGAACTCATCCTCGTCTATGTATTCCTCATCCTCTAAGTTGGAATAATAGTCTACTCTAATATAATATGGTCCATCCCATGCAATTGGAAAATAGATTACGCCTGCATAGTCAATAAAGCTAACTGTGTTATATTGGCTAAAAGTATTACTTAATTGCGCATTTTCTTTACTAGAATAGACAGAAATATTCATTTCTTCCGTAGAATTTAATTTAATCTCTAAATGAGTTGCGTTTTTTACGACTGATGCAGGATCAATCAGAAACCATTTTACATTTTCATCTGCTTGAAAAGATGATGTTATTTCTTTTCCAATGGAAAGAGTTTCAGCATGGGTGATGTTTTCCATCGCTTTTGCTTCTTTCATCGGTAGGATGTTAAAAACTAATGAAACAATTAGTAATAAAGCAAAAAAAGATTTCCAATTACACTTTTTCATAAATTTCCCCCTATAGGTGATATATTACAAATCTATTAAATCACCTTTCTATCATTTTGTCCTCTTATTTTTTGTATTTTTAGCAAAAAATGTATATCTTTTTTGTAATCTACTAGGAAAATTCTCACTAATTTTTTGCTTTTATTTTCTATTTTTGAAAATCGAAACCGTTTTATTACGGAATATGTTAGAATAGTTTTGTAAATATTGTAAAGAAGGAGTTCCATTATCAAATGAACGAGCCATTATTTTTTAAACCAGTATTTAAAGAAAGAATTTGGGGAGGTACTGCGCTCCGTAGCTTTGGTTATGATATACCGAGTGAAATAACAGGGGAATGCTGGGCGTTTTCCGCACATCCGCACGGACAAAGTATGGTTAAGAACGGACCGCTAGCAGGTAAAAATTTAGAAGAATTATGGGAAAATCATCGTGAGCTTTTTGGAAATATAGATGGTGATCGTTTTCCATTATTAACAAAAATATTAGATGCAAATCAAGACTTATCTGTACAAGTCCATCCGAATGATGATTATGCAAAAGTTCATGAAAATGGGGAGCTTGGGAAAACAGAATGTTGGTATATTATTGATTGTCAGGATGGGGCAGAAATCATCTTTGGCCATCATGCAAACACAAAAGAAGAATTAAAAGCGATGATAGCTGAAAACAGATGGGATGAGCTATTAAACAAGGTACCAGTAAAGAAAGGCGATTTCTTCTTTGTACCTAGTGGAACAATTCATGCTATTGGAGAAGGTATTATCATACTTGAAACACAGCAAAACTCAGATACAACTTATCGTGTCTATGATTATGATCGTACAGATAGTGAAGGTAATAAAAGGGAATTACATATTGAGCAATCAATTAATGTAACAACAGTCCCACACCAATTAGCAGCAACTTCTCCAACCGTTGAGCAAAAAGGAGATTTGGAAATTACCAACTTTGTTGAATGCGATTATTTTACAGTTGAAAAATGGGCATTAGATGGAAAAGCAAATAGAGAGCAAGAGCAATCTTTCTTATTATGTAGCGTAATTGAGGGAGACGGCTCTCTAGAAAAGGATGGGAAAGAATTTGCTTTCCAAAAAGGAGATCATTTCTTGCTGCCAAATAAATTTGGTGCATTTGAATTAAATGGGAAAGCAGAGTTAATTGTTTCCTATATTTAAAAGTAGTTTGTTTAGATAAATAAAAAGAGGATGGGACATAACTAAATAGATACTCTGTAAAGACGAACAATTTCTAATATAGCTAGTAAATAGCGGCTGCTTTCGCATACTTTTTACAAGAGGAAATATAATTAGTTGGAAAAACAGAGCAGCCGGAATACACGAAGACTCCTATGGGATTAGCGAGACAGTCTGAGACCCTGCAGGCCACAGGCCGAAGCGGCTCAGCGCGAGCCCCATGGAAAGCGAAGTGTATTCCGGCTGCGGGGAATCGCACCAAACTTCATGGAAACATCCTTTGAAAAACAAATAAAAGCCCGAACAATTATACGGAACATTCATTAGCATCTTCGTATAATTGTTCGGAATTATCCTTGGCTGGAATACTTATGTCCCAGCCTCTTTTTATTTATTTAGAGATCTAATTTAGACCAATATCCTAATTTCACATGTCTATTCGTATTGGTTTTCTTTTTTCAAATGTATAATAGGAAGAGAAACCAGCTTCTTTTGCTAAATTAAGTGCTTCTGTGAAGCCTGCGCCAACATCTTCTTTTTTATGGGAATCAGAGCCAATCGTTAGTATTTCGCCTCCTAATTCTTTATATAACTTTAAAACTTCTAGAAATGGCAATGATTCATTTAATTTTGTTCTCCAACCAGAAGTATTAATTTCTAATCCAATTCCTCTTTTTATAGCCATTTTTAATATGGAACTAATAATTTCTTGATAGTCTGCAAAGGTATATATTCCTCTTGTAGCATGCGCATATCGTTTCATTAAGTCAAAATGTGCAAGCACATCGATATCTGCATATGTAACTAATTCATACATCTCTTTAAAATAGGCGAGATAAATATCCTCGTTTGGGTGTGCGTTCATATATTTACGAAGTGTTAGACCAGCAAGATTATGAACAGAGCCGAGTACATAATCAAAAGGAATTGTTGATAAAACAGCTTTATATTGTTCGCGCATTAAATGTGGTTCGCATAATTCAATTCCTATCTTTATTAGAAGTTGATCTTCATAAATAACTTGGCATTTCTGGATATCTGCTAGGTAGTTTGGCCAATTCATATGTCCATAGGTAGGAGCATTTGGATTGACCGAAAAGTGTTCCGTAAAACAAATTTCTTGCACTCCTTTAGTTATTGCCTCTTTGCAAATTTCCATCAGTATTGCTTTCGAATCAAAAGAATGATTGGAATGGTGATGGTAATCAATATAATACATAAGAATCTCCTTTTTATAGACCATTTTATCCCAACTCTTAACGGACAGTAAGACTTAACCATAAGCTTATGAGAATACTAGGAAGATAGGTGGGAGACCAGCTGTCCGTAAAGGTCCGATTGTCTCAACTAACCATCAGTGGGGGAGGAAGGAAATACCCCACTGGTGGAAGTTTCCCTGTATTTGACCAGTAGATAATATTTTCTCTATAGTCTATTTTATCATAATGTTTTTTTAAAACATGAATTGCCAAGGAAGTAACTTTCCTTTATGATGAAAAAAAGATTTCAGAAAATTGTTGTTTTAAACTTACTAAACAGGTAGGAATAATATATAATGAATAATTATCATGTGTAATTAGGGGGAAGTGGAGATGACTGAGGTAAAGACAATCAAATGGAAGGACGATGATCTCATACTGTCTGTCGATTATCCAAATAAAATCTACAACGAATATAAAGTAATAATTATCTGCCATGGGTTGATTGGCAGTAGAGTTGGAGTAGACCGACTGTTTGTTAAGGCAAGTAATTTACTTACTGAAATGGGCTATTTAGTGATTCGATTTGATTATAAGGGATGTGGAGAATCTAGTGGTGAATATGGCAGGAATCGATTGTCCGATTTAATTGACCAGACAGAAGCAATGATTCAATTTGCGTATGATGAGCTCTCGATAAAAGAACTTATTTTACTAGGGCATAGTCTTGGTGGCGCAGTCGCATTATTCACTGCAATCAACAATTCGCGCGTTAGCCGTTTAATTCAGTGGGCTGCTGTTGGGAAACCAGCATTTGATATTAAACGAATATTTGGAGAGGAAAGGTTGTCCGAATTAGCAGAAAAAGAAGTAGTTGATTTTTATGGTTATTCGTTTTACCAAACATATTTTGATTCTTTATCGGATTATTTCCCGTTAGAAAGCTGTCGACAGTTTTCTGGAGATGTTCTTATAGCGCACGGAACAGCAGATAAGGATATTCCGTATCAGTATTTGAATGAATATAAACAAGAGTATTTACGAAGAGATAAAGGAACGGTTGAAACATTACTTATTGAAAATGGAGAGCATACATTTTCATCCTCAAGTCAATTTAATCAATTAATAAATGGAACGATCAAGTGGTTAGAAGGTAACTAATTAAAAAAACGCAGATGGATAGATTCAGCATCCATTTGCGTTTTTTTAAGTGAAAATAATTATTTTACTTATTTTAGTTTGTTATTGTGGAAACTTTTAAGTAAATAACTTAAAATAGAAAGAGAAGAAATGAATTTGAGGGGATAATATGGCACAAGAACAAAGATTAATAGACATTGTTCACTATTTAAATCAGCATGAAAAAATTACTGTGGAAGAAATTTGTTCCCTCTTTCACGTTTCTCGTGATACAGCTAGACGTGATTTAGTAAAGCTTGAAGAGGAACAGGCAATTATTCGAACAAGAGGTGGTGCACTATTACCTAAAGTTCATCGGAAAGTAGATAATTATCATAATCGATTGAAATCCGTTTCAGAAGAAAAGAAAGCTATTGGAAAAATAGCGGCATCCTTTGTTAGAGATAATGACCATATTATTCTAGATGCTTCTACGACCGTTCAGGCAATGGGAAATTATATTAACCAAGAATGTACGGTGATCACAAACTCCATTAATTTGGCTGATATTTTATCAGATAAACAATTGCCGAAAATTCACTTATTAGGTGGAGTAATGCAAAAAGAACATCGATATTTATATGGAAATTCTGTAATTCAGCGATTAGATAAATATTATGTAGATAAAGTGTTCATCGGTATTGTCGGTATATCCGAAAAAGGACTTACTATTGTCGACGAAGAAGATGGCGCAGTTAAAAAGAAGATGATGAAACAAGCAAAGCAAGTCATTGTAGTAGGGGATAATAGCAAGATTGGCATTACCGACTTTTATCAGTTTGCTAAGCTTTCCGATATTGATCTCTTTATCACAGATAAAGAACCTGAAGACTGGTTTATAGAATTACTAAACGAAAATGGTGTTGAATTATTGGTGGCAAACAGAAGGGATGGAGAAGCATGATTTCATGTATCGTAACAGATTTAGATGGAACACTTTTAAATCATGAAAGCAAAATTAGTCCTCAAAATGTGGAAAGTTTGAAAATGGCACAAGAAAAAGGCGTAGAAGTGATTGTAGCAACAGGGAGAAACTATCCAGATGTTATCGAAATTTTTAAAGATACCGGTTTAAAAACATGGATAATTGCGGCTAATGGGGCAACGATTCATGACCCTGAAGGCAACCGTTTTGATCATGTACCCATGGATAAACAGAAAGCGATGAAATTATTGCAATGGTTGGAAGAAAGAGATTATTATTATGAGGTTTTTAGTAATGATTATCTATATTCGCCACAACGAGGGAGACAATTAATTGAAATAGAGCTTGATCGACTTTGTACAGCTAATCCAGAAATTAGTCGAGCAGAACTAGAGAAACATGCAATTACCCAATTTTCACAAACCGGTTTTTCGTATATTAATAGTTATAAGGAAATAGAAATGCCTACTATTGATGTATACAATATTTTAGCCTTTTCCTTTGATAAACAAAAATTGGATGCAGGTTGGGAAACATTCAAAGATGATCCATCGATTACACTCGTGACATCTGGTACGTATAATTTTGAATTTGAGCATAAGGATGCATCAAAAGGGAATGCATTAGTAAAACTAGCAAAACATTTAGGTGTTCAATTAAAAGATATATTAGCAATGGGTGATAGTATGAATGATTTATCAATGTTAGAAAAAGTCGGCTATCCAGTTGCTATGGGGAACGCAAGAGAAGATGTAAAAAATGCTTCAATTGAAATTGCTGAAACGAATGATGAGCATGGCGTAGCTAATACGGTTAAGCGACTTGTTTTATCTTCAATTGCTATATAATTTATAAAAAAGATTTTTAGAAACTTAAATGGAATTTTCATGCGTTGCTTGGAGTGGAAAGCAACATCTCTATTCAAAGGGACTAATAAATATACTATATCCAAACTTCTATTTCTAAAATTCAGGGGTTTGTCTACAGTCTGAAAGAAGAAGGCGAATCCTTCTTCTTTTTTTATACCATTTAAAAACATATTCCCGAAAGAAATGATAATTATCGACTAGTAATCGTTTTTTCTAGAACTATTGCGCCTATTAGTAGGGGTTTAGCACTATTTTTTTTAGCGATTTTGAGATATAATAAGTAGGTAGTAAAAAATATAGTATCTACTACTAATAGTAGATGATATAATTTAAAATGATGATTTTATTGTGGCTTATTAAAATCTTACATATAGTGAAAGATCACATAAATAAACATGAAGTTATTTTGCACATAAAGGAGAAAGAAAAAATGTATGCATTTACGAGTCGATTTGCAAATGTTGTTTTAAAAATTTTTGGGAGAACAAAAGTAATTAATAAAAATAAATTACCGAAGGATACTGGTTATGTCGTAGCTTGTTCCCATATAGGATGGGTCGATGTTGTGGCACTCGGTACTTCTTTGTTACCAAATGAAATTCATTTCATGGCAAAAAAAGAGTTATTTGCTAAACCTCAATCAGCTAAATTTTTTTATAGCATAAATGCCTTTCCAGTTGATAGAGAGAATCCTGGTCCCAGCAGTATTAAAACGCCAGTTAAACTACTAAAGGAAAAGAAGATTATCGGGATTTTTCCTAGTGGCACTAGGACTTCAGAGGATGTCCCTTTAAAAAAGGGTGCTGCTACAATCGCTAATTTGGCAAGGGTACCAATTGTTCCAGCTGCATATAGTGGTCCAACTGATTTAAAAGGACTGTTAAGGGGAAAAAAAATACATGTTATATTTGGTGATCCAATTTCCTTAAAAAATGAGGATGGAACAAAGAAAGATCCAGCTGATATTACTAAAGAATTAAGTGATGTAATGGCCCAATTACAAAATGAATTAGATAAAAGAGGCGGTCAGAAATGATGAATCTACAGAAAGTAAAGGATATACTAAGTCGTTATCCTCTGCCTCTAGTAGATGAAATATTAGAGTTAAAAGAAGGACAAATGGCTGTTGGGGTTAAGCAAATCAATAAGGAAGACACATTTGCAACAGGGCAAAACCCAAATAATCCAATTATGCCAGGCGTCCTTATTATTGAAGCGATTGCGCAAGTTACGGCAGTAGCTATTCATAGTGAAGAAAAACATAGTAATAAATTTGCTCTTCTAGCAGGGATAAATCATTCTAGAATACGAAAAGCGGTTTTTCCGGGTGATGAGCTGTGCATGGAAGTCATGGTAGAAAAGGTGAAAAATAGCTTTGCGAAGGCAAAAGGAAAAGCGACCGTAGCTGGCGAACTGATTTGCGAGGCGGAGTTTCTTTTTGCATTTCAGTAATATAAAAAGCCACTTTACTAAAAGATTATAATTAAAGTGGCTTTTTATATTGGCTGTCATCTTATCTTCATCAGTAAATTTTACGCATTCAAATAATTTACAAAACTTCAAATCATTCATTAAAATAATTACATTTCCCTATCAAATATTTCATAGATTACAAGACTATTCTTTAGTAGATTGGCATATATCTGTAATGAGAAAGGGGATGTACTTATTATGCAAACCTCCAAAACACGTACATTAATTCAATATTTGAATACAACAATATTAGGAATTATCCTAATGTTTATCCTTATTGCAGGAATCACGACCTCTATTTTTTCCTTCAAATTGACTTCAGATAATGTTGCCAGTATTTTAAAATCGGTAAATTCAACAGAAATTTACACGGAAATATTTCATAGTGAAAATCATCTATTTCCAAAATCAGATGGGAAAGGACTTTCTCTTGGAAATATCTTGTTCCAAATAGCAACTAATATTCGTTTAGATGATACGCGTACACTTTTAGGTAGAGAATTACCTGCTTTGACTTCTTTTCATACAGAAATTGTTGTCGCAGAAGAAGGGACAAGCCTTGCTAATCTACCATTTGAGTCTACTCCTTCAGAAGAACTTATGAAAAATCCGAAAGAAGTGGATGAAGAAAAAGTAGAGAAGGAAGAAAAACCATCAGAGAATAAAGCACCAGTTGCTACTCCTAAAAATAAAACGGTGTTAGTCTACAATACTCATAATTTAGAAGCCTATCTACCACTTTTAAAGAATGCGAATGAAAATGAAGCAGTAAGTTCGGATGAACGAGCAAATGTGGTTGGATTGAGTAATAAACTAAGTAATCTATTGCAAGACGAAGGAATTGGAGTTCAATTAGATAAAACAAATATTAACCAAAAACTTCTTGATAGAGGTTGGAACTTTTTTTCATCTTATGCGGTTTCAAAAGAGGTAGTGGAGACAGCAGTTAGCGAAAATAAACATTTAAACTATTTAATTGATATACACCGAGATTCTGCAAGAAAGAAAACTACTACAGCAACAATTGATGGAAACAGCTATGCAAAATTGCTTTTTATTATTGGTGATGCGAACAAAGGTTATGAAAAAAATCAGGAATTTGCGAAAAAGCTTCATGCAGAATTGGATAAGAAGTATCCTGGTATTTCTAGAGGCGTATTCTTAAAAGGAAAAGAAGAAGGGAATGGGGTATATAATCAGGACTTCTCTGATCGTGCTATTCTTCTAGAAGTCGGTGGAATAGACAATACACAAGCAGAATTGAATCGCAGTATTGAAGCATTTTCCGAGATTTTCAGCAAAGTATACTGGGAAGAAAATGACGCAACACAGCAATAATGTAAAAAAAGATGAACCTTCATTTTATAAGTAGTTCAGTTTTTGTGGAGAAACATCGTAAATAGCACATAGATTATCATACCTTTTAGCACAGTAAATAGCAGAACTATTTTCCTTGATATATCAACGTTTTTATAAGAAATTAACAACAAACTATCATAACAAATAGCACCCAAAATCAATGCCTATTGTCATTGTGCGAATTAGTGTGCTAATTTACTTGTAAAATACTATGTGATTATCAGTCTGTTGCGAGAAAAATCAAGGATTTATAACAGTATGTGGTAAAATACACTTAAAGATTATGAAAATTTAGTTCTTCAACGAGGCAGGTTTGTTGAACAAGGGAGCATAGCCGTTATAGGACTTTATTTTTTCCTATTGAAGGTAAATTCTTTTGCGATGCAGAAATTTGTAAGATAAAAACAAACATAAATTTTGAAGTATGTTGAAATAGGAAGAAAGAGAGACATCGTGAATCTCTCTTTCTCATTTTTTCTATTTGAAGACCAATATTAGGAGGAATAACTAATTATTCTGAATACACAATCGCATCAAATCCGGCATTCCTTGCTTTAGTTGCTAAAGATTCTGCATTTTCTTTTGATGTGAAAGCTCCAATTTGGACTTTGTATAAACCATCTCTAAGTAAAACTATAGCATCGAATCCTTTTGACCTTGCATCTGCAGCAAGTTTGTCCGCATTAGACTTGATACGAAATGCACCTATTTGAACTTTATACAGAATAGTTGGTTTTCTCGTTAAATTAAATGCCCTAGCTAGTCCATTAGCGTGTCCTGTGGCAATAGTCGCTAAGAAACTTGTGGATTTTAATTTTTTAGCGTCATTAGGGTTATCTATAAACCCATTTTCCGTTAACATAGCTGGCATTCTTGATTCCCGTAATACATGGAAGTTAGCTGTTTTTTTACCACGATCAACAAAATCTACTGCCTTAATAATTTCATCATGAATGATATCCCGATATGTGGTTGTAGGGGCTCCAACACCAGGATAAATATAGCTTTCGAAGCCTGTCCCCCCACCAGCATTAATATGGATGGAAAGGTAGTAGTCTGCTCCCCAATTGTTTGCGGCATTTGTTCTTTCACTTAAGCTTACAGTTTGATCGCCTGTTCTACTCATTAGGATTGTTACACCTTCGTATTCATTCAATAAGATATCTCTTAGAGTTATAGCTATCTGTAAAGTAAGATTCTTTTCTTGCAGTCCATTTCCTACAGCTCCAGGGTCTGAACCGCCATGTCCAGGATCAATAAAAAGTTTAACCATCTTAATTCATCACCTCCATTAATAATATATTAAAAAGGTGCTAATATGCTTGGGCTAATAAATCAAAGATAAAATTATGCTCAAAAACTATTATCATTACAATCGTTACAATTATGTTTTTTACAAGGTCTTGTACCCATTATTAAGCCTCCTTTTAATTGAAGTCATAATAGTAAATCCAGGAATTAGACAACCTGTAACGGCTACAGTATATTCTGGCTGAAAAAATGCTGATAGTTGGGGGCTAATAAAAAAATGTGAAATACTGCACTTAAAGTAACGGGGGCTTTAATTGAATAAGAACAACACATTCTATAAAAAAGGGGTTGGGACAAAACTAGATAGCCAATCTGTAAAGACGAACAATCTCTAATTTATCTCTTAAATAAAGGTTCCTTTTATACAATGGTTATTTATGTTTTTAAATATAGTCAAGTGTAAAAACTAATTCGTTCCATTGCGCTACAGAAACACGATTCGCCGGGGAGCAACCTAAGCCTCCTCGGCTAAAGCCTGTGGGGTCTAAAGATTGCTCTACTTCCCGCAGGAGTCGAGTGTCTTCCGCTCCATTCCACTCTGTTTTTAAAGGCAATTCCCTAAAAAATATTGTTTTTTTTAGAAAAAATGAATTAGTAGGAAATATGGAGCAGCCTGAATACACGTAGACTCCTATGGGAGCTGCGAGAAAGTCCGAGACCCTGCAGGCCAGAGGCCGAAGCGGCTCGGCGCTCGCCCCATGGAAAGCGAAGTGTATTCAGGCTGCGGATATTAACACTAACTGTACTGAAACAGCCTTTTATAAAACTAATAAAACCCGAACAATCATTTAGGATTATTTGATAGTTGTTCGGGTTTGTCTATGACTGGAATACTTATGTCCCAGCCTCTTTTTTTTGTTGCGTTAATTGTATTGTTAATTCGCTTGCTATTTACGTTGCGAAAACGTATGTTTTTGGGGCTGTGATTTTAAGTTTTCTCCACGTTATCTGAACTACTTATTCATTTTAGGTTCATCTTTTTTTACATTCAAGAAAATATAAGGTTTCTTAAGTCAATTTGGTATTTAGTTTAAGCTCCAATCGGTTTGTAAAGTTCCGACTATTCCTTTTCGTAAGTAAAATCGACTCAACGACCGTTTACCGAGTTTCTTTTTCTCAGGAAATGTCACTCCGCCTAATGTACCTAAATGGGTGCACTTCGCTTTTCTTATTAGTCAAGCCTATTTTTGTTCTTTTTCCTGTAAATATTGTTTATATCTTCTTAGCGCTGCTTCACTTGTTAAATGAAACTGCTGCATTACGTTCTCATCGCACACACCGTTTGCTAGTTCCTCTAAAATGGCTGTATTTCGGAAATTAACAGCTGAAATTTTTCGCAATCCAGCTCTTCTTACTTCATCTTTAATCATTTCTTGAATTGCACGGACAGACAATACTTTTGGCTTTTGTCGATCATAATCATATTGAAAGGAATAAGAAATATTGTTGAAAGCGACAAAAACGGGATCGTTGGAATAATACTTTGGCCGAAACGATTCTGGAATTGAGAAATAGTAATCTCGTAATTTTGCCATAATGTTGTGAGGAAGGGAAAGGATTAATTGAGTAGTGTCTCTACTAAGCGTAAGCTCACCTTGTGCAAGGTTTAAATCCTTCATCTTGATACTATGTAGTTCAAAAGGTGTAAGACCAAAAGTTCGTAACAATGCTACAATTGTCCAATTTCTTGTCAACAGATAATTTCGAGCTGATTTTTTTGTAACTTCTGCATCTTTTGTTAATAGCATTTGCGCTAGTAGGCTATATTCATTTTGGGTTATAAAATCTTTGTCCGTTAGAGTACGTAATGGGGCAGCTTCAGCTAGTTTGTGAATTTCATGAGCGCAGATACATTGGTGATAAATCATTAATCGACTAAGAACAGATGCTAGCCTACGTATAGTAGCTTGCGACAATTGCTTTTCCTTTAAATAATGAAAGTAGGCGCGAATATCATCAGCTCGTAATGCTTTTATTGTTTCAAATTTAGTGTTTTCTTTGTAGATATCGAGCCAGCTGAAAAATTTCTTTAAGTCAGATTCGTACTGTTTTAATGTAAGTTTGCTTCGTCCAGATTGGTTTAAATTCTCCATATAATCAAGTGCATAATCAGGCAAGGTAATCATCATATATGTTCCATCCTTCTTATGAATTTTTTTCAAACAATCCGAAATGCAATAACCTCTCTTCTTATTTTAACATAGGTTAAAGAAGGAGAGAGAAAGGGGATTTTTAAATTGATCAGAATTAAAGTTGGTGAATCTATATACCATTATAATACTGAATTGGAGCATTATTTTTCAAAGATAAAGAATCATATCATTGGAAATAACTTAACCTTTTCTACACCTTATGGAACTAAAAAGCTGCTATATGCTGACTGGACAGCAAGTGGCAGATTATATAAAACGATTGAAGAAAAGATTACACATAAATTAGGTCCCTATGTTGCTAATACGCATACAGAATCAAATATTACAGGTACGTATATGACAAAAGCGTATAAGGAAGCAAAACGAATCATTAAAAAACACGTTCATGCAGGTGAGAATGATATTATATTGTTTGATGGTTTTGGCATGACAGCAGTAGTCAACAAATTACAAAGAATTATAGGATTAAAAAATTCATGTGCTAAAAAGGAAAAAATAGCTGTGGTCTTTGTCACACATATGGAACATCATTCAAATTACTTATCTTGGCTCGAGACAAATGCTGATGTCATCATGGTTAAACCGAACAAAAAGGGCGATGTAGATATAGACCATTTAGAATCATTGCTAGTGGAATATAAAGACATCCCATTAAAAATCGGGGCATTTACTGCCTGTTCCAATGTGACTGGAAGAAAAACAAATTATCACGTGCTTGCGAAAATCATGCATAAGCATAAAGGCTATTGCTTTGTCGATTTTGCAGCATCTGCCCCTTATGTATCGATTAATATGCATCCGGCTAATAAAGAGGAAAGATTGGACGCTATTTATTTCTCTCCCCATAAATTTTTAGGTGGTCCTGGCACTAGCGGCGTATTAGTGATGGCAAAGGAACTTATTTATTCAAGCATACCAGATCATCCAGGCGGAGGAACAGTAGATTTCACAAATGAATGGGGAGATATTTTATACAAAAAGGATGACGAAGAAAGAGAGGATGGGGGAACACCTGGGTTTCTACAGGCAATTAAATCTGCACTCTGTATTCAACTAAAAGAAGAAATGGGAGTAGAAAGAATAGAACAAAGGGAGAAGGAATTAGTACATCTAGCAATAACAGAACTAAAAAAATTGAATAAAGTTCGAATTTTAGAAGAGGAAAATGAAGATAGGTTAGGGATTATTTCGATTATTTGCGAAGATATTCATTATGATTTAGTCGTGAAGTTACTTAATGATCGCTTTGGCATTCAAGTAAGAGGTGGGTGTTCATGTGCGGGGCCTTATGGACATTATTTACTACCGATTACGCATAAACAATCCAAAGAATTAAGTAAGGAAATACAAGATGGGGATTTTTCGCACAAGCCAGGCTGGGTTCGAATTTCCCTACATCCTACGATGAGTAACGAGGATGTGTATTATATTGTAGCTGCGATTAAAAAGATTATAATCTATCAGGAAGAATGGAAGAGAGATTATGTTACGAAGCCGTCAAGTTGTGAGTATCAATCAGTCAAAAGAAACGAGATGGATTTGAAGGATTTGTTTACCGTGTGACTTTTTAGAAGCTTATCGCTAAACAAGAAAGTTTTTCAAGCTGACTATATTATATATTTGAAAAAATACATCTAAAAATAATAACTATGGCGAGCAAATTTTTACTGATTAAAGGATGAATCATATTAATTAGAGGCAAAACGGGAACCCAAACAATTTAAGAAAGTGTTTGGGTAATTTCTTTTGAAAAAAAAGAAAAATTCTGTATTTAATAAAAATACATATTTGAAGAACGATTTATGCTATAATAAATTTAATTTGATAAAAAGCAAACCACAAGGGGAGCGTAATGCTGAGAGTGATCCATTGATCTGACCCTTCGAACCTGTTAGTTAATGCTAACGTAGGAATGTGGGAAGAATGTATATAGTAGAAACTATATGATTCATTTCGCGCGTAAGTTCTCCTTTTGGTCTGCACAAAAAAGGAGATTTTTTTATGAAAAATATGAAATTAGTTGTCATGATAGAAGTGGCGATCATGGCTGCAATTGCACTTATTCTCGATTTATTGCCATCTATTCCTGTATTTAATACTTCAATTTCTTTTGCAATGGTACCTATTTTTATCGTTGCATTCCGTTGGGGCTTTAAAGATCGGATATAATGAGGAAGTATAATTATTTGATTAATATGGAGAGAGCCATCTGTCAATGTCTGGTGGTTCTTTTTTTGTCGAAATCTGTGTTAATATGAAACTAGCTCTGTTTTCATTACGTCTATTATTCTAGTAATTGAAACAACAAAAGGACTACTTCAAGGAGGTACAAATGACACAAATAAATTATTCCTTTCAAAAAAAAACGCCAAATAAAAAACTCTTTATTGGTTTTATTCTAGCTGTATTATTAGTTGTAATCTCTACTATCCTGTTAATTTTTTACCCATTCGGTAATAAAGATAAGATAAATTACTTTCAAGGAGAAAACCCTATCTTCTTAAATGGGGAACAGATCGGCAATGCAATCTTTGATAAGGATACGGTATATTTACCTTTAAAAATATGGCAAGAAAAAATAGATGACAGCATTACGTATGATGAAAATAGTAATTCCGTTATTGTGACGACAAAAGATAAAGTGATTCAATTTCCATCCGATTCCGTTTCCTATTATGTAAATGATAAAAATACGGAGCTTTCTTTTCATCCATTAAGAGATGAGGATGGAACGATTTATGTTGCACTTGATCCATTAGCAAGTTTTTATCCAATCGAATACACCATTTTAGATGATAAGCATGTTGTTCTTTTAGAAGAAAATGGCCAAGAAAGAGCGGATGGGATATTTACATCTAAAAAGGTGAGAAAAGATTTCACAAGATTGCGTTCAGAAGCAACATTATACTCTCCTTATACAGATGACTTAGCTCCTGGTGAGCATATAACAATTGAAAAAGAAGAAGAAGACTTTTATTTTGTTAGAAAAGAGAATGGAATCGCTGGATTTGTGAAAAAGAAATATGTTGAAAAAGGTAAATCGGCGGTTGTTCAAGTAGAATTAGAACAGAAGGAACCAAAACTGAATAAAATCAACGGTCCTATCCAATTAACTTGGGAAGCCGTATACTCTAGAAATCCAGATACTTCAAGCATTCCAAAAATGAACGGTGTAAATGTTGTTTCTCCCACTTGGTTTAAGCTGTCGGGAGATGACGGCAATGTTAGTAATCTAGGATCAAAAGCATACGTAGATTGGGCGCATAAACAAGGCTATCAAGTATGGGGATTGTTTTCTAATAATTTTGATCCTGATAATACACATGAAGTATTGAAGGATTATCAGAAAAGGCAAGCAATAATTAGACAACTTTTAGTCTATAGTGAAATGTATAATTTAGATGGGATTAACATTGATATTGAAAATGTTCGCGAAGAAGATGGTAAATATGTCACTCAGTTTGTGAGAGAAGCAACGCCATATTTACATGAGGCGGGAATTACAGTGTCCATGGACATTACGTTTATCGCTGGCGGAAATTATTCTGCATTTTTACAGCGTGACCACCTAGCTGAAATCGTCGATTATTTAGTTGTAATGGCATATGATGAGCACTGGGCGACAAGTCCAATTGCTGGGAGTGTAGCGAGTTTCCCTTGGGTAGAGGCTAATTTAGAAACCTTACTCGATATTGTTCCAAATGATAAGCTCGTTTTAGGTGTACCTTTATATGCTCGTTTATGGGAAGAGAAGGAAAGCGGAGAAATATCTTCTAAGGCACTTTCAATGGCAAAGGTCGAGGAATGGTTAGAAAAGTATAAAGTGACACCAACGTACGATGAAGTTAGCGGTCAAAACTATGGGGAATATTTTGACGAGAAAACAAAATCTACCTATAAAATTTGGCTGGAAGATGAACTATCTTTAGCAAAAAGAGCCGTATTAGTAGAAAAATATGAGTTAGCTGGACTTGCAAGTTGGTCCCGCACTTTTGCAAACGAAACAGCATGGAATGCACTATCCTTAGAAACAAAGAAACAGTAACGAAGAAACCACTTTCTTTTGAGGAAAGTGGTTTTTGCATTTTATACACTATATTTGGAAATAAATGCTTGTTGTGAGGTTCATTTTAATTATAATATGGATTTAACCGTTAAGTAATGATGAAGTTAACAAGAAGGAGCATATTTATGAATAAATCCAAGGATAATTTAACTAGTAACTTATTAGAAAACTTGTCTTTTATATTTGATCAAAATCAGGATAGAGAAAAGGCCATACCGATGGAAAAATATATGAAGAATCATTTCAAGTTTTTAGGTATTAAAACACCGGAACGAAGAGCGCTGATGAAACAGTTTTTTTCAGAAACAGACCTTTTAAAGTTAGACTTTCAGCAAAATTTTGTGCAAAGTTTGTGGGAGAAAAAGGAGCGTGAATACCAATATGCAGCGTTAGATTATATAAACAAATCACTGAAAAAAATAAGTAAGCAGGACCTCCCCTTATTTGAAAAGTTGATTATGACGAAATCTTGGTGGGATACAGTTGATAGCATTGCTCCTCATGCTGTTGGTCATATTGCAAAGATCGCTCCAGAAGTGAAGGATGAAGTAATAGAGACTTGGGCTTATGGAGATCATTTATGGCTGCGAAGAGCTTCTATACTATTTCAGCTTAAATATAAAGAAGATACAGAAGAAAGTCGCCTGTACCGATATATCTTGCATAATGCATCAAGTAAGGAATTCTTTATTCAAAAAGCGATTGGCTGGAGTTTAAGGGAATACTCAAAAACCAATCCAGAATCAGTTAGACAGTTTATTCACGAACATAGTTTATCTAAGTTAAGTATACGTGAAGGCAGTAAATATATTTAATTAAATGCAACTTTCTTTAGAAAACTAGAAAAATTTGCTATTGTTAAAGTGGCATGTAGGAATGCTTTCTGTAGTTTTTTCTTCCCTGATTTGGGGAAACGTATAAAAAATGATAGAAAAAGGAGCGGTTAAAATGGCTATTAATAATCCAAGTCGTGAAGAAATTGGTGAAATTTTAAAAAAAGCAAAGAGAATTGCGGTTGTTGGTTTAAGTGATAATCCTTCTAGGACCTCTTATATGGTTTCAGAAGCAATGAAAAATGCTGGATATGAAATTACTCCTGTTAATCCAACTGTAGACGAGGTACTTGGAGTTAAAGCGGTTAAGCAGTTAACAGATATTGAAGGACATGTCGATATTGTCAATGTATTTAGAAGATCTGAATATTTGCCAGAGGTTGCAGCTGAGTTCGAAAAAATAGATGCAGATGTATTTTGGGCACAATTGGGACTAGTACATGAAGAAACGTTTGATGATTTAAAAGAAAAAGGGTATACGGTAATCATGGATCGTTGCATTAAAGTCGAACATGCGATGACAAAATAATAAAAAAAGGCAGAGTGATTTGAACTGACCTAGCGAAATGAGACATATATAAAACACCTAACCATTATTAAATTTAACACTTTTCGACTAATTTGATATTGGTTCTTTACTGGAAATAATTCAGGCACTTTGTCACTTTACTTGGAGCCTCTGCGGGCATAGATTCTTTAGCCAGGAAGCCAGCTATCTTCAATAGAATCTGTAGGCTATCATGCCCGCCACTCCAAATAAAGTGCACGTCTTTTTTACATGATAAGTGAACCCTAATCCCCATTAAGCTGCATTTAACCCAAATTCTTTTGGAGTTAAGTAGCCTAATTTTGCTTGAATTCTATCTTCATTATAATGATGAATATATCCTTCTACTCTAGAAATAACCTCTAAATTCGATAACGTATTAAACTTACAATACTGAAATTCCTCGGCTTTTAGATTTGAATGAAAAGATTCAATCACCGCATTATCCCAACAGTTTCCTCTTCTGGACATACTACTTATCATATGAATTTCTTTCACATAATTTTGAAAGATATATGAAGTATACACACTTCCTTGATCAGAATGAATTATAACTCCTTCTGGCTGATGCCGCTTATCTAGAGCTTCCTCCAAAGTATCAATTACTAAAGGTGTTTGTTGATGGTTATAAACCTTATAAGCTATGATTTCATTATTGTACAAATCCATAATTGTAGACAGATATAGAGTCTCGCTACCATATTGAATATACGTAATATCCGTTACCTACTTCTCATTTGGTTTACATGCGCTAAAATCTCGATTAATAATATTAGGTGCGATTACTTCACTCTCTCCTTGTGATTTCCATCTACGTTTCGGCTTCACCCTACACTGCAAATGATACTTCTGCATAATCTTTTGAACTGTATTCCTATTGAGATGAATATGATGATCTCGCTTTAAAATAGCTCTAATTTTACGGTGACCATTTCTATATTTTGTAGCCTTACAGATTTCAATAATCAGCTCTTCATGCTCATTTTTATGTTCCCCAAAACCTTTTGTCCAACGGTAATAACTAGAACGAGGAACCTCCAATACTTTTAAAATGGAGGTAACACTATATTTTTCTCGAAATTGTTCAACCAATTGTACTACTATCCTTTTATCGACACCTTTCTCATCGCCAAATACTTTTTTAAGATTTCATTCTCCATCTTTAGGTGAGTAAGTTGATTATTAATTCGCTCATCCTTGCTTAAAGATTCCGGACCATGTCCGAATGTGTATTGTTTACCGATTGGTTGGTCAAACCGATAAATCTCCCCATTTTCATACCATCTCATCCATGTTTCAACTTGAGATTTATTCTTAATTCCATACTTACCCATAATTTCTCTTGTTGTTAATTTCCCTTCAAGCTTGTCCCTTACTACCGCCCATTTGATTTCACTTGTATAAATATTTTTGCCCATGCAAAAACACCTCCGATTAATATTCCATACTTATTTCAAGTATGGCCATTATGGAGGTGTTTTATATTGTCTCACTAATTTAGGTTAGTCCAAATTAAGAAAAAATCATTCTGCCTTTTTTTATTATTTTATAAAGGAATAGTGAATAAAATTGGTTAATTTGAACGGATAAAACGCTGTCATGCGCTAAAAATGCACATTGTTTTTCGAAACTTATTCGTTTTTCCAAAGAATCTGTGTTAACATAATATAGATAAAAAGAGGGAATCCTCTTTAAAAAAGTTCTTTTGCTTTTGCGATGATTGGTATAATATTGGTTTTGCCGGGAAAAAATCGAAAGATAAAATTTGAAAAAAAACGTGGAAAATGTAATTATGTGCTACAATACGATATGAGAACGAATGTTCTATTTCGGGAATTGGTATCAACAACTGTTTATAATAATTCAATATAATTGAAAGAAAAAAGAAGGTTGAAAGAAAAGCCTTCTTTTAAGCTCGTCTAACAAGAAAAGAAGTTATCCGATAAATTTTTTTGATTTTAGAGGATAATTAGTTTTTTAGACGAATACATAAACAATTGTTCGACATGATACATAGAAAGATAATATGTCGGATTTGTAGAAGTGAAAGGGGTATGTCAGTGGCAAAGAATCAGCAAGCATTCGAATATAATGATGATGCCATTCAAGTGTTAGAAGGTTTAGAAGCTGTAAGAAAACGTCCTGGTATGTATATCGGGAGTACAGATTCTAGAGGTTTGCATCATCTTGTATATGAAATTGTAGATAACGCAGTCGATGAAGCACTGGCTGGATTTGGAGATACGATTATTGTAAAAATTCATCGTGACAATTCCATAAGTGTTAAAGATAGAGGACGTGGAATGCCGACTGGAATGCATAAGATTGGAAAGCCAACTCCTGAAGTTATCTTTACCATTCTTCATGCTGGAGGAAAATTTGGACAAGGTGGCTACAAAACAAGTGGTGGTCTACATGGCGTAGGGGCTTCGGTAGTTAACGCATTATCAGAATGGGTTGTTGTAAAGATAAAGCGTGATGGCTTTATTTATGAACAACGTTTTGAAAATGGCGGCAAACCTGTCACAACATTAGAAAAAGTCGGAAAAACAAATCAAACTGGAACAACGATTCACTTTAAGCCAGATCCAGCGATTTTTTCAACGACTACTTATAACTATGAAACGCTTTGTGAGCGATTAAGAGAATCTGCCTTTTTATTAAAAGGATTAAGAATTGAAATTATTGATGAAAGAAACAATGAGCAAAGTGTCTTTCATTATGAAAATGGAATCGAAGCATTTGTTGAATACTTAAACGAAGAGAAAGATACACTTCATCCAGTAGTTAGCCTTGAGGGTGAAAGTAATGGAATTGAAGTAGAATATGCTTTTCAATTCAACGATGGCTATTCAGAAAATGTTTTGTCATTTGTTAATAATGTCCGCACGAAAGACGGCGGTACACATGAGGCTGGTGCCAAAACAGCAATGACTCGGATGTTTAATGAATATGCACGTAAAGTTAGTCTTCTCAAAGAAAAGGATAAAAACTTAGATGGTTCTGATATTCGTGAGGGTCTATCTGCAATAGTTTCCGTGCGAGTACCAGAAGACTTACTACAATTCGAGGGACAAACAAAAGGAAAATTAGGGACTAGTGAAGCAAGATCTGCTGTAGATGCCGTTGTATCGGAACACTTAGCCTATTTCTTTGAAGAAAACCCTGAAGTCAGTTCGCTTTTAATTAAAAAATCGATTAAAGCAGCACAAGCAAGAGAAGCAGCTCGAAAAGCAAGAGAAGAAGCAAGAAGTGGGAAAAAGCGTAAGCGCGGCGAAGCGGTTCTTTCGGGTAAGCTCACACCTGCCCAATCGAAAAATCCACAGAAAAATGAATTATATTTAGTGGAAGGAGATTCGGCGGGTGGTTCAGCAAAACAAGGAAGAGATCGTCGCTTCCAAGCAGTACTGCCTCTTCGTGGGAAAGTAATCAATACGGAAAAAGCAAAGCTTGCAGATATCTTTAAAAATGAAGAGATTAATACAATTATTCATGCGATCGGCGCAGGCGTTGGTGCGGACTTTAATGTAGAAGACACTAACTATGACAAAGTCATTATTATGACAGATGCGGATACAGATGGGGCACATATTCAAGTACTTCTATTAACGTTTTTCTATCGTTATATGAAACCACTTGTAGAAGCTGGTAAAGTATACATCGCCCTACCACCTCTATACAAGGTAAGTAAAGGTTCTGGAAAAAAAGAAGTAATCGAATACTCATGGAGTGACGATGACTTGCAAGATGCGATTAAAAAAATCGGCAAAGGTTATATTTTGCAGCGATATAAAGGACTTGGCGAGATGAATGCCGATCAATTATGGGAAACAACCATGAATCCGGAAACTAGAACGTTAATACGTGTTAAAATAGATGATCTTGCACGAGCGGAACGTCGTGTAACAACTTTAATGGGTGATAAAGTAGAACCACGGAGAAAATGGATTGAAGCAAATGTTGCATTCGGATTAGAAGAAGAAGGTAACATTCTGGAAAACGAAAATATTATGGTCACTGAGGAGGAGAGCCCATCATGAGTTCATTAGAGCAATACCGTGATTTGCCTTTGGAGGATGTTCTCGGTGATCGTTTTGGACGGTATAGTAAATACATCATCCAAGAGCGGGCTTTACCTGATGCACGGGATGGACTAAAGCCTGTTCAGCGTCGAATTCTTTATGCTATGCATGAAGAAGGTAATACACATGAGAAAAACTTTCGAAAATCAGCAAAAACAGTCGGTAACGTTATCGGTAATTACCATCCACATGGAGATTCATCCGTTTATGAAGCTATGGTGCGTATGAGTCAAGAGTGGAAGGTTCGGAATGTTTTAATTGAAATGCACGGAAATAACGGAAGTATTGACGGAGATCCACCGGCAGCAATGCGTTATACGGAAGCAAGACTTTCGGCAATTTCTGCAGAATTACTGCGTGATATCGAAAAAAGAACCGTAGATTTCATTCCAAACTTTGATGATACATCGAATGAGCCAACTGTCTTGCCAGCAAAATTTCCAAACCTTTTAGTCAATGGCTCGACAGGTATTTCAGCAGGATATGCAACAGATATACCTCCCCATCATTTAGGTGAAGTAATTGATGGTGTAATTGAGCGAATGGATTCGCCAAATTGCACAGTAGAAGACATTATGAAGCATATCAAAGGTCCAGATTTTCCAACAGGCGGAATTATCCAAGGGGTAGAAGGCATTAAAAAAGCGTATGAGACCGGTAAAGGAAAAATCATTGTCCGTGGAAAAACCGATATTGAAACATTACGAGGCGGTAAACAGCAAATCGTGATTACGGAAGTTCCTTATGAGTTAAATAAAAGCAATCTCGTTAAAAAGATCGATGAATTGCGATTAGACCGAAAAGTCGAAGGGATTGCAGAAGTAAGAGATGAAACAGATCGAACAGGCTTACGAATTGTCATCGAGCTAAAAAAAGAAGTCGACGCAAATGGAATTTTAAATTTCTTATTTAAAAATACAGATTTACAAATTACGTACAGCTTTAATATGGTTGCCATTTACAACAAGCGTCCAAAGCTTATGGGCATTATTGCATTATTAGATGCGTATATAGAGCATCAAAAAGAAACAATTAAGCGTCGTACAGAATTTGATCTGCAAAAAGCAAAGGATCGTCAACATATTGTAGATGGATTAATAAAAGCATTGTCAATTCTAGATGAAGTCATTGCAACTATCCGTGCATCAAAGGATAAACGAGATGCGAAAAATAACTTGATTGCCGCCTTTCAATTTACTGAGCCACAAGCAGAAGCAATCGTGTCACTACAATTATATCGTTTAACAAATACAGATATAACAGCATTACAAGCAGAAGCAGAAGACTTAGCGAATAAAATTGACGAGTGGACTGCTATATTAGCAAGTGAAAAGAAATTGCTTTCCGTTATCAAAAAAGAACTAAAAGACGTGAAAAAGCGCTTTGTAAGCGAAAGACGTACATTAATCCAAGATGAAATTGAAGAAATCAAAATCAATCTGGAAGTATTAGTAGCAAGTGAAGACGTTATTGTAACGGTTACAAAAGATGGCTATATTAAACGTACGAGTCAACGTTCTTATGCAGCAAGCAATGGTCAAGATTTTGGCATGAAGGATACAGATAGAATTCTTGCTAAAATCGATGTAAATACAACTGAAGTTGTGTTATTGTTCACAGACAAAGGCAACTATTTATATTTACCAGTTCATGAATTGCCTGATATTCGTTGGAAAGATTTAGGTCAACATATTTCAAATATTATTCCGATTGATCGAGATGAATCGATTATTAAGGCAATGCCAATTAAGGACTTTGAAAGACCTCAATACCTGCTTTTCTTTACGAAAAATGGTATGGCAAAGAAAACAGAATTGATTAACTATAAAGCACAGCGTTACTCAAAACCATTAGTAGCTATTAATCTTAAAGGTGACGATGAAGTAGTTGATGTCCATCTTACAAATGGTAAACAAGAAGTGTTAATTGCCACACATATTGGTTATGCACTACGATTCCATGAAGAAGAAATTAATATCGTTGGTGCTAGAGCAGCTGGTGTCAAAGGCATTAATCTAAAAGATAATGATTATGTCATAGCTGGTAAGGTTATTACGAATCCTCAAAAAGAAAGTGTCGTTATCATGACACAGCGTGGTTCGATAAAGAAAATGAAGCTAACTGAATTTGAGTTCTCTGGAAGAGCAAAACGAGGTTTAATCATGCTTCGTGAATTAAAAGCGAACCCGCATCGAGTTGTTGGTATGGCTATACTTGAAGCACAAGATACTGTTTATCTTCAAACAGAAAAAGGAGAAATAGAATCTGTTAAAGTTGGCGAGCTCCGCTTTAATGATCGTTATTCAAATGGTTCCTTTGTTATTGATGAAACAGAAGCAGGCAAAATTGTAGAATTGTGGGAAGAAAAAATTACTCACGATGAAGCGTAAATAAAATAGTTTGAGGGGTTCCCAATTTGCAAAATGTCTTTGCAGGTTGGGAATCTTTTTTTTGAGAGTATTTGGTTTTGATTGTAGAGAAAGCAGCAATTTTAGAGCGGGAGGGATAATGAGGTATACAGTAGTAAATGAATGAAAACCACTTTTGCCAAGAACGATAAGAAAAATGGCGTTCATCAGACGAATGAAAACCACTTTTGCCAAGAACGATAAGAAAAATGGCGTTCATCAGACGAATGAAAACCACTTTTGCCAAGAACGATAAGAAAAATGGCGTTCATCAGACGAATGAAAACCACTTTTGCCAAGAACGATAAGAAAAATGGCGTTCATCAGACGAATGAAAACCACTTTTGCCAAGAAAGATAAGAAAAATGGCGTTCATCAGGCGAATGAAAACCACTTTTGCCAAGAACGATAAGAAAAATGGCGTTCATCAGACGAATGAAAACCACTTTTGCCAAGAACGATAAGAAAAATGGCGTTCATCAGACGAATGAAAACCACTTTTGCCAAGAAAGATAGGAAAATAGCATTCATCAGGCGAATGAAAACCACTTTTATTAAAAATATCAGGAAAAAGGGAGTTCATCCCTCCTCCATCCAATGTCACTATACCTTATGTAATATTTAAATAACAAATATCCCGTTATTTTATAAATTTTCTTTTCCTTACTTACATGATTTTACCAAAAAAGGACATCCTAAAAAGTATTAAGATGTAGGGAGGTTTTAGCATGAGAAGAGAATTGCTTGTTGCTTTATGTGCTTTCTTTTTAATGACTTTAACTGCTATTACTGGTGTATATGCAATGGAGAAGGATGAGAAAACAAACAAATTAATCTTTGAAGAAAAAACGGATATAACAAATGACGACCAAGAAGAAATGATTCAATTAAAAGGAGATGGATCGGATCAGCCTGAAAATAGCAATTTCTTTAAGGAATTGTTACTAAAGGTCACGAAGGAAAAAGATAAGCCAGCGATATTAACTGTAGAAGGTGGATTTGATCCTAAATTACATATCATCGATATCAATGACGATCACCAGAAAGAATTATTGCTGACTGTTTCTGCGAATGAGAGAGGAACAGAAAAAAACTTTTATTTCTTTCAGCTACAGGAAAATAATTTAGTAGAATTGCAAAAGCCAGAGTTGGCTTCAGTTGAAAGTCAGTTTAAAGATGCATATAAAGCAGAATTAAAAATAAATAAAGAAAAGACATATATCTTTGACTTATATGATCGCAGAAATCACTATGAAAAGCTTGGACTTTACCATAAAGGAAGATTAAATGAACCAACTGAATTAATTCTTTCCCCCTTTTCTGAGCTAAAGGTAACGAGATATAATAATCAAACTGCAATTAAAGGGAAACAGAGAATAAGTGGGTTAGCAACGGTTGATACGATTGGTTATTTAGAAACTTGGTGGACTTGGAATAAAGAGGATTGGGTTTTACAAAAAGTCAAAGTGAAGGAAATTAGTTATAAAGGAAACTAATGTTAACAAAAATAAAATAGATCCTTCATTTTATTGGAAAATAAGTAGTATAATGAAAGTACTTATTTTTAGAAAGGATCGAAATTATGTCATTACTTTTCTTATGTTTAACCGCTATACTTGGAGGATGGGTGTTTCAAGTATGTCAACTTCCGCTTTCTTGGCTGCTTGGCCCCATGTTCGGTACAATTCTTTATGTCCGCCTTGCAAAACATTCTCCGAAACTACCTTTCTCTTTTCGAGATATAGGACTTCTTGTCATTGGATATATCATCGGAAAACAATTCACAAAACAAACACTAATAGAAATGGGAATTCACCTACCTTCTATGCTTTTAATGACTGTTGTCATGATTGCCTTTAGTTTAATTCTTGCCTTTATTACCTCTAAATTAACGCATAGTAATTTAAAATCGACGGTTGCTGGTTGTATTCCAGGTGGACTTTCCCAAATGGTTGCCATTAGTTCCGAAATTAAAGGAATCGATCTTACCGTAGTAACGATTATTCAAATCAGTAGAATTTTATCTGTTATGATTCTCGTGCCACTACTTGTATATAGTCCAATATTGTATGGAAACCAAGCGATTGCTACGGTAACAGCTGCTGTAGAAAGCGCAAGTTATCATTGGGTGATTTTTCTGCTCCTTTTCTTTTGCTATCTCATCGCAAATTTAGTGAAAAAATGCAAATTCCCTGCACCTTTTATGATTGGGCCGATGCTTCTTATTGCAACTATATCGATTGTCGGAGTTGATTTGCCAGCGATTCCAACTTCATTAACGAGTTTAGCGCAAATATTAGTAGGTATTGATCTTGGATTGCAAATTAAATTTGGTAATATCGAAAATAAAGCAAAATTTTTAAGCGTAGTAGCGGTAACGTCCTCATTACTTGTTCTTTTTTCTCTCATTCTTGGTTATATCCTTGTAAGTGTAGACCGTGATATCTCCTTATTGACTGCTTTTATTGGTCTCGCACCAGGTGGAATGGCAGAAATGGCGGTGTTAGGACAATCTGTTCACGCTAACCTACCGATTATTACGACCTATCAGTTATTTCGATTATTATTTATCTTGTTTTGTGTGCCAATCATTATGAAATGGGGATTTCAACGTGTAGAACAAAGATTAGAAGAGCGAAAAAGTTAATCGTGTTTATATTGTTTCAAACTTAGAAGTAGTAGCCCCAATAGTTACAAAATGGTCAGCTATTTTAATAGATTGGAAGGTTTTAAACTATAGGTTCAACGCTATTGGATTTTATAGAAAAAACGGGATTTGAAACAACTAGTATTAGATTTTTTAAGAGTTTTATGTCATATAGTGTCAATTATTTGATTACATGAATTCTAGTGTATATAAATGAATATTGGGGTTACAACTTGAAATACTTATTTTTTATTAAGGGTGAGTTCGGTAATGAAATTAAATAATCCTATACGCGCGATATTTTTTGACCTAGGTTGGACAATTTTTCGACCTTTTACAGGTAATTGGAAAATTACTACAAAAGCTCTGGAGTATATTAATTTGGAAAACCTACATTCTATCTCCAAGGAAAGGCTTCATATAACATTTTTGAAAGCAAATGAATATTTGAAAATGGAAATTTACAAGACTGAATTGGAGGAACTTGAAAGGTATATGAATTATTATAAGACAATTGCTGACGAGCTACCTGAGATTAAATTAACATTACAACAAGCTGAAATCATTGCCTATGATAGAGTATATAACGATTCCAATTATATATTTTATGAGGATGCAAAAAAAACAATGGAAGCATTAAAAGAGAAGTATAAAATTGGGATTATATCTGACACCGATCCATCCATTATAAGAGTCCTCAAAAACGCAGGATTTTATGATTATTTTGATGATATGACGTTTAATTTTGAGCTTGGCGTGAATAAACCTAACCCAGTTATATTTGAACAAGCACTTAAAGGAATGAATGTACCAGCAAAAGAAACCGTATTTATTGATGATTATGAAATAAATTTAGATAGTGCTACTAACATTGGGATTCAGTCAATATTAATCCTTTCAAGACCGAATGCTCAAAAAAGCTCAAGATATTTAACTATTAATAAGTTATCCGATTTATTGTTTATTTTATGAAAAATGTAACAATTGGTAGTTCACTCATCTTCGCTAATTTAAATAAATAAGCTGTGAATAATCTTTAAACATACATTAAAGTTACATTCAAAAAAAGGCGAATCTACCTAAATGGTATAAAATAGGATAGAAACATATAAACGAATTTTCTTTTAGAAGAGATTAGAAGAGGTGAATGAGTGGCATATCATGGTTCCTCCGTATATGACAATGAGCAATTTTTTGAAAATTATCGAGCAAGAAGAAATCGAGATACAAGTCCTAATAATAGTATAGAAAGGCCGATCTTATTTGAATTATTAGGAGAAGTTAAAGGCAAATCGATTCTCGATTTAGGATGTGGAGATGCTAAATTCGGGATAGAATTATTAGAAAAGGGTGCAGAAAAGTATACAGGTGTAGAAGGTTCAAAGAGAATGTTTGATGAAGCTTCCAGTCATCTAAATGGAACAAACGGTTACGTTAACCACTCCACATTAGAAGAATGGAATTTTACGAACTCCAAGACTGATTTGGTTGTTTCAAGGTTAGTATTTCACTATATAAAAGATTTATATAAGATATTTCAAGCTGTCTATAATAATTTAAACGATAATGGGAAATTTGTTTTTAGTGTACAACACCCGCTACTGCTGTCTTCTATAGAGAGTGCAACCTCTTCAGAAAAAAGAACAAATTGGATTGTAGATAATTATTTCTCAATGGGAGAAAGAACGGAGCCTTGGATAGGTAAGGATGTAGTAAAATATCATCGAACAATAGAGGAATATGTTCGAATGTTGAAACAAGCAGGCTTTAAAGTAACAGATTTACGGGAAGGAATGCCTAAACAAGAGCACTTTCAGCACGAAAAAGAGTTCGAAAGACGGAAAAGGATTCCGCTTTTCTTGATTTTATCCTGTGAAAAATAAAGAGAAAGAAAGGATGTTCGAAATGGAAAAGGAATTAAGGTTATATTTTATTAGACATGGAGAGACCCAATATAATATCGAGAGAAGAATGCAGGGGTTTTGTGATTCACCGTTAACAGAAAATGGGATACTCCAAGCGAAATCTGTCGGCGCTGGTTTAGTAGATGTTCCTTTTGAGGCTGCTTATGCGAGTGATAGTCAGAGAGTATTAGACACTGCTAAATTTGCTTTAGGTACTAGGAATATCAAAATAACAAAAGATGCTAGATTGAAAGAAATGAATTTTGGTATGTTGGAAGCAATGCTACAGACAGATATTATTACAGAGCATGGAGATATTCTTGAGAGACTATTTTCTTTTAAAGATGTGGAAAGTAAAGTGCAGGATGGCGAATCATTTACTGAATTATTAAATAGAACAAACGCTGCTGTTGCTGATATTATAGCTGCCCACAGAGATACCGGCGGAAACATAGCAGTCTTTTCTCATGGAGTAACTATTGGCTATTTAATGAAATCCCTTTTAAACACGGACGGATTTCCACACCATGACAATTGCTGTGTATCCGTTATTCTTGTAAAAGATGGTCAAATAATGGTGGAAAAAGTAGCGGATGCCTCTTTCCGTGACAGTGGAAAGTTAACTTTGAGCATGGAAAACTAAAAACGAAGAAAATAATTCCATGAGCTTCTATCAAAGTTTTCTCTATTTGTAGAGTCAAATAGAATGACCATTTACTACAATTTCATGCATAATAGGACCCTTATAGAAAGGAGGAGTTTTATGGTGAAAACTGCTCCAAATAAAATCCATATTATCGGGTCCGTAGGTAGTGGAAAGACAACATTGGCGAGGGATTTATCAAAGATGATGCAAATTCCTTATTATGAATTAGATAATGTCGTTTGGAAGCGAACGGAAAATGGTGATAGTAGAAGAACGGAAGAAGAAAGAAAAGAATTTTTACATTCAATCACAGAAACGGATAAATGGGTTATTGAAGGAGTTCATAGTGAACCATGGGTTAGCAAAAGTTTCTATCAAGCAGATATAATTATTTTCTTGGATACTAATTATGCTATTCGAACATATCGGATTATAAAAAGATTTTTTAAACAAAAGCTTGGTCTAGAAAAAGCAAATTATCAACCAAATTGGCAGATTTTCTTTAAAATGTTTAAATGGAATAAACACTTTGAGCAAGTAGGGAAACCTTATTTTTTTAAGACATATGAAAAGTATCAAAATAAAATCTTTGTAGTTAAGAATAATAAAGCTATTTATCGGAAATATTTTTTGAAAAGTGATTGACATTATGAATGGCCGGAAGCTCCAATTGCGGAAGAGACTGAAATTATTGCATTATGTGAAAGGATAATAATATATTTTAAAGAAGTTATGCTTGAGGAAGTGAAATATGGAATATAAATGGGTAGGTAGTGATAAGCATTTTGTTGATCAAATTAATATTCTTCAGCTAAAAAATAACTTAGTAGTTGGCCGATTTGGAGGGAATTCATCTTCAGGTCAATATAAAAATGAGGACGGTTGCTTAATCTGGATAGATGAACAAAATGATTGGGAACTAGTGACTCTCTTAGATGCACATGATACAGCGCAGAGTGCAGATTTAGTCATAAAAAGTATTGATGAAAAACGAAAAGAGATAAAAATGATTCTACAATTATCGTTAAATCAAGTGTTTCCACAAATTACTTCCTTTTTCTTAAACCATTTTTCCAACGAGGAATTTCTAGAAAAATGCAAAATGATTCAAGGAGAAACTGCATGCTTAATCGTTATACGAAAAGAAAACTTTCTATGGTGGTTATCGATTGGTGATTGCATCCTTGCATTAAATCATCCAGAACTTGCAAGATTAGGAGAATACCAGCAAAATCATCGAAGTTTTTATGAATGGATTGGCCAAAATAGTACCTTCCATCAAGGAGTGCCCTCTTATAGTTTAGGAGTGAAAGAATTAAGGAAAGGAAAAACACATATATTTCTGACTACAGATGGTCTTACTGAATGTCCCAACAGTGATTATTATACAATTGCCCCTATCTTTCACCCATTTGGAAAGCTAACTAATCAAGAAGGAGTCTATAGCTTATTAAAAGACATAAAAAAGAACAAAGTTCGTGATAGTACAACAATCATTTCTTGGTTCGTAACCAATAAAGAAGAGTCTACAATGCCAAGTGATTTAAATAGGTAAAAGAAATCACCTACTTCCCTTAAGTCAATAGATAAGAAAAAATACATCTTATTTTAAAGGATAAATAAGATGTATTTTATTTCAAATGTGTTATACTTAATTGGTGATAATGATTAATTAGTATAACTTATTTAAAGGGGCGAATTGAATGACTATATCAGTTGCGATTAATGGGTTTGGGAGAATTGGAAGAATGGTTCTTAGAAATGCAATTAATGACCAAAATATACATATTACTGCTATTAATGCTAGTTATTCATCTGAAACGATAGCACATTTAATAAAGTATGACACAATTCATGGCAAGTTCCATGGTAAAGTAGTTGCTATGGATGATTCGATTGTTATCAATGGACAAAAAATCCTGTTAGTGAATAACCGTAATCCAGAAAATTTACCTTGGAAGGAACTAGATATTGATATTGTTATAGAAGCGACAGGTAAATTTAATGCAAGAGACAAAGCAGCCTTGCATTTGAAAGCCGGCGCAAAAAAAGTTGTATTAACAGCACCTGGTGTAAATGCGGATGCAACCATTGTGATGGGTGTGAATGAAGAGACTTTAAATATTAATAAACATTACATTATTTCCAATGCTTCGTGTACGACCAATTGCTTAGGACCAGTCGTTAAGGTTATAGATGAGCATTTCAAGATAAAAAATGGATTAATGACGACCATTCATTCCTATACAAATGATCAAAATAATATTGATAATCCGCATAAGGATTTGCGCAGAGCAAGATCTTGCGGACAAAATATTATTCCAACTACAACAGGTGCTGCTAAAGCTTTAAAACAGATTCTTCCTCACTTAGAAGGAAAACTTCATGGAATGGCATTGCGAGTACCAACCCAGAATGTTTCACTAGTGGATTTAGTCGTTGATTTAGAGAAAAATGTAACGTCAGAAGCTATTAATCAAGTCTTTGAAGAAGTAGCAAAAGGAAAGCTTAAAGGTATCCTTGCTATTACCGATGAACCTTTAGTATCTGTTGACTTTAACACAACTACCCAATCAGCCACCATTGATGCTTTATCTACAATGGTTATAGGACAAAACAAAGTAAAGATCCTTGCATGGTATGACAATGAATGGGGCTATTCAAACCGAGTAGTAGATTTAGTAAAACTCGTTGGAAGTAAAATGCGTGTGGAGATGGATAGTCAAGCAGTCTAAGAGAAATCTAGATCAGTAACATAGAAAAAGGATAGTTGTACAAGGTTATTTACCAAACGTACAAACTTTCCTTTTTCTATGTTTTTCTGTTATCTTCCATACATTTCTTTTTCATAAAAACAAATAAAACGCATATTTATATTTAGGGATGAAAGGAGGAATTTTTAAATAGCAGAATTAGGGGAGGAATGAAATTGAAGATAAGACAAATTAAATCACAAGCGAGGCAATCATTAAGAGGCTCATGGGGAAAAGGTGTTTTATTAACCTTAATTTATTTCCTTATTAGTATCGTTGTAACGACATTAATAGAAATTTTATTTAGTGGCGGGATTCATAATTGGCTTTATCAAGACTATTCTCCGCTTGGCTCAGAATTAATCAATTTTATTATCTATATCTTGTATATCCCGCTCACAGTAGGTATTCTCTGGTTTTATTTAGGACTTGTACGCGCGGAAAAACCTGAAGTTCCTCAAGTTTTCAGTATTTACATAAATGCTAATCTTTCTTTAAAGCTTATTGGAACAAATATTATGATCGGCATTTTTACTTTTTTATGGACTTTATTGTTAGTTATTCCTGGTATTATTAAAGGGCTAGCATATTCACAGACATTGTATTTGTTTAAAGACAATCCAGAGTATGGAATCTTTGAAGCAATTACGGAAAGCAGAAGAAGAATGGATGGATACAAGTGGAAATATTTTTTATTAAACTTAAGCTTTATTGGATGGGGTCTGCTTTGTATACTTTCATTAGGAATCGGCTTTCTTTGGTTAGTTCCTTACATCTATACCTCTAATGCCACTTTTTATCATAATCATATTGCGGAAAAAGAGGTTATTGAACTTTAAAATATTCGTCTTACAAGCAAATATATTTCGCAATCAGATGACTGCTTTATTTAGGACTACAATCGTGGTCCTATTTTTTTTATGAATCTGGTATCCATCAAAGAAATTTTGTTTGTATTATTTTAAAATAGAAACTTTCTTACATCTTTACTCGTATGTAATTGTAACAAGTGAGGGAGGATGTACAATGTCTCTTATAGATGTAGCGATACAATCGGCGGGATACGAGCAAAAGAAAGAAATTATTAAGGATATTGATTTTTCGATTGAGAAAGGAGAATTAGTTGGTTTAATTGGGCCGAATGGGGCTGGTAAAAGCACCACGATAAAGAGTCTATTAGGACTAATAGAACATATAGAAGGAAAGATATCATACATAGAGGACTTAAATTATTCTTATTTACCAGAACGACCCATTTTTTATGATGAATTAACATTATGGGAACATCTAGATTTTGTGGCAGCAGTGGAAGGATTAGAAGAAAAACAATACAAGCAAAAAGCAAATGAGTTACTAAATCAGTACAAACTATGGGACTACGCCCATGAAAATCCAACTAAATATTCTAAAGGGATGCAGCAAAAAGCGATGCTTATCCTTGCGATGATCACTAATCCTTTCCTTTATATTATTGATGAGCCATTTATGGGTCTTGATCCAAATGCAATGAAGCTTTTTCTTGAATCGATCGAAATGGAACGAAATCGTGGGGCTGGGATACTAATGTCTACCCATGTGTTAGACACAGCAGAAAAAATTTGTGATCGATTTCTTATAATACATAATGGTCACCTAGTTGCAAAAGGAACGTTAGAGGATATTCGGGGACTGTGTCAGTTACCGGATGGCTCTCTGTATGATTGTTTTCATTTGCTCGCAGAGGATAATGAAAGTGAATAGTAGAAAGCTATTTTTTTCACGGTTGATCAAGAATTGGCGCTATCAATGGAATGTGTTTCGATCCATTGCAGATTGGACGGTAATTATCTATATTCTTGTCCCTGCAGTTATTTTTTGTGGAATCATCTACCGTTCATGGTGGATTGAATTACCTGTTTGGATTCACAACATCCCTTTTATCATACCGTTTTTCTTTTTAGCCGTTCTTGCTTGGATTGGCCATATTCGTACCTATCTTGTCGAAGCGGATAAAGTATTTTTAGTAAAACAACTTGATTTGTTATGGAAATTAAAAATATTAAGTTATTGTAATTCCCTTTTTTGGCAAATCCTTGTTATGGGCGCAGGATTTCTATGCCTCTTACCATTTTTGCTTCATTATTATTTGTTAAGCTGGCAGGAAATCCTTGTATTATTTGTCTATTTTAACGCCTTACAATCTTGTTTTCTATTACTTAAATACCATATCAGAAAAATTGCTTCCATTTTTCAAAAAAGTTTCATTATGTTTTTCCTATTTTTGATATGTATTTGGTCTAGCCAATGGATTTATCGTATCGTTGCTAACCAATATTATGTTCCGGTTTATGTTATTTCAGGTATCCTTCTTATTTTGTCGATTTTCTTTAGTCTAAAAGCCTTACATAAGATAGGTTCTCTTGACTTACATATTGAAATGGAACAGGAACGTAAAACAAGCATGGTTCAGTTTATTTATTTGGCAGCACCTGAAATAGAAAAGCCAGTGATCATGAACAGAAAAAAGCCGCGTACATTCAAAAATTCTAAACGGATTTTTAAAAAACGCACACCATCTAACGGTTTTATCGAATTATTTATTAAAATTATTCTGCGTAATTCTAGTTATTTATATGGCTATTTTATGTTGATTAACAGTACAACATGGGCAATGATTATCGTACCGCCATTATGGCTAAAAATAATTATTTTTATCGGTTTTTCTATCATGATGTATGGATGGTTAATTAGTTTATGGAATAAAGTGTGTCAATACCATCCATTAATGAAAAAGTATATGGAAAGTGATGCCTTTTTTTCTGCAAGGAAAAAGGGCGTAATGGTAATGATTGCTCTTGCTTTAGGAATCGTATTCTTTTTTAACTATGTGGCTTGGTATGTTATGAAGATGGTAGGTGTTTAGATTGTTTAACTTTATTTCAATATTGGAGGTCATATTATGGAACCGAAATGGTTGCAATGGGGAAAACAGCTTCAAGCAATTGCACAAGCAGGTTTAACGTATTCGAAAGATGTATATGATTTGGAAAGATTTGAAGACATCAGGAAATTAAGCATGGAGATAATGTCGGAATATACAAAGATTAGCAGTGCTTATTTCGGATAAACAGAACGGAATGCATGCTTTTGACAGTGGGACAGCATGGGGCTTCTTATCTTTGCAGGCTATTAAAGAAGGTTTGAAAACACATGCGATTGGTGGATTTGATAAGGCAAAGGCTCGAGAAGTCTTAAATATTCCAGAAGAATTTGATATTCAAGTAACTATCGCAATAGGGTATCAAGGCGAAAAAGAGGCATTGTCTGAAGACTTTCAAGCACGAGAGCAACCATCTAATCGTCGTCCTTTATCCGAATCGATTTTAGAAGGGAAGTATAAATAATAAAAAAACAGACGCACTAATGATACAAATGCGTCTGTTTTTTTAGCAAAGACTAATATGATGTTTATTTATTAAATCTTGTAGGGTTGGTCGTTCGTTTCCCTCGCGTCCAATTACATGTGTCGCTGTAATGAGAGAATTTAGCACAGCTTCTTCAGTAGCTTCTCCAACTGCTCTAAAAGCTTTATCTATATCCTCTTCATGAATTGTTGATACAGGCACACTCGAATATGGATTTTCGTGCGGAATTTTTGTGGCTGTAGAAAAACCAATTACTACTTCACCGCTGCCTGTCGTAATGATGGAACCAGTACGAGCGAGTCCAGTGACAGCACGCTTAATAATGCGATTTAATTGTCTCTCTGAAACAGGAAGATCTGTTGCGACTATTATAATGACTGATCCCTTATCCTTATCATTTCTTGCTTGAATAAGATGCTCTTTTAGTTCCTGCCCAATTGGCTTTCCAGCTATCACTAAATCGCACAATATTCCGAAATTAGTCAAGGTTAAGACACCCAATGTATAGCTACCATGTTTCATATCTATTATACGTGATGACGTACCAATTCCTCCCTTTAAGGAGTAACATAACATGCCGCGACCTGCTCCAATTGAACCTTCCTCAAACGTAGGTGAGGCATTGACAATCGCATCGAAAACATGTTGTTTGGTGATATTTCTTGCTCTTATATCATTCAGGAACATATCATTACATTCACAAACAATCGGATTAACGGTTCCTGTAGTCTTACCGATTTCCGTATTATTATCTAGCATATATTCAATTAATGCATCTGCAGCAGCACCAATGCTTAATGTATTTGTTAAAAGGATAGGGGTTTCGATTGTTCCTAATTCATTTATTTGCATCAAACCCATCGTTTTTCCAAAGCCATTAATAACATGACTTGAAGCAATTACCTTTTCCTTAAATACGTTTCCTTGATGTGGCAATATTGTTGTAACACCTGTTTGTGTATCACCATTTTTTAAGGTAACATGGCCAACTGTAACGCCATCGACATCTGTAATGGCATTTTTGCTTCCAGTTTTTAGTTTACCTATCGTAACTCCATAATCCCGTATCCGCTTTTGTTTGATCATAAATAACCTACCTTCCGTATTGATAGTATTATTTTTTCAAAATGAAAGAAATTTATCAAGTTTTTCGCAAACTCATTCGAAATAATTTATAAAAACAGTCGTTTCATCTTGTAAGTGTTTATTAGGAGCGAAAATGGCGAGAGAAACAGCAAGACGAATGGAATATGATATAAAGCTTTAATATGATGAAAACAATAAATGATAAAGATTGCTGGTGAAGCAGTCTTTTTTGTACTTTCCTTCTTTAAATGCTTGCTAAACAATACAATATTCAAAATAAGAACAAATGTTCTCTCATGGTAAAAAACGAATAAAACGGAATGAAAATGAAAGAAAAAGAATAATAAGTTTGACAAAACTTAATAAAACGGAATAATATAAATTTAGATTTTAATGAGAAAGGGTAGCATATGTTAGCGGAGGAAAGAAGACAAAGAATTTTAGAAATTATAGCAAGAGATGGCAAAGTAATCGCCAAAGATTTAGCAGCTAAATTTGAAATGTCCCTTGATTCGATAAGAAGAGACTTATCCATTATGGAAGAACAAGGATTACTGCAAAAAACATATGGTGGTGCCATTCTTCCTGAACCAACACCTAAAGTGCGGACAATGTCGCAACCAGATGCAATTAGATACGGAGCAGGTGCTCCACATGAAAATGCTATATCTAAATTAGCAGCTTCCTGCATTAAAAAAAATGATACTGTTTTTATTGGAGGAGCAGGTATTCATTATGGAATGATGAAATATTTGCCAACTGATTTCCCTTATACAATCATTACCAATTCTCTAAAAATTGCCGAACATATTAGAACACGAGAAAATATTAGTTCCTATTTAATCGGTGGAAAGCTAAGGGGTGTTTCATCTGGTAGTATGATAGATTGTCTGGCTATGGAAATGATGCGTAAATTTTCTTTGGATATTTGTTTTTTAACAGGAGGAGGAATTAACGTAAAAGGTATTAGTACTTCTACTCCTGAAGCTGCAGCATTTGCTCAGACCGTTTCCAGTGTTGCACATAAAGTAGTATGCCTTGCTCCCCATGAAAAGATAGGGCTTGAAATGTTTATGCAATCTATACCAATGGAGGAGATAGATATCCTGATCACAGATTTAGGGGCTCCGGAAAAAATAATTCAAGAGATAAAAAAGAAAAGAACGCAAATTATTTTTGCGGATTTACATTGATTAGAATGAGAGGAATAGGAGATTCATAATGAGATGGATGAACATAGAAGGACCTTCAAAGCTAGAAGGTTCCTTAACCGTACCAGGTTCGAAAAATAGCTCGCTCGCAATTCTTGCAGCAGCATGCTTAGCTAGTGAACCCGTAATTTTAAAGAATATCCCAAACATCGCAGATTTTGGTGTGCTTCGTCAAATTGGCGAGGAAATTGGATGTGTGATGCATCGAGACAGTACAGGGGACGTTCATATTGATCCTACTAAAATAAATAATACAATCATAGAACCTGAAAAGTCTGGCAAATTCAGAACAGCTTATTACTTTATCGGAGCATTACTCGCTAAATTTGGAAAAGTATCACTCGGCTATCCAGGCGGGGATGATTTTGTAAGTAGACCAATTGACCAACATATCAAGGCTTTAGAAAAATTAGGGGCAACATTCACCTTTTTCAAAGATTATTATGAAGTAGAGGCTTCTAAATTAAAAGGTGCGACCATCTATTTTGATACGATCACATCAGGCGCAACAATTAATAGTATGCTAGCAGCGGTATTAGCTGAAGGGGAAACGATTTTATTAAATGCGGCAAGAGATCCAGAAGTAACAGATACTGCGTTATTTTTAAATCAAATGGGTGCTAAAATCATCGGTGCTGGTACAGAAACAATCAAAATTAAAGGTGTTAAGCAATTAAATGGATGTAGCTACAGCGTTATTCCTGACCGTCTAATTGCGGGAGCTTTTCTCATTTCGTCCGGAATCACAGGAGGCACGATTACTGTAAAAGATATTATTCCAGAACATCTTACCTCCTGCATTATGAAATTGAAAGAGATTGGTGTAGGTATTGAAATAAAAGAAAATAATGTTACATCTTTTTTAGATGGTAGAATTAAAGCGACAAGAGTAAGAACTGCTATGTTTCCAGGGTTTCCGACGGATTTGCAGCAGCCTTTAACCGTATTATTAACACAAGCGAGTGGGAAAAGTGCGCTTCGGGAAACGGTTTATCCGAATCGATTTAATCATGTATATCAGTTGAATAAAATGGGAGCGAGCATTGAGGTAGCAAATGGAGTTGCTCATATAAAAGGAAAATCGTCACTGCACGGTGCATTAGTCCATGCTTCCGATGTCAGAGCTGGAATATGTCTTATGCTTGCAGGGGTTATTGCGGAAGGAAAGACAGTAATTACTGGAATGGAACATATAGAACGGGGATATGATAATGCGGTAGCAGCATTTAATAGCCTAGGAGCAAATATTACTTTGCATTATTCTGACGAGATTACGAATGATATTTTGATAGAAGAACTTAAAAAAATTAATTAGTAAAACGAAATTGTCTAATCGGATTATTTTTTATATAATGATAGATAAATAATGATAACACTTGCTGATTGGAAAAACCAAAGGCGTCTTTTTATAGGGCTCTTTTGGTTTTTTTTGTTAGTTTATTACTTTTATATCGGAGGAAAACAATGACTTTTAGCTATGTGTCCCATTTAGAATGTCCAAAATGTCAGGCAATATTAGAGGTTACAAAAATTCAACAGCTTTGTGAATGTGGATCTCCTTTACTAGTACGCTATGATTTACAGAAAGCTAAGAAACATGTTTCAAAGGAGAAAATAGAAAGGCGCGCAAAAAGTTTATGGCGCTATCATGAACTTCTACCAGTAACAGCAGAAGAAAATGTCGTTTCCTTAGGAGAAGGGGGCACACCATTAGAAAAAATGCCAAGATTAGGTGAGCATTATCAGCTTGCTAATTTATACATAAAGGATGAGGGAATCATTCCAACCGGTTCCTTTAAAACAAGAGGAGCAAGTGTTGGAATTTCAAAAGCGAAAGAGCTTGGGGTAGAACAGCTTGCAATGCCTACAAATGGTAATGCGGGTGCAGCTTGGGCACTTTATGCAGCTAAGGCGAATATCAAAGCAACTATTGTCATGCCTGTCGATGCTCCTGCTATTACAAGAAAAGAAGTTTATATAGCCGGTGGAGATTTGCATTTAGTAGAGGGACTAATAAGTGATGCGGGCAAAATAGTTGGCCAATTAGTTGCTCAAAAAAGAGTTTATGATGCTTCTACTTTGAAAGAACCATACCGAATCGAAGGAAAGAAGACGATGGGATATGAGATTGTGGAGCAATTTAATTGGAAGGTTCCTGATGTGATCTTATATCCAACAGGTGGTGGCGTTGGTATTATCGGTATATATAAAGCGTTAAAAGAAATGCAAGAACTCGGTTGGATAGCAGACAACAAGCTTCCTAGATTAGTCGCAGTACAAGCAGAAGGATGTTCTCCTATTGTAGAAGCTTGGAAAAAAGGGGAAACAGAGTCTACGTTTTATGAGAATTCGGAGACCTGTGCTTTCGGTATAAATGTACCTAAAGCATTAGGCGATTTTCTAGTATTGGAAAGTTTGTATAAGTCTAATGGATGCGCTGTTGCTGTTTCAGAAGACGAATTACTCGCTGCCCAAAAGTTAGTCGCAGAGCTAGAAGGGAACTTTATTTGTCCAGAAGGAGCAGCAACCTTTGCAGCTGCTGAAAAGTTAAGAAAAGAAGGCTGGATGAAAGAAGAAGAGGTTGTCGTTTGTTTAAATACAGGCGCAGGAATAAAATATCCAGAAACGGTGGAACTTTCTAATATTCCAACTTTACAGCCAGGTGAAAGCATTAAAAGTTAATCTTTTGTTAATAGTATAAGGATTAATAGTAGAAAATTAAATTAGTTAAATTCAATAAAACCGCCAATTTATCGGCGGTTTTATCTATTCCAACCTATTATTTTGGTAATTTATTAAATAAGCTTCGTAAAAATAGTGAAACCTTTCTATAAAAAAATCGTATGATAGATGAAAAGTACAAAAAGGAGGAATAGAGAGGGCGTTAAAAAGAGCATCAAATTATTATATTTGGAATATTTATCAAATAAACCTTTAATATTCCAAAAAAATCGCTATAATGAAATGGACAGCAAATAAGATCGGCTGTTGTTTACATAAAGGAGGATATGAATTGAAAATTTCAGAAATTAAGTATGAAGCAAGACAATCGTTAAAAGGGGAATGGGGAAAAGTAGTAGGACTTACTTTCCTATATTTTATTTTAAGTACGGTAATAAATTTCTCGATTGAGGTTTACGCTAGTGGAGGAATCGTAAATTGGTTTAATCAAGATTACACACCACCACTGGCAACCATATTAAATGCCATTATTAGTGTTATTTTAATCCCATTAACTGTTGCTATTAGTTGGTTTTATCTAGATATCGTTAGAGAAAAAAGTCCTGAAATTCCGCAGGTTTTTACGATATATACGGATGCAAAATTAGCTCTAAAAGCAATTGGTACTACTATCATGGTCGGTATATTTACATTCTTATGGTCTTTATTATTATTAATTCCGGGAATTATCAAAGGGCTAGCATATTCACAGACATTTATGATCTTAAAGGATCATCCAGAATTATCGGTATTTGAAGCAATAACAGAAAGCAGAAGAAGAATGGATGGCTACAAATGGAAATTCTTCCTGTTAAACGTAAGCTTTATTGGTTGGGCCTTTTTATGTCTATTATCTTTAGGGATTGGTTTCTTATGGTTAACGCCATATTACTATACAACTATTGCAACTTTTTATCATGACTTAATTGCAGATAAAGAAACACTTTAAATTTCAGTGGATAGTTTATAGAGATACCCAGAAAGCAGATGTTAAATCAGTTTTCTGGGTTTTTTATTGTTATGTAAACTAGAAGAGAGAGAATAAGTGTAGAAATTGAAATGCCCAGCATCTGAATAGCCTTATAGATTAACGAATAATAGTATTTATATAGTATTGGGAAAATGGAAAAGAAATCTGATTATAAACTTGGAGTAAATTTCAGATGACTATAAACGCAATGAAGAAATGGATAAGTTTATGAATAAGCTCACGGCTAATATAAGGATCGATTGTCATTAAATATTTAAACAACTAAATAAATGAATTTAGTATATGAAAAATAGTGATGAATTGGATTAAAGCGGAGTGATTAAATAAGACTATATTAAGATAAATTTTTTGTTTTGTCTCACTATCTAGAGTATACTTTGATTTGAGACGTAGTTTTCTTTTATTTTAATTACTGTGTATAATATATATTATGTTCGGGGCGTTATAATAAATATAAGAATATAGTAAAACTACATTCTCTCTACTCTATTCTTATACTGTTTATCTTTAATATTAGTTAAATCAATAAATTTCGTACTATATTCAATGATATCATTCATATATAATTGGTGTGATTTTGCAAATTGTTTTGCATCTTCAAGCAATTGCTTATCATAAGTTGTTTTATACTGAACACGATCTTTTGGTCTAGATTCCTTAGAGAATTCTACAATTCCGGTTGTTAATAAATTTTTAAGTCCGTTTTCAATTAAATAATTAATATGTGTATCGTATTCTTCAGACATTCGATTTAATTTATTAATGATTTCTTTACTAATATTAGTTCTGAATTTAATCCTTGTTTGATCTGTTTCTTGAATCAATTTTCCGTTTACTAATCTCCACAAAATGGTAATCCTCCTATAATAATGAATATTTCTTGTGTTTGCTGTTAATCCTTAGATCCAACTCTCTTTAAAATCCTCTATATATTTTCTAATATTTGTAGGCGTTTTGCCTGTTACTTTTTCATAATCATGCTTAATTCCTTTTGCAAGGCCAAGTTTTGTCGGCATATGAACACCAACGACAACATTTACAAATCCTTCATCTTCACCTATTTTCTTCATATATTCCCTAAATTCTTTGACTGATGGGTTTGTATATTGAATTTTTACTCCAAGCACTTCGGTCATTATACTTGCAACATCAAAAAAGTCGAGAGCTTCATTCCCTGTTACGGCATAAATTTGGTTTTTATGCTTTCCTTCATTAACTAGCGTTAAAGCAGAGATTTCAGCAAGATCTCTAGTATCAATAAAGCTTGTTTTCCCTTTACCTGCTGGAACAAAGATACGTTGTCTTTCTTTAATTTCCTTACAAAGAAAATCATTTAAATTTTGCATAAAATATCCGGCGCGAACAAATGTATAAGGTATGTTATAGCTTTTTATTAGCTTTTCCATTTTGTAATGGTGGATAAATGGCATGAATTGGACGTCTTTTAACGATAAATAGGTAATGTGTTTAATCTCTTTATCCTTTGCCTTTTCTAAAAAAGTAGCGAATGGAAGGTTTTCACCAGGTGGGTACATTAAAAAAATGCGGTCAATATTTTCAAGAGCCCCATCAAATGTAGTTGGATCTGAAAAATCAAGACTAACGTATTCATATATATCACCAAACTTAGCTCTAGCTCTTTCAACATTTCGAACCCCACATAATATTGGTATATCTATGTCTTTTAAATAGTTAGCAACCTGTAATCCAACTTTTCCCGTAAAACCTGTTACTAAAATCTTCATCATATATCTCCCCTGTTGTTATAACTATCTATTCTATCTGAGATCTTATTTAACATGCGTATTGTGTTTAATAGCTCTTCTTCAGAAAAATCATGCAAAATGTATTGATACAACTCAACATGCTCTCTTTTTTTGCTTTGTACAAGTTTTTTTCCTTTTTCAGATAAAACTAAAGTGACAACTCTTCGGTCTATTTTACTTCGGTTCCTTTCAATTAATCCTAAGTTTTCAAGCTTATCAGCAATGCCAGTTGCAGCACCTGATGTCACACCAAAATGCTCTGATATTTCCCTTGTTCTAATTTCACCTTTATTTTGAATCATAAAAAGAAATATCATTAAGTTATGGGTAATCACTCCTTCATCTCTAGGCTTCATAATTGAAACACTTACTTCACTTGCTCTTTTTAATGAAGTTAATAAATTTTCAAAGATGTTCATACAATGGACCTTCCTTTATAAATACTTTAGTAACTAAGATACTTTATTTTTAAGTATATTACTAATTAAGATAATATTCAAGTTGTAACGGTAAGTAATGAAGATGATATCTTCAAGGATAATGATCAATGATCAAATAATGAAAGCCGGTGGAATCCTACGAAGAGTAAAATTCCACCGGCTTTTTCATCTCAGAGGAGGTCTTGTCCCAATGTCATAAACCTAAATTGTAAAAATATGTAAATATTAAAAAAGATTCATAAAATTGTTGTATAAAATTGAAAAAACCCCTTGACTTTTCAGAAACACCTCCATAATCAGCGTGAATACCAGTTCTTGGTATATCTCGTACGAAATGGGGTTTTTTTGTTGAAAAAAAGCAAGTTTTTAGAAGCGATTGAAGTATGTAGGGAGGTATTGTACGATTTCCATTTCATGTGCGATTCCCGCATGAAATCAACCTACTTTACACGTAAAGGAGGCAAATTGACTTTCCCAGAAACAATTTTGTTTGTGCTAAATCTAGTAACGAGAAGCTTGCAGATTGAGTTGAATGACTTTTTTGAGTTGATTAAAAAAGAAGGAGAAATTATAAGTAAACAGGGATTTTCACAAGCGCGAAAAAAAATAAAACCAGAAGCCTTCAAGACGTTATTTGACACCATTACGACGTGGTTTTATCAGACAAATAACTCCTTTAAATATAAGGGCTTCCGGTTATATGCGATTGATGCGTCTATCATAGAAATAGCCAATTCCCAAAGGCTAAGAGATACCTTCGGCGCATCAAAGGGCAATGGCAAGGAACTTGCCAGAGCCATGGTATCTACTATTTATGATATCGGAAATGATTTATTTGTAAAGGGGATAATCACAAAATGTACAGATAGCGAGCGCACAGTAGCGATAGAATTAATTGATAGTTTCCTAGAACTGCGTTCTAACCACGACCTTTTTCTTTTTGACCGTGGGTATCCATCTCAATATTTCTTTCACTATCTTTTGAAGAATAAAGTGAATTTTGTTGTTAGAACGCCAGTTAATTTTTACCGAGCCGCTATAAAAGAAGGGATCCCTGATCAGGTCATTGAACTCAAGTATAAAAGCAACGTCATGCGTTTGCGTGCGGTCCGTATCCCATTAGGCTCTGGAGAAGATGAATTACTTATAACGAATATATTAGATGAGTCTTTTGATATTCCGGCTTTTAAAGAGTTGTACTTTAAACGATGGTCAATCGAAACAAAATACGATGTCTTAAAAAACAAAATACAGATTGAAAGATTCTCAGGCGAAACAAAACAGACGATTGAACAAGAGTTTTATGCTGCTTTATTTTTAAGCAACATGGCTTCCCTACTAAAGCATGAGTCAGATGTGATCATCGCCGAGGATCAGAAGGATAAAGACTTAAAGCACAAATATAAAACTAACACCAATATTTTAATTGGCGCACTAAAAGATAAGCTCATTTGTTTAATCATTGAACCAAGTCAAAGGCGAAGAAAAAAGATGTATAAAGACCTACTGAACGAAGTTCAGCGAAATAGAGTCCCAATTAGACCTGGAAGGAAATTTAAACGTTCCAGAGGGCTAAATGCGAATAAACATGGATTTGGACAACGACCAGCTATCTAACAAAACGAACAAATAGGAAAATCAGGGAAATGCCAAAAAAATTAAATAGGCACTTCCCGGGCATCCTATTGGCTTTTTTAGTTATCAGAATATTATAAACATCAATTTTGGTTTACCACTGGTAATTACTGGTTTCTTAACTTGATGACATTGGGTCTTGTCCCAGTCTCATATGAATTGTTTTACCTATTAACTTTGATAAAATGATAAATTAAGGTTTTATAATCTTCTTTCACTCGAGGAATAGTTACACCAGCATAATTAAGTTCACTACCAGAATACATTCTACCAGTGTCCATTTCCTTATATGTTGCATAATCATCTAGATAATTAACAGGTAAATAGTTTACTGGTACAGCAGGACGAGCTACTCCGTTAAAATAAATGACTATTGCTTCTTCCTCATTTTTAAACATCCAAGCCGTTTCAAAATATTCTCCTGGGGACTTTAATCGATAAAATTCCCCAAATTGAAATAGTTTTCTATGCTGTTTATAAAAGGATATTTGGTTTTCTATTTCTGTGAGTTCCTCTTTTGATACATCCATTAAGTTAAGTTCATAACCAAAATTGGCACTCATTGCTACTAAACCTCTAGTTTCAAGAGAGGTTATCCTTCCTACTTGATGATTCGGTACAGGTGAAACATGTGCGGCCATCATAATGGGAGGATAAAGCAAACTGTATCCATATTGGATTTTTGTCCTACATAAGGCATCTGTATTATCGCTCGTCCAATTTTGGGCCATGTAATACATCATTCCAGGATCAAATCTTCCCCCTCCACTTGAACAATTTTCAAATAGTACATTGGGAAATTGTTTCACTAGCTTCTCGAGAATTCGATATAAGCCAAGTATATATCGATGACTTATCTCTCCTTGTTGATCTTTAGGGAAGGCTGCACTCCCAATATCGGTTAAATGACGGTTCATATCCCATTTAATATAATCAATTTTGCCTGTTTCTAAATGTTCTGTTAATACATTTATTAAAAAGTCTTGCACTTCACGATTTGATAAATCTAGGACTAGCTGTCTTCTTCCTTCTAAAGGTGAATATGCAGGGCTATGTATAACCCAATCAGAGTTTGCTTTAAATAGTTCGCTATTTCTTGAAATCATTTCTGGTTCAAACCATAAACCAAATTTCATTCCTTTATTTCTCACCATCTCAGCTAAGCCAGCTATTCCGTTCGGTAACTTTTCCTTATTCTCCTTCCAATCTCCAAGCGAGGAAGTATCATCCATTCTGTTGCCGAACCACCCATCATCTAAAACAAACATTTCCATGCCGACCTGTGATGCTAATTCAGCTAATTTTTCACATTTTTCTTCTGATATATCAAAGTAATTAGCTTCCCACGTATTTAATAGAATCGGTCGTTCGCGATTTCGAAAGGGCTTTGGACATAGATGTTCTTGATAGAGTTTATGAAAAGTGTTGCTCATATGATTTAATCCCTGATTAGAATAAACCATCACAGCTTCTGGTGTTTCAAATTTACCTCCAGGTGAAAGCTTCCATGAAAATCCTTCTGCATTTATGCCGAGCTGTACTCGTGATGAACCATATTGTTCTACTTCTACTTGTGCTTGAAAATTCCCACTATAAATGAGATGAAATGCACGTGCTTCTCCACTAAATTCATCTGTATTTGGGTTTAAAAGTGCTAAAAATGGTTGATGTTGTGGACTACTTACACCACGAGTACTTTCTATTTTTTGAATACCATTATGCAATCTCCTTCTGCTAATGTTTGCCTCATTCGTATGGGACCCGTAAAGAGTTAACAAATCAAAAGTAGTTGACGCGATATCTACTTGAAGACTTCCTGCATTGTCAAGGAATACTTCTTGATTACCGTAATTTAAGAATGTTACATGTCGTGTTATTACAGGTAGTTGTTCATAAAGATGATAGAAAAGCTTCATTTCCAACTTCTGAATATCATCATAAAGGGTAATAGTCAGTGTAGTAACTTCTGAATCTTTGCCTTCTAATGTGGGTAACCCCTCTATGCGCTTTTTCCCAGTTTGAATTTCGAATTTCTTATAAGAAAAATCTGTTCGTGTATGATTCGTATGAGAACGTATTGTATAATTCGAGATTCGGTGATCACCGCTTTGTTGCGTACTTGTTTCCAGAGGTAGTGCATTTAAGCTAAACACTCTCTCATCAGGAATTGGATTAGTTGCAAAACCACGATCAATCATTTGAAGCTGGGTGCTGCCATTAAAACTTTCTAATCTTCTACCCCAATAACGATGGGTGACGTATTTTTCTTTTTCTATTGAAATCACATAACTCAATATTTCGTTTTGTAGATGGAGTGTTTTTCCATCTTTTTCAAGAAAAATAGGCAAATTAATACCTCCTATAAACAAGTTGTTTCTTTCTATCTCAATTGGTTTCTTATAATCTAGTACATAGATTACTTAAGGTTATTTGTTTACTGATGGGATTAACGTGATTGCTTTTTCTCCAACAGTCAGTTCTGCATCGACCATGCTTTTAACCTCTTCATAAGCTTTGGAATTCGTGACAATTATCATCACAGTAGAATCAAAACCGGCTTCGTGAATCTTCTCGATATCAAATTCGCCAAGCAAGTCCCCTTTCTTTAACTTCTGACCTTGCTTAACATAGGTTTTGAACCCTTCCCCTGCTAATTTTACTGTGTCTATCCCGATATGCAAAAGAATCTCTGCTCCCTTTTCCGTTTGAATGCCATAAGCATGTTTGGAATCGTTTGTAACAGTTAGAATACCTTCAGCTGGGGCATATATTTTGCCGATTCGAGGGATAATAGCAATTCCTTTTCCCATTGCGCCTGAAGCGAAAACTGGATCATTTACAGTAGCTAAATCAATAGCCTTCCCCTCAACCGGAGCAGCGATTTCTTCGTTTGTTGCTATATTAGTAACAGGAGTAGTGCTTCTTTCTGTTGTACTGGTACTTCCAGTATTAATAGATGAAACTTTTAATTTATTTCGCCCATAAATCATTGTTGCTACGAATGCGAGTATAAAACTAATTAATATTCCAACCATAAACATTGGAATTGATTTTGGAGCTATTGCAATGAAACCAATTAATCCTGCAGGACCTAAAGATACATTACGTACTCCTGTAAAGCCCATGAATGCTGCTCCTATACCAGCTGCAACCAAAGCAATAAAAAATGGGAATTTCAATTTTAAGTTAATCCCAAACATCGCGGGTTCAGTTATACCTAACATAGCTGAAAAAGATGCTGATGATGCTAGCCCTTTTTGTTTTTGATTTTTTGATATAAAGAAAATAGCTAAACATGCCGCTCCTTGTGCTACGTTAGCAGCAGAAGCTATCGGAAAAAGAAAACTTCCGCCTGTTTTGGCAATATCTGCAAGTAGTTGTGTCTCAATTGCTGGGAAGGATTGATGCAAGCCTGTTAATACAACTGCAGAATAACCCAAACCAAATAATCCATACCCTACTCCACCAAGCGTATCGATTAACCAGAGCAACCCATCTGTTAATTGATTTGAAACACCACGTAATAAAGGTCCAACAAATGCGAATGTAACAAATCCTGTAATAATCACGGATAATAATGGTGTAAAAGTAAAATCGATTGCATTGTTTAAATGTTTATGGAAGAACTTTTCAAGTGTTGCCAAAATCCAAGCAACTCCAATTACCGGCAATACTTGACCTTGATAACCCGCTTGAGCAATTTGCAAGCCAAAGACATCCCAATATGGCATCTGTCCCGTAGCTAATGCCTCTGCTACGCCATAACCATTTACTAAATTAGGCATAACAAGCATCATACCTGCTGCTGCACCAAGGTAAGGATTTCCTCCAAAACGTTTTGTTGCGGAAAAACCAATTAAAATAGGCAAGAAGGCAAAGGGAGCTGAAGCCATTAAGTTAACAATATCTGCAAAACCTTGTATACCTGGTATCATCTCTACAATCGATTGTGGACCAAACAAACCTTGTCCAGTTAAAACATTATTTAAAGCCATCAATAAACCACCAGCTACTAAAGCAGGTATTAGCGGTACGAAGATATCAGATAATAGCTTTACTAGTTTCATTACAGGATTGGTTTCTTTTTTCTCCGTAACCTCTTTCAACTCTTCTTTTGTAGCTTCGCCAACACCTGTGATAGTAATTAATTCTTTATAAACAACATTTACATCACCAGGACCGACGATGATTTGGTATTGGCCATTTGCTTTAAAAGTTCCCTTTAAATCAGGATCCTCATCCAAAGAGATTTGATCGATCTGCTTCGTATCTTTAACAACTAAGCGTAGTCTTGTTGCGCAGTGTGTAGCAGCAATTAAGTTGTTTTCCCCTAAAGCTTTTGCTATCCGTTCTGCCACTTCTCTGTGTTTCATGTGAATTCCCCTTTCTATTAAATCGCTTTCAAAACCTTTTGCACGATAAACTTAACACCATTTTTATTTTGTGTCAAACGTTTATCATATATTTGAATATTTTTTTATAAATACTCTTAAATATTGTTATAAAACAAGGAAAACGTTTGACATATATTTAGAGGCGTTTTAAAATTCCATTAAGTAACCTAAGGATTTATAACGGAGGAGTTTAACTTACATGACAGAAATTATTAGCAAATGGACACGGGAACTTAGATATAAACCTTATTCTGAATGGGATGATGAATATGTGGTAGCTTTAACAAATTCAGTAGCCAGTTCTAAATGGCGAACTGGCTATCATATTGAGCCAAAAACTGGACTATTAAATGATCCGAATGGCTTCTCTTTCTTTAATGGCAAATGGCAGCTATTTTTTCAATACTACCCATTCGGGGCTGCTCATGGCCTAAAAAGTTGGTATCACTTAGAAAGTGAAGATCTCATTCATTGGGAAGAAAAAGGGATTGCCCTACAATCTGACAATAATTATGACTCTCATGGAGTATATTCTGGCTCAGCTTATCCAATCGATGAGGAAAAGCTATTCCTATTTTACACAGGCAATGTTAGAGATGATAATTGGAATCGTTTTACCTTTCAAAATGGTGCTTTTATGTATACAGACGGAACTATCGAAAAATTTGACAATCCATTAGTTAACCAGCCGGAAGAAACAACAGATCATTTTAGAGATCCCCAAATCTTTCGTTATCAAAATCAATTCTATATGATTATTGGTGCACAGAAACAATCAGATAAAACAGGAGCTATTTTTCTCTATAAAGCATTATCAAATAATATAAAGAACTGGAACTTAATTGGGGAATTGACTTTTTCTCGTTCTGAGCTCGGTTTTATGATTGAATGCCCTACCCTTATTTTTATTAAGGAGGTTCCTGTCTTACTTTTCTGTCCACAAGGGTTATCACAATCAATACACCCATACGAAAATATCTATCCGAATATGTACATTATTGGAGAAACATTTGAGCCTACTAATGCAGCAATTACCAATGCTACAAGTCTGCAAAATCTAGATGAAGGCTTTGAAGTCTATGCAACACAGGCATTTAATGCACCTGATGGGAGAGCTCTGTCTGTTAGTTGGATTGGTTTACCAGAAATAAGCTATCCGACTGATAAGGAAGGCTATCAAGGTATGTTGAGTTTAGTGAAAGAACTGACCTTGCATAATGGTAAACTGAAACAATATCCAGTAGATGAAACAAAAAGTTTGCGTCAAATAGAGCATATATTTCATCGTTCACTTGACACAAAAACCAATCGTTTTGAATTAGAATTGACGATACCCAAAAATGAAATCGTCGAACTAAAACTCTTTTCAAATGCTGATGAAACCCGCTATTTAGCCTTTACACTCGATTCAGTAAATGGTAAAGTTTCTGTAGATAGAGAATTTGCAGGCGAGCGCTTTGGAGAAGAATATGGCTTTAAACGAGAAGCGTTTGTTACCAAAAAGGAAGAAATGAAAATAAATCTATTTGCTGATACTTCTGTTTTTGAGTGCTTTGTAAATGAGGGTGAACGGGTTATTTCTGGGCGTGTTTTTCCAGATGAATCACAAACATTTGTTTACCTTCATTCTAAAATAGATCTCAGCGGAAAACTATGGAGACTAAATAATCAGAAGAGGTAGAATAAAATGGTTGCAAAATTAACCGATGTAGCCAAGTTAGCTGGAGTGAGTCCTACAACGGTAAGCCGTGTTATCAATAAAAAAGGCTATCTTTCAGAAAAAACAATAGCTAAAGTTCATGAAGCGATGAAAGAGCTTCATTATCATCCCAATAATCTAGCGCGCAGTTTACAAGGGAAGTCCACAAAACTAGTAGGATTAATCTTCCCTGCCTTGAATAATGTGTTTTATGCAGAACTAATCGATCACTTAGAGCGAGAGCTGTTTAATATGGGATATAAGACAATTCAATGCAATAGTGAACATAATTCGGATAAAGAACGTGAATATATTCAGATGCTCCAAGCAAATCAAGTGGAAGGAATAATTGCTGGTGCTCATAATCTAAACCATGATGATTATACAAATATCAAGGCACCTATTATTAGTTTTGACCGTTTTCTTGCATCAAGTATACCGATTGTGAGCAGTGACAATTATCAAGGTGGTGTTTTAGCTACTCGTTCTTTAATAAACCACGGTATTCAAAAAATAATCATGTTAACGGGAAGCAATGATATTAAATCGCCAACCCACTTGCGTACTAAAGGGTATATAGATGAGATGAATAAAGCTGGTTTAGATCCCAAAGTAATTTCAATAAACGGAAGCTTTACTCCCTTAAGAAAATCAGTAGAGATATCTAAAATGCTTAAGTCAGAACAGCCAGAAGGAATCTTTTGCTCAGATGACATGAAAGCTCTTTTAGTTATAAATGAAGCGGAAAAACTTGGTTTATCAGCACCTAAAGACTTTAAACTTGTTGGTTATGATGGAACCTCTTTTATTGAAAACTATTTTCCTAAACTAACTACTGTCAAACAGCCTCTCGGAGAATTAGCTAAACTTTGTGTAGAACTACTTATACAGAAGATAGAAGGAGACAATAATCAAGAGGATCGTTATGAAATTCCCGTAAAACTAATAAGTGGGCAAACAAGTTGATCTTTCATCTCGTTTGCCCATTTATTTTATCAGATACGATATCCATTATTCTTTTATTGTTTCTTCTCCTTTTCAAATGTGTAATGATAAAGAAATGAAAATCTTGCTAACGCTGAGTTCCAGTCTATATTTTGTTTATTGCTAATGGCATAAAGTAAATTATGAAAAACTGGTTGTAATCCGTAAAATTTACTAACTCTGTCAAACAATGATTCCGATGGCTCCGTAGATTGATAATGAGCTAATACATCTCTTGTAAACTTTGGGCCAAACGACCAATAGATTCCTGCAAAATCAAAGGCGGGATCTCCTATTTGAGCATCAGTAAAATCGATGACACCAGTTATCCTCTCCTTTCGTTCCTGATAAATTATGTTTGATATGGTTAAGTCACCATGAATAACTACTTTTTTATTAAGTGAATCTGGATAATCATCTAGGAAATCATCAAATATATGGCTAATTTGTTCTTGTTGTTGGTTGCTTAAAAAAGGAAATAATTCTTTCTTAATGTTACCGTATAAGTCTTTCCAATACGTTAATGTGTGGATGGTTGTTAGATTTGTTCCCTCTAATTCTAATAAATGAATACTATGTAATTTCGTTAGAAAATCACCTATTCATTTTGCATTCTCCTTATTTTTAATTAATCAAGCATCAAAGCTATTTTCCCGTCTACATTTTCTATTAAAGTATTTACATCTGCATATCCCCAATACCGTACATACATGACGATATTTCCTCTAGAAGCAAATACTTCTTTCAAACTAAATTCCGGATCCTCATGCACTATTAACAGATCAAAATCAGAATGCTTTATTTGCACATAGTCTTCTCTGCTATAAGTAAACCGTTCTCTACTTATTAAGTCATCTATTAAATTGTCTGTTAGCCCTGTTATTCTCAACTGAAAAATTCTTGTATCCATACTGGGAGTATATTCACCGCTCCCATCTTCCCACCTTTTTCCTGGTACCACTCCGTTTTCATTTGTCTCATATTGTAATGGTGCTAAAGGGCTCCATTTAGGGGTAGCGTCAGGAAAATGCGGATTTACAACGTTAAGGAAACCAAAATATAAAAAGTCTAATTTCTCGGTGTTATAAGTGAAAAATTAGGCTTTAGTTACTTCATTAAAGCGCCTGATTGTTGAAGACTAAAGTTTATATTCACCAAGAAAATTGATGTGCTCTTATCCTAACAAATTTTATTTAGGACTTACATGTATGCCTTCACTCTCTCGCCAATCTGCGTAAAGTATACGCTTTACATTATCATATCCATTGGTAGTTAATTGGTTATCTAACCACTGTTGATCAAATCCGAGTTCATGTAAATTATCCCATAAAATTTCCCCATCTATAATTAACGATGTTGGGAGGTCTACTGGACTTTCTGGAAGATTGAGATCTTGCTTGTCTGGTTTTTGATACTTGGATTTTAATAATAAACTTATTTGCCCATTAGCTTCCAATATACCGTATTTGACTTCGCGAACTGAAAAGACATTATTTTGACGGAGTATACTCAATACTTGATTTACATCCAATTTGTTCTTTGTAAGTAACTTTCTGTCCATAACACCATCTCGAATGATGATGTTAGGATTGCCTAATAAGAGAGAACGTGTCGATTTATTTTTTAGAGTCATAAACTCTATTCCCAACATAAGAAACGTCCACAATCCGATGGCATATAAAAAATGAAAAATCCCTACCTTATCTTCATAAATGGTATTTCCTAATAAATCTCCAAGTACTAACACAAAAACTAAGTGAAACGGGGTTAACTGATAGATGGATGTTCTGCCTGTTATGATAATGATAAAAAATAAAGTGGCAAAACCAACGATGACTTTGATCGTCAGTAAACCAATATTGACTTCTTCCAACGTTTTTTCCTCCAATTTAAATTTTACTTAGTTGTAAGATCTTGAGGTTTAGATAAAGAGGCTAGTTTTAGTATTAAAGCTCGAGTTACAATTCCAACCATGATGTAATATATGAATGAATATCTGTATCTCCACTCTAAATAATTAACAAGTTTGACCCACTCGCAAAAGGGTTCACCTATATAGGCATATGTTAGTGCCATAATGATCTGGGCTAAAATAAAAGATTTCCATCTTCTAAAATATTGATATAACAACATGTAAGCTACAGGTACCATTGAAAAATCAAAAGGAAAGGCCCTAGGAATAAAAGGTAGGAATGCAATGGGTAATCCCAAAAACTGTATTGTGCACCAACTACATCTAATAAGGTTGTTGTCAAGATAATTATGGTACCAAATAACAAAATTTCTAAAATAATGTCTCGTTTAACAAGTTTAGCCCATATAACCCAAGGCACAACTAAAAAAACGACTAGTATCCACCATTCCCAAGTTAAAAAGTTTAGCCCATATAACCCAAGGCACAACTAAAAAAACGACTAGTATCCACCATTCCCAAGTTAAAAACTCATTTTTAGCCAACCATTTAATTCTAAATGATAGAGCTTATCTTCTAATAAATGTATTTCCTTAAGATTTTCAAATATATTATCTATTGATATCACCTCTATATTTAAATGAAAAGGTAACAGATATTTTTGAATTCAAACTCTTTGAGCTGCCTTTTTAGTATTACCGTTTTTTAGTAATGAATTTCCATCGTAAATAAGAAAAAAACCATGTTGGAAGTTCTTATAATACACGGGTTTTCGACTTTTTTTAATAAGTCAGAAATATATTAAAAACAAAGTTAAATCTAGATTTAAGATAGAACAATAAAAATAGGATACATCAACTTATAATAATGGAGAAAGCAGACGAGCACCTTGTTCAACAATGCGCTCGGTCAGGGATCGTTGCAACAAGTCTTCAATTCTTAATGGTACAGAATCAGTAAGATCCCTCTCGAACTGCTCTGTGAGTTCCCTTGCCACATCAGCACTGTACACGACTTGACACACCTCATAATTCAGGCGAAAACTTCTCATATCATAGTTTGCTGAGCCTACGGCAGCAATCTCCTCATCGATGGTCAACACCTTCGCATGTATCATTCCTTTGTCGTACTGGTAGATTTGAACTCCAGCTTCTATAAGTTCTCCGTAATAAGTACGGCTTGCAAGACCCACGATTTTTTGATTATTGTGGCGAGGAACCAGCAATCTTACACGGACACCACGAGTTACTGCTGTCTTTAATGCCATGATAATATCCGTTTCTGGTACAAAATAGGGTGTTGTTATATCAATAGTCTTGGTCGCCTGTGTTATACATATAAAGTAAGCTTGACGAATAACTGGGGTAGGAATTCCAGGGTTTCCTTCCAACGTATGGATGTACGCTTTTTGCAATTCTCCTGTCTTTGTTTGGGTATTGTCTGTTTTACCTTCTATAGGCCATAACTCAGATCCGAATTCGGCAGGCCATCTTGAAAGATCTATGCTGCCGGTTGGATTGATTTCCTTTGATTTATATTTTGGGATTTTAGTGGCCTTTTTCGTTGCCTCAGATTTTGTTTTTGACTTTATCCGTTCTGGTACAGCGATATTCCAATGAACGTCGAAGATAGTCTGCAAGTCGCCTGTTGCTTCCCCTATAATTTGCAAATGAGTGTCCCTCCAAAATCCTACGTCTGGCTTTAATCCTGTATATTCATACCCAACGTTCATACCGCCAGTAAAGGATTCCTTTCTGTCAATCGTCACAATCTTACAATGATCCCGATAATTCCAATTGGACAAAATCCAGGGAAATCGCAGAGGAAATATTGTCCTGCATTCTATCCCTGCTTCAACCATCTGCCGGATTTTTTCACGCGGGAATTTATAACTCCCCAAGCTATCTCTCATAAAACGAACCTGCACTCCATTTAATGCTTTTTCGATTAGCAGTTCTGTGATTCGATTACCAATTTGGTCGTTCCGATAGATGAAATATTCCAGATCAATGGTTTCTTGGGCTTTTTGTAGGGATTCGATAAGTTGTTCATATTTTGCTATCCCATTGTTAAACACTTGGACTTGGCCCATTCGAAGCCCATTCACAGTGAAATGCCGTAAAGCATTGGCAATTACCGATGCTGAAGCACCGAATGTCTCAGGTAATTTGTTAGATTCATTTTTAGAACAGGTCAATCTTTTTCGATGAATAAACTTAGGGTTTGATATGCTAAGATATAGCCAGAAACCAATGACAGGTAAAAAAAGGACGATTATTATCCAATTCAAAGCCTTGGCAGGCCGACGAACTTCCCAAATTGCTATGAATAAGATAAAGAACGTATTTAACAGGTATAGATAAAAAATCCACTCCAACTGGAATCCCTCCTTCTGTTTCTCTTATCATGTACAAACTATGTAACCAGTATACGTATGGAATATGAAGGGATTGTCTGTTATATATTATGGACTACCTTTATAAGAACTTGTATAAGATATTAAGAACGAAAAAAAGAGAATTAAGGTTGGGAAAGTTCTGACATCAAGAAAGGCTTAATGATCTGGGCACTGTCCTAACTAGAGACTTAGTGATTTTGAAAATTACCATCTGGTAAATTCCTAAATATAGGTATAATTTTTTATAAATTTGGAAAATGAAATTGGTAAATGCAATAAGGAGTAAATAAGAGAAAACATTAATTTATATTGGGAGGAAATCGTCTTAAAATTAGTCGTTAACATCTTTTTTGTTAATGTTTAATGAATGATCGGTATCTCTAACAGCAGCATAAAAAAAATCTTTGATTTGAAGATATCACTTTGCCTTTAGTTCTTCCTTTAACCACTTTTCATTTTTGTTGATAAATTTTAATTTACGCTTTTGCACTTTCCCTTCAATGACAACGACTATGGGTAATCCGCGGTATTCCACTTTCATATGTAAATCTTTTGGAGTAATAGGAACTAATTCTTTTCTTGGAAAAATGCTAATTTCACCTGTTGCTTCCAAAATCGCATATTCATTATCGTGAATATCCGGATATCCTGTTGTTCTTAAATTAGACAACAGCTCAGGTAAAGGATATCTACTTTCCTTTAAATTTCGATTAAGATAAAAAAGAATCGCTCCAAAATCATGAGGGGTAAGTTGGGATAGAGCTGATTTCCCTAAAATATTTACTGCTACAATAAACACAATATAGATAAAAATAACTTTAACTAAAAAAATAGACACTTCTAACACCTCGTAAAAAAATTCACCTTAGTCCGAAATTGGACTAAGGTTTTTAAACTTATTTCAATTAAAAATGGTATCTTTTTTTCGTCATGTATGAATCTAAGCTAAATCCTTATCCTTTTAAAATAGGGGTCACTTTATCAATGGCTTCTTGTAATTTTTCACTGTTTAACCTATACATTTGTTTGGCGTCTTTTGATTCCGTTCCAAGAGCAAATAGTTCTAAGTCTGCTTGACATTTTTTCAAGGTTGAAAGAATTAAGGGTCTTTCTTGTGGGGGGGCGACTTGTAATTTATCGTCAAACAGATCAATCGTTAACTCTCCGTAAGAATTAACCTGTCCCAGAAATACATTTTCAATCGTTACCCCTAGTTTTTCTAATTCAGTTTGTAGCCAAGCCCGACTTCGTCCAATCGTGGCTAGTGGTTCATCCATTATTGTACCATCCATAATAATGGTCTGAGGCTCCTTGATTGAAGCAACCTTCAAGTTTATATCCTTTGCTGTTAAAGGTTGATTTTCTTTCTTTAGCATCACAGATAAATCACCTGTTGCCTCTAAAACAGCAAATTCTACATCAGAGACTTGAAAGACATCCTTCCTGCGAAGTAGCTCTAACAGTTCATCTGTCGTATATCTTTCCTTTTTTAAATTATCTTCCATAATCTTCCCATCTTTGATAAATACAGTTGCTTTTCCTTCTATAAAATTGCGAAAACCTTTACTTTTTAAGGAAATTAAACCAGTGAAAAAGGGAATAGCCGCAAAAATGACAATTCCAATAATTCCGTGAAAAATCTTCCGTTCAAGTCCCGTAGCCACTTCTGCACCAATACTTCCAATAGACATACCGGTGACATATTCAAAGAAAGATAGTTCTGAAATTTGCTTTTTCCCTAACCATTTTGTAATGAAAAATAAAACAGCAACAAATAATGCTGAGCGTACAGCTATATCTAACCATTCAGGCACTGCTTACACCCCCTGTAAATATAGTTTTTCTAGAAACCTTTGTACTGAAGTTCCTCTCCTTCTAGTTCTCCTACTCTTTTTTTTAAATCTTTTGTTACTTCGTGTACTACCATCATAGCCTCATGCAAAGTTCGCTTCGATTCATCATCAAGAGTCCGTAATGCTAAACTTGAGAGACTTGCTTCTACCCCTTTTAGACTGGCAAAACACTGTTTAACATCTGATCCTACTGTCATCCTAATTCTCCTTATCCTTTTGGCTTAAAAATTAAAGCTCCTATCATGCCGAAAACAATGGCAGCTGAAATACCAGAACTAGTTACTTCAAACATTCCTGTCAGTACACCAACTAACCCATGTTTTTCTGCTTCCTGCATCGCACCATGAACAAGCGAATTCCCAAAACTTGTAATCGGAACGGTAGCCCCTGCCCCAGCAAAATCAATCAAAGGCTCGTATAGTCCAAATCCATCTAAAAGAGCCCCAATCACTACAAGAGCACTTAAGGTATGACCTGGTGTCAATTTAAATACATCAAACATAATTTGCCCAATGATACAAATTAAACCGCCTACGACAAAAGCCCAAAAATAGATCATGTTAATTGTTCACCTCCGTATTCAATTGACACTGCATGGGCGATACAAGGAATTGTTTCATTTTGCTGAAAGGACAACGGTGAAAGCAAAGCACCTGTAGCCACAACTAACATTCGTTTAAATTCACCTTTTTTCATGCGGTTTAATAAATGCCCATAAACTACCGTTGCTGAACAGCCTGCACCGCTTGCTCCTGCAAGAACGGGTTGTCCTTCCCGATAAATCATAAGGCCACAATCCTGGTATTGTTCTTCACTAATAGGAGTTCCATGCTTTTTAAATAGATCCATGGACACTTCCTGTCCGATTTGGCCAAGGTCACCGGTTACAATTAAATCGTAATAAGATGGCTCAACATTTCGTTCCTTTAAATGGGCTTCAATGGTATCAACCGCAGCTGGCGCCATAGCTCCTCCCATGTTAAATGGATCTGTCAATCCCATATCGATTACACGACCAATTGTGGCAGATGTGACATGAGGTCCTTCCCCAGAATCACTTAATAGGGCTGCACCTGCACCAGTAACCGTCCATTGTGCCGTAGGTGGCTTTTGTCCACCATACTCAGTTGGATACCGAAATTGTTTTTCAACAGCTGTATCATGACTGGAAGCTCCTGTTAACAAATATTTCGCTCCTTTTGTATTTACAATATAAGCACCTAGAGCCAGTCCTTCCATCGAGGTAGAGCAAGCACCGAATAAGCCAAAATAAGGAGCTCCAATCGTTCTGCTAGCGAAACTTGTTGGGGTGATTTGATTGATTAAGTCCCCAGCTAGGATAAATTGAACTTGATCCTTTTGTATGCCCCCTTTTTCCATGGCTTTTTGGCAAGCCTCTTCAAAAAGGATTTTATGTGCTTTCTCATAGGAATCCTGCCCAAGCCATAAATCAGCATGAAGAGTATCGAAATCATCTGGGATAGCACCATTGGCTTCAAATGGTCCACCAACGGTTCCAGTGGAGATAATGACAGGCTTTTGTTCGAAGATCCATGTACGATGACCTGCTAGCATTATAAACCACCCCATCTGATTAAAATTGTTTTAATTAAGGCAATGATAAAAGCAGAAAACACACCAAATAAAATGACAGAACCGGCTAGTTTAAACATATTGCCGCCTACGCCCAGTACAAATCCTTCGGTTCGATGTTCAATGGCAGGTGATATGACCGCATTGCCAAAACCTGTTACAGGTACAGCTGTTCCAGCCCCACCAAATTGGGCCATTCGATCATATACGCCAAAACCAGTAAGAAGCATTGTAATAAAAATTAACGTACCCACCGTCGGATTTCCGGCCGTTTGCTCAGTAAAATCGAAATAATAAATGTAAAAGTCTGAAATAAGCTGACCAATCAAACAAATAAGTCCACCGGTTAAAAAGGCCTTAATACAATTTTTAACAACCGGTCTTTTGATCTCTCGTTGTTTTTGCAATTTTTGATATTCCTGTTGCACAGGAGTAAGTTGTTTCTTTTGATTGTTAGACATAACTCGATCCTTCCTCTTTAGGTTTGTTCCTTCATAAGACTTTTCAGTTTGTTCAAATCATTTTTTAAGTTCTTCTTATTCATATCGTTTTTTTTCAGTCTTTGCTCGACCTTTTCAAGCTCCCAGAATATTTTTTTATCAGTCGAAACAAAAACTTTATAGTCGGGATACTTTTTTTCTAAGTCGGATTTTACTGACTTCTCGATACTCTTTAATCGAAATCGATCAAAATTCTCAACTTTAATCGCTGCCATAAGCTCTTTATCAGTATTCACAGCTTTTACGTCTGTAATATCTTCCTTGGCAATTATCTTTTCTTTCGCATGATTGGCAACGGATTGATCAATTGGCTTACTTGTATGTACTTGTGAAATACCAAAAGTACTATTACCTTGAGTAAATTCATTTTGATTACCATTACATCCTGATGCGAAACCAATGACCATTATAATAAAAAGTAGGTTTTTCAATGTGGTTATTTTATCTTTCAAAAAAACACCTCCATTTTTTTTCATTATTTGAACAGCTGAAAAAAGGTTGGTTAAGAGGCCAACCTTTTTTCGCCTTACTAATTACTGTTGTTTGTATTGAGGTTCTTCTTGTTCGATTTGTTGAACACGTGGTTCAATGCTGTCTACAACGGATTGGGTTTGCTTAGCTGCATCTTGGTAAAGTTGCTTAGCTTGTTGATTATCTGTACTAAGAGCAAATGTTTCAAAGCTAGCTTGAGCACTTTTCAATCCTGCTAGAGCTGTTTTAACGTCATTTATTACTGTCATGATAATTTCCTCCTTGAATTTTTTTTACTCTTTTATTTTGCTTTATGGAGAATTTTTTATTCAATGATTTTTGGGAAATTTAAATCTAAATTATTTTTGACGTATAGCTCCATTTTTTCGATAATAACCCCTTTTCCATATCCCCATCATTTCTTCTATTTCTCGTTGACAGCAATAGCTCTTATAACTTTTCATTTTTTCTTTTCTCAACTTCAATTTCTTTTACACCCCTACCTTTATAAAATAAGATGATTGTATTTCCTGAAAGGACTAATATTTTTCCCATTTTTCGGATATTATCCCAAAGTTTTAAGAGTTTCTCCCTCTTAATCATCCTATTTATGGGTATTTAACATTGAAAATGTAATAACAAAGATAAACGCATGCATTTGTCGCCGTATTAAGGTTTGTCTAATACATAAAAAGGAACTGTTTTGTTATTAAACATCAAATTTTTCATACATTTTAGAAGGTGAAAAAATGACAACAAAACAAAAAAGGAAATCCTTTCAACGTTTAACGTTAAAACCAAAAAAGGACATTGAAGAAATAAAATTTGGGATTAATCTGAGAGAAAAAGGGTAATAACTGACAAGAAACCAACCTCTTAAACTAGACACAATAATGGTTTAACGCTGTCCATTATGATGTATTGGTTCTACGATCCTTCTATCCATATTCTGTATAAAATAATTTTTTTAACAGACACTATAAAAAACGTTGAAGGAAATGATAAGAATGACAGAGCGTAATAATAATGAGAGCTTGCCAGGTTATGAAAAAATTAAATCGATTCTTAATGAATCACCCGACTTGAATTGTCGAAAGATTGAAGCTGGACAAGTGGGGATTCATATTATTTTCATGAAGAATTTAATTAAGCCAGAGATTCTAAATGAATATGTCATTAAATACATTGAACAACTTTCTGTAGAATACTTACATTACACCTATTTAATGAAAAACATTCCTATAGAAGAAATAATGGTAAATATAGAGGAACAAGAAGTTATCTCTTCCCTATTAAATGGATTTGCTTATATTTATTTCTTAGAAGAGAAAAAGGGATTCATGGTGAACTGCGCAAATCCCATTGAACGCTCTATTGAGAAAGCAGAAACAGAATCGTTAGTATATGGACCTAAAATTTCGTTCACTGAATCATTAACTTCTAACGTTAAGATAATCAGACAAAATCTAAATGATTATAATTTGTGCACGGATGAAATAAAGATTGGGGAACGCGTTCAAAAGCAAGTAAGAATTGTATATATAAAAGATATTGCGAACGATGACACTCTTCAGACACTTAAGGAAAGGATTAAACAATTAAAAACGGATAATATAATTGACAGTGCCGTTTTGGCTCAATGCCTAGAAGATAATCATTACTCTTTTTTTCCACAATTTATATTAACAGAGCTGCCCGATCGATTCATCTACTCGATTATAAACGGGCGAATTGGTGTTTTTATAGATGGTAGCCCAGTAGGGATTATAGGTCCTGCTAATTTTTTCTCATTTTTCGAATCAACAGAAGATATCTATTTGAGATGGTCTTTAAGTACATTTATTCGTTTTATCCGATTTTTTGCTATGGTAGGTTCTATTTTTTTAACAGCCATTTATGTGGCTGCCATGACTTATCATTTTGAACTCATACCATCTAAATTGTTATTTATCATTGGACAATCACGTTCACAAGTTCCTTTTCCGCCCTTATTAGAAGCACTCTTACTAGAATTGTTAATTGAGTTACTTAGAGAATCTGGTGCCCGCCTTCCTTCAAAAGTAGGACAAACAATGGGAATTGTAGGAGGTATTGTCATTGGCCAAGCAACGGTTGAGGCAGGATTAACTAGCAATATTTTAATTATCATTGTTGCATTTAGTGCATTAGGGGCATTTTCGGCTCCTATTTATGAAATGGGCACTGCTGTCAGAATTGCTAGATTTCCAATCATTATTTTAGCAGGTGTTTGGGGGTTAAATGGAATCATTTTTGGTATATGTATTCTAATGGTTCACTTGTTAAAATTAACTTCTTTAAATAAACCTTATCTTGCACCTCTATATCCGCTAAGAATGAAAGATTTGCAATATTTTTTAATACGTCTCCCCCACCATTTTTATATGAGGCGACCGTTAGTAAATCGACCAAAAGACTCCATTCGCCTGAAGGAGCGATTAAGAAATATAACAGATTTAGATGAATTTTGAGGTGCAAAATGAAATCAAATATACGATTTGTTAACGCCTTTATGGCGTTTTATATCATACACACTTCGCAAATTGGTATGGGAATTCTTGAAGTTCCAAGAATTGTGTATCTAGAATCAAAAAAAGATGCTTGGATATCCATTTTACTATCTGGTTTATTCGTTAGCTTGATTACATGGTTAATGATTTCTATCCTAAAAAAAAATGAAGGTGGTACTCTTTTTGAAATTCATGAACATATATTCGGACGCTTGATTGGTAGTATTTTTAACTTCCTTATTGTCATTTACTTTATTGCCGTCCATTATTCGATTACCATTAGTCATGTCGAGTTGTCACTAACATGGGGATATGAAGGTGTCTATGAATGGGTCGGGGTATTGGCTTTATTAATATTAACCATTTATGCTGTATCCGGCGGATTTAGAGTAGTAACCGGTGTTTGCTTCTTATCCTTTTTATTGACTATATGGCTGCTATTTGTTGTGTACCGACCACTTCAAACCATAAACCTAACTAGGATTTTACCTATTATGACGACAACTCCTTCAGAAATTATGAAAGGAGTTGTCAAGAGCAGTTATACAATGTTAGGTTTCGAGACGTTATTTTTTATTTTTCCATTTATAAAGGAGAAAAATAAACTACAGCTGTTTAGTCAAATAGCAGTCTGGTTTACGACCATTCTTGTTTTAATAACAACTGTTGTTTCTATTTTATTTTTTAGCGCGAAAGAATTAGAGAAGAATGTATGGCCTGTTGTCAGCATGATTAGCACGGTCCATTTTCCATTTATTGAGCGCTTTGAATTTGTTGCGGTTCCATTATGGATTTTAGTTATTTTTCCAAACCTATGTATCACTCTGTATATTTCTTCCATGGGTATTAAACAGATTTTTCATATAAAACAGAAATATGGAATATGGCTCATCTCCATTATCCCTTTTATCTGCAGTTTTTTAATTACTAAAAGAGTAGATAATAATTATTTTTTTGATCAAATTGGCAAAATTGGATTTTTTCTGTGGTTTATCTATCCGATTTTCTTGTATGGAATAACCATTATAAAATCAAAAATCAATACTCGTTCCAGAAGGAGTTGAAAGAATGAAAAAAATTGTTATTCTGCTGTGTTCTCTTCTTTGTACTGCATGTATGGCCCCTGAAAAAATAATAGAAATGCAAGGAATTTCAACGATTATTGGTTTTGACGTATGAGTAAAATGTTTGTGGGAGAATAAATATCCTTTTTGTCTAGTTGGGGGACGAGTCCCAATGTCATCAAGTTAAGAAACCAGTAATTACCAGTGGTAAACCAAAATTGATGTTTATAATATTCTGATAACTAAAAAAGCCAATAGGATGCCCGGGAAGTGCCTATTTAATTTTTTTGGCATTTCCCTGATTTTCCTATTTGTTCGTTTTGTTAGATAGCTGGTCGTTGTCCAAATCCATGTTTATTCGCATTTAGCCCTCTGGAACGTTTAAATTTCCTTCCAGGTCTAATTGGGACTCTATTTCGCTGAACTTCGTTCAGTAGGTCTTTATACATCTTTTTTCTTCGCCTTTGACTTGGTTCAATGATTAAACAAATGAGCTTATCTTTTAGTGCGCCAATTAAAATATTGGTGTTAGTTTTATATTTGTGCTTTAAGTCTTTATCCTTCTGATCCTCGGCGATGATCACATCTGACTCATGCTTTAGTAGGGAAGCCATGTTGCTTAAAAATAAAGCAGCATAAAACTCTTGTTCAATCGTCTGTTTTGTTTCGCCTGAGAATCTTTCAATCTGTATTTTGTTTTTTAAGACATCGTATTTTGTTTCGATTGACCATCGTTTAAAGTACAACTCTTTAAAAGCCGGAATATCAAAAGACTCATCTAATATATTCGTTATAAGTAATTCATCTTCTCCAGAGCCTAATGGGATACGGACCGCACGCAAACGCATGACGTTGCTTTTATACTTGAGTTCAATGACCTGATCAGGGATCCCTTCTTTTATAGCGGCTCGGTAAAAATTAACTGGCGTTCTAACAACAAAATTCACTTTATTCTTCAAAAGATAGTGAAAGAAATATTGAGATGGATACCCACGGTCAAAAAGAAAAAGGTCGTGGTTAGAACGCAGTTCTAGGAAACTATCAATTAATTCTATCGCTACTGTGCGCTCGCTATCTGTACATTTTGTGATTATCCCCTTTACAAATAAATCATTTCCGATATCATAAATAGTAGATACCATGGCTCTGGCAAGTTCCTTGCCATTGCCCTTTGATGCGCCGAAGGTATCTCTTAGCCTTTGGGAATTGGCTATTTCTATGATAGACGCATCAATCGCATATAACCGGAAGCCCTTATATTTAAAGGAGTTATTTGTCTGATAAAACCACGTCGTAATGGTGTCAAATAACGTCTTGAAGGCTTCTGGTTTTATTTTTTTTCGCGCTTGTGAAAATCCCTGTTTACTTATAATTTCTCCTTCTTTTTTAATCAACTCAAAAAAGTCATTCAACTCAATCTGCAAGCTTCTCGTTACTAGATTTAGCACAAACAAAATTGTTTCTGGGAAAGTCAATTTGCCTCCTTTACGTGTAAAGTAGGTTGATTTCATGCGGGAATCGCACATGAAATGGAAATCGTACAATACCTCCCTACATACTTCAATCGCTTCTAAAAACTTGCTTTTTTTCAACAAAAAAACCCCATTTCGTACGAGATATACCAAGAACTGGTATTCACGCTGATTATGGAGGTGTTTCTGAAAAGTCAAGGGGTTTTTTCAATTTTATACAACAATTTTATGAATCTTTTTTAATATTTACATATTTTTACAATTTAGGTTTATGACATTGGGACGAGTCCCCCAACTAGACAAAAAGGCCACCAAGCGAAAGCGCGGTAGCTGGAAAAAATTAAGTATTAAAAAAGAGAGCTTCCTTTTGTAAAGTAGAGTTTGACTAGAAAACTACGAAAAGGAGAGGCTCTCATGAATCAATGTAACATAAAAATGCCATCATTAAAAGAATTGGAAAAAACTTTATTTCGAACACTACAAATGACGTTTCAAGAAATCCTTATTCAAACGTTAGAAAATTGGGATCAAGAGATTGCCAAGCAACGAGACAAAAGAAGATTTGCTTTACGAGATAAACGAGAAATACGATTAGATACAGCGTTTGGAGCTGTGGAGCTGAAGCGTAATTATTATTTCGATCGTGTAACCAAAAAATATATTTGTCTGTTAGATCATTATTTACAGTTTCAAGGGAATAAAGGGTTTAGTCCACTATTAGAAGAATGGGGGCTAGAATTAGCGACAAATGGTTCCTCCTATCGAAAGGCGGTGGAAACGTTCGAACAATTTTTAGGCTATTCGGCGATGAGCCACGAAGCATTACGGCAACATCTTCTTCAAACAAGCGTACTTCCCGCTAAGGAAAAACGTCCTTTTCAAAAGGTGTTGTTTGTCGAAGTAGATGGATTATATGTGAAGAGTCAAGAAAAGAAAAAGCGTGGATGGGAGTTGAAATTCGCCGCTGTACATGAGGGATGGAAAGAAAACGGAAAGCGAATCAGGCTCCGAAATAAAAGGCATTTTCTTTATGAAGGAAAAGAACCCTTTTGGGAAGCCTTTGAAACGTTCTTACAGAATCATTATGCGTATGATCCTACCCAAACCTTGCTTATTATTAATGGTGATGGAGCAGGCTGGATAACGGCATGTCGGGAGTATTTTCGGGAACGCGCCTTTTTCACCATGGACCGTTTTCATGTCGCTCGTTCGATGAAGCAACTAATGAAGAGCCATCCTCGATACCGCTACATGAAAAGAGCGTTAAAAAACTACCAGGTAGAAACATTACTTCTAGAGTTGAATAGCGCAGTAGGAACAATGGATACACCAGAAGAAGAAGAAAAACTAGCACATTTCCTCGGCTTTTTAACGCATCATCAGGAAACCATAAAAGATTACCGTAGTTGGTTACAGGAAAAAGGTGTGGACACGACAGCGTATCGTCCAATGGGAAGTGCAGAGGCGATGATGAATCAATTAGCCAAACGATTAAAGAATGGAAGAGCATGGAGCAAAAAAGGGGTCATGAGCATGGCGCGCTTGTGGATTGGATTGAAGGATGACCTATCCATCCAAACGATATATGGGAAATGGGAAAAAGCCACGGAAAAATCAAAGAAAGAGCATCGAGCGAAAAGAAAAATACCCACAAAATTAGTAACAGAAACCGTGCGTCAGAACATGCCATACTTAAATCAAGCGATTGGAAAACCCGTTCACTTTGCCTTACAGGGATTAAAAGGTTTTTAAAAAATGAGAGAATCAACAGTTGGAAGAACAAAACCAATTGGAAAGCGGATACAAACTTAGAGGTTTTACTTTATAAAAAAGGGAGCTAAAAAAACTCCCACAAAAACTTGACTCAATCGGTTTTGACTTGCTTGATGACAATACATACAAAGGCACTATCAGTTTGTTACAATTTGACCGAAAAGAAGAAAAGACTAGTGTAACCCTTTCGGCTGAAGGAACGACTAGTAAGGAAATCAGACAAAAACTAGAGGAACAGACAAGCCATGATATTACGTCTGGTCAATTAAGGACCATACTGTTTAATAAAAATATGGCAGAAACAGTAGGAATTTCTTCTTTTCTGGATACTATGCAACGAGATAGCAGTATCAGTGATTTAATCTTTTTGGCCATTACTGATAATGCTGAGGAGACGATTAAAAATAAAAACTATGAAGAATATCCCGAAATGGGATCCTATATCTATCAACTATTGGATAAACACGAAAAGAAAGAAATGTTAGTCAACTCCAACTTACATGATTTTATAACCACACTATATGAAATTGGTATCGATCCTACCCTACCCATGATAAAAAATGCAAATGGGGTAGCACCTTCTATAGATGGTGTTGCATTATTCAAAGAAGATAAAATTGTTGGATCTATTTCGTTGATAAACACCCTTTACATAAAATTATTCACAAATAAAAAGGCATTTTTAGGGGATATAACTGTAGAGATTGCTGCTGAAGAACTAGAGAAAAGAGGTATGGCCGAACTCAACCTTCCTAAAAGTGATATTTATAAGATTACACTTCATCCAATAAAGTACAAAGGAAACATTGAAATAAAGAACGAAGAATTGGTTCATTTAAATGCAACGATTTCCGTTTCAACATTAGAATTTCAACCATCTATTTCTGTGAAAAATAAAGATTCACTAAACAAAATGGAGCAACTAATTGGTGAAGCCCTAAACAAAGAATTTGGATATATACTTGAGGAATTTAAAAATTTAAATACGGATCCCATCGGAATCGGAAGAAAAATAAGAAGTGTTAGAAAATATTCCCATTTAACTGAGGGAGATTTAAGACAAAAATATTCAGCACTAAAGATAAAACCAAATATAAAGGTGGAAATTAAGCGAACTGGAGCAGTTGATTAACATGTTTTTTTAGGAACAAAATCGTTAACGCGACTTAACACGACCCAAGTGTTGATGAACTCCAACATGGTTTTTTTCTTATTTACGATGGAAATTCATTACTAAAAAACGGTAATACTAAAAAGGCAGCTCAAAGAGTTTGAATTCAAAAATATCTGTTACCTTTTCATTTAAATATAGAGGTGATATCAATAGATAATATATTTGAAAATCTTAAGGAAATACATTTATTAGAAGATAAGCTCTATCATTTAGAATTAAATGGTTGGCTAAAAATGAGTTTTTAACTTGGGAATGGTGGATACTAGTCGTTTTTTTAGTTGTGCCTTGGGTTATATGGGCTAAACTTGTTAAACGAGACATTATTTTAGAAATTTTGTTATTTGGTACCATAATTATCATAACAACAACCTTATTAGATGTAGTTGGTGCACAATACAGTTTTTGGGATTACCCATTGCATTCCTACCTTTTATTCCTAGGGCCTTTCCTTTTGATTTTTCAATGGTACCTGTAGCTTACATGTTGTTATATCAATATTTTAGAAGATGGAAATCTTTTATTTTAGCCCAGATCATTATGGCACTAACATATGCCTATATAGGTGAACCCTTTTGCGAGTGGGTCAAACTTGTTAATTATTTAGAGTGGAGATACAGATATTCATTCATATATTACATCATGGTTGGAATTGTAACTCGAGCTTTAATACTAAAACTAGCCTCTTTATCTAAACCTCAAGATCTTACAACTAAGTAAAATTTAAATTGGAGGAAAAAACGTTGGAAGAAGTCAATATTGGTTTACTGACGATCAAAGTCATCGTTGGTTTTGCCACTTTATTTTTTATCATTATCATAACAGGCAGAACATCCATCTATCAGTTAACCCCGTTTCACTTAGTTTTTGTGTTAGTACTTGGAGATTTTTTAGGAAATACCATTTATGAAGATAAGGTAGGGATTTTTCATTTTTTATATGCCATCCTTCTCCTAGTAGCACGTCTTGGAATTCGAGCAGGAGACATTAAATCCTTAAAACTTACAGATCTTGATTGGGAAAATAAAACCATAGTACTAAAACAGAATAAAACCAAAAGAATGGTTTCTTATCCAATACTTAATGATATTGGTTGGGCATTGATTGACTATCTAAAGGAAGCTCGTCCAGTAAGTGATTCACCATTTGTTTTTTTACGGATGAATGCACCGTATGAGGCATTTGGTAGAGATGCCAATCTACATAACATTATAACTAAGCATACAAGAAAGGCTGGTATCACTGTCTCGAAGGAAAAACGCCATGGTTTACATTCACTTAGGCATACATTAGCAAGTTCTCTCCTAGAACAAGGTACCCCTCTCCCTGTAATCTCAGAAGTTCTTGGGCATATCAACTCAAGATCTACGGCAGTATATTTACAAACTGATATCAAAAGTTTAAGAAAATGTGCTCTAGATCCAGAGGAGGTATTTAAAAATGACTCAAGATAAAGTTATTTTTACAAGCAATCTTAGCGAGCTTTTAAACGGATATGTAAAGGAACAGAGAGCTATTGGTTATAAATATATTAAAGGTGCTTCTCTATTGAAATATCTTGATATTTTTCTCGTCGAAAGTCACTTGACCGAGAAACGGCTTACTAAAGAAATAGTATTACAATGGACTAGAAAGAAACCGAATGAGACTGATAGTACTAGAAGCGGAAGAATTTCAATAGTTAGAGGCTTTGCAAAATACATGGTTCGACTTGGGTATGAAGCTTATATTTATCCAGCTGCAGCTGTGACAATTACAAGATATTCTTATATGCCACATATTTTTACTGAAGATGAAATGAGAGATTTATTTATTGTTTGTGATAATGCTCCAGTTTCTAAAGCATCACCTAATAGAAATATTGTCCTACAGCTACTAATAAGAATGTTATATGGATGTGGTCTTAGAATCTCAGAAGCTCTAAAGTTGAAACTAGATGATGTTGATTTAGAAAACGGAACTCTATTAGTTCGAAAAGCCAAACTCGGTAAGGAAAGACTTGTTCCAATGGCAGAAACATTGACAGAGCAATGCCGTCAGTACTCACATAAGGTTCATAGTTTTGGGTCCTCTGAAGATTACTTTTTTCCATCACCATATGGCGGGCATTATAAGGAGGGTACTGTATATAAGCTCTTCAGGGATTTACTATGGAAAGCTGGAATATCCCATAGTGGTAAAGGCCCAAGACTTCATGATCTAAGGCATACTTTTTCTGTTCATTGTTTAAAGAAGTGGGTACTAAATGGAGAGGATTTAACAAATCTCCTTCCCTATCTTTCTACTTACTTAGGTCATGTCGATTTAAGAGGTACCCAACATTATCTAAGACTTACAGCTGAATTATATCCAACGATTACTGCTTCTATTGAAGAACACTATTCAACCTTAATACCGGAGGTATTTTTTCATGAAGCAGACTGATTTCGCTAAGACTTTGACTCGCTATTTATCGCAATATCTTCCAGGACAGAGAAATGTCAGTACAAATACAATCAAGTCATATCGGGACACGTTTAAACAGATACTGAAATTTTGTGATACGGAATTACAAATCAGCCCCGAATCCTTGACTTTTAATATGATAAAATCCGATACCATACAAGACTTTCTAGTTTGGCTTGAAAAGACAAAAGAGATAAGCATTAATACACGTAATCAACGTTTAGCAGCTATTCACAGTTTCTATCGATATGTGCAGATGGAAAATCCAGAAAATATGTTTGAGTGCCAGAAAATATTATGTATCCCATTCAAAAAGAGAGAAATAAAGCCAATAGATTATCTGACACAAGAAAGTCTAAAGGTTTTATTTGAACAACCGAACACAAATACAGCTAAGGGTCGTCGTGATTTAATTATTATGGCCCTTCTTTATGACACAGGAGCACGAATACAGGAATTAATCGATTTAAAAGTTGGAAATATTCGTCTAGCTAAACCAGCTACTGTTTTATTGATGGGGAAAGGTGGCAAGGCAAGATACGTTCCTATCATGGGGAAAACTAGAGATTTATTAGAAAACTATCTTAAAGAGAATTATTTGTTGGAAAATGGTAAACAAAATCATCCATTATTTTATAATAGTGCCCGCCAGCCCTTTACACGGCCGGGAATAACATATATTTTGGAGAAATATTTAATAAAAGCCAAGGAATTACATTCAGAAATAATGTTCCCAGATAAATTGAAACCTCATATGATGAGACACACTAAGGCTATGCATCTATTAGAAGCTGGGGTTAACCTTATTTATATTAGGGACTTATTAGGGCATGTCAATGTAAGTACAACTGAACATTATGCCAGAACTAACTCTCAAATGAAGAGGAAAGCGTTGGAGGCAGTCTATATGGAAGTTGTTAAGCAGAATGTTCCCGTTTGGGATGAAAATAAGGATTTAATGAATTGGTTAAAGGAACTCTGTAAATAAAATGTTATGGAAAGATTTTAGATGAAGGAACTACAGTATTGTAGAAAATTGTTTAGAGTCTTTCCATAAGCATAAACTTTCGATAATTACCTACACCTGGTGGCCCTAATAAAATCAAATTGTACAGCTGTTCTATCCAAGTTAAATCTTTTAATCTATTTAGTTGTTTGTTGCTTAAAGACTTTTGTTCTTTTAAATTAAACTCCTCAAGTGTTTTGCTGAAAGGAAAAGTTGCCCACTTTAATCGGTTGTTTAGTTGCTTTTCTTCTCTTCGAGTTTGCTCATAAGAAGTGACATCTAACAGGAATTGAGTAAATGAAAGGTCTTTTTGCTCAGCTTCTCTGATCAAATGGGGGAGATGCTTGGCAGTTTCAACGAGTCTTAACCCTTTCATTATGTCTTGTAATTGTTGGATTTGGCTCATCGCTATTCAACCTCCATTAAAACCGTGTAAGTATCTACTTTTCTTTTGTATGCTTCTGTTTCTAAAACCCATTCTGATAGCCTGTTCAAATTCTTAACTTCTTTCTTTTTATCAATAACTGTTTCATGTACCTGGCGCTGACGTTTCACATATGCAATGATATCGCCAAAATCAGTTGCACTGTATAATTTCCTTTTTAAACACTCTGCTAACGCTTTAGTCAGTACTTCGTTATCGATACCTTTTGTTTCGCGCAAGATGATTTGCAACTGGTCTTTAATGTAACGAGGATTTTTTTCCCTAACCTTCTCTAAATATTTAAAGGCTAGTTCTTTATCTTCAAATCTCTCAGCCACTGTATTAATGAATGCTCCAACACCTTTTGTACGATCCCTACTATGTTTTTTATCTTTTATTAACATCCCTTTCCCTTCGGGAATTGAATGTTTTGCAATAATTTCGCCAGTATCAGGTATATAAATAACTAATTCTTTAGTCTCCGTTTCCTTGATACATACTTTTTCATATTTGTTATAAGTTCCAAGTGGAAGAGAGTACCGATTAGATTGGTAACGAATAGTATTGTCCTTATGAACACATCTTGCTATACTTATCTCATAGTTATTTTGAATATCTATATTTTGGGAGACTGGTTTTAAGTGTTGCTTTTCCAGGAGGAACACTTCGAATGGTCTCTTTTTTGTTGTATTGTGTATTTTAACTCATTCCAAGAGTCGATGTTATGAAACACTCTATGTTTGGCATAGTTTTGTTTGATAAATCCAACTACATTTTCTATTCTTCCCTTACTCTCAGGGTCAGCTTTTCTACAAACCCGAAGGTTTATTCCTCTGGATTCTCTATACTGCTGAAATTCTTTAGTTAAAATTAGATCTCCACCATTTTCGCTAACAACAATTAAACTATCTTGGTCATAAACGATCTCATTGGTCATTCCTCCATACCATTTAAACGCGTTCTCATGGGCTTGTATAACATCCCGTGTTGTAAATGGTCTATCCAACCACTCTTTATACTTTTGTCTAGAATGTGATAAGACAAAAGCTATAAAGTTGAGTTTGGCTTCCTTATTATCAACAGTTTTTTGTCTCGTATGACCAAAATCTACTTGCATTTGTTCTCCCATTGGGGGATCAGGAATTGCCTCATACATTCGAGGAGATGTTTCCTTATTTATTTTGTATTCTTCTCTTAATGCTTTTACATATGTTCTTACTGTACTTTCTCCAACAGTTAGATCTTTATATTTCTCTAAAAGCCAATCATAAACTTGTGCTGCTGACATATCCGGATGCATTCTCAACCAAGATAAAATCAGTTCTTTATATGGATCTAATTTTTTCTTTTTATACTGAAGAGAATCAACCCATTCCGCCATCTCCGAAGGAGATCTCTTTAAGTGCCTGTAAACAGTTGTTCGAGAAACCCCTAACTTTTCAGCTATCTTTGTCTGACTAAATCCTTGCTTTAATAATTGCTTTATCTCCATGTACATTTCCCACTTATCCACCTTCGCTAACCTCCACTGCAAGTATGAACTATGATCATTTTACAGTGATAGGTTGATATTTTTTGCTGGTATATTTGGGTAAATAAGCGTTTCATCTTATCAAGCAAAAACTGTACACTTTATTCTAGCAGTCACATCTCATTAATTTAAATAATTTAACTTGCCTATAAAGGAAATAAACATAAATGATTTTAGTTTTGCACGAATTATTTCGTCAGCTCAAGGAAACTTACCTTATTACACAATAAATAAAAAAACGGAGTGAACTAAAAAGGGATTTATATATATATGGGATCAAGGGAGTAATAGTAACTTTACTGAAGTTTAAATTATTTTTTACTTATGGGATTTCGGAGCATTAAAGTACCTAAAGAATTACTTTCTTTAGATACTTTAATGCCTTTTAAGAAAGGGGGAAAGTGGAGGCGATTATCCCCTAATAAATGAAGTATTCCCTAATATATTTAATTTTTCCTCTGCATTCTTATTCTTAACCTTAAAACCCCGACATATTATTAGATTAAAAATGAGAAAAGGTGATTGTTATTTTTCAGAAATTAATAGCTACTCTTATTGGAAGTCTGTTATTAGGAGTTGGTGTGAATGGGTTTCTAGTTCCTCATCATTTAATAGATGGTGGAATCCTTGGGATCGCACTATTACTTCATTATTTTTTTAAATTTCCAACTGGTATTATAATGGTGGGGTTAAGTATCCCTATTTGTATATTTTCCTCAATAAATAAAAAAGAGTATTTTTTTAGTAGTTTGCAAGGCTTATTGGTTTCGTCCTTATTTATTGATTTACTTGTTCCTCTTCGTTCTCAATTTTTTATTCCCCAACTTGCAAGCGCACTAATTGGAGGTGCAATAATTGGAGTTGGTGTTGGTCTAATGCTGCGATATAAGACAAGCACTGGAGGAACTGACTTACTAGCTGAAATTATTTCTGAAACTTTTTCGTTAAATATTGCACTTGTAATCATACTGATAGATGGAATTATTGTGTTGGCATGTCTGGCTTTATTAAAATTAGATACCTTCATTTATTCATGTATAGCTATTACCTCTGTGGGTTTAATAACATCCTTAATTAAAGGAAAATAATTTTTTATTGAGAGTCCCAACAACAAACGTGGAAACATACGCTAAGCAATATCGACATGAAGAAAGCCGATTTTTCCTACGGTGTAGTTAATGGGATGGGAATAATAAGCCTATAAGATTAGTGTTATGATTGTTTTTTTTAATTACATAAGTCTATTGTTGATGGGTATTTTAAAATTATTAGTTTATATTGCGGAGGAGTTTTATGAGGAAAAAAATTCGCTAATACTAATAGTGTTTTTAAGTACTTTCATTTTAACAATTACGGATCTTATTGGACCATTTAATACTATTGGCTCTGGTACAGCAGGCTTAAAGGAGAAAAATGATGAACTTTACAAAGAAATTAAAGTGTATAGAGAGGAACATAAAATTGAACCGATTGATGCAAAAGTCGATAGAGTGTGGAAGGCAATTCCTGGATACAATGAATTGGATGTAGATATTGAATCTAGTTATAAAAAAATGAAATCAGATGGTAATTTTCACAAAAACAAAGTTGTTTATAAGGAAAAACCTCCAAATGTCCATTAAATTGTTGCAGGCGGACCGGAGCAAGGATAGAGAACTGTCTGAAACTTTGCTCGGGATTGTGAAGAATGGATGCCTTTGGCGATAATCTAAAAAATGGAGTTGCCAGCAAGATTTCTTCAAGAGGCTCTCTTGTACTAAACAGCCAGGCCAAGTATCTTATTTCACGATAACGGTTGATCAATTCCAGCACTTCTCCGACTTTGTTTTCCTTCATCAATCTCTCGCTGAACAAGATGGCAGAGATTTGTCCCCAGTTTAAGCGCTGTTGTGATGTACTGTACAAATCATTTGCCGCCTCTGTAAACGAGGAACCTTCGCCTTTGCCCACCCAAACCGGGGGCTGCTCCGCTTTTTGCTGTCCCTCCAGCTTGGCCACTGTCAAGAAATCAAGCAATTGCACATATAAGGTGTATTGGCCATCGACATAGTCTATTCCAACAGCCGTAGCATAGTTCATGTTTTGCACTTCATATCTGCTCCAGCAACCGGTAAGGGTGAGAAGAAGGAAAAGTGCAACCATACTTTTATATCTCCTCATTTATGCCTGTCCCCTTGCCTTGTAGAATCTCGTGTCTTCAACATGTCCGGTCGAGTGTTTCGCCATGGCCAAGGTAATCGAAACAAAGCGTTGGCCAAGTCTTTAAATGGAGGTGATATTGGGGCCAAGTAAGGCAAGCCGCATGAACGCAATGAGGCTAAATGGCTGAGCACAATAAATAATCCAAGAAAGAAGCCATAAATGCCAAGCGTGGCAGACAGAATGAAAAGAAAAAAGCGTAAGGTACTAATCGTTCCAGCCAATGATAGGCTCGATAAAGTTGAACCAAAGATTTGTAATTGCTCCGATGACAACGATACCTGGGGATAAGAATCCAGCACGAATGGCCGCATCCCCCAGGATAAGTCCTCCTACAACCGTTACCGTGGAGCCGACCGCAGATGGCAATCGGATACCAGCTTCCCGCAGGATTTCTAAGAAGAGAAGTGCAATAAACATTTCAACTGCCACATCAAAAGGGATTCCCAACCGGTTAATCCCCAAAGTGGCAAGTAGATAATAGGGCAGCTGATCTTGATGATAGGAAAGAATAGCAACAAAAAATGCAGGAAGCAGTAGCGATACGGACAAGCCAAGTAAACGAAGCGTTTGACCAAATGTAGCTGCCAAAGCAGTAAAGTGGATATCTTCGGGTGCTTTCACAAGCAAAAATAAATTGGCAGGCGCAATCAACGCAGCCGGTGTACCATCCACAATCAACGCTACACGCCCATTGAGCATACAGTTCACGGTAAAGTCTGCTCTGCCTGTATACCCCATCAAAGGAAACAATGCTTTTGTCGGTTCCATTAATTCTTCTAGCTGAGTGGCGCTAAACGCTCCGTCAATGTGAAGATCATCTAATTTATTCTTTACATCTTGAACAATCTTAGGATCAACAATGTCACGCATGTAAAGAATTGCAACGGTTGTTTTTGTGCGAACGCCTACTTTTTTCGTTTCATAAACCATGCTGGTTGATTTGATTCGTTTCCGAATTAACGCCACATTGACTCCCAGTTCCTCCACAAATCCATCCTTTGGCCCCCGTACCGAGACCTCAATACTGGATTCTTCCGGATTTCGCGCGGGTTTTTTTGAGATATCGAGGGAGAACAAGGAACGTAGGGTCGGAGTATACAAAAGCAGTTTGCCTTCAAAAATATCCGTTTCGGCCGTTTGCTCCCACTCTTCAAGCGTAACGAGTTCTAATTGTAATTGACTCGACTCGGCTATTTCCTCCTGATGATGAAAACCATTGTTTTCATAAAATCGGGTCAAATGAGGAAGCGCAGTTTCATGAATGAACGTTTGGTTGTCACTTAAACCCTCACAATAAAGCAACAGGATTCTCGATTGTTCATCATTAGGGTTTAATTTGTAAACATGGTGCTTAACATCTTGACACATTTTAAAGTGTTGGATGAGTGATTGTTCATTAAGTGGTTGCAAGACGGTTGCCTCTGTATTAGGCGTTGGCCTCTTGCTTTCTGCCCCCTGATTTCCAAATAATCTTATCATTCGTCGGAATAGTTTATTCATCCTAGCTAGTCACTCCTTTTGGCTAATTCTTGAGATGATTATTCGACCGATATACAGGATCAAGGTCCCTGCTGTAAAGATACAAAATGAAGGAAAATAAAATCTTCCTAACGAGTCTAGAAAAGCCATGTCGCTCATCGGCAGCAAAATGGCAACAAGCATGGCCAATGCGCCAAATAACACGGGTAACCATCTGCGTTTTTGTAAATTCCACAATTCTCCCAAGAGATAGATAGAAAGGGACACACGAATAAATGTACCGGATAGCCACTGATAAATCGAAAAAAAATTGACATGCTCCACATATTCTCCCAGTCTCACGATTCTCCATTGAGCGTAAGCGGGGTATCTTTGGTTAGCCGCTTCATCAGGGCCAAATATAGCAATCGATCCCATTAATGGTCCTAACGTAAGTCCTGTAAGGATGAAGCACATCAACATCAAGCTTTTAAATCCTGTTTTTTTTGTTAATTTGTGCTGAATCAGCAACATCAAGAAAGACAACTCCAGCAATCCCCCGGCAACGTAAGGAACACCTTTCCATAATGGAGTTGTCCCGTTTTCTAACAAAGGAAAAAGCAGGGTATAATCTTTAAACTGAAAATTGGCAATCGCCACAAGATGACCTAGAATAACAACAAATGGCAACAATATTCCGCTCACAATTGCAATTGTACGGAGTCCTTGAAAAGCAGCAAAGAAGCTTGCAACAAGTGTGGTTCCCGCAAGAACTAGTATCGGTGTTTGCGGCAAGTAAGATGCGATTGTCCATGTTAGAGTATCTTTTAAGGAAATAAAGCCCATGAGCCATAATAACAAACTATAAATAATTACTAAGATTGCAGATAAAAACTTTCCAAAGTGCTGATCTAGCCACTTTTTCATGTGTTGATTGTTCATGTTTTGAATGATGTAGTTCAAGCAACCAATCCAAACAGGTGAAGCGACAAAAACAAGAAGCACTACGAGCCAGGCATCTCGCTTTGATGCTTCGAGTAGTAAAGGGATAATAATCACGTGGTTCATTAATCCAACCGAAAGCATAATAATCATGTATGACTGAATAGGAGTAATCTTAGGAAAAAACTCACCTCAAATCCAACAATTGGAAATAGAAACATCATGAGCTATAATTCCCTCAACAACTTCGTTCTATTCATCTGATATTAAGCTAGTCCTGGCTTATATCGGCCGGACTAACTTAGAGCAAGAAAAAAATGCTAAGCCCGTCACATCAAAGACTTAGCGTATATTTTGTTCATCCAGCCTAGTTATCCATTTTGATAAAACTTTAACGTGCTCGCAGTCAAGCAACCGTTTTCCCAACGAAACTACACATTTTCAATAATAATCCTTTGTGCTGTTCTCAGGTTGCGTTTTACAGTTCTCAACACATTTTCTTCTTCTGCGTAAGCACCTACTTGCACACCGTCAACAATTACACGTTTAATAGCCATATTTGCTTTTCAGATTAGTCGATTTTCTCTTCAAATTAAACGCGCGTGCTAACCCATTAACATGCCCTTGGGCAACCGCTTGCCGCCAATTCGGGTCTCTTAATTTTTGGGCATCGCTTGCATGATCAATAAATCCGTTCTCCGTTAATAAAGCGGACATTCTGGTTTCTCGCAGTACATGGAAATCGGCCTTTTTTTTACCACGGTTATGCAAGTTATTTACTTTGACAATTTCTTCATGCATAATGTCCCGAATTAACGCTGTTCTCGATGAATCAGACAAACTGTTATGAATATAATCTTCATACCCATGAGCTGAACCGTTAAATGCATTAACGTGGATGGATAGAAAATAATCTGCACCCCAAGCATTCGCATCATCTGTACGTTCTTTCAAGCTGCGCGTAATATCTGCTGTTCTACTCATTTTAATTTGCAGGCCTTCATAATGGTTTTCCAAGAGATTTCGGATGCTATGGGAAATATTTAAGGTAATTTCTTTTTCCTGCATCCCATTGCCAATAGCTCCTGGGTCCACTCCCCCGTGACCAGGATCTAAATATAATTTAAACATTTTACACCACCTCGTACAAATACAATATGATCGAAGAGTAACGGAGGTATAGGCATTCGTCTGAGGTACATATAAAAATAGGTGATGATAGGCATTACATTTCATTGAATCAGATGATTTATTTTAAAGCTAAGAAATTTTCCAAATGCGAGACCATATGTATGAGCAGCAGGAATTAATGTTCCATATTTTTCGTGGGTCAGGCAAACTCTTGTTCATCTAGACAGTAGGCTGATTGATTATTGATGCTTCTTTCTTAACAAAACACCTAAGTGATTCTCTGTGCATATACTGTATCATTACTACAGGATTATGATTAAATACAACTCAATCCATACATAAAATAATCAAGGAGAGGTTAATTTTGAAAATTCCAAAGACAGCCAAAGTTAGTATCCCCTTTCCATCCGTATGGGGGATTGATGCTTCTATTGCGGGGAGATCCATTATTAGAGGTATACTTACCATTGATTCCATTGTAGACAACAAAGTAGTCGGTACAGTTAATTTTCGTGGTATACCTATTCCGATTAATGGGTATTGGGACGAAAGCGCTAAACAAATAAGTTTCGATTCACCATATGCCTCCTTTTTTGGCAACTTGACAATATTTGATGAGACCGCTATAAGCATTCTGCATTTCGTTTTAAGTGGACGGTTTATAACGAAACCTCCCTCTTTGCTGGCTGGTGAATATGGAAATTGGATTGCTACAACCTTTACAACCCGTTTGGGACCTCCCATATATACTAGTGTTTTACCACCTGCTGGTGCCTTTTCAGTCTCAAGTATGCTCTTGGGACAGCAATTGTTTTAATTAGACCATGACTTTATAAAAACAACCTTCCTTTGTGATTGACTAAGGTTGTTTTTTATAAAGTGTTCTCGAAAAATACAGCCTTGCTTTAAATCTGAGTTTAGGGTATATCTCCGTTAAAATGTACTCGGAACCCTTTGATGATCGTGCCTAGTTAGATAAACAAATATTGATACTTCCTTATAGAAATAGCCTGCTTGGTTAGGTACGTTGTTTCACAATCCCCGGAAATTTTTAATATAAGTAATGAATGCTTATTTTTTTCCTTCCGATAGCTTTCTATATAAAGAAGCTCTAGATACATTTGTAATTTCACAAATTTGATTTACAGTCATATTTCCTTCTTTATATAGCTTTACTGCATAATTCATTCCTGCGTGATTTTTATGATATTTCTTTAACCGTCCTTTAAACTTTCCTTCTTTCTTTGCGAGCTCAATTCCTTCACGCTGACGCATACGAATAAGGTCTCGCTCTAATTGGTTAACACCAGCCATTACCGTAATTAAGAATTGGCTATATGGATTATCTTCTGATAAATCTAGCCATGTATCCTTATGTGATTTTAAGCGTGCCTTTTTATTTCGTATTAAATCAATCAATTCAAATAAATCTTGCGTACTTCGAGTGATCCGAGTTAAATCTGTAACATAAATAATGTCACCTTCCTGTAAATCCTCTAACATTTTTTGAAGTTGTTCACGATCTTTTGTGGCTCCTGAAATTTTTTCTTCATAAATAATATCCATTCCAATTTCGTTCAATTGCCGAAATTGCCTTGAAGGATTTTGGCTAGTCGAACTGACGTGTACATAACCGATTTTCTGCAAAATTTCACCTCGTTTTTGAGACAAGTCTTATGAGACACTCTTAACTATGATTTTATCAGTCTACTATACTTGTATCAATAGAGTACACTCTATTGATACATAATTGAGCTAATAAATTGAAAAATACAGAAATGGGATGATACTGAATGAAAATTGCGAGAGGTAGAGAATTGCTTACACCGGAACAGAGACAGGGTTTTATGCAAATCCATGAAGATGAATAGATATTGGGGACCTACTTCACCTTTTCCATACGTGATTTAGAAATAATTAATAAGCGAAGGAGAGAAGAAAACCGTTTAGGGTTTGCTATTCAATTAGCCGTTCTTCGGTATCCCGGTTGGCCATACACCCATATCAAAAGTATCCCAGATACAGTCATACATTATATATCGAAACAAATCGGTACCACTCCATCTTCGCTAAGTCATTATCTTCAAAGAGAAAATGCACTTTGGGATCATTTGAAAGAAATACTAAGTGAATACAACTTTGTAACTTTTACCCTAAAATAATATCGAATAACATTTAAGCATCTTCATCAATTAGCTTTGGAAAACGGTGATGCCATTTATTACATGAATGCATATATTTTCTAAGAAAAAACAAAATCATACTGCCTGCTATCACTACACTTGAAAGAATGGTGTGGGAGGCGAGAGAAATGGCTGAAAAGAAGCTGTTTAATACAGTTAGTCAATCTCTAACAAGTGAGCAAAAAGAAAAGCTTGAAGAAATCATTACTTCGCAACATTCATCCGATTCCAATAAAACGATACTGGGTTGGTTAAAGGAACCACCGGGTCATCCTTCATCCGAAACATTTCTAAAAGTAATAGAACGACTCGAATACATACGAGGTATGGAATTAGAAACGGTACAAATTAATCATTTGCATCGCAATCGCTTGTTACAGCTATCTCGCTAAGGTTCAAGATATGAGCCTTATGCGTTCCGTGACTTTCAAGAAAATAAACGATACTCGATGTCTATTTATTACACCTTACTCAGGATTTAACGGATAAAGCCTTTGAAATTCATGACAGACAAATACTCAGTCTGTTATCAAAAGGAAGTAAGGCTCAAGAAGAAATTCAGAAACAAAACGGGAAAAAGCTGAATGAGAAGGTTATACACTATACGAACATCGGACAAGCTTTAATCAAAGCAAAACGGGAAAAACTAGACGTTTTTGAGGTTTTAGAATCGGTTATTGAATGGAATTCTTTTGTTTCTTCAGTGGAAGAAGCTCAGGAGCTTGCACGTCCTGCCGACTATGACTATTTAGACTTACTGCAAAAACGATTTTATTCTCTTAGAAAATATACGCCAACCCTATTAAGGGTATTGGAATTTCATTCCACAAAGGCGAATAAGCCACTTTTACAAGCTGTAGAGATTATACGAGGAATGAACGAATCTGGGAAGCGAAAAGTGCCTGATAACTCACCTGTGGATTTTATTTCAAAACGGTGGAAAAAGCATTTATACGAGGATGATGGTACAACAATCAATCGGCATTACTATGAAATGGCTGTTTTAACAGAACTTCGGGAGCATATTCAGGCAGGAGATGTTTCTATTATGGGCATTAGACAATATAGAGATTTTGAGGAATATTTGTTTTCCGAAGATACATGGAATCAAACGAAGGAGAATACAAGATTATCGGTTAGTTTATCATTCAAGGATTATATTACAGAGAGAACTAGCAGCCTTAATGGGAGGTTACAGTGGTTAGCTGCTAATTCCAACAAGTTAGATGGAGTTTCTCTTGAAAAAGGAAAGCTGTCACTTGCACGATTAGAAAAAGATGTTCCAGAAGAAGCAAAGAAATTTAGTGCAAGCCTGTATCAGATGCTACCAAGAATAAAATTAACCGATTTACTTATGGATGTTGCCCATATAACAGGATTTCATGAACAATTTACACATGCTTCTAACAAACGAAAACCAGATAAAGAAGAAACAATCATTATTATGGCTGCTCTTTTAGGAATGGGAATGAATATTGGCTTGAGCAAAATGGCTGAAGCAACACCCGGGCTTACATATAAGCAACTAGCCAATGTGTCTCAATGGCGCATGTATGAAGACGCAATGAATAAAGCCCAAGCTGTATTAGTAAATTTTCATCACAAGCTATAATTGTCTTCTTATTGGGGAGACGGCACAACATCTTCGTCAGATGGTATGAGAATGCAGCTAGGAATTTCATCACTACATACAGATGCAAACCCACATTATGGAACTGGAAAAGGAGCCACCATCTATCGTTTTACAAGTGATCAATTTTCTTCTTATTACACAAAGATTATTCATACTAATTCAAGGGATGCGATTCATGTTTTGGATGGTTTGTTACACCATGAGACGGATCTAAATATAGTAGAGCATTATACAGACACGGCTGGTTACATAGACCAAATATTCGGACTGACCCATTTATTAGGATTTAAATTTGCTCCAAGAATAAGAGATTTATCAGATTCAAAATTATTTACAATAGATAAAGCAAGCGAATCTCCAAAATTAGAAGCCATTTTACGTGGACAAATAAATACAAAGGTCATTAAAGAAAATTATGAAGATGTTTTGCGATTAGCTCATTCTATAAGGGAAGGAACAGTTTCAGCATCCCTTATTATGGGGAAACTAGGTTCCTATTCAAGAAAAAACAGCTTAGCTACCGCCTTGCGTGAGATGGGCCGAATAGAAAAAACGATCTTTATTTTGAATTATATATCGGATGAATCATTAAGAAGAAAAATACAACGAGGATTGAATAAAGGAGAAGCCATGAATGGATTGGCAAGGGCTATTTTCTTTGGAAAACAAGGTGAGCTTAGGGAACGAACCATATAGCATCAATTGCAAAGAGCCAGTGCCTTAAACATCATTATCAATGCCATCAGTATCTAGAATACTTTACATCTAACAAAGGCAGTTGAATATCAAAAACGGTCAGGTAGTTTTAATGAAGAATTATTGCACCATATGTCACCTCTAGGTTGGGAACATATTAATTTACTTGGAGAATACCATTTTAATTCGGAGAAAATGGTCTCGTTAGATTCTTTAAGACCCTTGAAACTTTCTTAACGTTGTTAAAACTGGGGGAATAGTCGGGGAAATGGGGTTAGCGTTGTAAATCCGCATTTTCCTGACTGTACCCCATTTATAAGACTAGCGATTGCTCCAATCAACCTTGTTATTCATATAGGACGAATCACCACGCATTAAAGCTATATTGTCTTCTACGTCGGCTAATCTGACAAACGGTAAATGATCGCTCTCTAAAGGTAATGTTTTTGTTTCCTCTTTTACAAGCTGTAGAAATGGAATGAGTGCACTAAATACTGCAGCAACTGAAAATAGTAAGCCAATGATAGAATTAAAGCGATAGTGCTTTTTCCAAGGTGCATCGTGGTCAATGGGGTTTCCACTTAATAAGTTTTTTCGTAAAGCACGGATAGAAATGGCTGCTTGTAAGGAGGTCAATACAGTATATCCAATGATTATGGTTAAAAGGGTTTGTTGTAAAGCGAAGCCTTCCATTAAAACTAAAGTAGGTGTTTTATCAAGAAACCATATAGCAGCTAGCATACAGGTCATAAAAACTATAGCAATTGTACCTATCCAAGCGTTTGACCCTAACTTTTTATCAAATTTTTTTAAAGTATAGGCCTGTTCTGCTGGATCTGTATGAAGTTCTGGTGCATTACGTTCATTTGGTGATGAAAAAACGTGAAAATATTGATAGCTTGTTACATAATCCCATCCACTATCAGCATAATTGCAGTTGTTCTGGAGAAAGACTCCTTTTTGTTGAAACATCTATTCTATATTTTGTTTTTTTCGTTTCCCCTTTTTCGAACTTGGCAAAATATAAACCCATCTTTTTCAAATGATAGCCCTTATTTGCCATATCTGTAAACCAACATTCATGTTCTCCGATTCGCCAATAATTACTGGGTCTGAGTTTTCGAACTGTTTTTTTCAAAGTATTCACCTCTCTAAAATTTTTCCATCTAGAATTATTCCTTCTTTCCATTTAATAAGTATTATGTATTACGATATATCGATTAACATAATAATACTCTTTCCAATATTTGTTGTAAATATAAAAAGATAACCTCCATTTTTTACGTTGGGAGGTTATCCAATATTTAGCTTCATATAAAATGAATATTCTTGTGATTATTATTGATAAGCTTTTATTCCAAGAAGTTCATCCAACCCTACAATTTTGAATCCACGCTCTTGAACCGCTTTAATTATTTTTGGCAACGCTTTGGCTGTTTCTGTTTTTTCTGAATCAGAATGCATCAAAATAATATCGCCATTACGCAAATTATCTGTTACATTTTTAATTATATTTTCTGCTTCCATTTGAGACCAATCAAGTGTATCGATCGACCAAATAATAATGGAATATCCCTTGGTTGTCGCATTGTCTATTAACATTTCATTTGTTTCTCCATAAGGTGGCCGTATCATCGCTGGTTCTTTTCCGATAATGGAATAAATGGCATTACCTGCTTGCGTAATTTCATTTATTTGTTTTTCCTTGGTTAAAGTAGTCAAATCGACATGATGATAACTATGACTTAATATTACATTTCCGTTATCATAAGCATTTTTAACTACTTGCGGATACTTTTCTGCTTCACTGCCAATAAAGAAAAAATTCCCTGTCACTTTATAGTTATGCAAGATATTAATAACTTGAGGTGTAACATTATTGTCGGGTCCATCATCAAATGTTAGCGAAATTTTCTTTTCATTTGGTCCGTTTACATATAAATTGGGTTGATTTTCTTTCCATTTCACGATGTCATTCCTCCAATTTTGCATCGTATTCCAAGCATTCGTCGTTAACTGATTGGAGTTACCTTTAATATCTAAAATATAGTTATCCTCATTTGGCAGAACAATAGTTTGATTATAAACAGATAAATGGTCAACCTTTTCTGTTTCATTAGAAAGGATGAACTTAAGCTGGACCTCTTCTGAAAAGGAGTAAACTAAAATTTGTTCTCCCTTTCCCGCTCTAATCTCTGCAGGTTCTCCTAATACTTTTTTTAAATCAGATAAACTAATGGTTTTCAACTGTTTATTATAGGAGCGAATATCATAAATCTTTCCCTCTGCAGTAAAGCCAAACACGGTATTCTTATCGTCATAGGTTGCGTAATAACCGTTCCCAACATGATCCGTTTTGGCTGGCCCTGGCCCTCCCCAATGGCTTTTTACCTCTTGCATGGTACTTGAAAATACATTAAAGGAGCTTGAATCTGCTTCTCCCTTTTTTGCGTGATTAACAATAATGGACAAATATTAGGCAGTAAGATCACTATTTTTTTGTTCTTGTTTCGTCGCACTTTGTTGAAGAGTCTCTGATTCCTTCGTTTTCTGTGCGCTACATCCCACAATGAAAATGAACTGAAAAATAACTACTACACTAAGCAAATGTTTTACCTTCAGTTCCCCTCCACTTCCCTTCAAATTATTGGTTACCTCCTCTTAATGTAAAGGGTATGGCAACTATTTGCAATGAATAAAAGAACCACATCTACAACCCTATTTTTGGTTCTCATCTGATTTTAATAATTGTTCCTTATAATGAGAAACTCATGTACTCATACCAAAAAGTAGGTGTTCCTAGAAAATGAATGTTGAAACATTATTACAATTAAATACGATTTTTATAAGTATTATTATTGAGGCATTGCCCTTTATCCTAATAGGAGTTCTTATTTCTGGAATCATTCAAATCTTTGTTTCAGAAGAACTTATTGCAAAAATAATCCCGAAGAATCCAATTCTTGCGATTCTAAGTGCTTCTTTAGTAGGGAGTATTATCCCAGCATGTGAATGTGGAATTATTCCCATTACGCGGCGTTTAATTTTAAAAGGTGTTCCTGTACCTGCGAGTATCGCCTTTATGTTAACTGGTCCGATTATTAACCCAGTGGTGATTTTCTCTACGTATGTGGCGTTCGGAAATAGCTGGAGAATGGTTATTCTTCGCTCTGTGCTTGCGCTTATTTGTTCTATTCTTGTTGGTCTTATTCTTCATAAGACGGTAAAACAATCTCCATTGAAAAATAACAAAATAGAACATATACATTTTCATTCCTTCAAGGAGCGGATCGACGCAATGTTCAAGCATTCAATCGATGAATTTTTCTCTGTAGGAAAATACTTAGTTATTGGCTCGTTTATTGCTGCAGCTGTGCAAACATTCGTGAAAACCTCCACCCTTGTTTCGATAGGAACGGGTCAGGCTTCCTCGCATCTAGTTATGATGGGACTTGGCTTTATATTAAGTCTTTGTTCCCAAGCAGATGCATTTGTGGCAGCGAGTTTTAGAAACAGCTTTTCGGAAGGCTCCATCCTTGCTTTCCTTATATTTGGTCCAATGTTAGATATTAAAAATACATTAATGTTGTTAAGCACATTTAAAGCAAAGTTTGTCATGTTATTAACTGGTGTAATTACAGCAATTGTATTTCTTGTAACAATTTTCCTATAAAGAGGTGAAAAAATCATGCTTCGGGTATTTGTGTTAATTGGCTTCACTTATTTACTTTTACATTTACATGCAACCGGCGATATTTCGAAATATATTAATATGAAATATTCGTATATTTCCGAGTCTGCTATTTATATATTTGTTCTCTTTACAATTATATCTGTCTATAACTATGTGAAAAAAGATAAACATAGCCATGATGGGACATGTGATCAATGTGGTCATGATCATTCCCATGAAGAAAATAGCTGGTGGAAGCGTGGATTAACGATTATAACTTTGCTGATTCCTGTTATAACTGGTTTAATACTGCCAGTAGCAACCCTTGATTCTAATATCGTCGAAAAAAAGGGATTATATTTCCCTGCATATGATGAAGACGATGAATATAGCCAGTATCAATTCCTACAGCCAAATACAAGCAGCTATTATGGCAAAGAAGGATATGCAGAAGTAATGGATAAAGGTTTGGATAAAATAAAGAATCTCAAAGAAATTACTTTAGGTGAAGATAATTTTTTAAATGATTTAGAAACCATTTATAATTATCCAGGTGAATTTATGGGTAGACAAGTTACTATCACAGGTTTTTCTTATCATGAAGAAGATTTAACGAATAATCAGTTGTTCTTGTTACGCTTTGGCATTATTCACTGTATTGCAGATGCTGGGGTGTTTGGAATGCTGCTTGATATTCCAGAAGAGATGAAGGCAGATAATGATCAGTGGTTACAAGTAACGGGAAAATTGGAAACAATCTATTATCAACCATTTAAGAAAACTATACCTATTCTTAAAGTGACAGATTGGAAATCAATAAATCAGCCAAATGATCCATATGTATATAGACAATATTAAATAAAAAGGGAATGTTCGTTTGTTCGCAACATTCCCTTTTTATTTATATATTGTTCGCTAAATCTCTTGTATTCAGTCATGAAAGGTTCAAGTATATTTCTCCATTCGGATATCATCCCACATTTTATCTTGGTAAAAGGTAAATTGTTTGTTTTTGCCGATTTCTTGATAGCCCAGCTTTTGATACAACTTATGGGCATTTTTATTAAATTCAAATACACCGAGCTCAATTCTTTTGAGACCTTGTTTTTTTATCTCTTCTTCCAAGTATTTCAGTGAAATAGAGCCGACACCTCTCCCTCTCGCTATTTCTTCACCAATGGTGATGGCAATCCATGCTGTTCCTCGTTCCTTTTTATATAAATGCATCGGATCCACTGTGTAATTCATTTCTCCAATCAGTATGTCTCCAAGATAAATTTCATACATTTGATATTTCGTTAGGCGTTTTTTTATTTCTTCTTTTGTAATCAGTACATAGCTTTCTATATCATCTTGATTTCTGCAAGGATGAATTAATGGGACTAATTTTGGGTCATTCTCCCATTTATTTAAACTGGCTATTAGTTTATCTGTTGGCACACCTATTTTTTTAAAGGAAATTTTCATCTATGGTTCCCTCACCTTTGTATAGTCTTCTCTTATTATAAGCGAAGACACAGGAACTTTGTTCGTATTTTTTGCAGGAAAGAAAGGATAAGTTTTTTGAAGTCGATATGGTAACTATCTTCGAACAGCAAAGAGCTGATGGGCTTCATAATCGTTCATCTTGCTTCAACCCTACGATCCATGATTCCCTCCACTTTTCTTTTGAATTGTCCTAAATGTTGCACTATGTTTTTTGTTCTATTTTATTTTGTTTACCCATATTTATTGTATGATGAAAAAACTTTGTTAAAGGAGTGACGTCGATAGATGGTTACCATTCGCTTTTTTGAGAATAGTACGAATGTATTGACCCAATTACGGCAGGAAATACCAAATATTGATCAACAAGTGAAGATTAAAGGCCGTAAAGGTAAGGTACTGTCCATTAATCAAGTAAAAGACCATGTATATCAGGTCAATATAGAATTTGAAAAAATCGTAAAAAAGGCAGCTGTTGCAGCAGATAATAAAAAAAGAAGACGCTAGAATTTGGAGAAGCCATTTTTTTAGGCTTCTCTTTGTTTATTCTAAGTGAGTATTTCTTGTTTCTATTTAAGATACATAATTCCTAAAGAACAACAAACCATAAAAGTAAACTATGTTCTAAAGGAGAGGATCTTATGCTAAGTAATAAAGTCAGTCGTGTTGCATTAATTGGTACAGGTTTTGTTGGTTCTAGCTATGCTTTTGCATTAATGAATCAAGGGATTGTCGATGAGTTATTATTAATCGATCTTAATAAAGATAAAGCTTATGGTGATGTAATGGATTTGAATCATGGGAAGGTATTTGCTCCTAATCCAATAAACATTAAATATGGTGAGTATAAAGATTGTACAGACATGGATCTAGTTGTCATCTGTGCTGGAGCAAATCAAAAGCCTGGAGAAACTCGACTTGATTTAGTTGAAAAGAATTTAAAAATCTTTAAATCGATTGTTGATCAAGTAATGGAAAGTGGCTTCCATGGAATATTCTTAGTTGCAACAAACCCAGTAGATATTTTGACTTATGCTACTTGGAGATACAGTGGCTTGCCGAAAAACCAAGTTATTGGCTCTGGAACGATATTAGATACTGCTCGATTCCGCTTTTTGCTTGGAGATTACTTTAAAGTTGCTCCAACCAATGTTCATGCCTATATTATAGGGGAACATGGTGACAGCGAGCTTCCAGCTTATAGTTCTGCCGATGTTGCTGGTATTCCTGTATATAAGTTAATGCAAAGAGCTGCTCATTATAAAATGGAAGATTTAGACGAAATTTTTGTTAATGTACGTGATGCAGCTTATAAAATCATTGAAGGAAAAGGTGCTACTTATTATGGGATTGCAATGGGGCTTGTGAGAATAACAAAAGCAATCTTAAGTAATGAGAATAGTGTCTTAACTGTTTCCACCTATTTAGATGGCCAATACGGGGAAAAAGATGTCTATATTGGTGTTCCTGCGGTTATAAATCGCGAGGGTATACGTGAGATCGTTGAATTGGAATTAGCGGAAGATGAACAACAAAAATTTCATAAAAGTGCAAGTGTTTTAAAAGATATTCTTAAACCCCATTTTAGCTAAGCACTGAATTCAGATCAAAATGCTTCTGAAGGTATTACTTCCCATACAAAAAGCCCACACCCAATAAACCTAATTTACATACTTTATATGGTAAGTAAATTAGGAAAGGTGTGACAGAATGAATTGGAAGAAATACATTCTTATAGCAGCTGCTACTTTCTTGATTCTTTTTTCTGGAATTGTTACTGTTTTGCTTTTTCAAAGTAAGGTCGAAGCAGACAAAGAACAAAGCAATGCAGTTAATTCACAAGGTACTGCTACAACGGAAAGCAACCAAGGCAATGTTAATATTTCAGTAACGAACAATATACAAAATATAGTAAGTGGTGAATCAAAAGCAACGATTGAAAATAAGGTGAAAAATGATATTCAGGACAAAGATGCTTCCATTAATAATAAAATTGAAAATCAGTCAGAAAACGAAGCATCGGTAACAATCAATAATGCTATCGAGAATATTTTAAAAGGTCAGGTTAATGGAACAACAAATAATAATATTACTAATAATATCCTTTCTAATGGCAAAACAGAATTAGCGAATAATCTTTTAAATAATTTAGATTTAAATGTAGATGTTAATGTCTCCAATGAAGTCAATACAAATGGAAAACAAGAAGCTTCCAACAATGATAAGGAAGATACAAGTAATAATGATGATGGCAATAAAAATGAAGAGAATAACGGTAGTGATTCAAACGGAAATAAGGAAGAAGATAAGGAAACTTCCTATTTATGGGGCATTGATTCTGCAAGTGAAACAACAGAAGATTTTTATGCTTGTGTAAGAGATAATTTCGGTGATCCGAAAGTCGTTGCGCGCTATTTAGGAACAAATGAAGGGGTATCACATGGATTAACATCGGAACAAGTTGATTTAATTCATTCTAATGAAGTGGATATCTTGCTTATTTATAATGGTTTTACCGATGCAACAGGCTTTGATAATGGGGTAAATGAAGCGAAAAAAGCGGTCGAATTAGCACAAGAACTTGGTGCTCCAGATGGAGTCGCTATTTTTGCGGATATTGAGCCAAATTATCCTGTTGATGCTGCCTTTATTGAAGGTTGGTATGACGAGGTAAGCAAGTCAGCCTATGAACCTGCTATTTATGGTATTTTTGATTCAGGAGAGGCGCTTACAAATGCTTTTAATAAGGCCGCTGAAAATAAAGGAGAAATAAAAGAGAATACGTATTTATGGTCTGCTTCACCAAACATTGGGATTACAACAGAAGAAGAAGGAGTATAATGTAGACGCACCAGAGGGTTCCCTTGCTTACGGCTGGCAATACGGTATTAATGATGAAACATGCAATATAGATACTAATTTGTTTAACAGTAACCTAACAGATGTATTATGGAAACATTAAATAAAGTAACATCTTACTAACGAGTCTTCGGAAAGTAAGATGTTTTTTTATAAAGAGAAGCAACAGGTATTTACTTACTTGATGCTTCTCTTTATTAGTTGATCAACACAAGATCACAACAAACTTTACGAAAAGCAGCCTAAATTTTATCTCTCTTTTTTAATTGTTTGGAAGAAGTTCTTGGACGGATAAATAAAGAACTAGTAAATGAACTTAAAAGGATTGCACTTAGCACGATCATTCCAACACTTATTGTAACCTTTTCTATTAAGTAAATGGAAAATACGGGGGCAATGGAAGCCCCTATAAATAAAATAACGGTATAGCAGGTAATAGCTAAGTTCTTGTGTTTACCTCCCCATTCATGGATAAGCGCTATATTCGCAGGAATGGACACAGAGATTCCTCCGATAAATAAAATAATCGCGATGCCGATTAACCACTTAGAACCTAAAAAGGCTAAGATGCAAATAGAGAAAATGGCAATTAATAGGCCTGATCGCAAAACGAGTTGCTTCCCATAAAGTTTGATCAAAAAATTAGATGCGAGTGTAAAAAAGACGCCGATCATTCCAACTAATTTTAGATTGAAAATTGTTGTTGGCGTAAATGCCTGTTCTTTAAGAAAGGGATCGATGAATGTAGAGAAGGAAACATAGGAAAACAGTAATGTTGCTGTTATCCAATAGCAGAGGTAAATATGCTTTTTCGCGAGTAGTTCTTTCATTTGTAAAATAATATCTTGGTTTTCCACTTGTATTTGATGATTGCTGGTCTTTGGCAAATGATAAAAAATAAAAAGCAGCATGAGGAAATAGAGGATTCCAAAAACAATAAATACTGCTTGCCAATTCCATAAGTTAAGAACAAAATTACTAATAAATGGACCAATGATTCCAGCAAGCAAGAATCCGGTATTGATCCATGCTATAGCAAGCACCTTTTTTTCAACTGGAAACCACTCCAAAGCAAATCCGAGTGCGTTAGGAGCAAAAGAAGCAGCGATAAAGCCTTGTATTCCTCTAAAAATAAGAAAAAGTACATAATTAGGAGATAGAGAAATGAATGGTGTAATGAAAGTCATTCCGATAAAGCATACTAAAAAAAGATGATATCTCTGCACTTTGACTGACAGCAATCCAAAGAAAATTAATCCTACCGCATAGCAAAAAGAAAATATACTGCTGCTCCAACCACTGTGAAGAGGTTGGATTTTGTATGTAGCCATTAAAGCGTTTAATAAAGGGATTGTTACATACAAACTGGAAACAACAAGTAACCCGCCAAAGAAAAGCGTTCTTAATGTTACTCTTTGCTCCCGCTTTTCTTTAGATTCTTCCGTAAAATAGAATGAGTTCATTTCCTGCCTCCTTTATTTGGAGATACACTATCTTAAGTATATTAGGGTTCACAGAAAGTTATTATCGATTGCGTCTCCATCCACCATTAATTTCAAGTCGAAATCGCATAAAGTCATTAATTAATCTGGCGGTCTTTCCTTCTTGATTACGTTCCCTTATCTTTGATTGAACACAGCGTAGTAATCTTTCATCACAATAGCGACAAGATCCGTACGCTTCTACACATTGATCATGTCTGTGGCAGCAGGAATCAACATAGTTTATTGGAGCACCAGGTCCACTGCATCCTGGTCCACAATAGCGATAACCACCAGGCAGGCAAATTTTAATTGTATTTTTTTTGCTTCTTTTCTTTTGCATTATTCATTCCCCTTTCCATATAGATTATGAAGCTTGTATGAAATGGTATGGGGAAACAATCTATATAGGAAGTAGAAAACAGAAGATTGTGTTTTAACCAAAAATAAAAAAGCTTGTCCAATAGAGTAAACCCCTTTTGGACAAGCTTTTTATCAGCTTTGCTTTTTGAAGATAGTGGAAATAATATCATCGGTCGACATATCGCTTTTGATTTTAAACGATCCAAGTTTTAAATAATTCGCTACCCCTTTTTTCTCTACTTTTTGTGAGAATTGTAGTGGCGTTTCTTTAATAAACTTCTCTTCATTTAAAATACTTCCAACATCATAGCTAGTCATACCGCTTGTAACTCGAATAGTAATTGTTTTTACTTCCTCTTTTTTCTCTTCTTCTTTATTATCATCTTTCTTTTCATCAGAAGAATTAGATTCAGATGCTTGTTTTTTTAGCTCTTCTTCTTTTTGTTTGGCTTCCTCAGATGTTTGAACAACATAGCCGCTGCTCGTTAAAATTTCTTTCATTTCTTCCACAGTTGGTGTGTTGGCTACATCGCCATCCACTTTTTCTACCTTTTCGACATTGTTATTTTCTTCTGCATTAACAGAATCATCTTTAGTAGAAAAATAGACAATTCCACTAACAGAAGTTGCTAAAAGTAATCCAGCTGCGAAACTTGTAATTATTGTTGGTTTCATTGTAAAACACTTCTCCTTTCCTCTTTTGCAAGTAAGTAAGGAGCTAACATCTCTTCTACTTCAGCTTGAGTAAGCTTCTTTTGAGCGGCAATAGTTTCAACTGAATACTTTCGTCTATGCAAGTCAAGTACTTCTCTTAAAACAGTGCGGTCTTTGGAAGCTAGCTGAACGCCTGCTTCTTTTTCCATAATTTCTATGTCTAACTCAAGATTGCGTATTTGTTTTTGCAACTGTGCTATTTCTTCCATCACAGAAAGGTGAATTACATCTATTTCACGTTGTTCTGATTTTGACGTTTGTTTTGCTTTTATAACGGAAGTAATGAGCAAAATGGCTGCTGCAATAAACAAAATGGCTAATGTCCATTCCATTTTAAAGATCCTCCCTCTTTCAGAATCCACTTTCCTAAGTATCTATTATACATTCTTTTTTAATTTTTTTCGATCATATTCTACAAAATCCTTCAATAGTTAGACAAGTTGGGATAATTATGCAACTTTTATTATATGAATATAGTTGAAAACATGCTTTAAAACAATAGATTTATGCTATTTGAAAGTGCTCGTTTCAAAATTGATTTACCACTTTAGGTATATAGTCTTATAAAAAAAGATTCATAGGCAAATGCCTATGAATCTTTTTTAATTTGTATGTGTAATTTGAAAACCGTTTTTTCCCGTTTTCTTCATATGATACATAATCTTATCAGCATTTTGCATTAATGTTTCTACATCTTTTCCATGATTTGGATAGATGCTAATTCCGATACTGCATGTAATCGAATAAAGTTTATTATCCATTCTAAGCGGGTGACTGAAAATAGCCACTAGCCTTTGAGCGTAATTTTCTAACTCTTGTTCTGTGTTCATGCCTTCTATTAGAAGAATAAATTCGTCTCCTCCTAAACGACAAAGGAAATCTTGTTCTCTTACTGAACCTTTCATTCTTGAAGCGATTAGCTTTAGAGCTCGATCCCCATATTTGTGTCCAAGTGTATCATTAATTTGTTTGAAATCATCAATATCGATGAATAGCAAGGCAAATGTATGTATCTCGTCTCTGTCCTCCAATAAATTAGAAAGGGTTTTATATAAATAACGTCGATTAGGTAGCTCTGTCAAGGAATCATATAATGCTTGCCGCTTTATAATTGTTTCATAAGCCTTTCTTTCTGAAATATCTCTTGCGATAGTTGAGAGGAAATGAACATTTTGATGGCTTGCTTTATGACTTACGATTGTTTGGGATACAGGTATTTGTTTTCCAAATGAGTTAAAAAGGGTATTTTCTCCCTTCCATATACTTTTCTCTTTAGAAAGTTCATTTTCATTATGTTCTACAAACTTATTCGTCCATAGTTGTGCATTAACAGATTGAAGATTTTCAACTCCCTCTGGAATACCTAGAAAGTTTCTAGCTGAGGGATTTAAATAGGTCGTATTTCCATTGCTATCAGCTGTTGCAATAAAATCAGGAGAAGCTTCAATGATATCTAGCAATTGTTGTTGACGCACTTGATTCTTCTTCCATAAGGTAATGTCACGGTTTATACCTCTATATCCGATTGTTTTGTTCTTCTCATTTAGTACGGGCTTTGCATTGGCCTCAATAAATACGTCATAACCATCCCGATGAATCATCGTAAAATCAAGATTATGTAAGCTGCTATTCTTCTCCTTAGCAGTTGAAATAATTGCTTTTAAAGTTTCGACTTCATCGGTTTTAATAAATAAAAACACTGATTTTCCAAGTAGTTCATTAGCTGAATACCCTAATGTTTCTTCTACTATCGAATTGGAATACGTAAATTCCCAATGTTCATTTATTTGCCAAATCCAGTCACTAACCTGCTCTACTAGCATCTGAAAAAAATCAAGAGATGGCATATCATTATCTTTCCTACCATTCATAGTTAAGTCTCCTACTAAAGAATAATTATATAGGCAAATGGGTATTTTCTGTATTTTCTATTATTTAACTATTATCACTAGTGTTGCATAAATATTGTCGCAATTTTCAGTCTTATTATCCTCCTTGTTTAGAGCCAAAAAGGTAAATACCTATTCAAAGGTGGCTCCATCCATTTGGGTTTTTTTTACAATTAGACTTGTGCGACAACAACAATTTGCTTATTAAGGGATGGCTTTCCCTTCAATCTTTCGAAGCCAGATATGGGCTGGTTTCCACAATGCAGCCCTTAAATAACGGCTAATTTGTAAGGTTTTTCGCTTACTTCTTGTTTCAAGTTGTACGAGAACATGTAGGCAAAAAACAATCAGTGCGATAAACACTTGGTTTTGAATCGCCCATTCACTTTGACCGTAGAACTTTTTGATGCTGAGATGCTGTTTGATCCATTTAAAGAACAACTCAATTGCCCACCGTGATTTGTACATCTCTGAAATTTCTTCGGCACTCAAATCAAAACGATTGGTAATTAAATGCAGTTCATTTCCTTTTGAATCCATCACTTTTAGAAGACGAAAGTAATTTTCAGCACGGTTTTGAGTCGTACCAATCAACACCATTTGATCTGACAAAACAGCTGAATTCTCGGGTAGTTTAAAATTATAAACTTCCCGTATGACTGCGTTTTTCCGTAGCCTTGAAAGAAAAAAGTAACCATCATCTGTCATTCGGTCAAAGCGCTCGTAATCTAGGTAGCCACGGTCAAACACATACATGCATTCTTTATCATCCACCATGATTTCAAGCTGACCACGGTCATGTTCTTTTGCCGTTGTCATAACGGCCTTTTCAGGATAGGATATACCCTTTTCCATAAACACAAGGCGCAAATGTAACTTTACACCTGCTTTTGTTTTGCGGAATTTAGCCCATTTATGATTGGTCAAATTAAGTGGCAATGTGCTTGAATCAATGATTTTTAACGGCATCACGAGTTTCGTGTAATGCGTTTTGGCATGAATTTGTGACACTAAATCAAGGAAAAGCCTTTGAAATAGATCAGGGTTTATGCCGTTTAACCGCCGTGACAACTGAGAAATACTAATAGAATCAAGGTCTATCCCTTTTTGAAGCTGGTCATCGAAAAGACAATCACCCAGCGCATGCAGACTTTCAATTTCTTGTAGCTGCGCAAAAAGTAGTAATTTTAGAAATGACTCTGTCGTTAATTTTTTCGTATAGTAATCTAATTTCATCGTTTTCACGTTTTCTTCAAATAATTGAAGATTTATAGGTGAAAACCATTGTCCAAATGAAGTTTTTCGTGTAATCTTGTCCATGTGCTGGTCCTTTTTTAGTGGATTTGGACGGGTTACCACCTGACTAATCCATTATAAAGGACTTTTTCTTTGCATAAAATAATAATATTGAACATTTTGAGTATTTTTAATAGTGAATTTAAATTAATGCAACACTAGTGAACTATTATATCATTATTAGTCTATTATTAAAAGATTGCTTTGAAATCAAGAGAAATGTGTGCTATTTAATTTTGCTTTCATATGACATTATAACCGATATTTAAAAAAGTTTGCTAAATATGTGGTACATGCGATTGAGTCAAGTTTTTGTGGGAGTTTTTTTAGCTCCCTTTTTTATAAAGTAAAACCTCTAAGTTTGTATCCGCTTTCCAATTGGTTTTGTTCTTCCAACTGTTGATTCTCTCATTTTTTAAAAACCTTTTAATCCCTGTAAGGCAAAGTGAACGGGTTTTCCAATCGCTTGATTTAAGTATGGCATGTTCTGACGCACGGTTTCTGTTACTAATTTTGTGGGTATTTTTCTTTTCGCTCGATGCTCTTTCTTTGATTTTTCCGTGGCTTTTTCCCATTTCCCATATATCGTTTGGATGGATAGGTCATCCTTCAATCCAATCCACAAGCGCGCCATGCTCATGACCCCTTTTTTGCTCCATGCTCTTCCATTCTTTAATCGTTTGGCTAATTGATTCATCATCGCCTCTGCACTTCCCATTGGACGATACGCTGTCGTGTCCACACCTTTTTCCTGTAACCAACTACGGTAATCTTTTATGGTTTCCTGATGATGCGTTAAAAAGGCAAGGAAATGCTCTAGTTTTTCTTCTTTTTCTGGTGTATCCATTGTTCCTACTGCGCTATTCAACTCTAGAAGTAATGTTTCTACCTGGTAGTTTCTTAACGCTCTTTTCATGTAGCGGTATCGAGGATGGCTCTTCATTAGTTGCTTCATCGAACGAGCGACATGAAAACGATCCATGGTGAAAAAGGCGCGTTCCCGAAAATACTCCCGACATGCCGTTATCCAGCCTGCTCCATCACCATTAATAATAAGCAAGGTTTGGGTAGGATCATACGCATAATGATTCTGTAAGAACGTTTCAAAGGCTTCCCAAAAGGGTTCTTTTCCTTCATAAAGAAAATGCCTTTTATTTCGGAGCCTGATTCGCTTTCCGTTTTCTTTCCATCCCTCGTGTACAGCGGCGAATTTCAACTCCCATCCACGCTTTTTCTTTTCTTGACTCTTCACATATAATCCATCTACTTCGACAAACAATACCTTTTGAAAAGGGCGTTTTTCCTTAGCGGGAAGTACGCTTGTTTGAAGAAGATGTTGCCGTAATGCTTCGTGGCTCATCGCCGAATAGCCTAAAAATTGTTCGAACGTTTCCACCGCCTTTCGATAGGAGGAGCCATTCGTCGCTAGTTCTAACCCCCATTCTTCTAGTAGCGGACTAAATCCCTTATTCCCCTGAAACTGTAAATAGTGATCTAATAGACAAATATATTTTTTAGTCACACGATCAAAATAATAATTACGCTTCAGCTCCACAGCTCCAAACGCTGTATCTAATCGTATTTCTCGTTTATCACGTAAAGCAAATCTTCTTTTGTCTCGTTGCTTGGCAATCTCTTGATCCCAATTTTCTAACGTTTGAATAAGGATTTCTTGAAACGTCATTTGTAGTGTTCGAAATAAAGTTTTTTCCAATTCTTTTAATGATGGCATTTTTATGTTACATTGATTCATGAGAGCCTCTCCTTTTCGTAGTTTTCTAGTCAAACTCTACTTTACAAAAGGAAGCTCTCTTTTTTAATACTTAATTTTTTCCAGCTACCGCGCTTTCGCTTGGTGGCCTTTTTGTCTAGTTGGGGGACTCGTCCCCCAACTAGACAAAAAGGATATTATTTATTCTCCCACAAACATTTTACTCATACTCTTCTTTATACTGGCTGTATGTTATTTGGTGTAGCCATTTGGGATCTATCGGTATCCATTTTAGCTAGTTTTTTCCGAAATGTTGTCTCTGAACAATTAATTACTTTTGTGAGCAGAATTTCAGGCCTAATTTTGGTGCTTTTTGGCGGTTATTTTGGAATGCGGGGAATTCAATTCTTTTTATAATATATTTTGCTAAAATGATTATATTTAAAGGGCTGTTTTCTAAAGGATTGTTGTTTTTTCAATAGGAAAAAAGAATTAATAGGAAAATTGGAGCAGCCGGAATACACGAAGATACCACGGGGATTAGCGAGACAGTCTGAGACCCCGGAGTGAAGCTGAGCAGGCTTAAGCTTAGTCCCATGGAAAGCGAAGTGAATTCAGGCTGCGGGTAATCGCAACAAACTTTACGAAAACAGCCATTTAAAAAAGAATTTCCTCAACTTATTTATAATAGGTTGAGGAAAAACCTCCAATTGCCCATCTTAGTTAGCTAGCTTTTGTTTTTACTAGACTTTGTAATTGTTCCATTACATTTTCAGTAACAATACCGCCATGATAGCATACTACTTGTTTAATAGGATACGCTAAAAATTTTTCTATTGATTGAATCGCAAGTTCCATATCTGGCGTACTTACCGGATTAGGAGGCTGAAGGTGACCATTTGTAGCAAGTAAGGTATCCCCAGCAATTAAAGTACCTGATTTTTTATGAAATAAACTAATATGACCTGGGGTATGGCCCGGAGTATGAATAATTTCTATCCCGCCATTAATTTCTAAGGTTTGAGCATCTTCTAATGAAACAGTAACCTGTGCTTTTGGGGGATGGAGATAAGTGAATTTTAAGAAATCTGATAATTCCTCCCATTGTTCTTCAGTGAATTTAGCAGGATTTGTTTTTAATAATGGTAAATCACCCTCTATATATGGAATTTCTTCTTTATGTGCATAGATTGTTAAGTGTTGCGTACAGGCAGTTAATATTTCTGGCAGGCTTCCAATATGATTAATATCTTGGTGTGTTATCAAAATTCCAGTTAAATCTTCCAAAGATTTATTTGCTTTATCCATGACAAGATTTATTTCTTCCATATAACCTGGCATTCCAGTATCGATTAACAATGTTTGTTTTTCATCCCATATAAGGGTTGGGTGAATGACAAAGGAATCTTTTTCAATCGTCAAAGTCTCTATTCCTTTTAATTCTGCCATAGTATTGTTCCCCATCTCTGATTGTTTTTTTATAAGTATAGCGGTTTCGTTTTAAATAGTAAAACATTAATTAAATAAGAAAGAAGATGTTTTTGAATTAGAAAAGCCGCTCTGTTAATAGAGCGGCTTTGATTTTGTTATTTCATCAGTTTACACATATTATTGGTGAATTCAACTGGATCTTCAATCGATAACCCTTCAATTAACAATGCTTGGTTATAGAGAAGATTTGTGTAGAGCGTTACTTTATCTTTATCATTTTCAAACGCATCTTTTAATGATTGGAAAATTTCATGGTTTTTGTTAATTTCTAAGACTTTATCTGCTTTAATGTTTTGATTATCTGGCATCATGCTTAGGACCTTTTCCATTTCAATCGAAACTTCCCCTTCAGCTGTTAAGCAAACAGGATGTGATTTTAAGCGTGTGGAAACTTTTACGTTTTTTACTTTATCGGAAAGAATGTCCTTCATATAATCGAATAATGCTTTATTTTCTTCCGTTACTTCTTTTTCCTCTTTTTCTTCTTCTTGGTCAAGACCTAAATCACCGCTAGATACAGATTTAAACTCTTTCTCTTTATAAGTAGCAATCATTTTAATTGCAAATTCATCAATGTCATCAGTTAAATACAGAATTTCATAGCCTTTATCTGCTACTAATTCTGTTTGTGGAAGCTTCTCTATACGATCGATAGAATCACCAGTTGCATAATAAATGAATTTTTGATCTTCTGGCATTCTTTCTACATATTCATCTAGCGATACTAATTTTTTTTCTTTAGATGAATAGAATAATAGTAAATCCTGAAGCATCTCTTTATTCATTCCAAAATCATTATAGACACCGAATTTGATTTGTCTTCCGAATGATTGATAGAAGGATTCGTATTTTTCCCTTTCATCCTTCAGAAGGCTAAGGAGTTGACTTTTGATTTTCTTTGTTAAGTTCTTTTCAATACGTTTTAACTGGCGATCTTGCTGCAGCATTTCTCTAGAAATATTAAGCGATAAATCTTCAGAATCGACCATACCTTTCACAAAGCTAAAGTAATCTGGTAGCAAGTCACCGCATTTTTCCATAATTAAGACACCATTTGAATAGAGCTCTAGTCCCTTTTCGTACTCTTTCGAATAATAATCGAACGGTGTTTTTTCCGGAATATATAAAATCGCGTTATAACGAATAGCCCCATCTACACTAACATGAATATGCTTTAATGGTTTATCATAGCCATAGCGTTTTTCTTCATAGAAATTTTGGTAGTCTTCTTCTGTTAATTCGCTCTTATTCTTTCTCCAAATTGGAACCATACTGTTGATGATTTGTTCTTCGATAATTTCCTCATATTCATTTTCTGTGCCCTCTTTTAATTTGCTAGAGGTCACATCCATTTTAATTGGATAGCGAATAAAATCAGAGTATTTTTTAATAATCGTTTTTAAACGATATTCCTCAAGAAATTCATCATACTGATCGTCTTCTGTATTATCTTTCATTTTAAGGATGATATCTGTACCAATTATGTCTTTATCTGTTTCTTCAATTGTATATCCATCTGCGCCTTTAGAGAACCATTTATAGGAAGTATCGCTATTTAATGATTTTGTAATCACTGTTACTTCATCTGCTACCATAAATGCAGCATAGAAGCCAACACCGAATTGACCAATAATGTCATGTCCATCTTTTGCTTCATTTTCCATTTTAAAGGATAAGGAACCACTCTTCGCAATCGTACCTAAGTTCGTTTCTAACTCTTCCTTCGTCATCCCAATACCAGTATCAGAAATAGTTAATGTACGATTTTCTTTATCTGCTTTAATTTTAATAAAATAATTATCTTTTTCAAAATTAATAGTGTCATCTGTTAAGGCTTTATAATAAATCTTGTCAATCGCATCACTTGCATTAGAAATCAATTCTCGTAGGAAAACTTCTTTTTGAGAATAAATAGAGTTAATCATCATTTCTAATAATCGTTTCGATTCCGCTTTAAATTCTTTTGTTTCGATCATTTTCCGCACCCTTTCTGTATGATTACTATGTAATAATATTAGCACTTAAGAGTCTTGAGTGCTAATCTATTAATTAAATATCATATTTTATCTACCATGTCAATAATTAGGATATTAGTTGTAGAAATTGTGTGGTAGAGTTTTAAGATTAGATTTTAAGCTGGATGAGTGCTTAGAATGGGATAAATGTGGTGATTTACGAGTAGTAGTAGGGTTTTATTCCGGTATATCAGCCAAAATAGCTTGGATATCAGCCAAAATTCCGATATATCAGCCAATACTGCTTGGATATCAGCCAAAATTTTGATATATCAGCCAAAATAGCTTGGATATCAGCCAAAATTCCGATATATCAGCCAATACTGCTTGGATATCAGCCAAAATTTCGATATATCAGCCAACACTGCTTGGATATCAGCCAAAATTCCGATATATCAGCCAACACAACTTGGATATCAGCCAAAATTCCGATATATCAGCCAACACAACTTGGATATCAGACAAAGCCTCACCACTACATTCATAAAAAAGACCACCCAACCTTGGGTAGCCTATTTTAAAAGAAAATCAATATGGATCAGAAGGATGAGACATGCTTTCTGCTTCACCTACTGCTTTCTCCATTTTATCTTGATTGGATTTCAATACTTTTTTAATGCCTTCTGCGATTCTTTTTCCGTAATCCGGATCACATTTTGTACAGTTTTCAATCATAATCTCTTGAATTTCTTTTCGGCAGTTTGCTAAAGCATTGGAAAGATTGGAAATCAGTTCCTCTCTTTCAAAATCAGTAAATCTTCGGTATGTTTCTCCAGCTTGGCCAAAGTTATTTTCGCGAGAAATTGATTCTCGCTGTAATTTCCCTTCGACATAAGGCTCATGTTCTTTACCAGGGTTTTTCGCTTCTTTTAATCCACCAATCGTTGACGGTTCATAATTTATATGTGGGTTTTGGTGTTTGCCAAATTCAGTTCGGAAGTCCATTTGACCCCCTTCTTGATTTGTTGCAACATGTTTCTTTGGTCGGTTAATTGGTAATTGTAAATAATTGGAGCCAACGCGGTATCTTTGTGTATCAGAGTAAGAAAAGGTTCTCCCTTGTAATAGTTTATCATCTGAGAAGTCTAATCCATCAACAAGAACACCTGTACCGAATGCGGACTGCTCTACTTCCACAAAATAGTTTTCTGGATTTTTATTGAGAACCATTTTACCTACAGGTAGCCAAGGGGAATCTTCTTTATACCATAATTTTGTTGGATCAAGTGGATCATAATCCAGCTCAGGATGCTCGTCATCCTCCATGATTTGTACGAATAATTCCCATTCAGGGTAATCGCCATTTTCAATAGCTTCATATAAATCTTGCGTGGCATGGCTATAATTCATCGCTTGGATTTTATCCGCTTCTTTTTGGGTTAAATTTTTTATTCCTTGTTTCGGCTCCCAATGATATTTTACCAATACAGCTTTTCCTTCTTCATTTACCCATTTATAAGCATGCACACCAGAACCTTGCATATGGCGATAGCTTGCAGGGATACCCCATGGGGAGAATAAAAAAGTAATCATATGCATTGATTCAGGAGATTGAGACAGAAAATCAAACATTCTTTCTGGATCCGAAAGGTTTGTGACAGGATCTGGTCGAAAAGAATGGACCATATCAGGGAATTTTAAAGGATCACGAATAAAGAATATCTTAAGGTTATTGCCAACTAAATCCCAATTTCCATCTTCCGTGTAAAACTTAATGGCAAATCCTCGAGGATCTCTTAAAGTTTCAGGAGAATGTAATCCATGTACCACTGTAGAAAAACGGACAAATAAAGGCGTTTTCTTCCCTTTTTCTTGAAAAAGTTTAGCCCGAGTGTACTTGGAAATTGGCTCATCTCCAACAGTACCATAGCTTTCAAAATAGCCATGCGCCCCAGCGCCTCGCGCATGAACGATTCTTTCCGGAATTTTTTCTCTGTCAAAATGACTTATTTTTTCGAGAAAATCATAATTTTCCAGTGTAGTTGGCCCGCGGCTTCCAACTGTCCTAACATTCTGGTTGTTTGTAACAGGGTGGCCTTGGCGATTCGTTAATTCATCTTCTTGGTGTTGATTGTGCCTTTGCTCATCTTTCATTAACTTGCATACCTCCTTTTTATGTACTTCACTAGTTTTTCCAGATTAAAGAATGGGTATGCATAGTAAATAATAAAGAACCACATTTTTATCATGTGGTTCTTAAAGAAGCAGAGACATACCAGGTGCATCATGTTCTCTTTCTGCAAAGCCTAATTTTTTATAAAAAGGATGCTTACCTTTAGCAGAAAATAATTGGATTGATTGGATACCTGATTCTTTACATTTATAAATTAGTTTCTCAATAACTTGTTTTCCTAGTCCGTTTCCTTGTTCGTCTGGGTGAACCATGACATCACAAATTAATGATTGATATACACCATCAGAAATCATCCGACCAAAAGCGATTAGCTTTTGATCATTATAGATGGAGATAGAATACCAGCTATTCTTAGCTGCTTCATATAATTGTTCACGTGTATAATTACCTTTTTTATTTTTTAATAAGCCGCTGTCCTCATGTAATCGGGCAAATTGAGAGAATGATGGTAGTTCTTCCGTAATTAGATAATCCATGATAATATTTTCCCCTTTATATCCGTATCTTCATAATAATATTTATACATTATTATGAATTAATATTCAATCATTTTTTCGAAAAAAGCATATCTTTTTCTAGATATGCTTAATGGTATATTAGGTTGTCTTTTTCTCCTGTTTCCCTTTCCAAATTATCCAAATAAAATATCCTAACATGATTGCTATCAAAGTAGCAGAAGATATAATGGACTTTGTTTCTTTAGAAAAAGAAAGAGGTTCTACTATGACTATTGGAAGGTATATAATCACTGGGAAAAATATAATCCATGTTTTACTCCACCATGCAAACCAGCATATATAAGCAAATGGTATAATAAAGAAAATGGTTTGTTTGGCTAAAGTATCCATCATAAAAATGGGTCCATAATTATTTCCATAAAACGTCAATCCAAAAAATAGCCCTGTCAATAATATTTGTATAAGAAACAACAAGCCGAATGTCTTTTTGTTGGATACACTTCTTGAAGAAATAAATCGAAAAACGACAACATACAAACCAAGCATGAATAAACAGATAAATATTGAACCGATACCAACAAATAAGGAAATTTGATTTTCACCTAGGATAATTTTTCCGATAAGCGTGTATGCAATTAAACAAATGAATACATGCGGTAAAAGTTTCCCCCATTCCTTGAGATCTGTCTGCATTTCGCTAGCTAAGCTCTCCATATATTCTTTTGGGGATTCTCCTGTTACCTCATGGATATTCTTCCCATTTGCTTCTGCTTCTCGTAAATGATCGGTTAATTCTTCGACAATCTCGTTAATTTCTTTATCTTTCTTACCAGAAGAAAGTAAATATAGATGTAGGTTGTCAATAAATGCTGCTGCTTCTCTCGATAGTTTCATTTATTTCTCCTCCTTTATCTCTTTCGTATTGTCAAAACTTTTATAGTAAATAGGTTATTAAATCCTATCTGAGAGGGCTTTATAAGCAAAAAAATTGCCACCCCCTGAATTCTAAGGATAATTGAGGTTACGACACTCTCAACAACCTAGAAAAGGAAGTGACAATTTGTACCCTCAAATTATAACCTATTTATTAACTTTTATAAACTATCAAGAACAACTAATTCGAACATTGCTTACTTTATTGATTGGTAAGAGTATGTTTGATAAGCCTACTGAACAGCCAGTAAATAAACCATATCGAAAACTTCAAGTGGACGACCTTCCGGTCATTGAAGTTCTGGAACAGCTTGATTATCGAGTTCTTCTTAGTGAATATCTAGAGAAGAACGGGAAACCACTTAAACCTGTTCAAAGGCGTAAGAATGCAAAAGTTTCCGTACCTAAATCCATGAACTGCCCAAAGTGTGGTGCTCCATCAGATTATCTTTATGCCAACAATGGAGATAAAGGCCAGTATCAATGCAAGGTGTGTACAGAGCTCTTCAGTGAAAAGAACCGTTATTCTAAGGAAGCCATCCTGAAGTGTCCTCATTGTTCCAAAACTCTCGAGAAAATAAAAGAAAGAAAAGATTTTCACGTGTTTAAGTGCAAGAACAATGACTGTTCTTATTATCAAAAGAAGCTCAATGGGATGACTTCAAAAGAAAAGAAAAGGTTCAAAAAGGACCCTCAAGCATTTAAATTAAGATACATTTTCCGTCAGTTTCATATCGATTTCCAGCCGTTATCCAAGGAATCACCAGAACTGCCGGCCGTTGACTTATCAAAGATTTATGCATCACCACATACATTAGGATTAATCCTAACCTATCATGTAAACTATGGCCTTTCGGCCCGTAAAACAGCTGCGATTATGCAGGACGTACACGGAGTGATGATTTCACATCAGACTGTATTGAACTACGAAAATAGCGTAGCTTTATTACTTAAACCTTATGTGGATCACTATCCCTATGAACTTTCAGACCAATTCTGCGGTGATGAAACGTATATCAGAGTAAACGGTCGATGGCATTATTTATTTTTCTTTTTTGACGCCGTGAAAAAGATTATTCTTTCGTATCCGGTGTCGCCTAATCGAGACACAGCAACAGCCATTCGAGCAATTGATGAGGTCTTAATCAAGATGAAAGAGATTCCAGAAAATCTGACCTTTGTGGTAGACGGGAATCCAATCTATCTTTTAGCCCAACATTTCTTCGCTCAACATGGGATTTCATTCGATGTGAAGCAGGTCATTGGATTAACCAATGAGGACCCTGTTTCGACCGAATATAGACCACTGAAACAAATAATTGAGAGACTTAACCGCACCTTTAAGGGCAATTATCGCTCCACTCATGGATTCGGCTCTGAACATGGTTCCATTTCATACGTCACCTTATTTACGGCCTACTTTAACTTTTTGCGTCCGCATGCCGCCTTAGAAGGAAAAGTGCCCGTAGTGAATCCAGAACTCAAGGGGCTTCCAACAATGCCAGCACGTTGGACAAAGCTCATTGGATTAGCACAACAATGGATAGTAGAACAAAGACAAGCCTAACTTTTTGTTTAGCTGAGCCCTTAAGCTAATTCAGCAATCGGCGGAGCGAACTCTTGACAAACCGAACTTGCCAATGGTTTAAAATGGAAACAACCAAGGGCTTATTTGGTATGCCTTCTTTTGTTCCCTTCGCCCTTGTTAAACAATCCTCAAACCATTGGCGTGTTTGTCAAGAGCGATTGCGGCGCATCTCCATCCAGTAAATAGGAGAGAAACTAACCCTTTAGGTAGTTTTCATAAATCTTTTGACACTACCATCTCTTTTAATAAACAATGCACACTTGTTGCAAGCTCTGTCCAAGTGTCAGCAAATTCAGCTAAAACTTCTTCCCCTTTATCGGTAAGAGAATAATACTTACGCTTTGGACCAGATGGAGATGCTTTTGTTTCAACTGTCACAAGCTCTTCTTTTTTCATCCGTAATAGGACTGGATAGATACTTCCTTCACTGATCATCGTAAATCCATAAGCCTCTAATTTTTCAATCATTTCATAGCCATAAATCTCCCCTTTGGAAATAATCGCGAGCAAGCATCCTTCCAAAACTCCCTTTAACATTTGACTTTTTGACATCGGAAAGTATCCTTTCTTTCTAACTATATGGTTATACAACATAGTTAGTATTTTGCAATACAAGATAGTTTGATTTCTTTAATATTAGCATATAGTATTTTGCGATGCAAGATAGATTTTTAAAATTAGGCTTATCCTTTTCATTTAGGTTTCATAGTGGACTTCCACTCCTTCATACAGTAAGGAGAAGGAGGTGAAGTAGTGAAAAAAGTTATTAATATTTTCTTAATTCCCTTTCTGCTTCTGTTTACAGCTTGTTCAGCAGATCCAGTGAAAGAAGATTTAGTTCAATATATCAATGAAGATATGAAAACGGCCTTTGAATTAGAGGTTAAAGCGGTATCCGCGTATGATTCCGTTTCTGGAATTCATTATTCGGATGACTGGACGATGTATGATACAATCCAAACTACTGTAATCCCGAATTATAATGAATTTATTAAAGAATTGAATCGGGTAAAAGTGGAAACAGAGGAATTAAGAGAAATACATGAAATATATATAGAGGGCGCTGATATACAGTATAATGCCTTTGTAAAAATACTTACAGCGCTAGAAACACAGGATATCGCTCTTGTAGAAGAAGCGAATTCCATGCTTGAGGAAGCACGCAAATTGATTCGTCAGTACATTAATGAATTAGAAAAACTTGCAAAAGAGCATGAGGTGGAATGGGATGATAGTACGGTGAATGAATCACTATAGCATAATCCATTTCAAAAAAATCCCGGTAAAGTAAACTATAACCGTTTACTTTATCGGGATATATTTGTCCACTTTTTAATTTGTATTATTTAACCCACTTATACTATCTTGTAAAGGTTCGAAAAGTACAACTAACCATCAGTCGGAGATGAAGTAATCCCTGATTAATGGAAGGTTTCTTTTAAAAGGACTTTTTTTCTTTACCTCTATTTACTTTGTTATAGAAAAGAATTCCGCTTAATAGTAATAATACCCCGAAACTAAACGTCTTAATATCAGCAGTTCCTGCAATAATCACCCAAATAGAATAAATGGATGCAATCAATCCAATAACAAAGTCTACTCTTCTCGCTTTTAGAGAGTCATATGTTTCACCAGAGATAACCAATTTTAATTGGAAGAAAGACGAGATTAAATAAGGAACAAGATAACTTAGTGTTGCAATATAAATAACAAAATCAAATGCCTGCGAAATACTTCTTGAAATAGTGGAGAAAATAAATAATTGTCCTAAAAGATTGGTAACAATTAAAGAGAATGTTGGTATTCCCTTTTTATTTTCTTTTAAGAAGGCAGGAATGAATATACCTTGTTTTGCGGCTGCATAAGGTACTTCTGCGCTTAACATAATCCAACCAATTGTCGACCCAAATAAACTAATTAAGCCGATCGCTGCAAGTACTTTACCAGCAATTGGTCCTAATACAGCTTCAATCGCATCAATTAAAGGTTTTTGAGAAGCAATTAACTGATCTTGTGACAGAATTCCCATTACAAGTGTGCTGATTCCAATGTAAATCGCTAAAGCAATTAACAAACCAAAAATCGTTGCTTTTTTCACATCTGATTGTTTTTTTGCTCTCGAAGCAAATACAACGGCAGACTCCACACCGATAAATGCCCATAAAGTTGTAATTGCTGCACTGTTAATTTGTCCAAATAGTCCAACAGAGTTTCCAGCTGCATTTATTTTCGGTTCCACAAACGGAAGGATGTTACTTTTCTCAAAAGCGAATAAAGCAATGATAATAAATAACATAAATCCAATTACTTTGGCAGAAGTAGCCAATATGTTCAATCTGCCGGCATTTTCTAATCCGTTTAAGATGATGAAATGAGTTCCCCACAATAAGATTGTACACACAAGGAAGGTTAACGCATTTCCTACATATAATGTGAAAGAACCAACATCTAGTAAAACTGCTTCACTTGTTAAAACGGGGAAAAAGGTTGATAAATAGCCGGCAAAAGTAGTAATAATAGCGATATTACCAGCAAGGTTTCCGATCCAGTAGCCCCATGTAGACATAAAACCAGCTAAAGTCGATTTCTTTGATCCTGGTTTAAATAGCTCTTTTGCATAAATTTGTGGACCGCCGGTTAAATTTGGCTTGCGAATCGCCAAATTACCAAATACTAATGCGGTAACTAACACACCGAAACCTGTTAATAGCCAAGCAAGGATTACCCCAGCTGGACTTGCTACTTCTGCTAATGAACGAGGAAGCATAAAGATTCCTGATCCAACCATATTTCCAACGACTAAGGATATTAATACCCCTAATCCTAATTTCCCTTTCGTACTCATTGTTGTCTCCTTTATGATGTATTTGCTCATGTTTGACATAGGAGATTTACTTTGAAGCCTTATATCTAAATACAATAAAATGTATTTTTATTATTTCCAAGGCATAAAAAAACACACCTCTAAAATGGTGTGAAGTTAGAAAACACCATCAGATAAAAAGGATAGTTCATCATAGTAAGATCCTATGACAGTCCTGCACCTATTCGTATGCAGTCCCAGCTACTATTATCAGAGAATAATAGTGCTTCGGCGATTTTTCCTTTCAAAAACAATCAATAAGCTCTCTGGCTCTCCCTTTTATTACTTATAAAAATCGCGACCTCTACCTCATCTTGAGCTGATAAGGATTTTTGTTATGAAATTATATGTACTAGGTTACGAGATATACTTATGATTGTCAATGGATATATAAATAGAGAGAACTATTGTTAAATTCAAAATTATTGAATCTAAACTTATACATTTTAGAACAAGCTTTCTATAAATAGTTATTTACCTATTATTTTTTCCCAAATTATAGTTCTTCGAAACAAAACCAGCTCTGTTTTTTTGAACAGAGCTGGTTTTGTGTAAACTTATAAAGTTGTAATAATCGGTTTATCTTTGGTAATAATGACAGTATGCTCATATTGGGCAACAAAGCTTTTTTCTTTAGTAGAGAATGTCCATCCATCATTTTTCTCATACACTTCTTCAGAACCTGTTGATATAAATGGTTCAAAAGCGATAACCATTCCCTCACGAAGTAATTCCGTATCCCATGAATCGAAATAATTAAGAATATGATCTGGCTTTTCGTGAAGGGATGTTCCAATTCCATGACCAGTCAGATTTTTGATTACTGTAAACCCGTTCTTCTTAGCTGTGTTGTACACAAATTTTCCGATACGATTCTTCTTTGCTCCTGGTTTAAAACACTTAAGTCCTTCTTCGAAAGCTTCTTGTGCAACTTCGCAAAGCTTTATGAGTTTAGGATCACCATTTCCAACAACAAATGATTTTCCTGTGTCTGCAAAATAACCATTTTTACTTGCAGATACATCAATATTGACTAAATCCCCTTCTTGAATGATGCGATCTCCTGGTATACCATGAGCAACCTCATCATTTACAGATATGCAAGTATAACCTGGGAAATCGTACATATCTTGAGGAGCAGAAACTGCACCGTGTTCAGCAAATAGCTTGCCTGCTAAATCGTCTAATTCTTTCGTCGTTACTCCTGGTATTGTTTTTTTTATTAATTCCTCTCTGATAATGCTTACGACTTTTCCAATTTCTTTTAAACCGTTAATGTCTTGTTCGCTCTTTACTATCATTTAAATTCTCCTTGTATAGATCAGTTCTCGATTCTTATTCGCGTATACTATTATATGCTAAATTGAGTACTAAGTAAAAGGAATAAACCGAGATAACAACTATTCAGACATCAAGTTGAGAAGGGCAGAAAAAAATACGAGTAGCTAACCTACTCGTATTTTTTTGATCATTCCCCTTTGTATTCACCGGTATTTTTCAAAGCTTTTTCTTTTTTGACTTTGTCTTTATGAATTTTATTTGTTGCTGCGCTACCCATTTCATGAGCAAATTCTTCATTTAGCACAGCAGAATCAAATCCTTTTTTATTCTTTTGTTGTGGGTCTGATTTTTTATTTTTCTTGGCCATTTTGAACCCTCCTTTTATCCTCTTTATTATGGAGAAGGAAGAGTTAAAATATGCATTTATTTCCCTACTATTACTTGGTACGTTTGTTTTGATAATATCTTGATCTATCTGTCTCCTTTTTCTTTAGTAAAGCATCTTCTTCCAATAGAGGTAAGAAAGTCTTATAACTATTTGAATTAATCCACATATCATTTATCCCTTCTACATAGCATGTACAAGAAAGGATGTGGGGGAGGTGGATGTTCAGTATAACAATACTGCTTATTTATATAATATTAGCGTTTACATTATCTGCGCCGATTGGTCCAGTAAATTCTGCGAGAATTGATAAAGGAATTAAAAATGGTTTTTGGCATGCTTGGATTGTTGGCTTTGGGTCTATGCTTGCTGATGGGCTATTTATGGGAATGGTTTATATGAGAATGGTTCATTTCCTTGAAATAGATATCGTTCAAATATTCCTATGGCTTTTTGGTGGATTTATTTTAATTTATACTGGAATGGAGAGTGTAATTGGTGCTCAAAACCTCAAGCTTGATTCGCTTAGGGGAAAAGATTCTTTATTTAAATGCTTTTTAACCGGGTTCGTAATGTTTATAACTAGCCCGCTATCTATTTTATTTTGGCTAGGAATATATGGATCTGTTCTAGCTAAAACTGCTTAAGAAAATGGGACTAGTTCCTTGTTGATTTATAGTAGCATGATTTTTCTTGGGCTTACTTTATGGGATTTAATTGTAGCAGCCTTAACAAATGGTTTCAGGGGCTTATTACACTCGCAACATTGAGAGGAATTTCGATTATTTCTGGTGTTTCGTTAGTTTTATTTGGCTTGTATTTTGGCTATCAGGGAATTATGAAATTATTCTTTTCTTCTTAATAAAGGGTTGTTTTCGTAAAGTTTGTTGCTATACTTGCAGCCGAAATACGCTTCGCTTTCTGTGGGACTCGCGCTAATTCCCGTGGAGTCTATGTGTATTCCGGCTGCTCTATTTTTCCACCTTATTCATTTTTTTGATTAAAAAACAACCTAGTAAAAAAGGGGTCTTAGTTATATTACCTATTGCAGACTAAGTCCCCCCTTGATTCTAATCAGCTAATCCCCAAACAGACACACTCTTAGCATTTACAGGAAAGTCACCATAACCATCTTCACCAATTTTTACGCGCTCTTTTCGTGTATTCGTAAAATCAATCCACTCTTCCCCACTTCGAGCTTCACCAACAAACATTTTTTTACTACTTTCATCTTTATTGGAAATGACGACTGCACAACCGGATCTTTCTATTTTTGTTTCACCATGGCGAACCCATCCAATTACATGAGCATTATCAAAATAATCGTCTTGTGGGCCGTAGGCTTTTTTCTTGCGTACATATAATAAGGGATCTATTGCAGCTTTTTTTCCTTCAATTGAATGCTCTCCGCTAATTCCAAAATAATCTCCATAGAAAATTGTCGGATAGCCATCTTTTCGAAGTAAAATAAGACTATAGGCTATTTGCTTAAACCAATCACCTACCCAAGATTCTAACGCTTCGCCTGGCTGTGTATCATGATTATCAACAAATGTAACACAGTTAAGCGGATTTTCCTTTACTAATGTACCATCAAAAATGGTAGAAAGATCGTAGTCGCTTCCTACAATAGAAGCAGTATGCAATTTATAATGTAGTGGAACATCAAACAAATCAATTTTATAATCCATTTGTTCCAAAAATTCCTGGCATTCATTGATTTCTGCTTTCCAAAATTCTCCTACAAAATAAAAATCTTCTTTTTCTTTTAGTAAGGAAGTGGCGAATTTTTTAATGAATTCGTGGTTAATATGTTTGATTGCATCTAATCGATAACCATCACATTTCACTGTTTCATAAAGCCATTTTCCCCATGTAATCATCTCATTTTGTACAAGTTCATTATTATAATCAATATTGGCAAACATTAAATAATCGTAATTTCCAAATTCATCATCTACATTTGTATTCCACATCTTATTGTCACCGATAATTCTAAAGACCCCTGCTTTTTTTTCTTTGTTATCATAATCTGTACCGTTAAAATATTGAAAATTCCACTTGAATGGTGAATACGTTTCTCCTCTTCCAGGGAAAGTAAATTTCGTCCATGCTTCTATATCATGCGGCTCAGAAATTTCTTCTTCTCTGTTTTCAGGATTTACTTCAATCGCTTTAAATGTTTCTTTTTCATCTGCAGCAGCCTTATGATTCATAACTACGTCGACATATACTTGTATTCCAACATTATGACATGCTTTTATTGCTTCTAATAATTCCTTTTTTGTTCCATACTTTGTCCGAACGGCTCCCTTTTGATCGAACTCTCCTAAATCATAAACATCATAAACACCATAACCATTGTCGTCTTTGGAAGCCCCTTTCGTAACAGGTGGAATCCAAACGGAATCAATTCCCGCTTCTTTCAATTCTCCTGCTTGCTCTTTCAAACGATTCCAATGTTGTCCATCTGCATCTAAATGCCATTCAAAATATTGCATCAATGTTTTGTTCTCCATTTATCTTGTCTCCTACTCCAAATAATTTGTAGCTTTTCTCACATAATGATGGATAAGCTTTGTATGAAGTAATACTACCCACTATTCTCTCTTTTCAAGCGTACTTAAGAAATTGTATGGGGCGATTAGTCGATAATAATAATCGATTGTTGTTTTCATATAATTTTTAGTAAGTAAGCAGTCTAAATGAAAAAACATAAAGAAAACTAACCATCATTGTGATTCTCATCCTCAATGATGGTTAGTTTTACTTCTCGGATCTTTACATGCAGTAAGACCTCCACCTAGATTCCTTGACTTTTCGCAGCTCGCAGTTGGACCATACTATCCGTTAATAGTGTCATTAATATTTTAATAATGAAATTGTGCGATTAATTTTTTTAAATGGTCAGCTGTCTCAGCAAGGCTGCTTGCTGAAGCGTGCACTTCTTCGAATGATGCTAGCTGTTCCTCGGTAGATGCAGATATTTCTTCTGATAATTCAGCATTTTGCTTACTAAATAAAATTAATGCTTCAAAGGTTTGGGCAAGTATTTTAATATGTTTATAAACCTCCTCAGAGGAAATAGTGACATCCTCGATAAAAGGTGCTGTTTCATTCATGCTAGTAGATATAGCGTTGAATTTCTTTTTGACAGAAGACATAATTGATAGTCCTCCATCGACTTGCTTATGTACGATATTCATCCTGTTGATCGTAGAGTGTGTATCAGATTGAATTCCTTTAACTAAATGTTCAATTTCCGTTGCGGAATGATGGGTAGTCTCTGCTAATTTTCTAATTTCCTCTGCTACGACAGAAAAACCTTTTCCACTTTCTCCTGCTCTTGCTGCTTCAATCGCAGCATTTAATGCTAATAAATTTGTCTGGTTAGCTATAGAGCTTATTAATTGAATAATTGCTTCCACTTCTTTGGAACGCTTATTTAGTTCATCTATTTGTTTATCTGATTTAACGACAGAATCAACAATTAATTGCATTTGTTCCTCTGCCTGATTAATAGCTAGTTCGCCTTCCTTTGCTTTCTCCACCGTCATGGAACCTAACTTAGATAAGTACAGGGAATTTTCTCTTATTAATCCCGTTCTTTCTGTAATATCTTTTAATTTTGTTGTATTTGTTTCAATTTGTTGTTTTTGATGATCTGCTTTTGATGCAATTTCCTGTGTAACAGACACTAAATCTTCTACCACTTTTGTTGAGGAAGAAGAACTTGCGGTAAGATTATCGCTTGATGCAGCAACTTGAGTGATGCTTTTTTCCATATGTATGATTAGTTGCTTTAAATTTTCTTGCATTTGTTGAAAAGATTTTGTTAGATGACCAATTTCGTCTGTCCTTCTAACTTCCATTTGCTGTGTTAAATCGCCCTTCCCAACAAGACCCGCTTTTTCTCTTAGTAGATTCAACGGTTTAAGAATGGATTGGATGTTAAAATAAATAAGAATAGAACCGATGCAAAGAAATACAAAAATAGCCAAGAAGGATGCTTTTAAAATTGGTGAGGAAGCATTAGAAACCTCATTTGAATACATGGATCCGGCAATCTTCCATCCAGTAAGATTATTGGTGAGATAAGTAAGTTTTTTCTCTTTGTTATCCAGGGTATATGTAAAAGTACCATTCTCTTTAAGTTTCATCTGTTGAATATAGTTTTCTGTGCCGATTTCACCGATTTTTTCTGTTGGATGTGCCATATAAGCATTATTTTTGTCTATAAGAAATACATATCCTTCTTTTCCTATTGTGATATTGTTCACAATTGTTTGTATAGAACTAAGTTTGATTTTTAAACCGACTACCTTGTCTCCATCCTCTGTACTTCCAGCAATTGTAACGACCATTTCATTTGTACTCGCAGATATATATGGATCAGAAATATAAATTTCATCTGGCCTTTCCTCTGCTCTGATAAACCATTCACTTGCTGTTGGATCATAATTGTCTGCTACTTTTCCTTCTGGCTTCTGAACATATTTTCCTTTTTTCGTGGCATAAAATATGCTGTCAATATCATCATAAAAATATTGATAGTTTTCAAGGGTAGCATTAATAAAATCATCTGATACAGCGTTATTTATATCTCCCCAATCTTTTCGAAGCTTGTCCACTTGCTTCATCTTCGTTGAGAGCTCTGTCGTAATATTCTCATCTAATTGTTTTATCTGTTGGTAAGCATTGTCCATTATTTCTTGCTCTAGTTGATTTTTTGAATTGAAATAAGAAAAGATACCAATGAAAATAGTGGGAATAAACAGTAGAAGAAAAAAGCTAGTGTATAATCTCTTTTTAATCGTTATTCTGTTCTGAAATAGGTCGAATTTTTTTCTCATTTTCGATTAATAGCTCCTTTATGTATGAAAGTAGGACTTATTTATTATAATGGAATTTTTTCCACCTATAACGAAAAGAGGAAATTTGTCATAAATACGCCTTAATTAATAGGAAAAAAGACCTTACTTTCTCTAATGTTCAAAGTGAAAGTAAGGTCTTTTCCTAGTTAAATTATTTGTTTTTTTGAAATTCCTCTTTGATTTCTGCCAATAATTCTTTATTTGTAAGGATTTCTAGGCCTGTAAGTGCCATAGATTTTGCTCCTAGAATCATCGCATCTCTTCCTTGATCTGTCATCGCAGCTTCTCTGAATTCATGTGTATGGCAAGCATATGCTTCATTACAGATTTTCACGTATGGATGAATGGAAGGAACTACTTGACTTACATTTCCCATATCAAGAGAACCTGACCCATCTCGTTGTTCGTGAATATCAGTTTCTTCTACTCCTAAAGAGATAAGCTGCTTGGTAAATACAGCAGATAAAGTCTGATTAGTAATCATATCATCATAGGAGAATTCATAAAAACTAGATTTAACCGTAGCTCCTGTTTGCAGTGCAGCACCTTCTGCACATTGTTTGACTTTTTTTACTAATATATTTACATCTTCTCTTTTCCCAGCTCGCACATAAAACTGTGCTACGGCATAATCAGGCACAATATTTGCAGCTTTTCCGCCTTCTGTGATGACACCATGAATACGGGCATCAGGCTTTATATGCTGTCTTAAAGCATTGATACTATTAAATGTGTGTAATACAGCATCTAGGGCATTAATACCTAAGTGAGGGCTTGCAGCAGCATGTGCTGACTTTCCAAAAAATTCAAACTGGATAGCATCCATTGCAAGGGAATCACCACTCTTCAAATAATTGTCTAGTGGGTGAACCATCATCGCTACATCTAATTCTTCGAAAATTCCTGCTTCCGCCATTGTTACTTTCCCGCCTTTTGTTTCTTCAGCAGGTGTTCCGTACACAATAACTTTTCCTCCTGTTTCTGAAAGAACTTTGCTAAGACCAATTCCAGCAGCTATCCCCATTGTTCCGATTATGTTGTAGTTTGATTTTAAGTATTTTCTTCTTGTTTACTCTTAGTGTAATAAATAGCATACTTTTTTCGTTCTATTTCAAATTAGTTTAAATGGTGTTTCAAAGTTTTTCGATGTATTTCTGACTATTTTCTTATATTGCGTGGTCATTGCGTGGTCAACGTGGTCAAACTCCGCTTTGATCACATTTTTTTATTATTGTTTTCTGTTGCAACTCATTCCAACTCCTGCCATACATCATAGCATGTTGTTTAGTTAGCGATGAATTTTTATACATTTGTTTAACTGGTAGTTTCATATGACATATAAAAGCCGGTTGCAACTCTTTCCCTGCTCTTACAGATATGATGGCATGGTGAGCCGGCAACTTAACTGCTTGCTCAAGTGGAATAGTCTCTTCGAATCTATGTTTAGAAAGTTCAAATGTCTTCATATGGTCATTCATGAATAGAAATTGTTGCACTCCTCCACCTTGTAAATTTTCTTGCAACGATTGCGGCAGTTTATTCCAATGGTGAAATGCGTACAGGGAACCGAAGCGCTCCTTTCTTCCTTCTGTGCCTATTCTACCCATTAATTTTGTAAGGCCATCTGTTGCGTATTGTTCTGGCTCATTAAATACCATAAAACAACCATTCTTTTGATCTTCCTTTCTCATTAACATCCTAGTCATAAATGCCTTTAAGGTCACCCAGTGAACTAATGTTTTAGTTGCAAGTTCTCCTAATTTACGATTAGGAATACGGATAATAATTACTTTCCCCTCTTTCATCCATTTTTCAAAATCAACCTCTTTCTTTGGTGGTTGAGCAAAGATATCGAATAGAGTATCATTACCAAAAAACATATCAAGTCGATTTAAGATAGGGTCTGCTTTTCCTCCTAGTTCTTCATTAGTTCCCCAATTTATTAAGTCATTTGCTAACCGTACATTTCCATCTTTCAGGAGTTTTTCAATGGTATCTAAACGGAAGTCTTCGCTTTCGATTAGCATTTTAATATTATATAAAGAACCGCCACTTGCTTTCGCTGCTTCTCGTAAATATCTTTGTGTTCTTGACAATCCTTCGATATTCATGAAATCAATCATCTCATCTGCAAATCTTGAAGCTCCTTTCTTCCCTAACTTGGCTATTACCTCTGTCAAATCCATCGGAATGATCCAATCTTCATTACTTAAGTCTAAATCAATTATTTTATCTGGCGGCAAGGCATCTCTAATACCATCGGCCATCCCTCGTTCGCCTTCTTCTACAATAGTTTCTGGAATAATAGCAGATATACCACGATATAAACATCCATCTACTACCCAATTTTTTATAGCGGTATCTTTTCCGGCACCTTGGCCACCAATAAATACATAACCTCGGTAAAAAGCATCGGGATTAGACATACTCATAGTTACTGGTATCTTTTCGCCTTTCACTTCCGCTATTCCCAATGGAATACCTTCTGGATCACGTAACACCTTTGGTATTTCAACTTCTACTCTTTTCTTAGTGCTTAACTCATCAGCATACTTTCTTTGCAGTTCGTTTCCTGGCATTTGTAAAGCTAATTTGCTCATTTCATCTGTTGATATCAAGTTAACATCCGCATCCAACTTTGTACGACGTGATAACGAAAGAGTATTTAACTCTTCTATTACCTGTAGTCTTTTTCCGTTTATTTTTACTTTTATCCCTTGCAATTCGTTATTTTCTGCTATATCACTTAATGACAGTGATAAAGTCTCGCTAAGAGTTTCTCTAATTAATTTATCATTGCTGTGGGCTGCGACTCTTATCCTCGATTTAAACACCGGTAAGTTTATTTTTTCATTACTTGCTCCGCTTAATCTCCGAGTATTAATTTCGTCTTCTAAGCTATATCCCTTCTTTATTACTTTTTGCTTTTCGAAGTTTTTCTCACTTTTAAAAAAGATATTGCTGAACGCTTGAAAAAAATCCGTAATAATATCATTAATTTCATTAATTAATCCTGTTACACCCGTTTTGATTGTTGGTATTGCTTTTTTAACACTTATATTCGCTCTTTGGGGTACCTTGCCTTTCTGCAGTTTTTCGTGTGCCCATTGTGCATTTTTAACCCATTTCTGCCTATTTTCTACTTCGTTACATATGCTTAACCTAGCTATATCGCCATCATAATGCAGTTCATCTATAGTCGCTAATATAGAATTAATAGGTGTCTGGCTTTCGTTTGTATTAGTATTTAAAGAAAAGATATCGTGTTTTAAATATTTCAGTTCCTGGACTATAGTATTATCTTCAGGTATTTGCAAATCAGATAAATATGCTTCTTGAAACGTAACAGCCATCTTATTTTCTAATTTCCTTTTTAACTTCTCTGCTTGATATTCTGATGTAGAAACATAAAATTCAATTTTCTTTTGCCCTTTCTCTTGCTTAACCACTACATCAAACCAAAAATAGTCTTTTTCCCTATAAGTAAATTTTAGTCCGTTCCTTTCTAATCGAGATCCTGACTTCTCATACATTTCATACATTTTGTGTATAGCTCTCCAAAGCCGCTTGTTATTATTGGTTACATTAGCATGCGGTATAATTTTATATATTGATAGGGAATTCTTATGAATTTGAAAAAAATCTTGCCAATTAATCCTTTTAATTTTCTTTCTTGTAATAGGTTTCTTATCTTGAACGATTAACCACCCCCTATTTCGTATGGAAGGTAGCTTAGGATCATATACCACAGGTAAATTACTGGATATCCTTTTGATTTCTCCCATCTATACACCTCCTAGTATACAAATAGCAATTATAGTAGCAACCGCCCATAATCCAATTGGTTTGATAATTGATTGAGAACTTGTAAATGAACAAATTACAATACATATTGCACATAAGATCGTTGAATATCCCATAATTTCAGGAAGGTTAGCTACTATCCAGTGACCTAACGAAATCATGCTATCTTGTATAAAATCCCAAAAGGGGTTAAATACATATTCGGTTTCTTTTCCAATTACATAATCAGCAAATCCCTGAAACTTTTCATGAGCTTTTTCCAAAAGCGATGGATTAGTTACTTCTTTCATCCCACTTGCTGTTAATAAAAATTTCACTCTAAAACCCCCTAAATCCCTCTTAAAAAATCGCGAATATCAATCGCATGTCGAGCTAATATATAACCACAAGAGACACCTAATAAGATTTCAATTGCTTTGGTTCGGTGCCCCATTCCCCATGCTGCTCCAGCAAAAATAATTACTAAGACTACACCAGCATCGAACATATTCATAATAGCTCCATGGACATTTCCGAAAGTAGCATCAGCAGTAGAAGCTAAAGCTAATTTGGGTGTCAGTAAGAAAACAACAGGTAAAGTGGTTGAAAAAGATTTGCGTAAAGTTGAATAGTCCCTATCCCTTTTCTCCTTATATGAACCATCCATAAAATCTTTAAAGTTAATGGTTTCCATCGTGATTACTCCCTTCAAATTAGGACATAATAAAGATAAATAAAGACATGAGGTGATTAAATGTTTGTGGCAGCCGCTTTAATTGGATATGCAATTGGGTTGATGGTAAATTCATTGTTAGGATAGAAATCTAATTAGGTCTCTTTTTTAATTGCTGCAGTCGTTCCGATGCGGAAAGTGGTTTGTTTGTTAATGGAGTATTAGTTGGGTTATTTTCTATATCTGAAAGTATTAATTGTTTAACATAACCACTAAAATTTTTCTTTGTTCTAATATGATTAAGAATCAAAATATCCTTTTCAACAGTATTATTAAAAGCAACAGGTTTAGAAAAACGATTTTTTTCCATATATCCTCCTGTACAGGCATTTTTCTCATATGATAAGCATATAGCTATATAGCGAGCACCGCTAATTAGCTTTTCACCTCAGATGAAGCTATTTGCAACTCCTTTTTTCTTCTGCTTTTCCTCTCCTTGAACTTGAACCATGACAAGATTTCCTTCTTTATCTTTCTGAATTAACCGTTTCACATACTTTGAAAATACTCCTTTTGTATTAGCAAAATCGTTCAATTCCTTCTCAAATGGATCCAATAGATTAAATGAAACTGGCCTTACTTTGCGCTCATCCATAAATCTCACACGCTAGTTCATAACACCCTACAGCGTTCGCATAAACAGGTTGTAATATTTTCATACTGTTACCTACTCTTATTTTAGGTTGTATTAAGTCAATTTCTCTAAAATATTGCGCTAAGTTTTCTTTTAAATTAGATGATATTCCTCCACACAGTTTGACTTTATCAGTCTTTTTCCAACGCTTAACAGAACATTGCGCTTTTATAGCTTCAGCAAGATCGTTAACATCGTATTTTTCCTCGCTGTTTGCTCCAAATAATAAGGTGAAACTTTCTAAGTCAATAAATTCTCCATCTATGATTGTGGCAGCATTAACGGTTCCGCTACCTACATCAATTATTCTTTCGTGGTGACTTGTTTGATTTATAGCCCAATAAGAAACTGCTCCTTCTGGTGCAACTGAAACATTATTTATATTGAAAGTTTTAGTATGCCCATTCACTAATATAGAGTGTTTCCCTTTTATCATTTCAATAATTTTTTCCTTATCTTGTTTGTGTTTTACAATTGGTTGATTAACTACCAAATCTAATTGAGTATCATCTGTAAAACGATGCAAAGCTATTAAAACGCGTATTAATGCATCTTTGTGCGCTTTGGTATCACCAGCCATTCTCCGCTTAAATAATGACTCTTTTAAAGCTAATCTGCATGCAAATCCTTTCTCTTTATTAAACTCATACATGATATCCTCTTGATCTAACTTCTTTTCAATACTTAGTTCTCTGTACTCTCCTAAACAAGACAACATTTTAAACGCTCCGTCTTTTGTGATTAGCTTCGTTTCATACGCACCTGGATCTATTCCTACTATCATATAAACTCTCCCTTCTGTATTACATCCGTAATACCAACTCTCTCTAATTTGCTTTCTTGTGTTACGGTTGTAATACATATATATGGGCGAATTATCTATTAATGCGCGTCCATTCAAAAATTACTTTAATTTTTTTTAGTATTTTTATAAAAGGATTAAACAATAGTTTATCGAATTAATACTATAAATATAATTGTGGAGGGGTAAATCATGGAGAGTCGAATAAAAGGATTAATAGAACTATCTAAATATAACCGACAACAAATAATGGATATAATGAAAGTGTCGGAAACAACATTATCTAATTGGAGTACAGGTAAAAGTGTACCTTCCTTAAAAAAAGCTTTTAAATTAGCTAGGTTATTAGGAGTAACAGTGGAGGAATTATATAATTATACTGACGAAGACGAGTAAAAAGCGTGGTTAGATGTTAACCACGCTTTAATGAACACTACTTTCGAACTGTTCAATGGTTACTTAATATCATCAACATCAATATCATCAATATCAGAGTTGTCTAAAAACTCTCTCCAATCCATTGCATCATTAATTTCATCATTCTGTTCACGTTCTGAAAGTGCGTCAAATTCTTCTTCCGTCATATCTAATGCCACTTCATAACTTCCGCGCAAAGTTAAAGAACCTTTTACTTTAATCATTTTTAATTCCTCCAATTTGTTATTTATTTACTGCACAATTGTTATCTACTTCTTATTTTTCAACTTCTTCTCATATCTAACAACTACCTCACAAGATTTACAGTAATACGTAACTGCTTTTCTATTTGGGTATTCATTGCTGCACCTTTTACAAATCTTCTTTTCCATATAAATCGCCTGCTTCTTGTTACTAATTAATTTCCCATTCTACAACAATTTCATCACCTTCATAAAACGGACCGTAATTTCGCAATCCCCACTCTATTTCGGTTGATACTCTGTTTTTAAATTCCTCTTTATCCGAGATACTTTCCCACTCTTGCTCATTAACATGTACTGTTATATTGCCGGATACGTCATAATCAATCTTTTCAATAGTTGTTTCCGTTTGTTCTATAATACTATCAAGAAATCTTTCTACTTGATTATTTAGAAAATCAACTCTTTCTTGAGTTACTGCATTTGTTTCAACTGATTCTTGTTTCTTATCTTGAAAATAAAAAAACAACATAACCGCCACCGTCAGCGATAAAATTAAAACAATCATCCATTTAATTTTCCTTTTCATCTCTATTACCTTCCTTTTCTAATCGTCATCCCAAAAGTATTTTGGACTTACTCCTAATCCATCTTTACATATTTTCTCATACATTTCTACCGTTAATTTCCTTTTTCCGTTTAATAATAGGTGAAAAGTCTGATAATTCATGTTTAGTTTGTTTTCTGCGATGTGTTTTGCGATTAATCCATTGTTTTCGATATATGATTTTATTTTTTCTTGTATACTCATCTAATCACCTTTGCTTCTTGATATCTATATTATACCATAAATTATATAAAAACAACAATAAAAATTATATAAAATATAATACCAAGTGTGATAAAAAACACTTTCTATCATATTATCCAATATGTTACAATATATTCGCATCCCCCAAAGATGCATAGCAACTCGTTGCGCTCACTCACTCACCGTGACGAGTTGCTATTATGGGGATGTCTCCAATAAAAAAAGCCTACCTCGAAATGAGATAGGCTGTTAGTTATTTTACTCTTATTTTTTGGTTAGGATAAATAAGGTTAATGTTTTTGATTTGCTGATTCAACTTTTTGATGTTCGCGACTGTTGTCTTTTCTTTAGCTGCGATTCCTGATACAGTATCCCCGCTTTTTACATAATAAAACTCTTCATTAACATTTTCCGATGGATTAATCCAGTTGCCAGGAACTCCTTTTTTGGATGTTACGTTAACCATACCTTGTGATTCATTGAATACATAGTATGTCCCAGCTTTAACAGTAGCTTTTTTGTTTTTCTTTGATTTTGCATCAGCTGCGTTTACGTATCCAGGAACAGATGAAACTACAATATAAGTTTCAACCGTTTCTTTTTGTTCATTAGATTTAACTTCTTTTTTAGGCTCTTCTTTTTCTTCTGCTACATCACTCAAGAAAAGCTCCATCTCTTTTGCTCTGCGTTTAACTAATCCAGCTAACACTTTATCACCGGACTTATTCCAACGCGGAAGTTCTGCAGCAGCTTTTTTGTAATCACCTTCATTAAGGTATTTCAACAAGTCGCTGCGTTGTAATGCTCCAGCTCCGCAATTATACGTAAATGATACAAGCGCATCAAATTGATTTTGTGTAAGTTTTACCTTAACCATTTGATTAACAGCCTTTACAAAACTTCCACAATCTTGTTTTAGTAACTGTTCGGCACGTTCTTTCGTAATAACCGCATTCTCTTTTACATCAGATCCATAATGGCCATATCCGATTGTGTAGTATTTTTCTGTAGATACAGCTTTGTAAGCTTTTAACCGCAATCCTTCAAATGATTTGATTAAGTCTAAACCTTTTTGTGATAATTCCATTCTCACTCACTCCTTAAAAAATAAGAAGCAGCCGAAGCTACTTCTTTAATGTTGTTTTAACTCCGCTATATAATCCAGCTGCAGATAATCCGATAATCAATCCATAAACAATTCCTGTTTGTACATCAACGTTTAAATAAAACACACCGACTGGAATACCTAAAATAACAGCTAATAATGGGCTTAATTTAGAAGATAACCCTAAACCCTTAGCTAGCTCTACAACGCCGATAATAACCGCAATAAACACCGCTACTGTTAATTCTTCCATCTTCAACACTCCTTATTTTGTAAATGCTTCAAACAACAAAAAAAGCAATCCGCCAGCTCCAAATATCGCACTCACTACGATAGATATCACTGACCATAATTGCTTTTGTGTGTACCTTTTTTGTTGTCTTTCAAATTTCGAGTCCTCCGAGTCTTTCTTTAACACATGATTAAGAAGTTGCTGACTCATTTCTTGTTGTTTACTACTTTCTTTTAAAACAGTAGTTTCAATGTTACTAAGTTGATACTTTACATCGCTATTAAACTTCTCTTGCTCTTTTCGATACAACTCTTGTTCTTTCCGATATAGCTCTTGTTCCTTCCGATACATCTCCAAAGACTCTACGCGTTCATCTAGATTATCAACCTTCTCATGCAACGGAACAGCCTCCCCAGTCATTGTCACACCCCCCATAGATAGTTAATATATAATTTAATTTTCATCAGATATAAGTATTATATCTTTGATGTTTATGCGAGCATGAATGTTTTTTCCGACTAATACAGTAGATACACTTTGGTCGTTAAGCAATTTATTCATCTCAACAGGATCATAATTTTCTATTTCTGTCTCATACTCATTCCCGTTATGGAGAAAAACTTTAACTTTGTCCATTTTGATTACCTCCTAACGCTTTATCTGTATAGTGAATATTTGATTTATCTACAAATATATCGGATTCAGCAGCTTTAATTAGCTCGTCTGCTACTATTGTAACATTGAGGATTACTGGCATGTTACCAGCTAGTAACTTTATTAAGCGTTTTCTTATGTTTCTCATTAATAATCTCCCCCTCCATGGCCACTTATAAAGAATTGCGTATAAATTTGTGCGTTAATTCTTCCTCTTGCGTTAGGTAGTATTTCGATTGTGTGCCAACCTCTTGTTACACGTCCGTCACTTTCTTTGGAAAGATAAGGTATTAGGTCCACATCATCGGCATTAACGCTGTGAATGGTATGTGTATTACCATCTATTTTAATTGTTACTGACGTTGGTAGTGTGCTAAGTTTATAGATGCCAAAGTTAATCGCATGTGTATGGTTAGGAAGCGTGATATCATGTGTGTGCGCTGGTACAGATACATCATGTGTGTGTGCAGGTGTAGAAACACTGTGCGTATGTGCTGGCACGTTGAAATCGTGTGTGTGTGCAGGTACAGATACACTATGCGAGTGGTTTCCGCTCGAACCCCTGGTGTACAGAGATGTCGCAATTGTTCCTCCAAACACCACCCTTGCTGTAGCGCCTCCGCTCGAACTAGCGTTTGCAAAAAACTCTCTATCGTTACTTTCATCATGTGTTACAGAACTACCACCCTTAAACATCAGATGATAATGATCTCCACCTGCTGCAGACGTTTGCGTAGTCCCACCTCCGCTCGAAGTAGATGTGCTTACACCGCCACCGCTTGAACTCGTTTGTGTTGATGCTCCACCACTTGAAGTGGATTGTACAGTAGCGCCACCGCTTGATGTTGATGAAACGATAGCGCCTCCACCTTCTATTGCTCGTTCGTATGCACGGAAATTGTCTGTTTTATAGCTAAGCACCGCTTTATTTAATCTTACCGTTTCTTCCGGTATAAATATTTGTATTTCAGCAGGATTTTCATTATCAGCGTTATCGTTATAACTGTATGTTAATAGATTCGTATATCCATCTGTATTTAATTCGTTAATCTGCTGCCTACGCTCGAGATCAGTTGAAGTAGTAGCAATATCATCGGTTAAATTACCTAACTCTAATGATACGTTCCATTCTTCTTTTTTGATGTCGCTTCTACTTTCTTTGACGATACGTACATCCGTTACCGGGAAATCATCTAAATGCAACCTAACCACTGCACCCTCTCGGAATTTATCTTTTGATAATCCTGTTATTTTGGATAGTTCTGCAGCGGTTGTTTTCCATTTGATGATTGGTTCTTTCCACTTAACAAGTAACGATTCAGCAGCGGCTTTTAAAGCTGTGTCATTTGTATATCTTTTATCTACCCATACATACTCTCTAACGCCATACAACGCTATTGATTCAGTATCTTCTACGTATGGAATGTTATTGTTCACTTTCTTGATTGTAAGTTGATTTACACCCTCTCCGTATCCTAAAGGATATATGCGATTATAGATACCCATTGGATTTTCTTCTACGGATAAATCAATAAGGTTGTAACCTTCTCTAATTTCGCATGTTGGTGTAGTTTCTAAGTTTACTAGGTTTAATGTCCACGGATAAGACTGTGTGTCCCATGTCCATTTCATTTCTACATCGAACGGATTAGGTATGCTAAAGATAGCAGATAAAAGATTAGTATTCTCAAAATTGTAAGAGAAATATCGAGTAGTTTCTACATCTCCCAATTTCCAATGCTTCACTATCTGCATATCCAATAACAATTCTATATTTTGGCGTGTAGTTAAGTTTGTCGTTTGCTCGAAACCAAATATTTGTTTGTCTAGTAACGTTGCTAATACATGCTCTAATTCATATGTTACCTCGTTAGTAGACGCGTTTTTGACGGTTGTTTTCGGCACGATACGGAACAATCCTACATATTCGTTAACTTCTTCACCTTCACTGTTTATATAATCGTCAACTATCTCCACGAACGATAAAGGTGTGCAATATTTGTTCTTCGGATCGTTTAAAGGCAGAGAAAAAGATGCACTCCATAATTGGTTGTGCACCTTTTCGTATGATATATTATAAGCGTTTTGTAAAACCGCCGTTTGCTGCAATTGGAGATTTTTTGTTTTTATCATGTTTAACCTCCTTGTGATAAAAGAAAAAGGACTCTCCGCTATGGAATAATCCTTCGATTAATTATTTTTTGTTACCGCACAATAGCATCCAACCCTGCGATATAATCGACACGATATTCCGTTTCTTTCGGAATTTCTTCTGTAGTAGCATTAAACTCCACTCCGCTTTGGCTGACCGCTTTGAACACGGAATTAAAATCCGGAAACTCCACTAAGCGAACCTTGCCGTATTTAACCGTTTTGGTTTCGTTCAACTCAACGAACGGGTCTTCCGCTGTTCCTGCGCGTTTAATTAAATAAACCGGATCAATATTCTGGTGAAATATTCCCATACATTCGCCCTACCTTCTTAAGAAATTAGAACATTTTGAAAGGAAACAGTTCCCCATTTTCTTCCGAAATGCAAAAAGCCATTACGAAATTCTGAATCGTTAACAGTGATGGTTGCGTCGTTTGTACTAAACGTTATTGATGTTGCGCTAACTGTAACGGTGAAGTTTTTCGTTGCTCCGTCGGTCAGATTGCCTATTTCCGCCGAAATCGCTAGCGACGTACCTACTCCGCTTTTCACTTTATAAATCGAAATACCTTTCGGACTAAACAGCAAATGATACCCGTTTGACAATGTCGTTTTGTTATCGTCGAAGTAGTCAATCGGCGTGCAAATCGCAATACTTCCCCATCCGTTAGCCCTTTCGATAAAGCTTGCGTTTAGAGTCATCGTAAAGGTATCCGGCAATTCACCCGCCCAACCTTGTAGCACGAAATCCCTGTCTTCACTTTTCGTTAAGAAGCCCCAGCGATAATCACTCGTAAATCCTCCGCGGTATTCTGCGTAGTGTGGAATAAATCCGCTGCTAAATACTCTTTCGGAAAACGGCGCATCTTTTCTCGTCGGATAATTATTTGATACGTAAAAAGGATCGTCGCTAAATACTCCGAATGCTCCAAGCGCAATATACTTTTTCGCTAAATATTGATGATTTACGGTATATACCAAAACCTTAATTCCAGCATTATTCAGCATACTTACGTATGAATCACTTACGCTCGTACTGCAGCCGACGTATTTAATGTTATTGTCGAGTAATGCTTCGGTATCTGTTACGTTGTCGCTTAGTAGCAATAAATCGAATCCGCGGTCATTAATCGCATTCAATTCCGTTTGGCTGAACGACTGAATCAATACGTGTCCCTGCAGGCGATAAGCTTCCGCCATGTTCGCTATTGCCTCGGCGCTTCTTCTGTCCTTCGATTCGATTGCGTAATTAACTTTATTACCGAACGTCTGAAACACTTCTTCCAAATAAGCGATTGGCTGCGCTGGGTAATTCGGCAATAACCCGTCAACTTTCATTGACCGCACATACGGAGGATTGAGGTATTGAATTCGATCGGTTCCTCGGTTGTTAATGCCGGTTACTCGAATGACTTCTTCGTCATGAATAACGCATAACGAACCCGTTCTATCCTGCCGAATATCTAATTCGATAAACAGCGCTCCGTTTAACTTGCTCATCTTAAATGCTTCGAGCGTATTCTCCGGATATAAAAAAGAACTCCCCCTGTGCGCTAAATACTGCGGAGAAGTTAGTTCGCTTATTTTCGTTGTTCCTTCGATCTTACCCAAAATATTCGCCAACTGTGCGGTAAAGGAATCTTCTTTTGTATCCAAACGTTCCTTTAATGTAGCGAATACATTGTTATGAGAGTCTACTCTTGCTTGTGCCGCTTCTACGCTTGAATCACCTTCGATAACAACTTGATTAAATTGTTCTTGTACAGAATCTGCTTTCGTTTTTGCTGCATTTGCTGTTGCTACCGCTTCATCTGCTTTCGCGTCTGAAATTTGAGAAGTAGTTAATGCTTCATTTGCATTATCAATCGCATCGTTTATTTTTGGATATCCTACTCTAAGCGTGTCTGTAGGTAATAATTTTTGTGCATCAGCCATGCTCGCACCACCTTAATTATATTGATATGTTAGCGATTCGGTTAAAGTTATATTTAATCCAGTACCGCTAATTTGTATATTGTTTACGCCTGTGTTAAGTGTGATGAAATCACCAGTTAAAGCGCTAAGTGTTTCTTCTCCGTCTACGAATACAGAATAAGTTTCGCCATCTATTACTATTGTTTTATTGCTGAATGTACCTAGAGAGAAACTTTGACTTCCTTTAGAGAACGTTACGTTTGTACCGCTTCCTTGTATGGTTATCGAAAGAGGTTTAGCGATAGTACCTTGATTGTTGATACTGATTGTTTGTGCTGTTGTTATCGTACCTAACGAACCGCCTGTATCTAGTAAAATATCAGACATAAATGGTATATCCGCTCCCCATACTATTTCATTGCTAGGTAACATGAAGTTTTTATACGGATTATCCGCCTTAAATTGCAATGTAAACGTATTTGTAAACATTAATCTCTCTGGATCAATTGGTGACGCTAATTTGACGGTATAATACTTGTCAGGCTCATAATCGAAATAAAGCTTTCTTGCTTTTGGTTTACCGTATTGGTCAAACAAAAAAGCAACGAGATCATTTAAGATTCGTTGCCTTTCGTATTTATCATTTGTTTCATATTTTAACGGTACGTTGAAGGAGCGAGTGCCTATTTCGTGACCAAAATCCCATACGCCAGCACGCCCTGGAATCGATACGCTTTTTTGCGTAAATTCAGGAGTGGCAGGGTTACGATGTCCTACCACTTCTCGAACAGGACCGAAATCAGAAAAGTATTTATCATCTATTTTAGTTGCCAAGAACAACACCCCTTTGTCTCGCGGTCCGCATTGTTAATTTATTTAATTCAATTGCTATTTGTTTTATATCATCATTGCTTCTTACGATAAAATTAGCGCCTTCTAGCAATCTATCATTGTTAATTGTAACGCTGTTATTAGTGTTATTGGTGCGGCTGTTATTAGAACTAGCTGGGTTAATTCCTGGTAATTTAGTGTTTAAATCTGCGTAACTAGGCTTCATCCATGATGTTAATTCATCCACCTTATCCATAGTAGGTTTTTTCTCATCATCTATACCTAGTCTCCATCCGATCATCATGTTTTTACCAATCATGTCACGCATCCATCGAGATGGGGAGTGTATATCTAAAGCGCCAGTGATTTTATCTTTAATACCTCCTGCCACTTCGGTAATTTTACTCCATACAGACGATGCCATAGAACCAATACCTTTTATTAAGCCGTTTATAATATCTTTACCGACTTGATAAAGGTCTACTTCACTTATCGTTTCAATTATTGTTTCACCAAGATTCCAAATCGCTTTTCCTAATGCGCCTAACAAACTTAATATACCTTTGATTAAAGCTTCGATTAACTCAACACCAGCGCTAATTAATTTCGGTAAGTTTTCAATTAAGGTGCTAACAATCGTTACTACCAATTTAAAAGCAGCAGAAACTAATTGCGGTAGTATTTGAATAATGCCACCAATTAGAGCAATAAGAATGTCCATTCCAGCTGTTATTATTTGAGGTAATTGTTCTGATAGCGTTTGGACAATTGTCATTATTAATCCGATTGCTGTCTCGATTAATGTTGGCAGTATTTCGATGATACCGTTAATAAGCGCATTTAAAATCTGAATACCAGCTTCAATAATCAATGGTAAATTAACAACGATAACATCGATAATCGCCATTAATAAATCTAATGCAGTTTGCAGTAATGTAGGTAAAATTTGAATGATACCATTAATAAGGGACATTAAAATTTGTATACCAGCATTAATTACAATTGGTAAATTTTCTGCGATTACTTGAACAATCATTTGAATAAGCGTTATAGCGGTATTTAACAAGACAGGAAGATATTGAATGATACCATTAATGATAGCTGTTAATATTTGTATACCAACTTCCAATAGTTGCGGTATGATGGTCACAATCGTATTAATGATAGTGGTAATGATTTCTAATGCAACTGGCAATAACAGAGAAATGGACTGCAATATACCGTTGACTAAAGCAACAATCAGTTGAACGCCAGCTTCGATAATCGCAGGCAATAAAACAGATATACCTTTTATTAATACTCCTATAATTTTCAATGCGGCATCTAATATTACTGGCAAATACGTAACGATAGTTTGGATTATCGTATCTAACACACTAATAATAGCGTTAATTATATTAGGCGTTGCATTTGTTAATCCTTGAACTAGGTTAAGTAAAATTTCTGCGCCAGCTTCAATTAATTTAGGTAGATTATTAGTGATAAAATCTGTTATGCTAGTTAATAAGTTATCGATCGTTTGCAAAATAACAGGCATGTTAGAAGTTATATATTCCGCTATTTCCGGGAAGAACCTAGACAATGAAATCAATATACCAGGTAGTCCTCCTACTAAAATACCTATGATGCTAGGAGCCAAAGACTTAAATATATCTAAAATACCGCTGAAATCACCATTAAAGGCATTATTAACAGAGTTCCATACACCTTTTAATGATTCTTCTACCTTTTGTAGTAATCCAGGAATATAACCAAATACCTCAATAGCCTTCGATTTAATAAATTCCCAGCTATTAATAATTGCATTTCTAAACGCTTCATTTTTATTCCAGAGAGTTACCAACGCAGTGGTTAATACAACAATTGCACCAGCTACTAACCATACCGTCCCACTCATAGCAGCTAGTCCAGTAATAAACGGACCGATTAGCATCCAAACACTAGCCCAAGCCGCTTGCATACCATATATAAGACCTATACCTATCGCAAGTGGAGATAATATTAATGTTAACAGCGGAATAAGCATTAATATTCCTTGTATTACTTTCGCTAAAGTTGGATGTGCTTCATTAAAAGCTATAGCCATTTCGGCAATAGCGTTGATAAAATTAAAAACAGGAATCATTACCATCGCAAATACTTCTACCATTGGCTCAAAAGCTTTAATTAGATTTTTCCTCATTGTGTTAAAAGCTTCACTGTATGCCTTATTCGTTTCCATTGCTTGTCTGTGCAATGCTCCGTATAAAAGAGCGCTTGTAGCCGCCGCTGCTAACGCAACCATTTGAAAACGCATTAACCCTTGATTTATCATCATTTGCATATTTAATAAATCTTTCATGCTTGCGTTTGGACCTAATAATCTAAGCGATAGCACAGCAGCGTTTCCGTTATTAGCGATTCTATTCATTGTGTCCGCTACTCTTAACCCAGCTCGGTTTACAGTGTACATAGGATTAGCCATTCTAGTATAGTTATCACTAATGCGTTGTGCTTGCGTTGTCATATTCATCATTGTGCCAGCTGTACGAATTAACGAAGCACCTAACATTCTATTAGCGTTTATCATTGCATCTGTTGCTCTTTTGTGATCATTACCCATTTGTCTTACTTGGTTCATGAAATCTTGCGTTGTGCCTGAATAATTTCCCATTTGTTGCGCTAGGCCGAACATTTGATGCTCCACTCTTGTCATTTGTACTCTAAACGGCATCATGCCTCTTTCATTCGTTAACCTCATTTGCATCTGCATAAGCCGCAATTGATTGTTAACTTGTCTGTATTCTCTATATTCAGGAGTTTCGCGTAATTGACGCATCATTTCGCGATGAGCTCTTCTAACTTCTCTATATGAATCTACGGAAGAATCAGCAAATGAGCCTATACTAGAACTACTACTAGATGCGGCACTATTTATCGTACTGCTTGAATTCCCTATTTCGCTAGATAGACTTCTCGTATCACGTTCAAGCGTTCCTATTGCGTCACTAGCAGTCTGTGATGATTGAGTAATCGTACTAGCTGTTTCGTTTAAATTGTTTCCAGCTCTTTGTAAGTTACGCTCTAACCTGGATAAATCCGTATCAACGTTATCTGTATTGATTTGGGTGTCAATAACAATACGCCCATCCGACATTGTTTATCCCCCCTTTTTACGCAAGGCCTGTTTTTTTATAGCTTCTGAAATACTAGCCATTCTCTTATCCGCTTCAATAACTACCTCTTCCTCACTTTCAAGTCGATAAATGCGTTTTAACTCCATAATTCTCTGTCTTTCTTTCGCATTATGTTTGGTAGGTGGCGGCACTTCTTGTTCTCTTATATTGATAACCTCTACTAACTTTGTATCTTTGCTTAGGCTGTTTAATAACGTTAAAAACTTATGCCAATGTAACTTACCTTGCATTTCAAATAAATCAATGTTGTAATCCTGCAAAAATGAAGCGTAAATATATGGAGCATCTATAGTTAAGTCGTAAGATTTTTTATTCCCTGAACTCTGCTCGTCTTTTTTATATCCTAATAATTCTTCGAAAATTGTTTTAACGATTATATTTTTATCTTGAAAAGAAAACGAATAAGATTTGTGATCAACAATAAACATATCAAAAAAAATAAGCGCTTTTTCCATCCTGTTAAAACGCTTATCAGCCATTAATTCATACGCTCTAAGCACAACGTCGAATGCTAAATTAACATGCAACTTTTGTCCTTTATATTCGATAACATCATCGTTAAATCGATCAGTGAGCTTAAACATTATTCACCTGTGTAATAGGATTTGCTGCTTTCGTTAATTTGAGCGATTCGATTTTTCATCACGTCAGTTAATTGGACGATAACATTACTCATAACAACAATAGAACGGCCAACATCGTTATAGACACTTTCAAACGTTCCTTCTCCTAATAGAGATTCAAGCATTTCTTTTACAGTTTCTTTTCGATCATCCATGATTTCTTTTCTTGTTTCTGCATCAACAGTTGCGATATCCACGCCTTCGTATTTATCGACTTTGTTTTTAAACTTGTCATAAAAAGATAACTTTTCCTCGATTTTTTCATCGCTTAAATCCAACGTATAAACGGAAGAACCGATTTCTACTTCTTCTGTTACTTTTTCAACTTGAATTTTAATAGTCATTTATTTTCATCCTCCGATTAATTAAAATAAGCCACCTATAAAAGGCGGCTTCAAATTTGTGAGTTTAAATTGTTATTAAGGAGTTACGGGTGCTGCTGTAAACGTCGGTTTTCCATTGAAATGAATTTCGAAAGAAAATGTATTCTTTGCGTTTGCATCTCCACCGCCGCCGACAATATTAGCAACAGTTACATTACCTGAAAATTCGTCACCGTTTGCGTCAGTCCATTTAAAGTTAGTTTTACGATCCTCTCCTAATGCAGGTTGTAGACTAGCAATAAAATCTTGTGCGGCATCACCGAACTTTCTATGTCCTTCAAAACTAATGACCAACTGCGCTCCGGTTACATCAGAAGAAGCGAATCCGTCTCCATCCATATATTGAGTTTGGTCTAATTCTTCATTCCACTGTGGATCGAATGTTGATAATCCAGCAGCTAAAATTTCATATGTTTCTGTAGAACCTGGTGTAACGTCAATTTCAAATTTATTTTCAGAGTTTAAAGCAAAACCTGTTTTAGCCATTGTTTATACCTCCATTTATTTGTAATTCCGCTTGAAAAATAGCGGTATATTCATATTCGCCTCTTTCGCTAACGCCTACCCAATTCGGCATAGTGGAGACATCTATATTAATGAGCTTAAAGCTATCGTCGTGCGATTCTATGTCAGTTCGGTTACAAAGATATCCATGGATTGATTGAATCGTATTTTCGGCTGTTAAAACGTCTTTGTGACGCACTAAGAATTGAAAACCATAATTATCAATTCTATCTTTGTTTAAATAAGTCGTATTAGGTGGCGTAGGAGTTTGTCTAACCGCTATAGAGTTTCCTTCTGCAAGCAATCCTTTGCGAACGAAAGTAAATAACGTTACATCGGATTCTAATTTATCTAGCATTCTGTCTAAAAAGTCCATTTTTTCACCACCTAAAATCTATCATTAAAATCATTTTGTACAATTCGTACCCAATCAGATAAAAACGTGCTTTTCCCTTGCTCGAACCAAAGAGGACCAGCGTTTGCGTTTTTATCTTTGGAGAAATTAAAGGTTATACCATAGTACAATCGTCTTGCGTAAGGTGTTTCCCAAATAACTTTACCGCTGCCAGGTATCGTTAAACGGTCTCCACTCCTTTGTAATTCACCTGTATCTTGTGGAGCATAATAGTTAGAATCTTTTAATACCTGAACATCTAATATTTTTTGCGTTTCCTCTAGAGTGTTTCTTATTCTTGAAGAAATGTTTGCTGTATTAAATTCGATTCCGGCCATTTACACCAACCCCAATTCCCAATGATGCACAAGTGAATTATCTGTATAAAAAGTTGCTATAGATTGAACATAATAGTCTTTTTCATTGAAATGAACGACTGATTTTTCTTTTAAATCAATAAGAGGACTTGAATTAATAGCATCAATAAATAGCTTGGATTTCAATTGTATTTGTTCTCCATTGTTATCTATTGACTTTTCGCTTGTCGGCTCTACACGAACGTTTGTGACCGTTATAGCCATATCATAAGTAGGACCGTTCCGTCCATCTCCTGCAAAACGTTCATATTCAATGGTGTGCGGCAATAACTTCTTAGGAATTGCTTTTACTTTAACCACGAACATCAACCCCTGCATACATCAATCCTGTAGGCGCTAAATAAGTTGTTGTTTTAGGATTAACCATTTCTTGTTTTCTCGTTAACGTTTTGTTACCTTTGTTGTATTTGAAACTACCGATTGAAGCGCTAGAAGCATCGTCATCGTACACGCCAACATTTACAGTTTCATGCAAAGCGTAATATTCTGCTTGTGCAGCGGTAGCTTTCATTACTTGCGTTTGTACGAATGTAGGCAGTTTATCTAACCCTACCATCGCAATTCGATATTTCGTTAACGTATCAATTAGATCAGAAGCACGATTTATATACTTTTGTAGTGTTAAATCATCCGTTACCTCTTCCCCGATGTAATCACTTCGGTAGTATTCAACGGTAATATAAGACATGGCTATTCACCTTGCTTTTTCGCTTCGGCTTTTAGCTTCTTATTTTCTGCTTTTAATTCTGCAATTTTTTCATTAAGCTTTTCTTTTTCGTCTTGCAAAGCATTAAATTCTTTTAAAGTAACGACTCTTCCACCTGTAGCTTTTCTGATAACTTTTCCATCTTTATCAATCTGATCAAAACCTTGTTCTAATAAACTTTCTAATCGTGTATCGTCAACGTGTAACACTTTATTACCTTTTTTAACAGCTACTTGCGCCATTTTACGCCCTCCTTTTTATAAAAAAAGAAGCAGGGTATTAAACCCCTGCATCTGTGATATGAATTTTTACACCGTCTACTTTTTTACCTAAGATAAATACATCCCAATATTTTCTTTCGTAGTAGTAGTATTTACCATGAGTTTCCGGACTTGGATTTGATAATCCAACATAGTCATATTTTTGTGGAGTAACTACTGCGGTAGGGTGAATTAAAATCATGTTAATTTGATCTGCACCAACTGCAGGAACAGCTCCACTAGTAAAGTTATATGCAGTTTTCATACGAGAAGAAGGAACAGAAACAATTGTTACAGAATCCAAAGAACGAAGATTTCTATTAATATCGCCTTTAGCAGTTCCTCTCACTTCTAAAGTACGTTGAATTTGTTCTGCGTTCTTCAATTTTTCTTCAAAATCAGGAGTTGCATATAAAATACGTCCTTCTTTCGGAACTTCCGCTTCATCCATTTGTTTCATCATTGTGTCAAAAACTTTCAAAATGTTAGAAGTATCAGCAACTGTAGTATCTGCTGTTTTTCCTAAAGCAACGAACTCGCTGTATAATTTTGAAGCAAAGTATTTATCCATTTCAGGAATTTTTTGTTCGCTATTAAATACTCTAGTGATATTAGCGATAGACAATACTTGATTTGTTTCATCGACATCCATTGGGTCAACATATAGAGGCAACTCACGATCATGTTCTAACGTTTTAGTTTCCCAAGCGTTATCAGCACGACGAGAGAATGTTCCTGCTACGTCTCGGTCAACGTCAATGAACCCTCCAACTGTTAAACTAGGAATCTGAATAGTTTTAGCATTAATCCATTTTAAAACATTGTTATTAGGTGTTTCGTACATCGCTTGGAAGTATAATCCTCCATAATAAGCTTGTTGTACCGCTTGTTGATATGATGTTGCATAGTTTACTGCTGCCATGATTTAATCACTCCAATTTATTATTTTTTAATTCCGAATGCTTGCTCCCAAATTTCTTGTTGAGTTGGTTCTTGCTTTTGGTATTGTGTTTGCCCAAAAGAAGGCTTAGGTGGTGTATCTTGTTTTTGCTCACCTGTAAAATGCGGGTATTTCTCCACTACCATTTGTACAGCTTGGTTAATATCGATTTCATCTGTCATGTAGTTTTTAGCTAATGCCGCAACGTCTTGCGCATAGTCTTTTACTACACCAGCCGATAAAACAGCGACTTGCATTTCAAGATTAGATTTCGCTTCTTGCGCGCTTTGGAAGTTAGTCTCTAACTCTTGTAATCGCTCCATTTGTTTCTGCGCTTCTGTTTTTTGTGACTCTTGCCATTCTTGGAACTTCTTCATTCCTTCTTTGGCGTTTTCAAAGTCTGTAATTCCTAATTGTTTAAGAAGCTTTTCTTGTGCTTTCTTAGCTTCTTTTGCCGCAACGCTGTTTACGTCATCTTGCGTAAACGTCTTTGTTGGTTGCGTATCAACAGGTGGTGTATCAGCAGGCGGATTATCTCCTGGTGGTACTTCATCAGCGAAAGTTTGTAAGTTTAATCGTAATAATTTACCTTCAAGATTTGCCGCTTGATCGGCTTTATTTAAAAGTTTCATATTATTGACCTCCCATAAGGGTAATTATCTTTCGTTTCTTTAACGTCTTACCGAATAAAAGACAAAGAAAATAAGCCTGTTTAATGTCTGTTGCTTAAAGACATGTATTAAATAATATTAGGAATTTGATCCGCATCTCCATAACTTAATCCTGTAATCATCACATTATTATTCATAACATGAGTTAAATCCTCACTGTAGGCATTCATATAAAATTGTTCTTTGGCATCGAAAGACTTTTTAGGAATTACAATAACCTCTGATACTCCTTCTGCTTTGATACCGACGAAAACATAAGGTGAATTTGTTTCTCTTGCTTTCGCAAAATTATTTTGTAAATGTTGTTTAGTTAAAATCATTATTAGATTACCTCCCAATCTTCTGCGAATAAGTCTCCCATTGAAGGAACCCATCCAACCACTAATAAATTTTGAGCGTTTTTCAAAACTAATGTATTTGCAAATCTCGGCTCTCCTTCATATTCACCGTAACCATATTTCATTTTTGTAGATAACTCTTGTCCGGTAATACGATAAACAAATTGTCCTTTTCCGTTCCAACCAACACGGCGAATCGAGTAACCCTCTTTTAGTTTTTCTAGAGCTTTTCCGAAGTTCATACTATTCCTCCTAATTTGTTATAACTCTTTCGCGATCATATCTTCTTGTTCTGTCCGTGCTGTCAATAAATTCTCTCATTCTAGCTTGTGCATTCGATACTTTACGTTGTGCATCTTCATAAGGTAGATTCGCATTCTTTAAGAAGTCGCGTTCCCTTTTTGCATGACGAATAGCACGCTCTAAGGCGCGCTGTTTCTGACTTTCTTTATAGATGCGGTCATTTTCTTTTTTCGGAAGAGGCTTATTTGTTTGTCTACTCTTTCCTTCCCAATAAGGATAAAAGCGATGGCCACAATTAATTCCCGCCAATCCGTCTACCTCTCCATAACTTGTCTTAGATAAAGGTGGATATTTTTTGCTTGTCCCTGACTTGGAATATATCCTTCCTTGGTATGGAGCGCATTTCGGTCTCGCTCCACCATGACTTGATATTTCAATTAAATCGACGCCATACGATTCCGCTCTTGTCATTTGCATTTCGGCTGTGACTTGATTCGTAACTGTTCTGACTACCATTTGCGTATAAGCTTCAATGGAATATTGTCGATTATTTTTATAAGATACGTAAGCGGGTACGCCTTCTTCTGCAAATTGTCCTGCGAATCTCGTTAACGCTTGTTGAGATGTACTTACACCAGATAATACTTCTGCAGTTACCTGGCTAATTACTTGTTTAACTTTCTCTTCCGCATTCCCTACAATGCTTGTATTTACTAAATTAAGTTTATCACGAGCATTTGCTTGGAAGGTACTAAGAGTGGCATACAATGAAGCATCTTCCGCAATTGGCACCGCTGTTTTTAATCTACCGTTAACCGCAGCCTTTGCCATCTCCGCTTCTTGCTCGCTTAATGACTGTATTCCTTGTTCTTCTAATAGCGTATTTAACTCTGGTATGGTTATATTCATATACCTTGCTATTAGTTTCTTGTTAGAATCCGTTAACGCCCCTAAATCGCTTAGTTTTTTCATGTTCCACTGTAGAGGGTTGTCATCTAATAAAGATTGATTAGAAGCGAAAAACAAGGCTATTCTCCGCATCAATTCCGATTCTAATTGTAAGTAGATGTCTTGTAAACTCATACACCATCACCAAACAACTCTGTTTGTTGCGGCGTTTCCTCCATGCTAGAAGATACTAATTGTTTCGCTTCTTCTTCCGTTGTTTTTAATATCTTCATAAGCGCGTACCATTTCGGCACAAGACCACTATTAGATAACGACATCCAGTAAGCAGCATCTGACGTTCTATCCTCTGCAATCGAATCATCGAAGTTAATTGTTACCTCATATTCTTCCGGCTTGCTGTATAACTCATATAAATCCGCAACATCTCCAATAACGTCAATTAAATCGATTAATCCCTCTTCAATCAATGTAACATGGCCATTGCGTGTACGGTATGTTTTGCTATTCTCGCTTACGATTTCAGTAGCGGTTTTCAATCCTTTTGAATCAAAGGTAAACGCTCCTGCACTAAATCCTATTTGAGTAGCTAATATATTTAGATTGTGATTAATACCGTCGATATGTTGCTGCACACGTAACTCAAAACTAATTTCTTTGATGGAATCATCGTCCGTTTCCAAGTTAAGCGCTTCATATGCTTCTTGGTCTGCGTCAAAGTATCTGCGCATATTCCCGTTTTCGTCCGGTATTGCTTTCACAGCAGTAGCAGGAACGATAATTTTCTTCTTACCTAACTTAAACTCTCTTTGATAACTATCATAGATAGTATCTAATGTTTTAAGCGTGTCCATGCACCCTGAAAAGATAGATGTACCCAACGGACTATACAAGTCAATATTGTTAGCGGTATTCGGCTTAAAGTACACAAAAAGAGGCTGTTTTAATCCTGGAATCTCGATTAGTTCGGCTAACTCTCCATACATTTCAGAAAGTGCAACCTCTTTCCCTAAATCTGTTTTCGATTCTGATTTAAACAACCTGTTTTTTATCGTATATACTCCGTTTTCCCATGTATGAATTTCCATGAGTGTGTAATAATACTTGCCTTTTACTGTTTCGTTAACGAATATCCCTTCCATGATTCTTTTTCCATCGTATGTAAGAGGGATAAAAGAATCTGCGTGTACAAAGGATAAGTTGATTTTCTGCTCTGTTTGTTGGTTTATCTTTGGTTGTGGCGAGTTAACTTTAATCACCATACCACCAGTAGCAAACATATATTCAAGATAGTTTTGAAATTTATCATAGAATCCGTTATCATCTAATGTTTTCTCGATAAACTCATTAAAGTTTTCATCACTTATATTAATGCTACATTGCTCATTAAACACAAGATTCGCCATTTCAGATGAAATTACTTTGGGCATTCCTAAACTAAGCATTCTACGTGATTTCTGACCGTTTAAAGTCGTGTATGTGATATCATGAAATGGTTCATCTTTATACTTAGGTAAATACCCCTTATACAAAGCTAACCACCATTGAATATGATTATGCATGTTATCGGATATTAAAAAATTCGTGCGATCCGATACTTCTTTCACACTTTGCAAGAGTCCCATCTTCTCAAACAACCCCCTTATTTTGGAGAGGAAACTTTTGAACATTTGTTCACCCCCTAACTATTCTTCATAGGTCAATAAGTGCTGGATATCTTCTTTCATAATTGGAAGAGGTTTCCTAGCATCTAATAAGTGCATCTCTAATTCTTTTATATAATCAAGTAACTGTTCTATAACTATATTATTTAGACCAACACCATCTTCTGATTGATATGTTTCTTCGAATATATCAGGTTTGCAAGGATATCGTTCCCCTTTAACCCCGGTGATAATATAATCACCTTCGTTAATAAACATTTCTCCTTCTAATGTTTGAATATAAGGTTTCCTAATTACCCCTCTAACATTAGGACCAATAGGCGCTAACGAAAACCCATCTTCCATACCTTCTTTGTATATTTCCGCTTCAACAACAACTGGCTTCTTACGGTATTTAGGCACCCATACCACCCTTTCTATTCTTCATCACCACTAATTGATTCAACTCTTTTGCAATAGAGGATATATCACCTTCGGAAGATATGTTTATTGTTAGTACTTCGATGTTAACGTATCCACAACAAGCACGTTCATCACCAGCGTTTTCTGCTTTTGCAAACGCATCTTCAACTAATTTCTTGGCTTCGAATTCATCCACATTAAAATAAAATGATAATAATTCTACCGCTTTTTCGAATTCTGTTTTTTCTAATTCTCTAGCCATGTTATCCCTCCTGTTTATTAGCCTTAATCTCTTCAATTTTTTCTAAAGTTTTTATTGTCATTTCAATTGTCATTTCAATAAGTTTTCGTTCTCTTGGTTGTATAATATGTCCTACTTCCTTCAACCCTTCTTCCATCGCATCAGCAATCGCTCTTTTATGTTCACTATTCATATTACCCCTCCTATAGTACGTATCTCTTATAAAAATAATTGTTGCTATACCGGCATTCGTCTAAAGCGTGCTGGTCTTTGTCTATGGGCTTACCGTTTTTATCTCGCGCATACATTCCTAACTCTTTCATAAAGTTGTAATGATCGTATTGGTCATTTGATTGCTCCACTAACACAAATTGTTCGTTTGTAATAGCGCTCTGTAATCGTTCTATACCAACCTCAATCCCTTTGGATGAACCTTTTATGTCATGAGCATTATTATTAGCTGGGCGGGTTTGTATTCCTACCATGTGTAATTCTTCTCTTAATGATTTACACGCTGGATCGATGAATACTTCTGTACGTCTCATGCCATATGTTTGTTCACACCATAATATGAACTGTTTTAATTCCTTCGCATACACGCTCATTGCTTTTGTTTCGCCTGTATCTGCTCCTGAATGGTAGTAATGCGCCACTCTATTCAATTTAAAGTCATACGCCCTCTTCTTGCCTTTGTGACTAGTTACAATATTACAACTCATGCTTGTTGCATCAGATTGACCACCATCGCCGCTAAAGTACATTTCAATTTTCTTTCCTGTTAATTCCGGTATTTGATTCTTCTCTAAATTAAACATGCTATAGATTACACCAGCAGGAATAACCCTCTTGCCGAACCAGTCACGCTGTAGCAAATAAGGGTTTTTACTTAGAGTTTCGTATATTTCTTGTTTACGTTCTTCTGTAATGATTGGGTTATCTTGTATTGTCCAATGGTTCCATCTTGTATTTTGCACATCGAAAACTTCTGCTATAACAGGATGATTAGGAGCGGGTGGGTTCAAATCAGCCATGTGATATCTATCCTTCGCTGCGAATGTACGTCTAAAACATTCTTGTATCATCCCCATATGCAATAAGTTAATCTCACAAAATACAACGCTACCAAGTGACATACCAGTAATAGCTTTTGCACTATCTGCTTTTCCCGCACCTTTATAAAACACTTTCTTTTCTCCATTAGGTGTTGAAATAACCAAATGGTCTCCGTTATCATCATGTGACATTCGAGCATATTCGCCGAAGATATGTTTCAATCCAGTTCCGTCACCATCAATAAAAAGCCTAAATGCTTGTTCCTGGTTATAAGCAACAATCAAATGATTTTCGTCTCTGCTATTAATCAAGTATCTCGCATATCTAAAATGACAAGCGGTTGTTTTACCGGATCTTGGTGTTCCTTCCTGCACATCTAATGTAACATCGAATGGAAGTTTAATTATTTTTTTCTGTTTTTCGGAAAAAGTAATAGTCATATTATCATTCCTTCATTACATCCAATAAAGCATCCATCATAGATGTATCTTTCGTTTGCCCTTTAAGAAGGTTTACTTTTTCTTGCGTCAATTCTGTTTCTGCTTTTAGTTTCTCTTCTTGTAACAACCTTAAAGCATTTTCAGGTAAAGCAGCTGCAAATTTCGTTAGCATTTCTAAAGCTTTCATTTTGTCCGCTAATTTAACTGATACGCCATCTTTACCCTTTTTTACTTCCGAAATGATAGTTCCATCTACTTCATTAGCATTCTTTAATCCTACAAAGCTATAAGAGTTTTTAACAACATCTCCATTATCGTCTAGGATAGGCTCACCATCTTTGTCCATTTCGTCATATTCCTTTTGACCAAACTCCACAAAGTCCGTTATGTCAGCAAAAGCTATATCCATGTACTTTTGAATGATTGCTTCAACATCTAAGTGTACCGCTCTTGCCCTTTCTGCTTTGATACGGTCTATTTCTGCTTTGATACGTGGCTTTACAAGATGTTTGGAACCTTCAGTATTAGCAGTAGTATAAGAACATCCATAAGCCTTCTGATACGCCTTAGTTGCATTGAAATACTTTAAATAGTAAATACAAAAAAGTTTTTGCTTGTCCGTTAAATTATCAGATTCGATAATCGGTTCTTTATATTCCTCTTTTGTTGTAATTTGTTGTACAACATTCTTTGTTTTACTCTGCTTTTGTTGTACAACATTGTTTTTTTTAACCTTATTTCGTTGTACAACGTTATCACTTGTTGTAGTGCTATCCCACTTATCACGCGATTTCCATACCGCTACTTTTTTTTCGTTTATATCAAGCTTATTTGCTATCTCTCTATTCGTTATTTCCCCATTATGCTTTTTCCATAATTGATATGCTTTGTCTCTGTTAGGATCTCTTTCTCTAGCCATTACATTACACCTCACACTCCCATCACTTATGGATGATTTTATTTTCTCTAAACTAGGCACTAAACATATAAGGAAGGTTGCGACCCTTCATGCGACGACTTATATATTTGTATTTAGCACCCAGTTTACAGATAACAAAAAAGACACCCTATCTCTAGAGTGTCAACAACCATATACATCTTACACAATCTTACACACAATATATTGAAACTGATATAAGCAACCATAACTTATACCTGATTCGCCCCACTGGCCAAATAGCTAAACTCCATATATTCGCGAATCTTCCCATGTTGACACGTCCTATCATCCGCCCCTAGTAGGAACTAGTGGATTACATCCGTACAGCGTATGCGCGTCTTTTTTATGCCCTCAGTCGAGCGTGGCGTATAGCCAACTATATATTGCTTTATATAGTTTATTAAATGGATATAGCTCCATTAGGCTTGTTGCTTATTTAGTTGTCAATATGCGGGTAAGGATTTGCACCTTACATGGTTAACATCTCATTCAGTTGCGCCTCTCTTATTTCACGAGATATTTGACTGGGCGATAGCAAAGTTAACCTTACTGAATTGTCGATACCTCATACTAGATATCTAATCGTCTACCTATTCCGACACCGCATAAAAATGAAGACGCTAGACTTTTACATCATAGCGCCTTTTGAAAGAAGGTAAGAACATATTGGATAGGAATTAGAAAAATAGGTCATAAAATTAAAGGAGAAAGACCAAATAGTAATAAAGTAGGCTATAAATTATTATTATTTGATACTATTACTATAACACATATTATTCAAGGTGTCAGTGTACAAAATGTGACCTATTGTTAAAGTTTTTCTCCATCTAATTCCCTGCCAATTTGTGATTTAAGCTTCTTGATGTAATCGTAACTATATCCGGTTTCTGTCGCTATCTCTTTTAGTGTCATTCCCTGGACATAGTAGCAATAAATGATTTTGTGCTTTATTCCGTCAAATGTTGCTAATATCTGTTCTGCTTTCTCTTTCATTTTCTTGCTGAACTCTAACGTTTGCTTCATTTGTTCGTAATTGTCACTTATCTTATCCATTCTCCCAGCTACAATATCCATCGGGACGGGTACGAATCCACCATTTCGATTAGGTGTAGGATTGCCACTTAATAGCCCATATTGTATTTTCCATTCATTTTCTATACTTTCTACCATTTCCTCATAAAATTCCACTTGATTACATACATCTTGATAAAATTTTAGCGTGTTTAATGGTCCTATTTGTTCTACAGCCACTATAGTCATCCTAACTCACCCTTCTTTTTATACTTAGAACAACTTTCCGTTCTCATTTTGTACTTACCTTTCAGATGACATGTACCTCTCGCAGTATAATATCCATTTTTTACATATTGTCTGTAGTTTTCGCAACTTCCGCATTTATTTTCTATATCTAAATCCATTTTCCAATTAGGAGTATAAATCTTTACCACCTCACGAAAATTGAATGATGGTTCAAGTTTTCAACCGTAATTATATAACTCAATTATACCATATTTTCCTTATAAACACTCACTTCATCATTCTAATAATTTGATTTTTACTTTATGAATAGTCTATTAGACATAATCAAGCGCCACCTTCTAACCCAATAGCCTTCAACATATCTTTCAATGTATTCTGCATGCCTTGGTAACTTAAAGCGATTCCTCTCCAGGTAACAAAATATCCTTCGTAAATACCTGACTTTTCTAAATTGACTCCTTCTAAAATACGACTTGCATAGTTAGAATCATTGATGGCTCTTTTATTTGTTTCACGCTCATATACATAACTCTGTCCACGTTCAGTTGCGGCTCTACCGAAATAAAATTGATATTGACTCTTATAGTATCCAGCGATCTTCCACGCTTCTCTTTCCGCTCGATTGTAATAATGTTCTAGCTTTGCTATTTGAAATGGTGAAAGTGAATCAAGATGTTCTTCCATTGCGTTAATGGATTTCAAAATATCATTATGAGTAGCAATTGCTAGACTTGCTCCCCTAGGAAGGTCATCTTTTATAACTGCTTTCAATTCTTCAGGCGTTAGCGGTGTTTCCTGTATAGGATGCTGCATTAGTGATTCTCCCCGTAAAAACCCTTGTTAATTTCATGTATTTTAAAATCTTTAATAACGACATGTGTTTCATCATCATTTTCAAGTGTTTTTTCAATATATTTTGCTGTCTCTTTCATACAAATAACATCTTCATGATATCCCCAATATGTTTCCGACTCTTCTACAGCCATTTCTTTTAATTTTGTATAAAATTCTATCTTCATTTACTTATGCCCCTTTAACCGTTTTAACGACTTCGTATTGAAATTTTGTTAGTTCCCCTAACTCTTCTATCCCTCTTGCTATTTGGCTTAAAATATACGCATCTCTGATGTTGTCAGACGTACTCTCGAATCCCCATCTTTTATAGATTGGCAAAACTAGCTCGTCTTTCTTTGTATTTCCTTTCCCCGATGCAAATTTCTTTAATGCGCCCGGCGCAACTTCGTAATAATCGAATCCGTTTGTAACTAGCATACTACGTATCTGCCATCCTATTCCGTATTGAGTAGATACTCCCTTTCCTTTCGATCCATAAGAGAATCCTTCAATGCATATAACATCACCAAACGCTAACCGATGTTTAATCTTATTAGCGATATCAATAAAACGTTGCGGATCTTTTGTTTTCTTTGTTGTAATTTCTTCTGTATGTAATACTTCTCCATCCTCATTTAATATCACTAACCCTGTTTTAGTCGATGGATCAATTCCTACGTATCTAGTCATTCGGTTTACCACCTTTCTTCTCATACAAGCTAAGCAACTCTGTATCTGATAAACTCTTTAAATATTCATAGCTATAGTTTGTAGTCGCTTCTAAGTCTGATAGTATGTCTTGTTTATTTAGCATGTTAATCGTCCATTTCTATATTTAGTTAGTAGCCTGATAAAGAATTTTCTTCACCAGGCTATATTTTTAATATCCCGTATCTTGTCTTACGTGGTTTATTTTGTTTTTTGCGTAATAAGCTGCTTCAACCTCTTCCCATGTGAAGCCGAGCATTTCACCTAATAACAAATAGTTGTTAAATAATGTTTGATACTTTCTTGAATCAATTAACAACATAGATAAATCAAGTTCAGAAGCAATCTTAAAAATAGATTTGAACTGTTGAGTAATATTATTTGTAAGGGAAATCAAACGAATTGGTCTAAACTCTATGTCATTGATTTCCAATCCAATTTCCAAAACAAAATGCAATCCGTCCACATATTCTTCAAGGAGCGGGTTTTTATTTTTATCTTTACCAGTCCCATCACATACTACACAAACTTGTTTGTTTCCTGTATATTCATTTCCGCTGAAGAAGCCCACACCTTCACCTGAACAATTATTGCATTTAGTAGTTACTCTCGGCTCTTGATCCTTACTCCAAAACTTAAAGCCACGAAACTCATTTGCACATTCACCAATCTCAACCAGCAATGCTAATATTAATTTTTCAAATCGATCTGGTTCGTTATATCCGATTCTGTCTCGTAATACCCTTTGCGTTTCAAATAATTTAGCTAGATTCATTTTTCCATCTCCTTAAAGTAAATACACTGCTTATTTGTCCTTTTGGCATCGTCCCTCTTAAACTCTGACTCTAGCCATTGTTTTAAATCCATACACCTATCCGCAAAGGGACAATTACAGATAGGTGGTCTTTGTTCTTTCACTTAATAAGATGTCTCCTTTTTAACTCGATTAAAGCTAATGTACGATAATTGGTATAGCGTGCTAAGTAGTTTAATTGTTGTAGTGTTGCTTTTCTTAGATTCATCACTTTATTTTCTACCTTTCCCAAAACATTTGTTACAGGTTACTTTCACCATGCCGTCTGTATATCTTGGTAATTTAATATCAAATATCACATCATATTTTCCAGTGAATACTGTTCCTTTTTCAAAACTCCATCCTTTACCTTTACAAGACTTACAAATTTTCATTTTTTGTTCACTCCTTTAAAAAGGCAAATCATCATCCGATATATCAATCTGCTGTCCTGGAGCAAACGGATCATTCACATATCTTCCTTGATTGCTATATTGATTATTTCCGTTTGTTTGCTGATTACCGTTCGATTGGTTATTCTTAGGTTCTAGAAATTGCACAGATTCCGCTACAACTTCCGTCACATATATTCTTTTTCCGTCTTGTCCCTCATAACTGCGAGTTTGGATTCTTCCGTCTACGCCAGCTAATGAACCTTTCTTTAAGTAATTAGCGACGCTTTCTGCTGCTTTACGCCACACCACCACGTTAATAAAATCTGCTTCTCGCTCTCCTTGTTGATTCGTGAATGTTCTATTTACAGCAATAACAAACGAAGCTACAGCAACACCATTAGGCATATATCTTAATTCAGGATCTTTCGTTAATCTTCCAACTAAAATAACTCTGTTAAGCATTTATCATTCCTTCTTTCTGTTTAAATTTCTTCATACATACGCTCATAATCTTCTGCAAATAAGAATAGGAAATTATCGTTTTTAAATTCGTATACTTTATTACATCTATCTAAAACCGCTTGATAACTAAAATGTGTTTTTCTACCAGCTTCCCGCGCTGATCTAAACTCGTTTAATATTTCTCCTGTTTGTTTATCTATTTGAATGACTTCTTTACTCTTTGCTTTGTATCCGTATTTTTTACCCAATTCCACTTTCGATAAGAAGTGAAGGTTTCCCATGTGATCATCCGTGATTATTCCATTTTTCCTTGCAATGTATTCCCCTTCTTTTGGTTCGCGAATAAAATGCACCGCTACTAACAACCCAACTTTAAAATCAGAATATTTATTTTTATACATTGCCTTAACATGAAGGTTTCCTCTTCCTTTACGTAAATACGGCAGCATAAAGCTTTCATGGTTTTTATATATTCTTTTGACTCTTCCGTAGTTGGAAATTTTAAACTTTCCATCAGACCCTATAATTTCTTTCCACGCTTCATCTTGATATTCTTCCGACTCATACCATTTCTTTCTTTGTTTTGGACTAACTTCTTCCGTTGATACATAGCATCCGATATTTTTGAGTTTTTTCTTTTCTGCAATTTTTCGTTTTATATAATATTTATCATGCCCACTCATTTCTGCTAAATCTTCAACAGAAATGAGTGTTGTTAAATTAGTTTTAGGATCATAGAGATATATCAATTTAATCCATCCTTTATTGCGTATTAGTTTCGTACTGTGTATTAAATCAAGATTGCTTTGATAATCGGTTTATCAAGGTCAACTTCATATAAATTTTCATCTTCTACCTCCAAAGAACCATCATTCAAGAAGCCATATGTTTTATGGGTGTAAATTTTATTTACTTTTGGTAGCATTGTTTCCTTTCCGATTCTACCATCATCTTCAAAGTAAATAGGTAAATCTCCATGTTCCTCAAATTGCTTTTTTAAGTGTTCAATTAGTTCTTTTAGATATATTTGATTTTGCATTGCTGCTATCTCCTTTTTCTACCGCATTTTAGTTATCTACTTCTTTTCAATTCACCTAATTTGCTATAAATATCTACAACGGTAATAGCCGCTTTTGTTAACTCCGTATCTTCCTGAATAAGATTATTTTGATTCAGCCTAACCAATTGTTTTCTAGAAACAAGGAGCAAATTATTAATATCAAAGTTTCGTCTGTTTTTGTCCCCAAAAATCACTACATGTCCTTTGGGTATCGGTCCATTTTCTTTCTCCCAAATAAGATGGTGTTTAGCTTTCCACTTATTTGTTGAAACTTTGACTTCTACATAATCATCAACGGTTATTCGTTCGGTTCCTATCTCCTTATAATTTGGAGGGATTTAAACCTCTTATCAATCCCACTTCGCATTTTATATCGATTAGTAACTCCTTTTATTTGTTGCTCCGTAAGATTTACATTAAAACGTTCACTAAACAGTTCAGCTAATTCTTTTCTAGTTCTCCCTTTTACGTTCTGCTCTAGAAACTTAATTTCTTCTTCGGTATAGTAATGCCTTTCCACCTTACTTACTTACCTTCCAACATTCTCGGCACTTTAATATCTGCATCGAGACTGTTTTCAGCTATTTTTTTAGCTTCTAATACAAGCGATCCATTCGCAATAATCTGTGTAGCTACACTAGTGATTGACTTAGCTCTGTTAATTTCCTCCGATAACTTTTCACCCACTAAATCTTCATCATTTAATCTTTCTAATTGTGCAAATAAGTGATTGTTTAAATCTCCTAATGTATTTTTCATCATAATTACCTCCAATTTTTATGTTTTTTTCTAAAATACTATCTGCTTCATTTTTTTACTCACTTAAAATCGTATTTATCTCTTCTTTTAACCAAAACTTGATGCCGCTTACTCCAAGGAATTTCTTTCTTCGCCTTAACCTTATTGCATCCAGTTTCAAATATCGTAACCACCGTTAACATGTCATTATCAACGTTTTTTGATTTGTGTGTTACTACTCGTCTTGTCACTAGCAGCACCCGCTTTTACATATTCTTCTCGAATGATTTGTTTTTGCCATTTAAGCCACTCAGTATTTTTCATCGCTTTTTCCCTATTTCGCTAAGAAATCCAAATATTAAAATAATCCACAACGTGGTCCACCACGGATGTGCATATATAATCTCCATAGCATTACCTTCCTTCCTGTGACTTCATAAATTTCTCATAGCATTCTTTCGTTGGTGTTGGTATTAAGTTTTCTTTAAAAAGATCCCAAGCATCTTTATAAAAATGCTCCCCATATAATCTTTCGTGTTCGTCCTGCAGCTTCTGCATCAATTCTCTATTTTGGTGTACTCCTGTTTTTCCTCTATGATGTTCTGTACATAAAAACCTCAAATTATATACAACGCCACGACCGTTTCTCGCTTTAGAATATCCTTTAGGCACTACGTGGTGGCACTCTAATCCTTGTGATATCCCGCACACCCAACATTCATAACCGTGTAATTCTATTGCTAATTCATAATCACTTTTTGATATTTTTCCTCTTGTCTTTTTATCTGGAACACTGCGACCTTTATACACTTCTAATTTCTTTTTAGGTTTTTTCGGTTTCTGTACTTTGAATTTTGGTCTATTCTTCTCCTTTTGATGTCCTGCCAACTGTTTGCTTTTCGGATATGGATTAAATTCACTATACATTTGGCTAACATCCCCTTATTCAAGTTTTTATTGAACAATGATTCAAGTTTAGGACCAAAAACGAACCAGCGCTCGTAAATGTGCATTTTCTTCTACATACGTTTCAATTTGTTTATCTTTACGATTTATTAACTCTTCTTTCTGTTTAACTTCTTCTTCTAGATCATGTATTTTATTTTTTAAAGAGTTAACTAGGCTATTAGAATTTGTTAATGCTGTTTCTAGTTGTTTCTTTACTTCATCGTATTCTTTTATTTTTTTATATTTATCAAACATCGCCATATCCCCCTAATTCGCTTTTTTATTTCTTTTGTACGCTGCTTTTGTTGCAGCTTCAATATGAGGCGTACCGTTTTTAATACGATATATATATGTGTTGTATGGTATTTTATTTTGTTTTGCTAGATGCGCTAATTCTTTCCACGCTGTATCTTTCGCTTCTTTTTCTGTTGTTTGAGTAATCGCTTTTTGACGATCATAAAACTTATTTGTAATCCGATTCATTGCAACGCTCTCACTTATTCTGTTTTTCGTTGCTATCACCAATTCCGCTTTCGTTAACGGGCCAAACTGCACTTTATATTCTTTATCAACTTCTGTGCGGTGTTTTTTTATCCAATTATTTAGTTTCGAGATTGTCATGTCGAAATATTCTGCTATTTCTATTCCACTCTTTAAATTTCTGTAGCGCATTTCGATATATTCAGAAACAGAAATTTTTTTCACATTGATTTTTTTCTCTTTTTCCTCTATTTTCTTGCCTATATTACGGATCTGCTCATACGTATCGCACGTCTTGCACGCTTTCAAATCCGTTCTTCCTCCTGCAGCCGGGCAACCTTTACATACTTCAAATAATTTATCTAATTCGTACAATAGTTCCAATCTATTACCCATTTTTATACGCCTACCATATATTCCAGTTTTCTCTTGGCTTAATTTCCTCTAGGTATAACAATTCAAAAACCATAGGCAAGCAATCAAATTCATCTTTGTCTAATTCGAACGCTATTTCTCTTAGCGGCTTATCTTCTTTCCACAACTTCTTAAATTCTTTTACCTCTTTATTCGACCATATCCAATCGACTGGCATTCTCTCCATCGCAATCCTGATTCCGTTTCTTGTTTTAATTAAATGAGTATTCTCTATTTGTCCAATCACCTGCAATTCTGACATACTCGATCACTTCGCTTGTGGTGTTAGCCATTGCTCAAATGAACACTTTACCAATCCGGAAGCTAAATAATGTTTCCATGTTGTATGAAATATCTCGTATCTTTCTAGTTGACCTTTAGTTAATACTTGTTGTTCCATGATTTCTCACCTTTTCCTTTCTTAATCTCGCTCTCCATAATTGACTTTGAATATTTTCTCTAAATACATGACGACCATATTCATCTTGAGTAAATGTTTTCGCTTGTCGTAAATTACATTCCGGTCCATATATTAATTCAAAACCTCTGCTCACCAAATCAGCTATAGCTTTTTTTATCTCTTCTTCAGCATGCGCTCCGTCTCTTTGCAGATTTGTATAGAAGTACCGGTCCATTTAAGCGTCACACTCCACGAACGCGATGAATAATAATTTTCCGTTATAAATACCAGTTGAATACGTTACTTTAGGATTATCCGCAATAACTAACATTTCGTTTACTTGATCTTCGAAAGGTTGTACATATTCACTCATGATTACTTCTACTTTTCTATTCATAATCGCTCCTCCTAATTTTTGAATAAGATACCTTCCAATTCCTCATTCTCTTTTTCTGCTTCTCCATCGCGTACGCTTTCTTCTGGTAAGTATATTTCTATTGCCATCTTTCTTATACGGCTCTCTATTCGCCCTTCTTTATATATCTGACCAATATCACCCATCGTTCGATTAGACGTGAAAATAGTGGCTTTAAACCGTTCTAAACGGTAATCTAATATCTTAAATAAAATCCTTTCCGAGAAGTCGCTGTTTTTCTCTACCGCTACATCATCTATAACCAGCACATCGACTTCGCGAAAAGTTTTAATAATATCTTTTTCAGTAATGGCGGAATCTGCGTTAAACGTATTCTTAATAGAGTCCATAAGATCATCTGATTTCAAAAACGCTATGTTCACTCCATACATTTTTACTAAAGCGTTAGCAACACTTGAAGCTAGTCTTGTTTTACCGCTCCCTTTTACTTTGCTATATAAATAGATTCCTTTTCCTTTCTCTTGCATCATTCTAAAGTTCGTAACGTAATTAGCGGCCGCTTTCTTTGCAACGCCAGCAATCTCTATACTTTCTTTCTTTTTGTATACGTTAGGATTAAACGATCCAACCGTCGCATTTTTAAAGATAGGAGGAACATTAGATAATTCTAACCTTTTCTCTATGTGTTTTTGCTTCATCATTTGTTCATAACACTCGCATTGTTCTTTCCATTCATCCGCAGCACCAGGAATACTTCTTTTAGACCAGTCTCTTTTCCATATCCATCCGCTGCCATCACATTTGTTATATGGGCAGTCATTAGAAGGAGATGTCAATATCTGTATTGGATTTGATGTTAGCGAGTTTTTTTCTTCGTTCATTCGTTTCGCTAATTTTGGATGCTTCTGCATGAGCGTTTTCATTACGTCGGATATTGGTTCCATTATTTGCTCCTTTCTTCTCTTTCCTTGCCCAGTTCAATATAGTGAGGTAATCATTCTTATATTTCTTTCCTGTAGATCCTTTATAAAGGTTCAACGTTTCGATACGTTCATTAGCATTTACTTCTCCAAACTGTTCAATAAGCTTTTCATATTCTTCTTGTGTCATAGAAACATATTCTGATAGGTTTATTTTTTTAGGTTTAGAATTAGCATTTTTCTTTTCAGAATGCATATATATATTATTTGTATTATTAATTGTATTATTAAAAGATGTATTATTATCTTTGGCGTTTTCACCGATAGGGGTATCGGTGTTTTCACCTATACCCTCCCGGTGTTTATTCAGATAGGTATCGGTAATTTCACCTATACATCTATTAACTTTTATAACTCTCTTATCTACTTGTTTCGTGCCTTCTTTATAGTAAATAGTTACTTCTATATATCCTTTATCTTTAAGTTTGTTTATCATCCTAGAAACTCTATCTTTACTAAGGTTGAAAAAATCTGCAAAATAACCATTGTTTGCCCAACAACCTGATTCATTATCCAAGCTATCAATTTCTACTAACAAGAGTTTTTCTGACCAACCAAGATTTTTATCTAACCATATTCTTTTTGGGATCCAAACACCTTTAAAATCTCTGTTCATAAAATTGCACCTTCAATCTTTGTAAATCGAACAAAAGTTCCTGTTTCTTTTTATAAAAAAGTAGTATATAATTGGAAACAGGAAATAAACTATATAAAGATCGTGTTTTTTTAGTCTAGTGTTTGCCGCACTGGACTTTTTTCTTTTTCTACAAATTTATTAATGAAATACAACTGGCCTTTACCTGTTACTTTTGGTGTTTTGCTTATTCGTATTTCTCCACTTGAATGAGTAATAGTAGTTTCTTTAATCTCAAACAACCCTAGATCCATTGATTTTTGAGTAGGCATATTATAATCAGTTCCGTTTCTTCTGATTAAGTATCCATTAGATCGCATCCATTCAAACAATTTGTTAGGACCAACATTCACGCCATTCTGTTTAATTAGTTTTGCTAACTCACCTACTAATATAGATGTTTTAGAAGCTGATACACTGTCAGCGAATATTACTTTAGGCTTGTCCTTCTCAATTGCTCCTTGCAATTCCAAAACCCTCTTATCTGCGTATTCTAAAGCACGCTTCATAACCATTTCTGGACTATTCCACATTTTTTCTAATTGTAAGAAATATTGTCTTGCTTGCTTTCCTTTTTCAGAACGTTGAATCATGGAAATTTCTTTTGCCATATCTAAATTGACTTGATGATCTTCTTTAGGTCTTCCACCTGTACTTTCTTCCAAAAAAGGAATAAAGTCTATTCCTTGTTCGAAACCATAACCACACATACGTTTGAACCATGTTGTGTAATTAGAATCAACTTCCAGGAACTCATGTAATTCTCTGCCGCTAATAATAATGTCTCCATTGTCATTTTGTTTAGTAGAAATTAAATTATTATCATCCATATGATCAACGCTATTCATATTAATGGTCTCCATGTTTTCACCCACAATAACGCTTCTTCAAAATCTTTTCTTTTTACAAAAATATACTTAGGAGCAGCAAACGCTCTTCTTAGATGACTATGTATTTGTGAGTAAATTTCTCTTGTTGTTAACTCATAATCATTTTTAATGGACTCCACACGTTTTTTAATTTCATGATGTAATGTTTGTTGTTGACCATGGTTAAGTGTTAATTCTTCACTTACTTGATGTTTAACTAAATCAAGATCGCTTTTGATATGATTAATCTCTTCCGCTGTTTCTAAAGAAAGTTTCATAGATGCGATAAGTTGCTCTCTTTCAGATAACACTTTAACAGCTGAATAGTATTCATCAACCAACATTTCGTAAGCATCCCAGGCAGCATCTGTATTTAATGATTTAGCATGCAGCCATGCTCCTTTTTCTGTCCACAGATAAAGTGTAGTGGCGTTTTTTGAACCATCGTCAATTTGTACATGGTTTAGAAAACTTCTTTTTTCTTCACCGTTTAGAGCAAAATAATGCTTACCTTTTTTATATCTACTGGCGTTTCTAGTATAGTTTTTACTTATCTGCTGTTTGTCAGCTCCATACGATTCGGCTAATTGCGCTGTAGTTAAAACACGTTGATTGTTATGATTGATTACAGTTAAATTCATTAAATTACCTCCAACAAAGTTATTAGCATCCCCCAATGCTATTACTTCCCTTTTCCTATATATACATTTCCATTTTCCATCTGGAAAACTACCCCACGAGGTAGTTCATTCGTATAAATAATCAATTGAATCTCTCCTTTTTATTTATTTTTTGTTCTAAAACTTTGATGCAATACCATATTGATGTATGCAGCTTTAGAAATACCTAATTGATTGGCTTCGTATTGTATGCGATCACTAAGATCCTTTTTCATTCTGAGAGTAAAAGGAACTTTGACTTTGTCATCTGTAGTCATAATATTGACGTCACCCCCTCTCGTGTTTAATTATACATCGTCATTTTATTGACGTCAATCGTCATTTTAGGTATTTACAAATATTTTTTTATGCACTATAATGGTGCTAAAAGACACCGCAAATAACGAAAGGAGTATTATTAAAAAATGACTGAGCAAAAACGTTTTACTTTAAGAATGGATGGAGAAATTTTCGAAAACATTAAAAAGCAGGCTGAACTTAACAAAAGATCTGTTGCTAAAGAAATAGAACATGTATTAGAACAACATTTAAAAAAGTCAGACAAGGAAGATGGAAAAGAATGACTTCCTTTTTATCATAAACTTGAATCATTATTCAACTTTTTTTTGCAATGTGTTATTACTCTATTAGACTACTTTATCAAAGGAGGTCCTACTTATGAAAAGAGGACATTATAAACAACCAAACTATAAACCCACAACATCTATTACACTGGATGAAGAATTATTCGTAATGATTGATAAGTTTAAACATCGTAACGAGATTGATAGTCGCAGCCAAGCGATAGAAAAGCTTGTCCGTTTAGGTTTTAAACAATTGAAGCAGCAAAGATTGTCGAGGATGCAAGGATAATAGCCGAGCATCCTATTTTTTTACCAAAACTCTAAAGGTCCATTGCAAGGAATCAACAGGGATAATTTTATCCCCTTCTATGATTCTTACATTGTAGCTGCGCAAGTCGATAATAGTTTTGCCGAGATTGTTCATGACGGCAACTTCCCTTTCTCTATATCTATCAACTTACTAAGGTAGTACATAGCCTTCTCTAGATCCTCTAATCCATTTTTATATTTATATCGAGATGTATACTTTAATACATTGCCGATGTAGAAGCCTTCTGATACGGTAAATTCGCCTTCTTTTGGGAAGTGCTGTTCTAAGTATCCATTTACATCAATTCCGTTTTTGTGGTAGTGTGACGGCTTGTTGATGATGTCTAACTCGTCTTGGTTATCTATGATTATAAGGTTCCCGCATTCTATAGATTCTTCTACGAAATCTCTTTCATAAATTGATCCTTTCATTGAAAACAACTTACTTGAAACACCTTTAGGAACTATAACAAATTTGTTTTCATCGATTTTTTTAACAAAAGCTGTCTCATTATATTGTTTGGATTTCACCGTGAAATTATTTGGCAACTTCATTCCCATTCCTCCGCATCCATATATTTACCGCAATCACATTTTAATTTAGGAAGAATGCGATACTCTATTTTCGATTTATCGCATTCTTTGCATGTGTAGATGATCATTTGCTTAATACGTACATGTTGTAATCTCCCGTTTTGGAAGCGTATAACATGGTTTTTTCTTTGTAGTATTTAGATGCTTCTTTTATTAATTTTTCTGTAGAGCTTATATACAAAGTGTTAGCAACAGATAAAGAGCGAGCGATAATGTCATTGGCTTTTTTTATATCTTCATCGATCAATTTATTAAAATAACCTAATGACATACACGAAATTACCGTTTTCTCTTTTATATCCACATTAACATCAGGAAACAAACCGACAACATAATTTATATTTTCTTTGTCTTGATTAAAAAACTTGTGCAGCTGACAGTCTATTCCTATATAACTTGGACTGTCTAAAAATATTTCCGATTGAAATCCGTATTGACATCCAATATCTACAATTTCAGTGCTTATATTGTTTTCAATTATGTGTTTCTTGATAATAAGATATTTATCTTCAAAGAACAGGAATTCTTCCGGGAAAGGTAGTTCATGATCCTTATAAATTCCCAATCTATTTTTTAGCAAAGGAAACATAACAGAATGGTTTCCATCACATGCCCCTAATAATTTATCTAACTCTTCTATATTCATTTCCCTTCACCCTTCCTTTCTGCGGATAAGTTTAGGACTGTTCAATAACGCATTCTGTTGTATTCTTCATCTGTAAATAATCTAACGTATTTTCCACCTTCGCCATAAGAACCATGATGGAAACCACCCCCGCATTTAATTAGGTATTTAACAATTAATCTGTGAATGATTTTTCTATACATCTTTTCAATCTTATTCATTTTCTACCCCTTTCTGCGGATAAGTTTCGTACTATTCATCAGCTAAATTTATAATCAGCATCGTCTAAGCAATTAATAGCATCACATAAAACATATTTATTATCCTGTGTCTTTTGGGGTTGAGTTAATGGTCTCAACGACTTTTCATCAATATTAAGTTTTAATTTATGGTATTTACAGATAAAGTCACCCTTTTTAAACTTATCTGGTATTTGATATTTCACCCTAAACACTCCTTCACTGTAATAGTCTATTAAATAATATCTAAGTCACCATTAGGGTTAGTTTTTCGCTTGAATTCTTGTAAATAGATATTAATTGCTCTTCTTATTTCTTCTTCGCTTTTCCCTTGTTTTTTTAAATTAGAAGTAATTTTCTTTAATTCCTGCACTTGCTTTAAATACATTTCATACACCTCACTTTAGTTATCTATGTTTTCTCTCCTGGTGCCTATATCCCAAATACACAATCAAAAATATAGATACTTGACCGACCCAAAAACCGAAAAGAAAACTCATACTATACCTTCTTAGGTTTCTTTTTAATTATCACTGGAGGTTCACCAGATCCTTTACATTGCTGACAAACCTTATTACCAATCATCCCATGTCCATTGCACATCAAGCAAACTGTCATATCAAACAGGCTTGTTATGCTCATTTTAGTACCCTGTATTTTGTCGTTCGTGGTTCACTTTGTTTTTCTCAAAATAAGCTTCTTCTATTTGCTCCCATGTGAAGCCGAGCATTTCACCTAGACCGATGTATAATTCAAGACCTTGCATATAATTATTCTGATATCCTATGTCCCTTCCCCATTTTATAGAAAACAACTTTGTGAATTGTTTAGTAATTGTCTCCCTTTTAGACGCTTCGGGAAATGTTTCTTGATTTTTTAAATCAATGTCATCACCATGTTCCAATCCAATCTCCAATACAAAATGCAATCCGTCCACATATTCTTCGAGTAGTGGATTTTCCGGACCTAATTCGATTGTTCCGTGACCTTGACAAGTACAACACATATGAGTGTCATATCTATTACAATCTGGACAATCTATTTCTAGAGATGTTCTGGCTTTCTGATTCTTACTCCAAAACTTAAAGCCTCGCCATTCATTTGCACATTCACCAATCTCAACCAGTAATGCTAATATTAATTTTTCAAAACGATCTTCCCTTTGATAATTGATTCGGTCACGCAGTACCTTTTGCGTTTCAAATAATTTTTGTAGGTTCATTTTGATTCCTCCTAATCTATAAAAACAGTGTCTGATGTTACCTGTTCATTGCTTGTTATTTTTACAACTGTTTTATCAGACGGTTTCAGCTTAAATGTCTCTATCTCGTAATCATCGATTATTGAAACCTTACTTACATAGCCACTTTTATAATTGAGAAATTCGCCATCCCAGTACCAATGATTAGTTAAGTTCGGATAATCTCTACTGTAATAGCTAATTTCAGATGGATTAATTGTTTTTAACAAAGCTTTTCTTCCAACGTAATCTATCTTCTTACCAAACTTAGGATAAGCTTCAATAAAATCGTCATATACTTCTGGCATAATTTCTTGAAGATGTGCTAAAAACAAAGGTACTTTTTCTTTCTGATAACTCGTTATTTCTCCACCCATCATTGCTTGTGGGCGATAAGAGCAGATGCGATATATCAAATCGCTATTGAATTTTTCTAACTCGATATATGAATTGCTGTTACTAAACAACGATGGATCTTCTACTACGTATTTTCCGCTATACGTCTTTGTAATTCGTATAAATGGATAAGGAAAAACAACAATATTATCGATTATTCCTAATTTTTGTGGTGGATAACTTAATTTGTTGTATTGTTCTTGATCTTGCCATTGCTTTTTAAATTGACTGTACTTCTTTGCTCTGCTTGTATATCCTCTGACTGTATTCACAGAGCCGAATTTACACCCTGAACTTAACGGAGCTCTTACATTTAGGCATTGTCCGTTTTTAAAAAAGGAACAATTTTCGTGTTTATCACAAGAAATAACACTTGCTTCAATCGGAGTTTCTTTTCCTCCAAATATGCTTTTACCACCATATAAACCAACATTGATAACTTCCATATTTACACTCCTTGCATTACAGTATCTAATTGTTTCTTCAACGATAAGAACCACTCTGTATCATTCGTATCAATCGCTAATCCAATCATTGCGATAATATCTGATTTTTCTAACTCTAAAGGTGCTGGTTGTACTTCATCTATTCTTTTTGCTGCTTTATGATTTACTACATATTCGCCAGTTGTTATGTCCTTTGCGTAGGATCCGATTGTTGCCCATGTATCTGTGCATCGATGAATAAATTCTATTTTCCCGTCTACTACTACCCAATCTCCTTCTCTCATTTTGATTCCTCCAATAAATTAGCGTTTTGATAGATATTGCCGATTACTTGGATAAAATAATTTCTACTTGTCATTTCTGATAGCTCTATACAACTGCCATATCTTCGAGTTAAAAAACCTCTGGTGAAAATTGTGTTAACATTGGGGTTGTAATGTTTAATTTCTTTTACTTTCAGACAAACAGTTCCAAAAAAAGCCCACTGTTCACCATCATTTTCATAATCAACCCATTCAATAGGTGCATAATATTCTCCACCATAGTGGCCGTCTTCAAAGACATGTAATATATCCCCTTCATAAATCTCCACACCATTTTTGTCTTTTAGGCCAGTGTATTGACGTAGAATTGCATCACCGTAATTTCCATCTAAAGAGAAGTGGCACCAGTCTCCAATAACTCCGCCGAAGTTTCCAACAACTGTGTTATCATTAAAATTGATTGATACAGGATTAAAATGTTCACCTGTTGGTTTATAGATAGCATCGAATTTAATCTCTCTCATCCATTAACAACTCCCACCCCTAATAAAATTCCTATCACACTTGCTACAACCCAAAAATATACGGGCCATAGCTTGTGATTGTGGTCTAGTAAAATATGTGTATCTTGCTGCGGTTCCTCAATATATGTTTCTATTTCTTTTCGTTCAGCTAACATATAAATACCGCCTATCCTTGTAATATTTTGATTGCTTGGCTTGCCTGTGATGATGTCCAGTTTTCCATATCAGCTGTTGTGTTCATGCGTTCTTTAAGGCTAGTATACAGACTGGTAAAGTCGTATTTATCCGTAACTTTTTTATTTAGCAGATTTTTTACAAGATTCAATTGTTTATCAGATGCTAAGTTTGTATTGCCGCTAGTGTTATTATTGTTTACGTTTCGTTCGTCTACGCTACTATCACCTTCTGGATCGTCTCCTGTAGGTATCATAAACACTTTCATTAACGCATACTTTTGCGCTCCTGTAATAGCCTTATATACAGCTTTATCACCTGCATCTTGACCTTCGCCAGCCATGTTAAAGACAATCGTTTCTCCTGTTTCTCCATCATAAAAAGTAAATTCCATATCTACAGTAACGATATATTCTGTTTTGCCTTTAGCATTTACATGTTCTCTTACATTATGGTTTGTCATGTTAGGGATCATCATGACTATTTTCTCGGCCAACACTTCACGTATTTTTTCAGCTACATCTGATTCTGTAGCATATTTGTATTTATGGAAAGCGTTAAAACCTTTCTTTTCTATATATTTAACTTCTTGCATTACTTCTGATAATTTCTTAACTAGCTTTCGTTGTTCAGTCATATTGATTCACGCTCACAATCTCTTTAATTTCGCCACGTTCTATCATTTCGTAATATGTTTGCTCGCTGAACGGAACGAAGCCGTTAGAACCGCTTATATGAGGTTTAGAAGCTATTAAGTAAATAATCATGTTAGCTTCAACTCAAATTTATCAGCACGTTCAATTACTTCTACACCTGGAATCACTTCACCGTTCGGATCGTATAATTTACCATTGTGAATTTGCGCTTGTTTTTTAATAGATGCCCAATCCGTTTTCACTACAGTTGAAACAAGGTTATTAGCTTTTGCATATTCCAGTAACGTATCATCATCTTTAATGAATTCCGGCTGCTGTTTCTTAAACGAGATTTTTCCGTATGGAAGGCTAAGTGTTTTCTTTGGTTTCTTCCCACTAGCTACTTGTTTTTCAATTTCTTCCGATAAATAATATTGCAGCATGTTAGCGTAATAAGATTGTTTTTCGGTTAGTGGTTCCTTTTCTTTTTCTCCCCACTCTTTTAATCGTTGTACATGTTCTTCTAATGTTTTAATTTTGTTTAGGAATGGTTCTAATTGCGATTCAACCACTTTATCAATCTCTTGTTTCTTTTCTTCAAAATATGCGATACGTCTATTGGCTTCAGACGCAGTTTCTAAATCACTTACTACAAATGGTGTAAACGTTTCTTCCTCATTCATGATTTCTTCTAATTCTCTATTGATTTCTGACATTTTATATCCTCCTTGATATTTTCATATATTATTGTTAGAATGTACGTAATGTATTTTGTTAAGGAACTAACTACGTGGCTGCGTATGTTAGTTTTTTTATTAATCTATTAGACTTGCCAAACATTGAAATAGAGATTCGCTTTTTCTGTTTGCAAGCATTTAACGGTTAAACCTTCATATAAGTTTTCTGTTTCCTTCATTTCTCCAAATACGGTTCTAGCTTCTTTCTTTGCTTGCTCATATGTTTCTTGATTAAAGTTACCCATTGATAATATGATACTTGCTCCGCTGTTTAGGGATTGGTTAATGTAATTTAGAAGTTGTACGTTATCCAATGTTCTTACCTCCTTATTGCGTAATAGTTTCGTATGTTGCGATTACTTCCTTCTCATATTGGCTACTTGTTTTTGAATCTTAACAGCAAGTAATTCTAATTCTTTAGCGCTCTTTTCGATAACGTCTAAGCGTTTGGACTTCCGTCTTATTGCTTGATATAAAATATCTTCATTCAATTGGTCTAATTGGTCGATAAGACTGAACAATTCTATATTTTTTTTGCTAGTTTTTACTACATAAGGTTTCAAAAGACCACCTTCTTTCTACCGCACTTAAGTTATCTACTACACATTAAGATATTTTTGAATTTGCTTGATTCGCTAACCAATTAGCAAAATTGATTTTTGTTACATACTTCAGGCGACCAATTTCCGTAGTTGGAAAATCAGTTTGTTTCATTAATTCATAACCGAAACGTCTCTTCTTATCAAAGAATTTTCCAACGTCTTCCGCTTTCATTAACTCTGGATAATCAACTAATAAATTAAGATAGTATTCTTGTTGCGCTCCCATCAAGAACCCTCCTTCCATTAAATTTGAACAATAATTCAAGTTTTTGCTTATAAAAAAATGAGTTATATCCATAGCTAGAAAAATTAGTTAACAACATCTTTCGTTTTTGAATGATAACTCAAGTTTTATTTCGTGATGCGATTGAATCAGTGTTCTATTTCATGTGTTTATCATAACTTTACTTGAATCATTAGTCAAGTAGTTTTGTGTATTATTTTTCTTCTTATTTCAATTTATTTCGTTTTATTTCATTCCATTTTTTAATATACAATCTTATCAATAGAATTATTATTCAAGATAAGCAACTTATATCTTGTGGATTTGTTCAAGTTTTAGGATAATGTATTTATGCTATTTTTATATATTAGGAGGGTGAACATTGAAGGGATTTGGAGTTAGAATTAGATCATTGAGAAAAGGAAAAGGATGGACACAAGAAGAATTAGCGAAACGTTTAGGAGTAACACACACATACGTTTCTAAGGTCGAATCAGAAAACACTACACCACCCATTGAGAGATTACAAGATTTTGCGGAAATATTAGATGTCTCTATTGTAGATTTATTAGCAGATAAAAAAGAACCACCTCAAGAATTAAAAGATGCTGGTGTTAAATGGATGATAGTTGGTAAGGAATTAGAGAAAAAAGGAATAACCCCCGAACAAGCGTTAAAATTTGCAGAAATAGTAGAAATGTTGGAAAGAAATGTGAATAATAAGGATAAAAAGTGATATTAATCACCAATATTACCAAACTCGAAACATGTCGAAAGATTGTTATTGTTTTCCTCTATTTTTTATCGTTAGATAAGCGTAATAATGATATACTAGATTATGTATTATAAGAACATTTGTTCTGCTTATTTTTCTTTTTGGTAGGGGGACCAACGTATGAGAATAGTTAGAGTTAGCGATTTACCTAAAGACACCATACTAATTACAGCAACATTGATAATTGTTGGAACAGGTAAAAAGGAGAGTAGGAAAAATGAAAGGATATGTGAGGAAACGCGGGAAGACATGGAGTTATACGGTTGATATTGGTCGAGATCCGGTTACGAATAAACGCAAGCAAAAAACAAAAAGTGGCTTTAAGACAAAGAAAGAAGCAGAAAAAGCATTAAATGAATTAAATTATGAAATTGGTAATGGTTTATGGATAGAGCCGACAAAAATAACTTTTACTGAATTTGCTAACGAGTTTCTAGTTAGTCATAAACCAAACATAAGACAAGTGACATTTGAACGTTATGCATCTACAGTTAAAAGGCAACTAATTCCATTCTTCGGAAATATGAAATTACAAGATTTAAAACCTATTCACGGTCAAAAGTTCAAGGATGAATATATTAAAAAATACAAAGTTTCGACAATGCGTAAAACTATCACATTTTTGAAACAAATTTTAAATCACGCAGTAGAATTAGAACTCATTAACAAGAACCCTTTTGAAAAGTTAAGTGTATCAGCTAAACGAAAAAGCAGTCTGCATGTTTGGACAGCAGCACAACTCAATAAGTTTCTTGCTGCTGCTAAAGAATACGATCGGTTTTATTACAACGTTTTTGCTTTTGCTGCTTTTACAGGGATGCGCAAAGGCGAAGTTTTAGGATTAGCAAGAATGAATATTGATTTTTCTAATAATGTTATTACTTTAAAACAAAGTGTTGTGGAATCGAAAGATGGAATAAAGTTATCTTTGCTTAAAAATGAATCTTCTTATCGGCAGATAGCTATTAATGATGTATGTGTTGAAGTGTTAAAAAGCCAAATCGAAAGAAATCAACAATATAAAAAGCTCTTTAAAAAAGAGTACCAAGATAACGGATTGATTTTTTGTAAAGAAAACGGAAGTATTTTCCGACCGACTAATCTAAATCGTCATTTTCGTAAAATTTGTAAGCTTGCTGGTGTACCAGAGATACGCATTCACGATTTACGCCATACACACGCAACTATTTTGTTAGAGTTAAAAGTTAATCCTAAATTAGTTGCTGATCGCCTTGGGCATTCATCGATAAAAATGACTTTGGATACATATAGTCATTCTTCTATTTCGATGCAGTCAAACGTTGCAGAATTGTTCGAAAAACGCGTAAAAGAATCATAATGTGGTCAAAATGTGGTCAAAAGAAAAGAAGCGCCCTCTTAAACACTGATACAAAGCGCTTCTTTTTAAATTACCACAATCCCGATTAAATTATGTCCACATGCATGACCTAATTCAGGTAAGGCATCATACTCTGCCATAAAGCCAATCACAGGACCGATTTTACCACTATCAAAGGTTGCTTTAAAAGCAGTAGGTAAATCACAAATTCCTGTTTCTACAGCGAATTGATGTTCTTTCAATGTATCAGTTAATATTTTGCAAGCTTTAAATTCCTCATGACCTAATTCAGGATTTTCGCCAATATAAATACTTATATTTTTAAATATCGATTCATTTTCATTAATTGCATCTAAGATGATTTGTTTCATCATTTTCGCACCTTTCTATCTTTCTACATTACTAGTTTACCAATTTTCTATGAAAAAGCTACTAAAAAATGTTTAAAAATAATTGTAAAAGTATATTTATGCATTATGGGTTAGACATTTACTTTAAATTGATAGGAACTATCCACAAAAAAACCGGTACATCCCTTATCGTAAAGATGCCCAGCGAATTTTTTGATTTATTTTATACCACTTATACTGTCCGTAAAGGTCTGATTGGTTCAACTAACCATCAGCTGGGGAGGAAGAAAACCCTCACTGATGGCAGTTTCACTTTATATTTTTTCCATAAAAAATCTCATTCATTTCCTCTGTAAGTTTTTCCGTTATAAAGATACGATCTGATGTAGATAGTTCATCTTCTTTATAGCCAAATAAATAATTATTTAAGTCAAATTGTTTCAACTTACATTTTGTATGAAAAATGTTTTCTTGATAAATATTTACATCAATCATATCAAATTGAGACTTCACATCGTCTGGAATATAGTTTTGAATGGAATTAATATCGTGATCGATAAAGAGTTTGTGCCCCTGTATATCCCGGGTAAATCCTCTTACTCGATAGTCCATAATCATAATGTCGGTATCAAAAGAATAGATTAAATAGTTTAATGCTTTTAAAGGCGAGATTTCACCACATGTAGAAACATCGATATCGGCACGAAAGGTACTGATTCCTTCATCTGGATGATATTCAGGATATGTATGTACCGTTATATGGCTTTTGTCGAGATGCATAACGACTGAGCCTGGAAGTGGTCCTGGTGATTCCTCAAAAACTTCCTTAGGTGCTTCTGTTACTGGTCCCTCTGAAACAAGTAGAGTGACGCTAGCTCCTTGTGGTTCATAGTCTTGTTTTGCGACATTTAATACATGCGCACCGATAATATCCGAAACATTTTTTAAAATTTTTGTTAGTCGATCTGCATTATATTGTTCGTCAATATATTGGAGATAAGCTTCCCGTTCACTTTTCGTTCGGGTATAACAGATATCGTACATATTAAAACTTAATGATTTCGTTAAATTGTTAAATCCGTGTAACTCTATACGCTGCTGAGGTGTTAAACTCATGTTTATCCCCCTTTTCCTAACATGTGAGTATTGTTATGTTACCCGAACAGGGAGTGGATTAACCAAAAAAATCACTATTCTCTCTTTCGTTAAAACGAGAGGTTAGTGATCATTTGGATTTTTAGAACATACTTAAATCATATTTTTTTGCGAGGATTTCTAATAACTTTAATCCTGCCACACTGTTACCTTTATCGTCCAAAGCAGGACCTGAAATTCCGATGCCGAAACGAGCTGGAACTGCTCCTAATATTCCGCCAGAAACACCACTTTTTGCTGGAATTCCGACTCGGACGGCAAATTCACCAGATGCATTGTACATTCCGCATGTTACCATAAATGTTTTGCAGATACGCGCAATAGAGGATGGCATTAATTGTTTGTTTGTTATTGGTTCTTTGCCATCTAAAGCGAAAACTATGCCAATTCGCGCTAAATCTAAACAGTTCACTTCAATAGAGCATTGCTTTGTGTATAAGTCTAATAATTCCTCTACATCTTCATTTATAATGCTGTGTTGTTTCATAAAAAAACACAGTGCTCTATTTAAATGAGAGGTTTCAAATTCGGATTTAGCCACCTCTTTTGAATAACTTATTTCTTGATTTCCCGACAGAAGTTTGACGAAATCAATGATTTTCTGAAATCGTTCTTCTACTGAACTACCTTTAATCATATGGGTAACAGCAAGTGCCCCAGCATTGATCATTGGGTTAAGCGGTTTTGATGGATTACTCATTTCTAGCTTAACAATTGAGTTAAAGGGATCCCCCGTTGGCTCATAGCCAACTTTGCTGAAAACGAATTCTTCCCCTGATTCTATGAGTGCTAGTGCTAATGTGATGACTTTTGAGATACTTTGTAAGGTGATTTTCTTATGAATGCAGCCTGCTGAATAGCAAGTACCGTCAGAATGATAAATTGCTACAGATAAATCAGCTGGATTGGCTTTACTAAGTGCGGGGATATAATCGGCAACCTTCCCTTTACTTGAATATTGTTTTGCTTCTAACAGAATGTTTTCTAATTCTTCATTTGATTGACAAGGCATTTTTTCACCAACTTTACTACAGATTTTTGCATACATTTTACCAATATGAGTTTAGTATACCCTTAGAAATGTAAAAAGAAAATGGTTACTATCTAAAGATATAATCTTTCCAATTCAGCAGGTGTTAATGCTTTGCTATAGAAATAGCCTTGGACTATATCGCATTGATTATCCTTAAGAAAATCGATTTGATCCTTTGTTTCTACACCCTCAGCGATTACAATGAAATTCATATTATGTCCCATATCAATAATAACCTTTGCTAAAGAACCTTTATGTCTTGGATGGCTGATATCATCAATAAAAGTTTTATCAATTTTAATCGTATCAATAGGCAGTGATCTTAAATAACTTAAAGAGGAATACCCCTTTCCAAAATCATCAATTGATATTTGAAATCCTAGTCTTTTTATATTATCTAATTCCCCTTTTGCTAATTCGATATTTTGCATGATGCTTTCCGTAATCTCTAATTCAATTTTTGCTGTATTTACTTGTAATCTTAGTACTTCTTGCTGAAGAAAAGGAAGGAAATCAATATACTGAAATTGGCGAGCTGAAATATTTATAGCCATTTTTACATCTTTCTTTCCGTTTGGGTCCCATTGCTTTTTTTGTGTAAATGCTTGTGTTATTACCCATTCGCCAATTGATAATATTAAATTTGATTCTTCGGCGATTGGAATAAATTCATCTGGAGACAAATAACCATATACTCCCATTGATGGAAGTTTCACTTTATTAGTTATCTTGTTCTTTTATTTGAGAATTTATTTTTATTAGAATAGGATGGGTGTGTTTGAAGAAAGCGAAAAAAAGGTAAACAGCAGGAATTACGCAAGCCTTCCTGCTATTTACCCTATAGCTCTAAGAAAGATTTGTTGTTTCTACTTGAATTCGAGGAGTATTCCATGTATCGAACCATTTTTTTGTAGCGGCAATAATGATAATAATCCCTAATATTAGCATGATGATGGAAAGCACAGCATTTAGCACATTATAACCTGCTGCTTCTGGATTTAAATAAACGTTCTTCACCATCCAAACACCGGCGTAATTTACGGTTACGAATAAATAGGCCATTGGGATTAAACATGTAAGCATATATCTTCGCTTATCAGCCATTTTTAGTATAACGGTTGCGCCAATAATAAGGCCGATTGTTGCCATTAGCTGATTGGATACACCAAATAGTGCCCAGACAGAGCTAATATCACCAGAGAATAAGAGGTATCCCCACATAATACATGCCAATGCGCTTGCAAAAATGGAACCAGGTAACCAATCTACTCTCTTAAGCGGTTTGTAAAATTCTCCGAGAAAGTCTTGAATTAAATAGCGTGCAGTTCTCGTTCCAGCATCAATGGCCGTTAGAATAAATACCGCTTCAAACATAATTACAAACTGGAAGAAATAAGAAGCAAGATGAGAGAACCAAGAGATTTCTGTGAATATATAGGACATTCCAACGGCTAATGTAACCGCACCACCAGTTCTGCCTTCTAAATCAATGCCGATTTCACGACTTAATTCTGGCAAGTTTGAAACACTCATCCCAAGTGTTTGAAAAACCTCTGGTGAGGAGTTTATCGCGAAATAATCACCAGGATGTAGAGCTGTAGCAGCAATAAGCGCCATAATACCTACCAAACATTCTACAAGCATCGCACCAAAGCCCACGACTTTAATATCGCTCCACTTATCAAGCATTTTCGGTGTTGTACCTGAGCCAACAAATGCATGGAATCCGGAAATAGCGCCACATGCAATCGTTATGGAAATGAAAGGCCATACTGGCCCTGCAATAACTGGTCCACCGCCATTTACAAATTCCGTAAATGCAGGAAATTCAATAGCTGGGTTGATGATAAACACACCGATAATAAGAGCAATAAACACGCCGATTTTCATAAAGCTACTTAAATAATCCCGAGGAGCCAATAGTAGCCAAACAGGAAGTGCAGCTGCAAAAAATGCATAAATAGGAAGAATAATAGCAAGTGTTTTTGTATCAAGTGTTAGCCAATCCCCAAGTACTGTACCTTGAATCATCGGTCCGACAAATACACCGATCATTAATAAGATGAAGCCAATAGTCGTACATAGTTTCAAGTTTCCCGTCTTTTTATAAAATATCCCCACTCCCATAGCAATCGGAATGGTGATTCCTACCGAGAACGTGCCCCAAGGATTTCTCTCTAAAGCATGCAGCACTACCATGGATAAACCGGCCATTGTAATTGTAATGATAAATAGCATCGCAAGACCTGTACAGAAACCCGCGACTGGGCCAAGTTCATCTTTTGCTACTTCAGATAAAGATTTCCCTTTTTTTCGCATACTAGCAAATAATACGACAGCATCATGAACAGCTCCCCCGATAACAGCACCAATCAAGAGCCAAATTAATCCAGGCAAATAGCCGAATTGTGCTGCAAGAATAGGTCCTACAAGTGGCCCAGCTGCAGCAATGGCTGCAAAATGATGTCCAAAGGTTACCCACTTATTTGTTGGTACGTAATCTTTGCCGTCATTTAATTCATGGGCAGGAGTTTTTTCCTTATCATTTAGTTTCAATACTTTTACCGCCATAAAGGTCCCGTATAAACGATAAGCAATCATTAAAATACATGCAGATGCTATTACGATTGTAACCGCATTCATTTTTATCTACCTCCTTTAATGGTTTTATTATAAAAAATGAAAAGGAGGAAAAAGCGTTTTCATGATAAAATGCAGAGAAATGATTTTGAAATGCAAAACTGACTGGATAAAATACAATGGTTTTATCCAGTCGGTTAAGTTATGTATTTCGAAAAGAATGAGGTTAAAATCCAAATAACAGCTTAATCTCTTTTGTATAGTTTCTACTTAATGGCACTTTCTCTCCATTATCCATACATAATAAATAGGTTGAGTTAAACCATGGTTCAATTTCGCTAATTTTTTCTTTATTAACCAAATAAGAACGATGTACTTTCATGATTGGGCTGTTTACTAATTTTTGTTCTAATTGCGTTAAAGTAAAGGTAATGACTAATTGCTCTTCTTCCGTAACAAGCAATGTTTTGCCATTTTGTGCACTAATATAGACAATCTTATTTAAATCAATGATCTTAATTCTGTCATTTGTCGTGACGGCTAATTTATTTTTTTGTATTGGAGTAGTGCTTTGGTTATTTTTTGATGTGTCATTCTTTTTCGTGCCTCTCCTATTTTGCAGTTTTACAATGGTTTGATTTATGCGTTCTTCTTCAAACGGCTTTAATAAATAGTCAACAGCATTCACATCAAAAGCTCGAAGTGCATACTCATCAAAAGCCGTAGCAAAGACTATTTCTGGTGCATTTCGTTTTTCTTTTATGCGCTCTGCTAAATTCATTCCGTTTTCTTCTCCAAGCTGGATATCTAAAAAAATAACATCTATTTCTTGATCATCTATTACTTGTAAAGCAGTATCTAAATCATCACATTCTGCCACTATCTCCATTTTATTGCTTCTTTTTAAAAGATACCTTAATTCATCTCTTGCTAATGGTTCGTCTTCCACTATTAATGCTTTAATCATCTACTCCCCTCCAGATCGTTGGTTCCTTAGATGGTAATGTAATCATCACCTTTGTTCCTCTATTCCATTCACTTTCAATCGTAAATCTCCCTTTATCTCCATATATCTTTTTCACTCTTTCCTGGATATTCCAAAGTGCAGTACCAGTACCAGTGCTAGAGGTGATATTTTTTTGACCAATCATGTAAAGAGTATCTTCACTCATGCCTTTGCCATCATCTTCTGTTATTAACACCATCTTGTCGTTATCTTTATAAGCACATATCGTTATCGTTCCTACTGTACCTTTTGAAAAAGCATGCCGAATCGAATTTTCTACTAAAGGCTGTAAAGTAAAAGGCGGAATAAGAACTTTTTTTAATTCAGACTCCACGGATTCATTTAAAATAAATTTATCAGGAAATCTAGCTTCTTCTAATGCTAAAAAGGCATGGACATGTTCTAATTCCTGACTTAAAGGGATTAACATATTTTTGGAACCTTGGATGTTACTGCGGAAATAGGTACTTAATTTGTGAATCATCTGCCGAGCCTTTTCCCCATCTGTGCGGATAAGCGCCGAAATTGTGTTCATGCTGTTAAAGAGAAAATGAGGATGGACTTGTGCTTGCAGTGCTTTAATTTCTGCATCCTTCAACAACTTTTGTTGTAGCTCTGCCTCTGCTAATTCAAGCTGTAAGGAAAATAACTTACTCAATCCTTCAGCTAATGTATATTCTACTAATTGAATGTTTTTAGGATTGGCAAAATAAAGTTTTAATGTGCCGACTGTTTTATTATTTGCTTTTAAGGGTAATAGAATGGCTGCGTGTAGTGGGCAGGCTTGATTGCTACACTGTATTTCATCTTTATTTTTGGCGATTAATATATTTCCTTCTCTTAACACTCTTTCTGTTAGTTTCGTAGACGTTTTTTCTAAAGGAATATGGTGATCTCCACCAAGGCCTTCATGTGCCAAAACAATCGACTTATTTGTTATAGACACAGCATCAGCATTGGTTGCTTTTAACATAATTTTAGCAACCTGTTTGCTAGATTCCGGGTTTAGCCCTTGCCGAAAGTAAGCTAAGGTAGATTGTGCAATATTTAAGGCAATATTTGTTTGTGCTGCTTTTGTTTTTTCCTCTTCTAAGAGAATGTTTTGAATAATATAAATAAAAATTAGCATCCCAAAGCCATTAATGACAATCATAGGAAAGGCAATAATCTTAACTAGTTCGAGTGCAAGTTGGAATGGCGACGCAATCAAAAGGATAAATACCATTTGAATAATTTCCATCGCAATGCCGATAATCACTGCTTTGCTGGCAGAATCTTGTTTAATGGAGTATTTCTTACCGATTAAGCCGGTCAATAACCCTGCCATGATGGTAGACAAGCCACAGGCTAATGCAGTAAAACCGCCTAATGTTAAGCGATGAAGACCAGCTATTAATCCCACGCCTAAACCTACTAATGGCCCACCAACCAATCCACCAATAGCAACACCCATAATTCTTGTGTTGGCAATAGCACTTGAAACATCTAATTCATGCTGCCATGTATGCGTGCTAATGCTTCCTTTTAATATTTCTACTCCAGTATAGTTACTAATAACTCCGAAGGCGCCAAAGATGAAAATTAAAGATAGTTTATCTTGCCATTGTGATTCATTATGGATAATGGAACGGAAAATCTTGATCCTCGACAATAAGAAGGCAAAGATAACTAAAATACCGACTCGTTCAATCATTAGTGGAAGTAGCTGTAGCAATATATTCCCCACCTTCCTATTTTACTCAACATCATTATAGTAAATTACAAGATTTATAGAAAGCCTTTTCAAGAGGTTTATAAGAAATTCTGTATATTTTTATTTCGACTCACTCGTATGATATGATTAACCAATAGGTGTGAAAGGTTGGATGATTATATGGCAGGAAAAAAATATTACGTAGTATGGAATGGCAGAAAAGCAGGGATTTTTTCTACTTGGGCGGAATGCGAAAGACAGACAAAAGGATTTAAAGGAGCATCATTTAAATCCTTTCCAACATTAGAGGAAGCAGAAAAAGCTTTTAATGAAGGTGGAAATGTAACAAAAACTGCTTCAAAAAGTACTACTTCTAAAAAGCAGGCTAGCACTTCTTTTGAGGCTATTGAGGAAAATAGTATATCAGTAGATGCGGCGTGTAGTGGAAATCCTGGCTTGATGGAATATCGAGGAGTAAATACGAAAACAGGAGAAGTTCTCTTTCACTATGGTCCTGTATTCGGTACCAATAATATTGGGGAATTTTTAGGGATTGTCCATGCATTAAGTCTACTGCAAAAACAAGGTAAGAACACAACTATATACAGCGACAGTATGACAGCATTATCTTGGGTTCGTAATAAAAAAGCAAATACTACATTAGTAAGAGATAAACGAACAGAGGAATTATGGAAATTAATGGAGCGCGCAGAAAAATGGCTAAAAGAAAACAGTTATTCAAATAAGATTTTAAAATGGGATACCAATAAGTATGGGGAGATTAAGGCCGACTTTGGTCGCAAATAACGAACTTTTTGTCCGATATGATAGCGTAAAATAAGCTTCTCATAAAAAAATACGATGAAGAAGCTGGGACATAAGTATTTTCAACCCAATACCCCCAAACGATTATACGTACATGCTAAGAAAGTTCGTATAATTGTTTAGGGTTTTATTTATTTTAAGAAAGAAGGTTTGTGGTGATCCCCGCAGCCTGAATATACTTCGCTTTCCATGGGGCAAGCGCCAGCCTCCCCGTTCCTGCAGGGTCTTGGACTTTCTCGCAGCTCCCATAGGAGTCTGCATGTATTCAGGCTGCTTTGTATTTCCTACTCATTATATTTTCTTTTAAAAAAATGATGGAACGAGTTGGTTTCGCTACTAAATGAGAGATTGTTCGTCTTTATCTATTATATATTTTGTTCTATCCCAGCCTCTTGTTGTGATTGAAATCTTGATTTTAACTACTTCTTATCTTAAAAGGGATAGATATTCAAAAGCAGTTAATCCATATACACTTTTAAAGTGTCTATTTAAATGGGTTAAATCAACAAAACCGCATTCTGTTACGGCTGCATATATATCTTTATTTTGTTCAATTAGCTGTTTTGCATATTCTACTTTACTATTTAGGAAATATTGGTAGGGAGAGGTTCCAGTATGAGTCTTAAACAATCTAATAAACTGAAATTTTGATAACTGGAGCTCTTTACATATCTCTTCTAACTTAAGTACATTTGCTAAGTTACTATGAATCATATCTTTTGCTTTTCTAATTAACACATTGTCTTTCTTAATGGATGAAGATGGATTTGTTTGTATAAGTCTATCTGTAAGTGAAAGTAGTAATTCAGCACACAGGGCCTCCTCTTTTTCGTTTAAAATTGCATGGGACAGCTTTAAAATTTTTTCTTCAAGTTGAACATCATAAATAATAGGTTGTGAAAATTGAATCAGTTCCTTTTTCTCTAATGCCTCTAATAGTAATTTTGGATCCAAATAGAGCATTACATAATCAAGACCTGTTTTATCATGGGCCATTCCGTCATGTGCCTGTTCTGGGTTGAAAAGCATTACTCCATTTGGATAAGATAACTGTAAACTACCATCTAAGGTATAGTGTTGAATTCCTCGCAATGTTACCCCTATCGCATATTCTTTATGAGCATGTTTTTTATAAGTAAAATCACGCATACTTGCTGATAGTGCCGTAATGCCAGCTGCTTTTTTATACAAAAATCTATCCATATTGTTCACCTCATAAAAGCTTGCCTACATCCAGTTCATTATTCCAGAATAAGCTAAAAATATTGCCATTAATATATTCACGATTTTCTTATGCCGCTGTAAAAAGCGCTTAAAGATTGTACCAAATAAAACCCATGTAATAAAAGCTAAAAATCCAATGATAGTGATCACAATAACTCCCATTGTTATGGCAGGTAGTTGCATATAGTTTGGCAATATAAAACTGGGAATCACGGTAATAGTAAAAAGAACTACCTTTGGATTAAAAAACTGCATAAGGAAACCTGACTTAAAGCTAGCTGAATGTTCAACGTTTTCTTTCGAAGAATCAGCTTTATATAGTTGATAAGCCAAATAAAACATATAAAAACTTCCTAGTATCTGCATACCGATAATTATTTTTGGGATGACCTCTATAAGCATAGAGTTTAACATAGCTGATAATACAAGTAGCAAACCAAAGGCAATAGTTGCGCCATATGTATATTCTAAAGCTTTTTTCGTTCCTTTATTATGCACGGTAGATAAAATGACAATATTAGTAGGTCCTGGTGTAAAAGTAACAATAACACAGTATAGTAAAAAAGCTGTAAAATCCATGAGCAAACTCCTTTCTTATGATTCTCATGGCATTATACAACGTCTTATTCATAAGCATATAGTACATTATTGCAGGTGAAAAACATGTTTAATTCCTTATTTAGCAAATAGTAGCTCTTATTTCTTTTTTACTAATTATTCACATTGATCTGATAGTATTATAGAATAGGTTATAGAAAGTAGCTACCATTATAGGGTTACTTCCCGTCCAAGCGGGGAATAAATGATTGTTTACATAGGAGTGAATGTTTTTGGCAAAGAAAGTTTATTTTAATCATGACGCTGGTATTGATGATCTAGTTTCTCTATTTCTTCTTCTTCAAATGGATGAAGTGGAGTTAATCGGTGTTTCCGTTATCCCGGCAGATGGCTATTTAGAGCCTGGTATCAGTGCTAGTAGAAAGATTATTGATCGATTTGGAAATGGAGCAATTGAAGTTGCTAGATCCAATTCTCGTGGAGTTAATCCTTTTCCGAAAGACTGGAGAATGCATACTTTTTATGTTGATGCCCTTCCGATATTAAATGAAAGTGGTGTTGTAAATGCACCTGAAAGCGAACTTTCTGCACATGAGCATTTAATCAAAGCAGTAAGGGAAAATCCTGACAAAACAACGCTTCTGTTTACTGGACCGCTAACTGATTTAGCAAGAGCTATTGAGATTGCCCCAGACATTCAAGCGAAAATTGACAAATTAGTATGGATGGGTGGAACATTTTTAGAGGTCGGAAATGTACAAGAACCTGAGCATGACGGTACTGCTGAATGGAATGCTTTCTGGGATCCTTGGGCAGTAGCAACCGTTTGGGCTAGCGATTTAAAAATTGAAATGGTTGCTTTAGAAAGTACAAATCAAGTACCATTAACCATCTCTGTACGTAACCAGTGGGCGTCCTTAAGAAGATTCACAGGTGTAGATTTTGTTGGCCAATGTTATGCAGCCTGTCCACCTCTTGTCCATGTTGAAACGAATTCAACCTATTATCTATGGGATGTGTTAACTACAGCAACAATTGGCAAAAAAGAACTTGTTAAAATGAAAGAAGTAAAATCAATCGCATTAACAGAAGCTCCATCCCAAGGGAGAATATTAATAAGTGAAGACGGTCGACCTGTTTCTGTTGTGCATGATGTAAATAGGGATGACTTTTTTGAATATATTACAGATTTGGCGAAGACTGCTAAAAAGGACTAATTAAAAAACCTATTTTTATGAAGTTTGTTTCTATTACTCGCAAGCTGAATAATTGATTTCCCCTTAAGAAAACAACAATTTATAGAAAATAGCCATTAAAAAAGACCATTTCCTCGTCCTATTTTTTTGAAAGTAGGAACAGTGTAATGGTCTTTTTACATTAATATTCTGCTAATGTTTCAATTATCCGATCTTCAATGTCTTTTCCTTTTTCTTCATCGACAAGGTGATTTAATAAAATAGAGAATATATATTTTTTCCCATCTTTACTCTCCATATAGCCAGACAATGAACTTACAGCGGTAAGCGTTCCAGTTTTAGCTAATACTTTCCCTTTTGTGTTATCAGAATTCAATCTATGTTGAAGCGTTCCGCCAACCATCCGATCTTCATTACCTGAAATCGGTAATGACTGACTGAAAGTTGGAAACCATGGCTCTGCCTGTACTTCATATAAAAGCATGCTTAGATCATCGGCAGATATAAAATCTATTGGAGAAATACCTGATCCGTCACGAATAAGCATATTATTTGGGTCAAGGTGGAAAGCCACTAATTCTTCTTCTAGTACCTCAATTCCCCTTTTAAAACTACCTTCCCCTTTCTTAACCACGCCCATTTCTTTAATTAGCGTCTCTGCGATTGTATTATTACTTAGTTTCATAAATGGAATAAGTAACTCAGAAAGTGGAATCGAAGAATGAGTTGTAATTATGGAAGCAATTTGTGGTGTCTTTCCTTTTTTGACCGTCCCTTTCCAGTGAATTCCTTCTTTCTTTAATGCTTGTTGAAACACGTCTAACGTGTATCTTGTAGGGTTATTAACGGAAATCCACTCTTTTTTTACGGAAGCGTTAATTGGTAGTCTTCCTGTAACAGTAACAACTTTACTGTTATGGTTCCTTTTTACTTTTAAGCTTGTTGCTGATTCTTTCGCACCTGTTTTGGCGTTATTTACAATGTTAATTTCATTTGTGTTAGGGAATGTATCTATTACGACCGGATCGCTTTCGTTTTTTCCAGGTTTTATTTCAAGTAATACAGTGCCAGCATCATATTCTTTATCTGGTGAAAGCGTTAATGCAGAGATTGGAGCGCCATAATAAGTGGTTTCATCGCTCCATGCTAAATCGATGGAATATGGCATGTCATCATACCACGAATCATCGCCTATAATATCCCCATCAATATAACGAATTCCTTTCTTTTTTATATCCTTAGATAGCTTGTCTAGATCTGATGCTAGGAGACTTGTATCACCATTTCCTTTTATGTATAAATTTCCTTTTAAACGGCCTTTATCCACCCTTCCATCTCCATAAATTTCCGTGATAAATTGATAATCTTCCCCTAAGACTTTTAAAGCGGCTGCCGAAGTCAATAACTTCATATTGGATGCAGGGGTTAAACGCAAATCACTCATATGTTCAAAAAGAATAGTTCCTGTTTCTTGATCCCGTATGCTAATTCCTGCTAAACTTCCCTTTAATTCAGGTTCTGTATTTAAAAGTGATTCCAATGCGGTAGATAATGTTGCTTTTTTATGATTTTCTGCTGCCAATGCTATCGGAGATAAAGGAATAGGTGTGCTGCCAGACAGGAAAATGGATAATAGTATTATAAGAAATAGTCCCTTTTTCAATAAAGGCATTTTCTCACTCCTTATCATTTCATTGTTCATTCATGGATAAGTTGGGCTAAAAGAATAGTCTGTCCTCATTTTAATAATTTAATCCTATTATATGCAGTCAGATTCTTAAAACTGACAGCCAGGACAATAAAAGCACTTTTTCGATGATATTTTTATCAACACTATTTTGTTCTTGCAGCGTGGACATATTTCTCCTTCTCTATCATATACTTTGCAACGTTCATCATAACTACCAGTTTTTTTATCGCCTACATAAAGTGGATGCTCCATATATCCTCCTATTGTAGTTGCTGATTTTAATGTTTGCAGCATGGAACGATAGAGCTTTCTATGTTCTGTTTCCTTTAACTTTTCTAGTTTTCTCATCGGCAAAATTTGTGCCTTATAACATATTTCATCAGAATAACAATTGCCAATTCCTGAAATGAAGTGTTGGTCTACTAATTTAAGCTTTATCGTTCCTTTTCTTTCCTTAAGTATATTTAGGAAAATTTCTTCTGTAAATTGAGGTTCTAACGGTTCTGGGTCAAGATCGCTTAGCATTTTGTTGCATTCTTTTTTCGTCAATAAATGAAGATACCCTAATCTTAATCCAATAAAGTATAAATGTTCTGCTCCAAATGATAACTGGACTTGAATGGTTCGTTTGGGCTTTTCCTCTTCACTCCCATAAAACATCCACCCACCAAGCATTAAATGTAATAAGAGAACCTTTTGATTAGATAGATGGAATAGTAAGTGTTTTGCTCTTCTTTCGACTTGAATAATGGAAGCATTGTTTAATTGGTTAATAAAAGATTGGGCTGGCATATTTATAGATTTATCTCGATTAATCGTAATAGAGGTAATCGGTCGACTAATAATTAATTCATTTAAGAGGATTTTATAGTTTTCCATTTCTGGCAATTCAGGCATCGTATCTTCTCTCCTTTGTATTTCCTTCTTATTTTTTTCCAGAATGATGAAAAACTATTTATCAAAAAAACAAAAAAACCATAGATAGCAGAAAAATTTCTTCTCTACTTATCTATGGTTTTCAGATTATTTTGTTGCATTCGTTTGTTTTTCTATGCGATAACCAAGTGCTTCAATCGCATAATCAATGCCTTGCTTCTAGGGTCAGTCCTGAATTTTACAAGTAAAAGTCCTATAAAAATCAACGAGGCATAATCATTTTGTGGATGTACTTACTAAATGATTATGCAGACAACTTTTCATTTAATGCAAATAAAAATAAATAAGCTAATTTTAATGCTTCCCCAATTTCCATCTCTTTTCGGAACCCACTAATTTTTTCTAAAGAAAAATTGAAATCCCAAAGGCCATCATTTCCATTGAACATTAAATGGTAAGAGGAATCATCTCCTGTTAAATGATTTTCCAAAAACGTTCGAATCTCCTTTTCTGCCTTTTTAGGACATTTTAACCCACATAAAATTTCGTATGTATCAAAAACAGAATCAACTTCTAAAGACATAGAATCAACGGAAACAATGTCAAATGCTTTCGTCTCTACATAGAGGTAAAATTCTATATTTCTCTCTAAATAACGTACTTCTTCTTTTAGAATCGTTTTTTGAACATTTTCTGTCACTACTTCGTCGGTTTCTTTATTGGCAAGCTCCATATACAAATCAGAAAAACGTTCAGCTGTATGTTCAACCACTATATTTTCGTCTATAAGACCTTCTTTTTTAACATAATTCAATTCCTCTTCAAAAAGAACTATTTTTTCTTCCGTTTGTAATTTTCTTTCCTCTAAATACTTATTCATTTCTTTTTTTAGCATGGTATGAACTCCTTTCACTATCACAACTATAGATTTTTGTACCAAAATTAAATTTTATCCGGCAATAAGACCCTTACCATAAGCTTGCGAAAAATCGAAGAAGCTAGGGGTTGAAACGTTCTCGTCAAGGTCGGATAGTGCAACTAACCATCAGCGGGGGATATGGAAAAACTCCCACTGATGGAAGTTTTCTTTATCTTTTTCCCGTTCGCTTTGTTGGTTTTGTCCATTTTTTTGTTGGAGATTGAGTTGAATTTGCTCTATTCTTACTGTTATTTGAAAATGGTTTACGTTTACTGTCACTTCCCTTTTTATCTGATGTGGCTGAGCGGGAAGATTCATCTTTATTTTTAGTAGAACTTTGTTTTTTGTAAGTCTTTTTCTGTGGTTTCTTTTCCATTCCTTTTTTATCTGAATCAGATTTTTTAGGTTGTTGGATTTTTTCGATTTTAATATCTAATTGATTTTCTATTGAATCTAACAAAGGTCTATCATCAGAGGAATAAAAGGTAACCGCATATCCTTCGGTGCCAGCTCTTCCCGTTCTGCCTATTCGATGAACGTAGGACTCTGCATCTTGAGGAATATCGTAATTATAAACATGTGTAATTCCATCAATATCTAACCCTCTTGCAGCAACATCTGTCGCAATTAATAATTGGAATTTTCCATCCCGAAATGCTTTCATTACTTGCTCTCTTTTTGTTTGAGACAAGTCACCATGCAATTGACCGCAGCTAAATTTATTTGCGAGCAATACTTCATATAATTTTGTTACACGACGCTTTGTTCGGCAAAAAATTACGGCCATATAAGGATTTGCTTCCTTAACTAAGGTCATTAACGTTCCCTGCTTGGCGCGATCAGTTGTATGTATACTTACTTGCTTAACGGTTTTTGCAGGTCCTTGTTTTGCTTCCACGGTAAAATATTCCGCATTTTTCGTATATTTCTTCGCAAGCTTTTCAACGTCCTTTGAAATGGTTGCAGAAAATAACATTGTTTGTCTTGATGTAGGGATATGTCTCATAATATAGCTAATCTCATCTAAAAATCCAATATGAAGCATTTGGTCTGCTTCATCTAGTACAAAATAGGAGATTTTACTTAGATCAATCGTTCCTCGTTTTATATGATCAATTAATCTACCTGGTGTAGCTACAACAATTGATACGTCTTTCTGTAAGACTTTCAATTGCTTGTCCACGTCTTGTCCTCCGTAAACAGCTAGAACCTTTACTGTCTCTTGTTTCATTTTCATGATTTCATCTGTTATTTGAATAGCAAGTTCTCTAGTTGGCGTTAAAATTAGCGTTTGAACGTGGTTTGCATCGGCATCCATTTTTTCTAGTATCGGTAGTACAAAAGCAAATGTCTTTCCTGTTCCTGTTTGTGCTTGCGCAATTAAATCTCCACCTTTAAGGAGTGGTGGAATCACCTTTGTTTGAATAGGGGTTGGATGTTTAATTCCTTGTTTTTTGAGCTTTTCAATGGTTGATGGAGACAATCCGATGTCTGTAAATGATTGCATTGTTATACCTACTTTCCCTTCGTATATACGATTTCTATTTTCTTATTTTGGCTTTTTCTACTGAAATTATCAGTTGAAATCTTCTTTGCAAAATGAAAAGACTACAAGCAGAGACGAACATGCAAACTCTACTTGTAGCCTGGCATATGCATATATTAATAGCGATTTAATTCTTTTATAATTTCCTCTAAGGCATCTTGGCTTTTGTTCTTTTCCATTTTTTCAATCATTACTTGCTTGTTTTCTTGAATTTGTTTTAAGGTGTTAAGGAAATGGTCTTTCGTTAAAGCTTCCTCTTCTATCATATAGGAGTAGCCATTTTCCGTAAAGACTTTCCCATTTAATATTTGATCGCCTCTACTTTGCTGTTTTGTTAATGGAATAATAAGCATCGGTATTTTTAATGCAAGAAATTCAAAAATCGAGTTTGATCCACCTCTTGTAACGACCACTTCTGTAGCAGCTAAAATATCAGCTAATTCTTCATAAACATACTCAAATTGTTGATAGCCTTTTATCCCAGTATGCTTTTCTGAAAGATTTCCTTTGCCACATAGATGAACGATTTGATACGTTTGTAATAGTGTTTCTAAATTATCACGAACCACTTCATTTATTTTCTTTGCTCCTAGACTTCCTCCCATAATGGTAAGGATCGGTTTCTGACTTGTAAATCCAAGAGCGAGTCTCCCTTTTGATACAGAACCAGTGAGAATTTCTTTGCGAATCGGAGACCCGATTGCTTTGCTTTTTTCTTTTGGTAAATAGCGTAAAGTCTCTTCAAAAGAGGTGAATATTTTCGATGCAAATCGCACCGATAATTTATTTGCCAACCCAGGTGTTAAATCACTTTCATGGAGTATAACGGGAATCTTAAGTTGGCGGGCTGCGATAACAACTGGTACGGATACAAATCCACCTTTTGAAAAAACAACATTTGGTTTAATTTTTTTCAGTACTTTTCTAGCGTCATAACAGCCTTTTATTACTTTAAAAATATCTTTAATATTCTCTTTAGATATATATCTTCTTAACTTTCCACTAGAAATGGGATGATAGGGTATATCAATTTTTTCGATTAAATCCTTTTCGATTCCTGCTTTACTACCGATATAAGCTATATCCCAATCTTGCTTGTTTAACTCATTAATAATGGCAATATTAGGCGTAACGTGGCCTGCTGAGCCCCCACCTGTAAACACAATTTTCTTCAAAATGTATTCGACTCCTATTCTTTGGTTCATTTTCGCAGCGAAAAAGCCAGATGTTATCTTTTTCGAATCTGGCTTCTAACTAGTTTAAATATATGATGGTTACACTAATTTCAGAATCTCTTCAATGGCGTATGCAACCCCATCATCATTATTACTTTTTGTAATATCACTTGCTCTTTTTTTGATTTCCTCAGGTGCATTTTCCATGGCAAATGATCTTGTAGAAACTTCAAATTGTGTTATATCATTCCCTCCATCTCCAAAGGAATAAACCTCATTAAAGGTAAGATTTCGAAGGTTTTCATAGCGACGAATTGCTTTTCCCTTTTGTGCTTCACTTGAGGTGATTTCACAGTTATTTGGAAAGGAGGATGAAAACGAAATAGTCTCCTGTTTTCTTAATACTTCTTTTACTTTATCAATTTTTTCTAATTGTGTTTCATCAACAACAGCTACTAATTTATATATTTTGAGATCTTTTAAGTGTAAAATAGCCTCATAATCTTGCTGATCAAACAGCGCTTGAATCTCATCCCAAGACTTTCCTCTTAACAGAGGAAGAGTACCAGGAAAACCGCCTTGGTTCGTATAAACAAGAACACCAACTTCAAGTTTTTGTAGTGTTTGTAGTAAGGTTTGATACAAATCAAGTGAGATTTCCGTTTCATAAAGAAGTTTTCCTGTTTCATCATACATCATACTGCCATTTAAGCAAAAAATCGGTAGCTCTAATTCCTTCACTCCTCTTACTTTTATAACATCTGCGTATTGTCGTCCTGTATTTAAAATAACATCTATATGATGTTGCTTAAGTTTTCGAATAACGTTTCTATTTGCTTCTGATATTTGATGATGGTCATCCAATAAAGTTCCGTCTAAATCAATGGATACACATTTCATTTTTCTTTTCCCCCTAGCAATTGCAACAATTGATCCTTCCATTATTGTAGCATACATTTTTCGTTTTTTTCTTTTTCTCTATATTGTTTTCGAAGCTTTTCATACTACTAATAATTAGTATGGTTTTTTATTTGTATCTAATGGTTCTAATATGGATTCAATATCTGCCCTTTTTGGCTCTAAAAATGGTGGTAGTGCTAGAGATTCACCTAGATGTTCCAGTTCTTCATCTGTCGCAAAACCAGGTCCATCTGTTGCAATTTCAAATAAGATACCATTTGGTTCTCTGAAATAAAGAGACTTAAAATAAAAACGATCTACAAAACCTGAATTTTGAAAACGTGCATCATTTATTTTTTAAATCCATTGATAGAGTTCGTCTTCATTGTCCGCCCGTAAAGCTACGTGATGAACACCGCCTCTGCCAAGTCGCTGTACTTTCAAGTCAGTGCGTTCCTCTAGGTGAATTTCCGCCCCAGAACCTCCCTCACCAGTTTCGAACACCATTATATGTTGTTGATTCTCAATTGTGGATGGAAAGCTATTTTTTAAGCGAAATCCCAGCAAATCTGTTAATACGCGAATAGTCGATTCTGTGCGGCGTACAGTTAATTGTACGGGTCCAAGTCCTGTAATCGCAAATTCTGTTGGAACTGGACTTTTATCCCATGGAATACCGGATTTTACACCGTTATCGTTTTCATCGGATACTAAGAAAAAGCGTTGTGTTTCAAAGTCTCTAAATTCTAACGTTAATCTGCCTGCTCTTTCGCTAATTTCTCCATGTTTTACACCATAATCATCGAAGCGTTTCAGCCAAAATTCTAACGCTTTATTACTTGGAACACGTAAAGAAGTTGCAGAAATGCTGCTCACTCCTTCTCTGTTGGGGGCCATATGTGGAATTTCAAAAAAAGTCAACTCTGTTCCCGGATTCCCCTGTTCATCTCCATAAAATAAATGATAGACAGATGGATTATCTTGATTAACTGTTTTCTTTATAAGGCGAAGACCTAAAATATCGGTATAAAATGGATAGTTCTCTTTTGCTTTCGCTGTCATGGCAGAAACGTGATGAATTCCTTTTAAATTCATATGAAGTTTCCTCCTTCTATGTATGTATGAATAACTTTCTACTTGTTTGAAAGTTATAATCTAACTATAGGTACAAGAAAATGATAGTTGCAGACGAAAAAGGGCATCTGCACCATAGTGAAGTGTTTTTACTCATCTTTCAACAATGGTAGCATTAATAGGATGCCCGTTTATTTAGGGTTATATTTGTATATCAAGTTGTACTGGACAATGATCGCTTCCCATTACATCGCAATGAATATTAACATCTGTTATATTATCTTTTAGTTGATTAGAAACGATAAAATAGTCGATTCTCCAGCCGATATTTCTTTCCCTTACTTTAGCCATATAGCTCCACCATGTGTACACATCTGTTCGCTCTGGATATAAATGTCTAAAGCTATCAACAAATCCTAATTCTAATAAACTGGTCATTTCATTTCTTTCTTCTGTTGTGAATCCCGAATTCCCTATATTTGGTTTCGGATTTTTCAAATCAATTTCTTGATGAGCAACGTTTAAATCACCACAATAAATGACTGGTTTGATTGCCTCTAATGATAAAATATATTGTTTTAGTTGCTTTTCCCATCCTACTCGATAAGATAATCTACTTAAATCACGTTTCGAATTAGGTGTATAAACATTTAATAGAAAGAAGTTTTCAAATTCTAAGGTAATGGCTCTTCCTTCTAATTCTTCAAAATCTTCTCCAACTCCATATGTTACAGCAAGCGGTTTTTCTTTTGTGAAGACAGCAGTCCCTGAATAGCCTTTTCTTTCTGCATAATTCCAAAACTGATGGTAGCCCTCTAACTCTAATTTAATTTGTCCTTCTTGTAGTTTTGTTTCTTGCAGGCAAAAGATATCTGCATCTATTTGTTGAAAGAAATCTATAAAGCCTTTTTTCACACAGGCTCTAATTCCATTCACATTCCAAGTTACTAATTTCATCTAATTCTCCTCACTATATCAATCTTCTAATAAATAAGACTATCACGAAATAGAGATTCGATAAAGGATAATATCTTGGCAGAAAAAGTTACGATCCATTCTTATATTTAGTGAGTTTAACTAAGTTGTATTACCACGTGATTATTTGTAATGCTGGATGCAAAAAAATTCATAACTAATTCAGTTATTGGAGAACTGCTAAATAAAATAGTAAATCGCCTAGTTACACTCGCCTTTGACTTTTATGCTGTAACATGGCAATTTACCTTATTTTTTAATTAACATAATGTTATTATGATAAACTCAATTGCCCTTTACTAAATTTTCGGTAGAATGCTGATAAAGAAGTTGATTAATTCCTTCTTTTATTTCATATCCGTACATTGGCATTCCATGTCCTGAATATAAAATATGTGGATCAAGTGCTAATAATTTTTCTATTGATGTGAAGCTAGTTTCTACATTCGGTGTGAAGTATGCTGGCGGTCCATGAATTTCTTTTTTCTGCATTAACACGGCAAATAACGACTCTTGTCTAACGGTAATAAGTGCATCCCCTGCTAATAGCAGACCGTCTTTTTCTCTAAATAGGGAGATATGACCATCCGTATGTCCCGGTGTATGGAGCCATTTCCATCCTTCTAAAAAGTATAAGGAATCTTCAGCTGAAATCACTTTTATATTGGAATGAAAAGCAATTCCATCGCGTGGATAAAGTGGGGAAAGAAAAGACATCATCCCCTTTTCTTTAAATGGTGTGGGAGGAGGATATTTTTTCTCACTTTCTAAATAGGACATTTCTTTTTCATGAATATATACGGGAACATCCCATTCTCTCACTAATGTTTGCAGTGCTCCGATATGGTCGAAATGTGCATGTGTTAAAATAATTGCTAACGGTTTTTTATCTTTAAAAAGCTTCTTTGAATTTTTCAAAATGAATGGAGCAGAAAATGGAACTCCTGTATCAATAAGTACCCACTCTTCCTTTGTTTCCCCTAATCCAGCAATATACGCAATATTGGCTATGGCTGTTCGATAGCCATAAACATTTTCTGCAATCTTCATCTAAGGAGACCTCCTTCTTACTTATAGTGTGACCAAATGAAAGAAAGAAACACATCGATTTTTCCTCTTTGTTAATCCTGCCTTCGTAGTGTAAATATGACTTGTAAGAGAAAATGATTGATAATTCAAATGAAACAGTGTACTATACAGTTAATTAAATAGTTATGGTTACACATTAAGTGTGATCGCCTTCGGGGTCGGGTGAAATTCCCAACCGGCGGTGATGAGTATCGGTATACTCTAAGCCCGTGACCCGTTTTATATTTAATATTGACTCCTACTATTCATTTGTTAATAATATTTTTAGCAGTGAATCAGTTTACATATGGTCAATACATAAAACGGTGGATTTGGTGAGAAACCAAAGCCGACAGTATAGTCTGGATGGGAGAAGGCAAAATTCATGACCAAAGTATATGCTTTATAGAATTCGTCAAGGAAGTTTTTTCTTGTCTGCTATAGGTTTGTTTTGTTATATTTTTACGGTTTGTTCAACCAAATTGCCACATATTTATACTTGTAATATGGAGAGTAGCGGCAATCGGCAGCGACTGGTAGCCAATATAACGTAAAACAATTTAGCCTTTCTATAATGCAATATGTTTATTTAAGTATACAATGACCCCGTATAATTTTTTTATACGGGGTTTTTTATTTGGTATTTTATTTAAAGTTTAGTTTATCTAAGTTGGTATGGCAGAAACCTATGCTCGATGCCCCTTATTAAACTTTAATTGATACATGTAAATATTTTTTGACCCCAATACACTATTTAAGAGCTTCGATTTTTCTAGAAAGGAGGAACTTCCTTTGTTTACAGGGCTAGTGGAAGAATTAGGTGTTGTGAAGCATAGTAAAAAAACGGGACATACAATTTCTCTTTCGATTCAAGCTGACCGAATTATGGAAGATATAAAAATTGGTGACAGTATTGCAGTAAATGGTGCTTGTTTAACGGTTACTTCCTTTAACAAAGGATGGTTTACAGTGGATGTGATGCCAAATACTTTCTATGACACGACATTGCAGCATCTTAAAAATGGTCAATCCGTCAACCTTGAACGTGCTATGCTAGCTAATGGTAGATTTGGTGGACATTTTGTTTCAGGTCATGTTGATTGCACAGGAACCATTTTGTCTACAGAAAATATAGAAAATAGCACATTAGTAGAAATTCGCATCCCGGAAGATAAGGTTCATCTGACAATGGAGAAAGGTTCAATCACAATTGATGGAACTAGTTTAACCATCTTTAAAACGACAGCTAACTCCATCTTTGTCTCACTAATTCCGCATACTTCTATCGTTAGCATTATTGGGCATAAGCGAAAAGGTGATCTTGTAAATATTGAGTTTGACCTTTTGGCCAAATATTTTCATTCGCTTATGGCGAGATCCAAAGAACCACTCATAAAAACAGAGTCAAAACTGAACGCTTCATTTTTAAAAGAAAATGGCTTTTTTTAAAAACAATTTACAGTGAAAGGAAGAAAACAATGTTTGATTCCATTGAAGATGCTTTATCAGATTTAACAAAAGGCAAAGTGGTTATTGTTTGTGATGATGAGGACCGGGAAAACGAAGGTGATTTCATTGGGTTGGCGGATCATGTCAGCCCAGAAATGATTAATTTTATGGCAAAAGAAGGTCGTGGGTTAATCTGTGTACCAATTCCGCAAAATCTCGCTACTAAACTTGATCTCCCTCCAATGGTAACAAGCAGCAGTGATCCGCGAAAGACTGCTTTTACCATTAGTATAGATCATAAGGAGACTTCAACGGGAATTAGTGCACATGAACGCGCCTTCACCATAAGCAAAATGGTTGATTCAAACGCAATCGCTGATGACTTTACTAGACCTGGTCATATCTTCCCTTTGATAGCAAAGGATGGTGGTGTGCTAAAGCGGAACGGACATACGGAAGCTGCTGTTGATTTGGCGATCCTTGCTGGAGCAACCCCTATCGGCATTATTTGTGAAATTTTAAAAGAAGATGGAACAATGGCAAGAGTAAACGATCTGCATCTATTGGCTAAAAAATGGGCTCTAAAAATGATTACGATTCAAGATTTAATTCAGTATAAAAAAAGTTTATTACAAGAGGTGGAGTAAAGTCTGAAATAATTATTGAAATCACTATCTCAAAAAGAATGCATGACAAATAAACCATCATTGGATGATTTTTTTAAAATTTATACGACAAAATCAAGATGCTTCTAACACATGATAACCATGGTTTTTAGCTAATAAAATCGCTTGTTCTACCGTGATTTCACGGTTTACTGGAAGAACATCCGATTTTAAATATAATTCAGCGTTATAGGCTTCTTTCTTTTTGAGAATATTGTAGATAGCTGTTAAAAGCATTCGTGCAATCGAAATAATTGCTCGTTTGTGACCACGGCGTTTTCTTAGCCGTAGGTAACGGTTTCGAATTTCGGGATGTTTTTCACTTTTAACCACTGCGGTTGCACATTGCACCAAAAGTGGTTTTATGTAACATCCAGCTCTTGAAATTCTTACTGACTTTTTCTTGCCGGCACTCTCGTTATTTGTGGGTGTAAGTCCTGCCCAGGAGCATAAATGCTTAGCTGTCGGAAACACGTCCATATCAACACCTATTTCGGAAACCACGGCAATGGCGGAAAAAATGTTTTTAAAAGACGGAACAGTTAAGATTAAGTTGATTTCATCATGGTAGGACGCGGCAAGTGAAAGAATAATTTTTTCAAGATCTGCTTTACGGGCTCCAAGGTCTTCATAATGTTGTTTAATAACCTTTAATTTTTCAGCCTGTTCAGATGTAATGTATCCATCAATAGCGAGCTCGAGTTCAGGAAGTTTATGCTTCATGGAGCCATGAATTAAAGGTTCTAAATCAAATGAGGTGTCTAATGGATCCTTTAGTAGCTTCTCAATAATGTTCATGGAGCTTTTGCCGAAGGTATCCGAAACAATATTTCCAAGCTGAATATTAGACACAGTTAAACTGTTTTGAAGACGGTTTTTCTCACTCGACATAAAGTTAGTCAGCTTGAAGCGATAACGCATAAGGTCACGAAGCTGCCTAATCTCAAGTGGAGGCATAAAGCTTCCGGCTACAAGATCATGTTTAAATAAATCAGCAATCCATTTAGCATCTTTTTTATCGGTTTTTTTACCGCGGATTGCCTTGACATACTTAGGATGCGCCAAGGTGATGTTACAGGAATCTTCTAGTACATTGAACACAGGAATCCAGTATTTCCCGGTAGATTCCATACAAACATCCTGACAATCATTTTCACAAAGCCATTGTGACAGCTCAAGCAATCCTTTTGTATAGGTTGAAAAGCGATGGCGTTTGTAAGTGGTTACTCCTTTGGAAGTGGAGGCAATACAAGCCACAACAAAGGATTTGTGGACATCAATTCCACAACAAATGGGATAAACAATTTTTAAAGCCATAGGGAAAACTCCTTTATAAGATTTATAGGGATAGACAACATTGACTGATTGCCCAGCAATAAACGAGTAATGTTTATACAAAGATAAGTCTGCGTGCTCGAAGTCACACTTATTTGTGCTTGGAAAGGCAATCTACACATATAAAAATGCGGTCACTCCACAACTGGAGCAGCCCACTCACCTCCGCGTGATTTGTAGTTGATTGGTATCCCTATGGCTATAGATTTGCCAAAATAACGCTCAGTGCAAACTTGTTTCATTACGTTTTGTGCCTTGAGCGAAGCGAAAGGAATGGATATAAAAATGAAACAAGTATTTGAAGGAAATTTAATTGGAACTGGCTTAAAAATCGGAATTGTTGTATCGCGTTTTAATGAATTTATCACGACAAGACTTTTATCTGGAGCGGAAGATGCTCTTAGCCGTCATGGTGTGAATGAAGACGATATTTCAGTTATGTGGGTACCTGGTGTATATGAAATACCTTTAGCAGCAAAAAAATTGGCTGCGTCTGGTAAATATGATGCAATCATTACAATTGGGACTGTTATTCGCGGAGCAACACCACATTTTGACTATGTAAGTAATGAAGTAGCAAAAGGAGTGGCTAATGTTTCTTTAAGTACAGAGGTCCCTGTTATCTTCGGAGTCCTTACTACTGAAAATATTGAGCAAGCGATTGAAAGAGCCGGTACGAAAGCTGGAAATAAAGGGTATGAGGCTGCTGTTAACGCCATTGAAATGGGTAATTTATATAATCAGTTAACAAACGCTTAAAAGAAAGAATAAAAAGGCTGGGACATAAGTATTCCAGCCATAGATAAACCCGAACAACTATCAAAGAATCCTAAATGGTTGTTCGGGTTTTATTAGTTTTATAAAAGGTTGTTTCAGTACAGTTAGTGTTAATATCCGCAGCCTGAATACACTTCGCTTTCCATGGGGCGAGCGCCGAGCCGCTTCGGCCTCTGGCCTGCAGGGTCTCGGACTTTCTCGCAGCTCCCATAGGAGTCTACGTGTATTCAGGCTGCTCCATATTTCCTACTAATTCATTTTTTCTAAAAAAACAATATTTTTTAGGGTATTGCCTTTAAAAACGGAGTGGAATGGAGCGGAAGACACTCGACTCCTGCGGGAAGTAGAGCAAAACCTAAGACCCCACAGGCTTTAGCCGAGGAGGCTTAGGTTGCTCCCCGCGGAAAGCGAGTTTCTGTAGCGCAATGGAACGAATTAGTTTTTACACTTGACTATATTTAAAAACATAAATAACCATTGTATAAAAGAAACCTTTATTTAAGAGATAAATTAGAGATTGTTCGTCTTTACAGATTGGCTATTTAGTTTTGTCCCAGCCTCTTTATCATTGTTATTAAAGTTGGAAATAAGAAATCAACATTCCTCCAATGGCTCCCGTAATAACGATTATCCATGGTGGCGATTTCCAATAGACTAGCATCGAAAACAAAACAGCAGCAAAGGCAAAATCTGTTGCATTTAAAATACTACTAGTCCATATGGGATGATAAAATGCAGAAATCAAAATCCCAACAACAGCAGCGTTTACTCCCAATAAAGCACTTTGAATCTTAGCATTCTTGCATAAAGTGTTCCAAAATGGAAGCACCCCGATAATTAATAGAAAAGCGGGCAAAAATATCGCAAATGTCGCAAAGATTCCCCCACCCCATCCATTAATGACTGTTCCGATATATGCGGCGAATGTAAATAATGGACCTGGAACAGCTTGGGTTGCACCGTATCCTGCAAGAAACGCTTCTTCACTTAGCCATTCACTTGGAACAAATTCACGCTCTAATAGAGGTAATACTACATGTCCTCCTCCAAAAACAAGAGAGCCAGATCGGTAAAAACTATCAAACATTGCGATCCACGGGTAAGCAAATATCTCACGAATAACTGGTAATAGGAATAAAAGAACAAAAAATAATCCTAAACAAAAACTAGCAAATTTTTTTGAAATGGGAAAGGAAATATATTCATGACTTTGTTCGATCGATTGTTGCTTATATAGGAAATGACCGATTACAGATGCTAGTATAATAACCCCTATTTGCGAAAAGACACTTTGCCATAATAATGTGATTACTAATGCGAAGAGTGCTATCGTCTTTCTTTGCAAGTCGGGTGTTAAATTCTTCGCCATACCGAGTATTGCATGGGCAACAATAGCAACTGCGACCATTTTAAGGCCATGAATCCAACCAGCATTTTCTATATCTAAACCTTCTATCAAACTTGCAAATATTATTAATCCAATCACGGATGGAAGTGTAAATCCTAAAAAGGAGATAATTCCGCCAATCAGTCCTCCCCGAATAATTCCTATCCCTATTCCTACTTGACTGCTGGCAGGACCAGGGAGAAATTGGCAAAGAGCTACTAAATCGGCATAGCTTTTTTCATCTAACCATTTCCTACGACGGACATATTCATCATGAAAATAACCTAAATGAGCTATGGGACCGCCAAATGAGGTAAACCCTAACTTTGTGGAAATAAGTAAAATTTCTAAAAAAGTTTTACTTTTCTTCGACTGTTTTGCTTTCTCCAATGATAAGCCTCCAATAACAATTAGTATCTTTATTATATAGGATGAAAGATATTTGACCAAGTTAAGCAAAAGAAACTTTACAAAAAATTAATAAAGTGAAACTTTCATCAGTGTGGGTTTTCCTTCATCTCCCACTATCTTCCTCGTATTTTCCTAAGCATGAGCAGGGAGTCTTACTGTCCGTTAAGAGTAGGATAAAAAAAGCTAATGACGATTTCATCAGTGTATCAAATCGTCATTAGCTTTAAGTTTACATAATATTATTATCATAAACCCTCTATTGCTTTACTTACTGCTATTGTTAATTCTTCTGCTATTTCCTCTAATTTAGGTTGCATGAGGTTATTGGTGATAGTTGGAAAAGTACCTGTAGAGTTAATCTCTAAAAAACCAGTCATTCTTGTATGATTCGCATCTTTTTCTTCAACCATAAAATAGCCATTCCCATCAAAATGATCATTGATCCCTTGCAGCTGAAAGGTAACTTGGGAAGGTTCTTTCCATTCTATTATGGTTACTTTCATCTCTACTTTTTTCTTAAAGAGTCCCATATCAATTTTAAACTCCCAAGTTGAAACCTTTTCGTTGATAATGTGATGATTAATATACCCAGGCACTAATGGAGCCCAGTTATTCATGGAGCGAACAAAATCCCATACTTTTTTCGCATTTGCACGGACGATAATTGAATGTTTCTTACTTGGCATGAAAACACTTCCCTTATCTTTCATTGACAGACGAATCCCTTCTCCCATTTACAAGCTCATTAAAACTAGCTTTGCCGTAAAAAATAGGGATTGCATTTTTATCACCCATCAAAACTATATATATTCTGCCAAATGTCCGAATATGAGTTTAAAATAAGTTAACATAATATATTTATAGTAACCTTATAAGTAATCGGATATTTCTAAATCCATCGCTTTCTCTTTTTGGGAATCAGAGACATGGGTATACTTTTGAGTCGTATTTAAATTCGTGTGACCAAGCAGTTCCTGTACAGTCCTGATGTCTCGACCATCTCGAACTAAATGTGTAGCAAAACTATGTCTTAATTTATGGCTGGAGATTCCTTTTTCCTTCCATTTTAATTCTGGATATTCCTTTGACATCTCATCAATAATTCGCTCTGTAATTTCCTGAATCCTCCTTCTGGAAATTCGCTTTCCTCTCCGCGAGATAAAGAGTGCATCCTCCTGCCCTTTCATCGGAAAAATCCTATTTTCTTCTATATATACATATAATTCTTCCATTAACTTTTTCGGTAAGGGTATGTATCGTGACTTATTCCCTTTTCCTAACACATGGATCCCTCTATTTTGATGTATAGAAGACAAATTAAGAGAATGTATTTCCATTACTCGTAAGCCTGCAAATGCCATTAATCCGAGGATCACTTTATTGCGTCGTTGATGCTGTTTTTGCGATACTTTTTCAACCATATCAAAAAATGATTTTAATTCATCCTTTTCTAGGTAGCTTGGTAGTTTTCCCTTCTGTTCTTTTGCACTCTCCAAATCGATTGCTGGATTTTTTTGCACAAGTTCATAATCTACTAGACATTTATAAAAGGAACGAATCGCTGTTAATCTTCTATTTCTTGAAGTAGATGAATTTGCTCGCTTTGTTTTTAACTCATTCATAAATAACGTTATTTGTAATTTCTTTACTAAATTTAAATCGATGTATTCTTCTTTTTTTCGCGTAATAAATTCTAAAAAGAAATAAATATCGCGCAAATAATTTTCAATAGTAAATCCACTATAGTCCTTATTATCCATCTCCGTCCGAAAAAGGGTCAATTCCTCTTCATACCAAGAAGACAGCGTTTCTTTTGTAATCATATATATGGCCACCTAATCTGTAAAATAGTAAGTTTAGTATACTATATTTCTATAAAAACCGCACATAAGAGATATTATGCGCGGTAATGATGATAAAACTCCTACAAAAGAATTACTAATAAATTTGAATGCAATTACCTATAGTGTTTTTTCGTTTAAATTGGGGTAGCGTCAGGAAAATGCGGATTTACAACGTTAAGGAAATCAAAATATAAAAAGCCTAATTTCTCGGTGTTATAAGTGAAAAATTAGGCTTTAGTTACTTCATTAAAGCGCCTGATTGTTGAAGACTAAAGTTTATATTCACCAAGAAAATTGATGTGCTCTTATCTTAACAAATTTTATTTAGGACTTACATGTATGCCTTCACTCTCTCGCCAATCTGCGTAAAGTATACGCTTTACATTATCATATCCATTGGTAGTTAATTGGTTATCTAACCACTGTTGATCAAATCCGAGTTCATGTAAATTATCCCATAAAATTTCCCCATCTATAATTAACGATGTTGGGAGGTCTACTGGACTTTCTGGAAGATTGAGATCTTGCTTGTCTGGTTTTTGATACTTGGATTTTAATAATAAACTTATTTGCCCATTAGCTTCCAATATACCGTATTTGACTTCGCGAACTGAGAAGACATTATTTTGACGGAGTATACTCAATACTTGATTTACATCCAATTTGTTCTTTGTAAGTAACTTTCTGTCCATAACACCTCATAAGCCCCAAAATGAACTTGGACAATAAGAGTAATATTTATTATACTGCTTAATGTACCAAGGAGGCTGACATCATGAAACGAATAAAACATTCTAAAGAATTTAAATTACAAGTCATCAAGGAAGCCCAAGACACAGGGAAGAATACCCTTGTAGCTCGCCGGTATGATCTGAATCCCAATATGGTTAGTCGCTGGGTTCGTGAATACAAAGATGGTAAATTTGGTGAAGTAGATGTGGCTGTGCTGCCAGATATAGACTCCAAAGAATTATCCAAAGAAAATGAAAAACTTAAAATGTTATTAGGTGAAAAAGACCTTGAAATAGCGATCCTGAGGGATCTTATAAAAAAGAAAAACCCTCACTTGCTGAAAAGCATGAAGTAGCTAACAAATGGATTCAAAAAGGCTACTCGATTTCAAAGGTGCTTAAAATCATAGGTATTCCTCGATCCACATACTATTATCAAAAGAATTATCGTGTTGAGGAGAAAAAAGTAAGTGAGGGACGTCCAGCACCAGGTTATTCGATCCAAGAGGACGGTCAAAAGATATCAGACGAACAGATTAAAGAATTTCTACTAGAAGAGATTGCCGGTGATTGCTATAACTATGGTTATCGCAAACTCACTAAGGTCTTAAGGCGAAAATACAAACTTAAAATTAACAAGAAAAAAGTATACCGGATTTGTAAAGAATTGGACATCTTACGCCCACAGCGCCAAAAGAAAGTCTCATACCCTAGGAAACTAGCAAGAAATCGCATTATTACAAGATCTAATCAGCTATGGGAAGCTGACATTAAATATGGCTTTATCGAAGGTGAGGATCGCTTTTTCTTTGTCATGTCCATCATCGATGTTTATGACAGGGGCATCATTACCTATCATATGGGATTAAGCTGCACTGGAGATGATGTCAAACAGACACTGAAAAGGGCATTATTAAAACGCCAACAATATGATGAATTGGAAAAACCTGTAATCCGAACAGACAATGGACCGCAGTTTATTTCCCATACTTTTGAAAAGTTTTGTGAAGATTCCAAAATTGAGCACGAAAGAATTCCACCAAGAACACCAAATATGAATGCTCATATTGAGTCTTTCCATCGCATTTTTGAGGACGATTGCCTATCCAGATGGCAGTTTGAAACCTACACAGAAGCATATCAAGAAGTCATGAATTTTATGGAGTTCTACAACGAGAGACGTATGCATTCTAGTATACTAGATTTGTCACCAAAGGAATTCTATCAAAAACAAGATTCATTGGTGATCAAGGAGGTTCGGGTGTAATGGATGTATTCATTCAAAGCATCAGCTTGATTTGGAGTGGCGGGCATGATAGCCTCGTTCGGCGATGCCAATGTTGTAAAACAGCTGGCTTCTTGGCAGGAGAATCATGCCCGCAGAGGCTCCATGTCAAGCAACATGGCCTTTTTGAAGAATAATGAAAGAAATCTATAAAATAAAAAACTGAGGAAATGAAAGAATAAGAGAGTTATTGTCCAAAATTCGGGGGTTAATCCGACACCATCTCGAATGATGATGTTAGGATTGCCTAATAAGAGAGAACGTGTCGATTTATTTTTTAGAGTCATAAACTCTATTCCCAACATAAGAAACGTCCACAATCCGATGGCATATAAAAAATGAAAAATCCCTACCTTATCTTCATAAATGGTATTTCCTAAAAAATCTCCAAGGCCTAACACAAAAACTAAGTGAAACGGGGTTAACTGATAGATGGATGTTCTGCCTGTTATGATAATGATAAATAATAAAGTGGCAAAACCAACGATGACTTTGATCGTCAGTAAACCAATATTAACTTCTTCCATAGTTTTTTTCCTCCAATTTAAATTTTACTTAGTTGTAAGATCTTGAGGTTTAGATAAAGATGCTAGTTTTAGTATTAAAGCTCGAGTTACAATTCCAACCATGATGTAATATATGAATGAATATCTGTATCTCCACTCTAAATAATTAACAAGTTTGACCCACTCGCAAAAGGGTTCACCTATATAGGCATATGTTAGTGCCATAATGATCTGGGCTAAAATAAAAGATTTCCATGTTCTAAAATATTGATATAACAACATGTAAGCTACAGGTACCATTGAAAAATCAAAAGGAAAGGCTCTAGGAATAAAAGGTAGGAATGCAATGGGGTAATCCCAAAAACTATATTGTGCACCAACTACATCTAATAAGGTTGTTGTCAAGATAATTACGGATTATGGTACCAAATAACAAAATTTCTAAAATAATGTCTCGTTTAACAAGTTTAGCCCATATAACCCAAGGCACAACTAAAAAAACGACAATGCTCCCGATTTTCAATCCTGTTTGGAGTATTATTTTCCACTATAGTTTCCTCCTTATTGATTCATATTTTGTGAAGGTTGATTTACATACTGTTGCATCTGTTGAAGCAGCTGTTGATAGTGTCGATCATGCATTTGTCCAGCTTGTTCAAGTGCTGCTCTTACTTCGGGATTTTGACATTGTTGAGCGAAAAAATGCATTTTCTTCATCGCAAGTAAATTCCAGCTTAACATATCGTTTACATAGAGATGATCCTTTGTTGACATTATTTCAGGCGGTTGTGTCATTAAAGCTTGTGCTTGTTGATTATTCATACCCGTCTGCATTTGTTGCATGATGTTTCCTCCTTGTTAACAATGTTGTAATCACTTTGGTAGATTGCCACACAGCGGTCAAAAATATGCAGGTATTTTAGACTAGTTTTAAAGACTCCCCCACCTCTAGATAGCATTAAATACTCCCCACCTATACGCAGGTGGGGAGTATTTGTGGCTAAACTAAATATTAATTTATACTATTCCAGATTCTGTCTAGGTCCAAGGCAACATATATTTTATCACCATTAATTTCCTTATGTATAATAGGATTGGAAAAATACTGATTTATATTTTTATTAAATTGCTTATACCTTGCTCGTGGTTTTGGTCCATATAAATCGTTTCAGGATAGTCCTTATACATACTCCGTCTACCTCTTTTTTAATTTTATGAAAAATGCAAACTGCATCAATACTCCATTTCTAAATAAGCATACCAGTCTTGCTTCTCGAAAAGGAAAATCCCCCTCGAATTGTAAAACAATTGTACTTTAATCAGCTTTTACAAAAGTACAACCGTCAAATTTACCCTATTCTCTCTTCCTTGATTTTTTTTGCCAAGAGTATTTTTTCCGAAAATAATAAAAATATAATTCGAATTTTAAAAACTTTGTATGAATAAATATTTCTATCTTCAAACATTCTAAGAAAGGTTTCAAAAAAAATAATAGGAGGTGTTATTCATGACAGTCATAAATGACGTTAAAACAGCTCTAGCAGGATTGAAAAGTGCTCAAGCTAGCTTTGAAACATTTGCTCTTAGTACAGATAATCAACAAGCTAAGCAACTTTACCAAGATGCAGCTAAGCAAACCCAATCCGTTGTAGACAGCATTGAACCACGTGTTCAACAAATCGAACAAGAAGAACCTCAATACAAACAACAATAATTAAAAAGACAAAAAAGGTTGGTCCAAGTAAACCAACCTTTTTTACTCTCTCAATAATGGATAAAACACAGAGGTGATTTTTCATGATATATAAAATAAAAAAAATTAAAGATCAGTCTTTTAGTATTAACGGTTATCGGAATAGAATCAGGATGTAACGGAAGCCAGAATCAGTTGGGTGAAAATAATAACGATTTGAGTATTTCACAGGTACATACAAGCTTTCTTTTTCGATTCTTAACACTGAACGGATTGAAGCGCTAAGGCAGCAACAATCACCTATACTAAAACAATATTAACGAGAAATAAATGAGGAAAGGATGCCCTTATTGAATCACTGAAACGGAAGACCATGAAATTAGAAGGTGATAACAAACAACTTAGTGAGTAATTAGTTGCTTATACAGAGGTATTTAAAAAAGTTTAGTTTATGGAGAGAATGGTGCTCTCCATCCCTGCCTGTTGAACAAACGGGCCATTAACTGAGTAAATTCTTTTCAAATGAGATCTTCTTAAGGCACTATGGATTAAAGCACAAATTCTAAACATAGGAATATGATAATTTTATAAAAATATGAGGGAATGATCAAAATGTATAATGTTCCAATCACGTACCCATATCCTTATTACGTCAACCCATCAATATATAACTCAAACTTGATGTTAAGAAATAGTCAAGGAAAGGATCGACTAGTATTTGAGGCAATACTTGACGGAATAAAAGGAGAAGCTTCAGCCATTGATTTATATAGCCGACTAGTAAATTTAGCACCAAATCAAAAGCATAAAAATGACATTCTGAATATTTTAGAAGACGAAAAGGTACATTGGCAGCAACATACAAATCTGTATATTTCGATGACTGGAAGACAGCCTGTGTACCAAATCGAGAAAGTATCTTTTCGAAATTATCGTGAAGGACTGCAAAAAGCTTATGAAACGGAATTAGCGAATTATGAAGAATATCGAAATGATTATTTGCTTTTGCAAAATTCACCAGTTGGTGATGTATTCCTACGTGCTTCCACAGATGAAATGGAGCATGCTAAACGATTGGCCTTTTTAAAATCATTTAAGAGCAAAGATAAAATTGAATTAAAAGATTATGGACCAGAACCGTTTATCGTTAATATACAGGAAGCTACGAAGCAAAACAATACGTATCGTACCGTTTTATGGACAGGAAGACATTTGCAAGTTACCTTGATGAGTATCAATGTTGGAGAAGATATCGGTTTAGAAATTCACCCCACAGTTGATCAATTCTTGCGTATTGAACAAGGTCAAGGGATTGTTCAAATGGGGGATCGTAAAGATAATTTAGATTTTGCAGAAAAAGTCTATGAAAACTTTGCCATTATGGTACCTGCTGGTAAATGGCATAATGTAACCAATACAGGTAATATCCCGCTAAAACTTTACTCTATTTATGCGCCGCCTCAGCATCCACATGGTACCGTTCACGTAACGAAAGCTGATGCCATGGCTTCTGGTCGTTGTTTTATGGCGAACTAAAATCGCTTGCAGAAAGTACACTATAACTTATCTGAAGAGCAGTAGTAGCCTATCACTGCTCATTTTTTGAAATGTATTTTGCTATTTTCACGTGTCAAATCATTAAAAAATTAAATAATAAAGCTACTTTTAAACACATAGTTTTGTTTTTTATATAAGTATTCAACTAATTAATCCTAAATTGATTCGAATACTTGAATAGCCCTATAGGGAAAATGACTTCATCATTTTCTTTAACATACAGAAATGGGCGCCTTTAACGAAACAGTGCTTGTCCTATTGCAATTGATTATTTTCCTTTTAAAATAAACCATCACCTATTAACCATTAAACTTTGCAAAAAAAGCCTCGAAATGCTTAATTTCTGGGCTTTACTTCTTATATGAACGTTTTTGTTACGGTAATTATATAAAAAAGTCTATTTTCACTAGTGTTGCATTAATTTATTTTCACTATTAAAAATACTCAAAATGTTCCATTTTATTATTTTGTGCAAAGAAAAAGTCCTTTATAATGGATAAGTCAGGTGGTAACCCGTCCAAATCCACTAAAAAAGGACCAACTCATGGACAATATTACACGAAAAACTTCATTTGGACAATGGTTTTCACCAATAAATCTTCAACTTTTTGAAGAAACCGTGAAAACGTTGAAATTAGATTACTATACGAAAAAACTAAAAACAGACTCATTTCTAAAATTACTCCTTTTTGCACAGCTACAAGAAGTCGAAAGTTTGCATGAGCTAAGCGATTGTCTTTTCGACGACCAACTACAAAAAGGCATTGATCTTGATTCAATCAGTATTTCTCAGCTCTCACGCCGATTAAACGGTATAAATTCAGATTTATTTCAAAGGCTTTTCCTTGATTTAGTCGCACAAATTCATGCAAAAACACATTATACAAAGCTTATTATGCCGTTAAAAATCATTGATTCAAGCACATTGCCACTTAATTTGACCAATCATAAATGGGCAAAGTTCCGCAAAACAAAAGCAGGTGTCAAGTTGCATTTGAGACTTGTGTTTATGGAAAAAGGGAGTTCCTATCCTGAAAAGGCTGTTTTAACAACGGCAAAAGAACATGATCGTGGTCAGCTTGAAATCATGGTTGATGATAAAGAATGCATGTATGTGTTTGACCGTGGCTACCTAGATTACGAGCGCTTTGACCGAATGACAGATGATGGTTACTTTTTTCTTTCAAGGCTACGGAAAAACGCAGTCATACGGGAAGTTTATAATTTTAAACTACCCGAGAATTCAGCTGTTTTGTCAGATCAAATGGTGTTGATTGGTACGACTCAAAACCGTGCTGAAAATTACTTTCGTCTTCTAAAAGTGATGGATTCAAAAGGAAATGAACTGCATTTAATTACCAATCGTTTTGATTTGAGTGCCGAAGAAATTTCAGAGATGTACAAATCACGGTGGGCAATTGAGTTGTTCTTTAAATGGATCAAACAGCATCTCAGCATCAAAAAGTTCTACGGTCAAAGTGAATGGGCCATTCAAAACCAAGTGTTTATCGCACTGATTGTTTTTTGCCTATATGTTCTCGTACAACTTGAAACAAGAAGTAAGCGAAAAACCTTACAAATTAGCCGTTATTTAAGGGCTGCATTGTGGAAACCAGCCCATATCTGGCTTCGAAAGATTGAAGGGAAAGCCATCCCTTAATAAGCAAATTGTTGTTGTCGCACAAGTCTAATTGTAAAAAAAACCCAAATGGATGGAGCCACCTTTGAATAGGTATTTACCTTTTTGGCTCTAAACAAGGAGGATAATCAGACTGAAAATTGCGACAATATTTATGCAACACTAGTGATAAAAAACTAAAATAAACTTTTTAGTAACTTTATTTACCTAAGAAAGATTGTAAAATACTAACTTAACTAAAAGGTACATTAATTGAGTAAGCAGCAAAAAAGGATCTTCTTACTGGAAGATCCTCAGAGGGTTTGTCAAACCGCTGGGAGGTGCGAACCACTTCGGTTTTATGCCAATGGTTTCTTCAATGAGAGCATTCGTCTTTTCTAACTCTTGTATGGTATCACTTTTAGATCGCTTCTTAAGATCTGGATGACTATAAGCATGATTTCCAATTTCATGGCCTTCCCGATAGATCATCTTAGCTAGGTCAGGATTCTTTTTAACCCAGCTACCATCGAAAAAAAATGTCGCCTTGACCTTGGATTCCTTTAGTGTGGTAAGGATCGTTGGAATGTACTCATTACCCCAAGCAACATTTATTAATAACGCCACCATAGGCTTTTCTGGATTTCCTTTATAAATCGGGATGGGTGCTAGATTTTCTAAATGGACATTTGGAGGTTTTTCCTTATAAACAACTTTGTTTTTGTGAAAATTACCATCTGATTTCATTTTTTTATAACTAGATTCAATATCTACATCCAATCCATTGTATCCAGGAATTGCCTTCCACACTCTATCGACTTTTGCATCAATCGGTTCAATTTATGTTCCTCTCTATACACTTTAATTTCTTTGTAAAGTTCATCATTTTTCTCCTTTAAGGCTGCTGTACCAGAGCCAATAGTATTAAATGGTCCAATAAGATCCGTAATTGTTAAAATGAAAGTACTTAAAAACACTATTAAGTATTAGCGAATTTTTTCCTCATAAAACTCCTCCGCAATATAAACTAATAATTTTAAAATACCCATCAACAATAGACTTATGTAATTAAAAAAAACAATCATAACACTAATCTTATAGGCTTATTATTCCCATCCCATTAACTACAGCGTAGGAAAAATCGGCTTTCTTCATGTCGATATTGCTTAGCGTATGTTTCCACGTTTGTTGTTGGGACTCTCAATAAAAAATTATTTTCCTTTAATTAAGGATGTTATTAAACCCACAGAGGTAATAGCTATACATGAATAAATGAAGGTATCTAATTTTAATAAAGCCAGACATGCCAACACAATAATTCCATCTATCAGTATGATTACAAGTGCAATATTTAACGAAAAAGTTTCAGAAATAATTTCAGCTAGTAAGTCAGTTCCTCCAGTACTTGTCTTATATCGCAGCATTAGACCAACACCAACTCCAATTATTGCACCTCCAATTAGTGCGCTTGCAAGTTGGGGAATAAAAAATTGAGAACGAAGAGGAACAAGTAAATCAATAAATAAGGACGAAACCAATAAGCCTTGCAAACTACTAAAAAAATACTCTTTTTTATTTATTGAGGAAAATATACAAATAGGGATACTTAATGTTAATGCTAAACTATATTGTCCAGAAATTGACGGTATACTTTGTCCCGATTTTGATGGAGAAAATGACCAAAAAATGGAGGCTGCGAATCACTAAGCCTCCATTTTCAATATCAAATTCCAATTTTATATATCTCATTTTCCTTTAAATCAAGCTTTACACCTTCAGATCCCATTACAATATACCACTGCCTATCTAATTCCAACCGACAAGGAATTCCAATGTCTCCTTCAATACAAAGTTCAAAAAACTCACCACAATGTATCATGTAGTTATCATCATCCATTACCACTGACCAGCAATCTAAATCCTTCTCATAGATCATATTCAACCACAGTCTGCTCATGACAGTTCCCCCTGAATGACATGCTTAACCATATGATCATCAATGATACGACGTCCATTTTGGGCTCCATACAGGAGACTGTGTGTGCATAATTTATTTATAAGTCTTGGCGTTCCACCAGAAAACCGATGAATTTCCTCCAAAGCACCGTCTGAAAAGATTTGTTGGTCTACCCCAGCATAATCTAGATGTCGTGAGACATATTCATTAACCTGAGCCTGATCATAGTGACTTAATCTAAATTGAATATCAATTCTTTGGCGAATGGCTGCGTATGATTGAAGACGCAGACGGTCCCATAATTCACTTTGTCCCACAAGGATAAGAGCCATCGGACTTTGCGCATCCATTTTAAAATTCAGTAAAAATCTAACCTCCTCAAGCATCTCACGGTCTAACAGGTGGGATTCATCTATTACAACTACGGGTTGGATCCCATGAATGCCTCTCATTAACTCAATTTCCCGATGTAGCTGCCGTTTTGCATCCCCTCGATAAAATTTCGCTTCCGACCCCAACTGCTCTAATAATCCTTTATAAAAATGCCGGGGAGTTAGTTTTGAATCGGATAAATATAGTACTTGAAATTTGCCGCCATCAAGGCCATCGACAAATTTCCGAATTGTTGTGGTTTTCCCAGTGCCACAATCTCCGGTTAATACGGCAAATAACTGTCTTTCTGCCGCATACTTTAACCGGCCCAAAACTTCTTGCATCGTAAACGATTCATAAAGTTGAGTTGGAGGAACATCCCGAGTAAAAGGGGTATGTTTCATTCCATAAAAGTCCTCAAACATCTTCGCCATCCTCCTTCCAAATAGCACGGAAAGAAACGGCTGGAGCTTGCTCAATTTTTCGTTCTTGATGCTTCTGTTCGGCTGCTTTAAGAAGTCTGGAAGAATCAGTTTTATGTGATTGGAGATGTGAAGGCAATGTTGGACGTTTCCCAGCTCTTTCACCAATCACAAGCTTTTTGGCTTTCCACGGGGAATGCCCCTCGTATTCAATTGTTAGCTCATCCAAGTACGCAGGGTCATAAACAACATCTACTTGACGACCAATAAAGGATAGGCCAACCTCATATTTCTGATCCATAAAACTAATGCATCCCGACTTATCTACTTTCCGCGTCTCACAATGCAAGAATGCATTCGCTAGTTTGTCAGGATCAATAAATCGAAGGGCTTTTTTATCGCTTCGAAAAGCAGTTTCAGGGCTAATGTTCTCCCCAAGACCGGAATGTGGTTTATTTTGATAACACTCTGATAACCATACTTGAAAGAGCTCATTCAAGCGATCTAATGAATTGGGCTTTTCAAGCGCTGCTTCACCTAAGAAAGAGTCTACCACTCTATTAAAGCGTTCAACCTTTCCTTTTGACTCAGCCGCATACGGTTTTGCATAGATTAGCCTTGTGCCTAATTTGGAACAAGTACGAGACATCCACCTAGTTCTGTACTGTTTACCGTTATCAAAATAAACAGCATCAGGGACGCCGTATTTTTGTATAGCGTTTCGAAAAGCATCTTCTATAATCCTGGAATCTAGGGTAGGATAGAAGGCACCATGCAGAATAAATCGGGTTGCGTCGTCTATTATAGCTACTAAATAGACCTGCTTCTTCGTGCCGTTTGGTCCAATGGGCAAATAAGGTCCATATTTAATATCCGATTGCCACAGCTGGTTACGATGACGCTTTTGAAATCGTCTAGCCGCTACTCCTGTTTGAGAGTAGAGCCTCATTTGCCTAGAACTATATCCTCTTTCAGTTAACTTTTCTTGAAGGGTTGAACGTTTTAGCTGCCCTGGTTTAGCCAAGCCCTCCCACTCTAGTATTTGAATAATTTGGGCAACACTTCTAGTAGGGGCTTCTTTTCGAAGAAGAATCGCTTGATCCAATAAATGCGAGGGAATGCCCTCTTTTTTCATTTGTTCTGAGATTCCTTTTGGCTTTAGCCCTTCAAAACTTTCATTACGATACTGCTCAAGGTAACGTCTGATTGTCCTTTCAGAAAGACCGCTGGTCTTACATATATGGTTTTTCAATTCCTTTGCTTTTCCAGCATCTAGCCCTTCCGCCAACAAAGGGGCAATGAGTTGGAACCTTTGTACTGCAATCTCTTCTGCCTTTTTTTGATTTCTCATGATAACACTCCTTTTACAAATGTGATTATCATGAGTGTAAATCAGCTTTCTTCGGACAAGAATGCAGAACGGGTATGTAGCCACAAATTAAAATTCACAATTGGCCGGACAATTCTCTCCAGCCATCTGGGGGCATTCCCCACCAGCCGTCCTATTCTTTGAAGTGCAGGCTCTGAATTTGCGGACGTCAAATTCAAAGGGACCTCGCCTTGTTTAGTTCGAAGCACAATAGACATAAGACAATTAGCCCAGTAATCTACAAAATAATTAAACCAATTTAACCAACGAAATAGGGTAGACTCATCAGCTGGAACATCATGTGAAGAAGGGTTCGAAAGAACCGACTCAATACACTCTGCCTTATACCTCTTATATGGAACTAAGAAATCTGGTAATTCATGATGAATCCGGCCGCATTGATCACAACCTAATCGCCGAATGTTGTATACTTTTGTCTCTCCAGAACTTTCTCTTGATTTTCTATCTCTAGTACCAATTACGCTCATGCTTTTCCCGCAACAGGGAGAAGGAATCCTCCCCGCACCTCTAACTAAAAACTCCTTTGTTTTCAATTAGTTTATAATCTGATACAATAATCATATGGTTTTTTAGGGGACGTCTCCCGTATATCTGTTGGCGCAGGTATACATAATGGGAGGCGTCTTTTCCTTTCTCCAGAATCATAATCATAAATGTCGAAATGTTTCGAATCATGTACATATGGACATTATAACCGTCTAATTCTGGACAGGCAACACCGTCAACTTTCGGTCATTTTGAATTAGCAAAAACAACTTAACCCCACCATTATAATACCAGTTGGAAATTTAAAATAATAATGAAGTAATAGTGCGATCCCAAGGATTCCACCATCTATTAAATGATGAGGAACTAGAAACCCATTCACACCAACTCCTAATAACAGACTTCCAATAAGAGTAGCTATTAATTTCTGAAAAATAACAATCACCTTGTCTCATTTTTAATCTAATAATATGTCGGGGTTTTAAGGTTAAGAATAAGAATGCAGAGAAAAAATTAAATATATTAGGGAATACTTCATTTATTAGGGGATAATCGCCTCCACTTTCCCCCTTTCTTAAAAGGCATTAAAGTACCCCATAAGAAGGACTTTTTTTAAGTGTCCATCTTATAGGGTACATTTTATAACGGAATGGGGCTTTTTACTATCGTGCCAGCGAAAGAATGCTAATGTAATGTCATTTCAACCTAGTGATTATACAATGATTATTAATAGCGATTCTCGTATAGAAGCTACAATAGTGAGCTTGAATGAAAAAGGATTACGTCTTTTACTTGATGGATATGTAATTTATACCGAGATAAATTTATAGATGCATTGTTACTTGAGAAGAATATGAATAAACTAAACAACCAATCTCCGATTACAATAGGTTACCAAACGATAATACTTCAACAAATGTATCTGATTTGTTGAATATAAAATAAAAAGCAGTCGATTTAGCAATACCGACTGCTTTTTTATTTGCTAATTTTTAAATGTACCACGTCTTCCTAAAGCTAAACTAATCCATAAAATCGCGATGAAGGCGATAATTAAAATATATAAATAGGATTTCGGGTCTTTATCAGAAATAGGCAATGTGACATTCATACCAAAAAAACTAAACACAAGGGTCGGTAACGTTAAAAAAACTGTAAATAGCGTGAGTGTCTTCATCGTGTTATTTAATCTATTGGATATCAAAGAAGAATAGGAACCCGTAATACTGTTCAAAATTTTTGTATATAACTCTGTAGTACCTATTGCTTGGTTGTTCTCTATACGAATATCTTCTAATAATGATTTATCTTCCTCGTATAATTTGACTGAACTTGTTCGAAATAAGCGATTAATTACTTCTACATTTGCTGTTAAGGAAATTAAAAAATAAACTAAACTTTTTTCAATTTCCATTAGGTCATATAACTGCTTGTTAGTTAAGGAATTTCGTAAATTGCTTTCAATTTTAAGACGTTGTCTATTCAGTAATTTCAGCTTTCCAATATATTGACTTGAAATGTTGAATAATATTTCTAATGCAAGTCTTGTCTTCATGGAAGTATTAATATTTCTTTTTATTAACTGTTCCTCAAAGTGAAGGGACTGACTACTAATGGTTACTATATAATCTTTGCCTAATAAAATACCGATCGGAATTGTAATATACGATTCAAATTGCTTATTATTTATATCAATGATCGGAAAGTCATTAATTATTAACGTACAATCCGTTTTTTCATCGTACTCAACACGTGCATTTTCTTCTAAATCTAATGGGTCTTCTAAAAATTCTAAAGGAATATTGTAATGTAATGAGATTTCATTCAATACTTCTTTGGTAGGAGCCGTAATATTTAACCAGCAGTCCTTTTCTAATCTATAATTTTCTTCCATTTTCCCATTTAAATCCGTTTTATAAATTTTCAACATAGTTTCACAACCTTTCGATTTATTACGATTGCTTGTATATTGAATAATCCTTCGTAAACGGAGAGCGCTCCTAAATCAAAAATGACTATGTTACATACAGTATTTTAAATTACCGGTCCAATAAATTAGTAAATACAAATTAAAATAGGGGAACCTGTGGAGATAGACTTGTATACTCTCCGTATAGAACATTTACGCAATATAAACTTTTTATACACTTTAATACTCCTGTCCAAAATAGAATGTTCCCCCTTTCAAATTTTAAAACCCTCTAGAGAAATATCTAGAGGGTTCGATACGCATAAGTAAAAAGCATATAGTCTCCTCCATAGTCGAGCTTTGGCACTATACAACGTAAAGGATAATCCTTAGCTACCTTATGAAAAGCCTTAATTCGGCAGTTCCTGTTCTACCCATTGGCATCTTTCGATGTTTCAGGGCAGTAGCCTATGTTTGTATAGGAGCCTCACCTAACGAGGACTGTAACCCTTAATATTGTACACTTGCTCATTAAAATTAGTCAATAACATATGGTATTCTGATTGAGTCAAGTTTTTGTGGGAGTTTTTTTAGCTCCCTTTTTTATAAAGTAAAACCTCTAAGTTTGTATCCGCTTTCCAATTGGTTTTGTTCTTCCAACTGTTGATTCTCTCATTTTTTAAAAACCTTTTAATCCCTGTAAGGCAAAGTGAACGGGTTTTCCAATCGCTTGATTTAAGTATGGCATGTTCTGACGCACGGTTTCTGTTACTAATTTTGTGGGTATTTTTCTTTTCGCTCGATGCTCTTTCTTTGATTTTTCCGTGGCTTTTTCCCATTTCCCATATATCGTTTGGATGGATAGGTCATCCTTCAATCCAATCCACAAGCGCGCCATGCTCATGACCCCTTTTTTGCTCCAGGCTCTTCCATTCTTTAATCGTTTGGCTAATTGATTCATCATCGCCTCTGCACTTCCCATTGGACGATACGCTGTCGTGTCCACACCTTTTTCCTGTAACCAACTACGGTAATCTTTTATGGTTTCCTGATGATGCGTTAAAAAGGCAAGGAAATGCTCTAGTTTTTCTTCTTTTTCTGGTGTATCCATTGTTCCTACTGCGCTATTCAACTCTAGAAGTAATGTTTCTACCTGGTAGTTTCTTAACGCTCTTTTCACGTAGCGGTATCGAGGATAGCTCTTCATTAGTTGCTTCATCGAACGAGCGACATGAAAACGGCGCGTTCCCGAAAATACTCCCGACATGCCGTTATCCAGCCTGCTCCATCACCATTAATAATAAGCAAGGTTTGGGTAGGATCATACGCATAATGATTCTGTAAGAACGTTTCAAAGGCTTCCCAAAAGGGTTCTTTTCCTTCATAAAGAAAATGCCTTTTATTTCGGAGCCTGATTCGCTTTCCGTTTTCTTTCCATCCCTCGTGTACAGCGGCGAATTTCAACTCCCATCCACGCTTTTTCTTTTCTTGACTCTTCACATATAATCCATCTACTTCGACAAACAATACCTTTTGAAAAGGGCGTTTTTCCTTAGCGGGAAGTACGCTTGTTTGAAGAAGATGTTGCCGTAATGCTTCGTGGCTCATCGCCGAATAGCCTAAAAATTGTTCGAACGTTTCCACCGCCTTTCGATAGGAGGAGCCATTCGTCGCTAGTTCTAGCCCCCATTCTTCTAGTAGCGGACTAAATCCCTTATTCCCCTGAAACTGTAAATAGTGATCTAATAGACAAATATATTTTTTAGTCACACGATCAAAATAATAATTACGCTTCAGCTCCACAGCTCCAAACGCTGTATCTAATCGTATTTCTCGTTTATCACGTAAAGCAAATCTTCGTTTGTCTAGTTGCTTTGCAATCTCTTGATCCCAATTTTCTAACGTTTGAATAAGGATTTCTTGAAACGTCATTTGTAGTGTTCGAAATAAAGTTTTTTCCAATTCTTTTAATGATGGCATTTTTATGTTACATTGATTCATGAGAGCCTCTCCTTTTCGTAGTTTTCGCCAAATTCTACTTTACAAAAGGATGCTCTCTTTTTTAATGCTTAATTTTTTCCAGCTACCGCGCTCTCGCTTGGTGGCCTTTTTGTCTAGTTGGGGGACGCGTCCCAATGTCATCAAGTTAAGAAACCAGTAATTACCAGTGGTAAACCAAAATTGATGTTTATAATATTCTGATAACTAAAAAAGCCAATAGGATGCCCGGGAAGTGCCTATTTAATTTTTTTGGCATTTCCCTGATTTTCCTATTTGTTCGTTTTGTTAGATAGCTGGTCGTTGTCCAAATCCATGTTTATTCGCATTTAGCCCTCTGGAACGTTTAAATTTCCTTCCAGGTCTAATTGGGACTCTATTTCGCTGAACTTCGTTCAGTAGGTCTTTATACATCTTTTTTCTTCGCCTTTGACTTGGTTCAATGATTAAACAAATGAGCTTATCTTTTAGTGCGCCAATTAAAATATTGGTGTTAGTTTTATATTTGTGCTTTAAGTCTTTATCCTTCTGATCCTCGGCGATGATCACATCTGACTCATGCTTTAGTAGGGAAGCCATGTTGCTTAAAAATAAAGCAGCATAAAACTCTTGTTCAATCGTCTGTTTTGTTTCGCCTGAGAATCTTTCAATCTGTATTTTGTTTTTTAAGACATCGTATTTTGTTTCGATTGACCATCGTTTAAAGTACAACTCTTTAAAAGCCGGAATATCAAAAGACTCATCTAATATATTCGTTATAAGTAATTCATCTTCTCCAGAGCCTAATGGGATACGGACCGCACGCAAACGCATGACGTTGCTTTTATACTTGAGTTCAATGACCTGATCAGGGATCCCTTCTTTTATAGCGGCTCGGTAAAAATTAACTGGCGTTCTAACAACAAAATTCACTTTATTCTTCAAAAGATAGTGAAAGAAATATTGAGATGGATACCCACGGTCAAAAAGAAAAAGGTCGTGGTTAGAACGCAGTTCTAGGAAACTATCAATTAATTCTATCGCTACTGTGCGCTCGCTATCTGTACATTTTGTGATTATCCCCTTTACAAATAAATCATTTCCGATATCATAAATAGTAGATACCATGGCTCTGGCAAGTTCCTTGCCATTGCCCTTTGATGCGCCGAAGGTATCTCTTAGCCTTTGGGAATTGGCTATTTCTATGATAGACGCATCAATCGCATATAACCGGAAGCCCTTATATTTAAAGGAGTTATTTGTCTGATAAAACCACGTCGTAATGGTGTCAAATAACGTCTTGAAGGCTTCTGGTTTTATTTTTTTTCGCGCTTGTGAAAATCCCTGTTTACTTATAATTTCTCCTTCTTTTTTAATCAACTCAAAAAAGTCATTCAACTCAATCTGCAAGCTTCTCGTTACTAGATTTAGCACAAACAAAATTGTTTCTGGGAAAGTCAATTTGCCTCCTTTACGTGTAAAGTAGGTTGATTTCATGCGGGAATCGCACATGAAATGGAAATCGTACAATACCTCCCTACATACTTCAATCGCTTCTAAAAACTTGCTTTTTTTCAACAAAAAAACCCCATTTCGTACGAGATATACCAAGAACTGGTATTCACGCTGATTATGGAGGTGTTTCTGAAAAGTCAAGGGGTTTTTTCAATTTTATACAACAATTTTATGAATCTTTTTTAATATTTACATATTTTTACAATTTAGGTTTATGACATTGGGACGCGTCCCCCAACTAGACAAAAAGGATATTTATTCTCCCACAAATATTTTACTCATACCTTTAGTAATCTATCCTTATTAAAAACATTCGTTTTTGATAAGAAATTTTCCTTTATTCGCCTATAGTCAATTGGGGCATATTTTAAGGTAATGAAGGAATTTAAATGTATCATCTTGAAATTGTAAGTATTTAATAAAAGGGAGTTTTTTTAGGAGGGAGTTTTTGAGTTCAAATCCAAAATTGCGACTAACACAAAATGAAAAAACAAAACTTAGAAAAGCTAAAGTGAAAATAAGTGAAGTACATACTCTTAGTACCGAACAATTAGCTCAGATGCTAAATATTCCAGATGAGAGAGCAAGGACTGTTAAAGGTCTAGCTGAGTTTCAAACTGTTCCTTCCATTGGTTATAAAAATGATCCCAATAGTAGTAAGCAATGGTTTGATTTCACAAATGAAAGAAAGAAGTATCGAGAAAAAGTAGGTTATCCTGAGGGAAGACCTAAAACAGCTTGGTATGAATAAAGGAGGAAAAAATGAAAACAAAACTAGCACATGTCAGAGTCAATGTTAAAAATTTAGATGCAGCTATTGATTGGTATACGACTAAATTAGGGTTTAAAGTAGCTGCTATATGGCCGCCTGAAAAGCCTAACTATGCCCATTTTGAAGCAGAATATGGAGCGACATTCGCTTTAATGGAAGATAATAATTATCCGTCACACGGGCGGTATAATTTTAATATTTCAGATGTTGATGCATTATGGTCTGAATTAAAAGACCACGTTAATGTGATTGAAGAACTGTTTTCAACTCCTTATGGGACAAAAAAATTCACCATTAGTGATTTAGATGGAAACGAATTAGGTTTTGTTCAAGAATCTGAAAGCTAATTTCCTTCTTCAGCTATAGGGATCTTTTCCAGAGTAAGGTGTGCGCTCTTTTCACGTCTAAGTGTATATTGCAAAAACAAGCTAATATCATGTTCTAAGACATTAGCTGGTTTTTGCTACTAATTGAAATAATGAAAATTACGAGACTTTCAACTTAATAGGTATTCGTTGATCCATATTTAGTTCAAAAGTACCGTATGGATTGACATGATGATAAAATAAAGGTGTTAATCCCCTAAAATCTTCTGGAGTCATTTTCCTCAACCAATATTGGTTGTTGTCATAAAGCACTTCTTGTACCATTAAGGTATTCATATAGACTAAGCAATTTTGCAGCAATTGAAGTGATAAGGCAGAAACCTCTTGATCTTCTATCGAATTGGAACGAATTTCACTGTTTTTTCCATAGAAAATATAGGTATTCACCGAGTTCCATTGTTCAACTGTATTTAATCCTTCATGGATCTCTCTGCGAATCTCTTCATAGTGTAAATAATCACATAAAAAGATTGTTTTAATCGCTTTTCCTAATTCACATAAAGCCTGATAAGTTGGATGTTTCGTATCCCGTGTAAATCGCTTTAATATAGATTCGGCAGAAGCAGTACCCAATCGTAGAGCAGTTGCGAACTTAATGATTTGTTCATACTGTTGTCGAATTAGATCCCAATTAATCGGTCTACTTAAAGCCTGTTGGAGGTGAGGGTACTCCTCATTCATGCCGGCTTCTGGACGATATATCTTTTGAGACCCGATATTTTTAAAGCGTGGCATCAGTTTAAAACCAAGTAGATGACAAAAAGCAAAAGCAACGACACTTTGTCCATGTGTATCGACATAATTTCTGTCAACATCCATGTCCGTACAGTGACGAAGAACCCCTTCCATCATTGCTGCCACTTCCGAAGAAAGACAGGACTTCAGCTGAGAATAAATACAAGCTGACTTACGATCTGTATGCCAATAGATCATGACACCATGTTTCTTATAACGAGGATGCCATTCAGAAAGTAGGTTTTGATCCCAAGAGCCAAAATGTTTTGAATCGGAAGCACATGCAGTGGTGGCTTCTCCCCATACTTCTTTCATTCGATTGTAGATGATATGGTTGGTAACCTCTGCGTTGGCTTTTCGCAAATGATCCTTATGAATAAATTTTTGACGTATATACCGAAGTTCCCGATAACTATCTAGGTGGTTTCCGGCAGAAACTGTTTTCAAACCTGTATTCGTTCCTAATCCAAATAAACTTAGAAGAAGCCGTCGTTGAACGGTTTCTCGATCTAAAATCTCTCGATTGGCTGTGGTTTTAAAGTGTTTGGTAAACTCCGTGTGAAAATCTGTTTCTTTTAGTAAATCCAATAGGTTAATGTCAGACCAACGGTTCTTAATCTCCTGTTTAAGCTTCGTTACATGTGGAGGTTCTGGTTGCTTTTCGAGTGGAGTAAGTCTAATCCACCCCTTGTTATTTTTAGTAGTAATCGCTACTTTTTCGTTGCTTTGATCGCCTAGCCCTTGATTCAATAAATGGAGTTTATCTTTCATCAACTGTATAATATCTTTGATAAAAGGCTCTACATCAAGAGGGGCTTTCAGTGCTTGAAAATGTTCTTCCTTGTGCTCATCAAAATCTTGAGGGAGATCTTCATCCGGGTTTCGATATCGATTAGCGCCCTCAATCCAAATTTCTTTACAACGAAGTCTAGTACGAAGCGATTGTATCACAGCAATTTCATAATTGATTCGATTCACTCTCTCAATCCCTTTGCTGTCTGTCTCGACAATAACGTCTTTCTATTTCGGCTGAATTACACCTTCAATGGGAACTTCATCTCCAGCAGCAAAATAACGCTGCCCACTTTCTCCATACTCTCGAATAAGTTGGATAGCCTCGATGATCGGCTGATGAAATTGATTATTCGAGCGAAAAGTAAGGTTGTTTAAAATTTTAGAAAGGGACTTTCGATAATGCCCTTGGTAAGAAGAATGCATTTTTGTATAGATTTTTTCTTTGTACTCTCGGCTATTCTTTGTCATGTCCTTAATAATATCTCGAATCATATCAGAGCTAACAATAGGGAATAGAGTATCTTGAATGACCCCTTCTGGGTGATCCACGGTTGCTTTTAACAAATTGACAATATGTTTATTTTTCCCTTGGACTCTTTCTAATTCTTCTACTGCTTCTTTACGGGTTGTATTTTTGGCCTTATTTCCGAATTTAAGCGTAATTTCATCCAATAAATCAGCTAAATAATCAATGACTTCCTCATGACGATGCGAAAATAAAATGACAAGAAGGGTATAGCGTATAGGTTCAGGGTGTGCACGTAATTCCGTTACGGTTTCTGTGGCTGCACGAAGTCGATATTTTTTTACTAGTTTAGGAGATATCTGTTTACATAAACCATCAGGAATTTGAAGATGTTGAATGGCTAATAATTTTTTGATTTCCATTTCTATTGTACTTACACTTGGTTTGCTGGGAGAAGATAAAAGCTGACGAAAAGTTAAAATATCTGATTCCTTTTCCTTATGAAACGCTTCTTCAAAACCTTCTGGTGATACTTCATCAGCATAAGATTCCAGAAGCGCATCTAATCGTGAACAGGTCTTAGGAGGAAGTTGCTGATAGGTCATTTTATATAAACTCTTTTCAAAATGATCGACAGCAGATTCAATCATTCGCCTTAAGCTTCCTACTGAAGGAGGTTCAACTTTCCACGTACGAAAGAGACTGTATGCTTTTCAAGTAGTCAATATCATGTGTAAACTGAACTTGTTCTCCTAACCATTCTGCAAAAAGATGATTGTCATTTGCAGTTAGTTCTCGAAATCCAAAAAGGTTACGTATTGCCTTTCGATGTTCTGTATAACTTCTTTCTTTTCCACCCCAACCATAGTTATCAAAAAAATCCTCAACCGAAGCATCTACTTGATTAGCTAAATGTTGAACAACTTCTTTGGGCACATCTTGCTTCTTGTTAGGAAACTGTGCTTCCTGTTGAAAATATTTAAGAATAACTGCAAACCCTATACGGTTTGCGCTTGTTTTCTTACTTAGCACTAAGTGATTTTCATTTGGCAATAAACTAAAATGTTCATCGAGTTCATTTTGATTCCAATTTCTCTTCAATGGCTTCCCTCTTCTCGCTATGTCTTTTTATAAACAGTATAAATTTCGACATAGCGAGCTATCAACAACACTTATCAAAATTACCAAAAACAATTTTACTTTTATTGGTAATAATCTTGCGGACTAGAGCAGCTACCCTGTCACTAAGCCTTAAAGGACCATAATGTTAAACAAACATGTCTAGATTAAACCAAAAAAGACAACCTATTGGATTGTCTTTTACTCTATATTTAAACCGGAAAATATTTCGTTAAATCTTTCAAGGATAAAGTCAATAAAATACCTACTTGCTATTGGTAACACCCTTTTGTCTTTATATGCCAAACTTATTGTGCGTGCAACAAATGGAGAGATTGGTTTTGTTAGAATATTATACGGACATCTATCTAAGACTAGTTTCGGTAAAATTGATATGCCAAGACCTTGTTCAACCATAGACATAATTGCATAATCGTCATGTACGCGGAATTGTATATTAGGTTCAATAAAATTTTGTTTAAAAATAGTTAATGCTTCATTTATTTCTCCTTCATCTAAAAGTATAAAAGGTTCATCTGTTAGTTCTTTCAATGAAACTTTGTTTTTAGATGCTAATCTATGACTTTTTGGCACTACGGCAAGCATTTCATCTTCATTTAATGGAATGGTTGTTAGTTTAGATACAGCAGCGGGGTTAACAAAGCCAAAGTCTACGAACCCTTCTTTAATCCAGTTAGAAATAACAGTATACTCTCCTTGATATATATTAAAAGAAACAGATGGGTACTTATTTTTAAAATCCTTTATCCAGTTTGGTAGCCAGTGACATGCAACGCTAGAGAATGTTCCAATACGAATAAGTCCACTTTGTAACCCCATCATCTCGTTTTGCTTTTCCAATAATTCCACATGTGAATTGCTAATATTTCTAATGTAAGGTAAAAATTCTTCGCCATCTGGTGTTAAAGTTATACCAGTTCTAGAGCGTAAAACAAGAGTTGTTGAAAGTTCTTTCTCTAAGGAATTCACCATCTGACTAATGGCAGACTGAGTATAGCCTAGTTCTTCAGCAGCCTTAGTAAAATTACCTGTTTCAATTACTTTCATAAAAGCATGATATGTGTTCATCCTATATACTCCTTGTATTAGAAATCATAATAATTCCATTATAAATATTAATTTCACTAATGTATATGTAGATGATACGATATAGCCACTAGTAAATACCTGAAAGGATAAAATTAGATGACACAAAAACAGGCAAATTTGTTATTGGCAACTGTCTCTTTAGGGTGGGGGACATCTTATATTTTTATGAAGCTTCTGGTGGATTCTGTTTCTCCTTTCACTGTAGTAGCCTTACGATTTGGAATTGCATTTCTAGTTATGATTGTGATTTTTTATAAAAAGCTAATTAGTGTAAATACTAAAATATTGAAATACAGTGCCATTGTAGGAGCACTTTTATGCGGGATTTTCATTGCGCTTATGTATGGAATGAAAACGACAACAGCTTCTTCAGCAGGCTTTTTAACAAGTACAACGGTCATTTTAGTGCCTATATTACAAACACTAATTACAGGAAAATTACCTCGCAAAGAAATTACATACGGGGTTATAACTGTTTCCATTGGCTTATCACTACTTACAATTACAAATAATTTTACATTTGCATTAGGTTCACTTTTATGTTTGGTTGCTGCCCTTCTTTATGCGGTACACATCATCGTTACAAATTACTTTGTTCAAGAGCTTGATGCACTTCAATTTGGGATGTTTCAACTGGGTTTTGCTAGTATTTATGCTACTATAGGTATTTTCTTATTTGAGACACCTGCTTTACCAATTGAAGCAGTGGAGTGGTTAGCACTACTTGGTTTAGCGATCATATGCTCTGCTTATGGTTTTGTGATGCAACCAATCGCTCAAAAGTACACAACTCCTGAAAGCACCGGTTTCGTATTTTCTCTCGAACCAGTTTTCTCAGCAATATTTGCATTTATCTTCCTAAGTGAAAACATGGGAGGACAAGGATATTTAGGTGCTTTGCTCATTCTCGTTGGTGTATTAATTGCAAACCTGCCATCAAAAAAGCAAATGATATTGGAGGAGATAAAGGAATGAATATTTTAATTATCTACGCACATCCAGAACCGAAATCTTTTAACGAGGCATTAAAGGACCTAGCTGTTTCAGAATTAACTTTATTAGGTCATCAAGTCAAAGTATCCGATTTGTATGATATGAACTTTAAGGCTGTTGCGGATAGCGACGACTTTATCAAACGAGAAAATAATGAGTTTTTAAAATATGCAGTAGAACAAAAAAATGCAGTTAAAACAAATAGCTTTTTGAAAGATATTCAAGAAGAACAAGAAAAACTTGTTTGGGCAGATTTTGTTATTTTCCAATTTCCTCTTTGGTGGTACTCGGTTCCAGCCATCTTAAAGGATGGTTTGATAGAGTTTTTGCTTCGGAATTTGTTTATTCAAGGGATATGCGGTATGACACAGGTGGCCTCAAAGGAAGGAAAGCAATGTTATCAATTACTACAGGTTCTCCAAAAGAGGCATATACTCCATATGGAATGGATGGAGATATACATGAAAAAATCCTTTATCATATCAATCATGGGATGCTTTATTTTGCGGGGTTCGATCCTGTAGAGCCATTCATTGCTTGGACTCCATCACATGATGAAGAAGAACGAAAAAGCTATTTAGAAGAGTATAAAAGGCGTTTACATCATCTTTTAGAAATACCTTCAATTCCATATCATCCACACTCACATTATGACGAAAATCATCAGTTGAAAAGCGAGTATAGATAGTAATTTGTTGTTAAAACTACCGAGTGCATTATGAAAGAGTTTTTCAACAAATGATTGAATTGTTGGCTGGCGCATTGTATTATTTGTAGTCCATTCCATAAATTTTATTCTAATGTTCATTGTGTTAATAAAGAACGTGGAGTTACTACTCTTGTAGATACCACTGCAGAAACCATTATTAATGAATTGGGCATTCAAACATCTGACATTCTTAACAAAAATGCAGTCGTATTTGTTGAAGGTAAAGATGATTATATTCTATTTAAGGAATTAATTGATAAGATTGCTAAGAACAAAGGGTATGGTGAAAACTTTGCAGGTCAAGAAATTGATATTATTCAAACGGATGGTTTTGACAAAATGAGTTTCTACGCTAATGCAAAGATTCTTCACAAAGACGCTGTGAGAACACCATTCTGGGTCATAACAGATTCTGATGGTGAAAATGTGGATGATAGAATACGCTTTTTAATAGACAAGGGTTCGTCTAATGGTGTTAGATTATTTTCTGAGCAATTAAAGGTACTAACAGAATACGCAATAGAGTCTTATTTCTTGGATCATACTTTAATTAATACTGTTTTTGCTATTGAGTTAGAAGCTGTACAAAAAATGTGTGACAGATATTTCCTCAAATATGAAGAGGAAAGATTAAAGGTACAAAGAAATCAGGGAAGTAAACGGAATTTCCAACAAAACTTAAAACCTAAAATTATGTTCTCAAATTTAGGGAAACAACAAGCACATATCGAACATATTCTAACGACTTATTACGATGCTGATGAAGAATTTAAGAATACTAGAACAGCTTTAATCCAACAATGGGAACAACGAGCAGAACCTATCAATTATTTTTTAGAAAAAATTACATTAGACCAATTAAAAGAGTCTAAAATGACAGAAATTATCTCAATTCTTGAAGAGATAGTTGATACTGTTCAAAATAATCGGCGATAAAAAAACAATTCTCTTTTACTTCAGCATTTTAAAAGAGTAAAATGTTTCTGGCATTTAAATGATGTTGGTTTTGGCAGTATGTTTATATATCAGTTTGTATTATTTCTTAATGAAAAACTGTATAAACACTGATATTTATACACAATTGGCAAGCAGTGTATTCGGCAATCAAAAAATGCTGTTAGTGGCAGTATATTTTACGAATTGAAAAAGAGCCAAAGTATACAAGTAGTGAATAAAAACTTGCATATTTCAGGCTCTTTAATTTAATTCCTTATTGTGTTGAAGCACCCGTTAATGAAATATTTATATAATCTTACCAGTGTACTTGAAATTTATTACCATTTGGATCATAAAAGTGGAAAAAGGCATGACCATTATCTTCTTGTATATCCTCCACCTTAACTTGATTATTAATTAGATGTTGATGAAATTCAGATAATTCTGGGCTTGTAAAGCCTATACTGAAAGCTGATTCATTATTAACTGTAAAATGTGCAAATGTGTCATCTTCAGTTGGAACTAATATAAGTAAAAAAGGACCTTCATTTACTTTTATAATTGCATATGGGTCCTCAGTAATGTTTAATAACCGGAGTCCTAATACATCTCTATACCATTGTGCAGACTGCTCTAAATCTTTTACAGGAATTCTAATATAATGTACTTGTTCAATATATGATTTACTCATAATCTACCTCTCCTTTATTTAATCGGGTATATCTAATAATTCCTTTTTTATATTCCTTTTTCCTTCCGATTTTTAAATTAAACTGCCCCGTTCGTATTATAAGGTTAACCAGAATGCTAAATATTTCTGGTTGACCATTTTTTATATGGTTTTATTATATCAGTAGCCAGGGAAGAACGTAACTGCTCGTGGGGCTTTGATCCCGTCAACTAAACCGTTCGCCCCCTACTTGTAGAAACATGATTGAGGCTGGTTGGGACATAGATCTCGTATAACAAGCGAAGCTGTGACACTGCATGGAGGTAACAGGGGTACTGGCAAATTACTAGTTTAGGAGGAGATTTAGAATGAATCCAGTCGTTGGTCTGAATGTTTCAAAAGGGGAAAGTCAGGTTCAAGCATTTTTAGATAAAGGCAAACCTTACCGTAGGAGTTTTAAAATTTCTCATACTATGGAGGGGCTTAGTTCACTTGTTTCTTTTCTTGAGGATGTGAAAAGAGATTCTGGCAGGAAACCATCAATAGTTTTAGAAGCTACTGGGCATTATCAAACTCCAGTTGTTCATTACTTGGAGGAACGGTGTGACCGTCAAGTAGAATGGGTTCTTACGCACTTTTGGTGAAGGGATATCAAGAATGGTATAGTAAGATAAAAAGGAGTATGGCAATTCATGTTTAATTTCTATCCTTCATTCGAAGGAGTTGAGCTTATTTCTTCGTTTCAAGCAGCCCATAGCTATATTTATATTCTAAAATCTAGCTATCAGTCTTGTTCTTGCCCTTCTTGTGGCAAGACCTCATCACGAGTACATAGTCGTTATACACGTTTTGTTCAAGATTTAGCTATTCAACAAACGTCTATCCATCTACAACTACAAGTAAAGAAATTTTTTTGCGATAGTTCGACATGCTCAAAACGGATATTTACCGAGAGATTTTCCTGGCTTCAATCTTATCAAAGAAAAACAAATCGTTTGCAAGATTTATTGCAACAAATTGTTTTATCTGCCAACTGTATGACGGTATCTAAAGTGACGAAATTACTAGGATTCCGGACAAGTCATGATACGCTTCTCCGCGTACTTTATAAATTGGAACTGCCTGCTCAACAAACCTTGGTTCACATTGGAATAGATGACTTCGCTTTTAAAAAACGCAATCGCTATGGAACGCTTATTATCAATCACGATACAAGACGACCTGTGATGATTTTAGAAAGTCGGACAAAAGAAAATGTGACAGAATGGTTGAAACAGCACCCTGCTATACAAACGGTAAGTCGTGATGGCTCGACTTCTTATGCTTCTGCCATTTCTGAAGCTCTACCTAATGCACAACAGGTAGCAGATCGTTGGCATCTATTGAAAGGACTATTTGATGCATTAAAAGAATCTCTAAACCAGTATGTTCCTAGGGAATGGAAGAAAACAGAATACACAAAAACTAATGAACCGATTCCCCTAGTACGGAAATTGGATGCTCAACGAGAATTGCATGAGGAGCGAGTCTGGCAACGCAGTCAACAAGTTCAAGCATTGGTTCAGCAAGGAAAAAAGATTGCCTGGATTGCTCGACACATGAGCATAAGTCGTGGCACAGTGTATGCAGACTTACAACGAAAACAGAAACCAGATTTCCATCGTAACTCTATCTTAAATCCATTTCTCTCCTCCATTCAAAAGTGGAACCTAGAGGAAAAGACTGTAGATGAAATGGAAAAATTTCTTCGAAAGAAGGGATACAAAGGCTCACGCTCTACTCTCAACTCGGTTGTCGCTCAAATACGAAGAGAACAAAAACTTGGAAAAACTACACTCCAAGTATCTCGAGCAACTCTTTTATGGTCTATATGGACAGAGACCCATTTTGAAAAGTGGAAAAATAGTTTACCAGTGGAATTTCACAAAGAATTTCCTGAGTTGAAACAAATTCATCGTATGATTCAAGACTTCTTATCTATTGTTCGTAAAAAGCAGGCGGAAAGCTTAATAAATTGGCTTATAAAATATAAAAGCTTACCTTTTTCAGCTATCCAAACATTTATGAGCTATATAGAGAAAGACATAAAAGCAATTACAGCAGCATGTTTCCTCTCTTTTAGTAATGGAATAACGGAAGGGCATGTTAACCGACTCAAAACCATCAAACGAATGATGTATGGACGTGCGAGCAGCAAGCTATTAACGCAAAGAGTATTATTAACTTTATAGAGAAAATGTTTTTCTAAAAAAATATTAGAATTCTTTTATATCCAGACATATACGTTTTCACCAAAAGTGCGTAAGAGCCGTAGAATGAAACAATTTTTGCTCGTTATTTTGAAACACTTTGTTCCCCAAATATGGTAGAACGATGCTTCATACGATAACTATCTTCATTTAAATGAATGATTTCTACTCGGTGAAGAATCCTATCTAGAATTGCTGTTGTTATAGCTTGATCACCCAATAATTCTCCCCATTCTTTTGGTGCCTTATTAGAGGTCAAGATAATGGAAGACTGATTATACAAGTCATTAATTAAATGAAAGAACATATTAGCTTCTTGTTGATCCATTGCCATAAACATTAAGTCATCTATTATGACTAAATCAGCCTCTCTAATTCTTTTCATTCTTGCTTTTGACTTTCGTGTGATTTCTTCTGTTTTCAGGTTATGAATTAAATCTCCCATTGATGTGAATATCGCTTTAAGTTTTTATTGAAAAATATTGACAAACTATTAGCTGGTTTAGTTGGATAAGAATAAATCTCCCTATCCTAAAAAATCTATATATCGTCCTATTTTTTGTTCTTTAGCTCTCTGATAGACATGCCATGCTCCCACTAAATCTTGAAAAGCTAGCCCCACGGATCCGTATACTGTAATTTGGTCGTTATTTGTTCTTCCTAAACTTTGGTCGAGAATAACCTCACCAATTTCAGCATGAATGTTATCCTCTGTTAATCCTACTCCACCTATAGCTCCCATTTGCACTGCAAGATCTCTATCATCGCAAATAAATATGGATTTCTCGATTAGCTCTGCACTAACTTCACATTTACCTGGCTCATCTGGGCCAAGTGTCGTAATATGCACACCTTTCTTAACCATGTTTGAAAATACAAAAGCCTCTCTTGACCATGTAGCAGTAATAATAATATCTGCATTGTATATTGCCTCTTCAACACTATTACAAACAGTTATGGGAATATTTAACTCCTCAGTCATATTCTTTGCAAAAGAACTTGCCTTTTCAAGAGATTTGTCATAAACATATACTCTAGAAATTTCCCTTAGATGTTTAAGAGAGAGAAGTTGAAGTGTACTCTGGACTCCTGCGCCAATAATTGCCACATTATCAGCATCCCTTCTTGCTAATAAATGAGTACCAATAGCACCAGATAACCCTGTTCGAATCGCAGTAATATAGGTAGAATCCATTATGGCTAATAGTTGTCCTGTTTCAAGATCATGGAGGTTTATGACACCTTTAATAGATGGGGAATGAGTTGGAAATTTAGCATGATCCTTTACCGTATATGCTGGAATATTTGAGATCAGTCCAGGGAACAAGAGCATAACACTGGTGTTTTCTTGAGGAAGGCTAGAACGGGCTCTTTGCGCTGGGATCTCACGAGATAAAGAATATGAAGAAAAGGCTGCTTTTAAAGCTGGGTAAAGCTCTAAAGGCTCCAATAAGTTCTGTTTCTGTACGAGTAAGCAATAATGTTTTCATTATAAAGAATTCTCCTTTATCTAAAAGGTGGTGATTAGTAAACATAATAATTAGAGATTATATTCGCTAACATTTCTTTAATAACCTCTTAAAATATAGATAAACTCTCAATTCTGAATCATCTTCCTTCTTCAACAAACCTGCACTATTAGTACAATAACTTCTACGATTAGGCACTTCGCCTTCTCGAAGTTAGTTAAATATGGTTATAAAATTATTCTATCAAAAATAACTTTTGAAATTTTTTTAATAATGTTACTCCTGAGTCCGTGACGTAATTAATAATAAATGTGCCCACAAAGCCTGATATAATAATGTTATCAGCTGATTTATGTTGATAATTTTATTTCACCAGGCAGGTGTTGAAATTGGTTAAGTTTATTTTAGAAGATTCCGATGATACATTAACGACCCATTCGGGTCTAGGTTTAATAGGTTTGCTTTTATCAAAAACAAAATTTTACAAACGTTTTTCATCCTTAAAGGTCCCAGAAATCAAGTCGTCTCCGGCCATTCTTAATGGGGATGTTACCACTTCTTATGTGGGTCTATTGTGCCAAGGTAAGAATGATTTCGACCATATCGAAGAATTTCGAGATGATCCCTTCTTTTATCGTGCATTGGATATTCAAGTGGTTCCATCAAGTCCCACACTACGGCAACGACTCGATCAAATTGCCAAGGTGACTGGATGGAAATCCATTGTTCTGGAAGAATCGGCTAAACTAATACGGCAATTTGATTCTCCTGTCACTCCAACAATTACTAGTGACAAAAAATCATACGTACCTCTGGATATTGATGTATCGCCATTTGATAACTCAAATACTAAGAAAGAAGGGGTTAGTCGCACATACAAAGGATGTGACGGGTATTCCCTTCTTTCTTAGTATTTGGGTCAAGAAGGCTACGTTGTAAATGTGGAACTTCGGGAGGGAAGCACACACGTTCAAAAGGATACTGAGAAATTTCTCGAGAAAAGTATTATATATTCTCGGATGATTACTGATCTATCGTTATTGGTCCGTATGGATGCAGGAAACGATAGTGTCGAAAACCTAAAAGTTTGTGTGAATGAAAAGGCCGATTTCATAATTAAACGAAATCCTCGCCGTGAAAAGCCTGAAAACTGGCTCATGGTAGCTGAACAATTCGGTAAATGCGTTCAGGAGCGAGAAGGAAAACGTGTATTCTATGGTGCTTTAGAAACAACTCCAAAGGGAATGAAAAAAGCCATTCGCCAAGTCTATAAAGTAACAGAAAGAACGATTGATAAAAACGGCCAAATCCTCTTAATCCCAGATGTTGAGTTTGAGAGCTATTGGACTACCCTACCTAATGAAACAGAGGAAATAATTAGCCTTTATCACGAACATGCCACTTGTGAACAATTCCACAGTGAATTAAAAACGGATTTAGACCTAGAACGTTTCCCTTCTGGGAAATTTGCCACCAATGAATTAATCTTACATCTTGGATGTTTAACCTACAATCTCCTTCGGATTATTGGCCAAGAAAGCCTGAAATCAGGGGATGCGCCGCTTAAAAGAAAGGTCTTCCGTCGCCGAGTAAAAACGGTTATCCAGAATTTGATTACATTAGCTGCAAAATTGGTAAAGCATTCCCGAAGAATTTACTTAAAGTTTGGAAATCATAGTCCTTGGTTTCCTACTTTTAAACGACTGTATCTTTCATTTACAACATAAGCCTAGGAAACTGAATAGGTAATAAGACCTGAAAAAAATTATAGGTAAGCAGGTTTTATTTAGTGTACACAAAAAACAATCAATCCAACTTAAATTAGTACGAATGGCAAGAAAATAAGGAATTCCTAAAATTATCGGAAGAATTATTTTTTATCACGGATTCAGGTAATATTTAATATACCATCTCACTAGTGTTGCATTAATTTAACTAAAAAAATAGACACTTCTAACACCTCTTAGGAAAAATCACCTTAGTCTGAAGTCAGACTAAGGATGTTCATCTCTTTGACTATACGGCAAAAATTAACAGAGAAAGTTAACCAGTAATGTTTTAATATTTTAAGCACCCTCTAATCAATTTAAAAAAAATATTTTTCCAAAGATTTTATTTTCAAGATTCGACTTAATGATATTATATAAAAAATGGTACTACTTTTTTGTTATGTGTCTTAAGATCATCCAAGATAGCGAAATAAACCATTATCCTTTTAAAATAGGCATCACTTTATCAATAGCTTCTTGTAGTTTTTCACTATTTTTACTATACATTTGCTTAGCTTCTTTTGATTCGGTTCCAAGAGCAAATAGTTCTAAGTCTGCTTGACATTTTTTCAAGGTTGAAAGAATTAAGGGCCTTTCTTGTGGGGGGGCGACTTGTAATTTATCGTCAAACAGATCAATCGTTAACTCTCCGTAAGAATTAACCTGTCCCAGAAATACATTTTCAATCGTTACCCCTAGTTTTTCTAATTCAGTTTGTAGCCAAGCCCGACTTCGTCCAATCGTGGCTAGTGGTTCATCCATTATTGTACCATCCATAATAATGGTCTGAGGCTCCTTGATTGAAGCAACCTTCAAGTTTATATCCTTTGCTGTTAAAGGTTGATTTTCTTTCTTTAGCATCACAGATAAATCACCTGTTGCCTCTAAAACAGCAAATTCTACATCAGAGACTTGAAAGACATCCTTCCTGCGAAGTAGCTCTAACAGTTCATCTGTCGTATATCTTTCCTTTTTTAAATTATCTTCCATAATCTTCCCATCTTTGATAAATACAGTTGCTTTTCCTTCTATAAAATTGCGAAAACCTTTGCTTTTTAAGGAAATTAAACCAGCGAAAAAGGGGATAGCCGCAAAAATGACAATTCCAATAATTCCGTGAAAAAAGTTCCGTTCAAGTCCTATAGCCACTTCTGCACCAATACTTCCAATTGACATACCGGTGACATATTCAAAGAAAGATAGTTCAGAAATTTGCTTTTTCCCTAACCACTTTGTAATGAAAAATAAAACAACAACATAGAATGCTGAGCGTACAGCTATATCTAACCATTCAGGCACTGCTTACACCTCCTGTAAATATAGTTTTTCTAGAAACCTTTGTACTGAAGTTCCTCTCCTTCTAGTTCTCCTACTCTTTTTTTTAAAACTTTTGTTACTTCGTGTACTACCATCATAGCCTCATGCAAAGTTCGCTTCGGTTCATCATCAAGAGTCCGTAATGCTAAACTTGAGAGACTTGCTTCTACCCCTTTTAGACTGGCAAAACACTGTTTAACATCTGATCCTACTGTCATCCTAATTCTCCTTATCCTTTTGGCTTAAAAATTAAAGCTCCTATCATGCCGAAAACAATGGCAGCTGAAATACCAGAACTAGTTACTTCAAACATTCCTGTCAGTACACCAACTAACCCATGTTTTTCTGCTTCCTGCATCGCACCATGAACAAGGGAATTCCCAAAACTTGTAATCGGAACGGTAGCCCCTGCCCCAGCAAAATCAATCAAAGGCTCGTATAGTCCAAATCCATCTAAAAGAGCCCCAATCACTACAAGAGCACTTAAGGTATGACCTGGTGTCAATTTAAATACATCAAACATAATTTGCCCAATGATACAAATTAAACCGCCTACGACAAAAGCCCAAAAATAGATCATGTTAATTGTTCACCTCCGTATTCAATTGACACTGCATGGGCGATACAAGGAATTGTTTCATTTTGCTGAAAGGACAACGGTGAAAGCAAAGCACCTGTAGCTACAACTAACATTCGTTTAAATTCACCTTTTTTCATGCGGTTTAATAAATGCCCATAAACTACCGTTGCTGAACAGCCTGCACCGCTTGCTCCTGCAAGAACGGGTTGTCCTTCCCGATAAATCATAAGGCCACAATCCTGGTATTGTTCTTCACTAATAGGAGTTCCATGCTTTTTAAATAGATCCATGGACACTTCCTGTCCGATTTGGCCAAGGTCACCGGTTACAATTAAATCGTAATAAGATGGCTCAACATTTCGTTCCTTTAAATGGGCTTCAATGGTATCAACCGCAGCTGGCGCCATAGCTCCTCCCATGTTAAATGGATCTGTCAATCCCATATCGATTACACGACCAATTGTGGCAGATGTGACATGAGGTCCTTCCCCAGAATCACTTAATAGGGCTGCACCTGCACCAGTAACCGTCCATTGTGCCGTAGGTGGCTTTTGTCCACCATACTCAGTTGGATACCGAAATTGTTTTTCAACAGCTGTATCATGACTGGAAGCTCCTGTTAACAAATATTTCGCTCCTTTTGTATTTACAATATAAGCACCTAGAGCCAGTCCTTCCATCGAGGTAGAGCAAGCACCGAATAAGCCAAAATAAGGAGCTCCAATCGTTCTGCTAGCGAAACTTGTTGGGGTGATTTGATTGATTAAGTCCCCAGCTAGGATAAATTGAACTTGATCCTTTTGTATGCCCCCTTTTTCCATGGCTTTTTGGCAAGCCTCTTCAAAAAGGATTTTATGTGCTTTCTCATAGGAATCCTGCCCAAGCCATAAATCAGCATGAAGAGTATCGAAATCATCTGGGATAGCACCATTGGCTTCAAATGGTCCACCAACGGTTCCAGTGGAGATAATGACAGGCTTTTGTTCGAAGATCCATGTACGATGACCTGCTAGCATTATAAACCACCCCACTGGATTAAAGTGGTTTTAATTAAGGCAATGACAAAAGAAGAAAAAACACCAAATAAAATAACCGCCCCCGCTAATTTAAACATGTTGCCACCTACGCCCAGTACAAATCCTTCGGTTCGATGCTCAATGGCAGGCGATATAACCGCATTGCCAAAACCTGTTACAGGTACAGCTGTTCCAGCCCCACCAAATTGGGCCATTCGATCATATACGCCAAAACCAGTAAGAAGCATTGTAATAAAAATTAACGTACCCACCGTCGGATTTCCGGCCGTTTGCTCAGTAAAATCGAAATAATAAATGTAAAAGTCTGAAATAAGCTGACCAATCAAACAAATAAGTCCACCGGTTAAAAAGGCCTTAATACAATTTTTAACAACCGGTCTTTTGATCTCTCGTTGTTTTTGCAATTTTTGATATTCCTGTTGCACAGGAGTAAGTTGTTTCTTTTGATTGTTAGACATAACTCGATCCTTCCTCTTTAGGTTTGTTCCTTCATAAGACTTTTCAGTTTGTTCAAATCATTTTTTAAGTTCTTCTTATTCATATCGTTTTTTTTCAGTCTTTGCTCGACCTTTTCAAGCTCCCAGAATATTTTTTTATCAGTCGAAACAAAAACTTTATAGTCGGGATATTTTTTTTCTAAGTCGGATTTTACTGACTTCTCGATACTCTTTAATCGAAATCGATCAAAATTCTCAACTTTAATCGCTGCCATAAGCTCTTTATCAGTATTCACAGCTTTTACGTCTGTAATATCTTCCTTGGCAATTATCTTTTCTTTCGCATGATTGGCAACGGATTGATCAATTGGCTTACTTGTATGTACTTGTGAAATACCAAAAGTACTATTACCTTGAATAAATTCATTTTGATTACCATTACATCCTGATGCGAAACCAATGACCATTATAATAAAAAGTAGGTTTTTCAATGTGGTTATTTTATCTTTCAAAAAAATCACCTCCATTTTTTCCTATTATTTGAACAGCTGAAAAAAGGTTGGTTAAGAGGCCAACCTTTTTTCGCCTTACTAATTACTGTTGTTTGTATTGAGGTTCTTCTTGTTCGATTTGTTGAACACGTGGTTCAATGCTGTCTACAACGGATTGGGTTTGCTTAGCTGCATCTTGGTAAAGTTGCTTAGCTTGTTGATTATCTGTACTAAGAGCAAATGTTTCAAAGCTAGCTTGAGCACTTTTCAATCCTGCTAGAGCTGTTTTAACGTCATTTATTACTGTCATGATAATTTCCTCCTTGAATTTTTTTTTACTCTTTTATTTTGCTTTATGGAGAATTTTTTATTCAATGATTTTTGGGAAATTTAAATCTAAATTATTTTTGACGTATAGCTCCATTTTTTCGATAATAACCCCTTTTCCATATCCCCATCATTTCTTCTATTTCTCGTTGACAGCAATAGCTCTTATAACTTTTCATTTTTTCTTTTCTCAACTTCAATTTCTTTTACACCCCTACCTTTATAAAATAAGATGATTGTATTTCCTGAAAGGACCATTTTTCGGATATTATCCCAAAGTTTTAAGAGTTTCTCCCTCTTAATCATCCTATTTATGGGTATTTAACATTGAAAATGTAATAACAAAGATAAACGCATGCATTTGTCGCCGTATTAAGGTTTGTCTAATACATAAAAAGGAACTGTTTTGTTATTAAACATCAAATTTTTCATACATTTTAGAAGGTGAAAAAATGACAACAAAACAAAATAGAAATCCTTTCAACGTTTAACGTTAAAACCAAAAAAGGACATTGAAGAAATAAAATTTGGGATTAAACTGGGAGAAAAAAAGGAAACCAAAAATCCGAGATTGGGCGAAAGAGATGTATAGCTATATTTGATGGGGATTAATACAGAATTACAGGTAGGTGACATTGTCAAATTAAAAGTTGGAGATGTGAAAGGGAAAAATTCTTTTATATTCTGGAAGGCAAGACAACAAAAAACAGAAAGTAAATATTACCTGAATTATTCATACTTCGAACTTAAGTCATAAATAATACCAAAATATAATACTTTTCTACACCCTCGAAAAAATTCATAGTAAATTGGGACACTTCGATGTGGTTTTCAAGCAAGTGCTTGAAGAAAGTCGGTTTTTGGGCAGACTACTCCCTTGGTCAGACATTAACTTTTAAAAAACAGGTATTAAGATGGTTACTCTAGCTTCAAGTTCTGAATTCGCCGAAGTACTTTCCAAAAGAATTCTTGGTACACAAAACTTGAAGATAGTTTAAAGTAAAGGGATCTTCCTGACTTTACTAATTTACTAGCAACTTTAATAATCCGTGTTCGTATTGTTTCGATTTGCATAGTCTTTTGTTCTTCCGGAAAACAAAGTGTACGCAGCCAATTCGTTAGGTTATAAGCTAGCAGACTCAACATCATCTTTACTTCGTTTACCTGGAAAGAATGACTATTCATTTTATCTAAATAGAAACCATTCTTGGCTTCCTTGATATAGTTCTCCATCGTACCTCTTTTCTGGTAAGAAAGAACAATATCTTTTGGTGAAAAGGCGTCTATCAAGTTCGTTACAAAAAAGGAATGCGTGAAAAACAACTCGTCTGCAGGACGGATGGATTTAATAATCACTTTTCTAGGCTTAGACCATGATTTCGCTTGATAAATGGTTTCTTCATAATAACATTCCGTATTCGTGACCTCGGAAGTCATAGATGATGGATGGAGTTCATCCGCAATTCGTTGTAGATTGGCATTTGCTTTGAGTCGAATAACGTAATAGACTGATTCTTTTTCGCACAAATCGTACAGAGCTGGGATGGCAAAGCCACTATCACCACGAACAAGTGGTGTAGTTTCTGGGAACTTTTCATTGTAATGTTCAATGAGCGGTTGAATGAAATCAACAACACCGTTAGAAGTATAGACATTCCCAGGACGAAGCTTAGCTTTGATAAAGTCACCGGTTACTCCATCGAAGGCAACTAATGGGTGGAAACCGACTGTTCCGTAATGGGCATTGTAAGCCGCGGACTCTTGATTTCCATAGGTATCTGAATGCGTGGAATCCAAATCAAAGATGAGTGCTTTGGACTCTCTGATTTGATGTGCTTTGTCAATAAGGTCTTGGTTAGCTAGATTTAATTCCGCTATGGATTGGCTATCAAACCGTTTAAAAAATCGTGACAAACTAGGCTGGGAAGCTAATGCATCCGTTCCAATAATTTGAGTGAATACAGGGTCTTTCGTTAGTTGATCGGCAGCGTCGTCTTCGGAATAGCCAGCAATGATTTGATATATCTTTTGACGAAGCAAGTTTTCATTTGAATGAAAATAGTAAAGTCTGTCATCTTTCAAATTTAAATGTTTAGCCAATGTTTCTGAAAAACCAATTTTTTCATCGAATTCTCTAAAGATGAATTCACCCGTATCGGACGAAAGAGAACCTCCATCATTTGATAATTTGACCTTATGATTGAAATCAAGCGTTAATTGCGGTAAAGTAGCCATTATAAGAATCCTTTCTGATGGTTATTTCGTAGTTGCTTTAACCTTATCAGAAACGGATTCTTTTTTCATTTATTAAGTGAATTACTTCTTAACAAAAAAGCTTATTATACAGGCGTTAGTTGCCAATTAATGATTTTCTATGAATAATTCAGGTATTAGTATGCTATCTAATAGAATTGATAAAAAAAATTGGATACATAATTGTTTCAAACTAAAAAGAATCAATATCTCTACCTAAGAATACAGGGAAAAAAGTGTTTATAATACTCATTAGAAGGTATGATAAAGAAGGAATTGGCAAACTTTGCACCAAAGATTCACTGTAAGCCAGTTTCTTTTTTGGATAGGTTTTTAAAATCATGTTTTAATCAAATATTAAATTATGGCTCTTATCACAAAAGGCAAAGGGATATCATCAAATTAAAGATATATTTTACGCTTCTGTTAGAGATACCGACCATTCACTAAACATTAACACATTTGATATTAGCGACTAATCTTAAAACGACTTCCCCTCCCTATATTAATCCTTTTCTAGACTTGATCGGCAAATAGAGAGATTTAACCTGAAAGTCGAGGCGGCTGCACTTGATTCGGGGTACCTTACAAATCCTATTTGTAAAGGCTTATCTGAGAATTCATAAAGGTAATCATCAAACAAAACCTAGTTGATTAACTCCCCTCTATCTATTTCAACTGAATTGGTGTCCATTTTTATGATCAAAAATAAAGTCCTCTATAAAGAGCGATAGTGTTTCTACAATTCTCAAACCTTTTTAAATAGCCGTTTAATAAGCAGTCAATCTCGTATGTTAGTTGTTACCTTATAAATCTACACAACACAATACACCCAAGAGAATTAAAAATGAAGGCAAAAAAACCACCCACGATGTTGTGGAGGCCACTGAAAAAGTCCAATTTTAAAGGTAGTTGATAGTTCATTTGATAGAACTTTCAACTGCCTTTTTACTGTATAATATGAGTATCAAGTGTTTAGGTGGTATCCAAGTGATCTCAAATCAGGAATCTTTCAACCTTAGTCCATATATGACTTTATACGATATTGTTGTACCAAAAGATAATATGCTTCGAAAAATTAATGAACTGGTAGATTTTACATTTATATTAGATGAATTGAAAACAAAATACTGTCTGGAAAATGGACGCAATGCAATATCGCCAATTCGTATGTTCAAATACTTACTTCTTAAATCCATTTTTGATTTGTCAGATGTAGATGTTGTGGAACGGTCCAAATACGATATGTCATTTAAATATTTTCTCGAAATGTCACCAGAGGATTCAGTAATTAACCCAAGCTCATTAACGAAATTTCGTAAACTCCGTCTTAAAGATGTGGGTTTATTAGACATGCTTATTGGCAAAACCGTTGAGATTGCTCTAGAAAAAGCGGATTGGACATACAACAGTTGATTCATCTTTCTTCGGATTTAAAACACATTTAGCTATGTGTGATGAGCGAATTATTACTGCTGCGATTGTTACTACAGGCGAGAAAAGTGATGGGAAATACTTGAAAGATCTAGTTGAGAAAAGCAAAATAGCAGGAATGACAATTGATAGAATCATTGGTGATACAGCGTATTCAGAGAAAGATAATATCCAGTATGCAAAAACAGAAGAAGTTCAACTAGTATCCAAACTAAATCCCCTGATTACACAAGGTAGACGTGCTAAAGAGGATGAGTATGAGTTTAATAAAGATGCAGGTATGTACGTTTGTCAAGCAGGTCACATGGCAATACGAAAAGCACGAACAGGAAAGAAGAATCAAGGAGAAAATCAAAAAGACACCTATTACTTTGACATTAAAAAATGTATGGTATGTCCGTTCCGTGATGGCTGTTATAAAGAAGGGGCAAAAAGTAAAACCTATTCTGTTTCCATAAAATCCACTGAACACAAGGAACAAGAAGCATTTCAAAACAGTGAGGAGTTTAAGGAACATGCACGCTCTCGATATAAAATGGAGGCGAAAAATAGTGAATTAAAACATAGACACGGGTATGAAACGGCATCATCTGCGGGTCTATTTGGTATGGAAATTCAAGGAGCTACAGCAATATTTGCAGTGAACCTCAAGCGAATACTGAAACTTCTTAATGAAAAAAATAAAATAGAAAAGGAAAAAGGCAATTTTCCGCCTAAAAAACCGGCGGAAAATTGCCTTTTTGCATTCATTGGAAATTAAAGAAATAAAAAACTTAAGTTTTTCAGTGGCCTCGTCACAAAGGAAGGTTGTTTTTATAAAGTCATGGTCTAATTAAAACAATTGCTGTCCCAAGAGCATACTTGAGACTGAAAAGGCACCAGCAGGTGGTAAAACATTAGTATATATGGGAGGTCCCAAACGGGTTGTAAAGGTTGTAGCAATCCAATTTCCGTATTCACCAGCCAGCAAAGAGGGAGGTTTCATTATAAACCGTCCACTTAAAATGAAATGCCGAATGCTTATAGCGGTCTCATCAAATATTGTCAAGTTGCCAAAAAAGGAGGCATATGGTGAATCGAAACTTATTTGTTTAGCGCTTTCGTCCCAATACCCATTAATCGGAATAGGTATACCACGAAAATTAACTGTACCTACTACTTTGTTGTCTACAATGGAATCAATGATAAGTATACCTCTAATAATGGATCTCCCCGCAATAGAAGCATCAATCCCCCATACGGATGGAAAGGGGATACTAACTTTGGCTGTCTTTGGAATTTTCAAAATTAACCTCTCCTTGATTATTTTATGTGTATGGATTGAGTTGTATTTAATCATAATCCTGTAGTAATGATACAGTATATGCACAGAGAATCACTTAGGTGTTTTGTTAAGAAAGAAGCATCAATAATCAATCAGCCTACTGTCTAGATGAACAAGAGTTTGCCTGACCCACGAAAAATATGGAACATTAATTGCTGCTCATACATATGGTCTCGCATTTGGAAAATTTCTTAGCTTTAAAATAAATCATCTAATTCAATGAAATGTAATGCCTATCATCACCTATTTTTATATGTGTCTCAGACGAATTCCTATACCTCCGTTACTCTTCGATCATATTTTATTTGTACGAGGTGGTGTAAAATGTTTAAATTATATTTAGATCCTGGTCACGGGAGAATGGACCCAGGAGCTATTGGCAATGGGATGCAGGAAAAAGAAATTACCTTAAATATTTCCCATAGCATCCGAAATCTCTTGGAAAACCATTATGAAGGCCTGTAAATTAAAATGAGTAGAACAGCAGATATTACGCGCAGCTTGAAAGAACGTACAGATGATGCGAATGCTTTGGGTACGGGGGCCAAAGGATGGATTTGTGGTGAAGTGGGAGTCAATGTGGCGTTAATTCGGAAACGAATCAAATCAACCAGCATGGTTTATGAAACGAAAAAAGTAGGCGTTCGCACGAAAACAACCGTTGCGATTCTATACATGCGTGACATTGTTGATCCTAAGATTGTTCAAGATATAAAGAATAAATTAGATGATCTTCACATTGACGGAGCGTTTAGCGCCACTCAGCTAGAAGAATTAATGGAACCGACAAAAGCATTATTTCCTTTGATGGGGTATACAGGAAGACCAGACTTTACCGTGAACTGTATGCTCAATGGGCGTGTAGCGTTGATTGTGGATGGTACACCGGCTGCGTTGATTGCGCCTGCCAATTTATTTTTGCTTGTGAAAGCACCCGAAGATATCCACTTTACTGCTTTGGCAGCTACATTTGGTCAAACGCTTCGTTTACTTGGCTTGTCCGTATCGCTACTGCTTCCTGCATTTTTTGTTGCTATTCTTTCCTATCATCAAGATCAGCTGCCCTATTATCTACTTGCCACTTTGGGGATTAACCGGTTGGGAATCCCTTTTGATGTGGCAGTTGAAATGTTTATTGCACTTCTCTTCTTAGAAATCCTGCGGGAAGCTGGTATCCGATTGCCATCTGCGGTCGGCTCCACGGTAACGGTTGTAGGAGGACTTATCCTGGGGGATGCGGCCATTCGTGCTGGATTCTTATCCCCAGGTATCGTTGTCATCGGAGCAATTACAAATCTTTGGTTCAACTTTATCGAGCCTATCATTGGCTGGAACGATTAGTACCTTACGCTTTTTTCTTTTCATTCTGTCTGCCACGCTTGGCATTTATGGCTTCTTTCTTGGATTATTTATTGTGCTCAGCCATTTAGCCTCATTGCGTTCATACGGCTTGCCTTACTTGGCCCCAATATCACCTCCATTTAAAGACTTGGCCAACGCTTTGTTTCGATTACCTTGGCCATGGCGAAACACTCGACCGGACATGTTGAAGACACGAGATTCTACAAGGCAAGGGGACAGGCATAAATGAGGAGATATAAAAGTATGGTTGCACTTTTCCTTCTTCTCACCCTTACCGGTTGCTGGAGCAGATATGAAGTGCAAAACATGAACTATGCTACGGCTGTTGGAATAGACTATGTCGATGGCCAATACACCTTATATGTGCAATTGCTTGATTTCTTGACAGTGGCCAAGCTGGAGGGACAGCAAAAAGCGGAGCAGCCCCCGGTTTGGGTGGGCAAAGGCGAAGGTTCCTCGTTTACAGAGGCGGCAAATGATTTGTACAGTACATCACAACAGCGCTTAAACTGGGGACAAATCTCTGCCATCTTGTTCAGCGAGAGATTGATGAAGGAAAACAAAGTCGGAGAAGTGCTGGAATTGATCAACCGTTATCGTGAAATAAGATACTTGGCCTGGCTGTTTAGTACAAGAGAGCCTCTTGAAGAAATCTTGCTGGCAACTCCATTTTTTAGATTATCGCCAAAGGCATCCATTCTTCACAATCCCGAGCAAAGTTTCAGACAGTTCTCTATCCTTGCTCCGGTCCGCCTGCAACAATTTGTACTGGACTCAAACGAAAAGGCTAGAACCAGTTATATACCGGAATTATCGCTTCGCAAAGGTCAATGGCAGGAAAGTAATAAACCAAAAGAGCTGCTTAGATATTCAGGCGTACAAGTATATGATCTAAACAATTATTATGGACGAATGGATCTTAAGGATTTGTCGGGAATGCCCTGGCTAAGTACTCACACGATCCGAGTACCTCTTGATTTGTTTACCGAAGAGAAGCTTGCGGCTGTTCTTGTCGCAGAAAAACCCAAATATGAAGTGACTCCTATTGTGAAATTGAACAAGGCGTATTTCGATATTTCAGTAAAAGTGAAGGCGGGGATCAATGAATTGCATACGGACCTTACCGAAAAGGAACTCACACAAATGGCTCAGGAAAAAATAGAGGAGCAAATCCGCAAAACGTATCATACTGCTTTTAAAGAGGGTATAGATATTTACAATTTGGGCGAATCTTTGTATCGCAAACATCCACATCAATGGAAGAGCATAGCCACAGGAAAACAGCAACTCGTTTTAAACCAAAATCCCCTGCGCCATGTAAAGGTTGAGGTGAATATTGTTTACCCTGGAGGATATAAATTACATGAACATGGTGAATCCACCTCGTGATTCTGGCAAGTGAAATTATTAACTCACCTTGCTTCTTCTGCTTAGCGTTGGGGAAGCAAGGTTTTTGTTTCCCAAAAAATAGTTTAACGTTGTAAATCCGTATTTTCCTGACGGAACCCCTTCAGGTTTTTATCAAGTTCCTCAGCTTACCTGCTCTTTATCTGTTTGTTAAGAACGTTTTAAAAATGCCTTTATACTTTTAACACCGGCCTTGTTTGCAAAGGAAAATTATACTTGCAGAATGCAACATATTTATCCGTTCGGAAAGAAAACAAAATTTATTTTGTTAAATGAGACAAATGCCTAGTCTAGGGACATAAGTGAAACATACCATAGAATTGTAAATTGGTTTTAAAAGGTATTTAACCTCATTTTACACGCGATATTGCTTCTTTTTTTAGAAGTGAAAAAATTTAAAAAGGGTGATAAAAAAATGGAAGCCCAAACGGAAAACTATAAATATTTATTGGGATGGTGTACCGACATTTATGTTCATTGGGAAAGTGTGAAACCGAAGTTCTCAAAACTCTTTGACTTAAGAACTTTAGAGGAATGGGAAGAGACATGGCGTAATTTAATGAGTAAATTACAAAAAAATTTAACAGTAGACTCTGAGGACTTTGAGTCAGCTACAAGTCTGTATGAACAGTGGGAGGTGCTATACAAAGAAGCACATCCAAATCTAGAGGGTAATGAATCCGATGAGAGAGAAAATTCGGATCAGGATTTGAAAAGTGAAACATTAATGGCAATAAAGCCTTTTGTTGATTATGGTCTAAAAGAAGTTACTCTTACTTCCTATGAACATGCGCTAACTGAAATTGCCGCAATGGCCTACCTTCTGGGAAAAGGCTTTGATCAACAAACAGCTTATAAAACCGTTGAATCTTGGGAAGTAAATGAAATGTTCGAAACCGAATATGGAAGATTCAAAATGAATAAATATTAAAATAATTTATTAGACTTTCTTTCTTTTTTTAACACTCTGATGTATAGATAGAAATTAAACTTTAAACTCTTGTATTTATGATTATTACGAAACGAGGAATCTACTTTTGCAAACTGCACAGAAACTCATGGTTAGTATACCTTTTCCATCAAAATGGGGTATTTCGGCTTCTATAGCCGGTCGACCCATTATTTGGGGAGTACTCATCATTAATTCTATTACAGGTAATAATAAAGTATCTGGTACAATTAATTTTCGTGGTACACCTATTCAAATTAATGGGTATTGGGAAGAAAACACCAAACAAATAAGTTTTGATTCACCATATGCCTCATTTTTTGGTAACTTAACTATATTTGATGATCCCTCGATTAGAATTCGTCATTTCGTTTTAAGTGGACGGTTTATTATGAAACCTCCCTCTTTGCTTGCAGGTGAGTACGGAACTTGGATTGCTACAACTGATACAGCACTCACTGAACCTCCTATATATCAGAACGGCGTTCCTCCTGCCGGAGTCTTTTTAACATCAGATATCCTGTACTAAATCACTACCCTCCCGTTACACTATGGTAAGATATCTTTATATATATCACATATATTAGGCGCATTAGTCCGTTAATCCACTTGAATAAATTATTTTTGTGTCACCCCGAATAATACTCTTTTTTTAGATTATGGTAATGGTTTCACATCAACCGGTTTTTAAATAGTATTTAGGAATGGATTCATTTTGACAATCGATTGCCCCCTTATCCATAAAGCCGATTATTTCTCGTAAGTTGAGGAAAAATCGGCTTTATTCATGACGAATTATGCTTAGCGTATGTTTTAAGCGCTTTTTGTTGGTGGGATCCCTTATATATAAAATAGCCTTATAATCAAAACGGTTGCTATATTTCATTGCTAAAAACTTTTATTGATTCCAAATTCTCTTTAAATCCAATGGAACGAATACCTTATTCCCATGTATCTCCCTATGTATGATAGGATTTGAAAAGCATTGATCTAAACTTACCCCTTCTTTTTTATGCCTAGCTCTTATAAAGTCTTCGGGTAATCGCATAACACTTGCTCCTTTTATATTTTTTATAAAACAACTCTTGGTAAGAAAACTTAGTTTTTATTCGCTCTCTGTAATATACCAAGAATGTTGCGACATAAAGCTTAGAATTGTAATTTTTACGAACGTGTGCTTCAGTTATTTTTTTTTATGAGACTGGGCTTGTTTGTTTTGTTGTCTTACTTGTTGTTCATTATTTTTGCTTGTAAACTCATTTCCTTATTGATTTTGTGCTCCTTGCGTACTGCCTTGGGAAGCTTGGCTTCCATCTTGGGCTTATTGCGGTTCTTCTTGTTCGATTTGTTGAACGCGTGGTTCAACGCTGTGTAGAATGGATTGAGTGTGTAGCCTCTTGGTAAAGCTGCTTAGCTTGTTGATTGCAAATGTTTCGAAGCTAGCCCTGTCTTTACGTCATTTTTTACTGTTATAAATAACGCCGCCTTTAATTTTTACTTTATTAGAATGATGTATAAGAATATTTTTTATAACTTCCAATTTTATCCTGATTTTAAATGACCAAAAACCCACAGTTATGTAATTATATGCCCAATAAGAGAGAACGTGTCGATTTATTTTTTAGAGTCAAGAACTCTATCCCCAACATGAGAAGCGTCCACAATCCGATGGCATATAAAAAGTGAAAAATCCCTACCTTATTTTCATAAATGGTATTTCCTAAAAAATCTCCAAGCACTAATACAAAAACTAAGTGAAACGGGGTTAACTGATAGATGGATGTTCTGCCTGTTATGATAATGATAAAAAATAAGGTGACAAAACCTACTATGACTTTGATTGTCAGTAAACCCAAAAAAACTTCACCCAAAGTTTATTCCTCCATTTTATATTTCACTCGATTTCAAAAATCCCTCATGTTTTAAAATATTTATATTACAACATGTAAGCTAAATTAAAATCAGAAAGATAAAAAATACGGGTTTTTTCAACTTATAATAATGGAGAAAGCACGCGAGCACCCTGTTCAACTATGCGCTCAGTCAGGGATCGTTGCAGCAAGTCTTCAATTCTTAATGGTACAGAATCAGTAAGATCCCTCTCGAACTGCTCTGTGAGTTCCCTTGCCACATCAGCACTGTACACGACTTGACACACCTCATAATTCAGGCGAAAACTTCTCATATCATAGTTTGCTGAGCCTACGTCTGCAATCTCCTCATCGATGGTCAACACCTTCGCATGTATCATTCCTTTGTCGTACTGGTAGATTTGAACTCCAGCTTGGACTTTGCCGACTCGAAGCCAAGCCCGCCTACAGTAAAATACCTTAAAGCATCGGCGATTATCGATGCTGAATCACTATATGTATCAGGTAACTTATCAGACTCATTATGAGAAGAGGTCAATCTTTTACGATGAATAAGCTTGGGATTTGATATGCTAAGATATAGTAAGAAACCAATGACAGGCAAAACAAGGACGATTACTATCCAATTCAAAGCTTTGGCTGGCCGACGAACTTCCCAAATTGCTATGAATAACATAAAGAACGTATTTAACAGGTATAGATAAAAAATCCACTCCAACTAAAATTCCCTCCTTAGTTTTTCCATTATGATGTACAAACAATGTACATCATGTAGAAGTTTTATAACAACGAAAAGCAACGGTTTCAAAAAGGGATTATTGCCTTTTGCTTTGGGCATCTTCCAATCCATTCTTTACATTAATTAAGCCACTACCAAATTCGTGATCAGTTCCAGGGATTCCTAAATCATAAGTAGAATTCTTAATAATGTCTATTACTTCTTGGTTCGTTAAATTAGGGTTTACTGAAAGCAAGAGGCCAGCAAGTCCTGCCACATGAGGCGAAGCCATAGAAGTACCTTAAAGCTGCATACTGCTGGTTAAAATAGGTGCTCGGAATTTGAACTCCGGGAGCTGCAACATCGATATAATCTCCATAATTTGAGAAAGGGGCACGTTGTCCGGTGTAACTTACGGCGGCGACACTTAGAACCTTAGAAAAAGCAGCTGGATAGCTCGGCTGCATAGTATTTTCATTTCCTGCTGCAGCAATCAAGACAACATTTTTACTGTATGCATAATCGATTGCCCCTTTTAAAAGGGAAGAATGCTGATAATTGCTAAACTCATATTAATGACATCGGCTCCATGATCCACTGCCCAAAAAATCCCTTTTGCTATATCAAAGGTCGTCCCATGCCCTTCGGCACCCATTGCTTTTATAGGCATTATTTTGTTATACCAAGTGATGCCTGCAACACCTTCATGGTTGTTTGTTTCCGATGCAATGATTCCTGCTACATGGGTGCCATGCCCGTTGTCATCATCAGGGAAATTATTATTCAACAGTACATTATAACCATTTGTAATTCGTCTTCTCAAATCAGGATGGTCCAGATCAACGCCAGTGTCTATAACAGCAATAATGATATGTTCATCCCCTTTGGTGATATCCCAGCCTGCTTCTGCTTGAATTGCCGATAAGTTCCATTGGTATTGTTCTCTATATAGCAAATCATTAGGAAGTCCAATTTGATTTTGCAGATAAAGATAATTGGGTTCAGCAAATTCAACCATAACCTGTCTGTTAAAATATTCAATAAGTTCCTTGGTCGAAAGCGTATTAGAACGAAAAACAATCGTAGAATTTAGCTTTTTAATGATAGTGCCATTTATCTCCTGTGTTATCCTTTTTATTTCCTTTGTTGAGGGAAGAGTATTGAATGTAACGTTTACTTCTTTCTTAATATAATGACTCTCAGTTTTTTCATTGTGTTTAATTAGAAAAACGGAAGGTTCATTTTTTAATTGATTCTTGATGGTTTGACCCATGGAAAGGCTGTTTATTTGAAGAACATTTTTTCGTTTTCAACATTTTGGACATTGGTTATAGGGGGATTAAATTTGTTTTTGACAGCAACTGTTTTATTTTCGGGATTCTCTTTGTTTCTTGTATTTGGTACTATGAATAATAACCCTATGGATAGAAGAATAAGTACGGAAACAGTAACCAATAAGGACTTTCGTAATTTTGTCATGAGACACCTCTATAAATTTATTATTAGAAAATGTTGCAATATAAGTATTAAATTTCTTATTAACATCCTTGAATCTTGATACAATCGAGTAGGAGGCACGTTTCCGTGCCGACCTCTCACACCACCGTACGTACCGTTCGGTATACGGCGGTTCGAAAGTTTATGAAATCACCTTCGATAAGGATTTTAAACCTTGTTCTTGCCAGTATTGATTATTTAAGGCAAGATGTAATATAGGGTTATTTGATAGGCGCCAATATCCCTTTCGGGAGTTGGCGTTTTTCTTTGCTTCCTCCCTAGATATCCCGAGCTTCATAAGGTTCTTATATTTCGTTTTCACCATTTTCCACTCTTTCCACCTACACGCTCTTAATCTACGTCTCGTGTGACTATCGATTTTATACGCGTATTTCTTAATATCCGCGACTTTAAAGTAATTCCCCCAACCTTGTATCAATTGATTTATTTTCTTCACACGAAATTCCATACTTACTCCCCAATTTCGGTTTGTGAGTTTCTTTAGCTTTTCTTCAAACCTTTTCTTTCGCTCTTTTGGCACGAATATTCTAGTTTTCCTTCCCCTTTGGTAGAAGCTTACACCTAAGAATATCCGCGCTATCGGCTTTCCCACCGCACTTTTCTCCTGATTCACCTTCAGCTTCAATTTTCTCTCGATAAATTGAGTGATGCCTTCTTTTATTCGTTCTCCTGCTTTCAGGCTTTTAACGAAAATATTGCAGTGAGTAGACCGAAGGAACCTCCCCCTCAGTCTCTCTCAGAACCGTACGTGAACCTCTCAGCTCATACGGCTCCCATTATTCATCGCCGGTTGTATTCCATATTTCCAATGCACAAATAACTTGCGTTCTCGATGTGCAATAGCTCCTAACCAATGTTCCGCTCTTCTTCGATGTTTTCGCTTTTTGTATTTTCGGCGAACCCATTTTACCAAGCAACTATTAATATATCGCAGTACACTGTACATTTCTGATTTATAGAAATGTCCATAGTAATTAATCCAACCTTGGATTTTCTTATTGAACATGTTGGAAATATCCTGCAGTGTTTTATCTACTTTGAGCTGTAGTCGCCAACTTCTCACTTCTTTTCTGATTGCTTTCTTTGCCTTGTCGGCAATAGCTGGCAAGAAGTTTGTAAAGAATTTTCCATATTTATTCTTTGAGTGCCTTGGACGAAATGTGTATCCTAGAAAATCGAAAGAGATAGTCGAATAGTCCCCTTGCCTATCATCATCTTTACAATAGACAATTTTCGTTTTCTCCAGGTTCAACTCCAATCCAAACAATTGAAATCTTTCTTCCAGTTTTCGTTGAAGATATTTGGCTTGTTTCAATGAAGCACAGTGTGCTATTCCATCATCAGCGTATCTTGCCCAAGGAATACTTGGAAATTCTTTTGTCATAAAATCATCAAATGTATAATGAAGAAATAGATTCGCAAGAACTGGACTGATGACCCCTCCTTGCGGAGTGCCAGAAGTCCGCTCTGTTAACGTTCCGTCTTCCATTTGAAAAGGTGCAGTTAGCCATCTTTGTATATATAAGATGACCCATTCTTGATTTGTATGACGTTTTACCATTTCAATGAGGTAATCATGTCGGATATTATCAAACAGTCCCTTAATATCGAACTCTAATACAGTCTTTCCTCCAACATCTTTTCCTTGTAGCCTCGATCGCATGAATCGCCGATTTATTTGGTCGATATCCATAAGAATCCTCATAAAACAATTTCTCCACTGATGGTTCAAAATATAATTTCGCAACCATCTGTGCCACTCGGTCTTCGACTGTAGGTATACCAAGTGTTCTTGTTCCACCGTTCTTTTTGGGAATAGCTATTGCTTTTACTGGTTTAGGAAAATAGCTTCCTGAGGACATACGATTCCATAGTTTGTACAGATTATTCTTCAAGTCTAGTTCGAAGCTCTCAATAGACTGTTCATCAATCCCGTATGCCCCTTTGTTGGCTTTAACTCGCTCAAATGCAGTCATTACTGCATTCTTTGAAATACTAAACGGTTTTGTTTCTTGCATAGGTTCCTCCTCCTTTCAAAGTTGACCTATCCTTTGAAACTGAATAACTTGGATTCTTCGCTCCGTTTCTATTACAGAAGTTTCATCACTACTACAACCCAATCTGCCCCTATGACTGCATCGGTACTCTTTTCTTGTGGGTCTTCCACTTGAAATACTCCCTTAACATCAGCCCGTAGGTTCCCACGTTCCGTACAAACGCCTGTGTTATGTTCATGCCACCTCTATGCCGCCCACCACTTAGACAGTAAACAGGTTTCCTCTAAGCTCATCCTAGGTTAACGACTACCCCCTAGTTTTGATGGAATCTCTACGCTTTCGACATTTCCGTAAGTGGTTCACATGTTCATTCATCTCCATAACACGCACTTGACAGTTCTTGACTGCCTTTTCCTTAACGCTCAATACCATAGCTTTTGACTACAGCACCTTAAGGTAGTTTGAAATCTCCACCTGTATGGCGACTCCGACGGGCCCACCGTCATCATTTGTACAGCATAGCTGCTTTGAGTAGTCTCGCTACTCACGCACACTTTCGTGGCGCACAATCGTCTGCATATCTCACAAATTTGTGTCCACGTTTCTCTAATTCTTTATCTAATTCGTGAAGCATAATGTTGCTTAATAACGGACTCAACGGACCACCTTGTGGTGTTCCTTCTGTATTCGGTTTAACTAACCCATTGTCCATCACTCCTGCTTGGAGATATCTTCTGATTAATTTCAAGGTTGGTTTATCAGTGATCGTTTTCGCGATGAGGGACATTAGTTTGTCATGGTTCACTCGGTCGAAAAATTTCTCTAGGTCTATGTCTACGACAAAGTTGTATCCATCTTCGATATATTGTCTTGCTTGTTCTATCGCTTGGTGTGCACTCCTGTTTGGTCTGAATCCGTAGCTATAAGAACTAAATTGCTTTTCGAAAATGGGAGTAAGTTTCTGTACAATTGCTTGTTGAATGACTCTATCTGTCACGGTAGGGATTCCAAGTTTCCTTGTTCCTCCGTTTGGTTTGGGGATATCCACCCTTCTTACTGCTTTAGGTTTATATTTTCCTTCTCTAATAAGTTCCGTAATCATTTGACCTTCTTCTTTCAAATAAAGGCGAGTAGCTTCTATATCTTTCGCATCGACTCCTGCTGCTCCTTTATTGCTTTTAACCTTCTTGAAGGCATGGTTCAAATTATTCAGTTCTGTTATCTTTTCAATTAAACTTATCGTTGATTTCATATTGTTCCCGTGCTGTTGAGGTTGCATAAGGATAACTCCACTCTATATACGGTTCTCCAGTTTTCCGAACCTTCGTTTCCCATATAGTCATTTTGTTTCTGCTTCTTCGTTTCCTTATCAATACCTCTAGCTCGGTCGCTCCTTTCGTTCCGTCCTTCTCAAATCCTAGATTTGATACTATGACTTCGGCTGACTTCTCTTGATTCAGCTATCTATCACTAGATAGGTTCCCAGTAGGATATTCAAGAGACCTCCCGGGGTAAGTTCACTCGCTTTCTCCTCATCTATCTGCCACATTTATTCTCATTTCATCCGGGGATATTTAGGACTTCGTTTTGTTTAGCAAACTCATCCTGAAATGAAAACCTCTAATGTGATTCGTATACCTCAGACCAAGGATTTGCCTAGGGCTTCCTTCAGATTCCGCGTCACCACGGACACCCTTGCCTTCGACTAATGGTTCGCATATCCCAACGCCCATAGCGGACTTACACCGCCTAGCTAGTGAACATGCCCGGCACACTAAAGAACACCGTTTGAGAACAAACGGTGTATAAACTTATTCATCAATAGTATCTGGATCTTTTGCGTCTTCAGGATCTTCAATTGATTCTTCTGTATCAGGGGTGACATTATGTTCATCAATAGTATCTGGATCTGTTGCGTCGATTGGATCTTCAATTGGTTCTTCTGTATCAGGGGTGACATTATGTTCATCAATAGTATCTGGATCTGTTGCGTCGATTGGATCTTCAATTGGTTCTTCTGTCCCTGGAGTTACATCCTCCGGTGGTGGATTATTATCGTCATCTCCATTATTACACCCCAATAACAAGAAAATTGAAAGAAAAACTGTTGATAAAAGTTTCATCCACTTAAGATTCATCTTTACCGCCCTTTCGATTGTTGTAATTTCTAAATTATTTTCTCCGTTTATTCTTTATTTATTCAGATAGTCTAAAAAGAAATTTGATGAAATACAGCAATAAGCAATTATGTATAGACTTATGATAGATAATATTACAAAGTTTCCCTATTTTATCCGATTCTATTTTTTGCTTTCTGAATAACCTCTTCTACAAACTGATCCAATTTACCCTATTCTCTCTTCCTTGATTTTTTTTGCCAAGAGTATTTTTTGCGAAAATAATAAAAATATAATTCGAATTTTAAAAACTTTCACTAGTGTTGCATAAATAATATCTAAATTTTCAGTTAAATAGTTCCTGCCTTTTATAGCCAAAAAGTTAAATGCCTAATTAAAGGTGGCTCCGTCCATTTGGAAATTTATTTACAATTAGGCCTGTTAGACTAGTGCGACAACGACAATTTGCGAATCAAGGAATAATTTTTCCTTCAATCTTTCGAAGCCAGATATGCGCTGGTTTCCATATCGCTGCCCGTAAGTATCGGCTAATTTGTAAGATTTTTTGCTTGCTTCTTGTTTCAATTTGCGCGAGTACATGTAAGCAAAAAACAATTAGCGCAATGAATACTTGATTTTGAATCGCCCATTCGCTTTGACCGTAAAACTTTTTTATACTGAGGTGCTGTTTGATCCATTTGAAAAACAACTCAATTGCCCAGCGTGATTTGTACATTTCTGAAATTTCGTCAGCACTCAAATCAAAACGATTTGTGATTAAATGGAGTTCATTTCCTTTTGAATCTAAGACTCTTATTAGGCGAAAATAATTTTCAGCACGGTTTTGTGCTGTACCTATCAACACCATTTGATCTGATAAGACAGACGTATTTTCAGATAATTTAAAGCTGTACACTTCACGTATTACAGCGTTTTTCCGTAGCCTTGAAAGAAAAAAGTAGCCATCATCAGTCATACGGTCAAATCGTTCATAATCTAGGTAACCACGGTCAAACACATACATGCATTCTTTGTCATCTACCATGATTTCGAGCTGTCCACGGTCATGTTCTTTGGCAGTAGTCATAACGGCTTTTTCAGGGTAGGAAGTTCCTTTTTCCATAAATACAAGCCGCAGATGCAGCTTCACTCCAGCCTTTGTTTTGCGGAATTCCGCCCATTTATGATTCGTCAAATTGAGTGGTAAAGTGCTTGAATCGATGATTTTTAATGGCATCACAAGTTTCGTGCAGTGCGTTTTGACGTGAATTTGTGACACTAAATCAAGAAACAGCCTTTGGAATAGATTTGGATTTAACCCATTTAAACGGCGTGACAGCTGAGAAATACTAATAGAATCAAGGTCAATTCCCTTTTGAAGCTGATCATCAAAAAGGCAATCCCCCAGCGCATGAAGGCTTTCTACTTCCTTGTAGCTGCGCAAAAAGAAGTAATTTTAGGAACGACTCCGTCGTTAATTTTTTCGTGTAGTAATCTAATTTCAATGTTTTCACCTGTTCATCAAAAACTCTAAAATTTATTGGTGAAAACCATTGTCCAAATGAAGTTTTTCGTGTAATCTTGTCCATGAGTTTAGTCCTTTTATAGTGGATTTGGACAGATTACCACCTGACTTATCCATTATAAAGGACTTTTTCTTTGCATAAAATGATAAAATTGAACATTTAGAGTATTCCTAATAGTGAAATTAAATTAATGCAACACTAGTGATATTGCTTATATAACAGGATTTCATGAGCAATTTATTCATGCTTCCAATAATCGAAAACCGGATAAAGAAGAAACAATTATTATTTAAGTAGTTCAGTTTTGGAGTAGAAAATTATAAATGGATACCAGATCCACATACCAAAAAACAGTGAATTTGATGTCAAAATAGCAACCCACTTTAGCACATAAAAACGCTTGGAATTTTTCCAAGCGTTTTTTACTTATTTTTTAGTATTTACTAATTCGAAACGCTCACAGACCAACATCATATCTTCCGAATATTCAAGCCCTAAATCACTCAATTCTTTAGTAAAGAATTTTTCGTGGGCTTCTTTCCAGTATTGATAAGTTCTATCTCCTTCACCTTCTGCAATAGCAAAATCCTCTGGAACCTCATTCATTGGCATTATTTTCACATCAACTGTTTTAATAATCGCTAAAGGTTCATCTTTACTATTTAAGATAATACTGTAATCTTCAACTGAAGGTAGTGGCTCGTTTTCATTTTCATAAAAAATTAGCCCCGAACAAGTGGCTGATTTTACACCATCTATTACTAATTGAGCCAAATGGTCTGGATTGTCTCCGAATTGCCACGCACTTACTCTTTTTGGTTTTTCTTGACCTTGAGATTTCCAAAATTCATCCCAATATATTTGCGATGCTTCATTCATATTTTTTCTCTCCCTAATAAAATTGATAGGCAATCTACCTAAAATAAATTATATCATTCAAATCAAAAACCTTCTCGGTAATGCCCAGCCTTTGAGCAGGAGTTAGTTTCTTTCCATCAGCAGTTTTAAAAGGTAGGCAAAAGTTAAAGTAAGTTCTCAAAATGGTTAAAGCATATTGAGCGTATTTCGGATTAAAATTCGCATAAATATAACTTTTTCCTTCGCCCCTTGCGGTCATTAAAGGACGTTCAAGGATGGACAACCTTCTTCTCATTTGTTGGATAAAAGCATTGGTGGCATTATCATTTACCTCTAATACCATTTCAGCAATATCTTTTGGCTCATAGGAAGAAAGGTCTGTTGTGCAATCTACCAAATGAAAGCCTTTATCTTTTGATGCCAACGGATGTTCAATTGGATTATTGGCATATTTATTAAAGGACTTTTCTCTGTTTGAAACTTGTTCGTGAAAAGTGTGTCGGCTAAACAGTTCGGTCAAATAATATTTAGCCAACTTCCTTAAATTTTTTGTATCATAACCACTTTGAAAACCCCACACCAACAAATCCTGTTTGGCATCTTCAAACTCCTGCAAACATCGTTTTCTTGATTTTTCTCGGTCAACAAGACTTAGAAAATGATGGGCATCGTATTGTTTGATTTCTTTGGCAAAAACACGAAAGAAAGCTGTTTTGATTGAACTGTCATTGTCGCTAATCATTCGCCATTCATTTGCCTTTACAAGCTGTTTAATTAGCCAATAATGAGCAATATTCGTGTATGTTGCGTTGACGTGCAGACCATCTACATATTGGCTCCTGTGTCTGATTTTATTAATGTCGTGCGTATATTGAGCATATTCTTCTTTTTTCTCTTTAGGTGGTTCTTGAGGGTAATGAGAAAAATCTAACCTTGCATTTTTCTTGGCGAACTCATTCAAGTGGTCATCTTTATATTGAATGGTATCCAAAGCCAATTCTTCAAAGGTAATATCCCAATCATAAGCGACATCAGAACGAAAAGCATACCTTGAAAAAACCTCTGAAGTAACGACAATGTATGTTTGCAAATTTAAATCTTCCAATCCCCGAAATTTACTTCCACCTTGACCTTTTATCCGAACATTGTTGAGTAAATAATGCATCTTATCGGTATTTAGCCACATTTCCTTAAAATGCTTGTCCTTTAAAGGTTTTGTTTCGTATCTGTCCAAAAACTCTAAACATCTACGATAAAGCCATTCTAACTTTTGATAATATGTTCCAACCCCAATATCTAAAATTTCACAAGCACGACTGATAAGAACCTTGTTTAACAGCAATTTTGCAAATGTGGGAAGTATGTCATTTCTTTGTTGGTGATAGGTGGTAGATTGTTTTCTGTTCGGCAAAACATTGGTGATTTTTTTACACTGTTTACATTGCCACCTTTGAGAATTACTTGTACTTTTCCCTTGCTTATAAAACTCTTTTTTATGGTCAAACGGGGTAAAACCTTCGTTTATACAGCCTTCTTTATGAAACACATAATCTGGTTCAACATCTTGAACTGTTTCAATTCTGACAAGCCGATTAATTTCTTCTGCAATAGACCAATTAGAATAGGGATAGGAACTAATGTCCGATACAACACCTACATTCGGCTGTATGGGGTCAGGATTGCACCTAATAACCTTACTTCGGTTCTTCGTACTTCCAGTTAATTAATATCTACTTGGTTTGTTTAAAACCTTTTCAAATCGTTCTTGGTCTCTTCCAAACCATTTGCAGAATGGGTCTGTACAAAAGTTATATTGAATTTGAAATGTTTTGTCATTCCAATGAAATTGAACAGGGCTAAAAAGTAAATGGTTGTATCTTTTAGCGTATTTTGTGGTGTCTAAAATGCCATAATGTTTTTTTCTATCTTCGATGTCGCCATCTGATACAGGCGGAACAACCGATACCACTGAGTCTTGTTTATTAGACAACCGCTTCAAACTAGCCAATAGATTTCACCTTCACCATATCTTCAATTTCCATCTGTTTTATTAACCGTTTGTTATTTCGTTTTTGCTCAATCCATTTAATGAAGTCTTTGTCGTCAAGAATGTTTTGCAAGAACTTATCGGCAACTTCACTTTCGCTATATTGCGTGTATTCGGCATAATATTTCACAATGGCTTGAGACCTTTCGGAAATCAGCCAATCAACCTTATCTGCATTTGTATTCTTGGGTTTAATGAACTTCACCGCATATCAACCTCCTTATTCAAATTATAACAACTTTCGACCTAAAATTATCAACGAAATTAGAACAACTTTTGGCATATGACCAACAGCCATTGTCCATCTTCTAATTAGTATGCCAATTAGTGTATTATTTCATACCCAATTTGCCAGTAAATATTGATATATCAACAAAAATAAAGAGTCCAATTCATATGCGAATTGAACTCAAAATTGTGGTGTTAATTTAATTTTTCTACCTTAAAACTGAACTACTTAGAATGGACTGGCAAGAGCTATTTTCTTCGGAAAACAAGGAGAGCTTAGGGAACGAACCATACAGCATCAATTGCAAAGAGCCAGTGCCTTAAACATCATTATCAATGCCATCAGTATCTGGAATACTTTACATCTAACAAAGGCAGTTGAATATCAAAAACGGTCAGGTAGTTTTAATGAAGAATTATTGCACCATATGTCACCTCTAGGTTGGGAACATATTAATTTACTTGGAGAATACCATTTTAATTCGGAGAAAATGGCCTCGTTAGATTCTTTAAGACCCTTGAAACTTTCTTAACGTTGTTAAAACTGGGGGAATAGTCGGGGAAATGGGCTTAGCGTTGTAAATCCGCATTTTCCTGACTGTACCCCAAATTGGGATAATTAGGAATAATATTAAGGGGTGGTAGTTTGAAGATTTTATTTCTTTTGCTAAGCCTATTAAATTTTCTCGATGGAATATTCACTTTTCTTGGAATCCAATTTAATCATATATCTGAATCAAATCCGATTATGAATCACTTATGGGAAATTTCTCCTTTCTTATTCCTTTTGTTAAAAATTGGTTTATCTTTATTTCTCTTTTACCTAGCAATCTATTTTTATAGTAAAAATACTCGTACCTGGATTTTTCTCCTATTTATTCCATTAGCATTATATTCTTCCGTTATGGTTTTGCATATTGTTTGGATGACGAATATTTAGTTTGCAATAATTTTATTATGTAATTTAAAGTCCTCCTATCTTTTTACTAGAATAACCATTAAAATAATATTATACAAACAGTAAGGAGTTAGGATTATGAGTGTACATAAAGAAATTACCAAACATGTAGAACAAATCAATTCTCGTGTCAATCATTTTAAGCAATTAGATCAGCTACGTGAATCCTATATTGAAGAAGCGATACTGCTTTGTAAAGCTGGGGAGAATTTTTCGGTTGATAAAATAAATGATGTAACCGAGCAAATGAATGAATTAGCTAGACTTGGTGTTGTTCCATCAAGAAAAAAGGTTACTAAAGCAATGGTAGTAGAATTTGCTACTCGTTCTATATAAAGTGAAACTTCCATCAGTGGGGGTTTTCTTTCATCCCCCCACTGATGGTTAGTTGAACCAATCGGACCTTTACGGACAGTTGATCTCCCACCTACTCTCATATGCTTGAGGTGGCCTTCTTAGTCTTACTATCCGTTAAGAGTGGGATAAAATAAAAACAACCTTGTTTGCTCGTGAAGTTCACGGCCAAGGCTGTTTTTTATACTCAAATATTCTAGTAATTCTCTATGACTGGATAAAAACGAAGGATTGCTTTTCCAATAACTGCTTCTTCAGAGATACAACCAAGTTGTCGACTATCGGTACTTTTTTGCCGATTATCACCAAGTACAAAAATATGTCCCTTTGGTACTTTTATCTTGAGATTTTCCGTTAATTTTTGATTAGGGAGTAAATGTTTCTTTTTTTCCTGTAAGTAAGGCTCATCATATTTATGACCGTTTATATAAAGAGCGTCATCCTGAATCTCGATGGTATCGTCTGGTAAGCCGATTACTCTTTTTATATAGTCCTCCTTCTCAATCGGTGAATGGAAAACGATTGTATCAAAGTGCTTTATTTGCCCCACTTTGGAAACGATAATTCGATCTTGATTCTCATATGTCGGTTGCATGGATTGCCCTACTACTTTTACAGGGGTAAAGATAAAGTTCCGGCATATAAAAACGAATACTAATGCACTAATAAGCGCAATAATCCATGACTTTAGTTCTTTATTAAACTCTGCATTCATGTAGATATTCCTTCCCCCCTTTCCTATACAATCATTATCAATTCACCATTTTATACATTAGAATATCGTCTACATATTCATTTTCAGCTATTTTAAACTCCTTTATTTTGCGACCTTCTTCTATAAATCCCATACGTTTATAGAAAGATATCGCTCGATAATTTGTTGAGAAAACTCTTAAAGGAATTTAATTCCATTATAACATATGATTTGTTTCCATTACTCTTGCTGTTTTCTTTTTTTTCTAAAAATAATCCAAACAATTACAATAACTGCAACTGGAATTAGAATCGGAGATAATCCAATAGCGAGTACTACTACACTTGATAAGAAGGAGATAACCCCGTTTATTGTACTGACAAACTGGCTTTTCGCTTTTTGCCAAGTATTTAAGGAGTCGCTATTTTTGATGTTTCCGACCTTTACTAACTCTTCTTCTAATTGAATGGTAACAGTGGAATAGTCGACATTATTTTTTAAGTATTTCATTCTCCCTAAGATTTGCTCTTTTTGCTCTTGTACAGTGGCTAGGTCGTTTGATATTTTCAGAAGATCTTCTGTTTTCTCTGCCTGGTCCATTAACGTTAATAGTCGTTTTTCTACTGCTTCTTTGGCTTTTAATCGAGACTCAAGATCAACAAATTCCTCTGTGACATCATTACTGCTTATATTTTTTTCGATTACTTTTATACTATTTTTTTCCACTTCATTTATATAGGATTGGAAATTCGCTTGTGGAACTTTCACAATAATCGATCCATTAATATAATCAGTGCCACTATTGTAAATAGATGATTGTACTACATAACCGTCAAGTTCGGTTGCTTTTTTCTGAATTTCTTCTTCTACTTGATGATAGTCCTTAACTTGTAAGGATAAATTAGCATTGTAAATCATCATGCGGTCATTTTCTGTTATTTCTGTTCCACTAGTATTCTTAATCTCTTTATCAGCGGATGCTAATTGGTCTTCCATCACTTCTCCTTCATGAGAATCCATTTGTGCTATTTCATTATTTGCAGCTTTCTCCGTACTATCTGCGCTTTTATTTTCTGATTCTTGGCTGCTACATCCTGCCATTAAAAGTAGAAAAAATAGAATGCCAATAAAGGAAGTTCTATACTTTTTCATCTTTCATACCTCCTAAGTTTAGTTACTCATTAGACGGATATTAAAATAATAAGTTTCAATATTATTACATATTTATTACAAAGCTGCTTCGTAAAGTTTTCTTTCTTAAAGAAAACAAAAATTTTACAATCAACTGGATATACGCTAACACCAATTCTCTATTCTGTGTATATGATAATACAAGTTTACTTTCGGTGATAATTACTTTTGATGAACATACAATGGTATAAAATGAGTTGGAAATATGCTTAGATGGAGGGATTTTTGTGGAGTTAGACAGGCACAAGGAAATAACCTTTCAAAACTTGCAAGAAAAAAATATGACGTTTGATATTGTTTTTCAACGTATCCTTGCCTTTATGTCTAGAAATCCGGCTGGAAATTATCAATTGATGATTGGTACAGATTCCCAAGTGCATGCGAAGCATACCACCTTTATTACAGGAATTGTGATTATGAATAAAGGGAAGGGTGCATGGGCATGTATCAGAAAAGTTGTTTTACCGAGAAAAGTATTAAGACTTCATGAGAAAATTTCCTATGAGACGACGTTAACCGAAGAAATTGTTAGTCTTTTTACCGAAAATAAGAAAAACCAGTTAATAGATGTTGTGCTTCCTTTTGTTTATCAAGGAGCAACTTTCTCTATTGAAGGACATATTGATATTGGAGCAGGTCAGAGAAATAAAACACGAGATTTTGTAAATGAAATGGTAGCAAGAATTGAATCAATTGGGATTGAACCAAAAATAAAACCAGATTCATTTGTTGCTTCCAGTTATGCCAATAAATACACAAAGTAGTCTCTTCTTGCATTAAAATAACCTGTCCTAAAGCAGAACAGGTCTAAACAATTAATCTTCTTTTGTTGCAGCAATCTCTTCGGAAACTTTTTTGTTCTTATTAATAAAATGAATGATAAAGGTGATGATAAACGCAGCAATTAGAATCGCAAAAAATACATAATGATCTAATTCAAAACCAAAGATACTTGCGAACATTTTCGCCGCGATTATACCAATTAAAACAAAAGCAGTATTCTCTAATTCTGGTACTTTTTCAATTAAAACTAAGAATAATTTAGCGACCGTTCTCATCATTAAAATCCCAAGCATTCCACCAATTAAGAGGATCCAAATTTCATTTGATACAGCAAGTGAGGCTAATATGCTATCAACGGAAAAAGCTAAATCCATTAATTCTACAGAAATAACGGTAGCCCAGAATACCCCGAAAAGTCTTATTGTCCAACTATTTTTTTTCATCGCTGAAGCATCCTCGTCACCATCACCAAGCCAGAAATGCTTAATTACAATCCAAGCTAAGTATGCTGCTCCAACTACTTTAATCCATGTAAAGTGGATTAAATAAACGCCTATTCCAATAAAGAAAAACCGGAAAAAATAGGCTCCAAATAAACCATACGTTAATGCTTTTTTTTGTTTGTCAGGCGGTAAATGTTTAACCATCACCGCTAAAACGAGTGCGTTATCCGCTGATAATAAGCCTTCTAAAATGACTAACGATCCAATTAATCCCCATGAAACTGGATCTGTTAATACTTCTTCCCACATCTCCCAATCAAAAAATGAAGCATAGGTTGATAATATTTGATGTAAAACGTCCACTTAAAAAGCCTCCATTATATATATGTAATGATATGGAAGCTATTATACTCCTATCATTTTCAGATAGCAACTTTATTTAAGATATTCCCATTATTCTTCATAAATCATCTTTACGGTCATACCACCATCTACCATGAGGTTTGTCCCTGTAATAAAATTATTTTGCGGATTAGTTAAAAATAGACAAGCCCTCGCAATATCTTCTGGTTTACCTACTCTTTTTGACAAATGCTGTTCATGATCGATTTCGCGAAGATTTTCATAGTCTTTTGTTTCAATCCATCCTGGTGAAATACTATTTACAGTTATATGTGCGTCTGCAAGACTATTTGCTAATGCATGTGTAATGGCCATAATACCACCTTTGCTAGCACTATAGCTTTCCGTATTAGGCTCAGACATATATGCTCTACTAGATGACATATTGATAATCGAGCCTTTAGAGTCCTGATCTCGCATGATTTTTGCGACTTCTCTTGAACAAAGAAACACGCTGCGGAGATTTGTATTTATTACATCATCCCATTCTTCAATCGTTAAATCGTAAAACGATTTAAAAACTCCTTTGCCCACATTGTTTATCAGAATATCAATCTTTCCAAACTTCGCTTTTGTTGTATGAACAAGATGAATGATTTCCGTTTCGCTTCGTACATCTGTTTTGATAAATAATGCTTTTTCCTTTTGTTCAATAGAATCAAGAAGTTGCTTCCCTTGGCTTTCATCTATATCTGCCAGCACAACATATGCTTCTTCCTGCAAATAAGCTTTTGCAATTGCTTTACCGATTCCATTACTAGCACCAGTAACAATTACAACTTTATCTTTGAACATCCTATTCGCCCTCCATCCATATAAAAAAAAGCAAGCTAATTTCTCAGCCTGCCTCTTTATATTTATTCTTCAGTGATTTCTACTTTTTCCATTACATCGCCATTTCTCATCGCCTTAACAGTAGAGATTCCAGATGTAACTTGTCCAAATACAGTATGAACACCATTTAAATGTGGTTGTGGATCATGAACGATAAAGAATTGGCTGCCACCTGTGTCACGACCAGCATGTGCCATAGAAAAAGCGCCTTCAACATGTTTATGAGGATTTCCTTCTGTTTCACATTTGATTGTGTATCCAGGACCGCCTGTTCCATTACCATTCGGGTCTCCGCCTTGGCTTACGAACCCAGGAATAACACGGTGGAAAGTTAGACCATTATAGAACCCTTTTTTAATAAGTTCTACAAAATTAGCTACTGTTCCAGGAGCTTCATTTGGATATAATTCAAATTCAATTTTTTCACCATTTTGCATTAGTATGTATCCTTTTGTTGCCATGTTCAACATCTCCTTATTTCAAAATCAACTTTTATCATATCATCTTTTGCTAGAGAAAGAAAATATTACGTCCCTATTAGATTGAGTCAAGTTTTTGTGGGAGTTTTTTTAGCTCCCTTTTTTATAAAGTAAAACCTCTAAGTTTGTATCCGCTTTCCAATTGGTTTTGTTTTTCCAACTGTTGATTCTCTCATTTTTTAAAAACCTTTTAATCCCTGTAAGGCAAAGTGAACGGGTTTTCCAATCGCTTGATTTAAGTATGGCATGTTCTGACGCACGGTTTCTGTTACTAATTTTGTGGGTATTTTTCTTTTCGCTCGATGCTCTTTCTTTGATTTTTCCGTGGCTTTTTCCCATTTCCCATATATCGTTTGGATGGATAGGTCATCCTTCAATCCAATCCACAAGCGCGCCATGCTCATGACCCCTTTTTTGCTCCATGCTCTTCCATTCTTTAATCGTTTGGCTAATTGATTCATCATCGCCTCTGCACTTCCCATTGGACGATACGCTGTCGTGTCCACACCTTTTTCCTGTAACCAACTACGGTAATCTTTTATGGTTTCCTGATGATGCGTTAAAAAGGCAAGGAAATGCGCTAGTTTTTCTTCTTTTTCTGGTGTATCCATTGTTCCTACTGCGCTATTCAACTCTAGAAGTAATGTTTCTACCTGGTAGTTTTTTAACGCTCTTTTCATGTAGCGGTATCGAGGATGGCTCTTCATTAGTTGCTTCATCGAACGAGCGACATGAAAACGGTCCATGGTGAAAAAGGCGCGTTCCCGAAAATACTCCCGACATGCCGTTATCCAGCCTGCTCCATCACCATTAATAATAAGCAAGGTTTGGGTAGGATCATACGCATAATTATTCTGTAAGAACGTTTCAAAGGCTTCCCAAAAGGGTTCTTTTCCTTCATAAAGAAAATGCCTTTTATTTCGGAGCCTGATTCGCTTTCCGTTTTCTTTCCATCCCTCGTGTACAGCGGCGAATTTCAACTCCCATCCACGCTTTTTCTTTTCTTGACTCTTCACATATAATCCATCTACTTCGACAAACAATACCTTTTGAAAAGGGCGTTTTTCCTTAGCGGGAAGTACGCTTGTTTGAAGAAGATGTTGCCGTAATGCTTCGTGGCTCATCGCCGAATAGCCTAAAAATTGTTCGAACGTTTCCACCGCCTTTCGATAGGAGGAGCCATTCGTCGCTAGTTCTAGCCCCCATTCTTCTAGTAGCGGACTAAATCCCTTATTCCCCTGAAACTGTAAATAGTGATCTAATAGACAAATATATTTTTTAGTCACACGATCAAAATAATAATTACGCTTCAGCTCCACAGCTCCAAACGCTGTATCTAATCGTATTTCTCGTTTATCACGTAAAGCAAATCTTCTTTTGTCTCGTTGCTGAGCAATCTCTAGATCCCAATTTTCTAATGTTTGAATAAGGATTTCTTGAAACGTCATTTGTAGTGTTCGAAATAAAGTTTTTTCCAATTCTTTTAATGATGGCATTTTTATGTTACATTGATTCATGAGAGCCTCTCCTTTTCGTATTTTTCGCCAAATTCTACTTTACAAAAGGATGCTCTCTTTTTTAATGCTTAATTTTTTCCAGCTACCGCGCTTTCGCTTGGTGGCCTTTTTGTCTAGTTGGGGGACTCGTCCCAATGTCATAAACCTAAATTGTAAAAATATGTAAATATTAAAAAAGATTCATAAAATTGTTGTATAAAATTGAAAAAACCCCTTGACTTTTCAGAAACACCTCCATAATCAGCGTGAATACCAGTTCTTGGTATATCTCGTACGAAATGGGGTTTTTTTGTTGAAAAAAAGCAAGTTTTTAGAAGCGATTGAAGTATGTAGGGAGGTATTGTACGATTTCCATTTCATGTGCGATTCCCGCATGAAATCAACCTACTTTACACGTAAAGGAGGCAAATTGACTTTCCCAGAAACAATTTTGTTTGTGCTAAATCTAGTAACGAGAAGCTTGCAGATTGAGTTGAATGACTTTTTTGAGTTGATTAAAAAAGAAGGAGAAATTATAAGTAAACAGGGATTTTCACAAGCGCGAAAAAAAATAAAACCAGAAGCCTTCAAGACGTTATTTGACACCATTACGACGTGGTTTTATCAGACAAATAACTCCTTTAAATATAAGGGCTTCCGGTTATATGCGATTGATGCGTCTATCATAGAAATAGCCAATTCCCAAAGGCTAAGAGATACCTTCGGCGCATCAAAGGGCAATGGCAAGGAACTTGCCAGAGCCATGGTATCTACTATTTATGATATCGGAAATGATTTATTTGTAAAGGGGATAATCACAAAATGTACAGATAGCGAGCGCACAGTAGCGATAGAATTAATTGATAGTTTCCTAGAACTGCGTTCTAACCACGACCTTTTTCTTTTTGACCGTGGGTATCCATCTCAATATTTCTTTCACTATCTTTTGAAGAATAAAGTGAATTTTGTTGTTAGAACGCCAGTTAATTTTTACCGAGCCGCTATAAAAGAAGGGATCCCTGATCAGGTCATTGAACTCAAGTATAAAAGCAACGTCATGCGTTTGCGTGCGGTCCGTATCCCATTAGGCTCTGGAGAAGATGAATTACTTATAACGAATATATTAGATGAGTCTTTTGATATTCCGGCTTTTAAAGAGTTGTACTTTAAACGATGGTCAATCGAAACAAAATACGATGTCTTAAAAAACAAAATACAGATTGAAAGATTCTCAGGCGAAACAAAACAGACGATTGAACAAGAGTTTTATGCTGCTTTATTTTTAAGCAACATGGCTTCCCTACTAAAGCATGAGTCAGATGTGATCATCGCCGAGGATCAGAAGGATAAAGACTTAAAGCACAAATATAAAACTAACACCAATATTTTAATTGGCGCACTAAAAGATAAGCTCATTTGTTTAATCATTGAACCAAGTCAAAGGCGAAGAAAAAAGATGTATAAAGACCTACTGAACGAAGTTCAGCGAAATAGAGTCCCAATTAGACCTGGAAGGAAATTTAAACGTTCCAGAGGGCTAAATGCGAATAAACATGGATTTGGACAACGACCAGCTATCTAACAAAACGAACAAATAGGAAAATCAGGGAAATGCCAAAAAAATTAAATAGGCACTTCCCGGGCATCCTATTGGCTTTTTTAGTTATCAGAATATTATAAACATCAATTTTGGTTTACCACTGGTAATTACTGGTTTCTTAACTTGATGACATTGGGACTCGTCCCCCAACTAGACAAAAAGGATATTTATTCTCCCACAAACATTTTACTCATACTCCCTATTATCGATTATTCTTTTACTGGTTCCTCATAATCAATTCCTTTTGTATCTACAGTAACTTGTTTCATCTTCATTTCTTTTAATGGCTTATCGTTATTCTCATCTCTATCTGTAGAGACAATTTTATCGACGACATCCATTCCTTCTATTACCTTACCGAACGGTGCGTATTCGCCATCCAAATGAGGTGCGTCTGCGACCATAATAAAGAATTGAGATCCGGCTGAATCTGGCATTTGAGATCTTGCCATACTGATAACGCCTCTTTCATGCTTTAAGTCGTTTTCAAAACCATTCTCCGAAAACTCTCCTTTAATAGAATATCCTGGTCCACCTGTTCCATTTCCCTTTGGATCGCCACCTTGAATCATAAAATCGGGAATGACGCGATGAAAAATCAGCCCATCATAAAAGCCTTGATTTACTAATGAAATAAAATTATTCACTGTATTTGGCGCTTTATCTGGATAAAGTTCTACTTTAATTTTCGAATCATCCTCCATAATAATAGTAACGATAGGGTATTCGTCTGAGGAAATCGCTTTTCCTTGTGATTTTTCTCCTTCATTTAGTGGTTCCGTGTTCTTCGTTCCACATCCTGAGAGTAATAATAAAAGGATGGATAAACTAAAGAATAGCATCATCCAACCAGTCCGTTTTCTACACACCATGACTTTTCCTCCTATGCTTAGATTCCTCCCTATTTTAGCGAAATCTTCTTTTCTGCACAATAAATAACCTTTAATAAAGAAAGTTAAAAAAGAGGCTGGGACAAAACTAGATAGCCAATCTGTAAAGACGAACAATCTCTAATTTATCTCTTAAATAAAGGTTCCTTTATACAATGGTTATTTATGTTTTTAAATATAGTCAAGTGTAAAAACTAATTCGTTCCATTGCGCTACAGACACACGATTCGCCGGGGAGCAACCTAAGCCTCCTCGGCTAAAGCCTGTGGGGTCTAAAGATTGCTCTACTTCCCGCAGGAGTCGAGTGTCTTCCGCTCCATTCCACTCTGTTTTTAAAGGCAATTCCCTAAAAAATATTGTTTTTTTAGAAAAAATGAATTAGTAGGAAATATGGAGCAGCCTGAATACACGTAGACTCCTATGGGAGCTGCGAGAAAGTCCGAGACCCTGCAGGCCAGAGGCCGAAGCGGCTCGGCGCTCGCCCCATGGAAAGCGAAGTGTATTCAGGCTGCGGATATTAACACTAACTGTACTGAAACAGCCTTTTATAAAACTAATAAAACCCGAACAATCATTTAGTATTATTTGATAGTTGTTCGGGTTTATCTATGACTGGAATACTTATGTCCCAGCCTCTTTGTGATTACGTTAAAGATTTTAATAGATAACTAGCTAAATATGGAGAATGAATACGGACTGCAAGGGAAGGTGGCTTGCTTTTATTCACCAATTCTGATGGAAAGCCAAACCAAACTACCTTTTGATCGATAACGACCATGGGAAATGGTATTTCAGAAGTAGATACGATCTTTGCCCGACCGAAAAGCTGCTTCCACTCTTGTGTTAAGATTTCTTTCCGTTGGGGAATGGATAAAAACACCTCGCTTTTTGAGCGCTCCATGTCTTTTTTTAATAATTCTATCCTCTGTCCATGCGTCCAAAATAACTTTGGATTCTTTTTTTGAATCCACTCGCCAATTTGTTGATTAGTTATCACACTATTAACCATTTCCTGATGGTTGACAAGCTGACGAATCGTTTTTCTATTATCAATTGTCGTTTTCATATAATGTCTGTTTACTATATGAATAAATTTTCCTTTAGCCCTACTTATCGCAACATTAATTAAACGCTCACTCTCTTTTCCTGTTAAAAGCATTCCTGGTCGTGAAAGTGGATTACCTTCCACACTATCAAAGATAATTACATCTCTCTCGCTGCCTTGAAAACGATGAACTGTTGCTATTGTTAAGCGCTTTTCTTCGAGTGCTTCAGGGAAAAATTCATATGCCATTGCTTCTACTATTTCAGCTTGAGCTCGATATGGTGTAACATAGCCAATACTAGTTCTTTTCTCACTTAATGCCTCATTGATAACTTGTAAAGCTAGTAAAAGATGCATATAATTCACTCGTGATTTCGAGCCTTTTTCAAAAGTTGCATAAACTCCGAAATGACTAGAATCTAGTAAGACACTTGCGCTCCCCTTGAAAGGTGGTTTGTCAGCAATGGATTTTCTTTTCTTCTCCACGTGCTTATGATCCCCTACCAATGAATGATAGATATATTTATTAGTAAATTCTGAGATGCTTGGATGCATTCGTCTTTGCTCGTTTAGTAGTAAAAGTTGGGGATGCAATGATGAACGATGCACAGTATTTGCTACACCTGTTGCATGAAAGACATCTTCCTTTAACCATTTGTCTACCAATGCATGGCGACTTGATGCAATCGGTGGTAGTTGTTTAAAGTCTCCACATATAATGATTCGTTTTGCAAGGGATGCAGCAAAAGCCACTTGTGGAATATATGCCATGCTGGCTTCATCTAAAATGACTAAATCGTATTCATCTTCATAAATGGCAGGATCTGTCGCTGCTTTGGCTAATGTAGTACCCACAATCTTCGCTTTTTGCATAAATTGTAATTCTCTTTTACGGATTTTTTCCATGACACTTGCCAATCTTTCTTCCATTTCTAACAGCTGAGAAGAATCTCTGACTGTAAACGAACTTGCAAGATCTTGTTTAAGCTTACGTTTTTCTTCGATAAACTGTTGTCTTTGCTTTGCAAGATCCATATCTTTTTTATCAAGCAAAGAGCTAGATGTAATTTGCTCTTGTTCCAGATTGCCATTGCTGTTATTTCCCCCGTATCGCAGGATATCGCCCAGTTTAAAACGGCCTTTTTCTTTTATCGTTGAGGTTATTTCTGTCAGTAGTACATCAACTGCCTGATTACTTTGGGCTAAAAGCAGTATTCTTTTCCCTTTCCAATAACGTTGTAATGCCACTCTTGCAAGTGTGTACGTTTTTCCTGTTCCTGGTGGTCCCCATACAAAAGAGACTTGATTATACTTACATCTAAGCGAAAGCTCATGAACATTATTTTTTAGCTCTTCACTAGGATGCTTAGTTGCTTCGCTAGGATGCATTAATTTTACTATTCTACTAAGCTTCCGTTTATTCTTTTTTATCAAATCAAAGCGAATTTGCAGCTGTTCTAAAAGTTCCCAGGGATCATGGGACAAATAGGCTTCAGCAATATCCTCACCAATCATCTTTTCTAAAATGACTAAAAGGCTCTTACCATCTGCCGATAATACTCGTCCTTTAACTGCCAGAGATCCCCAGTGGATGATTACATTTGAGCCAATGGGAACCTTTAGATTGCCGATACTTTCAAAATAATAGGTATAATCATTTTCTGTATTTAATCGTATCCCATTATATAAAGCAACTTTAGATTGACTATATTTTTTTAAATAATTTATTTCTATTTGCAGCGCTTGTTGCCACTGTTTGATTGTAGTGATAATGTTTGTCATTTTTCACTCTAATTCCTTTTCTTAAAAAATCGATTTTTCTATTATAGCACTTAAAAGAAAAGAAGGATAGAAACAGGAAAATCCAGTTCTCTCCTTCTTGCTTAATTTTTTTCTTCCATTTGTTTTTCTATATATTCATCGATTTTTGTATCTAACCGTTCTAAACTTTTTAATGCGCGTTCTTTTGTTATCTTACGATAGTGATGATGGCCACCAGGCTCCTCGTCCTTCTCATCAGCTAATTTGACTATTTTTTGCAGTGGTGATAGAGTGGCCGATCCTCCTGGAATAAAACTATCTGTATGAAAAAGGACCGCTAACGCTATTTCTTTTGCTTTTACAGGATTTTCTCCTAAACGAATTAATAATTTATGCGCTCTTTCCGCACCCTTAATTGGATGAATGTCATTTTGTCTATATAATTTATAATCCCATTTTCCATCTTTATACCAGGTGTAATGACCCATGTCATGTAAAAATCCGGCTTTAGCTGCATTATCGACATCGACATTTGATTCTTTTGCCATTTCAAAAGCATGATAAGCAACTGCCAGAGCATGAGCTAAACCTGATCGGGTAATATATTTTTGGGCAATATGATGGTTATAAATATCAATAAGCTTAACATCTCTCATCTCCGACACTTCCTTTCTTTATAAAAACCTCCCTACAAGAGAGAATTTATTTTCTTATTTGCTTTCTCCTACCCCTATTAAACCGATTAAAAAAGTATTTTTCCTATTATATTATATTTTTTATAAAATGATAATAAAAAACACCTAAATATGCGAATTTACTTGCCTTTTAAGTGAAAAGTGTTTTCTTTAATTAATTTGTTTAGTTTTTAAATTTTTATAATATTTTGAATAGGTTGTGATATGGGAGAGTATACAAAAAGATGTGATCTATCGTCCATCACATCTTTTTGTATTTTTATGCATTTACAGTAGGTAAAATGGAAGCTCCCATTAAGTATTCATCTACTTTTCTAGCAACTTCTCTTCCTTCGTTAATTGCCCACACAATCAAACTTTGGCCTCTTCGTGCATCTCCAGCTGCAAAAACACCTTCAATATTTGTTGTAAAATCACCGTATACTGCAGCAACTTTGCGGTTCGATGTTTCTAGACCAAAATGCTTTAATACAGGTTGTTCTGGTCCTTCAAAGCCGATTGCGATAAAAACTAATTGTGCTGGCCAAATTTTTTCCGTACCTGGAATCTCTTTAAATATAAACGTTCCGTCTTCTTGCTTTACTTTTTCCATCGAAACTGTGTGTAATTCTTTTAATCTTCCATCTTCGTCTTTTACCAGCTTTTCCGTTTGAATGCCATACTGTCTTGGATCTTCGCCAAATTTTTGTTCAGCTTCTTCATACGCATAATCTAAGGTGAAAATATTTGGGGCAGCTGGCCACATATTCTCACTTGTTCGCACAACGCCTAGCTTTGGATGTTTACCAAATTGAACAACGCTTTTGCAGTTTTGACGAAGGGCAGTCGCTACACAATCAGCACCTGTATCACCACCGCCAATAACAATAACATCTTTTCCCGCAGCATCGATGAAGTTTTTGTATTGAAAATTAGAATCTAATAAACTTTTCGTAACGCCAGATAAATAGTCCATTGCAAAGTGAACACCCTCTGCATCTCTGCCTTCCATCACTAAATCCCTTTGTTTTTGAGCACCAGTACATAGAATGACTGCATCATACTTTTCTCTTAACTGTGAAGCTGTTATGTCTTTTCCTACCTCTGTATTGGTAATAAAATCAATACCCTCTTGTGTTAGTAACTTCACTCTTCGCTCTACTTCTTTTTTCTCGATTTTCATATTCGGTATGCCATACATTAATAATCCGCCAGGTCTATCCGCTCTTTCATATACTGTTACAGAATGCCCTGCTTGATTTAATTGATCTGCACTTGCAAGCCCGGCTGGTCCCGATCCAATGATCGCAACTTTCTTTCCTGTTCTCCTTGCAGGAATACGCGGTTGAATCCAGCCGTTTTCAAACCCTTTATTAATAATAGTTCGTTCAATATTTTTAATCGCAACTGCTGGGTCAGATATAGCAACCGTACAAGATCCTTCACATGGAGCTGGACAAGCACTGCCGGTAAACTCAGGAAAGTTATTCGTTTTTAATAATCTCTCTAAGGCTTCTTTCCATCGCCCTCTATAGACTAAATCGTTCCACTCAGGAATTAAGTTATGGATTGGACAACCTGATGTAGTTCCCGCAATTTCCATCCCTATATGGCAGAATGGTGTTGCACAGTCCATACATCGTGCTCCTTGTCTTTGAAGTACCTCATCAGAGAAAGGAGCAGAATATTTTTTAAAATCTTTTAGGCGGGAAAGCGGATTTCTTTCTTCCGCTTCCTCCCGATTAAATTCGATGAATCCAGTTGCTTTCCCCATCCTGTTCTCTCCTTTCTACTGCACTAATACGGTTATTTTATTTGTTTGTTTTTTTTTGTCTTGTTTGGAATTATTCTCAAATGCTTCCATTGCAGCTGCCTCTTCTGACAGGCCGCCTTCCAACCCTTTTTGAATATTTGCAATCATTCGTTTATAGTCTTTCGGAATCACTTTCACAAACTGTTGTACGTATTTATCCCAATTAGCAAGCACTTGTTGAGCTGCTAAACTATCTGTTAGTTCCATATGTTTTTCAAGGAGCCCTTTTATTCTCTCTATTTCTGCTCGTTCTTCTAACTTTTCAAAGATAATCATTTCTTTATTGCATAATGCTTTAAATTGTTCAGCATCTTTAGATAATACATAGGCTACTCCACCTGACATACCAGCTGCAAAGTTTTTCCCTACATCTCCTAATATGACCACTTCTCCACCAGTCATATATTCTAAGCCGTGGTCACCTATGCCTTCTACAACTATACTCGCCCCACTGTTACGAACAGCAAATCGCTCTCCTGCTTTTCCGTTAATAAAAGCTTCCCCACTTGTTGCACCGTAAAAAGCCACATTTCCAATAATGACATTATCTTTGGCGTCAAAGGAATTGACAGATGGTGCTTTTGCGACAATTCTTCCGCCTGATAACCCTTTTCCAATATAGTCGTTTGCATCACCGGTTAAATATAAACTCATGCCTTTAGGGATAAAAGCACCAAAGCTTTGGCCTGCTGAACCGGTGAAATGTAAATTAATTGTATTTTCTGGAAGACCTTCTTCCCCATATAGCTTCGATACTTCACTACCTACGATAGTGCCTGTTACGCGATTTGTATTTCTGATTGTATAATGCAAATCCAACATTTCTTTATTAATGATTGCTTTTTGAACGGCTGGAAGAATTTTTTGAATATCTAAGCTTTCATCAATTTTATGATTTTGTGGTGTTTCAAACGTTCTAGGTCCATCCACTTGATATAAAAGCTTCGATAAATCTAAATCTTTTGCTTTCCAATGTGTTTTTGCTTCTTCGCTGACTTTTAGTACATCTGTTCTACCAACCATTTCTTCCACTGTGCGGAATCCTAATTGTGCCATCAGCTCACGTACTTCTTCAGCGACAAAACGCATGAAGTTAACGATATGATCTGGATCGCCAGCAAATTTATAGCGTAATTCTGGATTTTGTGTTGCGATACCTACTGGACATGTATCTAAGTGACAAGCACGCATCATCACACATCCCATAACAATTAGCGGAGCTGTTGCAAAGCCAAATTCTTCTGCTCCCATAAGAGCTGCAAGCACAACGTCTTTCCCTGTCATGAGCTTACCATCAGTTTCCAAAACAACACGATTTCGTAAACCATTTAGCATAAGTGTTTGATGCGCTTCTGCTAAACCTAATTCCCATGGAAGACCCGTATGTTTAATACTTGTTTTAGGTGATGCTCCTGTTCCCCCGTCATATCCACTTACGACGATTACGTCTGCTGCCCCTTTTGCAACGCCAGCAGCAATCGTACCAATACCGCCTTTTGAAACTAATTTAACGGAAATACGTGCATCTCTATTGGCATTTTTCAAATCATGAATTAGTTGAGCCAAATCCTCGATCGAATAAATATCATGATGCGGCGGTGGGGAAATTAATCCTACACCTGGTGTGGAACCACGGACCTCTGCAACCCACGGATATACTTTATTACCTGGTAATTGCCCGCCTTCACCTGGTTTTGCACCTTGCGCCATTTTAATTTGCAATTCTTTGGCGTTAATTAAATAATGACTTTTTACACCGAATCGTCCCGAAGCAATCTGCTTAATATTACTTCTTCTGTTGTCACCATTTTCATCTATCATATAGCGGGATGGATCTTCTCCACCTTCTCCACTGTTACTACTTGCGCCTAATCTGTTCATCGCAATTGCTAATGTTTCATGTGCTTCCTTACTTAACGATCCAAAAGACATTGCACCAGTCTTGAATCGTTTTACAATGGATTCGACTGATTCCACTTCATTAATATCAATCGGCTGTCTAGTAGCATTAAAAGCTAATAAATTTCGTAAAAAACTCATGCTTTCTTCGTTGGCTGCTTCAGAGAATTGTTTGAATAATGAGTAATCCCCTTTTCGACATGCCCATTGTAAAGTATGAATGGTTTTCGGATTAAAGGCATGATGTTCCCCGCCTTTTCTCCATTGAAAGTCACTGCCGGAATCTAGCGTTTCATCAATCGATTCTTGATAGCCTAATTGATGCCTTTTCGATGCCTCTTCTGCAATAGTATTTAAACCAATACCACCAAGCTGTGATACAGTGCCTGTAAAGTATCGATCAATTACTTCTTTACCGATGCCAACAGCTTCAAAAATTTGTGCTCCTCGATAGCTTTGTACAGTAGATATACCCATTTTAGACATTACTTTTACGACACCTTCTGTAATCACTGTATTATATCTTGCTACCGTTTCTTCATATGAAAGGGATAGAATCCCATCTTCTATAGCTTGATTGTAGGTCGCATACACTAAATATGGATTAATCGCATCTGCACCGAAACCAATTAAACTTGCAAAATGATGAACTTCCCTTACTTCTCCAGACTCTACAATAATACTTGCTTTCGTACGAAGTCCTTTTTTAATTAAGTCTTGATGCAATGCACTTACAGCAAGTAAAACCGGAATCGCTTTTTCTTCCTTGTTCATTGTTCGGTCTGATAGGATAAGCAAAGATACACCTTGTGCAATTGCTTCTTCTGCTTTTTCTACGAGAAGATTTAAACTACTTTCTAAGTTATCTGTAAACAAGGCATCTAGAGTTCTTGCCGTGAATTTTGAAGACGTATTGGCTCGTAATTGCTCTACATTACTATTTGATAAAATAGGTGTTTTTAATTGGATTCGATAACAATTACTTGCATCAGGATGTAATAAATCACCTTCGGCTCCTAACCAAGAAAGCGTTGATGTAACTAAGTGTTCCCGAATCGCATCAATCGGCGGGTTAGTAACTTGCGCAAATAGCTGTTTAAAATAGTTAAATAAGGATTGTGGCTTATTAGATAACACGGCTAGTGGTGTATCATTGCCCATTGAGCCAATTGGGTCTTTTCCCTCTAAAACAACTGGAAGCAAATTCTTTTGGACATCTTCATACGTATAGCCAAAAGCTTTTTGTCTTGCAAGTAAATCAGCGAATGTTTCTGCTTTTTCTTCTTTTGTTTCCTCTAATCGAATGACTTCTTCTAACCAATCAGCGTATGGATGCTCGGAAGCAATCGTATTTTTCAATTCCTCATCAGAAACAATACGTCCTTCTTCAAGATCAATTAATAGCATTTTCCCTGGACTTAAACGCTCTTTATAAAGGACATTTTCTTCTTCGACTGGTACAACTCCAACTTCTGAAGAAAATACGATATAGTCATCTTTCGTTACATAATATCTCGCCGGACGTAAGCCATTACGGTCAAGAATAGCACCGATTTGTTTTCCATCTGTGAATGTAATGGCCATTGGACCATCCCAAGGTTCCATTAAGCTACTGTGATACTCATAAAAATCTCTTTTTCCCTTTGTTATATGCGGATTTTCTGTCCAAGGCTCTGGAATCATCATCATTGCTGCATGAGCAGGTGTGCGTCCCGATAAGATAAAGAATTCTAATGCATTATCAAATACAGAAGAATCACTTCCGTTAGCATCCAAAATTGGCAGAACCCTTTGTAAATCCTCTCCAAAAACTTCTGACACAAATTGCTGCTCTCTTGCTTTCATCCAGTTAAAGTTTCCCCGTAATGTATTAATCTCACCGTTATGAATTAAATATCGATTGGGATGCGCTCTTTCCCAGCTAGGAAATGTATTGGTACTAAAGCGAGAGTGGACAATCGCAAAAGCAGATACAAAAGTTGGATCTTGCACATCTAAGTAAAAGCTTTCTACTTGATCAGATGTTAATAATCCTTTATAAACAATCGTGCTGGAAGATAAACTTGCAAAGTAAAATTCTTTTCCTTCCGTTCTACCCCAATTTTCCGCTAATTTGCGGATAATATATAGTTTCCGTTCAAAAGCTAATTTATCTTTGTTTGCTTGATTTGATTGAATGAATACTTGGCGAACAACCGGACAGCTTTTCTGTGCGACTTTTCCGATTTTTCTGAAATCTGTAGGTACAGTTCTCCATCCTAAAAGTTCTTGGCCAACTTCTGCAATATATTCGTTAATTTTTGATTCAATTAAGTCTCTATTAGGATCTTCTTTGGAAAAAAAGATCATACCAACAGCATATTTGCCACTCTCTGGAAGAGCAATATTTTCTAACTCTTTTCGAAAAAAGGCATCAGGTATTTGCACCATTAAGCCAGCCCCATCTCCAGTTAATGGATCACTTCCTTGCCCGCCACGATGATCCAATTTACAAAGCATACTTAAACCTTTTTTTACAATGTCATGTGTCGCTTCCCCTTTTATATGAGCGTACAGTCCGATTCCACACGCATCATGTTCAAATTCCGGTCTATATAAGCCCTGTGCTTTTTCCATTTGGTTGTACGTCATTTCAACCACCCCTGTCAGATTTTCTAACAACTTTTTCAATTCAGATAATTTAATTATACTATACAAATTCATATGTACAATATATCATTTAGATAGAACTAATCTAAAAATTAGATGATAAAAAGTGCAGGCACTGAGACAAAAACCATACAAACTAGTCAACTAAGTGAACCAAGTTCTGCTACAATGGCACTAACTAAGGCTTAAGGTATTTTTTTGTGTTTACTTATGCCTTGAAAGTTTGTTAGGTGAGACTATTTAAACACAGCAGGATTTAGTTTAATTTTATCCTACTCTTGATGGAGAGTAAGCCCGCTCAAACAAAGGAAAATCGATGAGTGTTGAAGCTCTCCCGTAAAGATCCCATAAGTGCAACTAACCATCATAATTAATAAAAAAGAAGGTCGTTAAAATGGAACTTAGACAATTAAAATACTTTATTGAGGTAGCGGAAAGGGAACATGTTTCAGAGGCTGCTGAACATCTTCATGTTGCTCAATCTGCTGTTAGTCGCCAAATTGCAAATTTAGAAGATGAATTAGGCGTTCAATTATTCGAACGAGAAGGTAGAAACGTAAAATTAACTTCGATTGGAAAAATTTTTTTAACCCATTCTCTTTCCATCATTAAGTCGGTTGATCAAGCTATTGAACAAGTAAATGCCTATTTGGATCCCGAAAGAGGTTCCATTAAAATAGGCTTTCCAACTAGTCTTGCTAGTCATTTGCTGCCAACCGTTATTTCTGCCTTTAAAGAAAAACACCCGCATGTAAAATTTCACTTGAGGCAGGGCTCTTATCATTTTTTAACCGAAGGAGTAAAAAACAGAGATTTAGATTTAGCCTTCTTAGGTCCTGTTCCAACAGACGACTTTTTATTAACGGGAAACATTCTGTTTACAGAAAAAATCTTTGCCTTATTGCCAAGTAACCATGTGTTAAGTGAAAGAAGAGCACTTAGATTACGTGATTTGCGTAATGATCAATTTGTTTTATTTCCAGAAGGGTATATATTGCAAAAAATCGCTTTTGATGCGTGTAAACAAGAAGGGTTTTTACCAAATATAAATGCAGAAGGCGAGGATTTAGATGCGATAAAAGGATTAGTTTCTGCAGGAATGGGTGTGACACTTTTACCAGAAAGTACTTTCTATGACAATGTTCCAAAGTTTACAGTGAAAATTCCAATTGAAGACCCCATTATTAACCGAACGGTTGGTATTATCGTCCCAAGCAATCGGGAATCTCCTCCATCTGTTCAAACCTTTCGCAGATTTATCATCGACTTTTTTACTATATTAGAAAAATACCAGTAATAAAAGCAACAAGAAGGGTCAAATCTTTTAAAAAAAATTTTGACCCTTCTTTTCACCCGTTTTTTATTTTCCTAAAACTTCCTTCACTAAAGAATGGAAAATAGTAAGTGCATGATCAATTGGTTCTGGTGTAGTCAAATCGACGCCTGTTTTCTTAAGCAGTTCAAGAGGGTAATCAGAACTTCCACTTTTTAAAAAGTTTAAATAGTTTTCTACGTCCTCTTTCTTTCCTTCTAAAAGTTTGTCTGCAATATTAATAGCAGAAGCAAATCCGGTCGCATACTTATATACATAAAATGGTCGATAAAAATGAGGGGTCCTCGACCAGCCATACTTCACTTGCTCATCTACTACTAAATCACTCCCATTGTATGCTTTAAATAATTCCTCATAGGTTGTATTGAAAAAATCCAAGGAAAGCGGCAATCCATTCTCAGCTTGCTCATGGACAGTTTTTTCGAATTCACTAAACATTACTTGAGTAAAAAATGTTCCTTTAAAGCTATCGATAAAATGATGTAGTAAATGCTCTCTTTTATCTGGATCTTTTTCTATTTTTAATAAATGCCTAATTAGCAAAACTTCATTAACCGTAGAAGCCACTTCTGCTACAAAAATGCTATATCCTGCACTTATTTGCGGCTGATGCTTGCTACTAAAATAAGAATGCATACCATGCCCACATTCATGAGCTAAAGTAAATAGACTATCTAAATCGTCTCGATGGTTAAGAAGAATATATGGGTGCACACCGTATAAACCTAAATTATATGCACCTGATCGTTTTCCTGGTGTTTCCCGCACATCTAAGTAACGCTTCTCTTTAAAGCTTTTTAATACAGAAATATAGTCTTCCCCTAACGGCTGTAAGGCATCAAGCATTATTTGGAACGCTTTATCGTAGCTGATTTCTTCTTTTGCTGCTTCTCCAACTAGTGGCACACTTAAATCATAGGCATGGAGCTCTTCAATCTGCAGTCGCTCTTTACGAAAATTCATATAGTCATCCAAATAAGGTAAGTTTTTTCTAGTTGTACGAATTAAATTATTGTACACTTCAACAGGAACTTGATCACCGAATAAGCTTTTTTCCAAGGCTGAAGGATAATTTCTTAGCTTTGCCGTTTTTACATTATTTTTTATTGCTGCACTAAAAGTAGCAGCTATCGTATTTTTTAGACCAATATAGGGCTTATAATACGCTAGATAAGCTTCTTTTCTTACTTCTCTATCTTCATTTTCGATTCGTTTCGCATACATTCCCCTTGTTAATTCAACCTTTTCTCCATTGTCATTTGTTACTTCTCCAAAGGTTATATCCGCATTGTTGATCATCCCGAAAACATTGCTAGGTACAGCTAATGATTCCCCGAGTTCTGATAAGATTTCTTCTTTTTCCTTGCTTAAAACATGTTTTTTATAGCGAAAGGATTCCAATAAATCCTTTTCGAAATAAGCTAATCCCTCTTCTTCTTTTATGTATGCTTTTAGTTCTTTTTCATCTAACGATAATAAATAGGGCATAAAAAAGGATGTGGCACTGCTATATTTTTGGCCGACATAACGTGTTTTTTCAATAAGGCTTTGTGCATGGGTATTACGCGTGTCTAAATCTAACAGCAGCATTCCGTATGCGTAAACTTTTCGATAAATAAAACTAACTTCCTCCGATAAAGATAGGTAAGTTAATAAGTTAGCTCCATTGGTAATTTTTCCATTGAATGCTTTAAGCCCATCAATTTTTTCCTTTACCGCTTCTAAATCCTTTTCCCACTCTTCTTCTGATTCATATATATCGCCTAAATTCCACTTTTCAAAAATTGCGACTTCTTCCCTTGTTTTAAATAGTTGCATAAACTTCCTCCCAGTTTTTCTATTGACTGTTTTTGTCTAGTTTGCTGCCTGTAATCTTAGACTAAATAGATTAGACTTTAAGTATATGCAGTAATCATACATAGAATTATCCTTTCGTGTAAAGTAGAAACGTTTCTATCCGCATTTTGGCATTTTCTTGTTAACAATTTTTATAAAGAAATTATATATATAAAGAGTCGTGATATAGAGACTTCCCCTGCGATATTATCATGTTAACTTCAAAGAAAAAGCTTGCTAAACTTCAAGTAACTATGTTATATTAATCAAGCGATGAGCTATATTGAATAAGTCAATGAACGTTATTACGCTATGTGGAGCGTAGTTTATTGCCTCAATACGTAGGATACATTTAAGTATCCCAGAAACTGCCGATAAACTTATGTTTATCGGCAGTTTCTATATTATACAACTTATTATCAATTCCAAATAAAAAGCTATCCTTTTTCACAGGTAAAGACCTCACTAAATTTCTTAGATGAAATATAGTAAGGTCTAACCTTTTAGGATAGCGGTTATGATTATTATTATAATTTTACTATGGTTATTAAGTAGTTAATTGATTTAACTCTTCCGTTAAGCGATAAAATAATTCTCTGTCACCAGCGATCAATGTTTCATCAATTTGTCTTTTTAGTTCTACTTTTCGAAAATCGTAAAGGGCTTTTTCTAAGACCATTTCAGCAAATAAAGAATCAACAACATTTCCTACAGACTGTTTTGGTGCATTTAATAAATACTTTTCCATTCGAATCAACCCCTTGTTCTTTTTTATAGTATAGCAATAATTTTCTGATAATTCAAATACTTTTTTGAGGTAATTTATTCCTTTTAAAAAATATAACAAGCTACTTACTTTAACAAGTTCCCATCATTAAGGATTATAAACATAAAATAAAGAAATCTTCCCATCATTGGTGATTTTCTTTATTGAAATTATGAATTCAGCAAGAAATCCTGCTGTCGCAAACTCCGTTATTATTTTGATATTGGCTATTTCCAAATTTTCATGTATTCTTGATAGAGATTAAGAAAGGGGAAAATAGAAATGGCCTATAAAATGATCGTATTAGATATGGATGATACATTATTAACAGATGAACATATAATTTCTGAAGCAACAAAAAAAGCACTTATGCTTGCCCAAGAACATGGTGTAAAGGTAGTTCTTGCATCGGGAAGACCAACATATGCCATGCAGGAAGCTGCAAAAGAGCTAAAGCTTGCGGAATATGGTAGTTTTATTCTTTCATTCAATGGAGCGAAGATAATAAATTGTAAAACGGGTGAAGAACTGTTTAGCAGCACACTTGCTCCAAAAACCGTTCATCAGCTTTTTGATTTAAGCGAAAGAGAAAATGTATGGATTCATACGTATATGGAAGATGAAATCATTACACAACAAAATAATCCATTCACGGAAATCGAAGCACAAATAACAGGATTACCTATAAAAACAGTCGCAGATTTCAAGGAAACTGTTTCTTCTCCTGTTGTAAAGGTATTGATGGTAAAAGAAGAGGATCACTTAAAAGTAGTAGAAGCTAAATTACAAGCAGAGTTAGCAGAACATTTAAGTGTGATGCGCTCCAAGCCATTCTTCCTTGAGTTTACTGAATTAGGAGTTACAAAAGGGACAAGTCTAGCGTTTCTTATCGAAAAGCTTGGCATTACTAGAGAAGAAGTTATTGCCATCGGGGATAGCTATAATGATGTTGCAATGATTGAATTTGCAGGTCTCGGCGTAGCAATGGGTAATGCGCCAGATGATGTGAAGGAACTTGCAAATTTTGTCACAGATACGAATAATAACGATGGAGTTGCTAAAGTTATCAATACATTTATTTTAGAGCCTTTAGCTGCTGCTAAGCAATTAAACTAAGAAAGAAGCTGGGACATAACAAAATATATAATGCGTACAGACGAAGCCGAAGTGGCTTGGCGCTCGCACCATGGAAAGCGAAGTGTATTCAGTCTGCGGGTGATCAGCCCAAACCTTTTTTCTTAAAATGAATAAACCCCAAACAGTTATACGAATCTTTCTTTGCATGTACGTATAATCGTTCGGGGTTATTTGGTTAAAAATACTATGTCCAGCACTTTTCTTATATAGATTATCTAATTATTATCGTGCAATATGAAAAAGGGTTTTTATTCTTCCTCATCAGGATCATTAAAGACTTTAATCGTTTTAAAAGCCAAATTTATTTTAAAGTGAAGATTCCAATTACTGCGAAGAACCTCTATCTCATGGTCTTGAACAGAAACACATAAGACAACGTCCCCATCCCAATCCATTAATACATATTCGTTTTGGTTAGAGAAAAGTTTATAGTCTTTATGTGCTATTAAATTCCATCCAAAATTTAGCGTGTGGCTTTTATTCGCCATTAAGATGCTCCTTTATTTTCCTTGGAAAAGGAATTATTTCACTTCAACGGTCCATCCAAATGGATCTTCTTGTCTTCCATTTTGGATGTTAGTGATCGTATCATATAATTTTGTTGCTAATTCGCCTGTTTCTCCGTTATTAAGAACAATTTTTTCTTCATTCCAGAAAAATTCACCTATTGGAGAAATAACGGCTGCTGTACCAGTACCAAATGCTTCTTCTAATTCACCTTTTTTATGAGCTTCGAATATTTCTGCAATCGTAACTTTTCTTTCCGTTACAGGAATATTCCAATATTGTAGCAACTCCATAATACTGCTTCTTGTTACACCTTCTAAAATACTGCCATTTAATTGTGGGGTTACTACTTCTCCATTAATTTTGAAGAATACGTTCATTGCCCCTACTTCTTCAATATATTTCTTTTCCACGCCATCTAACCAAAGAACTTGAGAGTAGCCTTTTTCTGTCGCAATTTGCTGTGCTTTTAAGCTTGCGGCATAGTTACCAGCCGTTTTTGCTGAACCAGTACCACCAGCAACAGCGCGTACATATTCATTTTCTACAAAGATTTTTACAGGCTTAACACCTTCTTTATAATACGAACCTACAGGAGATAAAATGATCATAAATTTGTAGCTAATAGATGCTGCCACTCCTAAAAATGGTTGAGTGGAAATAATAAATGGTCTTATGTATAAAGAAGTTCCTTCCCCATTTGGAATCCATTCTTTGTCGATATTAATTAATTGTTTTAATGCATTTAATGCAAACTCTTCATCTATTTCTGGAATACAAAGTCTGTCATTTGATTTATTTAAACGCTCCATATTCTTTTCTGGTCTAAATAAAAGGACTTTTCCTTCTTTTGTTAAATAAGCTTTTAATCCTTCAAAAACTGCTTGGCCATAGTGGAAAATAACAGAAGCAGGATCTAAAGTAATTGGTTGGTAAGGAAGAATTTGTGCATCATGCCATCCTTTATCGACTGAATAATCCATCATAAACATATGGTCAGTGAACACTTTACCAAATACTAATGTAGAAGGATCCGGTTTTGGTTTCTTTTCTTTTGCTAATGTTACAGTGATTGTTTGTTCTGTCACGTTCCATTCTCCTTATCTTAAACATTATTTCTATTTATTATAACGCAAAGTTCTGATAGAGAAAGCAGTTTTAGTAAAAAGTTATAAAATATTTTTGAGAAACATCGATATCATCTGTTTCTATCGGCAAAATAAAGATAACTTCTATCAATCGGTGTTTTTCTTCATCCCCTACAGACGGTTAGTTGCACTTATCGGACCTTTCCAGGCAGTTATCCCTCACGTAGCTTTCTAGATTTTCCGCAGCTTAAGCTTAGCGGATTACTGCCCATTAAGAGTGGGATAACACAAAAAAACAACCATAATCTACACGAATGTACATTTGGTTGCCTATACTAATTCCAATGCTTTGTTTCTTCTAATAGTTCATCAATCTCTATGTCGATTAAATTCCAAGTGGATATATCTTGCTCTAAATCGGTTGTATTTGTTAAAATTTCGTCGATGTCGGTTCTAATTAAATGCATGATAGCCTCCTTTAAAACCGTTTAATTCTGTCTAGAGTTTATGTTAAATAGCATTTTCCATGATGGAAACGGTTATGTATATTATAGCAGTATTAACGTTTACATATAATAAAGATGCTTTACAAATTGATTACATGTTCGGTACAAAACAATGAAAAACATAATTAGAAGGAGATATTGCCAGAACATGATATAATTATAACTTATTAATATTGATGCTGTTTTATATTATAGGTATAAAGGGAAAGTAGTTAAAATACAGCGATATTCGTTACTTTTGGTCTATCTATATTAATAACCTTATTTGCTTGATTTATTCGTATTTTATTTGGTTATAATGGGTAGACAACGGGAGGTTTTAAAATGACAAAACTATTAAAATGGGTTATTACCATTCTGATCATATACGGAGCTTATAATTTTTATTTTAAAGAGAGCAAAAATAATGCAGTAACTGAACAATCTCCTACGTTAGAAAATAGTATCAATCAAAATTCAATTACTTCCTTTATTCAATCAGTTACAAAGGAATTAGGTAATTTAAAATCGCTCTTTAATGACGCTCAAGATATTCTTCCTGACTGGAATGTAGAAGAAAATGCTGAAGAAATAGCAAAACCAGAGTTAGTCACACCAAAGGATCATCCTTTTTCGATCTATAATATTTCTCTTGGGGATAATAAACAGGCAGTTGAAAAAACGCTTGGTAGCCCCCAACGAGTAACTACTAATGAATATGGAATCTCCTGGTTTACGTATCATCATAATTATCAAAATTTTGTTATGATAGGCTATGACGAAAATAATCAAGTAGCTGCCTTATATACAAATCAAGATTTAATCGCTTCTACTAACGGCATTAAAAAGGGAACAGAAAAAGCAAAAGTGTTAGAAACATTAGGAGAACCGCTAACAGAATTAAGAAAAGGGCTTGTTTCTTACAAAATGACGAATGACAGAGATTATGAGATGTTCTCGCTTGATGGTTCCTATGTTACAGTATTTTTTGATAAACATGAGAATAACACAGTAACTGCCCTTCAAATCGTAAGTTCTTCTATAGAAGAAAATCGGAAGGATTTTTATGTGGATGGCAGTGAGGAACTGAAAGAAGGATTTGAATACCAATTATTTGATTTGACAAATGCGAGTCGAGTTAATAACCATTTAAAGCCTTTATCATGGGATGAAGCAGTCAAAGAAACAGCCCGCAAGCATAGTTTAGATATGGCGGAAAATAATTATTTTAGTCATACTAATTTAGAAGGTGAGTCTCCGTTTGACCGGATGCTGAACGATGGCATTCGATATAGCATGGCAGGAGAAAATTTAGCCTACGGACAGAATAGCAGTATATTTGCCCATGAAGGCTTAATGAACTCCATGGGTCATCGGGAAAATATTCTCCAAAAAGATTTTGCCTTCCTAGGCATAGGAGTCGCCTTCAATAACAATGCTCAACCATACTATACAGAAAACTTTCTTACAAAATAAAACCAACCGGTCTATTCGACTTGGTTGGTTTTTCTTCTATTCTTTCATTTAATATTTAAAAATAAACGGTTAATTCAAACAGAATGTGCGAGGCTAATGTAGAATAAAATGTTCCATCTCGCTCATCGAAAAGTGAGCATCCCGAGTGAATTCATCCTTATTTGAAAATGCACTTTACACAATTAAATTACCAATCATCCAAATTAAGAAAAAACTAATCACAATCGATAAATTGGCAGCAGTTCCGACAAAATGTTGATTATATTTAAACTCCACACTATATGGAAGAACACTTGATGCCATCGGTAAAATTAAACCAATCAAGATCGTATAACGAAACATATCTTCTGCTGGCCATAAAAGATAAGCAAGTATCCCTAAAAATAAGCCAGTACCATATCGAATCCCAAGTACTCTTCCAATCCCCTTCCAATGCTTCTTTTCAAAAGAAAAATTCAAATAAATACCAAGTAGCAATAAAGATAGTGGCATATTTGCCTTTGAAATAGTGGACGTTACTTCAATCACCTGATGTGGCATATGAATACCAGTTATATTAATGAAGAAAATAAAAACATAGGTCATTAACGGAATGGACTTTCCTAATTTTCCTACTACCTGCTTCGTTGTCATTACTGTCCCTTCTTGTGAATAATAGCTACCAATTAAATAGCTAATCCCAAAGGTAACGAGTGCATTTCCAATATCAAACATGCCAAAATATTTAATCCCTTCAGCACCCCAAATCCCTTGAACTAAAGGATAGGCAAAGATACCAATATTAAATCCTGGAATAAGCATGCCTAGCATCCCTTTTTCCTTGTTTGCTTCCTTTCGAAATAAAAAAAGGCCAATAATCGAAATAAGAACTCCATAAAATAACCCTAAAAATACTAATATAAGCAATGACTTTTCAATAATCACGTTATGTAAGGTAGAGATAATCAAGCACGGTAGAGTGATATTAAAGATTATTCGTGCTAACCCTTCCCCATCCTTTTCTTTAATAATATTTCTCTGTTTAAAGAAATAACCAATTGCAATGATAATCACTGAATAAAAAAATTGGGTATTGAAATTTTCCATTTCTCTAAATTCCCCTAACTATGCAACAAATTTCCAATGAAACTACTATACTACTAATCAGAATGCTTGCAAAGGCTTAGACGGAAAAAAGATTGAGTCAAGTTTTTGTGGGAGTTTTTTTAGCTCCCTTTTTTATAAAGTAAAACCTCTAAGTTTGTATCCGCTTTCCAATTGGTTTTGTTCTTCCAACTGTTGATTCTCTCATTTTTTAAAAACCTTTTAATCCCTGTAAGGCAAAGTGAACGGGTTTTCCAATCGCTTGATTTAAGTATGGCATGTTCTGACGCACGGTTTCTGTTACTAATTTTGTGGGTATTTTTCTTTTCGCTCGATGCTCTTTCTTTGATTTTTCCGTGGCTTTTTCCCATTTCCCATATATCGTTTGGATGGATAGGTCATCCTTCAATCCAATCCACAAGCGCGCCATGCTCATGACCCCTTTTTTGCTCCATGCTCTTCCATTCTTTAATCGTTTGGCTAATTGATTCATCATCGCCTCTGCACTTCCCATTGGACGATACGCTGTCGTGTCCACACCTTTTTCCTGTAACCAACTACGGTAATCTTTTATGGTTTCCTGATGATGCGTTAAAAAGGCAAGGAAATGCTCTAGTTTTTCTTCTTTTTCTGGTGTATCCATTGTTCCTACTGCGCTATTCAACTCTAGAAGTAATGTTTCTACCTGGTAGTTTCTTAACGCTCTTTTCATGTAGCGGTATCGAGGATGGCTCTTCATTAGTTGCTTCATCGAACGAGCGACATGAAAACGATCCATGGTGAAAAAGGCGCGTTCCCGAAAATACTCCCGACATGCCGTTATCCAGCCTGCTCCATCACCATTAATAATAAGCAAGGTTTGGGTAGGATCATACGCATAATGATTCTGTAAGAACGTTTCAAAGGCTTCCCAAAAGGGTTCTTTTCCTTCATAAAGAAAATGCCTTTTATTTCGGAGCCTGATTCGCTTTCCGTTTTCTTTCCATCCCTCGTGTACAGCGGCGAATTTCAACTCCCATCCACGCTTTTTCTTTTCTTGACTCTTCACATATAATCCATCTACTTCGACAAACAATACCTTTTGAAAAGGGCGTTTTTCCTTAGCGGGAAGTACGCTTGTTTGAAGAAGATGTTGCCGTAATGCTTCGTGGCTCATCGCCGAATAGCCTAAAAATTGTTCGAACGTTTCCACCGCCTTTCGATAGGAGGAGCCATTCGTCGCTAGTTCTAGCCCCCATTCTTCTAGTAGCGGACTAAATCCCTTATTCCCCTGAAACTGTAAATAGTGATCTAATAGACAAATATATTTTTTAGTCACACGATCAAAATAATAATTACGCTTCAGCTCCACAGCTCCAAACGCTGTATCTAATCGTATTTCTCGTTTATCACGTAAAGCAAATCTTCTTTTGTCTCGTTGCTGAGCAATCTCTAGATCCCAATTTTCTAATGTTTGAATAAGGATTTCTTGAAACGTCATTTGTAGTGTTCGAAATAAAGTTTTTTCCAATTCTTTTAATGATGGCATTTTTATGTTACATTGATTCATGAGAGCCTCTCCTTTTCGTATTTTTCGCCAAATTCTACTTTACAAAAGGATGCTCTCTTTTTTAATGCTTAATTTTTTCCAGCTACCGCGCTTTCGCTTGGTGGCCTTTTTGTCTAGTTGGGGGACTCGTCCCCCAACTAGACAAAAAGGATATTTATTCTCCCACAAACATTTTACTCATACCGGAAAAAAACTTGATACGAGATAAGAAAATTTCTTATCCATCGTATCAAGTTCTAGTTAAAACGTCATTTTAAAAACTACTGCTTTCTGTTACTGTTTTATTTAGTTCTTTTAATCTACGAATATCTAAACGAATTAACAAAGAAACAGCTAGTGATACAATAAAAAGACACGAAAATACCAGTAATGTTCCTTGATAGCTTCCTGTAGTATCCCGAATCCATGACACAATGCTAGGTCCTGCAACACCTGCTGCTGACCAAGCAGTAAGAATATAGCCATGAATAGCACCTAACTGCTTTGTTCCAAATAAATCACCAATATAGGCAGGAATTGATGCAAATCCTCCACCATAGCAGGACATAATAATAAATACGATGATAGAAAAAGCGATATAATGATGTAAATGCGGCAGAGCAAAGAATGCTACTACTTGGATTGCGAAAAACAAGGTATAGACATTTGGTCTGCCAATATAATCAGAAATGGTTGCCCATGCAATTCTACCAAACCCGTTAAATACACCCATAATCCCTACTAGTGTCGCAGCACCAGCTACGGATAATCCTGCTAATTCCTGCCCCATTGGAGAAGCGACTGCAAGGATGGCAATTCCACAAGTGATATTGATAAACAACATAATCCATAATGCCCAAAATCTTTTTGTTTTTACCGCTTCATTTGCAGTTAATTGGGATAAATCTTCTTTTACCTTGATTTGACCAGTTTCCATCGATTGTTTAAATCCAATTGGCATGTACCCTTTAGGTGGTGCCTCTAAATATTGTGCAGAACATAAAATGATTACAAAATAGATTGCACCTAGAATATAGAAAGTATTCGATATACCTACTGTATTAATCAAATGATTCATAACAGGGCTGCTTATCATAGAAGCAAATCCGAATCCCATAATTGCTAGCCCTGTTGCTAATCCTCTACGATCGGGAAACCACTTAACCAGCGTTGATACAGGTGTAATATAGCCAACTCCTAATCCGATTCCGCCAAACATACCATAAGTGATATAAAGTAGAGGTAAAGATTCAATACTGGTGGCAAATCCAGCACCTACCATTCCTAATCCAAACAAAACAGCAGAAAGCCTACCTGAAGCACGAGGACCATATTTTTCAACAAAATGACCGAGAAATGCTGCTGATAAACCTAAAAATAAAATAGCGATACTAAACGTCCAAGAAATACTAGTTAAGCTCCAGTTGTATTGAGATTCAAGCGGTTTTGTAAACACACTCCATGCATATACAGATCCAATTGAAATATGAATACCAACTGCAGATAAAGCGATTAGCCAACGATTTTTTGTTTTCATTTTTGTTATACCCCTAATATGTTATTTGCCGATCATTAATAATTAATTAGTTAATAGAGTTATAGCTTATAATCAATAGCTAGTAATTCCGCTGCTTTTCGGACACCATCTAATGCTAATTCAACGGTTTCATTTGTATGCAATACTACTGCCATTCTTCTTCCCTTTGTCGTCTTTGGTTTACCGAATACACGGACTTGTGTGTTTTCAACAGATAAAGCTTCTTTTATTCCAGTTATGGAGTATGTTTCACTTTCTTTTATTGCTTTTAATGTCTTACTCGCACCAGGAGCATGCAATTTCACACCTGTAACAGGGTAACCGAGAATCGCTCTTACATGTAAAGCAAATTCGGAAAGATCTTGTGTTATCATTGTTACCATCCCTGTATCGTGAGGTCTAGGGGAAACTTCACTAAAATAGACACCGTTCGCTGTTAAAAATAATTCCACACCAAATAGTCCATATCCACCTAAGCTATCCGTTATTTTCTTAGCAATCTCTTCTGCCTCAGCCAGTTGTTCATCTGACATAAAATGAGGTTGCCAAGATTCAATATAATCCCCATCTTTTTGTATATGTCCAATGGGAGGACAGTAAGTTGTGCCATTAACCGAACGGATTGTCAAAAGGGTTATTTCTGATTCAAATACAATAAACTCTTCTATAATTACTCGTGTTTTTTTCCCTCTTCCGCCATTGACTGCTTCCTGCCATGATGCTTCGATTTCATCCACACTTCGGCAAATACTTTGCCCTTTACCAGATGAACTCATAACCGGCTTAATGACACAAGGAAATCCAATAGTATGTACTGCTTCTTCCAGTTCTTCTATGCTATTTGCAAAGGCATACTTTGCTGTAGGCAAGTTCAATGTCTCGCTTGCCAATCTTCTAATTCCTTCGCGGTCCATCGTTAAATATGTAGCATGGGCAGTTGGAACTACTGTATAGCCCTCTTTTTCTAAATCTAGTAGTGTCTTCGTTGCAATCGCCTCAATTTCAGGAACAATATAATCAGGCTTTTCCTTTTCGATAACCGCTCTTAATTGGTCACCATCAAGCATATCTATTGTGTAAGAACGATGTGCAACATGACTCGCTGGCGCATGGTCATATCGATCAACAGCAATCGTTTCGACACCTAAACGCTGTGCCTCAATGATAACTTCCTTCCCTAACTCTCCAGAACCTAAAACAATGATTTTTTTTGCTTGTGAAGTATTTGGTGCTCCTACCATGATGCCACTCCCCCTAAATAATAAATTATTCCTTTATTCAGCATAATAACGTAAAATTATTGTCTATTCAAGCATTTTTTTCTTAATTTCCGAACATTAAGAGGTTGAACGTTATAATAATTCGGTTTTATTCCGTCGGAAAAATCGCTTACTTTTAATAATTCAACTTTTTTATTTAGAGTAAGCACAAAAAAAGCATTAGAAATTTCCAATGCTTTTCAAGCGTAACCTAAAGTGAAACTTCCATCAGTAGGGTTTTCCTTCCTCTTCCACTGATGGTTAGTTGAACGAATCGGACCTTTACGGACAGTTGATCTCCCTCATATTCTCATAAACTTTGAGGTGGGAGTCTTACTGTCCGTTAAGAGTGGGATAAAGAAAGCTTTCGAGGGAGTACTTCATTAAAGATATTTTTTTATTTTGGGCTAGATATCTTATTACCCTTAAGAGTTGAATAAACGATTTGACCTTGACTTATCGTTGCTTTTACTCGTCCACGAAATGTTTTTCCAATATAAGGACTTAACTTATTTTTATAATATAAATCTTCTTTTTGTAAGGTAAACTGTTCATTTAAATCAACGATTGCTATATCACCATCACTCCCTATGGAAAAACTACCTTTATTAGGAAATATTCCAAATCTTTTTGCTGGATTAGCACTTGTGATTTTTGCAATCATTTCTAACGGTATACCTCTTTTCCAATAGCCTTCTTCTAATAAAACAGATAGAGTCGTTTGGCATCCTGAAATTCCTCCCCACGCCTCTAATAGAGTCCCTTCTTTCATAGAAACCAGTGACGGGGAATGATCTGAACCAATCACATCTATTTCCCCCTTACCAATCGCCGCCCAAAGGTTATCTATTTCCTGTTTAGTTCGTAATGGTGGAGCACATTTTGCAACCGAACCAAGTTTCTCTAAGTCATTTACTGTTAGTGATAAATAGTGTGGACAAGTTTCCACACTTATATCTACTCCTTTTGCTTTAGCTGCTAATATCGGTTTCAAAACCTTGGAGCTACTTATATGAACGATATGTACTTTACATTTTGTTACTTCTGCATAAGCGATAATACGTTGAACTGCTTCTATTTCAGAGTAAATTGGTCTCGCATTTGCAAAGGCTAAAGCAGAATGATCCCTTCGACTAATAATCTCCTCACTCAAAAAACTGGTGATTGTATCACTTTCAGCATGTACTGCTAAAATACTTTGTAGTTCGGCGATTTTTTTCATAGATTGCAGTAAAGTCCGGTCATCTGAGAATTGAAAATCTTCTATTCCGCTATTGGACATAAAAGCTTTAAAGCCAATCACCCCACATTGGTAAAGTTTTTCTAGTTCGTCTAGATTACCAGGTACCACTCCACCCCATAATCGATAATCAATAAGTGATTTTTCTTTGGCAAGCGCATCTTTTTGTAGAAATGCCTCCTTCGTTGTAGTGGGAGGATGACTGTTTAATGGCATATCAAAGAATAAGGTTGATCCACCAGCTGCTAAACTTTTACTTCCCGTCTTAAAGCCTTCCCATTCACTTCTTCCAGGTTCATTGAAATGCACGTGGGTGTCAATAACACCGGGAAATAAATATAGTCCATCTGCATCTATGCTGTGTTTTCCTTGGTTTGGCATAATATGTGCATCAATTTCTACTATTTTCCCTTCTTTTATCCCTACATTAGCTTTTATTTGCTTTTCCTCATTAACAATCATTCCATTTTTGATTACTAAATCATATTCCCACAAATTCATTCAACTCCCTCGATAGGTTTGATATCCCCAGCCAGATAATAATAAAGGAATGTGATAATGCACTTGTGTTTTGTCTGTATAGAAACGAATCGGAATCGAAGTTAAAAAATTATTTTTACCTTCTGCTCTTTGAAAATACTCTTTAACCAAAAATACTAATTCATATTCCCCATCTTCCACTTTTTCTAATAATACAGTCTCTACTCTGCCATCCTCATTTGTTAGTCCGTTTGCTATAAATGTTCTAGTCGAATTTGTTATTTCCCATAACTCTACTTTAATTCCAGCACCTGGTTTTCCTTGAGTTAAATCCAAAACATGGGTTGTAATTCCTGTTTTCATCCTATGCTCCTCGTTCTTCTGTTTGTAGTTTGACGATGTCGTCTAATCGGAATTTCGCTATCGCAAATATTTGCGTTAATGCTGTTTGAAATTCTTCTTCTTTTGTATGGTTAATCCTATTCTTCATCGACTGGTAAATCGTTTCCTTTGTATGTCCCTTTACAGCTAGGATAAAGGGAAAACCGAATTTATTAGCATAGGATTTATTTAATGAAGCAAATTCTTTATATTCTTCTTCTGAAAGAGAATCAAGTCCTGCTCCTATTTGTTCTTTAACAGAAGAATCGGTCATCTTCAATTTCCCTCCTAAATCTGGATGTGCTCGAATTAATTCCAACTGATCACCGATCGGTGCCTCTGTTACTGCCTGTACCATTAATTGATGAAGCGTATTTAAGTTCGGAAAAGGGCGATAATCCCAAGTTTTATTTGCAATCCAAGGACTATGTTCAAACACCCAACCAATTTTTTCGATAAATTCTTGACGATTCATTTTATTTATTGCTGCTATTGAATACATATCTCCATTCCTTCCACTATCGGTTGATTAATTCTTTTGTGTTAATAAATCGACTGCTCGCAGAATTCCTTCGTATCCTGTACATCGACAAAGATTTCCGGATAATGCTGTAAGGACTTCCTCCTTTGTTGGTTGCTCTTTCTCATCTAGCAAACTTTTTAACGCCATAACCATCCCAGGGGTGCAATAACCACATTGAAGGGCTCCAGCTTGTAAAAACGCCTCTTGAATAGGATGTAGCCTATCTTCTGCTAAACTTTCAATCGAGAAAATTTCCGCATCTTCTATCTGATAAGCCATTATTAAGCAGGAATTAACTAATTTTCCGTTCATAATAACAGAACAAGCTCCACATCTGCCTACTTCACATGCTATTTTCGTTCCTGTTAGCGCTAAACAATCACGAAGAATATCGACTAGACGAAAAGTTGGAGGGAGTGTTAACTCTATTAGTTTTCCATTGATTTTAAAGCTTGTTGTTTTTTCGGTTATTTTATTTGTATCCATCTTACTCCTCCTAACCTATTAAAGCCTTTTGTTCGATTGCTTTTAAAATCTCATCTGGTTGCACAGGCAATCGATTCAACCAAAGTCCTGTAGCATCATGAATAGCGGAAACAATAGCTGGTGCAACTGCAACAGTCCCTATTTCTCCTACGCCTCTTGGTCCATATGTGTCACCGTTAACTAATCCTTCAATTGCAAAGACATTTGTTTCCTTTGGGATATCTAAAATCGTTGGGATTAGATAAGTGTCTAGGTTTTCTGTCATATATCGTCCATTTTCCATGACAGCATCTTCCATGAGTGTGAATCCCAGCCCCATATTTGCTCCACCTTCAATTTGCCCTAAATAGCCCATTGGATTGACAACGGGTCCTGCTGAAATAACATGGTCCATTTTCGTAACTGCCACTCTGCCTGTTAATAGATCTACTTCTACTTCTGCAGCCACACCAGCAAAAGTATATAAAAAATGACCGCCATCAATAGCATGGGGAGTAGTAGGAAAATGATAACTAGTAAAGACAGTTGGAAGTTCTTCTAAAGACGTCGCTAGCTCTCGATATGTTAGTATAAGTCGCTGCGGCTTTTCTGGTTGTTCACAGAACCAAATCCCACTTTTACCAAGAGAGAGCTTCTCTTTCGTCATGTTAGTTTGTTTTTCTGCTGCATTTAACATTTTTTCGATAAAAGCTGCTTTTAATTTAGCAATACCTAGCCACACCATATTGGTTCCTCTTGAGGCAGTTGATGATCCCGAATGGGGAACTTTCGCCGTATCTCCAATAACGATTGCTACATCACTAGAATCACAGTTAAAAGTTTCGGTCATAATCATATCTATCGTTGGAATCAAACCTTGCCCACATTCTTCAAAGCCAAAAGAAACCTCTAATTTACCAGCACTATTTAAGGATAAGCGTGCACCAGATGGGTCTGGCCTACCATAACCAAGACCTCCGCCATGCATCGTAATACTGTAGCCTCTCCCTTTTATCTTCCATTGACCTGAAGGAATCGTAGCTGTATTTTTTTGTAGAATCGGAGATTTAATGATTTCTGTAAGAACAGCTTTCGCTCCATCAGTTGGAACAATCTGCTGTTCAACTGGACCAGGGTCCATTGTTTGTCGTAAGTTTTTTAAACGAAGCTCGGTTGGATTTATGCCTGATTTTTCTGCTATACGTTCCATTTGTGTTTCTAAAGCAAAGGTTATTTGATTTCCGCCGAATCCTCGAAATTCACCTGCCACACCATTGTTCGTATAAACAGAATACCCTTCGACCTCCACATTCTCGATGCGGTATGGACCAGCACTATGCTCTACAGCAAAGTCTAAAACGGCTGGTCCTAATGTAGCATAGGCCCCAGTATCTGCAATTATTTTTACTTGATGAGCAATTAGATTACCAGACTCGTCGCTTCCAGTCTTCATAAATATTTTCATCGGATGTCTTTTTAAACCAGCTTTGATTGAAACTCTTCTAGATTGATGAATTTTTACAGGTCGTTTTGTTTTTAAGGCTAAAATACTAATATATGGCTGTATATTCAGTTCATCCTTGCCTCCGAATGACCCTCCAATTGGACTGGAAATTATCCTAATCTTTTCAGGAATAATATCTAGAATTCTAGAAAGCTGCAATTGATCTTTAAATCCATGCTGTGTCGGTGCGTATATGGTTAATCCACCATCCTCATCAGGAACAGCTACACCGCCTTCTGTTTCCATATACACATGCATTTGTCTAGGTGTATGGTACGACTCTTCTACAATGATTGCACACCGATTAAACACTTCTTCTAACTTCGCCTCTCCTTTCTTAAAAGCAGCTTTATGAAGAAGATTACCGCCCTTGTGTAATTTTACAGCTGATTTATCTAATGCTAATTCCGGATCTGTTACTGTTTGTAATGGACTATATGTTACTTTAATTAACGAAATTGCTTTTTGTGCAATTTCTTTTGTTTCTGCAGCTACTGCCGCGATAGCATCACCGACATATCTCACTTTATCGACACAAAACACTGGCTGATCCTGAATTACTATTCCAAAGCCATTTAAGCCTGGGACATCCTTATACGTAATAATAGCCGTAACTCCTGTGAGATCTTCTGCTTCTTTTGTATCAATTGATTCAATTTTTGCATGAGGATGTTCACTTCTCAAGATCGCACCATAGAGCATTTGTGGGAACACCATATCGGTCAAATATTTCAGTTTTCCTGTTACTTTTGGTTCCCCATCCCTTCTTTTTTTCCATCTAACGCCTGCACTTGTAATATCAAGAACCATATGACTTACTCCTTTCTCTGGCGATTTAGGAAGTCTTTTATAGTGGCAATAAATAGGTTTGCAGCAACCTGTTTACGATATTCCTCTGTTACAAAAGGATCAGTGTAAGAAGAAAAATCTGCTTGGATGACTTTATTTAAGTGCTTCCAGTCAGTTGTTTCTCCACCATTTATAAGCTCTTTCTCCGTTTCTGTAAGTCGACAAGGAAGATGTGCCCCTCCACCAATCGATAGTCTTGCTGTTTTAATAATTGTATCTTGAAACTCCAGATAACCCGCGACAGAAATAATCGCTGCTGTAAAGCTCTCTCGCCTTCCAATTTTTCTAAAAAAAGAATAGGTTGATATATTGGTAACATGTATAGGTATGAAGATGTTTGTTAGTAATTCAGAAGATGACGGGTGCGGTTTTACTAGCCATTCTCTTAATGGAATTATATATTCATGTTTACCATTGAAAAACGATAACTGTGCCTGTAAAACCAGCAAGACTGAGATTGTATCACCAATTTTACTGCAAATATTTCCACCTATTGTTCCGCGATTTCGTACAGCAGGAGCTGCAATCTTTTCACAAGCTTCTGTAAGGATAGATGCGTTTCTTTGAACTAACTGGTTATTCAAACAATCTGCTATTGTCATGGCGGCCCCGATCTTTAAGTATCGCTGTCCATTTATATCTGTTTCAGTTATTCCTTTTAATGGCTGTAATTTTTCCGTGCTAATAAGGTGTACAGGCTTTTCCACTCCGGCTTCCCAATTTATTTGGAGAATCGTACCGCCGGATATAATAAGACTATTTGGATTAGATAGATTGCTAACATCTGATAATACATAAGGGATCTCGACAGTTATTGGATAAGCGTCAGCAGAGATTTTCATCTTATTTCCTCCTTACTAGCGCATTGTAATAATCTATTTTCGTATCGATATCAATAAAGAATAATTCTTCAGAAAATTCAATTTTTCCACCTTGTATCTTACCATTGTTTATTATTTTCCTTGCCCCCATATCTCCTTCTAACAGCTTTATTTTTGAATATACTGATGGAAGAAAAAGAATAGGTGGCATTAACACACCATTATACATACTAGCTGCAAACTCTTCAGATGAATGTATAGGAGTGTTTACTATTTTTCTAATCATCTCTTCGGTAATGAAGGGCTGATCAGCTAAACATACTAAGATTTTATCTGCTTGTTTTTCGACGGCTACTTCAAATCCCTTCTTTAAAGAAAAGGACTGCCCTCTATTTGCATCCTTACAGCGAATTATATCTCCTTTCTCTCCATTTAAACTCCTTTTATTTTCTATTGAAATCCAATTGACTGGATCAGTTGGTTTAACAATAACGAAAACATAATCGATAAATGGAGCAGTCAGCAATACGGACAATGCAGTATTGCCAACTGTTTCGTTTCCGAAGGCGAGCGACAGTTTATTTTCTCCCATCCTACTACTTTTTCCTGCAGCTAAATAAATCGCTGTAATCATAGCTGCTCTCTTGCAACAGCTTTTTTTTCATTTTTTGTCTTAATCAATTCTGCTATAATGCTAATTGCAATTTCTTCGGGACTTTCTGAATAAATTGGTAAACCAACTGGATAGTGAATCCAATCTGGCTTTATTATTCCTGCTAATAATCTTTCAGACCTTTTTCTTGATCCCAGTAACCCAAAGTATTTCACCTTTCTTTGTAGCAAATACTTCACTATTTCTTGATCTTTCATAAAGCTGTGACTTATGGTGATAACATAATCATTTTCCGTGGGATTTATTTCTTCCATCACTTTTGAGGGAGTACCTATATGATATTCCTTCGCATATGGGATTGTTTCTTCTGAACAATAAGCTTGACGCCAGTCAGATAAAATAACATAGAATCCAGCCTTGCTGGCAAAATAGACAACAGGCTTGACGTCTGGTCCAGCTCCGTAAATGATTAATTTTGGTCGTGGATATAATATCTGATTGAATATTAATCGATCCTCTGTATCTAAAGAAACAATTGAAGTATTCTCTTCCTCTATATTAGTTTTGAGTGAATTTTCAATATATTTATTTACCTTATTAAAAACTTTAACAAGTTTTACCTTGTGTCCATTTTGCAAAAGAGAGTTTAATTGTAGAAAAACATTCCTTGTTTCAAATGTGATCGGTTCAACCAAAATATAAATTTTTCCATCACACCCTACCCCCTGCCCCCACGATAAATCATCTTCAGAACGTAAGTCGTATTCCATTAGAAAGGCCTCATCTGATTCTTGCATAGCTATTCTGGCCAACAAATCCTGTTCGACACAGCCACCAGTTAGTAAGCCTTTCTCCATGCCTTTATCTGATATCAGCATCATCGTTCCTTCTTTGCGATAAGCTGACCCTTCTACTTTTACAATCGTGGCTAAATAACTATGACACTCCGTTACAAGGACTGAATCAATAACAGAATAATGATCGGAAGACATGCGCATTCCTCCAAAAGGATAATTTTCCAAAATAACGACTGTTAACTTTTATTACATCTCATGTTATTACATCATATTAATGGCTTCATTTTTATATGTCATTGGACTAATTATATAATTAATTATTTGCTCATTAGATATTTTGACCAAATTTTCTAAATTATTAATCAACTTAACTCTTTCTCCTTATAACTTATTCTCGGTGAACTAATGTATGGATGATAATACGAAACAACGCTTGTATAATATAAGCTCCGTAAATATAACAATTACTATAAGAACTGAATTGGTACAAGACACTTTATAAATACAGTAAATTATATTTTACTTGCTTAGTATATTTACATTTTCATGAATATCAACTATAATGCACGTAGCTTGAATAAAAATACATTCTTCTTTTCGTCTTTCTTATTTATACTTTTATTCAATTAAATGAGGTGGACTATGAATAAAGAAATAATCAAATTTATTAGGAAAAATTACGAAATGACACAGAGAGACTTTGCCCGTGTTCTAAATTGTAGCTTTGCATTAATTGCATTGGTGGAAGTCGGAAAGCGAAGAGTTAGTAAAGATCTAGAAAATAAGATTAGACAAACATTTAATATTGACGATCAAGATATCGCATCCATTACATCCATATTAACAGAAATAAGTAAAGGAATTCCTCCCTTTATGTAATTTTCCAAGAAGAAAATAGAAAGTACTTACAGTCCCAATGATTCATTCGATGTAGATATTTTCTATTTTCTTCTATTTCAAAATTATTTCACGGTGCACTCTTTCTCCCCCATCCAAATAGGATAAAGAAGGATGAAAGGAGGAGTAAAATGCCCACAAATAACCCGGTTAATCCGTCCTCAAAGGTTTATCTTCCGAAACTTCCTGCTGAAACGTTAAATAATCAATCCCATTTCCAGCAAAATTTTTTACAAGATTACTTATTAAATCAACGTATCCAAAGTGAACATTTAACTACATTATTAAAGAGTTTTCAGGAAGAATCTTTCGAAAGACAGGAGAACCATTTTAGGCAAATCAGTGAAATTGATTATAAATTAGAGCTCAACGATTCTATTTCACAAGATTTATTAGAAAAACTTGCTGTACTAGATAAGGAAACTTCAAAAATCGAAGAACAACTAGACTTTCTTGCCCAACTCGCACAAGAGCAAAAGGAAATAACGAGCGAAGAAACCCTTCGTCAAACTGCTTTATTCGATCAATTGCTGTTTCAAGAAAAGGACATTTCTACAATCTCAAGTAAAATGGATAATTTTAATCACCTTGCTACAGAGATGAAAACGAAATTAGATGAAACAGAATCGAGTTATCAACAAATATCCGAAAAGCTAGATATCCAAGAAATATTTCATCAAACACTTCTACAAAGTATGGAAGAAACAAATGGAAATGTGAATAAACTGAGCAGACAAATCGAACATGTGAAAGAAATTCTTTTTGAACGTGTTCACTATTTAGCCGAAAAAATTGAAAACAATGTAAAAAGCATAGCCCAGCCAATTCAACGCTTCTTTCTTCATTCTGAAAAAGACAAAACTATTAAGAAGTAAGTAAATAAAAAGACTGTCTGTAAGGATATCACCTTTCAACTAAGTGAAAGGTGAATCTTTACGAACAGTCCTTTTTTTACTTAATCAAGTATTTTTACAGATACTTGCTTTCTTCCCCAGTTTAACGCTTCAGACTTTGTTGCTACATGTACGTCGATTTTCTTGCCTTTTATTGCTCCGCCGGTATCTCCAGCTATCGCTGTACCGTACCCTTCTACATATACTGTCGAACCTAGTGGAATGACGCTAGGATCAACGGAGATCAGCTTTTTGTTTGGATTATCTTTTAAATTTATGCCAGTCGCAGTGACACCAGAACAGCCTTTGCAATCTGCTGTATATGCAGTAGCTTCCACCGTGATTTCTTTTGATTTTGCAGTTGTATTCGTATTTGCATTTGTTGTATTTTCTGCTTTTACGGCTTTGTTAACAGTTGTTGTATTGGTTTTACTGCTTGTGGAACCATTATTTTTTGAAACAATCAATACGTCATCTTTATGTATTGTATCGCTTTTTAATTTATTCCATTCTTTTAATTGATCAACTGTTGTATTATATTTTTGAGAGATTTTCCAAAGATTATCTCCTGCTTTTACTTTATGTTTTTTCTCTTCTTGAATCGTTAGTGTATCATTTACTTTAATGATGTCACTATCTAAATCATTCCATTTCTTTATATCATTAATACTCACGTTTTTTTCTTGTGAAATAGACCAAAGCGTATCTCCTTTTTCTACTTTGATTTCCTCCGCACCTACAAACGGAGCAGCTGTTGTAAGTATCGACGCACAAGTTAGAATAGAAAAGATTTTTTTCATTTTATACCTCCTTGAATAGCTCCAGTTGAGCTAACAGGTATAATCTTATCATGAAAAAGCTCAAAAAAAAGAACAGGTAGTTGATAATTCGATTACGTATATGACAATCCAATAACAAACACAATACGAATCGTCAGAATAATCAATTAACAAATGCCTGTTTTGTGATGAAAAATTGATGTTATTTTAATCCACTGAAGGTAATGTGATATGGAAGCTTGTTCCTTTATTTTGTTCACTATCAATATATACCTTGCCATTTAGATTTTCAATAATTTTAAAACTAACCATTAATCCTAGTCCGTTACCGTCTTTTTTTGTCGTGAAGAACGGTTCGCCTAGTTTTTTTATTTGTTCTTTGGACATACCTATTCCACTATCTTTTATCATAATGGTAATGTCTTCGTCCTCTCTTTTCACGGTAATCTCAATAGAACCACCGTTCGGCATTGCTTCTACAGCATTTTTTATAAAATTCAAGAAAACCTGCTTTAATTTATTTTCATCGCACTCTACAAAGAGATTTGGCTCTTCATAGATACGATTCAACTTAATTTTACTTTTTCGCAGCTGATAATCTAAAATAGAAACAACATTATCAATAATTGGAAGAAGTGGCTTCCTTTCTAACACAGAAACAGTTGGCTTTGAAAGAAGCATAAACTCTTCTACAATGGAGTTTACTCTTTCAATTTCATCTAGAATGATATCGAAATATTCCTGTCTATCCTTTTCTGTTTCATCCATACTTAAAAACTCAGCATAACCTTTTATAGACGTTAGTGGATTACGAATCTCGTGGGCAACACCAGCTGCCAATTGTCCGACAGCTGCCAACTTATCTTGTCGATGAAGAACTTCCTCTGTTCTTTTCTTTTCCGTAATATCATTCCTAATAGCTAAATATTGATAAGGTTTATTATTTTTATCTAGAAACGGCACGATAGTTGTATCCACCCAATAATAGGTACCATCTTTTCGTTTATTGCGGATTTCCCCTTTCCATATTTCGCCTTGCGCTATTGTCTGCCAAACGTTTCGGAAAAACTCTTTCGAATGATAACCTGAATTAACAATGCGGTGTGTTTTTCCTATTAATTCCTCTCGAGTATAGCCAGATATCTCACAGAATTTAGAATTAACCTTTGTAATAATCCCTCTTTTATCGGTAAAAGCAATGATGCTTGATTGCTCTAAAGCATATGTTATATCACTAACTTCACGAACAGACTCTTCCAATTGAAGCTGCACATTTTTTTGCTCTGTTATATCTCGCCGAATGGCAACATACTGATATGGGGATCCCTCTTTATTTAAAAAAGGAACGATTACAGTATCAACCCAATAAAGTGTACCATCTTTTGCTTTATTAAGTATTTCGCCTCTCCATATCTCCCCTTTGTTGATGGTGTTCCATAGTTCACGAAAAAATTCAGGCGAATGATGGCCCGAATTAACAATACGATGATTTTGTCCAAGTAATTCCTCTCTACTATACTTGGAAAGTTCAACAAATTTATCGTTTGCATAAGTAATCATGCCGTTATTATCTGTAAAGGCAACGATGGCGGATTCATCCAGTGCATGCTGCATATCTCTAACATCGATTGTCCCAACATCTATTCGCTCTCCGATTAATGTACTTGTACCAATTAATCCACCTAAAACTAAGACAGACACAAATAATGCAATATAAATGATAAAACTGCTTTCGTAAGAATCTTTTGCAACTGAAATTTCTGGTGCACTTATGTTACTTAAAAGAATAAAATGACTAACCATACATACACTTGTCATTAATAAACTACATAATGGTCGAATCCATTTTTTTAGTAATACAGGTATATTGACCGGATAAAAAGAAAGCCAAATAGAAAGCCAGAAACCTATATATAATAGTATAAAACTGATGAATAATTGCGGAATTTGATAGTACACCATACTACCTATTGAGTAAAATCCTATGATTGAAACGGATAATAAAGATAGACTAAAAAAGAAAGCCGATACATAAATTCTTCTTTTCTTTTTCTCCTTGTCCAATAAGGCATAAAACGCCATTCCACTAAAACAAATACCAACTACCATCGATAAGATCGTGATCGGGATATTATAGTTTGCGGTTGCATATACATTGGTAATCATCATGTCAATAAAACTCAATATCCAAAATCCAAATCCTATTGTAAATGTACTTGCTAGAAATAAAAATCTACTATTTTTCTCCCTGTTCTTCACTAATTGAAACAAGTCAAAGGAAGAATAGCATGCCATATAGACGATTAGGATGCTAATAAAAATCAAAATGGAGTTAAACAACAAAAATCCTCCTAATCTATTCCAAAAAATAACACACCCTTAAAGTTCCGGAAATGGACTATCTTTAAGTTTGCATTCTATTTGATTGTAAATCAAATAAAACAGATAAGAAAGTATTTTTCTATAAATCATTCACAAAATAGTCACATTACTGTTAATTATAGGAGGGAACTTAGGGAAAGTTAGCAAATAAGGAGTGTTTTAATAATGAGGAGGAGGATAGAGTTAAAATGATATCAGTGGATGTATCATTCACACTGTTGCTCATTAACCCTATCGCTCGGGTTAAGATTAATTACTAATTTGGGGAAGCTCTCTCATTTCCACTGATGTTTGATCTCCACACAATGGACAAAGAAGATCATCTGTTGCAAAATCTTTCCTCATCCAACCATTGCATGAATTACATGCATATACTTCCATACTCATTAATATTTCTTCCGGCTTTTCTTCTGCACCTTTTCGATGAAAAAACATATGAACGCCCCCCTTTTTACTATATTATTGCCAGTACATCCAATATTTATGTGTTAGTATGATTATTTCTGCTTTTATCCCACTCTTAACACGAGAAGTAAGCCCCCCATTGATGGAAGTTTTCTTTATGTGAAATCATTAATTGACATGTTTGATATATCTACTAAAAATTCTTCTAATTCTGTAACTCAGCTCCATATTTATGGTAATATGATGAAAAACGGAAGAGAAGGAGCCGCAAATGTCTACAAAATTATATTATTCCAATCCATACGAAACAAAGTGGACAACCGATATAGAGAAAATTATCGAAGAAGAGAACCGAACTTTTGTCATTTTAAAAGAAACAGCTTTTTATCCAGAAGGTGGAGGTCAGCCAGCTGACACTGGTACTATAAATGGAATTCGTGTAATAGATGTTCAAATAAAGAATGACCAAATTTACCATCTAGTTGAAAATAAGCCAGAAGAACAGACTGTTGAATGTGTAATAGACTGGAATAGAAGATTTGATCATATGCAACAACATACAGCACAGCATTTATTATCAGCTGTTCTTGAAGAGTTATATAGCATTCCGACAGTGAGCTTTCATTTAGGAAAAGAGTATACAACTATTGATGTGGATACAACGGATTTAACGAAAGAACAAATAGAAACGATCGAAACAGCCTGTAATACATATATTATGAAAAATTTGGAGATTAAAACTTATTTTACAAACCACGAGGAAGTAAACAAATTTCCTTTAAGAAAGCTACCTGAAGTGACTGGTGATATCAGAATTGTCGAGATTGAGGGAATAGATTATTCAGCATGTGCAGGAACACATGTCCAAAGAACTGGCGAATTAAGCCTTTTTAAGATTATGAAAACGGAAAAACACCGCGGTCAGATTAGAGTATTTTTCCTTAGTGGCTGGAGATCTCTTTATGACTATCAAACCTCTCAAACGATATTGGACCATTTAAGTAGCCATTTTAAAACAAACAAGCAGCAGCTGGAAGATCGTATTAATAAACTAGAATTAGAGAAGAAAGCCTTAAACCGAGAAGTAGAAGTTCTAAAATCAGAGAATACTGCCTTTTTAGGAGAACAAATACTTGCTGATCAAAACGAAAAAATAATCTTTTTGCAATTTGAAGAGAAAACCATGAAGGACTTATCGACTCTTGCTAAATATATAATACAACAATCTAGCTATATCATTTTATTAAGTTCGCAATTAGAGAAGAAAGTGCTATTACAGCATAATGGAGACTATTCCCTTCATTGTGGCAAACTGCTTAAAGAAGCAATAAAAGATTTTGAAGGAAAAGGTGGTGGAAATGAGCTGTTAGCACAAGCTACTTTCCCGTCCATCCAGCAACTAAATGCATGTACTAGTAAAATAAAGGAAACTTTACAAAGCATTTTATAAATAAAAAGTCATTGGTGGATTTGATGATAAATCCTCCCCAATGACTTTTTATTAATTCAATATCTGTTGCCCACGCTTTTCTAACATAATAGCAACTTTTATCATAAAATAACTAATTTCTTCTGGAAGTTCTTCTTTAAGTGGTTTTAATTTATCCATACCAACTTTTTCAATAGCTTTTACAACTTTCACTTGATCTTCAGGCTTAATAAATTTTGTCCAATCAACTTCTAATTGTTCTTCCCCACAACGAAGTAGATGATTTTCTATCGTTTGTAGATTTAATTCTCTTTGTTTCGCTATTTCTTTCATCGCTAACCCTTTTTTCCATAAATCTAGGGTTACTAAATGAGAATTTTCTACACTTTTCTTCGAGCGTTTTTCCTTAATTGTTCTTGATTCCTTATTCTCACTATCTTCTAATTCAGATAAATTATGCTGGTCATTTTTAAATTTAACAATATGCTCGATCATCGTATCTCCATATTTTTGTAGCTTATGATCACCGATTCCTTTAATTTCTCTAAACTCTTCATGCGTAACAGGCATGGTAATGGAGATAATACGTAAAGTTTGATCTGAAAAAACCACAAAAGGTGGAACGTTTTCTGCCTCCGCCAATTGTTTACGAATCTTTCTCAAATACTCAAATAAAGTATTATTTTCAGAAACTTTTACCGTCACTACCTGCTCTTTTCGTTCAACGGTTGTTTTACCTAAAAGAACATCCTTTCCTTTATTTGAAACTTTTAATATCGGCATCGCACCTGTACTTACATCAATATATTGCTCAGAAATTAAAAACTCAATAAAATCACTTATTTCCTTGGCTGATTTCTCCTTCATAAGCCCATAGGTTTTAATACGATCTAATTGAAAATCTATCAATTTCTTGTTTTTAGAGCCTGTTAATACTTGGGCAATCATAGTTTTTCCGAATCTTTCGCCCATTCTAATCATACATGACAATACTTTTTGGGCATCAACCGTAACATCAATTATCGTTCTTTCATCTGTACAGTTTGAACATTGCCCACACTTTTCTGCATGCTCATCACCAAAATAATGCAAAATATATTCTTGAAGGCAATCTTCTGTATGACAAAAATTAATCATCGATTGCAATTTATCAATATCTTGCTTCTGTTTATCTGGATCATTTATTGTCTGGTCAATTAAAAATCGTTGGATGCGAATATCTTGGGCAGAATATAGTAAAATGCACTTGCTCGGTAAGCCGTCACGCCCTGCTCTTCCCGCTTCTTGGTAATAGCCCTCCATGTTTTTTGGAAGCTGGTAATGAATTACATATCGAATATTACTTTTATCAATACCCATTCCAAAAGCATTTGTGGCGATCATAATCGATACATCATCTTTAATAAACGCTTGCTGTTCCGCCTCTCTTTGTCCATCACTCATTCCGCCATGATATTTCGAAACGGAGTAGCCCTTTTTTAATAACCGATCATGTAGTTTCTCAACCTCTTGTCTTGTAGCTGCATAAATAATTCCTGACTCTTCTTTATTTTTCTTTAAAAATGATTCAAGAAACTTCCCTTTATCTTGTCCCTTTATTATCGAAAAAGATAAATTATCGCGGGCAAAACCAGTTTTAATTGTATTTTCCCAAGGAATATTTAATAATTGACATATATCTTCATGAACTTTAGGTGTTGCAGTTGCTGTTAATGCAGCAACAATTGGTTTATCAGATAATCTATTAATCATAAAGCCGATTTTTGCATAGCTTGGACGAAAATCATGTCCCCATTGCGAAATACAGTGAGCCTCATCTACTGCGATAAAAGAAATCGTAACTTCTTTTAAAATCTCAATAAAATAATCTGCCTCTAGTCGTTCTGGAGCTAAATAAAGTAATTTATAATGTCCATTTTTAATATCGTACACTCTTTCCTGCACTTCATTGCTATGTAACGTACTATTTATATACGTAGCTGGAATACCAACTTCTGTTAGTGTATCTACCTGGTCCTTCATTAAAGAAATTAAAGGAGAAATAACAATTGTTAATCCTGGAAACATCATCGCAGGAACCTGATAACAAATTGATTTTCCTCCGCCAGTTGGCATAATTCCTGCAACATTTTCACCATCCAACAAATGTTGAATAATCTCTTCTTGTCCTTTTCTAAAATTATCATATCCAAAGTACTCTTTTAAAATACTACGCGCTTTATCCATCATCATAATATTCTCCCCGCTTTTAACCGAACATTTCTTTATCTCATTGTATCACTAATTAAATTTAATTTGAATGAATCATAAAGCATATGATTGCTTGTCCACCAACAATAATAAATTTTTCTCCATTCATTTAATAAACAGCCTAACTATGCCTATTGATTTATTAATTGGTTTGGCATAGCCAGACTGCTCTTTTTATACAAAGTTCATTTCAGCTTTTATAGTCTAAATAAAGCAGTACGTTACTCTTTTTCTATTTACAATCATTAATTATAACCAAGCTGCTCCAACGATGATTAATAATATGAATAATACAACGATCAATACAAAGCTATTTCCGAAACCACCACAAGAAGCTACTGGAGCTGCAACTGGTGCAGCATACCCGCATCCACAATCATTATAACCATATCCACCATAACCGTAACTCATTTATAAAACACTCCTTTTTCTATCTTTCTTAATATGCAAAACCAACGTAACTAGAACCTACAATTATTAATAAAATGAATAGCACTACTAGTAGAGCGAAACCTCCACCAAAACCAGCTGCTGGGCCACCACTCATTTATTCCACCTCCCTCATACACATAAGCATCATATGAGTCTTGAGTTTGTCCTGTTTGGGCGCTTCAAAAAAAGTTAGATAAGTTTCTCAATATGTAGGAAGATTCCTTCCTGAAAGGAATCTTTCGTTTGATTGATCAAAAGAAAGGAATAAAAGCTAATGCAGCAATTAATCCTAATGAAACACCAAATGCTGCGGCCCCAAAGCCCCATCCCCATCCCCAACCCCAGCCAGGTCCGTAACCACGTCTAAATCCATATCCCAATCCTCCATAACCGCGGCGATTACCGCCAATCGGTCTAATATAGACTTTATTTGGAGTAACTCTTTCGATTATTCCTGTATGAACCTCACCACTATGAGTACGGATGCGCACACATCTTCCGACACCTCTTGAGCACTGATTATAAAAATTATTAGCAGACATTATATGACACCTCCAACCGTTAATCCTTAATATCCTATGTACAAGTCTAAAAAAAGAATGGACAACTTTCATGAAAAAAGCGCGGATATTTTTTACCTGTACATAGAAGTAAAATCGTTAGCACTATGTCGTATCTTGAAGATCTATTGAAATAGAGAATATAAAGCTTGAAAGACATATACATATTCCTATTTAGAAATGCAAATAATTTAAAGGGCATAATTAGATATTGAAAAATATAATTTATTGAGACAAAAGATGAAATAAAGTGAAACTTCCATCAGTGGGAGTTTTACTGTCCGTTAAGAGTGGGATAAAAATAATCCTATATATAAGGTAGAAATTTAAGTAAAAGGAGATTTTACTATGTTACAAGCGGCAATGTGGGGAGCAATTGCAAGCTTTTCATTGCTTGCAGGTTCTATAACTGGATTATTTCTGGCCATTCCCAAAAAAATTATTGCTTATTTAATGGCTTTAGGTACAGGTATTTTGATTGGTGCTTCTTCCTTTGAGCTTTTAATAGAATCTATACATAAAAGTGGAATTGTAAAAACTGCGGTTACTTTTTTAGCTGGAGCTGGTTTATTTACCTTAATTGAAATTTTTCTCTATCAAAAGGGTGGCTCCAATCGCAAGAGATCACATAAAAATCCAGCAGGGCATTCTGGGTTAGCGATTTATGCGGGGACATTGATGGATGCTATTCCTGAATCGATGATTATCGGCTTAAGTTTATTAAATACTCACAAAGTGGATTTCCTCTTCCTAATAGCCATTTTCATCAGTAATTTTCCTGAATCTTTATCTTCTACAGTTGGTTTAAAACAGGACAACTATTCAATTAGGAAAATTTTATTCTTATGGAGTAGTGTTATGCTTATTTCTGCTATTAGCAGTTCGGTTGGATATTTATTTTTAGAAAATGCATCACCTGTTATGCTTTCAGGCATACAGTCATTTGGTGCTGGTGGTTTAATTGCGATGGTTTGCTCGACTATGCTTCCTGAAGCATTTGAGCAAGGAGGACCTACTGTGGGATTTGTTGCGTGTGTAGGATTAATTTTTTCTTTAAGTATGAGCCATCCGGGATAGAGACTGTCGCAGAGCATATATTCCGACAGTTCTCCTAGTCCCTTTAAATATTAATTATTATTTTGCTATCGATCTTGACGAAGCAACTCGTAAAGCAGAATCTTTGTCTTCCTTTTTCTTCTTCGGAAAAATATAGAGATTTAACGCGCCTACAAAGAATGCTCCTCCAACAATATTACCAATTGTTACAGGTATTAAATTGTGCAATGCGTTTGTAATTGTAATAGTTTCTGGATGAGGAACAATTAGTGCAATAGAGAAAAGTGCCATATTTGCCACGCTATGCTCATATCCTGAAATCATAAAAGAAAACACGATTAATATAGTTGCAATAATTTTCCCAACATCGCCTTTAATGTTCATAGGGATCCAAATAGCCAAACATACTAACCAGTTACAAAGTATCCCTCTTATAAACAATTCTACTGTTGTAGCACTCATTTTTGAATTCGCAACATCCATTAGCCATGTTGTTTTAGGAGCCAAACTAAATAAACCGGAATAATAGATCAATATAGCAAAAAATAACGCTCCAACCAAATTGCCAAGATAAGTAGTTACCCAATTATAAATAGTATCCTTCCAACTAGTGGCTCCAGACAAAGTACTCATTGCAAAAGCCATCGTATTACCGGTAAATAGTTCTCCACCACCATATGAAATAAGCACCAAGGCCAATCCAAAAAATAAACTAGTCATCATATACGTAGCCGGTGAATGAACATCAAAAAAGGGCTGTGCTAAACGATAACATAACATTAAAGCAAAACCAATGTATATGCCTGCTAATATTGCCTTCACAAAATAACGAAAAAAAGATTCATCAATCGTTTCTTTCTTTTTTATCGCATAATTAATTGCTTTATCGATTGGGTGTATATCCATTGCGATACCTTCCTTTCTGTATATAGCTATTATACAAAAGGAGAATCGCTTTATTTTGTGAAAAAATGAACATTTTATAACAATTAATTAAATATATGTACTATCGCTATTTTAAATTTTAATTTGTTGTTGTTAGTTTATTATTTTGTTGAATTGCTACCGAAAATTGAGACCTTGGCTTTGTAAAGCTAATTTTGATACCGGATTTTTTCATTTTATTAACCAACTCAACTAGCTGTTTTTTAGCCATATAAACTACTCCTTTACTTCTTAATAGTTTTAGTGTACTAGAAATTTATGAAGAAATTATGAACAAATCATAAATAATTTTAGACTATTTGCTATTGGTGAAAAGACCTACTAAATACTTAAACCCTTCTTCTTTATAAATTCTATCCATGGAAAGAAAACCCTTTATTTTTTGATATTTTTTTACCCTATCTTTCTATTATGATAAACATGTTTTCTTTTTTCTATCGGGCGTATTTCATATTTTTGTTCATTTATTTTGAAAACTACTTTCTTCTAATAATCTTAGAATAGATTTATTTAAACAGATATGTAGGAAGTTTAACGAAAATAATTCGCTCTTCCATTCTAATAATGGTATAATTTGAAGGATATTGTAGTTTGGAGGATTTTTATATGATAACAGTTACGAATGTAGGTCTTCGATATGGTGATCGTAAATTATTTGAAGACGTTAATATTAAATTTACACCTGGAAATTGCTATGGATTAATCGGAGCAAATGGTGCTGGAAAGTCTACTTTCCTAAAAATACTTTCTGGTGAGCTAGAGGCACAAACAGGAAATGTTTCTTTAGGACCTGGGGAAAGACTTGCTGTTTTAAAGCAGAATCACTTTGAATACGAAGAGCATGAAGTACTTAAAGTAGTAATCATGGGTCACACTAGATTATATGAAGTGATGCAAGAAAAAGATGCTATTTATATGAAAGAAAATTTCACGGATGAAGATGGCATGAAGGCAGCTGAGCTTGAAGGAGAATTCGCTGAATTAAATGGTTGGGAAGCAGAATCAGAAGCAGCTATTCTTTTAAAAGGCTTAGGTATTGGTGAAGATCTTCATTATAAAACAATGGCTGAATTAAATGGTTCTGATAAAGTAAAGGTTTTACTAGCTCAAGCTCTTTTCGGTGAACCAGATGTACTTCTACTAGATGAGCCTACTAACCATCTTGATATAAATGCGATTAAGTGGTTAGAAGAATTTTTAATCAACTTTGAAAATACTGTCATTGTTGTTTCCCATGACAGACATTTCTTAAATAAAGTTTGTACCCATATTGCGGATTTAGATTTTAGCAGAATTCAAATCTATGTTGGTAACTATGACTTTTGGTATGAGTCCAGTCAATTAGCTGCTAGAATGGCAAATGATGCAAACAAAAAGAAGGAAGAAAAAATCAAAGAACTTCAAAACTTTATTGCTCGATTCAGTGCAAATGCTTCTAAATCGAAACAGGCAACATCTAGAAAGAAATTGCTTGATAAAATTTCATTAGATGACATTAAACCATCATCTCGAAAATATCCATACGTTGCCTTTACTCCGGAGCGAGAAATCGGAAATGATTTATTAAGAGTAGAAAACTTATCAAAAACAATTGATGGGGTAAAAGTTCTTGATAATGTAAGCTTTATTATGAATAAGGACGATAAAATTGCGCTTGTTGGTCCAAATGAATTAGCAAAAACTACCCTTTTCCGTATTTTAACTGGTGAATTAGAGCCAGATAGTGGTACGTATAAATGGGGCGTTACAACTTCTCAAAGTTATTTCCCTGCTGAGAACTCAGAGTATTTTAGCGAGGACGATGCTACACTGGTTGATTGGTTACGTCAATATTCTCCAAATGACCAAACAGAAAGCTTCTTAAGAGGATTTTTAGGTCGCATGCTGTTCTCAGGGGAAGAAGTATTGAAAAAGCCTAGCGTTCTATCTGGTGGAGAAAAAGTTCGTTGTATGTTATCGAAAATGATGTTAAGTGCAGCAAACGTTCTACTACTTGATGAACCAACAAATCACTTAGATTTAGAATCTATTACGGCTTTAAATAATGGATTAATCAACTTTAAAGGTTCTTTAATTTTCACTTCTCATGACCATCAGTTTGTGTCAACAATTGCTAATCGCATTATAGAGATTACTCCGCAAGGACTGGTTGATAAACAAATGAATTACGATGAATATTTAGAAGATGAAGCACTACAAAAAAACATTGCAAACATGTATAAATAAGTAATAAAAAAACCGGGTTCGCCCGGTTTTTTAACGTTTAATCACTCTTCTTTTCATAAAAAATATACACCCTAATGCAATAGGAAGAATAAATATAATTCCTGGAAATGAAGATTTTTTTTCGTCCTTTACTACATCTTCAGTAATTTCCTCTTTAAAAGTCTCCTCTGCTGGCATTACTTTAGCTAATTGTATAGATTGAAGAATATCGCCATTGTCATTTTCTATCATTAATAAGCCAGACGACGTTACTTCTTCCTCTCCTTTTGTATGTGGAACAGTGATTTTCTCTTCTTGCATCGTTTCATATGTTGTCCCTTTAACAAAAAACGATTTTCCTGCTGGAATCACTTTATGTGTATATTGATTAAATCCATATTCCAATAACTCTTTTGTATCATTATATACGTCACGCTTATAATTCCCTTTTAAAACAATAGCGATTAAACTTAACTCCTCATTTGCTGCAGTTGTTGCCAATGTTTGTTTGGATTCATTAACAAAACCTGTTTTCCCACCAGTTACTTTGTCATATGGCCTAGAACCATTAACCATTTGATGATGGCTGACTAATGTTGTATCCCAAGATAAACCATCCCATTTTAGTTCATCAGTTCCAAATATTTCTCGAAATATTTCATTTTGCATGGCATATTTGGTGATTAATGCTAAATCATTAGCAGTTGTATAATGATCCTTATGAAAAAGGCCATTTGGATTTTTGAAATGTGTAGAATGAACGTTTACTTTCTCTTTTAAAAACTGATTAATATTTTGTTCAAACTCATCTATGGACCCATCAAGGTATTCTGCAATGGCTATTGCAGCATCATTTCCTGAATTAATTAACATGCCATCAATTAAATGCCTTAACGTTACTTGTTCACCTTGTTCTAAGTAAACCCTTGTCCCTTCTGTTGAGTATGCATTCTCACTAACTGTAATAATATCGTCCAAATTCCCTTTTTCAATAGCATAAATGGCCGTTGCTATCTTTGTTAAACTTGCTGGATACATTTTTTTATATCCATTCTTTTCAAATAAAACTGCTCCAGTATCACTATCCAACAAGAAAACTGCTTCACTTATTAAGTCTAGTTCCCTACTTTCCGTCGCCTTACTTATTGCAGGAAAACTAAATAATAGTAAAACGAAACATATTGCAATTGTCGTTTCCCTCATTTTCCCCCACCTATTTATTTTCTATATTTAAATACCATGACTATTGTACCAAATAAATGAGAATAATAAATGACAATTAGAATATTGTCACAAAAATGAAATCCTTTTGTTTTTGTGATGAAAACTACTCAAATATGTGCAATCTATGAAAAAATAGGTTACTCACTGGATAGTCCTCTTAAAAAAGCAGCTGCATTTTTCTTTATATTCTTTCCAACTTCAAGCAAGAAAAGAAAGACTGCGATTAAAAACGGCAAAAGATAGTAGCCAACACGGTATAAGAATAATACGATCAGCATCTGTTCTGATTCCACCCCTAAAGATTCGATCCCCCACAAAAACACTAGTTCAAAGGATCCCATCCCTCCTGGAATCATACTGATAATACCCGTACATGCAGCAACTAAAAATAGCAAGAAAAAATCTCCAGCTGAAACCGGTAATTCAATGATTTGGGCGATAAAATATAAATAGGCAAATAGAAAAATCCATTCTAATAAAGACACAGCTATTAGGCCAATCATTTGGTTTCGGTCAAAGGCAAAGCTATGTAACTTTGCTTTCTTATAACTAACTAATAAGATAGGAAAGATTAACCCTACAACGATAATAGCTGCAAATATCCATAGATGCTCTCCTATTAAATTCAATCTTCTGCTATAAAGAATAGCAATCCATGCTAATAAACTAATTCCTGATAGATAGAATAAGGTAACTACGGCAATCCCTTTAAATAATTTTTTTCGATCTGTTTCATATTGTTTATAAAAATAGTTGCGTAAAGCAATTCCTATTAGTCCACCAAACCCGATTAAATTAGAAAAAGAGTTACTAATAAAAGAATATTTCCCGACCTCTACAAAAGGAATATCTTTCTTTAAATGCTTTACAAGAAAAAAATCGTAAAAAAACATGGGAAGAGTCGCCATAAATCCGCCTAATACAATGTAAAACAAACTATGATAAGGAATTGTCTGTAAGTATCCATATATAAGGTGCATATCCGTTGACATAATCATATTTTTAATTTCGCGTAAAATGATGATAAATATGACAATCGGTAGTAGTATCTTCGCCATATTAATCCAGATTTCTTTTTTTCTGATTAACATATTTACCACCTCTTACATTTCGATTGTTTCTACTCTAGTAATTGAGACCTAGAATTAATCATACCTTATCTACAATAGAAAAGAAAAGGAACTTTTTTCTACGTTCTTATCAAATAGATTTCCTTTCCTATCCAATAGTATGGACAAAATGATTGTCACTATTCTATTAAAAGGAAAACTTCTCCTCTCCTTCTAAAAATAAAAACGTCCTATTGTATAACAGTTAGTGAAAAACGAAAGAAATCTATATAACAGTTATTTAAAGGTTTTTCCCTTTCTTCTTTTAATTATTTTGAGAAAACACGCTTTAAGCAGTTGGTACTACTGGAGTTCACATTTACGACACAGAATATTCGCAAGATGTACACATTTATTGTGATTGTTCTCACACATTATCTGTTATAGTTAAAACAGAAAGAAAAAAGCTTTCTGTTATATATTTTTATTAAATCATGAGGTGATTATAATGGAAAAAGTTGAAACAACTAATTATTGGGAAGGCTTTAAAAATGGATCATGGCAGAAAGAAGTAAATGTTCGTGACTTCATCTTAAAAAATTTCAATCCATATTATGGTGACTCTGCTTTCTTATCAGGTCCTACATTAGAAACTACACAATTATGGGAACAAGTAATGGAATTAAGTAAATTAGAACGAGAAAGAGGCGGCGTTTACGATTTAGATACAGATATCGTATCAACGATAACTTCTCACGGTCCTGGTTACTTAGATAAAGCGAAAGAAAAGATTGTCGGTGTACAAACAGATGAACCTTTCAAACGCTCTTTCCAACCAAATGGCGGAATTAGAATGGCTGTCCAAGCTTGTGAATCTTATGGCTATAAAGCGGATGAAGAGCTAGAAAAATTCTTTAGTGAACACCGCAAAACTCATAATGCTGGAGTATTTGATGCTTATACAGATGAAATGAGATTAGCTAGAAAAGCTGCTATCATTACAGGTCTTCCAGATGCATACGGCCGCGGTAGAATTATTGGAGACTATCGTCGCGTCGCGCTATACGGTGTTGACTTCCTAATCAACGAAAAACAAAAAGATAAAAGAGCGACAAGTTCTGTTATGACAGAAGAAACAATTCGATTAAGAGAAGAAGTTTCTGAGCAAATTCGTGCCTTAAACGAATTAAAAGAATTGGGTGCAGCTTACGGTTTTGATTTATCAAGACCAGCAGCTAATGCTCAAGAAGCTTTCCAATGGGTATATCTTGGCTACCTTGCAGCAATTAAAGAACAAAACGGTGCAGCAATGAGCTTAGGACGTGTATCTACTTTCTTAGATATTTATGTAGAAAGAGATATAGAAAACGGTATATTAACTGAAAAAGAAGCACAAGAAATTGTTGATCACTTTATTATGAAGCTTCGCCTAGTTAAATTTGCTCGTACACCTGATTATAATGAATTATTCAGTGGCGATCCTACATGGGTAACAGAATCTATTGGCGGTATGGCTAATGATGGAAGACCTTTAGTTACAAAAAACTCTTTCCGCTTCCTTCATACATTAGATAACTTAGGACCTGCTCCAGAGCCAAACTTAACTGTTCTTTGGTCCACTCAATTACCGGAGAACTTTAAAAAATTCTGTTCACAAATGTCTATTCAAACTAGTGCTATCCAATATGAAAACGATGATGTCATGAAATCTCAATGGGGCGATGATTACGGCATAGCTTGTTGTGTATCAGCAATGGAAATTGGTAAGCAAATGCAGTTCTTTGGAGCACGTGCTAACCTAGCTAAATGTTTATTATATGCAATTAACGGTGGTAAAGATGAAAAGTTAAAAGTCCAAGTTGGACCTAAATTCGCTCCAATCACTTCTGAATATCTAGATTACCAAGAAGTATCGGAGAAATTTGATAACATGATGGAATGGTTAGCTGGACTTTATATTAACACATTAAACGTTATCCACTATATGCACGACAAGTATAGCTACGAAAGAATTGAAATGGCTCTTCATGACACAGAAATTCTTCGTACTATGGCTACTGGTATCGCTGGATTAAGTGTTGTGGCTGATTCCTTAAGTGCGATTAAGCATGCAAAAGTAAAAGTTATTAGAGACGAAAATGGTCTAGCTGTTGATTTTGAAACAGAAGGTGATTTCCCTAAATATGGAAACAACGATGATGCTGTTGATAGCATTGCAATCGGACTTGTCGAAAGCTTTATGAAAAAATTACGCAAGCATCAAACATATCGCAATTCTATGCATACTATGTCTATTTTAACCATTACTTCCAACGTTGTTTATGGTAAAAAGACTGGTAATACACCGGATGGTCGTCGTGCTGGTGAACCATTTGCTCCAGGTGCTAACCCAATGCATGGTCGTGATACAAAAGGAACTTTAGCATCCCTATCTTCTGTTGCTAAATTACCTTACGATTATTCTCTAGATGGTATTTCTAACACATTCTCTATCGTGCCGAAAGCACTTGGTAAAGAAGATGATGTACGTGTAAACAATTTAGTATCTATTTTAGATGGTTATGCAGCAAAAGCTGGTCACCACTTAAATGTTAACGTATTTAACAGAGAAACATTATTAGATGCTATGGAACATCCAGAATTGTATCCACAATTAACGATTCGTGTATCTGGATATGCAGTTAACTTTATTAAATTAACTCGTGAGCAACAACAAGACGTCATTAGTCGTACTTTCCACGAATCTATGTAACAAAAAGGACGGTTGAGGGATTTTCGCATGATCCCTCAACCCTACTTCTTACAGTGCTACTTTAATGGCTCGCGGGTTTATTATAAGGAGGAAATAATCATGAACGGTAATATACATTCAATTGAAACATTTGGAACGGTGGATGGTCCTGGTATTCGCTATGTAGTGTTTACACAAGGCTGCTTGCTTCGCTGCCAATTTTGTCATAATGCAGACACTTGGGAAATTGGTACTGGAAAGCAAATGTCTGTAGAGGACATTATCAATGATTTAAAAACATACCTTCCTTTTATCGAACCTTCTGGTGGAGGTATTACTGTAAGTGGTGGGGAACCATTATTACAAATTCCATTTTTAATCGAACTATTTAAAGCGTGTAAAAAACTCGGCATTCATACAACCATTGACTCATCTGGTGGCTGTTATTCAAAAGCCCCTTCTTTTCAAGCGCAATTAGATGAATTAATGAAATATACGGATTTAGTTTTACTCGATTTAAAACATATCGACCGTAAAAAACATATTAAACTAACAGGAATGGGTAATGATCATATTTTAGATTTTGCTACCTATTTATCCAGCAAAAAAATCCCGATCTGGGTACGCCATGTATTAGTCCCAACCATTAATGATAACGAAGAAGATTTAACTAGACTAAGTGATTTTATCGCTACTCTAGAAAATGTAGAAAAAATTGATATTCTTCCCTATCATAAATTAGGTGTTTATAAATGGGAAACGCTCGGTCTAGAATATCCACTTAAAGGAATAGAACCACCTACGCAAGAATCTGTTGATTTTGCGACTACTATTTTAAACAGAAATAATTAAAAGCATTTTCCCAAAAAAAGAGACTTGAATTTCATATTAGAAGTTCAAGTCTCTTTTTCAAGTATGCTATTTAAGCACTTCTGTCTGCAAATGGAGGATATGGTGGGTATGGTGGGTGTGGATGACGTTTTTTTCCTATCGCTAGTTCGTATTCAAAAGATACAGGAATATTTAAAAATACAAAATCGACATCTAAACCAAGAATTTTAAACATTTATTTCCCTCCTTTGATTTTTTTCGTACAAAACATTTAAATTAATTGCATTTACATATTTTGTACTTTCCTTATAGGGTATGCCAAAAAGTAGTACATGCTTGTGCAGAGTAATTATTTTGATATTGAAAGTATATAAAATAAGAGGAATTGAGATTAATTACTCAATTCCTCTTATTTTTATTATTCTTTCCACCACTCATCAAACATAGATGCTGGAACTTGTCTCTTATGCTCTGTCATTAAATAGCGTGCTTCAATTTTCTCCGCCACATCTTGTGTAACTTCTTTTCCTTCTAAATAATCATCTAATTGATCATACGTTATACCTAGTTCCGTTTCATCTGCTTGTCCTGGTTTATTATCTAATAAGTCAGCTGTCGGAACTTTTAGGTAAATAGCTTCTTCCGCTTTTAGTTCTTTTAATAATTGCTTTCCTTGCCTTTTCGATAAACCTGTTAACGGTAGTACGTCTGCACCACCATCCCCGTACTTCGTAAAGAAACCCGTAACAGCTTCTGCAGCATGATCAGTGCCAACTACAAGTAAATTTTCTTGTCCACCTATTGAATATTGCGCAATCATCCGCATTCTAGCTTTTACATTCCCTTTATGATAGTCCGCTAATGGAGTTTCACTCATTCCATCATATACTTCTTTTACTCCATCTACAGGAGTTTTAATATTAAAAACATACTCTTTATCCGCTTTAATAAATTCTAGTGCTCGTTTCGCATCAGCTTCATCTGTCTGAACACCATAGGGTAGTCTAACTGCAACAAATGTTGCATCATGCCCTTCCTCTCGAAGTTGTTCAACTGCAAGCTGTGCCAATCTTCCAGCCAAAGATGAATCTTGTCCTCCGCTAATTCCTAATACGAAACCTTTTGAGTTTGCTTTTTTTGCATAATCTTTTAAAAATTGGACTCTTTTTTCAATTTCTGCTTTTGGATTAATATCAGCTTGAACATTTAAATCCTTCATAATTTTTTGTTGTAAATTACGCATGATTTTTCCTCCTTATTTGCGGTTTTGAATAGATATCTTGACCTTTTCTATGTGGTTCATTTTATTTTCCCAACATAACGGACTTAAATCCACCGGATACTCTTCTGGATTTAAGGAACGCTTATATTCATCCCAAAGGATTTCTAAGCTTTGCTCAGAATATTTTTGGATAGAAAAGATATCTGGCGTCTCGTATACTAACTTACCATCCTTAATTACATCTTGGTGTATATCTACTGCTGTAAAATTTGTAACAAATTTGCTGATGTACGTATGGGTCGGATGGAACATCTTTAAGCGCTCATCTGTTTCCGGATGTTCAGATTCCATACAGATATAGTCTCCTTCTGATTTCCCATTGACATCATTTATAATTCGATATACCCTTTTTAATCCAGGTGTAGTCACTTTTTCTGGATTGCCGCTGATTTTAATCGTATCTTGCATATTACCGGCTTCATCTTCTATAGAAACGAGTTTATAAACGCCACCAAGCGCAGGTTGATCGTATGCTGTGATTAATTTTGTTCCAATTCCCCAAATATCAATTTTTGCTCCTTGTGCTTTTAAGTTAATAATCGTATATTCATCCAGATCATTACTTGCTACAATCTTTGTATCGTAGAAACCTGCTTCGTCCAACATTTTCCTAGCTTCTTTCGATAAATAAGCTAAATCGCCACTATCCAAGCGGATTCCCCGAAAATTTATACTATCTCCTAATTCCTTTGCTACACGAATGGCATTAGGAACCCCAGAACGTAATGTATCATAGGTGTCAACTAAAAATACACAATCTTTATGTCTTCTCGCATATTTATGAAAAGCAATATACTCATCATGATAAGCCTGTATCATCGAATGTGCATGGGTTCCTGAAATCGGAATGCCGAATAACTTTCCTGCTCTTACATTTGATGTTGAACTAAAGCCACCGATGAAAGCTGCTCGTGTTCCCCAAAGGGCAGCATCCAGCTCATGGGCACGTCTACTGCCAAACTCCATTACAACCCCATCGCCAATTACATTTTTAATTCTTGAAGCTTTCGTTGCAATCAATGTTTGGTAATTCACAATATTCAAAATGGCTGTTTCCACAATTTGTGCCTGTGCCAGAGGCGCTTCAATTCTCATTAGTGGTTCATTTGCAAAAACCACTTCTCCTTCAGCTGCTGAACGGAGACTTCCGGTAAATCGCAAATCTTTTAAATAGGCAAGAAAATCCTCTTTAAATCCCTCTTGCCTTAAATACTCGATATCGCCTTCTGAAAATTGGAGATTCTCTAGATACTGAATCACTCGCTCTAAACCAGCAAAAACAGCATAGCCATTATTAAAAGGCAATTTTCTAAAATATACTTCAAAGACTGCATTTTTTTCAGCAATACCGTCCTCCCAGTATGTTTCAGCCATATTTATTTGATATAAGTCAGTATGTAACATTAAACTGTCATCTTTATAATTAAAACTCATTAATAGTCCTCCTGCAAACCCTAAACGACTAAAGGATAGTAGCTCCTAGTACATTTTTAAAGTGATCCAATGCCCATTGATGGCCAATTTCATTAAATGAAGCAACGGCATTTTCATATATATGGATGTTATAGCCAAGATTATAAGCATCAATTGCGGTATGGAGCACACATATATCTGAACAAACGCCAACTAGATAAATATCTTTAATCGATCTTTCTTGCAATTTTATATGTAAGTCTGTGCCTGCAAAAGCACTATATCTAGTTTTATCCATCCAATAAACATTGGTTAAATCCTTATGGTCCTTATATATTTTTTGAAGCGTTCCATATAAATCTCTTCCCTTTGTTCCAGCGATATTGTGAGGTGGGAAAAGCTTAGACTCTGGATGATATGGATCATCTAACGTATGCAAATCGATTGCAAAAACGGTATAATCTCCATTGTTGATAAAATTCTGAGTGATTTTCACTAATTCTTTTTCTATTACAATGGCAGGTTCTCCGCATGGTAGATTACCTTCAACAAAGTCAAAGGTGTAATCTATATTAATTAGAGCTTTCATTAAATCCCCCCTTAAATTTCAGAACTCATTAAAAGACAGTACTCGTAAAGATTGTTGCTATTACCAGCAGACGGAATACACTTCGCTTTCCGTGGGGCTCGCGCTGAGATTCCTCAGTTTCGCCTCCGGGGTCTCACCTGTCTCGCAAGCATCTACGTGTATTACGGCTGCTCCATTTTTCCGACTAATTCTTTTCTCCTATTGAAAAAACAACAATCTTTAGAAAGCAGCCTATTAAAAACATCATTTTTAGAATACACCTTGATTTATATTTAAACTATCCTTTATTATACCATTCATTTTATTTTTTCCTATTAGAAATAGTTAATTCTTCTGATTTTATTCAAATACTCCTTCTTATAAAAGTTGCAAAAAAGTTTTTATATAAAGCCTTCAAAAATTGTCATAAAAAATTCTAAATCTCTTTAAAATTCTACTATAGCCCCAGTTGAAAATTGCTTTTCATCATTGAATTAGATATAATTTTATTGTTCACTAATAACGAGGTGTATAAATGATTGATTTATTATTAGACTTTACGTTTTTTCCTAGTTATCAAACGGTTTACTATACATTTTTAGTAGGTCTAGTACTGAAATATTTATGGGATTGGAACATAAAAATAACTGTTCAACAAGAGTTTTTTGCTTCAGAACAGCAACTATCTTTAGATGTTTCGATTACGACAATAAATATGAATGTTCAAAAATATAATACTCCTATTTTGCACTGGATTGTTAAAAATATCCGTAAAAGAATAGAGAGCTCACATGATGATCCTGAGAAACCAAATTCCTCCTTTGTTATCTAATATTTAACTAACAAATTTGGAGGAATTACGTTGAAAAAATTATCTAAAAATACTTTATTAATTATGCTATTAGGTTTATCTACTGTTTTATTAAGTGCCTGTTCTTCATCCACAGCAGGAAATAATGATGGGTTTTTCCATAAAATATTTGTTGAGCCTTTCATTGCAATTATTCATGGAACAGCAGATGTCTTTGTAGGCAGCTACGGTCTTGCGATTATATTGATTACATTAGTTATTCGTTTGGTCCTAATGCCTTTAATGCTTAAACAATATAAAAACCAACAGCTGATGAAAGTAAAAATGGATTCAATTAAACCTGAAATGGAAGCAATTCAGAAAAAAATCAAAACCACAAAAGATCAAAAAGAACAGCAAAAACTGCAAATGGAAATGATGGATTTATATAAAAAAAATAATATTAATCCTTTGAATATCGGTTGCTTGCCTATGCTAATACAAATGCCAATTTTAATGGGCTTCTATTATGCTATTCGTGGTTCTCAAGAAATAGCAACCCATTCATTCTTATGGTTTAATTTAGGTCAATCTGACCTTATTTTAACAGCGTTAGCTGGTATTGTTTATTACCTGCAGTTTAGAGTATCACAAAGCACGATGACCCAAGAGCAACAAAAACAAATGCGTATCATGGGATTGATTTCGCCTATTATGATCGTAATGGTGTCTTTAAATGCCCCAGCAGCATTACCGCTTTATTGGACGGTTGGTGGTATATTCCTTATTTTCCAATCTCTATTAGGAAGAAAGTTATATCCCCCTCAAACTAATACTGCTAAAGTAGTTACAGAGAAATAATAGTTCACTTTAAAAGCTTTAGGGCATTATTCTTATTTACCTAAATACTGGCATATTGTATAATTAATTGTACATTAATTTAAAAGGTGATGGAGTTCACCTTAAACGCGTTAGAGCTGATGACTCCTACTAGAGATGTAACCTGAAATGGTTCTTTCCCTAGTAGGAGTTTATTTTTTTTTATTAAATGTACCATACTAACGTAAAAAGGAGAGAGAGAATTGAATAAGTTAAAACAAAGTATTGTAACTATTTCTTCTCAAAAAATGCAAATTGGTCTACTATTTTATATCGTAAAATGGATCATTTTAGGTGGAAGCGTAGGACTTTTAGCTGGTTCAGCTTCTGCATTTTTTTTAGCAAGTTTAGACTGGGCAACAAAAACGCAGCAATTTAATTCATGGTTGTTATTTTTATTACCAGTTGGAGGAGCCCTCGTCAGTTTTCTATATTGGAAGTTCGGTCAAAATTCCTCGAAAGGAAATAACTTGATTATTGAACAAGCACATGGTGCAAAGGAAAGTGTATCCTTTCGGATGGCACCTTTAGTCCTTTTTGGTACATTAATAACTCATTTATTCGGTGGATCAGCCGGACGTGAAGGGACTGCCGTACAAATGGGTGGTGCTTTTTCTGAGTTAGTAGGAAAAATATTTAAATTAGATGAAATGGACCGGAAAATTATCATGATTTGTGGAATTAGTAGCGGGTTTGGCTCTGTATTTGGCACCCCACTTGCAGGTACAGTATTTGGGCTAGAAGTATTGGCAATTGGTCTTATTAGACATGAAGCAATCTTCCCCAGTTTTGTAGCAGCTTTTGTAGGAGATATCGTAACTAGTGCCTGGGGTATACATCATCACCATTATAATATCGGTAGTATTCCAGAATTATCATGGCTGTTGATTCTAAAAATTGTGATAGCTTCCGTCCTTTTTGGTTTAACAAGTACATTATTCAGTGAATTAACTCACTGGCTAAAGAAGACTTATACAAAAATATTTCCAAATCCAGTAATTAAAAGTTTTTTTGGTGGAGTTGTTGTGGTGATTCTTGTTTTTATCGTGGGAACAAGAAAGTACTTAGGGCTTGGTATTCCTTTAATTGATCAAGCATTTGAAGGAACAGTATCTTTCTTCACTTTTTTAATAAAATTAATTTTCACAGCTTTAACACTAGGGGCGGGTTTTCAAGGTGGAGAAGTTACTCCATTATTTGTTGTAGGTTCAACATTAGGAAGTGTTTTAGGAGATATTTTATATGTCTCAGCTCCATTTTTGGCTGCACTAGGATTTATTGGGGTATTTTGTGGCGCAACAAATACACCAATCGCATGCTTTATTATGGGAATTGAATTATTTGGTTTAGAAGCAAGTATTTACTTCTTTATCGTTTGTATTATTAGTTACCTATTTTCTGGGCACACAGGAATCTATACTTCTCAACAAATTGAGATTTCAAAAAACAGATGGATTGAAATACCGAAACAATCAACATTAGCCTCCATAAAAAACCAGAAGAGTAAAAAAACTAAAAAGACCTAGTATATACGAAGGATTAGAATTTACTTTTCTGTCGATATTTCCCAATAGGATAAAAGGAAACTTCCATCAGTGGGGATTTTCCTTCCTCCCCCACTGATGGTTAGTTGAACCACTCGGACGTTTGCACAACGCTTTTGTCATTAAAGACATCTTAAACTTTTATATGCTTTGAAAGTAATCTTTGTAAAAACCGCCGACTTTTCCAGTGTTGTCCACAACAAAGTAAAATTCCTCTGTTTCGTTTTTTACTTCGTATTCTTTTCCTACTGTTAATACTCTATTAACAATGTATTTACTTGCATCGGTATGTATACATTTTACTTTTTTGATGGATGATTTACTTTCCCAATTTTGATGTATCATTTGTTTAGCTCCCTTCATTCTAGTACTATCCTAGTATAAAGGGAAAACGATACATAGCGCAACAAGTTCTCATTATGAAACCAAATTCTGTTTTTCCTTTGTCATCCATTTCATCTTATTTCTTTCAAAAGTAAACCATTTGCCTGTATCTGCTTGGTAAAAAGTCATATAACACAAGCCATTAATCCAATCTAAGCGTTTGAAACCCATAGCATAATAGGATGTATGATTATACTTGATAGCATATAAATTATTATGTTCTTGAATAAACATATTATGACCTTCTTTCCATGATGTCGATATTATTCTATACCACAAAAAAACGGTCCATTAAACCAAAAAACTATATTGGTAACATTTATTATAAAGAAAACTTCTTACAATGGAGTTTTTCTCATCCCCCATCTAGCTTCTTCGATTTTCCGCAAGCTTATAGTGGGGTTCTTACTGCTCGTTAAGAATGGGATATAGGTTTATTTCGAAAAGCTCTCCAACTATCCTCCATAATTTCGTTTACAAGCATTTCTTCTTGATTACAGACATAAACAAATGCCTCCCAAGTTTTATCCTCTTTATGTACGGTAACTACCTTTCGCTCATATAAATTATCTGTTCCAATAGGATTGTAATCTTCAAATTCATCTAAAATAGGTACATCTATTACTGGGACTTCATAAAGCTCACCTAACACTTTTTTATGGTCATCGATTATCAGAAAAGGATATTCTAACCTTGCATCAAATAATCTGCCATATATCCACACATTTTCAGCAAGACAAGGATAGTTCTTCATCATATAATGATTTACTTCATCCTTCAGCAAGGATCCATATACAAAAACAAGTACTGTTTTTTTCATTCCTTACTTTCCTCCTATTTAAATAATGCATTTTTATTAAGAGACGGTCCAAAAACATTATTCTATTATAAAGAAAACTAACCATCAGTGTAGAGCCAACTACCGGTTAAGAGTGGGAAAGAAAATAATACAGAGTGTTTCTAATTTCAGAAACACTCTGTATCTATATGTTAAACAATTTATTAAGCTTCAAACAATAATGATTCTGGATCTTCTAATAGGTCCTTAATTCTTGCTAAGAATGTAACTGCTTCTTTTCCATCAATAATACGATGGTCATAGGACAGAGCAAGATACATCATTGGTCTATTTTCCATTCTTTCGGCGTCTATCGCAACTGGTCGTAACTGAATCTTATGCATTCCTAGAATACCAACCTGTGGTCCATTAAGGATCGGCGTGGATAACAAGGATCCGAACACACCACCATTAGTAATGGTAAATGTACCACCTTGTAACTCACTTAAGGAAAGTTTATTGTTTCTTGCTTTACTAGCAAATTCTAAAATTTCCCCTTCAATTTCTGCAAAGTTCTTTCGATCTGCATCTCTTAAGACTGGCACCACAAGTCCTTCATCTGTTGATACTGCAATACCAATGTCATAGTATTTTTTTAAGACAATTTGATCACCTTGTATCTCTGCATTTAATAATGGTGCTTTCTTTAGAGCTGCAACGACAGCTTTCGTAAAGAAAGACATAAATCCAAGCTTCACATCATTTTCTTTTTGGAATGCATCTTTTCTGCGATTTCTAAGGGCCATAACATTTGTCATATCTACTTCGTTAAAAGTAGTAAGCATTGCTGTATTTTGCTTTACCTCTAATAGTCGATTAGCAATCGTTTGTCTTCTTCTTGTCATTCTCACTCTCTCAACACGACTATCTGTTTCAACAGAAGGAGCTGATTTTTCAGTTTTTGGTGCTTGAGCAGGCTGTGTCGGTGCAGCTGCAGCTGACTTTTGATCGAATGCTGCAACATCCTGTGCTCTTATTCTTCCTAATGGATCATTTGTCTGGATAGCTGTTAAATCAATCCCACGTTCCCGAGCCAATTTGCGAGCAGCTGGGGAAGCAATCGGAATTTGTTTATTAATTGTTGTATCTGCTTCTGTTTGCAGTTCGGTTTTCGGAGCCTCTGCCTTTACCTCTGCTTCAGGTGTTTTTTCGACAGCCTTAGGTTCTTTAGCAACTCCCTGTGCGTTGACAATCGCAATTGTTTCACCAACTTGGACTGTATCCCCTTCATTTGCTTTTAATTCTTGAATAATCCCACTTTCTTCTGAAATAATTTCTACATTTACTTTATCTGTTTCAAGTTCAACGATATAATCGCCTTTTTCCACATACTCCCCTGTTTTCTTTAACCATTGTGCTACGGTTCCTTCGGTGATAGATTCAGCTAATTCTGGTACTTTTATCTCTGCCATTTTAAACTTCCCCCTCAATTCATTCCATTGTCAATGCTTCATTTACGATTCTTGCTTGATCTTTTCGATGAACTATTGGATCCCCTTCAGCAGGACTAGACCTTCTTCTTCTGCCAACATACTGCAAGGAAATAGAACTTGAAATAAGTTTTCTAATTCTAGGTTCAATAAAACTCCACGCACCCATATTTTTTGGTTCTTCTTGAACCCAAACTATTTCTTTTAAATTTGGATAGCGTTTAACAATTTCCATAAGCCTTTCTTCTGGGAACGGATAAATTTCTTCTACTCTTGCAAGATGGATTGCCTCAGTATTTTCAAGCTTATGGTATGCTTGATATAAATCAATCGATATTTTACCTGTTGAAAGAACTAAACGTGTCACTTTCTCTTGTTTTTGCTCCGCTTTATCAACTTCCAAAATAGAATGGAAAGCACCTTCGCTGAATTCTAAACCGTTGGATGCAACATCGGCATTACGCAGCAAGCTCTTTGGTGTCATAATCACTAATGGTCGTACTTCTTCTTTATTAAGAATCGCTGCCTGTCTTCTTAAAATATGAAAGTATTGAGCAGATGATGATAAATTTGCGACAGTCCAGTTATTTTCAGCTGCTAAAATTAAGAATCGCTCTAATCTTGCACTTGAATGCTCTGGCCCCTGACCTTCGTAACCATGTGGAAGGAGCATAACTAGCCCAGATTTTTGACCCCATTTTGCTCGCCCAGCTGCAATAAATTGGTCAAACATGACTTGTGCAGCGTTAGCAAAATCGCCAAATTGCGCTTCCCATAACACAAGCGTTTCTGGTGCATGCACATTGTAACCGTACTCAAATCCTAATACTGAACCTTCTGACAATGGACTGTTATGAACAGCGAATGATGCTTTTGCTGTAGATAACGTGTGCAATGGAGAATACTGATTTCCTGTCACATAGTCATGTAGGATAATATTGCGATGGGCAAACGTCCCACGCTCTGAATCCTGACCTGAAAGGCGAATTGGAGTACCATCCACTAAGATAGTAGCATAAGCTAGTGTCTCGGCTAATGACCAGTCAATTTTCCCCTCTCCCTCTAAAGCGTCATTTCTTCTCTTTAAAACTTTTCCTAATTTATCAAAAATTTGAAATTGAGGTGGATAGGAAAGCAACTCTTCGTTAATTTGTTTCAATTGTTCAATTGGTACTGCTGTATTTATTTTTGGCAATTGTCTTTCCACAGAATTAGGTGGATTTGTTATAATTGGATCTTCATTTTTCTTTGGTACTCTATCATGTGCTTCTTTCAGCTTCTGAGTAACTTCTTCTTTTATTGCCTTTACTTCGTCTTCTTTTACTACATTTTCCGTTACTAGTTTATCCCCATATAACTTTGTAATAGTTGGGTGATTGTGGATCAACTTGTACATTAATGGATTGGTCGTCATCGGCTCATCCATTTCGTTATGTCCATACCTTCTATATCCAATTAAATCGATTAAAAAGTCCTTTTTAAAAGTTGCTCTGTATTCACATGCTAGTTTTGCAGCTTTAATACAAGCTTCCGGATCATCTGCATTGACATGAATAATTGGAATTTCAAATCCTTTTGCTAAATCACTTGCATATCTAGTAGATCTAGAATCACTAGATTCCGTTGTAAATCCAATTGTGTTATTAGCAATAATATGAATGGTTCCACCAGTTCGATACCCTTTTAATCCAGTTAAGTTTAATGTCTCGGATACGATACCTTGCCCTGGAAAAGCAGCATCCCCATGTATCAAAATTGCAAGAGACTTATTTGAATCCTCTTCTGGAAATCCAGGTTTCGTTCGATCATCTTGAGAAGCACGAGTAAAGCCTTCTACTACTGCACCAACGAATTCAAGATGACTTGGGTTATTTGCAAGCGTTAAGCGTACATTTGATACATTATTGGATTTAAGCTGTCTATCGAGACCTAAATGATACTTCACGTCTCCTGTCCATCCAAAGCTAATACCAATTGACCCTTCAGAAGGAACTAACTGCTTATTAGGAGCGTGCTGAAATTCAGCAAATATCATTTCATATGGCTTTTCTAAAACATGTGCTAAAACATTTAATCTCCCTCTATGTGCCATTCCAATATTAATATTTTGGGCACCTTTTAAGACCGTTTCCGAAATAATTTCATCTATCATCGGTACCATTGTATCGAGACCTTCAATCGAGAATCTCTTTTGCCCTACATACGTTCTATGTAAAAAACTTTCAAATTCTTCTACTTCTATCACTCTTTTTAAGAGTTTTTTCTTTAATTCTTTATGGCAAGCTGGTTTTAAGCTTCCTGATTCGACTTTTGCTTGTAGCCAATTTTTTTCTTTAATATCATTTACATGATAATATTCAAATGCGATTGTCTTCGTATAAATCTCCTTTAAATACTGGATTGCTTCAAAGCCATTTGTTATATGCTTAGGAGCATCTGGACAAATTAACGGTGCTGGTATTTTTTCTAAATCTTCTTTTGTTAAGTTAAAACGAGACAGCTCGAATAACTCATATTCCCTGTTATGATCGTTTAAAGGATAGATATCAGCCGCTAAATGCCCATAAGCTCTTATCTTATTCACTAATGTAACTGCTGCAATAATTTTTTCAACTTGAACTTCGGATTGTATAGATAAATGATTCGTGCTAGTTTGTTCTTGATTATCAATAGGCGGTCCCCATTGATCAAAATGCTTTTTCATTTCTTCATCAACTGAATTTGGATCTTGAACATATTGCTCATAAAGCTCCATTACAAGCCCTAAGTTCGGCCCATAGAACCTTGGTTGGTATGAGACTGTACCGTCAGATGGCTTCTCCATGAAAATTTCCCTCCACCACATTTAATATCATTTTTATCTTCCCTTTGTTATTGCACAATACACCTTATAGTGAAAAAACTTATTAAAACGTTTACATTTCTATTCTATCATGGTTTAATTACGTCTTCAAAAGTTTTACACATATTTATGGTAAAAAAATTAAAAATATTTTTTATCGCCCCTATCTTCAGAAAAAAAACAATCTTACTAGTTAATCTTATGCAATGAATATCATTACATGACAAAGGAAAAAGGAAGTTCACTCCTTGTTTTTCTCAAGAGTGGACCTTCCTTTTTTCCTTCTATAGGTTAAAACGAACAATTACTTTTGTCCCTTGTCCAGCCTTACTATTAATCTCGATCGTTCCTTTGTATAATCCGACAATTTTCTTCGCAATTGCTAAGCCAAGACCTGTTCCACCTTGCTCTCTACTCCTTGCTTTGTCTACGCGATAAAAACGATCGAATACTTTATCGATGTCTTCTTTTGGAATTCCGATTCCGTGGTCACTTATTTCTAGGACAAAATGATGGTCTGTTTCATGTGTATGAAGAAAAATATTTTTTTCATGTAAAGAATATTTAACTGCATTATCAAGTAAAATGGTGGTAATTTGTTGTAAATGTTGTTCAGACACTTTATAAAGATGCAAAGAATCTAACTTCATCTCAAAGTTGAAATCCTGATGCAGCATCATAAAATCATGAATAGTATGTTCCAAAATCCATTTTACCCTTTCAGGAGTTAAGTCAGGATCTACTCTATTTTGTTCTAATTTTGATAAATCTAATAAACTTATAATTAGCTTTTTCAATCTAGCAACTTCCTCAGTAGATGCTTGTAATGACTCATTTAGAATATCTTGGTTGTTTTTTCCCCATCTATTTAACATGGATAGATGTCCTTCTAGGACTGAAACCGGAGTTCTCAGCTCATGGGAAGCGTCTTCAATAAATTGTTTTTGCTGCTGAAAAGATTGTTCAATTACATCCATCATCTCATTAAAAATAATCGTTAAATCAGAGATTTCGTCTTTTTGCGGATAGACTGGCATCCTTTCCTTAAAACCACTACTTTTAATTTTTTTCATCGTTTTCGTCATAGAATTCATAGGTTTTAATAATAAATAGGAAATAAAATAACCAATCAATGCACTTATTATCAAAGCAGCCACTGCAAACATCGTCATTGCAAATTGTAAATGTTCTCGAACTTTATCCAAAGATTCAAGCGACCTAATAATCTCGACTCTTCCGTTAAATGTTGGAGCTCGTACTTCTTTACTGTAAACTAAAGAGTTCTGGTCACCGATTGAAATATAATGAAATTGCTCATCATTATACATTTGATTAGGCTCTATAATAGGGAAATCTCCATTCATATCGGAAAGAATGGCATGTCCATCCTCATCTAATACACGGATAAGCTGATTATTATTATTTAATTTTTCTAATAAAGAAACATTATCAGTAAGCTCTTCATCCGTGAAATCTTTATCTTGTACACTCAATTGCTGGACTACCTGCTCCATTGCTTGTTTTACATCGGTTTCTTCCTGATTTAATAACCAAGAAGAAACCGTATGAAATTCAAAAAATGAAAAAATAGAATAAGTTAAAAAAATGCAAAAGGATAATCCGAGTGTTAACTTCCACTTCCAAGGTAAAAGAGATATTTTTTTTATAAATTTCATCTCATCACATATCCTATTCCTCTGACCGTTTCGATATATACTTCTTGTCCAGTTGGATCAAGTTTATTTCTTAGATACCTGACATACACATCAATCACATTTGTTTCCACTTCAGATTCATAGCCCCAAATTTTTTCTAATAAGATATCTCTCGATAAGACAATATTAATATTCGTCATAAACATATAAAGTAAATCATACTCTCTTTTCGTTAAAGATAGAATCTCTTCACCTTTCTTGGCAATATGGGATTCTACTTCAAGTGTTATATCCTTATAAGTCAGCTTCGTCATTGTTTGATTGGAAGAATTTATTTGTGGATCTATTCGGCGAAATAAAGCACGTAATCTAGCAAGCAGCTCTTCGATTGCAAAAGGCTTAACTAAATAATCGTCAGCTCCACTATCTAGACCAGATACTCTGTCTAGAACACTATCACGTGCAGTTATCATTAATATAGGGGTATTTTTTGTTTGGCGGAGCCTTCTGCATACTTCCATTCCATTTAATTCAGGCAGCATTAAATCTAGTAAAATGATGTCCCAATCTTCCTCTAATGCTTTTTGTAAACCACTTCTACCATCTGAACAAACTTCTGTTTTATATCCTTCATACGTTAATTCTAATTCAATAAATCTCGATAGATTTTTTTCATCTTCAATAATCAAAATTTTTTTCATTATACCACGCTCTCTATTAAACATAGGCAGCGTTATAAGCGGTATGTTGAAATTTAATTTTAAAAAATTTCAACAAAACTGCTTTAACTTGCCTAAAGATATTGTTATTTTATCATGTTAGAAGCTTGATATACAAAATTTGTTCCTACTCTTTTGAAAACATTGAATCCATAATGGCATGTGCCATTTCTACAAATTGAAATCCGAATAAGGATGCAGCAGTTATAGAACTAAATACAATCATTGCGATGCGAAGAAAATGCATATTTCATCTCTCCTTTATTTTGAACTTTGGCTGTGGTATTAACTATATTTTTTAATAATACCCAATTCTTAGCCTATTTTAAGCAATTATTTTTCCTGTTAAGATAACAAGTTTAATTAGTTTTCCAATATGGTTAAGTGAATAAAACAAATAGTATACCTCCTATTCTAAAAAAGCATGAAAGTAACATTAAAATTTAATGAGAAGAAAAAATTGGGCATAAAATTTAAGAAATATACCCATTATAGAGATAGAACTCCTTTCGCTCTATAGACTAATATGGAAAAGCTCGGTTTAAGAAAAATATATTATTTTTAAGATAGGTTTGTTTAAATTGTTGCTTTTCATTATTATTCAAAATCGAGTAGAATGAGTATTTACTTAAAATGAATGGATTAAAATGGGGATTAGTTAGTTTAGGAGGACTTACATTGAATATTGGAAGAGCAATTGAAATTATGAATGCTGCGGATATTGTGGATGTTAGTTATCAAGGTGAAAAGATAATTATCCAGAATGTAGATGAAAAAACAAAAAAAGCAAGAATTTACACAAAAGCAAAGCCAGATTATGAGTTGGAAGTCGATGTCTATCAACTTATTGAAGAAATCTAAGTGTATATTCTTTTTATTTATAATAAGAAGAATATAGAATCTTTTCAGAAATAACAAAATAATTGTTGCCAACTGGTAAAATATATAGTAAATTAATATTCAATTACATAAGTAATTCTTATCAAGAGAGGTAGAGGGAATGGCCCGAAGAAACCTCAGCAACCTTCAGTATTCTATTACATACTGAAAAGGTGCTAATTCCATCAAGCATAAAGGCTTGAAAGATAAGAAGAATGACCATTAAATAATCAAAGTCTTCTTCTTATTAACGAAGAAGACTTTTTTCATGTCATTTTTCTTCTCTTCTTGATTTGTATGGATTACATAAATAAATTCACATTATGAGAATAGGAGAGTTATAGAATGTATAGTTTAGAGACAAAATTAGCACAAATTGGAAATCGAAGTGAAAAAACAACTGGAGCAGTAAACCCACCTGTTTATTTCTCAACTGCTTATCGTCATGCTGGAATTGGGGAATCAACTGGCTATGATTACACTCGTACTGGAAATCCCACTCGAGAAATTTTAGAAAAGGCAATTGCCGATTTAGAAGATGGAGATCGCGGCTTTGCATGTAGCTCCGGAATGGCTGCTATCCAAACAATTCTTTCGCTTTTCCAAAGCGGTGATGAATGGATTATTTCAAAGGATTTATATGGTGGTACCTATCGTTTGTTAGAACAAGGATATAAAAAATGGGGTCTTCGATGTACGTACGTTACTACCTCAGATACAGATACTTTACGTGCGGCAATTTCCCCTAATACAAAAGCAATCTTCCTTGAAACTCCTACTAATCCATTAATGGAACAAACGGATATTTCAGAAGTGGCTTCCATCGCTAAAGAACACGGTATTCTACTTATTGTAGATAATACTTTCTATACTCCAATCATTCAACAGCCTATTCGCTTAGGGGCTGATATTGTTATCCACAGTGCGACAAAATATTTAGGTGGACATAATGATGTTCTTGCCGGTCTTATCGTTGCTAAAGGAGAAGCATTATGTAATGAACTTGCTTTACATCATAATTCTGCGGGAGCTGTTTTAAGTCCCTTCGATTCTTGGTTATTAATGAGAGGCATGAAAACATTAGCATTAAGAATGGAAAAACATGAGGAAAATGCTAAAATTTTATGTTCCTTCCTTAAAGAACATGATGCTGTTGTTGATGTTCTCTATCCTGGTCGCGGTGGTATGATTTCCTTTAGAATTCAACATGAATCATGGGTAAATCCATTTTTACAAAATTTAACGTTAATCTCCTTTGCTGAAAGCTTGGGTGGTGTAGAGAGTTTTATCACATACCCTGCTACCCAAACCCATGCCGACATTCCATTAGAAGTTCGATTAGAGACTGGCGTTGATAACCGTTTATTACGTTTTTCTGTCGGCATTGAAAATGCAAATGATTTAATTAAAGATTTAGATAAAGCATTTTCCATTGCAAAGGGAATCGCTAAGGAGGTAACAATATGAGCACACCATATACATTTGAAACAAAATTACTACACAATAAGCATAAATTTGATCCGGAAACTGGAGCAGTTAGCGTGCCAATTCAGCACGCTTCTACCTTCCATCAAAAGGATATAGAAACGTTTGGAAAATACGATTATAGCAGAAGCTTAAATCCGACGAGAGAAGCTGTGGAAGAAGTCGTTGCAGAACTCGAAGAAGGCACACACGGCTTTGCCTTTTCTTCTGGAATGGCTGCTATCTCTACTGCTTTCCTATTATTATCACAAGGAGACCATGTCGTTATTTCGGAAGACGTTTATGGAGGAACGTACCGTATGGTCACAACGGTATTAAATCGCTTTGGTATTGACCATACATTTGTAGATATGACCAACTTAGCAGAAGTAGAAGCGGCTGTTTTGCCTAATACAAAAGTATTTTATGTTGAAACCCCTTCTAACCCATTATTAAAAGTAACCGATATTGAAGCAATAAGCTTACTCGCCAAAAAATACAATGCCTGGACCTTTGTAGACAATACTTTTTTAACACCCGCCTTACAAAAACCATTAACACTCGGTGCAGATGTAGTCCTACATAGTGCTACTAAATTCTTATCAGGCCATAGTGATGTTATTGCTGGAGTTGCGGTAGTTAAAGATGCAGACCTTGCCAAACAAATTGGCTATTTACAAAATTCTTTTGGTGCGGTTCTTGGCGTACAGGATTGTTGGTTATTGTTAAGAGGAATAAAGACATTGCACGTACGCATGAAGCATTCATGTGATGGCGCAAAAATCATTGCAGAACATTTACAGAACCATCCATGCATTAAGAAAGTTCATTACCCAGGTTTTGAAGACCATCCTCAATATGCGATTCAAAGAAAACAAGCGTTAAATGCAGGGGCTGTTTTTTCCTTTGAATTGCATTCAGAAGAGGCAATGCGCACATTTGTTGAAAATGTAAAACTTCCTGTATTTGCAGTTAGTCTTGGTGCTGTAGAGTCAATCCTTTCGTATCCTGCTAAAATGTCCCATGCTGCAATGGACCCTGCTGCAAGAGCAGAAAGAGGGATTACTGACTCCCTTCTTCGCCTATCAGTTGGATTGGAAAATCCACAAGATTTAATCAATGACTTTGATACAGCCCTAAAAAAGACGGCAGCGCTACATTATATTTAATGGAGGATTATGATGAGTTTTCTTGATAGACTAAAAAATGAAATTTTAATAGCCGACGGTGCGATGGGTACCCTCCTCTACTCCTATGGAAAGGACACATGCTTTGAAGCATTAAATCTTTCGCATCATGAACAAATTCAACATATTCATCAAGCATATATCCATGCAGGGGCAGATATTATTCAAACAAATACATATGCTGCCAACTATTTAAAACTACAAAGATATGGGCTTGAAGATAACGTAAAGGAAATAAACAGTGCTGCCGTTAAAATTGCCAAACAAGCAGCAACAACTAATAAGGTCAATATTTTAGGAACAATCGGCGGGAACAGAGGGATGAAGCCACAAGCTATTAGTTTGGAAGAACTAAAGAGAAGTTTTCGTGAACAGCTTTACTGTTTGTTACTAGAAGGGGTCGATGGGATTCTACTAGAAACATTTTATGATTTGGAAGAATTAGAAACGGTTCTACAAATTACTAAAAAAGAAACAGATCTTCCAGTCATTGCCCAAGTTTCGATTCATGAAATAGGCATTTTACAAAATCAATCCTCCCTTTCTTCTGCGTTTGATAGACTAGAAAATTTGGGAGCAGATGTGATTGGCCTAAATTGCAGATTAGGTCCCCATCATATGATTGCATCACTCGAACAGATACCATTACCAAAGCATGCCTATTTATCGGCCTATCCAAATGCTAGTTTGCCAACTTATATTGACGGAAAATTCGAATATAAAGATAATGCAGAATATTTCCGAAAATCTGCTGAAGAATTTAGAAAGCAAGGTGTTCGCCTTTTAGGAGGTTGCTGTGGGACAACGCCAGAACATATTAAAAATTTTGCGGAAGCATTAAAAGATGCTGTCCCTATTACTGAAAAAGCAATTCCATCTAATGCTAATGCACTACGAGTTGAATCTATTCTTCTTAACTCTCCTCCCCTTCGGGAATATACACCTTTGGAGGAGATTGCTAAAGAAAGAGCTTCTGTTATCGTAGAATTAGATCCACCAAGAAAATTAGACACAACACGCTTCTTTGAAGGCGCAAAAAAACTAAAAGAAGAAGGCATTGATGCTATTACACTTGCAGACAATAGCTTAGCGTCTGCTCGTATATCCAATACAGCTATTGGTACATTAGTAAAACAAAATATCGGTCTTCGTCCCCTCATTCATATTGCCTGTCGTGATCGCAACATGATTGGATTACAATCTCATTTAATGGGGTTGCACACACTGGGACTCCAAGATGTATTAGCAATAACAGGAGATCCAGCTCGAGTTGGAGATTTCCCTGGTGCATCTTCTGTTTATGACATGACTTCTTTTGATTTAATCTCGATGATTAAGCAATTAAATGAAGGACTCTCCTTTTCTGGAAAAAATCTAGGTCAAAAAACAGCTTTTTCTGTCTCTGCAGCCTTTAATCCAAATGTTCGGCAAGTAGATAAAGCAGTTAAAAGACTAGAGAAAAAAATAGAATGTGGTGCTGATTACATTATCACTCAGCCTATTTATTCAGAAGAAAAAATAATCGAATTATATGAAGCTACTAAGCATATCGACAAGCCTATTTATATTGGTTTAATGCCTTTAACAAGCAGCAATAATGCAGAATTTCTCCATAACGAAGTACCTGGAATAAAGATAGACGATTCGATTCGTCAAACAATGGCAAATTTAAAAGATAACCCAGAACAAGCAACACAAGAAGGTTTGAAAATTACAAAGGCGCTAATCGATACTGCAGCCACCTACTTCAATGGTATCTACTTAATAACACCATTTTTGCGATATGAGCTTTCAGTAGAATTGGCGCGCTATACGAAAATACGAACTGCAGCAACTAGGAGGACAACTAATGCCACAAACTTCATTAGCTGAAAAACTTAAACAAAAAATCCTAATAATGGACGGCGCAATGGGTACAATGCTCCAACGAGAAGATTTAACAGCAGACGATTTTGGAGGAGAAGAATTAGAAGGTTGTAATGAAAATCTTAATCTAACAAAACCAGATATTATTACGAAAATCCATGAAGCCTATCTTAAAGCCGGTGCAGATATTATTGAAACAAATACATTCGGTGCTACGAAGATTGTCCTAGATGAATACCATCTAGGGCATCTTGCTTACAAACTTAATGTTACGGCAGCAAAACTCGCCAAAGACGCGGTCAGAAAATATTCTACTCCTGAATGGCCAAGATTCATTGCTGGAGCAATGGGTCCGACAACGAAAACATTAAGTGTCACTGGTGGAGCCACATTCGAAGAGCTTATTGCTTCTTATGAAGAGCAAGCAATAGGATTAATCGATGGAGGTGTAGATCTCCTTCTTCTCGAAACTAGTCAGGATATGTTAAATGTAAAGGCGGGTTTCCTCGGAATTAAACAGGCGTTTGCAAAGACAGGTAAAGAACTTCCATTGATGATTTCTGGGACCATTGAACCGATGGGTACTACACTTGCGGGCCAGTCGATTGAAGCCTTTTATATTTCTGTTGAACATATGAATCCTATCGCAATCGGTTTAAACTGTGCAACTGGTCCCGAGTTTATGCAAGATCATATTCGTTCCCTGTCAGGCCTCTCTAAGTTTGCTGTTAGCTGCTATCCAAACGCTGGCTTACCAGATGAAGAAGGTCATTATCATGAGACGGCTTCCTCTCTTGCAAATAAATTAAGCGGTTTTGCTGAAGAGGGCTGGCTAAATATCGTCGGTGGTTGCTGTGGAACTACCCCTGAGCATATTCAAGCAATTGCAGAGAAAATGAAGGAAATTGCCCCTCGAACAGTCGCTGAAACCACCTATCATATGGTTTCAGGAATTGAGCCTTTTATATATGATGATCCTACATTAAGACCAATTATGGTTGGCGAACGTACGAATGTCATTGGTTCTCGGAAATTTAAACGATTAATACAAGAAGGAAAATACGAAGAAGCATCTGAAATTGCAAGAGCCCAAGTAAAAGGCGGAGCCCATGTTATCGATATATGTTTAGCTGATCCTGACAGAGATGAGCTACAGGACATGGAACATTTTATGAAAGAAGTTGTGAAAAAAGTAAAGGTTCCACTCGTCATTGACTCTACTGATGAAAAAGTAATCGAAAAAGCTCTCTCCTATTCGCAAGGGAAAGCAATCATCAACAGCATTAACCTAGAGGATGGCGAAGAAAGGTTGCAAGCAATTGCCCCTCTCATCCACAAATATGGAGCCTCGGTTGTTGTAGGAACGATTGATGAAGATGGTATGGGAGTTACCGCAGAAAAGAAGCTGCAAATCGCAAAACGATCCTATGATTTATTAACGAAGAAATATAAGATTAGTGGTCAAGATATTATTTTTGATCCGCTTGTGTTCCCTGTAGGTACTGGAGACGAGCAATACATTGGATCTGCTTTAGCAACAGTGGAAGGTATTAAACAAATTAAGGAAGCTTGTCCAGATGTTCAGACCATTCTTGGAATAAGTAATGTCTCTTTTGGTCTCCCTCCTGTCGGTCGTGAAATATTAAACAGTGTCTTTCTTTACCACTGTACACAAGCTGGATTAGACTATGCCATCGTTAATACAGAAAAGCTGGAAAGATTTGCGTCTATTAGTAAAGAAGAAATTGAATTAGCTGAAAAGCTATTATTTGAAACAACAGATGAAACGTTAGCTGTTTTTACGGATTTCTACCGGGGTAAGAAGAAAGAAAAAATAAATTCTCTTGAAAATTTAACCTTAGATGAACGATTAGCCTATTATGTCGTTGAAGGAACAAAAGAAGGATTACTTGATGATTTAGCAATCGCGCTCACCACTTACAGTGCGCCACTAGATATTATTAATGGTCCGTTAATGAATGGAATGAAGGAAGTTGGCCGTTTATTTAATGATAATCAATTAATCGTAGCAGAAGTTTTGCAAAGCGCAGAAGTAATGAAAACCGCCGTTTCCTTTTTAGAAGGCTACATGGATAAAAATGTTTCTTCATCCACAAAGGGAAAAGTTATCTTAGCAACCGTTAAAGGAGATGTTCATGATATTGGCAAAAATCTCGTCGACATCATTCTCTCAAACAACGGTTATGAAGTGATTGATCTAGGAATTAAGGTTCCGCCAGCAGAGTTAGTTTCCGCTATCAAAAAGGAACAGCCAAACATTGTCGGTTTATCAGGCCTCCTTGTTAAATCTGCACAACAGATGGTGTTAACAGCAGCAGATATGAAACAAGCTGGTATCGACGTCCCTATCTTAGTTGGTGGAGCAGCATTATCGAGAAAATTTACTGATACAAAAATCTCACGAGAATATGACGGACTGGTATTATACGCAAAAGATGCCATGAATGGTTTATCCCTTGCTAATCAGCTAACCAATCAAGAAGAATTCTCTTTGCTTAAACAAGAGCATGAAAAAAAGAAGCAAACTCTTTTAGCAATGCCGACAAAAGATTATGTAAAACCCGTTATCACAGGGATTAAAAGAAAAACAATTGATCCAAAAGCCCCTGTCTTTGTACCTCAGGATACAAAGAAGCATATAGTAACGAATTATACAATTGGGCATATCAAACCATATATTAATAAGCAAATGCTATTAGGTCACCATTTGGGGTTAAAAGGTAAAATTGACGTTTTATTAAAGCAGAAAGATGAAAAAGCGGTCCAATTAAACGATATGATTGAACAACTTTTATTAGAAGCAGAACAAAATAACTGGATACTGCCAAAAGCGGTTTATCGCTTCTACCCTGCTCAATCAGATGGCAATAAAATATATATATATGATCCAGACGATGTTTCTAAACGACTAGAAACTTTTGATTTTCCAAGACAAGAAAGAGAACCATATCTTTGTCTAGCAGACTATTTAAAACCTATAGATAGTGGTGTTATGGATTATGTTGCTTTTTTTGCAGTTACAGCAGGTACTGGAATCCGACAAGCAGCAGAACAATTAAAGCGTGATGGAAGATTTCTCGAATCACACGCCCTGCAATCACTTGCATTAGAAACAGCGGAGGGCCTTGCAGAATTTATTCATCGTCAGATTAGAGATAGATGGGGATTCCCTGATCCAACAAACTTTACTATGAAGGAACGCTTTGCAGCAAAATATCAAGGACAAAGATTTTCATTTGGGTACCCTGCTTGTCCTGAATTAGAAGATCAGAAAAAACTGTTTGGGTTACTTTCACCTGAAGATATTGGAATAATTTTGTCAGAAGAGTGTATGATGGAACCAGAAGCCTCTGTTTCTGCAATGGTATTTGCCCATCCGGATGCACGTTATTTTAATGTGTTATCTAGTTCTCTTAGTTAATAAAATTTAGTTCCATATTATTATAGTTAAAATGCAATCCAGCTGCTTTTATTCAGCTGGATTGTTTATTTAATTAGGTTGGGAAGTAAATTCAATGTTTTTGACTTTTAAATATTGCTTTCATTCCCTTGATGAACGCCAGTTTTCTTGCTTCTACTTTCAAATGCGGTTTTCATTCCTTTGATGAACGCCAGTTTTCTTGCTTCTACTTTCAAATGTGGCTTTCATCCCCTTGATGAACACCAGTTTTCTTGCTCCTACTTTCAAATGTGGTTTTCATTCCTTTGATGAACGCCAGTTTTCTTGCTTCTACTTTCAAATGTGGTTTTCATTCCTTTGATGAACGCCAGTTTTCTTGCTTCTACTTTCAAATGTGGTTTTCATTCCTTTGATGAACACCAGTTTTCGTGTTTCTACTTTTATCTTTTAGCAAAACTGTATATTCTCTTTCATTCTCTATGCTTAGTAAAATACTTATAATTGGTGTCCAACAATAAATTTATACAAATCTATTTATATTTCCAATATTATGATAAACTTACAATTAATTATTTCAAAGAATCGAAAGAAGGTTGTATACATGATTCGTGAACTTACAGAAAAAGATCATGCTAATGTGATGAAATTTTTACTACAAGACCCTTCCATTAACCTTTTTATCATTGGAGATATTGAAGCATTTGGTTATCAGTCTACATTTCAAAAGTTTTGGGGAGAATTTCATGATGGGGACATAAAAGCTGTACTACTTAAGTATTTTGAAAGCTATATTTTTTACTGCAAGGATAAAAATCATTTTGATTCAGAGGCTTTTGCAGCGATAATGCAGTCAAATACTAATCCAGTAACGTTATCAGGGAAAGCAGACCTAGTTGAAAAATTTGAAAAACTTCCTAATCTGACGTTAGGGAAGAAACGAGTAACTTATTTCGCTCAATGCGAAACAAAAAGAGAAATACAACTAACGGAAACAATTAATAAAGCTACTATTGCTGATATTGACAGAATTGTTGTATTACAACATTCTATTGATGAATTTAACACAACAGTTGAAACAAAAAATATGCTAAAAAAAGCAATTGAATCAAAAACAGGTCGAACTTATTTTCTTGAAAATAATCAAGGTGACATTATTTCAACTGTCTCTACTACTGCAGAAAATTCCCAATCAGCTATGATTGTCGGTGTATGTACGCATAAAGATTATCGGAATCAAGGTTTAGCAAGTAAACTAATGACAGCCCTAGTTAATGATGTATTAGACGAAAAACAATATGTTTGCTTGTTTTATGATAATCCTGCTGCTGGTAAAATTTATAAGAATGTTGGGTTCATGGATATGGGATTATGGACAATGTATCGTTAATTATTTTTTCTGCGTCATGAAAACTAAAAAAGCATATCAATTTTCATTGATATGCTTCCGCCTTCTCGCTTACTTAAGCAACAATTCTAAATCAGTAAATAGCGCTACAATTTTCTGCAATTGTCTCCATTCTTTTGATTGCAAATTTGCTAAATCAACCGTATAGGTAGAGTTAACCGTAACCAATCTAGCGGTACATTTAACAGAATCTATTCCTAGTAGCTCATCTTCCCAATTCCAAATTTTCAATCGGTATAAGTCCATCTTTAAGATATCATATTCTTCTGGCTCCATTTTATTAAAAACTGGCGGAATGACAATCGGAAATTGACTCCATTCTTGAATTAAATAATTTCGAAGATCAAAATCGATATGAATACTAAAAGAATGCTCTTGATTTACCTTATATTCCACAATTAGCTTCGTAATTTCTTTATCTGGATGAATTGATACTAAATCATCATAAACCTCGAATAAGTCTTTTTTCCGAGAAAGGACAGACTTTATGGAGGACATTGAAATAGGTGTGTCTTCCTCTCCTAAAAAACTATTTAATTCATTATAAATAGTGGAAAGGCTTGTTGGTCCTTTTTGTTGTAAAACATCAATTATTTTTTCATATAATGTGCTCATCTGTATTTCCTCCACTATCTTAATCGACGTATTGATGACTGCTTGTCCCTTTATGATATAGCATATTCCAAAGATATTCCATAGCTAGTTTTTTTGAAAGGAATAGCACCGGTACTTTATAACAAAAAGATCATTAAGATAATTGTTCTTTTTGTCCTCCCGTTAAACGGAGCATTTCCTCAAAAATAAAAGCACTCATTTTTTTATAGCCTTCTGAATTTAAATGAATTCCATCGTCACTAATAAAATCAGAAACATCTCCAGCCTTGTTAAGTGCTGAGCGAACATCAATACTAGGAAGATTTAATTGGTCAATTAATTTATTCAAATGTAAATTGTATAGACTATGCCAATGTTCAATTCCTCCACAACAACTAATCCAATGACTAATCGTGGTTCCATATCTATCTGCAATAAATTTATAATATCTAACAGGATCAAGTGGTGGTAAAGTTAACAAAATCGGCGTGATATTTGATTGCTTCATTTTTGTTACCATCTGACCGATGTTTTCGATATATTGACTAATTGGCACAATTGGGTCATGGTTTTTATCAGGATTCTCAGCTACTTCCTGCCATTTAAAATTGCAATCATTTCCACCTACATTTAACAAGACATAATTCGGCTTCTCAGAAAGAACATCCTTTTCCAATCGCTTTATTAACAAATCAGAATTATCATTAAATACACCTTTATTTAAGACAATTGTATCCTCTGGATTATTTACTGAAAATAATTTTTCAAGAAAAGCGGGATAATTGTCTTTGATAATTCTTACCCTACCTTTTACAAATGAGACACCTCTTGTTAAGCTATCTCCAAAACAAATAATTTTCATTTAACATCCCTACTTTTTTTCATTCAATTACTATACTTTATTATAACAGAAAAAAGGTTGTGCGAGAAAACTTCTGATTGTAACAAAATATCCACAATAATAGTTTCTCCCCCATTATTCTACATAAAATAAGAAGGCTGTCTCCCAGAATTTTGGAAAACAGCCAATTTAGTATGTCTTTATGAATTTTGTCTATCAAGAACGATATCTTCTTCCTTCTCTCCTTCAGGAGAAGCTTGGTTTGATGTACGTAGTGGAATTTCCTTTAAGAAAAACACTAATAAAAAGGCAACAACTAATACGATCGTTCCAGTTAAGAATACAGTTGATAATGTATCACCTAACGCATCTCTAATTCCCTGAATCATTTGCGCAAATATCGGTTGAACATCTGCTGGAAGGTTTGCTTCTGTTTGTTCAAGTAATGGTTTATTCATTAAAGCTTGTGGATTGGCAAAACCAACGATTTGCTCTGTCACTTTTGGATCCAATGTTGCCAAATCCTTCACCACAGGCGAATTTTGCATCGTGTCTTGTAAGTTTGTTTTTAAATTGTTAGCCATAACCGTTCCCATCACGGCAATACCAATTGTACCACCTAAGTTACGGAATAACTGAGTAGAAGCCGTTACTACTCCCAACTCTTTATGAGAAACCGCATTTTGTGTAGCAATTGAAAATACTGGCATACCAATACCAAGACCTAATCCAAAGACAATCATACTTAAAATCGCCATAGGAACACTGTTCATAAAGATCATAATTGCCATACCAGCAATCATAGTTGGTACTCCAATTAATGCAAAGCGTTTATATTTCCCAGTTTTTGAAATTAACTGACCAATAATTGTACTGGAGATAACCATAACGATGGACATTGGCATCGTTACATAACCAGCGTAAGTAGGTGAAATACCTAGTACACCTTGAACAAAGAAAGATAGATATATCATAGCCCCCATCATTCCAAAGTTCATAATAAAACCAATAAGATTAGAAACTGTCACGATATTATTTTTAAAAAGATGTAAAGGTAATATTGGATTTTTCGCTTTCTTTTCTACAAAAACAAAGACAAAGGCGAAAACAATACTAGTAGCAATTAAGCCTAAAATTTGTGCAGAACCCCATGCATACTCTGTTCCTGCCCATGAGAAAGCTAATAATAGTGGAACAATAGCAACCGTCATAAATAAGGATCCTAAATAGTCAATACTTTGTTTTCCAGTTCCCTCTACTTTAGGGAATAATACCGTAATCATACCAAAAGCAATAATACCGATTGGTAAGAAGATCCAGAATAACCAATGCCAATCTAGATGATCAACTAAATATCCCCCTAGAAGAGGCCCAAGTACGCTGGAGAAGCCAAATACGGCTGTTAATAAGCCCATCCATTTACCACGTTCTCGTGGCGGAAATAAATCTCCAACTGCTGTAAAGGCAGAAGATTGAATAATACCAGCACCAATCCCCTGGATACCACGATATGCAATAAATTGGAATACATCATTGGAAGTACCTGTTAAGAAAGCACCAACCATAAATAATAAGATTCCGATTAATAAGAAAGGCTTACGTCCATACATATCAGACAGCTTTCCAACTAGGACAGTAGCTATTGTAGATGTAAGCATGTAAATATTTATTGTCCATGTATAATAGTCCATGCCATCTAAAATGGAAATAATTTTTGGCATTGCAGTACTAACAATTGTTTGGTTAATCGCTGCAAAAAACATCGCTGCCATAATGGCAATCATAATTGATAATTTTTTCTTTTGTGTTAAATGTTCCATTGCATTCTCTCTTTTCTTTATGAAATTGTTAAAAGTTCTCGTTTAATAATGTAAAGATTCGTTTCAAGTGTTGAATATCTTCTTCTGTCAGTTTGCGAAAATGTTCTTTCATTTTATTCTGCTGCTCTTTTTTCATATTATTTACTATATTTCTTCCCTTTTCTGTAATGGTAATATTAACTACCCTGCGATCTGATTGAGATCGCACTTTTGTTATATAGTCATCGGCAAGTAATTGATCTGTAATACTAGTTACAGCAGCATTTGTAATGTGCACGCTTTTGGCAAGATCGGAAACATTTTGAGCTCCTTCTTTATCAAGATGAAAGAGCAATTTATATTGAGTAATATTTAAATCATTGCTATTTTTGTTAAATTCACTTGTGATATTTTTGATAAATGTGCCAAACATTGCTGCAACTTCAAAAAGCTCTTCGCCATTCCGCACTTATCCCCCATCCTTTCCTAAACATTTTACTAATTAATATTTAAGTAGTTAACTATTAAGCACTTAATAATATAGAACTAAATTAATTACATGTCAATCATTATTTTTCGTTCCTGTATAATTTTATTATTTCGAGTAGATTGAAAACTATTTTGTGAATTATATTATATTTTGTCATAAAATAAATGCCAATTATTAATAAATTTATATTATAAGCCTGTCATGTTTTAAAAATGTCATATATAGATATTTTTATATTATAATTCGTCATTTATTATTTAAGACAAATTTCTTTATCTAATACCAGTTCATATTTCCCACCTAAACTACTACGTGTGAATATTGCGGTTGAATTGAGCCACTTATGCTGAGTTTTGAGCCAGTAAGTGCATAAAAAGAACCACAATCTGCGAAACACAGAGCCACAGCGTAGCTGCTTGCCATTGGTTGTAGCGCCCGATTCTTTGTAGACACTGGAAGGGGACGGGGCCCCGACAGTGAATGCTTAGAATCGATTTGTCCGTGTTATCCTATTTAAGCAGGTGTGCCTCTTAGCCATTATTTATACAACGCCTGCGATAGTTCCACTACACGGACAAAAGTTAAGTCAATGGTGGCGGACTACCGAATTTGCACTACCTTAGGTAAGTATAGTGGTCTTTTTGATAGTGGATCTCTTACTCGCATTTCCTGGCTCTATTTTCCGCAAACGGTGGCTCAAAACTCCGCACTGCTGGCTCATTCTATCCGCAATACTCAACGTGAGTAGATATACTCATTTTCACTTATTTATCCAAACAGCAATTAAATCATACAATACATCTAGACAATTAGATGAAATATGTGTTCATAATTATAAGATATAAAAAGCTCCCACTAAATTAAATAATTAGTGGGAGCTCAAGCTGTCGAGAAAGTCTCGACAGCTGTGGTTACATCAAAGGAATAACAATATCAAATCATTAAATTTATTCTGTTATAATCTCAATATCCTCATGCGTAGGTTCTTCATTTGTATACGCAATCCAATATGTATATTCCTTTAAAATGTCATCCGTAACATGTTCTACATATGTTACCTTTTTAGCAGACTCTCCTAATACTTTTACCTCTTTTACATTAATATTATCCAAGGACAATTGAATTGTAACAGAAGGTCCATCTTCTCTTCCAAAAATCATAGATTTATCTACTGAGTTAGTACGATCACCAGGACCCGCTACCCATTTTAATTTTCCATTCTCATTTTTCAAAATAACTAAATCAGGATAATTAGCGCTACCTTGACTGTTTTGGAAAATTGCATAGATGTAATTTTCTTTTATATCATAATCAATAATTTTTTTATTCTTTAGTTTATTTTCTGACATAACATTAGTGATTTGTTCTTCGAGTGACACACTTTTTTCAGAAGTAACTGGTTGTGTATCAGATTTTTTTCCTTCATTAGAACACCCTACTAGAACAAATATAGTAACAAATAACGTAAATATCTTTTTCATTTGTTCATCACTCCTACAGTTATTTATTACGAAAATCTTAATAAAAGGTTTCATTAAATACACACAAAGCTAATCTAAGCTATTAAATTTTAAAATTACATTCGAAAGAAAATGTTTTGTATCGCTTTTTTCATTTCTAGACATCATTAGAATAACTTATTAGTACCATACATAAGAACTAATCCATGGTTCTACTGTCGTTGATGAAGCAGTGCCAACAGTCGTAGGATATTTCATTATATAGAAAGTTTTAAGCCTAAAACCAGGGTTCATTCTCCCGTACTTACCTAATTTTTTGACCCATTTAGGATTGTATTGACTAACAATTACATCTAAGCATTTACTACATTGCCACGCAAACCCATCCTTAATAATAATTTTCCCATCCTTATATAATTCACCAGCTGCATGAGAAGTCATAGTATGTTTTCCACCTTCAGGACAAGGGACATAAAGGATTCCTATTTCACCATTTAATTCATTATTACTTTCTGTTAATGTTTCAACAGTTTGCAAGTTAGCATTAACATCATGAGAATGACCATCATGATCATGACCATTTTCACTTGCCTGAGAACTAATAGGAAGACCAAATAAAACTAAAGTTAAAACAAATGAAACTAATAAACTTTTCTTCAAAATGTTTTTCCCCTCTCTTTTTTTTTCATCTGAAAATACATAATATTTCCAATATTAATTCTACCACAAACAAAAACGAAATTCCAATTTTTTCAATAAATCTTCAAGTAAAATAACAGCACCCTTAATGGGTGCTCAGGCTGTCGAGAAACTCTCGACAGTCTTTATTTTATGCTTTCACTTCACTAATTCACCGCGTTAATATAATATAGTTAATATTACTAGGATGGTGGATGGTATGTTCAAACCGAAAAAAGAATCACAAAATGAAGCTGAATTTGTTTTTATTGAGGACTTGGTCCCGGAGAATCATCTTCTAAGAAAGGTTGATAAGTACATTGATTTTTCTTTTATTGGGGAGAAAGTCCGTCCCTTCTATTCAGAGAAAAACGGGCGTCCTTCGGATCCAATTAAGCTTATTAAGAATAGAAATCATTCACGCGACCGTTCTAAAGGAATTGAGGAGATAAAACAAAGCGTCATTTCTAGTTTTGAAAAGCAGGAAGATGCAAGAGCCTATATAGATGAAATTTGTCAAATCTATACTCGTTATCGACGCGATCAACTAGCTATTCTTTTATCTGTCATAAAAAGCGATCCAGAATGGATTAATCAGGCACTTCAAAAATGTATCTACGAAAAACTTTATAGCGCCAATGATTTCCGCGATGTGGTTAATTATTTAAGTAAGTCAAATACAGAATCTATTTCCGCAATTTATAAGAGTAATATTGTGCCAACTTCTAAAACAAAAATTAAAGTAACAACACGCTCTATAAGTACATATACAAGCATTTTGGAGGGTGTATCCAATGAATAAAACCGTCAAGGAGTTACAAGACTACTTTCGCCAACTAAGATTAGCTGAAACTGCAGAGGAACTTCCTCAACTCCTTCGTGAAGCAGAAAAAGCATCATGGACTTATTTAGAATGTAAGCGACAAATACTCCACACCTTCTAATAATTGCCGTGTTTTGTGATAATCACATTAACATCAATTGTTAGGAGGTTTTTTATGTCAGTAGATGAACGTAAACAAATGTGGCAAGATCGCATCAATGCTTACAGATCTAGTCGAGTACCAAGTGTCAAAGCTTGGTGTAAACAAAATCAAGTAGGTGTTCAAAGTATGTATAGCTGGATGAAAAGATTGAAAACTGAGGCGACTCACGTCGCTTATCCTCTTAAGCAATGGGTTGCCATTGATTCATCCAACTTAATTGAAGATACAGCTACTTTAACGGTTAAGGTAGGCGATGTTTCAATTGAAATTAAAGAAGGCTTCAGCCATTCACTTTTAAATGAAGTACTTCAGGTTCTTCAATCCCATGTTAAGTAAAACACCTATTCAACGAGTCTATTTAGCGATGGGTGCAACAGATTTGAGAAAGTCCATTGATGGTTTGGCAGCGATTGTACAAATGAGTTTCCAACTGGATCCTTTCTCTTCCAATCTATTTGTGTTCTGTAATCGGAAACGAGATAAACTAAAGATCCTTCATTGGGATCATAATGGGTTTTGGTTATATTATCGCCGACTGGAAAATGGCGTTTTTCAATGGCCAGATGGACAAACTACTAAGCCGCTATCGATCAGTCCTCGTCAATTCAACCGGTTGCTGGATGGACTTCCACTTGAACAAAAACAAGCTCATCCAAAAATGAGTGCAAAAGTTATCATTTAGAGAGAATTGACCAACTATGTCACCTCTCTTTATGGTATTCTATTTTTATGGGAAAAACTACGAATGAACTACAAGATACAATTGAAGAACTCGCAGCGAAAAATGCGGATTTAGAAAAACAAAAAGAAGTCCTAGAGGCAAAAATCAAATGGTTGGAAGAACAATTCCGACTAAGCCAACAAAAGAAATTCGGGGCATCTAGTGAAAAAACCAATCCGGATCAGATCGAACTACCTCTTTTTAATGAAGCTGAAATGACAGCGGATGTAAAAGTGGAAGAGCCTACACTTGAAACGATTACTTATCATCGAAAGAAGTATGTAGGACAACGGGATGCGAAGCTTGAAAACTTGCCTATGGAAACGATCCATTATCGTTTATCCGAAGAAGAGCAGGTTTGTTTGTGTTGCGGCGAAACGGTACATGAAATGAGCACGGAAACACGTAGAGAATTAAAAATCATCCCTGCTCAAGTAAAGGTTGTTGAGCATGTACAACATATTTACAGCTGTCGCCAATGTGAACGTGAAGGAATCGAAACACCAGTTGTGACAGCTAAAATACCTGCGGCAGTTTTTCCAAAAAGTCTCGCTTCCCCTTCTTCAATGGCCTATATTATGAATCAAAAATACGTAGAGGGAATGCCGTTGTATCGAATTGAAAAACAATTTGAACGACTTGGTGTCTTCCTATCACGCCAAACGATTGCCAACTGGGTAATATATGGTGCAACGAAATGGCTCTCACCACTATACAATCGCTTGCATGAGTTACTACTTCAACTTGACTGTCTACACGCGGACGAAACAACCGTTCAAGTTTTAGCGGAACCTGGTAAAGCAGCAACTTCCAAATCCTATATGTGGTTGTATCGATCTGGTCGGGATGTTTCACCGATTATCTTATATGACTATAAAACTTCTCGTCATAGTAAACACCCGAAAGCATTTTTAAAAGGATTTGCGGGCTATCTTCATGTCGATGGTTATGGAGGTTACCATGATATGAAGGATGTGGAGTTAGTTGGCTGTTGGGCACATTATCCAAGAAGTTTGATTATCCGAGAAGAATTACTGTATGTCCTTAAAATACAGCAATTCTTCTCTTTTTTCTTAGATAATTATTTGATACACATTTCGGTTTTCAATTCAGAAAATCTGGAATTCTATTTGACCTTTGAGAAGTTTTTCTTTCATCTATATTTGAAGGGAACCATTTTTCATTCCACTCTTTTAAATGCCTGTTAACCGTGTCTTGGGAAATATCCGCATAAATCTGAGTCGACTGTAGAGATGCATGTCCCAAAAAATTCTTTATCACAACCAGAGGAACACCGGCTTCAAGCATATGGCTGGCAGTTGTATGTCTCATAGAATGAGGTGGATAACTACCAGCAAGAAACATGGACGGTTTTTCTTTTTTAGCAACGGTAATATACTTTTTGAATATTCCCTCTATACAGGAAACCGACATCTGCTCATGCGTTTGGCTTGAAAATATATGCCTTTCAGGTTTATCACTGATTTTTCTGTGCTCAATATACTTCTTAAGTGGGGTGGCACAGGCGATAGGAATACCGATACGGCGGCTCTTTCTGCCTTTCCCCGTAATATTTAGTGTAGCGCCTTTTGGATGAAACTGAACATTTCCGACCGTAAGGTCACATATTTCTTGTGCACGCGCTCCGCTTGCATACATAAGACTTAGCAAGATTTTATCTCTGAGACTAATTTCCCAGTTTTCATTAGGAAGGGCTAAAAGTATTGTGACTTCCTGACGGGTAAAAATCGCTCTTTGCTTATGCTGGCTTTTTTTCATAGGAATCTTATTCACACTATTCCTGAAAACAGAAGCCGCAGCAAAATCCCGGTTTTGTGCATAGGCAGAAAAAGAGTTTATTGCAGACAACCGCTGGTTTTTAGTAGATGCACTGCAACCACGTACCGATTCAATCCATGTAAAAAATTCTGTTAATGTTATATAATCAAGTTTTTCAAAGGTAATTTTGTCAGCTTCGATTCCTTTTTCCTTGTACATGAATTCGATGAGCAGGCGGAATGCATATTTATAGGATTTAACTGTATTGGGACTTGCACCTACGGAACATGGAAGATAGGTGGTAATAAAGGCGTCAAGGAGCCTTAAAAAATCAGATGCTTTATTCATCATAAGACACCTCCGGGAAAACCTGCAGTGTGTAATCCTCAAACAGTTCCATAGCTTCAGGAAATAATTCGCTGCTGAATTTCAGATAACTCTCCGTTTCTTTAAGGTTGTCATGTCCTAGATATATGGATAAATAGGGAACGGAAGCATCAATCGAACGCCCTGACTTTTCAGCTTCTGCAAAGGATTTAAAGGCAAACACATGCCTCAGGCAGTGAAGGCATGGTCCACGTTCCCGTTTTGCTTTACCTTTCAACGATATGCCGGCATATTTCAGTATGGTATTGAGTTTATTACGGGCAGCTTTTACAGAAAGCGGTACTTCCTGTATTGCACTGGGGAACAGTAATGCTTCGGCTTTTCCTATCAACCCCATTGCTAAACAGTATCTAATCAAGATTGATGTCAAAGTCTGATGCATAGGTACTAGCCGTTGCTTGTCTCCTTTTGTCTGTTTTAGAATGAGGATTCCACCATCGAGATCCACATCCTTCATCTTCAAAGCTAGAGTTTCCCCTACGCGCAACCCACAGCCATACATGATTCGGAGCATCATTGGAAACTCAAGCTGGATATAAGGATTCGGTTGGCTCTTTGTAAGGGTAATATTATCGGATAATAAAAAAATCCTTTTTAGTTCCTCGTCAGAAAAAATATACGGAACATAATCATCTGTAACCTTCGGTATTGGAGGCATAAAAACCCTAATTCCAATACTGCTTAAATACCGGAGAAACAGTCGTATAACAATAACCTTATTGGCAATGGAACTGCTTTTTCCTGATAAATTTTTAACCCATTCGGTTATGACACTCTCAGAAATTTCCTTATGTTGAAGATTACAATCTATCAAATAGCTATCGAAGGTGGTAAGATAATGGCAATCATGAGCATAGGCACTTTCACTTAGTACAGCTTCTCTCATTGATAAGAAATCGGCAAACTCAATGTGCAAGATGCTTTTAAAGTCCTGCATAACTTCGCCCTCCATTCAGAAAAGCTTCGAACACACCGGAAGGTGCAGGTACCGCTATTGCATATTCACGTAAACGTTCTATATCAACTTTTGCATAATGCTTTATTGCGTTTGGATCCGTATGTCCAAGCACTTTACGTACAACATCATATGGTACTTGATCATTAACCATGGAGCTAGCGAGAGATGACCGGAATGTATGTAAACCATGCTTTTTATCAGAAATGTCAATGCCGGCTTTTCGAAAATATCGTGTAGTTGCAAATCGAATAGCCGAAGTGGTTATTCCTTGATAAGGAGCATTCTGACGGAGAAATATACGACATTCATCATTAACTGTCGGACGTGCTTTTTCCATGTAATTCATAATAGCTTCTTTTATTTCCGGGAGCAGTGGTAATTCTTGCGGTTGTAGGGTCTTTTCCTGAACTATGTGAATAGAATTGCCCTCAAAATCTATTTCATCAAAAGTCAAGCCTGCGATATCTCCAGAACGCATCCCAAGCCGAGTCGCAAGAAGTAGCATCGCATAATTACGTATTCCGATTTTACTTGACCGGTCTATAGCATTTTCAAACCTGAGGATTTCATCCTCCGAGTATGTAGCAGGGACCATAAATGGTCTTGTATAATGGGGGACAATGGTGGCATAATCGTATTCAATCACGTTTTCTTTGTAAAGATATTTAAGGAACATTCGGATAACCGCCCAAGCGTCCTTATTATGAAACATCAAACAGGCTTTACATATCTGTGTGGAATTTATATATCTTATGTCATTACATCCTAAAGTCATCAAAAAGATCAGAAAATCTCCACAGAATTTTCTTTTTCCTTTAATGGTTCCTGGCCGATTTCCATCCTGCTTACAAAATGACAGGTAATCTTCAAGCAAAACCGCATGGTTTTCTGGCAACTTAACAGATGATTTTTTCCGTTGGGGTGAGTACTCCCTTCCATCACAATAATCGCTTAATCTTCCTATTACTGTACTAATTGTCTTTTGAAAAGAAACACTTATTTCATGAGTGGAAATGTAATCCTCAACAAAAGCTTTCCCGATTTCGGAAGAATACGTAGATATTTCATTTAGCTGCGTATATAGTGCAAGGTTTTTTAATATTCGCCGGTAATTGTTCAGTGTTTCCTTTCCATAGCATTTTAATTGAAGCTCCTCTAACAATCCATGTGTCAGTTGTTCGACTGACTGATTCTCTTTTTCCATAAGATAATCCTCCTATACAATTGTGTATGGTTACATTTCCATCATTGCATAAAGGGATCATAATTATTCGAGAAAAAAGATAAGGAATAATGTGATTATGCGGAAATTCTCAATTCTTCTGGGATAATCAAACTTCTTGGATAATGAGCCTTATCCGAGAACTTAGATAAGGCTCATGCACGCCGTAAATATGACGAAACGCTCAAATCTTTGCCTACGGGTGTAGATAAATCTAAGAGTCTCGCAGCTGAAGGTCTTCAATTCTGTACACAATTATTTAAAATTGAAAAACAGATAGAAGAGGAATTTGAAGATTGTAGCCCTGAACAGCGAAAAGAAGAACGTCAAAAACGTAGTCAACCCGTGTTGGACGCTTATTTGGCATGGTTAAAATCCAAACGCCCTCAAGTTCCACCTAAAAGCAAATTAGGTGATGCCATAAATTATAGTTTAAACCAATGGTCAAAACTCATTGTCTTTATGAAAGACGGGCGACTTGAACTCGATAATAATAGAGCAGAACGTTCGATTAAACCATTCGTTATGGGAAGAAAAGCATGGCTATTTGCCCAATCGATGAAAGGAGCAATTGCCAGTGCGGTCATCTACAGCATTGTCGAAACGGCCAAAGAGAATCAATTAAATCCATTAAATTATTTAACTTATCTTTTTGAACAGCTGCCACAAATAGATATAGATGATCAGGAAGCACTTGACCAGTTCCTTCCGTGGTCAAAGACTATTCCAGAGGAATGCCGGATTCCAGCTAAACTTAAATAGAGAATACACTAATGCCCACCTGAAAAACTAGGTGGGCATTATTTTACGCTTACCTTTATGATGATAGACATCCACTATATATGTTATAAGTAATTCAGTTATGTCCTCTAAAGAAAATATAGCTTCAGTCTCAGCATCATAATCTCCTAGTTCCTGTGGATTACTTTTTCTATTACCAGATAATGAATGAATAAACTGTTTATTGATTGTCCCGAAAATTCTTTCTATAACACCTCCGTATCTTGGTGTTGCAATTGGTCTGTACATTACCTGTGATTCTAATGTCTCGTTTATCATTCTTTTTACATGGATATTATCAAATTCTGTTCCATTATCAAAATAGAATATTCTTGGTATTCCGGATATCTCCCATTCATTAATAGTATTATATTTGCTCTTTATCCTTTTAAAAAAGATTCCTAGCTGAATTGCTTTCATTACTTTGTTAGCAGATGGTTCATCAATTGATATATGCAGACACCAAATCATTCGAGTAAATATATCTATCCCTAGAGTAATCCATGGTCTTCCTAAATTCACCCCACTCTTCATATCAATAATATCGATGTCCAATTTGGTATGGTCGATTTCAACTACACGAAGTGGTGCTTTTGCAAACTGATTTGAAAAGCCTCTTGATGTTTCTAAATAGTCTTTTAGTGCATCTATTCCGTTCCGCATTAATTGTTTTATTCGAGGATTAATTCTATTTTTAATAGACAAAACTGTAATATAATCTAATGTTTCTAAATTATTATCATAGCAAAGCATCTCAATTATTTTTGTTAAGTTTTGTACTGTTATCTTTCTTTTATTTAAATAATGTTTTTCTATTGCTTCTTTAATTATTGGTACATAAGCTTTATCTAATCTAGTATATATAACAGCTAAAACAAGATCAGCCTTCTTAGGATGACATAATTCAATTGCTTTTTCATCAGGTCGTACCTTGTTATTCAAATCTCTTTTACTTATTAATCCATTCAAACCATTTTTCGGACTTACATGAAGTACCTTCTTATAATTAGATACATATCTTTTTAATTGTCTAACTGAAATATCGTTTTTTTTTTTGAAATACGTTGATACAATTTTTCTTTATTTAAGTCTAGAATAGATTCATCCTTCTCCATTAATTCATTATGAATATCAGTAAAAACCGCTGTCATTAATGGGATACCTTCTTTAATCTCTTCTAACATAAGTATTGGTTTGATTAATTCATATTTTTTTGATAAATTCCCCCTTTTTTCATCTGATAAATTATCAATAGAAGATTGGAATTTTTTCTTTGATTTCTTTTCAACTTTTCCTTTTAATGTATCACTTAATTGCTCATTAGGTATAAAACTTGCATCAGATATTAAGGAAAAATAGTCTACGTCGTATATCAAATTATCTCCTTCTATTCTTTGGATTGAAATATTTGGTGGTTTAATTGCATACACGCTATGTTTCACACCATAATAAGAAAATTCATCATTTATTTTAAGTCTATACAATTTCATTTTCTATCCTCCAAATATATATACTCTTGAAGAGTTTGTTGTATATTCCCCATCTTTACATCGCTATACTGATCAAACTTTTTCATTAAGTTAACTTGTAATTTCCCTGTACTTACTAAGTGCCAAATTAGTGGCAATATAGCTCGATAATCAATTTTTCCAGAGAAACTTTTTGCTAATTCTATAACTGTTATTTCATCTAAATATGTAATTTTTTCTTCTATTTCCCTTAACCATGACTCTGTGTTCTTCCTAGGCTTTAAAAAATTCCATAGAAAAAGAATATTGGATTTTATAATATCAGGTAGATTCTCTTTAGGTGTTACAATGGAATATTCCCAATTATTTTTTTCACATAAGTAAGGCATGCTCTCGTGATGTACGAGAATTGTTTAAAATCTTTACTTCCCTTAATTTGATAAAGAATAGGTACTGAGTTATCTTTAAAGACTAAGCAATCTGGAATATGATTCCATTCTACATTTTTTTCAATTCTATATTAAAGAACTTAATTGGTATTTCAACAGGCTGTTCATAATACCTAACTGTGTTCAAGTGTAGTTCTAAAATATAGTAAAATAGACACTCACCCCATAATGATTCATACCCCACAGCTCTTTTCATCTTTGGACTGTATAAGTATCCACTCATATGATTGATATACTTGCTTTGCACATTGTTCACCATTCTCTTTGGAGCATATTTGGCATCCTCAATACTCCAATCTTTATTCGACCAATTCATAGTACACCCTCCAATAAGTGGATTTTTTAATGACAAATTAAAATATAAACTGTGACAAAATATAATATAATTCACATATTTCCAACATTGGTTACTAGGCAAAATACCGATATTCGCAAAATCCAAATAAAAATATGCCTTACTTAGCTATTGATAATTCCAGTAATATCAAATAGCTAAGTAAGGCATTTTTGCTAGATATTTAATTTTGCTGGAATGGGTTATTCCATTCCATTAAAACAGCATAATTCAATGAATCTTCATCTTCTAAATAATTTGGCAATACAGTAACTGGCATTCTGCCACATCGTAACAGAAAAGAAATAACAGGATCTTTTATATGTCCTGACATAACCTCTTTCAAATAGGCATCTGCGGTAAGGTCTTTAGCATATTTTTTATAGCCTGGCATTCTACCGCCACCAAGCAATCGATCCAAGCCTAATTCTATGACTAAATAGTAGGTGCTTTGCATGAGAACTTTTCCTAGACCAAGTTTTCGGAATTTAGGTCGAATGCTAATATCTACAACATATAATGCATTTCCTTGTTCATCATGTGTTGAGATATATCCATTATTTGTTATGTCCTCCCATGTATGAAGAGGAGTCTTAGAATCATAAGAGACACGCAGACAGGTTAAAGAACCAGCAAGTTCTCCACTAACTTCCACAATAAATTGCTCCTTCTGGAAAATGGGCAAGATGGCTGGATAATTGCTCAACATTCCACCATAATTCTTCTGGAAAAGGCGCTGGAAAACATTCTGATTGAATAGCAATTAATTCTTTAAAATCTTTTTCCTGATAATTTCTTACAGTACAAGAAATTGGAATGTCAGCATCATAAAGAAAAAAATTCACTGTGGATCACATTTCTCATCCTTCCACAGTCGAATTCCAATCAGGATATAGATCTGTTCTTCTATCTCTCCAAGTTGTTACAGAGCCTTTCTCTCTTACTTCATATAATAAAGAAAGATCTAAGTCTGCAGTGACAACCATATCATTATTAAGTTCACCCTCTACAAGTATTCCTTGTGGAGGAAACGGAATATCGTTTGGCGTAATAACAGCTGCCTGCCCAAAATTTGCACGCATAAAGTCTACGTTTGTTAGTGTACCGACTGTTCCTGTTACTACTACATAAATCTGATTTTCAATTGCTCTTGCATGACAAGTATAACGGACACGATGGAAACCATGGCGGTCATCTGTACATGAAGGACAAAAAATAACATCTGCTCCTTTTGCTTTTGCCATGCGAACAATTTCTGGAAATTCAATGTCATAACATGTGAGGATCGCGACTTTTCCTTTTTCTGTATCAAATATGCGGAAAGAATCACCTTTTTCCATATTCCATTCATAAATCTCTGTAGGTGTAATATGAAGCTTTGCCTGTTCTTCTATTCTGCCATCTGGATAAAACAGATGAGCTACATTATACAATTTATCTTCTCTGCGAATAACATGAGTTCCACCGATAATATGCATGCCGGTTTGAACAGCAAATGATCTAAACAAATCCTGATATTGTTCAGTAAATCCAGGTAATTCATTTATTGTTAAAGCGTTATTTTCATCGCCCATGGATAAAAGCTGCGTCGTAAAAAATTCAGGAAATAAAACAAATTCCGCGCCAAATTCAAGGGCTGTTCGAACGTAATGCTCACATTGTTTTGCAAATTCTTCAAAGGACTTAATGTTTTCCAACTTGTACTGTACGGCAGAAACTCTTATTTTCATTTTCCATCTCCCTTTATAGTGGTATTTTATATCTCTCTACGGGTAAAAACACTTCATTATATAAGAAGAGTCCTTTTAATAAAATAATTATTCAAAATATGATTATGCGTTATTTCTGTTAATTTTTCAATCGTTTCGTGTTATTTTGTTTATTGCTATTTTCTTCTTATAATTATGTTCTTAAAAGTACAAATGTTCATATTATTTATGATAATACATTGTTTGGATTGCAAGAAAAAAAGGAAGAGAGGGATAAGGAGGGAAATTTACTATGGCAGTTGTTATTTATGCAATTCTATTTTTTATTTTACTAGAAGAGCTAGTAGTCTTAGGGGTAAAAAGATACATAAACGGTGCTTTTCGAATAGAAACTTATTTCCTAAGCCTTTACAGAAAGTATAGAATGAAAGCTAATTTGAAAAAGGCTAGTTAATCCATTTTCATCATTTTGGATTAACTAGTAATGAATGAATGATTAATTAAATAATAATATCGAAAAAAATTAAAAATCGTAGTCAAATGGCCTCTATTTATCCAACTCTAAAAGGGCAGTAAACCCCTCATTTTCTTTATAGCATGTGATTTGACTACGATTATACATGATTGCTTTTAAAAACAATCATTTTTTATTATGTTTATTAAAATTGATTTAAAGATTTAACGGCAAGTTGTTCGATTGTCATATCATCCATTGGTGGGTTATGTAATCCAGCTCGCACATCTCGATAGTATCGTTGCAGTGGACTTTTGGCGGACAAACTACGTGCGCCGACGATGCGCATGGCAATATCTACTACTTCGATTGCTGTATTCGTTGCAACTAATTTTACAGCACTTAATTCTGGGAGTAATTGAAATTGTTGTTCCTTGTCTGATTCATCCCATTTTTTACTAACGGAATATAAAAAGTGTTTGGCAGTTTGCATTTTCAATTCGATTTCACCAATTTTTGTTCGTACGCTTGGAATGTCACTAATGGTCCCTTTGATGCTATTAGGAGAATAATTTTTTGCAAAAGCGACTGCTTCTTTTTGTGCTGCACCTGCAATTCCCAGATAGCATGCTGGAATGTGCAAAAGCCACGGATTGACTTTTTTTCGTTTTTCTAATTTTTCTACAAAATAACGAGCGGGAATTTCTACTTCTTCAAAATATACATCATTACTACCAGTCCCTCTTAAAGCAATGCTATCCCAAGTGTTTTCAATGCGAATCCCATCTCTTTCTTTAGGGATAAGGAAGTTCCCAACATCCTCTGTATCCTTAATGGATGCCGTAACGAGAAAATAATCTAAAACTGGTGACATCGTGGTAAAAGATTTATGTCCATTTATAACCCAATTTTCGCCTTTCTTTTCTGCTATTGTTTGTGGTTTTCCACCTCTTGTTGGACTTCCAGTTTGTGGTTCTGTTGCAGCTCCATTTATTAAAGCACCATTTAGCAATGGCTGATACACCTCTTTTAGCATATCCTTATCCCAGTTTGCCTCATAAATATTTCGAACAACTCCCATATGCCAGCCAATCGATAAAGCAGTTGAACCATCCCCTTGAGCAATCACTTCTTGTAGCCTAACTAATTCATATAAAGACAGTTCTTGTCCGCCATACTTTTTAGGTATTGTTAAACTGGTGTAACCAGATTCCTGTAATTCTTTAATATTTTCAAAAGGAAAAGATGCATTTTCATCCACTTCCTTCGCTCTTTCCGAAAATTTTTTACTCATTTCAAACAATTCTGTTAATCTATTCGTAAAATTTGTTTCCGATCTAAAAAATCCAGTCACTATAGCGCATCTCCCTTACAAGTTCATTTATAAGGTATATCATAGCACTATTTCCAATTACTGATAAGTAAAATGCAATGGACCCATTATACAAGAAAATCTTTATTTTTTATTAATGATATTTTTGCGATTTTCCATTCCTGGCGGCTCTTCCGTATATCCTTTTTTCGCCATTAGTTCTGCTCCTTGTACGCCATAATCATAGATATTCGTAATAAGTGGAATTAAAGTAGATGGCAGGTCCTTCCGCAAACTAAATGTTGTTCCAATAGCGTTACTACCAAGTCCGAAACTACAGAATAGGCTAATACAATACAGCATTAATTTATCAGAAAAAGGAGCAATCGTTGAAACAGTTGGACTTCCTACCCAAGCTAGCGGTATTTGAATATCATCATCCATCAATTTCTTGGAAAGCTTCGTAATAATTTTTTTCGAAAGTTCTTTTCCTTGCGTAAAGAATTTTTTCAGCTCAGGATCTTTTGTTACTTGAGCAAAACCAGTAATTAATTGTTGACCGATGCTATTACTTTCAATCGATTGATAAAGAAAGGAAATTTCCACTGTATTTAAGACTCTTTTATTGCCAAATATATTGGTACCTTTTAAATATTGAGTATTTACTACCATATCCACTTGCTCTGGCATCGAAACTTGGGGAGGACAGCTTAATGCCCCTTTTTCAATTAATAGTTCTGTACATTCCTCGTAACAATGCTGCGTCGTAGCAGATAATTCTTGGAATAAACGGATAATATCTTTCCGATAAGATCTTGCCAAATGGATAGCATGTAGCCCCATTCCAATTTCTGCTAATATTCGCATTATTTGTAATGCGAATGTCGGCTGAAACAAAGGTGGAGCCTGTTTATTTACATCTTGTTCAGAAAACCCGTTTGGAACAACTGCTCCTTCTGCTTGCAAAATCGCTTCTATTTTCTTTATCTCTTTGGATAATCTATTTAAATGGCTTTCATAAAAATTTTGTTCTTTCTTATCTTCATTAACAGCATGAAAATATTCAACCATACGAAGAAACATTGTTTTTTCTTGATAGGTCATCCATAGTGTCGCAAGCTCCGATGAAGTTATAATCTCTTTCTGTTTCATGATGTTCCCTCCTATTAATAGCTAGTACTATTATTTGAAAATCTCAAAAAAATATTAGTTGTATTTAATAAGTCGTAAACCCTAAAAAGCCTTGCAGACGATAGATAATATAACGAAATAAAGGTAGATTGCTTTTGGTATCTACATCTTTCGTAAATTCTGCACCATCATTTGTCCACAATTTTTGAAAATACGCTTTTGTATCTTTCAATACCTTCGTGTTTTTACTAGCCATGATTTTAATATCTGTTTCTAAATTAAAATCATATAGATTTCTTCGAGTCAGATTTGCAGAGCCATTGATAATCGTATTTTCGCTATTTCTTTCTATTAGCACTATTTTCGGATGAAACTGCTCTTTTCCAGTGTTGTACCATTTTATATGAATGTATTTTTCTGCTTGCGCTTTTCTTAGTTCTGCCACAACAGGAATATTTGGCAATCCAGCTTTTTTATTTCCAAATGAATTTTGATTTGGGTCTAATACTAAATAAATATTTACCTCTCTTTGAGCTGCTGCTTTTATTTCATTCATTACTTTTCGATCTGCTAAATAAAGCATCCCGATCCAAATCGAATCGCTTTTCTCTGTATTCTTGATTTCTTTTAACACATGCTTGCCTATTTTTCCTTCCGTTAATATTTGAATTTTCACCTCAGCCTTTGATTCTTCCTGGATTTTTATCCGAGGCAGATTTAGCGTTTCATTCAGTCTGGCTGTACTTTCTTCACTTTGGAGCAAGTCGTTAATAATATTTCCGTTTACTTTAAATGCAATATTTGAGTGATACCCGCTAGCATTATGAATATTACCACTCGATATAATCGCTGATTTCTCGGTAATTACTAGTTTTCGATGGTTCGCTTTTACATTTAATAATTCTAAATACGATAAAGTAGTAACCTTTGGAGCACTGTTAGCAAGTAAGTTTGGTAGATGACCATCACCGCCTGTTTTTACCCATTGTCCAAACATTCGCCAAAAACCAGAATAGAGCGGATTAGAATCTCGTAAAGCTTTGACATCTGTTTCGATCACTTTTACCCCGGCATCCTTTAACTTATTAAATTCCTCTGAATTATAGGAACCATACACGGTATTAATTTTATCTGTTAGAAATACAATATCGATAGAGGGCATTTCTTGTTTTTTCTTTATTAAAACTTCTGTAAACTTTTCAACTAGTCGTGGATATTCTTGGTCTTTATTTGTGTCTTTATTAAATAAAAACATATCGATTACAATAAACTCATTCGCATTTTGTACCTCTTTTATCATAGAATCGACTATTTCATGTTCCACTATTCTTTCATTTTGCTTATTTTTATACGTTAGATCTGTCAAAAGCTCTACATCCTCTACTTGATGAATATCTCCTTCTATTGACATTCCATTTGGCAAAGATTTTTTTAAATGATAGTAAATCGTACCACTATAGATAATGATAAAAAGAATAAATAAAATAAGGATTATTCGTTTCATCTTTTACCCCCATTCACTTTTCTCTCCGATTTATTAATTTGCTATTATATCTCTATATCTCATTAGCTTTACCGATTAAAGGAATAATATATTGATTATTTTTCACTAGTGTTGCATAAATAGTGTCATAATTTTCAGTTTACTCACCTTCCCTGTTTAGAGGCAAAAAAGTAAATACCCAATCAAAGGTGGCCCCATCCATTTGGAAATTTATTTACAATTAGACTTTTGCAACGACGACAATTTGCATATTTAAGGGATGGCTTTTCCTTCAATCTTTCGAAGCCAAACATTCGCTGGTTTCCACAATGCAGCCCTTAGATAACGGCTAATCTGTAAGGTTTTTCGCTTGCTTCTGGTCTCGATTTGCACGAGAACATGTAGGCAAAAAACAATTAGTGCGATAAATACTTGATTTTGAATCGCCCATTCGCTTTGACCGTAGAACTTTTTGATGCTGAGATGTTGTTTGATCCATTTAAAAAACAGCTCAATTGCCCACCGTGATTTATACATTTCTGAAATTTCTTCGGCGCTTAAATCAAAACGATTTGTAATTAAATGAAGTTCATTTCCTTTTGAGTCCATCACTTTTAGAAGCCGAAAGTAATTTTCAGCACGGTTTTGAGTCGTACCTATCAACACCATTTGGTCTGATAAAACAGCTGTATCCTTGGGTAGCTTAAAATCGTAAACGTTCCGTATGACTGCATTTTTGCGTAGCCGTGAAAGAAAGAAGTAGCCATCATCAGTCATGCGATCAAAGCGCTCGTAGTCTAGATAACCACGGTCAAACACATACATGCATTCCTTGTCATCCACCATGATTTCAAGCTGACCACGGTCATGTTCTTTTGCCGTTGTCATAACGGCCTTTTCAGGATAGGATATACCCTTTTCCATAAACACAAGGCGCAAATGTAACTTTACACCTGCTTTTGTTTTGCGGAATTTAGCCCATTTATGATTGGTCAAATTAAGTGGCAATGTGCTTGAATCAATGATTTTTAACGGCATCACGAGTTTCGTGTAATGCGTTTTGGCATGAATTTGTGACACTAAATCAAGGAAAAGCCTTTGAAATAGATCAGGGTTTATGCCGTTTAACCGCCGTGACAACTGAGAAATACTAATAGAATCAAGGTCTATCCCTTTTTGAAGCTGGTCATCGAAAAGACAATCACCCAGCGCATGCAGACTTTCAATTTCTTGTAGCTGCGCAAAAAGTAGTAATTTTAGAAATGACTCTGTCGTTAATTTTTTCGTATAGTAATCTAATTTCATCGTTTTCACGTTTTCTTCAAATAATTGAAGATTTATAGGTGAAAACCATTGTCCAAATGAAGTTTTTCGTGTAATCTTGTCCATGTGATGGTCCTTTTTTAGTGGATTTGGACGGGTTACCACCTGACTAATCCATTATAAAGGACTTTTTCTTTGCGCAAAATAATAATATTGAACATTTTGAGTATTTTTAATAGTGAATTTAAATTAATGCAACACTAGTGATTATTTTTTGAAAAAATGATGAGATTTAGCAATTACATGGTACAATATAAAGGCAAATAGTATACATAAGTGAAGGAGAATACGAAATTGATTATTGGACTATTAATTATACTAGCTTATTTAATTGGCTCTATTCCTTCTGGACTAATAATAGGCAAAGCTTTCTATAATATAGATATCCGTGAACATGGTAGTGGGAATTTAGGTGGAACAAATACATTCCGAGTTCTTGGCAAAAAAGCAGGCTTCGCGGTAACGATTTCCGATATACTAAAAGGAACAATCGCTACGGTATTACCTCTAATTGTTGCGCTTATTTGGAATATCGATGTAGACATAAATCCTCTAGTAATTGGTGTTTTTGCTGTAATTGGTCATATGTATCCGGTATTCGCTGGCTTTAAGGGCGGGAAAGCAGTTGCTACATCAGCAGGAATCCTACTCGGACATGAACCGCTTTTATTCCTTATCATAATAGCTATCTTCTTTATTACACTCTATTTATCCAAATATGTTTCATTGTCTTCCATGATTGCAGGAATTGCCGGTTTAATTTATTCGCTGATACTTTGGGATGATAAATTATTAATCTTGATTCTTGCCATTCTCACTATTTTTGTCGTTTATAGACACCGTGCAAATATTAAACGAATCATAAATAAAACTGAACCAAAAGTAAGCTGGCTATAAAAAGCAAAAAAAGACCAATTTCGGTCTTTTTTTATTTGGCAAGTATTCCTAGAGTATTTTTATGACATAAAATGATTTATTTCGTCATACCTTTTACTATAATCTAAAAGGGGCGAATGCAATTGACCACTTCAAATATAACGAAAAAAATATCCGATCAAGCAACTATATGCTTTGCAAATAAATGGAAGCTTGTAGAAGAAAAACTTCAGGAGCAAACAGAAACCATGAAAACACTAATGGATAGCTTACAATCCTTGTCTCTTTCTACTACATACAGCGAAAATATCGCAAAAATGGTTAGTAGTATTACGCATGAAGTACGTAATCCACTAACATCTGTAAGTGGTTTTTTACAACTGATTAAACAAACAAATGATATTGCGCTTATTCATCAATACACGGACATTGCGCTCGGAGAACTTACGCGTGCAAACGATCTAATTACTGACTTTCTAACTCTATCCAAATCACAATCAAATGAAATTACCCCATTATCTATTAATGAGTTGCTTATAAATTTATATCCCGTGTTTAAAAGTGAAGCAAATTTAAAGGACATAAACTTAATTGCTGATTTTTGCGCAGATAAAGCGCTATGTACTGTAAATAGACAACATCTCACACAAATTTTTGTAAATATTGTAAAAAATGCATTTGAAGCAACAGAAACTAATCTCCTTTCCAGACAAAAGGAAGTAAGGATTACTACAACAGTATGTAAGGAAAGCCTAGTTATAATGATAAAAGACAGTGGTTGTGGAATGTCAAAAACGCAGTTAAGTAATCTATTCACTCCTTTACAAACGACGAAAAAAAATGGAACAGGCATGGGACTTTATGTTTGCAAACAACTGATTGAGAAATATGCTGGAACAGTGAATGTCGAAAGTACAGTTAATAAAGGTACTACAATTTTCTTCCATTTTCCGATTTATGTTAAGGTTAATTAATACTAATTCGAAAGTTTCAAAAAACCGCTATTATGTAAAAATACACCTGAATGCATTACAAACTATTATTTTTTTGTTATGCTATTTAATGGAAAGTGATAAAAAAGACATACAGAAACAAAAGAGGCTACTTATGAAAAAAAATTTACTACTATTCTTAGTACTCTTGCTAGTTCTCATTGGAATAAGTGGACTAATGCTTATGAATGTTGGAAAATCTGATCCATCCTCTTCATTCAATGAGGTTCGCCCTATTTCAGGGAGAGACACTTATGATTTATCAAAAGAAGAATCTAAAGAAATTACAATTGCAGCCATTGGAGACATTTTAATTCATGATCGTGTCTATAATGATGCTCGCGTGGGTGATCACTTTAATTTTGATAACATGTTATCTAATATTACGAGTGAATTAAAAAAAACAGACTTGTTGTTGGCAAATCAAGAAACAATAGTTGCAGGTGAATCGATTGGGTTATCTGGATACCCTACTTTTAATGGTCCTCATGAAATTGCTGATAGTTTAAAAAATGCGGGTGTTGATATTGTCACCACCGCAAATAATCATGCATTGGATCGTGGAGTAGATGCCCAAAAGCTATCGATTGAGTACTTAAATCAAATAGGTCTTCCCCATGTTGGAACGTATTTAACAAAGGAAGATCAAGATAAAATCGTTATTTTAGAAAAAAACGAAATTAAAGTTGCTTACTTAGCTTATACTTATGGCTTAAATGGGATTCCCATCCCAAAAGGAAGTGAGTATATTGTAAATGTAATCGATAAAAAAAGAATGAGTAATGAAATAAAACGAGCGAAGAAAGAAGCAGATGTTATTGTGATGGCCGTTCACTGGGGTAATGAATATCAGCGTTTTCCCTCTCAGGAACAAAAAGAATTGGCACAGTTTTTAATAGATGAAGGTGTTCATATTATTTTTGGCAGTCATCCACATGTTCTTCAGCCATTCGAATGGTTAGAAGGAAAAAACGGCCAAAAAGGTTTAGTAGTCTATTCACTAGGGAATTTTTTATCAGGACAAGACGAGGAGTATCGAGATCTTGGCGGCATGATGACTGTTACAGTGAATAAGAAGAAAAAAGGAAAGTCAACCAGCATTACTATGGATACTCCTTCTTTTTATCCTACCTTCGTTTCAAGTAAAGCAGAAAGAGACTATAAAATGCATCCACTAATTGATTCACAAGCAGCAATCGATAAATATGGACCTTCTATATATTCAGAGATAATGGAACACATGCTAAAGCAAGGACAAGCTGAATAAGTGAAAATTCAATTATTCGATAATTAGATTACATTGCTTTATAATTAATCTATAGTATTTAATTTAAAAATACATGCTTCATTGCCAAATCGGAGCAAAACTTATAAGAGGTGTTAAGTCTGAAATAATTATTGAAATCACTATCTCAAAAAGAATGCATGACAAATAAACCATCATTGGATGATTTTTTTAAAATTTATACGACAAAATCAAGATGCTTCTAACACATGATAACCATGGTTTTTAGCTAATAAAATCGCTTGTTCTACCGTGATTTCACGGTTTACTGGAAGAACATCCGATTTTAAATATAATTCAGCGTTATAGGCTTCTTTCTTTTTGAGAATATTGTAGATAGCTGTTAAAAGCATTCGTGCAATCGAAATAATTGCTCGTTTGTGACCACGGCGTTTTCTTAGCCGTAGGTAACGGTTTCGAATTTCGGGATGTTTTTCACTTTTAACCACTGCGGTTGCACATTGCACCAAAAGTGGTTTTATGTAACATCCAGCTCTTGAAATTCTTACTGACTTTTTCTTGCCGGCACTCTCGTTATTTGTGGGTGTAAGTCCTGCCCAGGAGCATAAATGCTTAGCTGTCGGAAACACGTCCATATCAACACCTATTTCGGAAACCACGGCAATGGCGGAAAAAATGTTTTTAAAAGACGGAACAGTTAAGATTAAGTTGATTTCATCATGGTAGGACGCGGCAAGTGAAAGAATAATTTTTTCAAGATCTGCTTTACGGGCTCCAAGGTCTTCATAATGTTGTTTAATAACCTTTAATTTTTCAGCCTGTTCAGATGTAATGTATCCATCAATAGCGAGCTCGAGTTCAGGAAGTTTATGCTTCATGGAGCCATGAATTAAAGGTTCTAAATCAAATGAGGTGTCTAATGGATCCTTTAGTAGCTTCTCAATAATGTTCATGGAGCTTTTGCCGAAGGTATCCGAAACAATATTTCCAAGCTGAATATTAGACACAGTTAAACTGTTTTGAAGACGGTTTTTCTCACTCGACATAAAGTTAGTCAGCTTGAAGCGATAACGCATAAGGTCACGAAGCTGCCTAATCTCAAGTGGAGGCATAAAGCTTCCGGCTACAAGATCATGTTTAAATAAATCAGCAATCCATTTAGCATCTTTTTTATCGGTTTTTTTACCGCGGATTGCCTTGACATACTTAGGATGCGCCAAGGTGATGTTACAGGAATCTTCTAGTACATTGAACACAGGAATCCAGTATTTCCCGGTAGATTCCATACAAACATCCTGACAATCATTTTCACAAAGCCATTGTGACAGCTCAAGCAATCCTTTTGTATAGGTTGAAAAGCGATGGCGTTTGTAAGTGGTTACTCCTTTGGAAGTGGAGGCAATACAAGCCACAACAAAGGATTTGTGGACATCAATTCCACAACAAATGGGATAAACAATTTTAAAGCCATAGGGAAAACTCCTTTATAAGATTTATAGGGATAGACAACATTGACTGATTGCCCAGCAATAAACGAGTAATGTTTATACAAAGATAAGTCTGCGTGCTCGAAGTCACACTTATTTGTGCTTGGAAAGGCAATCTACACATATAAAAATGCGGTCACTCCACAACTGGAGCAGCCCACTCACCTCCGCGTGATTTGTAGTTGATTGGTATCCCTATGGCTATAGATTTGCCAAAATAACGCTCAGTGCAAACTTGTTTCATTACGTTTTGTGCCTTGAGCGAAGCGAAAGGAATGGATATAAAAATGAAAATTGTAATTAGCGATAAAGCTGCTGAATGGTATAAAGATGAAATGTTATTAAAGAATGGTGACTACGTTCGTTTCTTTGCTCGCTACGGTGGATGCAGTACAGTACAACAAGGATTTTCATTAGGTATTTCAAACGAACAGCCTGTAAACGTTGGTGTCGAGACAGAAAAGAACGGTATTCATTACTATATCGAGGAAAAAGATTTATGGTATTTTGACGATCAAGATTTATTTGCGGATTTCAATGAAGTAGCAAATGAACCTGAATATCGTCATGCTCAGTAAGTTTTTAAAATAATGAATTACTCTACTAAACAAAAAACAGCGGAATGAAGAACATAATTCTTCAATCCCGCTGTTTTTTATTAAAGCTGACATCCTATTGCAGAGGATGTGTGATTCCTTCTTCTTCTAAAATCTTCTTTTGCGTATCACCTAATAGATCAAAATGAGAATAGCCATCTTTTCGATAATGAATCCATTCTTCCTTTAAACCATACCTCTTTCCCCAGTTTTTTAATTTTTCTAGATCGGCACAACCAACTTTTGTTACCGTCTTACAACCAGGGAAGCGATCATCCAACCAATAATGAGTTAAAAAAGCAATTTCTCCATTATCTATTTGTCTTTTCCACTCTGCCAGCTCTTTTTTCTTCAATCCAAAAGCCATTTTCGCAACCTCCCTTTGCTTTCTTACTTGTCTGTCGGTTGCTTTTTAATTTCCTCATATTTATTAAACCATGCCGGAAAAATCTTCTTAAAGGGTTTTGGTCTAAAAGTTTCTTTCGACACTATAATATGAGTGGTAGTTCCCTCCACACAAATTTCTTCATCCTGATTAATAATTTGGTATCCGTAAACAGTTTTTATACCATCATTTGTTTCTACCCATGTTTTAACCTTTGCTTGATCACCGTATCGTAATGGCTTTTTATATACAGCATACACATCATAGACGGGAGCGAAATATCCTTCATTCTCCATTTCTAAATAACTATAGCCAAGATCTTCAATTAGCCCCGTTCTTCCACGCTCAAAAAACTTTAGATAATTAGCATGATATACGACCCCCATCATATCTGTGTCCGCATAATATAATTCAATATCTCTTGTTGAGATAAAGTAGTTATCCATCTATTCATTCACCAACCTATCCTTCGAATTTCCGTCTATATCCATTTAAAACATATTTAATATCGTCTGCTGAAATTGTTGATACATCCGGATTTATCCCTTGTTCCAATTGATCAGAAAGTCGCAATGCCTGTAATTGTACTGCCTCATCCATTATATTAGTGGCAAATCGACCATTTCCGTCTGTTGAAACAGTAGGAAGTTGATCTTCAAGCATAGTAATTGCTTCATCTGATAATGCATAATCATAATTCGCAGCATACATTTTCATTATTTCAATTAATTCCGCTGGAGAATAATCATCGAAATGGATAAACTTTTTAAACCTTGAAGTTAGCCCTGGATTACTTTGTAACAGAGCGCTTGTTTCATTTGGATATCCTGCAAGAATCACAACTAAGTTCTCATTATGGTTCGTCATTTCCATTACTAATGTATCAATAACTTCTTTGCCGAAATCCTGACCGCTAGTACCCAATAAGGAATAAGCTTCATCAATAAATAGTACACCACCAAGTGCTTCTCTTATTTTCTTTCTCGTTTTAATAGCAGATTGCCCGACATAGCCGGCAACAAAATCCGCCCTGCTTGTTACTACTAAGTGACCTCTTTTCAAAATTCCGCAATCTTTAAGAAACTGTGCATATAATTTTGCAACGGTTGTTTTTCCTGTTCCAGGATTACCTGTAAATACAGCATGTAATTGGATTGGTAAATTCTTTTTCGCTTTTGTTTGTCTGAGCTGCTGAACTTTTACAAAAGCAATTATTTTCTTTATTTCTTCTTTTACTTTTGCTAAACCAATCAGATTATTAAGCTCTTTCGCTGGATCAATCGAATTGTTTTCTTCTTCACATACAAAATCTGATTCTTGTAACAACGTATACTTTAATATTTCCTGATCATTTGATTTACGAGAACCTTTACTAAATATCGCATCAAGGACAATATTTCGAACAGCACGGGCATTCCCGAAGCTTTCATCAACTTGTTCCTTCTCCACTCTTTTTAAAAGCGCTCTTTTTCCATCCTCTGTCAAAACATAGTCGTTAGCAGACACTATTCTTTCCCCAATTGCTAATAATTCATTAGGAGTATAATCTGGTAAATGAATCATATTGGATGCAGGAAAGCGACTTCTTAAACCATGGTTTCCGTCTAAAAATTGTCGCATTTCTTCAGGGTACCCTGCTAAAATAACAGCAAATTTCCCGCCAAATTCTGAACCTGTCATTAACGAAACTAGTGTATCTATTGCTGTTTGCCCATAATCATTGCCAGATTGACCCTCTCTTTTTAAACTATAGGCTTCATCGATAAATAACACACCGCCAACCGCTTGTTTTACAACGGAACGAACATTTTCTTCTGTTTGTCCCATATACCCGCCAATTAATTGTGATCGATCGGTTTCTACTACCTCTGCGCTAGGCAGCACACCAAGTTCATGATAAATTTTTGCCATCAACCGAGCTAATGTTGTTTTTCCAGTACCAGGATTCCCTGTAAAGATCATATTTAAGCTTAACTCGTCTTGAATCATAAAGCCAAGTTTTTTTCGAGACTTTTGATAGCTTAAAAACTGATAAAAATCTCGTACTCTTTTCTTAACTGTATCTAAGCCAACCATTTGCTCCAGTTCTTCTAATGAGGAAAGAGAAGCAGCATCACCTTGTTCTTCCTCAATAAATAGGTTTGTCCATTCTTTTTTTAGTTCTTGAAGTTCTTCAATTAATTTTTTTACACTTTCATAATAAATGGATGTATGAAAAACACCACTTATGGATTCCTCATATTCTTCTGCAGATTTCAGTAATGCAGATGTTTTCTCGATTACCTCTCCTAACGTTTCTTCCATTTCTTCATACTTAGCAACAGCCGGTTTATTCTCATACAAAGCAGCATTTTTTTTCTGATTTTTAATATGTGCTACTTCCTCTTCGATTTGTTCTAAAAAGGTACGGCAATTATTAATATATTGCTCAGCGATTTTTCTTTTTGCTGTTCGATTATCGGTTTCCCGAATATTAGGAAATACAAGTTGTTCCAATAAACTGCTAAAATTCTTCCAATCATATTGCGAAAGGTATTTAAGTGCCATTGTATTTTCTGAGTTTAGCTCAATTGCTTTATTTAACCAAGCGACAGCAATCGTATCCTTTTGATTCCCGTGCATACGAGATAAAGCAGCAATCGTTAATAACTGAGAAATCTCAATTGGGTTTTGTGCTTCATTAAGCTCTTGTATTTTATTTAAAAGCGGTTTTTCGTCCTTAACAAAACCATTCTCTGCAAATTCCTTTTCGAAGGATAAAATATCATGTTGTCTTACATTTATTTTCATTTTTTCAGTATTCATATATTCACTTCTCTTAATTAATTTAGCATTCCTTTTTTATACTAACATATTCCTCTATTTTCGTTAATGATTATTACTTTACTCATAGGAATTATCTTAATTAAGCTTTATTATTCCAACAAAATAAAAGACAGAAATAGCTCATCTTGACAAAAGATAAGCTATTGCTGCCCTATTTAACAGAAGAAATTATTCGCCTTTTGTTTGAATTACTTGTGCATGTTGTCCTGATTTATCCTGCATTTGTTTTCCTTTGTTCCCACCAAAGCTTCTAGATTTTGTCCCAATATGGCTAGGTACAAAGTGTTTACTGTCTTTTTTAGGATTACTCATCTAAATCAACTCCTTCTTTTATAGTTTGTACAAAAGAACAAGCAAAATTGATGGTAATTTCTAGCTTTACTTATTAACGTACTTTTTTCAAATGCTTTCTTTCTAACCGTTCTTCAATTTTTTCGATTGCTTCTCTATCCTTTAATAATTGCATTTTATTTTCTAAAACTAATTCTTGAAATGAACGTTTGCGAGGTTTTCTCATAGGTCATTCTCCTTTAGATAAATTTGTACTAACATATTTCCCAAAAAGTTTGATAATTATTACAATAAAAATAAATAATTTTTTAATCTATTAGAAAAGTTTTTGTTTTCAGATAATTAAACAAGGCGTGCACTCCTTATTACTACATTTGTAATTATAGTACATTAGAATCTTTTTGTAAAGCGCTTACATATTCTTTTTCATTTTTTATTCTTTTTTACTTTGTGCCAATTCTCTCATTTGCTCAAATGTTAACATAGTATACGCCTTATTAATGATGACACCATCCTTATTAAGAAAGTACGTTGTTGGAATACTAAGTATATGATATTGATTAGCCACCACATCTTTTTCATCCATTATTACAGGAAAGGTGAGCTTTCTCTCTTGGATAAATTGTCTAACACCTTCTTCATTTCCCCCATCAACATTAACAGCAAGAACAACCCATTGATCTTTGTACTCTTTAGAAAATGTTTCTATATCAAGCATCTCTTTTTTACATGGAGGGCACCAAGTTGCCCAAAAATTAATCATGACAGATTTACCTTTGAAATCAGATAACTGGACCTTTTTACCACTTAAATCCTTTAGTGTAAAATTAGGAGCTGTATCCCCTATATTCAATCCAGTTGCCGCTTGGACAACTTTTGTATGGGTAAGAAAAAAAATGGCTAGCAGCACAAAAGCAATAGAAACAATTTTTTGGTTCATAAAATCCTCCTTTGTTCATCTTTTTTTCATTCACTTATTGTAAGATTACTTTTTCTTAAAGGTTGTTTTCGTAAAGTTTGTTGCGATTACCCGCAGCCGGAATACACTTCGCTTTCCGTGGGGCTAAGCTTAAGCCTCCTCAGCTTCGCCTCCGGGGTCTCAGACTGTCTCGCTAATCCCCGTGGCGACTTCGTGTATTCCGGCTGCTCCATTTTTTCCAACTAATTCTTTTTTTTCTATTGAAAAACAACAAACCTTTAGAAAACGGCCTTCTTAAAAAATCTTTTTTATAGATTATCCAATTAGTTTTATTTTATTATGTTGGTTGCGTAAAATTATTTGTTAATTTGGTTCAAACAAATTTCATTTTTTATTTTTATCCTCCAATAAAAACGAGGCTGGGACATAAGTATTCCAGCCAAGGATAATTCCGAACAATTATACGAAGATGCTAATGAATGTTCCGTATAATTGTTCGGGCTTTTATTTGTTTTTCAAAGGATGTTTCCATGAAGTTTGGTGCGATTCCCCGCAGCCGGAATACACTTCGCTTTCCATGGGGCTCGCGCTGAGCCGCTTCGGCCTGTGGCCTGCAGGGTCTCAGACTGTCTCGCTAATCCCATAGGAGTCTTCGTGTATTCCGGCTGCTCTGTTTTTCCAACTAATTATATTTCCTCTTGTAAAAAGTATGCGAAAGCAGCCGCTATTTACTAGCTATATTAGAAATTGTTCGTCTTTACAGAGTATCTATTTAGTTATGTCCCATCCTCCAGATTGTAGAAAAACCCCCTATTTTTAAAAGTATGATTTTGAAAAAGGGGGTTTTTGATGTTTTAATTGATTTTTACCACAACATATGGAATATAAGGTATTATTAAAACACTATATGTTGTATATCGGAATTGTAAAAAAACGTAATTCTAACAACACGAATTTATCAATATTATAGTGCTTCGAAAGCTTCTGTCAAAACTGGGACGATTTGTTTTTTACGTGAAACTACACCTTTTAACAATGCTGTGTTATTTTCTAAATCAACTTTAAATGCTTTAGCAACAGCTTCTGATTTATTACCTAACGCTACACCAACAGAATCATTATTTAAAATATCTGTTACTACAAGAAGGAATAGATCTAAGCCTTTTTTATCGATGATTGCTTGAATAGACGTCTCTAATTCAGTTTGCTTAGAAATAACATCATTTGTATCAACTGCATTAACTTGTGCGATTTCTACTTTGTATGTACCCATAGAAAATTCTTTTGCATCAATACTTAATAATTGCTCCACTGTTTTATCACTTAAATCAGCGCCAGCTTTAAGCATTTCTAAACCGTATTCTTCTGCATTTACACCAGCAATTTCTGCTAGTTCTTTTGCAGCTTGTACATCTTGATCTGTGCAAGTTGGAGATTTAAATAATAAAGAATCAGAAATAATTGCTGATAGCATTAATCCAGCTACTTCTTTCTTAATTTCTACATTATTTTCTTTATACATTTTATTTAAAATAGTAGCTGTACAACCTACTGGCTCTGCACGATAGTATAAAGGATCACTTGTTTCAAAATTTGCAATACGATGGTGATCAATTACTTCCAAGATAGTTACATTTTTAATATCTTCCACACTTTGTTGGAATTCATTATGGTCAACTAAAATAACTGATTTTGTTTCTGTTCCTGCTTTTTCAATAAAACGTGGAGCATCTGTTTTAAAATGATCTAAAGCAAACTTTGTTTCTCCGCTAACGTCACCAAGACGAACTGCTTCTGCTTCTACTCCAAGCGCTTTTTTTAATTCTGCATATGCAATGGCAGAACAAATAGTATCCGTATCCGGATTTTTATGACCAAATATCAACACTTTTTCCATTTAGCAAATCTCCTTATAACGATAATCTGATGACGTATTTGTTATATTCATACATCCTTCTTTATTTTATCATAACTTACCAGAATTTAAAGAATAGAACATAAAAAAAGAAGGTATTTACTACCCTAATATAAGTATTATCTATAAGAATTATTGTTATCGGCAAGTAAATACTATACCTAACATATTTCATCAAAATAATTAATTGTAAAGATAAAATAAAACTGCAAACAAAGCCTTATAGGCGTTTATTTGCAGTTTCAAAAGGATCCCATTCTATTTAACTAGTATATTAAAACTTATATTGATAGTTTTCGATTTCCCAAGCATGAATAGTAGTACGATAGTTATCCCACTCTTCTTTTTTAGCAGCTACATATTCACTGTATACGTGCTCTCCAAGTGTTTTTAGACCGATTTCACCCGCTTCAAGTTCTGCGATTGCAGCATCTAATCCACCAGGCAAGCTATCAATTCCAAGTTCTTCACGACGATCCTCTGTCATATGGAAGATATCTTCATTAATTGGTGCTGGTGCTTTCAGTCCTTTTTCCACTCCGTCTAATCCTGCAGCAGCGATTACAGCAAAAGTTAGATATGGGTTTGATGATGGATCTGGACAACGAAGTTCCACACGAGTAGCCATTCCGCGTTTTGCTGGAATACGGATTAAAGCTGAACGGTTAGAGGCAGACCATGCTAAGTAGCAAGGTGCTTCGTATCCTGGTACTAAACGTTTATAAGAGTTTACTAGTGGGTTGGTTACAGCTACGAAATTTTTAACATTTTCTAATACACCAGCAATGAATGAATATGCTGTTTCAGAAAGTTCTAAATCGTCATTTGCATCATAGAAGCTGTTTTCTCCATCTTGGAAAAATGACATATTAACATGCATTCCAGAACCGTTAATTCCGAATACTGGCTTCGGCATAAATGTTGCATGTAAACCATATTGAGAAGCGATTGTTTTAACAACCCATTTATATGTTGTTGCTAAGTCAGCAGCTGTTAACGCATCAGCATACTTGAAATTAATTTCATGCTGTCCTTCTGCTACTTCATGGTGTAGTGCTTCAATTGTGAAGCCCATTGCTCTTAGCGTTTTGAAAATTTCAATACGTACTTTTTCGCCTAAATCTTTTGGCGATGGCTCAAAATAGCCACCTTTATCACTTAATTCAGATGTTGGATTTCCATTTTCGTCTGTATTGAATAAGAAAAATTCTAATTCAGGTCCAACTGAAATGCTATATCCTTTTTCAGCAGCACGTTCAACTGTTTTCTTAAGAACGTTACGAGTATCCCCTTCAAATAAAGATCCATCTGGATTGGTTACAGAGCAAAGGAAACGAGCTTCTGAATATCCTTCTGTTTCTGTCCAAGGTAAAACAGTAAATGTGTTCAAATCTGGTAATAAATATGAATCTGATTTGTTAATTGGAGAAAATCCTTTAATGGATGAACCATCAATCATGATTTTTCCTTCTACAGCATCATCTAATTGTTGTGCAGTTATCGTAATATTTTTTAAAATCCCCTCAATGTCCACAAATTGTAGATGTAATAACTCTACACTTTTTTCCTTAACAATACTTTCAATTTTCTCTAATGTAATTTCAGTCATGTTAACTTACCTCACAATTCATGTTCTATTATCTAACTTGATTTCATTATAAGGAATATTTTCTCGTAAAACAATGTTTTTTTATAATTTTTTAAAAATTTTATTAGGTAGCGTTTTCATCATTTTTTTCTTAATTATTCCTTTTTTTGACATCATTTGCTATATTAATCGAGTAGAATTTTGTCTAATTATAAGATTGTAAGATAAAGCACCTTTTCTAACAATAATCCACCAATTAAAATATAGTTTATATTAACAAAATTCCGAATTTTCGTTAATTTAAGCTGTTTTCTACTTTTAATCTCTTGTTTTCTTCTATTTTTAAAGGTATTTAATATTTCCCAACACGAAACAAATAGCTTATATTAATTAAAATTACTTATTTAAGAAAGGGTGTGCAAGTGGATTATTCAAGAGGCAAACTCGCCTAACTTCTGTTCAGAAGTTAAGATTATTTCAAATAATTCGTGGACGGTGATAAACATGCATTTATTAAAGCCATTTTCATTTAGTAAAAGATTCCCTGAAACCGAGGTTATCGGCTCTGCCTTTGCTGGAAATAACGATAATCTAATCCCTCTATCCTTCGGCTTTCCAGCCCCGGAATCTCTTCCGGTGGATAAAATGACGGTGGCTACTGAAGCAGCAATGAAGACACAAGGTAGACAAGCTTTAGCTTATAGTGGTGGTTCTGGTCCTAAAAATATCGTCAATTGGATAAAAGAAAGATCTAAGCTTCGCGAAATTATTGCAAGCGAAGAAAAAATAATGGTTACTGCTGGAAGCTCTCAAGCTATTGACTTAATTACAAGAACGCTTACCGATCCTGGTGATGAGATTTGGGTTGAAGCACCGACCTTTTTTGGCGCACTCAAAACATTTCGATTAGCAGAAACGAAGTTAGTGTCTTTTCCGATCGATGAAGATGGGCTCAGAGTTGATTTAGTTGAACAAGAGTTAATCACAAGAGTCAATAAAGGTCTTCCATTACCTAAGTTAATGTATGTCATACCAAATTACCAAAACCCTGGTGGCGTAAATTTATCTCTTGCTAGAAAAAAACGTCTTGCAGAATTGGCATATAAATATAATTTCTTTATCATTGAAGACGATGCCTATGTAGAGCTTTCTTTTGATGGGACATTTTCTCCAGCAATTTATTCGTTTGGACCGGAAAGAGTTGTTTACTTAAGCACTTTTTCAAAAATCATTGCACCCGGATTGCGACTAGGGTGGGCCATTGGCTTGCCGCAAATTATCGAAAAAATGAAAATTTTAAAAGTCGATGGTTTAACCAGTGTATATGTTCAAGAAGTCACTAAAAATTTACTAGAACAAATGGACATGGACGAACAAATCAGCTATCTGAATAGTATTTATCTTCCTCGGAAGAATGCGATGGTTTCAGCAATCAAACAGTACTTTGGTGAAGAAGTTTCCTTTCATGAACCAAATGGAGGTTTCTTTCTATGGCTTACTTTCCCAACCCATATTGATACGAGCGAGTTCCTAGATGCTGCAATAATTGCTGGTGTTTCTTATATAGCTGGTAAACATTTCTTTTTAGAAAATGAAGGATTTCATCACATGCGTCTTTGTTTTACTTTCTGTAAAGAAGATATTATCCATGAAGCGATCAAGCGACTGGCTGATACCTATTATGACCACGTAAATAGTATTCAAGTTATCGAGGAAGTGAATTAATGCCTAGTGAAGTGGATAATCCTATAATCTACATCAGAAGAAGTATACCACAAAAGTATTTAGATAAAATGACAGCATTAGGCGCAGAATTTATTATGGATCCTTGGCAATATGGTGATCCTGAACCACCAATAACGCAAGATATTAAGGACTGTAATATCGTGTTAACTTTAGGCTTAACCGACTCCTTATCGATTTTACAACAAGCGTCTCAGATTAAATGGGTTCAATCATTAAGTGTTGGGCTTGACGCTCTATTGACAGAGGAAGTGAGAAGGAGCGATATCATTATTACTAATACAAAGGGATGCACCTCTATTCCTATCGCAGAACATACAATTGCAATGATGGCTGGATTAGCAAGAGGCATCCCTTTTATGGTCCGAAACCAGCTCAATAACAGTTGGGCACCCACTCCAATTACTGACTTAGCTGGTGCCACTGTTGGAATTATCGGATACGGTGAAATCGGTAAGCAAATTGCTAAACGTGCTAAAGCATTAGATATGCGTGTAATTGGTTGTAAAAAAAGACCCTCTTTTCTATCAAAAGAGGACCTGGCAGATAAAATAGTTGGTCTTGATCAATTAGATGACGTAATAGCCGAATCTGACTTTTTAATACTGGCTCTGCCTTCAACTCCTGATACATATCATCTTATTAATCAAGAAAAACTACTAAAAATGAAACGAACGAGTTTTCTAATTAATATAGGGAGAGGCAATACGATTGTAGAAAAAGAACTTATTTATCTATTAAAGGAGCAAAAAATTGCCGGTGCTGCACTCGATGTATTTGAAGTAGAGCCTTTACCCCGGGAACACCCCATATGGGAACTAGATAATGTGATAATTTCTCCACATAATGCGTTTTTCTCACCGAACACATTAGATCGTTATATGGAAGTTTTTTTAGAAAACATTCAACGTTTTAAAGAAGGAAAAGATTTAATCAATGTCGTGGATAAACAACTAGGTTATTAGCGTGTTCTCCCATCAAAAAAATGCCGTTAACTTTTATAGTTTCGGCATTTTTTTGATACAAAGATTATAATTAAACTGTTTCAAAGCCCTCTTTTTTCCATGCAGTAGTTCCGCCTTCGATAAATGCTACATCTGTAAAGCCCATTTGTTTTAGTAAGTAGGCACCAAGTGATGCTTGTCCACCAAGTCCACATGTAACAATAACTGAACGATTACGATCCGCTAATTCTGGATCTCTTAGCTCCTCGGGTAATTCCAAATCAGCCCGAATCGGAAGCATACCTAAAGAAATATTTACAGAGCTAGGAATTAAGCCACATGCCCCAGCATCAGTTGCATCTTGAACATCAATTATGTAAGTGTTTGGGTTTTCTTCTATTTTTTGTTTTGCTTCAACAGATGAAATACCAGGTACATTCTTTCTCGCTTCTTCTACTAATTTCCCAAATGTTAATGTCATTTTCATCACTCCTTTATTTTCTAACATATATATAGTAACAAAGTTCATTCACATTTACTAATATATCGCGCTGCCTATTTATAATCAGATAAGAATCGTGACATTATAATGGTAGAATAGTATTCTCCGTTTTCAAGCCGTTTATCTTTTTTTAATATCCCTTCTATTTCAAAGTTATATCGCTTATATATGTTGATTGCTTTCTCATTTGTTTCTATTACAGATAGAGTCATCTTAGTGAGTTTATTTGCAGATGCCCATTTAATAGACGTTTCCAATAATTTCGGGCCGATTTTAAAGCCCCAATAATCCTTTAATACACAAATTCCAAATTCGACCTTATGCTTTAGACGTTGCAAATTTGAACCTTCACATCGTGAGAAAGCAATAATAGTACCATTTTCGGTTTCAGCTAGTAAAAACAAACGATTTGATTCTTCTGAATCTGTACGAATTAAATGCTTAAAATCTGATGGAGTTAGCATCCCCTCTCCAGGTTCACGATCCAAAAAGGTAGTTTCTCTATCAATTTGTAGCCTAATTTGTACAAGTTGCTCTGCATCCGTTTCTTCTGCACATCTTATTATATAATGTAGATTCCTTACCCTAATAAGCTCGGGGATTATTTTCATAATATAATATTTCTCCTTTGATAGATAATTACACTTAAAACCACTTGTTTGTTTGTTACAATTAGAATCTTTATTCCTATAACAGTTGAAAAAAACTCCCTCTTTTAAAGTGGCTCTTCCTCTAACTTCTAGGCACATTTATATACCAAAAAGAAAGAAAAATTATCAACTTTAAATAGAGAGAGCTTCTCTTAATCTATTAATTTCTTAACTTATCACGCAATACCATTGGTAGGATACCACCATGACGATAGTAATCAATTTCTACTTCAGAATCAAAGCGTACTAACACTTCAAATATAATTTTCTTACCATCTTCTGTAGTTGCTGTTACTTCTAGGTAATCACGTGGTTTAACTGTTTCGTCAACATAAACATTAAATGTTTCTTTCCCAGTTAAACCTAAAGTTTCAGCATTTTCACCATCTTTAAACTGTAATGGAAGCACACCCATTAACACGAGATTAGAACGGTGAATTCTTTCAAAGCTTTCTGCAATAACTGTCTTAATACCTAAAAGGTTTGTTCCTTTTGCCGCCCAGTCACGAGATGAACCCATTCCGTAATCTTTGCCCGCAATAACCATTAAGCCAGTGCCTTCTTCTTTATACTTCATACAAGCATCATAGATGGAGGTAACTTCTCCAGTTGGCCAGTAAGTAGCGAATCCACCTTCTGTACCTGGAGCAATTTGGTTACGAATACGGATATTCGCAAAGGTTCCTCTCATCATTACTTCATGGTTACCACGACGAGAGCCATATGAGTTGAAATCACGTGGTTGTACTCCATTATCTTTTAAGTACTTACCAGCTGGCGTATTAACGCCGATTGCACCAGCAGGAGAAATATGGTCAGTTGTGACAGAATCACCAAACTTCCCTACAACTCTTAAGCCTTTTAATGGCAGTACTTGCTCAGGATCTGGTTTTAATCCTTCAAAGAATGGCGGATTTTGAATATAAGTAGAAGTATCATCAAAGGTATATAAAGAATCACTGCTTGTTTGAATCTCATTCCAGCGCTCGTTATCATCAAATACTCTTTCATATTCTTTATTAAATAGCTCAGGTGTTACCGTACGATGAACTAATTCATTTACTTCCTCAGTAGATGGCCAAATATCCTTAAAGAAAACATCGTTGCCATCTTTATCTTTACCAATTGGCTCTTTTTGCAAATCAATATCTACTGTTCCAGCAAGTGCATAAGCAACAACTAATGGCGGTGATGCTAAATAGTTTGCTTTTACTAGCGGATGGATACGCCCTTCAAAGTTACGGTTGCCTGATAACACACTTGTTACAAGTAAATCGGAATCAGAAATAGCTTTCTCGATTTCATCTCTTAGTGGACCAGAGTTACCGATACATGTTGTACAGCCATATCCTACTAGGTTAAATCCAATTTGTTCTAAATATGGTAGAAGTCCTGAATCTCTTAAATAACCTGTAACTACTTTAGAACCAGGCGCTAAGGATGTTTTAACAAATTTAGGTACTTCCATTCCTTTTTCTACTGCTTTTTTTGCAACTAATCCCGCACCGACTAATACGTATGGATTAGATGTATTCGTACAGCTTGTAATTGCAGCAATTGCAACAGAACCAGTTTTCATCGTAGTAGAATCTCCATTTGCAAAATCAACTACTACTTCTTTGTCAAATTCGTCTGCTTCTAATCCAAAACCTTGGTTTCCTTCTGGAGCAGTTACTGATTTATTGAAAACTTCTTTTAATTTAGAAAGTGGAATCAAATCCTGTGGTCTTTTTGGACCAGATAGATTTGGCTCAATTTCTGCTAGATTAATTTCAACAACTTCTGTATAAACAGGCTCTAACGTTGGATCGAAGAATAATCCATTTTCTTTGCAATAAGCTTCCACGACATTAATTTGCTCTTCTGAACGTCCAGTTAGGCGCATATAAGCTAAAGATTCTTTATCAACTGGGAAGAATCCGCATGTTGCCCCATATTCTGGTGCCATATTGGCAATTGTCGCACGGTCTGCAAGTGGTAATTGCGTCACACCAGGTCCGTAGAACTCAACAAACTTTCCTACTACCCCTTTTGCCCGAAGCACTTGCGTTACTTTTAATGCAAGGTCAGTTGCTGTTGAACCATTTGGCATTTCACCAACAAGTTTAACGCCAACTACTTCTGGTACTGGAAAATAAGAAGGTTGTCCTAACATACCTGCTTCTGCTTCAATACCGCCAACACCCCAACCAAGAACACCGATTCCGTTGATCATTGTCGTATGAGAATCTGTTCCAACAAGTGTGTCTGGGAATGTTTCATATTCGCCGTCTGCTGTTTCATTTACATGAACTACATTTGCTAAATATTCTAAATTCACTTGGTGAACGATGCCTGTTGCTGGTGGTACAGCACGATAGTTATCAAATGCTTTTTGCGCCCAGCTTAGGAATTGATATCTTTCCGCATTTCTTTCAAACTCTAATTCCATATTTGCTTTTAATGCATCAGGAGTTCCATATTTATCAACCTGAACACTATGGTCAATAACTAAATCTACTGGTTTCTCCGGATTAATTTTACTAGGATCTCCGCCTAAGTCAGCCATTGCTTTTCTCAAGGAAGCAAGGTCCACTACTGCAGGAACTCCTGTAAAGTCTTGGAGGATTACCCTCGAAGGTTTAAATGGTACATCAATTTCCTTTACCTCGTCAGTTCCCCATTTTGCGAGGTTTTCTACATGTTCTTGTTTAATAACAAAATCATCCATTTGTCGTAAAACAGATTCTAGTAACACTTTGATAGAATACGGCAATTTTGAAATCGTACCGATTCCCTTCTTTTCTAAAGCTGCTAATTGATAGTAGTGATAACGCTTTCCACCAACTTCAAACGATTGGCGGGCATTATAAAAATCTTTTGCCATATGTATTACCCCCTCATTGTAATCATATACCAAAAATAGAAAAATAGTCGAACAATTTGATCTCTCTATTATCTATTTACCATCTATAATTTTAATACAAGGATTGTGATAAGTAAATAATAAGAAAGTTATCAAATACGATAAGTTTTTCTTATCAGTTATTTTTTTTATCTCCTTTTCATTGACTTAATAGTTAGAACAATTACGTTGCATTACACTTCACTTTCGCTTTAAAAAATATAAATCCCCAAAAAAGACCATCAAAAAGTTGCCTTTCAGATGGTCTAATCTTTTATATTTCATTCACTTCATCAACAATACTTTTTAAATCTCTTTGGAAGCTTTCTAATTGCTGTCTTTGATGCTCAGACGCTACTTCCAATGCATTTTCAATTTGTTGATATGTTTCATTGATTTCTTGCTTCAAATGTTTAAGCTGATGACCATAATTTGCTGAATCCTTTACAATATCTTGATAAAGGTTTTGCGTTTCATACAAATTACGTTGTGCATCTTGAAAAGCTTCCTGTTTATTACTATGATAAGGCATCTTTTAATCCTCCTGATTTAAATTCATGTTGCTTACCAATAAGTTGTGCAGAGTAACATAAAAATATGCGGTATAAATGAGCGTGTATATAACCATTCTATAAAGGAAAGTGAAGTAATACCTCTTCATAAAAACATTAAAGGAGAGATTAACTAATGAATAAAAATGACAGTAAAGATATGCGCCGAAATGCTCCAAAAGGCAATCAATCTGGTCAACCCGAACCTCTTAGCGGCAGCAAAAAAGTGAAAAACCGCAACCATTCAAGACAAAAGCATAACAGCCACCACGATATGTGAGGAAAATACATTAATTTACTCTATTACATTCTAGTTAACAATGTGGCTTATTTTAAAGAGTTTTATGCCCTTTAATTAAATTGTATTTCAATCACGTTACTTAACTTTATTGATTGCAAGTATATGGTCAAATGTGTGGTCAAAAAGCGGTCACTCATTTGGCCCTTCTTTCTGTTAAGCTATATGATAAATGAAGAAAAAGATTTCATATAGCTGTTAAATTTACTGTCGTTGAATACTCTAATTGTCGAATATGATAAGTGCTCATGTTTCTGAAAATTAGCAAGAAATAAATTCGGAAATTTAAAGCGTTGTATGTTGATGGAATAATTACTTCAGAAGAGTTGGAAGATACGAAAAAAAGCTATTATTGGATTTATAGAAAAAAGCTCTTCTCACATGTGTTGGGCTTTTTTCAACTTTTGATTTTAGTCCTTCGCTAAATTAAATATATAAGTGTTATCAATACAAAAAATAGTAAACATACTGGGACAAAACAAAATATATAATAGATAAAGACGAACAATCTCTCATTTAGTAGCGAAACCAACTCGTTTTTAAAGGTTGTTTCGTTTCATCATTTTTTTAAAAGAAAATATAATGAGTAGGAAATACGAAGCAGACGGAATACACGTAGACTCCTATGGGAGCTGCGAGAAAGTCCGAGACCCTGCAGGCGAAGCCGAAGCGGCTCGGCGCTCGCCCCATGGAAAGCGAAGTGTATTCCGTCTGCGCGTGATCATCACAAACCTTTTTCCTTAAAATTAATAAAACCCGAAATGATTATACGAATATTTCATAGCATATACGTATAATCATTTCGGGTGATTTCGTTAAAAATACTTATGCCCTAGTCCTACTTTTATCTTGCTTATAAAAAGTTATAAAAAAGTTTGTTAGTCCGTAGGCTAACATAGTAATAGCAACATCTAACAAAAATATATGAAAGCTATTAAACCCTTTTAATAGAGCAAGAAATCCTATTTGCTTCTCAATAGAGACAAGTACAAAGGCTATAATAGCAGATATTACAGATGTCCATAATAGAAAATTCTTATCGTATTTCACACAATATTGGTATAGCAACATAAAAGAAACTGGAAGAAAAGAAGATGTTATCCCAATTGCTTGGGGTAAAAATGGTAGAATAAAATAATGATGATCCATATATCCCATTCTAATAAGGGTAAGTTCCGTATATGTCCAAAGCATGTGAACTGTATATCCAAAGAAAAGAATTTGAAGGGTCTTATTCTTATCCAGTTTTACCAGCAGGACAATAAGGGGAACGATCAAGAAAATTAAAATGATCCAAAACTGCCAGTTATTCCAATTAGAGTGTTCGTGCCAATAGGAATTTATTAATGATGATACCTTATCGCTCGCTTTGTTTATCTCTTTCCAATACTCTTTAACTGACATAATCCTTCCACCTCCTATCATTTCACAATTATCATTCAATAATCTATCCTAGGTTGTTTTTTTATACTATTGTCCTGTTGGAAAGTACTCCACCTTACTTTAATATATCTTAAGGAAAAATAAAGAAATGTATAATATAATTCTTCATTATTTATGATGAAGGGAAAAATAACCATGATTAATTCTATTTCAAGTACAACTGCAAGTTCTACTACAATAACCAGTCGTTCCTCTGATGTTGCCAATCAAATTAAAACATTAGAAAGTCAAAAACAACAATTGCAGTCACAACAAACGCAAATCGAGCAAAATGAAACCATTCAAGAAGAAGAAAAAGAGAAACAGTTGGAACAATTAAAAAAACAAATCTCAGAAATAGAGGCACAAATTCAAGCACTTCAAAATCAAACATCTGAAACAAGTAATCCTAATTCCAATGCACAAATACAACAAGATAATGTCTACATTAGTAATGAAGCATATTCCTTGTTCAAAACTTCAACAACAAAACTAGATTAATTTAGTTTTCATTCAAGTAAGTAAATAGTGTATTTTTTATAGTCCCCCCTTTTTTAAGAGGGACTTTATTCATTGTTAATTTTTTCAGTGATAGTATAACAGCGGTAATGTAAGGGAAATGAATAGCTATTATTATGATTTTCTCAAAAAAGGAAGTGTGGGAAAAATTGTGGTATCCTTATACTCTCATTATCGTTTTTGTGCTTATTGTCTCCTTTATGCCGAAAAGACTTACATTAAGGGAAATGTATTTTAGCGTTGGAATAATTGGATTTGCTACATGGCTTGGAGATGTATTTGTAGGTGATGTTTTAAAAGCCTTTCAACTCGGTCCCTCCTCTAAAACGTACATTATTGACTATCTTTTTGTGACGATCATTCCACCAGCGATCGGCTTGATTTACCTAAACTTTTTGATTCACACTAAATCTCTTCTGTATAAATGGATGTGGGTAGTCCTTTCTTTCCTATTAGAATGGGGCGCTGTACTAACAGGCTATATGACGACCAAAGGGTGGAAAACCTGGTACTCTATACCTGTCTTTGTATTAGTATTTCTTGTATTAGTATTTCTCGTATTCCTACCTTTGCATTTAAAAATTTTAAGACCTGAAAAATAATAAGTATCTTTCGAGTTTTTCAAATAAAGATAGGGACCGGCTTTAGAAAAAATCCGGTCCCTATCTTTGTAAACATATTAACTTTAGTTATTTCGTTACTGCAATGCTAGTTTCACTTTTAAAATTTGGCAGCCAATCTCCATGAGCTTCAATTAAATCATCACATAGAGAAATAATATCGTCCATTGATAACTCAGCTGCTGTATGTGGATCAAGCATAGCGGCTTGATAAATATATTCCTTTTTCAAAGTGATTGCTGCTTCAATGGTCAGTAATTGCGTGTTAATATTCGTTCTGTTTAATGCAGCGAGCTGCTCTGGGAGATCACCTACATACGTTGGGATAATTCCACTACGATCCGCAATACACGGCACCTCAACACACGCTTTCTCCGGAAGGTTGCTGATTAGTCTGCCAGTATTTAAGACATTCCCGCCAAATTTAAACGGAACATTCGTTTCCATTGCTTCAATAATGCGGGAACCATATTCATGGGAACGCACATGATCCAAAGATTTATTGTTAACCAAATCCTCTCTCATGGCTATCCAATTATTAATTTGCTTTTCACAACGAGATGGATATTCATCAAGTGGAATGTTAAAGCGCTCAATTAACTCAGGATAACGAGATTTGATAAAGTATGGATGATATTCAGCATTGTGTTCAGATGACTCTGTCACATAGTAACCAAATTTATCCATCAGTTCAAACCGAACCATATCCCCATGCTTTGTTTTTTGCAATTCACGAGCTCTTCGCTTAATTTCAGGATATAAATCCACCCCATCCTTACTCACTTCAAGCAGCCAAGCCATATGATTAATTCCAGCAATTTTTTCCTTTAAACCAGTGCGATCCATACCTAGTGCATCAAATAAATCTTTTGTACATACTTGCACACTGTGGCATAAACCAACCGTTTTAATGTTGGTATAGCGATTCATAACTCCAGTCAAAACGGCCATAGGATTTGTATAATTCATAAATAGCGCATCAGGACAAACCTCAATGTCATCAAGTTAAGAAACCAGTAATTACCAGTGGTAAACCAAAATTGATGTTTATAATATTCTGATAACTAAAAAAGCCAATAGGATGCCCGGGAAGTGCCTATTTAATTTTTTTGGCATTTCCCTGATTTTCCTATTTGTTCGTTTTGTTAGATAGCTGGTCGTTGTCCAAATCCATGTTTATTCGCATTTAGCCCTCTGGAACGTTTAAATTTCCTTCCAGGTCTAATTGGGACTCTATTTCGCTGAACTTCGTTCAGTAGGTCTTTATACATCTTTTTTCTTCGCCTTTGACTTGGTTCAATGATTAAACAAATGAGCTTATCTTTTAGTGCGCCAATTAAAATATTGGTGTTAGTTTTATATTTGTGCTTTAAGTCTTTATCCTTCTGATCCTCGGCGATGATCACATCTGACTCATGCTTTAGTAGGGAAGCCATGTTGCTTAAAAATAAAGCAGCATAAAACTCTTGTTCAATCGTCTGTTTTGTTTCGCCTGAGAATCTTTCAATCTGTATTTTGTTTTTTAAGACATCGTATTTTGTTTCGATTGACCATCGTTTAAAGTACAACTCTTTAAAAGCCGGAATATCAAAAGACTCATCTAATATATTCGTTATAAGTAATTCATCTTCTCCAGAGCCTAATGGGATACGGACCGCACGCAAACGCATGACGTTGCTTTTATACTTGAGTTCAATGACCTGATCAGGGATCCCTTCTTTTATAGCGGCTCGGTAAAAATTAACTGGCGTTCTAACAACAAAATTCACTTTATTCTTCAAAAGATAGTGAAAGAAATATTGAGATGGATACCCACGGTCAAAAAGAAAAAGGTCGTGGTTAGAACGCAGTTCTAGGAAACTATCAATTAATTCTATCGCTACTGTGCGCTCGCTATCTGTACATTTTGTGATTATCCCCTTTACAAATAAATCATTTCCGATATCATAAATAGTAGATACCATGGCTCTGGCAAGTTCCTTGCCATTGCCCTTTGATGCGCCGAAGGTATCTCTTAGCCTTTGGGAATTGGCTATTTCTATGATAGACGCATCAATCGCATATAACCGGAAGCCCTTATATTTAAAGGAGTTATTTGTCTGATAAAACCACGTCGTAATGGTGTCAAATAACGTCTTGAAGGCTTCTGGTTTTATTTTTTTTCGCGCTTGTGAAAATCCCTGTTTACTTATAATTTCTCCTTCTTTTTTAATCAACTCAAAAAAGTCATTCAACTCAATCTGCAAGCTTCTCGTTACTAGATTTAGCACAAACAAAATTGTTTCTGGGAAAGTCAATTTGCCTCCTTTACGTGTAAAGTAGGTTGATTTCATGCGGGAATCGCACATGAAATGGAAATCGTACAATACCTCCCTACATACTTCAATCGCTTCTAAAAACTTGCTTTTTTTCAACAAAAAAACCCCATTTCGTACGAGATATACCAAGAACTGGTATTCACGCTGATTATGGAGGTGTTTCTGAAAAGTCAAGGGGTTTTTTCAATTTTATACAACAATTTTATGAATCTTTTTTAATATTTACATATTTTTACAATTTAGGTTTATGACATTGGGACAAACCTCTACCATATCCTTTGCAAAATCCAGCATAACTGGAATCGTTCTTAAATTACGGAAAATCCCGCCAATTCCAACTGTATCGGCAATAGTCTGTCTTAACCCATACTTTTTCGGAATTTCGAAATCGATCACTGTACTAGGCTTATAGCCGCCTACCTGTATCGCATTTATAACATATTTCGCTTCTCTTAAAGACTCTTTCCGATCTGTAAATGCTTTAATCTGAATGTTTTTCCCAAGACTTTCCTTCAAATTATTGAGCATTTGTTCAGAATCACGCAAGCGTTGTTCATCAATATCGAATAGCGCAAATTCAAAACCATCTAATGCGTCAACAAACATGCAATCCCCCAAAACATTTTTTGCAAATACCGTACTACCAGCTCCAAGAAATGTAATTTTAGACATTTTATAATCCTCCAATTTTTCTTGTATTTATCCTTTAACCGAACCAGATGCTAATCCTTTAACAAAGTGCTTTTGCAATAATAAGAACAATACAACCATTGGCAATACAGCCAATATTGCTGCTGCAGCTACAAGATGCATGCGGTTAGCATTTTCTCCAAAGAAACCTGCCAAAGCAACCGTTATTGTTTTTACTTCCTCTGCTTGTAGGAAGAAAATAGCGAATTGATAATCGTTCCAAATGAATACACAGGCAATGATTAAAATAGATGCAGTAACCGGCTTCAATAACGGAAATACAATACGGAAAAAGATTCCTAATGTACTAGCTCCATCGATTTTTGCCGCTTCTTCTAATTCTCTTGGGATTGTCGAACGAATAAATCCTGAATACAAGAAAATTGTTAATGGCAGAAAGGACGCAACATTATTCAAGATGGCAATTTCAAGCGTATTCATCATTCCTATGTCCACTACAAGCTTATATAACGGAACCAATGCTGTTAAAGGAGGGATAACCATTACTGCGATAAAGAACATGAACACAAATTTATTTAGCTTTGTTTGTCTTCTTGCCAGCGGATATGCTGCCAAAGAGCCAAATACAATTAATAAAAAGGCACTGACTGTGGTAATAATCGCCGTATTGGTGAGCGCATTGCCAAGACTAGCCATTTCCCATGCTTCCTTAAAATTGGCAAAATTCATTATGTTGGGGAAAACCCATTTCGAACTAAAATCTCCCCTCGCCTTTAATGCTGTCGTAATCAAAATATAGAAAGGGATTAAATGAAAGGCTGCAATCAAAAGCGCAACTCCAGAAAGGAGCCATTTATTCTTTCTATTCATATAATCCATTACGCCTCAATCTCCTTTCGTTTGAAGTAGACTAGCGCTGCCAAGCTTAGAATTAATATGATGACTGCCATAAACACACCTTGTGTTGCTGCATATCCCGCATCCTGGCGATTAAAATAAAGATCGTACATAAATGTCGACATGGATTGAGAAGCATAGCCTGGTCCACCGCCTGTAAGCGAGATGATCACATCAAACAACTTCAACCCACCAATAATGTTGATAACCATATTGATCGTAATAGAAGGCATTAACATGGGCAAAGTGATATTTTTAAATTGCTGAAAACTAGATGCACCATCAATTTGTACTGCTTCATAATAATCTTTTGATATACTTTGTAATCCAGCAAGATATATGATCATCGCAATACCGACAAATTGGAAAGTATTCACAAATACTATTAACCAAATGTTCACTTTCGGATCTGCTAGTGCATTAATTTTATCTAGCCCAAGGAATACAAGCAGATCATTAAGCGCTCCGCCTTGGAAGGCGAAAAAGAAGTAAAAGATATAACCCATAATTAGTGGGCTAATAATGACCGGCAAGTAAACAATTGTCCTAGTAAAATTCTTAAAACGAATGCTTTGGTTTAATAAAAGCGCATATCCTAAACCAATAATATTCTGTAAAATTGTACTACCGACACCATACAGAAGGGTATTTTTTACAACTAGCCAGGTATCTGGGTCCTTCAGCATTCTTGCATACTGGCTGAACCCAATGTAGTCATAGCTTTGTGAAAACCCGTTCCAGTTTGTAAAAGATATTTTAATTCCGTTTAGAAAAGGATAAAAGATGAAAAAACAGATAGCAGCAAGAGCTGGAAGATACATCCACCAAAGGGAGGATTCCTGCCTTTTTTTACGGTTCCTTTTCACTTCTATAGAAGAGTCGGTATTTGGCTGCCTATTTGTTGCTATTTTTAGCAAAGTAACCATCCCCTAGTTTAGATTGAGAGGTACAAATGTTGATACTCGTTCCTCCTACCGTAAAGCTATTTCTTTTGTTCTAGTAATCTCTTATATTCTTCTGCCATCTTTTTCGAAACATCTTCTGGCTTCATAGTCCCAGATAATAATTCCTGACCAGTAGCCCCCATAGGGTCCCACATGCCGCTCGGTAAATAGATACGGTCAAAATAAGGCTCTACTTTAATATCCTTATACTTCTCGTAATAATCAGAGTAATAGTTTTTTGATTCTGTATTCGTTAATCCTGCTGGAAGTGAAGTACCTTCCGCTATCTCTTTCACGATTTCTGGCTGTGAGATAAATTCCAGAAATTTCTTCGCCTCTTCTTTAACTTTAGAGTCCTTCCAAACAGCTAATGTATGACGTTCGCCACCAATCCAGCTGGGTTCGTCGCCTTCTTTGATTACAGGCATTGGAGTGATGCCAAGTTTAACATCTGGATTTAATTCTTCTACAGAAGGACCGAGCATGCCACCGCCAACTATAAACGCAATTTTACTTTGAGCCATTAAGTCTACCATTTGATGATTTTGAGCGGTCAAGACATCTTCATTAAGGAGCTTCTTATCTTGCATTTCCTTTAATTTTTCTGCTAGAAATGTGTAATTGGACCAATCAAACGTTCCATCCAGCAATTCCTTCTTAAAATTTTTCTCACCAGTAATTAATAACGGTGTTGAAAATTGATCAAAATACTGGCCGAATGCTGATTTATCAGAGCCAGCAAACCATAGTGGAGTCACTTCTCCCTTTCCTTTTTTCTTAATTGTTTCAAGCGCTGTCATAAATTCAGCAAAGGTTCTTGGAGGTTCTATTCCATATTCTTCTAGAAGTGTTGCATTATATGTAAGTCCATCCTTTGCCTGATTAAGAGGATAAGCATAAACTTTCCCGGTATCATCCATTAAAATTTGATTTAGGGCCGGGTCAAGATCTTGCACCCAATTCATGTCTTTCAAATCTTCTACATATTCTCCGTAACGATGGATTGCCCAGCCGTGGGTATCAAATAAGTCTGGCATATCATTCGCAGCCATCTTAACACGAAGCATTCCTTCATAACCGTCAGCAGGATAATTTTCTTTAATATCGATATCAGGATTTTCTTTTTCGAATTTTTCAACAACATTTTGCATTGTAATTTTATCTGCTTCATTTGTCACTGTCGAATACATCGTAACGACAGTCTTACCACCATTTGCTTCATTACCACCTGAAGATTTACTACATCCAGTTGCAATCGTTGTTAAAGCAATAGCAATCGCCATAGTTTTTAAAAGCCTTTTCATTAAAAAACGCCCCCTAAAATTTCGTATTTTGAAAACACTAGGTACTTTCACCTAATTTTCGAGTTCGTTCTCTTGCTGGTTTTTGGGAGCATCTATATAATAGAATTAAGCTCCCTTTCGTTGGTGGAGTTTACCCGCCCGCAAAAAAGTGACTGCCATCACTTTGAACCTGGCACCAAGAACTTGGTGCTGGGAGGGCTATACACATATGAATACTTTTTACACTAATTCGTTCATCACCCCCTTAAAAAGAGTTATTTTATTTCCCTCCGCAGCTTTCCCTAATAACCAATTCTGTTGGGAGCGTAACAGTCAACGGAAGTTCCCTGCCATTTAGGCGGTCTAACAAAAGTTTTACCCCAATTTGACCCATTTCTTTCGTAGGAACTCTAATTGTTGTTAATGGTGTACTCGCGAATTTCGCTGCCTCAATATCATCAAAACTAATAATGGCCACATCTTCGGGTACATGAAGATTTGCTTCTTGTATAGCTCTTAAAGCTCCAATCGCCATCGGATCACTACCAATAAAAAATGCTTCAGGTAACTTTGATGTTTGAATGGCTTTTTTCATCAATTGATAGCCCTGTGCCATTGTATACTCACCAATAAAAATAGACTCTTGATTATATAAGTTTTTTTCTTTCATGTAACGTTCAAAAGTGGTGAGACGTTTATCTTCTGAAAGAAGCTTTTGATTTTTTAAGTGTTCCATTTCCTTCCCACCAATGTAGCCAATTCGTTTGTATCCAGTAACTAATAAGTGGTGCAACGCTTTTTCTGTAGCACGTTCAAAATTGATAACAACAGAATCATAGAGGTCTTCGTTAGGAGAATGATTTATGTAAACCACATTATCCACCCTGCTGATTGCTTTTAAGGTAGACTCTTTCACTCTACCGACGACAATTAACCCATCAAGTTCTTCAATCATTTGATTTCCTTCTGTTTCATGTAAGCGAAATGTAGCCGTTTTGATTCCATTATGGGCAAGTTCCATTTCAATCCCTTGACGAATCGATAGAAAATAAGGATCACTTATTTCTTCATCCAATGATTGAGTTAGCATAATACCAACATGTTTTGTATCCTGCTGTTTTTGCTTTAACCGTCTTTCTAAGATCGTTTCATAACCGAGCTCTTTGGCAACTCGAAGAATACGTTCTCTTGTTTTTGCCTGAACGGTAAGCGTATGATCATTATTTAGCACTCGTGAAACAGTTGATGCTGATACATTCGACTTATCCGCAATTTCTTTAATCGTTGCCATGTTTAAAACCCTCTTCTTGTTTCTTTTAAAACCAGTAAACTTTTCTTTAAAATCACTAATATAATTACCTGGCATATACGAATAATAACACCTTTTGAAAAGGCTTTCAAGATAAATAATATATTTTTTCAAAAAATTTTGTGATTTTTATTCTATAAATGCCTATTAACACAGGAATTTTCATAAGAAATTGTTTTTTTATCGGTAAATATTTCAGTAAATTTATATTGCTAGATTAGTTTTCAACACCTCCGTCATAACAAAAAGGAACTGTTGCTCACAACAAGTTCCTTTTTTCACTTATAAGGTTGGCAAATTTATGGCCGTATTTATATTTTGCAAATTAAGATTTATTTGTTCCTTCGGTTCCCACGCATTGTACCACCCTTTTTCAGTCATATATGTTGAAAGTATTTCATGCATATCTAGGGCTTCATCCAAATGGCGAGCGAGTATTGCTTTAATTTCCGGATGACCTGTTTCAGTTATGGCCATTGCATAATTTCTTATTCCGCTTTTTGCCGAAATCAATAGGTCTGTCGCTATCATTTGATCTGTTAATACATCCAGCCCTGTTAAATATTCAATAATGGAATTCATACACGCTTCACTCCTAATCCTTCCAGCTCTGTTGCTTTTGCTAAAATAGTTGAAAATTCTTGTAGCTGTCTAGTTGAAATATCCACATCTCTTAACATCATCTCTTTTAACTGAGGGTCTGTAACGAGAGCGCGCATTGTTTTTGATTTAGTTAAACAAATCGTCTTAAAAGCTGCCAATTCTTGAACTTCTAATACTTCATGTAATACATAATCCATTTTGCTCTCCTGCCTTCCTTATGGTTTTAAAACAACTTTTATACAATTATCTGTTTTCGTATCAAAAATTTCGTATCCTCGTTTTGCTTCACTAAGTGGCAAAACATGACTTACTACATCGCCTGGATCAATTTTCCCAGTAGAAACTAATTCAAACATGTATGGCATATAATGAATAACTGGAGCTTGTCCAGAGCGGATGTTGACATTACGTTGTGTAATATCTCCTAACGGAAAACTATTATATCTTCCACCATATACGCCAGTGATTTGGATCGTTCCACATTTCCGAACGGCTTGAGCAGCCATCACAAGAGCATTTATCGTACCACCTTGCAGCTTCAATCCACTTGCAAGAAATTCTAAATCAGTCATCTTCCCATCCATTCCAACTGCATCAATAACAACATCGGCTCCACCTTTTGTTATTTCTTTTAAATAAGCACCAACATTTTCTATATGTTCAAAATTAATGATTTCTACATTATTGGTACGCTTCGCATGCTGTAATCGATAATCAACATAATCTACTGCAATGACACGCTTTGCACCTTTAAGCCAAGCGAATTTCTGGGAGAAAAGTCCAACTGGTCCACAACCAAAGACAATTACTGTATCCCCTTCTTTCACTCCCGCATTCTCTACACTCCAAAAACCAGTCGTCATGGCATCAGCAATAACAGTTAGTTTTTCATCCGGTTCTTCACATGTTTCTGGAATCTTAAAGTGAGTGAAGTTCGCAAAAGGCACTCTTAAATATTCCGCTTGTCCACCAGGATAGCCACCAGCACTTCCTGAATAGCCAAAATAAGCTCCAATATCTCCATTATCATTTGAGTTATCACATTGGCTTTCCAAATTACTTTTACAATATTGACACTCACCACAAGCAATATTGAAGGGGATTATAACACGATCACCTTTCTTAAGCTTCGTTACTCCCGGGCCAACTTCTTCAACAATCCCCATTGGCTCATGTCCAATAATATAGTTTTCTTGTAAATTCGGCATCATTCCGTGAATCAAATGCAAATCAGATCCGCAAATGGCTGTACTCGTGACCTTGATAATCATATCATCTGGCTTTAAAATCTTTGGATCCTCTACTTCCTTTACTTCCACATTTTTAATACCTTGATATGTTACTGCTTTCATCTACATATAACCTCCATGTCTAATGTTGATCCGGCGTGCGATCAAACATGCCTTTTCGATTTGTTTCAACAGGAAATAAATTCATATTGCCAATCATGATCGTATTCTTTGCAGAAAGCTGATCTAATTGATACTGCTCGCTTAAATCATGAGGGTGAAACCATTTTTTCTCGATCATTAATTCGGTTATTTCTTGATGCATGCTTATTGCTTGTTTAAGCTGTTTTCTTAAAAGAACTCTTAATTCTGGCGATGCAGTTTCTGTTAAAACTGTCGCGATATTTCTGACACTCTCTTTTGCTCGAACAAGAAAATCCATCGCAAATGTCATGTCTGCAATCTCTGGCATGTTTAAAGCATTAATCGGATCTAAATGATCATGATTCAATGAGTAACACCTTCCTCTCCATTTATAATTGGTGTTGGACGACTTTGCGGAACATCTGTTTCAAATGGCACCTGCTTGTATATTTCTCTTAGTTCAGAAAGGGCTTGAATCGATTGATTTACATCTTTTTTCATTAAGTCTTTCAACTCTTGATCAAAAACAAGCCCTTGCATTAATTTTGATTTCGCAAGACATAGTGTTTTGAAATTAATTACTTCATGTAAGTCCAGTGATTCATGTAGTGCTAGTTTTTTTGATTCCATGCATCTATATCCTCCATACTAATATGAATTACCTTGATATTTTCCCCATATAAAGTACTCTATCCCCTAGCAATTTTTAACGTTTTGCGTAAGGGTATAAAATTAAAATCGTTGTCATTTATTTTAAAAAATGATATGTACATATTTCCTTTAATGTTCTTAATCGTTTTGCTCATACTAATAAAGCAAACGAATTCTCGAAAGGATTAGGTTCTTATGCTAAATAAACAAGAAATGTCCCATTTTCAAAAAATATTGGATGAACAAAAAAGAGATCTAGAAGTAAGATTTGAACAAAATGACAACTTGGATTTGAAACATGGACATTACCATGAATCTGTTGGGGAACTATCTAGTTATGATAATCATCCAGGAGATGAAGGAACAGAGTTATTTGAAAGAGAAAAAGATATCGCTCTGTCGGAACATTATCACCATGAGTATATGGGGGTATTACGTGCATTAAAAGCAATAGAAGAAGGAACATACGGAAAGTGTACAGAGTGTTCTCAAGATATCCCGATTGAGAGGCTGGAAGTTATACCTACTACTCTTTACTGCAAGGAGCATTCTCCTGATCAGAAAATTTCGGATAATCGTCCTGTAGAAGAGGAAATATTAACGCCTCCTTTTGGCAAATTTGATATGGATAATAAAGATGAATCAGTCGGATTCGATGCCGAAGATTCGTGGCAAGAGGTTGCCAGTTGGGGTACTTCAGAAACACCATCTGATTTTGCCAATCTAGTGTATGACGATTATAATGACGTATACACAGAGAGCAATGAAAATATTGGCTATGTTGAAGACTATGAAAACTTTGTCGGAGTAGATATAGAAGGAAAAAATATAACCATTTATCCTAATGAACAGCATAAACGCTATGAACAAAGTTTGGATGAAGAAGGTATTATGACGACATTCGGTGACTTGCCTGCTTATGAACATGAACCATATGTAGAAAATAATGACTAAGAAAAAAGGTTGTCTAAGTAGGACTTTCCCTACCTTTAGACAACCTTTTTTTTGGAATCATCATCACCTTTTCCCCTCTTTAGAATAAGCTAAATATACTAAGGAGGACTATATATGACTGATGATAACTGGATTCATTTAATGGATGAATGGTTGAAAAATCATTTTCTTGATCCACTGACTTCCATTTTAGATGAAACAGAATTTCGGATTGACGTGTACGAAACAGAAAAGGAATATATTGTTGAAGCATTATTACCAAACTGTCTAGAAAACAGTATCCACCTTTCTGTAAGAAAGAATTTGCTTACTATTAAAGCAAACATCCAAGATTCTGGTCGTTGGGAACAAAAACAAAGAACGATTGATTTTCCAATCCCGATTACACAAAATCCAATTTGCGCCATATACGCAAATCAAATTCTTGAAATTTTCATTCGGAAAGAAAAACAGCTAAACAAGATACAGTCCACTACTATTCCAATTCAATTTCTATAACTCAAATTCTCTTTCATACCCTTTTTTCAACACATAATATTGAATACCTTTCGTATGCTTTAAAGCACTTTTAGCATGCTTTTTCGCTACTTCATCTTCCCCCTTTTTTAAAGCGATTTCTGCTAACAGTGCTTCTTTCATCCATTTCTTTGTTATGGTTGTTATTATTTTCTTCGCTTCTTTAAACTGACTTTCTTCTATATTTATTAACGCCAAGTAGTAGGACTTTATTTCCAATTGTTTTATTTTCTCCGCTTCTTCTCTCAGACCTAACGTTTTTCCAAAATAAAGAGAAAATAAAATCGTGAATAGAGCAAATTGGGATTGATATTTTTTCCGTTTGATTAGTTTTCGATAACTTGTAATTACCCTTTTATCATCTTTATTACTTAATGCATGGACAAAACTATAATATGGATGCTTTCTATTCTTTCTAAATAACTTCTCCAACATCATCATGTTTCTCGTTGTATGAATGCTAAACAAGGATGCGATATACATTGTAATAAATACGAGGATATAACAAATAAATATATTCAAAAATATGGGATAAGAAAAATAGTTATCCAAAACAAAGAAAGCAGAAAATGCAACGATTATTCCAATTAAAAATGTTCGTACTGATACCAAAAATATTCCTCCTTATGTAAACCAAACTTGTGCTAAATGTTGAATTCCTTCTTCCACTTCCTTTTCTTTCAATCCCCCAAAACCTAATAATAGAGGATAATCCTCTCTTTCCTGAGAATAATATGGTTTCGTAGAATATACTTTTATTCCTACCTTTTTTGCTTCTGTGATAAATACATCTTCCTTTTTAGGAGGAACACGAATCAACAAATGCATACCAGCTTTTTCACCAATAATTTCAACCTTATCACCCATATACTTTGTGATGCATTGAACTAAAAAAGTATATTTTCTTTCATAGACCTTACGGATTCGTTTAATATGACGCTCAAATTCTCCCTTTTGTATAAATAGACCCAATGCTAACTGCAATAGCGGGGAGCTTGATTGCGACTCTGTTCTACTCTTTTTTATCCACTTTTCAAGCAGCAGATTTGGCAAAATCATATAGCTTATTCTTAAGGAAGGTAAAAATGCTTTCGAAAAAGTCCCCATATATATAACTCGATCTTGCTGATCTATTGCTTTCATACTCGGTATAGGTGAACCTTGAAACCGGAACTCACTGTCATAATCATCTTCTAGAATATACCCGTCCACTTTTTCAGCCCACTCTAATAACTCAATCCTTTTTGAAATTGGCATAATCTTGCCGATTGGAAACTGATGTGATGGAGTAACATAAATGAGATTACACAAACTATTTAGCGCAGAAAAGTCGTGCCCAGCCTCTTCCTTCACTGGGATAGGATAAATAGGAAGTTCTCTCTCCTTAAATACATTTCGGACGCCATCGTATCCTGGTTCTTCCATTCCGATACATAATGAATTTTTCTCCAATAGCGAGAGGACTAGATGAATTAAGTGTTCCGTCCCTGCGGTAATAATAAGTTGATTGGCTGTCGTCTGAATCCCTCTTGATCTATATAAATAGCCAACCAGCTCTTCTCTAAGTAATATTTCACCTTGTTTGTTTCCATACATCATCCAGTTAAATTGCTTGTCCTCCATTACCTCTTTTACTGTCTTCTTCCAAGCGTTAATTGGAAAATTAGTCATATCAATATCTCCATACTGAAAATCTATCAAATAGTTTTCCTCTACCTTTTGGCTTTGTTTATGTCCTACTTGTGTTTGTGTCGCTGTATATTCATAGCTAGGTAAAGCAACCACAACATATCCACTTTTCTCTTTACTTTCCACATACCCTTCCATCCACAACTGTTGGTAGGCAGCAATGACTGTATTTTTACTAATTTGCAAAAAGCTTGCTACATAGCGAATCGATGGCAGCTTTGTTCCTGCTTCTATCTTCCCGGTTAAAATTTCTGTTTTAAAATAGTAATACAATTGCATGTATACAGGCTCCTTACTGTCTGTATGCAAATGAATAGCGATATTCACTTACTCCTCCTCCTTTTCCATTTAAATCTATTTGTACCTAAAAACTTTTCTTAAACTGTTCCTATGGAATTCACTTATTTCATTTTAAAATGAAGGAACAATAAATGGAAGGAAAGGAAGAAAAAAATGAGTGTAATGCGACAATCAATGATGGAAGTTACCGATAAAGAGAAAATTAATCAATTTTTACATCATACGCATATTGGACATCTCGGCTTAGTAGATGCAGATGCACCTTATGTCATTCCACTTAATTATGTTTGGTTCGGAAATCACCTATATTTTCACGGTGCAAGTGAAGGAAGAAAAACACGCATCATCAGCAAAAATAACCAAGTATGCTTTACTGTCAGCGAAGAACGAGGCATCATGAGCAATCCCATTCCCGCTAAAGTTGACACTGCATATATGTGTGTGATGATATTCGGAAACGTGACGCTATTAGAAGATATCGATAAATCCCGTGATGTCATGCAAGCAATGTTACATAAATATGTTCCCGGTTACTATGAAAAACCACTAGCTAAATCTCATTTAGAAAGATACGTGTCTACTCTAGGGAGTAAAACAGCGATTTATAAAATCACTCCTACAGCTATTACGGCAAAAGAAAATAAGTTGGATGAAAATGTGAGGTTTACACCGGGGAGAACGATTAGGATGGACATGTAAGGATTTAGAAAGTTAATTATTGAAATGCTAGTTATTTGTTTTGAACTTCTTCTCTTCCATCAGTGGGGATTTTACTTCATCCTTCACTGATGGTTAGTTGAACCAATCGATAATAAATATTATTACTGGCCAGCTTATCCATAGTACTGGTAAAGTAGAATGACTTCCGTCTGTTCTATATGGTTACTTAGAACAGCATACGGTTTTAACAGCTGTTAAAACAATCAGAAATGTGATGAGAGATGCTTTTCTTCTACTATTTAAGGAAGAAGAAAAGCTAAATGAAGTAATGGGAGTTTTTCAAGATAAATTAGATGTTGGCGGATTTTTGGCTGATACCCTCTTTCCTTTGGCTGATTTATTTCGTTTTTGGCTGATATTCTCTTTCCTTTGGCTGATTTATTTCATGTTTGGCTAATATCCTCTTTCCTTTGGCTGATTTATTTCATTTTTGGCTGATATTCTCTTTCCTTTGGCTGATTTATTTCATTTTTGGCTGATATTCTCTTTCCTTTGGCTGATTTATTTCGTTTTTGGCTGATATCCTCTTTCCTTTGGCTGATTTATTTCGTTTTTGGCTGATATTCTCTTTCCTTTGGCTGATTTATTTCGTTTTTGGCTGATATCCTCTTTCCTTTGGCTGATTTATTTCGTTTTTGGCTGATATCCTCTCTACTTTGGCTGATTTATTTCATTTTTGGCTGATATCCTCTTTCCTTCGGCTGATTTATTTCATGTTTGGCTGATATCCTCTTTCCTTTGGCTGATTTACTTCCATTTCTGCTGATTTCCACAGCACTTTAGCAGATCTATCTCATTTTTTGTGTTAAACAAATGAATAATTTCAACTTAGGTTTTGCATAAAGCAAAGACCTTTTTAGTTTCACTTCTCTCACTTCCCCTTTCTCCAAAAATATCTTTGCTTATTCACGTATTTTTTTCATTAAATGACAAACACTACCAATAAGTACTGTGGAGGAGGTTTGTCTAATGAAAAAACTTCTTTATTCTTTACTTCTTTTCTTTGGTGTATGTATGCAAGTATCACCTGTGTTCGCTTCTCCAAGTGAAAAAGAAGTAGAGATGTTAGCTAATAAACTAGGCTGGACGACAAATGACTTAGAAGAATATTTAACTTTTAAAGGATTAAAAACGAGTGATTTTGATACTATTCAACTTTTAGAAAAGCAACTTGGTACACCAATCACTCCAACTAATCTAGATCAACTCCTTGTCCAAAATTCAATGACGCGAGAGGAATTGGATATACTATTAGCAGGCTTTCATGAAGGTGTCGAAGATTTTTGGTTTTTAGAAGATTTAGAGGTTGCCATTGACTTTTATAAAAATCATGAAGATAAAATGCTTAAGTTGGAAAAATTCCTTGAAAATATCGGATTTGACGATACGGAAAAACAACAATTTTACGGGCATTTAAATAGACAAAATCCTGCCCTTTTAGCTGCAAAAGTTGAGGAATGGAAAGAACAATTAAATGATTTCCAAGCTACAGATCAAGAAAGCGGGGTAAATGAAGTAACGAATCCTGCATTAAGTGCTTTTTGGAAAGACTTTTTTAACACAACATCCTTAAGACCAGTATTAATTGGTATTGGTATTGATGATAATGGAAAAAGAACGGAACTTGCACTAACTGACCTCTTTCTTAAGGAAATGGATACAACTGTTGCCATCGAATTATATGATAACCAAAATACTTTAATTGGAGATGCAGTCGTGACACCAGATATGGTTTCTTCAGTCGAAGCCATCGATAAAATGGTGGCTTTAACCGAAGTGACGCAAGAATTAGCTAATTTATATGCAGCACAACTTCCCAATACAGCTTCCCCGCTCCCTGTCTTCTTATGTATAGGGTATATGTTAGCATTGGTCGGTGCTTTTTTAGTATTTAGGAAAGCAAGCTATGAAAAATAGAACGAAGCTTGGACTCTTCCTTATTTTGGTAGGGGTGTTGATGATTCTGTATGTTTCTACCAGTTATACGAAGGTAGAAAGCATCACAAGGCAGCCGTCTTTCCACCAAGGCAAACAAAGGGTGTTATCGAAATTACATAAGGCACAACCAGGCGAAAAAATTGCAGCGATCATTATACCAAATCAGAATAAGCGTATTCCTGTCTATGAAGGAACTAGTGCCGAGATTTTAAAAAAAGGTGCTGGTCATTATCAAAAAAGTGCTTTACCAGGCGAAAACAATAATGTCATCCTATCAGGACATCGCGATACCTTCTTTCGCTTTCTTAAAGATCTAGAAAAAAATGATTCCTTGATTCTCGAAACAACGGAAAAAGAATATGAATACAAAATCACGAAATTTTCTGTGGTGTCTTCCAAAGACAAAACCATTCTTACCCCTAAACCTAGACCAGTTCTCACCTTGACGACCTGCTATCCTTTTTCCTTTATCGGAAATGCACCAAAAAGATACATTGTAACAGCGGAATTAACCCAAACAATTGATATTATGAAAAATTAGGGTCTGAACAATCGTACGTTCAGACCCTAATTTTTATTTCCATGTTTTTAAAAATAAGATCAACCTATTTTTCCAATCAGTTAGCTTTGTAACAGCTTTCGGCTGTTTTCCCTGCTTCTGCATTTCATAAACACTAGCAATTGTAATTAAGATAGACCCTGCCATTAGTAAATACACCCACCAAGGGAAATTGCCCCAATATGGCCTTGTTTGTAGCAATACATTAAGTACTAATACACCAATCCCTACAAAGAAATAGGATTTATAACGGAAATAAAAACCTGATAAGATAGATAAAACTGCAAGCCCTCCCAAAATAATAGCATCGTATATGGTGTGGGAAAGATATCCATCTATTGCCAATATCAGAGCTATCGTACCTACTACACCCCATTCTATATAGGCTAACATTTGCTTTCCATTCCTTAAGATTTTCTTTGTACCAATCATAATCACTAACCACGGTAATACAACTAGCTCTGAAGTGATATAAGAAGGAATCGAAATTAACGTAAGGTAGGAATAATACGGTAATAACAATAAAAACAAGCTTATTAGCTTAGGAATCCACTGCATTTCTTTGTCTACCCTGTTTCTTTGGATATATGCTACGACTACAAGAAGCACTCCAGGTAAGACAATATCCCAGTTAAACGTTGTTTCAATTACGTATAAAGATAAGATCGAAAGAATGCTTCCTATGAGATAAAAATCAACCCACTTCTCTCCTTTTTCCCGCAATCTTACCATAGCTGTATAAACACTCGTACTCATGAACAGAAATAAGATTCCCCAAATAAGCGATAATAGATAGCGATCAAATGGAAGAAAATCTTTCGCATACATCAGTATTTCATTGTTAATAAGTAACAAGACTACTCCACTAAGTGATAATAGGTGTATTTTTTCTCGATGAATCACCAATAAGATAAGTGCCACATAAACAAGGATTACAAAATAAGTAATCATTGTAAACGGTGTGGCAAACAACCAAAAAATAATCCCGATTATGCTGAATGGTAAGAAAAAGTAAAGAATCTCTACCTTTTCCTTTGCTACGAAATACATACTAAATAAAACAAGTGACAGTACAATAAACGCGAAACTATAGGAATTTCCTCCAGCAAAATCAAACGAAATTATCCTTGCCAAAAAGAAATAAATGGATAGATAGCTTCCATAACGGAATGTCCTAACCAAATATTTATTTCCAACCAAATGAATACTTATTCTGTATACAATATACGCATAGATAAACGGAAGAAAGGAATCATTCCCTGCAAATATTTGATCAATAATCATATTTATTAATAAGTACGAATGCGAAATCGTTAAAAACGGCAGCCTAAAAGATGTATTTTTTAATGTAAAGGCTAAAATAAACAATCCTATCCATCCGTATTTCATTAGCGTTTCAAATACGAGCGTATCGCTGTTCCAAACAGAACTGACAAAAGTAAAATAACTAATTAAACTAACCATAGCGATTAACCAAGCAATCAGGATATGTTTCAATCTACGATAAAGATCATAAAATACAAGAATAGCTAATACATACAATCCAGTTGTGATCCATTTATTCATATCGAAATATTCAAAAACCAAAAGCAAACCAAAACCATACATTATTTGCCCGACGAAATAGCTAATTCTCCCCATCTCTTTATCTATTTTCTCATACGTACTTCCTGTTAAAATCATGAATATACTAGCTATTCCCATAGAGAAAGGAAGTCCTTGCTCTTGTAAAATATTTATCGCTTGTGCTGAGGTAAAATAAACACCAAAAACAGCAATTGGAATAATATAGGAAAGAATTTGCTTATACTTTTTATTTGTTATCAAGTTATTTCCGACAAATAGACTTATTGTTAATCCACCGATCATAAAAGGGATATACCATTTACCGATAAAAATCACCGTTGAAATGAAAGATATAAACGCCATCCAAGAAACAGAATAAATAGCGGAAGGTTTTCTAATAATTTGCCAAAAGCTCCCCTTATTAAAAATTCCAAGCAGAAATAATAAGCCAATATGAATACAGTAAAGTACGAGTAAAATACTGTCTGCATCATTTATTAACTGAAGTAAGGCAGCCATATTCCATAAAGCTAAGCTTAAAAATACTACTGGTAAATAACGAATAAAGCTATAGTCCAGTCTTTTTGATAAAAGCAAAAATTCTATTGCTAATAGGAGGTAGGCTAGTACTAGATATATACTGCCTTCAAGAAATAGTTCTCCATAATAAACAATTGTAAACAAGAATGTAGATAGTGCAATAATAAAGCTAGTAATTTCCCAAACTCTTCCCCATTCCATCTTCCCTCTTAAAATGAAAACAAAAGATAGAAGAATAATACTAAAGCAACCAAAGGCAAGTGGCAGAAAGTCGGCAATTAATGGATATGTGAAAATACGATAAAGACCCATTGCAATCGCAATCGTAATGAAAAAATGATCATGTTTTCTTTTCGTTAAGGCGATAGTCATCATAAAGAGACTGCTAATTAACAAGTAATAGAAACCATTCATTATCGTATTCTCATAAATAAATGTCATAAATAAAGCAGTTAAGATTAGCTGTACTTGAACAATCGTCGTAAGTTCCTTTCGGAAGTAAAGAAGCCATTTCAGCTGTTGATGCTTTAACAGTACATAGATTGAAATAAACTGGTAGGCAATCATAAAGAAGAAAAAGCCATCCTTGGATAGCGGCAGAAATGCAAGAAAAAATGCCACCGTTCCAGTCATTGTTGCAATCGTAAGTACTTTGTATAAACGGGAATTCAAATAAATTGCTAATCCAAGATAAATTGGGAAAAGCACAAAACCAGCAATTACTCCAAGTAAGTATTTACCTTCACCATGAATCGAGAGATAATCACCTGCTAATTGAAAAAAACTAACGGAAACAAATCCAATTGGCAAGAACAGACTTCCTAGGAGAAAGAAAGCAAATGCAGTATGATCAATTTTAATAATTTTTTTCGATAATAATGCAAACCCAAAAAATAAAATCGAAACAAAGAAGATAGATGTTGCTTTCAGCCAACCTGGCATTGAGTCCCAATTACTTGTCGCAACGACTAATCCACCTATTAGTAAAAGAAATACTCCTAAGTAAAGCATCACACCTATATTTCGTTCCCGCAATTGTTCTGGAGAATATTGTTTCTTTTGTTTGGTTGGCTCCGTCTTTTTGATAACTTTTTTTCCAACTACCTTCTCTTGTGCTTCTCTTTCCTGTAGCTCTTTTTTCTCTTCTTCTTCTAAATAGCGTTGAAAGCCAGAAGTAATATCTGTATAACTCTCTTCTGATATGTATTGCTTCGAATATAATAACTCTATAATTGGATTAAAAATAGCAATCGTATTTTTTTGCATTTTATGCATCCTTTCTCCCTAATCATATCAATTTCTTACCTTTTCAACTAATAGTGTAATTTTACATTAGCAATAATTATTTTTCAATATATTTTATTTTCTAAAAAAAAGGATATTCCCAGAAATAAGCGAATTTATTTTCAATATCGAAATAAATGGAGGATGATAGGATGAATATTATTCAAAATTATTTGAAAGAAAAAAAGGAAAATCATTTGAACGAATTATTCTCTTTTTTATCATTGCCAAGTATCAGCGCTCTCCCAGAACACAAAGAGGATATAAACAAAACAGCAGAATGGTTAGTACATTCACTCACTCAAGCAGGTCTAGAAAATGCGTCTATCTATCAGACTAATGGGAATCCCGTCGTTTATGCAGATTGGCTTCACGCAGAAGGCAAGCCGACTGTATTAGTATATGGGCATTATGATGTCCAGCCTGTCGATCCCCTAGAATTATGGGACTCCCCTCCTTTCTCACCAGAAATACGGGACGAGAAGCTGTATGCTAGAGGAGCAAGTGATGATAAAGGGCAAGTTTTTATGCATATCAAAGCAATTGAAGCGATACTGCAAACAACAGGTTCTCTTCCCGTGAATATTAAATTTTGTATGGAGGGAGAAGAGGAAATTGGCAGTCCTGCCTTACCGATCTTTGTAGAAGAAAATAAAGAACAATTAAGTGCTGATGTAATTGTGATTTCAGATACAGGTATGATTGAAGAAGGGAAACCAACGATTTGCTATGGCTTACGTGGTTTATGCGGAATGGAAATTCATGTGAAAGGTCCCAAAAGCGACCTTCATTCTGGTTTATTTGGCGGTGCCATTCAAAATCCAATTACAGCATTAAGCGAGTTATTAGCTAGCTTCCATGATAAAAACGGAGTTATTACGGTTGATGGGTTTTATAATCAGGTGACTCCTTTAACCAAAGAGGAAAAAGAGACATTTGAAGCACTCCAAATTGCAGATGAATCTTTTATTGAACAAACGGGCTCTCCTACTCTCTTCGGTGAGGAAGGATATTCCACACTAGAAAGACTATGGGTTCGACCAACACTTGAAATTAATGGAATAAAAGGGGGATTTCAAGGAACAGGGGTTAAAACCGTTATTCCTTCAGAAGCAAGTGCAAAAATTACATGTCGTCTTGTCCCCGCTCAGGATCCTGAAGAAATAGTAGCTTTATTACAGAAACATATAGATACACATAAACCAAAGGGTGTTGAAGTTACATTACAGTTATTTGATAAAGGCACTCCTTTTGTAACACCTTTTGATCATAAAGCGATTCAAGCAGCTGGAAAAGCCTATGAAAAAGTGTACAAAGTGCCGACTTCCTATACAAGAGGTGGCGGTTCTATTCCAATTGTTGCAGCATTTGACCAAATTTTAAACTTACCTATTGTATTAATGGGATTCGGTTTACCAGATGAAAATTTCCATGCACCAAATGAACATTTTCACCTTGAAAACTATGATAAAGGTTTAGAAACCATCTGTCATTACTGGTTTGAACTTGCCGAAGTATGGTAAAAAAATAAGTAAGATAGTAAAACCATTTAATAAAGAAAACGAACCAACAGTGAGGGTTTTTCATCCCCCACTGTTGGTTCGTTACACTTATCGGACCAATACGATAGAGAGTTCCATCCTCGTATCCTAATTTTTGGCAGCTTGCGGTTAGGTCTTACTGCCAGCAACAGTGAGATAAATTCACATTTCCTTCTATTAAAGACATAGTTAGTTAACCTCTATCGTCTTATACGTATCTTGGTTTATCTGATCGAAATATGGATTTAATTTACCATCATCCATATACATCGTTAATGCGTGCATTGCTCTTGTACAAGCAGTATAAAATAATTCTTTTTCCAAGTCTCCATGATAACTGGAAGCATTATAAAGAACTACACCATCAAACTCAATCCCTTTCGCCAAATAGGCAGGAATTACGGAAATGCCCTTTTCATAAGATGTCGTTCCTTTTTGAATGAAGCGTACGTCTATTTTCTTTTTTAGCAATTCATAAACTTCACTGCTTTCCTTAATTGTTTTGCAAATGATTGCAATTGTTTTATACCCGTTCTCCTGCCAATCCTTTATTCGAATTAATAGATCGTCTATCTTCTTAGTCGAATCCTGAGCATGTATAACTTTTGGTTTTTCTCCATGACGATTAAAGGGCTCAATCAAGTCTCCATTTACAGCAAGTCCTCTTGTAAATTCAACAATTTCTTTTGTTGATCGATAGCTTTTCATTAACACAATTCGTTCTACTTCTTCATTGACTTCCTTGCTAACTATTTCGTTATGCTGATGGGCATAAATCGCCTGGTTAATATCTCCAAGAAGCGTCATCTTGCTATACGGAAACAGCTCTTTTAAATAATTCATCTGAAAATCAGAATAATCCTGTGCTTCATCGATAAATACCTGACGAATACCGGATGTCGATTTTCTTCCCTCTATTTTATCCTTTAAATAGGCAAAAGGCGTACCATCTTCATACGATAGGAAACTTTGTTCAAGATTGGCGATTGTTTGCTCTGCTATTTTTCGCCAAACCTCTTCTGTTACCGATTCTGGACAACTTAATAGGAAAATCTCTCGATACATAGCAGGAATATCAATAAATCTCCTTTTCTTAATAGAGACATATATCGATTTAAAATGCCTATTCACAATCACCTTTCGCAAAAACCTTTCCTCTTGATCAAAATAGTCGAATTCATCTTCTTTGCCATTTTTCTTTTGGGCTGCATGAAAGGCTTCTAAGTACTCCTCTTTATCCAATAGTTCTATTTCATCATCGACCCATTGCTGTTTTCTTTCCGCTTTTGCATGCTTTTTCATTTCTTTTTGAGCCCATTCAATTAGTAACTGAATTCGATTTGGAATGGAGATGTGACTTTCCATCTCGTAAAATTTTCTCGTCAGTTCTTCCCTTGAAATAAACACTTTGTTACGAAAAACGATATCCTTAAATGCCATGCCGTCTTTATGTAACGCACGAAAATAATTGTCTATTAGGTCTTTAAATGCAACACTGCTTTTAAATTGAATACTCTTTAATCTGCTTTCTTTTTGAAGTGTATTTGTTTCCGTTAATAAATATTCTAATTGCGAAAAAGAATCTTCCACTTGGTGCGCTTTTCCTATCCGTGTCTGTAAATACTCAAAAAAAGTAGACTGGCGCATATTTTCTTCCCCAAGTTCTGGTAGTACGGTGGATACATAGCTATTAAAAAGTGGATTAGGAGAAAAAAGCATGATATTATCTGATTTCAATGTATCTCGGTGCTTGTATAATAAGTAGGCTACCCGTTGCAATGCTGCAGATGTTTTTCCGCTTCCTGCCACTCCTTGTACTAGCAAATACCTACTTTTTTCGTTACGAATTATTTGATTTTGTTCCTTTTGAATTGTTGCAACGATCGATTTCATCATCGAATTTGCGTTATTGCCAAGAACTTCAAGCAATAACTCATCCCCAATCGTCACACCTGTATCAAATAAGCTAATTAACTTTCCATTCCGGATGATAAATTGTCTTTTTAGCAATAATTCACCGTCAATTTTCCCACCAGGTGTTTGATAAGACGCAGGTCCTGGCGAATAATCGTAGTAAACGCTAGAAATCGGTGCTCTCCAATCATAGATATAGAATGTTTCATTTTTTTTATCCATAAAAGAAGCAATTCCAATATAGACTTGTTCTGTTCCTTCACCAGCTTCATCAAAATCAATTCTTCCAAAGTATGGAGTATCTTTCAGTTTATGAAGAATCTTCTGCTGTCTATGAATCTGTCCATATGTTCGCTCTCTCTCTCCAAGCAGCTCTGCTTGCTGTTTTATACTTGTAAATGTTTCGATAACGTCATCTGGTTCATCTAAGTTAACTGTAACATCTTCCCAAAAGTTAGAACGAATTTGACTCACATCGCCGCCAATATTGTGAATGTCTTGTTCCATTAGTTTCAACTTATCGTCCATTTCGTTCCGCACAAAATCAATTCTCTTTTGTTCGGTGACTTTTTCTAGTGCTTCCTTATTATTACTCATAGTGCCCCCACCCCTAATCAATTAGCTTGACAAGCAGAATCATTATGTGATATCATTATTATAGAAAAACTATACATATTTTAATCAAAATGATATCACTAAAAGATTCATTTATTTTATCATATTTACAATTTAATTTCCACTTTAATAAGAATAAGCATCCCATATCTTTTACAGATATGGGATTTATTATGTGTATTTACCCCCACTCTTAACGGAGAGTAAGACTCCCCCTCAAGTTTATAAGTATACGAGGAAGATAGGTGGGATATCAACTGTCCGTTAAGGTCCAATTGGTTCAACTAACCAGCAGTGGGAGAGGAAGGAAGCCTCCCACTGACGGAAGTTTCCCTTTATATTTTTGCCATTTTTCGCTTGAACGTAACTCCTTCTCTTCTTTTTAAATATAAATAAAGAAAAAAGAAGAATACACCGCTAAAAGCTCTTAAAAAACCTGAAATATTCATTGCAGTATATATATTCGTTGTTTCTAAGAGATAAACACCAAATTGAGGTGCGATAAACGCAATGAAAGCAAGTAGTATATTATAGTTGGAAATACAGATGCTGCGGTTATCTTCTGTCGTCACATCCAACAGCTGATTAAACAGTAACAAGACCGTTCCAGATACAAATAAACCAGCAAATATATTTGTAATTACAAGAAAAACAAGATTTGTGGAAACCAGTGTCATCCATGGAGCAACAGCCATTCCGATAGACACTAAAATAAGCATTTTTGCATTTGAATGCTTATCCGCCATTCTTGCCCACCATTTAAAACTTACGATTTGACCAATCGAATTAGCAACTGCAAATAAACTGATCCATAGCCCTGTTGCTCCAGCAAATTTTATTTGATAGATACTAAACAATATCCAGCACATTTGCCATGCAAAATTAAAAAACAGCGCACTTATGATGAAGTATAAAAATGGTTTATTTTTAAAAACAGCTATTCCAAATAACGATGTCTTTTCTTTTATAACTACTTTCTTTTTTGGCTCCGCATGCTGTTTTAAATAATGTAATTCTAACAAGCCAAACGCAAAAGCTAATAAGTATAAAACGAAATAAGGTGTCGGATTAGATTTGTCAAAAAATTGCAGAAATATACCAATAAAGAAAGTCGAAACCATGCCAATTATGGTCATCATTTTATTTCTCGTGCTAAAAAATCCACTTCTTCTATCTTCTTGAATAATATCTCCAATGAATGCCTGCCAACTTAAATTTGCAAAGGAAAAAGGAAAATTCATAAGTCCGACCAAAACAATAAAAACGATTGCTTGATATTTATCAGGTATAAATACGACTAAAGCAATACCAACTAAAAAAAGCCTTGCAACGAAAAAAGAATACACGGTAAACATCTTTTTCTCCTGAAGCCGATTAATGATAATAGAACCAATGATCATTGCGAACATTCCAATAAACTGTGGAAGTGAACTAATTAATCCTACTTGATAATTGGTTGCCCCTAAAACACTTATCGCAAAAAGGGGAAAATAGTTATTAGAGATATTTAATATAAGCGTTGTGTAAATTCCATTCTTGATGCTAAGCCTCTCATTTTCTGAATTTGTCTGTTCTGACTCCATCATCCCTGTATCATCCTTTTTCTAATCAAAATTATTTCAATTTCTGAAATATTCATTGTTATCATACTCTCATCCCTACAAACCTGCAAGCCTTTTTGTTGAAGATTTATTGAATTATTTTTGAACGTTTACACACAAAAATCCCTTTCCAAACGGAAAGGGATTTTTTTATTATTCTTCTACTGATTCTTCTGTATTACTTGTTGTTGTTGAACCTTTTAAATAGTGATAATCATCGCGATTGATCGGAGTGAATCCATTTGGTTTATGGAATCTCAGTAAATCTTTCATCACAATACTATCAGAAGCTTGTAATTCCGCAGCGGCTGCTTCTGCTTGTTCTTTGCCTTGTTCAGCATCGACTAACTCACCATCTGCATTATAATAGTTATCACCAATTTTTGTGAGTGTTGGAGAAACGAAGTCTCCATTTCTAAATGGAACTGTTTCACGGTGTTGCTCAGACAGCAAATCAGAACCAACTTGTAAATAATCTTTTGTATCAATACCTAGAAGGTGCATTAATGTTGGCATTACATCTACTTCGCCACCAAATTCGCTTACTACATTTCCTTCTACACCTGGCACATGAATAAACAATGGAACACGTTGAAGCTGTGTATTCATAAATGGTGTTATTTCATCGACACCAAGTACTTGTGCCATAGCTTTATTATGGTTTTCAGAAATACCATAATGGTCCCCATACATAACGATCACTGTATTATCATATAATCCAGATTCTTTTAACTCTTCAAAGAATAAACGGATTGATTCGTCTAAATAATTAGCAGATTGGAAATAGTGGTTTACCGCATTATCGCCAAAGTCACCTGCTGGGAAGTCTGTATCGCCTTCATCCATTTCGAATGGATGGTGGTTAGATAAAGTAATGAATTTTGTATAGAATGGTTGCTTTAACCCTTCTAATAAAGGCATGCTTTGCTCAAAGAAAGGAATATCTTTCATTCCATAGTTTTTCGTATTTTCTTCGGACATATCATAATACTCTGCATCAAAGAAATAATCGTATCCAATCGTTTTATACATTTCATTACGATTCCAGAAGGTTTTATAATTACCATGGAACGCAGCAGAAGTATAGCCTTTTCCTTTTAGGATGGCTGGTGCTGATTGTAATGTATTTTGTGCTTTATTTACAAAAACAGCTCCTTGAGACATTCCATATAAAGAATTTTCCATCATAAATTCTGCATCAGATGTTTTCCCTTGTCCTGTTTGGTGAAAGAAATTATCAAAATAGAATGTGTTTTCATCTTTAAGTAAAGAGTTTAAAAACGGTGTAACTTCTTGCCCATCTAACTTGTAATTAATAATGAAGCTTTGCAATGATTCAAGGGATACATAGATAACGTTCTTGCCTTCTGCAACGCCAAAGTATTTATCATTTGGCTCAGCATAATTGGCACTAATAAAATTTTGCACCTCGGTAATATCACTGCTGTCTGCCAACGCTCTCTGACTTTCAGATCTAGCGTTTTGCACAATATCATATACAGTAAAGTTATAAGCACCTAAATATTTCACTAAATAGTTTCTATCGAAAGATCTACTTAATAACTGAGGACGATCTGCCTCTGCTAATCCTAAATTAATAACAAATGTTAAAATAGCTAATGCAAAAACAGATTTTGCTGCTCTTCTATTTTTTTGTATAGTAGGTTTATATGCTTTTGTAGCTAATAAAACAATCAAAATAATAACATCTAGGAAATAAAGAATATCATATGGTTTTAGAAGTGATAAAATACTGTCACTCAATTGTCCACCATTTACTTTTACCTGCATCATTACTGGAACTGTTATAAAGTCAGTAAAGAATCGATAGTATACGATGTTTGCATAAAGCAATGCTGACATCAACGCTGTGTTTATCGTAATATAAACAGGTTGTAATTTTCCTTTAACAAATAGAGCAAGTCCGATAAAGAGCAGTGCGGAGCTCAATGGATTAATAAATAATAGAAATTCCTGCATTGGTCCTTGTACTCCAATGCTAAACTCTACCTTATATCCAATATACGTTTTCATCCAAAATAAAAATATGGCGATTAAAAAGAAAGAAGAATGTTTTGTTAAAAATTTACGAAATAATTCCACTGTACCTTTCAATCCCGTTCACCTCAATTCAAATAATTAACAATTTTTAATATGCTGTTGATTTTCCCTTAAATAGTGCTACCTTATCTACATATGTTACTGCCCTTCCATTTGTTCATCCTATCAAGAAGTAGCAGTTGAAGAAATGACGTAATCCATTATAACACATGATTTTCAAAATGGTCATTCCTTTTACTTCCTGTTAATGTAAATTTACATTAAGAGAGATTTCAAATTAACCACATCTTACATTAAATTAATGAATATTTCCAGCAATATCTATATTTATACGAAAAAAAGGGAGAAAAGAACATGTTTTGCGTATTTTCGACAAGAATGAATAATAGCAGATTTTATTAAAAATGAAAATGGTAAATACTCACAACCATCTCTTTCTACCCTGCAAATAAGTAAGCTAAACTGCGAACAAGCATATTTAATATTCATTTTTTTAATAGTATAATGGAATGGATTTAAAAAGGAGGAAATTCAGTTGATACATATTGATCAAAAAGAGTATATCGCTTTATTAGAGCAGTTATTAAATGTTACAAGTCCATCAGGAAATACAGAATCAATCATTCAATTATTGGAGAAATATTTACAGGAAGCCAATATTTCAACCTATCGAAATAATAAAGGAGGATTGATTGCAACTATCCCTGGCAAAACAACAGACAAACAGCGTATGCTTACTGCTCACGTTGATACACTTGGTGCCATGGTCAAAGAAGTCAAATCGAACGGAAGACTTCGCTTAGATTTAATTGGCGGTTTTACATATAACAGTATTGAAGGAGAAAATTGTATCATTGAAACGACTTCTGGAAAGACGTATACCGGAACCATTCTCCTTCATCAAACTTCTGTACATGTCTATAAAGATGCTAGAACAGCAGAGCGTAATCAAGCCAATATGGAAGTCAGAATTGATGAAATCGTTAAAACCAAAGAAGATGTGAAAAATTTAGGTATTTCAGTTGGTGACTTTGTTTCTTTTTACCCACGGGTAGAAATAACTCCGTCTGGATTTATTAAATCCAGGCATTTAGATGATAAAGCAAGTGCAGCCATTCTTTTATTATTGATGAAAACAATAAAAGAAAGTAACGTCGAACTACCATATACAACTAACTTCCTCTTTTCTAATAATGAGGAGATTGGTTATGGTGGAAATTCAAATATTCCAGTAGAAACAGTGGAGTATTTGGCTGTAGATATGGGGGCAATGGGAGATGGCCAATCAACTGACGAGTATACAGTGTCCATCTGTGTAAAGGATTCGAGCGGTCCTTATCACTATGCTTTAAGAAAACACCTTGTTCAATTAGCAGATAAGCATGAGGTTCCCTACCAGCTAGATATCTACCCGTACTATGGATCTGATGCCTCTGCTGCAATCCGGTCTGGTCATGATATTAAACATGCGTTAATCGGACCTGGAATTGATTCTTCTCATGCCTATGAACGCACTCATTTTACTTCTATTGAGGCAACAGGGAAATTAATTTATCATTATTTATTAAGTCAATTGGTTTAATCTTTACAAATTTAAAGAGGATGACACCGATTATTATGAGTCATCCTCTTTTTTGTTATTCAAGGTCTTTTGCCTCTTTGTAAGTCTTCAATGGACAAGCCAAAATCCATTTGAAAGTGTGGGTAATCTTTAAAGTTAGTCCAGTCTCCTCCCCATTGAAAGCCTAGCTCTTTTGCTATTTCTACTACTTCAGACCAATCAGTTTTGCCATTTCCATTCCCATCATATTTCATATCCCAAATAACTGCTCCGTTAATATCCAAAAGGGCAAAATCAATAGCAAGTCCATAATTATGATACGATTCCCCACCCTTTGCATTGGTAACAACAGAACCTTCTCTCGTTCTACCTTGTTCATATAGACGGTCTTGTTCTTCTACACTTCTGAAGTCCTCGGTAATTACTACCCGAATTCCAATATCTCCTGCTTTTTTGACAAGAATATCTTTATTCTCCTCTACAACTGGATTTAAGCCTGTAGGCATAGGCACCTTACTATAGTCAGGTTGATTTAATTTCCAATATAATAGAAGAATGAAGAAAAAAATCAATATAATAAATATCGTTCTTCCACGTTTCTTTCTTTTTTTTCTCAAAATAATGCTCCTGGTTTCTGTTGTTGTTTATTAATGTAAATATTCAAATCGAGTAGTACTTCCTGTTTGTCCAGCGATCACCTCTAGTCTTACTTCCATTCTATCTTTCAATTCAGGTACATGGGAAATAACGCCGACCAGTCTTCCTGAGCTTTGAATATCCATAAGTGTTTCAATTGCTTGATCCAATGATTCCGGATCTAGTGTGCCAAATCCTTCATCGATAAACATTGTTTCAAGTGAAATTCCCCCGGCAAAATTTTGCACGACATCACAAAGTCCTAAAGCCAACGATAATGCTGCCTTAAAACTTTCCCCACCTGACAAAGTTTTAACATGTCTTTCTTGGCCTGTGTACTGATCAAATACAAGTAATTCTAAGCCACTTTGGACATTTCCTTTTGAGCGATCACTCTTTCGGACAAGCTGATAGCGGCCACTTGTCATTTTATTAAGTCTACTGTTCGCCTGCAGCAATATTTCATCTAAGAAAGATGCCAATACATAACGTTCAAATGTAATTCGCTGCGCATTTTGACCTCTTGCTATATCGGATAAATGGCCAACTAGATTATATTGATTTTCTAGTTCTTTTACCTGTTGATTTATTTGTACAACTTGATTATATATCGCTTTATTGTCTTTTTGTTTTATTAGCATATTCGTATGTTCTTGCTGAAATTTATTTACTTCTTCCACTATTATGGTTAACTTGTTTTGTAACTCATCCATATTTGGTACGGTTATATCTTTAAGCGCCTCTTCCAAATCTTTTAATCGATCAGAAACGGAACGACACTCTTCGCGATAAGACTGTACCGCTGCTTTCAGCTGTTCCACTTCTTTATCAGGTACTTTACTTTCCGCATAAGAGCGATACGTTGCAAAACCTTGTTGTGTCATTCTGTTTAAGAAAATCTCTCTTTCCGCCTGTAAATTTTCGGATAACTGTATTATCTGTTTTTCAATACTTTCTAATCGAACCGACTCTTTTTGCCAGTCTTCTTTTGTGCGCTGAACCTTTTCCTGCGCTTTTACAAATTGTGCCTCCAATTTCTCTAATTGTAACGAGGTGTCCTTACACATTTTTTTATACTGAGATATTTCCCGTAAATCGGTAGGAATTGTATTTTTCATATTTTTTAGCATTGTGTTTTGCTCTGTATATTGAATGGTAGTTTCTTGGATTTCTCCTGCTATTTTCTCAAGCTGTGCTTGTACATCTTGATGTTGATCTTCCACCTCTAATAAAGATTGCTTCATTTTTTCCATTTCCGCTGTTTGTTCCACTAATTTCCTTTGTTCAAGGCTGATATCCTGGAGCTCGTTTTGGATTGTATTGGCTACTATTTCTCCATCCTCCACTATAAAGGAAGGATAAATATCTACAACTTTTTGCAGCTTCATTTGCGCATCTTCATTTAGCAATTTCCATTGGGTATTTGCTTCTACCCAAGCCGTTTCAGTTTTCATTTTTTCCTTTTCTATTGCTGACAAATCATTTTTCGCGCTTTTTCGGTCTTCTTCAGAGATATCTTGATGCTGTGTAATAGTTGTTGCAGGGTTAGGGTGATGTACGCTCCCACATACTGGACAAGCTTCATCCACCTTTAAATTCCTTGCTAAAATATATGATTGATTAGTAAGCCATTTATTCTCTAGCTCTTCTACTAATGCTTTTGCATCTTCAAATCTTCTTACGATAATTTCTAGCTGTTTTTCCTTCGAATCTGCATCAGCCTTACGTTTTATTACACGCTGGGACACTTCTAAATAGTCATTAATACGTTCTAATATAGATTGCAGATTGCGAATTTTATCTTTATTACTAACCAGCAATTCTTTCATGCTGTCTAATTGTTTGATCCGTTCTTTATATCTTTGAATCGTAGACTCTTTCTCTTTTCGCTGTACTTGGAGTATTCCTTGTTTAGAAGCAAGGTTTTCCATGTCTCTTTTTAATTTTAAAAGTTGCCCTTCGACTTCTGCGTATTGCAGGACATCCTTTTCCATATTTTTTAAATCAGCAAGATAATTAGCCAAATGTTTGCGTTCCTCATCCCTCGCTAATTCCTGGGTATATAGCTGTTCTGCTTTGACAAGTTTTGCCTGAATATTTTCTAACGAGGATCGAATGGTCTTTTCTTCTACCTGCTTACCATCGATTTGTTTTTTTAAATGGTGGCAAATTTCTTCTTGCTGGGCTAGAAGAGCTGCTTTTTGAGCCAACTCTATTTTCTTTTCTATTTTGGAATAATCCTTTTTTTGTTCATCCAATTCTTTTAAACGTATGGAAAGCTCTTCTTTTAGCTTCATTTGTTTTATAATTAATTCAGCTTCATATAAATGCTGTCTAATAACATCTCGTTCTTTATTTTTTTGATCAAGCATCGTTTGTAATTTATTTACTTCTTCTCCCATTAGTCCTATTTCTTGTTCTAATAGAGGAAGAATTGCCACATCGTTGTCACTTCCTGCTTCCATCAAAGCTATTAAGTCATCTTGGAAAACAGCATCTATTTTAGATAAGGCATTATTGCGCAGCAAAACCTTTTGCTCAACATCTTTTTTTAGCCCCTGTGCTTGGTCCCTTAATTTATCTTCTATGCGCTTATACATTTCGGTATGAAATAACCGCTGCAAGATATTTTCTTTTTCTTTGCTATCTGAAGTCAGTAATTTGCGAAATTCCCCTTGTGGAATCATCAGTATTTGCCGAAACTGATTACTGTCAATCTGCATTATTTCTTTTACTTTTTCGTCCACATCACGAATGGAAGAGGCAACTAGTAACTCCTCTCCATCTTCATTAAACGTAAATAGCTCGGCTTTTGCTCCAATTGTAGTAAACCCTTCTCCCCTCGCCTTCTTCTTCTCTTGCTGAGGAGAGCGTGTGATTAAAAATCGTTTTTCTTTTAGTTTAAATTCAAAACTAACTTCTGTTAGCAAAGAATCATCAGCAAACTGACTGCGTAATTCTGGCCCATTTCGGTCTTCTCCGCTTGCTTTCCCATAAATGGCATAGCTTATCCCGTCAAAAATAGTTGTTTTCCCGGAACCAGTTTTCCCTGAAATGACAAACATCGTTCGATTTCCTAAAACAGTAAAATCAATTACTTCCTTATGAGCATAAGGGCCAAATGCCTGCATCGTAAGTTTTAAAGGTCTCATTTAGCACCCTCCGCTCTTAGAACTTTGTTAATAACACTTTCCATCCAGTCTTTTTTCTCCTCCGTAAAAGAAGCTGTTGTCATTTCTTCATAGAATGATGCAAATAACTCCAGTTCATTTTTCTGAGCATCTTTTTGTACCTGTAGCAGCGACTTTTCTTTACGATCTCTATTTTCTATTTTTCGTTCTAAGTGCAGAACATTAGGATACACTTGACGCAATTTTTGAATGGGATCTAAAATCGCCCCTTCATCAAGCAATGTAATTTTTAAATAATCATCCACTTTTTGATGCTGATAATAAGCAACATCTAATAATTCTTCTAAATGTCCCTCTAGCTCTCGCATATCTTTTTGCGGAGTAAGTGCATGATACTTTTGCGTGAAACTTCCTTTTTCATCTATTTCTATAATAGATACAGATTTATTTTGTTTTGCTTCCGAAAAAGAATATTTCATTAACGAGCCAGAATACTTTACAGTTTCATGATGAATAGCATTTGGACTATGCAAATGCCCAAGCGCAGTATAAGAGAATGGAGCAAATAGTTCCGCACCAACACAACCTGATCCCCCTACAGATAAACTTCTCTCGGAATCTGTTGTTTTACCACCAAGTACAAAACTATGACCAATCAGCACATTCGGTTCATTTGTAGTTAAATTATCTTCAATCTTTCCAATTATCGCTTTCATTGCTTCATGATGATTAAGTATCGTATCATCCGCTAATAATTTTCGTACTACAACTGGTTCGCAGTACGGTACTAAGTAAAAATTCACTCCACCCAATGAAACGGGAGTAAAACTGTTTTCGATTTTTCCATTTAAATAAAAGCGATTTTTCTGATACCATGAGCTACCAAAAGATAACCGCTCTGCGCTATCGTGATTTCCTGAGATAGCAAGAATCGGTGTATTTAATTCCACATTGATAAAATATAAAACATCATCAAGTAAATTAACTGCATCAGTTGGCGGAATGGAGCGATCGTATAAGTCACCTGCTATAATGACAGCATCAGGCTTTTCCTTTTCTACTAGCTCCATAAATTGTTGAAGCATAAATCGTTGATCCTCTGTCATGTATAATCCATGAACTAATTTTCCTAAATGCCAATCTGCTGTATGAATAAATTTCACTATTTTCACCTCTATGTTTATGAAAAAAAGAATGATATTCGTATAATAATTTTTTCCAATTAAATAATATATTCTACTATTATAGCAAACAATTTAAAAGAGGAGGAATAGGAGGGGAAGTTAGCCAATTATTTCTATTAAGGAAGGAAATGCATATTTTCAGATAACGAATGTGGTAATCTGTGGATCAAATAGAAAAAGGTCAGACCCTTTTTGGGCCTGACCTTTTTTATATAAGGAATTGTTATTATTATATTTTAGTAACGTTAGCAGCTTGTGGGCCACGTGCACCTTCTACTACTTCAAATGAAACGCCTTGGCCTTCTTCTAAAGATTTAAAGCCTTCCACTTGAATCGCTGAATAGTGTACAAATACATCATTTCCATCTTCAGCTTCAATAAATCCAAAACCTTTTTCTGCGTTAAACCATTTTACTTTACCGTTTTTCATGTAAAAAAATCCTCCTAAAAAAGCTTTGCTAGCTTCATCTTTAAATTACCATTTTCACGCATAAGCATTGGGCTATTAATCTCTCATTTGCAGTAACAAATCGAATAAATAAAATACTAGATACGTTAATAACGGTTAATGTAAATTTAACATTTTTAACTATTATTGTCAATAGAAAACCCTTTCATTTTTTTGATAATTTTAATTACTAGTCTTAATAAAAGAGATTTCTATTTTTTGATTAATTCAGGTAAACTTTGAATCGAGCTAATCATTATGTCCAATTTAGTTTCAATCCGGTTCAGCAAGTAGAAGCTGATAACGATAGGAAAACCAACTTGGCTGATAAATGAAATTAATTCCTCCATTCTACACGCCTCCTATGGAAACTCTCTACCCTATTACTTGGGACTAATAGTATTACTTTGTTATTAGCCCCATAGTAATAATCCTCCATTATTTCTTAGATTTCATAATCAGTGACATTTCTTTCAACCAAACGTATCCCTTTGACGGCTGCTAATTCTCCATTATTGGACGTAAAAACATTAGCGGCTATAATACTTTGCATAACTGTTAATACTTGTTCTGAATTAACTGGTTCTATAGGACTTTCAAGGGATAGCTTTGACGACTTCCCATTATTTGTTTCAAAAGTTAATTCTAATGTTTTTGCCATTCAAAATTCTCCTTTCTTCTATTTTAATAGTGAAACAATAGTAATCTCCCTTGCTGTGGTACTAATTAACCTTCGATAATTTCTGATGTGTCATTTCTTTCAACAGAATACAAAGAATAGGTTACTAATGATGCTAGTCCCTGAGCTACAGCTAAGATTTGTTCTGGAGTTGCCGTTTCATTTACATTTCGAAACGTTTTTGTAACAAGATTTGGATCTCCGTTTTCTTTAATACCATTCAGAAACATCAGCTTCAAACTAGATTCATTCCAATGAACTTGTGCCATCTGCCTCACCTCCTATCACCTTTTAAATAGGCCAAACAAAGAAAAAAGGACAGTTTTCGTCGAAAGAAAGTCGGGGATTTTTTATTATAATGGTTCAAGGAATTTTTAGGGGGCAATGGTTATAAAAACAATCATATTTCCTGCTTTCACATATGCTAGCAATATAGCATTAAAGGAGGGAAAGATGCTTTGGAATGGTTACAATCTTTTTTACTTGGTCATTATTATATATTGGTACCCGTTCTCTGGGTTATTGGCTATGCGCTGAAACAAACGCCAATTATCCCTGATTGGTCCATCATTTGGATTCTTCTCCTAGCTTCTAGTGTATTAGCAACTTTTGCCTATGGATTCACATTTGAAGCTATAACAAATGGAATCATTGCAGCAGGTGTATCTGTCTTTGGACACCAACTTGCAAAACAAACTATTCAAAAAGATAAATCGAAATAATTTCCCATATAATAGGAGTAGGATAAGTGTATGTTATGGCAAATACGAGGTGAAAAAGAGTCACCATTCATTTTGTACGTAAAATGAATGGTGACTCTTTTAGTTATGTCTAATTATAGTTTAAAATGGGATACTGTCTTTTGTAAACTAGAAGCAATATCCGAAAGCTTTTTAGCAGAATCTGTCATTTCTGTCATCGATGCAAGTTGTTCTTCGGTTGCAGCAGATGTTTCTTGTGTATAAGAAATACTCTCCGAAGATATTTTATAAACACTTTCCATAATTTTTTTCATTTCTTTACTATTCGTTGATAAGTCTTCTATTTTCTTCGTTACTTCTTCAACATTATCCGATACATTAGAAATAGACTGCAAAATCTCTGTAAAAGCAATATTCGTTTTTTCCGTTCCTTCTAAGCCTTCATTTACAATTGTACTTGTTTTATTCATACCATCAACAGCAAGGCCTATTTCCTTCTGAATGCTATCTGTAACATTTTGAATTAAGTTTGCAGAATTACTGCTCTCTTCCGCCAATTTCCTAACCTCATCGGCAACTACAGAAAATCCTTTTCCATGTTCTCCTGCTCTTGCAGCTTCAATTGCCGCATTTAATGCCAAAAGATTTGTCTGCTCTGCCACTGTTGTTATTAATTCTGCAATTTGCCTAATTTCTGCAGATTTATGTTCCAGCAATTTTATAATTTCTGATGAATCCACAACAGAATGACTAATGTCCTTCATTTTATCTACAACATCATCAATAGAACGATTGCCATCTTGAGCTTTTCGCATTGCCTCTGACATTTTTGTTTTCATGGCAATACTGCGCTCTGTGATTTCCTCCATGCTTTTATTCATAAGATCATAATTTTGAACAGCAACTTGGAATTGGTTCATTTGGCTCTCCACCTGTACAACCGATTTCTCGGAAATACTTGAAACTTGTTCCGCAACTACAGCTGTTTGTTTTGCACTGTTTTCCATTTCCTCACTGCTTAAACTTACCGTATTGGCTGTCTCTCTTACTTCTTGAATGATATCCGCCAGTTCATCATTCATCTTAGCCAGTGAACTTACCATTTCTCCAAATTCATCTTTTCTTTTCCCTTTTACTTCTTGTTTTGTTAAGTCACCTGCACTTACTTTTTTTATGATAGAAGAAGATTCCTTCATCCCTCTTGCGATTGTTTTACTAATCCAAACAGCAATAAGAATCGCCGATAATATAGCGAATGCACTTAATCCAATCACAATATTAATATAAACCTTTGTTTCACTAGCTACTTTGTCTCTTATTTCACTCATTTTAGTTTCTTCGTATTTAATTAATTGATCTGTTTCATTACTAAACTCTGTCCGAATGTCATTAGACTGAGTAATCAAATCGAGATAATTTTCTTCATTTTCTAAAATCTTTTCCTGCACTGCCTTATCACCAAGAACTAAAAAATCTGCTTGAAGCTTTTGGATACTCTCAATAAGTTCTTTGCTTGTAGTATCATTATCCATATTACTTAGTGTATTAAAATCATTTACTAGTCGTTTAGAACTACCATCATAATTTGTTAGATAAGAAGTTTCTCCTGTAAGCAAATAACCATTTATTCCATCTGATTGAAGAAGCATGTTTATTTTCATGTTTTTCAAGATGATAACCTTATTTACCTGTTGATCAATGACACTTGAATAGTTTTTATCGACCTTAGCAATTTGTGTATTGGAGAGAGTAGTAATTAGTAAAATACATATAATAACTAAAAGAAATCCTAACCCCAACTTTTTCGTAATCGTAAATCTCATTTCAATCTCCCTTCTCCCATCCATTTAACACTTATAGAAGTTACATCCATTTTATAGATTCTTCTATTATACAAGTAAATAAGACTTTATGACTAGTGAATTTTCTGTAAAAAATCTTTTCTCTCCTTAAATATTACCAATATGTTGGATACTATATAGGAAATAATTTTATGCTTTCAAAACAAAAACTAGCTAGATTTCTTTCTAAACCAGCTAGTTTGATTAAATATATTATTAATTTGTCGGACTTAAATTCTTTGCTAATTTCTTGTAATTGATATACATGGCAATTCGCCATGGAACAATCATACAGAAAGCTAGCATCCAGAACATGCCACCTAATGGGCCAACATCGATTGAACTGCTTAATATAAATTTAGCAACAATTCTAATTGCTAACAGTCCAAATAATATATAGATAAAAACTTTTGAATTAATTAAATAGATATCATTTTCTTTGATTTCAAATTTTGTTGTTTTAATTAACAAAAATGAAAATATGATACCAGCAATAGCCGCTTCTAGTATTTCCTGTCCGGTAATTCGAAAATAAGGAAAGACAAACATTAAAGCACCAGTACTCATAAAAAATGGTGGGAGAATAATTTTTTTAAGTGAGACGGGCTTCGTAGCCGCTTTCATTCTCATAACCGTAAAAAAGACACCCATAAACACTGCAATAACTGTTGAAATTATGACAGAAGTCATAGAAAAACCCCTTTACTTACCTTTTATCAATTCCATTACAATACATTTAATCTTACCATCAAGATTACTAACCTGTCTATTTTTTATCTATCTTTATCAACTAGTTAAACATAGGGATTAGAGATAAAAAAAACGGATACGACTCGAATCATATCCTTTTTGCATTTCGTTAGTTATCTTAACACCCGATTTATTGCATCTAAAACTCTTGTATCATCAAAAGGCTTCACAATAAAATCCTTAGCACCAGCTTCAATTGCTTCGACTACCATTTTTTGTTGCCCCATTGCAGAACACATGATAATTTTCGCCTGCGGGAATTCCTTCTTTATTTCTTTGACAGCGTCTAATCCGCTCATCTCTGGCATTGTAATATCCATTGTGACCAAATCCGGATCCAATTCACGATACAATCTTACTGCTTCCTTGCCATTTTCACCCTCACCAACTACTTCATGATTTGATCTAGTTAATATATTTGAGAGTGTCATTCTCATAAATTTTGCATCATCCACAATCAATATTCGAGCCATCGTACTTCCTCCTCAACACCAAAAAACAATCTCTAATAGTAATATATATTTCATAATACTTATCCAATATAGCGAATCTTTTTGATAATTTCAATCTATTTTGTCACATAAGTTGACAAATCATGGTATGTAGGTAACTTAAATCACTCTATTTCAAAAAATCCTCCTTACCCTCTTAATTCCTATTATACAGCAAGCTGAATGGATTAAAAACCTTGAAAATCACCAAAAATTGGCGAAATGACTCGTGTGAACCATTTCATCCCATCTATATATAACAGGAATCCCATGGCAATCATACAGTAGCCCCCAAATTTCATAAAATGAACACTATACTTCTTTAACTTGTTCAGATGAGAGATAAAGAAAGATAGAAGGATAAATGGCAATGCGAACCCCAGAATGTAACCTCCTAAATAGAGCAAGCTCGTTTCTGGGTGAAGACTTGCTAAAGAGAGGACTGTTGCTAGAATTGGTCCATTGCATGGTGTCCATCCTGCTGCAAAGCTTAAGCCAATTAGCAAAGAGCCTAAATAACCAGTAGGTCTAGATTTAAATGAAAATCGGTATTCTTTCATGAGCCATTTAGGTTTTAAAACACCACTAATGATAAGACCAAAAAAGACAATCGTGATTGAACCTATCTTTCTAATTTCCTCATGATAAGATTTAAAATAGGTTCCAATATAAGTAGAACCAAATCCAAGTGCAATAAAAATAATAGAAAATCCTAACAGGAATAATATCGTATGTATAAAACTATTATTTTTAAATAATCTATCCTCTTCTAGCTGCCCTATAGACATTCCAGTAATATAAGATAAATAGGCTGGATATAATGGCAAACAGCATGGAGAAATAAAGCTTAAAAAACCGGCACCCAAAGCAATAAATAAGTTTATATCAACCACTTTTTATCTCTCCTTTTCCCCATTTCCTATATCTATATGCTTGTTCCATCTGTTTATGTATTTCTACGATATTTTTGCATTTACTTCCAAAAATAGATATAATTAAGTAAATTAATTTTCACACTAAAATATCACGTTACCTAAATATTCCTTTCATCCTTATTAGGAACAGGTAATCAATTAGAAGTAGAAATAATAGACGGAAAGGAAAATTACCATGCTAAAAAAGCAATTACTTACTCAAATCGAATTAAAGCGCACAGAGCTTATTGAAATTGCTATGAAACATGGTTTTTCATCTTCTTCAGCCATTATATGCAGTCAAGAATTGGATGTATTACTAAATAAATATAATGAAATAAGTCTAAAAAAAGACTATCCTAACTTTCAAACATCAAAAGAACAATGGAATATTTAAAAGAATAAGTAGGAAAAAGAGGCTGGGAAATAAGTATTCCAGTCATAGATAAACCCGAACAACTATCAAATAATCCTAAATGATTGTTCGGGATTTATTAGTTTTATAAAAGGCTGTTTCAGTACAGTTAGTGTTAATATCCGCAGCCTGAATACACTTCGCTTTCCATGGGGCGAGCGCCGAGCCGCTTCGGCCTATGGCCTGCAGGGTCTCGGACTTTCTCGCAGCTCCCATAGGAGTCTACGTGTATTCAGGCTGCTCCATATTTCCTACTAATTCATTTTTTCTAAAAAAACAATATTTTTTAGGGAATTGCCTTTAAAAACAGAGTGGAATGGAGCGGAAGACACTCGACTCCTGCGGGAAGTAGAGCAAAACCTAAGACCCCACAGGCTTTAGCCGAGGAGGCTTAGGTTGCTCCCCGCGGAAAGCGAGTTTCTGTAGCGCAATGGAACGAATTAGTTTTTACACTTGACTATATTTAAAAACATAAATAACCATTGTATAAAAGGAACCTTTATTTAAGTGATAAATTAGAGATTGTTCGTCTTTACAGATTGGCTATCTAGTTTTGTCCCAGCCTCTTTTTCTGAAATGAGACTTACTATATTGATTGTTTTTTTAAGTGAGTTCTACTTTATGCTCCACTGTTTCTTCAATAGAATCTGCTGCACCATTTTGCAGAAGATACATTTTATAATATAATCCTCTTTGTTGAAGCAACTGTTGATGATTCCCTCTTTCCACAATATTCCCTTTATGAAGAACAAGAATTAAGTCTGCATCTTGAATAGTAGAAAGACGATGGGCAATCGCTATCGTTGTTCTGCCTTTGCGCATTTTCGATAGAGCGAATTGAATAGCTTCTTCTGTTTCTGTATCAATATTTGCTGTCGCTTCATCCAAAATTAAGACTTTCGGATTCGTTAATATTGTTCTGGCAAATGCGATGAGCTGACGCTGACCACTTGAAAAAGCAGAACCTCTTTCCACCACTTTATGGTTATATTGATCTTCTAGTTTTTCAATGAATTGATTTGCTTGCACAAATTTAGCTGCTTCGATTACCTCTTCATCAGTTGTTTCCATATTATATAGACGGATATTATCTTTTACTGTCCCGTAGAATAGAAATGGATCTTGAAGAACCAAGCCCATTCTTTCCCGTAATTCAGACTTGTTAAAAGACTTTAATGATTTTCCATCAATAAGAATGTCACCTTTTCCAAAATCATAAAACCTCATAAGTAAATTTACAATCGAACTTTTACCACTTCCTGTATGCCCTACTAAAGCAACCGTTTCCCCTTCTCTAGCAGTAAAGGAAATGTTTTTCAGAACATCTTGTTTACCATCATATGAAAAAGTAACATTTTTAAATTCAATAACACCATTTTTGATTTTATTTTCCCTATTAAGAGCAAGGCTTGGTTCTACGTCCTCTTCATCTAAAACAGTAAATACGCGAAACGCAGATACGATAGCTTGCTGATAAAGGGATAAACGCATCATCATATTATTGACAGGTTCAAAAAAACGGTCCAAATAACTTACAAATGCATATAACACACCAATTTCAATAGGATTCGCAAACGAAGATATACCAAAATAACTTAAAACGAAAATAAGCCCAAGAACGTAAACAAGATCGATAGCTGGTCTAAGCAATAGCCCTTCAAGCTTTATATTACGCATTCCCGCATTATAGTGCTTTGTATTGATATCATCAAATTCAGTTTTTAATCGCTTTTCTTGTCTAAAGACTTGGATTATGTTCATCCCTTGTAAAGATTCACTAAGCTTTGCATTCAATTGGCTTAATCGTTCTCTTATATCTTGATAGAAGTTCGCACTGTATTTTCGATACGTATAGATGATAAATCCAAGAATTGGAAGTAAAATTAAACAGATAGCACCTAGCTTAACATTTAAAACAAACATAGCGATAATAATTCCAAAAATCATGAATCCACTTTGGATAAATGTTGCCAGGACACTGACAAACATATCTTTAATCGCTTCTGTATCATTTGTTACTCTGGAGACGATACTTCCTGCCGGTATTTTGTCAAAATAGCGGAGTCCAAGTGTATGAATCTTGGTAAACACATCGACTCGAAGCTGTTGAATAATATATAAAGCAATTTCTTGAAACTTAAATAATTGAAAATACATGATTACAACATTCATTATCTGAATTAGAATATAGGTTATTCCTAATACCATTAATGGCTGCACTTCTAAATTTCTTGGTGTTAAATAATCATCAATAAAGATTTTAATTAAATATGGTCCTGCCAATTCTCCTAATGTCGATAATAATAACAGACCAAAAGCGATCATTACCGCTTTTTTATGTGGTTTAATATAACCCAATAAGCGAAATAATACTTTTCTTTGCTGTTCACTCGTCAGTTTAATTGTCTTATCCATTTGTATCCCCCATGCTGACCATTACTTCTAAAGCTTGGCGGTGGTACATTTCTTTATACCATCCAGTTTCCTTTACCAGCTTTTGATGGTCCCCACTTTGAATAATTTGCCCTTCATCTAATACAATGATAAGGTCTGCATGTTCAATAGCACTTAATCGATGCGATGTGATAATAGTTGTTTTCCCTTCTCTATTTGCTCTTAAAGCTTCCAGAATGCTTTCTTCTGTTTTTGCATCAACTGCTGATAAGGAGTCATCTAATATTAGTATTTCTGGATTCATAAGGAGTGCACGTGCAATTGAAATACGCTGCTTCTGACCGCCAGATAGCGAAACTCCTCTTTCACCTACTACCGTATCATATCCATCAGTAAACCCGAGGATATCCTCATGAATATTTGCCAAGACTGCCGCTTGATGGATTTCTTCCTCTGAAACATTTGGATTAGTGAAAGCAATATTTTCTCTAACACTAGCGGAAAAAAGAAAATGTTCCTGTGGCACATACCCAATCGAAACTCTTAATGCATCCAAGTCTATTTCTTTTATTTCCGTTCCATTAATCATAATCTTTCCATTATAATGATCGTATTCTCTAAATAACAATTTTAAGAGCGTTGTTTTCCCTGCTCCTGTTTTCCCAACGATCCCAAGTGTTTGCCCTCGTTTCAAACAAAAGTGAATACTTTTTAGAACATCTACTTTATTGTTATAGGAGAAAGATTTCAAATCATAGACAATATCCCCTGCTGGAGGCGTTTTGATAGCACTTGCCTGATTGATAATATCAACCTTTGTTTCTAGCAAAGCCGTGACACGATCATACGAAGCTCTCCCTCTCTCCATAATATTAAAGAGCCATCCAAATGCCAGCATCGGCCAGATAAGCAGACCAAGATAAGTGGTAAAAGAAACGAGTTGCCCCAAACTAAGCTCTCCATTAATAACGTAACGTGAACCAAAAACGATTGCTAAAAAGAAAGAAATACTGACAATAATGGAGATTGTAGGATCATAAAGTGCATCCACACGAGCTACTTTAATATTTTTATCCACTACATCAAGAGAAGATTTACGAAAGTCTTCTACATCTTCTTTTTCTTGACCGAAAGTTTTTAATACCTTTATGCCAGAAATACTTTCCTGTGTCTTATCATTCAAGGAAGAAAAAGCAGCCTGCGCTTGATGAAAATATTTATGTATTAAAGAACCATAATAACTAGTTAAGATAGCCATTAACGGCATTGGTAATAAACAAATAAGCGTAAGCTTCCAGCTAATTGTAGTTGCCATTGCAATAATAACAAATCCGCCAGTTGCTAATGAATCTACTAAAGTAAGAACTCCCTGTCCTGCCGTTTGTTGAATCGCCTGAATATCATTTGTTGCATGGGCCATTAAGTCTCCTGTTCGATTTCGTTGATAAAAGGACTGAGACATCTTCGTAAAGTGACTATATAGTTGATTTCTCATTAATTTCCCTAGCTTTACAGCAGAGCCGAATATCATTACCCGCCAATAATAGCGAAGCACATACATTGCTAATGCGGAAGCAACTAAAACTCCTAACCACTGTAATAAATTGGACCAATTCAGTGTTCTTCCCTGAATATGATCAACAACAATACCAACAATTCTTGGGGGAATTAGCTGCAGTACAGCAACTAAAATCAATAGGGAAATTCCTCCTAGATATGCTTTCTTCTCCTGCATAAAATACCATTTTAAATTTAAAAAAACCTTCAACCATATACACCTCTTATCTGTTAGCAACTAAATATGTAAAAATACCCTTCATTAGTTTAGCAAAAGATTTAGGAACTGGAAAGAAATTTTATTATATTTTCAAAATATTTAATGGAGTGAAAATATTGTTTCTTTTTGTTTTTGATTTTCATTAAAATTTTTTCTCTATTAAGTAAGCTTAACTGCTGACTCCACTATCATGTTCTTTAACCCCCTTCTTATTGATAAGTTCTCCCTGTACCCGAATATACGTTCTGTTCAAATCTAGTTTATTATTGTCTTAGTTACCTGTCAACAAAAAACAGAACTTTTGTTCGAATAATTTATTATCATGTTTTTGCTAGTTAAGCTCTTAATTTTCAGAAAAAATGATATAATAGTAACTGTTATCGCTTAAGATTCTACAGACCAATTTTTTTAGGGGAGGCGTTCATTATGATAAGCAAAAGATTTAATTTGATCGTAAAATTCCATGGGGATATGCCTAGCTAATAAACTTTAGAAATCCCCATATTTCGAGAGGGGAAAAATGAATGAATAATACGGAAGTGAAACTAATAAGTTTGAATGAAAACAATTGGTATACATGTTGTGAATTAAAAGTATCAGATGAACAAGCAAAATTTATCGAACCTAACGCCATTTCCATTGCTCAATCCAAATTTGAACCAACATTAAAACCTTATGCCATCTACTTTGGAGAGAAAATCGTTGGTTTCTTAATGTTTAACGCTGAAGAGGAAGAACTTGGTGGACATTGGATATACAGAATAATGGTTGACAAGGATTTTCAAGGAAAAGGAATTGGAAAAGCAGCCACTGTATTAATGATGGAGGAAATGACTAAAATAGCCAATGTTAAAAAAATCGTGGTTGGGTATCACCCTGAAAATAAATCAGCACATCACCTATATTCCAGTTTAGGTTTTATCGATCATGGAGACAGATTCGGTAAGGAAATGGCAGTTATAAAATATATAAATGATTAAATAAAGAAGGTAAAAAAGTTCAGAGTTTAAGAGGATGGGACATAACTAAATAGATACTCTGTAAAGACGAACAATTTCTAATATAGCTAGTAAATAGCGGCTGCTTTCGCATACTTTTTACAAGAGGAAATATAATTAGTTGGAAAAACAGAGCAGCCGGAATACACGAAGACTCCTATGGGATTAGCGAGACAGTCTGAGACCCTGCAGGCCACAGGCCGAAGCGGCTCAGCGCGAGCCCCATGGAAAGCGAAGTGTATTCCGGCTGCGGGGAATCGCACCAAACTTCATGGAAACATCCTTTGAAAAACAAATAAAAGCCCGAACAATTATACGGAACATTCATTAGCATCTTCGTATAATTGTTCGGAATTATCCTTGGCTGGAATACTTATGTCCCAGCCTCTTTTTTGTTTTTCCTTTATTAAGACGTCTTTTCATCGTCAAAAAAATATATATAGAGCAATTTGTCATTTATTGCGGTTTCCGGGGAAATGATGCTTATATTTCCAACCATGTATTATATAGAATAATTAAGACACTAGTGTTGCGTAAATAGTGTCATAATTTTCAGTTTAATTGTTTACTCTACTTAGAGCCAAAAAAGTAATTACCTTTCTAAAGGCGGCTCCTGTCCATTTGGAAATTTATTTACAATTAGACCTGTGCAACGACAACAATTTGTTGATTAAGGGATGGCTTTTCCTTCAATTTTGCGAAGCCAGACATGTGCTGGTTTCCACAATGCTGCCCTTAAATAACGGCTAATTTGCAAGGTTTTCCGCTTACTTTTTGTTTCGAGTTGTACCAGAACATGAAGACAAAAAACAATAAGTGCGATAAACACTTGATTTTGAATCGCCCATTCACTTTGACCGTAGAATTTCTTGATATTGAGATGTTGTTTAATCCATTTAAAAAACAGCTCAATTGCCCATCGTGATTTATACATTTCCGATATTTCTTCGGCGCTTAAGTCAAAACGATTTGTGATTAAATGAAGTTCATTACCTTTTGAATCTATTATTTTTAGAAGTCGAAAATAGTTTTCAGCTCGGTTTTGAGTTGTACCAATCAACACCATTTGATCCGACAAAACAGATGAATCCTTGGGTAGTTTAAAATCATAAACCTCCCGTACGACTGCGTTTTTTCGTAGCCTAGAAAGAAAAAAGTAGCCTTCATCGGTCATGCGATCAAAACGCTCGTAGTCTAGATAACCTCGGTCAAACACATACATGCATTCTTTATCGTCAACCATAATCTCAAGTTGACCACGATCGTGTTCGCTTGCCGTTGTCATCACGGCTTTTTCGGGATAGGATTCTCCCTTTTCCATAAATACAAGGCGTAAGTGTAACTTTACGCCTGCCTTAGTTTTGCGGAACTTCGCCCATTTATGATTGGTCAAATTTAGTGGCAAAGTACTTGAATCAATAATTTTTAACGGCATGACAAGTTTTGTGTAGTGTGTTTTGGCGTGAATTTGTCCGACTAAATCAAGGAAAAGTCTTTGAAACAAATCTGGATTTAGACCATTTAAACGGCGCGAGAGCTGAGAAATGCTTATAGAATCAAGGTCGATTTCCTTTTGAAGATGATCATCAAAAAGGCAATCACTTAACGCATGAAGACTTTCAACTTCTTCTAATTGTGCAAAAAGTAATAGTTTTAGGAATGATTCTGTCGTTAACTTTTTCGTATAGCAATCTAATTTCAATGTTTTCACCTGTTCTTCAAATAATTGAAGATTAATTGGCGAAAACCATTGTCCAAATGAAGTTTTTCGTGTAATCTTGTCCATGAGATTGGTCCTTTTTTAGTGGATTTGGACGGGTTACCACCTGACTTATCCATTATAAAGGACTTTTTCTATGCATAAAATAATAAAAGTGAACATTTCGAGTATTTTTAATAGTGAAATTAAATTAATGCAACACTAGTGTAATTAAGAATAAAAAAAATTCTACATCAATCACTTTTCTTCATTCATACGATACAACAATCGATCTACGTCTTCTTTAGATAAAAGGAGTTTTTTGCTGTTTTTTCTCTCCTCCACTTGATTAAGATATTCTTCATAACTAATAGGAACTTTCTTTTCTTCCGCATCTTCTAAACTATTTATTGACTGAACCAAAGATGAATGTTTATTCTCAACATTCTCATAACGAAGAATTAAACGACTAAAATCGCTAAATTCCATATAATCACCTTGTGCGATGAGAATGAAGTACTTAAAACATATACTTATTAATTTCAAATCATCCCCACTGTAAATTGGGTTTTTACTGTATTCTATTTTTCTTAATGAGAAAATATATTCCAAATCTTCTTCTATCAATCCTTCTTTTAACATTTCATTTCCATATTGCATCACTGGGACTAATTTTAGATCAGTGTATGACTCCACTTCGTCATCTAGATTACTTCGTCCTACTTGCCTCGATTTATAAAGGATGTATGCCATTTTAGTGTATAGGCTTTCTAGTCTAATCTGGTATGTTAACATACTAAATCTCCTTTTCTTTTATTTCCTTTCATCCTTCACTTCTGTTAGTATATAAAATTCTGTAAAAACAAATAAAAACCATATTTTCCTGCTGTGTATTCACAGAAAAATATGGTTTAAGAAGTTTTGATGAGATTACCATTTATTTATAAATAATGACTGAATACTCTCCTATCAAATCAGAAAAATAGGCTTTGCTACTAGCTTGTCCTATTATTTTCCTTGTTGTTTGTTCATCGCTGTCATCATTTGATTGATTTTCTTTTGAGAAGGTTTCATTCCCATTTGCATCATCATCATTTTTAACATTTGCTCGTTAATTGGTGGGTTTTTCTTTAAGTAGTTCATCATGTATTTACGCGCAATAAAAAATCCGATAACAATACCGGCGATCAATGCTACGACAATACTCAACCAAGCGTACCAAGGCATATCTTTTTTCCTCCTTCATGTTGTCTATACTTTAGTGTACTAGACCAGATAATATTATACAATATCTGTTACAGAATTTCTCCATTTTACACAAAATTTCTTTCTTTTATCGGTTTTAACCAGCCAAATCGATCATTTTCTATATCTATTGCTAAAAAGGAAGGCTCGTGCTTTCGAATAATTTCAAAGAAAATGGATTCCGCGTCATAATAACCATCTGCTTCTATATATAAATAATCGTCCTTCATCATTAATGATGCGCTGCTTAAATTTCCATTTTCTATATAAAACACACCATCTTTATATTGGAAGCTCTTATTTCTCTGCAAAGCGGTATATAATTGATTCTCGATCATCCATTTGGAAATAGGCAGTGTAATAAAATCAACCTGTTTTTGAAGAATTTCCTTTAATGGTCCATCGTCTGTTTTAGTATGGTCCGAAAATAAATTGTAAAACAAGCGTTCTCTACCGTTATAATGAATGGCGATTTTTTCTTTAATTAAATACAATTGATATCTTCTCATACTGCTCTTCACCAACCTGTCCACTTCTTTTCCTTCTATTATAAAGAAGGTTTGTTTCAAGATGTGTCTCAAGGTGTAAAAAAAACAGACTTATTTTGTCGAATCAAAGAAAGTAGAATGAACGAAGAAGTGATTTTCCGTCATTCTTGAAAATCACATCCCAGTCATTCTTACTAGTTTAACTTTCTAGCAATGCTTTTAAGCGTTTTACAACGTTGGACACGGTAAATCCATATTCCTCTAATATTTTATTTCCAGGTGCAGATGCTCCAAATGTATCAATTGAAAGAACATCTCCTTCATCCCCTACATATTTATGCCAACCAAGAGAGCTCCCCATTTCTATTGCTAATCTTTTCTTTACTGATTTAGGAAGAACTGTCTCTTTATACTCGTTTGATTGCTGTTCAAACCGATCCCATGCAGGTAAGCTTACAACAGAGATATTAATTCCGTCTTTTTCTAATTCTTGCTGCGCTTCTACTGCTAGACCAACTTCGGATCCTGCTGCGATTAACAATGCATCTGGTGTTCCTGCTTCTGTAGGAGAAATAACATATCCACCTTTAGATACACCATCATATGCATTATCCTTTGTTCCTTTAATGGTTGGCAAGTTTTGTCTAGTTAAAACTAATGCTGTTGGCTTATCCGTAGATTCTAACGCAATTTTCCATGCCGCTGCTGTCTCATTTCCGTCGGCTGGACGAATGACAGAAAGATTTGGCATTGCTCTTAAGGAAGCTAATTGCTCTACAGGCTCATGGGTTGGACCATCTTCACCTACTGCAATACTATCATGGGTGAATACATATGTTACCGGCAGTCCCATCAATGCAGCAAGACGAATAGCCGGTCTTAAATAATCTGAAAAAACGAAGAAGGTACCGCCAAAAATTTTCAATCCACCATGGAGGACAATTCCATTAAGTGCTGCTCCCATCGCAAATTCTCTAACTCCAAACCAAATATTTCTTCCTTCAGGTGTTTCTGGAGTAAAATCGTCTCCTCCTTTTATCATTGTATTATTACTTCCCGCTAAATCGGCAGAACCACCAATTAAAAATGGTAGATTGTTTGAAATACTATTGATAACTTCACCTGATGAGGCACGGCTTGCTAAGCTGCTACCTTCTTCATAAACTGGTAAGTCATTATCCCAGCCTTGCGGTAATGTATCAGATAAAGCAGACTTTAACTGTTCAGCTAGTTCTGGAAATTCTTTTTCGTAATTTGAAAAAAGATCATTCCATTCTTTTTCCTTTTTATCCCCATGGATTGCAACCTTTTCTTTAAAATGATTATACACTTCATCTGGTACATAGAAATCTTCCTCAAAAGTCCATTTATACGCTTCTTTTGTTAACTTCAACTCATCAGCACCAAGGGGAGCTCCATGAACAAGTGATTTCCCAGCTTTATTTGGTGCACCAAATCCTATAATTGTTTTTACTTCAATTAATGTTGGTTTAGATTGATCCTTTTTTGCTTCTTCTAAAGCCTTAGCTATTTGATCTGTGTCATTTCCGTCTTCTACTCGGATATATTGCCAACCATAAGCCTTAAAACGTTGCTCCACACTTTCGGAGAAGGATTTATCTAGATCACCATCTAAAGAAATATCATTAGAATCATACATCACTACTAATTTTCCTAATTGTAAATGTCCTGCAAGGGAAGCAGCCTCAGCTGATACTCCTTCCATTAAATCACCGTCACCACAAATGCTGTATGTAAAATGATCAACGATTGGATAGTTATTTTTATTATAAACACCTGCTAAATGCTTTTCTGCAAGAGCCATTCCGACAGCCATCGCAATCCCTTGGCCAAGAGGACCTGTGGTTGCATCAACTCCTACAGTATGTCCATATTCAGGGTGACCTGGTGTCTTGCTTCCCCATTGTCGAAATTGCTTTAGATCATCAAGTGATAAGTCATAGCCGGATAAATGCAATAAGCTATATAGTAATGCAGAGCCATGTCCTGCAGATAAAACAAAGCGATCACGATTAAACCAATCTGGATTTTTGGGATTATGATTCATATAAGATGTCCACAATGTATACGCCATTGGTGCAGCCCCCATTGGCATTCCGGGGTGACCTGATTTTGCTTTTTCAATTGTATCAATGGATAGTGTTCTAATTGAAGCAATCGATAAATGATCTAATTTTGTATTCAACTTTCAACATCCTCTCTTTTCCATATTTATGTTTCCTATATGATTCTTTTCTATTTATGTAATTTAGAAAGAAGCACCACTATATAATTTCGACATTTATTTGGTATTTTACCCATTAATTCCTTAAGAAAACATAAAAAAACCTTAACATTTTTTCATGCTAAGGTTTTTTTCTACTAAAAGAGTTGATCCTATCTTGCTTGGTATATTCTTGTAGACTTCTTTATTTGTAAAAAAAATCTTTGATAGAATTAATGCATCTTCTTTTTGTTTTGAATATCTTTAACTTTTTGCGGGGTAACATCGTTTCCTTCTGGATCAATAATCTTTACATTTTCGATTGTATTTACCATCGTAGAACGGAAATTTTTTAAATATTCAGCGCGTAATTTCGTTTGTTCTTTTGCTTCTTCTGGTGTTAAACCAATTTCCTTTTTCTTTTTTGCAAGTTCATTTATACGATTAAGTTTATTTTTAGGGAACATTTTATTCTCCTTCTATTAAAGTTTACTTTAAATATAGATTATTCCTGCCTATACGCCTTTAACTTTTGGTACTATTATGGAATGGCTATAAGGTAGGCTACACAAAACATAAAAAAGCCCAGTTTACAATGCAACTGGCTTGTTGAAAATTAATTATAGCATAAATAAGTACACTTTCCTATTTTTACGATTAGCTTAAGTTTCGTTTAATTGTTCCATATATTCTTGGTATCTTCGATGAATAGTAGCTTTTGAAAAAGAATAGCCTAGTCCCTTTAAAGTAGACGTTATTTCTGCAAAGGTTAACCCATTTTGCTTTAATTTTACTACTTCTTCAATTGGAACTTCCAGCTTCTGTCTTCCAGAATGATCTCCTAAGTTTTTTAAATTTTTATCAGGACGATAACCATTCTCTACTGCTCGTTTCATTCCTCTTTTTATCTTTAAATTATGTATCTTCCGCTGATATTCTTCTACTATGCTGACAATTTTCAATACCATTTCATCTGCCTCTGAAAGAGTAAGCTCTCCAGATGACGATATGCTATAAACCTTTATATTTTCCTTTAAAATGCAATGTAATATGGCAATTCTAGCATTTCCTCTTCCCAATCTCGTTTCATCTTGTATTAAGATCGACGATATGTCTTCCTCTTTTATCAGCGTTAATAGCTCGAGCAGTCCTTCTCTATCTAAATCGTAGCCACTTGCTCTTTCCGAGATTATTTGTTTTACTTGAAAGTCCATTTTACTTGCCAATTCTAATAATTCCTCTTCCTGTCTTGCTAAGGATGTAGTCTGTTCTTCTTTATCTGTACTTACACGACAATAAATTATTGCATTTTTTTCAATCTTCATTACTATCTCGTTTCCTTTTCTCTTATTCAGAAGCTAACATTAGTTGATGATCCTCTTCACGCACTGGGATAAGCAATTCTTTTCCAACTGTAATATTACTAGCAGAAATATTATTATTTTCTTCTACCCATTTGATAAATTGCTTTTTCGTCATATTATAGGAACCTGCATATTCATTTGATAGTTCCCATACCGTTTCTCCATTCTTCACCCTAACCGACATATAATCGCTTGAATCTGATTCTCCAGTATTAACTACAATCATTATACACGCTGCTAACCCACAAATTAAAAGAATAATAGTATATGAATATTTTTCCCACAGTTTTGCCATCTATAATTCCACCTTTTTAGAATGTATGTTCGTTTATAAATCTAGTTTAATACGAACAAACGTTTCCTGTCAATAACAAAATAGAACTTATGTTTGTATCCTTTTATTTATCGTGTTATAATTAGTACAAGAATAATATAACGAGGTGCGTATAATGCAGAAGCTTTCAAAGAGGCAATTAGACATACTAGAATACATAAAAGAAGAAGTAAAGCTAAAAGGATATCCACCTTCTGTTCGTGAAATTGCAGAAGCAGTTGGTCTTGCATCAAGTTCAACAGTTCACGGTCATTTAGCAAGATTAGAAAGTAAAGGACTAATCCGTCGAGATCCAACTAAACCAAGAGCTATTGAAATACTGGATTTAGAAGAAAGCAATATACCAAAATATAATATTATTAATGTTCCTGTAGTCGGAAAAGTTACAGCCGGTATGCCTATCACTGCTATTGAAAATGTAGAAGAATATTTTCCATTACCCGAAAGGCTTGCACCGAGCGATGAACAAATTTTCATGCTTGAGATAATGGGAGAAAGTATGATTGAAGCTGGTATATTAGATGGTGACTATGTAATCGTCAGACAACAGCATTCAGCTAATAACGGGGATATTGTTGTCGCAATGACCGAGGAAGATGAAGCAACAGTTAAACGATTCTTTAAAGAACGCGACTTTATTCGCCTTCAACCAGAGAATAGCACAATGGAGCCGATCATTCTTCATAATGTGAGCATTCTTGGTAAAGTAATTGGTGTATACCGTCAAATTCAATAAGTACTTTTCTAATTGAAAAGAGGATGGGACATAACTAAATAGATACTCTGTAAAGACGAACAATTTCTAATATAGCTAGTAAATAGCGGCTGCTTTCGCATACTTTTTACAAGAGGAAATATAATTAGTTGGAAAAACAGAGCAGCCGGAATACACGAAGACTCCTATGGGATTAGCGAGACAGTCTGAGACCCTGCAGGCCACAGGCCGAAGCGGCTCAGCGCGAGCCCCATGGAAAGCGAAGTGTATTCCGGCTGCGGGGAATCGCACCAAACTTCATGGAAACATCCTTTGAAAAACAAATAAAAGCCCGAACAATTATACGGAACATTCATTAGCATCTTCGTATAATTGTTCGGAATTATCCTTGGCTGGAATACTTATGTCCCAGCCTCTTAGACTGTAGACAAACTCCTTGAAATTTGAGGTTTTGCCTATGGTCTTTTTTTGTGGCCCCTTCTAATAGGGATGTTAATTTCCGCTACAGGGGTTCGCTTTCCATGGGGCGAGCGCCGAGCCGCTTCGTCGCTACGCTCCTGCAGGGTCTCGGACTTTCTCGCATCTCCCATAGGAGTCTCACCCCTTCCGCTCCAATCAACATGGTTTCATCAAGTTAGTCTAGAATTTTAACCGCTCGGGTTTTAAAATATAGGTAGATAATTTTTTTGAGATGAAATCATGCTTACCAATTATATTCAAAACTGGTAATCGAAGTAATCACATTAATAACTATAGAAGTAATAGTCATGCTTAAAAAGATTACAATGTATTTTTGCACTAACTCCAACTCCCACGAATATATTTATAGTGTTATTGTTTTACTCCCAACCTTTACATACATTCACCCATTCGACTACATTACCGTATATGTATAGCTCTTCATTGGTCAATTCTATGGCTGAATTACTACTTCCGCAAGCTGGAAAAACGGTGGTGAATCGCTTCAAGGATTCATCCATATAGACAGGTAAATCTTCCGTCAAACCAAAAGGACAAACGCCGCCAACTGCGTGACCCGTTTTCTCCAATACTTCTTCTGGAGATAGCATCCTTGGTTTTTCTGTAAAGGTTTGCTTGAATTTTTTATTGTCAATTTTGGCATCACCCGCTGCTACGATTAAGATTGCATCATCTTCCTTTCGAAAAGATAACGTTTTAGCGATTCTTTTCGGCTCTACTCCTAATGTGTTTGCAGCTTCTAAAACGGTGGCACTAGAGGTTTCAAAAATTTGAATATCTTTCTCTCTATTCCATTTACTTAAATATGTTTGTACATTTTCTAAAGACAACGTAAGACACTCCCTAAGTTTTCATAATATTTTAAAATATACCACTAATTAACCAAGACCTCAAATGCTTATTTCTTAAAATTCTCCAAAATTTCTACACAAAAAAGATGTCCTCCAAAATACAGACACCTTTTTAATAAGTAATAGAAAAAATCTTCAAGATTAGAATGTGTTATAAACATTTTCGCATTCTTCTGCAGTTGGTTCATAAAAACAATGCAGCTTATATCTCCCTACATGTGGCTGATTATACCAAGTAGGAGGACAATCGCCTGGAGGACGAAAATACCATAAGCTATATTTTGCTGGCCAAAAGGATTCACCATTCACTACCCTTCTCGCCAACCGTCTTTCACTTTCTCTTGGTCTTTGATAAAAATAACCTTTCGTTGTTGCTTCAAACGCATGGGGTTGATAAACCATATCGGAAACAGTACGTAGTCCCCTGAAATCAGAACAATCTGCTCTTATCCGATTAATTCCAACGTTCCCAACTAATAACATCCCTAATTCCCCTTCTCCCTCTGCTTCAGCACGGATAAGTCTTGCTAATAAATCAATATCCGCATCTGTTGTTCGTACTACTGCCAATGTATCACCTCCTACACTTTCATCCTATTTCTCCATACCTTATCCTATTCCTTAAAGGAAAAATACACTGAAAGTATTTTAAGTAATCATACATAGACTATTTTTTTAAAAGTTAATAAGTTTTTTAAATTCCTTAAAACCTATAATATAGCTTGCAGCAATGAGTCCATTAATAAAAATAATATAGAACAAACCAACAATATAGACTTTATATTTTTTCCACTTTTTTTTCATTACATATCCCACCTTTAATAACTTTTATTCTCTCCCATCATTGGTAAATTTATGTATACTAAAAATATCTAATAAAAAATCCAATCTTCATTCATACTAATACCATAAAATTCTTTTTTATTGTTGAAAAATAAAAGTGGTGACCTATATGTATAGCTTAATATTGCATCTTCCTACTAACATGGAAATTAATAAAGCAAAGGAGAAATTATACCATCTGACCATCGATCATTGGTTTCAGCATGATTTATTTTCGCCAAATTGGTGGATTCTTTTCTTAGCAACGATAATCCCCTATTTTATTTGGTGGAGGTTAGTAGATAAAAATCGTTTTTTTGAAATATTCTCTTATGGCATGGTATGTGCCACTATATCTATGCTCCTAGACATTATTGGCACAGAATTAATGCTATGGAGCTATCCGGATAAACTTATCCCCATCATCACTCCGTTAATTCCTGCTAATTTAGTCATTATTCCTATAACAGCAATGCTTGTCTATCAATACTTTAGCAATTGGCACAAATTTTTAGTAGCTACTTTAGGTTGGTCTATATTATTTTCATATATTATCGAACCATTATTTATGCTAAGAAAAATGTTTATATTAGGAGAACATTGGTCCCATACGAAATCTTTTGTTGGTTTTATTATCTTAGGTATTATGTTAAAGGCTCTTTTTGAAAAAATTAAGAAGCATCTTCCTAGCTAAGCATGTTCTCTTTCTCACATATAATTTTTATTTTTCGACAGACTATTAAAGAATAGACCATGAAAGGAGCAAAAAACATGAAAGATCAAAAGAAGAATGAAATAAACAAACAAAACAATTTAGGCTTAGATACGGATGAACAAGAAATGAACGGCTTATATGGTATGGCAGAAACAAAGGAAGAGAATGCCATAAACAAAACAAATAATCAGCAAAAGTATTAAAACGAAAAATTACTCCTGCATACTTCTTGCAGGAGTAATGATAAGAGCTCATTCTTTTTTATGCACAATTGCTTTCAACACCGCTGCTTCTATTTCCTCATAACTCGTACAACGACATATATTGGATTCCAGCCACTCTTTTATCTTTTCTCTACTAGGATTGTGCTCATTAAGGAGGAGGGCATGCCCATTCATAATGAACCCAGGTGTACAGTAACCGCACTGAAAGGCAAATTCTTCAATAAAAGCTTGTTGGAATGGGCTATCTTTTAGTCCTTCTATTGTAATGATTTCCTTTCCTTGCGCTTCTACGGCAAGCATTAAACATGATTTCATCGCCACTTGATCAATGATAATCGTGCAAGCGCCACAGTCACCATTAAAGCACCCTGGCTTCGTGCCTGTCAAAAATAGATTTTCACGCAATGTGGCCAGCAATGTTTTTGATGGAGGAATGGTTACAAAGTGATTTTCACCATTTACACGCAGTTTTACTATTACTAAATTTGGTCCACTTTCTGGCAATTATATTCCCTCCAATCGATCCAAAACTTTTTCTAAAAGGTCAGACAGCACAAACAAGCGATATTCATCCGATCCTTCTACATCATTTAAGATTGGAGAAGGTAGATGGTTTATTACTTCTGCAATGCGCTCTTCTCTTCGCAATGTTTTATTATTAATAAGATTTTCGAGTTCAAGTGATCGAAATGGAAAGGGGCATAAACCACTGATTGCTACTCTCATTTGTCCGTCGAACTTTAATCCAGCAATCGTAATTAGTGGGTAGCCAGTTTCCCACTGCTGTCTCACCTTTATTGCTATATATTCTTTAGATAAGTATTTTTTATCGATAAATGCTTGCACCAATAATTCTCCGTTTTCAAGCAATAATTGTTCTTCAAACACATCGTGAATATATTCTGTTCGAATTCCATTTTCACTAACGAGAACTAACACACTATCTGTAAGTAGGAAGGGTATTACCGCTTCTCGATAAAAGATATTGCCACAAATATTCCCGCCAATTGTTATCTTATTTCTTGCTGTTCGATCAGCAATTTCTTTACAGACATCTGTTAATAACGGAAAATAATTAAGCTCTTCTATATCCGTCAATGTAATACAGGAACCGATCACGAAATACTCTTTATCAACCTGATGAATATTACATGCGGCTATTTGTTTTACATCAATAGAGACATCTACATTTAATTGATCAATTCTCCTTAATGTAATAATCTCCGTCCCGCCAGCATAATACGCCGGATATCTGTTTTGTCCTTCAACTTCAGCATATTTTTTTGTTGCTTGTTCTATTGTGGAAGCAAATATATAATCAAATGCCATTATGTGCCTCCTTCACGTGTCTCCAAATTGCTTCTGGCGTAAGTGGTAGACTTTTTAACTCGGTGTTTATCGCCAAGGAAAGTGCATTTCCTAATGCGGCTGGAATACCTACTAATCCATGCTCTCCCGCTCCCCTTGCCCCAAATGGAGCTTCTATATGTGGTGTTTTAATAATGTCAACTTCATATTCTGGATGTTCTCCAAACCTTAATGGTCGATATGTGCGTAATTGTGGATTTAGTACTCTTCCGTTTTCATCAAAATAAAAGGCTTCCCTGCATGCCCAAGCAATCCCCATACTCATTGCCCCTTTGATTTGACCAAGCGCTGCTTTATGATTAAGCACTTCTCCTAAATCCACCACCGTTATTGCTTTTAAAATCTTGTATCTCCATGTTTTCATATCCATTTCTATTTCTACTCCTTGGGCGGCTACTGCCCATTCTGGACCTGGGTTACCAGCACCTGTTTCTGGGTCTAAATTCGTTAAGCCAGTAAGTGAATAACTACCACTGGCTATGATTTGACCGCCAATAGAATTTCCATTGGGATACGTATACCCATAGACAATGTCTTCAAATGGAATCGAATTCTTTGGATTATCTCTTAAAAAGATCATCTCATTTGCTACTTCTAAATCATCTTCAGGCACTCTTAACACGATTGCACCCATTTTCTTCAGTTTTCGAATTGCATCATCTGCTGCAGCCATGACGGCTCTCCCTGCCATTAATGTCCCTCTACTTGCAACTGTCTTCCAATGCTCTGGCTCTGTTTGTGTATCAACGGCCATTCTCACATGAATTCGATCCACATTCATTTTCATTTTTTCTGCTAAGATTTGCGCTAGTACTGTTTTCGTTCCGGTACCAATTTCGACTATTCCAGACATTAGATTTATGCTGCCATCTGAATTAAAGGTGAGAACGACTCCAGAGCTAACCGCAGGACCAATAGTTGAATTCTTCCAACTACAGGAGATCCCTTTTACTCGTACTTTATTCGAGGCGATAGCATGGATTTGCCCCTTATCCCATTCCATTATTTCCCTTAAACGATTAATACATTTTTCAACATTTCCTACTTTACTGCTCGTTAACACCACTTGTGTAGGTGTTGTATCACCTGGATGAATGGCATTAATTTTTCTAAAATGAAGCGGATCTATTTTTGCTTTTTTTGCAAGCATATCAATGGCTCTTTCAAAAGCAAAATGGACCTCTCCGTGGCTGAATCCTCTAAAGGGTGCTGCATATGGATGATTAGTATATACACATAAAGCATCACACCAAACATTGTCAATTTTATATGGTCCAGTACAATCAACTGCTCCAGCTGTACTTAAATGTGGAGACTTATCCGCATAAGCTCCACCATCAAATACATACTTTAATTTTGCAGCAGTCAGTTTACCTTCTTGGGTACAAGAGAGCTGAACAGTTGCCTCTAAACCAATATGAACTGGGGAAACGGTTAAATCTTCTTCTCTCGTATTAAAAACTCGTACCTTCCGTCCACCGACTGCTCTAGATGCGATAAATGCAAAAATTTCTAAATGGACCGATGCCTTTCCACCATAACCACCACCTACAAATGGTGTTTCGACGACTACTTTGCCTGTTTCCACTTTAAAATCTCTACTGATGATTTTTTTTACCATATAAGGTGCCTGCGAGCTTGTTACAATACGAACAATTCCACTTTCCCTAATCTCACAAAGAGCAGCTCTTGTCTCGATAGCGGCATGATCAGAAATCGGAATCGAAAAATGTGACTCAATCGATACTTTCCCTTCCTCCATTCCAAGGTTAATATCCCCTTTTCTAATCTTTGTGTGATTAATCATATTTGTACCTTCCACAGGATAAATGCCTTCATCCTTTGTGTAATCGAGCAAATTATCATGGAGAAGCGGCGCATCGCTTTCAAGTGCTTGTAAGGCAGAATTCACCACTGGAAGCGGTTCATATTCGATGTTAATGAGCTGAGCAGCTCTTCTCGCAACAGGGATTGTTTCAGCAACAACTAATGCAATTACTTCTCCGTAATAACGTACTTTTTTAACAGCAAGAGGTGGGCGATCAATTACCTCTTCTCCGATTAAAGGTAAATTATCTCCAAGAATAATTGCTCTTACGCCTTCCAACTTTTCCGCCTCTTCTATATCAATCGAAGAAATATATGCATGGGCGTACGAACTTTTGACCATTTCTACATGCAAGGCATCTGTCGCCAAGTAATCACCTGTATACCTTGCGGTGCCCGAAACTTTTTCCAAGGATTCCTTTCGAAAAACACTTTTGCCGATATATGTCACACTTTCCCTCCTCTTTTTCATTGGATAGAAGTTTTCTCTAAGTAATAAAAGTTACTGGAAAAAGAATGGTTACGTACTTTCTATTCGAAAAACTTGCGTAAGTTTTCCTGCAAATCTTTATATATATGAGTAATTCACCTGAAATATATGGAAAGAGACTAATAAATTTACGGAGAAATATCAAACAATGGGTTATTCGAGTACAATCACGTGGATTTTTGTGCAGAAAAAAAGGAGGAAATAAGATAACTCTCTCTCATTCCCTCCCATACTTTATCTTGAAAAAGCAAGTATCATTTCACCAGCCAGCCCTTTTTCTCACACAGATTCGTAATATGTGCCAGGTGGTGACGTCCATGCCAAGCATAGTTTCCGACTAATAAACGAACCGTTTGCGTTCCGCTAACTGGATGATGCAGTTCTTTTTCTAATTCATCTGTTAGAATTAGGGATTTTATTAAATGTACCCATCTTGTATGAATGGTAGTAAGCATTTGGAGCGACACATTAACAGGCAATGAGTAATCTGCAAGCTCTGCCCATAATGCTTCTTCATATGGTTTAATAGTTGGCGTTTTTTCCGTTAAAGCAAGCTTTGTCCGTATATATGCATTCATATGACTATCTGCAACATGATGCACAACCTGTCGAACCGTCCATCCGCCTTCCCTATAGGGCGTATCTAACTGTTCTTCTCTTAATGAAGCAACTGTTTTCGCTAGTTTTTCTGGATATCGCTCTATTTCGCTGATCCAGCTATGCAGAACTTCTTCCGAGATTTCTCCTTCATGCGCGAATACTCCAATAGGATACCTTTCATCCACTCTATATTCCCCCATTATTTATCACAGTTTTTTTTAATTAAGAATCTAGCTTCTATTTCTCTAAAAATAACAAAATAGAATCTATCATTGGTTGATAACCAATTTCCATATATATTTTATTCGAGGTTGGGTTAGTAATATCTGTATAAAGACTAGTAGAAGAAAAATCGCTCTCCAAAAGCCTCTCTGAGAGTTCCGCAACACAATTTGTTGCATAACCTTTGTTTCTAAACTCTTTCGGTGTGTACACAAAATTAATCGTTATATTGTTTTTCGTCGGTCTACTTGCATTTGCCATACTAACTAGCTGATGATCTACTTCCCAACCCGCAAGTTTGCCTCCTTGAATGAGCTCCTCGACTCTCTTACTTGCCTGTTCCATTTCTAATGGTTGGTTTATTGATGCAGCGAAATCATAAACCCATTGTTGAATGGTAGATTGATCATTTTTGGTTATCCACCTAAAATTCCCTAGATTAGATGGTTTCTTTTTGACTTCGTTCAATTGATAGATTCGTTGATCCATTCCAAGAATAACTTTTAATTGACGTAACGATGCAATATGTTGGGCCATTTCTCTTACAATCGTCTTTTCGCCAATAAAACCAGGGATTTCAGTAATACTTTCATGAATTAGTTTACTGATCAAAGAGAGTTCCAAAGGAATAATTTTCTGAAAAACAGAAACGATTATTTGTTTAGGATGTGTCTGTAACAACATAAGAATAGGTTGTTCATCTTTATATACTCCAGCCATTACCGTAGGCTTAATCTTCTCGTCTATATTCATTAAGATTCCTAGAGGTAAGCCATTAACTGCTTCTTCCTTTTCTAAATATGGAATCATAACTCGCTTGAAATCTTCAACATCATAAAATTTTTGCACAAGAAACATCGCTGTCCTACTCCTATCGTCAAGTATTTACATAGTATGAAAAGAGATTAAGTCTGACTGACTTGAATAAATGATTTTATCCCAGGGGGAGTATAAGTTGCAAATTTATCAAGCAACTGTTTTGGATCAGAATCAACAATTGTTATGGTTCGATATTGGTCTTGTAAAAATTCTGCATCAGCCATATGATTAATTAATCCAACAAGGGGGTCGTAATAATGGTTGATGTTAAGAATCCCAAGTGGTTTTTTATGCAGACCAAGTTGTGCCCAAGTAAAGATCTCAAAAAACTCCTCCATCGTTCCAGCACCACCTGGAAGCGTAATAAATCCATCAGCTAGCTCGGTCATTTTTGCTTTTCTTTCATGCATAGATTTTACAACAATTAATTCACTTAAAGCAGGATGGGCTATTTCTTTTTCTTGCAGAAAATCAGGCAGCACACCTATTACCTTTCCTCCTGATTCCACCATGCTATCAGCAATTGCACCCATTAAACCAATACAAGAACCACCATATACAAGCTCCATTTCACGTCTAGTCAATTCTTTCCCTAATGCGACTGCTTCCTCCGTATAAACGGGAGAAGCTCCTGCACTCGACCCACAGAATACAGCAATTCTTTTCATTATTGATCCCTCCATTTTACAAAGTTAAGAGAACATTTCATACTTTCAATTTAGTACTTTACTAATTTGCTTCGTTTACGAAATTAGATCTTGATTGGAAAAATTTTCTCCTCCTTCTATTTTAACTCGAATAAGGAACGAAAAGAAGGAACATTTTTCCAATCTCCCTTTGAAATGAAATAATTTTTTAAAAATATGTTTAAGAAGTTTGGAAACTGGGTATGAGATAGTTAAAACAATATAAGTACACCTAATATCAAGGAGGTTAAAATGACAAAAGGGAATGTATTATATAAAGGCAGAGTGTTTAAAATTTTATTTTGCTATGATACAGGTTATTGTGAAATTAGGGATATTTATAATGTGTTTAAGGTAGAACTCGTACATAATTCTCAACTCACAATGATAGAAGACGTCTGCACTAATTAGGATATTTTTCTTTTTTTGTCATGGATCATGACAATTTATTTTCAAAATGATTGTAAGCGTTCTTCTATCGCTTAATTTCTAATGGTTATCATAGCTTGCTTAAGCTAATTGTACCATTTTACATACCTATTTCTGAATTTAGACCATTTTCCGAAAAAAATTTAATGAACTTGTCCACACCATATTCGGCTACCTTCATACAATATAGTAAATCTAAAGGTGGAGGTGACTAGTATGTCTGGATATGGAGGCGGATTTGGAAGTAACTTTGCATTAATCGTAGTATTATTTATTTTATTAGTTATTATCGGTGCATCTTATGTAAGTTAATAGTAATACTTCTATCGTTAGGAACTAATCGTGTTTCAAAAGAGGGAAATCATAGGTCTACCTATAATTTCCCTCTTTTTGTTTTTCCTTCAAATTATAAATACACACTCCCTAACCTCAATAGACTAGAACAACTAGCCTCTAATCAAAAAGCCTTTTATTCCCCATAATAGATTCTTGTCCACTCACTTTAAATTATTCCTACATAAGATATGATGTAGCTTGGAGAAGGAGGTGGCATACATGTCAGATTGTTATGGCGGTGGCGGTTACAATAGTAACTTCGCTTTATTAGTTGTGTTGTTCATCTTGTTAATTATCATTGGCGCTTCCTATTGGGGCGGTTATTAATTTGCTAAAAAAGAAGGCACTTTTGTGCTTTCTTTTTTTTATCCTAATTTACTTATTCTTCTTTCCAACCTTTACAAAACAGAAATGGTACCCTGTTCCATAAGGGTACCATTTCTCCTATGCTGCAATTAAAAGAATCTTCTTGGTCTGCAATTATTTGGGTTATTTACATTGGAACCACAATCGAAATCTTCTACTACTGTTTCGTTTACTTGTCTTTCCGTTACTGGATAATAGTTCTCGTTCCGAATAACAGTTCTATTCACATTGATTATTTCAGTTGGATGAATATTACGAATTCTGCGTTTGTTTGTTGTAGTTCTCACGACTGTTTCAGTTGGATGAACAATATCTTGGACAGGGGAAACACGATTTCCACATTTTCTCCCACAATTATTATTACCTGTACCTAAAACATCATCATTATTATAGCGACCCATTTCTTTTGCTCCTTTCCTTTTTTAAATTTCCTTACGTTATATACTATGTAAGGAAAAGGAGCTTGTCCGAGCGTTTATACTATTCTTTGTCAAAATATGCTGAAGAACTAAGAGAAATGTCTATTCGGGAAAAAGAAAGGCCTTATCAAGCATACTTTTTATATGGATTTGACTTAAAGGAAGCGGCTAAGATGGCATCCATTTTAAAAATACGTGGCTGCTTCTTTTTTAAACAATAGGCCTTGATGTATGTATCTGTGAGACCATTCACAAGAATCGATCGCTGGGATACAGTACTATCTTTTTTAACATAGATAATTTCTATCGGTCTTTTTTCTTTCCACGCTTTTTGTAATTGTTTTATCATCTTAGCTCCTCCTTTTGACAATATTATATACGAACATTAGTTCTTAATCAAGAAAAATAGAACAAATGTTCCTAAATGTATTTTATTACTATACAGTAATCGAATTTTATAAAATTATTTTATGTTTGCTTTGAGTAAAATGCTGTAATTCTCACCTGGACTAACTCAGAGAAATATTGATTTAAAGAAAGCTTTGAATTTTAACTAGACAACCATCATCCTTAGGAAAAATGGCATAGGATAACTCAAAAACGAAGGAGTTATATTATGCGTTCATCTATAACTACAGTAATGGATGGGGTAATTCCATCTCTTTATCATAGTCCTTGGAATCCATTATTACATTGTCCTCATGCAAGTAATCATGTTCATTTTGGTTATCCATCCTACCCTAGTAAACAAATATCCTCAAACCAACATGCTTATCATTATCTTGATCCAAATTCACCAATACACGTTAGGCAACACGAGATACTTTCTCAAATGATGAAAGCAATTAACGGAGAATATGCTGCTATAGCCTGTTATCAAAAGCTTAAGAACCTAGCTCCGACAAAAAATGAAAAAACAATCATAAATGAAATAAGAAAAGATGAAATCAGGCATTTCAACACCTTTTCTAATTTATATACACAGTTAACTGGAAAGAAACATACACCTATCATTACAGAAAAATGCCCCAGTGACTATAAGAAAGGCATTGATTATGCTTTTAACGATGAGCAAGAAACCGTGGATTTGTATTTAGATATTGCTTACCATACAGATAACAAAAAAGTAAAAGAAGAATTTCTAAGAGCCGCACATGATGAACAAAATCATGCCGTTTGGTTTTTGTATTTTCTGAGGTAAATAATTGGTAAAAGAAAAAGTGCAGACAAAAAATTCCCCTATGGTATTTTCCATTAGGGGATTACACTAGAGGACGTTAAAACTGTCACTTGCTTTATAACACGTCAACATATTGTAATATTGTAGGAATACTGAATGAAAAAAGGACAATTAATCCTATAAGCGTTCCTATAAGTACATAACTATTAAAAAACCATCCTGACAAAGTAAACCCTTTCAGCTTTGAAAACAATACCACAATAAAAAAGATTAATATAGGTAAAAAAAAAAAAAAACGAAAAAATAACTGCTACTAATATTCCAACGACTAATTGTATAAATATTAAGCCACTCATATTAGTACTAAGACACCTCCTCTTCTCCCATAATAACGCTTTAATCTTTTAATTTTGTTTATTTTCTTCCAAATAAACAAATCTGCTATGTATACTAACTGATTATTCTTTCTATATTATATCACTTAAAAGGATGAATAAATTGCTATTTAATTTCAATTTTACAATAATTATCCTGAATTATTCATAGAAAATCATTAATTGGTTACAATCGTTATTCCAATAAGCTTTTTTGTTAAATGTTAATTCACTTGATAAATGAAAAAAGAATCCATTTCTGATAAGGTTAAAACACCAACGAAATAACCACAGAAAGGATTCTTATAATGGCTACTTTACCGCAAATTACCCTTGATTTCAATCGCAAAATTAAATTGTCAAATGATGGAGGGGATCTGTCCTCCGATACTGGTGAATTTCTTTTTAGGGAATTCGATGAGAAAATTGGATTTTCAAAAACACTAGAAAATCATTTGAGGTTAAACGATTCTAGGGCCTATTACCTCCATTCAAACGAGAACTTATTACGTCAAAAGATTTATCAAATGATTGCGGGCTATTCCGAGGATGATGCAGCTGATCATTTAACGAAAGATCCAGTTTTCACCCAAATCATAGGAACGCCAGCGCTCGCTTCACAACCGAGTTTATCTCGTTTTTACACACGTTTTGATAAAGAGTCTATTGATCATTTAAATCAAGCAAACCAAGAATTACTTGATAAAATCCATTCATTTCGGGGGTCCGAAGCTTTATTTATCGATTTGGATTCAACCCATTCTGATACTTATGGAAATCAAGAGGATTCTTCCTACAATACGCATTATGGAACAATGGGTTTTCATCCATTGGTTGCTTTTGATGGTGCTACAGGTGACTTTCTTAAAGCGAAGCTTCGTCCCGGAAATGTATATACTTCAAATGGTATTGTTGAGTTTATTCAGCCATTAATTGAACACTACAACCAAAAGTTCCCTGAAACGAATTTATTCCTTCGTGGAGACAGTGGGTTTGCCGTCCCCGCCTTGTACGAATTGTGTGAAAAGGAATCCGTTTTATATGTGATCCGATTAAAATCTAACCTACAATTACAAAGTCTTGCTAAAGAATACCATCCTTCTTCTGCACCACGAGATGTTTCAGAAACAGAGCGCTATTTTGAAGAAGCCACTTATCAAGCCAAGTCATGGTCGAAACCAAGAAAAGTGATTATCCAATCGGTACGACCAGCTGGTGAATTACTTTTTGCCCATTCCTTTTTTGTTACAAATTTTGAAATAGCTTCTCCAAAAGACATCGTACGAGCTTATCAAAAAAGAGGAACGATGGAGAACTATATCAAGGAATCAAAGAATGGCTTTTATTTGGATCACATGAATAGTCATTCTTTTCAAGTCAACACGGTAAAAATGATGCTAAGCCTGCTTGCTTATAATTTAACGAATTGGTTACGAACCATTTGCTTTCCACAAGGTCAAAAGATGATGCAAATTGATACCATACGTACAAGGCTTATTAAAGTTGCCAGTAAACTAGTGAAATCAGGTAGATCTTATTACTTTAAATTGTCATCAAGTTTTGTCTATCAGAAATTCTTTTGGAACGTATTGGGTCAAATACAAAAACTCCAGATTGAGTAGCTTAACTTGGTTTTACCAACTGAAAAAAATTTAAATTTCAGTTAAGGGGAGAAGTCTGCCTAAAAATAGGACATTTCCAATGGGAAATAAATTAATTAGATTTTAAAGGTTAGAAAATGTTCAATCTTATAAAAAGATAGAAAACTCTCACCTGCATTTTAGAAAAACGTGCATCTTTTAAAGTGCTATGAATATTTCAGGATTATATATATTCTAAAATGTATCATTTATTCAAAGTCTGTTCAAAAAAAGACACTAACGTCGCATAAATATTGACTGAATTTTCTGTTTTATTATTTTTCCGTTTGAGAAGAAAAACGAAGACACGCGAACAGAGGTAGTAATCATCCATTTTTTTACTATAACCTTTGGCGAGGGCGACAGAGACGGTTAAACCTTTACGGGACAGCTCTTCCTGCTATTTTTCGAATCCAAATGTGTGCGGATTTCCACGGTGCTGCTTTTAACAACCGACTAATTTGTAAGTACGTCCGTGAACTGTTTGTACCCAACTGAGCCAGTACGTTTAAACAGTAGACAATCATCGCGATGTACACTTGATTATGGACAGCTTGTTCGCTTTGTCCGTAGAACTTTTTGATGTTCAAGTGTTGTTTCATCCACTTGAAAAACAGCTCGATTGCCCAGCGTGATTTGTACAGTTCAGCGAGTTCATCCGCATTTAAGTCGAAACGATTCGTGATGAGGTGCAGCTCATTCCCTTTTGAATCCATCACTTTCAGTAGTCGAAACTCATTACCAGCCCGACTTTGTGCTGTGCCCAAAGAAATCATTTCATCTGATAAAACAGTTGAATTTTTTGGAAGGTGAAATTTCTCGATTTGATGTGTAACGGCGTTTTTTCGTAAGCGTGAGACAAAGAAATACCCGTCGTCTGTCATACGGTCAAATTGCTTGTAATCCAAGTAACCACGGTCAAAAACATACATGCACTCTTTGTCGTCAACAAGTACTTCTAGCTGACCTCGATCATGTTCAATCGCATTCGTTAACACCGCTTTATCCGGGTATGAACAGCCCTTTTCTAAGTAAACAAGACGTAAATGGAGCTTAATGCCTGATTTTGTTTTGCGGAATTCAGCCCATTTATGATTGTTCAGGTTCAATGGTAACGTACTTGAGTCGATGATTTTCAGTGGTGTTGTCATTTTCCGTCGCTTTTCAAAATGCGTTTTCTTATGAATTTGCGCGACTAAATCTAGAAACACCTGCTGGAACACCTTTGTCGGCACTTGATTTAGCCGGCGTCCCAGTTGCGAAAAGCTAATTGATTCTAGTTCGGTTGCTTTTTGTAGGTCATCCGAGAATAACGTATCACTAACCGCACGTAGACTTTCGGTTTCGTTGAGTTGTGCGAATACGAGTAATTTCAAGAATGAAGCAATGTACAGCTTCTTTGTATAGTAATTTAATTGATAGGCTTCCACAAGTTCCTCTAGTTTTGTGGAGGAAATCGGTAAAAGCCATTGTTCAAATGATGTTTTTCGTGTAAACTTATCCATGCGTATTTCCTTTATTTTGGATTTGGATGGTTTACTACCACCCAACCATTATAAAGGATTTTTTTGTGCATGAATAATATTGCAGAAAATTCAGATTTATAAAGGGCTTTGAATTATTTTAATGCGACGCTAGTGCTCCTTTTTGAATATTATATATTTGAATAGTAACACCTATATTTAATTTACTGCCGATTTGCAGGGCATTAGGATTAATACCAGCGTTCCATGTTTTTAGCTGATCAACTGTAACTCCTTGCGTTTGCGCGATACTCCATAGCGTGTCTCCTTGCGCAACGGTATAAGATCCACTCTGCGCCTTCCCTACTTCTATTACTTTCTTCTTTAATCCAAGCGCTTTTGCCAATCCTTCAACATGCCCTCTTGCAATTGCATCCAAGACATCATTCCGTTTCAATAAATTGGCATCAACTTTAGTGTCGATGAATAAGTTTTCTGATAAAAGTGCTGGACTATTCGTTTCGCGTAATACATGAAAATTAGCCGACTTTGCTCCTCTATCTATCACATTGAATGCTTTTAATTCTGCCATAACCGCAGAATGAATTGTAGATTGTACTTTGCCTGTCGCACTAGTAGCAGTTAAGGTGTTATAACGGTAATCCTCATACCCTGTTCCTCCACCTGCATTGATGTGGACAGATAGGAAGAAATCAGAGCCCCAAGCATTAGCAGCATCCGTGCGCTGTGACAAAGATAAAGTAGTATCGCTCGTTCTGCTCATTTTCACACTAACATTTTCATAGTTTTTTAATAAGCTTTCAATTTTTTTCGCAATTGTAAGCGTTAATACTTTTTCTTGCAAGCCGTTGCCAACTGCTCCCGGATCAGTACCACCATGCCCTGCATCTATAAAAATTTTTGCCATGTACCTTCACTCTCCATTCTGTTTTTTATTTATACTATGAACAGATGGTAAAATACGTGTAGATACTATTATTTCCGTTTTGTTACAAATTAGGATACATATAGATTATGCTAATTAATTTAATAATAGCTAATTTCTTAAAATGATTAAGAAAATTAATTGTAATTAGACTACCTTTATTCAAATAGCATTAATTAGGAGGTGTTTCCATTGATTAAGTTATTTAAAAAACGATGGATGCTCTTTGATCAAGTCGTGAAACCATATAAGCCTTATGTAACGGTTGATTATGGTATTATGCCTGTTTCTCCAAGTGATATTGTAGGACTTTCTTTACCAGTTAGCAAAGTTAGAAACGGCGATAAACTCAAAGAGCTCCGGAATTCTGTCGAACAAAAAGGTTGGAAAGATGATTGTCCAGCCGATTTACATTTATACCGACTTCCTAACGGAAAATATACAGTAGCTTCTGACGGAAATCACCGCACTTTTCTATCTAATCAATTAGATGTCCCTAAAATTAAAGCAATGGTTAGCCTTTTAATACCAGAAAACTATATTCCAGAAAATATTAAAGCAAAAGTGGAAGAATACGAAAGTAAAGAACAAACTTACCGATCAGAGGCAGAGAAACTCCATGAAACATTACAAAATCTCGCTATAAAGCAAAAAAACACTAAAGAAGAATTTGCATTTAAAAATTATTGTAAATTAACAGAGGATATGTACCATAAACGACAACATACACTTATAGGATTGGCTAGATTTTTAAATTTATTACCTAATGAAGCAGCGGAGTAATCCGCTGCTTATTCCTTATATCCCAATCATTTTTAATTACTATCTCTTTTTTATACCGTTCAACTCTCCCAAAGTCTTAAAGGATTACAACTCAGTAGCCTCTCATTTCTTAATCTATTTCCATATAATTTAATAAATACATTATTAATCGTTTTCGCGATAAATGCTACAGTTATATACATTTATGTTTTACAATAGAATTCAAAAGTTGTATATAGTGAATAATCTAGCCACTTTTATTGATGTATTATTGCTAATTTTTGAATTTTCATTCTCTGTTTACCCGCTATTCAATCGGACTCACTGCTTATGAGCCTATTAAAAAAGGACTCCTCCTTTTGGAAGAATCCTAATAAATATTATGGTTTTCTGTACTTTTGAAATTTTATTGCATTATCACCTGAATTACTTAATTTTCTTTTTAAAAATGAAGTGTCATTATAAACTCTTAGACAAAAGAAAAGCATAAATGCACTAAAAACACTCGATAAAATCGTGCTCCCAATTAGTAACCAAATTATTTTCTTCGTACCATTCCACATTATTCCCACCCCCTAATTAGAGGTATTGTCTGTAAAAACAATGATTATTATTCGAGTTAATTATTGGCTTACCTTAAAAAGCACCCACTTATAAGACCTGCTCTTAATATCTCAACAGACGTCCCTCCTCATGATATAATTTGTATTAGGATGTCTTCCCCCCTCTGTTAGGATAGATGTCGTAGGGAACTTTAGTGTATAGTTTAAATCATACACGGAGGTTGATCGACATGAAAAGTAATAATGGTAAACGTTATACAAAGGAAGAGAAAGCATCAATTATTAAGAGAATGATGCCCCCCACTAATGAATCGGTTGGCCAATTAAGTGAAGAGTTGGGCATTACTGAACCCACGCTTTACAAGTGGAGAAAAGAGGCTAGATCATCTGGAAACCCCACACCCGGAGATGGACAAAGTTCTGAACACTGGAGCAGTGAAGATAAGTTTCTCATAGTTATGGAAACATACTCAATGAATGGTGCGGAGCTAGCGGAGTATTGTCGAAAAAAGGGACTTTATAAAGAACAGATTGACGCATGGCGAGATTCATGCCTTAATGCAAATGGGCGAGAATCTAGTCAAACAAAGCAGTTAAATCAAGAATTAAAAGAGGAGAAAAAGCGAGGAAAGGCATTAGAGAAAGATTTGCGTAAAAAAGAAAAAGCATTGGCAGAAGCTGCAGCCTTATTACTATTAAGAAAAAAGGCCCAAGCGATCTGGGGGGACCAAGAGGACGAATGATCAGCCCGTCAGATCGCGCACTAGCAGTAGAACTCATCCAAGAAGCAAACCAAAATGGTGCGCGATTAGCCCCGGCGTGTAAAGAATTGAACATTAGCGTTCGCACCTATGAACGCTGGATTTCAGAAGGTGGAATCAAGGAGGATCAACGCCCTATTGCGTTACGTCCAGAGCCAAAAAATAAATTAACGATAGAGGAAAAACAAGAGATACTGGAGGTTGTTAAAAAAGAGGAATTTGTAGACCTACCGCCTACTCAAATCGTGCCAAAATTAGCAGATCAATGCATTTATATCGCCTCCGAATCTAGCTTTTATAGAGTTCTTCGTGAGCATAAAATGCAAAATCATCGGGGAAGAAGCAAAAAGCCCGAGGGTAGATTACCAGAAAGTCATTTAGCAGTAGCCCCAAACCAGGTATGGACATGGGATATAACGTGGTTAAAAGGGCCGGTGAAAGGCTTGTTTTATCGACTCTACTTAATTATCGATATTTTTAGTAGAAAAATCGTAGGTTGGGAGATTTGGGAGTCAGAGGAGGCAAAACACGCTGAAGATTTAATGAAGAAGACGATTATTAGTGAAAAAATCCAAGGTAAACCACTCGTTTTACATTCCGATAATGGCAGTCCCATGAAAGCCGCAACATTTCAGGTATTACTTGAAAAATTAGGGATCCAAAGCTCTTATTCAAGACCAAGAGTAAGTAATGACAATCCCTATTCTGAAGCAATGTTTCGGACTCTGAAATATCGACCTGAATTCCCGTACAGAGGCTTTGAAACACTTGAGGCTGCACGTGAATGGGCATTAAGATTTGTGAATTGGTATAACTGTATACATTTACACAGTGGTATAAATTTTGTGACGCCAGAACAATGCCACACAGGTGCGCATATTGGGATACTGAAAAAGCGCAAAGAAGTTTATGAACTAGCGAAACAAAAGCATCCAGAACGTTGGACGCGCTCAACTAGAGACTGGAGTGCACATGATTCAGTGGCTTTAAACCCAATAAAGGACAAGATAGAAAAGGATGGAACAAAATAGCCCCACTGCGACTGAGCTTGAACTACCCATTCCCTTCTCATCAAAGAACAGAATGAATTCTGTTCTTTGATGAGAAGGCCACCAAGCAAAGCGCGGTAGTTACCCTTACGTTCTTACACTAGTAAACAAGTTAAATGCGACAACTATCTTGACAAACACCGCTTCTGAAATGCTAAAAGAGTATTTATAGCTTTTTTTATTTTATTTTTTCAAGAGTTTAACGAGTTTCATTTTTCTTTAATTTGGGTAAATCTTCAAATAATTAATAATTTAAGCAGTTTATCACGTTGGATTCATTAAAAAAACTAAATAACGATAATTTAATTACTGCTTACATTTCTGCAATTAAATATAAATTATCGAATGACTTTGTTTTATTATTAAAAAAGGAATTAATAAAAAGAAATATTTCCATTCATTGATTTACAAAAGCCTCTCCATCAACTTATTTTCGAAAATGCTTCACAAAGATAGAATATTTTCAACTTTCATCACCATAATTAGTAAGTTTGATTAGTATTACACACTTTAAAGGAAGTGAACTTTGTGATTGGATCAAGAGTCTTATACCAAGAGAAAGAATATGTAGTCATCCATAAATATGAAACAGGCTATTGCGAAATAAGAACTTTAAATTCCTTTCAAGTTAAACTAATACATGAATCAGAATTAACATTTTTAGATTAGCAAGCCGCAACACCCATTTTTACCTAATCTGATAAACTAGAAATTATCCTCACCATTCTCTCCCTCCCAAAGGAAGGAGAGTAAATCATATTCTCCCCTTAACGGCAAAAGCAACATCCACAAGCTCTTAATAATCCACCTTAACTTTGTGACATTCTATTAAATCCACTGTTGCTATAATCGCACCTGTTGGCAATTTTTCATGCGATTTAATTCCGTATCTCAAAAGAGATGCTATGATTGTAACCTCGTCAAAGGCTGCCTTATCTATTTGCTTTCCCGCATGAATTGCTAATGCTCCACAATGTTTTGTTTGCCATGATGAGGTCTCAAATTCTTTTTCACCAAAGGTAATCAAATTTGCCCAAGGTTGTCTAATAGTTATAGCTTTCATTTCCCTTCACCCTTTCTTTCCAAGTCCAAAATTACGAACTTTTATTTGTATAAATATTTCTAATTTACAAAAGATAAATTTAGGAGGAGGTGTATCTTTATGTCAAAAAATGATTCTGTATTAGGATTGGATTATTAGCTGTCCTTCTAACAACAATATATACTGCCATATTAGCTTCCCAATTAATGGCTACAAAACACAAAGTTGATTACCTATACTTTAAAGACAAATTTAGTCATAAAGAAAAGACAACTAATTAATTGTTCCAAAAGCCTTCTTTATAAAAAGTAGGCTTTTTATGTTCTGTATCTGGATGATTAGCCTTATGCAAGACAATAGCAGCTGGATCATGATTTATAGCAATATCTACTGATAATCCAGTTGCTAATTATATTCCTGTGCTAGCTCCACCATCACCAGTAAAGTTATCAACTATAATTTCTCTAAATAAATCTAACTACAAAATCCTCCCTCCTTCACAATATTTTCTCTCTCACTAACATACGTGCATTCAACCTGTCCGTTAATTCTATAAACCACTCTTCTGGACCTAAATCTAAGGCTAAATCTATTAGGCTTCTAAGCTGATGCTCGTTTAATTTTGGTTCATTTTGAATTCTTATAAAGTCTTCCATCATTTTTTTAAATAAAGGGGTATAATTCCACATAAATATTCGCCACTTAGGAAAGGTTGGATTACCAAGAGATTTAAATATACGCTCATGCTGTATTACTTTTAGAATCAAAGGTGGAAATGAAACACATTCAAGAAGCATTAGGGCATAGATCTATGCAAATTCCATCTGATGTTTATTCTCATGTTAGTAAGAACATTGAGTCAGATTCTATCGTAAAGTTTGAAAATCACACAAAAAAAATTATTTTGGGGGCAGAAAAGGGGCACAAAACAAATTAGTGTCCTTCCCTTCTGCTTTTGCCCTGAAAGAAAAAAGCCTCGACGCTTAGAGCGCCAAGGCTTTTTCATTTTAATACATTTCCATATACTGGTCGCGCTCCCATGGGTGCACTTGGACTCTAAACATATCCCATTCAATTTCTTTTGCTTCCACAAAATGAACAAAGATATGCTCTCCTAGAGCGTCGATCATTGTTTCGTTTTGTTTTAACTCATCTAATGCTTGCGCTAATGTGGATGGTAAATCAACAATGCCTTCAGCAATTCTTTCTTCTTTGCTCATGATATAGATATTTCTATCTACTGGAGCTTGAGGAGTTAATTGGTTGGCAATTCCGTCTAATCCTGCTTTTAGTAAAGCTGCCATTGCTAAGTATGGGTTAGCTGCTGGATCCACGCTGCGCACTTCTACACGAGTGCTTAATCCACGTGAAGCTGGAATACGCATCAATGGTGAACGGTTTCTAGCTGACCATGCAACATAGCAAGGTGCTTCATAGCCAGGTACTAGACGTTTGTATGAATTTACAGTCGGGTTCGTAATAGCTGTAAAGCTAGTTGCATGTTTACCGATACCAGCAATAAACTGTAATGCTGTTTCGCTTAATTCTAATTCACCTTTTGGATCATAGAAAACATTTTCGCCATTTTTGAATAAGGAAAGGTTGCAGTGCATTCCTGATCCATTCACACCGAATAATGGTTTTGGCATAAATGTTGCATGTAAACCATGCTTACGTGCTATTGTTTTTACTACTAATTTAAAAGTTTGGATTTGGTCACATGCAGTAATCGCATCTGCATATTTGAAATCAATTTCATGCTGACCAGGTGCTACTTCATGGTGAGAAGCTTCAATTTCAAAGCCCATCTCTTCCAGTTCTAAAACAATATCACGACGACAGTTTTCCCCTAAATCTGTTGGTGCTAAATCGAAGTATCCACCGTTATCATTTAATTCTAATGAAGGTGTGCCTTTTTCATCCAATTTAAATAAGAAAAATTCTGGCTCTGGTCCAAGATTGAAATCAGTGAATCCTAGGGCTTCCATCTCTTTTAAGACTCTTTTTAAATTATTTCGAGGATCTCCTTCAAATGGTGTTCCATCTGGATTATAAATATCACAGATTAAACGTGCCACTTTTCCTTTTTCTGCAGTCCATGGGAAAACAACCCAAGTGTTTAGATCAGGATATAGATACATATCAGATTCTTCAATTCGAACAAAACCTTCGATAGAAGAACCATCAAACATCATTTTGTTATCCAATGCCTTATCCAGCTGACTGATTGGAATTTCCACGTTTTTGATTGTTCCTAGGATATCCGTAAATTGTAAGCGGATAAATTTCACGTTACTTTCACTTGCAAACCTTTTGATATCTTCCTTAGTGTAATTTTTAGCCACGACTATTCCTCCACTCCCAACTTTTCTGTTTTATCTATTTTTGAAAATAACGAGACATGTCTCCTTGTCTCATAGAGGGACGATGAGTATCATTAAAGCGTCCTGCATTTAATAACTCTTTGCGCAATAACTTGCGTAAATCCTCATCCGATAATTCTCTGCGTGCTTTTTCTGCTTCTTTCTTCACTTCATCTGTCAGCACTTGTTTTTCTTGAACAGAGAAAATTTGTTTAATTCCAGCAAGGTTTACTCCTTGATCAATTAGATCTTTAATCTCCAACAACTTATCAATATCCGATAAGGAAAAAAGTCTTCTATTGCCATCCGATCTTGCTGGAGCCACTAATTCGTGTTCTTCATAGTAACGAATTTGTCGAGCAGACAGCTCTGTTAATTGCATGACAATACTTATTGGAAAAAGAGGCATCGACCGACGAATTTGACTACCAGACATAGCATTCGGCTCCTTTAAAATGATTTAATCCACCTTCATTATATGATTGGGAAAAAAAGATGTCAACTCATGTTACACTTTCTTCCCAATCCATGTAACTGATTGCTATATTCAAATAGTAATCAGTTTTTGTTCTGCTAATCGATTAATTGCGATACAAATGGCGATTTTCACATGAGAATAAGTTAAGCCCCCTTGTACGTAAGCAACATACGGTGGACGAATTGGACCATCTGCAGTTAATTCGATGCTTGCACCTTGAATAAATGTACCAGCTGCCATAATAACGTCATCTTCATAACCTGGCATGTAATTTGGATAAGCTGTTACATGGGAATTAATTGGCGAAGCAAATTGAATGGCTTGGCAAAAAGCAATCATTTTGTCTTTATCATCAAACTGAACAGACTGAATTAAATCGGTTCTTTTCGTATTCCAGCTAGGCGAGGAATTCATTCCTAGTTTCTCTAACACCGCTGCTGTAAAAATGGCCCCTTTCAAGCTTTGACCAACTACATGTGGAGCAAGGAAAAAGCCTTGATACATCTCTTGTAAACTGTAGAGGGAAGCTCCTGCTTCTGCCCCAATTCCAGGAGATGTCATTCGATAGGAACATGCTTTAACAAGCTCTTCTTTCCCGATAATGTATCCACCTGTTTTCGCAATTCCTCCACCTGGATTTTTGATTAAAGAACCTGCCATTAAATCTGCACCAACATGACAAGGTTCCTTTTCTTCCACAAATTCGCCATAACAATTATCTACAAAAACAACGACGTCTTTTTTAATCTCTTTTACAAATGCAATCATCTTTTCCATTTCTGCAATTGTAAAAGAGGGTCTTGTTGCATACCCTTTTGAACGCTGGATGCCAATCATTTTTGTATTTGCATGAATGGATGCAGCAATTTTTTCATAATCTGGCTGTCCATCTGGAAGCAAATCTACACTGTTATAGCCAATATTAAACTCTCGGAGTGAGCCAATTCCTTCGCCTCTAATTCCAACAATTTCTTCTAACGTATCATATGGTTTACCTGTAATATACAGAAGTTCATCCCCTGGTCGAAGGATCCCAAACAACGCCGTGCTAATGGCATGTGTTCCAGAAATGATTTGTGGTCTCACTAAACCAGCTTCCCCACCGAATACTTCAGCATAAATACTTTCTAACGTATCACGGCCATTATCATCATATCCATACCCAGTTGATGGGATAAAGTGTGATTCACTCACTCGATGATTTTGAAAGCTTGATAAAACACGAAATTGATTGGTATCAATTCTTTTATCAATTGCTTGTTGTACTTCTTTAATTTGTTCTTCCACTTCATTTACTAACGCTTCTAGCTGTGTTCCATATGTTAACTGCTTATACATTTATTTCTCCCATTCCTCTACTTCTATTGGCTTTTTATATTTTAATATAGCATGTTCTTTTAGAGCATACCCTTTACATAAATAATTTTGCGTTTCTTCATCAAAAATTAAGCTACGCAAAACTGTCTCATTTTTTAGCTGAGACAATAATTTTCCGTTATTACTTTCAACCGTTGTCTCATAATATTCCATGTTTCCAATCATGATTTGTTCAATCGTTTGCTTAAGCTGTTCCCTATCTTCGTTATCAAAAGCGCTAATTAAAATGCTTTCCGTTTTCGATGTGGGCACAAATTTCGCATGCACTAAATCTTTTTTATTATAGACAGTTAATTGAGGGATTGCAGGTATTTCCAAATCTTCTAGTAATTTATGTACTGTTTCTTCATGCTGAAAATATTCCTCATTTGAGCTATCAACCACATGGAGCAATAAGTCTGCTTCTCGCACCTCTTCTAACGTTGAGCGAAATGCGGCAACTAACGTTGTTGGCAAATCTTGAATAAACCCTACAGTATCTGTAATAAGGGCCGAAAAGCCACTTGGCAAAATTATTTTTCTCGTCATTGGATCTAATGTTGCAAACAGGATATCCTCTTCAAATGAATCTGCTTCAGAGAGACGATTGAACAAAGTCGATTTCCCCGCATTCGTATAACCAACTAATGCGATTTGGAAGGCTCTATTTTTCTTTCGTCTTTCTCGGTAGCGATCTCGATGTTCGACAATAACGTTTAATTGGCTTTTAATATCATCAATTCTTCGTCTAATATGCCTTCTGTCTGATTCAAGCTTTGTTTCACCAGGCCCTCTCGTCCCAATACCTGCACCAAGTCTTGATAATTGGAGACCTTGTCCACCTAACCGTGGCAATAAGTATTGTAATTGGGCTAGCTCTACTTGAAGCTTTCCTTCTTTCGATCTTGCTCTTGAGGCAAATATATCTAGAATAAGCTGTGTTCGGTCAATGATTCTTGCATCCAAATTCTTTGACACATTCCGAACCTGACTTGGTGATAATTCATCATTAAAAATAATTAAGTCTGCTTCTAATTCCTCTGCAAGACTTTCTAATTCTTCAACCTTCCCTTTGCCGATATAGGTGGAGGGATGAATTCTTTCTCTCATTTGCGTTAAGGTGGCAACTACTTGTCCATTCGCTGTTTTCGTTAAATTTGCAAGTTCTTCCATTGAATATTCAAATCTGGCAGCATCATTCTGTGTTTCGCAACCAACCAGGATTACTTTTTCTTTCTCTACTTTGGTTTCCTTCAACTATGTAAACCTTCTTTCCATGCTGAACTTCATCTATTATAGCAAACAAATACCATTTCATCTATTTGCTCCTTATAAGGTTACCCAAATTTTAACGTAGTAAAAATGGTTTGTAAAAAAGCATATTAAAAAAGCTATTCCAAAAGAAATTCACTCTTTTAGAATAGCATTCTTATCCTTTATTTTTCTTTAGAGTCTAACACTATATCGTTGCTTCTTAATGTCATTAGTTCGTATTTATCATAATTGCTTTGCATAAGTAATCGCATTGCTTGAGCTCTTATTGATTTTTCAATAATATTGCGGATATATCGTCCGTTAGAAAAACTTTTGGGATGTTGCACATTTCGTACATAGGAAAGATGTTCTTTTAGCTTTTTTTCCGCCTCATGACTGAGCGCATACTCCCTTTCTTTTAACATCCGATCTGCTATCTCCATTAACTGATCGGTCGTATAATCAGGAAAATCAATGACAAGGGGAAACCTGGAATGTAGACCTGGATTTAAGGATAGAAAAAAATCCATCTCCCTAGAATAGCCTGCTAATATTAAAATGAAATCATGCTGTTTATCTTCCATATGCTTTACTAATGTATCAATTGCTTCTTTTCCGAAATCCTTTTCTCCTCCTCTTCCTAATGAATAAGCTTCATCAATGAAGAGAATCCCTCCCATCGCTTTTTTGACAAGATCTCTCGTTTTCTGTGCCGTATGACCAATATATTCACCAACTAAATCGGCACGCTCTGCTTCAATTAAATGACCTTTCGATAAAACATTCATCTTTTGAAAAAGCTTGCCAATTAACCTGGCAACAGTTGTCTTCCCTGTTCCTGGATTACCTTTAAACATCATATGCAATGCTTGTTTACCTGTTTTCAAGCCATTTTCTTCTCGCTTTTTATTTACATAAATCCATGCGTATATCTCTTTTATCATTTTTTTCATTTCGTCCATACCAACAAGGCTTCCTAATTCTGCTTCAATTTCCCTAAGTGCTTCATGTTCACTCGGAACAGTTCTGGGGATTGACTCAGCTTCTGGCTTTTCCTTTGGAAGAACCTTCTTCTTCTGTGAGTTGATTACTACGCTTATCTGTCCATTATTCTTCATCCGGATTGGATGCTCCAAAAGCCACACCTCCTCTAAAAACAAAACGCTCAAAATCTTGCTCATCAAAAGTTCCATTTATTGATGTTGACAGTATTTAAATGATTTCATACTGTTTGCTACTATTCCCCATTGTTAATGTATATTCAGAACCTCTTCTATTCATTAAACTATTTTCAGATTATTTTTTAATTCTGTTATCAAGATATTATAGAAGAGAATGTAACTATTTCATTCATTGAATTGTTATGTTTATTCAAGACAAACCAAAATTAATTAGAAATTTATAGTAAAATATAATTAATCTTTTTGATTATGATGTAGTTTCCTCATGCAAAAACAAAAAAATATAAAGGGAGATAGGGAAATGGCTAAAATATTTTTAACATCAAATGGCCTCTCTACAGAGATTATTAAACATGAATTTATAACAGCTCTAAAACAATTGACAAACCCGAAAGCAGTGATCATAACCACTGCGTCTCCACAAAAAGAAAAGAATAAATATGCCAGCAAAACGAAAAATGACTTGTTACAAATAGGGCTTAAACAAGTAGATTTTCTTGATGTAGAAGTGGAAGAAGCAAAGAAACTTAAACAGTATAATATCATTTATATTAACGGAGGCAATCCATTTCACTTACTTTATTACATAAAAAAAAGTGGAGCTGATACTGTCATAAGTAAGTTGTCCAAACAGAATGCTATCATTATGGGGACAAGTGCAGGTGCGCTAATTTTAGGACCTCATATCGAAGTGGTAAATCATTTTACTCCAGAGATGAACAAAATAGGAATGAATGATTTCACTGCATTAAACATAACTGATAAGGCTATATTTCCGCATTACGATAGAGAAGATGTTTTTCAAGACAACTCTGGACAAAGCATTGAGCATCGTATAAGAGAATTTGAAAGCAATAAACATGTTTCTATTGTTAGATTACAGGACAACCAATACATTCTTGTAAATAGATAAAACATTTTAGGGAATTATAGGACACAAAAAAACTTGAGGAGAATATCCTCAAGTTTTTTTGTATGCAATAATACCTTATAACATAAAATACTATTCCTCATCTCAAAAACAGAGCTAGGAATTATGCTAGAAGCAATGCTCAACGTCTTTTTCTTATTAAGCCTGCGTACCTTCTAAATCAATCTGTACATTCTTTTGCGGAGAAAACGTAGAAATGGCATGCTTATAAACTAATTGCTGCTTTCCTTCTGATTCAAATAATACAGTGAAATTATCGAAGCCTTTTATAAATCCACGTATTTGGAATCCGTTTAATAAGAATACCGTTACGTTTGTGCCGTCTTTACGTAATTGATTTAAAAATTGATCTTGAATGTTAACTGATTGCTTCATGAAAATCCTCCTCTTTTCTCTATACTATTATGTATTCGATTTAATTTTTAGCATTCCTTCTAAATAAGATGAAATTTCCTGTATTTTTTTTGTTATGTCATGTGTTTTTACACTTTCTGTCATATCAAACCACTGTACATTCATTTTATTACGAAACCAAGTCAATTGTCTTTTCGCATATCTCCTAGAATTCTGCTTTAATTCTTCAATAGACTCATCCAAGCTTTGCACACCATCGAAATACTTATAGATTTCTTTATAACCAATCGCTTGTATCGATTGGCAATCTCTTATACCTTCATCATAAAAACGCTGGACTTCTTCTAACAATCCGATTTCAAGCATTTGATTCACTCTTTTGTTAATTCGCTCATAAAGAACTTCTCTATCCATTGTTAAGCCAATTAATGCAGCATCATAGAGTGACTCTTGTCTCTGCTCTTTTTGAATGTCTGACATTTTTCTACCAGTTACATGAAAGACCTCTAACGCTCTAATAACACGGCGAATATTATGATGATGGATAGCTGCTGCAGATTCTGGATCCACTTCTTGAAGTCTGTCATGAATGGCTATGCTTCCTTCTATTTGTGCGATTTCTTCCAATTTTGTACGGAATTCGGGATCAGAAGCAGTTTCTTGAAACTGATAATCAAATAAGACCGATTGAATGTACAAACCTGTTCCACCAACAATAAACGGTAATTTGCCTCTTGACGTTATTTCCGTTATTTTCTTGCGGACAAGTTCCTGAAATTGTGCAACTGAAAAACTATCATCAGGATCTACAATATCAATTAAATGATGGGGAACCCCTTGCATTTCCTCTTTAGATATTTTTGCAGTCGCAATATCCATTCCTTTATAAATCTGCATGGAATCTCCACTAATAATTTCCCCGTCGAATTTTTTCGCCAGTTCAATACTAAGATTTGTCTTACCTACAGCAGTAGGTCCGATTAACACAACCACTTTTTCCTTTATTGTCAACTGATTCAACTGCCTTTTACTAACATTTAGCTAATGATTTTAAGCTATAATTATTATTTTATCACATTCCTCCGCACAGTTTAACCTGTAAGCATTATTACCCAAACTTCATGAAATATACAGAATTTAATAGTGGATCTTTATTTTTTTCTTTCCCGCCGAATAGATATTAATGGTATAAGCATCATTTTGGACGATTTGCTTTACTTCCTCACTTTGTAGAAATTGATCTATAGAACGTTTAACAGCCCGAGCAATCTCTTCCTTGTTAGAATCTTTCGTTAAAAAATATGTATATACATCAATAGAAACTTCTTTCGTATAGGCATTAATACTTATACTTTCAATATTATATTCTTTTCCTAATAAGAATCCTTCCTCAAAATAAGGAGTTAATTCTAACCATCTTTCTTGTCGGCCAACTCTGTCTTTATCATAATGGGATACAATCAGAGGTGCTTTATGGTTATATTTTTTTAAAATTCCTTGAGCCCTTGTTACTTCAGCATGCTCGGTTACCAGTTCAATAGCATCTGGAAGTGCTAAAACCCATTCCATCACTTTTTCTTGCTCTGAATAATCTCCTGGCCAAAGTTTGATTCCTTTCGCATTGGCTTCTATAATCACTTGATATGCTATTTCATCATCTCCAATTGTCTCTTCCATATAATCTAATTGGACAATGTATGGTATGTCTTTCTCTTTCAAAAACTGGTTTACAAAAGTAATGATTTCCGCTTTCTGACGATAAAGTACTTCGTCAAATATACCAATAGAAACTTCACTTTCTTCAAAATTGATTTTTATCGCAAATGGCTCTTTTTGAAAGGTTTCCTCTAAATCCTTCTTTAATTGTTGCTCAAAAGTTCCATCCCGGTATATTGTTAATAAATCTGGCCCTTGTTTTGCTTGTGTCTTTTCCACAATACCACTATTCATGGCGCCACCAACAATAAGAAAATGTAAAATTAGGAGCGAATATAAAGCAGTCTTTTTCCTATTAATTTTTATCCCCTTAGTAACTACTGGCGTTAAAGGCAAAGATATCGTCATTATTTCCGCATGTAGTATGTTATTAAATGTATGCACTGTAATCCCCTTTGTCGATAACACCTGTAAAAAAGAAAAGAGTCTTTTTCTAATCTCTCTTTTTGATTTCCTTACGATTCTTGCAATCTTCTTTATCTCTAGTTGAAAATAATAGTGTAAGAGAATAATAGCTTGATCAATTTCCTTTATTGACTTGAAGGAATATTCCGAAAGTAAAACTTTTGAAACTCTCCTCCTATTTTCCCCTTTCATTTGTTTTAGAATATATCGGAATCCTCTTTCCATTACATGATTTCTTTGAAATTTCGTGGAAGGTTTTATTAACCAAGCTTTGACGATTTCCTGTGACTTTTCCTTGTCTCCGATAAAGAACTGCGTAAATAACAACCAATCATTTACTTGTTTGCTATGAACAAAGGTTGACCCGTCCAATAAAGCCCCTACCCTTCTTTATTTATATTTCCTCTCTATTTTCTCCATGTATCTTTATTACATAAGGGACATTATTCATGAGATCTTGAATGTCTTCATGCTCGAGAAAAAATTGTAAAGATCTTCTCAGCTCTTTTATAATCTCTTCTGTTTCATCTGCATCTTTTTCTGTTGTAAGGGAAAGTTCTGTATATACATTAAATTCCATAACACCATTTATATATTCTGAATACACATCATATAGTTTGTATTTATTTTCTCCAAAGAAAAATGCCTCTATTATAGCAAGATAAATATCCCACTTTGCTCTTTCCATATCTACTACATCTGCCGAAACCTTTCCAAAAGAAAAATTCCATTCCAAATTGTGTTTATGTATAATATTTTCGATTTCCTCTTTTAAAATCTCTTCTTCTTCTACTGAAATTTCTTCAGATAAAAGAATTTCTGTTGATTCTCCAGATTGTTCGCTGGAACCTCTTTGCATATAATAATACGGGTTTTCAGAGACTAATTCGAATATCTCTTGTTCCATTTCCATTACTTTATTCGCATCTTTTTGTTCATCAGTTAGTTCTACTTCCAATTGGTCTAGTACTTGAAATTCAAGTTGATACTCAAGATCTCTATTTTCTAAATAGGACTCTATTAAAGCTGCTACTTCCTCCTTTTCACCTAATCTTTCTGGTGTGGGAAAATATACTTCAATCGTTTTTGTCTCTGAATCAGGTATGGTATAAATGTCCCCAAATCCTTTGTCTTTAATGTCTTGATTTATCTGTAACACTCCTCCTTCTTTAAAATATTTATAAATATCAGGTCCTAAACTAACTCTCGTCTTGCTAAGTGTCTCTTGATTAATAGATCCGCCAGCAACTAAAATTAATAATATTAATAATAAACCTGGTAGCTTATGCCTACCTTTTGTTCCCATAACTAGGACTTGATTTCTATTGTCTGGCGTTACATTTTCTATCCATTTACTTTTTATTAGTAATATCTCTTTTTTTAAAACCCCATCTATATTATTAACTGATACGAATTTACCATTATTTGTCCATATAGTAAGGCCATCATAAATAACTGTCTTCGCTTTTCTTTCTGAAATCCCTAAATGGTTGGCGATTTTTTATAGGAATAATCGTAATAATACTTTAGTAGAAAAGCAATACGGGCTTGTTCGTTAAGTAATCCAAGGCGATTTAATAGGGGGCTAGCATCGATAGGTTGATAGATAATGTCATGATTACGATAATATTTCTTATATTCCTTGATTAATGGTTTTAAGACAAAATGATCGAGTCTTATTGAGATAAACTTGTCCTTTACTTGATTAACTGTTCTAGTAATTAATCGGTCGGTCAATACTTTGTCTCCAGTTAATAAAAATCCCAATAAATACCATTCTTCTATATCTGCATTTAAATTATTTCGCTTTGACAAATGTTTACGGCGTATTTTCAAACACATTCCGCCTTTCTGGAAAGCCCTTTATATTACCTTTATTTTACATGATGGAAGAAAAGTTGTCAGTATCATCTGTTTGAAAATTCCTTCTTCATGCAATATTCTGTTTAAACGAATTACAAAATGCCCCATTAGCGTTAGACGAGACGTATCTAACACTTAATGCAGCATTCAAAAAATCTTAGAAGCAATTTCCAAACAATATTTAAGATAAAGCCAACATTCTATCCAATGCCAATTTCGCATTCGAGGCAATTGGCTCTTCTACGATAATACGATTACTTTCAAAGTCCTGTTCAATTGATTCTAAGCACCAGACAAAATGAGGCAAATCGATTCGATTCATGGTGAGACAAGCGCACATATACGGATTAAGAGAGATAATCTGTTTATCGGGATGATCTTTAATAATCCGGTTCACTAAGTTCATTTCCGTCCCAATCGCAAAGGCACTACCTGACTTCGCATTTTCAATAATATCGATAATATAGTTCGTCGAACCAGCTAAGTCAGATGCTGCCACTACTTCTCTACTGCATTCTGGATGGACAATGATTTTCATATGAGGATATTGCTTTCTAACTTGTTCCACATTTTGCACAGTAAAATTCTCATGTACAGAACAATGTCCTTTCCAAAGAATAACTTTAATTTCTTCTAGCGGACACTCATGAACAAGTTCATTTTTGATTGGATCCCAAATGGCCATTCTGTCTAAAGGTACTCCTAAATTGTAGGCTGTATTTCTTCCTAAGTGCTGATCTGGTAGAAATAACAATCTTTCCTTTTGCGTAAATGCCCAAGAAACCATTTTCTCTGCATTAGAGGACGTTACGGTTGCTCCTCCATTTTCACCCACAAAGGCCTTAATAGCTGCTGTTGAATTGACATAGGTTAAAGGAATAATGGTATCGCCAAATAATTCTTGCAGTTTCGTCCAAGCGCGATTTGTCTGATAAATATCGGCCATATCTGCCATAGAACAACCTGCACGCATGTCTGGCAAATAGACTTTTTGCTGCTTTGTCGTTAAAATGTCGGCAGTTTCTGCCATAAAATGAACACCGCAAAAAACAATGTATTCTGCTTCTGTGTTTTCTGCAGCTACTTGTGCAAGCTTCAAGCTATCTCCTGTAGCATCAGAAAATTGAATAACTTCATCCTTTTGATAATGATGACCTGGAATAAATAGTTTTTTGCCTAATCTCTGCTTTACACTTGCTACTCTTTCTTCTAATTCAGCAGTTGTCATTGCTAAGTACTTTTCTGGTATTGTATTGGATGCTTGTAACCCCTCTAATATATTCATTTCCTCTTCCCCTCAATCCCTTTTTAATGAATACTTACTTTTACACTAATATCTAATGCTTTAACAGAATGCGTTAAGAATCCTAATGAAATATAGTCCACTCCACACTCTCGGTACGAAGCAAGATTTTCTAAAGTAATTCCACCTGAAGCTTCTGTTGTAACTGTTTCTGGAACATGGGGAATCCACTCCACAATTTCCTCTGGCTTTCGATTATCAAACATAATGACATCTGCACCCGCTGCTAATGCTTCAAGCATTTGTTCCTTCGTCTCTGTTTCCACTTCCACCTTTACCATATGACCAATCGACTGTTTAACTGCCTTTACCGCATTGGCAATCGAACCGGCGAATGCAATATGGTTATCTTTAATCATTACCGCATCATACAGTCCAAAGCGATGATTATGTCCGCCACCAACAGTTACTGCATACTTTTCAAGCATTCGTAATCCTGGTGTTGTTTTTCGTGTATCACAAATTTTCGTATAGCCACTGTTTAACACATCGACCGCTTCACGGGTTCTCGTGGCTATCCCACTCATTCTTTGAACAAGGTTTAAAATCACTCGTTCCCCTTTTAATAGCTCTCTAATATTCCCTTTTGCCGTCGCTATTTGCTGGCTACTTTCTATTCGATCTCCATCCCGGACGAACATCGTTATCTCAATTGCTGGATTTAACACATGGAATCCTGCTTGAATAACCTCTTCTCCGCAAAAAATCCCATTGTCCTTTGCTAGAAACACAATCTCTCCTTGCTGCTCCTTTGGGAAAATGGCATCTGTTGTAACATCTCGTTCACCAATATCTTCAATAAAGAACGCTTCCAATTGTTTGTGCAATTTCAATTGATTCATTTGGCTTCTCCTTTGTTAGTTCTCGTTTAAAGCTAACCTTTTTCTTTACCCATTCATCGTTTTCCTCTGGATAATCAGAGCGGAAATGACCACCTCTGCTTTCTTTTCTTTCTAAAGCAGATCTTGTAATAAGCCAAGAGGTTACAAGCATAAAATATTTCTCAACCTCTTCAATCGATCTATTTTCTAGAGGAAGGTTAAAGCAATCTGATATTCCAAAACGCTCAAGCCATTGCAGCTGATTTTGTAAGTTTATTTCATTCCGAACAATTCCCACATTCGCCATCATGCGATGTTGTAACTCTTCTTTTTCTGGAAAAATTGGATGCAATGTATTATCCGATTCTTCCCTTTCTAATATGAAACCTTTCACTTTTGACTTTGGTATTTCCCGAAGGAGGTTTGCCAAGTTATTCCCCATATATAATCCTTCTAAAAGGGAATTGCTAGCTAGGCGATTCGCTCCGTGAAATCCAGTACAAGCTGCTTCTCCGATGGCATAAAGGTTATTAACAGATGTTCTTCCAAAAAGGTCTGTATCAATGCCTCCCATTAAGAAATGGCTGCCTGGAGCAACGGGAAGCAACCCTTTTTGCAAATCAATGCCATGCTCTATGCACATTTTTGTTATTGAAGGGAATCTTGTTTGAAAATTTGTAATCATTGATATATCTAAATAGACCGTTTCCCCATTTGATAAGTACTGATAGATTGTTTGCGATACAATATGGCGTGGCGCTAAATCTTCATATGAATGTACATTTTCCATAATGTACTTTCCAGATGCAGTTACTAGTCGTGCTCCATCTCCTCTTACCGCTTCTGAAATAAGACCGACCGTTTCTCCATTTACATATAGTAAGGTCGGATGAAATTGGACAAATTCCATATCGATAATAGATGCACCAGCTAAATATGCAAGTGCAATACCATCCCCTGTAATGGTGGAAGCACTACTTGTATAAGTATAAAGCGTTCCACATCCCCCAGTTGCAATGACAGTATGCGCGCTATAAAACTCTATTCGAGTGCCATCTGCGGTAATACCCTTTGCTCCAAAACATTGATTACTATTAGTATTTACCATTAATTCATAGACAAAAACATTTTCGATTAATTCTATATTGTTATTCTTATTTTCTGTAAGAAACTCCATTACCTTTTTTCCAGTAGTATCGCCGCCACTGTGGACAATTCTTTTTTCCGAATGAGCACCTTCCATGCCCAATGAAAGTTTCCCTGTTGAATCCTTATCAAATGTACATCCATCTTGCCATAATTCTTCAATTAAACGAGGTGCTGTCTTTGTAATTTCTGCCACTACCTCTGGATTATTATGAAAGCGTCCGGCTTCAAGTGTATCTAATGCATGTTTTCTATAATCATCTGAATCTCCAAGACTTGCAGCAATTCCTCCTTGTGCTAGGTAGGAATTACTTAATTCAGCTTTAGACTTTGTGAGAATAATCACATTAAATTCAGTTGAAAGTTTTTTGGCTAGTTGTAAACTAGCGATACCACTGCCGATTATCAGTACATCTGTATCCATTTTTCACCCTCCTATTTTACAGGTGTCTTGACACTTATATTTACATAGTTTTAAACTAATGACAAGTGTTTTTTTCATTTTCGTTAATTAAAGTAAGTCGATTTCCTTTCTAGACACAAGAATCCCTGGGAAGAAAGAAAGCCTGTGTGAAATCTTACTTCCCTTCTACCCATAGGAATCAAATACCTTTCACTATAAATAGCTCAAATTTGTTAAAAGATGTTTTCCATTTAAAAATAAACTTTACTATGATTCTTCTACTTTATAAAAATAATAATGGGAGGAAATTTATATGAAATATTTTGATTATGCTGCAACTACTCCTTTGGATAATGATGCAGCAAATGTTTATGTGGACGTTGCTTGTAAATACTTTGCTAATTCGAATAGTCTTCATGATATGGGCGATAAAGCTGGAAAAATTTTGGAGAATTGTCGCGAGGAATGGGGAAGACTATTAAACGCAGATAAAAATGGGGTTTATTTTACAAGTGGCGGCACGGAGAGTAATTTTCTTATCATACAAAATTTGGTACTCGCTACAAAAAAACAAGGAAAACATATTATTACATCTGTTGCAGAGCATGCTTCCATTCATAGTACGATGCAATTATTAGCAGTAAATGACTATGAAATTACTTATATCCCATTATTGGATAATGGAATAATCGATACACAACTTTTAGAGCAATCTATTCGACCAGATACCATTCTAGTTTCCATTCAGCACGTTAATTCTGAAATTGGTGCCATTCAGCCTATTAAAGAAATTGGGACTATTTGTAGAAAATACAATGTTCTTTTTCATAGTGACATGGTACAAAGTTTTGGAAAAATAGACGTTTCAGAAGTGACGAAATTTGTTGATGGGTTATCGATATCGGGACATAAATTTTATGGTCCTAAAGGAGTCGGCATTGCCTATATTAATCCTCAAACAGCTTGGATTCCCTTTTTGCCAAATGGCAGTCATGAAAAAGGCTTTCGATCCGGTACCGTAAATACAGCAGGGATTGCCAGTATGACAGTTGCTGCTCAAAAAACATGCTTGAAGATAGCAGATAATTTACAGGAACTTTCCCAACTTCGTGCATTATTTAAAGAAACCGTTAAAGCTGAATCTATTAAACTGTTTGAATGTATAGAACAATATCCTGGAATTATTGGATTACGAGTAAAGGGATTGGAGGGTCAATGGCTCATGCTTGAGTGCAATCGGCGAGGCTTTGCTATATCAACAGGAAGTGCTTGTCAGGTTGGAAAACATACTCCTTCTAAAACCATGAAGGCGCTTGGATTAGCAGATGGTGAAGCAAAGGAATTTATTCGGATATCATTGGGAAAAGATAACTCGAAAGAAGATATAATGGATTTAGCTAAGTTAATAAACGAATTAGCGAAAGAATATGCAAAGTATCGTTAAGATTCTAGAATGGTCAGTCAGTAGATAATGGCTGACCATCTTTATAACTATTATTCCACTATTTTCGTCATGATCAGATCAGTTTGTTCTTCATCTCCCATAAAAAAGGAGTGAGCCCCTGTTTGGATGAACCCCATTTTTTTATAAAAATTAATTGCATTTTCGTTCTTTTCCCAGACACCAAGCCAAACCATTTTTTTATTTTCCTTGTTTGCCATTTCCAGAGCTTTATTTAGCAATATTTTTCCCAGTCCATGTTTTTGAAATTTACTTTTCACATAAATCCTTTCTATTTCAAGGGAATCATCATCGATTTTTTCAGATTGCGCATCATCTATATTAATTTTTAAATATCCAGCTAATTCATTGTCAAAACAGGCAAAATAGAATTCTGAAGAAACATTGGATAATTCCTTTTCTACTTGTTCGAAATTGAATGCTTTTTCCAAATAAGCCTTCAAATTTTCCGATGAATTCTGATGTTTAAAAGTTTCATTAAATGTTTGATAACTTATTTCTTGAAGTTTATCGATATCCGCAAGTCTACACTTTTTTATCTTTATCGTCATTGAAATAGCTCCCTACTATATATTTAATCAATAATTCCTCTTGTTTCCTTTCTTTACTGTATCCCAATCTTTTTCGACATTTTTTCTTACTCTTTGAAGTAAAGTAAATATCACTTCTATCTCTGATTCAGAAAAACCCTCTAATGCAACATTATTTGAATACTCGTTTTCTCTTTTTATAAAAGGATAAACTTTTTTGCCTCTCTCTGTTGGAAAGAGTTTTTTAATTTTTTTATTGTGTTGATCATTTTTCTTCTCAATGAAACCATTAATCTCCAGTTTGCTTATCGCGCGTGCAGCGGTTGTTCGATCTACTTTTATCATTTCTGCTAATTTTTCTTGGATAATCCCTGGGTTTTCACATATTCTCACAACATACAAGTACTGCCCCTTTGTAAGATCAAATTCTTTAAATTCAATATTACTAATAGAATCTAAGGCCCGTGCGATCATTCCAATTTCGCGAAGAATTTCTTTCATGATTTGCTCCTTTTTATTATCGCATTTACAACAAAAATTACTTACGTTGAATATAACTTATTTTTGTTGCATTTGCAACATTAAAAACGGTGAGTAATGTAGAAGATGGTTGGTTGAAGCAACCATCTTAGCTCATGATTGAGATAAATTAGTTAGTAAGAAGTAATGTGGAGCTTATGAAAAAAGAAAAGTATTAGTTAAAACATATACTGGACTTTGCTTAAGTTTTAAATAAAAAATACCTAGCTTATTGGGAACAGTCTGCTAGACGATAAGTTGCTTAACCCCGTTCTGTTTCCTCCAAATTTTCATGCTACAGTTTCATCTTCATTCCTTCATGTGTTGCTTGAAAGCCTAATCGTTCATAAAAACGCAAGGCATCTGCTCTTTGTTTGTCAGTCGTAAGCTGAATTAAATGACACCCTCGTTCTTTGGCACGCTCGATTGCCCAATAGATCATTTTAGTACCTACTCCTTTTCCCCGAACAGATGAAGCAGTTCTAACCTCTTCAATCGTAGCTCGCCATCCACCTTGATGGGTGATGTATGGCGTGAATGTAATTTGTTGCACATTTCATTCTTTTTTCAAACATCATATGTGATTTTAGCCAAAAAAGAGAATGTCGGACAATTGAGTTAGCAGAAGCTAACCCTTGTCCGAAGCCGATTCATCTCATGACTGAGTCACGAGGGTTCTCGGCTAAAGCCTAAAAATCGACATAGCAATTAAATGATTCTTCATCCTACTCCCCTTCCTATTTTCACTCAAAAAGTTAAATCCACTCTGCAAACCAGGCTACATAATATGCTGCAGGTAAAAACAGAAATTGAGCTACTATCGTACCAATAAATTTGGAGCTAACCATTGTTAAAGAATAGCTCTTCAAATAAATGTAATCTGTTTGTTTTTTCATCACTCGATCAGCTAAAACGGATGCTTTCGGATCAATAAATAAGGTCAAGATGATTGTCGCAATCCCATTAATAACACCTGATGACATCGATGCAGCTTGCCGCATATCATCTGGAACTAAAATGGAAGCATACATTGAAGAAATAACGCCTGTTGTAAAAATAGCAGAAATAAGGATATTCATAATAAATAGTCGTTTGGGAATAGTCTCTAGCGTAATCCCCTTAAGATAGGATATTCTCGGCATTTTTATACAGCTTATAAGCTTTATAAAACCATTTTGTTTGAATAACTTTGAAAAAAGAGCTAGCATAGACCCTCGCTCGTTTGCCAGTTGAACAATTGCTCGTGAAAAAATATTAATAAACGTAGGGAACAGCAAGATTCCAAGCAGTACTCCAATAGATGTTACTCCAAGTAAAATCCTATATTGCCCAGCTATAAAAGCAAATTTATCTACCCCTTTCGGAACTTCTGCTATAAGTTTTGCTGTTAATGGCTGTTGAAACATAGTAGAAAACCGTGAAACAATAACCATTGTACTGAACAAAGAAATTGCAGTAGCAATTAGCCTCACTCTTGTACCAGATATTCTAGTAGAATAAGCCAATGTTTCTACCATTGTAATGATCAATAATAAAATAGATATGATTACTACCTTCGTCGTTATAAATTCCATATTAACTCCTTATATTTTTATTCTAGGTACATTATAACTCTTTTTTTGGAATTAACTAGAAAATTTTTCTAAAATTTATTTTTCCTTTGTTGGATGTTTTAAATACTACTTTATAAATTGAAAGGAAAAAGGATACCCAATGAGCATCCTTTTCGAATCGAATGATATGTACTTGTAAGACGCCTTTATCGCAATTTAAGATGGTTTTTACGCTTTCCATTACCACAGCTTTATAAGGTTTTAGTAAAAAACCTTTTTATTTCATTAACAACTGTCTCTCTATTATCCCAATGTAACATATGAGAGGTATCTTCATTTTTTTAATATTAATTTTTAAATTAATCATCACATCTTCCAATAATTTATTATTTATCATATTAAACTCTTCTGGCAGGGTAGCCACTAATAATAAAATATTATCGCCTAATTCCCTATATATGCAAAACTATCTTATTACGATACGCTTCCAATATTCCCATGCTTTTAAATATGCACCGATATCATCAGGGTGATGCTTAACACATGATCCAATTCTAAGAAATAAACCAATAAGCAATTGTTCATATAGATTAGAAATATTTCTATTAATAACAACTAATTGGCTTGCCGCTGTATCGAGTGTTGCTTTTGTTAAATCATCTGGTGATGAGCAAAAGGCATAGATTAGATCATAAATAGGGTCTCCAATAACAGGAGTGGGATCAATCACACCAGTCAACCTTCCATTGTTAAAAATAAAATTATGAACCCCACAATCACCGTGTAGTAAAAATGGGATATGGTCATTGCCATTCTTTTTAACTAAGTTTTGGATTAAGTTAAAATCATTCCTACTTAATTGAGAACCTATTATTTTATTCGCCTCTAAGATTTCTGTCATCAGAAAACTCCTCCAAGAAGCGGTTGGTTCGTCTGCCCATCCCCATCCTATATACTGACTAATAGGCCTATAATTATAAATAAGTTCATTAACAAGCACACAGAGCATGTCTTTTTTATTTTTTTTACTATAGTTAGTAGAACCATTTATAAATGAATAAACGAAATAGTTAAATGATTCTTCAACAAAGAGAAGTTGAGGCAAGAAGTTTAAATCCTTGTAAGTATCAAGAAAATTCGCCTCAGATTTAATTACTTGCGAATCATTTGATTTAACGACATATTTCTTTCCATTATTATGTAAAAGATACAACTCACTAACAGTACCACCATTCAATTGTTCATAGTTTATTTGTTTGGTAGAAAGAATATTATTCTGTTGAAGCTCTTTTATTATTTTCTCTATATTCACCCTATTCCCCCCAATCATTTAATTTAATTATATTAGCTACTCACCTATGCCGACCTTTCCGTGCTTGGATATATTAATACATACTTATGTCATTTTTTTAATATCTCTTACTTCAAACCATACTTTTTATAGAAACTGAAATTATTTGCCGATATATGTGCGGACCAATCTCCAAGTTTTTTTTGAAAACAGTAACTTTTGTTATCTTTTATTACAACAGTTGTACTCAACTATCATATATACTCGATATTGCCAAATAATTTAAACATATTGCTTATTCATCTTCATAAACTATTTTAAGATTTTTCACTTTATATCCTTCAGCCAAGGCCGGAAAAGTTCCGCTTGACTTTAGATTCGAAGTCTTAGCCAAGTATAGTGTTCCATTATTCCCATTAACCTCTATATAATTCACTAGATATCCTTTTTTAGGATAAATATATACCGAATCACCAAAAGGAAGTATTGTTGTTTCATTTGATGAATTTTTTGCTTCCTCCCATTGTTGTTTTAATTGTGCAGGAACCAGTTCATCAATATTGCCTGTTTTCATTCTTGGAAGATTTTGTTTAGATTCATCTTCATTTACATATCCAACTAAATTAGGGGTAAATTTCTCACTATCAATAGGAACATTTACCTCTAGTTTTTTAGGATGCAAATAATCCACTACTTCTTCTTTTTCATTGTAAGTTTCATATTTAACTAAGATGCCTGTATCTTTATCCACCCAAAAACGGAATGACTGAAAATCTGCTCTGCTTATTTCTCCCTTAATGACTAGAGTATTATGTCCTAGTAGTTCTTCATTTTGCTTTTCAATTTCCCATGTATCTAAGTCTCTTGTATAGTTAGATGCTATTTCATATGGAAATAATGTTTCATTTGCTAATCCAAATGGAATACTCTCCCGATAATTGGTAACATTAACCCCGTTGCTATCTTTTGAAAATGCATCTTCCAGTTTTAGTTCCTTACCTGTATTATCATTTTCTACATATCCCAATTCCCTATAAGTCTTCGTTTGTTCAGATACCAACCATAATGCATCCTTAGTAAAATATTCAGATGAAACAGTCTTTTCTCCATTTACTATATCGGTTCTTATACCAAATCCACCTCTGTGATTTTTTAAACTAACTGTATATTCTATCGTTGCATTACTTGGGATATTAGCATAATGTATGATATATTCTCCACGAGCAGTTTCAAAATTGTCTACTGTATTTAGCATTTTAGTAAGAATTTCTTCTTTCGTCATATCCTTATCGTTTTCTTCTTGCTTTGCTGGAATATATTTAGAGTCCTCATTCGGCAACTCATTCTTACTTTTCACTATATAATTCGCCTGTTTATTATGTATTCCATTAAATAAATTTAGTTCAATTCCTATAAAATACATAATTCCAGTAAATAACAAACAGATTACTGAACTTGAAAAAATGACATTCAACCGTTTTTTAAACGGGTAAAATTCCCTATTCTTTTTACTACTTGCTATCGAATTTAAAACTTTTTTATATTGATTATCATCAAAATACACATCATGAAAGAGTGTATTATCCAATTCCTTCTTTAAATTATCGAAGTTATTTTTCATTAATTACTCCCCCTCCTTCAAAGGATTCTTTTAGTTTTATACGGGCACGATGCAATCTAGTTTTTACTGTATTGGGTTTAACCTTTAATAAAGAAGATATTTCATCTATCGTTAAATCTTGATAATAAAATAAGATAATTACCTCTCTTAATTTAATTGGTAACTTAACGATACTTTGAGAAATTCCACTATCCTCCTTCTCTACATCATGTAATTGCAGCGAGGAATTGGCATAATTGGATATAGAATAGTCCATCATAAATAAATTTTTAAAATACCTACTCTTCCTAACATCTTTACACCGATTCACTGTAATTCTTATAAGCCACGTTTTATAGGAAGAGTCGTTTCGAAAGGTATCCATTTTCTCATAGCATTTGATAAACACTTCTTGTGCCACATCTTCCGCAAGCTGTTTTTGTTTTAAATAAGAAAAAGCAATTCTTACAACATCATTTCCATAGGTTTTCATTAACCATTTTAATTTTTCCTCCCGATTCATATCTGTTAATAATTCAGAATGAGAGTCATCTACCCTTTCAATCATAAAGCTCCTCACAATCAATTTTTTATAATTTAGACGATTTCTATTTTGAAAAAGTTCTATTTTTAAATTTTTTTACCATTATTAATAATCGGGATGATTTTAGATAAGTAGTATTTCTCATCAATTGCAAAATCCACTAATAAAATTTATATTAGGATTTTGCATCAAATTATAATTTTTTAGTAAATAGTGATTATAAAAAAGAGAGATTTATATATTCGTCTATATTCAATACTTTCATTTCGATTTGAAAAATTTTAATTGCAATCAGGAAAAATATTACAATATTTAAATTGATAGTAACATACTTTATACAATCTTTTTATTATATTTGAACTAAACATGTCCGAGCTGAAAATAAAATTAAACGTTTAAGCATCAATATAACAATTAATTAGTATTTTTTGCTAATAAATTGTATAAATTTGCCGAAATAATAGATATTGGGACCCTACAGATTCTAAAAGTTGATAGTTAAAAAGTTCTAGTTAGGCTATTCTTGTTGTTCTTTCAAAGAAATATCTAGACACAAAGGAATAAAAAGGAGTTAGGAAATGAAAAAGAAGAATTTGTATTTATTAGCTTTATGCTTAGGAATTATATTTATCCTTACTGGATGTGGATCAAAGGCAGAGTTAACTGACTACATTGAAGTAAATTTTGATGGTTATGATACAATGGGAAACGCTTCGTACTCTGTAAATGAGGATAAGCTAATTAATGATGTGTTTGAAATATCGGATGATTATTTAAACCTTAATATGGAAACACTCGCAGAGATTGATAAAATGCTTTCTTCCTTTACTATTACACTAGATAAAGAAAGTGACTTATCTAATGGGGATGAAATTGTTGTTCATATAAAATTAGATAAAGACAAAGCAGAAAAGATTAAATCTAAAGATGAAATGAAAGTTAAAGTGTCAGGACTTGAAGAACCAGGTAAATTGAGTGATGAAGAAATTGATAAAAATGTGGTTGTTAATTTCTCTGGTGTTAGTGGACGAGGAGAAATTCAAATTGATACAACCTTTGATGGAGATTTAAGTAGCTTGGGATTTGAATCTAAGCAAGATGGTGAAATAAAAAATGGGGATATGGTGGAAGTTGCTTTAGATGAAGACTCTAAAAATTCATTGGCTTCTTTAGGCTATATTTTAACAGGCAAAGGTAGCGCAAAATTTGAAGCTACGGGATTAGCAGAAGTTGCCGAAAAGCCAGAAGACATCGCTAATTTAGAAGATATAGAGCGCTTAATTAGCGAAGGTATTAATCGACAATATGCAGATTCCTCTTTTGGATACTATAAATATGAAATAAAAAAAGAAAATACATACTATAGACAATACGTGAGAGATAATGATTCTTCTAATTGGTCTAGCAGCGCACCAAGCAATGGTACGTTAGTAAATATCTATACAATTAAAGAATATGATATGGATGGTGCATTAAATGATACTTTCACCGCTGTATTCGGCTATACGGACATCATTCTTGATGAAAATAATCAAGCGAATGTAACGGAAATCAATGAATACTTCGATACATACGATAAAACCTATTCATTAGAATCTGTTAAGAAATTAATGGAAGGATATGGATACCAACAAATAAAATAAGAATAAATGCTGGCAATCTGTAAGGCCCCTTTATTGAAACCCAAAAGCAAACAGGCTCTTTTGGGTTTCTTTTTCTACGTTCCTCTTATGGATAGATCCAGCCATTTTTAATAATCTCGTCCCATTCCTAATTCATTTTACACGCCTTTCTCCTTCGCATAAATAACAAAACAAGTTCCTCTTTTTATAGTTCAAAATCTAAAAATATTTATTACTTAATCTAATGTATATCAACACTAAAGCTATGATAAAACCTGTAAAAAATAAACCTTTGCTCAGGTTAGTCCAATTTTTCATCCATCCCCATCTTTTTTTATTCACGTCTAATAAAAAGTAGTCAACAAGTACAGTTAACACAATAATGAGAAATACTCCAAAAAGACTCATCACTATCTCCTCCATTCGTCTTCTATCGATTATATGAAAGCGAGGATTAATTTAAACCACTCATGGACAAATCTTTAGTGCTTCTATGAACTATTAAATGAAAAAGTAAGGAGTAATTTATGAATAAATGGACTAGGAACTTGTTAGACACCTCTATTAGAAACTATCGTTGACTTAGAAGCGATACTGCGAAAAGTCGATTTACAATACCCACTTACCTATTCAGTCGAAATGAATGAGTTAATACCGAATTCAAAACTAATTATATTTAGTAGTAGCAATCATTATCCCTTTCTAGAAGAAGCTACTTCCCAAGTTTTCACTTGCTATTCAATTCACCTAACTTTTTAGAGATTACATTAACAATATCTAATATTGGTAAAGCCCCATCGACAATGAAATCTGAATTTGCTTTTATCGTTTTTAACATTTCTAGATAACCTCGTCTACCATAAGAGATATAATTTTTCATTTCCAAAATTATATCTTCACCAGTAGAATGCTTAAAATCTCTTGTAACTCTTCGTGCCATTGCAACATCCAAAGGAGTGTCGATAAAGAATGCACTATCAATATACTTGCTCATTTTCGTATGTTTATAGGCAAACGGATAATCTAGAACAATATAATCCAAAGATTCATTAAGTAGTCCTTCTAAATCTTTAATTAGGGGAGTCAAATTCCATTCATCATAATTAGCTCCTCTATCTACCCAATCTATTATGTCAACTGGTCCTTCAAAATCGTAATTATCAAAATATAGTATTTTTGAAGATTGTAAACTTTCGGTTAGCTGTGTAGATATTGTTGTTTTCCCTCCTCCTGATACCGACGCAATGGCTATGACATGTGTACACTTTTCTCTCTTCATACATTAACCCCTTATATCTTTTATCTTAGATCATTATCTGGCAATGTAGTACCTATTTCTATTAAATGCTTAGGCATTGTATTTAATACAGCAGCATACAAACAAGTACCGCTTCCTATTTTGCCCTTAAAGAGTATCGTTCTTCAAAACCATTACTAATTCTTAATTTTCCCCTCATCATAAGAAAGATTACGGAGGCTTGTTCAAACTTGAATTTTCACTCATATAAGGCAATTATTATCTCTTTCCTAGGAATATTTGTTTTTCTAATCTCATCAACATACGTATGAAATTCATAGGGAACGTACTGTTGCATAATGTTAATTCCCCTCTTATTAATATCTATAATTCCATATCTGGCAAAAGCTTCATTGAAACAACCTAAAGAGCCAGTATTATAAAACAATTTACCTTTAGAAACAAATTGATGACTATTGTGGTCATGTCCAAAACAGACCAAAGATATATTATCTAAACCATCTAATTCATAGAAATGTTCTGGAGAAGGAACACCAGTAAAATCAAATGGATCTTTACTTATATGAACTCCATATAATGATTGCTTCATCGGATAATGAATTAAATGTAAGTTTTGTTCACAAATAGTAGGATTCAATATGCGAGGTAGTTTTTTCAATTTAGGAATATATTCTTTATTCAATTTATTCGCAATCCATTTGTGATGCAGTATCACATTGATTCTACTTTCTGGATATGGTTCATTGTTTAACAGTGATAAAACAGCTTCGTCGTGATTACCTGTAATCATCTCAATATTATTCAATTCAAATAAAGAATTTAAAACCTCATTTGAAAAAGGCCCTATTCCAATCATATCACCGAGGCAATATATGTAATCAACTGATTTTTTTTTAATATCTTTTAATACAGAATTTAAAGCGTAAATATTTCCATGAATATCAGTTATTATAGCAATTCTATACATAATATCCCCCATTTATCTAACTAAGTAGAACAGCCTATCATTACTTACATTTAAATATCAGCATATGGAATATTAAAAACTAATAACAATTCCTGTTTTATCATCAGATTTTTTAAATCTTGGATATTTTAAACACTCTGGATCAGAATCTTCTAACTTAATTAATTCCAAAGCATATTGTTCCATACTTTTTTCAAGAATTAAATTAGTGATATACTCCCAATAATTTATTTGAGTGGGAACTATTTCTCTTGGCAATAATAATCCGTCTGTTACTAGTATTAAATGCTTTAATCTATTCCGGTTTATCTTCCCGTACTCTATGTAGTTAATGGCTTCTGGTTCGCCATTTAAAACACCATATCCATCTTTAGAATTACTTTTTTGCCTGTTTGAAAGGAGAATATCTTTAACTTTTGTTAATAAATCATCCCTTTTCGTTATTCCTTTATTTATATACTCCTTCCACTTTACGATTGCACCTTTCTCTAAATGGCTTACTTGGAGACGTGTTAATGGTCTAATCTCATTGTTATCTACATAAACCGCTAGAATCATACAGTCACCAGTCTGAACATATTCTATGCTATTCTCCGATACTTTTATAACTGCTAAAGCTGTTCCCCATAACTGTTCTTTCTCCAATATATTAATATTATTATTTAACATTTTCTTTTTTAGTGTATCATTTATCATTTTCACATCAGATAGAAGAGACTTACTATTTTTAATTGTTTCAAAATAACTTTTTACTTCATTAGAAGCTATGTAGCCACCAGTACGATTATTTTTATCTTTTGTTGGTACTAATGAAGAAACACCGTCAGCAACCCCAAACACTTGAGCATCGTTATTAATTATTAACGAATCTTCGTTTAACTCACTTACTCCTTTACATGTTATATGTGCTATTTTCAAAGATATCCCTCCATGAATTAATTGGCTTACAATACCTACAAAATCAATTTTTCCTTCTCGGAAACGTATTGGTAGGTTCATTATGAACTTTCATTTTATCACTAGTGTTGCGTTAATTTAATTTAACTATTAAAAATACTTGAAATGTTCAATTTTATCATTTTATGCAAAGAAAAAGTCCTTTATAATGGATAAGTTAGGTGGTAACCCGTCCAAATCCACTAAAAAGGACTATCGCATGGACAAGATTACACGAAAAACTTCATTTGGACAATGGTTTTCACCAATAAATCTTCAATTATTTGAAGAAAACGTGAAAACGTTGAAATTAGATTTCTATACGAAAAAACTAACGACAGAGTCATTTCTAAAATTATTACTTTTTGCGCAGCTAGAAGAAGTCGAAAGTCTGCATGCGCTGAGCGATTGTCTTTTCGATGATCAACTGCAAAAGGGCATTGATCTTGATTCTATCAGTATTTCCCAACTCTCACGCCGTTTAAATGGCATGAATCCAGACTTATTCCAAAAGCTTTTCCTTGATTTAGTTTCACAAATTCATGCCAAAACGCACAACACGAAACTTGTGATGCCATTAAAAATCATTGATTCAAGCACATTGCCTCTCAATTTGACTAATCATAAATGGGCAAAATTCCGCAAAACAAAAGCGGGTGTTAAATTGCACTTACGCCTTGTGTTTATGGAAAAAGGTATATCCTATCCCGAAAAGGCCATTATGACAACGGCCAAAGAACATGACCGCGGTCAGCTTGAAGTAATGGTTGATGACAAGGAATGTATGTATGTGTTTGACCGTGGTTACTTAGACTACGAACGCTTTGATCGGATGACAGATGACGGCTACTTTTTCCTTTCTAGGCTGCGAAAAAACGCAGTCATACGGGAGGTTTACGATTTTAAACTACCCGAGAATACATCTGTTTTGTCGGATCAAATGGTGTTGATTGGTACGACGCAAAACCGTGCCGAAAATTACTTTCGTCTTCTAAAAGTGATTGATTCAAAAGGAAATGAGCTTCATTTAATCACAAATCGTTTTGATTTAAGTGCTGAAGAAATCTCAAAGATGTATAAATCACGCTGGGCGATTGAGTTATTTTTCAAATGGATTAAACAACATCTCCATATCAAAAAGTTTTACGGCCAAAGCGAATGGGCAATTCAGAATCAAGTGTTTATCGCACTTATTGTTTTTTGCCTGCATGTTCTCGCACAAATCGAGACAAAAAGTAAACGAAAAACCCTACAAATTAGCCGATATTTACGGGCAGCTTTGTGGAAACCAGCACATATTTGGCTTCGAAAGATTGAAGGAAAAACCATTCCTTAATAAACAAATTGTCGTCGTCTCTTAAGTCTAATTGTAAAAAATTTCCAAATGGATGGATCCACCTTTAGTTGGGTATTTACTTTTTTGGCTCTTAACAGGGGACATATTTAAACTGAATATTCTAACAACATTTATGCAACACTAGTGTCATTTTATAAATAATTTATTTTTAATCGATTTTGCATCAGATATTGTATTCATTTATAAGTTCTGTAGCAAAGATCCTTATTCCTTCCTGAAAAAAAGTTAATAAGGAACTGGTTCGCTCTAAGGAAAATATCTCCAAATAACTTTAAATATGTTTATTGTTTAAATCATGATCTTTCTGTTATATACTTATAGTTCATTATGTATGATTTTTATCAAACTAAAAAGATAAAACTAACTATTGATAGATATGTAATCGCACAAGAAAATCGGAGATGATAGAATGGCTAAAGGTAAAGGTGGAACAGGCAGGGGAACTGGTAAGAAGGGATGGAATCGTTGGCAAGCTAGTGCAAACAAAGCCAAGAGTAATAAACCCTACAAAAGTAAAGGTGTTAAAAATCGCAAAAATACTGAGAACGCTAATAATGGTAATACATCTGAAAAATAGTTCTTATTAGTTAAATAACGATAAGTGAAAAAGACATGTATATAAAGTATTAATCGATTAAAATCAAAAAGGACACTTGCTAACTAAGTGTCCTTTTTGATCTACCATTTAAAATGTTTGTGTTAAACTATTGGACTCTCTCCTATAAAGTTTCCTTCCATTAAAGATAAAAACACATTAAGCAGCAACTCTACTTTCTCCGATTTACCTTTTTTAACTTTAAACCTTGTTAATTCAACGTTCATGTTTCTCCCCCTGTTTCGCCTATCCTATACAATGTCTACATACAAATTTCAGCAGAAAACAGTGCTATTTTAAAATTAAGGTAACAAGCATTACTCTGTCAAAGAAAAGATACCTAGAAGAAAATTATGTTCACCTAAGCATTTTATTTTACTGTTGTGTAGCCTGATTTTCTTCCCAATATAATTTACTGTAGACGTCCGCAAAAGCTTCTATGCTTCGCGTCAATTCTGCATTTGTATTATCTACTCCACCGACTTCTAAAAGAATAGCACGATCAGAAAAATTCTGATTATAAACCCCATTGCCTAGTTCATATCCTTTTGCATAAACACCTTTTGAAATTCCAGGATATTTTTTCTTTAGCGCATTATGCAATTTTGTTGCAAATTGCTCGTTCTGCTCGTAATTTTTATTTTCTTTTCCTATAATAAATAAGAGTTTAGCGTAGTTTTTTCCGTTAATATTTGCTGTTGTTTGTTTTTTTCTAGCTGAATCACGATGTATATCAATTAAGTATTTTAAATTACCATTATTATTAATTGCCGTTTCAACTACTTCTTTTGAAACTGTATAAGAATAAGTATAGTCCCATTTTCGGTCAAGGATAACCTGATTGATATTTGTCTTATCTAACTCAACGCCTAACCCTTCTTGTTGAAGCAATTCTGAAAGCTTGCTACTTACTCCTACTACATTTGCTCGTTCATCTGCACTGACTACATTATCATTATTTTTTGTGTTTTTTAGCAATGGGAGATAAGCTTCAAAATTATGCGAATTGTAAATAAATACAGTTTTATTTTTTGGTTTTGTTATAGCCCTATTACGATCCTCTTTAGTCGGCTGTTCTTCTTTTTGCTCTTGCTCAGCCTTTTCTTCATCTACCTCAACTGGATTTTCTAACATTTCCTTAGATGGAATGGATTCAAATGGTAAATCTGCAATAGTTGTCCCTTCCTCAGCGACGACTATTTCTGTATGAAAGAATGCTAAAGCTGGTAGCTCTCTCCCCAATAATGTTCTTATATCATCAAAATGGATATTTGATGATAATGGTAGAAAAAAATTAGAAAGAGAAAACTCTCTTGCTTCTGATGGGGGAAATAAATGATTCTCACTATGAATGAATTCCAAATACAATTCTGTAGAATTTATATCATTTAGTAGATTAGCAACATTATTGGAAGTCAATTTAAAAGAAAAAAAAGATGTAGTAATTAAAGCTATTAAAATAAAAACTAAGATAATACCTAGAATAGTTATATGTAAATACCTAATTAATGATCGACTTTTGGAATTATTCATACTTTTCCCCCTTTCTCTTCAAACGTATTGTCAAAACTTTTATAGTAAATAGGTTATTAAATCCTATCTGAGAGGGCTTTATAAGCAAAAAAATTGCCACCCCCTGAATTCTAAGGATAATTGAGGTTACGACACTCTCAACAACCTAGAAAAGGAAGTGACAATTTGTACCCTCAAATTATAACCTATTTATTAACTTTTATAAACTATCAAGAACAACTAACTCATAAGCCCCAAAATGAACTTGGACAATAAGAGTAATATTTATTATACTGCTTAATGTACCAAGGAGGCTGACATCATGAAACGAATAAAACATTCTAAAGAATTTAAATTACAAGTCATCAAGGAAGCCCAAGACACAGGGAAGAATACCCTTGTAGCTCGCCGGTATGATCTGAATCCCAATATGGTTAGTCGCTGGGTTCGTGAATACAAAGATGGTAAATTTGGTGAAGTAGATGTGGCTGTGCTGCCAGATATAGACTCCAAAGAATTATCCAAAGAAAATGAAAAACTTAAAATGTTATTAGGTGAAAAAGACCTTGAAATAGCGATCCTGAGGGATCTTATAAAAAAGAAAAACCCTCACTTGCTGAAAAGCATGAAGTAGCTAACAAATGGATTCAAAAAGGCTACTCGATTTCAAAGGTGCTTAAAATCATAGGTATTCCTCGATCCACATACTATTATCAAAAGAATTATCGTGTTGAGGAGAAAAAAGTAAGTGAGGGACGTCCAGCACCAGGTTATTCGATCCAAGAGGACGGTCAAAAGATATCAGACGAACAGATTAAAGAATTTCTACTAGAAGAGATTGCCGGTGATTGCTATAACTATGGTTATCGCAAACTCACTAAGGTCTTAAGGCGAAAATACAAACTTAAAATTAACAAGAAAAAAGTATACCGGATTTGTAAAGAATTGGACATCTTACGCCCACAGCGCCAAAAGAAAGTCTCATACCCTAGGAAACTAGCAAGAAATCGCATTATTACAAGATCTAATCAGCTATGGGAAGCTGACATTAAATATGGCTTTATCGAAGGTGAGGATCGCTTTTTCTTTGTCATGTCCATCATCGATGTTTATGACAGGGGCATCATTACCTATCATATGGGATTAAGTTGCACTGGAGATGATGTCAAACAGACACTGAAAAGGGCATTATTAAAACGCCAACAATATGATGAATTGGAAAAACCTGTAATCCGAACAGACAATGGACCGCAGTTTATTTCCCATACTTTTGAAAAGTTTTGTGAAGATTCCAAAATTGAGCACGAAAGAATTCCACCAAGAACACCAAATATGAATGCTCATATTGAGTCTTTCCATCGCATTTTTGAGGACGATTGCCTATCCAGATGGCAGTTTGAAACCTACACAGAAGCATATCAAGAAGTCATGAATTTTATGGAGTTCTACAACGAGAGACGTATGCATTCTAGTATACTAGATTTGTCACCAAAGGAATTCTATCAAAAACAAGATTCATTGGTGATCAAGGAGGTTCGGGTGTAATGGATGTATTCATTCAAAGCATCAGCTTGATTTGGAGTGGCGGGCATGATAGCCTCGTTCGGCGATGCCAATGTTGTAAAACAGCTGGCTTCTTGGCAGGAGAATCATGCCCGCAGAGGCTCCATGTCAAGCAACATGGCCTTTTTGAAGAATAATGAAAGAAATCTATAAAATAAAAAACTGAGGAAATGAAAGAATAAGAGAGTTATTGTCCAAAATTCGGGGGTTAATCCGCTAATTCGAACATTGCTTACTTTATTGATTGGTAAGAGTATGTTTGATAAGCCTACTGAACAGCCAGTAAATAAACCATATCGAAAACTTCAAGTGGACGACCTTCCGGTCATTGAAGTTCTGGAACAGCTTGATTATCGAGTTCTTCTTAGTGAATATCTAGAGAAGAACGGGAAACCACTTAAACCTGTTCAAAGGCGTAAGAATGCAAAAGTTTCCGTACCTAAATCCATGAACTGCCCAAAGTGTGGTGCTCCATCAGATTATCTTTATGCCAACAATGGAGATAAAGGCCAGTATCAATGCAAGGTGTGTACAGAGCTCTTCAGTGAAAAGAACCGTTATTCTAAGGAAGCCATCCTGAAGTGTCCTCATTGTTCCAAAACTCTCGAGAAAATAAAAGAAAGAAAAGATTTTCACGTGTTTAAGTGCAAGAACAATGACTGTTCTTATTATCAAAAGAAGCTCAATGGGATGACTTCAAAAGAAAAGAAAAGGTTCAAAAAGGACCCTCAAGCATTTAAATTAAGATACATTTTCCGTCAGTTTCATATCGATTTCCAGCCGTTATCCAAGGAATCACCAGAACTGCCGGCCGTTGACTTATCAAAGATTTATGCATCACCACATACATTAGGATTAATCCTAACCTATCATGTAAACTATGGCCTTTCGGCCCGTAAAACAGCTGCGATTATGCAGGACGTACACGGAGTGATGATTTCACATCAGACTGTATTGAACTACGAAAATAGCGTAGCTTTATTACTTAAACCTTATGTGGATCACTATCCCTATGAACTTTCAGACCAATTCTGCGGTGATGAAACGTATATCAGAGTAAACGGTCGATGGCATTATTTATTTTTCTTTTTTGACGCCGTGAAAAAGATTATTCTTTCGTATCCGGTGTCGCCTAATCGAGACACAGCAACAGCCATTCGAGCAATTGATGAGGTCTTAATCAAGATGAAAGAGATTCCAGAAAATCTGACCTTTGTGGTAGACGGGAATCCAATCTATCTTTTAGCCCAACATTTCTTCGCTCAACATGGGATTTCATTCGATGTGAAGCAGGTCATTGGATTAACCAATGAGGACCCTGTTTCGACCGAATATAGACCACTGAAACAAATAATTGAGAGACTTAACCGCACCTTTAAGGGCAATTATCGCTCCACTCATGGATTCGGCTCTGAACATGGTTCCATTTCATACGTCACCTTATTTACGGCCTACTTTAACTTTTTGCGTCCGCATGCCGCCTTAGAAGGAAAAGTGCCCGTAGTGAATCCAGAACTCAAGGGGCTTCCAACAATGCCAGCACGTTGGACAAAGCTCATTGGATTAGCACAACAATGGATAGTAGAACAAAGACAAGCCTAACTTTTTGTTTAGCTGAGCCCTTAAGCTAATTCAGCAATCGGCGGAGCGAACTCTTGACAAACCGAACTTGCCAATGGTTTAAAATGGAAACAACCAAGGGCTTATTTGGTATGCCTTCTTTTGTTCCCTTCGCCCTTGTTAAACAATCCTCAAACCATTGGCGTGTTTGTCAAGAGCGATTGCGGCGCATCTCCATCCAGTAAATAGGAGAGAAACTAACCCTTTAGGTAGTTTTCATAAATCTTTTGACACTACCTCTTCAAAAACATATGATGTATTACTATAAAATAGACTAGCGTTCTTCCAAACCCCCTCTGTTAGGATAGATGTCGTAGGGAACTTTAGTGTATAGTTTAAATCATACACGGAGGTTGATCGACATGAAAAGTAATAATGGTAAACGTTATACAAAGGAAGAGAAAGCATCAATTATTAAGAGAATGATGCCCCCCACTAATGAATCGGTTGGCCAATTAAGTGAAGAGTTGGGCATTACTGAACCCACGCTTTACAAGTGGAGAAAAGAGGCTAGATCATCTGGAAACCCCACACCCGGAGATGGACAAAGTTCTGAACACTGGAGCAGTGAAGATAAGTTTCTCATAGTTATGGAAACATACTCAATGAATGGTGCGGAGCTAGCGGAGTATTGTCGAAAAAAGGGACTTTATAAAGAACAGATTGACGCATGGCGAGATTCATGCCTTAATGCAAATGGGCGAGAATCTAGTCAAACAAAGCAGTTAAATCAAGAATTAAAAGAGGAGAAAAAGCGAGGAAAGGCATTAGAGAAAGATTTGCGTAAAAAAGAAAAAGCATTGGCAGAAGCTGCAGCCTTATTACTATTAAGAAAAAAGGCCCAAGCGATCTGGGGGGACCAAGAGGACGAATGATCAGCCCGTCAGATCGCGCACTAGCAGTAGAACTCATCCAAGAAGCAAACCAAAATGGTGCGCGATTAGCCCCGGCGTGTAAAGAATTGAACATTAGCGTTCGCACCTATGAACGCTGGATTTCAGAAGGTGGAATCAAGGAGGATCAACGCCCTATTGCGTTACGTCCAGAGCCAAAAAATAAATTAACGATAGAGGAAAAACAAGAGATACTGGAGGTTGTTAAAAAAGAGGAATTTGTAGACCTACCGCCTACTCAAATCGTGCCAAAATTAGCAGATCAATGCATTTATATCGCCTCCGAATCTAGCTTTTATAGAGTTCTTCGTGAGCATAAAATGCAAAATCATCGGGGAAGAAGCAAAAAGCCCGAGGGTAGATTACCAGAAAGTCATTTAGCAGTAGCCCCAAACCAGGTATGGACATGGAATATAACGTGGTTAAAAGGGCCGGTGAAAGGCTTGTTTTATCGACTCTACTTAATTATCGATATTTTTAGTAGAAAAATCGTAGGTTGGGAGATTTGGGAGTCAGAGGAGGCAAAACACGCTGAAGATTTAATGAAGAAGACGATTATTAGTGAAAAAATCCAAGGTAAACCACTCGTTTTACATTCCGATAATGGCAGTCCCATGAAAGCCGCAACATTTCAGGTATTACTTGAAAAATTAGGGATCCAAAGCTCTTATTCAAGACCAAGAGTAAGTAATGACAATCCCTATTCTGAAGCAATGTTTCGGACTCTGAAATATCGACCTGAATTCCCGTACAGAGGCTTTGAAACACTTGAGGCTGCACGTGAATGGGCATTAAGATTTGTGAATTGGTATAACTGTATACATTTACACAGTGGTATAAATTTTGTGACGCCAGAACAATGCCACACAGGTGCGCATATTGGGATACTGAAAAAGCGCAAAGAAGTTTATGAACTAGCGAAACAAAAGCATCCAGAACGTTGGACGCGCTCAACTAGAGACTGGAGTGCACATGATTCAGTGGCTTTAAACCCAATAAAGGACAAGATAGAAAAGGATGGAACAAAATAGCCCCACTGCGACTGAGCTTGAACTACCCATTCCCTTCTCATCAAAGAACAGAATGAATTCTGTTCTTTGATGAGAAGGCCACCAAGCAAAGCGCGGTAGTTACCCTTACGTTCTTACACTAGTAAACAAGTTAAATGCGACAACTATCTTGACAAACACCGCAAATAATTCAAAAGAACAGCTTAGAATCGTCAATCTATAGTTTTATTTTAAAATTTAAGATGGATGTATGAAGAAACCACCATTACCAGTTAATGTGAAACTACACAAAAAAACGCAATACCTTAAGTATCACGTTTACTTTGCATTGCATAAATATTTTAAATCACTAGTGTTGCATTAATTTAATTTCACTATTAAAAATACTCGAAATGTTCACTTTTATTATTTTATGCATAGAAAAAGTCCTTTATAATGGATAAGTCAGGTGGTAACCCGTCCAAATCCACTAAAAAAGGACAAATCTCATGGACAAGATTACACGAAAAACTTCATTTGGACAATGGTTTTCGCCAATTAATCTTCAATTATTTGAAGAACAGGTGAAAACATTGAAATTAGATTGCTATACGAAAAAGTTAACGACAGAATCATTCCTAAAACTATTACTTTTTGCACAATTAGAAGAAGTTGAAAGTCTTCATGCGTTAAGTGATTGCCTTTTTGATGATCATCTTCAAAAGGAAATCGACCTTGATTCTATAAGCATTTCTCAGCTCTCGCGCCGTTTAAATGGTCTAAATCCAGATTTGTTTCAAAGACTTTTCCTTGATTTAGTCGGACAAATTCACGCCAAAACACACTACACAAAACTTGTCATGCCGTTAAAAATTATTGATTCAAGTACTTTGCCACTAAATTTGACCAATCATAAATGGGCGAAGTTCCGCAAAACTAAGGCAGGCGTAAAGTTACACTTACGCCTTGTATTTATGGAAAAGGGAGAATCCTATCCCGAAAAAGCCGTGATGACAACGGCAAGCGAACACGATCGTGGTCAACTTGAGATTATGGTTGACGATAAAGAATGCATGTATGTGTTTGACCGAGGTTATCTAGACTACGAGCGTTTTGATCGCATGACCGATGAAGGCTACTTTTTTCTTTCTAGGCTACGAAAAAACGCAGTCGTACGGGAGGTTTATGATTTTAAACTACCCAAGGATTCATCTGTTTTGTCGGATCAAATGGTGTTGATTGGTACAACTCAAAACCGAGCTGAAAACTATTTTCGACTTCTAAAAATAATAGATTCAAAAGGTAATGAACTTCATTTAATCACAAATCGTTTTGACTTAAGCGCCGAAGAAATATCGGAAATGTATAAATCACGATGGGCAATTGAGCTGTTTTTTAAATGGATTAAACAACATCTCAATATCAAGAAATTCTACGGTCAAAGTGAATGGGCGATTCAAAATCAAGTGTTTATCGCACTTATTGTTTTTTGTCTTCATGTTCTGGTACAACTCGAAACAAAAAGTAAGCGGAAAACCTTGCAAATTAGCCGTTATTTAAGGGCAGCATTGTGGAAACCAGCACATGTCTGGCTTCGCAAAATTGAAGGAAAAGCCATCCCTTAATCAACAAATTGTTGTCGTTGCACAGGTCTAATTGTAAATAAATTTCCAAATGGACAGGAGCCGCCTTTAGAAAGGTAATTACTTTTTTGGCTCTAAGTAGAGTAAACAATTAAACTGAAAATTATGACACTATTTACGCAACACTAGTGATTTTAAATGTATAAATTAAAATATTCCCTCTAATTTATCTCTCTTCTTTTGAAATAAAGCCGTCATAAAGTCTAGTACACCAATAGTGTACTCTAATGGTTGAATTTTTTATTAATAATATATTCTCTTTGTTTTCAAGGTTCTTGCAAACAATCTTTTTCAGGAACGAGTTTTACCTGTTTCCAATCTTCATTGCTTTCCTTACGATACTGAATAATTTCTATATCCGTGCCATTCGTTAAAGTAAAGAAAATAATACAATAGTCAGCTTCATCGGTGCCTTGAAAGTAAATATACTTCACATAGTCTTTTTTTATTGTAGGATATCTTTTCTTAATCAGCTTGCACCATTCTCCATATTTTATATCAATAGCTGCTTCTGCATCATGCTCCCAAAGATGGTAGGGTGCACATAGAAAATCTTCGCGAATTTGTTGGTTTGTATTAATTCGGTAGCCCGAATGTTCATATATAATCTCCATAAATCCATACGAATACCCAAAATATTCAGCCGTGACATCTATGGAACCTACAATAGTTTCAATTTCATAAAAAAAACGTATTGCCTGTTTTTCAGTAGCTATTTTGGAAAGCTTGATTAAACTCGTATGTCCAACTCCAGCAAATGTTTGTACGTACTCCTTATAACTTACTTTCTCTTGATATTCTTTTGATAAGAAATTATAAGCAATTGGAAATGGCATATGTCCTTGACCAACCGAACCACAGCTTCTACCTAACAGATTTCCTGCTTCCAGTAATATACGAAAATAATTTAGAATAGTGTCTTCAGGTGTTTTAGTTAATTCAGCAGGTAACTGTATTTCATTATATGTTTTACCATAAAAAGGATTAAAAAACTCGGACGTTAATAGTCCAAGATTTAATGCTGGTAATCGAGATGGACGAAAGTATTTTTGATGATACTCAATATTTTTCATATTCATAACCCCCATTATACTTTATGGAGGTTATGAATATTGGTGAAAAGTTTCCTTATTACAACAGTTAGAAAGCACCAAATAAATTATTATAATCATGTAATATAACTTAATAAACGATCAAATGTATGAATTTCAGCATATGGTTTTATTTTCGTATGATTCTCCGTTCTATAAGGATTGAACCATATCCCCTTTATATTTGCCCTTTGACATCCGCCAATATCTTTTTCTAAGTCATCTCCTACGAATAATGTGTCTTTCGGCAATACATTAAGCTTATTTAATGTTAATTCAAATATTTTATTACACAGCTCGATCAAAACTAGTCTATAATCGTCTATTTAACTTCCATTATTAATCTTCTGCTATGCGCTTAATCCATTCTAACTTTCTATCCCAATCCGTAGCTAGATTTGCCATCCACTCTGCTGTTGAAGACAGTTGCTGTGGACAGTCTTTTGAAATATACTGACTTCAACTTCATTTAGTTTGTATATAATAATTTCCTAACCATCCGTTTTTACAATGGGAAAGGTCACTGTAACCTCTGTCCCTATTCCTTCCTCGCTCCAAAAGTTAATCGTTCCATTATATTTTTGGACAATGTTATAACAGATCATTAAGCCTAGTCCTGTTCCTTTGGCTTTTAATGAGTAGAAAGGGGTTCCTATCCTCTCTAGTTGTTCTCGGTTCATTCCTGAACCGCTATCGACTATCACAATTTTCACTATATCCTTTTCACTTGTTACTTTTACTCGAATTGTATCTCCATGATGTGAAGCTTCAATCGCATTTTTTAATAAATTCACAAATAACTGCTTAAACTCCAAGATATTACATTGGATTTTGTATTCATTTTCAATTTCTAACTCAATATGAATAGTATCAACCGACGCATAGGTGTTTAATAAGTCCATCACAGTATGAAGTGAAGGGTTGACTGATACAATCTCTGTCTTGGTTTCCACAGGCTTTGCGAGTGATAAAAAATCAGAAATAACTGTTTCAGCGGCTTGTAACTCATCCAACATCAGCTTGTAATGCTTTTTGATATGCTCTGGTATCGAATGATCATTTTCATGCAGTTGGATAAATCCTTTTACTACCGTAATAGGGTTGCGAATTTCATGGGCAACAGCTGCCGCAAGCTGTCCAGTTGTCCTTAGCTTTTCATCTTCCTTAACTTGAACGTAATATAACTCTTGATCCTTCATCTTTTTTTGGAAGAGAAGGAAGAGGAAAAGTAGCATAAGCTGTGTCCCAAGGAAGTTAATGGCTACTCCATAGTAATCCAAATAGGTGTAAGTATGTATACTACGTGTGTCATACATCATCAAGTAGATAATAATGCTAACAGTTATCGTAATATTACTCAGCAATGTTACATAGAACAATCTAGTATGTAGAAACAATATAGGGATTACTGGGATAAAACTAATAAGTAATAACGATGCAAATCTGTCAGGAAATCGTAAAAACATAAAGAAAAAGTATGCAGACATGAAAAAAGTAATCGCAGCTCTAACATTTATTGAATCTTTATTCGGAAAAATTATTAATAGAAATGCAATACATGCTACAAATAAAAATTGAAAAACTAAAGAAAGAGAAATAATTCGTCCATCTTCTTCGTAAATTAATACTAACCCTGCACTCATTAATATAATTAACAAGCTAATAATAAGACGATACAGCTTAATACTTGGTAAAAATTCATTGTCTATCATTTGAAAAGTCCTCACAATACTATTGTATCTTATTATATTATAGAAAAAATGTTTATTTGGATACGTAGAAAAGCGATATCTTAAAAGGTACTCACCTTGTAATCTTTTCCTCTTTGCCTTCTGGACCAAGCTCTTTAAGTTTTTATTAGGCTGTTTTCGTAAAGTTTGTTGCGATTACCCGCAGCTGGAATACACTTCGCTTTCCGTGGGGCTAAGCTTAAGCCTCCTCAGCTTCGCCTCCGGGGTCTCAGACTGTCTCGCTAATCCCACAGGAGTCTACGTGTATTCCGGCTGCTTCATTTTTCCAACTAATTCTTTTTTTCGATTGAAAAACAACAATTCTTTAGAAAACAGCCTTTTATTATGAGTTGTCCATCATCTTAATGAAAAAACGTACCCAGGTAGTTGAGCTACTCACTATGTAAAAGTCTATTTTACCTTAAAATTCCTTCTTTTTGTAGTCCAGCTTATTCTAAAACTGTTTTTGACGCTATATTTCTAGTTCTGGCTGACGTTCTTCAATAGAGTAAGTTCGTTCACATCTGCCAAATCCTTAATTCTATCTGCATGCTACTTTTTCAATCTTAATAACTTCTTTTCTTGGAATTATTTCATATAGAATGCTTCTTCCATTAATCTATTCCGATTGATATATAGCAAAGACCCAATATTATAAATATAACGAGGATTAATTCAGAGATTGAGCGTTAAACCTTTAGAATAATTTGCAAACTAAAAAACGTCTAATCTCCTAAATATCTAGGTTATAGACGTTTCCAACTAGAATTTATTTAATTTTCACATTCATTTATTATAAAAATGCTAACACGAGCTACTGTTTAAACATTTAATAATCCATATATAACATCTTTTATTATGAGTTTAGTCATAGTGCTGTGTCATCTAATATTATTTTGAGCTAAATACCCTACTGTGGTATGAATCTTATTTCTCATTTTTCACCATTGAGCTAGCCAGTGTGTCAGGAAAGAATTTCCCGCCAAAGCGCAAGACTTTTGAAAGACCTGGAACTACTCGTTTTTTGTTCTTTTCCATACCTTTGATACCATGTTTAACTAATGTATCTAAAGTCATATTTGGAAATTTGTCTCCTTCTTTTACGCTCGGTTCTAGATTTGTTTCCGCAACAAGCGGCGGTACCAACTCCATCACATGAATATTTTTATCTGACTTATTTAATTGAATACGAAGGGCATCTGTATACATGTGAATCCCAGCTTTCGTTGCAGAATACACTGGATGAACAGGTGAAGTTACATAAGATAGGCCAGAACTAACAGTAACGATCATCGCTTCCTTTTGCTCACAAAGTTGTGGTAGTAAAGCTTGGGTCATCCATATTGTTCCATTAAGATTTGTTGTAATTTCAGCTGTGACCTGCTCTAACTCCATTTTTTCATCTAGTAATGGAAAAGCACGCATAATACCGGCTGAATGGAATAAAACATTAGCTTCTGGATAGTTTTCCTTAATGAATATTGCCATTTTTCGAACTGAATCAACACTAGAAACGTCCCCCTGTAAACCGATTAGTCCTTTGTGATCTTTCAATACCTTATCAATTGCTTTTTGATTACGACCAATTACAATGACTTTATTCCCACGTTTTAACAACTCTTTAGCGAAAGCAAGACCTATTCCTGAAGTGCCGCCGGTGATAATAATGGTATTATTTGAAATGTTCATAACATTCTCCTCTATTGGTTACATATTTATTTTTTTGTAACTACAAATCCAACTTTATCTTAACTAGTTACAAAAGTCAACTTTTGTAACTAGACATTCAATTTTACCTCAACCAATAATGTTGTATAATTAATACATGAAAAATTTAAGTAAAGAACTCATATTAGCAACTGCTCACCGTATGGTAGTGAAACAAGGAATGGAAAAAGTCAATCTTTCAAAGGTTGGCCAAGAACTAGGAACAAGTCATGCAGCAATATACAAGTATTTCACAGGAAAGGAAGAATTATGGACAGCACTCGCCCTTTCATGGCTTGATAATGAACTAACAAAACTATTTCCTTTTGACACTAAAAATTATTCTTCAACAAAGGAAATCATTCATGATTGGTTTTGGATTTTAAGTGAATCAAAATATCAATCGTATCATCGCGAACCAGAAATGTTTAAATTATATACAACATATATTGATGGAAATCTATCAGTTTTAACTCGTCACATGACAGCTTTACTTAGTAGCTTAAAAGAAGCAAGTAGAATTGAGGATGAGAGTATACTAAAAGCTCTGTTCATGGCATTTGCTTACTTTTCATCTCCTTCCTTTGCAGAAAATTGGTCACAAATTGACTTTAAAAGAGAATTTGAAGCTGTCTGGAAATTAGTCGAAGCTGGAATTCATGTATGATAAACTGGAACTTTATGTGTGGTTGAATAACTAGATTGAACAGGCTAGCATGTTTTCGGTTGAGAACTTGCTAGCCTGACTATACGCAGCGAATTTAGGAGATATTCTTTTGTTTTTATTGCTACATTTGGGGAATTAAAAGTCGATCACTGGTTTACTAAAAGTAACTAGCATTGAAAACTTATTAAGTTTAGATTTGTTCAAAAGTAATTGTAGTTGATTTCCAAGTAATAACGGATTTTATTTTAACCGATTACTTTCCCCGAGAAAGGTTTAGGCAGTATTTTTCGAGAACCTAGATTAAGCAAGAATCATAAATTTGTAAACTACGAACATGATTACAGTGAGAAGTACTTGAACAGCAACGAAATTTGCATATTTTTTATTGCTCTTCTTTTCGCTGTTTTTTTCAAAGTATTGAATAACTAAATATTCGTTTGTAAAAGAAGTAACATTGACGATTAATAGGAACGCGAATGTTTTTGAAAATGCATTTTCAAAAGAAGTAAACGACGTGGAAAAAAGTAAAAGCGTCAAAAATAAATGAGTGAAAGAAAATCTGAATTTTTTTGCTGACATGTAGATGCTTTCAGTATTAATCATAAACAAACACCTCCAGTATTAATCACAGAGAATCGCTGATAAAGTATATGCAGCAGTAACTATAAAGGGAATTGCTATACTTGTTTTATTAAACTATTCTGCCCTGCTTTTCTTATTTCTCGTTTGACTAACCTTTTCACCAAATGTTTCTTACAAATCACACGACAATATCTCAATGAAGTGTACTTTTCTTCCTCTACATTCCCGTATCCATCTTGTTCATTCTTCAAAATAAATCCTTTTGCTTCGTAGAAAGGGATTCCCTTTTGATTTCCTTTTGCAACAGACACCCATTGTTCATTCGCACCGAACTCTTCCTTCTGCTGTTTTGTAAGCCCATCTAATAACATTGTACCGATACCTTCATTACGTCTATTAGGATTAAGATATAAGACAAAAACCTCTCCAGCAGTATCATTAATCATCCCGCCTCCAATTGCTCCAATTACTTCCTTATTTTCAGTGGCAACAAAATAGCCTCCCCATTCTCTGCTAGTTTCCATTACTTCATTATGTATTCTTTCAATGTTATAAAACGCTGAAATAATTCTAGTAATATATTCTTTAGAACGCAGCTCGGAGTATGTTGCCCAATAGCCATTACTACAAACCTTTGCAATTCCTTCTACATGTTTAGGTTCTGCCTTTTTAATTTCTATCATAATCTTCTCTTCACCCACTCATCATTTTATGTATAAAAGTTCACAAAATTTATTTACTCTGTTATTATTTTTTCTAAACAATAATGGGATTTACCATTGTAATTCAACTTTTTGTACAATTATGAATCGTACGAAATTCATAAAGTACATGCCCTTAAGGAAAATGGAAGATTGCAATGCCCCCTTCTCGCTTTCAGCTATCCTAATCAACAAGACCATTACCTATATAATCAAATGTATTTATGTCTGCATAAGCAATCATATTGTTTGGACTGGATTTACTTTTCGTAGGAAAATCAAGCAAATATACTACTTTTCCTTCATATGTTTTATCATCAACTTGAGACATCATATTCTCAGTCAGAGTAATTTTAGAAATCTTTCCATCTTCCCAAGTACCATTGATCCATTCTTGTTGTTCTGATGACAATTGGTTCCAAATTTTTTCTCGAATATCACCTTTTTTCACAACCTTTTCAACTTGTTCTTTGCTACTCTTAACAACTTTACCGTTATTATTTCTTGATTGTACACTCTCGTTAGAACAAGCAAAAAGTCCTAACACAAATGCTGAGGAAAGAATAAATAAAACAATTCTTTTCACTCTAACACCTCCTTATATAATATGACGGTTAACCTATCAATTAGTTTCAATTCAAATTCAAAGCCAAAGCTTCATCAAAATTAATAGGTCGGACCAACTGGATGCTCTCTAACAAAATATCAACTATACCGTCTAACTGATACCATAATTCTGTTCTCTTTTCAATTTATTTTTTTGCTTGTACTAGTAGTTTCTCCATTTTCTTTTACTTTATCGTCAACTTGCGCCACTTGATACCGGTGATTATCAAAGTTTCCTGTTTACTTAAATACATATCCACCATAAAATCAATCGCAACAAAAGATATTGCAAGTGTAAAGGAAAAACGTTTTACTTTAAGCCTCTCCTTTATTTTATTTTCTTATAGACGATTCAAACGAGCTAAATCTTTTAACCTATAATTCAATTGTCTTTAATTATCTACTCCAAGACACTTAAACTTTATCATGCCCAAAATATCATATACAACATTTTCCAATATATATGATACCTGAATCCGTGATAAAAAATAATTCTTCCGATAATTTTAGGAATTCCTTATTTTCTTGCCATTCGTACTAATTTAAGTTGGATTGATTGTTTTTTGTGTACACTAAATAAAACCTGCTTACCTATAATTTTTTTCAGGTCTTATTACCTATTCAGTTTCCTAGGCTTATGTTGTAAATGAAAGATACAGTCGTTTAAAAGTAGGAAACCAAGGACTATGATTTCCAAACTTTAAGTAAATTCTTCGGGAATGCTTTACCAATTTTGCAGCTAATGTAATCAAATTCTGGATAACCGTTTTTACTCGGCGACGGAAGACCTTTCTTTTAAGCGGCGCATCCCCTGATTTCAGGCTTTCTTGGCCAATAATCCGAAGGAGATTGTAGGTTAAACATCCAAGATGTAAGATTAATTCATTGGTGGCAAATTTCCCAGAAGGGAAACGTTCTAGGTCTAAATCCGTTTTTAATTCACTGTGGAATTGTTCACAAGTGGCATGTTCGTGATAAAGGCTAATTATTTCCTCTGTTTCATTAGGTAGGGTAGTCCAATAGCTCTCAAACTCAACATCTGGGATTAAGAGGATTTGGCCGTTTTTATCAATCGTTCTTTCTGTTACTTTATAGACTTGGCGAATGGCTTTTTTCATTCCCTTTGGAGTTGTTTCTAAAGCACCATAGAATACACGTTTTCCTTCTCGCTCCTGAACGCATTTACCGAATTGTTCAGCTACCATGAGCCAGTTTTCAGGCTTTTCACGGCGAGGATTTCGTTTAATTATGAAATCGGCCTTTTCATTCACACAAACTTTTAGGTTTTCGACACTATCGTTTCCTGCATCCATACGGACCAATAACGATAGATCAGTAATCATCCGAGAATATATAATACTTTTCTCGAGAAATTTCTCAGTATCCTTTTGAACGTGTGTGCTTCCCTCCCGAAGTTCCACATTTACAACGTAGCCTTCTTGACCCAAATAGGAGAAGTTAGGGGAATACCCGTCACATCCTTTGTATGTGCGACTAACCCCTTCTTTCTTAGTATTTGAGTTATCAAATGGCGATACATCAATATCCAGAGGTACGTATGATTTTTTGTCACTAGTAATTGTTGGAGTGACAGGAGAATCAAATTGCCGTATTAGTTTAGCCGATTCTTCCAGAACAATGGATTTCCATCCAGTCACCTTGGCAATTTGATCGAGTCGTTGCCGTAGTGTGGGACTTGATGGAACCACTTGAATATCCAATGCACGATAAAAGAAGGGATCATCTCGAAATTCTTCGATATGGTCGAAATCATTCTTACCTTGGCACAATAGACCCACATAAGAAGTGGTAACATCCCCATTAAGAATGGCCGGAGACGACTTGATTTCTGGGACCTTTAAGGATGAAAAACGTTTGTAAAATTTTGTTTTTGATAAAAGCAAACCTATTAAACCTAGACCCGAATGGGTCGTTAATGTATCATCGGAATCTTCTAAAATAAACTTAACCAATTTCAACACCTGCCTGGTGAAATAAAATTATCAACATAAATCAGCTGATAACATTATTATATCAGGCTTTGTGGGCACATTTATTATTAATTACGTCACGGACTCAGGTGATATACTATACCTGTATTTTTGAAAGAAAGGAATGATGGAATGAGTATCCGAAATAAACTTTTATCTATAAATGCAATTTTACTATTTGTTCTATTACTAGTTGGTTGTTCACATGATTCGTCGAAATACTCTTCTGAGAACAGCCCCCCTCTTCCTAAATCTAGTACAGAGATAGTAGAACTTGAAAATGATGAATCTTCAACACTGAAGCCTTCCACCAGTTCAGATGAAAAAAATCTGAATGGTACTGAAACAAATAAAGAACCTGAATCGGAGAAAGTTATTACAGAATTAGACAACACCAATGGAAATAGTACATCCGAAAAGAAAAAAGAGATTTCATTGTCTAAATATTCTGCTCAAGAAATCGAATACGCGAGAATTTGGTTGCAGCTTGGGCCAACTCAGGATATAGATGCATTATCTGTTCAAACATTTCATGAAGGGGAACCGCTCAATCCAAATGACGAAACAAGTGCTAATTATCCAGAAGATGTTATTCATTTATCAGGCTCACGTTTAGCAGAAGGTTCCATTACATATAGTGGCAATGGGGATGGCACGATTAATGTATATAAAGTGCCACATAGATGGGATGGAAAATACCCAGCTGGTGAACAATTCTATATTGATTTTTTTATTAATGATACGAAGCTAGTTAAGGTGGGTACAGGGGATAATGAAAAAATAGTAGAATTAATAGATAAAATGTTTATTCAATAATCCCATATTTAGATATCCGGCATGATGCTGAGTTTGTGAGATTAGCAGATTAAATGAACTAACTTTCAACATTTTCATACTGGTGTATACCATAAAGGAGTATTTATGAAGAAATGGACTAGAAAGCTATTACATACCTCTCGGGGGAAATTTGAATTTTCATAAAAGGGCAAGGTGAACCTCTTTGTGTTACCCATCATTATTCAGAATTTAATGAGACAGGAGATTATTTTGCAGACTCCTTTGTCCGTACGCATAAAGTATTTCTTGTTAATCTACGGGAGGCAGGTAGCTCAGATGAAGCTACTCAACCGTATGAACTAGGATTATTAGAGTCTATCTTCGACTTAGAAGCAATACGTGAAGCAGTAGGATATAAAAAATGGAGCTTTGCAGGTCATTCCACTGGGGGCATGTTAGGAGTTCTTTATGGGATATATTGCTCTAACAGTTTGAGCAAACTCATATTAGTAGGGGCTGCTGCAAGAGAATATATGACATTTTCTCCTGATTGTATATACAATGAAGAACATCCATCCTATAAAAAAATGCAAGATTTGATAGAAAGCCTCAAACGTTCTGATTTAACAGCGGAGGAAAAAATGGCATTAACAAAAGAACCGACAAAGTTATCCTTATATGTTTCTGAAAGGTATGATGATTATTTTTTCCTGCCTATCCAGAAGAAAATATCCTCTATTAGACTGAACTATTTTAGCCGGGAAGTGCAACTATTTGATGTTACTAGGAAACTCAAACTGATTACAACTCCAACATTAATCATTTGTGGAAAATTTGATGTACAGTGCCCTCTTCCCTATTCGGTCGAAATGAATGAGTGCATCCCTCATTCCAAATTATTGGTGTTTAATCAAAGCAATCATTATCCCTTTCTAGAAGAAGCTATACGATTTAAAGATGAAATAGAAGCTTTTATGGGAGACAGTGTATGAAATTAAAAAGTGTAGATATTGATATGATTGCTCGCTCGTTACTTACTTCCCTTATTTCCGCTATTTTCGTTAGTATGCTTCAACTTATTGGTTCACCCTATTTTAGTTTTTTTGGAATACTAATCTTCACTTGCATTTTCTTTTGCTTTTATCTAGTTATCGCGTCACCTCTGCAGATTTTCTTAAATCAACGGCCTAAGAAATTTAGTATTCTCTACCTTGCTATCTATAATGTTTTTTCGGGGGTGATAACAGGCATTGTGGCAATGATTTTCGGTATAAAAAATCCTTTTCACTCCTCAGAATTTTATTTCCTATTTATTATGTGCGCATTCCTTTTTTGGATCGTTGATTCAATTTTACTTCAAAAAATGATGAATAAACATTGAATACATTTTTGGAATTAGGAGGATCACGATGAAGAATTCATTACAATTAATAACAGACACAGCTTATTCATTAAACTTTTTTTATTTTATTTTCCAAAATATCTTTCTCAACCAGAATAATAATAAGGATGATTGTAAAATGATTCTATAGTAGAAGATCTACCTCCATTGTCTTATTTTGCAGTGTTATCTATAAAAGAGTGTATGATCCATCATGAAGAGGTAGTTGCTGGATTAAGGATGAGTGTTTATTAATTAACTTATAGAATTTATTTTCCATTAGTTTGTTATAAAACCTTTACCTTAATAACAAAGTGTCTATCTCTTTCCAGCCTTTTACTCTCGTTATTCGTTCATGATTACATATTCGGTTATATGGCTTATCAAGTAGCCATACATCCATTCCACTATTCGTAACAGCTAATGCATGGGAAGGATTGTCTTCAATAAATAGAGTGACATTATGAATTAAAGCACATTCAGGTTTACCATTTTTATATTCTGAAGCACATATTATATCATCTATGGCAGCTTATGTTTAACAATCCAGAGTTCCGCTGAATTCATCCAAGCTTTCGGTCTTCCCGTCATTATTGATAGTTTTGAAGTTTTGCTTAGTTCACTAAGAACATCGATTATAAATGGATACGGTTTAGCTAAATGCAGTACCTTTTGGTTTTTTGTAAAAAAATCTAAAAATGTTTCAAAGGAATACCCATACAAATCCGAAACTCCATACTCAACCATTTCTTCGTAATTTAAGTCTTTATTATGTATTTTATTTAAAAGCTGTACAATCGATTTTCTCATATCAACAAGTGTATCATCAAAATCTAATCCGATGTGGTTCATCTAACTCCTCGCGTTTCCTTTATTTCTCTTAAATCATTATTTAAAGCACCATATTGCCCCCGCTTCTGTATCGGCTATGGTTATTTCATTTTCTTTAAGTTCTAAATAGTCCTTCCACATAACTACTGCTTTATCAGCAGTACCAATTGTTCCGGTATAAAAATCATTTCCATATTTCGATAGATCAATATCGACTATGAAGGATTGTTTAATAAAAGGCTCGATTTCTTTTACTGTGCAATCATATTGAACGGCTTTATCGGGTACAAAAATATCCAAATTATTGAACTTATCATCTATTCCTGCACATGTTCCAGCAACGATTACTTTAGTTAAATTAAATTTAGAAATCATATACTGATTACCACCTACACCATTTACTTTTCTTACACCGGTACTATAAAAAACAAGTTTGGTATCATTAATTGTTCTTATGAAATATTCACCATAAGGATAAGCGAAACGTTCACTATCTTTTATGCTGAAATATTCCAATGTCGCTTTATATTCCCAATTCGTTGCTATACTTATTCCTATCATCGACTTATCACCCTGCAAATATAATTTGTCACTATTGAATGTCTATACACGGTCTGATTTCATTATTACCACTATCCTTCTATACTCTGTTCAACAACAATTCGTTATTATTATGTAAATATCCTTTTTTACTAACCTGGTCTTTATCTTTAATGCTATAAGTGCATCCCTTTTATTTTAAGGAAAGCACCAATTGCTTTAATAAGCGTATTCCATTACAAATTGTCGATCTCATTTAATAAGTAATCAACCCACTCATTTTGAGGAGAAACTATCTGTGGTAAGTTGTCTAATGGAGACAAAAATAATTTAAAGTGGTGATTATCTGTCTCTATTTCCCATTCATCAACCTGACTGCTTGATTGGAGATGATAAAATTGTCTTGTTACTTTTGATGCTAAATTCGATTCTTCCGTCCAACCAGTTATCTGATATGTTATGTAATTGGGTTCTGGAAATTTATCTCCTTCTTTATAAGAAATTTGCACAAAATTTCCTTGGCTTCGTTCGTGAAGAACAGTAATGCCTCTTCTTATTTCTGCCCACTGTAAACTTGATATATCTGGTCTTGAATATATTTTAGCCTTATCAAAAATTATATACTTACCCTCTAAGATTTGTTCCTGCTTTCCAATACTTCTACATGAAACAAATTCTTTTAGACCCGTTTCTTCAACGACTTCTCTCATAGCAGCCTGTTGAAAGTCTTCATTTATTTCTACTGTACCCGCTGGTATTTGAATACCTGCATTTGGATGCTGAATTAAAAGAAGTTCAAGTTTGTTATGTTTTTTTCTAGTAATAAAACATGAAACCTTCCCTATTGATTTTTCCATCGTCTCCTCCAAAGAATAGTTTTGCTAGTTCTTCACCTAAAACTTCTTCTATGTTTTATAAAATTATATCCATATCCCTGTTTTACTAACATGCCCCGTTTGCGATATAAGAAGTCTCTCATTTATTACAGGCATGCAACACAATAGTTACAAAGAATTTTATCATTAGATTCTTTTAAATAAATGCTAAAACAATACTCGAGAAGAAATGCAGAGGCAAACACTTTATAGGGCTTGGTTTGCAAGATTTATTCTAAGAATGGTTTATTTAAATTCTGAATTTCATTATCATCTAGTCTCTCGGACATTTCTTCTAAGAACTCTCGTACCGGTAACAACTCCTCTGAATAATCCTTATACACCTCTTTAGAAACAAGCTTTAAAACTTTATAGTACTCTTCAGCTAGTCGATACAAAGAATTCTCTTTTATATTCCTTTCTGGTAGCAACCGATGAAATATATATAACCTTTCAATAGTCATCTCATAGTTATCTAGCAGAGCAGTTATTGGGTCTGGAATTGAAAGTGTTTTTATTTCAGTCATTTATATTCCCCTTCACATATATCTAGATACTATCTTTTGCAATTCTATTAAGTTCAGATGGTTTCTCTTAAACAGTCCAGTGACCACAATTTTCCATTTTCATCAATCTAACATGAGGAATCTAACCTGGAAGCAGCTCCTTTATTTTGATTGGTGTTAATATATCATGACTTCCTTGAAAACAAGTCGCTGCAAACATGCCATTAGTCTTCAAAGATTTTTTCACTAGATTTGTTAAATCAAGAGAATCAGTAGAACCGTCCACCGATTCCTATCTTAACAATGGCCTAAATACTTTCAAATAGACCTTTAAAAAAGATATTTGAATAGTTGATACAGTTATTGATTGTTTTACTATTCGATTCTTATTCTTTAAAAATTTATTTATTTGTTTTCTTCTATTAGGTACCATATAGAAAGGTAAATTATTTGGACTAAACCATTCGACTTTTTCTGTTTCGGGTCCTTCTTCTATTGGTATTCCCCCATTCAATTCTCCCAAGAATAAATATTGCATATCATCGAATTGTGGTTGAAAATACTCCCCGATTTTCCTTTTAATTCGAATAACGTATCCAGTTTCCTCTTCTGTTTCACGAACGGCACAGTCTTCTATGGTCTCTCCCTTTTCCCATCTACCTCCTGGCAAATCCCAAATCGGAAAATCCCTTCGTTTTGTTAATAAGATTTGTCCTTTTTCATTCAGTACAATCGTAAAGCAACCTGTTGTTTTTGCCATTTTACATATCCTCTCAAACTTTTTTCTATATACTAGTATTAAAGTTTTTATGATTTAATCAGGCACTTTTTCCCATTGCAATAGAAATTTCTGCCTCGACTAACGATTATTTTCATTATTAATAATTAAATATTTCTCAATCGTTATATCCTCTTTTTCATTCGATATGCACATACAAATGGAATTAACGGTAGTACCACCACTATTCTTAACCAGTTTTCTGCTCCAACAGAATAGAGAGATGGGATTAAAAGACTATCCCACTAATGAATAAAGCTTTCCAGGATACCTTCCATAGACCAAATATAAGTAATAAGAATGAGATACCTACTAATAACCAGAATAGTAGACCGAACCAGTAAAATCCCATAATGGTCCCTCCTTTTAAGCTTACTTTAATTTGAAGCAAACTAACATCATCTTCCAATAATCCGTTTCAATAAATTGGAAAATTCATCGACTTTCTCCTATCTATTGTTTTATAATTCTAAATATAACAATAAACGTTTTAAGAATATATAATTTTTACAATAAATAAAAAATTATATTATCAAAAAGTGAATAGTGGCTCAGTATAATGGAATAAACTGTCCCAAGTTCATAAATACCTTGAGACAGAATCTGATTATCTTTCTTTTTCTTTTACTTGTTCATTAATCTTTGCTTTAGATGGAACAAATACCGTTAAAACCAATGCCACAACTGCTAAAATGGTCATGAAATAATACGCATCACTTGAACCCAAGATGGAAGCAAGCCTACGAATCACTTCTCCTGTTGCATTAGGTGTTTCTTGCAGTAATGTGTTTGCATGACTTGTTGATTGTGCTGTAAATACAGTAATTACGACTGCCGTACCAATAGCTCCTGCAATTTGGCGTAATGTATTATTCACGGCAGTTCCATGTGTGACGAGTTTTCTTGGTAATGCATTTAGACTAGCTGTGTTCAATGGCATTGTAATAAAACTTAAGCCTATACGTAGAAAAATCGTTCGTATCATTAGGAACAGATAAGTCGTTGTTTCTGTTAAATCTGTTACGATCCACATCGAAGGAATAATGAATATCAATCCGATAATAAATAATGGCTTTGCACCAAAACGATCATACATTTTTCCAGTAACTGGTGACATAAATGCATTAATTATTGCACCTGGTAATAATAGTAACCCCGCATTAAAAGCTGTAAATCCCCTGCCATCCTGGAGATAGATGGGTAATAAAATCATATCCGCATACATCATCATCGTGACAATAATGTTAATGATGGATGTTAGGGTAAAAACTTTATTTTTAAATACACTTAAATTTAGTAGCGGATCAGAAGACTTTATTTGTTTTAGACAGAAGACTATCGTTGTGGCGATTCCAACTAAGATAGAAGCAATAACAATTTTATCATCCCATCCTTTACTACCTGCGTTACTAAACCCATACAAAATTAAGCCAAAACCAATTGTTGATAATATTACACTTCCCACATCCAACTTCGTTTTTACTGTTTCTGAAACATTAATCAAATATTTCATGGATAATAATAGAACTATTACAACAAGTGGTATTAGTCCAATAAATAACCATCGCCATGAAAAGTATTCAATTACAAAACCGGCTAATGTTGGTGCGATAGCAGGGGCGAAAATAATAGCTAGTCCAATTAGCCCCATCATACTCCCTCTTTTTTCAGGCGGGAAAATAACCATGACAACACTCATAAGTAATGGCATAATAATTCCAGCACCAATTGCTTGAATCATACGCCCCATAAGTAAAATGGAGAAGTTAGGAGCTGCTGCACACAAAATAGAACCGATTAATAAAAACAACATCGAACTGCTAAATAATTGCCGAGTAGAAAAACGTTTCATTAAAAACGCTGTTATAGGAACCAGCACCCCATTAACAAGCATAAAACCTGTAGAAAGCCACTGAGCCGTTGTTGGTGAAACAGAAAATACATTCATGAGACTACTTAATGCAACGTTTAACAGTGTTTGATTCAGTGTCGATAAAAAACACCCTAAAATGAGTACGGTTAATAATACTTTTTTGTTGATAGATTCTGCCATATACAATCCCTTTCTTCATTTGCTTTTTTAACACAGTGACAATAAAATATAGAATAGCATTAAATTTATTTGATGCCCATGCACAATTTTTTAAGATGTGTTTACTAAACAACATATTTATAAAATGTATCGATAAAATCAAAGAAAATAGATAAAGGGGGAATAGGAATGACCATACGTAAAAAGGAAGATCCACGTGCCGCTCGCTCAAAACGTATGATTAAACAAGCAGTCGTAGATACATTAATTGAGAATCCAGATATATCAAAACTCACCGTCCAACAAATTACCAAACGAGCCGAGTTAAACCGTGCAACTTTTTATTTGCATTTCTTGGACATCAACGATTTATTAAGACAGCTAGTTTATGACATTTTCGACAACTTGTTGTTGGAGACAACACCACTTCTGCAAATCGATAATAAAAATAATCGCGATCGCTTAATTCTGTTTTTAGATTATTTTTATCAGCATCGAAAATTATTAGCCGTCCTTTTCGAACATAGTGGTTTTAAGAAAAAATTACAGATGATCTTAAAGGATTCGATTGTCATTCAGCGTGTTAGAGAAGACTCTGAAAGCTTAGAAACAACGCTATCATTAGATATTCTCGCTTCCTCTACCTTAGGAATTATTATGTGGTGGCTTAAAGACGGAGTTCATTTTAGTTCCGAATATATAGCTGATCAGATGATTGAATTATATCGATAGTCTTGTTACTATTCCTTTTAATTCAAAAAAGATTGTTACCAGCTAACAATCTTTTCCCGGTTCTTTTCTCACGGAGAGAATTTCAATCAATAACAAATAATACGGGAAATTCAAATGAAAAAATTGATAAAGATTGGATTAGTCATTAGTTTTACTTTCTATGTATTTATATTAACTATTCTATTGTTCTTTTGGGGCAGAAGTAATGGTTGGATGGCAGATTTAACTTTCCTAGAATATATGAAGTATTCTTCGAATTTTGTGCCTTTTAAAACAATAAGTACTTACATAAACGCGATTTTCAGTGGAAATATGAATCTGGACATCCCTTTAAAAAACCTATTCGGTAATTTGCTTATGTTTTTGCCAATGGGAATCTATCTGCCTTATTTTATAAAAAGATTAAAGAGAATTAGCAGTTTTTCCGTTACATTCATGATCATATTGCTCGTAATCGAAATAACCCAATCTATTTCAAGAAGAGGAAGTTTTGATATTGATGATTTCATTCTTAATACGATTGGAGCGTTGATAGGTTTCGGAGTTTGGACAAAATTTTTCAGAAGGTAATGGAATAGAAATTGAAGAATTTTTACTAGTAGCAAAAATAGATTGTATATGTAACTAACATCTGTTTTCATAGCCGAAATAGATAGTTTTTTCGCATAATTTCGGCTTTTTAAATAGATTGCATAATGGTTTATTTCGATTTAAAATAGACGATTTCTGGATCACCTTCATCTAAATTTTCAATTATTCCACTTTTTATAAAGCCATTTGCGTTAAATACTTCCTGCATACTCTGATTGGATTGATTTGTAGAAGAGAATATCTTGCTCGTTGAGGATATATTAACAAAATGATTTAATAGAGAGCTTGCACACCCCTTTCGTCGGTAAGGAGGATCAATAATAATTAACGAAATAAAACTATAATCATAAAAATGAGTATTAAAAATGAGAAATCCCACAATTCTATTCTCCGTTTTAGCAACAATACAACGTTCTTCCACAATAGCATTTTTTATGTATTCTAATCTGCTGGCGTTTCCGATTACTTTTGTATCTATTTCAACTATTTCTTCTAAATCTTTTAAGTGAGGTTTACATATGAATTTCATTTATAGATACTCCTCTGTTTTTATGCTTACATTTTCAAAAAAGTAAGATAAATCATAATTTATTTATTAATTGGATAAACGGAAATCTGGTTTTCTTCCTTTCAAACCTTAGGGAAATTTAATGAAAATCATCTTCCCTTATTCATGATAAAAATAAGCATTAGTAATTCGTTTATCCATGCTGTACTCTCTACCTTTGTTGGTTATCAAACATTACTTCCGTTTGATCTTCTGAATGATTATAATGTGCTGAAAGTGATAATTCCCCATCAAACCCTGGTTTTCTCCATCTAGAATAAAATCCAGACCAATCATTTTCCGAATCATTGTCATCAAGTGCAGTACCTTTGTATTCCACGGTCCATCCCTGTTTAGGAAGCTCTTCTAAATAGTATTCATAAACTTTGGACCAATGGTCACCATCTATTTTGTAATAATATTCAGTAGGTTCAAGTCCTTCATATAATGGAATATCCTTCTGCTGTTCAGGGATAATTGTCATTCCCTTATATGTATCATCCGTCACTTTTTGATAAATAAATATACTTATTAAAAACAAAATAGACATTATTCCATATAATAAAAGTCTTTTTTGAGCCATTTGAATTCTCCTATTCGCTTTCAATTGAAAAATGGATACTAATGGGATTCATGTTTATTTTCTTCGTCTTTATTTGCTAATCTATTTACTTCGAAACACCCTTCCAAAAAACATTCCACAATGCTTCTAATTTATCATCGACTCTTCTTTCCGAATTAAAATAAACGATTTCTACCATGATTGCCATGATTATACCTGTAAAAGCTAAGTTAAATGTGTTTGCATCTTTTACGACTATTTGTTTTTGTTCGATCCACTTGCTACTTTTTTGACCAATTAAGTGTTCTTGAAAATGCTCTGCTTCTATAACCTCTTTTTGGATGACATCATATAAATGAATAGGTGGAAAAAATCCCATTCTTAGCCAGAACTTCAGTATTTCATTTTCTTGGAACATTTTTTTTGTGTAAAGTAAATAATCGTAAAGAAAAGTCTCTGGATTGCTACTTTTCTCTTTTTCGAAAAAATGCTCTTTTCGCTTTATTTCTTCTGCTTTTGCTTCCCTTAATACTTCAAGAAACAAGTCATCTTTTCCTTTAAAATGGGAATAAATTGATGCTTTCTTTATTCCAGCTTCCTCTGCAATTTCTGACAGGGAAGCTCCTTCAAATCCTTTTTGTAAAAAATACTTAATTGCCGCTTTTTTAATTTCTTCTTTTTTCATATCGCTCTCTCCTTTACGCGATTAGTTTTAAACCAACTGCTGCAACAAGAATCATCGAAATAAATAAGATTCTTTTACCGTCCTTGGGCTCTCCATATACAAACATCCCTAATAACGCAGAGCCAACTGTTCCAATTCCTGTCCAAACACCATATGCTGTTCCCATGGAGATAGTTTTCATCGCATATGATAACAATGCGAAGCTACACATAAAACCAATAATTAAATACAGTAGCGCATCCCATTTTTTCATCGTAAAACGTTTAATATTTAAAACACCTATTATTTCACAACCCCCGGCTGCAATTAAAGCTAACCATGCCATGTACTCAAGCCTCCTCTTGATTCGTTCCTTCATCCGTTACCATTTTTAAACCAATCACACCAATTAATAAAACTAAAATTAATAGTATCTTCACTAAATTAATTGGTTCATTAAATAAAATTATTTCTGCAATCACTGTTCCAGCTGTCCCTAACCCTGTAAATACCGCATAGACTGTTCCAATTGGCAAATACTTTGTCGTATATATTAATAGATAAAAACTGATGACAATTGCAAGAATGGTTCCACTCCATTCTAAAAAAGTGGATGCGTGTTTTAGACCAGAGACCCATGCAACCTCCACAATCCCTGCACTAAAAACCATGAGCCAATACTTATTCAAATTAATAACCTCCCCTTCAATTAACTACCGACCGTTCGGTAGTTATTGTGTCACAAAATGAGTCCTTCGTCAAGAAACTATTCAAACGGACTTAAATATTTGTATAAAATGTTTTAATATTTCTTGTAAAGATATTGAAAGTGGAATATCCTCTTTAATAGGACTTAAAGATTCTAATGTACTTTCCACTTGGAAATAAACTAACTTCTTATTTTTTCTTAATAAATCAATGGAACAGTTTATCGCAATTTTTAATAACCATGACTTAAACAACGATAAATCCTTTAAACTGCTAAGCTTTAGAAAAGAACGATATGCGGTTTCTTGTACAATATCTAATGCATCCTCTTTATTTTTGACATAAACATAAGCCATCCGGTATATGTCATGCTCGTATTGCTGAAAAAGTCTTATAAAAGTTACTTCTTTTTCATTTTCTTCGGTATTCTCGGTACTTATGCCCCTCACCTACTTTCTTACTTATAATAATAAGACGGTTCTATTTAACTCTTGGCCGAAATTATTTTTAAACAAATAGGATTAATTCCTACTTTTCATTTGAATTTGCTAATAAAAATCAAGAAAAAAGTGATCAAAGAATGATCACTTTTTAACTCCTATATTTCTCATGAAGCTTCACACTATAAAACCTCATCGCTTTTGGTACTCCTTCTATTTCAAATACTCCATTTAATACCAATTGGATTAATCTGTATTCAAAATACTCATCACCGATTTTCTGATTGAGATGCCCAATAATCTCCCCAATTAATCTAGCTGATTTCATAAAATCTTTATTATTGTGTTTCTTATGTAGGGCTTTGGCTGTGTTGATTATAAAGCGATCGTAATAGCCTTCACCAACACTATGTATTTTCCTATCTTTCCAGATTCTTAGATTCTTACTTTGATTAGAAATCTCCTCCCATTCTTGTTCATATCTTTTTCGTTCCGTTAAAGTTAGTGGCTGTTCTGTTTTATTTTTTTCATAAATTACATTTAACTCCTCAGATGAGAGCTCGCCAGTATGTAAAGGAAAATATTCTGAATCTGATTTTGCAAATATTTCTTTATAAGCTCCAACGAGATTGATTAAGAAAATATCATTCTTTTTATTTTTTAATAAAGAAAGAATAAAACGTTGCGCTGTTTGTTCATCAGAATTCTCACATGCCCAAATCATTATACGAGTTTGATCACTCACGTCTTTCAATTCCAGAATAGTATTTTTGAAGCTATGCTGATACTTGTACAAGTACTCTTCATCCATATTAATATGGCTTATAAACCATTTATGCCTAAGGGAAAGTCCCTTTTTCTCTTCTATATTGCATAGTGGACCGATTGAGAAATTATCTGAAAAACATATAATTTTTTCTTCCTCCTGTACACCCATTTCTTTAAGTGTATTTCTTAAGCTCCCTGCAGCAGAAGCACCAAAAACAATATGTGCAACTTCATAATCTTTTTTATTATTGCGTCTTTCTTGTTCTTTTTTATAATTTAAGTAACTGTGATAAGTCCTTCTTAAGCTTAATACAAGCTCCTCCTCTGTCTGTTCTTCCATACTTACTTGTGACAGTATGAGAAATAACAATGACTTTACTTCTTCTTCACTTGAATTTCCCACTAATTCTTTTAATTTGTTAATCAATCTTTTTTCCCCTTTTGCAGGTAACTTTACATCGTACCTTTGTTGTAATAAATTGCATTTCCTAAGAAGAGATTTTCAATACCTTTTGAATAGAACGGAACCATTTTATCCCACTCTTAACGGACAGTACGACTCCCCCCTCAAGCTTAGGAGAATACGAGGAAGATAGGTGAGAGTCTTACTGTCCGTAAAGGTCCGATTGGTTCAACTAACCATTGGAGGTTTAAAATCTCCAATGGCATTTTAATTTCTTCCATTTGATAACAAAATGTTACGCTTCTAAAATAGCTATCTCCTTATTTTTTTTATAAAAAAAAAAATAAACCTGTTATATTTTTCTATACTAATAATAACATAATATTCCAACTGTTGAATTTTCACATCAAAAAAGTGATCATACATTGATCACTTTGAATGAACTATATAGATGTACGCTACTTTTCACTACATTTAATCTTGCTCAATCATTACCTTCCTTTAGCAAAACTTTGTTTCCAATTGAAATTAATGTTTTTAAAAATAAAAGAAAGAAAATATTCCCGCGATAATGGTATACCCTAAAGAAACGTAAAATGAAATGGTAGATTGGAAACTACGTTTTTGCCTAGTTATTTTTGTTCGTACTTCTTTTGCAGCCCAATGTTCATCATTATTGCCACTTTGAAGCCTTGCATCAGCCAAATCAGATGTAAAACCACCAGAAGAGTTAAAAAAGGCGATGATAATTGCAGCAGCCAATCCTGATAACAAAGACCAATCAATAAAACTATTATGAAAAATGGTAGCCAAGCCCCAGTTAACAAAAATAATTACACCGAAAGTAATGATAGCCCAAACAACTTTTTTCATTTTATCACCCTCCATTATTAGGTTATTCTTGTTTCTTAGGAACTTGTTTAGTTTTTGAATTTGTCACATTCCTGTCATAAATAGAAAAAAACCTGATAATATCAAGAATACAATTTTCTTCATTTCCCCTCCAATTGGTTTTTGAATTGATTCTTATTCTACTTACGTTTATTAATCCAATTAGTTTCATTATGATTTCTTGCTGTTTCAATGAGTATAAGAAGGACGTTCTCCATGAAAATTACAATCCATCTAATATATTACAAAATAGCAAACTTAAAATTAACAAATTCTGTTATAATAAATTCAAAATTGAAAAATGTTAGAGGTGAAATAAACATGTATTGGAATCCGTTATTTGAAAATGATGTACCAGTAGCACACTTCTGCTCTTAATGAGAGAAGAGTGACTACACTTCTCCGTTGAGGGCTTTTGTACCTATTAATAAACGGAGGAGAATAAAATGAAAAACACAATATTAGGATCAATCTATTTAACATTAGCAGCCAGCATTTGGGGTGGGATGTACGTTGTTGTTAAAGTGGTAGTAGCAGTCATTCCCCCACTTGAGCTTGTATGGATACGCTATTTAGTCGCTATCTTGGCATTGCTTATCATTGGTTTTGCCACCCGCCAAAAATGGCGAATTGCAAAACGTTATTTTTTTATTATCATAGCCATCGGGATTATTGGAAATACTATTTCAATTGTTGCTCAAGAAACGGGTACTATGCTGTCCACAGCACAAATGGGCGCGATTATAACTTCTTCCACTCCTGCTTTTATGGTTATTTTTGCACGCTTATTGCTCAAAGAACGATTGACGATAAAAAAGCTGCTTTCCGTATGTCTCGCTACAACTGGAGTTTTTTTTATTGTTGGAATTGGGGAAATTGATTTAACGAGTAAATTAGGCGGAATAGCACTTCTAATTGCAGCTTTAACATGGGCTTTAATGTCAGTACTTGTAAAGCTTTTACCAAGTGACTATTCACAAATTGTTGTAACGACTTATTCCATTTCTGTAGCTCTAGTTGTGTTAACACCTTTTGTGTTGCCAAGGTTACAAGTAATAGATACGTCTGGATGGACACACCCAACCATTTGGGGCGGTCTCTTATATTTGGGGATTGTTTCAACTGCCGGTGGATTTCTCCTTTGGAACCGTGGGTTACAAATGCTGAACGCCTCGAGTGGTGGAATCTTTTTCTTCTTTCAACCAGTTGTCGGAACATTACTTGGATGGCTTATTCTAGGAGAAAGTATCGGTGTAACCTTTTGGATTGGCTCGATTCTTATTGTTATTGGTGTTTTATTTATTGTGATGGAGAAAAAATAAACAAACGGGACCCCTTCTATTAGCATGGAAGGGGTTCCGCTTGCTCCTTAGCTATGGATGAATCTGCATTTTTCAATCTTACTTTATACTATTAGAAATGAACATCGAAGCATCTTGATTCATAAAAATACGTTCTCCATAGTAGAATGTATTTATTTTAGTTGATGTAAATCCAGCATCAACTAATTTTTTTTTCAGTTCTTCATGAGAAAAACCATTATGCACTTTCGGATGATTTATTTTATCATTTTTGTCAAAATCAATAATGATAAGCTGGCCGTCCTTATTTAAAATATTAAACAATTGTTGTAAAATCTTGTTAGTATCCGGTATATGGAGAAGGACTAGAGACATTAAAATGATGTCTGCCTTAAGTTCAGGAGTTTCTTGCGTAAAATCGGAATAAAGTACTTGTGAGTTTATAATTTCCTTGTGAATGATTTTAGCTTTCACAACCTCCAGCATTTGTTCTGATGAGTCTACCAACAAAATAGAATCTACTAAATCCGCTAATTCTAAACTAACTAGACCAGTCCCACTGCCATAATCTATTAAAGATTTTGATTTACAGTCATGTAGTTCTGCTCTTACTTCCTTCACAATAACTTTCGCTAATTCCATTCTATCCTCTGTATCGTATCTTTTAGCCATTTGTTCAAAAACGTTATTCTCCATGCGCTTCTCCTCTAAGAAATATAGTGGGTTAATTATTGCAAGTACATTCGGTGGTTATATAACTATAACTATACCCAAATGCATGAGTTTAAGACAAACTATTCTTTAGCTCGGTAAGTGGACATTTTCAATCCCCATCATTTCTAAACAACTCTTTAGAACCTGTTTATCAATTCTATTTACGAAGCAGTATTTTTCTTTATAGATAATTTGAATATATTTAATGATTTCTTCTTTAGATACATCATTCTTATTAATGAAAAGATTTAATGGTACATTGCTATCACCGTTATTTAAAGGTGGCTGTATGTATTGAATTTCATCTATTTTTTTATAGCCATTTCTTTCGAAGAAACGATTTCTTTTGATGCAGTCTTCTTTTTCTGCTTTATTATGCACGATTTCTTGTTTCTCTGTTTCCAAAATCGTTGCACGCAGTGAAACATTTCCTGCTGAAATGGCATCTTCATTTAATAATTCTTCTATTTTCACTAATGTTTTTGTCCCTAAACCCTTGCTTCGTATTAGAGGATTAGTAGCGATATAAACAATAAACCCTATATTCGCCTCCGCAAAATAGTGCCCGGTTGCAAAAGAAACAAGCTGTTCTCCTTCATAACCGACCAAGAACCGAAATCCATTCGGTAACCTAGTTTTTGCATAATCTAAACTTTGATAGAAAATGTCCTGTGGCTCTCTTACTTCAATAGGAAATGCTTCGTCATAAATTTCAAAGACCTTCTCTATGTTAGTTAAGTTGTCATAGGTTATCTCTTCCCATCTAATTGTCATTACGTTACCACCTTTTTGTGAAATATATTAATCATATCATAAAGTGAAACTTCCATCAGTGGGTTTTTCCATCCTCCCCTACTGATGGTTAGTTGAACCAATCGGGCCTTTACGGACAGTAAGAATCTTACAGGAAACTTTTAACACGACTTTCCCACTTGTGAAATAGGAAAATAGCTGCCAATAATGCCAGCTATTTTTACAGTTCCATTCATTATAATTCTATCCAATAGCGCTGAACAATTTCCTTACCGTCAGAGGTTATTAGTTCATTCTCTAAAATTCCTCCTACTTTTTGAATCGTTTTAGCTGAGGCAATATTTGTTTTATCACAAGTTACCAATACTTTCTTTAATCCTATTTTTTTTGCTTCCTGTAAACTAAGACGAAGCTGCTCTGTTGCATATCCCTTCTGACGTTCTTCGGGGTGTATACTATAACCAATATGCCCGCTCTCCATTAACAATTCTGGTGTTAAACGATGGCGTATATTAATCAGTCCAACTAACTTCCCATCTATCACCGTCAAAAATTGAGTAGCAGGAACCCGATTTGAAGGCAATTTATCTCCATTTTCCTGATTAATCACTTTGGCTAGCCATTCATTAAAGTCAGCATAATTTTGTAAAGAGGTACCACCATATGGTTGTTCCCCAACATGTAAAAATGCTGCCCGGTATTCCATTAATTGCTCACTATATTTTGCTGATGGTCTTATTAATTCCATTGTCATCATCCTTCACTGTACCTATATTTTTTAGTTCGATAGCTGATGACCTTTATCCTTCTAAACTTAAGCAGCTTGTTATTGATGATTTTATACTAAATACGATTGGTGCTTTAATCGGCACTTAATTTTGTTACTATTAAGGATAGTTAAATAATTCTATAAAACAAATAGAAATAAACGCCATTTTACCTCAAAAAGTATCGCTCTTATAGTCCTCCATACCTTCTTTTTCGATTTCGGTATACTTCCAATGCTTGAAGAAATTCCTTCTCGGAGAAATCTGGCCACAGTATATCAGTAAACCAGAACTCTGTGTATGCCAGCTGCCAAAGCAGGAAATTACTCAGGCGTATTTCCCCTCCTGTACGAATAAGAAGGTCAGGTTCTTTCATACCAGCTGTATAAAGATAGCCTGAAAACTTCTGTTCATCCAATTCTTCCAGTGAAAATTTTCCATTGTTTATATCCAAAAACATCTCTTTCATCGCATTTAAAATCTCATGCCGGCTTCCATAGTTAAGGGCAAAGTTTAGCAAAAGACCGTCATTATTCTGAGTACGTTCCATTGCATACTCTATAGCTTTACGCGTATGAGCTGGAAGTCTTTCCATATCACCAACTGCCTCTATACGGACATTATTCGCTATAAGATCTGGTAGATAAATAGATAGAAACTCCTTGGGAAGTTTCAATATAAACTCTATCTCAGGCTTTGGACGTTTCCAGTTTTCTGTAGAAAACGTATAAAGTGTCAGAACTTTCACTTTGCATTTGACTGCTGTCTTAACAATTTTTACGACCGTAGATACTCCTTCTTTATGGCCAGCAACTCTGGGCATGCCTCGCTTCTTCGCCCAGCGTCCGTTTCCGTCCATAATGATAGCAATATGTTCCGGTATAATATCATTCAGATAAGGGACAGGTACTTCTGATTGTTTTTTAGACAAAAAAGGTATTTTCATTGATTTCTCCTCCTCTCGAAATGTTTTTCAATACGTTACATTACTCTCGTGTATACATGAAACGAATCCCTTGAAATACCGTTTATTCACCCAATTCATTCCTACGATATTCTAAGATATCTCCAGGTTGACAGTCTAAAGCTTTGCAAATTCCCTCTAATGTAGATAATCGAATTGCCTTTGCTTTTCCATTTTTCAAAATAGAAAGATTCGCCATCGTGATTCCAACTCTCTCTGAAAGTTCGGTCACGCTCATCTTCCTTTTCGCTAACATCACATCAATATTAATAATAATTCCCATTCCATTCACCTCAGACCGTTAAATCATTTTCCGATTTTATATCAATCGCTTGTTGTAACAGTCTTTGAAGTACAGCGGCAAAGACTGCGATTACGATCGAAGCAAAAATTGGAACCATTCCAAATAGAATGAGACCTGGTGCATCCTCTATTTGAGCTAAGAGAAAAATGAAAGGAATCATTAGTACATATATGATACTAATTACGATTGCATCTTTCTTTATACGGCTTAATGCCTTTATTGACACTTCCGAGAAAGCTTCATTCTTATCAATATACCCCAATATTCTTAAAGCTTGATATAATGCCATGTAAAACGGTATTGCTGATACGTAGATCCCTATTACAATTGGATATAGTATATGGGCATATTCTGGATTTACTGGATTTTTAGTTAAGTCAAACACACCCCATATACCTAAAGCAAGCACTGGAATTCCAATAAGAATCACGGCTAGCTTTAAAAAAAGTGTTGTTCCTTTTTTCATAAAAAAGCACCTCTCTATTTATTATCTTATAGAAAGATACCACATTATTTATCGTTTTACAATAAATTTTTATTTATTTTTATTCTTTATTTATTGTTAAACAGATTGAACTATTATTTCAAATCGCATTCGATACTTTCCTAAATAGGGTGCTTATTCATTTTCTTTTTGCTGAAAAGTTATCCTATCAAAAAAACCAACACTTCTTGTATAATCTCTTACTTTACCTATTAAGAAATGCGATACGTTTTTTTCTTCGTATGAAAAACAGCGTCAGGAGCAATGCAACCAAGCAAAAGGCTGTTTTGTATTCAATCGATAAGCCTTTGCAATTTTATTACTAATAATCGAGTGTATTATCCTTGAACCCATTATCTATTCCCTCCTATTGCTTCATTAAAAATTAGAATCCCTAGTCTATATCATTGCTAGTTATGAAAAATCGAGTGCAAAACTTTTGCACTCGATTTCCACTTTATTTTTGTTTTCCCTTCCAAGAATCCTTCAATGACACAATTCTATTAAAAATCAACTTATTTTCTGTTGAGTGTTTATCCACGCAAAAATATCCGTGTCGCAAAAATTGAAACTTATCTTCGATTTTTGCCTCCTTAATCCAAGATTCTATTCGGCAATTTTTCATTCTAACTTTAGAATTAGGATTCATTTTTTCCTCCCACGTTTTTTCCGTATCTTTCACAATCGTTTCGTCTTCGAATAATTTATCGAAAAGATTTACTTCCACTATTTCACTATTTAGAGCAGACACCCAATGGATTGTCCCTTTTACTTTTCTCTCGGAAAAACCTGTTCCACTTTTAGTCTTTGGATCATAAGTACATCTAAGCTCGATAATTTCTCCAGTGTCTTCCTCTTTAATCACTTCATTACACTGTATAAAATAGGCTCCTTTTAGTCGAACTTCTGCATGTAAAGCTAACCTTTTAAACCCTTTTATTGGTACTTCCATAAAGTCATCTTTTTCGATATAAATCTCTTTTGAGAATATGACATCTCTATTTCCTAATTTCGGATTTTCTGGGTTATTTTCCATTGTTAGAAGCTCTGTCTTATCCTCAGGATAATTGGTGATTGTCACCTTTAATGGATTCAAGACTGCCATCACAGTAGGTACTTTTGCTTTCAATTCGCTTCTAAGTGTACTTTCCAGCATTGCTATGTCGGCTGTACTTTGATGCCTTACAAATCCAAGTTCTTGAATAAAGGTACGAATACTTTCTGAAGTAAATCCTCTTCTTCTAAGTCCACGGATTGTTGGTAATCTTGGATCATCCCAGCCATCTACCAACTTCCCTAACACTAATTCTCTTAAATACCGTTTACTCGTAACTACGCCAGTTATATTCACTCTTCCAAATTCCCTTTGTTTTGGGGCATCCTTTATTTCTAGCTCTGTCAATACCCACTCATATAAAGGTCTGTGGTCTTTAAATTCGATGGAGCATAAGGAATGGGTAACACCTTCGATCATATCTTGGAGTGGATGAGCAAAATCGTACATCGGGTAGATACACCACTCATTACCCGTTCTATAATGACTGGCGTGAATAATCCTGTAAAGAATTGGGTCTCTTAAATTCATATTTGGTGATCCCATATCGATTTTTGCTCGTAAAACATGCGAACCTGTTGGAAATTCACCACTTTTCATCCTCAAAAACAAATTGAGATTCTCCTCTATTGATCTGTTTCGATAAGGGCTATTTTTTCCAGATTCTGTGAGCGTTCCTCGATATTCCTTTATTTTCTCAGGGGACAATTCACACACATATGCCTTCCCTTTCTTTATTAAATTTATCGCTGCATTAAATATTTCATTGGAATAGTCGGATCCATAAAAAATACGATCCTGAGGAGAATATCCCAACCACTTAATATCTTCCATAATTGAATCCACATATTCGCTTTCTTCTTTTAAAGGATTGGTATCATCAAAACGCAGGTTAAAATTCCCGTTGAATTTTTGAGCAATCATGAAGTTCATATGGATTGCATAGGCACTCCCGATATGCAGATAACCATTTGGCTCGGGAGGAAACCTTGTGCAAATAGTTCGATTAAATGCTCCATTTTGTAAATCCTCTGCCACTATTTTTTCCAAATTATTATCTAATTCTACTTTCTCTTCCTTCATTTTAATCCCTCCATTTTTTGAAAAAAATCATTTATATCCAATAAAAAAAATCCCACCCCCAAGACAATTAGTCTTGAGGACGAGATTTTATATCCGTGGTGCCACCTCAGTTTATTAATATGTCACCATATTAAACTCTTCAGGTACGGTAGTTACATACTTATACCCTAGCTCTATAACAGGAGCTCCTGTCACACTATCCCTCTAATAAGTTCCAATGTGAAAGCTCAGAGTCTTGGTTCAATAAATAATTCTTACTCCTTTTCAGCACCTGGAGCTCTCTTTAAAGAATTCGTTTATTTACTCTTCTCTTCATCGCCATTACTGTGTTTTCGATTAAATTATCCATAATGATAGCAAGGTCTTTCCTTTTTGTAAAGATAGTATACTCATTAAAGTTAAAAATAAACGAAAAACCCCAAAAATACAAAGAGAAGAAATTGCTATGAAAAAAATTTATCTTTTATTATTCTTTATAAATCTTTTTGATCCACATTTAGTTCAATCAAATTACCATCAGGATCCGCACAGAAAATTTGTGCAAATCCACTAACTCCATAAGGTTTTTCCAAGATATTGACATTGTTTTGTTTTAACCAATTCAGCGTATCATAATAGTTCTCGACTCTAAGTGCAAAATGCCCTTCTCGACTGTTTAACGTTTTATCTTTTCGAATGGTCTGTGAGGTAGGATAGACAATTAAGTGAAGTTGTTGATTCTGTATTTCATACCAAGCACCAGGAAAATCAAAATCGGGACGCGGTAATTCTTTTAAGCAGAGAATATTCTCATAAAAATGTTTGGCTTTTTCTAAATCTGTAACAGTAAGACTTACATGATGGAGAGATTCATATTTAATCAAACTATTCACTTCCTTGCATATATTTTTTCTGTAAAGAGTAGTATATTGATAAAAATACTAAAACACTATGTCAGTAAATATTTCGACACCTACTTATACAATCCTTCTTCCTAATACCCTTATACTATTTATTTGACTAAAAAAATCAGACCCTATATCGAGTGCCTGATTTCTCCTTTTATCCTTTATTTGCTTTTTGTTTTACTTCCAAATGAAAGGAATAAATTTCGCTTGGTCCAATAAGACGAAATCCTTTTCCTTGTACATAATCAAATTTTAAATCTTCATTTATATGCTTGATTGTCAGTGGATCTAAATAAATGGTTAATCCATTATCTTCGAATGGTTTATCCCCTTCTTTTGGAAAATCGACCGCTAAATCAAAATTATAGACATAGCTACAGCCCCCACTAAATATTGTACCTAAGCGATAAACTGCTCCTTCAGGAACGACATAGCTGCGGAATTTTTGAACGGCAGCATCTGTAATTGTTACGTTCATTTTTCCATCTCCTACCTGTTTTAATCTCCTATACCATTTTACTATATAGATATGGTAAACCTATTTTCAGCATAATGGATTTCGATGATTGTTGCAAAATTTCTGCTCTTAAATCTATTCAACTACTACTTTCATAATTTCTACCTAAAAGAAGGAACAAATAGCTAACTGCTCACGATTTACACCTTTTGATCAATTGTCAATTATTTGTGTAATGTGCTTTAACAGTAGGAAGAAGAGTAATAGATTGAATGGCGATTCCTAGGAAGATGTAGAAGACATGAATAAAAGCTACTCCTTGAATAATATACAATTGAATTATAATCCAAATAATTAAGATAAAACCAATGTACAACGAAATATTCCACGACCAATGAGTTTCTTTATAAAGACTTAACTTTTCGGCAATTTTTAATGATTTTTCAGAGATAAGATAAATGGCAGTAATTATTGGCAGAATGCCTAATCCAACAAATAATATAAGTCCAGGGATAAAAAAATTATTAAAAGGGCTATTTTCCAGCATCTCCAAAGGCATTGACAAAATTAATCCGTTAGGAGAAAACATCAACAGACTTCCACCAAAAATAGCACCTATTCCAAGAAAAACATGTAAAAATATTAATAGATAGCAAGCAAAAGACTTTCGCGTTTTTGCAATCATTAGAATCGTCTCCACAACAGAATAAGTTATAGGATTAATTATACAGGATTGTAAAAATTTCAATATTGTGACTTATGACGAAAGTGTGAACATTTTATATATTTAATTTTATAATTCGTTCAATAATGGCTTTATTTGAAACTCTCTACAAATAATGAAAATTTTCGTTCTTGAAAGCAAATCTATCTCATGCGAAAACATGTTATCATTTGTTATTAAAATTTCATCATATCTTCAATTAACAATACCACTTATTTTTAAATACTCATAATTTTACCATCATTACCCCAATTTCCATTCCTAAAAAACCCTCTCTTGATTTTGATTTACTCTAATTACGAACAAATATCATTAAAAGTTCCGGTTTTCCAAAATATACTTAAACTTATTCAATGACATAAGCAATAAGTAAACCGCCTTTTACAGTATCACTTATGAACTTTTTAGTTTGAATAAAACCAAGGAATTGCTGGTGGATTACCTGCTTCTCCTAATAGATATAGAAATACAAAATAAAAGCAGATGAGTAAACCAAAAATTAATACAAAATTTGAAAGACCAGTAGTTTCTTTTTTTATTAGTCCCATTACTCCACAAATAAGACTTATTAAACCTATAAACAATTCACATAAAGCTACAGGGTAAACTGAGTAGTGATTCATTACATATACACGAACTGGATTAAAGATGGTTATTGTTAGTACAAATATTAATTGAAAAATCAGACCTATTTTAGTAAATTTCATTTCTTTCTTCTCCTTCATTGATTGTAATTTCTCAACTTAAAATATTTAAAGGTTTATTATAATATATAGTTTTTCTATGTATATAGAATTTCTATGTATGATAATAAACTATTTTAAAACAAAAGTAAATAACTTGAAAAGGCGCTACTTCTAATATAAAGTAACGCCTTCAAAAGTTTTCCCATCTTGCTAATCTATTAATATTTTAAGTGAATTGTAAATATTAATATTTTTATCTAGCTAATTGATCCGCATTCGTTCGGTACATCGAAATTCTTATCATAATAAACATGGCACTCAGTACCAACGATATTCCTCCTACTAACACAACGTATTGTGTACCTAAACCAGCTATGAACATTCCACCTAAAGCAGTTCCAATCGTTGTCCCGACGTTACATGATGAAATAAATAATCCGTTCGCAAAATCTGGAGATTCGGGTGCTGCTGACATAATCCAATATTGATTGATGTTTCCACCTACTCCAGCTAAAATTCCCCAAATTAAAGTGATGACGGCCATTGATATCGAGAAATGTCCAAATAGAAATATAAGAAGATAGATTGCTCCTAAGGCAATTGGAAAACTTATAATCGTTTTTTGAGCATTTTTAGTAAGTAGCTTACCTGCAACGATATTTCCAATTATGTTAGCACCACCGAAAACCATTAAGGTTATAGTAATAACGTTAGAAGACATATTTGTTACAGTCTTTAAATACTCAGCAAGATAACTATAAACCCCGAATACAGCGGAATTGAGGAAAATAACAGCAACAATGGACTGCCACGTAATCAATTTTTTTAAAACGGATATTTGTGTGCCATAAGAAAGCTTTTCTTTTACAGGCATGGAAGGTACATATATCCATGTAGCAAGAAAAGCTATGGCATTTACAAGAGAAAAGAATGCAAGTGCCATTTGTAAGGAAACTGCGCTAGCAATAAAACTTGCGATTGGCACCCCAACAACCATTCCTGCCGATACTCCTACAAATACTTTCGAAACAGCTTTCGGTGCTTCTTCTTTACTAACGGAATCCGCAGCTACAGAGAAAGCCAACGAACAGTAAATGGGGTGAAAAAAAGCTGGTATGATACGAGCAATTAATGCTACCGTAAAATTTGTTGTAAATATAGAAACAATACTCCCTAAAACAAAAACACCAAGTACGAGCAACATAACCTTTTTACGATCAATACTTGAAAACAGTATTGGCATAGTCGGACCAGACACTGCGATAACAAGTGCGAAAAGACTAACCAACCATCCTGCTTTTGATATACTAACATCGAAATGTTCAGCAAGAGATGGCAATATTCCTATAACACCCATTTCTGTATTAATGATTCCGAAAACACCAAAAGTTAATATAAATATCACTAGTGTTGCATAAATGTTGTTAGAATATTCAGTTTAAATATGTCCCCTGTTAAGAGCCAAAAAAGTAAATACCCAACTAAAGGTGGATCCATCCATTTGGAAATTTTTTTACAATTAGACTTAAGAGACGACGACAATTTGTTTATTAAGGAATGGTTTTTCCTTCAATCTTTCGAAGCCAAATATGTGCTGGTTTCCACAAAGCTGCCCGTAAATATCGGCTAATTTGTAGGGTTTTTCGTTTACTTTTTGTCTCGATTTGTGCGAGAACATGCAGGCAAAAAACAATAAGTGCGATAAACACTTGATTCTGAATTGCCCATTCGCTTTGGCCGTAAAACTTTTTGATATGGAGATGTTGTTTAATCCATTTGAAAAATAACTCAATCGCCCAGCGTGATTTATACATCTTTGAGATTTCTTCAGCACTTAAATCAAAACGATTTGTGATTAAATGAAGCTCATTTCCTTTTGAATCAATCACTTTTAGAAGACGAAAGTAATTTTCGGCACGGTTTTGCGTCGTACCAATCAACACCATTTGATCCGACAAAACAGATGTATTCTCGGGTAGTTTAAAATCGTAAACCTCCCGTATGACTGCGTTTTTTCGCAGCCTAGAAAGGAAAAAGTAGCCGTCATCTGTCATCCGATCAAAGCGTTCGTAGTCTAAGTAACCACGGTCAAACACATACATACATTCCTTGTCATCAACCATTACTTCAAGCTGACCGCGGTCATGTTCTTTGGCCGTTGTCATAATGGCCTTTTCGGGATAGGATATACCTTTTTCCATAAACACAAGGCGTAAGTGCAATTTAACACCCGCTTTTGTTTTGCGGAATTTTGCCCATTTATGATTAGTCAAATTGAGAGGCAATGTGCTTGAATCAATGATTTTTAATGGCATCACAAGTTTCGTGTTGTGCGTTTTGGCATGAATTTGTGAAACTAAATCAAGGAAAAGCTTTTGGAATAAGTCTGGATTCATGCCATTTAAACGGCGTGAGAGTTGGGAAATACTGATAGAATCAAGATCAATGCCCTTTTGCAGTTGATCATCGAAAAGACAATCGCTCAGCGCATGCAGACTTTCGACTTCTTCTAGCTGCGCAAAAAGTAATAATTTTAGAAATGACTCTGTCGTTAGTTTTTTCGTATAGAAATCTAATTTCAACGTTTTCACGTTTTCTTCAAATAATTGAAGATTTATTGGTGAAAACCATTGTCCAAATGAAGTTTTTCGTGTAATCTTGTCCATGCGATAGTCCTTTTTAGTGGATTTGGACGGGTTACCACCTAACTTATCCATTATAAAGGACTTTTTCTTTGCATAAAATGATAAAATTGAACATTTCAAGTATTTTTAATAGTTAAATTAAATTAACGCAACACTAGTGTATAAATATGAGTAATTTATTTTGTTTAACCAATAGAACACCTCCTCTATAATAACCACTGTTAGTAAAAACTAGCATAAATCAAGCAAATTTATTGGTCGAAATTAGTCCGTTGGGTGGATAGTAGCGGCACTGTTTCAGGTGTGCTAATTGTATATGCCACTGCTGCTGCAATATCGTTAGATCGCAGGCCAACTGTTTGTTGAAGATTTTCTAACCATTTACTTCGTTCAGGATTATTAATCATTTTATAATCCCTCATAATTCCCACCACTTTATCCTAAATCGTAGGCATATTACTTTCATCCTTTCTCTCCTTTTGTTAATTATTTTAGAGATATTTTTAACATATAACCAATGCTTATATCTCATATCCTGTAATGCTTGAAAGGCATAACAAGGATATATATACTAAATAGTAAAGGACGGTGTAAAAATGGAATTAAGAGTATTGCGTTATTTTCTTCATGTCGCAAGAGAAGGAAGTATTACGAGGGCTGCTGATCTTCTACATGTTACCCAGCCAACCTTGTCCAGACAAATAAAGGATCTCGAACTCGAATTAGGGAAAAAACTTTTTATAAGAAGTAGTCATAATATTATACTTACAGAAGAAGGTAGGCTTTTGCGTAAAAGAGTGGAAGAAATTGTCCATATGGTGGAGAAACTTGAGGCAGAATTTACTTCCATGGAAGAAACAATTAGTGGAGATGTCTATATAGGTAGTGGAGAAACAGATGCTATGAGGCAGATTGCGGAAGTAGTTAAAGATATACAGTTACAGTATTCGAATATACGTTATCATCTTTATAGCGGTAACGAAGAAGATGTATCTGACCGCCTTGATCGAGGACTTCTCGACTTTGGCCTTTTAATCGAGCCAGCTGATTTATCAAAATACAATTATATTAATATCCCTACCAAAGATGTATGGGGAGTTATTTTAAGAAAAGACAGTCCTCTTACTGTTAAAAGGACTATCCAAGCAGCTGATTTATTCAATGTCCCTTTAATCTGTTCCAGACAAGCAATCAAACAAACCTATTCAAAAAATGTATTTGCTGATTGGTTTGGGGAGGATTTTGATAAGTTAAATGTTGTAACAACATATAATCTGGCTTATAATGCCGCTATTATGGTGGATGAAGGCATTGGTTATGCCATTACCCTTGATAAAATAGTGAATACATCTAATGAGAGTAACCTCTGTTTTCGACCGTTAGAGCCGCAACTAGAATCTGGTTTAAACATTGTTTGGAAGAAACAGCAGGTTTTTTCTGCCGCGGCTGAGGTATTTTTAAGAGGTATTCAAACTAGATTTTTAAATCCTATATTAGAAAAGTAATAAGAGCTATCTTTTTTACAGGGTAGCTCCTGTATTAGCAAGTTAATCCCTAGTCATCAAACAACTTAAAAATTTCTAGCCAACAAGATCCCTACTTGTTCCGCCACGACTTGTATAGATTCAGAGAATTCATTCGTGAATCACATTTCTGCCTACCATCTCTACTATAGCTATAGCTACACCAAAAGATTTAAAAATAACTACTTGATCAACAGACCAAGTAATGAGAGCAGGATTAAGTGAATTTTACCGGGGTGCTATTGAACAGCCATCTGATATTGGCGTCAATGAAATGATTATATTTGAATAACACATATAATTAAATTTCCTTTTCCATCAAAACATTTGTAATCTCATAACCTAATTTCTCATACAATCCTCTGGCCACTTTATTATGACCAAAAACGTGAAGGCCTATTTTTTTCAATCCTAGTTTCTGCCCGACACTTTCTATTTCCTTCATTGCTTCCTTAGCATAGCCCTTTCCTTGGTATTGTTCTAAAATATAAATATCGTAAATAAATCCTAGTTTTTCAGACTTTTGTGCAAGCCAAATAACTCCAACTGCCTCGTCATTCTTTCTAACAGTATATAAGAAATTCCGTTCAGTCTTCTCTCCATTTGGCAAAAGCCTTATATATTCCTCTTCCGCTTTCCTTATGGACTCTTCCTGCTTCCAATTTCCAGATAACACTTTTTCTTCCGCATATGTTTTAATCGCTGAAGAAATATATGTTTGATATTCAGCGGAATTCATTAATACTAATTTAATCAATTGTTGTTTCTCCCCCTTAAACTGTAATCTGAAAAATAGCAATAAGTCCCTTTAGTACACCAAACTCCATCTTAAAACATACACTCGTTATTGAAAGAAAACACCATATAAAATAAATCCTACTATTATTACAAGAATAAGTATTCCAGTCCCTTTCCATCCTAACCCGCCTACTAAATCAGCAAGATTAATCCCATGAATACTACTGGATGGATGTTTCATTTCTTCTTGTCTCATTTTTTCTCTTCTTATTTCAGGTGTATCTTTCTCTTTGTGCATTTTGTAATCCCTCTTAATATTAATTAACGAGCTTTTATTAAAACAGGTTGCTAATTATCAACTAAATAGATATATTTCATTATTTTAGAAGAATTCCAACACACTTCTCCCTTTCGTTTCATTTCCCTCTTTCCAAAAATAGCGGATACTATTGGATTTGCTTTAGTCTTTACTATTTTTCCGCCTAGAAATTACGATTCTATATAAATCATAAACAGTGAATACAACCACTATGCTCCAAAAAATTAAACTGTTTCCGATTGTGTTATCATTAAACAAGACAAAAATTACGATGATCCAAATACCAATCAGTGAAACTATGCTGTTTACCGTTTCAGATTTAAACATTGATTGTCACTCCTTTTTGTTGAATTATCCTGCATCGTAGGGTGCATACATAAAGCTGTTTTTACTAATTTCTTTATATTATAATTAATACGTTTGTCGAACAAATAGGTTTCACCAAAGCTCTTCTATCAAATTTTCACGTTCCACTGTCACCGAAATTTATCCTTTTGTATAATCATCAATAATCTCTGTAACTTCCATTTTCCCATTTATCAAAAGTTCAGGAAGCTCATTTTTTTCATTCCCCTTCCAATATTCCCGAGCTTGTTCTATTTTTCTATGGAAAGGAACAGCCTCTAGTGTTGGTAATAGCTCCCCATCTCCCTCAAAATAATCCCCAATAACGCGAAGCTTAACAATCTGTAATACTTTACGATTATAGGAAGCAAATATTGCTTTCCATTTTAAAACCTCTTCATAGCTTCTTGCAGCATATAAACAAGATAACCTAGAAGGATAGGTAGGAAATTCTTGCAGTCTCACCATTTCGGCTATTACTTCTCTAATCGCTCTCATTGTATGTCCTGCATACTGAACAAGTACATTGGCATCCTCTTTACCCAAGTTTAATCCTTCGTCTGTATAATGATCATTTAAAATTTGCATACAATCTTCGTTTTGTTGATTTACTAGCTCTTTTTCAAAAAAGAAGCGGTATAAAGTATTTTTTTGGTCCTTATCAAAGGTAATGACCTGTCCAAGCTCCATCTTTTTATTTGTGACAATATGATAGGCAATAAATTCTTTTTTCATGATTTTTTCTCCTATTAGAATGCCAAATTACTTTTCTTATTTTCTATGTTACCCTAACCAGTTGGGCTAAGTTTTAAAAATAACTAAAGCTTCACTCTTTCAAAATGTTCAACTATTGGGAAAGGATCGTAAAAATGATGTAGCTGCCTTTTCCATTCTTGATACTCATTCGATTGTCTAAAGCCAACTGTATGGTCTTCTAATCTTTCCCATTGAACAAGAAGTATATATTTCCCCTTTACTTCCATACATCGCTGTAGTTCATGAGAGATATACCCATTCATAGAAGAAATAATTTTGGATGCATTGCGAAATGCGTCTTCATATTTTGCTTCCATGCCTTCCTTAACTTGTAACATCACAGCTTCTAGAATCATTTAAAGCTACCGCCTTCTAATTTAATTATTGATTCATTCTTTTAACTCTCTTCAATCCAGTTTTATAGATTTGTATATTTGCTCTTCCAAGAGTGAGCAATTACTGATAATGCTCTATATAGTTTCCTTCTTCATATATCTCTTTTCCACTAAGTCCCGTCCATTCTTTAGGTGTTAGGTCTGGATGTAAATACAAATAAGATTTCAACATATTATATCCTTCACTGTAACCATAACTAGATGGAAATTGTTTGCCACCATTTAGAATTTGAGAGGTTCTACTATAATCTATTTTCCGTAAGTCTGGCTCTATTTGCTTCCATAAATCTTTGTTAAAATTGAAATATACAACGGTTCCATCAATATCAGGATAGATTAATTTTAGATATCATCTGACTCCTTGTCTTCTTTTATCGTCTCTGTATATTCACAAGAGATTAATAGAAGGAAAACTAGTAGAATAACAAATAAACCAAGTTTTCGCATAAAATTCTCCTCGCCTTTTCCATACCTACGGAAATCACAAAAGGGTTTCAGAAAATTCATAATACAACATCAATATGCCCGCACTGGAGAAATAAGATGAAGATACATATTATTTCCAACAGGTTCCATTAAGACCGGTCTCATTGAACCACCAAAACTTATTCTTATTTCTTCTTCCTTTATTACTTTTAAAGCATCCATCAGAAAGCTTCCGTCTAAAGAGATAGTTAAATCTATCTCTCCATTAATCTCCTTTATATTTTGCATTTCCTCTATTTTCCCTATCTCAGATAAGTTTGAAGTAATTTTTATTTTCGCAGCCTCTTTTATTTCCAAATATACGTTGTTATTCTTCCATTCACTTGCAAAAAGACAAGCACGATCTACTCCTTTTAATAGCTGTTTTGTGTTAACTGTTATAATTGTCCTTGCATTTTTAGGGAATAATCCTGAGACGTTTGGATAGTTTCCTTCTATTAATCGGGAATAAAGCGAAGTTGTATTGGATTTAAATACTATATAGTTGTCTGTAACAAATATATGAATAAATTCAGTTTTATTATGTATTAACTTACTCAGCTCATTAAGGCTTTTACTTGGAACGATGAATGAACCACTTACATTTGAATCAATGGTAAGTTCTCTTAATGCTAGGCGATGAGAATTTGTGGCAACACATGTAAGTTTGTTTTCTTTAAAAGACATATTAACTCCAGTTAAAACTGGTCGTGCTTCACTTTTTGATACGGCAAAAACTGTCTGTTGAATGATTTCTGTCAATTCTTCGCTTTGTATTTTAATGTGCCTCGTTTCATCCATTTGTGGAAGCCTCGGATAATCTGCTGAGTGAAAACCGTTAAGCGTAGTAGTAATCTCCTCCGATTTCAAGGTAGCTATTTGCTTTTCGTTCACTGTTATATGGATTTTATCCGATAACTTTTTAACCAATTCACTCAAATATTTGGCCGATAATACGACACTGCCAATTTCCTTAACTTCTAACACATTGACTCCATCAATCTCCAAAGGAATTACTTTTTCGATAATAATTTCTGAGTTACTTCCGATAAGAATTACACAGTCCTTATTAGTAGTAATTTTAATACCTGTTAGAATAGGAAAAGGTGTTTTCTGAGATACTACTTTATTCACATCTGCTATTGCTCTATTAAAGCATTCACTATCAATGATAAATTCCATTTCATGCAACACTCCAAAATAATTGATAGTTAAATATTCGACATATATTTCCAAATCTCCTGTTAATTCCGTGCAGTTAAATTATGCTTTTCCTTATAAATAAAAAAACTACCAAACTGGTAGCAAAAATGGTAAGTTATTTTATTTTTTAAATTTATTGTTTATTTAATATCACTAGTGTTGCATAAATATTGTCGCAATTTTCAGTCTGATTATCCTCCTTGTTTAGAGCCAAAAAGGTAAATACCTATTCAAAGGTGGCTCCATCCATTTGGGTTTTTTTTACAATTAGACTTGTGCGACAACAACAATTTGCTTATTAAGGGATGGCTTTCCCTTCAATCTTTCGAAGCCAGATATGGGCTGGTTTCCACAATGCAGCCCTTAAATAACGGCTAATTTGTAAGGTTTTTCGCTTACTTCTTGTTTCAAGTTGTACGAGAACATGTAGGCAAAAAACAATCAGTGCGATAAACACTTGGTTTTGAATCGCCCATTCACTTTGACCGTAGAACTTTTTGATGCTGAGATGCTGTTTGATCCATTTAAAGAACAACTCAATTGCCCACCGTGATTTGTACATCTCTGAAATTTCTTCGGCACTCAAATCAAAACGATTGGTAATTAAATGCAGTTCATTTCCTTTTGAATCCATCACTTTTAGAAGACGAAAGTAATTTTCAGCACGGTTTTGAGTCGTACCAATCAACACCATTTGATCTGACAAAACAGCTGAATTCTCGGGTAGTTTAAAATTATAAACTTCCCGTATGACTGCGTTTTTCCGTAGCCTTGAAAGAAAAAAGTAACCATCATCTGTCATTCGGTCAAAGCGCTCGTAATCTAGGTAGCCACGGTCAAACACATACATGCATTCTTTATCATCAACCATGATTTCAAGCTGACCACGATCATGTTCTTTTGCCGTTGTTAAAACAGCCTTTTCAGGATAGGAACTCCCTTTTTCCATAAACACAAGTCTCAAATGCAACTTGACACCCGCTTTTGTTTTGCGGAACTTTGCCCATTTATGATTGGTCAAATTAAGTGGCAATGTGCTTGAATCAATGATTTTTAACGGCATAATAAGCTTTGTATAATGTGTTTTTGCATGAATTTGTGCGACTAAATCAAGGAAAAGCCTTTGAAATAAATCTGGATTTATACCGTTTAATCGGCGTGAGAGCTGAGAAATACTGATTGAATCAAGATCAATGCCTTTTTGTAGTTGGTCGTCGAAAAGACAATCGCTTAGCTCATGCAAACTTTCGACTTCTTGTAGCTGTGCAAAAAGGAGTAATTTTAGAAATGAGTCTGTTTTTAGTTTTTTCGTATAGTAATCTAATTTCAACGTTTTCACGGTTTCTTCAAAAAGTTGAAGATTTATTGGTGAAAACCATTGTCCAAATGAAGTTTTTCGTGTAATATTGTCCATGAGTTGGTCCTTTTTTAGTGGATTTGGACGGGTTACCACCTGACTTATCCATTATAAAGGACTTTTTCTTTGCACAAAATAATAAAATGGAACATTTTGAGTATTTTTAATAATGAAAATAAATTAATGCAACACTAGTGATTTAATATATCTAAATGAAGAGGATATATGCTATAAGCTACTATTTTATTTTTATACCTTTTCACAATATCTACATGATCTTGATAACTATTTAAAAATAATTTTATGTTCTTATTTCCTTTTTTTGTGTGAATAATAAGGGAATACTCAGCATTTTTTGAGTTCAGGTATGTTTCTTCACTTCCAGGATATAAGCTATATTTTTCTCTGACGATCGCTTCGTTAAATATTTTTATTATAGCGTCTTTATTCGCCCCATCTACCTTCATATCATTGTAGATTATTTCCGTATCCAAGTTATTAAGCCTCAAATGCAGCCTATATTTATCCAAAAGCCAATCTACCACTCCAGTTGGTAAGCACGTCATTAAAATTTTTATTATACAAAATAGGACTAATGCTATGATAGAAATCCAAGTCATTAAAATTCACTCCATTATTTATTCTATTGATGTTTTCTACAATATTAATAGTACTAAATTTTTTATAAATATAGACCGTCCAATTTATATATAAATTGACCATCCATTTCTAATTATTATACTAAAAAAAAGATGCAAGTTTTTATACACTACCTGCATCTTTTCGGTATTATTAAGAAGCTACTTTTTATTCATATTCTCGACTGATTTGCAAGGCTTCGGCAAATCTTCTTATCCCCTCATCAATATTACTTTCCTTTTCTTTAGCATATGTAAACCGAACAAAATTATGGTTCGAACCCATTGTAGATCCAGGTGCATAAATAACCCCTTTTTTCAATGACTCCTCCAATAAACGATTTTCGTTAACTTCTTTCTTTATTTTGCACCATAAATGAATCCCGCCATTCGGAATGAAAAATTCCACTTCATCTTTTAAATAGGTATCTAAGCTCGCGATGATTTGATTTCTTCTACTTTCCAGATGCTTTACTAAATTATTTAGATGGGATGCAAAATAAGGCGATTCTAAGAAGTCGTTCGCTACCCATTGGGAGTAACTGGAATGTCCAAAATCAATTTGTTGCTTTGCATCGGATAATCTTTCGATAACTGGTTTTGGTCCAATAATCCATCCAATTCGAAGGCCTGAAGCGACAATTTTTGAGAGGGAGCTAATGTATAAAACATTGCCATTTTGATCCAATGATTTCAACGGCAATACCGGTTTTCCGGTAAAAGACGTTAAACTATATGGATCATCCTCTACAACTGGTATACCATATTTTGAAGAAATTTCTAAAATTTCCGCTCTTCTTTTTTGACTAAGAGAAACGCCAGTTGGATTCTGAAAAGCTGGGTTGAGAAATATCATTCTAATTCGGTGTTTTTTATGTAAGGAGATTATATCACCTGGTTTTATTCCGTTTTCATCTGCTGTCAAAAAATAAGGTTTAACTCCTGCCGATTCAAATAATGGGAGACTATAATGATAAGAAGGATCCTCAATCGCTACAGCATCACCAGGTTTCAACAAACATTGAATGACCAAATGCAAAGCTTGTTGGGCTCCAGACGTAATTAATATAGAAGTCGGGTTTGTATGCAAACCTCGATATCGTTGCATATGATTTGTAATGGTAATTCTTAACGCCTCATTACCTAAAGGATGATCATATCCTAATGAGCCAATATAGCTTCGGTCAGAAATAATTTCCCGTAAAGATTTTAAGGGAAAGAGATCTTCTGAGAGCTCCCCACTAGCTAAATTGATCAACTTATGTTCAACCATCTCTTTTCGTATCCGCTGCATAACAGGTACATTAGGCAGAAAGGATCCAGCTTCAATATAGCGATTCCAACTGGGCACACGCTTTTTGGTTATTCCCCATATATCCTTGCTTATCGTTGTTCCGCTACCCCGTTTTCGCTCAATTAGTCCATTTGACTCTAACTCATCATATGCTGCAACTACTGTGCTTCTATTTAAATCTAGCAATTTAGCAAGGTTCCTCTCTGAAGGCAGTGGCTTATCTAAAGGAAAGGCTCCATCTGCAATGCCATTTTCGATGTACTCTGCTAGTTGCTTATATATTGCTTTTTTTAATTTTCGATCAGGTTTCCACTCCATCGTTTCCACACTTCTTTACCTCATATTGTATAGGACAGCTATCTAAATTTTGTTGTTTTAAATTATAACTTAATTTCCTTTCTTTAAACATTTATTAGACTTCGCCAATAGCATACTACATTTCATTTTTTATAACCTAACACCCATTGATTTGTCTAAACCCAACTGTCTTATTTACTAATAAAGCTCGATATAATTTCCATCCTCATAAATAACATCTCCAGTTAGCTCTGTCCATTCTTTAGGAGTAAGACTTGGGTGTGTATCCAAATAAGATTTTACTAAGTTATATCCCACGCTATATCCATAATTTTCTGGAAGATCATCCCCACCATAAATTATTTCATATGCTCGATAAGCGTCATATAAATTTAATTCTGGTTCCACTAGCTCCCAATATTCTTTGTGGAAGGGATAGTTTAGATCGCCATAAGAATTACCAGGGTAAACAATGTTTTCAAACATTACTGCTTTTCCTTCTAAGATTAAAATATCCAATATAGTATCCGCACTATCGTTATTAAAATACCTTTCTGTCCATACACTATGATGGTATTCGTGAGCTATACCAACCTTCAAAAATTCTTCATCAAAAAATATAGTGTAAAGAACACTTATTTTCCCTGTCCCTTCCGTTATCATTTGCGGTAAATCAGGATCAAATGGAGTTGGAAAAATACATACATTTGTCGTTTTTTTTGATGAAATATAATTAGCCGATTCTATTAATGCTTCTTTTATAGCACTATTTGTCTTTTCCTCGTCAATTGTATTAATGATACCTTTAACTTGTTCCAAATCCTCTGGAGGTTCAATTGAATATGTTTTCCCGCTTCTTTCAAAGTATTCAGCATCTTGATAACATGCATCGAAAATTGGTTCGATCACTTCCTCTTCAAAAGCTTGAACTGCTGGAATAGTGGATTCTTCCTCTAACTTACTCTCATAGTTATCATAAAGTTTATAAGCATGGACAATGTTAAATTCTTGATCCGTGTCAGGATGTTTGAAGGAATATATTAACCCTTTATTCCTTTTTTCTTCCAATATAGTCTCCCTATCTTCTGAAGAAATGGATAATATCAATGTGAACAAAAATAGCAATCTTGTGCAGCAAGAATTTCCCCCTACAACATTTCTTTTTACTTACATTAAACACCAACAAAGTAGTACCACTTAATTCCAATAACAGTAATCCATTATTTCGACAATTAATGCCAATTATCCTTCTCTGCCAATCTTCTTTCTAATCCCATGTAGCATGGTTATCTACTTGAAAATCATATAAGCATATTCACTCAGAACGAGTTCTTTTTGAGAAAATATTTCTTTCTGTTCCAAAATAAAAAAAGTCCATTCCCTAGAAATATAATCATTTCTTAAGAAAATGAACTTTAGTCAATGCCTTATTTTTTTCTAATAAAAGTCAATACAATTGCAACAACCGATAAAACAATTGCGATGATTGATAAAATTGTATTTACGTTTGTACCTTCATGTGAATGTTCTGTATCTTCATCTGTAGCATGATGATCATCTGTTGTGTCATCATCCGTTGCTTCATCTGTTCCATGACTGTGTCCATGACTATCAACCGATACATTTGATTTAGCAATGCTTGTAATAGAATGAGGAAGTTCAGAATCACTGTCTCCAGTCCACTCCACGATGCTTCCATCTGCATAGTATTGGAAAGCATCCCATGCTATATCGCCAGCCTCTTTTGGATTTTGTGCTCTAAAGGTGAATTCCCGATATTGACCAGCTTTGATTGCCGTTTCTTCGGATTCTGCCTCCCATGTTATCGTTACCACTTTATCATTATCATCTGTTGTTGTAGTCGTCTTCCAGCCAGCGACTGGTTCATACATTTTGTATTCCACATTTTCCGGAATTTTAATGGTCACCTTCGTTGTATCAACATCTTTCTCAACCGGAATTCTAACTTGATAGGTTTCCCACGCCTCTGTTGTTGATTGGGATGGATTTACAGTAACATGGGCACTTACAGGCAACGCAATAAAGAATACAGCTGCTAATGCTACTAATCCGGATAAAAATTTCTTTTTATGTATCATTTCAAATCTCCTTTCCTTATCTCTGTATTTTGCAAAAAGAGAGGTTAACACCATCATTAATGTGTTAACCTCCTTCATCATATCAAATAGGCGAACTTCGTTCAAAGAAAAAACCGCTTAAATCATGTCTATTCTGTGAACATTTTATGACAAATGTTTGAGCTGTTCCCTATTGTAGCCAAAATTATTCTTCTTTATTCAAGAAATTCCTTTATTTTTTCAGACGGTTACATGGCTTTTGGAGCAGCAATACCAAGCAATCGCAACCCTTCTTTTAATACTAGTGTTACAGCATAGACGAGAGTTAGTCTAGCTTGTTTTTCGTTATCCTCCTCTAGAATTTGCACATGTGCATAGTACTTATTAAATGCTCTAGCTAAGTCGATGACATACTTAGCGATTTCCGAAGGATCATACTGTTCGATCGCTTTTTCCACGCTAATTGGAAAATCCATTAATAATTTTATAATGGAAAAACTTACATGATCCCACTGTAATCCCTCTATATTTGCCGGAAAGGAAAACTGCCCTTTCCGTAATAAAGAACAAGCTCTTGCATGTGTATATTGAATATACGGACCTGTTTCCCCTTCAAATTTAAGCATATCTTCTAAAGAAAATTCAATGTCCGTTAAACGATAATGTTTTAAATCGTGAAAAATAATCGCTCCTGTTCCAACTTGTTTTGCTACCTCTTGCTTCTTTTCTAGTGATGGATTTTTTTCTTCGATGTTTTGCTCTGCCAATTTAATTGCTGCTTGCAGAACTTCTTCCAGTAAAACAACTTTTCCTTTTCTCGTTGACATTTTCTTTCCGTCTTTTAACATCATCCCAAATGGAATATGAGCCATTCCTTTTGCCCAGTCATATCCCATCTTCTCTAATACTTGAAATAATTGCTTAAAATGTAGGGTTTGTTCATTGCCAACTACATATAAACTTTTGACAAAATGATAGTTTTCCTGACGATAAATAGCTGCTGCTAAATCCCTCGTTGCATAAAGGGTTGCTCCATCACTCTTTTTGATTAAACAAGGAGGAAAGCCCTCCAGTTCCACAACTTGTGCTCCTTCCGAATCTACTAAAAGCTCCTTTTCCTTTAATAAGTCAACGACTGCATCCATCTTGTCGTTAAAAAATGCCTCTCCATCACTGGAGTCAAATGTAATACCTAATAAAGCATAAATTTTATTAAATTCTTTTAAGGATTCCTTACGAAACCATTCCCATAATTGGAGTGCTTTTTCATTTCCTTGCTCCAGATAGTTAAACCACTTTCTTCCTTCCTCATTTAAGGAAGGATCTTCTTCTGCTTTTTCATGAAACAGGACATATAGCTTTAATAATTCTTTAATTGGATTTTTTTGTACTTCTTCTTCGTTCCCCCAGAGACGATAAGCAACTATTAGCTTACCGAACTGTGTTCCCCAATCCCCAAGATGATTAATACGGATTGGTGTATAACCACTTTTTTCAGCAATAAGACCAAGTGCATTTCCGATAACTGTAGAACGTAAATGCCCCATTGAAAATGGTTTTGCAATATTAGGGGAAGACAGATCAATCGTCATTATCCCTTTATCGTTCGGAGAATCTCCATAATGCTCCTTCTGATCATAAATCTCATGGATTACTTTAGTAGCAACCAATTGCTGATTTAAAAATATATTGACATAACCGCCTGCTACTTCGACATGGTCAACCAGTGGCGATTCAATTTTTATAGAAAGTTCTTTTGCAATGAGTGGTGGTGCTTTGCGCATATTTTTCGCAAGGGTGAAGCACGGAAAAGCAAGATCTCCTAAATGAGCAAATTTTGGTTTTTCTAATAATTGTTCTATTGTTTCTCTCGTTAGTTCCAGATTAAATTGTGTTTCTAAAACGTTTGCTATTTCTTGTTTGATGTTCATTTATATTCTCCTTTGCCATCAGTTGAAATAAAATCCAATAAAAAAAGCTCCCACCTCTTCTATACGAAGAGGCGAGAGCTTGAATTCCCGCGGTACCACTCTAATTGTTATTTTCATAACCACTTAAATCAGTTAACGGCCTGTCACCGATCATCCCTACTTGTGTTCAGCATGATATCTCCAAAGTGCGCTTCACTGCTTGCTCTACATTAGGCTTCCACCGTCCCTAATTCGCTATCGCTTTGCAAACAGCTACTCTCTTTTTCTACGATTCCCTATATTTTTTTCTTATTATACACACACTTTTCGGAAGAATCCAATACTTTTTTATTTTTATCTAAGATAGACAAGCGCCAATCATTTCCAATTACATATAGTAAGGAAGGAGGTGAATAAAAATGAATCCTACAAATAGAGCTTATGGTGGCCATGTTGGACCGGTTGGCGTTGGTGGTTTTGCCGGTGCAGCTCCAGTAATCGGTCATGGTGCGGTGGGAGTTGGGGCAATCCCCCTTGGTGCTATAACACCAACTGGATTTACTGCAGGTAACCCACTTGTGATAACTCCTTTTCACCATACGCCTGGACAATATCAACAGCTATGGAATTATGGTCAACCTTTCTCTCCTTACTCGTATCCATATGGAAATAATCCAGCCTATTCTACTTACGGAAATTACCCATATTATTGACCAAATGAAAAAAGGCAGCATGAGACTATAGATAGTCTCATGCTGCCAATCTAAATTATTCTGCGATATCGATTTGTTTATTTTTTCTCCAATTAAGAAATGTTACGACTAAACCACCCAGAGAAATAACAATTCCTGCAATATAACCTATTAAACTTGCTGTATTATCATTATTATCCATCGGTGCACCGCCTCTTTCCTCCATCCCATTAAACGGCATCATGTCATTTTGAGTATCGGCTGAAAAATTATCATTTTCTGTTGTATTGCTATTTGCGTCTGTATTGGTATCTGTATTTGTCGAAGCAGTAGCCGCATTAGGTGGTTGTCCCATCATTCCCATCCTTTGGGAAGGTTCATCTTTATTTACATAAGCTACAACTCCTATTGTTGATTGAGTTAATAAAAATAACATCGCAAGGATAGCTATCCAATTTTGTATTTTCTTCACTTTCATCTCTCCTATCTGTAATCTAATTACATTATGCGAGAGTTGCCTTAATTTTTTCTTAAGTTTTTGATAGATAGAGAGAAATGGTGACCTTTTCCTTTCTTTTCTCCAATTTTTTGCATTCATCTCACTTATGAACACCTTTTTTCTTGCTTCCGCTGAAAAAATGGTTTTCATTCTGCTTATGAACGCCTTTTTTCCTTGCTTCCGCTGAGAAAATGGTTTTCATCCTGCTTATGAACGCTTCTTTTCCTTACTTTCGCTGAAAAATGGTTTTCATCCTGCTTATGAACGCTTCTTTTCCTTGCTTTCGCTGAATAAATGGTTTTCATTCTGCTTATGAACGCTTCTTTTCCTTACTTTCGCTGAGAAAATGGTTTTCATTCTGCTTATGAACGCTTTTTTTCCTTACTTTCGCTGAGAAAATGGTTTTCATTCTGCTTATGAACGCTTCTTTTCCTTACAAAGTTCCAAAAAAATAATAAGTGCAGCTAAATAATTGTCAAATAGTTTCATAGAAACTACCAATAATAACAAAAAAATTAATGCTATCAATAAATTCAATATTGGATTTTTTTCATTCCATTCCCTTCCTTGTAGTTTGTCAAAAATATTATGTATGTAGTAATATCACAGTAAAATAGGCTGTCTAGTCCCCATCTTTGCGGGTCTTAGACAACCTATTCGACTTTTATGGAAAATGTGTAATTGGGGTTGCCTTGATCCCATTTTGCATAAATCATATAGACATATGTTCCTTTTTGGGCTGGTACAGTCATTGTATTTCTGTCTATCTCAATAAATTCCTCTTCTCCATCTTCAAATACTTCAGCAACTTGTAATGAGCCGTCTAATGGTTTCTTATTAAAATCAATTGTAATCGTTGAATTCGGTTCCACTGTCACAGAGCCATTCCTTAACCCCATATCCCAAGGAGATGCATAGACGTAATCGACACAGGATCCTTTTAATGAACCTTGCCAGCAATTCGAGCCAATTGTTGTTGGAATTCTGTTATTCTTCCATGATACCTCAGGTTTTGGTGGTTTTGAAAAATACATCGTATCCATTAGTAACCATATAAAGACGAAAATAAATCCTATCATTGTTACCATCATAAACATACGAACAATTTTGCCACCTTTCCTTACTCTTTTACTATTGGACGATTGATATTGTAGAAAAGTTTCGATTTTTCATTATAAATAGAAAATTCAATAGATATTTTTTCTATTCTCCACCGCCTCCACAATCTCCTCCACTATCAAAAGAGGAACCACCACAATCATTTCCTCCATCAAAGAAAGATGCATTTGAGCTTTCTGTTGATCCGCCTGTAAATGGTGGATAATAATGATTATTATGATGATTGCTTATGTTATTTGTCTTTCCTTTGGATGAGGCACTGAAAACAGATGCCACTATAATTGCTAAAAATAGTAAAATAATAATTCCAACCATGTTTTGCTCCTCCCTTATCCTATGTAGTTGATAATTTATATACGAACCTTTCCCAAAATAGTTTCATAATTTTTACAATTAAAAAACCGAAAAGTAGATATTCTACCTTTCGGGAAATTTTGTTAGCTCTTCCATTCAATTAAAATACACGGACAACCTTCATTTTTTTCAGTTTGTTTTGCTAAAAGGAAAATATGTTATTAAGCACTCCATATCCCCTTCTACATAAACATTATTTTGACCTTGTTCGGGATAATAAGTAGTGGTCATTACCTTTTGCCCATTGTTAATAAAGATTTCGCAAACCGATTGATCAACAAAAATCGATAATAATAATTCTTCGTTTTTCTTTAGATCCGTGCTTCTTTCCTCTCCATAGTTAAGATTAATAGGATTGAACGTACGAGAGCGATCTAATTTGAGTTTTCCGTTTACAGTATCATATTCTAAACATAGAAAATGATCTCGATCTTTATTTCCGAAAAGTTCTATATGTCCTTTACTGTTACTTGGCACCCTAATTTGCAACTCATAAGAATTTTTCGTTTCTTCTAAAGTAATCATTTTGTCATTAATGACAACTTTCTGTTCATCATTTCGTAACTTTTTCATTTCGTTTACCGGATATTGATAAAGCTCACCGTTAATCAACTTTAATTCCTTTACTAAGCTTAGACAATGAGCCCACCCATCCTTAAAAGTAGGATATTCCATTTCCGGTAGACCAATCCAACCAATGCTGAGACAACGTCCGTCTGGTGCATTAAATGCTTGTGTTGCATATAGGTCAAATCCCTCATCTAACAGAGTCAAATCTTGAACATGATTGATTTTACATGTTTCATAATCAAAGTTTTTCCTGTGGTATAGTTGATTCTTTCTTGAAAACTATTAGATTTGTCAAAACAAACGCTAAGATAACGGTTCCAATTCCAACTAATAAATAAGTAGTTACCTGATAAGGACTATAAATATACATTAACGGGGATAAAAGCACCGCTAACCCGTAGCTGTTTGCTTGGATATCTAAAAACGATAGTACCATCCCACCAATTGCTGAGCTTGCAAGCATTACACCAATCGCTTTCATACCTGTCCGCATGACAACTCCAAATAATGCTGGTTCACTAACACCTAACAACTGTGTTACAGTCGCCGATATTCCAGCCGTCTTAACCGCGGAATTTTTGGTTCGCAAGGCAATGGCTAAACAAACAGCAGCATTGGCAAAACCATACATAGCACAAACAGTAATCAAAGGATTAAACCCAGTTGAAGCAATTAAAGAAGTTTCAATCATAATAAACATATGGTGCATCCCTGTCATGACAGCAATCGGATAAAGGAATCCGATGATTAATCCGCCAATTCCTAATGGTAAATGTAAAAACAGCTCAATTACTTTGACTGCCTGTGATTCAAAACCATGAACTAATGGACCTAAAATAAACAAAGCAATGAAAACTGAAACCAAAATGATAACCCCATGGCATTTAATACAGCTTCATTAAAGAGCACGCCCTTTAATCCTAGGAAAAGACCAGTTGCTCCTAAAATCGGGATAATGGGAACAAAAATATCTGCAATATTACGAACAGCACGTTGCAGCCTAGAAGAACCATCTTTCATCATTTCATCTTTTGAATTTTCTTTATAAGAATAAAGCGATTGCATTTCGGCATAAACTTTATTAACAATTCCTGTTCCCAAAATTATTTGATATTGCCCTGCATTATAAAACACACCCTTTACCTGATCTACTTCTTCAACTTGTGAATCATCAATGACATTACGATCTTTGACTTGTAAGCGAAGACGGGTAGCACAGTGTGTAGCGGAGACGATATTATCTTCTCCGACTACTGCAACAATTTTTTTCGCAATATCTTGGTAGTTTGTTTTTTTAGCCATTGTTTTCTTCCTTTCTTAGCACAAGTGCTTGATATGGTTGTAATGTTAAGCCATTTTTCTCATAAGTTATCTCTGAATAGTTATTTAATAGAATCTCTCCACTAAGGCCCTCGATGAGAGATGCTTGATTGGATAAATTAATTATTACTTGAATCGTCTCTCTGCCAATTCGTTCATATGCAATAATGTGATCTGTCGTATTCATAGGAACAAACTCTCCATAAATCAACGTTTCGCGATATTTAGACTTATTTCTTAATTGAATCATTTTTTTATAATAACAGAGTACTGAATCTTCTTTTTCCAATTGTACTCTAGCATTTACTGTAGTGTGATCCCCAACCAACTTTAACCATGGAACAGTAGATTCGCTAAAGCCAGCTGTTTCACTAGAATTCCACTGAAATGGAGTTCTACTATTATCTCGTGAACGCTGATTAACAAACTCTAATGCCTCTTGACTAGTATAGCCTTCTAACATGGATCGTTGATAATTATCAATGCTTGATACATCATTAAAATCGGCGATTGTTCCACGTTTAAAATTCTTCATTCCTAGTTCTTGTCCTTGGTAAATAAACGGCGTTCCTCTAAGAAAGAAAAACAAAGTACCTAACGCCTTCGCCCCAATTTCATTTTGATATTTTTCATCTTTAATATATTTTGTTATAGAGCGTGGTTGATCATGATTTTCCAGAAAGTTGGCACCCCAGCCGTTTTTTTGGATTGCCTCTTGGCTTTTAAAAATTTGATTCTTAAGCTCCTTGATCTGCCAATTAGTTCTTCTAAACCATTCGCTTCCACTTTCAACATCTATATCAGCATAATGAAAATCAAATATCATATTGAAATAACCGTTATTACCAATATATTGATCATATTCTTCATACGTAACTCTTGGAGCTTCACCAACCGAAACACATTCATATTTTTGGAAAGTCTCCCGATTTAATTCACTCAAGAAGTCTTTAATACCAGGACGATTACGGCCTTTATGTTTTACACTAGCTAATCCGTCCGCACCATCTGGAATTACATCTGTATAGTCTTGATCCTTTTTAATGAAAGTAATCGAATCAATTCGAAAGCCTGAAATACCCTTTTCCAACCACCAGTTGACCATATCATAGATTTCTTGACGAAGAACTGGGTTTTCCCAATTAAGATCCGGCTGTTTTTTATCAAATGTATGAAAGTAATACATATTTTCTTCATTCGGAACTTTCTCCCAAACACTACCGCCAAAGATAGAACGCCAATTATTTGGGGGATTTCCATTATTTCCTTCTTTAAAGATATAATAATTGCGATAGTTGCTTTTTGAATCATTAAGAGCTGATTGAAACCATACATGCTTATCAGAAGTGTGATTAACAACTAAATCTAAAATTATTTTAATTCCGCTCTTTTTTCCACCAAAATGGTTTTTCCTTTAGTATCTTTGGTGCTTTTTCTGGAAAATAATTTTCCATTTTCTTTACTCCTCCTTTTATGGTATCGATACCACATGTGTGCTATGAAAGAACCTGCTTACACAGATTCTCGGATAATTAACTCTAAATTTAATTCTGAATCATCAATTTGATAATTTCTATCCTCAAGAAGAGCAATTAACAAATTAGTCGACTCTTTTCCCAACGCCGCTACTGGTTGAGCGATCGTTGTCAATGGTACTGTTAACAATGCCGTAAATGGTTGATTGTCAAAACCCATGATTGCTAAATCTTCTGGAATCTTCTTCCCTGCCTTAATCATCATTTGGAGGATTCCACTTGCAACTTCATCACTACTAGTAAAGATTGCATCTGGACGATTTTCTTTTGGTAGTGCCAAGATTTTATTAGCGATTTGCTGACCATCTTTATTTGTATGCACCTGTTTAAATATCCAATCAATTTTCATTGGTAACTGACTTTCAGTTAATGCTTTTTCAAATCCACTGGTACGAGCATTACCATGTCCTCCACGAGTTAAGCTACCACCTGTACAATAGGCAATTTTGCGGTAACCTTTTGTGATCAAATAATTAGTCGCATCGTAGGTGGCTTTTTCTTGATTGGTAAAAACTTGTGGAATGGTGGAACTAGAAATTTGTTCGTTACACAAAACTATTGGTCCAAATTCCTGATAAGATTCAATGATAGTAGGATCGCCTTCTACTGAACACATGATTAACCCGGCAATGACTTGCTGTTTTAGCATCTCCAACATTCTGATTTCTGCATTTTTATCATCATATGTTTGCATAATTAAAACATTGTAGCCATGTAGTTTCACTTGCCTCTCAATTGAATCAACTAAATATGAAAAAAATGGATTGGTAATACGAGATACCAAAATTCCAATCATTGTACCTTTTTTAGATCGCAACTGTGTGGCGACAGAGCTTGGAGTATAATTAAGCTCATCCATGGCTTTTTTGATTCTTTCACGTTTGTCGTCGGAAATATAAGGATGATTATTTAGATATCGAGAAACAGTTGAAACAGATAGTCCTGCCTTTTTTGCCACATCTTTAATTGTAGCCATAAAGAGCATTCCTCTCTTTCTATGGTATCGATTTCATATTTACTATAATTTCTTTTTTACTTATTGTCAAGAAAAAATACGTCTTTATTTACTATAACACTCACTCCACTTTTCACCTATTTTATTGTATCTGACAACTATTTTTTTTGAAATATAGCAAGTTCATTTTCTCCTATTTCCCAAATCTACCTACTGTTTATACTTTTAATCCCCTTTTGTTCTTGCTTTTTATAAAATACTAATAAAAAACCCGAAAAGTAGAAGCCTACCTTTCGAGAAATTTTGTTACGCTCTTCGCTTTATTTCCTTTACTCTTTCCATCAATGATGGCTTTTTGCTGTTAAAATAATAAAAAACTCCAGTAATCAGTAAAACAATAATGATTAATGCTAGTGGATTAATATCTGTGGAGAAAACGCCATATGGAATTAATGCAAGTACAAAAAAGTAAAAGAAGTTGCCTATTGCTGTACCAATTGTGAAGGGACGAATAGAAATGTTGCTAACACCTGCAATGATATTTAAGATACTTGTCGGGAAAAAAGGAAAAATTCTGCCATATACGACATATCGCATCCCTTTTTGTTCAATTTTATCCAACATTTCTTGATGTTTTTGAACTTTGCTAATCACAAAATCTTGGAACCAAAAGCGAGTGGCATAAAAAATAATCATCGCTGCTATTACACTAGAGAACCAGCTCCATAGAAATCCATAAAAGAAGCCAAATGAGTAAAAATTGAGGGTAATCACCAAAATTAAAGGAATAACAGTAAAGCTATTCTGAATAATCATAATGAATAAACTTACAATAAGTGCATAAGAAAGATTATTTTTAAATACAGAAGTGACTGAATCAATCTCCCCTTGACGAATCGCCTGAAAGATATCTGTATAACGGAAAAATATAATAAAGAGGCTAATCGTCACAAAAAATGTGAATGGCTTCCAAAAATGTTTTATAATAAATCACCTTTTTCATAAATTATATGTCGCATACTAAAGAGTGGTACACTTTAGATGATTCATTTTACTACAAAATTCTTCATTTTAATTTTTTTATAATTATCAGTTTTCTACCCGTTTCTTTCATTTTTGAATCAAAGGTAGTATTCTATGAATTATTAAGCCATTAAAACAAATATTAGTTCACAGAAAAAAAGCGCTAATTTTCCCATCAAAGATAAGTAAATGTAAGAGTCTTTTTATTCAAATAATAAAATATTTAACTCTTTTCCATATCCGTGAACAAGCATTGTATGTAATTGAGCTCTATGGTGATATACATGGGCTACTATTTCTATCAGCCACTCATATTTTGTGTAAGTTGTTCCCCAATAGGAAGTACTATGCTCGTGTAATTGCGTTTCTGCCAGATTCATATAATTATCTTTTAGAAATTGATAATTATCTACAATAGCCTCTTTTACATCCTTTTTGCTTTTTAATGAAATACTTGAATAATAGTCATTCATTTCTTCTTGTGTTGCACCGTTAGAAATCAGAAAATCCGCTTTACAAATAACAGCGATATGTTCTAACAGTTCACCTATTGAACGTTTATTTACAAATAGTCTTTTTTGTAAGTCCGTCTCTTCTAAAGCATCGATTATTTCTATTGTCGTGTTTAAAGCTATTTCAATTTGATTTAATGCACTAGTAGTGTATGTATTCACCAATATCTCTCCTTACCCACAAAGAATATATGTTCGTTTTCGTCATTATAGTCCATTCTATCATAACTTCAACATACCTATTCGTGAATATAAAGGAGCCAAACAAATTCGTATTTGTTTGGCTCCTTATATTTTAAGGATTAATATGCTTTCTTTTGTCTCCAAAGCAAACGATCACTTTTTTCTAAAGGTGCGTTTTGCATTAATAAGTAGGAGGACAGAAGAAAAACAAGGGATATCCCAAATAAGCTGGTAACAAACTGGAGATGGTTCATGAAAATGACTTCTAATAACCAGCTTATATCTCCAAAAACAACGATAATCGTACCGATAATTAGGAGTAACGTAGCTACAGTAAGTGTTAATACGGTACCATAATTAAACCAAATCGTTTTTACAATCATTCCCAAACTAAATAAAAAGAATATCCAACAAAAATCTACCCATAGATATACAAGCCAATTGGAGCTACTCGTAAGTTCTGCTAAATGCAAAAGATTAATCGTACTATTTATATTATTGGTGATTAGATAAAATAAATTAAGGATTACTACACTACTAATACTATAAATGAATGCTGTAAGATACAAAGCCAAAACAAACTGTTTTCTAGTTCCGCCTAATGAAAGAATATATTTGTAGCCACTAAAATTAGCAAACGGATAGATGAGAAAGACAATGAATAAAGGTCCGAACAAGATAAATACTCCAGCATCTGCTACACCCATAAACCCTAAAATATTATAAAAAGCGAAGAGCACAAAAGTAATGGCAGCATTTATATAAAATGTTAGACTCATTTCTCTCATCATTAATCGGAATGGTCCAGTAAAAGTATTCATCCTTTTTGCACCTCTTTCTTTGTTGTATAGTTAACTAAATAATCCTGCAATTTTGCTTTTTCCACCGTAACACCAGCTTCTTTAGCTCTTAATTTCCACTCATCAGTAAATATGTCGTCAATCATTACATTGATTTGTTTTCCAAGTTTTCTTTTTTCTAAAATTGTATGTCCTTCTATTAAAGACTCTATCGATTTTGCTGATCCGGATAATAGAACACCATGCATTTTCAACTCTTCTGTTTCTTCATAACGCACAATTGTCTGTTCGTTAATAATCGCGATTTTTTCACACATTGCTTCAATCTCATCAATATGATGGGTAGATAAAATAATGAAGCGAGGATCTTCCTCATACGTATTAAGGAGTGCATCGTAAAACTGCTTTCTCATATATGCATCAAGCCCATTCGTTGGTTCATCCATAATGGTTACAGGAGCTTTACTAGCGAGCCCCAAGACAATTTGTAACATTGTTTGCATCCCTTTAGAGAAATTCTTGATTTTCTTTTTCCTTGGAAGTTCGAATAATGCAATTAGATGCTCAGCTAGCTCTATATCCCAGTTTTTATTAAACAATTCCCCATAACGTAAGGCATCCTCAACATTCCAAAGTACGGAGAAGGGATGATTTTCTTGGACATACGTTATATTGTTCATTGCCTCCTTATTGTTATATGGGGTAATACCATTCACATTGATAGAACCAGCATCAATATTTTCCATACCCGATAAAAGCTTCATAAACGTCGTCTTCCCAGATCCATTCCGACCCCAAAGTCCCATGATGATTGGTTCCGTTTCTGAAATATTTACATTTTTTAGAGCGGGAATATTGCCATATGCAAACGAGACATTCTCAAGTTTAATCATCTGTATAATCCTCCTTAATTACTTGAAGTAATTCTACTTTTTTTATTTCAATACGCTTTGCTTCTTCCATCATCGGTTTTACATATTCCTTGTAAAACTCTTCTTTACGCTTTTCAAGCAGCTTTTGTTTGGCACCTTTTGAAACAAACATGCCAACGCCACGTTGCTTATATACGTATCCAGCCTCAACCAATGCTGCAAGTCCTTTTTGAACAGTAGCACGATTAATTTGATAAAACTTTGAAATTTCAGTTGTAGAAGGGATTTGATCACCTTCCACTAACTCTCCTTCCACAATTTCATTTGCAATCATATCTGAAATTTGCTGGAAAATAGGCTTTGAGTCATCAAAAACAGCTTTCACGGATTTCTCCTTCCTTCACACGTTGAACGGTTGATTAGTTATGTAATCAACTATACAATGATTATTGCTTTTTGTCAAACTATAGTAGGTGAGTATAGATACAAAAGCCCTTTTATATTGCAAAGATAACAGTCATTTAACATTTTATTTAAATATTCTATTTTTGGAAAAAAACGTCGAAAAAAAGGAGTATAATGGAAATAAAAATGGGGAGGTTGTTGAAATGATTACCGTACGAGAAGATATTGCTCCACCAGGTTTAATTGATACGAAATTATATATCATGAAAACAACTAATTCTTTTATTATTTCTATCTCTAAAATTAACTGGTCTACAGAACTAAGTAACACGGATTCACCACCTGACCAATTCGATCATTTGCTTCATTCTTTAACATTTCATATGTATGAAGGGAATTGTTCTGAACTAGCAGAATGTATCACAACATCTATTGGCAAGTATGAAAATTCAAAATGAGTTTCTATCTCTTTTTTTCCATTATATTTCAACATACTTAAAGCACAAAAGATAAGATTATTATCTTTTGTGCTTTTCATTTCTATATATTCCTCCATTCTTCTGCTCCTCTCCCTCTTCATTAAATTTTGCATGAAACTGTTCTTATAAGCTAAAATGGTTAAATGAATAATAGAATATATTAAAGGAGTTTTTTTATTGGATTTTCTTTTTACAAGTGAGCGATTAGGATTTCGTTTATTAACAATAGAAGATATTGAGGCGTGCGAACAGTTTTGGGGAAATGAAGAAGTAATGAAATATTGTGGAGGCAGTACTTCCTCTGCATTATTGCCTCAAGTTGTTGATTTTTATCAGCAATGTCAAGATGATTTTGGTCTCTCGGTTTATGGTGTTATTGACTTAGCTAACAATACAGTAATCGGAGCTGCCGGTTTTAATATCGAGGATTCTATCGAAGAAGTGGAACTTATTTTCCATTTCACAAAAAACAATTGGAATAAAGGCTATGCTACAGAAGCAGCTAGTGCATGTATGATGTTTGCTAAAGAACAAGGAAGTTTGCAAAAAGTAATTGCTTCTGCCAGCATTGAAAACAAAGCTTCTTTAGAAGTTCTTGGCAAAATTGGCTTTCAATATTTGGGGATAAAATATTTTGAGGATACAGATCAGGAAGAAGCTTATTTTGGGTTTGTTTTTTAAATAAAAGAATGTTAGTTTGCTTCAGTCAGAATACACTATAGAAAAAAGGGGGGCACAATAGTTCGCCTTTTTTGCCTTCACTTATACTAAGCCATTTAGACATACACAATTGTTTAAGAAGGTACACGTTCATAAATATGAAAATAGTATGGATAAGGATTTTTTTCATCTCTTATTCCTTGCGTAACAGAAGTCTGCGTCCATTTGCTTAAATCAACATTTGGGAAGAATGTGTCTCCTTCAAACTCTGCGTGAATGTTTGTAATGTACATTTTTTCTACATATGGAAGAAATATTCTATAAATTTCTTCGCCACCAAAAATAAATATTTCTTCTTCCTTTTCGCACAATTTAAATACTTCATCTAATGAATGGGCCATTTCACAGCCATCAAATACTAATTCTCTGTCTCTCGATATGACGATATTCCTTCTTTTACTTAATGCTTTTCCGATGGATTGGAAGTTTTTTCTCCCCAAAATAATTGGATGTCCTGAAGTTATTTTCTTCACATACTCCCAATCTCTCGGAATCCTCCAAGGAATATCATTATCTTTCCCGATTACTCTGTTCTTGTCCATCGCTACAATTAAAGAGACCTTCATGAAGCACTTCCCTTATTGACATATGTAAAATGGTTTAATAATTGCTCAAATGAATCAATCTCAGCAAATGGTTTTATCTCGGTAGCATTATTGATCCTACGAGGATTAAACCATACACCCTTTATATTGGCATTTTGACAACCACTAATATCTCTTTCTAAGTCATCCCCAACGAATAATGTATCCTCTGGCTGCACATTAAGCTTATTTAAAGCTAGTTCAAATATGCGTTTGTCCGGTTTACTAAACCCCACTTCATCGGAAATGATAATTGTATCGAAATAATTATGTAAATTGGTGCTCATTATTTTTGCTTTTTGTCTATGGACAGTACCATTTGTGATAATTGCAACTTTCACTTGGCTCTTTATCTTATTTACTATGTTAATCCTATCTTGATTTACTGCAAAACAATACGGAAAATGATTATTCCAAAAAGCTAAGATGTCATTGTTTGGTATTCTGTATTTCGGTGGATACGCATCAAAAAAAGATGCCAAAACCTTTGTTTTATCCTTTTGACCATAGCTTCTCTTGTCATATTCTTTGAATTTTTGCAGCATTCCCCTTTTTATGGAATCATCAATATCCTCATAACATTTTTCTAACATAATGAAAAATAGTTTATCTACCGCATTATCTCTATCAAGCAAGGTATCATCTAAATCAAATAGCATTGCTTTGTAACCGTTCAAATATTTCACCACCCTTTTCCCTATTAATTTAATAACCTAGTTCAATAATTCTAAAATAACGACATCACATAATATGCTTGGTACAATTATACAGAGTACATTCCCAGTTTCCGTCAGAATGATTTAAAATTGTAAGGGAGGTATTATCTATATAAGTATCTTGGAAAACTGCTGGAAGTATTTGTTTAAGGGTCAGTCCAATGAAAGCACCATGGCTAACGATTAATATCCTTTTTCCTAGGTATCGTAAAATTATTTCTTCTAAAAACTGCTTCCCTCTTTTTCCCACGTCTTCAAATTTTTCCATTTCTAAATCTTGCTCTCGCCAATTGTTACCCCATTTCGAAATTCTTTCTTCTAAGGTTGTCCCTTCCATTTTCCCGCAATCTATTTCACGAACTCTTTTTTCCTTATGACTTATTGGTAGGTTGATTTTTTTCTCCAATAATTTCTCCGGTTACAATTGCTCGCGACAAATCACTTGTAATTAAAATATCCCATTTCTCTTCTTGCAGTAGTCTATTTCCTATAGCTATTGCTTGGCTTATTCCCAGGTCATTTAAAGGGATATCTGATATTCCTTGTGCCCTTCCTAAAGTGTTCCACTCGGTGATTCCATGCCTTATCAGACCAACTGTCGTCATTTTTTGAATTCCTCACTTGTTTTGTTTTTTGTTATTTTTCTGCAGCATTTTAAAATTCTACACAAAAAGGCTGGCTACTTTCATCCAAACATTTCTCTATTCTTTCCCTAAAATTCTTATGTGTTACCATTTCCAATGCTTCCTTAATGGGAAAAAAGCCTACTTCCAAGCTTTCTGGAGAAGTAGCTAATTCTCCCCCAACTGGTTTTGCTAAGAACAGCGTATTACATATGGAACAGTTCACATTTTGGAATATTCCACAAAATTTTACAATCTCAATATCAATACCTGATTCTTCTTTTGCTTCTCTTATTGCGGCGTCTTTCAAGGACTCCCCCTCTTCCACTTGTCCGCCTGGCATTTCCCATCCTCTCTTAGGTCCCTTGATTAATAAAATTTCGCCTTGTTCGTTAATAATGATCGTCGCTGCTGAAACGATATGTTTTGGCGGCGAATAGGACTGTTGTGTGCTTTGAACCATTTGAATCCCCCGTTCTTTTTAGAGCTTTTCTACCCTTGCATTTCCTCCACTGTTTTAATAATTCGATAGAATGCTTGATTAATAGGTGTTTCGATGCCAAGCTTCTGGCCATAATCGATAACTTTTTCGGCAAATAAAGCGACTTCTGTTTTTCTGCCAGCTTCGATATCCTGCAGCATCGATGTCTTTCCTGTTCCGCCAACTTTGCTTAATACATTGGCAAAAAAATAATCCATGTCTTGTTCTGTTAGGTCAATTTCCTTTGCCTGTGCAAGCTGAATTACTTCCTTCATCGCACTTTTTGCTAGCTCTCTTGCTTGTCCTTCTTTTTGAAAATAAGCATATGGTGCTCTCGTCACAGCTGAAGCTTGATTCATGCCTACATTAATCATGAACTTATTCCATAGTGCTCGTTCCATATCTATTGGTACATCAACTGGTATATTTGCTCTTTCTAAGCATTCTTTGACCTCTTTTACGTGATCCGTCAGCTCTATATTTACTCTTTCCCCAAAAGTGATGATTCCAGGAGTACTGTAATAGATTCGATTGCCTTCTCTTGTTGAGTCAATACCATTGCAGATGGAATAGAGAATCTTTTCTTCCCCATAGCTTTGTGCAATTTCTTCCTCGCTTGTAATCCCATTTAATAAGGAAAGAATTACTGTTTTCTCTCCTACAAATGGACGAATTAGGGAGATTGCTTCTTGAAGCTGTCCATATTTTACTGCAAGGAGAACCAAATCAAAGGCTTCTGATTGTGTATCTGGATGGATGTAATGAAAGGAAGTTTCTTCGTCGTTTATGTAGAATTTTTCTTTTTCATATTTTGTTTTTCTATGCTCATCGACAATAATTTGTACTTCTAATCCTTCTACTTCCTGAAGCATTTTGCCGTATACTGCACCAATCGCTCCAAGCCCTACAATACCGATTTTTTTGATGGTCACTTTTCTTTCCTTCTTTCTGTGATTATTCATAATCTTTTAAATTATTTTAACATATATTTCTAGTAAAAAAATACTTCCTTTTCATCATCGAAAAGGAAGTACCTTCTATCCTATCTTAGCTTTACCTGCTTCAATCGCTTTGTTAATGGCTTTGCGAATGATTATTTTTTCATCTATATGTTTATATTCCTTTAGTACATCAAATACTATTTTCCTTGCAATTACTTCATTTCTCGTAATCGGGTAAAGCAATGAGTACAGATAGGCTGCTTGTTTCTTATTCATTTTTAGCTTCGCTGTTCATTTACAGGTAGCGCTAAGGTAACTTTAAATAAGTCTCCATCTGTCTCTATTGTCATCATTCCCTCATGAAGGTCGATAATCGATTTTGCAATCGCAAGTCCAAGTCCGGATCCTTCCGTATGTCTAGAGGTATCCCCTCGTTTAAAACGCTCAAATAATTCATCCATATTGTCATCTAGTTCATACTTAGAAATATTTTTAAATTGAAGAATCGCTTGCCCTTTTTCTTGTTTAATCGAAAGGTAGACACGAGAATGCTCCAAGGAATACTTCAAAATATTTCCTATTAAATTATCAAAAACTCTCCATAGCTTTTGCCCATCTACTACTGCATTAATCGACGGCTCTTGATTGGTTACACGAAAATCAAGAGTAGAGGCTTTGATTGTTTCATCATATTCTCCTAATGCTTGCTGTAAAAGCTGCACTAAATCTACCTTTTCCTTCTTCAATTCCACATTGCCGCTAACCATTTTCGAAACCTCAAATAAATCATCAATCAATACTTTTAACCGCTGTGATTTTCGGTCAATAATGGCCAGATAGCCTTCTTTTTCTTCCTCTGTTAGATTTTTATTTTTCAATAATTCCGTGTAGTTAATGATAGATGTTAAAGGCGTGCGTAGATCGTGACTGACATTGGTAATTAATTCGGTTTTTAGGCGTTCGCTTTTTTCCTGGGCTGTCTTTGAAACAATTACCCCAGATTTTAACGTATTAATATTCTTTGCGAGAGAAGTCAACTCTTTCGCCCCTTGGATTGATATTTCTTGATGTAAATCTCCATTTATTACTGCATTCGTTTGTGCAAGCAGCTTACTAAAAGCCTTTATATTTCTCACCACAAAAATAATAACTGGAATTCCAATGAAAAGAGCAGCTACTAAATAGAATGGGATAAGAATTTGCAATACCAGACTTATTGGTAAAAATAGACCTAACATAAAAATCACTAGCAAGCTACCAATCGCTTTTTTGGTAAAATCTCTACTAGAGAGAACCCGTGAAATAGCCGTTTTCAACTTATTTACACTTATACTTATAAATGTATTTTTCCACTTTACTTTCTCTTTAATTAATAGATATCCTTGCATAAGAGATAGTGTTACAAATACCCATGCTAAAAGAAGAAAGGCAAGAATATCACCCCAATTCCCTCCTAGTTCATTCACCTTCATGGATAGTTGGTCCCCAATTCCCCATAGTCCAATAACAGCTAATATGGCACTTATCACCAATAGCACATATCGGATATCAATTGGAACCTTTCGATAAAAGGAATAGTCCCATTGCGCAAAACTGATTTTCCTTTTTACAAGCATGAAAATACTTACTACTAAACTGATAATGCTTAATGAACTTGCAAAAATCATTTTCTTTTGATAAGCATAATACTTATTCTCTTCCTCTATCAGCAAACTACCATTACTTAATTTTTTGGGTACAGCCACGATTCCTTCATAATTACCAATCTCTTTTTTCAACTGACTTACGATAGGAGGAATCATCATTTCATCTTCCCATGACCAAATTGCAAACCCTTTATCTCTGTAGATTATTGATTGTCCGGGCAAATTTAACTTCTCTGTGTTCGATGTAAAGTAGAAGTTGCCTAAGAACTTTGTATTGTCCTTGTTTACTACCTTTTCTATTGTTTCTCCTGGAGAAATAGTCATATTAGTTACAACTTTTCCCGTCTTACCATTCTCTAAATAATAGTAGAATGATTCAGCCCATTGCTCAAATTCATATTTTGTATTTTCCAAATCTCGATAATATCGATCTACCTCTAATTGTTTTTCTTCTTTTATTTTTTCTTGGACATATTCATCATTTGGCAATAGCTCTGTGATTTCCTTTATATCTCGATCTCTTTCTTCTGTTAACAGTTTCTCTGCTGCTTCATCTCCATTTTCGATTGCTAGGGCTATATCTTCTTCATACTGATCATTAATTAATTGCATTTGTTCATTTAAACTTGCGTATGAATCACGATATTCAGCGATTTCTTCTTTCGTGACACTGATGTTCTTTTTCGCTTCTTCTATTGGCACCTGATATAATTGATAATCACTTAATAATTCTGTAAAATACATTCGTTTGTCTTCAAACTTGGTGGAGTCATAATAATTTGTATGTATATATTGCGTTAGCCATATTTTTAGCGGTGCTAACCCACTAAGCCCAATCGTAACCAACAATGTCCAAATGATAAAAATAGCTTTACTTCTCCATTTTGTAGCCAATGCCCCACACCACCTTTAAGAAACGCGGATTTTTTGGATCCACTTCGATTTTCTCGCGGATTTTTCGAATATGTACTGCCACCGTGTTTTCAGCATTGTACCCAGGTTCCTTCCATACACTTTCATAAATTTCCGTAATAGAGAATACTCTGCCTGCATTTTTCATTAATAATACAACGATTTTATATTCAATCGGCGTTAGCTTTACACTTTCTCCATTTACCGCTACTTCTTTTGCCTCCTGGTCTAATGTTAATCCATGAAGGTCTATTTTTTTCTTCACACCATCAAAGGTTCCAAGTGTCACATATCTTCGTAATTGCGATTTCACTCTTGCGACTAGCTCCATTGGATTGAATGGTTTTGTGATATAATCATCAGCGCCTATTTGCAAGCCTAATATTTTATCCGTATCCTCACTTTTCGCTGTCAGCATTATAATCGGAATATTTTTTTGTTCACGAATTTTATAAGTAGCAGAAATCCCATCTAAATTTGGCATCATAATATCCATTAGAATTAAATGAACGGTTTGTTCCATTAAAATATCCAATGCCTCTAGTCCATCACTTGCTTTTAAAACGGTAATCCCTTCGTTTTTAAGATATATTTCAATGGCATCTCTAATTTCTTTCTCATCATCCACTACTAGCACATTTACTTTCTCCAACAACAACCACCTGCTTTCTCTCTCTTCGATGTCTCTATCATAGGCAAAAAATCTTAATATCTGCTAAGCAAAATTCTTAAGATTTTCTTAATATTCTTCTAGGATATTCCATTCTCTCATTCTCCTGAGTCCGTGACGTAATTAATAATAAATGTGCCCACAAAGCCTGATATAATAATGTTATCAGCTGATTTATGTTGATAATTTTATTTCACCAGGCAGGTGTTGAAATTGGTTAAGTTTATTTTAGAAGATTCCGATGATACATTAACGACCCATTCGGGTCTAGGTTTAATAGGTTTGCTTTTATCAAAAACAAAATTTTACAAACGTTTTTCATCCTTAAAGGTCCCAGAAATCAAGTCGTCTCCGGCCATTCTTAATGGGGATGTTACCACTTCTTATGTGGGTCTATTGTGCCAAGGTAAGAATGATTTCGACCATATCGAAGAATTTCGAGATGATCCCTTCTTTTATCGTGCATTGGATATTCAAGTGGTTCCATCAAGTCCCACACTACGGCAACGACTCGATCAAATTGCCAAGGTGACTGGATGGAAATCCATTGTTCTGGAAGAATCGGCTAAACTAATACGGCAATTTGATTCTCCTGTCACTCCAACAATTACTAGTGACAAAAAATCATACGTACCTCTGGATATTGATGTATCGCCATTTGATAACTCAAATACTAAGAAAGAAGGGGTTAGTCGCACATACAAAGGATGTGACGGGTATTCCCCTAACTTCTCCTATTTGGGTCAAGAAGGCTACGTTGTAAATGTGGAACTTCGGGAGGGAAGCACACACGTTCAAAAGGATACTGAGAAATTTCTCGAGAAAAGTATTATATATTCTCGGATGATTACTGATCTATCGTTATTGGTCCGTATGGATGCAGGAAACGATAGTGTCGAAAACCTAAAAGTTTGTGTGAATGAAAAGGCCGATTTCATAATTAAACGAAATCCTCGCCGTGAAAAGCCTGAAAACTGGCTCATGGTAGCTGAACAATTCGGTAAATGCGTTCAGGAGCGAGAAGGAAAACGTGTATTCTATGGTGCTTTAGAAACAACTCCAAAGGGAATGAAAAAAGCCATTCGCCAAGTCTATAAAGTAACAGAAAGAACGATTGATAAAAACGGCCAAATCCTCTTAATCCCAGATGTTGAGTTTGAGAGCTATTGGACTACCCTACCTAATGAAACAGAGGAAATAATTAGCCTTTATCACGAACATGCCACTTGTGAACAATTCCACAGTGAATTAAAAACGGATTTAGACCTAGAACGTTTCCCTTCTGGGAAATTTGCCACCAATGAATTAATCTTACATCTTGGATGTTTAACCTACAATCTCCTTCGGATTATTGGCCAAGAAAGCCTGAAATCAGGGGATGCGCCGCTTAAAAGAAAGGTCTTCCGTCGCCGAGTAAAAACGGTTATCCAGAATTTGATTACATTAGCTGCAAAATTGGTAAAGCATTCCCGAAGAATTTACTTAAAGTTTGGAAATCATAGTCCTTGGTTTCCTACTTTTAAACGACTGTATCTTTCATTTACAACATAAGCCTAGGAAACTGAATAGGTAATAAGACCTGAAAAAAATTATAGGTAAGCAGGTTTTATTTAGTGTACACAAAAAACAATCAATCCAACTTAAATTAGTACGAATGGCAAGAAAATAAGGAATTCCTAAAATTATCGGAAGAATTATTTTTTATCACGGATTCAGGATTCTATCAAAGGAATGTTGTTGTTCACACCACTATTTCGATATAATCATTTCTTTAGCATGGTGAAATGAAAAAATGGCTTTCATCTTTTATGGATGAAAACCATTTGTCTTATTGTTTAGCCTTAATTTGTTCCCGAATCTTCTCTAGCTCCTCAAGGGACAGTTCCCCTAATGACTCTTTTATTTCTTCTTCCATGCGCTTGCGGTTCTTCTCTCGGTATTGATTCCACCAAGCACGAAGTCCTTCTGTTTGATCCAATATGTAATCAATGTCGATTTCTTCTACCTCATCGTCTGAAATATACTCCAACACCGCTGCTAGCATGCGGTTTAATTTATCTACTTCCCCCTCTTTCTTGTTCGTATTCGGCGGTTCCTTTTCTATTTCTTCGCTAATCTCTTCATCTTTACGAGGCATCGTTTTCCTCCTATCTTTATTCCTGTTTTTTCTAGTATTTCCATTAGAAAAAATCACTATTCTTCCCGTGCAGGAAATAGATATCGCCATATCGAATAAATGATTGTGAGTTTATGTTTAAGGAGTGTGTAAAATGGAAGCACGTCATGAAAATTTATTTAAACAATTGGAAACCTATCGGAAGGAACTGTTACGGACTGTTGAAATGGTGACAGACGAGCAAGCAGAAATTATTCCAGATGGATTTAATAATAATATCCGTTGGAATCTCGGTCATCTTTATCTCGATCAGTTTTTATGGATCGAGGCATTAACAAAAGAAGCCTCTCCTACTTCGAAGCAATTCAATCAATGGTTTGGTTTCGGTACAACACCAGCCAATTTTACAGAGGAGACACCGTCCTTCCATGAATTAAAAGATCTTTTAAACACACAACCACAAGAAATAATAGAAAAGTATCGCAATGAGCTTGAAAAAGAATATCCCCCAATCGATATGGGCATGCACACAATAGAACAAGTATTAATTCGAACGATTTTTCACGAAGGCATGCATTTGCAGGCGATCAATGATTTGAAACGGTTTGTTTAGAAACATTAGTGAAGAAAAAACTACCTAGAAGTCGTTAAGCGATTTTTACTTACCATATTCTCAATAGAAAAAATCGCTAAAATTTTTATATATAAAGCAACGAAGGATTCGGATTCTACAAAAGAAAACCACTGAACAAACAATTTCAGTGGTTATTTCTGTATGGGTTTAAAAATGACTACATTATCTTGTTTTGGTGTCTCAAACACTATAAAAACTATTCACTTTCCCCTTTCACTCGTCTATTTTCCTCTTGTTTTAACCAATATCTAATTCCCTTTCCAGCCAATGGTTCATCTTTATATCTTGGAATTAGGTGAAGATGGCAATGAAAAATCTCTTGGTTAGAAACTTTGCCTACATTCCACCCTATTGTATAGCCATCAGGAGAATGGTAATTATCTATAAACTTTTTTGCCTCATGTACTAGCTCATATGTATCGTTCCACTCTTCTTGTGTTATTTCAAAGACGTCCTTGTGATGGTTTTTAGGAATTATTAAACCGCTACCCTCTAAGACACCTTGATGTTTGTTATGTTGCAAAAAATAACATGTTTCATTCTCCAGGACGATATTTTGGTCGCTATCTCTATCTGGATTACATAAAGGACAATCTAAATCATAAGCCATTTTTCTCCTCCTATAACTATCCCTTTATTCACCCTCCACTTCACCTAAATATAACTAATACCCCTTAATCATCGCAATCAATGCTTATCTTTACTTGCAATTTCCTCAATCAAAGCTGGTAACCAATTATCCAGTTTACTGAACTCAAACCCCGCTTTTTCTGCCTTTTCTGTATTCATATACCATGTTGCAGGAATGGCAAATGGGGATGTATCTTCCTCGTCACCTTTTAACGTTATTTTCGCCTCATGCCCTGTCACCTTTTCGATTATATGGATTAATTCTCCCATAGAAATTTTTCCATTTGCAGTTGCATTAAATGGACCTTCCACGTCTGACAAACCTGCCCATTTTAGGAATGCAGCAGCTTCTGAGGCAAGAATAAAGGACATTTCTGCATCCATATTAACAAAACCAATCGTTTTTCCTTGCTGAATCCGCTCCACATGAAAATGCAAACGACGAGTGTAATCTTCTTCCCCTAACACGATGGGGAACCTTACTGCCACAACTGGAAAGGTTGCATACTGAAAGAAAACGGCTTCCGCCTGTCTTTTTCCTTCATCATACGTAAAAGCCTCTTTATCTCCCCATGCTATCGGATAATGATAAGAATCAAAATCTTCTTCACTTTTTTCTTTTCCATCTGCAGAATAGGTTGATAAGGAAGAGGTAAACACAAGCTTGCCAATATTCCCGTTAAAAACTTCACAGAAATCCCTTGCTTCATTCGATGTATAGCAAATATTGTCATAAACAATATCAAATTTTCGTCCTTCAAAATGATTTTTAAGTTGTTCCTTCATAGAGCGATCACCGATGATATGCTCCACTTGATCGTCAAATGGATGACTTGTTGTCCCACGGGTCATTATCGTAACCTGATGCCCCTCTTCCAACAGCACTTCCACAAGCTTTCTTCCGAAAAAACGTGTTCCACCAAGTACTAAAATTTTTTTCATCTATTTCACTCCTAAACTATGACATGCGTATTACATTCCATATGGAAAAGATATTTCCTCCTTTTTTATCCATTATATTATGTCCATGAAACGATCTTAATTAGCAATAAAATATTCTATGTTCAAAATCTGTTCTTTCTGAATCACGGATGTAACTCCCTGAACAATTTGGTCCCCATTATTCCACATTTCTGAGTTGCGTAATTTCGCTAAGTGAAATATTCTTTCCCAGCTTTGTTTCTTTGTAATCGTTAATTTTCCCTGTTCAAACAACCTATCTTCTTCCTCTGAAATCATACAAAAGCCGTCATTTAACACACAGTGCCAAGCATCAAAATCAGAAAGAAGAACTTTATTTTCTGGTATTTCGACTGTTAAACATACAGCTTTTGTTCCTTTGTTAAAATGACCTTCCTCTCTTAAATTCGGTTTTGTCGCCCATAGCCAAATAGGCATCAAACCATTATTATTTATTCTCTTATCCATTTATTCAATCATCCACTTATAGGAAGGGAGGAAATCTTTATCCACAAACTCCCCGTTCCCAGTTAAAAAGCCGTTTTATTTAAGTTATTGACCACTTCCACTGCTTGGTTGGTGAAGTATACAGACATCTATCGAGCTCCTATTCTTCCATTTCGCTATTTTAGAAAAATCACTATTATGGTAATATTAAACAAAAAAAGGAAAAGAGGATACTATGAAACATAATTTTTTTAGCAAAGCTTCTTTTGTTATTTTTGTAATAGCTCTTGTGGCTTATATCCTTCCGTTTTTTATGAACATTGCTTTTCCCAATACTTTCTCTATATTACTCCTTTGGCTTTTTCCACTCATTGGGATTATCTGTGGGTTCTTAGGAAAAAGAGGATTCTTTAAAATTAGCGGTCTTATAGGCAATTTCCTTATTCTCACATTAACGGTAGTAATACCTCTCATTAGTTCATTTTTTTGGAATGAACCTTGATTCTCTCTATTGAATAAATGAATTTTGATTGGGGGTATTTATTTGCAAAAGCAATCATTTCTAATAATCTTATTAAATATCGCCATCTTTTGTCTAAATCAGTATTTATTCTTTTCTGTTCATAATCCCAATTTCCTATTGCTGCATTTATATTTTCTTATCTCTTTTTTGCCTTTGAATGTATGGATTTGGCGCAGTAAATTTAAAATAGATTTTTATCATCACTGGACATGTATTTATATAGGACTACTATTCTCCATTTTCCTATTCATTCTATTTAAATCATGGACAACGGATAAGACAGATTTTATATCTGGAGGCGAATTCTACTTTGATTTATTTTTAACTATATTTGTTTTTGCTTTTGTAGAGTTACTAATATTAATTTGTTTGAACGGGGTTACTTATATTTTTAAAAGATTCGGCTAAAACTAAATTTATACATTTCGAAGCATAATTTATCCTTTTTTCAATAAAATAAGGACCACCCGTGAGAACGGGTGGTTTTCTCTGCGGCTGAAAGCCTTTGTTACTGATCAAATCCTAAAGGGCTACTGAAAGGTTCGCCAATTGTACTACTTTTACTGGCCAGACCCCAAAGGCCTTCTCCCCTTAATTTTTTCGTTTCTTTTTCTTTACTTCTTCCCCTGTGAATGAATCGATATATTCCATCATCGTTAATTGTTCTGCGACTATATCATCTTGTATTTGATTACGTATATATTCTTCTATTACCTTCTTGTTTCTTCCTACCGTATCTACATAATATCCTGTACACCAAAATTTTCGATTTCCATACTTATATTTCAGTTGTGCATGTCGATCAAATATCATCAAGCTACTTTTTCCTTTTAGATATCCTACGAATGCTGATACACTTAATTTTGGCGGAATACTCACTAACATATGTACGTGATCCTTACACGCTGTTGCTTCTATTATCTCCACGCCTTTCCTCTCACACAAGGTACGTAAGATTTGTCCAATATCTTTCTTAATTTTCCCGTAAATTATTTGTCTTCTATATTTTGGTGCAAATACTATGTGATACTTACAATTCCAAGTTGTGTGTGCTAAACTATTATTGTCTTTTGACATAAGAACTTCCTCCTGGCTATTTATTTTCGGTTGGCGAACCAAAAAATATTTTAGCACCTTGAGGAAGTTTTTTTAATACCACGCTGTAAGCTTTTTGGAACCCTAGGCATAGCCCAGGGTTTTCTTTTCTATAAAATAAATAAAGGTATTTAAATGTCCTCTCAGCAAGGACATTTAAATACCTTTTGTCTTTTTATGGTGCCTGGCACCCTTATTGAGGCACTCTTATTGAGTACGCACAATTCTTTGCTTAAACCCTTTTGTTAGTGGCACAACGATGATGCCGGCGATGACTAATTGCATGATATTACCTGGGACGGAGCCGAATGGCAGGATCCAGTTTCCATAAAGGATCACTTCTGTAAAATAGTAGCCGACAACTTTGATGATCATGGCAACAGCAACTGCTAGTAGATAGACAAAAGATTTTTTGCCAGGCATCTTTTCCACAATAAGTCCAGCTATATATCCCATAGTACCAACGATAACAAATGTGAACGGAGCCCATAATGTCCATCCTGACATAATATCGAATAAAGCCATTCCAAAAGCTCCTACAATCGCACCTGATTTCTTGCCAAAAATAAATGCAGCAATCAAAAACGGCACGTTACCCAAATGGATTAGTCCTCCATTTCCCATCAATGGCAGCCTGATGTTGATAAACATTGTAGCAAGAAACGTTAAAGTAATAAATAGTGCATTGAGAACCAGAATTCTCGTTTTGTTTTGTTCAGTCGCAAACATGCAAATCATCCTCTTCCTTCAAGTGTTTGTTTTTCAGTTTAAAAAAAGAATCTCCTCTTTTTCCATGATTACTAGTATAATAAAATCTGACAATATAAAAAGTGTCAATTTTTATAAAGATAACATGGTCAGAAAGGAGGGTTCCCGAATGGATATGCTTATGTTTGAATTGAATAAAAACGCAACAAAACCCTTGTATGAGCAGCTTTATATGGGTATCAAAGCCGCTATTTTGAGCCAACAAATTGAAGTTGGAACGCAACTCCCCTCCAAAAAAAAATTGGCCGATTTTTTAAACATCAGCCAAACAACTATTGAAGTGGCATATGCTCAACTGGTTGCAGAGGGCTTTATTGTATCAAAACCACGGATTGGTTTTTTTGTAGAAGATATAAATGAATTACCTTATATTGAAACAGAACATGTTGAGTTGCCTATGGAGGATACAGAGAAAAAAACGATCCGGTTTGACTTTCATCCTGGAAAAATCGATACAGAGTCCTTTCCCTTCTCACAGTGGAGAAAGTATGCAAAAACTTTATATGATACCCCGTCGAAGGAGTTGCTACAGATTGGAGAACCCCAAGGGGAATACACTTTACGGACTGAAATAGCCAAATACCTATATCAATCGCGTGGGATTATATGTAAACCGGAGCAAATTGTGATTGGTTCAGGAACAGAACAACTCTTTCCCATGATTTTAAGGTTACTTGAAAATGATTCAAACTTAGCCCTTGAAAATCCTGGCTATTCAGCAAGCCCGAGAATTCAGCTACAAAATAAAGCGATCCCTATTCCAGTTGATGAAGACGGATTGATTGTGGAACAACTTGAAAAAACAAATGCGAATGTGGTCTATATTACGCCTTCCCATCAATTTCCGACAGGTGCAATTCTTTCCGCCACAAGAAGAACACAGTTAATGCAGTGGGCAGCAAAAAGTAAAAATCGCTATATCATTGAAGACGATTACGACAGCGAATTTCGTTACACTGGTAAACCTATTCCCGCCTTACACGGGATGGACCAAAACGATAAGGTGATTTATCTAAGTACGTTCACCAAGTCATTAATGCCCTCATTGCGATTGGCCTATTTTCTTTTGCCTTCCACATTGCTGAAAAAATATAAGGAAACGTTCAGTTATTATTCAGCAACTGTCCCAAGATTTGACCAGCATATAGTAGCCAGCTTCATGAGAGACGGTTACTTTTCAAAGCACTTAAACCGTATGCGGAAAATTTATCGTAAGAAACTTGATAAACTGACCTATATCTTTAAAACAGAATATCCTGAAGTCATCATCACTGGAGATCAAGCCGGGATGCATATTTTAATTTCCCTTCCGCTGGAAAAAAGTGAAAATGAGTTAAAAGCCATCGCAGCAAAAAGCCATATCTCCATTTATCCTTTAAGCGATTATCTGTTAAAACCAATAGAATATAAGCATCCAACATTTCTGTTAGGATTTGGAGGCATCCCATTAGAGAAAATCGAGGAAAGCATTCACCAATTAATGCAATGCTGGGAAATGGCAAAATAATTAAGCTTGTAACAACTCCAGCTAGAATCTCTATTTGGTTAATATTATTGCGCAGTATTATATAAGAAGTATGTGTTAATACTTCTTAAACTGAATTAAAATATAAATAAAAAGCGTTTAAAACCTTATATAAAAAGGTTTTAAACGCTTTTTATTAACTGTTAATGCTAAACTATATTGTCCAGAAATTGACGGTATACTTTGTCCCGATTTTGATGGAGAAAATGACCAAAAAATGGAGGCTGCGAATCACTAAGCCTCCATTTTCAATATCAAATTCCAATTTTATATATCTCATTTTCCTTTAAATCAAGCTTTACACCTTCAGATCCCATTACAATATACCACTGCCTATCTAATTCCAACCGACAAGGAATTCCAATGTCTCCTTCAATACAAAGTTCAAAAAACTCACCACAATGTATCATGTAGTTATCATCATCCATTACCACTGACCAGCAATCTAAATCCTTCTCATAGATCATATTCAACCACAGTCTGCTCATGACAGTTCCCCCTGAATGACATGCTTAACCATATGATCATCAATGATACGACGTCCATTTTGGGCTCCATACAGGAGACTGTGTGTGCATAATTTATTTATAAGTCTTGGCGTTCCACCAGAAAACCGATGAATTTCCTCCAAAGCACCGTCTGAAAAGATTTGTTGGTCTACCCCAGCATAATCTAGATGTCGTGAGACATATTCATTAACCTGAGCCTGATCATAGTGACTTAATCTAAATTGAATATCAATTCTTTGGCGAATGGCTGCGTATGATTGAAGACGCAGACGGTCCCATAATTCACTTTGTCCCACAAGGATAAGAGCCATCGGACTTTGCGCATCCATTTTAAAATTCAGTAAAAATCTAACCTCCTCAAGCATCTCACGGTCTAACAGGTGGGATTCATCTATTACAACTACGGGTTGGATCCCATGAATGCCTCTCATTAACTCAATTTCCCGATGTAGCTGCCGTTTTGCATCCCCTCGATAAAATTTCGCTTCCGACCCCAACTGCTCTAATAATCCTTTATAAAAATGCCGGGGAGTTAGTTTTGAATCGGATAAATATAGTACTTGAAATTTGCCGCCATCAAGGCCATCGACAAATTTCCGAATTGTTGTGGTTTTCCCAGTGCCACAATCTCCGGTTAATACGGCAAATAACTGTCTTTCTGCCGCATACTTTAACCGGCCCAAAACTTCTTGCATCGTAAACGATTCATAAAGTTGAGTTGGAGGAACATCCCGAGTAAAAGGGGTATGTTTCATTCCATAAAAGTCCTCAAACATCTTCGCCATCCTCCTTCCAAATAGCACGGAAAGAAACGGCTGGAGCTTGCTCAATTTTTCGTTCTTGATGCTTCTGTTCGGCTGCTTTAAGAAGTCTGGAAGAATCAGTTTTATGTGATTGGAGATGTGAAGGCAATGTTGGACGTTTCCCAGCTCTTTCACCAATCACAAGCTTTTTGGCTTTCCACGGGGAATGCCCCTCGTATTCAATTGTTAGCTCATCCAAGTACGCAGGGTCATAAACAACATCTACTTGACGACCAATAAAGGATAGGCCAACCTCATATTTCTGATCCATAAAACTAATGCATCCCGACTTATCTACTTTCCGCGTCTCACAATGCAAGAATGCATTCGCTAGTTTGTCAGGATCAATAAATCGAAGGGCTTTTTTATCGCTTCGAAAAGCAGTTTCAGGGCTAATGTTCTCCCCAAGACCGGAATGTGGTTTATTTTGATAACACTCTGATAACCATACTTGAAAGAGCTCATTCAAGCGATCTAATGAATTGGGCTTTTCAAGCGCTGCTTCACCTAAGAAAGAGTCTACCACTCTATTAAAGCGTTCAACCTTTCCTTTTGACTCAGCCGCATACGGTTTTGCATAGATTAGCCTTGTGCCTAATTTGGAACAAGTACGAGACATCCACCTAGTTCTGTACTGTTTACCGTTATCAAAATAAACAGCATCAGGGACGCCGTATTTTTGTATAGCGTTTCGAAAAGCATCTTCTATAATCCTGGAATCTAGGGTAGGATAGAAGGCACCATGCAGAATAAATCGGGTTGCGTCGTCTATTATAGCTACTAAATAGACCTGCTTCTTCGTGCCGTTTGGTCCAATGGGCAAATAAGGTCCATATTTAATATCCGATTGCCACAGCTGGTTACGATGACGCTTTTGAAATCGTCTAGCCGCTACTCCTGTTTGAGAGTAGAGCCTCATTTGCCTAGAACTATATCCTCTTTCAGTTAACTTTTCTTGAAGGGTTGAACGTTTTAGCTGCCCTGGTTTAGCCAAGCCCTCCCACTCTAGTATTTGAATAATTTGGGCAACACTTCTAGTAGGGGCTTCTTTTCGAAGAAGAATCGCTTGATCCAATAAATGCGAGGGAATGCCCTCTTTTTTCATTTGTTCTGAGATTCCTTTTGGCTTTAGCCCTTCAAAACTTTCATTACGATACTGCTCAAGGTAACGTCTGATTGTCCTTTCAGAAAGACCGCTGGTCTTACATATATGGTTTTTCAATTCCTTTGCTTTTCCAGCATCTAGCCCTTCCGCCAACAAAGGGGCAATGAGTTGGAACCTTTGTACTGCAATCTCTTCTGCCTTTTTTTGATTTCTCATGATAACACTCCTTTTACAAATGTGATTATCATGAGTGTAAATCAGCTTTCTTCGGACAAGAATGCAGAACGGGTATGTAGCCACAAATTAAAATTCACAATTGGCCGGACAATTCTCTCCAGCCATCTGGGGGCATTCCCCACCAGCCGTCCTATTCTTTGAAGTGCAGGCTCTGAATTTGCGGACGTCAAATTCAAAGGGACCTCGCCTTGTTTAGTTCGAAGCACAATAGACATAAGACAATTAGCCCAGTAATCTACAAAATAATTAAACCAATTTAACCAACGAAATAGGGTAGACTCATCAGCTGGAACATCATGTGAAGAAGGGTTCGAAAGAACCGACTCAATACACTCTGCCTTATACCTCTTATATGGAACTAAGAAATCTGGTAATTCATGATGAATCCGGCCGCATTGATCACAACCTAATCGCCGAATGTTGTATACTTTTGTCTCTCCAGAACTTTCTCTTGATTTTCTATCTCTAGTACCAATTACGCTCATGCTTTTCCCGCAACAGGGAGAAGGAATCCTCCCCGCACCTCTAACTAAAAACTCCTTTGTTTTCAATTAGTTTATAATCTGATACAATAATCATATGGTTTTTTAGGGGACGTCTCCCGTATATCTGTTGGCGCAGGTATACATAATGGGAGGCGTCTTTTCCTTTCTCCAGAATCATAATCATAAATGTCGAAATGTTTCGAATCATGTACATATGGACATTATAACCGTCTAATTCTGGACAGGCAACACCGTCAACTTTCGGTCATTTTGAATTAGCAAAAACAATTAACAGCTATAAGTATATCCATTCACCACTTTTAATAACTTAGATTACAACCTTCCTCCATTTCCACTTCCCCTCTAAAACTTTAAACCTTCTATACTTTCACCAAGAAGATAGTGTGAAAACCATATCAAATTCTGATTCATAATAGTGGCATTTATTTGTGGTTGGTTGGAACTATAGGCCATTCCTTTAAATACGACTAATTCGGTTTCAACTTCCATATCCTTTAAGCCTTGATATAGCTCATAAGCATTTGTAATTGGTACTCTTTCATCCTTATCTCCATGCTGGATTAAAGTTGGTGTACATGCTGATTTGATATATGTCATTGGTGAGGTTTTCGCATAGACGTCTGGATCATCCCATGGATTATTTCCTAAATACATCCTCATAGAGTATGGGATATCTGTATGTACATAATGAGTACTCCAGTTAGTAATGCCGCCTCCCACTGATATAGCTTTAAATCTACTACTAAATGTGGAACAGAAAGCTGCAATATATCCACCATTGCTCCAGCCCATAATGCCAACTTTCTCCTCATCCACCATTCCTTTTTCAACGAGCTTATTCACTCCAGATAGAATATCATCGTAATTCGTATTCGCAAGTTCTCTATAGCTTGCTTTTAAAAATTCATTCCTATAGCCTGAGCTGCCTTTGTAATTTGGTTCTAACACGATAAAGTCTCTTTCAATAAATGGTTCAATTGGGTATTTCTCATTAAAACAATCTGAATATATGGGAAAGGATGCCCATGCAGGACCGCCATGGACTACCACTAATAATGGATATTTTTTAGTAGAATCATAGTTCACTGGCGTTGATAATACCCCTTCTATTTCGGTACCATCACTACTTTTCCATGTAACTATTTCCCTGATACTTTTTAGCTTATCATGGAAAAAGCTGTTTTCATTCGTTATTTTTTCATCGTCTAAATAGATTTCAAACGTCTCATTCGTCAAAGCTCTGTTATATGCCAGATGCTGGCCATCCTTCCTTCGTTATAAAGGCATTCATTATAAAGCCATCGACTTTGTCTCCTAAAGGCTTCACCGTTCCATTATTAGATAACAATCCAATTAGATAATTGGTTTTATCCTGCCATCTAATTAAAATGCCTCTTTCTGTCCATCGTATCGGCATCACCGTACTATCATTATCGTTTAAAGGATGAATGACGTTTCCATTATTCATCTCATATATCTCTAGGGTATTTTCCTGGATACGAGTTTTATAATAATCCTTCTCTCTGATGCTTGCTGTATAGCATACTTTGTCACCTTCTGGAGAAAAGTAAACATTTCCCTCTAACAACTTATTTCTATTCAGCTTTTGTAGCTTTCTTTCTTTTATAGCCAATATGTATAGATCCCTTTTCATAAAATCTCTCATGTTTGGACTTGGAGCAGCCATTAATACAACCTTTTCCCCATCATTTGAAAGATCAAATTCATGGATATGAAAATGAATATCCTCGGTTAATTGATAAACCATACGATCTTTTATATCAATGTAGTTTAAAGAATTGTACTGAGATTCTTCACTGATAAAATGAAAGTCCCCAAATAATTCCTTACGTCGCGTCGGTTCATAGATTCCGATACTTTTGAATTAGTAATGTAGTAAAAGCCCCTACCATTAGGCTCCCACTTGAATTTACTGACCCCTTCCTTATCATCAGTAATTTGAACACTAGAATGGCTCTCTATTAACCTTATAAAGATTTGATTTTTCTTATTTTCTCCATCCCCAACTGGACTAAGGAAGGCGATTTTTCTAGAATCTGGAGACCATAATGGGGAAATCGCATCTAGATTCCCAGATAATAAAGGATAGCACTCACCCTTATCTTTTTCATAAACCCACATGTAATTTCGATATGTATTCTCTTTCCAATCAGCTGTTCTTTTTACAAATGCTATATTTCTACCATCATCACTTATGCTAGTATTTGATAATATTGGTAAGGAAATCATCTCTTTTATACTTAAATACTTTTTTTCAACCATTTTTATTAGTAGCTCCTTTCCATAATAAGATTTCCATTGTATAAGCCAGATATAATAAACGGGTTAATCTGATCAGATTAACCCGTTTATTAAACTATTTTATATAAATTATGCTCCCTTTTTTATTTCTAACATCCACTTCATCAATACGTCTCTATCGATTAATAATACATTATTTGAGTGTGCTAATTTGACAGCGGGTGCAGTAAAATAATTGTTTGTAATAACCCAACATTCATCAGCCTTATAATAGTTTTTAGCAGATACAACCTCTTGAACAGCTTTCAATCCAACCTTCTTTTTATAACGCTTGGCTTGCACGACAATTTTTTTATCATTATTTGATAGCACAAGATCAGCACCATAGTCACCTGTTACTGAAGTTAAATTCGCCTTATATCCTTTATTTCTTAATAAAACTTGTAGATATTCCTCAAAGACTTTTCCCTTCATTTTATCAACTTCTAGTATGCCTGATTTCTTTAACTTTTGTTGTCTAAAAAAGTTGACTATAGAAGCGAAAACAACTGATCCTATAAAAAATATGACAAGTACTAGCGTTAGCATTGGTTCAGCAGTAATAATCCCCCAAAACAACTCAAATCCCAATTTTACTCCCGTAAAAAAATCCATTATGTACACTTCCTTGAAAGAACTAATTTATTTTAATTCTATCATTAGATTGTAATTAATAGGTATATTATCACAAAAAATGTTAAAAAATCTTGTTTCGTTCCCCATTTGATTTCATATGCATACATTTTGAAACCAAATGCAGCTTAGGTGGCTCACAAAGAACGAGTGAAGCTTACTTAGTGCTTACCATAAATTAAATTAGGTGACTATTGAGATGTTTAGAAGGGCAAAAAAATGCACCTAATAGTGTCAGATACATTTTATCGTTTAATTTATTTCCTGTTTTTCTCGAATAATGAAGTAAAAAGAATGTTATCTCTCATTCAATTTCCCCTTTATTTCATCGTAAGTTTCTACGGTTTAATATGTGTTTATAGAGAAACCATTCGCTACTGTTATACGATTTTCTCTTACTTCTATTACTAACAAAGTGTTAATCAATATTTTTTCATTGGACTTTTTTTCTGTTACTTCGATGAATGAATTCAAATAGCTCACCTCCTTTTTTTAAAACAAAAATTTTCAGTGTATAGGCTTTCTAATCTCCTAAAGTTCTAGAGACTTACTCCCCAACCATACCGTCATTATCATTATCGCGCATATATTTGTACAACCAGTGATCCCTTGTTATTGGCATACTGAAACCGGCTGCTTTTGCTTCTGCGATTGTCACGATACCATTACCGTTTGTATCAATACTAGAAATATCATCGTTTATGTTTGAACTACTTGAATCGGAAGGCTCACTACCTGTTAAACCGAGTGATTCGTTTACTTCGTCAGGATTCACATTGTCAAATGAATCCGTAATGACATTTCCGTTCATTGTATAGGTATACTGATAACTGGAAGGAATTTGCGTTTCCGTATTCGGATAAGTGATAATTACTTCAAAATTTGTGGCTCCACCTGCCTTGCGGATCACTTCTTCCATATAAGCTTGATCCCCATGTCGGTTGAGCGTACTATCTTGGGGGGTAATATTATAAGCATTCGATACCCCTCCGAGAGAATCAGCTATGATATGCCCTTCATCTAAAACGTCACTTTCCACACCAGGAACCTTTGCCTCATCAGGGTAGTATCTACCAGATGATAATACAGGTTCGTTATCGTCATCTTGTAGAATGATTTCATCAGCAACAACACGTACTAATTGCCCGTATTCATTCGTAAATGCCCAGTATTCACGGTCCCCATAACCAATGTCAACCACGACGTTAGGGTCACGATTTCCAGACAAATCACCACCATCAACTTCAATAAGTTTGTATCCTTTGAACAGTTCTTTTCTTGATTGGGTTGGAGTTTCCTCCGCTACTGGTTCATCGACCTTAGTGATAGTTTCTTTTTCTTCACTATTTTTATTTGTATTATCTGTGGTTTCTTCTTGTGGATCTGTTTCTCCATTTTTAATGGATGTATCTTCTACGTTGGTACAACCAACCATAAAGATGGTCATTAAAATCATGATTAAATAGTTCATTTTCTTTTTCATTCTATGCTCTCCCATGGTAGTTTTATATTATTCCTTTTGAAAATATCGGAATGTTAGGATAATTTATCAATATTAGCCCAATGATAATAGTATATTCCAAGATTAACTTTATTTCAGTAGATATTTGTTTGAAGTGTGAAAGATTAAAATTTCAATAAAGGCTTGCTCAGTTTAAATGAACTTGAGTAATGCTCCTAATCTATTAAATCCCTATAAAAACAAAAGAGACCAAAAAAGGATAGTTACTTCCCTTTTGGTCTCTTTTGTTTTTGCCTCTAATCTTCTTCTTTGCTCTAAAGGATCCACTCATTCTGAATAAGCATTGATAATTTCAGCGCCATTTACTACTAAATAAATCAAGCAGTAATGCTGAGTTATGATTATTCGCGCTTGCTAATGGTGTTAAGAGGTTAGGTCACAGCGACGCCTCCGAAACTTGTCGAACTATCCCACTATTCCATGAGAGTATATCAAGAAACGGGCGTATAGGATGCTCAAGGTGTAAATAGTCTCCAATTCCCTTCAGATAAAACTTCTACCGCTCCGTCAACTACTTTGATTGCAGTTTGATCGTCAATTGCATATGCAGGTCCCTGCATCTCGGCTGCCCATCTCTCTGCAGCAGCCATGGTGTTTCCCGGCAGCATCTCATGATCCAGGTGTGGAAAGATTGAAAAATCCACTAGTCTCAGTGTTTCATCACCCCCACCTGGTGGATCCCAGCCAACGAAGTATTCTCCTATTTTAGGCGTCATCACCATGCTCCCAGCACTCATTCCCACATAAACTGAGTTCAGGGATGGTAAAAGGTCTGCCAGTCCGGATTGATGCATCCAGTAGCACAGATAAAGGGCGTCACCGCCTGACACCAGCAGTACATCTGTTTCCTGAACCAGCGGTATCCACCGATTTTCATCGATACTCGGAAGCGCTGTGAGCTCCAACACGCCGACCGACTTCCAACCGAGACCAACCATGGGATTCTCTTCCTTCCCACTGATGAACTGCCAGACTTTGACGCGAGGGCCAACCCAAGGGTGCCCATACATCGCAGTGGGGATGCATAGGGTGTTTGATTCACCAATCGGCTTTCCTAGCATGTCAACCAGTGCGTCGTGTATGCTTTTGTTATTGATGCCTCCAGATGTAAGCAGAAATTTCATAACTTCACTCCTGTCTATGTTTGGTACTGTCCTCATGCTAAGATGGCAGCCCTAGCTAATAGATGATTAGTACACTTCAATTGAATCCTTGTTAATCAGATGTTTAGCTTAATTATCTATTCGAATACTGGTTAGGCTTAGTCTGTCCTCTATACTTTACAATTCTACACAACTTTTATAAATCCTTGTTTAACTAATCTCCACCATTCATTTCATCTATCGTCTCTTAAGGTTAAATTAAGGTTAATTCGTAATAATAAAATCCATTATCAGTTCAAAAAGATTTGCAATAAGGAGGATCATAGAAGAATTACTTAAAAACCCCCCTCTGTTAGGATAGATGTCGTAGGGAACTTTAGTGTATAGTTTAAATCATACACGGAGGTTGATCGACATGAAAAGTAATAATGGTAAACGTTATACAAAGGAAGAGAAAGCATCAATTATTAAGAGAATGATGCCCCCCACTAATGAATCGGTTGGCCAATTAAGTGAAGAGTTGGGCATTACTGAACCCACGCTTTACAAGTGGAGAAAAGAGGCTAGATCATCTGGAAACCCCACACCCGGAGATGGACAAAGTTCTGAACACTGGAGCAGTGAAGATAAGTTTCTCATAGTTATGGAAACATACTCAATGAATGGTGCGGAGCTAGCGGAGTATTGTCGAAAAAAGGGACTTTATAAAGAACAGATTGACGCATGGCGAGATTCATGCCTTAATGCAAATGGGCGAGAATCTAGTCAAACAAAGCAGTTAAATCAAGAATTAAAAGAGGAGAAAAAGCGAGGAAAGGCATTAGAGAAAGATTTGCGTAAAAAAGAAAAAGCATTGGCAGAAGCTGCAGCCTTATTACTATTAAGAAAAAAGGCCCAAGCGATCTGGGGGGACCAAGAGGACGAATGATCAGCCCGTCAGATCGCGCACTAGCAGTAGAACTCATCCAAGAAGCAAACCAAAATGGTGCGCGATTAGCCCCGGCGTGTAAAGAATTGAACATTAGCGTTCGCACCTATGAACGCTGGATTTCAGAAGGTGGAATCAAGGAGGATCAACGCCCTATTGCGTTACGTCCAGAGCCAAAAAATAAATTAACGATAGAGGAAAAACAAGAGATACTGGAGGTTGTTAAAAAAGAGGAATTTGTAGACCTACCGCCTACTCAAATCGTGCCAAAATTAGCAGATCAATGCATTTATATCGCCTCCGAATCTAGCTTTTATAGAGTTCTTCGTGAGCATAAAATGCAAAATCATCGGGGAAGAAGCAAAAAGCCCGAGGGTAGATTACCAGAAAGTCATTTAGCAGTAGCCCCAAACCAGGTATGGACATGGGATATAACGTGGTTAAAAGGGCCGGTGAAAGGCTTGTTTTATCGACTCTACTTAATTATCGATATTTTTAGTAGAAAAATCGTAGGTTGGGAGATTTGGGAGTCAGAGGAGGCAAAACACGCTGAAGATTTAATGAAGAAGACGATTATTAGTGAAAAAATCCAAGGTAAACCACTCGTTTTACATTCCGATAATGGCAGTCCCATGAAAGCCGCAACATTTCAGGTATTACTTGAAAAATTAGGGATCCAAAGCTCTTATTCAAGACCAAGAGTAAGTAATGACAATCCCTATTCTGAAGCAATGTTTCGGACTCTGAAATATCGACCTGAATTCCCGTACAGAGGCTTTGAAACACTTGAGGCTGCACGTGAATGGGCATTAAGATTTGTGAATTGGTATAACTGTATACATTTACACAGTGGTATAAATTTTGTGACGCCAGAACAATGCCACACAGGTGCGCATATTGGGATACTGAAAAAGCGCAAAGAAGTTTATGAACTAGCGAAACAAAAGCATCCAGAACGTTGGACGCGCTCAACTAGAGACTGGAGTGCACATGATTCAGTGGCTTTAAACCCAATAAAGGACAAGATAGAAAAGGATGGAACAAAATAGCCCCACTGCGACTGAGCTTGAACTACCCATTCCCTTCTCATCAAAGAACAGAATGAATTCTGTTCTTTGATGAGAAGGCCACCAAGCAAAGCGCGGTAGTTACCCTTACGTTCTTACACTAGTAAACAAGTTAAATGCGACAACTATCTTGACAAACACCGAAACCAGAAGAGAAAAAATGATTTTACTAGGTTTTATGCTTAAAAATATATAATTTTTTCTAATTATTATATATTTTTTATCCACCGAATGCCAATTTATCTATTATTAAGATTGAGTCAAGTTTTTGTGGGAGTTTTTTTAGCTCCCTTTTTTATAAAGTAAAACCTCTAAGTTTGTATCCGCTTTCCAATTGGTTTTGTTCTTCCAACTGTTGATTCTCTCATTTTTTAAAAACCTTTTAATCCCTGTAAGGCAAAGTGAACGGGTTTTCCAATCGCTTGATTTAAGTATGGCATGTTCTGACGCACGGTTTCTGTTACTAATTTTGTGGGTATTTTTCTTTTCGGTCGATGCTCTTTCTTTGATTTTTCCGTGGCTTTTTCCCATTTTCCATATATCGTTTGGATAGATAGATCATCCTTCAACCCAATCCACAAACGTGCCATGCTCATGACGCCTTTTTTGCTCCATGCTCTTCCATTTTTTAATCGTTTGGCTAATTGATTCATCATTGCTTCTGCACTTCCCATTGGACGATACGCTGTCGTGTCCACGCCTTTCTCCTGTAACCAACTACGGTAATCTTTTATGGTTTCCTGATGATGCGTTAAAAAGCCGAGGAAATGCGCTAGTTTTTCTTCTTCTTCTGGTGTATCCATTGTTCCTACTGCGCTATTCAACTCTAGAAGTAATGTTTCTACCTGGTAGTTTTTTAACGCTCTTTTCATGTAGCGGTATCGAGGATGGCTCTTCATTAGTTGCTTCATCGAACGAGCGACATGAAAACGGTCCATGGTGAAAAAGGCGCGTTCCCGAAAATACTCCCGACATGCCGTTATCCAGCCTGCTCCATCGCCATTAATAATAAGCAAGGTTTGGGTTGGATCATACGCATAATGATTCTGTAAGAATGTTTCAAAAGCTTCCCAAAAGGGTTCTTTTTCTTCATAGAGAAAATGCCTTTTATTTCGGAGCCTGACTCGCTTTCCGTTTTCTTTCCATCCCTCATGTACAGCGGCGAATTTCAACTCCCATCCACGCTTTTTCTTTTCTTGACTCTTCACATATAATCCATCTACTTCGACAAACAACACCTTTTGAAAAGGACGTTTTTCCTTAGCGGGAAGTACGCTTGTATGAAGAAGATGTTGCCGTAATGCTTCGTGGCTCATCGCCGAATAGCCTAAAAATTGTTCGAACGTTTCCACCGCCTTTCGATAGGAGGAACCATTTGTCGCTAATTCTAGCCCCCATTCTTCTAATAGTGGACTAAACCCTTTATTCCCTTGAAACTGTAAATAATGATCTAACAGACAAATATATTTTTTGGTTACACGATCGAAATAATAATTACGCTTCAGCTCCACTGCTCCAAACGCTGTATCTACTCGTATTTCTCGTTTATCTCGTAAAGCAAATCTTCTTTTGTCTCGTTGCTGAGCAATCTCTAGATCCCAATTTTCTAATGTTTGAACAAGGATTTCTTGAAAGGTCATTTGTAGTGTTCGAAATAAAGTTTTTTCCAATTCTTTTAATGATGGCATTTTTGTGTTACATTGATTCATGAGAGCCTCTCCTTTTCGTAGTATTCTAGTCAAACTCTACTTTACAAAAGGAAGCTCTCTTTTTTAATACTTAATTTTTTCCAGCTACCGCGCTTTCGCTTGGTGGCCTTTTTGTCTAGTTGGGGGACTCGTCCCCCAACTAGACAAAAAGGATATTTATTCTCCCACAAACATTTTACTCATACTATTATTAAGCATTCAAAAATATTAAACTATAAACGGCGGTCATGACTTTATGAAAAAAATATCTACAAAGATTATTCTCTTATCATTATTAAACTCTGTGTTAGTCGCTATTATTAATGTTGGCGCATCATTAATCATGAGTAGTAGCGGTAGTGAAACTGCTGATCCGACTTCGAACGTAGAAGCGGCACAACAAATGCAAACAGGATTTATGATTCCTACACCAGTATTGTGGGGATTGTTTATTTCTTTAATTATTGGCGTTATATTATCTTATATTCTAGGAAAAGCGATTGAAAAACCAATTGTGAAAGTGACGGAATTTGCCCAAAAAACGGCTGATTTAAATTTAGTTGATACAGATGATGAGTTAGAAAGATTAATAAAAATAAAAGACCAAACTGGCCATATGGCAAGAGCACTATATGAAACTAGAAAAACACTGAAGAATCTAACTTCTGACTTACAAATAGTGTCTTCAACTGTCACTAATCACTCAAATAGCCTGAGTAAAAATACAGCTGAAAATGTAAGCTCCATAACCCAAATGGTGAAAACGATAGATCAGCTTGCAACAGGTAACTCTGAACAAGCCGAGACAATGAGTGGGATTAGTAAGACTTTATCAGGTGTCGTTTCTTTAATCGATGGGATAGCTACGAAAACTTCTGAAAATGTAGAACAAGCTGCACACTCGTTAGAGTCTATTACGGAAGGTCAATCCAGTGTCGATATTCAGACAAAGAAAATGGAAGAAACGCTTCATGTATCAAATGGAGTAAATCATTCCATTAACGAATTAAAAGGAATGATTAATCAAGTTACTGGTTTTGTTGGTATTATTACCTCCATTGCAGAACAAACAAATTTATTGGCATTAAATGCATCTATAGAAGCTGCTCGAGCTGGCGAGGCTGGAAAAGGATTTTCCGTGGTAGCAGATGAAATTAGAAAGTTAGCAGAAGAAACATCTAATTCAGCAAGTGAAATAACATCCATTATTGAAAAGACTTCTGAGAAGACAGACTTAGCTGTTTCCAATATTGAACAATCCAATAAATTAGTAGCTGAACAAAAAGAAGCCTTAAATATTACAAAAAAGGCTTTTGATAAAATTAGAAGAATGCATGAAGGTATTGTCGATGGATTTACACAAACAGCCTCCGCTATGAAGACTGTAAATAAAAATTCTCAAACAGTGTCTAATCAAATTCAAGACTTAACATCACATGTGGAAGAAGTAGCTGCAAGTACAGAAGAAATATCTGCAGCAGGACAAGAACAATTAGCTTCTACTGAAATCATTGCAAGTGCTGCTAAAGAGTTAGATATTTTAGCAGTGCAGTTAAATAAACAGATTAAAAAGTTTCAAATTTCCTAAAGGTAGATAAATCTGAAATTAGGCTGATGCTTTATTCCTTTTTATGGTTATAAAATCGCCATTTTCCTTTTGAATTTATAGAAATTAGGAAGCTGGGACATAAGTATTTTTCAACCAAATAACCCCAAACAGTTATACGAATCTTTCTTAGCATGTACGTATAATCGTTCGGGGTTTTATTCATTTTAAGAAAGAAGATTTGTGGTGATCACCCGCAGACGGAATACAGGTGAAATTACTAGAAAGTTTCATTCAATTTTTTTCGTTAATGGAAACAATATACAATCTTTAATCGTCTCACTATCTGTTAACACCATTAATAAACGTTCAATTCCGAATCCCCAACCAGAAATTGGCGGCATTCCATATTCCATTGCCAATAAGTAGTCCTCATCCATTTCCATTGCTTCTAAATCACCGCCACTTTTCAAAACTGCTTGTGCCTCTAATCTTCTTCTTTGTTCGATAGGATCTACTAATTCTGAATATGCATTGATAATTTCCGCCCCATTAACTACTAATTGAAAACGATCGGTAATTGCTGGATTATCATTATTCGCTCTTGCTAATGGTGATAAATCAATTGGGTGGTTGATTAAAAAGGTTGGTTCTATTAATTGTGGACGACACATTTTTTTATATAGAAGATCGATAAAGTTCCCCCTACCTAAAGTTTCGATACTGTCTTGTTCTAAATAAATATTTCTCCGCTTTGTTTCTTCATATAAGTCTTTTACATCGGGAAATAAATCGATATCAATGCCTGTATCTTTTAGAATTAACTCCCTAAATGAAACAACATTCCATTCTAAAGAAAAATCAATTGTTTTTCCTTGAATAGTAATAACGGTTGTATCAAAAGCATGGTTCAGAACATATAAAATCATTTCACGCATGAGAGCCATTGTATCTTCATAATTCCAATAAGCTGCATAGCCTTCCACCATTGTAAATTCTTGAAGATGTTGAGGACTGATCCCTTCATTTCTAAAGCATTTTGCAAACTCAAATACTTTTGTAAAACCACCTACAATTAATCTTTTCAAGTAAGTCTCTGGTGCAATTCGTAAATTTAATTCTGTATCTAACGAATGATGATAGGTTCTAAATGGACGAGCTATCGCACCAGAAGAAGTATGCTGTAATACAGGTGTTTCCACTTCTAAAAAATCTTTTTCTTCAAGAAATCTACGAACGGCACGCACTAACTTTGTTCGCAGTAACATCCGATCTTGTGTTTCTTTTGTCATCATTAAATCTAAATAACGTTGTCGATAACGGGTATCTATATTGCTTAATCCATGCCATTTTTCTGGCAATGGGTGCAATCCTTTTCCAAGTAAAACATATTTTTCAATCCGAAGCGTTTTTTCCTTTGTTTTTGTCGAATACATCTTCCCTTCCACGCCAATAAAATCGCCTACATCAAAAAAGTTCCCGAAATCAATAGCAGACTGCTCCCCAACCTCCTCTTTTTTCAAAAGTAGTTGCAGACTCCCTTGTATGTCTGAAATGGTGATAAAACTAAATTTACTAAACCGACGAACCCCCATGATTCTTCCTGCTACTTGAACTCCTGATGTACCATCTTCAAGCAATGACGCTTCATAAAGTTCATAGTTTGTCTGGAATCTTTCTGGATATATCAAAACCCCTTCTGATCTTAAAGTCTCTAATTTCTCTATTCTCCGAGTTGTTTGTTCCTGACTCATTCTGTTGCACTCCCGTCTTTTTGTTCGTTTATCGAATCTTTACATACCAATTTATCTATTAAAATAAAAAAACTCCCACCCCCAAGATTATTCATCTTGAGGACGAGAGTTATTATTAACAACTTCGTGGTACCACCCCAGTTTATTGATATGTTGCCACATCAACCTCTTCGGGTACGGCAACGCTAAATAGTTGATTATACCCTATCTCTATAACGGGAGATCCCGTCGCAGTATCACAAAAAAATGAACCATCATCTTTGATCCGTGCGAAAGCTCCAAGCCTTTTTTCATTAAGATCCTTATTACTCCTTTTCACCAACCGGAGCTCTTTTTAAATAATGAATCAAAATTACTCTTCTCTTCTTAGCCGAATATTCCGTATTTATTTTAGAAATATTAACTTATATAAAAATTTTAGTCAATAGAAATATTGATCATTTTTTTTAATAATGGGGCTAATACAGTTATGCTGTTTGGATGTGCTAGCATACTTACAAAGCTTGTAAATTCTTCAGCGCTTTTTATTAATTCTTTCATAAATATCCGTTCGTCAAAAAGGAATTTTTCCATTTTATTATTTATAATACGGAATAACACCTGCTTTTCTTTCCTTGTATGAATCCTTTCCATTTTCCAGATTTGATTGTGAATGAAATAACTTGTTTCTCCATATCCATTTTCCAAGTATTGTAGAGTCATTCGAAGAAACCCAATCCACATTAATTCAACATCATCGCAATGTTCCTCTGAAATAACGCTTTGATCATAATATGTTATATGTATGAACCCCTCTAGCAAACTGTTGTTTCGCATTTGGTAATCACTTGATATGCTTATTGCTTTCTCATCTGTAATATTGACTTTATCTCTTTTCAAATCAAATATATATGTGTTTATACTTATCACTCTCTCACCCCAATGGACCTTACAGCAAATATAAGTGGATCGCATAGAAGAGAATATCCAAATGAACATTCTCTTCTTCCTTTTTCCTTTTAAAAAGAAGGCAAATTATCTAAGTTATTTTCTTTAATCCCATCTGGTTCACTACGTATAATATCTCTGCCATACTTATGAAAAACATCAACATGCGCAAGCTTCCCTGCTTTTGCTTCTTCAAGGGCGGTAATATAATCTAATTCTCTTCCACTACTTGTTTTAAAAGCAATAATATCATCATCATCATTTTTACGAACTGCAACAATTTGCTCTACACCTGAATCAATTTCCTCAGCGGCTTCCATTTGCGCTTGGCCTTTTGCTTGTTGTAAGTATTCGTCATATATTTTTTGATAGTCTTTTTCATCCATAATGCCACCTCCAAAAACATAGTGTGCTCTGGGGATGATAGAGTTATGTATTATTTATTTTTGTTGATTAATTAGATATTTCTCTTTAAAGCTTGGACTTAACTCACTCCATACATCAAATTTATTTCCATCCAAATCGTAAAAGACAAAATTATTACCTGGATGCCCTCTATCCTCGATATTACCAACCGTAACTCCTTTTTCCTTTAGCAAGGAATGAAGTTTCCTTAATTGGTCAATTCCGTCTACTTCAAATGTCATGAAAAAATGCTCATTGCCTCTATGATCTTGAAAAATAGCCTTTACTCCTTCTTTTGCTTTAACAAGAAAGAAGCTTTGATTTGCAAAGTCCAGAATGGCTTTATCTTCATTTCTGAAATTTTCTATTGCTCCTAATTTTTCTTGATACCAGTTTGAAGCTACCTCTGGATTTACAACAGGGAGATAAATCGTTCCCACTCTGTGGATTAGTGTATTCATTATTATTCTCCTTTTGAATAGGGTACAATTTCTTCTTATATTCAGCGATAAGGAAAATATATCCTTTTCTTTGTATTTTGTTTATATATAGCGTGGTTTGGCTGATATATTTATTTTTTGGCTGATTTCCTCGCTACTTTGGCTGATATATTTATTTTTCGGCTGATTTCCTTGTTACTTTGGCTGATATATTCTTTTTTTGGCTGATTTCCTTACTGAGTTTCATAATTTCACAAAAGAGATTCAGGAATCGATGTAAAATTCGTAAATCCCGATGCAACTGCCTCCAAACCAATGATTATTAATGCAATTAATGGGGAGCTTTCAAGCAAATTAGACCATAACAAAAAAACACTGTTATAGAACATATAATATCAGAAATTATTAAAATGTTTTTTCCTGATACCTTATCAATTATAGTTCAGGTTATGCTACTACCAATTAGACCCCCAAATGCAGCTATTAAAGTGCATATATTTTTTGATAGTCTGTGGATTATTGTATTCATCTTGATTAGCCCTTTTTTGATACAGTAAGAATACTAACTTCATTCGCCAAAACGAAAAGATATCCTTTCTCTTTCTTTTGTAAAAAACAGAGTTTGGTTAATCGAAGCTCTTATCCCAGCAAAAAAGAGTAGCTTAAAATGCTACTCTCCTTCCTTTAACCATATAAAGTTATTGAATATCCCTATTGCTAACAAAGCTTTATCAGTATTATTACTATATTTTGTTTCATAGAGCGTAAACAAGACAAAATCTTTTTTCGTTGTACCCATTTTAATCAAAGATCCACCAAGTAATCCTAGTAATGGTCCCTCTTCTTGTTTAATTTGATCCCCAACCCATTCTGCATATTCATCTTTATCTGAAGGATTAGTTACAATAGAAATCATTAAGGCAAAGCAAAGTAGTAAAAGCAGCCAGTATCTTTTCTTCATAAGATCCCATCCTTAATTTTTTCTTCTAGTATTTCCTAATTAATGAAAATTCATCCTAGAAATACACAACAAGAGAATCAGGGAGCTTTTATGAAAATGGGGAAATAAATTATGAAGTGGTAATGTTACGAGTCGTGTTAATGACAAGTTGTACAGAAAAGCAAATGTTGTAACTGAGCTCGGCGAAACATTTTTGATTTTCTAATCATATAAAAACTCTTAATCACCATCTGCTACCAATAAATCAAAACCACCAGTGTGAACTGGTGGTTTGCTCTGCGGCTAAAAGCCTCTCTTACCGGCCTCGGCCTTAAAGGCCCACTGAAAAGGTTTCCCTTCTGCACCACATTCACTCACCAATTCTAAAGAATTTCTTTATTTACTTCCGATTTTTCTCACCCGTGAACGGATCGAATTCTTCGAACAAAGTTAGCTGATCAGCCATATAATCTTCTTTCAGCTGATTTCTTATATATTCTTGTATTTGTTTCTTATTTCTCCCCACGGTATCAACGTAGAAACCACGACACCAAAATTTACGATTCCCATAGCGATATTTCAAATTCGCATGTCGATCAAATATCATCAGGCTACTTTTTCCTTTTAGGTAACCCATGAACTGCGATACACTTAATTTTGGTGGAATACTAACCAACATATGGATATGATCCGGACAGGCATTTGCTTCATGTATAATGACACCTTTTCTTTCACATAGCTCTCTTATGATTTGTCCTATACTCTTTTTGTATTTGCCATAAATAATTTGCCTTCTGTATTTTGGGGCAAAGACTATGTGATACTTACAATTCCATGTTGTATGTGCTAAACTGTTCATGTCCTTCATAAGGGCATACCTCCTTCTTGCGTGAGATAAAGTGGTCGGGAAACCAACTTTATCCTACCATGAAAGGAGGTTTTTTTGTTACCTCGCTATAAGCTCTCCGGAACCCCCGGCATAGCCAGGGGTTTTCGAAACCATCAAAGAAAAGCCCCACTCTTGTATGATTTCTGTCATACAAGAGTGGGGCTCAATTCTCTATATTACTCGCCTAAATCCACATTATGATACACTTGCTGCACATCGTCTAGATCTTCAATTGCATCGATCATTTTCTCGAATTGTGCTTGTGCTTCTGGATCTAATGTTACGTCGTTTTGTGCAAGCATTGTTAGTTCAGCTACAGTGAATTCTGTTACGCCTGCTTGTTTGAATGCTTCTTGTACGGCATGGAATTGATCTGGTTCTGCATATACAATAACAGAATCTTCTTCTTCCATGATATCACGTACATCTACGTCTGCTTCCATTAGAAGCTCTAATGCTTCTTCTTCTGTTTTTCCTTCTACGCCGATAACTGCTGTTGCATCAAACATATAAGAAACGGAACCACTTACTCCCATGTTTCCGCCATTTTTACCAAATGCGGCACGAACATCTGAAGCTGTTCTATTTACGTTATTTGTTAAAGCATCAACGATTACCATCGAACCGTTAGGACCAAAGCCTTCATAGCGAAGCTCGTCATATGTTTCTTCTGAACCGCCTTTTGCTTTTTCAATTGCACGGTCAATAATATGTTTTGGTACACTATATGTTTTTGCGCGCTCTAGCACAACTTTTAGCGCTTGGTTAGATTCTGGATCTGGTTCCCCTTGTTTAGCCGCTACAAAGATTTCACGTCCGAATTTTGCATAAACACGACTAGTATTTGCGTCTTTTGAAGCTTTTTTGTCTTTAATATTGTTCCATTTACGACCCATTATGAACACTCTCTTTCTGCTTATACATTCAACCTATTTATTATAGATAAAAACATGGTACTTCTTCAACTTTTATTTGTTATGTTTCGGCATTTATCTAACTGCCGTTTCTTAAAGCCACTAATATTATACATGAAATGTTGATTTTATTCAGCTTTTTGCTCAAAACTTTATGGCGAATCTTTGACAGATCTCACCATATAAAAAGGAGCGACCCATAAATTAGACAGCATCTTGAATGATACAATCAATAATTTAGGAAGCTCCCCCTTTTTAGTAGTATTAAAGTTTAAATTTATTTACGATTGTTTGTAGTGATTCTGCCATTTGAGATAAAGTGTTTGTTGCTGACACCATTTCTTCCATCACAGCTGTTTGCTCTTCCGATGCGGCGGACACATTTTGGGCATGTCCTGAAAATTCGCTAGAGCTCTCAGATAGGTTATCCAGTGATGTGGCGATTTTGCTGCCACTTTCGTTCATTTCAACCACTTTTTCTTCCATAGCTGAAATTTGATTTGCGACAATATGAACAGACTTGCGAATATTTTCAAATGAAGAGCCTGCTTCGTCCACAGTCATAATGCCTGTTCGAACGGCTTCATATCCTTTTGACATCGTCTCAACAGTTTTAATCGGCTGATCTTGGATGAAGACGATTTTTTCACTAATTTGATTTGCCGCGCTAGCTGATTCTTCTGCAAGCTTTCGAACTTCTTCTGCTACTACCGAAAATCCTTTTCCATGCTCTCCAGCACGTGCTGCTTCGATCGATGCATTTAGCGCTAGTAAATTTGTTTGCCCAGCAATATTTGTAATCAAAGTAACTATCTCATTAATTTGATTAGAACTTTCATGTAAATACTTAATGACATCAGCCGATTCGCTAACATTCGTATTAATAATTTGCATTTGCTTAATCGCTTTGCCTACAACATTCGAGCCCTCTTCTGAAATTTCGGCTGTTCCTGTTGCAGCATTCGTAACCTCTTTAATTTTCCCAGTCATATCTTCTAAATGATGCGCAATTTTTTCTACTGCCCCACTAATTTCTTCAATTGCATTTGTTTGTTCATTTGTTCCAGATGCTACTTCTTGTATCGAGTCATTAATCATCTAATAGAAGAGCTTGTTTGCTCGGTGCTAGAATATAGTTGCTGAGAAGTTGCTGCTACTTGCTCCGAGTTGATGGATACCTCACCAATTAAATCTTTTAGTTGTGTTACCATTTTGTTAACATTAGCTGTTAAAGCGCCTATTTCATCATTAGATGTCACCTTTAATGTCTCACTAGTGAAATCTCCTTCTGCCAGAGGTTCTACATATTTTGCTAATGCTACAATTGGTTTAGAAATACGTTTGCTCATCCAGTATGCAATAAGACTACCAAGTAGTAATACGATTAAAATAAGGCCTACCAATACATAGATAATTTGTGCGTATAATTCTTTTATAAAAGAAGCATCCATATCTATCCCAAGTATTGCTTGTGTCCCATCCACATGTACAAATATAGATTTGTGGGTACCAAATTCATCTTCATAAATTTCACTGAATAATTTTTCTCCTGCTAATGCACGATTCATCTCATCCGTAAATCGATATTCGCTTCCGTTCTCATCTGTCTCACTTAAGGCAATGATATGTCCATCATCCCCAGCTTTCCCTAAGACGTAGACATTTTCTACGTTTGTTTGTGCTTTTAAGTCATTTAATGGACTAAGCAGCTTTTGATATGCTTCTTGATTTCCTTTTTCTGCTTCTTCTATATATTCTCGTTCAATTTCATTAGCAGCTACTTGAAGATTGGCTTCTAATGTTTGTTCAAACCCTTTTAATACTTGATTTTCGACGATTCCTCGCGTAAATACTATCGTAACAGCAGTAAAGATTAAACTACTAATAATTAGCGGGAGTAAATATCCTTGTAAATTTTTCTTAAAGATAGAACTTTGTTTTTTCTTAGTAGCTAAGCTCAAGTTCTTTTTCCTCCTGTTCTGTCACTAATTCAGCGTTTTTTAGGATTTCTGCTATTCTTGGTTTCAAAAATTCAATGATTTCATCCATATGCTTTTCTTCTGTAAAAGGAGAGATAGAGAAAAATTTGGAAGCATATACTGGATAACGTTCTTCTGAATCGTTTGCTGCAATCATACACACCTTTTTCGTATCCCCAAAAAAGTATTCTTCTCTATCTCTTCCGAGTAGTTCGAATAACTTCTGATTTAGCTGATTCATTTGTTCGATTGCTGTGCTTGATGATTTACCAGCCATTTCTTCCTTCCATTCTGCTTTCTCTGCGTATAAACGGAATACGCTAACAGGCCCAATCGTAGGATTAATAACGGAAACAGTTGGAAACTGCTTTTCTAATTTTTCACGGAATGCTAGATTAACACGAACATAGTTTGCTAGTATTTGTTGATAGCCCTCGACTCCAAAAGCTTGTAATGCGGCATAAATCGCAATCGAACTTGCCACTCGTGAGCATTCTAGTGTATAACCAGTATGATAGCTGCCATAACCATGATTACCAACATATGGAGTCTCAAATTCTTCTAAATCTAGTAAACCTAGAGAGCCTCCGTCTTTTGCTAAAAATAAGCTTGTTAAATAAGGTGTCTGTCCAAGCTTTTGGAAATCAAAGCACAAACTATCTGCTAAAGATACATACTGCATGCGTTCTTTAATACTAGCTAATCCTTCTAACACATTTTCTTCAAATTGCAATGGTTTTTTTTCAAAATCATAAGAGGTAAAAAGACTATAAAAGCCACCTAATGCGGAGTCCGCATGGACATGAATATCCTCTATTCCGTATGTATCCATTAAGGATGCAATTACATCTTTTACCTCTTTTACATTGTCAATTCCAAACGAGTCAGTTGTACCAGTTGTTGCTACAATATATATAGGTATGCCGCCCGCTTCGATTACATTTACTAATTTCTCTTTTAAATCACCAATGTCCATCGAATGATCTTCTGTTGTTTTCACACGGATTAAATGGTTGCTTCCGATTCCTGTTGCTTCGACCGATTTTAGTAAGCTATAATGAGCGCCTTCTGATGCAAAGCAATATAAATTAGAAGGAATCCCTTCTTCTTTTGCTTTGGGATATTTTTTCGCAATAGCTAAGCGTAAACCTGTAAATACAGCCCCTTGTCCGCCCCATGTTGTATATCCAAAGCTTTTCGTATGATCGTATCCTACTAACTTAGACATCATGGAAACAACCTTCACCTCAGCTTCAGCTCCAGCTGGTCCATATACATCCCATAAATTATTTCCATTTACAAGAATGGTTGTCAGCATTCCAATAATCCCTGGAATACTTGCCATCGGTAATACATTGGTTACAAATTTATGTGTATGGTATGGATGTCCTTTTACTAATTCTAGTAAATCTTCAACTACTGCTTACATATTTTTCCACTTTATAGAACGATTGATTGCTCCACTAGCTGCCGATAAAAATCATCATCTCTGTTCTTTGTTTCCCCAAGAATAGATTTATTCGGATTCTTATAGGAATCTACCTCTTTAATTAATCTATTCCTTAAATCTAGTAAATACTGTTGCTGCTCTTTGTTTCCATCTTCACTTGGAAATAGGCGCTGAATCTCTTGTAGTTCCATTTAACTACCCCCCTAAAAAAACTCGCGACTAATGTCACAAGTTTTTTGGGATCTTTCACAAATTCTTCACTACTAGTTTTTCTCTTGTTTCTTTTGCTGCCTCTACCATTACCTCTAATGCACCGATTGTTTCTTCTTCATTTCTTGTTTTCAATCCGCAATCCGGATTAATCCAGAACAAGTGTGGATCAAGAACGCCTAAAGCATGTTCAATGTTTTGGGTAATTTCTTCTTTTGTTGGCACCCTAGGACTATGTATATCATATACGCCAAGCCCGATTCCTTTATCATAGGTTTTCTTCGCAAATGTTTGAATAAATTCGCCGTGACTTCTGGAAGTTTCGATCGAAATTACATCCACATCCAGAGCATCGATGGCATCAATAATGTCTTCAAAATTTGAATAACACATATGTGTATGAATTTGCGTTTCTTTTTCCACAGAAGTTGTTGCAAGTTTAAAAGAGTAAACTGCTGTGTCTAAATATGGTTTCCATCTCTCCTTTTTTAATGGCAACCCTTCACGAATGGCCGGCTCATCTACTTGAATCATGCGAATATCGTTTCTCTCGAGCTCCTCCACTTCTTTCTTAAGGCTGAAAGCTATTTGTTTCGCTACTTCTGCTCTTGAAATATCATCTCTTACAAAGGACCAGTTTAAAATCGTAATCGGTCCTGTCAGCATTCCTTTTACAGGCTTAGTTGTCAGACTTTGAGCATAGACGGTTTCTTTCACCGTCATTGGCTTCACATACGCTACATCTCCATAAATAATAGGTGGTTTCACACAGCGGGAACCATAGGATTGAACCCAACCGTATGTTGTAAACTGAAAACCAGCTAGTTTTTCACCAAAATATTCAACCATGTCTGTCCGTTCGAATTCTCCATGTACAAATACATCTAATCCTAAGTCTTCTTGAATCTCAATCCATTTTTTTATTTCTGCTTGAATGAAAGTTTCATATTCTTCATTGGTTATTTCTCCTTTTCGCCATCTTAACCGCTCCTTTCGTACTTCCTTGGTCTGCGGAAAACTTCCAATCGTGGTTGTCGGAAGAATTGGGAGCGAAAAAGCTCCTTGTTGTGCTTGCTGTCTTATCGTTACATTTTCACTTCTTTCTGGCTTATCAGAAGCTCTATTTAATTCTTCATGAAGGATTTGATTATTTCTTGCTGAGGAAGCGTTTAATTTGCTAATTGCTTCTACACTTTGGTCGATTTGTGCTTGAATGGCTGCTTTTCCTTTTCTGACTCCCTCTGTTAACGTACTTATTTCTTGCAATTTTTCATCAGCAAAAGAAAGTGCTACTTTTACAATTGGATCTATTTGCTCTTCCTTCACCGTTACTGGTACATGAAGTAAGCTTGATGATGGCTGGATAATGATATTTTCACTTCCTACAGCCTTCTGGATCTCCGCAAGCAAGCCCCATTTTTCTTCTAAATTAGTTCTCCACACATTTCTGCCATCAATAATGCCTGCTGCAAGGATTTTATCTTCAGGAAATCCGTATTGCTGAATAGATGCTAAATGTTGTCCGTCATCATGAACAAAATCTAAGCCGATTCCTGCTACAGGTAAAGAAATGATAGTTTCATAATCTGTCACGGCGTCAAAATAGGTTTGAAGAATCACCTTTAATTTTGGTGCCGCCTCTTGCAAGGTATGATATATTTGCTGCGTTATTTGCCATTCTCTTGGTGTAACATCTGTGACTAAATATGGTTCGTCTATTTGAATCCATTTCACTCCTTCTGCTTCTAGCTCCTTTAAAATCTGCGCATATAAAGGAAGATAAGATGCCACTGTTTCTTCCAGTTTATCTTCTTCATAGCCTTTTGCTAATTTTATAAAGGTCAGTGGTCCTAACAATACTGGTTTTCCTTCGATTCCTAATGCTTCTTTTGCTTCCCGATAAAAGAACAGCGGACGATTTTCTGTTAATGTTGGCTTTCTTTCCCCGAGCTCAGGTACTATATAGTGATAGTTTGTATTGAACCACTTTTTCATTGCTGCTGCTACTGCAGTTGTATTTCCACGCGCAATCTGAAAATAAGTTTGTAAAGGAACCTTGCCCCCATTATAAGCAAATCTTGATGGCACTTGCCCGAACATAGTAGCCGTATCTAATACATGGTCATAGAAACTAAAATCACCGACAGGAATTAAATCAATTCCTTGCAACTTTTGCTTCTGTAAGTTTTTCAATCGAAGGTTCTTCGTTTCTTGCAAAAGCTCTTCTTCCGAACAGTCACCCTTCCAGTAACGCTCCAATGCTCTTTTCCATTCTCTTTTTTCTCCAATTCTCGGATAGCCTAAATTAGAACTTTTGTACATTCTGCTTCCCCATTTCCTATTTTTTTATCTCAGGCAAAAGTTAGTAAAAAAAGTCTGACGTCCACATTGTATCTATATAGAAGCTCTCTACCTTCTTGCTTCTTAGATAAATAGTGGAGTCAGACTTTTATGAGATACGCTCATTTAAGTTCAGCACTAACTAGAATTGAGACAATCTTTATCCCAACACATATTCTCCCTCCTCTATATCCACGTAGAGTAGCTTGCTTACAAAATAGGCAGGTCTCCTGACTTAGAATCATCACTCCTTCTCCCCTTCCCATCTAAAAAAGACAGTGGATATGAGAATTTGCTCCTCCTCACAGTGGCGGGACCGTGCCGGACTCTAACCGGTCTTCCCTTTTAAGCTATGAAGTGGAATTCACAGCACCTATTTGCGGTTATTCAGTTTTTTCGTTCATTACGAGAAAAATAAAAACCTCCCTTATTTATAAAATAAGAGAGGCTCCGTCTTGTATCTTTATCCCCCTCTTATTTTTCAAAGCCATGAATGGCTTTGCTGGAATTAGCACCTTTTCTTTAAAAAGAATGGTTGCTGAGGTTTCAATGGGCCAGTCCCTCCACCTCTCTACATAAGAGTTTTTATTCACTTTTTCGAATTAACAAAATATTAGCACGATAAATTCTTGTTGTCAATTCTTGTTTTATTGATTATTAAGCCTGAAATATTCATAGCACTTTAAAAGATGCACGTTTTTCTAAAATGCAGGTGAGAGTTTTCTATCTTTTTATAAGATTGAACATTTTCTAACCTTTAAAATCTAATTAATTTATTTCCCATTGGAAATGTCCTATTTTTAGGCAGACTTCTCCCCTTAACTGAAATTTAAATTTTTTTCAGTTGGTAAAACCAAGTTAAGCTACTCAATCTGGAGTTTTTGTATTTGACCCAATACGTTCCAAAAGAATTTCTGATAGACAAAACTTGATGACAATTTAAAGTAATAAGATCTACCTGATTTCACTAGTTTACTGGCAACTTTAATAAGCCTTGTACGTATGGTATCAATTTGCATCATCTTTTGACCTTGTGGAAAGCAAATGGTTCGTAACCAATTCGTTAAATTATAAGCAAGCAGGCTTAGCATCATTTTTACCGTGTTGACTTGAAAAGAATGACTATTCATGTGATCCAAATAAAAGCCATTCTTTGATTCCTTGATATAGTTCTCCATCGTTCCTCTTTTTTGATAAGCTCGTACGATGTCTTTTGGAGAAGCTATTTCAAAATTTGTAACAAAAAAGGAATGGGCAAAAAGTAATTCACCAGCTGGTCGTACCGATTGGATAATCACTTTTCTTGGTTTCGACCATGACTTGGCTTGATAAGTGGCTTCTTCAAAATAGCGCTCTGTTTCTGAAACATCTCGTGGTGCAGAAGAAGGATGGTATTCTTTAGCAAGACTTTGTAATTGTAGGTTAGATTTTAATCGGATCACATATAAAACGGATTCCTTTTCACACAATTCGTACAAGGCGGGGACGGCAAACCCACTGTCTCCACGAAGGAATAAATTCGTTTCAGGGAACTTTTGGTTGTAGTGTTCAATTAATGGCTGAATAAACTCAACAATACCATTTGAAGTATATACATTTCCGGGACGAAGCTTCGCTTTAAGAAAGTCACCTGTAGCACCATCAAAAGCAACCAATGGATGAAAACCCATTGTTCCATAATGCGTATTGTAGGAAGAATCCTCTTGATTTCCATAAGTATCAGAATGGGTTGAATCCAAATCGATAAATAAAGCTTCGGACCCCCGAAATGAATGGATTTTATCAAGTAATTCTTGGTTTGCTTGATTTAAATGATCAATAGACTCTTTATCAAAACGTGTGTAAAAACGAGATAAACTCGGTTGTGAAGCGAGCGCTGGCGTTCCTATGATTTGGGTGAAAACTGGATCTTTCGTTAAATGATCAGCTGCATCATCCTCGGAATAGCCCGCAATCATTTGATAAATCTTTTGACGTAATAAGTTCTCGTTTGAATGGAGGTAATAGGCCCTAGAATCGTTTAACCTCAAATGATTTTCTAGTGTTTTTGAAAATCCAATTTTCTCATCGAATTCCCTAAAAAGAAATTCACCAGTATCGGAGGACAGATCCCCTCCATCATTTGACAATTTAATTTTGCGATTGAAATCAAGGGTAATTTGCGGTAAAGTAGCCATTATAAGAATCCTTTCTGTGGTTATTTCGTTGGTGTTTTAACCTTATCAGAAATGGATTCTTTTTTCATTTATCAAGTGAATTAACATTTAACAAAAAAGCTTATTGGAATAACGATTGTAACCAATTAATGATTTTCTATGAATAATTCAGGTTAAGAATTCTTTTGATAATTTTTGGATGCGCAAAATTTTAAACGTTATAATCTTTTTCCTCATTTTACAAGTTATTTTTCTTTTATCTCTTCTTGATTACGAACGTTTGTTCTGTTATAATAGAGCCACTGAGGAGATGATTTAAAATGCTACGTGATCGAGGCACGATTAAATGGACAGCGATGATGTTGCCAGAGCATGTTCAAAGTATAAAAGACGCTCTAGAGGAAGCAAAAAAAATAAAAATGCCTATTTTAGAAGAAGATAAAATACAAGAAATGGAACTACTTTTACTCGAAGGAATCGAATATAATCTTTTGCTTCACTATGATATTTTTAAAAATGGGACGATTTATCGTTTAACCGGCCAAACAACCTATATTGATCATTTAAAACGTGAGCTTCGTATTCTAGATACGAATAATCATACGCACTCTATTCCTTTTCACAGCTTAGTAAACATACAAAACGATTAAAAAAGGAGCATTACCGTGTTTGATTATACGCAATTTCCCAATAGAGCGATTCTGTGTATTGATATAAAAAGCTTCTATGCGAGCATTACCGCTGTCACAAAAGGATTAGATCCCCTCGCTTGCCATCTTGTTGTGGTCGGAAATACCGAACAAAAAGGTAGCGTTGTTCTAGCGGCATCTCCTGCCATGAAGAAAGACTTTCGCATAAAAACAGGCTCTAGACTTTTTGAAATACCAGATGATTCTAGAATTATCGTAAGTAATCCACAAATGGGACTATTCGTTCGGGTATCGACCGAAATAACGAAATTGTTTTTTCGATATGTCCCTCCTTCTGCTGTTCATACCTACTCTGTCGATGAAAGCTTTCTTGATGTAGGCGGAATGGAAAAAAGCTTAGGCTCCCCATTGGAAATAGCACAGAAACTAAAAGCGGATATTATGCGGGAGTTTGGTTTGCCTTCCACTATTGGAATCGGCCCAAATATGCTTATGGCAAAGCTTTGCCTTGATTTAGAAGCAAAAAAAGCAGATAACGGAATCAGCAGCTGGTCTTATGAAGACATTCCTCATAAGTTATGGCCTATTTCCCCTTTACGCGATATGTGGGGGATTGGAAAACGAACGGAAAAAACATTAAATAATATGGGGATTTTCTCTGTTGGCCAATTAGCGCGTTATGATTTAGCGTTGCTGGAGAAAAAATTTGGCATTATGGGTAACCAGCTTTACCATCATGCCTGGGGAATTGATTTATCTGAAATCGGCGCCCCCATTATGCAGGGACAAATCAGCTATGGTAAAAGCCAAATTTTATTACGGGACTATAAGAAACTCCAGGAAATTAAATCTGTTCTCCTTGAAATGTGTGAAGATGTAGCCAAAAGAGCACGAAGCAACCATCATGCAGGGCGGACGGTCACATTAGGTATTTCATACAGCAAAGATGAATTCAGCGGCGGTTTTCTGCGCTCTCGAACAATCGAAAATCCAACGAATATAACCATGATTATTTATCAAGTTTGTCTGGAATTGTTTCAGGAAAACTACCGGGGACAAACTGTTAGACAAATTTCTGTTTCTATTACAAAATTAGAGAATGATTATGACATGCAATTAGATTTATTTGATACAGGTGGCTGGAAAAAAAGAAAGCTTGGATATGTTGTTGATAATATTCGAAATCGCTATGGATCGACCGCTCTCCTCCGTGCTGTTTCCTACACTTCTGGCGGTACTGCCTTACAACGAGCTCAGCTTCTTGGCGGGCATAAAAAATAAAGGCTGTGTTCTAAAGGATTATTGTCTTTTCAATAGAAAAAAAACAATTAGTTGGAAAAATGGAGCAGCTGGAATACACGAAGACACCACGAAGATTAGCGAGACAGTCTGAGACCCCAGAAGCGAATGAGGAGGCTTAAGCTTAGCCCCACGGAAAGCGAAGTGTATTCCGGCTACCGGGTAATCGCAACAAACTTTACGAAAACAGCCAAAATAAAAAATGAGGTGTATCAATGCTAAAGAGAATCCGATTAAAAGAGGAAAATATCCTGTCAAAAAGTCAATATCCTTTTACTATTCCTGCCCTTAGCAATTTTAGCTCTCTTGATTCAAAAGTAAGGTGACGTTTTTCGTTGGGGAAAATGGATCTGGAAAGTCTACCTTACTTGAAGCTATTAGCTATCAATGCCAATTCAACACAGCAGGCGGCGGCAGAAATAACAGTTATGACGTTCATTCTTCCCAGTCCGATTTAGGAGAATATTTGCAGCTATCCTGGTCCCCTACTAAGCTAACGAATGGATTTTTTCTACGGGCAGAATCTTTTTATCAATTTGCTACACATATTGATCAACTGGATGAGCTCGATCTGAAAAAAAAATATGGAAGCTATGGTGGTAAATCATTATTAGAGCAATCGCATGGTGAATCCTTTCTCTCTCTCTTTCTTCATCGCTTTAAAGGAGAAGCAATTTATTTACTGGATGAGCCTGAAGCAGCATTATCACCGCAACGGCAACTAAGCTTTCTCCGCATCCTCCATGATTTAGCGGAAACAGAAGACTGCCAATTTATTATTGCCACCCATTCTCCTATTCTATTAGGGTATCCTAATGCAACGATACTGAGCTTTGATGGAGACCAAATAGAGGAAACAGAGTACGAAAATACGGAGCACTATCAAATCACTAAATACTTTTTACAGTATCGCGAGAAAATGTTAAAGGATATATTCGAGGAAGAGGATATGTAAAAATTTAGAAAATAGGATAATCTAATCAAAAAAGTAAATAGTATAACTATCTGATTGCTTAAGGGGATTGCTATGATTGGATTATTGCTCTCTGTCTTTTTATTTAACTTTATTGCTTATAAAACAAATAAGAAATTAACATGGAACCAAATTTTACATATATGGCTATTCACTATCTCTTTCCAGCAACTTTTTGATTTATATGTAGATGTAGGATACCATACCTACTGGTACTTCAGTAAATCAGAAGTGGATTGGGAATCCATTATTCACATTTTATTTTTAGTACCACCTGTCAATATTATTTTCCTAAATCTTTATCCGATGAAAAAGAGTGTTCTACATAAAGTTTTATTTATTTTCACATGGAATTTTATCATTGTAGGATATGAGTGGCTCACTTTACTCCCATCTCCATGGGGTTATTTTCATTATGGCTGGTGGCGACTTTCCTACTCGTTTCTCATTAACCCGATCTTATTATTTATTTTAATAAAATATTATAAGCTAATATCTAAGCTGGAGAAGAAATCCCTTTCGGCGTAATTCCTGTAGTGAGTACGCCTTAGTTTTTAGTTTTTTCTTATGATTGTTTGGTTTGGCTGATATATTGAAGATTTGGCTGATTTCTTCTTGAGTTTGGCTGATATATTGAATTTTTGGCTGATTTCTTCTTGAGTTTGGCTGATATATCGAATTTTTGGCTGATTTCTTCTTGCGTTTGGCTGATATATTGAATTTTTGGCTGATTTCCTTTTGCGTTTGGCTGATATATCGAATTTTTGGCTGATATCCCCAAACATGCGGATTAAAATCATTATTTATCCTTTCCATTTCTGCTTACTAGACAATAAATAGGACTATAAACTCACTTTTTTTACAAAAATATAAAAAAATCATGACTATATACCTTGAATTAACGGAATAACATGGTAAAATTAAATTTGGGCAAATTTTACGAAAGTAAAAGACGCAAAGCCACGGGCCTAAAGCAACTGCTATGGCAGCCGGGTTGCCAAGATTATATCGTATATCTTGTTAATAAAATCTTCCTGTCTAATTTGCCTTATAAAATTAGAAAAGAGGAATGTTATGGTTATGTTTTACCCAACTGTAGTAACTGATGCAAAACCGTGTGTTAGACATGTTGTAAAGGACAAAAATTATTGTATGTGTGGATCGAAGTATAAATCGTATTCCACCTTTAAAAGATCTGACTTTAAACGAATTGAATTTAAGCAGGTAACTGATATCACTTGTCCTTACTGTCAATCCATCATTAATTAATGATGGATTTTTTATTTGATGGTTTCGAAAACCCCTGGCTATGCCGGGGGTTCCGGAGAGCTTATAGCGAGGTAACAAAAAAACCTCCTTTCATGGTAGGATAAAGTTGGTTTCCCGACCACTTTATCTCACGCAAGAAGGAGGTATGCCCTTATGAAGGACATGAACAGTTTAGCACATACAACATGGAATTGTAAGTATCACATAGTCTTTGCCCCAAAATACAGAAGGCAAATTATTTATGGCAAATACAAAAAGAGTATAGGACAAATCATAAGAGAGCTATGTGAAAGAAAAGGTGTCATTATACATGAAGCAAATGCCTGTCCGGATCATATCCATATGTTGGTTAGTATTCCACCAAAATTAAGTGTATCGCAGTTCATGGGTTACCTAAAAGGAAAAAGTAGCCTGATGATATTTGATCGACATGCGAATTTGAAATATCGCTATGGGAATCGTAAATTTTGGTGTCGTGGTTTCTACGTTGATACCGTGGGGAGAAATAAGAAACAAATACAAGAATATATAAGAAATCAGCTGAAAGAAGATTATATGGCTGATCAGCTAACTTTGTTCGAAGAATTCGATCCGTTCACGGGTGAGAAAAATCGGAAGTAAATAAAGAAATTCTTTAGAATTGGTGAGTGAATGTGGTGCAGAAGGGAAACCTTTTCAGTGGGCCTTTAAGGCCGAGGCCGGTAAGAGAGGCTTTTAGCCGCAGAGCAAACCACCAGTTCACACTGGTGGTTTTGATTTTGTACGGCTTACGCTCACAGACACAGATCAACTTTCGCTACTGTATATTTTTCGATTCAAATTATCATTTTTAGGATAGTATCGAAAAATTGACGAAAACTAAAAACGGTTTCATTTTTCACCATTAAAAACTTTTAAAATGGAGATGGTGACCTATGTCGATTGTTTTTTTTGCGAATATGCATGGTTTTAATAAGTTGGGGAAGCCTGTTGTTTCTTCCAAAATCAATTATCAAAAAATTTATTCCCGTCACTTTTTTCTCTGCTTCTATTCTTTTAGTTGAAACACTTTTATCCCTTATCTTTAAATGGTAGAAAGTAAAAGGTGGATTAAACTCACTAGTCGCAGATGCATTGGGATTTATATTCGGCCCTTTTGTAGTCATTAATATTTGGATATTTCATTTAACACATAAAAGGTTTCTTGTATATACATTAGTAAATTTAATCATGGATCTTATTTTTGCTTATCCGTTAAATGCATTTTTTCAAAAAGTAGGCTTCTATAAATTGAAAAAATTCACATCTATTCATTTATTCTTGACTTCATATGGCCTGTCTTTTCTTAATTACTGGTTTCAAAAATTTATCGTATCAGATAAAAATATTGGGAATGCTCGCTAAGAAGCATTCCCGATATTTTTTAGCTTTCACTTTCCCATGCTGCGATTTCTTTGCGGACAAGTGGAGCTACTTCTGTACCAAGCAATTCAATTGCTCGCATCACTTGATCATGGGGCATGCTGCCAACAGGAACATGGAGCATAAAACGAGTAATACCAACGTTTTTGCGCAAAGCAATAATTTTATCTGCTACTGTGCGTGGATCTCCTACATACAGTGCTCCGTTTTCACTCCGGGCTGCATCAAAGGTTTCTCTTGTATAAGGTCCCCATCCTCTTTCTTTTCCAAGTACATTCATTGCATATTGGGTAGACGGGAAGAAAGCATCTGCTGCGAGTAGTGTATCCTCTCCAACGAACCCATGAGAATGAGAAGCAACCGTTAACTTTTTCGGATCATGGCCAGCATGCTCAACTGCACGGTAATAGAGATCTACAAGAGGTGCAAATTGCGCTGGATTTCCTCCAATAATTGCTAGAACTAGCGGTAAACCAAGAATCCCGGCACGTACTACAGACTCACTATTTCCTCCGCTTCCAATCCATATTGGCAATGGATCTTGCACTGGACGAGGATAGACGCCTAGATTATTAATGGCTGCACGATGCTTTCCACTCCATGTTACTTTCTCTGATGCTTGCAATTTTAAAAGCAAGTCTAATTTTTCATCAAATAATTCATTATAGTCATTTAAATCATAGCCAAAGAGCGGAAATGATTCAATAAAGGAACCGCGGCCAGCCATAATTTCGGCACGTCCATTAGATAATCCGTCCAAAGTTGCAAAGTCTTGAAACACGCGGACTGGATCATCGGAAGAAAGAACGGTAACTGCGCTTGTTAAACGGATATGACTTGTTTGTGTGGCAGCTGCTGCTAAAATCATCGCAGGTGCTGAGGCTGCGTAATCTTTTCGATGATGTTCCCCTACACCAAAGACATCTAACCCCACTTTATCTGCTAAAATAATTTCCTCTACTACTTGGCGAATTCTTTCTGCATGGCTAACTACCTTCCCTGAATGTGGGTCTGGTGTAGTTTCCACAAATGTACTTATTCCTATTTCCACTATCTATATATCCTCCTTAAGAAAACACAATAATCGTAAAGCAAAATGATCACTTCTTCTCCTATTAAAACAGGAGATGTCTCGAATTACAACTATTGTGTTCACGAAGAAAAAAAGTAATGAACTTCCAATCGATTTCCCTTACAATGAAAGAACATACATAATTTAACTGGAGGGACACATAGATGTTTCAGTATACAATCAATGAGGATTTAACCTTAAGAGTGTTTCGTTTAGACGATGCGGAAGAATTTTTTCAATTAACAATGAAAAATAAAACTTATTTAAAAGAATGGCTCGGCTGGCTCGATTACACGCAAACAGTAGATGACACAAAAGAGAATATTCGCCAAAGGCTTCAAGGAATTCTTGAAACAGGAGGCTACCCAAAATCTGTTGCCATCCTGTATAAAGGAAGTATAACTGGAACAATCGGCTACAATGAGATTAACCGTACGAGTAAGATTGGGAAAATTGGCTACTGGTTAGGTGAAGAATATCAAGGAAATGGAATTATGACAAAAGCATGCCAAGCTTTTATTTCATATGGATTCACTGAATTAAATCTTAACCGTATCGAAATTGCTGCAGCAACCGAAAACAAAAAAAGCAGAGCACTTCCAGAAAGACTAGGGTTTACAGAAGAAGGAATAATCAGACAAGCGGAATGGCTTTATGACCATTATGTAGACCATGTTATCTATGGTTTGCTGCGCGAAGAATGGGAAAAGAGCCCAAAATAAAAAAAGGTGGAGTTACGATGTTTTATAAGCTTACAAAAGAACAGCAAAATGCCATGATTGCAGATATTCAATACTTCTTCTCACAAGAAAGAGAGGAAGAGATTTCTGAATTTGCCGCAGAAAGAGTACTAGACTTTGTGAAGGAATCCCTTGCTCCTCATTTTTACAATGCTGGGGTTAAGGATGCCAGAAAAATAGTCGAAGAAAGAGCAAGCTCTCTTGAAGACGAGCTATTAACGCTGGAAAGGCCTACTAAATAAGAGACTTTTGTTCTCTTTCTATCCAAAGGTGAGGCTCAGCCCTCTCCTTCTTTTTGTTCCTTTTCGAAAATCAACTCCCTATAGATTTGTTTCTATTCACAAAAAAGTATCGGACGTGATTCATCTTCCATTGTGTTCATACTCTGCGCATTTTTTCATTTACATATATTTGTTCATTTAGCATACACTAAAAACGAACAAACGTTCTTAAAAATATATTGAAAGGAACAAGCGTTCTAGTTATTATAATAGATAGAAGGAGTGTGTTTTCATGATTAAAGACCGTGGAACAAAAAAATGGGTAGCGCTAATGCTGCCAGAACATGTTGCTGCTGTGAAGGAAGAGCTATTAAATGAGAAGAAAGTGAAAAAACCAAAATTAGATCAAGAAAAGTTAAATGATATCGATTTACTGATTCACGAAGGAATGGAATACCATTTGTTCCTGCAATTTTCATTATTTAAAAATGGGTTTATCGAAATACTCATTGGAAGAACCGTTTTTATTGACTACATAAAAAGAGAACTTCGAATTGAGGAAGAAACCAATACCATTCACTATATTCCATTTCATCTGCTGATCGATGTGGAACGCTTGTAATTTAGAGGAAATCACCATGAATAGACTATCAAAGGAAGACACAAAAATACTGGAACATCTCATTTATTTGCCCCTCTTACTAACTGTTTTAGAAAGAGATTACCAGCAAGCAAAAACAACTCCCTTTAAACTTAATCAAGTTTATCTAAATTTAATTGAACATACGATGAAAAAAGTCCAAGATGACTTAAAAGGATTCAAGGAAAAAATGCGTCAAAAGAAAATAAAACTAATAAAGGGCAATTTGGATAAGAACTTTACCGAATACCATTACTATGTAGCAAACTATCACGAAGTCCATCGATTTGCTAATACAGAATTAAAAGCAAATACAGAGAAGTTATTATCTTACTATTTATTTAAGGAAAATGATGTTTTTTAAGATTTTTTTGCCTTATTAGATAAAAAAGATTAAAAATCCTGAGTGGAATGGAGCCGAGGAAACTGCACTCTTCACTCAGGAACCATATTTTTTAGCAGCATGTTTATAATTAATGCTCTAACCTTTTGTAAGATTAACAATCAAATCCCTAATAATAGGTACATCTTCTTCCTGCTTCACTGTGAATAGATAATCGGCTTCCCCTTCTGCTGGATCTAGTGCCATGCCCCCTGTTTGCTCATGCTGACGATTAAGAATCTCTTCGTAAGTAGACGCCGTTCTTAAACGTAATATATCCCGCTCACTTTTGGCAATTCGCACCTTTAGTAGGTCTATCGGAAGATTAAAATGTACAAGGACCGTCATAAAACCATTTGTTTTATAATATCGAAGCAATTCCATCCGACTTTCGCGATTACGATTAGCATTACTTAAAATAAGATGACAGTTAGAATGATTAACAGCATAATCCACGATTGTTTTTGTCAGGGCATGTTTAATATGATTAGCTCCATCCTTTGGCAAAAGTTTTTCATAATATGTCTGTAAAAATTCAGCATGATTATCTTGATCAATAACAAGCGCATTTCTAAGCCTGCTTTCTAGCATCTGGGCAAATGTTGACTTTCCACTGTGCGTCATGCCAACCGTCATGATGACTAACCTATTCATATTTTTCCCTCCATCAAATAATTACTACATTTACTCTAACAAAAGCAAACACCTTTTCCTATCAAAAAATTTCCATTTTTGAAGCTTCCTGTATAGCCTTATCCTCTTTTGGAATGATAAAAGGGATGTGCAGATTATGAAAAAGGAGATAGATGTACGCATGTATTTTTATAGAGAAGATTTAATCAATATGATTGTCCCCGACAAGCCAGATCCCAATGCCGCAAAAGTGTTGCAAGAAGCATTAGGTGGGCAATTTGGAGAAATGAGAACAATGATGCAGTTCTCTTTTCAAAGTGCCAACTTCCGCGGAAAAGCAAAGCAATATCGTGATCTTATCCGCGGGGTGTTTTTGGAAGAACTTAGCCATGTAGAACTTGTTCAATCCACGATTAATCAATTGCTGAACGACTCAGGTGAAAATATGCCAGGTAATTTAGCCAGTGACGGTGCACCTTTAGATGATGTAATCAAAGGCGGCGCTAACCCCCATCATTATATTATGGGCGCTAAATCCTCTCTTCCTGTTGATGCAGGGGGGAATCCCTGGAATGCATCTTGGGTATATGATCATGGGAATCTAATCGCAAATCTCTTAAATCATGTTGTTCTAGAGTCAACAGGAGTGCTGCAAAAATCACGAATTTATGAAATGAGCAACAACAAAACATTAAGAGAAACAATTGCCTTTTTAATCGTCCGCGATAACGCGCATCAAAATGCCTTCGCTAAAGCATTAGAAACATTAGGCGTAGATTGGGGAAAAATTCTTCCTGTTCCTAACTATGATATTAATAAATATCCAGAATGTCGAAAATATGTGGACATGGGCTTCCATAATGCACAATTTAATTTCAGGCTCGATAATACAAGAATCGGTGAGATTTTCCAAGGAACAACCCCTAGCCGAAATAACGGCGACTTGAATGTTGTTCCACCACCTCAAGGTTATCCAGTTCCAGAGCTACCAGATATGCCAAATGAACATGCACCTGGTCTTTCTGATTTAAATAATTAATTTCACTAGTGTTGCATAAATGTTGTTAGAATATTCAGTTTAAATATGTCCCCTGTTAAGAGCCAAAAAAGTAAATACCCAACTAAAGGTGGATCCATCCATTTGGAAATTTTTTACAATTAGACTTAAGAGACGACGACAATTTGTTTATTAAGGAATGGTTTTTCCTTCAATCTTTCGAAGCCAAATATGTGCTGGTTTCCACAAAGCTGCCCGTAAATATCGGCTAATTTGTAGGGTTTTTCGTTTACTTTTTGTCTCGATTTGTGCGAGAACATGCAGGCAAAAAACAATAAGTGCGATAAACACTTGATTCTGAATTGCCCATTCGCTTTGGCCGTAAAACTTTTTGATATGGAGATGTTGTTTAATCCATTTGAAAAATAACTCAATCGCCCAGCGTGATTTATACATCTTTGAGATTTCTTCAGCACTTAAATCAAAACGATTTGTGATTAAATGAAGCTCATTTCCTTTTGAATCAATCACTTTTAGAAGACGAAAGTAATTTTCGGCACGGTTTTGCGTCGTACCAATCAACACCATTTGATCCGACAAAACAGATGTATTCTCGGGTAGTTTAAAATCGTAAACCTCCCGTATGACTGCGTTTTTTCGCAGCCTAGAAAGGAAAAAGTAGCCGTCATCTGTCATCCGATCAAAGCGTTCGTAGTCTAAGTAACCACGGTCAAACACATACATACATTCCTTGTCATCAACCATTACTTCAAGCTGACCGCGGTCATGTTCTTTGGCCGTTGTCATAATGGCCTTTTCGGGATAGGATATACCTTTTTCCATAAACACAAGGCGTAAGTGCAATTTAACACCCGCTTTTGTTTTGCGGAATTTTGCCCATTTATGATTAGTCAAATTGAGAGGCAATGTGCTTGAATCAATGATTTTTAATGGCATCACAAGTTTCGTGTTGTGCGTTTTGGCATGAATTTGTGAAACTAAATCAAGGAAAAGCTTTTGGAATAAGTCTGGATTCATGCCATTTAAACGGCGTGAGAGTTGGGAAATACTGATAGAATCAAGATCAATGCCCTTTTGCAGTTGATCATCGAAAAGACAATCGCTCAGCGCATGCAGACTTTCGACTTCTTCTAGCTGCGCAAAAAGTAATAATTTTAGAAATGACTCTGTCGTTAGTTTTTTCGTATAGAAATCTAATTTCAACGTTTTCACGTTTTCTTCAAATAATTGAAGATTTATTGGTGAAAACCATTGTCCAAATGAAGTTTTTCGTGTAATCTTGTCCATGCGATAGTCCTTTTTAGTGGATTTGGACGGGTTACCACCTAACTTATCCATTATAAAGGACTTTTTCTTTGCATAAAATGATAAAATTGAACATTTCAAGTATTTTTAATAGTTAAATTAAATTAACGCAACACTAGTGAATTAATTTTATATAAAAAAGAAGCTGAAACATAAGTATTTTCAACCAAATAACCCCGAACGATTATACGTACATGATAAGAAAAGTTCGTATAATTGTTTTGGGGTTTTATTCATTTTAAGAAAGACGGTTTGCGGTGATCACCTGCAGCCTGAAGGCACTTCGCTTTCCATGGAGCTGCGTGTATTCCGTCTGCTTTGTATTTCCTACTCATTATATTTTCTTTTAAAAAAATGATGGAACGAGTTGGTTTCGCCACGAAATTAGAGATTGTTCGTCTTTATCTATTATATATTTTGTTTTGTCCCAGTCTGTTTTTCTTGCCATTTCCTCTTTATCACCATTGTGATTTCAAAAGCATATAAAAAAATAAGATACTATTCCTTTTCTTTGTGCCAAAATTTATGTATTGGAGGCAAATTTCATGTCAAAGTCGGGCTATATTCCTGATAACACTAATATTCATCAATCAAGCGGAACTCCCAATCTTATTTATAATACGCGTGACAATGTGCTTTTTGAAAGAAATCCAGAAAATATCGCTTATAAAGTAACCTCTACTCAGTTGCCAGCCATGATTGGTGGGTCATTTGTCGATTTATTTTTAACAAAAGGACATATGAGAGAACCCCATTGGCATCCAAATGCTTGGGAATTGGATGTCATTGTATCAGGAGAAGCGATGATTTCCATTGTTGATCCTGATACACGGAAACTGCATCATTACCATGCAAAACCTGGTGATGTAGTATTTATACCAATGGCGTGGTGGCACTGGATTCGACCAGCCACAGATAAATTGCATTTACATCTCTTTTTTAATAATGACCAATTTGAAAGTGCGGAAGGTTCTGATACATTGCGCCTAACTCCGCCAGAAGTATTTGAAGCAGCTTATGGAATAGATTCAAAAAAGGTTGCTGATGCATTTTCAGCACTGAAAGAATCTGTTATCATCGGTCCGCCTGATTCAAGCCGAATCCAACCACCATCAGCTTCAAAGCAAGAAAAAACGTCCCCAGATAAGATATCCATACACATTAATCAAAAAAGCATTGATTATTGAGCTTCCTTATTAGTTATATAAAGTTCAACTAACCATCAGTGGGGGTTTTCCTTGCTCCCCCACTGATGGTTAGTTGAACTAATCGGACCTTTACGGACAGTTAATCTCCCACCTTTCTTCCTCGTATACTCATAAGCTTGGGGGAGTCTTACTGTCCGTTAAGAGTGGGATAAAAAATCGCTCTACTCAGGATGAATGAGCAGAGCTTTTGCTTGTTCCTAGCTGGCAAAAATATTGGTTGTCCATCCACTTTATCATATGCATTCATTTCGATTTGGCTATTGAAAAACAGCATTTTTTTCTCCTGATTCTTGGAGAACTTACATAGTACAGATAACCAAATTTAATTTTAATGAAATAAGTGCATTATCTTACTTCTACCTCAATATATATGATCAGGCAGGTGATAATTTGATGTTACAATTGTTTCTAGAATTAGTCTCATTTCTAATCCCTATTAACAAATACAAAATCTAAAGTTTAATGGTTATGTTTGGAAACATTATGATAAAGACAGCAAGCAGTAAATATGTTTGCTGTTTTATCATCGAATCCCCTCTTCTAATCTCCACCGCTCCAACTTTCTTCGTTAAAAGGGCAACCCATTGTATATAAGAATCCCAAAATCGCAATCTAGCATTTATGTTTAGCAACTAACTCTTCCCATTCCTCTATAGACAACTAAAATCGTTACAAATATAAACACATTAAAAAAATACTTTTTAAGAATCATTTTGCATCTTTATAAATGACTCTAAATGTAAGAAATTACTATTTAAATTTCAGGTATAATTTAGTAAAATAAAGGAAATATTATGCAATGATAGGAGAAATGATCAATGTGGTTGGCTTAATAATTTCAATATTTGTTTTTAACTACTGTGCTTTCCGATTAAATAAACATTTAAACAAAAATCAAATTCTACATATCTATATTTTTTCCATAGCGTTTCAACTATTATTTGATATAATAATTGATTTTAAGCTTCATGCATATTGGTATTTTACGATAGCAATAGAGTGGCATGTTTTATTGTATGCTTTATTTTTAGTACCTCCAGTTAATATACTCTTTCTCAATTGCTTTCCATTCAAGAAATCTATTACAAAGAAAATAATTGCCATCTGCCTATGGAATTTTGCTTTCTTACTCTATGAATTCATTGCCCTTTTCCCAGAACCTTGGGGCTACTTCCATTATGGTTGGTGGAAATGGTGGTATTCCGCTTTACTTAATCCTTTTTTATTATATTTAGTTATTACATATTATCGTTTTATCCAAAAAATAGAAAAATCAATATAACTTAATAAACTAGGACTTCACTTTTCGGATACTTTCTTTCCTAATGGTAATACTATGATTAACTATCTATTTGAGCAGGTGAAGTTACCATGAATATGGAAAGATGGATTTTAGTCGGAATTATTGCAATAAGCATTCTTGCTATTTTCTTGTTTGTTCCGAGAAAAAAAGCTAGAGAAGCGTGGGTATTATTTTTATCCCTGCAGATTATCACTTGGCCTGCTGGATTACTTGCAGTTGAATGGAAAATGATTGACTATCCAATTCAGCTTTTCTCCTTTGCAAACGAATTTAATCGTTCTAGTTTTACGTTTGAATTTTTTCTTTTTCCCGTAACAGCGATTATTTTTAGTTTATACTTCCCTAAAAAATTCAGGAAAATCGGTACATTCTTTTATTACTTCCTCTTTGCTGGATTCTTCACTTGTCTGGAAGTTATCATAGAGAGACATACAGAACTCGTGGTCTATCAAAGTTGGCACGGCTCTTATACACTAATATCCGTAATGGTCACATTATTTATTAACCATACCTATTATAATTGATTTAAAAAAGAGCTAAAAGGAACGGAAATATAAATGAATAAGGAACTAGTTATTTTACTTCTTTCATGGATTGTCTGTTTGTTTTTACTCATTAAATTTATTCCAAAAGAGAAAAAACGGTATTTTCAAATTATCTTTTTATTTGCTCATGCTACAGCATGGATATTTCAACTTATCCAAGTAAATATGAAGTTAGTAAGCTTTCCATACCGAGAATTTGAGCAGGCAACAAAAATGAGTTTCTCCCTCTATTATTTAGTTTTGCCGACCTTTGCTGTTTTTTTCATTCTTTATTATCCGGAAAAGAAGAATTGGATAAGAGTATGGATTCATTACCTAATTTTCAGTAACGGTATGCATCTTTATATGTTTTTAATAGAGAGAAGCAGTGATCTTGTGCATGATATTGACTGGCATTGGTGGTTTGCTGTCAGTATTGATCTAATTGTTTTATATCTTGTTAAAAAGTTTGCTTTCTGGTTTAGGAAAGGCTTTAAAGAATGACAATAAAACAAAAGGCCAAATTTCCCTTTTTGACTATAGGGGAATTTGGCCTTTGTTTCGCTATTCTACTTGGAAAGTTTGATTAGGTTTAACATCTTACATATTTACGTTTAAAGCCAAGCATGCCTCTATCTACTTCCTTTTGAATTCTTTCCGAAACATTAGAAACAGTGCTTTTTTTCTTGCCCTTCTTAATTTCCACTAATCCTACATCTTTAGCAGTTTCGACTGCTTTCTCATGAAGGGGCACAAAGGAAATAGCCACAGTAGCAATAAAGTTATTCATCGCCGATTTCACCGTATCTGGAGATTGGTGAATTGTATTTTTCACTTGATCGAGCATACTCGCAAGCTTACTTTCACTAAATTCAGCGTCCTGTCGATTTCCTAAAAGCCAGCAATAACAACTCCACCCAGCTGACATTCGTAGTTCTTCCCCGCTCTCAATCCATCTATCAGCAACAGCTTGGGCAAAATTTGTTTCTGCTAAAGATACTGCCACCACGAAATCGGACAGCATATAAAAATAAGCAGCATCTATCCATCGCTCAAAATCTTCCTCTGTCATAATTGGAGGATCACAAATGACACCAGCAAAATACATGGCATCATAGTTACCCGTTGCATATAACTCTTCAGCTAAAGGCTGATTTTTCTTTATTTTTCTAGCAATCGGCTTCATCGCCCCAGTTGCTACACCAAAAACTGGCTCCTTAGCACCATTGTTCATATACATCTTTTTCAGCCTTTCCTTTCCAAGTGCTTCGAGTTCTTGCATAACGGTTTCCAAATCCATTGTATCCCTTCCTCCTCCAAAATTCTTGCATGTTATTCTTACAGACGCTTCCTTCTATCATGAAAATATAGAAAAAAAGGATTTATCCGTTCGTTTGTTGAAGTATGTACTAAAGTCTATTGTATTTACTATTAAGGAGCATTGTCAATGAAGCATACATTCCCAATTATCGAAACAGAGCGTTTACGCTTAAGAAACGTAACTTCTGAAGACGCTAAAGATATGTTTACATACTTATCTGATCAAGAAGTTGTTCAACATATGGGGCTTGAACCATACAAGTCTGTTGAGGATGTCTTAGAGGAAATAGATTGGTACAAATCAATCTGGGAAAAAGGCACTGGAATAAGATGGTGCATTACATTAAAAAATGAGGATACCGTGATCGGTAGCTGCGGTTTTCTAAATAGGCAGCCAAAGCATTATAAATCCGAAATAGGCTACGAATTAAGCAGAAAGTATTGGGGCCAAGGCATCGCCGGCGAGGCGTTAGAAGCTGTGCTTGCTTATGGATTCCAGCATCTTAACTTAGAAAGAATCGAAGCATTAATCGAGCCATTAAATATATCTTCACAAAAATTAGTGGAAAAACACGGTTTCTTACGTGAAGGTTTATTAAGACATTATGAATATACATGCGGAAAATTTGATGATTTATATATGTACTCTATTCTTAAGGGAGATTTTAAGGATTAACCAAAGCCCTGTTCTATGAGCAGGGTTTATTTAAAGTTTATCGCTATCATAGTCTTACCATATACTTCAACTTATTCCCCATTAAAAATTCACGATGAAAAATTCTACTTTGGTTAAACTAAAATTAAAACAAAGGAGAATGAAGAATTACGATGAAGAGACAAAAACATGAAAAAATGTTCTTAAGAATTTTATGTGTGATAGGAATTGGTTCTTTCTTTCATCTACTTCGAAAACCTCCATTAAAAGATTGGCTGATTATTTTCTTACTGAAAAGTTATATAGCCTCTATTTTAGATAATCTTTTAGTAAAAAAAGGATATCTAACCTATCCAGTAAAATTGTTAAAAACATTTGATGTTAGTGTACTATTTAGCTATCTGCTTTTCCCTGTAACTTGTATCTACTACAATCAAGTAACGAAAAATTCAAGCATTGCAGGGACATTGATGAAGACCTTATTGTTTAGCGTTCCCTCTACATTTGCTGAACACTGGATCGAAAGAAAAACAAATTTAATTAAATATTAAAAATCTTGGACATCCGCACATAGTTTTCTTTCAATCGCAGGAACGTTTTTATTGGTGAAATTAATAATGGGCTTGATTAGCAAAGCGGCTATTAGGCAATCAGGAGAGAACTGATTGCCTTTTATTCCATTTTACTATCTTTCTTATATCCTTTTGTCGCTAAGTATAAAACTTCGTAAAAGCGAATGTAAACTTGCTACTGTTCGTTTAGATTATTAATTTATCTTCTATATAAAAGGAACGACTTCATAATTCTTAAGATTTTTCTAAACACATAGTTCCATTGTCAATTTTATGAAAATTACCGTCTTTGTAATGAAATATAATGTTCATATAATGTAAATATGCATCTGAATGCTCAATGAAAATGCATATTTTATTCATTCGTAAATCAGCCAAATTCCGAAAGATTTTCTCTGCGGTGCTTATATCCAATGAGCTAGACAACTCATCAAAAAGAAGGATATCAGAGTTTGGTTTAGCTAGCGTTTGGGCAATAAGAACTCTCTTTCTTTCTCCTCCAGAAAGTCTGCTACCATTCATACCAATTGGGATATCCTGATGCCGTTCTAAAACATTTTCAAGACAACTTAATGATATCAATTCATTGAATTGTTTTCTTGTTATGTTAGGATTGGCTAATTTGATATTTTCCTCGATTGATAAATCAAATAGATAGGCATCCTGCATTAAATAGGAGACATGAGGCTTCGCGATTGATTGACCACCTTTATAAAATTCCACGCTATTTTCCCCTGTATCATACAACTTGGATAAAATCTTCGCTAAGGTGGACTTACCACATCCGCTAGGTCCCATAATACATATGTTAGCTGGTTTCGTGACAGTAAAGCTCAGATTATCAATAATATTTTTATTTTCATAAGCAAAAGATAGTCCCGAAACTTCCATTGTGTCAATTGATTCAGCCACAGCATTTAGGAGACTATCTTCTTTAAGGGAAAAAATACTGTATATACGGTCAAGGGAAATGCGAAGTTTTGTTGTTTTATTGCGAATCTCAACAATTTCTAAAAAAGGGTCTGTCAGCATATGGTTATATAATAAAATCGCAAGCATACTACCAATTGAGACCTGTTGTTGGTGTACCATAAATGCAGATACGATAAGGATTGTTCCAATTGATAGCATGAACAATAAACCAATAAGATTTTCTGAAATATTTTCAATGTAGCTTTGCTTTATATTAATCTTCTTTAATTTGTTATTACGCTCCTGTACTTTCGTTGTATAATGTTCTTTATATTGAAAAACTCGAATGGTTTTGATACCAGAAATCCCTTCCAGAAAAACTTTCCACAATTGATGCGATCCTTTTCTTTGGTTGGTAATATTGATATCTGTTCTTTTTTGAATTGCATGAGAAGCAAAAGCTGTTATGATACCTAATGGAACCATTATAAACGTAAGCTGAATGTTAATTGTAAGCATGTAAATCAAAGCAGTACAAAAAGAAGTAAAGGCAAAAACAGATTGGATAACAGGCTTCATTAATTCATTATTAACATAGGTACAATCTTCCATTAAAATATTGGATGTTTCAAATACATTCTTTTTCTCTAATGCCAATAGATCTGCATACATCAATTTTCGAAAAAGTTTTAGCTGTAGATTATTTCCAACATTGTATTGTACATAGTCTGCCATACTTCGGGAGATTGCTTGAAAACAATAATTTATAACTTGAAATAATACATAAAGACAGCCAAAATAGACAATTTGACTTGCTGTTGCTTCTTCCGAAAGACTGTTAACAATCTTCTCAACAAATTTAATTGGTACTAATGCAGTGATAACACTTTCCTAACAAACAGCCCTCTCTATGAAAAAAGAAGGCTTTTTGTTATTCAAACCAACATTTATAAAAGTCTTATTTAGAAATGATTGGCACCCATAATTCATGCCGTGGTTTGTGTCCTGGCCCATAGTAACATTCCATGCATGGTAGATTGGCAAGTTCATAACCAGATGTAGGAACCCACTCGGCATATAATCGTTTCCAGGCTTCTACAATATTTGGAAAAACAGCCCATGTTGCTGGTGGAATAATTAATGTTTCCATTCCTTCCCTTGCATCGCCATCATACCGAACACCCGTAAAATAATTAAATGCTTCATCCATTATGGCCGCTTCTTTCCCACACACACCCAAGATCCCTTCCAGCGAACACTTTGGATTTTCCCATGACAGATCAATCAATTCCTGCATAAATCCATCTTTTTTCGCCTTACTCCAAATCGTTGGAATTGTTTTAAACGCTCGACTTGTTTTAACCGAATTACTCTTCCCAATGATTCTTAATTCAAAGTCTAAATTTTCGATTCTATATTCCATTTCCGTATCTCCTTTTATGGATAACTGAAAGGAGATTTTAGGAAAGGCCTTCAGTTGTGTTCCTTGCTGGCGGCATTCCGAAGGTTTTATTCCATGTAATTTTTTAAAAGCGCGAGAAAAAGCATCAGCTGATTCATACCCATACATATTCGCAATCTCTAAAATTCGCTTATCGCTTTTTTGCAACTCAAACGCAGCAAGAGTTAAGCGTCTGCGTCTAATATATTCGGATAAAGAAATTCCTGATATAGATGCAAACATTCTTGAAAAATGAAATTCCGAACAATAAGCAATCTTCGCTAATTGTTTGTAGTCTATTTCTTCTTCTAAATTCTCTTCTATGTAGTCTAAAACATTGTTCATTCGATCAAGCCAATCCATACATTTCCTCCTTTCGTTATCTATTTTAAGAAAATGAAAGACGTTTCGTACGACATTTATTGCCTAAAAAAGTAGCTTTTATAGAGGTAAAGGACAGCTGTGGCATGACTCCACATTCGTGGAATAATATTTGTTGCTTTTAGCAAAAAAAGAAATTTTAGATTCTCTCCGTTCTTTCCTTTATTTCAATCTATAAGCTCCCTTCATCTCCTTACAAAAATTAATAGCAAAAAGATATTTAGGGCATACTATCATCAGTTTAATAAATTGGAGGTCCATCTATGAATAATAAGCAAAGATTAACTTCTTCAGAAATTACAGGATTGTGGACGCAATATATTCAAAATACCATGTCGACTTGCATTAGTAAACATGTTTTAGCAACAGCTAAAGATCCAGAGATTCTTTCTCTTTTTAAATTTACTTTAAATCTCTCTCATAAACATTTAGAAATGGTTAAAGACTTTTTTAAGTCTGAAAATATAGACCTTCCAAATGGATTTACAGAAAATGATGTTCATTTAAATGCTCCGGCTCTATTTACAGATAACTTTTGGTTAATTTACATACATGATATGACCTTGCATGGTCTATCCGGATACACTCTTTCTTTTAGTAATTCCGCCAGAAAAGATGTCCGAAACCATTTTTATCAATGCAATATTGATACAATGGATCTTTATAATAAATCAATTGAAGTTCTATTAGATAAAGGAATCTATCAACGATCTCCTTATTTTTCTACAAAACAAACTGGAAAGTCTCCTACCCAACTAACCTATATAATGGACTCATTTGGAGACAAAAGGCCTTTGAATACTATGGAGGCAGGAAATATTTATTTTAATTTAAAGAAGAGCATTGTAACGAAAACACTACTTAATGGGTTTAAACAAGTTATTCAAGATAAAGAAATTCTTAAGTTTATGGAGCAGTGCTCACAAACAATTCATAAGAACATCAGTATTTTCACTTCTTTATTTGAAAAAGAAAATCTTCACTCTCCAAACTTACTAGATGGAGAAACAACAAATTCTGTAGTTGCACCTTTCTCAGAAAGACTAATGACCTTTCATATAGGTTTTCTATTTCATTTAGCAGCAACGTATTATACAACTGCCATGATAACAAGCATGAGAATAGACATACTAGGACATTGCGACGCAGCCATTTTAAGAGATTTAAAAACAATTTCGTTGTTCGGTAAACTAATGATTAAAAAAGGATGGATGGAGCAATTACCAGAGGCAGATGACCGAACAGAATTAACTTAATTTTATATTTACATTAAGAAGAACAAGAAACATAAATAAAAGAGATGCCGTTTTAAATGGACATCTCTTTTTTAACCTTTCATTTGAATTAATCGTAATCCATTTAAAATAACGATTAAAGCTGCTCCTGTATCGCTTAATACTGCCATTCAAAGAGTTAACATCCCGGGAATATCATTACTAACGCAATAATTTTAATAAGAATAGAGAACCAAATATTTTGTTTAATGATTGCTTACTTAGTTTGATGGTGTGTGGAAGGATTTTGAAGGTCTTCTTGCACTAGCCAACCTTTATAGTAAAAGAAACTTAAATAACAATTAGAAAAGGAAGCTTAACCTCCAATATAAACACTTTCACATGTTCCAGCTTTTGGTTCATAAAAACAGTGATCTTTATATTGACCTGCAAAAGGTTGGTCATACCATGTTGGAGGGCACGGAGCATATGGATTAAAATACCAAAGAGCATATTTCCCTGGGTGCTCTCGCCAATAATCTAAATTTTGTTTTGCTAATTTCTTTTCAGCAGCTCTGGCTCTTTGATAAAACACATTCCCTTTTTGAACCGCTTCAAAAGAATAATTTCCTCCTTGTACTTGAAAAATGACTTGTGAAATGGTTCTTAAATCTACAAAATCTGTACAATCCGCTTTAAGGCGATTAACAATTACATTTCCAACGTATAACATTCCTTGCGGTCCTTCACCTTCGGCTTCTGCTCTCATCATCCTTGCCATTAAGTCAACATCTGAACTTTTGTAACTTACTCTTGGCATTTTGTCACCCCTAAAATATAGTATGAAAAAGTCTTTATTGAAAAGTTCTTATTTTATAGTTTTATTCAACGAAACCCCCGTAAATTCCCCAAAAAATAAATGTTATTCCTAAATTAAGAAAGAATACTAGTCCTTATGTATTAGATCAACGAAAGCCTTCCAGAAAAATAGTTTAAATGAAGCTATCACAAGATGATTGTTGAGATTTAACAAAAAACCAGAGTAACAGGAGAAACTCTGGTGAAAATTTATTATCTATTTAAATTGGGATAAGTCATAGAAAATCATGAGAAATAGGTAAGCTAAAACTTTTTTCGCTTCGTTTGATAACTATCTGACTTTTAAAATAATTTTCCCTTTTGCCCTGCCAGACTCCGCATATTCCATCGCCTTTTGAGCATCTTTAAAAGAGAATACTCTATCAATTACAGGTTTGATTTTACCAGTCTCTATAAAGTTTGCAATGATTTGTAATTGTTCTCCACTTGGCTTCATAAACAAAAACGTATATGAAACATTATGTTTTTTTTCAAGTGCCGTAAGTTTATGACTTGCTGCTGAAAACAATAATGTTTTAATAAATCCTGAACCATATTCTTTACCAAAACGAGCATTCGGCACTCCCGAAACGGAAACAATTTTTCCTCCGCCTTTAATAATATCGAATGATTTTTCGAGTATCTTGCCCCCAAGTGTATCAAATACGGCATCATAATCTCTCAGTATCTCTTCAAATTTTTCTGTTTTATAATTAATAATTTCATCTGCACCAAGAGATTTTACTAAATTCGTACCAGCTTCACTAGCAGTTGTTGCAACAGTGGCACCCATTAATTTTGCCAGTTGAATGGCAAAGGTTCCAACTCCACCAGCTCCAGCTTGAATCAAAATCTTTTGTCCTTTTTTTAATTGCATGATGTCGTGTAACGCTTGATAAGATGTTAAGCCAACCAGAGGGATTGATGCAGCTTCTTCAAAACTCAAATTTTTAGGTTTTAAAGCTATATCATTTTCATGAATAGCAATATATTCTGCGAAAGTACCAATCTTACTCTTACGTGGACGTCCATATATTGCGTCACCAACTTTAAAACGCGTCACTTTTGAGCCAACCTTTGCCACAATACCAGAAAAGTCATTACCTAGGATAAGCGGCATTTTATACTTAACTAACAATTTCACTTTCCCATCCCGTATTTTAAAATCAATAGGATTAAAACTAGCAGCATGAATTTCTGCGAGTACCTCATATTCACCCATTTCAGGTGTGGGCATTTCTGTCAATTGCATTGGGACTTTCCCATACCGATCTATAACCATTGCTTTCATAATCTATACCTCCAAATAATGTATATTTCTATTTATAATTTCAATAAAAGTCCTTCATTAACTTTTCAATATCCAACACAAGCGTTTTTAATAAACTTAATTTCGTCCGTACATTAATATAATAAAAGTTTTTTGTTCCTTCTTTACGCATTAAAATAATACCAGCATCTCGCAAAATTTTAAGATGATGTGACACAGCAGGACGAGAAAGATGTGTTTGCTCCGTAATTTCACCGACACGTAAGCCTGTTTGACAATCCGTTCCCATTAAAACTAACAAGATAGATTGCCGTGTTTCATCCCCAATCGCCAATAGTACTTGCTGACAATTAACAAAATCTTCTTTGATAATAGCTAGTTGATCCTGCTTATTCATTCATTTAATACCTCCAAATTCGGTTTAATGGTTTAAGTTGACGAACCATATTACCGAATCCAATACTATATTATTATTGGATTCGGTGCAATATTGAGAAAGAAAATCGAGACGAATCAAATCATGTGTTTAAAATAAAACCCTAGGCAAATGGCTAGGGTTTGTAAAGCATACAGCGTCTATTAAAAGAGAGAATATTTTCTTTAATATCGACATACCGGATAGCTGATTGTATTTTATTCCTAATGAAAGCTGCTTGTTAATTTAACCAGAATAGGAAGCAACTAAGGATTTTTTGAATTCGTTCTTAAAGCAAACTTTCTTCTAAAACCTTCATTTTATAAAAATATTCTTGTTTATTCATTAAATCGTTATAAGAACCACACTCAACAATTTCTCCATGGTCCATTACAATAATTTGATCCATATGCTCTAAACCATTTAAGCGATGGCTAACTAAAATAAATGTATCCTGTTCAGCGTATTTAAAAATTTCCTGATAAACACTTTGTTCTGTCTGTGAATCGAGCGATGAGGTTGGCTCATCTAATAACCATAGATGCCCTTTTTTCAAAAATGCTCTTGCAATAGCCAACCGTTGTTTTTCACCGCCTGAAAGATTTTCTCCTTTTTCTAACACGCGATGATCTAGTGAAAAATGTTCTAGCTTCACTTTTGCTAATGCTGCTTCCATTTGCGTGTCACTAAGTTGTGATTCAGCTAATTGAAGATTTTCACGAATAGTGCCGTAAAAATAATAATTTTCCTGTAAAACAACTCGCGTTTGTTCCCAGATTGCCTCACTAGATACAGTCGACGTGTCAAAATCTCCCCAATAAATCTTTCCATCATCTACATATTGTAACTTTAAGATTAGCTGAAGCAAGGTGGATTTTCCGGAGCCACTAGCACCGACAATCGCTGTCTTTGACCCGGCTGGTATCACGAATGATAATTTTGGAATCGTTTTACGCCAATCCCCCATATAAGTGAATTGAACATCTGTAAACTGTAATGACGGTGCAAGGCTAGGTAATTTATTTATAGGAATCTCCCTACTATCTTTAACGAAACTCGAGTCTTCAACTACTTCATATAACCGTGTTGATGCATCTCTGCTTTCTTGCATATAAATAGGAAAAACAGCCATCGGTGCAGCAGACTCAAAGACAGTTAAAGAAATCATGACAAGCATCGCCAAGAATATCCCCTCAAGCATCCCATTTGCAACGAAATAGGCTCCAACTCCTATGACAAGCCAACTTGTTACAAAAGTCATAAAACCATTAAACGATTGACTAGATACTTTATTTAAATTTTCTACTTTTTGTTGGTTAATATACGATTCAGAATGACTTAGAAGCTGTTGTTGTTTACTTGGTAATTGATGAAACAGCTTTAATTCACGAAATCCATACATTACCTCTGTAATATGTGTTGATAGATTACCACGCTCCTGCCTCACTTTCCCCTTAATCTTAACTTGCTTTAAGGAAAATAAGGCCGGAATGATAATAGTGGTTAAAAAAAATCCAAGTAAGAGAATCACAGCAATTGCGAGTGAATAAAAGCAAACAAAAAAGATGGTACTGACAAAAACAAGCAAAAGAACTAACGGAGGATAAAACACCCTTAAGAAGAAATTTTGCAGGCTTTCTACGTCTCCAACAACACGAGCCAATAAATCCCCACTTCTATACTTATGAAAAATTTGGGGAACAAGTGGCGTTAATTTTTCATAGAAAGCTATTCGTAAATTACTTAGAATTGTAAATGTTGCGCGATGGGAATAAAGTCGCTCTCCATACTTTGCTCCTGCTTTAACAAGACCAAGTAACTTAACTGTTGAAGTCAATATAATTAATGTATAAAAGGGAGGAATTAATGCAGACTTAGATATTAGATAACCGCTCGCAGCAAATAAACCGACACTGCTAATTCCAGCAATAAAACCGCATATGACAGCAATGTTAATATCTTTTTTCTCCATTAACATCAATTTTATTATTTTCTGCAGTGCACTCACTATTTTCCCCTCCCTTTTTGGATCATTACTAACTCCTTATATGCCGGTGAATTTTCTAATAATGACTCGTGTGTTCCAACAGCTTGTAGCTGTCCATTTTCTAAAAAAAGAATTTGATCAGCATTTTTTATCGTATGTAAACGATGTGCTACAGTAATCACCGTTGCTGTTTCATTTAATTTCTGAATCGATTGCTGTAAGATTTTTTCAGTAGCTAAATCAAGTCCACGCGTTGGTTCATCCAACAATACAATATGTGGTTTTTTTAGAAAAGCACGTGCAATAGATACTCTTTGCTTCTCTCCACTGGAAAGTCCTCTTCCTGCTTCGCCAATTCTAGTATCAAAGCCTTGTTCTAATGTTTCAATCAGTGATGCAAGTCCCGCTAATTTCACTGCTCCCTTAATTGCTTCTAAGCCAACCTCTTCTGTAGTACCCATCGCAATATTTTCACCTATCGTTCCAGAAAAAATATAAGGGTTTTGTGATATATAAGAAATTTGTCCCAACCAAGCAGATTCTGTATATTTGATGAGATCTTCTTGATTAATGTAAACCGAGCCCTTGTCAGGAGTAATCATACCTGCTATTAAATGAAGTAAGGTTGTCTTTCCTGCACCACTAGCGCCTACAATAGCAATTTGTTGCTTAGGTAAGAAAGTCGCTGTCACAGTTTGCAATCGAAAATTTGTATTTGAATAAGTAAAATTCACTTGATCAAGCTGAATAGTTGGTGGCTCTTTCCACTCTGGAAAAGTTTGTTTTCCCCATAAAGTAGGTTCATCTTCTTCATCAAACACTTCCAATACTTTTTTCGCTGCTCCCATGCTGCTTCTACCATTATGAAACGTTACTCCAAGTTCTTTTAATGAAGTATAAAATTCCGGAACCAATATTAAAATCAGAAATGCAGTAAAAAAAGAAATACTTTCATATATAATTAATTGAATAGCAAGTTCTAAAGCTACAATTCCAATACTTAACATTGATATAAGTTCAAGTGCAAAAGATTGTGTAAAGGCTATTTTCAATATTTCTAGCGTAGTATCGCGAAAGCTTAAACTACTTTTTTCTAATGCTTCTTTTTGCCGATTTGTTTGTGCAAATAGCTTTAATGTTACAAGCCCTTGTAAGGTTTCTAAAAACTTACCAGAAAAAGAAGCTAGTTTCTCCAACTTCTCCTCTGATTTTTTTTGTGTTTTAATACCAATCACTATCATATAAATTGGAATAAATGGAGCAGAGACCATTAAAATAATGCCTGAATTCACATGCTGTGTAAGGATAACGATAAGCATTAAAATTGGCACAAATGTACTCTGCATAACCTGTGGGATAAACTGACTATAAAAACTGTCCATTTCATCTACACCATCAAGCAGCATACTTACTTTTTTCCCCGTCTGACCTTTTTCAGCTAATTGGACAGAATTAGCAACATATTTTTTTAATAAAGTCTTACGTGTATCAGACTTTACATCGCTCGCAATCGTAACACCAATCCGCTTACTTACATAATCCGTACTGGACCTTACAAATAAAATCGCAAGTAACATTAGCAGCCACGGGATAACTGCTGAAAACGTCTGGTTTTTTAGAAACACACCATCGACAATGCTTGTCATCACATAAGCCTGTGCAACAATTGCGATACCCAGTATCAAGGTTAATCCAAGTAAATAATAAATCTTTTTCTTATGCATCCAAACCGTTTTCTTTAAATTTTGCATGAACGATTCCGCCCTCTAATTTAGAATTTAGCGTATTCATCATTTTTTTCCTTTGGCATAATCTGCATCAAATAAAAATAAGCGCATCAATAAGATTAGGGAAGGAACTAATAATAAAAGTCCCCCAATAAAAGCAATTATAAGCGCCAGCGCCATGGATGGATTTGTAACACTATCTTCTATATTGATGTATGGATAGAGCAAATAGGGGTACTTAGCCATTCCGTATCCGAAAAAGGCAAAAAAGAATTGCAGCATAATTGCAATAAAGGCCGTACCATAATTTCTGCCAATATATAATAGACTAATACCAATTAAGAAAAACCCCATCGATAGACCAAATATCCACCATAAATCCAACATATTTTCGTAGTTAACCCGATTTCTCTCACTTAAAGCAATCATAGTTGTTAACGCCATAATAATGGTTGGCGTTGCCCAGAATAATGCCCATTTTCGTACCAACTGTAGTGCTGCAATATCTTTTGCTCTTGATGCATAATAGGTAATGAAACTTGCACTAATAAATAAAACAGAAACAATAGCTAACGCAACAATACTCCATGCTAATGGACTAGTAAATAACTCAAAAAACTTTAAAGAAACATGACCATTTTGTTCAGAAATAAAGCCCCCTTCTGAAATCGTTAAGGCGACCGATAACGATGCAGGAATGAATAGCCCTGTGGCTCCATATAGAAACATATAGATATTACTTTGTTTTGAACCATAATTTTCAAAAGCGTAAAAGGACCCTCGAATTGCTAACAAGATAATGGCAAAACTTGCAGGTACAAGTAATGCTGATCCATAATAATAGGCTGAAGACGGAAAAAAACCGACGATTCCCACAAAAAAGAAGACTAAAAATACATTCGTTACTTCCCAAACAGGCGATAAATAGCGCGAAATAATTTGATTAATGATATGGTCTTGCTTTGTAATCTTTGCATAGTAAGCAAAAAATCCTGCACCAAAATCAATAGATGCGACAATTAGATATCCGTATAAAAACAACCATAACACCGTAATTCCGATTACTTCATAACTCATTTTTTAACCCCCTCTTTCCATTCAGGGTAATGTTTCTCCAACTCAAGTTCTGCTGGATTATCTTTAAATAATTTTCGTAAAGTTATCGTAAATAATGTCCCGAGTACAATATACAGTGCTAAAAATAAGAAAAACATATGCAAAATATATGGTGAGGTAGTTGCTGCCTCATCAACAGTCATGTAACCTCTTACGATCCAAGGCTGTCTTCCTAATTCTGCAAAAACCCACCCAAGTTCCACAGCTAACATTGCAAGGGGACCACTAATGGCGATTAGCCAAAGCATAAATCTACTGTGTTCGTTCCAGCGTTTAAACCTGTTTAACACAATATACAAAAAGGAAATACCTAATAGGAAGAAACCAATGGATACCATAGAATCAAATAAATAGTGGATGATTAATGGTGGTCTTTCCTCTTCTGGTGTGGCTTCCAAACCAGTTACCTCACTCGTAAAGTCACCGTGTGCTAAAAAGCTTAAAAATCCTGGTACTCTAATCGCTCCAACGACTTCATTCTCTTCATTCAACCATCCAAAAAGAAGGAGATCAGCATTCTCTTCTGATTCAAAAAGCCATTCTGCCGCAGCTAACTTTTCTGTCTGATGTTTTGCTAAATATTTTGCCGAGACATCACCTGCTAATGCAGTTATCACTGAGAATATAAACATAGCGATAACCGTCATCTTTAGTGCTTTCTGATGATATTCACGAGCCCCTTTGTTTCTTAATAGCGCAATCGCAGCAATCGTTGCTAAAATAGCAGCAACTGTTAAATACGAACCACCTAACACATGAAAAATTCTCGTTGGTGATGATGGATTTAACATTGCTTCTAACGGATTGACCGCTACAAATTCTCCACCGACCATCTTAAAACCATTTGGTGAATTCATAAACGAGTTTACAGTAGTAATAAAGACTGCTGACATACCCGCCCCAATCACAACTGGCAATGTCAATAACCAGTGCGTATATTTACTTTTGAAACGATCCCATGTATATAAATAAATGCCTAAGAAAATAGCCTCAAAGAAAAACGCAAAAACTTCCATAAATAATGGTAAAGCAATCACATTACCTGCCAGTTGCATAAAGTTTGGCCATACTAAAGATAGCTGCAGAGCAATTGCTGTCCCAGTTACTACTCCAATTGCAACAGTAATAACAAACCCCCTAGACCATCTTTTCGCTAATAATTCATAGTGTTTGTCTCTTTTTCTAATGCCGATAAATTCAGCTAATGAAATAAACAATGGTACTCCGACCCCTAATGTTGCAAAGACTATGTGAAAAATTAGGGTCATTGCGGTAATCAATCTACTAATCGTGACCGTATCAAAATCCATGTTTTCCCTCCTCTTTAGTTTTTCGTATTGTCAAAACTTTATATAGAAATAGGCTATTATATCCTATAATAGAGGGCTTTTTGAGCAAAAAAATTGCCACCCCCTGAATTCTAAGGATAATTGAGGTTACCACACACCCAACAACCTAGAATAGGAAGTGACAAATTGTACCCTCAAATTATAACCTATTTACTTACTTTTATTAAGTACCAAGATCAGGTTATTCGAACATTATTAACTCTTTTGATTGGGAAAAGTATGTTTGATAAACCTGTAGAAAAACCTGTAAATAAGCCTTATCGAAAACTACAGGTAGACGACCTCCCAATCATCGAAACCCTACAAAAGTTTGATTATAAACTTCTTTTGAATGAGTATCAGGAGAAAAATGGGAAACCCCTTAAACCTGTTCGAAGACACTCAAATTCAAAAACAACTGTTCCTTCCAGCATAAAATGTCCAAAGTGTGGTGCTCCATCTGATTTTCTTTATGCAAATAACGGAGACAAGGGACAGTATCAATGCAAGGTGTGTACATGTTTGTTTAACCAAAAAAATCATTATTCAAAAGAGGCAATTTTAAAATGTCCTCACTGTGCTAAAACGCTTGAAAAGGTCAAAGAGAGAAAAGATTTCGATGTATTCAAGTGTAAAAACAACGACTGTTCTTATTACCAAAAGAAACAAAATGGACTATCTTCAAAAGAGAAAAAACAGTTTAAAAAGGATCCACAGGCATTTAAAATGCGTTATATTTTCCGTCAGTTTCGTATCGATTACCAACCCTTATCGAAGCGTTCACCTCAGAAACCAAAGTTGGATTTATCAAGACTATATGTGTCGCCACATACATTGGGACTGATTTTGACCTACCATGTGAACTATGGGTTGTCAGCCCGTAAAACAGCTGCACTCATGAAGGATGTACATGGTGTATCCATCTCCCACCAAAGCATTTTGAATTACGAAAATAGCGTAGCACTGATGCTTAAACCTTATGTGGACCATTATCCTTATGAGCTTTCTGATCAATTCTGTGGAGACGAGACCTACATTCGAGTGAAAGGTCGCTGGCATTATTTATTCTTCTTTTTTGATGCCGTAAAAAAGATTATTCTGTCTTATCCTGTTTCTCCTAATCGAGATACTCAGTCAGCCATTCTGGCTATCGATGAGGTTCTTCTAAAGATGAAGGAAATCCCTAAAAACCTCACGTTTATTGTAGATGGCAATCCGATTTACCTATTAGCCCAACATTTCTTTGCCCAACATGATATTTCGTTTGATGTGAAGCAAGTCATTGGATTAACCAACGAAGATCCAGTATCAACAGAATACCGACCACTCAAGCAAATTATTGAACGACTCAATCGAACGTTTAAAGGAAATTATCGCTCGACTCATGGGTTTGGATCTGATCATGGATCTGTTTCTTTCGTCACTTTGTTTGTCGCATACTTTAACTTTCTACGGCCTCATTCAGCCTTAGAAGGAAAAGTACCTGTGATTCATCCAGAGTTACTTCAGCTTCCCAATATGCCAGCAAGATGGACTAAGCTAATTGGATTAGCTCAAGATTGGATTATAGAACAAACAACCTAGCTTTTGTTTAGCTGAGCCCTGAACCAGCAATCGGCGGAGCGAACTCTTGACAAACCGAACTTGCCAATGGTTTAAAATGGAAAAAATCAAGGGCTTATTTGGCATGCCTTCTTTTGTCCCCTTCGCCCTTGATAACCTGAATTCAAACCATTGGTGTGTTTGTCAAGAGCGATTGCGAGCCTCTCCACTTCAAAAAGGAAAGAAGAAAAAGACTTCAGGTTACTTTTTCATAGAAGTTTTGACACTACCTAGTTTTTATTAGGATGTTTTCATAAAGTTTGTGGGTATTAACCCGCAGTCTGAAAACACTTCGCTTTCCATGAAGCGAGCGATCTCACCTGTTTTGCTAATCCCATAGGGAGTCTAGGTGTGTTCAGGCTGCTCATAGATTAAACAATTAATTTCCCTCTTTTAGTAAGTGAAATAATGAGCATAATAAAGCTGTATCATAATCTATATAAACTTTCTGGAATTTATTAAATTCTAACTCCATTTATATTCATGATTCTCTTTTAGAATACCCAAATTAATCTACACTTATGTACTTTACTAACTATACAAACACTAAATAAACATTAACACTATTATTATGATGTTAACACAGAAGACAATCATTAAAATGTGTACATTTTGAGAAGGATTTTTCTTCCATTTGTTTTTACAACATAACGAAAAGGACCAATTCATCATTTGAATTGGTCCGAAAACATTTTAAAGGAGATCACTATTTAATTTTTAAAATTATCTTCCAGTAACTATAATAATTACTTATTCATTCCTTCAAGACCTAATAAAATATACGCATACCAACATAAAGAATGAAATTACGATAATGCTTGCAACCCATAACCAAGCCATATCCATATTGCCTGAATCGATCGCAACATAAATAGCTGTTGGAATGGTTTGCGTTTTGCCAGGAATATTTCCTGCAAACATTAAAGTTGCCCCAAATTCGCCTAATGCTCTGGCAAAACTCAAAATTGCTCCTGAAACAATCGATTTAAGTGCAAGAGGCAAAGTGATGTACCATAATACTCTAAATGCATTTGCTCCATCTACACGTGCAGCATTTTCAATATCACTATCTACAGCCTCAAAACCGGTCCGAGCAGATTGATACATAAGTGGAAAAGCAACAATTGTTGAGGCGATCAGTGCAGCCCACCAAGTGAATAAAACAGGTTGGTTAAAAATCCATTCCATTAAATGGCCAACTGGACTGTTCCGACCAAAAATCATAAGCAGCAAAAATCCGACAACTGTGGGAGGTAACACTAATGGTAATAAAAATATTGTATCAACGAGAACCTTCCCTTTAAATTTTCTATTAGCCATAACTTTACCAAAAAACAACCCCAAAACAATTACTAATATAGTGGAGATAGATGCAATCTCAATGGATAATTTAACAGGTGACCAAAAGTTACTTGCCATTTTTTATTACTTAAGATCCTTAAATCCGTACTCTTCTAAAACCTTTATTGCTTTATCGCTTTGTAGATAATTATAGAATAGTTCGGCTTCTCCAAGATGGGAACTATTTTTTATGATCCCAACTGGATAGATAATCGGATCATGTGAATCATCTTCTGCTGTAGCAATAATTTGCACTTTTTCAGAAGTTAAAGCATCTGTTTTATAAACAATACCGGCGTCAACATTAGTCGTCTCCACATATGTAAGAACTTGGCGAACATCCTTTGCATAAACAACTTTTTCCTCTAGTGTACTCCAGAGGCCTAAATTTTCTAATGTGTCCTTACCATATTGTCCTGCTGGTACGGATTCTGGTGTTCCAAGTGCTATTTTAGTTGCTTTTGGTAAATCTTCAAAACTTTCGATCCCCTTAGTTGAATCTTTCGGTATTACCAATACTAAGTCATTTCCGACTAAATCAATCCCATTACTCTCTTCAATAAGTCCCTCATCCACTAAATTCTGAAATTTATCCTCGGCTGCTGAGAAGAAGATATCTACAGGAGCCCCTTGAGAAATTTGTTGTTGGAGTGCACCTGATGCCCCAAAATTATAATTAAGTTTTATAGTTGGATTTTCCTTTTCAAACTCTGTTTTAATATCCGACAACGCATCTTGCAAACTAGCAGCAGCAGAAACGGTCAACTCCACCTTCTCTTTACTCGTGTCTTGATTGTTATCCGCTGTCTCTGTTTGTTCATTAGTTGAACATCCAGAAATAAAAAGCAATAGTATTAGCATACAAGATAACGCTTGATAAATTTTTTTCATTTCAAATCCCCCTTTTTTATAATTAGTTATAATTGATTATAACTAATTATAATTACTTATTATATCGAAAATGAAAAAATTCTTATATTTTTCTCTATATAAATGTACTTTGGGAGAATTATTAAGTTAAAATACAAAATGGAGGGATGTAAATGTCAAAAGAATTTTCCTATACCATTGAAGAAGTGTCTCAACTTTTAAAAGTATCCAAATTAACCCTTTACGACCTTGTAAAAAAAGGAGAACTTCCTGTATTCCGAGTGGGAAGACAAATGAGAATAGATGCTAATGATTTGAATACGTATATTAACAGACAAAAGAACAACCAAAGCACTATGGCTCAACCATTCGAACCGAAAAGGGAAACAAAAGATCCTTTTAGCATAGTAATTAGTGGACAAGATATGGTTCTTGACATACTTGGAAGATATATTGAAAGAAATTCCCCCTATCATGCATTGCGTTCCTATACAGGAAGTTTAAATAGTCTTATATCCATGTATAATGGGAAAATGGATATTGTTAGTTTACATATGTTTGATGGATATACAGGAGAATACAATGTCCCTTATGTCAAGAAAATTTTAGTAAGCCGCCCATATATTCTACTCAATCTTTTATCTAGAAGAGCAGGTTTTTATGTAAAAAAGGGAAATCCCTTAAACCTTACTTCATGGACTGATTTAAGGAGAAAAGATATAAGAATTATTAATAGAGAAAAAGGTTCGGGAGCTCGGATATTACTTGATGAGCAGCTAAGAATTAACGAAATTCCTTCAGGTGAGATCATAGGATACGATCAGGAAGAAACTAACCATCTAAGCGTCGCTTCCGCTATCTCTACTGGAATGGCAGATATAGGAGTGGGCATTGAAAAAGCCGCCAAAATTGTTGGAATTGATTTTATACCATTAATTACAGAACGCTATGATCTTGTAATGATTAAAAATGATAGTACGGAACTGCTGATTAACACAGTGAAGAATATTCTATCCTCCAGCCAATTTCGGAAAGAAATTGATTCTTTGGGAGACTATGATACCTCTATAACGGGCGAAATTATTTATGAAACATTTTAAAAAGAATTACTTCGCTTCTTTTAGAGTATTGCAGAAAATCTCACGACCAATAGAATCTAAATACACTTCTTGTAGACCAAGATAAAAACTTTATACATAAAAAACAGTTCCGCTATGACGAAACTGTTTTTTATGTATATTTTTATCGTCTTATTTCATAAAGTGAAACTTCCATCAGCGGGGGGATTTCCTTCATTTCCCACTGAGGGTTTTCCTATACCCTTTTTCTGATAATCAAGATGAACTACTATATCTTGAATATAGAAATAAATAGCCCCATCGCCAACAATTCTGCCCATCCCTACAATTTGTTCATTATCTTTGACTGTGAGGCAGTAAATAGAATTACTTAAGGATGTTTCCGCCACTTCAAAATTCATATAATCAGTCCATCCCACAGAGTCACACAAATATTTGTATTCTTCCAATGTTGGCATATTCGCTTCAATCTTAAAGTTTTTCAAAATGTTTCCCCCATCCTCCCACACTATCTAAATTCTACTAAACTTCTTATCTATGCTATTACTCATTATATCAAACCTTTCCTTCTTTAACTTCATACATAATAGCTTCGTAAGACCGCAATTTTATCTTTTTTAGATCTAAACTTGAGTTATTGTAATTACTAATTAATATCTCTGCTTTTGAGTTATTAGACATTTCATAAGAAAACTCTTTTTCATGCTCGTAAAAGTTACAAACAATTAAAATTTTCTTATTCTCTAAAATACGTTCATAGGCGTAAATACTGTCATCCTCAGGATTGAGAAGATGATAAGTACCATAAATAAGAGTAGTATTATTCTTCCTCATATTGATTAATTTTTGGTAGTGATAAAAAATAGAATTTTTATCATTGAGAGCATTTTCTACATTGATAAAAGTGTAATTGGGATTTAGTTTCATCCATGGTTTCCCTGTAGAAAAACCTGCATTTTTTTCATCAGACCATTGCATCGGCGTTCTCGCATTGTCTCTTGCTTTCAAATAAAACGATCTCATAATTTCTTCTTCACTAAAACCAGCTTTTATCCGTTCTTTATAGATATTTTGAGTTTCAATGTCGATGTAGTCATCAATTGAGTCAAAAGCAGCATTCGTCATACCAATTTCTTCTCCCTGATAAACATAAGGTGTACCCTTCATTCCATGTAATAAGGTTGCCAACATCTTCGCTGATTCGACCCGATATTCACGATCATTGCCCCATCTAGATACAATCCTTGGTAAGTCATGATTGTTCCAAAATAGGCTATTCCACCCTTCTTGATCAAGAGCGTATTGCCATTTACTTAATACCTGTTTTAACTCGACTAATTCTAATTTCTTTAAATCCCATCTTTGCTTACCTGGTACCTTATCTAATTGCATATGTTCAAATTGAAACACCATATTTAATTCTTTTCGGTTAGGATCAGAATATAATTTTGCATTCCCTGTTGTTGCTCCCCATGTTTCCCCAACAGTTAGTAAATCGTGTTTTCCGAAAGTATTATGATACATTTCTTGCAAATAACCGTGTAACTTGGGACCATTTTCCTTAATAAGGTTATCTGGTTCCTTCCCTATTAAATCAATGACATCCATGCGAAAACCACTTATACCTTTATCAATCCAGAAATTCATCATGTCCCAAATGCTCTGTTTCATCTCTTCATTTTCCCAATTTAAATCAGGTTGCTGTTTGCTATAAAAGTGTAAATAATATTGACCTGTACTTTCATCATATTCCCAAGCTGATCCACCAAAATTAGAATTAAGTTCATTTGGCTCCTGACCATTTACCGAATCACGCCAAATATAATAATCTCTAAAGGGGTTATCTTTTGATTTCTTAGCTTCAATGAACCATGGATGCTGATCTGAAGTGTGGTTTACAACTAAATCCATAATAATTTTTATGCCTCGCTCATGACTCTCCAATAACAGTTTATTCATATCATCCATTGTTCCATATTCAGCCAAAATAGAATGATAGTCACTTATATCATAGCCATTATCAACATTAGGAGATTCATAAACAGGGCTTAACCAAATAACATCAATCCCTAGTTTTTTCAAGTAATCTAATTTTTGTATCATACCTTTTATATCACCAATTCCATCACCGTTACTGTCATTAAAGCTACGAGGATATATTTGGTATATTACACTTTTATGCCACCATTTTTGCTGAAATTTTTCCATTTGGATCCCCCTTTTTGTATTAGACTCATTAATTCAGTATAATTAATTGCTATTATTACTTCTTGCACTTTTATAAAAAAAATAGCACTATTTTCACTTTAGGAGAAAATTTATGAATAAGAAAACTTTAAAAGAACAGTCCACACATGGTACTCCATTATTTCCGTTGCACATATACAGCAAGGTTAGAGAAAGAGAATACCATGTAGACTTCCATTGGCATGAGGAACTAGAGTTTATTTTTGTTGAAAACGGAGTAATGGAGATAACTATAAATGCAGAAACATTACAAGTTGCAAAGGGGCAGTTTCTTTTTATCAATTCTGGTGACTTACATAAAGTTACCTCAAAAGGCCCCTCCATTCACCATGCCATAGTATTTCATCCGCAAATATTAAATTTTGACTATCCTGATATAAGTCAAAGTTCTATTATTAATCCTATCAGTAAAGGATTTCTGCGTTTTCCATCTACTGCTGAAATTAAGGAGGACGTAAAGAAATATATAGTCGATAAGCTTAAAACAATCATTGCATTAAACAATGCTGAATCTGACTTAGCTGCCTTAAGAATTAAGATCACATTGCTAGAAATTATTTTAGGGCTTTATGAGAACCAACTTTTTGGAAAATTACAAACGAACATTAAAGAGAAGCAAGAAAACATAAAAAAAGTAATTACCTATATCCAGGATAATTACGATAAAAAAATATTACTGGAAGACTTAGCTTCTCTTTTAAATATGAACAAAAACTATTTCTCTAAATATTTTCATACAGCCATTGGAAAAACACCCATCCCCTATATTAATGAATATCGATGTGAAAGAGCTGCTGAGTTATTAAAAAGCAGTGACCTAAAAGTCTTGGATATTTCCTTTATAGTTGGTTTTGAAAATTTCAGCTATTTTATTCGTAAATTTAAAGAACATAAACGTTACTCCCCAACCCAATATAGAAAGAAATTTTATATGGAGAATGTGCAATAATGGATTACTCTTAAACTAACCTGATGTTCTTTGCTTAAGTAAAGAATTCATTTCATCAGCAATAAGTGGTAAATATTTATTCAATAGAACAAGGATAAAGACTCTCAACTCCAACTACCACTTTCTTCTTACTCCATGAGATAGTGGCGTTCATTCATCTGATGAAAACCACTTTCCCTCTTACTCTACAAAATAGTGGCGTTCATTCATCTGGTGAAAACCACTTTTCCTCTTACTCTACAAAATAGTGACGTTCATTCATCTGATGAAAACCACTTTTCCTCTTACTCTACGAAATAGTGGCGTTCATTCATCTGATGAAAACCACTTTTCCTCTTACTCCACAGAATATTGGCGTTCATTTTACTTATGAAAACCACTTTTCCTCTTACTCTACGAAATAGTGGTGTTCATTCATCTGATGAAAACCACTTTTCTTCTTACTCCACGAAATAGTGGTGTTCATTTTACTTATGAAAACCACTTTTCCTCTTACTCTACGAAATAGTGGTGTTCATTCATCTGATGAAAACCCACTTTTCCTCTTACTCCACAGAATATTGGCGTTCATTTTACTTATGAAAACCACTTTTCCTCTTACTCCACAGAATATTGGCGTTCATTTTACTTATGAAAACCACTTTTCCTCTTACTCCACAGAATATCGGCGTTCATTCTGCTTATGAACGCCTGTTTCACTCAAGCTGCCGTTAATGGATTTTTAAAGTATTTCTAATACTTCATTAATTGCCCAGCTTTGATGATCATGAAATAAACTTTCTACTGCTTGAATTGGTTCCATCCATTTAAGAAAATGACCTTCTTCTGTTGGTTCACCTATTTGTTTTACCATATTGCATAAATAGAAATATCCTTCACTAAGATAATATTTATATTCATTTGTAGAATAAAAATATCTTCGAGCATTCCCTATGAATGGACCTATTTCTATTTCCATTCCCATTTCTTCCAAGGCTTCTCTTATTTAACACTCTTGGTGTGTCTCCTTGTTTTCTATTCCTCCACCAGGGAGAAAGTATTTGCCATCACTAGTTTGCATGATGGCAATTTTATCTTTCTGATTATTAAATATTATACAATAAGCCGCAGACCTCTTTATCTATTCTTTGCCTTCTTCTATTTCGCCAAACGTGATTATATTCAAAATTTCCACCTCTAGATTTATAAACTTTTTTCATTCTTCTTCCATTTACTTGTACAATAAAGCTTCTATACTTTATTAACATTAGGTGAAGGTGAATCTAATAAAGTTTAATCACGTACCATTACCATCAGAGACCTATCCACCGTTTTCTGAATCTTGTATAATCGTAGTTATCCAATTTCCAACCATTTTCTCTCCTTCTTCATAATTACTTATCTCATCAGGCAATATTTCCATCGTCTGATACTTCTCTGGGAGATTATACACTTTTCTCCTTAATTCTTTGTTTCTATCGATTCATCATCTATAAGTATTACTTTCTTATTATCAATTGTGACAAATGAACGAGCTGTATATTCTATCTGATTTATATAAACATAGTAATGGCTTCTGTGATTCGGCTTGCAACTAATATGATGCCCCTTCAACTTTGTGAAGCTTTCTTAAACATTTCGAACTGTTTTGATAACAGATAAAATTCTTCCAAATAGTATTTGTTCTCAATATGCTTATCTTTGTTTATATCAAACGTGTCAATAATTAACTTTACATCAGGACTGCTGGGGATATTTTTGACTTTATCATTCCAAAGTTTTCTATACGGCATTAACAATTCTTTCACTAAAGCATCTATTTTTTCATGCTCCAGATCAGAGCCATAGTTTACTAGAAAAATAGGCTACAATACAGGGATCTCCCTTACCTATCAAAATCAATTATTATCTTCTGCTCAATCTAAGGAGTCTATCTCTTTATTTTTGTGATTCTTTGTTGCCTTAATAGCGAAGAACTGCGGAATCAAATTCAACAGACTAACCAAAATTAATAATTGATATGGAGATATTGGCTTAAAATAGCCCTCCCATCTTTCGTTCCCTGCCATCTCGCTGATAAAATAAAAAGAAATGATGACAGATAATAGATTACCAATTATAAGAAAAAGTGTATGGCTGTATGCTTTCCCGAAGTAAGCAAGAAACACAGTCACCACAATCATTACTACATAGCCACGCATGGAACCATTTGCAAAATCCTGATACATGGAAAAATAAACAAAAGGAAAACAATATAAAATAACAAGCAGAATTCCTATTAAAATTTTTTTCATTTGCCACCTCTCTTACATAAATATTGTTCATCATTCCCTATTCCGTAATCACTTCAATATCCTCATACGTAGGTTTTTCCTTTGTGTAGGTAATCCAATATTTATATTCTCTTGAAAAATTAGCTGTAAAATGTTCTATATAGGTTACTGCCTTTGCTGATTCTCCCAGCACTTTTACTTCTTTAATAGTTTTATCTCTAAATGGCAAGGTAATGGTAACAGAAATATCCTCTCTTTCAAATATCATAGATGTATCACTAGAACCCATACGATCCTCTGGACCCGCTACCCATTTTAACTTTCCTTCTTTATTCTCTAAAATTACTAAGTCAGGATTATGCGTGTTGCCACTTTCATGTTTATTTTTAAAAATAACATAAATGAAATCATCTTTTAGGTCATAATCAATTATTTCTTGATTCTTTAATTTGTTTTCTGCCATTACATTCATGATTTGTTCTTCAAGTGATCCAGTATCTGTTGATTTTTTCCCATCATACTCTTTCCCTTCATCCAAACACCCTACCAATACGAACAACATTAATAAAGAAAAAAATATCTTTTTCATATAATAACAGCTCCAGACAGTTTTCTTTAATATACGGTTTAGAATAGAGAAGAGATTCAATAAATGATGTTATTATACAATTTTTACACTATATGGATTTTTTGTAAGATGGGTATTTCTAATGAATGAAAGATTATATATTGGAAAATTTCTTGAACAAGTGTTATTGCAAAATACTAAAAACAAAACAATTATCGGCAAAAAAGAAGCCTATCTTATATGAATTACGCTCTTATATAAAAAATTAATACGTTGTGGAAAACTTACTTCCCATTTTCTTTTATGTAATCACCCATTAGTTCTAAAAATGTTTTAAACAATTGATTATCACTTTTTTCAAATTCGCTTATAAGTTTGTCTAGATATTCTTTATTAATGTCATAACTAGAAATTATCATCTTCCATGCTGCTATTCCAGCTTCATCAACTATCTCTTGATCAGAATGTTTTAATAATCTTAAGATATTATCAAGTTGTTCTGCTAAGATTTCTTCATCATAAAGCATGTTATTGAATGCCTCTATCCCTGTTAGAACATCTATTTTTTCTTGACTTAATACTAACTTTCTCGCTTCTTCCAAGGTATAGGATATCACTTCTTCTCCCTCATCATCTTCTTGCATTTCTTCCTCTATTTCTTCGTGAAGATAGAGATTTTCTAGCATCTTATCAAATGAAGAATATATTTCTATTATCCTCTCATTATCTGTTTGTATGAATATCACTTTAGGCTCTTCTGTTTTATCGTAATCTAACGCAAGCCATTCATGCCCATCCCCACTTAATAAAATGATATTTCTCCTTTTGATTTCCCATTCTTTCACATAATAATCTGTTTCCATAATTCCGTTATTTTCTTTTATTCCTAATAAGTGGTCTATTATAATATGGTTATCATTTTCCCATCGATCCAGGGATATTGGTAATGCATTATAATGTAATTCTCCACCGTTTTTTTGCTTTAAAAGATTTATATATGCTTTAGGAAGCTTCACATTAAAATGCTTTTCTGCTAGATTAATATCTTCGTTCGTTAAACGACTTAAAGTATAACTACTCTCGTCTTCTTTCCAGATATCCATACCTAAATTCCCCTTTCTCCAAAAAACGTTATTATTTCCATTTTTTATTATATTATACAAGTAGGTTTAATAACAAAAAATCTCAATTAATAACAAGACTATACAACTATTAAATATTTAAATAGTTGTATAAATTTTCCTTTTAACCTTCCTTTCTTCACAAAAATTGCAACTTTTTCAATTACCAACCGTATAACTAGTAAATGATCCTAAAGGCGATGATAATTATGTTTAAATCTGATTTAGCAAACTTAATTTCTAAGCTAGTTTTTTATTTTATTATTCATATGATTGTTTTAGTTAATGGTTTCTTTAATGATCGATTACATTTGATCTTTCTAAGCCTTTATATTGTGGGTTTCCATAGACGACATCATAAAATATAAAAAACGAAAAAGGAAGGAGTCTTAAAGAGCTTCTCTTTTCACCCTTTCTTTCCGTTTATAAGTTACAAATTTAGACATAAATCACCATTTACTGTAACCTCCAAGAATGTTAGGCTTTTATTATATAGGAGGTTACGTACTGTGAAGGATAAACTTTTATATATAATATTAATTAGTATTTTACTTACTTTTACTTTTGTTGGATTTGGTATTCAGCAATTAATTGAACAATGCTATTCAACCAAAGGTTCGAACTGCGACATCTTTTTTCTTTAAAATAGATTGTTTCTGTTTATTATAGAAATGCAAATTATTCCATTAGAATAGAGTGTCTAAGTTGAAAATAGAAACTAACGACAAATTATAGTAATACATAATTCTGACTCCATTTTATTAAAAGATTGGCAAAGCGCATTGGATCTTATTATGACAATTAGCAGCGAAACTGGCAGTAATCAAAGAAGCTATATCCGATGATTTTTCAAACTTTGTACAAGACTTGTTGGAGGTATCCTTCCAAAGTTCATCAACTACCAGTAATGCCTTTCTTACTTACTGTCTGCTTTTCCTCTACCTTTGTAATAGACTCTTTTTTGTCCGTTCGGTGTATAGATTAGGAGATGCTCTCCTTTTTCATCATGTTCCGATTCAGCTAAATTACCAAATATGTAAATTAGGCCAAAACCATCACATTCCATTATTAAACGATATGCTTGCTCCTGGTTATAAGCAACAACTAAGTGGTTTTGGTCTCTTGACCTAATCAGATAATCAGACACCAACTGTTGTTTTACTTGAACGGGTCACTTCTAATTTGACATCATAAGAAGCAGTAATTATTTGTTTTTATTTAGGAGAAAAAGTAATCATTCATTTTATAAGAGTACCGTCTACTTCATCTGCATTCATTAAACCAACAAAACTTTATGAACCTATAACACTATCGCCTTTCCCAGAAATAAAATCGTTGCATGCAAGCCTGATATACCCTAAATATTCCCATGTAAAGTCTTTGAATGAAGTATCTTGTGTAACTGAAACTAATTGATTTCTATTTAAGAATAAGACCTTTTTTTACCTTCTAACATTGATTTTCTAGCTCCAACCCAGTTCACAGTAAACCTTCCTCACAATAGTTATTGAATCGTTAAATATTAATTGCTAAGTGTGTTATCATAGATAGAAATACGCATAAGAATAAACCGAACACTGCTCCAAAAATCCCCACTATTACATAACCCTTCATGTTCTTATCCCACATAAGTTATCAATTTAGCAATAACCCAATTATCACTAGACAACTATCTCTTTAATTTATTCAACATAAAATAAAACAAAAAATTAATGGAGGTATAGGTTAATGCAACGAACAATAATTACCGGTCTTAATGGTGGTGCTATATACCAAAACTTTCCGAATCCCACTTATGGAGCATGGAACCAACAATTGTTAGGATATTCCCCCTATCATTATATGATTGGAAATCAATATTACCAAATTGCTCCAAGACCACCAGGAACACAGATTTCTTCTCCCTATTTAGGACCTAATGTTCCGTTCAGTATTAGAAGAGTGTTTTAATATCTTATATTGCTCTTCCTCCCAAAGGAAGGAGAGCAATATTAAGATATTAATCCAATTCTTGGTTCCGACACAAATGTCGGTAGCAAATACTGAACAATAGTTTCAAGCTGCACAACAAAATAAACATTTACTAAATTTAATTATTTATGTTAGTACACTAGTGTTGCGTTAATTTAATTTAACTATTAAAAATACTTGAAATGTTCAATTTTATCATTTTATGCAAAGAAAAAGTCCTTTATAATGGATAAGTTAGGTGGTAACCCGTCCAAATCCACTAAAAAGGACTATCGCATGGACAAGATTACACGAAAAACTTCATTTGGACAATGGTTTTCACCAATAAATCTTCAATTATTTGAAGAAAACGTGAAAACGTTGAAATTAGATTTCTATACGAAAAAACTAACGACAGAGTCATTTCTAAAATTATTACTTTTTGCGCAGCTAGAAGAAGTCGAAAGTCTGCATGCGCTGAGCGATTGTCTTTTCGATGATCAACTGCAAAAGGGCATTGATCTTGATTCTATCAGTATTTCCCAACTCTCACGCCGTTTAAATGGCATGAATCCAGACTTATTCCAAAAGCTTTTCCTTGATTTAGTTTCACAAATTCATGCCAAAACGCACAACACGAAACTTGTGATGCCATTAAAAATCATTGATTCAAGCACATTGCCTCTCAATTTGACTAATCATAAATGGGCAAAATTCCGCAAAACAAAAGCGGGTGTTAAATTGCACTTACGCCTTGTGTTTATGGAAAAAGGTATATCCTATCCCGAAAAGGCCATTATGACAACGGCCAAAGAACATGACCGCGGTCAGCTTGAAGTAATGGTTGATGACAAGGAATGTATGTATGTGTTTGACCGTGGTTACTTAGACTACGAACGCTTTGATCGGATGACAGATGACGGCTACTTTTTCCTTTCTAGGCTGCGAAAAAACGCAGTCATACGGGAGGTTTACGATTTTAAACTACCCGAGAATACATCTGTTTTGTCGGATCAAATGGTGTTGATTGGTACGACGCAAAACCGTGCCGAAAATTACTTTCGTCTTCTAAAAGTGATTGATTCAAAAGGAAATGAGCTTCATTTAATCACAAATCGTTTTGATTTAAGTGCTGAAGAAATCTCAAAGATGTATAAATCACGCTGGGCGATTGAGTTATTTTTCAAATGGATTAAACAACATCTCCATATCAAAAAGTTTTACGGCCAAAGCGAATGGGCAATTCAGAATCAAGTGTTTATCGCACTTATTGTTTTTTGCCTGCATGTTCTCGCACAAATCGAGACAAAAAGTAAACGAAAAACCCTACAAATTAGCCGATATTTACGGGCAGCTTTGTGGAAACCAGCACATATTTGGCTTCGAAAGATTGAAGGAAAAACCATTCCTTAATAAACAAATTGTCGTCGTCTCTTAAGTCTAATTGTAAAAAATTTCCAAATGGATGGATCCACCTTTAGTTGGGTATTTACTTTTTTGGCTCTTAACAGGGGACATATTTAAACTGAATATTCTAACAACATTTATGCAACACTAGTGATGTTAGTATTCTTAATATAAAAAATTCGGGGGCGAAATTATGTCATTTGCAAACACACCAAAACCACCCTATTACGCTGTGATTTTCACTTCTAAAAGAACAGAAGAAGATGATAAAGGTTATGGTCAAGTTGCTAATTTAATGGTTGAACTTGCTTCTAAACAACCAGGCTTCTTAGGTGTAGAAAGTTCTAGAGATCAAGATGGCGTCGGCATTACTGTTTCATATTGGGAAAATCTAGAATCTATAAAATCTTGGAAAGAAAACATGCCTCACCAAAAAGCTCAAGAAAAAGGTAAAAGTGATTGGTATTCCAAATACATAACTCGCATTAGTAAAGTGGAAAGAGATTATTCTTTTAGCCTATAAAATTGATCTGTGGCTTCGTGCAATCGAAGCTCTTTTTATTACACATTAGTTATCTTTCTGCAGCTCCTCCCATTACTAACACCGTATCGCTAGGACTCCATTTTTTAGATGTTTGAGCAACTATCCCGCGAACCATAGCATACAAATCATTGGACTTAGTTGTATTGCATCCGAAATTAATGGTAAAAGAATCTTTATCGATATACTTTCCGTCCACAAGACTAGCACAATTTATTGTCGCACTTCCTGCATCTATTATTCTCACTAGTACTGTTTGTGGATTACTCCAAAACGCCGCTCCTCCTTCTGCTGCTACTTCTACACGATTTATTTTGATTGTCTTTTTCACTCCGTTTAAAGTTAGATCGTGAGAGCCTAGTAACATGTTCTTGATTCGTTCTTTTTCTATGGAATATGCTTTTTAATTGGCTGACCAACAACAATCTGATATGTTGTTCCAGGTAGATGATGTAATGCTAATAAGACTCTTATTTTTGTATCCTCATGGGCTTTGCTATCTACCATAAGTGAGCCGCCAAACTCCGATTCAGCAAGCGCCAGAGTACCTGCAAAACCTTTTCTACCGTTAAATTCGAATATCATATCATCCTTTCCGTGACTACTTTCTATGTGCCTATTACGGTATTCTCCAATAGCACTTTTAAACTTAACTATTCCAAATCTACTTGCATATTTAACCTCCTCATTTCCAGGATCAATGCCTACTATTTCCATGAGTCTCACCTTCTTGCAAAATATTAAGTAGTTAATATACTATATGGCAGTTATCTCTATTAATGCCTGTCTATCAAAATAAAAGTTAAAAAATATCTAAATAAAAATTAAAAAGGATTTTACAAGATTGTACAGAATATTGATACTGAGGTGTTTATAGATGAAAGTACATATTGATAAGTACATTGAAGAAAGTGGATTACGGAAAGGCTTTATTGCGAAGAAGTTGGACATTTCATCTACTCAACTATCGAATGTCCTAGCTGGTAGATCTTTCATAAGAACGCCTAAATTATTTTTGTTGGGGAAAATATTGAATTGTAAAGTGGATGACTTTTACGAATTTGAGGAGGATGATTATTTGAAATAAAAACAGCCCAACTCATTTGAGAAGGGCTTCTTTTAAACTACATTAACCAAATTTATATTCTTACTATTTCTTTATCTTTCATTATCATTTAAATACTCAGATATAAGATAGAGAAACGTTTTAAATATTTGATCTTGTCTTTTTTCAAAATCTGAAATGACATAATTTATAAATTCTCTTTTCACATTATAGCCCATTGTAATGGCACTCCAAGCCTTTTGTGCAGCGTATTCGACCACATCCTCCTCATCATGTTTTAACAATCTAATGATATCATCTTGGTGTTCGGCTAAAATGTTGTCCTCATATATATAATGTTCGAATGCATCAAGTCCATTTTTAATTTCAGAAATATCATTACTTCTTACTAATTTTCTTGCTTCTTCAAGTGTAATTATAATTGCACCTTCGCCAACTTGATCATTTTCATTTTCTTCTTGAATAAAAAGATTATCTACCATTTCATCAAACGATGAATATAATTCTATAATCTTGTCTTCCTCTGTATCGATATAGATAACTTTAGAATTCACTGAATGATTGTAATCTAATGCAAGCCATTCATGGCCATCACCACTTAACAAAATAATATTTTTTCGTTTTATCTGCCATTCTTTCACATAATAATCTGTCATCATGATACCCTCATTTTCTTTTATCCCTAATAGGTGCTCAATTAATAAATAATTATCACCTTCCCAACGATTTAGAGATATTGGTAATGCGTTATATAATAGATTCCCTCCGTTCTTTTCCCTTAAAGTATCAATATATGCCTTTGGCAATTTTACACGAAAATGCTTTTCTGCTTTATCTATATCTTCACTTGTTAAATTATTTAGAGTATAACTACTCTCTTCAGATTTCCAAATATTCATAATTTTAACATTCCTTTCATATAAATGTTTATTTTTGTAAAAAAATAATATATTATGTAATTTAGGTAAATATTCTGACTTGTTACAATAATATACCAATTTATTAAAAAGGAGAAGAGTTGTGAAAAAATATATTTTAAAAATAGCAACAGTATTATTACCAATTCTATTAATTTTTAGTACATTAAGCGAAGCAAATATTAACGCTGCACCAAATATAAATATATACCCAAAAGATCCAAGCGATCCTGTTACAGAAGAACAATATGAATACCTTGAGCCAGATTTAAAGACTTATGAAGATATCAATATAGACGAACTAGAAACAGTACCAGTTGAAACCTTAGAAGATGAACCTGAAAATATTGATGATTTTGATGATGAACCAATTATCGATTTTGATTCTGATTCAGAATCACCTGATAAAGCGCCTGTAATAGAAGAAGCTGAAAAAAATAATAATCCTCCCTATGGTGGAGCTATAAATATCTATCCTACTACAAGAATAAAAAAAATGGTAAAACTAAAACAGTAGAAGTTCAAGTTTTTAAAGGAAATGGTAAGAAGGTATATGAAACGGTTAAAAATGGTCATATGGCTAATAAATATCACCCAGTGACTAAAACTTTCTATAATAAAAATTCTTTCCCCGTATTCCCTGGTAAATCTTTTACAGTTTCATCTAAATATTGGAAGTCGTCTAAATCAACGGTTTGGAATCAAATAAAAGGTGATGTAAAAAAAGCTGTGACTTCTGATTTCAATTATTCTAAATTATTTAATCAAAAGCAGATTAATCAAATAAAAAATGGAAAATTCCCTGATGACTTTAGATTACATCACCATGAGAAATCAGGAAATTTCCAATTAGTTCATAAAAATTTACATGATAAAACTGGCCATACCGGCGGCAAATCTATTTGGGGTAGCTGGTAAACAAATAATAAGATAGAAAATATCCGCCTTTATATTTTATAAAATTCGGAATATTTACCCAATTAAAGGATAAGCCCCTCTCACCTAAGAGAAGGGCTTTTGTGTGGAGCCTAAGCTGTACAACTATTTTATATCCATCCACATTACTTTATGCGGATTTTTTGCTTTGGATAGATTTTATCAATATTTTTAATACTTGGATTTAACTTTTTGATTGCTGTAACGGTTGAACTATATTTCTTAGCAATCTTAGTTACATTGTCTCCACTTACAACTGTATGATATTTCTTAGTGTGTACTTTAATGTTTGTCCTACATAAATTTTATTCGGCCGTTTAATTCTTGCAGACGTTTAACTGTAGTACCCCATTTAGATGCTAGTTTACTTAATGCATCTCCACTTTTCACCTTATATGTCTTAGTAACTTTCTTAGTTGTGCTTGCGGCTGGTTTGGCAGCAGTTTCTTTTTTATCTACAGAAAACTTTAACTTTTGGCCAGCTTTAATTAAATTTGCATTTTCAATATTGTTCCAACTGGCTAGATCTTTGACAGTCACGTTAAAATCATTCGCAATCTCTGAAAGAGTATCACCACTTACAACCGTATATATGCCATCAGAATTCTTCTTACATTTGCTCGGAGCTGATGGTTTTGTAACGATTTCACTACCTACTTTAGTTTCTTCTGGAACAACAACTTTCACATCTCCCCAATGACCAGGTTCTTTTTTAATATCATTTCGGTCAATCGCTACTCCTGCAACTTTGACATCATTCTCAAACTGATGCATGTGAATAAAATCAGCAACATGACCGCGACTCCATGCATATGTTTTCCAATAGTAATCAACTTTTCCTTTCACCGCTTGCATTACATTGTAGGAACCATATATCCCAACCTTATAATCCTTCAATTCTGATTTAATACCTTCCACAAACTCTAAAATTTTGCTCATATGACTAGAGAGCATTGAAATCTACAGCAAAGTAAATAGCTATCCCTTCTGGCTGTTCAACTGCTTTTGCAAAACCCTCAGCTTCTTTCGCATGAGAAATTCCCTGCTCCTTGCTAAAAAATTGAATTCCATTATTACTTTTCTGAAAAATACTAATCAGCTTTAAACCAGCATCTTGAATTGCCTTTGTCTCCGCTTTATCAAAAGACTTCCAACTATTCCCGAGATAACGAGCCACATATTCAAAGCCCTCTTTTCTCAAACCAGCTGCTGTTATACTATTTAATTTAGTTGCACAATCAAATCCTTTTACCATTATCCATTCACACTCCATTTAATTTTTTATAAAAGAAATTTATAAAAGAAAAAGGATAGCCGTCATAGCCATCCCTTACTTTGTTATAGATTTAGCTCCACTGTATAATCCACAAGCTGACAAACCAATGATTAGTCCATATACAATCCCTGTTTTCAGGTCCACATCCAAATATAAAATCCCTACCGGTACCCCCAAAAGAACAGAAACTAAAGGAGCATACCTAACTGGTAATCCTAAACTTTTCTTAAACAACTCCACTAATGCAATAAATACTGCAACTGTTAATTCTCCCACTTCCAACCTCTCCCTTACTTTAATTTTTGCTTGATATCATCCAATTTCGTAATGACTAAATCATACTTATCACTAAACTTATCAAGCAGATCCTACAAACGATTTTCCCTCTCCTTGTTATTCTTCATAACATAAATAAGGAGCCATACGAATAATAACGCAAATGGCCCCTGAGTAAGAAAGTATTTAGTTAGTTCTAATTCCAAAATGGTTTCACCTCCTCAAAAGGACATAAAAAAGACTCCTCCTAGTGGAAGAATCCAAAAATACCATTAAATTTAACGATAAAAACTTGCAACAAAATTTTTCACATTCTCATCTGAAACAACATTCGTGTATGCAATATTAACATTCAATCTATTTGTACTAGGCTCTGCTACTATATCTATATAGCTAACCAAATCATACCTAGCATTGGGAATTACAAGTTGAACAAGCTAACCAGGATTGAGTATCAAAAACATTTAAACCGATTAAGTGAAAAATACGCTAAAACAACCGTACAAACCATCCATTCCATTTTCTGTACTGCCATAAATAAAGCTGTTGAACTTGAGTTATTGCAACATAATAATTTTCTAAATCTGAAAGTTCAAAAAGATAATGAAATAGAAAAGAGAAATTATTTAACTAGGGATGAGGTCAGTACTTTTATTAGAACAGCAAAAAAGGCAAGCCTCATCACTACTTGATTGTATCCTTCTTATTAAGAACAGGTCTTCGAAAAGGTGAACTATTAGCATTAAAAAGGCAGGACATTAATTTTGAAAAAAACTTATTGTCATTTCGAAGTCTAGAAATGATAAAAAAGTCAAAAAATCTAAGACGTCTTCTAGCTTCCAAACAATTCCTATAGGTGATAAGCTTATTAAAGATTTATCAGCGTATAAAGATTGGCAAAAACAGAATAAAGAGAGATACGGGGAGAAATACATTGATCAGGATTATGTCATTACAACGTGGAGTGGAAGACCACTAGGTCCATATGGTATCAACAAAGTACTCAAAAGCATTATTGATAATACAGATCTTCCTAAAATTAGTCCACACGGCTTACGTCATACACATGCTATTATGATGCTCGAGAGTGGTAATGATATTAAGGTTGTTAGTGAGAGACTTGGACACCCAGCACTTAACGTGACCTCTGATGTATATTTATATATAACCAAAAAGCACGAGTTGGAAAGTGTTAACCGATTAGAAAAGTATCTAGAAGGAGATGAAGAAGATGAGGAATAAAAAATTGGGGGGGAAATTGGGGGCAACGAACATTTTCACCCCCTCATAACCCCTGTAAATCCCGCTACATCACGCGCTTAAACATCTTCTCCATCTCATAAGTAGAATAATGCACAATAATCGGTCTCCCATGCGGACAAGTAAATGGATCCGATGTAGTCCGAAGTTCGTCGAGTAGGCTCTGAATTTCGTCGTTTCGCAAATGACGGTTTGCTTTGATTGAGCCTTTGCAACTCATCATGATGGCTGCTTCTTCTCTTAATAGTTTGATGTCTACTTTTTTCATGGAGAGAACTTGTTCGATCATTTCTTCGATTGTTTCTTTTTCTTCGCCTTTTGGGAACCATTGTGGATGAGAGCGAACTAGGTAGCTTTGCTGGCCAAATGGTTCGAGAAATACGCCTACTTTTTCTAATTCGACTTTATTTTCTTCTATTTTCATCCACTCATCTAGCGAATAATCTAAAGTTAATGGAATGAGCATTTCTTGTAATTCATTATGAACTTCTCCGACTTTTTCACGGAAAAATTCGTATTTGATTCGTTCTTGGGCAGCGTGTTGATCGATAATGTACAGCCCTCTTTCATTTTGGGCAAAAATATACGTTCCATGCATTTGACCAATTGGATAAAGTGGCGGTACTCTTGATCCTTCGACTACATCGGCTATTTCTTTCTCTTCCCATGTTTCCTCTTCTACCTCGGCTGGTAATGGTGGAAGGATAGTATTCGACTCTCCGCCTAAAAAGAATGGTGCACTGTCCATTGGATTGTTCTCTACTTCCTCAGCCGGCCAACTACTTGGTGCATCTTCAACAGGCTGATTCCATGTCGATTTTTCTTCTACCTCTACTTTTGGAATCGAAAAAGTTGGTTCGGTCTTTGGAATAGATGGTATCGCCGGTTCTCTTATCGTGTCAAAGCTAAAAGCTGCTTGTTCTTCCTTCGGAGCTGGCTTTTTCTCCCGGATAAGCCCTGCTGGAATAAGTTCTTTTTTCTTGAAGGCAGCTTTAATCGTATTACTTACGAGTTCATATAATTCTTGTTCTTTACTGAAGCGAACTTCCATTTTCGATGGATGGACATTAACATCTACTAAAATTGGATCCATTTCTACATTTAAAAGAACAATTGGATATCTGCCAATCGGCAATAACGTGTGATACCCTTCTTGAATGCTGCGAACAAGGGAATAGTTTTTAATAAACCGTCCATTAATCATCGTGGAAATGTAGTTACGTGACGCACGAGTGATTTCCGGCAGTGCCATATAACCACTTAATTTAAAATCAAGGGTGCTTGCGGAAATAGGAATCATTTTTTTCGCTATATTTAAGCCATAAATGCTCGCAAGAACCTGTCTTACATCCCCATTACCATTTGTATGAAGTAACTTGCGGTCATTATGGACTAAACGGAAACTTACATTAGGATGTGCAAGTGCCAGTCGGTTAACGATATCGGTAATATTGCCAAGCTCTGTATGAATCGACTTCATATATTTCAGTCTTGCCGGTGTATTAAAGAATAAATCGCTGACGATTATCTCTGTTCCTTTTCTTCCGGGTGCGCCCTCTTGTTTTACTAAATGGCCACCTTTCAGCTCAACTGTTGTTCCTTGTTCTCCTATCGAAGTCGTTAAAGTGACATGGGAGACTGAGGCAATACTCGGTAGTGCCTCTCCTCTAAATCCAAGAGTGCGAATACGGAATAAGTCATTTTCATCCTTGATTTTACTTGTCGCATGTCTAGAAAAAGCTGTTAAGACATCCTCTTCCTCAATCCCTTGTCCATTATCGAGAATGCGAATGCTTTGTAAACCAGCTTCCTCGATAAATATTTCAATCGACGTACTTTTGGCATCTATGCTATTTTCCACTAATTCTTTTACAACAGAGGCTGGCCGCTCAACAACTTCACCTGCAGCAATTTTATTCGAAAGTGCATCATCCAGTTGAATAATCTTTGCCATTGTTTCTCCTCTTTTCTTTCCTACTTTTAATCAGATTAATCGGCATATGCATAAGATTGAACTGTAGTACTAATTTCGGCGTTCAACTTGTACATGAAGACCATTATTTTCGGTGTTTCTCTGTTTTTGGCTTTCATCTTGCTTATGAACACCATTTTTTCAGGCGTTTATCTATTTTTCGGCTTTCATCTTGCTTATGAACGCCACTTTTTCAGGCGTTTCTCTATTTTTCGGCGTTCATCCCACTTATGAATGCCACTTTTTCAGACGTTTCTCTATTTTTCAGCGTTCATCCTGCTCATGAAAACCACTTTTCCCAACATTCCTCTGTTTTTCAGCGTTCATCTTGCTTATGAACCCCACTTTTTCCAACATTCCTCTATTTTTCAGCGTTCATCTCGCTTATGAACACCACTTTTCCCAACATTCCTCTGTTTTTCAGCGTTCATCCTGCTTATGAAAACCACTTTTTCTAACGATTCTCTATTTCGTAGCTTTCATCTCACTTATGAACATCATATTGACTCACTTTATCCGTCGTTTCGAACTTTTTTATGAAGTTCATACAGTGTATTTAATGCCTGCATTGGTGTCATTTCTAAAATATCCAAGTCTTTAAGTTTGTTTACAATTTGCTTTTCCTTTGTAGAAAGAGCTTTTTGAGGCTTTTTCACTTCTGTATCAAAGAAGGATAATTGTGCTTCTTCCTCGATTTTTTCTGCTTTTACAACAGGTTGTTCGATTTGCGTGACTGCTGCTTCTCCAGCAAATTGATCTTTTTGCTCTAGACTTGTTAATAGTTCTTGTGCGCGTTCAATTAGTGCTTCTGGTAATTCAGCAAGCTGGGCAACGTGAATTCCGTAGCTTTTATCTGCTGCTCCTTCTTTAATTTTATGAAGGAAGACTACTTTTCCATTTTGCTCCATTGCGCTAACATGAACATTGCTTAATGACTGAAGCTCTTCCGCAAGTACAGTTAGTTCATGATAGTGGGTCGAGAATAACGTTTTAGCGCCGACTTCATGATGGATATATTCAATAATCGCTTGGGCAAGCGCCATTCCATCATAGGTGCTTGTACCGCGTCCAATTTCATCAAAGAGAATTAAGCTGTTATTGGTTGCATGTAAAAGTGCATTTCTTGCTTCTAGCATCTCAACCATAAATGTGCTTTGACCAGAAATAAGATCATCTGCTGCACCAATTCTCGTAAAGACTTGGTCAAATAATGGCAATACTGCTTCGTCTGCTGGTACGAAACAACCGATTTGCGCTAAAATGCTTGTTAAGGCAATTTGGCGCATATACGTACTTTTACCAGACATATTTGGTCCTGTAATTAACAGCAACTCTCTCTCTTTATGCATCGTGCAATCATTAGCGACATAGTTCTGCGCGTTCATCACCTTTTCCACTACTGGATGACGGCCATTTTTAATAGAAAGAGTTCGATCACTTGAAAACTCTGGCTTCACATAGCGACGATCTTCACTAACAGTTGCAAAGCATTGTAATACATCTAGCGTACTGACTGTTTTTGCTAAATTTTGCAAGCGCGGGATATATTCTTTGATCGTTTCTCTGATTGTTGTGAAAATCTCATATTCTAGTTCAACCATTTTTTCTTCTGCTTGCAAGATTAAGCTTTCTTTTTCCTTTAATTCTGGTGTGATATAACGCTCTGCATTGGCAAGTGTTTGTTTGCGCTCATACTGTCCTTCTTGTAAAAGATGAACATTTGCTCTTGTTACTTCAATGTAATAACCGAATATACGATTATAGCCGATTTTTAATGATTTAATGCCTGTTTTTTCGCGTTCTTCTCTTTCCAGCTGGGCGATCCACGTTTTACCGTTTCGACTTGCATCACGGTAGCTGTCTAATTCAGAATGATAGCCATCTAAGATGATATTTCCTTCTTTAATGGAAAGTGGTGGATTTTCAACAATTGCCCGTTCTAATAAATCGGTTATATCTTCACATGGATCTAGTTCATCAGCAAGTCTGGTTGCTTCTTCTGATCCGAACGATGCAACGATTTGCTGAATGATTGGCACTTGTTGTAGCGATTTTTTTAGTTGTACAAGATCTCTTGCATTTACATTACCAAATGCCACTCGGCCTGCTAGACGTTCTAAATCGTACACTTCCTTTAGCTTTTCCCGTAAATCTTGGCGTTCAAAGTAATGACCGATCATCGTCGCTACTAAATTTTGACGATATTCAATCTCCTCTTTATTTAAGAGTGGGCGGTCAATCCACTGTTTTAAAAGTCTTCCGCCCATCGCTGTTTTCGTTTCGTCCAATAACCAGAGGAGCGATCCTTTTTTCCCTTTTGAACGAATCGTTTCTGTTAATTCTAAATTTCGCTTGGAATAATAATCTATATTCATAAACTGATCGATTACATAAATCGAAACAGGCTGTAAGTGATCCAAGCTTCGTTTTTGTGTTCGATATAAATAATTAAACAAGCGTGCAACGGTGTTTTTCAGCTGTTGCTTTTCGACTCCTTGCAATAAAGGAGCATGCATATCTTTTTCATCGGTATCATTTTCGATTGAAAGCGTTAAAGTTCCTCGCTCCTGCAATCGCTTCTGATACTCTTTGGAAAAGTCATCTGAAATAACAACTTCTTTCGCTCCTGACAAAGATAGTTCATTTAATAACGAATCGATGCCAGTTAAAATGGTTGCTTTACTTTCCCCAGTCGATAAATCGCTATAGGCAAAGCCAAATTTTTCGTCTGCAAATAATGAAATAGTGGCAATATAGTTGTTTTCTTTATCGGAAAGATTTTTTCCTTCCATCATCGTACCAGGCGTGATGAGCTGAACGACTTCTCTTTTCACGACTCCTTTTGCTTGCTTTGGGTCTTCTGTTTGTTCACAGATTGCTACTTTGTAGCCGCGCTCGACAAGCTGTTCAATATAGTTAGGAGCAGAATGATGAGGAACTCCACACATCGGAATTCGCTCCGCTCCCCCACCTTCTCTACTCGTTAACGTAATTTCGAGCTCTTGTGATGCTTTGATTGCATCATCAAAGAACATTTCATAAAAATCCCCTAAACGAAAAAATAAAAAGGCATCCTGATAATCTGCCTTTACTTGTAAGTATTGTTGTATCATTGGCGTATATGTCGTCATAACTTCCTCCAAAATCCAAGTCCAAATCTATTATTCTCCCATTATAACATAAAGAAATAGAATATTTCAGTGGGGGGTTTTGGGAAAAGACATCAAATTTATCCTTATAAAAAATTAGCTGTTTTCATGAAGTAAGATGTGATAACTAGTTCATTCCATTGCGCTCGAGACATTCCACTATCTTTTTAAAAATAATACTAGTAATTCGCAAGCAAATCTTCTATAATTTAGCTTGCTACAAAAGTTAATATTAGGTAAAGGAGCAATTATCTTGAAACGTTATTTATCGATTCTTTTAGCTATAGTTCTCATGTTTAGTTTTATGCCGTTTTCAAGTGCTGATGCAAAGACAAAGGTTAAAACGTACAAAAATTGTACTGCCCTTAATAAGGATTATAAGGGTGGCGTTGCTAAATCTAAATCCACAAAAAATAAAGGTGGAAAAACGAAGTACAAACCTTATGTTTCGAAAGATTTATATGAAGCAAACAAAAAAAGCGACCGTGATAAAGACGGAATAGCTTGTGAAAGATGATAGGAACGCCTTTCTCCTATACATATAGGAGAAAGGCGTTTTTATTCTTTATAAGGTTAAGCAATACTAACCAGAACCCCCATTATAAGAAAAAAAGACTAGGAAAAGCTCCTAGCCTTTACTCCTCTTCTCCGCCTACGAGAAAGTCTGGATTTAATTCTTCAAATTCTTCGTCTTCTACTTCATCTTTAAACCATGCATCATCATCTTCTTTGCCGCATTCGTCTGTGCAAACTTCTACACAGATTTTTGTTTCTCCAATAACTTCTACGATAAATTCTCTTTCTACATGAACAATAATTTTATTGCCATTTGGAGAAATAACTGCTTCGATGCAGTTTGGTTGTTGTAATACGCGTGCAATCACATCGTGATCTTCTAGGCAATCAGGGTCACGATATTTTAGTTTAATGACATCTGTATATTTTACACGCTCTGTAACAACTTCTGTTTGTGTGTTGTCATTATAGGAATACCAAACGTTAATGTCATAGTATCCGCAAATTTCTACTGTTTTACCAACCTTTTCCGCTTCATACGTATGGTTGATAATCCAGCAGCCCAAGATGCTTGAAGGGCTGTTGTCTGGGCAGATCGTATGATTGGATTTTGTGAATTTACGTCCTTTCGCTACGACTGCCTTTGTAATAATCTCTCTATATTCTCCCATGTTCGAGCGAAACCTCCTCATTCATTTTCATTTCATCCTATGCGGGATAGGAGTCTAGTGTGCGACAATTTTTAAAGACTATAAATAATGCTTAAATCTACTTCATTGTATGTAAAACTTGGGTAAGTGTGCCGATATTAACCATTTTTCTAGACGAATAACCTCTCCTTTATCCCCTTTCCACGCTGCTTTGTTGACCCACATATACGGAATTCTCTTCTTAGGTAAAAACCAGCTTTCCATCAAAACTATCTTAACCATGAATCAAAACCACCAGTGTGAACTGGTGGTTTGCTCTGCGGCTAAAAGCCTCTCTTACCGGCCTCGGCCTTAAAGGCCCACTGAAAAGGTTTCCCTTCTGCACCACATTCACTCACCAATTCTAAAGAATTTCTTTATTTACTTCCGATTTTTCTCACCCGTGAACGGATCGAATTCTTCGAACAAAGTTAGCTGATCAGCCATATAATCTTCTTTCAGCTGATTTCTTATATATTCTTGTATTTGTTTCTTATTTCTCCCCACGGTATCAACGTAGAAACCACGACACCAAAATTTACGATTCCCATAGCGATATTTCAAATTCGCATGTCGATCAAATATCATCAGGCTACTTTTTCCTTTTAGGTAACCCATGAACTGCGATACACTTAATTTTGGTGGAATACTAACCAACATATGGATATGATCCGGACAGGCATTTGCTTCATGTATAATGACACCTTTTCTTTCACATAGCTCTCTTATGATTTGTCCTATACTCTTTTTGTATTTGCCATAAATAATTTGCCTTCTGTATTTTGGGGCAAAGACTATGTGATACTTACAATTCCATGTTGTATGTGCTAAACTGTTCATGTCCTTCATAAGGGCATACCTCCTTCTTGCGTGAGATAAAGTGGTCGGGAAACCAACTTTATCCTACCATGAAAGGAGGTTTTTTTGTTACCTCGCTATAAGCTCTCCGGAACCCCCGGCATAGCCAGGGGTTTTCGAAACCATCAAAAAAAATATGCGAATGTATTAATACATTCGCGGATACAGCTTGTTCGAATCTTTATATACTGTAGTATACGGTAAGGGGGTGAGGAAGTTGGCAGGGTTATTTAATAAAAACGATCAGTTTGATTTTAAATTCAATGTGAATGGTAAAGAGGTAACTGGAGAGGACGGAGCTAAATACGCACAAGAATTAATCGAGAAGCTATCAACAGAAATGGGTGGCTTAGTACAAAAATTAACAAAAGGTGTTTCTGAAAATGTAGCGGGAAGTACGATTGAATCGCTAAAAGATAAGGTTGCAACAAATGTTGATTTGGATTCTATTAAGGAAAAAGTATTGCCTAATCTTAATCCAGAAACGCTTAAGAGTTTACTAAATCAAGATACACTAAGTAAACTCCAAGAGAAATTACCTGTCATTGATGCTTCAAATGATGATGGGAATCTTAAATTAAACGTTAATGGCAAGCCTATTTTTTCACTAGATATTTCAGATTTCATCAAAAAATAACGATTAAATCTCACTTTTGAAAGGAGGTGAAATCATATGTTGTCTAACTACACATCTGATTGTCACAAAGGTAACGGTTCAAGACTTGCTGGTACTGATGTTACTGCTAAAGGTAAAAGCATTGGAAATAAAGGGGCAGAACTTCGCGGATTCACTAACGCTACTCAAGGAAATGGTAACCTTGCTAACCAATTTACTGCTTCTGGTGCTGCTGGTGGTGCTGCTGTAGGTGTTAACTTATTAAACTTCTTTGTTGGTGGTATTTTAGTTAATGCTAATGTTGCAGGTGATGCTACAGCTGTATCTTACAATGAAAACAGACCTGAAATGGTGAACGAAGGTTAATCACCTTTATTGAATAATCACTCCTACAAGAGATAAGCATATAATAAAGGGCAACATCTACTTGATGTTTGCCCTTTTCTTTTTTTACATACCTAATAGGAGGAGGGGAAAAGAATGGCGAAGGATAAAAATTCTGGATTGACTGCTGAAAAATTAAAAGAGCTTGGTGTACCAGAGGAGTTAATTGATACAATTCTTGAAACAGGAGGGCCTTCTGTTAATACACATGCAGAGGGCGGAAATGGCGGAAGTGCTGTCAGTCTTACTTATGTGGATAATTATTCTGTTCTATTTCTTGTCTATACGTTTCTTTTGCAAACAGTTAATGATGGAAACGCAAAAGATAAAGAAACGAAGCAGCTTAATAAAGCATTGCTATCGACCTTACAAACGGCTATGAAGGAACAGCAGGAATATCGCAAGGCTTTCTTACGCGCGATTAACATTTTAAATAATCAGAATAAGTAAAAACCAAGCAAAATTATGCTTGGTTTTTCTTTTGGATGTTTTAATTGTATTCGTAAATAAATGGAGCTCGTTGCTTTCCGCTTCAGACACAAGATTCGTCTGTGGGGACTAACATTCCCCCTCATCTCCTCCAGGAGTCAAGTGTGCTTCACCCTAAACAACACAGAATGCTAACGTTATTTAACGAGAAACAATCCAATCTTACAAAAAGCCATTTTTTACTCTTCTTTCTTTTTCTCAATGGAGGAAAGAATTTCGGTTTCGACTGTTTCTGAGATTGTTTTTGTTACCATTTGTAGCATGTCATTGACAATTCCCTGTGATTCTTTAAATTCACTGACAATTGGTAGTTCGTCGATTTCCTTTTGCAGTGCATCAATTTTTGCTTCTGTTTCTTTTAGAGCAGCAATTTTCCCATAATGTTGGAGATTAACTGCTTGCTTTTGCAATTTTTTGATTTGGGCAATTCGATCATTCACTTTTTGGTTTTGATTGATTTGCTTTTCTGCACGCTGATAAAACTCAACTTCTTCTGTATCACGAATCATTTTGGCTAGTTGTTCTGTTCGCTCGATGATTTCTTCACGTGTGTACTTAGCCATTAATTTGCCTCAACAGCTTCTGCTTCTAATACCTCAATCATTTCTCCATTTAATGACCATGTTTTCGCATCTGTAATTTTAACAGAAACAAGTTTGCCGATTGCTGACTTTGGTCCAATAAAATTCACTAGCTTGTTTTTGCGAGTATAACCAGCAAGTACATCCGGATTATTCTTACTTTCCCCTTCCACAAGAACCTCCACGATTTTGTCTTGGTAGCCCTTCATGGAATTAGCAGAATACTCATTAACTAATGCGTTTAGGCGCTGTAAGCGTGCCTTTTTCACTTCCATTGGAACATTATCTTTCATTCTTGCAGCTGGTGTGCCTTCACGTGGAGAATAAATGAATGTATAAGCAGCTTCAAAGCCAACTTCTTTATAAAGAGATAATGTTTCTTCAAATTGCTCATCTGTTTCATTTGGATATCCAACGATAATATCCGTTGTTAAGGTTAAATTAGGAATAGCTGCTTTCATTTTGCGTACTAATTCTAAATACTGCTCTCTTGTATATTTACGTGCCATAATTTTTAACACATCAGAGGAACCAGACTGAACTGGTAAATGGATATGCTCCACTAAGTTTCCGCCTTTAGCTAGTACCTCAATTAAATGGTCATCAAAATCTCGTGGATGACTTGTTGTAAAACGAACACGTGGAATATCAATTTTACGCATTTCTTCCATTAAATCTCCAAAACGAAATTCAATATCTGTGAAGTCTTTTCCATATGCGTTTACGTTTTGACCAAGTAGCGTAATTTCTTTATAGCCTTGTGCAGCTAAATGGCGCACCTCTTGAATAATATCCTCTGGACGGCGACTACGTTCTTTCCCGCGAGTATAAGGAACGATACAATAGGTACAGAATTTATCACAGCCGTACATAATATTTACCCATGCTTTAATTTTTCCGTTACGTACTTTTGGAAGGTTCTCGATTACGTCCCCTTCTTTAGACCAAACTTCGACTACCATTTCTTTCGACATATATGCTTCATGAAGAATGTTTGGTAAACGGTGAATATTATGAGTACCAAAGATCATGTCTACTTGTGTGTAAGTTTTTAAAATCTTATTTACTACTGATTCTTCTTGGGACATACATCCACAAACACCTAATAAAAGGTCTGGTTTTTCTGTTTTTAAATGTTTTAAATGGCCTAACTCGCCAAATACTTTATTTTCTGCATTCTCACGGATTGCACATGTATTAAGAAGGATAACATTTGCATCATCCACTGAATCTGTTGCTTCATAGCCTAATGCTAAAAAGATCCCTGCCATTACTTCTGTGTCATGCTCATTCATTTGACAGCCGAATGTGCGAATATAGAATTTACGTCCTTCTCCCATTCCACGGAATTGTTCGGGAATAGAGAAATCTTTTTCATATCGAACTTCTTCTTTTCCACGTCTTTTTGCATCTTTTAGAGAAGGTGCTTTATATACTGTCTCGAAATATTTGCTATAATCCTTTTCGGATTTTTTGTCCGAAGAATTATTGCTTTCAATTTTTTGTCCTTCTAAACGTTGTTTTTCGTTCATTTCAACTACTCCTCTCTTATCGATGATTTGGTTTCATCCATAAGTTTGTTAATATACATGTTTTAGATTAGTTCTTATAGATTGTTATTTTGCTTATGTTAGGAAGTTGGTTGTTTTCGTCTCAGGAATTTTTTCGCAAGGGAAGTTGAGCATCCCTTTTATCTACAGAAAGTAAACTTAAAAACTTCCTAGATTTTATAAGCAAAAATCTATATAATAGCAGTTGCTTTTATATGTACTATTCTTTATAGACATATTTTCATTATTCTAGTATAAGCCTTTCACCATTTGAAAACAATAGCTAGGTTACAAAGAAAAATTTCTACTGTTTTCTTTATGTATAACTTATAATTCACAACAATAGGCAGTTCAAACCCTCCCTCACAAGGAAGAAATTAAACTGCCTGTATAGCTAGATTGGAATACCCTTTATTTAGGGAATCTTTTTACCATATTCGTATATAAAAACTTCTCTACTTGCGTACTAGTATAATATTTTGTTAGTTCGTTTATTAGATTAGGATAATCAGCAATGGAAGCTAGACCTTTTACCGTTTGAGAGATTCCATCAAAATCGGAACCAAAGCCGACATGATCTTCTCCTCCGAGTGAGCAAATATAATCTAAATGCCGCAATATGTCCGTAATAGTTGCTGTATTTGTCCCACTTAAAAACTGTGGGACAAATGTAATTCCGATTACACTATCCGCTTCTATCATTGCTTTGATTTGCTCATCTCGTAGATTACGAGGATGGGGGCAAAGATTATACGTATTGGAATGGGATGCATAGGGATGATCTGCTTGCTCCATTACATCCCAAAAGGCATTTTCTGATAAATGGGAAACATCCACCCATATATCTTGCTTATTTAAGAGCTTTACTGTTTCTTTACCAAATAAAGATAAACCTGCACCTCGAGGTTCTAAAGCACCATCAGCAACAGCATTCGCATAATTCCAAGTTAGACCGACTGCCGACACACCTAATCGAAGCAATGTTTTTAATTTCAATAAGTCTCCACCAATTGCATCACAACCTTCAAGTGTTAGAAGCGCACCGGTTTCCCCATCTTTCAAATCCTCGATATCTTTTTTCGTACGAATAAATTTAAAATCTGGATTCGGCTGTAAGATTTTTTCGTAAAAAATTGTCGCCATCGATAGTGCTGCTTCAAAACGCATATCGGGATGAACGGACTCTGGAACATAGAGGGCAAAACACTGAATCTTTGTTCCCCCTTTTTGCAACCCCTCCTTCGTTACATGAAGCTTATCACTATTCTGAAAATTGATTGTTTTATCCATAAACATTTTATATAATACATCACAATGCCCATCAAAGTATTTCAAAAAAACTTCACTCCTATACGAATATGTTCTATCTTTTTCTATGTAAATCTTGGCGGCTTTCCATCAAGACATCATTAATTACAAACAATTTAATCCTATCCTTATATAAAGAAAACTTCCATCAGTGGAGTTCTTATTGACCGTTAAGAGTGAGATAAATAAAAAGAAAGGGCGTCTCATTCATTCGGTTTGCTTACGCACAGAGTCAAGAGTCTAGTTGGCGAAAGTTCGTTTTCCAACTTTTCATTCTTGCTGTGGGACTAAACCTTATTGATGAGACACCCCCCTCCTTTTCGGAGGTTTGCTCTATTTTTCTAAACAGAATCTCCCTCAAGAGGATTCTTTTGGCCGAGCATACCACTCATAAGAAGGGATAAATTGGGAAAGTAATCAAAATCATACTTTCTTATTTTTCATCTAATCTTATTTTCTCTTTATCTAGGCTCCACAATGAGCTTGATGGCTGTTCTTTCCTCACCGTCAATAACGATATCAGTGAAGGCAGGGATACAAATTAAATCCACTCCGCTAGGTGCTACAAATCCTCTTGCGATAGCAACTGCTTTAACCGCTTGATTTAATGCACCTGCACCAATTGCCTGGATTTCTGCTCCACCTCTTTCTCGTAGAACACCTGCAAGCGCACCAGCTACAGAATTGGGACTAGACTTTGCTGAAACCTTTAATATCTCCATTTCTAGCTCCTCCTTGTTTAACCCCCCCGCATGTACATTAAGATTAATGAACATATCAGGATATATATCATTCCAATGTTACTATATTCCAAGTTAATTACACATATTCCAGCTTGGACATAAAAACTTAGAAAATTATTTGATTTTTCAAGGAAGAGCTAATTTTCCATAAAGAAAATTTCCATCAGTTGGGATTTTTCCTCATCCCACTGATGATTAGTTGCACTTATCAAGCCTTTACGAGAGGATTCGATTAGGAATAAAAAGGATGATCGTCATTAATTAAGATTCGTTCGATTTTTTTCGCTTTGCCAGTCTTGTTATCCACTTCAATTAGACAGCCGCTTAACTGAGCTCTCCCGCTTTTTGGCGGCTCAAATCGTGTTGGCAAATTTGTTAAAAAGCGATTTAGTACTAATTCCTTTTGCATACCAAGTATTGCATCATATGGACCTGTCATGCCGACATCTGCCATAAAGGCTGTTCCATTTGGTAAAATGCGATTATCAGCTGTTTGCACATGTGTATGTGTTCCAACAACAGCTGTAACTTTTCCATCTAAATACCATCCCATTGCTTGCTTTTCACTTGTTGCCTCTCCGTGAAAGTCAACAAAAATAAGATCGGTACGTTTTTTCGCTTCATTAACTAAACGATCGATGACGATAAATGGATCGTCACTCGGATTCATAAAAGTCCGCCCTTGTAAATTTATAACTGCTACTTCTATATCGTTAATTTTAACAAAGACCATCCCTTTACCTGGATTATTTTCAGGAAAATTTGCCGGTCTTACTAAATATTTCGCTTTATCGATAAATTCAAATATTTCGCGATTATCCCATGTATGGTTTCCCATTGTTACCGCTTGAGCACCAATTTCTAAAAAGCTTCGGTAAATTTTCTCAGTAATTCCTTTTCCACCGGCAGCATTCTCCCCATTGATAATCGTTAACTGTGGACGATATTTTTCCTTTAGCTTTGGTACGTACTCTTTAATCATGTCACGGCCCATAGAACCTACAACATCACCAATAAATAAAATATGCATGTCTTTTATCCTACTTTCTACTCTTCACTATGTAACAGTGTAACATACAATTCCCTTTCGTTCACAATCCCATTTGACTCTAATTAAACTTCCGGAAATTATTTGCTTTTTCATACAAAAAAACGGTGCAATCGCACCATTTTTTATTTTGCATATTCAACCGCTCTTGTTTCCCGAATAACGGTTACTTTTATATGACCTGGATAATCAAGTTCTTCTTCGATTTTCTTACGAATATCGCGAGCTAATCGATGAGACTCTAAATCATCTACAAGATCTGGTTTCACCATGATTCGAATCTCACGACCTGCTTGAATAGCGAATGATTTCTCTACTCCATCATAAGATTCTGAAATTTCTTCTAGTTTTTCCAGACGGCGAATATAGTTTTCTAATGTTTCTCTTCGCGCCCCTGGTCTTGCAGCTGAAAGTGCGTCAGCAGCAGCTACTAGTACAGCGATGATTGAAGTTGGTTCCGTATCACCATGATGGGATGCGATACTATTGATTACAACAGGATGTTCTTTATACTTAGTAGCAAGCTCAACCCCAATTTCCACATGGCTTCCCTCTACTTCATGGTCAATTGCTTTACCAATGTCATGTAGTAAGCCGGCTCTGCGGGCAAGGGTTTGATCTTCCCCTAGTTCAGCAGCTAAGATTCCTGATAATTGTGCCACTTCCATACTGTGCTTTAATACATTTTGTCCATAGCTTGTACGGAATTTTAGACGTCCAAGGATTTTGATTAAATCTGGATGTAACCCATGAACACCGACCTCAAACGTAGTTTGTTCCCCGATTTCACGAATATGTTCATCCACTTCTCGACGTGCTTTATCAACCATTTCTTCAATACGAGCTGGATGAATACGACCATCCTGAACGAGCTTATCTAACGCAAGTCTTGCAGTTTCGCGTCTTATTGGATCAAAACCAGATAGAATAACTGCTTCTGGTGTATCATCAATAATTAAGTCAATTCCTGTTAATGTTTCAAGTGTGCGAATATTACGTCCTTCTCGACCAATAATTCGACCCTTCATTTCATCATTTGGAAGGTTAACAACGGAAACTGTAGTTTCTGCAACATGATCAGCTGCACATCGTTGGATTGCAAGTGACAAAATTTCTTTAGCCTTTTTATCTGCTTCTTCTTTTGCTCTAGTATCACTTTCTTTAATCATTATCGCAATATCATGAGCAACTTCTTGCTCTGTACGCTCTAAAATGATGGACTTAGCCTCTTCTCGAGTCAAGCCAGAAATGCGCTCTAGTTCTGTTTGCTGCTTGCGAACCATCTCATCCACTTTGCTTTCCATCTCTTCCATATGCTGTTGTCTTTTATTAAGAGAATCGTCCCTCTTTTCTAAAACCGATTCACGTTTATCTAACGCTTCTCCCTTGCGATCAAGATTCTCCTCTTTTTGCAATAAACGATTTTCTTGTTTTTGTAGTTCATTTCTTCGATCACGAACTTCTAGTTCTGCTTCACTACGAAGCTTGTGAATCTCATCCTTTGCTTCTAACAAAGCTTCTTTTTTCAATGCGTCTGCTTCACGCTTTGCATTTTCAATAATTTGTTCAGCAGTCATGGTTGCATTACTAATTTTTGCATTAGCATTGGACTTTCGAATAAAATATACGACAAAGCCAACAACGGCAATAACGATTAGAATAAGCAAAATGGAGATGAGTGTTATTAGATCCATCATTTTCACCTCCTCTTGCTATCAAATTGTGTTTGTTACGATTTTAAAAGTATTGGCTTAATGTTCCTTTTTTCAATCGAATTTCCCTAGTCATATAATTTGTTTTCTAGGTTTTCATACTTATAAAAATGTAAAATATACAATTCAATTGTATAGTTGTACCAATTTATTGTCAAGACTTTGAACTAGTAGGTTTCACCTAATTCTCATTGGCTATCTAGCTATTATTTTTCTCTAACAATTGCTCTATTCTTCCTATATGTATGAAATGTCACTTTATTAAAGCTGTAATAGATTATCCAAACCTAACCTATCATCCGTATTATGGTCAGAAAAAAAGCTTGTTAAACCTGATTGAGTCTTTTATTCTGTCCGTTTTTTTCAAATGCATTATTGATTGGTGCACTAACAATTATATTTTGCATTAATATATCTATGAAAAACAAGTATGTTTTCTAAAAAACACAAAAAAGATGGTAAGCTAGAAACGCCGTTTACCATCTTTTTTAGCATTAATCGATTAATTCAAATTGTTCTTGGTCGTCATTTTCAGGCTTCAATGGTACTTCTTTATCTAGCCCGTAATGGTCGCGAATTTTCTTTTGAATTTCTAGGCGCATTTCTACATTTTCTTTTAAGAAAAGCTTCGCATTTTCTCGGCCTTGTCCTAATCTTTCGTCATTATAGGAATACCAAGCTCCGCTCTTCTGAACAATATCAAGTTCTGAACCAAGGTCAATTATCTCGCCTTCTTTAGAGATACCTTCTCCATACATGATATCAACTTCTGCCACTTTGAAAGGTGGTGCAACTTTATTTTTTACAACTTTAATTTTTGTCTTGTTCCCTACCATATCTGTCCCTTGTTTTAGCGTTTCTGCACGACGCACTTCTAAACGAACAGATGAATAGAATTTCAACGCACGACCACCAGGAGTTGTTTCAGGATTTCCGAACATTACTCCAACTTTTTCACGAATTTGGTTGATAAAAATAGCAATCGTTTTTGATTTATTAATTGCTCCAGATAATTTACGAAGAGCCTGTGACATTAAACGTGCTTGAAGTCCAACGTGAGAATCTCCCATTTCTCCTTCAATCTCCGCTTTTGGTACAAGTGCTGCTACAGAGTCAATTACTAGAATATCAACTGCTCCACTTCGAACTAAAGCTTCTGCAATTTCTAATGCTTGTTCCCCTGTATCTGGTTGGGAAAGTAATAACTCATCAATATTAACGCCAAGCTTTTGTGCATAAACTGGGTCTAATGCATGCTCTGCATCAATAAATGCTGCTTGTCCGCCATTAGCCTGAACCTCAGCAATAGCATGTAGTGCTACTGTTGTTTTACCTGAACTTTCTGGACCATATATTTCAACGATACGACCTCTTGGATATCCACCAACACCTAGGGCTGCATCTAAAGCTAACGATCCACTTGGACTAGTAGAAATGACTTTATCAGCTTGCTCTCCCAGCTTCATGATACTACCTTTACCGAATTGCTTTTCTATTTGTTTTAACGCCATTTCTAATGCAGCTTGACGATCACTCAAATACGTTCTCCTCCTTATATAAAAAATGAATCTCACTATCATGATTCATTCGTTGTTTAAAAGAATATATACTTAATATACCTTTTTTCTATTCATTTGTACAGTAAAAAATCGAACATTCATTCGTTTTTTTATTTTTTCATGGAAAGGAGCTCTATCTTTAGTAGAACGTAAGCCGCTACTAGTCATTATCTATTTTCCAACATTTTTAATAGAAAGTATTGACCGTATTTCACACTTCTAACTCGATTGCCGGCTCTTGTTCCACTTAAAGCTAACGCCTCTACTTTTGTCGACTCGCCTTTTTTGGCAATCCCAATATAGACCGTACCAACCGGGTTACCTTCTAATTCATCTGGACCTGCAACCCCTGTAAAGCTTATTCCAATATCCGCATTTAGTAATTGGGCAACATTTTCAGCCAACTCTTTTGCGCATTGCTCGCTTACAACACCATGCTCTTGTATCGTTGACTCTTTTACATGAAGAATTTGGTGCTTTACTTCATTCGTATAACAGACAACACCACCTTGAAAGATGTTCCCAGCGCCAGGTATGCTTGTAATTTCCTGCTGGAATAAACCGCCTGTTAGACTTTCTGCCGCTGCTAAGGTCAATTTTTTCTTTAATAACACATGAGAAAGTTCATTCATTAAAGTTGTATCATCATAGCCATAGAAAAATTCGCCTACGCGCGCAAATATTTCCTCTTCTGTCTTTGCAATTAATTTATCTGCTTCTGTTACCGAATCATGCTTACATGTTATACGTAGTGTTACCTCGCCATCTCCCGCAAGCGGTGCAATGGTAGGGTTTGTCTGTGCATCAATTAAATCTTCAATTTTTGTTTCTAATAACGATTCACCAATTCCGAAGAAGCGCAGCACGCGAGAAACAATTACATCTTTACTTGTCATCTGTTTCTGAAGCGCTGGAAATCCGTATTTTATAAACATCGGCTGAATTTCTTTAGGTGGTCCTGGTAAAAGCATATAAAAATGATCGTCCTTTTTTAGAAACATTCCAGGAGCCATCCCATGGTCATTTGGAAGAACATCACATTCTTCTAAAACTAATGCTTGTTTTTTATTATTTTCTGTCATTGTGCGCTTTGTCCGCACAAAATAGTCTTCAATCGATTGTAGTGCTGTTTCATCAAAGACAAGCTCTTTTCCTATATAATTAGCAATCGTCTCTTTCGTTAAATCATCCTTTGTGGGGCCAAGCCCTCCTGAGAAAATAAGTAATTGCGCCCGTGTTTCTGCAATTTTAATTGCTTCCTTTAAACGACCAGCATTATCTCCAACAACAGTATGATAATAAACATTTACTCCTAAGTCTGCTAAATGTTTAGAGATAAATTGTGCATTTGTATTAGCTATTTGCCCTAGTAATAACTCTGAGCCAACAGCGATAATCTCTGCATTCATCTATTGCTCCCCCTTTGTCTTCTTAAAGGATGTTCTAAAAGATTGTTGTTTTAGCTTTTTAAGAATACACGTAGACTCTTGCAGGAATTAGTGAAACAGGGAAAACTCCCAAAGGCTCGTGCCGAGGAGGTCCCCGCTCGCTCCAAAAAAATTGAAGTGTATTCAGAGACTGCGGGTTACAAACAACAAAATTTACGAAAACAGCCTCATAAAAAAAAGACATCTCTTTATAAAGCAATATTCGCATGTAATAGTAGATGTCCTCTTTTTTTATTCCTCTATTTTATTTGGATGAAACAAAAGCTTGTTTGTTTTTTGCAAAATAATCCCAACCAGACCAAACTGTAAAGAACAATGCAACCCATAACGCAATCAAGTCAAGCGGAAGAGATATAAGTTCAAAAATCATATTATGTAATAAAAGTGCCGAGATGGCAACAATTTGTGCCCAAGTTTTTATTTTCCCGAGCATGTTTGCAGCGACCACTTCTCCACCACCAGCAAGCACTAAACGCAAGCCAGTTACAGCAAATTCTCTGCTTATAATAACAATAGTAATCCACGCAGGGGCCATATCTAATCCAACTAATACAATTAGTGCAGAAGAAACGAGTAATTTATCTGCTAAAGGATCTAAAAATTTCCCTAAATCCGTTACTAAATTATATTTTCGCGCAAAGTGTCCATCAATCCAATCTGTGGTTGAAGCAATAATAAAAATCAAGGCACCGATAAAATGTCTCATCGGCAATGTGACACCTAAAAGCGTCAGCTCTCCCCATGGAAAATCTATTAGCATGATTACTAGAAAGACGGGGATTAATAAAATTCTTGCTACGGTAATCCTATTTGGTAAATTCATCTTACAACCTCCATTACCATGACGATAATCGCCACTTCCATAAAAATAATTAAAAACATTAGTATTATAACCTAAATACGTTAGAATAGCGAAAAATAGCCATCGAATGGATGACTATTCTTCTTTTAAATATTTAATGACAAGATCCTGTCTAGAAGAAGAATCACCAAGCTCTAATTTCTCATCATTAACAAAAACATCTACCTGACTATTTCCGATTATGATATGAGCTTCTGTTTCTTTTGATAAATCTACTTCCTTGGATTCAGATCCACCTTTTTCAATAATACCTTGGAAAAAAGAATAGTTTTTGCCATTTTGAATATCTACCCAAACTTTTCCTGTTGCCACAAGCTTAACAACAAACTTTTCTGCATTTTTAACTTCATAAGTAGTTGTTCTTCCAACTGTGTCTTGTTTCGTAATCTCTTGTTTCGGTGTCTCTTCTTCTACTTTTTCCTCTTCTTCTATTACTTTTTCTTCATCTTTATTAGCATCTTCGTTAGCTTTCTCTTTTTCCTTCTCCTCTAACGCATCAGATCTCATATAAACTGAATTTTGTTCACCTGTATTATTGGATTGTTTTTCTGGATTAGAATCTTTTGCAAACACAAAATACCAAACCAAGAAAACAACTGCTAACACAAGGATAGCAATAAGGATAGTAGGCAGAATATCAAATACTTTCGAACTGCCTCCATCTAATGATCTTCTCGAGTTTACTCTTGATAAATTTTGCGGCAACTCATCGTTTACCGTCGTCGGTACCTCATCTTTATACTCTTCAAACAATTCTTCTGGTACTAAATCTACGGCTTCCGCGTATTGTTTGATAAATGCCCGCGTATAGAATTTACCTGGCATCATACTGTAATTACCTTCTTCAATGCCAACTAAATAGCGGACTTGAATTTTTGTAATTTCTTGTAATTCTTCTAACGTTAGTCCTTTGGCTTCCCTAGCTTCCTTTAATCGATTTCCTAATTCACTCAAGATAACACCTTCCAACTTACTAAAAATCAAAACCCTCGAATTCACTTTCTAAGGCAAAAGTATTCTTTTTGTGAACATCATAAAGAATCTCCTCGCCTGGCTCATGTCTTAACTCAATAATATAATCAAAATCATCTAAAGTGTATTCTGTATTATGTACAAAGGCGTCGGGATGTTCTACCACTTTGATGCATGGCAGGCGCATTACTTCTCTAATTACTGCCCAATGTCGCTCATTAATTTGCTTGGAAGATACAATTCCATCCATAATAAATAAATTGTTTTCATTATATTCTCCTTGCATTAAGGACTGGCGAATTGTTTGCTTTAACAAAGTGGAACTTAATAAAAGCCATCTCTTATTGGCACAAACACTAGCAGCAACAATAGACTCGGTTTTACCTACACGCGGCATCCCTCTTATGCCTATTAATTTATGGCCTTCTGTCTTAAATAATTCAGCCATAAAATCGACCAACAGTCCAAGCTCATAGCGAACAAAACGAAATGTTTTTTTATCATCAGCATCTCTTTGAATATAACGACCATGTCTCACAGCAAGTTTATCTCTTAAAGATGGTTCTCTAAGCTTGATTACTTTTATTGTGTCCATTGTATAGAGAATAGATTCTAACCTTTTTATTTGTTCCTTATTTTTTGCTAACATTAATAAGCCGCGACGTCCATCGTCCACCCCATTAATGGTGATAATATTAATAGAAAGCATCCCTAGTAAAGAGGAAATATCCCCTAATAGGCCAGGTCGGTTTTTTTGAATTTCGTATTCTAAATACCATTCCTTCTGTTCCAAAAAAATCCTCCTACAATTATCAAGTGAAATTTTCTAGTCTTTTAATTTCTATCATATAGGAATGGTATAAATAATCAAGAAAAAAGGGGTAAAAATAGAAAAAAAGATAGACCTTTACTCGAAAGTCTGTTTGTATGAAAACTCTTTAGGTAAAAGGCAACACTAAGCTGAACCTTCTAAATTTGAACTTTTTTAAAAGGCTAGGAATGATTAAATATAGTGCTTTTGTTATTCATTAAGCAATTTGTTCATTAGTGGGTTCAATACGATACCCTTTCCTTTTTAAGTATTGAATCATTTTTTGTTCTTTACTTTGTTCGAGATCAACATAATCAGGGCCTAGTTCCTGATATGGTTGCCTTGTTTTTAAAATATTGTAAGCAATTGTTAGGATTAAATGAGCGGAAGCGATCCGTGCTTTCGATTTTCCTTGTCGTTTCATAATTCTTTTTCTATGTGCAGATATGCGATTATACTGTCTATCTGTAGCCATGGAACATTCAACAGCGGTGGTTCTTAATGATTTGTTTCCGTACTGAGTTTTACCTGTTTTTTTTTTACCGGCACTCTCATAATTTCCTGGACTCACTCCAGCCCATGAGGCTAGATGTTTAGAACTTTTAAATACTGACATGTCTACACCCATTTCAGCTATAAAGATTGCGGATGCATTTTTATCCACACCCGGTATGGTATCTAGTAGTTCGCACTCCTCTTGATAAGGAATAAGCGCTTGGTCTATGCGTTCAACTACTTTTTCGATTGTTTCATCGATGTGATTGATATGGTCCCAATGGAAACGTAACATATCAATATGATGTTTACGTATTCCACCGTTAAGGGCTTCTGCAATATCTGTTGTGCTCGCCTTAACTCTTGAATCAACCATTTGTTGAAGTTCAAACACACCTATTTTTTCGCCGTTTATTAGGGCTTCAATAATGCGACAACCAGTGACACCAAAAATGTCAGATAAAACAGAAGTTAGTTTAATATTTGCATCCTGTAGAATTTTGTGGATTCGATTGCGCTCAGAAGTTCGTGTATGGATGAGTTTTTTACGATACCGGGTTAAATCTCGCAAATCACGAATTTCTTTGGGCGGTACAAAATTTTTTTCAATTAGTCCAGAACGCAAAAGTTTAGCTAACCACTCCGCATCTTTTACGTCTGTTTTCCTTCCGGGAACATTTTTAACATGTTGGGCATTGGCAAGGATTAATTGGAAGTCACATTCTATAACATTCCAAACGGGCTTCCAATATACACCGGTACTTTCCATTACAGCATCCGTTATTTTGTGTGAGGATAGCCAGTCGCTAAGTGCCAAAAGGCCACTTGTGGTTGTTGGAAAGGTTTGAATCTCTTTATTTGGTTTTTTATCTAATGAACCAAATAAAACACAAGCAACTACTGTTTCTTGGTGTACATCTAGGCCTGCACACCGTTCAATCATAGCTTCCATATAATCACCTCAAAGATTTTAATACAATACAAGCGACAGAAGTCATCATACAAAATTTTTGTATTCGTGTTTATAAACACATTAGACGGTTCTTTTAAACTGTCACAACCAGTTTTTCTAACGGGGTATCAACTTGTATTGATCCACCAAACAGTCTTCGGACTGGTCGTATTGTACTATTAATTATGGTCAGGTGTTAAGTGGTTTAGACTTTCTATCATGGGATAGGAGCAAGTTTTCATGATAGACGGTGGCGGCGGGTAACGCCGCCATGAGAGTTTTTCTAGAAGAATCATGCTTTATTTTTTAAAGGAAGACCATAGATTTCTGTTAGATATTTATGCATTTATTTGAGGATGAGTGGCGATATTTAATAATGCACTTCCTCTGTTACCGTTTGCTTTTTTTTCTTGCGCTCGGTCACTGATAGGCTCTCTCTGTTCTCTTTTCCAAAGTCAATTCAATCACTGATCCAACTTTCCGACAACGGAAGAAGCTCGATAAATAGACTTATTCCTTCGTCTATTTATCGAGCTTCTTTTCCTAAAATTATTTTGTTCCGTTATTGTGCACTAATTTTACCATCATATTGGCAATTGCATGTTGTTCTTTTTCGTCTGCAACTGACCATAGATCAGAAAGAATCTTTTCTTGTTCGTTTTTAGGTTGAACTTGGTTAGATAGGTAATCTCCAATTTGGAAAGCAAGGTCTCCGATTACTGCTTGGCTCATGCCCTCATTTTCCGCATGATGAAGACGATCTGCTAAAAAGTCTTTCCATTGATCCCAATTTTCTAATATAGACATACTGAAATTCTCCTTCCATTGCTTAAATGAATTACATCATTATTTTTGTTAGTTCCAAGTAATAATATGCATGGAAAGCAATTGGAAAAGCTATCTATACATACCAGCCACCATTTAGAGAAAGGATTTGGCCAGTCATATAAGAAGATTTTTCTGATAATAAAAAGGCCACGCTTTCTGCCACTTCTCTTGGGCTCCCCAATCTTCCCATTGGTATTTCTTCTGTAATCAGCTGCATTTCTTCTGGCGAAAATGTATGAAGCATATTCGTTTTAATGGCACCAGGCGCTACAGCATTGACACGAATCCCGTTGTAGGCTAATTCCTTGCTTAATGCCTTTACAAAGCTTATTTGTGCCCCTTTAACGGCAGAATACGCTACTTCCATCGCCGCACCTACCTGTCCCCAAATACTTGTAATAACAATAATATTACCACTTTGTCTAGATAGCATTTTGGGTAATATTGCTTTTGTTATACACATTAATGAATGAACATGGATATTCCATAAAGCTTTCATTTCTTCCTCTTTGAGATCGGTAAATAATCCGTATGTACTGATACCACTCGCATGAATGATTCCATCTATTGTAAAAATATTTTCCACTATTTTTTTATAGTCGTTCTCTTGTTGTAAATCTGCTTGAATCGGTAAATATTCTCCATCATACGCAGATAGTGATTCTAAAAGCTGCTTTATTGCCGTTTCATTTTGATAATAATGCAAATAAAGGGAATAACCTTCTTTAGCTAACTGTTTCGCAATTGCTTGGCCGATTCCCCCAGAGGCACCGGTAATTAAAATCCATTTCCCCATTATTACTCCACTCCATTGACTTTTAGTTACACATAAACAGCAACAGACACAAAGAAAACTATTTCTTTGTGTCTACAAATGCCTATTTAGGCACCACTTGACAAGTAGTTATTCTTTCTTCTGCTAATAATTTATTCGCTGCATTCTTTATATCTTCAACCGTAATTTCTTCAACTGCTAGTACTACATCAAATAAATTCATCTCATTAAATGCATAGCGCGTAAATTGGTTAGCGATGTATTCTGGTGAATTAATCGCGCGCAAAAATGCACCAATTTTCTTTTTCTTTGTTCTTTCTAGTGTTTCATTTGCGAAATCCGTTGTTTTTGCTTTCATTAAGATATCTTTGATTGCACTTTCCAATCGATCAGGATCACTCGTATCGCCACCGATCATCGCAAATCCAAAACCATGCTCCTGTGTGTAATCATAAGAAAAAGTATCATCAATTAAGCCTTCTTGAAAAAGGTTTTGATAGTTTTCAGAGCTTTCGCTGAATAGAAAATCTAATAATAAATTAATGCTCCACTCTTGTTTCATCATTTCTTTTCCTGATTGCTCTACATCAATTCCTTTAATTCCAATCAAGCATTTTGACGTATGCACATTCATTTTCAATACTTGCTTTTCTTTATTTACATGCTCTGGTTCACTAGCAAATTTGCGCTGGATTTTACTATGATTGGTATAATCTTTTTTCTCCTGATTTTCTTTTATATGGGCCATGTATTCTTCTGGATCAACTGGTCCCACAATGAAAAGTAGCATATTACTTGGATGATAGAACGTATTGTAGCACTCATATAACATATCTTTCGTAATGTGTGAGATTGATTCAATCGTGCCAGCAATATCAATTTTCACCGGATGATTTACATACATATTGTCAATTAAGCCAAAATATAAGCGCCAATCTGGATTATCATCATACATCGTAATTTCTTGACCGATAATTCCCTTTTCTTTTTCCACGGTTTTTTCCGTGAAATAAGGCTCTTGCACAAAGTTTATGAGCGTTTCTAAATTATTGGCTACATTGGATGTACTCGAAAATAAGTAAGCTGTTCTCGTAAAGGATGTAAATGCATTAGCACTTGCCCCTTGTTTACTGAACTCTTGAAAAACGTCTCCGTCTTCTTTTTCAAATAATTTATGCTCCAAGAAATGGGCAATCCCATCAGGAACTTGGAAAAATTCAGAACCGTCAAGGGGAATAAAGGTGTTATCTACCGAACCATAATTAGTTGTAAACGTACAAAATGTTTTATTAAAACCTTTTTTCGGCAAAATATATACTTTTAGTCCATTCGCTAATTTTTCATAATATAATTCTTCTTGCAACTGTGCAAATTCTATTTTTTCCATTATGCATTCCCCTCCGATCCGGTTAAGAAATAAATAGTGTCTAATTCAATCTTCTTGGCAGCTTCGATAATTTCTTCTCTCGAAACTTTACTCATAATGTGGAGCCACTCGCCCATTTCGACATATTTGTCACTTACGCTATTATGATAGAATAGTTCGATCATGCCGCGGGAGGTGTCTAACGTTTCAAGCATTTGATTATGAATCACTGCTTTTGTTTGCATTATTTCCTGATCAGAAAACTCGCCTTTTTTCATTAGCTCCATCTGTTCCTTAATAATCTTTACTGCTTTATCGTAATTTTGATTATCAATCCCCGACATTACGAGAAGCAACCCTTTATGACTTTCAAGACGACTTGCTGCATAATAAGCAAGACTTTCTTTTTCCCTAACATTAATAAATAACTTGGAATGCGAGAAGCCTCCATAAATGCCGTTTAGCACTTGAAGGGCAAAATACTCCGGGTCTCCATAAACAACATTTGTACGGAATCCCATATTTAATTTCCCTTGTTTTATATCCTGAACTTCACGAACCTCTTTTACTTCTCTAGCTTCGTGAGGCGTTCTGCGATCAATAGACTTTACCGTTCTTTCTTTAAACGGAAATAATTCCTCTATATATGCGTCTACCTCTTCTTCCTGAATATCACCGACCATATACAGATCAATTTGATCCTCTGTTAGTGCTTTTTTGTAATAAGAATACAGGGATTGTGGTGTAATGCTATCAACTTCGTCTTTTTCTCCATATACGCTTAATGCATATGGTTCATCTTCACACATTACATCAATTACACGTTGGTTAGAATAACGCATTTTATCATCATAAATGGATTGAATTCTTTGCTTTAAAGCCCGTTTTTCATTTTCTATTACGTTTTGATCGAAACCATTCTCGGAGACATTTGGCTGAAAAATAACCTCTGCTAAAAACTCCAGTCCCTTTTTCAATAAAGGAGTTGGATCTGATAAAAACTTTTCGTTTGCTATTTCTAATGAAAAAGAAACAATATGGTACTCACCTTTTTTCGCAAGATCAATAAAAAAAGTAGCTCCGTAAAGTTCTTCCACATAGGAACGAAGCTTTGCTGTGGATGGATATTTCTTCGTGCTATTTTGCATCACATAAGGAAGAAGCGCCCTGTGTGTCGCATTTTCTTTTGTAATGGGGGTTCGCCATTTCACCACAATCGTATTCGTTTTAAATTTTTCTGTCTTTACTGTATGTAATTGAAAGCCGCTATATTTCGTAATCTTTTCTGTTGCTACACTCATAACATACCTCCTACGTATCCTTCACTAATCATACACTATTTGTTAGTATTAACTCTATTCATAAGGTTATTCTTACAAAGTCTAGATTAGGATAATTTTTCCCATCATCTTATGGATTCTACTTGGCCTATATCTTTTCCTTCTTTATGGTCTAGCTAAACACGGAACAAAAGGTTTTCTTATTTTTCACATCCACATCTATGAAAAGTTATTCCATTTAATATGCAAAAAATTGCGTTTTATCCCTATTAACTGTTTAAAAGATTATTTAAAGAGAAATAAGAACAAAATAAAGCGAAACTTCCATAAGTGGGGGTTTTCCTTCATCCCCCACTTATGGTTAGTTGAACCAATCGGACCTTTACATGTGCTTGAGGTGGAAGTCTTACTGTCCGTTAAGAGTGAAATAAAGGAATCATTAAAAAGATAAAAAGGAGAAATATGCTATGCCGAAACTTGTTTTAATCCGTCATGGAGAAAGTCTTTGGAATGTAGAAAATCGTTTTACTGGCTGGACTGATGTTGACCTGTCTGAAACAGGATTAACAGAGGCTAGGGAAGCTGGCATTATTTTAAATAGTAATGGTTACACTTTTGATATTGCTTATACATCCTATTTAAAAAGGGCTATCCACACATTATGGATCATCCTTGCTGAAATGGATAGCATGTGGATTCCAGTGTATAAAACATGGAAGTTAAATGAACGCCATTATGGTGCACTGCAAGGACTTAACAAAGCAGAAACAGCTGAGCAATATGGACTGGATCAAGTACAAAAGTGGAGAAGATCAATGGATATCAAGCCGCCTGCATTAAGCAAAGATGATCCTCGATATACGATTAACGACCCAAGGTATCGAGAGCTTAAAGACGGGGAATTCCCTTTAGCAGAAAGCCTTGCAGATACGGAAAAAAGAGTGTTAACATTCTGGAATGAAGAAATAGCACCAGTGTTAAAAGAAAACAAAAAAGTTATCATCACAGCACATGGTAACACACTTCGAGCTATCATACAGTATTTAGACAACATTTCACCGGATGGGATTGCATCCTTGAACATTCCTACGAGCATTCCTCTAGTATATGAATTAGATGACAACACACTTAAGCCAATTCGTCATTATTATTTAGATATGAAGGGCGAAGTACCTGCGAATGTCATTCCAAAACATATTCCGATTGAGTTACTGGATAAAGAAGTAAAGAGCAAGGCGATTAATACCCATGAGGAATAAATAAATTGATCCCATTTATTACGTATATATTAGGTGATTTGTACCTATTGTTGCTTCGAATATGAAAAAAGCGCCCACTTTAAAAAAGTCGGTCACTTTTTTCATTTTATAAAAATAACTAGGAAATTTTATTTATCTACTTCCTTTAATATAAGGAACACCAGATGCTTTTGGCGCATCTGCACGACCAATAAAGCCTGTTAATGCAATAATCGTTAATACATATGGTGCAATTAACAGATACACATTTGGAATGTTTTCTAAAAACGGTAAACTGCTACCAACAATACTCAAACTTTGAGCAAAGCCGAAGAAAATCGCAGCTCCCATAGCCCCAAGCGGATTCCATTTTCCGAAAATAAGGGCAGCAAGTGCCATGAACCCTTGTCCACTAATAGTAGCATGTGTAAAATCATTTGTAATCGACTGGGCAAATACACCACCGCCGATTCCGCCAAATGCCCCAGAAAGAATAACAGCAATATAGCGCATTTTTGTTACGTTAATTCCCATCGTATCTGCAGCCATTGGGTGTTCCCCTACCGAACGAAGACGCAGGCCAAACGGCGTTTTATACATCACATACCAAGCTATGATAGCGATAATAATTGCTAAGTAAGAAGTCCAATACGTATTGGAGAAAAATAAATCACCAATCACCGGTATATCTTTTAACACGGGAATATCAATTTTCTTAAAGCTATAGCGAATGGTACCTGTTTGCCCTTTTCCATCATAGATTAATTTCACTAAAAACATAGCAAGACCTGCAGCAAGCAAGTTAATTGCCACACCGGAAACGGTTTGATCGGCACGGAATGTGATACTTGCCACCGCGTGTAGGATTGAAAATATCGCCCCAACAACCATCGCAACAAGCAACGAAATCCAAGGTGTCCAAGCACCGAGACTATCTGCAAATGTTAAGTTAAAAACAATGGAGGAGAAAGCTCCCATCACCATTAGACCTTCTAATCCAATATTAACAACTCCAGCTCTTTCGGAAAAGTTACCGCCAAGAGCAGTAAAGATTAGCGGAGCAGCAAACAATAGCGAAGAGGGTATGACAATTAATAATACATCCATTAATCCCATTTACTTCTCCCCCTTTTTACTTTTATTTTTACTTAATCTATCCAAGAATAAGCGGATCATGTAACTTGATGCAACAAAGAATACGATTAAAGCAATAATGATATCAACCATCTCATTTGGTACACCTGCTTCAAGTGGCATATTTAAGGAACCTACTTTTAAGAAACCAAACAAGCATGCTGCAAGTACAATTCCTAGTGGTCCATTTGCCCCAAGTAACGCTACCGCAATTCCATCAAATCCAACACCAGTAAATCCACCTTTATTACTTACATATTCGAAAGTTCCTAAGCCTTCCATTGCTCCTGCAAGGCCTGCAAAAGCACCAGAGATAACCATAGATAAAATAATATTACGGTTAACATTCATCCCAGCATATTGAGAAGCCTTTTGGTTAAAACCAACCGCTTTTAATTCATAACCTTTTACTGTCTTTTCTAAAATCACCCACATAAGAATAGCGCAGCCTACTGCGATTAAAATCCCCCAATGAAGACGAGAATAATCGGTAATACTAGCTAAAAACTCTGAGCGTAAACTAGCAGATGGCGGAATTGTTTCTGTACGGTCTGCCTTGTCTGTAAGAACATTTCGAATCAAATAATTAGATACATGTAGGGCAATATAGTTCATCATGATACTTACGATAACTTCATGTACTCTAAATCTTGCTTTTAAAAATCCTGGCACAAATGCCCATAGTGCTCCAGCTGCTGTAGCAGCTAATACTGCTAGTGGTAAATGAATGATTTTTGGTAGATCAAACGCAATACCAACCCAAACAGCAGCAAGCCAACCAACAATTAATTGTCCTTCTACCCCGATATTAAATAGTCCTGTACGAAAAGCAAAGGCAACTGCCAGACCTGCAAGAATCAATGGAGTAATTTGGCGAACTACTTCTCCAGTGAAATAGATTTCACCAAACGCACCATTCCAAAGTGCCGTATAGGCATCTCCAGGATTGTATCCTGTTGCAAACATTATGATTGTACCAACAATAACCCCTAATAATACGGAAATAATTGGAATACTAATTTTCTTTATTGTATTAGACATTATTCTCCACACCCACTTTTTTAGCATTCGATCCTGCCATTAATAATCCTAACTCTTGTTCTGTTGTAGTCTTTGGATCAACAGTAGCAATAATTTCCCCGTCGAAAATAACGGCAATTCGGTCACTCACATTTAAGATTTCTTCTAGCTCAAAGGAAATTAATAATACTGCTTTTCCTTTATCTCGTTGTTCGATTAAACGTTTATGAATAAATTCAATCGCGCCGACATCCAGACCTCTCGTAGGCTGAGCTGCAATAAGCAAATCAGGATCACGGTCTACTTCTCTACCAATAATTGCTTTTTGCTGGTTTCCACCAGAAAGTGCTCTTGCAGGAGTGTGAATACTTGGTGTTCTCACATCAAATTCTTCGATTAATTCGCTTGCCTTTTTCTCTATTTCTGTTTGATTTAAGAATCCATAATTAGAAAATGGTCTTTTATAATACGTTTGCAATGCCATGTTTTGTCCAATTGAAAAATCAAGGACTAAGCCATGTTTATGTCTATCCTGTGGAATATGACCAATTCCACTTTCCGTGATTTTCCGTGGCGTCAAGACACTAATTTCTTTGCCATTGAGGGTAATGCTACCACTATTTTTCTTCATTAATCCAGTGATTGCCTCAATGAGCTCTGATTGACCATTGCCATCTACACCGGCAATCCCGACAATTTCACCTGCTTTAACATCTAGGTTAAGAGAGTTCACTACATGAACACCGCGACTGTCTTTCACCGTTAAATCTGTAATGTTTAATACTGTTTCTTTCGGATTTGGAGCTTTCTTCTCTGTTTTAAAGGACACTTCACGGCCAACCATTAAGTTTGCAAGTTCATTTGGGTTTGTATCTTTTACATTATAGGTTCCGATACCTTCGCCTTTTCGAATGACCGTCACACGATCACACACTTCCATAATTTCTTTTAATTTATGGGTAATTAAAATAATCGATTTTCCTTCTTGAATTAGCTTACGGAAAATGCCAATTAATTCTGTAATCTCTTGCGGCGTTAAAACAGCAGTTGGTTCATCAAAAATTAAAATTTCTGCTCCGCGATATAATGTTTTTAAAATTTCTACCCTTTGCTGCATTCCAACAGAAATATCAGCAACTTTCGCTTTCGGATCAACCGCAAGACCATATCGTTCAGAAATTTCTCTTACTTCTTTTTCAGCTCTTTTCAGATCAATTTTCCCTTTGCTTACTGTTTCTTTTCCTAAAATAATATTTTCCGTAACAGTAAATGTATCAATCAACATAAAATGCTGATGAACCATTCCAATTCCTAAATCATTTGCGATATTAGGATTTGAAATGTTAACTACTTCCCCACGTGCACGGATTTCCCCTTTTTCTGGCTGATACAACCCAAAAAGAACATTCATAAGCGTTGACTTTCCTGCACCATTTTCCCCTAAAAGTGCATGAATCTCACCTTTTTTTACTTGAAGGGTAATATTGTTGTTTGCAACAATACCAGGGAATTCTTTTCGAATATTTAACATCTCGATTACATATTCCATCTAATCCACTCCTTCTTTACCTCACAGATAAATGATTAAGCTTTAAAAAACAGTATGATGTCAAAGAATTTATTTTTCTAAAACAATCCACAAAGGAAATTATGTAATTTTTATGTTACGATAATTCCAGCTTATAAAATTTTGAATAAAGAATAGAATAACACTTCTACTCTTTAGTTAAAATTCTATTTTTTGTCGTAAAAAAGGAATAAGTGTTTGCATTGCAAACCACTTATTCCTGGAAAATTAGCATATGCTATTTACTTAACAGTATCAGGAACAGTGTACTCACCGTTTTTAATTTTTGCAGTCCATTCTTCAACAGCTGCATCGATTTCTGCTTTGTTTTCTACTTCTTCATTAATTACTGCTAGACCAACACCATCTTCTTTTAAGCCGTAAACAGTAGTTTCGCCACCAGGGAAATTACCTTCTTTGGCTTTAGTTGAGATATCTTGAACTGCAGTAGAAACACCTTTTAATGCAGAAGTTAACACAATATTATGATCTCCTACAGCGCCTTCTGCTGCTTGGTCAGAGTCAACACCGATTGCCCAAATGTATTTTTCAGGGTCTTTTTCTTTTAAATCACGTGCTTCAGAGAATAATCCAGCACCAGTTCCACCAGAAGCATGGAATACTACGTCAGCACCAGAAGAGTACATTTTACTTGCAATTGTTTTACCAATTTCAGGTTTATCAAAAGCACCAGCATATTGTACATCTACTTTAATATCAGGGTTTACCGCTTTAACGCCATCAACGAATCCAGCTTCAAAACGCCCGATAACTTCTCCTTCTACACCGCCGATAAAGCCGATTTTTTCAGATTTAGTAGCATGAGCAGCTGCTACACCAGCTAAGAAAGAAGCTTCTTGCTCTTTGAAAGTAATACTTGCTACGTTTGGTTGGTCTACTACAGCGTCAACGATACCAAAATGAGCATCTTTTTGTTGTTGAGCGATTTCTGAGATTGCGCCTTCCATCATAAATCCAATACCAAATACTAGATCATTTCCTTGACGAATTAAGCTGTTTAAGTTAGTAGCATAATCTGAATCTGATTGTGATTGTAGGTAATCAATACCATTACCTTTTGATAGGCCATTATCTTCACCAAATGCTTGTAAACCTTCCCAAGCTGATTGGTTAAATGATTTATCATCAACACCACCTACATCTGTTACCATTGCAACTTTAAATGAGTCTTTATCCTTATCACCTTCTGCTGCATTGTCGTTACCTTTGTCATTACTTCCACAAGCACTTAATACAGTCCCAGCAGCTAGTACTAAAGACAGTGCTAAGCCAAATTTACGCTTCTTCAAAGCTTGTACCCCCCTAGATTTTGTTATTTAGTAAGAAAATTTACGATTAATTTGTCCAGCTTTTAAGAATAAATGCGTTTTCTTAATACTTGAAAGCTAAACTTATCGGATCGAAAATAATTTACTGAATAAAGAATCGGCTCATCCTTCTCATCATAATGCATCTGTTTTAAAACAAGCAGAGCAGTTTCTGGTTCGCATTGCAGAATGGGAGATACTTTCTCATGATATCCAATCGGTTCGATTTGTGCCACAGCGTATGTAATATGTCTTTGACTATCCGATTCCAAGAACTGAAAAATCGATTCTTGATCGTATGAAAATCGGTCAGGCAAGATTTTCTGCGGCAATTTATCAATACAATAAACAACCGGTTCGCCATTAGCTGTTCGAACTCTTTCGATAACGAGCAGTTCTTCTTCTTGCATAGCGGAGAAGCGTGTCGCATCTTCTTCAGTGGCAAACATCGTGTTTGAGCTTAGAAATATGGTGCCTGGATTCATTCCTGCCTGCATAATCATATTCGTGACACTATTTAATTGTTCTATGCCAGAATTAAACAATGGCTTGCTGTTAACAAATGTGCCAACACCATGTCTTCTGACAACCACATTTTCTTCTTCCAATGTACGAAGTGCTTCTCTTAACGTCGCACGACTTACACCTAAAGTTTTTGCAAGCTCGAATTCAGAAGGGAATTTTTCTTTTTCTTTATATACTCCCATCTTAATGTCTCTTTTCAGACGATCAACGACTTGCAAATATAAATGTCTCGTATCCGATTTAATTAGCATATGATGTTCCTCCAAACATTTCTAAGACATCAGACCTCTGATGTTCAATCATTCCTACTAATCGAAAATACTATAACACTTTTTGACTAATAAATAAATAGACTTTTAAGAATTTCGTCGAAAAAATACTGAAATGAGAGATTGTTCGGAAATCAATCGTTTTCAATTGTATATTCTTGTAAAAATAACGGTTTATCCCCCCTCTTTTTCCTCCGTTACTCGAAGGATTGTTCTGAATATACGATAAAAAAGGAACCTGAAATAGGTTATACTATTTCAGGTTCGCTTTGTTAAATATGATTATTTACTATACATTTCAATAGAGTTCTTTATATTTAAATATGGATCATTTCTATTCATGCATACTAATTCATATTTATATTTTATTGTATATTCATTTCTTCTGGCCCTTTTGAAATGAGGACGGTTCTAGGTTTACTGCCCTCATATGGTCCAACTACCCCGCGGGCTTCCATTTCGTCAATTAATCTTGCTGCTCTCGTATAGCCAATACGAAATCTTCTTTGTAACATGCTAACAGACGCTGTTTGCATTTCGACTATTAATTCAACTGCGTCGTTATACAGTTCATCTTCGACTGCTCCTGTGACTTCGACAATTTCATCTGGGATCATTTCTTCCTGGTATTGTGCCTTCTGCTGTCCAATAACGAAATCGACTACTTCTTCTACTTCTTCATCAGATAAGAATGCACCTTGTACCCTAACCGGTTTACTTGCACCATAAGGGAAGAATAGCATATCTCCTCTTCCTAGTAGCTTCTCTGCTCCTCCCATATCTAAAATAGTACGAGAATCGGTCTGAGAGGAAACGGCAAAAGCAATTCTGGATGGAATATTAGCTTTTATAACTCCTGTAATAACATCAACAGATGGACGCTGAGTTGCAATGATTAAATGGATTCCAGCGGCACGCGCCATCTGGGCAAGCCTTGTAATGGCATCTTCTACATCAGATGAGGCTACCATCATTAAGTCAGCAAGCTCGTCCACAATCACAACAATAAATGGCAGAAGGGGCTGCTTTTCCTGTTCTTCTGCATTATAGCGTTTGATATATTCGTTGTATCCTTCAATATTTCTTGTCCCTGTATGAGAGAATAAATCGTATCTTCTCTCCATCTCACTGACGACCTTCATCAATGCTTGCGATGCTTTTTTCGGATTGGTTACAACTGGTGCAAGCAAATGAGGAATACCATTATAGACGTTTAATTCAACCATTTTCGGGTCAATCATCATTAGTTTCACTTCATGTGGCTTTGCTCTCATTAAAATACTTGTAATAATCCCGTTAATGCAGACACTTTTCCCACTTCCTGTTGCTCCAGCAACAAGTAAATGGGGCATCTTATTTAATTCAGCACATACTGCTTCTCCTGTAATGTCCCGTCCAAACGCGATCATTAACTTAGAATCAGGTTTATCATTTTTACTTGATTCTAAAACTTCTCTTAGCGAAACTACTGCGACTTCTGAGTTTGGCACTTCAATCCCAATAGCAGATTTTCCTGGGATTGGTGCTTCGATCCTAATATCCTTCGCTGCTAGCGCTAATGCTAAATCATCACTTAAATTGACTATTTTACTTACTTTTACCCCTTCGCTTGGATGAACTTCATACTTTGTAACTGCTGGTCCTAAATGTACCTCTGTTACTCTCGCTTTTACTCCAAAACTATGGAATGTTCTTTCTAATTTAGCAGCATTTGCATGAATTTGCTCATATTCACCACTTTGATCTGCCTTTCTTGGCAGCTTTAATAGTTTTAAAGGAGGAAGCTCATAATCTTTATTCTCCACTTCCGTAAAAGTAATTGGGACAACATCCCCCTCATCTAACGGCTCGTCCATTGGTTCTACAACAGAATCTTCCGGAATGGGCTCATCTTGGTATGCTCTTTCCGCAAAAGTATTAATGATTGGCTCTTGTATGTAGGCTTCTTCCTCTTGAGATGAAGGATTCACGATGATGGCTGGAGTTGTATTTTGCTCACGCTGATTATTCTCTCTCCTTGCCTGTTTGTCTGCTTTGCGTTTTTCTTTATTTTTTTGGATAGATTCTTTCCAATCTTTCATATCTTGCACAAAAGCAGCCCATTGATCTTGAGTAAAATTCCAAATACTTGATAATACTTTTTTAAAGGCACCACTTAAAGTTTTACCTGTAAGCAAGATAAAACCAATCATAATCACAATAAAACTTATAATCTGTGTACCTACCGTATCGAATAAATAGTGGAAGAGGGCAAACAAAACGGCACCGATCATTCCACCGCCTAAATCAATATTCGTTGCCTGCTTTTCTACTTCCATCCAAAATAATTCCCAAGTATTATAAATCACACTTGGATTCGTAAAATTGCCTTGACTTGCAAGCAACTTAAATAGTGTCACATGACTGAGTAACAAAACGGCACTAACAATCAAATAAATGCCATTTAATTTTGTATGGAACATATAAGGCTTTTCTCGCTTCCACATTAAATAACCACCGTATACGATTAGCCCAATTAGGCAAAGCATATACCACTCTCCGAAAAAGAAACGGAAAAAAGAAACCATTGTTGCTCCTACGGCACCTAGTTTAAGAATAGAGATAAAACTTAATGCCATTATGACGAGAGCTGTTAGTTCATATTGTATCGTTAATTTAAGATGTTGTTTTTTTCTTGTTTTTCTTTTTTTTCTTTTAGCCATCTTGATCACCTAATATTTAAAATTATCTTCCTCATTTGTAATAAAGAAGCAGCCTAAGGCTGCTTCTTTATTGATTACTATATTATATCATAGTTTATAAAGCGAAACTTCTATCAGTAGGTTTTTTTATCCTTTGCTGTTGATAGAAGGCGGATGTTTGCTGTTGCGTTTTTTGGTTTGGCTGATATCTCGCTCGTTTGGCTGATTTGTTGTCTACTTTGGCTGATATCTCGTTCGGTTGGCTGACTTGCTGCCTGTTTTGGCTGATATCTCGTTCGGTTGGCTGACTTGCTGCCTGTTTTGGCTGATATCTCGTTCGTTTGGCTGATTTGTTATCTGCTTTGGCTGATATCTCGCTCGTTTGGCTGATTTGCTGTCTGCTTTGGCTGATATCTCGTTCGGTTGGCTGACTTGCTGTCTGCTTTGGCTGATATCTTCCCAAATTTGCTAATAAATCAAATTTCAAAGTAAGTTTCTTTCCTTATTATTCCCTCTAATCGACTTTTTCAGATAAAAAGCCATTAAATTGTTGGAATTTTTGCTCCTGGTTGCATTTCTGTATGCAGATAATGATTTGGATCGGTGCTAAGTACTCTAATGACTTCAAATTCATTTGACTCATTTCTAGCCACTAATAAAGGTATACCGTTATACTGAATAACTTGTTGTCTTTCATAGATGTCTTGACTCATTGGGAAAATTAATTCTTCAGGCATCATTGTATACATAATCATTGAATAATCCCTTCATTCTGTTCTTTATTGGCATCAATCAATTCATTTAGCTTTTTCATAGCATCTCCTACGCCGCCAACAGAGTCAATAAGTCCAGAAGTAACAGCATCACTTCCAATTACATTTGTCCCGATATCTCTTGTTAGATTTCCTTTAGCAAACATTAAGTCTTTAAAATTTTCTTCACTAATTTTGGAATGTTTTGTTACAAAGTTAACGACTCTCTCTTGCATTTTATCTAAGTATTCGAATGTTTGTGGGACCCCGATAACGAGACCTGTCAAGCGGATTGGATGAATCGTCATTGTTGCTGTTTCTGCAATATAAGAATGATCACAGGACACAGCAATTGGAACACCGATTGAATGCCCTCCTCCTAATACTAAGGAAACAGTTGGTTTAGAAAGAGAAGCAAGCATTTCAGAAATAGCTAATCCAGCTTCTACATCGCCCCCAACAGTATTTAAAATAACAAGTACCCCTTCAATTTTCGGGTTTTGCTCGATTGCTACAATTTGGGGAATTAGATGCTCATATTTCGTTGTTTTATTTTGCGGTGGTAATTGTAAATGTCCTTCAATTTGACCAACAATCGTTAAACAATGTATTTTGGAATCCTGAGATAGCTGCGGTACATTTGTTTGTCCCAACTGTTGGATTTTTTCCATTAAGCTAGATGGTTTATCCTCTTTCGGCTGTTCCTCAGGTTGAGCGTTATTATTATTTACTGAAACCATAAAGTTCTCCCTTCCTAAAAACCATAATAGTCTTAGTATGAAGCGAGAATCACTATTTCATGCGGCTGAAATCGAAAAGACAATTCACCACATTTACTATCGAAATGAAAGAATATTATTTTACGGTGTTGCTTTTAATTTTTGCATTCACATCCGAGTAATAAAATGTTAATCAACTGTCTGAATGCATAAAAAACAACCGTCTTACCAATGTATTCAATCGATAAAGACGGTTGTGTGTATTATTTTCTAGCCGGTTTTACTTCCATAATAATTGGCAAGATCATCGGTCTGCGTTTTGTTTTTTCATAAAGGAACTGGTTTAATGTATCTCGTATATCTTGCTTGATTCCAGTCCAATCAAAGCTATCCTTGCTGATACTTTTTTCCACAATATCTCTTACTCGGTCAGAAGCTTCTTCTAATAACTTTTCTGATTCACGAACATATACAAAGCCTCGTGTAATAATTTCTGGACCAGCAGAAATCTTTCTTTCCGCCTTATTTAACGTTACGACAACCGTTAAAATTCCATCCTGAGATAGTAGCTTACGATCTCTTAAGACAATATTTCCAACATCTCCAACACCGCTGCCGTCAATTAAAACATTTCCTGCTGGAATCTTGCCGCCAACACGGAGCGTATCTTCCTTATATTCAAGAACCTCTCCTTGTTCAGGAAGATAAATATTTTGCGGAGCTATTCCGCATTCAATCGCAATTTTCTCATGCGCTTTTAATACACGGTACTCTCCATGGATTGGCAAAAAGAATTTAGGCTTCATCATATTAATCATGAATTTTAACTCTTCTTGGCTGCCATGATTGGAGCTATTGAATGTTTTATAGCCTGCAAGTAGTGTTGCACCTGCTCGATATAGTTTATCGATTGTTTTTCCAACAAATACTTCGCTTCCTAAGAAGGAAGACGCTGCAAATAAAACAGTATCTCCTTCCATAATGCTTGCTTGTTTCTGATTTTTCTTTACCATCTTTTGCAGTGCTTCAATAGGTTCCCCTTTTGTGCCAGTTGTAATGATTACCATTTGGTCTTGTGAATATGTTTGAAGCTCATTATAGGAAACGATTGTTTCTTCGTTCACTAACAAATAGTTATGCTTTAAGGCAATTTGTAATACTCTTTGCAAATTCTTGCCAATAATTGCGACTTTACGATTTGTTTTTTCTGCAGCATCAATAATATGCTGGATTCGATTTAAGTCAGTAGCAAAACATGCAGCAATGATACGACCCTTTGTGTGTAAAAATGCTTCAATTAAGCTTTGTGTTACAATAAAGTCAGTTGTAGAATAACCTGGTTTATCTGCATTCGTACTATCAGAAAGTAAAGCTAATACTCCCTCTTCGCCTATCTTTGCCATCTCACCATATTCTGGCTTATATAAATCACTTGCCGTCTGGTCGAATTTGAAATCCCCAGTATGTACAATTGCGCCTTCTGATGTATGGATAACGATCCCAATACTATCAGGGATACTATGATTCGTCTTAAAGAAGGACACCTTTGAGGAAGCAAATGTTAGAACGGATTTAGAGGTAACAATTTCAAATTGTGCTTGTCCTTTGAAGTCCTGCTCTTTCATCTTTTCCTTTGTCAGTTCAGCTGTTAAAAGCGTCGTGTAAACTGGAACATCCAAATCTCTTAAAATATAAGATAAGCCTCCGATATGGTCTTCATGTGCATGTGTTAGGAAAATCCCTTTTACACTGTCTTTGTTTTGCTTTAAATACGTGATATCTGGAATAACAATATCAATTCCCAACATTTCATTTTGTGGATACATTAAGCCAGCATCAATTATAAATATGTCTTCATCCACTTCGACTACAAACATATTTTTTCCGTTCTCGCCCACTCCACCGAGTGCGACCAGCTTTATTTTTTCATTTTTCATCACTTTTTGTTTCCTCCTATGTTGAGTTAAGCCGACCATTGATCAGTTATGATTATTATACTTGATGTTTAAAAATGTTTACAACCAATTTTATGAAATCTTCCTTTTGAAAGAGCTTTTTCTGCCAAAAATCGGGATGTTTACTTTTGGTATCCACCTTGATTTCATAGGCTTTTTCCATAGAAAATTACTATTTATTTTTCACCGCTTATTCGACTGAAATTTAAAAATAGAAATAAATATTACGACTGCAAAACAAGCTAAACATGCCATAATACTAATTCGGTTTGCCTCATCGAACAAGAAACTAATACTAATAATTGCTAAGCATATAACCGTAAAAATGGGAATAAACGGATAACCCCAAATTTTAAAGCTTGGCTGAAATGGATAAGATCTTCGTAACTTTAGTTGCGCTAAACATATCGTTATCCAGACAATCGATACAACAAAACCTGGAAATGCCATTAATAAAGAGAATACTTGATCTTGCTTCACGAATGCAATCATAGAGCCTGCAATTAAAATAACAGCTGTAACCATTAAACTATAAAGAGGTACTCCACTTTTATTTACCTTACTAAATGCCTTTGGACCTTGTCCTTCTATAGCAAGGGAATACCATTCTTGTACATCCATATATACCCGAATTTGCTGCAGATAACACGGCAATAATTAAAACAAAGTTCATAATATGTGCTGCGCCAGACAATCCGGAAATAGAAAGTACTTGTACGAAAGGACTAGAAGCTTCTGTTAGTTTATTCCAAGGAATTAGTCCACAAATAATTAGAATTGGTAGTGTATAAAATAAAATGATTCGTAAAATAAAGCTTTTAATTACTTTAGGTAGTATTTTATCTGCATCTTTTACCTCTGTTACCGTTACTCCAATCAGTTCAGAGCCACCATAGGAGAACATAACAATCAATAATGCTGAAAAAACAGACATCCAGCCATTTGGGAAAAATCCACCATTCTCTGTGTAATTTTGCAAATAATTCGTTTCTCCTGATGGAATGATTCCAAATAATACCGCTGCTCCTAATATAATAAAGAGGATAATCATCCCAATTTTAATACCTGCAAACCAAAATTCAAATTCACCATAATTTTTAACATTCATTGTATTTACTGCGATTAATACAACAGAACAAATAATACTTAAAATCCATAACGGGATATCTGGTAGCCAATATTGCAAAAAGCTTCCAGCAACAACAACTTCAATCACACATACAGCAAGCCATAGAATGCAATACATCCAGCCAATAATGAACGCCATTCGATCACCAAAAGCTTTCCCGATAAAACCTTTCATATTAGTATTCGGATAAATAATAGCCATTTCTGCAATACTTCCCATTACGACAAGCAATAATAGACCAGCAAATATATATGTAAAGATAACGCCTGGGCCGGCAATAGACACTGTTTCGCCGCTTCCTTTAAATATCCCTGTTCCAATTGCTCCTCCCATTGCCATTAGACTAATATGTCTTGGCAACAGATTTTTCTGTAACTGATTTTTTGCCATGTCTTCTCCTCCGTACTTCTCTCATTACTTTTAAAATTTTCTTCTCCATTCGCACATTCACTATGTATCCAATCATAATCAATTACAAGTTTAGAAACAAGCTTTTCTTGTGATGCTATCCAACAAAAAAGTCAGAAGAGCTAGCATTCTCTGAAGGAATAACCAATGGCAATACCATAATTTATGGTATGCTGCAGGCTTACCCGTAATAAAAGAGAGAGCTAAATTCTTCTGACACATATACATTAAATAAAGCTTATTTATCGGTATGAAGGAAATTCACAAAATTATTTTCGTATTTTTATAAATTATTTTGGATAAGCGTAAGCTAACATAACTTATAAAAATCTTGCAAGTTCTGTTCGTTCTTCCTCTGTTAATGGTACTAAAGGTAAACGAACTGAACCAACATCAAATCCTTTTAATTGCAGTGCAGTTTTGACAGGAACAGGGTTAGGTGCTTTAAATAAAGCTAACATAAGAGGAAGTAATTTTTGATGCATTTTAGAAGCAGCGTCTATTTTTCCATCTAAAAAAGTACTTACCATTTCTTGCATTTCCTTACCGATTACATGAGAAGCAACCGAGATTACCCCAGTTCCACCTACAGATAACAACGGCAATGTCAAACTATCATCTCCACTGTATACATAAAAATCATCTGGTGTAGATGCAATAATTTTCGTGATTTTATTCAAATTTCCGCTAGCTTCTTTTACTGCTACTATGTTTTGAATTTCGGATAAGCGAATAATAGTTTCTGGTTCAATATTAACAACAGAACGACCTGGAATATTATATATCATAACGGGAAGTTTTGTAGATTCTGCAACTGCTTTAATATGTTGATACAAGCCTTCTTGATTCGGTTTGTTATAGTATGGTCCAACTACCATAACCGCGTCCACGCCTGCAAGTTCAGCTTGTTTCGTTAATTCGATGGACTCATATGTGTTATAACTGCCAGTTCCTGCAATGATAGGAACTCTCTTTTCCACTACCTTTACCACATGTTTAAATAAAGCAATCTTCTCTTGTTTGGATAATGTTGGCGATTCTCCGGTTGTACCAGCTACCACTAAAGAATCTGTTCCGTTTTCAAGTAAATGATTAATTAACTGTGTTGTTTTTGGAAAATCTATATGTCCCTTGGCATCAAATGGTGTAATCATGGCCGTTGACACCCTACCAAATAAACCCATCGTTCCACTCCTATTCTCATCTCGATCTCGTCGTATCTATATCGTATCTTTTCTATTCTTTCTCTAGTTCAAATGCATCGTGCAATACATTAACAGCACTTACTAAATCATCCTGTTTCACAAGTACCCATATCGTCGCATGGCTATCAGCTGATTGGAGAATTCTAATTCCTTTATTTGATAGTGCTGTAACGATTTTAAATGTGACACCAGGTACACCGGCCATTCCAGCACCAACAACAGATACCTTTGCACACTCTCTTTCAATAACAGGTTCATAACCCATATTCTCAAGAACAGCTATCGCTTTGTTTGTCATTTCATTTGTAACTGTATAGACGACACTGTTTGGTGAAATGTTGATAAAGTCTACACTAATTTCTTCATTAGCCATCGCTTTAAATACTTGTGCTTGCAAATCATATTGGTCTTTTTTCGCAAATACCTTAATTTGTGTTACATTCGCTACATGAGCTATGCCAGTAACAGGTCTCTCTTTAATATCACTGCCTCTGCTTTCTGGATTGCTTGATGTAACAAGTGTACCAGTACCTTTAGAATACGTAGAACGAATTCGAATCGGCACCTTTGCCTGCATAGCAATTTCTACTGCTCGTGGATGGATAACTTTCGCCCCTTGGTATGCCATATTACATACTTCTGAATAAGTGACAACCGATAATGGACGAGCATTTTCTGCAATTCTTGGATCAGCTGTCATAATCCCTTCTACGTCTGTAAAAATATCAATATATTCAGCATTAAGTGCAGATCCTAAAGCAGCTGCTGAAGTATCGCTTCCGCCTCTACCTAATGTTGTTGTATCGCCATTTGGTGCTGCTCCTTGGAAACCAGCTACTACTACGACATCATGATCCTCCAACTCTTGCAAAATTCGGCTACAATCCATTTCCATAATTCTTGCGTTGGTAAAATCATTATTTGTCTTAAAGCCAGCTTGCGCACCTGTTAGTGAAGTTGCAGAAATCTGATTTTCTAATAATAGCTGCGTAAATACTACACTAGAAATAATTTCGCCACACGACATTAACAAATCATTTTCTCTTCTGCTAATATTCGATTCGGATCCGCCGACTAAGGATAATAATGTATCGGTTGCGTATGGCTCCCCTTTGCGTCCCATTGCGGAAACAACTACAACTACTTTATACCCTTCACTTAATGCATCTTTAATATGATCTTTTGCTTGAATTCGGCTTTTTTCATCTCTTACCGATGTTCCACCAAATTTTTGAACCATTATCTTCACAATAAACACCTCTGAACACTTTCTAAAAGAGTGTAATATAAGGGTGCCTTTTTCTAGAACAAATTTGAGGTCTCTCTATCAATAAAAACTAAAGATAGAGATTAGCCTCATTCATCATTTTACTAGGAGGATCCCTTGTTGATTTGGACTTAGTTACTTTACCCTTGAGTCCGTTGATTTTACGAAAAGTATTCCTAAAAAAGAGAATCTCTTTCAGATAGATACTTCCTGATATGAAAGACAAGAATTTGGCACGCCAGCCATTGCGGTGTCCAAACTTGTACTTCCTGTATGTAGAAATAATCGAATCTACTTACAGGCACATTCCTGCATTCCATTCTTACAGTCTTGCCTTTCTAAGTTGCTTAAACAAGCTCTAATTTAATTAGACTTTCTGCTATTTGAACAGAGTTCCATGCGGCACCTTTTAATAAATTATCTGAAACTACCCACATATGGAATCCATTTTTCACATCTAAATCTTGACGAATGCGTCCAACAAATACATCATTGCTTCCAACACAGTCTGCAGGCATTGGATAGATTTGATTATTTGGATCATCTTGAAGCACAATACCAGGTGCATCACCCAGTAATTCTTTTATTTCAGCAACCGTTACTTGATCATTATCTAATTCAAAATAAACAGATTCAGAGTGACCTGTAGCAACTGGAATACGTACACATGTTGCCGCAACTTTTAAGTCATCTGCATGCATGATTTTTTTTGTTTCATTAATCATTTTCATTTCTTCATAAGTGAATCCATTTTCTGTAAACACATCGATTTGCGGAACTGCATTGAAAGCTATTTGGTAATGTTTTTTATCACTTTTCACTGGAAGAATTTTCGCCTCAAACGCTTCGTTATTTAGAATAGCTTGCGTTTGACTATTTAATTCCTCTACTGCAGCTGCGCCTGATCCAGAAACAGCTTGATAAGTAGATACTAATACTTTAGATAGCCCATATTTTTCTTTTAATGGTTGTAAAGCTACAACCATTTGGATAGTAGAACAGTTTGGATTAGCAATAATACCATTATGTTTATGAAGGTCTTCTTCATTTACTTCTGGTACTACTAATGGCACATCTTTATCCATACGGAATGCGCTTGTATTATCAACAACAATCGCTCCATGTCTAACTGCATGTGGAGCAAGGTCCTTCGATACCCCACCGCCTGCGCTAAATAACGCGATATCAATTCCTTTAAAACTATCTGGAGTCGCTTCTTGTACCACAAATTCCTTCTCTTTATAAAGAACTTTTGTCCCTGCTGAACGTTTTGATGACAAAAGAGTTAAGGTTGAAATCGGAAAATCTCTGCTTTCTAATGTTTTAATCATTTGTTGACCAACAGCCCCTGTTGCTCCAACTACTGCTACGTTATATCCTTTTAATTGCTCCATTTAAGGTTCTCCTTCCAAAGGCTTTCTCTAATAATCATAGGCAAGCGTAAAGCGCCGCCTTAAATAATATTATCTATTTTAACATATTCAAGCAGCAATAAAAGAAACTTTTATCAGATTCTTTCAAAAAACACCGATTGGCGCTATAGATTCCCAATTGGATACCGACAAGCGCCATGTTTTATCGGTGAGTTTTCAAAAAATACTCGGATTAATCTAAATACTTTTCCACAATTACTGGTTGAATCTGTTTATATTCTAATGCTGCCTCAATTGTTTCTGCAAGCATAGACATTCTTGCTACCATGGAATTTGGTTTTTTTATTGGATCATCCTGACCAAATGGAATAAAGAAAATATTTTTTGTTGCCATTAAACGCATTAGATTAATGCCGTTTAATCCTAACGCATCATTGGTAGAAATCCCTAAGACAACAGGTTTTTGGTTGCGTAATGTTGCTTTAGCTGCCATTAGCACTGCATTATCTGTCATCGCATTCGCAAATTTACTCATGCTATTTCCTGTTAAAGGTGCAATGATCATACAGTCAAGCGGTGCTTTCGGTCCAAGTGGCTCTGCAGCGACAATACTGTCAATTATGTTCTGCCCCGTTATTTCTTCTATCTTACTAACCCAATCTTTCCCTTTACCGAAACGTGTGTCTGTATTTTTTACATTGCCCGTTACAACTGGTACTACTTCCGCCCCAAGTGATACTAACTTTTCTACTTGCGGTACCACTTCTTCATACGTACAGTGAGACCCAGAAATTCCAAACCCAATTCTTTTTCCTTGTAGACTCATTCTTCTATTCTCCTCTCATTATCGCAGCTGATCTTCTAGTAATTGAGATAGGACATCTGCCAAAATATTCCCGGCTGTTTTTGGCGCTACGATACCTGGTAAACTTGGTGCAAGTAATGCCTTAACCCCTCTTTTTTCAGCATATTGAAAATCCGTTCCGCCTGGTTTAGATGCCAAATCAATTACCAGCGTGTGTAAAGGCATTTTTTCAATGACATCAGAAGTTACGACAAGATGTGGAATCGTATTGATACAAATGTCAATATCTTCGACCGCAATCTTTAAATTATCTAGATGTACAGGAGTTAATCCCATTTCTATAATGCGAGCAATATGTTCACTTTGACTTGCTGCAACCTTCACTTTTGCCCCTAATGCGTGGAAAGTCCTTGCAACACTCATCCCTACACGTCCTAGCCCAAGTACAATTACCTTTGAGCCATGAATCGTTGTATCTGTATGTTGGATTGCCATCATAATCGTACCTTCTACGGTTGGAATGGAATTTAATATTGCTACATCATCTCGATCAAATAATTGAACGAGTTTACGTTTTGTTTCTTTCATTAGCAAACTTAAATATTGATTCGTTATCCCTGAATATACGGTGCAATGCTCTGGGGTTTTTTCTAATATTTCTTTTGTTAAAATAACTTTTTCGTTCGAAAAGATAGTATCGACTTGCCCATTTAGATCTGTTCCTCTAACGGGTAAGATAATAGCATCTATTTCTGAAAAATCTACGTTATCGATTTTTTCTTTTGTAGCCCCAGTGAATGCATGGTCTAATTGCTCGAAGCCGATTAATGAAAGAATTGCTTGTTGTTCCGTTAGTTTTCGAACAATCTCAAGCTGCCTTGCATCACCGCCGATAACCGCGATTTTCATCCCTTTCAGCATGAATATTTCACCTTCTTTTTTTAAAGATCCTATTTTTTATAGCTCGCTACTTCAACATCTTATGTGATTACTCATTATTAGGTGAGTTGTTTAAATTAATTCCACAAAAAGAAGGCTTTCTTCCTTATATAGAACAGAATGAGTGAAAATAATCCATTTTAGAAGTAATTAGTATAGCTAAATATCATTTTTAAGCTAGTTGACTGTAGGGAAGGTGCGAGTCTCCTGAGGGGATTGGCGGAAAATATGAGCCCTCCGAAAGTGAGCATCGTTGAACGAAAAAGCAACCTACTAATGCACGAGGCCACTGAAAAAGTCTTTTTTTCGTGCGAAATGAAGAGCAAGCATTTTTGAAAGTGAAAATAAGGTTGGTTTGGAGAGGCGTCCGCTCGACTCCTATGGGAGCTGCGAGAAAGTCCGAGACCCCGCAGGAACTTAAGAAGCGAGGAGGCTTGGCGCTCGCCCCATGGAAAGCGAGCGGACGCCTCGGAAAACAAATCGATCATCTTATGTTTAAAAAGTGGCTATTGCCCATTATCATTAACTAGCCAGTTTTTCAGTGCCCTCTAATGCACAGAGGAATTTTTCTCCACAAATCAAAACCACCAGTGTGAACTGGTGGTTTGCTCTGCGGCTAAAAGCCTCTCTTACCGGCCTCGGCCTTAAAGGCCCACTGAAAAGGTTTCCCTTCTGCACCACATTCACTCACCAATTCTAAAGAATTTCTTTATTTACTTCCGATTTTTCTCACCAGTGAACGGATCAAATTCTTCGAACAATGTTAGCTGATCAGCCATGTAGTCTTCTTTCAGCTGATTTCTTATATATTCTTGTATTTGTTTCTTATTTCTCCCCACGGTATCAACGTAGAAACCACGACACCAAAATTTCCGATTCCCATAGCGATATTTCAAATTCGCATGTCGATCAAATATCATCAGGCTACTTTTTCCTTTTAAGTAACCCATGAACTGCGATACACTTAATTTTGGTGGGATACTAACCAACATATGGATATGATCCGGACAGGCATTTGCTTCATGTATGATGACACCTTTTCTTTCACATAGCTCTCTTATGATTTGTCCAATACTCTTTTTGTATTTGCCATAAATAATTTGCCTTCTGTATTTTGGGGCAAAGACTATGTGGTACTTACAATTCCATGTTGTATGTGCTAAACTGTTCATGTCCTTCATAAGGGAATACCTCCTTCTTGCGTGAGATAAACTGGTCGGGAAACCAACTTTATCCTACCATGAAAGGAGGTTTTTTTGTTACCTCGCTATAAGCTCTCCGGAACCCCCGGCATAGCCAGGGGTTTTCGAAACCATCAAAAAAACTAGGAAACAGAAGTAATTTCTGTTTCCTAGTCCTCATTTAATTTATGTAGCTGTTGTTTTTATAGTGCTTTTGGTAGTTGTCCGTCTGGACTAATTAATGAGACGGAGAATGTGTCGGTGAATATATCATTTGCCATTTGATCGACATCCTCTTTTGTGACACGGTCAATATCGGCAATGATATCATCTAAGGAACGATGCTTACCTAGCAACAGTTCGTTTTTGCCATTTCTGCTCATTCGACTATTTGTGCTCTCCAAGCTTAGCATTAAGCTTCCTTTTAACTGCTCTTTACTATTTAAAAGCTCTTTTTCTGTAATTCCTTCTTTTTTCAAGGTAGTAAGCGTATTTTGAATCGTATCGAATAATTCATCAAGCTGTTTTGCCCCTGTACCACCGTAAATAGTCACGATTCCACTATCTTGGTATGCGGAATGATAAGAGAATACAGAATAAGCCAAGCCTTTCTGTTCACGGACATCTTGAAATAGTCTGCTGCTCATACTGCCACCAAGAATATTATTTAAAGAAACAAGTGTATACATTTTATCATGACCAACTTGTAATCCATTAAAGCCTAGACAAAGATGCGCTTGCTCTGTTTCTTTTTTTCTTGATAAATTATTAGCATGGAAGGAAGGCTTTACTAGCTCTAATTCCGATTTACCTGCTTCATATGTTCCAAAATACTTTTCTACCTCAGCAATAAATGTTTCGGTTATGTTACCCGCAATCGAAATAACGGTGTTTTCCGGGGTATAGTGATTAAACATATACTCTCTTAACGTGTCACCATTAAAGGTAGCTAATGTATCCTCTGTACCTAAAATCGGAAACCCGAGAGGATGTTTATCATAAATTGCCTGACTTAATAAATCATGGACAATATCATCGGGCGTATCATCATACATTTTAATTTCTTCACAAACAACATTTTTTTCTTTCTTTAACTCTTCTTCGTCAAAAGTAGAATTAAAATACATATCTGCTAGTACTTCTAAAGCCATATCCGCATGAGTATCTAGCACTTTTGCATAATAGCAAGTATATTCCTTTGAAGTAAAAGCATTTACTTGACCACCAATACTATCAAATGATTCTGCTATTTCTCTAGCGCTGCGTGTTTTTGTTCCTTTAAAAAACATATGCTCTAAAAAATGGGATACACCATTATTTTGTTCATCTTCTTTCCGAGACCCTGTACCAATCCATACGCCAATAGCAACAGAGCGAACGGTCGGAATGTTCTCCAATACGATTCTTACTCCATTTTGGCAAGTATATCTTTTGATCAATTATGTTCCTCCTGTTCTTCTACCATGTTGTAAAAAATAGTTGCGACTGCTAGTATATCTTATTCCTCTTGTTTTTTACAAAACATTGTTTGAATATAATAATAACATATAACAGTTTTAAATATGAAATAGCGCATATTCCCCTATTAAACGCAATGATATCAATATTTGCAATGTTTTTTTGTTTTTCTATTAGGAGCAATCCCCTTACAAAAACGTTTTCTTCTTATAGAATACTATAAGATGGGCCGAACTACTATTTTTTTGTATTAAAGCTTTCTCTTTCTTCACTAAGCATGTCACTGACGGTATCGATTTTATACCCCTTTTTATCAATTTCAATAATTAGTCGTTCAAGACTGTTAGTGGTAACCTCTGTTGGATGCATAAGAATGAGCGCTCCATTATGGATTTTTCCTAGTACTCTTTGGAGTAAAGTATCTGGACTCGGTTTTTGCCAATCAATCGTATCTACAGACCATATTACTGTTTTAAGGTTCTGCTGATCGGCAATTTTTACTACCTCATTATTAAAATACCCACTTGGTGGCGCTAATAATGTGACTTGCTCTCCAGTTGTTGCTTCAATGACATCATTTGTCTTTACTATTTCCTCGTGAATCTTACTGCTACTAATTTTACTCATATCCGGATGCGTATAGGAATGATTTCCGAGCTCATGCCCTGCTTCTGCGATCATTTTTGCAAGGTCTGGGTTTTTCTGGACCCATCTGCCCTCTAAGAAAAAGCTGGCTTTGACATGATGCTTTTTCAAAGTTGCTAATATATCAGGTAAAAATTCGTTCCCCCATGCTACATTTATAATAAAGCTTACCATTTCTTTATCTGGATTTCCTTTATATACAGGAGCAGGTGGTAAATCATTTAATGTAATATCTGGTTTCACTTGCTTAAAGACTAATTTTTGTTCATCGAATTTCCCCTCTTTTTTCATATTCTTGTAAGAGGCATCCACATCGACTTTTAGCCCATTTAAGCCAGGAATTGCTTTCCATACAGGATCTAATTTTGCATCAATCGGTTTCTTCTCATAGTCTTTCGCTTTTTCACTAATCGTTGTGTATAAGGAATTATTTGTTGTGACCGCAACCGAATTTTCTTGTAAAGTACTAACATATGAATCAGCTAAAGGATTATTAACTAAAAACCAAGAGATAACAAGAATCCCTACTAACGGAACTAATTTCTTCATCACCTTTTCCCCTCCTAGTTACTACAATATGATAATAAAGGACAAGGTAGAACGTTGAACTATGGACTTTAGCTTATCCTTATTCTCTATTATTTTGTTCAAGATGTTCCTTTTCATTCCACAAAAAAAGTGCCTGATAAAAAAACAATAGCAGTTTTTTTATCAGGCACTTTTATTTTGTATTTCAATTAGTTTTTAGCATTCTCTGCTTGCTCTTTTTGTTCTTTTAAAACCGCTTTGCGTGATAGGTTAACTCTTCCTTGTTTATCGATTTCTGTTACTTTCACAAAGATTTCATCACCGATGGCTACAACGTCTTCTACTTTGCCAATTCTTTCTTCAGCAAGTTCAGAAATATGAACAAGTCCATCTTTTCCGTTGAAGATTTCAACGAATGCACCGAATTTCTCGATTCGTTTTACTTTACCAAGGTACATTTGTCCGACAACTACTTCACGAACAATATCTTCAATAATTTGTTTTGCTTTGTTATTCATTTCATCATCAACGGAAGAAATGAACACTGTACCATCTTGCTCAATATCAATTTTCACGCCAGTTTCTTCAATGATTTTATTGATTTGTTTTCCGCTTGGTCCAATAACATCACGAATTTTGTCTGGGTTAATAGACATCATTAAGATTTTTGGTGCATAAGAAGATAAAGATTCTCTAGGTGTATTAATTGTTGCCATCATGGAATCTAAAATTTGCATACGACCAATTTTTGCTTGTTGTAGTGCCTCTTCTAAAATTTCACGAGATAATCCATCAATTTTAATGTCCATTTGAAGTGCTGTTACCCCTTTAGAAGTACCAGCTACTTTAAAGTCCATATCTCCTAAATGATCTTCCATTCCTTGAATGTCTGTTAAAATACTGTAATGTTCACCAGATTTAATCAGACCCATTGCAATACCAGCAACTGGTGCTTTAATTGGCACCCCAGCATCCATCATTGCAAGTGTACTTGCACAAATACTCGCCTGTGATGTAGAACCATTGGATTCTAATACTTCTGATACAAGACGAATTGTATATGGGAAGTCTTTTTCAGAAGGAATGATCGGTTCTAATGCTCTTTCCCCTAATGCACCATGACCGATTTCTCTTCGTCCAGGTCCACGCATTGGTCCTGTTTCACCAACACTGAAGTTAGGGAAATTATAGTGATGCATGAAACGTTTTTCTTCTTCTACACCAAGACCGTCCAATATTTGTACATCCCCTAAAGCGCCTAATGTACAAATACTCAAAGCTTGCGTTTGTCCACGAGTGAACAGACCAGAACCATGTGTTCTTGGTAATAAATGAACTTCAGAAGATAGTGGGCGAATTTCTTCTAATCCACGTCCGTCTGGGCGAACTTTATCTTCTGTAATTAAACGACGAACTTCATTTTTCACTAATTTATCTAAAATTGCTTTCACTTGCTTTAATTCTTCATCTTCTGTTTCTTCTGCTTCATACTTCGCAATAACAGAATTTTTTACTTCTTTAATAGCTGCTTCACGAGCATGCTTTTCTTGTACACGAATCGCATTTAGCATTTCGTTTTCACATAGTGCGCGCACATCTGCTTCGATGTCTTTATCCAATTCGTATAGTACAACTTCCATTTTCTCTTTGCCAATCTCTTCAGCAATTTTTTCTTGGAATGCGATTAAGCGTTTAATCTCATCATGACCAAACACAATTGCTTCAAGCATTACTTCCTCTGGTACTTCATCTGCACCAGCTTCAACCATGTTGATTGCATCCTTTGTTCCTGCAACAGCAAGGTTAATATCACTTTTTTCTGCTTGCTCTACTGTTGGATTGATAACAAATTCGCCATCGATTCTTCCTACATATACTCCAGCGATTGGTCCACCAAATGGAATATCGGAAACAGATAATGCTAGAGATGATCCAAACATTGCTGCCATTTCAGATGTACAATCTTGATCCACACTCATTACTAAGCTGACTACTTGAACTTCATTACGGAAGCCATCAGCAAATAATGGTCGAATTGGTCTATCGATTAAACGACTTGCAAGAATGGCTCTTTCACTTGGACGTCCTTCTCTTTTAATGAAACCGCCTGGGATCTTACCAACTGCATATAGGCGTTCTTCATAGTTTACTGTTAATGGAAAGAAGTCTAAGTTTTTCGGTTCTTTTGAAGCAGTAGCTGTGCTTAATACAGCAGTATCACCATATCGTACGAGCACTGCACCATTTGCTTGTTTTGCTAATTGTCCAATTTCGACTGTAAGCTTTCTTCCAGCCCAGTCAATGGAATAGACATGCTTATCTTGTCCCATTCATAAACCCCTCTCTACTCATTCACTTCATGGAGGTTCTCGGTTTAAACTACCTAAAACCTACGTTATCTTATAAAAGAAAGAATACTATCCTTAAATTTCTCTTCTACTAGTATACACATTAAATGTAACTAAAAAACGAAATTAATTTATGTAATCTATAGAAACCATATGTTAGATTCGCATTTATTTACAATAAAAAAGCGGGAAAAATATCCCGCTTTTTTAACTATCTACGTAGACCAAGTTTGTTAATTAAAACACGGTAACGTTGAACGTCTTTATTACGTAGGTAAGTTAAAAGATTACGACGTCTACCTACCATTTTCAAAAGACCACGACGTGAGTGATGATCCTTTTTATGCGTACGTAAATGTTCATTCAAGTTATTGATTGACTCAGTAAGGACAGCGATTTGAACTTCTGGAGATCCAGTATCGTTCTCATGCGTTTTGTACTCATTGATAAGTTCGTTTTTACGTTCTTGAGTGATTGCCATCCTGTTTCACCTCCTAATTCTATTACACTAATCCCCATTTACCGAGCAAAACGTTGGTGATTCGATTTGCCAAGCAAAGGTTGTTTTTAGTACGTCTTTAAGAATACCTGTTTTCGTGTGAAAAATCAAGATAAAAGCTATTATTTTTCAAAATAAAGTAATACCATCACGAATCTTTCAAATTTCTACGTTGGGATATATTTCATAGTATTGCCAATTTTCTTCTGAATTATAACTAGTATTTTCTTATGTCTATTGTGCTTTATCGTAAAAATAGTGTAAGGCGGTTTGCTTATCTTTTTCGATTTGGGCTACTAGTTCGTCGATTCCGTTAAATTTCTGTTCGCTTCTAATTCTTTTATGCCATTCGACCGTAACAGAATGACCGTAAATATCTTGATGGAAGTCAAAAATATGAACTTCGATACTGGCATTCTTCTTTTCTGGATGAAAAGTTGGTTTTGTCCCTAAATTGCATACTCCTTCATACCATTGATTATTTACAAGTAACTTTACTGCATATACACCAAGGGGCGGTAAAATAACATCACTTGCTGGCTTCACGTTTGCGGTTGGAAAACCAATTGTTCTTCCACGCTTATCGCCATGAATGACAGTACCATTAATCGTATAATATCTGCCTAATAGAGCAGGAACTTTTTCCATATCACCATTATTAATAAGCGAACGAATTAAGGTCGAACTTACTTTTTCTCCTCCAAATGTTTCTTTGCCAATAATGGTTGTTTCGTATTTACCACGAGAATGCTCAGAAAGTGTTTCCGCTGTTCCTTGCGCTTTCTGCCCATAAGTGTAATCAAACCCTGCTATTACATGCTTTACATTTAAGTCAATTAAGTACAAATCAACAAATTCTTGTGGTGGTAAACTAGCAAATTCAATTGTAAAATCAACAATAAATAAATAATCAATACCTAATTTCGCTAATTGTTCTACCTTAGATTCAAAAGAAGTTAAGTAGTCTACTTTTTTTGTTTTTCCACCAAGTACGATGGATGGATGAGGATCAAATGTCATAACTGCACTGCTCCATCCATTTTGATCAGCTACTTTTTTTGCTTCGCCTATTACTTTTTGGTGGCCAAGATGTACTCCATCAAAGGAACCTAACGCGATGGAAATTGGTGGATAATCATGCTCTTTATTTCTTTCTGAATGATTTATTCTTACTATCTTCATTATGCTACTCACCTTTTCTAGCTCAAATTTCTTTATTTGCTTTGCCAAACTTTCTTTTCAAGGTGTACGAAGCATCAATTCTTACTCCAAGATTTTTAATATTTTGGACGGTTTAATTAATCCTTTTTTTGTTGGATGCTGAATGTATATGGCTAACGCTTCCCCTAATGTTGTTTGAATGACAATTGGCTCCTGTTCATCCAATAAATGAGCAGGAGCTTCTAATACCGATCCATTTCGTACCTTCAAAGCTAATGTATCATTTATTTCATATTTCGGCAAATGTAAAAGCGCCTCTTCTATAGGATAAATATGCTTGTCGAGAACTCCTTTTTCTATATATTCCTCTAGTTCATCGAAGGTCACACACTCTTTCTCCGTAAATGCCGCTGAACGTGTTCGACACAAATCTGACATATGAGCAGGATATCCTAATTTTTCTCCGATCATCACAGCAAGGGTTCTAATATATGTCCCCTTACTACAGCTAACTTTAAAACGGAATGATACAGTATCCCCCTTTAATTCTTTCCATTCCTCTATTAATTCTAACGAGTAAATGTTTACTTGTCTGGAGGGACGTTCAATCACTAGCCCTTGTCTTGCGTATTCATAAAGCCTTCTTCCATTTACCTTAACAGCAGAATACATCGGTGGTGTTTGCGTAATAGTTCCCGTTAAATCATTTAAGATTGCTTCTATTCTATCTCTAGTGACTGTTTCTGTTACTTTCTTTTCCTCTACTTTTTCTCCAGAACGATCTTCGGTTGTAGTGGAGTAACCAATTGTTACCTCCCCAACGTATTCTTTGCCTGCATCTGTTATGTATTCCGCTACTTTCGTTGCCCTACCTAAACAGATTGGCAATACACCCGTTACATCAGGATCCAGTGTTCCAGTATGGCCAATTCTTTTCATATGTAAAATCTTTCGTAACCGAAAAACGCAATCATGAGAAGTAAGCCCCTTAGGCTTCCATAACGGTAAAATTCCTTCCATATATCTCATCCTTTATTCATTTATAAATTAAATAATTTATGCGAAAATAGATCTTGCTCTTTACTTGTAATGTCATTTAAAATTCTGAGTTGATTGTAGTGGAGGGAACTTGACTCCTGCGGGAGATGAGGGAAATGAGAGACCCCAAGGAGGCTCTCATCCCTCCCCGCGGAAAGCAAGTTCCTGGAACGGAAATCAACGGGCTTTGTTCTAAAGTTAACTTTATTTAAAACTTCTACAAAAAACTCCTATCGTCCATATCCATAACCATGGAAAAAGTCCGATAGGAGCATATTTTTACATCATCTTATTTTTCGTCGTTACTAGACGGATTTTCTTTTGCGATTTGATGCAATAATGTATCAATTCTATTTCCGTAATCTATCGACTCATCAAATTCAAACGTAATTTCTGGGGTTTTGCGTAAACGAATTCGTTGTCCTATTTCAGAACGAATAAAGCCTTTCGCTTTTGCTAGCCCTTTTAATGTGTTCTCACGTTGTTCTTGATCGCCAAGTACGGAAATATACACAGTTGCTTGTTGAAGATCACCAGTAACATTCACATCTGTAACTGTTACGAAACCAATGCGAGGATCTTTTATCTTACGACTAATAATCTCGCCTAGTTCCTTCTTCATTTGTTCACCAACACGATTTGGTCTTAGACTCATCGCGCAATTCACCTCATTTTTTTAAAGCCATTCTATATCTGTAATGGTTCTCTCTATTTCCGGAAAAGAATCGATAAACTGCTGTGTTTGTTGCAACACGCCTTCTGCAGAAACACGGACGGAAGCAACAGTAACAATTGCAAGCTTTGTTCTTTGCCAAGTATCTTGATACTCGACTTCTGAAATAGAGATATTAAATTTTTGTTTTAAGCGGGTCATAATTCTTTGCAGAACCGCCCGCTTTTCTTTTAATGAGTGGGCATCATAAATGATGCATTCCACTGTCATTAAACCAACAATCATTTACGCTCAATTTCTTCCATTACGTATGCTTCAATTACATCGCCTTCTTTAACATCATTAAAGTTTTTGATTGTAATACCACATTCGTAACCTTGAGCTACTTCTTTTGCATCGTCTTTGAAACGTTTTAAGGCATCGATTTCCCCTTCGAAAATAACAACACCGTCACGGATTAAGCGAATTCCACTATCTCTTGTAATTTTCCCGTCCGTTACGTATGAACCTGCAATTGTACCAATTTTAGAAACTTTGAATGTTTGACGAATTTCAGCCTGACCAATAATTTTTTCTTGGAACTCAGGATCAAGCATTCCTTTCATCGCTGCTTCAATTTCTTCAATTACTTTATAAATAATACGGTGTAAGCGTACATCTACTTCTTCAGCGTCTGCAGCTCTTTTCGCATTTACATCTGGACGCACGTTAAATCCGATTACAATTGCATTTGATGCTGCTGCAAGTGTAATATCTGACTCATTAATTGCCCCTACACCAGTATGAATGATTTTAACGTTAACACCTTCTACTTCTATTTTATATAGAGCGGCAGCTAACGCTTCTGCTGAACCTTGAACATCGGCTTTAAGAACGATGTTAATATCTTTCATTTCCCCTTGTTTCATGTGTTCAAACAGGTTGTCTAAGCTGATTCTTGTTTTTTCTGATCTTTGAGCTTGAATGGCTTGAGTAGAACGAGCTTCCCCGATTTGTCTTGCTGTTTTCTCATCATTGAAAACAACAAATCGATCACCAGCTTGAGGAACTTCATTTAATCCTGTAATTTCTACTGGAGTAGATGGTCCAGCTGTTTTCACACGTCTACCTAAATCATTTACCATCGCACGAACACGACCAAATGTATTACCAACTACAATAGGGTCACCAATGTTTAGCGTTCCGTTTTGAACAAGCAATGTTGCCACAGAACCTTTCCCTTTATCTAGCTGTGCTTCAATAACAGTACCTACAGCGTTACGTTTTGGATTTGCTTTATATTCTTCTACTTCACTTACTAGAAGGATCATTTCAAGTAATGAATCAATACCTTCTCCAGTTAACGCGGAAAGTGGAACAAAGATAGTTTCCCCACCCCAAGCTTCCGGTACTAATCCATGTTCTGTTAATTCTTGCATTACACGGTCAGGATTTGCTGTTGGTTTATCCATTTTATTGACTGCAACAATAATTGGAACTTCAGCGGCTTTCGCATGGTTGATTGCTTCAATTGTTTGTGGCATTACTCCATCGTCTGCAGCGACAACAAGAATCGTGATATCAGTAATTTTTGCACCACGTGCACGCATTGTTGTAAAGGCTGCGTGTCCAGGTGTATCAAGGAATGTAATTTTCTTACCATTTTCCTCGATTTGATATGCACCAATATGCTGTGTAATTCCACCAGCTTCTCCTGCTGTTACTTTTGTATTACGAATGCTATCAAGTAATGTTGTTTTCCCATGGTCAACGTGTCCCATAATTGTAACAACAGACGGACGCTCTACTAATTCTGCGTTCTCATCATCTGTAAAGTATACTTCTAGATCGGTTGTGTCGATTTTCACTTCTTCTTCGACTTCAACACCGTAATCTGTACAGATTAATTCAATTGCATCCTTATCTAACTCCTGGTTGATTGTTGCCATTACACCAAGAAGGAATAATTTTTTAATGATTTCAGATGGTTCACGATGCAATTTTTTTGCTAATTCAGCAACTGTCAAAGACTCGCTGAATGTAATTTTTTCCGGTAATTCTTTTTCTTTTTTCGGAGCTGGAGGTGCAACTGGAGCAGCATTTTGCTTCCCTTTGCGATTATTGTTGTTTCTATTCTTATTGTTGTTATTATTAGTTTTTGGTTTATTAAAACCTGGTTTATTATCTTTAGTATTTTTCACAGATTGATTTACTTTCCCCTTTTCAGCCATTTCATCGCTTTCTTTTTCATACTCGTCCGCGATATTTTTAGCAGCCGCTTTTTGAGCTGGTGCTTTTGGCTTATTTTCTTCACTCTTTTTATTATATACACTATCCAATTTTTTAATTGCGTCCTCTTCCAATGTTGTCATATGGTTTGAGACTTCTACATTCATCTCTTTTAATTTAGCAATAACATCCTTGCTTGAAATGTTATATTGTTTTGCGTATTCGTATACTCGCACTTTACTCATCATTTCACCCCCGCTAGAATTAATCGAGCAGCGTTAAAAGTTTTTTTGCAAATCCATTATCCAAAACAGCGACAACCACTCTTTGCTCTTTCCCTATTGCTTTCCCTAGGATTTCCCTATTTGAAACAAGCTTCACTGGTACTTTATAGGAACGACATTTATCGGTGATTTTTTTTGTCGTGTTTTGTGATGCATCTTCCGATAATAATATTAGTTTTGCATTACCGCTTCTAATTTCTTTTACGGTCAATTCCTCACCTGAGGTTATTTTCCGTGCTCGATTTGCTAAGCCAAGTAATGACATCCACTTGTTATCGTTCATTTGGATTGTCTTTGCTCCTTATCTATTAGTTCTAACAGCTCATCGTAAACAGTATCATCTACTGTCACTTCAAGCTGGTTAGAAAGAATATTCTTCTTCTTGGCTAATAGTACTGCTTCTTTGTCCAATGAAAGATATGCTCCTCGACCGGATTTTTTTCCCGTTAAATCGACGGATACAACCCCTTCTTTGGAACGAACGATGCGAACTAGTTCTTTTTTCGGCTTCATTTCACCGGTAGCAACACATTTACGCATTGGTACTTTTCTTGGTTTGTTCACACACATTCACCTCAAATCTCGAAATCTTCCGTGCTCAAACGGAAATCATCCTCTTCGTCTGCCTCATCATCAAATTTAATCAATGAATTTTCAGTTGGATATATTCCAGCCTCTCTTGCTTCTGATTCAGATTTGATATCAATTTTCCAGCCAGTAAGCTTCGCTGCTAAGCGTGCATTTTGGCCTCTTTTACCGATTGCCAATGATAATTGATAATCGGGAACAATAACAGTTGTTGCTTTTTCTTCTTCGTTTACAATAACTTCTAGTACTTTCGAAGGACTTAAGGCATTCGCAACAAATACTGTTGGATCACTTGACCACTTAACAATATCAATCTTTTCCCCTTTTAACTCATTCACAATCGTCTGCACACGAGTTCCTTTAGGACCTACGCAAGAACCTACTGGATCTACTTCTTCATTATCAGAATGAACGGAAATCTTTGAACGATCTCCAGCTTCACGCGCAACTGATTTTATTTCTACTGTTCCATCATAGATTTCAGGAACTTCCATCTCAAACAATCTTTTCAGTAGACCAGGATGTGTTCTAGATACAAAGATTTGTGGACCTTTTGTTGTCTTTTCCACTTTTGTTAAGAAAACCTTAATGCGATCATGTGGTTTATAATGCTCATTTGGCATTTGTTCATTTGTAGGTAAAATTGCTTCAATTTTACCTAAGCTGACATAAATGAATTTACTGTCTTGACGTTGAACAATCCCTGTCATAATATCTTCTTCGCGATCGATAAATTCAGAATAAATAATTCCTCTTTCAGCTTCGCGAACTCGTTGTGTAACTACTTGTTTCGCAGTTTGTGCTGCAATACGTCCAAAATCTTTTGGTGTAACTTCTAGTTCAACAACATCTTCTACTTCATAGTTCGGATTAATTTTTTGTGCATCTTCCAAAGAAATTTCAAGACGTGGATCAAATACCTCATCAACTACTTCTTTTCTCGCAAATACACGCATGGACCCTGCACCTAAATTCAAATCAATTCGTACGTTTTGTGCCTGGTTAAAATTACGGCGATAAGCGGAGATCAATGCTGCTTCAATTGCATCCATGATCACTTCTCGCGATATTCCTTTTTCTTTTTCAAGTAACACTAGAGCATCAACTAATTCACTGCTCATGAGCGTGTATCCCCCTTTATTCTCTTTTATCAAAAATTATTGATCATTGTAAAGAAGCTGTCATAAGCTGTCTCATTTGATCTTTATAATTAGGAAAAACTAACAGCAAGTCTTGCTTTTGCCACTTTTTCATATGGAATTTCAATCGTTTTCTTTCTAGTCTTAATTTTGACTTCGACTGTCACTGATTTCCCATCAAAAGCTGTTAAGATTCCTTCAAATGTTTTTTCCTTTTCAATTGGTTCATATGTTTTAATATAAACATTTTTCCCAATCGCTTTTTCGAAGTCTTTGTCTTTTTTCAATGGTCGTTCTGCTCCAGGTGAAGAAACCTCAAGAAAATAGTTCTCTGAAATCGGATCGACTTCATCTAACTTCTCACTTAGTTTTTCACTAACGACTGCACATTCATCAATATCTACACCAGTTTCTTTGTCAATATATACACGTAAAAACCAGTTTGGTCCCTCTTTTACATATTCGACATCTACTAATTCTAAGTGTAGTTCATCTAAAATGGGATGTACCATTTCTTCGACTATTTCTGTTACTTTGCTCAAAATTTTTCCCTCCTTAAGCAAGGAACCTTATTATGTTTTTAGAGTCAACTTAGCAAACTAAAATATGTACACTTGTTGCTCATCCATCAATTTGTGCGATAATATTCACTCTGTTTTTCAAGAAAAAACCCTAATACAAACAGGAAAGAGTGGGTTGCCCCACTCTCCATTCGCGAAAGTTATCCTTAGTATTTCCAACTAAACTATACCATAACCGCTTCAGTTATGCAAATGAAAGTCCGTAACTTCAACGTTTCTTCCCCTATCCAAAAAAATTTTAGAATAAAGAAAGCTGGTTTTGATCCGGCATATCAGCCAAGCAACCATGATTGTCAAGATATTGCATAATTGTTTTCGAAACTTTTCCGCGTTGTTGTAAATCCTCTTTCGATAAGAATTCCCCATTTTTTCTTGCTTCGACAATGTTAATAGCAGCATTTGTTCCTAATCCTGGGATACTGTTAAACGGCGGTATAAGAGCATTTCCTTCAATAATAAATTCAGTAGCACTTGATTTATATAAATCCACCTTCTTAAAGGTATATCCTCTTTCTACCATTTCGAAAGCAAGTTCCATTACTGTTAACAAGTTTTTCTCTTTCGTAGATGCATCTAACCCTTTTGCACTAATATCATCTATTACTGCTTTAATACTATGAGATCCCTTTACCATCGCATCAACATCAAAATCATCGGCACGAACAGTGAAATAGGCTGCGTAATATAATAATGCATGGTGCACTTTGAAATAGGCAATCCTAACTGCCATTAATACATAAGCAGCAGCATGCGCCTTAGGGAACATATATTTTATTTTTTTACAAGAATCAATATACCATTCCGGTACTTCGTTCTTTCTCATCTCTTCTTCCATTTCATCTGTTAGACCTTTCCCTTTACGTACACTTTCCATGATTTTGAAAGCAAAACTAGGATCAAGTCCTTGATAAATCAGATAGACCATGATGTCATCACGACATCCAATAACTTCACTTAAGTTACAAATATTATTATGAATAAGTTCTTGGGCATTCCCTAACCATACATCCGTACCATGAGATAGACCAGATATCTGTACTAACTCAGAAAATGTAGTTGGCTTCGTATCTTCGAGCATTTGCCGAACAAATTTTGTTCCAAACTCAGGAATACCAAATGTACCAGTTTTACAATATATTTGTTCCGGTGTTACTCCAAGGGACTCTGTACCGCTAAATATTTTCATTACTTCAGGGTCATCTGTTGGAATCGTCTTAGGATCTATCCCACTTAAATCTTGAAGCATTCTGATAACAGTTGGATCATCGTGACCAAGAATATCGAGTTTTAATACATTGTCATGAATAGAATGGAAATCAAAATGGGTCGTTTTCCATTCCGAATTTCGGTCATCTGCAGGAAATTGAATTGGCGTAAAATCATATACATCCATATAATCTGGAATAACAATGATCCCCCCCGGATGCTGACCAGTTGTTCGTTTAACACCTGTACAGCCAGAAGCTAATCGATCAATTTCCGCTCCGCGAATTTGTAAATTATTATCGTTTTGATAAGCCTTAACATAACCATATGCTGTTTTATCAGCTACTGTACCTATTGTTCCTGCACGGTATACATACTCATCACCAAACAGTACTTTTGTATAGTTATGGGCGATCGGCTGATATTCACCGGAAAAATATGGCAATAGGTAAGCCTTTGATGTCATCTCCAGCTTTTCCCCTGCCCCACACCGTACATGACCCTTTCGGTGTCATACGGCGCTCTATCGTCTTTATATTTACGATAATTAAACCACTAACGCTTGGAATCCTACAACCTTGCGTAGTGTATTGAGTTTCTTTAATGCTTTGGCGTCTAGTGTATTGACATGATGTGATTTAATAGGGTCATTCATCGGAAACTTTGTGTGGATAAGCATATGATAGTCTTTCTTTATAATGACTAAATTGTCGTACTCATCGGTACCACCCATCTTTGTAGGCTTGATATGGTGACATATACAATTGATTGGCATTAGCCGTTCGCCCGTTATATAGCACCTACCTTTTTGTGCGACATATTTACTTATCCGATTGTTCTCGTACAAAGTGGATTTTGATGAATAGTTCCCTCTTCTTAAGTGTTCAATTTCAACGGCGGTCACATATATTAATTCTTTATGAATTCTTTGGCGGTCTTCTTTGGCATAAATCGTAAATTCAGGGTCTCTTTGTCCTCGTATTTGATGCCGTACCGATTCAAACGGTAGTACAAGCAATCCATTACTTTTAAATCGTTTGTAATTGAAGTCATTATAGAACTTATCAATTACAGCATTCTTTTCTGTCGTTGGATTAAAAATATTCCTTTTCAGCAAAGTTTTGATTTTAAAGTGTATGGTGTGCCGTATTTCATTAAAATCCATAGACACCCTCGTCGCAATTTTATAGTAATTATGAATGCCTAAAGTAAACGAGTTGAGGTCGAGAACTTTACTCGGTGTCGGGCTCTTCCGTATTTGACTCAGTTTATGTTGATAAACCTTTGTCACTTTCTTTTTTGCTTTCGGAGATATTTTTGAATTCACTATATATCCCGTCTTCGCTGTCCCTTTACGTACTGCTCGAAAACGCACGCCGAGAAAATCCGTTCCGTTCTTTCGAAGGTTTGTGATTTTACTCTTCTCAGAACTCACATCCAAGCCTAACCGTTCCTTCAACCATTTTGTCACAGCAATAAATAGCTTGCGTGCATTTTCGTAAGAGTTTGTAAAGATTTTAAAGTCATCGGCATAGCGAACGATATAACAAGGCTTTAGACTTGTTTTCTTTAAGGCATCTGTGCGATTCCTTTTCAGTTTATAGTCCACTCTTGTCGGCTTGGTTTCCCATTGATTCGAAATCCACCAATCTAACTCGTTCAGAACGATGTTAGCTAGGAGCGGTGATAATATCCCGCCTTGTGGAGTTCCTTTTTCAGGTATTCCCTCGCCTTCAATTTCAGCCTTTAACATTTTGCTTATTATGGAAAGAACCTTTTTATCTCTTATTCCAATCGCCCAAAGCTGTTTGCTCAACTTTTTATGATTTACGTTATCAAAGAATCCCTTAATATCTACGTCGACTACATAATGCTGGTGACTATGATTGACCATATGGTAACACCTTGCTAACGCATCGTGAGTATTACGGTGTGGTCTGAACCCATAGCTTGATGGGTGAAATTTCGCCTCAACGATAGGTTCAAAAATCTGTAGAATCATCTGTTGAATAAGTCTATCTTCTATCGTCGGTATGCCAAGAGGACGTTTATCCCCATTTGGCTTTGGAATCATCACTCGCCTGACCATTTCTGGTTTGTAATCTAGTAGCTTCCGCCGAACCATTCTAATGAGCTTTTCTTTATTCATCCTGTTTAGATGTTTAATTGTGTGACCGTTTGTACCTTTTGTTTTGCTTCCAGTATTGCTTTTTAAATTTCGAAAAGCGAGAAGAATATTTTCTTCTGAGATGATTAAATCGTACAGCTTATTAAAATACCTTCCATTTTTACTTTCAGCATACAAATGGTCAAATGTGTCTTGAACATTGAAATATTCGTTATTTCTTAGCTTTTGAACCATTAAGTCAGCCAACTAATCACCTCCAAGAAAGGCTTTCGTTTCTATTTAGTCATACAAGAATACTGACTTGTGTAGGATTTGTATCGTAAAAGACGACTCAAGCCCTTCCCTCAGAACTGTTTTTCCCTCGGACCTATTCCGTATATTTGGTCGTCATCAGCAGTTCCTACAATCGGTACTACGGCTTTACTGCCACTTCGACAAATCTTCATTATACTCAAGCTGAGATTTTTGAAGAACGACTTTCAATCAGTGTGTAATCACCTCAAGTCTCCGAAGCTTCCCACGTTCCGTTAACTCTATCTATACATACTTCCGTAGGTTTCCTCTAAACTCCGTCTAGCTTGATAGCTCCTATAAAGCTATATGGATTTTCATAACCTAACGTTTACTCATCCACACTAGAAAGTCCTATTAGGACCCCTAAGCATTTCTACTTAGTGACATTCACGAAGAGTCAGTCGAGGATTCGTCCAGATAACTCTATCCATACTAACCATAGAAGTTTTGTAGACACCCGGCCTATCGTTTACAACCCTATTAGGGTCTTGCCTCACCAATATGTGTTAGGGTAAACTTCAGCCGACTTTAGCGGGCTTCAAACGAGTTCAACTATTTACATTGTCTCCTTCGCTTGCCGCAGATTCAGTGAGTGTGTTTCAAGGCGTTACCCTATCATTCCACACTTTGAGTTAACAGTTCTCCTAGCAAAAGCTAGTGACCAATCTTTTCAATTGATAACGTGGCGCACTCAAATCTATATCAGGTACCTTATCCCCTTTAAATCCAAGAAAAGTTTCAAACGGAATATCATGACCATCTTTCTTTAAGCGAGCCCCACAGTTTGGACAATCCTTATCAGGCAAATCAAATCCAGATCCAACAGAACCATCATTAAAGAATTCCGAATATTTACATTCTGCACATATATAGTGTGGGGGCAATGGATTAACCTCGGTTATCTCTGTCATCGTGGCAACAAAGGAAGAACCAACAGATCCACGAGAACCTACTAAGTATCCATCATCTAATGATTTTTTCACGAGTTTATGAGAAATCAAATAGATAACGGCAAATCCATGCCCGATGATACTTTTTAATTCTTTTTCCAAGCGTGCTTCCACGATTTCCGGCAATTCATCTCCGTAAATTCGTCTAGCCATGCTATAGCTCATTTCTCGCATTTCTTCTTCTGAGCCTTCAATTTTTGGTGTATAAAGATCATCCTTAATCGGTTTAATGACATCAATCATATCGGCGATTTTATTAGTGTTCGTTACTACTAATTCTTTCGCCTTTTCTTTTCCAAGGAAGTTAAAACAGTCTAACATTTCATTCGTTGTCCGAAAATGAACATCAGGAAGCTTATGGCGGTTAAGTGGATTCGCTCCACCTTGTGAACCGACTAAAATTTCTCGATAAATCTTATCATTTGGATTTTGATAATGAACATTTCCTGTCGCCACTACTGGTATGTCTAACTTGTCGCCAAGTTTTACAATATTAGCGATAATTTCTTCCAATGCTTTTTCATCTTGGACGAGCTCCATCTCCATTAAATGAGCGTACACTTCTTTGGGCATTACCTCTAAATAATCATAAAATGGGGCAATATCTTCTACTTCCTCAGGAGCCTTTTGCATCATTGCCTCAAAGACTTCCCCTTTATCACAGGCTGACCCTACAAGCAAACCTTCTCTATATTTTTGCAACACAGATCTTGGAATACGCGGGACACGATAGAAATAATTAATATGAGAGATTGATACGAGCTTAAACAGATTTTTTAAGCCAACGTCGTTTTGAGCAAGTACCGTACAGTGATAAGGACGAGCTCTTTGGTATGCATTTCCCTGCCCCATATTATCGTTCAATTGATTATGATTAATGATCCCTTTTTCAGAAGCATCCTTCAACATTTTTAAAGCAAGGTATCCAGTTGCTTCTGCATCATAAATAGCTCGGTGATGCTGAGTTAATTCGATATCAAATTTCTTCGCCAACGTATTTAAACGATGGTTTTTCATTTCAGGGTATAAAAATCTACCCAGCTCCAATGTGTCTATGACTGCATTAGTCGATTTAGGCAACCCTGCTTTCTGATAGCCGACATTTAAGAAACCAACGTCAAACGATGCGTTATGCGCAACTAGAATACTATCCCCTGTCCAATCGGCAAACTTACGCAATACAATATCTATTTCAGGTGCACTTTCTACCATATCATCGGTAATACCTGTTAAGTTAATCGTCGTTGCGGAAAGGCGATGATGTGGATTCGCAAACGATTCAAATCGATCAATGATTTCGCCATTATGAATCTTAACTGCCGCAAGCTCTATAATCGTATTATAAACGGCAGAAAGTCCTGTCGTTTCAACGTCAAACACGACATACGTAGCATCCTCGAGTACGATATCTTTTGGATTATAGGCAATCGGTACGCCATCGTCTACTAGATTCATCTCTACCCCATAAAGAATTTTCACATCATTTTTCTTTCCAGCTCCAAACGCTTCAGGGAATGATTGCGCAACAGCATGATCTGTAATAGCGATCGCTTTATGCCCCCATTTTTTTGCTTGAGTAACAAGCGTAGCCACTGATGAAACAGCATCCATTTGACTCATTGGTGTATGAAGATGCAGCTCTACACGCTTTTCATCCTCTTTCGCTGTATCTTTTCGTTCGACAGGCTTAATTTCATTTAAATCATTCCCGATCATTACTAAATCGCGAACAAATGTATCATTTTGAATACTTCCTCGTGCTCTAAGCCACATGCCCTTTTTCACTAATTGAAAAAGCGCTGCATCTTCTTTATTACGTGAGAACATTTTTACAAGAATAGAACTTGTATAATCTGTTATTTTAAATGTCAACAATGTTCTTCCACTACGAAGCTCTTTTGTTTCTGCAAAAAAGACATATCCTTGCACGGTAACACGTCTTTCTTCATCCACAATTTCTTCGAGGCGACGATAATCGCTATCGTCTTTAATTGTTAATCCAATTGTTAATGGACCACTCGGGATTGGAGAATCACCAGCTTCTTTTTCAGCTTCCATCTTCTGAATGTCTAGTAAAGCTTGCTTTCCTCTTTCCTCATCCTCTTTTTGCTTCGCAAGTAAAAATTGTTCATACTCTGAATTTGATTTTTCTTCTACTATTTCTGTATCTAAGCTCATGGCAGGGAAGCCAAAATATTGATAGGCATCCGTAATCAAGTTAGCATATTTCCTCTTGATCGCTAAGCCTTCCATCTCGTTTCTAACTTGAATGGTTAGCTTATTCCCATTAAATTGAGGCACTTGTTCATTTAATAGCTTTAAAAGGGGTGGAGAAATCCCTTGCATCTCCTCTATACATGCAGACCAATAGTCACGAATTAATACGTCTGTGACGATTCCATTTCTTACTCGAATATCATACGTAATAGTAGCAATATGCGAAAAGCTACTTCTTAACTTGGTAGTAAATAATTGATAGACTTGAAATGGAATGATATCATCAAACAAAAAATGAAAATGCCATTTTTTGGACCGCTTTTCGACAACAATTTTTTCAATGCTGGCGTTGCGAAAATGGGAAATATATGGATCGTCCGTTAATTGCAATTGCTGCAACAAAATCTGGAAACGATCCACTTTTCCTTGTATATCACTCATTTATGTCGCTCCTTCCACTCTTGCTAAATTCTATAAAAATATTATATCACAGATAAAAAACTGTTCATTTACTTAAAGCAGTTTAGCATACAATCCAATACACAAAAAGAAAAAGATTTAGCAATTGGCTAAATCTTTTTCTTTTATCCTGTTTTTCGCTTATCCCTTTACTTGTGTTAATCGAAGGATCGTTGCCACTAACTCACTTTCATGAACTTCCAGCATTTCTCCTGTACTTCTTACTTTCACTTCAACAATTCCTTCAGCTGCTTTTTTACCAACTGTTATGCGAATTGGCAGTCCGATTAAATCAGAATCAGCAAATTTAACACCAGCACGCTCTGCACGGTCATCAACTAATACATCGAAGTGATTGGCTTTTAACGCGGTATATAATTTATCTGTTAACTCATTTTGCGATTCGTCTTTTGTGTTTACAGTGATTAAATGTGCATCAAATGGGGCTACAGCGTTTGGCCATACAATTCCCCTGTCATCATTAAACTGCTCCACAATTGCCGCCATCGTTCTGGAAACACCAATTCCATAGCAACCCATAATCAACGATTGGCTTCTACCGTTTTCATCTAAATAAGTAGCTCCCATTGCTTCACTATAGCGAGTGCCAAGTTTAAAGACATGACCTACTTCAATTCCTTTTGCAAAAGTAATTGTGCCTTTTCCATCTGGTGAAAGGTCGCCTTCTTGAATGAAACGAATATCTGCATATCGGTCGACTGAGAAATCTCGGTCAGCATTCACATTCACATAGTGAAAATGCTCTTCATTTGCCCCACAAACACCATTAATAATTGCTTTCACAGCGTTATCTGCAATTACTTCCACATCTTTAACATTAATTGGACCTAATGAACCAACCTTGCTTCCTAATATTTTTTCCGTATCTGCATGGTCTGCTAGTTCAACTACATTTGCTTCTAATAGGTTTTTCACCTTTATGTCGTTCACTTCATGATCGCCGCGAACTAACACAAGCACAAATCTTTTATCCACTTTAAATAATAGAGACTTAATGCATTTATCTGCATGAACATTTAAGAAAGAAGAAACTTCTTCAATTGTTTTCTGATCTTTCGTTTCTACTTTTTCTAGCTCTTTTACCGGCTCTTCTACTTTTTCATAAGAATTTATAACTGGTGCCATTTCAATATTTGCAGCATAATTGGATTCTGTTGAATAAGCAATTGTATCTTCTCCAACATCAGATAATACCATGAATTCATGCGTATCTTTCCCACCCATTGCACCACTATCTGCGATTACAGCACGATAGTTTAAGCCACAGCGCTCGAAAATATTGCAGTACGCTTGAAAAATAGCATCATAAACTTCTCCTAAACTTTCATGAGAAGAATGAAAACTATAAGCATCCTTCATAATAAATTCTCTGCCGCGCAGGATACCAAAACGTGGTCTTTTCTCATCTCTGAATTTCGTTTGGATTTGGTAAAGTGTTAGTGGTAGTCTTTTATATGATTTTACTTCGTCTCGCACTAAACTTGTTATTACTTCTTCGTGGGTTGCACCTAGTGCAAATTCACGACTATTGCGATCTTTTAGGCGCATTAATTCTGGTCCATATGTAAACCATCTGCCGGATTCTTGCCATAATTCTGCTTGCTGCAAGGCAGGCATTAATAATTCGACTCCGCCAGCGGCATCCATTTCTTCGCGAATAATTTTTTCAATTTTCTTTATTACTTTGTTTGCCAATGGTAAATAAGAGTAAATCCCACTTGCATTTTGTCTAATAAACCCTGCTCTTAATAATAGCTGATGGCTTTTAATATCTGCATCTGCTGGCACTTCTCTTAATGTTGGAATTAACATTTTACTTTGCTTCATCTATGTTTGCACCTCTATTATTTGTATATGTTTATAATGTTGTTACGAAGAAATAAAGTTTATTACCCCGAGTTCATGCTGCTCCGACACAAGACTCTTGTGGGGAAGGGGAGACCTCACAAGGAATACCCCCTCTCTTACGGTGAATCTTATGTCCATGTGCCACTATCAACGAGCAGCATTCATCTACAAAAAACCTTCTCCACAAAACAACATTCCCCTTTCAACAAGGGGAATGAATAGTACCCTACTTTATAAAAAATCGTTGGATATCATTCCAAGTGACGACAATCATCAGTAGCATTAATAAGGCAAAACCAATAAAATGAACTAATCCTTCTTTTTGTCGGTCAATTGGTTTACCACGAACTGCTTCAATTGCAAAGAACAGTAGTCGCCCACCGTCTAATGCAGGTAGTGGAAGTAAGTTCATGATACCTAAATTAATGCTTAGAACAGCAGCCCAATTCATTAAAGAATAGATGCCTGATTGAGCTACAGTGTCTGTAGATTGATAAATAGCTACTGGTCCGCCTAATGCATCAATCGAGAACTGACCAGTGACAAGTTTACCGACTGCCCCAATAATATTCTTTGTCCATGTAAAGGTTTGTGTAGCTCCATATTGAATAGATTTTAATGGTGATTTTTCCATCGGGCTATAGACACCGACTAGACCTATTGTTTTCCCATCTACTTCTGTTTCTTTCGGTGTAACATCAATGGTCATTTCTTGTCCATCACGATCGATTAGAAATTCTAGGTTTTCCCCGGGACTCTTTTGAATGATGGAAACAACCTCTTTCCAAGATCCAACGGATTGACCATCAATACTTATAACATTATCCCCTTCATGCAGTCCTGCACTGAGTGCTACTCCATCATCTGTTAACTTTCCAAGCTTTGCCTCATTTGATGGGATGCCTTGCAATAGAGCTATAACAATAAAGATTAGAAAAGCTAATACGAAATTCATCGCTGGACCTGCAAAAATAGCAAGCGTTCGCTGTCCTAATGATTTACTTGCAAATTGACGGTCATAGGGTGCAATTTGTGTTTCAATCCCATTTTCAACAAAAACAGCATCTTTTTTCACCGGAAATACGAGAAGATTTTCTTCCGCATCTTCCTCAGCGTATCCTTTAATAAAAAGCTTATGTTCTAAATCAGCATCTTCTACATTAATAACACGTGCATTTGGATACTTTTCTTTGTTGTTAATAATCAATTTTGTTACTTCTTCTTTTTCATTAAGAATTAAACCAATTCGATGACCTGGCTTAATATCAACCATCTCAGGATCTTCTCCTGCCATACGAACATAGCCTCCAATTGGTAGAAGACGAATCGTATAAACGGTTTCTCCCTTTTTTAAGGAAAGAACTTTAGGTCCCATTCCAATAGCAAACTCACGGCATAAAATACCTGCCCGCTTAGCTAACACAAAATGCCCTAATTCATGGAAAAATACTAATGCACCAAAAATGATGATAAAAGCTATAACTGTATACAAAATTTAACCACCTTTTTATAGAAGTGTGCTTACTCTTTTTCTTGTTTCTAAGTCTACCTCTTGGATCACTTCAAGACTAGGGTTTAGTATATTCTGATGACTATTTAGCGCTTTTTCGATTAAATCCTCAATTTGTAGAAAGCTAATTTCCTGATTTAAGAACTTTTGTACGGCTACTTCGTTTGCTGCATTCAATACAGTTGGTAAAGTTCCACCTGCTTTTCCAGCCTCATAGGCAAAACGAAGACATCTAAATCGCTCCAAATCCATATGTTGAAAGTGTAATTTTCCAATTGTAGCTAAATCTAATCGCTTCCCATGTGCTACAGGAAGACGCTCTGGAAACGCAAGAGCATATTGGATTGGTATCCGCATATCTGGGGTACCTAATTGAGCAATCACACTGCTATCCTGAAATTCTACCATGGAATGAATAATACTTTCTTTATGTAGTAATACATCTATTTTCTCATATGGAAGCCCAAATAACCAGTGTGCTTCAATTACTTCTAAACCTTTATTCATCATGGTCGCAGAATCAATCGTAATTTTTGCTCCCATTGACCAGTTTGGATGGTTTAGAGCATCTTCTATTGTAACTTTCTCTAAATCTTTTCTGCTTAGATTTCGGAAGCTTCCGCCTGAAGCAGTAATAATAAGGCGTTCAATATTCTTTTGATTTTCCCCTTGTAAACATTGAAAAATAGCAGAATGCTCACTATCAACTGGTAATACAGGTACATTATATTTTGCAGCAGCCTCCATCACAATATGCCCTGCAGTAACTAATGTTTCCTTATTTGCAATTGCTATAACCTTTTTAGCTTCAATTGCTTGTAGCGTTGGATGGAGACCCACGCTTCCAATTACTGCATTCACGAGTATATCCGCTTTATCGAAAACAGCTACCTCAACCAAGCCTTCCATTCCATAGCTAAAACGTATAGTCGGAAAGATTTGTTTTAATTGGTCATAATCTTGTTTTTCGGCAACAGAAACAAGCGATGGTCTAAATTCTTGGATTATCTTTTTTGTAAGTTCTATATTTCTTCCTGATGAAAAGGCAACTAACTGGAACATGTCAGGATGATTTTTAATAACATCCAAGGTTTGCGTTCCAATCGAACCAGTTGCCCCAAGCAAACTAATATACTTCACTACCTCACTCCTACACCCATATTTCCTACTATTTATTTTAAATTAGGCTGTTCTCGTATAGTTTGTTGCTATTACCCGCAGCCGGAATACACTTCGCTTTCCGTGGGGCTAAGCTTAAGCCTCCTCAGCTTCGCCTCCGGGGTCTCAGACTGTCTCGCTAATCCCACAGGAGTCTACGTGTATTCTGGCTGCTCCATTTTTCCAACTAATTCTTTTCTCCTATTGAAAAAACAACGATTTTTTAAAAAAACAACCTTAAATTAAATCAAGAAATCGTTCAAAGATAAAATAAAGAAGTGGCCAGACAAAAATAAGGCTATCAAAACGATCAAGAATCCCGCCATGTCCTGGTAATAAACTACCAGAGTCTTTTACATCATAATAACGTTTTAACGCTGATTCTGTTAAATCCCCAATTTGTCCAAAAATAGATAAAATAACGGTAGTAAAAGCAAAGCCTATAGACCATTGTATGTAGTCAAACACACTAAATAGAACTCCTACCACTAAAGCACATAGAATACCACCTAAAAAACCTTCTACGGTTTTATTTGGACTGATTTCCGGCCATAGCTTTCTCTTACCAATAGCTTTACCAATAAAATATGCGCCAGAATCAGTTGCCCAAATGATAAATAAGGAATAAATAAGATACGCTAAATGCGTTTCTCTAATTTCAATGAAGAAATGAAAACCTGTTCCTATGTAAATAACAGCTAATATGGAGAATGCAACATCATCAAAGGTAAATCGATTTTTAGAAAAAACCATATAAGTTAAATATAACAAAACAGCAATTAAACCAATTTCTATTTTTGTCATATTCAAATTAGCAAGATAATGGTTTGGCAATACTATCATCCATACCGCTAATAATGATAGTAGCCCTGGAACAGAAAAAAAGGATATTTTTCTCATCCGATACATTTCAAATATACCGACTCCAACTAATAGAAAAGTAAACAACACTAATGGTAGTTTCCCAATTAATACAAACGGTAAAAATACGGCTATTGCAATAACTGCTGTAATGATTCTTTGCTTCATCTCTCTAACCCAACTCTCTTCAGACTCCACCAAAACGGCGTTGTCTGTTTTGAAATTCTTCGATTGCTTCGATTAAATGTAGTTCACTGAAATCCGGCCATAATACATCAGTAAAATATAGCTCGGAATAAGCTATTTGCCATAACATAAAATTGCTAATTCTTACTTCCCCACTTGTACGAATTAATAGATCAGGTTCAATTATTTTCCCTGTCATTAAATAAGTAGAAAACATTTCTTCTGAAAAGTTATCTATCTCTATTTTCCCCGTTTCACTGTCTTTTACAACATTTTTAACAGCATCTATGATTTCAGCCCGAGAGCCGTAATTTAAAGCAAAGTTTAATTGAAGACCCGTATTATACTTTGTTTGTTCCACGGCATGATTTAGCGAATTAAGTGTAGACTCCGGCAACCCTTCTGTATAACCAATAGCAGTTACTCGAACATTTTTTTCAATCAATTCAGGCAAGAACGTACCGAGAAATTGTTCAGGTAGTGACATAATATAATCTACTTCCGATTTTGGCCTTTTCCAATTCTCTGTGGAAAAAGCATATAAAGTTAACACTTTAATTCCAAGATCATTTGCACTTGTTGTAATTCGCTTTACACATTTCATTCCTTCATGATGGCCGGCAATTCTAGGCAAGGTTCTTTTTTTTGCCCATCGACCGTTTCCATCCATGATAATTGCAACATGTTCTGGAATTTGTCGCATTTTAAGTGCTGATATACGGTCTTGGAGATTAGAAGAAACAGGTTTCTTCTTCCATAACCTTATTTTGTTAAACATAAAATAGCTCCTCCAAAATAGATCCCTTATGTATCCTTCTATTAACAGTAATATATATACGGTAAATGACCTGTATCTATTTATATTCTCTACTAAACGATTATGATGATAATCATCAAGATAATGATATTTATTCGTTATAAACAAGGATCCACTTTTCTATTAAATTCTTTTGTCTAATAATCTTATCCAATAATAGGATAACAGAATAAGTTCCCTTTCTATATTATAGGAAAATAGTCAGCTTAAGCAACTATGAAATTAAAAACTCCCTTGTTTTGACTATTTTAGGGCAAAAGAATTAATATTTTGGACATTATTTAAATCTGGTTTTTGATGAGATGAAGAAAAAAACCCCCTATAAAGTAGAGGGTTAAATCAACATATATATAAAGCCTGTTGATTGCACCAAGGAGTTCTTGCTTTCCGTGGGGAGGGATGGTGCTCCTCGGCTTTACTTGTGGGGTCTCACACTTCCCTCATCCCCCGCGGGAATCCCGTATCCTACGCTTAATCAACTCACCATATTAAACTTCGCATTCCATAAGCTAATTTAGTGTTATACTTCTAAAATTTCTTTTTCTTTCTCTTTTGTCAAAGCATCGACTTTAACGATGTATTCGTCAGTTAATTTTTGAATATCATCATTATAACCGCGAAGATCATCTTCTGTGATATCTCCGTTTTTCTCTAATTTTTTCAAGTCATCATTACCGTCTCGACGAATATTACGAATAGCAATTTTCGCTTCTTCGGATTCTTTTTTCACATTCTTCACTAATTCCTTACGACGTTCTTCCGTTAGCATAGGAATAGAAAGACGGATAACACTTCCATCGTTAGAAGGATTTAATCCAATATCTGATTTAAGAATTGCTTTTTCAATGTCCCCAAGAATACTTTTATCATATGGTTGAATAACAAGCAATCTAGCTTCTGGAACACTGATACCAGCAAGTTGATTAATTGGTGTTGGTGCTCCATAATAATCTACGGAGATTCTGTCTAATAACGAAGCATTTGCTCTTCCAGCTCGAATACTTGCAAGTTCACGCGAATAACTTTGGATTGCTTTATCCATTCTTTCCTTTGTATTAGCGATAATTTGTTTAGGCATTATTTTTCCCCCTCACTATTGTTCCAATTGACTCGCCCATTACAGCTCTTTTAATATTACCGTTTTCCATAATAGAGAATACAATTAACGGAATATCATTGTCCATACATAATGATGAAGCGGTTGAATCCATTACAGCTAGACCATCTTTAATGACATCAAAATAAGTAAGTTCTTCATATTTTGTAGCAGATTTATCCACTTTCGGATCTGCTGAATATACGCCGTCTACATTATTTTTTGCCATTAAAATAACATCTGCTTCAATTTCAGCAGCTCTTAGGGCAGCTGTTGTATCTGTTGAGAAATAAGGGTTTCCTGTTCCTGCTGCAAAAATCACAACACGTTTCTTCTCAAGATGGCGAATCGCACGTCTTCTAATATATGGTTCAGCTACCTGTCTCATTTCAATAGAAGATTGGACACGTGTTTCGATGCCCATTTGCTCTAAACTATCTTGAAGCGCCAATGAATTCATTACTGTAGCAAGCATTCCCATGTAATCAGCGTTAGCACGGTCCATTCCCATTTCTTCCCCGATTTTACCGCGCCAAATATTTCCGCCGCCAACTACTACAGCAGCTTCTACACCAAGATCTGCAACTTCCTTCACTTGCTGTGCTACATTTTTTATTACGCTAGGGTTAATACCAAATCCAGCTTCACCGGCTAATGCTTCCCCACTTAATTTCAGAACAACACGTTTATATTTTGGATTACTACTCATGGAAACCTCCGCTTTATTTTTAATATCTTGAAAAATAGGGAACACCATGGTGCCCCCTATGAAAACATTAATCGTTCACTTATTATTTCTTATTTACTTGGTTCATTACTTCTTCAGCGAAGTTATCTTCACGTTTTTCGATACCTTCTCCAACTTCGTAACGAACGAATTCACGTAAAGTTGCACCCTTAGATTCTACAAATTGACGAACCTTTTGATCTGGGTTTTTAACAAATGATTGATCAAGTACACATACATCTTCAAAATATTTACCTAAGCGGCCTTCAACCATTTTCTCAACGATATTAGCTGGTTTACCTTCGTTAAGTGCTTGTTGTGTTAATACTTCTCTCTCATGTGCCACTTCTTCTTGAGAAACTTGGTCACGAGAAACATATTTAGGGTTTAATGCAGCGATGTGCATTGCAACATCCTTAGCAGCTGATTCATCAGTAGTTCCTTCTAGAACAGTTAGAACACCAATGCGTCCGCCCATATGAAGGTAAGCACCAAATGAATCGTTATCTGTTTTTGTTTTGATTTCAAAACGACGTAAAGATAATTTTTCACCAATTTTAGCAATAGCAGCATTGATGTGTGATTCAACAGTAGTTCCTTCAATGATGTTTGAAGCATGTGCTTCTTCAACAGTTGCAGGCTTAACTGCTAAGATATGTGAAGCAAGTTCTTTTACTAAGTTTTGGAAACCTTCGTTTTTCGCAACGAAATCTGTTTCAGAGTTTACTTCAAGAATTACTGCTTCGTTTCCTTCTACTGAAATGTAAGTAGAACCTTCAGCAGCTACACGATCAGCTTTTTTAGCAGCACTTGCAATACCTTTTTCACGTAAGAAGTCAATTGCTTTATCTAAATCACCATTAGTTTCAGTAAGTGCTTTTTTACAATCCATCATTCCAGCACCAGTTTTTTCACGTAGTTCTTTTACCATTTGAGCTGTAACAGCCATAGTAATTTGCCTCCTTAAGGTTTATGTATTATTTTTTTAACCAATTTATTTCATTTTTAAGCAGGATGCTTGAAAAAAAGGTGATAAGAGGGTTGCTCTTTATCACCTTTTCCACAAGTCCCTAAACAATTACTTATTATCCATCAAGTTTATTTATCTAATGATCCTAAACTAATACGTATAACAAGTCATGCGGTTCTAATTAAGCAGTTGTTACTTCTTCGCCTTGTTTAGCTTCAAGAATAGCATCTGCCATTTTTGCAGTTAATAATTTAACAGCACGGATTGCATCATCATTCGCAGGAATAACAACATCAATTTCGTCTGGATCACAGTTAGTATCAACAATACCAACGATTGGAATATTTAATTTATGAGCTTCTGCAACTGCAATACGTTCTTTACGTGGATCTACGATGAATAAGCAGTCAGGAATTTTTTTCATATCTTTAATTCCGCCTAGGAATTTTTCTAAACGCTCAAGCTCTTTGTTTAATTGAACTACTTCTTTTTTAGGAAGTACGTCGAATGTACCATCTTCAGCCATTCTTTCAATATCTTTAAGACGCGCAATACGTTTTTGGATAGTTTCAAAGTTAGTTAAAGTTCCACCTAACCAGCGTTGGTTTACATAGTATTGACCAGAACGGATAGCTTCCTCTTTAACTGAATCTTGTGCTTGCTTTTTAGTACCAACAAAAAGAACTGTACCGCCGTTTCCAGCTAATTCTTTCACATAGTTATAAGCTTCTTCAACCTTTTTAACTGTTTTTTGAAGATCGATGATGTAAATGCCGTTACGCTCTGTGAAAATATATTTTTTCATTTTTGGGTTCCAACGGCGAGTTTGGTGACCGAAATGTACACCAGCTTCAAGTAATTGTTTCATTGAAATAACTGACATGTTTTTTCCTCCTAATGGTTTTGATTTCCTCCGCTTTTTTCATTTTTAATCAAAACTGTAAAATTACAGCACCAATGATTAAATCCAAAAGCGTGTGTATTAACACCATGTGTTAATATAGCATATGTAAACTTTGCAATCAAGTATATTTACGAATTTTGTCTAAATTTCAGTAGCAATTCCATTTCAGTCTTGCCTTTGTTTAACGATTTTGCTATTTCTTCGATACTTTTCCCTTCTGCTTGCATCGATTTTGCTATTTCAAGAATCGACTTTTTCTTGGGCTCTTTCTCTGAAGGTAGTATTAAATTCAATAACTCATTCACATCTTCTTTTTCCAAGCGATCTTCTTTTTTACTTGTCGTTTCAATAGTAGGAACCGTTTTCTGATAGACATTTAGCATTGCTTTATTCACTTTCAACTCTTTCGGCTTAAAATAAGGACTTGCTGATTCATCCTTGCTTTTTTCCTCTTCTCTTTCATGTGATGACTCTTTTGGGTGAGAATAAAGTTTATCCAAGAACTGCTCATTTTCCTCTTTAATTTCCGAGATAAAAGTGGCGATCACTTCTTCCATTTCTTCTAAAGTCTTTTTCTGATCCTTTTCTAGGTCCGCAAACCGATTTTGACGAACATATAATATTACGATACAAAGAATAGCAATTAAATTTAAAGTAATACTTAAAAAAAGTAAAAAATTAACCATTTCATCCCTCTATCCACTAAAGTCGATACTTTGTCCTTTATAAGGATGTATCGTTTGTCTACTCTCTATTTCATCTAGTTCTATTTCTTCTTCGCTATTTTGTTGACCGAATACCTGTTTATCTTTTTTCTTATGAGAAGTAACTTTCCCTTTTCCTTCTCCCTTTATAACCGTTGTTCTTTTCCTTACCTCTTCCTTACCGGCTTCTTGTGAAGCAATGGAATACATTTGCTGATGTTTTTGATCCTGTTGTTCTTGTAGCTTTCCTGCATCATAAGTTCTCGGTAATGCAACTTGCATCTCTATTGCTTTTAAACTCATGTGCACCACACCCTACTCATTAAATTACTTTTTCCAATGAATGCCTTAATTTAAAAATAGCTTTTGAATGAATCTGCGATATTCTAGAAGTAGATAAGTTCATTACTTGTCCAATCTCCGTTAAGGTTAATTCCTCCTTATAAAACAAACTGATTACAAGCTGTTCTTTATCATTAAGCTCCTTAATTTTGTCTGCCATCTCTTGAACTAGCTCATCTTTTACTACTTTTTCTTCTGGTATAACCGTTTTATCATCTCGAATCGAGAAACTTTGTGCCTCTTTCTCTTCGCTCTCATTCATTTGCTCATCAATAGATAGGATATTAGCAAAAAAGTGTTCATTCATTGTTGCATACACTTCATCTACACTAGTCCCTAACTCATCAGCAATTTCTTGAACCGTAATATTTCTCATTAATTTTTGTTCAAGTTTTTCAATAGTAGCCTCAATCTTTTTTGATTTTTCCCTTGTTCCCCTTGATAGCCAATCTTCTTTACGAAGTCCATCAATTATACTACCTCTAATTCGAAAAGATGCATATGTATCAAATTTCAAGTCTCTATTCGGATCAAATCGTTGTAAAGCATCATATAAGCCCATCATTCCAAGACTTGTTAGTTCATCTCGGGATACGCTTTTTGGTAATCCTATTGAGATTCTTTGCACATGAAAACTGACTAAGGGCATATACTTTTTTATTAATTGATTGCCAGCCTCTTGATCTCTCGAATTAATCCACATTTCCCAAGCTTGCTTTTCTTCTGTTGTTGACTCCTTCGCCATTAAATACCCTCCTCTTAGAACAATGAACAAACCCAAACATATCTATAAAGTGAAACTTCCATCAGTGGGGGCTTTCCTTCCTCCCCCACTGATGGTTAGTTGAACCAATCGGACCTTTACGGGCAGTTACCACCTAGCTTCCTCGTATTCTTATAAGCTTGAGGGGGGCGTCTTACTGTCCGTGAAGAGTGGGATAAACGCAAAAGAATATAATACAACTTAACCATTTATATCCCCTTTTTTTCAACAAAAAAATCCCATTTGTGTAATAGTTCCAATAAATTACTGAATATTCTTCTTTCGTACCTTTACTCTCTATGTTATATAGCATTCTATTTTACCTATTTTATTTCAACCGTCTTTATATAGATTGGCACTATTTCATTTTCTCCAATAATCAGCTTCTTTATTTTTATCATTTACATTCCTATCCATTCAGCCAAAAAATAAGAATTGTAAGCCAAAAAACCCTCACACTTTTTATGTATATATTTCACTATTGATTTTAGCAGAAGACATGATTTTTTATCTATTCTTTCTAATACCAACACTAAAAATAGGCATAAAGACCCTAATTGTTTTTCTCTATTTTTCCAACTCATTCATTTTTCCGTTTTTAAAAATAGAACTTCCCCACCTCAACTCTTATTCGATTATTGAGGAAAGGGTCTTCATGCTAAAGATGATAAAAAAGACTAGCTCTAAATAACAGAATTCATCCCAAAATAATAAGATTGGATGCTTCAATTTAGAGCTAGTCTCATTTCTAGATAGTATTAAATAACGTATTCCCTACACTAAATAATATGAATCCCTTTATTCACGGTACGAATCGTCAATTGATGCGTAGCTGGAGAAAATTCAATCGTTCTACCGCTATTTCCACCGACATCTTCGCTAACTAATTTAATTCTTAATAATTGTAACGTATTTTTTACTGCTTCCACGTTTCTAGGACCGATTCTCATGATATCACTTGTTCCGTTGAACTGAAACATTTGTGCCCCTCCAGCAATTTTAGCTAGCATCGTGCTTTTCTTTACCCCTAATACTTCTAATCGATCTGCTAATTCTATAATCGCAGTATCAGCAAATTTCGCCTTATTAAGGCTTCCTGATTTCGCTATGGATGCTTCTGGAAGCATAATATGAGCTAAACCAGCAATTGGTTTTATTGGACTATATAAAACAATTCCAACGCATGAGCCAAGTCCTGAAGTTCGAATTGTATTAGGGGACTGCACCACATTCATATCAGCTATCCCAACTTTAATTACTGTAATTTGTTCAGTCACCATCTTTCACTCCTAATGACTGAAATAAAGGGGTAAAAGAATCTGGATCAGGTAATAAAAAGAAATGGCCATTTACAGTATTAGACAGACTTGTATTTTCCTCATTTAATTCTGTGTTGATCACAATCGCATAATCACTTACTTGAGAAAGTTCCACTAATCCATATGTAACAATAGCGCCAACCATATCAATCGCAAGGGCTGGAACAGAAGGATACAATGATAACTGAGTAAAATCAGATAAAGAGGATAAATAGGAACCTGATAAAATATTGCCTAATTCCTGTAACGCAGAAATAGATAGCTCATCATATGGTGGCGCAGCTAAGTCAACAGAAGTATCTCCGATCATATCTTGGACAAATGTAGTCGCTTGCTCTAAAGGAAGGATGAAAAACATGCTTCCTGGGATATCTCCCTCAATTCTTAAGAAAACGCCCGCAACGATATTATCTGCACCACCTGCCATTTCCATCATCTCATCAAACGTAACAATTTGAACATCTGGTACCTTCATATCAATCTTTTTATTAAGCAGCTTGGACAAAGAAGTGGCAGCATTTCCTGCTCCTATATTACCGATCTCTCTTAAAACATCTAATTTTAACGAATTTATATCATTAATATATCCCATATTTACTCATCGCTTTTTGCATTGGAATATGTTCTTAAAATATTTCGATCAAATACTTTTTCCAAATCAACAAGAATTAGTAAACGCTTATCAAGCTTCACTACCCCTTTTATATAATCGACTTCATCACCATTAATTGTCTCTGGAGCAGGCTCATAAAGCGAAGTATTGACATCTACAACATCATTAGCAGAATCAACAATAATTCCTACTTCCATATCTTCTATCATGATAATAATAATTCTTGTGCTGTCTGTGTAAGGAATTTCTTCTAAATTAAAACGAAGTCGTAAATCAATAATTGGAGTAACGACTCCTCTTAAATTAATCACACCTTTAACAAAAGGAGCGATATTTGGAATTCTAGTAATATGCATGTTCTTCTCAATCGACATCACTTCATTGACAGAGATAGCATATTCCTTCCCCTTCAGTTCAAATATTATTAGTTTTTCTTCTGTTGAAACTACATTGCTCATTTCTTTCATCCCTCTCAAGTTAACCTGTCTGCTTTACATAAAATGCAAAGCCCTATATCATCACCATCATATTGTCTAGATTAATTTATCGTAAAAAACAATGGAATATCCGCTTTTCTTCAAGGCTGTTTCGTATCGTTTGTTGCTATTAACCCATAAGTCTGAATACACTTTGCCTTCCATGGGGCATGCTATACAGGATCTCACCTGTCTCGCTAATCCCTCTGCTATCTACGTGTATTCAGACTACTCTGTAATTCTTTTTAGAAATTCCCCTATTGAAAACAAGCTTGTAGAAAACAACCTTCTTCAACATGTTTCGATCTATTAAAAAGGTCAATACTAAACGAAAAAGCTTTGTTCAAAATTCATTTATCTTTCATGTAATGATTATTTAATTAAAGCATTACAATCCATAATTAACGCTACTTGTCCATCTCCTAAGATGGTTGCTCCAGATATAGCATAAGCACTTGATAGATAAGAACCTAGTGACTTTAAGACAACCTCTTGTTGTCCAATAAATCCATCTACAACAAGTCCAGCTAATTTATCGCCTTTTCTTACAATTACAACAGAATAATAGTCACTTTCCAGTCCTGCTGAAGGAACATCAAATATATCTTTTAAGAATAGTAATGGTACCACTTTGCCACGGAAATCAATTACTGTTTGATTATGGGCATACATGACATCATTTTTATTCACAATAGCTGTCTCAATAATAGAAGACAATGGAATAGCGTATTTTTCTGCTTGAATTTCAACTAACATAACTGAAATTATCGATAAGGTTAATGGCAATTGGATAGAGAAGAGCGAGCCTTTTCCTTCCACTGATTCGATCGTAATCGAGCCACCTAAGGATTCAATCGTATTCTTTACTACATCAAGTCCTACCCCACGTCCTGAAATATCAGAGATTTGATCTGCAGTCGAAAAACCAGATGCAAATATAAGTTCAGCAATTTGAGAATCAGTTAATGTTTTAGCCATTTCTTTTGTAACGATTCCTTTATTAATCGCTTTAGAAAGAACTTTCTCTTTATTAATTCCAGCACCGTCATCTTCCAACTCAATAAAAACATGATTTCCGCTATGATAAGCACGAAGAACAACCGTTCCTTCTTCCTCTTTATTATTAGCTCTTCTTACTGCTGGCGTTTCTACTCCATGGTCAAGCGCATTTCGGATTAAATGCACTAAAGGATCACCTATTTCATCAATAACTGTACGATCAAGCTCTGTTTCGGCACCAACGATTTGCAAATTAATTTTCTTATTTAAATCACGTGCAAGCTGTCTCACCATTCTAGGGAAACGATTGAAGACAGTCTCAACAGGAACCATACGCATATTTAAGATAATATTTTGAAGATCCCCTGTGATTCTGGACATTCTCTCAACTGTCTCATGAAGCTCTTGATCTTTAAGGGTAGAGGAAATTTGCTCTAATCTTCCTCTGTCTATAACGAGTTCTTCAAATAAGTTCATGAGAATATCCAAACGCTCAATATTCACACGAATGGTTTTATTGGAAACTTTAGTCGTTGATTGCTTCTCAGCTTGTTTATTGTCTGTAGCGGTAGCCTTCTCTGGAACTTGCGGATTCATTATTTCTTTCTCCACTTCTTCCACAATCTGAGTTTCTGTTAGAACTTGTTCCTTTTGATTAACAGATTGACTATTTGTATAGAACTCTCTTACAACTACCTTTTCTACTTCTGAGACTTTCATGATAGCTGCTTCAATTTTATCTGCTGTTTCTTTTGATATAAGGGTAACCATAAAATCATACTCAAACTTTTCTTCCTCAAGTTCTTCTACTGAAGGAATCGATTTGACAACTTCTCCTAATGATTCTAAAGCTTCAAATATCATATATACCCTTGCAGCTTTTAATAAACAGTCACTTTTTAACGTAATGTTAATTTCATAAGTGAAAAAACCTTGATCAGATGATTGCTGTAATACAGTAGTTTCAAATTCATCATACTGGTTTATTGTTGCTGGTGCCTCCTGCATGACATCTACAGTGGCCGCAACCTCAGTTTCTGAAGAATTGATTTGATTTAAAGGAAGTCCTTTTTCAATTTGTATAAGCTTTTCAACAACTGCCTCTACATTTCTTTTCCCATCTCCACCACTAGCAATTGACTCCACCATTGCATCCAGATCATCAACAGCTAAGAAAATGACATCCAATATTTCTGGAGAAAAAACAATTTTCTTATTTCTTATAGCATCGAGAACATTTTCCATTTGATGGGTTAGACTTGCTAAATCCTCATAACCCATTGTTGCTGACATTCCTTTTAATGTATGAGCTGCACGGAAAATCTCATTTACTATTTTCAAATTTTCCGGGTCCTTTTCCAATTCTAATAAATGTTCATTACATGCTTGTAAGTGCTCTTTACTCTCTTCAATAAAAACTTCTAAATACTGACTCATTTCCACTTGCTTCACATCCCTTGACGTTATACATATTTCATAATAGTTTCAGCAATATGATCTACCTTCTGAACTTCATCAATATAATTCGTGGCAATAGCTGTTTTGGGCATTCCGTAAACTATACATGTTTCCTGTGACTCAGCGATAGCTTTGACATTGCCTTTTCTCGCTAACTTCTTTAACCCATCTGTTCCATCTGATCCCATTCCAGTCATAATAACTGCTATTTTTGCATAGGCTTTCAAATCACTTACCGATTCAAACATGATATCAACAGATGGTCTATGCCCATTTAGAGGGGCTGACTGGTCCAAATCAATTGCTGTATGGACACCAACTGTTTTCACCTTTAAATGCTGGCCTCCTGGAGCGATATAGGCAACTCCATTACGGATAATTTCGCCATGCTCCGCTTCCTTTACCGTAATTGCAGATAACGTATTAAGACGATTTGCAAGAGAACGGGTAAATCCTGCTGGCATGTGTTGAACGATTAAAATCGGCGCTTCTATATCACTTGGTAAATTAGTTAATACTTTCTGTAATGCCCTTGGACCACCAGTTGATGTTCCAATGATTACTATCTTTTTCATGGATTGCATCCAATCATTAGGCGAAACAGTCTTTTGGACTATTCCCTTAACATCTTCTCTCGGTTCCATTTTACTATAAGAAGTTCGTGAAGTAATAGTCTTTTTTCCTTCACTTGAGAGATTTAATAATGTTTTCGGCTTTACATTGCTTGCTAATATAACTTTTTCTACTAATTCCTGCTTTACTTTATATAAATCTAGTGAAATAGATCCAGAAGGCTTTGTAATAAAGTCGATTGCTCCTGCCTGCATGGCTTGAATGGTGCTCTCTGCTCCAACCTTCGTAATACTTGATAGCATAAGAACTGGTACAGGATGTTCATTCATAATTCGCTTTAAAGCACTTAATCCATCTAAGATGGGCATCTCGACATCAAGTGTTACAACATCAGGTGTTAATTCCTTGATTTTCTTAATACCATCTTCGCCATTCCTTGCTGTACCAATAACGGTTATTCTCGAGTCTTCGGAGAGAAAATCTGAGATTAGCTTACGCATAAATGCAGAATCATCAATAACGAGAACTTTTACTTTCTCCACTTTACTCAACTACCTTTCAAACAAAAACCTTTTTAATTTAGACACAAAAGTATGTCTATTAGTTGAATAGGATTCTGTAAACTGTTGTTTACCATATCTATCGGCAATTTCGCGCAAAGCTTTAGCTGCTTCTGATTTTTCATTATAAAAGACAAAAGGCATTTGTTTTCTTACAGCTTGTGCCACATTTTGATCATCTGGGATATATCCTAAATTAATGAGATCTCGATGGAGAAATTTCTTTACTACTTGCTGAAGCTTTTGTAAGGTTTCCACACCATCTTTTCTCGTAAATGTTCGATTTACGACTAGATATAATGGGAGTAAAGGATTTCTGGTATGAATAAATTTCATTGCCGCATAAGCGTCTGTTATAGAGGTCGGCTCAGGTGTAGTAATGACAATACAATCATCAACAGACAAAATAAATTTTAAAGAATCTGTACTGATACCCGCTCCCATGTCAAATAAAATATAATCATAGCGATTTAATAAACCTTGAAAATGCTGAAAGAAGCTATCTAACTTCTCATCCTCCATATTCACAAAATCACTTAGTCCAGACCCGCCTGCAATATACTCTAAACCATCAAATCCTTTAGTAATGATATTCTCAAAATCAATACTATTTCTAAAAAAATCAACAATAGTATATCGAGATTGGGTTCCCATTAAAATATCAATATTTCCCATACCGATATCCATATCAATAAGCAAAGTACGATATCCTTGATTATGGAGGGAAAGGGCAAAATTTAGAGAAAAGTTAGACTTTCCAACCCCACCCTTACCACTTATAATCGCCAGCGTTTTATTATTCGATTGACTTTGTCGATTTGCATTCAATTGTTCGATTTTTTTTCTTAAGATAGAAGCCTGGTCAGTCATTCTTCATCTACCTCAATTATTTTATTTACAAGCTCTAGTGGGGTTGCTGGAACTATATCATCTGGAACATTCTGCCCTGTTGTCATATAAGCAACACCTTTTTTACAAGTTACAATTAAATTAATCATTGCACCATAAGAAGACGTTTCATCTAATTTCGTAAAGACAAATGAATCAATGTTTATTGCTGAAAATTGTTTATAGATCTCTTCTAAATCCTTTTGTTTTGCTGTCATCGATAAAACGAGCAACGTTTCCATTTCCCTTTTATAATCGACCACTTGCATTAAATCTTCAACATATTTTTTATTGCGGAAATTTCTTCCTGCTGTATCAATTAAAATAACATCGCAATCCTTCAGTTTTTTTGTTGCATGTTCAAAATCTTCCATGGAATAACAAACTTCTAAAGGAACATCTAATATATTTGCATACGTTTTGAGTTGTTCGATTGCCCCAATTCTATATGTATCTGTTGTAATAAATCCTACTGTTTTTTGTTGTTTTAAAATAATATTTGCTGCAATTTTAGCCAAAGTAGTTGTTTTCCCAACACCTGTAGGTCCAATGACATTAATATATTTTTTAGATAAAGAAACTTCCCCAAAGGAATATGGGGAAATTTCTCCTAAAAGAAACGCTTGTGCCCACTTGAAAACATGAACATCTAACACATCTTCGCCAGCTGCATACCATTTAGCCACAAGATCTTTTACCAATCTAGCTTTAATCATTTCGTTGATTTCCTGTTTATCCAGCAGTTTTACTACATTTTTTATTGGTGTGGGAATAGAAAAAGACACATTATTGCTTCGTTCACCGAAAGCTTGTACATTTTGATTAATTTCATCTAATTGCTTTGCGATATCTGGAAAATCAGAAATCTTTTTTTCTTTATTTGCAATAGATGAACCAGCTTGATTAATTGGTTCTATCCGTGATGATGGTTCTTTAATTAATACAGAATTGCGCACTTCACGATTCTTCGTTTGGGGCGGGATAGGTGTATCAGAAATACTTGGATCAATGGCAGCAAGTACTTCGATATTTCTCTTTTTAAAAAGGCCTAAAAATCCCCCTGTATAAATTACTTTCGAATGGAGAATTACTGCATCATTTCCTAATTCTGCCCGGATCTTCTTCATTGCCTCTGGCATATTTGGTGCTACATACTTTTGTATTTTCATTCGATATTCACAACTCCCACACTTTGAACTTCCACATTTGCTTCTAATTCATTGTAAGATAATACTGGAACTTGTGGAAAATAACGTTCTGTCAATTGTCTCACATACATACGAACAGCAGGCGAACACAGGAGGATTGGCAACTGCTCCATTACAGATAGTTGTTCTATTTGTCCTGCAATACTCTCTAGGATAGATTGAGAAATGCTTGGGTCTAATGCTAAAAAGTTTCCATGTTCTGTTTGCTGAATATTATCTACTATTAGCTTTTCCACTTTACCTGACAAAGTTACAACCTTTAGGGAATCATTTTGATTCGTATACTGATTAGTAATTTGACGTGCTAATGACTGCCTTACATACTCAGCTAAAAGATCGGTATCTGATGTCATTTTTCCAAAATCAGCTAACGTTTCAAAAATCACTGGTAAATTGCGAATGGAGACATTTTCTCTTAACAGTTTTGCTAAAACCTTCTGAATTTCTCCAATCGACAATGGAGTCGGCGTAACTTCCTCGATTAAAATTGGATAGCTTTCCTTTACATGATCAACTAATTGTTTAGTCTCTTGTCTACCTAATAATTCATAGGCATTTGCCTTAATAACTTCTGTAATATGAGTGGAAACAACAGATGGTGGATCCACTACTGTATAGCCAAATATTTCAGCTTGTTCCTTTGTGCTCTCCGTTATCCATTTAGCTGGTAAGCCAAAAGACGGTTCAATTGTATCGATTCCTTCAATAGAATCATCATCCATACCAGGACTCATCGCTAAGTAATGGTCAAGCAATAGTTCCCCGCGTGCTCTCTCATTACCTTTTATTTTTAATCGATATTCATTGGGCTGTAATTGAATATTGTCACGAATTCGGACAATAGGAATAACTAACCCTAATTCTATTGCTAACTGCCTTCTTATCATGACTACGCGATCTAGTAAGTCTCCCCCTTGGTTAGCATCTGCAAGTGGAATCAGTCCATAGCCAAACTCAAATTCGATTGGATCTACATTCAATAAACTTACTACACTTTCTGGACTCTTTAGTTCATCTGTTTGTATTTCTTCTTCAAGGTCTTGGATTTGCTCTAAGTCCTCTTTTGGTTTTCTCGATAAATAATAAGCACCAAAAATAAGAAGTGCTGCAATTGGAATCGTTAAAAAATCATCAATCGGCGTAAATAACCCTAATAAAAAGATTGTACCACCTGCAACATACAGCATTTTAGGATATGCCATTAACTGAGAAGTGATATCTGAACCAAGATTACCTTCTGAAGCGGCTCTTGTAACGACAATCCCTGTTGCTGTTGAGATTAATAAAGCAGGGATTTGACTGACGATTCCATCTCCTACTGATAATAATGAAAAATGCTGTGCAGCATCCCCTGCCGCCATTCTAAGTTGAGTCATTCCAATTACTATTCCAAAAATCAAGTTAATAAAAACAATAATAATACCAGCAATTGCGTCCCCTTTGACGAATTTACTTGCCCCGTCCATGGAACCATAAAAATCAGCTTCTCTACTAACTTTTTCGCGACGTTGTCTTGCCTCTTGTTCTGAAATAATTCCTGCGTTTAAATCAGCGTCAATACTCATTTGCTTACCTGGCATTGCATCTAACGTAAAACGCGCAGCAACTTCTGAGACACGCTCAGACCCTTTTGTAATAACAACAAATTGAATAATAACAAGAATTAGGAAAACCACTAACCCAACAGCGATATTACCGCCAACAACGAATGTTCCAAAGGTATGGACTACCCCACCTGCATCTCCAGTAGACAAAATAGATCTTGTCGTAGATACATTAAGCCCAAGGCGAAATAAAGTTGTTAATAATAATAGTGAAGGAAAAATGGAGAATTCTAGAGCTTCACTCATATTCATTGTTAATAATAGGATGAGTAGTGCCAACGTAATATTAAGTAATATAAGAACACTTAATAACCAGGTTGGAAAGGGAATAATCAACATTGCAATAATGAGAATTACACCAATCACTACAATTAAGTCTCTTCTTGCCATTTCTTCCGCTCCTTAAAAACATACATTTGTTTCTTTATTATTTACAATAATTCATTTACTAGTTATTCTTCCGTTATTTGTCTCTACTCTGGTAGACAAATGCAAGAATTTCTGCAACTGCTTTATAAAATTCTTCAGGCACTAGATCACCTATTTCTACTTGATTATACATAGCTCGTGCTAATGGACGATTTTCTACCATGACAACATTATTTTCTTTTGCAACTAATTTTATTTTTTGTGCTAGAAAATCTACCCCTTTTGCAACAACATAGGGTGCATCATACTTTTCTTCGTCATACTTTAAGCAAATAGCATAATGCGTTGGATTCGTAATAACGACATCAGCAGTAGGGACATCTTGCATCATACGGTGCATCGCCATTTCTCTCTGTTTCTGCTTAATTTTAGACCTTATTAGCGGATCTCCTTCCATGTTTTTGTATTCGTCTTTAATATCTTGTTTTGACATTCGTATATTTTTTTCATAGTCATAGCGCTGATACATATAATCCATAAGCGACAAAATTAAAAGCGACACAGAAGCATAAAGACCCATTTGCACCGTTAACTTCGCAATTGTTACGGCAATAGAACCAATAGATTTATGGGAAAGGATAAGAATTTCGTTCATTTTGCCCCATAAAACAGAAAATACCACGATACCGATTACCGTAATCTTTAGCAATGACTTCAATAGCTCTACGATCGAGCGCAGCGAGAACATCCTTTTAAATCCTGCAATAGGATTTATTTTCTCTAATTTAAATTTAATGGCTTCTGGAGAGAACAAAACACCAACCTGCATATAATTAGCAATGATGCCTCCTGCCATAGCCGCTATTAGAATAGGACTCAACAAAAGTGCCACTTCTTTGACAATATCAAAAAACAATGTCTGGAGATTATTCACAGATAAATTAATGGACGAAAAGTCACTAAAGGTAAAGGTAAGAATGGACATTAATCCATTTAACAGGTATTCGCCTGTAAAACTTAGTACACCAAAAACAACTAAAAGAACAAGTGCTGTATTCACGTCCTGACTTTTTGCCACTTGTCCTTTTTTTCTCGTGTCTTGTCTTTTCTTTGGAGTTGCCTTTTCTGTTTTTTCTCCTGCAAAAAACTGGAGATCTAATGATAGGAGTTTCATTTAACCCGCTCCTCCTAAAATATTCATAATCCCCCTCATTGTCGTTACAATGGAAGAGAATAAATGAGATACTGTTGACATTAGTACACCCATTACAATAAAAAGAACAACTAAGCCTGCAATTATCTTGATGGGTACACCAACTACAAAGATATTTAACTGTGGTACAGTTCTTGCGACAATTCCCAAACCAACATCCACTAAAAAGATGCTTCCGACAACAGGAATCGACATCTGAAAAGCAATCATAAACATCAAACTGAATGTTTTTATGAGAAACTCCGCTAGCTCCCCGTTACCCAAGTTAATCCAGGGCTGTTCCAGCGGAATAAACTGATAACTATAATAGATACCATCCAGTAATAAATGATGTCCATTAGAAGCTAGTAAAAAGAACATGGCAATAATCGTTAAGTATTGACCTGTTAGAGGACTTTGCATCCCTGTTTGAGGATCTATGACGTTTGCGATCGCAAAACCCATTTGGAAATCAATAAATCCTCCTGCGATTTGAATTGCGGCAAATAACATGTATGCGGCAAATCCAATTAGCAGTCCGACCAAAGCTTCTTTAAGAATAAGAAAATAGTAACTTGTATCAATTGTTAATACTGGTACATCCATTCCCCAAAACATTACTAAAGATAAAAAAAATCCTAAACCTACTTTAAAAGTCGTAGGAATCGTCCGATAAGAAAATAAAGGTAGCATTAAAAAAAACGAAGTGACACGAACAAGAATTAAAAGAAATGCTGGGAAATTTGATAAAAGTTCATCCATCATTCTTCTATCCAATAAACCTTGTTAAATTTGAAAAAATATCTTTTGTATAGGAAAGCATATGACTCAGCATCCATGATCCAAAAAAAACAAGGCCAACAAGGACCGCCACAATTTTTGGTACAAATGCCAATGTTTGCTCTTGAATTTGTGTTGTTGCTTGAAAAATACTTATGATTAGCCCGACTGCTAATGCAATAATTAGCAGTGGACCGCTGATAATTAAAACGGTAAGGACACCTTTCTCAGCAATAGAAATAACCATTTCTTGTGACATATTTTCACCTTCTTAAAAACTTTCTAGCAGTGATTTTACAACTAAATACCAACCATCAACCATAATGAATAACAGAATTTTAAATGGCAATGAAATCATAACAGGCGGAAGCATCATCATCCCCATGGACATTAAAATACTTGCTACAACCATATCAATGACTAAGAATGGAATAAAAATCATAAACCCTATTTGAAAGGCTGTTTTTAATTCACTTATCGCAAAAGCAGGTACCAATGTCGTTAGCGGGATATCCTCAATCGATTCTGGAGCTTCTGCTTTAGAATAATTTAAAAATAAGGCTAAATCTTTCTGCCTCGTATGCTTGCTCATAAATTCTTTAAGGGGTAATGCAGCATTGTCATAAGCTTCTTCCAATGTTATTTCTTCATTAAACAATGGAGTTAATGCTTTATCATTCACTTCCTGAAAAGTAGGAGCCATAATAAAAAATGTCAAAAACAAAGCTAACCCTACGATTACTTGGTTAGGAGGCATTTGTTGTGTTGCAAGCGCCGTTCTGACAAAGGAAAGAACAATCACTATTCTCGTAAAGCTAGTTAGTAATATAATGATACTAGGTGCTAAAGAAAGGACGGTTAATAATAATAACAATTGAACAGAAGTAGAGACATTACCTGGGTCATTGTTATTAAAAAACTGCATAAACTCATTCATTTTTTTCTGACGATCCTTTCTTTTTCTTCTCTAGTACTTCCATCTTTTCCTTACGTTCACTTGATATTCGTTCTAATTCTTTTGACAAACGAATGGAAAAAGATTCTTTTGTCTTCGAAGTAGAAGGATTAGAAGTTACTATATTCTTCACCTTTGTCACAATATCGCTTGGTTGTACTAGCTGATCTAATTTTCGATTATACTCTTCCAATATTTCTTTGTACTCTTGTTCATCCTCAATCTCTTTTATTAATTGGATGCTATCCCCAACGCCTACTATTAATAGACGTTTTCCCACTTTGATTAATTGAATCGAACGATTGGCACCTAGTGCTGTACCACCAATATTTTCAATTATTTGCGAGCTTTTATATCCGTGGTTTCTTTTATTTATAAATCGTAAAATAAAATACATTAAAAACACGACAAAAATTGTTGCAAAAATCATCTTAACAAAGTCCCAAATCGTCACTCCTATAGAACTTTCTTCTTCCGCATTTGTTTCTTCAAGAAGTAAGTCTGATTGATCCGAATTTTGTTCATTGGTTTTAGAATCTTCTTCTACAGTATCTTTTTTAGTACCTTTTTCAGTATCTTCTTGAACATTATTCTCTTTCGATTCATTATGTAATATGTCATATACACTTTTATCAATTTGTTCTGCATAGGCTTGATTTCCAAAGCCTAGCAGAACAATGATGAGTAGTGAACATCGAATTAAGAAATTTGCTTTATTCACATTCGGCACCCTCTAATTTAATTTTTAGCCTAATGTTTTACTGATTGCTTCCAAGACACGATCTGCCTGGAATGGCTTAACAATAAAATCTTTTGCTCCAGCTTGTATTGCATCAATAACCATCGCTTGTTGTCCCATTGCTGAACACATAATAACTTTCGCATTCGGATTAATATTTTTGATTTCTTTTAATGCAGTAATTCCATCCATTTCTGGCATGGTGATATCCATTGTTACTAGATCTGGTTGTGTTTCCTTATATTTTTCAATTGCTTGCATGCCGTCGGCTGCTTCTCCTACGATCTCATATCCATTTTTAGATAGAATATCCTTGATCATCATACGCATAAAAGCTGCGTCATCAACGATTAGTATTTTTTGTGCCATTTTCCTCAAAACCCCCAAAAATTATTTTAAATTCTTTAATCGGTCCTTTTGACTAACAATATCGGTTACACGAACACCGAAATTCTCATCAATTACCACTACTTCCCCTTGTGCAACCAATCGATTATTTACAAGAATATCAACAGGTTCTCCAGCTAACTTGTCCAATTCAATAATAGACCCTGAAGATAATTCTAATATCTCTTTAACAGATCGTTTTGTTCTTCCAAGCTCAACCGTTACTTGTAAAGGAATATCTAACAACATATCCAAGTTCTTTGTTTCCGTAACCGTTTGAGGCGCTGTATCAAAATTAGAGAATCCTGCAGGTTGCACGTTTGGTGGTGGACCTTGTGTAGTATGATGTCCTGAGCCAAAATGTTGTTGCTGATGATTCACATTTGACGAAATGGAATTATTAGTATGAGTATTGACATGATTATTAGCCATTTCATTAGAAGCTTGCTGATAATTATTTGTCGAACGTGACTCTTGCATCGGTTCTTTTGGCTCATATACTGAATTATAATCGACTTCGGGAATATTGGAAACTTCTTCTTCTCCAATATCAGGATTTAATAATCCTTCCACTAACTTTTTCGCAAAAGAAAGCTGTAATAGTTGCATGATATTTGAATCAATTAACTCTCCAATCTTAATTCGAAAGGAAATTTTTGCGAAAATGTCTTCATCAGGAATCGACTCAGTTCCTTCCCCTTGATTAAAGTCTAAAATATCGATACTAGGAGGAGAAATATCAACTTTTTTGCTAAAAATGGTGGACATGGATGTAGCCGCAGAACCCATCATTTGGTTCATTGCTTCTTGCACTGCACTTAACTGTATTTCCCCCAGCATTTCTTTATCAGCATTTAATCCATCACCACCAAGCATTAAATCAGCAATAACAGCTGCATCGGCTTGCTCGATTACAAGCAAGTTCATGCCAGAGAATCCTTCTGTATAATTGACTCTTATTGCTACATATGGGTGTGGGAACTCCTCTGACAGCATATTTTTCGATATTACACTGACAGTTGGTGTTGTAATATCTACTTTTTGATTTAACAATGTAGATAGCGCAGTTGCTGAGCTACCGAAGGATATATTTCCAATTTCCCCTAAGGTATCTTTTTCTATATCCGATAAGTACTTTTCCACATCCAATTCTGGACTATCGTTCGTTACACTATCTCCCCTTAAGAGAGCATCAATTTCATCTTGTGAAAGCATATCCTTACTCACCATCTTCCTTCCCCTCCTCTAAAGTTCCTAATACTTGAACAGCCATTTTTTTATTTAACTTACCAGGTTGTCCAATAAATTTAGGAATATCTCCAACTTTAATGATTAAGGGTTGTTGTATCGTTTGATTCATTTCGATAACATCTCCAATATCCAACATTAAAAAATCTTGGATGGAAATATCAGATGTACCTAGTTCTGCGACTATTGGCACAATCGACTGCTGAATATTCTCTTCTAAACGAGAAGTAAATTCAGGTAATCTTTCTTTCTTCTCTGCCTGCATCCAATAATGGCCAGATAGCTTTGGCATGATAGGCTCTAATACGACATGCGGAATACAAATATTAATCATTCCACTTGTATCTCCAATTGTCGTACTCAAGGAAATTACCACTACTGTTTCATTCGGAGAAACCATTTGTAAAAACTGTGGATTCACTTCAAATTCAGCAAGACTTGGTTCAATATCTATTAGATCCTCCATAGCCTCTCTAAAATGATCAAAAGCACTTTCAAAAGTATTTGACATGATTTTTGTTTCAATTTCAGTCAAATTTTCTACTTTATTTATACTGCTGCCTCTTCCACCCATCATTCGATCCATCATGGCATAGGCTATGTTCGGATTAACTTCCATCAAGATTCTGCCTTCTAATGGAGGAACATCAAATACATTTAAAATCGTCATTTTTGGTATCGAACGAATGAACTCTTCATATGGAATTTGATCTGCTGAAGTAACAGATATTTGCACATATGTTCTTAATTGGGCAGAGAAAAAAGTTGTTAACAACCTAGCATAGTTTTCATGTATTCTTGTTAAACTGCGAATTTGATCTTTCGAAAATCTTAACGCTCTTTTGAAATCATATACCTTAACCTTTTTTTCCTGCTGCTCTTTTTTGAGCTCATCTGCATCCATTTCACCAGATGATAAAGCTGAAAGCAGGGCATCAATTTCATTTTGGGATAAAATATCAGCTGACAAAATTACTCACCTCCATCTTTTTCTCTTTTATTTTATTGGAGTAGAGAGTTTACAATATAAACTTGGACTACTTTGCCTTCTTGCATCAGTTCATTAATTTTATCCTTGAGATCACTCTCTAATTCAATTTGTCCATTTTTTCCTTTTAAATCTTCTGTATTCTTCTCAGATAATTCTTGAATAATGATATTCTTAACTTGGAAGTCTCTTTTTTCTAATTCTTCCTTTGCTTTCTTACTATCTGTCTGAATCTTAAAGGATATTCGGATGAAATTATCGGAAGCTAAATTTGTTGTAATTTCTTCAATATCTACAGATGACTCCAAGATTTCTTCGATCGAAGGTTCTTTTTCCTTTTGATCGCCAGTAAACTTCCATATATAAATGAAAGCTCCAGCTCCTGCCAGTGTAATAACTAGTAATAAAACGAGCATTATAATAATAACTTTATTATTCTTCATCGTCTTTCTCTCCCACATGCGGTAATCCGAAGAGGTTCACTTTTTGAAAAAAATGATTCATTCTCTCTAATACTTCCTCTTCACTTTCTTTAACAACAAATTTGTTTCCATTTGTTAAAGTAATTGTTGTATCAGGAAAAGATTCGACTGTCTCAATAAATAAGGCATTTAATAAAAACTTTTTTGCATTTAGTCGAGTTAAATGTATCATTTTTCATATGAGAGGCTAGCCTAATAGGTAGCCCCTCCCCCCTCCAATTAAATTATCGTTTTAAGTTAACTAATTCTTGAAGAATTTCATCAGAAGTGGTAATGATTTTTGTATTTGCTTGAAATCCTCTTTGTGAAACAATCATTTCTGTGAATTCTTCTGAAAGATCAACGTTTGACATTTCAAGGAATCCACTATTAATAGTTCCAGATCCCGCATTACCAGATAACACCAATCCACCAAATACGTTAGGAAGACCCGCTAATGAGCCGGAGTTATTTGATTCTTGATACATATTTGCACCAACTTTTGTTAAGCCCTCTGGGTTAGAAACTTTTGCCATTAAAATCTGCCCAGCATCTTGTGTATCTCCATTACTATCAACATAAGTAATCTTTCCATCTGCTGAAATACTGAAGCTTTGTGCTGTGTCTGGAATTTTCGTACCAGATACTGCGTTCGCCCCAGCTCTTGTTACACCTGCTTGTGTAAAACCAGTAATACCATTTGCAACTTGTAAAGTCATACCATTAGAACTTACAATATTTCGGTCCCCGTCCAAGTAGAAGTTACCTGATCTTGTAAAGAACGAAGAACCAGCACTATCTTCTACAACGAAATAACCTTCACCTGAAATAGCAAGATCTAGTACTCTTCCTGTTGTTTGCATGCTCCCTTGTGTAGCAATTGTGTCAATAGAAGAGATTTGTGATCCTAGACCGATTTGCTTTGGATTTATACCACCAGTTGTTGCAGACGGAGCAGTTGCACCAGCTGATGTCTGGCTTATTAAATCACTGAATGTTGTACGACCTTTTTTAAAGCCATACGTATTAACGTTTGAAATATTATTACCGATAACGTCTAATTTTGTTTGAAAGTTTTTCATTCCACTGATTCCTGAATATAAAGAACGTAACATTGATAATTATCTCCCTTCGAATGAACTGCCTCTATCACTCAGCAGTTATGGCCTCCATTTTATGGTCCAGCCTTTTTAATTCATAATGATTGTTCCATTTATATTAGTAAAAATTTGGTCTGTTGCTTCTTCCAGATCCATTGCCGTAATCACTGTATTGTTTTTAGCACTTACGATTAATGCAGCATTATTTAGAAGTACGAGCGATTCTTTAATTCCCATTTTTTTTGCTTGGGTGACTTTTTCTTCAATCGCCTTCCATTTATCAGCATCTATTTCAATTCCTCGTTGCTGTAGTCTCTCATTTGCATGTTTGCTGATATTCAGCGTATTTAAGGAAGAAATGGACTGATGTAAATGGCTAGAAAACGATGTGATTTTATTTTGCGTATTATGTGCATTAGATTTAGACTTAATCGCCTCAATACCATTTTTTATTGCATCATGTGATTTTATTGAAGGATAAATAGGCTTATCCATCCCAATCACTTCCTATTCAATTTTTGTAATTTGACTCGAAGTAATTTTACTTCCTGCTTCATCGTCTAACGTTAATTGTAATTGTCCATTTTTTAAGGATACAGACTGAACTTTATTACTTACTTCTTCCTTATTTCCATTTAAATAAGAGATGGTTTTTCCGATTAATTGACTTGCTTGTACCAAGTTATTTTCCGTTGCATTTGTACTCATACCTGAAATATTGGCAGGAGTTACTTTTGTTCCATCATTAAGCGTGAATACTACACTGTCATCTGTATAAGCAACAGAGAGTACTTTTCCACTACCAGAAGTTAGTGAACTATTCCCAGCTTTGTCTGTTTCAATCTTACTCCAGTTCACTTCTTGTCCTACAAATTGTCCGTAAGAAATTAAGTTTGACTGAGTTTGCAAGGAAATTAAGTTTGTCATGGCAGTATTCAAGTTTTGCATTTGTTCAAGGCTAGAGAACTGAGCCATTTGAGCAATAAACTCTTTATCATCCATGGGACTAGTAGGATCTTGGTTTTGCAATTGGGTAATTAATATTTTCAAGAAATCATCTTTTCCTAATACAGAGCTGCCAGTAGATGTCTGTGATTTCTGATAGTCTGATAAATACAGAGAAGGGTCATTAATGGTATTTGGCATGGTAATTTTCTCCTCTAGACGTCCATTTTTAATAATTCCTCGAAAAAGGAAGTTTTTTGGTTATTCTCCTCATCATCTGCTTCTTTCTTCTCTCTTTGTGATGGAGATTGATGTTGCTCTTGCTGTTGTTGCTGATCTTTTTGAAGTTTCTCCTGTTGTTGAGAAGACACGATGATATCTATTTTATCTACTTGCAGATTTTGGGCAGTAAATCCGTGTTTTAAACTAGTAAGCTGTTTATCTAACACTTCTTTCGCTTCAGCAGTTGTTGTAATAATTCTCGCAATCATATTTCCTTCATTTTGCGTCAATTCAATTCGAATCGAGCCTAAATGATCCGGTGCCAAACGAATAGATAGCTTTTGGGTATCTCCAATTTTTGTGAATGTACTATTTGCCAATAGTTTCGCAAACTGCTCTTCCACATTTTTTGGCTGTACCCCTGCTCCTGTATTAGAAAGTACCATTAGCGGTTGTTGTTTAACAAAAGTGCTTTGTATAGAGGGCAATATTTTTGTATCAACTTCTTCTAGATTCACTTCAGATGATTCCTTCAGACTTGTATTGGCTACTAACAATTCACTCGATTTTCTTATTGAACTTACCATGATAGGATTAATAACTTTCTGAACAACTGTTGAACTCTTTCCTTCTAATTGTTTATCCACCTCAGAAAGAATCGCCGAAATAATCGATTTAAGTTCATTACTCGATTGTGCTATACGATTTTCTCCTCTATCTGCTTGCGTAATATTTGGGAGACTTATTTGTGACGAAGTTAACTTCGCACTTGTTGGATTAGCTTCTCTAGTAATGAAAGTACCTTTTTCTTTTAGTAGTCGATTTTGCATTGCCAATAAGTTTGTATCAATCGTCGTATATCGTCTTTGAATATCTCCACGATCCTTACTAGCTGTTACTTGTTCTTCTACTGTTTCTTCGATCGAATTGGTATCTGGAGTATTGCTATTCTCCTTTACACTTTCCATACCGCTGTTTACAGTTTGGGACGGATGTAAGAGAGGTTTATCTGTTGTATCATGATTACCTTGATTGTCTGCACTAAAAAACTGACTAGTAGCTGTAGGATTGGTCTTTTGCTTTTCATTACTATCTGGTGTTGACATTTCTTCTATCGTATTAATCGCACTAGTTACGGAAGAAAAGCGATACTCTTTTGGATTTTCATTTTCGTAATGTAAGTCCCCTAACGGCTGTGAAATTACTTCAGCTTCTTGAGCGTCTCCCACCCACAATTCGTTAACACTCACAGATTTATCATTTGTCTTACTATGTTTATCAACTGTTTGATGCGTGATCTCTGCTTGATCAATTTTAATCAATCTACCCTCAGAAGATGTCCTAATTTCATCTTGGAATATCCCTACAGTAGTGAGTTCTCTTTCGGTTTGGTATGAATTATTACCGATAGTCAAAAGATTGTTAACATGCTTAATCGATGGAAAGCTTGTCTCTTTTTGATCATCCCGATTCTCATTGATATGTTCCTTATATCCAATATTAGGATTTACAATAATTTCTTCATTCCGATCAATCTGTTTTTCAGGAATATGCATATCGGACTTTATTTCTGGTTTCAAAGCTTGCGTATTAAACTGTTCTTCTGATGATGCTTCAACCTTTTGTACAGGTTGCTGCTTTAAGTTCGTCTCAGTCACCGGTAAACTATTCTCGGTTTGGGATAAGTTATTATATCTGCTGATAAAATTACTTTCATTTGAAATCCAATTTCCCTTAATAGAATCCTCATCTTTTTCCATATTCTTCATGGTATTAGATGAATTTTCTTCTACGACTTTATTTAATGACCGTATTAAACTCTGCAAATCATGAACTGTTTCCGCAACTTTACCCTTCAAAGACATGTCTGGAACCAGCATCTCTACTGTATTCTCAAGCATCTTTAAATCAATAAGCAAGATCGGTAACTCTGTATGATTAAACATATCCTGTGTTATCTCTGGATTACTTTGTTTCTTTAATACTTGAGTGATTTGATCTTCCATATTAATTAATAGGTCAGCTAGTATCTTAGTCTTTTCCGATGTATCTAAATGTGGGAAATCTTCCCCAGTAGAAAAATGATGATACGTAGTCAATAGATGTTCAAGATTTGATGATGGCTGGTCATTTCCTACATCCAAGTTACTTTTACCATCTAAACCGATACTCGCATCTGATGAGCTAGACAGAATTGTCAAAAGATCGTTTAACCCATCTTTTTTTTGATTATCCTTTTGGATTGGATTACTTTGTTCGCGATTTGTTTTTAAAGCATTTATCATAGATAAAAACTGTCCATCTATTTTTTCGCTTGTTACTTCTTGATTGCCACTCGCTAACTCCGTATTTCTCCATGAATTAATTAATCCTAGCTTCAATTTTTCACCCCCTTTCAGTGATGACTGTTTGCCCTTTATGGGTTTACTGTAGCTTTATCTGATAATAGCTCTGTATATTTAGATGCAACAGCTGGTTCCATTTTCTCTAATATCGATGCAAGTTTTGCTGGCTTTAGCTCTGCCAAAATTTTCAATGCTTCATTTTCACTCATCTCAGATAAAATTGCTGCAGCATTTTTGGGAGACATGGTATCATATGTTTTCACAATCTCTGCAAGAGCTTTTTTTGTTTCCGCTTGAGCAGATTGGAGAGAATTTAATTCACTTTGTAACTTTTCCTTATCTGAATTGGCAGATTGAACTCTATTTTCACTATTTTCCAATTGTGTTTCTAGCGTCTTTATTAGATCATCTCGTTCTTTTAGCTTAGTTTGTAAAGAACTAATCGTATTTTTATTGTTCTCAAGCAGTTTATCCGTTGTTCTTTTTTCTTCATTGAGAAAAGGAATAGCATTTAACACCTCTTTTCCTTTCTCTGCAACATCTGCACCCGAAGCTATAAGCAATAGCACAACAACGATCAATGCAAAAGTAGTTGGTATCACGATAATCATAAGAAAACGCTGGAAAAAGTTAAATGATTTCTTTTTTTCTTCCCACGAATTTTCCATTTATCCACCTGCCTTCTCTTGTTGCATATATTGTTGAAGCGAAATATCATCCATTTGTTTTGCTTCTTCTAATTTCTCTAATGCTACAAAATTGGAGTGATCTTTTTCCTTTATTTTCACAAACTTCTTCACTTCAATATTCTTCTCTAACATTTTTTCTTGAAAATACACCATCGAATTACGTGCATTTTGCACCATCTTCTGTGCATGTTCAATCGTTTTCGTTAAATTACCTACAAATTGTTGATGATGCCTAATTTCTTGAACAGATAAACCAGTAGTCATTTTTTCCGCTTGGTAGGCTTCTAAATCTTCTTTTCTCTTTAATAGCTCATATAGTTTTTCAGCAGCTTCTTCAAATCTATTAACAGACAGGTTATATGCAGAGCTTGCTTCTTCTTTTTCTCTTTCTCGAATCGTTAAGATTTTTTCAAATTTAAACTGATAGCTCATCTATTATCCCTCTGTTCCAACTAGAGTTAATAAGGAATGAAGGCTTTCCTCAATGGAGATTTTCTCATCTGTGGCCTGCTTTATATAGGAAAGTATATTTGGATATAACGCAATTGCCATATCAATTTCCTTGGAAGAACCCTTCTTATATGCACCTATATTGATTAAATCTTCCGCATTTATATAGGTACTTAAGAGATCTCGTAGTCGTTCAGCAGCTTTTACATGCTCTTTTGGAACAATGTGATTCATTACACGACTAACGCTTTTTAACACATTAACTGCCGGATATTGACCTTTATTTGCAAGGTTTCTATCTAACACATAGTGACCATCTAAAATACCACGTACTGTATCTGCAATTGGTTCATTCATATCGTCACCATCCACTAGCACTGTGTAAAAAGCTGTTATACTACCATTTTCGTTTGTACCCGTTCTCTCAAGAAGTTTTGGCAATATCGCAAACACTGAAGGCGTATAACCTTTCGTAGTTGGCGGTTCACCAATAGCTAGTCCTACTTCTCTTTGCGCCATTGCAACACGGGTTACAGAATCCATCATTAACATGACATTTAAGCCCTTGTCTCGAAAGTATTCAGCAATGGCAGTTGCTGTATACGCACCCTTTATTCTCATTAAAGCGGGCTGATCAGATGTTGCCACGACCACAATGGACCTTTTCAAACCTTCTGGTCCCAGGTCTCGTTCAATAAATTCACGTACTTCTCTTCCACGTTCTCCAATTAATGCAATAACATTTAAATCTGCTTTTGTATTTCTAGCAATCATACCGAGTAATGTACTTTTCCCAACACCACTACCTGCAAAAATACCAATTCTTTGTCCGGTACCCACAGTTAACAGTCCATCAATTAAACGTACACCCACTTCCATCGATTCAGAAATAGGCGGTCTTTTTAAAGGATTAGGAGGCTCTTGATCAATCGGAACGGACTTTAATCCTTTTGGCAAAGGTGATCCATCTAATGGCATTCCTAAGGCATCTATAGCTGTCCCTATCAATGCTGGTCCTACCTTTATTTCTAGTGGTTTAGATGATGCTTCTACTAGGCAGCCAGGTGAAATATCATTTACTGTGGTATATGGCATTAAGATAATATTTTCCCCATTAAATCCGACAACTTCCGCTTTAATAATTCTTTTATGTTTTGTGCCAATATGAATATGGCAAACATCTCCAATAGAGCTTTCTGGTCCCTGTGATTCTATCATTAGTCCAACAACTTTCTTCACACGGCCATATTGCTTATAAGTGTCAATGGATGAAATCGAGCTTATTAACGCTTGTGCCTTCACCCTTCTTCACTCTCCAATACTTCAAGTAACTTCTCTTTTATCATGAATAGTTGGGTATCAATACTTGCATCTAACCGACCATTAGCTGTCTCAATGATACAGCCATTTTCTTCTAGGGATTCATCTGGAAAAACGAATAGGCTAGGCTTTATCGGAAACAACTGCAATAACTCCTCTTTTTCTGCTAGAACTAGTTCATAATAAATAGGAGGAACATGTAGTTGAATCTCTCTCTGTTTTCTTACTTCCTTCAAGGCATTTTGCACAACAGAAAGGAAATTCTGCTCGTCTTCTTTTATTTTGTCGTTTATAATTTTTTCTGCTACTTCAATAGCAAGTTCTAAAATAGTACTTTCTGCGGATTGTAAATACTTTCCGTAATCCATCTTGGAGGCATTTACAGTATCTCTTGCTTGTTGGATATATTGAGATGCTTCGTTATATCCAACATGTTTACCTTCCTCGAATCCTATTTGAAAACCATTCGCTTTAGCTTCTTCTATTAAATTCACTTTTTCGATATCCCAATTTTGTTTTTCACTTGAAAGCTGAACGCGTATCCGTTCAGCTTCCTCTATGGCTTGCATCCTAATCGTTTCTGCTTCTTGATGTGCTATTTCAAGCATTTTGTTATATTCTGCTTGGGTAACCTCTCGAGATTGCTCAAAATTAGGATCAACGGAATCTAGATGTTTAATAGATATGACTTTCTGTTTTGCATGATCTGGAATTGAATATCTTGACTTAATCAACCTAGACAATGATATCATCTCCTCCGCCACGGGCTACCACAATTTCTCCCGCATCTTCAAGACGTCTGATAATCGCAACAATTCTTGATTGTGCTTCTTCTACATCTTTCAAGCGAACTGGTCCCATAAATTCCATTTCTTCCTTAAAGGACTCAGCCATTCTAGTAGACATATTGCTATAAACAATTTCTTTAACTTCATCTCCAGATACTTTAAGAGCAAGCATAAGGTCTTCATTTTCACAATCACGAATAATTCTCTGGATTGCTCTATTATCCAATGTAACAATATCTTCAAAGACAAACATTCTCTTCTTAATCTCTTCTGCTAATTCTGGATCTTGTATTTCAAGTGCGTCTAAAATGGTACGTTCTGTTGCTCTATCGACCCCATTAAGCACTTCAACAACCGCTTCTATTCCACCAGTTTGTGTATAGTCTTGCGTAACTGTGCTTGATAGTTTTCTTTCTAAAATTTGCTCGACTTCATTTATAATTTCTGGAGAAGTACTATCCATTACAGCTATTCTTCTTGCTATGTCTGCTTGAACTTCCTGTGGCAGTTCGGATAGTATTTGTCCAGCCTGTGTTGGATCTAAATAAGACAAGATTAAGGCAATTGTCTGTGGATGTTCATTTTGAATAAAATTTAATATCTGGTTTGGATCTGCTTTTCTAGCAAAATCAAAAGGTCTTACTTGAAGAGAAGAAGTCAATCTATTTAAAATAATCGATGCTTGTTCTGCTCCTAGAGCCTTTTCTAATACTGTTTTTGCATACCCAATCCCACCTTGAGAAATATAATCTTGAGCAAGTGCGATATTATGAAATTCTTCTAATACGTTTTCTTTAGAAGTATTCTCCACTTTTCTAACTCCTGATATTTCTAGTGATAATCGTTCAATTTCTTCCTCACTTAAATGTTTATAAACCGAAGCTGCAACATCAGGACCTAGCGAGATAAGGAGAATGGCCGCTTTCTGTTTCCCAGATAACTCATTTGATTCTTTTCTTGCCATTTAACAACACTCCTTAATCTTCCGTAATCCATGTACGAAGTAATTTTGCAAATTCCTCTGGTTTTTCTTTTGCCATTTTTTCAAGCTGCTTTCTTCTAATTGTTCCTTCTGATTCTTGGTGTTCCTCATTGATATCAGCTACAGGAACAACTGGTTGGATAATTTCTTCTGCTTCTTCTTGTTTTTTCTTTCTCGCTCTCATAAATAAGAAGATTAATAGAATAATAATCGCAAGTAAACTTCCACCTACAGCGTAAACCCACCAAGGAATTGATGTTTGAACTATCTCTGTTGCTTGTTTTTTCCCATTAAACGGTTGAACAGACACAGCAATCTTACTTTGGATATCCTCAGCTGTCAGTTCTCCACCTGTTGATGTTTTATCAATCGATGTTCGAACGATCGTCCCAAGTATATTGGAAATATCATCAATACTTTCCTGCGGTAAGGAAGTAGTATCATTAGCATCAGGTGGCTCCACCATTACTTGGATACCTAAATCACGAATTTTATATGGACTTTCAACAATTTGCTTTTTAATACGATTTACTTCACTATTAACGGTTTGTTCTACTTTTTCATAGTCACCATTCCCAGACCCTGTTTCTGAATTGTACGTTGTTGTATCTGTACCTTCTTCCGCCTGTACAACTCCACCAGCAGCATTTTCACCTGTATATGTTTCCGTGATATTTTGTGCACTTATTTCAATTCCCGCCATATTTTCTTCATCTACTGGCGTAACTAGGTTTTCTTCTCTGTTTTCTTGGGTAAAGTCTATATCAGCAGTTACAGATACAACGACTTTATCTTGCCCCATTAACGTTCCTAGCATTGTTTGTACTTGCCTTTGAATATCACGTTCAATTTGTTTTTTAACATTGTTTTGCGCAGTAAAAGTATCTGTCGCAGAATTATTTGAAGAATTTAAGTCAAAATACTCAAAGTTTTGATTCGTTATGACGATATTATCTGTAGGAAGGTTTGGTACACTTTTGGACACGAGTGTATATAACCCTTTTATTTGATTTTCTGAGAAGTTATAGCCAGGCTTTGTATTTAATACAATGGAAGCTGTAGCTTCTCCACCTTGATCAGAAACAAAAACACTTTCTTCAGGCAAAGTGATAACAACATCAGCGTTATTAATCCCATCAATGCCTTTTATTAAGTTAGCAATTTCTGTCTGTAGGGCATCTAATTTTAAAACATTAAATTCATTATCTGTCATTCCAAAACTTGCATTTTCACTGAAAAAGGAATAGTCTATGCTACCAGACTTCGGTATTCCTTCTGCTGCTAATTCTACTTTTAATGTATCGACTACTTCCTCTGGAACACTAATAACAGTGCCTCCACCAGAAATTTCAGAAGTTATACCTCTACTATCAAGACTCTCTTTAATAGCTCCTGTTTCAGAAGGAGTTAAATTACTATATAGCGGCACAAGCGTTACTCTCGTAAAAAAATAAGCTGCCAATACTCCAACCAGAATAAGCAAAAGTCCGCTACCTGTTATCACAGTCTTTTGCTTTTTAGAACGACTTTGCCAATACTCTTTTAAAGGATTAAATATTTTATTTAGATTCTCTTTCATTCTCTTCCCCCGGCTACCGTAATTTGTTAGGTAAAAACCGCCTATCGTTACTATTACTTGTTTTTAAATCAAGCGCGTGATTGCATGGACACTTGCATTCACGGAGAAGTAAATAAATTCCTACTCGTAAACAAGCAAAAATTTTTGAAAACTGTCTTTATGTTAAACGGACATTCTCATTATTTCTTGATAAGCTTCTACTGCTTTATTGCGAATTTCTAAAGTAGTTTGCATCGTAATACTTGCTTTTTGAGAGGCAATCATCACTTGAGATAAATCGACATTCTCTCCTCTTGCTAACTTATTTGTTAGCACATCTGATTCATTTTGCGCTTGATTAACATTGTTAATCGATTCTTTTAAAAATGAGGCAAAGCTATTTTGTGTATTTGCAACAGATGTCGCTTTACTATTAGCTGTCGTATTTGATAATGGCAATGCAGAAGAAACTGCAGAAAAACTTAATGGTTCCATTTAGATTGCTCCTTTTTGCTTTATTTTCCGATTTCTAATGTTTTCATTAACATACTTTTTGAAGCATTTAATACTGTGACATTGGCTTCATAAGATCTTGAAGCACTCATCAAATCTACCATCTCACGTAATGGATCTACATTCGGCATACGCACATATCCTGTTTCATCCGCCTCTGGATTTTCCGGGTCATAAACCATTTCGAAAGGTGTTTCGTCTTCTACAATCCTCGAAACCTTCACGCCTCCTGCTTGGTTCGATGTATTCCCTCGTGCAGTATTTAAATGAGAAGCAAACGAACCTTCTTGTTCTTGAAAAACAACTTGTTTTCTTTTGTAAGGCTCCCATTCACCATTTACTAGTCTTCCTCTCGTTGTATCAACGTTTGCCATATTAGATGAAATGACATCCATTCTTAGCCTTTGAGCAGTTAAAGCAGAGGCCGTAGTATTGATACTATTAAAAATAGTCATTCTTACTTACCTCCTCTTATTACATTTTCTAGCGAACTAAATTTTCCGCTAATCCGATCAATTAATGCATTGTAATATATTTGGTTTGTTGCTAGATCCGTCATTTCCTTTTCCATATCCACACTATTTCCGCTGTTATTGTATGTCACTCCATTTTTTGTAACAACTGCTGTCGAAGCATTGTTAGTAGCTGAAAAAGGAATATGTTTATTATTTGTTACATTTGCATTCATCGCAGAAGATAACGAATCTTTGAAAGTTACAGTTTTCGCTTTATAATTCGGCGTGTCGACATTTGCAATATTTTGGGCGATAACCTTTTGTTTCTGATTCGAATAATTTATTGCATTTTCTAAGGTAGTAATTGTATTAGAGAAAAGTTTCACTTGCCACACCTCAAGAAATCATATTTGGGAAATTTGTTGAATTTTGTTTTTTAATGACGTTTTTTTTACATGATAGGTTTAATTTTAATTAATTTGTAATAATATGTCCATGGAAAAGAGGAAAATTTTAATAATCCTTTTTACCTATTTTAGTTAACATTCGGTTTAAACCATCTTAATATTGGGTAAAAACAATAATTTCGCGCCAAAACTTGCTACTATTTACATGGTTATTACTTACTAATTTATGAAATATTTATTGGTTATGTGAACTAATATACCTTTTTTAATCTCTGTAATGTAAATGAAAAATAAATGGTAAATACGCAGTTTTTGTCGAATGAAATGTACATATTTTGTCCATTTCTTTTTATAACAAAAAAACTTTTCCATTGCTGGAAAAGTCAGACTATATACAAACTCCTGAATTCTAAAAATAAAAGTTTGTATATAGTATATTTATTGATCCCTTTGAATAGAGATGTTGCTTTCCGCTCCAGGGGTTCGCTTTCCGTGGGACGAGCGCCAAGCCTCCTCATTCCTGCGGGTCTTGGACTTTCTCGCAGCTCCCATAGGAGTCTACGTGTATTCAGGCTGCGGGTGATCACCACAAACCTTCTTTCTTAAAATGAATAAAACCCCAAACAATTGTATGAACTTTTCTTAGCATGTTCATATAATCGTTCGGAGTTATTTGGCTAAAAATACTTATGTCCCATTATTTATTTGTTTTTAGTTTTTCAAGCTCTAATAAAAATTTGTCATTAAGGACTTTGATATACGTACCTTTCATCCCTAAAGAACGAGACTCAATCACACCAGCACTTTCTAGTTTACGTAATGCATTAACAATAACAGATCTTGTTATACCAACACGGTCCGCTATTTTAGAAGCTACTAACAAGCCTTCACTTCCATTTAACTCTTCAAAAATATGTTCAATTGCTTCTAATTCACTATAAGAAAGAGAGCTAATTGCCATTTGTACAACTGCTTTGCTTCTTGCTTCTTCTTCGATTTCTTCTGCTTTTTCACGAAGAATTTCCATTCCAACAACTGTAGCTCCATATTCAGCAAGAATTAAATCATCATCATGGAATTGCTCTTGTAATCTTGCAAGAATAAGTGTTCCAAGTCTTTCGCCACCACCGATAATAGGAACGATTGTTGTAAGACCTTTTGCAAATAATTCTTTATTTTCAACTGGGAAAGCAGTATACTCACTTTCAATTTCCAAGTTACTAGAAGTTGTTTGAATGTTGAACAAGCTGTTTGTATATTCCTCAGGGAATTGGCGATCTTCAAGCATCTTTTTCATACGATCATTTTCTATTTGCTGATTAACAGCAAATCCTAATAATTTCCCTCTTCTGCTTACAACGAAAATATTTGCTTCAATAACATCACTTAGTGTTTCTGACATTTCCTTGAAGTTAACTGGTTTACCAGCAGCTCTTTGTAACATCGCATTTATTTTTCTTGTTTTTGTTAATAAATCCATTTTTATTCCTCCTGTTAACTAAAACCAATACTAGAAATAATCTATGTCTACTTATACCTTTACCATTTCAGGAGTTAAAATTCTGATTGAACTAAATTATAGTATAAATTGACTTAAGTCTTTATTTCTTGAGATGGCTCCTAACTTCTCCTCCACATATGCTGGAGTAATTGTTATCTTTTCCATTGTTATTTCTGGTGCTTCGAAAGACAAATCTTCCAGTAATTTTTCCAGAATAGTATGAAGTCTTCTTGCACCGATATTATCTGTATTTTGATTTACTTCAAAAGCCACTTCAGCTATCTTACGAATAGCTTCGTCAGAAAATTCAATTTCTATACCTTCTGTTTGCAATAGCGCTTGATATTGCTTAATCAATGCATTATCTGGTTCTACAAGAATTCGATAAAAATCATCCACTGTTAATTTCGTAAGTTCCACGCGAATTGGAAATCTACCTTGCAGTTCTGGAATTAAATCAGATGGCTTTGACATATGGAATGCTCCAGCAGCAATAAACAATACATGATCAGTTTTAACAGATCCATATTTTGTAACAACTGTTGAACCTTCCACTACAGGTAAAATATCTCGTTGAACTCCTTCTCGTGAAACATCCGCAGAAGAGCTGCCATTTGACTTGCTGGCAATTTTATCAATTTCATCGATAAATATCATACCCATTTGTTCTGCGCGAACAACCGCTTCTTGTGTAACCTCATCCATATCAATTAGTTTTTGCGCTTCCTCGTTCGTTAAAACAACTCGAGCTTCCCTAACTGTTAATTTTCGTTTTTTCTTTTTTTTCGGCATAAAACTACTTAAAGCATCCTGCATATTCATTCCCATTTGTTCCATACCAGAACCTTGGAGCATGTCAAACATAGAAGGCTGTTGCTCTTCCATTTCTACAGAAACTACTTCCTCTTCTAGTTCCCCGAGGGCAAGCTTTTCTTTTACTATTTTTCTTTTTTCAGACTTACTAGGTTCTTCTACTGTAGACTCTTCCTCATCTGTGTCCACAGCTCCGCCGCCAAAAAGCATTTCCAGAGGATTTTTGTAGTTGGATGTTTTCTTTGCAGTAGTAGGAACTAACAATTCAACAAGACGATTATTTGCTGCAATTTCCGCTCTTTCTTTTACTTGAAACATCTTTTCTTCTTTTACCAAGCGAACAGATGTTTCTACAAGATCTCGGACCATTGATTCCACATCGCGACCAACATACCCTACCTCTGTAAATTTTGTAGCTTCTACCTTAACAAATGGGGCATTGACAATTTTTGCAATTCTTCTTGCAATCTCTGTTTTCCCGACACCAGTAGGACCAATCATCAAAATGTTTTTCGGACTAATTTCATCTCTTAGCTTTTCATCTAGCAAGCCTCTGCGAAAACGGTTTCTTAAAGCGACAGCCACAGCTTTTTTTGCATCCTTTTGTCCTACAATATATTGATCAAGTCGCTCTACAATTTGACGAGGTGTTAAACTAGCACTTTTTTGCATAATAAAAATCCTCCCCTATAATTCTTCCACGATGATATTATTATTTGTATAAACACAAATTTCACCAGCAATCTCTAGAGCCGCTTTCGCAATGTCGTATGCAGAAAGATTATCTCCAGAATAAGTTTTCAACGCTCTACCAGCAGCCAAAGCATAGTTACCGCCAGATCCGATTGCAAGTATACCATCATCTGGTTCAATTACTTCGCCTGTTCCAGATACTAATAAAAGGTCTGTTTCATTCATCACAATCAACATTGCTTCAAGCTTTCTAAGAACTTTATCACTGCGCCAAAGCTTCGCAAGCTCTACTGATGCACGTTGTAAGTTCCCGTTATACTCATCTAATTTCCCTTCAAACAATTCAAAAAGAGTAAAGGCATCCGCAACTGATCCCGCAAATCCTGCAATTACTTTCCCGTTAAAAAGCTTTCTTACCTTACGGGCAGTATGTTTCATCACTACAGCATTCCCTAATGTGACTTGACCATCACCAGACATTGCCGACTTCCCTTTATGTTTTACCGCAAAAATAGTTGTTGCATGAAATTGTGGCATTTCAGACATGTTACTTCCTCCTTATCCAATTGACTATGCCCTAGGGTGATAAGACATATACGTCTTTTTTAAATACTCGTTTGTAACATGAGTATATATTTGCGTTGATGTTAAAAATGCATGACCTAATAATTCTTGTACCGTTCTCATATCTGCACCATTTGCCAACAAATGAGTTGCAAAGGAATGTCTTAATTTATGGGGATGAATTTTTCCTTGTGAGGATGAAGTATTCATCATTTTATTTAAGATATCACGAACTCCGTTATCTGTTAAAATTCCTCCGCGATAATTAACAAACAAATAAGAATGAGTCGAAGCATTCTTCATCAACTTATTCCTACCTGCTTTTATGTACGCTTCAAGAGCATTATGTGCAAAACTGCCAAATGGAACATACCTTTCCTTTTGACCCTTTCCCCTAACTAATACGGTAGAAACACTAAAATCAATATCACTTAATTGAATTTTTGTACATTCCCCAACACGAATGCCAGTGGCATACAATAATTCAAGCAATGCTTTATTTCTTAAACCAAGGGGTGTATTTGTGTCACATGATAAAAAGAGTTGCTGCAATTCTTCCTCGTAGAAAAAATCAGGTAATCTCTTTTCTAGCTTCGGGATCGATACAGCAGAAAACGGATTGTTCTCTACTACTTTTTCCCTAAGCAAAAAACGATAAAAACTTCTCAAACTAGATATTTTTCGCGCAATTGTTTTTCTCGCCAATTGCTCTGAAAAAAGTTCTGTTAAGTATATTCTTACATCAGATGGACTTACGTCTTCTAACTTGTCTATTACTTGATCTTTCATAAAGTGAAAGAATTGATTAATATCTTGCGTATAAAATTCTATTGTATATGGTGAGTAATTTTTTTCAATCTGCAAATAAGTAATAAATGCTTGAACATGATTGTTTAATTCCTGTTTCATAACCCCACCTCACAACGGCTACATCATATTATCATACTTTTTATCTACAATCAATAAATTTACATATTTTTCACAAAGTTCCGAATTGTTCGTGACAATTCTTTCCTTTCCTGTTATTTCTTCTTTTTCCCTCTTGCTCTTATTACTAATCCTATTTAATTGTCATACATTCTAAAGAGGACAAATAACTGTGATTACAAAATGAAATCTTAAACAAAAATGCAAACTATTGTCAATCGTATTTCTTTCCACAAAGTATGTATGATGTTCACTCATAGCATTTTACTATACGAGTGAAAGAATGAAAAGTTTCTACTACAAGAGATTTAATTATTTTTTCGAAGGCTGTTTTCGTAAAGTTTGTTGCGATTACCCGCAGCAATACACTTCACTTTCCGTTGGGCTAAGCTTAAGCCTCCTCACTTCAGCCTCCGGGGTCTCACACTCACACTGTCTCACTAATCCCCGTGGCGTCTTCGTGTATTCCGGCTGCTCCATTTTTCCAACTAATTCTTTTTTCCTGTTGGAAAAACTTTTACTTCCATTATATATAATATTTAGTTGATATAATGAGTGATAAAGTGAACTTCCATCAGTGGGTTTTCTTTCATCCCTCACTGATGGATAGTTGAACCAATCGGACCTTTACAGACAGTTGATCTCCTATCTTCCTCGTATTTCCATAAGCTTTTAGGGAGTCTACTGCCCGTTAAGAGTTGGGATAAACTTTGGTAGTAACGTGACAAGAGAGTGAGCATAACGCTCACCCTCAAAATCTATTTTTATCCTATTCATGTTACTCTTTATAAAGATATACCTGTTAGCTTTGTGGTTCTTCTTTATAATCGCAGTTTACACACTGAACTTGAACACCTTTTTTCAATTTCTTCTCTACTAGCATGCTCTCACACTTAGGACATGGTCTTTGTAGTGGCTTATCCCACGAAATGAAATCACATTCTGGGAATCGGTCACATCCATAAAAAATTCTTCTTTTTTTACTTTTTCTTTCAATAATATTTCCTTCGTGGCACTTCGGACATTTCACACCAATATCCTTCACAATAGCTTTCGTGTTTCTGCAATCTGGGAAATTACTGCACGCCATAAATTTACCATATCGACCCATTTTAAAAACCATTGGATGACCACACTCTTCGCAATCTTCTCCAGCTGGTTCATCTTTAATTTCGATTGTCTGCATTTCTTGTTCTGCTACTTCCAGCCTTTTCTCAAACGTTTTATAAAAGTCATCGATAACCTTTACCCAATTGACCTCCCCTGCCTCAATATTATCTAAATCTTGTTCCATATTTGCAGTGAACTCAATATTTAATATTTCAGGAAAAAATTCTAAAATTAACTCTAAAACAATTTCACCTAATTCTGTAGGGACAAAACGTTTGTTATCAAGAGCAACATAGCCTCTTTTTTGAATGGTATCAAGAGTTGGAGCAAAGGTAGACGGTCTTCCTATCCCTAACTCTTCTAGCGTTCTAACTAATCTCGCTTCCGTATAACGTGGAGGCGGCTGTGTAAAATGCTGCTTTGTATCAATATCTTTATTTAATACCGTATCCCCTTCCTTTAAATCAGGAAGCTGGCGATCTTTTTCATCAACATTATCATCTGTGCCTTCAACATATACTTTCATAAAGCCAGGGAATTTAATTTTTGAGCCATTAGCACGGAAAACAACGTTACCATTGGATAAATCAACACTCATCGTATCCATTACAGCTGGCGCCATTTGACTAGCAATAAATCTTTCCCAAATTAGCTTATATAATCTAAATTGGTCTCGAGATAAGTATTCCTTCATCTTATTTGGTTCGCGAATAATGCTAGTTGGACGTACTGCCTCATGGGCATCTTGAACTTTTGGATTCTTTTTCTCTTTTTTCTTATCTTCTTTCGTATACTCTTTCCCATAATGACTGGTTATATAGTCAAATGCTTCGGTTTGCGCAACTTCTGAAATTCTTGTTGAGTCTGTTCTCATGTAGGTAATCAAACCGACCGTTCCTTCTTTACCAAGATCAATTCCTTCATATAATTGTTGCGCTAGCATCATTGTTTTCTTCGCACGGAAATTTAATTTACGGGCCGCTTCTTGTTGTAGGGAAGAAGTTGTAAACGGAACGGCAGGATTTCTCTTCCGCTCTTTCTTCGTTACTTTATCGACAGTAAATTTATTCCCTTTTAGTTGGCTTGTTATTTTCTTAACATCATTTTCTGAATGAAGCTCGATTTTTTCGCCATTCATACCATAAAAGGATGCTTCAAAATTATTTTTGCTTTTAATAAAACTTCCTTCAATAGACCAGTATTCCTCTGGTATAAACTCTTTAATTTCTTGTTCTCTTTCAATTATAAGACGAACAGCAACAGACTGTACTCTTCCGGCACTAAGTCCTTTTTTTACTTTTTTCCATAATAAAGGGCTTATATTATAACCCACTAATCGGTCTAATATCCTTCTAGCTTGCTGAGAATCTACTAGGTCCATATTAATCGCTCGAGGATGCTTGAATGACTCTTTAATGGCATCTTTCGTTATCTCATTGAATACTACTCGACAATCTGACTCGATATCAACATTCAAACTATTTGCCAAATGCCATGCAATTGCTTCCCCTTCGCGATCCGGGTCAGCCGCTAAGTAGATTTTTTTCGCTTTTTTCGCAGCTGTTTTAAGTTCCTTTAAAACGGGACCTTTTCCACGGATTGTTATGTACTTCGGTTCGAAGTCTTTTTCTATATCAACACCCATCTGACTCTTAGGTAAATCCCTAATATGCCCCATCGATGCTCTCACTTTATATTTTTTTCCTAAATATCGTTCTATTGTCTTTGCTTTCGCTGGTGACTCAACGATTACTAAAAAATCTGACATCCACTGTCCTCCTTAAGAGGGATTTAAATATTCACTATTATTGTATACTATGTTTTGATTTGTCAAACATTCCGATAACTAGCAAACGTTTTCACTCTCTTTATTTACGTAATTTTATCAGTTTAAATATCTATACGTTGCAAAATGTATAACAAATTGCTAAAAATAGCAACACTTTTTTGAAGTTTCATGAAAAAAATCCAAATTTATGGAAAGTTTACGAACACAACAATAAAAAAGCATTAAACTCTCAATAAAAAGATAATTCCCTATATAATTTTATGCTTATAGCGTAACACTTTCCTTTTATATTGAAAACTAATTTAAATTGGGAATCTGTAAAAATAATTATTTTATCTTGACAAATTTGTTATGAAAACTGTTGGTATATAAGAAATACGGTACTTTTTACTTTTTTTCTTACTCACATTAAATGCTTCCATTCTTCGAGTATATCCTTTGCTTCAAGTACTGGCTTTGCGCCTTGTTGGATTAATTCATTGGGACCATCTGAATAGGAGCTAAATATATTGCCTGGCACAGCGAATACATCCCTTCCTTCGTTTACGGCGAAGTTCGCAGTGATTAAGGAGCCGCTTTTTTTCTTGGCCTCTACGATCAATGTTCCATTGCTTAACCCACTAATAATTCGATTTCTCATCGGAAATTGCCACTTTTGAGGTTTTGTTAACGGGGGATATTCAGATAATACTAGATGATGTTTCATCATTTCTCCTGCTAACTCCCTATTTTCTTTCGGATAGATATGAAAAATTCCTCCAGCAATAACGCCGATCGTTTTACCGCCATTTTCGATAGCAAGCTTATGGGCAATCGAATCTACTCCATGCGCAAGACCACTTACAATCACGATTTCTTCCGCTACTAATTCTTTCATAAGCTTTTGAATCACTTTGGTACTATACAGAGTAGCCATACGCGAACCAACAATTGCAAGTTTTTTTTTCGATTGAAGCAAAGAAAGATCTCCTTTCGCATAAAGGACCCAAGGGGGCTGATATATCTCTTTTAGAAATGGAGGGTATAATGGATCAAAAAAAGTGATTACGTGGATGTGATTGTATCGATACTGATTCAATTGCTCTTCCACATGGTTAGAACGGATAGTTTCAACGATTTCCCTCTGCATAGTAGGAGATAATGAGGTTGATATAAAGGAAGGGATATTATCCAACTGAAGAGTAGGATCTACTTTTAGAAGACTATCAATCATTTTCCAACTGATTCCTCGACAATGGTGCAATTTAATTAATGATTCATTTGCTATTTCCATCTTTTCTTCCTTTCGCTTATCTACTTTTCCACAAAAATTCAGCTTAAAATACAGAAAGGAAGGTGAAAAAACACATGTTAAATAAGGAATTATCTTCCTTCATTATAAATAGTTTTTTCAAAAATGCCTAGTATTCATGCGCTCTATCCATTTGTAAATCTGTAGATTGCCTATTCCTTACGCTATCCCCTTGAAAAATCACGAAAAAACCTAGCCTTATTTTGTAAAAACAAGGCTAGATTTGTTTCTCTTTTATTTTGTTACTACTTCATGCGTTTTACATTTTTCATATAATGACTGCTCTTTTAATACTTCAATTAGGGTGGCTCCCATGTCAGAAGGTGTTGGAGCTACTTTAATGCCACATTCAGTTAGAACATTAATTTTTTCATCTGCTGTTCCTTTTCCACCTGAGATAATCGCACCTGCATGACCCATGCGCTTGCCTGGAGGAGCAGTACGTCCACCGATAAATCCTACTACAGGTTTTGTCATATTTTCCTTAACCCATCGTGCCGCTTCTTCCTCTGCAGTACCACCAATTTCCCCAATCATAATTACTGCATACGTATCTTCATCTTCATTAAACGCTTTTAACGTATCAATAAAATCTGTTCCATTTACTGGATCTCCGCCAATTCCAACAGCTGTAGATTGGCCAATTCCAGCCTGGGAAAGCTGATGAACTGCCTCATATGTTAGGGTACCTGAACGAGAGACAACCCCTACATGGCCTTTCTTATGGATATATCCTGGCATGATTCCAATCTTACATTCTTCTGGCGTAATAACACCTGGACAGTTCGGGCCTATTAATCTAGTCTTTTTCCCTTCCATATAACGTTTTACTTTCACCATATCAAGAACTGGGATATGCTCTGTAATACAGATTACCAAATCAAGTTCTGCGTCAACTGCTTCCAAAATGGCATCTGCAGCAAATGGTGCAGGTACATAAATAACAGATGCATTTGCCTCTGTTACATCTACTGCATCCTTTACAGTATTAAATACTGGTACACCTTCTACAGTAGTACCGCCTTTGCCGGGCGTAACACCGCCGACAATCTTTGTACCATACTCCAGCATTTGTTTTGTATGAAAAAGTGCTGTTGCACCTGTGATCCCTTGGACAAGGACTTTTGTATCTTTATTAATAAAAACACTCATTATTCGTTCCCTCCTTGTTCTACTAAGGTTACAATTTTCTCAGCACCATCAGCCATTGATTCCGCTGCTACAATATCTACTCCTGATTCACGAAGAATCTTTTTGCCAAGTTCAACATTTGTTCCTTCTAGGCGGACAACTAGAGGTACATGAAGACTAACTTGCTTTGCTGCCTCCACAATCCCTGTTGCGATAACATCACATTTCATGATACCGCCAAAAATATTGACAAAAATACCTTTCACTTTTGAATCAGAAAGAATGATTTTAAATGCTTCTGTTACTTTTTCAGCTGTAGCACCGCCCCCAACATCTAAGAAGTTCGCGGGCTCGCCGCCATAATGCTTTACAATGTCCATGGTTGCCATAGCAAGTCCAGCCCCGTTTACCATACAGCCAATATTTCCATTTAAAGCAATATAGCTTAAATCATATTTAGAAGCTTCTAATTCCTTTTCGTTTTCTTCATCTAAATCTCTGTATGCAACAATATCTTTATGTCTATACAAGGCATTTGCATCAAAATTCAGCTTCGCATCTAGCGCTATAATGTTTCCATCCTCTGTTAGCACCAGTGGATTAATTTCCGCAATTGAGCAGTCTTTGTCTACAAACACTTTATATAAGCCAGTCATAAATGCAACTGCTTTATTTACTTGCTTACTTGGAATATTAATCGCAAACGCAACTCGTCGTGCTTGGAACGGAGTTAAGCCAGTCACTGGATCAATGACTTCTTTCACAATTTTCTCTGGATACTTCTCTGCAATCTCCTCAATTTCTGTACCGCCCTCTTCAGAAGCCATTAGTACAATTCGAGATGTTGCACGGTCAACGACAAATCCTATGTAATATTCCTTTTTGATTCGGCAACCTTCTTCAATTAATAATCGTTTTACTACTTTTCCTTCTGGACCAGTTTGATGTGTAACCAATGTGCTGCCTAAAATTTCGGATGCATAAGTCTCTACTTCTTCCAAACTTTTAGCAACCTTTACTCCGCCAGCTTTTCCACGACCACCTGCATGAATTTGCGCTTTTACTACCCATACGTCACTGGTTAATGTTTCTGCAGCTCGTACTGCCTCTTCTACTGTAAAAGCTACTTTTCCTTTTGGTACTGAGACGCCGTTTAATTCTAAAATTTCTTTCCCCTGATATTCATGAATATTCAAGCTTCCACACCCCTTTAATTTCCCTTTTTGTGTAAAATTGGAGACAACTGCATTATTACATTTTATAACGAAAGAACGAAATTTATTTCTTTCTTTTTTTGTTTTCTCCTTTGACATTAAAATCGTTATCACTGTATTAATAGGCTTTTTGAAGCGATTTACGATTTGTTTATGTTTTTAGAAAAAACAAAAATATGGTCACGCTTTCATTTTAAATGAAAAAACCTTTCTTTGTCTATAAAAAAGGCTTTTATCTTTAAATATTTTACATTTAAAAATATTTTTTCTTTATTTCCACTATTTTTCCTCATCTTTTTTAGTCGTTTCCTTCTCTAAAGAATAAATAAACGCAAAAACCTCAGCTACTGCCATATATAAATCTTCAGGGATTTGTTCATTAATATTTAATTTACTTAAAAGTTCGACTAGAGAAGGATCTTCTTGAATCGGGATATTTTCTTTTCGGGCGCGCTCAAGAATTTGTTCTGCCACAAGCCCTTTCCCTTTTGCAATAACAGCAGGAGCAGAATGTTTATGCTGCTCATATGTTAACGCAATCGCTTCTTTTCTCTTCAAAGGATTTGGTTTAGTCATATTTTAATATCAACCCCTTTGTAGGTACTCGCACTGATTGATTGTGGGGAGCTCCATAGCGGCTTATTCTCTTTTGTCAAAGCTTTCACATGAACTGACATTAACATATAATCTAATTCCCTAAGCTTTTCCTTTAAAGGTTCTTCCGCCTTCTTAATCAAAGGCATTAGTTCTAGTGCTCGATCATTTAAGACACTCATATTCATGATACGATTTTGAATGTTTATATCAATAACTGTATCCTCTAAATGAGCAAGTTCCAAGTAAAATAGAATTCGACAATAACTACTGTCCACTTTCCCATCCGCTTTTTTTCTCCCAGTATACTGCATCGTAACATCGACTTGTTGATTAAAAAACCGAAGCGGAATTTCAGTTATCATTTGCATAATTGGACCTGTCTGCTGAGATATTAGCTGATAACCTGTTACTTTATCAATCAATTGTCCTGCTGTCTCTTTCACAACAGCTGGAACGTCTTTCCCCATTAACTCTAACAGCATCGGCTTTAACATTTCCTGAGATGATCGCTCCTCTATCTGTACCTGTTTTAACAGTTCGGCTTCAAACGAATAGCCTATTTTATGAAAAATCTCTTTAAGTGAAGCAACAATATTATCTTGAGCAATTTTTCCCCCTTCCCTTAAACTAGCAAGCAAATTAGATAAGGTTGGTTCTTTGACGTTGTTGGTAAAAAGCTGATGTTGCAGCTCCTCTATCAGTACACTAACTCCTTTGCCCGTTTGCAAGGATGAAATACTCGAAAAAACTTCTTTCGTTAATGGAAGCTCTCTTTCAATCATAAGGCCAATTACAGAAAGCTCTTGCTTCCCAATCGAATGTGGCAGCCATTCACTTAATGCTTTCATTGATTCTTTTGTAATAGGCAGATTATGAGATAGTAGATAACTAGTTAACAGTTTATTTTCTTTCGTATCAGGAAGATGCAGCTGATGAAATAATCCCCTAATATCACCTTTTTCAGCTAGTACTTCTTGTGATTGGGGGAGCACTTTTAATACTGGTTTATCATCTGTCACAGAAACTTGGAACCAATGACTTTGATCCACAGTTAATGGTATAGTTAGGTTTGCTAGCATTTTTTGCGAGCCTATTTGCACCTCCGCCATTTGATGAGGAAATAGTTTAGTTAATTTCCCATATACTAGTTGTCCGTCTCGTAATTCAAGAGCTTTATTGCTTGTAAGATTTTCTTGAAATAAACTTTGGACAATATGGTTAACATTCATCTTTTATTTCCTCCTCCATTCGAACATAACTATTCACTGCAAAAACTATCTATTTTCTACCATTTCTTTTATTGGGGAAAAACTTTTACGGTGATGGATCGTAATTCCACATTCCTTCAGGGCAACTAAATGCTCTTGTGTCCCATAGCCCACATTGCTTGCGAAATGATAATCTGGATATTCTTGATGTAACTCTTTCATCATCCGATCCCTTGTCACTTTTGCGATAATACTTGCTGCAGCAATCGAAACACTTTTACTGTCCCCTTTAATTAAAGACTGACTTGGGTAGGGAGTTGCCAGTTTCATTGCATCAATAAGCAAATAGTCTGGGGTTTGAGAAAGTTCTTGGACTGCCTCGAGCATCCCCTTTTTTGTCGCCTGATAAATATTGATTCGATCAATTTCGGCGGGCTGGATAATACCGACCCCAATAGCAATTGCTTCCTGTTGAATTACTTCGTAAAATAATTCTCGTTTTTTCTCGGACAATTTCTTAGAATCATCAATGCCAGGTAAATAAAAATCCTCAGGAAGGATGACAGCTGCAGTGACAACCGGTCCTGCCAACGGACCTCTGCCTACTTCATCAATTCCAGCAATATATGTATAACCTTGATTTCTAATTTCTTTTTCATAGTGATTCATCGTTACAAAATGATCATGAAGCCTTTGTTCCTTGTCTATGCGCTTTAGCCATGCTTTTAAAAGCTTCTGAGCCCCTTTTCTCTCGTCTTTTTGTAATTCGAGGATAAATGGGTCGTTTTTTTCATTTATTGCTTCAAGCGCCTCTTTTATTTCTTTCATTGTTGCTAATTTCATCTTTTACACCTCGTTACTTATATCGGTTAATAGATCGTTTTTTTATTATATTCCACTCTTATAATGGGCAGTAAGCTCCTTATTTCAAGCTACGAGAAATCAAGGAAGCTAGGTGAGGGATGAGGAAAAACCTTCACTGATAGAAACTTTCTTTATATTTTTTTGTTTTTCCCATGAGTATCTTCCTTCAAAAAACATTTGAATTTTAGATAATATTTTTATTCGGTTCGTTGATACCAACAGAGGATTCTATTAACAAAATAAACCTATAGCCTTTCCATAAAAAAGAGAAGTGTCTGTTTTTAGCCACTTCTCTTTTAAGCTTTATTGCATATCCTCTGTTTTTTCAAATGTTAAAGGTCCGAATTTTTCGCCTCTAATGTCTCGGATAATCAGTTCTGTTACTTTATCATAGTCTATCACGCCGCCGCCTGATAGCGCTCCTCTAAACGTTCCGATACGATCAAACAACTCTACTGTATCTTCTGGTATCGTTTCTAGCTGATATCTTTCTTTTAATCGTTCTGGATATTCTTTTTCTAAAAAGCGAAGTCCAAAGATAGCGATATCCTGTAAATTTAAAATGGTATCCTTTATAGCACCCGTCAAAGCAAGCTTTAAACCAACTTCTTGGTCTTCGAATTTCGGCCATAATATTCCTGGTGTATCCAATAGCTCTAGTTCTTTTCCCACTTTAATCCATTGCTGTGCCTTCGTAACACCAGGGGTATTTCCGGTTTTCGCAATATTTTTTTTCGCTAATCTATTGATTAAAGTCGATTTACCTGCATTCGGAATCCCAACAATCATCGCTCGAATCGCTCGCGGTCTAATTCCTTTTGCTTTCATCCGATCAAACTTTTCCGCTAATACCTCTTTCGCTAAGGCCGTAATTTCCTTCATTCCAACCCCAGCGTGTGAATTAATCGCAAGTGCTTGAATGCCTTGCTTTTTGAAATAACTTATCCATTCCTTTGTTCGTTCTTTATCTGCCATATCTGCTTTATTCAATAAAACAATTCTCGGCTTATGCTGGATAATTTCATCGATCATTGGATTTCGAGATGATTGCGGAATTCTCGCATCCACTAATTCAAAAATAATATCTACCAGCTTTAATTTTTCCGTTACTTGCCTTCTAGCTTTTGCCATATGGCCTGGAAACCATTGTATAGTCATGCATGCACCTCTGTTTCTTCCACTTACATTATTCTACTATTTTCAAATCCGATATTGGCCAATATACTACACTAGTACTGCCGATAATTTTATCAAAGCCAATTGTACCGATATGACGACTATCTTTACTGTTACGACGGTTATCTCCCATCACAAACAATTCCCCTTCTGGTACAGTTGCTGTAAAGTCTTCTGTTAAGGAACCAATTATTCCTTCTTTATTATGCTCTAAATACGGTTCTTCATAAGCTTGTCCATTTACATATAATACATCATCTCGATACTCAATCGTATCTCCCGGAAGGCCGATTACTCTTTTTATGTAGTCTTTACCTTCTGGTGCGTGAAAAACAATAATATCAAAACGCTTCGGTTCACTTATTTTATAGTTTATTTTGTTTACAATCATTCGATCTTGATCAAGCAATGTATATTGCATGGATTCGCCATCGACTACTATTGGTGCAAATAAAAAATACCGAATCACAAAAGCAAGTAAGACAGCAATAATGAGTGCTTTACTCCATTCCCATACTTCATTTTTCTTCTTCTTTTCAGTTTCCATGCCTTTCACCAATCCTTAACTGAACCAATATAGGTATTTTTTTATGTATGAATGAACGCTTATCTAACATGATATATTTTAGCGGAATTTCTGGATGAAGTAAAATTGGAAAGTTTGTCAGTTGTTGATCTATCGAATTATTATCATTGAATGTTCTTTTACCTTCTGAAGGAAGCCCGTTGTTTTCCACTCCAATCAACTCAGGTGGTTAACTTTAATTACATATTTAAAAGTACAAGCTTGTGATAATAAGATATAAAAAAGAGCTTGTTACAAGAACAGGCTCTTTTTTGGTAACAATTATCGAATTTCTTTAATACGAGCTTTTTTACCACGTAGGTTACGTAGGTAGTAAAGTTTCGCACGGCGTACTTTACCGCGACGGATAACTTCTAGCTTCGCAATTTTAGGTGTGTGAACAGGGAATGTACGTTCAACGCCAACTCCATAAGAAACTTTACGAACTGTGAAAGTTTCGCTAATTCCTCCACCACGACGCTTAATTACAACACCTTCATAAATCTGAATACGCTCACGAGTACCCTCAACAACTTTCACGTGTACACGTACAGTGTCACCAGGACGGAACGCAGGAAGATCAGCACGAAGTTGTTCTTTTGTAATTTCTTCTATTAATTTTTGCATCGTTTTCAACTCCTTCCAACAGACGCTCTTGCACTCTAATTTGAGACCTCTTGCAGCGGAACATCGTTATAAGACCCTTCACAGAAATACATCTGCTTAAGTCACAAGTGTTATATTAACATAAAAGTAGAATAACAGCAATATTTTTTTAAAAATAATAGGACTTTGTTGTTTCGGATAAGACTATGTTAACATAATCAAATTATGTCAACTTGGATGATGCTGTTTTTTTAATTCCGTTACTAGCTTTTGCTGCTTCTCTGTTAGCGGATAATTTTCTAGTAAATCAGGTCGTCTTTCAATCGTTCTACGAAAGGATTCCCTTTCTCTCCATTCATCAATATGCGCATGATTTCCAGATAATAAAGTGTCTGGCACCTTCATACCGCGAAAATCCGCTGGTCTTGTGTAATGGGGGTGTTCTAGTAAACCAGTGCTAAAGGAATCATTTACATGGGATGCTTCTTTTCCAAGCACACCTGGCAATAACCGTACTACACTATCAATAACGACCATAGCGCCTAATTCGCCGCCAGTAAGAACATAGTCACCAATAGAGATTTCATCTGTTACTAAATGCTCTCTAATTCTTTCATCATAGCCTTCATAATGTCCACAGATGAAGATTAAATGCTCCTCTTCTGCTAATTCTTCCGCTTTCGATTGACTGTATCTTTCGCCTTGAGGGCACATAAGAATGACACGAGGCTTTAATCCTTCTTCTTTTGGTTTTAAAGCATCGACAGCATCAAATATCGGCTGAGGTTTTAACACCATCCCAGCCCCGCCTCCGTATGGATAATCATCAACGGCTTGATGTTTGTTGTCGGAGTAATCACGAAAATTAATAACATTGTAAGCTACTTTTTCCGCTTCTTGCGCTTTTTTTAAAATGGAACTATGGAGAACCCCTTCAAACATCTCTGGAAATAAAGTGAGTACATCGATTTTCATTAAGACAACAGCCCTTCCATTGGCTCAATTACAACTACTTTTTCTTTTACATCTACTTTCATTACCACATCTTCAATATAAGGAATCAATATTTCATTTCGATTTTTTCCTCTAACAACCCAAACATCATTTGCACCTGGTGTTAGAATCTCTGTTATTTCACCAAGCTCGTCTCCTTCAACCGTTACCACTTTACAACCAATGATTTCATGAAAGTAGTATTCATTTTCTGCCAGCTCTCCTAGAAAGCTTTCCGGCACTTTTAAGAGACCGCCCTTCATAAATTCCACATTATTTACATTATCGTAGCCTTCAAACGTAAGTAGATTAAAATTTTTATGTTCGCGATGGCTTTTAATTTTCAGCTCAAGGGGATCCGCTTTATCTGTTTGAAAAAAATAGATCGTATTGCCAACCTTATATCGTTCCTCTGGAAAATCAGTTCGAGAAATTACCCGAATTTCCCCTCTAATTCCATGTGTGTTCACAACTTTTCCGACATTAAACCATTTTTCCATTACTTTCACCTCTATCGAATATCAACCACTATTCCATCTTTCACAATAATCGTCTTATTAGCACTTTCCCAAACCTGTCCGATCTCCACATCGACAACAGCCGTTACTTCCTGTTCTTTGATTTCTGTCTCTAATGGTAGTATATGTAATTGATCTAATTGAAACTCTATCAATTTTTGTTTCTCTAGTTTATTTATAACTTCCTTACGAAAAAAACTTTTTATTTCCGAACCAGAAGGATGATTTTTTAATTGTTTTCTTTCTTCAAATTGAAGCTGCTGCACTTCTTTTTCTAGTTGTTGTATTTCTTGCATGTATCGATTGGAAATCGACTTTCTTGTAGCCTCGGTTAAGACTTGTTTTACTGTTACAGACTGAAGAATCTTCATACACTTCCTCCTAACAGATGACAGCTTTAGTACTTACTACTAACAAGGTAACATATATAGCTGTTTTCGTCTAAAAGCAGGGAGGAATTGATTTTTCAAATCAAGTGCGTTTATCAACCAAAATCTCAATTTATCAGCCAATGTTGCTCCTTTATCAGCCAAAATCTCGTTATATCAGCCAACTCTGCACCCTTATCAGCCAAAATCTCGTTATATCAGCCAACTCTGCACCCTTATCAGCCAAAATCTCGTTATATCAGCCAACTCTGCACCCTTATCAGCCAAAATTCCAATTTATCAGCCAACGGCTTCTGTTTTTTCCTAAAAAACAAAGGAAGGAGGGTTCCCCCTCCTTCCTTTCATTTAATCTCTAATATCAACAATAATTCTCTTTTGTTGTAATGATCCTGCTGCATAAACAATCGTTCGAATTGCTCTTGCAACTCGCCCTTGCTTCCCTATTACCTTTCCGATGTCATTCTCGTTGACAGAAAGCAAGTAAGTGATACGATTATCCTCTTCTGTTACAGTTACAGCAACTTCCTCTGGAAAATCAACAAGGGGCTTAACAATCGTTTCTATAAGCTCTTTCATTGCATCAAAAATTATTTACCGTTTTTGATATTATGGAATTTTTCCATAATACCTTGGTTAGAGAATAGGTTACGAACTGTATCAGATGGTTTTGCACCATTTTGTAACCATTGTAGAGCTTTATCTTCGTTGATTTCTACGATAGCAGGGTTTGCTACTGGATTGTAAGTTCCTACTGTTTCAATAAAACGTCCATCACGTGGTGAACGAGAATCTGCTACTACGATACGATAAAAAGGAGATTTTTTTGCTCCCATTCTTTTTAAACGAATTTTTACTGCCATTTAATATTGCACCTCCGAATAGTTTCACACAAGATAGTATATTATCAGATACTCCAACACTTTGTAAAGTGTTTTTTCTTGTCAGTGTTAAAAATCTTTATTTAACGCCTTCTAACAGACTGTTTTTACGCATTTTCAATAGACAAATAAAGCCACTTCCATACAAAAAACGTCGTTAAAAAGGGTTGAATGGTAATTTGAATTTACCTTTTTTCTTGCCTTTTTGACCCATATTGGTCATTTGCTTCATCATTTTTTTCATGTCATCAAACTGTTTTAAAAGTCGATTAACTTCCGGAACGGTTCTTCCGCTTCCTTTAGCAATACGCTTTCTTCTGCCAGCATTGATGATTTCTGGATGTTCTTTTTCTTGCTTTGTCATGGACTTAATTATTGCCTCGACATGTGCAATTTGTTTTTCATCCACTTTCATATTGTTTAAGCCTTTAATTTTGTTCGCACCTGGCATCATTTTTATTAATTCGTCAAGTGGCCCCATACTTCTAACCTGGCTTAGAGAATCAAGAAAGTCATCAAAAGTGAATGAATCTGACTTCATTTTCTTTTCTAGCTCTCTTGCCTTTTCTTCGTCCACGTTAATTTGTGCTTTTTCAATTAAGCTGAGAACATCGCCCATCCCCAAAATTCTGGAAGCCATTCTTTCAGGATGAAACGTTTCAAGCGCGTCCATTTTTTCTCCCAAACCAACAAATTTAATTGGTGTGTTTGTGACAGAACGAATGGAAAGCGCAGCTCCCCCACGAGTATCACCATCAAGTTTTGTTAAGACAACTCCCGTTAACCCTAACTGCTCGTTAAAGCTACCAGCTACATTAACAGCATCTTGCCCTGTCATAGCATCGACAACAAGTAATATTTCTTCTGGGTTTGCTAGCTCTTTGATTTGCTTTAATTCATCCATAAGCGCTTCATCTACATGAAGACGACCTGCAGTATCAATTAAAACATAATCATGATGATCTTCTTTCGCTTTTTCAATCGCTTGCTTCGCAATTTCAACTGGACTAACTTGGTCTCCTAATGAAAACACAGGAAAATCAAGTTGTTTACCCAATGTTTGCAATTGCTTAATCGCAGCAGGGCGATAAATATCTGCAGCTACCAATAATGGATTACGATTATGTTTTTTACGTAGTAAATTTGCAAGTTTACCGGTGGTTGTTGTTTTACCTGCCCCTTGAAGTCCGACCATCATAACAACAGTTGGAGGACGTTTACTAACGCCAATTTTACTTTCTTCTCCACCCATTAATTCGGTAAGTTCCTCTTTTACTACTTTAATAACTTGTTGTCCAGGAGTTAAGCTTTTTAGCACTTCCTGTCCAACTGCACGTTCACTTACTTTTTTTACAAAGTCTTTTACCACTTTAAAGTTAACGTCTGCTTCTAGGAGCGCAAGACGAACTTCACGCATCATTTCTTTAACATCCGCTTCGTTTACTTTCCCTTTTCCACGGATTTTTTGCATCGTGTTCTGCAGTCGGTCAGCTAAACCTTCAAATGCCATACGTCAGCCTCCTTAATCTAATTTCTCTAGTTCCTCTACTGCTTCTTGCAACGCAGATATAGATAAGGTATCATGTTCTAGCATTTTTTTCATCTTTTCAAAAAGAACTTGGCGTTCCTGAAATTTCTGAAGTAACAATAACTTATTCTCATATTCTTCTAGCATTGCTTCTGTACGTTTAATGTTATCATACACCGCTTGACGGCTTACATTGTACTCAGCAGCAATCTCCCCAAGAGAGTAATCATCCAAATAGTAAAGAGACATATAGCTTCGTTGCTTCGGTGTTAACAACGACTGATAGAAATCAAATAAATAATTCATTCTCGTTGTTTTTTCAAGCATCGAATAATACCCCCGTGTTAAGTCAAAAGCCTTTACAACGACTATTTTACACACCCAAAAAAAAGATGTCAAGAAAATATCTTTACAAATCGAAAAGCGGAAGCGCCTTGGTCATCGTTGTACAAACTGGAAGGTATCTGACTGAGATAAAGGAAACACGGTGAACGGTAGGGAATACAAACAACATTCTTGTGAATCTGCTTCCTTTGCCACAAGGGCATTAAGCCCACTCGCGAGTTAAAAATACAATCATAAAAAAACTACAGACAACTAACTAAGTCGCCTGCAGTCTATCACGAAAAACAAAATCAAAAGTAAATTTAGCGCTTTTTCTTTCGCTTCATTTCTAATAATTGATCCAAATGATTTTCGCTCTCTGTTTTCTCTTTATCTACCTTCGCCTTTTTAAGTGGTTTCTCTTGCTTTTTACGCTTCTCTCTAATAGGCACTTGCTGTTGTACATCTTTCTTTTGAACAACTGCTGCCTCTTTCTTTTCCTTAGTGACGAAACGATCCTTTTTATCCTTCACATTTCTCCGCTTATCCAAGGAAACAAGTAATGTCACCGGCAAACCAAATCTTCTAATCGCTATTTCTATAAATAACAAAAGAAAGCTAATGAACAGTAAGACTTCGGTAATTTCCTGCTTTTGCTTAGCTGGGTCCTTTAGTGGACGGAATGCTTGTGATTCCTTTTGCAATTGGATACCACCTGTAATAGCAAGAAGTTCTTCCATTTTTTCTTCATTTATTCCAGTAATTAAATATTCATCTGAGTACGGAATGGTAAAACCGGATTGGTAAACAGATATGTTTCCATCCTCATCTGTTTGTTTAACATGAATAAAATAAAGCCCAGGATCATTTCCAATATCTACCTCATATTTTCCAGGCGCAATCATTTTTGTGTTTCCTTCAATCGTTTCTCCTCTTTCAGAGGTAATGGTTGTTTCAATTGGAAGCATCGATAATTGATCAGCGGAAACAGAAAGATAGGTTCGATCCTTCTCTTTTTCTACCGTCAATGAATACGCCTCAGAATCGTATTGCGGTAGCGTATTTGCGACCATTTTTGTTATAAAGTTGCTCCATTGATTCCAGCGGGCCCAGTCTCCTGCCCATGCGCCATTAACATCCGAGGTAAACGCAATCGTCTTTCCTAAACCGTATTGCCATTCTGCTAAAATCGGATCCTCCTTTGTACTAACAATCGGAACGGTGCTTTCGGATTTCGCACTTGTCGCAATATAGGCATTCATTTCTGGAACCCCTTGATTAAATAAAGAATCCCATCCATAGCCAGATTTTATTTGAGGATAAAATGGAGTATCCTCAATATAGGTTCTTGTAGCCATAACCGTTTCTCTTGATAAAATGGAGGGAATTACCGTAGAGTCTTGCACATCATAAAAACGCCCTGCTCCAAACTCTGCTAATTCCTCTAAGAGATTTCTATCTGCATCGGCACCTAGAGCTACCGTTGAAAGGGTGACATTTTTCTTACTTCCATTATTAATTAGCTCTTCATAATTGTTATTCGTTGCAGACTGTCCATCTGTTAATAAAATAATGTGTTTTCTTTTTACATCTAAATCACTAATTTGATCATATGCTTCCACCAAAGATCCATAAATTTCTGTACCGCCACCAACAGGCACAGAACGGATTTTATCCACTACTTCTTCTTTATTTTTCAAAGGTTTTGGTTCTACAATTACCCATGGCTTATCGTCAAAAGCAATAAAACCTAAAGTATCTGATTCTTGAAGTAGTTCAACCGAACGTGCCGCAGCCTCTTTCGCTAATGAAAATTTAGATCCGTCCATACTCCCAGACCTATCTAGTACAATCATTAATGCTAGAGATGGCATTTCCTTTTTCCCTTTTATATCCATATCAACAGGCAACAATTTTTCAATAGGCGTTTGGAAATAACCACCTAGTCCAAAACTATTTTCCCCACCTGTCATGAGGAAGCCAATTCCAAAGTCTTTCACACTTTTCTCGACAAGATTCATTTGGTTTTCTGTAATATCCGTTGCTGCAATATTATTAAAAATAATGGACTGATAGTTTAAATAGCCAGAAAGGACGGTAGGAAGCTGAATGGAGGAACGAACTTCTACTTTGTATCCTGCTGCTTCCAAGGCTTGAACAAGCGCTTCATTCGGGCTATTTTGCACTAATAATATTTGTGGAATTGTCTTAACCATATTAACAACCTGGAGTTTATTATTTTCCGCGTAAGCATCATTTGTTAACTCTACTTCTGCTTTAAATGTTACCAATCCAGCTTGTTCCACTGTAAACTCGATTGGAACGATATTTGTTCCTTCACTAATATCAATCGGTTTCGATATTATTTTATTATTATTTTCATAGAAATGAAGCAACCCTGTTTTGGCTGTATTACTTTCAATAGTTACAGAAACTGCTGCTTTTTCCCCTTCATACAAAGTCGATGGTACCTCCACTTCTGTTACAGCAGTGTCTTCATATTGATGGGGGTCGAGTAATACCGTATCCAATTCAATAGAGCGATTTTTTAATAATTTTGCTGCTTCAGTCAGATTCCCCATTGTTTCATTGCCGTCCGTGAATAATACAATTCTACCTCCACTATTATTCGAAAATACACTGCTGGCAAGATTAATGGCACCCTCTATATTTGTATGATCTTTGCCTGTCTCCTCATCCCATTTAGGAAAACGAAGACCTTCTTTTCCCATCATCTGTTCAATGGTTGCTTTTTCTCCAAAGGAAAGGACACTATATTTATCTTTTTCATTCTTATTTTGCAGGCTTTTTTCCAGCCACTCCAGTTGCTGTGCTCCTGAATCCTGCACACTTGCACTACGATCCATTACAAAAACAACCGGTGTTTCTTTTTGTGGCAGAACAACTTGAGGTATGGCTAGTGCCACAATTAGCAAAAGAAAGATACAGCTTCTTAGAAAAAGAATGAGATACCTTTCCTGACGATTTGTTACTGTTCTCGTCTGTTTCCAATATCGATATAGAAGAAATGCGATAGGAAGGAAGATTAATAGAATGAATGGGTATTTAAACTCTATTTGCACGTCGATAAACCTCCCATTCTATACATAAAATTAGAAAAGCAAGCATACATAATAGGTACCAGAGCCAATCACTTTGTGTTTTGGTTATTTCATTCTCCTTTAATTGATCTTCATTTAGGATAAACGATTTTTGGGAGGCAATCATCTTTTCGCGATCATCTAAATTTACGGAAAAATACATCAGGTCTGAATCATTTGTTAGCTGATAAACGCCAGGTAGTTTGGGTGCTTGAAACCCATCCCCTTCCATCGAAAACGAGCCGACTAGTTGATCACTTTCATTATAAATATCCCAATCTGCTGCTTGATTCGTTAAGTGAATCGTTCTCGATTCTAAAGGCTGAAAATCCCCTATATAATTTGATTGAGAGGAAAGCCATTGATACATATTATATAAAAAGATTGGAAAACTAGGATGCAATGGCCAATCACTGTCCTTCAAATCAAAGTGAATTAGAATGGCTGGCTGATTATGGACCATACCTTTTTGAATTAATGGCAGGTCTCCACCTTTAACAATTGGTTTTACCCCTTCTATTGTTTGATTCATTGCACTCGCAATAAAAACATCCTTCATATCTACATGTAATAATAGCTCGTCTTCACTTGCTTCTACAGCTGTTTGTACTTCGGCCTTTTTCCCATCAACAAAAAAGAAGACAAATGGCGCCTCAATATTTTTCGGCAGTGTGGAACCAGATAAGAGAAAAATACTATCCTTTTTATTTAAAAATTCCTCTTTATTCTCCATTTGAATCACACGAAGACCAATCGCTTCAAATCCTTTTATTAAAAATGGATTCATCTCCTTATCTGTATACATCGTCGTTGCCTGTTTATTAAATACAGCTGTTTGCCTATTGTCCACTAAATAGTTATCGCCTACGTCGATCTTGGCATTATAATAAGACTTCTCTGGAAGATCATTTATCGCTACTATTTTTCTCTCTTGTGGCTGCAGTTCCACTTCTTGTTGAAAGAGCACGATTTTTTCACTTTCTACAAGTAAAGGTACTTTTTGGAGGGAATCTGTTTGATTTTCCAGCATTGCTATACCTGCCACTTTTTTATCTTTTTTTGATACACCAAAAGATAAAATAGAAAGATTTTCTTCTTGGCCCTGCTCTTGATTATGTACTTCCACATAGAAGGAATCGAGATTATTCATCTTTTCCTCCTCCAGTCCGTCAGAAAAAATATGAATAGCACTCTTGCCTTCTTTTGCAAGGCTTGCCGTAAGCTCTGTAGCACTTTGCCAGTCTTCGTGAGTATAAGAAAGCTCTATGTCTTTAATTGCACGACTTATTTTGTTTCGATCTGACTCGCCATGAAGAATTATTTTTGGACGATCATTTACCTCTAAAATCGTGACTGTTTGGTTTTGCTGGATACCTTGCACCATTTCAACTGCCTCATTTTTACTATCTTCCAAACGGTTAAAGTCTTTACCTTCTGCTGCCATAGATGCCGAAGTATCAAAAAGAAGAATAATTTGTTCCCCTTTCATCGTCTCTTTTGAAAAATATGGTCCAACTAGTGCAAACATTAATAAAAGGAGACATAGAAGCTGTAGCCAAAACAATAGATTATTTTGCCATTTATGAAACCAGGATGTTGCCCTCATTTCCTTTAGAACTTCTTCCCACAGTAAATTAGAAGGAATAATTTGTTTTGTATATTTTTTTCGAAAAAAATAAAATAGGATAAATGCCACAATAAAAATTAGCAGCAAAAAATAGTACGGATTTGCTAAGTGCATTTTTTCTCTCCTTTTTGCTCGGTTAAGAAAGATAAGAACACTGAAATGAGATATCAGATAGACTTAAGAGACTTATACTTTCTTAACCAAAAAAATATTATTGAATCAATCCAGCAAACGCTAGTTCACGCAAAATAATCGTTTGTATATCTAGTTTATCGCTTATTCGGCAATAGTGGATTCCATATGTGGCACAAAGAATTTCAAGATTATCATTATGATCATCTAGCCTATTTTTATATAGCGTTTTAATCGAAGGATTCAAGCTTACATCAACCATTTTTCCATTTTCACTATCCACTAGCTGGATATCTCCCGAAAAGGGAGGATTTATCTCTGTTTCACTTAATAATTGAATCAGCCATATTTGCTGATTACGATATTTTAATCGTTTAAAACTTTCTTCAAATAACGTTAACGGTTCTAAACCATCTGTAATCAAAATAACCAGTTGCGTTGGCGCTGTTAAGGAGTTTGCTAATGATTGAGTAAAGCTTTCATCCTGGGTATCGTTCCTTACACCGACAATTTCATAAAAGGTCCGTTTATTATGAACTGATCCTTTACGGTGAAAGGAAAAATCTGTAGAAACGGCAGCAAAACTTAGACGATCTTCATGAGATAGCGTAATATAGGCTAAGCTTGCAGCTAATTCTCGCGCTAACTCCCATTTCACAGGAACCTGTTTCATGGAAGAAGTAGCATCTAGGAATATACTAACTGAAATCTCTTTTTCATCTTGAAATCTTTTAATATAGGGCTTATTTGTACGACCATATACATTCCAATCGATTTGGCGGATATCATCGCCAGGATGATAGACTTTATAGTCAGCAAAATCCAAAGAGGTTCCATGAATATGGGATTTTCTTCTGCCGTTTTGCATCCCTGCTCCTTTTGTAGAAACTTGCAAGCTTCTTCGATTCATTCGAGCCAATAATTGATGATAATCCTTCATCGTCCTTTCCCTGCTTCAACCCGCAACGTTTGATCTAAAATATCGTCAATAATTTGATCTGGCGTTATTCCTGCTATTTCTCCTTCAAAATTAAGTAAAATTCGATGTCTGAACACAGGAAGAGCAGCATGTCGTAAATCCGCTATAGAAACATGATATCTACCAGAAGCTAACGCTCTTGCCTTGGCCATTGATACTAATGACTGCAAACCCCTCGGTCCGCTGCCTGCCTGAATATATTTATTTCCTAATTCTGTTGCATCCTCTGAACTAGGATGAGTCGCCGAAACAATGTTAACTGCAACCTCTAAAATATCGTCAGCTAAAAGAATTTGTTTGACAAGACTTTGTAAGTAAATAATATCTTCGACAGATGCTACACGTGTTAATAAAGTTGTTTCCGTTCCTGTTGTCCTTCTAATAATTGCTTTTAATTCCTCTTTCGATGGATACGTGACATGTAATTTACAGATGAAACGATCGAGCTGCGCTTCTGGCAATGGATAAGTTCCTTCCATATCAAGAGGATTTTGTGTAGCTAGTACAAAAAACGGCGCTTCTAATTTTTTCGTTTCTCCCATAATTGTGACGGTTTTTTCTCCCATTGCTTCTAATAACGCACTTTGCGTTTTCGGAGTCGCCCGGTTTATTTCATCGGCAAGGACAATATGATTGAATAAAGGTCCCTCATGAAAATGAAACTGCTGTTTCCCGCTTTCATCAGGCTGCAGCACCATCGTACCCGTAATATCTGCTGGCATTAGATCTGGTGTAAACTGAATTCTAGCAAAGGATAAATCCATTACTTCGGAAATTGTTCGAATCATCATTGTCTTCCCAAGACCTGGCAACCCTTCTAAAAGCACATGCCCCCCTGCCAACATACTCCAAAGAACCTCATCGGTAATTTTTTCTTGGCCGACAATAAATTTTCCAATTTCATCTTTCACCTTTTTAAGTAATGCTTCTGCTTGGATAAAATCCTGTTCCATTAATTCTTTTTTCATCATTTCCCCTACTTTTCATTTGGTTTTATTTCGGTAAAATAATTTTTTACTATGTTTTCTAAATCATGTGGTAATTTATATCGAGAGGTACTTTCCCGGTAAGCAGTTTCATAGTCTGAAAACACTTGTTCATATGGTCGAACATTCCCTTTTAGGATTGGACCTTCTCCTTCTGTTATCTGACCTTGCTTACCTTCGCCTAACTTTCCTGCATCCACCTCTGTATTTTGTTTTCCATCTAGTTTTTCCGGCACCGTTAGCTCTCTGCCTCCGCTCCCAAAGCCGGCTCCTGTTCCGTTGCCATTTCCTGAGCCACCGCCACTACCACTTCCTGTTCCAGAACCAGAGCCGTTACCTGAACCAGAGCCTGTTCCTGATCCGCTTCCTGAGCTAGAGCCATTACCGTTACCTGAGGAAGCACCATCATCTCCGCTATCTGAGTCATTCTGACCTTGCTGACCATTGGAATTGGAATTACTAGAAGAATTAGATTCCGTATTATTGGAGCCACTGGCAACTGTATTAGAATTAGGAATGGCAATTCCATTTGCGAGACTTTCCTTTTTAAGGATATTTTCTAGCTGTGCAAGTTCTGTTTGCATCGTTTCTAATTGTTGTAAAAGCCCCTCATTATTAAGTAATTCATCCATTTTCTCTAGAAGTTGCTTTAATTGTTCTTCTGAAAGCTGCTGATTTCCTCCTGTTAATTGATTGAGCGCCTCTTTTTGCTTATCTGTTAACTGTTCATATTGTTCGTTTGCTTTTTGTAATTCCTTTTTTAAGGCTTCTTGATCACCCTCTGATATAGCTTTAGAAAGAGACTTTAAACCTGCCTCATTAAGCTTTTCCTCTGCTTTTTGGCGTTCGCTGCTTTTTTCTTGAAGCTTTCTTTTTTTAAGCTGCAACTCTTTTGCTTGCTTTTCGAGTTCAGCAAAGGTTTTTTCTACTGTATCCTTCTTTTTGACTTCCTTTTGCAGCTTTTTCAACTCTTTTTGAACTTGTTTATCTGTTTCTTTTTTGATCGCTTTTTCTAATTCCTTCTCCGTCTTGGCTATTGTTTTTATTTCATTTTCTTTTTTCTTAGCAGCTTCCATATTGGCAGATGGGAATATCTGCAAGAGAACAGTGATAAGAAGACAAACAATGCCTGTAAAAATGGGAATAGGGTAAACTAATTTTTTCTTTCGCTTTAATACATACGTTTGATTACGTCCCATTTCTGCGATTGCCTGCTTTACAACTAATTGTTCCACCGCCCCCTCACTCTCTAAATAAGAATAGGCAGCTATTGCATAGTCATCTGACACAAACTGATTATATAGCCTTACTGCCTGCTTTTCTGTTGGCCATTTTCTCCATAATCGAAAGAGAAAGAACAATATAGAAAGACACGTAGCTATTAATAGAAAGCAAAACAAAAACGGAAGAATAAAAAGACTAGCACTAATAGAGAGGAGAAGAAATCCTCCTCCTAAAAGTGCAAGTAATAAGCATAGCTCTTTTGCAATCAATTCTCTCGCAATGGACCTTCTTACTGGTTTGATTAATTCCTTGTATTGTCGGAGATTTTCCATAGACCTATCAACTTCCCTTTTTCATATTGGCACGTAAATTACGAACACTAATTGTTAATGAAAGCACAATAACAATGCAATAAGTAATAAGGTGAGCAGCCCATATTGGAAATTTAATTCCTGTGATTTCTTTTATTTGTTCAGAAACAGTCGGTTCAAAGACATCAGCTAAAACAATGCCAGGATTAAACATGGCACTAAAATACACAGATGGAACCTTTTTTGGCGTGGCAACAGCATAGATATCCGCAATTTGAAAAAGAATTAGGGAGATAACTGCCGTTCCAGCAACAATAAATAAAGTAACACTATATGTTGTGACCATACTTACAATTGTTTTACGTATAAGGGTAGAAAACAAAACACCAAAGCTGCCAATCACAAGCATCGTAAACAAGCTAAAGAAAAATACTTGCGCTAACTGAGTCGGCGAAATTCCACCAAATAAAAACACAAAACTATAAATCGGAAGACTTGCTAAAATTAACAAAACTAAATACGAAATGGACGAGAGCAATTTACCAATAACAATTGTAAAGCTGCTTTGGGTGGTTGTTAATAGAATGCTTAGTGTTTGTCTTTCTCGTTCACTACTAATAACTCCGCCTGTCAGTCCTGGGGTAATAAATAAAACTAATCCTAATTGAAAAAATGCCAAAAACATAAACATCAATCTACTTTCTTGCGGCTTAAAAAATCCGCTTGGACTTGATGTTCTGAGCACATACATTAAAGCAACCATCAACAAGGTGAGTGCAAGCAGATAAAACAGGATCCCGACAAACGTTTTCCCTGAACGAAAGCGCAGTTTTAGCTCTTTGTTTAATACGGGGTTCATAAAATAAGCTTTCAAGAGAATTCAACCTCCTTTGTGATCTCCATAAAGACATCTTCTAAATTGCTCTCCATTTCTGAGAAACTAATAATCGGAATCTCTTTTTGAATCGCTGTTTTTAATAAAGCTTGCTGTTCTTCATCTCCACCTTTAAAGAGGAACTGAATGGCTTTTCCTTCTTCTAAAACTTCTATTTTTGTAATCCGTGGATTTTCTTCAAAAAACGCAATCGTTTTTTGCATATCAAATGTTTTTACACTTATAATTTTTTCACTTTGTAATTGCTGTTGAATAGCTGATACAGTTCCTTGTGCCACTAATTTTCCTTGATCTAAAATTCCAATGACATCACACATTTCAGCTAATTCAGGTAAAATATGGGAGGAGATAAGAATTGTTTTTCCCATATTCTTTAATTCTTTTAAAATCTCACGCATTTCAATCCTCGCACGTGGATCTAAACCAGATGCTGGTTCATCGAGAATTAGGACAGCAGGATCATGGATTAAACTCCTCGCAAGGCATAGTCTTTGTTTCATCCCTCGCGACAATAAATCTACATAATCTTTTCGCTTATGCGAAAGATTAACTAGCTCTAATAGCTGAGGGATTAATTTTTCTCTTTGTGCTGCTGGGATACCATAACTAGCACCATAGAAATCTAAATATTCTTCTGCTTTTAATTGATCATAAACACCAAAGAAATCAGGCATATATCCTAATTGTTTTCTTACCTCTTTCGGTTGCTTTATGATATCTGCTCCATTAATGGTTGCTGTACCCGATGTCGGTGCTAATAGAGTAGCAAGAATAGAGAATGTCGTTGATTTACCCGCTCCGTTTTGTCCAACAAACCCAAACACACACCCAGCATCGATTTGAAGATCTAATGGCTGTAGTGCTGTAAACTTTCCATACTTTTTGGAAAGACCTTTAATTTCTATCATTCTTTTATCTCTCCTTTGACCTTAACAGATGGCAGTTGCATATATGAATCTCCATTCGTTGCTTTATCCACCTTAATAGTGATTTTTCTATTTTTATCAACATAATCGCCAATTTTTTCTTTCTCCACCTTAAAAAGACTTTTCACTTCTTCATAATCATCCGTGCGTTTATTATAAATACTATATTTCACACCCATATTTCCCATTGGTTGTACGGTTAAAGAATCCAAAGCAACGGAGCTTTCTTCATAAGATTTAGGAATACCAAGCGTATATAGATACTTCCCATCTTCTAAGGAAATATCATTATATTGGAAGTTCTCATTATAGATAGCCCCCTCGATTACCGTTAATTTCTGTTCCATGTTCCCTTCATTTAAGGTAAACGGTCCAGGAAAATTATTTGCTATTGTAATAGGCTCCATAATTAAGTTAGTGCTATTCTTCGTTACCTTTCCACTTGTTAATCCAACCTTGACAATATCCTCATTCGTAATTCCAATTAACAACGGATCTCCAGTTGACACATTCTTAAAGTAATCCGTATTTAACACCATACTTGACGCAGCTAATTCCCTATACTCATTTAAATCTTTGCCATTATAATCATAAAGATAATAGCCCTGATTTGTATCAGTTGGTCTGGAAAAATACTTATGTTTATGGGTAGCCTTAACTTTTTTTGTTTCTCCAGCAGCTAGGGAGCCTAAGTCGATTTTTTCCGTCCCAGACCATATAAATACTCTTGCAAAGTCATATGGATAATGATTGGTTATCGTCCCAGAAATTTCTTTCTCTGTTGTGTCAAATTCATGACCAAATCCGCCTTCTAGCGGTATGATAGATTTGCCGAACATAGTACGACTAGACCAATACTCTACTTCTGGAAAAATAATTTCATTCTTTTTTATTTTTTCACTTGTAATGGCCTTTACTTGCAATTCTCCATATCCTAAATACGGAATTGGCGTATATGCATTCTTATCATACGTTAACGTAAAATCACCTGATCTATTCGATAAAAGCGTAGTTGCTTGATATCCAGATAAATAGTTATCGTTATATTGATAAATGCCCATTTCATTGAATTGTGGATTTTTTATTTTATCCTTTGCACCTGTAAAGAACACTCCAATTGATAAAAGAATGGATAGACACGGAATAATCCACCAAGCATGTTCACGCTTGTCGATCTTTTTTAACATAAAATATAAAATCGGCACAATAACGAGCAAATATCCTGCTAAAATAATTAATAAGATACTTGTTGATATAGTAGAATTTTTAAAATACTCATTCGATTCCACAAAGTTATAATAAAGATTACTGATTGGACTATTACTATACTGATAATTAGCGGAATGTTGCGTATTCTCTGCTAATAGTATTTTTTCCATCCAACTATTGAATCCTTGCCAGCTAAGAAAAGCCGGATCACTTAGTGAAAAGGAAGTTTGCATTACTTTTCCTCCACCAAGTGTCTTTTTAGCAATAATAGGCTGGTTATTATGTAAAACAATTGCTTCAGCTCCATCTGTTAGCGAAGATTGAAAACCATTTATTTTCTCTTGTTGTTTGCTTTTTGAATCAATTGCCTCCAAGGAAATCGTTTCTTGATCACCAAGTGCTAACGGCATGAATGTTTCTAAATTGCCGTATACCTGCTTACCATTTGTTGAGGCACCAGTGATTAAAATACCTCCATTTTCAATCCAATTTTTAATCGCTTGTTGCTGCGCATCTGTTAATTCTGTAAGCGAAAACTGATCAACGAGTAAATAACTTACAGTTTCAAGAGCTAACGCTTGATCTGGTAAATCTTCTTTTAAAAGTTCTGTTGTATAAATTGAATTACTTGGAAACTTTCTTAAATCTTTAAATTTATCATATTGATCAGTTAGAATACCTAAGGTTTGTTGAGAAATAAAATTAACTCTCACTTCTTTTACTCCAGCAAAAGTTACCTCATCACCCTTCTTCCAACTCCCGCGATATAATTTCATTTTATTATTAGCATAGTTAGAATCAGAAGAAATCCCTGGCATTGTGACCATATAGGTCTTCTTACTATTCGCCGGAATATCTACAGACACTAATGTTTGTCCTCCCACTTCATAACTCGGAGAATAAGGAACTAATAAATCACCTTTGAAATCTTTACCACTATTTTCAATGGTAACCTTTAATAAAAATCCCTTTCCGTCGATTACTTTTCCAGCTAATCCAGCTTCTGTTGTAATTTTTATTTCGGCTGTAGATGTTGCTGCATTTGCTTCTTTTACAATAAAAGTAGTGGCCAAAAATAAAATAAAACATATGATTATGACTTTTTTGACATTTCGCAAACTCTGTTTCCCCCATTTTTTATTTTTGGCTGTTTTCATAAAGTTTGTTGCTATTACCCGCAGCCGGGAATACACTTCGCTTTCCGTGGGGCTCGCGCTGAGCCGCTTCGGCTCACAGGAGTCTACGTGTATTCCGGCTGCTCCATTTTCCAACTAATTCTTTTCTCCTATTGAAAAAAATAATCTTTTAGAAAAACTCTCATGGCGGCGTTACCCGCCGCCACCGTCTATCATGAAAACTTGCTCCTATCCCATGATAGAAAGTCTAAACCACTTAACACCTGACCATAATTAATAGTACAATACGACCAGTCCGAAGACTGTTTGGTGGATCAATACAAGTTGATACCCCGTTAGAAAAACTGGTTGTGACAGTTTAAAAGAACCGTCTAATGTGTTTATAAACACGAATACAAAAATTTTGTATGATGACTTCTGTCGCTTGTATTGTATTAAAATCTTTGAGGTGATTATATGGAAGCTATGATTGAACGGTGTGCAGGCCTAGATGTACACCAAGAAACAGTAGTTGCTTGTGTTTTATTTGGTTCATTAGATAAAAAACCAAATAAAGAGATTCAAACCTTTCCAACAACCACAAGTGGCCTTTTGGCACTTAGCGACTGGCTATCCTCACACAAAATAACGGATGCTGTAATGGAAAGTACCGGTGTATATTGGAAGCCCGTTTGGAATGTTATAGAATGTGACTTCCAATTAATCCTTGCCAATGCCCAACATGTTAAAAATGTTCCCGGAAGGAAAACAGACGTAAAAGATGCGGAGTGGTTAGCTAAACTTTTGCGTTCTGGACTAATTGAAAAAAATTTTGTACCGCCCAAAGAAATTCGTGATTTGCGAGATTTAACCCGGTATCGTAAAAAACTCATCCATACACGAACTTCTGAGCGCAATCGAATCCACAAAATTCTACAGGATGCAAATATTAAACTAACTTCTGTTTTATCTGACATTTTTGGTGTCACTGGTTGTCGCATTATTGAAGCCCTAATAAACGGCGAAAAAATAGGTGTGTTTGAACTTCAACAAATGGTTGATTCAAGAGTTAAGGCGAGCACAACAGATATTGCAGAAGCCCTTAACGGTGGAATACGTAAACATCATATTGATATGTTACGTTTCCATTGGGACCATATCAATCACATCGATGAAACAATCGAAAAAGTAGTTGAACGCATAGACCAAGCGCTTATTCCTTATCAAGAGGAGTGCGAACTACTAGATACCATACCGGGTGTGGATAAAAATGCATCCGCAATCTTTATAGCTGAAATGGGTGTAGACATGTCAGTATTTAAAAGTTCTAAACATCTAGCCTCATGGGCTGGAGTGAGTCCAGGAAATTATGAGAGTGCCGGTAAAAAAAAAACAGGTAAAACTCAGTACGGAAACAAATCATTAAGAACCACCGCTGTTGAATGTTCCATGGCTACAGATAGACAGTATAATCGCATATCTGCACATAGAAAAAGAATTATGAAACGACAAGGAAAATCGAAAGCACGGATCGCTTCCGCTCATTTAATCCTAACAATTGCTTACAATATTTTAAAAACAAGGCAACCATATCAGGAACTAGGCCCTGATTATGTTGATCTCGAACAAAGTAAAGAACAAAAAATGATTCAATACTTAAAAAGGAAAGGGTATCGTATTGAACCCACTAATGAACAAATTGCTTAATGAATAACAAAAGCACTATATTTAATCATTCCTAGCCTTTTAAAAAAGTTCAAATTTAGAAGGTTCAGCTTAGTGTTGCCTTTTACCTAAAGAGTTTTCATACAAACAGCCTTATTTTTTATTCTATTTAATAGACGTCTGTTAACTGTTTCCCCCCTACAGTAAATTAGAAAAAAATTCATAATGTAATTTTACATTATTATATACTTTTTATACATATATTTTTTTTTGTAATTTCATTATGAGTTTCTATATTTTATTAGACGAGGGGAATGTTGGAAATGTTTTATGTGTTAGCAACTATTTTTTTACGCGTAAAATTTAAAAACTCCTGTTTTGGTATGCTTACAGAAGTTTTGGTGATTAGTATGGATTATAAAATTGTTCGTTTTAACATTTTGTTGTGAAAGATTAATTTATATTTCATTTATCAGCAGTCTTATCAGTCAAAATTTTAATATATCAGCCAAATTTTCCTTCTTTTCAGCCAAACTTTTTATTTATCAGCCAAATTCTCCTTCTTTTCAGCCAAACTTTTTATTTATCAGCCAAATTCTCCTTCTTTTCAGCTAAACTTTTTATTTATCAGCCAAATTCTCCTTCTTTTCAGCTAAACTTTTTATTTTTATCAGCCAATACCACATCAATCTCCTAATTTAAGTGAAATAATATAAGAACGCTAGCTGGTATTGCTATTAAAAGTGCGCCAATTATTTTCATTCGCATACCTGTTAAACTACTTAGGAAAAGATTTTCTTCTTCTATAGTGAGTAAACTTTCTAATTCTGCTTCCTCGTATTTTTTAGCAGGCAAAGAGTCGCCAAGTCGAGCATAGGCATGATGCTGAACAAGATGTCCTTTAACTGTTAACACAATACCTCCAATAAGAATAAGTAATACAGCGCATTGAATAATCAAACATCTTCCCTCCGAAATAAATAGATAATGTTATTTTTTAGTATTCTACTTATCCTTATTTTTATAACGTCTTCGCAATAGTTTAACGATAATTTACAAATCAAAACCACCAGTGTGAACTGGTGGTTTGCTCTGCGGCTAAAAGCCTCTCTTACCGGCCTCGGCCTTAAAGGCCCACTGAAAAGGTTTCCCTTCTGCACCACATTCACTCACCAATTCTAAAGAATTTCTTTATTTACTTCCGATTTTTCTCACCCGTGAACGGATCGAATTCTTCGAACAAAGTTAGCTGATCAGCCATATAATCTTCTTTCAGCTGATTTCTTATATATTCTTGTATTTGTTTCTTATTTCTCCCCACGGTATCAACGTAGAAACCACGACACCAAAATTTACGATTCCCATAGCGATATTTCAAATTCGCATGTCGATCAAATATCATCAGGCTACTTTTTCCTTTTAGGTAACCCATGAACTGCGATACACTTAATTTTGGTGGAATACTAACCAACATATGGATATGATCCGGACAGGCATTTGCTTCATGTATAATGACACCTTTTCTTTCACATAGCTCTCTTATGATTTGTCCTATACTCTTTTTGTATTTGCCATAAATAATTTGCCTTCTGTATTTTGGGGCAAAGACTATGTGATACTTACAATTCCATGTTGTATGTGCTAAACTGTTCATGTCCTTCATAAGGGCATACCTCCTTCTTGCGTGAGATAAAGTGGTCGGGAAACCAACTTTATCCTACCATGAAAGGAGGTTTTTTTGTTACCTCGCTATAAGCTCTCCGGAACCCCCGGCATAGCCAGGGGTTTTCGAAACCATCAAAAAAAAGATGTCGTAAAGTTTCTTTTACGACATCCGACTTCCATTTTCTTTTATTCTTCGCTTTGCTCCACTAAGTTAGAAAATAAACCATATACATATTTTTCTGGATCGAATCCTTGAAGATCATCCATTTTTTCCCCTAATCCTACAAACTTAACTGGAATATGTAGTTCGTTACGAATCGCAAGAACAATTCCACCTTTAGCAGTCCCGTCTAATTTCGTTAGAACAATTCCACTTACATTTGTTGTTTCTTTAAATGTTTTTGCTTGCACTAATGCATTTTGTCCAGTCGTTGCATCTAGCACAAGTAACACTTCATGAGGAGCCCCTGGAACCTCTCGTTCAATTACTCGTTTAACTTTTTCTAATTCCTTCATTAAATTAACTTTATTCTGCAGTCTTCCAGCCGTATCACATAAAAGGATATCAGCTTGGCGAGATTTAGCAGCTTGAACGGCATCAAACATAACAGCTGCTGGATCAGATCCTTCTGTATGTTTAATGACATCTACTCCAACCCGATCTCCCCACACTTCCAATTGTTCGATTGCTCCAGCACGGAACGTATCTCCTGCAGCAAGTAACACTTTTTTACCTTCTTCTTTATACTTATGAGCAAGCTTACCTATTGTCGTTGTTTTCCCTACTCCATTTACGCCTACAAAGAGAATGACTGTTAACCCTTCTGCTTGCATATTAATTGTAGAAGATTCTTCTTCACCATTCTCATAAATAGCAACCAATTTCTCGGAAATTACATCTTGGACTTCTTTTGGATCTTGGATGTTTTTTCTTTTCACTTCTTTTTTTAGCTCATCAATTAACTCCATTACTGTTTCAAAGCCAACATCTGCTCCAATTAGGATTTCTTCCAGCTCTTCGAAGAAATCTTCATCCACTTTTCGGTAGCGAGAAACGAGATCATTCACTTTCTCTGAAAAATTATTTCTTGTTTTTGTCAGACCTTCTTTAAACTTCTCGGTTACCGTATTCGTCTGTTGAGACATTTTTTCTTTTAACTTTTTAAAAAAACTCATTAATATCCCTTCTTCCATTTCAAAAATACTGGTTATGTAAAAGATTTAAAATTTTAACAGTATTGCCAAAGTGCAAGCAATAAAATCTCCCAAGACCTACTGCCTAACCTTCGTAAAAAGCAGTAAGCCTTAGAAAACAGGAGCTTAATATTTTAAGATCACTTGTAGCTCATAGCTAAAAGACTTATCCATTTGCAACTAATTCATTGGTTTCACTTAGACGAACCGAAACTAGCTTTGAAACACCAGATTCTTGCATTGTTACCCCATAAAGCACATCTGCTTCTTCCATTGTTCCTTTACGGTGGGTAATAACAATAAACTGTGTCTCATGGCTATAGCGTTTTAAATAGGAGCTAAAACGAAATACGTTTGCTTCATCCAATGCTGCTTCAACCTCATCCAAAATACAGAACGGAACAGGTCTTACTTTCAGAATAGAGAATAATAGAGCAATTGCTGTTAGCGCTCTTTCCCCACCAGATAATAAACTTAAATTCTGTAGTTTTTTCCCTGGTGGTTGGGCAACAATCTCTACTCCTGTGTTTAAAAGATCTTCTGGATTCGTTAATACTAAATCGGCACTACCTCCGCCAAATAAGCTTTGAAAAACTGTTTCAAAATGAGCTTTTATTCCTTCAAAAGTTTGCTCAAATCGATTTTTCATTTCCTCATCCATTTCATCGATTACTTGGTAAAGGGTATCCTTCGCTTCTTCTAAATCTGTTTTTTGCTCTAGAAGAAACTCGTATCTTTCAGAAATTCGCTCATATTCCTCAATGGCACCAAGATTGACTGTTCCTAGTTCTTCCATTGCTAATTTAATTAGTTTCACCTTTTTACGTGCTTCATCTACTTCTAGTGTTAAAGGATAATCTAGTTTCGCTCCTTCATACGTCAATAAGTATTCCTCACGCAAATTAGTTAATCGAGTATCTAATTCTACGTCTACACGGTTTAATTTTACTTCTTCATCCTTTAAAGCTTGAACGATTCCTCGATGAATTCTACGTTGCTCCTTCGTTTCCAGTTCAAGCTCTTCTAATTGCATTTGCTTCTGCAATCTTTCCTCTCTGCGTAAAGAAATCAACTGGATGGTTTCTTGCTTTTCCTGCTGTTTCTGCTCGGCAGCTTCTTCTAATGTCGCTTCTCCGGAATGAGAATTACTCATTTCAGAAGATAGCAAACGAAGGTCTTCCTTTACAAGCTCCCACTTTTCTTCTGTTGTTTCATGTTCTTGAATAATGGTTGCTAGCTTATCCTTTTCATGTCGAAGCTGTTCTTTTTTAGCTGCAGATTGAATTCGTAAATCACTGATAACATTTACTACAGATTCCTTGGAAACAGTTTGTTTATTTTTCTGCTCCGTAAGCAAAGCAATCTCATTATCTAATTCAGACAGTTTTTTATTTTGTTGTTCAAGCTTTTGTTGCAAATCAGTACGCCTCTTTTGGAGAAGCTCTTGTTCTTGGTGAGAGTCAGCCTTGTTGCGGTCATATAGAGACAATTTATCATTCATTGCTCTTTCTTCGAATTCAACCTCTTTTAAATCGTCTTTCCATGTTTGAATTTGGAAACGAAAATCCTCTATTTTTAAGCGTGCTTCTTCAATCGATAACTCTTCCGTTTGCAAAGCTGCTTTGCCTTTTTTCAGTTGCTCTTCAAGCTTTAGGGACGTTTTATCCATCTCAAAAATCTTTTTCTTAAGCTCTTCCAATTCACCTTTTCGGGTAATAATGGAGGCTTGCTTTTGCTTAATTGCTCCACCAGTCATCGAACCACCAGGGTTAACAATTTCTCCTTCTAACGTCACAAAACGAGAACGATACTGAAGGATTTTCGCCATTTCATTAGCACCCTTTAAGTCCTTAGTAATGACAACATTGCCTAATAAACTACGCATAATTTCACTATATTGACTATCATAGTTAATCAAGTCTGCAGCTATACCAATAAATGCAGGATGCCCTTGAATTAACCGTAGTTGAGAATCAGCAAGTGTTTTTCCCTTAATAACATTCATTGGTAAAAACGTAGCTCGTCCAAAACCATTTTTCTTTAAAAATGCAATTGCTTCGCGACCATTTTGTTCTGTTTCTACTACTATGTGCTGCATCGATCCACCTAAAGCAATTTCCAAGCTAACACTGTATTCCTTTGGAACATGCATTAATTCCGCAATTGCGCCTCTAATACCATGCAAAGACTTACCTCTTGCTTTCAGCACTTCTTTTACCCCTTGGAAAAATCCAGAATAGTCATCTTCCAATTCTTCGAGCATTTCTTTCCGAGACTTTGCCTGCTGTGCATACTGGTAGGATTGATAAAGAGCTTTCTCCACCTGTTGAACTTTTGCTTCTATTCCTTGAAAATGGGTGCGCTTTTCATTCCATATAGTAGACCATTTCTCAAGTATGTCAGAAAGCTCTGTTAGTTTTTCCGTAATCTCACTTTTTTTCTCCTGAATGCGGTCACGTTCATTTGTAAAATTAGCATTTTCCTCATCAAGCTGAGACGTTCTTTTTTCTTGATTCTCTAATTGCTGGATAACAGAATTCAATTCATTTTTTGAAGCTGCTTGGTTACTAACAATATCGATATAGTCACTTTTTAACATTTCGATTTTTTCTTCTAAATTCTCGTTAAAAAGGGCAAGATTTTTCTCATTAACTTTTAATGTTTCTTCAATTTCTTTTGACTCTGCTTGTAATTCGTGAACAAGCTTTTGTTGTGTTTCTTTTTGCGAAAGAAGGGCTGCTACTCTTTCTTGCAATTCCACTTTGCTTTTTTCAAGTTGATCACGATTTTGTGTTGCATTCTTTTTTCGTTCTTTTAATACTTCTTTTCGACCTTCTAGTTTTTCTAATTCTTCACTGACTAAAAGAAGAACTTGTTGGAGATCATCGATAGATTCATCTAGAGCAGCTACTTCATTTTTTACTTCTTCCATCTTTGCTTCTTTACTTTGCAGCATGGAGGATAGCTTTAGCTCCTCTTGTTTATAAGCTTCTAGTTGTTTCGAGATTGCTTCAAATCGTGCGTGCGCTTCTTCAATATCATGAACCATTAGGGCAACTTCAATCGATTCAAGATTTTCTCGATGATGTAGATATTCCTTTGCCATCGAGCTTTGAATCTTTAATGGTTCCACCTGACTTTCTAATTCATGTAATATATCGTTTACACGAATAAGATTATCTTGTGTTTCCACAAGCTTTCCTTCTGCTTTTTTCTTTCGCGTCTTATATTTTAGCACGCCTGCTGCCTCTTCAAAGATGGACCTACGATCTTCTGCCTTACTATTTAAGATTTCCTCGACTTTCCCCTGACTGATGATCGAAAAAGCCTCTCGTCCCAATCCTGAATCCATAAATAAGTCAACAATATCCTTAAGACGACAAGATTGCTTATTGATTAGAAACTCACTTTCTCCTGAACGATAAACACGCCTTGTAACACTTACTTCATGGAAATCCAATGGAAGGAAATGATCTTCATTTTCTAAAGTCAACGTTACTTCAGCAAAGTTGACTGCTTTCCTGGAGTCACTTCCTGAAAAAATAACATCCTCCATCTTACTTCCACGCAAGGATTTTGCAGATTGTTCTCCAAGCACCCAGCGAATCGCATCGGTTATATTACTTTTCCCACTTCCATTTGGGCCAACGACTGCCGTTACACCTGGCACAAAATCGACAGAAATTCGATCTGCAAATGACTTAAAACCGATGATATCTAACCGTTTTAAGAACATACCCTCACCCCGATTCTTCCTTGTTTTCCTCTAGTTGTTTTTCTTTGTTTGCTTTTTTAAGCATTTATTTTTCACTATCCGCCTTTAACATTAATAATGATTTTTGCGCAGCCTGTTGCTCTGCTTCTTTCTTAGAACGTCCCATTCCAGTTCCAAGTTCTCGATCATTTAAAAAGACTTGTGAAATAAACTCTCTATTATGTGCGGGTCCTTTTTCAAGTAGTATTTTATACTCAATTGTTCCAACAGCATCTCTTTGTACATATTCTTGTAGTTGACTTTTAAAATCCATCACATGAGAAAAAGCACCGTTATTTATTTTTGGAAAAATAACTTCCTCTAAAAATGCTACCACTGAATCTAATCCTTGATCTAAATAAAGAGCACCAATAAACGCTTCGAATACATCAGCAAGCAGCGCGGGTCTTGTTCTTCCTCCAGTCATTTCCTCTCCCTTTCCTAAGAGCACATATACACCAAAGGAAAGTTCATTGGCAAAGGAAACAAGAGATGGCTCGCAAACGATTGCTGCTCGCAATTTGGTTAGTTCCCCTTCACTCATCATTGGAAATTTCTTAAAGAGAAATTTAGAAACCGTTAATTCTAAGACGGCATCACCAAGAAATTCTAATCTTTCATTATCTTCGTGTGGTTTTCTTCGATGCTCATTCACATATGATGAATGGGTAAAAGCCTGCTTCAATAGTTTTTCATTCGTAAAATGAATCCCTAATTTATCTTGAAGTTCCTTCATTTTTTTCTCATTTGGTCGAACAGTTCTTTTGTCTTTTCGATTGCCTCGCATTTTGCCTCCACCTTAGCACTAAGTTTACAATTCATTTCAAGTTTAAGTAAAAAAGATAAAAAACGCAAAGAAACTTGGAAAGTTTTTTCTCTCCAAGCCTTTTCTATTACAGAAATCGGGCTACCACTAGGGGGAAAACCCCACTTCACATAAGAAAAACTATTTTATCCATTTATTGCGCTTTTTAAGCGCCGTATTTAATGTCCCTTTGAACGACGACGATCTTGCCGTTCATCAACCATTACTACATGCCTATTTATTATAGGCATTTAGTTATTAGTATACATCAAACAAACAGAGATTGTCATCTATTCTTCAGGCCTTTTCACAATCAATATAGTAACTTTTTCTACAGTAATAGTTTTCACCTAAATAATCGCTCACATACAAAATTAAAAGCCCCGTGGATAACGGAGCTTTTAAACAATGACTAGCGATTACTTATGTAATTCACAGCATCACCAACTGTAGAAATCTTTTCAGCATCGTCGTCAGAAATTTCCATATCGAACTCATCTTCTAATTCCATAACAAGTTCAACTACATCAAGAGAGTCAGCGCCTAAATCATCTTTGAAAGAAGCTTCTAAAGTAACCTCAGATTCTTCCACTCCAAGACGATCTACAACGATTTTTGTTACACGCTCTAATACATCTGCCATTTATTTCACCTCCCCTCAAATGCATTATAGAGTATTTTAACGAAATAATAAATGAGAACTTTATCTAATGTTTGTTCTCTTACTATTCGCACTCTTTCCTTTTCATAAAGGACTCATTACATATACATTCCACCATCAATATGCAATGTTTGTCCCGTAATATAACTGCTGTCATCCGAAGCTAAAAAGACAACGGCATTGGCAATGTCTTCAGGTCTGCCAAATTGGCCTAGAGGGATTTGTGTAAGCATGCTATTTTTTACTTCTTCTGTCAGTTTATCCGTCATATCTGTTGTAATAAATCCAGGAGCGATTGCATTTACCGTAATATTTCGTTGTGCAAGTTCTTTTGCTGTCGTTTTCGTGAAACCAATCACACCTGCTTTTGCCGCAACATAATTAGCTTGTCCAGGATTTCCTGTCACGCCAACGATGGAAGTAATATTAATTATTCTTCCTTTTCTTTGCTTCATCATCGGTCTTGTTACAGCTTTCGTACAAAGGAACACACCTTTTAAATTTGTATTTATAACGTCATCCCACTCTGAATCCTTCATACGCATTAACAGATTGTCCCTTGTAATCCCAGCATTATTAACTAAAATATCTATGTTGCCAAACACTTCAAGTGCCTCTTTCATCATCGCATTTACAGAATCGGTATTGGATACATCACATTGAATGCTAATTGCTTTTCTGCCTAGACCTTCAATTTCCTTTACTACTTCATTGGCACGATCTACACTACCAGCATAGTTAACAACAACGTCTGCGCCTTGCTTCGCTAACTCAAGCGCGATCGATTTACCAATTCCTCGAGATGCTCCAGTAACAACAGCAACTTTACCAGCTAACTTCACTTACAAATCCCCCTTTAACTCTTCTGCAACTTTAGTACTTGTTTCCATATCATTTACAGCATACACTTTCGCTTTTCGATCAATTTTCTTAATTAAACCAGAAAGAACTTTACCAGGTCCAATTTCAATAAAAGTGTCTACCCCTAAATCAAGCATGTTTCGAACAGAATCTTCCCAAAGAACAGATGAATATAATTGTTCTACTAGCTTTGTTTTAATATCTGCCTGATCTTGGATTGGAGCTGCTGTAACATTAGCAATGACAGGGATTTTTGCATCTACTAAGTCCAAGTCATCCAATACAGAAGCAAATTTCTCTGCAGCTGGCTTCATTAGTTCTGAATGGAAAGGACCACTCACTTCAAGAGGGATTGCACGCTTTGCCCCTGCTTCCTTAGCTTTTTCTCCCGCTAATTCTACGCCTTTCGTTGTTCCTGAGATAACAATTTGCCCAGGACAATTAAGATTCGCTAGCTGTACTGAATTACCTGCATTAGAGACCTCAAGTGTCACGGCAGTCAATTGCTCTCGATCTAGCCCGAGCACAGCTGCCATCGCTCCTTCACCTGCTGGGACCGCTTCTTGCATGTATTCTCCACGCTTACGAACTGCATAAACACCATCTTCAAAAGATACCACGCCTGCTGCTACTAACGCTGAATACTCACCTAAGCTATGTCCCGCCACATAATCTGGCTGTATATCAAATTGCTTAAAATGTTCTAAAATGGCGATACTCGTTGTCAGTAAGGCTGGCTGTGTATTGTGTGTAAGTGTAAGCTCTTCCTTTGGTCCTTCAAAAATTAAGTCTGTTAGAGAAAAGTTTAATTTTTGATCAGCTTTTTTGAATAAATTCGCTGCTGGTTCAAATTGTTCAAATAAATCTTTTCCCATTCCGACTACTTGTGAGCCTTGTCCAGGAAAAACAAAAGCAATTTTACCCATTAGTTTTTACTCTCCTTTTCTTCCCATTAGAGTTGAATTTGCCGTTTCTGTCTTTATTCCTCATTTTTCTCCATTGCATCTTTTATTTGAGCGACCACACCTGATTGCACAAACTCTCTTGTTTGTCTAATTGCGCTAAAAATCGCCTGGCTATCAGATGAACCGTGTGCTTTAATAACAGGTGCATTTAAGCCAAATAAGGCTGCACCACCATACTCTGAATAATCCAATTTATTTTTTATTTGTTTTAAATTTGGCTTTAGGACTGCAGCAGCCATTTTGGAAGTAAAGCTGCTCATTAACTCAGCTTTAATCATTTTAAACATAGACATCGCTGTTCCTTCGACCGTTTTTAAAATCATATTGCCTGTAAACCCATCTGTCACAGCAACATCACATACTCCGTCAAGCAAATCACGTGCTTCCACATTTCCTATAAAATGAATATCGGTATTTTGGAGAAGTTCAAAGGTTTTCTTCGCTAATTCATTCCCCTTTTTCTCTTCTGTCCCAATGTTCAATAATCCAACTCTTGGTTTGGCAACGCCTCTAACCTTTTCGGAATAAATGCTTCCCATCATTGCATACTGAACTAAGTTTTCTGGCTTGGCATCCACATTTGCGCCAACATCAAGTAGAAGAAAACCTTCTCCGCCGATTGTCGGTAACGTTGGGGCTAATGCCGGACGGTCAATTCCCTCCATTCTCCCAACTACAAACAATCCAGTTGCCATTAAAGCACCTGTATTTCCTGCAGAGATAAACGCATCTGCTCTAGCCTCTTTTACTTCTGTTGCACCAAGGACCATACTAGCTGTTTTTTTTCTGCGTACTGCCCTTACTGGTTCATCTGTTGCTAAAATTTGCTCTTCTGTATGTAAAATATTAATTCGTTCTTTCGTAGTTAGGAAAGATTGAATCTGTTTTTCGTCTCCAACGAGAAGTATTTCTAAATCTGAAAAAGCTTCTACTGCTTTTTGGGCACCAATAACTATTTCTTTCGGGGCATTGTCTCCACCCATTGCATCAATGGCAATTTTCATCATACTAATTACTCCTTTATCTTTTGGCACGGTACATATCAAATTCACCTTTAAAAACTAATTCCGTGTTCACATAACTATTAACTTCTACCGTTGTTCTGCCGGTTATACTATCTATATGAATTACTTTTGCTTTTGCAATAATACGTTCACCTAATTTAACCGATCTAGTAAAGTGAATATTGGCTTTTGCTGTTAGTGCAAGTTCGTCGTTGATTAAGGCTACCGCAAGAGAATTCGCTTGGGCAAAGAGATGATGTCCCCTTGCAATTCCATTTCGTTTAAAGACATGTTCTTGTTTTACTTCAAAGATAGATATAGCTGAATTATCTAATTCCATATCGATTATTTCCCCAATAACTTCTTCGATAGGCAATGCTTTCACTTCTTCTTCAAGTGATTGTTTTGCGACGTTTTTAATTCGCTCTCTAAGCTCTGGAATTGATAGTTCTAACCGATCTAGTCTTATTGTCTGTACACTAACAGAGAATTTTTCCGCCAATTCCTCGTCTGTAATAAAAGGAGTCTCTTTAATTGTCTCCACTAAAAACTGTTGACGTTCCCGTTTAGTTCTCTTCATTTATTAACACCACCGCACTATTAAGACTAGGTACTAATAGTAGTATATAATTTATATAGTTGGAATGCAAGCCGAAGTTTTGTTCCAACTGCTAGCTATTAATGATTGATAGTAGCCACGTTTTATCCTTAGGTGTGGATTTGTCTTCCGCGGTGTACGCTTGCTTTCTATGGGGCGAGCGTACACTTCTTCAAACCAATCTTCAAATATGATTGCTCTTAATTTCATTCGAAATTAAGTATTTTTTAATAGCCTCACAATTGCCTGCTCAGTGTTTAAACTCCTATTTCCTTGTTTACCATCGAGAAGTATTGAAGGCTATCAATCAGCTTGTTATTTACTGGGAAATATAGTCGCGATTAGTCTAGTTTTTCTCCATTTAGGACACCTGTTTCCTTTAGCATATCTCTTAGGGCTTTGTAGTCGTCATTTTGCCAGAATGCGGCTGATTCGATTAGAATGGTTGCATCGTTTCTTGCCGTTTCTAAGATGCGGTAGTCGTGAATCATATCGCCCATTTTAAATTCAGGTAAACCACTTTGTTTTTTTCCGAAAAAGTCTCCTGGTCCTCTTAACTCTAGATCTTTCTCACTTAGAACGAATCCGTCGCTTGTTTCGGTCATGATTTTCATTCTTTCTTTTCCAACATCTGTTTTTGGGTCTGCGATTAAGACGCAATAAGATTGAGCGTCACCTCGCCCGACTCTTCCTCTAAGTTGATGGAGCTGTGATAATCCGAATCGTTCTGCATCATACACAAGCATAAACGTCGCATTTGGAACATTTACGCCTACTTCGACAACCGTTGTACTTACTAGAACTTGAATGTCATTTTGACTAAACTGTTTCATCATGTTGTCCTTCTCATCTGCATGAAGTTTCCCGTGCATCAGGCCAACCTGGTATCTTCCGTGAAAAAAGGTAGATAACATCGCATGGACATCAATCGCATTTTGAACATCCAGCTTTTCCGATTCTTCGATTAATGGACAAATAACATAGGCTTGTCTTCCTTGATGGAGTTCTTTTTCCATAAATTGAAGGATCCTTGTTAACATATCGTGCTTTACCCAATATGTTTCAATATTTTTTCGTCCTGCTGGCATTTCGTCAATGATACTAACATCCATTTCGCCAAAGACAGTAATGGCGAGCGTTCTTGGAATTGGGGTTGCTGTCATAAACAGAACGTCAGGATTTTCTCCCTTTTCCCTTAATACTCTTCTTTGCTCAACTCCAAAGCGATGCTGCTCATCTGTAATGACTAATCCTAGCGATTTAAATTCCACATCGTCTTGGATCAGTGCATGTGTGCCTATTAAAATATCTATTTTTCCTTCTTTTAATTGGACCAGCAATTCTTTTCGTTTTTTTCCTTTAACAGAGCTTGTTAACAACCCGCAAGTAACCCCGAATTTTGAAAAGATACTGTGGAGAGAATCCGCATGTTGCTCTGCAAGAATTTCTGTCGGCGCCATTAATGCACCTTGGTGACCAGAAAGGATAGATGCATATAAAACTATAGCAGCAACAATTGTTTTTCCAGATCCCACATCCCCTTGCAGCAACCGGTTCATTCGGACCTCTGCTTTCATATCTGTCAAGATTTCATTAACCACTCTTTTTTGAGCATTTGTCAAAGGAAAAGGAAGAGTTTCTATAAAGGCTGTTAGCTTTTCAAGGGAATACTGCTGACTTTTCCCACCGGAATGCTCTCTTTCGTATTTTCTTAACGCACTCATTTTCAGTTGAAACAAGAGGAATTCCTCATATACAAATCTTCTTCTTGCTTGGGTAAGATCCTCTCTCTTTTCAGGAAAATGAATAATTTGCAGTGCTTCCTTCCGTGGTAGCAATCGATACTTTGTTAGCATAGAAGACGGAAAGTTTTCTTCGATTAACTCTCCAAATTGACTTAATGCGGACGAAATATATTTACGTAAATTTTTGACCGTAATATTGCCCTTTACCGCATACACTGGTTCAAATAAATGCCCCTTTTGGTTACTGCCAATTTGCAAATGATTCGCCGTAATTGTTTGGCGATGCTGATCCCATTTTCCTGTTACTGTAATTAATTCTTGCACAGCTAATTTACTTTTTAAATAAGGCTGATTAAAAAATACGACCGTAATTAAGTATTGTTCTACTAATAGCTTTATCGTTAATCTAGATTTCTTTCTTCCATAAAAAATAAGGGATGGTTCGCTATGAACCTTCCCTTCTACCGTCACTTTTTCTTCATGCTTTATTTCTTCGAGGTTTTTCAGACGATAATCCTCATAGCGATAAGGAAAATATTCTAGCAAATCATTTATTTTGTATATATTCATTTCTTCTAATTGTTTTTTTGTTTCTGCTCCAACGCCTTTTATGTGATCGACGGATAGTTGTAATGTTTCATTCACTTGTTAGCGGCAGCGGCACTACCAAAGATTTCAGCTTCCAGTCTCCGACCAGTTGGTGTTGCTGCCAACCCTCCCCGTGCTGTTTCTTTAAGCGCCGTAGGCATTGCCTGACCAATTCGATACATACTATCAATTACTTCATCACAAGGAATACGACTTTTTATGCCTGCAAGCGCCATATCTGCAGCAATCATTGCATTCGCTGCTCCCATGGCGTTTCGTTTTACACATGGAACTTCGACTAAACCAGCAACTGGATCACAAACAAGACCTAGCATATTCTTTAGTGTAATTGCCATAGCGTGCGCTGATTGTTCAGGTGTTCCTCCTGCCATTTCTACAATCGCAGCTGCAGCCATCCCAGCAGCGGAGCCAACTTCCGCTTGGCATCCGCCAGCAGCACCAGAAATTGATGCGTTATTTGCAACCACGAACCCAAATGCACCTGAATTAAAAAGGAACGCAATCATCTGCTCTCTTGTTGGATTCAGTTTATTTTTCACAGCAAAAAGCGTACCAGGTACAACACCTGCAGATCCTGCTGTTGGTGTTGCGCAAATCATTCCCATTGCTGCATTTACTTCATTCGTTGCAACAGCTTTACTAACTGCATCTAAAATAATTTCTCCTGAAAGAAATTGACCTTTTTTAATATATTCTTGAAGTAAAACGGCATCTCCACCAGTCAATCCGGAATGGGATACTACTCCATTCAACCCTCTTTCCACCGCTTGCTCCATTACCTGCAAATTTGTTTCCATCTGTGCAAGTATTTCTGCTCTTGTTCTTCCTGTTACCTTCATTTCTTGTTCAATCATAATTTCGGAAATCGGTAAATTTCTAGTTGTTGCCATTTCTACCAATTCTGCTACATTACGGAACATATTTACCCCTCCCTTTATTCCACGATTGTTGTTACTTTTTCAATCGAATCTAACTGCTCAAGCTCTTTTAAAATCGCTTCTTCTATATTTTGATCGACCTCAATTGTCATTAAAGCCAATTTCCCTTTTTCTTTACGGCTTACTTCCATATGACCGATATTTATTTCATATTTAGCCAATACATTCGCAACCTTAGCAATAGCCCCGAATCGATCATTATGAACAACCAATATTGCAGGGTGATGACCAGAAAGCTTTAATTTAAACCCATTAAGTTCTGTGATTTCAATTTTTCCACCGCCAATAGAAATACCAACTAGCTCCATTTCACCTTTTTCGTCTCCTAAATGGATTTTAGCAGTATTTGGATGCTCTGGTATCGCTTCTTCTATATGGAATTTAACTTGGATTCCATGCTGTTCCGCTATTTCTAAGGACGCTTTAATTCGTTCATCAAATGTATCAAAATCAAGAATCCCTCCGATAATTGCCACATCCGTCCCATGCCCCTTATAGGTTTCAGCAAAGGAACCATAAAAATGAATATTTACCCATTTTGGCTCTCTTTCAAAAAGATTGCGTGCGACTCTTCCAATTCTCGCCGCACCTGCTGTGTGGGAACTGGACGGACCAATCATGACCGGACCAATAATATCAAAAACACTTTTATATTTCATGGATTTTTCTCCCCTTAAATACCCAAAATCAAATGATGGACGTCTTTCCGTAATACGGTGTTTCAATTCATTACACTATATAATATCATACTATATTAATATATGGTTCTAATTCTTATCGTTCTCTTTATTTTGCTGAATGGAAAATAAAGACTGTTATGTATGTTGCTTGATATGAAAAGTTAATATAGTTGGAGGGTGTTTGCTTTAGGGATTTTAGGGAGGGCTCCTTCTGTTACCTTAAGCGGCTTTTTCTTCCTTGCGCGGGCTTAGAGATCGCTTCTCTGTTACCTTAAACTCTTTTTTCTGCACTGCACGGGCTCAGAAATCCTCTGTTACCTTTTCGTTCAACCACTCACCTTCAAAGTAACAGACATACCTTCCCCAGCTCTCTTCTTCAAACAAAATTGCCCGTCCGTCCCGACCGTTCCACCTCCCCCAAAAAACAAAAAAGGGCATACCTCTCCTAAGGCACACCCTTTTTTAGCTAATGATTATTCGATTGAAAAGATGAAGGAATATAGTGGTTGCTTACCGTCATGAACTTCAACTTCCACATCTTCAAAATTTTCTTCAATAAAGGATACAAGCGTATCTACTTCTTCTTCCGTCGCTTCTTCTCCTTTGATTACCGTTACAATTTCAGAATCCTCATCAATCATAGATTGTAAAAGTTCTTGTGCAGATTCTGTTTTTTCTTTGCTTTTTACAACGATTTTTCCATCTGCAAGTCCCATAAAATCGCCTGTTTCAATCTCTAGCCCATCGATGCTTGTATCTCTGACCGCATACGTAATTTGACCTGTTTTTACATGTTCAAGCGCAGCTTTCATATTCTTCTCATTTGTTTCTAAATCACTAGAAGGATTGAAAGCAAGCAACGCTGACATTCCTTGAGGAACAGTTTTAGAAGAAATAACAACTACGTCTTGTTCTAATACTTCAGCTGCTTGTTCTGCTGCCATAATAATATTTTTATTATTTGGCAAAATAAAGACTTTTTTCGCGTTAATATGTTTCACTGCATTAACGATATCTTCTGTACTAGGATTCATCGTTTGGCCGCCCTCGATAACATAATGAGCACCGATGCTTCTAAAAAGATCTGCAATTCCGCTTCCCATAGAAACCGTTACAATCCCATACTCTTTTTGTTCTTCAACAGAATGAGCGCTAATTGCTTCCTCTTGTTCTGCTGAATCCACTAAGTTGCTATGCTGCTCGCGCATATTTTCAATCTTCATTTTTACTAAGTTACCGTACTTTTGACCAAATGATAAAACTTCACCTGGGTGATTAGAGTGAATGTGAATTTTCACAATCTCATCATCTGCAATAACAAGTAAAGAATCTCCGTATTTACTTAAAGCCTGTCTAAAGTCTTCTTCTGAAAACGGCTTGTTTCCTAATTTCTCCTGTTCTAAACGAACCATAAACTCTGTGCAATAGCCAAATTCAATATCTTCTGTATTGATATAACTATGAACATTTTTATGATGCTCTGCATTTACTAATTCGTTCATTGAAACAACGTTTTGAACAGCGTCAGGAAGTTTTTCACCTTTAAGCTCAGCAAGGAAGCCTTCATAGACAAATACTAATCCTTGCCCACCACTGTCCACAACACCTACTTCTTTTAAAACAGGTAATAGGTCAGGTGTTCTATTTAATGAAGCTTTCGCTTCTTTCACTGTATCTTCCATGATAACAATAATGTCGTCATTCGTTTCGGCAGATTGAACCGCTTTCTTTGCAGAATCCTTCGCAACTGTAAGAATCGTTCCCTCTACCGGTTTCATTACTGCTTTATATGCTGTTTCCACACCGAATTGTAAAGCTTGTGCAAATTCTTTTCCAGTTATTGTTTCCTTTTGCTCTATATGTTTTGAAAAGCCTCGAAATAATTGAGAAAGAATAACCCCAGAATTTCCTCTAGCTCCCATTAATAGCCCTCTAGATAATGAGGTTCCAACTTTACCGATATGCGATTGAATATTCTTTTGAACTTCCTTTGCACCTGAAGTCATCGATAAATTCATATTCGTTCCTGTATCTCCATCTGGCACTGGAAAAACATTTAACGCATCTACATATTTAGCATTAGAGGATAAATGGTTTGCTCCTTGGATTACCATTTCGGCAAATCGCTTTCCTTCTAAAACTGTAATTGACACTGTGTTTCCTCCTCTACTACGGGTTCGTCACACGAACTCCCTGAACGTAAATATTAACCGAGTCAACGGCAAGTCCAACTGTCTTATTGAGCGTGTATTTTACTTTTGATTGAACATTGTGCGCAACCTCGGAGATTTTCGTTCCGTAACTTACAATGATATACATATCAATATGTACTTCTTCTTCAACTTTTCGAACGATTACACCACGTGTAAAGTTATCTTTACGCAAAATATCTGTTAAACCGTCTTTAATTTGATTTTTCGACGCCATTCCAACGATACCGTAGCAGTCTACTGCTGCTCCACCTGCGATTGTAGCGATAACTTCTGTTGATATATCAATTTGTCCGAAATTCGTTTTTAGTTCAATGGACATGAGTTTTCCCCCTTTGGAATTGCTCCTTGACTACTGACATTTTACTATAACCAAAACTTTTTTGAAAGCTATAGTTAAAAAGCTTATCATTATTATATAACAAAATAATACTACTATTAAAGTATTGGCACAAATTCAGAAAACAACTACTTATTTTACTATTCCCATAAAGAGTTGGAATAAACGAATTTATATAGTGAGAAATACATGTCAAGGAAATTTTCTTGAAAGCTTTTAATCCAACTATTGCATTCATTTAAGTTGTATGATAAATTATTAAGGTATCTGTAACGAGGATTATTTAGCAGACTATAAGTAAATTGCTATCTATGACTTTTCAAACTCATTTTAATGGGTTTCTGTAATAAGGAGGGAAATATACATGCCACGTAAATGTGTTATAACTGGAAGAAAAACAACTACAGGTAATGCTCGTTCCCATGCTATGAACGCTAACAAACGTACTTGGGGAGCTAACCTTCAAAAGGTTCGTATTTTAGTAGATGGTAAACCTAAACGTGTTTGGGTTTCTGCTAGAGCATTAAGATCTGGTAAAGTAGAACGCGTTTAATCAGATCAATTGCAATAAAAAAGGACATGTCACATGTCCTTTTTTATTTTGTCTCCAAACAATCAGCCAAGCCGTATAAGTACAGTAAGTTCTCGAAATTTTCCGCCTTAAAGCGAAAGGTTGTCTTTACTAAAAAAATCCGCAGACTCTTTTTGTTAGTCCTTCTTAAAGGTTCCTAACATTGCTCGGACAAGTCCTCCTAAAAATTTCGGCAATTTAATGGTATAAAATCTCATGAATACTGTCCCTCCTTAATCAATAAACATCGCTAGCACTTACATATCCTATTCAGATAAAACAAATTAGTACCATCATTTATCAAATTTAATCACAACTTCTTATTACCATTAATATGCCTTCATCAAAGGAAAAAGTACCAGTTTCTCGAATTTGTTCATTACTAATGCATAATGTGCTGCTCGCAGGAAGATTTCTCCTTACTAAAGGGTATTTAAAACCTTCTAAAGTTAGACCTACAATCTTTGTACTAAAAGGAAAAAATGAAATATATTTATATTCACTCATTTTTTTCAAGGTGTAAGAGCCTGCTGGGACAACGGCTACGCTATTTTGCTTATCGATAATTTCCACTTTAACATCTTTATGATCTATAGCTTCTCTTAATAAGAGCTGAAGGTTTGCTATCGTATGATCGAGTCTTCCTCCTGTTGCTCCAAATAGTCGAATGAGTGTTGCTCCCTCTTTGATTGCCCACAGAAGAGCAAGCTCCATATCTGTTTCATCTTTTTCTGGTTTAAACCGCTTAATAATTCCTGTTTTTGCTTCTATGTTATGTAGTTCTTCTTCTGAAATAGAATCAAAATCACCAAAAGCAGCATAGGTCGGAATAGATTTTTCCATTAAATAAATAACGCCTCGATCTACGCCAATCCAACAAATATCTTTCGGATACTTGTCTAGATTAGGAATATACTGCTTAGGTCCACCAGCCATAATATGTACAATCATATTTCTCCTCCTCTTATTTCTTTTTCTATACAAAAATGCAGACTCTTTTTTATATGCCTATGTTTAAAACTAAACATAGCGCTATAGATAAAGAATCTGCTTTTAAAAGGTACATTCTAACTTAATTGAATTTGATTGTTTAAATGCTCTTTAGCTGTATTTTGATCCTGCAAAATGTTTTCTTTTGAATCGAAACAACCATTAAAAAACTAGGCTGGTTTCGTAAAGTTTGTGGTTATTCTCCGCAGCCGGAATACACTTCGCTTTCCGTGAGGCTCGCGCTAAGACAACAATCCTTTAGAAACCAGCAAAAAAACTAATACCGAGGTTTTCTATCTCTAATTTCTTGGAGAAAATCTTTGTAATGCTCATAACGATATAATGGGATTTCATTGTTTTCGACGGCTTCTTTAACTGCACATTTTGGTTCTGAAAGATGAAGACAGCCTCTAAATTTGCAGTTTTCGCTTGTTTTTTCTATTTCGGGAAAACAATAATTCAACTCTTCTGCTTCGATTTCCATAAACTCAAGGGAACTAAAACCTGGTGTATCGGCGATAAGACCGTCTCCGATTGAGATAAGCTCTACATGTCGAGTTGTATGCTTTCCTCTTCCTAAATGGGAAGAGATTTCATTTGTTTTTAGTTCTAAATCAGGTCTTATTACATTTAATAAAGAAGACTTTCCTACACCTGATTGTCCTGCAAATACTGATATTTTATCCTTAACATAAGGAAGTAACTGCTCTACTCCTAATTCTGTCTCAGAAGAGGTTAAAATAACAGGATATCCAATTGCCTCATATTGTGCTGCAAATTCTTTCATTTTTTCCGCCTCATGGCTACTCGCCAAATCCATTTTGGTAATACAGATGACTGGATCTATTCTGTTATATTCAATTAATACAAGAAAACGATCCAATAAAGCTGTACTAAACTCAGGCTCCACACTCGAAAATACAAGAATAGCCTGATCAACATTGGCAATTGGTGGTCTTACTAATTCATTTTTTCTTTCGCTTACTTCTAAAAGATAGCCATCTGTTTCGTTTTCCGCCTGAAAAACGACTTCATCCCCTACTAAAGGGGTAATCTTATTTTTTCGAAAAACCCCTCTTCCGCGGCATTGTATTAATTGACCCTCACTTAATACATAATAAAATCCACTTAATGCTTTAATGATTTTGCCTTTGGGCATAAATATAACGCTCCTTACTACTATAGCTCTCTTTTAAAAAGTTCTAGTATGTTTCAAATAACTATGTGAAAGAACAACAGTCTTTTAGAAAACCACATTCTAAAAAAGCATTCCCTTTCTTTCTAAATTCAAACCACATACGAACGTCTATTAGTTTGGATAAGGAACTTCCTCATCAAGGATGACAACACTGTCAATTTGCACTCGATAATAGCCTTTTTGTCCCTCGGGAATTTGAAGATAGATTGTCTTTTTGGTATTCTCCGTAATCGTAAACGTTTCAGCAGGTTCTGTCATACTATTATTAAAATCGCCAATATAAATTCTTACTGTTTGTTCTACAGGCTTTCCATCCGGAGTCATTTCGGTTGGCTCATACGGTATCGAAATTTCTTTCATTACTTCTTTCGGTTGGACTTCTTTCTTTCCTTTAGAAAGAACAACAGAAATTTCTGTTCCTTTTTTCAAGTTAGTTCGAGCCTCTGGAGATTGGGAAATAACAAGTCCTTTTTCTACGGAATCACTATACTCTTCCGTAAATTTTACGGTCAACCCAACAGCATCAACATAATCATTTACTTCTTTTTTCGTATAATCGGATAAATCTTTTATGCTAATTAACTCGACGCCTTTACTAATTGTAAACTCTAAAGATGTTTCACTTGGCACTACTTCCTCATTTGGATCAAAATTCTGTTCTAATATTGTTCCTGGTTCACTATCATCGAATACCTCTATTGGATCAATATCTTTAAAATCAAAGCCTTCTGATTCTAATAGCTTCACAACATCATCATATTTCCTGCCTACATAATCACTTAAAACAACTGTTTCTTTTCCAAGGCTTTCGTAAATGACAATTTCTGTTCCTTCTCTACGTGCGCTTCCTGCACTAGGGCTTGTTTTAATAACATGACCTTTTTCTACCTCATCGCTATTCAAAGTGATAGTATCTGACACTACAAATCCTTTATCCTCTAGCGCCGTCTTTGCTGCATCTACTTCAAGACCAGTAACATCAGGAACTACTATATCATCAGGAGCAAGTAAATCTGGTAGTACGAAAATAACTAGTCCCATTATCAAAATCAATGCAAGAAACGTCGAAATAATAATTGCCGCTATTTTTTTACCTTTTTTCTTTTCTTTTTTCTTTTCTTTTTTCTTTTTCTCTTTCTTTTCCGGCTTTTTCGGTTTTTCGTTTACCTGCTGTTTTGCCGGGACTTCTTTCTCATTTTTATGAACAATTGTTTCATCGAAATTTTTATATAAACCATCATTTGTAATAACCGGAATTGCTTTTGTAGCTTCGTCATCAACCGGTATCGAAAACTTGGATTCATCCATTCTTTCTTCATCAAGAGCAGTACGCAAATCCTCTGACATTTCTTCCATACTATTGTATCGATAAAAAGGATCTTTTGCAGTAGCTTTTAAGACGATGTTTTCCACACTTTGTGGAATTACTTCATTCCATCTTCTGACACTAGGTGTTTCGGATTGTAAATGCTTTAACGCAATGGAAACAGCGGATTCTCCTGAAAAAGGAAGTCTCCCTGTCAATAATTCGAACATCACAATCCCAAGTGAATAAATATCTGATTTTTTATTCGCCATCCCCCCACGTGCCTGCTCCGGAGATAAATAATGAACTGAACCCAGTACAGAATTTGTTTGGGTAATACTTGTCGCACTCAATGCCATTGCAATTCCAAAATCCGTTACTTTTACATTCCCATCTTTATCTATTAAAATATTATGCGGTTTAATATCCCGATGAATTATATTATTTTGATGAGCATGTGCAATTGCCGAGGTTATTTGTTGCATAATTGCAATAACTGTTTCTACAGAAAGCGGTGAATGTTTATGTATATACTGCTTTAATGTATCGCCTTCCACATATTCCATAACAATATAATAGATGTCTCCTTCTTCCCCAACATCATAAATATTGACAATATTCGGATGAGCTAAGCTTGTTGCTGATTGTGCTTCGCGATGAAATCGTTTAATAAATTCTTCATCATTAACATAATCGAGTCTTAGCATTTTAACAGCTACATCGCGATCAAGAATCATATCATGCGCAAGATAGACGTTTGCCATTCCACCTCCGCCAACCATATCTAAAACCTTATAACGACCACTTATTCTTTTACCAATCATCATTGCACTTCACCTGCTTGATGACCATCCCCATGCTCTAATATAACAACCGTGATATTATCTTCTCCGCCATTTATATTAGCAGTTTCAATTAATGTGGAAGCTTGTTCCTCAAGTGTATTCTCTTTTTCAAGGATTTCTTTAATTTGTTGATCTGTTACTTTATTCGATAACCCATCTGAACAAATAAATATGATGTCTCCTTCTTCAAATACAATAGTCATCACATCAATATCTAATTGAGCATCTGTTCCAAGCGCTCGTAAAACGACATTTTTTCGTGGATGGTGCTCAGCAGCTTCTTTGGAAATCTGCCCCATACGAACTAATTCATTTACTAAGGAATGATCTTCTGTAATTTGTTTAAAGCCATCTTCGTTATAAAGATAGCATCTGCTGTCTCCAACGTGTGCGATCGTAGCAAAATTTTCTGTACTAATCACACCAATTATCGTCGTCCCCATACCTTCACATTCTGGATGTGTAGATGCATAATCAAAGACATACTGATTTACTTTTAAAATATTCGCTTTTAACCAGTTTTCTGCTTCATCTGCTGTTTTCATTTCCTCTACCATGTTCCAAAGTTCTGTCAGTTTTTCAACAGTAAGTGAGCTTGCAACATCACCAGCACGGTGTCCGCCCATGCCATCTGCTACGATGGCAAGGCGTTGACCGCTTTTATTTCTTATAATCGCTCCACTATCCTCATTATGTTGTCTAACTTTCCCCTTATCAGTCATAAAAATTTGACTCAAAGGTGATCACCTCGTCTCTTCTTTTCTCTCCTTCGCACGAAGCTGTCCACATGCAGCATCGATATCTGAACCTTGCTCACGACGGATTGTAACATTTACTCCATGTTTCTTTAACGTTTTTTCAAATAAAAAGATTTGATCTTTCGGTGTTCTTACATAATCTCTTTCTGGTACATAGTTTACAGGAATTAAGTTGACATGACACTTTATTCCTTTGACAAGCTCTGCTAGCTCTTCTGCATGTTCTACTTGATCATTTACATTTCCAAACAAACCATATTCAAAGCTCACTCTTCTTCCTGTTTTATCAACATAATAACGGATTGCTTCGATTAGTTCAGGCAGTTTATAAGCTCTGTTGATTGGCATTAGTCTACTTCTTAACTCCGTGTTAGGCGCATGAAGGGAAACAGCAAAATTAATTTGCATTTTTTGATCAGCAAATTCATAAATTTTTGGGATAATTCCACTAGTAGATACCGTGATATGTCTTGCTCCAATATTTAATGCTTGTTCATGATTAATAATTTTTAGGAAACTTAACATATTATTAAAGTTATCAAATGGTTCCCCAATTCCCATGATTACGACCGAACTAACACGCTCGTCCATTTCATCTAATGCCTGTTGTACTTTTACGACTTGAGCAACGATTTCTCCTGCTTCTAAGTTTCTTTTTAATCCACCTAAAGTAGAAGCACAAAATGTACAGCCAATTCTACAGCCTACTTGTGTTGTTACACATACAGAGTTACCATAATCATGGCGCATTAAAACTGTTTCAATAGAGTAACCGTCATGTAATTCAAATAGAAATTTAATTGTTCCATCATTAGATGTTTGCTGAATAAGTGTGTTTAATGTCGTAATTGTAAAATGCTCTTGTAGCAATAGTCGTAAATTTTTCGATAAGTTGGACATATCTTCAAAAGAGGTTACTCTCTTTTTATAAAGCCATTCAAAAATTTGGTCGGCACGAAATGCCTTTTCATTATGTTCTGTTAACCAATCCTTTAATTCTTGCAACTGCATCGAGTAAATCGATGGAATCGTTGGTTCTTCTTTTTGTCTTCTTCTTGATGATGTTTTTACTTGTTCCATCATTGCACCTTCTTTCTTAATGCTGCAATATAAAAGCCATCTGACCCAAAATATTGCGGTAAAATCTGTAGCTCATTTCCTGTTGTATATTGTTGTAAATCTAATGGTAATCGTTCAGCAAGTGTTAAGTCTCTTTCAAACTGGACATTCTCTGCCAAAAACTTTTCAACGACTTCTTCGTTTTCTGCTTTATCTATCGTACATGTACTATATACTAACAATCCACCTTTTTTTAAAAGAGAGGAAACAGAAGTTAATAGATCTAATTGGATTTTCTGTAGTCGATCAACGTCTGCTTCTGTTTTCGTATATTTCATGTCTGGTTTTCTTCTTATGACGCCAAAGCCTGAACATGGGGCATCAAGCAGAATGCGGTCAAAGCTTTCTGCTTCAAGCGTACTGTCTAACTTTCTTGAATCCATTGCTTTCGTTTCAATCGTTGGTAAATCTAAGCGATCAGCATTTTGCTTAATTAGCTTTACTTTATGCTCATGTAGATCGATCGAAAGGACTTTCCCTTCCTTGTTCATCTTTTCAGCAATATGCGTCGATTTACCGCCTGGTGCAGCACAAGCATCCAATACCGAATAAGGCTTGTCTACATCTAAAGCATAGGCAACAATCATCGAGCTTTCATCCTGAATGGTTAAATATCCTTTTTCAAAAACTGTCGAGTGCGCTACATTCCCTCGGAGAATTTTTATACCTTCTGGAATTACGGCACTTACTTCTACTTGGAAGCCTTCTTCTATTAAGAGCGCTAAGCATTCATCGACAGAGATTTTCGTTGTATTTACCCTTGCTGTTTGCGTTGGTGCTGTTAAGTTGATTTCGCACATTTTCCTTGCTTCTTCTAAGCTAAGCTGCTCAACCCATCTTTTGACAAGCCAATGAGGATGGCTTGTTTCAATCGAAAGTCTTTCTATACCGTCTTGAATCTCATTAAAAGACGGTAAACCTTGTCTAAGCATATTTCGCAATACCGCATTTACAAAACCACTAATTCCCTTATGGCCTCTTTTTTTAGCAATTTCAACCGCTTCGTTTATTGCAGCATGATCTGGAATACGATCCAAATAAACAATCTGATAAACAGTCATTTGCAGGAGAATATAAACCCATTCTTCTATTTTCTTTCCTTTATTAAGGAAAGGACGAAGAAAATATTCAAGAGCCATTTTTCGTTGCAACGTTCCATAAACGATTTCTGTTAACAAACCGATATCTTTAGTTGGAATCTCATTTTTTTTAATCGTTGTATTTAATAATAGATTACTGTACGCTTGATTTTTTTGAATACTTTCCAGGATATCTAATGCTGCTTCCCGTACATTTTTTCTAGTTTTCTTCATTTGTAACTCCTAGTATTTCATTTACTTGCATTTTGCTGCCTGCACCTCGTAAAAATTGACCAATATCCATTTTCTTCTTTCCTGCTGGCTGCACTTCTGTTAATTGAATATACGTATCATTTCCAGTAGCAATAACCGGTCCTTGTTCCGTAATTTCTACAATCTTTCCAGGAACAGCCTCAATTTTTTTAGCAACTTTCTTTCCAGCCCATACTTTCATCACATTCCCTTGATAAAGGGTGAAGGCTACCGGCCATGGATTTAAGCCACGAATTTTGTTATAAATTTCTTCTCCTGAAGCAGACCAATCGATTTTTTCATCCGAACGTTTCAAGTTTGGCGCAAATGTAGCCTCCTCATCATTTTGAGGAATCGACGTAATTTCTCCTGCTAACAGTTTAGGCAAAGTTGCCGATAATAAATCACTTCCGACACTACTTAATTTATCGTGAAGTGTTCCAACTGTATCTTCTTCCGTAATTTCTACTTCTGCTACGGAAATAATATCACCGGCATCTAATTTCTCTGCCATATACATAATCGTAATACCTGTTTTTTCTTTTCCCTGGAGAATACTATAATGAATTGGTGCTCCACCTCTTAATTCTGGAAGTAATGAAGCATGCACATTTACACATCCAAATTTCGGTGCATCCAATAGTTCTTTCGGTAGAATTTGACCAAAAGCAGCCGTTACGATAATATCTGGGTTAAGCGAGATAATTGTTTTCAGCTCTTCTGATTGGCGAATTTTCTCTGGTTGATAGACTGGAATATTATGTTTTAGAGCTTCCACCTTTACTGGAGGGGGAGTGAGTACTTTTTTTCTGCCAACAGGTCTATCCGGCTGTGTAACTACCGCAATTACATCATACTTTTCTTCTATTAATCTTTGTAATACTGGAACGGAAAAATCAGGCGTTCCCATAAATACTACTTTAGTCATTTGTTTCCACTCCTTCTAGCTCATCTTCCTCTAGATAACGAATCACTTTTGAAGTAAAAAGTACTCCATCTAAGTGATCCATTTCATGTAAAATAGCACGCGCTAAATATTCTTCTGCTTCTATTATATATTTTTTCCCTTTTCTATTTCGAGCCTCTACTTTTATGGAAAAAGGTCTTTCGACATCTCCAAATAATCCTGGAAAGCTTAAACACCCTTCAGGTCCTACTTGCGAGCCGTTTATTTCTAATAGTCTTGGGTTAATTAATTCCAGTGTACCCATTTCGTCATCAATATCTACTACTGCAATTTGTTTTGAGATACCGATTTGCGGAGCGGCAAGTCCTACTCCATCAAATTCAATCATTGTCTCATACATATCATTTAATAGTTTTGCTAACTTTTTATCAAAGACTGTAACTTCCTCGCACGGTGTTTCTAATACCGGATCTGGAAACATTACAATTTGTTTTACTGCCACATTATTTCCTCCAAACGTTAAGAGCGATAGCCGGTTAAATTTGTATTTTAACGAAGGCTACTTTTTAATTATTGTTCCTATTATTTAAATAAAGTTCGTCCAAACAGCCTATACTAAAACTCATTCTTTTGTATTTTATCAAACCCTGATACAAAATAGCTATGTATTCCTTTTGGAAATTAATAAGTTCGTTAATTATATTTGGGTTAACAAAATAAAAACCCATGTCAGGAAACTCAGGATAACTTTAAACCATCCATCATTTTCGCTGTCATGAGCCTTGAACATTTTAACATATTACTATCCAAAAAGAAAGGAACGGTTCCCCGTTGATTGAGTCAAGTTTTTGTGGGAGTTTTTTTAGCTCCCTTTTTTATAAAGTAAAACCTCTAAGTTTGTATCCGCTTTCCAATTGGTTTTGTTCTTCCAACTGTTGATTCTCTCATTTTTTAAAAACCTTTTAATCCCTGTAAGGCAAAGTGAACGGGTTTTCCAATCGCTTGATTTAAGTATGGCATGTTCTGACGCACGGTTTCTGTTACTAATTTTGTGGGTATTTTTCTTTTCGCTCGATGCTCTTTCTTTGATTTTTCCGTGGCTTTTTCCCATTTCCCATATATCGTTTGGATGGATAGGTCATCCTTCAATCCAATCCACAAGCGCGCCATGCTCATGACTCCTTTTTTGCTCCATGCTCTTCCATTCTTTAATCGTTTGGCTAATTGATTCATCATCGCCTCTGCACTTCCCATTGGACGATACGCTGTCGTGTCCACACCTTTTTCCTGTAACCAACTACGGTAATCTTTTATGGTTTCCTGATGATGCGTTAAAAAGGCAAGGAAATGCTCTAGTTTTTCTTCTTTTTCTGGTGTATCCATTGTTCCTACTGCGCTATTCAACTCTAGAAGTAATGTTTCTACCTGGTAGTTTCTTAACGCTCTTTTCATGTAGCGGTATCGAGGATGGCTCTTCATTAGTTGCTTCATCGAACGAGCGACATGAAAACGATCCATGGTGAAAAAGGCGCGTTCCCGAAAATACTCCCGACATGCCGTTATCCAGCCTGCTCCATCACCATTAATAATAAGCAAGGTTTGGGTAGGATCATACGCATAATGATTCTGTAAGAACGTTTCAAAGGCTTCCCAAAAGGGTTCTTTTCCTTCATAAAGAAAATGCCTTTTATTTCGGAGCCTGATTCGCTTTCCGTTTTCTTTCCATCCCTCGTGTACAGCGGCGAATTTCAACTCCCATCCACGCTTTTTCTTTTCTTGACTCTTCACATATAATCTATCTACTTCGACAAACAATACCTTTTGAAAAGGGCGTTTTTCCTTAGCGGGAAGTACGCTTGTTTGAAGAAGATGTTGCCGTAATGCTTCGTGGCTCATCGCCGAATAGCCTAAAAATTGTTCGAACGTTTCCACCGCCTTTCGATAGGAGGAGCCATTCGTCGCTAGTTCTAACCCCCATTCTTCTAGTAGCGGACTAAATCCCTTATTCCCCTGAAACTGTAAATAGTGATCTAATAGACAAATATATTTTTTAGTCACACGATCAAAATAATAATTACGCTTCAGCTCCACAGCTCCAAACGCTGTATCTAATCGTATTTCTCGTTTATCACGTAAAGCAAATCTTCTTTTGTCTCGTTGCTTGGCAATCTCTTGATCCCAATTTTCTAACGTTTGAATAAGGATTTCTTGAAACGTCATTTGTAGTGTTCGAAATAAAGTTTTTTCCAATTCTTTTAATGATGGCATTTTTATGTTACATTGATTCATGAGAGCCTCTCCTTTTCGTAGTTTTCTAGTCAAACTCTACTTTACAAAAGGAAGCTCTCTTTTTTAATACTTAATTTTTTCCAGCTACCGCGCTTTCGCTTGGTGGCCTTTTTGTCTAGTTGGGGGACTCGTCCCCCAACTAGACAAAAAGGATATTTATTCTCCCACAAACATTTTACTCATACTTCCCCGTTCCCTAACTTGATTATAGTAACTAACGAAACATTTACCCCTTAATCGCCAATCGATCTGGAAAGAACAAATTATTCAGCTCTTTAATCTTTGCTAAATCGCATTTTGGAACGCGATTATACGTTAGAATACCATTAATCTCTTGTTCAACATCTGTTAGCTGTGTATAGCAATAGCCCCATAGTCCTTTTGATTGGAAAATTGCTTCCATGATTTTGCGGTATTCGGTTACATAATCTTCTGCATTCTCCACAGAAGTGTACCCCCAACCGCTTTGATCGCCCATTTTAAATGCGATGCCTCCAAATTCTGTTAACAGAATTGGTTCTCCTTGATGGGAGTGATTTTCCGCATACACGTCCCATTTACTATGGGCATGGGTAAGTAAATTTTCAACAGTTGAAATAGATTCCTTGAAATATTGATATTTTGCCTTTTCATCTGCATTCCCATGACCGTAATTGTGAATCGCACAAATATCTGTAACCGTCGCTTCCCATCCGTCATTAGAGATTACTAGACGTGTTCCATCAATTGCATGGAGCATATGATACATGGTTGTTGAAAAATGCTGCTGTGTTTTATCATAATGAATATCTGGAATACCCCAGCTTTCGTTTAGTGGTACCCAAGTGATAATGGATGGATGATTATAATCTCGTTCCACAATTTCCATCCATTCCTTCATTAATCTTGTTGCGGCTTCTTTTGTATAAACAGGAGCTGATGCACATTCTCCCCAGACTAGAAAGCCTAATGTATCTGCATAATGTAAGAAGAGAGGATCTTCTGTTTTTTGATGTTTTCTACATCCGTTAAATCCCATTTCTTTCGCTAATTCGATATCTTTTTTATAATCTTCTGCTCTCGGCGCTGTTAAAAGTCCCTCTGGCCAATATCCTTGGTCCAGCACAAGTTTCTGATAATACGGTTTATTATTTAAATAGACCATTCCATTTTCGGTATGAATTTTCCGATAGCCGAAATAGGATTCCACTTTATCTAAAACTGTTCCACTTTCATCACAGAGCTCGATGGAAACATCAAATAAATTTGGATGTTCTGGTGACCAAGTGTAACCGCCGTCATGGAAATTCGTACGGAAAATTTTATTTTGGATAATGTCAACTGCTCGTTTTTCGGCAATATTATTCATTTTAATTCGATCTTCTGCGATTAAAGTATTCTTAAACATCATTTTGTAGTTCACATAATAATTAGCTTTTGAAACTTCTGTATCCTTATTTAAAGCAAAATCTATCCATACGACACCGTGATCAAGATCAGATGTAAATCGAACTTTTTCAATATGTTCTTTATTTACTTGTTCCACCCATACAGTTTGCCAAATTCCTGTAGAATTCGTATACCAAATTGCTCGTGGCTCATCTTCCCAAAACTGTTTGCCACGTGGGATTGTTTCATCTTTTAAAGGATCATAGACCTTAACAGTAATACTTTGTTTTTCTTCTGCTAAATAATTCGAAATATCAAATGAAAACGAAGTATGTCCGCCTTCATGGTCTCCCACGAATTGTCCGTTCACATAAACTTTGCAATAGTAGTCGACCGCACCAAAATGCAAAATTGTTCTTTTACCAGGATCATTGGCAATGTCATAAACCTAAATTGTAAAAATATGTAAATATTAAAAAAGATTCATAAAATTGTTGTATAAAATTGAAAAAACCCCTTGACTTTTCAGAAACACCTCCATAATCAGCGTGAATACCAGTTCTTGGTATATCTCGTACGAAATGGGGTTTTTTTGTTGAAAAAAAGCAAGTTTTTAGAAGCGATTGAAGTATGTAGGGAGGTATTGTACGATTTCCATTTCATGTGCGATTCCCGCATGAAATCAACCTACTTTACACGTAAAGGAGGCAAATTGACTTTCCCAGAAACAATTTTGTTTGTGCTAAATCTAGTAACGAGAAGCTTGCAGATTGAGTTGAATGACTTTTTTGAGTTGATTAAAAAAGAAGGAGAAATTATAAGTAAACAGGGATTTTCACAAGCGCGAAAAAAAATAAAACCAGAAGCCTTCAAGACGTTATTTGACACCATTACGACGTGGTTTTATCAGACAAATAACTCCTTTAAATATAAGGGCTTCCGGTTATATGCGATTGATGCGTCTATCATAGAAATAGCCAATTCCCAAAGGCTAAGAGATACCTTCGGCGCATCAAAGGGCAATGGCAAGGAACTTGCCAGAGCCATGGTATCTACTATTTATGATATCGGAAATGATTTATTTGTAAAGGGGATAATCACAAAATGTACAGATAGCGAGCGCACAGTAGCGATAGAATTAATTGATAGTTTCCTAGAACTGCGTTCTAACCACGACCTTTTTCTTTTTGACCGTGGGTATCCATCTCAATATTTCTTTCACTATCTTTTGAAGAATAAAGTGAATTTTGTTGTTAGAACGCCAGTTAATTTTTACCGAGCCGCTATAAAAGAAGGGATCCCTGATCAGGTCATTGAACTCAAGTATAAAAGCAACGTCATGCGTTTGCGTGCGGTCCGTATCCCATTAGGCTCTGGAGAAGATGAATTACTTATAACGAATATATTAGATGAGTCTTTTGATATTCCGGCTTTTAAAGAGTTGTACTTTAAACGATGGTCAATCGAAACAAAATACGATGTCTTAAAAAACAAAATACAGATTGAAAGATTCTCAGGCGAAACAAAACAGACGATTGAACAAGAGTTTTATGCTGCTTTATTTTTAAGCAACATGGCTTCCCTACTAAAGCATGAGTCAGATGTGATCATCGCCGAGGATCAGAAGGATAAAGACTTAAAGCACAAATATAAAACTAACACCAATATTTTAATTGGCGCACTAAAAGATAAGCTCATTTGTTTAATCATTGAACCAAGTCAAAGGCGAAGAAAAAAGATGTATAAAGACCTACTGAACGAAGTTCAGCGAAATAGAGTCCCAATTAGACCTGGAAGGAAATTTAAACGTTCCAGAGGGCTAAATGCGAATAAACATGGATTTGGACAACGACCAGCTATCTAACAAAACGAACAAATAGGAAAATCAGGGAAATGCCAAAAAAATTAAATAGGCACTTCCCGGGCATCCTATTGGCTTTTTTAGTTATCAGAATATTATAAACATCAATTTTGGTTTACCACTGGTAATTACTGGTTTCTTAACTTGATGACATTGGGATCATTGGGGATAACCACTTCTTTCTTATACCATACATATTCATGAACCGTTCTTTCCCCAATCCCACTTAACGTAGATTGGTAAACAAACGGTACTTGAATTTCTTTATCAAGTGTTTCTTTATTAAAATAATGCTCTTTTTCTCCAACATTCTCATCATCAAATTGAAATTGCCATGTTCCATTTAAGTTAATCCACTGATCACGCACGAACTGAGGGCGCGGATATTCTTGTCTCGTCATCTTTATACACTCCTATGATTATAATCTTCGGGTATTTACCTGTCTTACTCTCTCAACGGAAACTTTTGGTTTTCTATCGATTGTAAGCAAGCCGTTTACTTCTTGTTGTACATCGGTTAGTTGTGTATAACAATAACCACATACATATTCTAAATCTTGAACAGCATGATGGATATCTTCAAAACGTTTAAAAAACGCTTCTTCATCCTTTACTTGATTTCCATAGCCCCAACCATCCTCTGTTTGGAAAGCGATTCCGCCAAATTCAGAAATAAGGATCGGCTGACCTTTATATGGATAACCATCTGCAAAGGCATAAAAACCTTTATTAAACTGGATAGAATTAGACATTAATTTTTCATTATCTTCATATCTGCTTGCAAGAAGTGATCCGTATTCTTCATAATCATGCAGTGTGATAATATCGGAAATAGTATGTTCCCAACCATCATTTGTGATAACAGGGCGATTGCTATCATATGCTTTTGTTAAATGATAGATACTTTCCGTAAAAGCCTGTTGCTGCTTGTCATGATGGATATTACCAATTCCCCATGATTCATTAAATGGTACCCATGTGATCACACTTGGATGGTTGTAATTTTGCTTCACAATTTCCAACCATTCATGGGAAAAATTACGAATTGCTTTGTCATTAAATCCAAACGTTGAACCAACTTCTAACCAGACAAGAAGACCTTTTTTATCCGCTAAATATAAAAATCTACTGTCCTCTACTTTTTGATGCTTCCGGACTCCGTTATATCCCAATTCTAATACTTTATCGATATCTTCTTCTAACGCCGCAACACTTGGTGGTGTTAAATCCGATTCTTCCCAGTAGCCTTGGTCTAAAATTAAGCGTTGATATAGCTCTCTATTATTAAGAAGGATTCTATTTCCTTCAATGGATATCTTACGCATACCAAAATAGGATTGAACTTCATCAAGTAATACATCTTGATCGTACAATTTAAGAGTCAGGTCATATAGATTCGGATTTTCTGGACTCCAAGCCTTCATTGTCCATGGATCTAGTCTTTCTAATACACTTCCTTTAAGTGAAGCAGCATTATCAACTATATTAGCAGTTAATTCATTAATCACTTTGCCATTAAATCGGATAGATGCCACTACTTTGTATCCTTCTGCTGTAAACGGAATATCAGTTGTTTCTACTTCAATCACAATTTCTTGCTCATCAAATAATGGCGTAATTTTTGCATGATTTAAGTGAGCTTCATTTACATATTCTAACCAAACGGACTTCCATATTCCCGTTGTTTGAACATACCAGCAGCCAAAATTCTCATCATGCCAGCGCTGTTTTCCTCTCGGTTGTGCACAATCCTTGGAATCTTTGACTTTAACAGTCAGTTTATTCTCACCAGATGTCACATAATCGGCTACATCTACAGAAAAACCATGGTAACCTCCTTGATGGATGGTTACGAGATTACCATTTACATAGATAAATGCCTCATAATCTACTCCTTCAAAATGGACAATCGGATGTTTTTTCGTATCATCGATTGTAATCGTTCTTTCATACCAAACCGTTTCGTGGTGTTCTTGTTGATTAATACCACTTGCTTTCGTTTCATAAGTGAACGGTACATTTATTGGTGTACTCTCTGGAAAAGATGCATACCATCTCTCCTTCTCTCCTACTTTTTTATCATCAAAAGCAAATTTCCATTCTCCGTCTAAAGAAACCCATTCCGCTCTGTGAAATTGAGGATTTGGATGCAATTCATTCATTAATTTATACCTCCGACTCTTTCATTTTTGTCATATTTAATTTTCGAATACCTTTATTTTTTGCTAAAACTAAGATACCTGCTGACATACATAAAACTAAACTGATAATATCCATGATAATATAGGATAGCGTTCCACATACGAACAGCCACACTGCAACCTTCACATGGACTTGATCATCTATCATATATTTCTTTGCACAAACTAAATTAATTAACCCCAAACCAATTAACAGGGCGCCAAACATACCTATAAATATATAGATACTTCCAACATAAGATTCCATCGCTTTCATATAAGCAAAACCAGAGTCTTCAACAAGCTTTGCACCTTCGACCTTTTTTAATGTTCCATAAAGTAAGATCGTAAAAAGACCATCGATGATTTGCCATATCCCTACTATTCTTACTAAATTTCTTTCTAGCTTTCTATTCATTATCCTTTCACCCCAGCGGATAGGGACATAGATTCTAAGAAATATTTCTGTGCAAATAGATACAAGATAAAGGTTGGAATAATCGCAACCAATGCTCCTGCCATTAATAAGGTTGGTTGTGCTTGATACATCCCTTGTAATAATTGAAGACCTGGTGTAATTGGCATCTTATCTATATCATTAAATACAATGGATGGCCATAAGAAATCGTTCCATGATCCCGTAAAGGAGAATAGGGAAACAACTAAGAGAACCGGTTTAATCAATGGTAAAATTACTTTTCCTAAAATTTGAAAATCATTTGCACCATCCATACGGGCAGCTTCATCAAATTCGAGCGGAATATTATTCATAAATTGTCTTACTAGAAAGATATTAAATACACCTGCTGCTCCAGGAACTATCATGGCAATCGGTGAATTTACCCAACCAAGGACATCGATGATTTTATAAAGAGGAATAAGATTTACTACTCCTGGAAACATCATCGTTGCCATTAAAAAGGCAAACAATCCATGTTTCCCTTTAAAATTCAATCTACTAAAAGCGAAAGCAGATAATGTAACAACAATTAAAACTAATAATGTATGTGATAGGGAAATAACAAGTGAGTTTGTAAACCAGCGAATCAATGGTGTACTTGCATTATCAACTAATAATGTTGTGTAATTTGTAAGCACCCATTCAATCGGAAGAAATTTAAATCCCACTGTTTGTAGTTCTATTTCTGATTTAAAGGAGGTTACAACTCCCCATAATAAAGGAATAATCCAAATCACAGCCATGATAAGCAAAAAGGCAAACGCGATTATTTTAGGTATTGGATTGCTTCTTTTACTGTCCATACTCTTCCTCCTCTAATTAATTCTTTCTCTCTCTTAAGAAAAAGAATTGTAATGATGCAACAACCATTATACAAAGTCCAAGAATAACAGCCATTGCAGACGAGATCCCAGCAATCGATTGACCTGAACCAAAGGCATTTTGCTGAATATCCATTAATAACACTCTCGTTGAGTCTGTTGGACCACCACCAGTTAACATTAATGGCTGACCATAAACGTTAAATTGAGCAATCGTTGTGATTACAACCGTATAAAGAAGTTGCCCTTTAATACTCGGAAGGGTAATCTTAATAAATTTCTGGAAAGAAGAAGCGCCATCAATATCTGCTGCTTCATAATAATCTTTCGGAATTCCGTTCAACGCTGCTTGGTAAATAATCATATTTCCACCAATCGTCCACCAAACTGTTACAGCTACTAGCGCAATCCATGCATATGGCTGTGTACCAGTCCAAACTGTTTCAAGATTGAAAATATTATTAATTGGACCATACGTTACATTAAACATAAGTCCCCAGATTATGATGACTGCAGAAATCGCGAATAACGATGGTAAATAGAATAAAGACTGAAATACTTTCCATAGAGTTGGTTTTGTATTTAATGCTGCTGCAAGAAGCAGAGGTACAATAATACAAAATGGGACGGTAAATAGAACAAATAAAAAGGTGTTTTTTAAACCATTATGAAGTTGTTCATAAAAGATGGAATCAGATTGAAGTAATAATTCTTTATAATTATCCAATCCAACAAAGGTCGGGGAACTAATCAAATCCCATTCTGTAAAAGAAATATAGATTCCAAAAAAGATTGGAATCAGAAAAAACACTCCAAAAATGATCAAATGAGGTGCTAAAAATAGCCATGGTGCAAAGGAGGTATTCCTAGACTTTTTTATATTCATTTGTTTCACATTTTTCGTAGCGGGAACCGTTTCCATACGCCCTACTTCCTTTCCTCTTGCTTCTATTAGAATAAGATTCGTAGATCTTATACATTTTAAGGTTACAGCCCAAATACATAAGTTTACCTACTAGCAATTTTGGTTTCTGTATTCAGGCTGCCTTACTATGTTTATTGATTTGGCTGTTTTATTAAAGATTGTTGAGATTACCCGTGACCAAAATACACTTCACTTTCATTGGGGTTTCTCCTGACTCGCTAATTCCCTAGGCGTCTTCAGGTGTTTTAGTATCTTTTAAAACAGCCATTGATTTCTAGCATCAAAACTCAAAGAAAATACTTTCATTTTCGCTTAAAATTATTTATTCGTATTATCTTTTGCTACCTTAGCAGATATTTCTTTTTCCATATCCTCTAACGCTTTATCTGTTTCTGCTTTTGAGAAAACAACATCGCCAGCTTTAGAATCAAGTAACTCAGAAACATAGCCATTGTATTTGTAGTCGAAGATTTTTAATGTTGCTTGTTGTTCTGGTGTTGCTAAGAAAAATGATTGTGGCATTGCTTTATATTCTTCATTTTCTAAAAGAGAAAGTGTTGCTGGATTTTGTCCGGATTTTGCCCATTCCATTGAGTTATCACGAACCCAGTCTAAAAACTCAACGACACCTTTTTCTTTTTCATCGCTTCGAGAATCATCTTTCAACATGACAAATTGGTGAGAAGAAGACCAGTTCACTGCTTTAGATAAGTCATCTGATAATTGAGGAGCATTTGTTAATCCCCAATTTACCTTTGACTCTTTAATTTGGTTTTGCATCCAAATTCCTTCTGGAAGAAAAACAACTTTTCCAGTTAAGAACATTTGTGTTGGATCTTCTCCATCCTTTGTTGTATAACCAGCCTTCACATAATCTCTCCACAGATTAAAAGTATCTTTCGCTGCTTGGTTAACTAAAGTTGGCTGAATGCCATCTTCTGTTAACTCTCCACCATTTTGTGCATATAGTGACAAGAAGTTAGGTTTTAGCCATGTTACCCCTAATGTTCTAATTTTATCTTTTTGTGCTTTCTCTCCAACTTGCTTAATCTCATCAAATGTTACAATATTATCATCCAATGCTGTTGGCAAATATTTATCCACTAAGTCTTTGTTATAGTAAAGTCCGAATGTATGAATATCTAACGGAATACTATAACGTTCTGAATCTAGTTCTCCAATCTTCCAAGCCTCTGCTACATAATTATCTCCATTAATTTCTGGGAAATCTGTGAGCAATTCATTATAAGAAGTTAACATATCATTATCTTTGAACTGTTTAATTCGCTCAGCATGGACAATTGTTAAATCTGGAATATTCTTTTTAGAGTTTACAATCGTTGGAATTTTTGTATACATGTCCCCTTCTTTTAAAGAAACGTTTTTGATTTTGTACTCAGGATTCGTTTTATTATATTCATTTACCATAGCCTGCATGTTTTTCCCATCTGGCCCTGTGAATGGATTCCAAAACGTAATTTCATTTTTGGCACTGCTACTAGCTTCTGAATCTCCACAGCCTGCTAAAATACCAATCGACAGTCCGATTACTCCAACATACTTCCAAAGCTTTCTCTTTGCCCCCACAATAATTCCTCCTTTTTATTTAACTCATCACACAATCAAATTCTTTAACTAAAAAGTTAAAGATTATTAAATAAAGCACTTTACACTATTAATTTAACAACATAAGAAAGCGTTGTCAATCTTATTTTAACAATATTTTTTGTGTTTTCTATTGCGGTTAAACACTATGAATGCTAAAATAAGTAGGCAAGCTAATGTTTAACTATAAAGTTAAAGGAGATACCTATGCAAATTCAAATTTCAAAAGATTATTTTCATATTTATCAAGCACTCGCTAGTGAAACAAGAATTGAAATCATTGAACTTCTCTCTAAAAACAACATGAATATATCCGATTTAGCTAGACATTTAGGCATAAGTGCCGCCATTGTTACACGCCATATCCAAAAGCTAGAAGAAGCTGGTATCGTAAAATCAGAAAGAGCTCCCGGAAAATCAGGTCTACAAAAAATTGTCTATTTAGCAATAGATAATATTGAAATCCATTTTCCGAGAAAAATATTTAAAGAATATTTACTTCATCTTACTGATTTAAAAATTGGCCATTATACTGATTTCTCTGCAAAACCGACTTGTGGAATCGCAACTGAAAAAGAAATAATCGGTAAAGCAGATGATCCTAAATATTTTATGGATGCTCAAAGAGTGGATGCGCAGCTCTTATGGTTATCACAAGGATATGTAGAATACAAAATACCTAACTTGCTTGGACCAAATCAAATCCCAGAAATGGTCGAGATTAGTCTAGAGCTCGCCTCTGAGTTTCCGATTTCCAATAATGTATGGCCTAGTGACATCACTTTTTACTTAAATAAGGTCAAGCTCGGCACTTACACCGTACCTGGGAATTTCTCAGATGTGCGAGGTCGCTATACCCCAAAATGGTGGAATGATAAATTTAGTCAATATGGTCTCTTAAAAACGATTCGGGTAAATAAAATGGATACAGGAATTGATGGGGAACCGTTCTCTAGTATAACCATCAATGATTTACAGCTAGAAAACTCGCCATTTCTATCATTGAAAATTGCTGTGGAAGAAGATTCAGAAAGAGTCGGAGGCTTAACTTTATTCGGGGAACATTTCGGTAATCATAAACAAAATATACAGATCGGGATTTATTATTTGGAGAAGGAAAATTAATTAGTGCAAAATAAAAAGAAATGACAGTTTCTAATTTGTCATTTCTTTTTATTTTTTTGTTGTGCTCATCAAGTTATAGTAAAAGTAAGTCCGTTTCATAACAAGACACCTACATCAAAATAAACGGATTAACATCAATCGAGATTTGCAGGCCGTTTGTGCTTATTTCTGTTTGGTAATGATCTAAAATTGATTTTAAAACTTCTTCCAAGTTTGGTTCTTGTTTATACTTTATTAGGCATTGATAGCGATATTTATTTTTTATTCTTGCGATTGGTGAAGCAACTGGTCCCAAAATAACCGTTTGTGGTGATAATCTATTTCTGACGATCTGCGTGATTTTTTCCGAAACACCGACTACTTTCATTAGCTCTTCATGACTAATCGTAATCATGGTAAGAAAATAGTATGGCGGATAGGCATGTTGGCGGCGAATCATCATCTCCGTCTCATAGAACCGGTCATAGTTCTGTTCGCTCGCAAGCTCAATACTATAATGCTCTGGTGTATAGGTTTGAAATATAACTTCCCCTTGCAATTCATGCCTGCCTGCTCTTCCGCTAACCTGTGTGAGCAATTGAAAGGTTTTTTCAGATGATCTGAAATCAGGCAAATGGAGCATCGTATCTGCTGACAGTACGCCAACTAGCGTAATTCTTGGAAAATCTAGTCCTTTAGCAATCATTTGCGTGCCTAATAGAATATCCGCTTCTCCATCTTGGAATTTTTGCAGCAGCTTTTCATGAGCTCCCTTTCGACTAGTTGTATCCACATCCATGCGAATTACCCTTGCTTCTGGGAGGATTTTCGTAAGCTCTTCCTCTACCTTTTGAGTACCTGTTCCAAAATAGCGGATATGCTCACTATTGCATTCCGGACACTGCGTCGGCGTATACGTTTCATAGCCACAGTAATGACACTTCATCTGATTTTGAAAACGGTGGTAGGTTAAGCTAATATCACAATTCGGGCATTTAACCACATACCCGCAGTCACGGCACATAACAAAAGACGAGTGTCCTCGTTTATTTAAAAACAATACCGTTTGCTCTTTCTTTTCTAAGCGATCTTTTAGTTTTTCCAGCAACACTTCGGAAAACATGGAGCGATTGCCACCTCTTAGTTCTTCGCGCATATCGATAATTTCCACGTTTGGGAGGGCCTGATTATTCATTCGATTCGGTAATGACAGTAATGTATACACCCCTTTTTGCGCTCTCGCAAAGCTTTCTAATGAAGGAGTCGCACTACCTAAAATGATTGGACAGCCATGCTTTTCCCCTCTTTCAATCGCAACGTCTTTTGCATGGTAACGGGGATTTTCCTCTTGTTTATACGTCATTTCATGTTCTTCATCAATAATGATTATGCCAAGATTCGTAAATGGCGCAAAAATTGCGGATCTCGCTCCCACAACCACTTTTACTTCATTTCTTTGAATTTTGCGCCACTCATCATATTTTTCGCCCACCGATAAGCCGCTATGAAGAACGGCCACCTGCTCACCAAAGCGACCTTTAAAGCGATTGACCATCTGTGGAGTCAGAGCAATTTCTGGAACAAGTACAATCGCTTCCTCTCCTTTTGCCAAAACTTTATCGATCGACTGTAAATAAACCTCTGTCTTTCCACTGCCAGTTACCCCATATAAGAGAAACACTTCATGGCGATCCTCTTTGACCGCCTGATGGATGGGTGCAAGAACTTTTGCTTGATCATCTGTTAAAGGCAAGGCATATGTTTTTTCAAACTCACGCTCTTGATAAGGATCTCGGTAAACCTCCTTGTCCATTTCACCGAGAAGACCTTTTTCGACTAATCCTTTTATAGCAGCTGTAGAAATATTTAATTTCGTTAAAAGCTGTTTTTGTTCAATTGGTTCTGGATGCTTACTAAAATATACAAGCAATTCTTTTTGTTTTTTAGCATTTTTATTTAACGATTCTTCGTAATTAGTTAATTCCGATTCCGCTACAAGAGGATAAATATGTTTTGCCTTCTTCTTCTGGCCTCTTGATTGAACCTCATAGGAAACCTCTATTGTTCCTTTCTTTACGTCCTTTTGCAAAACAGAAAGAGACACATTCTTTCGAGCTTCCTCCCACACTACTTCTTCCGCATTATTAAAAAGAGCAGCTACCCCTTCTGCCATGTCTTGTTCTTTCCCTATTACTTTTTTTATCTTGCGTTCATATTTAGCCTTTAACGCTGGCGGCAGCATCGCTTGAAAAGCGGAAATCTTATAGCAGAGGGTAGAATGAGACAACCAATCAGCAAGGGATAGAAGTTCATTATTTAAAACAGGAACTAAATCCATCGGTTCGATTACCTTTTTCAGCGATTTAAAACTAGATGTTCCCTCCAAGCTTTCCACAAAGCCTTGTACTTTTCTAGGACCAAATGGAACAATAACGCGCATCCCCGGTTGAATAACATCTTCCAATTCTTCTGGAATTAAATAATCAAAGGGCCTGTCCGTTTGTTTTGCTGGAACATCGACAATTACTTTGGCTACCGTCATTTTTGAACAGCTTCTTTCAGTAACATAGCTTGTTCCAATATTTTTTCCGCTACCTCATCCTTAGAAAGAAGGGGTAGCTCGATAGAAGTTCCATCTCTCTTATACATAGTCACAAGATTCGTATCTGTTCCAAAGCCAGAATCCTGTCTATTTACATTATTAGCAACGATCATGTCTGCGTTTTTGCGCTGTAATTTATCCATTGCATATTCAGCCATATTTTGTGTTTCCGCCGCAAATCCGATCAAAATTTGCTGTTCTTTTCTTTTTCCAAGTTCAGACAAAATATCCTTTGTCCGTGTAAATTCGATTGTTTCTGGACCATTTTGTTTTTTTACTTTATGGTCATATACAATTGTCGGTCTATAATCACTAACCGCAGCCGTTTTAATGATAATATCGACTTTCTCACTATAGTTCATTACGGCATCATACATCTCTTCCGCACTCTCCACTGAAATAACCTGAGCTCCTTTTGGTGGAGTAAGATTCGTTGGCCCAGATACTAAAATAACATTTGCGCCATAAGCGATTGCCATCTTCGCAATACTATATCCCATTTTTCCAGAGGAGTGGTTGGAAATAAAACGAACAGGATCAATTTTTTCGCGAGTTGGTCCAGCAGTCACGAGAACGGTTGTACCTGCAAGAATATTTTTTTTCCGAGAAAAATAGTCCTCCATATGCTGAACAATCATTTCTGGTTCTTCCAATCTTCCTTTTCCTACATACCCGCATGCTAAATAGCCTTCACCTGGGTTGATAAATCGATAACCATAGTCATGAAGCGTGTTAATATTTTTAATGACTGCAGGATGATCATACATATGTACATTCATTGCTGGAGCAATCCAAACATCACTTGTTGCTGCAAGCAAAGTTGTTGTGATCATATTATCCGCAATACCGTTTGCAAGCTTTCCAATTACATTTGCCGTTGCCGGTGCGACTAAAATTAAATCTGCCCAATCTGCTAAATCAATGTGAGCAATCACTTTCGGATCTTTCTCATCAAATGTATCTGTATAAACCTCATTTTTTGACAGTGCTTTAAAGGTCAATGGATTCACAAACTGCATTGCCGATTCCGACATAATAACCTTCACATCCGCACCTTTTTGCGTTAATTTACTAGTTAAAGCACATACCTTATAAACCGCAATTCCTCCCGTTACACAAAGAAGAATCTTCTTCCCATTCAACATCATGTGCCTCCTTCCTTTCTTTCTGTTCTAAAGTTTATGATAAATAATATTGTTTGTTTTTTTAAAAGTTCTATTGGAGTACCTGGTTGATTGGAGAGAAGGTGCGAGACTCCTGCGGGTTTAGCGGGACAGATGAGATCCCACAAACCATAAGCCGGGGATGCTCACCTCCCGCCCCGCAGAAAGCGAGCATCCTGAACGGAAATCAACCTAATTAGTTAAAAATTAAACAATTACGGTAACACTCTTATGTACCATTTCATTACTTCTATTATTGTTAAGCATATAATTAAATAATCATTATGTCCATGAAAAAAGACTTAGTAAATGGAATTGTTCCTTTTACTTAAGCCTTTTATTCCGTACTATATTTTCCACAAAAAAATTAATATTCTTCGGTTGATCCACTTGGTGTATTTACACGATATGTCAGCTGATCTTTGTTAATCTCTTCTAATGCTTTTCCTACATTTTTATGAGAAACATATTTCGCTAATTGTGGTTTTGCATTTGTTTGCAGCTTTCTCGCTCTTTTTGCAGCGACAGATACTAATGAATATTTTGAATCAATTTTTGTCATTAATTTATCAATAGATGGATATAACATAGATTAATTAACCTCCAGCATTTTTTTGTATTTTGGTTCTACTCTTTCTCTACGACAATGCTCAGCAACAATAATTGCTTTTATTTTTTCACATGCATTCTCTACTGTATCATTTTCTACTACATAATCATATAAGTGCATCATTTCTATTTCTTCTCTTGCCACATTCATTCGATTATTTATAATCTCTTCTGATTCTGTACCTCTTGTGACAATGCGATTTTTCAATTCTGATAAACTTGGTGGACTTAAGAAGATAAATAAGCCGTCAGGAAACTTCTCGCGAACCTGCTTTGCACCTTCTACTTCAATTTCTAAAAAGACATCTTTGCCTTTTAATGTTGTTTCTCGTACGTAATCGACTGGTGTACCATAGTAATTCCCTACAAACTCTGCATACTCGAGTAATTTTCCTTGTTCGATTAATGCTTCAAATTCTTCTCTCGATTTAAAGAAATAATCTACTCCATCTACTTCACCAGCGCGTGGAGATCTTGTTGTCATGGAAATGGAATATTCAAAGGATGTATTTTTTTGTGAGAAGATTTCCTTTCTCACTGTTCCTTTCCCTACACCAGAAGGTCCAGACAAAACGATTAAAAGTCCCTTTTCTACCAAATCTTTCTCCTACCCTTCCTCTATAATCTCATCACGATCGTTTAATCGATGTGCAACTGTTTCTGGCTGAACTGCTGAAAGAACAACATGATCGCTATCCATCACAATAACAGCTCTCGTTCTTCGACCATACGTTGCATCTATTAAGGACCCTCTATCCCTAGCATCTTGGATAATGCGTTTAATGGGAGCAGATTCTGGACTGACAATAGAGATAATTCTATTTGCAGAAACTATATTTCCAAAACCAATATTAATTAATTTAATGGACATTCGTCTTCTCCAATCCTATTATTTTTAGTTTTAACTAGGAAGATTTATTCTAAACCCTTTTTATTCAATGTTTTGGATTTGCTCTTTCATTTTTTCCAAACAGCTCTTCATTTCAACAACTATCGATCCTATAGCTGCTGAATTAGCTTTGGAGCCAATTGTATTGATTTCCCTATTCATTTCCTGAAGTAAGAAATCAAGCTTTCTTCCAATCGGGCTTTGTTCTTCCATGATCTGATAAAACTGTCTAATATGACTATGTAATCTAACTAATTCCTCATTAATATCTGCTTTATCTGCAAAGATTGCCACTTCTGTAATAAGACGTGCTTCATCTATCGATTCCGGTAAGTAGCTTTCAATCCGTGTTTTTAACTTTTCACGATATTGAGTAATCACTTCTGGAGCTAATGACTGTAATTTTTTAACCCACTTCTCCGTTTGTTTAAGGTTGGTTTCTAAGTCTTTATATAACTCCATTCCTTCCACAGCTCGCATATTATTCAACTGAACAACTGCTTCTTCCACTGTAGCAAGCAGTATTTCTGATAGTTCTTCCATATCAAGCTCACGTTCAACTATCTGAAAACACTCTTCTTGATTTAATAGATCACGAAGCGAGACAGGCTCTTTGATGGAATATTTGTCTTTTAATTGATGAAACAATTGGTAATATTGATCGAGCAATGGCCAATCTACGATAATTTCTTGACCTTTCTTCTCTTCATCTTCTAATGTTACAAATACTTCTACTCTACCTCTATGTAAATAGTTAGAAATAATTTTCTTTATTTGATCTTCCAAATATAGAAACTGCTTTGGCATCCGAATAATCTGATCACTAAACCTGTGATTGACCGATTTTATTTCGATATGAAGTGTTGAATGGTGATAATGTTTTGTTGCTCTTCCAAATCCAGTCATACTTTTCATCATACTGACACATCCGTTTTCTAAAAAATATAAGATGATGGATTTGTTTTCCGAGGCGTCCGCTCGCTTTCCATGGGGCGAGCGCCAAGCCTCCTCGTCACTACGTTCCTGCGGGGTCCCGGACTTTCTCGCAGCTCCCATAGGAGTCGAGCGGACGCCTCTCCAAACCAACCTTATTTTCACTTTCAAATATGCTTGCTCTTCATTTTACACGAAAAAAAGACTTTTTCCATGGTCTCCTCGCTAATCCCACAGGAGTCTCCGTGTATTCAGGCTGCTTTATTATTCTTTAATAATTTCTCATCATCCTTGCATAGCGTCGAATATTTTAGAAAAAACAGCATTAAAAACTACATTAAATAAATAAAAGGTAATAGAGTGGTCTCTACTACCTTTTGGATTATAACATATTTTATTTTGATTTACTTAATAAAAATGATCCTGCAAGTAAAAAAGTTGGTACGGAGGCGAATCCGATGATCATTGGCCAATCTTTCATTGCTATTGGCAGAGTATGGAAGATCTCTTGTAGGAATGGTACGTAGATGACAACTAGTGCCAGTACCAGGGAAGAGATTACGGCCCATACGAGATACATATTGCCAAATGGGTTTCTTGAAAGAATGGATTTTTCACTGCGACAGTCAAAGACATGAATTAACTGTGCAAGTACTAATGTGATAAAAGCAACGGTTTGTGCATATTCGAGATTTTCTGGATTATTGTCGTAGGCGAACATAAACGCTAGTATCGTAGAAACCCCGATTAAGAAACCTCTTGAAATTACTTTCCAGCCTAGCCCTCTTGAAAATACTCCTTCATTAGGACTTCGCGGACCTCTCTTCATGACATTATCTTCTGGTCTATCTAATCCTAAAGCCATCGCTGGCAATCCATCTGTCATTAAATTCACCCATAAAATTTGAATCGGAACAAGCGGAAGTGGCATTGCTAATAACATCGCAAATAGCATAACGAGTATTTCCCCAACGTTAGAAGCAAGTAAATAACGGATAAATTTACGGATATTTACGTAAATATTTCTCCCTTCTACAATTGCAGCTTTGATACTTGCGAAATTGTCATCCATTAATACTAAAGAAGAAGCTTCCTTCGCCACATCCGTACCTGTGATTCCCATTGCTATCCCAATGTTCGCTTTCTTGATTGCTGGCGCATCATTCACCCCGTCACCAGTCATTGCAACCACATGTCCTCTATTTTGGAAGGCTTGAACAATCTTTAGTTTATGTTCTGGTGACACCCGAGCAAACACGGAAACGTCTTCCACAATATCCTCTAATTCATTTAAACTTAAATCAGAAAGTTCTTTTCCTTCCATTACCTTTGAACGGTTATTAGCAATGCCTAGCTGTTTCGCAATTGCTTTTGCAGTAATAACATGGTCACCAGTAATCATAACCGTCTTAATTCCAGCTTCTTTACACTCTTTGACAGCTTGTTTTACTTCTGGTCTTGGTGGGTCAATAATTCCTTGGAGCCCGATAAAAACTAAATCTTTTTCTGCTTCTCTTTCATGCAGAATAATGGTATTAGCAGAAATTTCTTTATATCCCACAGCAATTGTCCTAAGCGCCTGTGAAGCTAAACCATTTATCGCTTCTTGAACTACCTTCTTCTGTTCAATGCCTAATACGGTGGAGCGATTTTCAAAGAGAATTGATTTACTTTGACCGATTAAAACGTCTGGCGCCCCTTTTGTAACGACAAACTGACGTCCAGTTGGATCTTTGACAATCACACTCATCATTTTTCTCGTAGAGTCAAAAGGGAATTCATTGACAATGGTAAATTGATTTAATAACTGGTTACGAGTGAATCCCGCTTTCATACCAGCTACTAAAATAGCGCCTTCTGTCGGATCACCGTTTAAAACATATTCCCCATCTTTTTGTAAAATCTCTGCGTGATTACAAAGCATTCCGAATGTTAATAGTTGTTGAAGCGCCTTATCTTTTGTCGGTTCCACTATTTTTTCGTCTACATAGTATTTTCCTTGTGGTTCATATCCTGTTCCATCAACCGTATACGTTTTTCCGCCAATCCATGCTCTTGTAACCGTCATTTTATTTTGCGTTAGTGTACCTGTTTTATCAGAACAGATGACAGAAGCACAACCTAGCGTTTCTACTGCAGGAAGCTTACGGACAACCGCATTTTTGCGAATCATTTTTTGAACACCAAGCGACAATGCAATCGTAACAATCGCTGGTAATCCTTCTGGTATTGCAGCAACTGCTAAAGATACCCCTGCAAGTACCATTGTATATAGATCATTACCTTGAAGAACCCCAATTACGACAACTAATACTGTTAAAAGTAAAGCTGTGACAATAAGAATTTTCCCCAACTGCTCTAAACGTCTTTGCAATGGAGTAGTCACAGAATCTGCATTTTGCAGTAAATCGGCAATTTGCCCCATCGCTGTTTTCATTCCCGTACCGATAACAACGCCAACTCCGCTTCCACGAGAAACCATTGTCCCCATAAAGCCCATGTTCTCCATATCTCCGAGTGCTAAATTGTTATTTTTTATCGCCGATACGGTTTTTCGTACCGGAACTGATTCACCTGTTAAAGCAGATTCCTCCACTTCTAAACTTCTAGATTCAATAATTCTAACATCTGCACCAATTCGATCCCCACTAGCGAATTTAATGACATCACCCGGAACCAATTCCTTTGATAATATATTGATCCATTCCCCATTACGAAGGGCGTGTACATGGGGCTGTGATAGCTCCTTTAAAGCAGACAAAGATTTCTCTGCCCGAATTTCTTGAAAGAAGCCAAGAAAACTATTGAGAATGATGATTGCAATAATCGCAATCGCATCAATATATTCGCCCAATAAACCCGAAACAAGCGTGGCAGCTAAAAGAACAAGTACCATAAAATCCTTAAATTGACTAAAGAAAATAAGCAATAGCGATTGCTTTTCCCCTTCATCTAATTCATTGAATCCAAATTTCTTTCGTCGCTTTTCCGCTTCTTCCTCTGTTAACCCAGCCGAAAAATCAGTATTCAATGTTTGTTCTACTTCTTTTTCGTGCATTTCATGATAGTTCATCCGGCCATCTCACTTCCCCCTTTTTCATTCACCATTCGCGAATAACACTTTTGCGAAGTAATCCGTAGTAGTTCTGAACAAAAGGTTAGCAATTCTAACTAACACACATAGTTGTCCCAACACCACTCTATGGAAATCATATTCAGGCTTGGCCGAAAAAATGCTAAGGAAGTGAAGATTTCTTTCTTTTAAGTTTGGAAACATCTAAAAAAGCAGTTACTGTTCTTCTAAGAGAAACAACGGCTCCATTTTGTTAGTCCAAATCCTTGTAATTATGCACAATAAAAGATACAGTAAAGATGGAAATTATTAAAAATGAGGTTGTTACTTATGTCATTTGATGGTTTATTTACAAGAGCAATGTCCCTTGAGTTAAAAGAGCTTTTACTAGGAGGCAGAATTAATAAAGTTCAGCAGCCTTTTACGAATGAAATTATTTTATCAATACGTGCAAATGGAAAGAATCAAAAATTACTATTATCTGCTCATCCTAGCTATGCCCGGATTCAAATTACCGAAGAATCGTATGAAAATCCAAAAGAACCACCAATGTTTTGCATGCTCCTCCGCAAGCATTTAGAAGGTTATTTTATAGAAGATATATATCAAATAGACAATGAACGTATCATTGTTTTAGAGATTAGAGGAAGAAATGAAATTGGCGATACTTCCTATAAAAAGCTCATGATTGAAATCATGGGAAGACACAGTAATATTATTTTAGTCGATCGAGACAAAAATACAATTCTAGATAGTATTAAACATATTTCTTATGCGGTTAATAGCCATAGAGCCATTCTTCCTGGCTATGAATACTTGGCTCCACCGAAACAAGAGAAAAGGGATCCTTATACTGCGACAGAAGAGGATATTTTACGGGCGATTGATTTTAATAGCGGAAAATTGGACAAGCAGCTCGTACAGCAGTTTGCTGGATTTTCACCGTTAATAGCAAGAGAAATTTTCCTTCATGCAGGTCTTGCCAATAAAGAAACTTTGCCAAAAGCTTTTCTTACTGTAATAGACCCAATAAAAAAAGGAAATTATGCTCCTTCTATTATGGATACTCCAGACAAAGAATACTTTTACTGTCTGCCAATCGAGCATGTCAAAGGAGATATAAAATCGTTTCCTACTTTAAGTAAGATGCTTGACCGTTATTATTTCGGTAAAGCAGAGCGAGATCGGGTAAAGCAGCAAAGCAATGATCTCGAACGCTTTATCGTAAATGAACGAGATAAAAACAGTAAAAAAATTAAAAAACTAGAACGTTCTTTATCAGAAGCAGAGAATGCCGAGGAATATCAATTACTTGGTGAACTTTTGACAGCCAACCTATATGCTGTTAAAAAGGGGATGGCAGAAGTAGAAGTAATCAATTATTATGATGCAGATAGCAAGATGGTTAAGATTCCTCTTAGTCAGAGACTATCCCCTTCTGAAAATGCACAAAAATATTTTACCAAATATCAAAAAGCCAAAAAGTCGATTGATATTATTAAAGAACAAATTAGGTTAGCACAACAAGAATATGAATACTTTGAAACACTGTACCAGCAAATTCTTGCTGCGTCCCCAAAAGATATTCAGGAAATTCGCGAAGAATTAGTGGAAGAAGGTTATCTGCGAGAAAGACAGAAAAAGCAAACTAAAAAACCGCAAAATGTGAAACCTGTCTTAGACTATTATATTTCCAATGATGAAACAGAGATTATCGTAGGTAAAAATAATAAACAAAATGATTATTTAACAAATAGAGTTGCCGCTAGAGATGAAATTTGGCTCCATACAAAGGATATCCCAGGATCACATGTTGTTATTCGCAGCAAGGAGCCGTCAGAGGAAACGATTTTACAGGCAGCTAAATTAGCCGCTTATTTTAGCAAAGCACGCCAATCTAGCTCCGTTCCGGTTGACTACACATTAGTGCGCCATGTGAAAAAGCCAAGTGGTGCGAAACCAGGGTTTGTCATTTATGATAATCAGCAAACCGTTTATGTTACACCAGATGAAGAAACCGTGATTCAATTGAAAAAGAGTTAAAACTTTATTAACGAGAGGGGCTTTAGTTGCCTCTCTTGCTTTATTAATTCGTGCTTGATTTACTTGTGACCACCTTTTATTGGATAAGCACCGGCATTTTCTGCGCTCAGCAAGTCTATGAACACCACTTTCCTTGATTTTCCTGCCTAATGTGGCTTTCAGCAAACCGATAAACGTACTTCCCCTACTTCCAACCCCACTAGTGTTGTTCATCCCACTCCCACTTAATAAACCTCCCCCAAACCAAAAACAAACAAAAAACGAGGCTGGGACAAAACTAGATAGCCAATCTGTAAAGACGAACAATCTCTAATTTATCTCTTAAATAAAGGTTCCTTTTATACAATGGTTATTTATGTTTTTAAATATAGTCAAGTGTAAAAACTAATTCGTTCCATTGCGCTACAGAAACACGATTCGCCGGGGAGCAACCTAAGCCTCCTCGGCTAAAGCCTGTGGGGTCTAAAGATTGCTCTACTTCCCGCAGGAGTCGAGTGTCTTCCGCTCCATTCCACTCTGTTTTTAAAGGCAATTCCCTAAAAAATATTGTTTTTTTAGAAAAAATGAATTAGTAGGAAATATGGAGCAGCCTGAATACACGTAGACTCCTATGGGAGCTGCGAGAAAGTCCGAGACCCTGCAGGCCAGAGGCCGAAGCGGCTCGGCGCTCGCCCCATGGAAAGCGAAGTGTATTCAGGCTGCGGATATTAACACTAACTGTACTGAAACAGCCTTTTATAAAACTAATAAAACCCGAACAATCATTTAGGATTATTTGATAGTTGTTCGGGTTTATCTATGACTGGAATACTTATGTCCCAGCCTCGTTCAATCCTCCTTTTATTACCATTTCTCCGGATTTTCTTTCCATGCGTTCAAGCTTGCTAAATCCCCTTCTTCAATATAGCCTTTTTTCTGTGCTACATCTAATAAGCTCGTATAATCTGTTAATGAGTATGCTTTAATTTCAGCCTCACCAAGTAATTCTTTCCCCTTTGGCAATTCGTATGTAAAAATAGCAACAACTCCAAGTACTTCACAGCCTGCTTCTCGTAAACTATTAACAGCTGTGATCACACTTCCGCCAGTTGAAATTAAATCTTCGACTACTACAACTTTTTGTCCTTTCTCTACTTTTCCTTCGATCTGATTTCCTTTTCCATGCGCTTTTGCTTTGGAACGTACATATGCCATCGGCAAATCTAGAATGTCACTTACCCAAGCTGCATGGGGAATACCTGCTGTCGCCGTTCCGGCCACTACTTCGGTTTCTGGAAAGTTCTTTTTAATTAGTTCAGCTAATCCAGCAGCAATATTTTTACGAACCTTTGGATAAGACAAGGTTAAGCGGTTGTCGCAATAAATTGGCGATTTCAATCCAGAAGACCAAGTAAATGGAGCATTAGGTTGTAAAAATACTGCCTTAATATCTAATAATTGTTCTGCAATTTCATGTTTCATATCGTGATGCCCTCCCACTCGGATTTAAATAATGAATAGCTTTCATATGGATTTTCTGCTCTTGTAATGGAACGTCCAACAACAATTGCTGATACCCCATTTTCTCTCGCAATCTTTGGTGTTGCTACTCGTACTTGATCCTGTACCGCATCTGTCTTTAAACGGATTCCTGGTGTTACCGTTAAAAATGAATCACCTAATCTATCACGTATCGCAGCGGCTTCTAATGTCGAGCAAACGACACCATCTAGGCCAGCCTCTTTCGTAATCATTGCATAATGTAATACCGATTCCTGTAAAGGAACTTTAATTAATTGCTCTTTTTGCATGCTTTCTTCAGACGTACTTGTCAACTGTGTCACACCAATACATTTCGCTCGTTTCATTCCAGATGGTGTACCCGCTTCGAGTCCCTCAACCGCTCTAGCCATCATCTCGATTCCACCAGCTGCATGTACATTTACTAAATCAACGCCTAAGCCAGCAATATTTTTCATCGCACTTCCAACAGTGTTTGGAATATCATGAAGTTTTAAGTCTAGAAAAATTTGGTGATTTCTTTCCTTTAATTCCTGAATAATGCTTGGTCCTTCTTTGTAAAACAGTTCCATTCCCACCTTTAGAAATAACGATTCTCCGTTAAATTCTTTTAAAAAGGAATGCACCTCGTCTTTCGAGGCAAAATCAAGCGCGATGATAAGCGAATTGTTCATGTTTTCCCCAGCTCCTTCCCGTTACTTCTGATATATGTTCGAATCCGTATTGATCTAATAGTGCAGGTAGCTCCTCGATTATTTTTGGGCAAATAAACGGATCTACAAAGTTTGCTGTGCCGACTGCTACCGCACTTGCGCCTGCATAGAAAAATTCTAAAACATCTTCAGCAGTGGATACTCCACCCATTCCAATAATCGGCAGGTTTACCGCTTGACTCACTTCATAAATCATACGAATTGCTACAGCCTTCACTGCTGGGCCAGATAATCCTCCTGTTTTATTCGCTAAAATCGGCTGGCCTGTTTTTAAATCGAGACGCATGCCAACAAGAGTGTTAATCATCGTAATTCCATCTGCTCCCCCTGCTTCTACCGCTTTTGCCATCTCTACAATATTTGTTACATTTGGCGAAAGCTTCACATATACCGGAACCTCTGATACTTCTTTTACTTTTTTCGTTAATTCCTTAGCAACTTCTGGAATCGTTCCAAAAGCAATTCCTCCTGTTTTTACATTCGGACAAGAAATGTTTAATTCTAGTGCTGCAACATTTGAGGCTTTTGATATTTCTTTCGCAACTGCCACATAATCCTCTTCCACTGATCCTGCTACATTTGCAATAATCGGTACATCAAACTGGCTTAACCAAGGCAATTCTTCACCAACCACTTTTTTAAGACCAGGATTTTGAAGACCAATGGCATTCAGCATTCCAGAAGTAGTTTCTGCTACTCGAGGTGTTGGATTACCAAAGCGTGGCTCAACCGTAGTTGCTTTAATCATAATCGCGCCTAGCTTACTTAAATCATATAAGTTGCTATATTCCCGTCCAAATCCAAAACAGCCAGAAGCGGGCATAATTGGGTTTTTAAGCTGTAATCCAGGAAGCTTTACCTGAAGTCGGTTCATAGGACAACCTCCCCTGTTTTAAATACTGGTCCATCTGTACATACCTTTTTATAACTAAAGCCTGTTGGATCGTCTGCTGTATGACATACACAAGCAAAACATGCACCAATCCCACATCCCATTCTTTCCTCTAAAGAAATGAACACCTTTTTATCTGGAAATGTTTTTTCTAGATTTTTAAGCATTGGCGTTGGTCCACAGGAGTATAATACGTCAAATTCTAGTTTTTCTTGAAAAATTACATCTGTGACAAATCCTTGAGTACCGCGACTACCATCTACGGTAGCAATATACGTATCTCCAAGTGAAGCAAACTTTTCTTCATAAAAAGCAACGGATTCCGTTTGAAATCCTAATACAGCAATAATCTTTACCCCTTTAGCAACAAGACGATTTGCTAATTCGTATAAAGGTGGCACCCCAATACCTCCACCCACTAATAAAGCCGTCTCTCCTAGCTTACATTCTTCGACTGGAAATCCATTTCCTAAAGGACCTAGAATATCAACCGTCTCTCCTGCTGTCTTTTTTCCAAGAAGCTTTGTGCCCTCTCCTTCTGCTCGGTAAATCATCGTAAAGGTTTTTCTGTCTTGATTAATCCGGCAAATACTAATCGGGCGTCTTAATATAGGTACAGCACTATCACTTACTTTTATATGAACAAATTGACCTGGTTCATTCATTTCAGAGACAAGCTCACCCGTTAAGGTGAGCTCCATAATATTTTCGGCTATCTCTTTCTGTTCGACTACTGTACAGATTTCGTTTTTGATCATACTAATACTGCCTCCAGTTGCGTTTTGCTTGGCTCCATCGCATCTGTAGAGAATGTCATGGATTCTACTACTCGAAGGATTGCCTCTGCTGTATCTAAAGAAGTTAAGCATGGAATACCATTTTCAACAGATTCACGTCTAATTCGGAATCCATCTCTTGCTGGCTGGCTACCTTTTGAGAATGTATTAATGACAAACTGTGCTTCCCCATTGCGGATTACATCAATTAATGTATGGCCTTTTCCACCAATTTTACCGACCACTTTTACTGGAATCTGATTACTTTTGAGGAACGCTGCAGTTCCACTTGTTGCCATCAGACTATAGCCGATATTCGTAAATCGTTTTGCAAGCTGCAATGCTTCTTCCTTATCTTTATCTCCAATTGTCATCAGAACTGTTCCAAATGTTTTAATCTTCATGCCTGAAGCAATTAAGCCTTTGTACAGTGCTTTTTCAAGAGTAATATCTTTACCCATAACTTCTCCAGTTGATTTCATCTCAGGTCCTAATGTAATATCTACTCTTCGTAATTTTGCAAAAGAGAATACTGGAACTTTGACATAAACACCAGATTTTTCAGCGACTAAGCCTGTAGTATAGCCTTGCTCTTTTAAGGATGTGCCCAAAATAACTTTTGTTGCAATTTTCGCCATCGGCACATTCGTAATTTTGCTTAGGAAAGGTACAGTTCTACTAGAGCGTGGATTTACTTCTAGCACAAAGACTTCTCCTTTGGAAACAACGTACTGGATATTCAGTAAGCCGACAATCTTCAATCCTTTTGCAAGTCTCGTTGTATAATCTACTAATGTTTGCTTAATTTCTGCTGATAAGCTTTGCGGTGGATAGACAGCAATCGAATCTCCTGAATGGACACCAGCACGTTCGATATGCTCCATAATTCCTGGAATAACTACATCTGTTCCATCACAGATTGCATCCACTTCGATTTCTTTACCTGTTAAATAACGGTCAATTAAGATTGGCTGTCCTGGACTTGCTTTAACCGCATTTTCCATGTAAGGAATGAGCTCTTCTTCCTTATAAACAATTTGCATCGCTCTTCCGCCTAATACGTAAGAGGGTCTTACAAGTACTGGGTAGCCAATGGAATTTGCTACAACAATTGCTTCTTCAACTGTTAACGCCGTTTTTCCGTCAGGCTGTGGGATGCCTAAGTCTTGTAGGCTTTGTTCAAACTTATCACGATCCTCTGCACGATCTAAATCTTCTAGAGATGTACCTAAGATTTTAACGCCACGCTCTGCCAAGGGACCAGCTAGGTTGATGGCTGTTTGCCCACCAAACTGTACCACTACTCCTTCAGGCTTTTCTAGATCAATGATATGCATTACATCTTCAATCGTAAGTGGTTCAAAGTAAAGCTTATCGGAAATACTAAAGTCTGTTGAAACAGTTTCTGGATTGTTATTGATGATAATTGCTTCATAGCCTGCTTCTTTTATTGCCCATACAGAGTGAACCGTTGCATAGTCAAACTCAATCCCTTGTCCGATGCGAATTGGTCCAGATCCAAGGACAACGATGCTTTTCTTGTCTGTGACAATCGATTCGTTTTCCTCTTCATATGTTCCATAGTAGTACGGTGTTTCTGATTCAAACTCAGCTGCACATGTATCAACCATTTTATAAACAGGCACAATGCCTTTTTCTTTTCTCCAGTTATATACTTCAAGCTCTGTTGTATTCCAAAGCTTTGCAAGCTGAATATCGGCAAATCCTTTTTCTTTTGCCTCTTTTACATATTCCTCATCAAACGGATGATTGGTTAGCTCTTTTTCGAACTTGATGATGCCTTGAAGTTTATATAGGAAGAATAAGTCAATCTTGCTCCATTCATGAATCATTTCAATACTCACACCGCGATTCAGCGCTTCTGCTATATAAAACAATCTTTCATCTCCAGCAACTCTTATTCGTTTCTCTAGCAATTCATCGCTTGTTTCGTCCGCTGCATTTAGCGAAAAGTGATACACTTTTGCTTCAAGGGAACGTATCGCTTTTAATAGAGATTCTTCGAAGGTTCGGCCAATTGCCATTACTTCACCAGTTGCTTTCATTTGTGTACCTAAGTTACGTTTCGCTGATTCAAACTTATCGAATGGGAAGCGTGGAATCTTACTTACCACATAATCTAATGCTGGTTCGAAGCTTGCATATGTTTTCCCTGTAACAGGATTCATCATCTCATCTAATGTTAACCCTACTGCGATTTTTGCAGCTAGCTTTGCTATAGGATAACCAGTTGCTTTACTTGCAAGGGCAGAAGAACGACTTACCCTTGGGTTTACTTCGATAATGTAATATTGAAAGCTGTCAGGATCTAGTGCAAGCTGTACGTTACAGCCACCTTCAATTTTTAGTGCACGAATAATTTTCAAGGAAGTATTTCTTAGTAGCTGGTATTCTCTATCGCTTAACGTCTGACTTGGTGCTACAACGATACTGTCACCTGTATGAATCCCAACTGGATCGATATTTTCCATGTTACATACAACAATTGCGTTATCATTGCTATCGCGCATGACTTCGTATTCAATTTCTTTGAATCCTGCGATACTTTTTTCTAATAAACATTGGGTAACTGGGCTGTTTTTTAATCCGCTTGTTACGATTTCTTCTAATTCCTCGTCATTATGGCAAATCCCCCCGCCAGTTCCACCAAGTGTGAAGGCAGGTCGAACGATAACTGGATAACCTATTTTTTCTACAAATGTTTTTGCCTCGCCCATATTATGAATAATATCACTGTCTGGAACTGGTTCGCCTAATTCATTCATCAAGTTACGGAAAAGGTCTCTATCTTCTGCTTGTTGAATGGCAGATAACTTAGTTCCAAGTACTTCTACCCCACATTCCTCTAAAACCCCTGCTTCTGAAAGCTCAACAGCAAGGTTTAAGCCCGTTTGTCCTCCCAATGTCGGCAGGATAGCATCTGGTCTTTCTTTGCGAATGATGCGACTGACAAATTCAAGGGTTAATGGTTCGATATAAACTTTATCTGCCATTTCCGTATCTGTCATAATTGTTGCTGGATTAGAGTTTACTAAGATTACTCGATAGCCTTCTTCCTTTAAAGCGATACATGCTTGAGCGCCTGCATAGTCAAATTCTGCTGCTTGCCCAATGATGATTGGACCTGATCCGATTACTAATATACTTTTAATATCATTACGCTTTGACATATGCTGCACCTTCCTGTTTGTGAGATTTTATCATTTCCATAAAACGATCGAATAAATAGTTTGCATCCTCTGGTCCTGGAGACGCTTCTGGATGATATTGCACGGTAAACGCTGGGTATTCTTTATGCTGTAACCCTTCGATTGTTCCATCATTTAAAGCAATATGTGTTACTTCTAAGTTTGTATGATTAATAGATTCTTCTTCTACTGTATAGCCATGATTTTGCGATGTTAGCGAAACCTTCCCTGTTAATAAATCCTTCACTGGGTGGTTTGATCCTCGATGGCCAAACTTCATTTTTTCCGTATTTGCTCCACTAGCTAATGCGAATAATTGATGACCTAAACAGATTCCAAAAAGCGGTACTTTCCCAACAATTCCTTTAATTGCTTCAATTGCCTCAGGTACATCTTTGGGATCTCCAGGTCCATTTGATAGCATAACGCCATCTGGACTTAATCTTAGAATTTCTTCTGCTGTTGTGTTGTATGGGACAACAATTACATCACAATCACGTTTATTTAATTCTCGTAAAATTCCATGCTTCATTCCATAGTCTACTAGGACGACGCGGCTGCCGCGACCTGGACTTGGATAAGGCTTCTTCGTAGAAACTTGCTTTACTTGATCTGTACTTAGCGTAATTCCTTTTAATTTTGCGATTACTTCTTCTGCATTTTCTTCTATACTACAAATTGCACCTTTCAACGTTCCATATTGGCGGATAATACGCGTTAATTTTCTTGTATCAATGCCAGTAATTCCTGGGATATTCTTTAGCTTAAAGTATTCGTCTAATGATAGTTCATTGCGCCAATTTGAAGGAAAATCACACACTTCTTTGATAATAAATCCATGAATGGCTGGCGTTATCGATTCAAAATCATCTCGATTAATACCATAATTTCCTACTAGTGGATACGTTAGCGTTACAATTTGTCCACAATAAGATGGATCTGATAGAATTTCTTGATAGCCTGTCATTCCTGTGTTAAATACTACTTCACCAAATTTTTCTGTATCGGCACCGAAGCCTTTCCCGATAAATACCGTACCATCTTCAAGAATTAATTGTTTTTTCATGCGTGTACACTTTCCTTTCTCCAAGCAATCTTTCCACTAACGATTGTAGCAACTGGCCAGCCTTGACATTCCCAGCCAGCAAATGGTGTATTTCTTCCTTTTGATAAGAATGTGTCTGGATCAATCTTATTTGTATCTTCTAAATCAAGAATGACGATGTCTGCGTTCTGACCTATTTCTAATGTTCCAGCGTTTAAATTAAATGCCTTAGCTGGCTTTATAGTTAGATAATCAATTAACTGATTTAATGTCATTACTCCTGTTTTTACAAAGTTCGTGTAAAGGAGGGGAAATGCTGTTTCTAACCCAACAATTCCAAATGGTGCAAGTTGCATTGACTGTGCTTTTTCTTCTGCTGTATGTGGTGCATGATCTGTTGCGATAAAGTCAATTGTTCCATCTAGTAATCCTTCCATTAATGCTTTGCGATCCTCTGTTCCTCTTAACGGTGGATTCATTTTGTAATTTGTGTCAAGAGAAGGGATATCGGTATCTGCTAATAGTAAATGATGTGGTGATACCTCTGCTGTAACCCGGATCCCTGCTTTCTTCGCATCTCTTACAACACGTACAGATTCTTTTGTACTGATGTGGCATACATGATAATGACAACCAGTTGCTTCTGATAAAAGAACATCTCTTGCAATTTGCACAGATTCACAAACACTTGGAATTCCATTTAAGCCGTTTTCCTTTGAAAACTCCCCTTCATGTACACAACCTTTATTAATGAGGCTATTATCTTCACAGTGAGCGACAATTGCCATATCTAGTGCAGCCGCTCGCTTCATTGCTTCTAGCATTTGTCCTGCTTCTTGAATTCCTACACCATCATCGGTAAAAGCGAATGCCCCTAGTTCTTTAAGCGCCTTAAAATCAGTAAGCTCATTACCTAATTGTCTGATTGTGATGGATGCATACGGTAAGACATTTACATTTGCCGTATTTTGAATCCTTTCATTTAAATTATGTAGATTCTCGACTGTATCAGGAACCGGTCTTGTGTTGGGCATATTTGCAATCGTTGTAAATCCGCCACGTGCTGCTGCCATCGTCCCTGTCGCAATCGTTTCTTTCTTTTCGCCCCCTGGTTCTCTTAAATGAACATGTAGGTCAATAAATCCTGGAGCGATCACTTTTCCAGCTGCATCAATCACTTCATCTGCATTTGTATTGATTTCTTTTGCAATAGTCTTGATTGCCCCATTTTCGATCAATATGTCATTCTGTTCTAAATCCCCTGTAGCATTAAGCAACTGGCCATCTTTGATAAGTATTGACATGTTCATTTCTCCCTCCAATATTTTCTAACGATCTTTTTAAAACACTCATACGGATAAACACACCATTTTCCATTTGCTTAAAAATTCTGGAGCGTTCGCACTCAACCAATTCATCCGCAATTTCTACATCTCTGTTCACTGGTGCCGGGTGCATGATAATGCTTCCTGGCTTCATTTTTTTTTCTCTTTCTACTGTTAACCCGTATAGTTTATGGTAGCTTTCTATATCAAAAGCAGCTCTTTCGTCTCCATGTCTTTCATGTTGGACGCGTAGTAGCATAACAACATCAGATGTTTCAATCGCTGTATCAATATCTTCATAACTTGCATCCTTAAGGACCGTTTCATCAAACCATTCTCTTGGTCCAGAGAACACAACCTCTGCCCCTAATCTTGTTAAGGCATCTGCATTTGATCTTGCAACTCGGCTATGACTGATATCACCAATAATACTTACTTTTAAGCCGTTGAAGCGTTGGAATTCCTGCTTTATAGTTAAAAGATCTAGTAGTGATTGGGTAGGATGATGACCGCAACCATCACCTGCATTAATGACTGGTATGTTTACTTTTCCTACCAATTCATCAAAGTAACGGTCATTTTCGTGTCTTATAACTACAGCATTTACTCCTACTGATTCCAGCGTTCGAACAGTATCATATAATGTTTCTCCTTTAACAACACTTGAGGTTGTTGTCTCGAATGGGATGACCTCAAGTCCTAACTTTCTCTCCGCTACTTCGAAGCTACATTTTGTTCTTGTGCTTGCCTCGAAGAAGAGATTTGCAACAAAGCATTGGTTTGCTGGTCTCCATGTTTCCCCATTTGCAAATCTTTGTGCATCTCTTAGGATTTCTTGAATCTCTGTAACGGTTAACTCAGTCGTAGTTAATAAGTTTTCCATGATACTCCCTCCCGTTATTTGCTGCTTTTAACTTAACCCGCAGGCTGAATACACTTCGCTTTCCGTGGGGCGAGCGATGAGCCTCCTCGGCACAGCCTGCGGGGTCTCACCTTTCTCGCTAATCCCACAGGAGTCTACGTGTATTCAGCCTGCTCAGTATTTCTAAATTAATTTTCGTCAGTATTCCTTAAAAATTCCTAAAAAAAACGCCCTAACAACTTGTTAGGGCGTCAAAAAGTTTGATTCTGCGTAGATTTAGGCAAATTGAACCTAGTACATACAATCTATGCATCATTTTTTGGCACCCTTATAAGTCTCTCTGTACTTGTTTAAAAGGTGTTATTATTTACTTTCGTCTACTGCAATTGCTTCTTCGAATAAATCATCTTTTGCTTTTTCTCTTCCTGGTAATACTAGGTTTAAAATAATTCCTAAGATTGCGGCGAATGCCATTCCTTCTAGTTTAAAGTGTTCTCCCATATGGATGGAGAAGCCTCCAATACCTGTTACTAGGATGACAGATGCGATAACTAAATTACGGTTTTTATTGAAATCCAACTTTGCTTCTACAATAATTCTTAATCCAGAAGAAGCGATGATACCGAACAGAAGAATGGATACTCCTCCCATTACTGGTGTTGGAATTGATTGAATAAGTGCAGCAATTTTACCGATAAATCCAAACCCGATTGCTAGTACTGCTGCTCCTCCTAAAACATATACACTATATACTCTAGTAATTGCTAGTACTCCAATATTTTCACCATACGTTGTTTTTGCAGGTCCTCCCATTAAGGCAGAGATAATTGTTGCAGTTCCATCTCCTAGAATACTTCTGTGAAGTCCAGGATCTTTTATATAATCTTTACCAACTACTTTACTTAATACTAGCTGGTGACCAATATGTTCCGTTAGTGTAACGATTGCCACCGGGACAAAAATGGTTAGTAAAGCTAAGTTAATGGTTACAGGATAATCTACGAATGGGAAGATAAAATCTGGCATCGCAAACCATTTCGCATCCAAAACACCTTGAAAGTTAACCACACCTACAAGTAAGGCATAAACATAACCTATAACAATACCTGCTAAGATTGGAATGAAGCTAAACACTCCTTTACCAAACATCGTAAAGAGAATAGTTGCAAGTAAGGTTACTAGCGCAACAGATATATATAGTAAGCTATACTCTTGATTCTCACTACCATTGTTCATATACATCGATTGCCCGACTGCGGTTGAAGCAAGCGCCAATCCGATTACCATAATTACTGGTCCAACAACAATCGGCGGCAGGATATTCATAATCCAGCGATAACCTGCTTTTTTTATAGTTAAGGCAACAATACCGTATACAATTCCAGCAATAAAGGTTCCAATCATGGCAGCTCCAGGTCCTCCGCCAGGCATTGCCTTAGCCGCTAAAACTGGCGCGATAAAGGCAAAGGATGAGCCTAAGTAGGCTGGCACTTTAAATTGGGTAATAATTAAGAATGCGAGTGTACCTACTCCGCTTGAGACTAAAGCGACTGCTGGACTCATGTGAATTAAGAATGGTACTAAAACTGTTGCGCCAAACATGGCGAATAAATGCTGTAAGCTTAATGTAATCCACTGCAGAGCACTTGGCTTGTCATTAATTCCTAATAAGGGTTTTGTTTCGTTCATTTCTGTCTCCTCTTTCTGTAAAAAAATACTTGAGTATAATTACTTATTAATATCCCCTATTGAATAAATAAAACCCCTTTTCTGCGTAGCGAAAAAGGGGTTTTAGACAGGCTTGAAGAAACCTTATGAGAAAAACTCCCCTTCTCAGCCTCACAGGACTGCATTTAAAAGGGCTCTATTTAATTTTCAAAAATATTTACTTCATCATGTCCATCGACCTCTGCAAGCTCAACTACAATTCTTTCTGAGCTGGAGGTTGGAATGTTTTTCCCAACATAATCAGCTCTGATTGGCAGTTCTCTATGACCTCTGTCTACTAAGACTGCAAGCTGTATGGATGCTGGTCTTCCCATATCCATTAGTGCATCCATGCCGGCCCGAACCGTTCTTCCTGTATATAAGACGTCGTCTACAAGAATGACCTTTAAGCCTTGAATATCTGTTGGGATGTCTGAGCCTTTTACCAATGGCTCCTCATTTTTCGTCTTTTTCGTTAAATCGTCTCTATACAATGTAATGTCCAATTCACCAACTTCAATTGGCTTTCCTTCGATTTGAGCAATTCTTTCGGCAAGACGGTTAGCAATGTATATACCTCTTGTTCGAATCCCAACAAGTATACAATCTTCTATCCCTTTATTTTTTTCGATGATTTCATGAGCTATTCTTGTTAATGCTCGTCTTATTGCTTGCTCGTCTAGCACAAGTGCCTTCTGCGACATATTGATCACCATCCATGCTGTGATTCAAACTTTTTTCAAAAAAATATCCTCTCACCGTTTTGATGAGAGGATATACGTATACTTAGATAGCTATTACTTTTAATAGCTAGAATCCGTTTCCTTCTCAACCTCACGGGATTGATTTAAAGGACTTATTCAACTAAAATTATCTTAATATAAAATAGATATCTTGTCAACGATTATTTCGAAGGGTATCTAAAAGTTGTTCATAGTCTTTTGGCAGTGGAGCTTCGAACTCTAGATATTCCCCAGTACGTGGATGTTCAAATCCTAGTACTCCTGCATGAAGAGCTTGGCCCCCGATATCTAATGTTTTTCTTGGTCCATATTTAGGGTCTCCAACAAGTGGATAGCCAATATACTTCATATGAACACGAATTTGATGAGTACGTCCAGTCTCTAATTGACATTCGATATATGTGTATCCATCTATTCTTTCGATTACATGAAAATGTGTTACAGCATGCTTCCCGTTATCTACAACAGTCATACTTTGTCTATCCTTAGGATCACGGCCAATCGGCGCTTCAATTGTTCCATAGTCATGTGGAATGGATCCATGAACTAACGCTTTATATTTTCTTGTTACCGTTTTTGCTACTAATTGATTCACAAGACTTTCATGAGCAACATCATTTTTAGCAACCATTAATAGGCCAGATGTATCTTTATCGATTCGATGGACAATCCCTGGTCTCATTACACCATTAATCCCAGAAAGATCTTTACAATGTGCCATTAAACCGTTCACCAATGTTCCAGTTACATGGCCAGGAGCAGGATGTACAACCATTCCTTTTGGTTTATTTACTACGATAACATCTTTATCCTCATAATAAATATCTAAATCCATTTCCTCTGCTTCAACGTCTAGTTCTGTTGCTTCTGGTACTTCAATTGTTACTACGTCATTTAAAACACCTTTATACTTTGTTTTTACCGTTTGACCATTAACTGTCACATGACCGTCTTTTATCCATTGTTGGACCTGCGTTCTTGACCAGTCTGCATTAATCGTCGAAACAATTTTGTCGATTCGTTCATTTACTTGCTCACTTTGAATGATATGTTCCGTTTTTTCCATTTTTCTTCTCCTTCTTTGCTTCTCTATCCTCCCTCAGCATAACTAGGATTAATAAAATAACACCAATTACTAAAGATGAGTCTGCAATATTAAATATAGGGAAATCATAATTGAAGATATACGTATTGATAAAGTCGACTACATATTGATGTCTGGCACGGTCAATAAAATTGCCAAGTGCGCCACCTAATATAAGACCGAGCGAAACCCCGTATAGTATTTTGCCTTTTGTGCCAGTTTGAATTAAATAAATTAATCCAATTACAACAACAATCGTGACGATATAGAAAAAGACCATTTGATTCTCAAGCATACCCCATGCGGCTCCACTATTACGATGGGATGTCAGATAGAAAAAATCTTTTATTATTTCAATACTTTCACCAAGCTCCATATTTTTTACAACTAACCATTTCGTCCATTGATCAAGAATAATAATTATAGCTGCAATTATGTAATAAAACACTAAAGTTTCCTCCAATTCTCGAGTCTCCTTTAGCATTTTAGCATAAACTAGATGAAAACGATAGCTTGGTCGTATATTTCCATGAAAGCAATTCCCACCTAATCAGTGAATCGACTTTCGATAATAGGACTGAATACTATTTATATCACTCTTTGTTCTAATAGTAGGAATCATCTCCAATAAATCGAATGGAAGTAATTCGCCAGACATTTCACACATTCCAAAGTTACCACTTTCTAATTTTTGCATCGTTTCCTCTACATCTTTTAGTTCTTCTTCAATATACTTATTTATTTTTGAATCTCTTTTTACTCGTAATGTTGTTGCTAATTCGATTTGTGTCAGACGGAGTTCTGTATAAAGCTTTTCAACAGTTGAATTCATTTCCATTACCTCCGTTTCTTTAATTATCTTTAGCTTTTCCATTGAAGAAGACAAAAACCGATTAAAGATTTAACAAGCATAACAACTATTAACGGAGGTGGAATTATTTCTCTTCATTACATATGTATAAAAAAATCCACCCACATTGTGATAATAGATGGGAGTTGCTCTCACGCTATGTAATTCATTTATTCTTTTTCTTTTCCCAATAAAAGGCTTTTACAAAACTTTTTCCCTTTAATTTTTTCTTTGTTTTAAACAATCTTTTAAAAGCAAAAAAGAGGATGGGACATAACAAATTAGATACTCTGTAAAGACGAACAATCTCTAATTTAACGCTGAAATAAAAGTTACATTCACTGAATATTTATGATTTTAAATATAGTCATGTAAAAACTAATTCGTTCCATTGCGCTACAGACACTCGCTTCATTTCACTTCATTTTTAAAGGCTATTTTCTAAAAAATATTGTTTTTCCAAGAAAAAATAATTTAGTTGGAAGAATGGAGCAGCCTGAATATACGTAGACTCCTGTGGGATTAGCGAGACAGCCTGAGACCCTGCAGGCCAAAGGCAGACCGCGGCTCAGCGCGAGCCCCACGGAAAGCGAAGTATATTCAGGCTGCGGGTACTAACAGCTGAAACAGCTTTTTTACAAGCTAATTAAAAAGCCAAACAATCATACGAAATTTCCGTGTAATTGTTTGGCTTTAAATTGGGCTGAAATATTTATGTTAGTGTATTTATAAGTGTTTCTTAATAATTTTCTTCTACTACATGTGCACATCTCTCGCATAGTGTTGGATGTGCTTCCACTTTACCAACGTCTGTTGTAACAGTCCAGCATCTTTCACATGTTTCACCGTCTGCTTTTGATACTACAATGGCAGCATGTTCAAGCTTTAACGCTTCTTCTGGAGCACTATTATATTCACCAGCAATTTCGAAACCTGATACGATAAATAATTGTTGTAAGTTTTCTTGAATAGAATTTAGAAGTGTATTTACTTCTTCATTCACATACAACGTTACTTTCGCAGCAAGTGATTTACCAATTACTTTTTGATTACGTGCTTCTTCTAATGCTTTAAGCACATCATCACGTACAACCAAGAATTTATTCCATTTTTCTTCTAAAATATCACTATTTTCAAATGTTGTATATTCCGGGAAATCAGTTAGCTGTACACTTTCTTCATTTGCAGAAGAAATATGGTCCCAAACCTCATCCGCAGTATGTGGTAAGATTGGTGCAACTAATTTTGTTAAGCTGATTAAGCTTTCGTAAAGAACAGTTTGAATTGCTCTTCTTTCCTTATTATTTGTTGCTTCGATATACAGTACATCTTTTGAAAAATCAAGATAGAATGCACTTAAATCCAATGTACAGAAATTATTGATATTATGATAAATAGTCGAGAATTCGTATTTATCATAGGATTCTGTTACATTTTTAATTAATTTATTTAATTTGATCAGCATAAACTGATCCACTTCACGTAATTCTTCATAAGAAAGAGCATCTGTTTCTGGGTTAAAGTCAGCAAGGTTTCCTAATAAGAAACGGAATGTATTTCTGATTTTACGATAGCCTTCTGTTACTTGTTTTAAAATAGCATCAGATACACGCACATCTGCTTGGAAGTCTACTGAAGCTACCCATAGACGTAAAATATCAGCACCTAATTGGTTCATTACTTTTGCAGGAACCATAACATTTCCTAATGATTTACTCATTTTGCGTCCTTCTCCATCTAAAACGAAGCCATGGCTTAAAACAGCTTTATAAGGTGCTTTACCAGTTACTGCTACGCTTGTAGATAATGAAGAGTTAAACCAGCCACGATATTGGTCAGAACCTTCTAGGTATAGATCAGCAGGACGTTGAAGATCCTCTCTTTCTAGTAATACAGCTTGATGAGAAGAACCAGAATCGAACCAAACATCCATAATATCTGTTTCTTTTGTAAATTCACCATTTGGGCTACCTGGATGTGTAAAGCCTGCTGGCAATAATTCCTTCGCTGATTTTTCAAACCAAATATTCGACCCATTTTCTCTAAATAGATTAGAGATATGCTCAATTGTTTCATCTGTAATGATGCTGTCGCCATTTTCTGCATAGAACACAGGAATTGGCACACCCCATGCACGTTGTCTAGAAATACACCAATCTCCACGATCACGAACCATATTATACAATCTAGATTCGCCCCATGCAGGTACCCATGCTGTTTCTTTTACTGCATCTAATAGTTTATTCCTAAAGTCTTTAATAGAAGCAAACCATTGTGCTGTTGCACGGAAAATAACTGGTTTTTTCGTTCTCCAGTCATGTGGATAAGAATGAGTAATAAATTGAAGCTTTAATAATGCTCCAACCTCTTCAAGCTTTTCTGTAATTGGCTTGTTCGCTTTATCATAGAATAAACCTTCAAATCCTGGTGCTTCTTCTGTCATAACCCCTTTATCATCAACAGGACAAAGAACTTCTAATCCATATTTTTGACCAACTAAGAAATCATCTTCCCCATGTCCAGGAGCAGTATGAACACAGCCAGTTCCGGCATCTGTCGTTACATGTTCTCCTAGCATTACTAAAGAATCACGGCCATAGATTGGATGTGCAGCTAGAATATATTCTAGTTCTGAACCTTTCACTTCTTGAACTACTTTTGCTTCTTCCCAGCCAATTTCTTTTTTTACACTTTCCAATAAATCTTGTGCAACTAAGTATTTGTTGCCTTTTTCTTCGACAACTACATATGTTAAAGTTGGATGAACAGAAATACCTAAGTTAGCAGGAATTGTCCAAGGAGTAGTTGTCCAAATAACTATTTGTACATCTTCTGCTAAAACACCTTTGCCATCTTTCACTTTAAATCCAACATAAATAGAAGCCGACTTTTTGTCTTTATATTCAATTTCTGCTTCAGCAAGTGCTGATTCACTTGTTGGAGACCAATAAACAGGTTTCTTCCCTTTGTAGATATAACCTTTTTTCGCCATTTCTCCAAATACTTTTATTTGCTGTGCTTCATAAGCAGGCTTTAAGGTAATATAAGGATTTTCCCAATCTCCGCGAACTCCTAAGCGTTTAAATTGTTCTCTTTGACTGTCAATTTGTCCTAATGCATATTCTTCACATAATTTACGGAATTCTGCAATTGTCATTTCTTTACGTTTTACACCTTTATTTGTTAAAGCTTGTTCAATTGGCAGTCCGTGTGTATCCCATCCTGGCACATATGGTGCTTGAAAGCCAGTCATCGATTTATAACGAACGATAAAATCTTTTAAAATTTTATTAAGAGCATGTCCAATATGGATATCACCATTTGCATATGGAGGTCCATCATGAAGGACAAATATCGGACGTCCTTGTGTACGTTCCTGCACTTTTTTGTAAATATTCATTTCTTTCCATTTCGCTTGAATTTCAGGCTCACGATTTGGCAAATTCCCTCTCATCGGAAAAGCTGTTTTAGGCATGAGCAACGTATCTTTATATTCCATTTTCTTCCTCCAACATTATTATCTTTATTCATGTATGCTTCCATCTATACAGTCCTATTATAGATTAAGTATAGACAGCAAAAAACCTTCTCATCCCCATGAAAGGGACGAGAAGGTTTAATAGTTAAGGTTCCCGCGGTACCACCCTTATAGATAAAAAGAAAATTTTATCCACTTAGACATTTTTTAACGGCAATGAACCGCCTTTTCTTACTTACCTTTTCAGAAAAAGACTCCAGGGTGATTTTCAACTTCCAACTTATCTCAGGCTTACACCGTCCCTGATTCGCTTTTATAAGTTTTTTGGAAATCTACTATCCCTATCAACGCTACATGAATATATATTTGTGAAAAATTATATTTCATAACTCAATGATTCGTCAAGACTAGGCTTTTATTTTGTTGAATTTAATTCGGAAGCATCCAATTCATATTCTAATAAATGATCCCAATCATCGTTATTCAGCATATCTAATTGTGCTTCAATTAGCATTTTGAATCGAGTACGGAATACTTTTGATTGCTTTTTCAATTCTTCAATTTCAAGAGCAATCTTTCTAGCTTTTGATAGTGATTCATTAACAATGCGGTCAGCATTTTTTTCTGCTTCTTTAATAATTAATTTTGCTTCTTTTTGTGCATTGCGTTTAACTTCTTCGGCAGCCTCTTGTGCTACAACAATTGATTTATTTAACGTTTCTTCAATATTATTATAGTGGCCGATACGGTCAGTTAACTCGTTTAATCTTTCTTCTAGTTCTTTTTTCTCACGGATAATATTTTCATAATCTTTAATTACCTGATCAAGAAATTCATTTACTTCATCTTCATCATAACCACGGAAGCCTTTGGCAAATTCCTTATTATGAATATCTAACGGCGTTAATGGCATAAAGCCACCTCCCAAACTTCAATTTCTTTATGTATCATCCTTATTTCGACAGTATTATCGGATTTCCTGCATTATTTTTGAAAAATATGAAGAAACGTGAAAAATAATGCTGTTGAAAATATTGTATCATATATACTAAATAAAAAAACCATGTTTTTTGTTTGAAACAGAAATTATAGAACTTCATCAATTTCTTATTCTCTACTTCAATTTACCTACCACAATTCTCCATTTATCTTTTTTCGTTTTTCCTTCAATCGATTTAATGGTAGCCCTGCCTTCCCCACGGACAGAAAATACATCTCCTTCTTCACACATAAAAGCTACATTTTCATTTAAAGTGAAATTTACTTTTACTAATCCTTGCGTGATAAAAGTCTTTGCCTTTTCTCTTGAGAACTTATAAACGGCTGCAATGAGTGTATCGAGGCGCAGAGAGGAAGTGGTCGTAGTTATTTCGGTCCAATGTTCTTCTTTAGCAATGATTTTTTTCAAAGGAATCGCGGTAAGACTCACCTTTGCTTTTCCAATCGAATCAAGCTGAAGCCTTACATAATCTTCAACTTCTCCTGCAACAATAAATTGAATGTCCCCGTCAGCAACGAAAATATCTCCAAATTTGCTACGATTTAAACCAAGTGACATTAGACTCCCTAAAACATGGGGATGTTCGATTGTGACAAACTTCTTCGGATAATTTACTTCAAGTAAAGAGAGATTAAAATCCGCTTTTGTTGCCTGATAATACTCGGGGTAAAGGATTGCTCTTTTTCTTTCTGCTTGCTCATGCCCACCGAAAAAAGCATATTTTACTTCGCGATGGTCCCCAATGATCATACTTAAGACTTTCTGTTCCCGTGGATCCAAAAAATCGGTTAATTTCGGAGCATATGTATTCTCGACATAGCTTCGCCAATTTTGTACTTGATCGATAAATTCTCTTTCGTCTGGACGAAAGTGTTGATAGATTGACATCTTTTCAGCTCCTTTTTTGCATAGAAAAAGGGCTGGGACAAAAGTATTCCAACCAAATATAAAACCGAACAATTATATGAAGATGCTAATCAAATTCTCGTATAATTGTTTGTTTTTTCATTCTGAATGGGTTTTGTGGTAGTCACCCGCAGACTGAATACACTTCGCTTTCCATGGGGCGAGCGCCGAGCCGCTTCGGCTTCGCCTGCAGGGTCTCGGACTTTCTCGCAGCTCCCATAGGAGTCTACGTGTATTCCGTCTGCTCCGTTTTTCCTAATAATTATATTTTCTTTTTTAAAAAATGATGGAACGAAACAACCTTTAAAAACGGAGTGAAATGGAGCGGAGGACCCTCGACTCCTGCGGGAAGTAGAGCAAAACCTAAGACCCCACAGGCTTTAGCCGAGGAGGCTTAGGTTGCTCCCCGCGGAAAGCGAGGGTCTGTAGCGCAATGGAACGAATTGGTTTTACTACTAAATTAGAGATTGTTCGTCTTTATGCATTATATATTTTGTTTTGTCCCTGCCTCTTTTTACATTTGTTGAGTATAGACCTTTATAAAATTACTTAGAACCAATAAAATAATTGTCCAATCCCTCTTCCTGCTAGATTTAATACAAAAATAGCCACAATTGGTGAAATATCGATCATGCCAAGAGGCGGAATAAATCTTCTAAAAATCTCTAAATATGGTTCACAGATTTTTGCAAGAAAAACACCAATAGATGTTTCACGAGCATTCGGAATCCATGACATTAATATATAAACAATAAGCGCGTAAGAATATATGGTTAAAGCATTAGCCAAGATACTTATAATAAAATTCATTCGTTGTTACCACCTCGTATTTTCATATTCTGCATCTTGCAAGATTTGCGAAATATTCCCTGAAACTTCTACGTTATCTGGTGTACATAGGAATATATCTGTGCCGATTTTTTGAATATCTCCACCAATGGCGTAGACTGTTCCACTTAGGAAATCAATAATCCGCTTCCCTTGATCTTTTTCGATACGCTGTAAATTAACAACGACAGCACGACGGTTTTTTAGTTGGTCAGCGATATCCTGTGCTTCTGCATATACACGTGGTTCAACCAAAAATACTTTTGATGATTTTTGAATGCTTTGCAAACTTACAACATTTTGGTTACTTTTCGGTTGTTGAACGTGCTGTGTCTGCTGAACTGGTTGCTTATAATTTCGAACAGGTTCGCTTGGTTCTTCTTGATATCTTACTTGCTCTTCCTCATAATCTTCATCTTCTAAAAAAAAGAAAGTTTTTATTTTTGATTTTATACTCATTTTAGTTGCCTCCTATTTCTCGCTTCCTACTAAAGCAGTTCCAATTCTTATCATCGTTGCTCCCTCTTCGATCGCAATTGAATAATCATTCGACATTCCCATAGAAAGCTCTGTGCATGGAGCATATGGTAATTGTAATTCTTTTACATCTTCTTGAATGCTTTTTACTTTTTGAAAGCACTGACGAAGCAATTCCTTATCGTCTGTAAATGGCGCCATTGTCATTAATCCAATTACTTGAATATGAGGATATTCGGATAATTGTTTAACAAAATCAACAACTTCCTCTGGCTCCATTCCATGCTTTGATTCTTCTTGCGAAACATTTACCTGTACAAAACACTTTATGGTTCGATTTGCTCTCTTATGTATTTCTTTTGCTAAAGATAATCGATCCAATGAGTGAATATAGTCTACATAATCTATAATACCTTTTACTTTTCTTGTCTGCAATGATCCGATAAAATGCCATACCGGCTTGTCCTGAAGAACCTCATACTTTGCCAGTAAGCCTTCTTCACGATTTTCACCTAAATGAACAATTCCAGCATCGACTGCTTCTTGTGCTCGCTCTATTGTAACATATTTTGTCACTGCAATAATCGTTACCTCTTCTGGTTTTCGATTTACTTTTTCACAAGCAGTAGCAATTTCCTGTTTTATAACTTCAAGATTTTCTTTCACTAACATTTTCGTATTCTTCTTCCTCTCTCCATCCAATATAACTCATCATTCTCCCGGTTTTCCCCTTATCCCTTCTATGGGAGAAAAAATAAGCGTCATCTTCATAAGTACAATAATTGGTTATATGAATATTGCTTGCCACCATTCCTTCTTCTAACAATATCTGTTTATTCACTTCTTGCAAATTAAGACTGTATTGTCCCGGAGAAACAGTGTCATATGGCTTTTGCTTAGAATGGATCGCCTTTTCCACTTCGTTAATAACTCGATCATCCACAATATAGTGACGATCTGTAATGGATGGACCGATTACAGCAAGTACCTCTTCTACAGGTATCTTATGGGAAGCAAATACTTTCAACATTTCGCTAGCAATGCCTTGGACTGTTCCTTGCCACCCTGCATGCGCAATTCCAATCGCCTTTGTAGTTGGATGGATAAAATATAGCGGAACGCAGTCAGCAAAACATAAAGTTAATAATATATTTTTTCCCAAAGTAAAGAAACCATCTGTATCCTTTAGCGCACTTTCATAATCTGTAGCTCCTTTGCCAATATGAGCTTTTGTTACTTCGACAATATTAACTTTATGGGTTTGCTCTGCACCAACCCATTGTTCTAATGGAATTGTTAAATTTTGCGCTACTTCTATACGGTTTGCAACTACTGTTTCTTTTTGATCATTTACATGAAATGCCATATTTAAACTAGCATAATCGCCTTTACTTTTCCCACCATTTTTTGTTGTGAAACCAGCTATTAGTTTTGGAAACTGTTGCTCCCACAATTCAAGATTAAAAAACTGCTTATTTCGTAAAGTAAAAGGTTCCATTCTCTAACCCCATCTTTTTGTTTTAGTTTACCATATGGACCTATCATTGGTCACAGAAAAACATGATTTTCTTTGGAAATTAGGTTGCTTTTTAATAAAATTAGCTCAATTTGCTTTTTTCTTATTCACAGGACTTGGTGAACAAACGTTGATGGGTTTCTTTGTTACCCTTTCAGTCTTTTCCAAGCCCATTCTATCAGTTGAGAGTCCGCCTAACTTTTTAGAAAAACAGTATTCATCATATCCGGACTGTCCATCACTCAAATATATTATGTATATTTATAAAAGAGTAGTATTATATTTCTTCTCAATAGAAAAGGTTAGACATCATTAAAGTACACATACTTTAAGAAGTCTAACCCTTTTATTCCTATTTTAGCTTTGAATATTTTTATTCATTTGTTTAATAGCAGCCTTTTCCAATCTTGAGACTTGTGCTTGTGAAATGCCGATTTCATCTGCAACTTCCATTTGTGTTTTCCCTTGGAAAAACCTTTTTCGTAAAATTAGTTTTTCACGATCATTTAACCGGCGCATTCCTTCTTTTAATGCCAATTCTTCAACCCACTGTATATCTTTATTTTTTTCGTCACTTAATTGATCCATCACATAAATCGGATCTCCGCCGTCATTATAAATTGGTTCAAAAAGCGACACAGGATCTTGAATAGCATCTAATGCAAAAACAATATCCTCATGTGGAATGTCTAACTCTTTGGCAATTTCCTCAGCTGTCGGTTCTTTTGATGTTTTATTCATCAATCGTTCTCTGACTTGTAATGCCTTATAAGCAATGTCTCTCAGAGATCTGGAAACCCTAATTGGATTATTGTCGCGTAAATAACGGCGAATTTCACCAATAATCATTGGGACAGCATAGGTGGAAAACTTAACGTTTTGACTTAAATCAAAATTATCGATAGATTTCATTAGACCAATACAACCCACTTGAAATAAGTCATCCACGAATTCTCCTCGATTATTAAATCGTTGAATCACACTTAATACGAGGCGGAGATTTCCATTTACGAGACTTTCTCTTGCGGATATATCTCCCTCATGCATTTGCTTGAAGAGCAATCTCATTTCTTCATTTTTTAACACTGGAAGCTTTGATGTATCAACACCGCAAATTTCTACTTTATTTCGAGTCAATCTATTTCCCTCCTCACAGGAGCTGCTGTACAAAAAACAGTATCTCCCCGAGAAGGAAAAATATGCATGATAAGAATTTTTGTTAAATTTCCAATTTACGCTAATTTCGATTGGTATTATGTGGGACAAGGCTTTTCAATCGAAAAACTTTTAAACCATTTTATTAAATTCCTTTTGTAGTCTTTTAATAATTCTTTTTTCTAAACGAGAAATATATGATTGAGAAATTCCCAGCATATCTGCAACATCTTTTTGCGTTTTTTCCTCTCCAGTGCCTAAACCAAATCGCAATTCCATGATTTGTTTTTCCCTTTTAGATAGCTGGTGAAGTGCTTTTACTAATAGCTTTTTATCTACGCTTGCATCTAAATCCTTTGTTATAATATCATCTTCTGTCCCCATTACATCTGAGAGGAGAAGTTCATTTCCATCCCAATCAATATTTAATGGCTCATCAAATGATACCTCTGAGCGAATTTTATTATTTCTGCGCAAATACATTAAAATTTCATTTTCAATACATCTTGAAGCATATGTTGCCAGTTTAATTTTTTTCTCTGGATTAAACGTATTGACAGCCTTAATTAATCCAATAGTGCCAATACTAATTAAGTCTTCAATATTGATACCCGTATTTTCGAACTTTCTCGCTATATAAACAACGAGGCGCAAGTTTCTTTCAATCAACATCGAGCGAGCCGCTTGATCTCCTTTTGGAAGTTTCTCCAAAAGCATTTCTTCTTCTTCTTTCGTTAACGGAGGAGGTAGTGCTTCACTTCCACCAATATAAAATACTTCGTCTGTTTTCAATCCAATTTTAATTAAAAATTTGTACCAGTAATAAGATAAGCGAAGCTTCCATTTCTTCATGTGCATTTCCTCCTTCTAAACGATGATTTTCGTGAGTATAGTATATTAACTAACCTTTTCCTCCACTGATTTTTTTCCTATAAGCATTTTCGGATGAACAATGCAATCAAATGCATCCTCGGCAGACAGAACTTGGTTTGTAAAAGATATTAATCCTTTTTCAACAGAAATTATTTCGTGGTCTTTTTTTAATAGCAAAAGATCGGGCTTTACGGCAATGATGAGCTGATGATCTTTTCCGACTACTTTATAGGGAATGATGCGCATCTTACTTTCCCATTCTGGAGCAATCGGCTCACTGCCGTAGATTACCTCTTCTGGCTGCTCTGATAAACGAATTAACTCTGCTGGCATATTACTTACAATATTTTTCAATGAAACAAACATAACAGGAAGACGAGAGATTGGGTCATATACCTGGTTCCCACTATCCACCAATCCTTTTACCACAAACTCTTTCCCACCTAATTGAAATGTAACATCAATTATTTGCTCATATTGAATCTTGGTCACTTCAATCCCTTCCACATTTCTTCGCGAAAAGTACCAAGCAATTGGAAAACCTAGAAGCACAAACAACCAACTAATCGGATCTCCAAATCCCTTTACACTAGCAAGAAGAACAGAAGAAGAAAGTTGAAAATCAAATTGGATAAAATAATGAGCACCGATCAATGTTCCGCCAATTAAAAAGGTGGCTAAGTAGAAAATCATTAACGCTTGAAAATAGGTTCGAAACCGCTTATATCCAAATGCAGTAGCTACCATTACAACAGAAAAAAGTAGTTTAGATACAGGATGACTTGTATAGGTACTAAGAGGAGTGATGGATAACAGAATAATTAGAGAACCCATGAATCCTCCAAGTAAAATTCTCCAATGAATGATTTTTTTCTTCAAAAGAATTCCAGTTAAGTATAGTAATAAACTGTCAAATAGAAAATTTAATAGCCATATCACATCTAAATAAATGGCCAAGCATGTAACTCCTCCTCTCCTGCATCGAAGCTTTGTAAAGAATGTTACTATCTTTATTCATCTGCACTAACGAAAAATTAACTCAACAGCATTGGCTCGCAATTCTTACACATGAAAAAAGAATTCTCCATCAAAGCCACAAAAGAAGTAAATCTTCTCTATTAATCTGTTACGAAAAAGTATAACGTACTTGTTCTTGAAATTCTGTCACTTTCTGTAATCAAAAAATCAGAAATTTCCTCTATTTCTAACGGTTTTTGTCACTATCTCTCCTAAGTGATTAATTATTAGTTCTAGAGAAATATTATCAGTTTTTTCACTTTTTCTAGGGAATTGTTAACGGGAAGGATAATAACGGTCAAAAGAAAAAAATATTAAAGTAAAAAGTTTTCTCTAAATAGTTTTTGTTTTTAAATGAAAAAATCAAAAGAATTATAGAACAACCAATCTTACAAAAATAGCAAAATAAAAAACCTCTCCATTATTGTAATAAATAACAGAAAGGTTTTTACTGCAGAAATAATTATCTTCTACGGTTTCTATTTCTTAAGAATGTTGGGATATCTAAGGCATCCTCTGTTTGTTGTGCGTTAGTGTTTCTTGGCTGTTCTTTTTGAACGTGTTGTTCTTCTCTTTTTACTTCTCTAGTATTAACAGGATTGCTGTTTTGGCTTGGACTATTATTATTTGGCTTTAGCCCTCCAAATCCAGGTCTTCCTGGCTGTGGTTGCGATAAATCTTGGTTAAATCCTGTAGCAATTACAGTAACAACAATCTCATCTTTTAGATTATCATTGATAACAGATCCGAAAATCATGTTTACGTCTTGATCAGAAGCGGATGCAACAATATCTGCTGCTTCTTGTACTTCATACAAGCTTAAATTTGATCCACCAGTAATATTCATAAGCACCCCTTGTGCTCCATCAATGGAAGTCTCAAGTAGTGGTGAAGAAATTGCTTTTTTCGCTGCTTCTGCTGCACGATTTTCGCCTGAAGCAACCCCAATACCCATAAGTGCTGAACCTTTGTTCACCATAATTGTTTTCACGTCTGCGAAGTCTAGGTTAATTAGACCTGGCGTTGCGATTAGGTCAGAGATACCTTGCACACCTTGTCGGAGTACATTATCTGCTTCTCTAAATGCTTCAAGCATTGGTGTCGACTTATCTACGATCTCAAGTAAGCGGTCGTTTGGAATGACGATTAAAGTATCTACTGCGTCTTTTAATGCGGTAATACCACTACCAGCATGTGTAGACCTTTTTCTTCCTTCAAAAGTGAATGGTCTCGTCACAACTCCTACGGTTAAAGCACCTAGGTCATGAGCGATTTGAGCAATAACTGGTGCAGCACCTGTACCAGTTCCACCACCCATTCCAGCCGTTACAAAGACCATATCTGCCCCTTTTAACGCCTCTTCAATTTGTTCTTTGCTTTCCTCAGCGGCCTTTTTACCTACTTCCGGATTTGCACCTGCTCCTAATCCTCTTGTAAGTTTTCCGCCAATTTGCATCTTAATTTCTGCTTTTGATAAATTTAATGCTTGTGCGTCTGTATTCACAGCAATAAATTCTACCCCTTGAACACCGTGTTCAATCATTCGGTTAACAGCGTTATTACCACCGCCACCTACTCCTATAACCTTTATTACAGCTAGTGAATCTATATTTGTATCAAATTCCAACATGACAAATCCTCCTAATTCGTCGATATTCAGCAGTATCGAACTGTCCGCATCTCAAGTCTTGGTGATATGGAGTACATACCATTTTTTATAACCTAGACTGACTTTTAAACGACTCTCAGCCTTCTCGAAGTTCTTTTTTATCAACATTATACTTGTCTTTTTAACATTTCATTAATCAAAGAAATAACCCATAAATTTCTTAAACTTTGAAGGTTCTTTTTCCACTTGTTTTTTCTCGTATGCTGGTTTTTGGGATGATGGTTTTTGGACTTTTTCCCTAGTATCAGCCGGAATAGTGACAGGGTTATGGATATTTCCACCTTGGAGTTTACTATTTTTATAGGAGAATTTAATTAAACCAACAGCAGTGGTATATTGTGGCTCTCTTACTCCAATATAATCTGGAATAGCAATTCTAACTCGGCTTTGGAAAACATCTTGTGCCAATTCTAAAATTCCTTTCGTACTAGCTACCCCACCAGTCAAAACGAATCCTCCTGGAAGGTCGTATACACCATGTCTCACTAGTTCGTCACCAACAAGTTCAAAGATTTCTTCTAATCTAGCTTCTATAATATCAGAAATCTCTAACTGATTAAATTGTTGATGCTGATCGCTTCCTATAATAGGAACACTAAATACTTCCTCTTCAGAAGCATGATCATAAAACGCATATCCATACTTAATTTTAATTTTCTCTGCATCTTCTGTTGTAGTTCGGAGACCAATCGATAAATCCTTGGTAATATTGTCTCCCCCTACAGGAATAACACTGGTTGCTTTTAGGAATCCATTTTCAAATACAGCTATAGTAGTGGAACCACCGCCGATATCGATCAAGGCCACTCCTAAGTTTTTTTCATCTTTTGAAAGTGCAAAAGAGCCAGCAGCAAGTGGTTGCAAGGAAATATCTTGAATTTCCAAGCCAGCTCTTTCTACACATCTTAAGGTGTTATGTAAAATGGTTTTACTTCCAGTTATAATCGTACCTTCCATTTCAAGCCGTACACCTATCATTCCTCGAGGATCCGTAATTTCATCTAATCCATCTACAATAAATTGTTTAGGAATAATATCAATAATTTCTTTTTCTGGGGGAATGGAAACTACTTGTGCAGCATCCTTTACCCTAATCACATCTTCAATTGTAATTTCGCGATTTTCACTTGATACTGCAACTACCCCTCGTGAGGTTTGCAGATTTACATGATTTCCCGAAACGCCAACAATTACTTGTTTTATCTCCATCCCTACCATTCTTTCGGCTTGCTCTATTGCCTGTCGAATAGAATGAACGGTTTCATCTATATCCACGATTGAACCTTTTTTTAAACCTTCTGATGGGACGATGCCTACACCAATAATATTTAAAGATTCGTTAATCATTTCGCCAATGATTACTTTTATGCTGGATGTACCGATGTCTAGACTTACATAAAGTTCATTGCTGTTCATTCTCGGGCACCTCCTTTTGCATTTTAAATAATGTGAACAACAAATTATGTCATACTGTCAATAATTCAACTTTTTATAAAGAAGTAACGTCTGCTATTTACATAGTTTTTATGATATACATAAAATAATCTAATCTTCACAACTATTATATTGTATACCAGGCAACACCATATTTTCACTAAGTTTTCGCTAAGTGTCAATACAATTTTGGTCTTTTTTACTACAAATAGGACTAATTACTCACCCCATAAGGAAATATTGTAATTCACTTCCACATATCTATTAATATTTAAATTATTCGCCAAAACTAATATATTCCCTTTTTTCTTTGTCAACTTTTTTCAATTTTTTCAGGAGAATTAGTATTTGATTTTTTTAAAATAATACTTCTAATTACAGCTATGTTTTGAAATAGTCTAACACCAAATGCAAAAATTGCCGCTAAATATAAGTCTACACCAAGATGTACACCTAGAAAAGCTAAACTTGCTGCAAGTGCAATATTAAAGAAGAAGCCTGTTACAAATACTTTTTCATCAAATATATTTTGCAAATGAGCACGAATCCCGCCAAATAAGGTGTCTAATGCAGCAAGAACTGCAATGGATAAATAGTTTGCATACTCTTCTGGTACCTTTATATCGGTTAATAATCCAAAGACTATTCCAACAATCAACCCAAATATCGGAAGCCACATTAAGAATCGCCTCCTTTATTTGTATTTACCTGCTCCATATAATGGACGTTAATGGTATCACTATAGGCAGGAATCTTGATTGATTCTTTTGGCTGCTCAACATTTAATAACAGATTAGATAAGAAAAATTCGTCAGCTGATTTAGAAACCTTCATGTAGTTAAATAATTTTTCAGCTGTATTCGAATCTTTTGCTATCACCTTTATTTCAATTGGTAGCTGATTGAGAGAATTTCCATCCATTTTCAATACATTGTTTACTTCACGGATAACCGTTGTATTCACATAGCGATTGTCATTTATCGCTATCTCCTCGGCTCCATATAAATTTAATTCATTAACTAACCGTTGCATTAATTCAGAAGTGACTACTCCTGGATCTTCTCCTAGCAGAATTTCTTTACTTACCGGCTCGATCTTTATGATGATCCCACTCCCAGTAACCTCTGTTGCCCCTGCTTCCTGCTTTAATTCTGCCAAAGTATCTTTCAATACTTTTTCTTTACTTTGAGATGTGTTATTCTCATACTCTTCCACTTTTGCGTTAATCGAACGAATCTCATTAATAAGCTGTAATTCTAATTTTTTTTCATAGATGAGATCTTCTCGTAATTCCCACGTATCTCTCGTATCTCGAACAACTGGTTCTTTTATTGTCTGAAATTGCACAGCTATCATAAATCCTACAATAAGCGTTATTCCTGTCATTGTTATAAATTTCTTATTCACAGCGCATCATACTTTCTTATCCATACTTATTGTTAATTAACTTTTAAAGGATCCATTTGAATTGTTCGTTTTTTTTCAAGTGTAAATCGAACATTATCATTTACTAATAAATCCTTTACGCCACCATTAATATTAATTGCGCCTTCTAATACATCACTATCACCGATTGCTGTAATAACAAAAGGTGCGGGGTGTTGGTAACCATCTACTTCGATTACCGGACCATTACATAGTATGTAAGAGTTATGTGATAGCCTTTGTCCATTAATACTAATCGCTTGTGCACCAGAAATATAAAGTTCATTGATCACTTTAAATACATGATGCTCATGTACTAAATAATTGCTCACATTATCTTCTTTTGGATTATACTCTCCATCTTCTAATGTAATTTGTATCCCTTCCCCTTTGACAGCAACCTTTCCTAAATAGATCCGATATTTTTCCGCATCCTCTGCCAAGTTATAATACGTTTCTGCTTCATTAGAAAGATCCTTCTCTAGTTGAACTAATTTTCGTTGGGTTCCCTTTAATTCTTTATATAGCTCATTATTTTTTTCTTCCTGCTCAATCAATTCATTTCGCAAATCCAAATCTCTTTCGAATTGACTTTCACTAATTTCTTGACCATCATCTTTTTTTGTATTTTGATATGAGAAGGAAATCATAAATCCGAGAACAAGAAAAACTAATGAGAAGATAACATTTCGTCTTCTTTTATTAGTCTTCACTCTTCTTTTTCCCCTTCCGAATCAAAAGCTTTGAAATAAGAACCTACTTCTAAATCAATAACTCCTTTTTTATCCGTGTTTAGTTGTGCAATGATGGAAGGATAATGCTTCATTTTATCCGAAAAAGAGGATAAAGATGCCAACACTTGATTTCCGTCATTCATATAAATGGTAACATGCCATTTATCTGTATTTTTAGGGGTATACCTTATTTCAGAAATAGCATTATACACTTCTGCAGAAAGGTTACTTAATTCTTCCCCTATCTTCGTAATTACTCTCTCATCTTCGCTCTTCATATCTTTAATAATCGGAGCATCATAGGGGCTATTTGTCATTGCTCTATCATGCAACATATCCCCATTCTCTAAAAGAGGAATGAATTTATTCTTCACTTCAAAATAAGCAATCTTCCTATACTCTTTTACGTCAATATGCACAGTATTTGGAATAGCGATGGAAATCTTCGCAGATTTAATCCCACCTGTATCTTTCAGTTTTTCTGCTAACTTGTCTTTTTTGATTGTCCAAATATTTGTATTACTGTTAATTCCACTCATTTTCTCCAAGTCTTCATAAGTATATAAATGATTTCCTGTAATTTCGATGTTTTTGACATGACTTAAAGGTGATTGGAAGTATATTACGCAAACGATGATAAGGAAGAATAAGAGGAGAAGGAAAATAAGTCGACGATTCGCCTTTTTTCGTCTCTGTTCTTTTAATTTTGGAATTCGATCTTCTAAAGAAACAACCTTCCCTTTGTCCAAAAAATCACCCCGGTATTATTAAATAAGGAAATAGTACAAAACAATTTAATAGGTTGTCCACCTTTTTTATAAACAAATCGAAAATTTGCGTTGTCATCAAACTTCCGATTTACATTCCTATTTTTTCTTGCTGTCGATTACTTCCTTCATGACATTATACAGCCTCATTGCTGCATCAGGAATACCTAATTTTTGGGATGCCTCTTTCATTTCCTTTAATACACTAGGATTCAGCATAATTGCATCCATCTCTTCGACCAATTTTTGCCCATTCATTTCCTTTTCTAAAAGCATTTTTGCTGCCCCATTACTTGTTAATGCATTCGCATTTTTCTCCTGATGATTGTTGGTAACATAGGGGCTAGGCACAAGGATACTCGGAATACCAAGCGAGGTTAACTCACTCAGTGTCGTTGCACCTGCTCTTGCAACCGTTAAATCAATGCTTGTTAATACTTCTGGCATATTATGAACAAATGGCTTAATAATGACATTTGTAGGATTTCCGACAAGCTCCACTTCTTTTTTCACAGCTTCATAATGGACTTCTCCTGTTACATAAAGAATTTGATAGGCTTTCTTTCCTAATTGTGGTAACGCAGCAATCACAGCATCATTTATCGGTCTTGCCCCTCTGCTTCCACCAACTATGAGAACAGCAGGCTCATTTAATTTTAATCCGACCGATAAACGACCTTTAATTCCATCTTGATTTAACACTTCCGAAGCTCTTGGATTCCCTGTCATCACCACTTTTTCTTCTGGAAAAAAAGAAGCTGCTTCTTCAAAGCAAATCGCTACTTTATCAACATATTTACTTAAAAATTTATTGGTTAACCCTGGAACACTATTTTGTTCATGAATAATAGTAGGTATTCCAAGCTTTGCTGCTGCATATACAACCGGTCCACAAACATATCCGCCTGTTCCGATTACAACATCTGCGTTAAACTCTTTTAAAATCGCCTTGCTCTTTTGTACACCTGAAATAAATCTCCAAACAGTTTTCAAATTTTCTGGGGAAAGTTTTCGTTTAAACCCTGTAATATGTATTGTTTTTAATGGAATATCTTCTCGTCTAACCAACTTACTTTCGAGCCCTTGCTCTGTACCGACATATAGAAACTCAGCATTCTTCACTTCTTTTTTTATCTCGCGAATTAATGCTAATGCAGGGTATATATGCCCCCCTGTTCCTCCGCCGCTTACTACTATTTTCATTCTTTCCACCTCAAAATACTTCTCTTATCTATTTCTGAAAAAAATCGTTATTTTTCTTCTCACTTATATTATAGCTTCAATTAACATAAAACAGAAATAATCTTCTACTATTTCCTAAGATATTTTTTACCTTTGCGTTATCTCCCAAATAATAGATACCTTATTGTACTATATTTTAAACACGCTTTATGAATATCTTAAAATTGATAATGAAATGTAACACTTTCCTCTTGCCAGCACGTAAATTTGTCATGATTGAAAAGGGATTTTCATATGTGTGAAAAAAATAAATTTTTTGTATTCTATAATATTTTAAAAAAAAGACATAAAAAAACTAGTAAAGAGAAAAAACACCCTCCACTAGCTTTTTTAAAATATATTCGATAAAGAAAACTTCCATCAATGAAGGTTTTTCTTCATCCCCACTGATCGCTTGTTGCACTTATCGGACCATTACGGGAGAATTCCCTCACCTAGTCTCCTTAATTTTCCGCAGCTTGCTGTTAGATGTTAAGAGTGGGATGAAATTTCAGTACCTTGAAAATCTGCTCACGTTTAAGAGGATACCTATTGCAATCAACATTAGTGTAAGAGAGGATCCTCCATAGCTTAGAAATGGGAGTGTAATCCCCGTTACAGGCATAAGTCCTGTAACAACTCCAATGTTAATCATAACTTGTATAGCAACCATGGAAATAATACCAACGGCTACAAAACTTCCAAATAAGTCTTGTGCACCTAATGCTATTCTTATTCCTCTCCATAGTAATAAAGCAAATAATAATAAAATTAAGGAACCGCCGATAAAGCCTAATTCTTCTGATAGAATAGCAAAAATAAAATCTGTCTGTGGCTCTGGCAAGTAAAAGAATTTTTGCCTGCTTTCCCCAAGGCCTAAGCCGAACAAACCACCTGGTCCTATCGCATAAAGCGATTGTATGATCTGAAAACCACTTCCTAACGGATCAGACCATGGATCTAGAAATGAAGTTATCCTTTTAATTCGATAAGGAGCGGATGCAACCAATCCAATAAACCCAGCAACACCGATTAGCCCTAATATTACAAAGTGACGAATCCTAGCACCAGCAATAAAGATCATTACGATACTTGTACCAACCATAACAGTTCCAGTACCTAAATCTGGCTGAAGCATAATCATCCCAAAGGCTAGAAATACAAGACCTAAAGATGGGAGTAATCCTTTTTTAAAGGAAATTATATGCTTTTGATTTTCCGATAGAAATTTTCCCAGGAAAATAATCATTGCTATTTTCATAAATTCAGAGGGCTGAATGGAAAATGCTCCTACACCAATCCAGCTTTGTGAACCATTCCGAACTAAACCAACTCCAGGAATTAATACGACTATAAGTAAAACAAAGCAAACAATAATAATTGGTTTAGCCCAAGATCTCCATATCCAGTAATCAAGGTTCATAATAAATAACATTGCAGCAATTCCAACACCGGCAAAAAGCATCTGTCTCTTTGCAAAAAAGAAGGAATCCCCTAAATTTCGTTCGGCCATAACCGCACTTGCACTGTACACCATGATTAACCCTATGGCAAGCAACGTAAATGTGATGATCATTAAAATTATATCTGGAGTCGTTTTTTTTGATGGCACCATTAACACCTCGAATTGCAAGATTTAGGGCTTGCAAAAAAGAAAAGCGGATTGTATCCAGATTCCTGTATTACTTAAATCCGATTCAAAAAAAGAAAGCTCTGTAAATTAACGGTTGAAAATTAGGAAAAGGATTACGGTCTTTTATTCCCAAATAGGGATGATAACGGACCTGTTTGCTTTTCTCTATTCACCTTGTTATCATTTACAGAGCTTACTTTAAAGTAAGAAAGTTTTTATAGTGCTACTCTTTTGTTATCTGTTCATACAGATCAGAGTTTATTTTCTTTCAACGCCTACTTACAGACAAGCCCTTATTTAAGCATATGCACCGCATTGATAAAAATGTCTCCTCTGACCTCAAAAGTTTTATATTGATCCCAACTTGCACATGCTGGGGAAAGGAGAATTACCTCTCCACTTTCTGATAAGTCATAGGCTACAGGCACTGCTTTGTCCACATTATCGACGCGTTTAATGGTTTTTATTCCTGCAAGTCTCCCTGCCTTCTCCACTTTTTCTGCAGTTTGTCCAAATGTAATCATTGCTTTTACATTTTTTAGTGATGGAATGAGTTCATCAAATTCATTTCCTCGATCCAATCCACCTGCTAGTAAAATGACTGGTTCATTAAAGGCAGCAAGGGCATTTTGTGTAGCTAATATATTCGTTGCTTTAGAGTCATTATAAAATTTTCGTCCATTTACTTCTTTGATAAATTGCAGACGATGTTTAACCCCTTTAAAGTTACTTAAAACTTTAAAAATACTTTCATTAGATGCTCCTGTTAGTTTTGCAGCTGCAACAGAAGAAAGAATATTTTCTAAATTTAATGCACTTAAATAGGTTATATCTGAGAGTTTCATTACTTCTTCATCATTAAAATAGATGACATTATCTTTCACATATGCACCAAACTCAAGTTCGCGTTTCGCAGAAAAAGGGATAATGGTCGCTTTACTGCTCTTCGCGATATTCATTACAACCTCTTGCTCTACATTCACAATTAGATAGTCATTTTCGTCTTGGTTCTTCGCAATATTTCCTTTTGCTTTTGCATATTCTTCTCGTGTTCCGTGATAATCCAAATGTGCTTCATAAATGTTTGTAATGATTGCAATATGTGGTTTAAACTTTTCAATCCCCATTAATTGAAAAGATGATAATTCGATGACGATATTATTATCCTTCTTTGCCACTTGAGCCACGTTTGAAGCAACTGTACCAATATTCCCCGCAATAAGGGGCTTTTTCTTATCTGCTTCTAACATATCGAACAATAAAGTTGTCGTTGTCGTTTTTCCATTTGAACCAGTGATCGCAAGGAATGGTGCTTCTGAAACACGGTATGCAAGCTCCACTTCAGTAATTACGGGAATCCCACGCTCAATGGCCCCTTTAATCATTGGATTAAAGTAAGGAATCCCCGGATTTTTTACAATCAACTGAAATCCTTCCTCCAACAATTCAATCGGATGACTTCCACAAATCACTGTGATTCCTTGCTCTAATAAACCTTGTGCCTCAGGATTTTCGTCCAATGGCTTACTATCATTCACTGTTACAAAGGCACCTAAATTATGTAGTAATTGAGCTGCACTTACTCCACTTTTAGCAAGACCTAATACAAGTATTTTTTTATGATGATAATCATTAATTTGCTTCATTATAACCACACCTCAATATAAATTCCTAAAGCGGCGAATAATAATCCAACCGTCCAAAATGTAGCAACTACTCTCCATTCAGACCATCCAACCAATTCATAATGATGATGCAATGGACTCATACGGAAGATTCTTCTTCCAGTTGATTTAAATGAGATAACTTGGAGAATAACAGAAAGTGTTTCGATAACAAATACTCCACCAATTAATATCAATAGAATTTCTGTCTTTGTTAAAATAGCAATTGCAGCAATCGCGCCTCCAAGTGCAAGAGAACCTGTATCTCCCATAAATACTTTTGCTGGATGTGCATTAAATACTAAGAATCCTAATACTGCTCCAACAATTGCCACAGAGAAAATACTAATTTCAAATTGTGACTGACTCCATGCAAGCACAGCAAATGCTCCAAATGCAACAGCAGATGTTCCAGAAACTAAACCATCCAATCCATCTGTTAAATTAACCGCATTAGAGAATCCAACTAGCCAAAAAATAATAAATAACGCATAAAACCATCCTAATTCCAATGGCTTTTCAACAAAAGGAATCGAGATTGCGGTTGAAAATTCATTTTCTCGTAAAACAAAATAGAAAATGAGGGAAATAATAATCTGTCCTAATAGCTTTTGTCTAGATGTTAATCCTAGGTTACGCTTCATAACTACTTTTATAAAGTCATCTAAAAACCCTAATAATCCAAAACCAAGTAAAACTAAAAGAAGTAAATATGTCTTAATCGTTGGCTCTGAAAATTTATTAATCATTACTAATGTCGTTACGACAATAGAAAAAATGATCATTAAGCCACCCATCGTTGGTGTTCCCGTTTTTTTCTGATGGGATTTCGGTCCTTCTTCCCTAATGCTTTGTCCGAATTTCAATCTTCTCAAGAAGGGAATAAAAAAGGGAGAAATTAATACTGTTATTAAAAAGCCTAAAAGAATCGTAAAAAAGATAACTTTCTCCTGCATTTTAGTTCCCTCCTTTCGCTTGATTGCTTGTTTTTAATACATGCTCTCTAATTACCGGTATATCATATGATTCCATATTGGAATTCAGACTGTTTTCTTGCAAAAAAATAAAATTTATTGTGTTTTCTTGTTCTTGTAATTGTTCATCATAAATTTCGATCATTTTTAATATGCCTTCCTTTAAATCTTTTGTATAAAAAATAGGAAAATGATTAGGTGTATATGAAGGGAGTTCCACTCCTTCTTCCCATATTGCTCCTATTGCTCCATTTGCTATAGCAGTACTCAAATCACCAGAATGGTCTTTATATAATGGTATAAACAATCCTTTTGGCTGCTTGGAATCTGCTATAAATGACACGGTTTGAAAAAGCAAATCTTCTTTTACAAAACCTTTTGCTTCGGGTATCGCCTGAAGGATTAATTTATAGGACAGTGTCATTTTTTCTCTCCTCTATCGCTTCTTTTGCCACTAAACGATCATCAAAATCTAACACTTCAGAACCAATAATTTGATACGTTTCATGGCCTTTCCCTGCAATTAATATAACATCGCCTGGTTTCGCTTGATTTATGGCAAAGCGAATAGCCTCTTTTCGATCAGCAATAATCGTATAATTCTGTTCTCCCGTAACTCCTGCTTCCATATCTTTTAATATAGCAAGCGGATCTTCACTTCGAGGATTATCGGAAGTTAGGATAGCATAAGAAGCTTCCTGACAAGCAATTTTCGCCATTAAAGGACGTTTCGTCTTGTCTCTATCTCCTCCACAGCCAGCAATGACATAAACATTTTTCTTCGCAAATTCTTTCACCGTCTGTAACGCGTTTTGTAAACTATCAGGTGTATGGGAATAATCTACAATCACCGAGAAGTTTTGTTCTGCATTTACTGTTTCAAATCTACCCGCAACTCCTTCTACCTTTTCTAACGCCTTAATTGTTACCTCTAATGGAATATTGCTTGCAATCGCAGCACCAATGCTTGCTAACGAATTATACACATTGAATTTACCAACCATTTTTAGCTGTACTTGGTGTGTTCCAAACGGCGAATGCAGATCAAAGGATGTACCGGCTGCAGTGATTCTTATATTTTTCGCCATTATATCAGCATCCGTATCAATTCCATATGTAAGAATATGAGCAGCAGTAATGGTTTCATACTCTTTAGCTGTTGCATCATCTTTGTTTAAGATTGCAAACTTTGGCTTTTCTGATGTGAAAGCATTTCCTAATCTTGTAAACAATAGCCCTTTTGCTTTTTTATATTCCTCCATCGTACCATGATAATCTAAATGGTCCTGACTTAAATTTGTGAATACAGCTATATCATAATCGCAGCCAAATACTCTTCCTTCTACAAGGGCATGGGAAGACACTTCCATAACAGCTGTGTCGACCTTCTGTTCCACCATTTGATGGAAGAGCTTCTGAAGTGTCACTGCCTCTGGAGTAGTATTTTTTGTTTCCTGAATTTCCTCACCGATTTTCGTATACATCGTTCCGATGATTCCTGTTTTTTGATCTGCTTCTTTTAAAATAGCATCTATTAAATGACTAGTAGTTGTTTTTCCATTTGTTCCAGTTATGCCAATAAGCTGAAGCTTTTGTGTTGGCTTTTGATAAAAGACATCTGCCAGGATACTACCAGCCCTCTTTGTATCTTTCACAACTATAACCGGAATAGGTAAAGGTAATTTTCTTTCAGCAATGACAGCCACCGCTCCAGACTCATATGCTTTTTGGGCAAAATCATGGCCATCGACTGTATATCCTTTTATACAAATAAAAAGACTGCCATTTATTACTTTGCGATTATCATTCTCTATTGATTTTATTTCCACATCGTCTCCATCATAAGGGAGGTATGGGTGTAAATTCTCAATAAGTTTTTTTAATTGCATCGCTTTCTGATTCCTCTTTTCTCTAGCTCTATATGTAATCTGAATCACTTATAAAGTGAAACTTCCATCAGTGGGGTTTTCCTTCCTCCCCCACTGATGGTTAGTTGAACCAATCGGACCTTTACGGACAGTTGATCTCCCACCTAGCTTCCTCGTATTCTCAGAAGCTTAAGGGGGAGTCTTACTGGCCGTTAAGAGTGGGATAAATATTAATTATATACTAAATAATGACTCAACCATATAGATTATACAATTTTCTTAGCGTATTTTATTTTACATGATTAAAAAAAATTTATCTATGTTGTACCTTATTGTTGGAGAATTTATATTAGAAGAATAATTTAAAATGGAGGATATTTTTATGTATTTTTCTGTCCTTTTTGATATTTAAGGCAGTTTTTTATCCTATAGGACAAAATGCGGCACGTAGAAATCGGCCGCATTTTATCAAATTAATTAAATTGAACCAATATTGTGGAGCCATCCTTTACTTTTGTTCCTGGTTCAGGGGATTGCTTGATAACGGTATCTCCACTTCCACTTGATTCTATTTTAAGATTAATAAACATTTCACTAATGTCTTTTTTCGTATGACCTACAAGATCAGGCACTTCTATTAATGGATTTTCTGGATATTTATATACTTTATCAATTTGGTCTTTACGCGGTTCAACACCTAACGCTCTTAAACTATCTCCCATAATAGCCCCAACGATTGGTGCAGCAACAGCACTACCAAATTGTATGGTTCCTTTTGGATTATCTACTGCCACATAGACGACTAGTTCTGGGTCATCGGCAGGTGCAAACCCAATAAAAGAAAGAATATAGTTATTCTCTAAATATCTTCCACCCGATGCTTTTTGGGCTGTTCCTGTTTTTCCACCAACCCGATACCCTTCCACAAAGGCTTTACCTCCGGATCCTTTTGCAACAACATTTTCTAATGCCCTTCTCACTTCTTTGGATGTTTCTTCAGAAACAACCTTTCTTTTTGCAACAGGCTTCTTCTCCATGACTACTTCACCAGTGGCTGGATCAATTAATTCTTTCGCCACATAAGGAGTATATAGTGTTCCTCCATTAATTGCTGCCGAGAGCGCTGTTACTTGTTGAATTGGCGTTACTGCAACCCCTTGACCAAACGCAGTAGTTGCTTGCTCTACTGGTCCTACTCTGTCCATGTTAAACAATATCCCTTTTGACTCCCCCTGTAAATCGATGCCTGTTTTCTGTCCAAACCCAAAATCACGAATATATTGAAAAAGCTTATCTTTTCCTAGACGTTCCCCTAACTCCACAAAACCTGGGTTACAAGAGTTTTGAACAACTTCCAAGAATGTTTGCGAACCATGTCCGCCTCTCTTCCAACATTTCAACTTAGCTCCGCCTACTTCGGCGTAGCCCTTATCATAAAAAGTGTCCTTGTCTAAATCTACTTTTCCTTCTTCGAGAGCTGCTGCCAAAGTGATGATTTTAAAAGTAGAACCTGGTTCGTATGAACTCCAAATTGGTAAATTTCGATTATAAACTTTTGAATCAACATTTTGAAAATCTGAAGGATCAAATCCTGGACGACTAGACATCGCCAAAACTTCACCAGTCTTTGGATTCATCGCCAATGCTATAATTGATTCAGGTTCATACGTTTGTTCTGCAATATCCAATTCTCTCTCTACAATCGTTTGAATTTTTGTATCAATCGTCAGTACTAAATCATTTCCATTTACTGGAGCTTCATAAGCATCAGCCATATCATTCATTCTTTGACCTTTCGCATCAGAATAATATTGAACAGACCCTTTTTTCCCTTTTAACTCATCATCATATTCTAGTTCTAAGCCAATTAACCCTTGATTATCAATGCCTGCAAACCCTAAAACATGGGATAAATAATTTCCGAAAGGATAGGATCTCTTGGAATCTTCTCCAATATAGACACCATCTATATCAAGCGCACGAACTTTTTTTGCTTTTTCATGCGTAATTTTCCTTCCTTCTTTTAAGCGAACGCTCATCTCCTTTTGAATAATCTGCTTATAAACAGATTCTTTATCTGCTTCTAATACTTTTGCAAGCTTTTCTGCCGTATCTGCTGGATCTTTAAGCTGTCGTGGTACTATATAAACTGTTGGTGCACTAACATTTGTTGCCAGCGCTATTCCATTACGATCCAAAATCTCTCCACGTTGTGGCTCAAAAGCAATTTGCCGACTCCATAAATTTTTCGCTTTAGTTGTAAGCTCGTCCCCCAGAAAAAATTGAACATACGCTAATCTTGCATCAATAATAAAGAAAATAATTATCCCAGCAACCAGCGCTATCAATAATCGTTTCCGGACGGTTACGTTTGAAACCCGCATACAGATGGAACCCCCTTTATACTAGCTCAATTGAAATATATGCTTGTACGAAAAGGAATAGAACGTTTAGTATTTGTTCCTTTTCGGGGAGGGATTGAGGGGGTTTTTTACTGATGAAAGTGGGTTTCTTTTCTTTTTCTGATTATTTTGTTGGTCATTTTCTTGGTGATCGCTACTTTTGCTGCTTCTTTTGTTTATTTTAGTGTTCATTCCCTTGATGAAAACCACTTTTCCCGCTTCTTCTCTTTATTTTGGCGTTCATCCCCTTGATGAAAACCACTTTTGCTCATTCCTCTGTTTATTTTGGCGTTCATTCCCTTGATGAAAACCACTTTTGCTCATTCCCCTGTTTATTTTGGCGTTCATTCCCTTAATGAAAACCACTTTTGCTCATTCCTCTGTTTATTTTGGCGTTCATTCCCTTGATGAAAACCACTTTTGCTCATTCCCCTGTTTATTTTGGCGTTCATTCCCTTAATGAACGCCTCTTTCCCTTACCTTTCAATTAATTTCGCGATTCTCCCTCCAATGACCACTGTTTTTTCTTTTTACTAAGTTTACTTTCAGCTTTTATCCAATAAAACAAATAAATTGCTAGACCCCACCACTATCTTTCACTCATAGTACGCCCATTGATGTACACCAATAAGCCTATAATGCTTATCTAATATTCTCTTAATTCTTCGCATTTCTCCCGAGATCAGACACCAGTCATAAATTTCTTTTGTCGTTATCTTTCTTTCTGGAAAAAGCAGCTTAAACTCTTCAACACTTCGTAAAACAGCTTTATCCAAGCTTTCTGTATATCCACATGCATCACATTTGATCATTGAACGTTCTGCTGAAATGATCAGTGAGTTACATTTATCACAAAGGATTCCTTTCTTAAGCTCATCATAGGTATAGCTTGAAATTCTTCGATAAGATGATTCATTCATATGAAGAGCTATCAACTTTTCAGCTAAGGTCGTATGCTGTTTTTTCACTTGTGATCTGTTCATTTCTAATGATTTAACATAACGAATTAATTGAGTAGGATAAATGATAGGCAAATGAAGTGGAGCTTGATATAAGGTGAATTTTTGGTTTACAAAAACAACATGAGGGACAATTGGAATGGAATAACCAAGTTGATGAATTAATTGTCTTAATAAGGAATCGGTTCGTTTTAATTGAGTAATAGGATTATTGATTTCTACTTTATTGTTTTTCTTATAGAATCGATCATTTTCATAATAAAAATCACCTTCATAGTTCTTAATTTCATAGAGATGGAGTGCTTCTCCTTCTATCAATAAGGAGTCGATTTGAAATGTCGTTTGGTTTGATTGTAGTAATAAATCATTTAATATAATACTATTTTGAGCTAAATTCCTTAAATAATCATCAAACCGCCTCTCTCCTTCCCAACCTTTTTTATGATTGTAGTCTCTCAGCTTCATTTCATCTGATAATTCCATCCGGCTATTTAATGATTTTAACAAAGCTAATTCTGGTGGTTTCTTTCTTTTTTTATACAACTTTCACCCCTCCTATTAATTTTAAAGAGTTACAAATTCAACTCTTATTTCTAGTATACAATACCTTGTCCATCTCCAACAAAAAAGCTCCACCACATCTCAAAAATGTAGTAGAGCTTACCCTCTTACTCCGGCTCTTTTAACTTAACCGTTAATTTATCATTTTCTTTAACCTTTGACCCAGCTTTAATGCTTTGAGAAGATACATATCCACTTCCGGAGATTTCAAGCTTTAATTTATTTAAATCTGCTACTTTTAACACATCACGTAATGACCAGCCCTTCATATTAGGAACTGTTTCTTTACCATTTGTCTTTAAAATAACTTTTTCTCCTTTTAGATAAGTCTCACCTTTGACTGGAAGTTGTTCTTCCACTGTTTTACCGTCTCCGATAATAATCGCATTTAACCCCTTATCTGCTAGAATTTTCTTCGCTTCTTCTGCAGTCATTCCACTTAAATTCGGAATTGCAATTGGTTTCGAAGCTTCTCCTTCAGTTGGAACAATATCCATATATTGAAGACTGCTCTTCATAACAGAAGTGAAAATTTCCGCAACAGGTTCAGAACCTACCTCTGTTTCCTTCAGTTCTGGCTGCTGTACAGCAACATACATGATTAACTCAGGATCATCTTTTGGGGCCATTCCTAAAAATGAAAAAATATAATTATCACTGCCTGTTAAATAGCCGCCGCCACTTTTAGGAATTTGCGCTGTTCCTGTTTTACCAGCAACCGGATAGCCATCAATATTAAATTTTTTATAACCTGTCCCTTTTTTGCTTGTAATAACTGTCTCAAGAATATCGCGAACCTCTTTGGCTGTTTCAGCTGAAATCGGTGTCCCGGCAACTTGAGTCTCGCCTTTTTTTATTACTTCTCCGGTATTCGAATCTTTAATTTGCTCGATTACGTACGGCTTCACCATTTTCCCATCGTTCGCCACTGCTGTCGCTGCTTGGATTTGTTGAATTGGTGTTAATGCTGTACCTTGACCAAAAGCTGTCGTAATTTTTTCGATTGGCCAGTTAAACACAATAGAGCTATTCGCTTCTCTTGGAAGGTCAATCCCTGTTGTTTGATCAAGACCAAATTTCGTTAAGTATTCTCTAAATGTATCAAAGCCTATTTTTTCTTTGGCTAGTTTTGCAAAGGCTACATTGGAAGATCGTTGAACACCTTCCAAATAGGAAATAGATCCCCAACCTACACCACCGTTATGATCGCCTATTCCTTCATATCGACCCGACTTATATTCTTCATTTGGGTTAAATACCCCTTCTTCAACAGCTGCCGCTAAGGTAAATATTTTCATCGTAGATCCTGGTTCATAATTGGTTTCGATCGCTTCATTATGCCAAGAGTCGGTAATTCCTTCTCTTGTTTCAGGATCAAACGATGGTCTTTGACTCATCGCTAAAATTTCTCCTGTTTTTGGATTAGCTACGATTGCAATCATTTTCGCAGGATTATATTCATCATTCACTTTATTCATGGTATCCTCTAAAAAGGATTGAATTTTTTTATCGAGCGTTAAATAAACATCATTACCATTTTTTGCAGGCACAATTTTATCCTTACTGTTTGGTAAAATATAACCCCAAATATCCTTGCTATACTGCATGCTACCATTTGTTCCTGTTAGCATTTTGTTTAAACTTTCTTCGATGCCAAGTCTACCCGTTTCTTTGCCATCTGATTCTTCTAAATATCCAATTACATGGGAAGCAAAAATACCATTCGGATAAAATCTCTTTTTGCCTTCAACGATCTGAATGCCAGGGAGCTTCAAATCTTCAATTTTCTTTTTGGTTTCATAGGAAAGGTCCTTACCTGCCTTTCCAAATTCCACTTGTTTAGCTCCCTCTTTTGTTAAAATTCTATAAATCTCTGACTCTGTTAAATCGATATATTTTGCTAGTTCTCTAGATGTTGTTTCCGGATCTTTGACATGAACGGGGTTGTTCTTGTCATGCTCACTTAACTTTTCATCTGTTACTGCAACAAGTTTATAGGAAACTGCATCCTCTGCAATTACTTCTCCATTACGGTCCAATATACTACCTCTAGATGCCTCTAATATACGAGAAGTATTATGTTTTTTTTCTGCTTGTGCAGCAAGTTCTACACCAGACACTTCTCCTGTTGCCTGAATATAGACAAACCGAATAACTAAAACAAAAAAGAGCAGACAAAAGAGAACAAAGAGGATGGCTGCTCCAAAATTAATATTAGGCTGTTTTCGAATCATTGCTTAATGCACAACCTTTACACTGTCTTTACTAAAATCTAAACCTAATTTACCTGCTACTTCACGTAAACGCTCAAAGCTACTTAAATTCTTAACCTGTGTATCTAATTCCTTATTTGACTTTTCAATAGAATTGACAGCATTTTGTGTGACTTGAATTTCTTTGTTGACTTGATAAATCTCTGCTTGGTTGCTCACGATTTTCACACCGCCAAAACAAATAATGGCAACAAAGGCGATTCCGATAATCTTCTCACCAGGAGATAATAATGATTTAGTCTGTTTAATAACCTTTTTAACCGACTGTTTTTCTTCTTGATGTTGATAATGATCCTGTTGAATTTTTCTCGCTAAATTGCTCATTTAATTACCTCCTGCACCCTTTTGTTATTGTTTTTCAGCAACACGTAATTTTGCTGATCTTGCTCTGTTATTAAATTCTAATTCTTCTTCTGATGGAACAATTGGCTTTCTTGTTACTAATTTCAATTCCGGCTTAAACTCATCTGGAATGACTGGAAGTCCTGGCGGTAATGGCGGCAGTTCACTCGCTTTTTTAAATGCCGACTTACAGATTCTGTCCTCAAGGGAATGAAACGTGATAACACTAATTCTTCCGCCTGTATTTAATAACTTGATCGCTTGCTCTAATGAAGATTCAAATACTCCTAATTCATCATTGACTGCAATTCGTATCGCTTGAAACACTCTTTTAGCAGGGTGGCCACCTTTTCTTCTTGCAGGGGCTGGAATGGCCTCTTTAATTAATTCAACCAACTCTCCTGTTGTTTCGATCGGATGAGTTTCTCTTGCTGCCTCAATTTTTCTTGCTATTTGTTTGGAGAATTTTTCTTCCCCATAACGAAAGAAAATTTTAACTAATAATTCATATGACCAAGAATTTACAACATCATATGCAGTCACATCTGCTTCATTATCCATGCGCATATCTAATGGCGCATCATGGTGATAACTAAATCCACGCTCAGGGGTATCCAATTGCGGGGAAGAAACACCTAAATCATAAAGAATCCCATCTACATGAGTAATACCTAAGTGATGAATTTCTTCTTCTAAATAGCGGAAATTACTTTTGACAATGGTCAATCTGTCCTTATATGGTGCTAATTTCTCTTGGGCATTTTTTATTGCTATTTCATCTTGATCGAACGCTATTAATCTTCCACTACCTGATAATCTGGAAAGAATTAATTCGCTATGCCCTGCTCCGCCTAATGTACAATCCACATAAATTCCATCTGGCTTAATATCAAGGGCATCGACCGCTTCATTTAGTAAAACTGTTGTATGATTAAACATGAATCCACACCTGTCTATAAATTTTTCTTGTAGGTAGTATTTATTATGTACATAATGAAAAAAATTAAATATCGAATCCAATCATATTCTCTGCAATTTCTGCAAAAGAATCCTCTGATTCTGAAAAATAATTTTCCCACTCTTGTTTATCCCAAATTTCAATACGATTTGAAACACCTAGAATAACACATTCTTTCTCAAGCTGTGCATATTGAAATAAGGGGGAGGCAATATTTATGCGACCTTGTTTATCTATTTCGCATTCTGTTGCTCCGGAGAAGAAAAAACGGGTAAATGCTCGAGCATCCTTTTTAGTTAAAGGCAATTGCTTAAGCTTGTCTTCAATTATCTCCCATTCCGTTAGTGGGTAACCGAAAAGACATCGATCGAGGCCACGGGTTAGAATAAAGGTTTCACCTAAGTTCTCTCTAAACTTAGCAGGCACAATGATACGTCCTTTTGCATCGACATTATGATGATATTCCCCCATAAACATACCCTTGTCCCCCAGTTTCTAACCTCAATGTACCACATTCCCCCACTTTCCTCCACTATTAAATTTAATTCTAGCTATTTTGTTTATTTCCTGCAATAAAAATAATAATTTTGAAAAGATAAAAAGGTTTGATCGTTGCAAATTTTGGTTAATAACCTGTGATATTTCTAAAAGGTTATTGGAATAGCATCCTTACCTCTACTAAAAAACACATAATAATAACAAAAAACCGCCCTATAATTAGGACGGTTTCCATTTCTTCTTCCTTATAACTTAACAACTTTATGGGTTCCATCAAAAGTCATTGGTAAATTCATAACATCTTGAAGAATATCAATCCCGTATTTATTTAAGAAATAAGTAATGTTCCAGATTCTTTCTTGTGGGGAACCTTCAGGCTTTAAATTTTGTTCGATTCGACTAAATTTATTCACTATTACTTCATGTTTTAATTTCACTGAATCATCAACTTTATTTTGCATAAATTCTACTTGACTGATTAGAAAATCTTCATTTTTTTCCAATAATGGCAATAAACCTTTATGCTCTGCTTTTATTTCTTCTTCAATCTGATTGTATTTGGTTTCAATTACGTCTTTAACCTCACTTAGCAACCGAGCAATCTTTTCATTTGAAACTGACTGTAAAAATTGTGCACATTTTTCCGATGTTCCATTTATAAGAACATCTTTCATAGATAGTTTTAGTTCTTCTATATCCGCTTCCACACTTCTCTCTAACAGAGTAATATTTAGACGGGGAACAACGGGTGGCATTTTTATTTCTAAGTGTTCAAACGCCTTTTTTAGTTCTGCCCAATAAGCAATTTCTCCAGGTCCGCCAATAAACGCTAACGTTGGAAATAGAAGATCTTGTGTTATTGGCCTTGTAACGACATTATTACTTAATTTTTGAGGGAATTCACTTGCTATTTCTTTTAATTCATCGATTGTAAAAGATACGATTTTGTCTTTTCCAACAAAACGGTTGCCTCTTTCATCATATTGCAGCAACACTCTTTCTTGCTCTGTATCATCGTAATAAAACAAGTTAACTGGATTCTCTGCCATTTCAATAACAAGGGAATATCCATTTTCCTGTACTAATTTCTGTTGGGTGGACACTGCATCCGCCAATTGTTGAAATTCATTGATTTGTTTTAGAAAAATTTCTTTTTCTAACTTACGAATTTCTTTATCACCAGAATCAACAAGTAACAACCCATAATCTTTAAATAAGCTCATTGTCAAATAACTAAAGAAGTCAACAATTGTTGTAGACTCATCAACTGCCTTTTGCAAAAGTTGTAATAAAGACTGGGAATGATCTGTTTCCCCATAGGATTCAATGATTGTTTCCAGCCAGTCTGTACAGACCTGTTTATCAAGTTCTATATCTGAAGCCATTCTTTTATCTAGTACTCTTTGTGGAAATACAACTTTCTTCATTTTTTCCTTGCTTGGTGTGTATATATGATTGATTTCTAGATAATCATGATCCTCTCCAGCTACCCAGAATACAGGGACGACCGGGATATCCAATTCTTCTTCTTTTTGTTTTGCTAAAAGGATTATACTAATTACTTTATGAATCGAATACAGCGGACCAGTTAATACTCCTGCTTGCTGCCCGCCAATAACCACCACACTATTTTCCATTCGTAATTTAGCAATGGAATGCCTCACCTTATCACTTTGAGGAAAATTTTTCATATAAGCTTCAATATAGTCCGCAACATCATTTCTCATAAAAGATCTTGCTTCTAATTCTTTCACTCTCTTCTCATAACTACCTTTATCAAGATAAGAATAATGAAAAAAATCTTTCGTACTATTCTTTTGTTCTAAATAATCTGTTACGAACTTATTTGCCACAGGCAAAGAGAGATTTATCATCTCCATCTATGTACTTCCTTTCTCCAATTCGAGTTTTCCTTTTACTTTTATGTATTAATTCCTTATTAATAAAACCCCTTCAATAATAGGAGCCAACCACGAGCTTCTCCCTTAACACTAGTACTAATGAAAGAAACATCGATTATCATATTTAGTTACATAGAAAAGTATAGCATCCCTTTTATATAAAAGAAAAAAAGTTGCTTATAGCTTCTGCCAGTCCATAACCAGCTATTCATTCATAAACTGTCAGTAATAAAAATAAATCGTTAATTTGGTTGTATTTCTATTACCAAGTTGCAGGCGCTATTACACTATTCCCATTGCTTTTAATATAGATAGTAAAAGACCGTAAACGATTAATCCAACATATAAAGTGAAAAAAAGCAGAAATGTTACACGCCAAATCCCTTTAAATACTTTTTTATATTCGATTTCTGCTTTAAACTTCCAATGCATAATAACAAATAACATTCCAATCAACAAGATAAAAATAACAATATATAATAAGAAAGATGTATTCCAAATGGATTGAATAAGAAAATGTACAGACAGAATAAAAAAGATCGTGCTAATATCTATTGCTAGCTGAATAGAAAGCCGTTGTTTTTTTGTAATTAGCTTACTAATAACAAAAACAATAAATAATGTAAATATCGGAAAAACAACGAGAAAACTAATAAGCTGTGAAGTTACATTAATCATCGATAAAACTCCTCTCCTTCTCGTTCTTTTCCTTTAATCATATAATAAATAGTGGATGCAATTGGTGCATTCTTTTGTTTCTTTTTAGCTTCCTCTAGTATGTAACCCAAAATAGCGTCTATTTCCGTTGGTCTCCCTGCTTCTATATCCTTTAACATGGAAGATTTATTTAAGGCAGTATTTCGTATAACATCCAAACAATAATCTCGATACATCTTTTTATCAACTTCTGTTATCGTTAAAATCTCTAACACTTCATTCATGAACATATTTGCTAATTGAGCATAGTGACCATTTTCCAATAACTGACCATTTTGCACCTGCAAAATACTAGTTAAACCATTTACAATACTATTTACCACTAATTTTTTTTGCATCATCGTCTTATAATCATATTCCTTTATGAACGGAAAAACTTCATTAGTCATTGTTGTTAGCGAAACGAGTATTTCTTCCATTTCCCCTTTTACACAAGCTAATTTTGTTGCTCCAATTCCAGTATGTATTACCGTATGCGCATCTTCCTTCATGGCTCCATGCTCAACAATTCCAATCAATACATTAGCAACTTCCGTGTTCTTGATTTTCTCTATATGACTCATTCCATTTTGAAGAAAACACATTGCTTTTATTTGCGTTCCAAAAGCTTCCATCTTTTCATAAATAGGCGCTAATTGATATTGCTTTACCGTCACAATCGTAAGCTCTTCTAGTCCATTCCACTCTTCAAAATATCGCACATTTATAGTTCGAGCCTTCTTTTCCTCCTTAACCTTATAATAAATTCCACTCTGCTTAATTTGCTCATACTGGTTCTTTGACCGAACGTATAAAGTTACATCATACTTTTCCTCTAACTGGTAAGCACACAATAAGCCAATTGCCCCAGCTCCAATAATTCCAATTTTCATTCGAAGCTCCTTTACCGTTTCAAGTTATCGTTAGTTCTATTTTAACATTTTCTGAAATGTTTGTTAGTACGAAAAGTATAGGAAGATAAAAAAACTTATTCATTACTATTGTGCTATCGTCGCTAAGTGGAACAGAGATTAGTGAAAAGCATACTCTGTTCGATGTTATAAAGACCTCCATTATGACCAACAGAAAGAAATAGGGTTATTTACTTATTTGCACACTCTATTTTTCTATCATTAAAATCCAATAAAAAGAAAAAATGAAGAATGATTGAAATAATCGATAAACAATGAAGAATTTAATCATTTTGATGGGGGGAATAGAATGTTTACATCCATCGGAGAGAAATTAGAAGGGAATAATTAACCGTCGTTTCAAGTCTCTAGAATTTAGAATTTCAAAATTCAAATGATATACTCGCATTTTTAATTTATAAAAAACACCGCTCGCTTTCCTATAGCGAAAATGGAGGGAACAAACTTCTAGTGAGTCTCCTCTGCATCGCTATTCTAAACAGGAGTCGAGCGGACACTTTACCTAACTGACAGGATCCCTCCTGCAATAAGTCATATAACCTATCCATTATTGACACATATAATGTTACCATTTTAATGTAAGAGAAAAATAACTTAATTAACCCTTTGGCAATTTATCCTCATCTTTAAAAACCACCATTTGTCTTGCTTTCTCCATTAAATCAACTAATGCTTTATAAGCGCCTTCCATAGAGTCTAATTCGCTTTGTAACTCTTCATTTTCCTTCTTTAGCAACGTCAGTTTTTCTTCCAATTCCTTTGTTTTCTCTTTCACAGTGGAAGAATCAATATTTTCTTGCTCCCATTTCGTTGCTTTATCATATAAATCTTTTAAATATAGAATCATTTCATCGAATTGATTCTGTATTGGTGCTGGAGAAGCGGAAGGCTGGACAATTGCTTCATCTGCAGAAAATTCTTCTGTTCCATTTGTCTTTTTTAATTGCTTTCTTTGTTTTTTGGCAAGTTCAATACCAGATTTATATTGTTTGCGTACATATGAATTCCATCGAAATCCACACGCTGCACTTGTTCTTGATAATAGCTTCCCCACTTCTTCAAATGCTTGAAGCTGCGTACCGCCTTCTCTAATATGACGAAGAACGATTTCGGCAAGCAAAATATCTTCATCTTTTGACCAAGCATCTTGTCTTGTTGTTGTCATCAGTATACCCTCCTAGTGTTTTTTATTCATACATATGCATCTACTAGAAAAGATAGACTGATTTATTCATAATGAAAAAGAAAAAAATAACTGAATGCTGTTCTGAAAAATAACATTTATATAGCATCTAAAAAATATTATCTTTAGAAAAAAATCATCATAATAATTCTTCCTCTGAAACCACTTTGATACCATTTCTTCTTAAAATCGCAGTGGTTACCCCCACTCCTTCCTTTTTGGTTCCATCAAAAAAGCCAGTATATATATGGCTGCTACCACATGAAGGACTATTTTCTTTTAACACTACTATTTCAGCTTTTACGCTTTTAACAAATTCTAATGTTTTATAAGCTCCATCTATGTACATTTGCGTTACATCATTTCCGCTTGCATCTTTTACTATTGCATTGCCATCGATAACATCGTAGCCATTTCCGCCAATGATCTCTGCTGGTTCCCTCGGAGTAGAGAATCCTCCCATTAGTTCCGGGCAAACTGTCTTTACTTCTTTCATTTTCAACAGCTTTTCCACGTTGTCATTCAAACAATCTGTTCCATTATACCGGACCCTCAACCCTGCTAAACAAGAACTAACGACAATCACTCTCCATCACCCTTCACTATGTATTCCTATTACGTCTCAAAAAGAGACTTTATTCTAAAAATGGTTAAATGGAAAAAAACACAAGAACCAAAGTTCTTGTGTTTTTAATCAACAAAAAAGATAATTAGTTGCTTACAACTTCTTTCCCTTTGTATGTTCCGCAAGCGCTGCATACACGGTGAGCAAGTTTCATTTCACCACAGTTAGGGCATTCTACCATACCAGGCACTTGTAATTTAAAATGTGTACGACGTTTTCTCTTTGCAGTTTTAGATGTTCTTCTAAAAGGTACAGCCATTCGTCCCACCTCCTTAAAGAGTATTAAGAAAGTAATGAGAAAAGATGATTCCAATCTCACATGTTTCTTTTGCATAATTAACTATGAGTTTATTTACTCATTTTCAAAAAACTTAGCAAGTCCGGCAAGACGAGGATCTACTTTCTTATCCTGTAAATCTTGCTCTTGGATAACTTCCCAATCATTACCTGACTGAGGAGCACCCTCTTCTTTTGTATCTTCACAGAAGACTTGCATCGGTACCTCAAGTAAAAGAATTTCAGCAATAATTGGCTCTAAGTCAATTACATCCCCTTTTACTTGATGAACTTCCTCTTCGTCTGTTTCATATTCTGAAACTTTTAATAGGAAGGTTTCTGTTGTTTCAACATTAATTGGATAATCCACGTCTACTAAAGTACGAGAGCAAGGTAGCACGAGAGATCCTTTTATATTTAAATGAAAAGTCACTTTCGTTGAATCAATATCTGTACGTCCTGTTATATGAATAGGAGATACTTTTCTTATGGTTGGATCTGTTTCTTTAATCACATCCATATTTATTGTTTCATCAATTGGCAATCCCTTACTTCGAAATTTTTGTAACTGGCTTAACGTCCATTTCATATATATCACCCCAAGGCAACAAAGGTAATTATAGCTTTCATATAATTATTTGTCAATATTTTTTCTTTACAGTAAATAATAAGTGGATAAGTGATTATTCCCTTATTTATTTCGATTTCTTTTCTATTCTACCCATAATCAACAGAATTGCAACCAAAACTTTGATATAATCACCAGTTCTTTGCTCTTGATTTAAGCTTTAAGCTCGTGAGGAGTGTTGTTTTTCAATAGAAAAACTAAAGAAAACCATACTGACGCAAATAGGTTTCTCTTTTATAACCAATGTTTTTAGGATAAACTTTTACTAATAAAGCATTCGTTTTAATGTTTTTTCAGAAAAATGATTAGGGAGATTGTGATGAAGGCAGTTGGTGTTGTTGTAGAATATAATCCATTTCATAATGGTCATTTGTATCATATCCAAAAAGCGAAAGAATTAACACAAGCAGAGGTTGTAATAGCTGTTATGAGTGGTCCTTTTCTCCAGCGTGGGGAACCTGCACTTATTTCCAAATGGTCTCGAGCAGAAATGGCACTGGAAAACGGAATAGATCTTATTGTGGAGCTTCCTTATCCTTTTGCCACACAGCATGCAGCCGTATTTGCTTCTGGAGCAGTAGAAATTCTCCACAGCTTAGGCTGTGACTACTTATGCTTCGGAAGTGAGTCAGGAGACATAAACGAATTTGATTCTATTTTTAACCTGTTGGCGGAAAAAAAGGATGAAGAAGATAGACTTGTAAAAGAGTATATGAAACAAGGCATGAGTTATCCAAAAGCAAAATCATGCGCTATCCAGGAATTAACAAGTGTAAATAAAACACAAGGACTCAATCTTCATATGCCTAATAACATACTGGGATATGAGTACTACAAGTCAGTTCGTACAAATGCTTATCCAATGCAAGTTTGCACGGTTGCTCGTATTAAAGCTGATTACCATGATAAAAAATTCACTTCTGATACGATAGCAAGCGCTACAAGTATAAGAGAAGAATTGTTACAGACAGCAGGATCATTAACAACGATTGAACCCTTCCTTCCTTCTAGTAGTTATCAAGCGCTACAACAGTATAAAGAAACGTATCTTACTTATCATACATGGGAGAATTACTGGAGCTATTTAAAATTCCGGCTGTTGCAAACAACAGCAGAAGAACTTTCCACCATTTATGAAATAGAAGAAGGAATAGAATACCGCTTTCTTAAATATGTGAAAGAAGCATCATCATTTCAGGACTTTATCCGCTTACTAAAAACGAAAAGGTATACTTGGACAAGACTGCAAAGAATTTGTGTACATATTCTAACAAATACTAAAAAAGAAGAAATGCAAACTTACTCCAAGCCAGCATATATTCGCTTACTCGGAACAACAGCAAATGGTCGTTTGTATTTAAAGGAAAAAAAGAAGCAATTTCTTCTTCCTATCATTAGTAAGCTTTCTTCTTTTGAAAAAGAGAAAATAGTATTGGACGTACGAGCCTCCCAAATTTATGCATTAGGTGTGCCGGTTGCTGCTCAGCAAAAGTTGCTAGAGATGGATTATTCCAAGCCTCCTATTATGAAGTAATTTCTATTGAAAAGGGGCAACAAAATAAAGTAGCGCTTGCTTGCTATGCGCTACTTTATTTTGTTACTTCTTCTCATTAGCTTTTCTTTTCTTAATTTCCTTTTTAATCACTTTTATATATTTCTTCGTTTCTTCTTCTCCTATCTCAATGATTTTTTCTAAATCAGTAAATGCTTTGCTATTAAACATTTCAACAGGCGGCTTGATCATTACATCACTAGCAAATTCTCTTGATTCGACTAATTCCATTTGCATGATATCTAATGAACGCATAATCACATCATAAATATTCGAAATTTCTGTATTTATATTTACTTTAGCTACATCTACTGCAATAATGATATCTGCTCCCATTTCCTTTAAAACCGAAACAGGTACGCGATCGATTACTCCCCCATCTACTAGCAATCTCCCATTCATTTTTTCTGGAACAAATATACCCGGAATAGAAATACTGGCACGAACGGCATCAGCTATTGCCCCTTTCTTAAATACAACCTTTTCTCCTGTTAATAAATCGGCTGCCACAACAGCAACAGGTATATCCAAATCTTCAAGATTCTTTCCATAGGTGAATAAATGAATTAATTCCTTCACCCTCTTCCCAGCAATAAAGCCCATTTTGGGAACAGTAAAATCCAAGTAATATTTCCTTTTAAAGAACTTTGATAACGTATATAACCGCTGTATATCAGAACCAGCAGCATATAGGCAGCCAATAATCGCCCCTATGCTGCTGCCAGCTATATAATCTATTGGAATATTCTCTTCTCTCAATATTTTTATCACCCCAATATGAGCAAATCCCCTTGCTCCCCCTGAACCTAGCGCTAATCCAATTTTCGGGCGTTCCATATCGTCCCACCTATTCTTATCAAAATAACAATCTATATAATCTTATGGTCTTTTTTTGGAGGTTATGAGTATATTGATTGGTAGAGGGATATTCTTTAGGCTGTTTGTGTACAAGTATCTCTTTTTTTACATAAAAACTTTCAAACAGCCTTCCTTACATAGACGAGAATAAAAACCTACTATTTATATTTGAAAGGGGAGCAATATAATTTGTTACGCTCAAAATTGAAGACAATCGTACTCGCTTTATCTGCATCACTTTTAGCTCTTGCCCTGATTTCCTTTCCAGGGGTGGCGGTAGATGCTTCCAAAAACGGACTTAACACTTGGTGGACGATTGTTTTCCCTTCACTTCTTCCTTTCCTTATACTATCTGAAATATTAATAGGCTTTGGTGTTGTTCGTTTTATCGGTGTTTTGTTAGAACCCATTATGCGCCCTCTCTTTAAAGTCCCTGGAGTAGGCGGTTTCGTATGGGCAATGGGGATGGTATCCGGCTTTCCAACTGGAGCAAAATTAACAGCAAGAATGCGTGAGGAAAAACAGTTAACTAGAACGGAAGCAGAAAGACTAGTTTCTTTCTCTAATGCTTCTAATCCAATGTTTATTATCGGCGCTGTTTCAGCCTCTTTTTTCCATAGCCCAAAACTCGGATTACTATTGGCTTTTTCTCATTACTTAGCCAATTTTACAGTTGGGCTATTTATGAGATTCCACGGCAAGGATACAGAAAGAAATAAGTTAGAACCAAGAGAAAGAGCCTCTTTGAAAAGAGCCTTACGAGAACTGCATCATACTCGTTTAAAAGACAAGCGTCCACTTGGTAAGCTAATGGGAGATGCTGTAACCTCCTCTATTCAATCTTTATTAATGGTCGGTGGCTTTATCATACTTTTTTCCGTTATTAATCGTTTACTATTCCACTTACATATTACTTCCTTTTTTGCAAACCTGTTAGAATCAGTTTTTCATTTCTTTACATTTTCGGCTGATCTAACCATTCCTTTTATCGCTGGCATTTTTGAGATTACATTAGGAAGTAAATTAACGAGTGATGTAGAGACATCCACACTCATGCATCAAGCTGTTATAACTAGCTGTATTCTTGGATTTAGCGGATTAAGCGTACAAGCACAGGTCGCAAGTATTCTTGCCCAGACAGACATTCGCTTTAAACCATTTTTTATAGCAAGAATTATGCAAGCAATTTTCTCTGGAATCTATACGTTTATCGCTTGGGACTTCTTTAACAAAACTTTCTTGGCAAAAGACACTCCGACAATAGTAATTCCCGGAGTAACCAAGGAAGGAGATTTCTTTCGACAAATATTTGAAAATATTAGTGCATGGGGACCAATTGTAACCATTATTTCCTTAATGATATATTGTTTTATTTTAATAAAAGGCTGTGTTAAAGGTAAATGTTGATATTTGAAACCTTCCCGAAAACTTAGTATAATTGATTTAAGAACAAACATTCGGGGAGGTAGTAAGGTTGAGTAAAGCGTTCAATAATCTATTAAAGCATATCGGCAATTTATCACATACAGAAAAAGAGCGTGTGTTTCAATGGGTAAAACGCTATGTTGAACCTTCTTCCTCTGTCGGTGGTCGTCTGATTAATGAAATGCGAGAAACTCGTTTCAAAGAAGGTTTTGAATGCCCTCATTGTGCGTCAGAACACGTTGTTCGATTCGGAAAATATAATGGTCGCCAACGCTATCGCTGTAAATGTTGTAATAAGACCTTTACAGATACAACAAATACTGTTCTTTATCGCACTCGTAAAGGTGACGAATGGATTATTTTCGTTGATTGTATGTTCAAAGGTTATTCTCTGCGAAAATCTGCTGAAATCGTAGGGGTTACTTGGGTTACGCTTTTTTATTGGAGACATAAACTGTTAAACGCTTTAAAACAAATGGATTTTGACCATTTTGAAGGTATCGTTGAAATTGACGAGACCTATTTCCTATACTCTCAAAAGGGACAACGTGGCATTGCTGACCGTAAACCTCGAAAGCGTGGAGGAAAGTCTAAACATAGAGGTATAAGTCACGAACAAGTTTGCGTTCTTGTTGCAAGAGACCGAACAAAAGCAACTGTTTCCAAAGTCGCTTGTATGGGTCGAATTGTGAAAACTAAAGTTGATAATATGATTGGTTCTAAGCTGTCGTCTGATAATGTACTCGTTACTGATGCTTGGAGAGCCTATAAGACATATGCAAAAGAAAAGGGATTAGAACATTTTCGGATTAAATCAAATGACGGTAAACACGTAATTAAAGGCTTGTACCACATTCAAAATGTTAATGGCCTGCACTCCCGTATGAAACAGTGGATAAACCGTTTTAAAGGTGTAGCTACAAAGTATCTCGACAATTATCTTGCTTGGTTCCTTTTCATAGATAGTCGCAGTAACGAAAACACTAAGCATAATATCAAAGAGTTTCTATTATCATCATTTGTATTTGAAATGACAGACACATATAACAGTTTGAGACTGTCAAAATTCAATGTATAATCGTTATAATTAAGGATGTGTGGCTATGGTAAATCCCGATAAATTAGTTTATCCAGCATTCATACAACAGGACGATGAAGGAATATTTTGTGTTTACTTCCCCACTCTGTTTCCTGAATCTGGATGGGACTTTCCTTTAACAAGAGGGGAAACAAAACGTAAAGCGATACAAGATGCAAATAAGGATTTAGCTTACTATTTGGCAGGAATCCTATACGACAATGAAGAGCTTCCTGAACCCATCCCTATAAATAGCAATGACCTTTCCGAAGGGATGGAATTAATTGATATAGAGACATCATTTGAACCCTATGCCGAAGAAATACAGGAACATTTAAAAGGTCGCCATTGGCATATTACCTATTATGACGAAGAAAATGATGATTTTATTGAAGCCATTGGGTATAAAAATGAACAAGGAACGTGGGACATTTTTTTTGAGTTTTGTTCTGATGATGATATTGAAATTTTTGACTCCTTCTGCAAGAAAAATCCTGATTATCCTTTACTTTTTACAGTCAAATTAAGAACTGAAGCTGAGGAAAAATTTAATCAATTTGTTGAAGATGTAATTCTGAAACGGAAGAAGGATTAAACTAATCCATCTTAAACAGGGCGTTAGATGATTCAAAAATTAAGGAAACCCAATTTATTAGGGTCTCCTTAATTTTTATCCAATAATCAACATTAAAGATTAACTCCAAGGAGAGAAATATAAGAAAAGTGGAGGACACCCATTTAGGGGTATATTCCTTACACAGAAGAAATAATCGGAAATTCACTTAACCGATAGGCTACTTCTACTAAACATCAAATTGGCTACAGAAAATTTATACATTCTAACTGCAAAAAAGGACATCCATTGCCAAAAGAATTAGATGCAACTACTTCTTTTTTGGCAATATGTCCTTTTATTTATTCGCTACTATTTAAAAGCTTTATTTACGATTCTGATGAAACTTCGCTCTTAGTGCATCATGAACAATCTTTGGAACTAGTTCAGAAATATCCCCATCATACTTGCTCACTTCTTTCACTATACTTGAACTTAAGAAAGAATACTGGTTATTGGTCATAATAAAGAAAGTCTCAATATCATCTGATAAGACACGGTTCATTGATGTAATTTGCATTTCATATTCAAAATCTGATACTGCTCTTAATCCTCTAATGATTGCATTCGCATTCACACTTTTTGCATAATCGATCAGAAGTCCCTCATAAGAAGATACAGAAACGTTCTGAATATCTTTTGTTACTTCTCTAATTAACTCTAATCTTTCTTCTACCGAGAAAAAAGGTTTTTTGGCAGAATTATTCAATACACATATGTATACATGATCAAATACCTTTGCTGATCGTTTAATAATATCAATATGACCATAGGTTATCGGATCAAAACTACCTGGGCAAACTGCTATACTAGCCATTTCTTAGTCCTCCGTACCAATTTGTAAGGAATAAATAGAAACCGCAATTATTCCGTATTTTTCATGTTTCACTTGTTGAAATCTGCTTACTGCCTCAGGTAAAGAAATTTCTGAACCGTGTTCACAAACGATAACTCCTTCTTCCTTTAAGAGACCAGCTTCATCAATAAATGTTAGCATTTTTTCTAATTGCTGTTTTTTATATGGCGGATCTAAAAAAATATAATCGAATCTTTTTTCTCTTTTCTGTAATGCTTTCAAAGCACGATCCGCATCATTGCGATATACCTCAGCTCGGCTATCTAATTTGCATATAGAAAGATTTTCTTTAATAGTATGTATCGCTTTTCCATCTCTGTCTACAAAAATAACAAGATCCAGCCCTCTACTTAAAGCTTCAATACCTAGTCCACCACTCCCAGCAAATAAATCAAGGCCATCTCCTCCTTGAAAATATGGACCTATCATATTAAAAATAGCCTCTTTCACTTTATCTGTAGTTGGTCTAGTTGAGTTACCAGGCACTGCTTTTAATGGAATCCCCTTATTCTTTCCGGAGACAACTCTCATTTTAATCACCACAACCCTATTTTACTTTAACAACTTCTTTTACCTTCCCTATCCTACCATAAACGGAATGGAGAGCCAACATTTTAAAGATTTTCGCTTATTATTTGATGAAGCCTTTCTTTTCATCAAATACTAAGCAAATCAGTTTTTCTCGCATTGTTAAAAAAATATTACATTTTATGTATAAGTGTCCCCTTGATGGGGATAATGTAATTAACAGCATCTATTCGAGGATGTTGTTGCCAACCGCGGAGAAGACTTACGTTTCCCCATAAGTTCTTCCTCCGGTTTCTCCTCTCCCTTTACCTTCTTTCCTTATGAAAATAAGGATGTGGAAGGAGCCTGCAGGTACATGCCTGCAGGCTTTTTTTGATTTGCACTTCCTTTTTCACATAAAAAAACAGTATCTATGAATGATTTAGTGGAAAAGCGATACTCCAACAAATTTCATCAAAAATACTGTTTTTATTTATCGGCTCATAAAGGAAACTTCCATGAGTCGGGGGTTCTTCATCTCCCCACTCATGGTTACTTGAACCAATCGGACCTTTACGGACAGTTGCTCTCCCACCTATCTTCCTCGTATTTTCATAAGCTTGAGGGGGAGGCTTACTGGCCGTTAAGAGTGGGATAAAGTGAAACTTCTATCAGTGGGGGGTTCCTTCCTCCCCCACTGATAGTTAGTTGAACCAATCGGACCTTTACGGACAGTTGTTCTCCCACCTATCTTCCTCGTATTTTCATAAGCTTGAGGGGGAGGCTTACTGGCCGTTAAGAGTGGGATAAACTCAGGCTATTTCTTACCAAGCACTGATAATCATGAAATAGAAACTACTCTCTTAATTAAATCCCCATTTTATAATCGTATTCTTTCGCTTTATCTGGTCGCGAATTTTCAAATTCCATCTTTAAAAATGGCTTATAAGACGGCTCTACTTTTTTAACAAAAGAATGAGCATCAATTTTTTCCATTATGCTTTCTACATCACTTTGATTCGTGTAGAGCACAACATATTTTAACTTTTTGGAAATAAAATGAACATTCCCATATCTTCTTAACATTTTTGCTTGTTTTAGTGAAAATAACCAAACAATAATTCCCTGCCGTTGCCCTAGCATAATTTAACCCCTTTAAATTCCATTATTTATCATCATAGCATAGGCAAAGAAAATAGAAAAGCTAGAATCAGCATTTATGGCCAAACTAGTAATCGATGCTAGTAAAAAAGCAATGATCGTAAATTCGATCATTGCTTTTTAGTATATTATGCAGAACAACTACAGCTTCCACCACTTCCACAACCACCAGAAGAACAACCAGAAAGTTCATCAAAAAATGGATTACCTGTTGGGACTTTAATAAAAGTAGAAACAGAACGTCCGATAATGACACTAACATCGTCTAGGAGCTTTTGTAAACCATTCTCCGCTACTTTAAATGCTGCTACATTATCATCTAAATCCATATCGCGTTTAAGCTGTCTAATGTCCATCATCACTTTTTTGTATTCAGGATGGTATTTTCCAAAACGCTGAACTTCTTCATATAATTCTTTCATTTGGTTAAAAGAATGAATTTTTTGCTGTGTTTCCTTATTTGAATGTAGATTGGACAAACAAATACGGTATTGTTCTGCAACATCTGACTCTAGTATCATTTCTGCAATCTCTTCTGCTTCCTCTTGAATAAGGAATATTTCAGTTGTCGCAAGCACGTATTCGCTCACCTCCAACTCTTATTTTACATGAAAGATAAAAGAAAGAAAAGGTTTGCGTTTTCCTTTTTCCACTCTATTCTTTAATCATTATTGGAAATGCCTTTTTATATTTCGTTGTTTCGTTAGCAACATCAACTATGGATAGATTGATCGTATGTTTTCCTGGTTTTAGTCCTTCGATTACAAATGCCGCCGAAGAATATTCTTTTTTTGCACCGTCAACCTCTACTATTACTTTTCCTAATTTTCCGTTACTGTCTTCTCTGAACGAATAATCCTTTACTCTACATTCAACGAACACTTTGTTTCCTTTTACAATATGATGAACATCCATATTATCTTTTCCTGTATAGGATAAGGAGGCTTGTACAGCCGCATTAGTTGGGATTAAATAATTCGCTTCTTTTTTTGGTTTTACTTCTGGATCAGGTATATCGTTTCCACACCCAGCAAAAAGAAGAAAAGCAGGAATACAAATCAATCGAATTTTTTTCACTGTAAACACTCCTAGTAATTAATGAATTTTCTTTTAGTATTACCATTCATGTTTTTTTTACTCTAAGTATCAGTTATTACAGTATGATTAAGATTGAGCATTCATTGCTTGAAACATGCTAACCATCATCGAAGCCATTTGGACACCATTTGAAAACTTTTGTACATGATCTGGAATGGTTTTCTTATAATAATGGAGTGAGGCAATCTCAAAGGCTTCTAATTGATTCGGATTTCTGCTTAATTGTCTATACCATTGTGGCTGTTCCCGGATAAATTGTTGCAATTCTGAATTTTGCGCAATATATTCTTTTATACTTTGTCTCATATTATCCCCCTATTTTAATCTTGTCTAAATGAAAATGGGCCAGAAGGTTTTTGTTCTGTTGACGCAGAAGATCCGCTTGAACCACTATTCGGGGCAAATTGAAAAATGACTCCTTGTATTGTTCCTAAAGCCTGATTTAAATTTGCTAAATAGCCCTGAATTTGATTTTGATCCATATTTTTTAATGTATCAACGATATTAGACATCCAGACAGTTCGATTAGATGATGTCTCTTCCTCCTTTTTTGTGGAGTTTATCGTACTACCATCTAATAATCCTTCCCATCTCGCATCATTTGGACCTAATAAATACCAATCTTCATATAATTCCTGCAAAGTCACCTTCCCACTTCTCGCTTCTTTCAATACGTTAGGATTTTCTTTTACAAATGCTTTAAATTCTTCTACAGAAGGATGAAGTTTTTTATTAGCCATTATTAATTCACCTCTAATTTGATACATCTGCCTATGTTACTGTATGATAGCACGATAATAAATGTGCATTTTCCTTTCAAAATTCCCTCTGTGGTCTAAATGAGGCAAGTGTAAGGATAGATAAAGTGAAACTTCCATCAGTGGGGGTTTTCCTTCATCCCCCACTGATGGTTAGTTGAACCAATCGGACCTTTACGGACAGTTGATCTCCCACCTATCTTCCTCCTATACTCATAAGCTTTGGGGGAATCTTACTGTCCATTAAGAGTGGGATAAATTCTGTCAAAAAAAAAACTGCCAACCACTCCTTTACTGAGTTTGTCGACAGTTATGTGTATATCCCATTACCATTTTTCAATAAAATTCTGCGTATAATATTTATCAAATACCCCTACCCCAAGATGAGTAAATTTGTCATTTAATAAACATTCACGATGACCTTTGCTGTTTAGCCAACCTTCCATTACAGATGGTGCATCTGAATAACCTGCTGCGATATTCTCTCCAGCAACTTGATAAAATACATCTCCTGCTTTTAGACGATCCTCTAAATCTCCATACTTCTCAGAAGTATGGGAAAAGTCTTCTGTATCAAACATATCCTTACTATGACCTAAAGCTACCTCAGCAGTAGGTTGATCCCATTCCACAGTGTTGAGTTGAAATCTTTTTCTTAACACATTCGTCATATCTAATATTTGTCGTTCATTGCCCTCTTGAATTGCTTCACTATCTTCCACACTATTCTGTGTCTCTAATAGTTCTCCTCGATAAACTAATTCGTATGGTCTTAAATGAAGTAATGTACGGGCATCCATATAGCGAATACTTGATAAAGTACCGTTAAATTTATCAAAGTATAGCTGTGCATAATAATCGCCAATTTGAATCAATGGACGGTTATTTATTTCATCCTCTGATAACTCAAATCGATAGGAGGAGTTTTCATAATTAAAACTAATATTTGTTTCAATTGGCGTCATCGTATAAATCTCTCCAACTTCTTGTCCAATTTTATAAGGAGTAATATTCACTGAGTTGCCAATTGCGTAAACAGTAACGACTTTATCCTCTAGGATTCCAACTTGAAAATACTTAGAGTCATCCTTATTGTAAATCCACCAATCATATTCATATGCAGATGGATCAATTCTAGCTGGTTCTCCGTATTTCTTTTTTAGTTCACTTGTACTTTTACCGATTAAAGTTCCCAAACCTTCTTTAGGAACTGAAAGAACTTGCGTATTTTCCTTCGCTTCTTTGAGATTATCCTCCACTTTTGTAGGATTATCACCATTTTCAACTAGTACATCTGGCTGATTATTGTCATCTGTTATACTAAAATAGAATCCAATCGCTGATAACACTGCAATAATTACAACAGTTCTTAATAAAATTTTCAGAGGATTCCCCCCTCTCTAGCATTGTTTCTATTAATATATGTGGCTTTCTTACTAAATAGTATAACTTACTTTAAATAATTTTAATAGAATAAGTATTTTTTCAATTATGTAAAGTAAGTTAATTTTTAAAGCAATCCATCTCCTCAATAAAAGTGCAATAAAAAAATGCTTCTATTTTTTGTAGAAGCATTTTTCCTTTTCCTATTAAAAGCCTAATATTGCTTTTATAACAGATGTTGTTTCGCCACCATGGTAGAAAACATAAAGCAGTAAATAAACTGCTGTTCCTGTAATGGCTGTAATAAACCAGATAATACTTGTCATTGGACCTAACTTTCGATGCTTTGCATACTGTTTCTTATACCCTGTATACAACATGATAATCCCTAATACAGCACCTATTGTTGCCAAAGTGATATGAAAGATCAGAAAAATGGTATAGTAGATTTTAATATCATCAGGTCCACCGAAAGAAGTGTTACCAATAAAAATCGTTCTTGAAGCGTAAATGATGAAAAAGATTACTGCAAAAATTGCTGCAAAAAGCATGACGGTCTGATGCTCTTTTCTTTTTCTTTTCTTAATTAATCCCCAACCAATTGCTACAAAAATGGCACTTAAAATGATAAATGAAGTACTAATTGTTGGCAAAATCGGTAATGTAAATTCCATTAAACTACCCACTCCATAAAGTATTTACCTCTTTGTTTAACAAACTCCCAAATTCCCTTTAAATAAGGTTGTTTTCGTAAAGTTTGCTGCTAGTAACCCGCAGCCGGAATACACTTCGCTTTCCACTTATAAAAAAGTAACAACCTTTAATAAATTCTAAATCAAACATTATTCTCCTCGAAATGTTCTCCCCTTATGATAATTCCTTTTAGAATAATGTAAATACTACCATTGAAACAAATAGAACCGTTAAATATTGGATGGAATAAATAAACATCGCTGTAGCCCATTTATATTCATCTTGTTTTTTGCTTGCACGAATTCCTGTAATAACCCAACCGATATTTAGTAAAGTTCCTAATATTAAAAATGGAATACCGATTTGGTATAACAAAAATGGCAGTGGAAATAATGCGACAATCCATATATACGTATGTTTTTTTGTTACTTCAAACCCTTTAACAACAGGAAGCATTGGAATCCCTGCTGCACGGTACTCTTCCACTCTTCGAATTGCTAACGAGTAAAAATGCGGAGGCTGCCAAACAAACATAATTAAAAACAAGCTCCAAGCCATTACATGAAGTCCAGGATCAATTGCAGCCCATCCAATTAGTGGTGGAACGGCTCCTGAAAAACTTCCAATAACGGTATTTGATACAAGTCGACGCTTCGACCACATTGTATATATCACAACATAGCTAAATGCACCTACTAAAGCAATAACTGTTGCGGTAATGGTAGTTAATAATAAAAATAGTGTTCCAATTAACAGAAAGCCAAAACCTAAAACAGCAACTCTTACAGGCTTTACTTTCCCTGTTACGGTCGGCCTTGCCTTCGTTCTTTCCATTAATGGATCAATATCACGATCTATAAAATTATTTAACACACAGGAACCGGCAATAATCAACCCTGAACCTATCAATGTATATAATACAGTGTCAATTTGCTCTAAAAACTTAACATCTGTGAAAACTATTGCAAGCCAGATACCGGTAAATACAGTGATTAAGTTTGAATTCACGATTCCTATTTTAATTAATGCGAGAAAATCCTTCCAGGCAGTTGTTTCTGATTGTTTATTTGTCAATTTGGCTTCAGGATAAACGCGAGAATTAGCCATTTGATCATGTCTCCCCTTTCCAATACACAGTAAAAAATATACTACTATATAAAAATCCGTTCATTTCCATTGTGTCATTATTCACATTTAACAATATAGCAATGTTAAAAAAGACTCTTTTGCTATTAAAACATATTTCCACTAATATTTCTCTCTTTTTTCCCAAAAAACTTCAGTTGTCACATTATTGGTAAACATTAACATTATAAACACCTTCTTCGAAAGCGTTTTAAAAAGAAAAAGACACTCTACTTATTATAGCTTTTTTTCGCAAGGAAGCAAATGAATCAACCTGTTTTCTAAACCTTCTTATCTTTAGAACATACTAAAAAAAGATAGCACCTTTTTCGGTGCTATCTTTTTTTAGACTGTAGACAAATCCTTGAATTTTAGATATAGAGGTTTGTCTATAGTATATTTATTAGTTCCTTTGAATAGAGATGTTGCTTTCCGCTTCAGGGGTTCGCTTTCCGTGGGGCTCGCGCTGAGCCCACAGGAGTCTCACCCCTTCCACTCCAAGCAACGCATGAAATTTCAATTTGAGTTTCCAAAAATCTTTTTGTCGACAAACTGCTCTTTTATTAAAAATTTCGGTTTGGACGTACAAAAGTCGAAGTAGATTGCTTCTGCTCTGGAACATCCGGAACACCTTCTTCTTTTGGTTTATAAACTCTTTCATATTTAACAAACATCGAAACATTAACTAAAATTCCCATTCCAATTGATAATTGCAATAAGGACGATCCCCCATAACTAATGAAAGGTAACGGGACACCAGTCAGCGGAATTAATCCAGAAACCCCACCAATATTAATAAAAGCTTGTATTCCGATCATACTGGAGATGCCGATTGCTAATAAGCTCCCAAAAGGATCTTTGCACTTTAAGCCTGTATAAATCCCTCGTAAAACAATATAACTTAGCCCCACTACTACAAAGCCTACCCCAAAAATACCTAATTCTTCAGCAATTACTGCCATTATAAAATCGGTGTGACCATCTGTTAAATAACCTAATTTTTGTACACCTTGTCCCAAGCCTACCCCTTTAAGACCACCAGAGCCAATAGCAATAAGCGAGTTACTCATATGATAACCAGATTCTTGCACGACTTCTTCTGCAAATGGAGAATCTAGAAAAACAAAAATTCTCGCCATTTGCTTTTCTGTAAAGATGCTTTTACCAGCTAACTGCATGATGAAAACTAATAATAACAGAAATGATAGACCAATCAGCATTAACTTCGATAAATTTTTCCAGTTCATTCCTGAACAAAGAATAACGGTTGCACCAATCATAAAAATGATGGCAGCTGTTCCAAAATCCGGCTGAATAGTAACTAACGCACAAACAATAACCAAATAGGCTAGTGGAGGGACAACTCCCCTATTAAATTCATTGATATACGACTGCTTTTTAGAATAAATAGCCGATAAATAAATAATAACAGCTAATTTAACGAACTCCGCTGGCTGAAGACTTGCTGTCCCAATCTTATACCAGCTTTGCGCATTTCCATAAACACTACCAAACAAAAAGATTCCACTTAAAAACATAATAGAGCCAAATACCATTGGGACTAATATTTTATTACTTAATAAAGCTTTATACGGAAAAATTGCTACAACAATAAAGGCGATTCCCGCAACTAATATATATTTAAATTGCCTCTTATAAAAAAAATCGCTACTATCTTCTCCATAATATTGAACTGCCGAAACCATACTAGCACTATAAATCATAATTAACCCAAATAAAATTAATAGTACCATTGCTATAATCAGTGTATAATCATACGATTTTAATATCTTCTTTACCATTCAACCGCATCCCTTATTCAATCTCCTCATTTAGAGTATTCGTTGTCTCTTATCTATTTCCTGCTGAAAAGGATAACTTCCGTTCATTCTCTTAAAATATTGGGCAATTTTCTACTAAATTTCCGCTAAATATCAAGTTCGTTATTTATCCGGTGGGGAAGAAACAATACTTATCGTTTCCCAAGGCATTGTAGTACCGCCTTGCTCCGATCAAAAAACAACTATGGAAACAGACAATTATAATAATTAGGCGTATTCGTATGTACTTCCCTTATTTTAAAATAATACACCTAACCACTAAAAAAACTCAAACAATGACTGCTTTTGTTTGAGTTTACTTTTTATTTTCTTATAGATGCTTCATGCAAAATCGATAATTCCTTTTCCAACTCATCTAAAATTTTCTTACCAACTTGTTCTTCTACTAATCCTAATCGAATAGCAAAATCTATCTCTTTAGACAATCCATACATTTGCGTATCCAATACCTCTTCATATAGAGGACATTGTGGCATTGTTAAATTATCCATCTGAACTTTAATTAGTTTTAATATTTTTTCAGCATCTGCTTTCAATAACTCATTTGCTTTTTCTTTATGATTAATAATCATTTCAGAAGTCAATCCTATCCCCCCGTTTCCGAGCGCTTATCCTATCTATAAAGTTTAAACTCAACCTAGAAAAATTGCAAGAACAATCCCCATGAAAAATCCAAATAGTTTTTGTTCTAGCATTCAAAATGACAGAAAGAAAAGAAAAGACTATACTTAAAATAACATCGTTTTCGTCTGCTAGTAAAATTAGTTACTTAAAATAATTTTGATGTTATTAATTTGCAGATTTTTTCTACAAACAAAACAAAGTACATAAGGAGGAATCTTTAAATGAATAGTATTATTCAAGTTACCGGACTGGTGAATTTTCCGATTACTATCGATCCGACTGTATGGATATTTGATGATCGCAAACAAACTGCTGATACCGTATTTGCACCAGTTGAAGTGAAAGATGAATTAGAAGCGTATACAAAAGAAGCCTCCAAGCACTGGGATCAAGAAATTACAGAAGGTGCAAAAGTTCCAGAGCAGTCTACAAAAACCTATCAAAAAGTAGAAATGCTCACTGGAACCTTCTATATGTCCTTAGCACCATTTATAAAAAATGCGGAACCGAAGAAAGATGCAACAACTCTTTTAGTCACAATGGCTAATGAAGAATACGCCATTCCTTTAGAAGAAATCGACTCGATCTTCTTATTATTTTGCATAAAAGGAAAACCACTTACAGAAGATGGTCCAGTACATATTTATGACAATAGAAAAGACAAAGAACAAACTCCGATAAAAAATGTGCAAGCATTTAAAATTACATAATTCGAAACATACGCCATCCCAGCATTGCTAGGATGGCGTATATTAATTAATTAGACTAAGACTAGAGAAGATCTGCTGCTAACTGTGCTAAAGAAGATCGTTCTCCTTTTACTAATTTTACGTGACCCGCAATTGGCTGATCTTTGAATCGCTCTACTACATAGCTTAACCCATTATTAAAGGCATCTAAATATGGATGATCAATTTGTTCTGGGTCTCCCATAAGAACAATCTTACTACCTTCTCCTACCCTCGTTAAGATCGTTTTCACTTCATGTTTCGTTAAATTTTGTGCTTCGTCAATAATAATAAATTGATCAGGAATACTGCGACCTCTAATATAAGTTAATGCCTCCACTTCAATTGATCCCATACCAGCAAGAATTGCTTCTAATTCTCCAGGCTTTTTTGTATTAAACAAATACTCGAGATTATCAAAGATTGGCTGCATCCATGGCCTTAATTTTTCTTCCTTTTCTCCCGGAAGAAAACCTAAATCCTTTCCCATTGGGACGATTGGCCTTGCTACTAATAATTTTTTATAATCTCCAAAATCCTCTGTTTGCATCAATCCAGATGCTAACGCCAATAATGTTTTCCCCGTTCCGGCTTTTCCAATTAGCGTAACTAAAGGCATGTCTTTCTTTAATAACATTTCAATCGCCATTGTTTGCTGAACATTTCTTGGGCGAATTCCCCAAATATGCTCATGATCGAATACTAATTTTTTTACATATTTCCTTGATGGATCCACTATTGCTAATGCAGACGAAGAAGAACCTAACACATCCTTTAAGATCAGAAACTGATTTGGGTAATAAATCCCATTGCCAATTTCTCCAATAGGGAGCTGTCCATTCTCATAAAAGCGATTTAAAACATCAATGGTTACTTGTACATCCATAAAACCAGTATACAAATGATCATTTTCAACTACTCGATCACTTAAGAAATCCTCACTCACCAGACCTATCGCATCTGCTTTTACACGTACGAGCGTATCTTTACTTACTAAGATAACGGTTCGTCCATTTTCTTTTTTGCTTTCTTCTATTGATAAGTTTTTTGCTACTGCTAATATACGATTATCATTTGTCTTTTCCACAAATATTTCTTGAAGCTCATGAAAAGAACGGTGATTCAGTTCAATTCGTAAAGTTCCACCATTCTCCAAAGGAATTTTATCGTGCAACTTTCCTGTTTCTCTTAAGTTATCGATCAATCTAGATATTTGTCTTGCGTTCCTTCCGATTTCATCCATGTACCGTTTTTTGCTGTCTACCTCTTCTAAAGCTACTGCTGGAATTACTACATCATTGTCACTAAAAGAAAAAATAGAATAAGGATCCTGTAACAAGACATTTGTATCCAATACGTAAATTTTACTCAAACCGATGCCCCCTGCTCTAAAACGTCATATATTGCTGCACTATCCGTGTAACGGAAAGAACCTTGGTAAAATATATGTTTTATCGCATAAAGATAGAAGATATTTTGCACAATAAAGAAAGAGGAACCGTAAAAAAACATAAAAATGCTCATTTCCACCTACAAATTAGGTGAAAATGCACACTTTTAGAAGTTATTCTTCAATATCAAAGGAGGTAATATTTGTGAAAAAAGGATATTTATTAATTTTATTCCTTTTTCTTCTTTCTGGATGTACAAATAATAACGTGGAAAATAGCCAACAATCTGAGAATAGAGAAAATCCCCCTCATGTAACGAATGTTAAAAATTCTACTATACAAGAGGTGGACCGTAAGACTGGCCAGGATATCGCGAAAAGACTCGTTACTCTTGCCACAAGCATTGAGAATGTCAATGATGCCACAGCAGTAGTAATCGGTAGATATGCGCTTGTAGGAGTGGACATCAATGCAGACTTAGATCGTTCTGAAGTAGGCTCGATTAAATACGCAGTTGCTGAAAGCTTAAAAAATGACCCAGACGGAGCAAATGCAATTATTATTGCAGATCCAGATCTCAATGCAAGACTTAAAGAGATTGGCGAAGATATTCAAAATGGGAAACCGATTCAAGGAATATTCAATGAATTAGCTGATATTAGCGGAAGACTCATTCCTGAGATACCAGCAGATATGATTAAGAATGAGCCTGATAGAGATCTCAAAAATCCAAACGAAAATTTAAATAATGAAGAAGAAAAAGAACTGAAAAAAGATCAAGATGAACAATCAAATAATCATATAAGAGATTAAAATTCGATTTTTTATGCGATTATATATTATAATGTGCCTATAATCCATTTTATCGAACTTATATGATTAGAGGTGCAGCTATTGAAAGTTAAATGTGTGATATGTGATAAAATTGAAGATATAGACGAAAACTCCTTTCAGGCAAAACGTCTGCGAAATCGACCGATTCATACGTATATGTGTAAAGAGTGTGAAGATAGAATTGCTGAGAATACTAAGAAAAGAATCGATTCTGGCAACTTCGTCCTTTATCAAAACAAAACACAGGAAGATGATTGGTAAACAAAGAAAATATATAGGTAAAAAGGGGCTGGGACATAAGTATTCCAGCCAAGGATAATTCCGAACAATTATACGAAGATGCTAATGAATGTTCCGTATAATTGTTCGGGCTTTTATTTGTTTTTCAAAGGATGTTTCCATGAAGTTTGGTGCGATTCCCCGCAGCCGGAATACACTTCGCTTTCCATGGGGCTCGCGCTGAGCCGCTTCGGCCTGTGGCCTGCAGGGTCTCAGACTGTCTCGCTAATCCCATAGGAGTCTTCGTGTATTCCGGCTGCTCTGTTTTTCCAACTAATTATATTTCCTCTTGTAAAAAGTATGCGAAAGCAGCCGCTATTTACTAGCTATATTAGAAATTGTTCGTCTTTACAGAGTATCTATTTAGTTATGTCCCATCCTCTTTTATGTAGGCTTGGCAATTAACGGCATCATTAATTCAGGCGCTAGTTCTTCGCTTTTAATGACCATGGCTGTTAATCGCATATCTGTTTTCGATTTGCCTCGAACATAACCCTCTCCATTAACATTTTCCTACTCACAATGCTAAATGTGGAGTCATCTCCTGCATGAACACCACTTTTTACTCTTACAATGCTAAATGTGGGGTTCATCTCCTGTATGAACACCACTTTTTACTTTCACAATGCTAAATGTGGAGTCATCTCCTGCATGAACACCACTTTTTACTCTTACAATGCTAAATGTGGAGTCATCCCCTGCATGAACACCACTTTTTACTCTCACAATGCTAAATGTGGGGTTCATCCCCTGTATGAACGCCACTTTTTACTTTCACAATGCTAAATGTGGGGTTCATCTCCTGTATGAACGCCACTTTTTACTCTCACAATGCCAAATGTGGGGTCCATCTCCTGTATGAACACCACTTTTTACTCTCCCAATGCCAAATGTGGGGTTCATCTCCTGTATGAACACCACTTTTTACTCTCACAATGCTAAATGTGGGGTTCATCTCCTGTATGAACGCCACTTTTTACTCTCACAATGCCAAATGTGGGGTTCATCTCCTGTATGAACGCCACTTTTTACTCTCACAATGCCAAATGTGGCTTTCATCTCCTGTATGAACGCCACTTTTTACTCTCACAATGCCAAATGTGGGGTTCATCTCCTGTATGAACGCCACTTTTTACTCTCACAATGCCAAATGTGGCTTTCATCTCCAGTTTCCAATATGAATGCCTTTTTCCAACTTGCTTGCGGTCACTAAGGACGCTTCTCTGTTCCCTTTTCACTTGGTTTTCCTGTTTACGGTCAATGATAAAAATTCTCAGTCATATCCCCCAACATCCCACTATTCAAAACACAAAAAGAAGCCATCAAAAGATGACTCCTTTGCCTTCTATTATTCAGCAGTTTTTTTCTTCTTTTCTGCTCTTTCACGTTCTGATTTATTTAAGATTTTTTTGCGTAAACGAATAGATTCAGGAGTTACTTCACAATACTCATCATCATTCAAGTATTCTAAAGATTCTTCCAACGTCATAATTCTAGGTTTTTTCATTGTTGCTGTTTGGTCTTTGTTTGCTGAACGGATGTTTGTTGCTTGTTTTACTTTTGTGATATTAACAGTAATGTCATTTTCACGAGTATGTTCACCAACAATCATACCTTCGTAAATTTCAGTTCCAGATTCTACAAAGATAATTCCACGGTCTTCTACTTGCATTATTCCATAAGTAGAAGATTTTCCAGATTCCATACTTACTAATACACCTTGACGACGTCCACCGACTTGACCTGAAGCCATTGGTTGGTAGCTGTCGAATGTATGGTTGATGATACCATATCCACGAGTTAACGTTAAGAACTCAGTTGTATAACCAATTAATCCACGAGCTGGTACGTTAAAGATTAAACGAACTTGTCCGTTACCATTGTTGATCATATCTAACATTTCGCCTTTACGGGCACCGATTGATTCCATTACAGAACCTGTATGTTCTTCTGGAACATCGATTTGTACACGTTCAATTGGCTCACAACGAACACCGTCGATTGTTTTTACGATAACTTCTGGTTTTGAAACTTGAAGTTCATAGCCTTCACGACGCATATTTTCAATTAAGATAGATAAGTGAAGCTCTCCACGTCCAGAAACAGTCCAAGCATCTGGAGAATCTGTATTTTCTACACGTAAGCTTACATCTGTTTCTAATTGCGCGCGTAATCTTTCTTCAATTTTTCTTGAAGTTAAATATTTACCCTCTTTACCTGCGAAAGGAGAGTTATTAACTAAGAATGTCATTTGAAGAGTTGGCTCATCAATACGTAAAACTGGAAGTGCCTCTTGATGATCAAACGGACATACCGTTTCACCAACGTTAATATCTTCCATTCCTGATACTGCGATTAAATCACCAGCATATGCTTCTTCTATTTCTTGACGTTTTAATCCGAAGAAACCAAAGATTTTTGAAACACGGAATTGTTTAACAGTTCCATCTAGTTTCATTAAAGCTACTTGTTGACCAACTTTCATCGTACCGCGGAATACACGCCCGATCCCAATTCTTCCAACATAGTCATTGTAATCTAGAAGAGCTACTTGGAATTGTAAAGGTTCTTCACGATTATCAACAGGTGCAGGAATATGATCAACGATTGAATCATATAATGATTGCATGTTTTCATCTTGTTTTTCAGGGTCTAAGCTAGCAGTTCCATTAATAGCTGATGCATAAATAACTGGGAATTCTAGTTGCTCTTCTGATGCGTCCAACTCAATAAATAAGTCTAAAACTTCATCAATTACTTCAGCAGGACGAGCAAAGTCACGGTCAATCTTGTTAACAACAACAATTGGTGTTAAATTTTGCTCTAAAGCTTTTTTCAATACGAAACGTGTTTGTGGCATACACCCTTCATACGCATCTACCACTAGTAAAACACCATCTACCATTTTCATGATACGTTCTACTTCACCACCGAAGTCAGCATGTCCTGGTGTATCTAGAATGTTAATACGTTTATCTTTATATTGAATAGCAGTATTTTTCGCTAATATTGTTATTCCACGTTCTCTTTCTAAATCATTAGAATCCATTGCACGTTCTTCTACATGTTCGTTCGTACGGAATGTGCCGGATTGTTTTAACAGCTGGTCAACCAAAGTCGTTTTACCGTGGTCAACGTGAGCAATAATAGCAATGTTACGAATATCTTCTCTAATTTTCAAAAATTTCACTCCTACCTAAATATGTCTATCTGGATTCAACTTATTTTTTAATAATATTATAACTGAGTCATTATATCACATAAATTCACAGAAACCTAAATCCTTTTAAAAAAATAACAAATGTAAACGTTATTTTAACAAAATAATCTATTTAAGCATAAAATTTATTCTTATAAATAACAATTTCTTTACATTATGTCTGTTCTTTCCATTCCCATCCATAGTATGATAGAAATGAATGAACAAAGTTAAAAAACCCACATCGATTGCTGTGGGGTTTAAATATATCATACGCTATTATTTCCGATTAATATACAACATAATAAAGGAAGATAAACATGAATTTTGAAAAATATCCACTTTTTTACTATAACGTTTATGGAATTTCTAGTTTCATTAGTATCGGAATATGTATTCTCGAAAAAACATTAGCTGGTACACTTATTTGTTTTTTTCTCTTTTGCGGCATTTGGTTCCTTCGATCGCACAAGAAAAAGAAATTACAACGTGTGATCGATAAACAGCCTTCTTAAATCTTAACCTACTTTACCAATTTCCATCCTTTAAATACTTTTGAAGAATTTCATCATGCAATCCAGGTTTTGATGCAAAAAAGGATTGTTGTGTTAGTAAATCGAGCGGTTCATTTCTTAAGGTTGTTACCTTCCCGCCAAGTTCTTCGACCATTATCTTACCTGCAGCATAGTCCCATGGTGATAATCTTAAGGTTAGATAAGCATCCATTCGTCCAGCAGCAATATATGCTAACTCTAAACAAGCAGATCCAAATGATCTTGTCCCCCTAGACTCTTTTACAAGTGGTTCTAGAATAGTTGGATCAATTCGTTTGTTTTTTGTAACCCATGTGGCATTCAACCCAACAATAGCTTCTTCAACTGCGGTGTTCTTTAAAGGTAATAGTTCAATATCATTCATAAAAACACCATTCCCCTTTTGAACATGGTACAACTCATCTGCGACTACATCATATATTAAGCCAATTTTTCCTATACCATTCTCATAAATTCCGATCGAGATAGCAAAGTCCCGCTGCATGTGTACAAAATTCATCGTTCCGTCAATAGGATCAATAATCCAAACAATCCCTTTTAAATCTTCTAAGGATTTGCTAATTCCCTCTTCCCCTAAAATACGATGAGAGGGAAATACTTCACTGATTTTATTTATCAGAAATTCTTCTGTACCTTTATCTATTTGTGTGACTAAATCATTTTTATTGGATTTTGTTTGAATAATGAGCTCGGACGAAAAAGACTTGATGATTCTTTCGCCTGCCTCTTTTATCCATTCTTTTGCATACTTATCGATTTCAAGCCAATTTGCCATTTTCTCACCCTTCTTTACATTCTTTTTTCCAACACTTCTTTTATTATAGCTTATAGAATTGCTTATCATCCTTCAAGAATAATGAAAGTAAAAATCATTTCTTACACTATAGTATCATAAAGCCCGAACTAGCTGAACGCAAAATCATGTAGCTGGCTCTATAGGAAGTAATTCTAATTCCTATAGAGCCAGCTACATGATTAACCAATTACTTATTTAATTATAATGCATTAAGTCTTAGAAGTTCCTGCCTAATTCTTTCTAGCTTTTGTTTACTTAATTTTTTTTGTTTTTCATTCTTTTCATTGATTGCATCGAATAAGGTAGCCAACTCATAATCCATTTCTAGACGAAGAACAGCCTTTTTTTCCTTTTCCACTTCCAGTTTCTTCGCTAAATTCATTAATTGTTTCACTGACAGTACACCCCTTTCATCGACTTGCATTTCTGTTGATTTCTTATATATTATGTGGAAACCAATTAGCTTGCTCCTTTTTTGTGCGATAACCTAGTTAAACCCTTATTTCTTCATAATATTATTTATGTATGCTACAATATTTTCGAAAAGCACATCTAAAGAAGAAAAATTCAGGTAAGTGACTAAATAGCTTACTTGATTTTATATACACTATTTACCCGCAAACAATCGAGATAAACAAAAAAGGAGATAAGAAATAATGTCGTTTACTGGTTTTACACAAAAAGATTTTGATACATTTACGATTGAAGGACTAGATTCACGAATGGAAGCAATCCAGGAAAGAATTCAGCCAAAATTCCACGAAATTGGTTCTGAGCTTTCAGAGCAGCTTTCAGGGAAACTTGGAATGGAAATGTTTCTACATATCGCTAAACACGCAAGACGTACTGTTAATCCACCAAAAGACACGTGGCTTGCTATCGCAAGCAATAAACGAGGATATAAACAGCATCCACATTTCCAAGTTGGGTTATTTGATGACCATGTTTTTATTTGGTTAGCTTATATATATGAACTTCCAAAAAAGAAAGAAATTGCAGAAGGCTTTTTAGCCAATTACGAGCTCTTGCATTCTACCCTGCCAAAGGATTATTTTCTTTCCATGGATCATATGAAAAAAGAAGCCGTTAAAATTGGAGAAGCTGATTTAGAGGCAGCTTTAACGAGATTCCGTGATGTGAAAAAAGCTGAATTTTTGGTAGGTCAGCAAATCCCTGCTGATGATCCTATTCTATCGAATGGAGAGGCATTCCTCTCATTAGTTGAAAAAACTTATGATACATTACTTCCAATTTATAAATTATCGTTAGAGTATTAAATCTGACAAGCACTATAGTTTCAGATTTAATGGTACAAATACAAAAACCTTGGGAAAATCCCCAAGGTTTTTGTCATAATTAATAAAAGATTTTTTTGTCGCAGGTTTTTTCTCTCATGTCATTGCTAAATGGTGAAACTAACTGTCTTTTTCACGCCACGTTGTTAAACATTCAAGTGAGAATGCAAATCTCTTTATACAAATACTAGTATTATCTACAAAAAACATACCACTTTATAATCTCCATTAAACGGAGAACTACTTCTGCAGATAGCTTTTTCCTTATACCATCTTTATTCTACTAGCATCTGAAGCTTCTTTTGCTTTTTTTATTGTTCGATAAGTAGAATAACCACTTACCTCTTCAAATTCATCACATACCTTCTTCTCTTGTGCTTTCCCTGGCACAATTTTTTTAAAGGCACGGTATTGTTCCATTAATTCAGCCTTATCTATCCCTTTTTCGTAGGCTTTCTCAATGCTTTCAAAAAATTTAACGACGGTAATTATTTCATCTGTTGACCAATCGATATCGATCGGATATTGATAATCCATTATTCCACATCCTATAGTTTTGAAATTTTCCAGATGAAACTATTGTAATTTAAGTTGTTAAGAATGTAAAACTCGTCTGAAAACATGATTGAGTCAAGTTTTTGTGGGAGTTTTTTTAGCTCCCTTTTTTATAAAGTAAAACCTCTAAGTTTGTATCCGCTTTCCAATTGGTTTTGTTCTTCCAACTGTTGATTCTCTCATTTTTTAAAAACCTTTTAATCCCTGTAAGGCAAAGTGAACGGGTTTTCCAATCGCTTGATTTAAGTATGGCATGTTCTGACGCACGGTTTCTGTTACTAATTTTGTGGGTATTTTTCTTTTCGCTCGATGCTCTTTCTTTGATTTTTCCGTGGCTTTTTCCCATTTCCCATATATCGTTTGGATGGATAGGTCATCCTTCAATCCAATCCACAAGCGCGCCATGCTCATGACCCCTTTTTTGCTCCAGGCTCTTCCATTCTTTAATCGTTTGGCTAATTGATTCATCATCGCCTCTGCACTTCCCATTGGACGATACGCTGTCGTGTCCACACCTTTTTCCTGTAACCAACTACGGTAATCTTTTATGGTTTCCTGATGATGCGTTAAAAAGGCAAGGAAATGCTCTAGTTTTTCTTCTTTTTCTGGTGTATCCATTGTTCCTACTGCGCTATTCAACTCTAGAAGTAATGTTTCTACCTGGTAGTTTCTTAACGCTCTTTTCACGTAGCGGTATCGAGGATAGCTCTTCATTAGTTGCTTCATCGAACGAGCGACATGAAAACGGCGCGTTCCCGAAAATACTCCCGACATGCCGTTATCCAGCCTGCTCCATCACCATTAATAATAAGCAAGGTTTGGGTAGGATCATACGCATAATGATTCTGTAAGAACGTTTCAAAGGCTTCCCAAAAGGGTTCTTTTCCTTCATAAAGAAAATGCCTTTTATTTCGGAGCCTGATTCGCTTTCCGTTTTCTTTCCATCCCTCGTGTACAGCGGCGAATTTCAACTCCCATCCACGCTTTTTCTTTTCTTGACTCTTCACATATAATCCATCTACTTCGACAAACAATACCTTTTGAAAAGGGCGTTTTTCCTTAGCGGGAAGTACGCTTGTTTGAAGAAGATGTTGCCGTAATGCTTCGTGGCTCATCGCCGAATAGCCTAAAAATTGTTCGAACGTTTCCACCGCCTTTCGATAGGAGGAGCCATTCGTCGCTAGTTCTAGCCCCCATTCTTCTAGTAGCGGACTAAATCCCTTATTCCCCTGAAACTGTAAATAGTGATCTAATAGACAAATATATTTTTTAGTCACACGATCAAAATAATAATTACGCTTCAGCTCCACAGCTCCAAACGCTGTATCTAATCGTATTTCTCGTTTATCACGTAAAGCAAATCTTCTTTTGTCTCGTTGCTGAGCAATCTCTAGATCCCAATTTTCTAATGTTTGAATAAGGATTTCTTGAAACGTCATTTGTAGTGTTCGAAATAAAGTTTTTTCCAATTCTTTTAATGATGGCATTTTTATGTTACATTGATTCATGAGAGCCTCTCCTTTTCGTATTTTTCGCCAAATTCTACTTTACAAAAGGATGCTCTCTTTTTTAATGCTTAATTTTTTCCAGCTACCGCGCTTTCGCTTGGTGGCCTTTTTGTCTAGTTGGGGGACTCGTCCCCCAACTAGACAAAAAGGATATTTATTCTCCCACAAACATTTTACTCATACTGAAAACATCTACTTTATTCCCTAACTAAAAGTTAAGAAACGCAAAAAAAGAACATAAAAAAATAATTCTTTTCTTTATAGTAGAAACTAATTGTATGCAAAGAAAATAAAAAATGCTATAATTCTTTTGTTTTATGATTTTTATATTTTGTAATTAGGGTAATAACTAGTAAACAGTAGTTAATTTAAAGACAATACAGCGACAAATGGTACGATAAAATTTCTATTTCTACATAAGAAATTTCAATAAAGTTCGCTAAAGTATGCATAAAAATACTAAATAAAGAGGTGTGGTAATAAATTGTCACAACACGAAACACCGTTATACCACGGATTATTGGAACATGTTAAAAAGGATCCGATTCAATTTCATATACCCGGGCATAAAAAAGGGAATGGAATGGATCCTGAATTTAGAAACTTTATCGGAGAAAACGCCCTTTCGATAGACCTTATTAATATTGGTCCACTTGATGATCTTCATTATCCAAAAGGGATGATTAAACACGCCCAGCAACTTGCTGCTGAAGCGTTTGGAGCAGATCATACTTTCTTTTCCGTTCAAGGCACAAGTGGTGCTATCATGACAATGATCATGAGTGTTTGTGGCCCAGGAGATAAAATCATTGTTCCAAGAAATGTTCATAAATCGGTTATGTCTGCCATTATATTTGCTGGAGCGATTCCAATTTTTATCCACCCAGAAGTAGATAAAAATCTTGGTATTTCTCACGGCATCACGATTGAGTCTGTTCAGCATGCTTTAGACCTTCATCCAGATGCGAAAGGGCTATTAGTCATTAACCCAACTTATTTTGGCATTTCAGCTGATTTAAAAACGATTGTTGATCTAGCTCATTCATATGATATTCCTGTTTTGGTTGATGAAGCGCATGGTGTTCATATTCATTTCCACGAGGATTTGCCTATGTCTGCGATGCAAGCAGGTGCAGATATAGCGGCAACAAGTGTACACAAACTTGGCGGTTCAATGACTCAGAGTTCCATTTTAAATATGAGAGGCGACCTAATTAGTTACAAGCGCGTTCAATCTATTTTAAGTATGTTGACAACAACTAGCACTTCCTATCTCTTGCTGGCTTCCCTCGATGTTGCGAGAAAGCGTCTTGCGACAGAGGGAAAAGAGCTGATTGATAAAACGATTAATCTTGCGCAATATATTCGCAGACAGATTAATGACATTGAACACTTATACTGTGTCGGAGAAGAAATTCTAGAATCAGATTCTGCTTTTGATTATGATCCAACTAAATTGATTATTTCTGTAAAAGACTTAGGATTGACCGGTCATGATGCAGAAGAATGGCTTCGTCAAAACTATCGAATCGAAGTAGAGATGTCTGATTTGTATAATATCCTGTGCATTATTACACCTGGTGATTCAGAAAAAGAAGCCAATATTCTAATTGATTCCTTAAAAGCACTTGCGGAAGAAAGAAAGGATAAAGCCTCTAAAGTAGAGGCAAGAGTGATGTTGCCAAATATCCCTCTTCTAGCTCTGACACCCAGAGATGCTTTCTATTCGGAAACAGAGTTAATAAATTTTGACGATTCAGTAGGAAGAGTGATCGCAGAATTCATTATGGTGTACCCGCCAGGAATCCCTATTTTCATCCCTGGCGAGATTATCACTGAAGATAACCTTGCCTATATAAAACGAAATATGGAAGCAGGATTGCCTGTTCAAGGGCCTGAGGATTACGATTTCAAAAAGCTTCGTGTTATTAAAGAACATCGTGCGATAAGATAATAAGTTACATGGGGCAGGAATACCACTTTAAAGGTATTCCTGTCTTCTATTTGGAAATAAATGAATAATAACCATCTATCTTCTTTAGGTAAGGAAAGATTGGAGTTTTATTTTTTGAAAAAATATATTGTTATTACGATTATTAGTTTGCTAATTAGTCTGGCAACACCGTTTATCTTTAAAAATTACGTCGAACATAAACCAGAGCAAATAGAACAATCTTTTCGCTTTGGAGGTCCAGTGCCATTTGCGGAACAACAAAAGCTGTTACCAGCTTCAACGAATGCATATCCTTTAGAAATTTCATTCGAGTCTCCGTTTCAAACAAAAACTATATTTCATCCAGTTTCGTTTATTTTTAGCTTTCTTGTATTCTTCTTATTAGTTCTATCAATCTTTACCATTCTTAAAAGCTATTTTGGGAAAATACCAACAAAGCGGAGACAATAAGTACTTGCGTGGTTTTGATTCTATTAAAAAAATGCCTTTGTTTATACAATGGCATTTTTTATGCTGTACTTTGTTTGTGTTTCAAGGAAATGGCAATTGATTAAGGGAAAACTCTTCTCTATTCCCTTTTCGCTTCTATTAATAGTTTAACGGTAACAGAGAACTCTTCTCTATTCCCTTTTCACTTCTATTCATGGTCTAACGGTAACAGAGAGCTCTTCTCTATCCCCTTTTTGCTCCCATTCATAGCACAGCGGTAACAGAAAGCTCTTCTCTCTTCCCTTTTTGCTCCCATTCATAGCACAACGGTAACAGAGAGCTCTTCTCTATCCCTTTTCGCTTCCATTCATAGCACAACGGTAACAGAGAACTTGCTTTCTTCTTCTTTTCCCAAGTATGTAAGTCCAAATAATACAGAGAAAAGGCTTATTTAGGTCCATCATTGTTGGTTATATCGTTTCTTTTAGACTACAGATATGATTGTCATAATTAAATGAAAAGAACCATAAATAGATAAGCTGATCATTGTGGCCAGCATGGTTTTTCTTGTTGATTTTATGATAGAATTTCCAATTATAATAGCTAAATAAAAAAACACTCCAAACATAAACACCTTATAAAGAATTAAGTCATGTCTTGATAACCATTCAATTATCGAAAAGCCGCTCCAAATGATTAGTTGAAATAAAATTGCCGTATAAATCTTCAAGAAAAACCACCACCCTTCCTCAAACTTAACGCTTAATACTAGTATATGTATCAATCTTTTGTTTTATTTTATAATTATTTTCTTCAAAAAAACAGTAATATGGCTGGATGAAATTTAGCCAACTATATGAAAAAAGTATAAATTAAGAGTTTTCCTTCCTTTTTAAAGGCAAAAAAAAGAAGCCCTCATTCGAGGACTTCTTTTGATTATTAACGCAAGATATGAATTGGGTTACCCATTGCAACTTCAGCTGCTTCCATTGTTACCTCACCTAAAGTTGGATGAGCATGGATAGTCATAGCTAAATCTTCTGCTGTCATTCCAGCTTCAATTGCTAAGCCTAGTTCAGCGATCATATCAGATGCACTTGGACCAGCGATTTGAGCACCGATAACAAGACCATCTTCTTTACGTGTAACAAGCTTTAAGAAACCTTCAGCATCGTTAAGTGCTAAAGCACGACCGTTTGCTGCAAATGGGAATTTAGCAGCTTTTGCTTCAATTCCAGCTTCTTTAGCTGTAGCTTCTGTGTGACCAACTGTTGCTAATTCTGGCTCAGAGAATACAACTGCAGGAATTCCTAAATAGTCGATTTCTGAGTTATGTCCAGCGATAACCTCAGCAGCAATTTTACCTTCATAAGAAGCTTTATGTGCTAATGGAGGACCAGAAATAACATCACCGATAGCAAAGATATTACTTACAGAAGTACGGCATTGTTTGTCTGTTTTAATGATTCCGCGTTCGCCTAGTTCCACACCAACTTGTTCTAAACCAAGTTCGTCTGTATTAGGTTTTCTACCAACCATTACGAATACATAATCAGCTTCAACTGATTTTTCTTCGCCTTTAACTTCATATTTAACAACAACTCCAGTGTCCGTTTCTTCAACACCTTTAGCCATTGCTTTTGTAATGATTTCAGCGCCTTTTTTCTTTAAGTTACGAGTAACTAATGAAGACATTTGTTTCTCGAAACCACCAAGAATTTCATCAGCACCTTCAAGGATTGTTACTTGTGTACCAAAGTTAGCGTAAGCTCCACCTAATTCAGTACCTACATATCCTCCACCGATCACAACGATTTTCTCTGGAATTTCTTGAAGTGCAAGAGCACCAGTTGAATCAAGAACTCGTTTAGAGAATTTGAAAGTTGGGATTTCGATAGGACGAGATCCTGTTGCGATAATTGCATTTTTAAAAGTATAAGTTTGAGATGATTTTTCATCCATTACTTTTAATGTGTTAGCATCTACAAAATATGCTTCACCATATGCAATATCAACTTTGTTTCCTTTTAAAAGTCCTTCTACACCACCAGTAAGCTTTTTAACAACACTGTCTTTCCAAGCTTGAACTTTTGTGAAGTCAACTTTTACATTTTCAGTTGTAATACCCATGTCTGCAGAATGTGCAGCATGCTCATAACGGTGTCCAGCAGAGATTAAAGCTTTAGAAGGAATACATCCAACATTTAAGCAAACTCCACCTAATACGTTTTTCTCAACGATTGTAACTTTTTGTCCTAACTGTGCTGCGCGAATTGCTGCAACATATCCACCAGGACCTGCACCAATGACTATAGTATCTGTTTCAATAGGAAAATCTCCAACTACCATGTTCTTACGCCTCCATTAACAATAGTTCTGGATCGTTCAATAAACGCTTAATATGATTCATTGCATTTTGAGCAGTAGCTCCGTCGATCATTCTGTGGTCAAAGCTTAAAGAAAGTGCTAATACTGGAGCAGCAACAATTTCTCCATCTTTAACGATAGCCTTTTCCGCAATTCGACCAATACCTAAAATAGCAACTTCAGGATGGTTAATTACCGGAGTAAACCATTGTCCACCAGCAGATCCAATGTTAGAAATTGTGCAAGATGCACCTTTCATTTCAGCTGGAGCTAATTTACCGTCTCTTGCTTTAACAGCTAGTTCATTAATTTCATTAGAGATGTTAAAGATACCTTTGCGATCAGCATTTTTAACAACAGGAACTAATAAGCCTTTTTCTGTATCAGCAGCAATACCGATATTGTAGTAATGCTTATGAACGATTTCACTTGTCGCATCATCTAATGATGTGTTTAAAGCAGGGAATTCTTTTAATGCACTTGTTAAAGCTTTTACTACGTAAGGTAAGAATGTTAATTTAATACCTTTTGCTGCAGCAACTTCTTTATACTTCTTACGATGTGCAACTAATTTAGACACTTCTACTTCATCCATTAATGTTACGTGAGGAGCAGTGTGCTTAGAGTTTACCATTGCTTTTGCAATAGCTTTTCTGATTCCGCTCATTTTCTCACGAGTTTCTGGGAAGTCTCCTTCTGGAATAGCAAGTGGTTTAGGTGCTTCCGTTGCAGTTTCTGTTGGAGCAGCTTCTGCAGCAGGTTGACTAGCAGGTGCAGCACCACCGTTTAAGTGTGCATCAATATCTTCTTTAGAAATACGTCCGTTTTTACCAGAACCAGAAACAAGTTGAATTTCTACCCCTTTATCACGTGCATATTTACGTACAGAAGGCATTGCGATGATGCGTTTGCTTGGATCAACATCCGCTTCTTGCGCTTTGCTTTCTTCAACAGCTTCTGGTTTTGCTTCTTCAGCAGCTGGAGCTTCATCACTATGGTCACCTTTGAATTGAAGGTTTTCGTAGCCAGGAGCGTCGAATGTAATTAATACATCACCAACGATAGCAACTGTTCCTTCTTCTACTAAAACTTCTTCTACTGTACCTTCAACTGGAGAAGGAATTTCAACTACTGCTTTATCATTTTGAACTTCACATAATACATCATCTTCTTGAACTTTATCGCCTGGTTTAACAAACCATTTTACGATTTCGCCTTCGTGAATACCTTCACCGATGTCAGGCAATCTAAATTGAAAAGCCAATGTGACAACCTCCTAATAATTCTTATGAAAAAATTTTCTTCTTTAACTAACTTTTCTTCTAATTGTCATGCAAATTTTGTTCGGTACTAATTAGAAAGTTAGAACTTTTTTAGCTGTTTCAATAATATCTTTAAAGTTTGGAAGCCATACAGTTTCTGCTTGTGTAAATGCAAATACAGTATCAGGTGCAGTTACACGTAAAACTGGAGCTTCTAAGCTTAGAATTGCACGATCATTGATTTCTGCAACAACATTAGCTGCAATACCAGCTTGTTTTTGTGCTTCTTGAACTACAATAGCTCTTCCTGTTTTTTCAACAGAACCAATGATTGTTTCGATATCTAGTGGGCTAACTGTACGTAAGTCAACTACTTCCACTGAGTATCCTTCTTTTTCTAATTCTTCTGCTGCTTTAATAGACTCTTGAACCATTGCTCCATAAGTAATGATAGAAAGGTCTTTACCTTCACGTTTAACATCCGCTTTTCCAAGAGGAATAGTGTACTCTTCTTCTGGAACTTCTTGACGGAATGAACGGTATAATTTCATATGCTCTAAGAAGATAACAGGATCGTTATCACGAATAGCAGAAATTAAAAGTCCTTTAGCATCGTAAGGAGTTGATGGAATAACAACTTTAAGACCTGGTTGTTGTGCCATTAATCCTTCCAAGCTGTCCGCATGAAGTTCAGGAGTATGAACTCCACCACCAAATGGTGAACGAATTGTTACTGGTGAATTATAACGGCCACCTGAACGATAACGCATACGAGCCATTTGTCCAGAAATACTATCCATTACTTCATAAACAAAACCAAAGAATTGAATTTCAGGTACTGGACGGTAACCTTGAAGTCCTAAACCGATTGCTAAACCGCCAATTCCAGATTCAGCTAATGGAGTATCAAATACACGATCTTCACTGAATTCTTTTTGAAGACCTTCTGTCGCACGGAATACACCGCCGTTTACACCTACGTCTTCTCCAAATACTAATACGTTTGGATCATTACGTAATTCTGTGCGTAACGCATCAGTGATTGCTTGAATCATAGTCATTTGCGCCATGGCTTACTTCGACTCCTTTGCTGCATAAATTTCATATTGTTCTTTTAAGTTAGCTGGTAGCTCTTCATACATGATGTTCATTAAGTCAGTAACTTTTTGTTTTGGAGCTTCGTCAGCAATTTTGATTGCTTCTTTAATTTCTTCTTTAGCACGCTCGATTACTGCGTTTTCTTTTTCTTCATTCCAAATGCCTTTATTTTCAAGGAATTTACGGAAACGTACTAATGGATCTTTCTTTTCCCACTCGCTGTCAAGGTCAGCTGTACGGTAACGAGTTGGGTCATCCCCAGCCATTGTATGTGGACCATAACGGTAAGTTAAAGTTTCGATTAACGTTGGACCTTCTCCGTTGATTGCTCTTTCACGAGCTTCATGAACAGCAGCATATACTGCTAAAGCGTCCATACCATCTACTTGAATTCCAGGGATACCTGCAGCAACTGCTTTTTGAGCAATTGTTTTCGCAGCAGATTGTTTCTCAACTGGAGTTGAAATTGCAAAACGGTTGTTTTGAACAATGAAAATTGCAGGAGCTTTGAATGCACCAGCAAAGTTAATTCCTTCGTAGAAATCACCTTGTGAAGCACCACCGTCACCTGTATAAGTAATTGCAACAGATTTAGCACCACGTTTTTTCATTCCTAATGCTACACCAGCTGTTTGGATGTATTGTGCACCGATAATGATTTGTGGAGAAATCACGTTTACTCCTTCAGGAATTTGGTTTCCTTGGAAGTGACCACGTGAGAATAAGAATGCTTGAGATAAAGGAAGTCCGTGCCAGATAAGTTGTGGAACATCACGGTATCCTGGAAGAATGAAATCTTCTTTTTCTAATGCAAATTGTGAAGCTAATTGAGAAGCCTCTTGTCCTGCAGTAGGTGCATAGAAACCTAGACGACCTTGTCTGTTTAATGAAATAGAGCGTTGATCAAGAATACGTGTATATACCATACGAGTCATTAATTCTTGTAATTGCTCATCACTTAAATCAGGCATTGCAGATTCATTTACAACTTCGCCCTCTTCATTTAAAATCTGAAGTGTTTGAAATTGGTTTGCCACTTGTTCAAGCTGTGCTTGCACATCAAATTGTGCCTTCTTTGTTTTAGAAGCCATTAAAGCCACCCTTTCCTTTCATATTAAAAGACTTTTTCCTGTAAAAGCATTACATATTTACAATGTGTTTGAATGTGGTAAACATTCAGTTGGGTAACGCTTTCTATTACTTACAGCATATAACTCTAAGCAACAAAAAAAACCATACTAAAACAGTTTTCCACAAAATACGCAAGAAAAAACGTCTTATAAATTAATTCGGTTTCCGTATAGACTGTATCAATTATTTATATGTAAATATTAATACAACTGTTCAATACATTTATAAGTTTAATATACTTAAATATTATCCGTCAATCTTTAAGCTCTAAGTTTTTATTATTTTTTTACATGAAATTAATCCAACTGTATTATTTGCAATACAGTATCTGTATCATACAGATATTACTATTCGCAACTGTTTTATAATAATTTCTATCCTTGTCGAAAATTTGATTTTTCTATTAAGGATTAGGATCTCCTTCCTTATTTATTGTAAGGAAGCTTGTAACGATAAAGTACTATGAACGTTTTGCAGCTCCCCGCTCCATTTAATGTTTATCTCCAACAAAAAAGTCACAGAATAAAGTTTGTCCAAACAAGCAAAATTCATGCTTGTACAGACGTACTCTATTCTGTGACATTTATAAGGAAAACTAATCGGACCTTAGCACCTAACTTCCTCTATTTTCTGTAGCTTCTAGTTAGCATTACAGCCCGCTAAGAGGGGTAAATCTACAATTAGTATATAAAGACCTTAATCAAGACATAAAAAAACGACTTTATTTTTCTGCTTCCTCTTTACTCATTTTAATTTTTATTCCAGCTTCCTTATAGAAATCCACTTTTAATTCATTATATTTTTTCGTTAGTTCATTAAATTTTTGATTGTTATCATAAACCATTTCATACGTATCATTTATTTTTTTTACTTGTTTTTCTAAATCATCCATACTAACGTCTTCCTCTTTAAACATTTCATAAAGCTTTTTATCGCTATTCAGCCCTTCTATGTAATTAGCGTATAATTTATCATGTTCCTCATAGCGGGCCATCATTGTTTTATATAGCTCGTCTGCTTTTTCTTTTAACTGTTTTTCATCCTTTTTTTCTAAATCTTCCATTTCAGTTGTTATCGTTTCAAACTTTTCTTGGGACTGCTTTATACTTTCTGCTTCTTTATCCATATATTCTTTTCTTTTAGCAATGGATTCTAGAGCTTCATCCGATAATTTCGTAATTTCATCCATATCTTCTAAGCCGAGACTAATTATTTTAGAATAGATGTCTTGTTCTTTCTTCTCTAAGTTGACAAGAGGCTCTTGTTGCTCTTCAAAACCACTTTCGATCTCAACTACTTCTTCTAATTTTTCATACATTTTCTCACTCGGAGACTTAAAATTACACCCAGCAGCAATCATCACAAATAACAAGATTGTGCTAATAATTAAAGCATTTCGTTTCATCTGTTTCCTCCTCACTTTCTTATAACTATATCGATTCTTCTGTATTTTTACAATAAAGGTTGACCGTTTTTACTACTCATCTCAGCGTTGGTAAAAGCTAAATCGTACTAAATAATTAGTTTGTTCTCACTAGAAAAAATGAAATTATACCAGTATTGATTCCCCAATAATGAATTTTCACTCCCACTTAGTGAAGATCATTCTGAATACTTCTTACAACTTTTAAAAATAGTTTTATATAATAAACATATTAGCTTGTCCTGTAAAATATTATGGGTATATATAATTATCTTATTGCATAAAGTACTATTCTCTTTTATCCCACTTTTAACGAACAGTAATCTCCAGCCTCAAGCTGCGAAAAATCGAGAAAGCTAAGTGCTGAAATACTCTTGTAAAGGTCCGATAAATACAATCAACCATGATGGGGATGAGGTCCCTCCACTAATGGAAGTTTCTTTATTAACTTTTTATTCTTTCTCTGTTAGACTACTTTTATAGATAGAAACAAGGAAGTGATTATTTTGATAACAATGACAGATATTATTCGTGATGGCCATCCCACATTGAGAAAAGTGGCAACAGAAGTTAGCATGCCACCAACCGAGGAAGAAAAAGCCCTTTTAAAAAGCATGATGGAATATTTAATAAATAGTCAAGATCCCGAATTAGCGGAAAAATACGGTTTAAGAGGTGGAGTAGGCTTAGCAGCTCCCCAAATAAATATTTCAAAGCGGATGATTGCTGTTCATGTGAAAGATGAAAATGGCCAACAATACAGCTATGCTCTATTCAATCCTAAAATCATCAGCCATTCGATTGAAAAAGCTTATTTAACTACAGGAGAAGGCTGTCTTTCTGTAGATGAAACCATTCCAGGTTATGTACCAAGATATGCAAGAATTACATTAAAAGGAATTGATTTGGATGGCAAGGAAGTTAAATTACGTCTTAAAGGCTTGCCTGCTATCGTTTTTCAACATGAAATTGACCATTTAAACGGTGTTATGTTTTATGATCATATAAATGAAAATGAGCCTTTCCTTCCTATTGATAACGCAATCCCTGTAGAAAGATAAGTATAGTGTTTTCTTACTTTGATTATGGTTCGATTATAGAGAAATTATCGAGCCTCTCTTCTCTTCCTTGCTCCCAAAAATAAAAACACTTTCAAATAAAATTAGGAAAAAACATTTAACATTTTTAGCCTATTTTACAAATCCCAACATTATCCATGAGAATCTTACAAAAAAATTCATATACTATGAATATAAAAGGGTGTTTTCAAAATGTCGTAGAATATAGTTTAGTTTCTTTTGTTAAAAGCCTTATGAACGAACCATTCTATTGTTAGATAAATAAATGTAAAATCACCTTCAATTTTATAAGATTGGATCGGTAAAAACCCCATCTCAAAAAAACTATTTTTTTACAAAAAGAAATATAAAATGAGAAGATGACTTTACTTTGTACAAGAATGGTTTAAAATAGAACTAAGGAGATGATCCACTATGTTAAAGAAGCTAAGAAAAAAGCTTTTAAAACAGTGGAAAGATTTACTGCGTAAAAAATCAATAGCTTAAAAAATTGAAGGGTATTTTTATGGTCCGACCTATGCCACGTTTTGTTTAATATAGTGGTTATTATACCACTATATAATTCAAGCTTTGTGGTAATGAGTCTGACCTTTTATTTTAATAACGATTTCATAATAGGTCTAAGTACATAAACATACGTAATATTCAGTTTGTCGACAAACTGATTTTAAAAAAGTTAAATGGAATACTCATGCGTTGCTTGGAGTGGAAAGCAACCTCCCTCTTCAAAGGGATTAATAAATACCCTATATACAAACTTTTATTTCTAAAATTCAAGAGTTTGTCTACAGTCTAATATTATCGATGTTTATCAAACATAAATTATGGGTAAAAAACTTTTTCACAAAATCAACCTTTTCTAAATAAAATTTAAAAATTGATTTACTGAAAAAGAACCTTTCATATACCAATTGCTATTAAAAGAAAAAACATGAAAAACATGTTATTTTTTTATATAATTATTTTCAGATACAAATGATTAAGGAGCGAATTACCATGATATTCAAAGTATATTTTCAAGATTTAAAAACAGAGGTACCAGTAAGAGAAAAGACAAGAACTATTTATGTTAAAGGTCAATCTGAAAGAGATGTTAGAACAAAACTAGCAGAAAAACCATATAATATTGAGTTTATAACTCGTGTAGAAGGTGCATTCTTAGAATATGAACAACTAAATGAAGACTTTACAGTATTGGAGATTGAATAATGAAATTTGTAAAAAACGATCAAACTGCTGTATTTGCCCTGGGAGGACTAGGGGAAATCGGTAAAAATACCTATGGTGTCCAGTTTCAAGACGAGATTATTTTAATTGATGCTGGAATAAAATTTCCTGAGGACGAGCTTTTAGGAATTGACTATGTTATTCCTGACTATTCTTTTTTAGAGAAGAATGTAGACAAAATTAAAGGCTTATTTATCACGCACGGTCACGAAGACCATATTGGTGGTATTCCTTACCTTTTAAGACAAGTTAACATTCCTCTTTACGGAGGTAAATTAGCATTAGCTCTTGTTCGTAATAAACTAGAAGAGCATGGATTATTACGCCAAACTACTATGCACGAAATTCAAGAAGATGATGTTATTAAATTTAGAAAAACATCTGTTTCCTTCTTTAGAACGACACATAGTATTCCTGATTCTTATGGTATTGTTGTTAAAACTCCACCAGGAAACATTGTTCACACTGGAGACTTCAAATTTGATTTTACTCCAGTTGGCGAACCTGCAAACTTAACCAAAATGGCTGAGATTGGTAAAGAAGGAGTTTTGTGCTTATTATCAGACAGTACAAATAGTGAAGTGCCTAATTTTACAATGTCCGAGAAAAAAGTTGGAAAAAGTATTCATGATACGTTTATAAAAGCTGATGGTAGATTAATTTTTGCTACTTTCGCTTCCAATATTTATCGTTTACAGCAAGTAACAGACGCTGCTGTAGAATTCGGTCGTAAAATAGCTGTATTTGGACGAAGCATGGAGGCAGCTATTAATATTGGTTTAGAGCTCGGTTTTATTAAGGCTCCGAAGGAAACATTTGTGGATCCTCAACAAATTAATCGACTACCTGCTAATCAAGTAGTGATTTTATGTACAGGAAGCCAAGGGGAACCAATGGCTGCTTTATCAAGAATTGCTAATGGAACACATAGACAAATTCAAATTATCCCTGGAGATACTGTTGTATTCTCTTCTAATCCTGTACCAGGTAATACACTTAGTGTTAATAAAACTATCAATATGCTTTATCGTGCTGGCGCTGAGGTAATTCATGGACCACTTAACAATATTCACACTTCTGGTCACGGCGGACAGCAAGAACAAATGTTAATGCTTCGATTAATAAAGCCTAAATTCTTCATGCCAATCCACGGAGAATTTAGAATGCAAAAAACACACGCACAGACGGCTGTTGATTGCGGGGTAAAAGAGGAAAATTGCTTTATTATGGACAACGGTGAAGTATTGGCACTTTCAAGTGATACTGCACAAGTTGCGGGTAAAATCCCATCTGGAAATGTTTATATAGATGGCAGCGGAATTGGTGATATCGGTAATATCGTATTACGCGATCGTCGAATCCTTTCAGAAGAGGGCTTAGTAGTTGTTGTTGTAAGCATTAATATGAATGACTTCAAAATCGCTGCTGGACCTGACCTTATTTCTAGAGGATTTGTGTACATGCGTGAATCTGGCGATCTAATCAACGATGCACAGGCATTAATAAGTAAACATCTAAATAAAGTAATGGAACGTAAAACAACCCAATGGTCTGAAATAAAGAATGAGATTATTGATACCATTTCTCCATTCCTTTACGAAAAAACAAAAAGAAGACCAATGATCCTTCCTATCATTATGGAAGTTTAACGAATCAAAAAAAAGAGCTAGTTGTTCAGGTTAAAGAACAACTAGCTCTTTTTTATTTGTTAGGACATTACCTTTTTTTCAAAACGATTAATATCAGAATCAGCTCCAATAACAATTAGAATATCTTTTTCTCTTATTGGTTCTGATGCTTGAGGAGATACAATAATTTCCCTATCTCTTTTTATCGCTACTATAGTAATGCCATATCTTGCTCGAATATCTAAGTCAATAATGGATCGACCATCTAATTTATGACTTGCTTTAATCTCTACAATACTGTGCTCATCAGACAGTTCTAAATAATCAAGGACATTATTTGAAACAATATTATGAGCTATTCTCTTTCCCATATCTCTTTCTGGATGAACAACTGCATCTGCCCCTATTTTACTTAATACTTTCTCATGATAGTCATTTTGAGCTTTAACGGTAATATTTTTCACACCCAGTTCCTTTAACATCAAGGTTGTCAAAATACTCGCTTGAATATCCTCCCCTATCGCTACAATAACGTGGTCAAAATTACGGATTCCAAGACTTTTTAACACTGTTTCATCTACTGCATTCCCTACAACTGCATGTGAAACTAGATTTGCGTATTCATTTACTTTTTCTTCACTTTTATCAATAACCATTACATCCATACCTAATTCGGTCAATTCTTTGCAAATACTGCCGCCAAATCTTCCTAGGCCAATAACCGCAAATGCTCTTTTCACTATAAAATCCTCCAACAATCGTAAAAATTTCATATAAGTAAACGTCATTATTATAACATTAAATCGTTTGGTAAATATACACTCTCATCATTAAGTTTACAATTCCCTAAAGATAATCAATTTTCTACGGTATATCCTTAATTACACGGCTGATACGGGTATCTAACATTTTTAAATTAGTTCCACCAGCTTGGTAATAACGTAATGTCCCTTTTTTATCAAATAAATAGTAGGAAGGGACATATTCATTCGAAAAAGCCTTAGCTAATTGAAAGTCATGATCAACATAAATGGATTGTGTCATATTATACTGTTCCGCAGTCTTTTTTATCGATTCAATATCTAAATCATGCTCTGTTCTTGGAATATGCACAGAGATAATAGTAAGTATATCTTTATAAAGCTCTCTATATTGATTTAATTCTGGCAAAGCTCTTTTACAAAAATAGCAACTTACAGACAAAAAATGGAGTAAAGTTAGTCTATCCCTTCGTTCATCTGGCTGTTTTACTTCCCCATTTATCCACATTGTCGGCGCGCTCCATTTTGGAAAATGATCACCTATTTTCACAGATTAGTTACCTTCTTTCCTTACTAAAAACATTAGAATATAAAGCCAAGTTTATCAAATTTACAAGAGGGAATAAAAAGAAAAAACTTGATAACTTTATTTTTTCTAAAAAGGAGTATAACACAAAATGATTTATTTAAACGAACTAAGTACTTATATTCAAAACATTCATTGGGGAGAACTCCTTTTAGATACTTCCCTGTTGGCATTAAAAATACTCTTAATCTTACTAAGCTATCTTTTCATAAAAAAAATGGCAAAGAAGCTAATTAATAAATTGTTTGAAACCTATATTCAAAAGAACTCTATCTCTCAAGGAAGAGCCTTTACTTTAGAAAGCTTAACAAATAATCTAATTACCTATGTCTTATTTTTCATTCTTGTCATTACCATTCTTCAATTATTAGGAATAGACGCAACAGCAATATTAGCTGGTGCAGGTATTATTGGATTAGCAGTTGGTTTTGGCGCTCAAGGTTTAGTTAGTGACCTAGTCTCAGGATTTTTTATTCTATTAGAAAAACAATTAGATGTTGGGGAACTTGTAACGATAGGAGAGTTTTCAGGTACCGTTGAACAAGTCGGGCTTCGAACAACCCAAATTAGAGCTGGTGATGGAACGTTACACTTTATTCCGAATCGAGAAATAACACAGCTTAGTAATCATTCTCGCGGTGAAATGCAGGCTTTAGTGGATATAGATATATCTTTGTGTAACGATTTACCGAAAACAATGGAAATACTGAATCAAGTCTGCGAGCGTCTCGCCAAAGAAAACCCCGTTATCACCGATGGACCAAACGTAATCGGTATCCAAGACTTAGGACCAAGTACCATTACAATAAGAATCATCGCAAAAACGCAAAATATGGAGCAGTGGGGTATGGAGCGTCTCATTAGACAAGAATTAAAAATAGCTCTTGATGAAAATGGGATTCAATTTCCGGAAACACCCGTTCTTTTAGATAATAGTAATTAAAAAAGCTGGGACATAAGTATTCCAGCCAAAGATAAGCCTCAACAATTATACGAATATTGCAAAGGTTCGTATAATTGTTGAGGCTTTTTTATTCGTGTTAAAAAGGATGTTCTATGAAGTTTGTTGCTGTTACCCGCAGCCTGAATACACTTCGCTTTCCGTGGGGCTCGCGCTGAGCCTCCAGGGTCTCAGACTGTCTCGCTAATCCCACAGGAGTCTACGTGTATTCAGGCTGCTCCGATTTTCAAAATAATTATATTTTCCATTATAAAAACAACCATTTTTTAGAAAAGATCGTAATGGAACGAGTTGGTTTCGCTACTAAATGAGAGATTGTTCGTCTTTATCTATTATATATTTTGTTTTGTCCCATCCTCAAGTCTTCGCTTGTAATTAGCTTTTTTTAATAAGATAATTAATTTCCTTTTGTCATCAAATAAGCAGTCAATGCATTCACAGCTAATTGTATAGCATCTTCTTTCGGATCAAGCTTACTATGATGTAATCCATATGGAGAGTCCACACCAAGCCAAAACATAAACCCAGGGATATCTCTTAACATATAACCAAAATCTTCCCCTGTCATCGCTTCTTTACACTCAAATATAGTTGCTTCTGTTTCCTGCTCAACAAAGTCCATAAACTCTCTCGTTAACGGCTCGTTATTATACACTTGATAATAGCCACTTCCGAAATCAATTGTACACTCACAATCATAGCCAATTTCGATTCCCTTTACTAAGGATTGAACGCGGTTTTTGACTTTTTCCATCGCTTCACTAGAAAGAGTACGCATTGTCCCTTCCAGCCTCGCATTTTCAGCAATGACATTTTGAACAGTTCCACCTGTAATTTTTCCAATTGTTACAACGGCACTATCAAGTGGATCAATATTTCTTGAAACTACAGACTGAAGCTGGGAAACCAGACTGCATGCAGCAACCACCATATCATTGGTTAGATGTGGGTATGCAGCATGCCCTCCTTTCCCTTTTAAATCAATAAAAAGCTCAGAAGTATTAGCAAATAGTAGACCGGTCTTAATGGCAATTGTTCCTACTGGGTATTCTGGAGCGACATGAAGAGCCAAAATCATGTCAGGCATCCACTCTTTTAACTCTTGACTTTGTAGCATGGGCTCAGCTCCGCCTGGTCCCTCTTCAGCAGGCTGAAAAATAAATACTACATCATCTTTAAGAGGACTTTCTATTATATTAGCAAGCACCCCTAAAGCAATCGTCATATGAAAATCATGGCCACAAGCATGCATTTCCGTCGGATGTTCTGATAGGAAATCTAATCCGGTTTCCTCTATAATAGGCAAACCATCGATATCTGCACGATAACCAATTGTTTTTGTTGGATTGTGTCCATGAATTTTAACAATTATCCCTGTTCTCCACGTTTTAATTTCAACACGTTCAGTGGATAAATTTTGTATTACCCCAAGTAAATATTGCTGTGTTTTAAATTCTCTAAATCCAAGCTCTGGAATTCTATGCAAATCTCTGCGAATTTTGATTAAATCGATCTTATTCCCCATACAAATCCCTACTCTTCCTTCCATTCTCCAATTAACTTTCAAAGTGCGATTTTAATTTTTCTATAAGAAAAGCGTGGAACTTTCTCCACGCTTTTTACGAAAAATTATAGTTGACGTAACTCTTGCATAATTTCCGTTTTTGATTTTGTTTTATCATCTATTTCTTTCACGACACGCGCAGGAGCTCCTGCAACTAATGTGTTAGCTGGAACATCTTCTAATACAATCGCACCTGCAGCAACTACAGAACCTTTTCCAACTGTTACTCCTTCAACGATTACTGCATTTGCACCAACTAATACATCATCTTCAATGATTACTGGCTTTGCAGAAGGGGGCTCGATGACACCTGCTAATACAGCACCTGCACCAATATGACAGTTCTTTCCTACAGTAGCTCGTCCACCCATAATAACACCCATATCGATCATTGTGCCCTCACCAATTACAGCGCCAATATTAATAACAGCACCCATCATGATTACCGCATTGTCCCCAATATCCACTTGATCGCGAATGATAGCACCTGGCTCAATACGAGCTTTAATATTTTTCAAGTCCAATAAAGGAATAGCAGAGTTTCTGCGATCATTTTCAATCACATAATCTGTTACTTTATCCTTATTTCCTTCAATCACAGTTTGAATATCTGCCCATTCTCCGAAAATCACACCAGAATTATCGCTGATAAATGTTTGGATATTTTCCCCAAAATTGACTGCTGACAAATCACCTTTAACATATACCTTTACAGGTGTAGATTTTGTACTATTTTGAATAAATGAAATAATTTCATTTGCATCCATCATTTTCATTGTTAAAACCTCCATTATGTATATATACAACACTAAAAATTACTTTACCAAACAAAAGTGATGAAAACAAGCCATAATTATTAACTTTATCACCGGTCTATTTCTTTTCCCATTTTTTCTTCTTCTAGATACTCATTAACAATTTCTAAAAAAGCTTGTACTTGTTTTAATTGAAAAGTTGCTTCATAACCAATTAACCATGTTCCTCTTGTTATCGGTTCATTGTGCTCATTATATAACGGGATTCTAGATAGTGTCTCGTCTGCTTTTCTTAATGCAATCGAAGGCAAAATACTATAGCCAATCCCATTAAAAGAAAGTTGTTTACATGTTTCAATCTGATCTACTACAATTGTGTTATTTGGAGGCATCTGAAAGTTTCTGTGCCACCAAACTTGTATTTCTTCATAGTAGTTAGAATCACTTTTAAACTGAATAAATGGTCGATTAGTCAAAGCTATATCTTCTAACTTAGCAATTTCCCGATCCACTAAATAAAGAGGATCATCAAATAAATGCATTTTAACGCCTTTCCAATCAGCAACGCCTCTAACTATACCTATATGCATACTATCCTCAGAAAGAGATTTCATTATATCGCTGCTCCAACCAGTTACTAATGATATCTTTGCCTGAGGATAACGTTCAACAAATCTTTTTAACACTTCTGGAAGCCAATTCTGTCCAACAATACTTGCGACAGCAATTTTTAATGTTCCATACACTTCTTCTTTAAAAGCATGTATGGATTCTTTCACTTCTTCTTCTTTCTTAAGTGTTTCCATTGCAAATTTTGTTACTAATTCTCCTGCAGCGGTGAGGGATAGTCCTCGTTGCGACCTTATAAATAATGGTGTTCCCCAGTCTTTCTCAATATTTTGCAGTCTTTGAGAAAGAGCTGGTTGTGTGACAAAAAGTCTTTCAGCTGCTTTTCTCATATTCATTTCCTGAGAAAGAACCGTTAATAATTGTAATTCAGAAATGGTTGACATGACATTATCCTCATAAATAAAAATTATTATCAAAAGAGGGATACAACTCTAATGAAGAGGTAGACAAGAGCGGCAACAGTAGGTGAAGGAATAAAACGTGTTAAGATTAATTTTGATTGTTTTGATGCAAGTAAATATTAAGTCGCTTTAATATTGCCCTTCTTGTTAAAATCCCATCAAAATAGCCATCTTCCGTTTCCACACAAATAAAAGGATGGTCGACTAAATGTTTAATCGTATGTAATACAGAACTACTGCTCTTAACTCTTGGTATCACCGTATTCATAATTGTTTCCACTTTTATTTCTTCAAGCTTCTCAAATTCGATTCTTTCTAATCCTAATATGCTCTCCATAATAAGCGGTGTACTTACTAAACCATAGAGTTTATAATGAGCATCTAATACGGGTATTGCTGAGTATCCACTTTTTGTTAAGACTAGCAGAGCGTGTTCTAAACTATTTCCTATCTGGACATGTGCTACTCGCTCAGATGGAATTAATAAATCCTTTAAAGTGATGTTTAAAAACTCTTCGCTGTGCAAACTTATCATAGCCGAAAACTCCTCACAAAATATATTTATACTTTATTTTACCATAGTTTTCGGCTGAATGCTCTTTTAACCCTTACTCGTTTTTATATTCCTTACAACTAATTGACAATGTGGACATTGAAAAATCACATTCTGATTAGACTGTGCGGTAAGAACATTTTCCAATTTTTCTTGATGGGAACATTCTGGACAAGTAACTTCTGGCATCATGTTTATCACCTCATCTATTAGTATGGTTTACGAGTGCAGTTTCATGTAGAAAAAGTACATTTAAGCTATGTCGCTCCACTTTTCATCAACATTACTGTTTTTGCAGTTCATAATACTTCGCTTTATAGATAAAGTGAGCCTTCCATCAGTGGGGCTTTCCTTCATCCGACGGTTACTAGTTGCCTAACAAAAAAGCATCCTGCAAATATTAGGATATTTCCCAATTGCAGGATGCTTTTAATAAGTACTTTACTGAATTAAATCAAAAATCTCGATTGTAATCATATCAACATTATCAAATTGATATCTTTTTGGCTTTTCTTTGTCATTATATACTTCTAGTTCAAACGTTTCTGTTTTTGGATGAAATGTAACTTGACATTTTCTCTCTCCATTTACTTCAAAGAAACGTTGAGTTGGTTCTCCCCCAGTTGCCTGCTCTTGCAGATTTTTTAATCTTGTTAATATGCCTTGTAATTGTGACATGCTCTCTCTCCTTTCAAACAAACCTTGTGTTAACCATAGGTTTCACTATTAGCATGTTTCTATACACTTTCTTCGTTAAATTTAGTATAATTTGCCTCTTGTGTAAAATGCCAATACTAACAGAATAAAAGATTGTCGAGTGTTTGTCCAAGTAAAACTGAAAAAAACTTGTCGATTTTTTATTATTTATTTCATCTGAATATTCTCATTTTAACAACGTATATAAAAACAGCTTACGCAAAAACCAAATAAAAAAATAAAAGCAGTGAGTAAATACCGCTAAATAAAGGAGGCGAGTATCTTTTTCAGTTTTTAAAAATTGCATGATAAAAAATTTCTTTGTATGATTAAAAGAAGAAAAAATATAGGAGGAACTTTATGCATCAAATCACATTGTATACGCAACCAGACTGTCCCCCTTGTGAGTACTCTAAACTATTCTTAAAAGAACATGGCTTTGACTATGAAATAAAGGATATTCAAAGGGATTCTCGTGCTAAAAAAGAATTAATAAAGAAATATCAATCTTTTTCCACCCCTACATTTGTAATTGATGGAAATGTAATTTATGGATTTGACTTGGAAAAACTTAAGCTTGCGTTAAATCTTTCCTCATAAAGAAAACTACCCGTTAACGGTGGGAATATACGAATGAACCTCGCGGCGTACATGAAATCAGATAAAGTGCGCCCTTCCTCTCAATAAATCCCAAACTTCTACATTCTATTGATAGTTAAAACTTGAGATTGTTTATTCTTCTTCGAAATGTATGTAACTTGATTTTCGATTGAAAATAACGGCATATACACCAATGTGCTATAGTTTTCTTCCTTACTATTTAAAATGGATCTTACCTCTTTATCTGAAAGCATATTCGTTATAAGCCATCTGTCATTCAGCTTTCTTATTAGAATTCCTTCATAAGCCCCTTCGTATATTTTGTCTCCGAATACAATTGGTTCATAATACTCATATAGGAGAATACTATTTCTCTCTTTATCTATATCAATAGTGGTTTGTTCCGAGAACTGATAATATGGAAGATAGTATTTGCCAAATTCATTCCCAAATGTATAAAACTTTCCCTGTTCTCCAGTCAAGTTTTCATTTAGAAACAAATAGATGAAATTATCTGAAAAATAAGGTTCCAGTATTTCTTTCATCTCCTCCATCTCTCTCGCTTCTTTACTTAAAGATACTTGTGCCCTAAATGCTTTTTCTACAAAAGTAACTACTTCATTCCTACTTGTTAAATGGCTGGTGGCATGTATGGAATATGGATAAATGCTCCATACTGAAATAATCAATAAAATAAAGAAGCTTTTTTTCATCATATCCTCCCCTTCTCCGTTTGCGGATACCACTTAATTATTATTCCTAATACCCTTTCTCTACCTAATAAAACAAGCTGAAGAGAAAATCTCTTCAGCTTGTTTCTAATTAAGCAATAATTTCATACGATCAAGAAAATTATAGGATAGATCTATAAATAAATATTCTTTTGCATTCAAAGGATACGAATACGTTCTGACCGTTTCTCCTGTTTCAATATCACTATATAAATCAGATAAAATTCCTTTTTTTTCATTCCGCATCTTGATAATATTTTCTAAAAAATATGGTCGCCAACTCCAATTTTTGTTTGCATATTCAGGCTGAATAATCCAATCATTGTCATATTTAATAATATTCGCTGATTTCTGAAAGCCGTCTTCATCACATACATACATTCGAAAAGCCACATCAGTTAACTCAGCTGTAAGTAATTTCAAAAGCTCTTCGTAAGAAGAATATTTCTTATATTTGACGAGCAATACTTGTAATTGACCCTGAAACTTCTCTGTTAAATCAAAAATAGTTGAGAGTTTTTTCTTTTCTGAAATAATGAATTCATGAAACAGATTTTTCAACGTTTCTTTTCTAATATTACGATCGGTGAAACTCGCCTCGGGATAATGTAAATAATATCCTTGATAAAATCTCCCACCATTTTTCCAAGCAAATTGAAGCTGATAAACCATCTCGATATTTTCAAATAATAAGGTAGCACCAATTTTTCGAGCAAGCATAGACAAGGAATATAAAACATTTTGATAAGTATGCGAAGTGGAAGTAGATCGCAAAGCCAATAAATCAATTTTTAGAATATCAGGCGCTAACTCACTTATTCGATCAAGATAACTACTACTATCACTTCCCATTTTATCAATGGCAATCTTAATCCCATAAGTGCGATAGTAAATTAATAAATGATCTAAATGATAAAATTGTCCATGATAATTTCTCTCAGATATCTCAAGGACAATTCGATCAAGCTTGATTCCCTTCCCTTCATATTCCAATAATGTTTCTAAAAAACTTTCCCCATCGTCTTTCATTAGTATTTGTGCATCTCTATTGATAAAGAGCAAGACATCCTCATCAAGCGATAGCGCTTTATCCAATGCTTTTGTCAAAATTACTTGGTCAACTTCTAACTTATATTCATCTGGGATTCCTTCATCAAGAAAAAAGTCTCCAAGACTCTCCACTCCATCTGCCCCATTATATCTTCCTAACACTTCATATCCAATAACGCGATGTTCATCAGCACTAAAAATAGCTTGAAAATAAGGGATGACATTTTCTAAATCAGTCAAAATATCCAAAGCATCCATATTTTGATAGCCTCCCTTTTTAGAACGGCTAGCTCCTTTGCTTATTGCTTCTGATTTGAAATCATTATAATTTGATTGAATAATTTCTTTTCATTGGTTAAATGTCATTTTCTATGGTCAAATTCATTTGTTAGACAGTACGCAAAGGTTCTTCGCTTTGTTCTAAGATTAAAATAAACCTTATTATATCATATAAATTCTTGGTTATAAAAATAATGATAGAAAATTCTTTCTATTTTCTGATTAATTCAGCTTTTCTTCTCTTATAAGGTATTATTTTCGATAAGCTAACACGAAATAAACCTGTCTCCCTTGGTAATAATATGTCCTTATATTTTAGCGGAAACTTCGTATGATAAAATTAGGAGTTGGCAAGAAAGAGGTAGTATATGCAGTTGTTTAAACTATTACTTTTGCTCGCTCCCTTTTTTGGATCAGAGCAAACTTGGGAATATTTCCACATTGAAGACAACACAAAACCAAAAACAGAAGTAGTCAATCCAGTATTAAACTCAAATAAAAATATCCAGCTAGATGTTCCATTAATAAAACAAAATCCAGAATTACGCTATGGATGCGAAGTGACTAGTTTAACAATGGTCTTAAACTATGCTGGTGTTAAAGTAACGAAAATGGATCTTTATAAAAATATTCAAAAAGACTTAGATCCATTAGTGCGAAAAAATGGAGATATTATCAAATGGGGAGATCCATCAATTGGTTTTGTTGGCGACATGACGGGAAAAAATCCTGGATATGCCGTATTTGATAAACCAATGGAAGATCTAGTTAACAAATACCTTCCAGAAAGAGCTGTTAACTTAACAAATCATTCATTTCAAGCTATAGAAAGACATGTAGAAAATGGTTACCCCATTGTAGTTTGGACTACTGGTGATTATCGTTTACCTGATAGATGGGAATCATGGAAACATAATGGAAAGACCATTAAAACTCCATTGGATTTGCATGCTGTTGTTTTAGTTGGCTTCAATAATAATCATGTTTACTTAAACGATCCCTTATCAGGCAAGAAAAATGTAAAAGTGGAGAAAAAAACCTTCATTAAATCTTGGCATGCTTTAAAATCAAGAGCAATTAGTTATCGGTAAAGGTTAGAATATACATCTTATAAATAAACTCTACTACTCGCGTTGATTGTATTAAATACTCTTGTTTTTCTAGTAAATAAGGGAAGGGAAACCCTTTTTATTTCCGCGGAAATCAAGAATATAAAATGCAATCAACGCACTCTTTACTAAAACCTCGTACATTTTAAAAATTACAAAGGAAAAAAGGGAACTTCAAACTTAATTTTTAATGGATTGACTGACTAGTTTAAGTTATCACAAGCTTTCTTTCGTAACAGAAATGATATTTATCAATGATAATTTACTCTCTAATATAAGTTTATGATTCAAATCAACAAACATGTTTAGAATCCCCTAAGAAACTGTTCTGCAGCTTCGCATGTCAATGGCTTGGAATAATAATATCCTTGTGCTTTTTGGCAATTTGCCTTCTTTAAGAAATCTTCTTGCTCTTTATTTTCTACACCTTCTGCAATAACTTCCATTCCTAAATTTTGTCCTAAGTGAATAATAGTTGTCGTAATAGCAGCATCCTTAGCATTTGTAACAACATCTTTTACAAAAGACTGATCAATCTTTAAAACATCAATTGGAAATTGTTTAATATAGCTAAGCGAAGAATACCCAGTTCCAAAATCATCAACTGAAATAATAACACCTAACTCCTTTAATTTTCGTAGGATAGGAATCCCCCTCTGTTAGGATAGATGTCGTAGGGAACTTTAGTGTATAGTTTAAATCATACACGGAGGTTGATCGACATGAAAAGTAATAATGGTAAACGTTATACAAAGGAAGAGAAAGCATCAATTATTAAGAGAATGATGCCCCCCACTAATGAATCGGTTGGCCAATTAAGTGAAGAGTTGGGCATTACTGAACCCACGCTTTACAAGTGGAGAAAAGAGGCTAGATCATCTGGAAACCCCACACCCGGAGATGGACAAAGTTCTGAACACTGGAGCAGTGAAGATAAGTTTCTCATAGTTATGGAAACATACTCAATGAATGGTGCGGAGCTAGCGGAGTATTGTCGAAAAAAGGGACTTTATAAAGAACAGATTGACGCATGGCGAGATTCATGCCTTAATGCAAATGGGCGAGAATCTAGTCAAACAAAGCAGTTAAATCAAGAATTAAAAGAGGAGAAAAAGCGAGGAAAGGCATTAGAGAAAGATTTGCGTAAAAAAGAAAAAGCATTGGCAGAAGCTGCAGCCTTATTACTATTAAGAAAAAAGGCCCAAGCGATCTGGGGGGACCAAGAGGACGAATGATCAGCCCGTCAGATCGCGCACTAGCAGTAGAACTCATCCAAGAAGCAAACCAAAATGGTGCGCGATTAGCCCCGGCGTGTAAAGAATTGAACATTAGCGTTCGCACCTATGAACGCTGGATTTCAGAAGGTGGAATCAAGGAGGATCAACGCCCTATTGCGTTACGTCCAGAGCCAAAAAATAAATTAACGATAGAGGAAAAACAAGAGATACTGGAGGTTGTTAAAAAAGAGGAATTTGTAGACCTACCGCCTACTCAAATCGTGCCAAAATTAGCAGATCAATGCATTTATATCGCCTCCGAATCTAGCTTTTATAGAGTTCTTCGTGAGCATAAAATGCAAAATCATCGGGGAAGAAGCAAAAAGCCCGAGGGTAGATTACCAGAAAGTCATTTAGCAGTAGCCCCAAACCAGGTATGGACATGGGATATAACGTGGTTAAAAGGGCCGGTGAAAGGCTTGTTTTATCGACTCTACTTAATTATCGATATTTTTAGTAGAAAAATCGTAGGTTGGGAGATTTGGGAGTCAGAGGAGGCAAAACACGCTGAAGATTTAATGAAGAAGACGATTATTAGTGAAAAAATCCAAGGTAAACCACTCGTTTTACATTCCGATAATGGCAGTCCCATGAAAGCCGCAACATTTCAGGTATTACTTGAAAAATTAGGGATCCAAAGCTCTTATTCAAGACCAAGAGTAAGTAATGACAATCCCTATTCTGAAGCAATGTTTCGGACTCTGAAATATCGACCTGAATTCCCGTACAGAGGCTTTGAAACACTTGAGGCTGCACGTGAATGGGCATTAAGATTTGTGAATTGGTATAACTGTATACATTTACACAGTGGTATAAATTTTGTGACGCCAGAACAATGCCACACAGGTGCGCATATTGGGATACTGAAAAAGCGCAAAGAAGTTTATGAACTAGCGAAACAAAAGCATCCAGAACGTTGGACGCGCTCAACTAGAGACTGGAGTGCACATGATTCAGTGGCTTTAAACCCAATAAAGGACAAGATAGAAAAGGATGGAACAAAATAGCCCCACTGCGACTGAGCTTGAACTACCCATTCCCTTCTCATCAAAGAACAGAATGAATTCTGTTCTTTGATGAGAAGGCCACCAAGCAAAGCGCGGTAGTTACCCTTACGTTCTTACACTAGTAAACAAGTTAAATGCGACAACTATCTTGACAAACACCGGAATTGCTTCTTTAATATTCCCCATAAGTCCTTCTGTAATCTCGATTTCTAACATGGATGGCTTAATCTTAAACTTTTGAATAGAAGTACGAATTACTTCTATAAAATTAGGTTGCTGAAATTGCTTCGGAGAAATATTCACAGCTATTCGTACATCTTTATTATATAGTGCTTTCCAAACTTTTATCTGCTCACATGCTGTTTCAATTACCCAATTACCAATTGAAATAATGAGACCTGTATCTTCTGCAAGGGGGATAAAATCATTGGGAGCAACCACTCCTAAAGAGAGGCTTTCCCATCTTAATAGTGCCTCAAAGCTGTTAAATGTATAACCATTTAAATCAATTTGTGGCTGATAATATAATTTAAGTTCCTTTTTTTGGATCGCTTTTCGCAACTTTGTTTCTAATGATATTACATTGCTTAGACTTGAAGTCATATCAGAACGATAAAATTGATAATGCGCTTTGCCTCTTTCTTTTACACGAAATAGTGCTTCATCTGCATTCTTAATTACTGTTTCAATATTCTCACCATCATGTGGATACATACTTATTCCAATACTCGGACTTATATAGTATTCATGAGAATTTAAATAAAATGAATTAGCAAAACTTGAGATTATACGCTGAGCAAAGCTTGCTGTTTCCTGTCTATTTGTATTGGATAGGAGAATATTAAATTCGTCTCCTCCTTGTCGATACACATGACATCTATAATTTTTAAACTCTAATAACCTTTCTGCAACTTTTAAAAGAATTTGATCTCCAACAATATGGCCAAATGTATCGTTGATGTATTTAAACCGATCTAAATCAATAGTCATTAAAGCAAAAGCTACTTGCTCGGTTTCTGCTCTTTTAATTTCAAGATTTATATCTTCCATCAGCGCCCGTCTATTATAAAGACCAGTTAGCTGATCATGAAATGACATATAACGTATCTTTTCTGCTGTTTTGGTTCGTTCTGAAATATCTCTTAAGATAACATAAATACCTCTAGTTGCATGATTTACTTTAATTGGAACGAATTTCGTATGAACAGACATTTTGTTACCATTATGGCTTATTAGCTTACAATCGATAGATTGCGATGATTCCGTTAGTTTGCATTTTCTAAAGCTATCATAGAAAAGGGTATTTTCCTCATTTATTAGTTCATAAAGCGAAAAGATAGGTTGTTCTTCCTCGCTTCTCCCAATTAACTTTAAACCAGCTGGATTAATATCATGAATAACTCCATCTAAATCAACAGTAAAGACTGCATCTAAGTTATTTTCTATTAATGATCGATATCTTTGTTTGCTTTCATGCAGCTGTCGTTTTTCCATTATAGACTCTGTGATATCTCTCGTAATAGAAACAATGTACTTCACTTCATCTTGCTCATCCAAAATGGGTGTTAAAACAGATTCTGCATGAATAATCCCCCCATTTTCCGCCTTGATTTGATCTATATAACTATGATTTTGTTTTGTCTCACATACAATCGAATATTCCTGTTGCAATATAGCAGCCGTTTCCCCAGTTGAAACCTCTTGAAGCTTTTTTCCAATAAAGTCAATTGGTAATTTAGCAAATAACAATGCAGCTTCATTTACAAAAATATAGCGAAAAGTTTTCCCTTTTTCTACTTTCATAATAAAGACCATATCTTTTATATACATAAAAATAATTTCAAAAATGATATTCTCTATATTTGATTTGGATTGAGCTATCATGTTCTCACTTGTAATATTCTTGTTATATTTGTCCATCCATTTCATTCCTTACACGCAGCAATTATTATTTTGTTTTAGAAAACACCTTTTTTAAAAGATAAAATCGATTAAAAGTAAATTTCATTTCAACAAACTTCGGCACAATGGTAAGCACTCTTCACCATGCCTCTACTTTTCTTTTACTATTTTTATCGGCAACTGCATGGGATTCTGTACTTAAATAGATAAAAAATTATGTTTATTCTTGAAAGAGGCGTTAATCAATCTTCATTTGCTCCATTAACGAGGACATAGTAGAAAAGATATGCTCTTTTTATTCCCTTTCTTTCGCAAAAATAGTATAATTACTTGTACAAATCAATAGAAAGGAGAGTTAGGCGATTGAATAAGCAGCAAAAATATCCACCACCAATACAACTTACGGTTGAAAACCTTCTACAGGCAATATCTGTCGTAAATCGTCATGCAAAGACAGCACCAAACCCAAAATTCCTATATAAATTAAAACATGATAGTTTACATAAACTATTAGCAGAAGGCAAAGCAAAAAAAATTGGTCTACACTTCTCAAATAATCCAAGATATAGTCAACAACAATCAGATTTATTGATTGCATGTGAAAACTATACATTTCATTTACCTCCGACTAAAAAGGATTTTGAGGAATTGCCACATTTAGGATCTCTCAATCAAAGTGTTCGAAATCCCAAATCAACTCTTTCCTTAACACAATCAAAAAAACTTTTATCCACCTATACTGGGCTAAAAGAAGAGACATCACCAAATCAAACTACCCGCAAAAAGAAATACCAAAAACCTGTTTTTAAAAAGCTTGGTGAAAGTTATTAATATTGCTTTCACCATTCCGGCTGCTCTATTTTCCCGACTCCTTCATTTTTCCGATTAAAAACAACAATTCTTTAAAAAATAGCTGAACTAAAAAATAGCCGAACTAGTTCAACCTAGCTTGGCTATTTTTCTTCACATAATAATATTTTCTATTTGGTAGTAAGCTTTTATAAAATATTATTATCAATAATATGAATTAATTCATTAATTTCTGGTTTACTTACTTGAGCATTTGCTCCAACTACCTGTCCTTTATGTCTTAAATCATCTGTAATTAAAGAAGAGAATATAACAACAGGCAATTGTGCTAAGTTTGCATTATCTTTGACTACTTTTGTTAAATGATGCCCGTCCATTTGAGGCATTTCGATATCAGTAATCATCAATTGAGCAACTTCATCTACTGAATTACCTTCCTCCACTTTTTTCGTCAAATAGTTTAATGCTTCACGACCGTTTTCAAAAAATGTTATATGCTGAAATCCAGCTGCATTTAAAGTGTCTTCTAACAATTTTCTTAAAAGTGCAGAATCTTCCACGACAATTAGTTTCTTGTCACTTCTCTTTCTGTCTCCTAATTTTTTTACTTGCTGAACATTTATCCCAGATTCAGGGTTAATATCTACAACAATTTTCTCGAAATCAAGTAACAGAATCATCTCACCGTTTAATTTGACTACCCCAATAATTTGACTCTCCGTACCGTAATAAGTTTCGGATGGTTTTTCAATATTTTCCCATGATATACGATGAATCTGGGTTACATTATGGACATGGAAAATTATTTTTGTTTTATTAAATTCCGAAACAATATATTTATCTTTTTCCGGGGTTTCAGAAGGCGAATATCCTAAAACATTTGCAAGATTAACAACTGTTAAAACTTCCCCTCTTAGCTCCACAATTCCTTCTACATACGGGTGTGCATGTGGAATTGGAGTAATGGGAACTGGGTTAATAATTTCCTTCACTTTAATCACATTTATACCAAAGTGATTCTTTCCTACGCTAAACTCAACAATTTCTAATTCATTTGTGCCAGTTTCTAAAAGTATCCCTTTATCATTTTTCATATATTCTTGTCCTTTCGGCGTTTTAAAAAATTCATTCCGTTATGAAAATCGACTAACTAATATTATATACCTATCCTTTATATCGGATTTATTAGCTATTCTTAAAGTAGTTCGTCCAAATTTCTCATTTGATGGATTTTTTGCGGTATGTAAAAAGGCTGTTCATTTAAGTAATAATCATGCAAATTATCCTCCCTCTGACGGAACATTTACATTTTGTTTACTCTTATGAACAACCTAACTTATTTTCCTATCATTCTTCCTTCACACGTGCATGAATAACTAACCCGATAATAGTTAAGATAATTAACGATCCTAGTGCCATTCTACTTGCTGTATTTCCTAAATCAGCAAAAGCAAATGTAATAGTTCCATATAATAAAGGACCGAGAATAGAAGATACTTTACCAGAAAAGGCAAACAGCCCAAAAAATTGTCCTCGTTTTTCTTCTGGAGTAATTTCGACTATGTACGTTCTTGTCGTTACCCACATGCTACCTAATGCCACTCCAAATAGACTTCCAGCTACCCAGAATAACCCTTCATTCCAAGCAATCGTTGCAATGATCAGCGCAATAACTAATAAAATCCCTACATAGCGCACAGCTCGATAAGCTCCAATACTTTTCGTTATATATCCAAAAATAAAAGAACCAATAATACTTGCGATGGTGGACACAAGATAAAGAATAATAAACTTACCAGTACTAATACCAATAACCGCATTTGCATATACTGACATCATTGCAATAGTAGTAGCTAACGCATCATTGAGAAAAAAATAGGCAAGCATAAAAATAAAAATCTTCCGATAATTCTTCATTTGCTTAAAGGTTTCGAGTATTTCACGATATCCTGATAGAACAGATTGCTTTGGAACATTTTCCTTTGGTGTATCCTTTATGAAAATAAATAATGGCAAAGATAACAGCAAAAAAAGAATACCAGTTGGAATAAAAGATTGATTATATGCTCCATCGTCCATAAACAAATAAACAGATAGGCCGATAAGTGTTCCAAAATAACCTATTGCTACACCAAACCCAGAAATTAACGGAATCTGTTCTTTGGTTCCTAAATCAGAAATCATCGTATCATAAAACACCAGACTGGAATGATACGTAAATTTAGATAGTACAAAAAAAAGAATGACAAGTATTAAAGACATTGGGATTCCAAACATCATTTGTGTAAATGGAATAAACGAAAAAATCCCCATTGCAATCGTACCTATTACAGTTAGTAATGTTAAAATTACAATATACTTTTTCTTTTTTCCAGTTCTGTCCATCATTACACCAAATAAAGGCGTAAAAATGACTAATAGAAAACTTGCTAGTGCATTGGCATAGGAAATAAAAGTTGAGGCTATTTGTTTCTGTACTTCATCTGAACCTACGATTTCTTGCAAATATAAGGGGAAAAAGATTGTATTAATATTAGACGAAAAAATAGTATTAGCAGCATCATAGAGTGCCCACGAAAGTATTGGCAAAGAAAAATATAATGCCAATCCCTTTTTTTCTAGTTTAACTTTATTGGTTATCGGTTCCATCCGTTAAGCTCTCCTCTCCAATATCGGGTATGTTAAAACGCAATAACACCCTCTCGTTTGTCTGCTTCAGAACCTTTTGGTTATCCATCATGTTTGTGATCACCACTTCCATGATGGATTTTTTAACAGATGTGATCGGAATTATTTTTTGATTACAACTGAACCTACTATTAAATCATGTAATGCTTGTTTTTTCTCTGTAAATGCTGCAAGTATGAAACCAATTAACAAAATACTTGATAATAGACTAGAAACTAAGTATCTCCCTAAGCTTCTCCAGAAAGAAAGTCTCTTTCCATTTTTATCCGTTACCTTTAAGCCTAATAGTTTTTTTCCAATTGTAGCTTGCCATTTAGATGCATGAAACAGAGTATAGTAAAAAAGACTAAATATCATACATACGATCATCGTTCCAAAGAAAGCAAGCATCATAGGACCAGCGATTGATAAAATTTCAGCATCAGATAACGTATCTATACTCGTTGGATCAATCAATAATTCCTCAGGAACTTCCATTGAATTCACAAACAGAGCAAAGATAACATTCGAAAGAATTAGTAAAGGTATACCGAGAATGATACTATCGATTGCCCATGCCCCGAAACGAATCCAAAATCCAGCATATTGTGGATGCTTTTCATTTTCTTCTATTTGTATTGTTGTAACCATTTATTTTCCCCTCCTTCTAATATGATAATTGGTATTTATTCTCTAAACAACCTTTTTTATGAAACGTTTAGTAGATTTACAATTTTTAAACAAAGCTGTTTTCTAAAAATGTTCATAAAACGTTTAAATATTTTTTTCTATTTCGTGAAATATCTAACAAAGTCCTAGACGATTTTATACGATTGGCATATGCTAAAAGTGTAAGATGTGAATAAAGAAGTTAAGATATTTTTGTTAAATCACTTTAAGAGGGGACGAGTACACAATGAAGGGTACTGCAATTCTTTTTCACGATGATTTATCCGTCACATTTTTAGAAAATATCGATTTGGACACATGGAAAAAATCAGATGAAAAGAACCTTACAACCAAATCCATAGAGACTCATTCTGATCAATCATCCCATGAACAATTATTATTTATTGAAGAAGATGTTGATTGGGAGTATGGTTATTAAGAATATAATATTAAGCTTCGAGCAGGGAAAGATTTTTCAAGTACCTGCTCTTTTTATTTGTCTATGTATTTTCATTAATCATCGCTTTTGATATCATTATAGAATACGTTACGATAGGAGACTTAATATGGAACATTTAATCAATAAAAAAGTTAAAAATATTGAGATTTCTGGTATCAGAAAGTTCTCTAATATGGTTGCCGGAAAAGAAGGGATGATTTCTTTAACAATAGGTCAACCAGATTTTCCAACCCCTCTACATATTAAAGAAGCTGCTAAAACTTCCATTGATGAAAATTATACATCCTACACACATAACGCTGGAGATCTTGCTCTACGAAAAGCAGCATCACAGTTTGTAAATAAAAAATATAATCTTTCCTATGACCCTTCTACAGAAGTAATTGTCACAGTGGGAGCTAGTGAAGCAATTGACGTTACATTTCGGACTATCCTCGACCAAGATGTCGAAGTAATTCTTCCAGGACCAGTGTATCCTGGCTATGAGCCCATTATCCGTTTATGTGGTGCAACTCCTGTATATGCTGATATTCGTCATACTTCTTTTCGTTTTACAGCTGATGTTATAAAGAAATACATCACAGAAAAAACAAGATGTATTGTTCTACCCTATCCATCAAATCCTACAGGGGTTAGCCTTACGGAAAAAGAATTAATAGAAATAGCTGATCTAATTCGAGAAAAAGACATCTTTATTTTAGCCGATGAAATTTACAGCGAATTATTATACGATCAAGAGCATGTGTCTATTGCTCAATACCTTCGTGAACAAACGATTGTAATTAATGGACTATCTAAGTCACATAGTATGACTGGATGGAGAGTTGGTTTGTTATTTGCTCCAACAATCCTCAGTCAGCAAATAATAAAAGTTCATCAATATAATGTAACATGCGCTTCTTCTATCTCTCAAAGAGCTGCTTTAGAAGCATTAACTACCGGTATCGATGATGCCAAACCAATGAGAGATGATTATAGAGAGAGAAGAAAATATCTATATGATCGCTTATCTTCTATCGGCTTCGATATCGTTATGCCAGATGGTGCATTTTACTTTTTTATCAAAGTACCGACAGATCAAATGAATTCCTTTGATTTTTGTCTTGATTTAGTTAATAAAGTTAATTTAGCCGTTGTACCAGGAAGTGCTTTTTCCGAACTAGGAGAAGGATACTTCCGCATTTCGTTTGCGTATTCAATGGAAACATTGACTGAAGCATGTAATCGATTAGAGGAATATATAAAAAACTATCTAGAAAAATAAGAAAAACAGTTTCCATCTCTGCAAACATCAGAGGTGGAAGCTGTTTTTTTATCGATCCCAATATTTATATAAAGCCTGTGTGCCACTCTCATCTTCACCTTTTGCTGATAAATGACTATACAGTGTTTCAGCAAGTGATAGCCCTGGTGTCTCCATATTCATTCCTTCTGCCTCTTCCAGCGCAATTCTCATATCTTTAATAAAATGCTTGATATAGAATCCTGGCTCAAAATCACCTTTAATCATTCTTGGCGCTAAATTACTCAAAGAGAAACTGCCTGCGGTTCCACTTGTAATGCTCTGTAGAACTTTTTCTGGATCTAATCCTGCTTTCTTTGCATACACAATCGCTTCTGTTACACCAATCATATTCGAAGCAATTGCTATTTGGTTGCACATTTTTGTATGTTGGCCAGCTCCTGCTGGTCCTTGGTAAACAATGTTGGTTCCAAGCATTTCAAATATTGACTGAAGTTCTTTAAAAACAGCCTCGTCTCCTCCAACCATAATCGATAATTTTGCATCTCTTGCACCCACATCTCCACCACTAACAGGTGCATCTAAGGTATAGATATTTTTCTTTTTCGCTTCCTCATATATTCTTTTCGCAAGGCTCGGAGTAGATGTCGTCATATCTATTAGATATGTATTTTCTCTTGCATTTTTAACTAAACCAAGTTCACCTAAATATACTTCCTCAACATCTTTTGGATACCCAATAATTGTTATGATTACATTGGCTTTAGAAGCGATTTCATGCGGACTATCGGCCCAATCCGCTCCTTCTGCTATAAGATCAGACGCCTTTTCTTTTGTACGATTATGTACAATAACAGGATAACCTGCATGCAATAAATGTCTTGCCATACTTTTCCCCATAACACCTGTACCAATAAAGCCAATCGTCGTTGTTTCTTTTGCCAACATATTTTGCTTCCTCTCCTTTTTACAATGTTGCCATCCATTAACATTGTTTTTCTTTATAGTATCACGAAAACTTTTTTGATTGTGTTAAATGGTTGTCTATTTTAAAAAAACTATCTAGAATATACTCTCTAAACAATTCGATCGCATATTTCCAGATAGTTTTTTCTTTATTTACGTAATAACTTCACCATAATCACTTTCATTATTTCCATCCCAATCACAGCAGCAATTGCTAATCCTGTTGCTATTAACCATTCATGTAAACCAAATGAAGGAGGGATAGCGAACACTTCTCTAGCGAATGGCAAAATAGTGATTAGATATAGGAAGAAACATATTCCCACTGCTCCTAAAACATATTTATTGGAAAATAAGCCGACACCAATAATCGTTTGTGTACTAGATCTAGCAGCAAAAGTTTGCAATGACCGCGAAAGAATTAATGTGGTGAAAGCCATAGCTACTCCTAATTCATCGGAATGCTGCAAACCGATATAATGGGCAATGATTACTGCTACACCAATCAAAATCCCTCTTGTAACGACTGCACGAAGCGTTCCTCCTGCAAAGATTCCTTCTTTGACATCTCTTGGTTTGCGCTTCATTACTCCTGGCTCTGATTTCTCCATCCCAAGAGCAATAGCAGGTAAAGAATCATTAACTAAGTTTATAAATAACAGCTGTAAAGCCGTAAATGGATTTGCCCAACCAGCAATGACTGCAAACAATATAGCAATTATTGCCCCAAAATTCCCTGCAAACAAGTACCCAATTGATTTTTTGATATTGTCAAAAACAGTTCTTCCTACTCCAACTGCATTAACGATTGACACGAAATTATCATCTGTAAGAATCATATCAGCTGAATCTTTGGCAACATCTGTACCACTTCCCATTGCAATACCAATATCAGCCTGTTTTAATGCTGGAGCATCATTGACACCATCACCAGTCATCGCAACAATTCGATTTTTCTTTTGCCATGCTCTAACAATTCTTATTTTATTTTCTGGCGAGACACGAGCATAAACAGAAATGCTTTCTAATTTTTGATCTAGCTCTTCTTCTGATAATGCATCTAATTCTTGACCAGTTAACGCAATATCATTTTCTTGCATTAATCCAATTTTACGCCCAATTGCTTGGGCAGTTGTTTTATGGTCTCCAGTGATCATAACTGTTCGAATACCAGCATCTTTCGTTTGCTCTATCGATGCGTATACGGCATCTCGCGGCGGATCCATCATTGCTGTTAAACCAACAAGGATTATTTCAGACTCATCCTCTTCCGTTATAGTTGTCTTATCCTGCGGCACATGTTTATATCCATATGCAAGAACCCTTAATGCTTGATTTGAAAAATCCTCATTAGCCCCCTGCAGTTTCTTTAACCATTCATTTGTAAACGGTTCTTCCTTTTCATTAACCAATATTTTTGTCGCCCGATTAAACATAACATCTGGGCCGCCTTTTATGAGCATTAGACGTTGGTTATCAATCGTATTAATAGTAGACATTAACTTTCGATCTGAATCAAAAGGCAGTTCCGCTTCTCTCGGATATCGAGAGCGTACCTCTTCATAATTCCTTTTGCCATCATTATAAAAGTTAATAAGCGCAACTTCTGTTGGATCTCCCACTTCTCTATTTTCTTTATTTATATATGAATCATTACAAAGTACTGCAATATTTAACAAAAGTTTTTCCGAATGGTTCCACTGAAAAGGATCCGGTGGCAAGTGCTCCCTTTCCCCTTCTGGAATAAAATAATCCGTTACGGTCATTTTATTTTGTGTCAAAGTCCCTGTCTTATCTGTACATATAACACTGGTCGATCCTAATGTTTCGACTGCAGGTAACTTTCGAATAATCGCACTTTGCTTTGCCATTTTATTCGTTCCAACCGATAGAACTATAGTAACAATAGAAGATAATGCTTCTGGAATGGCTGCTACTGCTACAGCAACTGCGAATAATAACGCATTAAGAATGGAAGTCGTAACGTCAACCGTTTCATCTCCTAACCATATTCTTAACGCTTGGATAGCAAAGATCAGAACAGATAAAATAAGAATTCCTACTCCTAATTTTTTACTGAAATCTGCAAGTTTTTGCTGTAAAGGTGTTTGCTTCTCTTCTGCTGTGTTAAGCATATCAGCAATTTTACCAATTTCGGTTTTTTCTCCAGTTCCTGTTACGACGAAAGTACCTCGACCATACACGACTAGGGAACTGCTATAAACCATATTGATACGATCACCAAGCGCAGAATCCTCCGTAATCACTTTTTCTTGTTTCTCTATTGCTTCTGATTCTCCTGTTAACATCCCTTCATTAACTTTTAAAGAACCACTTTCCAAAATCCGCCCATCTGCTGGAACATAATCACCAGCTTCTAGAAAAACGATATCTCCTGGTACTAACTCTCTTGCAGGAATCGTGCTATTTGTATTATCACGTCTTACTTTTGCTTCAGGAGCACTCATACTTCGCAGCGCATCTAGTGAACTTTCAGCTTTTTTAGTTTGAATGACACTAATTACAGAATTTAGCAATAAAACTAAAAAAATGATGAGTGATTCTACAAACTTCCCCATAATTAATTGAATAACAATTACTACTAACAACACAATAACCATAGGATCTTTAAATGTTTCTAAAAAGAGCTTCCATGTTGGTACTTTTTCTTTATCTTTCAGCTCGTTATATCCTTCTTTTTCCAAAAGACTCTTTACCTTATCTGTTGATAATCCTTGTTCAGATGACTGTAAATCCTTTAATACGACATCTTTTTCCTTTTGATAAAATTCCACTTGGCTTTATTCATCTCCTTTAATTTCAGGTTTAACAATCTTAGATTTCATCTTTCTCATTATGCACATCTATGTAACCTGAAATATTTTTCTGACAAATTCACTTTTCCTATCTTTCCTTACCCCTTCCCAATATTAACGTCCACGAAACCTCGTTATTCAGTAGTATGGGGTGATTAATTACGAATGTATATATTTTTCCTCTTTGCAGACTTTTCATGTATGTAATTTCATATTAGAGCAGCTATAATAATCATCGGCTACTTAAAAGAACTTTACAACTATTGTTCTTCCCTTAAAAAGGATAACAAGTATGAAAAGATTAAACGTGCTGAATCTTAGCATAATAATTGGTGGTAATAATCTTTCTATAAGCAATTATACTTAAGTAAAAACACCTACAAAACTACGCCAGTCCCCCCCTCCTTTCATTACTATTTGTACACTTCCTCCTATCGGCTTTTGCTTCTTGATACGCAAAAAAGACCTTTGCCAAATAGGCAAAGGTCTTGCTAAGCATAAATATGCCAACAAAGCCGATGGCATCTGCCATGAACTGACGACTTTGTTTTAGGTACTATCCTAAAAGCTACTCCCCTTTGAGTAAGTATACATTATTAATATTATAAATAATTATATACAATTTTTAAAATTTTGCCAACCTTTTTGTTATATGGCTATCAATTCAACTCAATAAGTCACTTATATCACTAATGCAGTAGTCATAAATGTTAAATCGAAATTACTAATGTAACTATCTCTCTTCCATAACCAGGTTTTTTATCATACACAACAAAAAAACTGACTAGAATCATCTAGTCAGTTCAAATAAGGGGAAAATGAGAATAGCGTTAAGCTAACTTGTAAAAAGAGCTTATGCTATTTTTATTTATACCCACTATTTTAAAGGATAAACCTCTTTTTTATGAAAGTTTTGCAGCAGCCTTTACTGCTTCCATAACTTCTTCAGTTGTAGACATTTGTAGTGCTTTTTCCGCTAATTCTTCCATTTCTGCTTTAGAAAGATTTAGAATTTGCGATCTAGCTTTTAAGATAGATGTAGCACTCATCGAGAATTCATCTAAGCCTAATCCTAATAATAAAGGAATTGCTGTTTCATCTCCTGCCATCTCTCCACACATACCTGCCCATTTTCCTTCTTTATGCGCTGCATCAATAACCATTTTAACAAGACGCAAAATAGAAGGATTGTATGGTTGATAAAGGTAAGATACGCGTTCGTTCATACGATCTGCAGCCATTGTGTATTGAATCAAGTCATTTGTTCCAATACTGAAGAAGTCAACTTCTTTAGCAAACTGATCTGCAAGCACCGCTGTAGAGGGAATTTCTACCATAATACCTAGCTCAATTTTTTCCGCAACTTTAACGCCTTCCGATGTTAAGTTAGCTTTCTCTTCTTCTAAAAGAGCTTTAGCTGCACGGAATTCGTTTAGAGTAGCAATCATAGGGAACATGATTTTTAAATTTCCATATGAGCTTGCACGTAACAACGCTCTTAATTGCGTACGGAAAATATCTTGCTCCTCTAAGCAAAGACGAATAGCACGGAAACCTAAGAACGGATTCATTTCCTTTGGAAGATCTAAATATGGTAATTCTTTATCTCCACCAATATCTAATGTACGTACAACAACTGGCTTTCCTTTCATTCCTTCAAGGACAGCTTTGTATGACTCAAATTGCTCATCTTCTGTAGGAAGTTGGTCTCTGCCCATGTATAAGAATTCTGTACGATATAAACCAACTGCTTCTGCACCATTATTAGTTACACCTTCTAAATCGTTTGGTGTACCAATATTTGCTGCAAGTTCCACATGAACGCCGTCTGAACTTACTGTTTGTTCATTCACTAGTTTTGCCCATTCTGCTTTTTGTTGCTCATATTGTTCAGCAGTCTGTTTATAGCTTTCCACTACTTCAGGTGTTGGATTAATATGGATTTCTCCCTTTAATCCATCAACAATTACTAAATCGCCATTATTAATTTCTTCTGTCGCTTTTTTTGTACCAACAACAGCAGGAATTTCTAAAGAACGAGCCATAATTGCTGAGTGAGATGTTCTACCACCAATATCAGTTGTGAAGCCTTTAACAAATTGACGGTTAAGTTGTGCAGTATCAGATGGTGTTAAGTCCTCTGCTACTACGATTACTTCTTCTGAAATCATACTTGGGTTTACCAAATGTACACCTAAAAGATGAGACATTACACGTTTAGTCACGTCACGAATATCTGCTGCTCTTTCTTGCATATATTCATTATCCATTGATTCAAACATTGTAATAAACATGTCTGTAGTTTCTTTTAATGCGAATTCAGCATTGACTAGGTCTGTTTTAATTTTATCTTCAATAGGTGCAATTAATTCTGGATCACTTAATACTAATAAATGCGCTTCAAAAATCGCAGCTTTATCCGCACCAAGCTCTTTATTAGCTTTTTCACGGATAGCTTCTAATTCTGACTTTGCTTTTGATAAAGCTTCTTGAAAACGAGAAATTTCATTTTCTGCATTTTCTACGCTAGTCTTTTCAAAAGAAAGGTCTGGTTCCACTAAACGATAAGCTTTTGCAATGGCTATTCCACTAGATGCAGCAATTCCTTGTAAAAAACTCATTATTCTGCTAAACCTTCTTTATTTAAAGTTTCTTGTAATCCATTAATTGCTTCTTGCTCATCATTACCTTCAGCAATAATTTTAATATCAGCACCTTGAGCAATACCTAATGACATTACACCCATAATTGATTTAAGATTAACTTTTTTCTCTTTATATTCTAATTGAATATCTGAATCGAACTTGCTAGCAGCTTGTACTAAAAGAGTTGCTGGTCTTGCATGAATTCCTGTATCTGCAATAACTTTAAATTGTTTTTCTACCATAATAAAATCATTCTCCTTTATCGATTAAGTTATTAAGATGTTAACAATAAGCTAAACTTTTCAAACTTAAACAACCTTTAATATAAACCAACAATTGTTTATCATAAATAATATATAATTTATATATTACAATTGTAAACCGAAAGCTATGTATTTTGTCGAAAAAATTAATTGTCTATGTACACAAACTTCCTTTACAACCATTTATAGCATCTTCTAAAAAGATGAAAACATGTAAAAATCATGTTTAAAATAGGCAGGTAATTTAAGTTTTTGAAAAAGACATCTCAAATGAAAGAATAGCATTTCTTTCTTGCATAGACAATCAAAATTTACTAAACGACAAAAAATAGTTAACTTTATGGGGAAATTTAGTGAATTTTATCGTATTTTACTGTTATTTCCTGTTTTATAAATTCCCAAAGTAGTTAACTTTTATACAGTTAACTGTTATGGTCACTTCTCATTCGAACACCTAATTATTGTAACAATTCCGTCAAAGATTAGAATAGAAACCAATTGGACAACGAAAAATATATTGCATTATTTAGTTAAACAAGCTTAAATATTATTAAAACTTTTAAGTATAAATTTCCAGTTATTAAGTCCAATACTTCTTTTATGTCGAAATATTTTTGTCTGAATTATCGCCATTAACAACGCCTATAATGAATCCCTAAATCCTAATGATTGAAAACAACAAAAAGATTTAACAGGATAATAGATAAAAGTGAGGGAATTTATGAGATACAAACGAAATGAAGCTTTTCGCTACCAATTAAATGATTCTATAGAAGCTGTACTAACATTAAAAATTGATGCAGATACACTCTCTAGTAAAGGACATGTCCTAATAGATAACATAAGTCCTAATGGTCTAAGATTTCGTTCCGCATATGACTTACCAGTTGGTGATACACGTTTACTCCTGCAACTTCAATTTACTTTAAATGAAAACGAAATAATGATGCCTGGTCATATTACTTGGAAGAAAAAAATGGGAAATCAATTTGAATATGGATATGAAGGAACGGGAGACAATAATGCTAAACAGAAGATAATTAGCGGTCTTAAGGAACTTTCTCGAATGGAGAACAAAGAGCAGGAGTAAAAAATAATCATCATACACCAATTTTAAAACCTCGCCTCCTATCTGAAGTATTCACTTAGATAGGAGGCGAGGTTTTAAGTAAATTCTTCACTTAACTTCTTGGTTCATCCATGTATTTATAAGTAACATCTCCACCAATTTCTGCTATACCTTTATAATGCTTAAAGTCTTCCCTTTTAACTAATTCAGTTCGAAACGTGAGGAAGTCCTCTTTTTTCACACGATAGCTTTCTATTTCTCTTTTCATTAATTGGTCTAATATTTCCTCTGCCAATTCTTTATTCATTCCACTCACCTATTTTCCTTTCCATCATTTTTTGTCCATATTTTAAGTGATTCTTTTATTTAAAGCAAAGAATTCTACCTATTTCCTTTTTCTATTACTATTTTTTGATATTATTATGTATAATTCTACTAATTATGTTATAATATCATCTAATATCAGAAAAGTGTAAGCATTTTAATGATCGCAGATAATCGGAAAATAGTTTATTCTGTAAATATATTTCTTGCACCCCTTTCTTTTTTATTATTAAAAATACATAATTTTCGTTTAACAGCATTCCCCTTCATTTCCTTTTGAGAAGTGGAAATAACTTTAAAATAACAAACCAACTAAAACCTATTTCAAAAAAGTAAATGATACACATTTTATTTGCAGTTTCATAGTATATATATAATAAGATTACTATACTGCTATTTTTACGAATAAGTTCTAAATAGTGCAAACTATAATCAGAATTTATATAAAATTTGGAATGATGAGGAGAGATTGTGAGTGAAAAGAGCCGAGGTTGGAAATATTATTGAATTCAGAGGATTACAAGGAATCGTGGAAAAAGTAAATGAAAATTCAGTTATTGTAGATTTAACTTATATGAACAACTACCGCGATCTTGAACTAGAGCAAAGAACCGTTGTTAATCATAAAAATTATCGCATCATTAAATAAATGTTAAACATACAAAAAGAAGTCACATGAGGATTTACTCCTTTTATTGACTTCTTTTTTGTATGCGCTTTATCGATATCATATATTATAAGGAAGAAACTATTCCTCCGCTAATTCTTTTTTCGTTTTGACTTTTCCATGCGGCTTTTGTTTTTGCTTACGTACAGTCCATTCTCTTTCTTTTTCTCTTTGTGCCTTTGACAATTATATCACCTCCATCCTTTCCATTTTATAATAAACAGTATTTTATTTTTTATCCTATCCTTTTAAACATTTGACTGATCGTTTCATCTAACATTTATTAACTCACCATGGACAAATATTCTGTTGACCACATGAAAAAAAACTGTTAACATCACATTATATTTCTTAAATAATTCGCATGCTATGAATGTTATGGATCAAACTATAACAGGAGCAGCTTCTGGAGAGACCGTTTCCTATAAGAAACGGCACCGAAGGATTCACAATCTCAGGTAAAAGGACAGAAGGTTAACCAATACATACTTATGATGTCCTGGTTCTTCTTACCCTTTGAAACAGATTGGTGTATCCAATCTGTTTTTTTGTATACATTTTAGTGAAGTTAATTATTTAAGAACCGTAACTAAATTAGGAAAACATGAGGTGAAATAATGGTTCAACAGCGTCGTGCAGTCGTTAGTGTAGTCGGAAAAGATCAAATTGGCATTATCAGTAGGGTTACTACCATTCTTTCTAATAATCACATCAATATTCTAGATATCAGTCAAACCATTCTTCAAGATTTTTTTACAATGATGATGTTAGTAGATATTACGGAAAAAGAAAACTTAGATACCTTAACAAAACAGTTTGATGAATTAAGTGAACAGCTTCATTTAAAAATAAATATCCAATTAGAAGACATTTTTCAATCCATGCATCGTGTCTAAGGAAAGTAGGTCTGTATAATGAAAATTGCATTAAATGAAATGATGGAAACGATCAACATGGTACAAATGGAGAACCTTGATATTCGTACTGTGACGATGGGAATCAGTTTATATGATTGCGCAGATTCAGATTTTCAAAAATTAAATGAATCTGTTTATAAAAAAATCACTACATATGCAAGCAAATTAACAGCAGTAGCAAAAGCTGTAGAAAAAGAATATGGAATTCCTATTATTAATAAGCGTATTTCTATTACTCCAATAGCTGAAATTCTCGGAAATAGTACGGTAGAACAAGCAGTTACTTTAGCAAAAACACTCGATAAAGCAGCAAAAGATTTAAATGTAGATTTTATTGGAGGTTACTCCGCTTTAGTTCATAAAGGTATTTCTAAAGGTGACCAAACATTATTAGACGCCCTTCCAGAAGCTCTTTCCGTCACAGAACGAGTATGTGCATCTGTATCTGTTGCTACGACTAGAACAGGAATTAATATGGATGCTGTAAAACAAATGGGAGAAATCATCAAAAAGGCAGCAGAAAATACGAAGGATCAAAATGGTTTAGCCTGTGCTAAGCTAGTTGTCTTCTGTAATCCCGTTGAAGATAACCCATTTATGGCTGGTGCCTTCCATGGTGCTGGAGAAGGTGAGGTAGTCATAAATGTAGGTGTTAGTGGGCCTGGGGTTGTTTTAAGCGCATTGAAAAAATATCCTGATGCAGATTTGGGCGAAGTATCTGAAATCATCAAAAAGACAACCTTTAAGATTACTCGCGCTGGTGAATTAATCGGTCGTGTTGTTGCTGAACGTTTAAACGTTCCATTCGGTATCATGGATCTTTCCCTTGCTCCGACAAATGCAATTAATGATAGTGTAGCAGAAATATTAGAAGAAATTGGATTAGAGCGTGTGGGAACACATGGTACAATCGCTGCGCTAGCTTTAATGAACGACGCTGTAAAAAAAGGTGGTGCCATGGCAAGTAGCTATGTTGGTGGATTAAGTGGTGCTTTCATTCCAGTAAGCGAAGATAATGGAATGATTAAAGGCATTCTAGACAATAGCTTAACTCTTTCCAAATTAGAAGCAATGACTTGTGTATGCTCTGTTGGACTTGATATGATTGCACTTACTGGAGATGCTACAGCTGCTACCTTATCAGCGATAATTGCAGATGAAGCAGCAATCGGGATGATTAATAAGAAGACAACAGCAGTCCGTGTCATTCCTGTTCCTGGTAAAAAAGAAGGAGAAATTGTAGAATTTGGCGGACTATTAGGTCGAGCACCTGTAATGGGGGTTAACCCATTTAGCTCAGCTAAACTTATTGACCGTGGTGGACGTATCCCTTCTCCACTTCAGGCGTTAATTAACTAACCGGAAAGAAAACCACCATCAGTGTGGTTTTTTCCTGTTCCCCACTGATGGTTAGTTGCACTTATCGGACGTTGACGGCAGAGTTACTATACCTACTTCCCTCGATTTTCTGTGGTTTGTGGGTTTGGCTCTTACTTCCCGTTAAAAGTGAGATAAATAATACTAGACAAATAAGTATCCCTGTTCTTTAAGATACAGTCAGGGATACTTATTTGTCTTTACTAATATTATTTTGGAATTGGTTTTATCCATAAGAACAATAAAAACACTAAGCTAATATAACCAAATATGGGATATAAAAAAGACAATAAAGTACCATACTGTACAAAACTAATTAGATAAGACACCGTGATAATTCCCCCAATTAAAACCATACTCGGTAAAGGAATAAAGCTACGCATCTGCCTTTCTAACCCATAAATATTTCCAATTACAGAACTAAATATTTCTCCATAAATTACTAAAATATAAACCCATGAAAGCTGCGGAGCTAAATTTTTCATAATGACTGCCATCGGAATAGAATAAAGAGAAACATCCCCAAGCATAATCAGAGAAAAATGACTGGAAATTAGAATCACCATCAAAGCAATCCCACCTAAAATGCCTCCCCATTTAGCTACTTCTTCATCCCCTATTTCAGAGGCAGCAGGTACTAACACCGCAATGGCTAACGCTAAGTTTAAGGCAGTATACGAAAATGGAGAACTAAGTGTTTTCCAAGTAATTGGCTCCATTTGAAAAATCTCTCCCAAAAAGCCTGGCAATGAAACAGAAAGAAAAAAGAGAATAAAACTAAAACTAATCATAATTGGAACAACAAAAGTGTTTACTGCAAATAGACCTTTTGTTCCAACCATCATTACAATTAAGGAAAGTCCAATAGTAAAAATAACTCCAACTGTTTTATTTAAACCGAGCTGCTCCTCAAATACGGCTCCAGCTCCTGAAAACATGACTGCACAAACTCCTATTAGCATAAGTAATAATAGAAAGTTAATAATCGTTCCTACCAAATTGCCAAATAAATAGATGGTAAATTCTTGATAAGAAGAAGCCTTTATTCTGACAGAAATGCGCATTAGCTTCGCCCCAAAATACGCAAAAATAAATCCACTTAAAAGGATTCCTAGCAGACCGATAAATCCATATTGTGAAAAAAAGACTACTATTTCTCTTCCTGTTGCAAAACCAGCACCAACAACAGTACCTACATAAACTGCTGCAAGCTGAATTGCTGCACTCCATTTATTTTTCACATATTTCCCTCCCTACATCAACTATATGTGGAAATGGACAAACAATGACGAGCTTTTTACCAATTAAAAAATAAATTTTAAGTGAGACATTTTGTACCAATTAAGCACACTTGTTTTCCAAAAAAAACCACAAATATTTTTAAGCAAAAAACTTGAAAGTCAAAAATGGTCAAAGTATAATCATACTTACAAAAGGTCAATATTAGTCAAATTCAAAAGGAGGATATTTATTTATGAAATGTGAAATTTGCCAACAAAACAGTGCGACAATCAGTCTACGATTTGTTTTAAACAATATGGAAAGCACAATGAATCTTTGTCACGCTTGCTATCAAAAAGAAAAGCACAAAATTGCAGCACAAAGCGGCCAAATGTTTTTCCAACCTTCCCCTTTTGATGAGTTATTTCAATCATTTAACCAATCAAATCCACTAGGGGGAGCTAATGCTGCAAAAGAAGCTCCTTTTACTTCTAATAATAAAAAGTCTGGCATTCTCGATAATCACGGGAAAAACTTAAACCAAATGGCTAACGCTGGTTTGATAGACCCTGTTATCGGCAGAGAAAATGAGATTGAACGTATAATCGAAATTTTAAATAGAAGAAATAAAAATAATCCGGTTTTAATTGGGGAACCTGGTGTCGGAAAAACAGCGATAGCAGAAGGATTAGCGCTTAAAATTATAGAAGGTAAGGTACCAAAAAAATTACAAAATAAAGAAATTTACTTGTTAGATGTGGCTTCTCTTGTTTCAAACACTGGGATTCGCGGCCAATTTGAAGAAAAAATGAAACAAGTAATCCAAGAAGTACAAGCTAGAAAAAATGTTATTGTCTTTATAGATGAAATTCACCAACTAGTTGGGGCAGGATCTGCCGAAGGATCAATGGATGCAGGCAATATTCTAAAACCAGCATTAGCGCGTGGGGAACTGCATATTATCGGAGCAACTACCATTAAGGAATATCGTCAAATCGAAAAAGATGCAGCATTGGAGCGAAGATTCCAGCCAGTACAAGTAAGTGAGCCTTCTGTTGAAGCAACCCTTTCTATTTTGAACGGCATTAAGGATAAATATGAGAAGTTCCATGAAGTTACCTACACAGAGGATGCAATCAAAGCATGTGCCGAACTATCTCATCGTTATATTCAAGATCGCTTCTTACCAGATAAGGCAATTGACTTAATGGATGAAGCTGGTTCTAAAATGAATCTTTCTTCTAATTATCAAAATACAGATGCAATTGAAAATCGCCTTGCAATGATTGCTAGTGAAAAAGAACAAGCATTAAAAGAAGAAAATTATGAATTAGCTGCAGAATTACGCAAAGAAGAACAGCAGCTTGAAAAAGCCTTAAATGAACCTAATAAAGACGACAAACCGATAGTAGACGCAACTCTTATCCAACAATTAATCGAAAAGAAAACAGGTATTCCTGTTGGGAAATTACAGGAAGATGAACAGCAAAAGATGAAGTATTTAAGCGAGCGTTTAGCTGCAAAAGTAATTGGACAAGACGAAGCTGTCCGAAAAGTGGGTAAAGCCATTAAACGTAGTAGAGCTGGACTTAAATCGAAAACTAGACCAATCGGTAGCTTCCTATTCGTCGGTCCTACTGGAGTTGGGAAAACAGAGCTTACAAAAACACTTGCAGAAGAATTATTCGGCAGCAAAGAAAGTATGATTCGTCTAGACATGAGTGAATATATGGAAAAACATAGTATTAGTAAAATCATTGGTTCTCCTCCAGGATATGTCGGTCACGAAGAAGCAGGACAGTTAACGGAAAAAGTTAGAAGAAATCCATACAGCATTATCTTGCTAGATGAAATCGAGAAAGCTCATCCTGATATTCAATCTATTTTCCTGCAAATTTTGGAAGATGGACGTTTAACAGATAGCCAAGGTCGTACTGTAAGCTTCAAAGATTCTGTCATTATTATGACAAGTAACGCTAGTGTCGCTCATAAGCATAAAGTAGTTGGTTTTGGACAAAATGATGCAATGGAAGAAAGTAATCTATTGCAAACATTGGGAAACTTTTTCAAACCAGAATTCCTTAACCGCTTTGATGCAATTATCGAGTTTACAACATTAGCAAAAGAACACTTACTTCGTATTACCGACTTATTATTAGAAGAACTTGCTCAAAACTTGGAAGAACAAAACATTACTTTACAAGTTGATGATTCTGCTAAAGAAAAAATCGTGGAACTTGGAACACATCCAAGCTTCGGTGCTCGTCCATTAAGAAGAGTAATCCAAGAACATTTAGAGGATCAACTAGCAGATGTTATTTTGGAAGATCCAACTGTAAAAGAATTAGTAGCAGTTCTAGAGGATGGACAAATTACGATAAAATCAGTTCAAGCCCAATCTATCTCTAATAAATAATCAACAAGAAAAACGTGGGGAAATTATCCCACGTTTTTCTTGTTTTATAAACTGCGATCATCAACAGAGTTTAACCATTCATCAATAACGCCTACAACAGACTCCACACAGCCCTCTTCAAAAGGAGAAATTAAATTAGCTGCTTTAACCAGTTCTGTAAATGGCATACTTCCTCCTAATTCGCAAAGCTTCACATAATCTGCCCAAGCCTCTTCTTGGTTTTCTCTTGAGCGTTTCCAAAATTGAAAAGCACATATTTGCGCTAATGTATAATCAATATAATAGAATGGTGAATTATAAATATGCCCTTGTTTTTGCCAAAAACCGCCATTCTCTAAATACTCATTTCCATCATAATCAAGATGCGGACTATATTTTTTCTCAATATTTCTCCATGCTTGCTTTCTTTCTTTTGGAGTAGCAGTTGGATTTTCATATACCCAATGTTGGAATTCATCGACTGATACACCATATGGAAGGAATAATAACGCTGAACTTAAATGCGAAAACTTATACTTCTCTACGTCTTCTTTGAAGAATAATTCCATCCATGGCCATGTAAAGAATTCCATACTCATGGAATGAATTTCAGCCGCTTCATACGTTGGCCAATAATATTCTGGAATATCAAAGCTTCCACTCGAATAAACCTGGAATGCATGACCAGCTTCATGTGTTAAAACATCAATATCACCTGATGTTCCATTAAAGTTTGAAAAAATAAATGGTGCCTTATAATTTTCAATGAAAGTACAGTATCCACCGCCAGCTTTCCCTTTTTTAGCGACTAAATCCATTAATTCAGTTTCTCTCAAGTAAGAGAAAAAAGCCCCTGTTTCTTTTGATAGTTCATTGTACATCTTTTGACCATTTTCAACAATCCATGCTGGATCTCCTTTAGGAGTTGCATTTCCAGTTAAAAATTCTAATGGCTCATCATAAAACTTTAAGGAATCTACACCTATTCTCTCTTTTTGTCTTTCTTTTAATTTGGTTGCAAGTGGGACGATATGTTCCTCCACTTGTTTTCTAAAAGCTGCAACCAATTCTGCGTTATAATCTGTTCGATACATACGATAGTAACCCAGCTCAACGAAATTTTGATACCCTAGCTTACTAGCAATTTCTGTACGGATCTTTACCATATCATCATATATTCTATCTAGCTGCTCTTCATTTTCACGAAAAAAAGCGAAACGTGCTTCACTTGCAGCCTTTCTTGTTTCCCGGTCTTTTGACTCTGTAAATGGCTGTAGTTGTGCAAGCGTTCTTTCTTCACCATCAAACAGAATCTTTGCAGAGGCAACAAGCTTAGTATATTCTGTCGATAGTTTATTTTCTTTCTGAAGCAGTTCTACTACATCTTCAGAGAATACTTTTAATTGTGCTTCTGCCAACGCAAACAATTGTTTGCCCCATTTTTCTTCTAATTGCTCTTTAAATTTTGATTGGACAAGTGCTTGATAATATTTAGTAATAAGACCTTCTACTTTAGGTGAAACTTCATCGATATAATCTTGTTCTTGTTGATAAAATTCATCATTTGTATCAACAGAATGGCGAATATAACATAAATTAAACATAGTTGAAATATCATTTCTTAGCTCGTTTATTTTTTCAATCGCTGTAATTTGCTGCTGAACATGTTCTGATTGATGAAAATCAACTAATATTTCATTTATTTTGGTTGTAAATTCCTCTATATCTGGTCTTTTGTATGTAAATTCCGAAAATTCCATTCCGATACCTCCTATATATTACTAAGCTTGCTTTCCTCATTATACATGAAAACCAGTGCGACAAATACAAAAAAGCGAATATTCATAATGGAAGAATTAATTATTTCAAAATAAATCTTTCCCCATAAATAATCGCTTTAATCTAAATTTCTTTGATTTAATTTTTCCCGACAGATAACCCAACTCTCTTTATTAATCCAATAGCTATGTCTTTTTCTTCAGGTGATAATTCAGACATAATTTCGTGAATTCTTTGTTCATGATTTGGGAAAATGCCTTCAATCAGCCGTTTACCTTTATCTGTAATTTGAGCAAATGTAACTCGTCTATCTGTTGGACAAGCAACTCTTTTCAAATAGCCCTTTTCTTCTAATTTATCAACAACATAAGTGATACTTCCACTTGCTAACAAAATCTTTCCGCCAATTTGCTGTAGTGGTTGATCCCCTTTATGGTATAACAATTCTAACACGGCAAACTCTGTTGGGTTCAAGCCGTTTGCCGTAATTAATTTATTTACATTTTCATTTATAGCGCGATAAGCTCGCGACATTACAATATATAATTTTAGTGATTGATCAATATCTTTTTTTGCCATCTATAAACTTCCCTTATTAGTATAATACATATCTCGAATTAAAATAAATTATATTATTCCCCATCGCTTTTGTCAATTTCCAAATAGAATCCATCTTATTTTTAGGCTGTTTTTCTCAATAAGAAAAACAATTAGTGGGAAAAATAGAGCAGCCAGAATACACGTAGACTCCTTCTGGCTTCGGGTATAGCAACAAACTTTACGAAAACAGTCTATTTTTAATGGGTAGGTTCCCTTGATTGAGCTTTCCCTTTTTCATGTTATAATTAAGTTTATATAATGGCATTACTTTATGGAGAATCTATTGATGAAAATAAATACAAAAAAAAAGCTTTTATATTTTGCAATTGTCATCGTTCCTATCATTATTACGAGTATTCTATTTTTTAACTATCAAATAAACAAAGAAGAGACAAATAATAAGACTCACGCAGAATGGGTAGCTTCCATACACCAAAGACAATGGGACTCTTATATAAACAAAATTGTTTCTACTTTAAATATTCTAAGCCTTTCGATTCAAACAAACATCGATTCACCAGAAGAAATAGATCAATTACTAAGAAAAGTATTTACGAATGAGCGGATTTATGGTGGTTTATTCTTGCTTGATAACAACGGAAAAACGATCGCTGGTGTCAATGATACATATGACTCCATTGATATTTCTGATGAGGATTATATAGTAGAAGTTGTTAATTCGAAAGATTTAGTAATCTCAAATAAAGAAGAGGTATTAAGTAACGGCCAGAAGGTTATCGGTATTGCAATGCCTATTGTAAATCAACATAATCGTTTAGACTCAATTATAACCGCTTATCTCCGTGTTGATTATTTAATAAATATAACGAAAATGCTATCTTCTGAAGAGAATATTGCGATTATGAATGATCAAAAGGAACGTATCCTTTATATAAATGAGGGTGCGACTATCGGTGAAAATGTTATTAGTACACCGATTGACCGCCTGCCTTGGACCATTGTTGTCGAATTAGCAGAACCGAATATATGGAACATTGTAAAATCGAAAATATGGATACTTCTTTTCTTTATAGTAATCTTCCATCTATTTTATATGATTATAGTCCTCTACTACCAGAGAAAAACAAGAGAAGAAGAAGCAAAACAGAATGAAATTCAAAAATTAGAGCTAGTTGGCAATTTAGCTGCAAGTTCTGCTCATGAAATTAGGAATCCTCTAACAGGAATTAAAGGATTAATCCAACTATTAAGTGAGAAATACCAAGACCAACAAGATCAGCTTTATTTTTCTATAATCCAAAAGGAAATAATGCGAATAAACGAAATTGTAAGCCAATTCCTTATTTTAGGAAAACCAACCGCACAAATAAAAGACAAAATGAATATAAAATCGATTATTGCAGAACTTAATCCATTAATTATTTCTGAGGCAAATTTATATAATGTTAAATATATAGAAAAAATTCCAGAACAAGATATATACATCCTCGGGATTGCCGATCAAATGAAACAAGTGCTACTAAATCTAACAAAAAATGCACTTGAAGCGATGGAAAATGGTGGTCAGCTAGAACTTTCTGTCCAACGTATTCATTCAAACGTCATGATTACAATCATCGATAATGGAATTGGGATGTCCAGCCAACAGTTAAAGAAAATTTTTGAGCCATTCCATACTTCGAAGGAAACAGGCACTGGCCTAGGACTCGTTGTATGTAAAAGAATTATTGAATCATTCAATGGTGAAATTCATATATCCAGTAGAGAAAAGAAAGGAACAAAAGTAAATATCATCTTACCTATAATGGAATGATAGCTTGTCTTTACGCTTCTTGCATAATAAATGCATTCATCTTCTGATTATTCTCCAAAAAATGGAGGCTAAAAAGCTTATGAACAAGAGAAGCGTATTTTTTTATCAAAATAGTGGATATAATATTGTGTGGAAAACGGGGTGCTTAAATATTTTATTATAGAAGGGCATTGATTTAGATGAAATATTATTAAGGTAATTCCTGCCATTACCCTTCACCGTAATTTAGTTTTTATATTTATCTATATGCAACCTCGGAATAATTTTTCCGTTTATATCGATTAGCATTAGACCAAAATATTCGAGTATTTTTAAATTGTCGTTTTATTTGTTTTCTTTTTTCACTTTCGTGGCGAAATACAAGCTGATATTCATAGATTAGTTCATCTAATTCTTGACTTAATCTGATTGTCTCCTCATCGATTGTTCCGCGTTCTTTCGCTGTTTTAATCATTACCTCCCTCTTATCTTGAATTTCAAATAATAATTCTGTCTTCTTACAATACACCTTGCTTCCTCCTAATCAAATTCCAATACTTACAAACAATTCATTATTGTTTACTTGATGAATTATTACAATAAAACAAATAAAAGTAAATAGATTCGCAATATTAGACATTTTTTTGAATCAAAATAGGTAATTAGACTCACTAAACCTTGATAACCATACTGTTTTTCGACAAGAACAATGATGAAAACAGTCGAAAAACACATCACAATAAAGTAAGCGCTTTCATATTAGTTATATTAACCTATTAGTTACTGTATATATGAAAGAAAATTCCACTCCCATGATTTTTCTACTTATTCTAGTGTTAAGAGCGAAAAATAATAAGGATTGAACAGAGTTAGAAATCCATTCAATCCTTTTATCTAGAAGCAATTAATTAAAAATCGGAAGCTCTTTTAATCTGTCAATTGCCTCTTGTAATCTATCTTCTTCTGTTAATAGACCTATTCGAACATAGCCTTCACCAAATTGACCAAATCCTGAGCCTGGAGCCATTGCAATATGGACTGTCTCTAATAAATAATCACTAAACTCCTGTGAGGTAAATCCATCTGGTACTTTTAGCCAAGCAAAGAATGAACCTTCCGGGGCATTGACTTTCCATCCGATTTCATTGAGTCCTTTTATTAATACATTTCGTCTTCGTTCATAAAGCTCATTCATCTCTCTAACACAATTTTGAGAGTCAGTTAATGCTGTATAGGCAGCTTCTTGTATTGCGCCAAATAGACTTACATATAAATGGTCTTGATAAAGATTGATAGCAGAAACGACACTACTATTTCCAACCGCAAATGCAACTCTCCAGCCAGCCATGTTAAAAGTCTTGGATAAAGTATAAATTTCGACACCAATATCCTTTGCTCCCTCTAGCTGTAAAAAGCTAAGAGGTTTTTTCTGATCGAAACCAATCGCTCCATATGCAAAATCATGAACAACGCATATATCATGTTGTTTACTTAAAGAAATCGTTTCAGCAAAGAATTCTTTTGTGGCAATTGCTCCTGTTGGATTGTTGGGATAATTTAAGAACATTAATTTTGCTTTCTCTAATTCATGTTCTTCTATCTCCTTATAATTTGGTAAAAAATTATTCTCTTCTCGTAATGGCATCATAACAGTCTCAGCTTTTGCTAAAGCAATCCCAGATAGATAGTCGGGATAACCAGGGTCTGGAACCATCACTGTTTCACCTGGATTTAGTAAACAAACTGGTATCTCTACTAAACCAGCCTTTCCGCCAAATAAAATAGCAACCTCTGATTCAGGATCTAAATCAACATCGTATTCTTTTTTGTAAAATTGAGAAACAGCCTTCTTTAAATGAGAGTATCCTCTAAACGGTGAATACTTATGATTAGTCGGTTGTTCTGCTGCAACTTGCAAACTTTTAATAATGTGAGAAGGTGTTGGTTGATCTGGATTACCTTGGCCTAAATTAATCACATCATGCCCTTTTTCGATATAGCTATTAACTTTTGTAACTAATGAAGCAAAAAATTGTTCTGGTAAATTTTTCAATAACTGAGATTGTTCATATTTCTTCATGTACACACACCTTCTTAAGCGTTAAAAATATTCCAATTACTTTAAACATGGATGAATCAGACACAAAGAAAGACAGTTCCATGTTGGATTTAAATAAATAATCGTTTAATAATTCGCTTTTTTATGATATAACGAAATTAATATAATAATTGGATTTTTTGTTGTTTATCATTATAACGGAAATCATGGAAGATGAATAGAGGTGTAAGATTTGAAATTTAGAATTAGACTAATTCAGATGGATATCGCATTTGGGAAGCCTGAAGATAATTTTAAACAAGTAGAAGAAAAAATAGCAGCTGCTTGCAAAGAAAATTGTGATATTATTGTTCTGCCTGAGCTATGGTCAACTGGCTATGACTTAACAAGACTTCTTGCTATTGCTGATAAACACGCAAAAAGTACGATCTCCTTTTTAAAAGAATTAGCTCTGAAACATCAAGTCCATATTGTTGGTGGATCTATTGCAAATAATAAAGGAAACGGCATCTATAATTCCCTTATTGTTATAGATAAATCTGGCGAAGTTATTCATGAATATGATAAGCTTCACCTTTTTCAGCTAATGGATGAACATTTATACTTAAAAAGTGGGACATCAAGTGGACTATTTTCTTTAGAGAACAGTACCTTTGCAAGTATGATTTGCTACGATATCCGTTTTCCTGAATGGATAAGAGCTCATACAACAAAAGGAGCAGAGGCAATCTTTGTTGTTGCAGAATGGCCAAAGCCCAGACTAGCACATTGGAAAAGTTTATTGATTGCTCGTGCCATTGAAAATCAATGCTATGTCATCGCTTGTAATCGTGTTGGAGCAGACCCTGATAATATCTTTGCAGGACATAGTATGGTAATAGATCCATGGGGAGAAATCGTTGCAGAAGCTGGTGAAATAGAAGAAATTCTATCTGCTGCGATTGATTTAGAAAAAGTTACAGAGTTTCGCAAAACAATTCCGATTTTTGCTGATCGAAAACCAGAATATTATCAATGATTTTAATAGCAGTATATAAAGCTGGGACATAAGTATTTTCAACCAAATAACCCCGAACGATTATACGTACATGCTAAGTGAAAAGTTCGTATAATTGTTTGGGGTTTTATTCATTTAAGAAAGACGGTTTGTAGTGATCACCCGCAGACTGAATACACTTCGCTTTCCATGGGGCGAGCGCCAAGCCTTCTCGTTCCTGCGAGGTCTTGGACTTTCTCGCAGCTCCCATAGGAGTCTACTTGTATTCAGGCTGCTTTGTATTTCCTACTCATTATATTTTCTTTAAAAAAATGATGGAACGAAATAACCTTTAAAAACGGAGTGAAATGGAGCGGAGGACACTCAACTCCTGCGGGAAGTAGAGCAAAACCTAAGACCCCATAGGCTTAGGTTGCTCCCCGGCGCATAGAGTGTCTGTAGCATAATGGAACGAGTTGGTTTCGCTACTAAATGAGAGATTGTTCGTCTTTATCTATTATATATTTTGTTCTGTCCCAGCTTCTCTCTTTTTACTTCGCCCACATTTCCTCAGGATTAAGTTCATATATATTATTTTCTCTATACATAAAATGATTGATGATAAACTCTCGTCTAATTGTTGCATAGTCGTCGAAATATTGTTTTATATATTCATTTATTTCTTTTTCTTCATATTTTCTGCCAAATTCTATCCCCTTCAGCATGTATTTAAAGACGACTAACTTCTTCTTTCTCTGAGAAGGAATATTTTTAAGCCGACCTTCTTTCGTAAAGAAGTTTTCCACAATTTTTGCTTGTTCCTCATTGGTAACTGCCATAACACTCTCCTCCATTCCTATTGCTAGATTTCTTAAGGAATCTGTTTGTTGTAAAATAACTGATTTGTTTAAGAAAAAATAAATCGTATTCTTATCTCTTCTTTCATAAACTACATTTATTTCCCGCATTTTTTTTAAATGATGGGTAATAGTTGGTGCTGATAAACCTAGTTTTTCTGCTAATGCTTGGCCATTCCATGGTTTATTTGCTAATAAGGAGATAATTCTTACTCTTGTTGGATCTCCCATCATTTTATGAAAAGCAACCAACTTGTCTAATTGCATATATCCACCTACTTTGATTAATATCTAATTAGATATTAATCAAAGTAGGTGGGCGAGTCAAGATAAATTTTGAAATTTTATTAGCGTACGTGATACTTTTTTCTTCAATACTAATTTCTTTCAAAAATTTTCCACTTCAGGTTAATAGTGTGGTGATAACGGACTGCAAACAAAAAAGGGCCCAAGTAAGCCCATTCTTTTTAACCAATACCTATTACTTTTTTCTATTAAAAAACCCTCTTTAAATCAAGGGCTAAAAATAATGATTCCTTTAGTCCTCTGATTCCCGCCTTATAGGGAGATGAATATGAAAAATCGTCCCTATTCCTAGTTCAGAATCAACTATTACTTTTCCTTGATGGTCTTCAATTATTTGATAGGATACGAGTAACCCTAAGCCAGTCCCTTTGTCTTTCGTAGTATAAAAGGGCTCTCCGATTCTCGCTAGTTTTTCTTTACTCATCCCCTCTCCATTATCACGAATTGCTATATGAAAGCAATCCTCTTTACATTCAATAGATATTGCTATTTCACCGCCATCTTCTAATACTTCGATTGCATTTTTAATAATATTTATAAATACCTGTTTCAGTTGATTCGGTTCACAATAAATTGTCGGAAGTTCTTCGCTATACATTTTTGTAATTTGAACATTTTGTAATACTGCTTGGGCATGAAGTAATTCAATGGTATCATTCATAATTTGTCTTACATCGCGTTTAACATATTGGACAGCTTGTGGTTTTGCGAGTAATAAAAATTCATTAATAATAGATTCTATCCTCGTTAACTCGGATTTTATTACAGAAAAATACATTTCATTTTCCTGTGAAGCGACCCCATCTTCTAATAATTGTATAAATCCCTTTAACGCTGTCATTGGATTGCGAATTTCATGGGCTATTCCCGCTGCCAATTCTCCTACAACATTTAACGTAGATGACTTCCTGAGCTGTTCTTCTAAAACGGCATTTTCAGTAATATCACGTAATGTAGTTATACTTAATCCTGAATAGATATTAAATTTATTTCGATATTCAAACTGAGTATACTCTCGATTATCAAGAAATTTCACCGTATAAAGGCCTTGATTTTGTCCATCTTTTTTCAGCTTTAATAACTTCGGTTTTATATCTTCCCCTATCGTTTTAGCAGAAGGCAAATATGATAATAAATTTGAACCGATTAAACTCTCTTTGTTTTCATTAAGCAAACGTTCGGCTGCTTTATTCATATCAATTATTGTATAGTTCTGATCCCAAAGAATTATCCCATCAAACACTTCTTCAAAAATATTTTCAAACATTACCTTGCTTTCTCTTAGTTCCTCTTCCATTTTATAACGCTCCGTAACATTACGGAAAATACTCATATTTAACCCTTCTACCGAATGAAGCTTTGTTGTAAATTCTAATATTTTTTTCTGTCCATTTGGCATCAAAAACATTAATTCTTCCCGATTTGATTTCTTATAGTATAAGCTCATAACCATCTCTGCATAGCGAGAATCCTTTTTATAAATAAAATCACTAATTTTTGATTTCAATAGTTTTTCTTCAGAACTTTCAAAAATTTTAAGCGCTGATGAATTTGCTGCAATAATTTGCCCTGTTTCTTTCCATAAAACAATACCATCAAGCGCCTCTGTAAAAAAATCATTGTAAAGTTTGCGAGTCTCTTCTTTTTCTCTTTCCTTTTCAAATTTCTCCGTTATCTTTCCGATTATTGTAAAGAAACCCAATTTATTAGGCAATTGGCTAGTCTGCGTTTCAAAATAATGTTTTCGACCATGAATAGTTAATGGTAAAACATTTCGAATTAGACCTGATTTGGTTTTTATATGATTAAGATGGTCCCTTATCATAGAACGGTCTTCCTGTTGCAGAAAATGTGTTATGTTCCTATTAACCACTTGATTTATATTCACGTTAAAGTAATCACAAAGACATGTATTAATATCTCGAATGACCCCATTATCATCAAAAATAATTAATCCTACATTTATAGTTTGGAAAGCAATTATTCTCCTATCCCATATTCGATTCTGTTCTTCTAGTTTTTTCTTTAGAAGTGTATTTTCTTTTTCCACTTCATTCAGCTTCATTTGTAATTGTCGATATTCTTCTGAATAGGATATACTATCCATTTATTTGGATACCCCCTTTTCAAACGTAGTGTTTACATTATTCTACATTATTCTTGAATTTCCTTTCCTTCTGAAAAAATAATGGAATTTGCAAAAATAGTATTACTGCATTATCTTCATTCGAAACAAATATCCTGCCAAAAACTATTTGTCTTTTTCTTCCTTTCCCTCCTATCATTTCAGTGATTTCCAAAAAAATTTAAACAAATTTAAAGGTGTACCTGTTATTATAAATAAGATTTTTTGTTTCAACTTTTTTCGTGTACATTTCATTTTTGTAATAAACAGAAGTTATTTAGTTAACAGATCAACTACATGGGATTAAAACTAGTGAATTTGTGTTATATATAGTTAGTGAAATAGATGATATTTCATTCATGAAAGGATGAGTTTATGAAACAGCGGGATTACTACTTTGATAATGCAAAATTTCTTTTGATTTTTTTCGTTGTCTTCGGTCATTTTATCCAATCATTTATAAATGACAATCAAAATATTTATACATTATATAAGGTAATATATACTTTCCATATGCCAGCATTTATTCTTATTTCCGGATTTTTCGCAAAAGGAATAGCGGAAAAGGGTTATATAAAGAAATATGCAAAAAAACTAATCATTCCCTATCTTATCTTTCAGCTTGTATACAGCATTTTTTATTATTTTCTTTATGGAAAGTCGACTTTTGCGATTGAGCCTTTGACTCCCCATTGGTCCTTATGGTTCTTAATCAGTTTGTTTTTTTGGAACATCTTTTTACTAGCATATGTTAAATTAAAACCGTTACACGGAATTATACTATCCCTTCTATTGGGATTAGCTATTGGAATGGTCGACTGGACGTCAAGTTATTTAAGCTTAACGCGAACATTTGTCTTCTTTCCTTTATTCTTAATAGGTTTTTATATGAAAAAAGAGCATTTCGATTTTGTAAAAACAAGAAAAGCCACAATAAGTGCTATGATAATTTTCGCTCTTGTTTTTATCGGATTCCATTTATTCCCATCTATTAATTATCAATGGTTATTTGGCTCAAAATCATATGAAGCATTAGGGGAAGGTTACTTGATTGGAATGGCTATTCGGTTATTTTTTTATGTATTAAGCTTTCTGATGATTTTCTGTTTTTTCGCTTGCGTGCCTAAAAAGGAGTATTTTTTTACTAAATTCGGTAAATCTACGTTATATGTATATTTATTACATGGTTTCTTTATCCGTCTCTTTAGACAAAGTGATTTACCAGATATTTTTGAATCACCACAATCGTATGCCATGATTGTAATTGTGTCATTCTTTATTACCATATTACTTTCAAGTAATATCATCATTTCGTTAACACAGCCAATAATTGAATTAAGAAGCTCAAAATTCAAAAAACTTTGCGCGAGAGTACATCAATCCGTACAAACAAATCGATAATTTAGGTTCCCATCAGCAAACCAAATATACTGATGGGAATTTTTTTATTTCTTTTTACTTGCTCCCTTTACTTTATCCTTCGTCAACCCGCCTGTATCATAAAATTTACTTGCATTAATATCGCCAAATTCTTGGCCAAATTCTACATTTGAAGTTTCTGCCTGTTTACGATCCTTTACTTTTTTTACCATTTTATTGTCCCTCTCTTCCATGCTTTGAATTTCTATTAGCACCTTTAATTGGGTTTTCTCCCCTGCTAAATTCAGCAGAAAATTCTGTTTCCTGCCTATTTTTCTTCGGTGTTTTACTATATTTCTCAACACTATTGAATTCAGCCTTCCGCTTAGCCATTTTTATCACCTTTCCTTTCACTATTACATTTTTATTATCCTCACGCTAAAAAAAGATATGCTTCCCTACTTTTGTAAAAAACAAAAAATGGAGTGTGTTAACAGACACAACTCCATCAGACTGTAGACAAACTCCTGAATTTTAGATATAGAGGTTTGTCTATATTATATTTATTAGTCCCTTTGAATAGGGATGTTGCTTTCCGTGGGGCTCGCGCTGAGCCGCTTCGGCTTTTAGCCTGCAGGGTCTCAGACTGTCTCGCTAATCCCACAGGAGTCTCACCCCTTCCACTCCAAGCAACGCATGAAAATTCCATTTAAGTTTCTAAAAATCTGTTTGTCGACAAACTGATCGAGTGAGTCAACAAACACAACTCCATTACTTCATTTGATTACCCAATAATAATTCGTTCTTTTGGATAATGGAAATTATCTTTTTTCTCTTTTCCACCAATTATATAGATGAAAGAAGTTAAGCCAATTCTTCCAATGAACATTAGCAGCATAATGACACACTTACCAAAACTAGATAATTCTGGTGTCAACCCTAATGAGAGCCCGGTTGTTCCGAAAGCGGAACAAACTTCGAAAAGGATAGCAATAAGGGGAGCTTTCTCTGATATTGACAAGGCAATAACAGCGATAAGACAAATTCCAGTCGCAAATATCGTTACAACCAATGATTTAATAATATCTTCTTCATGAATTTCTCTTTTAAATATTTTTATATGACGATTGCCATTAGCATAATGATAAATAAATAAAATATTCAATGCAAAAGTTGTCGTTCTAATCCCTCCACCAACTGAACTTGGGGAAGCACCAATAAACATAAGGAAACAAAATATTAGCAAGGTTGGCATAGAGAACTCGTTTAATTCCATTGTTGCTAACCCCCCACTTCGCGTCGAGGTGGAATGAAAAAACGCATTAAAGAATATTTGATGCCAGCTCATTCCAGCATAATAATTTCCCCATTCTAATACAATAATCATGATTGTTCCGAATAGTAAAAGGAAAACAAAAGTAATAGTTGTTAACTTTGTAAATAAAGAAAACTTTAGATGCATATTTCCAGCTTTCGGAAAAAGATAATTTTTCACTTCTATTAGTACAGGGAATCCAATTGCTCCTAATGTAATAAGGATAATATTAACTAGCTGTACAAAATAATCATCCTTAAATGGAGTAAGAGATTGCCCCGTTAAATCCAATCCACCATTAGTAGTGGCACTAACAGCGGCAAAGGTTCCTTGTAAAAATGATTCTGTCCAATTAGGATAATAATTATGGAATTGCAAAGTAAGTATAATAGCACCTAAAATTTCAATGATAAGAATGATTTTGAAAATCTCTCTAATTAAATTAACAAGACCTGATAAATTAGACTGATTGTGATCAATCATAATTAATTGTCTTTCTCTTAATCCTATCTTCCTGCGAAAAATCATCCAAAAAAATGTACCTATTGCCATTACACCAATTCCGCCAAATTGTAAAACAAGCATTAATATTATGATACCAAAAGTACTATATGTTTCAGCGATATTAATTACAGTTAGTCCCGTTACACTTACTGCAGTAACCGCAGTAAATAACGTATCCATAAATGAAACCGTTACTCCGGCTTTATGTACCCCTGGTAAACTTAACAATAAAACAGAAATGCTAACTGCTAAAATATAATAGCTAGTAATCATTTGCGCAGGAGTTAGGTTTTGTAGGACTAACTTAAGTTTCTTGCCCATTAAAAAACAATTCCTTTCTTCAAAGCTACATAATAAAGCGTTTTTTATTATGCCTTTTTTTATATATGAATAATTACCAGTATAAGTTATCTATCCCTGCCCATACAACCAAATATTTTAATGTTTATGTATCTTTTAAATCATAGTAGCTAATATATAGGAAGAAAATGCCCAAGCTAAAGAACTTACTACAAATACATTGAAGCATGTTATACTTCCAATACATCCTATTTTCTCCCATACACACAAACTTTACCACTAATGAACATGAAATAAATCCATATATTATTAATACAGAATCATTTATCATTTCTATTAACACAACGCAATGAATTTGATAAATAATGACTGTACTATATAATTAGGAGGAAAACAAAATGGCTTCTAGAAATAAATTATTAGTTCCAGGAATTGAACAATATTTAGATAGTGTTAAATACGAAATCGCTCAAGAATTTGGAGTAAACCTAGGTTCTGATACCGTTTCCCGTTCAAACGGTTCTGTTGGAGGAGAAATTACAAAAAGACTTGTTCAACAGGCCCAAGCAGAGCTATCTGGAAAAACACATTAAGCTAAAACGTAAAGTTTGTTGAAAATGAAAGTAACCCCATCTTTACTTTCCAGGGGGCTAAACTTAAGCCACCTCGTAACGTCTGTGTACACTTTCTGTACAAACTATAAAGGCTGGAACATAAGTATTCCAGCCAAAGATAAACCCGAACAATTATACGAACATTGCAAAGGTTCGTGTAATTGTTCGGGCTTTTTTTATTCGATTAAAAAGGATTTTCTATGAAGTTTGTTGCTGTTACCAGCAGCCTAAATACACTTCGTTTTCCGCGGGGCTCGCGCTGAGCCTCCTCAGCTCTTCTCCGGTTTCTCAGACTGTGCTAATCCCACAGGAATCTACTTGTATTCAGGCTGCTCCGTTTTCCAAATAATTATATTTCCCATTATACAAACAACCATTTTTTAGAAGAAAACGTTTAAAAACGAAGTGAAATGGGGCGGATGAGCCTTATATATTTTTGTTTTGCCCCAGTCTCTTCTTTTTGTCTATTATGCATTGCTCTCTTTTGCTTTAACCGCTTCTTTATTAGAAAAGAAATATCCGCCAACTGCGATTGCGACTAATACAAACCAGAATATTCCTTTCCATATTTTTGATTCTGGAAAATGCTCATCTAAGAATCCAACAGATGGATGTGCTAATGTAAAGACTGCTAATTTAACACCAACCCAACCTACAATTAAAAATGCTGCTGTTTCAAGAGACGGACGGGAATGAAGTAATTTAACAAACCAGTTAGCAGCAAAACGCATGATGATTAAGCCAATTAATCCCCCAAGGAACATTACTAAGAATTGCCCACCATCAATTCCACCTAGCGTAAACCAATTTGTTTTCGGTAAAGTAATCGCAAGTGCAACTGCAGCTAGCATGGAATCAATCGCAAAAGCGATGTCTGCTAATTCAACTTTTAAAACAGTCATCCAAAAACCAGATTTTTTCTTTGACTTTTCCCCTTTATCTTCTTCATTCTTCTTCGCATACTTTCCATAAATATTATGCACCGCAATAAAGAGAAGATATAGTGCGCCTATCGCCTGCACTTGCCATACGTCTACTAAAAAAGAAATCATGAATAAAGTAGCAAAACGGAAGACAAATGCACCTAATAATCCGTAGAAAAGCGCCTTTTTTTGTTGCTCTACTGGTAAGTGTTTAACCATAACGGCCATTACAACCGCATTATCTGCTGCAAGTAACCCTTCTAATACAATTAGAATAAGTAAAACCCAGCCATACTCTAGTAACATGCTTGCATCCAATAATATTTCCCCCTTTTAGGTGTTTATTTGTATACTCCCTATTAGCAGGTTTTGCTACGCCTCTCGTTATTATGTACAAAAGTGCGCAAAAAAGACCTTTGCCAAATAGGCAAAGGTCTTGCTAAGCACTAATATGCCAACAAAGCCGATGGCATATGCCATGAACTGACGACTTTGTTTTAGGTATCAACCTAAAAGCTACTCCCCTTTGAGTAGTATACAAATATTAATATGTATTAATTATATACAATATTAAACTATTTGCCAATGGTTTTTTATTTATTTTTTTATTTTACTGAAATTTCCCTTAACCATTATTTCAACATCTCACTTTTTTTCTTTATCACCTTATTGAACAACTATGACATATTCTTCTTCCTTCGAAAATAAATTAAACAATACTTTACTGCATGACCACATATGATACCAGGTATCAAAAAAACCATCGGCAAGAATACAGGACCTAACAACACACCAAATAACTTCAACTTCGTCGAATAAAAAACGCCTACTGTTACAAAATATGCACAAAATACAAATGGTAAGAAAGCATATTCATTGTCTGTTTCCATTACTTCCTTATACGCGTCCCACATTGCAAACATATATAAACACGGATAAAACAATATCCATTGAAAATCCATAATATCAATCGCCTCTTGGATATTGCCGCAAAAACTTAGCATGATTGCTAAATTAAAATTACTTTTCGCATTTGAACTCTAAAATAACAAACAATGTTCCTTTCCAATATTTTTTCAATAATAACTGACTAAAACCTGGAAGTGCGATACTCCACATTATTGCTTCAAGTCTACTTAGGCCCTTCATTGGAATCACCATCTATTTTTCTATACCTACTGTTACATTTTTAGCGAAATAGTGATATTTTATCACTAGTGTTGCATAAATGTTGTTAGAATATTCAGTTTAAATATGTCCCCTGTTAAGAGCCAAAAAAGTAAATACCCAACTAAAGGTGGATCCATCCATTTGGAAATTTTTTTACAATTAGACTTAAGAGACGACGACAATTTGTTTATTAAGGAATGGTTTTTCCTTCAATCTTTCGAAGCCAAATATGTGCTGGTTTCCACAAAGCTGCCCGTAAATATCGGCTAATTTGTAGGGTTTTTCGTTTACTTTTTGTCTCGATTTGTGCGAGAACATGCAGGCAAAAAACAATAAGTGCGATAAACACTTGATTCTGAATTGCCCATTCGCTTTGGCCGTAAAACTTTTTGATATGGAGATGTTGTTTAATCCATTTGAAAAATAACTCAATCGCCCAGCGTGATTTATACATCTTTGAGATTTCTTCAGCACTTAAATCAAAACGATTTGTGATTAAATGAAGCTCATTTCCTTTTGAATCAATCACTTTTAGAAGACGAAAGTAATTTTCGGCACGGTTTTGCGTCGTACCAATCAACACCATTTGATCCGACAAAACAGATGTATTCTCGGGTAGTTTAAAATCGTAAACCTCCCGTATGACTGCGTTTTTTCGCAGCCTAGAAAGGAAAAAGTAGCCGTCATCTGTCATCCGATCAAAGCGTTCGTAGTCTAAGTAACCACGGTCAAACACATACATACATTCCTTGTCATCAACCATTACTTCAAGCTGACCGCGGTCATGTTCTTTGGCCGTTGTCATAATGGCCTTTTCGGGATAGGATATACCTTTTTCCATAAACACAAGGCGTAAGTGCAATTTAACACCCGCTTTTGTTTTGCGGAATTTTGCCCATTTATGATTAGTCAAATTGAGAGGCAATGTGCTTGAATCAATGATTTTTAATGGCATCACAAGTTTCGTGTTGTGCGTTTTGGCATGAATTTGTGAAACTAAATCAAGGAAAAGCTTTTGGAATAAGTCTGGATTCATGCCATTTAAACGGCGTGAGAGTTGGGAAATACTGATAGAATCAAGATCAATGCCCTTTTGCAGTTGATCATCGAAAAGACAATCGCTCAGCGCATGCAGACTTTCGACTTCTTCTAGCTGCGCAAAAAGTAATAATTTTAGAAATGACTCTGTCGTTAGTTTTTTCGTATAGAAATCTAATTTCAACGTTTTCACGTTTTCTTCAAATAATTGAAGATTTATTGGTGAAAACCATTGTCCAAATGAAGTTTTTCGTGTAATCTTGTCCATGCGATAGTCCTTTTTAGTGGATTTGGACGGGTTACCACCTAACTTATCCATTATAAAGGACTTTTTCTTTGCATAAAATGATAAAATTGAACATTTCAAGTATTTTTAATAGTTAAATTAAATTAACGCAACACTAGTGATATTTTATACAAAATGAATTGTTATATATTTACAAATCAAAACCACCAGTGTGAACTGGTGGTTTGCTCTGCGGCTGAAATCCTCTCTTACCGGCCTTGGCCTTAAAGGCCCACTGAAAGGGTTTCCCTTTTGCACCACATTCTCTCACCAATTCTAAAGAATTCCGTTATTTCTTCTTATTTTTTTCTCCTGTAAACGGATCAAACTCTTCGAACAATGTTAACTGGTCAGCTCGGTAGTCTTCTACCAGCTGATTTCGAATGTATTCTTGTATTTGCTTTTTGTTTCGGCCTACGGTATCAACATAGAAGCCACGACACCAAAATTTACGATTTCCATATCGGTACTTTAAATTGGCATGTCTATCGAAAATCATGAGACTACTTTTTCCTTTCAAGTAACCCATGAACTGAGACACACTTAATTTTGGTGGGATACTTACTAACATATGAATGTGGTCAGGACAAGCATTGGCTTCATGAATGACAACACCCTTTCGTTCACACAAATCCCGGATAATTTGTCCAATACTCTTTTTGTATTTCCCATAAATAATTTGTCTTCTGTACTTTGGTGCAAATACGATGTGATACTTACAATTCCATGTCGTGTGTGCTAAACTATTCATGTCCTTCAAGGGGCATACCTCCTTCTATGGCGAGTTAAAGTGGTCGGGAAACCAACTTTATCCTACCATTTGAAGGGGGGTTTTTTAATACCACGCTTGAAGCTCTTTAGAACCCCCGGCATAGCCAGGGGTTTTCGAAACCACACAAACCAAACAAAAAAAGAGCCAATGGCTCTTTTTTTAAAGTATCTGAGATAGGAATGCTTTAGTCCGTTCATGCTTTGGATTATCAAATATTTCTTCCGGTTTCCCCATTTCTACAATTTCTCCTTTATCAAATAGAATAATACGATCCGCTACTTGTCTCGCAAATCCCATTTCATGTGTTACTACTAGCATGGTCATACCTGATTCTGCTAAAGTTTTCATAACATCCAATACTTCTTTTACCATTTCAGGATCAAGCGCAGAAGTAGGTTCATCAAATAGCATAATTTTCGGCTGCATTGCTAGTGCTCTTGCTATTGCCACACGCTGCTGTTGTCCACCTGACAATTGTCCTGGATATTTATTTGCTTGCTCTGGAATTCCGACTCTTTCTAGCAACTCTTTTGCAATTTGTTCTGCTTTTGCCTTTTTCCACTTTCTTACCCAAATTGGTGCTAAAGAAATATTTTTGAGAATGGTCATATGAGGAAATAAATTAAATGATTGGAACACCATCCCCGTTTCTTTGCGAATTTCCTCAATATTTTTCAGATCATCTGTCAATGCAATATTATCAACAACTATTTCCCCTTTTTGAAATTCTTCTAAGGCATTAATAGTTCGAATAAATGTGGATTTACCAGACCCTGAAGGTCCTAAAATAACAATTACTTCTCCTTGTTTTACTGTTAAATCTACATCCTTTAATACATGGTGATCCCCATACCATTTATTCAATTTCTTTACTTTAATAATATCTTCTCTCTCATTTAAAGGCGTTGTTAATTTATCTACACCAAACACACTTTCCATTCTCTCATTCTCCTTTCTATCTCGTTCCTACTCCAAGTGATTTTTCGATATGTTTACTTACATGTGACATTAAGAAGCAGAAAATGAAGTACATAAACGCAATAACAATATATAACTCCATATATTTCCCTAGATATGCCGGATTCGCAGCGATTTTTTTCCCCATGCCAAGAAAATCAGCTAATCCAATTACAGCAACTAAGGAAGTATCTTTAAATACGGAAATAAATTGCCCCACCATTGCAGGAATCACTGCTTTTAAAGCCTGTGGTAATACAATAAAAACCATCAATTTAAAATTACTCAATCCAAGTGCTTGAGCTGCTTCAAATTGTCCTCTCGGAACGGATTGCAAGCCTCCCCGAATATTTTCTGCTAAATATGCTGCACTAAATAGAGTAAAGGCAATCATTGCACGAACAACATTATCTAATTGAATCCCCCCAAGGAACATTGGCAATAATAGCTGTGCAATAAATAACACCATAATAAGTGGCATCCCACGGATCAACTCAATATAGAGAATACAAAAGTATTTTATAAGAGGCAGCTTACTTCTTCTTCCCACTGCAAGCAGCAAACCTAGTGGAAAAGAGCATATAATGGCTACAGAGGCGATGACTAAAGTTAATAAGAATCCACCCCATATATTTGTTTTAACCGGCTCTAATACTCCGAATCCATTAATAATAGAAAGAGTGATTGGAATAAATAAAATCCATAATGCGAGCATGGGAACTTTTACTTTCGGCACATATTTTCCAACAAAGTAAAAAAGAATAATCGCTGCAACATTTGAAAATAAATATATCTTCGATTCTACTTCTGTATATGGAAGAATTCCAAATACGATGAAAAGTACACTAAGACTAATTGCTACATGACCGATAATCCCTCTCCATGCCCCCCAGGTAGTGCCTAACAGTACAGATAGCAATAACAAGGCCACCCATAATCTCCATATTTCCTCCATTGGAAACTGTCCAACAAACAGCAGTCTTAAGTTATCCGTAACCACTCCCCATTCACTAGTGAGTAAAAACTTACCTACTTTTGTTAGTAAATATATAGTGAACATTAGTGTGATAATGGTCACTATAGCGTTTTTCCAATCCTTGAACAAATTATTTTTTAGCCATAATTGTAGTTTCTTTTGACTATTTAACTTTTTCGACTCCATAACTGGTTCTGTATTATTAAGTTGTATATTATCCATTTACTTCCCTACCTTTCTACCAGCTGGAATTTTTTGTTGAAAAGATTCATTAACAGGGATGTAGTTAAGCTAAACAATAAATAAACAGAAATTACAATTAATAATGTTTCTAACGTATGTCCTGTTTGGTTAATGATTGTATTTCCGATTCCAACAATGTCTTGATACGCTACAGCCATGGCTAAACTTGAGTTTTTTATTAAATTTAAATATTGGCTTGTCAATGGCGGAATAATGATTCTAATCGCCTGCGGAAAAATAATTAAACGAAGTGCTGTATGACTTTTAAAGCCGAGCGCTTTTGCCGCTTCCGTCTGTCCTTTTGGAACGCCCATAATTCCAGCACGGACAATTTCTGAGATAAATGTTGACGTATAAATCGTTAGTGCAACTAACACAGACATAAATCCGATAGATAATGACGTTCCACCATCGAATGAATTTCCATTAAACACAGGAACTGAAAAACCAAGTGGTCCATTTCCTAAAATAAAATAGGTAATAATCGCTGCAACCATTATAAATCCGATGCTCGAAATGAGCGGATATGTAGATTTTCCGGATTCAAATGATATTTTTGTTAATTTTCTAAATAAAAACACACTTCCTACAACTAGGAGAATGAGGACAATCATCCAAATAATTGTATTATCTTGCAATGTAAACCATGGAATAGACGCACCTCTGTTGGAAAAATAAAAAGGTCCCATCGATAGTGCCTCTTGAATTTTTGGCATTGGTAAAAAAACGGCAAAGTTCCAAATGAAAATCTGAACCAATAATGGCGTATTTCTAAAAACTTCCACATAAACTGTTGCTACTTTACTCACTAGCCAGTTATTTGATAACCTAGCAATTCCTACTATTACTCCAATGATACTTGCTAAAATGATGCCAAAGATAGAAACCTTAAATGTATTTAATAAACCAACTAATAAAGCTCTTTTATACGGATCATCTGGTGTATAACTAATAATGGACTCAGCAATTGGGAATGATGCCTTTAAGTTTAAATAATCTAATCCCAGTGTCAATCCTATCTGCTCTAGACCTGATATCACATTTCTTATCATGAAAGAAATGACAATTCCTACTATAATAACGAAGATAATTTGGCTAATAATCGGTATAATTTTTCTGTTTCTCCAAAGAGGAGTCGATGTTGTCTTTTTCATTTCCACTATATTCTCACCTCTCACTTAAAAGAATAGGGGGTATCTCAAAAGAGTATGACACTTCGGTTTTTGAGAACCCCCCTATTTTTTAAATTATCAATTAATTAATATTAACGGAATGGGATAGAGTACAATAATCCGCCATCACTATACAACGCATTTTGTGCACGCTCTAATTTAAACACTGTATCTGGTCCTAGGTTACGCTCATAAATTTCCCCATAGTTACCAACTTGTTTAATAACTTGGTAAGCAAAATCATTAGATAAACCTAATTGTTCACCAAGATTCCCCTCTACCCCTAGAAGACGTTGAATTTCTGGATTGTCACTAGTTAAGAAATCATCGACATTTTGCGAAGTGATTCCAAATTCTTCAGCTTGAATAGTTGCAAATACAATCCAAGATACTGCATCAGCCCATTTCTCATCTCCATCTTTAACAGCTGGAGCTAAAGGTTCTTTTGATAATGTTTCATCCAAAATAATATGTGCATCCGGATCTTGCAAAGTAGACTGACGAGAAACTAATCCTGACTTATCTGTTGTCCATGCATCGATAGATCCTTGCTCATATGCTGCAATAACAGCATCTGCATTATCAAATGTTTGGGCTGTATAATTAACTCCAGCAGCTTTCATTTGATCTGCCAAGTTCAATTCTGTAGTCGTACCTGTTTCAACTCCAATTGTTTTTCCTTCTAAATCTTTTAATGTTTTGATTCCACTATCTTTTGGTACCATAATGCCCTGACCGTCATAAAAAGTTACTGGAGCAAAACTTAAACCTACCTCTGCATCACGGTTTGTTGTCCAAGTTGTGTTACGAACTAATACATCTACTTCACCAGATTGAACAGCTGTAAAGCGATCAGTAGCTGATAAAGGTCTAAATTCAATTTTCGTAGCATCTCCAAGTACTCCTGCTGCAATAGCTTTAGCAAAATCAACATCAAAACCAGTGTTTTTACCATCTGATCCTATGTATCCAAAGCCAGGAAGTGCATCATTGACGCCTGCTTTTAACGTTCCTCTATCTTTAATTGTTTCTAGTAAACTTTTAGAAGAACTTGATTTTGCACCACTTGTGCTTCCTCCCTCTGATGATGACTTACTTGAACAGCCAGCTAAAGCAAGTACAAGCACTAATAGAATACTAAAAGTAAGCGACAAACTTTTTTTCATGCATTTATCCCCCTATATCTTGTTTTTTATGATACTATCAGACTCTATTGAATGAATATTCAATCTATTTAACTCGTAAGAATACTCTTATTAAATGTAAGATAGTATCATATTCGTTAAAAAGTTAACAAGTTATATATATTAACATTTGTTTGTTAACTTTTATAACAACTTGTTTTTATTATACCTATTTTTTTTCTAATTACAAATAGTTTTTTGAAAACTTTTAATTTTTATAAGTTTTCAACGTTTCTATATGTATTTAGAAACACAAAAACCTTATATATCAGTTATTCGGCTACCGAAAGACTTTCTTTTGAATGTTACTCTTTCAGTATCTCTCACCGATTTTAAAAGAAAATTTTATGAAATAACTAAATTTGTATACAATTAAGCTATTTCAACATAATAAATTCTTTCCCTTTTTTATAAACACTTGTCTTCCCTTCCCCTTTTCTCTATTCTAATGTTCAAAAACCTGACACGTTTTTAACATTTTTACATGTTTATTCAATCTAAAATTCTTCAGAAAACTGCTATTATCTAAAAAAAGAGACTGTTTCACAAATGGATATCTCTTGAGAAAACAGAAGATATCCATTTGAAACAATCTCTTTTTTACTATCTATTCTTGCTCATCCATCGGATTATATAATTTAACTTCTGGATTTTTATCTTGGAACCATCTTAAGGCAAATTCATTTTCAAATAAAAATGCTTTTTTACCGAAACGATCTTCCACTAATAAACTTCTCCCGCTTGAAAGATTTTCATTCACTTCTTCGTCCACTAACCAACGGGCAATTTTGGAACCTACATGCTCCATAATAACTTCCACATTGTATTCATTTCTCATACGATGTTCAAACACTTCAAATTGTAGTTGACCAACTGCTCCAAGAAGATAATCTTCTGTTTTGACAGTCTTATACAATTGAATCGCTCCTTCTTGCACGAGCTGCTGTATTCCTTTATGGAAATGTTTTTGTTTCATTACATTTTTGGCTGTTACCTTTACAAATAGCTCTGGCGTAAATTGAGGTAACTTTTCATATTGAAATGCATTCTTACTAACTGTTAACGTATCTCCAATCTGATAAAAACCTGGATCATATAGCCCGATAATATCACCGCTAACTGCTTCATTAACGGTACTTCGATCATCTGCCATAAATTGAGTAGACTGTGCTAATTTCACTTGCTTCCCGGTTCTTGGCAGATTTACTGTCATCCCTCTTTCAAATTTCCCAGAACAAATCCGTAAAAAAGCAATACGATCACGGTGAGCCGGATTCATATTTGCTTGGATTTTAAAAATAAATCCAGAAAACTCCTCAGACAAAGGATCTATCTCTCCCATGCTAGATTTTCTTGCTTGTGGAGATGGGGCAAATTGCAAGTATGTTTCTAAAAACGTTTGAACACCAAAATTGCTTAAAGCACTCCCAAAAAATACTGGCGTTAGATCCCCATTATTTATTTTCTCCTCAGAAAATTCGTTTCCAGCTTCATTTAAAAGCATGATTTCTTCTAAAGTTTGATCATATAAGGAATCCTGTTTAATTGAATGATCGCCTTCGATCTCTCCATCTTCATTTAGCGGGATATATTTTTCCGTATCTTCTACACGGAACTGCTCAATTCGTTTATAAAAACGGTCATAAATTCCTAAAAATTCTTTTCCCATTCCGATTGGCCAATTCATTGGATAGGACTCAATCCCCATTACTTCTTCCAATTCCGCTAGTAATTCAAGAGGCGGCTTTCCTTGGCGATCCAATTTATTTATAAATGTAAAAATAGGAATACCTCTCATTTTACACACTTTAAATAGCTTTAATGTTTGTTCCTCTATCCCTTTAGCTGAATCGATGATCATCACAGCACTATCCACTGCAGTAAGCGTACGATAAGTATCTTCACTAAAGTCTTGGTGTCCTGGTGTATCCAGAATATTCACTCGTGCATTTTGGTAGTCAAATTGCATCACACTTGATGTAACGGAAATCCCTCTTTGCTTTTCTATCTCCATCCAGTCACTTGTTGCATATTTTCCTGTTTTCTTCCCTTTTACTGTTCCAGCATCCCTAATAGCGCCACCGAAAAGTAAAAGTTTTTCCGTTAATGTCGTTTTTCCGGCATCCGGATGGGAAATAATCGCAAAGGTGCGACGAGATAGTACATCCTGTTTAAAATTCTTTGACATGTTACGTTCCTCTCTTTTTACGCTTTCAAATTTAGTCCATTCCCTTATATTATCTCGATATATCAAAGTTTGCAATGGGTTTAAATGTATTCCCCTCGTTTTATTTCAGCTATTTTCCCTATTTTTTAAAAGTAGCTGTAAGTATACTTTGTTATTTTTTATCCCGATAAACATAGGACAGCTTTATTTCTAAAAGCTTAAATTAAGCTAGCTTAAAGTTTATATCCTCCAATACTTTCCCAATCGATTGGTGAATAACGAAATCAGCTAGCCCATCCATTTCTGTTGGTTCTTTATTAACAATAATCAGCTTTGCTCCTGTTTGTTTCGCCAACAATGGAAATTGATTTGCTGGTGAAACGGATAAAGAGGATCCTAATACTAAAAAGACATCAGACTTAATTGCCGCTTCCTCGGCTGTTAAAAATGGCTGTTCTGGAAGCATCTCGCCAAAAAGAACAATGGAAGGTCTTAAGACTCCCCCACAATCACATGAATAATTTTCATGTAAGTATTCTTCACTGTGATAACTTTTTCCGCATGTTTCACAATGAATCTTTTTTAAAGTTCCATGCAATTCTGCAACATTATCATTCCCTGCTTCTTGATGGAATCCATCAACATTTTGGGTTATGATTTGCTTTAAAAGCCCGTTTCTTTCCCATTCAGAAAGAATATAATGGCCTTGATGCGGTTTAAATTCATGTATTCCTTGAACTCGTTGGCGATAAAAGTTTATAAATTCTTGGACATGATTATTTAAAGCATCTGTAGATGAGAGATACTGTTTCTTTTCTGCTGTCCATAGCCCAGTATTAGCTGATCTAAAATCAGGTAACCCACTCTCTGTCGACATTCCTGCACCAGTAAAAACAACCAAATAATTAGCAGACTTAACTAATTGAACAAATGGATCCATCCAAAATTCCCCCTCACACTTCGTTATCCATTCATTTTAGCAAACCCTAGAAGCTACTCAAAATGAATGTGCTCTTGCTTGGAAATTATCCCATTCTTAACGAGCATAAGTCTTCCACTGATGGAAGTTTTCTTTATCTCGTACAGATATTTTTTATAATTCATTCTGTTATAATAAAGATAATTTCAACAGGGATGACCATGTTATTTTAATGAAGCGGGATAAAGAGAATACTATGAGGCTACAAATATCTCCACTCCTTTCCTTATACTACAAAAAAGGTGATGTAAATGAACCAAATTATAGATGCCCATATTCATATTGACCAGTACAATCGAGACGAAATCAGCCAGTTTTTTAAAGAAGAAACATTAATTGCTGCTATCTCTGTCTCTATGAATTTAGATTCATGTAAACAAACAGAAAAATTAAGCAAAGAGTTCGACTTTATTAAAGCAGCCTATGGTTATCATCCAGAACAATCATTACCTTCTGATACATCTATATCCAATTTATTTGCATGGATTGAAGCAAACCAGAGTAGCGCTATTGCCCTTGGCGAGATCGGCTTACCTCATTATATAAGGAGAAAAGATCCATCTTCTATTCCTTTACAACCTTATATTGAAATCCTCGAGCAATTTATTGTATTAGCAAAAAAATTAAAAAAACCTATTGTTCTTCATAGTATTTATGAAGAAGCTGATATTGTCATTAATCTACTTGAAAAGCATAGCTTTTCAAATGCTCATTTTCATTGGTTTAAAGGAAGCCCAAAAACAATTGAACAGATGATAAGAAATAATTATTATATTTCCCTTACACCTGATTTTTTATATAAGGAAAAAACTCAACAGCTCGCGAATTTATACCCGATTGAAAAAATAATGGTAGAAACGGATGGACCTTGGCCATTCGATGGGCCGTTTATTTATCAAAAAACTGTTCCAACTATGATTCATGCTATTATTCATGCTTTAGCAACATTGAAAAAATATACATTATCAGACATGTATGAGCAAATCTTATGTAATACGAAAAGATTTTATTCTATTTCTATCCCCCAAAAAAGAGACTGACTCTACGAATCAGTCTCCATTATTTCATTATTTTACCATTTGAAGCAAGCTGCACCTACAATGATTAAAAGAATGAACAAAACGACGATTAAAGCGAAACCTCCGCCGTAACCTACACCACCATAGCCATAGCTTGGATATCCATAACCATATCCGTACATTCTATTTCCTCCTCTTAATTTCTGTTAGTTACGGATTATTAAAATCCGCCGTAACCCCAAGAAGCACCAATAATCACCAATAAGATAAACAATACTACTAAAAGAGCGAAACCTCCGCCGTAACCTACTCCAACTTCACCCATGAATAAAAACCTCCTTTTTTTGATTCCATATATCCTATTCAAGAATCTAAAATGTGCGATAGACAAATGCACATTTTTTAGGTTTTTTAACTAGTTCAGCTTATCAAGTATAGGCTGTTAATTAATACTTTGTTGTTTTTTTACGTTGTATCAGTTTCATTTCATTATGGTCCATTCCATTTTCATTTTAGAAACAAATCAAACTATATACAATTCAGCTAATCCAAATACAAAAGGTGTCATTCTTTATGGTTTAAACAACAAACCTTAAAGAATGACACCTTCATCCAAACTTTTATTCTTCTTTTTTTGGAATTAAATTAAAAATTTCATGGGATTCTAAGCTATCTACAAAACGATCAAGCCAATCATAATAATTAAGAGCATAGTGTAATTTCTCTAAATCTTTTTCCCCATCTTTTATTACATCCTCAGAAACCCCGTCTTTATTTAATAACGCTTTAATTTCATTCATAGACTTTTCAATCGCATAAACATTTTCAGTAATTGCTAATCTCCATTTAATCGTAAAAAAATCGATAAACGTTTGATACCAATCTTCTTCCGCACTATATAAATCTTTTCGAACACCTTTTCGCCATACTTTATCAACCATTTTTAATTCAAGCAATGTTCGAACCGATGTACTCATACTGGTTTTACTCATCCCCAGCTCTTCTTTCATTTCGTCAAGAGTCATTGGGTTTTGCTGAAATAATAACATTCCATATAATCTGCCAATTGATTCCGTTACACCATATAAATCCATGTTTTGAGCTACAGAATCAATCACTCTCTCTCGAGCAATATTTAACTGCTCTCTATCCGTCATTTATCATTCACATCCATATTATATGTTTACTTATCCATTGTAATAATGATTATTTCAATAATCAAGATGAACTCTAATGATTAACTAATAATTGATTATCTTTTTATAGATTAACATGAATGAAAAAAAAGTAAAGAAGCGTTCTTTATAGTATATGGTAGCATATGGGCGAATTTTTAAGAATAAAGCCACTACAGTTCGTTCAGTTTTTTCTGTACGTTCAGAATGAATGTTTTTAACTGATTATACAGTTTGTAATGTTTTTTTATACCCTTTATACTATATAAGGGCTCGGTTTACAGAGTCGTTAGAAATAAAGAGGTGAAAAAATGGAAAGTATGGCAAAATTGAAAATCGAAAACGTCACAAAGATTTTCGGAAAAAACACAAAAAAAGCGATTCAGCTATTAAATAATGGTGAATCTAAAAAAGATATTCTCAAAAAAACAGGAGCAACAGTCGGCGTAAATAAGGCTAGTTTTGAAGTAAATCCTAGTGAGATTTTCGTAATTATGGGGCTTTCAGGTAGTGGTAAATCAACATTAGTCCGCATGTTCAATCGTCTAATTGATCCTACAATCGGAAATATTTATATTGATGGGAAAGACATTGTCAGTATGTCTAAGGAGGAACTACGCAAGGTTCGAAGAGAAAAAATAAGCATGGTCTTTCAAAAATTTGCTTTACTTCCACATCGAACAATCTTAGAAAATGCTGAATTTGGTTTAGAAATTCAAGGTGTAGATAAGACAGCAAGAAAAGAGCGTGCACTTGAATCACTTAAACTAGTTGGTTTATCCGGTTATGAAAACCAATACCCCGACCAATTGAGTGGTGGGATGCAACAAAGAGTTGGTCTTGCTCGTGCTTTAGCAAATGACCCCGATATCCTATTAATGGATGAAGCGTTTAGTGCACTCGATCCTCTTATTCGCAAAGATATGCAGGATGAGTTATTAGATCTACAATCTAATATGGAAAAGACAATCATCTTTATTACACATGATTTAGATGAAGCATTGAGAATTGGCGATCGTATCGCTCTAATGAAAGATGGCTCGATTGTACAAGTCGGAACTCCTGAAGAGATTTTAATGAATCCTTCAAACGATTATGTAGAACGATTTGTAGAAGATGTTGATTTATCGAAGGTATTAACTGCAAATCACATTATGAAACGAGCAGAAGCAGTAACCATTGAAAAAGGTCCACGTGTTGCATTGCAAATGATGAAAAAATTAGGAATTTCAAGTATCTATGTTGTTAATAAGCGCAGAGAACTGCTCGGAGCAATTACCGCAGATGATGCACGTGTTGCTGCTGAAAAAAATGAAGGTATTGAAACGATTCTTCAAAAAGATGTAATTACCGTTACAGGTGATACGTTATTATCTGATCTATTTGATAAAGTTTCAACTGCGATCATACCGGTTGCTGTTATAGACGAACAAAATAGATTAAAAGGAATTCTTGTAAGAGGTGCGGTTATTGGTGCACTGGCTGGAAATAATGAGCTTATTAATACTCCACCTACCGAAGAAGCAGTACTAGTTGGGGGGAATGTATAATGAATAATCTATTTCCTAAACTGCCTGTTGCAGACTGGATTGATTCCTTCGTTGACTGGCTAACGACAACCTTTGAAGTATTATTTGATGGAGTAACTGCAGTACTAGAATTTGTTGTAAATATATTAGTAGCCTTCTTTGGATTTATTCCTCCTATTCTATTAATCATTTTATTAGCATTACTGGCTTGGAAATTAGCGAATAAAAAGATTGCACTATTTACTCTAATAGGTTTATTACTTGTAGATAATTTAGGTTATTGGGAACCAATGATTGATACATTAGCTCTTGTACTTTCTTCTGTATTTATCTCCATAGTAATCGGTATCCCACTAGGTATTTGGGCTTCACAAAATAGCACTGTACGCAATATTGTTATTCCAATATTAGACTTTATGCAAACAATGCCAGCCTTTGTATATCTTATTCCCGCTATTTTCTTTTTTAGTATTGGTGTAGTACCGGGGGTTGTTGCATCTGTTATTTTTGCTATGCCGCCTACTATTCGCTTAACTATTCTTGGAATTCAACAAGTTCCTAGTGATATTACAGAAGCTACAGAGAGTTTTGGTAGTACGACTTCTCAAAAATTAATAAAAGTTCAATTACCACTTGCAATGCCAACAATACTTGCTGGTATTAATCAAAGCATCATGCTTGCGCTATCAATGGTAGTTATTGCTGCAATGGTTGGTGCACCTGGACTTGGTGCAGATGTTTATCGTGCTGTAACCCAGATTCAAATTGGACGCGGGTTTGAAGCAGGTATTTCTATTGTAGTACTTGCAATCATTTTAGATAGAATTACCCAAAATGTGGGTACGAAAAAAAAGGGGGCAAAATAATATGAAAAAAATAACAACTATACTAGGAGCAATCACACTCTCTCTAGGTTTAGCTGCTTGTAGTTCAAGTAGTGTAAATAACGAGAATGCCACTATTGGCGAAAAGGTAGATTATGAGATTATCGGTATTGATCCAGGAGCTGGATTAATGAAAGCAACTAGCCAAGCAATTAGTGACTATGAGCTAAGTGATTGGAAATTAGTTGAAGGATCAAGTGCAGCAATGACCGCTGCTCTAAAAAAAGCTTATAATAAAGAAGAACCAATTATTGTAACAGGCTGGACTCCACACTGGATGTTCGCTGCATACGATTTAAAATACTTAGAAGATCCAAAAGGGTCTTTTGGTGAAGATGAAAACATTCATTCTATTGCTCGTAATGGACTAAAAGAAGATATGCCAGAAGCATACAAGGTATTAGATAATTTCCATTGGACAACAGAAGATATGGGCGTTGTCATGATGGACATATACGATGGAGAATCTCCTGAAAAAGCAGCAGAAAGCTGGGTAAAAGAGAATGCTGATAAAGTTAGCGAATGGACAGAAGGTGTCGACAGTGTTGATGGAGATAAAATTAAAATCGGCTATGTTGCATGGGATAGTGAGATCGCAAGTACAAACGTTATCGGTAAAGTATTAACAGATTTAGGTTATGATGTAACATTAAGCCAAGTAGAAGCAGGTCCAATGTGGACAGGTGTTGCAGATGGCAGTTTAGATGCGCATATTGCTGGTTGGTTACCGATTACCCATGAAGACTATGCAAGCAAATTCGAAGGAAAATTCGAAGATCTAGGTCCAAACTTAGAAGGAACAAAATTAGGGCTTGTCGTGCCAAGTTATATGGATATTGATTCTATTGAAGATTTAAAAGAATAATAGAATTCGCAACATGAGATGAGAAAAAGAAGAATGCTGCTTAGACAAGTAGCATTCTTCTTTTTCTTTTGGGGAGCAAAAAAAATCATGCTTATTGGCTTAATTGCCTATTTAGCATTTTCTATTCCATTTATGCTTTTTGCCTTACCATCTGAAAACTATTTAGCCATTTTACTGTTATATATGGGTAGAGGGTTAGGATATCCGCTATTCTGCTATTCTTTTTTAGTGTGGCTAACCATTGATGTTGATGTCAGCATCCAAGGCAGAGCAACCTCCTATTTTTGGATATGCTATAATTTAGGTTTTACCATTATCGGCCCAGTTTTTGCGGTTCAGCTTATCCCGTTCATCGGTGAAACTGCTTTCATATGGGTAGGAATCGTTCTTTCCATTGTAGGCAGCTTATTAGCTCTTTTTCTCACAAAGAAAAAGTTTATCATTAAAGAAAGAGATACAACCCCATTGGTAGAAATAAAAGAAGGAATTTTAATCATGTTTAAAAGACCTAGAATTGGTACCGCTGTTATTGTGAAGACAATTAATGGCCTTGGCACCTATGGCTTCGTTGTTGTATTACCAGTGTTTCTTATTAATAAAGGTTATAGTATGGCAGAATGGTCAACCATTTGGGGAGCAACTTTTATATCTAATCAGATATTTAATGTTATTTTTGGCTATTTAGGGGACAAAATCGGTTTCAGAAAAACGATCCAACTTTTTGGAGGAACTTTAACAGGCGTCGCCACCATCGCTGTTTATCTCGTCCCACAATTATTTGGATATAATTACTGGTTATTCTTCTTAGCAATGTGTTTTTGGGGTGCTGGACTAGCAGGTTTTGTTCCCATGTCGCCCCTTGTTCCACTAATGGCACCAGATAACAAGGGAGCAGCAAACTCAGCTGTTAACTTTGGGTCAGGATTAGGAAATTTTGTTGGCCCTGCTCTAGTTTCTTTACTTGTTGTCTTTGGTACTGGAGCTGTTATGTATACAATGGCTGCATTATATTTAATAAGTGTTATCTTAACAGCCTTCTTAAAAACACCAGATGAACTACATCAACCGCTGAAAGATGAAGCAGCCTAGATAAGCGCTATGCTGGTTGCTTAAAGAAATACAAAGTTCTTCCCATTCTCTCAAAACCTTGCATGTGGCGCACTTCATTCTTGGTTTTGGGAGAATTTCTTTTAAGAAAGATAGAATTTCTCATGAAGCAGAGGGTTTAAATTCTTTCCCATCCTCTATATCGAAGTCTGACTTTCATCCCAAAAAAGGCAGTCACATAAAATAGCTAATTCCCGAAGTAGCTATTTTTATGTAATCTACCTTAAAGTTCTATTAAATTTTCCTTATTTTTCACTAGAATACAGATCAAACTCCAACTCTTCTTGTTCCTGTCGTAACATTTTTATTGCATTTACACACAACATATGATCCTCTTCCATTGTTAAACCGGAAACAGTTAAACAGCCCTCATAGCCATTTCCCATCACCCTAACAGGAAAGCCACCGCCAGCAAGAGCATATTCCTCTCGATTTAAGCCATTTGTTTGATAGTATTCTTCCTCATTTTCGTTATACTCCAAACGAATTAACATGGAGCTTTTTTCATGGTGGTATACTACATTCCTTTTTCGGCGAATCCAACATTCATTTTCATAAGAAGTATTTTTCCCCGCTAAGAAAAATAGCTCCCTTTTTCCTTTGTATATCGAAATACAAATCTTACTTGCATCCTCTCCCGCAAGTTCTACCACTCTTTGTGCTAATAAAAATGAATCATCAATATTAAATGTAATTAGTTGCGCTTCTTTTTCATGTTCCATTACCTCTAGTTTTGTAAACATTTTTTTCATCTCCTCTTTAATCTTTTTTTTGATATTAATTCCCTCAATTTCATGTTATCGCTTTCATATTAATTGAAAATAGGAAATTAGTTAATCTATTTTCTTGCTATTAAATTGATCTTTTTTAACACTAATCATCCGAATACTTTGCTTCAGTACTCTTACAACCAAAAAACCCGATAGCTATTAGCTACCGGGTTTTGAACTATTCAGCTGATTTATTACTTAAATTATCATTCAACTCATTAATACTCTGACGAATATTCCCTTTACCTGATAAATTTTCAAGTAATTCTTTAACATCAATTCCTGCTGAAGCCTTTAAGGATTCTTGCATCGTTGACATTAAGTTCGTTGCATAGCCAGTTACTTTATTAGCTCCCCCATTACTGCCATCACTTCCTGTATCAACAACAGTAATCTTATCGATATTAGCTAATGGACTAGCCACTTGTTTTGCATATTCAGGTAACATTTCAAGCACCATATCCAAGATTGCCGCTTGGCCGTATTGTGCATATGCTTCTGCGATTTTGCGTTTTGCTTCTGCTTCTGCCAAACCTTTTAAGCGGATGATTTCTGCTTCTGTTTCCCCTTTTGCTTTTTCTGCTTCCGCTTTCGCTAAACCATCTACACGCACTTTTTCTGCTTCCGCTTTCGCTTGTGACTCAATGCGGTATTGGTTCGCATCTGCTTCAGCAATTTCACGGCGTTTGTTCGCTTCAGCAGCCTGTTCCATCGCATAGCGATCGGCGTCGGCTTTCTTTTTAACCTCTGAATCATACTGCTTCTCTCTTCTGAGAATTTCTTTTTCTTCTAATTCAATTTGTTTCTGTCTTTCAATAATCTTAATTTGCATTTCTTGTTCTGTAACTTCCTGCTTAGAACGAGCACTTTCTAAATCGTACGTTTGGTCAGCACGTGCTTTCGCAATATCTTGATCTCTTCTATAGTCAGCAATTTTCATTTGATTTTCTTTTTCTGCTTCAGCAATTTCCGTTGCTCTTTCTAACTCGGCCTTTTTAGCTTCTTTATCCGCTTCGGCTTTTTTGATTCTTGTTTCTTTATCTGCTTCAGCAGTAGCAATGTCTGCATCTCGTTTTACTTGAGCAATTCGTGGCTTACCAAGTGATTCTAAATATCCATTTTTATCTCTTACATCTTTAATCGTAAAGGAAACGATGATTAGACCCATCTTCGCTAAATCGTGTGAAGCAACTCTTTGTACTTCTTGTGAAAACTTATCTCTATTTTTATAAATTTCTTCTACTGTCATACTACCGAGAATGGAACGTAAATGTCCTTCTAGTACTTCTCTTGCTTCGTTTTCACGATCTTGTTTTGTTTTTCCTAAAAACTGTTCAGCTGCAGTAGCGATTTCCCCAATGGAACCACCAATTTTAATAATCGCTGTACCGTCCGCCATTACTGGAACACCTTGTTCTGTATATACTTCCGGTGTAGAAACATCTAATTTACTAGATAACAAACTTAGAGGTTCTGATTGCTGGAAAACTGGGAGAATAAATGCCCCTCCCCCTCTAATAATTTTTATTTTATTTCCTGATTCATCGACATGAACATTTTTAGAACCTAAATAACTTCCTGTTACAATTAGCGCTTCGTCCGGTCCTGCTGTCTTATACTTTGCCACAAAAATACTAATAAGTGCGATTAGTAAAAATACTACGATTGCTATTACAATATAAATCTCAATTGCCATCCATTTTTCCTCCTCTAGTATGCTTTTCTATATACCGTCCTTACGAACAACATAGGCAACATTCTCTTTAATCTCTACTACAACCGTTTCTTCACCAAATCTAATTTCTTCATTATAAAAACTTGCTGCAGTCTTTGGTATATTCCCACTGATGCTCTCAATCAAAATTTCCCCAAAGCCATCTTTCGGAATTGCAGTTATGACTTTGCCAATTCTTCCTTTTAATGATTCATCATTGTAAACTAATGATTCCTCTGCATTGGCAAGAGGGATAAAAACAAAAAAGTGTAAACAGCTTGAAATAATAAGTGCGATTACTGCTGAAATGGAAAGAATAATAATGCTATTGATATTAGAGTACTTCTCCATAATATAACCACTTGCTGATAAGATCGTGAAAAAAGCAAGGATTAAGGTTGGGTTAAATACACCAACATCTCCACCAAATAAATCTGATAGTAATAATGTTAATATGACACATATTCCCGAACCAATTAAAACAGTTAAATAAATGGAGGGAAGATCAAAGCCGAATAATTCCATAAACATCATTCACTTTCTAAAAATTTAATTTTGCTATGTATTCACTGAATCAATCCTCCTTCGTTTTATTTCTTACCATACATACGGCTTAAAATAAGAAAGGTTTCAAGAATCTTTAGAAAAAATAAAGAAAACTTCCATCAGTGTTTTTTTGCTTATTCCAATGATGATTAGTAAAAGCGGGATAAACCTAATTTATATTCCTATTGTAAAGAACTTACATAGAGAAATAAAGACCACATAGTGTCTTTGGGAAAATTACTAATACGTTTTCACCAATTGGTTTCATTCAAAAAAGAAATGCCGTTTCTAAAAATATTGTTGTTTTTCAAGAGACAGGTAAGTCTCACGGAAGCTGGAGTGTGTTTAGGCTACAGGCAATACATACAAAGTTTTCAAATACATCCACCATTAATTTTCTCATAAAATTTCGTCATCTTTAAGAATTTGTTTCATATCATAATTTAAGGGGAATTTCATATATATCAACTTAATTTTTTGTATATGCCATTGTTACCGTTTGAGCAATAAATCTTAATGAAAAGGTGATATTGTGGAGGAGCATACGAAACGTACAGATAAATATGTGGAAAAGAAAAATAGTATTGGGAAAAAAGTTATGTATTTTTTAGGTTCTATCCTACTGCTTAGCACCATTTTTGGAGGCTATATTTTCTCAGATAAATATTTTGCTAGTGAGCCTAAAACAGGAAAAGAAGAATTTGGGGAAAAAGTAGTTATAACTTTGCCAACCGGTAAAAAAGTGTATACCTACGAAAATCTAATTGTGGAAGAAGACGGCAAACTACTGTATAAAGGGGAACGCAATACAATTGATTTATCAGGTGGAGTTGTCGTATATGAAGATTGGAAAGATTAAAAGAATCTTTGTTGTAAAGTGACTTTAATATGTTGGTTCATACTACCAGTACATACTGGTTTAAATCAAAACCACCAGTGTGAACTGGTGGTTTGCTCTGCGGCTAAAAGCCTCTCTTACCGGCCTCGGCCTTAAAGGCCCACTGAAAAGGTTTCCCTTCTGCACCACATTCACTCACCAATTCTAAAGAATTTCTTTATTTACTTCCGATTTTTCTCACCCGTGAACGGATCGAATTCTTCGAACAACGTTAGCTGATCAGCCATATAATCTTCTTTCAGCTGATTTCTTATATATTCTTGTATTTGTTTCTTATTTCTCCCCACGGTATCAACGTAGAAACCACGACACCAAAATTTACGATTCCCATAGCGATATTTCAAATTCGCATGTCGATCAAATATCATCAGGCTACTTTTTCCTTTTAGGTAACCCATGAACTGCGATACACTTAATTTTGGTGGAATACTAACCAACATATGGATATGATCCGGACAGGCATTTGCTTCATGTATAATGACACCTTTTCTTTCACATAGCTCTCTTATGATTTGTCCTATACTCTTTTTGTATTTGCCATAAATAATTTGCCTTCTGTATTTTGGGGCAAAGACTATGTGATACTTACAATTCCATGTTGTATGTGCTAAACTGTTCATGTCCTTCATAAGGGCATACCTCCTTCTTGCGTGAGATAAAGTGGTCGGGAAACCAACTTTATCCTACCATGAAAGGAGGTTTTTTTGTTACCTCGCTATAAGCTCTCCGGAACCCCCGGCATAGCCAGGGGTTTTCGAAACCATCAATAAAGCTGTCAAAACAGATGTTTTGACAGCTTATTTGTATGTATCCTGCACTCTCCTAAACTTCCTCTACTCTAGGAGGCCTATTTTTTTTAATCCATAAGCAATTCCGCCTTCGTCCACATGTTTTGTGACAAATTTAGCATATGGTTTAATATTTTCATGAGCATTTCCCATAGCTATTCCCATCCCTACATAAGAAAGCATTTCTTTATCATTTAACCCATCTCCAAATGCCACTGCTTCCTTTGGATCTATATTTAGGATATTTAAGATTTGTGCTATCCCTGCTGCTTTTGAACCACCTGTTGGAATAACGTCCGTTGATAAAGGATGCCAACGAACAAAATGAATATTGGAAAATGACTCTTCATACAATTTCTCTTCTTTCCCTTCACAAAAAAGCAAGCATTGATATATATCTGCTTCCTTCCAAAAATCTTTTCGATAAGATGGAGCATTTAATTTTAAGGACTGAAAGGATTCAATAACATGCGCATGTTCTTCATGATTTGCGCAGCATTCCTTACTCCCTTGGAAAACTAATGGATGATTATTTTTTAATGCCATATCTTCTAACGCTTTTAGTGTTTCAACAGGGATCGGTTTTCTATAAACTTCTTCTGCCTCATGCACAACATATGATCCATTAAAAGAAATATAGGATGATAAACCAAGATCTGCTAAAATATCTGAAAAGAAATAAGGCGCTCTACCAGTTGCTAATACAACCGGAATATGACGCTTCTTTAATTCCTTAATAGCTAATTTTGCATCATTCGGAATGTTTTTCTCTCCGTTTACTAATGTTCCGTCAATATCAATAAATACAATTTTATAAGTCAATATTCTGCTCCTTTGTCTCGTTCTCAGTTCTCAATCAATGAGCTTCTTCTAGCCAATAGTGGACGTTCATTATTCCAAATAATTTCTACTGGTAATGAAAAAAAGCTGCTCATATTCTTACTTGTCAACATTTCTTTTGTGTATCCTGAGGAAAATTCCTCTCCTTCTTTCAATAGAAAGGTATGAGAAAACACTGGTAATATTTCTTCTACATGATGCGTAACGTAAATGATGCTGCTATTTTCATTTACTAACTCGGAAATAGTGTCCAGTAATTGTTCTCTTGCTAAAAAATCTAAACCAGTTGCTGGCTCATCTAATATAATAAGCTCAGGATTTACCATTAAGGCTCTTCCAATAAGTATACGTTGCCGCTCACCTTGAGACAAGCTATTATATGGTCTGTCAGCGTAAGATAAACTACCTAACTTACCCATTATTTCAATCGCTTTGTTCCTAATTTCTGGTGTTGGTGACTCATATAAGCCAATCGAAGCATAGGCTCCACTAAGCACAATTTCAAATGCACTGTCTGATTCATATAAGTTTTGCTGCAGTCGATTTGATACTAGTCCAATTTTCCGCCTCAAGGCTCCTCCTAACTCCGCTTTACCGAACACCTTTCCTAGCACTTCCATTCTTCCGACTGTTGGATGATAATAGGCACAAATCATATTTAATAAAGCTGTTTTTCCCGCACCGTTAAGACCATATAGAATCCAATTTTCTCCTTTATTAATCTCCCAATTAATATTTTGCAGAATCCATTGGCCATTTCTTTTTAAGCCAACATCTTTTATTTGAACGATCATGCCACTCCCCCCTATTCTTTATATATTTTACTAAAAATTCTTACAATATGTACAGGAGGAATAACTGGACTGACCTATTTGTATTACTATTCATTTTAATTTCACCTACAAAGTCATCTATAACACAGCAACTGCCGCAAAAAATAAAGGCTGTTTTCGCAAAGTTTGTTGCTAGAAGTATTTCTATCTAAAAGTTTTTACCTATTACGAAAACAACGATCTTTAGAAAACAGACAAAATAAAAAAGATCTGACTTTTTTCTTCATGGAATCATTCAAAGAATATTCTTCTTAAATGATTCCATTCTGCTTTAAGCCAAATCTTTATAAGAATAACTACAATTATAAAATGAAACTAACACTGTTGATCTCCCACCCATTTTACTCGTATTCTCATAAGCTTACACTTGAGTCTTACTGTCCGTTAAGAGTAGGATAAATGCTTACTTCCTGTTTACAATATCATTATCTCTGTTTATGTAACCGCTTTAATTACAGTGCAAAAAAATATTAATGAGAGTGGCCCCCATTTAAGAGGGTCATAAACAAAGATTAACCAACTAATCCTTCTTTTTTAAGGACAGCTTCTACACCGTCAACTGCTTCTACTTCATCTTCACCAGTTGCAGAAATAGTAATTTCTCCACCTTTAGGTACACCTAGTGACATTACGCCCATAATAGACTTTAAGTTCACTGATTTTCCTTTGAAAGAAATTTGCATATCAGATTTGAATTTGCTAGCAGTGCTTACTAATAATGTTGCTGGTCTAGCATGAATACCAGTTTCATCAATTACAGTAAAAGTTTTTTCGCTCATTGTTATACCTCCTAAAAAATTGTCTTACCATATTATTTTAGCTGATTTTAGGAGTTAATACTAACTTTTTTTTCATCTTTTTCTGTTTTCACTTATTTCTTTATCTTCACTAGTGTTGCATTAATTTAAATTCACTATTAAAAATACTCAAAATGTTCAATATTATTATTTTGCGCAAAGAAAAAGTCCTTTATAATGGATTAGTCAGGTGGTAACCCGTCCAAATCCACTAAAAAAGGACCATCACATGGACAAGATTACACGAAAAACTTCATTTGGACAATGGTTTTCACCTATAAATCTTCAATTATTTGAAGAAAACGTGAAAACGATGAAATTAGATTACTATACGAAAAAATTAACGACAGAGTCATTTCTAAAATTACTACTTTTTGCGCAGCTACAAGAAATTGAAAGTCTGCATGCGCTGGGTGATTGTCTTTTCGATGACCAGCTTCAAAAAGGGATAGACCTTGATTCTATTAGTATTTCTCAGTTGTCACGGCGGTTAAACGGCATAAACCCTGATCTATTTCAAAGGCTTTTCCTTGATTTAGTGTCACAAATTCATGCCAAAACGCATTACACGAAACTCGTGATGCCGTTAAAAATCATTGATTCAAGCACATTGCCACTTAATTTGACCAATCATAAATGGGCTAAATTCCGCAAAACAAAAGCAGGTGTAAAGTTACATTTGCGCCTTGTGTTTATGGAAAAGGGTATATCCTATCCTGAAAAGGCCGTTATGACAACGGCAAAAGAACATGACCGTGGTCAGCTTGAAATCATGGTGGATGACAAGGAATGCATGTATGTGTTTGACCGTGGTTATCTAGACTACGAGCGCTTTGATCGCATGACTGATGATGGCTACTTCTTTCTTTCACGGCTACGCAAAAATGCAGTCATACGGAACGTTTACGATTTTAAGCTACCCAAGGATACAGCTGTTTTATCAGACCAAATGGTGTTGATAGGTACGACTCAAAACCGTGCTGAAAATTACTTTCGGCTTCTAAAAGTGATGGACTCAAAAGGAAATGAACTTCATTTAATTACAAATCGTTTTGATTTAAGCGCCGAAGAAATTTCAGAAATGTATAAATCACGGTGGGCAATTGAGCTGTTTTTTAAATGGATCAAACAACATCTCAGCATCAAAAAGTTCTACGGTCAAAGCGAATGGGCGATTCAAAATCAAGTATTTATCGCACTAATTGTTTTTTGCCTACATGTTCTCGTGCAAATCGAGACCAGAAGCAAGCGAAAAACCTTACAGATTAGCCGTTATCTAAGGGCTGCATTGTGGAAACCAGCGAATGTTTGGCTTCGAAAGATTGAAGGAAAAGCCATCCCTTAAATATGCAAATTGTCGTCGTTGCAAAAGTCTAATTGTAAATAAATTTCCAAATGGATGAGGCCACCTTTGATTGGGTATTTACTTTTTTGCCTCTAAACAGGGAAGGTGAGTAAACTGAAAATTATGACACTATTTATGCAACACTAGTGCTTTATCTTATATGGTTAAAAAGCTTCTATTATTAAGCCCTTATTAATGTATCCTGTTAGATTTTCCTATTTTATCCCACTCTTAACGGACAGTAAGACTCCCCCCTCAAGCTTATGAGTATACGAGGAAGATAGGTGGGAGGTCAACTGTCCGTAAAGGTCCGATTGGTTCAACTAACCATCAGTGGGAGAGGAAGGAAAAAACCCCCACTGATGGAAGTTTCACTTTATACTTTTTATAAATTCGGCAAAAATTCGATTCATTTTTTCATTAGTAGAGGCCATAGATTCAGGATGCCATTGAATTCCCAATAAAAAATGAGGATAATTTTTATGTTCTACCGCTTCAATAATACCATCACTGCTAGTTGCAACGACTTCTAAATCTTCAGCTAAACTATCAATTGCTTGATGATGAAGACTATTTACTCTTGTTTTTCCCTCTCCAATAATTGCTGCTAATTTACTGTTCTCTTTAATTGATACAAAATGGGAATCCAAGCTTCTGCTCACAGACTGGGTATGTTTAATACTATCAGGTAATTGAGAGGGGATATCCTGAATAAGTGTTCCTCCTAAAGCAACATTTAAAATTTGAATTCCTCTACAAATTGCTAGTATCGGTTTATTCGTTTCCATCGCTCTTTTAATTATTTGTAACTCTACTTGATCTCGCAAAAGAATTGTATCTCCAATGTTTCGATGCGGATCTTCTCCGAACAAGATGGGATCAACATCTTCTCCACCGCTTAAAAGAACCGCATCACAAAGATCCACCATTTCGATAGACAATGCCTCCTCCACAAATGGAAGGATAATCGGTAATCCACCATTTGCCGCAATTGTATTTTGATAGTCATGATGAACATAGGTACCTTCCATAAATTTATTTTTAAAAATGTATGCACCCGTTATCCCTATTATCGGTTTGCTCAACGATCTCCATCCCCTAACACCATTTAATTTTTTTAATATTAACAATATTAAAAAGGAAATATAAGAACTTGTCAATGAACTTTAGGAAAAGAAAAAATCAGCTATTATCAATACACATTCTAGTCAAAGATAATAACTGATTTTTTCAATTATAATTCTTTAGAAACGTTATTGCTTTACCAAATAACTTTCCAGTTATGATTACAAGTAGCAGAAACGATTCTTCTCTCCATAATATAATTAGCAATCAATTCAGAAGCATCAAATTGAACCTCTCGAACAACAGGTTTATTTTTAAACATTAAAAAATTTCCACCGCCTCCTGCTCGATAGTTATTCATTACAACTTCATAAATCGCTTCTTCGTTTATTGGCATGCCATCAAAATTTAATAGAATGACTCTTTGTCCTATTGGTTTAGATAAATCAAGTATATATTCAATCCCTTCCCACATATCATAGTTGTAATGCTGAGGCTTTGGATACACAAAAGAAGGATTAACTATCGGCTCGCCTTCATCATTTAAGGCAAAATATTTGGCGCTTTGTTCTAACGCGTCACGAATATCTTTTCCTGTTAATGCAAGTACTTTAAATGTATTAGGATAAATATAATTTGATACAATATCTCTCATCGTTACATTTGGTTTAAATCCTGGCGAGGCATTATTAAAAAGGGCAGTATTGCTGATTTTCACTTTCGCTACATCCATTTGCACTTTATTAAGAAATTCGATAAGTGGATTGTCTCCTAAGCGAATTGTCATTGGATCTGTTACTAACATATCCCCATCAATATGACCAATTGGCGTATCTAACCATTCTTGGGTACTTTCTTCATATTCCTTTGCTAATAGAAGAATATTCTTGTCTGCTTCTACTTCTGCTACGGATAATAATTCAGAGCTTTTCTCGATTACTTCCCCTTTATCATCTAATACCAATGTAATTTTGCCCACAAATTTACCATTATTGCTTGGTTGAATGATTTCTGTACCATTTATATTCCCAGTTAATTCTCGATGTTGATGACCAGTTAATAGGACATCTACTCCATCTATTTGTTTACAAATGGTATATCCTAGATTCTCCCTAGTCAATACCTCTGTCGGCTCACCTGTTTCAAGATTCCGTTCAAAGCCACCATGATAAGAGATGATAAGAACATCTGGCTGCTCTTCCTCCTTAATGAGATTGACCCATTCTTTCGCACTATCAAAAGCATCATAAAATTGAAGTCCTTTAATATTATGCGGATTTTCCCAATTCGGAATATAATGGGTTGTTATACCTAGGATAGCAATCTTAAAGTCATTTATCGTTTTAATCATATAAGGAGTTCCCAAAAATGGATTTTTCGTTTTTTCTTCCACAATATTGGCACATAGCCAGGGGAAATTCGATTCTTCGACTGCGCTTTTTAAAATAGGTAAGCCATAATTAAATTCATGATTTCCAATAACAGCCGCATCATATTTTAATTCATTTAAGATAGTGATCATTGGATTTTTTTTGTCTGCTAAAAAATTTACATAATGATAAGTTAACGGTGTTCCTTGTATTAGATCGCCATTGTCTATTACAATCGTATTTGGATTTTTGGCTCTTTCATTTGCTATAACAGTAGCAACTTTTCCTAAGCCTACAGCAGACGACGTATTATCTCCATAATTCAATGGGAAGATATTTCCATGAATATCACTCGTCAATAAAATAATTACTTCTGTATTCAAAACTTCATCTCCTGTTATCAATAATTCATCATTTCTACATGTATCATTATTTTACTAATAGCAATTCGTACCAAATAATAGCATTAATATTATAGCAAGTTCATTCTTTAATAACTACCGATAATACTTCTATTTCCTAACCAACTCTTTAGTTTTCATGTGTGTTTTAATGAAAATAATCAAAATCATTACAATTATCACATATTTTGATACAATAGAAATTAGAAAATTTTACGATAAAGGAGTGTTCCCCTAAATGAATAAAAGAAAAATATTGATTACCCATTCTCTTCATCCTTCCCTTTTGGAAAAAATTCAGTCAGCATTTTCAGACTGGCAAATCATTCATGCATTAAAACCGGATGATTGGGAAAACCATTTAATCGATTCCGAAATTATTGTTGGCTGGAAAAGCAGCTTTAATTTACAAACCATATTACAAAATGACCAACTGAAATGGATCCAAACATGGAGTGCAGGTGTAAATTCACTCCCATTAAATCAATTGCAGAAAAAAAATATTTATATTACAAGCGCAAATGGCGTACATAGCTATCCTATATCCGAAACAATTTTTGCACTCTTACTAGGATTTACAAGAAATATCCATGCCTATGTTCGAAATCAACTAGTCAAAAAGTGGGACGGAACAGATATTAAATTAGAAGCGCATAAAAAAACAATTGGCATTATCGGCGTAGGAGCAATTGGGCTTGAAACAGCTAAAATTGCTAAAGCATTTGATATGCATATTATCGGTGTAAGAAATTCACGTAAGCCTACCGACTATGTAGATGAATTATATACTTCAGATCAATTGAATGAAGTGCTTCCTCTCTGTGATTATGTAGTGGTCACACTTCCTTTAACAGATGATACGTACCATCTATTTCAAAAAGAGCAATTTAACCAAATGAAAAAATCTGCCTTTTTTATCAACATTGGGCGTGGCGAAATAGTGAAAGAGGAAGATTTAATCTCAGCCTTAAAAAGCGGTGAGATTTTAGGAGCAGGATTAGATGTATTTGAAACAGAACCATTAGAGCAATCAAGCCCATTATGGGAATTGGATAACGTTATTATAACTCCACATACATCTGGTTCTACAGAACATTATAATAGTAGAGTTATAGAAGATATTTTGCTGGTTAACGCAAACCACTATTTAAAAGAAGAACCATTGCCGATTAATTTGGTGGACTACCAAAAAGGTTATTAACCTGCTCTTTTATACAAAAAAAAGGCTGGGACATACGTATTCCAGCCAAGGATAAATCCGAACAATTATACGAAGGTGCTGATGAAAGTTCCGTATAATTGTTTGGTTTTTTATTTGTTTTTAAAAGGAGGTTTCCATGAAGTTTAGTGCGGTTCCCCGCAGCCGGAATGCACTTCGCTTTCCGTGGGGCTCGCGCTGATGAGCCTCCACACTCCGGGGTCTCAGACTGTCTCGCTAATCTCACAGGAGTCTACGTGTATTCCAGCTGCTCTGTTTTCCCAACTAATCATATTTCCTCTTGTAAAAAGTATGCGAAAGCAGCCACTATTTACTAGCTAAATTAGAAAGTGTTCGTCTTTACAGAGTCTCTATTTAGTTATGTCCCAACCTTTTTATTTAAGTAGTTCAATTTCAATGGAGAAATGTTCTTAAACTAACACAGCAGGATTATGGAACGGAAGAAGTTTTAGTTTAATTTGCTGTTAGAGATTAAGTCTCAGGACTTATATAAAAATTGAACGAGAGGCTCAAGATTCTATATAAGGAAAATGATAAATTATTTGAAGTAGAGATACTGATTATTTTAGTGAGTATAAAAATATCACTTCTATTTTGAAAGTGGTGCAAAATATTGGAGAATCAGAAAGGGGATACATTAGATGAAAAAAGCAAAATATCAATTAACAGATTCAACCGCAACTAGAAAGTTACAAATTACTATTGTTTTATGCTCCATTATTTTTACCATTGGTACAGCTATCCATAATTTTGTTATTATTAATCCGCCGTTAATTGAAACAATGATGCAAATGGCAGGTGGAGCTGACCCTGCTGGTGCTGCATCAGGATTTACATTTGGTTTTAGAATTGTTGGATGTTTATACATTATAGGTAATGCGTTAGGTATATTCGCTTTAAATAGCCGTTCAAGAATTTTATGGTGGGTTATATTAGTGGTAAATATCACTCAAGCTACTGGACCTATTATGATACCTTCATCAATGTGAACAACAGTTAACGACGTTTATGGTGTGTTAGGGATTTTACCAAGTGCGATTACGGATGGTGGAGCGATTATCTTATCTTTAGTAATGATTATTTCTATGCTCAAATTTCGTACGATTTGGGCACAGAAACCCGCTTAAATTAAAGAGTTTTTTAGTTGAAGAATAAAATAGAAAGATCTAAAAAACGCTTGGAGTTAGACCAAGCGTTTTTGTATGTTATTTATTGTGTTAATACTGCTGTTTTTTGATAGGAAATTCAGGCTAATATTTTGCATTTTCTCCACATTAGCTGAACTACTTACTTATTATTATGCTGCATTCTTATAATTCTTCTGACTTGATGCACGACGAATCATCATATAAATCCTTTGACTTAAAAAGCCTACTAGCAAGATAACCACTAATAATAAAGTAATCGTTGCACCTGGAGGAGTTCCTAAATGATAAGAAGAAAACAAGCCAGTAAAAATACTAACAGCAGCTACTAAAATTGCAACGATAAATACCCATTTAAAACCTTTCACTAATTTAATGGAAAAAGCAGAAGGCAAAACTAACAATGCTGAAACTAATAACACACCTATAGTTGGAATGATAACGGAAATTGCAATACCTGTTAAAATACTAAAAGCAATCGATAGCATATTTGTATTAATACCACTAGTTGTAGCAGTATCTTGATCAAAAGTCATTATATACATCTGTCTTGTAAAGAAAACAAAAAATAATAGAATAATTCCAGTAACAATTGCTAGTACATTTACTTGCTGTTTACTGATTGTAATGATACTCCCGAATAAATACTGATCCATGCTTGTCGTCATTCCACCACTTGATAAGCTCATAAGAAACAAAGCAAATGACAATCCAGCTGCCATTAAGATAGCAATGGATACTTCTGAATACGTATGGTATGCTCTTCGCATATATTCAATCCCAATTGCCCCAGCGATAACAACTAGAAGACTAGAAAGCGTCACATTCGTTTGAAAGAAAAAACCAATCGCCACTCCAGCTAGTGAGATATGTGACAAAGTATCTGCCATTAATGCCTGTCTTCTTAAAACTAAATATATCCCAATGATTGGTGCGATTATTGCAATGAGCCCACCTGCCCAAAATGCTCTTTGCATGAATTCAAGCTCAAACATCTCCATCCGCCTTTTTCTCCTTTCTCAATATGAATGATTTTATCTAAATAATCCTCTACTTCATCTTGATCATGTGTTACCATGACAACCGTTCTATTATGTTCAATTACCTGGTGCTTCATAAATTCATAAAAACCTTTCCTACTATCCGCATCCATTCCAGTTGTTGGTTCATCCAATACAAGTAAATCAGGTTCTGACGCCAAGATTCGCGCAATCACAATTTTTTGCTTTTGTCCTCCTGATAACTCCCCAACTTTCTTATTTCGATACTCCCACATACCAACCATTTCTAATGACTTCTTCACTGCCTCATGGTCTACGTCTTTCAATCTTTCATACCATTTCTTGCGCTGATATCTACCAGAACGAACAAGCTCTAACACAGTGCTTGGAAAACCAACATTAAAAGAGGAAATTTGCTGGGGCACATATCCTACCGTTAATTTCTTTCCATTTGCATTAAGCTTATTTATTTTCACACTGCCTGACCAAGGCTTCAGTAAACCTAATAATAGCTTTAACAAAGTAGATTTACTTGCACCATTCGGACCTGTGATTCCAACAAACTCTCCACTTTCTAATTCGAAAGAGACACCTTCAAGAGAAGGAACATGTTCATATCCAAATGTAATATTCGATACTGTCGCTAGTTTCATAGTAATTACCCCTTTCTATTTGTAATTTCTGTTTTAATATAACTATCTCTTATACAAAAAATCGCTTATCTTAACTTGCGGTTGGGTTTTACATTCCTCTAAGATTAGGATGAAACAAAATGCTTATTTATACCATCATTAGAGTCTAGCAAAAATCGCAAAATTCCATAATAAAATATTTATAATTTTAGCTATTCTCTTACCTATTTTCTCCATTTATTGACCGTTTAATTCCCCATACCTTTTTGAGAAAGCTCGTTAGTTTGCAACCATTTCGTATTCATTACGATTTAAAGAAAAGATTTACTATTTAATTTAAAGAAAATCATCATTTATTTTATGAACGTTTCCTATATTACTACTTATACACGACACTTAATAATAGACTTTTCCTATTATGGTGTCAATATAAAATGAGACTTCCAACAGTGGGGCTTTTCCTTCCTCCCCCACTGATGGTTAGTTGAACCAATCGGACCTTTACGGACAGTTGATCTCCCACCCATCTTCCTCTTATTCTCATAAGCTTTAGGGAGGAGTCTTACTGTCCGTTAAAAGTGGGATAAATCCAAACGATTCCGATTAAAAATTTTATAATAAATTTGTTAATTGGTCAAGAATTCTCCCTTATTATAGGGAAATTAGTGCTGTTTCTTGCAAGATGAGGCACATCGAAATATTACGAAAAAATAAAGTGAAACTTCCATCAGTAGGGAATTTCCTTCCTTCCCCATTGATGGTTAGTTGAATCATTAGAACCTTTACAGACAGTTGGATCTTCCACCTATCTTCTACGAATTCTCTTAAGCTTAAAGTTGAGTCTCACTGTCCATTAAGAGTAGGATAAAATATTAAAATATCTCTTTTAAAACGGCATATATTTTTAAAAATGGGGTAAATATATGTTAAACAACATAAAAGCATTACAAGATGACATTCATCAAGTAATGCTTTCTTAAAATCCTAATATTAGAATCTTACAACTCTTCCATTAAATACTGTTTTCCAATATCCACTGTCCATAGATGCGATTGCAACACCAGTAGAACTTTGAGAACCAATAAACTTACCGCCACCAACATAGATACCAACATGTCCATCTGTTTTATAAGTATTAAAGAATACTAAATCTCCTGGTTGCATATCACTTGTAGATACGCGAGTACCTGAGTTTTTCAAAGCATCTGTACTAGCAGGAATGCTGTATCCAGCCTGAGAATAAGCCCAGCTAACAAAGCCAGAACAATCAAATAGACCATTTGCTATATCTGAAGCTGTTCTACCTCCGCCAAATTTATAAGTCGAATTACCAATATACTTATAGCCAGCAGTAATTGCTTTTGATTTTCCACCACTTGGTTTCACAGTTTTATTGGAACTTGACGTCTTATTTGAAGTCTTACTTGCACTCTCACTAGTTCCAACTGTTGAAGCAACCAATTGATTTATATTATCTTGTTCTTTTTGTTGAATCATTTTTTTAATTTGTGGTTCTACAGACTGTAAAGAACCATATTTTTGTTCTAATTCTGTTTTATGTTGTTTGTTATCTGCTTCTTTTGCTTTTAAATCTTTTTTTGCTTGCTCATTTTTCTTCTGTTGCTCTAGGTTTTGCTTCTGCATTTCTTCAAGATCTAATTTTGTATTGTTTAAATCATCATATTTTTCTTTTATTTCATTTTGTTTCGTTTCTAAATCTTTTTTATCAGCTTCATTGCTTGCAATTAAGTCTTGATCTGCTTCCATGATTGTAGCTACTGCTCCTACACGGTCAACAAACTCCTTAAAGCTGGCAGCACCGAAAAGTACTTCTATATAATCTACACTTCCCCCATTTTCTTGGAAGGTACGTGCTCTTTCTTTTAATACATTATTACGCTTTTCAATTCTATCTTCTAATTCTTTTATTTGTTTCTCAAGAGAAGCAATTTCTTTTTCGGTTGTTTTCATCTTAGCTTTTGTTTCATTAATAAGACTTTTATTTTCTTCAACTGCCTTATCTACTCTTTTAATTTGTGCTTCTAATTTCTTCAATTCTTCTTGTGCTTCTACAATTTTAATTTGAGCGTCTGAAATTTGGCTTTGTAAAGATTCTTTTTGTTGAGCAACGCTAGTTGCATGAGCATTGATTCCTGGGATGGTAAAGCTAGTACCTAATCCAAGTAGTATTGTCGTGTTTAGAATCACTAGTTTCTTTTTTAACATTTCCATTTTCCCCCTGCACATTGTCTAATGTAGAATTCTTCTAATATATTTATCTATGTATTTTCTTTATGTTTATGGATGCAATTGGTAGAGAGACCCTTTTAATATAGTATTCTCTACTCTATAAATCAAACGAAAACCCTGTTTTCGACGAAAGTTCTTTATATAAAACATCTTTCGCCACAAATAGAAGTATAACATCATAATTTGTCATTTAAGTAATAGGAATATTACAGTTATGTTTCAAATGGCTTTTTTCTTCAATTGTTCACAATTTTTTCAAACTTTTCACCTATAAATTTTTATAAAAAATATAAGTGTATCAATTCTATTAAATAAAAGAACCGTTCTTAATAGAAGTATTTTATCGTTTCCAATCGACAATTCCCATCATTTTTTGCATTTTTCTTTTTTATCTAAAAAAACTATCACATCATTTAAAAGTACTGCTACATAATTAATAGCCTTCTTTTACCTATCCTTCTAATGAAATTACACATTATGTTATAGTAGAATAAACTTGTTATTTACAAAGTGAAGGAATTGATTAATATATGAAGAAAGTAATAGTTGTTGGCGGTGGAATACTTGGTGCTGCTATCACATTTGAATTAGCCAAACGAGGGGCTCAGGTAGTTGTGATCGATAGAGAAGATCGAGGGCAAGCAACAAAAGCAGCTGCGGGCATTATTTGTCCATGGAATTCCCAACGTAGAAACAAAAAATGGTATGTATTAGCTAGAGAAGGAGCAAAGTACTATCCATCTCTCGTTAATGAATTACATAGCTTCAATCAATTAAATACTGGCTATAAAAAGGTTGGTGCGCTTAGCCTGCATTCTGACGAAGCTAAATTAGAAGCAATGAAAGAGAGAACATTAAAACGAAAAATAGAGGCACCAGAAATTGGCGATATAAATATTCTTACCTCTACAGAAGCAAAATCGTTATTTCCCTTATTAGCTCCAGGATATAGTGCTTTACATATAAGCGGGGCAGCAAGGGTAAATGGTTGGGCATTACGTAATGCCCTTATAGATGCGAGCCAACAATTAGGGGCTACCTTTATCCAGTCAACTAGTACCCTTATAAAAGAACACAATACAATTAAAGGTGTTAAACTTAGTGATAACACAACTATCTATGCTGATGAGGTTGTGATTGCTGCTGGAGTTTGGGCGAATGAATTACTTGAACCACTTCAATTATCCTTTGACGTCAAAGCACAAAAAGGACAGATTCTCCATGTAAAATTAACTGATCATCTGTGTTCAGATTGGCCAGTAGTAATGCCGCCACATGATCAGTATTTATTAACATTAGAAAATAACAATATAGTTATTGGTGCTACACACGAAAATACAACCGAGTTATCTGATACTATTACAATTGCCGGGATTAAAGAGATCATCGATAAGGCCTTATTATATGCCCCTGGATTGTCGGATGCAGTATGGAATGAAGTGAAAGTAGGTTTCCGGCCTTTTACAAATGACTTCCTTCCCGTGTTCGGAAGACTGAAACAATACGCCGGACTAACAATTGCTAATGGCTTAGGTGCATCAGGACTAACAATGGGTCCCTTTATTGGAAAACAACTCGCAAAATTTCTTCTTGAATCTGAATGCGAGATTGATTTCCCCCCCTATTCCATTGATAGTTCGATTCAAGAATTATAATGAAAACTTCCAGCAGTGTGGGGAATCCTCCTCCCCTCTGATGGTTAGTTGAACTAATCGGACCTATACGGATAGTGGGTCTCCCACCTATCTTCCTCGTGTTCTCATAAGTTTATGGTTGAGTCTTACTGCCCATTAAGTGTGGGATAAATGTTTAGGACACTTAACTATAACTATGCTGAAAAAGTAAAGTGTCCTTTCTCTTTATCTACATTTACGAACACATCGAATAGGTACATACGCTCAATTTTTTTCTTCCTTTGATAATCATTTTTTCCTTAACACTTTCAGCAATCCCATAAATTATTACACCTAATCAGCCTTTTTCCCTATTACTCATCCTAAATTCTATCAAAAAAGGAGAAAAACACTCTAAACAAGTGGAAAAACCAATAGAATAGATAGTAGTTTCTACATATGGCTCTTCTACACTTTTCATATTAAAATTGTTCTGTATTACGTTCACTTTCATTCTATTGAGCGTTCCTATTAATTGATTATTTAATGTTTACATAAAGGAAAACTTCTATTAGTGGATTTTTATCCCCACTGGTTTTAGTTTAGCAAATAAACAAAACTTCTCATAAATAGGATATAAGTCATTCGACTTTTTTGTTTATTTAATTTTTAGGGGGATTTGGGGAATGAGTCGAATTATCACGATTACTTCAGGGAAAGGAGGAGTTGGGAAAACAACCGTTACTGCAAATCTAGGTAGTGCACTTGCATTAAAGGGATATAAAGTTTGCTTAATAGATGCAGACTTTGGATTACGGAATCTAGATATTCCTTTAGGCTTATCAAACCGAATTATTCTAGATATCTCTGATTATTTGCAAAAAATGTGTTCCTTTAGTCATATCATCGTTAAACATCGAACTATGAAAAATCTTCATTTGGTACCTGGTAGTAAAAAAAGATTATCGGAGATGGAGCTGAAATCATTTAGAGAAATGCTTAAACAGATAGATTCCCTGTATGATTTTATCTTAATTGATTCTCCTTCGGGATTAGAAAGCGGATTTTTTTATGCATTAGATGGAGCTCATGAAGCGATTATTGTAACTACCTCCGACAAAACTGCTTTACAGGATGCAGATAGAGTAATCGGTATATTAGAATCACAAAATGAACTGGAATTATCCTTGGTTGTAAATTCTTATAGAAATAACCAAGAAGTTGAAGATATATTACAATTATTAAATATAAATTTTCTAGGAGCCATTCCTGCAGATGTAAATATAATCGCGGCTAATAACAAAGGAAATCCGATAGCATTAGATCCTGCTATCCAATCTGGAGTGATGTTTAGAAAGATTGCACAAAATCTTTCCAAACACCATTATAACCAGACAATTGATTTACCTACTTATAACCAAACGATTTTTACACATAAGAAATTGAAGTTATCTTTTTAACATTCACGTGAACCTTAAAAAGCTTCTATTCTACTTTGAGCTTATTTGGTATGTTGGAATTTCATAGTTTAAAGTATAGGAACTTAATAGACTATATAAGTTATAGATTTGATTTACTTGTTTAGTAGCCCAGCCTATATCTGAAGCATACTGATGTGTTGCTTTTCCTGTTTTCTCAGCTGCATCAGGATTCCATCTCATTTTATATAAAGTATCCTGTCCAGCATTAACATAACCTTGAGCAATAAATTTCGCTCCACCTATAATAGCAGCTTCTGGAGTAAACCAGCCTGCATTATACGCATATTGTGCACCACTTGAAACAGCAGAGCCGTCATATGCACCAATGCCATACATATTATAAACAGTTTTACCATTAACAACAACGCCATTTGCCAAGGTAGACGTCCCGTTGCCAGTTTCTAAAAGCGCATGTGAAATCAAATAAATTTCATTTATACCATAAGCATTAGCTGCGGTTACGAAGGAAGATGCTTTTCCAGCTAAGATTCCTTTTCCAGCTAATATTTTACTATCTACTTCCTTATCATCTACATTTGCTTTTGCAGATAATTTTAGAAATTGAAGAGATTGTGTTTCACTATTAAGAAAGTTATCTGGGTTAAGATAGTATGCAGTATCCTCTTTGCTAGCACTAACCCATGATTGTGAATAATTTACCTTATACCAGTAGTAACCATCTGTTCCCTTCACTTTGGAAACGATTGTTAATACTTGCCCACTAGTTAAGGTACTTACAACAGAATAATCGGTTCCTGCTCCTCCACGTAATCTCCAGCCATTGCCGAGCACAGTTCCTTTTGTGGAATCAGCCGTTTTGAATGCAATAGCATCTTCTCTGATGTAGGTATCATACTTCTTGTCTGTTTGTGGATTTACGCTTAATTGAATATTCGTCATTTCATCTAATGTAAGGCTATAATTCACATAATTCTTATTTATCGTTGCATTAGAGGTTCCATTGCCTTTTGTAGATAAAAATTCAGTACTTACATAGCCTTCTAAATTATTAACTTTTATTTTAGACCAACCATTTTCTTCTGATTGTACAATTACTACCGTTCCAGCCGAAAGCTTGCTAAGAATTGTACCGCTTGTTGATGGTGTAGATCTTAAATTTAAGCTAGATCCCGGTTGGACATTAACAATTTTTTCTACGAGTGTTGGTGTTTCTTCTGGCTGTTCCTCATCGTTTTTGTCTGTTTCCTTTTCTGGTGTTTCAGGGGCAGATGTAGAAATACTTGTTAAATATTCACTGCTTACATAGCCTTCTATGTCATTTGTTTTAATTTGAGACCAGCCATTTTTCTCTGATAATACTGTTACTATTGTCCCTGCAGCTAGTTTGCCTTTAATCGTTCCGCTTGTGGAAGCTGTCGATCTTACATTTAAATTAGAACCAGATTGCACATTGACTTTCTTTTCTACTGTTGGTGTTTTTTCTGGCTGCTTTTCTTCATCTTTTTGGTCTGTTTCTTTTTCTGGCGTAGTCGGTGTAGAAACGCTTGTTAAATACTCGCTACTTACATAGCCTTCTAAATTATTGGTCTTGATTTGAGACCAGCCATTTTTCTCCGACAATACTGTTACTACTGTCCCTACAGTTAGTTTGCCTTTAATCGTTCCGCTTGTGGAAGCTGTCGATCTTACATTTAAATTAGAACCAGATTGCACATTGACTTTCTTTTCTACTGTTGGTGTTTTTTCTGGCTGCTTTTCTTCATCTTTTTGGCCTGTTTCTTTTTCTGGCGTAGTCGGTGTAGAAACGCTTGTTAAATACTCGCTACTTACATAGCCTTCTAAATTATTGGTCTTGATTTGAGACCAGCCATTTTTCTCCGACAATACTGTTACTACTGTCCCTGCAGCTAATTTACCTTTAATCGTTCCGCTTGTGGAAGCTGTCGATCTTACATTTAAATTAGAACCAGATTGCACATTGACTTTCTTACTGATTTGCGTTGTAGCTTTGTCCGTTGTGCTTTTCCCACTATCTTTTTCGGTTCCTGGATTATTGTTCGTTGTATTATCAGTTATTTTCTTATCAGACAAATAACTATTGCTTACATAGCCTGTCTTCCCTGATACTGTTACTTTATCCCAACCATTTGCACTTGAAAGAACACTTACTGCAGTCCCTCTAGAAAGCTTTGTTACAATAGAACTAGTTGTATTTGCATCCTTTCTAACATTTAAAGAAGAATTTTTATCAACATTTACATACTTCGTTGTTGTTTCTTTATTAGTACTTGTATTTGTTTCTTTCGCTTGTTCTGTACTAACACTTGATTTCTTTTCTGCAAGATATTGCGTTGCTACATATCCTTGTTTTCCATACACTTCTACTTTTGCCCAACCATTCGTTTCAGAATAAACGGTTACCGGTACATCCTTTGCCAATTTAACAATAATAGAAGCGGAATTTGATGGACTATTTCTTAAGTTCAAACTCGAACCAGCAGTGACATTTACGTATTTAGTTACTTTTTTTTGTTCATTTGCTACTTCGGTTGTTTTCTTTTCCTCTGTTGGAACAGCTTTTATGTATTCGGATGCTACATATCCTTTTATTCCATTCACTTTTACTTCTGACCAGCCATTCGATTCAGAAACCACTTCTACCTTTGTGCCATTTTTAAGCTTTGTAACCACATTTCCTTTTGTAGAAGCTGATTCTCTAACATTTAAAGTAGAAGAAGGGTCAATGGAAACATATTTGATTGTACTTTCTTGCTTTGATATTAAAAAGCTTGAAGAAACATAGCCAACTTTTCCATTCACATCCACTTTTGACCAGCCATTTGTTTCGGAAAGGACATTTACTTTTGCTCCAGCTTTTAAAGTTGTTACAATACTTGTACTTACTGATGGACCGCCCCTTACATTTAATACCGATCCTGCATTTACTTCTACATACTTGATGTTGGAAGCAGCTTGAACCTCTTCCATGAAAAGGGGAGAAGATAATGCTGCTAGAAATACTCCAGGTACTACTACTTTTTTCACTACTACATACCTCCTAGATCTATTATCTCGGTTCATTATTAGGCATTCTTAAAACTATCATCTTATTACTAATAAATACTATTACCCCGATTATGTATTCTTTGATACCTATGATATTATCTATTATTCTACTAGTATATAATCCTTTAGTCACGTTTTTTTATGGGTTTTTAACGTTTCAGGTCAAAAGTTTTAGATAAATTGATAATACATCCATATAAAACACGATAAAAGCTGTTTCTTTAGCCACGTTTATATATTTTCTAAATATTCATATAATAAATCCGAAACAAAATTAGGTAGATAATCCTAATCTAATCAAACCCTAACTAAAAAACCTCCTATCTATCGTAAATCACGATAGAAGGAGGTTTCAACAATAATCAAGCCTTTAATTCTCCCAATCTACTGAAAGGTCATAAGCAATTTGACTTTCCATGCGGTTTTTTATTTCCTCTATCGCTAACTCGCTGCCTAATACCCACATTAATTTAGCAACAATTGCTTCAGTATTCATATCTGCTGATAAAATAACATTGTATTGAGCCACTTTTCTTCCTACTTCGTATAATAACAAGTCTTGCCCTTCTTCCAAACATTGAGTAGATATAACAACAGCAACCCCTTGACTCACCATTTCTTCAATCTTCGGCAATAAACTTCTTTCCTCAAAGGGTAATCCTCCATTACCAAAGCTTTCGATAATAACTCCTTTATAGTGGTGTTTAATAAAGTCAAAGATTTCTGGTTTCGTACCTGGATGTAGTTTTAATAAAAACACATCTGGACATATACTTATATCCACCTTCAAGTCGGTCGTCGGCTTGTCCGGTTTCCATATATAATGAATCTGACCTTCCTCTATTGTCGCGACATAGGGATGATTAATACTAGCAAAAGCATCATAGCTTTTCGTACGCATTTTTACTGCTCTCGTGCCAATAATCACTCGCCCGTCAAAGACAACAAATACGCCACCTATATCTTCTTTAGCAAAGCGAATACTATCCATTACATTTTTCTTAGCATCTGTTTGTTTAAAACTTATCGGGACCTGTGAACCTGTAATTACCACTGGTTTTTTTAGATCTTGCAGCATATAAGAAAGGGCAGCTGAGGTATACGCCAATGTATCCGTACCATGTGTAATGACAAAACCATCGTATTCATGGTAATGCTCCGCAATTGTCTTAGCCATCATGACCCAATGTTCTGGCTGCATATTCGTACTATCTCTATTCATAATGATTTCGCAAGTTACATCCACTTCGAGAATATCATTTTTAAAATATTGAAGGAGCTCTTCTGCAGACAAACCGGGTACTAGCCCTTCCTTTCCTTCTACTGAGGCAATTGTACCCCCGGTTGCAAGTAACAGCAATTTTTTCATTTACAGTCCTCCTAAATGCATTACTCCTTAAAGTATACCACTCGCAATATATACCACGTTATTATATAGACTTATATCAGTTTCCGCAATAAGAGGATTCTATCCAATTTGTGGTCTAAAAGTTAGTTTGTTTAATATCTATTAAATAGAAAAAAGAGGCGTAAGATGTTCTATTACGCCTCTCCTTATATTAAGGAATATTTTCGACTTAATCAGTTAATCTAAATAAGTAATTTTCTCTTCAATTGATGCTCGTTCTTTAGGTGCCATAATTTCGTCAGGATAACCAATTGCCAGGACTCCAGCAACTTCATAGTCTTCACTCACTCCTAATGTTTTACGTCCTAAAGAAGAGGAACCAACAGAACTCCAAAACGTTCCAACTCCTTCATCCCAAGCCTGTAGCATGAAATTTTGAATAAAACAGGATACAGCGGACAAATTTTCATCTCGCTCAATTTGGTTCCTTCCTTTATGGGATAAAACAGCAATTATCTTTGATGCATCTCCGAAGTTTGTTTTATGTTTTAGTTCTGCTCGGGTCTTTTCGCCGACAAAAAGAATCTGCCACGGTTCTGTCATCTTATGGTTCGGAGCAAATCTTGCCCGTTGTAGCCATTCCAAAATAACCCCTTTATCTACCTCTTCAGATGTAAATTTTTTTATTGTTCTTCTACTTGTGATAACCTCAGATATATTCATTTTTACCTCTCCCCTTTTTGTAAAGTCTTATTTCTTTCTATAATAACCCTATTTTTATATTTTTTAAATAATACTATTTCTTACTATTTTATTGATTTATTTTGTACTTTAGCTATAAAGCAGTCCATTATTCAAGTAACTACATTTACTTTATATCATAGCTGTTGTTTCTAAATCCACTTCTCTTTATTTCTACATTTACATGGACGTTTATCTTTGCCTCTTTAAAACCTACATCCCAATTATCTTCATATTGTTTAAAATGCTTGTAATCTTGATCTCTAAATATTTCCCCCAATCCAAATATATCAGCCACATATTCTTTTTGCATTTTTTCAATTAATTGATTAAATTCTATTTCTAAATAACTATTAGTCAGGTCTTCAAACTCTTCAAATGCTTTTACCTTTGCAACCTTTATTGCTTTATCAGATCCATCTAGCGTAGATTCAGCATGGACATATATATCAATTTGTGGACTGCCGTTTACTTGCCTAGCTTTAATCTTTGTCTTAGAATGAATGATTCGCAAAGCAAAAAATTTTTTTTCATTATATGGAACAGTTAGAGCAGTTCGTTCCAACTTATTTTGAATCCATAATAAAATTCTTGTATCATATAAATCTAGATACCCTTGCAGCTTCCCATATTTAAAAACAGCTAAAGAATCAATTTTTGCAACTGCTCCTGGGGTCGTCGTTTTCAAATTATCCATATTGCCGCCTTTTTCTTTATCACCCTGTATTTTCATTGCTGCTAAAACTGGAACTTGCCCCTGTGATGCGTATGTACGAATAAAATCATTTAATTTAATTCCAGGTGTCCCTCCCCATTCATCTAACATATTATCCAGCTGTGGAAAAATTTTCAAAGAAGAGACTTTTTGATATTCATTCGTTATTCGCAAAAAATCAACTGCTTCTGTGTCTTTAGCTACCACTATATTAAAGTCATCCCTTATTTCTCTATCCCTGTCGAAATAATCCATAAAACTAAGAATTCCCTCTTTGGCAACTTCTTCTCCAATAATAAGCAATCGCATATGTGAAAAAACCAAATGAGTGGATACAGCAATATTGAATTTATGGGTAATTTCTCCAATTGTATCTCCTTCTATGGTATAAACAATCGCAGGGGCTAAGCCTTGAGCGGTTTTCGGATTTAATTCTGTTGCAGAGGTGCTCTCTATGGATAGTTTATATTTATAGTCATCCCCTTTATCAATTGCTATCCCTGTAACAATTGCATTTTGATTTAACTCCGATTGATCCCAACAGCCAGTTAATAAAAAGATGGATAAAATAGATATACTCAATATGTAGCGTTTCATATTTTTACTACTCCCTTAGAATCATCGATAGCTTAATTTTGTCCATCACCGTTTCATGTTATGGTGGATGAGAAAAAAATAGAAAAAGGATAATTTTATCTTTTTCACAATTTACCAATAGCTTATGAAAAAGAATGAAAATTATCCTTTCTATCCTTATAATTCTATTTATTATTTTTTTTAATGGTAAGGAACAGTTGTGGCTATTATATTTCTCTTATATAAAAGATGGGCGTTTATCCACAGACTGGATTGATTGTGTAAAATATTATGCCAACTTTTCTTTGTGATGAATTGCGGAATAAGACCTGTTACATGGATATTTGTGGTCTTCAGCTTTTTCCTCTATCAATAATAAATCTTGCTAGTGGTTTAATTAAACTTCGATAGTGTGAATGGATCGTTACTAATCGAACTTTTACGGACAGTGGATCTCCCACCTATCTTCTTCATATGTTCATAAGCTTGAGGGGGAGTCTTACTTTCCGCTAAGAGTGGGATAAAAACGCCGATTGCATATAAGTTGTTCTGTATGTCCACCAAAGAAAATTCAATCCCTAGTTAGAATAAAAAAAAGATGAGTACGGTGCTATTGCACCATATCTCATCTTTTTTACTACTATTAATAAGCTAAGCTGAATAGCCCTTTGATATGTGATAAATAACGAATATTACTTGCTTCTTTCATTAAGGAAGCTGGTAATCCCTTTAATGGAGTTGAGCTTCCACCAACGATTGCTACTCCATCTTTTCTACCAAGGCTTGCAAGTGTACCAGAGTTAATTGGATCAAATGTATCTAATGCTTTGTTTTCAAGGTAAGCATATAAATTATAACCAATCAATTCTCCCATTTGCCAAGCAATTTGAGCAGTCGGTGGTGCTGGACGACCATCTCCATCAGCAGGGAAGTATACTGCACTATCACCTGCTACAAATACATCAGGGTGAGAAGTGGATTGTAAGAATTCATTAACAGTTGCGCGACCACGGTTTACTTCCAATCCAGAAACACCAACAAGTGGATTTCCTTGTACTCCGCCAGTCCATACAAATGTATTAGCAATAATTTGTTGACCATCTTTTAGATCAATTACATTGCCTGAAACATTTGTTACTGGTAAGCCAGTTAAGAAAGTTACGCCACGTCTTTCCAAGCTTTTTGTAGCACGTTCGATTAAGTCTTCTGGTAAAACCGGAAGAATTTTCGGACCAGCTTCTACTAATAGCAATTTAATATCACGGAAATCAACGCCATATTTTCTTGTTAATCCTGGTAGGATATCTGCAAGTTCACCAACAAGTTCTACACCTGTTAGTCCGCCGCCACCGATTAAAATAGTAGCATCTTCTTGTTTTCTTGATTTTGCATATTCACGAATTCGCTCTTCTACATGATTGTAGATTTTGTTTGCATCATCTGCAGATTTAAGAACCATGCTGTTCTCTTCAAGCCCTGGAATACCAAAGTATGCAGTTACACTTCCTAAAGCTACAACTAATGCATCATAAGTTAATTTAGATCCATCGCCTAAAACAACTTCTTTTGTATCCACATTGAAAGAATCAACGGAAGCAATTTTCAAATCAATATCTTTTCCTTTAAATAATTTTTCTAGTGGCATAGCAACTGCTTTTTCAGAAACATTACCTGCTGCTAAACGGTGCAATTCAGTGATAATTTGATGTGTTGGGTATTTATTAATAACGGTAACTGTCGCTTCCGCTTTACTGTAAAATTTACGAACATTTAAAGCTGCTAATAGGCCACCGTATCCAGCACCTAAAATAACGATATGTTTTGACATAGTAAATCCTCCGTCCTTATTACATTTAAAAGTATTGGCAGGCTCCCTATCAGTTTGACAAAACAAACTCCTTTTGAAATGGCATTTCTGACTAGGCAAGACTACTTGAAAGATTATTTATTATTACGTTCTGACATAATTTGAAGATAGCTCTGTAAAAAACGGAACATCTTTTGTGCTTGTGGGTCTTTTAACATTTTCATCAACCCGAATACACCGATTGTTTCATTGCTTGCATCTGCACGATCTTTTGCTTCAATTGTAGCTGAAGCCATTCCCTTAACGGAATGAATAACTGGCTCGAACATTTCAGTCGTTGCGCCAACAATATCGCTTTTAAATACTTGGTCTTGTGATAATGATTGAACAACATCATACGTTTTAGATAAACCATTAACCATTTCAGTTAACTTTGGTAATTGCTCGATTAATGTTGTCAATGATTCTTGTACCTCAGGCTTTAACAACTGATCCAATAGGTCTTGATTTGATGTTGCAGTCAGTTGTTGCTCAGCATTTGTTTGGGCAGTAGTTTCTGACATAACTGATTCTCCTTTACTATAAGCTCTTCGCTTAAATGTTATTAACAAATTTTTTGTGATTGAGTGCACAAAAATTTGCGAAAGATAATTTTTACCAACTCTAGTTAAAATGAATGAAGGTATGTACAAATACAAATACTCTATCATGCTCTTCTTTCTATCAGTAGAAGAGGATGTACAACCTCTCCATCATTAAACTCCTTTAATATAATACCACTTTTTGAATAAAAATAAATGTAAGTTTGACAAAAAAATAGAGTTTTTTTAAACAAAAGTGAAGTTTATCACGAATATAGAGTTTAACGTCACAAAATAATCAAAATAAACAATAACTCAAAATATTTCTATTTTTTTACTCTCTCATACTATTATGCTAAAAAAACATGCTATTATTCTTTCCCACTTTATTAACATTCTTCATATACCTTCTAATTTCCTGTAAGCGTTTTTATTTTCTTCAAAAAAAATGTATGGACGGTATTGTTTATACTCTATCCATACATGTTATATATTATTATTTACTTAAGATTGGTAAATAAACAGAACACGTAGTTCCTTTGTTCATTTTGCTTTTCATCTCTATTTTCCCATTCAAATGATGTACAATATTAAAACAAACCATCGTACCAATTCCAGTTCCTTGTGTTTTCGTTGAATAAAAAGGGGTACCTAATCTGTTCAGCTCCTCTTCCGTCATCCCTTTTCCATTGTCTGCAATATTTATTTTTACATAATTCTCTGTGGTTTTTTCAGAAACAATCACTTCACCTTTTCCCTCGATTGCTTCAATAGCATTCTTAATTATATTAATAAATACTTGTAAAATTTCATCTTGCCCTGCTTCAATAATACATTCTGTTTGAACTTGATTATAAATTTTCACATTATTCAAAAGCGCATAGGGACTCATAAGCTCTTCAACTTTTTTTATAAGCTTACCTAGATTGATCTGTTCTTTTGTCCCTTCATTCGTCCGAGCCAGTGATAAATAATCATTAATTATCTTTTCTGCCCGCACCAATTCGGATGACATAAGCAAAAGCATATCTTTTTGCTTCTCCGTAATATTAGATGCTTCCTTTAATAAATGAGTATATCCTTTAACAACAGTTAACGGATTTCTTATTTCATGAGCAACTGATGCAGCCATTTCTCCTATCAACCTTATTCGTTCCGTTTGTTGCATTTGTTCCTTCTTGCGCTCTTGATAAGAGAGTGACTCTATTAGATAGACAGCAATACTTAATGTAACAATATGAGATAAGTATAAATAAATAACAAATGTCCAGGTCAGCTTATTCGTAAAAAATGAAGTAGCAATTAAATCGATGCTTATTGGGACAAGCGATATTAAACAAGCAATCATTATTTTTTTTCCATAGGATTCTGCTTGCTTGTACTTCTTTATAGCTACGTACAGAATAGGTAAAGTGAGTAAAACAATGATAAGCATAACTATTAGGCCCTCATTGTACCCAATCATATATCGATAAATTGCCATCACTATCGTTGTTAATAATCCAGCCGGAAATCCTCCATACAAAAAAGCAACTAACCAAGGAATTGTCCTTAAATCATATATATGACCTGGAGCTATCTCTAAAGGAAAAGACATGGCTAAAATTAATATGATGGAACAATATACACTTGTAAAAAGAACTGTATTCTTAGTTTTCATTTTATGGAAATAATAATAATAAATAAAAATTGGTACAACATTCAATAATAAAAGAAATAAGTAATTGTCAAATCTAATCATTTTTATATCCATTCCTTTCGCTTCGCTCAAGGCACAAAACGTAATGAAACAAGTTTGCACTGAGCGTTATTTTGGCAAATCTATAGCCATAGGGATACCAATCAACTACAAATCACGCGGAGGTGAGTGGGCTGCTCCAGTTGTGGAGTGACCGCATTTTTATATGTGTAGATTGCCTTTCCAAGCACAAATAAGTGTGACTTCGAGCACGCAGACTTATCTTTGTATAAACATTACTCGTTTATCGCTGGGCAATCAGTCAATGTTGTCTATCCCTATAAATCTTATAAAGGAGTTTTCCCTATGGCTTTAAAAATTGTTTATCCCATTTGTTGTGGAATTGATGTCCACAAATCCTTTGTTGTGGCTTGTATTGCCTCCACTTCCAAAGGAGTAACCACTTACAAACGCCATCGCTTTTCAACCTATACAAAAGGATTGCTTGAGCTGTCACAATGGCTTTGTGAAAATGATTGTCAGGATGTTTGTATGGAATCTACCGGGAAATACTGGATTCCTGTGTTCAATGTACTAGAAGATTCCTGTAACATCACCTTGGCGCATCCTAAGTATGTCAAGGCAATCCGCGGTAAAAAAACCGATAAAAAAGATGCTAAATGGATTGCTGATTTATTTAAACATGATCTTGTAGCCGGAAGCTTTATGCCTCCACTTGAGATTAGGCAGCTTCGTGACCTTATGCGTTATCGCTTCAAGCTGACTAACTTTATGTCGAGTGAGAAAAACCGTCTTCAAAACAGTTTAACTGTGTCTAATATTCAGCTTGGAAATATTGTTTCGGATACCTTCGGCAAAAGCTCCATGAACATTATTGAGAAGCTACTAAAGGATCCATTAGACACCTCATTTGATTTAGAACCTTTAATTCATGGCTCCATGAAGCATAAACTTCCTGAACTCGAGCTCGCTATTGATGGATACATTACATCTGAACAGGCTGAAAAATTAAAGGTTATTAAACAACATTATGAAGACCTTGGAGCCCGTAAAGCAGATCTTGAAAAAATTATTCTTTCACTTGCCGCGTCCTACCATGATGAAATCAACTTAATCTTAACTGTTCCGTCTTTTAAAAACATTTTTTCCGCCATTGCCGTGGTTTCCGAAATAGGTGTTGATATGGACGTGTTTCCGACAGCTAAGCATTTATGCTCCTGGGCAGGACTTACACCCACAAATAACGAGAGTGCCGGCAAGAAAAAGTCAGTAAGAATTTCAAGAGCTGGATGTTACATAAAACCACTTTTGGTGCAATGTGCAACCGCAGTGGTTAAAAGTGAAAAACATCCCGAAATTCGAAACCGTTACCTACGGCTAAGAAAACGCCGTGGTCACAAACGAGCAATTATTGCGATTGCACGAATGCTTTTAACAGCTATCTACAATATTCTCAAAAAGAAAGAAGCCTATAACGCTGAATTATATTTAAAATCGGATGTTCTTCCAGTAAACCGTGAAATCACGGTAGAACAAGCGATTTTATTAGCTAAAAACCATGGTTATCATGTGTTAGAAGCATCTTGATTTTGTCGTATAAATTTTAAAAAAATCATCCAATGATGGTTTATTTGTCATGCATTCTTTTTGAGATAGTGATTTCAATAATTATTTCAGACTTTCTCCTCTATTAAAATGAAAATCCTCACCTTATCTAAGTTACCATCTTTTCTCAATTATTTCATCAGGAAATATTTTTTTCCTTTTAGAAAAGAATTTTGGAATAGATATTGTTTCATTACGGGTTATAAGTGAAACAAATAATTGCTGAAAAAGCTGACATACTAATAGTGGTTAACTGCTCTTAATCTTTTGTAATCCCCTATCATTATTTAAAGAGGAGAAAACAATGACAAAATAAGGACCACCCGTGAGAACGGGTGGTTTTCTCTGCGGCTGAAAGCCTTTGTTACTGACCAAACCCTAAAGGGCTACTGAAAGGTTCGCCAATTGTACTACTTCTACTGGCCAGACCTCAAAGGCCTTCTCTCCTAATTTTTTCGTTTCTTTTTCTTCACTTCTTCCCCTGTAAATGGATCAATATATTCCATAATCGTTAATTGTTCTGCGACTAGATCATCTTGTATTTGATTACGGATATATTCTTCAATTACCTTCTTGTTTCTTCCTACCGTATCTACATAATATCCTGTACACCAAAATTTTCGATTTCCATACTTATATTTCAGTTGTGCATGTCTATCAAATATCATCAAGCTACTTTTTCCTTTTAGATATCCTACGAATGCTGATACACTTAATTTTGGCGGAATACTCACTAACATATGTACGTGGTCCTTACACGCAGTTGCTTCTATTATCTCTACGCCTTTCCTCTCACACAAGGTACGTAAGATTTGCCCAATATCTTTCTTTATTTTCCCGTAAATTATTTGTCTTCTATATTTTGGTGCAAATACTATGTGATACTTACAATTCCAAGTTGTGTGTGCTAAACTATTATTGTCTTTTGACATAAGGACTTCCTCCTGGCTATTTATTTTCGGTTGGCGAACCAAAAAATATTTTAGCACCACGAGGAAGTTTTTTTAATACCACGCTGTAAGCTTTTTGGAACCCTAGGCATAGCCCAGGGTTTTCTTTTCTATAATAAAAAAGCAAACTCAAAATCAGAAGATCTTAAGTGGTGGCAACTATCATTAATTGGTGTAGGTTGTACGATTGGTACGGGCTATTTTCTTGGTTCTAGTCTAGGAATAAAGGAAACAGGCCCCTCCATTGTTTTTACATTTATCTTAGCTGCTATCGGTACGTATATTGTTTTTAACCAATTAGCAAAAATGACTGCAAAGGATCCACAAGAAGGATCGTTCTGTTACTATGCAAACAAAGCATTTGGTCCATGGGCTGGCTTTAGTTGTGGGTGGAATTATTGGTTTTCTAATATTCTAATCATGGGAAGCCAATTAACAGCGCTTTCCCTTTTATCTCAATTTTGGTTTCCCAAAATACCATTATGGGTGTTTGCCTGTATTTATGCAGTTCTTTCCTTATTTGTTGTCTTTCTAGGAACAAAAGGCTTCGATCGTGTAGAAAATTATTTGGCCATTATTAAAACAGCAGCCATCATTATGTTTATCGGTTTAGCTGCCGCTGCTGTTTTTGGGTGGATTCATGGTGGAAACGGTGATGTCTCCATTCCTCGTTCCATGGATGACATCTTTCCAAAAGGCTATAAAGGCTTCTGGATTTCATTATTATTCGCATTTTACGCTTATGGCGGAATTGAAGTCATTGGATTAATGGCGATGCAGCTGAAGGATAAAAAAGATGCACCGAAAGCCGGCACCAATATGCTTATTATTCTTGTAATTATTTATGTACTTTCATTAGGATTAGCGACAATTTTAGCTCCGCTAGATCAATTTTCGGAAAAAGAAAGTCCGTTCGTAACTGCGTTATCGGACTATCATTTAAACTTTTTCCCCCATGTTTTTAATGGCGCTATCATAATCGCTGGATTTTCCACAATGACAGCAGCTCTGTTTGGAGTAACTAGCCTTTTAGTGACAATGGCAAAAGGTGGAGATGCCCCCAAAATATTTACAAAAAAGCTAAAAAAATTCAATCAGTTACCTCTTCCTTCCTTTATTCTCGGAGGAGTTGGACTCTTTGCCTCTGTCATTGCAGCACTATTATTGCCTGGGAAAATATTCGAATATATTACAACAGCAGCCGGAATTCTTCTATTATATAACTGGACTTTCATCCTCCTTTCTTCCTTTAAAGTACTTCAAGGAAATTTGTGGGATAAATTAAAGGCGTCCTTTGGTATATTGCTCATCGCCATCGCAGTAGCAGGTACTATTATAGAAAAAGCAGTACGAATCGGCTTTTTTGTTAGTTTAGCATTTGTTTTGATCATTGCAGCTGCCACATTTTTTATGCGACATAAATTAGGTAAAAATAAACCAAGTTGTTCGTAATAGGAGCATTATTTATTCCTTAACTGCGTTAAGCTTGCAAACCAAAACGGGAAAAGTCAGTTAACACTTTGACTTTTCCCTTATCCGTAGGTATTAACGATTCTGTTTGGAGAATACTTTCTCAATTCTTGCCGCAAGTGTAACCACTGTTTCGGTAAATGGCGTATCTTTCACTTCCAGCGATAAGGATTTCAATGTACTTTCTAAAATAAAATACCTAGGATATCTCATCTCTATTTCTTCTTCAATAAACTCTAACAATTGATCCATTTTTTCTTGAGTTTGAAAAAATTCTTCAGCTCTTTTTAAATCTGCTTTCAATTTATAAAGCAAACAAAGAATTTCCTTTTTTCCAGAATCATGATCTTTTAATGATTGTACATTAATCAAATTGTAAAGCGTCTCTGGCTTTAAAAGAACATCCTTAGAATGAGATAATTGTTTTACCATCTCTAAAATTCGATTTACACAATACTGAACAATTTGATGAATATTGGCGTTCTCCTGATAAACTAAGCTATGCATATAAATAGTAGAATGAATCATTCCCATTAACAGGATGGAGCAATCTACTAAATAGTTTCTGCTTGTTGGTCCACAAACATCCATTAACCGATTGTACACCCAGTTTAACTCATGCACTCTTCTGTTTTTTATATAGCCTTTCAATTCTTCATCATTTGTAAAAAGAATTTCTTCAAATAAAGAAATTATCTTATATTGGTTATTTGTCTTAATTAGCATTTCTATTTGTTTTATAAATAGAACACTATCAGCTTTATCCTGCCCTATAAGCAATTGTTTCCTTTGCCATTCCAATTCTGTATAAATGTTTTTGAAAATAGAAATTAACAATTCATTTTTACTGGAAAAGTAATTATAAAAAGTCCCCTTTGAAATATTACTTGCAGCTAGTATATCTTGAATCGATGTGTGCTGAAATCCATTTTCAATAAATAATTCATGCGCTTTATCCATAACATGCTTTTTACGTTTGTTCATTTAACCACCTTGATAATAAATTTAGACTGCTGGTTCAATTTATATACTAGGTTATTTAGAGAAGAATTACAATCATTTCTCTTTAAGATATGGTGGTAAAACATTGTTTTAATAAGGTTTTTTTCAATTAAATAAAAGCGAATTGTAAAGAAATTATTTTTTATTTAGGGATTCTAAACATTTTTATTGCAATATTTATACTACAGGTATATTATTATTTAGGCTTAGATCCAATGGATAAAAAGAACGTAGAGTTCATAGGGAGGAATTGTTTTAATGAACACAAATGCAACATCGAATGAAAAAAAACCGCCATATGGCATTATCGTTATTTTAATGGCGGGTGCCTTTGTCGCATTTCTAAATTCAACACTATTAAATATTGCTTTACCATCTATTAGTGCAGACTTCAAGGTTGATCCTTCGGTTGGTCAATGGCTTGTTACAGGATATATGCTTGTAAATGGAATTATGATTCCAACCTCTGCATTTTTAATTCAAAAATACTCGACAAGAAGATTATTTATTACAGCAATGTCTCTATTTGTAGCCGGTACATTAATGGCTGGAATAGCACATTCCTTCCCAATTTTGTTGCTTTCTCGAATGATACAGGCTTCTGGTTCATCCATTATGATGCCTGTTTTAATGAACTTTTTGTTGACTAGCTTTCCAATAGAAAGACGCGGGAGTGCAATGGGGATTTTTGGTCTTATTATGACATTTGCTCCAGCAATTGGTCCTACTTTATCAGGATATATCGTGGAACATTATGAATGGAGAATGTTGTTCTATGTTGTATCGCCTTTTGCTATCATGGTCTTAGTCTTAGCAATTTTCAAACTTAAAGATAAAAAAGAAAAAACAGATATTCATATCGACCGCCTATCTGTCCTTTTATCAAGCTTAGGGTTCGGTGGATTACTATACGGATTTAGTTCTGCTGGAACAAAGGGATGGAGTAGCATTCATGTATATGGAACTTTAATTATTGGTCTAATAGCGCTAATTTTCTTTGTGCTTCGTCAATTAAAAATGACTGCTCCCATGCTTGAGTTCCGAATCTTCAAGTATCCATTATTTTCTTTGTCAGCGATCATTACGGTTGTAGTAAACATTGCACTATTCTCTGCAATGCTACTTATGCCAATGTATATTCAAACAGTTAGAGGTATCTCACCTTTCCATTCGGGTCTATTATTATTACCTGGTGCGATTATCATGGGGATCATGTCTCCGATTACGGGCAGGCTTTTTGATAAATATGGTGCAAGAACACTAGCCTTAGTAGGTTTAGCACTTACGGCTTTCACAACTTATATGTTTAGTCAATTATCCATGACCACAACTATTACTACACTTGTGATTATCTATTCCTTACGTATGTTTGGTATGTCTATGGTTATGATGCCAATTATGACAAATGGATTAAATGAATTACCATCTAGAATGAATCCTCATGGTACAGCTTTAAATAATACGTTGTCTCAGGTTTCAGGTGCGATAGGTTCTGCAGTGATGATAACCATCATGTCTCAACGTACAAAAACACATGGTGAGGAATTAGCGCAAGAAGCAATGCAAAAAATGAGTAATACAACTACTCAACCAAGCCCAGAAGTAATTGCAACCATGCAAGAGCAGCTTGGAATGAAAGCAATGCTTGAGGGAATTAATGATGCATTTCTTATTTCCGTTGGTATCGTAATTGTAGCACTTGTGCTTGCCATGTTTGTCAAACGTGCGGTTCCACCAAAAGAGTTAGATGAACAAACTGGTCCAACAGAAATGAATGAAGCAGTTGAATGAGAATATAATAGAAACAAGGATATCCATTTTCCGGAAATCCTTGTTTTTAAATTCTATCATTTATTCTGCACTTACTAAAATCTTCACTTGATTTTTTTCGGAAATCAATGATTGAAACCCTTCTTCAATAACATCATCTAATTTAATTTTTTTCGTCACTAATTTATCAGCTGAAAAATATCCTTTTCTCATTAAATTCAGCACACTAGGAAATACATCTCGATAACCAATAATTCCCTTAATAGTACGTTCTTTAATGACGATATCATTAGGAAGGATTTCCGCCCCTTTTTCCCAAATACTAACAATGACTGTTTCCCCTGCAATGGAAGTAGATTGAATAGCTTGTTTTAAAACTACTGGTACTCCAGTTACTTCAAAAGATACATCTACACCACCATTTGTACGATGAATAAGTTCTGCTACAACATCTTCGTATTCAGCTGGATTTATAACGATCGCTCCAAGTTCTTCTGCTTTCGCCTGACGTTCTGGAGAAAGCTCAACTGCATAAATATCTGTTGCACCTGCTGCTTTCAACGCTTCTATTACGAGTAAGCCAATTGGACCACAACCAAAAACGGCTGCCGTATCTCCTGCCTGAACTTTACTTGAACGAACAGCATACAAAGCTACAGCTGAAGGCTCTACTAATGCTCCTTGCTCATAGGACAATTCATCTGGCAATTTATGAAGTAATTCTGTATCGACAGAGACATATTCAGAGAAACCTCCACCTCCACCTGCTAAACCAAGGAATCCCATATTCTCATCTAAATTATAAGCACCTTGGTGGCCATGTGTCGCAAAAATAGGTTCAACAACCACACGATCACCTACTTGATAGTCGCTTACTCCTTCTCCAATTTCCACTATTTCTCCTGAAAATTCATGCCCTAATGTAACGGGTGCTATTTCATTTGTTAAAGGATGTGGTTGATCTACCGGAATAAAGATAGGTCCACCTAAATATTCATGTAAATCACTGCCACAAATACCACACCATTTTACTTTAATTTTCACCTTTCCTTGTGCTACTTGCGGTTCTTCTATATTTTCTAATCGAATATCCTTTTGATTATGCCATCTTAAAGCTTTCACTACCAAACATCCCCTGACTTAAATAGTTTTATAGCTTATCTACTATTTTTCCTAGCTATTTGTTATTTAAGGCCTTAAAAACTTAAGTTTCAGAAACAATTTAATTATAGTACTTCTGTTATTAATTTAAAATTATATTATAATTAACTATAGTTAACTGTTACTTAACTATAATCTATCATTTTCGGAAAGGGATTATTTATGAATATAGAGCAATTAAAATATATAGTAGAAATCTCAAATGCTGGCTCATTAAAAACGGCTGCTCAAAAATTAAATATTTCTTTACCTGCTCTTAGTCAATCTGTGACAAAGCTGGAAAAAGAATTGAGCATTACCATTTTTCATCGTTCAAGAAAAGGAACACATCCAACAGGCGAAGGAAAAATTCTTATTCAAAAAGCTAACGGAGTACTGGAGAAATTACAAGCGTTTTTCGATGAAGCCGAAAAGTTTACACATACATTAAAAGGCGAGTTAAAAATCGCTACCTTTCCAGGTCCATTGGATTTGCTGGCAGATCAAATAACTTTGTATAAAAAAGATTTTCCGTTCACCAAGGCTTCTATAGAAGAGGATAATTCTCAGCATATTATTGAAAAAGTTATAAAGGAAGAAGTAGATATTGGTTTCATTCTATATACGGAAGAAGATATCAAGAATAACAAAAACATACGTTTTCATAAATTATATAATGGATGTATGGTTGTTGCAGTAAATAAGAAGTCTCCTTTAGCAAACAATTCGTACATCACCGAGAAAATGCTAGAGAATCAACCAATTATTTTATATAACGATCATTCTATCTTAGACTTTGTCCAAAACTTAGATGTTTTAGAACATAAAATGGAAATCTTATTTACCACCAACAATGTAGAAACTATTCGATATGCATTAGAAAGAAATACGGCCATAAATATAGGCTACGATTATGCTTTTAAAACAATAACTGGGTTAGCAAACAATAACAGCTATGTCACACTACCATTTGTAGATACGATAAAAAACAACTATTACTTTGGATATATTTATCCTGCGCATAAAGGAATTACTCAGGTTACTAAAGAGTTTTTAAAAAGGTTAACATAAGGTGTTAAAAATTAACCATTAGTGACACCGAAAGGGCACATATAAATCAATTTTTGCTAGTCTTTAATATCAACAAATGCTTTTCCCTTATGAAAAAGATTATGGTGGATTTTATATAGGAAAAAACCAAAAATAATCCCTAACATATTTAAAATAACATCATCAATATCGGTACTTCTTCCAATAAATAATTGGGTAATCTCTATAAATAACGGAATGCAAATGGACATCCAAAGTAATGACGTAAACTTTCTAAATATGCTCCATAATAATGGCAGGAAAATTCCAAATGGGACAAAGACAAGAACGTTTCCCAATAGATTGACTAGAGAAACCTGTTGCCAATTACTAACTTGATCATTTGAAAAAGCTAAGTAAGAATAAATCGTAGAAAAAGGAATAAGATTAATGCTTCTTACCCCCTCTGTCATTTGAATAGAAAGTTGCTGTTTTCCATCCTCTCCAATCGTCATATACCAATGGGGAATCAAAACCACCAGTGTGAACTGGTGGTTTGCTCTGCGGCTAAAAGCCTCTCTTACCGGCCTCGGCCTTAAAGGCCCACTGAAAAGGTTTCCCTTCTGCACCACATTCACTCACCAATTCTAAAGAATTTCTTTATTTACTTCCGATTTTTCTCACCCGTGAACGGATCGAATTCTTCGAACAAAGTTAGCTGATCAGCCATATAATCTTCTTTCAGCTGATTTCTTATATATTCTTGTATTTGTTTCTTATTTCTCCCCACGGTATCAACGTAGAAACCACGACACCAAAATTTACGATTCCCATAGCGATATTTCAAATTCGCATGTCGATCAAATATCATCAGGCTACTTTTTCCTTTTAGGTAACCCATGAACTGCGATACACTTAATTTTGGTGGAATACTAACCAACATATGGATATGATCCGGACAGGCATTTGCTTCATGTATAATGACACCTTTTCTTTCACATAGCTCTCTTATGATTTGTCCTATACTCTTTTTGTATTTGCCATAAATAATTTGCCTTCTGTATTTTGGGGCAAAGACTATGTGATACTTACAATTCCATGTTGTATGTGCTAAACTGTTCATGTCCTTCATAAGGGCATACCTCCTTCTTGCGTGAGATAAAGTGGTCGGGAAACCAACTTTATCCTACCATGAAAGGAGGTTTTTTTGTTACCTCGCTATAAGCTCTCCGGAACCCCCGGCATAGCCAGGGGTTTTCGAAACCATCAAATAATGGTCTGTGATGCTACCCCAATACAGAACATGACAAATAGAAAGAGAAGGCTTTCCTTGATCCATTGTATTTGTTGTTTTTTACATTTGACATATAAATACCGAATTAATAGATAAATCGGTGCTCCCATTAATATATAAATAACCATTGCCTCAAGATACATTCGAATCATACCGTTCCCCCAAATACTATTGAAAATTTTTTCTGCGAATAACGCTTAATATTAGACCAATTAATAATGCATTAATAACGGTTGGCACAACACCATAACTTATAAATGGCAAGGATAAAGAAATAACTGGTAGAAACCCCATGCACATTCCAAGGTTATAAATGACTTGGACACTATACAACGTGATAGATCCTATTAATAGAAATTTTGCATATTGATTCTTTATTTTTTTGACATTGGTAATCATCTTTAGAATAAGCGTACCGAATAGCAATACAAGAATCACAGCCATCACATATCCAAATTGATAGGTAAGTTGAAGAAACACAGTGTCCGTATTATTAATAAAAGTTAACTTTTCCATATCTGGAGGACCAATCCACTTCAGATTAGCCCATATTTTTTCTAAATATAAATAAAAGTAACCAGCTTCTTGGGCATATCTTTCAGGAAATATAAATGCCATCAGTCTATTTAGTTGATAACTTCCTCTTGTAATAAAAAGCATCCATAAAAGAAGGATTGTTCCTGTTCCAAATGTAATAAAGACTTTCTTTTTAGAAAAACCACTCCAAAATAACATAACAGCAACTGTAAAGATATAAATAAAAACAGTGGAAATACTATCAAATCCGAAGAGAAATAGGACACATGAAAAGAAAAATAAGCATAAGAAGGAAACATATCTAAATTCTTTCTTACTAAAAAAAGAAGCCCAGGCTAATAAAAAGAAGGGGATTGCCATTATTCCTTTGATTATAATTGGTCCAATTTTTATATAGTTCATTCCATTAATTGTAATATTGTTAAAGAAAATAACAGTTATCAATATCAACGATCCTGTTAAATAAAATAAATATCCAAAATCAGCAAATTTACGGTAATCCACATACATAAAACCAATGACTATTGTTATGCCCAACAAAATCATAAATAACTTTTGGGCGATAAAAAGAAGAGGTGATGATAACGTTGGCAAAATCCCTATCATTAATAAACTCACTGTTAAGGCAACGATAACCCAATCAATGATAGGACGATAAATTTCACTTAATTCTCGACCTAATTGGATAGGACTTCCCATTTCATTGATTGCTTTTTCTTCCGCTTCTTTTTCTGTCAAGCCCTTTCTTATCCATCCTTTTTTAGCAAGTTGGATATGATGCTCCATTTCTAATTTAATCGATTGCTTTGCTTCTTTCGATTTCACTTGTTCCGTTACTTTATTTAAAAATAGATGCTTGTTACTCATTTACGTACACCCAATCTATCAGTTCTCTAATATTTTTACTACGTCCCCCTTCTGTTTCCAACTTTTTTTCAAGTTTTTTCCCTTTGCGATCTATTTGGTAATATTTAATCTTGTTATTTTCCCATTCTGAAACAATTATATTTTTCTGTTCCAATCGATGCAAAAAAGTATAGATAAACCCTTCCTGATTTTCAAACTTTTGAAAGCCGCGAGCGCGCAACAGCTCTGTTAATTCAAAACCAGTTTTTCTATTATGAAGTAATTGCAAAGCTGCTAAAAGAATTTCTTCTTCCTTATTCTTTATTTGAATTTTTTTCATGATTTCTTTGCGATGCTCAGCCGTAAATGGAAGATGATCAAAATAAGTCTTTTTCAAGCCAGGTTGAAGGTTTTTTAGTCGCTTTTCCATTTCTCTTCATCTCCTACCTCTTTTAGTAAATGCTTTGCTCTTCTTAGCCGTGTTTTAATAGTATTTTCATTCACCCTTAAAATAGAAGAAATCTCCTTCATCGTTAATTCTTCAAAGTAAAAAAGAAAAATTATTTCTCGATACACTACTGGTAAGTTCATCACCGCCTGAACAAGTAATTGTTCTTCCTCTTTCTGAACAATTACTTGTTCTATGCTTTCTCTACTGTCCTCTCCATAAAGATATTCGTCATTCACTTTTATGACATTTTTTGTATACCAGCTTTTTAAATAATCTTTACAATGATTTATAGCAATTCTCCAAATCCAAGTTCGAAAACTCGATTTCCCTTTATATTTATGTAATGAATAATATACTTTAACGAAAATATCCTGCGTTAATTCTTCTGCGATCGCTTCATTTTTCACATAAGAAAAGACTAAATGTAATAGCTCTTGTCCGTATGTGATCATAATTTCATCAAACACTTCTTCTTTATTATCTATTTCCCTCCAGCATATTGACAATTCTTCCAAAACATTAAACCTCCTTACCTTACATTAGACGAAAGACTAAAGAAAAAAGTTTGGATAAAAAGGAAAATTATTTAAAAAAACAAAACCTCCCCGTAATTGACTTATAGCCACTTACGGGGAGGAAACTTGCAGTCCTTTATAATTGTTTCACAGCTTGTAGATTTCTTTTTTTCGTTTCGAATTGTTTGAACATCACGTAATAAATAAAAGCACTTATTACGGCTAGTATTGCGATAATTAGGAATGTCCATTCGAATCCGAACCATGCACTCATTGGAATCGATAGTGGTGCAATCATTTTTGAAAAAGTAAACCTGAGACTTGCTGCTGCAAAATATTTTCCTCGTTGGTTATCTGGAGCAATTTCGGAAATAAAGCTTTGTTGAATTCCTGCTGTCATCAATTCTGCAAAACTAAATAGCAGCATTGCGAACATTAGTCCCCAAATTAAATTTGTTTGGCTAAACATAATAACAGCCGTTGCATAAATAAAGGAAGAAACAATAAAAACATTCTTCTCTTTGAATTTAGCCATCCATCTTGTCACCATAATCGTAAATAAAGCTACTACTAATCCATTTTCCGCTAAAATTAATCCAAAAGCCTGTGTACTTTGAATTTCTAACGACCAATTCCCGATGGAAATTAAGTTTTGCGTAGCAACCATTTCATCAACATATACTGGTAATAATAAATCTAATTGCATAAAGGTTTGCCCAATTAATATGCCTGCTAAAATGAACAATAAGAAAGTGCGGTCTCTTACAATTACTTGATAGTCTTTTAACTGCGTACCAAGTGCCATTATCCAATTCTTTTTCGTACGATCTAGCTCTTTATATGGCGGAGCTGTTTCAGCAATCCAAATTTTTAAAACAATACTTAATAGGATATTTAATAGTCCAGCTGCTAAAAGGAGAAAGAAGCGATAATCTTTATAAAAGAAGCCTCCTAGTATCGGACCAATTACTACTGCTATATTAGTAGACGTATAGAAAATAGCAAAAACGCTGCTACGATCCTTCTCTTTTACTACATCAGCCACCATCGCCTGACTTGCTGGCCAATAAATACTAGTAAACAGGCTAACAATAGTAAAACAGATAAAACTAATGGCCGGAGAATCAAGCCAAGGAGAACTTGCTAGAGCAAAAATTAGATATACAATCCCTTGCGCCATGCTTGATATGACCATCATTTTCTTTCTACCGAATTTATCTGCATAATAGCCGCCAAGCAAATTAGCGACAATAGAAAAAGCTTGAGAAAGTATTAATAAGAACCCAGCAATTGATTTTCCAAAGGATTCAGTAAAATATATCGCTAAAAACGGAAAAAACATCCAAAATGTAACATTAACCGTTGATTCACCAGCAAGGCGAATCTTTAAATTTCGATCCCAATCTCTAAGTCGCATCGCCATGATAGTTATTCACTCTCTTTCTATTTGCTTCCCCTATCATACCTTGATATTTCGGTTTAGGAAAGACTTTCTTTTCTAATAATGGAATCTTTGCAAAATTAGCCCAGCTGCTCTTTTTCTATTGCTTAAATCAAATCACTAGTGTTGCATAAATGTTGTTAGAATATTCAGTTTAAATATGTCCCCTGTTAAGAGCCAAAAAAGTAAATACCCAACTAAAGGTGGATCCATCCATTTGGAAATTTTTTTACAATTAGACTTAAGAGACGACGACAATTTGTTTATTAAGGAATGGTTTTTCCTTCAATCTTTCGAAGCCAAATATGTGCTGGTTTCCACAAAGCTGCCCGTAAATATCGGCTAATTTGTAGGGTTTTTCGTTTACTTTTTGTCTCGATTTGTGCGAGAACATGCAGGCAAAAAACAATAAGTGCGATAAACACTTGATTCTGAATTGCCCATTCGCTTTGGCCGTAAAACTTTTTGATATGGAGATGTTGTTTAATCCATTTGAAAAATAACTCAATCGCCCAGCGTGATTTATACATCTTTGAGATTTCTTCAGCACTTAAATCAAAACGATTTGTGATTAAATGAAGCTCATTTCCTTTTGAATCAATCACTTTTAGAAGACGAAAGTAATTTTCGGCACGGTTTTGCGTCGTACCAATCAACACCATTTGATCCGACAAAACAGATGTATTCTCGGGTAGTTTAAAATCGTAAACCTCCCGTATGACTGCGTTTTTTCGCAGCCTAGAAAGGAAAAAGTAGCCGTCATCTGTCATCCGATCAAAGCGTTCGTAGTCTAAGTAACCACGGTCAAACACATACATACATTCCTTGTCATCAACCATTACTTCAAGCTGACCGCGGTCATGTTCTTTGGCCGTTGTCATAATGGCCTTTTCGGGATAGGATATACCTTTTTCCATAAACACAAGGCGTAAGTGCAATTTAACACCCGCTTTTGTTTTGCGGAATTTTGCCCATTTATGATTAGTCAAATTGAGAGGCAATGTGCTTGAATCAATGATTTTTAATGGCATCACAAGTTTCGTGTTGTGCGTTTTGGCATGAATTTGTGAAACTAAATCAAGGAAAAGCTTTTGGAATAAGTCTGGATTCATGCCATTTAAACGGCGTGAGAGTTGGGAAATACTGATAGAATCAAGATCAATGCCCTTTTGCAGTTGATCATCGAAAAGACAATCGCTCAGCGCATGCAGACTTTCGACTTCTTCTAGCTGCGCAAAAAGTAATAATTTTAGAAATGACTCTGTCGTTAGTTTTTTCGTATAGAAATCTAATTTCAACGTTTTCACGTTTTCTTCAAATAATTGAAGATTTATTGGTGAAAACCATTGTCCAAATGAAGTTTTTCGTGTAATCTTGTCCATGCGATAGTCCTTTTTAGTGGATTTGGACGGGTTACCACCTAACTTATCCATTATAAAGGACTTTTTCTTTGCATAAAATGATAAAATTGAACATTTCAAGTATTTTTAATAGTTAAATTAAATTAACGCAACACTAGTGAAATCAAATATTTAATAGAAAAACAAAGAGGCTTGCTTTCTAGTAACAAGTCCTCTTTTTTAAAGAAGATTTATAAAGTCTTCTTTTTTGCTTCCATATATTTGTTATAAGCTTTTAACCAGGTTTGCGCCATTAACATATTTCCAGCAGAATTCATATGTACACCATCTGTCGTTAATACTTGATGATTTTGTTTTTGTAAATACTCTATAAATACTTGATGTGTTGGGACAACTGTCGCACTATATCTTTCTGCTAGTTGATGAATCACTTCTACATAATCCTTTAATAGAATATTGCCTTCTGCTTCCATCTTTTCTTCAATAATTGTTGGTTCCATCAAAAAGATACTGGCTTCAGTATTCTTAGTTACCTGTTCTAATAACCGATCATAGATTTCTCTAAATCTCACTGGAGTCACTTGTTTCCATTCAGGATGATCTAATTGCCTCCACACATCATTAATCCCAATCGATATTGATACTAGATTGGGGCATAAGGATAGAACATCCGCTTCCCAACGTTGCTCTAGATCAGGGATTCTATTACCATTTATTCCTTTATTAAAAATAATTGGTAATTCTTCTGGTTGATTAATAACAAAGTAGTCTTTAATATAACGAACGTATCCATAACCAATCTGCTCACTATCTTCAAATTTTCCTGCCTGTGTAATACTATCACCAATAAACACAATCCGTTGATTTGCGACCATCTATACCCCTCCATAAAACGGTTTCATTTATACAATAGCACGCTTATCTTGAGCAAATCAACAGCCAATATATACTACATTAAAAGCCTCTATTAGAGCTTAAGAAAACTCCCATAGAGGCTTAAATAAAGTGAAACTTCCTTCCCCACTGATGGTTAGTTGAACCAATCGGACCTTTACGGGCAGTTGATCTCCCACCTTTCTTCCTCGTGTTCTCCTAAGCTTGAGGGGGGAGTCTTACTGTCCGTTAAGAGTGGGATAAACGATTCGATTATTGTTGAGCTTGAACAATTTTTTCTAAATTGCGTTCCATTACCTTAATATAATCTAATCCATTTTCTTCATCTTCTTTACTTAACACTTCTAAAGTGCTTAGCACCTCAGTTTTTGCACCAATTTCAGATGCCAGAGTATCAGCTACTTTTTTAGATGCAGTTTCTTCAAAATAGATAACACTAATATCATGTTCTTTTGCAAATTCTTTTAATTCAGCTAATCTTTGTGCATTTGGTTCTTGTTCTGGTGATAATCCTGCAATCGGCACTTGTGTAAGTCCATATTCACTAGCCAAATACCCAAATGCAGCGTGCTGTGTAATCATTTCTTTTTTTGCTACTTTGCTTAAAGCATCGTTATATTTTTGGTCAAGTGCAGATAATTCAGCAATATATTTTTCACTATTTTGTTGATATGTTTCCTTATTATCTGGGTCTGCTTCGATTAAACTTTCAGTAATTGTTTCTACTTCTTTAATCGCTAATGCTGGACTTAACCACACATGCGGATCTTTCTCATGGCTATGCTCGTGGGCCTCTCCTTCACTTTCATGGTCATGTTCTGCCTCTTCATTCTCATGATCATGATCTGCCTCTTCGCCCTCATGGTCATGGTCTGCTTCTTCACTCTCATGATCATGATCTGCCTCTTCACCCTCATGTTCATGGTCTGCTTCTTCACTCTCATGATCATGTTCATCGGTAATACCCTCTTTTAATGTTATACTTTTACTAGCCTCAACAAATACTGTTTCCTTATTATCAACTGCCGACTTAATTGTATCGATAAAACTTTCCATATATACACTGTTAAAGATAAATAAATCTGAAGCTTGTACATTAGCTATATCTTTCGGAGTTGGCTCCCAACCATGTGGTTCCTGATTAGAAGGAATAAGTAATTTTACATCCGCTTTATCGCCTGCAATATTTTTCGTAAATTCATACATAGGATAAAAAGTAGTCATAATTTGTAGCTTTTCTTTGTTTGCTCCACTTGACTCATCATTATTCCCTTTCCCACATGCTGCTATTACCAATACTGCAAGTAACATAATACTAACTAATTTAAATTTTTTCCCCATTTTTTTCACCCTGCCTTTTTATTTACTTTCTTTATGCAAAGTTTTTCGTTTTAATCGTGGACTATATTTCATAAGTTCTAACCGATCTGGATTATTTCGCTTATTTTTTGTTGTAATATAATTGCGGTCTCCTGTTTCTGTACAAACAAGTGTTATATTTACTCTCATAATTACCATACCTTTCTTTATTCATACCCTTATTATTCTAGTGCCATGCAGGAGTAGGATTCTTGAATAAGTCCCATCCTGCATGGCAGTTATGTACTTTGACGGATCCTTCCCCCACCTAGTTTCCTCCATTCTCCTCAGTTTTGAGGTGGTGGTCTTACTGCACATTAAGAGTGGGATAAACTCCTATCCACACAAATCGAAATTATTACGATTTAAAATATTAAATTAGAAATATAAAAGATTGTTTCATCGACTATACTATATTAACCGTAACGATTACGATTTGTAAAGTGTTTTTTTAAATTTTTTTTCGATAAGTTTCTCATTACAAAAAAGGTTTTTAGAGTAGCAGAATGACTTTTAAAAGAAAAAAGCTATATCTTCCGAAATTTACGGAATTAATATAGCTTTTTCGAAAATTTAAACTTTGAAATATTTAGTAATTAGTTTTTTTATAATGTTTCAACTGTCGATTTAAAATAAACACGTTCTTTTTTCTTCCCAGATTCATATACAGCACAGATCATTTTTTGTGTTTTTAATGCTTCTTCTCCTGTTATATCTAATGGAGTTCCATTTACTAACGAATCATAAAAATTATTGATTTGCTTTACATGACTTACTCCCCAATATCCTTTTACACCATTTTCATAATGAAAAGTTTCCTGAGGGTTATTGTCTGCAATAAATTCTCTTCCATCCAGTAGACGTACAGTTGCCCGATCCGCAACCATTTTGGCAATTCCCTTTTCACAGTGCAGCTCTATTTCAACCGGAGCATCATACGTATAATAATTAATTGCATGAAAAGCAGTCACGATCCCTTTTTTATAGGCAATAACTCCTTCTGCTGCATCTTCTACTTCAATTATTTCATGGGCCCGATTGCTTATGGATGCATCTACATACTTAATCTCATCATTTATAAACCATCGCATTAAATCCATTGTATGGATTGCCTGATCGATTATTACCCCGCCTCCTTCTTTTTCCCATGTACCTTTCCAATCACTTTTTTGATAATATTCATCAGAACGATCCCATGTTACAGATAGCTTTCCGGACTTTACTGTACCAAGTTCTCCATTTTCTAACATTTTCTTTATTAGCTGTGATCCAGGATTATAGCGATTTTGGAAAATGACACCAAGGGTTACCTCATTTTCTTTCGCTGTTTCTACCATTTCTACAGCATCATCATAGTGAATAGACATCGGTTTTTCTGTTAAAATATGAATCTGTCTTTTCGCAGCTTCAATTGCCACCGGTGCATGCAGATGATGTGGTAAACAAATATGCAAAACATCTAGATTTTCTTTTTCAAACATTTCTTGATAGTTTGTATAGGCGGCACAATGATAGATTTTCGCTTTCTCTTCTGCTCGTTCAGACTTTACATCACAAACTGCAACTAACTCTGCATCTTCTCTTGATACGATTGATTGTGCATGCATAGGAAAAATATTACCACACCCGATAATCGCTACCTTTAATTTGGACATTTTTCTCCCCCGCTCCCATTTTTAAAATTGAATGTTAACCGTATTCTCTTTCCTAAAGCTTATACCCACCACATCTGGGAAGGTGTTTCTTCAATCAGAACAGATTTCAGGTTGGTAACAGCTCTTGTTAGTCCTTCTCGAATCGACATAATTGGATCCTCATGTTCAATGCTGACAACGTAGTCATATCCATAAGTTCGTAAAGCACTCATCATGTCCGACCATTCACTAACACTATGTCCGCATCCGACTGAACGAAATGTCCAAGCCCTAGTTTGGACTTCGCCATATGGTTGCATATCTGTTAAGCCATACATATTGGCATTATCCTGATCAATATACGTATCTTTTGCATGAAAATGGTGAATGGCATTTTCCTTTGCTAGAATTTTAATAGCTGCAACTGGGTTAATACCTTGCCACCATAAATGACTAGGATCCAAGTTTGCGCCAATCGCATCACATGTTTCCTCTCGCAATTTTAATAGTGTGTATGGGGTATGCACAAGAAATCCACCATGTAGCTCTAACCCAATTTTCACTCCATGTTCTTTTGCAATATTTCCTACTTCTTTCCAATACGGGATTAATTTTTCTTCCCATTGCCACTTTTTCACATCAGCATATTCATTCGGCCATGGTGTAACAGGCCAATTCGGATATTTCGCTCCGTCATGATCACCAGCTGTTCCAGAAAAACAGTTTACAACTGGAACCTTCATCAAAGATGCTAGTTTAATTGTTTTAATTAACGTTTCATGAGATTCCTGAGCAAATGCTTTATCTGGTGAAATGGGATTTCCATGACAACTGAATGCACTTATGATTAGCTCACGTTTCGCTACCTCTTCAAGATACGCTTTTCTTTTTTCTTCTGACTCCAATAATTCTTCTAAATTACAATGGTTGTTTCCAGGATATCCACCTGTACCTATTTCAACAGCTTGAATACCAGCTTCTTTCACTGCATCAAGCATTTCTTCAAATGACTTCTCTGCAAATAAAACGGTAAATACACCTAATTTCATGAGAACTCTCCTTTTCATCCGTTCCAATTTACATGAATACGGTCTATCTATATTTTCGTAATAGTCTTCGTTTCTTGCGATTCTAATGCTGCAAGAATAATAGCTAACGATTTTTTCCCTTCTTCTCCACAAATAAGCGGCTCTTTATCTTCTACAATACTTTCAACAAAATGGTCAATTACACCAGTCTTATTCTGTCCACCTTCATTATTTGACTGAATTCTTCCTAACTCATAATTCACTTTTTCCCCATTTGTATATTGAATAATTAGCGAATAGTTCGGATCATCCTCTAAACGAATGACCGCTTTTTCTGCATAGATTACAGTGGAATTGTCTTCTTTCCCTCTATAAGCCCAGCTTGCTGTCAATGTTCCAATAACGCCACTTTCTGTTTTTAAAATACAAACAGCATTATCATCAACACTGGAGAATTCTTTTGCATTTGTTTCTACAAATGCTCCAACCTCCGTGAATTCTTCTCCTAATACATACCGTAACAAATCTGCTTTATGTACCCCTAAATCACCCATAGCACCAATAAATGCTTCTTCTTTTTTAAAGAACCAGCTTTCTTTTCCATCCACACTCCAACCTTCCGGACCACCGTGACCGAATGTAGTGCGGAAACTGTATATTTTCCCTACTTCTCCACTTTTAATTAACTCATGTGCCTTTTGATGGGATGCTACAAAACGTTGGTTATGTCCAATCATCAATTTTTTGCCGCTGTTTTTGGCAGCTTCTATCATTTGAGCTGCTTCTTCCTCTGACGTAGCCATCGGCTTCTCACAAAGAACATGTTTACCTGCATTCAAGGCATCGATGGAAATAGGTGCATGAAGATAATTAGGTGTACACACACTTACTGCATCTAATTCCTCCATTTTTAATAGTTCTTTATAGTCTGTAAATGCTTGAACTTGATACTTTTCAGCAATTTCAGTTGCTCTTTCTTCATTTATGTCACATAGCGCAACCAATTTTACCTGATTATTCCATAAATATTCTGGAATATGACGATGCTGTGCAATACTTCCACATCCGATTACGCCTACTTTTAATTTAGCCATTATTTTTTCCTCCTTATAATTCACTTAACTGAAATGGTTTCCAAAGGTTTTGCATTTCCATAAACAGGTTTTTCTCGCTTAACTGGTGTTGCCCATTTAACTGCGTTTATAATAACCTGTTGAATTTCTTGATGATGATAGGTTGGATATGTCTCGTGACCTGGTCTAAAATAAAATACCTTACCATTTCCTCTTGCATACGTGCAGCCGCTGCGGAAAACCTCTCCTCCTTCAAACCAACTAGTAAAAATTAGTTCATCTGGTGCTGGAATATCAAAATGTTCGCCGTACATTTCTTCCTTTTCTAATTCAATATATTCATTTATCCCTTCCACAATTGGATGATTAGGAGCTACAACCCATAAACGTTCACGATCGTCTGCCTCTCGCCACTTTAAGTCACAGCTAGTACCCATTAGAGATTTAAATATTTTCGAAAAATGGCCAGAGTGAAGAACGATTAGCCCCATTCCATCTAAGACACGTTGTTTCACTTTTTGTACGATTTCGTCCTGTACCTCGTGATGTGCTAAATGTCCCCACCATACCAATACCTCCGTATTATTCAGCACTTCCTCCGTTAGTCCATGTTCTGGTTCATCTAATGTTGCAGTATATGTTTCATAACCTGCCTTCTCCAAAAACGCAGCAATCGTACCATGAATGCCATTTGGATAAATTTCCGCTACTACGGGATTTTTCTTTTCATGACGATTTTCGTTCCAAACTGTAATCATTCTTTAGCCACTCCTTCTCTCTTTAAATATGGCTTCATTATATGAAATGTAAGCGCATAAAAAAATCCTTAATCCTGTCTTTTTTTTATGCAATTATGTCATTTGATTGCCAGCTTTCTGCTAAAATAGAGAGGAGAACATATACCACTGAGTCTCGTTGAACAGGAGGAGAATATAAAGTGGAAATGGAGACAAAGCATACCATTAATCAACCAGTTAATGAAAAAGTAATTTATCAGAATCCTCTATTGTCTTTAAAAGTATGGGAAATTAATGATGAAAGAGAGCATGTAATGACTCCGGTTGATTATTATCCTTGGCACTATCATAAAGAAGTAGAGTTACTTGCAATTATTGATGGAGATTTGACGGTACAAACGAAAGAAAATTATCTAACGATTTCTTCAGGGGATGTCCTTATCATGGGAGCGTCACAACCGCATAGAACAAGTAAAGTGAAGAAAGGTAAATTGCGCTATATTGTCTTACAAATCGATCTTCATAAACACTTTGATCAAAGTATTCTTCCCTATTTCTATTGCTTTTCCGAATTAACACATCCATTAGAAAAGATAAATTACATATTTGAAGATAATAAAGAAATAAAACAAGAAGTACATTACTTAATTAATGAGATACATAAAGAAAGCCAAACAAAAGAAAAAGGATACGAGATTGCTATCAATTATTCGATAAAAAGACTATTACTTTTGTTCGTGAGAAACGATACCAAAAATATGCTTCACTATTCAGAAGAACAAGACCTTACCAAACTAAAACCCGTTTTAGATTATATAGATAGCCATTTAGAAGACAGAATACTTGTTGAAGATGTCTGTAAGCTATTGAATTTCAGCTATCATTATTTTATCAAATACTTCAAAAAGGTAATGGGCATGTCTTTTGTCGATTATATAAACTTGAAGCGAATAAAAAAAGCAGAGTTATTACTTTTAACTACTGATAAAAGCATTCTAGAAATCAGTTATGAAGTTGGCATAACAAATATGGCGCAATTTTATAAGTTATTCAAGCGTGAAAATCAATGTTCACCAAAAGCCTTTAAAAATAGAATGTTAAAAGCTAACACCTTATAACGAATTTAAACAGCTGACTAACAGCTGTTTTTTATTTGTGACAATTTCGTTATTTTTTTCTGACTTTTCACAAATAAAAATGAGAGATTTTATAAAAACCCTTCATTTTTGTCAAAACTTGTCGAAATAATAATTAACTTTTATAAAGCAAATGCGAAAAGTGTTGCATAGTTCGGTTCTCTAATAAGTACTAGCAACTATGTAATTTATAAAAATGAATAGAAAGGAGATGGTGTTAATGAAAAAAATAAAATCATTAAACCGAAATTTAAATTTAAGCACAAAACTCTATATTGCTTTTGTCCTTATTCTAATTATTCCTACTTTGACTGTGGGTTACCTATCTTTTCAAAGCGCAAAACATGAACTTAGTGAGAAAATAATGGAGAGCACAAAAGAGAATGTAAAATTGTTGAATAGCAGTATTGACAACACGATCTCCCCAAAGCTTCATGATGCAGATTATTTGGCAGAAATCATTACAAATGAATTATATGATAAAAACGAGGACAGTCCAGAGGCACTTATGACAAAGCTTGAGCAATATAAAGGACTTCATCCAGATAAATGATATATTATCTTTTGCGCAAGAAACGGAAAAAACAGCAGAAGTAATATCAGATTTAGCTAAAAACAATGCTGCTTCTTCTGAAGAAGTTGCAGCTTCAACAGAAGAACAGCTTGCTGCAATGGAAGAAATATCTTCTTCTGCTAATACACTTGCTTCCATGACGTATGAGTAAAATGTTTGTGGGAGAATAAATATCCTTTTTGTCTAGTTGGGGGACGCGTCCTCCAACTAGACAAAAAGGCCACCAAGCGAAAGCGCGGTAGCTGGAAAAAATTAAGCATTAAAAAAGAGAGCATCCTTTTGTAAAGTAGAATTTGGCGAAAAATACGAAAAGGAGAGGCTCTCATGAATCAATGTAACATAAAAATGCCATCATTAAAAGAATTGGAAAAAACTTTATTTCGAACACTACAAATGACGTTTCAAGAAATCCTTATTCAAACATTAGAAAATTGGGATCTAGAGATTGCTCAGCAACGAGACAAAAGAAGATTTGCTTTACGTGATAAACGAGAAATACGATTAGATACAGCGTTTGGAGCTGTGGAGCTGAAGCGTAATTATTATTTTGATCGTGTGACTAAAAAATATATTTGTCTATTAGATCACTATTTACAGTTTCAGGGGAATAAGGGATTTAGTCCGCTACTAGAAGAATGGGGGCTAGAACTAGCGACGAATGGCTCCTCCTATCGAAAGGCGGTGGAAACGTTCGAACAATTTTTAGGCTATTCGGCGATGAGCCACGAAGCATTACGGCAACATCTTCTTCAAACAAGCGTACTTCCCGCTAAGGAAAAACGCCCTTTTCAAAAGGTATTGTTTGTCGAAGTAGATGGATTATATGTGAAGAGTCAAGAAAAGAAAAAGCGTGGATGGGAGTTGAAATTCGCCGCTGTACACGAGGGATGGAAAGAAAACGGAAAGCGAATCAGGCTCCGAAATAAAAGGCATTTTCTTTATGAAGGAAAAGAACCCTTTTGGGAAGCCTTTGAAACGTTCTTACAGAATAATTATGCGTATGATCCTACCCAAACCTTGCTTATTATTAATGGTGATGGAGCAGGCTGGATAACGGCATGTCGGGAGTATTTTCGGGAACGCGCCTTTTTCACCATGGACCGTTTTCATGTCGCTCGTTCGATGAAGCAACTAATGAAGAGCCATCCTCGATACCGCTACATGAAAAGAGCGTTAAAAAACTACCAGGTAGAAACATTACTTCTAGAGTTGAATAGCGCAGTAGGAACAATGGATACACCAGAAAAAGAAGAAAAACTAGCGCATTTCCTTGCCTTTTTAACGCATCATCAGGAAACCATAAAAGATTACCGTAGTTGGTTACAGGAAAAAGGTGTGGACACGACAGCGTATCGTCCAATGGGAAGTGCAGAGGCGATGATGAATCAATTAGCCAAACGATTAAAGAATGGAAGAGCATGGAGCAAAAAAGGGGTCATGAGCATGGCGCGCTTGTGGATTGGATTGAAGGATGACCTATCCATCCAAACGATATATGGGAAATGGGAAAAAGCCACGGAAAAATCAAAGAAAGAGCATCGAGCGAAAAGAAAAATACCCACAAAATTAGTAACAGAAACCGTGCGTCAGAACATGCCATACTTAAATCAAGCGATTGGAAAACCCGTTCACTTTGCCTTACAGGGATTAAAAGGTTTTTAAAAAATGAGAGAATCAACAGTTGGAAGAACAAAACCAATTGGAAAGCGGATTCAAACTTAGAGGTTTTACTTTATAAAAAAGGGAGCTAAAAAAACTCCCACAAAAACTTGACTCAATCTTCCATGACAGATGAGTTGATTCAATTAATAAAAAAATATAAACTTTAACTACAACCATTTTCAAAAACTAAGGAAACAAATAATATAAAACGAAAATAGTCTGAATACATCTACACCTCCATATATTTTCTTATATGGAGGTGTGCTATTTTACACATACAAGAAAGGAAGTGGAATGATTGAATCCTAAACAGGTACTATTAATCATCGGTGGTGACTTTAGACAGCTTGAAGTGATCCGCCTTTTAGCACCAGAATTAAGCAAAATTTATTTAATTGGTTTTGAAGATGCTTCCATTTCTTATGAGAATGTCATAAAAGTTAAGTGGCAAAGAGTCCCACTTCATGAAGTGGACAGTATCCTCCTTCCTATTCCAGGAATACAAGATAACAGAATTGCCGAATCGACATTTTCCAAGGAAAAGGTTCTTCTAACTAAAGAAATGATTAATAAAACAAAACCGAACTCCACTATGTATTCAGGCATTATAACGCCTTATTTAAAACAAATTGCAACAGAAACAAACCGAAATTTGGTTGCTCTCTTTGCAAGAAACGATGTAGCGATTCTTAATTCAATTCCAACTGCAGAAGGGGCGTTAATGCTTGCAATCCAGCATACGGATATTACGATACATAACGCTCATGTACTTGTTCTCGGTTTTGGAAGAGTTGGTAAGACTGTTGCCCGCCTATTTTCTGCCGTCGGTGCAAAAGTTACAGTTCTTGTTCGAAAAAAAGAAGATGAAGCAAGGGTGATTGAAATGGGATTGGCTCCAATTTTTGAAGCTGCATTAGAATCAAAAATCCCACTTCAACAGATTGTTATTAATACTGTTCCAACACTTCTTTTAACTTCTAACCTTCTAAAAAAATTACCAAGCCAGGCTTTAATCATTGACTTAGCTAGCAAACCTGGAGGAACAGATTTTGCCGCTGCTAAGGAACATCATATTCAAACCTTATGGGCCCTTGGTTTACCTGCAAAAGTTGCACCAAGGACAGCTGGCACCATTATTGGAAAGACGTTGATAGAATTACTACGAACAGAATAGTACTGGAAAAATCGGAGGTAGCCAGAGCTATCTCTTTTTTTTTGCATAAATCACCATATCATCCATTTACAATTTTATACAAAAGTGATATCATAATTATATCAAATTGAAATTATAGGAGTGATTCATTTGAAAGAAAAAAACGCATTTCATTTTAATGGATTTATCGGTGTTCTCCTTATTGCTATTTCCCTTTTTCTTGGTGTCTATTTACTTGTACAAGAACTTCCAGGTGTAGGCATTCCGTTTATATTAATAGCTGCACTTCTTAGTAGTGGGATCACCATTATTCAACCAAATCAGGCTGTAGTTGTAACCTTTTTCGGTAAGTATTTAGGTTCGATTCGCAGTAGTGGATTATTTTTAACAATTCCACTAACTTTAAGAAAAACCATTTCCTTACGTGTACGCAATTTTAACAGTAAGCGATTAAAAGTAAATGACGTCGATGGGAATCCAATCGAGATAGCAGCCGTTATTGTATTCAAAGTAATTGATTCAGCTAAGGCGATTTTCGATGTGGACAATTATGAGGAATTTGTAGAAATCCAAAGTGAAACAGCTATCCGCCATGTTGCCACGAAATATCCATATGATACCTTTGAAAATGTGGAATTGACATTAAGAGGAAATGCAGAAGAAGTTTCCAACGAGCTTACAACAGAATTACAAGCTCGACTTGATCTTGCTGGAGTCGAGGTAATCGAAGCAAGATTAACTCATTTAGCCTATTCTACTGAAATTGCTCAAGCAATGTTGCAGCGCCAACAAGCCTCTGCTATTATTTCTGCTCGTCAAAAAATTGTGGAAGGCGCTGTGGGTATGGCGCAAATGGCCATTAACCAATTAGAACAAGATAAAATCATTGAATTAGATGATGAAAGAAAGGTACAATTAGTAAATAATTTACTAGTAGCGATTGTTTCCGAAAATCCTACAACTCCTGTAATTAATACAGGTACTTTATATTAATGAGTGGTATACATGACGAAGAAAAAAAGCTTTCCATTACGCATTGATCCGGAGCTATACGAAGTACTGCAAAAATGGGCTGCAGATGATTTTCGCAGCATTAACAGTCATATTGAGTATTTGCTTCGTGAATCTGCCAAAAAAGCCAAGCGATTTCCAAAGCAAAAAGAAGAATGACTTAGCAGATGATTCGTTTCATCTAAAAAGGAGACTAGAGCTTTTATAAAAAGCACTGGCCTCCTTCTTTTTTTGCATTTCGCTATTTAGCTTAGCTTAATAATTCCATTAAATCCTCTTCTGTTATGGAAGATATCATTTTTTCATCTGAATCAATAATTTCATCCACTAAGCTCTTTTTCTTTTCCTGTAGTTCATATATTTTCTCTTCAATCGTTCCTTTGGAGAACAGTTTGATGACATCTACAATATTTTCCTGCCCCATTCGGTGCGCACGATCTGCCGCCTGCTCTTCAACAGCAGGATTCCACCATGTGTCATATAGAATAACCGTATCGGCAGTCATTAAATTTAGTCCTGTTCCCCCAGCTTTTAAGCTTATCAAAAAGTAATCTCGTTCTCCTAAATTATAGCGATGACATAATTCCACTCTTTCATCTGAAGGCGTATTCCCGTCCAAATAAAAAAATGATAATCCCTTTTTCGCTAATTCCTGTCCTATAATGTCCAACATACTTGTAAATTGAGAGAAAATCAGTACTCTTCGATTGGAACGTTGTGCTTCTTCCATTAATTCCATTAAATGCGCTAGCTTAGCAGAGCCACCATCATAATTTTCTACAAATAAAGCAGGATGACAGCATATTTGACGTAGTCTTGTTAACCCAGCAAGAATTCTAATCTTATTTTTTCGTAATGTATCTTTATTTAAGTGCTTTAGTGCATCATGTCTTAGTTTTGCCAAATAGGCTGCGTATAATCTCTTTTGCTCTGGTAACAATTCCACCATTTCGCTCCACTGCCTTTTCTCAGGTAGTTCTGCTAAGACATCCTCTTTTAACCGGCGCAGCATAAAAGGTCTTATTTTTTTCGCAATCTGCTTATTTGTAAGATTTGCGTATTCCTTTAACCCCTTCAATAATTCAGGGAAAACAATATGGAAAATAGACCATAGCTCTTCAATGGAATTCTCAAGCGGCGTACCCGTTAAAGCAAAACGATTTATCGCTTTTAACCTTTTCACTGACTTAGCTGTTTGAGAAAGTGGGTTTTTGAAATACTGTGCTTCATCAAAGAAAACAGTGTGAAAAGCTTGCTGTTCATACCATTGTATATCTTGTCTAATTAATGGATAGGACGTAATCAAAACATCGATATTTTCTAAATCCTTTTGTAGCAGCGCTCGCTCCTTTTTATTCCCATCGAGGACAATACATTGAATAGTTGGAGCGAACTTCATGATTTCTCTCTGCCAGTTATATAGAAGGGAAGAAGGACAAACGACTAGCACTTTTTGTTTTTCTCTGCGAATCACTGGTAATTCAGATACGATAAAGGCAATACTTTGAAGCGTTTTGCCTAACCCCATATCGTCTGCTAAAATTCCGCCAAAATGAAATTGCGATAAAGTTTTCATCCACTTAAATCCATCTTTTTGGTAGGACTTCAGCACATCCTCTAAATCAGCGGGAACCTTAATCGTTAATGTTTCTGGATGTAGGAGAGAATTAATCAGTTCAAAATATGATTCGTCTAGTTTAAATATCTTTCTGTCTTCCTCTATAAACGATAGGCTTTCTAAAAGAGTGAGTTCAAATCCACTGACAAAATCCTTATCTTTTATTTGTGGGGAGTGAAGATAGCTTTGAATTTCCTCCATCTCCCTCGTTTGTAAGGCAAAAAGGGACCCATCCTGTAATCGATAATATTTACGCTTTTCTTCTAAAGCAGCTAACAGTCCCTTGATTTCACGTTCTGGAAAGCCTTCCATCTCAAATTTAAACTCTAGCCAGTTTATCCGGTCCTTCTTTAGCTTCACCGAAAAACGAGGCCATGTTTTCTCCTTGAAAATTCGAGTTCTAATCGCGGTTGTTGCATAAACTTTCACAAGCTTTTGCAGCTTTGGTAATACATAATATAGAAAATCAAACTCCAATTCTTCGTTAAAAAGCATATACCCACTATCCGTTTTCGCAAATGAACTTCCATCCATTAATTCTAAAATTACTTCTTCTTTTTTCCAATCTCTAATAAGCACTGCTTCTATGTCTTTGTCTCGTTCATGAACTGGATTGATAACGATATTTTCATAGCGGAATTCTAGGCTTGCCAACAATCGATTATTCACTCTATCTAAGTATAGCTCTGCTTGTAGAGGCGCTTTGCCAATTTTTTTTGAAAGCTCTCTCTCCAATTGAACTTCTCCCAACTTTTTCAAGCCTGGGGCAACCTTTTCCAAAAAGAAGTCTAATTGATTGTTTGCAATAGGAATATCATTCTTGCCAACTTTCTCCGTCATTTTCTTCATTTCTACAAGCCTGTTAAAATCCTCCGATTCCATTTGGATAACCTTTCCGTCTATCATTACTGCATAATATTGATGCAAGAATAAAACAGAATCTATTCCATGAACATTCAATTGATAGCTTCCTGTTTCCTCCTGATATAATCGAAAGGTAAGTGGAAGAGGTTCATGAGAAACTTGCAAGGGTATTCTCGTCTCGCTATATTCTTCTAAATAGATTAATTCCTTCCAGTGTGAACGGAGGGTAATCCAAGAGGACGGTGGTATTAATAGAGTATCTTTACCGCCTAGATTGCTTAATTCGTTGTGATGATTCAAAAAAATCGTTTCATCGCTTACCACTTTCCATAATTCCTGAAGGATTGCTTCCCTTTCTTCTTTTACACAGTGAAGCATTGGGTCAAATTTCTGCGATGGGGCATATTCATATGCTTTGCCTTCTTTCATTCGTTCTAAAAATTGGCGAATGTCTTTAATTTTATTAGATAAAAGGTGAATTTCGATGCCAAACATATTTGCTTCTGATCCAACTTGCATAACCTTTACCCAGAATTCAACCGGTACTACTTCCCTTTTTTCAAAGTGCCGTTGTTTCTTTGGTGAAGGAGAACGCGTCTGATTAAATAAGGCAAAAAAATCATTAGATACATTTGGATTCGTATCTTCCATTAAAGAAGGCTCCTTGCCACTCATCTGAAATTTCTTTATCTCCATCAAGACAGCTGCAATATGCTGACACTCCTTTTGGAAGGAAGCAAGCTTTGGACAAGAACAAGTCGCTTTTATTTCACCAGCCTCTAGAGCAACCATTACAGCAAAATCTTCAGATGCTTGAACGAATGCTTCACAGTAATCTTCTTTATATTCTTTAAACAACACCTTATGATTCTTCGAAAATGCCTCGCCCCTTTTCAAAGATACAGGACCACACATCTCCATGACCATTTTTCGTGTAATAACGATATTCAACAATCTAATCTCCTTCATTTAATATTACAAACTACGCACAAATACCTCCTTACACTTTACTACTTTTTTCGTAACATTTCTATTATGAGAGTATTGTAAAATTAGGTAGAAGTTGTTGTTGTTTGTTAGATGCTTTATTGATGGTGAATTGAAAATTTGGATTATATCCTTGTTTGGTTGATCATATATAGGGTTTGGATCATATATTTGATTTTTGGATCATTTCCTTGTTGGTTTTGATCATATATTTAATTTTTGGATCATTTATCCGATTTTTGGATCATATAATCTTTTTTTCATCCATCCCGCCACTCCGTTCTTCTTCCACTACTAAAAAAAGTGGACAATCTTCCCTTTTCAAGAAGTTTGTCCACTTTTAAAAATATTTCTTTCCTCTTAAATACTATTGGCAACAAGTAATTGCACAGCAAATTGGAGTTTTTCCGTCAATTCATCTGGAGCCGTTAAATAGAGAATCCCATTCCCTTCTAGGCTTGGTTTATTTCCTAATGGGATGGTTCTTTTAATCAATTGTGCATAAATTTCTGGTTCTGTTAAATTTCTTTCAAAAGCTTCATTGCTGATTATTTTAATTAATGCTAACGCACCGCTTACATGTGGTGCAGCCATCGATGTTCCTGTTAGGCTTGCATATTTCCCATCTAAAAAGGTAGAAAGAATCTCTTCCCCAGGGGCTACTAAATCGACTTCTCTATTTGAATTGGAAAAACGAGAAGAATTTCTCTCTAAATCGACAGCACCAACACTTATTACTTCATTATAGGCAGCGGGATACCCCAATTCTTCGGTTGAAGCGAGACCATCCCCTTCATTACCTGCTGCACATACGACGAGAATTTGCGCTTCGACTGCTTTTTTCACTGCCGCGTGTAATTCCTCTACATCTTCCGGTCCTCCAAGGCTCATGGAAATTATGTCGGCCCCCTGCTCAATGGCATAATAGATTCCATTTATAATCCAATCATATTGCCCGGAACCTTGTCCATTTAAAACTTTTACAATTAAAAGAGAAACTTCTGGCGCTACTCCTGTTAATCCACTGTCACTTCCAGACGCTCCAATTGTTCCAGCAACATGTGTCCCATGCCCATTATAATCCATATAAATTTCTGAATTTCCATTGTCATCATCCGTAAAGTTTTTACCACCTATAATACGTTCTTGTAAATCTGGATGATTAATATCACACCCAGTATCCAAGATAGCAATGGTAATCCCTTTTCCTTTTGTTTTATTCCATAAATCAGGTGCCTGAATTAGTTCAATTCCTTTTGGTATTTCTGTTGATAGGTCAACTACCTCTTTCACTTGATAAGGAATTACTCTACATTCTTTTTTCATATAACAGCCTCCTAATAATAGAATGAATAACACAAAGATAATTTTAACAATTCTGAATTATATTAATAAGAGGCTTAAGACTCATTTCAGAACATTTGTTCCTTTTCCTTATTTTAATAGACCATATTAATAGAAAAAAATAGCCTTACCAATAAAGACTATTTTTTCTTCGTCCTATTCTCTTTATTTAAAAATAAAGGCTGTTTGTATGAAAACTCTTTAGGTAAAAGGCAACACTAAGCTGAACCTTCTAAATTTGAACTTTTTTAAAAGGCTAGGAATGATTAAATATAGTGCTTTTGTTATTCATTAAGCAATTTGTTCATTAGTGGGTTCAATACGATACCCTTTCCTTTTTAAGTATTGAATCATTTTTTGTTCTTTACTTTGTTCGAGATCAACATAATCAGGGCCTAGTTCCTGATATGGTTGCCTTGTTTTTAAAATATTGTAAGCAATTGTTAGGATTAAATGAGCGGAAGCGATCCGTGCTTTCGATTTTCCTTGTCGTTTCATAATTCTTTTTCTATGTGCAGATATGCGATTATACTGTCTATCTGTAGCCATGGAACATTCAACAGCGGTGGTTCTTAATGATTTGTTTCCGTACTGAGTTTTACCTGTTTTTTTTTTACCGGCACTCTCATAATTTCCTGGACTCACTCCAGCCCATGAGGCTAGATGTTTAGAACTTTTAAATACTGACATGTCTACACCCATTTCAGCTATAAAGATTGCGGATGCATTTTTATCCACACCCGGTATGGTATCTAGTAGTTCGCACTCCTCTTGATAAGGAATAAGCGCTTGGTCTATGCGTTCAACTACTTTTTCGATTGTTTCATCGATGTGATTGATATGGTCCCAATGGAAACGTAACATATCAATATGATGTTTACGTATTCCACCGTTAAGGGCTTCTGCAATATCTGTTGTGCTCGCCTTAACTCTTGAATCAACCATTTGTTGAAGTTCAAACACACCTATTTTTTCGCCGTTTATTAGGGCTTCAATAATGCGACAACCAGTGACACCAAAAATGTCAGATAAAACAGAAGTTAGTTTAATATTTGCATCCTGTAGAATTTTGTGGATTCGATTGCGCTCAGAAGTTCGTGTATGGATGAGTTTTTTACGATACCGGGTTAAATCTCGCAAATCACGAATTTCTTTGGGCGGTACAAAATTTTTTTCAATTAGTCCAGAACGCAAAAGTTTAGCTAACCACTCCGCATCTTTTACGTCTGTTTTCCTTCCGGGAACATTTTTAACATGTTGGGCATTGGCAAGGATTAATTGGAAGTCACATTCTATAACATTCCAAACGGGCTTCCAATATACACCGGTACTTTCCATTACAGCATCCGTTATTTTGTGTGAGGATAGCCAGTCGCTAAGTGCCAAAAGGCCACTTGTGGTTGTTGGAAAGGTTTGAATCTCTTTATTTGGTTTTTTATCTAATGAACCAAATAAAACACAAGCAACTACTGTTTCTTGGTGTACATCTAGGCCTGCACACCGTTCAATCATAGCTTCCATATAATCACCTCAAAGATTTTAATACAATACAAGCGACAGAAGTCATCATACAAAATTTTTGTATTCGTGTTTATAAACACATTAGACGGTTCTTTTAAACTGTCACAACCAGTTTTTCTAACGGGGTATCAACTTGTATTGATCCACCAAACAGTCTTCGGACTGGTCGTATTGTACTATTAATTATGGTCAGGTGTTAAGTGGTTTAGACTTTCTATCATGGGATAGGAGCAAGTTTTCATGATAGACGGTGGCGGCGGGTAACGCCGCCATGAGAGTTTTTCTAAAAGATTGTTGCTTTCTCAATAGAAAAAATCAATTAATGAGGAAATCTGAGCAGCCTGAATACACGTAGACTCCTGTGGGATTAGCGAGACAGCCTGAGACCCTGCAGGGGGAAGCAGACCGCGGCACAGCGCGAGCCCCACGGAAAGCGGAGTGTATTCAGGCTGCGGGTCATAGCAACAAACTTTACGAAAATAGCCAAAATAAAAGAAACATTTATTTTACTCCATATTTTTTCCTAATCAACAAATAAAAAGAAACAAAAATGACAATCGACCAGATTAAGGAATACAATGGACTTGTATCGATAATTCTAAAAAGACTTGGGATATCTCCTGCAACAGAATCATCGTATGTAAATAATAAGAAGATCATCATATTATTCGCCGCATGTGCACCAATAGATAACTCTAAACTGCCTGTTTTTACAGCTATAAAGGTTAGAGCAAATCCTACAAACAAATAATCTAATCCCACTAATAGTGCAGAATGATTCATTTCAGGATTTGCAAAATGCAAGGATCCAAAAATCAGTCCCACAATAAGTGCTAATAGAACGGGATTCTTCAATTTTTTTCCAACCCATTGTAGCAATAATCCCCTAAATAAAAGCTCTTCTACCGTCGTTTGAATCGGAACAAACAGAATTACGACAAGGAATAAATAGACATACTCAGAAAATGAAACATTATTCCATGTATAATCAGCTGCATTTATTAAGAAATCCAAACCTGATGTAACTAGGAATAGTCCAGTAAATACGGCAAATCCCCAGCCTATCTTTTTCCAATTCACTCTTTTTTCGCCAGTAATCAATGTCCGGAATTTTCTTTTGTGAATAAAACGTACTCCAATCCATAGACCAACTAAAGAAATGATATAAATAATATGTGTCAATAATAAGCTGATAGTGCCATTTCCGCCAACTACCATTCCTGTATCTAGATCCAAATATGTAGCATCGTTCCCATCTAACTCCACGCGCAGTAACTCAATAATAAAATAAATAATGGAACCTGCTATCATAAAGCCAACAGCCAATAAAATGGAAAATAAATAGCGCGGCCATTTATTTTTTCCTTCTGTTACGTTCAAATAATGTTTCAATCTCTCTACTCCTTTGTATCATTTTTTCAAATCAGATTCTCTTTTCCAAAGCGAAATTTGCACGTATTTCGCCAATTTTTTCTTTTCTTGCATTGAGCACTGGAGCATGCACATATCTTTCTAAATCAGCAAAAATTTTCTCCTCTTTATAGCCTAGCTGACTTAGTACCTCCATTGCTGCAACATTTACTGCTCGTGCTCCCCCATCTTCCACCTTAATCGCAATTCCGATTCCTTCTTCAACAAGCCCCATACACTGAACGGCCTCAGCACCTGCTTTTGAAACAATCTGTCCTTGATATGCAGTCATTAAGTCCGTATCAAATCTCCTTGTACCACCAACCATTTCAGGAAATTCCATCATGCTATCTCTTATCCGTTTCACTATATTTCTGCGCTCTTCGGATTTAATAGCATCTGGGCTTGCTAGTCTTGCATAACCAAGTGCTGTATGATATAGAGGTAATTGATGGACTGGTACGCCACAACCATCTACACTAAGCTTTATATTTTCTTTCGGAAAATCACATATGTCTTCAATCGCCTCTAAAATTCGTTGTTGATGTGGATGCTCTATTTCCCGATAAGTGGAGATATCTTCTTTCATGTGAATAGCAGTTGCCAGCATACCAGTATGCTTACCAGAACAATTACTGAAAACAGGTGTCACATCTCCCCCATTTCGCAACAACTCTTTATAGCTTGTTAAGTTCCATGGTGTATGGGTTCCACATTGCAGATGATCTTCCTTAATGCCTAGTCTTTCTAACAGCTGAAGAATGGTTTCTCTATGGAAGGATTCTCCTGCGTGAGAAGCGCAAGCAATTGCTATTTCAGCATTATTATAAGAATAGGTATCTGCAGCTCCTGTTTCTAAAAGCGGAATCGCTTGAAATGGCTTCATCGACGACCTAGGAAATGTCATCCTATTTGGATTTCCATAGGAATATAGTAATCTACCTTCTTTATTTACTACAGCAACATGAATAGTATGTGTACTTTCCACATATTGTCCACGATAGACAAGCATCGGCTCATTCAAATCAATCTACTCCTTTTTCTTTTTAAGCATGGAAATTTTCCTTCAATGCTTCATATTGAAATCCTTGTTTTTGATAGTTTTGCATTTTATACATTTCTTTTGGCGTATCCTCTCCATCTGCTAATAAAATGATGGTCTTATTTGGAAATAAATCCATCACCATTTTTTGCATTCGAGCGGCAATCCCTTTTCGTTGATATGCTTCAATTACAAAAATTCCGTCAATTTCGACCGTTTTATCTGCTATAATTACTTCTAAAGCACCAGCTGCTTTTCCTTTATAATAAGCTATTACTTGCAAAAATTGAGGATTTTTAAAATTTTTCCGATAGATTTCTGTTTTGCCTTTAGCAAAATCTATTCCATATTCTAAATCCTGATTATATTCCAATTGTAAATAATCCTCAAAATTATCCTCCGTTACTTCCTTAATCAGAATCTCCTCTATATGCGACAATGCAGGAAATTCACTGGGATCAATTGCATAAAGCTCCGTCAATCCCACATCATAGTGAAGGTTACGAACAATATGGTCTAGTAGCTCTTTCGTAAATTTTTGATTTTCTGGAAAAATAAATTTAAGATGCTTCTGCCCAGTTCTTTGATGAAACTCTTTCAGGTATTCTTCTACCAGCTCAAATTCCATTATTGTAGGCATTGCTTTAAATTGGATGTAATTACTGTCATACTGAAGGAGCATTTCTGCATTATGAATATGTATCCAATTAGTAGTTTCCTTTATTTGATTTCCTTCCTTATGGATGTTGCTATAGGTCACTTTCTCCATGATGTTATTCCTACCCTCTCCCAAACTACTTTTTTACCGTAATATACTAATAATAAACGATTCATTTATAGAAATCAGTAGATTATAGAAAAAAATGACAATATTTCATTTCACCCAAACGCAAATAGGACTGCTCATAAAGGAACAGTCCTAACAAAATAATCATTCTCTCTACAATTATATGGCTTCTGCATTTTCCCTCCTTTCTCTCCATAAAAATACTTCGTTGCCTCTTTCATTATAGTGCACTTTTTGAAAGATTTTCATCATCATTAAAATACCTCTTCCTCGTTCCTCAAGCACAATATCACTCAAAAGCTTTTCTGTACCATATTTTTCGATATCATGAAATTTCTTTGCCACATTAAATCCTTTTCCATGATCTTTAATCCGCATATCGACAGTATGCTTTGTATATTGTAGTTCTAAAATAACAGGAAACTCCCCATGTTCAATAGCATTATTTACAGCTTCACCGATTCCCACACTAAGCATAAAATCCTCAGACAACCAATCTCTTAAATCCTTATTTAATTTATCTTTCCATTCTTTCTCTGTATGATCCTGTATTACTATCGTTTGATAGCTAATATGTTCACTCATATGTTGCCCCCCATTTTTAGAAAAGCACAAGCTCCTTATAATCGACAAATATCGTTAATACATATTTACAAGAAACGAAGATTTGATGTTTGTCGGCACATTGATGCTGGAACTGAACATTCATTAGAAATATGACTCTTTTGTGTCCATAAAAAAAGACTAACAAAACAAACAAGGATAGTTTGGTTAGCCGGTTGCGCTAGTAGCTCATAATCAACAAAGCGCCCAAATAAGTTGATTAATCAAAGCTTTCTACCTTTATATCTTTCTCCATAATATGAAGTTAATCAATTATATAGTATTATATACCCAGATAGAATCGTCATAAACCTATATTGTTAGAAAAATTATAGCAAACTACTCTTACTTATCAAAAAATGGAAAAAGCCAACTTTTTAAATGGATATAAAAGACCCGGAACTATGAAGGACCCTTGAGAAAAGATTACATTTAAACGAAATATACTAACTAGTTTATATTGCATTTACTTACTATAAAGGATAAATACAAAAAATCAGTGGGAATTTTAACTCCCACTGATAACAAAGTTACTTATACTCTTCATACCCACTTAATTATCACCAAAATAAAACATCCTTTTGCCGCAATACGTTAAGAGCCTCAACAAAAAAATAGTCTCCATAAATTAAAGGAACATCCACATTCTTTTGCTCTGGAAAATGACTTGTTCCGTTATTTAGTAAACCTTCCTCTTCTTTGTCTTCTTTTGTAGCACAAGTAGTGTAGAGAGTTTTTAATAAATTTGCTCCTGCCTCCTGATATATTGGCTTTTCAAAATCAGTTACAAGTTTCCCAAGCATGAGTAACCCACAAGCTGCAATCGAAGCTGCCGATGAATCAGGGTAGGAATATCGTTTTTCTCCGTCTTCAGGAATACGAAAATCCCAAGCTGGACATTCATTTGGACGAAGATTAGAAAGAAAGAAATGGGAAACTGATTTTGCCGCATATAAAAATTCTATATTATTAGTATGCAAATAGGAAAGAGTCAAACCATATAATGCCCAAGCAGTTCCTCTTGACCAAGCACTATCTGGTGCATAGCCTTGACCACCAAGCTTATCTACTACTTCGCCTGTTTCTGGATCAAAGACAACAATATGATGCACAGAACCATCTGGCTGAATAAAATGCTTTTTAACAGTTTCTGCATGCTTTTCGGCAGCTATTTTGAAACGCGGGTCCCCAGTTTCTTCTGAAGCCCAATATAACAATGGAAGATTCATCATGCAATCAATTATTGCAACGCCTCGGTTATCCTCCTTCTTTGACCAAGCATTCCATGCACGAATATAATTGCCCTGTGCATTAAATCTACCTAATAAAAAATTGGCTGCTAATAAACCTCTTCTTCTTGATTCCTTATTACCAGTAAGTTTATAATTTGCTAGACTCGTCAGCGTCCACATAAACCCCATATCATGATCTAATTTTTCTGAATCAGACAATAAATAATCCAAGTTCGCTTCACACTGTTCTGCCGTTTTTCTAAGTGCGTCATCCTTATTTTCTTGATATACCTGCCATAAAAGTCCTGGCCAGAAACCAGCAGTCCACCATTCAGGATCTTCCAATACATATTTCTTGTCTACACTTGCATGTGGAAAATTCGCACCAATCGTTTCATTATTTCGAGTTGTTTTCTCTATTACAAACTCCCAAGCTTCTTCAAGCCATTTTTCGTTATCACTCATTATAATTGCACAACTCCTTTTATTCGAATCAGCCAACTCCAAAAAAGAAAAGGTTTTCATTTTTTAAAAAAAATGTTAATAAGCCCTCTCTTTCTCTATGGTTACTATACTCTCATTATAGGAATTTCATTACCTATCAACAATGTACAATCTTTACTACTTCTCGAAATAATTTTACTCTTATTGCTATTCCTTTTATAAATCATTATTTATTTTGTGTAGTTTTTTTCCATACTACTACATTTTTTTCCTTTGAATAATCCATTGTAAATTACTCCAGATTTCCCTCAAATTTCAGCTCTCATAATCCGTTCCCCTTCATGGATAATTTTCTGCTTAGTCTAAATGAAAAACTTCTTCTAATTTATGGGTTACAGGACTATAATCTTCATTTGTTTCCATTATTGGCGCCATGTATTTCCACCATTTTCTGCATATTGCTGTTTGGGAGATAAGTTCATATGTCTCTTCATCCGCTACTTCTAAATAAGCAAATAACACTTGCGATTCACGATGAAGGTAAATAGAATAATTGGTGGCACCATGCTGTTTCAACGCTTCCTCCATTTCTGGCCAAAGTTCATCATGCCTATTTTTGTATTCGTTTTCATATCCGGGTTTAATAAACATAATAGATGCTATTCTTTTCATTGAATCTCCTCCTTGTTTTTAACAAAAAAAAACTATCTTAATTAATACGCAAACTACTGCTTCATTGAATAAAATGGGCTGAGAGGGTGAAGAAGACTACTTTTTAACCAATGTTTTCTAATTGCCCAATTATTAGTTTCTGTTTAATAGTTGAATTCTCCTTCAAGAAAAGCAATAATCGTACAATTCCATACTTATTCATAGATTTATCTACCTATATAATTCCTTTAATGGAGAGGCATCCTTTTACCCCTTTATGCCGAATAATGCAATTCCTTCCCATACTTGTTTTTGCTATATCGGAAGTCTTAACTTCTGCGCTTACACTCTTTGCCTTTCACCTCTCTCCTCTTATTTTCTTTTTATTATAGTAAAAATTGCACTTACATTAACGTTATTTTGCTATATACAGAGACAATATTTACTTCTTTTTATTTCATAAGGTTTGGGTTCATGATTTTTAAGGCAGTAGCCATTAGGTTGAATTAGTGGTTTTTGCCATTATTAAGATCTTTCTATCCACAAAAATAGGAAAAAACCATCATGATGATTTTTTCCTATTTTTGTATTTATGCCTATTCTTTTATTCTGTTACTCGAAATTTCAATTTCGTTTCAGCATGATATGTTTCTTCAGGTTTTAAAACAACGGATGGAAATTCAGGATGGTTAATTGCGTCGGGAAATCCTTGTGTTTCTAAACATACCCCTAAGTATTTTCTTCCCGTTACGCCATTAAAATCATATTTATCTTCTAATTGGTTACCTGAATAAAGAATGAGTGCAGGCTGATTCGTTACTAAAGACATTTCTCTTCCACTCTCTTTATCTCTTAAAATAGCAGAATGGGATCCTTCTTCAGAGAAAATAAGGGGATGGTCATATCCATTACCTACTAAAGTATTTTGGTCAAAATCATTATCAATTCCTGCTTTCAACAGCTTTCCTTCCGAAAAATCAAATGGTGTATTTTCTGTATGTACCATTTTTCCTGTTGGAATAAATCCTTCATCTAGTTCTAAGAAACGATCAACATCAGCAATTAGTTCATGATTAGTTATATCTCTTTTATTATTCCCACTTAAATTAAAATAGGAATGATTGGTCACTGTTACAGGTGTTTCTTTGTCTGTTTTTCCGTGGTATGTTAGGACTATTTCATTCTCATTAGTCAGTAAATAATCTACAGTAAAGTCAAAATTACCTGGATAACCTTCTTCTCCATCTGGACTATGATATGTATAGCGAATTCCAATTGCCCCTTCCTCTTCTACAATACAAGAATCAAAGACTACTTCACTCCAACCAACATTTCCCCCATGTAAGTGATTAGGAGGAGTATTTGTATTTAATCGATACTCTTTTCCATTAAGTTCGAATTGACCACGATTAATTCTTCCTGCAACGCGCCCAACAATCGCCCCTAAATAAGGACCTGGATACTGTCTATACTCCTCTAATGTTTCAAAGCCAAGCACAACATTTTCCTTGTTTCCTTCCTTATCTGGAACTATAATTTTCGTGATAATGCAGCCATAATTCATACTAGAGAAACTCATTCCATTGTTATTCGTAAAAGTATATTCTGTTATCTTTGCTCCGTTTACTTCTCCCATTGATCTTTGACTATAATTCATATTAATCACTCCTTCTAATAATCATTCTTTCTCTCTTATTTTCCCACTTCTAATTTGAAATCGCCTTCATTTCCATGTTTTTAAATGAACATATATTGAAACGCTTTCAATAGTTTGTTTACCCTATTAACTAATCCCCAACTATATCTTACTTTATTTTATCAGAATTGATAATATTTTTTTTATTTTTTCTAGAGAAAATAAAAAAAGCTGTCAATATCTCACTTATCGATGATGTTGACAGCTTCCGTAATGTTTTCGATCAAATGCTTACAACAAAAGCTTCATATGGCTTTAAATGCACATTTCCAAAATCCACACTTTCACGATGATAATTACTAATAATCACCTCATCACACTCGTTAAATTCTGGTAAATGCAGCATTTTTTCTTGGTCACTAAAGTTGGCCACTACTACCCAAGTTTTTCCTTCAAACTTTCGTGTATAAGCAAAAATCTCTTCTTCCGTATCTTCGATTAGCTCAAAATCTCCCCATACTACGATTGGATTATCTTTTCTCAATTGAATTAAAGATTGATAACAATAGAAGACGGAATTAGCATTTTCTAAATTATTCTTAACATTAATATCCAAATAATTCGGATTAACATGCAGCCACGGTGTCCCGGTAGTAAACCCTCCATTCTCCGTATCATCCCATTGAATAGGTGTTCTTGCATTGTCTCTACCTTTTACATTAATCGAATGAAGGATTTCCTCTTTCGTATACCCTTGCTCTATTCGCTCATAGTACATATTAATACTCTCTATATCATTCACTTCACTAATATCCGAAATTGGGCAATTAGTCATCCCAATCTCTTCCCCTTGATAAATATATGGAGTTCCTTTCATTAAATGTAAAAGGATGGCAAACATCTTTGCACTTTCCACCCGATACTCTTTATCATTTCCCCAACGAGATACGATTCTTGGTAAATCATGATTATTCCAAAACAAACTATTCCAACCTTCATTCCCAAGAGAAGTTTGCCATTTTGCTAGTATGGATTTTAATTGCTTTATTTCTAATGGCTTTAAATCCCATTTTTGTTTCCCCTCTTGCTCGTCTAATCCAATATGTTCAAATTGAAAGACCATGGAAAGCTCATTTCTTGCTGGATTCGAATATAATTTAGCGATTTCAGGAGTTGCTCCCCAAGTTTCTCCTACTGTTAAAACATCATAATTACCAAACGATTTTTCATTCATTTCTTGAAGATAATCATGTAGCTTTGGTCCATTTCCAGTAATACCAAGATCTGGTTGTTTTCCTACTAAATCAATCACATCCATGCGGAAGCCACCGATTCCCTTTTCTAGCCAATAGTTCATCATATTCCAAACTTCTTCCCGCACTTTTTCATTTTCCCAATTTAAATCTGGCTGTCTTTTACTGAATAAATGCAAGAAATATTGTCCGCTATCTTCATCAAATTCCCAAGCAGAACCGCTAAAAGTAGATTTTAGTTCATTTGGTGCTTCGCCATTAACCGGGTCACGCCATATATAGTAATCTCGATATGGATTGTCTTTTCCTTTTTTTGCTTCAATAAACCATTTATGCTCATCTGAAGTGTGATTTACGACTAAATCCATAACAATTTTAATTCCTTTTTCATTCGCAGTTGCAATTAATTCATCCATATCTGCCATCGTACCAAATTCATCCATAATATCTTCATAATCACTAATATCATAGCCATTATCATCATTAGGCGATTTGTATACAGGGCTTAGCCAAATAACATCGATTCCTAGTTTTTGCAAATAATCAAGACGATTGATGATTCCTCTTAAATCTCCAATTCCATCTCCATTACTGTCTTGAAAGCTTCTTGGATATATTTGATATACGACTGACGTTTGCCACCATTTCTTTTCCATTATGTTACCTACTTTCTGTGAAAATATATTCTTTACATAAACGTTTATGTAAAGTTTAAAAAATTTTACTCCATCCTATTTATTACAGACGCCCTTTCTACTAATCGAAATGGCATCCTTTCTGTTTTCACTTCTACTTTTTGCTGAATAGCCTCAATCACTTTCAAGCAGCCCTTTTCTCCCATTAACTGAAATGGTTGCTCTATTGTAGTTAAGGGAGGAACAGCCATTTCTGCAACTCTCGTATTATCGTAGCCTATGACAGAAAGTTGCTCTGGTATTTTTATCCCTAAGTCAAAGGCTGCTGAAATAACACCAAGTGCTACTTCATCACTTACACAAAATACAGCTGTTATTCCAGCCTTTTCAGCATGGAAAGCATAGAGGGCTTCTTTTCCGGCAGAAAAACTATAATCTCCTGCTTTTATGTAGTTAGCCGAAATACTTAATCCGTGATCCATTAATGCCTTTTTATATCCTTCTATCCTCGGAATCCCAGCTACTCGATCAGCGTAATCCACACCTGCCAAGCCAATTTTTCGATGTCCATGGTCAATTAGATACTTTGTAGCAGCATAGGAAGCTTCAAAATCATCTACTTTAATAAAAGGTATTTGTTTATTTTGTGTATCTGTAGACAATAGCACATAAGGGATACTCAATGATTCAATAGCTTGAATTTGCTCCTCGGTTAGTGGGATAGATACAAGAACAAGCCCATCCACTTTTCTTTCTTCTAGCATTTTTAAGCAATCAATTAATCGATTACCTTTCTCCCCAGCATGGGAAAGAATGACACTAAAGCCATGACATTGCGCTACCTTCTCCATCCCATTTACAATATCAGCATAAAAGATGGTTGACACGTTTGGCATGATAATACCAATTAAATTACTAGATTTTTTCACTAAGCTTCTCGCCATTTCATTTCTCCGATAGCCTAGCTCTTCTGCCATTTGCAGGATTTTCTTCTTTGTCTCTTCATTGTAACCACCTGCTCCATTTAAAACTCTTGAAACAGTTGCTGTGGACACATTGGCGACTTTTGCTATGTCTTTAATTGTTATCGTCATTTATTTCACCCTTCACGTAAACGTTTACGTAACTTTACTTTAACACAAAAATGTAACGCTTACAATAAAAAAACGTGTGCTTTGGTAATGGTATGATGAATACCACTACCAAAGCATGCAGCTTATTTTACTTCTATCTTTACATCCCCTTCGATGTAATTAGGGTAAGCGAATAATTCAAGACGTAAAGGATTTTTATAAACAGTGTTTTCTAAATGTAACTCCCATCTCTTTTCATTATTGGTACTTGTCATTAGTTCAGTAGATATTGAGAGTTCTTTTCCATCAGCATCTATTGCATAACTAAAGAGACTAAAATGATTTTCTGAATTCGATTCCATATAAAATTCTATTTGATTCTCAGAAGTTTTTCCTAATTTAAGCTTACCGTCTTTCGGACTTTTTATTAATTTACTTGCTTCCGTGTCTACAATAACCATCGCGTCTTCCTTATCAATTGCCATCAACTTATTTATACACAAATAAATTTCCTTCGTTTTTTCAAAATAATTAGACTGCAAATAAAATGTTTTCTCATTTTCACTTATATGCCTCATTACAGTTCCGTTTTTAATAGAACTCCAAACTTCTTCTTTTTCATTTTCCAACCGCATATCTTCAAATCCCAAAATTTCTTTTGTATTAGCAGGATCAAATGCTACCTTCACTCCAATTCGTAATGGGTACACGATAATTTCTTCTATCGTGATTTTTTGATTCTCCACTTCCACAACCTGGTTTATTGGATAAGTTATATTCTTCTTTACATTTTCCTTGAGTTCAAAAGGAATCAGAAATTTTATTTCTTGATTGTCCATTACTGTAACTAATTCAAAGTTAAACGTTAATTCCTCAAAAGAAAAAGAGTTTACAAATTGGTACTCAACCATATCTTGAAATTCATTTTGAATATCATCAGGAAAATATACATTATAGCTACGTGAATGCTCAGGAAATTCTTCTTTATTTAGGAGATTAATATACTTTATCTCTCCGCCAGTTAGTGGCTTTGTCGATTTCAACGTATAAAATACATTCATTCCTGATTCATCCATAATTACTCCATCTATCGTTAACGTCAAATCTCCTTTTGTCTCAGAAACATCTACCTTTTGATAATAATCATTTTCTATAATGGCGGAAAAGCCTTTATCTTGTTCAATAAAACCAATCATCCATTCCATCCCAGGGATTGTTGAGAGAGCATTTGCAAAAGTTGGGGATATTCGAATGGAAGTTACAAAGAAAATGATAATAATGGCAGCAATCGCAAGCCCTACTAATCGTTTTTGTTTTTTCTTAACCAGATTTTTTTCTCGCTTAGCTTTTAAAAATCCACTTAAAATGGCTTCATCGGCTTTTTCGATCGGTAAACTTATTTTTTTTAAGTCATTCTTTAATTTAGACAAACTTTGTTCCTCTTGTTCATACATGATCACTCTCTCCTTTCTCCTTAAAATATAGCCTTAATGTTTTCAGTACTTTATGTAATCGAGACTTTACGGTTCCTTCTGGTATTTTTTCCATTGCGGCAATTTCTTTGATCTTCGTATTTTGAAAATATTTCAAATAGATTAATTGCTGATCTTCATTAGATAACAATTCAAGGGCTTCCTTTAGTTCAATCAAGGATTGGTCTTGGTAAACAGATATATCATATACTTGGTTATCAGAAATAACTCTGTTGGATCTCTTTACTTGATCTTGACAATAATTGATCATAATTCTTGTTAGCCATGTTTTTAAATAGGCTGGCTCTTTAATGGTATGTATCTTTTTATAAGCTCGATAGGTTACTTCCTGCAATGCTTCTATTGCCGCATCTTCATCTTTTAAAAATGCTAAAGCAGCTCTTAGCAATGATTCTTTATATAATTGCATTACTTCCAAAAAGGCATCATCATCTCCTTTAATAGCTTTCTTACTAATCTCTAACTCTTCCAATTAATCACCTCCTCTATTCTCCTATACATTAGACTTTATACTGGGGAAAAAGTTCACGAAAAATATAAAATAAATTCCTTTTTATCTAAAAGCAAATTATACATGAAATTTCAAGCATAAAAAAAGCCACCAAGACAAAGTCCTAGCAGCTTCCTACTTTACTTTAATACAATCCCTCTGTTTCTTCTTTCGTTACAATATAAATATTTTTCGTCTGTGTATACCCATCTAATATGCTCTTATATGTTTCCCTACCGATACCAGATTTTTTGTATCCTCCAAATGGTGCTCCTGCTGGAAGCTGATTATACGTATTCACCCACATACGTCCTGTCTCAACCCCTCTTGCGACACGAAGTGCTGTATTAATATCGCGTGAGAATACTGCTCCTCCGAGTCCAAATTCTGATTGGTTAGCGAGCTCAATCACTTCTTCTTCTGTCTTAAATTTTATAAGCGTTGCAACTGGACCAAAAATTTCTTCTTGAGCAATACGCATCTCATTCGTGGCATCTGCTAAAATCGTCGGTGCCATAAATGCTCCATTCTCTAATCCGTTATTTATAAGCCTGCACCCACCTGTTACAACTCTTGCTCCCTCTTCTTCTCCAATTTTTACATATTCTAAAATTTGCTCTAATTGGCGTTCATTTATTTGCGCGCCCATCACGACATCTTCTTCCCACGGCAAGCCAACTTTTACATCTTCGAATGCCAGCTTCATTTTTGCAAGGAACTCATCATAAATGCCTTCTTGAATGAAAATGCGGGAACCAGCACAGCACACTTGTCCTTGGTTAAAGAGTATTCCTAATTGAACCCCTTCTAATGCGCGCTCCATTGGTGCATCATTAAAGATAATGTTCGCTGACTTTCCACCTAACTCAAGTGTAGATGGTATCAGTCTCTTCGCTGCTGCAACTGCAACTTCTTGTCCTATTTCAGTGGATCCTGTAAAAGCAATTTTTGCAAAGCCCTCATGTTTTAGCATATAGTCTCCTGAATGAGAACCACGGCCGGTAATCACATTGACTACCCCTTTTGGTAAAACTTGATCTAAAAGCTTGGCTAATTCTAATAGGCTCAAAGAGGTAGTAGACGACGGATGAATAACTACTGTATTACCTGCAGCGATAGCAGGAGCAATTTTCCATGCAGCCATTAATAACGGGAAATTCCATGGAATAATTTGTCCAACTACTCCAATAGGCTCTTTAATCGAAATCGATAAGGTATCTTCATCGAAGGCTTGAGCAGTTCCCTCTTCAGAGCGGATTACGCCTGCAAAATAGCGGAAATGATCAGAGCTTAATGGAACATCAATATTTCTTGTTTCTCTTAGTGGCTTTCCGTTATCCAATGTCTCCACTAAGGCTAATTTTTCCGCATGTTCATCAATTAAATCAGCAATTTTTAATAATAAATTGCTTCTATCTATTAAACTTACTTTCTTCCATGTTTTTAATGCCTCTGCTGCTGCAGCCACTGCTTGATCTACATCTGCATAGGTAGCGTCCACAAAATCAGCCAACTTTTCTCCATTACTAGGGTTATAGCTGCTAATTAGCTTTCCTTCTGAACCTTTTACCCATTGCCCATTAATATATAGACCATATTCCTTGTCCAATACTGTTGTTGCATTTAAAGCAGTTACCACTTTCAAAACCCCTTTTTAATATATTTAAAAATAAGGCATGTAGGAAAAATGCTTTTGTTTTAAAAAATCCCAGACCTTATTTTTATCCTGGTTATTAAAACAGACTATTAAGAATGCGTTTGCAAAACATCTCAAAAAAGAATTACATATGTGAATTTTTTAACAAGCTAGTAGATAATTAAATTATAGATTCTATTAAAAGTAATGTCTATTAATAACCGTGTACTTCTTTTTGTTACAATTGCGAGAGTCTTTGGTGAAAATTTCTATTTATCTTCCAAAACGTTTATCATGAAAAATGACATGTGGCTGCCCACATGTCATGCTTTTCTTGCTTTCATAATCATAGTAGTTGGAAATTTTCTTGCTTTGTATAAGGAACCTGAATCCGTGATAAAAAATAATTCTTCCGATAATTTTAGGAATTCCTTATTTTCTTGCCATTCGTACTAATTTAAGTTGGATTGATTGTTTTTTGTGTACACTAAATAAAACCTGCTTACCTATAATTTTTTTCAGGTCTTATTACCTATTCAGTTTCCTAGGCTTATGTTGTAAATGAAAGATACAGTCGTTTAAAAGTAGGAAACCAAGGACTATGATTTCCAAACTTTAAGTAAATTCTTCGGGAATGCTTTACCAATTTTGCAGCTAATGTAATCAAATTCTGGATAACCGTTTTTACTCGGCGACGGAAGACCTTTCTTTTAAGCGGCGCATCCCCTGATTTCAGGCTTTCTTGGCCAATAATCCGAAGGAGATTGTAGGTTAAACATCCAAGATGTAAGATTAATTCATTGGTGGCAAATTTCCCAGAAGGGAAACGTTCTAGGTCTAAATCCGTTTTTAATTCACTGTGGAATTGTTCACAAGTGGCATGTTCGTGATAAAGGCTAATTATTTCCTCTGTTTCATTAGGTAGGGTAGTCCAATAGCTCTCAAACTCAACATCTGGGATTAAGAGGATTTGGCCGTTTTTATCAATCGTTCTTTCTGTTACTTTATAGACTTGGCGAATGGCTTTTTTCATTCCCTTTGGAGTTGTTTCTAAAGCACCATAGAATACACGTTTTCCTTCTCGCTCCTGAACGCATTTACCGAATTGTTCAGCTACCATGAGCCAGTTTTCAGGCTTTTCACGGCGAGGATTTCGTTTAATTATGAAATCGGCCTTTTCATTCACACAAACTTTTAGGTTTTCGACACTATCGTTTCCTGCATCCATACGGACCAATAACGATAGATCAGTAATCATCCGAGAATATATAATACTTTTCTCGAGAAATTTCTCAGTATCCTTTTGAACGTGTGTGCTTCCCTCCCGAAGTTCCACATTTACAACGTAGCCTTCTTGACCCAAATAGGAGAAGTTAGGGGAATACCCGTCACATCCTTTGTATGTGCGACTAACCCCTTCTTTCTTAGTATTTGAGTTATCAAATGGCGATACATCAATATCCAGAGGTACGTATGATTTTTTGTCACTAGTAATTGTTGGAGTGACAGGAGAATCAAATTGCCGTATTAGTTTAGCCGATTCTTCCAGAACAATGGATTTCCATCCAGTCACCTTGGCAATTTGATCGAGTCGTTGCCGTAGTGTGGGACTTGATGGAACCACTTGAATATCCAATGCACGATAAAAGAAGGGATCATCTCGAAATTCTTCGATATGGTCGAAATCATTCTTACCTTGGCACAATAGACCCACATAAGAAGTGGTAACATCCCCATTAAGAATGGCCGGAGACGACTTGATTTCTGGGACCTTTAAGGATGAAAAACGTTTGTAAAATTTTGTTTTTGATAAAAGCAAACCTATTAAACCTAGACCCGAATGGGTCGTTAATGTATCATCGGAATCTTCTAAAATAAACTTAACCAATTTCAACACCTGCCTGGTGAAATAAAATTATCAACATAAATCAGCTGATAACATTATTATATCAGACTTTGTGGGCACATTTATTATTAATTACGTCACGGATTCAGGAGGAATAATAACGATCAGAGATTTCCGTTTCGATCGTTTCAAAATTTTTGGAAACCTCACTTTCTATAACGGATTCAATGGTAAATCCAGCTTTAATTAATTCATTTATATAAGTACTCATCTTTCTTTTTGGTATGACTACTGGTGCTTCTTCTCCTTTAAACCTTTGATAAGCTGTTAAACCTTCTTCTTGATAGGAACCTTGAAGATAGATTTGCCCGTTTTCACTTTGCATATGCGCATATAATGGATGATCCCAACTAAAAATAAATTCTCCTCCTGGCTTTAAATATGAATAAATAAGTTTAAAGGTCGAGGCTAAATCTGTTGTCCATCCAATTGCATAGATAGAATAAACGGTGTCGAAATATAATGTCGGAAGACCGATATCTTCCTCCATCGCAGCACAGAATAAGTTGGAAGATAGACCTTTTAATGTTTCTTTTGCAGTCTCTATTTGCTTTTCAGATAGGTCTATCCCCCATAATTCACTAGCTCCTTTATCAGCCATGTACAGTAAAGAATGTCCACTGCCACACCCAATATCAAGGACTTTTTTATTTGTTATTTCTTTCAATAGTCTTAATTCCTCTTCCGTTTGGCTAAAAGGGCCATAGCTAGGCAATGCGTCTATCCCATTAAAATGATGGGCTAATTTATTCCAGCTTTTCTTATTTTGTTGTAAAATATCAATCGTCATTTTTTATCCTCCTCCGTCTTCTTTTATTGATTCTACATTCTTCTTTCCCTTACCTGCTTGCTTTTACATAGGAAAAAAAACACCAAAACGGATAACGGGTTCGGATACCTGTCTCATTTTATGAAAATGTATTTAAAAATTTCCTTTTGTTTGCTATATCTTTTGTCCTGCAAAATGCAGGGCTATTTGTTATGTGTATGAACATTACAAAGTGTCGCTAAAAGTATTTTTGGTCCAAGGCTCAATAATAACTGGATGTTCCTTTCACCGTGATGGGAACATAAACGTAAAAATTTCGCTTATATTGAAAATTGTCCCTATTCACTTAAAAATAAGGTTAGTTTTTCCGCTTATATGCTACAAAACTCTTGATTTTGTCTTATTTAGAGGAGTTAACCTGAAAATTTCCGTTTATTTTTACTTTATAAGCTTTCTTTTGTGCATTAGCCGGAAATTCTCCGCTTATGAATTCTCATAGCTACGCGAACAACAACAGTAACCAAAGCCGAAGAAAAAACATAAATTTGCAAATAAAAAACACCGCATTTTGCAGTCCGATTATCAAGGTAACAGAAACCTCTGTAACCTTACATTTTGATATACAAATTAGCTTACAGCTTCACGCCTATTTTATAATTTTTCCGCGTTATATCAACAGAAAAAGACCATCAAAATTCTATTACAAATTGATAGTCTCTTTCATATACATTTTTAGTTTTTGTGATAGGAATCAGAACCAGTTACAAAACGGACGAGTTTTTTTCTAATTCTTCTCTATTTTTCTTTTGTTCCTATTAAGCATTCTCTTGTTTTAATCCATCAATAATATTTTCTTTCTTAATTTTGCTGACTGAATATAGCATGGCCGAAGCGACAATGATAAATATTGCAATAACTACAAATAGAATACTCAACCATGGAAGCTCAAAGCCGTATTCAAATGTATTGCTTATGGACCAGTATAGTGCTGCTATGACTCCAATACTAATCGGAATACCATACATCAATGCTTTTATCCCATAAAAAATACTCTCAAAATAAATCATTTTATTAAACCTAGTTGGCGTCATTCCTACAGAACGCAACATTGCAAATTCCCTTTTTCGTAAGGAAATACTAGTTGAAATCGTATTAAAGATATTAGCAATACTTATTAATGATATGAGGGAAATAAAGCCGTACATAAAGACAGACATGATTATAATCTTCTGTTCCGATTGCTTCCGATTCATTTCCACATTGTAAATGTACATAGAGCCTGTTTTTAAATCTTCTAATTCCTCTTGGGCTTTCGCCGGATTATCACTGTTTAAATATAGATTGTAGTCCAAATTAATAGTTTCATCTTCAAATAATTTCTCTGCTACTTCGTTGGAAATTATCATCGTAATGGTTCGATAATTATTAGAACTTATTCCCATTAATGTCTCATCTGTAAATAAGCCAATTTGAATCTTATTAAAAATTTCTTCCTTGCCACTGTCCTCTCGATACATATAGAGATCAATAGAATCACCAGGTTTTGCATCAAGTACTTTTTCCTCAATAAATTTCTCTGCATATGGATCAAAATAAGATGTAGTCTCAAGAACAATGCCTTTTGGAACATCGGTATTTAAATATTCATTGCTATTAAAGCCTGCTGCTTTAGCGTAATCTTTAAACGAGGAATCCGATAAAACAAAGAAATTCACATTAAATGACAGTTTACCATCTTCTAACATTGTATTATCTTTCTCTACCGATTTTTTATTATTTTCACTTAATACATCCTTAGCTAAAAAGGTTGTTACGTATATGTTCTTAATTAAATTACTTTGTGTAATACTTGGAGCATTTGCTAGAGGCAGCAGCTCTTCCTCTGTACTATTTGAACCAGCAGACACAGCAATATCGTAGTCGATATCTTCTTGTGACAGTTCCACAGACTTTTTCATATTATCTGAAAAAAAGGAAACGGTTAAGAAGAGTAAAATACTAATAACTAAAGAAAAAACGGTTGTTTGATATCTTCGTTTATTCCGTTTTAAATTTTTCAAGCCGATTTCCGCTTCTATCCCGAATAACTTACGCACAAGTTTAGAAGTTTTCACTTTTTTTCCGGATAATTTGATATCTTGTGTTTGTCTAATTGCATCTATCGCAGAGATTTTTGATGCTTTTCTAGCTGGTAGATAGGTTGAAACAAAGATAGTTACAAGTGAAATAAGAATAGAAAACAGGATTGAAAAAGGCGTAACTACTAAATTTAATCCTTCTGTAGTGTTTAAAGCCTCTTGAAAATACTTATTTATAAATGAGAATGTAATTCCAATTCCCACTAGACCAGCAATTATTCCTAAAGGAATGCTGATTCCACCTATAACTGCACCTTCAAAGAATACAGAATTTCTTTTTTGTTTCTTGGTTGCCCCTACGCTTGAAAGCATTCCTAAATGCCTTGCTCGTTCCGAAACACTAATAGCAAAAGCATTATAAATCAATGCTACAGAACCAATAACGATAACAAGGATAATAATACCTAATAAAGAATACATCGTAAGAAGCAGATTATCATTCGATGATACTCCATAATAACGCAGTAACCCACTATTATAATTAACTTTTTCAATGTTTAATTTCTTAGCTAAGGATTTTGAATCCTCATAAATAGACTGCTTTACCTTTTTCATCACAACACTTGCATTTATACTACTATTACTCGTTAATTCATTTTTGTCCATGTAATTAACAATGCTATAACCTGGTGACCAAGTAGGTTCCCAAGATGGACTTTCCATGATCCCGACAATTTTAAATGTATAAGATTTTACACGTTGTATTTCCTCAACGTTTTCTCCTTCTTCATTCCTTTGCAAAGGATCTATTTGTGTGAGGATTGAATCTTCTTCTTTTAATTTATAGTGCCTTTCTCCAATACTAACTTTTAATTCGTCTCCGATGTCATATTCTCTTTTCGCATTCTTCACCATTTCATCTGATATAATAATTTCATTAGAGGCTTTGGGATACGTTCCTTTTTTTAATGTAATCGGAAACTGCGTAAGTCCTTGTTCATCATATTGTCGAAAAAATAAATACGGCTTATATTCACTTTTAGAACCCTTCCAGTCCGCATAGCCTAAATCATTAGATAAGATTACCTTTTCTATTTTTTTATCCTCTTCTATCTCTTTGACTTGCTCACTATTAACCCCTATGAATTGTGTATGCCACTCTCCGGCTCTTGCAATACTATCTCTTTTTAATAAATCAATAAAAGAAACACCAAGTGTTGCAACAGCTGTCAGCATACTAACAGAAATAATAACACCAATGATTGTTACGAGTGTTCTTCGCTTATTCTCCTTTAAATTTCTCAAAGTAAGTTTATTCATAATGTTCATGGGCGAATCACCTCATTTTTGGCGATTTTTCCATCTTCTACAGAGATGACACGATCAGCTTGTAATGCAATCCGTTCATCATGCGTAATAACAATTAGTGTTTGATTATAGGTTTTATTAAACATTTTTAATAGTTCCATAATCTCTTCACTATTTTTACTATCTAAATTCCCCGTCGGCTCATCTGCAAGCATAATGGCAGGATTACTAATTAATGCACGTCCAATTGAAACGCGCTGTTGCTGTCCGCCTGATAATTGATTAGGAAGGTGGTCTAATCTTTGCTCTAAGCCTAATATAGAAACAATTCGATTAAATTGTTCTCTATCTACTTGATGATTATCTAATAAAAGAGGAAGCGTAATATTTTCTTCCACCGAAAGAATCGGGATTAAGTTATAGAATTGATAGATTAGGCCAATTTGTCTTCTTCTAAAAATAGCTAATTGTGTTTCATTTAATTGATAAATATCTGTATTATCAACATAAACTTTTCCGCTAGTTGGTCTATCTACTCCACCTAACATATGAAGCAAAGTTGATTTTCCCGACCCAGATGGCCCTATAATGGCAACAAACTCACCCTTGTTAACAGAAAAAGAGACATTATCTAACGCTTTAACAGCTGTTTCTCCTTTCCCATACACTTTAGACAGATTATCTATTTTTAAAATTTCCATTTTATCGTCCTCCTATTACTTGATGCTCTTAGTCTACCTGTCTAAAGTGACTCTCGAGTGACTTTAAAGTGACAATTTAGTCACTTAGTAGAAATAGGTGGCAACTTGTTCTCTTTTTATGTTTATGTATTCTTTTTTCCTTTGGACTAAAGGAGGTTTTTGGCGTTCATTCGCTTGATGAACACCACTTTTCGCTTTGTCGCTCTGCTTTTTGGTTTTCATTCCCACGATGAACGCCACTTTTTGCTTTGTCGCTCTGCTTTTTGGTTTTCATTCCCGCGATGAACGCCACTTTTTGCTTTGTCGCTCTGCTTTTTGGTTTTCATTCCCGCGATGAACGCCACTTTTTGCTTTGTCGCTCTGCTTTTTGGTTTTCATTCCCGCGATGAACGCCACTTTTTGCTTTGTCGCTCTGCTTTTTGGTTTTCATTCCCGCGATGAACGCCACTTTTCGCTTTCTCACTCTACTTTTCGGTTTTCATTCCCGCGATGAACGCCATTTTTTGCTTTCTCACTCTGCTTTTTAGTTTTCATCCCCACGATGAACGCCACTTTTTGCTTTGTCGCTCTGCTTTTTGGTTTTCATTCCTGCGATGAACGCCACTTTCCACCTACGCTTCAACGATTCGGTGTTCATAAAAAACTAGCACACTAAATCACCTGTTTATAAAACTTAATATGAAAAGTTGTTCCTCTTCCTAATTGACTTCTAACTTCAATATCACCATGCTGGCTTTTTATAATACTATACGCCATGGCTAAGCCTATACCTATACTATCTTCGCTTGCATTTTCGCCTTTATAAAACCGTTTAAAAATATAGGGTAAATCGTTTTTGGCAATACCCTTTCCATTGTCTTGAATAACAATTTCCGTAAACAAGACATTTTCCGAGAAATGAATCTGAATTTCTCCACCTTCTTTTGTATGCTCCACACAATTTTTTAAAATATTGATAATTGCTTCCACTGTCCATTTAAAATCTCCTATATAGGTAACACCTTCGTCTCCTATAATGCCAAAAGCCTGTCCCTTGATATCCATCGGAATTAATACTGGTTCCACTGCCTTATAAAGCAGTTTTTTTACATCAACTTGCTCCTTTTTAAATAGAATCGTACCAGCATCCATTTTCGATAATTTCAGCAAAGAAGAGACTAACCACTCCATTCTTTCCAGCTGTATTGATAGATTATTCGTAAACTCGCGCCTTTTTCCCTCTTTTAAATGTGGATCACTTAATAAATCAGTCATCACAACCATAGATGTCAACGGTGTTTTTAATTGATGGGATATATCTGAAATCGCATCAGTTAGCTTTAATTTTTCCTGACGAAGAAGCGCACTATTTTCCGAAAGCATTAAGGTCACTTTGTAGATATTATTTTTTAAAACACTCAGCTCGCCCTCCACATTATCACGAATATCTAAGCTTTTATCCCCATTACTAATTTGCTGCAAGTAACTCGAAAGCTTTTCTATTTCCTTGTATCGAAACCTTGTAAATTGATAAAAGCATCCGAAAATAATGATAATAACTATAAGTAAAAATATTGTGACAGAAATGGAATATGCAATAATAGCATACATAATTGCTACTGTACTAATGAGAGCTAAAACTGTTGTTAATATCTTCACTTCTCGATTACGAAGCATGTTAGTCACCTACCTTATAGCCCAGACCGCGAATAGTTTTAATAATAGTCGGTTTTTGCGGATTATCTTCTAATTTCTCACGCAGCCTTTTGATATAAACAGTTAAGGTATTGTCATTAACAAAATCTCCTGCTACATCCCATATGCGCTCCAATAGCTGTGTTCTTGTTAATACTTGTCCTAAGTTATTAGCGAAGATAAGAAATAATCGGTATTCAAGGGCTGTAACTACTACTTCTTCGTCCCTTTTATAAATCTTTCCTTCCAATGTATTAATTCGAATATGATCAATTTCAATAATCGGATTATTTTGTTGCTGCTTATTATAGCGTCGCAAAACAGATTTAATTCTAGAAAGTAGCTCTCTTAAGCGGAATGGTTTTGTAATATAGTCATCTGCTCCCATATCAAGACCCATGACAACATTTACTTCGTCATCTAATGCAGTTAAAAAGATAACAGGCTTATCTGATTTACTTTTCACAATTTCGCATAGCTCATAACCAGAACCATCTGGCAGCGACAAATCAAATAGACATAAATCAATATTTATTAGCTCTTCTTCTATAGTCTTTCTAGCAGATTTTGCGTCATAACAAGTAATTGTTTCATACTTTTCACTTTGTAAACTGTATTCTAAACCAGAGGCGATGGTTTTATCGTCTTCAACAAGTAGTATCTTCATTATCTACTCCCATAAATTTTTCTTTTTTCTGTATTATTCTAAACGATTGAAACAAGGAGCGAAAGTGATTCTATTTTTTCAAAAAAATTCTCACCATTAAAAAAGGATTCCCTATTAGTAATTAAGTTTAGCATATGATAATAAATGCTCGTGAATACTAAAACAAAATCCCTTTAAAGGAGAATGAAAATGGACACGCAAAAACCACTAAATATACGTTCAACAAACATAAACCATAGTGAAAAGCTTACATCAGCAGAGTTGGGTAAACTTTGGGCGACTTATAGGGGGAACAGCATGTCTACATGTTTTCTACACTATTATTTACAGCACGTCGAGGATACAGATATTAAAAAATTACTAGAAGAAGCGTTTACATTAACTACAGAATTCTTAAATACTTCAAAAGAAATATTGAAGAAAGAAAATTTCCCTATACCTAAAGGTTTCTCTATAGAAGAAGACTTGAACCCTCAAGCCCCTCGTTTGTTTGAAGATGAATTCTATGTTCATTATCTTAAATATGCTGCTAATGCAGGGATGAGCATTTATAAAGTAGCCATTCCACTTGTTTTTAGAAAAGATGTAGAAGAGTTTTATAAGTATTGTATGGAATCTACCATGGCTTTAATGGAGCAAATCAAAGAAGTATTAATGAATAAGGGATTTATTCGTAAACCGCCTATTATTCCGATACCAGAAAAAGAAGATTTTGTTGAGAAGGATTTTTTAAATGGATATGTTGGACATGTAAGACCTTTACATGCATAGAGATAGCCCATCTTTATGATAATATTGAAAATAACGTTACTAGTAAAGCATTAATAACGGCATTTAGCCAAGTTACCCAACAAGAAGAAATTCGTGATTTATTTAAAAGAGGCAAAAACTTCACACATAAGCATATTGAGTTATTTGTGGAAAAATTACATAAAGAAGATTTACCAGCACCATCCTATCTAGATCATTTAGTAACAACTTCTACTGATACTCCTTTTTCCGATAAATTAATGTTATTTCATAAAATGGATATGTTTTCAATAAGAATTAGGTCCTTCGGAAACTCAGTAGATGTTAGCGGAAGACATGATTTAGGAGTTATGTATACAAAAGGATTACTTCAAATTAGTAAATTTGCCGAAGATGCAGCAAAAATTATGATTGATAATGGCTGGATGGAGCATCCACCTTACGCAGCCGAGAGGGATAAGTTAGTTAAATAACTTAAAATTATGATTTTTCTGTAGGAAAGAAGCTGGGACATAAGTATTTTCAACCAAATAACCCCGAACGATTATACGTACAGACTAAGAAAAGTTCGTATGGCGTCTGATAATAAGTATCAGGCTCAATGTCCCAGAGAATCGTATCTATATTTGCTTGTTTTAAATAATATGGAAGTCCAAATAACTTCTTCCCATTTGGTGGTCTAAAATCTATTTCACCTGTGAAACCTGCCTTTTCAATTAATTGATTTGTTTCTTCCACTTCTTTCTTTATAAAAGCCTGTGATTTAAAAATCATCCGTTCATGAGAATATGTATGATTTCCAAGTTGATGTCCCTTTTCCACTATTTTCTCTGCTAATTCAGGATTTCTTTCTATCTCATTTCCAATAAGAAAAAAAGTAGCTTTTGCGTCATAAGTATCTAATAATGCTAATATGTCATCCACATTTTTTGTTGGTCCGTCATCAAATGTTAATGCAACTACTTTCTCCTTTGTCTCCACCTGATACGTTAAGCCCCCAAACAATTGAAAAGTCCGCGCATTCATTAATTTATAGGTAGCAACTAAAAGAAGAAACAGAACCAATAATCCTATTAATATAATCCATATTTTTTTCATTCTAACAGCCTTTCTCTCTATTTATTTAACCACTATCCATTATACGTGTCCCCTTCACCAGATACAAAAAGGAGAAAAATGAATAGTCATTTTTCTCCTTTTTAATACTAATTTATTTTTCTTCCTTTTCCTTCTTCTTATCAATTGTACCCTCTGTTAAACTATTATTTGCTTGCTCATGAGTTTCTTTCAAGCCTTTTGAAGCCTCATCTTTTTGATTCTTCTCGTTAGGCTGATGTGTTTTTCCTGCAGGGCTTGTTATTGATTCTTTATTCATTTTAAAACGCCTCCCATTATTTCTTGATGAAGTAAAATTAATCTATTAGATTTATACCACCATTCACGAAACAGGAAACATTCTCTATTAGGAACCGGTTGACCGATAGTGGCGAACACCCACTATCCATACAAAAATACAGGGAAGGATAAATATTATTCCTGCTAGGGGTGTCAGCATATATAGCCATTCTTCCTTTCCTCCTTTACCAAGCAGGTAAAGTAAAGGTAAATAATTAACACTTCCAAAAGGAATCACAAAAGTAAAAAAACGCGTCACCCATTTTTGATAAATATTTAACGGATACTGCGCCATCTCCCTACCACCATCAGTAAAAATATTGGCAATTTCTAACCCTTGAATCGTCCAAAAGCTGAGGGTAGCTGCTAAAATAAAAATGCCAGTAAAAATAAAAACCCCACTTATAATCATTAATAGTAACGTTAAAATTTTCAAAAAACTCCAATCGATTGCTAAGTTACTTACAGCCCAACCTAGCACGATAACACTCTGCAAAAGTCTCCCAACTCTCGTAAACTCGAATTTTGAACCAAGGACCTGTACAAAGGTTGTCCTTGGCCTAACAAGTAATCTGTCAAAATCACCACTCGCAACAAGACTAGAGAAATTATCAAACCCTCTTGCAAAGCATTCACTTAATGCAAATGCCATATGAATGATAGCAAAACAAAGTGCAACCTCATAAAAATCCCAGCCCTTTATTTGTCCAAATCGCTCGAATAAAAAATATAATCCGGCAAAGGCAGAAAAGGGGACCAGAAATTGTCCTAATGACAATAACCAAAAAGATGTTCGATATTGCATTTGTGATTTAAATAATAATAGAAGGTATTGAAAATATAGTCTCATCTAAGCTTACCCTCCCTGTACAATGACTTTTTTCATCGCTTTTTGTAAAGCTATTTTCCCAAAGAAAACGAGTACTAACAGCCAAGCAAGCTGAATGAAGATTCCTTCCATTGCTTCTCCATTTGGAATATGACCAGAATAGACCCGGAATGGAAAATCAGCTGTTAATCGGAACGGCAGAAGATAAACGATTTGTTGTAACCACTCTGGCATTAACGGAATAGGAACGACCATCCCAGCAAAAAACTCTCCTACAACACCAAATACTAGAAGAGAACCCATCGGGGATAATGTAATAAATACGGAAATATAGATAAACATTGAAATAGCCACTAAAACCAATAATCCCAATAAAAGCGAGAGACAAAATAACAAGAACGTTTTGACATCTTGGGGTAACATCATCCGATAAGCTGGAGGCAGCAAAAAAGCCAGCAACAATATCGGAAAACACCTTAATAATGCGCTAGCTAACCGCTGTGCTAGTAACTTGCTAAACCAATATTCATAAATCCCAATTGGTCTACATAATTCATATGCAATATTTCCTGTTGTAATTAAATCAAATAACTCATTGTCGCGAAACCATAGCATTATAAATGCTAAAAAAGATTGTTGTAGCCATAAATAAGTGACCAATTCTTCTAAAGAAATTGGTTGATTCGAGCTCGCTTGTGCATAAAATGCCTGAAAAATCATGATATAAATAAATCCCCAGAAAAACTGTGTAGCAACACCTGCCAATGCTGCAGCACGGTACTGCATACCATTTAATAAACGCAATCTTAATACAGCCATATATGGTTTCATTGTCCTCATATCTCATACTCCTTATAGAGTTGTACAATGATATCTTCAATCGGCTGTGACATGACGGAAATATCGACTAAATCTAGTGAATGAGACAACTCCATGATTACTTCCGATACAGATATTTGCGTCGTATCTACACTCAGGATTGCTCTTTCTTCTGTCCGGGAGAGATTAATGGTCCCGGGAATTTGAATAGGTATATTACTAGACTTATAGTCTACCGTTATTGTTCGATGAGATCCAAAGCGATTTCTTAGTTCCTGTAGATTCCCATCATATAATAGGCTCCCTTTTCCGATTAGAATAACTCGATCACAAAGTGCTTCAATATCAAACATATCATGTGTTGTAAGGATAACCGTTACATTCTTCTGTTTATTGATTTTTTTTATAAAGTTTCTTACTGCAATTTTGCTAACTGCATCAAGACCGATGGTAGGTTCATCTAAGAATAGAATTTGTGGATTATGTATAAGGGAAGCTGCAATTTCACAACGCATCCGCTGTCCTAAACTGAGCTGTCTTACTGGTGAATGTAGGATATCTTTTAACTCGAGTGTGTCAATTAATAACGATAACGTTTCATCATACTCTTTATCTGGTATATGGTAAATATCTTTTAATAAAGCAAATGAATCGATGACCGGTACGTCCCACCATAGCTGGGATCGTTGCCCAAAGACGACACCAATATTTTTCACATATTCTACTCGATCCTTCCATGGTGTATAGCCCATTATTTCACAACTTCCACTATCTGGAACTAAGATGCCGCTCATTACTTTTATCGTAGTTGATTTCCCTGCTCCATTCGGACCAATATAACCGACAATTTCTCCTGGATTTATCGTAAAACTCACATCATTTAATGCATGGACAATCGTGTGCTCCCTAGAAACAAGGGCTTTTAGTCCTTCCACCAATCCTGTTGCTCGCTTAGCAACCTTAAAGGACTTATTTATCCCGTCTACTTTAATCAATGCTTCTCCCTCCTTTTCAAAAGAAGAATATAATAGCATTTTATTGAAGAATTTGTCAATGGTGTTTTTTGATTTTTTAAAATTTTCTTTCGCTCAAAATCAAGGGATAATAAAAAGCCTGAAAATGATTTACAAATCATTTTCAGGCTTAATTATTGTTTAGAAAGAAAACTTCCTATCAGTGGGAGATTTTCCTTATCCCTGCTAACACTTAGTGGGCCTTTACGGGTTAATCCAACACCTAGCTTTCTCCATTTTCCGTAGCTTAAAGTGGGGATCATGAGCAAGATAAGATATTATCGATAAGAATGTCTAACCCATTTAAGATGATAAATTACCAATAGTAAAATAAACCATACTGGTGTCACAAACAATGCGATTCTTGTATCCTCTGCAAGTGCTAGCACAACAAGAACAAACGCTAGAAAAAGGAGGATGATATAGTTAGCTACTGGAAACAGTGGCATTTTAAACTTATTTTTTGCTGCAAGCTCTGGTCTTGTTTTTCGATATTTCAGATGACAGAGAACCGTAATTGCCCATATATAAATAAAACAAACAGTAGATATACTTGTAATTAACGTAAACACACCTTCTGGCATGATATAATTTAAAATAACAGCAATTAAAACGACAATAACCGAGAAGAACAAAGCATTAGAGGGAACATGATGTTTGGTTAATTTAGCTAGTGCCTCTGGTGCATTCTTTTCCTTTGCTAAAGCATACGTCATTCTACTTGTACTAAAAATTGCACTATTACAAGCCGATGCAGCCGAAGTCAAAACAACAAAGTTAACAATTCCTGCAGCAGCGGTTATACCGACCGCCAGGAAAACCTGAACAAATGGACTTTTTGCTGGATTAATAGCATTCCAAGGGTAAATACTCATAATAATAAGCAATGCCCCTACATAAAAAATCAACACTCGTATAGGAATATTGTTAATTGCTTTTGGAATAACCTTTTCAGGATTTTCTGTCTCACCAGCTGTTAAACCTACTAGTTCAATGCCTACAAAGGCAAAAACAACCATTTGGAAAGACAAAATAAATCCATTCATCCCATTCGGAAACATGCCATCATGGCTCCACAAATTAGTAAAACTTGATGGTCCTGCATCTGTTGAAAAACCTTTTACAATCATGATAAAACCAATGATGATTAAAGCAATAATCGCAATTATTTTGATTAAGGCAAACCAAAACTCCATTTCTCCAAATAACTTAACTGTCGCTAAATTCATAATTAGTAAGACAATCAAAGCTATTAATCCGGGTACCCATTGAGGAATATTCGGAAACCAAAATTGAGTGTACATACCAATTGCAGTTAGGTCCGCCATTGCAATGGAAATCCAACAAAACCAATAGGTCCATCCCGTTACAAAAGCGACTCTTCTTCCAAAATAATCATTAACAAAATCAACAAATGAATGATACTCTAGATTGGATAAAAGCAGTTCCCCTAAAGCACGCATAATCAAAAAACAGATAATACCCGTAATGATGTAAGCAAACAAAATGGAGGGTCCAGCTAAATGAATAGACTTACCCGCACCGAGAAACAGTCCTGTACCTATTGCTCCACCAATCGCAATTAATTGAACATGTCTGTTTTTCAAGCCTCTAGACAATGTTTCTTGTTGCATTTTAAATCACTCTCTTTTCAGTTGTACTATTTAAATATATTATGTAACAAAGTCAACGAATTATAGTTTAGCACATTCTAAGACAAGATACACGAATCTGTTTACTTCTTGATAGATATAGGAATTTATCTCTATTTAATGGCTAATTTTATTTTTTTAACATATGCTAAAAATAGGTATATACTAGTAATATTTCCATTCTATGTCATGAAAAATGATCTTGTTTTATGCGAAAAATCTATTAATTGGTTGCAATGCAAATATCAGTATCCTACAATATTTGATAGAAGTATCTTTAGGTAGAATGAGCATCGCTAAGTATGTTCAAAATATAGGAGGAAGCAATCATGCCCAATACATACCAAGGAACAAAATTAAAAGTATTCTCTCTTAATTCAACACCAGAACTTGCCCAAGAAATTGTGGAACATCTAGGTACAGAATTAGGAAAGTGTACAGTCAAAAAATTCAGCGATGGCGAAATTCAAATCAATATTGAAGAAAGTGTACGTGGTTGTGAAGTATTTGTTATCCAGTCCACTTCCGATCCCGTAAATCAAAGTATTATGGAATTGCTTATCATGATTGATGCTTTAAAACGAGCTTCCGTCAATACTATCAATGTGGTTATTCCTTATTATGGTTATGCGCGTCAAGATAGAAAAGCACAGCCGAGAGAGCCAATTACCGCTAAATTAATTGCCAATTTAATTCAAAAATCTGGTGCAGACCGTGTGATAACTTTGGATCTTCATGCACCACAAACGATGGGCTTCTTTAATATTCCAGTGGACCAATTAGTTGGTATCCCGCTACTTGCTGATTATTTAAATACGAAAGAATTTTCCCATGATGTTGTGGTAGTAGCGCCAGACCACGGTAGTGTTACTCGTGCACGTGAGCTTGCCGACCGCTTAAAAGCACCTATTGCCATCATTGATAAACGTGGTCCGAAAGATATTGGTCCTCGTGAAGTAAACGTTGTCGGTAATATTGAAGGAAAAACCGCTATTATTATCGACGATATCGTCGATACATCTTACCGAATTACGACTGCAACGAAAGCATTACTTGATAATGGAGCCGAGGAAGTATACGCATGTTGTATCCATCCCGTTTTATCTGAACCAGCTATTGATATGATTCAAGAATCACAAATTAAAGAATTGATTGTCACTAATAGCATACCGCTTCCAGAAGAAAAGAGAATCTCCAAAATCACACAGCTATCTATTGCTGAATTACTTAGTGATGCGATTATCCGCGTTTATGAGAATAAATCAGTTAGTGTCTTGTTTAAATAAGGCTATTTGTGCAAAGGTTGTCCAATTGGACAGCCTTTTTGTTTTTAGGAAATTCGTATTCTAACTACGTACAAATAGACTCCGGCAAAATACTTCCTCTTTTTTTGCCTTGGAGTCTATCGTTTTTACTTTACCTGTTTCCTAGCTTTAGATTACTCTCATCGTAACAATTCCATCAATTCCTTTTAGTTGCTGAGATAGCAGTGGAATAATGTGATCTGCTACTTGATTGTCAATATCGATCATCGTGTAAGCATAGTCACCGCGACTTCTATTTACCATATCTGCAATATTCAACTGATAGGTGGAAATTACTTGTGTAATCTGTCCAACCATATTAGGAACATTTAAATGGAAGGCTGTTACACGACGTTTCCCTGTGTATGGAATAGAGGCATTTGGAAAGTTAACAGAGTTCTTAATGTTGCCAGTTTCCAAGAAATCCTTTACTTGTCTTGCTGCCATTACGGCACAATTTTCTTCTGATTCTTCTGTAGATGCTCCAAGATGCGGAATCGCAATCGTATTTTTCATTTGGAGAACATTTTCATTTGGAAAATCTGTGATATAGCGTCCTATCCTTCCTTCTTCCAATGCGACAGCCATGTCTATTTCATTAACCAGTTCTCCGCGAGAGAAGTTTAAAATTTGTGTACCTGGTTTCATGAAATCAAATGCTTGTTTGTTAAACATTCCTTTCGTGTCTTCTGTTAATGGTACATGGACCGTTATATAATCAGACTCTGCAAATAGCTGTTCTAATGTCATTGCTCGCTGTACATTACGTGATAAATTCCAGGCTGTATCTACAGAAAGAAATGGATCATATCCAATAACATCCATATCAAGAGCAAGAGCATCGTTAGCAACAAGTGCCCCAATTGCTCCTAAACCAATTACACCTAGTGTTTTCCCTTTGATTTCATGACCAACAAATTGTTTTTTGCCGGCTTCCACAAGTTTTGGAACTTGATCACCTTCCGTAGCGATTGTTTTCGTCCATGATACTCCTTCAAATAAATTGCGAGAAGAAGCCATCAACGACATCAGCACCATTTCTTTTACCGCATTTGCATTCGCACCTGGTGTATTAAATACAACGATCCCTTGTGCTGTACATTGTTCAACCGGAATATTATTGACACCTGCCCCTGCGCGGGCGATTGCCTTTAACTTATCTCCCAGTTCCAGTCCGTGCATATTAAAACTGCGCAAAAGAATCGCATCAGGATTATTACTTGTATCATCCATTGTATAATTGCCTTTTTTAAATACATTTAGGCCACTTGCTGCAATATTATTTAAGGTCTTAATTGTTTTTACTTCTTTTACAGTCGTAGTGCTCATCTCCATTGCTCCCTTTTTCATCATTTATATTCTTTATAAGCTTGGAAAATACTCTTTCCTTTTTAAACCAAAATAGTTTAAAAAAGAAAAAGGCAAGGAGTTATAATTCCCTTACCTCTGCCCAGGCGAACGGCATACGACGCTATGTGCTCCCCTACGGTTATCCGTATTTCGCCAGTTACACACAGCCTTTAGATTGCCTTTATTCTATCAGACTATTCAGTAATCATCAATTACTAATTTCTTATGAATTTCGTTCTTTTTCATGCTTTTTTTAGAACAGTTTATTGATATAACTTATTTTTCTTTATATACTCATAGCACCTTTCTGGTAAAAGATACCTCGGTTCTCCTCCCATTGAAAGCTCCTCTCTTATATAGGTAGAACTTATTTCCATGGCTAACCCTTTATCTAACAAATGAAAAGTTTTTCCATCGTCATGATTGCGGAGGATCGGCGATCGGCTAATCGTAGATAACATATCAATTCCATTTCGTGCCATGACAATAAATCGATTTTCTGCTATCAATTCCTCTCCTTTGCTCCACTTACCTTGGCCAATATCAACAAGTAAATCCGCTCCCATAATAAAGTAGACTTTATCCTTAGGGAATAGCTTTTTAAAATAATTCATCGTATGATACGTATAAATTTCCCAGCCATCTTGCTTCATTTCATAGTCATCTATAGCAAACTTATCATTATTCTCAATAGCCATATTCACCATCTCTAGACGATGTTCATCTGCTGTTTCCATCGTTTTATCTCTTCTTTTACTCGAACAGGGTAGAAAGATAACTTTATCCAACCTGCAACGATGGGCAACAGTACTTGCCGTCCATAAATGAACATTAGTAATTGGATCAAAGGATGATCCGTAAACCCCTATTTTCCCCAATTATTGCCTCTCCCCTTTCACGTTAATTTTGGTTAGCCTTCGCCTTCATTTTTTCGATATAGTTCCGCTTATTTTCCCAGCATGCTTTACTTAAATCTACTGGATACTCTTCTGGATTAAGTGTTCTTTTATATTCATTCCAAAGAAACTTTAAGTTCTCCTTAACCTTTATTTGAATAGCAGTTAATTCTGGTGTTTGAATTTGGACATGTCCATTCTTTATAACTTGCTGATGTAATTCAATTGCTCTATAATTTGTGACAACCTTATTCAAATACGGGTGAATTGGATGAAACATTTTTAAAGGTTCTTGCGTGATGCTTTCTGATGCTAGTGTAATATAATCTCCCTCTGCATGATTGTTCTCATTATTAATAATTCGATACACTCTTTTCTGCCCCGGTGTAGAAATCTTTTCCGGATTTCCAGATAATTTAATCGTATCCTCCATTACGCCGTTTTCACTTTCAAAACTAACTAATTTATAAACAGCGCCTAATGCAGCCTGATCAAATGCTGTAATTAGCTTTGTTCCAATCCCCCAAATATCAATCTTTGCTCCTTCTGCAAGCAAATTCATAATGGTGTACTCATCTAAATCATTAGAGGCAATAATTTTTGTATCTTTGTATCCTGCTTCATCTAACATTTCTCTTGCTTTCTTAGAAAGATACGCTAAATCACCGCTATCTAAGCGAATTCCTTTAAAGCGAATTCTATCACCAAATTCCTTTGCTACTTTAATTGCATTTGGTACACCAGATCGAAGCGTATCATATGTATCTACAAGGAAAACACATTCTGTGTGCGTACTAGCATAGCTTTTAAAAGCTTTGTATTCATCTTGATAAGCTTGAACTAGTGCATGAGCATGTGTACCAGACACAGGAATACGAAAGATTTTTCCAGCCCTTACATTACTAGTAGCCGAAAACCCGCCAATAAAAGCAGCCCTTGTTCCCCATATCGCAGCATCCATTTCCTGTGCTCTTCGTGTTCCAAACTCCATCGCCGTTTGATCTCCAATTACCTGCTTCATTCTGGCTGATTTTGTTGCAATTAGCGTTTGATAATTAACAATATTTAACAAAGCAGTCTCTATTAATTGCGCCTCTGCAATAGGAGCTTCTACTCTAAGAATTGGTTCATTAGCAAATACCAACTCCCCTTCCTCCATACAATAGATGTCTCCAGAAAAAGTTAAATTTTTCAAATAGGCAAGAAAATCTTCCTTATAACCAACTTCGTTTCTTAAGTAGGCAATATCACTATCTGTAAAACGACAATTTTGTATATAGTTTAAAATTCGTTCTAATCCCGCAAAAACGGCAAAACCATTACCAAATGGAAGCTTACGAAAATAAAGTTCAAATACTGCTTTTCGTTTATGTATCCCATCTCTCCAGTATGTCTCCATCATATTAATTTGATAAAGATCTGTATGAAGCATAAGACTGTCATCCGCATAGTTCATCTATTTTCCTCCTCTTGCTAAATTAATTTCTAGTTCTAAAAACATTGTCTATTGCCTTAGCATGTGACAAATCTCTCTTTGTTATATAAATATCCTTTTCATTGTCAAATCATTCTCTTTTGACAAAGCTTTTACACAGGTATAGAAAAATTATTTTTCCATAAAAGAGCGATTAGCCATTATCCAAGTGACTCTTTTCGATACTTTGTTGTGCTTCCACTAGGAGCTCGTCTTTTACTAAGGCTTTTTTCTACAGGATTGATGTTTTTTCAATAGAAAAAAAGAATTAGTTGGAAAAATGGAGCAACCGGAATACACGAAGACGGCCACGGGGAATAGCCAGACAGTCTGAAACTCCCGGAAGCGAAGCTGAGGAGACTCAAGCGTGTATTCCAGCTGTGGGTAATCGCAACAAACTTTACGAAAACAGCCTTTATTAATGATTGAAACCAGCAAAAAAAAAGCAAGTAGGTCAAATATAACCACTTGCTTTGTCTCATTCTTTTTAAAACTTTACTTTTTCTAAAAATAATCCGTTGGCTTCTGCCATCATGCCTATCTGACTACGATCTTTTTCTGCAATAATAGTTGGAATAGTATCTCCATCTATTTTTCCTAGCCCAACCTCAATAAGTGTTCCAACCATTTTTCTGACCATATTGTAAAGAAAACCATCGCCGCTTACACGAATTTCAATAAATCCAGCTTCCTCTTTTATATCAATAAAATAAATTTCCCTAACCATTGATTTCTTCTTTGATTTCGCATTTGAAAAAGTAGTAAAGTCATGTTTTCCGACAAAATGAACTGCAGCTTGCTCCATTTTATTTTTATTTAATCGTTTCTCTACATGCATACTATATTTACGCATAAATGGATTGCTATACGATTTATTCCAAATTTTATACAAATATATCTTATCCTTTGCATTATATCTTGCATGAAAACGATCTGAAACATTTTCTACTTTCAAAAGGCTAATATCATTCGGTAAATAGTGATTAACATAATCCATTACTTCTGTTTCAGTCATGTCTTTATTCATCTTGAAATTCGCAACCTGAGATAAAGCGTGTACCCCTGCATCCGTTCTGCTGCAGCCAATAATTTCTATTTTTTCTCCAGCCATTTCTGTTAGGACATTTTCAATTTTCCCTTGAATCGATTGGTCTCCATTACCAAGGCGTTGCCACCCTTTGTAACGTCCACCGTCATATTGAATAAGCAATTTATAATTTTTCATTTGTTCTCCTGTTCTCTTCTTTTTTGTTCTTAAAGGATTATTGTTTTTCAATACAATAAATTTAAAAATACTGAACAGCTTGAATACCGGTAGGCTCATGCGAGAGCTATCAAAATATATTCAGGCTGCGGGTATAAACCTAAAGAATATCCCTCATTATACACTATTATCTCTATCATTATCATTGGCTGAAAAGTAAGATTATAACGGAAATACTCCTTTTTTATAAATTTTTTTATTTAATTTATTTCCTAAATAAAAGAATCAATGTTAGAGTAAGATATAGCAATAAACTATATAAAGAGTTGTAGGTGATCATTAATGATTGAAATTAAAACATCTCCTTTAAGTGATGGAGAATTTAATAGAGGCGTATTTGCTACATGCGATATTAAAAAAGGGACCTTATTTCATGAAGCCCCAGTAGTTCCTTATCCAAATGACCAACATAAGTATATTGAAAAAACAGTACTAGAAGATTATGTTTATGAATATGGCATTAATCACAGTGCAGTTGTTTTAGGCTATGGCATGCTTTTTAACCATTCCTATGAACCAAATGCCACTTATGAAATCAATTTTGATAAGCATACCTTTGACTATTTCGCTTATAAGGATATAAAAGCTGGCGAAGAAATTTTGATAAATTACAATGGTGAAGTCGATGATTATGAGCCATTATGGTTTAATAAAGACAAAGAAGAAGATTAAGAAGAAAAAAGGCTCGATGTTATATCGAGCCTTTAGTTTGTCGACAAAAAGATTTTTAGAAACTCACATTGAATTTTCATGCGTTGCTTGGAGTGGAAGGGTGAGTCTCCTGTGGGATTAGCGAGGAGGGCACAGAAAAATGGCTAGTTTATGATGATGGACAATAGCCACTTTTTAAACATAAGATGATGGCTTTGTTTTCCGAGGCGTCCGCTCGCTTTCCATGGGACGAAAAGCAACATCTCTATTCAAAGAGACTAATAAAATATACTATAGACAAACCTCTATTTCTATAATTCAGGGGTTTGTCTACAGCCTGAGGCTCGATGCTATATCGAGCCTTTTTTCTTCTTCCACTTTGATTCGTATTCCGCTTTTTCATGATGTACTTCCTTTAATAGACTTACCGTCATTAAAATCATAATAACAGAAAAAGGGAGAGCCGCAATGATCATCATATTTTGCAAGGCTTGTAATCCGCCAGAATAAAGCAACACAAGTGAGATCGTTGTAAGCAAGAGTCCCCAAATAATTTTGATTCTATTACTAGGATTTTGTATTCCATTTGCTGAGAGCATTCCTAATACGAATGTACCTGAGTCTGCCGAGGTAATAAAGAATACTCCTATGAGCACAATGGCCAAAATTGATAAAACAGAACTCAGAGGATAATGCTCTAAAAGTGCAAATAGTGTTTCTTCTGTAGCAAAAGTGGAGATAGAACCTAATCCTTTATGTTCTATCAACATCGCATTTCCGCCAAATACAGTAAACCATAAAAATCCAATTAAAGAGGGAATAAATAATACGTAAGTAACAAATTCACGAATTGTTCTTCCTTTGGAGATACGGGCAATAAAGATTCCAACAAAAGGCGACCATGCAATCCACCAAGCCCAATAAAAAATCGTCCAAGCATCTATCCATTGTCGATTTTCTCCATTTAAAGGAGCAATTCGAAAACTCATCCGAATGAGATTTTGCAAATACGTACCAATCGTATCTGTAAATAAATTTAGAATAAAAACAGTATTTCCTAATATAAAAACAAATAAAAATAAGATAAAAGCTAAAATCATATTGGCATTACTGAGGATTTTAATTCCCTTGCCTAAACCAGAAATTGCCGAAAGTAAAAATAACACGGTGACTATAATGATAATAATAAATTGCGTTAAAAAACTTGATGGAATGCCATAAAGAAAGGACAGTCCTCCGTTAATTTGCACTGCCCCAAATCCAAGCGTTGTGGCAATACCTGTGACAGTTGCAAAAACAGCAATAATATCAATGATCCTTCCCAATCTCCCATCCATCGAATCCCCTAATAAAGGCTTCAAAGTTGAACTTATTAATGAATTTCTCCCCTTCCTAAAAGTAGTATAGGCAAGGCTTAAGGCCACAATTCCATATACTGCCCAAGCATGGATTCCCCAATGGAAATAGGTAAATCTCATTGCATCTCTCATTCCTTGATCTGTGCCAATTTCATTCGTGGGAGAACTTATTGCATAATGGCTTAAGGGTTCGGCTGTCCCATAAAAGACAAGACCTATTCCCATTCCAGCACTAAAAAGCATCGCTAACCATACTAGTCGCGAGAACTCAGGCTTATCTTCTTGTTTTCCTAATTTAATTTTCCCTACAGGGCTTATCAATAAATATAAACAAATGATTACGAAAAACGTAACCACCATTAAATAATACCAACCAAATGAATCAGTAATAAAAGATTGCGCATTAGCTGAAGTTTGTTCAAGTGTTTCTGGAGCAAAAACTCCCACTAATACAAGCAATAATAAAATGATTACAGAAACATTAAAGACAAGATAATTTTTAAACTTCATATAAATAAATTCTCCTTCTAATCGAATAAAGATGTATGTAGATTTGTGCTTAGTTATTATATCCGTTATCAGGAGAATTAAACAAATACTAGTCTCTTCAGCTTTCTAAAGCAGATATCATTTTTCCTGGTTGCTTACTGGACTCGATAATAGCTTCTAAAACTTGTTGATTCAGGACACCTGCCTGAAAATCTGGAAAACCTAATCCTACCTCACCTTTTAGCATTTTGGCGAAATCTTCCCATTCGGTCAAGTATGCCGTTTTAGGAACATGCATTTTTTTCTCCACAAGTTCAGCCGTTTTTTCATCGAAATAGATCAAATGCACGATGTTTTCTTCCTTTGTACTTGCATGGATAGTTCCTTTATCACCATAAATGGACACTTCATGCTGATTCCCTGAGCCTATAGCATTTCTTATAGTCTGAAACGTACCAACTATGCCCGTTTCCATCCTAGCCTGAAAACACGCAAAGTCATCAATAACGAATTCCTTCCATTCATTTGATTGTTCACTTCTCCTTTTTGTAATAAAACTTTCCATTTTAGCTGATACTTCTTGAAATGGACCAAATAAATAATGGGCCATATCAATCATATGAGAACCTAAATCACCTAATACTCCTGTTCCTGTGACTGTAGGATTAAAACGCCAAACATAAGGAGTATCATAAGGAGGCGCTCCCCAGCCTTGCAAATACTGAATGGAAAAACTCCTTACTTGACCGATTTCTCCTTTATCCAGTAATGCCTTTACAAATCGAAATGCAGGTGTATATCGATAACTAAACCCTACCATACAAGGAATAGGGTGTTTCTTATATTTTTCAGCAAGTTGTATAGCTTCCGCATAATCCAATGTAAATGGCTTTTCTGTCAAGATCGGCATATTCTTTTCCATACAATATGCCAAAATAGGTGCATGCACATTATTTGGTGTGATCGAAACAACAGCATCTACTTTTTGAGAATCAATTAACTTCCGGAAATCTCTATATTGGTTTTCTGATTTAATAGCTAATTGCTCGCCGACTTTTTGTAGGGTTAAGTTATTCACATCACAGATTGCCTTTATTTTAAACGTTCCGACATTTTGTAATCCCCTTATATGAGATTGGGCCATCCCACCAACTCCAATTAAACCTATACGTATTGGTTCCATCACGCTTCTTCTCCTTTTTTAATTTCATATTTTGAAAAAATCCTTTTAAATATAAATGAATTTACAAAAGCTAAAATGGAAAATCCACCGAAAGTAATAAAATAGACTCCTGTCAAAAACCCAGTAAAAGATGATAAAAAGAATACAATAGGCACTGCATTAATTAGGATTAACAGGAAAAGATATGGAAAATGAAAACCTCCCATCAATAAAGAATTTAGAATCGCTGTTTTTATTGAATCCTCAAATCTAGCTATATAGGGAAAAATAATTAGCAATAATGTAAGGTATAAAAAGCCAAAGAAAAGTGTCAGGCTCATAAAAATGACTTTCCAAATTCCATGTGCGTAGACAAGATAATAAATATCTCCAAGTAGAATAACAGCAATTCCTATCAAGAGAAACCAAACCAACGAACTTTGTTTTAAATTCTTTTTAAATGCTTTGGTAAAGTTTCTCCAAACTGATGGATCTTCTCCTCTTGCCATCTTAAAACTAACTGTATACAAAGCTGTAAGCGAAGCACCTATCGTCACAACTGGAAGAGAAAAAAGGATAAAAATAAGATTCAGCAAAAGAACATCTACGATTCTAGCTAAATTCCTGCCGATGGGACCTTCGAGTTGAAAGAATGAACCCATATTTCATTCACCTGCCATTTTCTAATTAAGTAACATACTTTTTACTTCTAGTTCTCTCAATTTTCCACACCAGGATCCAGCGTTCTTTCTGTCCGTTAAGAGTGAGATAAAGAAACAACAGCCAGAATATAAGCTCTAATCTGACTGCTGTACTTCTTACTTCCTACTTTAATGATTCTTGATAGCGGTTAAATGCAGTATTTTGGATTTCCATAAACTCATCGAATCCCATTTTCTTTAGTTGACTTATATAGTCATCCCAATCTTTTTCTATGCCGCCCTCAACAACCCACTTCGATTGCATCGAATTTACATACGAACTTAAGTCTACATTCAATGTATTTAAACGCTGCATTTCTTCTGCTGTAAAGCTAACTGTTGGAAATTGTTCTCTTGCGTATTCACTTATTTTTTTATCTAATTCTAGCTTCAATCCATCGCCACTATCTGTTGGCAAAGTTACCTTTTCATTAAACCCAGCTTCAATATACTTAGGACCGAAGTCACGGAATGAATTTGTCCATGCAAATATATCTGCTGATTCACCTTCTGGCGCATTCAATACTTGATACGTTCCATCATCCTTCTTTTCTACCCCAATACCAAATGACCCATAAAAGGTTTGAATACTGGCATCCTCTGTATAAAATTTATCTGCCCATTGTAATAATTTTGCTGGATCCTTAGCTTGAGTAGTAATAAGTAATTCATTTCTTGAATATGTTTCCGTATCGGAAATTACGTATCTTTCTCCATCCGGACCTTTAAGAGGCGCAAGCGGTACATATTCCTCTGCATTTGGACCAAATACAGCATCCGGGGTCCAACCAAAAGCGACACCCACTAATGCATCATTTTCATCTTTGCGCTTTGCCTCTGCCATAGAGTCATCTTGCGTAAACAGTTCTTGATCGATTAAACCATCTTTGTACGCTTGATGCATCCACGCAATCCCCTCTTTGTATTCTTCTTGTGTAGGAATGTAAGATGGCTTTCCATCTTTTAAAGTCATTAAGCCCGCTTTATCATTGCCCTTTGTTACGCCAAATGGCAATATAAACCCATAAATATTCCCTCCATAAGGAATTTCATCATTCAAATCCCCATTTCCATTTGCATCCTTTTCCTTAAATGTCTTGAGAACATTATAAAAATCTTCATACGTATCTGGCATTTCTAAGCCTAAATTATCTAACCATTTTTGATTAATAAATAATTGATTTCCCGTTAACGGTCTTAAAGGCAATTTTTTAGGCAAACTATAAATATGGCCATCTGGCGAAGTAACTAGAGCACGTAACGCTGGCTCTTTCTCAAATGCCGCCATTAAATTTGGCATATGTTCTGCGATTAAATCCTCTAACGGAATGAATAAACTTTGGTTTTGGGCAATGTCTCCATCACTTAAAGCCAACGATCCCCAAAAAGCATCTGGTAAATCTCCTCCCGCCATCAGGACTGATTTTTTATCTCCCCATTCTGAATTTAAGTAAATATCCCAATCTACTTTAATTCCAGCTTCTTTTTCCGTATCTTCTACAAATCCTTTAAGAAAATCATCGCCCCAATCTGACCAGCGAACGGTTGCAATTTTGTATTCTCCATCTTCCTTTTCTTTTATGTTCGTGTTAGCATTACTGCAGCCAACAATTAAACTACTTGCTAAAACTACACTCCATAACCCTTTCCAGCTTCTCTTTAACATTACAATTCCCCTTTCTATTACTCTTTAATGGAACCAACCATGACACCTTGGTTAAAATATTTCTGCAAAAATGGATATAAGCACATAATCGGTGCAGTTGATACAACAATCGCTGCATACTTCATCATTTCAGATAATCTTCTTAATTCCGATGCAAGTTCTCCGGATGCAGTGCCAAGCAATGACTCATTAGAAATTAGAATTCTTCTCAAAACTAATTGAAGCGGCTGTAAATCTTCATTAGAAATATAAATCAATGCATTAAACCATGAATTCCAAATACCAACGGCAGTCCATAAACCAATTACAGCTAAAATTGCTTTTGACAATGGTAGTACGATCGTTAGAAAATACCGGATTGTTCCACAGCCATCAATTTGAGCTGCCTCCCACAATGTATCTGGTATACTATTTTTTAAAAATGTTCTAGCAATGATTATATGAAAGGAGGACACAGCAAAAGGTAGTACCATTACCCAAAAAGTATCAAGCAATCCAAACCCTTTTACGACTAGATAAGTTGGTACCAATCCTCCACTTACAAACATAGGGATAAGAATAAAAATAGCCAGCCACTTTTTTCCGAATAAATCAGCCCTTGATAAAGCATAGCCTGCAGGAATATTGACGATTAAAGCGATAATCGTTCCCACAACTGTATAAATGATCGTATTTAAATAAGATCTCCAAATAATTTCCTGTTTAAATAATTCAATATATCCATCCAACTTCCACTCCTTCGGCCAAAACCATACGTTTCCATTGGTAACGTCAGTTGGATTACTAAAGGAAGCAATAATAATAAACCATAAAGGATAGACAATCATTAAAATCATTAAGATAGCAATCGTATAGACAGCTATGTCAAACAAGCGATCATTCCAACTTTTTTTCCTTTTTGATTTCTTATTGAATTTTTGAATAAGTGCTCCTTCCAATTCTAATGCCTCCCTTCTATAATAAACTTGTTTTTGTTAGTTTCTTCGATAACCAATTCACAAGAAGTAAAATGATAACATTGACTACCGTATTAAATAGACCAATGGCTGTTGATAAACTATATTGAAAGTTTTGCATCCCAACCTTATAGACATAGGTTGAAATGACCTCACTTCCAGTTAAATTCAATGGATTTTGCAATAATAAGACTTTTTCAAAACCTACACTTAAAAGGCTTCCAGCACGCAAGATTAATAAAATCATAGCAGTAGGCATGATAAGTGGTAAGTCTATATGGATAATTTTCTGCAGTCGACTTGCCCCATCCATCGTTGCAGCCTCATAATAGGTTGGGTCAATTGCTGATAATGCGGCCAGAAAAATAATACTATCCCATCCTAAATGTTGCCATACATCACTCCATACATATACACTACTGAAAAGCGTTGGTTTCGATAAAAGATTCGGCATTTCCATCCCAAATAACGATAAAAAATTAGCTATTAATCCTGTGCTTGGTGATAAAAAAATTAATATCATTCCACACATTACCATCGTTGAAATAAAATGTGGCAAATAGGTCGTAACCTGAAAAAACTTTTTAAACATTCCAATCCGCATTTGATTACAGAGAATCGCTAAAGCTATTGGAAGTGGAAACCCTACTAGAAGACTGTACAAACTAATATATAGGGTATTTTTTACCGTTAAACCAAATTGATAGGAATGAAAATATTGAATAAAATGCTTCATTCCCACCCATGGACTATTCCAAATCCCAAGCGCTGGGGAATAATCCTTAAACGCCATGATAATTCCATACATCGGAATATACGTAAAACAAATTAATAGAATGAGAGTAGGCAGAAGTAACACATATAATGGAAGACTTTTTTTCATCTGTTTTATATGTCTTAGCTTATTTGGAAAATCAGGTGTGATTTGCGTGTTTTTTTCTGTAGCGATCGTACTTTTCAATTCTTCCACCTCCTTTATTTGATATAATCATTATATGAAAGCGCATTCAATGAAAATAGAGCTATGCCGACCTAAAATAATACTAAAAAGGACAGATTTTTATCCATTGCTTTTCTATTCAGACGCAGTAATAGCAGTATTCCGTTGTATTTCTGCTACTTCCCCTTTTTCTAGACGGAATACTGCTAGAAATAGTCTGTTAACTTTATATAATGAAAATAAGCATTGGAGATGAGTAAATGATACGTTCCATTGATAAGAACCCATCGCGTTCCATAAATTATTATCTAAAAGTACTTTTAATCATTATAGTAATTATCTTACTAATCAATATGTTGATTAGTATGTTAACTCTCTCTATTACAAGGAAACAAAGCATTGATACCATTACCAATACCGTAAACCTTTATATAGAAAATGTTCGCTCTAATTTAAATGCTGTAGACCACTTTATGATTTGGACAGTAGTGCACGAACCATTGATTGAAGAAATGGAAGAGAATATGGGAATGGATAAATTTCCGCAAAATTTAACTAATTTTCGAACGAGAGTAAATGACTTTCAATACTCGATAGGAAAAGAATATCAGTTCTTTCTTGGTCTAAAAGAGGAATCTTTTTTTTCCAATGCATCGCCTATAAAACTACCTTATCAAGATTATCTTCAAGTAAAGAATTACTTTTTTTCTCAAAACGACTCCTTACATACATATGAAATATTTAGCACATGGAAAGCGATAAAAATAAACGAAACCTTTTATTTTTATCATCTAGTAAGCTATGAGAATCGGATTTTTGTTTGTTTAGTTTCTGCTGAAGATCTTTTAAAACCGTTAAATAGCTTTAATTTAGGGAGTAATGGTTCGATCGTTATAAAACAAGAGGGAAAAACAATTTTAACAACCAATCAACAAATGGGAGAAGAGGAAACGGCTTCCTATCACTTTTTTACAAGCAAGTTACTATTTCAAGAAAAAAATATATTACTGCCGTTTAGTTTACAAATAAACGTAGACCATTTTGGGGCATTTAAACATGTGGTCATCACTCAAGTAATCTTAATTTTGGCAACCATTGTTATTAGCATCATCTTATTTTTCATTCTGCTCTATATTAAAAATCGCTTGATCTTTCCTATTCAAAAGTTTTCTAAAAATCTGTCTGAGATAAACAATAATAAGAATATGATAAACTTCGAAAGTAATAGCATTATCGAACTCGAGCAAGCTAATACACAATTCAAAAACTTAATTCAAGAAATAAAAAAATTAAAAATTAATATTTATGAGCAGGAGCTTGAAAAGAAAAGAATAGAGATGGACTTTTTACGATTACAAATTAAGCCTCATTTTTATATCAATTGTTTATCAAGTATTCATAGTATGGCGGAAATGCAGATGTTTACTGAAATCAAGAAGATGTCGATTGCTACATCCCGTTATTTTCGGTACCTTTTTCAAACAAATCACCACTTTGTTTCGTTAAAAAAAGAACTCGATCATATTCGCGATTATCTTGCCATTCAACAATTATTGCATGGACCAACCTTTCAATATAAAACATCCATTCGACTAAACATAGAGGAAATGCAAATACCACCGTTGATTCTGCAAACTTTTATTGAAAATAGCATCAAACATGGATTTTCTGATATAAATTATGAGGAGACACTAATTATTTCACTAAGCATTACCCCTGCAAAAGACGAGCAAAAATTGAACATTACGATAAAAGATAATGGTCCTGGTTATCCACCTGATATTTTGGATAAGCTCCAAAACCAACTACCCATATCAGCAGCTAATGGCAAACAAATCGGAATAAATAATGCCATCCAAAGGCTTCAAATGCTTTATGGAAACAGTTTTTCCATCTCCTTTTCAAACGGAATGAATGATGGAGCTATTGTTGAATTAGTTATCCCAACACAATTAATGGAGGAATAATCAATGAATGTCTTAATAGTAGATGATGATCGATTTGTTGTTAAATTATTGAAAGAAAAAGTTGATTGGGGAAATTTAGGGATTGAACACGTTTATACTGCTCATAATATTCGCCAAGCAAAAAATGTTTTTATTAAACAAAATATTCACTTGCTAATTTCAGATATAGAAATGCCATACGGTAGCGGTCTTGAATTATTAGCATGGGCCCGTCAAGAAGGGTATACGATCCAAACGATTTTTTTAACAAACTTTGCTGATTTTATTATGCTCAAAAAGCCATTGAGCTCCAAAGCTTTGAATACTATTTAAAACCGATTGAAATCGATAAATTAGAGTTTAGTATTTTGAAAGCGATTAAAAGGGTGAAAATTACTCAGCAAAGTGAAAAAGCTATCCAAGTAGGTCAGTATTGGCAGCAAAATAAACAAAAACTAGTGGATCATTTTTGGAGTTCCTATATAAGAAATCAAGAATGGCTTAAAGCAGAACTTGAAGAACAATTATTAAAAAATCATCTGAATTATTCCATAGATGACAGCTTTTTGCCCATTCTATTAAATATATTTCCATATAATATTTCGTTTAAAGAAAATAGCCCTGCTATTTTAGAAATAGACGAAAAACTGGTCTCCAAATTGATCGCCCATTTAAATTCCACCTTTAAAGATACTACCTTTACTTTAGAAAGCGTAGTCGGATTAGATATTAATAAAGAAAAGTATGTCCTTCTTTTAAGAAATAACGGGGTGCATTTAGAGTATCCACCATTAGTTCCATTATGCGAGAACTTAATCCAGACACTTAAGCATGATTTGTTAATAGATACCCAATTTAGTATTGGGTATTCAACCACTTTAGTTAAAATTCATACAGCAGTAAAACAACTGCAGCAAAAAAGCGAGGATACGATTGATTTTAGAAACACGGTTCATTACTTTCTATCTTATGAAAAGAAAACATATAAATATGGAGAACCTAATTTAGCCATTCTAGAAAAGTATCTTCAAAACGGTAATAAACAAAGTTTTCTAAACAAATGCAGACAATATTTAGTTCACTTAAAAGAGAAAAATAATCTTAACCTCAGTGTTTTATGCAATTTCCGTTTAGACATCACTCAATTATTGTTTACCTACTTAAAAAAGAAGGAGGTGCTTGCTCATAAGTTGTTTGATGGAAATACAAATAACTTATTACAAACGCAATCATTACGTTCAATCGATGATATGATGATTTATATTACCTACTTAATAGATGTCTCGCTTCATTATTTAGATTTCATTTATTCTCAAAAATCTGTTGTGAATACAATTTGTGATTATATTGATGAACATTATCAAGAAAATATTACAAGAGATAGCATTGCAAAAATTGTGTATTTAAGCCCAGATTATATTGCGAGAATTTTCAAGAAAGAAAAAGGACTCTCGCTTGTAAACTATATCATCAAAAAAAGAGTAGATATCGCTAAGGATTTACTCATTCAAACTACATTACCAGTACATATTATCTCCGATAAAGTTGGTTACGGGAATTACTCCTACTTTACTAAACTTTTTAAAAAAGAAACAAACTACACGCCCTATGAATATCGGCGCAAAGAAAAAGCCTCCACCCTTTAAGTAAGGGAGAGGCTTTATTTAAGTCTAGCGTTTTAAATAAATAATTTCCTCAGCTAATTTAGCCATTCGCTTTTTAGCATCTAAATCTGTAATTTCGTTCTCATCATCAAAATAGTCATTGTGCACAAATACATTTTGTACGGTAACTAATCCTTTAAAATACGTCAGTATTGGCTTTAATTGATATTCCATCACAAGAAAATGTTTATCTGTCCCACCTGTGATAACCATCCCCGTTACTTTTGATTTGAACGCATCAACTGGAAGATGATCAAAGAGATTTTTTAAAACACCTGTAATGGAAGCTTGATAGACAGGCGTTCCAATAACTAGAGCATCCGCGCCTAAAATAGTGTTTACTATTTTAATTGTATCATCATTATAATAGCTTAATGGTGCACCATTAACAAATTCCATCTCATACTCTCTTAAATCGATCAATTCCACTTGAATCGCTGGATCAAGCGATTTTGCAGCAACTAAAACTTCATTTACTGCCTTGGCAGTTTTCGAACCAATTAACGAGCCGGAAATCCCTACAAGCTTCATATTATCCTCCAAGCTTAAAGATAAGCATGAAACACTTTATCTTCAACAAACTTATTAATTATTTGCAAATTTATCAGCAACTATACTCCAATTAATGATAGAGAAGAAATTGGAAATGTATTCAGGTCTTCTGTTTTGGTAATTTAAATAGTAGGCATGCTCCCATACATCTAATCCTAAGATAGCACGTTCTCCATCCATAATTGGATTATCTTGATTTGGTGTGCTTGTTACTTTTAAATTGCCTTCTTGGTCAACAACTAGCCACGCCCATCCAGATCCAAATCTAGTAGTAGCAGCTACAGTAAATTGTTGTTTAAATTCATCATAGCTACCAAATGCTTTATTGATCGCTTCTGCTAATTCACCAGAAGGAGCATTCGTACCTGTAGATGGTGCAATAACCTCCCAAAATAAGGAATGGTTTAAATGACCACCTCCATTATTTCTTACAGCTGTTCTAATTTGTTCTGGTACTTCATTAAGATCGCTTAATAGTTCTTCTAGAGTTTTTCCTTGTAATGCATCTTGCCCTTCAAGAGCAGCATTTAAATTGTTTACGTATGTTTGATGATGTTTTCCATAGTGAATTTCCATTGTTTTCTGGTCAATATGAGGTTCTAAAGCATTAAATTCATATGGTAAAGCTGGTAATGAATATGTAGTCATTTTGTAATTCCTCCAATTTTTTATACTTATTGGTTTAAAAAGTATAATTAAACATTAACCCATTAATAAAAAAAAATCAATTACTTTATTTCAAATTTTGGATATTTTATCACAAAACTAATTTAATTCTATGCAAGCAATCTTGTACAAAGTAACTACTTTCAACATTTTATACTTTCTGGTATAATTAATTTCTCTACACTTTTATTTAGGCTGTTTTCTAAAAGGTTATTGTTTTTTCTATAGACAAAAAGAATTAATTGGAAAATAAAGTAGCCTTTATTTATAATTTTTCTCTCCACTGAAATAGAATGGAGGTTTATAATGGTTAATACAAAAACGACAAAAGATAAAATTCTTCATCTTCTCAAAAAAGAAGGTTCCTTAACCGTAAACGATTTTACTGATCGTCTGCAAATAACACATATGGCCGTGCGAAAGCACTTAACGATATTAGAAAAAGATGATTTGATTCAATCCGAACTAATAAAACAACCAATGGGACGCCCTATTCAAAGCTTTACATTGGCGGAAAGAGCAGAATATTTTTTTCCAAAAAGCTATGAAGGAATTAGCATCGATTTATTACATGATGTAAAAGAACTATATGGAGAAGATTCAGTGCAACAGTTATTTAATAAACGGGAAGAACGTCTAACAAAAGAGCATATTTCTCGCATGGAAGACAAAAAACCTTCTGAAAAAATGCAGGAAATGGTTACTATTCAAAATGAAAAAGGCTATATGGCTGATTTATCACAAGTGGACGACTATACTTTTGAAATAACAGAATATAATTGCCCCATCTTAGAAGTTGCTAAGGAGTTTAAGATTGCCTGTCGATGTGAGACAGAAATGCTGAAAAAAGTTCTCGGCACAAATGATGTTGCTAGAACATGCTGCAGAACGGAAGGAGATAATCACTGTAAGTTTTTAGTGAAGTTTGTTCCACAACCTGCTTCTTCCTTAGTAGAGGTATAACAGCTATTTATTGCAAGCTAAGTAGTAATAATAGAAAAAAGAGGCTGGGACATAAGTATTCCAGCCAAGGATAATTCCGAACAATTATACGAAGATGCTAATGAATGTTCCGTATAATTGTTCGGGCTTTTATTTGTTTTTCAAAGGATGTTTCCATGAAGTTTGGTGCGATTCCCCGCAGCCGGAATACACTTCGCTTTCCATGGGGCTCGCGCTGAGCCGCTTCGGCCTGTGGCCTGCAGGGTCTCAGACTGTCTCGCTAATCCCATAGGAGTCTTCGTGTATTCCGGCTGCTCTGTTTTTCCAACTAATTATATTTCCTCTTGTAAAAAGTATGCGAAAGCAGCCGCTATTTACTAACTATATTAGAAATTGTTCGTCTTTACAGAGTATCTATTTAGTTATGTCCCTTCCTCTTTTTTCTATTACTATTATGCAAAAACAGCTAATTCAGCTTCAATTTGTTTCATAATTAGTTGAAGACATTCTTCTGTAGTTTTCGCAAATATTCTTTTTCCGTTAACAATTGCGTAAGGCCGTTTCGCACACATTCCACAAAATGAAAGACAGCTACTTTCAATCACGGCAACTTCTGGATATTTAGATTCTATTATTTCTTCTAAATTTATTGCTGTAATCAAACTTCCATCGCAAATTTCTACCACTACAATGCCCACTTTTGTGTTCCTCCCCTCGATTGATTATTTCTTAAACTATCTATATCGAATTAAGTATGGTTCTTATTTATAGGTAAAATACTGAATCATTTTCATAGACGATTCCTTTTACAATATACGAAAATAATTATTTATTGAGTTTTTTATACCATAAAGTATAAAAAACAAGTATATACATTTAATCATTTTCCACCTAAAAAAGCAAGTAAAGAAGCACTCAACTGACCTAGTAAACTTTTCTTCCATGAAAAATAAAAATACTCCTTTGTAGCTGAAATGTAATGTAATAACAGGTTCATGATCATCTACAGAAGGAGTTTTTGCATTAATATTATTTGTTCAATGGATAATTCTTCTATTATCTTCCAAAAAAGAAATAGAAAATATCCTTTTTAAATATTATTGGAAATATCACCCTAAAAAATAATAATATTCGGACAATTAGTTCACCGATTCACAATGTTTGATTTTGAAATCGTTTTCAAATATAATGTAAATTAGGTTGGATAACATTAGTGGTTATCATTGTATACAGCGTAGGTGGAGCTGATACTATAAAGGAGCTTTTTTAAGTTCTAATGAAAAGCAGAAAATCTTTTATAAAAAGGATTTTCTGCTTTTCCAAAATTACCTTATTGCCATTTTCCATTTTTGCTCATGTCTAAGCAGCCACTCTTTTCTCCACAAGCCACCAGCATACCCAGTTAACGTTCCATTGGCACCGATTATTCGGTGACATGGAATAATTATGCATAGCTTGTTTTTTCCATTTGCACTTCCAACTGCTCTCACTGCCTTTTCGTTACCGATGTTGTTAGCAATATCCTTATAGGATCCGGTTGCAGCATAAGGTATACTAGTTAATGCATTCCATACTTGCTTTTGAAAAGGAGTTCCTTCCATTTCAATTGGAAAAGAAAAATCAAAATATTTCCCACTAAAATAGGCATCTAACTCGTTGAAACATGTAACTAAAACAATAGGTGTCTGATCATCTATCTTATTTTCTGGTAACTCTTTTTCCGAAAACAAAATAGAATAAACAGCTTTATCCGTCCCGCTTATCTCTATTACTCCAATTGGAGATTGGTAATCGATTGTAAACATCCTATTCCCCCATAAAACGCTTATTTGCTCTTTATTTTAACAGAAAAACAAATATTGTTGCTTCATTAAATTTCCCTTTGTTTATTTTTCAAATTATTGTTTACAAATTAGTAAAATAGTGTTAGTCTTTTAAATAATTTACTTAATTCCTATTTAACCTATAGGAATTACAATTTTAAAGGAGGACTTAGCATTGAACTTTTTCGCTATATTAAACATTCTTATCTTACTTATTTTGCTTAGTGTTCTTTTCTACATGCAAAAGAAACATATTTCCTTTTCTAAACGCGTCTTTACAGGGTTAGGACTTGGTGTTTTATTCGGGGCAATCTTACAGTTATTTTATGAACCAAGTTCTGAAGTAATCACTGTTACAAATGATTGGTTTGGATTAGTCGGAAGCGGATACGTAAAACTATTGCAAATGATCGTTATGCCACTAGTTTTTATCTCCATTGTCGCTGCATTCACAAAGCTTGAAAAATCAGCAAACCTTGGTAAAATCAGTGGTCTTGTAATCGGAACATTATTAATCACTACAGCTATTTCTGCTGGAATTGGGATTGCAGCAACAGCTGGCTTTGACTTAAAGGCTATTGATGTAAATGCTGGCGATGCCGAAATTCTTCGCGGACAACAATTAGAAGAAACTTTAGGAGAAGTACAAAGCACAACTGTACCACAAAAAATCCTGAGCTTTTTACCTGCGAACCCATTTCAAGATTTAACAGGGGCAAGACCAACTTCTACTATCGCAGTAGTTATTTTCGCAGCATTTGTTGGGGTTGCATTCTTAGGAATTAGAAGAAAAAATCCTGAGCAAGCTGCATTTTTCCAAAAGATTGTTGAAGCTTTACATACAGTTGTTATGCGAATAGTTACATTAGTGCTACGACTAACTCCATATGGAATACTTGCACTAATGGCGAAGACTGTTGCGGGAAGCAACTTTGATGCGATTGTGAAGCTAGGTAAATTTGTTATTGCTTCCTATGTAGCATTAATTGCCATGTTTATTGTTCATTTAATAATCCTTGCTGTTATGGGACTTAGTCCAAAACAATATCTTAAAAAAGTTTGGCCAGTTCTGACATTTGCATTCACATCACGTACAAGTGCAGGAACAATGCCATTAAACATTGAGGCACAGAAGAATAAATTAGGTGTACCTGAATCGATTGCTAACTTTTCTGCATCCTTTGGGGTATCCATAGGGCAAAACGGCTGCGCTGGAATCTATCCTGCAATGCTTGCAGTCATGATTGCACCAACCCAAGGCATTAACCCTCTATCCCCTTCTTTTATTGCAACATTGATTATTGTTGTCATGATTAGTTCTTTCGGGGTAGCTGGAGTTGGTGGTGGAGCAACTTTTGCAACATTAATTGTTCTGTCTACTTTAAACTTACCAGTTGCTTTAGCTGGGGTATTAATCTCCGTTGAACCATTAATTGATATGGGTCGTACTGCTCTAAACGTAAGTGGATCTATGGTTTCTGGTGTCGTAACAAGTAAAACACTTGGTGAATTAGATACGAAACAGTATCATTCAAATGAAGTGGATACTGCTGAGAATATTGCGTAATAGAAAAGCAAAGCTCCTCCTAAGGTGCTTTGCTTTTTTAGTGTATTCATGTTAATGCTAAACTATATTGTCCAGAAATTGACGGTATACTTTGTCCCGATTTTGATGGAGAAAATGACCAAAAAATGGAGGCTGCGAATCACTAAGCCTCCATTTTCAATATCAAATTCCAATTTTATATATCTCATTTTCCTTTAAATCAAGCTTTACACCTTCAGATCCCATTACAATATACCACTGCCTATCTAATTCCAACCGACAAGGAATTCCAATGTCTCCTTCAATACAAAGTTCAAAAAACTCACCACAATGTATCATGTAGTTATCATCATCCATTACCACTGACCAGCAATCTAAATCCTTCTCATAGATCATATTCAACCACAGTCTGCTCATGACAGTTCCCCCTGAATGACATGCTTAACCATATGATCATCAATGATACGACGTCCATTTTGGGCTCCATACAGGAGACTGTGTGTGCATAATTTATTTATAAGTCTTGGCGTTCCACCAGAAAACCGATGAATTTCCTCCAAAGCACCGTCTGAAAAGATTTGTTGGTCTACCCCAGCATAATCTAGATGTCGTGAGACATATTCATTAACCTGAGCCTGATCATAGTGACTTAATCTAAATTGAATATCAATTCTTTGGCGAATGGCTGCGTATGATTGAAGACGCAGACGGTCCCATAATTCACTTTGTCCCACAAGGATAAGAGCCATCGGACTTTGCGCATCCATTTTAAAATTCAGTAAAAATCTAACCTCCTCAAGCATCTCACGGTCTAACAGGTGGGATTCATCTATTACAACTACGGGTTGGATCCCATGAATGCCTCTCATTAACTCAATTTCCCGATGTAGCTGCCGTTTTGCATCCCCTCGATAAAATTTCGCTTCCGACCCCAACTGCTCTAATAATCCTTTATAAAAATGCCGGGGAGTTAGTTTTGAATCGGATAAATATAGTACTTGAAATTTGCCGCCATCAAGGCCATCGACAAATTTCCGAATTGTTGTGGTTTTCCCAGTGCCACAATCTCCGGTTAATACGGCAAATAACTGTCTTTCTGCCGCATACTTTAACCGGCCCAAAACTTCTTGCATCGTAAACGATTCATAAAGTTGAGTTGGAGGAACATCCCGAGTAAAAGGGGTATGTTTCATTCCATAAAAGTCCTCAAACATCTTCGCCATCCTCCTTCCAAATAGCACGGAAAGAAACGGCTGGAGCTTGCTCAATTTTTCGTTCTTGATGCTTCTGTTCGGCTGCTTTAAGAAGTCTGGAAGAATCAGTTTTATGTGATTGGAGATGTGAAGGCAATGTTGGACGTTTCCCAGCTCTTTCACCAATCACAAGCTTTTTGGCTTTCCACGGGGAATGCCCCTCGTATTCAATTGTTAGCTCATCCAAGTACGCAGGGTCATAAACAACATCTACTTGACGACCAATAAAGGATAGGCCAACCTCATATTTCTGATCCATAAAACTAATGCATCCCGACTTATCTACTTTCCGCGTCTCACAATGCAAGAATGCATTCGCTAGTTTGTCAGGATCAATAAATCGAAGGGCTTTTTTATCGCTTCGAAAAGCAGTTTCAGGGCTAATGTTCTCCCCAAGACCGGAATGTGGTTTATTTTGATAACACTCTGATAACCATACTTGAAAGAGCTCATTCAAGCGATCTAATGAATTGGGCTTTTCAAGCGCTGCTTCACCTAAGAAAGAGTCTACCACTCTATTAAAGCGTTCAACCTTTCCTTTTGACTCAGCCGCATACGGTTTTGCATAGATTAGCCTTGTGCCTAATTTGGAACAAGTACGAGACATCCACCTAGTTCTGTACTGTTTACCGTTATCAAAATAAACAGCATCAGGGACGCCGTATTTTTGTATAGCGTTTCGAAAAGCATCTTCTATAATCCTGGAATCTAGGGTAGGATAGAAGGCACCATGCAGAATAAATCGGGTTGCGTCGTCTATTATAGCTACTAAATAGACCTGCTTCTTCGTGCCGTTTGGTCCAATGGGCAAATAAGGTCCATATTTAATATCCGATTGCCACAGCTGGTTACGATGACGCTTTTGAAATCGTCTAGCCGCTACTCCTGTTTGAGAGTAGAGCCTCATTTGCCTAGAACTATATCCTCTTTCAGTTAACTTTTCTTGAAGGGTTGAACGTTTTAGCTGCCCTGGTTTAGCCAAGCCCTCCCACTCTAGTATTTGAATAATTTGGGCAACACTTCTAGTAGGGGCTTCTTTTCGAAGAAGAATCGCTTGATCCAATAAATGCGAGGGAATGCCCTCTTTTTTCATTTGTTCTGAGATTCCTTTTGGCTTTAGCCCTTCAAAACTTTCATTACGATACTGCTCAAGGTAACGTCTGATTGTCCTTTCAGAAAGACCGCTGGTCTTACATATATGGTTTTTCAATTCCTTTGCTTTTCCAGCATCTAGCCCTTCCGCCAACAAAGGGGCAATGAGTTGGAACCTTTGTACTGCAATCTCTTCTGCCTTTTTTTGATTTCTCATGATAACACTCCTTTTACAAATGTGATTATCATGAGTGTAAATCAGCTTTCTTCGGACAAGAATGCAGAACGGGTATGTAGCCACAAATTAAAATTCACAATTGGCCGGACAATTCTCTCCAGCCATCTGGGGGCATTCCCCACCAGCCGTCCTATTCTTTGAAGTGCAGGCTCTGAATTTGCGGACGTCAAATTCAAAGGGACCTCGCCTTGTTTAGTTCGAAGCACAATAGACATAAGACAATTAGCCCAGTAATCTACAAAATAATTAAACCAATTTAACCAACGAAATAGGGTAGACTCATCAGCTGGAACATCATGTGAAGAAGGGTTCGAAAGAACCGACTCAATACACTCTGCCTTATACCTCTTATATGGAACTAAGAAATCTGGTAATTCATGATGAATCCGGCCGCATTGATCACAACCTAATCGCCGAATGTTGTATACTTTTGTCTCTCCAGAACTTTCTCTTGATTTTCTATCTCTAGTACCAATTACGCTCATGCTTTTCCCGCAACAGGGAGAAGGAATCCTCCCCGCACCTCTAACTAAAAACTCCTTTGTTTTCAATTAGTTTATAATCTGATACAATAATCATATGGTTTTTTAGGGGACGTCTCCCGTATATCTGTTGGCGCAGGTATACATAATGGGAGGCGTCTTTTCCTTTCTCCAGAATCATAATCATAAATGTCGAAATGTTTCGAATCATGTACATATGGACATTATAACCGTCTAATTCTGGACAGGCAACACCGTCAACTTTCGGTCATTTTGAATTAGCAAAAACAGTATTCACTCAAATTCATTAATAAGATCAAAATAATTAATTAACATTACTTCTATTTTGTGTTCTTCATTTAAATTTGCTTGCCCAGTAATTGTTCCAACTTCTGCTGTACTGCTGTCCTGTTTACGGTACTCTATTTTTGCAGAAAAATTATATATAATCTCATCAGAACTGGTCTTTTCACAATTAATTTCCAATACTCTTAAAGTGTAATGATATCTCGCAGGTTCATTCCATACTACGGACCCATATCTTGAAACGTATTCAACATACGCTCTATCACTTGCAAAATACTCTTTATATAAGCCCTCTTCATATTCGCTTAATCCCTTTATTTCTCCCTCTTCTACCGAACTCATATTATTCATTAATCTTAACCATTTCTCGTCAGGTCCCGTAAAGTTATTTTTTATAACAGCTTCTATTGTTCTTATACCCGCTTCTTCTTTCGCTGCTATACTATCACTTGGATTTCGTGCCGAATCAGAAGAATTTAAACTTAACCCAAGCGGAATTAATATAATGATAAACGTAGCTACAGCCATAAAAGGAAAAATTTTTGAATAAATCCTCCTTTTTTTTCGTGTTGTAGAAATCTGTGTCCACAATTCTTCTTTTAGTCCACTAGGTATTTTAATAGAGTTATACTCCTTCTCTAACTGCTCCTTTAATCTTTCATCTTCTTGATTATTCTTCAACTTTACTTTCACCTCCTGATTGATACTGTCGATACATTTTTTGTTTTGCACGATATATTCTTGATTTAACTGTTCCTAATTTAATAGAAAGCAATTTAGCAATTTCTCTCTCTGATAAGTCATCCATATATTTTAATATCAATACTTGTTTTTGTTCCGGTGGTAAATTGGCTAAATAATATTCTATTTCATCTTTCTCATCATTAAATTCATAAGTGTTTAACACATAGTTTTCTTCTTCAAACAATTGTGCTGATTGTCTTTTGTTTTTATTATAGATATCAATGGCAGTTCTTGTTGCAATCGTAGTTATCCAAGCACTTAACTTGGAGTGGTTATTTATTTTCCCTAAATTTTTTAATACCTTTATAAAGGTATCATGAGTGGCATCTTTCGCAAGTTCCTCATTTTTCAGAATATAAAAAGTTGTTTTATATACCTTCTCAAAAAAGAGTTCATATATCTCCTTCTCATTAAAACCAGTAATATCGAACACCCCCCTTTACCTTAAAGACCAGTCTATCCACGAAAAAGTTCCACTTTTATTATAAAGGCTGTTTTCGTAAAGTTTGTTGCGATTACCCGCAGCCGGAATACACTTCGCTTTCCGGGGTCTCAGACTGTCTCGCTAATCCCCGTGGCGTCTTCGTGTATTCCGGCTGCTCCAATTTTCCTATTAATTCTTTTTTCCTATTGAAAAAACAACAATCCTTTAGAAAAACTCTCATGGCGGCGTTACCCGCCGCCACCGTCTATCATGAAAACTTGCTCCTATCCCATGATAGAAAGTCTAAACCACTTAACACCTGACCATAATTAATAGTACAATACGACCAGTCCGAAGACTGTTTGGTGGATCAATACAAGTTGATACCCCGTTAGAAAAACTGGTTGTGACAGTTTAAAAGAACCGTCTAATGTGTTTATAAACACGAATACAAAAATTTTGTATGATGACTTCTGTCGCTTGTATTGTATTAAAATCTTTGAGGTGATTATATGGAAGCTATGATTGAACGGTGTGCAGGCCTAGATGTACACCAAGAAACAGTAGTTGCTTGTGTTTTATTTGGTTCATTAGATAAAAAACCAAATAAAGAGATTCAAACCTTTCCAACAACCACAAGTGGCCTTTTGGCACTTAGCGACTGGCTATCCTCACACAAAATAACGGATGCTGTAATGGAAAGTACCGGTGTATATTGGAAGCCCGTTTGGAATGTTATAGAATGTGACTTCCAATTAATCCTTGCCAATGCCCAACATGTTAAAAATGTTCCCGGAAGGAAAACAGACGTAAAAGATGCGGAGTGGTTAGCTAAACTTTTGCGTTCTGGACTAATTGAAAAAAATTTTGTACCGCCCAAAGAAATTCGTGATTTGCGAGATTTAACCCGGTATCGTAAAAAACTCATCCATACACGAACTTCTGAGCGCAATCGAATCCACAAAATTCTACAGGATGCAAATATTAAACTAACTTCTGTTTTATCTGACATTTTTGGTGTCACTGGTTGTCGCATTATTGAAGCCCTAATAAACGGCGAAAAAATAGGTGTGTTTGAACTTCAACAAATGGTTGATTCAAGAGTTAAGGCGAGCACAACAGATATTGCAGAAGCCCTTAACGGTGGAATACGTAAACATCATATTGATATGTTACGTTTCCATTGGGACCATATCAATCACATCGATGAAACAATCGAAAAAGTAGTTGAACGCATAGACCAAGCGCTTATTCCTTATCAAGAGGAGTGCGAACTACTAGATACCATACCGGGTGTGGATAAAAATGCATCCGCAATCTTTATAGCTGAAATGGGTGTAGACATGTCAGTATTTAAAAGTTCTAAACATCTAGCCTCATGGGCTGGAGTGAGTCCAGGAAATTATGAGAGTGCCGGTAAAAAAAAAACAGGTAAAACTCAGTACGGAAACAAATCATTAAGAACCACCGCTGTTGAATGTTCCATGGCTACAGATAGACAGTATAATCGCATATCTGCACATAGAAAAAGAATTATGAAACGACAAGGAAAATCGAAAGCACGGATCGCTTCCGCTCATTTAATCCTAACAATTGCTTACAATATTTTAAAAACAAGGCAACCATATCAGGAACTAGGCCCTGATTATGTTGATCTCGAACAAAGTAAAGAACAAAAAATGATTCAATACTTAAAAAGGAAAGGGTATCGTATTGAACCCACTAATGAACAAATTGCTTAATGAATAACAAAAGCACTATATTTAATCATTCCTAGCCTTTTAAAAAAGTTCAAATTTAGAAGGTTCAGCTTAGTGTTGCCTTTTACCTAAAGAGTTTTCATACAAAACAGCCATTATAAAAAATGGTAAGTTAATTTAATAAAAAAAATCCTGCTCTCACAGGATTTTTAACCTTTATCAATAGTTCATCTTATTTTATCATCGCAAATACTTCTGCTCGCTTGTCACTGTCTGTTTGGAAAACACCACGAACAGCAGAAGTAACTGTTTTAGCACCTGGCTTTTTCACTCCACGCATTGTCATACACATATGTTCTGCTTCTACCACGATCATCACTCCATAAGGCTCTAAAGTTTCCATCATTGTATCTGCTACAGTGGATGTAATTCGTTCTTGCAGCTGTGGGCGTTTCGAAACTGCCTCTATTGCTCTTGCAAGCTTACTTAATCCTGCAACCCTTCCTCCTTTAGGAATATAGGCTACATGTGCTTTTCCATAGAAAGGAACTAAATGATGCTCACACATAGAGTAAAAAGGAATATCTTTTACTAATACAAGTTCTTCATGGTCTTCATGGAAAATGGTTTCAAAATATTCTTTTGGATCGATTGTAAGACCTGAAAAAACTTCTTCATACATTTTTGCTACACGTTTTGGAGTATCCAATAATCCTTCTCTATTTGGATCTTCTCCAACCGCTTCTAATAATAAACGAATTGCCTCCTCTATTTGAGGAGTATTAATTTTACTCATTCCAAAATCCTCCTAAATGCCTTCCAGATTATCTACACGCCACGCTTATTTCCCCAAATATACGTATGTAGCTGTGGGAGTACCTTTACATTTTTGAACTTATGATCAAGCATTGTTTTACCAATCAACCACTTATACTTAGTCAATAATTGCTCTACTAATTGAATGTTATCAGTCGTTTTGTTATCTTCATTACCGACTTGCAGAAAAAAAGGAATATCTGAATAACGCAGATGCACTTTCTTGGCATAGTCATAATCTTCATCTGAAAATACAACGACTTTTAGACTAATATGATTACTTCGATTTGCATCTCTTAATCTTTGCATAATCGAATCTAATATGTCAAAATCAGTATTCATTTTAGAACTTGGTGGTTTTGGTGAAATAGTCAATTCATCGATATCTACAAACCAATCCTGCCATTTACTTCCCTGGGTTTCAAGTCCTATTTTTATTTCCTTTTCCTTTAAAAAATCAACCAAATACGAAAGATTTTTCAATAGGGCTGGGTTTCCTCCAGAAAGGGTGACATGAGAAAAACCATCGCCGCCTAATTGCACTAGCTCCTGCCAAATCTCTTCTGCCTGCATTTGCTTGATTAGTCCCTTGCCGCTGCCATCCCATGTAAAGGCAGAATCACACCAAGCACAAGAATAATCGCAGCCTGCTGTTCTGACAAACATCGTTTTTTGGCCAATGACCATTCCCTCTCCTTGAATCGTTGGTCCGAATATCTCCATTACAGGTACTTTACTCATACTCCATCCACTCCCTTTTCATTTCTGCAAAACTAGTAGGAGTTTCATAGAGGCGAACAAATTCCACTCTTGCCCCATTATCTACTTGTTTCATCTCATCTTTGTTCAAGGCTTCTTCCATTTTTTTGAAAATCCAATAAACAATATTCTCTGCTGTAGTATTCATTGGTGGAAGTGTCTCATTTAAATAGCGATGATCCAAGTAAATTTCAATGTCGCTTTTCCAAATCTTTTTAATATCGCCAAAATCTATCATTAATCCGCGGTCATCTAAATAGCCACTAATTCCAAAAACAACCTTGTACGTATGTCCATGCAGATTCATGCATTTCCCTTCGTAGGCATGCAAATGATGTGCTGCATCAAAGGTAAACTCTTTACTAACCATCACACGCTTATGATGATATTTTAATTGCTTTGAAGAAATATCTTCCCCAAATTTTTGCAGTTTATCTACTACTCGAAAGTCATGCATCCTATTATACCCCCTTTCGACCAGCTAAATAATCATCTAAGCCCTTTTTGCGCAACTTACAAGCCGGACATTCCCCACAGCCATCTGCAACAATTCCGTTATAGCATGTCAATGTCTTTTCACGAACAAAATCGAACGCATTCAGTTGATCTGCGAGTCCCCATGTCTCTGCTTTATTTAACCACATTAGTGGAGTATGAATAACAAATTGATTGTCCATTGAAAGATTTAACGTTACATTCAATGACTTAATAAAGATGTCACGACAGTCCGGATATCCACTAAAATCTGTCTCACAAACGCCAGTTACGATATGTTTTGCTTGTATTTGACTTGCTAATACACCTGCAAATGACATAAACAATAAATTACGTCCTGGAACAAATGTGGAAGGCAATGCGCCATCCTTCCCTTCTTCTACCGCAATATCTTCCCTTGTTAAAGCATTTGGCGCAAGCTGATTTAGTAGCGACATATCAAGAATATGATGTTTAATGCCAAGTTCTTCATTAATCTTCTTCGCACATTCAATCTCTGTAATATGCCTTTGGTTATAGTCAAACGTGACAGCCACTACTTCTTTGAAGTTTTTCATCGCCCAAAATAAACAAGTAGTGCTATCTTGACCACCACTAAATACAACAACCGCTTTTTCGTTTTTCATTTCTAAAATCTCCTTCATATAGAAAAAACAGCACTACTAAGAAAGCAGTCCTGTTTTTCTTAGTTTTTTAAAGAGGGTAGCTAGAACCTCCACCGTAGAAACGGATTTTACTATGCTATTGTTTTAGCTCGACTTATTATATCGCATATTAGACAATTATTCTATGAGAATATTATTTTTTCGCTAAACAAAACTTATATGAATTACATCACTAGTGTTGCATTAATTTAATTTCACTATTAAAAATACTCGAAATGTTCACTTTTATTATTTTATGCATAGAAAAAGTCCTTTATAATGGATAAGTCAGGTGGTAACCCGTCCAAATCCACTAAAAAAGGACAAATCTCATGGACAAGATTACACGAAAAACTTCATTTGGACAATGGTTTTCGCCAATTAATCTTCAATTATTTGAAGAACAGGTGAAAACATTGAAATTAGATTGCTATACGAAAAAGTTAACGACAGAATCATTCCTAAAACTATTACTTTTTGCACAATTAGAAGAAGTTGAAAGTCTTCATGCGTTAAGTGATTGCCTTTTTGATGATCATCTTCAAAAGGAAATCGACCTTGATTCTATAAGCATTTCTCAGCTCTCGCGCCGTTTAAATGGTCTAAATCCAGATTTGTTTCAAAGACTTTTCCTTGATTTAGTCGGACAAATTCACGCCAAAACACACTACACAAAACTTGTCATGCCGTTAAAAATTATTGATTCAAGTACTTTGCCACTAAATTTGACCAATCATAAATGGGCGAAGTTCCGCAAAACTAAGGCAGGCGTAAAGTTACACTTACGCCTTGTATTTATGGAAAAGGGAGAATCCTATCCCGAAAAAGCCGTGATGACAACGGCAAGCGAACACGATCGTGGTCAACTTGAGATTATGGTTGACGATAAAGAATGCATGTATGTGTTTGACCGAGGTTATCTAGACTACGAGCGTTTTGATCGCATGACCGATGAAGGCTACTTTTTTCTTTCTAGGCTACGAAAAAACGCAGTCGTACGGGAGGTTTATGATTTTAAACTACCCAAGGATTCATCTGTTTTGTCGGATCAAATGGTGTTGATTGGTACAACTCAAAACCGAGCTGAAAACTATTTTCGACTTCTAAAAATAATAGATTCAAAAGGTAATGAACTTCATTTAATCACAAATCGTTTTGACTTAAGCGCCGAAGAAATATCGGAAATGTATAAATCACGATGGGCAATTGAGCTGTTTTTTAAATGGATTAAACAACATCTCAATATCAAGAAATTCTACGGTCAAAGTGAATGGGCGATTCAAAATCAAGTGTTTATCGCACTTATTGTTTTTTGTCTTCATGTTCTGGTACAACTCGAAACAAAAAGTAAGCGGAAAACCTTGCAAATTAGCCGTTATTTAAGGGCAGCATTGTGGAAACCAGCACATGTCTGGCTTCGCAAAATTGAAGGAAAAGCCATCCCTTAATCAACAAATTGTTGTCGTTGCACAGGTCTAATTGTAAATAAATTTCCAAATGGACAGGAGCCGCCTTTAGAAAGGTAATTACTTTTTTGGCTCTAAGTAGAGTAAACAATTAAACTGAAAATTATGACACTATTTACGCAACACTAGTGGAATTACATCACTCTTTTCTTTGTATATAGATTAGTAACAACAAAACCTAGAACAATCATTAAAGTAGCTAGTAAACCGCCTTCCAGGCCAAAAGAACCGCCCGTTAGCCAATTATTTCCCATGGACACATCGATTCCATAAAGACCGTGCGGAGTAGTACCACTAACTGGAAAACCAAACACATTTCCTTGAAAATAATTCCACGTTACATGGTAACCAATTGGCATCCATAGGCTTTTCGTCTTATCATACATATAAGCAAACAGGAGCCCAACAAGAAAAATATTAATAATTCCAAGAACCGCCACATTCGGATTTAATAAATGTGCCACACCAAAAATAAGCGAGGAAACGATATACACGACCGTCTTAGAGTTACCGTTATCTGCAAGTGTTGTCATAATGTAGCCTCTAAATGTTAGTTCCTCTGAAAACCCTACTAAAATAAAAAACAGAAGATAAGATAGCGTGTAGGCAGAAAAATCTGGTGAAGCAAAAGAATTAGCCATCTCTATATTTTGGGTGAATAATAGAATTAAAAAAATAAAGACGATAGACACTGCACCAAGTCCTAAACCAGTAATAAAATCTGGAGAAAACCTTTTAAATCCCATTTCTGAAATTCTCTTCTTATTAACAAACTTCCATAAAAGAAACAAGATTGCGATACCACCGATTAATCCTAAACCTTGAGACAAGAGAGATAGCGGAGAACTATCTAAAACCTGATCAATCATTTCATCCGAAATATTAGGATGAATTTGTGATTCAATAATTACGGCGATAATCATACCTGGGGCTGAAAGAATCATTTGCGCTATCATTGTAGCTGTTATAGCTAACAAAATAATCCAGCCCGACCTCACTTTCCCCATTTTATTTTTATACATCATTTTCCTCCTCTTTTCTTCACAATATATTCATAGAATTTTTTCCTCTATTCATTATATCTATTTCTTTTTGGACAATATATACTCTAATTCAATATTTTTCTACTATTCATATCATAGAAAAAAGATTCCCCTTAATATAGAAAAATCTAAAATAAGCATACATTATTCATCCATAAGCCTGTGCCGCAATTGCATATAAGCTATTATTTCTTTTTGGAAATGCTTCAAGATTCTTGACCATTACCGGGGGACGATCGTTTACTTGAAATCCTACTGTCTCTAATTCTTTCATTAATGATGTCTTCCCATCTAATACATCTATTCGTATACTTCCCTTATTGGTCGCAATTATTGTTTGAATAAGGAGCATCGCTTGTTTATCATTTTGAGCAACTACTGGACCAAGTACGAGATTAGCAGGTTTTTTAACAGCAAGAGCATATCCAACAATTATGCCTTGTTCCTTTAGCACAAGTGTATCCTTTGCCTGCTTTATCCTATTTTTTAGAAATAGTTCTCTCCCACTTCCAAATGCCACTTCGTCTAACTCCATCATTTCTTTTATATCAGTTTTGTTTAACGGACTAATGGAATAACCATCCGATGCTACCTCAAATATTTTTCCTTCCCCTAGAAGCTTTGTCACATGACTATATTCTTTAAAGCCTAATTTTTCATATACAGGTCTACCTTCTTTTGTAGCAATTAACATAAGTGCGGTATTTTGTGTTACTTGGCTCATACACTGAATCAATAGCTCTTTCGCTAATCCTCTTCCTCGATAGTCTGGATGGACAATAACCATGCCGATCGAGGCTAATTTAGCTCCATAAGGAATAATGGCCGCACAGGATATAACCATCTTATCGATATTTACATGTCCATAAACACTCCCTGAAGCGAGCAAAGTTTGTATTTCCTCTCTATCATAATCCCAACCAACGATCGTGGCTAAGGATAGCAAGTCTCCGATATGTAATTGATTTAACTGCTGCCTTGTTACTACCTCTTCCTTTTTCATTAGTTACTCCTTCCTCAATAAATCAACAGAATATTATAAATAATATTTCTATTATAATGGAAATTTCCATCCATGGGGATTTTTTTCTTTTACTGAGAAGGAAGATTTTCTTTTTATATAGAAAAGAATCAGAAACTTTTTGCGTGGTGCACAAAAGTCTGATTCTTTCCCTAAACACATTTCTAGCTAAATTTTCATTTCTTGTCCTTTAAAATCAATAAATCCTAGTTCACTTTTTGCTTCTATCTTTCCTTCTAGAATATCTAGTATGCCATTTGCTGATTCTTCTGGATAGCCTGTAGCATTTTCGCCGCCCATATCCGTTTTGATCCAACCAGGATGGACAGCATGTACAGCAATATCCTTTTCTTTCACATATCTTGATAATTGTACACTAAACATGTTCAGCGCAGCTTTCGAAATGCCATAGGGAAAATCACCACCATAAGCATTATGAATACTACCAGCTTCAGAAGAAATATTAATAATCGTTTTCTTCTTCCCTTTATATAAGAGTGGTAGAAAATGTTTCATTACTCTCATTGGTCCTAATACATTAACATCCATTGTGAACTTCACATTTTCAAAGTCTAGCTCTTCGATTATTTTTCCCCGCTCTGTCAAAACTCCGGCATTATTAATAATTCCATCGATAGAACCGACATCCTCTGCTGCTAATTTAGCTGCAGTTGCAACAGATTCCTCGTTCGTTACATCAAGGAAATATGTATATACTTTATCTGGATATTGTTTTTTCAATAGATTAATAGGGGAATCCTCTTGTATTGTTCGCACACCTGCAAGCACAGTATGGCCTCGTTCCAAAGCCGTTTTGACTAGATGAATCCCCAATCCCCGATTAGCTCCTGTAAGAATAATTTTCATTCACTGCACTCCTATTCCTTTTCACAACAACTAAATGTATTTGCAGCTGATGGATTCTTATCCTTTCTCTGGCTGAATCTCTGTATGAAGCGCTTTAAAAAATTGCTGAATATATTTATAGCTGGATCCGAAATCTCCTAAAGCCCCTTCCTTTGAACAATAAACATCAATTGCAGATTGCATTCCGGCCATCTTATAAACCGTAATAATCATTAAACTCGATCCCTTACTTAGGACAATTTCGCCACGATCCGTATCGATTTTTTTCAATTCCCAATTCGTCATTTTTCTTTCTATCACGGTTTTTACCGTTTCCATTAATCGATCACGACTTTTTTTATAATAGCGTGTCTTTAATTCAGGAACTTTAGGCTGTTCCTTCGTCTCTTCAAAACTTTTAAAAATCCCTACCAGCACACGTGTTAAAGACAATTCCTTTTCCTCCTCAAAACATGAATTCCTACTATTTTGCTAACAAACACTAGTACAAAAATGGCTACTAGCAGCTGTTTCAATGGCTACTTATGGGTTGTGCCAGTCAAATGTAAGAGCTTTCTTTTTGTTTTATTATAGCTTATATCTGAAAATCAATCTAGGACAAACTGTATAGACATATTAAATAAGAACAAATATTTCTATTAATATATTGTCCTACTCTTTAGCTTATGCTTAAGAAAGCCATGTACTTTTGGCACACTGCTTCCTTAAGCTACTTTTTTGTTATTCCTTATTTAATTCAGGTGGAATGCGAAGGTTTGTCGCTTGTTCATAACTAAATGCCATTTCAATTAATCTAGGTTCACTATAGGCTAATCCTGAGAAGGTGATTCCCATAGGCTTTCCTTTGGGTGTATATCCTGCTGGAACAGTAATAGATGGATATCCTGCTTTTGCAGGCATCTCACATCCTAAATATTTCGCAAACACTAAGCCATCCAATTGATATTCTTCCATTGCCACATCGATTCCTTTTGTTGCCGAAAGTCTAATATCCTTTTCTCGGTGTTTCTTGTATTTTGGATCGTCCAAATCTCCGTTTAACGTTTGGCAGTATTCAAGAATTGTTTGCCCATACTTAACAGCATCCAAATGTTGTTTATTAAATGCAATTACTTCACTTAATGAATGAACGGGAACTTCCTCTGAAAGTTTATGTAAGTAGTTATTTATACCATGCTTAAACTCATGATAGAGAACGATCGACTCAAACTTTTCTCGAGGAATTGTCACATCAAGCAGAATAGCTCCTTGCTTTGTTAATTCTTCCAATGCTTCATTAAACAACACAACTTCGTCTTCCTCTTCAGGCAAGAAGGAACGATCAACGCCAATTCTTTTTCCTTTAAGACCGTCCGTTTTTAAAAATGTTGTATAATCACTCGGCTGCCCTTCACATGTTTTAGTCACTTCATCTGCTTCGTCTACACCTGCAATTATTCCTAAAAGAATAGCAGCATCACAAACTGTTCTCGTCATTGGCCCCGCCGTATCCTGACTATGTGCGAGCGGAATAATGCCGGAACGGCTAACAAGACCAAGGGTTGGTTTAATTCCGACAAGGGAATTATTGCTAGCAGGACTAAGAATAGATCCAGACGTTTCTGTCCCTATCCCAACAACAGCAAAATTGGCGGCAATGCTTGCGCCAGTGCCAGAACTTGAACCACCAACATCCCATACAGCAGGACCATATGGATTCATTACTTGGCCACCTAATGAGCTATAGCCGTTGGGCATATCTAATTCAGTAATAAAATTAGCAAATTCTGAAAGATTTGCCTTTCCAATAATAATCGCTCCTGCCTCTCGTAGCTTTTTGACAATAAAAGCATCTTCTTTTGCAAAATTATTTTCCAATGCAATCGAGCCGGCAGTTGTAGCCATCGCATCCTTCGTATCAATATTGTCCTTAATAATAACAGGAATACCATAAAGTGGTCCAATTTGATTGATTTCCTGTCTTTTTTTATCTAGTTCTGCTGCAATCTCTAATGCATCAGGATTAATTTCTCTAATAGAGCATAATGTAGAATCATACGCAGCTATTCGCTCTAAATATTGCTTTGTCAGTTCCCATGAAGTAATAACACCCGAATCAAGTGCCTTTTGCACTTCTAAAATTGTTGCTTCTTCTATATTAAAGGGAATTCGATTATCAATTTTCATGTCCCTTCTACCCCCTTCTCATTTTCTTAAGTATAGCTTGTTCCAATTGTTCAGAGAAGAAGAAATTTTTCGTTTTATCACAATGTTTTGATATAGTATAATTTTATAAAAAAGGGAGAAAAAAATGACCTATACACTCCAACCTATCACACAAGAACAAGCAGAAGAAATAGCTTATAACTGGCATTATGATGGAAAGTATGCTTTTTATGATATGGAGGCGGATGAAGAAGATTTAGCAGAATTTCTTGATAATAATAAAAGAAATAACTCTATTTATGCTGTTACTGAAAAAAAGCAGCTCATTGGTTTTTTCAGTATATATCAAGAAGAAAATAATACAATTAATATAGGACTTGGTCTTAGACCTGATTTAACAGGTCAGGGGAATGGATATACATTTTTAACAACTGGAATCAATTATATAAAAGAACGGTATTCCCCAGCCTTTATCTCTTTGGCTGTCGCAACTTTCAACACTCGGGCCATAAAGTGAAACTTCCATCAGTGGGGGTTTTCCTTCATCCCCAACTGATGGTTAGTTGAACCAATCGGACCTTTACGGACAGTTGATCTCCCACCTACCTTCCTCGTATTCTCCTATGCTTAAGGGGGGGAGTCTTACTGACCGTTAAGAGTGGGATAAAGGTATATAAGAAAGCAGGCTTTAAAGAGACAACCATATTTATGCAATCGACAAATGGAGCAGAATTTGAATTTGTTAAAATGATTTATACCTGTTCGATAGCATGAAAAGGAAGCCGGGACATAAGTATTTTCAACCAAATAACCCCGAACGATTATACGTACATGCTAAGAAAATTCCGTATAATTGTTTGGGGTTTTATTCATTTTAAGAAAGAAGGTTTGTGGTGATCACCCACAGATTGAATATACTTCGCTTTGTATTTCCTACTCATTATATTTTCTTTTAAAAAAATGATGGAACGAGCTGGTTTCGCTACTAAATGAGAGATTGCTCGTCTTTATCTATTATATATTTTGTTCTGTCCCAGTCTTATTATTTGAAGTTATTTAAGATCTATTACCATACCGGGATTTACCAACTGAACGGGACCACTATACCCTTGTTTTGCTTCTTCCACAAGTTTTTCCTGCTCACCGTAATGGGGAAGATGGGTTAAAAGGAGTTGCTTTACACCCGCTTGTTCAGCAAGTTTTCCGGCTTCCTCTCCAGTTAGATGTCCTTTAACCATACCGAATTGTTCTTTATAAATGCTTGCTTCACTTATTAGAACATCCGCATTTTTTGCAAACACGACTAAATCATCCTTCCACTCGGTATCTGCGGTGTAAAGAATGGTTTGGCCACTTGCCTGTATTTTCATAGCCAAACAATAGGCAGGATGAATCGTTTCACAAAAAGATAGGCTGAATGGTCCTATGTCAGACGTTTTTCCTACTGAAATTTCCCGTCCTTCTGTAAAAATATCATTGGTTAATTCGTCAAACTTAGCATCTCTTTTATGCCCATAAATTGGGAAAGCTTTTGTTCGGTTTCCGAGTTTTGACTCAACTAGCATAGCATATTGCAGAACTCCCACATCAGCGATATGGTCATGATGATAGTGGGAAAGAATGCATGCATCTAAATCTTTTAAATCGACAAATGATTGAACTTTTGATAACACCCCACTCCCACAATCAACCAATAAATGAAATCCATTAGACTCTAATAAAAAAGAAGAAGTAGCACTGTCCTTGCCTGGATATCCTCCGTATTTTCCTAAAAAGGTAATTTTCATTTTTCTATCCACCTTTCCTTTCGAACTTCTCCAATCATTATTACCGATTTCGATTCACGATATAATCTACTAAACACTTTAAAAAGTTTGTCTTCTTTGGCAAGGAATCAACAATTTCCAAGGACTTACAATAATGCTCCCACATTTCCTTTTTCGCACCTTCCAAACCAAGTACTGTAACAAAAGTAGATGTATCGTTGTCTTTATCCATACCAGCTTCTTTTCCTAATATTTCTTTACTTCCTTCCGCATCCAGCAAATCATCCTTAATTTGAAAAGCGATTCCAGCATGGTAAGCATATTTCTTCAATTGATCCTTAACTTCTTCTGAAACTCCTGCTAAAATAGCAGGCATAAGAAGAGCGGCTTCAAAGCCAATGCCTGTTTTATAAAAACAAAGGGTATTCAATTCTTGAAGGGATAATTGTTTTCTTCTGGATTCTAAATCCATCACCTGTCCTTTACACATATCAGCAGTAGCTTTTGTTGTATATTGAATCAGTTTTAACACAATAGATCCAGCAAAATCCTGTAAACTAGCTTGTTCCTCTATTGCCTTTTGTGTAAGAAAGAGGCCTGTTAACTCAGCTGTTGCAGCATTATATACTTCATGTAAAGTTGGGCGCCCTCTTCTCATCACAGCATTATCCTGTGTTGGCAAATCGTCAAAAATAAGAGAAGCTGTATGCATATACTCTACAGATCGCAACAATGGAACGATTTGAGCATCATCTAACTCCAATTCCTTTACCCCGATAAACCATGTAATAATCGGTCGCAATCTTTTCCCATCCCCTGCAAGACTATAATTTGCTGCTTCTGTCACGATATCCTTCTCTAACATTGTGTTTTCTGTAATTGGCAGCATCTTCTCAATAGGTGAACGAATAGATTGAATCATTTCTGAAAACTCCGTCTGCTCGCGACGATTTTCCTTCAATGTGGCAATCATATGATCACGAAGCAGCTTATCGAAAAAGTCAACATCATCGGCTTTTGCAACCATTTGTTGGAGTAACCGATTAAAGGTAGGAAATCCCTTTGTTAAAATCCCCATTAAATCACTATACTTCTGTTCTCCTAATTTTTCCCTTAACCGTTTTAACCCATTAATTGCCCGGTCTAATATAACTTCCTGTGTTTTGGAATCAGAATGGTATACATCGTGAATCAAATAGGAAATGACTGTCCAATACATTTCAAACGGATTAATTAAATCCTTTCTTGTTTGATAATAAGTAAGATAATACGTATAAGGTGTAACTGCCCCATCTTTTTGATCATCAAACATATCTGCTAAATCATCGGCTAGCTGATTATAAATACCATAATAAAAGGTTCTTTGATCATACCCTTCATCTTCTGGAGCATTCATTAATGACCGAACAATCTGCCTAGAAGCGGAAGATTTAAGAATTACCGGTATATATAACTCTTCATTAGAATAAGTACTATTGGTCAATTCCTTTTTTCTATCTACCTCTTGTGAATGAAAAAAGATATAGGATTGGTTTAAAAATAACTCCCATGTTTGATTATCATGCTGTTTCTTCATATATTCGAATGCTTCTTTTAGTTCTTTATGAATGAATTGAATGAGTTCTTCATTTTTTCCAGACCATTTACCTAAGTCAGGAACTTCACCTGTTTCTAATGTATGTCGTATTAAATTGGAATACTGTATTTCTTCTTCCAACGATAAAATTTTTGCATCAAGCAAATCATCAATTAAAGGATAGGTTAAACCATAATAAAAACCTAGTTTTATCGCTTTTTCTAATCGAGTCTGGCGCTCTTGATTTGAAAGCTCTAGTTCTCTTCTTTCCTCCAATTCATGCATTAAAACTCCTGCAAGGATTTTCAGTATTTTTCGTTGGGCATGCTCTACACTCATCCCAGCAGGTATATGAGAAGTCACTTGCTTCAGTCTTTCCAATACCCAAATCATCGTATGTTCGACCGCTTCTTTTTTAGCTAACTTATATATACTGGATACACTAAAATTTCCCTCCTCTGCATCTTTCTTTAATAAATGATTTTTCATATTTTTAACTACTTCATTTATTCTTTCTTGAGTAGATTGAGAAGAGAGGGCCTTTCCTAAATCACGCATATAAAGATAGGAAATACTCCGATTTAAATAATCATCTAATTTCCCTACATAATTTAGCCATTCTATATAGGTTCGATATCCTTTTACAACTGGTTTTCTTTTTTTTCGGGAAAAATAAGTAAGGATGGATGGAGAATGAATATGACTTATCTTCCAAGTTTGAAAGTCATTCGTTAAGCGTGACACATAAGACTTATCCGTTAACTGATTTTGAAGGGAATGGAAATAACGGGCTGCTTTGTGCTCCGCCGATCGATATTCCTCATTTATTTTTACTTTTATTCTTTTTTTCATATGAACATTACCTCTGCTTTTACTTTAAGTTCGTTTAACTAGTTTAATATAATCACCTATCTTCTTTATTATAACTAGAATGTTCATTATCTCCTATTAATCTTAATTTTTTATTAAAAAACCCTCCTGTTTTGGAAGGAGAGTTTTTGGATTAGATACATTTTCTTGTGTACTATGTTTTGTTAAACTTTTTGTTCATTGTAGCAAGGGAGGGAGGTCATTTAGTAAACAAAGTAACTGTCTGTTGCCTTTACTCGTTGATTTTCTTCTTTTAGGTCACAGAGCTGCCTTCTCTGTTACCTTTTCTCGTCGATTTTCTTCTTTTTGGTCACTGAGCTGCCTTCTCTGTTACCTTTTCTCATCGATTTTCTTCTTTTTGGTCACTGAGCGACTTTCTCTGTTACCTTTTCTCATTGATTTTCTTCTTTCAGGAACAGAGCGACCTTCTCTAGATTTTCTTCTACTAAGTACCGGATAGCACTCCTCAAGAATCTTCAAACAGAAGTAGCTTTTTGTTTTGGAATAGATGATGTTGACTTTGATTCCTTTGCTTTTTCCATAACCGACGGCCTTGCAAGAATAAATACAGAAATAATAGTCAAACATCCCGCCATAATGAGAATCCACTGTGCTGGAACATAATCATATAGAAAGCCAAACAACAATGTGCCTATTGGCATCATTGCCATAGCAAAAGTCTCTATTATGGTAAAAACCCTACCTTTATATTCATTAGCAATTTTCTTTTGCAAGAGTACCATAATCGGAATATTTATCAAGATATTCGTTGCTCCAAATAAGAACATAATTACTAAATAGTAAATGAATACTGTCGTAGTGGATAACGAAATAATAATGGGAACTGCTGCAGCTATTATTAACACACTTGACGTAAGTATTCCCCTTTTACTAACAATAAACGGCTGTTTTACTTCCTTTCCTAATGTCAGGTAGACCGAAAGCAAAAGAGTTCCTACAGCAAAAGCACCTTCAACAATCCCAAACTGCACGGATGGCATATGTAATTTCGTATTAACGATAAAAGGGAACCCTACATTAAATGCTGTAAAAATAAAATTAACGATCAAACTTATACTGATGATCGTCATCAATAATGGTTGCAGCCTTACATAATTTAAACCTTCTTTTAAACTTTGAAAAACAGATTCTTTCTTCTCCTGTTTATCCCGTTCTTTTTCAAAAAGGGTAAAATTCATGGTGGAATCGAGTATAACCGCAATCAATGATGCGATAAGATAGATCGTTAAAAACACAGACATAGAAACCAAACCAAATAATATTCCACCGATAGCAGGACTTGCAATTTGCGCAATGGAAATAGCAATTTGATTTAAAGAGGATGCTTTCTGGATGCGAGTTTCATCAATTAATCCTGTTAATGATGAAGTAAAGGCATTACTTGCAAACATAGAGGTGATCGACAAGATACAAGACGTTGTATAAATGGCGGGTAATGACAATCCCATTGTTATGCTATAAAGTAGTAATCCACCTATTGCCATTGTAGTAACCGTTTGAGCGGTAATAGCAATTATTTTTCGAGGATACCTGTCAATAATGGACCCAGCAAAAGGAGCAACGATTGTTCTAGGCAAGATATTACATAACATATTCACGGCAAAACTCATCGAAGAACCAGTCAAATGCAAAATATACAAACTAATGGCAAATGTGTAAATTTGCGAGCCGGCTGTTGCAATTAATTTACTACTTACAAATGTCCATAAATGATAGATCGCTCTCTTTTCTAACTGATATTCATCCAACAAAATCCCATCCTTCCCCAATAAAGTTTAATTAAATTAAACAAATCATATCACACAAAAATTTCCCTTTCAAGAAAAAGTTTAATATAATTAAACTATCGAATAAAGGAGTGTACTATTATGCTAGGAGAACGAATTCGTACATTAAGAAAACAAAGAAAAATGACACTGGAAGCATTAGCTGGAGAAAGATTAACGAAAGGCATGCTTAGTCAGATTGAAAATAATAAAGCAAAACCTTCGATGGAGAGTTTGGAATATATTGCTGAGAGACTGAATGTAACTGTGTCTGAATTAGTAGATAAATTTAGTTCTACTGAAATTAGAAAGGTACTAAACCAAGCTGAAAAACTACATAAAGGATTTCAAGTTTATTTTCGCAATAAAAAAGAAACAATTGAAACTTGTAAAAAAATAATGAAACTAATACAACCCTATATTAATAGTATGAATGACAGCTATGAATCTGCTCGTTTATTAGAAATTTACAGTCATAGCCTATTTTGCCTGTATGATAGCCAGTGGGAAATTTACTTTAAAAAAGCTGCAACTATATATGATACACTCAATCTCACTGCTAACCGAGCAGAAGTTGGCATTTTCAAGGCAATTACCATTTTTCTAGAGCACCGTTATAAAGAAGCTCTTCAGACTTTTTTAGAAGAACGACATTTACTAGAAACTTCGCATTATAAGATTGACTCGATGACAAAAGTAAACTTAGATTACCATGAAGCAGCTTTCTATTCAGCAATTGGTGATTCTCAGGGAACTGCTCAAGCAATTGAAAGAGCTCTAGATAACTCTAAAAAAGAAAAAATATATTATAAAACGGATGATATATATAAACTAGCTGCTTTTGAAGCTTTACTAGGATCAGAGGACCAAAAATTTAATTATTACTTAAAAAAACTAAAACAATTTGGTGAATTTTTAGAAGACGAGAATTATATAGAACTTTACGATGTTTTATATGTCGAATATTTAATAAATATTAAAGGGCAATACAGTAGAGTCATGCCAATTATCGATAAGTATGTAAAATATGACGAAAAAGAATTAAAACTGATTGGAGATAATTGGAATATCCTCCAAAAGGGAAAGGCTCTTTACTATATACAAGCATATGAAAAATCGCTAGAAATTTTGTTAACTGTCCATGTTCCAGATTATTTGAACCATCCTGTAGATTTTGGAATCTATTATATTAAAGATACTTATATCGCTCTTTGTTATAAAGAACTAAATAATCAAAAAGATGCCTTTCATTATGCTAAAATTGCTTATGACAATTTCTTGCCCCTTCCCAATTCAATCTTTCGGAAACTGAGTATCGAAACATATGAAAGTATCTCGTCCAATTAAAGTTCTAATATAAGATTGTCGAGAAGTTTCATCCATTCAAATTAAGGATCCAGAGAAATTAGAATCCTAGGTTCAATTATCGGGAAAATAAAAAAGGGCGTGAATAAATTCCTTCATACCCTTTTTCTCTATATCGCTAAAATCTCTTTCGTAAAATGAATATAATCAGTGAAATAACCATCCACTTCATATTCCAATACTCGTTCTTGTTCCTCTTTTTGTGTTTTCTTATTTATAAAATATACGTGAACTTCTTTTCCCTTCTTATGTAATTCCTCTACAACTTTTTTTGTAACATCAGTAGACTCTATTCCGATAATAGGGAAATCAACCGTATGTGCCTTTTCCAAGGAAAAAGAGCCTTTTCGAAAAAGAAGGGCTAATTCAGTATCTGGTGCTAATTCTTTTATCTTCATTAAGCTTTCTTCTGAAAATGACTGAATCGTTACTAACTCTTTATCTAAAAGCTGATACTCTTCTAACAACTGAATCAGTTTTTCCTCCATTGCTAGTTTCTCATCAACGAGCCTTGTTTCTATATAATAGTTTTGAGTATCATGAAAAGTTTCTAATATTTCTTTTAAAGTTGGGATTTTTTCTGTTATTTCCTTGCTATCATCCGATTCCATCGTTCGAAACGCTCTTATTTCTTCTAATGTATAATCAGAAACCTTCCCTTTTCCATTTGTCGTACGATCCATTGTCTCATCATGCATGACAATTAATTCGCCATCCTTAGTCATTCTCAAGTCCATTTCTAGTGAATCTACACCTGTCTCTGCTGCTATTTGATAAGCGGTAATAGTGCTCTCGTTATACCATTCATTCGCCCCTCTGTGTGCAATCACTCTTGGAGTGTCATCGATTTCTATCGCAGATTGACTCACCATGGCTACCGACTGATTATTATCGCAGGCAGAAAGAGTAACAAACAAAAAAGAGATTACAATGCTTCCAATCAAGTACTTACTCAACCGAAACAGCCCTTTCTTGTCTAATCGCTATAGCCAATTCTGGATAATCAGTTATCACTGCTTCCACTTCTGCATCAATAAGATTAGTCATCTCTTCCTCTTGATTTACAGTCCACACTCTTACTAGCTTTCTTAATTCCTGCCAATCTTGCAAATTATCTATCACCATTTCTTTATGAAGATGCAAGGCCTCTAATTCCAAGCTTTTTATATAATCAAGTGGATTGGAGATTACTTGATTTAATAACCAGGCAATCGAAGCAGAGGAATCTATTGCTTTGATTCTTAGCAAGGTCGGCAAATGAAAGGAAGAATAGACTACCTTACGACCATTCCCATATTCGTTTACAAGTGCAAGCGTCTTTTCTTCTATTCCTTCGTATTCAAACGTATAGGTTTTAAGTTCAATATTTAATTCGATATCGTATGGCACAAGCAGTTGTAAAACTTCTTTTAAAGTAGGTACTTTTTCTACTATCCAGCTTTCTTCATAATCAGGAAGAGAGGAGAACTTGCTTCCCGCACTAAATTGTTTAATTTCTTCCAAAGTATATGCTCTTACAAAGCCGGTTCCATCTGTTGTCCGATTTAAAAATTCATCATGAATAACAATAACTTCCCCATCTTTTGTTAAATGGATATCTAATTCAATCCCATCAACTCCTTGTAAAATCGCTTGTTGGAAACTAAGAAGAGTATTTTCAGGGAATCTTCCTTTTGCTCCTCTATGTCCATATATTTTTGTTTGGTTCATGCTCTTCTCCTCCTTTTTAATGGAAAGAAACAGACCAACAAGTATTCAATTAGTCTGCTTTCCTAACGTCCTATTTTCTAGCTCGATTCGCCTTTTCAATTGCTTCATTAAATTGTTTTACCATATTGCTATAGGTTTCATCGACATCTCCACCGTTATAAACAGTCTCAAGTGCCGTTTCACTAATGCGGCGTCCTTCTGGAATCATATCCATTAAAGCACCTTGGGTAGCATAAGAAGACGTCGTTGATTGTAATTGATCAACCGTTACCTTCAATTGTGGCATTTTCTCATATGCCTCTTTTACAACTTGTTCGTCGTAAGCTTCTGGATTAATGGCAAAGTAGCCTGTACCAATATGCCATTTTGCCTGCACTTCTTTTGTTTGTAAGTATTTCATAAACTCCCAGGCAGCCTTTTTCTCTTCTTCACTTTTATCTTTCATCATCCACAGACTAGCTCCACCAATAACCACACCTTGTCTCTCTACTGCTTCTGGATGTGGAATAAATGCAACCCCTACTTCAAATGGTGCATTATCAATAACGTCTCTCGCACTAGCGGAAGATTGCATAAACATTGCTACATCCCCTGCAAGGAAACCAGCTACCATGTTATCTCCATTTGTACCGTAGTTAGCAAATGTTTTATCATTAATCATTCGTTTTACCCACTGAAAAATGGATTTGCCTTGTTCATCTGTAAAACCTACTTCTGTTGGTGTGTCTGTTCGGCCATTATCATTATTCATTAATAATGCTCCTTGATTCGCTAATAATTGCTCATATAACCAGCCATATGCTTGGAGCGCAAATCCTTTCATTTCTGGGTTTGCTTTCGCTATTGCCTTTCCTGCCTCTTCTACTTCTTCAAAAGTAGCTGGAGCTTTCTCAGGGTCTAGACCCGCAGCCTTAAAAGCGTCCTTATTGTAGTACATAACTGGTGTAGAAGAGTTAAATGGCATCGAATAAAATGTATCTTCCATTTTATAGTAGTTCGTAATATTTTCCTCTAATCCACTCATATCATAACCATCTTCATCAACAAGTGTTTGAATTGGTTCTACAAATCCACTATTAATCATCGACTTTGTGCCAATCTCAAAAACCTGCATCATAGCCGGTGCACTATCTGTCCCTGCAACCGTATGGAATTTCGTTAAGGCTTCATCATATGTACCTTGATACTCTGCATTTATTTTCACCTTATCTTGCGAACGGTTGTATTCTTCCACAATATTATTTAATGCCTCTTGGGCTGCTCCTCCCATTGAATGCCAGAATGTAACGGTAGTCGGACCATCCTTCTCTTCTCCATTAGTGGAAGATTCTGCATTATTGCTACATCCTACAATAAATAAAACTAGTGTTAGCATAAACATACTTAATAGCTGCTTCCTTTTCTTCATTTTCTTCCTACACTCCTTTATTTAACCGTTAATAAAAATGGTTACTTTGTTTGCAAAGATTATTTTAAGGCTCCTTCGGTTAATCCTTTCTGGAGCTTTTTCTGACCTAAAAATAATAGAATTAATGTTGGCAAAACAACAATAATTGCTCCTGCCATAATGACGCCCCATTCATTTAATTGTTCTTGTGATTGAAGCTGCCTTAATCCTATTTGCACAGTACGTACACTATCATTTGTTGTCGCCAACAGCGGCCATAAATACATATTCCAAGAGGTGACAAACCCGTACACACCAAGTGTAATCAAACTTGTTTTGGCCATCGGTAAAACAACTGTTAAATAAAATTTAAAGTCACCAACCCCTGCTATTTCGCTAGCTTCCTTTAACTCTTTCGGGATTTGCTTGAAATTCTGCCGCAAGAGAAAAGTCCCAAATGCTGTCGCGAAAAACGGAATAGTCAATCCATTAAAATGATCCAGCCAGTTTAGGTTTCTTATCATCTGAAAGTTTGGAATAATTGATGCTTCAAACGGCACCATCATTGTGGCAATAAAGATAAAAAAGATAAAATCTCTCCCTTTAAACTCTAAAAATACAAATGCATATGCTGCTAAACTAGCAAGAATTAATTGGCCCACCATAATAACAATGGAAACAATGAAGCTATTTATTAAATAGTGCATTAACGGAAAACGCTCAAACACTTTCAAATAATTGTCCAAAGTTAATCCGGTCGGTATTATTTTTCCTGTCATAATATCCTGAGAGGACATAAAGCTCATCAAAAACGCGATAATCGCTGGAGAAAAAATAAGCAATGCTGATACAGTCAACAATAGATAAAAGATAACTTTTTTATGGATTGGCAATGTCACTGATAATGAACCTTCCTTTCCCCAAGCTTAAATTGAATGATGGTTAAAACAAGGATAATCACAAAAAGAATAATTGCTTGTGCGCTCGCTGTACCATATTGGTAATTCATAAACGCCTCCTGATAAATGGAATAGACGATTAAATTAGTTTCATTCTGTGGTCCTCCTCTCGTTAACATATCTACTTGGCCAAATGTTTGAAAGGCATTAATTAGCGTAACTGTCATTACAAAAAATAAGGTAGGAGACAGCATCGGAACCGTTATTCTTCTCAGCTTATAAAAGTAACCTGCTCCATCTATATCGGCACTTTCATATAGGTAGGAATCAATGGATTGCAGTCCTCCTAATAAAATCAAAAATGTAAAGCCTACATTCATCCAAATGGTTGAGACAGATACAGAAAAGAGGGCCCAATTTGGATCAGTTAACCAGCCAATTGGCTCCAATCCAAATGTTTTCACAATACGATTAAGCCAGCCAATCGTAGGATGAAATAAGAACATCCAAAACACGGAAGCTGCTGCAACAGAAATCCCCATAGAAGAGGAAAAGACAGTTCGAAAAGCACCGATCGCACGAAGTTTTTCATTTGCAAGGATTGCCAGGAATAAACTGACGATAATAGTTCCCGGAACAGTGTATAAGGCAAAAAGCAAGGTCGATTTTAAGCTTTGCAAAAAGATTGGTGATTTAAAAATTTCGAGATAATTATCCATGCCGACAAATACAGTTGTATCCCCTCGATTATCTGTTAAGAAAAAACTTAAATAGACTGTTTTCCCCAATGGATAAAATAAGAAGACACTGAATAATAGAATTGAAGGTAATAGAAATAACACCCCTTTGTATAAATGCTGTAAACGCTGTTTCTTTTTTTCTTTTATAAAATCTACGGAATGCTGTACTTCCTGTTGATAAACGATACCACTCATAAGCCAACAACCTCTTGTTCTCTCATAGCAACAGCAGGTCGAATTAATGCGCCTGATTCAGAATCAAAAAAGCAAATATTCTTTGAGGACAACTGGACTGGTACATGATCTCCAGCTTGAATTCTCCATTGTCCTAACCATTTTGCTGTCCAAAGCTCTTTACCCACTTCAAATGTTAATAAGGTTTCATTCCCTAGCTGTTCTACATTTACTACTTCTAAAGTATGGCTCGTCTGTTCTGTTGTTCCTGGTAAAATATGTTCCGCTCTTATCCCCATCGTAAGATTTGGATAAGACAGTAACGATAAAATATCTTCTTTATCCATTGTAATTTGCAGTCCACTCTCCAGAACTAATTTATGGTCAATTAGTTTTGCCTCACTCAAATTAATTTTTGGTGAACCGATAAAGGATGCAACAAATAAATTAGCAGGCTGATTATATAAAGTTATTGGTTCACCTACTTGTTGGATTTTCCCATCATTTAAAACCATGATTCGATCGCCCATTGTCATTGCTTCTACTTGATCATGGGTCACATAAATCATCGTTAACCCAAGCTTTTTTTGTAAGCGGCGAATTTCTATTCTCATATGAGCGCGAAGTTTTGCATCTAAATTAGAAAGCGGCTCATCCATTAAACAAATAGGTGCTTCACTTACAACCGATCTCGCTAATGCCACACGCTGCCTTTGACCGCCAGACAATTGCTTTGGTTTACGTTTTAATAAATCTGATAACCCCATCATCTCAGCTGTTTCTTGTAATCTTTTTTGTTGCTCCATCTTGTCTACTTTCTTGGCACGTAAACCGAAAAGAATATTTTGTTCAACTGTTGAGTGAGGGTATAATGCATAATTTTGAAATACCATCGATAAATTGCGATCCTTTGGAGGCAGATGATTTACAACTTGATTATTCATCTTCAAGACACCACCTGAAATTTCTTCGAGACCAGCAATCATTCGTAGTAAAGTGCTTTTTCCAGATCCCGATGGACCTACTAAAACAAAAAATTCTCCCTCTTCTATGGAAAGACTAATCTGGTCGATCACTGATTTTTGCTTATCGTATGATTTAGAAATGTCCTTCATTTCTACTGCTACCACTAACAAACCCCTCCCCAATTAAATTTACATTCCTATTTAACCATACAATTTTAGGAAAGAAACCGAATTTACCAATCATTAACAAACTCCTAATAACCGCTTGACAAACTACAATTTCCCTTTACGTTCTTCACAATTGTTACCTCAACTGTTTCCCATAAATGTCCTCATAAGAACCGTCCACTGTTTCCCCATGAAAAAAAGCTCAGAGTAAACTCTAAGCTTTTTACGTGTCCTTATAATTCTAATGTTTCATTAATATTTGTGTTTTCTGCTTCTTGACCTGTCATTCTTTTATAAAAAAAAGCGATATTCTTTGTGAAGCTTCCCGTATCCCAATACTCTGCTGCCTCAGTTTTTACTTTAATTAAAACGACATTCGGATCGTCGTAAGAAGTTTGCATGATTTTTTCATAGGATTTACTCCATAATTCTTTTTTCCTTGCGAGATCATCTACAAGTTCGGCTCTACCTCTAATAGAAACAAAAGATTTGCCTGCATAAGAGATATTCACATCATTTTCATGTAAAATCTCTTCATACTTATCGGTATCTTTCTTTGTAATAAACCATAAATCTCCATCAAACTCTACTTCTTGCGTTTTCATCGGACGGGATACAAGTCCTTCTTCTGAAACAGTTGTCAGCATCGCCGTATCCACATCTTTTATCAGCTCTCTTAACGTTTCAAGCTCTTCTTGTTTAAAAGTATTTTCCATCTCTATCACCTCTTAAATGGTTTTAAAAGTATATTCCCCTTAACAGGAACTTTTAATCATAGGCGATATATTCAACTTAAAATAAAGTTTTATATTTTAAATTGTTTGGAGCGGATCAACATGCTTTCTAATAAGCAAAAAACTTAGGCAAAATTTTATCTAAAATAGCGTTAAGATTACAAACCAAATGGCTGGTATTAATAGAGATGGTAACAGATTTAATGTCTTAAATTTTTTAACTCCTAATATGCTCAACCCTGAGCTAAGTATAAGAATTCCACCAATAATCGATATTTCTGCTAGTAAATCAGTCGTTAAAAAGTTTGCAAGTAATCCTGCTGTTACATAAAAAAAACCTTGCCATGCAAATAAAACTAGAGCAGAAGCTGCAATTCCAAATCCAAAGGTAGATGCTAATACAATAGAAGTAACACCATCCAAAATAGCATTTGTAAAAAGATATGTATGATTTCCTCTTAGTGCACTCTCAATAGGTCCTAATATGGATAAAGTACCTGCACAAAAAAGTAAGATCGCCGTCGATAACCCTTCTGCTAGATTTCCTTTTGAAAATTTAGCCACAATTCGTTTAAAAGCATTCTCAATGTCTAATTTTTCCCCAATCAAACCACCAATAGCAAGACTGACAATAAACAGAACAGGGTATTTACTGTCTGGCATATATTGAACAATGGAATGAATTCCAAGAGCAGTTGCGGCAAGCCCCATTGCTTGCATTAAAATATCTTGATACTCTGCTTTAATCCCCTTTTTCAAAAAGCTTCCAATCGTACAGCCTGCTAGAATCATAAAGCAGTTAAATAATGTTCCAATCAATTTCTATTCTCCTTGACTTTATATTTTTATAAACACCGCATTACTTAAGTTAAAAATAATAATGCTCCCATATATAAAGCCATTTTATCCTATTCCATTACATTTTGGTAATTTTTCATCAAATATCAAGCTTTTCTTGGCTGTTATGTCTTTCATGGCGCCATCCGATCAATAAAAAGGTTAAAGCAAAGATAACAACTAAAGAAATGACAGAAGAACGTAATAGCAAAATTCCAAATAGGACACTTAACATCATTGCCATTCCTTTTATCCATGGATTATTCAATAATTTGATTGCTGCAAATAAGCCAATTAGTGCATTAGCAATAAAAAAGGCGTTCGCAAAGCCAACAAGCTGTTCTACTGTCACCACTTTTAATAGAACTAATACTGCAAAGAAAAGATGGATCGATACAAGTAAAGCAATTGCTTTAAATGGTGCACCATTTGCGAGCTTTTTTGTGAGGAAATGAAAAGATGAAACAGATTTTGATAATGCTGCTACAAGTCTCGCTACTCCACCAACTACCATTAAATGTGTTGTTATACAAAGCCCAGTTGCTACGAGCGCTAATAATCCAACAGATAATTGCCCAAATAGCGGATACATGATACCAGTTAATCGAATAGAAAATGTGCTGTTATACATTGTCCATTGGACGGCCGCAGAAAGAACTAAATTGACGATCAATATAACAGCAGCGCTAAAAAAGATGGCTTTTCGGATTGTTGTTTTCGGATTTTTCACCTCACTCGAATAATTCCCCACAATCTCCCAACCGACAATCGTCCAAAAAAGCAGCAAAAGATTATAGCCAAAAGAAGAAAAATGAAAATCAGGAAAAGTCCAAGTACCAGAAGGCTCATTAAGCAAAGCATATATACTTCCACTAACTAATATCAACACGGCCAAGGTAGAGATAATAAAGGATAATTTACCGAGAAAGTTCAATCGAAATAATAAAATCAGCCCATTCATAACTAATAGCACAATCGCAATCCACTCAACTTTTATTTTATCTGGAAATAACCATGTCTGAATATATTCTGCTGCCGTCATCATAACTGCCACTGGGCCCATAAGTGCTGCAATCATAAGAAAAACAGAAGCGAGATTTTTTATTTTTGTTCCGAATGCCTTTTCCATTGCATTGCCAAGACCTGCTTCTCCGGGAAATTTAATTATTAATTCTCCACATACATAAGCAAAACAGATACCGATTATAGACATAATTAGCCATGCAAAAATCGCATAGTTTCCTAGATTCTCATAAATAATGGTTGGTAATAAAATAATTCCTGATCCTAAGAGTGGCCCAATGATTAAGCCACTTAACGTCAAGGAACCGATTTTCCTTTGATTCATTCTTTTTCCTCATTTCCATCAATTTTTAATTATTTCTTACTTCCTATTGTATTTGCCTCTTACCATTCAGTAAAATAGATAAATACGATAAATGATATCGTTTTTTTCGATAATAGGAGAGTGATAAAAATGGAAATTCGACATTTACAAACATTTAAAGCCATTGTGGAAGCAGGTGGTTTTGCAAAAGCAGCTAATCAGCTTGGCTATGCACAATCAACGATTACCTCCCATATTCAAGCTTTAGAAATCGAGTTAGAAGGTCCGTTATTCGATCGACTAGGGAAAGCCATTGCCTTAACAGAGCTTGGCAAATCGTTTCTTCCCTATGCGAATGAAATGCTGCGTCTACATAAAGGAGCAAAAGAACTGCATCAATCTTCTATTACGAAAAAAGGAAAAATTACAATTGGGGCATCAGAATCGTTAACAGTTTACCGCCTTCCTACTATCATTCAGGCTTACAAAGAAAAGTTTCCAGATGTGCATTTATCAGTACGAATGGGGACATGTGAGGAAATTCAGCATTTAGTAGAGATTGGGGATTTAGATATTGCCTTGCTTCTTAATCTAGAATTTAAAAAGCATCCATCATTGGAAACCATTAAAATGTTAGATGAACATATGAGTATCATTTCCTCACCAGATCATATGCAACCAAATTCGATTCTTTATTCGGAAAGCAATTGTCCTTATCGAACAATTTTTGATAAATTCATCGAAGAAGAAAAAATCACGCCTACTTCTTTTCATGAATTTTGGAGCATTGAAGCAATTAAGCAATGTGTGCAATGTGGTTTAGGATTGGCACTTGTTCCAGAAATTACGATCCAAAACGAATTAAAAGATGGCCGTTTATCGGCACGACGTTTAGATACGAAACATGGTCAAGTTGCTTCCTTCCTTTTTTATCATAAAAGCAGATGGGTTTCTCCGATAGTTCACTATTTTATCGAAGAAGCAACAGCCTATTTTAAACAAGAGGAAGAAAAAGAAAACCATAAAAATAAAGGGAGCAAATTTGGATGAGTGATACAAGGAAAATTTATTATGAACGTGGGACAGAGGAACTAAGAAAGAAAAATATTCATGCCCACAAACTAGTTCAAATATTTAATAATAGCAACATAGAAAATGCAGACCGAAGAGAGAACATTATAAAGGAGTTGTTTGGCAGTGTTGGTGTAAACCCTAGTATAGAACACAACTTCCATTGTGATCTTGGTTACAACATTCATGTAGGAGATAACTTTTATGCTGGATATAATTGGACTATTTTAGACATGGCTGAAGTTAGAATTGGACATAACTGTATGATTGGTCCTAATGTGGGAATATACACAGCTGGACATTCCATTGAACCTAAAAATAGAAATAGTAGTGGCTATGCAATTCCAATTACAATAGGAAATGATGTTTGGATTGGTGGTAGTTGTGTAATTTTAGCTGGGGTAAGTATTGGCGACAATTCCATTATTACTGCTGGATCTATCGTTACCAAAAATGTCCCTGCAAATACAATTGTGGCTGGAAATCCAGCAAAAATTATAAAAAACATAGAAATTAATGAATCTGAATAAACTAAAAAGGCTCGCCATAACTGCTAACAGTTGACAAGCCTTCTTTTCTATAATCTAATGAGGAACTTCTTAAGCAATCGCTGTTTCTTTTTTATGTTTATTTTTTCTATTGTTAAATTGGTTTTTGATATATGGCATTGCATAACGGTCAAGACCAAATTTACCAGCGTTTGCTCCTGCTACGATTACGAATATTGCTAACAAAATCATTTGTCCATTTGTACTTACTGTTCCACTAAAGAGGAAGGCGAAGTTCATGACCATACCCATTAATGTTGCGAAGCTTGTGAATAACCCTAAGATTAATGCTATCCCAACAAGTAATTCTCCCCATTGAACTAAGAATGTAAATAAATCTGCATTAGGTAGTGCTACATGTTCTAAAAACGTTGCCCACCACCCTTGTACTGCTGGGTGATCTCCTGTGCTATTCGCAATCGCACCTTGTAAAAATCCACTTGCGTCAAATGCACCACTTGTTATCTTTCCGTAACCTGCATGTATAAATTGATAGCCAAGATAAATTCTTATAAAAGCTAATATTCCTGCAACCACTTTATTATTTCTTAATAAGTCTAACATTTTACTCCATCTCCTTAAGATTGATTAATTATTAGTTTGTTCATTGTTTCACATTTTTTACAAGATCTTGTTTGTTTCTTACTACACTTTTATAATAGCACTATTCCTAACGTAAGAAAGGTTATTGTGATGTTATTCACATTTAGTTCTCAAAGTTATGGCTTAATTGTGAACGACACAATTTGTGTAATGAGAATGGACATTTCCAATCATACTTTAACTGGTTTTCCCTGCTTCTACATGCCTTAAAAGTAAACACTTACATAAAATCATTTTAGAATTTTTTCATTATTTATAAAATGCCGTTGCTATTTTCAAATAGCTATATTAATGTAAATGTATCAACTAGATGTTTTCTATCATAGCAATCAGTTAAATAATATAAAACAAATATGGAGAAGATACTATGCCAATCATTCAATCTGTTGAACGTGCTCTTCAAATATTAGACTTATTTAACGATCACACGACAGAATTAAAAATTACGGAAATTAGTGACCAAATGGGACTTCATAAGAGCACCGTTCATTCTTTATTAAAGACCCTTCAAGCATCACGCTATATGGATCAAAATCCAGAGAACGGGAAGTATCGATTAGGCTTAAAGCTAGTGGAAAGAGGAAACTTAGTTATAAATACATTAAACATCAGACAAATTGCTAATAAATATCTTGTTGAGTTAGCTCAAAGAACTGGTCAAACATGCCATCTTGGAATTTTAGATGGGAATGCAGGTGTATATATTGATAAGGAAGAAGGAGCTAATTCGGTAATCCGTTACTCTCGAATTGGACGAAGAATACCTCTTCACTGTACAGCAATCGGAAAAACGCTGTTAGCTTACCAAAAGCCAGAAATAGTAGATGAATTGCTAACAAAATATCTTTTTGAACAAGCTACAAACCGTACAATTACGACGAAAGAAGCTTTGCTGACTGAATTAGAAAAAGTACGTGAAAAAGAATATGCAGTTGATGACCAAGAAAATGAACTAGGTGTTCGCTGTATCGCTGTACCAATCATTAATCAGCATAAACAAATACTTGCCGCATTAAGCATTTCTACACTAGTATCCAGAGTGGATGATGATACCCTTGAGGATTATATCCAACTTCTTAAAAAGACTGGAAATGAGTTATCAGAGGAAATGCGATATGGGGTTCCGATTAAATAAAAGAATTGTATGAAATAAAAGACATGGAAAAGGACCAAGTCCATTTTTCATGTCTTCTATTATAACCCCAAAATTAGTTTCCACTTTTTTAGGCAATATTCTACAACATATTACTATATCACTTTAATTTTATAGAGTCTCATGAACTTAAGGTTCCCTTTATACGCTAATTGATTTGCAGAAATAAGGGAACCCAAATATAAGATGTTTCAATAAAATTGCCACCTTTCAAAGGTATCCCCTGCTACTTTGTTACTTCTTATCAAACGAACCCCATAAATCATTTACGCGAATTAACATTCTTTCAATTTTATAATCACGATTTAAATTTGCTTGCCCAGTCACTCTTTTAACTTCCGGTGATTCCGTGCCCTTTTTGTGATACTCTAATGCGATAGAAAAGTTATAGATGTTTTCTTTGGAATCTGTTCTTTCATAATCAATATTTTTCACCTTTAAAGTATAATTATTTTTATACGGTTCAATCATTAACACTGTTCCATATCTTGAGATAAAATCATTGTAAGATGTTTGATTGGCAAAATAATCTTTGTATATTTCTTCTTCATATTGGACTAATGCCTCTCGTTTTTCCGCTACATCTATTTTATTTTCCATTTGTTTATTCCATATTTCTGTTAGGTCATCATTGGGGCCATTTAAGGTAGTTTGTAAAACGGCTTCTACTGTCTGTATGTATTCATCTGTATCCTTGTCTGTTTTCTCAGTACATCCAACTAATAATAAAATAAGAAAAGGAATTAACGTGATTTTGAATGAACGATAGCAGCTTTTCTTCATCTCATCCCCTCCTCGATAAGTAAGTATACGAATAATCACATGAAAAGTTTCAAATATTTTCCTGCTTGATTTTTTCAATTAAAAATAAAAAAGAGGAGATCTATAAAATCCCCTCTACTTACAATTATATTGATAACATATTATATGAATGCATTATTGGCTGCTTAATCGTATAAAATTAAATAGAAAATGCGTGATTACCTATTTTCTTCATTACTTTTCTTGTAAAGATCCAATCACTTGTTGCTGTATCCGGGTTATAAAAATAAAGAAGCTCTTTATTCTCTTTTCCATTTTTTAATGCTTCTTCTACAGCTTCGCGTGACTCTTTATCTGCTTTTTTATGAATAGAACCATTTTGTACAGGCTGAAAAGCATTTTTCTCATAAATTACATTTTCTACCGTATCGGGAAACTGCTCATTTTCCACACGATTTAAAACTACATCAGCTACTGCCACTTTACCGGCAAACGGCTCCCCCTTCGCTTCTGCATGAACAAGACGGGCCAGTAAATTTTTTTCATTGTTCGTTATTGCTGTTGATTCATCAGAAGCACTAACATTTTCCTTTTTATCAACTGCAAATTTTCTTGTTGATACAGTTGTTGTTTTCTTCGTACTAATAGTTTCTGCTTTTGCAATGGACGGAACATATATATAAGAACTACTAATTAAAGTGAAGATAATTGCAATAAATAATAACTGTTTCATTTTTTTATACCTCCTGTTTTAACAGGCCCATATACAAGGCTAACAGGTTTGCAAGCAAAACTCATTGCATAATTGTTGGAAGAACTGTAAGATTCGTTGGGATATTTGGAAGAAATAACTATATATTTACAATTCACCTTTTACCGATAGGTCATTTTTCTCCTATTTAGCGGATGAAATTTTTTTTAGAGGAGAAGATATTAAACTAATACAACTCTATTTAACGTCTATAACAACCAAAAAAGCTGATACCAGAAAAAATCTGAAATCAGCTTCACTCTTTTAATTGTTTCTTACAAGTAAGGCACAGCACTCTACATGAACGGTATGTGGGAATAAGTCCACTGGTTGAACAACTTTTAATGTATATCCAAATGGCTCAAGCTGCTTAATGTCTGTTGCAAATGTATCTGGATTACATGATACATATACAATTCGTTCTGGTTGAGAACGTCCGATACGTCTCATTACCTTCCCACCTGCTCCAGAGCGAGGAGGATCTAGTAATAATAACTCTGGTCTGCCAAATGTTTCTAAGACTTGTGCTAATCCTGTTCTTGCATCTTGCGCTAAGAATGTAGCATTTTCAATCCCATTATCGCCAGCATTGCGTTTAGCTGATTCAATCGAACTTTCCACAATTTCAATTCCAACAAGCTTGCCGACTCTGCTTGCAAATGGTAGCGAGAATGTTCCTACACCACAGAAAAGGTCAATCATATTCTCTGATTTTTTTGGTTCTGCCATTTCTACAGCTAAATCGACCAATTTTTGTGCTTGTGTTGGATTTGTTTGGAAGAAGGTATCAAACCAAACTCGGAAACGATAGCCATCCATTTCATCATAAATAAAGTCTCGACCAGCTAATGTATGGCTTTTCTCTGATTGCGTACGATCTGCCCAATCTGTATTTTCTAACCACATGAAGCTTTTTACTTGTGGAAATTTTTCCGTTATGCGAGCAACAATAGTATCCACGGCATTTTTCAAAGAACCATCTGGAGCTTCTGTTGCAAATAGTGCCAGCATCATTTCACCTGTTGCAAAAGATTGTCTCACCATTAAATGACGAAGAAGTCCTTCATGTGTATCTTTGTTATATCCTTTTAAAGCATGCTCTTTTACCCAATTTGCTACTTCAAGTGCCGCTTCCACCATTTCTTTACCAGCAATAAGACAAGTTTCTAAAGAAATGATTTTTCTAAAATTTCCTTGTTCATGTAGTCCTAGGGAACCGTCTGTAGCAAACGTAAATTCCATTTTATTGCGGTATCTCCAAGGCTCGTCCATTCCAATTGTATCTTTCACTAAGTTAGGATCAAATCCTTGTTCTTCAATCACACGTTTCACATGATTTGTTTTTTGTTGTAACTGCCCATTATAATCCCAATGTTGCCAGACACAACCGCCACATTTTTCAAAATGTGGACACGCTGCTCCGATTCTTTCCACATGTGCATTAAGAATTTCTTCTGGCATTGCCTTTCTATGTCTTCTTTGCGGCTGATCAACCGTTACTCTTACCTTTTCACCTGGTAATGTTTGCGGAATAGTTAATTTTAATTTCTTTTTGTTTCCTAATTCATTTTCACGCCAAACAACTGCTTGTCCAGCCCCTTTTTCATCAACATTCTTAATTTCAACAATCATCGTTTCTTTTTCAATAGTGGTCAAACGTTTTTTCCTCCTTAAACAATTTCACTAATCAAATTTATTTAAAATGATTTATTTCTCATTGTTAGTCTAACTATTATATTTTTAACATACTTCCCTAGTATAAAGGACAATCATACATATGAAAATAATTTTTATTTTGTAGATATTAGTAATTTTTTTCATACAAACTTTATCCTTACGATTTTATTAAAAATGAAATATTTAACACATACAGCAAAAACCTTCGGAAGATGGATATATCCATTTCCGAAGGTTCTTTTATTATAATATACCTAAATTTGCAGTCTCCTATCAATTGCTAAATCAGTCTCTAACACATAGAGTTATCTTCTGCCAGCTTCTTTAAACAATCTTCTAAGGAACCAACAACAATAGTCATAGGTATAGCTAACATTAAATTAAGCGGTAAATTAAAATCTTCTATAAACATACCATCTTTATACAGTCCAGTTTTTTTATCTACATCAACTATTAATCTTTCTTTCATTGACTGGCCATTGTCTATATAGCCATAAAGTTTTTTTCCTAATCCATAACCTAACCCACATTCAAAAACTGTTCCCGAATCTGGCTCATTCCCACGAAATGGATTTAAATTTGCAACAATTATATCACACTCTCGAATCAATCCTTCATTCGAATAAAAAATCATAGTTGCCTGTTTCTCCTTTTGCAAATTATCGATTGTTTCATTATCACTTGGATACAAACCTCGGTATCCATACTTTTCACAAAGATTTATCATTCGAGTACGAATTATTAATGAGTCTGGATGAAATACATGAAAGCCAGCCAAATATATTTTTAAAGAAGGTTTGGTTTGATCTTCTTTCCATTTTAAAAAGGTAGGAGAAATCGTGTTGTTTATAATCGATTTTTGTGCATCTTCTTTATTTTTAAAAATAAAATTATGAATGAAAGGGTGATGAATATCATCCTCATAGACAACGTATTTTTTTCCTTTAGGGCTTACTTTATAAAATTGGACTCCCTCTTCTGTTACACTTCTTTTACACTTACTAACTCCTCCATTGACAACAATATAATATTCTATTTCCTCCATAAATTCCTCTCAATTCCTTCTATAAATGTGCATAAAATCTATATCCCTGCTTTTATCGCAATTGGTTTCAATGCTTTATTACTTTCAAACATGATTTTTTCTTCATCTAATGTAAGAACTTCTCGGTTTTTCATTACAATTTTTCCGTCAATAATTGAATCTTCCACATCCCTAGAAGTAGCACATTCTACAATGGTATTTATTAATTTATGTGATGGGCTTAAATGCGGTTGATTAATATTTAATAAAACTAAGTCTGCTTTTTTTCCAACTTCAATGGATCCAATTTGCTCCTTTAGCATTAAAGCAGATGCTCCCCCTGCTGTCACCATTTTCAACAAATCTTTTGCTGGAATAACCATTGGATCAAATATTGGCAGTCCCCAGTAAACGTTAAGTCCAGAGCGAAGGACTCTCATTTCATCAAATAAACTTAAACTTGAGCCAGCAGCACCGTCTGTTCCCATGCCAATTGGCATATCATTTTGCATAAAGCGAGGAGTTTTTGGAAATCCGTGACTTCCAAAATTACTTCTTGGATTATGAACGATGTTTACTTTTCTTTCCTTTAATAGGTCAATCTCTGATTCAGACAATACAACACTATGTGCTGCTAATAAATTGGGACCGAGGGCACCAAATTGGTCAAATACTTCTGCAGGTCTTTTTTGGTAATTTTGTAAACAATAACTTACTTCATCTCGATGTTCTGATAAATGAATATGTAAACCAGTATTATACTCTTTTGCTTTCTCTGCCATATGTTCAATTAAAGCAGGTGTACTTGTCATTACCTGACGTAAAGCAAACCAAATCTGAATTCTCCCATCGCCTGCTCCATGAAAATCTTGATATAAAGATTCAATTTTTTGTGCTGCTTCAAATGGATTACTCTTCATTGAATCAGGTATAAATGGTCCCTGATCCATAGTTGAACATGTAATTGCTCCTCTTAGTCCAGATTGTACTGCCACCTCCGCAACTTTGTGCATATGTACTCCACCTGATTCAGCAAATGAAGTTGTTCCAGATTTAATCATCTCTAAACAACTAAGTTGAGCACTAGTAGACACATCCTCTTCATTTAAACTACTTTCAAATGGTACTAAAATTCTCGCCCAAACCATTGGATACTCATCCGCTGTTCTTCCACGAAGAAACTGTTGACAAATGTGGGTATGTGCATCGACTAATCCGGGCATTAATAACTTTCCATCTCCGTATAATGTTTCCTTTGCTTCGTATTTTGCTTCAACAGTTTCTACAGAATCGATCGCTAAAATAATATCTTCATTTATAACTACAGATTGATTTTCTTTTATCTCGAATTCAGGTGTAATCATACTGCAATTTTTTACTATTAAGCTTACTGGTGTTTTCATTGGTTTGTCATCCCCTCGTCTGTTTTTATTTCAGACAATATTTTTATAGAAATCTTCCATAAATCTTTCTGCATCAACTTTAATACTGACCTCTGTTTGTAGAGGATTAGATTCTTCTCGATATAAATCTTCTATTGTTCTTCCAGCTGAGACACCTTCTACTTCCACTTCTAAATGGATAGGAATGGTTTGCACAAAAGAAGGATCTTTGCCGACTGCAATAGCTAAAGGGTCATGTAAGGCGCAACCTTTTAAATAGGGATGTATCTTTTTATAAGCATCAAGATAATACTGTGTAAACTCAGCAAAAAAACAGGATAGTTCTGTTCCTTTTTGTTTCCAATTAGCTACATCCTCTGTAGTTAATAAGGTTTTTCTTGTTACATCTAACCCAACCATCGTAATAGGAATATTCGTCTTATATACATAATTTGCAGCATGAGGATCAATGGCATAATTGGCCTCTGCATATCTATTTACATTTCCCGGTGTAGTTAGAGCTCCCCCCATGGATACAACTTTCCCTACTAGATTTATAATATTAGGATCTTTTTTTATTGCTAATGCCAAATTTGTTAAAGGTCCTGTTACTACTAACGTTAATTCTTCTTTATACTCATAAATTTTTTCTATTAGATAATCAACTGCATGTAACGATGGGCAATCTACTAAATCCTCTGGTTGAACATTACCAAGGGTATTCCCTAATCCATCCATCCCGTGGATTAATCCATTGTATTCTTTTTCTAATAAAAGAGGCTTCTCCGCTCCCTTCCATACACCTATATCGCTTCCGAGTAGCTGCACTATTTTCTTTGCATTCCGATATGTGTAGTCGACAGGAGCCATTCCGTAACATACCGTTATCCCTAAAAGCTCAATTTCAGGAGAATGAACGGCATATCCTATTGCAAGCGCATCATCAATTCCTGTATCACAATCCAAAATCATTTTTACCATCTTATCACCATCTTGTTTATTTTTTATGCTTGCCATGAGTTGTAGGAAAAAGGGGTAACTTCCGGTTCTTTCCTTTCCTTATCACTTGTTAAGATCTCTATTAATCTCTTTTTATAAGCTAAATTAATATCTTCCTTCTCCGGTATTACCTTACTGGCCTCTTCTAAAAAATGAAGGATATCTTTCCCTTGCTCTCTTCCTCTATTTGTATGCATATCTAGAGCGAAATCAGGAATTACCGGCTTTCTTCCCTGTTCAAACTCGTGAATGACAATATTTTTTAACCAATCAGAAGAACGTTCTTTTGTACATTGGCATAAATATCGAATAGCATGGACAAAAAACATAGGACGATCCCCATCTTTATAAGGAAAATTCTGTCTCATCGTATTTAAAGTATTTATTAAAATAGGTGCATTTACTTCACCAAAACCAATATCTTCTACTGAAATAGCAAGTAGTCTTCTCCACATTTTTTCTTCAAATTCAGGACTTGTAATATACATTTCATATGCTACCGTCACTGCTTCTTCTTCTAAACCCCGCCTAATACTTTTTTGCAGAGCAGATATAATCTCATCTCCCGGTATACCGTTTCTTGTTTCGACTTTACTCCACGGATCATAACTCATAAATTTTTCCATGAGATACACCAACTTTCTACTGAATTTTCACTTTTATCATTAGGATTACTTTTAAGATATTAAGATACTATTTAACAGAGCCTTCTGTTAAACCTTGAACGATATACTTCTGAAAAATCATTACAAGGATTAAAATTGGTAGACTCGCAATTACACCAGCTGGAAGAATCATTTCATATTGAACCCCTTCTTGACCAATTAGTTCACCAATTCGAATAGGAATTGTTTTTAAATTTGTGTTGGTAAATACAGAAGCAAATATAAATTCATTCCAAGCACCAATGAAGACAAATATCCCCGTTGTAACAAGTCCAGGAAGCGATAATGGTAGAACCATTTTGACAATTGCCTCAAGTCTTGTACATCCATCCATTCTAGCTGCTTCTTCTATATCGTTTGGAACTGATATAATAAAAGCTCTAAACATCCAAATAACATAGGGTAACGAAAAAGTAACATAAGCACAAATAATCCCAATATGTGTGTATAGTAGTCCACTCATTCTCATCAATATAAAAAGGGGAATTAATAAAGCCATTTGTGGTAACATTTGTGTCCCTAATATCATTAAATAGAGCGAATTTCTACCTGGGAATTGCAATCTAGCAAATGCATAGGCTCCAAGTGTCCCAATTACTATACAAATAAGGGTAGTAAAGGAAGCAAAAATAAAGCTATTGGATAGTGAACTGGTAAAAGATTCTGTTTGAAATAACTCCAGATAATATTTAAATGTAACTTCGTGTGGAATCCATGTTGGAGGATTTTGAAACAACTCCACTCTATATTTCATACTGGACAAGATTAGCCATAAAAAAGGAAATAGCAAATATATCATTAAACCAATTGAAGCCCCAATTAGTAATGTCTTTTTTGCATATTTTTTCAAAACGCGTCACCAGCACTTTCCCTGTTTTTTTTACTGGAAGAGGATGATGGCATCCTCTTCCCTTTCACCTATTATGGGTTTATATTAAGCACTTCAGCTTCCGCATCTGAAAGTGCCTTTTCAGCATTTTTTTCGCCTTTAATTACTTGTATAAATTGTCTAGATACTGTATCTGAGATTAATGTTGCTTGCTTATGTTTAAAAAGACCATGTGGATATTGAATTTGTTCAGAAACATACGCAAAGTGTGGGTATTTCTCAAGGACCTCTGAATCTTCTAAAACATCTAAGTTAGCTGGAATTCTTGCTACTTCTGAAAGAGCCATTTTCTTCTCTTGTTCTGCACTTGTAGCAAATTTTATAAATTCAAATGCTTCTTCTTTATGCTTTGAATTAGCTGGAATTCCAATTGCACCAGTTTCTGCTAAACTTGATGTTTTTTCTGTACTACCTGGCATTAACGCTGTTCCTAACTTGCCAATTATTTTCGATTTTTCTGGGTCATTTGCAAACCCTACAATGTCCGGATAACCGATAAACATCGCAGTTTTACCTTGTAAGAACTGATCTTTAGATGCTTCATTTTCAAAAGATAGTGGATCCAAGATCTTCGCATCCATATTAATTTCTTCTAATCTCTGTAATGATTTTAGTCCTTCTGGAGTATTAAAAGTTGGCTTATTTGTGGAATAATCCCAGAACTCTCCACCTTCCGCTCTTAAATTTAATATAAATGGTCTAATTGCATCTTGTTCTCTTAATTGAGTAGACAGGGCATATTCAATATCTGTTTTTTCTTGGATTTGTTTACCTACTTCAATTAACTCATCCCAAGTTTCCGGAACTTTCGTAATTCCAGCTTCTTCAAAAATTTCCTTATTATAATAAAATTGTGTTAACCACAAATATCGAGGCACCCCGTATATATTTCCATCATAGGAAAGGTTGTCAAAGCTTAATTGGCTAAAGCTATTTTTCACATCATCCGTAATATAGTCATCTAAAGGTTCTAAGAAGCCTTGCGATGCAAATTCATCAGCCCAATCATCACGAACATGAATAATATCATAGTCATCCGAGCCACCACTTAAGGCAGTAAACATCTTGTCATGCAATTGTTCAAATCCGACTACCTCATAGTTCACCTTTATCCCTGTCTCTTCTTCAAATTCAGCAGCTTGATCTTGCCAAAACTGATCCCCTACATACAATATGGTAATCTCTTTCTCTCCTGAACTACTTGCTTTTTCATTTCCACAAGCAGTTATCGTCAATAATAAAATAACCGCTAATAATGCTACCCCCATTTTCTTCATTTCCTTTTCCCCTCCTAGAAATCCTCTTAGTTTTCTTTCCCTAATACACGTAAATAAAATACTGTTATAACCATAGTAATAATAGTAATCAACCAAGCGAGCGCTGAGCCGTAACCTATGTCTAAATAGCGGAAGGACTGATCATATGCGTAGACATTCAAAACCATGGTGCTGTCTACCGGTCCTCCTTTTGTTAGTACACTAATGATGTCAAATACTCTTAAAGTCCACATTGTTTGTGTAACCATAACAACAAATAAAACTGGCTTTATTGTTGGTAAAACAATACTTTTAAACTGTTGGAATGGACCAGCTCCATCCACTTTTGATGCATCGTATAATTCTTTTGGAACACTTTGAAGTGCTGCTAATATTAATAGTGCTGCAAAAGGTGTACTCTTCCATATATCCGCTAAAATAATAGCTCCCATTGCTGTTGATTGTTCCGTCAACCACATAACAGGTTTCTCAATAATATGTAGCTCTAGTAAAATATGATTGATAATTCCGTTGCTAGAACTATACATCCACTGCCACATGAGTGCATTAACTACATTAGACAAAGCCCAAGGAATCAGAAATAATCGTTTAAATAACCATGACCCCCATATGCCATGATGAATAAATAGGGCAATAGCAAAAGCGATAATTAACGTTCCTAATACACTGACAATAGTAAACACAATAGTGTTAGATATAATATTCGGAATTCTAGGATCGGAAAAAATTTTTAAATAGTTATTTAATCCAACGAATTCAAAATCGATAAGGCCGGCTTTATACCCTACTTTGTTTAAAGACATGACAAAGGAATAAATGATTGGAAAAACAATCGTTAGTAAAATTAAAAGCAAGGATGGAAATAAATAGATGGAAGCAGTTTTAGTTTCAGATAATCTATCAAATCGTTTTCTCAAACTTAATGATTTCGTATTCTCGGCCTTTTTCTTTAAACTTTCTTTTGATAGCTGGGTTTGCAAATGATCCCCTCCAACACACTATAAATTTCATAAAAATTAAATATTCGTAGATTCATTAAATATATTTTCCTCCTTCATTGAATCGAAAAAGTGCAATTTTTCAACATTGAACCCAATTTGGACAGTGTCTCCAATTTTTAAATGGTTATAGCGTTCTAATCTAATTAATACATCGCCAACATCGGTTTTACAGTAAATCACCGTTTCAGACCCTAGGTACTCGATTGTCTCAATGATCCCAGTAAAATGCTCATTCTCTTCAGTAGTAAGAAATAAATCCTCCGGACGGATACCAATGATTACAGCTTGTCCCTCATATTCACTTAACTTTTCAGATTTATCATTCTGGACTTTCCAACTTCTTTTACTTAAAGCTACGAAAGGGACTTTATCTTTTATTCCTACATTCCCATTAAGTAGATTCATGGGTGGTGTTCCTATAAAACTTGCAACAAAAGTATTTTTTGGGTTCTTATAAATGTTTGCAGGGGTGTCAATTTGTTCTAGTTTGCCTTTATTCATCACAGCAATTTTAGTACCTAATGTCATGGCTTCTACCTGGTCATGTGTTACATAAATCATTGTTGACTGAAGCTGTTGATGTAGTTTGGATATTTCTTTTCTTGTGGATACTCGGAGGCTTGCATCTAAGTTGGATAGCGGTTCATCAAATAGAAAAAAATTAGGTTGTTTTACAATTGCTCTTGCTAAAGCAACTCTTTGTCTTTGTCCACCTGATAAATGCTTTGGTTTTCGTTTTAATAGCCCATCTAACCCTAGCATTTTTGCAGTCTGCTGAATCATTTCATTCATATCATCTTTCGGTACTTTTGCTTTCCTTAATCCAAACGCAAGATTTTCATATACATTTTTATGTGGATATAAAGCATAGCTTTGAAATACCATACCAATTTTCCTCTCACCTGGTGACATCTCATTTATAATTTCATTATTAAATACTAGTGTCCCATCTGTGATTTTCTCAAGACCAGCTATCATCCTGAGCGTGGTCGTTTTTCCGCAACCTGATGGTCCTACTAAAACTAAAAACTCTCCTTTTTCTATTTCAAGATTCAGATTATCTACAGCTAAGGAATTATCATTGTATTTCTTTGTAATTCCATTTAATATCATCTTAGTCAAGTGACCACCTCAGTTTATTATATATAGAATTTTCTGACTATTAAATGTTACAATTCCTAACATGGATTCATTTTAATCAAGATTTTTATATAAGTCATTGTATATGATGTATAATAATAAAGTTCCGTTTTATTCAATATAGATAAAAATCTGCGTTAAAATGTCAAAAAAATACAAAATTTGCACTTGAATGCCGAACATTAACGTTAATTTAAGTAACATCATTCATGTTTAAACAAAAATAAAAACGCAAGATTTGAATAATAATTCAAATCTTGCGTTTTACCGATCCATTCAAGTGTTATTCTAATATTAACACATCATAACCCCTCAATCTTACCTTCTGATATACCTTCTCTCCTGTTAAAATATCTGTCATTTCTTGTTTCACGTTAATTTCCTGAGGCAACTGAGAATAATTCAATAAGAAGACAAATTCCTCCCCTTCTTTTTTGCGAATAGATAACTCTACACTTTCTGGTAAATCAAATTTATTTCGATAATCATTTATTTGTGTTTCTTCCATTAGTTTTTCGGCAAGCTCGATTGTAAAAACCCCACCAAAGTAATAACAAGTACCCTCTCCATATTGTCGCTTAACTAGGGCTGGCTTTCCTTCGAAATAGCAATCTGAAAACTTCCCAATTACTTCAGCATTGTCTGCCTCTACTTTCAAAGCTTCATAAAAATTATTAGTTTTAATCTCCCCTTTTTCTTTATAGATTACCTTCGGAGTAGCTTCAAATGGTGCTTCCCTAGTAAAGTCCTCCACCGTAATTCCTGTAAGCTCTGCTAAATAGCCTGGGAATGCTTTCATATAAGTTTGACCGGTTTCATCCTTATATCCAGTTCGGCAGCCTAGAATTAATTTGCCTCCTTGATTTACATACTCTTTCAACAAATCTGCTGTTTGTTCTGACACAATTGCTGCATGTGGATACACGAGTACTTTGTATTTTTTTAACTCCTCCACATTTGAATTTTTATTTAAATTATAGGCATCTACAGGGACATGATTATACTGAAGCGCTTTAAACCAAGCCTCTTTGCTTATCGAAGCAAAAGGTCCTGACCACTTATCAAATTCCCCGTCCCACTCATTATCATAATTGGTAAGGATCGCTATCTCCGCTTGGTAGTTTGCCCCTACTACTTTCTCTCCAATAAGGTGTACTTCCTTGCTTACTTGCTCCACTTCTTTTATACGACGATTAGGCAAATTATGATAGTCATTGATTCCATGCCAATAAATTTCTGTTCCTTTCGTTGCGGTTCTCCAGCGGAAATACATGACTAAATCTGCTCCATGAGCGATTGATTGGTATGTCCAGAGGCGAAGCTGACCTGGATTAGGAGACGGTTGTTCAAGTCTTGTTACCCACCCTCCCGGACCAGACTGTTGTTCAAAGATAGCAAAATTTGCTGAAATACTTCTCACAACACTCAAGTTCCAGCTCCATTTCCGATCGCGTAAAGGCTTCTCACTTTCATCTTCTAACACCCTTCCAAAATTGGGATAAGAATCATAAGCATAGAAGTCTAGCACTTCATTTGTTAATTTATGATTATCTAAATGTTTGAACATTCCATTTGTTGTTATCCATTGATTAGAAGTATATTTCCGAATGATATCCCCTTGCATTTTTGCATAGGAAATAGCACTATCAGAAATGAACCTCTTTTCATCTAACATATGATGAGGATTCGGTGAATTTGAAACCGTTATACGAGTTAGATAAACTTGATCCCAGCTTGTATACGTCTGATTCCAAAAAACGGTCCCCCACGCCTTATTTAGTTTCTCTAATGTTTTATACTTTTCTTTGGCCCATTTTCTAAAAGCAAGATGATCTGCTTCCGAATAAAAAACATCTATTTCACAGTTCAATTCATTATCAATCTGCCAACCGACAACTCCTGGATTATCTCCATAGTGTTTTGCCATTTCTGTAACAATCGCAGTACTTAACCTCCGATAGTTCTCGGAATTATAATTATAGTGTCGACGTGCTCCATGCTGGTATGGAATACCTGCTTGTGACACATTCAATACATCAGGATATTTATGTGTCAGCCATGCTGGTGGGGTTGCTGTCGGAGTCCCAAGCACTGTTTTCAAGCCTAATTTATGAGCCTTTTCAATCGCACGATCAAATAAATCAAAGGAATATACTCCTTCTTCTGGTTCGAATATCGTCCAGGCGAATTCCCCCATGCGAACATAAGTAAATCCTAAATCTTTCATTCTTTGAAAATCATCATCCCATAGTTCCTCAGACCAGTGCTCTGGATAATAACAAACCCCAAGCATTAACTTTTCTGCTGTCCATTTTTTTGTCATTATTTGTCCCCTCACAAAAATTTATTCTTTTATCGAACCGCCTAAAATACCGGAAATAAAATGCTTTTGCAGGATTAGAAAAACAGCCATTACCGGGATTACTGAAATAGCTGTCCCTAACATTAACTGTCCGTAATCGATAGAATTAAGACCAGCTAAAGTGGATAAAGCTACTGGTAATGTATAATTTTCTTGTGTCGTCATCACAATTAATGGCCACATAAAATTATTCCATTGATGGGTAAAAAGAAATATCCCAACAGCTGCCAAAGCAGGCTTCATTGTTGGCAAAGCAATTTTGAAAAAGATAAAAAATTCTCCAGCTCCATCAATCCTCGCTGCTTCAATTAAAGAATCAGGTATCCCTTGCATATTTTGCCTTATTAGAAAAATGGCAAATGGATAGCATATTTGTGGCAATATAATCGCTTGATACGTATTAATCCAGTCTATCGCACCAAAAATTTGGAATAGTGGAATAATCGTTGCCTGATACGGGATCATCATTGCCAATAAAAAGGAGGCAAAGATTAAATTGCTACCTTTAAATTTAAATTTCGCAAAAGCATAGCCAGCTGCAGAGCAAATGAATAAACTTACTACTACAAATACAATCGCAATGACAGATGAATTAGTTACTGCTTTGACAATATCAATTGAATTACTTAAGTTTCTTAAGTTTTCTATGAAATAGTCACCTGGAATCAACTTAGGAGGAAAGGCTAACACATCACCTGAAGGATTGGTTGCACCAACAACCATCCAATAAAAAGGACCAATAGAAATGACAACACCAATTAGTAAAAATAGATGCATAAATATTTTTTGAATACGTTTCTGTTTTGCCATCAGTCATTCCTCACCACCTTAAATTGAATCCACGATAGAACTGCGATAAAGAGCACAATGACATAAGCAATTGCAGATGCATAGCCAAAATTAAAGAAACTGAAGCCTTGATTATAGAGATAGTAAGTAATCGTTATCGTCGCATTATTTGGACCACCATTTGTTAAGTTGTACGGCTCATCAAATAATTGAAAGGACCCGATTGTCGACATAACAAAAGTAAATAATAAGACAGGCTTTAGCTGTGGAATAGTGATATAAAAGAACTTTTTTATCGTACTAGCACCATCTATGCTTGCAGCTTCATACAAACTATTCGGGATATTTTGTAAGCCTGCTAATAAGATAACCATATTATAGCCAGTCCATCTCCATGTTGTTACGAGAATAAGAGAAACCTTCGCCCAAAAAGGATCGGTTAACCAACGAACCTTCTCTAATCCCATCGATGTTAATAAGTAATTGATTAATCCGTAATCTGTATTCAGTAATAGTACAAAGATTATAGATGCTGCAACTAATGAAGTAACAGCAGGCGTAAAAAAAGCTACGCGGTAAAAACCTTTCATTCTTAGTAATCCAGAATTCAATACACTTGCTAAAATGACTGCCAGAAATAACATTATAGGAACCTGCACTAGTAAAATAGTAAATGTGTTGCCAAGTGCCTTATAAAAGAGCGGGTCACTAAATAAACGAGAATAATTAGCAAAGCCTGAGAAAGTATAAACACCTGCAACCTTTGTTTGAAAGCTTAATAGAAAAGAAGCAATAATAGGATAAACAGTAAAAGCAATAAACAACAAAAGGGCAGGCCCAACAAAGATATATGGAACAGTCTTAGGAGTGATATACTGTTTTTTCTTTTTTATTGTTATACGATTCGTTCCTGTTTCCAACATTTTATTATCCGACATACTTCTTCCCCTCCTTTTTTAGAGGCTGCTTCAAAAAATAGGTTCCATTTTCTGAACTAGCCTCTAATTCTATATCCACAATAGTTTCTAATTAGACGATTCTAAGCCAGTTTGCTGCTCTGCCTGTTTTTTACCATCTTCCAATATTTTTTCTGCTGGCTTACCTTCAAGTAAAAAAGCTTCCATTTGACTTGTCATGATTGATCTAAGCTCTAATTCTGCACTGCTGTGGTTAACGGAAGGGATATCTGTTACTGTATCAGCAAAATCTTTAAAAAATGTTTGGTTACTAAAGTATTCTTGTTCTTCGCTGAAAACAGGCTCTTCATATGCTGATAATAAAGCCGGGAATAACCCTCTATTCGTCAGCGCTTTAATTTGTGAATCTACATCTGTTGATGCAAATTCAGCAAAAACATATGCTGCAACTTTATTATCAGACTTGCTTGGAATTGCTAATGCAGATCCCCCATCGTTAGAGGCTCTTCCTCCACCTTCTTCAAAAGCAGGCAATGGGAACATTCCCCACTTTCCGGACAATTCAGGCATTTGTTCGATCATCGTTCCACTCCACCAAACAGCACCAGGCTGTGTCGCAACCTCTCCATTTTTCATTGCTGCTACTTGACCATCCCAGTTATTCGTATAGATAATTAACTCTGCGTCTTTCATTTTTTGTAAAATAGAAACTGCTTTTTTAGCGGCATCAGAAGTAAGATCTAATTTATCATCCTCTGTAAAATAGTAGCTTCCTTGCTGTTGAAGCATAATTCTAAGCAGTCCATCGCTATCTGTTCCTAAAAACGCTTTGCCAGTTTGTGTAACAACCTTTTTTCCTGCTTCAATATAATCATCCCATGTCTGAATACTCGCTGGATCAACTCCAGCCTCCTCCAAAATATCTGTCCGATAAATAACACCAACTGGACCTAAATCTCTTGGTGCTGCAATAATATTTCCATCCTTATCCTTTAATCCATCTATTTTTGATTTAGAAAATTCATTTTCATGTTTAGCAAAGCCAAGAGAGCTTAAATTCGCAAATGCATCAGGAAAATCATCAGTAAACGAATGAATCCGATTATTTTCCACTTGTACTACATCTGGTAATCCACTACCACCTGCTGAAAGACCTGCACTAACTTTTTGGTATACTTGATCGACTCCAATGTGCTCCACTTTTACATTTACATTAGGATACTTTTTATTAAATGCTGGTAATACATCCTTTTCTAAATAGTTGGCTTCCAATGCCCAGGCCCAAACCGTAACATCGCCTTTTATATCTTCTGGATTCTCTGGAATAGTTAAATCCTCTGTACTCGTTGAAGAACTATTACTACAAGCTCCTAGCACAATCGTCAATAATAATAATAAAATGAAACCATACTTTCTCTTCATAAAAGCCCACTCCTTTTAAGAAAGATATTTCACCAACTATTAATCTTAAAAATTACTTTCGATCAATAGAAAGCGCTTACTTAAGTAGTCCAAGTATATACTGATATCAATTTTGGTTATGGTATAATTTCTATTATTTTGGTAATTTAACTACCTTATCACTCTCTAAATTTTGACAATATTAAATTTAATGGAGGAGAATCTAGTGGGAAATCGTCTAAATATGGAGAATATGGAGTATATATGTAACTTAATGAAAGATATATTAAATGTCTCTATTTATATACTTAATAAGGAAAATATTTTAATGAAGGAAATAGTACCAAATGAATTATTCAATCCTCTTTATCCCTCTAAACAATCTTTTTTTAGAGAAGTCATTAGTAGTAATAGAAAGAAAAATCATGATCCTATTATAAAAAACACCTCTTATTACGAAAGTGCATCTATTATTCCTATTGCCAACTTAGGAACCATTTTATTAGGTCCAGTACTATCTTCTCGACCAACTAAAGTGCTTATCGATGAATTAATTGCTACTTATGGAAGAAAGGAAATGGAAGATACATTATGCGCTTATTATTATTCTCTTCCCGTGATAAGCAATGCTAAATTAGGGCAAGTTTGCAAACTTTTTTATTTTTTATACAATAACAAGATTTATAACAATGAAATGATTCTTCCAAAAATACAACCGCATAGTCATTTAGTTGATGAAAAAATTGCAAACAAATACATGTTAGAAATACATCAAAACTCCTCTTTTCACCATGATCCTATTGCTGAGAAAAAAATCTATCAATTTATTATTGATGGACAAAAGGAAAATCTTCTTGCTTATTGGAAAGCCTTTAAGGAAAACACTTCTTTTGATTTCGGGAAACTTTCTAAAAAAAATGAAGGGAGAAATCAAAAAAACTTATCCATTGCAATCATTACACTTGCAACCCGCGCAGCCATTACTGGTGGACTCCATCCTGAGATTGCTTATACTCTAGGAGATCGTTTTATCCAAGACTTGGAAGAGTTTGACTATATAAACGACATTCATCTTTTTACAGAAAATATTTTATATGAGTTTGCAGATAGAGTAGAAAAAACAAAAAGGGAAAATTACTCTAGACCTATCTTTCAATGTAGAAATTATATTTACAAACATATCTATGAACCGCTAACATTACAATCGATTGCAGAACATTTGTCCGTTAACCCAAAATATTTGTCCAATTTATTTAAAAAAGAAGTAGGGATACCGATTAGTGATTATATACAGCAAACTAAAATTGAGGAAGCGAAAAAACTGATGACTTTTGGCGAGCACTCCTTATCCGATATTCATGCACTATTATATTTTACCGATCAAAGTTATTTCACTAAGGTATTTAAAAAATATACCGGGATTACGCCTAACCAATTTAGAAAGAAACCGGTAAGTTTTTTATAAAAATAGAAATAGGGCTTATCTAACAGCATGGTATTGCGTTTGGATAAGCCCCAACAGATTAAAATATCCCCCCAAAAAAAACCTATTTAAATGCCTCTTCTTCTGGTTCCAACTATTCAATCATCTTAAGTATCGTTTCTATATCATGGTTCTCGACATATGCTTCACTATCATTGAACATTTCATCTGTAAATTTAATACCACTCATAACAATATATGGATTTTCCACATTAGTCACACGTGTAAGCTGCATTACCGCATCACCCTTGAATAATTCAAGAGCCTCTGTCCGCTCTTTTTCGGTATCATAAATCTGTATATCTCCACTAGGAATTGTTCCATATAAATAACTACTAATGTAAATGATATATCGCTCATCTAACCAAAGAGCACCACTTGGATAATGTTGATCTCCAAATCTAGCTCTCGAATCGATGATTTCTTTTAGTCCATTCTCTTTAGAATAGACATAAAGAGCACCCCCTTCTTCCCATCCATATTGTGGTGTTAACAAAACTTTAGCACGAGTTGGTGAATAATCAATCGGATCCATCTTAGCAAATGAACGATCATGATCAAAGATTTGCTTAGATCCATCCTCTTTTGTTATTACCAAAGAAGTTGGTTCGACGCTATAGGACAGACTTTCACTCTCAGCGTCAGTTTCAATATTATTATCCGTCTCCACATCCTTTTCGTTTTCATTTTTCGATTCTTCCTTAGTAATTGTTTCAGTCCCTGCTTTTGTTTCCTTTTGAAAAGAATAGTTGCCGATAAATACAATTCCTGCTCCAATTATCAACACAGTAGCGATACCAATAATAAATCCTATCCAGATATTTTTAATAATAATCCCACCATTAATTAATAAATTTTTTTATTACTAAATCTTTTCTTTTTCCATATTTTTAAGAATAATAGCTGAAAATGATTTTATAGATTTTTTAATCGGAGAATATATCTTCTTATAAATAGAAATAGAAGAACAATAGCAAAGAGCATAACAAAAGACGATGTATATACTGTGAACGCATACCAAACTCCTATCTTAAAATCTTTTATTATACTATTCGGATTAAAAATAAGGCTAATAACAAAGTTAATAATAAAGATACACAAACTAAAAATTGCAGAGTCTTTAATAATCTTCAATATTTCCCCACCTTTCTGCTATCTAAATAATGTTTTATCAAACGACCTCTGTCAAGATCACAGTCCTCCTATACTTTACTAATCGAGATAAATATTTGTAATTCCTCTTTTTGAGTAGAATTACAACATAATATATTTTTTCATTAATAATAGCAATCCAACCAACATTATAGATTGAGTCAAGTTTTTGTGGGAGTTTTTTTAGCTCCCTTTTTTATAAAGTAAAACCTCTAAGTTTGTATCCGCTTTCCAATTGGTTTTGTTCTTCCAACTGTTGATTCTCTCATTTTTTAAAAACCTTTTAATCCCTGTAAGGCAAAGTGAACGGGTTTTCCAATCGCTTGATTTAAGTATGGCATGTTCTGACGCACGGTTTCTGTTACTAATTTTGTGGGTATTTTTCTTTTCGGTCGATGCTCTTTCTTTGATTTTTCCGTGGCTTTTTCCCATTTTCCATATATCGTTTGGATAGATAGATCATCCTTCAACCCAATCCACAAACGTGCCATGCTCATGACGCCTTTTTTGCTCCATGCTCTTCCATTTTTTAATCGTTTGGCTAATTGATTCATCATTGCTTCTGCACTTCCCATTGGACGATACGCTGTCGTGTCCACGCCTTTCTCCTGTAACCAACTACGGTAATCTTTTATGGTTTCCTGATGATGCGTTAAAAAGCCGAGGAAATGCGCTAGTTTTTCTTCTTCTTCTGGTGTATCCATTGTTCCTACTGCGCTATTCAACTCTAGAAGTAATGTTTCTACCTGGTAGTTTTTTAACGCTCTTTTCATGTAGCGGTATCGAGGATGGCTCTTCATTAGTTGCTTCATCGAACGAGCGACATGAAAACGGTCCATGGTGAAAAAGGCGCGTTCCCGAAAATACTCCCGACATGCCGTTATCCAGCCTGCTCCATCGCCATTAATAATAAGCAAGGTTTGGGTTGGATCATACGCATAATGATTCTGTAAGAATGTTTCAAAAGCTTCCCAAAAGGGTTCTTTTTCTTCATAGAGAAAATGCCTTTTATTTCGGAGCCTGACTCGCTTTCCGTTTTCTTTCCATCCCTCATGTACAGCGGCGAATTTCAACTCCCATCCACGCTTTTTCTTTTCTTGACTCTTCACATATAATCCATCTACTTCGACAAACAACACCTTTTGAAAAGGACGTTTTTCCTTAGCGGGAAGTACGCTTGTATGAAGAAGATGTTGCCGTAATGCTTCGTGGCTCATCGCCGAATAGCCTAAAAATTGTTCGAACGTTTCCACCGCCTTTCGATAGGAGGAACCATTTGTCGCTAATTCTAGCCCCCATTCTTCTAATAGTGGACTAAACCCTTTATTCCCTTGAAACTGTAAATAATGATCTAACAGACAAATATATTTTTTGGTTACACGATCGAAATAATAATTACGCTTCAGCTCCACTGCTCCAAACGCTGTATCTACTCGTATTTCTCGTTTATCTCGTAAAGCAAATCTTCTTTTGTCTCGTTGCTGAGCAATCTCTAGATCCCAATTTTCTAATGTTTGAACAAGGATTTCTTGAAAGGTCATTTGTAGTGTTCGAAATAAAGTTTTTTCCAATTCTTTTAATGATGGCATTTTTGTGTTACATTGATTCATGAGAGCCTCTCCTTTTCGTAGTATTCTAGTCAAACTCTACTTTACAAAAGGAAGCTCTCTTTTTTAATACTTAATTTTTTCCAGCTACCGCGCTTTCGCTTGGTGGCCTTTTTGTCTAGTTGGGGGACTCGTCCCCCAACTAGACAAAAAGGATATTTATTCTCCCACAAACATTTTACTCATACAACATTATAAAGATTACTTCAAAATACAATTATTGTCTCTTTTTCTATTTTTTAAAGTAAGCCTCAGCGACTTGCACACCCATTATTTTAACAAAAAATCTGCCTGCACCATCCCATAACAATCCCATTTTGGACTCTTTTTTCTGAAAATAGTGATATAATAGTTAATAACAGTAATTTATATTTTAAAAAAAGGAGGTTAGTTAGTTAGCAAGATCGGGTAATAAGTTGTATAGAAAAGTCTGGAGGTGTTCGTAGAAATTGATTCAATTTAATGAAGTTACTAAAACGTTTCAAGATGGATTTAAAGCACTTAAAAACATTTCATTTCAGGTGAATGAAGGGGAATTACTTGTTCTAATTGGACCAAGTGGTTCAGGTAAAACAACTACTATGAGGATGATCAATCGACTCATAGAACCTTCCAGTGGTTCCATTACCATTGAAGGAAAAGATATTTCCACTGAGGATCCAGTAAAACTCCGCAGAACTATTGGCTACGTCATTCAGCAAATAGGTTTGTTACCCCACATGACCATTAAAGACAACGTATCGCTCGTTCCTCGACTTCAAAAATGGAAAAAAGAACAATACATGGACAAAATTAATGATTTAATGAAAATGGTTGGGCTAGATCCAGATACTTTCGGTGATCGTTACCCTTCCGAATTAAGTGGTGGACAGCAACAAAGAATTGGAGTTATTAGAGCCCTTGCTGCTGAGCCAAAAATAATTTTGATGGATGAACCTTTCAGTGCCTTGGATCCTATCAGTCGTGAACAACTGCAGGATGAATTAGTCCGACTACAGCAGGATATTAAAAAGACAATTGTATTTGTTACACATGATATGGATGAAGCGCTTAAAATAGCTGACCGTATTTGTATTATGCAGGATGGAGAAATTGTGCAATTAGATCGTCCAGAAAATATATTACGGCATCCAGCCAATGAATTTGTTCGCAGTTTTATTGGAGAAGACCGTTTACAAGAAAACATTTCTTTACCTAAATTAACAAAATTAATGGTAACACCTGTCACAGCTGGTCAGTCTCGAGGTCTTGCTGAATCGTTAAAGTTAATGAGAAGAAAACGTGTGGATAGCCTTGTTGTCGTAGACAAATCCAATACTTTTCTCGGTATAGCGAATGTTTGGGAGGTACAAAAACGATATAAAGAAGAAGAATTAACCTTACAAGATATAATGGACACCAATATAAAGACGCTGAATGTAGAAGAACCGACAGAAAAAGCTTTTCAACTTGTCAATGAATCCCAATACGGCTTTATTCCAGTAGTTAATCAGGAATCTAAAATTGTCGGTATTGTCAACCGTGCAAGCCTTGTTGAATATATAGCAGATCAAATTGGAGAATAAAAAGGAGGTTTGAACCATTCCTAACATAATTACAGAGACAGTAGATGTCTTTATCAACCGTTGGCCAACAATATGGAATTTAATTTTAGAGCATATGTATCTTTCTCTTCTTTCGATTGTTATTGCAATCGTGATTTCCGTTCCTCTAGGAATCTATTTAACTCGCCACAGAAAAATCGCTGACTCCATCATTGGAATAGCGGGTGTATTTCAAACTATACCAAGTTTGGCATTACTAGTATTTTTAGTACCATTCATCGGAACCGGTAAACTTCCAGCCATTATTGCTTTAACTGTTTATGGTCTGTTGCCGATTTTACGCAATACATATCTAGGAATTGTTGGAGTAGAAAGATCAGCAATCGAAGCAGGCGTCGGCATGGGTATGACCAATCGTCAAGTGCTTTGGATGGTTGAATTACCATTATCTCTAAGCGTCATTATGGGAGGAATCCGAACCGCAACTGTCCTAATTATTGGTGTGGCAACGATAGCTGGACTAATTGGTGCAGGCGGACTAGGAGATTTAATCTTCCGTGGCTTACAAACATATAATACAGGTCTTATCCTTGCTGGAGCTATTCCTTCTGCACTCTTGGCGATTATATTTGATTATTTGTTAAAACTTTTAGAAGCAGACGTTACGCCTCAGGGCCTGCATCAAAATAAAAAAGCAAAAAAAAGCCGGATTCGCATCTGGATTGTTGCAGGATTAATCGTAATCCTTCCATTATCAACTGTCATTGCAAATTTCAGTAATGCAAAAAGCACGAAAGATACAATTACCATAACAGGTAAAAATTTCACGGAACAAGAAATCATGGTTTACATCATGGGGCATTTAATCGAGGAGCATACAGATTTACAGGTAAACTATGAATCCTTTCTTGGTGGAACCGCTCCAGCCTTCGAGGGCGTAAACACTGGCAATTATGATATGTACATGGAATATACCGGTACTGGACTATTAAGCATCTTAAAAGAAGATATGGTTAGTGATCCTGATGAAGCATATGAAATTGTCAAAAAGAAATTTAAAGAAGACTACAATTTAGTTTGGTTAGAGCCGTTTGGCTTTAACAACACTTATACATTAACACTTCGCAAAGAAGACGCTGAATTAAACAATATAAAAACAATTTCAGACTTAAAAAAGATGGCACCAGAACTTACTTTAGGATCTGAACCAGAGTTCCTTGAAAGAGAAGATGGTTATCCGGGGCTTATTGATACTTATGGAATAGAATTTAAAAATACTCAGGCAATGGACTCTGGCATCATGTATAGTGCGATTAAAAATGGAGATGTGGATGTCATTGACGCCTTTTCAACCGACGGTCGCATCCCGGCTTTTGATTTACAGGTACTGGAGGATGATCAAAACTTCTTCCCTCCTTACTACGCTACACCGGTAATTAGAGCAGATACATTAGAAAAGCATCCAGAATTAGAAGAAGTATTAGGCATGCTTGTCGGAAAAATTGATAATGAAAAAATGCAAGAACTAAATGCACGAGTAGATATTGATAAAGAGCAATATGAAGATGTTGCTGTGGAGTTTTTGAAAGAGGAAGGGTTAATTGAATAGTTAACGAAAAAAACTAATAAAAGGGATAGATACAATCAACATCTATCCCTTTTTCTTATTTATTTCGAAACTCCATACCTACTCTTCAACTCATCCCCTAAATAAGTGGCTAATTGAAGCATTCCATATATGCCAGCTTCTTTTTCTGCATCTGCATTGTAGTTTGTATTTGTATTAATATCATACGTATAAATAGTACCGCTTTGATCTTTCATGAATTCAATTCCAGCTACTAAAATTCCTTGTGAAGCTAAGAATTGTTCATATTTTTCGATGATTGGCTCATTGAAACCTTGCTGGATAGTAAAATTCGGTTTTTCTTCCACTTGTTCACCGACAGGGCAGAATAGATCATCGATTTGGCATGCATCTGCTGGGCAAAGCTCAAATCCTCCTGCTGTATCTACCTTCACTGCGTAAACAAATTTCCCACCAACAAATTCACATCTTGTAATGGATTGATCTGGTGTTTCGATATACTGTTGAATTAAGGTAATACCATCGACTGGTTCTTCAAATTCCGGTCCTTCCACATATGACTCAAGTTCATTTATGGAATGGAATAAGCGAACACCCAAGCCTTTTCCTGCCCGATTATGCTTTGTAATAAAAGAAGGGTTGCCAAGCTGTTTTGCTGCGGCAATAATATGATCTTTACCAGTTGCCACCAACGTTCTCGGAGTTGTAATTCCATGCTTTTGTAAGGCAGCATATTGAGCTGCTTTACTCACCTCTAACTTTAAAGCGCTACTGCCATTTACTACCGTTCTTCCATGAGATTCTAGCCATTCCAATACAGCCGATGTATATTCAGCAGCATAACGGTGACCCCGAGTATGCGAAGAAGCACTCATCCTACTATAGAAAATCCCTTCCGGCGGCTCTTGGAGTAAATCGAAGCTACCTTCTGATAAGTCCCATTCCTCATACGGCAAATTTAATTCATCTAGTCTTTTTGTTAAATGGACCGTCCACTCACTATTTTCATGAATAACGTATATTTTACTCATCACCCAGTCACTTCTCTTTCTTTTCTTAATGTCTCAACTAATGGCATAACTTTTTCGGAAAAGTTTTTCATTTCCTCAAGCTGTGGAGAAAATTGCAGAAGCAATAAATCAACTCCGGCTTCCTCATAATCTAGGATTCTTTTCGCTATTTGTTCAGGTGTTCCGATTAAATTAGGACGGAGTCCACGATTGGAAACAGAGTAGTCATATAACTTTATTTGTTGTTCTAGTTGAGATTTATTTATTTTTTTTGTAAATTTCCGTTATACTTTTGCATTGTTTGTTAAAATTAATACTTAGATGAATCTCAAAAGAGGTGATAAAATGTTTAGAAAAATCATGAAGAAAATACAGCAATTTTCTGGTAGCTATAGCAATAGCCGCCGTCATAGAAGCTATAAAAAATATAGTAGCAGTGATAGAAGAGGTTATCGAAAACATAAAAGCTACAGTAGTTCCGACTACCGAAAACGTAATCCCTATGGGGGCAGCCATTATTATAAACGCCGAAAGCATAGTAGCTAAAGGTACTAAAGAAGCTGGGACATAAGTATTTTCAACCCAATAACCCCAAACGATTATACGTACATGCTAAGAAAAGTTTGTATAATTGTTTGGGGTTTATTCATTTTAAGAAAGAAGGTTTGTGGTGATCACCCGCTGACGGAATTCACTTCGCTTTCCATGGGGCGAGCGCCAAGCCTCCTCGTTCCTGCGGGGTCTTGGACTTTCTCGCAGCTCCCATAGGAGTCTACGTGTATTGCGTCTGCTTTGTATTTCCTACTAAATTATATTTTCTTTTAAAAATAATGATGGAACGAGTTGGTTTCGCTACTAAATTAGAGATTGTTCTTCTTTATCTATTATATATTTTGTTCTGTCCCTGCCTTTAGTTTATACCTTTTAATTTTCTTGTAATATTCCAATCGCAGCCTATAAGTCTTTTTCAATTTCAACCATATTGGCAAATGGATCAGAAATTCCCAATAGTTTTTTGAGGAATTTTATGGTTGCAGGATGCAAGCTTAATTCCTCTATCCATGTACGCCGCTTGCTTTTCTTCCCTTTAAACGTAGAATACAACAAAAACAAAATCATCTGGCCAAAATCGTAGTAATCATCTTGTCGATAATTGCTTATATTCTTATCCCTTTCAGATATTTGTTTAGCAAGTCCAAAGTCAATTAAATGCACTTTTCCTTGATGGACGATAACATTTGGTGGTCTAATATCTGTATGAAAAATATTATGTTGATGTAAATACTTTATAATAGAAAGAAGTTGTTTCATCATATTTAACGCATCTAATTCTGTAAACTTTCTATTATGAAAAAATAATAAATCTTCTATATTATCTCCCTCTACATATTCCATCACATAATAATGCTGGTTCTCTATACTAAATTCACCAGTTAAGGAAGGAACCAAGTGATGACTTATTTTGCTCAATAATTGTATTTCATCTTTAAAACGATCGTGTTCTTGCTGTTTTCTCCCCTTACTTGGACGTAATTGTTTGATGACGTATTTTTTGCCTAAACGAGTATCCTTGCACAAATAAATCATTCCATACGCACCTAATCCCAAGCATTTTTCGACTTCATATGTATTCAATCTTGTTCCAGCCTTCAGTGGCCGATCAAAGTACCACCGAGTTAAGTAACTCCATTTCAAAACGATTTACTCCTTATCCGCAGAAAAACTGCTGATTATTTCTATGTTTTTATTGTAACAAAAATATCGTTTTAATTTGAAAGAAAACTTTCATTTTTCTACAGTTACCATTTTTCCACAATAGATTACTTCCGATCCGTTATAACATTTGCCAATCTTTCATCATTGGTTGGTAGCCTTTATGTTTTAGTAATACTTTTATTTCTTCGACTGAGCGATCATCTGAAATTTCAAACTGGCTTTGTGTTGCGTGTGGATCTGAATAACCGCCAACAACTGCGGAAGAATCAGCAGACATTTTTGTCACTCCCAAAGGAATCAATTTTCCCCTAAATTCAGCCGTTTCACGAGTAGATAGATTAATACCAGCTCTCGGAAGAAAAAGGAGAAATGCTAGAATGGCTTGCACTAAATTTTTATCTGTCACAAGATCTTTCGGCTGAAAACTACCAACATGTGGGCGTATGCGTGGAAAAGATACTCCAACTTCAGTTTCTAAATATGTAAATAGCTAGCATGGGCACCTGTTAAAAAACATTCTTTTCTCCAATCATCTAAGCCTAATAATGCCCCAACATTTAATGAACGCATTCCAGCCTCTGCCCCTCTTTCTGGAGTTTCTAGACGATATCTAAAGTTTCGCTTTGGTCCTTTTTTATGAATTTCTCGATAAATACCTTCATTGTATACTTCTTGATAAACTGTTAATCCATCAATACCATCATCTACTAACTCTTTATAATCGTTTTCATCTAAAGGCTGAATCTCGATAGCAATAGAGGAAAAATATTGTTTTAATACGGTTAAGCTTTCTTTTAAATATTCAACTGATGCATGAAGGCGGGATTCCCCGGTCAATAAAATAATGTGTTTAATCCCCATATCTGCAATAACTTGAGCTTCCTTTTGAATTTCCTCAATCGTTAAACGCCTTCGAGGGAATGGATTTGTAAAACTAAAGCTACAATATATCTGGTAATAAATATTTGTGATCGGAAATAACCTCAATCTTAACCCAGTTACCCATACCGATTGCTTTTGCTAGCCTTGCAATTCGTACAGCTTCGTCCGCAGTTCTTGCACCTGATGTATTTGGCATTAATCTCATATTAGCTGGAATATTATTTAAAATGTTTTCCTCCTTTGCCTCTATATCTACTCTGCGAAGAGCTACTGTCACAACCTCCGTATTCGATTTCTCAAGTACTTCCTCCATTTGCTGATGATTTGCAAATTTACCTGTTCCAACAAATAGTCTACTAGTAAATTCTTCTCCACCAATTACAAGTGTATCTTTCATTTTCCATCCTCCAATTCTACATTGTTTTCGTCCTTTGATTACTGGCTAATTACACAATAAAAAGCCCACCCCAATGGAGTGAGCTTATAGACAGTATCACATTAAATTACATAACAACTGTATATTACAAGCTTCCCTCCGTTGGTCCTAACCAATTCAGGTTCAAAGGGTCGGATTTCTCCTCTCAGCCAAAAATGGCACCCCTAGCTTTTCAATCTATGCAATTACTTACATATATAGGATAACAGAAAAACAAAAAGAAAATGTTACAAAAAAACGAATTATGAAAAAATTCATTATTCGAATTAATCCTTCATGGTATCAATAAAGGCTAGCCAAAGTCAGCTAACTGACCGTTGGATAGCCTCTTTCAAAAAGAAATATTCTATTAGGGATATTAATATAAGAGCTGCTCCACTATTTATCTAGCAAAACGGTGATTTCCAATGGTAACAGTTACTTCACGTGTTAAAATCCAGTTACTTGTAGCTGTTTTAGGATTAAAGAAATAAAGAGAACCATTCCCTTGTCCACCTAAAGCAATTGCTTCATTAACCGCTCTTTTTGATTCTGCATCCGCTGCCTTATTAATTTCTCCATTTTTAACTGGTGTAAAGGCATAATACCCATTTGATTTTTCATAGATTACACTACGAATGTTGTTCGGAAATTGATCGCTTTTTACACGATTCAAGACAACAACTGCCACTGCAACCTTCCCAGCGTAAGGTTCACCAACTGCCTCAGCACGTACTAGTCGCGCCATTAAATCTTTATCGGCTGGTGAAACTGTTGCATTTGGTAGAATCATATTTTGACCCGTAATTAAAGGTTTATTCTTATTAGCTTTCATTAAATCACTTACAGGAATCCCAAAACCTGTTGCCACTTTCCAATAAGTGTCCCCAGATTGTATCGTTCGATTGGTTGCGGCCTCTGCTTGATCTATTAATGTAAATGCTGAAATAGATAACACTAATCCAGCGGCTACTATCAGCTTCTTTAATTTCTTCAAATCTATTACCTCCTAGTAGTCGTTTCTGTGTCTATTATTAGGCTAGCAGATGTAATATTTCTATACATCGTCCAAAAAGTGGTAAGTAATAGATTGCTAGGTTGATGTCTTGCTAGGTAAGGGTTCAAAATATTGGTGGAAGTGTTAACCAATCAAGTTAGTTTGCTAATAATATCCTTAGTTAGGGAATTTAGGTAGGTTTGTTACGGTGTGATTTTTGTTTGTAATATTAAAAGAAGAAAATCCCGTGCAAAAAGGCACTAAATTCATTTAGCGCCTATACTCTATTAATCTTCCTATATCCACATCATTATTCGAAAGAAAACTGCTTTTTTAAATAATCAAGTGCTTGCCCAATTTCTTCTTCAAAGTTTCGCCAATTACATTCGATGGAGATTCTGCTATCATAGTTCGCTTTATGTATAATGCTAGCAAACTCTGAGTATGGATACGTACCAGTACCTGGAGCTAATCTATTAGAATCGGCAACATGTATATGATGAATAAAATCCCTCTGTTCATAAAGATGGGCAAGTGGTTCGTTTTCTTCTACCATATGATAGAAATCAGCTAATGATTTTAATGATTTTCGCTTTAATTTCTTTGTCCATTCAACAGCCTCAGGAATACTGTTAATTACATTCGATTCTTTTCTGTTAAGTGGTTCAATCACAATTGTTAAGTTTAGCTGTTCCGCAATATCTGCTACTGTCGATAAAAATATCGCTATTTGCTCTTCCCCTTTTTCTTTTGGATAGCCTTTTGGGAAGGTTCTAGCACCCCCGCTTCCAAATACAATAGTTTTGGCTCCAATTCGATGCACCCGTTCTAAAGCTGATGTTAGATAATCTTTCACTCGCTGATGATTCACACTTTCACCGACGATTTTCAAATCGCTTGGCAGAAGAATATTAAACGCTTCAATCGGAATAGGTGATTCCTGATATTTTTTTACTATATTTTTGAAAACATCTTCGCTTTCTTCTGGCAAAAGGGAAACAACCGTACATTCAATAAAATCATAACCTGCTTCATATAGCGCCTCTGCCTGATCAATAGCAGCGCAACAACCGAACTTCATGGAATCAACACCCTTATATAAGAATATTTTTCATATACTTACTAAACTGCTTAAATGCAATTTCCGGCTCTTCCAACTCTGGACACCACTTTTTTTCCCATTCTAATGTAAAGTAGCCATCATACTCATTGTCCTTTAATAGAGCCATTATATCCGGCAGAGGTATATCTCCTTCCCCTAAAAGACAAAGTTGATAGCCTCTTTTCGTCTCTTTCTTTACATAGGAGTCCTTCCAATGTGTATAGCAAACCCATTCCCCAAGATTATCCCATGTAGTCTCTGGTTTTTCTCCAATTGTTCGATACGGATGATGAATATCCCATAATACAAGAAAATGGTTAGAGGAAACTCTTTGAACAAGTTCTCTTACATTTCTACTATCTGTCCAATCATCATGTGTTTCTAACAGAAGTTTGACATTATATTTCTCTACAAGGGCAAGGTAATCATGCACGTTCTTCTCTGCAATTCCGATTGCTTCCTCTCTCTTCCATTTTCCAATCGCTCCACCAAATACACGGATATATGGGGTGTTGAATTCTTTACATAACAGGGCGTACTGTCTTAATTCCTCTATATATCTATCATATTCTTCCTGTGACTGGGTAACCAGTTTTACCGAACTTGAAAAACAAGGAATTTCTAAAGAAGCTTCCTTAAACTGGCGAACCGTTTCTTTTACATTTGATGAAAATTCTTTCAGTTTGTATATATCAAGTTCCCCCAGAAGCCCACGAAAATCAATACCATTATAACCATTTTCCACCGCATTTTTGATAATTCTCTCTAAGTCCCAATCAGGACACCCTAATGTCGTAAATGCTAATTTCATCTTTACACCTCGCTAATAAAACTAGTATTCTTGCTATGGAGATATGACCAAAGGACAGGGCAGAATGAATCTGCCCTATCCTTTAATGAGATCCTTTCACATCTAACGTTAAATTGGTCTCTTTTTTCTTTGTAAACGTAGATGAATTAATTCTTTCTTGTAGTTTGGAATAAAATAGGTCTTCATTGATTGGCAGTTCGACCCAATCATCCAGCCATGCAGACAAATGCATCGCATTAGAGATTTCTAACCCTTTAATCCCTTCTTCTCCAGGTCCAAGTAATGCTGTCCCATTGCGAATAGCATTCACCCAATTTGCGGTGATGCCTTTATGCTGTGTCGCTTCCCCATGAATGGGAATATCGATTTTCCAGCATTCTGGTTCGCCAAATCCACCTTTATACTCTTTATTGAATTCCCTTTCCGATTGTCTTAATCTCCAAAATGTTAATTTCCCATCCTCTACCACTACTTTTCCCCGATCACCCGAAATTTCATAACGATTAGTTCCAGGAGAGTCACCTGTTGATGTAACAAAAACCCCTGTTGCACCATTTTCATATTCGACATAAGCGGTTACATCATCTTCCACTTCAATATTATGAAATTTCCCAAATCCACAAAACGCCCGAACTCGCTTTGGCATCAATCCACTCGTCCATTGCCATAAATCCAGCTGATGGGGATCTTGATTTAAAAGAACGCCGCCTCCTTCTCCAGCCCATGTAGCTCTCCAGCCACCTGAATCATAATAGCTCTGTGAACGGTACCAATCCGTGATAATCCAGTTTGTTCGTTTGATTTCACCGACTTCTCCACTTTCCACAAGATCTCTTAGCTTTTGATATAAAGGATTTGTTCGTTGATTAAACATAATTCCAAATACCTTATCACTTTTTCTAGCAATCTCATTTAATTCACGCACATTTTTTGTATATACACCAACAGGCTTTTCTACTAAGACATGAAAACCTTTTTGTAGGGATTTGATTGCTAATGGCGGATGATCATAATGAGGTGTTGCAATGATAACCCCATCCATGTCAGCAAACTCCAAAAAGCGATCAACATGATCAAACGTCTGAACATTTTCCCCTAATGTTTCTTTTGCCCATTGTAATCGTTCTGGATTACTGTCACACACAGCAGTTAATTCTGCCCCTTCAATTTCTCGATTATTTAGATACACAGCATGCGAACTTCCCATATTACCAATACCGATAATTCCTATTTTGACATTAGCCAATCTTCTCCATCTCCTTCAGTTGTCCTCACTTTTCAATTTTCTAATTACTATATTTACTACTGTAAAGGTTTTGTTAATTGGTTAAGGTTCTTTAAACTTATTTGGAGACTATCCATCGGATCCCCCGGACAAATATCTTGTTCTACTGCATACCATTCGACTCCAGAGCTTCTGCACCAATTTAGAATAGGAACAAAATCAATTACCCCTGTACCAACCTCTGCAAAAGTTTGTCTTTCATCATTCGTCATGTCTTTTAAATGAATGATTGGCATTCTCTCTGCATAGCTTTTAAGAAATTGCAATGGATCTTTTCCGGCTTTTTTCACCCAAAACACATCTATCTCAGCAAAAATTTTATTTTCAGACGTTGGCTCTAGCAAATACTCCAACGCTGATTTCCCATCTATTTCCGTGTCAAATTCAAATGCGTGATTATGATAACTTATGCGAAATTCTGGTGCCTTCTTCGCCACTTCATTTAAAAGCGCCTTTATCTTCTCATATCCATCTTGATTTCTTACATCTTCTGGTAAAAAGGGGCAAACTATATCTTTTGTGTTATATAACGTTACCTCCTCCACCACCTGATTAAGATCATTTTCTAAACGATCGATAGAGACATGTATCCCCGCCGTTCCTAAATTGTTTTCCTGTAAAGCTTTTGCCACCTCGACTGGGTCATAACCAGCAGGCAATGCAGACAATTGAACTCCGTCCCAGCCCATCTCTTTCAACTCTTTAAATACAGGGGCAATCCCTCTTTTTAATTCCTCTCTTAATGTAAACAATTGTGCAGCAAACTTATATTCCATCGGACTCGCTCCTTTTTTTGAAAAATAAAAGTCTATAACTCTATATTAATCGGTATACGGGGAAAGACATTATCTTATCTTGTTCATTATTGGCAATTATTTTACTCTTATTGCTTTTCCCTAACCTTCCAATGAATCAAAAAGCATATTACATGTTCACTGATGCACAAATATATAAAATAACCAATCTTGTGTTATTTTATTTCTTACATACTACATATCTCCTAGGCTTCTATTTGAAATAAGAATATCATCTATTCTAATTTCCCTTTTTTCATTAGACGATTGGATAATAGCATCAATCATTTGCAAGGAAGGAAGCGCATCTTTAGCGTGAATATAATCTTGGCTATTCGCTATAATGCAAGTATAGAATGTATCAATTAGTTTTGTATGACTCGCTCCATAATAGAATTTCGAGCCATCCAGCTTTGTATCTTCTTCTATCATGACCTTTTTGCCATTTTCATCTAGCATCGTTAACCTATTGTCCTTAATTGTTAATTTTTGATTTTCAAAAATGATTTGAAGTTCAACACTGGAATTATTTCCATTTGCATTTGTTGCAAAAAAGAAGCCGTTTGCTCCGTTTTCAAATACAATTTTAGCTGTTGCTGTATCTTCTGTTTCAATCCCATAATCAAGAAGCTGATCAACAGAACCTCTTATCGTTGCTACTTCTCCTCCAAAAAGCTGCATTAAATCCAGTGTATGAATCGATTGATTAATCATTACTCCTCCACCAGCCAAGTCTAATTTTCCTCGCCACGGTTTCTTGTCATAATAGGATTTAGGTCTTGCCCAAGTAACAATTCCTTTTATTCCAACGATTTGCCCATATTCATTTGAATGGATAATTTGCTGCAGTTTTTCCACCGTTTCATTCAAACGATTTTGGAAGCATACACCTATTTTTACCTTTTGGTTAGCTTCTTCTAGTCTCACTAATTTAAGCCCTTCTTCTGTATTTAAGGCCAATGGTTTTTCTTGAAACACATGGATACCTTTTTCTACACAAGCCTTTGTTACAGGATAATGAAGATAATGCGGCAAACATATATGTACACAATCCAAAGACTCCTGTTCAAGCATTTCTTGATAGTCTGTATAAAAATTAACCCCCTGAACAATCTCCCTACGCGTTTCATCGATATCACTAACTGCCACTAACTCAGCTTTTGGATTTGCTAGTATAGCAGAGAGATGAATACCGGAAATATCGCCGAGACCAATCACAGCTATTTTTAACATAAGACACTCTCCTCTTTTTTTATAAAAAAGAGGTAGAATGGATACCCTTTAATTTCTTTATTTACATTCATCTCAAAAGTTTGAAGTATCCAAACTACCTAATTTCATTCAAAATAAAACCTATTCTTCTATCGATTTTCGACCCACTCTGTACTTTCTTTTTGCGCTTTCTCAAGGGCTGCTTCTGCACTTCTTTTTCCCGTTAATGCCGCTTCAATTTCAGATGTTAAAATATAGCGCGGTTGTGATGAGCCCCATGGATATCTTGGTGTTGTCGGCGTAGACATTGCTTCAAACACGGGAAGCATTAATGGCTGCTCTTTCACACTTGCCCATTCCGTTGCCGATTTCACAGATGGCACTAGACCAAGTTCCTCATAGACATATTTTTGGACAAAATCACTTGTTGCAAATTTAAGCCATTCCCAAGCCAACTCTTTGTTTTTGCTATCTTTTGCAATCGTGATTGGGCTTCCAGCAAATAAGCCTCCTTGACCATCGTCATTCTTAAATTCTTGCGAAATGCCAATTCGATCTCCAAGGCCTTGTGCATAAGCCGGTTTCACCGTATCTCCAGGACCTTGGTTTAACATAATCGCAATATTATTGTCTTTTGTTAACCATTTTTCATTCCCTTGGTTACTCACAATTCCTTTTGGAGCATAACTTTGCATATCTAGTAGCCAGTTCAATCCATTCAACATTTCTTTCGAATTAAAATTAAATTTGACCTCATCCCAAGCAAATCCTGTTCCCCACTGTCCGTTTTGCCCTTCCGCAAGATCTACTAAAGTGAAGGCAGAAGACCAATCCCCGCGGAACCAAATACCATAGTTTTGTTCCCCTGTTTTTGGATTTTTCCCAGTCATTTGTTTAGCCTTTTCTGCAACTTCCTCCATCGTTGGATATTCAGATAAATATTCTACTCCCCATTCATCAAATAGCTGTTTATCATAACTGATAAAACGCGCATCTCCCAAAAATGGAAGTCCAAAAATATCCAACTCCTTGCTATCTGGACCTAAAGCTTGCCAACCTTCTATTTGATTATCGATAAAAATATCCAAATTAAAATCTGGATCTTTGTCAATCCATGGCTGTAATGGTTCTAATACACCTTGAGGAGCGAAATCAGCTACACCTGGCATCTGATACACATCCGCTTCTCCTGATGTGATCATTGCTTGCGTTTTCTCTGTGTATCCTTCCCATGGCATCAGAACAAATTTCACAGTGGCGCCAGGATGCTGCTTTTCAAATTCTTCTTTTAATACTTTTACTCCTTTTGCAGACTCACCAGTAATCGGGTCTGTCTTGTCTTCCATGGCAAAATCCCCAATCATCATGACTGTTATTTGTTGCCCTGCCCATTCTCCATCTTTATCAGAACCTTGGGAACCCCCTGATTTCGAGCTACACCCTGCAAGCACAGTACCTATTAACAGCATTAATACAAAGGCAAAAGTAGCCGTCTTAGAAAATATACTCTTTTTCATTTTCTAACCCCCTATTTATTTAACGTATTGTCAAAACTTTTATAGTAAATAGGTTATTAAATCCTATCTGAGAGGGCTTTATAAGCAAAAAAATTGCCACCCCCTGAATTCTAAGGATAATTGAGGTTACGACACTCTCAACAACCTAGAAAAGGAAGTGACAATTTGTACCCTCAAATTATAACCTATTTATTAACTTTTATAAACTATCAAGAACAACTAATTCGAACATTGCTTACTTTATTGATTGGTAAGAGTATGTTTGATAAGCCTACTGAACAGCCAGTAAATAAACCATATCGAAAACTTCAAGTGGACGACCTTCCGGTCATTGAAGTTCTGGAACAGCTTGATTATCGAGTTCTTCTTAGTGAATATCTAGAGAAGAACGGGAAACCACTTAAACCTGTTCAAAGGCGTAAGAATGCAAAAGTTTCCGTACCTAAATCCATGAACTGCCCAAAGTGTGGTGCTCCATCAGATTATCTTTATGCCAACAATGGAGATAAAGGCCAGTATCAATGCAAGGTGTGTACAGAGCTCTTCAGTGAAAAGAACCGTTATTCTAAGGAAGCCATCCTGAAGTGTCCTCATTGTTCCAAAACTCTCGAGAAAATAAAAGAAAGAAAAGATTTTCACGTGTTTAAGTGCAAGAACAATGACTGTTCTTATTATCAAAAGAAGCTCAATGGGATGACTTCAAAAGAAAAGAAAAGGTTCAAAAAGGACCCTCAAGCATTTAAATTAAGATACATTTTCCGTCAGTTTCATATCGATTTCCAGCCGTTATCCAAGGAATCACCAGAACTGCCGGCCGTTGACTTATCAAAGATTTATGCATCACCACATACATTAGGATTAATCCTAACCTATCATGTAAACTATGGCCTTTCGGCCCGTAAAACAGCTGCGATTATGCAGGACGTACACGGAGTGATGATTTCACATCAGACTGTATTGAACTACGAAAATAGCGTAGCTTTATTACTTAAACCTTATGTGGATCACTATCCCTATGAACTTTCAGACCAATTCTGCGGTGATGAAACGTATATCAGAGTAAACGGTCGATGGCATTATTTATTTTTCTTTTTTGACGCCGTGAAAAAGATTATTCTTTCGTATCCGGTGTCGCCTAATCGAGACACAGCAACAGCCATTCGAGCAATTGATGAGGTCTTAATCAAGATGAAAGAGATTCCAGAAAATCTGACCTTTGTGGTAGACGGGAATCCAATCTATCTTTTAGCCCAACATTTCTTCGCTCAACATGGGATTTCATTCGATGTGAAGCAGGTCATTGGATTAACCAATGAGGACCCTGTTTCGACCGAATATAGACCACTGAAACAAATAATTGAGAGACTTAACCGCACCTTTAAGGGCAATTATCGCTCCACTCATGGATTCGGCTCTGAACATGGTTCCATTTCATACGTCACCTTATTTACGGCCTACTTTAACTTTTTGCGTCCGCATGCCGCCTTAGAAGGAAAAGTGCCCGTAGTGAATCCAGAACTCAAGGGGCTTCCAACAATGCCAGCACGTTGGACAAAGCTCATTGGATTAGCACAACAATGGATAGTAGAACAAAGACAAGCCTAACTTTTTGTTTAGCTGAGCCCTTAAGCTAATTCAGCAATCGGCGGAGCGAACTCTTGACAAACCGAACTTGCCAATGGTTTAAAATGGAAACAACCAAGGGCTTATTTGGTATGCCTTCTTTTGTTCCCTTCGCCCTTGTTAAACAATCCTCAAACCATTGGCGTGTTTGTCAAGAGCGATTGCGGCGCATCTCCATCCAGTAAATAGGAGAGAAACTAACCCTTTAGGTAGTTTTCATAAATCTTTTGACACTACCTTATTTAAAATCTCCTACTCTCCTTTAACTCCACTTAATGCAATACTTTGGATAATGTATTTTTGCAAGAACAAATACACGATGACAATTGGTAATACACTTACTGTTGCTAGAGCCATTGTTAAACCACCTAGACTAGAGCCATTTTCCAGCGAGAAACTTGCTAAATAAAGAGGAATCGTTTGTAAATTTAAATCATTAATAACAACTAATGGCCACATAAAATCATTCCAGCTCCATATGAAGGACAAAATGACCATCGTCGCTGCTATTGGACCTGCCAGTGGCAAATACACACGGAAGAAAATTTTGAATTCTCCAGCTCCGTCGATTTGTGCCGCCTCTCTTAATGTATCTGGCAGCTGGTCAAAAAACTGTTTACATAGAAAAATAAGCATTCCACTAATAATAGATGGAAGAATTAATGGCCAAAAAGTATTTAATAGACCAAGTTTATTGAAAAAAGTATATAAAGGAATTAACCGTGGCTCCATTGGAATCATTAATGTACAAAGGACAATCACAAACAAAATTCTTTTTCCCTTGAATTTTCCTTTTGAAAATGCATACCCCGCCAACAAAGAAGCAGATACACTCAAAAAGACAGAACTTACAGTAACAATGGCGGAATTTATATAAGACTGGATAAGTCTCCCATTTTCAAAAACGATGCCATAGTTAAAAGATGAAATAGCCTCTGGTATTAACCTTGGTGGAAAAGGCATGACTATATTAGCAGTTCGATCAAACCCTACGCTAATCATCCATACAAATGGAGCCATTAAAACAATCCCAAAAAAGAATAAAACAAAATATTTAATAACGGATGTCATTCTCTCCAACTTTTTCATTGAGATCGTATTTTTCATCGTCTCCCTCCCCACTAAGTTAGATTTTCATTTTTGACATTTTTAAGTTGATAAACGTAAATATTAAAATAATAATAAACATAATATAGGTGGCAGCTGACGCGATTCCAAATTCAAACCCCGTAAAGCCACGCTCATATATAAATGCTCCCATCGTTTGGATAGAACGAGCAGGACTTCCATTTGGCCCCCCAATTACATAGACCTCATTAAAACGTTGCAGGGCTCCAATCCAACCAGTAATCAGTAGAAAAGCAAAGGTTCCTGTCATATTAGGAATCGTAATAAACAGCCATTGTTGAAATCCACTAGCTCCGTCAATTTTAGCTGCTTCATACATTTCAGATGGGATTGCTTGAAGGTTAGCAAGACATATAATGATAACAAAACCAATCCAATGCCAAACAGCCAGCAAGATAACTCCCCATTTAGAAGTGCTAGGTTCAGAAAACCAACCTGGCGTTGGCAATCCGATGGAATCTAGCGCAAAATTAACAATTCCCATTTCCGGATGTAAGACAAATTGAAAGATCATTGCTGCAGCAACAATGGAAGTAACATTTGGCAAGAAGTAGATGACTTTAAAGAAGTTCTTCCCTTTGCCAACAGAGTTAATTAAGGTAGCAAAAATGAAGCCTAATGGAATCGTAATTATAACTTGAAATATTCCGATAAAGAAAGTGTTCCACACAGCATTCCAAAAAGGTCCTGATGTTAAAACAGTACGAAAATTATTTAGGCCAGTAAAAGTTTCAATTGTACCATTCGATTTGAAAAAGCTTAATCTAAATGATTCTAAAACTGGATAAACCATAAATAACAAAATCCCTAAAAAACTAGGAATTAAGAAAATATACCATGTCCATTGTGTGGTTCTTTTTTTCTTTTTCTTCCTAGTTGACTCCATGTAAACCCTGGTTTTCACACTTGCTTCCGTCGTCGAAACATGATTGTTTTCCATAAATTCTCCTTTCCCTAATGGATTCATTTTTACTTTTCCTAATTATGACAACGCTTTCAATTTTATAGAAATATTCACGAGATAATTACCTATTTATCTCGCTCACCCATTCTATAAACAAACTAATTAGATTCCCTAACGAAGTAAAATGGTTATGTTCCCTTCTGATTCCATTGTATGAAAGTTATCTATTTTTAACGTGGATAGAATTGTGTAATCTGAAGAAGAAATTGTTTTTTATTGCTCTTTTAAATAATCATATTATGTAGAGACATTGTGGGCGAATTAGCTTAATTCGTGTTTTTCATACGAATTGCTGTGCTATTACGGTATTCTGTAGGAGTTAGTTTCATTTGTTTTCGAAAAAAACGACTGAAATGTGAGGAATCTTCAAATCCTGATTCGAGAGATACTTCAAGAATCGATTTGTCTGGATGGATCTCCAGTAAATATTTGGCACGGTTTATTCGACAGCTCATGATATATTGCATAATTGTATATCCTGTTACATCTTTAAAAATTCTCGACATATAATACTTGCTAATATTTAAATGATGAGCAATATCATCCAATGTGATAGGCTCACAGAAATGTGTATCAATCCATTCAATCATTTTTTTGACATGAATATTTTTATCAGATTCAGCATGAAAATTATGTTCAAGCTGCTGCTTACTTAACTCATAAACCCTAAATAAAAGCTGCATCAGCATACTTGTTAATTCACCAATTTGAAATCGATTTTCGACTATATTTTCTTGCTTAGAGCTTTTCAATTTCTCCGCCATTTTCTTTATTAACACTTTTACTTCAGCAGATTTTTCTTTGTCTTTTATATGGAATAAAGTATTGCTTAATTGGTTAAAAGGAGATAACAATTCTGGAACATTTAAATTATTCAAAACCGGTCGCAACCATTCAGAAGAGAACTCAATAACACTTCGCTCATAAGGAATTCCTGGTTCAGGATAAGCGCGATGCAACGTTAATCCATTCATAATAATTAAATCATCTTCTTGTAAACGATAAATACGGTCTCCAATTAAATATTTACATTCCCCGCCATGAAAGTAGTATATTTCATACCTATCATGAGAGTGGTAACTAAAATCTTCATAGCTCTCCACCTTATCCATTAAATGATAAGCAGCGATTATTTTTTCCGTCATCTCTAACTCCCCCTTTTTAAAGCGGTTTCATAAATGGTCAAAATATAACTTGCTAATAACGAAAGACATACCCTTGTCTATAAATTATTTCACCTTTTGATTTTTTCTCTTATTTATTCTCTATTCTTATGATAGTAACCTTTTAAAATTACAAAAATAATGATTTCAATTGGTTAAAACGAATAATCATAAATTGTATCACTCGTTTCACTTAGACGGTTTAGAAGTCATTGTAACAAATTCTCCTTTATTTCTATTGCGTTTAGATAAAATGTACTCTTGAATGTGTATCTTTATATCTCCTTACGTTTTGCAGCAGCACTTGAAAATCCCCAGTACCCTGCGTATACTATTTAAATATGCCTCATTATACTGGATATCTTTATTATAAAAAATCTGTGTCTACTTTTTAGTCCAGCATCAAGATTACTAACATTAAGAGCGTCTCACTCATAAAGAGTGCGACGAAAAATTCTTAGAGATTTATAGTAAGACAATGATTTCAATCCACGCACTCATAAAGAGTGCGACAAAACCAGTCCTACGATTGTTTCTAGCGTACTTATATTTCAATCCACTCATAAGCCCCAAAATGAACTTGGACAATAAGAGTAATATTTATTATACTGCTTAATGTACCAAGGAGGCTGACATCATGAAACGAATAAAACATTCTAAAGAATTTAAATTACAAGTCATCAAGGAAGCCCAAGACACAGGGAAGAATACCCTTGTAGCTCGCCGGTATGATCTGAATCCCAATATGGTTAGTCGCTGGGTTCGTGAATACAAAGATGGTAAATTTGGTGAAGTAGATGTGGCTGTGCTGCCAGATATAGACTCCAAAGAATTATCCAAAGAAAATGAAAAACTTAAAATGTTATTAGGTGAAAAAGACCTTGAAATAGCGATCCTGAGGGATCTTATAAAAAAGAAAAACCCTCACTTGCTGAAAAGCATGAAGTAGCTAACAAATGGATTCAAAAAGGCTACTCGATTTCAAAGGTGCTTAAAATCATAGGTATTCCTCGATCCACATACTATTATCAAAAGAATTATCGTGTTGAGGAGAAAAAAGTAAGTGAGGGACGTCCAGCACCAGGTTATTCGATCCAAGAGGACGGTCAAAAGATATCAGACGAACAGATTAAAGAATTTCTAATAGAAGAGATTGCCGGTGATTGCTATAACTATGGTTATCGCAAACTCACTAAGGTCTTAAGGCGAAAATACAAACTTAAAATTAACAAGAAAAAAGTATACCGGATTTGTAAAGAATTGGGCATCTTACGCCCACAGCGCCAAAAGAAAGTCTCATACCCTAGGAAACTAGCAAGAAATCGCATTATTACAAGATCTAATCAGCTATGGGAAGCTGACATTAAATATGGCTTTATCGAAGGTGAGGATCGCTTTTTCTTTGTCATGTCCATCATCGATGTTTATGACAGGGGCATCATTACCTATCATATGGGATTAAGCTGCACTGGAGATGATGTCAAACAGACACTGAAAAGGGCATTATTAAAACGCCAACAATATGATGAATTGGAAAAACCTGTAATCCGAACAGACAATGGACCGCAGTTTATTTCCCATACTTTTGAAAAGTTTTGTGAAGATTCCAAAATTGAGCACGAAAGAATTCCACCAAGAACACCAAATATGAATGCTCATATTGAGTCTTTCCATCGCATTTTTGAGGACGATTGCCTATCCAGATGGCAGTTTGAAACCTACACAGAAGCATATCAAGAAGTCATGAATTTTATGGAGTTCTACAACGAGAGACGTATGCATTCTAGTATACTAGATTTGTCACCAAAGGAATTCTATCAAAAACAAGATTCATTGGTGATCAAGGAGGTTCGAGTGTAATGGATGTATTCATTCAAAGCATCAGCTTGATTTGGAGTGGCGGGCATGATAGCCTCGTTCGGCGATGCCAATGTTGTAAAACAGCTGGCTTCTTGGCAGGAGAATCATGCCCGCAGAGGCTCCATGTCAAGCAACATGGCCTTTTTGAAGAATAATGAAAGAAATCTATAAAATAAAAAACTGAGGAAATGAAAGAATAAGAGAGTTATTGTCCAAAATTCGGGGGTTAATCCGATAAAGAGTGCGACGGTGAATTGATTAGTAATAATTTGAGTTTAGCACATATTTCAATCCACGCACTCATAAAGAGTGCGACTGAAACATCTTCTGATTCTTATGTTTTTTTTACATTTCAATCCACGCACTCATAAAGAGTGCGACAACAAAAAGGATTTGGTAGCAGAGGGGATTCTTATTTCAATCCACGCACTCATAAAGAGTGCGACAGGGTGGGGCATTTTTTAACAGGGGTGAATTATATTTCAATCCACGCACTCATAAAGAGTGCGACAAACAGGAGACACTACCGTAACCTCTTTGTTAAATTTCAATCCACGCACTCATAAAGAGTGCGACTTCAACAAACTCTTCATTTGTTATCATTTCTAAAATTTCAATCCACGCACTCATAAAGAGTGCGACATAAAAGAGCTTTACAAGCTTGTTATGAGCTTGTTATTTCAATCCACGCACTCATAAAGAGTGCGACGTTATCTTAATCCTTTTTCTAATAAGTTTTTGCTATTTCAATCCACGCACTCATAAAGAGTGCGACTGTATCACTTAGAAATCACTGGTCAAGGTTGTAGGATTTCAATCCACGCACTCATAAAGAGTGCGACATATAACCTCCTTCCCTCATCGCAACCATTGACATTTCAATCCACGCACTCATAAAGAGTGCGACCCAAGGTGGCTCACCTTGTCGGGTTTGTTAAGGATTTCAATCCACGCACTCATAAAGAGTGCGACGTTGATAAAGGTAAATCAGTACAATCATACAATATTTCAATCCACGCACTCATAAAGAGTGCGACCTTCTAAATGCCATCTTTCGAAATTCGATTTTTATTTCAATCCACGCACTCATAAAGAGTGCGACAATTTTTAAATAAGTAGGAGACGAAAAATAATATATTTCAATCCACGCACTCATAAAGAGTGCGACACAATACGAAACCCCGGATTAGCACTTGCTTTTGATTTCAATCCACGCACTCATAAAGAGTGCGACGTTTGTATAGATCATTAAGCCTTTGTCTTGTAGTTATTTCAATCCACGCACTCATAAAGAGTGCGACGCTCATAAACATCTATCGCAATATCTGCACCAGTAAATTTCAATCCACGCACTCATAAAGAGTGCGACCGGTTCGATAGTTGGTGGATCGATAAAGATTTTTGATTTCAATCCACGCACTCATAAAGAGTGCGACAGTTATTCGCGATGACAATAGCACTGTTACAAGAATTTCAATCCACGCACTCATAAAGAGTGCGACCTCTTTCTCTGCTTTTTTGGTTTCTTGTCCTTTTATTTCAATCCACGCACTCATAAAGAGTGCGACTATTTAAAGTTGCTATTAATGCTGCTGTGGATGATATTTCAATCCACGCACTCATAAAGAGTGCGACTGATGTTAATGTATCGAATGAATCTTTAATTGTTATTTCAATCCACGCACTCATAAAGAGTGCGACAACAATGTGTTTTGGAAGAATAAAAGGGTACTCGGAATTTCAATCCACGCACTCATAAAGAGTGCGACATGGAAACTGTAAATAATCAAATTGGGTTTGTAATTTCAATCCACGCACTCATAAAGAGTGCGACCATAATCTTAGTATTAGTGTTTGTTAGTTTGAGAATTTCAATCCACGCACTCATAAAGAGTGCGACGGATATCCAGATGCAAAATAAGTACCTTCACTAATTTCAATCCACGCACTCATAAAGAGTGCGACCAGTTGGACATTTCTAAAATGATTAACGTGTTAGAATTTCAATCCACGCACTCATAAAGAGTGCGACGGGAGAAATTAATGCATGGGGCTATTAGACAACAAATTTCAATCCACGCACTCATAAAGAGTGCGACTTCTTCATTCCACAGTTTCTACATTCTCGAAGATTTCAATCCACGCACTCATAAAGAGTGCGACGAGATACCTAAGTCAATTCCTAATATGCGATTAATTTCAATCCACGCACTCATAAAGAGTGCGACAAAGAAGGTGAGGAAATGATCTGGTGGATATCAGATTTCAATCCACGCACTCATAAAGAGTGCGACTATTACATACATAAAGCAAACGATCTCCAGTAGATTTCAATCCACGCACTCATAAAGAGTGCGACATAGTAAACATGAGTGCCATAACCACTGTTTTTGATTTCAATCCACGCACTCATAAAGAGTGCGACATTTTTCCATCTTCTTGAATTGAATATTCTTTGATATTTCAATCCACGCACTCATAAAGAGTGCGACAAAACAAAAGTATATGCAACAAATTGAGGAATTATTTCAATCCACGCACTCATAAAGAGTGCGACTCCATTTAACCACCTATTACTTAAAACTACTTTTAAATTTCAATCCACGCACTCATAAAGAGTGCGACAACATATGTAGATAGTGCTTGGACTACTGGCTTATTTCAATCCACGCACTCATAAAGAGTGCGACGTAAATATAGGGGGCATAGTTTACATTTTTATGATTTCAATCCACGCACTCATAAAGAGTGCGACGGGATAAGATTTCCTTTATACAAATGTTAGGGAATTTCAATCCACGCACTCATAAAGAGTGCGACTAAATCCTCCTTAGTGATTATGATATTTTCTAATTATTTCAATCCACGCACTCATAAAGAGTGCGACTGTATCAACTACATTCGAATAGTTATTCTTACGATTTCAATCCACGCACTCATAAAGAGTGCGACCCTATCCTGATAGCTGTATGTCCCTGCTTGAAAATTTCAATCCACGCACTCATAAAGAGTGCGACGTTCTTCTGCTCCTACATCGTCTATAGCGACCTTAATTTCAATCCACGCACTCATAAAGAGTGCGACCTTCAGATTAGTTTCCTTAGAAATTCGTCTCATGATTTCAATCCACGCACTCATAAAGAGTGCGACAACGCAGCAATTACGAGGTCGATTCGTTCGAGTATATTTCAATCCACGCACTCATAAAGAGTGCGACAAAGAGGTTGGCTTCTATTTCGTATTTATCAGTAATTTCAATCCACGCACTCATAAAGAGTGCGACCTAAATCTATGTCTACATTCTTCGGCATTTTTTTATTTCAATCCACGCACTCATAAAGAGTGCGACCGCATAGGAATGCTCAATAAATTGTTTATCAAACATTTCAATCCACGCACTCATAAAGAGTGCGACCCTACATATTCATTAATAACTTCATCAGCGATAAATTTCAATCCACGCACTCATAAAGAGTGCGACTGGATCCAGCGAAGAGGCGTTTATGTAGTAGTAGATTTCAATCCACGCACTCATAAAGAGTGCGACCACTTATTGATAGGGGGGGCATTGAAATAATTTGATTTCAATCCACGCACTCATAAAGAGTGCGACAACACTGTCTTTACCATCTAAAGTAAAACTAGAATTTCAATCCACGCACTCATAAAGAGTGCGACGAAACAAAATTTCGTCTATCGTGTTCGACTGTAACTATTTCAATCCACGCACTCATAAAGAGTGCGACTAGATTACTAGTTGCAGCAGAAAGATCATTTATCGGTAGCATTTCAATCCACGCACTCATAAAGAGTGCGACGTGCACGGATCCAAATTAAAGCAGATGGTGATTTGATTTCAATCCACGCACTCATAAAGAGTGCGACATAATAGTGGTCAATTCATACTGATAAGGAGCATATTTCAATCCACGCACTCATAAAGAGTGCGACCTTGATGGACTGATTCTATTTTTCTTCTGTTTTGAATTTCAATCCACGCACTCATAAAGAGTGCGACAATATACACAAGGCGAGTACCGTAATCCCAATAAATTTCAATCCACGCACTCATAAAGAGTGCGACATTCTTTTACTTCTCCATTAGTACCATCTTTAACAATTTCAATCCACGCACTCATAAAGAGTGCGACTTTTCCATCTATATAAATAGAAGGTTCTATCTGTATTTCAATCCACGCACTCATAAAGAGTGCGACTTTTTGGTGGTCATATATCAGCTTTAACGTTGGAATTTCAATCCACGCACTCATAAAGAGTGCGACCTCTTCTTCTTGTTTTACAAATTGACCATTTATTTTATTTCAATCCACGCACTCATAAAGAGTGCGACAGAAATATTAGGTACTGATAAACCAATAATAAGAATTTCAATCCACGCACTCATAAAGAGTGCGACCTTTATGGCAACTCTTAAACCTTTAGGGTAATGAATTTCAATCCACGCACTCATAAAGAGTGCGACCTTTTTCAAACTCTCGTTCTTTTTGTTTTACTTTATTTCAATCCACGCACTCATAAAGAGTGCGACGTTTGGACATAGTACAAAGCGTTCTTTCCTATCAATTTCAATCCACGCACTCATAAAGAGTGCGACATCGGCAATCATACCTTTATCTACAAACTGTTCTTATTTCAATCCACGCACTCATAAAGAGTGCGACTTGTAAATCCCTATATTATTATTTGTGCTCCTAATTTCAATCCACGCACTCATAAAGAGTGCGACATTATAGAAACTCTATTAGATAGTGACCAAATGATTTCAATCCACGCACTCATAAAGAGTGCGACAGCTAAAAAGGGGTGTTTACTTTGCATGAGTGAATTTCAATCCACGCACTCATAAAGAGTGCGACTTTTCTTAGTTCTTCTTCCATTGCGTTAAATGCTTATTTCAATCCACGCACTCATAAAGAGTGCGACTTTCTCTACTCACAAGGTTTATGGTGGAACGGAATTTCAATCCACGCACTCATAAAGAGTGCGACGTTCTGTTGGTGAAATTAGATTACGGATAAGTCATTTCAATCCACGCACTCATAAAGAGTGCGACAATATTTACTCATTTTTAAATCTCCTTTTCTAATATTTCAATCCACGCACTCATAAAGAGTGCGACTGATAATTCAAATATAGATGTAGTACCTAGTGTATTTCAATCCACGCACTCATAAAGAGTGCGACTCATAGTCATAATTCACTTCTGATGACCCCTTGGATTTCAATCCACGCACTCATAAAGAGTGCGACTATATTATGTAGATTTCGTTCCCATCGTTTATTCAATTTCAATCCACGCACTCATAAAGAGTGCGACCAAAGGAGTAAATAAGATGCCTAGTATTTGCACTATTTCAATCCACGCACTCATAAAGAGTGCGACTGTCTTTTATTGTCGAAATCATAACTTTATTGTCATTTCAATCCACGCACTCATAAAGAGTGCGACAATAAATTTGTTTGTGCTTATTTCGGATTACCATTTATTTCAATCCACGCACTCATAAAGAGTGCGACTTAGAGCGTGACTATAGGCTTCTGAATAGGTGCTATTTCAATCCACGCACTCATAAAGAGTGCGACGTCTCTTTAAGTAAAGTATACCATTTGAGATAGATTTCAATCCACGCACTCATAAAGAGTGCGACAAGGAGAGATAAATATGACAAGGTATCCTAGTAAATTTCAATCCACGCACTCATAAAGAGTGCGACGATATTTCTTTTACCCATTCAATTAAATTATAACTTATTTCAATCCACGCACTCATAAAGAGTGCGACGGTGAATATAGGGGGGCATAGTTTACATTTTTATGATTTCAATCCACGCACTCATAAAGAGTGCGACTGGAATAGGTGACGATTTAGTACACTTAATAATAATTTCAATCCACGCACTCATAAAGAGTGCGACATCTTCATATAAGTATTCTCGTTTCTTCCAATCGATTTCAATCCACGCACTCATAAAGAGTGCGACGTTTTATATTGATTTGTTGGATTCCCGTTTATTATTTCAATCCACGCACTCATAAAGAGTGCGACTGGAATGTTACGTTTGAATATAATCGAGATTATATTTCAATCCACGCACTCATAAAGAGTGCGACACAAAGGAGGGGTAAAGGATGAAATACGTAGTTTTATTTCAATCCACGCACTCATAAAGAGTGCGACAAGAAAGAAAAACCAATTATTTTAACTAGAATTTATTTCAATCCACGCACTCATAAAGAGTGCGACTATTATAGTCACATAGCACGACAAAGCTATTTCTTATTTCAATCCACGCACTCATAAAGAGTGCGACTCTATTGGATGCTGCAAAATAACGAAAAAGCGAAAATTTCAATCCACGCACTCATAAAGAGTGCGACTTTTGCATATTTAGATCACATCCTAGAGATATGATATTTCAATCCACGCACTCATAAAGAGTGCGACATTAACTCGATATCTCGCTCTCCTAAATCGATGAATTTCAATCCACGCACTCATAAAGAGTGCGACTTCGCTCGTTGTTTAAGTATCCAAAGTAGATTATATTTCAATCCACGCACTCATAAAGAGTGCGACAAGCTGGAGACGAATTGTATTTTATATTTTTCTTATTTCAATCCACGCACTCATAAAGAGTGCGACACTTTCTCATGAAATTTAATGTTTTCGGTAGTCGATTTCAATCCACGCACTCATAAAGAGTGCGACTTCGGTTCCCGATCATCCTTTAAAATCGTTGTTCATTTCAATCCACGCACTCATAAAGAGTGCGACTGATGAACGTGGGCATGGTATAAAAGATGTTGTTATTTCAATCCACGCACTCATAAAGAGTGCGACATCCTTATCCGGTTAGGTTTATAAGGTAAAATATAATTTCAATCCACGCACTCATAAAGAGTGCGACGGAAGGTTCCCTCTGCTCCGTCGGCATAAGGTACATTTCAATCCACGCACTCATAAAGAGTGCGACATTTACCTTTCTTTTATTCGATCACCAAAAATGTGGTACATTTCAATCCACGCACTCATAAAGAGTGCGACACCTTTAACCAGCTACGAGCATTATTCGAAAGTATTTCAATCCACGCACTCATAAAGAGTGCGACGTTTTAGGGGGAAGTGCGCTTTTTTATTTGTTCGGATTTCAATCCACGCACTCATAAAGAGTGCGACGGTTAGGATTAGATTCAGTTTTTGTTTATCTGATATTTCAATCCACGCACTCATAAAGAGTGCGACAATTACAAATTAGTTATTAATGCTACTGATACCATTTCAATCCACGCACTCATAAAGAGTGCGACTGTGGCAAGGGGCAGGTTCTACAACAGTAGCAATATTTCAATCCACGCACTCATAAAGAGTGCGACACATGGGCATGAGGATTATTTTGGTCATCTCTATATTTCAATCCACGCACTCATAAAGAGTGCGACTCTTTCATATCATTGTTTTTTAATGCAGCAATTTATTTCAATCCACGCACTCATAAAGAGTGCGACGAGAAAGACAAGCCCTTATACTTAGGTATCTTGGGATTTCAATCCACGCACTCATAAAGAGTGCGACCAAATGACATTGATTTTGGAGATTATGTACAAATAATTTCAATCCACGCACTCATAAAGAGTGCGACTAAAAAAGGTCAAAAGGCTTGGAACGATGGTATATTTCAATCCACGCACTCATAAAGAGTGCGACGATTAAACTTTATCAAAATTACGATTCTAAAATATTTCAATCCACGCACTCATAAAGAGTGCGACCTACAGCATCATTAAAACCTTTTGCTAGTTCTTATTTCAATCCACGCACTCATAAAGAGTGCGACAAATTAGTGGTAAAGCATAGTGTGTCTCAGTTTGATTTCAATCCACGCACTCATAAAGAGTGCGACAGGACGACGGAAGTACTCCTGCTAATTCTCAAGAATTTCAATCCACGCACTCATAAAGAGTGCGACTTTCGAGAGTTTTCCTCATACATTTGGGATGAATTTCAATCCACGCACTCATAAAGAGTGCGACGGTATATCCCATATACTTGTCGGATACCTTTCTGTTATTTCAATCCACGCACTCATAAAGAGTGCGACTAGTCGCTACATCATTAGCACTTGATACCGTTATATTTCAATCCACGCACTCATAAAGAGTGCGACAATAGTGTCATGGTCTATCATCTTACAGTTTTGAATTTCAATCCACGCACTCATAAAGAGTGCGACTAATCAAGATTTCCTTACTCACAAGTTCACTTGATTTCAATCCACGCACTCATAAAGAGTGCGACTTAAGTTTGCTAAGTTCTGTCAGCACTTTTAGTTATTTCAATCCACGCACTCATAAAGAGTGCGACTTTTGTGACGCTGATGAATATATGTACCTTACGATTTCAATCCACGCACTCATAAAGAGTGCGACTCTAAAAAGCTGTATACCTTATCAGAATCCATAAAAATTTCAATCCACGCACTCATAAAGAGTGCGACATGGACATGGTAGAAAAAGCTTGTATGGACGTTACAATTTCAATCCACGCACTCATAAAGAGTGCGACGTTTTCCAGTTCTTTATTAACTGTTTGCATAGATAATTTCAATCCACGCACTCATAAAGAGTGCGACGATTAGCGCGGATGGTGGTATCTAATATTTTGGATATTTCAATCCACGCACTCATAAAGAGTGCGACGTATGCTTGCCTTGCTACTTTCGTTATTTCTTCTTATTTCAATCCACGCACTCATAAAGAGTGCGACTTCGAGTCTCTGGATCACGTTTATATCTATCATAATTTCAATCCACGCACTCATAAAGAGTGCGACATTCCATAGTATCTTCTTTAGTCGATGTAATCATATATTTCAATCCACGCACTCATAAAGAGTGCGACGCTGTAGGAACTGCCATCCGTTACCCCCCTTTCATATTTCAATCCACGCACTCATAAAGAGTGCGACACTCTGGATAATCTTTTAATTCTTTTATGTGATATTTCAATCCACGCACTCATAAAGAGTGCGACTTCATTCGGATTGTTAGTAAATACTCCCGATGTCATTTCAATCCACGCACTCATAAAGAGTGCGACAGCGGGAACGCGCCCACGAAACCCAAGTTACTAATTTCAATCCACGCACTCATAAAGAGTGCGACGGGGCATGTAACGGTTATTGACGGTTTCGCATCAATTTCAATCCACGCACTCATAAAGAGTGCGACCGTTCGTCAAACAGATTCTACACCTCGTACGGTTATTTCAATCCACGCACTCATAAAGAGTGCGACTAGTTTGCTATTCGCAAGGGTTAAATCGTCGTTCATTTCAATCCACGCACTCATAAAGAGTGCGACACTAAACGCCCATCTTTTTAAACCGTATATAATGATTTCAATCCACGCACTCATAAAGAGTGCGACGGGAAAACCAAATGCGGGAGGTGTCATCGTACCATTTCAATCCACGCACTCATAAAGAGTGCGACTTGCCATCCAATACAAATCACGCAACGTTACTTTATTTCAATCCACGCACTCATAAAGAGTGCGACAGTAAAGCAAGTGCTATTTGGTCAGCTATTAAAGATTTCAATCCACGCACTCATAAAGAGTGCGACGTTTCTTTACCGTCCACAATTGATTGCTTACCTTTATTTCAATCCACGCACTCATAAAGAGTGCGACAGCGTTTATTTTACATATAGTGTTAATTTACACACAAAAAACGCTATTTTCCTAATTACGTTAGGAACTATAAAACTTTGCTAAAGAAGAAAGCGAAAAACGAAAAGAAATCAAGGTGCGAAACCCTTAGTGGATTTATGTTAGCTTTAAATTCGCACTACAATATTAACGGTCCCTCTATATCCAATGAAGCTTTTGCTCCAATATGAGTTACCTTATTTTTATAATTATTACCTAATTGATAAAAACGGAGACTATCGCTATTCTGATCAATAATACCAGTTAATTCTATTTTAAGCGAAGTAAACTGAGTTGCATCTACTATACATTCAAATACCGAATTTTGAACCCTTTGTCCGTAATTTTGACAAACTTTGGCTACCTTTCTCAGTCTTTTTCGCCCACTACTGGTTGTGGTACTTACATCATAAGTAATTAAGATGAGCATTTTACACCTACTTCCACAGAAAGGATGGATATTCATCCAAATCCCCACGTAAATATCTAGCTAACAATAGGGATTGGGCATACGGAACTAATCCCCATTGAATTTTCTCACCTAAGTATGGATGTGTTATTTTTTCTTGTTTTTTGCTTTGCCAAGCCGTCAAAAATTTTCTTCTTGCATCATCTGTCATTAACACCGAGCCATTTTCTTTTTTTATAAAATCTTTTTTATTAAAGATCTTTTTATTTATCAATGATAAAACAAATTTATCAGCATATATGCCCCTTAATTCTTCCATTACATCCAATGCTAGAGATATCCTCCCTGGTCGATCTCTGTGTAAAAATCCGACATAGGCATCCAACCCGACACTTTCTAAGGCAGCCCCAGTATCATTGGCAAGCAACGTATACGCAAAAGATAGCATTGCGTTTACATTATCAAGTGGTGGTCTTCTTGACCTTGAACGAAAGAAAAAATCTTCTTTTTGTTGCAAAATCATTTCATCAAAAACTCTATTGTAACTGATTGCTGCTTGCCCTTCTAAACCTCTTAATCTCTCTAAATCTTCACATTCTCTAACTTCTCTTATTAAAGATGACAATTGTTTAGAAATACTTTTAAATTTAGCTACATCTATTCTTAATGGATAATCTCTTGTCATTCTTTCTAAAATCCATTTACTATTATATATTTTTCCTGCAATAAAATTTCTTGCTATTCGAGCTGAAGCAACTTCATCTGATGAAACTTGATACTGTTTTTTTCTCAAAATCACATTCCCGTTACTTTCACCAATAACTCTAGCAAGAAATCGCCCAGTAGAAGATAAAAATACAATAGAAATATTCTTTTTAGAGCAATATCCCATAAGTGCTGGGCTTGCTCCCTTAAATCCAACCGTAATAACTGATTCCAAATTATGCAAAGGTACTCTTCCTATTTTCTCTTGATCTCGTATTAAAACTATATTATCGCCATCCAAAGACAAATACACATCTGGTTGAGTAATATATAACGAGTTTAATAATCTCTTCATTCAAATAATCTCCCATCTAAATAACTCTTAACCGAACGTTTATGCATAATATTCGGCAAGCAAAGATCCTGAAGAGAACAACTTTTACAGAAAGAACCAGTTTTCACTTTTGGGGTATAAGATTTTTTATAATACTCATACATTTCACTAACTATTTTTCTTAATTTCATCTTATTCTCTTTAGTAATAGGAACTCTCACTCTATGTTTTATCTCATTATAAAAGATATATCCTTCTGTTACTTCGCAAAGCAGCATCTCTTCTAAGCAGAGTGCCTGGGCAGTTAATTGCATAATATCTGACTCATCTGTTTTTGGCTTTCCCCTTTTATATTCGATCGGATAAGCTAGATACTTCCCAACTTCATTTGTTAATTCTACTCCTTCATCACTTCGGACAAATTCTACCACATCACATATTCCCGTTATTTTTAATTCATTTGATCTAACATGCATAGCTCGGACAACCAGTTTATCTCCTCTTTTTTCTCGAATAAAAGGTTGATCCGCTTTCTTATGTAATGCATTTCCTTCAACAGTTTTCACATTTTCTTCCCATTGTTGTTCAATATGTATTAGAGCCCATTGCCTTCTACAGAAAAGAAAATGTTGTATCCCTGAAAGCATTAAATACTGGTCTTCCTCATTATAGTCCATCCATAATCTCTACTTTCAATCCTTCTAACTCTTCTACGTTAATATTATAATGCTGAGCTTCTTTTGGTTCATCAACATTTGGTGTAACTTTAAGTAAACGGTGAACTTTTGCAGAAGAATACTGACCAAGTTTTGAATTATGTTCCCACCAGCATACCTTTAAAACTTCCATGCTGCCTTCCGGACGAGCTGAAGAAGAATCATTTTCAAACAAAGTCACTAAAACATTTTTTATTTTTTCAGCATCTTCATGAGTAAAACCAGTTTTCTCCGCTAATTGGGTATTTATACTACCATAAAACACATATACGCCAAAATCCACTCGATGTTTCATTCCCATTGTATCTGAGCCTTTTGTTGATCCTGGCTCGGAATTCACACTTTTTGTTATTTGCATGCTAGTTATGTCAATGGGATTAACACTTGTTGCAGTGTGTATAGATACCGGTCCTCTTACTCCTACAGACACACCTTTATCAGTTCCTCCTTTAAAAGCGAATACTTGTCCAAAACTACGAACATCAAACCAAGCTTTGCATGCCGATTCCGCAAACAACTCATTTTTATTATTTTTTGCTTTTAATGCTTGCTTTAATTCTTCATTAGCATCTGCTCTTTCTCTTAAACTACCAAAATCATCTACTTTTTTATCATTGGATTGTACGAAAACAGTTTCCCCCATGTCTATCAAGCGATTACGAATTTTTCGTTTAATCGCTACATCGGAAATTTCTCCAAATCCGTCATAGTTTTGTCTGGGTCTATTACCATTTAATGGATCCCCATTTGGATTTGCCTTTGTAACAGATAGTACTACTGCAAAATCAATTTTATTCTCTATACTTGCCATTTCTAAATTTCCCCTTTCTCTTCTAAAATTTCTTCTGTAACTGCCTGCTTATCATTTTTCTGAAGAATATCATGCCTTTGACTATAAAATCCTAATAGATATTTTCCAGAAAGAGGCTTATTATTAAAATCTCCTGGATTTATCATAGAACCCACTTCATCAATTAATTTGTTATAATACCAAACCTTTTCTCCCAAACGGGCTTGATACGGTTGAAGGGCTTTTTGAATAGTTAACCATGTTCTTTCTGGATGCTGTGCGAACGAACTCATAAAACGGCGAGCATTTGTCGCACGATTATCTCCTTCTAAAGCTCTTCTTTCTAATACATCTGCGATAGCTAAAAGCCTACCAAATAAATAATCACGATTAGTATTTGTTTTGTCTAGTGCCACTGAATATCCCTCCTCTTTTTTATTAAATAACGAACAACAAATACTAAGTGTTTTTTCCCATTCCCAAGGCTCCATCGAAACAGGGTTAGATGCACGATAAAAAGCACTTCGAATAACATCCTCAGGTATGATTCGTCTGTCAATAATACATGGAAGCATTCTTTCCATCATGCCTTTTACTACTTTTTCATTCACTTTCGATCCATACGCAGCAAATGCAATGTCTTTTAAAGAAGGTGCACCAAAGAATGAAATAACTTCTCCATTGTTATTTTTCCGATAGCGATGCTGCCAAGTGCAAGTTAAATGCCATTCTTTTAAATTATCTAAATAAGTAGATTTATTAATACTGCGGTAATATAACACAGCCATTCTTCCAGTTGTCGCTGAATCAAGCACCATAATTTGCACATTTTCATTCAATGATAAATCGCTTTCATATCCGCTTATTGCTTTGGAAACTTCTCTAGCACTGTGCTCAAATGTATAGGATCCGCCTTTACTTTCTTCCTCTTCTTGAGTACTTTCTCCAGTAATCAATGCCCATGTATCTTCCATTAAATCTGGAACTTCACTTCCCCATACAAGAAAAACTCTTTGATCAATAATTTTAGCTTGCTTATTGATTAGCCATTTTAAGGCATTATGAGCTTTTTGCGATACCTCATAGCTTATATTTACAGCATCTGTCGGTTTTAAAAATCTGCCTCTATAAGTAAAACCACTCGAATCATTTGCTGAAATTAATTTTGCTTTATCTCCAGCGTTCCTAATCTTATTTGCGTGTTTTTCAGTGCTAGGTAACATTTCACCTGTAACATAGCATAGTTCTTCCTTGCCAAGTAAATCTTTGTAATATGAAATAAATGAATTGTATAATTCTAAATCATTCCACGGTTTAGGTAATTCTGCGTCAGGTGAATATATACTAAATCTTATAAATGCACTTTCTTGTCCACCTGTTACAGTAGAGAATATTTGCGGTTTCTCACCTATATATTCTTCCGTTGCTTTATCTAGTTTGCTAAATAATTGCCCTTTCTGATCTAACCAAATTATTTTTTCCTCTACTAAATCTTTTATCAACCGTCGTTTACTTAAATATTGATAAATTGATTTTACAGTATCGGTAGCATAAGGTGATTCCGACCATTCTTTTAATTGTGCGATATAATAAGAGAATGGCTCTTCTTTTTTTATCTTTCCTCCATATGCAACAAAGTCACCTGCTACATAGGGTAATTTATCATGAAGAGGATATGGTGCTATTACAGAGCCAGCTCTACTTGCGGAATTTTCTGAACTTGGAATTAAAGTATTTCCACTCGACTTATCTAATAAAAACGCAGAATGAAAATCACCATCTCCGGTAATCATTACTTCAATATGAGCAGTTTGAGTAGTATGAGAGATTGGAAGTAATGTAAATTCTTTACCGTTTTTTTTAACTTCTTTTTTTCCTACAATATCTAAGTTATCTTCATATGTTTGATATAGATTTAACATCCAAGTCATTTATAGTCACCTCCCCTCCTCTATTTGACTCCAAAGTATGTCTGCTGTTTCAATATTTGTTTCATCAAAGCGTTTAACATCCATTTCACGAATCTGATGAATATTAGTACATTCATCTGGACGAATAAATCGGATAACTCCATTTCTCACAATCGGATTCCATAACCGCACTTCAAGTTGCTTTGAACCTGTTTCATCTGGATAACTCAGACCGTGAAGCATTGTGCCGATATGCATCTCATCTAAATCATCATAAAATCCTTTGCCTTCACCAAATTCACAAGGTTCTACATAGCCTTGACATTCTCGTGTTCCTAAAAAGATATCTCTACGACCTCCAACTTTTAGAGAACGTTTAAGAATATTATGATGTTTATGTTCGTTACGATCAAAGGCAAGATCTGGGCGGTTAGGATTAAAAATAAAATGTGCTTTTACCTGATATCTTGGATTTTTTAGATATGTGTAATTAGCTAGAGTATTTCCACCACCATATTCAATAGGGCGAATACCTTTCGATTCCATTTGAATCGGATTCATTATTCTTATCTCATCAACAATATACATAATTGTCGGTTTCCAATAAATCGATTCCACAATCCCCTTAACACTTCCATAGCTTGGAACGCTATAACTCATCTTCTCCCCACCAATTTTAGTTAATGGATCAGTAAAAAGAGCATAATTACCACACACCTCAAATTCGATTGAATTCCTCATTAATAATTCACCCCCTACCAAAATATTCTATTTTATTTCCAACAATTTGATTTTACTGTATTTTTCTGAAAAATCAATAATCATTTATAATATATTATATGAAAAATATGAATTTTTCTTGAACATATTATTTCTTTCACCAATGTGCTATACTTTCTTTAAAAAATGTCGTCTTTAAGACGTGGGTTGAAAAATATAGTATATGATCAAGGATTCCAGGGGCGTTTAATTCAAAATGCCCCCTTCTCCTCAAAATAGCAAATTGGCATATCCCCCTTTTCCACTTAATTCCAATCCATACTCTTCATTGTAAAATCCTTCTTTTAAAACAGCTATCTTCCCATCTAAGTAATAAACCAATCCATTAGCCTGTATTAATTGTTCCTTTTCATACCTAAAGATTCCAATAGAATATTGTTGTGCTCTCCGAAGCAATTCTCCTAAATCCTTAATAGAGTGATCTCCATTTAAATCAGCTATAATCTCATCCCCGCCTTTATAAGGAACAATTACCGTAGTTGTCACCTGATCAATCACCTCAAAAAACTTTGCAGCTGTTCCATAGCTATTACTTAGCATCAGACTAAACTTTTCTTTTTTAGTAGCATTATATCCCTTTAATTGTTCATTTTGATTTCTTCCTGCCATTAAGAGATCTACTAAATTAGTATTGTACTCTGGTAAAGAATAATTTAATTTCATAGAAAATTGCTGATAAAATCCTTGAAAGTATCTATTCATTGCCTTCTCTGATAGAATATCCCCACCAAAACTTTCGGGATTTTTAGCAATTTCTTTAAAGATCGTTCTTGCTTCTACTTTACCTATTTTTATCTCTGGCAATTTATCGAGATTTTCTTCTGTATGATCAATAACATAGACTTGCTTTATTCCCATTTCTCCATGACGGTTACAACGACCGGCAGCTTGGGCAATGGAATCTAAGCCAGCAAGTGAACGAACAACACATTCAAAACTAACATCAACACCAGCCTCTATCAATTGAGTACTTATACAGATAACTTTTTGTTTTTGTTCTAATAAACCTCTGACTTCTTCTAGAATCTCTTTTCTATGAAAAGGGCACATAGAGGTACTCAAATGATATATGGGAATGCCCAATCTTTTCTCCTTTAATAGTTCATATAACTTTTTAACTACTGTTTTTGTGTTTAAAATCACTAACATGCTTGTTATGTCTAGTAATTTTTCTTCTATGAAACTAGCTAATCTTTCATTATCGAATGATTGTTCACTTGTTAAATCAATAATGTTCACACGTTTAAATGCTTTAATTACTTTATCGATTTGATTTATTATTTCTGCATCTTTATTTATTGCTAGTTTATGCTCTACAAAATCCAGAGCAGGTTGTGTTGCTGTACAGAGCACTATACTACTTTGTCCATAACTTTTTAAAAAATTTAATGCATGGTTAAATAGAGAGACACACGACGTAGGAACTTTCTGAACCTCGTCAAAAATAATAACTGACTCAGCTAAATTATGCATTCTTCTTATATTTCTTGTACCACTCGCATAAAATACATTTAAAAATTGTACCATCGTTGTAAAAATAATTGGTGAATCCCAATTATCTTTTGCAAGTTTTAACTTTTGCGTTGTACCCATTTTTCCATCTTCATTTTCATCATCATAGTTGTCATCGATTACATTGGAATGATGCTCTAGAATATTGGCATCATCATTCAATATTTTTCTTACCTCTTCTGCATTTTGTTCAATAATTGTTGTAAAAGGGACGACATAAATAATATGTTTCTTTCTATGCAAAACAGCATGTTTTATAGCATATCGAAGGCTAGCTAATGTCTTCCCTCCACCGGTTGGTATAGATAGCGTATATATACCGGAAGCTTTTTCACCAAATCGATCACATTGATCAGACATTTCTCTTCTTAAAACATTAATTGGTGTATCACTATTATCCTCACATTGAAATTCTCTTAATTTCTCCAGAATTTTTTCGTGATAACCTTTAAATAAAATTTCGTGATCCTTTTCTTGACGGTATGGCTTATTTTCTTCAAATAATCTCGTATTTGTTCTATCTCCATCAACTAATGCGCTAAATACATATTTTGTTAAGAACATACACTTTTCTTCATTAGACATATTTTTATCCTTGCTGAGAAAACCTTGTAGTTCTTGAGCTGCTTCATTTACATATTGCTTGAATTCATCCTGCTTCATTACCTTTTCAAAAAACTTTTCTTTTGATAAAGAAAATTCCGTTAAATCAGATTTCCTCACTCTTTTTAAGAATTCCGAATTCAATTCTAAATCTATATAATCTTTTAAATAGGAATGATGAGAAATAATTGCGTTTCCAACTATTTCTGCTAAAAGAGAGAAAATACTAATTTTTTTATCCTTATGATACATTTCATAAAGCAACTTTCCTCCTGCAGTTGAATGGTCTACACTTCCCCTTCTTTTAGCATTTGCTGGATCATTTACTGCCGTCCAAATATAAATTCGAAACTCCTCTGTATATTTCCCTAAATCATGTAGCATACCAGCAAGACCAGCAATATGCGGTACACCAATTTTTCTGCCTATAGTCTCTGCGATTTGCTTAACAGCTAGTAAGTGTTCTTTTACTGATTGGATTTCTCCATTTTCCTCTCTAATGTGGGCAATAAACTCCATATTAAACACCCTCCCTTTTTCTTATTATAAAAACCATTACTTTTATCCTATATTTTCCTATTTTTCCTCTTATTTCGCAATTGATTTAAAAAAATAAATAAAAAAGGATCTCAAAAGTCAGTATATGTAGTTCAGTTTTAAAGTAGAAAAAGAAAAAATATTCTAATTATCAAGGGTTTTAGATGTGCTTTCTATAAGAAAATAGCAAATTCTCTATTCTTATGATTGTTACCTTTTAAAATTACAAAAATAATAGTGAAAAAATGTTTTAATTGATAAAGTATTAATACTTCATAGATTCATAAAAAAAGACCGGCATGGCCGATCTCTCATAACTGAGCTTAACACGAGATAGAATGTGATATATCACTCTCACATCTCCTCGATACACAATCGAATCCCTCTAACCAAATCAGCATGAGACATACTTGGTATTTTCCCATGCTGAATAGCAAGTTCATGGGAAGCCGGAATATGAATAAATCCAGATTTCACATTAAGTTGATTTATCTTAATATGATATAACATTCGATACATAACATGATTACAAAGATAGGTACCTGCTGTGTTGGAAATATCAGCTGGCAAACCATTTTTTGTAAGTGATTGTACCATTTTGCGAATAGGAAGCGTACTGAAGATTGCATCAGGTCCTTCTTCTATTATTTTTTCATCAACTGGCTGATTGCCATTGTTATCTTTGGCTCCATCATTACAGTTAATCCCTATTCGTTCTGGTGTAATTTTAAATCGGCCACCGGATAATCCTAAAGAAATGACGGCATCTGGCGTAACCGAATCAAAATGATCTAATATTTCATTACCAGATTTGGAGAAATCAACCGAAAGAATTTTACCCACTATTATATAATCATTTATCGCAGTTCCATCCAATTCTTCTACAATTTGCTTTGTAGGATTAATGGAAAAATCTAAAAATGGTTCAAATCCAGTTAGTAGTAGTTTTTTCATATTACTGCACCTCATTAAGTCTTATTGGTCTTTTTCTATATATTGCACGCTTCTTCTTATTAACTCGATGATTCACTCGTATATTACCTTGAATCATCGTTTCAATAATAGCTGTATGAAAAAGCTTTTGTGCTTTTATACAAGCTTCTAATGTTTTATCATACACTGTTTCGTCTGCTGCTTCTGATATAATATCAGCTGCTATCCAATCTGGAAATCTAGACACGGCACTGGTCGCAGAAGCATTAGCTTCTACATTCCAGACGTAAAAAATCAAATCCTCATGCAATTGAAGGGGGAAAATATCAGGAATCCAATTATGACCATATTTTTTGTATCGATTTAGCCAATAATGGTTCTTTTTTTGAATATCCGTTCCTACAATTTTCTGTTGAATACTTTTTATAATATTCTTCAAATTCTCAACATGGAGGGAACTATTATTTAACTGACGACCTATTCCGTATATTAGGGCATTCGGGATAAAGTATGAAACCGGAAATCTTGGAGGACTATTATATCCTGCAAATGGCTGTACCCACTCATGTGAAGGGATTCCATGTCCATCAACGATTACATCTGGTGCCCATTTTTTCATCACTGCTGGAATAACATCAGCCTCTCCAAACTCTGTTTCCTTGTAAAGGACATCACGATATTCCAATCCCACTGCATTATAGCGGGCAGCATGATGTTTCCATTCCGGATTATCTTTTGTCATTTTTCTATGTAATTCTCTCCCATCAGGATTTGCCATAGGAAGTACGACAAGATTAACCTTTTGTAACACATCCGTTTTTATTTCCTGAATTAACTCCAAAATAGCAGGTGTGCTGGACACTTCATTCGCATGATGTCCTGCTTCAATAAAAATAGTAGGTTTATAGATGGATAGTTTTATGGAAGAATGAAACTCTTCCTTCATTGGAGCAGTAATCTCTAGTATTTGCAACGGATTCCCTTTATAAGAAACAGCAGGATACCATTCCCGTATCTGTTCTGATTGTCTGTGCTTATAAATTTTATTTACTTTAATAGCAACCTTTTTACGCTTGTTTGTCTTTACATCTACTAGGTAAGCAAATCTAGCATCACCATTCTTCGTAAAATCAATTTTTTCTGTTAGCCACCTATCTTTACTCTTTGATTGCCACCTGTAGGCAATTATTTCGGCAAAGGGAGTCGCAGCTTTTACTGCCTTCACAAAAGGGTGCACACCCCCAGGGGCAGTATACCCCTTCCCAACCGTTTCTTCCCCTTTTAGCATAAAGTAATCTAATGTATTAAAATAGATATCTTCATGCAATGCCTCCATAGAGGAGATTCGTTCTTCATTCAGAAAAAGCTTTCTTTCTTCTTCACTCATCGTTATATAAACATCTATTCGATCAAATAATGGTTTGGAAAATCCTTGGCCTTCTTCTATATTGCCAATCTCTTTAAATAGTAACTCCATCACTTCATGTTGGTAATAAAAATAAAAAGATTCTCTGTCGGTCATGTGTAACTTTTCATAAAGGCATTTGTCATTTTCTCTAATCCGTAGCAATCCTGTTGTAGGGAAAACTTTCTTACCCTTATCTATATAGGGAAATTCACGAACAGGAACGGTCAGCTTTTCACGTACGATTATTTGCTGCTCTCTATTATATGCTGTCAAACAATAGGTAGAAGGAGGACTTTCTACTAGAGAAAAATGAATATTTCCCTCTAAAATTCCTATCTCTCTTTCTATTAATAAATCAACTGGATATAACTCTTGAATCCATCTAATTGGTAATTCTACTCCTGCTAATAAATCTTTTTCACATTCAATCATTATGTGGCTAATATTGTCAGCATGTTGCTTCAATAATGGAAGAATCTCTTCCTCAATCCAGAAAAATCCAGGTTTGAAAGCAGAACGAACTTTTACATGGTTGGTGTCGAATATTTCTTCTACTTGTTCTTTCACTTGTTTTCGAACCTCTGTTGGTTCCGATAGAAAGATTTCAATCATAAGATTTTTTCTCCCTTGATAAATGCTTGCCTGTTGCTGACATAGCTCTTCCATTCTTTGTACTTCCCCTTTATCCTCATCCTCCCATCTTAGATGAAACATCACCTCTTCCTTCATTGCCTTATTATTATCTTCCAGCTCTTGTTCCCATGATAGATAGGATCCCCCTTCGATTGAGTCAAGTTTTTGTGGGAGTTTTTTTAGCTCCCTTTTTTATAAAGTAAAACCTCTAAGTTTGTATCCGCTTTCCAATTGGTTTTGTTCTTCCAACTGTTGATTCTCTCATTTTTTAAAAACCTTTTAATCCCTGTAAGGCAAAGTGAACGGGTTTTCCAATCGCTTGATTTAAGTATGGCATGTTCTGACGCACGGTTTCTGTTACTAATTTTGTGGGTATTTTTCTTTTCGCTCGATGCTCTTTCTTTGATTTTTCCGTGGCTTTTTCCCATTTCCCATATATCGTTTGGATGGATAGGTCATCCTTCAATCCAATCCACAAGCGCGCCATGCTCATGACTCCTTTTTTGCTCCATGCTCTTCCATTCTTTAATCGTTTGGCTAATTGATTCATCATCGCCTCTGCACTTCCCATTGGACGATACGCTGTCGTGTCCACACCTTTTTCCTGTAACCAACTACGGTAATCTTTTATGGTTTCCTGATGATGCGTTAAAAAGGCAAGGAAATGCTCTAGTTTTTCTTCTTTTTCTGGTGTATCCATTGTTCCTACTGCGCTATTCAACTCTAGAAGTAATGTTTCTACCTGGTAGTTTCTTAACGCTCTTTTCATGTAGCGGTATCGAGGATGGCTCTTCATTAGTTGCTTCATCGAACGAGCGACATGAAAACGATCCATGGTGAAAAAGGCGCGTTCCCGAAAATACTCCCGACATGCCGTTATCCAGCCTGCTCCATCACCATTAATAATAAGCAAGGTTTGGGTAGGATCATACGCATAATGATTCTGTAAGAACGTTTCAAAGGCTTCCCAAAAGGGTTCTTTTCCTTCATAAAGAAAATGCCTTTTATTTCGGAGCCTGATTCGCTTTCCGTTTTCTTTCCATCCCTCGTGTACAGCGGCGAATTTCAACTCCCATCCACGCTTTTTCTTTTCTTGACTCTTCACATATAATCCATCTACTTCGACAAACAATACCTTTTGAAAAGGGCGTTTTTCCTTAGCGGGAAGTACGCTTGTTTGAAGAAGATGTTGCCGTAATGCTTCGTGGCTCATCGCCGAATAGCCTAAAAATTGTTCGAACGTTTCCACCGCCTTTCGATAGGAGGAGCCATTCGTCGCTAGTTCTAACCCCCATTCTTCTAGTAGCGGACTAAATCCCTTATTCCCCTGAAACTGTAAATAGTGATCTAATAGACAAATATATTTTTTAGTCACACGATCAAAATAATAATTACGCTTCAGCTCCACAGCTCCAAACGCTGTATCTAATCGTATTTCTCGTTTATCACGTAAAGCAAATCTTCTTTTGTCTCGTTGCTTGGCAATCTCTTGATCCCAATTTTCTAACGTTTGAATAAGGATTTCTTGAAACGTCATTTGTAGTGTTCGAAATAAAGTTTTTTCCAATTCTTTTAATGATGGCATTTTTATGTTACATTGATTCATGAGAGCCTCTCCTTTTCGTAGTTTTCTAGTCAAACTCTACTTTACAAAAGGAAGCTCTCTTTTTTAATACTTAATTTTTTCCAGCTACCGCGCTTTCGCTTGGTGGCCTTTTTGTCTAGTTGGGGGACTCGTCCCCCAACTAGACAAAAAGGATATTTATTCTCCCACAAACATTTTACTCATACTCCCCCTTCAGAATAGTGCTTGCTACTACTGAAAAAATTCACCATTTTTGGAAGAATCGCAGATCTTCCTTTAAACTGAAGTATTTGAGTGTTCGGCAAAAAAACAATTTCCTCTTCTCTCTTACTATCAATAAATTCAATCGTAATTCCATCCTTGCAAATACTGCCAGTCAGAGGGAAATGAAGCTCTGTAGACATCATGCCGATTCTAGCAGCTAAATAACATGTCTCCCTTATAAGATTGCTAGTACAAGGTTGTAAGAAACGAAAACCGACCTTTGTTTCCTTTGCAGGCGCTGCTTCTTTAACCTTCGTAAAACCAATTCCATCCCAAAAATCAGATAAAGACTGAATAGGATAATATTCAGTTTCTTTTTCTATAGAAGTGACAGGAATGGGTAGATGCATTCTTTTTCCATCTATTGCATATGCAAAAAATTCATTTTCCTGAAAGCCGACTTTATAAACTAGTCCATCTAAATTTTCACCTGGCCAATAATGTGCAAAATAGCGAATCAGCTTATCCAAATCCTTCCCATTATTATAGGTGAATACTAGATTTCCACTTGCATCAATTTGACATGCCGTTTCTACGTCATTTTTTTCAAAATAAATTCTCCAATCATACTTTGTTGATTCTTTAAAAAAATCAAAAGAAAGAGCTGTTGTTTCAAAGCCTAGTCTTCCACAAAAATCGATTAGTGCTATTGGAATAAAATCTTCTCTTAAGCAAATACAAACATTTACCCCATCAGGAACTCCATCATTATTATTGTCTGCAAGTAATCCGCCTATCTTCCATAAAGAATTTAGATCCCTCATATCATCCCTACCTTATAATTTTAAATTTGGATCCAATTTATCTCGAAGCCAATCTCCAAGTAGATTAAAACCAAATACTGTCAACATAATAGCAATACCTGGGAAAGTCGACGTCCACCATGCAGATGCTATATAATTTCTACTATCAGCCAACATTCCACCCCATGATGGAATTGTTGGGTCTACCCCAAGCCCTAAAAAAGTTAAGGACGCTTCTAAAAGTATGAATTCAGCTATATATAAGGTTCCGAGTACTAATATAGAGGAAATAATATTTGGGAAAATATGTCGCCTAATAATAGAAAAATTAGTGCCTCCTACAGCTTTGGCAGCTTGAACATATTCTAGCTCTTTAAGCGTGATAACTTGACCTCTGATTAATCGAGCGAATCCCACCCAATAGGTTAAGCCAAGAATAAGCACAATATTCCAAATACCTGTTCCTAATACACTCATAATAACAATTGCGAATAAAATAAAAGGAAATGCAAGCTGAACATCAGCCACACGCATGATAATATCATCAAGCCATTTTCCGAAATAACCAGATATCAATCCAAATACCGTTCCAATAACTAGCGCTATAAGAACTCCAAAAAAGCCAACTGTTAAAGAGATTTTTGCCCCATAAATAATTCTACTAAAGAGATCTCTTCCCAATTGATCTGCACCTAGAAAAAAACTTGATTCTCCTGATTCATCAATCCATGAAGGAGGAGCTAATCTAGCTGTCAAACTCGCTTCTCCAGGATCCATTGGTGCAATTAATGGGGCAAAAAAAGCACACATGACACTTATCAGTACAAGCAATAAACCGATCATTCCTCCTAAATTATTTTTCAGAAACACCAAAAACTTCATTATTTTTGACTTTTTCTTTTTTTCAATCTCACTAGAAAGAATGGTAGATTCAGCTTTTTCTACTAAAGGTTCCATCATTTTGCACTCCCTCCTGCTTTAATCCTAGGATCAAAAAAGCTGTAACTTAAGTCGACAATTAAATTTACTATTACCATTAATAAAGCCAAGACAATAACGCCACCTTGAATTACAGGGTAATCCCGTTGATTAATGGCATCCACAATTAGTCTCCCAACTCCTGGCCATGAATAAACTAATTCAATGATAACTGTTCCACCTAACAAGGAGCCAAATTGTAATCCAAGAAAAGTAATAGTTGGTATTAGTGCATTTCTGAAAGCATGCAATAGTATAACTCTCCATTCTGCTATTCCCTTGGATCTCGCTGTTGAGACATACTGTTGATTAAGTGTTTCAAGCATCGAGGATCTTACTAGTCTAGCTAACACTCCAGATAATATTAATCCAAGTGTAAAAGAAGGAAGAATTAAGTATTCAAACCCTTCATACCCCGAAGAAGGAAACCATTTTAGATTGACAGCAAATATAATCATTAACATAATACCTAACCAAAAGTTTGGAAAAGAAACCCCTAATAAGGAAAAAACACGACCTGAAAAATCGATAAATGTTCCTCTCTTTAAAGCAGAGAGGATTCCAATTGGGAAAGCAATTAATATCGCTACCACAATTCCTCCTAAAGCTAAAATAACTGTTGCTCCCATTCTATCTTCAATCATGTGACTTACTGATTGGCCTGAATGAAAGGAAGTTCCTAAATCAAACGTTATGATACCTTTTAAAAATATCCAATATTGGACATATAAAGGTTCATCTAGCCCAAGACTTTTCTTTATTTGTTCAATCGCTTCATTAGTTGGTTCTCCAGCCTGAAACATAACAGCAACCGGATCTCCCGTTAACCGAATAGAGAAAAAGACTAATAAAGAAATCGCAAAAATAACAAATAAAGTATGCAATAATCTCCTCAGAATATATTGTATCAATGCGGATCCCACCTAATTATTAATTTTAAGATAAAGGATAGTATGAACCATACTATCCTTTAGGTCTTTTTCTTTATTCAACAGTGACATTTTCTAAAAACATACGGTCATCATGTGGTGGTTGGAAATTCTTCACTCTATTATTCACGGCATATAAATCAACTGTAGAATATAATGGAATTTCAGGAGTAAGTTCATAAACTCTTTCTGTTAACTCCATGAAAATCTTTTCACGTTCCTCTTGATCAACAGTGGTTCTTTCAGCAGTTAACAATTCTTCTACCTTATCATCTTTAAAAGTAGGGTTGTAATATTCACCTTCGTGATACATTAAGTAAGCAGTATTATCAAAATCTAATGTCCATCCGCCCCAGCCTTGTTGCCACATATGACCAGCGTTACCCTGAGGGACTAATTCTGTTCCTAATGTATTACTATCTACACTATTAATATTTGCTTTTAATCCAACCTGTTCTAAAAAGAAAGCTACGGCTTGAGCAATTTCTTTAAACGTTGCATCTGTTCCAGAAATATAGAAATCTAATTCTGTTCCCTCTGCAACACCCGCTTCCTTAAGAAGTTCTTTCGCCTTTTCAGCATCATATGGATAAGGCTCTAAATCCGGATTATTTCCAAATGATAACTCACTTTGGAACGAAGCAATCGGTTTTCCATATCCACTTAATATCTCATCAATTAACGCTTGTTTATCTATCGCATAATTAATAGCTTGTCTCACTCGAACATCATCTGTAGGTTTTTCATTAAGATCAAAGCGAATGGCATTAGCAGTTGGTGTTCCGACTTCTATTAGATTCAAAAATGAACTATCTTTCACTGTTTCAGCTTGGCTAACTTCAACTTTTTTCATAATATCAATTTTGCCTGTTTGCAATTCAGCAAGTCGCGTAGCAGACTCTGGTATTATTCTAAAAGTTACTTTATCCAACTTTGGAAGCTCTGCTTGCCAATAATCAGGATTTTTCTCAAGTACAACTTTATTATTTGATTCGTATTCTGTTAACTTAAACGGACCTGTTCCAACAGGATTATTATTGAAAAATTCATCGCCCTTTTCTTCAATATATTTAGGCGGTACGATTACTGCTCCATAGCCTGCTAGTTTTGTGATAATTACAGGATCCTTCGTTTTCATAATGAAATTTACTGTATAGTCATCCACAACTTCTACATGATCTATTGATGTATAATTAGCTTGTTGCGGTCCCTTTGCACCTTCCTCACCAAGTAAGCGATCAAAAGTAAACTTAACAGCATCAGCATTAAATGGCTCTCCATCGTGAAAGACAACTCCTTCACGCAATTTAAATTGTAATGTATTGTCATCAATATATTCCCACTCAGTTGCTAATCCTGGTTGAATCTCTAAATCTACTGTTCTCGTAACAAGCCCTTCATAAACAGAGGTCATTACCGTACTCCAATCTAAACGAAACGTATCAATTGGATCCCAGTTTTGAGGTTCTGTACCTACCCCAATTACAATCTCATTACCTCTGTCTGTAACAGGATTTTCCTCACTTGAATTATCATCACTTTTACTTGATGATGACGAATTTGAACTACATGCAGCCAATAATAATATACCTATTACTACAATAGATATAAATTTAAAACTAATTGTTTTTCTCATTTTTTGTCCCCCATTTTCCTAGTTATTGATTTCTACTATTAGCTAATTTTTTCACTCAGTTCTTTATTGTAAAGATGACATGCTACCAATCTTCCATCTGAAAATTCCTGTAATTTCGGGGTAACCGATTTACATACTTCCATACACTCATTACATCTAGTATGAAAGCTACATCCTGCAGGTGGATTAGAAGGACTTGGTACATCCCCTTGTAAAATAATCCTTTCCCGTTTTTTCAAAGGATTTGGAACCGGTAACGCTGATAATAGTGCCTTAGCATATGGATGTAACGGATCATTATATAGGCTCTGTTTATCCGAAATTTCAACCATCTTTCCTAAATACATAACCCCTATTCTGTCACAAAAATGTTTCACGACACTTAAATCATGGGAAATGAACATATAGGTCAATCCCAGTTCTTTCTGTAAATCCTTTAGCAAATTAAGAACTTGAGATTGGATAGAAACATCTAAAGCAGAGACTGGTTCGTCCGCCACAATTAGCTTAGGATCTGTTGCCAGTGCACGCGCTATTCCTATTCTTTGTCGTTGTCCCCCACTAAATTCATGGGGATAGCGATCAATCTGACTAGCTGTTAACCCTACTTGATCCATTAGTTTCAGTACTTTTTTCCTTCTCACTTGCTTATCATATAAAGAAAAATTGATTAGTGGCTCCTCTATGATTTCTCCAACTTTCAAGCGTGGGTTTAAGGAAGCAAAAGGATCTTGAAAAATTATCTGTAAATCTTTGCGCAGTAATCTCATCTTTTCTTTATTAAGCATTGCAATATTTTTCCCTTGAAAATAAACTTCGCCATTTGTAGGTTCTAATAACCGAATAATCGATCTACCTGTCGTACTTTTCCCGCAACCCGATTCTCCAACTATCCCTAGTGTCTCTCCTTTATAAACTTGAAAGGAAACATCATCAACAGCTTTCACTTGTTTGCCTTCTTTTTTTCCAAATAATCCTTCTTTAATGGGAAAATATTTTTTTAAATTCCTTACTTCAAGTAAAACTTCATTTGTCATCAGCAAGCACTCCTTCCATTACGTATGCTTGATCATATAACCAACACTTACAGGTTGATTTCTCATTAATTGAAAAAGTTGGAGGCTCCTTTTTGCACCTTTCATGGACCATAGAACATCTTGGGGCAAATCTACAACCTTTTGGCATATTGCCTGGAGAAGGTACTATCCCTGGAATGGAGGATAAGTATTCCCGTTCATTTTCGATGTCCGGTATAGCTTCTAATAATCCCTTTGTATACGGATGTTTAGGATTTTGAAAAAGCTCTACTACATTTGATTCCTCAACCACTTCTCCTGCGTACATGACAATGACAGTGTCACACATTTCTGCAACTACTCCTAAATCATGGGTGATAAGAATAATGGACATATCTAGCTCGGTTTGTATTTTCTTCATTAATTCTAGAATTTGTGCTTGTATCGTTACATCTAAAGCAGTCGTTGGTTCGTCTGCAACAAGTATGTCTGGATTACAAGATAATGCAATTGCAATCATCACCCGTTGTCGCATTCCACCAGATAATTGATGTGGGTATTCATGGAGTACTTCCGTTGGTCGAGGAATCCCTACTAGCTCTAACATATGCAAGGCTCGTTCATATGCTTGTTTTTTCGTTATAGTTTGGTGATTTCGAATAAGTTCTACTATTTGATAACCAATTGTATAAACAGGATTGAGAGAAGTCATCGGTTCTTGGAAAATCATTGCAATATCTTTCCCTCTAAATTTCCTCCACTCTTTCTTTTTAAGTTTTGTTAAGTCTCTTTGTTTTAAATTGATTATTCCACCTTTATAGCTTACAGCAGGAGGCAATAAGCCCATCAAGGCGAGAGATGTCATACTTTTTCCACATCCTGATTCACCAACAATTCCGAGGGTTGTCCCTTTTTTTAACGAAAAAGAGACATTATTTACAATGTTGATATATCTTCCTCCTGCCGTTACGCCCACTTCCAAATCTCTTACAGTTAACACTTCTTCTGTCAAAAAATCAGCCCCTCTATATTCAAAATATCAGAATATAATTAATCGAAAAATCTCACAATATTAAATTTTCAGAATTTTTAAATTAAAAAAATATTCCGAATTATAAAGTTGTCATTTTGTCGGAATTCTTAATCATTTTTCATAATAAATGTTTCATGTTCTGAAATTTGGAATTTAAGTTCCGAATATTTATTATGAGTTTCATTCTAGCATGATAAATTTAATTGTAAAATGTTTTGTTAGATCTTCTGACAGTATTTTTACATTTTGTTGTATAATAAATCATTCTATTAGATAATTATTCCATATACTAGATTCAGCATATATTTAATTCTTCCTTCTTTACTGTGGCACGCCTACTTTATATCCTAGTTTTACAGAGATTGCATTTGCCCCTTCTTTTACCTTTTGAATAAAAAGATCAAGCTTCTCTTCTTGAAAACGCACTTCTGGACCAGCAATACTAATTCCAGCAATAATTTTTCCTTCATGATCAAAAATTGGAGCTGATACGGATACTGTATAATTTTCAAGCTCTGATTTACTAACTGTATAACCGTTTTTGCAGGTTTCTTCTAATTGATAGCGAAGTTCATTCTTGTCTGTAATAGTTCCTTCACCAATCGGCTCCAAAATAACTTCTTCTAAATACTTTTCCTTCTCATCTTCAGGTAGATAAGCTAATATAATGCGAGAACATGCCCCAGCATATAAAGGCGATCTTCTACCTATAGCTGTATATAATCGAACAGGATGATTCGTATCCAATTTCTCAATATAAATTGCTTCTTTTCCATCTTGTATAATGAGATTAACCGCTTCATCTACCTCATCACGTAGATTTCGCATAATAGGCAAGGCAACTTGGCGAATATCAAGTCTGTCTGCAACCAATTGACCAAATTGCAAGAATAATAGCCCTAGTGAATACTTTCCTTCTTCATCCTTTTCTAGAAAATCCATATCTTCTAAAGAACCAAGCATACGATGCACTGATGTCTTAGGTACCCCTGATAAGGAAATAATTTCATTAAAAGATAGTTTTGGGTAAGTAATAAAAAGGGTGAGTATATCTTTTGATTTAATTACCGTTTTATTTTTATTTTGCATCCTTTACCTCTCCTAGTTGAAACGATTTTCATTTATTTTCATTTTTAAAAAAATATCTAGCTCTCTCATTCCTTTTTCCTTTTGAATGATTAGGTATTCTGCTTCTTGTAGGGTACTTTCTTGAAAACTAATTATTTCTCCTGGCTTTATTTGTGCTATTAAAGATAAATCCGCGGAAACTACTTGCGCAATTTTTGGATAGCCACCTGTTGTCTGTCGATCTGCTACAAGAATTATGGGATTGCCGTCAGGGGGAAGCTGAATGGTTCCGAACGTTACCGCTTCAGAAAGCAGCTCACATTTCTCGTTTAGTTTCACTTCCGGCCCATTTATTCGATACCCCATACGATCAGACTGTGGAGTCACAGTATATTTTCCAGTATAAAAATTCATCTGACTGTTAGTAGAGCACATCGAAAAATGATTTCCAGCTAAAATTCGGATTCTGTATTCATTAGAAAATGTAATAAATTTATGGAAATCTACAAACCAGTTGGTTGTAGTAAATGCATCTAAAGCTTTGTTGTTCTGGAGTTTAATGATAAGTTTCTCAGAAAGATGAGATATCGAATTAATCTCAATCCTATCCCCTGTTTTTAAAGCCCTGCCTTTATAACCACCCATACGAGCACGTAAATAGGTGCTCTTACTATTCAGCATCTCAGGAACAGTGAATCCTCCGGCAACACAAAGATAAGCACGGCATCCAGACTTTATTTTTCCAAAATTTAGTACACTTCCTTTTTTTACTAAAACAGGACGCCATAATGGAACACTCCTCCCCTCTATTACTGGAGATAGATCTCCTCCGGTAATAGCAATAAGCATATCATTTTCAAATAAAAGTGTAGGACCTAACAAAGTAATTTCTAAGCCAGCTTCTTCTTCTTTATTACCGACAATTAAATTACCAATTCTAAGAGAATAGCTATCCATTGCCCCGCTAACAATCACGCCATGCTTCTGGAAGCCATGTCTCCCCAAATCTTGGATACTTGAAAGCATGCCCGAATTAAGTACAGTAATTGTCATGCTTCTTCCTCCTTCTGGAAAAGAAATTCCTCTTCTGATATAGGAAAAAATTTCACAATGTCTCCAGCTTGAAGTAAACTTGGAGGATTTTTATTGGGCAAGAATAGTTGCAAGGGAGTTTTACCAATGAGTTGCCATCCTCCAGGTGTAGCAATAGGATATACCCCTGTTTGTACTCCAGCAATTCCTACTGACCCAGCAGGAATCAATTGTCTTGGTGTAGAACGCCTTGGTGTCGCAATCTTTTCTGACATTCCTCCTAGAAAAGGAAATCCTGGTGCAAAACCTATCATATGGACAAAGTATTCTCCACTAGAATGAAGGGCTATAACTTGATCAACAGTAAGATTATTATATCTTGCCACAAATTCTAAGTCAGGACCGTATTCTCCACCATAACATACTGGAATCTCCATTTTTCGATTGGTGGTCATTTCTGCTTCTTCAAGATGATTTATAATCTCTTCCATTCGCGATTTCACGATAAGAAAAGGAGACAAAGATTGGTTGTTTGTTTTTCTATAAGATTCATAAATTAAATATGGATGATAATAAACCGTTACATTTGTATATGCTGGAACACATTCAATAAATCCTGGAAAAGCATGATTTTCTAAATAGTTAGTTATCATTTGCACTTTTTGATGAATACCCGAGTCAATGCAATTACCAAAACGAACAACAATTGCTGAATCGCCAAAAGATTCTATTATTACATTATGTTGTATTCTAGATGCATCAAGCAGTTAAATCACCTCTTTCTACTTCTAAATTCAGTTACAACTACCCTTGCTTTCGATTCCCGAAATTCAGAAGTTAAGTTCCGCTTTTTAATTATAAATAATCTTAGCATGCCCTCTTCCAAAAAAATACTATATTGTCAGATTAACTTACACATCTTTTATGAGTGTCTCTCTCATTTTTATGTGGTTTATTGTATATTTCTTAAATAGTTTTTTCAAATGAAGAATAGGGAGAAATAAAAATGCTCATTCGAAATGTCCAACCATCGGTTTTATCACCATTATTAGAAATAGAAAATATCGCTTTCACTCCAGCAGAAGCAGCAACAAAAGAAACCTTTATAAATAGAATGGAAACCATTCCTGATACGTTTATTATTATGGAAGAAAACGGAGTAGTTACAGGGTATGTTAATGGACCCGTTATCTCAAAAGCCTTTATTACCGATGGCTTATTCTAAAAAACTGTTCCAAATCCTCCAAAAGGGTGCCAACAAAGCATTTTAGGCATTGCAGTCCATCCCAATTACCAAAGAAAAGGCATCGCTAGTATCTTGCTTGAAAAGTTAGAAAAAATAGCAGCAAAAGGTGAGCGATTAAGCATCACTCTAACTTGTCGCAAAGAGCTTATTCCTTTTTATGAGAAAAATGGTTATCAAAATCAAGGTATTGCCGACTCCCATCATGCTGGCGTGCAATGGTTTAATATGATCAAGCAGTTAAAAAAATAAAAAGGGGACAACATTTATAAACAGTGTCTTCACACTTTATAAATGTTGTCCCCCTTTTTTGTATCACTTTATCTCCTCTACTGAAAAAACCTGATTTAACACCTTAAGTGTTTTATTCTTAGCTGTTATCACGACTTCCTCTGCAGTTAATTGATAATATTCTGGTCTAAATAATTCAATAGAAGCATGATCTGAAAAACCTTTTTCTTTTATAATAGAAAGAATGCTAGGCAAATCAATCACTCCATCACCAGGATATAGACGATCCTCATCTAACAAAAGCCCCGGGTTAAAATCCTCTACGTCCTTAATATGAAATAAGAATACTTTGGAAATATCCGTATTTTTTAAATCTTCCATTGTGGAATTCATTGCATAAAACTGAAAGGTATCAAATACGATCCCAACATTTTCACGATTTACGGCTGCTACAATTTCATTAGCAAAGCTTAGTGTATTAACGGTTGCATGCGGATGGCCAATAAATTCAAGCGCTAGCTTTACTCCATATGGATTGGCTAAATCGGATAATAACTTGTACCGATTTATAGTCATCATTCACTAACCAATGTAAAACATCAATTTCATGAATCAACGTATCTGTAATGGCCATGTCTGTCGAATCACAGACAAGATTAGCACCTTCTTCAATTCCTTTTTCAATATAGCTAAGTGTTCGTTGTTTATTTTCTTCTCTGATAACTGGTCCTAAGAACACACCATCTTCTAAGCCATTTCCGATTTTAATATTTTTGGTTCTCTCTTTTAATGCTTCCATAAATTGATCTACAATTCCTTCTTCAACCGTTACTACTGCACAAGCCATACAGCGTTCTCCAGCTGAGCCGAACGCAGCAGACACAACATTTGTAATCGTTTCTTCTAAATTTGCATCATTTAATACAATCGTATGGTTTTTTGCACCTGTTAGCGCTTGCACACGTTTTAAGTTTTCGCTTCCTTTTTTGTACACATACTCACCAACTGGTTTTGAACCAACAAACGAAATCGCTTTAATTTCTGGATGTTCTAAAATTCCGTTTACTACATCATGTGCACCATACACTATGTTAAATACGCCGTTAGGAAGCCCTGCTTCTGTAAATAATTCTACTAATCTCTTTGTTAATAATGGTGTTCGTTCAGATGGTTTTAAAACAAATGTACATTCCAATACTACCTGATAATGCATAACCTAACATATTAAAATGCCCTATAGCGGTAGCATCACTGCCTGTAATTTTTCGCATAAAAGGCTGACATAATTGCGGTAAAGCAGCAGAGCAAAAACCTAAAATAATCCCGCCAAGAACAATAGCAACTGTATTTGAGTATCCATAAGATTTAATTATTAGGGATAATACACAAGCGAAGAATAAACTATGTCCCCCTGTGAAGAAAATATTCTTCATCGGAGTAATTCTTGCAAAAACTAAGTTCATAACAAATCCTAAAATTAAAGTACATGATACTACAAAACCATACTCAGATTGAGCAAGAGCTGTCGCAGCTTCAGGTGAGGCAACAACCCCTGTCAAATCGAAGCCAGCTTGGAATAATACGTTAAAGTTTTTTAGTGCTGCTGTCATTGTGCTCGCACCAATTCCAAAGATCAGAAATCCAATCAATGTTTTAAATGTACCTGTCATTACTTCTGTCATAGCTTTTCGTTGTGCTAGTAATCCAACCAAGGCAACTAATGCTAAAATAATTGCCGGATTACTAAATAAGCTAATAATGAATTGCATCATCTATCCAACAGCTCCTTATTTTCAAATTTCCCTGAATCCGTGATAAAAAATAATTCTTCCGATAATTTTAGGAATTCCTTATTTTCTTGCCATTCGTACTAATTTAAGTTGGATTGATTGTTTTTTGTGTACACTAAATAAAACCTGCTTACCTATAATTTTTTTCAGGTCTTATTACCTATTCAGTTTCCTAGGCTTATGTTGTAAATGAAAGATACAGTCGTTTAAAAGTAGGAAACCAAGGACTATGATTTCCAAACTTTAAGTAAATTCTTCGGGAATGCTTTACCAATTTTGCAGCTAATGTAATCAAATTCTGGATAACCGTTTTTACTCGGCGACGGAAGACCTTTCTTTTAAGCGGCGCATCCCCTGATTTCAGGCTTTCTTGGCCAATAATCCGAAGGAGATTGTAGGTTAAACATCCAAGATGTAAGATTAATTCATTGGTGGCAAATTTCCCAGAAGGGAAACGTTCTAGGTCTAAATCCGTTTTTAATTCACTGTGGAATTGTTCACAAGTGGCATGTTCGTGATAAAGGCTAATTATTTCCTCTGTTTCATTAGGTAGGGTAGTCCAATAGCTCTCAAACTCAACATCTGGGATTAAGAGGATTTGGCCGTTTTTATCAATCGTTCTTTCTGTTACTTTATAGACTTGGCGAATGGCTTTTTTCATTCCCTTTGGAGTTGTTTCTAAAGCACCATAGAATACACGTTTTCCTTCTCGCTCCTGAACGCATTTACCGAATTGTTCAGCTACCATGAGCCAGTTTTCAGGCTTTTCACGGCGAGGATTTCGTTTAATTATGAAATCGGCCTTTTCATTCACACAAACTTTTAGGTTTTCGACACTATCGTTTCCTGCATCCATACGGACCAATAACGATAGATCAGTAATCATCCGAGAATATATAATACTTTTCTCGAGAAATTTCTCAGTATCCTTTTGAACGTGTGTGCTTCCCTCCCGAAGTTCCACATTTACAACGTAGCCTTCTTGACCCAAATAGGAGAAGTTAGGGGAATACCCGTCACATCCTTTGTATGTGCGACTAACCCCTTCTTTCTTAGTATTTGAGTTATCAAATGGCGATACATCAATATCCAGAGGTACGTATGATTTTTTGTCACTAGTAATTGTTGGAGTGACAGGAGAATCAAATTGCCGTATTAGTTTAGCCGATTCTTCCAGAACAATGGATTTCCATCCAGTCACCTTGGCAATTTGATCGAGTCGTTGCCGTAGTGTGGGACTTGATGGAACCACTTGAATATCCAATGCACGATAAAAGAAGGGATCATCTCGAAATTCTTCGATATGGTCGAAATCATTCTTACCTTGGCACAATAGACCCACATAAGAAGTGGTAACATCCCCATTAAGAATGGCCGGAGACGACTTGATTTCTGGGACCTTTAAGGATGAAAAACGTTTGTAAAATTTTGTTTTTGATAAAAGCAAACCTATTAAACCTAGACCCGAATGGGTCGTTAATGTATCATCGGAATCTTCTAAAATAAACTTAACCAATTTCAACACCTGCCTGGTGAAATAAAATTATCAACATAAATCAGCTGATAACATTATTATATCAGGCTTTGTGGGCACATTTATTATTAATTACGTCACGGACTCAGGATTTCTATTCCCTGTAAAAATTTATTTAATTTCTCAAAAATTTCTTTTTTATCGACAATATTGGCAATACCAATAATATGTTGCTTTATCCCTTTATTACTTAATTCCTGTGCGACATCCACAAGAGTAATTAATAATTCACCATCAAATCCAGGTACACCATCTAATGAAGAATGTTCTACTTGTATAGGCAGTTTATTTTCTCTTACCACTTCATTAACTTTTATTTTTAGCATCAAACTTGAACCAACGCCTGCTCTACATGCTACTAATGCTTTATACATAAAAATCGCCCCTTTAGTTAAATAGTACTAATATATGAAAGTATCTCTTTCGGACTGTTGCTAGTATCTAATAGCTTAAAAAAATCCTCATTTTCCAATAACTTTACTAATTCTGCCAATGCTTCCAAATGACTATTATTGTCTGTTGCGCTTAAACAAAATAAATACTTCACTGGATCATTGGCTTCATTTCCAAAGTTAACAGGACGATCCAATGTAGTGATCCCTATTGCTGTTTCATTAGCTCCAAATTCCGCAGGAGCATGGGGTAATGCAACATGCTTAGTAATAACAATATAAGGTCCAATCGACTTGGCAATTTCAATAATTTTATTGACATACTCTTTTGTAACCTTGTTCTTCACTACGAGAGGTAGTGTACCTTTTCTAATTGCGTCCTCCCAATTATCCGCCTTTACATTTAATTGGATTAATTCTTCTTCTAAGATATTGTTTAACAATATCACTACCTCCTTACAAACACTTTACTTATCCATTTCTTTTGATAATCTTTCTCCGTTTATACTTTCTTTAAAATATTTTCCCTCCATCTCTCACATCTTTTAAAGTGATCACCTTTAATTAAATTGTAGTTTGAAGCGCTTTCTCCTTCAATGCTCATTGAGTTCTTATTTTGTTGACTGCTGAAACAAATCATGAACCTAAATAAAACAACTTCCTGTAAGCACGTTTTCAAACATCAATTTTTATAAAAATGTGATTTCCATCACATTTTTTATCCGATTATTTTGTTATACTTCCATTGAGAATAATTATCACTAAAAGAGGTGTTATCGATTGACTAAAGTATTAGATTTAAATCGAACCATCTTAGAATTAACAACCACTTATCCAGAATTAATTAACGTTTTAAAAGAGGTAGGCTTTGAAAAAATTACGGACCCTCGTATGATGCAAACCGCAGGACGAATCATGACCATTCCTAAAGGATGTCGCATGAGAAAAATATCAATAGAAACAGTAAAACAAGCTTGTATAGATCATGGGTTTACGATTATGGAAGAGGGAAGGGACACGTATGAGTGAATTAATAAACAATCGAAAAGAATTAAAAAAAGAAGCTTCCGAACGCCAACGGCTTTTAAAAGAAATCATCAAAGATTTACATGTTGGCAAGTCAGTTGAAGAAGTAAAAGCTCAATTTGAAAATGCCGTTGGTAATATTTCTGTATCGGAAATTTCCCAGCTTGAACAAGCTCTTATGGAAGAAGAAGGGATTCCAGTTGAAGAAGTACAACGATTATGTTCTGTGCACACAGCAGTATTTAAAGGATCCATTGATGATATTCATGCCTCTTCTTCCCAAAAATTAGAAGAAGAAGTTGGACATCCAATTCATACCTTTAAACATGAAAATAAAGAAATTGATTTATTGGTAAATTTCAAGCTTCAGCTTCATTATGAACGATTTGAAAAAGATGATTCTCCAGAAAATGTCCAAAAACTTCTGGAGGACATACAACTATTATTAGATATCGATAAACACTATAGCCGCAAAGAAAATTTACTATTTCCCTTTCTTGAAAAATACGGTATTTATGGACCTACCCAGGTTATGTGGGGAGTAGATGATACAATTCGTGATGCTATCAAATTAGCAAAACAACAATTAGAAGATTATCACGGAGACAAACAAGACATTCTGAATAATATTTACTTTATAATTCAGGAAACTACTGAAATGATTTTCAAAGAAGAGAATATTCTATTTCCGATGGCCCAAAGTACATTAACTGAAGATGAATGGATAAAAATTGCAACCGAAAGCGAAGAAATTGGCTATTGTTTTATTAAACCAGTAGAAAAATGGATTCCAAAGCGAGTATCTATACAAGAGAAAACCTCTATAGATATGATAGAAGATGGACTGATTCATTTAGAAACTGGCATTCTTTCTGTCAAACAGCTAGAGCTAATGCTAAATCATTTGCCAGTGGATATAACCTTTATTGATAAAGACGATGTTGTGCGGTACTTTTCTCATGGCAAAGAAAGAATATTTGCCCGAACAAAAGCCGTTATCGGACGTACTGTTCAAAACTGTCATCCTCCTAAAAGTGTACATGTAGTGGAAAAATTATTAGAAGAATTTAAGTCTGGAGAAAAAGATTGTGAAGATTTCTGGATTAAATTCAAGGATAAATATGTATATATACGTTATTTTGCCGTAAGAAATGAACAAAATGAATATATAGGAACTTTAGAATTCACCCAAAATATTCAGCCTATCCAAGCAATAGACGGGGAAAAAAGAATTCTTGGTTAATGAAATAAGGAAAGGGGCTGGGACATAAGTATTCCAGCCAAGGATAAATCGAACAATTATACGAAGCTACTAATGAAAGTTCCGTATAATTGTTTGGTTTTTTATTTGTTTTTTAAAGGATGTTCCCATGAAGTTTAGTGCGATTCCCCACAGCCAGAATACACTTCGCTTTCCGTAGGGCTAAGCTTAAGCCTCCTCAGCTTTGCCTCCGGGGGGCTGCTTTCGCACACTTTTTTACAAGAGGAAATATGATTAGTTGGTTAAACAGAGCAGCCGGAATACACGAAGACGCCACGGGGATTAGCGAGACAGTCTGAGACCATAAGAAAACTTCTATCAGTGGTGGTCTTATTGCCTATTAAGAGTGGGATAAATAAAGATAAAAGCTGTCCTATATAAATCTAACTACATAACTGGATTTCTCCTCATACACCTAGAAATCCAGCTTGTTTATGTAGTAGACTTTGCAGGACAGCCCGTCTCTTATTTTACATTTTAAAGAAGCTGATTTTTTCCTTCATCTCATCTGTCATTTTTCCTAGACTAACAGCTGAATGACTAACTTCGATTGTCGCTGAAGACATTTCTTCTGCTGATGCAGATATTTCCTCTGCTGAAGCTGCTACATCTTCAGAAATGGCTGATGTATTTTCCAATTCTTCTAAAATAATCTCTTTCTCATTTTGAATTTTTACTGACGCATCTTTCGTTTTTATTATCTCTGGTATCATACTTTCTACTGCTTTTAAGATCTCTTCAAAAGAATGGATAGTGCTGCCTAATTGTTCTTTCTGTTGAAGAAGGTCCTTGTTAACTTCTTCCGCTGTGCCAACCATATTTTTAGTATCTAGTGATACCCCTTTTATAATCGAATCAATTCTTTCGGAAGAATCTTTACTTTTTTCTGCTAATGTTCTTATCTCGTTGGCAACTACAGAGAAGCCTTTCCCTGCCTCTCCTGCCCTTGCTGCTTCTATTGCCGCATTTAATGCAAGCAGATTAGTTTGATCAGCAATGGAATGAATGAGTTCTGTCATTGCTTGAACAGAACTAATATTACCCCCTGATGCATTTACACGATTAATTACCTCCTGAAACGTTTGATTTAGTTTTTCAAATGACTGAATCATCTGCTCCATCTCTATACTGTTATCTTTAGCCATTCTCATAATCAAGTCTGCTGATCCATTTACACCTGTAACTGATTGATCCATGTTATTTAGGTCATCTGCAAATTGATGAATAACTGTCTTTATTGTCGTTAATTTTTCAAATTGGACTGAAGCTCCATCTGCCACATCCGCTATAGCTGAGGCAACATTTTCAGAAGTGGCGCTAATGTCTTGTGAGAAAGACGATAAATTTTTCGCATGGTTATCAATATTCTCAGCATTGTTTTGAAAATTTCCAATTACATCTTTTAGTTTATCTTGCATAATCGAAAGAGCTCTTCCAATATCGCCAAGTTCGTCTTTTCTGCTCAACTCTTTATTGGTAAACTGATTTTCTAATCTTCCAAGTGAAATAGCCTCTGCAAATCCGCTGTATTTTTTAGCAACTCTACCCATTTTAGTAGAATATATAACAATCAAAATCGTTAATATAGTTGTTGCAATCACTACTGCAACTGCAAAAGTAATCCCTAACTGATTTAAGCTAGCAAATAAATTTTTTTCACTAACGCTTATTCCTATTTTCCAATTAGTATTAGGGAGAGTGGAGTAATAAAAGCTGAATTTTTGTCCCTCTTCTGTATATTGTGTTTTTCCTCTTTCGCTTGTTATCAAATCGTCGGTTACAGCAGCATATGGTGACTTATCTTGATCTGCTATATTGGTATTTGATAAGAGCGTATGATCAACGCCGCCTAAAAAATATCCCTCTGAATCTATTAGAATTGCTTTTCCATTATAATTAATCTCTAAACCGTCGATAAGTTTCTGAATGCTGCTAATATCAACATCTACAGTAACTACACCAAGCAATTGATTATTGCTCTTATTAATTGGATAAGCTGCTGTTACCATCGATACATTTGTGGCAGGATCAAAGTAAGCTTTTGTCCATCCTCCCTCAATCTGTTTACCAACTGTATACCACTCTGTCGACCATATATCGATATCTCCTGTTGTGTATGAATCGTCGGTTACTATCTTATCACCATTACGATAAGCATATGGTGCAAATTTCTCCTTTTCTGGAAAGGCATCTTTTTCAAACCATATTCCCATTCCAAATGTTTCATCATACATCGAAATATAATTAGTTAATAACTCATTATAATTTTGTTCTGTTAAATTATCACTATTCACTTCAATTGCTTTTGCCATACTTCTCACAGCGCTTTTTTCCAATGCTAAAATCTCATTAACCTGTGCTGCTGTTTCATTCAGTTTTATTGTCATTTGCTCATCTAATTGATTAACAATTACTTGCTTTGAAAATATATAGCCAATTGCTGAAAAAATATTAAGGCAAACCAATACAACGGGAATAATGAAGATAATCATAGATTTCGCGATGCCTGTTCTTCTCTGCTGTGTTTTTTTCATCTGTTTCCTCCAATAGGTTTTTCTCACTTATATGATCGGAGGTAACTGCCTATTATTAAGGACTATTCTCTCTGGAAAATTATTTTCCAAATCAAAACCACCAGTGTGAACTGGTGGTTTGCTCTGCGGCTAAAAGCCTCTCTTACCGGCCTCGGCCTTAAAGGCCCACTGAAAAGGTTTCCCTTCTGCACCACATTCACTCACCAATTCTAAAGAATTTCTTTATTTACTTCCGATTTTTCTCACCAGTGAACGGATCAAATTCTTCGAACAATGTTAGCTGATCAGCCATGTAGTCTTCTTTCAGCTGATTTCTTATATATTCTTGTATTTGTTTCTTATTTCTCCCCACGGTATCAACGTAGAAACCACGACACCAAAATTTCCGATTCCCATAGCGATATTTCAAATTCGCATGTCGATCAAATATCATCAGGCTACTTTTTCCTTTTAAGTAACCCATGAACTGCGATACACTTAATTTTGGTGGGATACTAACCAACATATGGATATGATCCGGACAGGCATTTGCTTCATGTATGATGACACCTTTTCTTTCACATAGCTCTCTTATGATTTGTCCAATACTCTTTTTGTATTTGCCATAAATAATTTGCCTTCTGTATTTTGGGGCAAAGACTATGTGGTACTTACAATTCCATGTTGTATGTGCTAAACTGTTCATGTCCTTCATAAGGGAATACCTCCTTCTTGCGTGAGATAAACTGGTCGGGAAACCAACTTTATCCTACCATGAAAGGAGGTTTTTTTGTTACCTCGCTATAAGCTCTCCGGAACCCCCGGCATAGCCAGGGGTTTTCGAAACCATCAAAAAAATAGAGAAAAAAGGTGAATTTTTTCTCTAAGAATGAAAGTATTATTTCTAATATCACTTATTTACATCTATCACCGTGTCTTTAGAACAATTTTTCAGAAAATAATAATCCCGTTTTATTTAGATGCTATTATAACTGTGAAGGATTTAGAAGACACCACTAAGCTGTCACTAAATCCTAATAGGAATCACTAAAACCGTCCCCCTGATTCTCTATCTCCCTATCTTTGCAGTAGATGCTTCATAAATGGAGGTAACTGCTTCTTTTAGGATGTTGTTGAATTCTTCTTCTGATTGATTGACGTTTAGTTCTTCGCTTAGAGCCCTGGAGAAGCTTGCAATTATATTGTCGTTTTCTTTTAATTTTTGATTCGCTTCTTCTCTACTATATCCGCCAGACAGAGCTACTACGCGAACAACCCTTGAATGAGTGGTTAATTCTTTATACGTATTGGCAACTGTTGGAATCGACAACTTTAACATGACATTCTCATCTTCTTTTAAGTTATGGAGGTGTTTTAATAGTTCCTGTTTCAAAATAGCTTCCGATTGTTCTTTATCCGGGCTATTAATATCTACTTCTGGTTCAATTTGGTACTAATCCTGCTGCAATTATTTGTTTTCCTATTTCAAATTGCTGGTCCACAACTGCTTTAATGCTTTCTGGATTTGCTTCATTTATGACAGATCTCATTTTGGTTCCGAAAATATGACGTTCTTTCGCACGACGGAGTATGTCATCTAAATCTGTGATTGGCTTCATCAACTGAACCCCATTTGTGAGCTCTGCTAGCTCTTTATCAATTTTTAAAAAGGGGACAATCCCTTTTTTCTCTGCTAAATAATCGGCCGTATACATCCCTTCTATTTTGCTATCCATCGTTTGTTCGAACAAGATAGCACCAAGAATATACTCAGAATCAAATGCTGGAGAAGTAATAATTCTTGTCCGCATTTGGTGCACCAAATCAAACATTTCTTCCTCATTTGCATAAGTATTTTCTGCTACTCCATAATGGAGCAAAGCCTTTGGTGTACTGCCACCACTTTGATCTAATGCAGCAATAAACCCCTTTTTTGTTTTCATTTTCTCCAATTGGTTGTTCATCTTATTTTATCCTCCTCTTAATATGAATGATTTACTTAAATTATTCACATTCATGGAGAAGTTAAAACATTATTATTATTATTATTCTTCTTCTAGTTAGCTTTTTATGGTTTAGTCCTAGTTTCAACTAGGTACTTTTAAAAAAAGTAAATCTCGAAAATAATAGTTCTTTAGACCTATTTAAAAAGGTGCCATTTAGCGTTATCTTAATTATCAATGGGAATAGTCGGAATTTATTATTCTGAATTTTACCATCCTTCTGTTTTTTGAAAAATAATATTTAGAAAGGACTTGCCTATGATTGAATTAAAGAACATTCATAAATCTTATACGCGCAAGAATACGACAGTAGAAGCTTTAAAAGGAATTAATTTAAAAGTAAATAAAGGCGATATTTTTGGTGTCATAGGATACAGCGGTGCAGGAAAAAGCACCCTAATTCGCCTTGTGAATTATTTAGAAATACCAACAAAAGGAGAAGTCATCGTTAATGGTCAATCTTTAGCCAATTTTAATAAAAAGGAACTGAGGGAAACAAAAAAACAAATTGGAATGATCTTTCAGCACTTTAATTTATTGGAATCAAAAAAGATCTTCGACAATGTAGCTATCCCTTTAGTACTTCAAAAGAAAGGGAAACAAGAGATTAAAAAAAGGGTAACGGAATTGCTAGATTTTGTCGGATTAAGTGATAAATCAAACAGTTATCCAAGCGAATTATCAGGTGGTCAAAAACAACGCGTTGGAATTGCTAGAGCTTTAGCTTCCAACCCATCCATTTTACTTTGTGATGAAGCAACATCTGCACTTGATCCTGAAACAACACAATCTATTTTACAGTTATTAAAAAAAATCAATGCAGAATATAACATAACGATTATGATTATTACACATGAAATGGCTGTTATTCAGGAAATATGTAACAAAGTAGCAGTTATGGAAAAAGGAAAAATAATTGAGGTTGGAACCGTCCTTGAAGTGTTTGGAAAACCACAACATCCAACAACTAAAAATTTTGTGCAAACTGTCATTCATGCAAAAGTTCCAACTAGCCTGCAAAATAACGTTGATTTTAGACATCAAACTTTTAAACTTGAATTTATTGGAGAAACAGCTTCAGAACCAATCATCTATGAACTAATCCATCATCATCACCTCAAATTAAATATTCTTTATGCAAATATGACGGAAATTCAAGGTACTGCAATTGGTAATATGATTATTCAATTAAATGGCGAATCATCGAATATTCAACATGCCCTATCCTATCTTCAAAATAAAAATGTTCTTTTTGAGGAGGTACATACGTAATGACTACTAATATTACTTTGGATCAATTTTTTCAAGCTATAATTGATACTCTTTATATGGTTGGATTCTCCCTATTTATTGGATCCTTAATTGGAATCCCGCTAGGAATATTATTAGTTGTAACAAGAAATGGAGGAGTATTGGAAAATAAAATAATCTATTCCCTATTAAATCCAATCATAAATATTTTACGATCCCTTCCTTTTATTATTTTATTAGTGGCCATTATTCCATTTACTAGATTAATTGTACAAACATCTATTGGAACTGCTGCTGCAATAGTTCCGCTAATCATTTATATCGCCTCTTACATTGGCAGATTAGTAGAAAACTCTCTTTTAGAGGTTAATCCAGGAATTATCGAGGCCGCTCAATCAATGGGAGCTACTCCCTTACAAATAATCTGGTATTTTCTATTACCTGAAGCAGTTGGTTCTTTAGTTCTTTCTATTACTACCGCAACAATTGGTTTAATTGGTGCAACTGCTATGGCTGGAACAGTTGGTGGAGGTGGTGTAGGTGATTTAGCGATTGTTTATGGTTATCAAAGATTCGATACGGTTGTAATGGTGCTAACAGTCATAGTCCTTATTATTATGGTTCAAGGAATACAGTCACTTGGTAACTTCTTGGCACGAAAAGCAAGACGTAACTAAACAAGAATAGACCTTTCATTTTAAATATATAGATAAGGAGATAAAGTATGGGAACTTGGACAAAACAGGATCGATTTAATGCCCTTCTATCCGGTGAAAAAGCAGATCGTCCGATTATAAGTGGATGGAGACACTTTATTGATAAAGAACAAAATGCCAATGATTTAACAAGTTCAACAGTGAACTTTACAAAAAAATACAATTGGGATTGGGTTAAAATTAATCCTAGAGCTACTTATCTTGCAGAAATTTGGGGAAATGAATACGACTTTACAGACTATCATTCTGTCTTTCCGAGACAATTAACTACCATACTACCCAAACCTTCGGATGTATGGAAATTAGAAGCAAGAAAAGTGTTCAAATCTTCTTCTTTACTTGAACAACTAGCAGCTTGCAAAAATATTAGAACTGAATTACCTGAAATACCCTTAACACAGACTATTTTTTCTCCGCTATCTGTATTACTTTTTATTGCAGGTAGGTCTGCATATGTATATGAAACAGTATTTGGTATAGATACTCCTGTTACATTTGAAAGCTTATTTGTAGAGAACCGTTCTGGTGTACATCATGCTTTGCATGTTATCGTGCTAACTATCGCTGAGTATGTTCAAGAATTAGATAGAGTAGGAATAAACGGTCTTTTTTATGCAGTAACAGGCACAGCTAATCCTAATTTATTTGATGAAGCTGCCTTTAATGAATTCTCTAGACCATATGATTTAATCGTTTTAGAAGCTGCCCAAAATGGAAAAAGAATTTTACATACTTGCGGACCTAATGCGCAGCCTGAAAAATTCAATGATTACCCTATAGAAGGGATAAGTTGGGATACAAAAGCCACAGGGAATCCAAGTTTATTAGCAAATGTAAAAGCAACCGTGGTTGGTGGTGTGGATCATCATTTATTTGCAGAGAATCATGTTAAAACAATCACAAACGAGACGAAGAATGCTCTTAAGTTGATGGAAAATAAACCATTTATTGTTGCTCCTAATTGTGCCATTCCACTTAACGTTACGGAAGAATCATTGTATGCATTTAGAAAATCCATTACAGAAAAGGAGATCACAAAATGAAAAAAATATTAATTACTATTTTAGTCGGATTACTTCTTATTTTAGGAGGTTGTGGAAAAGACAAATCAACTACTGGAGAAGACAAGAAAGAAATAACAGTCGGTTTCGGTGTCGGGACATATGAAGAACAATTTCGTAACGGGATTCTACCGATTTTAGAGGACAAAGGATATGATGTCACGATTAAAACATTTAGCCAAAACATGCAAGTAAACCCTGCCATGAAGGAAGGCTCTATTGATGCAAGTGTATTTCAAAGTACTGCTTATATGAATGGTATCAATGAAGAACTTAATACAAACATGACTGGAATCACTTTTGTCCCGAGCGCTCCTCAAGGGTTATATTCTACTAACCATACATCATTGGATGAAGTTAAAGATGGAACGACAGTTGCTGTTCCAAATGACCCCGTAAACCAAGAGCGTGCTGTACGCATTCTTGAAGAATTAGGATGGATACAGGTTGATGAGAATGCGGGTACAACTGATTTTAATTTAAATAGTGTTAAAGCGGATAAGTATGATATTGATATTAAAGTTTTAGATCCCGCTCAAATCTTAGTTTCTTTACAGGATGTTGACTATGGAGTAGTAAATGGTAATTACATCGCAAGCGCTGGTAAAAAAATTACGGATGCCTTAAAAATTGAAAACACACCCGAAGAACATCGTATTATTGTATCCATTAATGAAGCGGATAAAGATACTGAGTGGGCTAAAGATTTAAAAGATGCCTACGAGTCTGATAAATTTAAGTCTTATATGGAATCACAAGAGAAATATGATGGATTCATTCTGTTAGATGCTTGGAAATAAAAAATAGGTGCTGTTAATATCTTTCCTGTGTAGGTTAAATTTACTGGCACAGGATAGATTCTATCCATTGTTTTATGCAAACATTTTTAAAATGACTACTAATTTTCCCAATAAAAAAGGAGCTTAAATCATGAAAAAGATATATTTTATCGGTGGAGGACAAATGGTTGAAGCAATTATTCGGGCTATTATTCATAACAAAATTGTAGAGGAGAAACAAATTACTGTTTTTGATATCGATCCTTCTCGCCTACAATATCTTGCTGAAACGTATGGAATTGAAGTGGTTTTTAATGAAAAAAGCGGCTTTAGGGATGCGGATCTCATTATTATTGGGGTAAGACCACAAGATGATATCAAAACGATTGGTAGTCTAATTGATCAATATGCCGATCAGACTGCTACCATCCTTTCCATTGTTGCTGGGGTTACATTAAAAAAACTTGAATCCTATTTACAGAACCGATTTGCCCTTGCTCGTGTTATCCCTAATACGTTAACAGATACTGGATTTGGATACAGTGCTGCTACACTAAATGAGCTTGCTGATAAAACCAAAATCGATTCATTTTTAAATGGCTTTGGTAAAGTGGAATACATGGATGAATCCTTATTAGATATATTTACTGGTTACGGGGTTGCAGGTCCAAACTATATTTATTATTTTATTGAATCATTAGCAGATGCCGGTGTTCTAGCAGGTTTGCCAAGAGACTTGTCTTGGAAAGTTGCTTTAGAAAACATGAATGGTGCAGTTGAAATGTTAAAGTTATCAGGAAAACATCCAAGACAATTATTAGATATTAATAATTCACCTGGCGGGGTTGGAATTAATGCGTTATTTGAACTAAATAAAAGTGATTTTGCTGCTGGATTACAAAGTAGTGTTTTAACTGCTGTTAAACGAACATCTCAATTAGGAGGAGAAACAAAGTGACAAAAGTAAAGTGGGATCATATTGTTCACTATGTTAACGACATAGAAGAACCAATTGATTTATTTAAAGAAAAAAACTTAATTGCTTTTAGAGGCGGATCTCATAAACAATGGGGAACCTACAACTCTCTTAGTTACTTTGATTTAACCTATATTGAATTCTTAGGAATTGAAAATAGAGATTTAGTTAAACACGTTAAAGAACCGAACAGAGTAGTAAAAGATGCTATTCAATATCTGCCTGAGCATGAAGCCCTAAGTAGAGTTGCCCTTCGTACAGATAATATAGAGGAAATAGCTGCTAGATTAAGAGATACAGGGCTCACCCTTTCCCCAATTATGGCTGGAAAACGATTAGATAGTAAGGGAGAATTAATCGAATGGAAAATGATGACGATTGACGGTTCTTTTCAAGGTTTACCTTACCCATTTGTAATCCAATGGAAAGGCACAGATTCAGAGCGTTTAAAATCACTGCAATCTTCAGGGGTTATTCAAGATCATCCTGCTGGTAAAACGATTATCCACCAAGCAATATTTACAGTATCTGATCCATTAGCTGTTGCTGAACATTGGAAAGAGATATTTCACTTAAACAGTATCAATTTTTCTGACACTGTAGCTACTCTATCGATCGGAGAACAAAGCTTTCTATTTAAGAAAGGTTCTTTCAATCAGCTAACTGAAATCATTCTTTTAACTGAATCTCCACAGCTTCAAAATAAATCACTCACGATAGGAGAAGGAACTTATACCTTTAAATCGATAGAATAACTCTACCTCTCCATTTAATTTAAGTGTGGAATTGTCCCAAAAAGGTAACAAACTATATGTATTGAGTTAAAATATAGCTTGTATGGTCTAAAAACTTTTCGGGACAATTCTGTTTCTATTTTTGTATAGTACTAACATCCTTTAGAAATTAGAGCTTATTTTTATACTTCTCATAAAACCGCTCTACTCGACCGCCTCGATCAGAGAATTTTTGACGTCCTGTATAAAAAGGATGGGTATCGGAACTTATTTCAACTTTTATTAGAGGGTAGCTTTTCCCATCTTTCCAGACAATTTCTTCCTTCGATTGTTTAGTCGATCCTGTTAAAAATTGAAACCCACTATTAACATCCATGAATACAACTTCTTGATAAGTCGGATGAATTCCTTTTTTCATTATATAGTCCTCCTATAAGTTGATTTAAATCTTTTAATCACCAGCTAGATTTTTTCACACCAGGTAGTTGTCCTTTATGTGCATATTCTCGAAAAGCAATTCTAGACATCTTAAATTTTCTGAGATAGCCTCTTGGTCTTCCAGTAACTTCACATCTATTTTTCAATCTCGTCGGCGAAGAATCTCTAGGTAGTTTTCTTAATGCTTCATAATCGCCCTTTTCTTTCAACTCTTTGCGAATTTCAGCATATTTCTCCACCATTTCTCTTCTTTTTCTCGCTTTTACTACTTTTGATTTTTTTGCCAAAGTTCCTTTTCCTCCTTTATCCTAAATCGCCATCATTACGATTTACTAAATACAAGTATTCTTTTCAAAAGGCTGTTTTGGTAAAGTTTGTTGCTATTACCCGCAGCCGGAATACACTTCGCTTTCCGTGGGGCTAAGCTTAAGCCTCCTCAGCTTCGCCTCCGGGGTCTCAGGCTGTCTCGCTAATCCCACAGGAGTCTACGTGTATTCCGGCTGCTCCATTTTTCCAACTAATTCTTTTTTTCTATTGAAAAAACAATAATCCTTTAGAAAACAGCCTTTCAAAAACACTTATCTATCATAAAACGAAATCATTACGATTTGCAAGTTTTCTGCTTCTATTCATCATCTATCTTGCTTGGAGCTGCCAATAAAATGGATCTCTTAATTGATGCCAATCTCCATGAAACTCTTCTTCCGTTAATAAACATTCATCCAATTCCTTTTTGATAAGCTCCACATTTAAATCCATTCCAATAAACACAAGCTTTGTATGTCTGTCACCAAATTGAGGGTCCCAATTTTCTCTCAAAGACGGATTAACGCTGAGAATGTCCTGTTGTCTAGCCTCTGGAAGTGATGCAACCCAGTAGGAAATAGGCTCGATAGTCACTGAAGGCCCTGCTTGAGATAACAGCAAAGCAAGATTATTTCTAGTCGCACACCAAGATATTCCTTTCGCTCTTACAATTGAAAGTGGCATTGAATGACACCAATCATTAAAACGTTCCGAGTGAAACGGTCTTTTAATTGAATAAACAAACGAGCTAATACCGTATTCCTCTGTTTCTGGTGTATGCATGCTTGGACCAATATTTAATTCTCGTAACCAACCTGCAGACTCACTTGCTCGATCAAAATCAAAAAGGTTCGTATCTAGGATTTCTTGTGGATCTATTTCGCTATTCACTGTACGAATGATTCTGGCAACTGGCTGTAACGTTCTAATAACCTGTTCTAATTTATCCAAATCATCTGCTGCTACTAAATCACATTTGTTAAGAATTAGCACATCACAGAACTCTATTTGATCGATTAGTAAATCGGCAACATTTCTATCATCATCAGCCCCAACTGCTTCTTTTCGGTCAAGTAAAGAGTCTCCAGATTCGTAATCATGCCAAAAACGATTTGCATCAACTACCGTTACCATCGTATCCAATTTACAAAATTTAGTTAAATCTATTCCCATCTCTTCATCTATGTAAGAAAAAGTTTGTGCAACCGGAATAGGTTCACTGATTCCAGATGATTCAATTAAAATATAATCAATATCGCCTTCAGTCGCTAGCCTCTCCACTTCTACAAGCAAATCTTCACGCAATGTGCAGCAAATACATCCATTTGACATTTCCACAAGTTTCTCTTCTGTCCGGTAAAAACCACCCTTTGTTTGCACTAATTCACTATCAATATTCACCTCGCTCATATCATTCACAATTACTGCAACCTTCAGTCCATTTCGATTATGTAAAATATGATTCAGCAATGTCGTCTTTCCAGCTCCTAAATAACCACTTAACACAGTTACCGGTATTTTTCTCATTTCCTCACTCCTTTTTTGATTTCACACAAATCGTAATCATTACGATTTATATAATAAACCCATTAATAAAAAAAAGCAAGGGAATCAAGGGGACGGTTCGAGGGCACTGAAAAACTGGCTAGTTAATGATGATGGGCAATAGCCACTTTTTAAACATAAGATGATGGATTTGTTTTTCGAGGCGTCCGCTCGCTTTCCATGGGGCGAGCGCCAAGCCTCCTCGTCACACTACGTCCGGGGTCTCGGGCTTTCTCGCAGCTCCCACAGGAGTCGAGCGGACGCCTCTCCAAACCAAACTTATTTTCACTTTCCAATGTGCTTGCTCTTCATTTCGCACGAAAAAAAGGCTTTTTCAGTGGTCTCGGACGGTTCTTCTGATTCCCAATTAAAAATGTCTTCAGTAGAACCGTCCCTCTGAATCCTGTCATCTATAAATATATTATAATTCTTTCGATGATAATGGTAAGAACAGTTTAACTCCGCGTTTATTAAATGGTAGTATTTTTAAATCTGCTAGTAGATGACTGATGTATCCTCCAATACAAGTGTAGAACAATCCGTTAATCCCAAGCGAAGTCTCTAAATCTGCGGCAATTATTCCAAAGTAAACAACGCCTAAAATAGAATGCGTATAACTTCGATGAGAGGTAAATGAGGCAATCATAATATAGATTCCTAGAAGAATAATCCATCGCTCTTCTACAGATATTCCGCCCATCAGAACAGCGATACCAGTAATTGTTAACATATGTTTTCGTTTAATCAAAGAGGCAATAAATAAAATCAATATACCAATTCCGACACCTATCCACCTCTCTCCTGCCGTCTTTTCAAAGATACTATATAGGATCATCATTATTCCAATGACTTGTGCAGACAGTTGAATCATTTGGTGGGGTAAAGTAATTTTCCCACGAAGCTTCCCGTCAATGTCAAGATCGGGAATTAATCCAGAAACCGCCCCTAAAGAGACGAATAAGAGTGTCTCTGATGGTGTGGATTGCACCGCATTAGCAACAATAAATCCTGTCGCTGATCCAATTACAGCGTGTGATGTTCCATTCAAGTTGATTACACCTCTAATATTTAATATTTTATTGCAACATTACTATTCTACACCAAAACACTTGTTCTGTTTAGAAGGAATTTTTCATTAGAAAAATAGATAGTGAAGATTAAAGTAAATCAATTCTATCTTCATGATAGAATAATAGGAATGAAATAAGTTTATAAGGAGTGTCACATTGAAATTTTTCAGAAATATGTCAAAAGTAGAAGTGATTAATTGGAGAAAAGGAGCAATACTTGGGTTTTACGTCTTTTTATTACTATTATTTGTAAACTATACCAGCTCATTACTATTCAATAAGGAGCCTTTTACCTCTACAGTGATTTTTTGGTCTGGATTATTAGTAGCTTTCGGATGTGAATTTCTCTTAAATTTACTGTCTAAGAAGAATAAATGACTAGTGTAATAAAAGGATCATTAATAGATTCTTTTATCGGCTTATGATACACTCACTTCAAAAGGTGGTTTTGTGGATGCAGCAATTACAATTTGAATCTTCCTGGGATAAACAACTGGCACCTCAGGATCGACGAAATATAGAAAAAATCTTTCAAGAGACTAAAAGTTTAAACAGCACGAGTGTCATCTTCTCCCCTATTCGAGAAGCGATTAATCATAAAGATGCCTTGCTTGTGTCTGTATTAGTTCATAATTTTACGAAAAACCAACTATTATTTAATCAAACTAGATTGCAATATAGATTAAAAGGAAAGGTCGTTGCAGAACAGGCCTTCACATTCCCTGATCTCGTCATCCCCCCTCATGTAAGTATGCCTTGGACGTTTATTTTTCCAAAAGAGAATTATCAAACTCATACTTCTTATAAGGATGGACTGTTAGAACTGAGCTAGTTTTTATTTGTAAAAAAAATAAACATTTATTGCTAAACAGCGGTTAACTACATAAATAGTTAGCCTATGTTTGCGTATATTCCGATAGTGAATTAAAACTATATCAGTAGAGGTTTAACAAAAATCGCGAATATGGACAAAAATAAATCGGCAGAAATTCACTATCCAAACATCATTAGAGGCATACCCAATATACAGGAAGAATTCACAAAATATAGGTAATAAGAATAAAGTGAAACTTCCATCAGTGGGGGTTTTCCTTCCTCCCCCACTGATGGTTAGTTGAACCAATCGGACCTTTACGGACAGTTGATCTCCCACCTATCTTCCTCGTATTCTCATATGCTTGAGGGGGGAGTCTTACTGTCCGTTAAGAGTGGGATAAAAAAGAACTTGATAAGGTCAAGCTCTTAGTTATACTGATTTAATACTTTGTTTAATATTTCTTTTGTACTTTCGATTAATTCCAAAGGCTCTTTTATAAACGCATTTTCTCCATATGCGATAAAGTAGTTTGATAAAAAGTTAATATCATTTTTTGCAATTATACCTTTTATAAATCCAGTTCCATCTTCTCTTTTTCTTAAATGGATATTTGGCCAATTAACAGATTCAAATTTCTCTACTCCATTTTTAGTGAACTCCACATATAATTCCATCATGTCCTTATCGGGATTAAGAATGGAAAAACGATTATTTAAGTTAATATGTGATAAATCAATAGGACCATTTTTTTCATCAAATTCTACAGATTTTATACGATCACAACGGAAAACTCGATAATCTTCTCTAAAAAAGCAATAGGAAGGACAATACCAATTTCCTTCCTTTGCATAAATACCAATTGGTTGAATGCTTCTTAAGCTGGTCTTTCCACTCGTTTCATAACTAATTATTAAAACTTTTTGGTGCACTGCCGCATCTAGTAACTCTTTTAAAAATGGAATTTTTTCTTGTTGAGGCACCGATACAAAATCAACTCTATTTTGCATTTTATCAATTGTATCTCTAATATCACCGGAAAGATTTAAGTAAAATTTCTTTTTTATTGATTCATACTCCATATCAAAAGGAAGAGATATGTAATGCCGTAATGCATGAATAGCAAAAAATATAGAGACAGCTTCATCCTCACTAAATACTATTGGTGGAAGAATTCTTTCATTTAAGACTTGATACCCTCCATGTGGACCTACTTCTGAATGTAATGGAACTCCCATCTCACTTAATTCTTGTAAATCTCTCAGGATAGTTCTTTTTGATACTCCAAATTCTTGTGCTAATTCTCTTACCGTAAATCGTTTTCTTCGATTAACCATCATAATCATTTCATTTAATCTTTTTGCTCGAGACATATTTTCCTCCAAAAAACAAAAGTGACATAAACTGTCACTATTATAATATATAATCACACATAGATAAAGAATAAGGAGGATGGAAATTGAATTAAAAAAACAATTATTTCATGATGTATCTTTAAATTTAAATGATGGAGGACTTTACATGTATATAACCATTTCAGACTTTATTAAAGAATGGAACAAAGAAGCTGTATTAACGCAAAACATATTAAATGGTTTGACTGATGATTCATTGAAACAACAAGTTTATCAAGAAGGTCGTAATATAGGAAGAATTGCATGGCATTTAACAATAACTGTTCCAGAATACTTGGCTGAATTTGGGTTGAAGATAGAGGAAGTAAAAAATGCGGAAAATATTCCAACTTCAGCAAAAGAAATTGCGGAAACCTTTAATGATGTAAGTGTTAACGCTGCTAAAGTTATGGAAGATCAATGGACTGATGACTCTCTGAAACAAATACAAGATGCCTTTGGAAGACAAGAAACAAATGCCTCCATTCTAATGGGATTAATCAAGCATATTGTTCATCACCGTGGCCAAATTACCGTTCTTATGCGTCAGGCTGGATTGAAACCATTTGGAGTTTATGGACCTCCCAAAGAAGATTGGATTCAATTAGGAGTCAAAAACCCACCATTATAAAGAAAACTTCTATCAGTGGGAGTTTTTCCTCATCTACCACTGATGGTTGGTTGCACTTATCGGACCTTTACCTGCAAGAGTTTGAAAAATATCGAGGATTTTGAAAGATGATTAGCAACATATATTGACTATTACAATCACAAAAGAATAAAAGCAAACTAAAAGATCTGGAACCTGTAGAATACGAGTGCACTGAAAAACTGGCTAGCTAATGATGATGGGCAATAGTCACTTTTTAAACATAAGATGATGGATTTGTCCGCTCCCTTTCCATGGGTCGAGCGGACGCCTCTCCAAATCAACCTTATTTTCACTTTCAAATATGCTTGCTCTTCATTTCGCACGAAAAAAAGACTTTTTCAGTGGTCTCGTAGAATACCGGACTCAGATCCTTTAATTTTCCTAAAAATATATGTCTAACTTTATTGGATTAGATCACTTTCCACATAGCTCTTTTTGTGATATCTTTCACATAAGCAGATAAAGTAAAATTAAGCTTCTTTTTTAAAAGATTTAACAACTGCTTGTGTCTTCTCCGAAATATGATACCAATAGGCAGCTCCTACAAAAATAGCTCCACCGATAATATTCCCAATGGTCACTGGCAATAAATTTGCAAACATGCCACCAATAGATACTGTTTCAGGGTGAGGAATGATAAGTGCAATAGACAATAACGTCATATTTGCGACACTATGTTCAAATCCTGACGTAATAAAAGCGAAGAGACACCAAAAAATCATAATTAATTTTGCTGTTTCATCCTTTAATTTTACAGAACACCAAACTGCTAAACAAACGAGAATATTACAAAGAATTCCACGGATCAGTAATTCCATAAAAGGAGCATTCATTTTCGCTGCCGCTCCGTTAGTTATAAATTCAGCTACTCCTCCAACAGCCAAACCTGAATAACTAAATAATAACGCTACTATAATAGAACCAATAAAGTTGCCAATATAACTATATCCCCATACTTTGCCGGTATCTTTCCAGGTAACTTTATTCTCTAGCATGCCAATTGTCATCACCATATTATTACCAGTAAATAAGTCAGCGCCTGCCATAATAACTAAACTTAATGCAATCCCAAATGAAACTCCCATTATAATTTTCGTGCCTGCAAATCCAGTTGCGCCGAGTAACCCACCAATTGTAAAAATAAGAATAATTCCTAACCCAACAAAAAAACCAGCAAGCATAGAACCAACTAAATACTTCTTTTTACTTGTATTTAAAGCATTCCTTTTCATTAATGCCGTATTACTAAATGCAGTAATAACTTCTTTCATAACGACACTCCTCTACATATAATTTAAGCCAAGCATTCCTTTACAAGACTCATTAATTGCTCTTCCATTTTTTCTACCAATACTTCCTTCATGAAGCAATCGTACTTTAATGGATGACAAAGTATAACTTCTTTTTCACTGTTTTCAATTTTGCTCTCCATTCTTTTTAATAATCTTCCCGTAAAAAGTAAATACGGAACAACATAAATCTTGTTATATTCCAATTGAAGCTTTTCCAATTCATCAATAAACCCAGGCTGGCCTGCTGTTAAAAAAGCTGGATATACAGGGCAATCTAATTTTTGCTGGACATGCTTGCTTATTTCCTTAAGCTTCCCAATTGGTTCTGGATCACTACTGCCTCTTCCCACTAATAGAATTGCCCCATCATTTTTCAATCGTTTTTCTTCTATTCTTTTCAGAACTAAGTCGATCATTTTCGGATGGAGATCAAATGGCTTTGAAACATAAAAGCTGACTTCTGGAAATCTTTCTTTCACTGCCAGTAATTCTTCTGGTATATCTCTTTTGAAATGGGCTGCTGCAAACAAAAGAACAGGTACAACGAGAATCTCCCTTGCTCCAGCCATGATTATTTTTTCCATTGTTTCATCAATCGATGGTGATGCCAGTTCTAAAAAAGCAATTTCTTGTACGGATATATTGATTTCTTTTTTTACTTCTTCGATAAATGCTATGAATTGATTATTTCCTTCCATTATGCGGCTACCATGACCTATATATACAACTGCATCCATTAGCATTCACGCTTCCAATCCTGGTTATCTAGTTCTTGTTGGACCTGCTCATCTATATGCTTAAACCCCTGCTTAGCAGCATACTCCTTCACAGATTGGCCGATTGCTGCAAAGGAAAGTTCCATTGGATTCCGTTCACTAAATTTACGCCATTCTTGTAAAAATAAATCCACAGATTGTTTATTTGGAAAAATAACCGTTTCCCAACAATCTTCTGTCAATAAGCGTTTATTTACTTCATGAAAGCGTTCATCTATTTGAATAGTATGACTAGGTAATGCTAGTAGATTATCTGAAAATATTTGTTTTTCAATTGTTCGCTCATTTCCTATAAAAATAGCACTTCTTTTGTCATAAGATGCCTTTATGCTGCGAATTCCCCTTTTCTCCAATCCCTTACGCGTTTTATCAGATAAGTGTTCTATCTGTCTAGGGAGATCACGCAAGTCATAATCTGCCTTAAACAACTGGGAAAACACGAATTCCACTCCTTCTGCAGAAGCAAAAATCAGTCTTTCTGCATTTACTATCAATTGTAATTCCTCGGTTGTGTAAGAGTGCGCGATAGCTTTTAAAGTAGGGAAGGCATAAGCTTCCGCGCCATTTTTGGAAAAATATCTTTCTAGCAAACTTTCTTCTGATGAGCTTTTGGCAATTAATAATTTCCTTTGATAAAAGGCTTTTTTCTCGAACCAAGCAATAGACGATCTTAGCTGTACAACGTCACCGATTATCGTTAAGGCTGGATTCCCAAGCTCCGCTTCCTTTACCATTTCTACAATTGTTTTTAAGGTCCCCTCGACTACTCGTTGTTTTCCTAGAGTTGCCCACTCAATAACAGCTACTTTGGTATCGCTAGACTTACCTTGTGCTAATAAATTCTCACAAATTCCCGGTAAACCTTTCACCCCCATATAATAGGCAATAGTATCTCCTATTGCTTCTTGCTTAGGTTCATGATGAATGGCAGCCTCATTTTTCTTACAAGCATGCCCTGTTCGAATCGTAAAACTAGTACTATAATCTCGGTGCGTTACTGGAATGCCTGCATAAGCACTAGCTGCAATGCTTGATGTCACACCCGGTACTATTTCAAAAGAAATATCATATTTTGTAATAGCTTCTGCTTCTTCTCCTACTCTTCCAAAAACAGAAGGATCTCCCCCTTTTAACCGGACAACATATTTTCCTTTTAACGCTTCTTCCACTAATGTTTCATTAATCTTTTCTTGTCGCATAATGTGATTGTTTGGTAGCTTCCCACAATAGATAAACGTACAATCCTTGCTTGTAAAACGTAATAATCGTGGATTCGCAAGGCGATCATACAATACAACATCTGCTTTTTTTAAACACTCTATCCCCTTATTTGTAATTAATCCAATATCCCCAGGTCCTGCTCCGACAAATGCTACATACCCCTTGTTCGTATTCATCTCTTACACCATTATATAAATATAGTCATCTTTTATTTGTGTTTCATAAACCTCGACACAGCCATTATCTGGTTTTTGAACTTCGCCTGTGACTAAAGAAATTTTCCAATCATGCAATGGACAGAAGACAAATTCGCCTGATACAATTCCTTCTGCCAACGGCCCATTTTGATGGGGACAGCTGTTTGCAATGGCTCTAACATCTCCATTTGAAAGATGAAACAAAGCAATTGATTTTCCTTTTAAATGAACCTCTTTACCAATTTGTTTAGGTAAATCAGCTAGTTTCATAATCTTATTCCACTCTAAAGTTGCCGTCATCATGTATACCCTCCGTTTTATTCTCCATTATTATCCTTTTATCACTTCATACATTTCTCTCTTCGTCTGATCGTTTAGGACAGAAGACCAAGCTTCTTCGTATGTTGTTTTTGCTTTTTCGAATCTACTTACAAACTGTTCAACATTTTCTACGTTTAATAATGTTTCTTTAACTGTATCAACTCCCATACGTTCCACCCAAGGAGCTGTTCTTTCTCCATAATTAGCATTTTCTCTGTAATATTGAACATAAGCCTTCGCCATCGTAATGACTTCTTCTTCCGTTTTCACTGTAGTTAAGCTATCACATTCGCGAACTTCAGTTCCACCATTTCCACCAATATATAATTGATAGCCATTTTCTACACATATCACGCCAAAGTCTTTTGTAAGTACTTCTGCACAGTTTCGTGGACAGCCCGTTACCCCCATCTTCATTTTATGTGGAGTATCGACCATTTCAATTGCTTGTTCCAATTTAATACCAAGTCCGAGTGAATCCTGTGTTCCAAAGCGGCAAAATCTTGAACCAACACATGATTTTACGTTACGAAGGGATTTAGAATAGGCATAACCAGAACGCATCCCTAACTCTTCCCATACATGTGGTACGTCCTCTTTCTTTACACCATATAATCCGATACGACTCGCACCTGTAATTTTTACTAATGGCACATTATATTTTTTCGCTACTTCTCCTATTTTCACTAAATCTTCTGCAGTGGTTGTTCCCCCATACATACGAGGAATAATAGAGAATGTACCGTCTTTTTGAATGTTCCCTTCCATTTTTTCATTTACAAATCTTGATGCTTTATCATCCTCATACTCTTCTGGGAACAGCATGCGCATATAATAGTTTAGTGCTGGACGACATTTAGAACAGCCTTCCTCACTTGAAAATTCAAGCACCATTCTTACTTCTTTTGGAGACTTAAGTTGCTTTTCTTTTATTTGTGCTACTACTTCATCACGAGTTAGTGTTGTACAACTGCACATGCCTGTTTTTTGAATAGAAGCATCGAAACTGTCACCAAGCGTATGTGCTAAAATACTTTCGACCATTGGTTTACATTTCCCACAAGATCCACCAGCTTTTGTACATCCCTTCACTTCTTCAAAAGTAGTCAATCCTTGCTCTAAGATAGAATGGACAATCGTACCTTTTGTTACCCCATTACAGCCGCACACTGTATCATCTGCACTCATACTTGCTACTAAATCTTCTTCTGAGTCCTGACCACTCTTACTTAAAACAGATGAGCTTATATATTCACTAATATCCGCTTGTTTTTTCAGCATATTAAAGAGACGATTGCCATCTGAAGCATCTCCATATAAGACAATCCCAACAATTTTGTTTTCTGTTACTAAAATCTTTTTATATACTTTTGCAAATTGGTCATGGACAATAATGGCTTCTGTATTCTCATCTTCATGAATTTTCCCCCCTGAGAATAAGTCACAGCCCGCAACTTTCAATTGAGTAGAAAGAATCGATCCTTGGTATCCTTTTCCATTTCCTCCTGTAATGCATTCCGCAAGTGCCATTCCTTGTTCATATAAAGGAGCAACTAATCCATAAGCAATTCCATTATGTTCCGCACACTCTCCTACTGCAAAGATAGATGGATCAGATGTTACCATATGATCATTTACAAGAATAGCACGATTCACTTCTAATCCTGCCTCACGGGCAATCGCCACATTTGGTCGAATTCCTACGGCCATCACAACAAGATCACACTCAATGTTAGTACCATCTGTAAATTTTAATCCCTTCACACGATTGTCTCCATATATTTCGGCTGTCTGCTTTTCCATTAAGAACTTCATACCTTGTGCTTCTAAATCTTTTCTAAGAAGATTTGCTGCAGCAGCATCTAACTGTTGCTCCATTAAAGTTGGCAATAAATGAACAACATGAACTTCCATTCCACGGTCAATTAACCCTCTTGCTGCTTCTAGTCCTAATAAACCTCCACCGATAACAACCGCTTTTTTATAATGTTTTGCTGTTTCCATCATTTTTTCCGTATCATCAATCGTTCTGAAACCAATTACACCTTCTAACTCACTTCCAGGTATCGGTAAAATAAAGGCACTAGATCCTGTTGCTAGGATAAGTTCATCATATTCAATCGTTTTCCCTTTATCAGTAATTACCTTTTTCTCTTCTCTATCAATCTTGATCGCTTTTTCACCTGTTAATAAATTAATATGATTGTCTTGATACCAATTCCAGTCGTTTATATTAATATCATTTACAGTTGTTTTCCCTTGTAAAACATTTGAAAGCATAATGCGATTATAGTTTGGATAAGGTTCATCTCCAATAATCGTGATTTCAAAAAGATCAGCATTCCGCTTCAATATCTCTTCAATTGTCCGTACTCCCGCCATTCCGTTTCCAATCATAACTAATTGCTTTTTCATCTTTGTACCTCCAAGAATCATCTAGTAAGGTGAATTCATTTGTGAAATAAATCACATAATGTCACATAAAAAAATAAATTGTTAATATTCTAAGTACTTTGCTAATATTACTAGTCACATCCCTATTCATACAAAAGAAGTATATTAAATACACCTTTTATAATTCCATTATATCTGCTTTTTGAGAAAAAAAAAGACCTAAAATTTGACGATTTAATGAACTTCTTTTGTTCTTCGACATACTGGAAGATGATAATATGTAAATGGACTGCATATTTATTTCCAGGAATTAATTGATATACTTTTCCACTAACGTCGCATAAATATTGACTGAATTTTCTGTTTTATTATTTTTCCGTTTGAGAAGAAAAATGAAGACACGTGAACAGAGGTAGTAATCATCCATTTTTTCACTATAACCTTTGGCGAGGGCGACAGAGACGGTTAAACCTTTATGGGACAGCTCTTCCTGCTATTTTTCGAATCCAAATGTGTGCGGATTTCCACGGTGCTGCTTTTAACAACCGACTAATTTGTAAGTACGTCCGTGAACTGTTTGTACCCAACTGAGCCAGTACGTTTAAACAGTAGACAATCATCGCGATGTACACTTGATTATGGACAGCTTGTTCGCTTTGTCCGTAGAACTTTTTGATGTTCAAGTGTTGTTTCATCCACTTGAAAAACAGCTCGATTGCCCAGCGTGATTTGTACAGTTCAGCGAGTTCATCCGCATTTAAGTCGAAACGATTCGTGATGAGGTGCAGCTCATTCCCTTTTGAATCCATCACTTTCAGTAGTCGAAACTCATTACCAGCCCGACTTTGTGCTGTGCCCAAAGAAATCATTTCATCTGATAAAACAGTTGAATTTTTTGGAAGGTGAAATTTCTCGATTTGATGTGTAACGGCGTTTTTTCGTAAGCGTGAGACAAAGAAATACCCGTCGTCTGTCATACGGTCAAATTGCTTGTAATCCAAGTAACCACGGTCAAAAACATACATGCACTCTTTGTCGTCAACAAGTACTTCTAGCTGACCTCGATCATGTTCAATCGCATTCGTTAACACCGCTTTATCCGGGTATGAACAGCCCTTTTCTAAGTAAACAAGACGTAAATGGAGCTTAATGCCTGATTTTGTTTTGCGGAATTCAGCCCATTTATGATTGTTCAGGTTCAATGGTAACGTACTTGAGTCGATGATTTTCAGTGGTGTTGTCATTTTCCGTCGCTTTTCAAAATGCGTTTTCTTATGAATTTGCGCGACTAAATCTAGAAACACCTGCTGGAACACCTCTGTCGGCACTTGATTTAGCCGGCGTCCCAGTTGCGAAAAGCTAATTGATTCTAGTTCGGTTGCTTTTTGTAGGTCATCCGAGAATAACGTATCACTAACCGCACGTAGACTTTCGGTTTCGTTGAGTTGTGCGAATACGAGTAATTTCAAGAATGAAGCAATGTACAGCTTCTTTGTATAGTAATTTAATTGATAGGCTTCCACAAGTTCCTCTAGTTTTGTGGAGGAAATCGGTGAAAGCCATTGTTCAAATGATGTTTTTCGTGTAAACTTATCCATGCGTATGTCCTTTATTTTGGATTTGGATGGTTTACTACCACCCAACCATTATAAAGGATTTTTTTGTGCATGAATAATATTGCAGAAAATTCAGATTTATAAAGGGCTTTGAATTATTTTAATGCGACGCTAGTGATACTTTTCGTAAGTGGTTTTATTGACACATTTGAATAAAAATTCAAAAAACATATGCATAAACACTAATATTTATGCACATTTATGAAACTGTATATACTTGGACTAACGTATTAAAAACTTATATCAGTAGTTTTTTTCCTCATCCTCCACTTATGGTTAATTGCCCTTAACGGACCTTTACAGGAGAGTTCAACACCTATCACTCTCGATTTTCCCAGCTCGAACTGGGGTCTCACTGCCTGTTAAGAGTGGGATAAAATCCAAGAACCCAAATATACAATAATTATGCATTTTTTTGTATATCTGGGTTTTTTTATTCATTAAACATACTGCTATAAACTACATTTTTAATTACTGAAAACAATATTTATGTATCTAGTTCACCTAACGCTTAAGCTATAGATAGATATTCCATCAATCCTCGTTTTTTCTGAATAAGAGATAAAGTGATTTTTCACACTCAGTGACTGGAATGAAAACGGACTTAAGGTTTCACAGCTTAAAAAAAGAAGGGAAGACCATCTGTACAGTATCTCACTTACCGGTTTATGGGCAAAATTGAAACCTTCCTTACAAAAGATACGTATATATCAGCATAGTATTTTAATAGATGGGGCCATATATTTTCTTAGAAAAAACACATCACCATCATTAATAAAGAGGAAATTTCCATTTCTTCTTGTATAATTAATGCTAGACATTTATTAAAATTTATTCGAATACACTATAAAAAAGTAAAGTGGAGGTTGTTCATTATGGAGTTTTCTTTATATTCGGTAATAAATATTTTAATAACCATTTATTTGGTAGTAGATTCTAAAAAGCACGGAAAAAATCCTGTCCTTTGGGGAATACTGGGCTTTATATTCGGAATAATAACACTTTCTATTTATTGGATTAGAACAGGTAAAAAATTATTAGGATGGATTATACTCGTATTAGCAATTATTTTCCATTTACTACTTATCCTATTTATATTCGCCGTTTTATTTATGTCCTTTACTTAATTCTCTAATAGATAGGTCGTTAGAACAATCAAACACACCCTGAACAAGCTACATTATTTCTATAATCACTATCCATAAGTAGAAGTTAAAACCCGTTTAACGGTCACATCACCTTTTATTAAGTGCCCATTATACGGGTTTTCCTTTTAATAACGAAGTGTCAGGCAACTGTAAAAGACATTTGTCCATATACAGTCCCTGACACTATTATTGACACTATTATTCTATTATTCAAACAGAAAGTGAAACCAAGCTGACAGTATATCCGTAATGAAGATAAATAGTAATAGGAGGAATTAATTTGGAATATTACAGAAAAACCCCAAGAAGCTTCTTAATCATTATGTTAGCACTAGTTACGGTCTCTTTATCTTTGTCTTCTCCCGTCTGGTTACTTTTCTTTCAACTTACACTTATCCTATTTTTTATCCTATCTTTTTTTATCCAATATAAAATCACCATTACTGACGAAGTAATAAGCTATCAAATTCAATGCATTGGAACATCCCTTTATAAGAAAAAAATTCAATTCTCTCAAATAATGCAAATCAGCTTTAAACGTTTTGGTTGGTCTACGAAAGGAGCGATAATTAAGCAAAAAAAGGGATTTTCTATTCAAATCATTCATTATTCTCCTAACAACATTCTGGAAGATTTAATGTTTTTTGCTAATAGGAATGGAATTATGGTAATTAAAACAAAAGACTTTTTGATTTTGGAGTGAGCACATGATAATGATTAAAATAATATTAAGGATACCAAGATCATTTTTCTAATTGTTCTTGATTTTATGTAACAAGACGTTGTCAAACCAACGTCTCGTTTAACCAATAACTTACTTTATCCATTTTTAACTTTCTTCTTAAGTTCTTCTTGTTTCAATAACTCTTTCACCTTTTGGTCAATCCGCTCTATTTCTGCACTAGGAGTTTTCCACCAGTTTCGGCTCCAGATTCTTTCAATCGTCCATCCTCTGCTTTCAAGGAACCGTTGACGATATATATCTCTTTCCTTTGCATTGGCCGTACTGTGGTACATTGCCCCATCACATTCTATACCAAGAATATACTTGGAAGAATCATTTGGATGTACAATGGCCATATCGATTCGATATCCTGACATCCCTACTTGTGTTGTTACTTCATATCCTAAATTTCTTAACTGTTTATACACTTGTTCTTCAAATGGTGAATCAAAATGCAATCCTTGCTCCTTTACATGCGTACTAACATTTTCATTAATTTCTTCAACCACTGCATGTATATATTCTATTTGTGTATTGGAAACAGCTTTTACATATTTCATATAGGACTTTAGTAATTTAGGACCTATTTGCGCAGTATTACTTACATTTAGTTCTTCTGGTTCAATACTTGAAACAACGGTAATACCTTCTTTCGCTCTTGAAACAGCAACGTTTAGTCGATTTTCTCCACCTTGTTGGTTAAGCATTCCGAAACGATTATAGATTCTTCCTTCTTCGTTTTTTGCATATCCAATAGAGAAGATGATTATATCTCTTTCATCGCCTTGAACATTTTCGATGTTTTTGACAAATACTCTTTCATCTAACTCTTTAGCCATCACTTGGTTATATACTGCATTAAATTCTTGATCGTCTGATGCATTTTTTTCAATCATGTCAAGAATTTTTGTCTGCTGCTTCGCATTAAAAGTAATAATCCCAACTGACTTATCAGGTTGTTTAGTCAAAGATTCTTTTAATATCCGAACTACTTCCAATGCTTCTACTTCGTTTGATTGATTGAGCCATCTTCCATCAACTTTCTTCCATGAGATAGATGGAGGATTTTTTAATGGAGCCACATTAGGCGCAATTTGCACATGCCCATTATAAAAAGCATGATTGGAAAAATTAATAAGTTCCTCGTACTTAGAACGATAATGCCATTGTAGTATTTTCTCTGGGAATCTTCTTTTTGCAAGATTTAATAAACTTTGGGATTCATCCGTATCATATTCCTCTTCGTCTTCCTCATTTACAAAAGAAGATTGGAACATGTTAAATGGCGGTAATTGTTTCTCATCACCAGCTATAATAACTTGTTTTCCACGATGAACAGCTGGAATACCACTTTCTACCGTACATTGGGAAGCTTCATCAAATATAACGAGATCAAATAAATTTTCTTTTAATGGGAATATAGACGAAACTGTTTCTGGTGAAGTAAGCCAAACAGGCATTAATCCTACAAGTCCTTTATCTGCAAATTCATTTACAAGTTTTCTTAGTGGCCACACTTGGCTTTTCTTACCTACTTGATATTTTAAGTCACGCATCGCTTTCGGATAATTACTTAATAAAGAATCTACGGATTGCGTTAATTGGTGAATTAAATACTTATTTGCTAGCTCTCGTTTCTCTTCAACCAACTTAGCGAATGTCTCTCTTGTTCGATTAAATTCATTTGTCGATATCTTCTTTACTTCTGGATACTTACTTTCTGTTTTATCAATCCAATGTATAAAAGTCGAATACTTAAATAGTTGAACCCAATAATTAGGTAAACTACTTTCTGAAGAAGAAGACTTGGTTTGTAATTCGGTTAGAATTTTTTTGACTACCTCTGAACACTGATTCCAATAGGCATCCATTTGCTGTAAACTATCAAAATCCTGATAGATATATTCCAACATTTTATCTAGTTCCTGAATTGGTATGTACCCATCAGCTATTCTATTTTTCCACGAATCGATATATTTATCATCAAAATATTCTTTAAGCTTCTCCATCTCATCAGCCATTTTTTTCGTTTCTTTCCCTAAATGATTCATCATAATAAGTGATTGTTTGATTTTAAGCCATTCAGTAGAACTAGTTCCTTTGAATTTCTCTCCTTCTAAAAGCTCTTCGATAATGGTTTTTCCTGAGAAAGATGTCCACCACCAAATTCTTAATCCTTGTAATGTTTTCTTATTATTATCCTCTAAATCCGGGTATATTTTGTCTAGTTTGTTTTCAATCAACCAAGTGTATGCTGGCGTGATTTTCTTATAATCCAATGAATGCAGATACTCAGAAGATTGCTTTGCTTTTTTGATTAGATCATTCAACAATTCATCTAGTTCTACTTTCTCTTTCATCGAAAAAGCAGCAAATGATTTACGGTTCTTTAATGCATAATTCTCATCTCCAAACCGTTCTTGCCATTCTGCATACGTGTATATATTTCCGTATATATCCTCTAAAGTATCCTTATGAAACTCACTTAACATTGGCTTTAAATCAAGGATTTGATTAAATTCACCGATGGACGCTGCTTTTCCATATAAATCATAAAGACGATAACCAAAATCTTGATATTCATATAATCCTTTTGCAATATCGTTTAACAGTTTTTCATGCGTTTCCAATCGTTTGGAAGTTGAATGCAATTCATGACTTGCTTGTTCATACATTACTTTGTTTTGTTCTAATACAGATCCTATTTTGCTATATAATGATTTGCGGTCATTTTTCTCATCATGTACTAAAGCTATATGATTAGTTAAAGATAGACCATCTAACCGCTGATAAACCACATCAAGAGCTGCTCTTTTCTGACAAACGACAAGCACCCTTTTATCCTGACTTATAGCATCTGTGATTAAATTAACAATCACTTGCGATTTACCTGTTCCAGGAGGACCATGCACCACAATCCCTTTTTTATATCTAGCTTCTTTTAAAATCTCTTCTTGAGAACCATCTGTGTCGAGAAGATTCAAAACCTCGATTTTCTCCTGTGTATATTCGGTTTCTAAATTCGATCCTTCTTCAAAGTCCAATTCTTTAGGATCGATTAGTTCACTGACTAAAGATAAATCTTCTTCTTCTGAAATATGAATTAGAGAATCATAATCTTTCACTAAAGCAGATCCACCTTGCGGGAAATTTCCCATGACCGCATATTCAACAATGCTTATCCCTTGTTTTTCCGGAATATCTTCACGTCTATATTCTTTTAGTCTTGTTAATCCTTGTTTTGCAAACGATACCTTCATTTCATGATCTTGTAAAAAGGATCTCCACTCATCCACATCCTGCTTACCTGCTATCACAGATGCTGCTTCAAAGAATTCCTCTGAGAAATCAATATTATTTAATTTTTTGAATGCCAAAAATAAGGTACGATTAATTTGTGGACTTCCTTCTTCAATACGAAGAATCCATTTTTGTGCATGCAGATTATTTTTTTCAATACGGATAGGATACAAAAACAATGGAGCTTGAAAAAAAGTTCCATCAGCGAGTGTTCCCGTTAAAAAGGGATAACCTAAATAAAAATCATGAATACCTGATTCCTCTTCAATTGCTTTCATATTTCGTGATAAATCAGTCAATTTTTTCGAGATAATCATAGAATGTTCATTATCTAAAGTGGGCTTTAATAACGTTATCTCCCCTTTAGATTGACTAATAATCTTCTCAACGATTTTTTCACTCTCTTTATCTTTGGATAGCATCGACAACTTGTCCAATTCCGTTAAATCAAAACTCCACTTGTTATAAATCTTTAATAATCTTATCGATCTATTTCTCTTACTAATATCATTTAACTTATCCCGCATATGTATTAGTTTGTCTTTCATGGTTTAGCCTTCTTTCTATTATTAAAAATTACATTTATATTTAAAAAGAAATTTTCATTAGTTTGTATAAACTGGTTTTACGAAAGAACAATATTTGACACTTTTCGGTTCATTTCGACTTAAGCTTATAGTACCATATTTTATTGGTAATTATCTTCCTAGTTAGGACAATATATCTTAATAAATAATCTAATATTCACAAACACTTCCTCAAAAATCACATATAAAACAAGAGCTAGGCATCACATAATGAACAAATGTCCTTCTGTGATGTCTAGCTCTATGATATTTCAATACTTTAAATTAAATCTAAATTTTTTTCTTTATCTTTCAACTCACTCTTTAATTTCAATTTAATATTTTTTTTAATTCCTTCTTTGAGGAATTTGATCCGCAATACTCAGTTTCATCAATTCAAGAGAAAACTGTACACTTGAATTGATGAAACAAGAATATTCGGTACGTCACTATGCACCACGAATTTGTACTCTTTTATAAACGATAAGTAAAGACCCCAGTTTTGGGTCTCATTAATAATCATACATTCCTTTTGCATAAAGTATAAATTTCTCCACTGACCAAAGCCTGTCTCGGTGTGACTCTGGATATGCTTTATGATAAGGTTTTGGAACAACAAGAATCACCTTCTCATCATGCATTTCTTCTAATTGATTAACAGTAATTCCTTGTTGTAAGGTCAATAAATGTTTAGCTGGAATTCGATTCGCCTCGTTAAGAATCTGTCTCCATCTGTCTTTACAAGTCGTTTTAGCTCCTAAAAAAATCAAATTGTTTGAAGCATATAGGTTATCTGCATACTCATTACTTGAGGGAAGAATAAAGTCAGGTTGCTTTTTACCTTCTGTTTTACCAGGATGACTAAAAGGAATATTCATTTTTCTCAGAATAAAATCAATATGGTGCTCTAATGATTTTCCAGCTCTACTCTTTCTTCGATTTAGTGCACTACTAGCAAATTCTAAAAGTAAATCTAACTCATTAAATGGTTTTATCAGAACGTCTTTATAAATATTTCTTTCTATTGCACGAAATAAACTGTACTCTGTTTCAATCCATTTAAGTAGCATTTTATCAGGATTGAATTTCTTAATTTTATATACTTCGTTGTATATTTCTCTTGCTATTTCTGCAAGATGTATTGTTTCAGGAAAACTTTCATATTTGGATGCTTTCTCATTAATCAACATTTCTATCTTATTCGAAAGATCAACATCTCTTTTTTCTCCCTCTATATATACTGCATTGTTATTAATCAGAGTAAGTGAAAATTTATCTTCAAAGGTTTCAATTACTTCTTCAGTATTAAAAATATATACCTTGAAATTTTCATGATCTAAGGGGATAAAAACAATTAAATTTCCTACTTGTTGTTCTTTTTCGAATGGAGAATTTGTCCAAAACCTTGTAATACGATATTCATTTCTCGTACCTTTCCCATAATAAATTATTCTACTTTCAAATGGATAGTAACCATCTATATGTATATTTACCATTTTAGAATTATTTTCTCCTTTTATCCCCTCCTTTTCAAAAAATATTTTCCAAGCTCCTTTTGCAATATGCAGTCCTTCTTGATGTGCATTTGTTAAACCAACATCATTTGCAGTAATAAATTTACAATAAAAGCGACCATATTGCTTGGCCGCCTCGATCGCTTTTTCTAATTGCCCCCTACTATGTGGTTGCATATTCAACTCGCTCCTCATGTACAAAATCTTGGATTAGTTCGTCCCGTTCAATAGCTTGTACCATTTTTTCAGCAATTAATCGAACAACTGGAACGGCAACACTATTACCAAATTGTTTATAAGCTGCCGTATTACTTACTACAATTTTAAACGTTTCTGGAAACCCCTGTAAGCGAGCACATTCTCTAGGAGTTAATCTTCTTGGATTTTTCCCATCTTCTTGTGGAATTAAAATTTCACTTCCATCTTTATAATATCTTGCGCTAAGTGTTCTACTATATGAATGTAGATTAGCAAGACCGTATCCAAAACCATTTCCTTTTTTTGCATGTTTTTCTTTATAGGCCTGTAGATATGCCCATAACTTGTCTGACAAAGTATATTTTTCTTCAACATTTTCTTCAAGTATAGAGTAAAGAGACGGACCCACACTAGGGATTATAGGAAACTCAAATTTAAGTGGCTTTTTAAAACCTACTATATATATACGTTCTCTATTTTGTGGAACAAGTCCTTTAGCATTAAGTACATCAGCATAAACCGTGTAACCAAGCTCTTCCTCCAAAACTTTTTTTATCACTTTAAAAGTTTTTCCTTTATCATGACTTCTAAGATTTTTAACATTCTCTAGTAAAAATGCCTGTGGTTTCTTTTCTTTTATAATTCTTGCTATATCAAAAAATAAAGTTCCTTGGGTCTCATCAAGGAATCCATGTTCTCTACCAAGACTCTTCTTTTTACTAACACCCGCAATTGAAAATGGTTGGCAAGGAAATCCAGCTAAAAGTATATCATGGTCAGGGACTTGTTTTTCATTTACCGTTCTAATATCTCCAACCGGTTTTTCACCAAAATTAGCCTCATAAGTTTCTTGCGCTTTAATATCCCACTCACAAGAAAATACACATTGCCCATATGGTTCAAAAGCAGTCCTTATCCCCCCGATTCCAGCGAACAAGTCAATAAATCTGTATAACACATTCCCCACCTCCAAACACCTGTTCATGTAATGGTAATTATATCAAAGTTTTAATTCTTTTTGTTGAATTATATGTTATAATATTAAAGTTATTTTTTAACAATTCCCTCTAAGTCGAGGTGGTATAATTGGCTAATATAGTTATTTACTATAACTCAAATAAAGGAGAAAATACACAACAAGCTGTTGAACAAGTAAATAATATTATTCACCAATTGGAAAAGCATCATGTAATTTCCGGAGTTTATATAGACAATTTTGATCAAAGCATCGAACTAATGGATCTTCTAAATTCCCCTCTAAAAAGATTAGATTACATTTATATTAATAAGCCTATTAAAAATGAATTTGATAAAGAGTTAATATATCAATTATCTAAAACTGAGCACTTTAAACTAAGATACTTTAATGAGATATAATATTTTGTTATTATTATTTCATAAGATATTTGAACAACCAATTTTCTAGTCAATTCTAGTTATAATGTAAGATTGTTTATACGGAAATAATTTCACAGGAAAATTCAATAGAAGAAAAAATATAAAGAAGCTTCCGAACAGTCAATTTCCTGACTTTTTGAAAGCTTCTTTATAATAATACTCTATTTAAATATTCCCCTTACTCCAAATCCCACAAATGATAATCTATCACTTAGTACCCAATATCTTTACCTGTCCATAAGCTACTATCAAATACTCTGCAAAATTGTAATCAGAATAAAGAGTAATAACCGGCAAGTCTCTTCCCAGATTTCCTGTAGTTCATCATTTATTACTTTTCTCTTTTCAACGATTGGTTATGACTTTCCATGTGCTAACAATTGATCCTTTAGCTGCGCAACTAAATTGGCAGCAAGTATCATTTTCACAAATATTTTATCCAGCTTTGGCGTTCCTAGAAAGTATCAGGATTTTTGTCAAATTCTACATACCGTTCTTTTTTGTATTAACTGAATTACTTTACAACATTACATTGCTCTATTACTTCCAAATCACTTTCTACAAGATAATAATCAACAATCGCCAGCATTGCTTTTCCAGCATGAAGCATAGCTCTTTCATCAAAGTCAAATTTAGGATGATGATGCGGATAGATAGCACCTAATGATTCATTTCCGGCTCCTGTAAAGAAAAGCATGCCTGGCTTTTCTTCCAAATAATTAGCAAAATCCTCACTGACTAACAGCGCTGGAACTTCTTCTACATGTATTTCTGGTAATGCAGATTTCATTGTACTGGCAAATATCTTTGTTTCATTCGGATGATTATACACCCCTGCTACTCCATGAAAATAGTTAAATTCATAATCAGCCTTTGAGCTTAAACAGATTCCTCTGATAGCATCCTTCATTTCTTCCTCTACTAATTGCTGTACCTCTTTTTCATATGTTCTCACTGTTCCTTTTAAAATAGCAGAATCAGCTATGACATTGGCAGCATCTCCGGCATGAATGGAACCAATGGAGACAACTGCTGTTTTCTGGGGATGAACTCTTCTGCTAACGATATATTGAAGCTGGTTAATCAGCTGTCCGGCAACAGCAATCGAGTCAACCGTATCATGCGGAGAGGAGCCATGACCGCCTTTTCCCTTAATTTTAATCTCGAATCCGTCTCCTGCTGCTGTGGTATATCCTTTTGTATAGGAAATCGTTCCAACAGGGATTAGGCTCCACAAGTGATTAGCAAATATAGCATCCACCCCTTCCAAACAATTGTCCGCAATCATTTTTCTTGCTCCTCCTCCTCCTTCTTCTGCATGTTGAAAGATTAGTACTACGTTTCCGGCTAGCTGATTTCTATTTTGTTGCAGAACCTTACCAACAGCCAGTAAAGTTGCTGTGTGTCCATCATGTCCACATGCATGCATGACTCCGTCAACTTTTGATTTATAGGAAACATCTTTTTCATCCTGAATGGGTAGTGCATCAAAATCGGCTCTTAGTGCAATGGTTTTCCCTGTCTGTGCTCCCTTTATAAACCCGATTACTCCCAAGCCACCAACATTGATTTTCCTCTCAATTCCATAATCCGATAAGATGGATGCAATGAGCTTGGAAGTCTCATATTCTTGATTTGTAAGTTCGGGATGCTGATGTATATATCTACGCCATTCCACCATTTTATCGTACATTTCCTCTAATTGAAGATTCCAATTGCTTAGCATTCATTCTTCCTCCTCTATTATTATATCAACTTATAGCCTAAGTATTATTCTGTATATTCTGAATATTAATCTTATAACTAAGTATAACGCGAAAAAATGCATAATACAATTTCATCTTTCGAAATCCGAAATAAGTGCTAATTTATTGTTTTTTACATGTTACTATTCTACTAGAAATATTGTAACTACTATTAAAAGTTTTGACCCAGTAATTATAGTTATTTAGCGGCTAAAAAAAGAGAATCAGCAAAATGCTAATTCTCCTAAACTTGTTATATAATCCCCTGCTCAATCATAGCATCTGCAACTTTAATGAAGCCTGCAATATTAGCACCTGCAACTAGATTTCCTTTAGTAGCATAATCCTCTGAAGCTTTTATACTTTTGCTATAAATATTTTTCATGATATCTTGTAATTTCTTATCTACTTCATCTTGAGTCCAAGCTATTCTAGCGCTATTTTGTGCCATTTCTAAAGCTGAGACTGCCACTCCACCTGCATTTGCTGCTTTGGCAGGTGCAAATAACACATTATGATGGATAAAGGTATCGACTGCTTCTAGAGTAGAAGGCATATTTGCCCCTTCCCCTATTGCCTTTACCCCATTGGCGATTAACTTTTCTGCTGATTCTTTATTCAACTCATTTTGTGTTGCACATGGCAGAGCAATATCGCAAGGAATCCTCCAAATACCAGTATATCCTTGCTGGTAGATTGCCTCAGGATGCTTATTCACATATTCAGAGATTCTCTTGTTTTCTTCTTCTTTTAATTGTTTCACTGTATCTAGATCTATTCCATTTGGATCATACACGTAACCACTGGAATCGCTGCAAGCAACAATTTTTGCACCTAACTGCATCGCCTTCTCCATCGCATAAATAGATACATTTCCTGATCCTGACACAACAACCGTACTATCTTTAAAGCTTAGCCCCTGATTTTTAAGCATTTCTTCCACAAAGTATACTAATCCGTAGCCAGTTGCTTCTTTACGACCTAAGCTTCCGCCATATCCGATGCCTTTACCGGTTAACACACCTGCTTCATAAGCGCCTTTTAATCTTTTATATTGTCCAAACATATAACCGATTTCTCTTGCACCTACTCCAATATCTCCAGCGGGCACATCGATATCTGGTCCGATATGCTTGCTAAGTTCTGTCATAAAGCTCTGACAAAAACGCATAATTTCTAAATCTGACTTCCCTTTAGGATCGAAATCGGAACCACCTTTTCCGCCACCTATCGACTGACCAGTTAACGAGTTTTTAAAGATTTGCTCAAAACCAAGAAATTTAATAATACTTGCATTAACAGAAGAATGAAATCTTAATCCTCCTTTATAAGGTCCAATCGCATTATTAAATTGGACACGATAGCCACGGTTTACTTTTATATTTCCTTTGTCATCCATCCAAGGTACTTTAAAGCTAATCATTCGATCTGGTTCAAGCATTCTTTCTAGTACAGCATATTTTATATATTTAGGATTTTTTTCAAGTACAGGAACTAAAGACTCGAGGACCTCTTTAACTGCCTGCTGGAACTCCTTTTCGTGAGGATCACGTTCTTGAACTTGAATCAATAATTGGTTAATGTAATCTTTCACGGTGTGTGTTTGAAACTCATCTTTTTTCTCCAGCACTTTCATCCTTTTTCAGCCCCTATATTATTTTAATGTTAGAATATTCTCTTTTCTAAAAGTTGTTTTTATTTTATAATTTTATAATTAATAGGTACAATACTAATTTCGGATTGAATTCATGCGTTTCGCGCATGAATAGGAGAGTGGATAATGGAAATAAGACAAATCCAGTATTTTTTGGAAGCGGCGAAAAGGGAACATATTACTGAAGCTGCTGACGCTTTGCATGTGGCACAATCCTCTGTAAGTCGACAAATTTTCAATTTAGAAGCAGAATTAGGAGTAGAGCTTTTTATACGCGAAGGAAGAAGCGTAAAATTAACACCTCTCGGAAAAGTTTTTTTTGAGCGGATGAAACAAGTATGGAGTATGATGGAGGATGCGAAAAGAGAAGTAGAGGAATCACTTGATCCTGAAAAAGGGACAGTCAGAATTGCATTCCCTATCAGTATGGCTGCTCATACGTTACCTTCTATCATTTATTCATTTCGCAACCGATATCCAGAAGCAAAATTCCATATGAGCAACGCCCTGTATTATGACCTTATCGATGGAGTTATTAATGGAGAATTTAATTTGGCAATGATTGCGCCAATGCCCAACCGAGAAAAGGAGGATAAAATTAACGGTGCTACATTATTTACAGAAAATATTGTTGCCCTACTTCCTCTTCATCATCCATTGAGCAATCAAAAAGAGTTACAGCTAAAAGATTTAAAGAATGATCCCTTCTGTGTCTTACCAGAAGGATTCGTATTCAGGGACCAAGTGGTTAAAGCATGTCATGATGCAGGATTTTCTCCACAGATTGCATTTGAAGGAAAAGACATAGATGCACTGAAAGGATTAGTATCTGCCGGGTTAGGAGTAGCCTTGATGCCAGAAATGACATTGGTGGATAACACACCACGTTCTACTTGCGTCATTCCCCTTTCAGATGTTAATCTGACGAGAACCGTTGGGGTTATTTATCCAAGTCATCGCAAACTACTTCCAACAGAATCACTATTTTACCAATTTCTCTTAGAGACATACGAAAGATTGAATGAGTTTAAAAAGTAAACAGCCAAAAAGGGTGTCAAAGCATATCAGCTGTGACACTCTTTTTACATTAAATCAGCAATTAACATCCCAAAATGCAAACGGAAGATGCTCCTTAGTTATCCAATCTCATAAATGAACATTTAATTTTCCTTATTTTGACTTGAATGTAACGAAATAATAGATAGTATGACAATATTTAATGATAATTACCTAAATTTCGTAATGAAGATATAGTCCCTAGTGCCATCGATTCAATTTTGTTCTTTTTATTATCGTTTCCACTACCATTAGTAAGCGATGCCATTCAGCGGTTTAATGGATAAAACGCCAAAAATATCTCCTAGCTTTCTTTCCATCTATGTATATTGACTTATTTGTAAAAAAAGATTTAGATTTAAAGAAATGGTTTATTGAGTACTACTAAATTTTTTTAAGGCTAGATAATGATATTAATGGAAAGAAAGGAACTTCTTAATATGAAAAGCATTCAAAGCCGTTTATTTTTTATGCTTCTTGCTTTCATTATCCTGCCCTATTTTTTAACGGTTTTAATTATTTATGGATATACAAAGGATAGTGTCGAACAGCATGAACTGCAAAACAGCAAAGAACAATTAGATAAATTATCCAAAGAATTAGAACAATATTTTAACGATATGATTAACCTTCCCTATATTTTATATAGAAATCCAGACTTTTTTCGGATTTTCACTAATGGCTATGAAGATTCCATTTATTTTAATCCAATTGCTATGGAAGAAAATATTGAAACTTTTTTCCTGATGCGTTCCGAAATCCGCCAAATTCGTTTTTATTTGGATAAGAATAAAGAATCATTCACTATTTATAATGGGATGATCAGCGCAAGAAAACCGCAAAATGATTTTATGATGCTAGACTCCATGCAAGAGCTGATTCATTCAAATTCACGTTTTTTAATAGAGCCTCCCCATACGATTGGAAACTATAATAATGCCGCGATTATACCTGAATCAGACAAAACAGAGGTTATGACTATCCATCATAAAATATTGGATCCTCTATCCAAAGAATTTCTTGGGGTTATTACAATTGATATGGATCTAGACAAGTATGCACAGATTTGCAGGAATCTATTACAGGAGAAAGGTGATTCCATTTATCTTCTTAATGAACATGATATTGTAATGTATACAAATGTTCATTCCCTAATAGGAAAAACAGCAGATGAGAAATTCCTTCATGCCAGCCAGGATAAAAGCAATGATATTATCTTATCTAAAACATTATCAAAACCACTTCATCAGTGGAAAATCGTAAAGGTGACACCTAGTGATAGATTATTTTATGATGCTAGACAAACCGCTTACACCAACATACTGGTTGGGATAGGGGTGGGGGTACTAGGACTATTAATGATCAGCATCCTTGCCTATTATATATCACGTCCTATTAAAGTGCTCAGCCAAAAGGTGCTTTCTATTAAAGGAGGAAATTTAAATATTCCTTTTACCGACAACCGCGAAGACGAAATTGGTCATCTAGAAAAGCATATGAAAGAAATGTTGGAGCGTATAAATCTCCATATTGATCGGGAATACAAATTGGAGATTGAGAATAGAAAAAATCAATTACGAGCACTTAAATCTCAAGTGAATCCACACTTTCTATTTAATGCTCTTCAATCCATAGGAGCAGTTGCGCTGCAAAATAGCTCTCCTAAAATCTATCAACTTGTGACATCCTTATCAAAAATGATGAGATACTCTATCCGAGCAGATCAGTGGGTTCTAGTTCGTGAAGAACTGGATTATATAAAAGCATACTTAACGCTGCAACGGGAACGTTTTGGCAGTAAGCTAAACTACTCTATTCATATAAGTGAAGAAATTCAGGGGATAAAAATCCCTAGTATGATACTCCAGCCACTTGTAGAGAACTACTTTAAACATTGCTATGAACAAGGCTATTTTAATTCTACATTATATATAACAGGCGAAAATAAAGAAGATTTTTTATATCTAATCGTTGAAAATGACTACTCAAGTTTATCAGCAGAAGAGCTGGAGACTTTAAGGAGTAATATCTATCGTGCTCCTTATGCTGGCGAATTTTCTCACGAGCATATTGGTTTAAAAAATATACATGACCGTCTTCTTCTAAACTACGAATCAAAAGCAGGTTTAGAGATAGATACCAACGAGGGGCATGGCTTTATCGTAAAGCTATATATCCCGATGCAAAATTAAATAGATGGTTCATCATTGCAAACCATTCTTTTCGAGGAGGCTCATTCAATTTGAAAGTTCTTATTATAGACGACGAAATTAATGTACGATATGTTATTCGCTATATTGGTGAATGGAAAAAAAACGGAATCACGACCATCTTAGAAGCTAGCAATGGAGAAGACGCAATAAAAATCATCAAAAAACAAAAACCGGAAATTATCTTTACAGATGTGAAGATGCCGAAAATGGATGGCATAGAAATAATTGAGTGGCTAGATTCCATTTCTTATTCTGGTAAGGTTATTCTGATTACAGGATTTGACGATTATACCTATATGCGAAAAGCAATCCAGTGCAGCAGCTTTGATTATTTATTAAAACCGATTGAAGCTGAATCTTTAAACAATACTTTATCAGAAGCAGTACAAACATGGATAACCGAAAATAAAGATGCAGGTGTTTTAGAAGACGCAAAAAGACTGCGTTTGAATCAATTGGCTACACAAGCTTGTATGGGAGAAGAATTTGACTTAATAGAGCTTGCTTCTAGTCTTCCCGATACAGTCGAGTATGAACTAACGCTTATTTCTTTTTATCAGATGCACCATTCTGAGCCATATATCCAATTACTTGCCAATCAACTTATAGAAGAAGGAATAGGAAATGCTTTTGCCCTTCAACATGATCATAGCCTTTGCTTAGTAATTACTACTAGCCAACAATGGCTGTCTGTTGAAGAATGGATTATTCAGCAATTCGATATCCCTATCCGAATCGTAAATGGAGCGTCACTTCTATCGTTGGGAAAAATCCATGAGTCTTATCAATCGATGCAAAAAGCAGTGGAAGAACAAAATTACCGGACGATTCACCGTTTAAATGATATAGACGATGCCAAGCGAATGCAGGATATTGTTTCTTATGTTGATACTTATTATATGGAAGAATTAAGTTTAGAAAAACTTTCTAATCGATTTTTCTTAAGTCGCGAGCATATCTCTAGAAAATTCAAACAGCAAACAGGCATGCCTTTATCCAAATATATTATGAAACTGAGAATCGAGAGAGCTAAATACTTGCTTCGGGAAAAAGATGAAAACATTTATGCAATTGCTTTATTACTCGGTTATCAAGATGAAAAGTACTTTTCAAAATTATTTAAAAAAATGGTTGGCTTAACGCCATTTGAGTACAGAAACTGTCAGAAAACGTTGGACGCAAAGTAGATACCACCATCAATAATAAATGAGAGTGAAATAGCAGGAGTGAAATTATGACAAAGTGGACATTCACATGGCTTATTGCAGGATTGTTGATTGTTGCACTTTCAGCTTGTCAGCCAAAATCAGAAGAAGACTCAAGCGAAAGAAAAACAGCCGATGAACGCATCACACTAACTATCCGAAATCCAAAAGTAGAAATTTCTACCCAATTTGAAGAAATGGTGATGGCATATGAACGCGAACATCCAAATATAGATATTCAGGTTCACACTGTAGGTGGTGCTGCTGATGATCTTGCTGATTTGAAAGCTCAAATTGCAGCAGGGAATGGTCCTGATATTTTTACAAATACAGGGTATGACAATGTGAAGATATGGAGTGACTATTTAGAAGATCTATCTGATCAACCATGGATTTCACATGCATACAAAGACACCTTGAAACCTGTAACAATGGATGGCAAAGTGTATGGAATGCCCCTTAATATAGAAGGATATGGATTCATATATAACAAAGATTTATTCCATAAGGCAGGAATTCATACGCTTCCTAGAACGTTATCTGAGTTACAGGCTGCAGCACAAACATTAGAAGAATCTGGTATTACGCCCTTTGCAACTGGATATTATGAAGAGTGGAAGCTTGGTGATCATCTCTTAAATATTGCATTTGCACAACAAGATGATCCTGAAGCATTTATTGCCCAACTAAACAAAGGAACCACAAAAATTACGAACAATCAAAAATTCTTAGATATTATTTCTTTACTTGATACTACCATCAAATATGGAAACCAAAATCCCCTAACAACGGACTATAATACAGAAGTTGATCTCTTCGCTTCGGGAAAAGCTGCGATGATCCAACAAGGCAATTGGATTCAGCCAATGATTGATCAGCAGTCTCCGAACATGAACATTGGATTTCTGCCAATTCCTATTAACGAGGAACCAGCTGACGCAATCGTTGTTAACGTTTCTAATTATTGGGTAGTTAACAAGCAATCATCTGCTGAAAAGAAAAAAGCAGCCAAAATTTTTCTAAACTGGATGGTATTTTCAGAGCAAGGAAAGTCCTTTATGACAGAACAATTTAAATTCATTCCAGCTTTTGACCATATAGAGGCACACCATCTAGGACCGCTTGCAACGGAAATTATGAACTACTATCAAACAGGAAACACCCTTAGAGCCAATTGGTTTTCCTTTCCTGGTAGTGCACGAGAAGAGTTTGGATTAGCTATGCAATTATACGTAGGTAATCAGCTAAATCGAGAACAATTGCTGCAAGAATTTCAAAAATCTTGGGAAAGGGCTGCCGCTTCGTCTTCCCACTAATTCCCGCCTTCTAATCGCTCCCTTTTGCAGGGAGCGATTTTTTGTTTTTGCAAACATTCATTCTCTCTATCTGAAATAAGTAAGAAGGTCCCGTTCTTCTATTACATCCCCTAGTATATTCGATTTATCTTATATCAATATAAGACTAGATTTCTATCAATCTATGCCATATGCGCAGAAACTAGATTAACCTATAATTTTATTAGAAACACGGTGTATTTGCTGCTTTGTTTTTATAAATCAGCAGCTTTACCCTGTCCTTATCTTTTCACATTCTAGGAGGTAAACCATGAAATTGAACAAGCTTGCTAAACAAGCAACAGTCGTATCATTGAGTGCTGCTATCTTATTGGGAGGTAGTGGATCACTAGCTTTTGCAAAACAAAAGGAAAAGTCAGACCACAAAGAATCTTATGGTATTTCACATATCACTCGATTTGATATGGAAAAAATGACGGAACAACAAAACGATTCTAAATTTAAAGTGCCAGCTTTTGATGAATCAACAATTAAAAACATCCCTTCAGCAAAGGGCTATGATGAAAAAGGTAATTTAATTGATTTAGATGTCTGGGATACATGGCCGTTACAAAATGCAGATGGCACAGTTGCAGAATATAATGGCTATCAAATTGTATTTGGATTAGCTGGAGATCCTGATAGAGGATGGGATACATTTATTTACATGTTCTATAAAAAAATTGGTGATAATTCCATTGATGCATGGAAAAATGCAGGAAGAGTATTTAAAGACAGCGATAAATATGCTACCAATGATGTTATTTTAAACAATCAAGCAGAAGAATGGTCTGGTTCAGCCACTTTCACTTCTGATGGCAAAATTCGCTTATTCTATACGAATCGTCAAGGCTGGGATCCTGATCATGGATTTTTTGGAAAACAAACATTAACCACTGCCCAAGTTAATGTATCTAAACTAGATGCAAATACATTAAAAATCGATGGTGTGGAAGATCATAAATCCATCTATGATGGTGGAGATGGATCTGTATACCAAACAGTTGATCAAGCTTTTTCGGGTGGGAATTATGCAGATAACCATACATTAAGAGATCCTCACTACGTTGAAGACAATGGCCATAAATATCTTGTATTTGAAGCTAATACAGGAACAGATTATGGCTATCAAGGAGAAGAATCATTATTTAATAAAATCTATTATGGGGGCAGCACTAAATTTTTCAGAACAGAAAAAGAGCAGTTATTACAAAGCCCGAAAAAGAATTTAGCAACACTAGCAAATGGTGCATTAGGAATCATTGAGATTAATGATGATTACACACTAAAAAAAGAAATGAAGCCGTTAATTGCTTCCAACACTGTTACAGATGAAATTGAACGTGCGAATATCTTCGAAAAAGACGGAAAATGGTATCTATTTACAAGTTCCAGAGGTTCAAAAATGACTATTGATGGCATTAACGACAAAGATATTTACCTATTAGGATATGTAGCTAATTCTATTACTGGACCATATAAACCTTTAAACAAAACAGGTATTGTCTTACATCAAAATCTAGATCCAAATGATATTACATGGAACTACGCTCATTTTGCGATTCCACAAAAGAACAGTGACAATGTAGTTGTCACAAGCTATATGACAAACAGAGGATTATTTGAAGATCATCAATCCACTTTTGCTCCAAGCTTTTTATTAAATATTAAAGGCAATAAAACTTCTGTAGTAAAAAATAGCATTTTAGAACAAGGTCAAATCACTATAAATAAATAAACAAACGAGGTTGGGATAAAAGTATTTCAATTTAATATAACCCGAACAATTATACATTCATACTAAAAAGGATTCGTATAATTGTTTGGGATTTTTATTTATTGAAGAAAAAAGGTATGTGGTAATCACCCGCAGACTGAATACACTTCGCTTTCCATGGGGCGAGCGCCAAGCCTCCTCGTTCCTGCGGGGTCTTGGACTTTCTCGCAGCTCCCATAGGAGTCTCCGTGTATTCAGTCTGCTCCATTTAGTTCTTTTGAAAAAAAAGTTGGAACGAAATACTCTTTAAAAACGGAGTGAAATGGAGTGGAAGACACTCAACTCCTGCGGGAAATAGAGCAAAGCCTAAGACCCCACAGGCTTGCCGAGGAGGCTTAGGTTGCTCCCCGCGGAAAAGGAGTGTCTGTAACGCAATGGAACGAATTGGATACACCACTAAATTAGAGATTGTTCGTCTTTATCCATTATTTATTTTGCTTTGTCCCACCCTCTTTTACCAATAGCAAGAAATACAGGATAAGCGCGGTGATATTACTTGAAGAAACCAGCAAAGCACACACAGAAAGTCCTATTTCTCTTATGCCTTATTATACTTGTCGGCATCCTCTTATTTTGGCATCAAATCACTAAGGTTTTTACTGAAACAGTAGACCAGCAAGAAAAGACCGTTGTTTCTGATGGTCAATCCTATCGTGCCAAATACCATTTCACTACACCTGACAAGTGGAAAAATGATCCGCAAAAACCAATCTATTTAGATGGCTTCTATCATTACTATTATCTTTACAATGGTGATTATCCTGACGGTAATGGCACAGAATGGAGACATGCTGTTTCAAAAGATTTAGTGCACTGGAAGGATAAAGGAATTGCCATTCCAAAATACACAAATCAAAATGGAGACCCTTGGTCAGGTTCTGTCGTTGTTGATAAAGAGAATACAGCTGGATTTGGATATGGCGCACTTATCGCAATCGTCACTCAGCCATCAGCCAATCAGCAAAAACAAGAACAGTTCTTGTGGTACAGCCTCGATAATGGCAGTACATTCACTTCATACAGCGATACGCCTGTTATGACAAATCCTGGAACCGATGATTTTCGTGATCCCAAAATCATTTGGTCAAAAGAGTATCATAAATGGATAATGTTAATGGCAGAAGGAACAAAGATTGGTTTTTATGAATCCTCTAATATGAAAGATTGGACATACCTCAGCGATTTCTTCACAAATGATATAGGAATTGTGGAATGTCCGGACCTTTACTATATGCAAACAAATGATGGAAGCTTCAAATGGGTGCTTGCTGCGAGCGCAAATGGAAAAACAAAGAATCAGCCCGCTACTTATGCTTATTGGATTGGTCAATTTGATGGAAACCATTTTACAGCTGATCATCCAGAACCCCAATGGCTTGATTATGGTTTAGATTGGTATGCTGGGGTAACATTTGAAGATGGAAGCAATAGTGAAGATTACAAGAAAAGATATGCTTTTGCGTGGATGAATAATTGGAATTATGCCGACAATACCCCTACATTACAAGAAGACTTTAACGGAATGGATTCTGTTGTTCGACAAATTCAATTAAAAAATAATGGGGAAAATTCCTATTATTTAGCTTCCCAACCAATCGAAGCATACAACAACCTGGCCAAGACAAAAGATCATCTAAAGGAAATAGAAGTAAACGGCCAAAAGCAACTAGAGATGACAGGAGAAATTTATCAACTAGAGACAGACATCTCATGGACAGAGTTAGATAATGTCGGTTTAAGACTTAGAGAATCTTCTGATCAAACGCGATATGTGAATGTAGGAATATTTATAAAAGAAAACTACTCGTATGTAGATCGTTCTTTTACCGAACATCCAGATCAGCAGAATTCACATTCAGAAAGTACAGCCCCCTTTCCTGCTGAACAAAAACAAGTACATTTAAAGATCCTGGTTGATAAAAGTAGTATCGAGTTTTTTGTAGATGATGGGAAGGTTGTGCAATCGAATTTAATATTTCCTCATGCGGTTGATCAAGGCATCACGTTGTATGCAGATGGAGGAACAGCAATCTTTAAGAATATGACAATTACACACTTTGATTAATGGATTTGGGCATTCTTTCTTCAGACAGAGAACCGAACATCCTTTTTCACTAATTGCCAGCTTTCTTTTTCAAATCTACTGTATGGTCTCCCCCAGGAGTGATGACATTTTTTCTTACGTGTAAGAATCTTATTTGTAAACAAAATGCTCCATACACTCTATTTAGAATCCATATAAAAGCACTTTGTATGAGTAAAATGTTTGTGGGAGAATAAATATCCTTTTTGTCTAGTTGGGGGACTCGTCCCCCAACTAGACAAAAAGGCCACCAAGCGAAAGCGCGGTAGCTGGAAAAAATTAAGTATTAAAAAAGAGAGCTTCCTTTTGTAAAGTAGAATTTGGCGAAAACTACGAAAAGGAGAGGCTCTCATGAATCAATGTAACATAAAAATGCCATCATTAAAAGAATTGGAAAAAACTTTATTTCGAACACTACAAATGACGTTTCAAGAAATCCTTATTCAAATGTTAGAAAATTGGGATCAAGAGATTGCCAAGCAACGAGACAAAAGAAGATTTGCTTTACGTGATAAACGAGAAATACGATTAGATACAGCGTTTGGAGCAGTGGAGCTGAAGCGTAATTATTATTTCGATCGTGTAACCAAAAAATATATTTGTCTGTTAGATCATTATTTACAGTTTCAAGGGAATAAAGGGTTTAGTCCACTATTAGAAGAATGGGGGCTAGAATTAGCGACAAATGGTTCCTCCTATCGAAAGGCGGTGGAAACGTTCGAACAATTTTTAGGCTATTCGGCGATGAGCCACGAAGCATTACGGCAACATCTTCTTCAAACAAGCGTACTTCCCGCTAAGGAAAAACGCCCTTTTCAAAAGGTATTGTTTGTAGAAGTAGATGGATTATATGTGAAGAGTCAAGAAAAGAAAAAGCGTGGATGGGAGTTGAAATTCGCCGCTGTACATGAGGGATGGAAAGAAAACGGAAAGCGAGTCAGGCTCCGAAATAAAAGGCATTTTCTTTATGAAGGAAAAGAACCCTTTTGGGAAGCCTTTGAAACGTTCTTACAGAATAATTATGCGTATGATCCTACCCAAACCTTGCTTATTATTAATGGTGATGGAGCAGGCTGGATAACGGCATGTCGGGAGTATTTTCGGGAACGCGCCTTTTTCACCATGGACCGTTTTCATGTCGCTCGTTCGATGAAGCAACTAATGAAGAGCCATCCTCGATACCGCTACATGAAAAGAGCGTTAAGAAACTACCAGGTAGAAACATTACTTCTAGAGTTGAATAGCGCAGTAGGAACAATGGATACACCAGAAAAAGAAGAAAAACTAGAGCATTTCCTTGCCTTTTTAACGCATCATCAGGAAACCATAAAAGATTACCGTAGTTGGTTACAGGAAAAAGGCGTGGACACGACAGCGTATCGTCCAATGGGAAGTGCAGAGGCGATGATGAATCAATTAGCCAAACGATTAAAAAATGGAAGAGTATGGAGCAAAAAAGGGGTCATGAGCATGGCGCGCTTGTGGATTGGATTGAAGGATGACCTATCCATCCAAACGATATATGGGAAATGGGAAAAAGCCACGGAAAAATCAAAGAAAGAGCATCGAGCGAAAAGAAAAATACCCACAAAATTAGTAACAGAAACCGTGCGTCAGAACATGCCATACTTAAATCAAGCGATTGGAAAACCCGTTCACTTTGCCTTACAGGGATTAAAAGGTTTTTAAAAAATGAGAGAATCAACAGTTGGAAGAACAAAACCAATTGGAAAGCGGATACAAACTTAGAGGTTTTACTTTATAAAAAAGGGAGCTAAAAAAACTCCCACAAAAACTTGACTCAATCAAGCACTTTTCCTTTTTTGCGAAAAGTGCTCTTACATACTGTATAATACTTTTATTTTACTACCCTTATTCTAATTTCCTTTGCAATTTTCGTTTCTGGATGCTTAACCTGTATGCTTGTTACTCCTGGCTTTAATGCTTTAATGGAAATACCCTTCTCCTCGTCATCAGACTCCGTGATTTCGATTATGTCTTGTACAGCGCTGTCCCAACTAAAAGGAGAACTGCTCTTAATCCAATCTGGCTTTAAAATCGCTTTAATAGTTTTGATTTCCCCTTCTTTAATAGTTAAATATTCCGAACTTACTACTATACGTTCGACTTCATTTTCCTTTGGGCGTTCTCTCCAGGTTGAATATAAAGGATAAAAGTCTAGTGAAACAACCTTCATACTACCACCTTTTGTATATAACTCTATTCCGTTGCTCGTAGGCTGGGAATAGATTAATTTCGTAAAGACATATTCCCCGTCGTTTATAAACACCTCAACAGATGATTCATCAACAAATCCTCTTATCTTTATTCGTTTCTCCTCAACAGGGTAAGTAGTTGTATGGTTATTACCAAATTGAAATGGATTCCCATTTCGATCCAATAACGTTTCTAATCCAGCACGAGATCTATCTAAGAATAGTTTTTTACCTAACGTATTTACACCTATAACCGTATTTTCGTCCTCTGATTGTCGAACGCGAATACCGAATTCCTCTACGTTTTCCCATTCCAGCACAGCTTCAAATTCATAAGTGGTACCAGAAAAATCAGGAATTGACTGCTCCCCATTAACCTTCATAGGATCAATAGCAATATGATTAACACGTAAACTTTCTAACTCCCTAACCGGTTCTTGAAATAACTTAATACTTCCATCCTTAACTGTTTTCAAATGCAGTTCACGTGGAATTGACATAGATCCCTTCCATGGTTCCGTCGGCGATTGATAAGGATATCTCCAATTCGCCATCCAGCCTAACCATATTCGGCGGCCATCTTTTTCCGGGATATCAGAAAAGGACTGAGCTGCATAAAAGTCTTGCCCAAAATCTGTTGTCAAAATAGTTTCTGGCGCATTATCATTAATAAATTGTGTTCCGTCAAACTCTCCAATAAAATATTGAGCAGTTGATCCATTTGTTTCTTCATTATCTCCAACACTAACTTGCAATACCCATTTCTTATTATTCTCATCACCATCTACAGGCAATTCGAATAAATCAGGACATTCCCATACAGCTGCATGAGATCCCTCCTTATCCCCAAATTGACTCTGAAACTCCCAGTCAATCAAATTATCAGAACGATAAAACGTCACACTTTGATTTGTCGAAACAACCATTACCCATTTTTTAGTACTCTCATGCCAAAATACTTTTGGATCACGAAAATCCTTTATTCCAGGGTTTGGAATAACCGGATTTCCTTTATATCTTTCCCATGTTCTTCCATTATCTTTGCTATAAGCAATACTTTGAGATTCTCCACCCTCTGTATTTGTATAGATGGCAACTAACCCGGCTTTCCCATCAAAAAATCCTGTGGAATCATTCCAATCCACCACAGTGCTTCCAGATAATGCTTGCCCTAGGTTATCATGTTCTAACGCAATCGGCAAATGCTCCCAATGTAATAAATCCCTGCTCACTGCGTGTGCCCAATTACCATTTTTTTGATGAAACAGATGATACTCTCCCTCAAAATAGATGAGTCCATTAGGGTCAGCTAAATTTCCTGAAGGGGTTGAAAAGTGATATTGAGGTCGATACAATTCTGTATAATAATCAGAAGTGGCAGCTTCCATATTATCCGGTCTCAAGGCATCCAAATTTTTCTCTTCCTTTCCCATTTGATGGATACTACAGCCAGTTAATAACCATGCAACAGACAAAACAGCTGTCAAGATTCTTTGTCTCAATTTGCTTCTCCTCCTCTCCTCCTTTTTAGCACCATTTATCCTCCCTTTTTATTAACTACTATAAAGTCTTCGATTTGGTGAAGAGTAGGCATGGCTGGAATTCCACCTTTATTTGTTGCCACATATGCTCCCATCGCATTTCCGAAATTCAATATTTGCTTTAATATATCTTCGCGTATTTTAAAATTCAATAAATCCCTCTTTAATAATTCATATAGCACGCCAGCAAGAAATGCATCTCCGCATCCAGTTGTATCAATTGCTTTTACAGCTGCTCCTGGGACAAATACTAAGCCATCCTCTCCATATGCATAGCTTCCCTTATCTCCCACTGTTACAAAAAGCAGCCGTAAATCAAACTCTTTAAATAACTGCTTTGCTCCTGAAAAAATATCTGTTGTATTCGTTAAAAATGCTAATTCTTCTTCCGAAACTTTGACTATATCCGCAAAATGCAAGACTGCTTCGATTTGCTCTTTTGCCTCCTCTAAGCTTTGCCATAGTAAGGGACGAAGATTTGGATCAAATGAAATAATCTTATGTTGTTCTTTCGCATAATTTAATGCTACTAAAGTTGCTTCTCTTGCTGGCTCATTTGTCATGGATATTGATCCTACATGGAATATTTTACCATCTGCTATTAATGAAAAGTCCACATCGTCCTTAGATAACATCATGTCCGCACCAGGCTGTCTATAAAAATCAAATGAACGATCCCCCTGATGATCAATATGCACAAATGCTAGTGTCGTTTTTATTGGGGAATAAACAATTCCATTTGTTTGCACCCCTTTATTCTGTAAGGTAGCAACGAGTAATTCCCCAAAATAATCATTTCCTACGCTCCCCATAAATTCTGTTCTCAGCCCTAAACAGGATAAAGCCACTAGAACATTTCCCGGGGCTCCACCTGGATTTGCAACAAGAATCGGAAACCCCTGCTCATTTTCTCCTTGGGGAGTAAAATCAATTAAAATTTCTCCTAATGCTGCTACATCGATCATATCTCTACACCACTTTTCTAACTTTTTTCCATTGAGTTTCGTATAAAATAGCCAGAGGATAGATTTATCCAATCCTCTGGCTTTCCATTATATATCAACTTTTAGAAGGAACAGATACCTTGCCATATACTAGATTTACTTTCCCTTCTTCTGCAAACAAACATATTCGTTTGCTTACTTTATCAGGGAAAATTAAACTTGTTAATGCTTGCTCTCCGCCATTGATAAATAATTCTAAGGAGGCAGAATCTACAATTATTCGTAACTCAAGTGAATGAGAATCCTCAAGACAAACTCGCTGCAGTTTAGGAAAAATATCGGAAAAATCAACCACCCCAGATTTTTCACGAGACAGACTCAGTATATTTTCTTTCGCATCAATAGTAATAGTTGTATGCTGTGAATCTGTATGTTCTATCCTTAATCCATACTTATTTGCATTTATATTCTTGAAGGATAGGATTATCTCTGTGTATTCATGATCTACTTCAAAAACAGTGCTTTCTTTGTCTGTAATGATTGTGTCTGTTCTTTCTTCTTTTCTATCAAAATAGGTATCTAATTCTCTTACTAAATGCTGGACGAGATAATACTCTCCCATCTTCTCACGCAGTTCCAGCTCTCTAGGAAGAGTCATCTGACTTCTCCATCCTTCTGTCGGAACTTGATTAGCATAACGCCAATTACTCATCCAGCCTAAATAAATTCGTCTTCCATCTGCTTCAGGAATATCAGAAAAGCTTACTCCAGCATAGTTGTCCTTCCCATAGTCCAGCCATTTTATATCTTCATGTTCTGGCGTAAATTCCTTTCCATCAAATGAGCCAACAAAATACTGCGTGCGAGATCCTTCATCATATTGAGGATTATCGCCAATACTGACAATAAGCACCCATTTTTTATCATTTGTATTGTCTATTGGTAACTCAAATAAGTCTGGACATTCCCATACCCCTTTGTGACAGCCGCAATTCTCTCCAAATTCACTTTCAAACTGCCAATCCTTCAAATTTGGAGAGGAATAGAAAGAGATTGTTTGTCCTGTAGCTAAAGCCATCATCCACTTTTGGGTATCTTTGTGCCAAAAAACTTTAGGGTCTCTAAAATCAGGATTGGTAGGGTGAGCAAGTACGGGATTACCGTCATATTTAATCCATGATCTTCCCTTATCTATGCTATATGCCAAACTCTGTGTCTGAACAGCCTCCTTGCCGTGATCTGGCTCCGAGTGATGGGTAAAAATAGCCACCAACCCGGGTTCTTCGTTAAAAAAGCCTGTTGTATTATTCCAATCTACAACTATGCTGCCCGAAAAAATGGTTCCATTCTCATCAGGATGTAAAGCTATCTCTAATTCATCCCATACAATTAAATCTTTGCTGACTGCATGCCCCCAATGCATGGGCCCCCATGTGCTACCATGCGGATTATGCTGATAAAATAAATGATATTCTCCTTTGAAAAACACTAATCCATTCGGATCATTCATCCAATTTTTTTTGGGAGAAAAATGCAAGGCTGGTCTGTATTTTTCGAGTTTAGTAATCTTCAATGTCATGCCTCCAATTAATTTACTGTTTTACTGTTCTGTCATAGCCATCTTGCTTAATTTGCAACCAAGTGCTTAGACCTAGCCTCTCTAATTCTTTCAAATAATCCTTCCATTCTTCCTCAATTTTTCCATTACTCATCCATTCCGCTCTTTTTCTATTTACATAAGCAATTAAATCTGTTTCAATTTTTGCCTTTTCATCTGCTTCCTCTAGTGAGAAAAATACAGGTGGATAAAAGTTCTCAGCTTTAATATGAGGAACCATATTTTTTTCTAAAATATCTAATCTCCAAGCAGCATCTTCTGGTTTTGTCGTATATACGCCGTAATACTCATCTAGTATCGCCAGCGGTCCTGCGATATTTGTTTTTTCTCTTATTTCGACTGGTGCCGCGCCTTCTAAAGGAAGATGCTTTAACATACCAGCTTTCTCATCAAATTCAAAAATATTTTGCTGTTTTGTGTCACCATATGTTCCCCAGTTATTTTGAACAGATTGCAGCGGCTCATACAGTTGATCAATCCATTTGGCTGTTAATTCTAAATTCTTATTCGAACTTGTGATAACCATTCTTCCTCTATCAAGACCAAAGCCATTTGTTTGCGCCACATTTCTTTCCCCAGAAGGTCCTTCTAATGGCGGCATCACATCATAAGTATCGTTCATGCCAGTAATATTTCCTTTATCCCAAGTAAAGTAAAGACCATATTTAGAATCTTTTCCTTTTGCTACATACTTATTCCAATCTTGTTCATATGCTTCTACATCAATTAAACCTAATTCATTTAGCTCATTAAAGAATTTTAATGCTTCTTTATACCCTTCTTCTGCTGCAGTAAAGATAACTTCCCCATCGTTTGAAACAACTGTATGGTCCCAGTTATCCCCTAAACCAAATGAAGCAAATAAAAAGGCTGGGTCTTCTCCTCCTTGATTTACAATAAAGGATAGTGGTATTTCATCTGCTTCGCCATTACCATTTGGATCTTGTGTTTTAAAAGCAAGAAGTACCTCTTTTAGTTCTTCTGTTGTTGTTGGCATTTCCAGCCCTAAATTATTGAGCCATTCTACATTTATCCAAGGAAGGCAGTCAACTACTTGAATGCGGCTCTTTCCACTGCCAAGCTCTTCAATCCAAGGAAAACTGTATATATGTCCATCTGGAGCTGTAATCATCGATTTATATTCTGGAGCTTCTTCCAGCACCTTTTTAAAATTGGGCATATACTGATCAATTAAATCTTCAACTGGTATGATGGTTCCATCCTTCGCATATTTCAATAAATCATAATCACTGAAAGCAGCATCTAAAATGGCATCTGGCAGCTCCCCACTTGCCAACGCTAAATTCCGCTTCTCCACAAATTGGTCTTTCGTATAGTTTTTCCAATCTATATGGACACCTGTCTGTTCCTCTAATCTTTGATAAATTAGCTTTTCATTCGGGTCGGTTGGTGCCAAAGCAGAGCTTTGTGTCATAAAACGAAGTGTGACTTTCTCTTCCAAAGGAAAGGTAACATCTGTTAGTTTTAAATCTTCCGTGGAAGCACTTTTACTTGTCTTTTCGCCACTACAACCTGTTAAAACAAGACCTGTAACAATAAAAGTGGAAAGAAGCTTATTAATTTTCCCCATAAATTAACCCTCCATATGCTTTTGTTTTAAATTATTTTAAAGATCCTACCATAACACCTTTTTCAAAGTATTTTTGGAAGAATGGATACATAATTAGAAGTGGTAAACTTGAAATGACAATAGACGCATATTTTATTTTTTCTGCTAATTTACTTAACTCAGCCATTGCTAACTGATCACTAATCATTCCAGGCTGAACTTGGTTTTGAATCAGAATAGATCGTAAAACTAGCTGCAATGGATGTAATTCTTGATCCTCTAAGTAAATCATTGCATCAAAGTAGGAATTCCATTGTCCAACAAAGGCATATAGAGCAATGACAAAAATAATAGGTTTAGACAATGGCAATACTATTTTTAAAAATATTTTTAACTCAGAAGCACCGTCAATTTTAGCTGCCTCAAATAGTTCTTTTGGTAGACCTTTAAAAAAGGTTCGTGCTAATATAATATTCCAAACACTAATTGCTCCTGGCAAAATAATGGACCAAATCGTATTTAGCATTCCTAAATCTTTTACTACTAAATAGGTAGGAATCAGTCCACCATTAAAAAACATGGTGATGAGAAAGAAAATCATGATTACATTCTTCCCTTTGAATCCATCAAGAGAGAGTGGATATGCCGCAAATATCGTGATAATAATCGTGACGATCGTAAATCCTACTGAATATAAAACTGAATTGATAAATCCTTTTATCATCAATTCATCTTGAAGAATCCGTTTATATCCTTCGAGACTCCAATCAGATGGATTTAAGGAAAAACCTTTACTAAGTAAAACATTTGGATCTAAAAACGAAGCCAATAAAATATAAAGTAATGGTAATAAAACGATTAACACAAGTAATACTAAAATTATTTTGTTACTAAAAAGTAGCGTTTTATCTGTTTTGGAATGATTTTTCAATGGGTATCCCCCCTTTATTAATATAACCCTTCACCTTCATTTAACTTCTTCACAACAAAATTAACAAATACTAATAAAACCACATTAATAACAGAATTAAACAAGCCTACAGCTGTTGAATATGCATAATCCCCAGCCTGTAACCCAACCTTATATACATAAGTTGGCAGTATCTCTGAAGTTGGTAGGTTCATAGAAGTTTGCATTAAGTAAGCCTTTTCAAATCCTATCGCCATGATTCCTCCTGCCCCTAAAATAAACAACACAGCCATTATAGGTTTAAGTGTAGGAAGATCAATATGTCTTATCCTCTGTAAAAGTGTTGCTCCATCGATTGTTGCAGCATCATGTAATTGAGGATCAACATTTGCAAGTGCTGCTACATAAATAATGGACGACCATCCTGCAGCTTGCCATATTCCTGATAAAATATAAATAGATCTAAAATATTCAGGATCTGTCATGAAAGACACGGGTTTATCGTTAAATATAGATAATAGTGAATTTATTGGACCTGTAGGTGACATAAAGATAAATAACATTCCTGTAATGACAACAACAGATATAAAATTTGGTGCATACAGTATTAATTGGATGTTTTTTTTGATAGCTGCTCTCCGTACTTGGTTTAGACTAAGTGCTAGAATAATAGGTACAGGGAAGCCAAGTATCAAACCATAAAAACTTAATTTAAGCGTATTCATAAAAATGTCTTTAAAATTGGGAGAAGTTAAAAAATCCTTAAAGTGTGTTAAACCTACCCAATCACTTCCCATAATTCCCTTCATTGGGCTAAAATCTTTAAAAGCGATTATTGCCCCATACATTGGGATATATTTAAATACAATTGTTAAAATAATGGCAGGTACTAAAAATAAATACAACACATAATTTTTTTTAAAATATTGAATAAAGTTCTCCTTCTTTTCAATAGGAACTATTCTGCCTTCTACTACAGTTGAAGTTTTCTTATTATTCTTTTCAGGTACTGAAATCGACATTTTATTTCGCCCCCTTCTATAGAAAATGTTAAACCATATAAATGTCAACCGCTTGACACATTCCTAATTCTCCCTTCTCAAATTATGTATATCAACCGCTTTCATATCCTTTTATGTCAACCGCTTGATATCTTTGATTTTAACCGCTTTCATATTATGTGTCAACCGCTTGACTTACTTATTTTTAAAAAAAAATACAATCTAATTTTTAGATTATATTTTATTAAAGAAAGGATCTAAGTTTGGTGCTCCTTCGTTTATGCTATTTTATTATACAAAAGGTCTGGAATTCCAACTCTATCCATTTAATTCTGCCGTTCCATTTTCCAACAATTGAACAGGTAATATTATTTCCATTCTTTCATCCTTGTTTACTTCATTTATAATGTCCATTAATCTTAATACAGCTGATTGTGCAATTTCCTCTATTGGCTGTTTAATTGTTGTTAAATGGGGCAATAAGCTTCTTACACTTAGTGTACCATCATATCCTACAACTTTTAATTGATTTGGGACCTGAATCCCCAGTTCATTTGCTACTTTCAAACAAGTCGATGCTATCAAATCATCACTAGCAAAAATCCCATCCGTTTCAGGGTGCTCTTTGAAAATCTTTTTAATTGTTTCTGCAGTCGCTTCCTCATCGAAAACGCTATTTAGTTCATAGGTTATGGGGTGAGCTACTTGGTCTTCATAGGCTTTTCTTCTATTTTGAGTTGGTGTCTCTAACTCACTTGGTCCATTTATATGAATGATTTCTTTACAACCTTGATTAAGTAAATGTTGAACAGCCAGTCTTCCACCTTCATAGTTATCAGAACCTATTACTGGAATTGTTGGTGATAAGTAATGGTCAATTGCGACTATAGGAAGCTTGGAGTTCTTATATATCTCAATTCCACGATTATAAGAACAAACAATAATACCATCTACTTGATGCCTGATAAGCATCTCTGCATAAGATGTTTCTTTTGCCACTTGTCCTAAACTATTACATAAAATAACTTTAAACTCATGATTGGAGCATATATTCTCTATATATAAAGCTAGTTCACTAAAAAAAGGATTATTAATTGTCGGCAAAATAAGACCAATAAAATTAGTCCGTTTTTTAAAAAGGGAACGTGCAATATCATTAGGATAATAATTTAAGTCTTTAATTGCTTGTTCCACTTTTTCTCTCGTTTTTTCACTTATGTATCCCCGATTATTCAGCACACGTGAAACCGTTGTCGGTGAAACACCTGCTAACTGTGCTACATCTTCTAATTTAACTTTCATGATAACCACCCGAAAAATCATAAATTATTGTATACTTAAATTTTTTATATGTTAACCGCTTTCATACATATTATCATAAACTTGTAAATTTTGCATCTTTCCATCTATCAATGTTTTTGTTCTCCATTGTTCCTCCTGAATTAATCACCTTTTCTATAATTGTATTTATTTTTAGTAGCTTTTTTTTCATTAATATTTTGAATTACCGCATATGCCTCTATAACAGAACCAGTAAACTCAATCCATCCCCCTGTTGCAAGTAATATTCTTCTTTGTTTTTCTTTCTCTTCAGGGGTTATAATAGCAATGGCATCAATTAGTGTACCGATAGAAATTAGGAGATTTCCAAAAGCTTTGTTTTCATATAAACTTCCATTTTCCTCAAACACAACACCAGCGACTTCAATTGCAGCACCTATTGATTGAACAACATCCTAATGCATCTAACTTTACAACCTCAGGATTAAGCGGAGTAGGATTAGGTATGCTGGCATTTGCTGCAGCGTAATTTAGAGAGTTTCCTCCAACCTGCACATAAGCTCCGATTATCTCTAGGCGGCTGACTAGCTCTTCTTCCTTTTCATATCGTAATGTTCTTCCAACCCCATGAAAGGAATTAGCTATTGCTTGAATAAAATTCCCATCACGTATTCTTCGTATATTCACTCTATCATCTGCATCTATTGATGATTCTCCGACCGCTGACAAGAATGTCCCGGTAACGAGTAAGTAGGATCCTATTATAAGTAAATCCTCTTTATCTATCATTAGCGAGTCTTCCATATGTACCATTCCCCCAATCTTCCTTACTATGGAACGATATGTTCACTTACATTCTTAGTATCTACTCATATATATTCAACCTTCCCCCTTTATGCTAAAAAAATATTTTTATTCCATCTATAAATACTACTAGTTAATCGAAATTTTCTTGCAATCTCTGGAAAAATAAAAAAGGGAATCCTCCTCATCATTTAAAAAATACTCCAACCTTTTTCACTTTCTTTCGAAGAATTATCACTTTCCACTCCCATATAAGTATGATTTCTCCCTTCTGTGTCTATTATGAAAGTAATCTATAAAAAGGAAAACTGTTCCACTTTTGGTTGAGCATGAGGTGAAAATATGGACACTACAAGTAGTAAAAGAAAAGTATCTAGTCGATTAGAAAAAAATGTTGACTATTTAAAGGAAGAATTAGGTGTTGGCAAAAACTTTGACATCATTCATTTAGATGTTGAATATGCTGGCATTCGAATGGCGATGTTTCTTGTTGATGGATTGGTAAAAGACGATATATTACATTTGCTCATGAAGTTTCTAGCAAAAGTAAAAAAAGAGGAATTAAGAAAAGATGTTTTACAACAATTACTACGTACCTACATACCATATATCGAAATTAGTACGGTTGATGATTTAAATAATGTTGTTGATAATGTCCTGTCTGGTCCAACCGCTCTTGTAGTTGATGGAATTGATGAAATACTGCTAATTGATGCACGTACCTATCCAGTTAGAGGACCAGAAGAACCAGATACGGAAAGAGTTGTTCGTGGTTCACGAGATGGGTTTGTAGAAACAATTGTGTTTAATACAGCCCTTACACGAAGAAGAATTAGAGACCGAACCCTGCGGATGGAGTTTATGCAAATTGGACGTCGTTCGAAGACCGATATCGTTATTTGTTACATTGGTGATATAGCTGATCCTGATATGGTCAAGCAATTAAAAGAATCCATGTCAAAAATTGATACAGATGGATTACCGATGGCGGAAAAAACGATTGAGGAATTTATTTCAGGAAACAATTGGAATCCTTATCCTAGAGTAAGATACACAGAGCGACCTGATACAACAGCTGTCCATCTTTTTGAGGGACACGTTTGTATTTTCGTTGATGGCTCCCCATCGGCCATGATTACACCGGTAACCTTTTGGCATCATTTGCAGCACGCCGAAGAATATCGTAACAACCCTCTGGTAGGTGCCTATTTACGTTTTGTTCGCTACTTAGGTGTATTTGCATCCATTTTTTTATTGCCGTTTTGGTATTTAGTAAGTATTGAACCAAGCCTATTGCCTAGCTCCTTATCTTTTTTTGGACCTAGTGAATTAGGACAAATTCCATTAATCATTCAGTTTCTATTAATAGAAGTAGGTTTGGATATGCTGCGAATGGCTGCTATTCACACTCCTACTTCGTTGGCAACCGCACTAGGACTTGTTGCGGCCTTAATGATTGGACAAGTAGCAGTAGAAGTTGGTCTTTTTTCTAATGAAGTTATTTTGTATTTTTCTATTGCTGCGATTGGATCCTTTGCTACACCAAGTTATGAACTCAGTTTAGCAAACAGACTTGTTCGGATATTTTTACTAATTGCTACTGCTCTCTTTAAAGTTCCTGGATATATAATTGGTGTTGCCCTATTTATTATCTTTCTTGCAAGAATGAAATCTTTTGGGGTTCCATACCTATGGCCGTTCATTCCATTCAATTTCCGTGCCATCCGAGATATTGTTGTAAGAACACCTATTCCATTAAAAAACCGACGACCTCGTATTTTAAATCCAAATGATCCTGATCGATAATCAACTATCTTTTTAAATAGGGATATATGAAAAGCAAATCTTTCATATATCCCTATTTAGTTATTATCAAAATGTAACTACTATAATAACAAACTTACTACTTAAAGGATGTAATGGTATTATTATTAATTAATAAAGAATGTTTCTTTTCCTATTGAGAATGTATGAATAGACTAAGAAACCTTTTGACTTAGAAATTAGACAAGATAGCGACATAGTATATTTTATTCTTATATCATAATAAGTTAAATTTAATATCAAATGAACATAATCTAAATTTTCTGTATACTCAGAAAAATGAGTATGTTATCCTTAAAATGGAATAAAAATACCAAAAAATCATGCGGGAGGTAATATAGTGAAAATAATAAAATCCGGAATATTAACAGTTTTGTTACTTCTATTCACTAATACTGGTATAGGAAATGCAGAAGAGTACCAGGGTGGTGGTTTTTCTGAGAATGAGATAATTAAAGAAGAATCAAATGAAATTATTAGTGATTTAGAAGTTGAAGATGGACCTAACAATCTGAGTAGCCCTGATGCTGCAATTTCTTTAGGACCACCTAGTTGTAATAGAACTCATTCACATAATGTTGCCACTGTAACAATGCAAGTTAAAAATCTCACAGGTAGTTATAGATCTTTAATGTGGGGGTTTCATTTAACTTCTTCAGCTAAATCATTTTTGGGTCCAATTGTAGTAGTTAAAATGCCCTCTGCAGCAGTAAACGGTAAAGCTATAAACACACCATATGAACCTCATTCCGAAGGAGCATCATATAATTTTCATGGAAGCATGAAAAATTATCAAATTAAGGGTCAAAGTTATCCACTCAAAAAAGGTGATATAGTTAATCTTACTTGGCATATAACGGGTACAAATCCGGAAAGATATGGTTATCGATATGTAACTTGCAAAATGCCCTAAAGAATAAACCGAAACATAAGAAATAAAGAAATGAGGTTGTAAATGATGGAGATAGAATGGAAAAAAGAAACTATTATTTTTGAAACTTTAAGAGAATCAGAGGTATGGGCTGATTCTATAGCAAACGAAATACATGGTAGAACAATAAATGGGTATATAACACCAGATTATAAAATAGCATATGCTCTTTCATTTTTCCTAGCTTCCAATCCTGATTATGTTGTTCATACAGAAAAAAGTTTCAATATTTGTCCAGGATTAAAGGTAGAGGATTCATTTATTTATAAAGTTTGGGTAACTTTTAATAGTAAATAAATCATATATGAGTGTGATTATTACATACTGAAAACTTCTATATTTCAGCAAAAATATTTAGATTTTCTTTCACTCATTTATTTTTGACGCTATATTTTCAATGTTGTTTACTTCATTGGAAAATACATTTTCAAAAACTTCTTGGATAATTATATAGTACATTACTACTTAAATCCTACATAATGACATGGAGTTGTATTATCTTATGTTGAAAAGAAACTCAAAAACGGAATTATTTTATCTGTTTTCGAGTTTCTTCTCTTTAAAGCATCTAAATTTCCTCGTTCGTAATAACATTGGGTTTCTATTTTAGTTTTTCTTCTAATAGTTAGTGTTACTTCTTTGCAAACGATATTTAGTTATACAAAACTTAGAAAAAACAGTGAAAAGTTAAGTAATAAAATTTTTGCAAATTTTGTTGCTCCCCAAGTACTTCTCACTGTGATTATAAATTTATGGGTGGAGGGTAGAAATATAATGAGATTTATCAACCTCATTGTATTAAAAAAATTATAGAATTCATGCTATCTCATACCCATAGTATGTCATGACCTTTTCAATTTTCATTGCATCTTCCCCTTTCTTCTCTTCATCCTTTGCTAAAGTATGCAGATTTCTACCAGTAGGTGATAACAAAAAGGATTTTTCACTTAGATAAGAAAGAGGAATTTTCCTATTTAAACAAAATCTGCACCCTCACAATCTATAGGATGCAGTTCTTATCATGTCTTTTTAATGTTGTTTATTCGGTAATTTTGCTTCTGGATGCCCTTTACCATGTTTTTTGTTTTTTTCTTGCTTTTTTTGATCATCCTTTAGTTTTTCAACAAACTGACTTGTATCTTCCATCTAGATTCCCTCCTTTAAATGTTCATGTTATTTTAACCAGTTATGAGATTTTACATTCTTCCTCTATTTTTAGTTTAAGAAAAAAGCACCTATCTATTTTGATAGGTGCTAAACTGTAGAAAAACTCCTGAATTTTAAAATAAAAGTTTGTATATAGTATATTTATTAGTCCCTTTGAATGGGGATGTTGCTTTCCGTGGGGCTCGCGCTGAGCCGCTTCGGCTTTTAAGCCTGCAGGGTCTCAGACTGTATCGCTAATCCCACAGGAGTCTCACCTCTTCCACTACAAACAACGCATAAAAATTCCATTTAACTGTTTAAAAATCATTTTGTCGACAAACTGAGCACTTATCTATTTTGATAGGTGCTTTTTAATTCATTTCAACAGCTCTTGCTACTGGTTTACTGCATTGTTTACACGTTCCTTGTAAAACAATGCCAAAATCTGTTTCTTTAATTTGATAATTCTGTATTTGAACAACATCGCTACAGGAACTACACCAGACATTTCTTTCTAATTCATTGCGCGTTTCTTTAGGAATAGCTAACCATTTTTTATTTGCATTAAAAGAGACCACTTCGTTATTCTTGTCCATTTTCCGCACCACTTTTCTTATTTTTTCGAATCTACAAAGATAACTATAAAAGGAATTTAGGAAAAAGGTTTCTATTATCAGTTTTTTCGATTAGACCTATCTAAATAATCATCTTTATTCTCAGTTACTCCCATTATAATATAAACCTGAATCCGTGATAAAAAATAATTCTTCCGATAATTTTAGGAATTCCTTATTTTCTTGCCATTCGTACTAATTTAAGTTGGATTGATTGTTTTTTGTGTACACTAAATAAAACCTGCTTACCTATAATTTTTTTCAGGTCTTATTACCTATTCAGTTTCCTAGGCTTATGTTGTAAATGAAAGATACAGTCGTTTAAAAGTAGGAAACCAAGGACTATGATTTCCAAACTTTAAGTAAATTCTTCGGGAATGCTTTACCAATTTTGCAGCTAATGTAATCAAATTCTGGATAACCGTTTTTACTCGGCGACGGAAGACCTTTCTTTTAAGCGGCGCATCCCCTGATTTCAGGCTTTCTTGGCCAATAATCCGAAGGAGATTGTAGGTTAAACATCCAAGATGTAAGATTAATTCATTGGTGGCAAATTTCCCAGAAGGGAAACGTTCTAGGTCTAAATCCGTTTTTAATTCACTGTGGAATTGTTCACAAGTGGCATGTTCGTGATAAAGGCTAATTATTTCCTCTGTTTCATTAGGTAGGGTAGTCCAATAGCTCTCAAACTCAACATCTGGGATTAAGAGGATTTGGCCGTTTTTATCAATCGTTCTTTCTGTTACTTTATAGACTTGGCGAATGGCTTTTTTCATTCCCTTTGGAGTTGTTTCTAAAGCACCATAGAATACACGTTTTCCTTCTCGCTCCTGAACGCATTTACCGAATTGTTCAGCTACCATGAGCCAGTTTTCAGGCTTTTCACGGCGAGGATTTCGTTTAATTATGAAATCGGCCTTTTCATTCACACAAACTTTTAGGTTTTCGACACTATCGTTTCCTGCATCCATACGGACCAATAACGATAGATCAGTAATCATCCGAGAATATATAATACTTTTCTCGAGAAATTTCTCAGTATCCTTTTGAACGTGTGTGCTTCCCTCCCGAAGTTCCACATTTACAACGTAGCCTTCTTGACCCAAATAGGAGAAGTTAGGGGAATACCCGTCACATCCTTTGTATGTGCGACTAACCCCTTCTTTCTTAGTATTTGAGTTATCAAATGGCGATACATCAATATCCAGAGGTACGTATGATTTTTTGTCACTAGTAATTGTTGGAGTGACAGGAGAATCAAATTGCCGTATTAGTTTAGCCGATTCTTCCAGAACAATGGATTTCCATCCAGTCACCTTGGCAATTTGATCGAGTCGTTGCCGTAGTGTGGGACTTGATGGAACCACTTGAATATCCAATGCACGATAAAAGAAGGGATCATCTCGAAATTCTTCGATATGGTCGAAATCATTCTTACCTTGGCACAATAGACCCACATAAGAAGTGGTAACATCCCCATTAAGAATGGCCGGAGACGACTTGATTTCTGGGACCTTTAAGGATGAAAAACGTTTGTAAAATTTTGTTTTTGATAAAAGCAAACCTATTAAACCTAGACCCGAATGGGTCGTTAATGTATCATCGGAATCTTCTAAAATAAACTTAACCAATTTCAACACCTGCCTGGTGAAATAAAATTATCAACATAAATCAGCTGATAACATTATTATATCAGGCTTTGTGGGCACATTTATTATTAATTACGTCACGGACTCAGGATAAATAAAAAAGAAACGAAAAGAAAGGATGAAATTTATGAAAACAATTGCAGTCATTGACGGAGGAACTCGCCCCAATGAAATACAGCTATCTTAACTGATCAAGTAATCGAAGGATTATCGGTTGCGAAAATTCTACTTAGAGATTATACTGTTTTCCCTATCATAGACATGCGTCACGCTTCAGGTGGATTCAAAAAAAGAGAGGATGATTATCATACAATAATTGATCAAATTCTCCCTCATGAGATTTTAATATTCTCCACCCCTATCTACTGGTATAGCATGTCTGGATTAATGAAAAATTTTGTTGATCGATGGTCTCATTCATTAAGAGATTCTGACTATCCTGATTTTAAAACTCAAATGGCTAAAAAGACAGCTTACGTTATTGCTGTAGGGGGAGATAATCCCCATGTAAAAGGTTTACCTATGATTCAGCAATTTCAGCATATTTTTGATTTCATGGGGATTGAGTTTGGTGGTTACATTATAGGTGTTGGGAATAAGCCTAAAGATATATTGGAAGATAAGAAAGCACTTTTTACTGCTGCTCAGCTGAAAAACAAATTAATATATTGATAGATCGGAGTGCAAGAGAAGGATTTCTATAAAGAATTTTCTATTAGTGAGGGTCTTACTGCTCGTTAAGAGTGGGATAAATATCAAAACCCTTGCTTTACCCTTCCTGATAAAAAACTAATCCACATAAAGTAGAGCATTATCGATTTGATAGTACTCTACTTTTGTACCTTAATCTTCGCTACCCCTAAAGCGTAATGACTAAATAATATATTTTCAATCATTTCCGCTTCAGACTCTTCGCAATCCACTATGACAATAATTTCTGAATGAAATCCCTTTAATAATCTCCGCCGCTTTTTTAGAATGATTTCTGTAAAAATGCGAATACCAAATCCAATTAAAAATCCAATTGCTGCTCCTATTAATCCCCAATAAATAGGACCCCATGCAAGCTCAAAACCTATACTTGCTCCAATGACGGAAAAGGCTGTTGCTAATGCAACACCAATATCAACGAAAGAGGTCCCATCAGAACGATGCAAATTATCAAAAACCTTGCGTTCTTCCGTTTGATTATCTAGTGGAATAACAAATATATTTTCCCTTTTTACTCCTTTTTTCTCAAGCGTACTAATAGCCATTTCAATAAAAACAGAATGTTCAAATGTCGAAAATATTTGCATCATCATTTCATCTTCAGCCCTTTTAACACTTGGAAAGAAGAGGATTGGTAATTTTCTTTAAAATAAAAGCGCTGTTCTTTATCATACAGTTTATTATTTTCTACGGTGTTTATATAAGAATCAAAAATAGCAAATCCATAAATGGATGGAAAAAATAAAAGCCACTCAGCATTAATAACTTCTGTTGCTTGTTTTATCTCTCCTAAAAACAAAAGAGAGATAGCTTCAAGGCCATGAGACAAATAAAAAAATACAACTGTCCAAATAATAACAAAAAATGCCGTTGTAATTCGATGGATGTATAGTTGACCTAATCCTGGAACAAAAAGGGACCAAATAATTGCCATAAGAGGACTTCTTTTATCTAAATAATTTATTTCCATTGCACCAATACTAAAAGAATTAAATCGATGCTCCTCCCTTTCTGCTAATACATATATTTTATTCAAATCTACCGTTGTGCGATAACTATCCCATATAGCAAATATATAGACAGGGATATAAATCAATAACCATCTTGTATCTAAAATCTCTTTTGCTTTGTCAATCTCTCCTTGAAAAGAATAAATCATCGCTAAATTTATATTACTGTTTACATTTACTACAACTTCCCAAATGAATAAGACAAAACCACGCAAATATTTTGATAAGAGAAGATGTCCAAATCCAGGAAATGCTGCACTCCACCACCCAATAATATAAGGATTTCTCAGGTGAACTTGTGTCGTACCGAGAATACTTACATGGGCTCTATACCTTCTTGCTGTGTTATCATTCGAATAATTATTCATAGTTTTTCACCTTTTTCTTCATTTAATTACAATGGAGATATAGGTGTTATTTTTTACAAAATTATGAAATTCATCCACATCTGTACTTTTTTAGTACAATAGAACTAAAAAAGAAAGAAGAAAATAATTGATAGGAATGGTGTGCCTTTGATAAATTAAATAAAAATAAAACTTTCCTGAATCCGTGATAAAAAATAATTCTTCCGATAATTTTAGGAATTCCTTATTTTCTTGCCATTCGTACTAATTTAAGTTGGATTGATTGTTTTTTGTGTACACTAAATAAAACCTGCTTACCTATAATTTTTTTCAGGTCTTATTACCTATTCAGTTTCCTAGGCTTATGTTGTAAATGAAAGATACAGTCGTTTAAAAGTAGGAAACCAAGGACTATGATTTCCAAACTTTAAGTAAATTCTTCGGGAATGCTTTACCAATTTTGCAGCTAATGTAATCAAATTCTGGATAACCGTTTTTACTCGGCGACGGAAGACCTTTCTTTTAAGCGGCGCATCCCCTGATTTCAGGCTTTCTTGGCCAATAATCCGAAGGAGATTGTAGGTTAAACATCCAAGATGTAAGATTAATTCATTGGTGGCAAATTTCCCAGAAGGGAAACGTTCTAGGTCTAAATCCGTTTTTAATTCACTGTGGAATTGTTCACAAGTGGCATGTTCGTGATAAAGGCTAATTATTTCCTCTGTTTCATTAGGTAGGGTAGTCCAATAGCTCTCAAACTCAACATCTGGGATTAAGAGGATTTGGCCGTTTTTATCAATCGTTCTTTCTGTTACTTTATAGACTTGGCGAATGGCTTTTTTCATTCCCTTTGGAGTTGTTTCTAAAGCACCATAGAATACACGTTTTCCTTCTCGCTCCTGAACGCATTTACCGAATTGTTCAGCTACCATGAGCCAGTTTTCAGGCTTTTCACGGCGAGGATTTCGTTTAATTATGAAATCGGCCTTTTCATTCACACAAACTTTTAGGTTTTCGACACTATCGTTTCCTGCATCCATACGGACCAATAACGATAGATCAGTAATCATCCGAGAATATATAATACTTTTCTCGAGAAATTTCTCAGTATCCTTTTGAACGTGTGTGCTTCCCTCCCGAAGTTCCACATTTACAACGTAGCCTTCTTGACCCAAATAGGAGAAGTTAGGGGAATACCCGTCACATCCTTTGTATGTGCGACTAACCCCTTCTTTCTTAGTATTTGAGTTATCAAATGGCGATACATCAATATCCAGAGGTACGTATGATTTTTTGTCACTAGTAATTGTTGGAGTGACAGGAGAATCAAATTGCCGTATTAGTTTAGCCGATTCTTCCAGAACAATGGATTTCCATCCAGTCACCTTGGCAATTTGATCGAGTCGTTGCCGTAGTGTGGGACTTGATGGAACCACTTGAATATCCAATGCACGATAAAAGAAGGGATCATCTCGAAATTCTTCGATATGGTCGAAATCATTCTTACCTTGGCACAATAGACCCACATAAGAAGTGGTAACATCCCCATTAAGAATGGCCGGAGACGACTTGATTTCTGGGACCTTTAAGGATGAAAAACGTTTGTAAAATTTTGTTTTTGATAAAAGCAAACCTATTAAACCTAGACCCGAATGGGTCGTTAATGTATCATCGGAATCTTCTAAAATAAACTTAACCAATTTCAACACCTGCCTGGTGAAATAAAATTATCAACATAAATCAGCTGATAACATTATTATATCAGGCTTTGTGGGCACATTTATTATTAATTACGTCACGGACTCAGGACTTTTATTGAAATACTTATTTTTCCAAAATTCACACATATAACATGAGCTAGTTGAAGACTTCAAAACCACTTTTTAATATTTCATGCTAAAATATACATATAACCTATAAGTACTTTTAAAAAGGGGAGAAGACGATTGTCTCAAGCACTAATATTCGATATGGATGGCACACTTTTTCAAACAGATAAAATTTTAGAAATATCTCTCGATGATACTTTTAATCACTTGCGTTCACTCGATCAATGGAATGGAGAAACCCCTATTGATAAATACCGTGAAATTATGGGTGTTCCATTACCTGTCGTCTGGGAGACATTATTGCCTAATCATCCCATCACTATAAGAAAGCAAATAGATGCTTATTTTCTTGAAAGATTAGTAGCGAATATTAAAAGTGGGGAAGGTGACTTATACCCAAATGTAAAAGAAGTCTTCTCCATCTTGAAAGAAAATAATATTGCTATCTACATAGCTAGTAACGGTTTACCTACATATTTACAAGCTATTGTAGAATTTTATAAATTAGATAACTGGGTGACTGAGACATGCAGTATTCAACAAATTGAATCACTGAATAAATCAGACCTTGTTCGTACCATCATACAGAAGTACAAGATTACTAATGCTGCTGTAGTGGGGGACCGCCTTTCTGACATAAATGCCGCGAAAGAAAATGGACTAGTTTCCATCGGTTGTAATTTTGATTTTGCTCAAGAAATCGAACTTAAGCAAGCGGATATTGTGATTAATGATCTTATCGAATTAACATCAGTCTTAGCAACATTACCGATCTTTCAGGTGGAACAAACTTCTATTCTATAATGTTTCAAGGAATTTTCTATAATCCTTCAGTAAGCATAACAAACTACGAATCTAAATCTTAGAGGACACAAAAATTATAGCTGCCATCATCGGCAGCTATTCTAAAAAAATCGTATTATCTATATTCATCTAAACTACCAGTTTTAATAAGAATCCCTTCCTTATTAATTCTTTCATGCTCAATAGAAATATCGTTTAAGTCCTTATATTTTTCATTCCAAATAATAGCGATAAACGGGTATGGTTCTTTGACAAAATAGTCACATATTACCTTTTCATAGCGATAGCATTCGCTAGGATAAGTTTCTTCACAACCAAATAATCCAAGGATATCTTCTTCTAATGCTATTCCACCAATTTTAAAGACAAAAACAGAATATAACTCTATCAAGAAATCCATAAACTCCATTATTTCTTCTTTTTGTATTCCCACTTGATTCCATTCTAAAGCATCAAAACTGGAACCGTAGAATAGAAAATTCACTAAAATAGAATTAGAAGAGACCTGCTCTATATAAAGGAATGCCTTTCTTTTCCTCGCAAATGAAACGAATAAGCGCAAAGTGAAAGAATGGATATATTGACTTTCATCAAAGAGATAGCCTATACAGAACTCCTCTATTCGCTCTTCCACATTATTATCATAAATCTCAATACTAGTTCTAACCTTAGACAAACGAAAAAGAATGTCTTGGATTATTTCTTTTTTCGCATTTAACTTACCTCTAGGAACGGACCTCCTCGTATCCATGGAGATGACTGCATTCAATTCCCCCTAAGTATGCTTATCGTTTTCATCATTCCCTATATATGGTCTATAGCTTGTTTAGAGTGGGATATCTAGCTTATGTTTTCCCTTCCATTATTAATAATCTCAGCAATACTCATAAATTTGTTTGTACGTATTCCCCACAAATCAACGTTCCCTATGAATTCATAATTTTGTTGTCTTAACAATGTTTCTAAACTTTCTTTTTGTTGACTAGAAGGAAGTCTGTATTCATCTATTAAACGTGCTTCCTCTCCTACTATCTCATAATAACTAAATAAAATGGTGTAACCCACTAAACTATCTCCCCTCTTTTTTCTATCATGCTTTATTTTATTTAAAATTTATTAGTATTCTTTAATATAATATTTTTTGTAATGTGTTCATTATTATGTTCCTAAGTATAACGATGTAAAGTAAACTGAATATAAACTTCCGTAAAGTAATTTTCAGTTTACATTCTTCTAATAGAATAGGTACAAATTATACATATGGAGGCATTGGATGTTTAAAATATTAGTGGTAGAAGATGATAAAAATACACGAAAATTAATGTGTGCCGTATTAAAGCAGCATGGATTTCAAATATATGATGCAGCTGATGGCATGGAGGCTCTTCAAGTAATGGAAAAGGAACACGTTGATTTAGTTGTGCTTGATTTAATGATGCCGAAAATGGATGGATATGAATTAACACGGCAGCTTAGACAAACATGGGAGAACCTTCCGATCTTGATGGTTACCGCTAAGCAAGAATCGGTAGATAAAAGAAAAGGATTCCTTGTCGGTACGGATGACTATATGACTAAACCTGTAGATGAAGAAGAAATGGTGCTTCGTATTAAAGCCCTTTTACGAAGAGCTAAAATCGCTAATGAGCATAAACTTACTGTCGGAAAAACGATTCTTGATTATGATGCACTAACTGTATCCCGCGAGGACATAATTATTACATTGCCTCCAAAAGAGTTTTACTTATTGTTCAAATTATTATCCTATCCTAATATGATCTTTACTCGTATTCAACTTATGGATGAAATTTGGGGAATGGAATCAGAAACAGATGACCGAACACTTAATGTTCATATCAATCGGTTAAGAGATCGATTCAAAGATTTTCCAGAGTTTGAAATCGTGACAGTAAGAGGACTAGGCTATAAGGCAGTGAAAAAGGGATGAGAGATTTTTTTACAAAACGATTAAGTCTTGCAATTACGTTAGTGATGTTTGTGTTTGGCGTTATGGTGGCTACAGTATTAGTGGCGGCTGTCATTACTTTCGCTTTGCAGCATTTAGGTATTATTTCGAATCATAGCCAACTTCCAGTGTTTCCACTCATTACTTTTTTAGGCTTTTGTATCTTACTTGGTACATCTCTTACTGCCTTTCTCAGTAAAAAAGCGTTAAACCCAATCCGCACGGTGATTGATGCTACTCATAAAGTTGCTGGAGGCGATTTTTCTGTACAAGTTAACATAAAAGGCATTGGAGAATTAGAAGAATTATCTCATAGCTTTAATAAAATGACCCAAGAGCTGTCAGGAATTGAAACACTTCGGAGTGACTTTGTAAATAATTTTTCCCATGAATTCAAAACACCTATTGTTTCATTACGAGGGTTTGCGAAATTACTTAAAGAAAATAACTTAACCGAAGTAGAAAGACAAGAATACCTTGACATTATCATTACCGAATCTGAGCGATTAGCCGCTCTTTCTACAAATGTACTTATCCTTTCAAAGTATGAAAATCTTGAGATTATTACTGAAAAAGCGCCCTTTCGACTAGATGAGCAAATCCGAAAAACAATTGTGTTAATGGAACCAAAATGATCTGCAAAGGAAATACTCCTAAATGTTGAGCTTGATGAAGTTATCTTTAACGGAAATGAAGACTTGACCCAGCAAATCTGGCTAAATCTTTTAGACAATGCCATCAAGTTTTCAGATTCAGGAGGAAAAATAGATATAACTCTTACTAACACAAAGGAAGAAATTTGTTTCTTGATTCGAGATAATGGTCCTGGGATGGATGAGCATACCAAAAAACATCTTTTTGATAAATTTTATCAAGGCGACACCTCTCATTCCCAATCAGGGAATGGATTAGGGTTGGCACTTGTAAAAAGAATTGTGGAACTGTGTGATGGGAGGATTTATGCGGAGAGTGAGAAAGGAAAAGGAAGTACATTTATTGTAAGATTATTAGCTTAATTAGGTTATTCTTCATAAAAGAGGCACATACTCATACAAGAATGTGCCTCTTTCTCTACTAATTTGAAACTATCTTATTCCCAAATCTCTTTTGCCACATCAACAATGTATTTCAATTTATTCCATTGCTCTTCTTCTGTTAATTTATTTCCATGGTGAGTAGAAGCAAATCCACATTGTGGACTAATGCAAAGCTGTTCAAGAGAAACATATTTAGATGCTTCCTCTACACGTGTTTTGATCGCCTCTTTATCCTCTAATTCTCCAGTTTTCGAAGTAAATACACCTAAAACTACTTGTGCTCCACCATTTGGAACAAACTCAAGCGGTTTGAAACCACCAGAGCGCTCATCATCATACTCTAAAAAGAAACCATCTACTTTTTCCTTTGCAAAAAAGCTAGGGGCAATTTTATCGTATGGACCTTCAAATGCCCAAGCAGATTGATAGTTTCCACGGCAAAGGTGGGTTGTCACTATTAGGTCTTCTGGTTTTCCTTCTAGAACTCCATTAACTACACTTAAGGCTAAATCGATTAATTCTTGTCTTTCTAGCTCACTTTTTGCAAATGGTAGTTCTGGTGCACAAAGCCCTGCGATGTATACATCATCAAATTGTAAATAACGACAACCAGCCTCATAAAATGCTTGCACCGCATCCCGATAGGCTTGGATAATATCTTTCGCAAAATCATCAATTTCTGGATAAATTTCTTCATTGCGGATGCCTGCATTGAAAAATTGATTTGGACTTGGAATGGTCATTTTTGCGACTGCACGGTCTCCAACAATCTCATAGAATTCCTTAAAATCTTTTAAATGTGGGTGATCAGGATCAAAAGATACTTTTCCTATAACACGTACATCATACGCTTCTGTTTCAACCCCTTTAAATTTGTAACCATGGTCAGGTACATAGCCTTCTACTCCATTTAAATGCTCCATGAAATCAGTATGCCAGAAGCGGCGGCGGAACTCGCCATCTGTAACTGCCTGAAGACCAACTTCAATTTGCTTGTCTACAATTCGTTTGATTTCTTCCGTTTCAACTGTACGTAGTTCCTCAGCTGTAATAGCTCCTTCAGCAAACTTCTTTCTAGTATCATGAATTGATTGAGGACGAAGTAAACTTCCTACATGGTCTGCTCTGAATGGTGCTTTAATAATTGTTTTTGTCATTTGAATCCCTACCTCCGTAAATTTCTTTTCTCTTTTTAATTTTAGATTTTTCAGAAAAACGCATTTGTAATTATGTATAGAAAAATCTTTTTTGTGGCTTTTACAACTCTAAAATCCACAATTCTTTACTAATTATAAGTAAATGTAACATGAAAACAAATATTCTGAAATACATAAAATTTCAACTCTTAAGATTATTTAAAACTTTTCTAGTAATTCTACACTATTTCTTATAAGAATACTAGATAATAGAAATAGAAAATAGAAGCAAATTTAAATGGCTATTTACAGCAATTCCTATTTTACTTTTTCCAAAAATAAGTAATTTCACTCAAATAAAACGCTTACATTTAAGAATAAAGAACCATTGCTAATCTTCTTTGAAGTTTTTACACTATTGTTATATTGGAAAATAATATGTATTCAAGGGGGAAAGTGAATGAGTAATTTGGCCAAAGATGCAAAAAAGCAATCGGAGCCTTACGATTTCGTACAAATTGCCAACAGCTCTAAATTTAAGCAATTAATGTCCCAAAAGAAAAAATTTCTAATACCTCTAACAGTCTTCTTCTTACTCTTTTATTTTATGTTGCCCATTTTAACTTCTTACACGACTATCTTAAATAAACCTGCAATTGGATCCATCACATGGACATGGGTATATGCGTTTGCACAATTTATTATGACTTGGGTGCTATGTATGATTTATGTCCGAAAAGCAATAAAATTTGATCATTTAGCTGCTGAGATTGTGGAAGAAAATAAGCTGGAAGGAGCTAAAAATGAATGAATCCAATCGCCTTAATGTTATTCGTCATTATTGTCGTTATTACCCTTATCATTACATATTGGGCAGCAAAAAGAACCAACACAACAAGTGAATTTTACACAGCTGGTGGTGGCTTAACCGGCTGGCAAAATGGGTTGGCCATTGCTGGTGATTATTTATCTGCTGCCTCATTTCTTGGCATTGCAGGAGCCATTGCATTAACTGGTTTTGATGGATTCTTCTATTCCATCGGATACTTAGTAGCATATTTAGTTGTTCTTTATATTGTTGCCGAGCCACTAAGAAATTTAGGCAAATATACCATTGCCGATATGATAAATGCCCGCTTTGATCAGAAAAAAGTGAGAGGGGTGGCTGCACTAAGTACGATTACCATCGTAATCTTTTACATGATCGCCCAATTAGTTGGAGCCGGTGCGCTTATACAGCTATTATTAGGTATCGATTATTGGCTGGCTGTCTTAATTGTAGGGGTAATGATGACCATTTATGTATTATTCGGCGGTATGACTGCTACAAGCTGGGTACAAATCATTAAAGCCGTCCTCTTAATGCTTGGAACAGTTGTCATCTCCTTCCTTGTCCTTGCAAAATTCAACTTTAACATCCTTACAATGTTTGACGAAATCAAAACACTTACACCATTAGGAGAAAAATATATTAATCCTGGCGTGAAGTATACAAATTCTCTTGATACTATCTCCATGATGGCGGCACTTGTTTTGGGAACTGCAGGTCTTCCTCATATTTTAATGCGTTTCTTTACCGTAAAGGATGCAAAAACAGCTAGAAGCTCTGTTGTAACGGCAACTTGGGTGATTGGTATTTTCTATATCTTAACCATCTTTCTAGGCTTTGGAGCTGCTGCTTTTGTTGGCGCTGCTGATATTATGGAAGCTAATACAGCTGGGAATATGGCGGCTCCATTATTGGCACATGCGCTTGGTGGTGACTTCCTCATGAGTTTTGTTTCTGCTGTGGCATTTGCGACCATTTTAGCTGTTGTTGCAGGACTTGTTTTATCAGGCGCTTCTGCTTTTGCCCATGATATTTACGGACAAATTATAAAAAAAGGCAAGGTAACAGAAAAACAACAAATGAAAGCTGCACGCTATGCTTCTGTTGCTGTAGCCATTCTTTCTATTATCCTTGCACTATTTGCCCAAAAAATGAATGTAGCCTTTCTTGTATCCCTTGCATTTTGTGTAGCAGCCAGTGCCAATTTACCAGTTATTATTTTTACAATCTACTGGAAAAAATTCAATACAGCTGGTGCTATTACTGGTGTAATAACTGGATTAGTTACTGCGTTAGTATTAGTAGCAATTAGCCCAAGTGTACTAAATCCAGATCCTGGTGTCGCTATTTTAACAGGAACTGCTATATTCCCGTTAACAAATCCAGCTATCGTTTCTATTCCTGCAGGTTTCCTTGGAGCATTTATTGGGACTATTCTTTCCACTAAACGAGACGAGAAAAAATATGCAGAAGTGATTGTAAAAGCGAATACAGGAATGAAGTAAGAAATGGAGACTGACTCTATGTAACAATAGTAGAGTCAGTCTCCATGTTTCCCGGGAAATAAAATGACAAAAAGCGCCAAAAATCGATTTGTTTTCAGCACCTTTCTTACTCATTTAGTTCCATAATACCCGTCAGTCATTTCCCCTCCACTATGTCTGCAAACTCCTCTAACGTAGTAGAATGCTTAATATAAACTCTAGGCAATAAATAGTGTTCATTCTTTATTCCCTTTTCTAAATATAATTCCGGAGTTGTCGTTAATCCAAAAGAATAGTACTTCTTTACTTCATCAATTGTTTTAGAATCAATATTTCCATATGGATAAGAAAGAGCAATAACTTCCTTTCCTGTTATTTTTTCGATTGTTTCTTTCGAATCTTTTAGTTCCTGTTTATAATCTGTCGTTTTCGTTAAATCAGGATGTGTGGCAGTATGAGATTGAACCGATATTAAACCAGAATCGGCTAATCTTTTTAACTCTGTATTAGATAACCTATTTGCATTTCCGATAAAATCTGTTATAACAAACATCGTTGCAGATGGGATAAAATGATTATTTTTTATCTTTTGGAAAATGTCATACACCTTTAAATTATTTTTATAGCCGTCATCCAAAGTAATGAAAATAGGCTTTTCCTTTGTATAAATATCCTGCCATTTTTCTAATGTTAACAAACTAAATCCATGATCACGCAAATAGATCATTTGTTTCTCAAAATTAGTAGGAGTGACATACAATTCTTTTGAACCTTGGCCATGGAATTCATCAATGGAATGATAAACCAAGATAGGTATCTTTCGTTGAGCCGATCCGATGGGTGGGAAAATAATAAATAGTAGGAAAAACATAATGGCGATTTTTTTCATCATAATCCTCTTTTACTTATATTTTGCTAAATGGAAGTTATCTTAGCTTTCCATTAATGGTTTAAACAACAAGATTAGTATGGTGAAAGCTCTTTAAACTATACGTTTAAAATTGATTTAATAATTGGCAAAGAACACTTACAATGATTTGTTATTTTTTACCACTCGCTAAATATTTTATAAACAACGAACCTAGGATTTTTTTCTTCATTTTATCCATCCTAATAGTAGGAGGTGTCATGATGTCAAGAGATCAAGTTCATGTTAACGTAGATCCAAATATGGATGGACCACGAGAAGGAGTTATTGCTGACGCTGATGGAGATCAATTAGGGATAAGCAGAGATACAGATTCAGAAACAACTGCATTTCATGTAAAGCAATTAAAAAAAGATCCTGAATTAGCAAAGTTCGATCAAACTTTTAAAGATAAATAATACTGGACAAAGTATCAAGCCGTATACCTTATTAATTTTATGGAGGAAGAAATGAATAGTTATTTGGATACGATGGTCACTAAAGTAAAAGATTCAATTGCCCAAGCTGCTGATTCGGTACGAAGAGGTTTTGTTGCCTTAAGCGGGGACACTTTTATATCTGTATGGGAACTAGCAGAATATATAAAAACACATAAAGAAACGAAAACAGAGAGCAAATATTTATTAGGAAATTATTATTATTTCAGCCATTTGCAAGAAAATGGCGTTCGGTACTATTTAGAAACGAACGGAGATTTTATATTGCAGGTAGATGCAACCACAAAAGATCAAATACTTGTTGCTTATCGCTCATACAAAGACAAACTATCTTTAAATACTCCCGTTAAATTCCCAAAAGTACACTGAAAAAACAAATAAACATTTTAAAAAAATAGCCCTGTAAGACTAAGAATAGCCAAACAGGACTATTTTATTATATTTCCTTTATAAAGGCTTCAACTTCTGCTTCTTTCGTTGCCCATGAAGTGACAAGTCGAATTGCAGAATGATCTTTATCAATTTTTTCCCAAATGTTGAATTGATAATTCTTCTGTAGCATTGTAATCTTTTCGTTAGAAAAAATCGGAAATACCTGATTAGTAGAAGATGGTGTTAAAAAGCGATAGCCTTTCTCTGCCAATGCTCTATTTAGTCTTTCTGCCATCTTATTAGCGTATTCAGCTAATTCGAAGAAGAGATCATCCTTAAATAGCTCATAAAATTGGATTCCCAACAATCTTCCTTTTGCTAGCATTGCTCCTTTTTGCTTAATATGATAACGAAAATCCGCCTTCAAGGAATCATTCTTTATCACTAAAGCTTCTCCCATTAATGCTCCATTTTTCGTACCACCAATGTAAAAAGCATCTAGTAATTTAGGAAAATCACTTAACACCAGATCATTGTCTTTTGCACAAAGAGCAGACCCTAGTCGCGCTCCATCCATATAGAAAATCAAATTGTTTATTTGACAAAATTGACTTAATTGTTCAAGCTCACTCTTTGAATAAATCGTTCCAATTTCAGTCGAATTAGATATGTATACTAACTTTGGCTTTACCATATGTTCATCCGTATGCTCATCAAGTACACTTTGCACTAAACTTGGTGTCAGCTTACCATGTTTTGCATCAACAGTAATAACTTTATGACCTGTTGCTTCAATGGCTCCTGTTTCATGAACAAAAATATGCCCAGTACTTGCGGCAATTGCCGCTTCATGTGGTCTTAAAAAGGCAGATATGGCAATCAGATTTGTTTGCGTTCCTCCAACTAAGAGATGAACATCTACCTCATCACTATTCATTTTAGCTTTCAAAACTTCTGCTGCTTTGTTTGTAAAGGAATCTTGCCCATATCCTATTTCTTGTTGTAAATTGGATTCTACTAATGCTTGTAAAATTCTAGGATGCGCTCCTTCACTGTAATCATTATTAAAACTATACATGGACATTGCCTCCTTATTTTAAAAATATTTTCTCATACAAAGATTCGTGTTGTCAGTAAATATTTTTTACTTCTAATTAAAAAGTACCAAACACCTCTAAATAAATCCTAAGGTGTTTGGCACTTTTTATTCATTATTGTATTTCATCTAACAAAATAATCGCTTCTGATTTGGAATTAACTTTAAGTAATTTTTCTCTAAAGTTCTCATCCATTAATTTACGTGATAACATTTGCAATATTTTCAAATGAGCGTCGCCTGATCTTTGTTCTGGTACAGCAATCATAAAGATTAATTTAGCGTCTGTCCCATCTAAACTATTCCAGTCCACACCACTTCGCTTTATTCCAAAAGCAACTGCTGGACGTTTAACTGCATTCGACTTTCCATGTGGAAGCGCAATGTTCATTCCTAAACCGGTAGAACTTTGTGCCTCTCGTTCTAAAATAGCTTTCTTATATTCTTCCTTGGAGTGTAATATACCAGCTTTTTCAAACTTTTGAATGAGCTCATCTATTACCTCACCTTGTGTTTCTCCTAGTAAATCTGTAGAAATTAATTCTTCGCTTACAATGTCTGTTAATTTCGTTATTTCAACCGCTTCGTCTGTCTCTTCTTTTGTTGCTGCAACTTCTCTTTTATCCGTTCCCTTTTTAACCGGAACATCAACAGCCACTTCTTTTTTCAATGCATTGACCATGAAGGCAGTAACTAATACCCCAACGATTGCCGCAATAAAAAACATAACTACATTATCTACTGCACCTAATATGGCTACAATTGGACCACCATGTGCTACTTTATTACCTACATTTCCAATCATAGCAATAACAGAACCAACCATTGAACCAGCCATAATACTAGGAATTACACGTAATGGATCTTGAGCAGCAAATGGAATTGCTCCTTCTGTAATACCAAACAGTCCCATGGTAAATGACGCTTTCCCTGCCTCCCTTTCATTTGGAAGGTACTTCTTCTTGTTTATAAATGTCGCAAGTCCCATTCCAATTGGTGGTATACCGATTGCAACTGCAATTGGTCCCATAATCTCATAGTTACCTTCTGCAATCATTGCTGACCCAAACAAGAATGCAACTTTATTAAATGGACCACCCATATCTACGGCAATCATCGCTCCAAGAATAAGTGCTAATAAAATGGAACTTGCTCCTTGCATGCCTGCTAGCATACTAGTTAATCCTTCAAAAACTTGTGCTACTGGAGCTCCTATAACAAAAATGAATAATAGTCCAACAATAACAGATGATACAATTGGGATAAAAATAATTGGCATGACTGGTTGTATTGCTTTTGGGACTTTAATCTTTTTAATACCTAATGCAATATAACCCGCTAAGAAACCGGCAATAATTCCTCCAATAAACCCTGCACCAGCTTCACTGCCGTAAAAACTACCGTTCGCAGCAATATAACCACCGATCATCCCAGGTACAAGTCCTGGACGGTCTGCTATACTTACGGCAATAAATCCAGCTAAAATTGGTACCATAAACATAAAGGCTGTGCCACCAAGACTTTCAATCTGTTTCCAAATCGAATCTTCTGGTATGACTATTCCCCCTGGTGTTTGTTCCCCGCCAAGTGTAAGGGCAAGTGCGATCAGCAAACCGCCGACAACAATAAATGGAACCATATAAGATACACCATTCATTAAATGCTTATAAATGGGATTTTCTTTTGATTTTCGTTCTCCTTTTATTTCATCAGCTGATTTTAATTCTGCTCGATATACTGGTACATCTCCATTTTGAAGTCTTTTAATTAATTCATGTGGATTGCGAATCCCTTCTTTAACACCAGCAATAATGACTTTTTTACCAATAAAGCGCTCTTTTGGAACTTCTTTATCTGCTGCAATAATAATGCCATCAGCTTCTTTTATATCTTGTTCTGTTAAAGCATTTTCCACACCAATGGAGCCTTGGGTTTCTACTTTAATGTCTACACCCAATTCTTCTCCAGCCTTTTGGAGATTTTCTGCTGCCATATATGTGTGAGCAATACCAACTGGACAAGCCGTAATCGCTAAAATCTTCATGATATTCCCTCCTATAACTTATCATACGCCTTATGTAATTGCTTACATTTTGATTATAAACCTATGTTCCTATTCTAATAATCTTAATTTTTACCAGACTTGTGGTAAAAAATGATTATTTATAAGAATCTTTTATTGAATATAGTCAAGGACACTTTTGACGTCTGTTAGTTTCGCTATTCTGTTTGAAAACTCAAGATTTTCACTGTAGGATGCGAGTTGCCCAATCACTGCTCGATTTAGGTTTTGATCTTGTTTTGAGATAGCTAACAGAAATATGACAGCAACATATTCATTTCCCCATTGAATTGGTTCTTTTAAAATTGCGACTGCGATCGAAGACTGAATGACCATTTCTGGATCACCATGAGGAATAGCGATATTCCCCCCTATTGCTGTAGCTGACTTTCTTTCTCTATTAAGCGCACTATGAATAAATTCCTTCTCAATCAGCCCTTTTTGGAACAATAGATTCCCTAACATTTCAATTACTTCATATGGATGACCTTTATCAATTTCCAACTGTACTAAGTCACCACGAACTAGTTTTGACAGTTGTTTACTATCTTTACGGTTGCTTTCTTGATTCGCTTCGACTTGTTGGAGAAATTGGTTCAGTTTATCCTTATCTTTTTCTTCTAGTAAGGGAGAAATAACTACATAGGGAACAGGAAGCTCTTTAAGAGAGACAGTAGAAATAATAAAGTCAATATTATTATTTTTTAAAAATTCATCGATAGATTTCTTGCCAATACAAGCCAATATATAAATATCTGCATAATGCTGTTTAATTTTCGCTTCCAACAAGTGGGAAATCCCCACTCCAAGATGGCAGACGATAAGCGAATTTTTCTTTTTTCCGCGATTACCTTCTAATCGCTCAATCGAGGCTTGAAAATGAAGTACTAGGAATGCTGCTTCGTCTTCAGGTACATCTAAATCATACGTGTTTTTAATTTCTTCTAAAGCAAAAATCACCATATTAAACATATAGGGATACATTTTCTTTATGTCTGCTAAAAGAGGGTTACTAACCGGAAAACCATATTTCATGCGGCTGATAACAGAATACATGTGAACAGCCAGCCCTTCCGTAAGAATGGAATCCTTTTCAAAAGAATAAGCAGTTAATTCACTTAACCTTTCCGTTAGGTTATGAATAATACCAAGCAATTGAGCATCTTGAAAAAAAGCATGCTCTTCTAAGTCCCCTACCCTTTTGCCACTAATTAAATGCCAAGTAAAATAGATGCATTCATTCTCTGGAAATTTCATAGAAAAAGAATTTTCCAATTGCTTAAAGAACATGCCTGCCCATTCGTATTCTTTATAATCTTTAACATAGGCTTTATCTTTCTCTATTACCGTAATAGGTGATTTTTGTCGTGTTCGCTTCACAATAATAAGTGCATGAACAACTAAACTATCGAATGTTTCATCCATAAATTGAATTTCAAAGTAATTTTGCATTTTTTGTAAAGCTTGTTTAACGGAAGTAATTTCATATGGTAAAAACAAATCAAGAACATAATTTTTTTCAACAAAAACAGAAGACAATAGCTGCGATAGATGGGCTAAAGCACTTCTTCTCTGAAATTCTGTGCCAAGAAGGATATTTCCCAATCGAGGCTTGGAAATCAGTTCTAATCCATAATCGGCCAACCATTTTTCAATAATTTCCATTTCTTTTTTTATCGTGGTCTTTGGTGCATAATAGCGTTCTGCTAAACTTTGTAAAGTAATTGGATTCTGTGAAACAAGTAATAAATAAGCAATCTCAACTATCCGCTCTTCCATTGCTTTCTGGTTATTGAAAAATAATTGTTGTAGAAGACCAGACCTGTCTTCTCTGTTAATTTCAAGAGTTATGCCTATTCCCGGCTGACGTTTTAGTTTTGCACTGGGGAATTTATTTAATAGTTGTTCTATCTTACCTAAATCATTACGCACGGTTTTTTCTGAACAGGCTAATCGTTCGGAAAGCTCCATTATATTCCAAGTTTCCCCTTCATTTGAAAGTAAAGTTTGAAGTAGAACTTTTTGTCTATCGTTCATTTAAAACACCTACTTTTATTTATCAATAAAAAGTGTAGCTTATTGGATAGACGAATTCAATTTTATTTTTTCTAGAGTATTAGAAATTAAATGGTAGACTTAAAATATTTGTTATCTTTACAAGTTCAACGCTATTCCCTTTTGTTAAAAGGTGGGTTGGAACGAAAATAATCACTAAAAAAAGGACTACTACTAATAACACTTAAGTGGCAGTCCTTTTGCAGTTTATTTTGATATAAACATTTGTGTCCAATAGTTTCCGCTTTGGTAATAACCTACGCCAATTTGTGTAAAGCTTTTGCTTAGTATATTGGCGCGGTGACCACTGGAGTTCATCCAAGCCTGAACAACCGCTTGGGCACTTGTTTGTCCTTGGGCAATATTTTCTCCAGCAGATTTATAACTAATTCCATATGCTTTCATCATATCAAATGGTGATCCGTATGTTGGACTTGTATGACTAAAATATTTTTTTTGCGCCATATCCATTGATTTATCTCTTGCTACGCGCGATAATTCCCAGTTTTCTGTCAATGCAGGAAGGCCATTTTTTTGCCGCTCCACATTGCAAAGTCTAATGACTTCACGTTCTACTGTTTTAATAGAATCGATATTAGGAATCGTTAATTTTTGATTAGGATAAATTAAACTAGGGTTTGAAATGTGCGGGTTTGCAGCAATAATTTCTCGTAAGCCGATTTGATATTTCACCGCTATTTTCCACATGGAATCTCCGCTTTTAACGGTATATGTATCAGCGAATACCATCGTTGGAAGTGTTACTAAACATAAAAATAAACTAACCATTGCCATTATTTTTTTCATATTCTTTCACCTCCTTCAGAATAATAAGTTGTACACAAAATTTCTTTCTTATCCTGCTTTTAGTAATTTTTTTCATTTTTTCTTTGCATATAATGAACTTCATTCAAATAAAGACCTAACTGACGATCAATACCAAAAAAGCAGAAATCAGCTTTTTACAAAAGCTAATTTCTGCTTAATTTTAACCTTATTGTCCAGCATGTTTTTTCCTGCGAATAATAACTAAAAGACTAACTCCAACCATTAAAATAATGATACCAGCTAAAAGATATGTTCCATTATTTGTAGCTGTGTTTGGCAATGAATTTTCGGATTTTTCGCCACCATTTTCCACCTTATCGTCTGTACTACCATCAACTTCTTTATCAGAACCATCAGGCTTTTCATCTGTATCAGCCGGAGTCTCTTGTTCTGGAGTATCTGGATCGATGGAATCATCTGGATTTTCAGGTGTAGTTGGATTAGGTGTGTCCACATCTGGATCTCCTGCTGTATCCTCTTTCTCTGTTTTAATAACAACAGTAGTTAGTGGATCAAGTGTGATTTTGTCTGCTGCTAATGTAAAACCACTTTTCTCTGTAACAGCGTCCTTTCCAGCTTCATTGTTATCAACTACTACTTTAAAGTCTGTTAAATCTTCACTTAAGGATAACTCTCTTGATTTTGTATCGCCATTCATAAATACATAGTAACTGCCTGTATTATCTGTTGATTCATTTTTATAGGCGATCACAAGGTCCTCTTCCTCTATTTCTTTTGCTTCAACCATGGTTACATTGGAATCCACTAGGCTTTTTTCGCCTAATCGAAATGCATTGGATGATTTTCTTAATTCAATCAATCCCTTTGTAAACTCCATCGTTTCATTATTAACAGCGTATTCTTCTTTATTGGTTGCTTTTGACCAATCAAACATATTAATTGCATCAGATGAATCGTATGAATCATGAACAAAATAACCAAACACCTTGCCATTCTCATCTGTAAAGGCATCGTATTTTTGCTCTGGAACGCCTTCCCCTAACCATTGCTTTGTTCTGCCATATTCTTGTCCAGCATGTAAAAATGCTGTTCCTTGTGAAGTGAGAATTAACGAATTACCAAGACGAATACGTTTATGAATTTCCAAATCATTTTCCGGAACTGCTGGATCTTTTTTCAATGCTTTTGCAATAATATCGTATAACGGCAAATTATCATGTGCTTCAATATATTGCACCATGTCTCCTGGATCATCTGCCGGTGTATTAGATGGTTGTGCTTTTATATTATTAAATATCGTTTGAATATCACGAGCTCCACCAGTAATAAAGCGCGGCTCTCCTTCTGATCCAAATCCAGATTTCAGTTCATTTCTTATTTCATCAGAGAATACGCCAACATCATCAGTCTTATTCATCCAGTCTTGATCCGCACCTTTTCCTGCTAAAGACGGATCTGCTAAATGTCCAGAGAATGTTCTCCAGCCTTCTCCAATAAAGAGTGCATCTGGATTGATGGCTACAGCTTCATCATAAGCCTTTTGGACAGCTTCATATGTTGCATCCCCCATCATATCCCATCTCATTCCATCAATTTTAAATTCACGGAACCAATATTTAACTGAATCAACCATTAATTTTTCAGCCATTTTATGATTTGTTGCTAAGTTATTTCCAAACCCGCCGACAAATTTACCATTGCTATCTTGGAAAAAATAATAGTCTGGAACAATATCATTTAAAAGACTTGCATTGGACATATGTGTATATACAACATCTAATACTACTCCCATTCCAGCATCGTGAATAGCATTAATAAGTTCCTTTAATTCTTTAATACGAAGCTCAGGATCTTTTGGATTCTCCGAATAAGCACCATCTGGAGAGAAATAGTTATGAGGATCATAGCCCCAATTATATTCATTTCCTGCTGCTGAATACTCTAATTCTCTTTCTCCCATTTTTGTTTCATCGCCCCAATACCAAGCATTAACTGGTAAAAGCTGAATATGTGTAACACCTAATGACTTAATATAGTCCAGCTTATCCATAAATGCTTTATAAGTTCCCCAGCGACCATTTAATTCCGTTTGAATTGTCGGGTCGGAAGTAAAGTCACGAATATGAGCTTCCCATATAATGGCATCTTCACGTTTTTCATATCCAGCAATGTTCGCACCATTAAAGTTCGCTGGATTTGTTTGACTTAGATCCACAATTGCTGCCTTACCAACTGTATCACCATCGCTGCCAACTTTTCCCTCTGTGTTCACAGTAAAAGCAGCCATTGATTTAGCATAAGGATCTAAAACTTTTGATATTTTCCCGTCATTTGTTACTTCATATTGGTAGTAATATCCTCTTACATTGTTGACCCCCAGCTCTTTTGCCTCTGCTTCCACACTCCAAACACCTTTGTCACCTTGTACTAAATCTAAACTACCAATTTTCTTAGCAGCATCATTTTTATCATAAAAAATTGCAGTAACTTTTGTTGCCTTTGGCGCCCATAATTTTAACGTTGCGTCCCCATTATGATAAGTAGCCCCTAAATCGTCGCCCTCATAGAAATAATTTTCATCTAACATTTTCCATCCAGATTTAACTGTTACTGATCTTCCTTGATAAGAGATCGTAAAAGGTCCTTGTTCCGCATCAAAAACACCTTTTATTTCCACTGTTGTTTCATTGGCAATTTTCACTTCATTAAAATCAATTGCTTCTTGATTTTTGTCAACAATAGTTAATCCTTTTACTAACTCTTCTTCTGCAAGACCTTTTGTACTGGAAAAAGTTAATTGGATTGTTGTGTCAGACAATAATTCGCCAGATACTAAATCAGTTGGCGATTCCCAGTATGGTGAAATATAAACTTGATCATCTTCATTCTTAATCCATAAATGATCGTATTCCTCCAATAATGCGAACCCTTTATCCCCGCCAATTTTTTCTCCATTTTCACGGTTTACAATAAGAAAGCCAATCTTCTTTGCATCTTCTTTCACTTTTACATCGACATAAGCACCATAGCGATCACTTTTTTCTAATGCTACGGCATCAAGCGGCCAATTTGCAGAAGGAGACTCTACATCTTCCCACAGCCACAGCCCTAACTTTTCATAGTTTTGATCTTCTCTTTGATAATGAATTCTGATTGTGTTCTCAGGTAAAGCTACTGGCTCAAATAGATGGACCGTATCCGCTCCTTCCTTTATCCATATTTCATTCAACGACGGATTGCTTATGGTAACTGCCTTATCTCCGCCCTCTTTCTCTCCATTTGTTCTGTTTACTACTAGAAATCTAACCTTCCTAGCATCTTCTTTCAATGGAATATCAATATATGTACCATACTCATCTTGTTGTTCTTTTTCAAAAGCCACAGCTCCTTGTGGCCAATTAGCAGTTGGAGATTCTACATCTTCCCACAGCCATAATCCTAGATCTTGATAGTTATTATCCTTGTTTTGATAGTGTATTCTTAATGTGTGTTCAGGTATGTCTTTGCCATCTGCATTCTCTGCTTTTACACTCGGTTGATCGAACGCAAATCCTCTTGTGGTCAACACAAGAACAAATACAGTTAGAATAATGAGCAATTTCCTTAACCATTGGTTCATTCCCTTTCCTCCTATTCAAAAATATAAGCAACCTGTTCATTTAAAAATTTATATTCCTAAAAATAGTTGCTTGCGTAACAAAACATTTACCTGTAAAATAAGCTACCAACAAAAGTAAACGCTTTCTTTCTATGTGCGATTATAAATATAGTAGATTAAGAGTGTCAATAATCCTTTTAATTGTTCACGGTAACAGAATTTTCAGTTAGAAACATACAGGCATTCAGACTTATTAAATATACATAAAAAGGAAGACTTAGATAGGGATTAAATCTAAATGATAGAAGGGGTACAATAACTAATTAATCGTTTTTGTTTACGACTTTAGAAAGACATCATGGGGATTGGATACGTTTTGTTTTGGCTGATATCTATGCTCGGTTGGCTGATTTATTTTTGTTTTGGCTGATATCTATGCTCGGTTGGCTGATTTATCTTTATTTTGGCTGATATCTATGCCACGTTGGCTGATTTATCTTTATTTTGGCTGATATCTTTGCCACGTTGGCTGATTTATCTTTATTTTGGCTGATATCTATGCCACGTTGGCTGATTTATCTTTATTTTGGCTGATATCTTTGCCACGTTGGCTGATTTATCTTTATTTTGGCTGATATCTATGCTCCGTTGGCTGATTTATCTTTGTTTTGGCTGATATCCATGCCACGTTGGCTGATTTATCTTTGTTTTGGCTGATATCTATGCTCCGTTGGCTGATTTATCTTTATTTTGGCTGATATCTATGCCACGTTGGCTGATTTATCTTTATTTTGGCTGATATCTATGCTCCGTTGGCTGATTTATCTTTATTTTGGCTGATATCTATGCTCCGTTGGCTGATTTATCTTTATTTTGGCTGATATCTTTGCCACGTTGGCTGATTTATCTTTATTTTGGCTGATATCTATGCTCCGTTGGCTGATTTATTTTTATTTTGGCTGATATCTTTGCCACGTTGGCTGATTTATCTTTATTTTGGCTGATATCTTTGCCACGTTGGCTGATTTATCTTTATTTTGGCTGATATCTATGCCACGTTGGCTGATTTATCTTTATTTTGGCTGATATCTATGCTCCGTTGGCTGATTTATCTTTATTTTGGCTGATATCTATGCTCCGTTGGCTGATTTATCTTTGTTTTGGCTGATATCTATGCTCCGTTGGCTGATTTATCTTTATTTTGGCTGATATCTATGCCACGTTGGCTGATTTATCTTTATTTTGGCTGATATCTTTGCCACGTTGGCTGATTTATCTTTGTTTTGGCTGATATCTATGCTCGGTTGGCTGATTTATTTTTGTTTTGGCTGATATCTATGCTCCGTTGGCTGATTTATCTTTATTTTGGCTGATATCTATGCCCCATTGGCTGATTTATCTTTGTTTTGGCTGATATCTTTGCCCCATTGGCTGATTTATCTTTGTTTTGGCTGATATCCATTCCCATTTGGCTGATTTATCTCTTTAAGAGCAAGGAATATCCTTCTCCTATTGCTATTTCACTGTCTGAATAGATAACTCGGTCAGTGAAAAATTCAGACAGTGACCTATCATTCAAAAAACGAAAATCTTAAGCTTATTATCTATTCAACTGCCACATATCCAGTTTCCGAGACTATCCTTTGCCCCTGCTCTGACAACATCCATTTTAAAAATCTATCAACTTGGGGAGAATCATTATCCTCCAGCGTAATTGCATAAAATTCATTAATGAAGGGATAGCTTCCATCTTTAATTGTTTCTATTGTAGGTGGAATTCCTTCAACCGAAATATTTTTTATTTTGCCATTACGAACCATATCTTCTGAAAAATGACGGAAAGAAAAACCAATGGCATCACTCTTATTCTGATAATCTGCAGTTTCATTAATAATCCCTTCCATTGCACTTACAACATCTTTTGTGGGCGGATCCATTAATGGCTTTCCACCCATTACCCTTATCAATGCTGTTTGACTTCCACTTTCTGCTGGCCTTTGAAAGGCTCTTATTTTTTTCCGGTTTCCACCGACTTCCTTCCAGTTTGTTATTTTCCCAGAATAGATATCCTGTATTTGTTCCACGCTAAGTGTCTCTATTGGATTCTTCGCATGAACAAAAAAGATAAACGCTTCTCTTCCAATTGGCGTTAATTTTAATTGAACACCATGACTTTCTGCCAACTTATATTGTTGCTCTGAAGGCTTCGGTATAAATATGATGTCTGCCTCTTTATTTAACAATCTCTCAAATGCCTCACCTGTTTGGCTAGATACTACTTCGCTTTCTTCTATAGAATAATCTTTTTCTGGATATACGGCTTGAGCAAACCCAGCATATACTGGATAGAGAGCCGTTGAGCCATCTAACTTCGGAAGATTCCCTTCTATTTTTAAGGTGGATTCTTCATTTAATTGAACTACTTTTGTACCTTCAGAATATGGTATGTATTCCGTTAAATCTGTATTTTGACTACTGACTACCTCTAGACTTCTGTCATATTTCACAAAAAGTATATGACCAATCACAATACTTATACTAATGATAAGAATAAATAGATTCGCTTTTTTTGCTGTTCTTTTCTGCCATACTTCAAAGATTGGTAGATTTACTGTCATAATAAAAAATAAAGTTACTATCGGTATAAGCCATAAATAAAACGTACTTGCTGTAAATAAGGATGTGAGGACCGTTAAGATAAACCCAATAAACCCGATACATCCCGTAATAACTATTGCTTGTAATATTTTCATTTTTTCTCCTTTATGCGTTTTTTTTTCACTTTCAACAGAAAAATACCACTTTCTTCCTTAAAAACACCATCATAATGTTATATTATCATTTTAGTGTATTTTTACACCTTATTCAAGTGATTATTATTCTTTTTTTAAAATTGTGATTTAAACTGCATAAAAAAAGACGAGTCTCTGTGAAGAACTCATCCTTAAATATACCTTTTATATCAGCTTTCTTGAGCAGTATCGATCTTAAAATAATGGAATAATAAATATGATAGCCAAACACAATCGCGATGATGCCGAATATTTTCAATTAAGCCTTTTAATAGAACTGGATTTAGTGTTTCCTCTTCCAACTGCTCTGTAAGCAAAAGAAGAGATTCTTTCACATAGCGATCATCAACTTCTTCTATTTTCCCTTTTACTAGCTTTATTATTTCCTCTCCTGCAATATTTTCTTGCGTAACAGACTGATGTAACAACTGATATATATTTTCAGTGAAATATGGTGACTTTGTATGTGTAGCAAGAATATCTGTTTTCTCCACCAGCGATTTTGCAAGCATATGTAAATCAAAATCAATCCATTCATTATGACTTAATACAATATGAGTATAAGCATTAAGAAATCCTTTAATACTAAATACTAAATCATATTTAATTGATTGTTTTGATGAATCGTACACTTTTTCAATCATGTGCTCAATTGTTTTTTCCAGCAAATGATCATAGTAAGTAAATTTCTTAATAAATTCTTCATTAAACGAAAGCGCTTGCTCTTTAATGAATAGAGTTGCAAAACTGGAATTTTCTTTAAAGGTATAAAAGATCTCATAATAAAAATGATAAAGGATATCATCCACATGATTGACTGCATAGTCAAGTTTTGCAATGAACTGTTCCATAAAATAATCAACCAATGCCATAATCAGCTCATCCTTGGACTTAAAGGATAAGTAGAAGGCACCTTTTGAAATGCCACAATGATCCGTGATTTGTTGAACGGAAGTAGCCGCAAATCCCTGTTTTGCAAATAATTCTATTGATTTTTCCATAATCAGTTGTTTTTTTGCCATGTTCATACACTCCTATGCACTATTGATTGACATATGACTACTTAGTCATTTATTATAGGTAAATGAGTAAGATTAGTCAATAAAGGGAAGGTGTAATATGAAAGGTTTAGTAAATTTTGTGTTAGGTAACAAGCTAGCGGTTTGGTTACTAACCATTATTATTACTGTATCAGGTATCTATTCTGGTACAAGAATGAATATGGAGACCATACCGAACATTTCGATTCCATACTTAACGGTAATGGATGTTTATCCGGGAGCAACACCGGAAAAGGTGATGGAAGAAGTATCCATGCCGATAGAAAAACTTGTGGAAAATCTAGAAGATGTGAAAGCTGTTTATTCGAATTCTTATTCGAACATGGCAAATGTTCAATTAGAATATGAATATGGTACAGATATGGATGAAGCAAAACGTGCTTTACAATCCGCTCTAGATAATATCACCTTGCCTGACGGCGCACAGGAACCTACAATCACAGCAATCAGTATGAATATGATGCCAGTTGTAGCGTTAAGTGTCAGCAGTACAGAAGAAGATATTACTGAATTAACATCAACTGTTGAAGAAATCATCCTTCCGAAGATTGAAAAGATTGATGGTGTTGCATCTGCAACGATTACCGGACAACATATCGAAGAAGTAGATTTAACATATGATAAGGAAAAAATGGAACAATTAGATTTAACAGAAGACACTGTTAAAGATATGATCCAAGCAAGTAATTTAGCTGTTTCTTTAGGACTTTATGAGTTTGAAGAAGGCGAACAGGCAGTTGCAATTGATGGTAAGTTTATGACAGAAAAAGAACTTAAAGATATGCTTATCCCTGTCACTCCTTCTGAACAAAATCCATCCCCATTTGTTAAACTTAGTGATATTGCCACAATCGAAGTGGTTGGGAAAGTTGAATCTGTTTCTCGTACAAATGGTGAAGATGCTATTGCCATCCAAATTGTCAAAGGTCAACAAGCAAACACTGTTGATGTTGTTAACAGTGTAAAAGATTTAATTAAAGATGAGCAAAAGAATATCGATGGATTAGTAATTGATGTTTCCCTAGACCAAGGGGCTCCAATTGAAGAATCTGTATTTACGATGATTGAAAAAGCGGTGTTTGGTTGTTTAATTGCCGTATTAATTATTTTACTATTCTTACGTGATTTTAAATCAACGATAATTTCCATTATTTCTATCCCAGTTTCTATTTTCATGGCATTAATGCTATTAAACTGGATGGATATTACGTTAAATATCATGACACTTGGTGCTATCACTGTTGCGATTGGCCGGGTTATCGATGACTCTATTGTTGTTGTTGAGAATATTTACCGACGCTTGCACCTGAAAGAAGAAAAATTAACCGGCCGTGCGCTAATTAGAGAAGCGACGATTGAAATGTTTAAACCAATCCTTTCTTCAACTTTAGTAACAGTTGCTGTATTCGCTCCATTAATGTTCGTTGGGGGAATGGTGGGAGAGCTATTCCGTCCTTTCGCATTAACAATGGCATTTTCACTTGGAGCATCACTACTTGTTGCGATTACAATTGTACCTGCTCTTTCTCATTTCTTATTTAAGAAAAAATTATATGGTGAGAAAACAGAAAGTAATCATAAAGATGCAGGTAAATTGGCAAATTGGTATAAAGGCATTCTTGAAAAAGCTCTTAACCATAAAATCATCACTTCCCTTATCGCTGTTGTTTTATTAGCCGGAAGTGTTGCTCTTACTCCGTTAATTGGCTTTAGCTTCTTAGGAAGTGAAGAAGAAAAAACAATGTATATCACCTATACACCAGAAACTGGTGAATTAAAGGATGAGACATTAAAGAACGTTACAGAAGTAGAAGAAAAAATGCTTGAACGCAAAGATATTGATATTGTTCAATTATCTATCAATGAGACAGCAGATGCACAAAGTGCGATGATGGGTATGGGATCTGGCGGTGCACTTATGTACCTAATCTTTGATGAAGATATGAAAAACTTCCCTGAAGTCCGCGATGAAATTGAGGACTATATTACAAATATCGATCAATCTGGCGAATGGAAAACACAAGACTTCACATCCATGGGGATGTCAACAAATGAAGTTAGCTATACATTCTACAGTGAAGATTTAGATAAACTTAATGAGTCTGTGAAAAAAGTAGAAGACATTTTAAAAGAAAATGATGGATTAGAAGATGTTACTACAACTGCTGAAGATGCTTATGTAGAATATACATTTAAAGTTAATCAAGATGAATTATTGCAGTATGGGTTAACTGCAGGACAGCTTCTCATGATGCTAAGCCCAGACAATACTAAAGATGTATTAACAACAATCGAAAAAGATGGCGAAGCACTTGATGTTATTGTCCAACAAGAAAAATCAGCACAACCTAAATCAATTGACGAAATGCTAGATATGGAAATTCCAACTGCTCTAGGAAATACGATGCCACTTTCTGAACTAGTAGAAGTTGAAGAAGGAACAACTTTAAATACTCTTTCTCGTAGTAAGGGTGAGTATTATGCAACAGTATCAGGAAAAATTCTCGGTGATGATGTTTCCAAAGTAACGAACGAAGTCGATAAGGAAATTGATAAAATTGACTTACCAAAAGGAGTTACAATGGGAGTTGCTGGTGTAGCAGCAGATATGAATGAAACATTTACACAATTAGGTGTTGCCATGATTGCTGCTGTTGCTATAGTATACTTTATTCTTGTTGTAACATTCCGTGAAGGGGTTGCTCCATTCTCGATCCTGTTCAGTTTACCGTTTGCTGTGATTGGTTCCTTTGTCGGATTATATCTTTCAGGTCAAACGATATCCGTTTCGGTTATGATGGGATTACTCATGTTAATTGGTATCGTTGTTACGAACGCAATTGTATTAGTAGACCGAATCATCCATATGGAACGCGATGGAATGAATATGCGCGACGCCATTCTTGAAGCTGGATCAACACGTCTTCGCCCAATTCTAATGACAGCTATTGCAACAATCGGAGCATTAGTTCCATTAGCAGTTGGTTCTGGCGGTAGCGGATTAATCTCTAAAGACCTAGGTATTACGGTTATTGGCGGTTTAATCAGTTCTACTCTATTAACACTTGTTATTGTCCCAATTGTTTACGAAGTTCTTTCTAAAGTATTTAAGAAAAATCGTAAAGATATTGACGAAAGCTAATATTAACTTTTACTAAAAGCCAGTGAAGAATATTTCACTGGCTCAGACCGTAGACAAATCCCTGAATTTTAGATATAGAGGTTTGTCTATAGTATATTTATTAGTCTCTTTGAATAGGGATGTTGCTTTCCGCTTCAGGGGGTCGCTTTCCGTGGGGCTCGCGCTGAGCCGCTTCGGCCTTTGGCCTGCAGGGTCTCAGCTGTCTCGCTAATCCCACAGGAGTCTCACCCCTTCCACTCCAAGCAACGCATGAAAATTCCATTTAAGTTTCTAAAAATCTTTTTGTCGACAAACTGAGCCAGTGAAGAATATTTCACTGGCTTTTTGTTATCATAATTCTCCTGCCAACCTCTTATTTTTAATGGCTGTTTTCCAAAGGATTGTTGCTTTTTCAATAGAAAAAAGAATTAGTAGGAAAATTGGAGCAACAAACTTTTGCGAAAACAGCCTTTTTAATAGTAGGTTTCGTTTACTCGATTGCTCCTTTTTTACTGCTTTTCTAATAATTTCAGCTTTCATTCACAATAAAGAAAACTTCCATCAGTGGGTGTTTTCCTCATTCCCCTTTGACTTTTAAACTTAAAAGACTTTTTTAATTTTCCACAGCTCGAGCTCGGGCGTTAAATGAAATAAAATTGATTTCCCATGTTCCCTTCATAAAAAAATAAAAACAAGGAAAAACTATTCTCAATACTCCAATGGAAAGGATTTTGTCATGAAAGTACATTGCTCGAATGAATATGATCCATTAAAAGCAGTCGTCTTAGTTTCTCCCGAATATATGGCTATTAAAGTTCCTATAAACGATATTCAAAAAAAACATGCAAAGAAAAATATCGATCGAAAAGTGGCCGAAAAACAACATGAAATGTTTATTGAAAAGCTGCAAGAAAACGGGGTTGAAACAATCCTTCTTCCTCCTGTGGAAAAATATCATGAACAAGTATTTACAAGGGATATTGGTTTTACTTTAGGAAATCAAATCTTTGTAGCAGAAATGGCCCGAGATGTAAGACGTGGAGAAGAGAAAATTTTAATCGACTATTTGAAGGAACAGGAGATTACTTATACGGATATTAAAGGAAATATGATTGAAGGCGGAGATGTTATCATTGACGGTAAAACGATTTATATTGGCCTCAGCCAACGCACAAATAAATTTGCTATCCGGCATTTACAAACATTACTTCCTTCTTATGATGTCATCGCTGTTCCATTTACAGACTCGTATCTTCATTTGGATTGTGTTTTCAACGTACTTTCCCCTACAGAAGGATTAATATTCCCAGGCGAGTTTCATAAAGAGAAAGAAAGAATGCTGCGAGATCGCTATGATTTAATCCATGTAAATGCAAAAGAGCAAGAGACATTAGGTACAAACGTATTATCCATCGGTAATAAAAAGGTTATTAGCTTACCTGTGAACGAAGGAGTCAATAAAGAGCTTCAAAAAAGAGGCTATGACGTGATTGAGGTGGATTTTTCAGAAATCATCAAGTCAGGTGGATCCTTTCGTTGCTGTTCTATGCCATTGCTGAGAGAATAATTAAGTAACCAATGATAATCAGTGGGGATTCCCATCCCCACTGATTATAGTTTTCTTTATCCTATTGAAAAAAATGTCTCATCAAATATAGCTTTTCACTACTTTTGTTCCCCTAATATTTTTCTTAAATTATTTAAGCTAATTTCAATGCTTTCAAATGGTGTTCTTCTTGTGGCATCCTGTTCAATAATCCACCACTGTATATCCGCTTCCTCTCCCTTTTCAAGAATTGCTTGAAAATCGATACTCCCAGTACCAACTTCTGCAAAGAATCGTTCTTCATCTGTTGTCATGTCTTTTAAATGGACAAGCTTTGTTCTGTTTTTATATGTATCAATCCATTGTGCAGGATCATACTCTCGCTTTGAAAGCCAGTATACATCTAGCTCTGCAAAAACCAGCTTAGAATCTGTTTCTTCCATTATCGTATCTAATGCTGTTCTTCCATCATACAATCTATCTAATTCAAAATCATGATTATGATAACACAGCGATATCCCTTCTTTTTGACACTCCGCTCCCGCCATATTTAAGAAAGCAATTAGTGACTCATAATCCGCCTCCGTTCTTTTGTCTGGTAAAAGATAGGGACATACTAAAAACTTACTCCCTAAAACTAACTGGTCTTGAATGACTTGGGTTAGATTGCTCTCTAAGTCTGCTAAAGGTACATGACTAGCCGCTACTTGAAGATTTAGTTCATCCAGTAATTCCTTTAATGCGGCTACAGAAATCCCGCCATACCCTGCAAGCTCTACTCCTTGAAAACCAAGGCTTGCAACCTTCTGGAGAGTTCCACGGAAATCCTGTTCACATTCCTCTCTTAACGTATACATTTGAATGGCAATTGGTATATTTTTCACTATATTTCCTCCTTTTAATTAATTCCTTTGAAATCAACCACTTCTACATTATGAAGTAAGTCAAAATAAGTTCCTCTTATCATTGTACAAGAAAACGCTATCATTTTTATAGATTAAGATGGTAAATCGTTAACTTTTTTTGTAAAATGGACTAAAATAACTAGGATGTGTAAGCCATTGGAAAACCATATCAGAAAAGTCATCGAACAAGCAGAAAAAGAATTTGCCATAAAGGTGCTTTATGCCTGTGAATCTGGAAGTCGTGCATGGGGATTTCCGTCAAAGGATAGTGATTATGATGTCCGGTTTATTTATATCCATCATCCAAGCTGGTACTTATCCATTGATCAAAAGCGAGATGTAATAGAAATTCCAAACCATGATCCTATATCAATTCCTGTTGATCCATTATTAGATATGAGCGGCTGGGAATTGACTAAAACACTGAAGCTTTTTCGTAAGTCTAATCCTCCTTTATTAGAATGGTTGCGATCCAACATGATATATTATCAGCGCTTTTCAACCATTGAAAAAATGAAGCAGCTTGAAAAACAAATATTTTCTCCTACTTCTACCATTTATCATTATTTAAATATGGCTAAAGGAAATTTCAGAGAATATTTGCAAGGAGATACCGTTAAGATTAAAAAGTATTTTTATGTATTGCGACCAATTCTAGCAGCCAAGTGGGTACAAACATTCCAAACAATTCCTCCAATGGAATTTGATATTTTGGTACATGGACTTATTCCTGAGGGTGCACTTCGCACAAAGATTGACATTTTATTAGAAAGAAAAAAATCTGGAGAAGAATTGACTCTTGAACCACGAATCAACCTTATTAATGAGTATTTGGAAAGAGAGATGCAACAATTAGAAACGTATGCAAAAGGTTTAGAGAGAAATTTAATTGATCCAACTGAACAATTAGATCAGCTGTTTCGTTATACTTTAAAGGAGGTTTGGAACGACTAAGAAGAAGTCATTGAAAAAAGGTATGTTCTCACAAATACTTTTTTCGATGACTTCTTCTGAATTACGATTAAAAACACTTTGTTTTATTAGGCATTTTTCGTATAGTTTGTTGCGATTACCCACAGACGGAATACACCTCGCTTTCCGTAGGGTCTCAGACTGTCTCGCTAATCCCCGTGGCGTCTACGTGTATTCCGGCTGCTCCATTTTTCCAACTAATTCTTTTCTCCTATTGAAAAAACAACAATCTTTTAAAAAACACCCTTCTATCAAAAAGTAATTGCGGCATCTTTTGCACGAGCAATTGCATTCGCTTTAATCTCTTCTGCTCTTTCTGGTGCTAAATCATGACCTTCCACAAATAAACCTTGGAAATCATTAATGCCGAAAAATGCCATTAGCGTCTTTAAATAACGGTGTGCCATTTCTTTATCCGCTGCTGGTCCATGAGAATAAATCCCACCACTTGCTTGAATATGAAGAACTTTCTTATCAGTAAGGAGTCCCTTTGGTCCTTGGGCTGTATATTCAAATGTCTTACCTGCAACAGCAACAGAATCTAAATAAGCTTTCATCACTGGAGGAAACAATAAATTCCATAGTGGCGTAACAAATATATATTTATCTGCTTTAACGAATTGTTCACTTAGCTCTGCCAAACGACTAACTTTTGTTTTTTCCTCATCAGAAAGCTGATCAAATCCACTTCCAGATTGTAGCTTTCCCCATCCTTGAAATACGTCTGCATCAATGGAAGGAATATACTCATTGTATAGATTAATATGAATAACCTCATCATTCGGATTAGACACTTCATATTGATCAATAAACGCTTTACCAACTGCCATTCCATATGATCTTGATTCATCAAATGGGTTTGCCGTAATATATAATACTTTTGCCATTTTATTCAGCTCCTTAGAAAAGTCTCTAGTCATCTTTTCTTTACTATAGTGCTGATCGAAACGATATTCAATGGAAGCAGCTATATATTACTAATATTGTCACATTTAAAATAACCGTTAAGGTAGAGAGATCTTTTCTCCCTAAAAACTATTCCTTAAAATATGGATTTAAATGGATAAGTACTTCGTTGATATTATCGTGTTTTTTCATAAGTTTCTTTTTTATTTGTCTAGATAAGTCATGACCTTCCTTAATCGTCTTGTCATAATCGATAGAAATGCGTAAATCGACTAATATATAATGTCCATGTTCTCTTGCACGAAGACGATCAATCCTTTTTACTTCAGAGAAGGAAGCAATCATTTCACGATATTCTGTTAAGATCTCTAAATCGATATTTCGCTCCAGTAATATATCGAAAGCTTCACTTACCATTTCCTTCGCAATTTTAAAAATTAAATAAGCAACGATAATAGTAGCTACTTTATCGCCATAGAGCAGTGCATTTATCGTTAAATTTTCTCCAAGTATAGACAGTAATACTCCTATTGCAGCGGCAATCGAGGCAACTATATCTGCCTTATGATCATAAGCAATTGCTTCAATGGCTTTACTACTTTGTTCATTAGCGATTTTCTTACTATAACGATACAATAGTACTTTTGAAACGTATGAAATAACAGCAACCCACATTGTAATCATACTTGGTGTTGTAATGGGATGGAAGAAACCAATTATAGCTTCATACACCAAATAGATGGCAACACCGAGTAGAATCATCCCGACTATTCCGGATACAATTATTTCAGCTTTTCCATGTCCATATGGATGTTCCTGATCAGCAGGTTTATTGGCAATCCGTATCACTACTAAAACAATGATAGAAGCAAAGACATCTGCAGCAGAGTGAATACCATCAGCAAAAACAGCATCACTATTCCCCATCCAGCCAACTATTAATTTTCCCAATGTTAATACAATATTACTAATTACACTAATCCATGCAACTCGTTTAGCTAGAGATTCTCTTGATCCCATTTTCATCAACCTCATTTATTATTTCCAATAATTTCTATATGTACAAAAAGTCAACCTAACTATCTTAGCAGAAAAGAAATCAGTGGGTCTAGAGAAAAAAAGTTGGCTCTCTACAAATTAAAAATTTACCAATCATTGCGTATTTATTCGATTATGCGTGCTAATAATAAATACGATATAAATCACTTAGTATTTTTCTTACAAACAGAGCATTTTTGCGAAAAGGCATTTGCAAGCCTTCGAGAGGATGACTGCCGAACAATGCATTATTTTCTTAAATAAGTAATGTTGACTAATGAAAAATTCCACTAATTAGGATGGTTATGATGACAACTATTTTTGAAGCATTAAAAGATTATCTACAATTGAATTTAGATACGGAGCCAAAAAATCCGCTTCATGTAGGAGAAGTGATGAGTTGCTGGATCTATCTTACTATCATGGATGAAGCCAGTATCTATATACAAGTTGGCTTAAATACATCAACAGATGATGATGTTATTAAATCGTTAGACGAAAGTTATAAACAATGTGATATACAAGGACAAAGATTCCGAAACTTTCTTAAGGTAGAAGGAATTCCATTACCACCAACTAGTGAACAACGACCACTTTCTAATGCAAATGCTGTTCCACTTGGAGTTAAGATGACAGATGATGAAATTATGAATGGATTAAGCATAAAAACGGTTGCGGCAATCACTCATTGCGCAGCATCTGTCTCTCAATGTGTACGAAATGATGTAGCTACCATGTTTACCCAATGTATGTTAGAAAAAATGAAATTCGGTGCAAGTTTAAAGGATTTGATGAGAAAAAGAGGCTGGATTAAAGTTCCTCCCTATTACTATCCACCGGGTGCGCCAACTTCAAACTCATAAGAACAATTGAATAACCCAGCTATAAGTCAAATGCATGGCCCTAGCACTTTGTTTTGAGGGCACTGAAAAACTACTACTTAATGATAAGTGATAGTTACCAGTTATTTAAATTGGGATATTGTATTTGTTATCCTTTCAAATATGCATTCCCTAATTTTCATTCGAAAAAAAGACTTTTTCAGTGCCCTATTTTTTTTAGCAGGAGCATAAAAACATTTACTTAGGGGCATTCTTTTTTATAATTTTTTGTATGAAAACTATATTTGTTGATTATCCTTTTCCAATAGTAAAGCAGCCACAGCTTTGCTTTTTCCCATTTATATACTTTTGCTTCTGTATGATGTAATTCTTCCCAAGCAGAATCTAATTTGTTTGCCTCTAGTAATCTTTTACTGTAATCTAATTTTAATTTTGATAAGTATAAATCGATATAAGGCATTTGTTCTTTACGAAGCAGATTCTCTAATGAATAAATAATTGGATACCGATTTAAAATCGTCAAATCCATACATACGCTGTTTTCTAAGCCACGATAATAAATTGCATAGCTGTCATTTTTGTACGCAATCGGATAGTTCATCCCAATTCGTAACCACATATCTTGATCTTCTCCAAGAGGCTCCCCTTCTTTAAACAGCCCTATTTCTTGAAATACTTGTTTTCGAACTGCAATAGCAGAAGATATAATTGGTAAATCCTTTAATGTTTTTTCCACATAGTTTGTAAATACGCCTTCCCACTTGTCAGGGGTTTGGTAGATAGACGGAATGATCTTTTTTTGGGTTGGCAACCGAATTTCATAACTTGTTGCAAAGGCCCCACATTCGGGATATTTTTCTTTTAAATCCATTATTTTTTCTAGAAATTGCGGCTTCCATTCATCGTCTGCGTCAATAAAAGTAATTAATTCTGCCTTTGCAGCCAGTATCCCTTTGTTTCTGGCTGCTGAAGCTCCTTTATGTTCCATTTTGAGCACCGTAATTCGATTGTCTATCCAAGTTTCCGCTTTTACGACACTACCATCTGTAGAGCCGTCATCGACAATAATAATCTCAAAATCCTGAAACGTTTGCGAAATAATTGACATGATTGTTCGTTCGATATACTGTTCCTTATTATAAAGTGGGATAACTACTGAGACAGCGACCATCTTGCACCCTCCCAATTTTTCATTGCTAATGATTGAGCTTCTATTAAAGATAGTTTTGGATAGCGATAATGCCCGGTTATAATTTGATCAAGAGCATGCCATATATTTTCTTCAGTAAATGAATTGGATGAAAGAAGAAAATCTTTGTCTGCCTTAATCTGTTTTGCCCAGCCATCACATTTTGGATGGTAAGAGAGAATGATAGTTGGCGTATTTGTGATATAGCCAAATACAGCACTATGCAACCTCATCCCAATCAATCCTTTTAATGATGCAATAGTGCGAAGAACATTTATTGGATCCTTATCATAAGACAGATGTTTAATTGGTATTTTGGTTTGTAGTTGTTCGATAACCTCGCGATGAATATCTTGATCTCCCAAAATAGGATGACCGTTAAAATCAATAAAAACTAATTCCTCAATTTCCTCCTCCTTCAGTTCATTTAAAGCATTTATTATTTTTTCCACCCTTGCCTTTTCTTCACTTGTATCTCGCCCTATATATCTTTCATAATGGCATAAGGAAATTCCCAACCCCTTCCTTTGATGACTTCCAGTGAAATCTTCACCTGTTACAAGAGGTAAGAGCACGGCTAGATCAAATGTTAATTCTGCATGAACATTTGAAGAGAGCGAGGAGACTAATTCATAACTCTCCTCGTCTCTACAGCCAATATAGTTGAATTTTTCCACAAGCTTTCTACATGCTTCTTTCGCAGCTGAATCTCTAAATGGTCCAAAGGATACACCAATTGCAGCTGCTCCTTTCCCTCTATTTAAATCGATTAAATCGCCATCTCTCGTCATTTTATCGGTTGAATGAAAAACAGAGCCACCACCATATAAAATAAAATCACTTTCGTAACACTGCCTGTACAAACGTAGTAAGTTTTCATTGCGTTCTTGTTCTTCTTGAACAAAGAGCGCCTCCATTTCGGCATTTAATGGCAGAATAGGCTTTTGCGTACATGTTCCATATATTTTATCTCCAGAAAGAAATTTCCGGCTTCCCCAAGAGGATACTAGTAATAATGCATCATCTCCGCCATTCTGTTCTCCGTAATAACCTGAAAGAATAATCTTCTTCATCTAAGTACTCCTCCTACCTCTCGCATCTCTTAATAGTATATGGACAATCCATAAAAACGTGAGCAGCAGCGAATAATTGGACAAATTGCTATGGTCCGATTTCTTTTGGACAAGAATAGAATATAAAGTAAACATTAGGGAAAGGACATGATGCTGATGACATTAAAGAAGAAGAGAAAGATACTTTTTATTACAAAAAATTGGGAAAATGGAATAGAAAGAAATACGTATTATTTAACAGAAGAAATTAAAAAATACGTTGATATAAGAATTTGGGAAGAAGACGGTAATATAAGTGAGACACTACAAAAAATGGACTTTCAGCCTGACTTTATCCTAGTAAATGATTTACGTCCTACTCGATCACCGAAGGTAACTGGCCTAAAGGAGTGCAATATTCCATTCGGAATCATTATGCATGATTTAACCTACCAAATGGATCAAAGAAGAGCTTTCATTAGGGAAAATAATGTGAAGTATATCTTTACCCACTATAGAGATACATTTTTAGAATGGTATCCAGAATTTAAAGATAAAATGATATGGTTTCCCCATTATGTAAATATCGATGTATTTAAAGACTTCAATCAACAGAAAACAATTGATTATTTAATGATGGGCGCTGTACATCCTACTATTTATCCATTACGTCAAAAAATTCTCGATGAAATGAAGCATTTACCTAATTTCATCTATCATGCACATCCTGGCTATTTTCACAAACAGTACGACGAGAAATCGTTTAAGGTAGCTAGCAGCTTTGCGCAAGAGATTAATAAAGCAAAAATGTTTTTTACCTGTGATTCCATTTACCATTATCCAGTAATGAAGTATTATGAGACTTTGGCTTGTAACACATTATTACTAGCTTCCTGCACAAAAGAAATCAAGGATTTAGGATTCATCCCTGGTGTTCATTTCATTGAAATAAATGAAGATAATTTTATGCGCAAAGCAAATTATCATTTAAGAAATTATGATACATTAGGGAAAAAAATCGCTTTAAATGGATATAAAATGGTAAGACAAAAACACTCTGTACAGGTGCGTGCGAAACAGCTCCTTGATCATATTGAAGTGATTCTTTCTAAGGAAGGAGGAAACGAACAATGAGAATATTATATCTTGGTTATTTAGGAGTTAATAATATCGGAGATGAGGTTTGTTATGAAGCATTTGCTCAAGCTTGTGAAAGATGGCTTAACGAAGAGTATACTTTATTCTCCTACCCTATAAATGCAGCTAAAACATTGACTGAATTATATGTAGAAAAGCCTTTCGATATTGTTGTTTTAGGGGGAGGATCTTTATTTCAAGGTAATTTCTTTATTGATTTAGCTTTAGAAGCAATAGAGATGAAGCTTCCCCTTTATTGCTACGGAACAGGTATCGATTATATGACAGAAGAAACAATCGAATCCTTTAAAAGAGGCGAATTCCAATTATCTTTCACCAATTTTCATAACAAAGAGATTAATAAAGAGAAAATAAAAAAAGTGATAGAGTATTCTACATTCGCAGGTCTAAGAGGCCCTCTTACACATAAATATATTAAGAGTTTACCCCCTTCATCAACAAGTAACTATCAAATAATCGGTGATTCCGGCATGCTTTTCACTCCTAAAATAGACGATTATATAGAAAGAAAATACTTGCATGACTGCAATAAAAAAATCATAGCAGTCAATTGGGGAACCACTAATAACATCCTATTTGGTTATGATGAGAATAAGCTGAAAAATCAAGTGATTAAAGCATGTACGAATCTTTTAAATAAAGGCTATCAAATTGTTATTTTCCCAATGTGGGATCTGGATATTCCTCATTGCAAGGATTTATATGAAAGCATTAAAGAAAGAGGAAAAGTCACTTTCATACCAGAAGTATGTACTGCTTCGCAAATTTATTATTTCTTATCGCTTTGCCACTTTTCCCTTAACCTAAAGCTGCACGCAAATGTACTCTCTGCCTCAAGTGGGACACCTTTTATCCAGTTAGCTTATCGCTCAAAAGGAGTGGATTTCGCAGCCTCCATCCACCAATTACCCTATACGTTATTAACCAATACAAATAAACTGGCTGAAACGATTGAAAAGAAAGAATACTATTTAACAAGTAATAAAAACCGAAAGAAAATTAGACTAGCAAAAGAAAGAATCGTAGCGAAACATAAAAACTTTATATTATCGTTAAAAAAGTAGCTGGGACATAAGTATTTTCAATCAAATAACCCCAAACAATTATACGTACATGCTAAAAAAATTCGTATAATTGTTTGGGGTTTTATTCATTTTAAAAAGGAAGGTTTGTGGTGATCACCCGCAGACTGAATACACTTCGTATTTCCTACTAATTATACTTTCTTAAAAAAAATAATGGAACGAAACAACTTTTAAAAACGTAGTGAAATGGAGGGGAGGACACTCAACTTCTGCGGGAAGTAGAGCAGTCTTTAGACCCCACAGGCTTTAGCCGAGGAAGCTTAGGTTGCTCCCCGGCGCATAGAGTGTCTGTAGCGAAATGGAACGAGTTGGTTTCGCTACTAAATGAGAGATTGTTTGTCTTTATCTATTATGTATTTTGTTTTGTCCCAGTCTCTTATAACAAAGAAGTGCATGTAATTATAAATAAAGAAGAGATATGTCAGTTGTTTTCTCACACTTTCATTGTATTAGAATGACAAATAGAAGCTTTAAACCTTCCTTTTATGTTTGAGTGAATCCTCTAACCAAAGGAGCGAAAAGCTTCTATTAATCTTGTTATTTTATTTTTCATATTCACTTATCTGTTTTAAGCATAGTTCATAAACGTCTACTTCCCGATACCATTTATACCATTCCATTGTATAATATATTGTTTGGTCAATATTCCATTTTGGGTGCCAGTCTAAATAGTACTTTGCTTTATTTATATCCAAACTAAGAAGCTTTGCTTCATGTTCTGCAGTATGTGACGAATCTACTTCCCATCTACCATCCTTCCACTGCTCAACAATTTTCTCAACTAATTGTTGTACCGTTGTAACACTATCTGATTCTGGTCCAAAATTCCAGCTTTCCGCATATTCGATTTTACCTTCATATAGATAAGCACCTATTTTTAAATAGCCAGAAAGCGGCTCTAATACATGCTGCCATGGACGTACAGATTGAGGAGAACGCAGTTTAATGGACTGACCAGCTAATAAGGAGCGAACACTATCAGGAATGATTCGATCTTCTGACCAATCTCCTCCTCCTATAACATTCCCCGCTCGGACAGAAGCAATTAACTTCCCGTGACTACTATAGGAATCGATTGGAAAGAAAGAATGCTGATAAGAGGAAATCAATAATTCGCAGCATCCTTTACTTGAACTATATGGGTCATACCCACCCATTGGATCGTTTTCACGATATCCCCATACCCATTCTTTATTATCGTAGCATTTATCACTTGTTACCATCACTCCTGCTTTTACGGACGGAGACTTTCTTATCGCTTCTAACACATTCATCGTTCCCATCACATTCACTTCATACGTATAGACAGGGTCTCGATAAGACTGTTTCACTAATGGCTGTGCAGCCAAATGAAAGACAATTTCTGGTTGATATTGTGCAAAAACTGCTTGTAACTTCGTAGCATCACGAATATCTCCCCTTATATCCTTCATTTTATTATTCATATTAGCCAATTCAAATAGACTTTCTTCTCCAATCGGATCTAAAGAATAACCAATTACGTTCGCACCTAGCTTTGTTAGCCAAATAGCTAGCCAAGAACCTTTAAAACCTGTATGACCAGTTATCAAAACCTTTTTATCTTTATATATTTGTTGCCAATCAGTTGTCATAAGTAACACCTCCACTCCCTTTAATGATGATGATAATAACTTTTATACCAGGCAATGGTTTTCTTTATTCCCTCTTCTACGGAAACGGCTGGAGTCCACCCAAGCACCTCTTGAATCTTTGTTATATCAGGAATAGGTGCATTTCTTTCATTTTCCCTTTTTGGTATAGCACCATACAAAGGTACTTGCTTTGTATCTAAATGCTGATAAATTAAATCAACAAAATATCGCAAAGGATGGGCAGTTCCAGAAGCTATATTTAAAATCAAATTACTGCCTTCAGATGTGGCTGCAAGAATTAAGCCATCGACAATATTTCCAACATAGCTATAATCACGATATTGATCACAAGTTGTTAATTTTACATGCTCATCACGCATTACTTTTTCAATAATATGCGAAAATAATTTATGGTTATCCTCTGCCTCCCCAAAAATATTAAAAGCACGCAAAGTGATAATGGGAAGTTTATAATCCAGTGCTAATTGATGCGAAATAATCGTCGAAGCTGCTTTTGTACTGCCATAAATATCAACTGGTTCTAATAGCATTTCTTCATGAATTAGCTCTTTTTTATCCCCATATTCAGAACTACTTCCAAGACAAATAATTTTTTTGCATTTTGTATCTTTTGCTGCAAATAAGATATTCATTGTTCCTACTATATTCGTTTCATATGCAAGTAAGTCATTTCTATTACTTGGGTTTGTTCCATAAGCTGCTAAATGAAAAATATAATCTGGTTTAAATTCATGGATAATTCGACATATGTCTGAGCGATTTTGAATATCTGCCTCATATTTTTTTAAATGAGGCAAATATTCCTGTACTCTCCAAGGATTGGAATGTTCCCGAACAATGACAGCGATGGACGCATTTTCTTTCACAAGCTGTTTAATAAGATGGGATCCAATAAAACCATATGCACCTGTGACTAACACTTTTTTATTTTTCAATTTCATGACATTCACCTCTTATAGAGAAGCGATGGAATAAGGATTTTTAGCAGTATAATTGGCAGGCACATTTGCAAAGAATTGTGCATTGTTAGAAAGGCGGTTTGATATCTCTCTTAATTTCATTAAATACGGATTATAAATATTCGTTAAGATGGCAGACGATATATTAACTTCTTCTAGCTTCCATAAGTCAAATTCATTTACATTTAAGATTAACAAACTACCAAAATGGAAGAACATTAATGGATTATTGTCAATATATACATTATTCTCCCTCATGGTTACTTCTTGCTCGGCATTATTTAGAATAAGGTTCCATGGAGCAGCGTTAATTCCTGGGTTTTCACTCACTTTTATATTTTCAAATAATTCTGGGATACGATCCAAATACAATTGATCTCCCCATGATTTCCGTTCATCATTGTATACATCAGAGCATTCTTCTAAGCATTTTTTCTTCCACCAATTTAAAATTTTTCTACTATTCCCTTCATTTTTAAATCCGATAAATCCAGCTTGATATTGCCCATGGAAATGTTCCAGTAAGTCTGTTCCACGTTGACGGCATAAATAAACTGAATATCTACCGAAGTCATTAGTCACAGAAAGTGGGTTAGAGAAGAAATATAAATCACTATCGCAATAGAAAAGATGGTCAATATCAGAATGCGTTGATAATAAATGTTCTAGTAATGTCGCCTTTATTGTCCAACAATATTCTTGCAATGTCCGTTGTTGTTTTAGCTCTTTTAACTGTGGCGTTTCAATTGTTTCTACTGGGATTAAGGTGACATTTTTTAAATTCAAGTTAGATAAGACATCATAGGTTTCTTGATCCATCGTACAAATCCATAAATGAAAATTTTCTATCTGCTTACTAAGCGAGTCATACATTGCAAGTCCTTTAACCAAATACTCTTTACTAAATATTGAAGTTAATAGCAAATAATTATTATACTTAATCATTTTTCTTTTTAACTTAGTGGAATGATACTTTGTCTTTGCTTGAATAAAATCATTCGTTGATAATGTTGCTTTTATGATTCCAGGATAACTATTTTGATAAGATGTAATTACTCTTTCTAAATGATCAAGGTAGGGAACATAAATATAATTCATAATTTCCTTCTGAATATTTAATTGATGCATATTCCATAAATCATATTTATCACTGCTATAAATAGTTAAACAAGAGAAGTGATAAGCAACAAGCGGATCATTATTTATAAAGACTTTATCACCTTGTAAGGAAATTTTGAAATTATTATTGTAGATTATATTCCAAGGTGCAGCATTTACTCCTAAGTTAGAAGATATTTGAACGTTCTCATACATAATTGGAAGCTGATCTAAATACTTTTGATCCCCAAATCGACCATTGCTTTCAACGACACTACACCATTCAATACATCGATCCTTCCACCATTGAACAGCTGCTAATCCTGTTTCATCTTTTCTAAATCCAACAATACCCGCTTGATACTTTCCATACTTTTGTTCTACCCAATCTAAATCTCTTTGTGGAGTCAAGAAGATGGAAGCAGAACCCCATTCATTAAAAATACTATCCGGATTAGAGAAGAAATAAATATCTCCATCACAATACAATACTTGCTCAACATCATTATTTTTGAGGATATATTCAATTACGAAAGATTTTAATGTCCAACAATATTCATTTATCATTCTTTCTTGTTTAACAGCTCTTAATTGGTCATCCTCTATTTCTTCTACTCTAATAAGATGCATATTTTTTAGATTTTTTTCATTTAAAAACTTGTACGTAATAGCATCTGTGCAACAAACCCATAAATTGAAGTTATTGCTGTTTTTAACAAGCGACTCATAAAATGCCATAATCTTCATACAGTATTCTTTTCCAGCAATAACACAAAAATTTTGATTTGTAGAGGCAATTGGCTCTTTAGGAGATAATTTAGTTTCTACTTTGGTCATAGTTAATGCTTCTTTTTTCGCTTTTTCTTGGGCTGTCACTTCTTGTCTTGCCTTTTCCTGAGCCACTGCTTTTTGTCTTGCTTTTTCCTGAGCTGCCGCTTCTTGTCTTGCCTTTTCCTGAGCTGCTACTTTTTGTCTTGCCTTTTCTTGAGCTGCTGCTTTTTGTCTTGCTTTTTCTTGAGCTGCCGCTTCTTGTTTCGCTTTTTCCTGAGCCGCTACTTTTTGTCTTGCTTTTTCCTGAGCTGCCGCTTCTTGTCTTGCTTTTTCCTGAGCTGCCGCTTCTTGTTTCGCTTTTTCCTGAGCTGCCGCTTCTTGTCTTGCTTTTTCCTGAGCTGCTGCTTTTTGTCTTGCTTTTTCTTGGGCTGCCACTTCTTGTCTTGCTTTTTCCTGGGCTGCTGCTTCTTGTCTTGCTTTTTCTTGGGCTGCTGCTTCTTGTCTTGCTTTTTCTTGGGCTGCTGCTTCTTGTCTTGCTTTTTCTTGGGCTGCCGCTTCTTGTCTTGCTTTTTCTTGGGCTGCCGCTTCTTGTCTTGCTTTTTCCTCAGCGCTCTGTGAATTACTACCCAGTGTTTCTGGATCATTTTCACTAACTACTGAATTTGGAGTAGCTATCTCCTCCAATGAGGAATTATCTTCTTGCGGAGAAGGTAAAGCTAACACCTTATTGTTTTTTGCCCCATTTAAGATTCCAACTAAATTATCTACATGAAATTTCACCGAAATCTCTTTTGAAAATAGTGAAATATTTATAGTAGCAGACTTATCTTTTTTTTCATTATTAGACACTGCTTCCAGAAAGTCATTTATAATATTTCTTTTTAGCCATTTCATGGCAATCCTCTCTCTCCCTTATACCAATTATTTTTGTTTCCATATCTTTCTAGCATCTTCTAAATCCTTTGGTGTATCAATAGATAACCAGGCTCCTTCATGCAGATAGACAGCTAGTTCTCTCTTTTCAATTAACTTTCTTAACGGCTCTTCCTCTAACACACAATCTGGCTGTGCTGATAAATACTGAAAGAACTCCTTATTACAAACAAAGAATCCCCCGTTAATCCAGTCATCTAGAACCGGCTTTTCTGAAAAGCGACTAGCAATTCCATCTTCTATATCAAGTACTCCATATTGATTATTTTTTTTAATACCGGTAAGTGTAACGGTTTTTCCTTTTTCCTTATGAAAAGCAATGAGTTCATCTAAATTAATATCAGACAAACCATCCCCATATGTTAATAAAAAGATATCATCTTCTATATATTGTTCTAACTGTTTAATTCTTGCTCCAGTCATCGTATCTTGACCTGTATCAATACAAGTAATTTTCCAGGGCTCTGTTTTTCCGAGAATGTCATATTGATTGTTTAATAAATCTATTTTTATATTATTTTTTCTCCAAGCTAAATTCACGAAATAATCCTTAATTTGATCTCCTTTATATCCCAATGGCAGAATAAATTCTTGGTGTCCATATTCACTATAATGTTTCATGATATGCGATAATATCGGTTTTCCATTAACATCAGCTAAGGCTTTCGGTATATTTTCTGTTAAGCCTCTCATTCTCATCCCTTTACCCCCACATAAAATAACAACTTTCATGCTTTCACCTCTTCTCTTAGTATTTTCATGCCATTATATGTACAGGCTACTAAGTATGCGTAGGTTGTTTCATTAGGTTTGATAAGATATAGGCAAAATTTTCGTTGGAAAGGAGAAAAAATTTATATGACAGAAATTTTTTTCAATAAATAGTCACTAGTGTTGCGTTAATTTAATTTAACTATTAAAAATACTTGAAATGTTCAATTTTATCATTTTATGCATAGAAAAAGTCCTTTATAATGGATAAGTTAGGTGGTAACCCGTCCAAATCCACTAAAAAGGACTATCGCATGGACAAGATTACACGAAAAACTTCATTTGGACAATGGTTTTCACCAATAAATCTTCAATTATTTGAAGAAAACGTGAAAACGTTGAAATTAGATTTCTATACGAAAAAACTAACGACAGAGTCATTTCTAAAATTATTACTTTTTGCGCAGCTAGAAGAAGTCGAAAGTCTGCATGCGCTGAGCGATTGTCTTTTCGATGATCAACTGCAAAAGGGCATTGATCTTGATTCTATCAGTATTTCCCAACTCTCACGCCGTTTAAATGGCATGAATCCAGACTTATTCCAAAAGCTTTTCCTTGATTTAGTTTCACAAATTCATACCAAAACGCACAACACGAAACTTGTGATGCCATTAAAAATCATTGATTCAAGCACATTGCCTCTCAATTTGACTAATCATAAATGGGCAAAATTCCGCAAAACAAAAGCGGGTGTTAAATTGCACTTACGCCTTGTGTTTATGGAAAAAGGTATATCCTATCCCGAAAAGGCCATTATGACAACGGCCAAAGAACATGACCGCGGTCAGCTTGAAGTAATGGTTGATGACAAGGAATGTATGTATGTGTTTGACCGTGGTTACTTAGACTACGAACGCTTTGATCGGATGACAGATGACGGCTACTTTTTCCTTTCTAGGCTGCGAAAAAACGCAGTCATACGGGAGGTTTACGATTTTAAACTACCCGAGAATACATCTGTTTTGTCGGATCAAATGGTGTTGATTGGTACGACGCAAAACCGTGCCGAAAATTACTTTCGTCTTCTAAAAGTGATTGATTCAAAAGGAAATGAGCTTCATTTAATCACAAATCGTTTTGATTTAAGTGCTGAAGAAATCTCAAAGATGTATAAATCACGCTGGGCGATTGAGTTATTTTTCAAATGGATTAAACAACATCTCCATATCAAAAAGTTTTACGGCCAAAGCGAATGGGCAATTCAGAATCAAGTGTTTATCGCACTTATTGTTTTTTGCCTGCATGTTCTCGCACAAATCGAGACAAAAAGTAAACGAAAAACCCTACAAATTAGCCGATATTTACGGGCAGCTTTGTGGAAACCAGCACATATTTGGCTTCGAAAGATTGAAGGAAAAACCATTCCTTAATAAACAAATTGTCGTCGTCTCTTAAGTCTAATTGTAAAAAAATTTCCAAATGGATGGATCCACCTTTAGTTGGGTATTTACTTTTTTGGCTCTTAACAGGGGACATATTTAAACTGAATATTCTAACAACATTTATGCAACACTAGTGATAAATAGTAATTAAATAAATAATTAGAAAGGGAGAATTTCATATTAGAAAGGGGATGGCGTCTTTAAACCAGCTATTAATGGATGATTGTTTAAGAGATAGGGCTCTCTAATATAAGTGAGTGTGTTTTACGAATTTCATACTTTATTTTACAATCCCGTATTCCTCATATGAACACCATTTTTCCTTCCTCTCCCACAAATTTCAGCTTTCATCCCTCTTATGAACACCACTTTCCCTTCCTCTCCCACAAATTTCGGCTTTCATCCCTCTTATGAACACCACTTTCCCTTCCTCTCGCACCGATTTCGGCTTTCATCTCTCTTATAAACACCACTTTCCCTTCCTCTCCCCACAAAAAAACTGCCCTTTAATAAGGGCAGCCAGATTGTAGAAAAACCCCCTATTTTTAAAAGTATGATTTTGAAAAAGGGGGTTTTTGATGTTTTAATTGATTTTTACCACAACATATGGAATATAAGGTATTATTAAAACACTATATGTTGTATATCGGAATTGTAAAAAAAGCTGTCGAGACTTTCTCGACAGCCTGACTGCCCTTTAATAAGGGCAGCATTCGGTTAACTCTGTACTATTAACTAATATCTCTTTGTGGCAATTAATTTTTATAAAGGATTGCAAAAATCTATTCTTTTCTAATAATTTATTATGTGAACCGTTTTCCTACATTTTCTCTTCCCTAATAACAAAAATGACATCGCTTCTCTAGTTGTGCTCAAGCAATGTTCTTCGTTGCTTCTTTAATATGGAACTCGGTTCTTTTCATAAAAATAAAAAAGCTATGAGGCAGCCTCATAGCTTTTGAATTATCCAATTTTAATTTCATTACCTTCCACTACTACTTTTTCATTTTCTCCTAGGTTAGTAAATACCATTGGAGTAATGATGGAAGGAACTTTTGATTTGATTTCATCAAAATCAATTTCCATTAATTTTTGTCCTTGTTTTACTTTATCTCCATCTTTGACAAAAGTAGTAAACCCTTCACCTTTTAATGCAACAGTATCTAATCCAACATGGATTAAGATCTCTCTACCATTATTGTCTGTCATGCTTAATGCATGCTTTGTAGGAAATACATTCATAATTTGTCCATCTGCCGGAGCAACTAATACACCATTGGATGGATCTACAGCTATGCCATCACCCATCATTTTTTGGGAAAATACAGGATCAGGAACGTCTGCAATACTTAATAGTTTTCCTTCTAAAGGTTGAATATAATGATTACTTGAACTCGTTTTCTCTTCTTTATTTCTTTTAAATAGATTTTTAAACAAGCTAGTACCCTCCAATAAAAGTTTCTATTCCTAGTTTAACTTTTTTCTATGAAAATAACAAAAATTTTCCCATAAATCTGATTAATAATTTTCCTGCGACCTTAAACCGCAGGAAAACGAAACTTATTTTAGATAATATATAATGGACTCATATGGTCTTAACTTCATACTTTCTCCGAAGAAAGCTGAGTTTGAATAGTTAGAAAGAAGGATTTCACTTGTTAACCCTGTCATATCAATATGCTCTGGTAATTTAAATTCCGCTTCTTCCTCGTAAAAATTATTTACCACTAATAATTTTTCTTTATCTGTACTACGTAAATAAGCAAATATTTTATCATCGTCTGGAGCAAGTAATTCATAATCTCCATCTGTAATAATATCGTATTCTTTACGAAGTTTAATTAAATTTTGATAGTGATAGAAGACAGAGTCTTTATCCTTTAATGCATTTTCTGCATTCAATTCTTTATAATTTTGAGCCGTTTCAATCCATGGTGTCCCCTCGGTAAATCCAGCGTTTTTCTCTCCGTTCCATTGAACAGGTGTACGTGAATTGTCACGAGATTTTCTGCGCAAGATTTCAAGAATTTCTTCTTCCGGCTTACCATTTGCTTGCAAAATATTGTACATATTCAAAGATTCGACATCTCTGTACTGATCAATGGAAGTAAATTTAGGATCTGTCATGCCTAATTCTTCTCCCTGATAAATATAGGGAGTTCCTTGCATCATATGAATCGTTGTTGCGAGCATTTTAGCTGATTCCTTATGGTATTTCCCATCATTTCCATAACGTGAGACAATACGTGGTTGGTCGTGGTTACACCAGAATAACGCATTCCAGCCTTCACCTTTATTCATACCGACTTGCCAGTTAGATAAAATTTGTTTTAAAGCATGAAAATCCATTTCTCCTATTTCCCACTTTTCTCCGTTAGGGTAATCAACTTTTAAATGGTGGAAATTAAAGGTCATGCTTAACTCATTTCGTTCAGGCTTCGTATATTTAATGCAATGCTCTAAAGTTGTAGAAGACATTTCCCCAACTGTCATGCTGTCATATTTTGAAAAAACTTCTTGATTCATTTCATGGATAAATTCATGTACACGAGGACCATCTGTATAAAACTTTCTTCCGTCCCCTGGTGCTACCGATCCATCATCATCTGGAAAGGCTTGATTTTTGGAAATCAAGTTAATAACGTCTAAACGAAAACCGTCTACTCCCTTTTCAAACCAAAATTGCATCATTTTGTATATTTCATCACGAAGCTTCTCATTTTCCCAGTTTAAATCAGCTTGGGTTACATCAAATAGATGCAAATAATATTGTCCTGTTTTTTCATCATATTGCCACGCATTACCACCGAATTTAGACTGCCAGTTAGTTGGCTCCCTACCGTCTTCTTTTCCATCCTTCCAAATATAAAAATCACGATATGGATTATCTTTAGAAGAGGCTGCCTGTTTAAACCACTCGTGCTCAGTAGACGTATGATTAACGACTATATCCATGATAATTTTTAATCCTTTTTGATGTGCTTCTTTTAATAGCTGATCAAAATCTTCCATTTTTCCATACTCATGATGAATGGAATAATAATCACTAATATCATAGCCATTATCTTTTTGTGGGGAAGCATAAATCGGTGTTAACCACAGTACGTCCACCCCTAATTCTTTTAAATAATCTAATCTTTTTATGATTCCTTGAATATCTCCTACTCCGTTCCCTGTAGTATCTTGAAAACTCTTCGGATAAATTTGATACACTACTGCCTTTTGCCACCATGCTTGTTCCATCTATATACACCACCGATGTGAAAATTATGTCCTTTTTCCTGTATGCTAAAAAACTCAATGGAATTAGTATTTACGTTTTTTCCTATTTCATTATCGCTTTAGTAGGAAAAGAACTACTACTTGCTCATAAACACACAAATTGGTTGACATCATAGCGCACGTCAACTTATACAATTCTCTACTTGAACAATACCATTATTAACGATTAATATACTATATTCCTTCCCTTTCATCATAACATGTATATACAAGTTGTCAACTAATAAAGTAATGCGTTTCCAAAACTCCTTATATATTTAAAACTTAGATAAGCAAACTTGTACGTATAATAGAAAGAAAATTTTGCCCCTTCATTTGGTCCCCTTCGAAATATCATCACTGCTTGCTATCTTTCTACTAAGAAATCATTGGTCTTTTATGCCTTTTTCTGGTACGATATCCCTATAATTTTTATTGTACGTATAAGTTAACAGCGTTATCTACAATGGAAAGTGGTGAAACAGTGGCACAAACAACAAAATACAATATGGTGAAAGAAAAAATTACGGACTGGATCACTACTGGAAAAGTGCAGCCCGGAGAAAAAATATACTCGGAAAATGAGTTAGGAAAAATATTTGGAGTAAGTCGTCATACAATTCGACAAGCAATTGGGGATTTAGTGCATGAGGGTTGGCTATATAGAGAACAGGGTGCTGGCACATTTGTTTCTAATCAACAAGTTCGCTCTTCTGAATCAGCCCTTTCCTATCCACCATTACAAAGAACAAAAAATATCGGCGTTATAACAACCCATATATCAGACTATATTTTCCCGTCTATTATAAAAGGAATTGAATCTCATTTAACAAATCAAGGATATTCCCTTACCTTCGCTTGTACGGACAATGATATTAAAAAGGAAAAACAATGTCTTCAGACAATGTTGGACAGAAACATTGATGGATTAATTGTTGAGCCGACTAAATCCAATACCTTTAATCCAAATATACAGCTTTATTTAGAACTGGAGCAGAATAAAATTCCCTATATAATGATAAACCAATTTTATTCCCAACTCTCGCCTCCCTATTTAGTGGTGAATGACGAACATGGTGGATTTATTTCGACCGAACATTTAATAAAACTTGGCCACAAAAAAATTATTGGATTATTTAAAACAGATGATTTACAAGGAATAAATAGAATGAAAGGATTCATTCAAGCATATAAAACATACTCGATTCCTTTCTTCCCAGAAATGATTATTAATTATTCAACCGAAAATGAGGTAACCTACCCGATAGAGCGACTTGCGGAGATATTTGAAACGACTACTAGGCCTACTGCAATTGTTTGCTACAATGATGAACTCGCCATTCAAGTAATCAATTACCTCCGTACATTAAACTTAAGTATTCCAGAACATATCTCCATTATTGGCTATGACGATTCATTTTTAACGGAAGCTTCAGAAGTCAAATTAAGTTCTATAACCCATCCAAAAATGGAAATGGGCTTAGAAGCAGCAAAATGGATTATAGATGCGGTGGAAAAGAAAGGAATCTTGCCTCCATCTGTTGTTTATAATCCAAAGCTTGTCTTAAGAAATTCCACAGCACCTTGTCTGAATAATCTTTAGGGATAAGCGCCAATCTTTTAAAAACAGTCTTAAATAATCATTACTACAATACAAATACTTAATTTTATCATTAAATATAGGTGGAAAAGCTCATTTGCTCCACATATAATCAAAGAACATGTATACTATTAATAGATTTAAACTTAGGAGTGAGCCATTTTGAAGGATGAATTAGCTTATATAGGCAACAAAATCATAGAAAACAAGAACATCCTTGCTGAAAATACAAATACACTACTTTCGCAATTCTTACAACAGCAGGAATCTAATTTATCCCTTCCGTATCGCGAAGAAGACATGCATGAATGGAATGCTAAGCTTTTCTTCATCTTGGCTGAAGCCTTAAAGGATAATAAAGATTCGGAAGGAATACAATATTGGTCTGAAAAAACGGGGGAAACGTTTGTAAAGAATCATATTCCCTTACAATCTGCACTTCGCTCCCTATCGGTTTATCGAAATGTTATTTGGGACGTATTCACAGAAGAATTAGAACAAAAATCTTTCGCACCAATTACAATGCTCGATGTTGGAAAAATTATTGATCCTATTCTCGATGAAATCAGTGCTTATATAGGACATATTTATGAAGAGCATAATACGAAGATAATGAAGCTCGCTTATACTGCTTTAGAAGAGCTGTCTGTCCCAGTTGTTCCAATTGCAAAGGAAACAGCCATTATCCCACTTATAGGTGAAATTGATACACAACGTTCTCAGTTAATTTTAGAAGTTGCCTTACAGGAATCAGCCAATTTAAAAATTGAATATCTTATATTAGATATTTCAGGCGTACCAATTGTAGATACTATGGTTGCGGATAATTTATTTAAAGTTGTCCATGCCTTGGATTTGATTGGTGTAAAATCCATTGTCTCTGGTATTAGACCTGAAATTGCGCAAACGATTATTTCTTTAGGAATTGATTTTAGCAAAATTACCACCTGTGCAAATTTACACACTGCTTTAGCCAGCATCGGCTTAAAGAGAGTAGTAGAATAAGAAAAGGATGTCTTAAAGTGTTATTTAAACAATAACTCCATTAAGACATCCTTTTCCTTTTATGCAGAATAGCGCTCTTTTTCAATTTCTTTTAATGATTTCCCTCTCGTTTCAGGAGCCATTATAAATCCGATGATAGCTGCAATTAACAAGAATCCTATCATTATCAGACCTGACGTTTTAAAGCCTAATGTAGTAATCATTAATGGCACTACTAATGAGATTAACCCTACAGAGACACGTGCTGTTGCAAATAAAAAGCCTTGTGCTTTAGCTCTATACTTTGTATGGAATAGCTCACTTGACCATAACCCATAAAATGCCTGTGCTCCAAATCCAGCTGCAACACCCCATAATATAACGAATGTAAATAGTTCAAACATCCCCATTGAACCTAATGATAAAACTAACCAAGCAATAATTCCAAGAACTGCACCAATGGTATACAGTAATTTACGATTTACCTTATCTCCTAATTTAATAAAGACAAAATAAGTAGAAGCAACCGTTAATATCCATAAAAATGCTTGTAACAAGTTAGCATGTGCCGCTGTTAAACCACCAACCGTTTCATAGATATATGGCATAAAGTAACCCATTACCCCTGCCACTAAATTCCAGAACACATAGATTCCGATTAAGAGAACGATTGCTTTTCGATTAGCTTTAATGGAGAAAAGTTCTTTAATCGGATTGGCAATTTTTTCACCTTTTTGAATTTGGGCTTTCTCTTTCTGTTTTTCTTCTTCCCAAATTGCTGATTCATTAATCTGTTGCTGCATAATCCATGTTACTAAAGCGATTATAAATAATTGCGCGAATATTATTCTGCTCCCCAATAAACCTAGTGGTGCAAGTAAAACAGACAATAATAACGATATTGCTGGTCCAACAGACCAAGCTAATTGACCATATCCTATTCTAGCTGCACGCTCCTTATCAGGTGCTTCTTCTGCTATGTATGTCCAGGCAGCTGGAATGGCAGCCCCTACTGCAATACCTGTAATCACATAGCCAATTAACAGCATTGGAAAATTGAAAGAGAAAGTAATCAATAAAACACCAAGCATATATACGAGCAAATCATATTTATATATAAACTTTCTTCCATATTTATCTACTAAAATACCACCAATTAAAGCACCAATTGCTGAACCAAACCCATTTGCACTTAGGGCTCCCAGTAAACCAAGCTTAAAATCATCTAAATGTAAGTATTCCATCCATAGAGTCAATCCACCGGCCCCAGCAACAATAGAGCCTGCTTCAAGATAATTGGACATAGCTACTGTAATTGTAGCCTTTTTATCATTTTTTTTCACCGCAGTCGCCATCACTAATCTTCCTTTCTATTATTCTATTCAAGATAAAAAACACTTTTTAGCTGCTTAGACACAGGACTGTTATCTGGATTTGTCTCCATTAATGGCTCCATGTAGTCCCACCATTTCTTACAAATTTCCGTTTTCGAAACCTTATCCCATGTTTCTACATCGTCTACTTCTAAATAGGCAAATAATTGTCCAGATTCTTCTTCTAAGAAAATGGAATAGTGATGTACACCATGAGCTTTTAACGTCTCCTCCATCTCTGGCCAAAGTTCATTATGTCTCTTCTCATATTCTTCAAATTGATCCTTATATACTTGCATAATACTTGCTAATCTAGTACGATTTTTCATTCTTTGATTACTCCCTTCTTATTATTGAAAGCAATTACATTGTTGATATCTACATATTACTGCATGATAAAAGCGCTTAACAGGAGACAAAACTAAGAATGGGGGGATAAAAAAATGTTTTTTGGTAGGGTTTTCATTATTACACAACGAGAAACTATGAAGGCCTAAATAAATGGAAGGAATTGAAACAGTTCTTTTAAAAATTTACTGTCCTAAACACTACCAGTCTATCTAACAAAAAAAAGCTATCGGAAACTCATTTCCCATAGATTCCGATAGCTCAAATATGATTATATTCCTCATCCTAGTATTACTTAGCCGCTCCTCCCTTATCTTTTTAGATGGGCTTCTCTATATTGAGAAGGTGTGTATCCATACCATTGTCTAAACAATCTACTAAAATACTTTGTATCCTGATAGCCTAGTTGGACAGCAATATCATATATCTTAAGATCCGTTGTTTCCAATAACTCTGTTGCTTTTTTCAATCGTGTTTTCGTAATATAGTCTAGAATGGTTTCCCCTGTCTGCTCCTTAAAATAAACACTGAAATAAGTAGGACTCATGTATACCTGTTGTGCAATTAATTTAATGGTTATCGATTCGCCTAAATGATCCTGAATGTAATCCTTTGCTTTTTGAATAGGGTTTTTATTGGTTCTTTTGGCTTTTTGAATCCTTTCCATTACAGAAAGAACCCAAAATTTTATCTTATCCTTCAATTGATAAAAATTGGATGTATTTTTTGTTAAGGAGATTACTTCGCGGAACAATATTCTTTCTTCTCCAAATCCTTCTAACTCAACCCATCTGTTTACAATTCTTAATCCAAGTAATTGTACAGCTTCTTCTAAAATACTTGCTGAACTAATTAGTTGCAGCTTTTTAAAATATTCTTCGAGCGAGATAATTACTTCCTTCTTTCCCTCATTCTCCAGACTAAATAAAAGCTGCTGGATGCTTTTAATAATTTCTGAACTATGTTTTTTACTCTCCTCACTTGTCTCTGGCAATTGCTCAAGCCAAAACACTTTATTACATCCGTATATCATTCTATTTTGCATAACACTCTCTAATTTTTTTCGATTAGTCAAGTAATCTTCCATATTTGTAAACACCGATCCCACAGCAATTGTAACCGTATTCTCGGATATGTTTTTAATATTTTCTTTCCATAATCGTAAAAGTGCTTCTGTTTCCTTACGTAAATGTTGAGACTCTTGATGTTCTATTAAAATCCATATAGAAAAAAGATCATCTCTCCATAACCATTTTCTTCTATTCGATGAGGAAGACCATTCTTCTAATGAGATCTTTAATGAAGACAAAATATCTTCATTTGCTACTTTTAGCCAAGCTAGATACTCATCCGACCATGTTTGATTTCTATTTTGATCAATGCTGATATACAATAACTGAAATGAACCTTTCCCTATAAGCTGTAACCATTTCTGTTTATCTTCTCTCAAATAATCTTCCAATTGCAATTGACTTAAATAATATATTTGCTTCGTATAGTCTAATTCTTCAGCCTTTCGTTGTAATTGCTGCTTTTCTTTTTCTTCTTTCCTTTTTGTTTCAATTTTTTTCTGTATCTGTAGTAATACTTCTTTCAATTGCTCTCGATGAACTGGCTTTAATAAATAATTGGAAACTCCTTCTTTTATAGCAGATTGCAAATAGACAAAATCATCAAATCCACTAATGATGATTGACTCAAATGACATTTTATCTTTTAAACGCTTAATAAGTTGCAGCCCTGTAATTTCAGGCATTTGCACATCTGTTAAAAGTAAATCAAACCTAAGTGACTTTTCTTCTATTTTTTCAATCGCTTCTTTTCCATCAGAAAAGGCTCCAATGATTTCCCACACTTCTCCATCGTCTTCTACCATCCGTACCATGCGTTTTAAAATTCTAGGTTCATCATCTACAACAATCACCTTAATTTTCTCCATTTTCTCTCCCACCTTCTAACCTGTTCTCATACACTATACAAGGATCCTGAATCAGAGGTAAAAGAATCGTTACTGTTGTTCCGATGGACTGTTTGCTTTCAATCGTTATCCCATATTTATCAGAAAACAACATTTTAATTCGCGCATGAACATTTGTTAATCCCACTCCCGATTCTCTTGTAAAATAATCTTGTTTATTTAAGTTTTTTTGGATACTCTGCAATTTTTCTTCCTCTATTCCAGGTCCATTATCCTTAATGACAATCTTTAATTTTCCATCCTCCACCAAAATGGCTATCGATATTATTAATACTTTCCTTAGTTTCATTCCATATTTAAAAGTATTTTCAATAATTGGTTGGATAATAAATTTAGGAGAATAGTAGAGGGGAATCTGATCTTCTCCCACCATTTCATAGTTGACCCTGTCCTCAAAACGGATTTTTTGAAGCCTTAAATAGTTTTTTATATGTGTTAATTCCGTTTGCAGAGGCACTAAATTTTCACTACTGCTTAATGAATACCTTAACATTTGTCCAAGAATACCTACCATATCTACTGCCGTTTCTGGATCCTCTTCCTCAATAACTGCTCCAATTGTTTCTAACGTATTGTACATAAAGTGTGGATTTATTTGTGATTGAAGTGCATAGATTTGCGCATTTCGTTGTTGTAATTCAATTTCATAGTTTTTCTGTATCAGTATTCTCAATTGTTCTAACATCGACTGAAAGCTCTCGGCTAATTGTCCTACTTCATCCTTATTGGTTGGAGTGATTGTGACATGTAGATTACCATCTTCCACTTCCTTCATTACTTTTCCAAGATGCTTAATCGGCTTGGTTACAGACCAAGCGATAAAAATCGAAATGATCGTAGAAACGATTGTTAAAATAAAAAAAATGGATAGTGTATAATTCTTTACGATATCTGTTCTTTCGGTTAGATATTTCATAGGAATACTGTGAGCGAGAATCCAGTGTTTATTTGTTGATTGATTCATACTATATAATACATTTTCCTTTGCATACTCCGTTGTACGAAAACTACCGTTTACAAGTGGATAATCTACTAATCCGCCATCTATTTGTCCAATGAGTGTTTTGTCAGGATGATAAATGATATATCCATCTTCATCCATTAACCATATATTTGCTCTTTCTTCCTTATCAATATCATTAAGTATTTTTTCAATAAATGTCACATCTACTGCAAATAGTAAAGAACCTAAACTTTCCCGATTTTCAAAGTCCGTAAGTTCATTTACAACGAGAATAAATGGAATATTTTTTTCGAAGGTTAAAGTTGTTTTATTTGGCAAAATTATTGGCATTTCCCCGGCTAAATCATGAATTTCTCCAAAAGGAAGGATGGAATCCTCAAAATCCATTCCTTTAAAAGGAGTTTTCGTGCTTATATAATTGCCATTATTGGTGATTAAAAATGCCGCTAAAATATCTGATTGATTACTGTTTAAATAGTTATTGGATAAAAAGCTTTCCACTGTATATTGCTCCTGTAGAAAAGCTGATTTTTCTTTGTAAGGCGTGCTTCTAAGAATTGACATTATTTCTTTTGAATTATAAATTGCATTAGGCAGATCATTTAGCAAGTTTAATTCATTTTCTATATTTTTATTTGCTTGATTCAATAGTCTAGGAATATATTCGCCTACTTGTTCTTCTATAGCCTTTGTATTTTGCGTATACGTAATATAGCCTAATATCCCCATTGGAATTACGGTCATTATCATATAAGTAATAATTAACTTACGCTTTAAGGGGGCTTGCCCTAGCTTAAATAACTGTATTCGTTTAAAAATCATATTGATCGATATTCTCCTTTGTAAAATCAATAGGCTGCCCCATAATAATCGTATCGTCTTTCACTCTAATAATGCCGACATTTTCAAAAGACTTATTATCTGTCACTTCATTTCCTAATAAAATTTCTTTTGCTACACTAACTGTTAAATAGCCTAATTTTTTAGGACTCCATAAAGTGCTAATTTGTATCGCTTCATTTTTTAAATAGGAACGTACTAAATTAGGACTTGATAAACCAACGACAGCAATCTCTCCAACTTTATTCGCATCCATTACGGCTTGAGCAGCTGCTGGCGGTCCTACCGAAGAACTTCCAATAATCCCCTTTAAATCTGGATATTTCACCAGCAATTCATTTGCAATCATATATGCTCTTTGTGGGTTATCATTTGATTCCTCTACTTCCAAAAGCTTCATTTTAGGATAGTTTTCTTCTTGTTGAATAACCATCCACTCCGTCCACTCCTTTAAAGTGGCAGCATTATCGGAACCGGTAATAATGGCATAAGCACCTTTTTCCTTCATATTTAAAGACAGAGTATCCATCACATGTCTACCTAAAGTCTCTGGATCTACTGAGCTAACAAAATATTCTCGAAATTTTTCATTTGTATCTGAGTCCCATGTCATAACTACAATCCCTTTTTGTTTTGCTTCCATTAAGATGGGACCTAATTTTTCTGGATCATTTGCAGAAATAGCAATAGCATCAACCTCTTTTTCTATATATTCCTTAACAAGTTGTTCTTGTTGCTGCCAATCTGCTATTAATGGTCCTGCATATAACACATGTACATTCAAATCTTTCCCAGCTTCTAATACTCCTTCTTCCACTGCATTAAAGTAAGGAATTCCACTTACTTTTGGTATAACAGCAATCATATATTCCTTTTCTATTGCGGACCTTTCCCCTTCTTTTGGTTGAAGCCTATCATTCTGGTAAATAATTTCATATTTTTGATTAGACGAATCGAAACTGCATCCGCTTACAATAATCAAAAGCATGAAAAGTACCATTATTGATTTTAGCTGCATTTCTTTTCCCCTAACCTTTCATTACTCTCTACATAAAGTGAAACTTCTATCAGTAGGATCTTACTATCCGTTAAGAGTGAGATAAAGTGCTTTCTTTTTATTATATAAAAAATAAACAAAAAAATATATGTTTGTTTATTTTTATTTTTTGGGGTTTCATTTGGAACATCCACAAATTTTATGCATAAATAAAAACAGAAGGAATTAGTAACGTAATATACAACCTAATTCCTTCTATATAATATCGTGCTGGTACACCGATTCTATTATTATAAAATCTCTTTAAACATAGAAATTACTTCTTCCTTTGTAGGTTGAAATGGATTTCCAGGAGCACATGCATCTAATAAAGCAAAGCTTGCTAGTTTTTCCAAATCAACCTCTTCTACTCCTAACTCTGATAATCTTGCTGGAATTTCTACCGTTTGGCAAAGCTCTATAATTGCTGCAATGACTTCTTCTGCACACTGGCTATCTGTCTTTCCTTCAATGGAAATACCGATTGCTTTTGCTATTGCTGGAAATTTATGCGGGTCTCGCTTCGCATTTTCTCTTTCCACAATAGGCAAGAGCATTGCATTGCACACACCATGAGGTAAATCATATACACCCCCAAGTTGATGAGCCATAGCATGAACAAATCCTAATCCTGCATTATTAAATGACATACCAGCTAAAAACATTACATATACCATTTGTTCACGTGCTTCTATATCATATCCATCCTTCACTGCACGAGGTAAATAGGTGAATATTTTTTCTACCGCAGCTAATGCAGTAGCATCTGTTACTGCGTATGCTCCTGGAGTAACAATTGCTTCTATCGCATGTGTTAAAGCATCTATTCCTGTTGCAGCTGTTAATGCAGCAGGCTTATCCACCATTAGCTCGGGATCATTCACTGATATTGTTACAAGACAATTTTTATCAACCATTACCATTTTGACATGGCGTTCTTCATCGGTAATGACATAGTTAATAGTAAATTCACTTGAGGTTCCGGCAGTTGTATTTATCGCTACAATTGGTACTGATTTTTTTGATGTTTTTCCTACACCTTCATAGTCTTTAATATCCCCACCATTCGTTACATAAAGACCCATTGCCTTTGCTGTATCTTGAGGAGATCCACCGCCAACAGATACAATAAAGTCGCATCCATTTTCTTTATATACTTCTACTCCTCTATATACATTTGCTGTAGTCGGATTAGGATTTACTCCTGCATAAACAGCATAGTCTATTTGCCTATCATCCAATACTTTTTTCACTTTCCTCACAATCCCGCTTTCATTTAGGAAAGTATCTGTTACCACCAACGCTTTTTTTAATCCTAATTCTTCTATTTGTGGTCCTACTTCCTGTAAACAACCTCTTCCCATTAAATTTGTACTTGGAACATAAAAGACATGTGCACTCATTTTTATTTACCTCCTCTTATTTGTTCAACATTTCACATAATAATTTATAAAGAAAGGGCAATATGCCCACCTCTTTTATACACTTAATATACCTTCTCTAGGTACTACCTGAAATGCATCTGCTAAATCTTTAAGCTGCTGGTCCGTAATCGTTTGTTTTATCTTGGAGGCATCTCCGATAATCGTATAAATTTGTGCAGCTTTTTCTGCTGTTTCAATTAAACCAAATGTTTCGTCCATTGTGGAACCAGCACCGAAGATACCGTGATGCGGCCAAACTACTAAACGATGCTCCAACATTTTCTCCGCTGTTTTTTCGCCAATTGCATCTGTTCCAGGAACCATCCAAGGCAATATGCCGATCGCATCAGGAAAAACAACAATACATTCCGTACACATTTGCCAAAGGGTTTTCGTAAAGCTTGCTTCATCTAAGTCATGAATAAATGTCATGGCAAGTATATTAGTCGCATGATTGTGCATGATAATCCGATGATTAGGATCTACTCGTAAACGCACAATATGACTCATAAAATGGGAAGGTAACTCACTAGTAGGATTGGAACCATCCTCAAATCCCCATAGTAAGTGTACTTTTTCTCCACTTTCATCTACTTTTAAAATCCCAAGTGTATTAGAAGGATCTTCTTTCACATTTTTAAAATACTTGCCAGAACCTGTAACAATAAAATATTTTCCTGCTAATTCTGATACTGGAAACTTCAATGAAATGGAACGGATAATTTGCTTAACATCTAAATATTGTTCCACTACTTCCTCATCTAAAAGATAACTGATATTTCCCCCATTTCTTTCATCCCATCCCATATTCCACATGTTAAAAGTTGCTTCACACATTTCTTTTAAAAACGGTGCTTCGATAATATCTTTCTTTTGCATAGTCGCTACCATTCTTTCTCACTCCTTCATTCTCTAATTTTCTAGTATTTTATATTCTTGTTTTCTTATCTTTATATTACGCTCGAAACAAAAGTAAGTCAACAAAAACAAAAATAAAAACAGGGGATAAATGTGGAGTTTTTGTGAATTTTATTTGATTTGTTTTTGATTTTCTTTATTAACCCCATCATTCAAAACAAAAAAAAGATAGCGCCAACATTTTTTATCAATGTCAGTACTATCTTTTATTATTATAAATCTATACACTGCATTTCCTTTATGATTGAACAATTTGAAAGGATATATTCTTTTCTTGAAACCAATTTTCATATTCTGATGGAATCTGCTCATCTGTAATAACATGCTGTATTTGATCAAGGTTTGCAATATGAGCAAAAGTTTTTACTCCAAATTTACTTGAATCTACAAGGAGAGTAACCTCAGATGAAATATTCATCATCTGTTTCTTTAATAGTGCCTGCCATTCATTCGCATCACTTAAACCGCTTACCACATCTACCCCTTTACAGGATAAAAACAACTTGTTCACATAATATCTCTCAAGGGAGCGCTCAGCTAGCGGTCCTACATAAGATAAAGATTTTGACAGAAGCATTCCACCTGTCGATATTACTTTAATCTGTTCTTTCTTACTTAATTCCAATGCTACCTTAATAGAATTAGTGATAACAGTAAGAGGCATATCAGGTAATTGGGCTGCCATATACCAAGCAGTTGTACTGCCATCCAATATAATTTGTTCTCCTGGTTGAATATGTTTTACTGCTTCTCGAGCTATTGCTCTCTTTTGATCCGCATTCGTAACCTCTCTTACGATAAAAGGAGTATCTGCAGGTTCTTTTTCGACACTCACCGCACCACCATGACTCCTCATCAAGAGTTTTTCCTGTTCTAGCTTTTCTAAATCTCTTCTAATGGTTTCCTCTGTTACAGAGAAAATCTCACTAAGCTCTGTTACGCGAATGCTTAGTCTTTCATTTACAAGCTCCACAATTTTTCGTCGTCTTTCCGCTACAAGCACGTTTAAAGTTCTCCCTCCATTTTTGTTTTCTTGGGATTATGTTGTTATATGCTTATTACTATAGCATATTTGTCGTTTTATTTTCTATAAAGATTTTTTCCTCATAAAAAAAGACAAACTAGGTTTGACCTACTTCATCTTTTTATCCCCAAAATTTATTGAGCTTTGTTTTTGTTATAAATATCAAAGGCTACAGCAGCTAAAAGTACCAATCCTTTAATTCCTTGCTGCCAGTCTACTCCAAGTCCCATTAATGACATTCCATTATTCATGATTCCCATTACTAAACCACCAATAATTGCTCCAGGTATGGTCCCAATACCACCGTATGCGGACGCGCCACCAATGAAACATGCTGCAATAGCATCAAGTTCAAATAGATTACCCGCTTTTGGTGTGGCTGCATTTAATCGTGCCGCGAATAATAGACCCGATAATGCGGACAGCACACCCATATTAACAAACACCATAAAGGTCATCTTTTTCGTTTTTATTCCAGAAAGCAATGCTGCCTTCTCATTTCCACCGATAGCATAGATATGTCTTGTATGAGTAAAATGTTTGTGGGAGAATAAATATCCTTTTTGTCTAGTTGGGGGACGAGTCCCCCAACTAGACAAAAAGGCCACCAAGCGAAAGCGCGGTAGCTGGAAAAAATTAAGTATTAAAAAAGAGAGCTTCCTTTTGTAAAGTAGAGTTTGACTGAACACTACGAAAAGGAGAGGCTCTCATGAATCAATGTAACACAAAAATGCCATCATTAAAAGAATTGGAAAAAACTTTATTTCGAACACTACAAATGACGTTTCAAGAAATCCTTGTTCAAACGTTAGAAAATTGGGATCAAGAGATTGCCAAGCAACGAGACAAAAGAAGATTTGCTTTACGTGATAAACGAGAAATACGATTAGATACAGCGTTTGGAGCTGTGGAGCTGAAGCGTAATTATTATTTTGATCGTGTGACTAAAAAATATATTTGTCTATTAGATCACTATTTACAGTTTCAGGGGAATAAGGGATTTAGTCCGCTACTAGAAGAATGGGGGCTAGAACTAGCGACGAATGGCTCCTCCTATCGAAAGGCGGTGGAAACGTTCGAACAATTTTTAGGCTATTCGGCGATGAGCCACGAAGCATTACGGCAACATCTTCTTCAAACAAGCGTACTTCCCGCTAAGGAAAAACGCCCTTTTCAAAAGGTATTGTTTGTCGAAGTAGATGGATTATATGTGAAGAGTCAAGAAAAGAAAAAGCGTGGATGGGAGTTGAAATTCGCCGCTGTACACGAGGGATGGAAAGAAAACGGAAAGCGAATCAGGCTCCGAAATAAAAGGCATTTTCTTTATGAAGGAAAAGAACCCTTTTGGGAAGCCTTTGAAACGTTCTTACAGAATAATTATGCGTATGATCCTACCCAAACCTTGCTTATTATTAATGGTGATGGAGCAGGCTGGATAACGGCATGTCGGGAGTATTTTCGGGAACGCGCCTTTTTCACCATGGACCGTTTTCATGTCGCTCGTTCGATGAAGCAACTAATGAAGAGCCATCCTCGATACCGCTACATGAAAAGAGCGTTAAAAAACTACCAGGTAGAAACATTACTTCTAGAGTTGAATAGCGCAGTAGGAACAATGGATACACCAGAAAAAGAAGAAAAACTAGAGCATTTCCTTGCCTTTTTAACGCATCATCAGGAAACCATAAAAGATTACCGTAGTTGGTTACAGGAGAAAGGCGTGGACACGACAGCGTATCGTCCAATGGGAAGTGCAGAAGCAATGATGAATCAATTAGCCAAACGATTAAAAAATGGAAGAGCATGGAGCAAAAAAGGCGTCATGAGCATGGCGCGCTTGTGGATTGGATTGAAGGATGACCTATCCATCCAAACGATATATGGGAAATGGGAAAAAGCCACGGAAAAATCAAAGAAAGAGCATCGACCGAAAAGAAAAATACCCACAAAATTAGTAACAGAAACCGTGCGTCAGAACATGCCATACTTAAATCAAGCGATTGGAAAACCCGTTCACTTTGCCTTACAGGGATTAAAAGGTTTTTAAAAAATGAGAGAATCAACAGTTGGAAGAACAAAACCAATTGGAAAGCGGATACAAACTTAGAGGTTTTACTTTATAAAAAAGGGAGCTAAAAAAACTCCCACAAAAACTTGACTCAATCATATGTCTTCCGGCTTTTGTTTTATTTGTCACAAATGTATAAATTACAATAAGAACACCTAATACAATTAATATATTGGGGATTCCTTCATAGGTTGCTAGTACAAATGTAAAGATATTTAGAATGACTATCATACCTACTAACTTTAATACAAATAGCCCAAATGGTTGAACCTCAAATTGATGCTTTAATTGATTTCGTCTATTTTTCCATTGGAAGAAAATAATAACGATTGATAGAGCTATCCCAATTAATATTGTTAAGAGGTGTAAAGAACCACCACTAGTGAGGTCGGGAATAAATCCAGAACTGATTTTTTGAAAGGATTCGGGAAAAGGAGCAATTGATTTCCCTTCTAAAACAATCATTGTTAATCCCCTAAACAACAGCATACCTGCTAATGTCACAATAAATGCTGGGATTCGAACATATGCAATCCAAAACCCTTGCCATGCTCCAATAACTGCTCCAAGTACTAAAGAAATAACAATTGCCAAAAATGGTGACATTTCATAATTCACCATCATAATCGCCGAGATAGCACCAACAAACGCAGCAACCGAACCTACTGATAAATCAATATGCCCTGTAACGATAACAAGCAACATCCCAACAGCTAAGACCAATATATAACTATTTTGTAAGATTAAGTTTGTAATATTTAATGGTTTTAATAAAAGTCCATCTGTAGTAATTTGAAAAAATACCATAATAAATACTAAGGCGATAATCATACTATATTGACGGAAATTAATTTGAATAAGTGATTTACTGGAATTCTTTTTTTGTGAACCTATCGGATTCGTTTTTAATGGTGATTGTATGTATACTTACCCCCTTACTTTACTTTTGGTCATGTATTTCATTAATTTCTCTTGATCTGCTTCTTCTTTCAGAACTTCCCCTGTTATGCGACCTTCATTCATCACATATATGCGGTCACACATCCCTAATAACTCTGGTAATTCAGAAGAAATCATGAGAATGCTTTTTCCTTCTTTTACTAGTTCATTAATGATGGTATAAATTTCATACTTTGATCCAACATCAATTCCTCTTGTAGGTTCATCTAATATTAAAATATCTGGTTCTGAAAACACCCATTTACTTAAAACTATTTTTTGTTGATTTCCGCCACTTAAATTCCCTGCTTTTTGGAAGACACTCGGCGTCTTTATTCTAAATTTTTGACGATATTCTTCTGCTACCTTTATTTCTTGGTTCTTATTTAAAACAGATCGTTTGGAAATTCGGTCAAGGGTTGCCAGCGTAATGTTTTGCTTGATATCTTCCATTAAAATTAAGCCATCGCCCTTTCGATCTTCCGAAACATACGCTAATCCATTATTAATCGCTGATGCTACATCCTTTAATTTCAATTCTTTTCCATTTTTTACGATGTTACCAGTTATATTTTTTCCGTATGCTCTCCCGAATAAGCTCATTGCTAATTCCGTACGACCAGCACCCATAAGCCCAGCAATTCCAACTATTTCCCCTTTACGTATCGTAATGCTCACATTATCAATGACTTTTCTATCGATATGTTTTGGGTGGTATACATTCCAGTCTTTTACTTCAAATACAATTTCACCAATTTTAGGAATACGTTCGGGATAACGATTTGTAAGATCTCTTCCAACCATGCCTTTAATAATGCGATTTTCATCCACTTGATCGTTCTTGACATCCAATGTCTCAATTGTTTTTCCGTCCCTTAAAATGGTGATCGAATCTGCAACCTTTTCAATCTCATTTAATTTATGGGAAATGATAATGGCAGACATTCCTTGTTTTTTAAATTCTAATAATAAATTCAATAAGTTTTCACTATCGTCCTCATTTAATGAAGCTGTCGGTTCATCCAAAATAAGTAATTTAACATCCTTTGACAATGCTTTTGCTATTTCAACTAATTGCTGTTTTCCTACTCCAATTTCACTTACCTTCACATTGGGTGATTCCTTTAAACCAACCTTTTGCAGTAAAGCTTTGGCACGAAGAAACGTTTCATTCCAATTAATCACACCATTGTTAACGATTTCATTTCCTAAAAAAAGATTTTCTGCTATTGCCAATTCCGGAACTAATGCTAATTCTTGATGAATAATTACAATTCCAAGCTCTTCACTTTGCTTAATATTTTTAAATTCACAAATCTCATTTTGAAAAAGAATATCACCAGAATAGGCGCCATAAGGGTAAACACCACTAAGCACTTTCATCAATGTAGACTTTCCAGCTCCATTTTCGCCACATAGTGCATGTATTTCTCCTGCTTTTACCTTTAATTTAACTTCTTCTAATGCCTTAACCCCAGGGAATTCTTTTGTAATATTACGCATTTCGAGAATTATATTTGCCATATTCTTCACCACCAATATATTATTTCAATTATTCATTGGCCTAACTGTTCTTTCGTATAATAATTTGTATCTACTAACACCGATTGATAATTATCAATATCTACAGAAACTGGTTTTAAAAGATAGGCAGGAACAATTTTTTTCCCGTTATTATATGTTTCTTCATCATTTACTTCTGCTTCTTCTTCATTCAATAAAGCTCTTGCCATTTCTACCGCTTTTTTTGCTAATTCCCTTGTATCTTTAAAAATCGTTTGCGTTTGTCTTCCATTTATAATTGCTTTTATAGAAGCAAGCTCTGCATCTTGTCCTGTTATTATCGGCATCGGCTTATCTTTACTTCCATATCCAACACCTCTTAAGGAAGAGATTACGCCAATACTAATTCCATCGTATGGAGACAATACTGCATCAATTTGTTCTGTTGAATAATAAGCACTCAATAAATTATCCATTCTTGATTGAGCTAATGCACCATCCCAACGAAGTGTTGCTCCCTGGCTAAATTTTGTTTGTTTACTTCTTACTACTAGTTTTCCAGAATCTATATATGGCTGAAGGACGGACATTGCTCCATCAAAGAAAAAGTAAGCATTATTATCATCAGGAGACCCTGCAAAAATCTCGATATTAAATGGGCCCTCAGAATTTTTTAACTCCAGCTTTTCCTCAATGTACTGTCCTTGTAATTCTCCTACTTTAAAGTTATCAAATGTTGCATAGTAATCTACATATTCACTATGTTGAATTAAACGGTCATACGAAATGATTTTTATCCCATTATTATGTGCTCTTTCCAAAACACCAGTTAATCCAGAACGGTCATCAATAGGTGCAATGACTAAAATATCAACACCTTTGGTTATCATATTTTCAATCTGTGCTGTTTGGTTCTCAATTATATCCTCTGCATATTGTAAATCCGTACTATATCCAAGATCTTCAAACAGTTTTTTCATATTTTCTCCATCGTTTACCCATCTTTCAGATGATTTGGTAGGCATAGAGATCCCAATAAACCCCTTTGTCTCTGCACCTGTTTTTTGCACTCCACAAGCAGTTGTAATAAGTATTAAAACTACTACACTAATTATTGTAAGCGTTTTTTTAAACAAACAAACTTCCCCCTTCCCATATTTATTAGGTGGTTTTCTTTTTCTAAAACTAATATAGCATTCGCTATAAATCTGGTCTTTTTAAATAATTTACTATTTTTATACTTTTTTAACTTAATATAAAACGCTTTCATTTCTCTATAAAATTAAGTATTTGTTGCTAATTAACCCACAGCCAAATAAAAAAAGAAGCCCGAATATAACAGAGCTCCTGCTTTAACTATTTACGTTATTTGAATCATCTATGATATTTCTACGGTATTTATTTGGAGATAAGCCCATTACTTTTTTAAAGGCTGTACTGAAATAATGCTGAGTTTCATACCCCACTAATTCTGATATCGAAATAATTGGATAATCTGTTGATTGAAGTAAGTATACGGCCTGCTTCATTCTTCTGTGTGTGAGAAGTTGTACAAAGCTGACTCCTAACTCTTGTTTTATTAGCCGACTTAAATAAACCGGAGAAACCTGTAAAGCTACTGCAACCTTTTCAAGGGAAAGCGTTGAATCTGCATATTGATGTTCAATCATACTTTTTGCCCTTCTTACTATAGGTGAAATATTAATTTCTTTTTGTATAATTTCTTTGCACTTTTTATATAACAAGGAAAGATGCTTGTAGTCCTTTTCATTACTTTCCATGTAAACTGCTATAGACATTTTTAATTCATTCTTGATAATTTCCTCCAGTTGCACAAGACGATCATTTGTTATCTCATGCCAACTTATAAGAAAGATAAGCCCAGAGTCATCATAAAAGTAACCAACTTCTTCCGTTTCAAAGAACAAAAGAATGTGATATTTTAGTGATTCTTGGATTTCTTCTCTTTCCTTTTCCTTTAGCATTGATTTATTTTTAAGAAATTCTAAACAAGATATAACTATTAAGTTTTTGGGAATATTTTCATTTAAATAATATAACGCTAATTGACTCCTGATTTCTTCGTTATTTAACTTCCCTTCTACCCACTCTTGAAAAAAAGTATTTTTAAAAGTTGGCAAATTTTTAGTAAATTGTTCAGACGTTCTATCCAATAAATCCTTTTGATTATTATCATTCACTAATTCATTTTCCAACTTGTTTAGTAATTCTAATAAGTGATTAGGGTCAATAGGCTTTAACAAATAATCGGAAACATTGAGTCTGATTGCTTCTTGAGCATACTTAAATTCATCGTAACCAGTAATAATAATGATTCGACAGTCTGGTAGTTTTTCCTTAACATGCTTAATAACGTTTAAGCCATTTACAATCGGCATATTTATATCGACAAGAAGAATATCAACAGAATACATAAGTGAAAGTTCTATTGCCTCCTCCCCGTCTTCTGCTTCTGCAACGACATTCATCTGTAGAGACGGCCAATCAATTGAATTTCGAATGCCGTCACGAATAATGGGTTCATCATCAGCAATTAATACATTCCAGTTTTGTTTATTCATCCATTCTCACTCCTTACTTCCCCCTAAGTTCAATGGAAGTTTTATTACCACTACGGTTCCTTTATGTAGTTGACTATCGATCGATAATCCAAATGCCTCGCCATATGTTAGTTTAATTCTTGCTTGTACATTCATCATTCCATAGCCAAAATTTATTTGTTCTTTTTTATCCTTATTCAAAATGACAAGGCTGTTTAGTTCTTCTCTTAAACAACTTAAATCTTCTTCCCTTATGCCTATACCATCATCGATAATTTTTAACACAAGACAATTACTGTCTTGTTCTGCACTTATAAGAATTTCACCTGGTCCTCTTCTCTCTTTAATCCCGTGATAAATCGCATTTTCTACTATTGGTTGAAGGACTAATTTAAGTATTTTCACCTCTTCCAACCCGTGCTCAAAAATAATCTCATAATTTAATTTATCCTGATATCTTGCTTTTTGAATCGCCAAATAGCTTTGTATATGCTTCATTTCGTCTTTCAATGGAATAAAATCATTTCCCTTGCTTAAGCCAATTCTAAAAAAAGAAGACAGGGACGACACTACCTCAGCGACATCTTTTGCTCCATGCTTTCTTGCCATCCAATTAATAGTATCTAGTGTATTGTATAAGAAATGTGGTTTAATATGAGCCTGTAAGCTTCTTAGTTCCGCTTCTCGTTTTTGCCTCTCTTGTATTTCTGTTAATTTTATCAAGCTATTAAGCTTTGTAATCATATGATTAAACGTTTTCCCCAGTCTACCTATCTCATCCTTCCGATTCCCTACATATTGTATATCCATATTGCCATCTTCCAGTTTTCTCATCATCATCATTAATTTGATAATTGGATTGGAAATGGAGTTTGAAAAATAATAGGAAGCGCTTATACCAACGAAGCACAGAAAAAAAACAAAAAGGAATAGATATAACTGAATTTCCCTTACTTCTGCTACTGATTCTTCCACGTGAAAGATTCCCACTGTTGTCCAATTGGTAAAAGGTGTTCTCTGATAAATAAACTCCATTTTTTCCCCATTAATCACCTTTTTATAAGAGCCCCAATCATTCTCCAATAAGATTGCTTCTGGAATGGCTAACGATTCCTTATGAGAAGTCGAATATATCTCCTTTCCGCTTTCATCGATAACGGTTAAAAATCCAGATAGTCCAATTTGAACATTATTTATTGCTTCTCCTATTACTCTTAGTTTCAAATCTATTAAGATTACGCCTGAGATTTCTTGTGTATCTCTATTAACAATTGCCCTTACAACCGTAACCACATCATTGTCTTTGTAATTAATTTGACTAATAATATTGCGTTTTTGAGGTTTGCCGATTATTTTGAAGATCCCTTTGTTTTTTACTGCTTCTTCATACCATGCTTCCTTCGTTAAGTCCACATCCTCTTTGGCATAAAGCTCATTGCTAATATATTGTCCATCTCTATTGATGAGTAAAATTCCTGCAATTTCTGGGTACAAAGATGTAAACCCTTGCATTTTTTGACGAATCGAATAAATCTGTTCTTTCTCTTTATCTTCACTCAGTCCATGAGAAAAAAACGAATTAATTTGTGAATCCATTGAAATTAGATAACTAACATTTTGTACATTTGTAATAGATGATTCCAATGTTGTGTTCACTTGATCAATCAACTGCAGGGTATTTTTCGTAGCTTGCTCCCCTAAAATTTTCTCAACCGTAACACCTACTAGCAATCCTAATCCAATAGCTGGGAGAATACTAATTAGCAAAAACAAAGCAATCAGCTTATCTCTAATGGAGAAATCATTGATTTTATCTAATTTCGGAAACATTTGTCATAGCCTTTCTTCTTTATTTAGTATATTCTGCATAATATTCTTTTACATTCTCCTTTGTAACGATTGTTATTCCTGTGTCTACATACGGGGGAAGAGAATGATCATCATTTTTCGTTTTCTCATTATCTAATTTAAATAAGAACTGCATCGACCAATATCCCATATTCCAAGTCCCTTGAGCCATTGTCGCAGAAATAGATCCGTTCTCTATATGATCTAATGTTTTCCTATCAACATCAAAACTAATAATCTTTAAATCTACCTTTTTGTTTTTGGTAGCAGCATCAGCCACTCCGACTCCGCCGTTTGCTTCTGTTACAAATATCCCTTTTATATCTGGATACTTTTGTATAATCTCGTTCGCTACTTTTTCCGATTTAAGTTGATCACCTTCACCATCAAGAACTTGTACAACGTTTATTTTCGGATATTTTGTTTTCATTGTTTCCATAAAGCCTTTAGTTCTTTCTTGATGGTTTAACTGCTCTGGTAAAGTAATAGCAGCTACTTTTCCTTGGTTATTAATTAAGGAAGCCATTTTATCTGCTGCTTCTGCCCCTGCAAGATAATTATTCGTTCCTAAAAATGATGACGCATTACTTAACGGGGCATCTGAATCAAATAAAACAATAGGTATTCCCATATCAACCGCTTTATTAATAGTAGCATTTAAATCATTCGGATTTATGGCAGAAATCGCAATCCCAGCAGGCTTCTTCGCTATAACTTGCTCTAGAATTGTAATTTGTTCATGTAAGTCATATAAAGCTCCACCTCTATATACAACGGAAACATTTAATTCATTAGCGGCATCCTCAAATCCTTTTAAAACAGACTTCCAATAATCGATACCATCCATAAAGGTTACCATTACATATTCATCATTCACCACACCTTGTAACCGCTCTCTTTTTATTCCATTCGTATTCTCCAATGCAGCATTTAAATGGGAATGATAAAAATAAATACCAAATAATAAAAACACACTTATATACACATACAGTAACTTCTTCATACAGACACCTCCTAAAGGAAAAAACTGTATGTTCCATTATACATGGAAATACTTATAGTGAAAAGAAAAATTCAAGTTTCTCTTTTCCATGTGCTATTAAAAAAGCAATCACTCAAAATAGATAGAGTGATTGCTTCAGTTTGTCGACAAAAATGGAATTTTCATGCGTTGCTTGGAGTGGAAGAGGTGAGACTCCTGTGGGATTAGCGAGACAGCTGAGACCCTGCAGGCCAAAGGCCGAAGCGGCTCAGCGCGAGCCCCACGGAAAGCGAACCCCTGAAGCGGAAAGCAACATCCCTATTCAAAGAGACTAATAAATATACTATAGACAAACCTCTATATCTAAAATTCAGGGATTTGTCTACGGTCTGAAGCAATCACTCAAAATAGATAGAGTGATTGCTTTTTATATTTCCCTTATCTCTTTAAAAGGACTTCTTCTTCATAAATTTTCACTTCATTTAGCCAAGATTCACGCACTGGTACATTCATTTGTTCACAATAATAATCCCAAATAGCTCCAAATGGATATGTTTTAAATTCTTCCATTAATGCTAATCTCTCTGTGAAATTCCCTTCCTCTTGTAATTGTTTTAATTTTTCATTTGGAAGTAATAATGCATTCAAAAGTGCTTTAATCATATTTCTTGTACCAATTGTCCATGCAGCTACTCGATTAATACTAGCGTCAAAGAAATCTAGACCGATGATTACTTTATCTAATGCATCATTCCGGACGATTTCTACGGCAATTTCTTTTAGTTCATCATCTAAAATAACGACATGATCGCTATCCCATCTCACTGGTCTAGATACATGCAATGCTAATTTATCACTAAATAAAAGCATGGAAGAAATTTTATTAGAAACAGTTTCTGTTGGATGATAGTGACCAGTATCCATTAAGCACAATTTATTATTTTTCAATGCATAACCTAAGTAAAATTCATGGGAGCCGACTACATAAGATTCTGACCCAATTCCGAAAACTTTGCTTTCTACAGCGTCTAAGTTATATCTTTCATCTGTTTCTACAGCATAAATTTCATCTAATGAATCCTTTAATCTTTTTCTTGGTGTTAAGCGGTCGCTTGGAATATCTTTATAGCCGTCTGGAATCCAAATATTTGTTAGGGCTGGTGAACCAAGCTCCTTACCAAAATATTCAGCAATTTTTCTACTTGCGATGCAATGTTGAATCCAAAAATCACGAATTTCCTTATTTGGATGTGCTAATGTTAAACCATCTGCTGCTTTTTCATGGGAGAATAAAGTAGGATTAAAATCTAACCCTAATCCATTTTCTTTTGCCCATTGTACCCAATTTTCAAAATGCTTCGGTTCTAGCTCATCTCTCTCTACTGCTACCCCATTTGTTTCTGCATATATAGCATGTAGATTGACACGATGTTTACCAGGGATAAGCGAGAGTGCTTTCTCTAAATCGCTTCTTAATTCTTCTGGATTCGTTGCTTTCCCAGGATAATTTCCTGTTACATCAATTCCCCCGGATAACTCTCTTTGATTCACTTCAAATCCAGCGATATCATCTCCTTGCCAGCAATGAATCGAAATGGGAATATTTTTTAGCTTTTCTAATGCTTCTTGTACATTTACTCCCCATTGTTCATATTGCTTTTTTGCTAACTCAAAATTTTCTCTAACAGACATAATTATTTCCTCCTTTTATTTGGTTACATCTTCGGTTGCTTTAAACGTTTTAATTTCAAAAGATTTCTTTATCATTTGTCTTGCTTCCGATAAATTTTCCACTTCTACTAATGCAATAAATTGAGAAACGATATTCCCAATAGCTGTCGCTTCTATTGGTCCAGCATATACATCTTTCTTAGTAGCTTCTGCAAGTAATTGGTTTAACATTTCATTTTGGCAGCCACCGCCAATAATATTAATACTTGGAAAAGATTTTTCAAAAATTTCTTCTATTTCTGTTAATGCTAAACTATATTGTCCAGAAATTGACGGTATACTTTGTCCCGATTTTGATGGAGAAAATGACCAAAAAATGGAGGCTGCGAATCACTAAGCCTCCATTTTCAATATCAAATTCCAATTTTATATATCTCATTTTCCTTTAAATCAAGCTTTACACCTTCAGATCCCATTACAATATACCACTGCCTATCTAATTCCAACCGACAAGGAATTCCAATGTCTCCTTCAATACAAAGTTCAAAAAACTCACCACAATGTATCATGTAGTTATCATCATCCATTACCACTGACCAGCAATCTAAATCCTTCTCATAGATCATATTCAACCACAGTCTGCTCATGACAGTTCCCCCTGAATGACATGCTTAACCATATGATCATCAATGATACGACGTCCATTTTGGGCTCCATACAGGAGACTGTGTGTGCATAATTTATTTATAAGTCTTGGCGTTCCACCAGAAAACCGATGAATTTCCTCCAAAGCACCGTCTGAAAAGATTTGTTGGTCTACCCCAGCATAATCTAGATGTCGTGAGACATATTCATTAACCTGAGCCTGATCATAGTGACTTAATCTAAATTGAATATCAATTCTTTGGCGAATGGCTGCGTATGATTGAAGACGCAGACGGTCCCATAATTCACTTTGTCCCACAAGGATAAGAGCCATCGGACTTTGCGCATCCATTTTAAAATTCAGTAAAAATCTAACCTCCTCAAGCATCTCACGGTCTAACAGGTGGGATTCATCTATTACAACTACGGGTTGGATCCCATGAATGCCTCTCATTAACTCAATTTCCCGATGTAGCTGCCGTTTTGCATCCCCTCGATAAAATTTCGCTTCCGACCCCAACTGCTCTAATAATCCTTTATAAAAATGCCGGGGAGTTAGTTTTGAATCGGATAAATATAGTACTTGAAATTTGCCGCCATCAAGGCCATCGACAAATTTCCGAATTGTTGTGGTTTTCCCAGTGCCACAATCTCCGGTTAATACGGCAAATAACTGTCTTTCTGCCGCATACTTTAACCGGCCCAAAACTTCTTGCATCGTAAACGATTCATAAAGTTGAGTTGGAGGAACATCCCGAGTAAAAGGGGTATGTTTCATTCCATAAAAGTCCTCAAACATCTTCGCCATCCTCCTTCCAAATAGCACGGAAAGAAACGGCTGGAGCTTGCTCAATTTTTCGTTCTTGATGCTTCTGTTCGGCTGCTTTAAGAAGTCTGGAAGAATCAGTTTTATGTGATTGGAGATGTGAAGGCAATGTTGGACGTTTCCCAGCTCTTTCACCAATCACAAGCTTTTTGGCTTTCCACGGGGAATGCCCCTCGTATTCAATTGTTAGCTCATCCAAGTACGCAGGGTCATAAACAACATCTACTTGACGACCAATAAAGGATAGGCCAACCTCATATTTCTGATCCATAAAACTAATGCATCCCGACTTATCTACTTTCCGCGTCTCACAATGCAAGAATGCATTCGCTAGTTTGTCAGGATCAATAAATCGAAGGGCTTTTTTATCGCTTCGAAAAGCAGTTTCAGGGCTAATGTTCTCCCCAAGACCGGAATGTGGTTTATTTTGATAACACTCTGATAACCATACTTGAAAGAGCTCATTCAAGCGATCTAATGAATTGGGCTTTTCAAGCGCTGCTTCACCTAAGAAAGAGTCTACCACTCTATTAAAGCGTTCAACCTTTCCTTTTGACTCAGCCGCATACGGTTTTGCATAGATTAGCCTTGTGCCTAATTTGGAACAAGTACGAGACATCCACCTAGTTCTGTACTGTTTACCGTTATCAAAATAAACAGCATCAGGGACGCCGTATTTTTGTATAGCGTTTCGAAAAGCATCTTCTATAATCCTGGAATCTAGGGTAGGATAGAAGGCACCATGCAGAATAAATCGGGTTGCGTCGTCTATTATAGCTACTAAATAGACCTGCTTCTTCGTGCCGTTTGGTCCAATGGGCAAATAAGGTCCATATTTAATATCCGATTGCCACAGCTGGTTACGATGACGCTTTTGAAATCGTCTAGCCGCTACTCCTGTTTGAGAGTAGAGCCTCATTTGCCTAGAACTATATCCTCTTTCAGTTAACTTTTCTTGAAGGGTTGAACGTTTTAGCTGCCCTGGTTTAGCCAAGCCCTCCCACTCTAGTATTTGAATAATTTGGGCAACACTTCTAGTAGGGGCTTCTTTTCGAAGAAGAATCGCTTGATCCAATAAATGCGAGGGAATGCCCTCTTTTTTCATTTGTTCTGAGATTCCTTTTGGCTTTAGCCCTTCAAAACTTTCATTACGATACTGCTCAAGGTAACGTCTGATTGTCCTTTCAGAAAGACCGCTGGTCTTACATATATGGTTTTTCAATTCCTTTGCTTTTCCAGCATCTAGCCCTTCCGCCAACAAAGGGGCAATGAGTTGGAACCTTTGTACTGCAATCTCTTCTGCCTTTTTTTGATTTCTCATGATAACACTCCTTTTACAAATGTGATTATCATGAGTGTAAATCAGCTTTCTTCGGACAAGAATGCAGAACGGGTATGTAGCCACAAATTAAAATTCACAATTGGCCGGACAATTCTCTCCAGCCATCTGGGGGCATTCCCCACCAGCCGTCCTATTCTTTGAAGTGCAGGCTCTGAATTTGCGGACGTCAAATTCAAAGGGACCTCGCCTTGTTTAGTTCGAAGCACAATAGACATAAGACAATTAGCCCAGTAATCTACAAAATAATTAAACCAATTTAACCAACGAAATAGGGTAGACTCATCAGCTGGAACATCATGTGAAGAAGGGTTCGAAAGAACCGACTCAATACACTCTGCCTTATACCTCTTATATGGAACTAAGAAATCTGGTAATTCATGATGAATCCGGCCGCATTGATCACAACCTAATCGCCGAATGTTGTATACTTTTGTCTCTCCAGAACTTTCTCTTGATTTTCTATCTCTAGTACCAATTACGCTCATGCTTTTCCCGCAACAGGGAGAAGGAATCCTCCCCGCACCTCTAACTAAAAACTCCTTTGTTTTCAATTAGTTTATAATCTGATACAATAATCATATGGTTTTTTAGGGGACGTCTCCCGTATATCTGTTGGCGCAGGTATACATAATGGGAGGCGTCTTTTCCTTTCTCCAGAATCATAATCATAAATGTCGAAATGTTTCGAATCATGTACATATGGACATTATAACCGTCTAATTCTGGACAGGCAACACCGTCAACTTTCGGTCATTTTGAATTAGCAAAAACATATTTCATCTATAGCTGTAATATAGCTTTCTACTAAACTATCATAAACACATTTTGCTATCTCACCTGGTGTTGCTGGAACTTGTTGGCCTGTTTCTACACAATAGTGCTGAATTTCTTCCACCATATTGTCAGGCTTTAAAAAACGATTATCATTTACATTTACAGTGCTTGAAAAATCATGTGCTGCTTTTGCTAATTCAACAAACTCACTAAAAGAGTATTGATTCTGATAATTACGTCTCACTTCCTGTATCATCCAAAGCCCCATAATATTTTTCAAGAAACGAAAACGATAATCAATTCCTCCTTCATTCGTAAAGTTATAATCTAACGCCTTCGTTACACAAATAGGAAAACTATTTTCAACACCAATCAATGACCATGTCCCAGAACTGATATAAATCGTCTCATTTAACTCTGGAACAGAAATGACTGCAGAACCTGTATCATGTGTTGCCGGAAGGATTATTTTCATATCAAAACCAAATTCCTCTACCAATTCTGGCTTCAAATTTCCAAGAATCGTATTTGGCTTTTTAATTTCTTGGAACATTTCCCTGTTTATTCCTAATGTATCGAGAATCGTTTTGTCCCATTTTTTTGTAAAAGCATTTAATAATTGTGTGGAAGAAGCATTGGTATATTCATTTGCCGATATACCTGAAAGTAAATAATGTAAATAATCAGGAATCATCAAAAAGGTTTTCGCCTTTTCTAATACTTCTGGCTGCGTCTTTTTTAAAGAATATAATTGATAGATCGTATTAAATTTTTGGAATTGAATACCCGTTTCTAAGTATAATCTTTCCTTTATGATATTTTGGAAAACTTCTTCCATCATCCCATCCGTACGATCATCCCGATAAGCAACGGCATCTGTTAAAAGTTCTCCATTTTCATCTAGTAAAACAAAATCTACCGCCCATGTATCAATGCCAATACTTTCTGGCTTAATACCTAGATCGTTGCACTTTTTTATTCCTTTTTTTATTTCAGAAAAAAGCCGATTAATATCCCAACAATAATGCTGTCCTTTTTTGATCATCTTATTTTCAAAACGATGAATTTCATTGAGCTCTAATTTTTCTTGCTGAACAGACCCAAGAATAAGCCTTCCACTTGAGGCTCCGATATCTACTGCTAATGCATATCTTGTCATTTCCACCTCTCCTTAAAAAGGAATTAGAAAACGTTTCCTTGAATTCATTGTAATGGGTTTCATTCTTCAATAAAATAACGTAATTTTTCTTTTTTATTGTCCTTATTTTCCAAGCATATAACAGCTATTTTCTAATTTTTCTACTGTATTAACAAAAGAAAAGTGTTATGACAAAGAAAAAGAGACAAAACAAAATATCTAATGGGTAAAGACGAACAATCTCTCATTTAGTAGCGAAACCAATAAGTTGCCTGATTCTTTTCAAAAAAAAATATAATTAGTAGAAAAAATGGAGCAGACTGAATACACGTAGACTCCTATGGGAGCTGCGAGAAAGTCCGAGACCCCGCAGGAACGTAGTGACGAGGAGGCTTGGCGCTCGCCCCATGGAAAGCGAAGTGTATTCAGTCTGCGGGTAATAAGCACAAATTTTCTTTTTTAAAATTAATAAAAAACCCAAACAATTATACGGAAGTTTTATCAACATCTACGTATAATTGTTCGGATTTATATTTAGTTGGAATACTTTTGTCCCAGCCTCTTCGACCGAAATGCTTTCGGTGTCATTCCATATTTTTCTTTAAATATCCGATAAAAATAGCTAATATTATCATATCCTACTTCTTCAATAATCCACTTAATCGAAAGATCTGTGGTTTCCAATAAGTTTTTTGACTTACTTAGCCGCTTCTCTTGAAGCAATTCCTTAAAAGTATAGCCTGTTGCTTTCTTAATATTTTTGCTCAAAGAGGATACGGATTGATGGAGCTGCTCGGCTAATTCATTTAGCGTTCCATTTTTATAATTCTCTTCAATATAGGTCAAAGCCTCGATAACGAGATACTGATTTTGCAACACACCTTCATTTTGTTGAATTTTATCTGTATTTTTTATTAGTTCGATAATCAATAACCCCATATACAACTTCATCGTCGATTCTGATAAAAGAGAGTTATTTGCTTCTTCCTTTAATAATTTCCCGATTATGTCCTGAATTTCTGTCACATCAGAGACCTTATAATATAAATATTGGCCACTTTCCGTATGGTTAAACAAACTATTAATTAGAAAATCTGTTAGTTTATTTTCTTCATGTAAATATTGAAAAATAAATTGAAAAAAAGGTGGCTGAATGATGAAATTAACTACGATATCTTCCCTATCACATGCCTGAATTTCATGCTCCATATGCTGATTTAAAAATAAAAGTTCCCCTTTTTTTAACGAAATCTGGTCATTGCCAACCTTTTGCTTCAATCCCCCATTCACTACATAATTAATCTCAATATAATTATGTTTATGTTTCGGAAAGTCAATAAAGCGAGTGTGCTTTCTCACCGTTATCATTTTATCTTTACGCAAAAATTTTTCACTTTCTATAATAAAATTACTTTGACTAGTATAGATATCTTTTATTACACCTTGCTTTTGCTGGACAATGCTTTTTTCTTCTTCTGTTAACTCCATTAATTGTTTTAATAAATTTTTATCCAAGAAGGTCAGCCCCCCTGCTTCAACTATCTATTATTATGAGAGGGAAAGGGTTGTTTAGCAAACATAGTATATAATACGGAGAAATAGTTTTTTCTCTTAACTATTCTTTCACTCTTCAAAAGTTAATTTTAATTTAGAATCGGTCTCTACTCTTTTCCGCTTTTATTCTATTAACACAAAAAGCGGGGATAAAATAATCCCCGCAACTCGAAAGTTAGCTTTATCTAGTGAAGGCAGCAGGAACTCCTCCATCAACTGTCAGCATGCATCCTGTTGTTTTCTCTGCTTTCGAAGAAGAGAAATAGCAAATCGCTTCGGCAATATCCTTAGGAAAAATATTTACTAATAAAGTAGTACGTTTTCGATAGTGTTCTTCTAATTGGTCTGGTTCTATTCCATAATTAGCTGCTCGCTCTTCACGCCACTTTGATCCCCAGATTGCCGAGCCTTGTAACACAGCATCTGGTAATACAGTATTAACACGAATACCAAATTCTCCACCTTCTGCAGCAATACATCTTGCAAGATGTGCTTCCATTGCTTTCACAGAGCTATAAGCCGTAACATTTTTCCCTGCGTATACAGAGTTTTTAGATCCAATGAATACCATGCTTCCGCCTAATCCTTGTTCTTTCATTTGTTTGAATGCTTCTCTTGCAACTAGAAAATATCCTGTCCCAAGAACGTTTAAGTTTAGATTCCATTCTTGTAAAGACGTTTCATCAAATGGACTAGAGGTGGCGAGCCCTGCATTATTTACAATGATATCTACACCTCCAAAAGTAAGAGCAGTTTTCTTATAAGCTTCTTTTACAGCTTCTTCTTTCGTTACGTCCATTTTCACCGCTAGCGCTCTATTGGAACCATACTTTTCATTTATTTCCAGTGCTACTTTTTCTGCACCTTCTATATTTAAATCTGCAATAACAACATGTGCACCTTGCTCTGCAAATAGTCGGCATGTTTCACTACCTATACCTCCAGCGCCTCCCGTAACAAAGGCAATTTTACGAGAAAATTCTGCTTCTGTTGGAGCAAGAGATAATTTATATAATTCTAGTGGCCAATACTCTATTTTAAATGATTCATTTTCATTTAAAGAGACGAAATTACCTAGTGTTGTAGCGCCCTTCATTACAGAGATAGCGCGATGATATAAAGCACCGCTCACCTTAGCCATAGCAAGGGTTTTCCCTGTGTTAACCATACCAATTCCAGGTATTAAAATAACCCTCGGAGCCGTTTCAGAAATCTGATCTCCAGCCTCTTTATTTCTTTCAAAATAAGCTGTATATTCCTTTTTAAAGTTCTCTATACCTAATTTTATCTTTTCTTTCAAACTAGCAATATCTTTTGTTACCGGATCCCATTCAATATATAAAGGTTGCCTTTTCGTATGTACAAGATGATCTGGGCACGCTGCACCTATTTGTGATAAGCTCTGAGCATCTTTACTATTTACAAATTGAAGTACATCTTCTTCTCGATCGTAAGTTAGCAGCATTTGTTTTTCTCCACTAACCGCTCCCCGGATTACTGGCATCACTTGACTTAAAATCTCTTCAGCCTCTTCTTCTTTTAAAGCAGGATATTTTTCCCCGCCAAAAACCTTCTCTTCTTCTATTTTATTATGAATATAGCTTTCCGCTTCATTAATGATTGCGATTGTTTTGTCATAGCTTTCTTGTGCTGTATCTCCCCAAACGACAAGGCCATGCTTTTCCATCAATACTAATTCTGCATTAGGATTATTCTGTACACCTTCTGCGATCATTTTCGATAAAGTAAAGCCTGGTCTAATATAAGGAACCCAAACAAAACGATTACCATAGATTTCTTCGGCAAGTTGTTTCCCATTATCTGCACAACAAATGCTAATAATGGCATCCGGATGAGTATGATCGACATGTTTATATGGTAAAAATGCGTGTAATAAGGTTTCAATAGACGCTCTAGGGTGGTTACTATCAATCATACAATGAGAGAGATAGGCAACCATTTCCTCATCAGACATTTCTTCTCTTTCAATCAATGGTTTAATATCTTCTAGCTTAAGACCAGTGAAATTATGCGCTTTCATTGTTGCTAAGTCTGAACCGCTTCCTTTCACCCACATTACTTCTATATCTCGTCCGCGGAAGTCTTTTTCGATTGTTTTCATGGACGTATTTCCGCCACCCCAATTACATACAGCTCGATCTGTACCGATTAAATTGGATCGATAAACCAATTCATCTAAACCTTTATTTAATTGTGAAGCCTTTTCATTATTCCATAAATTCTGTACCATCATAATTCTCCCTTCACAAACTGTTTTTTTATACCCCAAATACATTATATAATATGTTTGTTTATTTTTGAAATAGTTTATTTGTTTTTATTTATAGTTATTTTGCAAAGATTAATCCAAATCACGACAGTTTATATCGGCTACCATTGCAAAGAATGTGAGGTGCTCCTTTGTTACGCTTACCTTTAATCTTTTGTGGTTCGCTTTATGAAAATTTTTTTTACCTATGCAGTAGCTTTTTCAGTTTTCATTTGCTTAATGAACGCCTCTTTTCGCTTAGGAGCTCTCCTTTTTGGTTTTCATTTCCTCGATGAACGCCTCTTTTCGCTTAGGAGCTCTCCTTTTCGGTTTTCATGTCCCCCATGAACGCCTCTTTTTGCTTAGGAGCTCTCCTTTTCGGTTTTCATCCACTTAATGAATGCCTCTTCAGCTTTGTCCGTTTTCATCAAAAAAAAAAGCCTAGACAGGTCTCCCTATCTTCAGCTTCTATCCCTTTTATTTCCCTAGCATGTCTAATGTTTCTTCTACACCAACGGCATAATCATCAAACTGGCCATTTTTAATTTTTATCATCGTTGGTGTTCCAGTAATTTCGATTTCTTCTGCGTTTTCTGGTGCTTCATTTCCATATGCTGTATTATGTGTTGCGATAATTTGGTTTTCTTCGTTCGCAACAATTCCCCAAGCAATATCTTTATCATTTTGGAAATTTTCTATGTTTATTCCCTCATTCCATACTTCTTTACCGTCTTCTATTTTACCAATTACTTGATCATACTTTTTATGGTGTGCTTCCCAGTCATACCAGCTAGATTCATTCTTTTCCTCCTGCATATCTACAACATAAAGAGGAATGTCTCCACTATTGCTAAATGAAATAACATCTTTCTCAATTTGTTTACAGTATGTACAAGTAGATTGCCAAAAATAAACAATATATTCTTCCTCTTGCTGATCAAACGTATCGGATGCATTTATTTTTTTTATGTCTTCAATCGCGTTAATACTCTTACTATTTAACCACCATATTGCTGCAATGCAAATAATAATAATTACCGCAATAGTACTAAACAAAATCATTGCTCTATTCTTTTTTTTCATTCCAAATCTCCTTTTTTTAACATTATTACCTCTATTCTATCTAAAATCCTCTCCAAATAAAGCAACAATCCTGCACCAAATCCAACATAATTGTGAACATACCTTTTCGCTTTATAACTAAAAACGCTGAAATTGTAGACTTTATCGTTTTAAATTCACTATATTCGTATTATTCATTCTTCCTATGATAAAATCAAAATATCTGATAAAGGAGTTGAATAGTGTGAAAGAAAATATGATAAATCGTTTTGTGTCGTATGCTGTTGTCGATACACAATCAAATGAAAATAACTTAGAATGCCCGTCTACTCCAGGACAGTTAATATTAGCCAATTTATTAGTGGAAGAACTAAAAGAAATTGGGATGGAAGAAGTTTCTATTGATGAATATGGTTACGTAATGGCCACTTTGCCGGCAAATACAGATAAAAAGGTGCCAACAGTCGGCTTTCTTGCGCATTTAGATACTGCTACTGATTTTACAGGCAAAAATGTACGTCCGCAAAAGGTAGAAAACTATGATGGACAGGATATTGTATTAAACGAATCGTTACATATCGTATTATCTCCTAAGGATTTTCCCGAATTAAAGAATTATGTAGGGCATACTTTGCTAACTACCGATGGTACAACCTTACTTGGGGCAGACAACAAAGCAGGTATTGCTGAAATTGTCACTGCTCTTATTTACCTAAAAGAAAATCCAGACATTAAACATGGAAAAATTAGAGTGGCCTTTACTCCTGATGAGGAAATCGGCAGAGGACCTCATAAATTTAATGTAGAAGCCTTTAATGCTGATTTTGCTTACACTGTTGATGGTGGGCCATTAGGTGAACTACAATATGAAAGCTTCAACGCTGCTGGAGCAAAAATTACGATAAGTGGAACAAATGTACATCCAGGTACGGCAAAAGGAAAAATGGTCAATAGTATCAAAATTGCGATGGAACTACAAAGCCGCTTACCTGCAAGTGAGTCACCTGAATTTACAGAAGGCTACGAGGGATTTTATCATCTACTTTCCTTTGAAGGGGATGTAGAAGAAACAAAACTATCTTATATTATCCGTGATTTTGATCGTGCTTCTTTTGAAGAAAGAAAAAGTATTCTTCAAACAATTGTAGTAGAGTTAAATGAGAAGTATGGTACCGACACAGTGAAGCTCGACTTAAACGACCAATACTACAATATGCGTGAAAAAATTGAACCAGTAAAAGAAATCGTGGACGTTGCATATCACGCAATGGAAAATCTCGGTATTACACCAATTGTCCAACCAATTCGTGGTGGTACAGACGGATCTCAGCTTTCCTATATGGGACTGCCAACTCCAAATATCTTTACTGGTGGAGAAAATTTCCACGGTAAGTATGAGTACATTTCTGTGGATAACATGGTAAAAGCAACAAATGTAATCGTAGAAATTGTTCGCTTGTTTGAAGAGCGCGGGGAATAAGAAAAGAAGGCTGTGACATAACTAAATAGATACTTTGTGAAGACGAACAATCTCTCATTTAGCTAGTAAATAGCGTCTGCTTTCGCATACTTTTTACAATAGAAAATATAATTAGTTGGGAAAACAGAGCAGCCGGAATACACGTAGACTCCTGTGGGATTAGTGAGACAGTCTGAGACCCTGCAGGCCAAAGGCCGAAGCGGCTCAGCGCGAGCCCCACGGAAAGCGAAGTGTATTCCGGCTGCGGATAACAGCAACAAACTTCGTAGAGCATCCTTTTTTAAAATGAAAAAAAACCTAAATAATTATACGAACTTTCCATTAACGTTTTCGTATAATTGTTCGGATTTAACTTTAGCTGGAATACTTATGGCCCAGTCTCTTTAAAAGTTTACTAGTTATTAAACATCGCTTTTTTCTCTAAAATTAATTTTGATACACGAAACAAATTTTGTGCTTTTAACAGTTTAGTATATAATGATTCAGTGCCAAAATCCCTATATTCCATGGATTTAGTGGTGAATGAAAAGATTAGAGGAGTTTTGCAATGGATACAATCAGTAAAATGCAAGAAGAAGTTACACAAAATACAGAATTACATCACTATATATTAGAAACATTTGGACTTCAATCGAAGAAAAAAAGAGTTCGTAAAAAACTTTTTAAACAAGTAATCTCGCAAGAAAAAGTCCTAAAAAAAGTAGTGAAAGAATTTAAGCAAACAGATCAAGAACAGACTATTCCTTCTGGGCAACAAGTAGAAAGCACATTTTCCTTTGATAAACTACCAATTACTACCCTATTAAAAATTGGGAAAGAATTCTTTAAAGAAGAAGAAAGTGTTCGTTTTTACTATAATAAAAATAAAGAACCTTTTTATAAGAATAAAGAGATGCTGATTGCATGTATTTCAACAAATTATGCAGGTGCACCAGCTGATATCCAAAAAGAAATCATAACTAAACTATAATTCTTCTACATGACGAAACTCATTTGTGGATAGCCACTTCTATTAATCCTCTTGTTTTTACGAAGTGGCTACTTTTTTATCTTGCCATCTACTACAAAATAAGCAAGCGCATTCAACTCGCTTGTTCGCTATCTCACATTCTGCTATAATTTTGATGTAATACATATCAAATACTATTATTTTAATCGATTAAGAAAGGGAGGCATACAAATGATTAAAGTTGCACCCTCCATTCTCTCCGCTGATTTTGCTAAGCTTGGGGATGAAGTGAAAGATGTAGAATTAGGTGGCGCAGATTACATCCACGTTGATGTAATGGATGGTCATTTTGTACCAAATATAACTATCGGCCCGCTTATTGTTGAAGCAATCCGTCCAGTTACAACATTACCTTTAGATGTTCATTTGATGATTGAAAATCCAGATGCTTACATTCCACAATTTGCTAAGGCTGGTGCGGATATCATTACCGTACATGTGGAAGCATGTCGCCACTTACACCGTACGATTCAATTAATTAAAGAACATGGGGTAAAACCTGGGGTGGTATTAAATCCAAGTACTCCGGTTGAAATGATTAAGCATATTATCGAAGATATTGAGATGGTTCTATTGATGACCGTTAATCCTGGATTTGGTGGACAAGCTTTCATCCCTAATGTACTTCCAAAAATAAGAGAAGTTCGTCAATTAGCAGATCAATTAAATCCAACACTTGAGATTGAAGTAGATGGTGGCATTAATGCCGAAACTGCAGTATTAGTAAAAGAGGCAGGAGCAAATGTGCTAGTTGCCGGGTCATTTATTTATAATAATTCCAATCGCGAAGAGGCCATTAAAGCGGTACGAGGATAATATGGGTAGTTAGGAGTCTAAAATACATTTAGATTCCTTTTTTATTTCCCATAATTTAAACAAAGTCCATAAAACAATGCTGATGGCTTTATCAACTCCCATAAAACGACTTATTCACCTATAATCTACCAAAAAAATAATTATATTAAAAACATTTAAATTTTTCTTAAAATATTCAAAATTATGAACTCAGGCTCAAAATTTCAACATTTTTGCTGTTTTTTATAGGAAACAAAAATTTTTTTGACAAGTCTAGCATCTTTTCAGTATTATATTAAAATACTAGAGGAGGTTTCATGATGTCAGAATTAAATAAACAGAAAATTGTGGACAGTGTTCCCCAAAAGGGATTCTTTGGGCACCCTAAAGGATTATTCACACTTTTCTTTACAGAATTTTGGGAGAGGTTTTCCTATTATGGAATGAGAGCCATCCTGGTTTACTATATGTACTACGAAGTATCTAAAGGCGGATTAGGTATCTCAGAAGGAACGGCAATTGCCATTGTATCTATCTACGGTTCGCTTGTTTATATGTCCGGTATCATCGGTGGATGGTTTGCGGATAGAATTTTGGGAACTTCGAAGGCCGTTTTCTATGGTGGTATATTCATTATGCTCGGGCATATTGTATTAGCCATCCCAGGTAGCATTTCCATGTTCTTTGTTTCCATGTTTTTAATTGTTATCGGAACAGGATTATTAAAACCGAATGTATCAAGTATTGTTGGTGAAATGTATAGTGAAGAGGATGCTCGTCGTGACGCAGGTTTTAGTATCTTCTACATGGGTATCAACCTTGGTGGATTCTTAGCACCAATTATCGTCGGAGAAATTGGAATGAATTATAGCTTCCATCTTGGTTTCGGTCTTGCAGCAGTTGGTATGTTATTAGGACTAATTGTATTTATGATGACAAAGAAGAAAAATTTAGGACTTGCTGGTACGGTTGTGCCAAATCCATTATCTAAAGAAGAAAAGAAAAAAGTATATTCTTCCATAGGTATTGCTATCGTTGTCCTTGCCATTATTCTAGCAATTACTATACCTTTAGGATTTTTAACATTTGAATCATTTATTACAATTGTCGGAATTCTCGGTTTCTTAATTCCAGCTATTTATTTCACTGTTATGTACCGCAGTCCAAAAACAACTCGTGATGAGCGTTCTAGATTGATTGCGTATATTCCATTATTCTTAGCTGCAGTTATGTTTTGGGCTATTCAAGAACAAGGTTCAACTATTCTAGCTACCTATGCTGATAAACGAACTCAATTAGAGTTTGCTGGATTCCATCTTTCACCAACAATTTTCCAATCCATCAATCCGTTGTTCATCATTATTTTTGCACCAGTATTTGCATGGATTTGGGTGAAACTAGGTAATCGTCAGCCTTCTGTTTCTAAGAAATTTTCGATTGCTTTATTATTTGCCGGTTTATCCTTTATTATTATGATGTTACCTGCTTATTTAGGCGGAGAAAATACATTAGTAAGTCCGTTATGGTTAGTATTGAGCTATTTCCTTGTCGTAGTTGGGGAGCTATGTTTATCTCCAGTCGGCCTATCTGCAACAACAAAACTTGCACCTAAAGCCTTTTCGGCACAGACGATGAGTCTTTGGTTTTTATCAAGTGCCGCTGCTCAAGCACTAAATGCACAAATTGCTCCATTATTTACAAAAATATCTGAGGTTGCCTACTTCGGTATTTTAGGTGGAGTAGCTATTCTCTTAAGTATTATCCTTTTCTTGTTATCACCAATGATTCAAAACAAGATGAAGGGGATTAAATAATCATTAAGACAAGTGGGGGTTCATCCTCCACTTTTTTATGCTGAAAATTCTATTCACAACTCAACTAGGGAAACTAATATCAATTAGTTCCACCTCTATCCAAAAATCCTCACCTCTCCTTTTATTTCTCATAAAAGTTGTTTTACGAACTTACTAGACTTCTTTTTAATAACTTTAACGCCCGATGCTGTGTCGTCTTCACTTTGCTTTCAGACCATCCTAAATTCATCGCTGTCTCATCAATAGACATTTCTTTCAAGTATCTGCAGTAAATGACTTTTTTCTGATCTGCTGTACAGCATCGTAATATTTGATGAATCCAATCCAGCTGTTCTTTCTGCATTGCAACTTCGTCAGGAAGTGCCTGTTCATCCTTTATATGAATCGGAATTTCACTATTGAATGAATACGAATTCTTTTGCTTTCGAAAATGATCAATAGCAATATTTTTAGCAATTGTATATAACCAAGTTCTTTCACTGCTCTCTCCCTTAAAAAGGCACTTAGTTTTTAGAACTCTAATAAAGACTTCTTGAACTAAATCTTCTGCTTCCCCCTTCTTCACTCCTAAATATATTAGAAAATGATTTAACTCTTGATGATATTTTTGATAGAGCTCTTCAATCGAACCCATTTCCCCCACTCCTAACAAAAACCAGTGAATCAATGAAAGGATAGTACTCTCAAAGACTTCTATACTCAAATAATGAAAAGCCTTTTTTACTAAGAAATAGTAATGGAACAAATCTTAAAGTATTTAAGTTATTACTACGTTTATAGTGTTTTTTCGTTAGATTTGTTACAAATCAGTTACGAGCATACGATTTGTAACATTAATGAAATATATTATACATCTTAATGTAATAAAAGTCCCATTTTTTTCTTTAAATTTCTGTTGTTTTTCTATTTTCTTAGAAAATCTTATTTGAGTGTTTGTTATGATAAATCTCTTCCAGTCTTTAGGGAATCCTTTTTATATCAAAACCTAGTATAAACATTTGGTTTATTTGACCTGTATAAGGAGAACTTCCAGCAGTGAAGTTTTTTCCTTATCCCCCACTTAGCTTCCTCGATTTTCCAAGCTTGAGGTGGGGGTTTTACTGCTCGTTAAGAGTGGGATAAAATTTTGGATATTTATATTGGCTTGTAATAACGTGGATGAAATTTCCTTAACGATGGCTAAACTATTATTTGAATCTCCATGGATACATACTGTATCTGCTTTAATCGGTACTTCTTGTCCTTGGACAGAGATAACCTTTTTCTCTTTAACCATTTGGAGTATCTGCTCGGCTGCTTGTTTTGGACAATGGATAATCGCTTGCTCCTGTGTGCGTGATGTTAAGCTACCGTCTGATTGATAGGTGCGATCTGCAAATACCTCATTAGCGGTTTTTAAACCATAATGTTTACCAGCTTTAATCAATTCACTGTTTGCTAAACCAAAAAGAATATACTCTGGATTTACTTTATAAACAGCTTTAGCAATCATATCTGCTAATTGGCTATCTTTTGCCGCCATATTATATAATGCACCATGGGGCTTAACATGCTGTAAGATTCCCCCCTCCGCCTTTACAAATGCTTCTAAGGCTCCAATTTGATAAATAACCATATCGTATACTTCATTAGCAGCTATTTTTATTTCTCTTCTTCCGAAACCAAGTACATCATTAAATCCTGGATGTGCTCCAATAGCCACTTTATTTTCGAGCGCTAGATTAACCGTGTTTCTCATTGTTGTTGGATCGCCTGCATGAAAGCCACAGGCAATATTAACACTTGTTACAAAGGGAATAATGGCCTCATCATTCCCTATATGATAGGGACCATAACTTTCTCCTAAATCACAATTTATATCAATAGACATATAACTCCTCCCAGTAAATCAACACTTTTTAAATGGCGCTTCTCATACCTTCAATTAAACTTTAAAGCTCTTATTATCTTACCAGCAGTTCCAAGTCCTTTTTCTTATGTATAATGATTCTAGATAACGAATAGATAAACCTGCTCCCTTATTCTATTTTCTTTCTATATAAAAATGCGGCATCCCCTGAAGAGTGGACTACCGCATTTCTCAATAAAATTATTGTTTTCCTTTAGATTATGGTTACAAGTTATCTGAAACATAATAATTTCTTATAAAAAAACTTTCATCAGCGGGAGTTTTCCTCCTCCCCCATTGACGGTTAGTTCCACTTATCAGACCTTTACGAGAGAGTTTGAACACCTAGAGCTTTCTCGATTTTCTTCAGCTTGTGGTTGGGTCTTGCTATCCGTTAAGTGTGGGATAAATTTGTTACACCTTTCTAATCTTTTCAATTTCGTCTGCAACAAATTGAACTTGAGTTCCTACAATTACTTGGATGCTTGTTTTGCCAATAACATTAATTCCAGGTACGCCTGTTGCTTTAATTTTTTGTTGGTCTACCACATCCATATCCTTTACTTCAATTCGTAAACGTGTAACACAGTTATCGACAGATGTAACATTATCGTCTCCGCCAAGACCTGCATAAATTTCAGAGGCCATTACTGCAAATTTATTATCCGTTGTAACCGCAACTTGATCTAATGATTCATCAACGATTTCATCATCTTCTCTTCCAGGTGTTTTAAAATTAAATTTAGTAATAAGGAAACGGAATAAAGTATAGTATATGACAGCAAATACTAACCCTTGAACTATTAGCATATATGGATTATTTGCTAATGGTAAACGAGAACTTAATACAAAATCAATTAATCCACCACTAAATCCGAAGCCTGCCGTCCAATGAAAACTTGCTGCAAGGAAAAGGGAAATACCGGTTAATAATGCATGCACAACATAAAGGGCTGGCGCTGCAAACATAAAGGCAAATTCAATTGGTTCCGTAACCCCTGTTATAAATGCTGCAATCCCTGCTGCAAGCATTAAGGAAGCCACTTGTTTTTTACGTTTTGTTTTTGCTGTATGATACATCGCTAGTGCTGCTGCTGGAAGACCAAACATCATCACAGGGAAGAAGCCTGCCTGATACATTCCAGTTACTCCTTTTACCCCATTATTAGACCAGAAATTATTGATGTCGTTTATCCCTGCAATATCAAACCAGAATACAGCATTTAGAGCATGGTGCAGACCGGTTGGAATCAACAAACGGTTAAAGAAACCATATATTCCCGCACCAACTGCTCCTAGTTTACTGATTCCTTCGCCAAAGCTAACAAGTCCTGAGAAAATAGCCGGCCAAACAAACAATAAGATAACAGAAATTAAGAGCATGGAAACAGCACTGAGAATTGGTACGAGCCTTTTCCCACTAAAGAAAGCAAATGCCGTTGGAAGCTGAGTCTTACTAAAACGATTGTATAGTGCTGCTGCAACAGCACCTGCTAAAATACCAATAAATGCATTCTCAATCTTAGAGAACGCCAAACTTACATCTTCTACGTTAATTCCTTGCAACATGGCAACAGAAGCAGGAGATAATAATGTTTTAACAACTAAATATGATACCAATCCACTAATCGCTGAAGCGCCGTCTTTATCTTTTGACAAGCCTAATGCGACTCCTACTGCAAATAAGATTGCTATATTGTCTAATATTGAAGACCCTGCTTTAATAAAAAACGAAGCAATTGGACTTCCTTCTCCCCATCCACTTGGATCAATTGCATAGCCAATCCCCATCAGTAATGCTGCAGCTGGTAAAACAGCTACCGGTAGCATCAATGCACGCCCTAGCTTTTGTAAGTACGATTTCATTTAACTTCCCCCTATAAGATAAAATAAATTAAAAAAAATGCCATCCTCAACCTGCTAACATATATAAGAAACCATATATTCATCTCTTCTTTTTGGGCATCCCTCCTTTTAAGATTCTTAAGAATGTTACTCATTTTTTTGAAAATACAGTTGAACCGCACGCTTTATATGACCATCTGCCTTACGAAGTGATTGAATCGCATCCTCTATTGTCCCACCCGTTAGAACGCGAAAAATAGATACTTTCAAATCATGATTATTCTCTTTAAGTACTTTTATAGCTTCTGCCTCACTAATTCTTGTAGCATTTATCAATGTTTGTACAGCTCGTTGTACAAGTTTTTTATTAATTAACTTCATATCTACCATTTCATTACTATAAACCTTCCCAAGTTTCACCATAGAGGCAGTAGATAGCATATTTAACACCATTTTTTGGGCTGTTCCTGCTTTCAAACGCGTAGATCCCCTGATAACTTCTGCTCCTGTTATTGCTTCAATTCCATAATCACAGATAGAGGAAAGCTTCGTACTTTCATTATTACTTATCCCTATTGTCAATCCATTTCTTTCTTTTCCATAATGAATAGCTGAAAGAACGAACGGAGTGGAACCACTTGCTGTAACACCAATGATCACATCAGTCGCTGAAAAGTCAGCTTTCTCCAATGTGGCTTGTATTAGCTGTTCATCATCTTCCGTCTCCTCTAAAGAAGTCCACATGGCATCATATCCCCCTGCAAGGATTCCATTCCATCTATCCTGTTCAATGGAAAAAGTAGGACCAAGCTCAACAGCATCCACGATTCCTAGTCTCCCACTAGTACCCGCTCCAACCACAAACACTCTACCGCCCTGTTTCCATCGGTTGACAATGCCATCAACGGCTAAGGAAATGGTTGGTAATGCCTCTTTTACCGCATTTGCGATTCCTGCATCTTCTTGGTTCATAAATCGGACTATTTCTAATGAACTCCATTCATCTAACTTCCTGCTTTTTTCATTACCATTTTCTGTTGTTCTCTGTTTTTTCATGATTCGGACCTCTTCATATCAATAACAAATTTATAGCGATCTCCACGATAAATAGATTTAACGTATTCAAAAGGAGTTCCATTTTCTAAATAACTAAATCGCTCCATCAGTAACACTGGCGCACCATCTTTAATCCCAAGAGATGTGCTTTCATTTTTCTGTGATAAGGTCGATTCAATAGTTTGTGTAGCATGACTAATCTTTAGATGTAAGTTTTGCTCTACATACTCGTAGATAGAACCATGTAAGGTCTCCTCCTGAAGCTCTTTTACCAATGCAGTTGGGAGATATGAGGTTTCAAGCGCCATTGGGATTTCATCCGCAATGCGCAAACGACTAACCTCATAAACCAGCTCTCCCTCTTCTATCTTTAATTTAGTGGCAATTCCTCTTGGACAAGGAATTGTCTTAAAATCCAAAATTTTTGTTTTTGGTGTTAACCCTCTTGATCGCATATCTTCTGAGAAACCAGTAAGTCCAGAAAGTTCTTGCTCTACTTTTGGTGCAGCCACAAAGGTTCCTTTGCCCCGCTGGCGAACCAGTACTCCTTCTGCTACTAAATTGTTAATTGCTTGGCGTACCGTCATCCTACTAATACCATATTTTTCGGAGAATTCCCGTTCTGAACTAATTGGATCGCCAGGTTTTAGTTCTTTAATGATTTCTTTTATCTCCATCTCCAATTGATAATAAATAGGAATATGTGAATCTTTAATGATCAACTATACACACTCCCTTTATTTTCTTTTAAAATAGATAAAGCTTCTTGATCAGCTATAATCGTAACATTAGGATGCTTTTTCAAAATGGATGCAGGTAGATCCTCGTTTATATCTGAATGAAATAGCTGATTTAATACAGACGCTTTTTTCACCCCAGAAACTAGCAATACAATTTTTCGACTTTTCATTATTGTAGCTATCCCCATAGAAATAGCGTGTGTTGGTACCTCATCCATCGTAGCAAAATATCGTGCATTTGCTTCTCTCGTAGAATCCGTTAATTTCACAATTCCTGTTGTAGAATGGAAAGAAGTACCTGGTTCATTAAAACCGATATGTCCATTTTCACCTATTCCTAATATTTGCAAATCCATTCCACCTAATGAATCAATGAGTTTTTCATAATTTCTTCCTGCCTCTTCATCATCTATGTTTTTAGCTGATGGCAAATAAGTGTGGTTTTCTGGAATATCAATATGGTTAAATAACTGTTCTTTCATATAGTAACTATAACTTTGTGGATTATCTTTTTCTAAACCAACGTATTCATCTAAGTTGACCGTAATAACTTTTTCATAGGAAGTTTGATTTTTAGTAAAATCTGCAATTAAATACTGATAGGTTCCTATCGGTGTCCCTCCAGTTGCAAGTCCTAGAACACTGTTTGGCTTCGTCTGAATTTGCTCCATTATTGCTTTTGCTGCTACTTTACTCATTTCGTCATAGTTTTTTACTTCAATTAGTTTCATGCTTTTACTCCTCCATTCGAATATACGATTTGTCCTTTACAAATTGTTAGTACAACTTGATTATTTTCATCTAATACAACTAAATCTGCATCTTTACCTTTTGCAATACTTCCCTTTTTATCCAAAACGCCAATTTGCTTGGCTGGATTATAGGAAGCCATCTTCACAACATCCTGTAAAGAACAGCCTGTAAAGTTCATCATATTGTTTATTGCATCATTCATTTTTAATGTACTCCCCGCAAGAGCACCATTTTCTAATAACGCCTTTCCATCGCGAACGATTACCTTTTGCCCGCCTAAGGAAGAAATGCCATCTTCCAGCCATTTCGCACGCATGCTGTCTGTGATAAGGATGATATGATCAACACCCTTTTGTAAAAAAGCAAGTTTAACAATTTCAGGATGGATATGAACGCCGTCTACAATCATTTCTGCCATTAACTCAGAATGAAGCAACGCAGCACCAGCAACGCCTGGATCTCGGTGATGCAAGCCTCTCATTCCATTAAAGAGATGTGTAACATGACTAACGCCTGCTTGAATGCTTGATAGTACTTGCTCGTAAACAGCATCCGAGTGCCCTATTGATGGGACAATTTTTTCTGCCTTTAAATAACGGACAAGTTCGAAGTTCTCATCTTCTTCAGGTGCCATCGTAACAAGCTTGATTTGATTATTTGATAAGTCTTGCCATTTTTTAAATAATGCTACATCTGGCTTTTTAACGGAGTGGATTGGTTGAGCCCCAACTCTTTTTTCTGAGATAAATGGACCTTCTAGGTGGATTCCGATAACTTCCGCTTTTCCAGATTGATCACTAGCTTCGATATACTGTGCAATAGAAGAAAGGGCTATTTCAATACTTTCTTCGTCTTGTGTCATGGTCGTTGCTAAAAAGCTCGTTGTTCCTTCCTTTGGTAAGGTAGCAGCCATAACTTTTAAGGAATTTAGTGTCCCATCCATTGCATCTGCATCATTGGCTCCATGTATATGAATATCAATTAATCCTGGTATCAGATTCATCCTCTTAGGGAAATCTATTATATGTGCATTTTCCCAATCTTCTTCATGAAAGGATTCCATTAAACCAATCGAGTCGATTTTTTCTCCCCTCACTACTACATATCCTTTTGGATTAATCTCTGTTTCCGTGTAAATACACAAATTTGTTAATACTAAATCTTGTGGTTCATCTGTTATCATGATTATTTCACTCCTTCATACTATATATATCATCTATATATCTAGATGTCTATACCAGTTGTTCCGTGCTTAATTATTATTTCATATAATACTAAAAATATGCTTATAATTCTCTAGTCTTGTCAGGAAATTTAACAAACTATTTTGATGTTTTTACAAAAGGCTGTTTTCGTGTATTCCGGCTGCTCCATTTTTCCAACTAATTCTTTTTTTCGATTGAAAAAACAACAATCCTTTAGAAAACAATCTAGACAACAGTAATCGCTTTCATTTTTGATTATAAATTATTTCATGGACCTGCGTCAACCTCCATGTGTCCTCTCTATTTTCTTTTTCTGAATCAAAAGGTTATATCAGCCAAAGATTAATTTGGCCAGCTTCAGCTGATATTAGCAAGGTAAAAAGTTCTTAGATCAACCCTAATTCAATTAATTTAAATCTTTCTAACACTTTCCCGATAAATAATTTCAAATCCAGATACTGTTTTCATCGGAGTATCCTCACCTCTTATTAGACTAAGCATCTTTCTAGCTGCAAGATTACCAGCATCTTTATAAAAAAACTTAGCCGTTGTTATACCGGGGTGAATCATTTCCGTCATTTCATATCCGCCAAAACCAGTAATGGAAAGATCATTCGGAATCGAAATGCCCCTTGAATAAACCGCTTTCATTGTTTTGATTGCAAGATTATCTGTTGCACAAACAATTATACTCGGACTGAATGTATCCATTATTTCTGAAACAATAGAAAACGACTCTGAACTATTTCGATTTGTTTCAAAAAATTTTACATCCATCCCTTCACCATCCTCTATACTTTTTTTAAAGCCGTCTTTTCTTTCGATTCCAATCGCAACATTTTTTTCATTAACTCCAAGGAAAGCAATTTTTTTATGTCCTTGAGATATAACATATTTCCCTACTTCATAGGCTGCTTCGTAATCATTATGAATTAAACTAGGAATCTCCTTATGCTGCTGTCCTACTATTAGCACTGGAATACCTACCTGCTTTATAATTGCTAAGTGATGTTCCGTTATTTCCGTCGCTAATAAAATAATTCCTGCTACCTTCTGTCTAACTAAAGAGTGAATATTTTCAATTTCCCGTTCTAAGTCAAGATTGGAATGGGAAATTAACATTTGATAATTCATAGTCTTTAATTCTTCATCTATACCAATTAATGTTCGTGAGGAAGCATATGAATCTAGTCGAGGAACAATCGTCCCAATGATATTTGTTTTCTTTGCCTTTAAGCTTTGAGCGAATGCATTAGGCATATAGCCCGTTTCCTTAATAATATGTTGTATTTTTCGTTTTGTGGCCTCACTTACAGAACCATCATTTAAATAACGAGAAACTGTACTCTTCGCTACACCTGCAAGTTTTGCAATATCACCAATCGTTGTCACCTATAAACCTCCTTATAAATTGCATTAACAAAAATAAAGGGTAAATGCCTCCTATTTCCCTATCATCACAACAATAGAAAACCCTTTCATTTACTGGTACTTATGTATCTAATTTCCTTCTAGCCGCTTCCACTCTTGCCTACTTCTTTTCTACCTTTATTATACAGGATAATAATAATAACGTATTAACTATTTTTTCTACTTATGGAAGTATAGCTTTTTGCTTGTTGATTCATAATGATTGCTAGTAGGATCTTCATTTAGCTTTAATTATAAAGGTAGGGTAACCAATGAAAAATATATCACCACTTCCAAAAAAACATAAATATAACTATGATTTATATCAAAGTGATCGCTATTTAAATCAGCCTCTTATTTCTGTTATTACACCCGTATATAATAATGAAAAAACGATCAAGCACACCATTGAATCGGTATTACAGCAATCTATTATGCCACAAATTGAGTATATAATCGTTGACGATGGTTCTAAAGATCAGACTCGTTCCATTTTGAAATCATTTGTTAAAGAACATCCAAATATTAAACTCGCGCTTCTTGCCAAAAATAGCGGGACCCCTGCCTATCCTAGAAATTTAGGAATCGAGCTTTCATCTGCCCCCTATTTAACTTTTTTAGATGCAGATGATTGGTTTGAGAAAACCGGCTTAGAAAAGCTTTATAGTGTTTTGAATGAAACCGACGATGATTATGCCGTCGGAAAGACAATTAGAGTTACATCTAATAAAAGCGCGATTGTAGCAGAACATGAATCATGGAAAGAAAGACGAAGTATACATCCAACAAGTATCCCACATATTTTTCATCATCTAGGACCTAGAGCAAGATTGATGAAATCTAGTATTATTAAAAAAAATCAAATTAAGTTTCCAGAGATGAAATATGCAGAGGATAAGCAGTTTTTCATGGAAGTCCTTACTAACTGCAAGAAAATTTCTACAACGGAGTCGATTGTCTATTATTTAAATCGCTTGGATGACAATCACGAATCTTTGACCAGAAGAACAAACGCTTTAAATAAAATGCGTTGTAATAGAAAAGTCATTCACTATTTTAAACAGAAAGAGATGGATGAAGAAGTAAAAAAAATGATTTTTAATCGGCTTTATGAATTTGATTGCTTTAATGGTTTTATGAATCGATATCATACACTAAGAAGTGAGGCTGCTCAAACTTATAAAGAAAAAATGGATGAATTTTTAAAAAGAAAAGCATATATTTCAACCATGAAAAAAATGTTACGGACGACTTCTTCTTTGGATTATGAAATCAGTGACCATTTCTTTCATCCCTATAATAAAGTTTGTTATCAATTATTTCTTCAAAAGCGCTATAAAGATATCGAAACATTATTTAAGTGGATGAATCTAGAAAAAAGTAAAAAGCATATTGTAAAAGATGGTATCGCTTACTGGGTTTCCCCTTTAAGCACACCGTATAACTATATTAAAGTGCCGATGTATGCAGAATTAGTAAATTGCGAATACGCTAACGGCTTCTTTCGGTTCGATATTGGCATAGCTGGTGATTATCCAGAAGACATGGAGCAGATACTTTTCCGGGATCGAAACAATATGCATAAACAGTTTTCCTTTCAGCTTGAACCATATGAGGGAGCTTTGAAAAGAATTTTGATACCCGAAGCATTCTTTGCTCCTTTTGGAAAATCCGTTTACACTATTTATTTATCGTATCGAGACTATCACAAAATGCAGTTACATATTCCGAATCCAAAACTTCGGTTAAAAAAACAGCAAACAGATAAGCATCATTTTTATAAAACGATTCATAATCATTTGGCATTAAAGGTACTTGGATAGACAAAAATTAAGAATAAATTAGTTTGAAAGTAGATTTTCATACAGTGAAAATTGTATTCCAAGACGGACAATCACATTCTTTCCAAGTAGTGAACGTCCGTCTCTCTAAACCAATTTTTTATTTTTTCATTGGATTTTTTTGCAGTGTCTCTATAAATCGATGAAAGGCTTTTGTACCTTCGTTATCCCTTTTAAATACACCTGCATGATGCAAAATGGTTTCAAATACAATTCCTATTTCCATTTGTAAAATGGAGTGTACATTTTCTTTTGTTATCTGTGGGTTTTTCTCTTTTACTGCTTTTGCCCAGTTTAAATGTTTTATAATGGTAGGTTCTTCCTTGATGCTTTCTTCAAAATTAGCATATAAGATTTTGTCTGCAAGCAGGCTCATTTCTTCTTTTAAACGGCCTGGCAACACTGCTAACCCCATCACTTCAATAAGACCGATATTCTCATGTTTAATCGCATGGACCTCTTCATGTGGATGGAATATACCGAATGGATGGTCCTCATTTGTGCGGTTATTGCGCAACACTAAATCGATTTCATATAATCCATTTTGCATTCTGGCAATCGGGGTAATTGTATTATGGCGTGTACCATCTGTGTAAGCAATAATATCTACCTTTTCATCACTGTAGTTGATCCATTCCTTTAAAATACAATCAGACGCTTCCACTAATTCTTGTATATCTTCTCCTTGTAATCGAAGAACAGACATTGGCCATTTGACGGTTCCTGCTTGTATAGTGGGAAAACGCTCAAGGGTAAAGACTGTTTCTATTTCAGCCTTTGCCATCGGAAAATCATGAAATCCCCCTTGAAAATGCTCATGTGTGAGAATCGAACCCCCAACAATTGGAAGGTCTGCATTGGAACCAATGAAATAATGTGGATATTGTTTAACAAAGTCTAATAATCTTGCAAATGTCCTTTTGGAAATAGTCATTGGTTCATGCTGCTCGGAAAAGCATATAGCATGCTCATTATAATAAACATATGGCGAAAATTGCAGAAACCATTGTTCCCCTTCTAATGTTACTGGTACAATACGATGATTTTGTCTAGCAGGGTGATTGACTCTTCCTGCATAACCAGCATTCTCTTTGCATAGCAAACATTTTGGATAAGACCCCTGCTTTAGTTTTTTCGCTGCAGCAATTTCTTTCGGATCTTTTTCTGGTTTGGATAAATTAATCGTAATCTCTAGTTCCCCGTAACTTGTTCCTGCCAACCATTCTTCATTTTTGGCAATTCGATCGGTTCGAATATAATCTACCTTTTTCGAAAAATCATAAAACCAACTTGTTGCTTGCTTTGGTCCCTTTTCTCTATATAACATTTCAAACCTATTATTTATTTCAGATGGCAATGGGACAAAGGATCCCATTAATTTTGTGTCGAATAAATCCCTGTTCGTAATCGTATTTTCTTCTAAGCGATTATTTTCAGCCGCCCAATCTAAGATATTATCTAAAATAATGCGCAAATCTGTATCCATTTCTGAATTCTGTTCAGATGGGATAAAATCATCCAATTCTAAGATTTCGAGTAATTTATTTCGTACTACATCTATATCCCAATTTGTTATTAAGTTTGATTTTAGTCCATAATGAAGCAATTGTTCTACAAGATGAAAAATAGTTGTTGTCATCTACCATTGCTCCTTTCTTATTCGTTATTCCTCATTATCTACCCTTATAGCCTTCTGGATTTTCTTGGAACCATCTCCAGGCACTACCAATCATTTTTTCTAAAGAAGTATATTGTGGTTCCCAGCCTAATTCAGCTTTTGCTTTTTCTGATGAAGCAACTAATCGGGCAGGATCCCCTGCTCTTCTAGGTGCTATTACAGTTGGGATAGGATGTCCTGTTACCTTTCTAGTTGCTTCAATTACTTCTTTCACTGTAAATCCTGTTCCACTACCTAAATTGTATATTCCGCTTGTCTCATCTTTTTCTAATTTTTTCAAAGCAAGTATATGGGCATTTGCTAAATCAGTCACATGAATATAATCCCTTATACATGTGCCGTCATGTGTATCATAATCATCGCCAAAGATGCTAATAGCTTCTCTACTTCCTAATGCCACTTGTAAAATAATCGGAATAAGATGTGTTTCAGGAAAATGATCTTCTCCTATTTTTCCGTCCAGATGTGCTCCAGCAACATTAAAGTATCTTAGCGCAACATAATGAATCCCATATGCTTCTTCTGTCCACTTTAACATTTTTTCAATCGCAAGCTTTGTCTCACCATATGGATTTGTTGGAATGGCAGGGTCACTCTCTTGTATCGGGAAATTCTCCGCTTCACCATAGGTTGCTGCAGTCGAAGAGAAAACAATTTTCTTCACATCATTTGCATGCATGACCTTTAATAGAGACATAGCACCATATACATTATTGTCATAATACTTCAATGGGTTCGTCACACTTTCCCCAACTAAGGAGTCGGCAGCAAAATGGACAACCGCATCAATCGTATGTTTCTTAAACACATCGTCTAAGAAATGTTCGTCTCGTAAATCGCCAATATAAAGAGTTGCATCTTCTAATACGGCTGCTTTATGCCCGGTTTGAAGATTATCAACAACAATTACTTCTTCCCCTCGGTCTAATAATTCAGAAACCATATGACTCCCGATATAGCCTGCACCACCACATACTAAAATTGCCATTTCTTATTCCTCCTTTATTAACTCCTACTCTCCAATAATTTCTTTTGCGCCATCTCCAACTTGAACAACATAAAAGTCTGCCTTTAATCCTGTCTGCTCTTCGTACTTCCCTCCTACTGTTTCGATAAAGGCATCAATATATTCGTTATTCACAATACTGATCGTACAGCCACCAAAGCCTGCACCTGTCATACGAGAACCAATGACACCTTCTTGCTCCCAAGCTGCCTCCACTAAAGCATCCAATTCTTTTCCGGTAACTTCATAGTCATCTCTCAAGGAAATATGTGATGCATTCATCAATTGTCCAAAGGCCGCTATATCACCATCTTGTAGTTTTTTAACCGCCTCTATAGTTCTAGCATTTTCATATACAGCATGCTTCCCTCTCCGTCTATCAACATCTTGCTTGATTAGATGTGCATTCCTATCAAATTCAACTGGCGTTAATTCTCCTAATGAACGAATATCTAAATCTTCCTGCAAGTCTTTTAACGCTCTTTCACATTCTCCTCGTCTCTCATTATATTTAGAATCAGCTAAGCCCCTACGTTTGTTAGTATTAGCAATAATTAACGACGCATCTTCTAAATCAAGTGGGCTGTAGGTATAATCTAGCTTATCGCAGTCTAGTAAAATAGCATGTTTTTCTTTTCCCATCCCAATCGCAAATTGATCCATAATGCCACAGCTTACACCAATAAATTCGTTTTCTGCCTGCTGACACATTTTCACTAGAGAGATTCTGTCAATTGATAAAGAATATAACTCATTTAACATAATAGCCGTCACTACTTCAATGGAAGCAGAGGAAGATAAGCCTGCACCGTTTGGAATTTCCCCTTCATATAAGACATCAAATCCAGAATCTAGTTTATACCCATGCTGTTCTAGTATCGCAATAACTCCTTTTGGGTAATTCGCCCAATCATCTGCTTGATCATAAACTAATTTATCTAAGGAAACCTTTAAAACACCTAATTGCGTAAAATTAGTGGAATAGAACTGAATCATTCTATCCTTTCTTTTTCGAACGATCGCTGTTGTACCAATTGATAAGGCACAAGGAAAAACATGCCCTCCATTATAATCTGTATGTTCCCCTATTAAATTCACACGCCCCGGCGCGAAAAAAGTACGTATTTTTGTTTCTCCTTCGCTAAAAATATCTGTAAAAGTTGCAAGTAAATTCTTTGTCATTTTTATCTCTCCTTTATATATGAACGATTATTTACTATCACGTTATTATTGAACCGTTTACATTTTTATTTTATGCTTCAATCCTTACACTCTCAATGGTAAAATAAGAAAGGATAAAGGGTAATAATTTGCTGTTTCATTTTATTATTTCTTATAAAATTCAATTATGAAACCATTTTCTAAATTACAATATCAAGGCAAGTATCTACCTATGTAACCTTCACTTAAGAAAGGGGCTTTCTCTTTGCCTAAAAAAGATAATAATGTATTTGCATATAGGTTTACGGAAAAAATTACAAAAGAGGTTGCACAAATTTGGTCGATTGGATGGGAGAACCAGTCCTCGCATCTTTATAATTGGAAGGGAAAAAAGCGTAAAGAAGAAAGTATGTATGTTTTTCAATATACCATTTCCGGAATGGGAGCTATTGAAATTGGCGGGAAAGATCATAAATTGACTGCTGGAAAGGCATTTTTAATTGATATTTCAGAGGAATACAGATATTACCTTCCACCATATAGTGAGCATTGGGAATTCATTTTTATTACCCTATATGGGGAAATGGTAAAAAAATGTTGGCATTCCTTTACCGAAAATAACCAATTCATTATACAATTAGGTTCTGACTCTTCACCGATTCAGCAACTTCTACACATTTATCAACTAGCAAATGAAAAAAATATAACGAATGCTTACCAAGCTTCCAGCCTTGCTTATGCATTTGTAATGGAAGTATATCAATATAAGCAAAACATGGGAGCCATTCCATTACCGGAAAGTATATTAAATGCAACACTATTTGCGCAAAATCACTATGATAAACAAATTGGGCCTGATGATATGGCTGAGGCTGCTAAACTTTCCCGCTTCCATTTCACCCGTTTATTTAAAAAAGTTCTTGGTATTACACCAATCCAGTATTTAACGAATATCAGGATTATAAAAGGAGCAGAGTTATTATATCAAACAAAATATTCCATCGAGGATATTTCCATTCAAATAGGCTTTGCGAACGCAAACTATTTTACAAAGGTATTTCGAAAATCAACTGGCATGACACCTGGCCAATTTCGCAAGAAGAATATTCGTCCAAGTGAGGATATTCTTCTCTAAATCTTATTTTTCATCAAACATTTCCAAGCTGAACATCCCTTTTTCATAAATAAAGTTCAGCTTCTTCCCCGGTGTCAGCATATTTTCAAGAATATCTTTAGAAGCTTGAAGAGCAAAGGATATGCGAATAAACTGCTCTTGATCCGCTTCTTGCATCGCATCTGAATTTTGACTATAAATGGTTTCTAGCTGTTTTTGATAATGGAGTATTTGATTATAAATAGCCTCATATATCGTTTCCATTTCGTTATTCATTCAAAAAACTCCTTACACGTAAGATGATTTTATCTTAGCATATTTTTGCTTTGCTTTTACTAAAATTGAAGCAAATATTTACAACTAATCATTAGATTAGGGAATCAAATCCCGACAATCCAAAAAAATCGACAAATTAATTTAAAATAATTCATGAAAACAGTTTCAAAATAAATATATATCCATTAAAATATAAATAAAGAATTTTTTTTCTAAATAAAATAATTTTTATGAAATATTTTTTTACATTCTCGCATAAAGGAGTTTTTATAATGAGCTTATCATCCCTATATTTAGGTGTAGACATTGGTACAACAAGTACAAAATCTGTTCTATTTGCTGAAGCTGGAAAAGTATTGAGCATGCATCATGTAGAGTATCCATTACATAGCCCTGCACCAGCCATTGCAGAGCAGGATCCTGAGCAAATTTTTCAGGCAGTATTGGAGACAATGAAGACTGCTATAAAAAAGGCTAAGGTTGATACGAAAAATCTAAAATTAGTATCCTTTAGCTCTGCCATGCATAGTGTCATTGCATTAGACGAAACTGGAAAGCCTTTAACGCGCTGCATTACTTGGGCAGATAGCCGTGCTTCTTCTTGGGCGAAAAAAATCAAAGAAGAACATAATGGCTTAGAAATATATCGTAGAACAGGAACACCGATTCATCCAATGTCCCCTTTATCCAAATTAACATGGCTAAGAAATGATCAACCAGACATTTTCACAAAGGCGACTAAATTTATTGGAATTAAAGAATATATCTTCTATCGCTTATTTAACGAATTTGTCATTGATTATTCCATTGCTTCTGCAACTGGAATGTTTAATCTAGAACAATTAAATTGGGATACAGAAACATTAGAGGTTGCTGGTGTTAAACCTAAGCAATTAGCAAAGCCTGTTCCTACTACCCATTATTTAACGGGACTAAAGGATAAATATGCAACAGAAATTGGCATCCCGGCAGAAATACCATTTGTTGTAGGGGCAAGTGATGGTGTTCTTTCTAATCTTGGAGTAAATGCTATTGACCCAGGCGTTGTGGCAGTGACAATCGGTACAAGTGGTGCGATTCGTACTGTAACCGATAAACCAGTAACAGATCCAAAAGGAAGAATCTTTTGCTATTGCTTAACAGAAGATCATTGGGTAGTTGGAGGCCCTGTAAATAATGGTGGTATGACTTTCCGATGGGTGCGCGATGAATTGGCCTCTTCAGAAGTGGAAACAGCAAAAAGACTTGGAATTGATCCATATGAAGTTCTAACAAAGATTGCTTCCCGGGTCACACCTGGTGCGGATGGTTTATTATTCCATCCATATCTAGCTGGAGAGAGAGCACCATTGTGGAATTCTAATGCAAGAGGGTCCTTCTTTGGCCTAGGCTTACATCATAAAAAAGAACATATGGTTAGAGCTGTATTAGAAGGAGTTATTCTAAATCTTTATACAGTTATGTTAGCCTTACAGGAAGTGATTGGAGCACCAAAGCAAATTCAAGCAACAGGTGGATTTGCCCGTTCTGAATTATGGAGACAAATGATGGCAGATATTTTTGATCAAGAAGTAGTCGTTCCAGAAAGCTTTGAAAGCTCTTGTCTTGGGGCCATCGTTTTAGGCATGTATGCACTGGGAGAAATTGAAGACTTCTCTATTATGAAACAATTAGTTGGTAGTACACACTCCCATCAGCCAATTCAAGAAAATGTTGATATCTATCAGGATTTAACAGCTATTTATATACGTATATCTCGAGCATTAGAGCAAGAATACGATGCAATAGCATCGTTTCAGAATAAATGGGTGAAATAAGGTTTTCTGCAGCTAGTAGGTAGCTAAGATAATTTGGAGAAAAGGTTACATTCTATTCAAAAACAATTTTATTAGCACGCTAAACGACATGCAAAAACGCTTGGCCTGGCCAAGCGTTTTTATATTTTTCTATTATCTTTTTGAACAAAAGCACCCGTTTGTTGAATAAGGATTTTGAGCTGTACTTTTATGCTTGAATTGGTAAGTAAATCTGTACTTCTTCTTCTCCTCCCATAGGGTGATATGTCTCGACAATATAAGAATCGAGGTCTCTTTCATAACCTTGCTTTTCTGCCCAATTCAATAAATTCAAATGAAGTTCTCTCAAATTAGATATATTCCCTCTTGTAGTTATGTAACTTTTATTTGTTTCGATATATTCCATTCCTGTTGGTACTTCATTTAATTTCTCATTCACAATTAATCCTACATAATAATGACCTACCCTATGCTCCTCAGCCTTTTTAGGCTCAAATAATGCAATTTCGGTTTCTGTCGGATTTAGGATTTCATTTGAGCGACTTAATAGTTGCTTTGCAAGCAAGGGTACTTCATTACCATAGTTAACAAACTCCCCACTACCTTTTAACCCAACAAGCTTAAATTCCTTTTTAACCATCATAATCGACATAATAACTTCTCCTATTCACATAAAATTCCAAAATATTGTAATTTTACTTATTCAACAAAAAAACCTTACTTCCTGCAATTAAGTAAGGATTTCATACTGAATTATGCAACGGTTATTCAACTAAACTGCCTCGTTAGTTTAAGTATACTTTTTCACACTTCCTCTTTTGATATGACATTCCAAACAGATAGGAACTCTTCTATTGTCGAATATCTATCTAATTTAACAGCTTTACTTGCTTCTTGATAAAGTTCCTGTCCTGAATCCTGCTTTGAAATGGATCGGTCAAGTTCTCCACCTAACATCCCAAATGCGTTTGCTGCCATGTTAAATACATTTGATTTTTCGTCTATTCTAGCACCTAATTTAAATTCTTCTGGTGACATGAATCTTGATGAACCCCATATTCGCCCCATTGTATTAGTAAATGGTTTTTTCTTATATAAATCAATATCACAAATCTTTGTAACAATAATGTTTACCTTCATAATCTAACAACAACTATAGACTGTCTTTTTTCTATAAAAAAGTCCTTCAGCAACCATACATGCTAAAGGACTTTTGGTTTTATTTTGATTCTACACTATGTCCACCAAATTCATTTCGTAAAGATGCAACAACTTTACCTGAGAATGTATCTTCTTCTAAAGAACGATAACGCATCATTAACGATAATGCTGTAACTGGCATAGCAGTTTGTAAGTCTAATGCTGTTTCTAACGTCCATTTTCCTTCCCCAGAGGAATGCATTACTCCTTTAATTCCTTCAAGCTTTGGATCCTTAGAAAAAGCATTTTGCGTTAATTCCATTAACCAAGAACGAATGACAGAGCCGTTATTCCAAACCTTTGCTACACATTCGTTATCAAAATCATACTCACTTTTTTCTAACAGCTCAAAACCTTCTGCAATAGATTGCATCATGCCATACTCAATTCCGTTATGAACCATCTTTAGAAAATGGCCGCTTCCAGATACGCCAGCATACGTATATCCATTTTCCACACATAAATCTTTAAATAATTCTTCTACTGTATCAAATATTTCTTTATTCCCACCGATCATCATACAAGCGCCATTTCTAGCCCCATCTACCCCGCCGCTTGTGCCAACATCTAAATAGAAAACACCAAGTTCTTCTAAATCAAGTCCTCTTCTTTTTGAGTCCTTATAATGAGAATTTCCACCATCGATAATAATATCTCCCGCTTCCACATATTTCTTTACTTCACGTAAAACATTTTCCGTTACTTCTCCAGCAGGAACCATTAGCCAAATTACTCTTGGAGCTGGCAAATTTCTTACTAAGTCCTCAATTGTATTTACTCCTGTTACATTTTTATAGGAAATTTCTTTTACAGCGCTTTCATTTATATCAAAAGCTGTTACACTATACTTATGGCCCACCATATTTAAAGCCAAGTTGTATCCCATTTTTCCTAATCCGATAAGACCGATATTCATGCGTTATTCTCTCCTTTTGAAAAAATATTTCTCTCTATATATCATTATATAGAAATTTTTTTCGAAAATATACCCCTTTACGAAATTTTTTCGAAAAAAAATATTAAAATAAGAAATTTTTTTTCAAGAGACTAATTGTGTTATACTACAACTATATTAATTTGGAAAGGATAGAAGTCAATGGCGCAAAATTGTCTTGGGAAAATTCGTTCCTATTACGCTAGATTGAGTGAAAAAGAAAAAAAAATCGCTGATTATATTCTTGAGAATCCAGAAAAAATCATTCATTCAACAATCAACGAACTAGCAGAGGATTTAGGTGTTGCAGATGCAACTGTATTTCGTTTTTGTAAACGAATTGGTTTTAAAGGCTATCAAGCAATGAAAATAGCATTAGCTTCAGAAGTAATTGAACCTATTCAACAAATACATGAGGAAATTAGTGAAAATGATAGTGTTAAAACAGTAACTGAAAAAGTATTTAAGTCCAATGTCCGAACACTAGAGAATACATTAGAAATATTAAATGGACATTCAATTGAAAAAGCAGTTGAATTCCTATTACAAGCAAATCGTGTCGAGTTTTATGGGACAGGTGGTTCAGCAGTAATTGCAATGGATGCTTTCCATAAATTTGTTCGAACTGGAATTAAAGCGTTTTCATTCGTTGACTCTCATTTTCAGCTAATGTCTTCATCGCAACTTTCAGAAAATGACGTTGCGGTTATCATTTCACACTCTGGCACTAACAAAGATACTATTAACATAATGAAAACAGCGAAAAATAACGGTGCTAAAACGATTGGAATTACTGGATATCCAAAATCACCGATCGCGCAGAATGCTGATGTCGCTCTTTTTACAAGCTCTGAAGAAACTGAATACCGTTCAGAAGCTCTATCATCAAGAATCGGTCAGCTTAGCTTAATTGATGCATTATATGTCAATGTGATGATTTCCAATAAAAATGTTGCCAACCAGTCATTAGAAAGAATAAGAAATGCTATATCCGATACAAGAATATAAGGTAACAACTATATTTTCTACTGCCCAGTTTCAACAAAGCCATAAAAGGGAGTTAGTTATGGTTGATCCGTAATTAACTCCCTTTCCCTACTCAAGCTGTTATATTATCTCCATATTAATAAAAGGAGTTTCATAATCAAGCTGTCCTTTAACTCTTTTTATGTTTATTTTTTGGTTCTTCAAAAATGAATCAAAATCAATGATTACAGGCATCCGATTACTGCCAATTGCAAACCATGCTTTTCTTTCATTTGGGAGATATGCTGCTGTGTGTAGCGTACCAGACCATGCATTATACTTGTTTGAAAAAACCTCTTTATCCTTATCATTCAATATTTGAAAAGCTTCATACACATTGGAATGACTATCTTGCTGTCCTTCGATTTTCTCTTTTCTTCGTATCGAATCATCCATTTGATAGCGATTTTCTTCCTTTAACATTTCAAAGTGATTAGTACTTATATTCGATTTTCTCGCAATGACCGACCTTGGGGTTGCTTCAACCACATATGCTTCTCCACCTGGATCCAATAACACATAGCTAAAAGAAGTTCGATGAGGTATTTCTTTTAATAAACCAATGGCTTCCTCTACATTTGCACATGTTTCTAAGATCATTCGACCTATCATATTACATATAAAACCATCCCCAGAACCAACTCGATTTATAAAATTATAGCCCATTGCTAGACCTTTTTCATTCATGCCATCGATTCTTCCAGTTATTTGCATAGATGGACCAATAACTGCATAACCAGTGTCTGTTGGCTGATAGATCATATATCGTCCTTCATATGAACCAGGATGGCTATCATAGTTTCTAATTAAGTATCGCGTGCCTGCTAATATAGAACAGCCGCTTCGTCCATATTCGACGTAATGTCCGCCAAATTCCCTTAAAGCATCTTCTATTTTCCATTGAAGAGCATCCGCTAATCCATGGATTTCCGCTAGCATTCCAGGAATAAACTTGTTAAGAAGCTGAATGGATTCTTTTTCATTTATGGTAAAATAACGTTTCCGCTTAGATGTCCAGTGCTTTATCCGATTAGGCAAAATGGGAGAATCCTTCAATAATTGCCCTTGCATATATCCAAAATCATAATGACTTCCCCGAAACTGAATGAAATCACTATATACTTGTTTCATTAACATTTCCCCTTTAAATAACTTCGATATGGAGAGTTATAACTATACTATATTTTTCACTAGTGTTGCATTAATTTAATTTCACTATTAAAAATACTCAAAATGTTCAACTTTATTATATTGTGCAAAGAAAAAGTCCTTTATAATGGATAAGTCAGGTGGTAACCCGTCCAAATCCACTAAAAAGGACACATCTCATGGACAAGATTACACGAAAAACTTCATTTGGACAATGGTTTTCACCAATTAATATTCAATTATTTGAAGAACAGGTGAAAACGATGAAATTAGATTACTATACGAAAAAATTAACGACAGAGTCTTTCCTAAAATTACTACTTTTTGCCCAGCTAGAAGAAATCGAAAGCCTGCATGCGCTAGGTGATTGTCTATTCGATGACCAACTTCAAAAAGGGATTGACCTTGATTCGATCAGTATTTCTCAGCTGTCACGGCGATTAAATGGCATGAACCCAGATCTATTTCAAAGGCTTTTCCTTGATTTGGTCGTACAAATTCATGCCAAGACACACTATACGAAACTGGTCATGCCGTTAAAAATCATTGATTCAAGCACATTGCCACTTAATTTGACCAATCATAAATGGGCAAAGTTCCGTAAGACAAAAGCCGGTGTGAAGTTGCATCTACGCCTTGTGTTTATGGAAAAAGGTGCGTCCTATCCCGAAAAAGCAGTCATAACAACGGCAAACGAACATGATCGTGGTCAACTTGAAATCATGGTCGATGACAAGGAATGCATGTATGTGTTTGACCGTGGCTATCTAGACTACGAGCGCTTTGATCGCATGACAGATGGCGGTTACTTTTTTCTATCAAGGCTAAGAAAAAACGCCGTTATACGGGAGGTTTATGATTTTAAACTACCCGAGGATTCCACTGTTTTATCAGATCAAATGGTCCTGATTGGTACAACCCAAAACCGTGCTGAAAATTACTTTCGCCTTCTAAAAGTGCTTGATTCCAAAGGAAATGAACTCCATTTAATCACCAATCGCTTTGATTTGAACGCTGAAGAAATTTCAGAGATGTATAAATCAAGGTGGGCCATTGAGTTGTTTTTTAAATGGATCAAACAGCACCTTAGCATCAAAAAGTTCTACGGACAAAGCGAATGGGCCATTCAAAATCAAGTGTTTATCGCACTTATCGTTTTTTGCCTACATGTTCTTGTTCAACTTGAGACAAATAGTAAGCGAAAAACCTTAAAAATTAGCCGTTATCTACGGGCTGCCCTTTGGAAACCAGCCCATATTTGGCTCCGAAAAATTGAAGGAAAAGCCATTCCTTGATAAGAAAGTTGTCGTCGTCACACAGGTCTAATTGTAAATAAATTTCCAAATGGATGGAGCCACCTTTGTTGGGTATTTACTTTTTTGGCTCTAAATAGAGAATATAATTAAACTGAAAATTACGAAATTATTTATGCAACACTAGTGTATATTTTTATTTAATGACAAGTAAATTGCTTTTGGTAAATATTTTCGAAATTAGGAGCGTCTATTGTTTATAAACAATAGACGCTCCTAATTTTCTTTAAACTAAAAAGAGGCAAGAAAGGAAATGATCCTTCTTGCCTTCACTATAGGCTTTTCTATTAAACAATTAAATCTAATATTAACACTCCTGCAAATGCCACGAATGATAATACCGTTTCTAGAACTGTCCATGTTTTAAATGTTTCTTCTACTGTTAATCCTAAGTATTCTTTTACCATCCAGAATCCGGCATCATTTACATGAGAGAACATTAGGGAACCAGCACCTGTTGCGATAACTAATAGCTCCACATTTACTCCAGACATTCCAGCAATGATTGGAGAAACAATTCCTGCAGCGGTTGTTAATGCTACTGTTGCTGAACCTGTAGCGATTCGAATTAATCCAGCAATTAGAAAAGCTAATACTAATGGTGATAATGATAAGCTTTCTGACATAGCTCCAATCGTACTTCCTACTCCACTATCAATCAACACTTGTTTGAACGCTCCACCTGCTCCGATGATTAATAAAATCGAACCAACTGGTAAAAAACAATCTTCTGTAAATTTTTTAACCTAGATTATTCACCAACCAACACGAAATCCCACTGAAAAGCTGACTTATCGGCTTTTCAATGGGATTCTCTTTTTCACTTAAAAGATGAAAAAAGAATCCTTTTCTGTTAAGGTTATTGCGACTTACAAATACCAAAGAAAGGATTCTTATGATGACAACTTTAACGCAAAAACCTTTACATTTCAATCGTTCTATTAAATTATCCAATGATGGAGGTGCACTTTCTTCTGACACAGGTGAATTGATCTTCCGTGAGTTTGATGAAAAAATCGGCTTTTCTCAAACTATTGCCAAGCATCTTTGTTTGAAGGATACACGCACGTATTGTATTCATGAAAACGAACAACTTCTTCGTCAAAAAATCTATCAGCTCATCGCCGGCTATCACGAGGACGATGCAGCGGACCGTTTGACACATGATCCGGTTTTTACACAAATTCTTGGTACCCCTGCACTCGCTTCTCAACCGTCGTTATCTCGATTTTTTAAGCGCTTTGACACGCAAGCACTGGACCAACTTCAAGAGGCAAATCAGAAGTTACTTGATCGGGTTCATCATGCCCGACAATCCAAGACACTGATTTTTGATTTAGATTCAACACATGCCGATACATACGGAAATCAAGAAAATTCGTCCTACAACGCGCATTATCGCACAATGGGCTTCCATCCACTTGTCGCATTTGATGGGCTAACCGGCGATTTCTTGAAAGCTCAATTGCGCCCGGGGAGCGTTTATACTTCCAATGGTGTAGTGGATTTTATGCGCCCACTCATCGAACACTATAACGAAGTTTTTCCTGAAAAGTCTTATCTTGTCCGTGGGGACAGTGGCTTTGCGGTGCCTGAGCTATATGAATTGTGCGAAAAGGAATCGGTATACTATATCATTCGTTTAAAAGCGAACGCCAAGTTAAAAGCACTTGCGGAAGAACTGCATCCAATACATGAAATTCGTGATGTGTCCGTGACAGAAAGCTATGTGGAAGAATCTATTTATCAAGCATCGTCTTGGTCAAAGCCTCGTCGTATTGTTATTCAATCGACCCGCCCAGCAGGTGAACTATTCTTTTTACATGCTTTTTTTGTGACGAGTCTCGGTGAAAGCTTTTCGCCTCAAGCGATTGTCACGTCCTATCAACAGCGAGGCACAATGGAAAATTTCATCAAAGAAGCAAAAGATGGCTTTGGCTTGGATCAGATGAAAAGCCATCATTTCCTCGTCAATGAAGCTCGGATGATGTTAAGTCTGCTTGCCTATAACTTCACAAACTGGCTACGTACACTAAGTTTTCCAGCTGCCTATAAAAGCATTCAAATTCAGACGATTCGCACACGTTTGATTAAAGTAGCGAGTAAATTGGTGAGATCCGGACGCTCACTGTATTTCAAAATGTCCTCGAGCTTTGTTTATGAACGCTTCTTTTGGGACGTACTGACTCGGGTGCAGCAGCTAAAATTCAACTAAATAGCCTTTTTAAAAAATCGAACCCGTACCAAGGGAGGAGTCTGTCTAAAAATCAGTTTTCTCCTAAGACTCGTTTCAAACCTTCTCTAACTAGGCTATTTTCTTGGTACAAATTTACCTTAGCATTACTAATCTAATGAAATCCTTAAAAATTTTAGATTGCGGTGAATAATTCAGGTTTAATACTATCTTTATTCATTCCCTGACGTATACCAAGGAAGTAGAAAGCAAAGAAAACAGCAATTAATAATGCTAATAATGGGCTACCTAGAAGGGCAAGTACATTTCTTACCCCTTCAGAGAAAATCGTCAAATAAGGTGCAGCGGTTCCAATAATCATTAAAATAACCGGTAGTAAGATAGACAGAAAAGATACGCCCGTACTTGGCAATTTATCTTCTGCTAATGGTTCTGCTGTGATAAGAGATGATTCTCCCTTTGGAAAAACACGCTTATTAATCCACTTCGCAAATAACGGTCCACCAATGATTCCAGCGGGTAGTGCAATAATCAAGGAATATAATAAGACAGTTCCTAAATTAGCATCAAAAATTCCGATTGCAGCAATCGCTCCTGGATGTGGAGGAACAAGTCCATGTACAATAGACAATCCAGCAATACCAGGTAATGCTATCAATAGGATATTCTTCTTTGTTGCTTTTTGAATAGAAATAACTAGTGGTAATAATATTAAAATACCAACCTCAAAAAATACAGGAATTCCAATAATGAAGCCAGAGAAAAACATTGCCCAAGGTAATTTCTTTTCTCCAAAAACGTTTACAAAAAAGTTAGCAATTCTTAATCCTGCTCCAGATTCTGAAAGCATTTTCCCCAAAATCGTTCCTAATGCTAATATTCCAACTAAGTGACCTAATGTCCCACCAACACCAGTTTCATAAGCGCTTACAATCTTATCAAAAGATAATCCTGAAAAAATGGCTAGAAATAAACTTGCAACTGTTAAACTAATAAAAGCGTGCCATTTTAATAATGAAACTCCTAAAATAACAATCACAATGGAAAGTAATGCAATAATCAATAAATAGGCATCCATCTTTATACCACCTTTTCTATTACATTCGAAAGCGTTTTCATTCGATAGCCTTATTATACGAAAAAATTTTTCTTTTATCAAGCTATAATTAAAGAAAATTTTTTATTCATAAAAAACAAAATAAATTGAAACCTCCATCAAGGGATTCTTCTTCATTTTTCACTGATGGTTAGTTGAACCAGTCGTACCTTTATGGACAGTTGATCTCCCCCCTATCTTCCTCGAATTTTCATAAGCGTCTTACTGCCTTTTAAAAGTGGGACAAACAGAGTTCACTACTAGGTATGCAGGGCATCTTTCCATCTTTTGAAAAGTTTTTTCCAAAAATACGTGATAATGTAAAACAAATTCATCCTCCATTACGTCTAAATAATGGAGCATCTACTTTTTATTATAGAAACAAGGAGTTAAACAGCATGAACAGCCTAAAATGGAGAAACTTTTTAATCCCCCTTTTTTGTTTTAGCCTTTTATTAATCGGATTCAAATTTTGGGGAAATGAAAAAAAGCAAGCAGCTGAGCCACCAGAAAAAAAGCCAGAGATGGCAATACAATACGATAAAAATTATAAAACGATTGAAATAAATTCCTATATAAAAGATGAAAAATATGGGGGCTACTGGACGAGTTACCCACTTCTTCCAGATCAATCAATTACAAACGTCTTAAAAGAGTATATTACAACCAAAATTAGTAATTATAATCAACATATCCAAAAAGAAAATATTTCAAGAACACAGGAGACTTCCTTACATATTTCCTACACCATAACCCATTACAGCAAACAAACAATCTCTATTCTTTTTGAAACCTTTGAATATATTACAGGTCCAAAGGGAAATACCACAACCGAAAGCTTAACTTTCGACTTACAGACACATAAGCAACTTACATTAAAGGATCTTTTCCAAGAAAACAGTAATTATTTATTTCTCCTTTCTAAAATAAGTTATGGTGAATTAATGAAGGATAAAGAAATAGCAGAGGACGAAGTATTAGTTAAACAAGGGACATTACCTAATGAAAATAACTTTCAAAACTTTGCAGTTCTTAATGATTCGATTCTTTTTTACTTTCCTAAAAATCAAATTGGAGCAGACGATTTAGGCGTTCAAGAACTAGCTATCAAAAAAGAGATAGTAAAAGATAAACTCTTACCAACCTATCTAGATGAAGAAGAAAATAAAAATTTGCTTGCAGAAGCAACACCTAAAAAAATGGTGACAGAATTACCAGATGTAGCAAAAATTGATCCGTCCAAAAAAGTAATTGCTTTGACATTTGATGACGGTCCAAGTAATAAACCAACCAAAAAAATACTAAAAGCTTTAAAGAAGAATAACGGTCATGCTACGTTCTTTGTTCTTGGTGAGCGTGTTCAATATTATCCTAGCATCATTCAGCAGACGATAGAGGAGGGTCATGAAATTGGAAACCATTCTTGGGATCATCCTCTCCTTACTAAAATGAAGAAGAAAAAGGCTTTAAAAGAATTTCAAGATACAGATGATTTAATTAAAGAAATAACAGGAAGGGAATCTACACTTATTCGCCCACCTTATGGAGCCATACAGAATGAACTAAAAAAAGAACTAGATAAAGAGATTGTTCTTTGGACAATTGATCCAGAAGATTGGAAACAACCAACGAAAAAGAAAATTGTGGAGAAAGTCATGAAAGAGGCAAAAGATGAAAGCATTATTCTTTTGCATGATATTTACGATAAAAGTGCTGATGCAGCAGTGGAAATCATCGAGAAGTTAACGAAAGAAGGATATCAGCTTGTGACTATTTCTCAATTACGAGAAGTACAGGAGGAACGGAAACTACTAGAAAACTAGAAAATATTTATTGGAGATTTAGTAAAAACAATTGATACATCTACTCATGATTACGAGTGTGACGGATGTACAAATTTTCTATTAAGGTTCATTATAGATAAAAAAGAGGATGGGACATAACTAAATAGATACTCTGTAAAGACGAACAATTTCTAATATAGCTAGTAAATAGCGGCTGCTTTCGCATACTTTTTACAAGAGGAAATATAATTAGTTGGAAAAACAGAGCAGCCGGAATACACGAAGACTCCTATGGGATTAGCGAGACAGTCTGAGACCCTGCAGGCCACAGGCCGAAGCGGCTCAGCGCGAGCCCCATGGAAAGCGAAGTGTATTCCGGCTGCGGGGAATCGCACCAAACTTCATGGAAACATCCTTTGAAAAACAAATAAAAGCCCGAACAATTATACGGAACATTCATTAGCATCTTCGTATAATTGTTCGGAATTATCCTTGGCTGGAATACTTATGTCCCAGCCTCTTTTTACATTTCGTATTCATAATGACCTGTACTGGGTTCGAACCAGTGACCCCTTGCCTGTCAAGCAAGTGCTCTCCCACTGAGCTAACAAGTCATGTTGTATAAAGTGAATAATATTTGACTATTGCCTGTTCTTTCTCAAATACTATTTCTATTCTTATCTTACCATGTCCTTTCTTTATATTCTAGAAAAAAATAAAAAGTGACGGTTCATTCCATCACTTTATTGAATCTTATATAATCCCTTAAGCACTTGCTCTAACTGGTTGGTAATCCTTGTCTCTGAATCGGTATCCAATAAGTAGGTTTGATTATCTTGTTCTGTTATTTGATTATCTGTTACATAAGCACCTGTTAATATATTTGTTGCACCTAAATTTGCTAATACTGGTTTTAACGCATAATCCATAACCAATAAATGTGCATAGGTTCCTCCAAGCATTAGTGGAAGGATATTTTTATTTCGAAGACTCTTTTGTGGCAAAAGATCTAAAAATGTCTTAATGATTCCTGAATAGGATGCCTGAAATACAGGTGATAAGACAATAACGCCATCACTTTGTTCCACTTTTTGTCTTGCCTCTACTATATCTTGGTTCATAAAGTCTGCCGTTATTAAGGCATCACTTGGTAATTGATGAACTTGTATAACTTGAACATTCACTTGCTTCTGTCTTAAAAAATCTGCAGCAAATTGTAATATACCTGTTAATCGTGAGTTTATTTTATGCCCACCAGCTATGATGGTTACTGTCTTCATTGAAGTCTCCCCTTTATGAAAATCTTCCCTTGTAAAATTATTGCTTTTTCTTCTTTTCTTATTCTAACATGAATAGCAGCATATATGCTTGAACTGTGTTTCAAATAACACGAGTTACAAAAATCGCTTTTATTATAAATACGTTCACATTTTAGACATATTCTTTTGAACAAATTGTGAATTGATTCACATTATTATTTTTTTCTAAGTAGTATTTGATATATTTAACTTGTAAATAATAAAAACAGAAAAATAAGAAAGGATGATTCTTATGTTTATAAAATTTTTAAGAGAAAATAAAATTGCAGCTGGCATTTTAACCATTATTCGTTTATTTCTAGGATATTCTTGGTTTACTTCTGGATTTGGCAAATTAACTGGTGGAGGATTTGATGCTTCTGGATTTTTAACAAATGCCGTTACTAACCCTGTGAAAGGTCCAGATGGCGCAGTAGTCTACGGATGGTATACAAGTTTTGTCGAAGGATTTGCGTTACCAAATGTTGGTTTATTTAATGTTCTTGTACCAATAGGCGAAGTATTAGTCGGTTTAGGATTAATGTTAGGCTGTTTAACAACAGCAGCAGCATTTTTTGGAGTGGTAATGAATTTCAGCTTCTTACTTGCAGGCACAATCTCTCATAACCCTACTGACATCTTGATGGGTATGATTATCATGTTCGCTGGAGCAAATGCTGGCTACTACGGTCTAGATCGATGGGTATTACCTTATATTAGAAAAGCAATCTTTAAAAATGAGGAAAATAACGAAGAATTGACAAAAAAAACCTCGTTTAAATTAAACAGAAACATACTGGGACATAAGTATTCCAGCCGAAGATCAACCCGGACAATGATACAAATGTAAAAAATATTTCGTATCATTGTTTGGGTTTTTTATTCATGTAAAAAAGAAGATTTGTCGTAATCACCCGCAGCCTGAATACACTTCGCTTTCCGTGGGGCTCGCGCTGAGCCGCTTCGGCTTCGCCTGCAGGGTCTCAGACTGTCTCGCTAATCCCACAGGAGTCTACGTGTATTCAGGCTGCTCCATTTTCCAACTTATTCAGTGTCTATAGCGCAATGGAACGAACTAGTTCTTTCACTGGACTATTTTTAAAAACACTACTAACCAAGTATGCGAAAGCACCCATTATTTAATGGCTAAATTAAGGATTATTCGTCTTTACAGAGTATCTATTTAGCTATGTCCTAGCCTCTTTCTTCTTTACTGCCATTCATTAAATAAACTAATCTTATGCTCCTTTAGACTTTTTTGACAGTCTATAATCCTTTGATTTAGGCTTCCTTTAAATAATAAGCTTAAATCTTTTTGTTCTATCTTAAATCGTCCATCTACTAAAGCGTCTAAATATATACTTAATTGTGTAAATTCATCGGGATAGGTGGTCATTAATTCTTCCCACAGAAATCCAGTATAGCACCAAATATTTTTATTTATCTGTTTACATTCTTTGGCTAATTGGATAAGTTCCCTTATTTGCAGCATTGGTTCACCACCACTAAAGGTAATATCATTTAAAGGGTTTTGATTTACTTTGCTCATGATTTCGTCAATCGACATTTCCCTTCCTCCATTGATTCTCCAACTCTCTGGATTATGACACCCTCTACAATAATGAGTGCACCCTGCGAAAAAGATAGTAGTTCTTAGCCCTGGACCGTCTACAATGCTATCCTCCACAATGGACAATACTCTCATCGATGTTTAACTCTTTCCCGCTCTTCTGCACGTTTCGCACTATTCCAACGATCAAGAGAGCCGACAAGATAGCCAGTTATTCTTCTAATTCTTTCAATCTTTGACTCTTCCTTTTCCCCACAATTAGGACATTCGTTATTAATTATCCCTTTATGTCCACAGCTTATACAACGATCAACAGGGTGATTAATACTTCCATAGCCAATTCCTGTTTCTTTCATCGTCCGGACAATTTTTTCAATCGCATCTAAATTCTTGCTTGCATCTCCATCTAATTCTACATACGTTATATGACCTGCGTTTGTTAGTGAATGAAATGGCGCTTCTCGTTGAATTTTTTCATATATAGAAATCGGGAAATGGACGGGAATATGAAAACTATTCGTAAAGTATTCTCTATCTGTCACTCCTTTAATAATTCCAAATTTCTTTCTAGCAGCTCGTAATGCCTTTCCAGCAAAAGACTCTGCTGGTGTTGCAAGGAGAGAATAGTTTAGCTGATATTTTTCCAATGCTTCATCCGCTTTTTGGCGCATAAACTGTACAATACGCAAACCAATTTCATAGGCCTTTTCACTTTCTCCATGGTGGACACCGAGTAAAGATACAAGACATTCTGCTAAACCAACAAAACCAATAGATAATGTTCCTTGCTTTAAAATGTCCTCAACCTGATCATCCAACTGCAATTCTTCTCCACCTTGCCAAACACCTTGGCCATATAAAAACTTGAAATTTGCTACTTTTTTCTTTCCTTGATATTGAAATCTTTCATGTAACTGCTGTATAACCAATTCTGTCGTTTCATCCAATTTTTGAAAAAACGATTCTATTGTGGTTGACTCTAAAGCCAATAGAGGGAGATTGATACTGGTGAAAGATAAATTCCCTCTTCCAATCGTTTGTTCACTCCCATGAATATTTCCCATTACTCTAGTTCGACACCCCATTGTTGCTACTTCTGATTGAGGAGTGCCATTATAATAGGCCAAATTAAATGGCGCATCGATGAATACAAAGTTAGGAAACAATCGTTTGCTTGTTGTTTCAATCGCTAAGCGGAATAAATCATAATTCGGATCTTCTTTTTGAAAATTAATTCCGTCCTTTACTTTAAAAACGATAATCGGAAAAATGGGGGTTTCTCCGGAACCAAGCCCCGCTTGTGTAGCCAGTAATAAATTCTTTGTTAGCATTCTGCCCTCTTTCGATTGATCGGTTCCTAAATTCACCGAAACAAAGGGAGTCTGACCGCCCCCGCGCGAATGCATACTGTTACAATTATGTATAAATGCCTCACAAGCCTGATACGTTTCTCTTTCGGTCCATTGCCATGTTTTTCTTTCTAACTCTTCTTCATTTTGAATTATCTCACTTAGTCTTGCTCTATTTTGTCTGTATGTTTTTTGTACATATGGTGCAAGGTCATAGTCTAACATTGGGATAGCTTGTCCCCCATGCTGCTGATTCTGGTTGGCTTGTAAAATGATTGATGTCAGTGCCATCGCACTCATAATAGATTTAGGTTCTCTCATAAACCCGTGGCCAGTATTAAACCCACTCTTTAAAATGGTTGCTAGAGGGATTTGACAGCATGTTGTCGTACCAGAAGAATAAAAATCAAGATCATGGATATGGATATATCCTTCTTGATGCGTTTTTTTGACGTTTTCCGATAGTAAATGTTCTACTGTATAGTATTTAGAAGCAGTAGCAGCAAATTGCATCATATGGCTCATCGGTGACATTCCATCCACATTTGCATTTTCTTGAATTAAATCTTGATTATCGCTTCTAATTATTTCTTCAAATTCATTTAATAATTGGACATTATTGCCCATTTAACTCACTCCATTCATCAAGGAATCTTTATCCATTATAATAGCAACCTATTCATTTTTTCTATATATTGTGTTCAATTCACAAAAAATACACAATATATAGAAATGATCAAACGGTGTAACGTAAGGAATATAAAGCTTTACACTATTCACAAAGTATTTTTATTGATAAACTTATTGTAAAATCAGTAGTAAAGGAAGGATAATTATGAATTCAAAAGGGACTATACAAGAGGATACTCTATATAGTAATGAGTTAGGAGAAGAAGTAACTTTACTTATCTATCTGCCTCCAGCCTTTTCTCCTCTTTATAAATATAATTTGCTTATCGCACAAGATGGGAAAGATTATTTTCAATTCGGGCGCATCGGCAGAGTGGCGGATGAATTACATATAAATCATCAAATAGCAGATAGTATTATCGTTGGTATTCCTTATTCCACTGTCCAAAATCGCCGGGAAAAATATCATCCAAACGGAACCCAAAATAAAGCCTATATTCGCTTTTTGGCACATGAACTTGTTCCCTATTTAGATGAACAGTTTCCGACCTTCCAAATGGGATTAGGACGTGGCCTTATTGGCGATTCGTTAGGAGCAACCGTCTCATTAATGACTGCTTTAAAATATCCGCATACTTTTGGAAAGCTTATATTGCAATCTCCACTAGTAAATGATCATGTTTTAGAAACGGTACGCAAGTTCGATCATTATCATTTACTTGAAATGGATCATATTATCGGTACAGGCGAAACAGCTGTCAAAACAACCATTCACACAACTGAAGATTTTCTTGCCCCAAATCGAGCATTATCCCAGCTATTGCAGTCAACAAATGCTGATTATACGTATGAGGAATTTGACGGAGATCATACATGGAAACATTGGCAGCCATATATAGCAAAAATGCTAGTTAAAATGTTTCCTTCTTAAGAATGTTGTTTTTTTATAGAACCCATATAAAACGTAGTGTATGCAGACTACGGATAACAGCAACAAACTTTACGAAACCAGCTATTCATAAAGAAAATTAACCATCAGCAAAGGTGTTCCTCAAGCCTTCACTGATGGTTAGTTGCGCTTATCGGACCTTTATGGGGTAAGTTTAGTCCTCGATTTTCCTTAGCTTCAAATTGGTCCGTTAAAAGTGGAATAAAGCAAACCTCCGTTCGCCAAACATTAGATTTTTTCTGAAATCTTTGAACTAAAAAGAAGAATTTTGTTATAATATCTTACATATAGAACATTGAAATCGTAATAATAGATAGTCCATTTTCTATATTTTAAATTAAACCTTTTATTTTGAAATGGAGGTCCATCGAATGAAATACGGTATTGCTATTTTCCCTGGAAAAGATTTGCAGGATTTGGCCAATTCTCTTCGAAAAAGATATGATCCAAAATATGCTTTAATTCCACCACATATTACGTTAATCGGCGATTTTGAAGCTAATAATGAAGAGATTGAAGAAATAAGTAAAAAACTGGCAACGATTGCAAGCCATTATCATTCTATTCCCATTAAAGTAACAAAAGTCAGTTCTTTTAAACCCGTAAGCAATGTTGTTTACTTAAAGATTGAGCCAAGTACAGACTTAGAACACCTGCACCAAGAACTAATAAGTACATTGGCTGTTAACCCAGAGCATCCATTTGTTCCGCATATTACCCTTGGGCAAAATTTATCGAGTGACGAGCATTTGGATTTATACAGTAATTTACGGATGCAAAACTACAATTTTGAAGAAACAGCGGACCGTTTCCATTTGCTTTATGAATTGGAAAATGGATCATGGACAGTCTATGAAACATTCCGTTTAGGAAAGGAATAGTGAAAAGTGGAAGTAGTAGTTGTTAAAACAGATAAAGAATTAGAAGATGCATTTTATGTACGACAAACTGTTTTTGTAAAAGAACAGAACGTACCAATGGAAGAGGAAATTGATGCGTATGAAAAGGATAGTGTTCATTTTGTCCTTTATGATGGCAACAAACACCCAATTGGTGCTGGACGCTATCGAACCTTTGATGAATACGGAAAAGTGGAAAGAATTTGTATTCTCTCTACCAATCGCAAAGGAGGCGCAGGTAAAGCAATTATGAGTAAAATTGAGGAATATGCCCTAACTAGCGGTGCCCCTACCCTAAAACTAAACGCACAAACACATGCGATTCCTTTTTACAGCAAATTAGGATATGAAGTAGTTTCGGAAGAATTCTTGGATGCTGGTATCCCACATAAAACAATGATTAAGAAATTATAAGGTTATTTTAGTTGCCCTATTGTTTGAAGCAAAGCTTTCCTGCTAAAAGGATAAAGCTTGTGGTTAAACTTAATAGGGCAACCTTTTTTGTTTCCACGATTATAGAATATAAAGGTTTAATTTTTCTACATCTGCCCAAAATAAATGTAGGAAAGGGTGATTTGCATGGAATTCACACATATATTCGGCGAACTTTTTATTGGCTATTTCTTATTGCTTCTTTTAACAAAAGTATTAGGAAAAACACAAATCACTCAGATTACTACATTTGACTTTGTCTCTGTCTTAGTACTAGGTGAGCTTGTTGGAAATGCTATGTATGATGCAGAAACTGGAATTAAGGAAATTATTTATTCCATACTTGTTTGGGGAGGGCTAATTTACATAACAGAATTTATTACCCAAAAGTTCCGAAAAAGCCGACAACTTTTAGAAGGAAAACCATCCATCATTATAAATAAAGGCAAAATTGATTTTAATGAGTTAAAGAAAAATCATTTAGATATTAATCAATTACAACATTTACTTCGTGCAAAAGATGTTTTTTCGATTACAGAATGTGCTTTTGCTATTCTAGAAACAGACGGTACAATAAGTGTTCTAAAGAAATCCGCGTTTGTTAATCCAACTAAGCAGGATATGAATTTACCACTTGATATTATTTCCCTACCGATAAGTATCATTCAAGATGGAGAAATCATAAAGGAAAATTTACCTCGTGTTGGTTGGAATGAGGATCAATTAATACAAGAATTAAAAAAACAAAATGTTCAATCCCATAAAGATATTTTATATGCCGAATGGCGCGAAGGGTCGCCATTATTTATTCAGAGCTACAAGATGAATTAAAACCCTTTATATCTGTGCATGAAAATAAGTGCCTTTTCCAGTTAATTGCGCCATTAACTTCTCATTGGCTGCTTGTTCTTCATGCATGTGTTTTTGCTGGTAAGAAGTCTGAGAAGGATGTTTCATCTCTAGATTGGCAGAAAAATTAGCGATTTTTGCAACAGGATAAATTTCTTCTTTCTTATAATTCTTCGCTTTGCTAACAATATCTCTAATCGCATACTGGTCTGCTTGAAAATGAGTGATTGGTAAAATATATCCCATCAGAATCTGTCCCTTCTTTTTTATTATTGGCTGTTTTGGTAAAGTTTGTTTCTATTCCCCGCGACCTGAGTATACTTCGCTTTTCGTGGGGAAAACGGAAGCCTCCTTAACGTCTGCCTCTCGGATTTCATCTATCTCGCTAATCTCCATAGCGTCTACGTATAATCAGGTTGCTCCATATACTATCTTTTACATTCTCCTATTAACAATCAACCTTATTATGGTATCCTTTTCCCTTCTTTTCCAAATACTAAACCCCTTTTCTACTCTTTCAACTATCCTCTGTTTTTGATATGATAGATATTATTTCTAATAATGCACGGTTACATGTATTACTAATAGATTCGAGGTTTCCTATGTTAACAGCTTTTTATTATGATAGACTCATTTCATTGCATACAATTGACAGACAAGAATTACAGAAAATTTATGAAGCTGGTAAAAATGGTTTTCTCGCATGCTCTGTATGTGGAGAAGCGGTAAAGCTATATTTGGGAATAAAAAGCGCTCCCTACTTTTATCATTATTCTTCTAAACAACCATGTATGACAGAAGCTCCTAATGTTGAAGAGGAACAAGCTGCTACCATTGATATCAATTACGAAGAGAAAAATGGCTTTCGAATTCCTAAGAGTAGAAGTATTTCGAAAAACAGTACAGAAAACACTCCTTTTCAACCGCCAATGTCCGTTAAAGCGACCAGTCATACATCTGAAATCGCAAAAAGTAAACCAGTCACTTTCCCAAAGGAATCTTATTTAACTATTCTAAAACAAAATGGCTATTCTCTTGATACTACCCAAAGTAAAGCTGTTGCAATAGATGATGGACCAATTCTGGTACTTGCTGGTGCAGGAAGCGGCAAAACGCGTGTACTAACGATGCGTGCAGCATATCTCATCCATGAGAAAAATGTTGATCCGTCATCCATTATGCTTGTTACTTTTACAAATAAAGCGGCTAATGAAATGAAAGAACGGTTATTGCACTATCCAATGATGAATAAAAGCTACGTGCAAAAAATTGTTTCAGGAACTTTTCATAGCATTCTCTACCAAATATTAATTTTTCATGAACGAGAGAAATGGCAGCGAAATAAGCTATTAAACAGTAATTGGCAAAGAGAACTTTTATTAAAGGAAATTGCAAGAGAAAAGCAAATGGAAGAAAAAGACTTTCCTTTCGATGCAGCTCTTCAATTGATAAGCGCTTGGAAAAACAACATGCTATTCCCTAAGGAAGTTAAACCTGTTAATGACTGGGAAGAAAAAGTCGCCCAGTTATACATTGGCTATGAAACGAAAAAACAACAGCGAAATCTGTATGACTTTGATGATATGCTTCTTGGTGGCTATCATTTCTTTCTTGAGAATCCAACTATTTTGGAATCTTATCAAAGACGTTTTACTCATTTCTTATTGGATGAATTTCAAGACATTAATAAAGTGCAATATGAATGGATGAGGCTAATGGCAAAATCAGCACAATCTGTTTATGCAGTAGGCGATGATGATCAATCTATTTATTCCTTTCGCGGCAGTGATCCAAAATACCTGTTAGATTTTGAAAAAGATTATCCGAATGCTAAAACAATTATTCTAGATTATAATTATCGCTCTTCTCAAGAAATTGTATCGGTAGCTAAATCCACTATTAGTAAAAACACGAAAAGACGCACAAAAAAAATGATTACTGGCTATTCAGGTAAACATCCGCTTGCTTTTTATCCATATGACGAAGAAGAAGAAGCAACCATGATTTTGAGCGATATTCAAGAAAAGATAAAGATGGGGTATGAGCCTAAGGATTTTGCGATTTTATTTCGGACAAATACAAATAGTCGGGCTATGTTTGAGCGACTTGCTTCGTCTAGTCTGCCATTTCGTTTAGAACAAGATACTGGCTCCTTCTATCAAAGATTTATCGTCAAAAGTATGATGGCTTATTTAAAACTTATCCATGATCCAGATAATCAGCAGGCTGTTGCCGATATTCTTCCTACCCTGTTTTTGAAAAAAACCGTGTTACAGGATATTAAAGCAACAAGTATTCTAGAAGATTGCAGCTTTTTAGATTGTCTTGTTTTTATTAAAACAGGCTTTGCCTTTCAAGAAAGCAGATTAAAAAAGATTCCAGAAATAATAAAACGATTAATTCGTTATTCTCCTTTAGATGCGATAAATTATATTGAAAAAGAACTAGGCTTTCAGGAGTTCATCAAAAAACGAGGCAATGAAGGAAATCAGTGGGATAAAGGGTCAGATGATATCCGAGATTTAAAGGTTGTTGCCCGCAAATTCCAATCAATTAAAGAATTTGTACAATATACGGATCATATGATTGCGATGAATGAAGAATTGCGAAAACAATTCAAAAATGAAGAGAATGTCATCAGCTTAAGTACGATTCATCGTGCAAAAGGTTTAGAATATAAAACGGTCTATATTCTTGGTACGGTTGATGGATCTATCCCTCATGACTTTGCATTAGATTCATTCCGCAATAACAACATCATTCCGTTAGAAGAAGAACGTCGTCTTTTGTATGTTGCAATGACAAGGGCACAACAAGAACTATTTTTATCAATTCCTATGTATTTAAGAGGCAAAAAAGCAAAGGCTTCGCGTTTTTTATCTCCCTTGTCGATAACAGCTTTTACTTCTGAAAAAAAAGATTGCCCAATAATATGAGTTTCTATTTTAAAAAAAATAGGGTAACTATGTCGTGAATTCGAGTAGTTACCCTTCCTTATTCCTTACTTTTTATTAATCATATTAGATAAAGTATTGAAATCAAGCTGTTTGCCGTCTTTTACAATAGATTGAACGATTTTATCCTCTGTTTGTTTCGGAACAGACTTTCCAGCTATTTGTGATACTCTGCGAATAACACTTCTCACTGTTTTTTCATCTTTAAAATTAGCATTTTGTAAGGAATTCGCTAGTTCCAAAATATCTTTCATATTTACGCCAGTTTTTGACTCGATATTTTTAAAGAAATTATTGTTCATACCTGTGTTTCCTCCTTCGATGAGCTACTTTACATTGTATGAAACAAAGAAAAAAAGGTGAGAACATAAGAAAAGAAAACAAAAAATGAATAAAAGGCTTATTAAAATAAAAGGCTGTTTTCGTAAAGTTTGTTGCGATTACCCGCAGCCGGAATACACTTCGCTTTCCGTGGGGCTAAGCTTAAGCCTCCTCACTTCGCCTCCGGGGTCTCAGACTGTCTCGCTAATCCCCGTGGCGTCTTCGTGTATTCCGGCTGCTCCATTTTTCCAACTAATTCTTTTTTCCTATTGAATAAACAACAATCCTTTAGAAAACAGCCAAATAAAAAGGAGCTCTCTATGAAAGAGAACTCCTTTCCCCATTGACTAATTGATTAGTTGTAGAAGCTAGCTCCTACGATAACTAAAAGGATAAATAAAACAACGATTAATGCAAAGGAAGAGATACCATATCCTCCACCGCCATAGCCATATCCACCATAACACATTCCTACTTCACCTCGTTTCTCCTTGTACTCATTATCAGAATATGGAGAATTGAAGTTTATGTATAGGCAAGCTACTAATAATAATTAGAATGTACGAATGTCATGAAAAAAATTATGCTTTAAGTATATTTCAACACCGAGTTATTCTAATCATAAAAATCAAAAGTTAGCTCTCCTTGATAATCTATTTGCGCGAGAAATACTTCACTTAAATGTATTCCTCTTTTTCTAAGTGCTGAATATACCCATTTCTCCGTAAGGTTACATTTTTCTAAAGTACTTTTATTAATTTTGCCGTCCATAATAATAGTATATAACTCTTTTTCAACAGGTGGTAAATCGATCATATCCTCTACAAGTAAAGGCTGTTTTGCTTTTTTTAAAAGGACACTTAATTCCCCATTTGCTTCTAATGTAGCAAATTCCACATCTTCTACTCGAAAGATAGCCTTGATTCGTAATTGCTCCAATAATTCATCTATACTATACTTTTCTTTTTTTAGATGCTTTTCGATTACGTTACCATCTTTAATAAACACAGTTGGTGTGCCTTCCACAAAATCTCTAAAGCGTTTGTACTTTAAAGATAGATAACTGATTGTAATAGGAATACATGTCCAAATGACAATAGAAGCAACCCCATCTACTATTTTCAACGTAGAGTCCAATGATATAGACCCAGCAATATCTCCAACTGTTATTCCAACAATATATTCGAAAAAGGAAAGCTTTGAAAGTTGCTTTTTACCGAGAAGTTTTGTAATAAAAAACAAACTGATAATAATCAAGATAGATCGGATAATTGTACTAATTAATTCATCCATATCAAGACCCCTAGTTATCCTATTCATTCTTTCATAAAAATTAATTCCTTTTATATCAGTATTTACCCCTTAGGCTTAAACAGCAATGCACCGATAAAACCAAATATAATAGCAGCAGATATCCCTGAGCTTGTTACTTCGAACATTCCAGTTAATACGCCGATTATACCGTGCTTTTCTGCCTCTTGCATTGCCCCGTGCACTAATGCATTACCAAAACTCGTAATTGGAATTGTAGCACCTGCGCCTGCAAAATCAGCAAATGGCTCGTATAATCCAAATCCATCCAATATCGCACCAGCAACAACTAATGTCGTTAATGTATGTGCAGGGGTTAGCTTAGCAACATCAAACATAAGCTGTCCAATAACACAAATAATTCCACCTATGACAAATGCCCAAAAAAACATTGGAAGCATAGTAATTCCTCCTTTTCCTTTATTTCATTCCCTATAACAATTAACAGGGGAAACTTGATACCCTGTCTTACTGATTAGATTTCAATTGATACAGCGTGAGCGATACAAGGGATTGATTCATTTTGTTGCACAGTTAGTGGAGAAAGAAGTGCACCAGTTGCTACTAATAGAATTCTTTTATACATCCCTTTTTTCATTTCATTTAATAAATGTCCATACAGTACAGTAGCAGAACATCCCGCTCCACTGCCTCCAGATTGCACAGGCTGCTCATTTGTATAAATTAATAATCCACAATCTTTCATTTTATTTTCATCGATCGCCAAGCCTTTTTCCTTTAAAAGCCCTATTGCCGTTTCTCTACCGATTTTCCCTAAATCACCTGTTACAATTAAGTCATAGTGAGAAGGATCCAAATTCAAATCTTGAAAATGAGTAAGGATGGTATCTGCAGCAGCTGGAGCCATTGCCCCACCCATATTAAAAGGATCTGCTAATCCCATATCTACAACTTTTCCAATTGTCGCAGAAGTTGTATACGGTAGTTGCTCATTTGATTGATTTTTGGTAACTAAGGCAACGCCAGCACCCGTTACGGTCCATTGAGCTGTTGGCGGCTTCTGACCACCATATTCCGTTGGATAACGAAATTGCTTTTCTACGGCTGCATTATGACTAGAGGCACCTGTTAAGACATTATTTGCCCCTTGATAGTTAACCATAAAAGAAGCAAGTGCTAAGCCTTCCATAGACGTTGAGCAAGCGCCAAATAACCCGAAATAAGGTATTTTTAAATCTCTTGCAGCAAAGCTTGAGGGCGTAATTTGGTTGATTAAATCACCAGCTAAAAAAAACTGTGTATCTTCTGGCTTGGTTTCTGCTTTTTTTAAAGCTGTTTGTGCCGCTTCTTCTAATAAAATGCGATGGGCTTGTTCATAAGAGGTTTTCCCCATCCATAAATCATCATGCAATATGTCAAAATCATCAGCTAGCATTCCATTTGCTTCAAAGGGACCGCCAGATACCCCGGTAGCTTTTATTACTGGATGATTTTGAAAAACCCAGGATTGTTTTCCCTGAAGCATTAGAATCCCCCCGTCATCATAATAAATATTGTTTTAATAAGCGCTACTACAAATGCAGAAAATACTCCGAATAAAATAACCGAACCAGCAAGTTTGAAGATATTTCCGCCAACTCCAAGTACAAATCCTTCTGTACGATGTTCAATAGCTGCAGAAATAATACTATTACCAAATCCTGATACAGGAACTGCGCTTCCTGCTCCTGCAAATTGTCCTAATCGATCATAAATTCCAAACCCCGTCAATAACATAGAGAGAAAAATAACCGTTGCTGTTGTCGGATTACTAGATGTTTGTTCTGTAAAATGAAAGAAATAAATATAGAAATAGGAAATGAGCTGTCCTATCATACAAATAAACCCGCCGACAAAAAATGCTTTTATGCAATTTTTTAGAACAGGCCGTTTTGTTTCATATTTTTGTTCGAATTTTTCATATTGCTGTTGTTCTGGTGTTTTATTCTTTTTTTTACTATCTGCCACTTTTTGCCCTCCTTACGTCAATTCATTATTTAGTTTAATAATTTCTTTTAAACGCTTTTCCGCTTTTTCTTTGCTAAAGTCTGGCTCTTGGGTTTTATCCCATAAGCGAATGGTTTCTAAGAAAATTTTAAAATCACTGGAAACCGTGAATTTTTCATCTGGATATTTTGATTTCAGCTTTTCTGTTAATTCTTTTTCAATTCGTTTCATTTTGAAACGGGCCATCTGCTTTACCTTATAGGCAACTAATGTATCCTTTTTCCCTTTAATCACAGCTACATCATAAATAGATGGCATCATACTTGTTTCTTCTTTTATTCCTTGGAGCAATTCCTCTTGACCGGCTGCTGTCTCCGTATAAAGAGAGATTGGAGCTGGATCTACCTTTTTCAGCATAGACCATCTGCTATTCGGAGTTTCTTTCTCACAACCAGTTAAGAATACACATATGCTAAAAATTAAAATATAAAAGGCATACTTTTTATTCGTCATATTCTTCCCTTCCTATGTAAATGATGAATTGATGTATCTTTATTTTTTTCTTATTAAGCATTATTTATTAGATATTTCCAAAACAAAAGACATCCAATTTTTTCAAACTAACTTTTGAGTACAAAAAAAATACCCGCACAAAGTCGGGCATTTTGCTTATTTTGATAATTTTTTTCCACAATTACATCCAGATTTTTTTCTTTTGCTTTTAGTTGGTTGTGGTTTTTTTGGTTCAGTTACTTTAGGTACTTTTTTTCCTAGCAACTCCAATCCCTCCAATATAATTATCTATGCACGAATAATGTGCTTATCACATTGTATGATGGTCAAAACTGTATGTGTAAATAACCAGCCTACCTACTAGTAACTATTCAACAAACAGTCTTTGTAAAACAGCTTCTATCAAAGAAGCAGCTCCAGCTATGGCAAAGACGAGAACAAAAGGTTCACAAATGCTTGGAAAGAAATAATATAAAATAGTAAGAAAGATAGCAACCCACACACCAGTACACCAATAACAGCTGATTAATTCACCAAAAAACCTGCGAATCTTTCCTGATTTAGGAACAATATAAACTTCTATCTGCCCATCTTTATTTTGTTCTTTTACTTCTTCCAAGAAAATTCCCCGAATAAATTCTGTGATTTGATCAAAAACGATTAATCTTGTTAAACGAAAACTTGCCAAAATTAATAAAAAAAGCTCCATCCAATGGATATTCATCCAGATTCTCCTCTCTAATCGACCAAGATATTCAATACGAATGGTCAAACGCCCAAATTTTGAGAAAAAAGGCGTTTGTCCGTAACCCATAAGGCTCTTCGGCAATATGTTAGTAATGTAAGAAACATAAAGAAAGAAACAAACAAGGAGGAAAACAATTATGGGTTGTGGAAAAAAAGAAGATATTTACGGTACATCCAGCTGTGTTTGCGAAGTGGTTCGTGCCATTAAAGATATCCAAGATAACGCTGAAGACACTTGCGAATGCGAAACTAACTGTTTCTCAGAGCCGCTAGGATCCCTTGTATCTCCAACAAAGCGTAACAAAGCAGATACTCGTGTATTCGTTTTAAGCACTGCAGATGGCTCTCCATTCCATGCATTTTATACAGGTTCAGACTGCAACTGTGTATCCATCTTTTTCCGAGTAGAGGACGTATTTGATAACTGCTGCGCAGTATTAAGAGTTCTTGCTCCGATCGGTAAAGACAGAGAAACACTTGATATCGTAGGACACAAAGGAATCGACTTAAGCAAAATTTGTGAATTAGAAGGATTCCGTCGTACTTCAAGCTGCATAACAGTTGACTTAAAATGCTTCTGTGCTGTTCAATGTATCGCTGATGTTGACTTAAATATTTGTGACTAATAACGGAAATTAGTATATGTTTTATCTCGGAGGACGTCTTTTAGGCGCCTCCATTTTGTTTTACTCCTCTCTGTTTTCATTTTATACGCAGAAAAAGTTTGCCATGTTACTAGACAAGTCTGATTCAAATCTGTTCACGAATTTGTTAAAAATAGGTTAATGAGAAGTCCAAAATTAATACCTGTTGTTTACGCTAAGGGAGTATGAAATAACTAATCCTTTCTGACTGATTGCGTAAAAGCAAGTTTTTTTTTTGCTTTATGAAAAAATGGCATTCATTCGCTTTATGAACGCCTTTTTTCTTGCTCTCTTGTTCAAAAATAGCGTTCATTCACTTTATGAACCCAAATTTCCCCTTTCTCTCTTGCACTAAAGCGGCGTTCATTTAAAATAAATTCCCCCACACACATGCTACCTATAAATAAAAAAGGTTATTTCAATTTGATAAATGCTCGAAATATAGTAGTAAAACCACTATATTTTAGGCACAGAATCTAATTGAAATAACCCTCTTAATAAATAGGCATTTATATACCAATCATTCTTACTTCCTGAATCACAGGTATATTTAAAGTGATGGTGGTCTGATCCATTAACTTTATATCTACTTTATCTTCTTTTAAATCAATAACAAATCCACGAACATTTTCGTTAGCAGTTATAACCAGACACGGTACGGGCGGTAACTGTTTAGGAAAATTAAGTAAGTACTCCAATTTCTCGATAATTTCCATTTCTTTAAAGCTCTTCAATCGTTTAAAGGCTGGTTTTCTTGGCGTTTTTTCAGCCTGCTGCTCTTGATAATGTTGGATTTGTTCTTGGAGATTAGAAATTGTTTGTTTCTCCGCTCCTTCTTTTACTTGCTCTTTTTGCTCTTTTATTTCTTGTAGCATTTCTTCCTTCTGCTTTTTCTCCATTAGCTCTTTGTATTGTTTTTGTTTGGAAATTTTCGCAGAATAGCTGACTTGCATATTGCCTTCCATCATTTTTGTACCAGACAGAGAAAGCTGAGGCTTACCATTCTCACTATACATCAAATTTCACCTCCTAAAATAAACAACACAATTTTATAGGATTCATCCTAATGTATGCATGATTTGCCTAATATGTAACTTTAATTAACGAAAAAGGGATAATTAGTAGCTGGAGAGGAATGAATGAAACAAGAAAAGCACAAGCACCTGCTTACACGGACAAACTGGAAGTACACGTGAGGTTCCTGAGGTAAAATTAGTGCGTTAGTGAGCCGATATTGACTTATCGTAAATAGAGAACGGGCCATCAGCCAATATCTCCTAAGTGCCGGGAGCTAGACACCAAATTAATGTGAGAAAACTTATACTTTCTAAAACGTTGAAAAAACAAAAGGCAACCAATCACCAAAATTAACGGATAGGTTGCCTTTACTTTAATGGAATTAACCAACAATATGAAAACCTGAGTCTACATGAATATTTTCTCCAGTAATTCCTCTTGCTAAATCACTGAATAAGAATAATGCCGTATCCCCTACTTCTTCTGGAGTAGTTGTTCTTCTAAGTGGAGAACGTTCTTCGATTTCTTTTAGAATCGAATTAAAATCACTAATTCCTTTTGCAGATAATGTACGAATTGGACCTGCAGAAATGGAGTTTACACGAATGCCTTCTTTTCCTAAATCAGCAGCTAAATAACGAACGCTAGCATCTAAAGAAGCTTTTGCTACACCCATTACATTGTAATTTCTAATCGCACGCTCTCCGCCTAAATACGTTAAAGTCACAATGCTTCCGCCTTCTGTCATTAGTCCTTTCGCTTCTTTTGCTACAGCTGTTAATGAATAAGAGCTAATATTATGTGCTAGCAAGAATCCGTCTCTTGTTGTATTCAAATAGTCGCCTTGTAATTCTTCTTTATGAGCAAACGCAATACAGTGAGCAATTCCATGAATTGTTCCGACTTCTTTTTTAATTGCTTCAAAGCATGTAGCAATCTCTTGATCATTTGTTACATCACATGGTAATACAATGCTATCTGTTGAATCTAAAGTAGCAACAAGGTCACGAACGCTTTTTTCTAATCTTTCCCCTGCATAAGTGAAAATTAAACGAGCACCTGCTTTATGCAAGGAAGTCGCAATTCCCCATGCAATACTTCTTTTATTTGCTACACCCATTACTACATAGGTTTTGCCTTTTAATGAAAAAGTCATTCTTATTCCTCCTATATACTATTACAAGTTATTAGTACCTAGTACTAATTTTACTACAAAAAAATAAAAAAAGAAAGCACTGTTACAATAGGCACTTTTATCAATTTTATGTTTTGGAGGGTGATTCTATTTCTCTTTTGCTTTTTTCTTGGACAAACGGCAGTGGTGATGCCTCTCTGTTACCTTTTCTCCCTGCATAAGGTAGCAATCCCTATTTACATCCAACTAAAAAGCTTTCTCCTCCTTTTATCCAAAAAGGAAGAAAAAGCTTCATTACTCGCTTATTTAAAATTAAATTCCAATTGCCGCTTTAATTCTGTTACATACTCATGTGAACCCGTTACAAGAAGATGGTCATGAAGCTGTAACTCCGTATCTCCATGAGGAATAACGAAATCAGACCCTCTAAAGATGCGAACGAAAATGACATCTCCAGTGAATGGGAATGAGCGTAAAGACATTCCTTCAAAATCTGTATTTCTTAATGTAATTTCATGTAATGATGTCTCCGTATTGCCAAGTAAAGCAAAAATATTTGGAGATTGTATTAGTGCTGTTAATAAAGCCTTCGTCGATGTCAACATGGAGAAAACCTCGATATCTTCTCTTCGTAACTCCTCTTCGTTCTCCATCGATTCCACACGACAAATAACTCGGTCCACTCCTGCCCTTTTTATCATAAGACTCATCTCAGCATTTAAGAGGGAATCTCCGGTCGAAACTACAACAATATCGGCTAAATAGATATCTGTTTGTTGAAGAATCGCTTCCGAATAATTTTCCAACTCAATAATTTCAAATAAGGAATCAGCAATTTGAAAATCCTGTTTTTCTTGTTTTTTATGATAGAAAGTGACATCATACAGAGTTGACTTCAATTCTTGATAAACTTGCATTGTTACTTGATTGACTCCAATAATAGAAACTTTTATCACTTTTTCTTGAACCACATCTTTCGGGAACAATTTTTTAAAGACTATTGGAGTAATAATACAAGAGATAATAGCAACTAGAATAAAGATTCCGCTCATTTGAGGTGTTATTATGTTTAATCGTTCACCAATTGTCGATGCTGCAATAACAAGAGACAAGGTTGATGTTAATAAAAACCCAGAAGCCACAATCGTACTGTTATCATACCATTTTTTTAAATAGTAGATGGGTAATAACTTACTGACTAATAAGGCAATTAATAATAACGGAATAAATAGTAATAGTTTAGGGTCTGTGAATAACGACCATAAATCCATCTCGACACCAATCATCACAAAGAAAATTGGGATTAGAAATCCATACCCAAAGGAATCTAACTGATGAACCAATTCCTCATTTGGTGATAATAGTGACACTAGCACACCTGCCAAAAAAGCTCCTAAAATATGTTCCGCTCCGACAGATTCTGATAAAGCGACAAGAAAGATAATCAGTGCAAATACAGCTCTTGTACCGATTTGTACCGTTCCTCTTGAAAGAGTATCCATTAATTTATTATTTTTTATTCTTCTACCAACAAAGTACAGAATTAACCCTGCTACAAAAAGAATTAATAAGAGCCAAGTATTTCCCCCTGATTCATGGATAGACGCAAAAATGGCAAGTAAAATCATTGTGACTAAGTCTGCGATAACTGCCACAAGCAAGATAATTTGCCCAATAACAGACTTCATTATATTTGCTTCTTTTAAAGTAGGAACTACTACCCCTAAAGAAATAGTTGCAATAATTATCGTCATTAAGAAAGCACTCTCAACAAAACCAGCGAGCACAAATAAAAAGCTTAATAAGATTGATAGAACAAGAATGGCGGCAAAAATAAGCGATGCTGTCGGAAAGGATTTTGGCTCTAATTTTCCATTAGGAAGGGTTTCTCTTTTTTTCTTACTAGAAAAAGCGGAAAAATCTATCTCTAAGCCACTTAAAAACATTAAAAAGATAAAACCTAACGTTGATAGAGTCTCTAGCCACATATCCTGCTCCACTAGATTAAATCCACTTTTTCCGATTATTAATCCCATTAAAATTTCCGCGACAACCACTGGAATAATATTTAGTTTTAGCCGTTGAAGAATAATAGGTGTTAACAAGGCAACCGTAACAACGATAACTAGTGATGCAAAAGAAGCACCGTGTTCCATCGCTATCCCTCCTCTTTTTCTAATTGGTTAAATAGCTCATAAACATTGTTGCCATACCAAAATAAATCAAAATACTGATAATATCATTAATTGTTGTAATAAACGGTCCTGAAGCAACAGCAGGATCAATATTAAACTTGTGCATGATAAGAGGGATAATTGCCCCAGCTATTGTTGCTACAATCAAGGTTCCAAGAATGGAAATGCCGACTAGCATACCAAGAAAGAAATCACCCTTCCATACATACACAACCATTGTAACAAGTATTCCACAGATTGTTCCCGTAATGAAACCAGTCCCTGCTTCTCTTACAATTAATTTCAAACTACTTTCTTTTCCTATATCTCCTGTGGCGATTCCTCGAACAGCTACAGCTAGAGCTTGCGTTCCTGTGTTCCCAGCCATACCAGCTATTAATGGAATAAACACAGCGAGAATGGCAACTTGATCTAACGTTTCTTCAAACCGGCCAATAAGGCTTGCTGTAAACATACCGAGAAATAATAAAATGATTAGCCACGGGAGTCTTTTTTTTGCAGCAGAAAATGGATGCTGATCAACAAAATCCATGCTAGATACAGCAGCAAACTTTGAATAATCCTCAGATGCTTCCTCTTGTATAACATCAACAATGTCATCAATGGTAATTATCCCAAGTAATCGTTTTTGAAAATCAACAACTGGAAGTGCTAAAAAATCATAGTCCTGCATTTTTTTAGCTACCTCTTCCTGATCCTCACTTACCGAGACCGAATAAATACGATCGTTCATAATTTCTTTTATTAGAGTTTGATTATCACTAATGATTAGACTTCGTAAAGATACAACACCGACTAATTGTTTTTCTTCATTTACAACATAAATATAGTAAATCGTCTCTGCGTTTGGAGCCTCTCTTTTCAAAATTTCCATTGCCGTTTCTACTGTTTGTTCTGCCGATAAACTAATATAGTCTACAGTCATAATACTTCCTGCAGTTGATTCTTCATAATGCATCAGTGCTTTAATCCTTGCTGCAGTAGGTTGTTTCATTATGGCCAAATAACTTTCTACTTGCTCTTTATCTAAAACATTTAAAATATCGACAGCATCATCAATAGACATATTTGCCAAAGTCTCTGCTACATAATTAGGCAGAAGCTTGGAAAATATCGCTTGATACTCCCAGTTATCCATTTCTAAATTCGCAAACATTTCGGCAATTTCACTTGGAGCTAAATATTCAAACACTTGAGCTCTTTCTTCTATCTCCATTTCCTTAAAAAAGGAAGCTTGATCATAAGGATGTAAATCAAGGAAATTTTTTCGAAACTCCTGTAAGTTTTCATTTTGTAAAGAATGGAGAATGACACCACGCTGTGCTTCATTTGTTAATATTTTTTCTGACATTCGCTTTTCCTCCTCTCTTTTTGGAAAATAAATATGTTTTTTATAGTAACAAAAGATAGACAATTTGTCTTTTATTTTTATACATACATGTCATCACTTTATCTTTCCCCAAAACCAGAAACAATTAACAAAAATGCTAGGTACAGCAATGGGGTATAGTATAAAAAGAACAGGAAGGGGGATTTTATGAAACTGGATATCATCGGAGATATTCATGGATGCTATGAGGAGTTCAAGCAATTAACAGAAAAATTAGGATACACTTGGGAACAAGGTTATCCACAGCATCCTCAAGGAAGAAAGCTAGCGTTTGTAGGAGATCTAACAGATCGTGGTCCTTCTTCCTTATCCGTAATAGAAACCATTTATCTATTAGTGAAAAATAATTTAGCCTATTATGTGCCAGGTAACCATTGTGATAAGCTATATCGCTTTTTCTTAGGCAGAAATGTAAAAATCGCCCATGGGTTAGAAACAACAGTAGCGGAATGGGAGCAATTAAATAAAAAAGAACAACAAAGAATAAAGGGAATGTTTAAAGACCTATACGAAAATGCACCGTTATACCACATCCTTGATAATCAAAAGCTCGTTATCGCCCATGCAGGCATTCGCGAGGATTATATTGGCCAATATCATAATAAAGTAAAAACTTTTGTGCTTTATGGTGATATTTCTGGAGAAGTACATGCAGACGGTTCACCAGTAAGAAGAGATTGGGCTAAATATTATAAAGGCAATGCGACTATTGTTTATGGTCATACTCCGGTAAGAGAAGTAAGAGAAATTCAACGTACCTATAACATTGATACTGGTGTTGTCTTCGGAGGAAAATTAACAGCCCTCCAATATCCAGAGTTGACGATTAAATCTGTACCGTCGAGTCTGCCATTTATTGCAGAAAAATTTCGCACTTTTGAAAATCAACCAGTAGTCGTCAAACAAAGCCCATGAATACATCAAAGTCTAATAAAAAGGCTGTTTTCGTAAAGTATGTTGCGATTACCCGCAGCCGGAATACACTTCGCTTTCCCTGGGGGTCTCAGACTGTCTCGCTAATCCCCGTGGCGTCTTCGTGTATTCCGGCTGCTCCATTTTTCCAACTAATTCTTTTTTTCGATTAAAAAACAACAATCCTTTAGAAAACAGCCAATAAAAAAGAGTTAAAGATCTTTTAAGTGATCCTTAACTCTTTTTCATGCCTTGCTCTATCCTTTTCATATCATCGGGAAGAGCAACGGTAAATGTCAACGATTGTTTTGTTACAGGGTGGGTAAACTGGAGAAAAAAACAATGCAGAGCTTGACGATTAATCCTGTCTCTTTTCCCTCCGTATAAGTCATCTCCTAGAAGCGGATGCCCTTTATAAGCAAGATGAACTCGGATTTGATGTGTTCTTCCTGTCTCTAGTGATAATTCTACGAGTGAGAAATGCTTACCTTGTGACAATACTCGATAATGAGTAATGGCAGTTTGCCCATCTGCTCTTACTTCTCTTTTAATAATGCTATCTGAGCATCTGCCAATTGGCTCATTAATCGTATCATTTAATGGCGAAATTTCCCCTTCTGCAAAAGCGAGATATTTTCTTTTTACATCGCCGCCTTTTTGCTGTTCGCTAAGTAAATGATGGATGTGGCGATGCTTAGCAATAAGAACTAATCCAGATGTATCTCGATCTAATCGTGTAACAATATGGGTTGTTGATTCAATTCCATGTTTCAAATAGTAACCAACTAAAGCGTTAGCCAAGCTGCCAGTAGGATGCTCTCTTGAAGGAATAGTATTCATCCCATATTCCTTTTGTACAATTAATAAATACTCATCCTCAAAAATAATGTTTAACGGAAGTTGTTCAGGACTTAATCCACTGCTAGGTAGCTCAGGTGGAAAAAGAACTACTAATCGATCGCCACTTTTCAAAGTATAGCGCACATTTTCTTCGCTCTCATTTACAAGAATCTTCCCACCTTTAAACTTTATATCTGTTAAGGCAGCCTTGGAGATACTTTGCTTCTTTAAAAAATCTTTAATGGTAATGCCTGTTTCATGCTGCATAACCCACTCTAACGTAAAGCTCAAACTATCGCTCCTGTCTATTGCTTATTCCGAAATGAAAGAATCATGTACTCGTTTCCAGAACGGAAATGGACGAAACCTTGCAAACCTTACTTTTTCTTCTGCTACTCGATATTGAATCGAATGTACTTTTTTATGTAATAGATTCAAATGATCAATCGAAATTTGAAAATTAGGTTCATTAACTGGTTTAAGTACACAAGTATGATGTTTCGGCAATATTAATGGCGATCCTACTGTTCGAAAAACTCGATTATTAATAGATGCCATTTCCGCAAGCTGTATCGCTTCAATGGAAGGATGTACAATTGCTCCACCTAATGCCTTGTTATAAGCTGTACTTCCTGAAGGGGTCGATACACAAAGTCCATCCCCTCTAAATCGCTCGAAATGTTTTCCGCTCATTTCCACATCCATTACAAATGTCCCTTCGATACTTTTGACCGTTGATTCATTTAAAGCTAAGTATCTCGTTTCCTTCTCTTCATTCTGGTAACGTACAATCACTTCTAAAATAGGATATTCAATAATGTTATATGGCGTTTTTGCGATGGCAATCACTAGTTTTTCCAATTCAGCAGGCGTCCAGTCTGCATAAAACCCTAAATGACCTGTATGCATCCCCACAAATGCCGTCTTGTCTAAACGATTGCTATAACGATGAAAAGCGTAGAGAAGGGTTCCATCTCCACCTACAGAGATAACAATATCTGGCTCTTCTTCATCATATTCAAGTTCAAAATCAAGTAAATATTGTTTAATTATTTGGACTAAGTTTTCTGATTTCGAATCACCCTTTGAGGTAACGGCAAATTTCATAAGTTTGGTAGCTCCTCTTCTCAGTTTAGAAATGCAGAATATAAAATGAGTTTCTTTTGAATTACTAAGAAAACACTAATTATTCTTGTCATTTTCTTTTTTACGATTAAAGAAAGCTTGTGCATCTTGAATTTCTCCCCGGATTAAAGACATTTCTTTATCCAAACGAAAGGCACCTTCGGCAGCTCCCTGTAACCTCATTTTAATATCTTCTGGAAATTGCCCTTTATATTTATAATTCAATGAGTGCTCAATCGTCGCCCAAAAATTCATTGCAAGCGTACGAATTTGAATTTCGACTAGGAGTTTCTTTTCCCCATTGATGGTTTGTACAGGATAGACAATTACCACATGATAGGATCGATAGCCGCTTTCTTTTCTATGTAATATGTAATCTCGCTCTTCAACAATTTCGAAATCATTTCTTTGTCTTAATAGTTCAACTACTCTTATAATATCGTCAACAAATGGACACATCATACGGAGTCCTGCAATATCCTGCATTTCCGTTTCAAGTTTGTCTAAAGGAATCCCCTTTTCATTTGCCTTATCCAATATACTTGCAATCGGTTTTACTCGCCCTGTTACAAATTCTATTGGAGAATGGTCATCTTCATGATCAAATTGACGTCTCATTCCTTTTAGTTTAACCTTTAGTTCCTCCACTGCTAACTTGTAGGGAGCCAAAAATTGATCCCATTGTTTCATATATAACACCTCATTTCCAAGGTTCTTTTCAGACGAGGTATTTCTTTTATAGAAGATTTGTTAATTATTTCTTATTCTTATCTAACAGGAGGAATGCCAACATTCTAAACTGCAATTATACTAATTCCTGTTTAAAAAAAATCTAACAAATCATTGTAGAAAAATGGATGAAACTGCTTTTTCCATATCCTCTCCATAATTTCCATTTCCTCGAATATTTTCAATTAAATATTCTATTTCCTCTTTAAAGCTTTCTAGCAATATTTCCCCATTTGCATCTTTTACAAAAAAGGCATCATTTGAATCTACTGCTTCTTTACAGTCCTTCCATACCTTTTCCGGAATTTCCAGATAAACATATTCGTTTTCTTTTTCAAGTAAATATATAAACGCAAGAGAATCAGAATCAACAAGGATTTGACCACATGCTTTCGTACTTTCTAGAATTGCATTCTCTTGCAATTGAAATACCAGTTCATTTTCCCTTTTTATTGTCTCTTTAATCTTCCATTTTTGCTTCATAATTCACCCTCCAACTATGCATATTTTACCACAATCAAAAGAATTATCATAGAAAAGCGGAAGAGCCTGATTAGCGGTGTACAAACTGGAAGGATATCGACTGAGATAAAGGAAACACGATGAGCAACAGCGAATCGATGTTGACTTATCGTAGGGAGGTAGCCTGAAGTTTGCTAACCGCTAGGCGCTGTAGCTAGACATATAGAAAAGCGGAAGAGCCTGGGTAGCGGTGTACAAACTGGAAGGATATCGACTGAGATAAAGGAAACACGATGAGCAACAGCGAATCGATGTTGACTTATCGTAGGGAGGTAGCCTGAAGTTTGCTAACCGCTAGGCGCTGTAGCTAGACATATAGAAAAGCGGAAGAGCCTGGGTAGCGGTGTACAAACTGGAAGGATATCGACTGAGATAAAGGAAACACGATGAGCAACAGCGAATCGATGTTGACTTATCGTAGGGAGGTAGCCTGAAGTTTGCTAACCGCTAGGCGCTGTAGCTAGACATATAGAAAAGCGGAAGAGCCTGGGTAGCGGTTTATATAACAAAAAATGAATGTAATAAGACCCTAAAAGAAAATCGTCAATAAAATAGCATGTTTGGCAATCACACTTTATAATAATAGACAAGTCATTTTGGAAAGGATTTATTTATGTCTCATAATCAAAACATTGAAATAGAATTTAAAAATATGTTAACAAAAGAAGAATACGCATTGCTCCTAACTCATTTTCACATTCAAAAAGAAGAACTATTTGAGCACGAAAATCATTATTTTGATACAAGTGATTTTGCTTTAAAGAAGAATCATTCTGCTCTAAGGATTCGCAAAAAAAAGGAAGATTATGAATTAACTTTAAAGCAGCCACATCGCGACGGACTTCTTGAAACAAATAAAATTCTTTCAAAGGAGGAAAGCGACGCTATTTTCGCAACTGGGAAAATAAATGATGAACAAATCTCTGGTCTTTTATTAAATATGAACATTAACCCAGCCTCCATATTATATTTTGGTAGCTTACGAACAATTAGAGCAGAAAAACAAATTGGAAATGGTTTACTAGTTTTAGATCATAGTTTTTATTTAAAAAAGGAAGATTATGAGTTAGAATATGAAGTAAGCAATCGGGAAAAAGGAGAAATATATTTTACAGAGTTATTATCTACCCTAAAAATTCCCGTTAGAAAAACGAAAAACAAAGTCCGTAGATTTTATGAAGAAAAATATAAACAGAAATAACCTTAATTTATTTAATCAAAGTCACTAGTGTTGCATAAATGTTGTTAGAATATTCAGTTTAAATATGTCCCCTGTTAAGAGCCAAAAAAGTAAATACCCAACTAAAGGTGGATCCATCCATTTGGAAATTTTTTACAATTAGACTTAAGAGACGACGACAATTTGTTTATTAAGGAATGGTTTTTCCTTCAATCTTTCGAAGCCAAATATGTGCTGGTTTCCACAAAGCTGCCCGTAAATATCGGCTAATTTGTAGGGTTTTTCGTTTACTTTTTGTCTCGATTTGTGCGAGAACATGCAGGCAAAAAACAATAAGTGCGATAAACACTTGATTCTGAATTGCCCATTCGCTTTGGCCGTAAAACTTTTTGATATGGAGATGTTGTTTAATCCATTTGAAAAATAACTCAATCGCCCAGCGTGATTTATACATCTTTGAGATTTCTTCAGCACTTAAATCAAAACGATTTGTGATTAAATGAAGCTCATTTCCTTTTGAATCAATCACTTTTAGAAGACGAAAGTAATTTTCGGCACGGTTTTGCGTCGTACCAATCAACACCATTTGATCCGACAAAACAGATGTATTCTCGGGTAGTTTAAAATCGTAAACCTCCCGTATGACTGCGTTTTTTCGCAGCCTAGAAAGGAAAAAGTAGCCGTCATCTGTCATCCGATCAAAGCGTTCGTAGTCTAAGTAACCACGGTCAAACACATACATACATTCCTTGTCATCAACCATTACTTCAAGCTGACCGCGGTCATGTTCTTTGGCCGTTGTCATAATGGCCTTTTCGGGATAGGATATACCTTTTTCCATAAACACAAGGCGTAAGTGCAATTTAACACCCGCTTTTGTTTTGCGGAATTTTGCCCATTTATGATTAGTCAAATTGAGAGGCAATGTGCTTGAATCAATGATTTTTAATGGCATCACAAGTTTCGTGTTGTGCGTTTTGGCATGAATTTGTGAAACTAAATCAAGGAAAAGCTTTTGGAATAAGTCTGGATTCATGCCATTTAAACGGCGTGAGAGTTGGGAAATACTGATAGAATCAAGATCAATGCCCTTTTGCAGTTGATCATCGAAAAGACAATCGCTCAGCGCATGCAGACTTTCGACTTCTTCTAGCTGCGCAAAAAGTAATAATTTTAGAAATGACTCTGTCGTTAGTTTTTTCGTATAGAAATCTAATTTCAACGTTTTCACGTTTTCTTCAAATAATTGAAGATTTATTGGTGAAAACCATTGTCCAAATGAAGTTTTTCGTGTAATCTTGTCCATGCGATAGTCCTTTTTAGTGGATTTGGACGGGTTACCACCTAACTTATCCATTATAAAGGACTTTTTCTTTGCATAAAATGATAAAATTGAACATTTCAAGTATTTTTAATAGTTAAATTAAATTAACGCAACACTAGTGAATCAAAGTACAAATTAAATCACTTAAAAACAGATTAATCTTTTACACCCTGATATGTAGCAATAAAGATTTTCACACTCTTTATTGCTTCTATTTTGTTAGCTACAAAAGCGTTTTACATTTTGTTATTTTAAGAAGTTGCTAATAGACGGAGGAAAGCAATGAAAATTGATCAATTTAAAGTAATGCTTGAACTCCAAGCTTTACAAGGTTTAAATTCAACAAACACTACCAGTAATGCATCTACTCTCTTCCAAGATTTTCTCAGTAATATGTTGACATCTGAAACAAATTTAACAAATTCAATCGAAAACAATACATTAGGAGCATCTTCCACACCTTTAGGATTAGCGAATAATGTTTCCCTTCTGCCACTAAGTTTAACTAAGCTGAATGCTTCATCGTCATCCACCACAGATTTCGATGAAATGATTAGAACAGCAGCGGAAAAATATAATTTGCCTGAAAAACTAATAAGCTCTGTAATCAAAGTAGAATCCAATTTCAATCCAAATGCAACTAGCTATGCTGGTGCATCCGGTTTAATGCAACTAATGCCAAGTACAGCAAAATCATTAGGAGTACAAAATGTATTCAATCCATTGGAGAACATTATGGGCGGAAGTAAGTATCTAAAACAAATGTTAGAAAAATACAGTGGAAATGTCGAACTTGCTTTAGCTGCATATAATGCAGGACCAGGTAATGTAGATAAGTATGGGGGTATTCCGCCTTTTAAGGAAACACAGAATTACGTCACTAAAGTGACACAGCATTATATGGCATAATTTTCATCTCGATCTATTTACAAGCTATTTATTTGTACAATGAAATGTCGATTGTTACAATATAATTAAAGTAACGATATAAAAGAACAATAAAGGAGTTTTAAATATGGTCGAGAACATGTCGACACCTTATGAACGAATTGGTGAAGCCACATTAAATAAACTTGTAGATTTATTCTACAATCATGTTGGTCAACATCCTGACCTAGCTCCTATCTTCCCAGAAGATTTAACAGAAACAGCTCGTAAACAAAAACAATTTCTTACACAATTTTTAGGTGGTCCAACTCTTTATTCTAATGAACACGGTCATCCAATGCTAAGAGCGAGACATTTACCTTTCCCAATAACAGAAAAACGTGCACTAGCTTGGTTAGCTTGTATGGATCAAGCTATGGAAGAAGTAGAATTAGATAGCAAACTACGAGAAGAGATTTTTTCAAGACTCGTGCTGACAGCAAAACATATGATTAATTCGGAGGAAATCGAAACTAAAAAAGGTGATAACACGTGATGGAAAAAGACTTTTCTGTATCCAAGCCGAAAACAGCTGATGACAATTGCCAAGAAAGCAAACCACTCGAAATATATATGTTTATCGACCCACTCTGTCCTGAATGCTGGGCGCTTGAGCCTATTATGAAAAAATTGCAGATTGAATATGGACGATATTTCTCCCTTAAACATGTATTAAGCGGTAGATTATCTGCCTTAAATTGTAGTAAGAAAAGTAAGTATGCGAATATCGCTGAATTTTGGGAAAAAACCGCTAGTCGTTCAGGGATGTCATGTGATGGATCTTTATGGTTTGATAATCCAATCATTTCTCCTCATTTGCCTTCCATTGCACTTAAAGCAGCAGAATTGCAAGGACGGAAATCTGGTATGAAGTTCTTACGAAAATTACAAGAGCTATTATTTTTGGAGAAAAAAAATATTGCTACATTTGAAGTTCTTAAATCGTGTGCTAAAAGTGTGGGAATTGATGTAATAGAATTTATAGCTGATATTCATTCAAACAGTGCAGCTAAGGCATTTCAGTGCGATTTAAAAATCACCAGAGAAATGGAAGTAAATGAAATTCCCACACTCGTCTTCTTTAATGAAAATATCGAAGAAGAAGGAATTAAAGTGACAGGTTATTATCCATATGAGGTATACGTACAAATTATCGAGGAAATGCTGCAAATCCAACCAGAAAAAGCAGCTCCACCACCGCTTGAAAACTTTTTAGAATGTTTTAAGTTTGTCGCTTCAAAGGAATTATCTGTTGTTTATAATAAATCGATTCAAGAAATTGAAAAAGAAATGAAGAAGTTACAATTACGACAATTAGTAGAGCAAATACCAGCTAAATACGGGGTATTTTGGAAATATATTGGTTAAAAATGGGGGATGTGGCTATCTATTAAGATGCCATGTCTATTTTTTTATATAGTGTATTTTAATTATAGGAATGTCAATTTGAATAAAAATAAAAAAGGACTTGCTGTCTCAAGGCAAGGCCTTTTTTATTTTTACGAACAAAGGGGATGGGAGAAATTTTTCACGGTCAAACAAAGGGGTATAAGTTTGTTTGTGATTAACTTCACAACTAAATAGTATCATAGATCGATAATTTTCTGCAATACACCTGGTACTTTGTTCACAAAAATGTCAAAATTAAAAGATAAAAAGAAGAACCAAATGAAAAAACGAGCAAAAGAGCTGCCTCTCTTACTCGTTTTTCCATTCTAAAGACTATTGAAGCTCATTCAATAAGCTTTCCATTTCATTTAATTTCTCTTCAAAAACCTTACATGCTTCTTCAATTGGTGTTTTGCTTGCCATATCTACTCCAGCTTTTTTCAGTACTTCAATTGGATAATCAGAACTACCAGCCTTTAAGAAATCGATGTATCGTTCTACTGCTGGGTTTCCTTCCTCTAAAATTTGTTTACTTAAAGCAGTTGCAGCACTATAGCCTGTCGCATATTGATATACGTAGAAATTATAATAAAAATGTGGAATTCGAGACCATTCCAAACCAATTTCTTCATCTATAATGATATCTTCTTCTCCAAAATACTTCTGATTTAATGCATAGTATTCTTTTGTCAATAAGTCTGCCGTTAAAGGCTCGTTATTACTTGCTTTTTCATGAATTAATTGCTCAAATTCAGCAAACATTGTTTGGCGGAATACAGTTCCTCTGAATCCTTCTAAGAAATAATTGAGCAAGTATAGACGTTTTTGTTTATCCGTAATGGTTTTAAGCAAGTAATCATTTAATAGTGATTCATTACAAGTTGAGGCTACCTCTGCAACAAAAATTGAATAGTTTCCATAAGGATATGGCTGGGATTTTCTTGTATAGTAGCTATGCACAGAATGACCAAACTCATGGGCTAATGTAAATAGATTGTTTACATTGTCCTGCCAGTTCATTAGAATATATGGATTTGTACCATATGCTCCTGAAGAATAGGCACCACTTCTTTTCCCTTTATTCTCATGGACATCCACCCAGCGGTTTTCAAATCCTTCTTTTAAAATAGAAGCATACTCTTCTCCGAGAGGAGCCAATCCTTTAATGACTAAGTCTTTTGCTTCTTCATAAGGTATTTCCATTTTCACATCTTTTACCAATGGAGTATATAGATCATACATATGGAGCTTATCTACACCTAAAACCTTTTTACGCAGCTTCACATAGCGATGCAATAATGGTAAATTTTTATTAATCGTTTCCACAAGGTTTTCATATACTTGTTCTGGAATATTGTTACCAGCAAGTGCCGCATGTCTTGGTGAATCATAATTTCTAATTTTTGCGTTAAAGGTATGATTTTTTATTTCTCCACTTAATGTTGAAGCAAACGTATTTTTAAATTTACCATACGTATCATAAACTGCTTTAAAGGCATCACGACGTACACGTTGATCCGCACTCTCCAAAAAGCGTGTGTATCTACCATGTGTAACCTCTACTTCTTCTCCATTTTCGTCTTTAATGCTTGGGAATTCCAAGTCAGCATTATTTAACATTCCGAACGTGTTGCTAGATGAATCCAATACCTCTGAAGCTTGGGCAAGTAACGCTTCCTGTTCTGCATTTAAAACATGTGGACGTTGTAGATTAATCTCTTCTATCGCCTTCTTATAAAGCTTCAGTTCTTCCTTTTCTTCTAAAAAAGTATTTATGACTTTTTCATCAATCGATAATAACTCAGGAACGATATAAGCAAGTGCACTTGCAGCATGTGCATATAAGCTTTTAATACGACCTTCTACTCCTTGATAAAAGCTATTTGTTGTATCCTGGTCGTAGCGCATATGTGCATATGTATATAATATCCCAAGCCTTGATAGTAGCTCATCTTGATATTGTAAAGCTTCATAAAGTACATCAGCACTATCAGCAAGCTTGCCCTGATATTCGGTAGCCTTTTGTGATAAATTCTTTACTTCTTCAAATTCTTTGTCCCATTCTTCATCACTTGCGAAGATATCCTCTAATCTCCAAGTATCTTCTGCTGGAACCTCATTACGTAGTGGTAATTTCTTAACACCTGTTTCTGTTGACATGCTTCATCCTCCACTCTATTATTTCGCCATACGAATATAAACCTTACTACATATTCTCTGTTTGCCGACTAACTCCTTCTTATTCTAACAAATTTTCGCTCTATTTCCGATTTTAACGCATGAACTAGTTGCATACATATCCAAGTAGCATATGTGTATTTTATGCTATTTCATTTATGTTTATTGCATATCATTTAATTTTTTTAAATGCTTATAAAATGCCACTTCTTCTTGTGTCTGTACCTTATAATTTCTGATTTCTTTCCAATAAAGAAGACGATAAAAATTCGGTTTTATTTCTTCCATAATTTTCAAATTAATAAGTGTCTGTAAATATTGCTTAACGGCTACTTTCCAGTTTTTCTCTTTTAGAAAAGGCAAGTCTCTTATCTTTATATTGCCTTTTTCTATTCTCCTTTGGAAATGTCCATAAACTTTTTGGAGGGGATATATTTTTGTTGCATCGAAAAAGCTGTCTAAAAAAATAGTGGCCTGCCAATAAAGTGGAGGTGTTTCTATGAGGAAGCCTTCTTTTAAGGGTATACCGATAAATGGCGGTAAGAAATGGAGATGTAGTTCCCTTGCATATAGCTCTTTTAAAAAATGATCATTTGTTTTTGTTGGATAATGCACATCCTTTGTCTTTTGACGGTGAATCAACTCTCGCCAATAAGAGATAGAAAAATTCTTATTTGATAGGATGGGAAGTTTCAGTTCGCCCTCCATTTTTACTAAGGGATAGGAAGAAGTGGAGATAAATGTTTGAGAAATAGAGATAGGGACGGGGTTTTGAATCAAGTAAAATACCCTATCATAAGGACAATATGTTGGGAGTAGATACTGATTCTGATAAAAAGTGAAAAATTGATAAATAAAGGTGGAAAGTTTCACTTTGATCGGATTCCATTTTTTCAAATGATGAAAGCCAATAATCCAAATCGGGTAAATATTTATTTTTCGATAACCTTCTGTACGTTTTTTTACTAATTGCGGAGAAATAACTGCGCATTGATATTCGATCACATATTGCTCCTTGTTAAAGACAAAACTAATATCTGCTCGCTGCTTTATTTCTGGAAAATAAGGTTCTAATTTAGGTTCAAGATTAACTTCGAGCAATTTTTGATATAGTTGTAGCTTTCCTTGCAAATGATAAGAAGACTCAGCCTCTCCATTCCCCGCACACCATTGTGTCCTCTCATGTGCAAAATGAGTAATCTTCTTCTCCCCCATTTTTAAAATGACTCTCCCTTTACATTCTGGACAATATATCGGCAATTCACGTAAGCCTTTTAGCTCATCCTTATTTTCCATCGTAAACAAGTTAATCATTTTTCCTTCTGCCGTTATTGCTGTATACAAGTAATATCCCTCCTTTTATCCTCTTTTTTTATTATTCTTTTTTGTTCTTCTTATTCCTGCAAAAAATTTAAACTTCTCAGAAATACTCACAAAATGAATTTTCTATAAAGACAACTTTAATACTCTCTTCAGCAAAAGTAATTCTCCTAAACCAGAAAAGGGCTAAATTTTCTTCACATTACCATTGAACAAAAATGCTAACATAAAGAGAATTTTAGTCCTTTTCAGAAGTATTTCCTTACATTTATTTCATATATCAAAAAAACAGCATTTATAATAACGGAGATAACAATCTAGAAGTCGATTCAAGCATTCGATATCCGTAATGCCTTTTATTAAAGGTCTCCACTTCTAATTCGATTGAGTGAGTTATATCTTCTAAATAATCTTTCACTAGTTTTTCTGTACTTCTTGTCCTATATAAAAAGGCACTTACTTCAAAATTTAAATGAAAGCTTCTCATGTCCATATTACATGTCCCAATGGAAGCAATTTCACCATCTACAATAATAATTTTGCTATGCATAAATCCTCGATTGTATTCAAAGACTCTTACTCCTGACTCCAGTAATTCTGGGAAATAAGAACGAGAAGCATGGAAAACGATTCGTTTATCTGGTTTGCTAGGAACAAGAATCCGAACATCCACTCCACTTAATGAAGCGATTTTTATAGCAGAAAAAATATCTTCATCCGGAATAAAGTAAGGAGTAGCAATCCAAATTGATTTCTTCGCCGAAGTAATCATGCTGAAAAAAATACTTTTAATAACACTCCATTCATTATCTGGACCACCTGCAATCAATTGTACTCCGCCATGGGAATTTTCCTCAGAAACTGGTGTTAAATATTCCTCTGTTAAGAAACTATGGTTGGTCATATAAAACCAATCTTGAAGAAAAATCAATTGTAAAGACCTAACCGCATCTCCTTTCAGAAGCAAATGAGTATCTCTCCAATAACCAATCGAAGGATTTCTTCCTAAATACTCATCTCCAATATTTAAACCTCCTACAAAGCCGATATTTCCATCAATGATAATAATTTTGCGATGGTTTCTAAAATTAAATTTGCTATTAAAAAAAGGCATTTTAACAGGACTAAAAGCAACCACTTCAATGCCAGCCTCTTTCATTTCTAAGCAGAACTTTTTAGATAGCTGCCAAGACCCAACAGCATCATATAAAAATCGAACCTGTACTCCGGCTCTTGCTTTTTCAAGCAAAATATCCTTTATCTCTTGACCTATATCATCATCTCTCACAATATAATATTCCATGTGAATATGGTGTTTCGCTTTCCTTAATTCCTTTAAAATGGTCGAAAACGTCTCATCTCCATCTGTTAGTACTTGAGTGGAAGTACCAAATGAAATTGGACTATTTCCAAGTTTCTCGGCTAAGTGAAATAAATTGCGTTGATGTCCATCCAGTATCTTTTTCTTCTCTTCTTTTCGGGAACTAATTTCACGTTCAATCTTCAGAAATGCTTCTTTATCTAGAAAGTACTTTTTTCGATAAATTCTTTCTTTGCGATAGTTCCTCCCGAAGAACAAATAAAAAACAAACCCAATAATTGGAAAACTTCCTAATACAATTAACCAGGTTAATGTTTGTGTCGGATGCCTATTTTCAAAGAAAATGACAAAGCCGATAAAAATTACCGACAAACTTATAACTAAACTTAACTGTCCGTAAATTCCCCCTTTTACGGAGAAAAATAAATTAAACACATAAACAAATAGAGCTGCTACTACAAAAAACAATCCTAACCTAGCAGTATGATTCATGACAGGCACCGCCATTCTCCCATTTACTTACAATAAGCTTCGTATAGCTCATTTATTATTCCCTTATATTTACCCACAATGCCACTAAAATACTCCCATCTAAAGCGTTCCTCCGCTCTTTCTGTAAGTAGAGTGAGACCTGACATGCTTTAAGTGATTTAGGTCTATCATTACATTTTCTACAGGTGTCTATATCTATTCATCAAGCTTGGCATTTATACATCCTTCTTCTGCTTCCCTCTTATCTGTACACAAAAAAACTCTACAATGATAGGCACTAACCACACATTGCAGAGTTTCTATTTAGCATCAAATTTTTCTTATATTAATTAAACCTGAATTATTCATACTTCGAACTTAAGTCATAAATAATACCAAAATATAATACTTTTCTACACCCTCGAAAAAATTCATAGTAAATTGGGACACTTCGATGTGGTTTTCAAGCAAGTGCTTGAAGAAAGTCGGTTTTTGGGCAGACTACTCCCTTGGTCAGACATTAACTTTTAAAAAACAGGTATTAAGATGGTTACTCTAGCTTCAAGTTCTGAATTCGCCGAAGTACTTTCCAAAAGAATTCTTGGTACACAAAACTTGAAGATAGTTTAAAGTAAAGGGATCTTCCTGACTTTACTAATTTACTAGCAACTTTAATAATCCGTGTTCGTATTGTTTCGATTTGCATAGTCTTTTGTTCTTCCGGAAAACAAAGTGTACGCAGCCAATTCGTTAGGTTATAAGCTAGCAGACTCAACATCATCTTTACTTCGTTTACCTGGAAAGAATGACTATTCATTTTATCTAAATAGAAACCATTCTTGGCTTCCTTGATATAGTTCTCCATCGTACCTCTTTTCTGGTAAGAAAGAACAATATCTTTTGGTGAAAAGGCGTCTATCAAGTTCGTTACAAAAAAGGAATGCGTGAAAAACAACTCGTCTGCAGGACGGATGGATTTAATAATCACTTTTCTAGGCTTAGACCATGATTTCGCTTGATAAATGGTTTCTTCATAATAACATTCCGTATTCGTGACCTCGGAAGTCATAGATGATGGATGGAGTTCATCCGCAATTCGTTGTAGATTGGCATTTGCTTTGAGTCGAATAACGTAATAGACTGATTCTTTTTCGCACAAATCGTACAGAGCTGGGATGGCAAAGCCACTATCACCACGAACAAGTGGTGTAGTTTCTGGGAACTTTTCATTGTAATGTTCAATGAGCGGTTGAATGAAATCAACAACACCGTTAGAAGTATAGACATTCCCAGGACGAAGCTTAGCTTTGATAAAGTCACCGGTTACTCCATCGAAGGCAACTAATGGGTGGAAACCGACTGTTCCGTAATGGGCATTGTAAGCCGCGGACTCTTGATTTCCATAGGTATCTGAATGCGTGGAATCCAAATCAAAGATGAGTGCTTTGGACTCTCTGATTTGATGTGCTTTGTCAATAAGGTCTTGGTTAGCTAGATTTAATTCCGCTATGGATTGGCTATCAAACCGTTTAAAAAATCGTGACAAACTAGGCTGGGAAGCTAATGCATCCGTTCCAATAATTTGAGTGAATACAGGGTCTTTCGTTAGTTGATCGGCAGCGTCGTCTTCGGAATAGCCAGCAATGATTTGATATATCTTTTGACGAAGCAAGTTTTCATTTGAATGAAAATAGTAAAGTCTGTCATCTTTCAAATTTAAATGTTTAGCCAATGTTTCTGAAAAACCAATTTTTTCATCGAATTCTCTAAAGATGAATTCACCCGTATCGGACGAAAGAGAACCTCCATCATTTGATAATTTGACCTTATGATTGAAATCAAGCGTTAATTGCGGTAAAGTAGCCATTATAAGAATCCTTTCTGATGGTTATTTCGTAGTTGCTTTAACCTTATCAGAAACGGATTCTTTTTTCATTTATTAAGTGAATTACTTCTTAACAAAAAAGCTTATTATACAGGCGTTAGTTGCCAATTAATGATTTTCTATGAATAATTCAGGTTAAAGTATTTTCTTAACTCCATAAATACTTCATTCTCCATAATAACCTTTCCATACTCTTCAAGAACATGAATAGTCATTTTGGAATCCTCTTGAGCATATTCCAGTAAAATGCTTAATGCATTTTCTACTTCCTCTTCTGGAATTTCCTCGTCAAGGAACTGTACAAATAAGTAATATTTTCCATTGTAGCTATAGAGTTTTGTATCCATTCCTTCTAGCCCTTGCATTTTGGATAAGGAAATGATGTCCTCAAAATCATTAAACGTTAAAAGAAATTCAAGACTCTCATCATACTCCTCTTCACCATCTTTTATAGTAAAGTGTTGATCCATTAAGTCTTCAAAACGTTCATCAATAGGTAAATCCTTTAGCTTATCCTCCGGAATGGAAATTTCAAACTTCTGTCCGTCTTTAGAAAGCTGCGCTTTTGTAACAAGAATTTCCAAGCCTTTTTCTAGAGCTTGAACTTGGATCCATAATGGTCCATCAAAGATAAAGTCCTCTTCTTGATGCACTTCGTCCATCATTTCCCAAAATAATTCCTCACTGCGCTCCCGATTGTACCAAATCTCCTCACGTTTAAATCCACGTTCTTCTATATCAATATACGAAATATAAAACTTTACTGTATGATCATTAATTCTTTCAATTTCCATACGCTAACACTCCCTTCAGACTATGATGGAAGGGACAAGAGACCCCCATACAGATTTGTTTTATTTCTTACAAGTAAACTTTCTGAAATAAAATATAATTTTTCCTTGTATTGTACCTTGTACTTTATATTTTATGACAAAAGCAGTATAAATGGAATTAAAACATCTTGGGTTTGAAAAAAACCATTATATGCCTATTCAAAAAACATTCACAATTCTCCATTTTTTTCATGGTTGATAGTTGACTTCTACTTATTCTTTTTTAATACCATATTCCTGTTTAGTTATATTTAGTAGTATTACCTCATAGAAATTATTTCAAACTAAAAAGAAAAGGCAATCAGTGACAGTTTTAACCAAATCCCCAAAGTTTTTATCAGAATCTGTTTCTTCTATTCATAAGGGGAAAGAAAAGGAATTAAATGTTTACCCGTGAATAAAAAAGAAAAATCTGACTGAAAGATACCAAATATATATTTGGTATCGATTAAGTCAGATCTTTTATACTGCGTTCATATTAGTTAACTAATCGTTGTGCTTCTCGTAATTGGAAAGTACGAACTTTTCTTGGTAAAAATCTGCGAATTTCATCTTCATTGTACCCTACTTGCAGCCTTTTTTCATCAATGATAATCGGACGTCTTAATAGCCCTGGGTTATTTTGAATAATGCCAAATAAATCTTGTAATGGCATTGTTTCTAAATTCACATTTAGTTTTTGAAAAGTTTTACTTCTTGTTGAAATAATCTCATCTGTTCCATCTTCTGTCATACGAAGAATTTCTTTTATCTCCTCAATAGAAAGTGGCTCAGAGAATATATTTCTTTCTTTATAAGCAATTTCATGTTCCTCTAACCATGCTTTTGCTTTTCTGCAGGATGTACAACTTGGTGAAGTGTATAATGTTACCATTTTACAAATTCACGCTCCCTTTATTTAGACATGTAATTAACTACATTCGTTATAATTATAAAAAACTTGAGTTCTTGCTTGGAAATTCTTAAATTATAATTAATTCAATCAAGTAATTTATATTAATTATTATACACTAATTGTTTGCTTTATGGTATATGTTTTAAAAAATTTATCCACAAGTATAATTAATTTCTGTATATTAGCTATTAATCTTACGTTATTTGTTGTTATTCTCCTCCTTTATGTAAGAAAAACTCGTTAAATTAAACCGAATTTCTCGCTTATTTTCTTGCTTATCATTATAGACGTTTGAAAACAAAAAAAGTTTCAAAAATTTATCGTATCTGTTAAAATATTTGTTCTAAAATATATACTTTCTGATTAATTACCCATCATTCATTTCTTTTAAACCTATTTCTATTCTCAATTAAAGATATTTTAATGAAAATGAATGTTTCCACTATTAGCTTCTCATTTATGCTTATTCATAAAATCAAATATCATCAAGTATATTTTTCTGTTCTTGGCCATTATTAAATTGAACGACTTTATCGACTGGTTCATAAGCTTCCCCGTAAAAATGGATATCATTATACGTATGAATTTTATTATAGGTTTTTACCAATGCTTGATAAACGACATCTTCGTTTTCATTATTAGGTGCCCAATAAAGTATCTCCATTGCATTTACTTCCCTTGTGGCTAGGGATAACCTTCTATACCCAATGGATGTTGCATGTTTAAACCCTTCTCTTTGGTAAAACTTAAGCCTTTTTTTCGTATCACTATCCTTGTAATTTATTGGTTCCACTTCTAATATAATTGGTTTATCCTTTTCTTTTAACTTCTCCACTAATTGATGCCCAAGCCCCTGACCTCTGGCTTCATTGGAAACAAATAAATAATCAACAAAGATAAAATCCTCTGCTTCCACATACATTAATACATGGTATTTCCCTTCATCTTTATGATAATATTCCGGAAAATCCTTTAACAAGGCTTCCATATGTTCTTGTGATTTCATTTCTTCTACGGGAAAATACTGATTTAACTTATCATACCAATGCATGCCTTAATCTCCTTTTTTCTCTTCATTTTTCGGTGTGTAATCTACATTCTTCGTATAATTATTCCCTGCATTCCATAGTAAAAACTCGTTAACTCCTTGATCATTTAATGCTTCAATCTGTTTTTGAACCTCTTCTTTTCCGTATACTTGATAATTATCTTTTCCAAGCCATGCAGCCGTAAAATCTTGAAGCCATGGTCTTGAAATAGGCGGGTTCTTTAATTCATTCAACTTTTTCTTTTCCATTTTCGTATACTCACTCACAAGTTCATAAGGATGCAAATCTGGTTTTTCAATTCCAAAATACGCGGTCCAATGACTTGGATAGATCATCGAAGAAATGACATCAACATGATTACTTATTTTAGAGAAATTTTGACCGATTCCTGGTGCTTCTTCTAAAGTTGCTGTATATCCAAATATATCCACAGAAACCTTCACGTTATAGGGTTCTAGCTTTTCTTTGGCATACTGAACAAAATCTGTTACCGCTTCTACCCGTTTCTGCCCTTCACTTTTATTTAAATTCTCATAATCACCTTTTGTATAGGTTAATTTATCTCCCTTATTTTCAAAGCCTTCTGGAAAACGAACGTAATCGAATTGGATTTCCTGGAAACCCATTTTAGCCGCTTCAATAGCAAGATTGACATTATAATCCCAAACCTTTTCTTCAAAAGGGTTAACAAATGCTTCTCCTCTTCCATTGGTCCAAACCTTTTCTCCCTCCACAAATGACCATTCTGGTTTTTCTTTAGCTAAAACGGAATCCTTGAAAACAACAATTCGCGCAATCGGATAAATTTTCTCTTTTTCAAGCTGCCCTAATAGAGCCGTCATATTTTTGATAGAATTACTACCAATTTTCCGATATGATGAGCTTTCTTCCGGCATAAAGGTCAAATTACCATGATCTTCTTTATAATCAATTACCATTGCATTTAAATCGGTCGTTTTTATTAAATCAATTAATTGATTCCATTTATTCCCTCCAATTGAATTTGCATTTACATAAATCCCTCTTACAGCATCAGGGTATGTAAATTGGAAGGAATTGTTTTTCATTCTCGGTAAAGAATCTGGCCATTGTTTAACCATAATCTCCATTTGTTTTGTTGGCTGTTTTGGAATTACCTTCTCCTCTTTCGCAAATGCAATATGTGGAACCAATAAATAGAAACTTAATCCAAAGGATAAAAACTTTTTATTCATAGTGAAAACTCCCATCTATGTACAGTATCAATTATCTACTAACGTTGTATATATTATGTATACCTTTTATTGTAACAAACACAAACAACCTTAAGCTAATTTAGTTATTTTCGAACTGCACAAAGATAGAATTGCCAATAACAAGGCTCCAAAACAAAAAAGTCGACAACCTCCTTTCCGCTGAGATTGTCGACTTTGAGAATTATTTATTCTCCAATTGCATTTTATATTTTTTACATTCACTTTCAGAGCAATAAACAAAATGTCCTGGCTTAATTTCTCGCATTTTAAGTTCTTCGCCCTCTTCATATTGATGGACGGTCGGATCATAGACTGTTCTTTTTCTTGTACGCTCTGTTTCTGGATCTGGCAGAGGAATTGCTGATAATAAGGACTGTGTATATGGATGCATTGGGTTGTTATACAATTCATCTGCAGGCGCTAATTCAACTAATTTCCCAAAATACATCACACCAATACGGTCACTTATATACTTAACCATTGATAAATCATGGGCAATGAATAAGTAAGTTAAACCTTTTTCTTTTTGAAGTTTCTTCATTAAGTTAACAACTTGTGCTTGAATCGAAACATCTAATGCGGAAATCGGTTCATCAGCAATGATAAAGTCTGGATCTACTGCTAGAGCACGCGCAATTCCAATTCTTTGTCTCTGACCACCAGAGAACTCATGAGGATAACGATTAGCATGCTCTTTATTTAAACCAACTGTATGAAGCAGTTCGTATACTTTTTCCATTCTTTCTTTTTTGTTTTTCGCTAAACCGTGTATGTCAATACCTTCTGCAATAATATCAGCAACGGTCATTCTCGGATTTAAAGATGCATAGGGATCTTGAAAAATCATTTGCATTTTGCGATTAAACTTCTTTAAGTCCGTTCTTGATTTTCTTCCATGTACGTCTTCTCCGTTAAATAGTACCTGACCACCTGTTGCATCATACAGGCGAATAATGGTTCTTCCAGTTGTTGATTTCCCACAACCTGATTCCCCAACTAAGCCTAGTGTTTCTCCTTTGTAAATATCAAAGGTAACATCATCTACTGCTTTCACGACATTAGGAGTACCGACATTAAAATACTGCTTAAGATTTTTTATTTCTAATAACTTTTCAGCCATCTTATTTATCCCCCTTTACTAATACTGGTGTTTCAAAGTTAGAGGGTAGCTTTCTTATTCTTTCTTTAACAGAAGCAGGTGGTTCTACCGCTGGCGCATCTGGATGCAATAGCCACGACTTTACAAAATGTGTCTCAGACACTTGATATACTGGCGGCTCTTGTTCAAAATCAATTGCTAGCGCATATGGATTTCGAGCAGCGAACGCATCCCCAATTGGAGGATTTGTTAAATCTGGCGGTGTTCCAGGAATAGCTGCAAGCTCATCTTCATTATCATTATCTAAACTTGGCATGGATGCAAGGAGTCCCCATGTATATGGATGTCTTGGATCGTAGAAAATTTCATCCACCGTACCCATTTCAACGATTTGTCCTGCATACATAACAGCAACTCGATCCGCAACATTTGCCACAACCCCTAAATCATGGGTAATAAAGATAATGCTTGTATCCATTTTCTCTTGCAAATCTTTCATTAAATCTAAAATTTGCGCTTGAATCGTAACGTCTAATGCTGTTGTTGGTTCATCTGCAATTAACAGATGTGGATTGGCTGCTAACGCTATGGCAATCATCGCACGCTGCCTCATTCCACCAGAAAATTCGTGTGGATATTGATCTACTCTTTTCTCTGGTTTTGGGATTCCAACTAAACTTAAAAGTTCAATTGCTTTCTTTTTTGCTTTATCTTTGTTCATTTGCTGATGTTTAATCAGTACTTCCATAATTTGCGTTCCAATACGCATTGTCGGATTCAAAGATGTCATTGGATCTTGGAAAATCATACTCATTTCTTTTCCGCGGATGCTTTCCATCTCTTTATCTGTTTTTTGAACAATATCTTCCCCATTAAATAAAATTTGTCCACCTTTAATATGACCAGGAGGCATAGGAATTAATTTCATTAATGTTTGTGAAGTAACACTCTTACCCGAACCAGATTCACCAACAATTGCTAATGTTTCTCCTTTATATAAATCAAAGGATACTCCGCGAACCGCCTGCACTTCTCCTCCATACGTATGGAATGAGACTTGTAAATCCTTTACTTCTAATAATTTTTCCATTTATCTCACTCCTTACTTACGTAGTCTTGGATCAAGCGCATCTCGAATTCCGTCGCCAATAACATTAAATGCAAAGATTGTTAAACAAATAAAGATTGCAGGGAAAAATAAGCGCCATGGATAATATTGCATTGCACCAATTCCATCATTAGCCATCGTTCCCCAACTCGCTAATGGAGGAGTTAAACCTAAACCAAGATAACTTAAAAATGCTTCTGTGAAAATAGCATTTGGAACAGTAAGTGTTAAAGTTACAAGAATTGGTCCCATTGCATTAGGAATTAAATGCTTGCCCATAATTCTTGAAACACTTGCTCCTAATGTTCTAGAAGCCAGAATATACTCTTGGCTCTTTAATGATAATACTTGTCCACGAACCATTCGAGCCATATTGATCCAGCCAGTAATACTCATTGCTAAAATCATTGTCCAAATTCCTTGACCAAGAACAACCATTAGAAGGATAACAAGTAAAAGGTAAGGAATTCCATATAATACGTCAGCTATACGCATCATTACTTCATCTGTCTTTCCACCTTTATAGCCTGCAATCCCAATGTCATAAACCTAAATTGTAAAAATATGTAAATATTAAAAAAGATTCATAAAATTGTTGTATAAAATTGAAAAAACCCCTTGACTTTTCAGAAACACCTCCATAATCAGCGTGAATACCAGTTCTTGGTATATCTCGTACGAAATGGGGTTTTTTTGTTGAAAAAAAGCAAGTTTTTAGAAGCGATTGAAGTATGTAGGGAGGTATTGTACGATTTCCATTTCATGTGCGATTCCCGCATGAAATCAACCTACTTTACACGTAAAGGAGGCAAATTGACTTTCCCAGAAACAATTTTGTTTGTGCTAAATCTAGTAACGAGAAGCTTGCAGATTGAGTTGAATGACTTTTTTGAGTTGATTAAAAAAGAAGGAGAAATTATAAGTAAACAGGGATTTTCACAAGCGCGAAAAAAAATAAAACCAGAAGCCTTCAAGACGTTATTTGACACCATTACGACGTGGTTTTATCAGACAAATAACTCCTTTAAATATAAGGGCTTCCGGTTATATGCGATTGATGCGTCTATCATAGAAATAGCCAATTCCCAAAGGCTAAGAGATACCTTCGGCGCATCAAAGGGCAATGGCAAGGAACTTGCCAGAGCCATGGTATCTACTATTTATGATATCGGAAATGATTTATTTGTAAAGGGGATAATCACAAAATGTACAGATAGCGAGCGCACAGTAGCGATAGAATTAATTGATAGTTTCCTAGAACTGCGTTCTAACCACGACCTTTTTCTTTTTGACCGTGGGTATCCATCTCAATATTTCTTTCACTATCTTTTGAAGAATAAAGTGAATTTTGTTGTTAGAACGCCAGTTAATTTTTACCGAGCCGCTATAAAAGAAGGGATCCCTGATCAGGTCATTGAACTCAAGTATAAAAGCAACGTCATGCGTTTGCGTGCGGTCCGTATCCCATTAGGCTCTGGAGAAGATGAATTACTTATAACGAATATATTAGATGAGTCTTTTGATATTCCGGCTTTTAAAGAGTTGTACTTTAAACGATGGTCAATCGAAACAAAATACGATGTCTTAAAAAACAAAATACAGATTGAAAGATTCTCAGGCGAAACAAAACAGACGATTGAACAAGAGTTTTATGCTGCTTTATTTTTAAGCAACATGGCTTCCCTACTAAAGCATGAGTCAGATGTGATCATCGCCGAGGATCAGAAGGATAAAGACTTAAAGCACAAATATAAAACTAACACCAATATTTTAATTGGCGCACTAAAAGATAAGCTCATTTGTTTAATCATTGAACCAAGTCAAAGGCGAAGAAAAAAGATGTATAAAGACCTACTGAACGAAGTTCAGCGAAATAGAGTCCCAATTAGACCTGGAAGGAAATTTAAACGTTCCAGAGGGCTAAATGCGAATAAACATGGATTTGGACAACGACCAGCTATCTAACAAAACGAACAAATAGGAAAATCAGGGAAATGCCAAAAAAATTAAATAGGCACTTCCCGGGCATCCTATTGGCTTTTTTAGTTATCAGAATATTATAAACATCAATTTTGGTTTACCACTGGTAATTACTGGTTTCTTAACTTGATGACATTGCCTGCAATCCCTCCCCAGATTACACCAATTACTAGGTCAATAAAGGCTGCCGCTATCCCAATAAACAGCGAGATTTTTGCGCCATACCAGATACGTTCGAACATATCTCGACCAAGTTCATCTGTTCCAAAATAGTGTTCTGCACTTGGGGGCTGATTCGTTTTTGTTAAATCATTTTCATAATAATTATATGGAGTTAATAATGGCCCAACAAAAGCCATAGCGATTAAAAGAATTAATAGGACAAGTCCAAATACGGCAAGCTTATTTTTTTTGAAACGAGTAAATACATCTTTCCAGAACGATAGACTTGCTTTTGAAATTTTTTCTGATTCTATGCTGCTATTGCCTACTATTTCAAATTTATCTTTCGAAATTTCTTGCATCTTTACGCTCCTTTCTTCCCGCTCGATAGTTTTATTCGAGGATCTATTAATCCGTACAACAAGTCGACAAGAAGAACAGATACTAACAGGATAATACTATAAAAAACAGTTACTCCCATAATCGCTGTATAATCACGGTTGTTTATGCTTTTTACGAACTGTGATCCAAGACCAGGAATCCCGAAGATTTTCTCTATTACAAAACTACCTGTAACAATTCCCGCAGATAATGGACCCATGTAAGAAACAACTGGAAGGATCGCATTACGGATGGCATGCTTCACTGTAATATTAAAACCGCTAATCCCTTTTGCTTTTGCTGTTTTAATATAGTCATTGCTTAATACTTCTAACATAGAAGATCTAGTTAAACGGGCAATAAAAGCTGTAGGACCTGCTGCTAGAGCCACTGCTGGTAGAACACTTTGCATAAAAGTCCCCCATCTAGCTACAGGGAAAATGCCTAGTTTCATTGCAAAAATATATTGTAAAAAAGCGGCCATTATAAAAGATGGAACCGAAATTCCTAATACAGCAACAATCATCGCTAAGTAATCTTGCCATTTATTATGTCTTAATGCCGCGATTACTCCTAAGGTAACACCAATTGCTAAAGCAATGAATATTGCTTCTAATCCCAATACTAATGAAACGGGAAACCCTTCATTAATTAATTGATTAACAGTTTGGCTCTTATATTTAAAAGATGGACCAAAATCCCATTGAACTACACGTAGCAAATATTCTCCATATTGAACATACCAAGGCTGATCAAGACCATAATGGGCATTTAAATTTGCTTCGATTGCAGGTGGCATTTTCTTTTCCGATGTAAATGGGTTACCCGGTGCCATTCTCATGAAGAAAAACGTTGCTGTAATGATTAACCATAAGGATATTGCCATAAACAGCAAACGTTTTGTCAAGTACTTAATCATGGTTTTACCTCCATTTTTTTCTAAAACAATGCGAATAGAAAGCAAGAGGATGCCTTAGGGAACGAGAATACGAAGTATCACTCGTTAAATAAGACAGCCTCTTTTATCTCTTTGGCTTGTACATCCTAAAAAGGTCCGGATTATCCGAAAGTACGCACCTTTCTTAAACATGATTGAATAATTAAGCCATTCCCTTAATTATTCAAAATGTGCCCATTTTAACTGAGCTTCTCCTAAGCCTGAAATTACTACATCTTTCAGGTTCTCTTTTTGCACCCATGTGTTTGTATAGAAATAAACTGGCGCAATTGGAAGTTCGTTCATAAGAATAGCTTCTGCATCTTGTAATAACTGTTTACGCTTCGCCTCATCTGTTTCTTTTTGTGAAGCAATAAGAAGTTCTTTGTATTCTGGGTTTTCCCAACCAGTGTCGTTATTTCCACCGTTTGCATCACGGTAAAGCTCTAGGAAATTAAATGCGTCATTATAGTCACCAGACCATGACATACGTCCAATTTGATAGTCACCAGAATCAATTTTTTCTAAATATACTTGCCATTCTTCGTTATCTAATTCTACGTCGATTCCAAGATTCTTCTTCCACATATCTTGTACTGCTTGTGCAATCTTCGCATGTGCTTCACTTGTATTGTAAGATAAAGTGATTTTTGGTAAATCTTTTACACTTGCATAGCCTTCTTCTTTCAACCCTTTTTCAAGAGCGGCTTTTGCTGCTTCGATATCATTATCTTTAAAGTAACCTTTTTCGTTTTCTGAGAACATTGTTGGAGGAACAACTGCCATAGCTGGAATTTGTCCACCTTGTGTAATTTGCTCAACAATTGCTTTACGATCAATCGCATATGTTAATGCTTTGCGAATATTTTCATTGTTAAATGGCTTTTCTTCTGTATTAAATTTATACCAATAAGTACCTGCGATTGCTTTCACATTTAGGTCCCCATTGTCTTTCAATGCTTTAATGGAATCGGTAGGTAATGCTCCAAATGGTAAGCCAGCCCAATCTAACTCATCGTTATCAAACATACTTAGTTCGGTTGTTGGCTCTTCCACCATTGACATTTCTACTGTCTCTAATTTAACTGTGTCAGCATCCCAATAGTCTTCATTCTTTTCTAGAAGGATCGATTCACTATGATTCCACTCTGTCATTTTGAATGGACCATTTGTAACATAGTCATCTCCAGCATCTTTATACCAATCTGGATTTGCTTCTGCGACATTTTTATTAACTGGGAAATAAGTATAAAAAGCTAATAGTTGCAAGAAATAAGGTGTAGGATTTACTAATGTCACTTCTAATGTTTTTTCGTTCACAACTTTAACAGCCACATCATCAAGACTGCCTTCACCATTATTTGCTGCTTCCGCACCTTTTATGGAATATAGTTGATATGCATATTGAGATTGATTTTGAGGGTCAATTGCCCATTTCCAAGCATATTCAAAATCTTCAGCTGTTACTGGATCACCATTTGTCCATGTAGCATCTTCACGAATTTTGAATGTATAGGTTAATTGATCATCCGAAACTTGGATATCTTCTGCCATAGCAGGCTGAGGAACACCATCTTTATCAATACGTGTTAATCCTTCAAATGTTTGAATTAACACACCACCTGATGTTGAATCTGTAGCTAATGCTGGATGTAATGTTGGTGGCTCTGAAACGATATTCAGACGTAAGTTTTGTGATGATGATTTATCACTACCACCTTTGTCATTACCACATGCAGCAAGAAAAGCACTTAGTATTAGCACTAAGCTCATTAGTACAAGCATTCTTTTTCTCATGTAATTACCCCCTAAATAATTTTCGTATTGTCAAAACTTTATATAGAAATAGGCTATTATATCCTATAATAGCGGGCTTTTTGAGCAAAAAAATTGCCACCCCCTGAATTCTAAGGATAATTGAGGTTACCACACACCCAACAACCTAGAATAGGAAGTGACAAATTGTACCCTCAAATTATAACCTATTTACTTACTTTTATTAAGTACCAAGATCAGGTTATTCGAACATTATTAACTCTTTTGATTGGGAAAAGTATGTTTGATAAACCTGTAGAAAAACCTGTAAATAAGCCTTATCGAAAACTACAGGTAGACGACCTCCCAATCATCGAAACCCTACAAAAGTTTGATTATAAACTTCTTTTGAATGAGTATCAGGAGAAAAATGGGAAACCCCTTAAACCTGTTCGAAGACACTCAAATTCAAAAACAACTGTTCCTTCCAGCATAAAATGTCCAAAGTGTGGTGCTCCATCTGATTTTCTTTATGCAAATAACGGAGACAAGGGACAGTATCAATGCAAGGTGTGTGCATGTTTGTTTAACCAAAAAAATCATTATTCAAAAGAGGCAATTTTAAAATGTCCTCACTGTGCTAAAACGCTTGAAAAGGTCAAAGAGAGAAAAGATTTCGATGTATTCAAGTGTAAAAACAACGACTGTTCTTATTACCAAAAGAAACAAAATGGACTATCTTCAAAAGAGAAAAAACAGTTTAAAAAGGATCCACAGGCATTTAAAATGCGTTATATTTTCCGTCAGTTTCGTATCGATTACCAACCCTTATCGAAGCGTTCACCTCAGAAACCAAAGTTGGATTTATCAAGACTATATGTGTCGCCACATACATTGGGACTGATTTTGACCTACCATGTGAACTATGGGTTGTCAGCCCGTAAAACAGCTGCACTCATGAAGGATGTACATGGTGTATCCATCTCCCACCAAAGCATTTTGAATTACGAAAATAGCGTAGCACTGATGCTTAAACCTTATGTGGACCATTATCCTTATGAGCTTTCTGATCAATTCTGTGGAGACGAGACCTACATTCGAGTGAAAGGTCGCTGGCATTATTTATTCTTCTTTTTTGATGCCGTAAAAAAGATTATTCTGTCTTATCCTGTTTCTCCTAATCGAGATACTCAGTCAGCCATTCTGGCTATCGATGAGGTTCTTCTAAAGATGAAGGAAATCCCTAAAAACCTCACGTTTATTGTAGATGGCAATCCGATTTACCTATTAGCCCAACATTTCTTTGCCCAACATGATATTTCGTTTGATGTGAAGCAAGTCATTGGATTAACCAACGAAGATCCAGTATCAACAGAATACCGACCACTCAAGCAAATTATTGAACGACTCAATCGAACGTTTAAAGGAAATTATCGCTCGACTCATGGGTTTGGATCTGATCATGGATCTGTTTCTTTCGTCACTTTGTTTGTCGCATACTTTAACTTTCTACGGCCTCATTCAGCCTTAGAAGGAAAAGTACCTGTGATTCATCCAGAGTTACTTCAGCTTCCCAATATGCCAGCAAGATGGACTAAGCTAATTGGATTAGCTCAAGATTGGATTATAGAACAAACAACCTAGCTTTTGTTTAGCTGAGCCCTGAACCAGCAATCGGCGGAGCGAACTCTTGACAAACCGAACTTGCCAATGGTTTAAAATGGAAAAAATCAAGGGCTTATTTGGCATGCCTTCTTTTGTCCCCTTCGCCCTTGATAACCTGAATTCAAACCATTGGTGTGTTTGTCAAGAGCGATTGCGAGCCTCTCCACTTCAAAAAGGAAAGAAGAAAAAGACTTCAGGTTACTTTTTCATAGAAGTTTTGACACTACCATAATTTTCCTCAAATGGAACTTCGAAAATAGCTTTCCCATTCTAAACCTCAGAATACACAAGTAATCATTTCCTAAATAGTCAGTTATTTTAAATGGCTGTTTTCGTAAAGTTTGTTGCGATTACCCGCAGCCGGAATACACTTCGCTTTCCGTGGGGCTAAGCTTAAGCCTCCTCAGCTTCGCCTCCGGGGTCTCAGGCTGTCTCGCTAATCCCCGTGGCGTCTTCGTGTATTCCGGCTGCTCCAATTTCCCTATTAATTCTTTTTTCCTATTGAAAAAACAACAATCCTTTAGAAAACAGCCTTTTAAATAAATAACTATTTGCCGAACAAAATAAAAAACGTTAATAAAACCTATATAATGTTATACAAAAATAATCATTTCGTTCATTCTATTCATTATGTATTCTTACTTGTTTTAAATAATCTGAAATATCACTACCTAATCCATTCGTAATGACAATTATATAATCGGAATATTTATTACGCAAGAATTTTGTAGAATTTTGTAGAATAAAAACAAATCTGAAATATAAAAATCTACAGAATAATTATATTAATATAAATATATCCGAATTATCACAATTAGAAGAATACACTTTCTACTTCATTATTTTATTTTCACTCACTGATCTCTTTTCCCTAAAAGATACCGACAAAAGAATCCCTATTTTTTTATTAAAATCGACAAACTTTAATAAAACAGCCTTTGAATATCAACTAATCATGCTAAAATGGTTATAATAATAATTATAATTAAGTTTCTAGATTCTATTTTAAAAAGTGATTTTTGTATTTGCTCGAAGAAAGCGTTGTTTTGGGAAGATATTGTCTTTCTTTTGCAGATTAACATAGCTAGTAAAAAGGCCTATTAAATAGAATGAATCACTTGATTAGATGCATCTGCCACCTAATCCTGTGTCTAGAATACATATTGGAGGAAGTAATGATGAAAACTATCTTTTCTGGAATTCAACCTAGTGGAACTATCACATTAGGAAATTATATTGGTGCATTAAGCCAATTTGTGGAGTTGCAAGACGAATACAATTGTTTCTTCTGTATTGTGGATCAGCATGCTATAACAGTACCGCAAGACCGGCTGGTACTTAGAAATAACACTCGTAGCTTAGCTGCCCTTTACTTAGCTGTGGGTATTGATCCCCAAAAAGCTACTTTATTTATTCAATCTGAAGTTCCTGCCCATGCTCAAGGAGCTTGGTTGATGCAATGTGTCTCTTATATCGGCGAATTAGAGAGAATGACACAGTTCAAAGACAAATCAACTGGCAAAGATGCTGTGTCTGCCGCTTTATTAACATACCCACCATTAATGGCTGCAGATATTCTTTTATATAGTACAGATATCGTTCCAGTTGGAGAAGACCAAAAGCAACATCTTGAATTAACTCGTGATCTTGCCGAACGTTTTAATAAAAAATACAATGACATTCTGACAATTCCAGAAGTGCGCATTCCAAAAGTGGGGGCAAGAATCATGTCCTTACAAGATCCTACAAAAAAAATGAGTAAATCCGATACAAATAACAAAGCAACTATCACTTTGTTGGACGAACCAGCCCAAATTATTAAGAAAGTCAAAAGCGCTGTTACAGACTCAGAAGGTATAGTTAAATTTGACCGAGAAAACAAGCCAGGCGTGTCCAATTTATTATCTATTTACTCTATCCTTTCTGAGGAAAGTATTCCAAGCCTAGAAGCAAAATACGAAGGTAAAGGCTATGGAGAGTTTAAAACAGACTTAGCGAATGTTGTAGTTGATGCATTAAAACCAATTCAAGAAAAATACAACGAGCTAATGAATTCGACTGAATTAGATGACATTTTAGATGAAGGCGCAGCAAAGGCAAATAAAGTCGCAGGTAAAATGATTAAAAAAATGGAAAATGCGATGGGATTAGGTCGTAAACGCCGTTAATATCCGCTCTTATAGAAACGATGGATGACTCCATCATTTCTGTTTGTCGACAAAAGCATTTTAAAAAAGTTAAATGAAATTTTCTTGCGTTGCTTGAAGTGGAAGGGGGGAGACTCCTGTGGGATTAGCGCGAGCCCCATGGAAAGTGAACCCCTGAAACGGAAAGCAACATCCCTATTAGAAAAGGCAATATAAAGAAGACCATAGGCAAAAATTTCAAATTTCAAGAAGTTTGTCTACAGTTCTAAAGCCCGATGAAAATTCATCGGGCTTTTTCATTCCTATTAATTTTGTAAAACGGCTACTCTTAATTTACTTTCGGACCATGCTCCATTTCCCATAGCTTTTCAAAAAACGGCTGACCTTTTATAATATTCTCACAAAACTGCTCATGCTTATTCGACCAACCGTATTTTGTACACTCAAATAGTTCATTCCATGCATGTTCAAAATTTAAATGCTGAATCTCAAAATAACGTTCCGGACTCCATTCCGTATACCAATAGCGAACTTCTGCCACATTTTCAGACGAATATAGTTGATCTAGCGCCATAAACAATAATTGCTTTAATTGTCTTTCTTTTCTTGTTAATCCATTCATCACATGCGGCTCAGGTGATAAAATATGGAATTCTTTCTTTTCTTCGTTGTTTTGAAAGTTATAATAAATAGTTTCTTGATTTTCAAGCAGTTCATAGGCTAACTGTTCTTGTCTAGGTATCATTCGGCTCTTCCTAATTGGTACAGAATAACCTATTGTATCTACTACTAAAAGACCAATTCCATCAGAAACTACAAAACAATAATCTAATTGAATTCGTTCATGATTTTTTCGTAGATATGCCTTTTGATAAATTTCTTCTAATAATTGTCGTGGTATTTCCGCTAAATCATTTTCTATGTAATTGTATAAACATGAGTCTACTTTCAATAGCGGAACTTGATCCAATAATTCAACACCATCATCTTTTCTCCATTCATGAAAGTGACAAACATTATATCCGTTTTCTTCCCCTTCAAACCAATTTACCCAAACATCATGAAGATACTGCATATTTTATCCCTCACTTCAACAACTGTTTGTCCATAAGTATTGGCAGAGCGTAGTAAATTTATTCCTATTTTCAAAGGATTATTTTTAATCCTCCATTAATTTTGAAAATAACTTACTATCATAATATGTACAAACTTTCGCTTACATGTCTTTTTCATACTACTTTTATGACTATTTTTTCAGTCTGGTTATCCCAGTAAAAGAGATTCCTCTTAGTTTTTCAAATAAGATGCAATAGACGAGCAGATTCAACGCTCGCCTTAAAAAATTTCTTATCCTCTCTTAACGCGTAGTAAGCTCCAATCGCAAACTGAGGAAAATCGAGAAAGCTAGGTGTTAAAACTCTCCCGTAAGGTACGATAACTTTAACTAACCTAACGATCAATAAGGATGAGGTTAGTCCCCCGCTGATAGAATTTTTCTTATAAAAATGCTTCGCTTTTTATTGTAAAGTGCATTTTTTCTGCTATTTTTTTTTGAGAATGATAAGTATTAACTAGATAGAAGCCTGTATTATAACCAATCATTCGTGGATAGCGTCCATATCCATACAATAATTGATCATGTATCTCTTCTGTTTTTTTTACATCTAGATGCTCCTTTAGCTCTTTACCCCAAAATTTCTTTATTTTATCCTCTTCATATAAGTGACACCAGTTGGCATTATATGCTTCTCCACAGTTTTTCTTAACGGCAAGCTCAGCTAATCCTTCCATGATAATAGAATCTAGTAATGTATAATTCTCAATATCTTTTTTTTGATGATGAATTCGGCAAACATGATGGTATTCGTGGATAAAAAGGGCTTCTAGCTCCTTATCATTTTCTACTTCTCCAATAAACAAGAAAAGTTGATTTGGAAACGATACACCGGATTTATTTTCATCTCCTCTCCAGGAAGCCTGAAAAGGAAAAATATATATAGGTACATCTGGTCCATTCCATTTTTTCTTATACTTTTTAAAAAATCGGTCTATTTTATTCCATGTATCTAGTTCTTTCATTTTTTCAAATGTTTGCTTTGAACGTCTTGATGGCTTATACATTCCAAAGTCCATTAAATATCGATATATATTTTGAGTTTTATCTCCATTAAATGTTGCTTTAAAATGTTCACATATAGAAGTTGGCTCATAAAAGTCATCCTCTAACCATTTATTTGTTTCGATTACCCCCACCAATATTTCCCCTTTTAATTCATTTTGTCCTAATCATTTATCAGTATATGGATACTTAATTTATTGGTTCCATAACTATCATCACCTTACAAAAACTTCATTTCCTATTTAGAAAATCACAAGCACCTAGTAAACTTCAAATCAACTTTCCATCGATATTAAAAAAGGGATATACAAAGAAGAGCCTCATTTCGAGTTCTTCTTTGTATATCCCTTTCTTAACAAGCAACGATTTCTGTTAATGATGAGAAAAAACAAGTTATCTTACTATCTAATTTTTATTTATGTGAATCTTTCATAATCCTGCTTCCACACCCACAAATGATCGAGTGCTTCAATTTTTTTATTGGTTGTTTACACTCTAAACAAATAATTTCCTTTTTTCTTTTATGCTTTTGAACACTGCTGACAGGTTCCATAAAATTGGAGATTATGGGAGCTGATAATGAATTTAGATATGGATTTCGCAAATGCTTCTACCTCCCTTAATGTAGGATACCAAATATCTACTATCTCTCCACAATCACTACAGACAATATGATAATGTTCCTCTTTTTTCCATTCATATTTACTTAAGCCTTCTCCAAATTGTATCTCTTTTAACAACTGCAATTCCGTGAATAAATGAACGTTATTATAGACAGTCGTAATACTTACTGATGGCATATTCTCATTTAGTACATGATAAATTTCATCTACTGTCCAATGCTTATTATCTTTAGAAAGTATATTAATTAATTCTAGCCTTTGTGGCGTTAAACGGACATTTTTTTCTTTCAATAGGTTTTTAGCCTTTTCTATACTCAGCATAGAGTTCTTCCTTTCTCTGTAATATCCCTTTATACTGCCCACCTTAAAAAGAAAGCGTTTTCTCAATATGATAATCAAATCCGGCTTGTCTACGTTAAATAATAGAATTATAGTTTTAATTATATACACTTTATAATAATAGTCAATATTAATTTAAAATAATTATAAATAAAGGTTTTAAAGAAAAAAAACTGTTAGAATCTGCCTATAGGATATGACAGATTCTAACAGTTTAATAAATGCCTTTTTCTTTTATAATTATTGATATTTCTTAAATACTATTGTAGCGTTATGGCCACCGAAGCCTAGAGAATTACTCATCGCTACATTTACTTCTTGTTTTCTATGGGTATTAATTACATAATCTAGGTCACAATCGGGATCTGCCGTTTCAAAATTAATAGTTGGTGGTAAGATACTATCTCTTATTGCCAATACACTAAAAATAGCCTCAATTCCACCTGCTGCACCTAATAAGTGACCAGTCATTGATTTTGTAGAACTCATTGGAACTTTATAAGCATAATCTCCAAATACTTCTTTTACAGCCATTGTTTCGAACTTATCGTTATATGCAGTACTTGTACCATGTGCATTAATATAAGAAACATCTTCTGGTGCAAGTCCAGCATCATTAATTGCCATCTTCATTGCTCTTGCTCCACCTTCGCCACCTGGTGCAGGTGAAGTAATATGATAAGCGTCTCCAGTTGAACCATATCCAACTATTTCTGCATAAATTTTAGCGCCTCTTGCTAAAGCATGTTCTAATTCTTCAAGTACAACAATTCCTGCTCCCTCTCCAATAACAAAGCCATCACGATTTGCATCAAATGGTCTGCTTGCTGTTTTCGGATCTGGATTGAAAGATAAGGCAGTATTCGCACAGAAACCAGCAACAGACATCTTTGTAATAGGTGCTTCTGCGCCACCAGTAATCATTGCATCAGCATCTCCACGCTGAATAACTTTAAACGCATCTCCGATTGAGTTTGTTCCAGTTGCACATGCAGTAACAGTACAAGAATTTACGCCTCTTGCTCCTAATGTTATTGAAACTTGTCCAGATGCCATATCCGGAATTAACATTGGTACAAAGAAAGGACTTACTCGTTTATACCCTCTTTTTTGGAAGATTTCATATTGATTTTCGAATGTTTCCATTCCACCAATACCAGAGCCAATCCATACTCCCACACGTGGTGCATTTTCATCCGTGATTTGTAAATCAGCATCTTTAACAGCCATCAAAGAAGCTGCAAGCGCATATTGTGTAAAGCGATCCATTTTTCTTGCATCTTTTTTATCCATAAAATCTTCTGGATTAAATTCCTTCACTTCTGCAGCTACTTTTGCTGGATATTCATCAGCATTAATTCTTGTTAATGGTCCAATTCCTGAAACTCCAGCAACAATATTTTCCCAGGTAGTTATTGCATCATTACCAAGTGGCGTTACAGCCCCAATTCCAGTAACAACTACTCTTTTATTCGTACTCATGACCTATTCTCCTTTTCTATATAGCATCAAATTTAAAGTATGTTCTATTTTATAGGAAGAAATTTATTATTTTCCCCAACGCATAGCAATTGCGCCCCAAGTCAAGCCTCCACCGAAACCGACCATTACAAGCACATCATCTTCTTTAATTTTGCCTGCTTCTAGTTCTTCCACTAATGAAATTGGAATAGACGCTGCACTTGTATTTCCATATTTATGAACCGTTTTAGAAAGTTTCTCTTCTGGTAAATTCAATCTTTGTCTAGACGCTTCCATTATGCGAATATTCGCTTGGTGTGGTATAAGGAAATCTACATCTTCCTTAGATAATCCTGCTTTTACTAAAACATTTTCACTGCTTTCACCCATTTGACGAACTGCAAATTTAAAGACTTCTCTTCCATTCATATAAATATAGTCTTCATCATCTAAATAAAGATGTTTTCCACCAGAACCATCTGCTCCTAATTCAAAAGAAAGAATTCCTCTTCCTTCTGAAACTTTACCTAGTACAGCAGCTCCAGCTCCATCTCCAAAAAGAACAGCAGTATTACGGTCTTCCCAGTTTGTTATTTTGGACAGCTTCTCTACGCCAACTACTAACACATATTTATATACACCTGTATCAATAAATTGCTTCGCTGTTACCATCCCATACATAAATCCTGCGCAGGCAGCACTTAAATCCATGGCAGCGGCTTTTTTAGCCCCTAACTTTTCTTGAATCATACATGCAACAGAAGGAAATGATTGATCAGGTGTAACAGTTGCAACCATAATCATATCGATATCTTCTGGATGAATACCAGCATCAGCAATTGCTTTCTTGGCCGCAGCTAATGCAATATCAGATGTATTTGTATTGTCATCTGCAATTCTTCGTTCTTGTATACCAGTTCTTGTTCTAATCCATTCATCATTTGTATCGACCATTTTTTCTAAATCAAAGTTTGTTAAAATTTTCTCTGGAAGTTCACGGCCAATACCAATTATTCCTGTACCCAAAGCTTTCAGCTCCTTTATAGTCACCGGTTTATCCGGTATGTGTTTCTTTTTGACTGTTATTTGCATAAAAAAGCTATATGAACAGTCTTTTTCATAAACTCTCGTTAAATAAGCTAATTTACCCCACTCTTAACGGACAGTAAAACTCCCCCCTCAAGCTTATTGGAAGTTTCACTTTATCCGCAGCCTGCATACAAGCAAGGAGTATAGGCTGGCTACTAGTAGATCTTAAGCCGAAAATAAATCCAATAGTGATTCTTTTAGTTTACCCTAATTTTATCATTATGGACTTACAAGAAAAGAGAAAAAACAGCCTTATTACAGTAATATATTATTATCAATTATTATGACTTGGTACTAATTTTATCAAATTCCTCCACCCTTTTGCAACATATTTTACTTTCTATTATATTGGTCTAAGCATTTCCCGATATTTTTCATAGCATATTAAGAACATAACGCGAAGATTGTGTAATAGGAGGAAATATAGTGGAGGATTATAATGATGAATTCTACGATGAAAAGGAAAAAGTAGATGTGACAACAGAGGAGGAAGAAAAAGAAATTGATCACTTCTCCCTGTTTATGTTTGGTACAAACAGTCGTTCCATAAGAAAAAATGAAAAGATAGACCATGAACGACTAAGCGATGAGAAGCCTTCCTACAATAGAAGAATGAAAGGAGATAATTGGATTCTAGGAAGGGGCGGCGGCGGAGATATAAATCAAGTGGAAGAAAAAGAAGAAAACGAAAATTTCGATGCCATTGCAAATTTCATAAATCAAATTGACCTTGAGCTTCTTATGAAAAATGTAGATATGTTTATGACATCTGCTAATGATTTAAAACCGATTTTCAAAAAGATAACTCCCTTCATAAAAAAATGGATGGATTAACCAAATAACAATGTGATTGCTTGTTAATCCACCCCTTTTTTATAGAGGATTTAAAGACTCATATAATTCCACATAATCGTAATCCATTTGCAATACCATCTTCATTATTACTTGTTGTAACATAAGTGGCTGACTTTTTAACAATGTCAAAAGCATTTCCCATTGCAACTGGATATTTTACTAGCTCAAACATTTCTAAATCATTTAATCCATCTCCAAATGCATATGTATTTTCTACAGAACAATTTAAATGCGAAAGTAAATACTCTATACCTGTAGCCTTTGACTTACCAGCCGGATAGATATCACATCCATAAGGTGAATTTCTTATAAACTGAAAATGTGGAAATTTCTCTTGATAAAAGGTTTCTTCACCAGGTTCACAGAAGATTAACATTAGATGAATAGCCTCTTGATCGTACAAGCCTTTATTTATCGGAGGATATTTCCCCCCTACTCTTTCATAATTTTTCCTGATTAGAGTAGAGCCCTCACTCGTAACACTTATCTTTGCAGCATTATAAAAGGCCATTTCATGCCTATTTTTTATTGCCTCTAAGTGCAGTTCTTTAACCTTTCTTACCTCTAATGGATTTTCATAAATGACAGTTCCCTTATACATTACATACTGTCCATTCATCGCAACAACTGAATTGATGCCCGTCGCTTCTAAAATATAGCCAATTTCCATTAAAGTTCTCCCTGTTGCTATAATAGGCTCAATCCCTTTTTCTTTTAGCTTTTTTATTGCCTCTATTGAACTTTCGGACACTTTAAGCTCGCTTGTTAGAAGCGTTCCATCTAAATCAAAAAAACAATCTGGTTTGTTTCCATACTTGTTACCACTCCTTTCCAATTTCATTACCGTACGCTTCGTTCCATTGACTTTGAAATACTTTCACATCTCTTTGAGTTGCTGGAAAAGCAATTAACTTTTCGATTATTTCTGGAGCTACAGTCACTGAATGTGCTCCAGATAAACAGGCTTGATAAACTTGGTTTACGTTTTTAAAACTTGCTGCCAATACTTCAGTACTGATTTTATGAATAGTAAATAAATGAATAATATCACTTACTACTCGGATTCCATCTCCTGATAAATCATCGATTCTATTAACATAAGGAGCCACATATTTTGCTCCTGCATTAGCAGCTATCAATGCTTGAAATGGTGTATAAATGGTAGTAGCTAACGTTGGAATATTTTTGGAGGTTAATTGTTTTATTGCTTTTATTCCTTCCTGTGTAACTGGAATTTTTATAATGTTTTTCCCTGGAATCAACTCCTGGAAATATTCAGCTTCCTCTACTATTTCACTAGCACTATCTGCAATAACTTGGATAAAAAGTTCCTTTTCTTCTCCTATTATCTTTCGAATCTCTTGAAGCGATTGAGTATAATGCTTTTTCTCTTTTACGAGAATAGAAGGGTTTGTTGTTACACCCGAAATAGGATAATATTCATTTATTCTTTCAATTTGGGTAAGATTTGCTGAATCAATATAAAGTCTCATGAAGTAAATTCCCCCTTTATAAATAGAATGTTTTCGTAAAGTTTTTTCTGGTTACCGTAACTTGTAGCCTGAAGAGTTTCCACACCTAACTTCCTCGATATTCTTCAGCATGAGGTGGGGTTCTTACTGCCTGTTAAGTGTGGATAAAACATTTAAAAATTACAATAGGAGATTCCCTTTAACGATCTAATCATGCAACAATTTAGCTAACTTCATGCAAGGATTAAAAAACGAGTTGGAAGTCTCCTATCATTTTGTTCTTATTTTGAAACTATTTTCAACTTAGTACCAATTTCAAAAACTGGCATTTCTTTATCTTCTATATAAAGAGTACCAGGTAATTCAGGGTTAGTTGATCCATCAAACCGGATCGTAATATGGCCGATAGATGTTAAGTTTCGTTCTACAATTTCACCTACAGAGGTAATTTCAAATGATTCATTATTTATTAATAATTTCTGACCTGGTTTAATACTATCCTCTACATCAACTATTTCAATCCCATAGCAAAACTCTGCTAATTCTTGAGGTGCTCCATCCCCAAAAAGAATAATCATTTTTTCCTCTAAAAAAGTTGTGGCTAATGGCCCTATGCTATTAATTGTGTTTTCGTAAATTGTTTTCATCCTGTTCGGCATATTGAATAATGCCATTCGCCTCCATTCATTGTTTTTATCGCTTACAACTTTCCATATTCTTAATTACTATATAATCCAAAGCTTGCTAACCAAGCCACAAACACTCGTGGTACACCTATTAAGAACCTAGAGTAGAGTACTGACGGTACGCCTACTTCAACTGTTTCTGCTTCTGCCTCTGCTAAGCCTAACCCAACTGGAATAAAATCAGCAGCACATTGAGTATTAATTGCAAAAACGGCTGGCAATGCTAAATTTGGCGGGATATTTCCTTTTCCAATTTCAACACCAATCAAAGTTCCAATAATTTGTGCAATTACTGCTCCAGGTCCTAATAAAGGAGAAAGAAACGGCAGGGAACAAATAAATCCGATTAATAATAGACCAATAATATTTCCCGCTAACGGTGACATTAATTTAGCAAATAGGTTTCCGACTCCTGATCCTTGAATAATACCAATTAATAAAGAGACAAAGGCCATAAATGGGATAATGGTGTTTATTAATGTTTGAACTGCTTCACGACCAGCCTGATAAAAAGTACTAATAACTTTACCAGCGCCAAGACCTATTTTGGTAAGCAGTCCTTGTTTTTGATTTTCAGCCAAGGTTTGAGAGATTTTTTTATCTGAACTATATTTATACTCTTTCTTAGGAGTGTCCTTTTCCTTTTCTACAGCACTAGCATTTTCTAATAAAGCTTCCTCTTCTACAAGTTCAATTTGATTTAATCCTACTGCAGATACATAGATGTCTTCTGTAATAAATTTTGCCAAAGGTCCACTTTTACCAGTAGGCATAATATTAATCGTTGGGATTCTCTTTTGTGGATAAATACCACATCTTAATGTCCCGCCGCAATCTATAATAGCAATTGCAATTTGCTCATCTGGTACAGATGTTTTAAATCCATTTACTGGCTCAGCACCAGTTAATTCCGCAATTCTATCTACAATATCTGGTTTTGCTCCTCCACCAGTAATATACACAATTTTATTTCGTTGCTCCGTTGGTGTAACAATTAATGGACCACCAAATCCACCATTTCCTTTTTTTATTTTTATTGTTCGATATTGTGCCATAATGGAATCCCCCATTTTAATGATTTAATTTTACTTCGGAACTTAGTTTGATTCCTTGCTGTTTTTCTACCATTTTTGTTGTAAAATCAGTGATCCAGCCTGCAAAGAAGTTCATTACTATTCCAACAAGGAAATATCTAACTGCTAGATCTGCCGTACTAAATCCTAATTGTTCAATACCTGCTGCAATTCCTAGAAAAATAAATAGTTCGCCTGGATTAATGTGAGGAAATAATCCATTACTTGTGTGACAGAAATAAGAAGCAGATGCATAATAACTAGGTTTATACTTCTCTGGTAAAAATCTTCCTAAAGATAAGCCCATCGGATTCCCTAGCATGAATGTTCCTAATAATGGCAAAACTAAGTATCTTAATAAGGGATTTTTTGAAGATGCCGACGCTAATCGATTGATGCGATCTTCACCAATTAATTGGATGATTGTATTCATCGCTACTAGTAATAACAAAACAACTGGTACAATGCCTGTCATCCATGAAATAAAGGTCTCTGCTCCTGTATCAAATAAATTTCTAAACCCTTCAGCAAACTTAATGATATAATCCATGAAATCCACCTCTTCTTATTTTTTGGCTGTTTTCTATAAGATTGTTGCTTTCTCAATAGAAAAAATCAATTAATGAGGAAATCTGAGCAGCCTGAATACACGTAGACTCCTGTGGGATTAGCGAGACAACCTGAGACCCTGCAGGCCAAAGGCAGACCGCGGCTCAGCGCGAGCCCCACGGAAAGCGGAGTGTATTCAGGCTGCAGGTCATAGCAACAAACTTTACGAAAACAGCCTATTTTTTAAATGAAACTGCATTTTCTGCACGTATCATCATTCTTTTAAAGAAACTATCTTTTTCCGGCACTACGCCGCCACTCATAATAATTTTATAATTATTGGAAGCATCTAAAATTGCATCCCTTAATAATTTGTTGCAATGCTTTAAATCTTCTTCTTTTAAATTTCTAATATTTTTATCAAGAAAACCTGGCAAATCACGAAACTTCGCCATGACAGTTACTCCTTGCATTTTTTTTGCGGCAAGGATTCTTCCATTATTGTTGATTGCAAATAAGACGATTGTCCCCGCTTTAATTCGACCAGGTTTCTTGCCAATAGCTACTTTCCCCATTCTTCTTAGTTCCGAATAGCCCTTTGTAAAATGTTTAATCTGTAAAAATCCTAACCCCATTTGAATAACAAATGCTCCTGCTATTAAAAGCATCAAAATAATTAGTTCCATTCTTTCACTTCCTAACTATCTTTTTTAACGCCATCTTCAAGATAAAGACATAAATCTTCATAGTTTTCAACATAAACCATCTTATTCACCAAATTAGTATTAGAAGATATATTAATAATTTCATCATAAATTTTCACTAATAAACTAGCATCATATTCTGTATTCTCAGGTAGAGCTAATAAAAATACTATCTTTAATGCATAATTATCCTGCCAGACTGTTTCTGGAAAAATACCTATTGCTAGCTCTATTTTGTCTGACTGATAATTGATGGTATGTGGAAGTGCAATATATTTATCAAATATCATCGAACCTTTTTCTTCTCTTATTTGCAAGCGCTGTTTGAAGCCATCATCGACGTAACCATTTAAAACGAGTTGATCAACCATTCGATTTAAATTTTCTGAATAACTTAACGACTTATCCAAAATAAAGAATTTCTGTTTATTTAGTAGTAGTTTAATAACAGATTGGAAACTTGTACTACTATTTTCATTTATCTTAAATTTATCTAAGTAACTAATACGTTCAATTTGTTTGAGAACCTTTTTCTCATCAAAGATTTCATTAATGATTACTAACGGCGTTTGAATGGCATAAGGTATATTAACTGTCGAAAAGACAATATCGTACTTATCTAATGTATTCTTACTTACTTCATTTTCAGAAAAAATATCTATTTTAGTATGAGGGTCGAGTATTTTCTTCAGCTGCATTGCTACAATTTTTGCTGTCCCTCTACCTGTTCCGCAAACAATAACTACCTGTTCCAATTTCTTAAGATTTTCCTTATTATTTTCGATGAAAACACCAAAATATAGTGCGATATATCCTAGTTCTTCTTCTGAAACTTTCATTCCATATTCTTTGAAAATTCTTTCTCCAACTATTTCTGACATTTGATATGCCAAAGGATACTTTTCTTTGATATCATCTAATAAAGGGTTTTTTAATTGGATATTAAACATTAGACGGTTAATCATGAAAGTAAGATGATATTGTAAATCCTTGTAAAAATCTCCACTTTCTTTTACCTTATTTAAATTAAAGCCTAAATAAATGATGCTATTATCTAATAAATTCGTGATTTCCTTTGTCACTGTAATACCTTCAATGGAATGACTATTAATTGGTGTCCTTCTCCCGACGATTGGCAATGCAATAAAAACAATCTCATCTCTAGGTATGTTTATCGATAATTTCTGTTCAAGCACTTTGCCTATTTCTAAGGCTATATGAAAATCAGGTGAATTTACTATCCTATGGTATTTATCATCCATCTCTTTTATTGAATATCCTTTTAAAAGACGATCAAGCATAATGATAATGGAATGAAGTAACCTATCTCTCGTACTTATCTCAAAGTCGTAATGATTAGCGATGTTTATAATTTCCTCTTTAATATCCTCATCCAACGGATCTTCGGTAAAAAGATAGGAAAATAAATTATCCAATATAAAAAATCGCAAATCAATTTCTCTTCCCTTTAAGTACATCCCCTTGTTCTGTTTTCCTTTAATGGCAAGATTATACGTTTCTAGAGCTACTGAGGCTTTTTTTAATTCATTCACTAGTGTTGTTCTTCCGACGTTTAACTGAAAAGCCATTTCATCCATTGTTATTATTCCGTCATCATTCAATAACATATTTATAACAGTGGCAATTCTTTTTTGTGGTGAATCAACCTTGTGCGAATATACATTAAGGTTTTCTATAACCTTGTTAAGTTTTTGCTGATCATTGATTTTTAAACAAAACCCTTTCCCTCTTTCATTAATCAATTCTGCTATTCCTTGTAATTCTTTATTAAATTGATTAATTACCAGTCGAACTGTTCTTGTACTTACCCCCATTTGCTGGGCAAGATAATCCAAAGGACAGTACATTTTCTTAGTTGTTAATTCGAATATTTGCCTTATCCGATTACTTGTATTTAAATCAGTCATTCCATTACACACCCTTATATCGTATTGCTCATATATGCACAATGCTTATATTCAATTTACTAAATATATCATAAAGCGCTGGTGAATTAACTGATTTATGCATGAATCATTAGTTTGTTAACCACGGGACTTCCCGCCTGATATATTAAAGGTTGTTCCTGTAATATAGCTAGCTTTATCCGAAGCAAGATACGATACTAAATCTCCAACTTCTTGTAATTTACCTTCCCTGCCAATTGGAATTGATTTACTATAATCAGTTGATAATCCATCTACCGTCACTCCGCGAGTATAAGCTAAAGCCTCATTATAAGCATCTGTTCGCAATCCTGTTTTTTCTAATATTCCTGGAGCAATCGCTACTACGCGAATATTATAAGGACTTAACTCTTTAGCCCATGCTCGAGAAAACGAAATTAATGCCCCTTTTGTTGCCGAATAGCAACTCTGACCTGCTGATCCCTCTTGTCCTGCTTCTGAAGCAACATTGATAATTACACCTTTTCCATGTTTCAGCATTTCCTTTGCTGCTGCTTGGGCACAAAAGTACGGACCTTTTTGATTAACAGCAACCATAAAATCAAAATCTTTTTCATTTAATTCATATTGTGGTTTTTCACCCTTTACATCTACTAATAATCTCGGTAAATTAACCCCAGCATTATTTACTAAAATATCAATCTTTCCAAACTCTGCAACTGTTTTACTAACCATTTGTTCAACGCTTTCTTTATTAGTTACATCACATTTAATAAGATATGCTCTGTCCGCTTGTGGTCCCTCTTCTCCTACTAAATCGGAGATAATTACTTTTGCACCATTATTAATTAACTCTTTAGCAATGGAATAACCAATCCCAGAAGATCCTCCTGTTACAATTGCCACTTTTCCTTCAAGGTTTAACCAAGAATTATCCATCCAACTTTTCCTCCTCATCATTAAGCGTTTTCATTTCTATGGTTTAAGTATAAGACTCATTCTTTATTACATTAATACCTTTATTTGCACATAATAGTGCAGAGTGTGGTATTAATTAGTCGCTTTATATTTATAGTCATTAATTTAAACTTGATTTATTGCATAATAAAAATCATTTTTTCTAAAAGAGCGTCTGAGCCTTTTTTTAGAAAAAATGATTTTTTATTGTCTTCTCTTTTAATTCTCATTTGGCAACTTTCCTGTTTTCTTATACCGATTTAGCTCCTTCTGCAATATTTCTACAAATTCTTTATCTACATTGGGACTAAATTCCCCTAGAAAAATGGTATTATCTCTAATCCCACATAATTGATTCCCAGACTTCAGTTTTCCCTCATCAAACGCCTGAGCTACCTGGCCATACAGCTTAGGTATGTCTTGAATCGTGCTTGTTAATACCGTATATTTTCCTATTGTAGACTGATCTGAAATATATCCAATCGCATATAATCCATTTTCTTTCATTCTTTCAATGATATCTACATGAAAGCCATCACCAATTGGATAAACAATGTCTACATTTTGACTAATTTCATTATCTAACAGACCCATCGCTTTTTCCCGATCATCCCAATCATTGACAAATTCTTCAAGAACCCTTACATCCTTATTGATATAGTGAGCCCCTGCTTCAAATCCACTGGCTTCCTCTTGCCATTCGTAAGCACCGATAACTCCAACCGTATTTGTTCTAGTCATATAACCGGCAACCATTCCGCCAAAAAAGCCCATCGGATAATTTTCCATTCTAATGTTACTTGTATTCTTTTGTGTTGCTAGTTCTCTTCCGTTTAAACTGACAAAGTGAATGGAGGGATATTTATTTGCAAGGATATTAAAGTACTGCACAAAGTCTCCCCCATGACCAAAAATTAAATTAACACCTTTCCCTTGAAACTCCTTCACTGCTCTTTCTGCAACTGTATAAGAGTCGATTGACTCTTTATAAAACACGTCTAGGCCAAGCTTTGTATGTATATTTAATAAACCTTTATACCCTTGCGTTCCCCATGCTTGATCACTCACAGTTCCAGCCACAAAGAGACCTACTTTGTCTATCTTTCCTTTTTTCTCAGACGAATCATAAAAGAATAGGAAAAGAAAAAGAACACACGCAATTATAGGAATGATTAAAATAATCTTTCTCCTAAAAATCGATTTACGGATGTTCGTTAATATACTTTTCATGGTAATTACTCCTATAATACTACTAAATTCTATATAATAAATGATGCTTTTTTTGCTGTTCTAAATTATCTTTTATCGTTTCTTTATTTTCAACCATCACTTCTTGTAAATAACTGGAGAAACTTATATCTTTCGTTAATCCTTTTGGCATATCCCATTTTAATTGTTCTAAGCATCTTTGCCAATGGTTTATTTCCGTACTCTTTAATAGAATATCATTATTTTGTCCTTTCTTTGTCTGTTTTACTACTTCCTTTACAGCATCTTCGATAAATATTGCATCATTTGTATATTCTCGGATATTTAACTGAATATTTTTCTGCTCTTTTCCTTCAATGACCTGTTGAAATAGAAAATCACTAGGCTGCCAGGGTCCATATAGTGTTGGTAAATATACTACTTGCATCGCATAACCATTTAGAATATCTTTTATGGATGTAATAAAATCTAATTCCGTTTCTATGGATATAACATTTACTAGAAAAACGAACCTTTTATTTTGTGATTCCTTTTTATCACTGTACTCTGAAAACAGATTTTTCACCTTATCATATTTCGATAATTGTTTTAGCGTATAGAAATCAAAATATAAAACTTCTATGTTTGTATCTTGGAGAATAGACGTAAATTCAGCCAAGCTTTTTTCACTAAAATTTGCATTTCGACCTATCTCCATTCTTTTCTCATCTAGGTCTTCTACTACTAGGTCAGGATAAGTTATCCCAATTATTTCTTCTCCTTCTTCAAGTAACGCTGAGCATATATGAAACCCAAGAAAATGGTATGCACCGAATATTACAGCTTTCTTCATTAAAAAGCCTCCCATACAAAATACTTACTGTATCATATGCATCGGAAAAGACAAATATTTCGCAGCTTAACAAAAGCGTTTCCTACAAATTTTACTTACCGAACCTTTGCGGATGAGTTTCAACACCTAACTTCCTAGATTATCAGCAGTTTACGGTTTGGCCTTACTGACCATTAAGAACGGAAAAAAATGATGCTGTTCTTTTAGCAAATGCTATTAGAACAACATCATTTTTTTCATAATGTTTTTTCATACTTCTTAAAAAACGAGGCAATTTGTTTCGGAATGGCACTCCGTTTTTCTGGTAAAACATAGGAAACGAAAATAGGCAGATTTTTTTCTTCCCAAATAACAGAAGCTTTTTTTAAACCATGTGATTGATAATAGGATCTACCATTATGCAAAATTTGAATAATTTTTGTTGGTATGTCAGTCTCCTCTAATTGATACTCCTTTTTCTCCTTTACTAGCTCGAATAATTCATGCTTATTTGTATTAAAAGCAATACTTATTTCATTGGTTAATTTTTTTATAAAAAACTTATGCTCTTTCTCTCTTTCTAAATGTTCTTTCAAAGATAAAATCGGGTTTAACAAAACAACAGAGCGTATATTATCTTTCATCTCCATCATCAATCGAATCGCTGTCAGTGCTCCCATGCCTTCAGCAATAATATGAATTCTTTGGTTCAATATTTCTGTTCGAATAATATGTTCATATAATCTTCTAGCCAATTGTAAGGCTTTTTCACTTCCCCAGTTCTTTCCATAAAGATTGGAATAAAAAATCGTATATCCATTATCCCGTAACGATTCAATTAAGTTACGTTTTCCTTCATTTTGATTCCAAAAACTATTTGTGTCTGTTACAAAATTTCTTTCGTCTCCAATTATTAAGATACCGAAACCATTAGGTCGATGAGGATAATGTATCATGTTCCATTCGGTATCTAGCTGGAAGTTCCGGTTCTCCATCTTAAAAACTCCTTTTTAGCATTTTCCTTTTAATAATGTATGTCTCTTTTATTAAAACGTAAGGGAGTTTGCCTATATTTAAAGAAGAAATGCGGAGTTACATGACTAAATGCTGAAAAAATCGAATCAATTTTTTTCACCAGAAGAATGACTGAATAGCCTATGCGTGCATACTATTAATACATAAAAAGTGAAGAAATTAAGAAAGCTACATTAATCACATTTATTATTTATCTACAATGTGGTAAGATGATTATGATAAGCAAGCTATAAAGAGGTGAATTCGGTTGCGTTACATAATGACAATTTTTTGGACATTTTTACTTGCTCAAATGTTAGTTTATGTTGTTGGTTCAATGAATGGGGTTCCTTTTAGTTTTTCAATGGGGCTAATCCTAACAGCTGTCTTTTCAGTATTAGTTTTCATTTTATCAGCAATTATTCCAGATGAACCTACTCATGAAGAAGGTTCTCACTAAAACATGAATATTGTAGTAAATGGTGATTAAATAATATGCAAAAATAGTGGAAGAATTCCTCTATTTTGTATATATTACTTAATCACCTTTTTTCTTGTAAGTGATGATCTTAAATAAAAAAACCTGAATACTATATTGTCTAACTGTATTCAGGTCCTTATTAAGGTTAAGTTACTACATATGTCTTAAAATAATATGTGCATTTTCTTCATCAATTTGAACATGATCAATTTCTTTTATTTTACCAGCAATTATCTCTTTTGCTAGCAGTGTTTCTATTGTTTTCTGTAAAAACCTTCTAAGTGGTCTTGCGCCAAATTTTGGATCAAAGCCATTTCTTGCAACAAATTCTTTCGCTTTTTCTGTCATTTCTATGGTGATATGCTGATCAGTAAGCCGCGCTTGTAATTGAACAACAAGCTTTGAAACAATATCTTTAATATTTTCTAAAGATAAAGGTTTAAATAAGATCACTTCATCGATTCTATTTAAAAATTCTGGTCTAAAATGACCATTTAATTGATTCATGACTCCCTCTCTTATTTCTTCTGGTATTTCCTCTGCCTCTCCCGTTTCTAATAATAAATGGGAACCAATATTAGACGTCATGATTATAACTGTATTTTTAAAATCAACAGTTCGACCTCTTGAATCTGTAATTCTGCCATCATCAAGAACTTGAAGTAAAATATTGAATACTTCCGGATGAGCTTTCTCCACTTCATCTAATAGGACAACAGAATATGGTTTTCTTCTGATTGCCTCTGTCAATTGTCCTCCTTCTTCATATCCTATATATCCTGGAGGAGCGCCGATTAAACGAGACACAGCATGCTTTTCCATATACTCAGACATATCGATACGGATCATTTGCTCTTCACTATCAAAAAGCGTTGCTGCTAATGTTTTTGCAAGTTCTGTTTTTCCAACACCAGTAGGGCCTAGAAATAAAAAGGAGCCAATTGGTCTATTCGGATCTTTTATTCCCGCTCTTGCTCTTAGCACAGCATCACTAACTAACTGGACAGCCTCTGATTGGCCAACAACTCTTTCTTGAAGAATCGATTCTAGTCGTAATAGTTTTTCTCGTTCTTTTTCTACTAATTTGGATACAGGAATTCCTGTCCATCTAGCAACAATATTGGCAATTTCCTCTTCTGTCACTTCTTCACGAAGGAGACGATTCTCCTGTTCTTGCTTTGCCTTTTCTTCCATTTCTTTAATTTCTTTTTCTAATTTTGGGATACTTCCATGTCTTAACTCGGCTGCTTTATTCAAATCATAATTATTTTCTGCATCCTCTAGCTCTCTCTTTTTCCGTTCGAGTTGTTCTTTTTTCTCATGTATGGATTGCAAAGCATCCTTTTCCTGTTGCCATTTTGCTTTTAAGGCATTAGAACGTTCTCTTAAATTAGCTAGTTCCTTTGCAATAACAGCTAGTCTCTCTTTACTTTGTAAATCTTCTTCCCCATGTAAGGCAGCCTCTTCAATTTCTAGCTGCATAATTTTTCTGGTAAGTTCATCAATTTCAATAGGCATGGAGTCTATCTCTGTACGAATCATCGCACAAGCCTCATCTATTAAATCAATCGCTTTATCTGGCAAAAAGCGTTCTGTTATATACCGATCCGATAAAGTTGCTGCTGCAATAATCGAACGATCTTGAATATTCACGCCATGATGAATTTCAAATCTTTCTTTTAACCCTCTTAAGATTGCTATCGTATCTTCTACAGTCGGCTCCGAAACAAGCACCTGCTGAAAACGACGCTCAAGTGCTGGATCCTTTTCAATATACTGGCGATGCTCATCTAATGTTGTAGCACCAATACAATGGAGCTCTCCTCTTGCTAGCATGGGCTTAAGCATATTTCCTGCATCCATTGCACCGTCTGTTTTTCCTGCCCCAACAATTGTATGCAATTCATCAATAAACAAGATGATGCGTCCATTGCTATTTTTAACTTCTTGTAAAACCGCCTTTAAACGTTCTTCAAATTCCCCTCTAAATTTAGCTCCTGCCACCAATGCACCCATATCTAAAGAAAAAATAGTTTTATCCTTTAAGCCTTCTGGCACATCTTTTCGAACGATTCTTTGGGCTAAGCCTTCTACAATTGCTGTTTTACCTACTCCAGGTTCTCCAATTAATACTGGATTATTTTTAGTCTTTCTTGATAAGATTCGGATTACATTCCGGATTTCATTATCACGACCAATTACTGGGTCCAGTTTTCCCAATTTTACTTCTTCCACTAAGTCTCGACCATATTTACTAAGTACTTCATATGTCGCTTCGGGATTTTTGCTTGTCACCTTTTGTGTCCCCCTTATCTCTTTTACTGCTCTTTTCATTTCTGTTAATGGAATATCTTCTTTTAATATACTTCCTACCTTAGACTGTGCTACTTTATATGTTGCAAGAATGAGATGCTCTACGGATAAGTATTCATCTTCCCATTCAGCCATCTCTTCTTCTGCTCTCGTTAGAAGTTGCTGCAAACCAGCTGTTATATATACTGTTCCTTGTTGAGCACCACTTAACGAAACTTGTGGCTTTTTCTTCAATTCTTCTGTTAATTTATCAATAACCCTATTTGGATCTTTTTGTAGCTTATTTAAAATGGTAGTCAATAAATTATCCTGTTGATGAAGAATAGCCAAAAACAAATGAATATCATCTATTTCTTGATGACTTTCTTTTATTGCAAGGGATTGCGCTTCTGTTATTGCTAATTGGACTCTTTCTGTCATCTGCTCTACATTCATTTTACCAGACTCCTTTTTGACCTTTTTTGACCTTTGTTTTTATTATAGTATAATTTATCCATATGTAAAGAGGCTGGGACATAAGTATTCCAGCCAAGGATAATTCCGAACAATTATACGAAGATGCTAATGAATGTTCCGTATAATTGTTCGGGCTTTTATTTGTTTTTCAAAGGATGTTTCCATGAAGTTTGGTGCGATTCCCCGCAGCCGGAATACACTTCGCTTTCCATGGGGCTCGCGCTGAGCCGCGGTCTGCCTGTGGCCTGCAGGGTCTCAGACTGTCTCGCTAATCCCATAGGAGTCTTCGTGTATTCCGGCTGCTCTGTTTTTCCAACTAATTATATTTCCTCTTGTAAAAAGTGTGCGAAAGCAGCCGCTATTTACTAGCTATATTAGAAATTGTTCGTCTTTACAGAGTATCTATTTAGTTATGTCCCATCCTCATCTTTAAATAATTTTAATTAAAACCTGATAGTTAGTTGCACTTATCGGACCTTTTTCAACACCTTGCTTCCTCGATCTTCCAATGTGTTAACAAGATCTCCCGAGAGAAATGGGAGCCTCTTAGCTAAGCCTATTATATTAGATCTCCCACTTTCCTTTATCTCCTCTAGGAGTCAAAATGCTTGCAGCAAGAAACAACTCAAGAAAATTAAACTTCATTTTAAACCTTAAAAATACATTCTTAAGGTTTTCTTTGATACGACCATAATCTATTGTGATTGGACGTTTCTGGAAAGCGATCTCCGGCTTTCATTTTTAATTTTTGAGGATTATTTACGTTACTTCCGGTTTCACCAATTTCTATATATAAACCATTGTTTGGTGCCTTTTGCCCTGGACGAAACTGTCTATTTTGACCCAAAATAAACTCCTCCTTTATCCATTACCAAATCGAAAGCTAAGTAAACACGAAGCAAAAATCGTCTTACTTAACTGCTTATTAGTATTGCCTTTTTTTGATTGAACATTACGGAAAATAATGACTGGTAGAAGTAAATACTTTTTATTTATTAGAGCATGCTATAAAGAATACTTCCATGATTGGGTGTGCACTTATCAAACCTTTACAAATACCTAGCTTCCTCGCGGGTTGGGTTGGTTGGGTCTTACTGCCCTTTACATATCTGGATTGTATAATCGCTGGTTTGTAAAAAACAAAGGCTGTTTGTATGAAAACTCTTTAGGTAAAAGGCAACACTAAGCTGAACCTTCTAAATTTGAACTTTTTTAAAAGGCTAGGAATGATTAAATATAGTGCTTTTGTTATTCATTAAGCAATTTGTTCATTAGTGGGTTCAATACGATACCCTTTCCTTTTTAAGTATTGAATCATTTTTTGTTCTTTACTTTGTTCGAGATCAACATAATCAGGGCCTAGTTCCTGATATGGTTGCCTTGTTTTTAAAATATTGTAAGCAATTGTTAGGATTAAATGAGCGGAAGCGATCCGTGCTTTCGATTTTCCTTGTCGTTTCATAATTCTTTTTCTATGTGCAGATATGCGATTATACTGTCTATCTGTAGCCATGGAACATTCAACAGCGGTGGTTCTTAATGATTTGTTTCCGTACTGAGTTTTACCTGTTTTTTTTTACCGGCACTCTCATAATTTCCTGGACTCACTCCAGCCCATGAGGCTAGATGTTTAGAACTTTTAAATACTGACATGTCTACACCCATTTCAGCTATAAAGATTGCGGATGCATTTTTATCCACACCCGGTATGGTATCTAGTAGTTCGCACTCCTCTTGATAAGGAATAAGCGCTTGGTCTATGCGTTCAACTACTTTTTCGATTGTTTCATCGATGTGATTGATATGGTCCCAATGGAAACGTAACATATCAATATGATGTTTACGTATTCCACCGTTAAGGGCTTCTGCAATATCTGTTGTGCTCGCCTTAACTCTTGAATCAACCATTTGTTGAAGTTCAAACACACCTATTTTTTCGCCGTTTATTAGGGCTTCAATAATGCGACAACCAGTGACACCAAAAATGTCAGATAAAACAGAAGTTAGTTTAATATTTGCATCCTGTAGAATTTTGTGGATTCGATTGCGCTCAGAAGTTCGTGTATGGATGAGTTTTTTACGATACCGGGTTAAATCTCGCAAATCACGAATTTCTTTGGGCGGTACAAAATTTTTTTCAATTAGTCCAGAACGCAAAAGTTTAGCTAACCACTCCGCATCTTTTACGTCTGTTTTCCTTCCGGGAACATTTTTAACATGTTGGGCATTGGCGAGGATTAATTGGAAGTCACATTCTATAACATTCCAAACGGGCTTCCAATATACACCGGTACTTTCCATTACAGCATCCGTTATTTTGTGTGAGGATAGCCAGTCGCTAAGTGCCAAAAGGCCACTTGTGGTTGTTGGAAAGGTTTGAATCTCTTTATTTGGTTTTTTATCTAATGAACCAAATAAAACACAAGCAACTACTGTTTCTTGGTGTACATCTAGGCCTGCACACCGTTCAATCATAGCTTCCATATAATCACCTCAAAGATTTTAATACAATACAAGCGACAGAAGTCATCATACAAAATTTTTGTATTCGTGTTTATAAACACATTAGACGGTTCTTTTAAACTGTCACAACCAGTTTTTCTAACGGGGTATCAACTTGTATTGATCCACCAAACAGTCTTCGGACTGGTCGTATTGTACTATTAATTATGGTCAGGTGTTAAGTGGTTTAGACTTTCTATCATGGGATAGGAGCAAGTTTTCATGATAGACGGTGGCGGCGGGTAACGCCGCCATGAGAGTTTTTCTAAAGGATTGTTGTTTTTTCAATAGGAAAAAACAATTAGTTGGAAAAATGGAGCAGCCGGAATACACGTAGACTCCTGTTGGATTAGCGAGACGGTCTGAGACCCCGGAGGCGAAGCTGAGGAGCTCAACGAAGTGTATTCTGGCTGCGGGTAATCGCAACAAACTTTACGAAAACAGCCAAAACAAAAAAGTACTATTAACAATCACTTCCATTGTTAATAGTCCTGAGGGATTTATTTACTAATCATTTTAAAATCTCAACCAGTAATGCCTTTTGTGCATGCAATCTATTGCCTGCCTGCTGGAAGACATAGGAATGACCGCCATCGATAATTTCTGTTGTTACTTCTTCTTCACGATGTGCTGGTAAACAATGTAAAAATATATAATCAGCTTTTGCATGCTTTACTAATTCTGTATTAATTTGAAAGCCTTGAAAATCCTTTAAGCGCTGTTCATTTTCTTCTTCCTGACCCATGCTGGTCCAAACATCTGAATAAATTGCATCTGCCTGTTGAACAGCCTCTACAGGATTATTTGTTAAAATAATCTTACTTCCACTTGCTTTAGCAAAAGCAGATGCTAATTCTGCCACCTTTGCATCCACTTCGTAGTTTTTTGGTGTCGCTATGGAAATATCTATTCCTACTTTTGAGCATGCTATTAGCAAGGAATGAGCAACATTATTTCCATCTCCTATATATGCAAGCTTAAGACCTTGTAAAGTTCCTTTCACTTCTAATAAAGTAAGTAAGTCTGCTAATGCTTGACATGGATGGTATAAATCCGTTAGGCCGTTAATAATCGGTATTGTTGCATGTTCTGCTAATTCTTCCACAATGTTGTGAGAAAATGTACGAATCATTATCGCATCTACATATTGGGACAGAACTTTTGCAGTATCAGAAATTGTCTCCCCTCTGCCAATTTGAAGATCACGACTATTTAAATACAGTGCATGACCACCCAACTGTAGCATTCCTGCTTCAAAGGACACTCTTGTTCTCGTAGATGATTTCTCAAAAATCATTCCCAATGTTTTCCCTTTTAAAGGAGTAATGATGTCCCCCTTTAAGTGTGCTTCCTTCATCGTTTTTGCCTTATTGATTAATTCAAGAATCGTTTCCTTTGAATAATCTGCTAATGTTAGTAAATCTTTTCCCTTTAAATTTAGGTCTGATGCAATCATCATACAGTACTCACTCCTTTTCTTATATGTTCATGCCATTCCTGAATCGAATGAACGGTTAATTCCTTCCCTTTAAAGGATGAAATAAATGCCTCTAAACTTTCTTTTTGTGTAAAAGTAATAATTCGATTTCTAGTTGCTAATTCACGAGATTGTTTATCTTCTTGTAAATTTGTTGGATTGTAAAAGGCAATCGTTCCCTTATCTGCTAATAACGATTCAACTGTCTTATTATCAGCCATTTCAACTGATAAATGGACTAGTTCAGCCTTTTTACAAATATCCACTACATCTTCTGTCGTTTTAACGACAATTTTCATCTCCTGTTTTGACACTTTCTTTAAAGTTGGATGAAATACTTTTTTCAAGGCTTCTTCCACCGTATCTGCCAGCGCAATTCCCTCTCCAGTTGAACGCATTTCTGGCCCCAATTTAGAATCTAAGCCCTTTAAAGCATAATTTGAATAAACAGGATATTTAATACAAGTGAATGCTATTTCGTCAGTAAATACTTTTTCTTCTTCTGTGAACGTATATTTCCCAAGCAATATTTTTGTCGCAATTTGCACTAATGATACCCCAGTCACCTTACTTACAATCGGTACAGTTCGACTAGCACGAGGGTTTACTTCCAGTACATAAACATCTTCCTTATTTATGATATATTGGATGTTCATTAATCCTTTATAGCCTGTATGCCGCACAATTTTTTGAGCGTACTCTATCATCTTTGCTTTTACATTTAATGATAAGTTTTTAGCAGGTAATAAAGATAAACTGTCCCCTGAGTGTACTCCTGTTTTCTCGATATGCTCCATAATAGTAGGAACACAAATATCCATTCCATCTGCAGCTAAATCCAATTCCGCTTCAGAAGCTTCCATAAACTGATCGACGAGCACTGGATATGGTACATCTGTTTGCAAGTAGAATTGTAAAGCTTCTTCATCGTTTATGCGTTCCATTCCTTTACCGCCAATAACATAGGATGGACGTATTAGAACCGGATAGCCTAGTTTCTTTACTGATTCAACGATCTGCTGCTCATTTTCTGCGATATCTCCTTGGATATGAGGAATATCTTCTTCCTCCAATAGCTTATAAAATAAATCTCTATCTTCTAAAACATCAATCGTCTTGCTATTTGTTCCAAGAATATGAACTCCATAGGCTTCTAGCTCTTTTGCGACGTTAAGGGCGGTTTGACCACCTAATTGGACAATTACGTCCTCTATACCTTCCGATTCAATGACATTCATAATATCTTCTACTGTTAATGGTTCAAAATATAAACGATCTGCTGTTGCAAAATCCGTACTAACAGTCTCTGGATTATTATTAATAATGATGGTTTCAATTCCTTCTTCTTTTAATGCAAAAACGCCATGAACCGAGCAATAATCAAACTCTATTCCTTGCCCAATTCTAATTGGTCCACTACCAATAACAAGTACTTTTCGTTTATTGCTTTTATTTTGCTCATTTTCTCCATAGAAACTGGAATAATAGTAATTAGTTTTTGCTTCAAATTCGGCTGCACAAGTATCAACCATTTTGTAAATCGGAAGCACTTCTAATTGTTTTCGCTTTTCACGAACATCCTTTTCTGAGCTATTCCAGGCACTAGCTAAGAAGGCATCACTAAATCCTTTTTCTTTCCATTTCAGTAGATTTTCTTTCGTCACTGTTTGAAGTGAACAATCGATTATTTCTATTTCCATACCTATTAGTCTTTTAAAACTATTCAGGAAGAATAAATCAATTTTTGTTAAATCATGGATTTTTGCAACAGTCTCTTCTTTTCTAATTAATTCTAATATTACAAAGAATCTTTCATCCGTTTGTTCAAGCATTTTTTCATATAACGCTTCAACTGTCATATCCTTTAACCCTGGGAGTGTTAAATCACTTCCTTTTATCTCAAGAGAACGAATTGCTTTTAATAAAGCCCGCTCCATATTGCGATCTATCCCCATGACTTCTCCTGTTGCCTTCATTTGCGTGCCGAGTTTTCTTGAGACAGCTGGAAACTTATCAAATGGCCACTTCGGAATTTTTACTACGACATAATCTAATGCAGGTTCAAAGCTTGCAAATGTATCTCCAGTTACCGGATTTATCAATTCATTGAGATTATAACCCACTGCTAATTTGGCCGCCATTCTCGCAATTGGATAGCCAGTTGCCTTTGATGCTAGAGCAGAAGATCTACTTACTCGTGGATTTACTTCAATTAAATAATATTTCTTACTGTTCGGATCTAATGCAAATTGGATATTGCATCCGCCAATTATTCCTAAAGCAGAAATGATTTTAATAGAAGCAGAACGCAGCATCTGATATTCTACATCTGTCAATGTTTGCGATGGAGCAATAACAATGCTGTCTCCAGTATGAATTCCGACTGGATCGATGTTTTCCATATTGCAAATGGTAATACATGTATTCATACTGTCACGCATTACCTCATATTCTACTTCCTTAAAGCCAGCAATACTTCTTTCCACTAGGCATTGACCAATTGCACTCTCTTTCAAGCCGCCAGATACAAGACTAATGAAATCTTCCATGTCCCCAGCAATACCGCCACCAGTTCCGCCTAAGGTATATGCAGGTCTCACAATGATAGGAAAACCAATTTCATTTGCGAAGTCTACAGCTTCTTCGACTTCATGCACAACTTTGCTTTCTGGTACAGGTTCATTTAATTGATACATTAATTCTCTAAATGCTTCTCTATCTTCTCCCTTTTTGATAGATTCAATAGAGCTTCCTAGCAATTTCACTTGATACTTTTCTAAAATGCCTTGTTCACTCAATTGAAATGCTAGATTTAATCCCGTTTGCCCCCCTAAAGTAGCAAGAATTCCATCTGGTTTTTCTTTTTGAATAATCATTTCGAGAACATCTACTGTTAACGGTTCAAAATAGATTGAATCAGCAAAGGTTTCATCTGTCATAATCGTAGCTGGATTATTATTAACAAGAATGACTTTATATCCTTCTTCTTTCAAAGCCATGCATGCTTGTGTGCCAGCATAATCAAATTCTGCTGCCTGACCAATCACAATTGGTCCAGATCCTATTACAAGTATGGTTTTTATCGTCGTGTCTTTAGGCATATGCAAAAACTCTCCCATTATTTGCTTTAACATTTTCTATAAATTCATCAAATATATAACACCCTTCTGAAGGGCCTGGATTTGCTTCTGGATGGAACTGTACAGTTTGTAATGGATAAATGCTGTGAGATAGTCCCTCAACCGAACCATCGTGAAGATTATAAAATCTCGCTTCACAGCCAGTAGTAAGCAAGCTTTCTTCTTTCACTACGTAACTATGATTCTGCGAGGACATAATCACCTTCTTTTTTTTGCGATCCATCACAGGATGATTCGCTCCTCGATGTCCGAATGATAGTTTCGTAGTTTCTGCTCCTAGAGCTAATGCAGCAAGTTGATGTCCTAAACAAATACCAAGAGTTGGATAATGCTTAATCAACCCTTTAATCGTTGGTAGAATGCTTATTAATTCCTTTGGATCCCCAGGCCCATTTGATAAAAGAATGCCATCAGGCTGCAGTGATTTAATACGTGTAAATTCTGTATCATATGGAACGACTGTTACTTTACAATCACGCTCTAATAATGCTGTTAACATACTTTCCTTTTTGCCAAAATCAACAAGGACTATATGATATTTCCCCTGTCCATACGTCTGAAATTTCATTTCTGAAACTTTCGCTACTTTGACATCTTCCTTTAAAGAGAATGTATGGACTGAAATTTCTTTTTCTTCCGTTATAACGGCCGGCATGGAACCTGATTGTCTAATATTTTTTACAATGGAGCGAGTATCTACATGGCCTAACATCGGGATATTCCATTTATTCAAATAATCTTGTAATGAATATTCAGCTTGATAATGATATGCGTCACTATTCGCTTCATAAACAATAACACCAGCTACGTGAGGCTTTTTACTCTCAAAATCTTCCTTATTAATGCCATAGTTTCCGATTAACGGGTACGTAAAGACAATAATTTGATCTTTATAAGATGGGTCTGTTAGTACTTCCTGATACCCAGTCATTCCAGTAAAAAATACGATTTCTCCCTTTATTTCTCTGACAACGCCATTTGTAACAAAATCACCTTTATATTTCACACCATTGTTTAAGTGAAGATAACCTTCCATATTGAATACACCTCTATAATGAATGTATAGTTACTCTTTATTTCTTATAATTATACACAAACATGCAAAAAAATACATATCAGATCGTTAATTTTGCATGAATATTTAAATTTTTCTCTAAAATGGCTATTGCTCTTTCTATATCTTCCTTTGGGGTATTAAGACTTGGTAATAGTCGTATAACCTTTTCTCCAGCATTTAAAACGATTAATCCTTCTTTTCTCAATTCTTCTAAAATGGAAACTACAGGCATATCTAATTCAATTCCGATCATTAGTCCTAATCCTCGAATATCCTTTACTAGTTGATTTCCAGACAGTTTTTGCTTTAGAAGACTAAAAATCCATTCGCTTTTCGTTTGTACCTCTTCTAAGAAAGTGGGTTGAAAGATTATTTCCATTGTTTTAGTAGCTGCTGCCATGGCTATTGGATTTCCTCCAAATGTTGTTCCATGACTGCCGGGACCAAAAAATTCCTTTAATCTCCCGTCTGCAACGATAGCACCTGTTGGGATTCCGTTTGCCATTCCTTTTGCCACACTGATAATATCTGGTTTAATTCCAAAGTGCTGAAAGGCAAATGCTTTTCCTGTTCTACCAATTCCCGTTTGAATTTCATCAATTAACAATAAAGCACCCTTTTCTTTACAAAGCACTTCTACTCCTTGAAGAAACTCTTTTGAAGCAACATATATACCGCCTTCTCCTTGAACTACCTCGAGCATTACCGCAGCTACCTCTTCTGTTAATTGTTGTTCTAATGCTTGTAAATCATTAAATGGAACATACTCAAATTTATCCAGCATCGGACCGTACCCTTGCTTAATTTTATCCTGACCTGTTGCTGACATTGTCGCAAATGTTCTACCATGAAAGGATTGGTGGAATGTAAGGATTTTCGTTTTTCCTGTTGCCTTGCGCGCAAGCTTAATTGCTGCCTCGTTTGCCTCAGCACCACTATTTGCAAAGAAAACAAGATCTAATCCAGATGCATTTGTCAATATTTCCGCTGTCTTTTCTTGCAGATCTATTGGAAAAAGATTCGAAATGTGCCAAAATTTATTTAATTGTTGTTCAACAGACTCTTTTACTTCTGGGTGACAATGACCTAAATTACATACTCCTATTCCTGAAGTAAAATCTAAATACACACCACCATCTTTACAGTATAAGTAGCTGCCTTTTGCTGATTCTGGCTCCAGCTCCCATTTTGAATAGGTGGGGAATAAATGACTCATTCTACAATCCCTTCTTTCACAACGATTCTTGTTCCAAGTAATTCTTGACCATCAAAAAACTGTTTTTTCCCTGATACAATCATTACACTATTTAGTCCACTTTCTAGTGCAGCTATGGCAGAGGTAACCTTTGGGATCATTCCCCCACTGATCTGCCCGACTTCGATAAAATGATTAATTTCCTCTTGCTCCATTACTGATTGAAACTCGCCATTTATTAAAATCCCTGCTACATCTGTTACAAAGAGGCATTGTTCTGCGTGTAAATACTTAGCAACTGCTGAGGCTACATAATCTGCATTTATATTTAATTTTCTACCGTCCTCTGTAATTCCTAATGGAGTTATTACTGGGATTAAATTCTTCTCTAATAAAGAAGAAATTAACCTTATATTAACTTCAGAAACCGCACCTACCAGTCCAAGCTTTTCTTCATCAATCAGAGAAGCACTAATACAATTATCATCTGTCCCATTAAGTCCAATCCCGCTTAAGCCATGCTCCCTTAATAACTGAACAAGCTTACGATTGGTTTTGCCTGAAAGGACCATTTCAACTATTTCCAACGCCTCTTTCGTCGTTTTACGAAGTCCATTATGAAAGGTCGCTTTCACTTGAAAATGATCAAGCATTTCATTAATGTCAGGACCACCTCCATGTATGAAAACAAGTTGATAGCCATTATTCTTTAACATTTTCAAACTAGTAAAAAATTCTGGTGTAAGCTGATCAATTACACTGCCACCACATTTTATAACAATGGTTTTCATCCATTATCACCTCAAGTTCTGTAGCTTGCGTTTATCTTTACATAGTCATAAGATAAATCGCAGCCCCACGCTTTTCCTTCTCCTTTTCCATTATGCAAATCAACAAAAATCTGAATAAAATCCTGATTTAAATAATTGATTGCAACTTGTTCTGAAAAGGATTGTGGTTCACTTTCCTTAAGCATCACGATATTTCCAATTGCAATATCAACACTAGCAGGGTTAACTGCTGTATTTGTTTGACCAATAGCTGTAATAATTCTTCCCCAGTTTGCATCTGATCCATAAATTGCTGTTTTCACTAAATTGGAACCAACAATTTGCTTGGCAATAGCACGTGCTTCCTCATCATCTTTACTACCTGAAACTTTTACTTCTATTAGCTTTGTAGCTCCTTCTCCATCTTTTGCAATTTGCTTGGCAAGACTCTCACAAGTAGCAGAAAGTAACTCTAAAAAGATCGGATAATCAGGATGCTCTTCTGTAAGAGCTTCGTTTTTCGCCATTCCATTTGCCATGACTAACACTGTATCATTTGTAGAAGTATCTCCATCTACTGTAATTTGATTAAAGGTAGTAGGAATAACTTTACTTAAAGAGTCTTGAAGAATTTCCGACGAGATATTTACATCTGTCGTTATAAATCCAAGCATCGTTGCCATATTAGGATGAATCATTCCAGAACCTTTTGCCGTTCCTCCCATCGTTACGGTTACTCCAGCAATACTAGCGGAATAGCAGCATTTTTTCATAACTGTGTCAGTAGTCAAAATTGCCTCTTGAAATGCTTCAGCATGTTCCAGGGTAGAATCAAAGATAAATTGGTTAATTCCTTTTTCGATTTTATCCATTTGCAGGTATTCGCCAATGACACCAGTTGAAGATACAGCAACATATTCTTCCTTTATGTGAAGATGGTTTGCCATTATCTTTCTCATTTGATATGCATCATTTAAGCCTTGTTCTCCTGTACATGCATTTGCACAGGCACTGTTTACTACCACTGCCTGAATTTGTTTTTCCTTTGCTATCGATTCTTGCGTTACTTTTAACGGTGCAGCTTGAAAGTGACTTGTCGTATACACAGCGGCGCAATTTGCGGGAACTTCACTCACAATTGCACCAATATCTTTCTTGTTATATCGAAGTCCGGCATGTACTCCTGCAGCTCGAAAGCCAATTGGAGTAACGATACTTCCTTGTTTGATTTCTTCAATATGAGATGAATGCTGATGAATATTGTTAATAACCTGCACGTAGGCTCCTCCTTAAGGGTAAAGCGGAAGAAACTGTAATCCCATCGTTTCTTCATAGCCGTTCATGATATTTGCGTTTTGAATGGCCTGACCCGCAGCCCCTTTCACTAAATTATCAATAACAGATACGATCGTTAATCTTCCTGTACGTTCATCCACATTTATTCCGATATCACAAAAATTAGAGCCAGTTACTTCTTTTATCGAAGGATAGGTATGAAGTGGTCGAACGCGTACAAAAGGACTGTTCTTATACATTTCCATATATAAATCATGAATATGTTCACTTGTTATACTTTTATTTAATGTAGCGTATATAGTTGCCATTATCCCTCTGCTTGTCGGCAATAGATGAGTCGAAAAAGTAATAGCCTTCATCTCAGCATTCCAATCAACTAATTGTTGCTCTATTTCTGGAATATGCTGATGTTCATTCACTTTATAAATTTTAAAATTTCCACTCATCTCAGCGAACATATTAGCCCTTGAGGGACTCCTTCCCGCTCCAGAAATGCCAGATTTAGCATCAATAATAATACTATTTGGTATAATCAGATTTTCTTTCACTACTGGTGCTAATCCTAAGAGCGTTGCAGTGGGGTAACACCCTGGGTTTGAAATTTTCTTGCTAGAAGCTATGTTTTCCTTATTCCATTCGGAAAGCCCATAGGCAAAGCTCTTAACAACCTCAGCCGATACAGGTTCTTTTTTATACCATTTTTGATAATCTTCTGTATTCCTTAAGCGCAAATCCCCAGATAAATCGACCAGTTGTATCTCTTTATCTATGAATTCTTGCACCAACTTTCCGGAAACACCTGTTGGAGTAGCAAAAAAGACAATATCGCATTCCTTTGCTATTTTTTCTGGATTTATTTGTTCAAGTTTATTTTCTATAATATTAATCAGGTGCGGATATTCATTCCATACTGGGACTTCTTCTCTTGTTGTATGTACAGACTTGATTGTAAACAATGGATGACTATGCAAAATTCTAATTAATTCCACTCCTCCATAGCCAGTTGTACCAATAATAGCTGCCTTCATAACTTCCTCCTTTCGATAAAATTAATGTATATTTAATCATTTTTATTTATATTTATTAATCTAAGATTCTCTTATTATAAAAACTACTGGATATAAAATCAACACTTTTTCATAAAAGTAGTAGTTTTCTTATTATTCAGATAATTAATTAGATATAGTGATGTTAAAAAAAATCCTAGTTGAGTTAAAAATTAAGGTATAACGTTCAAAGCCGATACAAATTAGAGCAAAGATTATAATCGAAAATAGCATAACTAATCCAAGTTTGAAAGATTGTTTGTTTTAATAAAAAAATTCTATTGAAAAAACTAAACAACAAACTTGAGGAAAACAAACCAATTAAAATTAATCTAGCACTATCTCCATAAAATGAAACTTCCATCAGTGGGGGTTCCTTCCTCCCCACTGATGGTTAGTTGAACCAATCGGACCTTTACGGACAGTTAATCTCCCACCTAGATTCCTCGTATTCTCCTAAGCTTGAGAGAGGAGGCTTAAGCTTAGCCCCACGGAAAGCCAAGTGTATTCCGGCTGCGGGTAATCGCAACATACTTTACGAAAACAGCCATAAAGAAAAAGAATTTCATTTAACAACATCATCATATGAGGCATTTATCTAGTGGTGTCAGAAATTTCCACATAAAGCTTATCTATAAATCTTCCACTACTAGATAGGCAGCTTTCACTGGACCATGGACACCGACGACTAGATCCATTTCAATATCCGCAGAGTTGCTTGGTCCTGTAATATAGTTAATGCATGACGGGAGTACTTCTCCCTTTTGAACTTTTTCTCGTAAGATTTTTGCTGCTTGAGTCATTCTTGGCACAATCGTACTTTTTGGGACAATTACGATACTATGAATAGGTAAAAAACTGACTGTTCTCCCTCGATCCTTTCCACTATAAAAAACAACAGTGCCTGATTCCGCTAACGTAATTTCGCTTATGGTAATGCCTATATTTGCTTGTTCTGCTTTTACAATATTTTCTTTTCCTAAAGAAGCGTCCCATTCAAAAACATCGATATTTTCTTCAAGCAGTTTCTCTTTAAATAAAGCGTGGAGTCCATACTGCTCATACCGCGCATCCTTCCAAGTAACAATCTTTCCTCCACCATATTCTTTTATTAAATTATACAGTGTGTGTGTTAGTTCCTTTTGGGAAGTAATAACTAAGTCTGTATGAATAAGCGTACATTGCGATTTTAAGACCTCAACTAACTCATCCTTTGTTGCCTCCTTCAGCACTTCTTCTTGTGGATGATAATTCCATTGCGGCTGTTCTAGCTTGGTTTTCCTTTGTCTACCTAATCTCGATGCAATTGTTTCGAGAAAAGCGTCTCTGTTCTGGATAGTCCCTGTCATTCTTTCCCCTCCTCCTTGTCTCGATTCTTGAACCAATCGCGAAATCTCTCTTTATTTGGTGCTGGAAGATCACGGATATCTGTCCATTCTTTTAACATTCCGACACCCTTCGTAATTTTATCTCCTTTTACTAATGGTTTCGTCACGGCTGGGGCGATTTTAGAACCAATATTGTATAGCTTGGGTGAAGAAGCACCGATACCAAAAGCTTTAAATATCATCTTTTCAGAAATTGGCGCTTTTCCTTCCTTTTCCACAATTACTTGTCTATGCTTATGCAGCAGTTCATGAAGCGGAATTTTTACCGGACACGCATCTGTGCAAGCCGCACAAAGAGTGGACGCATATGGGAGCTCTTTATATTCTTCATACCCACCTAACAATGGTGAGAGAACAGCTCCAATTGGTCCTGAGTAAATAGAACCGTATGAATGTCCTCCAACATGTCTATATACAGGACAAACATTTACACAAGCTGCGCAGCGGATACATTGTAGTACGGATTGAAATTCTCCACCTAGAATATCTGAACGACCGTTATCCACAATAACTAAATGAAAATCTTCTGGTCCATCTACATCCTCAGCCTCTTTAGGACCAGTTAACGTTGTCACATAACTAGTTAATTTTTGGCCTACGGCACTTCTTGTTAACATGCCAACCAATACTTCCATTTCGGAAAAAGTAGGGACAATGCGTTCCATCCCCATCACAACTATTTGTGTTTTGGGAAGTGCTGCAACTAAATCAGCATTTCCTTCATTTGTTACAAGTGTAATCGATCCTGTTTCTGCAACAGCGAAATTGCATCCTGTAATGCCCATATCCGCAGTTAGATATTCATTTCGAAGTACTTGTCTTGCATGCCATGCTAATTCTTCTGGCTTTTCTGTATTGGTATAGTTTAATTTTTTTGAAAAAACATCACGGATTTGTTCTTTATTTTTATGCAAAGCTGGAACAACTATATGGGATGGAGGATCATGATCATCTACCTGCAAAATATATTCTCCTAAATCCGTTTCAATTACCTCACACCCAGCTTCCTCTAACTTTTTGTTTAAGGAAATTTCTTCTGTTACCATCGACTTTGCTTTTACCACTTTTTTCACTTTTTTTTCTAACGCTACTTGCTCAATATAATGACTTGCCTCTTCTGCTGTTTTGGCGAAAAAAACATTCCCACCACGCTTTGCCACTTGTTCACTCAGTTCGAATAAATAGTAATCAAGATTTTCTAAAACATGCTGGCGGATTTCTTCTCCATGGGACCGCCATTCCTCCCAATTTCCCATCGCCTCGGTCACATTATTTTTTCTTGCTTGAATTGTTTGCTGCGCTTTTGATACAGCACCACGCATAAATACGTTTTCTAGTTCTGTTGACACTCTATCCTTAAATTTTTGAGAACTTGTTTTCATCGACATAGCTTTTCATCCCCCTGTTATGCTCGACTATTTAATACTTCTGCTATATGTAAAGCCTTAATTGATTTGCCCTTTCGACCCATTCTTCCCCCGATATTCATTAAGCAGCCTGCATCTGCACTAACTACATATTCAGCATTTGTGGATTCTACACATGCAACTTTTTCATCTACCATCTGCTCGGAAATTTGCCCCATTTTCACAGAAAAAGTCCCCCCAAAGCCGCAACAATTCTCCTTTAATGGTAATTCGGTATATTCTACCCCTTTCACGTTTTTTAATAGCTTAATAGGAGCGTCTTTCACTCCTAGTAATCTCGTCATATGACAAGATGTATGGTAGGTAACTTTCCCATGGAACGTTGCTCCTACATCTTCAACTTTTAAGACATCTACAATAAACTGTGTTAATTCGAACGTTTTAGAGGCAAGTTCTTTTGCAATTGGCTCCCATACCGGATCCCCTTTAAAAATATGCTGGTATTCATGAAACATATAGGCACAGGAACCAGAAGGACAAACAATATATTCAGCATCTTTAAAGGATTTCATCATTGTTTTCATTACTTCCTTCGTTTCCGTTACATAGCCACTATTATAGGATGGCTGTCCGCAGCAGATTTGTGTCGTTGGAAAATCGATTTCGCATCCTAATCTTTCTAATAATTCTACCGTTGCTCTTCCCACATCACTTTGAAACATATCAACAAGACAGGTAGCAAATAATGTCACTTTCATTCTGAAAATCCCCCTCTAAGATTAAACTGTACATCCTAATAATCATCAGATGATATGAACAGGTCATCTGATGACCTTATTATTAAAAGCACCCTACATACATTTATAGAGTGTTTTTTACTATTATTGGAAAAATAATAATTAAAGCGTTTTCATTAATATAGAGTTAATTTTTCAATTTGCAAGAAGAAAAAATTTTAAAACATTTACATTTAAAACTGAATGTTAAGCTTTATGCTCTTTCTCAGCAAAATATTCTTTAAGCACCGCTTCAACCTTTTGTAGATGATAAAGCATTGCCTCGCTTGCTTCAGCCTCATTATTCTCCACAATAGCCTCATAAATGGTTAGATGCTCCTCATACAGGCGTTCTGTCGTTGTTTTTTTAGAAAATAACCATAACCGCCTCGTTTCTTTCATTGCTTCTTGCATGATATCAGAAACGTTAAGTAATAAGTTTACAAGCAAAGGATTTTGTGAAGCTGCTGCAACTGCTAAATGAAAGTTCAAATCCGATTTTTCTCCTAATTCTTCTATTCCATTTGCCTGTTTCATTTCTTCTAACGCTTGTTTCATTTTTTCTAAATCTTCGGTTGTGCGGTTTTTTGCTGCAGCAGCAGCTGCGCCTACCTCCATAATTCTTCTTACTTCAAGGAGATGATTTAGGTCTTCTTTCTCCATCAAAATCGCAGAAGGAAAAGAAAACATAATTTGATCAGCTTCAAACTCTTTTACATAGGTCCCTTCTCCTTGCCTCATTTCAATCAAACCTTTTGCTTTCAAAGAAGAAAGCGCTTCCCTTACAGCAGAACGACTTACGTGGAAATTTTCTGCAAGCTGCTGTACAGATGCCAATTTTTCACCAGGTCTTAAACCTCCTGAGCGAATTCCTTCATGCAAGGCTTCTGCTATTTCTTCATAAATTTTTTTGGGTCGAATCTGCTTAAATTCCATTATTCTACCTCCAAAGCGTCCATCCCTTTTATTGTTATTATACTGCTAAAAGTCGCAATGTACATAAAAAAAGTCATAAAATTGTCAATTTTATGTTGTTTTTTGGAAAACATCATTTTATAATAGGTTCATCAAGTCATCAGATGACCTAATTTTTGGAAGATTGAAATGATAGCGGTTTCTTCATCTGATCATTGTCTAATAATCAATAATTCAACATGAAATGGAAAAAGAAATATAATAAGGGAGATGAATTTATGACGTTTACTCAAAATTTTACCGCTGTTGGCGACAATTTGGCATTATCTGCTATAGTAGCAGTAATTCCAATTTTGTACTTTTTTTGGGCGCTTGCCATTAAACGGATGAGAGGACATGTAGCCGGAATTACTACCTTGCTGCTCGCTTTACTTCTTTCTGTAATCGCTTTCAATATGCCTGTTGGAATGAGTATGATGTCTGCTAGCCAAGGCATCGTTTATGGACTATTACCTATTGGCTGGATTATCGTTACATCCGTGCTTTTGTATAAATTAACCGTTAAAAGCGGACAATTTACCATTATACGCAATTTTATTTTGTCCATTACAGAAGATCGCAGACTTCAAGCATTACTTGTAGCTTTCTCATTTGGAGCATTTTTAGAAGGAGCTGCTGGCTTCGGGGCACCTGTTGCTATTTCTGCTGCCCTTTTAGTCGGGTTAGGTTTTAATCCATTATATGCTGCCGGTATCTGTTTATTGGCTAATACGGCACCTGTTGCATTTGGGGCAATCGGTATCCCAATCACCGCTGTAGAGGGGCCTACTGGCATTCCGGCGTTAGAAATTTCTAAAATGGTTGGGCGTCAACTGCCATTTATTTCAGTTTTTATTCCATTTTATCTAGTTATTATTATGGCTGGCTTTAAACGAGTATGGGAAGTGCTTCCTGCTATTTTAGTATCAGGTATTTCCTTTGCATTCACACAATATTTATCATCTAATTTCCTAGGACCTGAATTGCCTGATATTTTATCTGCCTTAGTTTCTTTATTTGCATTAGTTATTTTCTTAAAATTCTGGAAACCGAAAAAGATTTTTCTCTTTAAAGGGGACGCGGAAACTGCAGCAGCATCAGCAGAACAAGAGAAAACTCCAGAATCTACATACACAGCTGGTGAAATCTTTCATGCTTGGTCTCCTTTTTTAGTATTAACTGCCTTCATCTCCCTTTGGGGAATTCCTACTGTGAAGTTAGCATTATCAGGTTATTATGAAGGAACAAACATTATTTTGAAGGGTCTTAATAAATTAGGAGAACTTTTGACCTTTATGCCTGAAGTACCACTACTTCACAATAAAATTATTAATGGTGCTAGTGAAGAAGTTGCAGCCATTTATAAAATAGAAATGTTAGGTGCTGCTGGAACTGCAATATTATTTGCTTGTATTGTTACAAAATATATTGCCCGACTTTCCTGGAGAGAAGTGTATGAGACATCAAAGGAAACACTTCAAGAGTTAAAATTTCCAATCTTAACAATTTCGTCTGTAGTTGGTTTTGCCTATGTAACAAATGCATCTGGTATGTCCACAACGCTTGGAATGACATTAGCTAAAACGGGAGCATTATTTCCATTCTTCTCTCCAGTCCTTGGATGGCTTGGCGTATTTATTACTGGTTCTGATACATCGGCCAATTTACTATTTGGAAATCTACAAAAAATCACTGCTATATCTGTTGGCATGGACCCTGTGCTTGCTATTTCAGCTAATTCAAGTGGAGGAGTTACAGGGAAAATGATTTCTCCACAATCTATCGCTGTCGCATGTGCTGCGGTTGGTTTGGCTGGCAAAGAATCTGAACTACTTCGCTTCACCTTAAAACATAGTATATTCCTTTTGCTACTTGTATGTATTATTACCTTCCTGCAAAACAATGTGTTATCCTGGATGATTCCTTAAAATTCATCGACAAAAAAGTAGAGAAATCCTTGTAAGATTGCTCTACTTTTTTCTTCTTCCTACAATAATCATTGATTTTCTGTCTCTTCCAGCAAAATCACTTTTACTATATCACCACATTTATAGCCTGAATCTCCTCCAGGCAATATTGTTAAGCCATTTGCAAAGGCTAAGCTGCTCACAATATTCGATTTATCTACGCCACTTGTGCCTGTTTCTAGCTTTCCATCTACAATGGAGACTCTACTTCTAATAAGACGTGTAAATGGATTTGCCATTGGAAAATCTTCTTGCAACACCGCATCAACTATAGGCAAATGAGGCTTCTGGGAAAACAGAAAGCTTTTTATGATTGGGTTTGTAAACAATTCAAATCCCACATAACACGCAGAAGGATTTCCTGAGAGTCCAAATAATAATTTGCCATTTAGCTGTGCTACTGTTGTGACGCTCCCAGGTCTCATCGCAATTTTATTAAAAAGAACTTCAGCCCCCAGCTTGCGGTAAATATCTGGCAATAAATCATAATCGCCAACAGAAACCCCACCTGTCGTAATCAGCATATCAACTGAATCTAGTTCATGTCGAATGGCTTCATAGCTTGTTTCCATAATATCTGGCAACTTGCCGAAATAACGAGGAATAGCACCTGCCCGTTCGATTTGCGCCATTATCATATAAGCATTGCTATTTCTGATCTTTCCTTCTTCCAGTTCTTCATCCACTTCCAATAATTCTGTTCCTGTCGCAAATACACCTATAATTGGTTTCTTGGCAACAGGAACTTGTTCTATTCCAAATGTTGCTAAAAGCGCTACTATTCCCGGATTTATTTTTGTTCCTTTTTTTATTAAAACAGTTCCTTCCTTTACATCTTCTCCTTGAAACGATATATTTTCTCCTTTATGTAAAACATGGTCTATTTTTATATAGGTTCGTTGTTCCTTTTTCAGCTCTTCCGTTTTTTCAAACATTACAACAGCATCTGTATCAGTTGGCAGCATGGCTCCTGTCATAATCCTGATTGCTTGATACTTCCCTATTTTTTTATGTGAGACTTGCCCGGCCCCAATTTCATCAATTATTTCTAATTCAGTTGGATGTGTTTTTGATGCAGCAATTGTATCTGCTGAACGTAATGCAAACCCATCATAGCTGGAGCGATCAAATCGTGGAACATTATGTGAAGCTTTAATATCTTCAGCTAAATAACGACCGTTGCTATTAAAGATGGATACACCCTCCTTTGTCCCTTCCCTTTTATATTCCATTACTCTGCTTATTGCATCTTCTATTAGAATAGGAACTCTATCCTCTGCTGTCATTGCCTTTTCCTCCTTATCCAAGAAATAACTAAAAAAGAACTATTCTAATACCATAAAATATTTCTTCCCGTATTTTTCCTTGCATTTATCAGATAGCTCTCAACCACCAATATAAGACATTTCTACTTTTGTGCGAGAAGTGGTTGCTTCTTCTTTACGTTCATCTGAATATCTATCCTGTCTATTCCGCCAAATAGTTCGAATATATTCAAGCAGCTCCGTATCGGTTGCCCCTTGTCTCATAAAATCACGGATATTATGGCCATTTCCGTTAAAAAGGCATGTATATAAATGACCGTTTGCCGATAACCTTGCTCTCGTACAGCTCGAGCAAAAAGATTCAGAAACAGAGGTAATAAAGCCAACTACTACATTGGAATCCTTGTACTTATACTTTTTGGCTACTTCTCCAAAGTAATCAGCCTCTACCGGCTCGAATTCAAATGATTCTTGCAACTGATTATAGATTTCTCTTTTTGTTATAACATCCTTCATTTTCCACCCATTTGTACTGCCAACATCCATATATTCAATAAAACGAAGTTCTAATTCATTTTCTTTACAATAGGTTGCCATCGGGATGATTTCTGAATCATTCATTCCTTTTTTTATTACCATGTTTATTTTAATTCCTAAGCCAGCTTTTTTAGCAGCTTCTATTCCTTTTTTAACAGGAGTAACGCCTACATTACGACCATTCATCTGACCAAACAATTCATCATTTATGCTATCTAAACTAATGTTTACTCGCTTGAGACCAGCCTTCTTTAGGTCGTCGGCATATTTAGGAAGAAAAATTCCGTTTGTTGTTAAGGCAATATCATTTAGACCTTCTAATGGAACAAGTCTTTCAATAAGCAAGGGTAAGTCCTTACGTAACAATGGCTCTCCACCAGTCAACCTAATTTTCTCAACACCTAATTGCACAAATAATTTCGCTATTCTTTCTATCTCTTCATAAGTTAATAATTCACTTGGAGGAAGAAAGGGATAATCTGGACCAAAAATTTCTTTCGGCATGCAATATTGGCACCGTAAATTACAGCGATCAATAACACTAATGCGCAAATCCCTTAGTGGTCGATTTAACTGATCCTTCATATTCGATCTCACTCCTTTTTACTAAACTTTCATAAAGTGAAACTTCCATCAGGGGGGAGTCTTACTGTCCGTTAAGGGTGGGATAAAAGTTTCACTTTGTATTTTTCTATCATATCATTTTTCATAATATACAGTATATTATATACAAAGAAAAAAAGAAGAGGGTTTCCCCTCTTCTTAATAACCATATAAAATTCATCTACCTAGCTTCTTATCGGACACCTAAGGCAATTTTTGCATATCTGGACATTCTATCTTTTGTCCAAGCTGGCGACCAGACAATGTTTACTTCTGTCTCTTTTACTTCTGGAATATCTGTTACAGCTGCCTTTACTTGATCGACAATGACGCCTGCAAGCGGACATCCCATTGCTGTTAAAGTCATTGTTACAACCAATAATCCCTCTTCTTTAAGCTCCAAATCGTAAACTAATCCTAGGTTTACAATATCGACTCCAAGCTCTGGATCGATAACAAGCTCTAGTGCACCCATAATACTGTCTTTTAATTCTTCATTCATTCGAAGGCACCCCTTATTTTTATTTATATTCAAACGTATTTATTTTTTACCGTAAATGAAGCTTTATCTTTATAGTTACACTATAACAAATAATTATGATTAGAAAAAAGGATTTGAATCACGCTTTTATTAATCCCTCTGCTAAATGTTTTTCAAACCATTCCACTGTTTTAAGCATGGCTTTTCGGCTTACTTTATGACCAGTATTTTCTTCGGAAAGGTATACTAGTCGATCTGGTGCTTCCCTGTACAAAGGTTTTATATGTTCATAAAACTGATGGGAGTATTCATAAGGAACCACTTCATCTTTTTTGCCATGCCAGAACATAAGCGGACGATTTTTTAATTTTTCTGGAGCCTTACTTAAATCCAATTCTTCTAACTGCTTAATTAATGCTTCAATTTCGCTATCATTTAGTGGCAGCTCATAGCCCCTCTTCTTCACTTCAGAAATGGTATAATGAGCAAATTTTTCATAATATGGCATCCCCATTAAGCTAACTGCTGTGTTAATCCAAGAATATTTTCTTAATGCACCCAATGTAACGATTCCACCCATACTTGTTCCAACTACACCTATATGTTGATCATCGATAAGCTCTTTCTTACTGAAATAATTTTTTATCTCTTCTATTTCATCAATCGTTTTCATTACGATATTCCAAAAGTGCATGTTTAATTCCATAGCAGATAGTCCTTGTTCTCTTTCTCCATGATATAAACAATCAGGCAGTACAACACGAAAACCTTTCTCTGCTAAGTGATAGGCAAAATGGAGATTGTGCTCCTTTGCACTTGTGAAGCCATGTGTAAATTGAATATATGGTCTTTTTTGATCATAGTAGTCTTTTTTTACAATATGCAATACAGGAATATCTTCTATATGTAATTTTTCAACTAGAATCATTATCCACCCCTCCTTTTTTGGAAAAAATAACTGATTCATGTAAAATAAAAGGGAAACAATAGAAGGGGAATATATCTTCTATTTCTTTGCTTTTTTTTACATAACTTAACACCGTGAAAGTAGAATTAACGAATAAAGTGTAATAATATTTTATATGTATAAGTAAGTGTAACATGAAGTGGCATTTTTTTCGAAAAATACGCCCCTACTAGCTGGAATAAAAATTAATATACTGACACTAAAGGAGACACTATGACAGAAAAACACCTAATTGCATTAGACCTTGACGGAACTTTATTAAAAGATGATAAAACCATTTCTCCCCTTACCAAAAAAGTTATTCAAAAAGCGATGGATGAGGGTCATGAGGTGATGATTGCAACGGGAAGACCATTCCGCGCAAGCGAAGCGATTTATCACGAATTAAACTTACGTACTCCTATCGTTAACTTTAATGGAGCTTTTATTCATCATCCAAAGGATACTAATTGGGGTTTTTATCATTCTCCACTTGATATAAAAACGGCGCGGGACATCGTAGCTGCCTGCAATGATTATCCTTTTCTCAATATTATCGCAGAAGTAATAGATGATGTTTACTACCATTATCACGATGAAAAATTGATTGATATTTTTTCCTTAGGAAATCCAAAAGTTACAACCGGAAATCTATTGGAATTTTTAGAAGCGTCACCTACTTCTATCCTAATTCATGCCGAAGAAGAACATGTTCCTGCGATCCGTAAGCATCTATCTGATGTTCATGCAGATTTAATTGACCATCGCCGTTGGGCCGATCCATTTCACGTCATTGAAATTGTTAAATCTGGAATCAATAAAGCCATCGGATTACAAAAGGTATCTGATTATTATCAAATTCCACAAAAAAATATTATTGCATTTGGCGATGAAGATAATGATTTCGAAATGATTGAGTATGCTGGCACAGGTGTAGCAATGGGAAATGGAATTAAAGAGTTGAAAACACTTGCCAATGATATTACTTTATCCAATGAAGAGGACGGTCTCGCTATTTATTTAAATGAAGCTTTAAATCTTCGTGTTCTTTAAGATTTGGGTATCATTACCGTCTTTATTACAACTGTTTTCGTCCATACTATAATTGAAGCAGTCATTACTGTTTCATATGATATTTAAAATGCTTCTTTCTGTCTTTCCAATTACACTCAACACTCGGAGGGATCATTAATGGGAAAACGAAACAAATCGAAACGTTTTGTACAACAAGGAGTAGATTCTGTGACAAAGCATTCCGAACGTATCCCTTATCATATGACATATGCTGAAGCTGAGAGCTATAAAATGTCAAATGAAAGACCATCTGATGGAGGATTAGAATAAATGGGAAATAGACTTTTTCAAGAAGCTAGACAAGCAGTCGAAGTAGCTAAAAATGCTAACGGTCAAGATGTAAACGGCTTAGTTGATAAAGCAAAGAATGCAATTAGTTCTGCTTATGCTAATACAACGACAGCCGAACAGCATCAATTAGCCGAATTACAAACAGAGCTGGATCAAATTCAGACACATTAAATTAAGAAGAGCTGTCCATAAAGGAACCCTCCATAAGCTATAAAAAGAGAAATGCTTGGGAGACAGACCTTTATTGGGCAGCTTTTTTGCTTCAACTTAAATTGCAACGCAAAACTCCATTCAAAATCAAGTTTCACGAAAATGTTTCTAATACTACTGAATATGGTTCTTTCCCTTCTTCAGAAAAATATAAAATTACTGTTCCATTCGTCGGCAAATCTTTTTTATTCAAATGAATTTGCAATAAAAATCTGTTATTGTTAATTTGTAATTTTTGCTTTGTTAATAATTCATTATGCCCATCTTCGACAGAATAAAAAATAGTCCCTGCTGTTGTTGCTTTCCCTTTTACAACATAATTTCCGTTTGTACCACTAACAGTTACATCTTGTAGTTTTACTTGCTCTTTCGTCGAGTTTGCTGATGCCGCTATCGATAGGAATGGCATACTAATGAACAAACATAAAATTATTGCAGTAATTTTTTTCAAAATGCTTCCTCCTTTATGCTTTTCTAAAGAAACCGAGTACTGCTGTTGTCTGTACAACATTGGTAAATGCTTGCGGATCAACTTCCTTAATGACACGTTCCAAATCAAATAATTCATACCGAGTCACTACAATCATTAGCATTTCCTTTGGCTCATTAGAAAATGCTCCACGAGCAGGCAAAATCGTAATTCCCCTCACTAATTTTTCATGAATTGCAACTTTTAGCTCATCTGTTTTCTTTGTAACAATCATCACCGTTAATTTTTGGTGGGCTGTATGTATCGTATCAATCACTTTTGTCGCTGCATAAAGATTCACTAGCGTATATAAAGCTTTTTCCCAACCGAACATGGCTCCAGCTGTGATAATAATAGCTCCATTCAGAATAAAGAAATAGGTACCGACGGGCTTATCTTGTACACGTGAGAGAATCATGGCGATAATGTCCATGCCTCCAGTTGATGCCCCCCACTTCAACGTTAATCCAACCCCAACAGCCGCAATGACACCGCCAAAAACAGCATTTAACAAAATATCATGGGAATAGCTATGGACTGGAATTATTTCCATAAACAAAGACATAAAAACAACACTTAAAAAACTAAAACACGTAAATGATTTTCCCACTTTGATCCAACCAAGAATCGCAATTGGCACATTTAGGATAAATAATAAAATCCCGGTAGAAATAGGTGTTACTTTTGATACAAGCTGTGCGACACCAGCAAATCCGCTTGCGTATACATCAGCAGGTATTAGGAAAAAATTCATGGCGATGGCATTTAAAAGTGCCCCAAAAATAACGACAATTAATTTTTTTGTTAATAACCAATACATAAGTATCCTCTCCAATACGATATATAGTAATTTTTACTATTTTAACTGTTACTATTCATTGTTTTTTCCTGCAAAGTTTTATAAACTACAAATCAAAACCACCAGTGTGAACTGGTGGTTTGCTCTGCGGCTAAAAGCCTCTCTTACCGGCCTCGGCCTTAAAGGCCCACTGAAAAGGTTTCCCTTCTGCACCACATTCACTCACCAATTCTAAAGAATTTCTTTATTTACTTCCGATTTTTCTCACCCGTGAACGGATCGAATTCTTCGAACAAAGTTAGCTGATCAGCCATATAATCTTCTTTCAGCTGATTTCTTATATATTCTTGTATTTGTTTCTTATTTCTCCCCACGGTATCAACGTAGAAACCACGACACCAAAATTTACGATTCCCATAGCGATATTTCAAATTCGCATGTCGATCAAATATCATCAGGCTACTTTTTCCTTTTAGGTAACCCATGAACTGCGATACACTTAATTTTGGTGGAATACTAACCAACATATGGATATGATCCGGACAGGCATTTGCTTCATGTATAATGACACCTTTTCTTTCACATAGCTCTCTTATGATTTGTCCTATACTCTTTTTGTATTTGCCATAAATAATTTGCCTTCTGTATTTTGGGGCAAAGACTATGTGATACTTACAATTCCATGTTGTATGTGCTAAACTGTTCATGTCCTTCATAAGGGCATACCTCCTTCTTGCGTGAGATAAAGTGGTCGGGAAACCAACTTTATCCTACCATGAAAGGAGGTTTTTTTGTTACCTCGCTATAAGCTCTCCGGAACCCCCGGCATAGCCAGGGGTTTTCGAAACCATCAAATAAGTATGCCTTGTTTTAAAAAAACAAGGCATTTTTACAGAGATTATCGTTATTTATCATAACAGTACTCCAATTACCATATGTTTTTATAAAAAAAGAAAGAAGTGAAATGAATATGACTTTTAAAATCCTAGCAGATAGTGCAAGTGATTTACCTCTATCCTATTATGAAAAAAACGAGGTTTCACTACTACCGCTAAAAGTTAACCTAGACGGTAAGGAATATGAGGATTTGAAAACAATAGAACCACTTACTGTCTACAATGCTATTCGCAGTGGACAAGTTCCAAAAACCTCTCAAGTTTCTCCTGCATTATTTAAAGATATTTTTACAGAATTAGCACAAAATAATGATAAAGGTGTTTATATTGCTTTTTCTTCGCAATTATCTGGAACCTACCAAACAGCAGTAATGATATTAGAACAAGTAAAGGAAGAATATCCTGATTTTGATTTAACGATCATTGATAGTAAATGCGCATCATTAGGTGCTGGATTAGTGGTTCAAGAAGCGGTAAAATTACGCGATCTAGGTAAAGACATAAGTGAAATTATACCACGCCTGCAGTTCTTATGCGAGCATATGGAGCACTTATTTACAGTAGAGGATCTAGAATATTTAGCAAAAGGCGGACGTGTTTCAAAAGCCTCTGCATTTCTTGGTGGGTTATTAAATATTAAGCCTTTATTACACGTTGAAGATGGGAAGCTTGTCCCTCTTGAAAAAATTCGTGGCAAAAAGAAACTTCTCCGCAGAATGATTGAGCTAATAGAAGAACGAGGAGATAAGTTGGATCAACAAGTGTTTGCAATCAGTCATGCCGATGATGAAGCGACAGCTTTAGAAGTAAAAGAAATGATTGTAGACAAATTCCAACCAAAAGATGTGTTCATTTCATCAATTGGCGCATCTGTTGGTTCTCATACTGGTGCTGGAACAATCGCTATTTTCTTCTTAAATAAACTACCTGAATAAATACGTTAAGTTAAAAAGAATAAAATTTACTCCTTTCACTCATACTAACAATGTTCTAATAGAACAAAAGCTGACGTTGAAAGGAGTATTTTTTATGCCACATACTTCTGATAATGATAAAAAAGCCAAAGATAATAATGCATTGCGTCATGAAAAGAACATGATGCGTGAAAAAAACCGCAAAAACGGCAAACATCAGTATAGTAAAAAAACAGATCACCTGTAAGAACAACGGAGATCGGAATGCTAATATAGGAACTGCCTGATTTTTAAGGCAGTTCTTTTTTGGCACTGCCTCTGGGTAAAAAGTTATCGAGGTTATTTCTCTGTTACCTTTTGGTGCTTCCTTTTGCTGAAACGGGCTCTGATGTGGATTCTCTGTTACCTTTTGGCTTCCTTTTTTGATGAAATGGGCTCTGACGCGACTTCTCTGTTACCTTTTGGCTTCCTTTTTTGATGAAATGGGCTCTGATGCGACCTCTCTGTTACCTTCTAGCACTTCCTACGTCTGAAAAAGGCATTGAGATAAACCTCCCTATGCGTCTTTAACTTTCCAAGCCTTTTCTATAATTAAAAAGGCATCCCAAAGATATAAATACTTTGAAATACCCCATTACCCAACCTATATTTGGATTAGTTTTGACTGTCTTCCTTTAAATACGTCCATCCTTCTTCTTGGTAGACTTTATTTTCCTTCATTAGCTTTCCAAGCGCCCGTTTGAAAGATCCTTTACTTAAATTAAATCGTTCTTTAATATCCTCTGGCATGCTCTTATCTCCATAAGGCATTGCACCCTTTCGAGTAATTAAATAATCTAGAATTAGTTGGGCATCTTTATCAAGCGCTTCTTCTTTTCTCGGTAATAATGATACATTTACCGTACCATCTAGCTTTACATCAATGATACGACCGTTCACCTTTTCTCCTAATCTTGGTTCCTGGCCTCTCTCTGATTCATGGATAAATCCTTTAAAGCCTTCCGCTGTATAAATCCAGCTACCAACCTTTGCTGTTCGATAAATATAGCCATGGATGTTTTTATTAAAATCCGCTCTTGTCGCTTTTGTTGCCATTTCTTCAATGATAGGATCTGTAGCAGGTTTAACATATAAGTAGTTGTTCTTATTTACCTTTAACGTAATATAAAGCATATCCCCAACTTCTGGCCAAACCTCTTCATGAACCGGTAAATCATCCTCGCCTAATAGCATGTCCTTTTTTAAGCCTATATCAAAGAAACAGCCGATTCCCTCTTTGCGATCCGTTACCTTTACCCAATCATACTTCCCGACTGCGATGGACGGAATAAACGTACTCGAGCACGCTCTTCCTTGTGAATCACTATAAATAAAAACGCGTACTTCATCGCCCTCTTCAAATTTCTGATCAGTTTCACTAAAATGCAAAAGCACATCCTCGTCTTCCTCTTCTAACGTCAAAAAGTACCCGAAAGATGCTATCCTAGCCACTGTTAATATTTCTACTCGTCCCATATAATCTCTTAACGACATTTGGTTTCCTCCTTTAATTCTTGTCTATTTCAACTTTACTCTATATTCTGCCATCCTAATTATTCCCTTATTTACGAATATTCCATGCCTAAAGTTGTTACAACTGCTTAATTTTACTATAATACAAGCATAAAAGAAATTGGATTTACTACAGACTTACTTATAATTCGTATTAAATTCCAATTAATCAGGAGGTAAATATGGCAAAAGAAAGTTCATTTGATATTGTATCAAAGGTAGATTTTTCAGAAGTAACGAATGCTGTCCAGCTGGCGATGAAGGAAATTCAAAATCGTTATGATTTTAAAGGAAGTAAAAGCAATATCACATTAGACAAAGAGGACTTAGTGCTTGTTTCAGATGATGAATATAAATTGGAACAGCTAAAAGATGTACTTATTAGCAAAATGTTTAAACGTGGGATTCCTATCAAAAACTTAGATTATGGCAAAATAGAAGGTGCTTCAGGTGGTACGGTTCGCCAAAGAGCGAAATTGATACAGGGCATTGATAGAGACAATGCAAAAATAATAAATGCATTAATTAAAAATAGTGGTTTGAAAGTGAAAACGCAACAACAAGACGATCAAATTCGTGTAACTGCTAAAAGCCGTGATGATTTACAAAAGATTATTGCTGCTGTTAAAGACGAATCAAAAATTACAATTGATGTGCAGTTTGTCAATTATCGCTAATAATAAAGGGTGGGAACCATTTGGGTACCATCCTTTTTTACCTGCACTCCTTATCAAACAACCCTATTTTTACCATGTTTATTTCAACTGATTTGGGAAAAATAAGTAAACATGCACAGAATATAGAAGGAGTGATTGAAATGGCTAACAATAATAACGAACAAATTGAACAAACATTTCCCCCTCAACATCAAGAACAACAACCAGGTATTCAAACTGAAATGAATCCTATTCCGAAAGATGTAGATCCCTCTTATAAGGGATCTGAAAAATTAAAAGGAAAAGCGGCAATCATCACTGGTGGTGATAGCGGAATTGGCCGTTCTGTTGCTATTTACTATGCAAAAGAAGGTGCTGATGTTGTAGTAGTATACTTAGATGAGCATGATGATGCAAATAAAACAAAAGAATTAGTCGAAGCAGAAGGAGTAAAATGCTTACTGCTTGCTGGGGATATTGGTGATGAAAGCTTCTGTAAAGAGGTGGTAGAAAAGACCGTTTCAGAATTTGGCAAGGTTAATATTCTCGTAAATAATGCTGCAGAGCAACATCCGCAATCAAGCATACTGGATATCACGTCAGAACAATTAGAGAAAACATTCCAAACTAATATTTTCTCTATGTTTTATTTAACAAAAGCCACTCTTCCACATTTCCAAGAAGGCGATACGATAATCAATACAACATCGATTACTGCCTATAAAGGGAATGAAACATTAATTGATTATTCAGCTACGAAAGGAGCTATTACTGCCTTTACTCGTTCCTTATCAGGTTCTCTAGCTGGACAAGGCATACGAGTTAATGGTGTAGCACCAGGACCAATTTGGACACCACTAATTCCTTCTACCTTTGATAGTGAACAAGTGGCATCTTTTGGAGCAAATACTCCTTTTAAACGTGCTGGTCAACCTTGTGAACTTGCACCAGCCTATGTATATTTAGCTAGTAATGATTCCACTTATGTTACTGGACAGGTCCTCCATGTTAATGGTGGTACAATTGTTAACGGATAATTTTCGATATAGTAAATGTAAGCCGCTCGCTCCTCTATTTTGCGAGTGGTTTTTCCATTAATAAACTAATTTTCTTTTCTCCCTTTTAAAATCTTTCTTAACTGTCAACACTATTGGCAAAAAGATATAGAAAGATTACAAAGGGAGTGTGAGAAAATGATTGATTTAGCCTCTATCTATCATCGCAGCGGAGATAATTATTGTTATTTACAAAATGGAGATACCCTCCATATCCACATTCGAACAAAAATAGCAAATGTCAAAGAAATAGAACTAATCTATGGGGACCAGTACGAGATGATTGACTATCATTGGGTATCTCAGCGCATAACAATGGAAAAAAGCGGATCTGATTCCCTGTTTGACTATTGGCATTGCACAATTACCAATAAAAAAAGAGTCCGCTATGGCTTTATAATAAGAGATAATGAACAACAAATAACCTATACAGAAAAAGGATTCTTTCCTTTTATCCCAGAAGATGCTGGCTATTATTTTTGCTTACCTTATCTTCATCAGAAAGATGTTTTCACTCCCCCTTCTTGGGTATCCACAACTGTCTGGTATCAAATTTTTCCGGAACGATTTCGCAATGGAAATAGCTCCTTGAATCCAGCGGATATTGCTCCTTGGGGGCAAGAGGAGCCAGGATTGTGGAATTTTTTTGGCGGTGATTTTCAAGGGATTATCGACTCTTTAGACTATCTTTCTGACCTTGGCATAAATGGTATTTATCTTACTCCTATTTTTCACGCAAAAAGCAATCATAAATACGATACCATTAACTATTTAGAAGTAGATCCGCAATTTGGCGATACCGAAATGCTCAAACGTCTTGTAAAAGAATGTCACGAGCGTGGAATTCGAGTAATGCTTGATGCCGTATTTAATCACTGTGGTTATCAATTTCCACCATTTCAAGATGTTCTAAAAAACAAAGACAATTCACGCTATAAAGACTGGTTTCATATACATAAATTTCCTTTAAAAGAAAATGACACATTAAATTATGAAACATTTGGCTTTTATGAAACAATGCCAAAGTTTAATACAACAAACCTAGAAGTAAAGGATTATTTATTACATGTAGCACAATATTGGATAAAAGAATGTGATATCGATGGCTGGCGCTTAGATGTTGCCAATGAAATTGATCATGATTTTTGGAGATCCTTCCGTTCCGTCGTTAAAGATCTAAAACCTGACCTCTTTATATTAGGAGAAATTTGGCATGATTCTTTACCATGGCTAAGAGGTGATCAGTTTGACTCCGTTATGAATTATCCATTGCTAACAAAAGCGTTACAATTTTTTGCTTATGACATGATTTCTTCTCAACAATTTATGGAAGAGATGACAACCACTATACAGTCCTATCCAGATACAGTGAATAAAGTATTATTCAACATTATTGGCAGCCATGATACCCCACGGATTATGCATGAATGCAGTTATCGCAAAGAACGTGTAAAACTTCTGTTTACCTTTCTCCTCACTTACCCTGGGACTCCATGTATTTACTATGGAGATGAAATTGGGTTAGGCGGGGGCAGCGACCCTGGATGTCGAAAGTGTATGCCATGGAACTCAGACGAACATGACGAAGAATTAAAAGGCTTTGTTAAGCGATTAATTCAAGTCCGTAAACAAAGTTCCTTTCTCATTAATAATGGCTCTTTTTACTTTTTGTCACAATCTGACTCTTGTTTAGCGTATTATACAAAAAAAGACGATGAAATCCTTTTAACAGTTATAAATAAGAGTGATATGGAAGCACAATTTCTTCTTCCCTTCCCATTACGAGGAAAAAAAATATCCCTTTTATTAACAGAGGAAGAATATGCTGCTGAATCAGATGATCTTGCAATAATTCTGGGACCATATGAATGCAGCATCCTTCGTTTCGATATGAACTATGAATTTATCCATGCAAGGTAAATAACAAAAGCAACTAGAGATTTAAAGATAAGTATTCCAGCCAAAGATAAATCCGAACAATTATACGAAGATACTAATAAAAGTTCCGTATAATTGTTTGGTTTTTTATTTGTTTTTAAAAGGATGTTTCCATGAAGTTTAGTGCAATTCCCCGCAGCCGGAATACACTTCGCTTTCCGTGGACAACGCTTGAGCCTCCGGGGTCTCAGACTCTCTCGCTAATCCCCCGTGGCGTCTACGTGTATTCCGGCTGCTCTGTTTTCCCAACTAATTATATTTCCTCTTGTAAAAAGTATGCGAAAGCAGCCGCTATTTACTAGCTAAATTAGATATTGTTCGTCTTGACAGAGTATCTATTTAGTTATGTCCCAACCTCTCTTTTTTCCAACAAATGAAAAATAATGATTGTTTCCTGCTGCTGAACGTACTATATTTACTATTATATCAAATTGTTTGAATTGTCAGGGGGAAACAAAGTGAATCAGCAATCATCAAAATCTATTGGACTTCCATTACTTATCTCGATTATCGCTATCTCGTTTTCTGCGATTTTCGTAAAATGGTCGGAGGCTCCTGCCACTATTTTAAGTATGTATCGAATGTGGCTTGCATGTCTTATTATGATTCCTATGGTATATATTCATAGAAATGATTTTAAAAAACTAACGAAAAAAGATTGGTCGTTCTTATTTTTTTCAGGTTCTTTTTTGGCTTTACACTTTGCTCTCTGGTTCAGTTCTCTAAAGTTTACTACTGTAGCTAGTTCTACGATTATCTTGGCACTGCAGCCTATTGTATCCCTTCTTGGCGGATTTATTTTCTTTCGTGAAAGAACTACTTCTGCAGCGATTATGACAATGGGAATTGCTATCGTTGGCGCTATGATGATCGGATGGGGAGATATTGGACTAGACAGCAATGCAGTCATTGGAGATATTCTTTCCTTTTTGAGCGTGATTGCTGTAGTTGGTTATTTATTAATCGGTCAAAATATTATTAAAAAAATGACCCATTGGATATATACCTTTACCGTTTTCTTTTTCGCAGCTTGTTTGTTAACCATTTATAATCTAATAGTTGGTGAAACATTGACAGGCTATTCTGGAAAAGAATGGGGTATTTTCGTATTGCTTGCCATTGTGCCGACACTTGCACATGTTATTAATAATTGGTTACTTAATTATGTTAATGCAACAACTATCTCTATGAGTATCCTAGGAGAACCCGTTGGGGCTACGCTTTTAGCTGTTTTACTTTTAAACGAGCGGTTAATCCTTGCTCAAATCATAGGCGGATTACTCGTTTTGTTCGGCGTCTTCTTTTTCTTACTACAAAAGCAGCATAAACCTGCCATTACGCAAGAAAAAACAATAGGATAGATTATTATTAAAAATCAGTGGACATAATCCGCTGATTTTTCAGTGTAAACAAGCAGCTATCTATCCATTAATAAAGGAAAAGTTCTTTACGATCGAAACTACTCTTTCTTTTTTTGAATATTCCTGGTAAATTGGCAAATACTACTTTAAGCATATACATATTTCCAATTAGGAGATTCCTTTCATGCTAAAAGAAAATCTATCTTTAAGCCAGTTATTTGCTATTATTATTGGATTTAATCTGGGCACTACCCTTGTAATTGTACTTGGTATTTCCGCAAAAGAAGATGCGTGGATCGCCGTGCTGCTTACCACCGCTATCGGCATATTAATCGCCTCTTTTTTTCTCAATCTAAACGAGTTAGTGCCTTCAAAAAATTTATTTGAGATTATTGAATTTGGATTTAATAGAGTTATTGCTATTCCAATAACGCTAATCTATACCCTGTATTTTTTTATCTTGCCTCTAGAACCATTAGAGATTTTGGAGAATTAACGTCTACCTTTATCCTACCTTTGACTCCGATTGAGGTCATTGTGATTACGCTAATGGTTATTATAGGCTATATTGTGTATTTAGGTATTGAAATACTAGGACGGACAACGGAAATATTTATTCTATTAATCAAGAAGATTAAAAGGAAAGATAAGGCTAAACTACATGAAAATCCCTAGCTAGCATGAACATTCTCATACTAACTAGGGATTTCTTTGTATTATTTTACTCTACAACATTGATATTATAATCTTTAAACCAATAATGAATTTGTACTAAGTGTGCGAGTAGCTGTGGACCTGTCATCAACTGACCAAACCACGGCTCTTTAAATGCAGAGCCTTCTGTTTGAATAATTTCTGCGAGACGTTCTTTATCAAAGAATTCATATAAAGCAGAGCTCTTATCTGTTAAAGCAGTTTTTAACATATCTGTTACTGTTTTTGTGTAAATAGGATTATGTGTTTTTGGATAAGGGCTTTTCTTGCGATATAATACTTCATCTGGAAGAATTCCTTCTAACGCTTTTCGCAATAATCCTTTTTCCCTGCCCATATAATTCTTCATTTCCCATGGTACATTCCACACATATTCTACTAAGCGATGGTCAGCAAATGGTACACGTACCTCTAGGCTTGCTCCCATACTCATTCTATCTTTTCGCTCCAATAAAGTGGTCATAAACCAGAGCTGATTAAGATAAAATAATTCTCGGCGTTTTGCATCTTCTTTGTTTTCTCCAGCTAATTTAGGTGTCTCTGCAATTGTTTGGTTATATTTATCCATCATATAATCTTTTAATTGCAATTTATCGCTCCATGCATTTTTCAATAGCTTTTGTCGTTCTTCAATCGATCTCATCCACGGGAAGCCTTCTCTTTGCAAATCCGCCTCTCTCCTAAACCATGGATAGCCACCAAAAATTTCATCTGCACATTCGCCGGATAAGCTCACAACAAAATCTTTCTTTATTTCTCGACAGAACCATAATAAAGAGGAATCCACATCCGCCATCCCCGGCACATCTCTTACCGTTACCGCCTCATGCAAAAAGGCAGCTAATGTCTCTTGGGTGATCACACAATTATGGTGGATGGTTCCAAAAGTGTCCGTCATTTTTTGGATATAAACGCCATCTGAATTTGGCTGGAACTCATTTGCTTTAAAGAATTTATCATTGCCTTCATAATCGATGGAATACGTATGAAGCGGTCCTTTTCCCGTTTTCGCATATTCCATGGAAGCAATGGCTGTAATAGCACTGGAATCCACACCACCTGAAAGAAAAGTACTTAATGGTACGTCTGATACTAATTGTCTTGTAACAGCATCTTTAAAAAGGAAACGTACTTTTTCAACTGTTTCATCAAATGTATCTTTATGTTCTTCACTTTTTACATTCCAATACCGCCATACTTTCAGCCCATCCTGTGTAAACTTTAATGCATGCCCTGGACGAAGCTCTTTAATGCCTTTAAAGATACCACTTCCTGGTGTGTGAGAAGGCCCAAGAGCAAACACTTCTGCTAACCCTTCTCTATCTAGCTCTGTTTTCACATTCGGATTTGCTAGCAATGCCTTTAATTCAGATCCAAAGATAAAGCTAGTTCCAACTTCAGCGTAAAACAACGGTTTAACCCCTAATCGATCTCTTCCAATGAATAAGGAATTGCGTTTTTCATCCCAAACGGCAAAGGCAAATATTCCATTTAAGTATTCGAGGCAATCTTCTCCCCACTCTATATAAGAAGTAAGTAAAACTTCTGTATCAGAATGACCTTGAAATGAATATCCTTTTATTAGTAATTCTTTTCTTATGTCTTCCGTATTATATAACTCACCATTGTAACAAATCGTGTAGTGATAACCCTGTTTTTCTTTTGTCATTGGTTGAATACCATTTAACGGATCTACTACCACTAATCGTTTATGACCGAATCCTGCATGCAGTGTAGTCCAAACATTTGTATCATCTGGGCCTCTTTTGGCCAACGTTTCTGCCATAGCTGATAATACTTCCGACTCTTTTCTTAAGTCTTTTTTGTAATCAGCCCAACCTGTTATTCCACACATGATTATCATCCTTTCTTTCGTGGAACTTATGATTAGATACCAATCAATCAGTATGGAGTATTCTATGCCCTAAAAATAAAATGGTTATTTGTCCATATGAAGTTTATCTAATGTTCCATTTTAAAAAAGAAAATTAATCGTTTTCAATCTTTTAAGGAAGGAAAAAGAAGGATTAGTTATAAAATTTTGTTTATCTGTCTAAAAAGAATTTATGGGCGTGTAATCTTTGGGAGGTTTACAATGAACAATCAGCACAGATCAAAACTAATTGAATTTCAAACGCGTGCCTTTACAAAAGGGACAGTTGAATATATAAATAATCAATGGATTTTTTTCGATGAAGAAACAGAAGACGCAGCTATGCTTGATGAATATTTACATCAAGAAATTGAAATTCTCATCTTAAATCGTTGGCGAAAAGGAATTCTACTTGAGGAGGGCAAAGTAAATGTTTCTAGTTCCATCCACTTTCTAGAGCATGAAGATCCAATTCGCATAAGAAAACATCTAGTATTTGCCTTAGAAGAATTATTAGATGATTTAAGTGACGATAGCTTTTATCAGTTTATTACTACGTTAAATTCGATGAAGTTCTCCATTTATGATTGTATATATTGTTATAATCACCTTACCTTTTTAAAGGATGAAAAGCGGAAGAGTGGTGTAAATATGATGATTTTTGATAATGAGGAGGGACTCTGTAGCGTTAATCATCATTTCTTTTATAATGAAAAAAGCACCGACCGTTTTGAATTCACCTTAAATACTGGAAAACGAATGATTGTGGAGAAGCTTTCTTCTTGAAACATTTCCTATCCATTTTTAAAACTGTCGACAGGATGAACTGCCGACAGTTTTTTATATCAAATAAGTGTTTTCGTTGTCATTATTTCCATCCAAAAAACAACTTCTGTTCATTTCGGCCACGAATTTCGAAAATAGTTCTCTAACTATCTACATGCACTTTTGCGATCTCTTTGGCATCCTCCCCTTTTGCTTTTCTAATAATCATATATACTCTCCTTTTTCTCCTTATATATGGAAGGATTTCTTCCCTTCCCATTCCTTAAACCAAGTTACTTCAAGTCCAATTGATCCTGTTTGTATCCACTCTACTGCCTTTCATACAAGTGGAGAAGCATTATCTATGGATAGTTTATCTAAATTTTCTTATGAATAACTAACAATCTATTATTTTCTATGTAAATTCCATATACACCAAAAGGTAGATGAAAATTTTTCTGTTCGCTCACATGTTATTCCTCCAGATTCGGTTTACAGTTATCTTCTCTTGATTGAAATGGACCTGAAGAACATCTGGATTCGAGAGCTCTCTCCATTCTTTAAAACATACTGTTTGATCAAAATATTTCCATATCAAAGAAAGCAAGTTTCCATGAGTAACAATTGCAAAAGTCGTTTCCTTTCTATACATACACTCTTTTATAACAGTGACGCCTCTTTCCATTGCTTGTCTACTAGACTCTCCACCTTCGTATACGATGTCTAGGTTTGTAAAAGATTTTTCTAATAGCAAGAGCCACTCATCCAAGTTTTTGTCACTAAGCTTTCTCTCGATTAAACGTTCATCTTTATGGATCGGCAGCTGAAGCCTTTCTGCTAAAGGTTGAATTGATTTATAGGCACGCAAATATGTACTGGATAGGATATATTGAATATTCTTTTCTTCGAGAAAATCTGCTAGTTTAACAGCCTGTTTTCTTCCATTTATCGTCAGTTCAGCATCTTCATTTTGTCCTGTCGCCTCACAATGACGAATTAGATACATGGTTTTGTTTTTATTCATTTTTATATCCATTCCTTTCGCTTCGCTCAAGGCACAAAACGTAATGAAACAAGTTTGCACTGAGCGTTATTTTGGCAAATCTATAGCCATAGGGATACCAATCAACTACAAATCACGCGGAGGTGAGTGGGCTGCTCCAGTTGTGGAGTGACCGCATTTTTATATGTGTAGATTGCCTTTCCAAGCACAAATAAGTGTGACTTCGAGCACGCAGACTTATCTTTGTATAAACATTACTCGTTTATCGCTGGGCAATCAGTCAATGTTGTCTATCCCTATAAATCTTATAAAGGAGTTTTCCCTATGGCTTTAAAAATTGTTTATCCCATTTGTTGTGGAATTGATGTCCACAAATCCTTTGTTGTGGCTTGTATTGCCTCCACTTCCAAAGGAGTAACCACTTACAAACGCCATCGCTTTTCAACCTATACAAAAGGATTGCTTGAGCTGTCACAATGGCTTTGTGAAAATGATTGTCAGGATGTTTGTATGGAATCTACCGGGAAATACTGGATTCCTGTGTTCAATGTACTAGAAGATTCCTGTAACATCACCTTGGCGCATCCTAAGTATGTCAAGGCAATCCGCGGTAAAAAAACCGATAAAAAAGATGCTAAATGGATTGCTGATTTATTTAAACATGATCTTGTAGCCGGAAGCTTTATGCCTCCACTTGAGATTAGGCAGCTTCGTGACCTTATGCGTTATCGCTTCAAGCTGACTAACTTTATGTCGAGTGAGAAAAACCGTCTTCAAAACAGTTTAACTGTGTCTAATATTCAGCTTGGAAATATTGTTTCGGATACCTTCGGCAAAAGCTCCATGAACATTATTGAGAAGCTACTAAAGGATCCATTAGACACCTCATTTGATTTAGAACCTTTAATTCATGGCTCCATGAAGCATAAACTTCCTGAACTCGAGCTCGCTATTGATGGATACATTACATCTGAACAGGCTGAAAAATTAAAGGTTATTAAACAACATTATGAAGACCTTGGAGCCCGTAAAGCAGATCTTGAAAAAATTATTCTTTCACTTGCCACGTCCTACCATGATGAAATCAACTTAATCTTAACTGTTCCGTCTTTTAAAAACATTTTTTCCGCCATTGCCGTGGTTTCCGAAATAGGTGTTGATATGGACGTGTTTCCGACAGCTAAGCATTTATGCTCCTGGGCAGGACTTACACCCACAAATAACGAGAGTGCCGGCAAGAAAAAGTCAGTAAGAATTTCAAGAGCTGGATGTTACATAAAACCACTTTTGGTGCAATGTGCAACCGCAGTGGTTAAAAGTGAAAAACATCCCGAAATTCGAAACCGTTACCTACGGCTAAGAAAACGCCGTGGTCACAAACGAGCAATTATTGCGATTGCACGAATGCTTTTAACAGCTATCTACAATATTCTCAAAAAGAAAGAAGCCTATAACGCTGAATTATATTTAAAATCGGATGTTCTTCCAGTAAACCGTGAAATCACGGTAGAACAAGCGATTTTATTAGCTAAAAACCATGGTTATCATGTGTTAGAAGCATCTTGATTTTGTCGTATAAATTTTAAAAAAATCATCCAATGATGGTTTATTTGTCATGCATTCTTTTTGAGATAGTGATTTCAATAATTATTTCAGACTTCTCTCCTTCTCCCCCATTTACAAGTTCTCCTTTAAAGCTTGCATTAATCGATTGTAATAAGAAATAGGATGTGGCGCAAAATTTTCTCGTCCAACTTGTCGCTGAATCATTTCTCGTTGTCCACTTTCCTTCCTTTCATATCCAACAACTTCGATTAGCTGTTCCGTTCCTTCCCATAATGCATAGAAATCTTCCAATCTAGTCGATACAATTCCCGCTACTTCTTCTTCCTGTAATTGAAACTCATCGAAACCTATGTTTCTTTTATATAAAAAAGTATGGGCAAATTCCTTGTCCAAAAAGTTTCCATTGTTCATTTCATAATTCAACACACCTAAGTAAATTAACTCCTCCATTTTCGCATATATCCCAATCTCTTCTTCCATCTCTCTTATACCATCTACAATCTCTTCATGTGCTAGCAAATGACCCGCTGCCGTAATATCTAAAAGATTGGGATAATCCTTTTTCAAAGGACTTCTAATTTGTAAATAGAGGTACAATTGTCCATCCTGTTCAGATACAATCCAACAATGAAAGGTTTCATGCCATAATCCCTTTTCATGAACTTCGCTGCGGGTTGCAATACCGATTTGTACTCTCTTTTCGTCAAATACTTTTAATTGCTCTTCTTCCATGATGTTATCGCTCCTCTTATATTCTTTATAATAGAATCCTTCTTTATTTACTAACCATTATGAGTTAAATCTCCTTAATTTTGTATACTTTTATATCTCCTTTTCATAAGTGCAATATTAATGGGCTTAACTATTACCAATGAGGAAACACATTATAAATAGACATTCTAGAAAATGATAAATTGAAACTTCCATCAGTGGGGTTTTCCTTCCTCCCCCACTGATGGTAAGTTGAAACAATCAGACCTTTGTGGACAGTTGATCTCCCACCTATCTTCCTCGTATTCTCATAAGCTTGAGGGGGGAAAGTCTTACTGTCCGTTAAGAGTGGGATATAAATACCTGTTTTATCTATATATCCATAAAGGTTGGACTAATGACTAAAAAGAGTCCTCTATTAATAGAAGACTCCATTCTTACCTATATTTTATAATTCATCGGCAGCAAATACTATTCCCGCCCTTTTTCTAGCAACTGTAATAATCTCCATCACCTGAAGGCTATGTTCTAGTTTTTTCAACATTTCACTTTTATTTTTCTCACGAATTATTCTTTCGAATGCGACAAATTCTTCGTACATTCGATGTGTATGCTCATTTTTATTCATATTTTCAACTACTTTACTAGCAGTACTAATTGTAAAAGAATCAAGACTATTAACAGGTCCATTAACTGTTAAGAAGCCATTCTCTCCTTGAATAGTAGCAAATGATTGACCCATACTATCTTTAGATCCGATACAGACCGCTTTAAAGCGATCATATTCTAAAATCAAGACTCCAGAAGTATCAATTCCCTGAGACAGATTTGGATAATACTGTACACCGTTTGGTTTCCCAAATATCCCTACAACAAAATGAATATTATAACTATTAATATCCATTAATGCACCACCTGACATCTCAGGATTAAAAGCCGGTAAGATATTGCCTTCTTTAAAGGCATTGTACCGAGATGAATATTGAGAATAATTTACTTCTACAACCTTTACATCACCTAATTTAGGTAACAATTCCTTTATTTGTGAATAGTTTCCTCTATATTGATTAGTAATTGCCTCTATTAAATAAAGATCGTTACTTCGTGCGATACTTTCCAATTCCTTTAATTCATCTAAGTTAGATGTAAAAGGCTTCTCACAGATAACATGTTTTCTAGCTCCTAATGCTAGTTTTGTATAGGAATAATGAAGATGATTTGGTAATGCTATATAAATTACATCTATTTCAGTATCAGCAAGCATTTCTTTATAATCTACATATATTTTTTTGATAAGATATTCTTTTTGTAAAGATAATAAGAATTCTTTTTTAGCTGGTCTTCCAAAAATCGCCACCAAGTCTATTTGGGGTATAGATTTAAACACAGGTAATAAATCCTGAACAATCATTCCTGCTCCCACTATTCCAAGTTTCATTTCATTTACATCCTTTCATTCCCTCTTCTAAAATTGCCAATTGTAATAGTGTTTCGTCATCTTTTATTATTTATTCCTCCCGATGTATGATAGTATAATAAATTGTTTTCACCTTTATATTTTCTCTTTGTAAAGCAAAAGGAAGGTGATACCGATTTGTACTTTTACCATTTCTTATATATCCAATTGTTAGCATAAAAATACTCCTTTTTATCCTCAATGAGTTTATTATAGGATGGAATAATAGAGAATTCCATGTAAGGATCTTGATTTAACGGATTTAGGATAAAATGTTCAAGACTTAACCTAAAATAAAGCTGTTTTGATGAACAAAATGTTCAATTTTAAAGGAGTGAGACGGTTTGTTGCTAGAACAAATTGCAAATAGAACGGATTATACTGCAGCAGAAAAAAATATTGCAAAATATATATTGGAGAATGCTAACTTAATTGAGAGAATGACAATCCAAGAGTTAGCACAAAAAACATTTACTTCACATACTTCTATCATTCGCTTTACTCAAAAATTAGGGATGAAGGGCTTTAAGGATTTTAAGATTATGCTTGTTAAATCTATCGAACAGAAAAACCATGTCTTATCTGAAATTAATCCCAATATTCCTTTTGAAAATGAAGCTTCCCTTATGAAGATTAGTCAAGATATGATGTATTTAACTCAACAGTCAATCAAAGAGAGTTACGAATTATTAAATGAAATATCACTGTTTAAGATGACTAAGTATCTATACAAGTCAAAACGAATCTTTATGTATGCTGTAGGGGATTCCCAAATTCGGGCAGAAAGTTTTCAAAATAAACTTTTAAAAATAAATAAATATGCAATAATTGCAACGGCTCGTAATGAATTTGCCAACAATACTGTTAACATTGATATAAATGATTGTGCCTTCTTTATTACTTATGAAGCTAAATCAAAGGATGACTTAATTGCTGCTCGTATATTAAAAGAGAGACAGGTGCCAATTTTATTACTTACAGCCTTTCCTGAAAGTAAACTAGCCAAAATGGCTGATGTTGTTTTAACCATACCAGCTTTAGAAAAAAAAGAAACATACAAAATAGCTACCTTTTCATCACAAGTAGCTATTGATTATGTACTTAATGTGTTGTTTTCCAGCTTATATCAAATTAATTACTCACAGAACATAGAACACCAAAGAAAAAGTACGGAATTAATCGATAGCTTTCTTTTTTAATATAAAAAGTGATAATAGCCATTTTCTAAACTTTGAAACCTTTCTTTTTTTCGCTTTACTTTGGCTCGTCAATTTTTCTAAGTTTTTCTCAAAAACAGGAATTAGCTTCCCATAAATATTAATCGCGATAATTGGTAAAACAAGAGCGAGAGTGGCGAGAAGTATCATCATCTTTTCGGTATTCCCATTCAAAATCCATTCATACGGACCTGCAAACCACATTGGAATGATAAAAATATGCCACCAATGTACTTGATACACAATATTTAAATCAACAAACTCAAAGCTTCGAATAACAAGCTGATACCCTACCATAATAACGATAGACAAGCCAATCTGAACATAGTTGATTATATCCTTTAGTTTTTCTCCATCAAAAAAACGCAGAATAGTCATGTATAGTAATGCTGTAATAACAACAATAAATAAGTTGGCTAAAACAAGAAGAACAACCGTTATTAAGAAAAAGACAATGCCTTGTTTTATGAGACTTACGACTAACGGAATAAAGGTGATCGCAATTGTTAGTTGAGACAGATAAATCATTATATGTACCACTTTTGCTGCATTGATTGTTCGCCTATTAATTGGTTTCGTGTGTACAATATGCTTGTCGCGAACATCCAATAATACAGCAGAAAAATCTGAAATCATAGAAGTCATAACGAGAAATAAAATAATTCCAAAAGAAATACTCATTTGAAAAAGGTAGTTGTCACCGAATGCCATAAACGGAATAAGAACTAATCCCATAAAAGCATATAACCATAAAGATTTTATATAGGCATATTTATCTTCTTTCTTTTCTTTTTTCTGATTAGACTGTGAGAAGATGGTTGGTAGTTTGCGTTGATCCATCATAAGTTTTACTTGAAGAATGGCCCTTAACACCTCATAATCGATGCCTAATTTCTGAAAAAAAGCTTTAAAGCGATCAAGAAGTTTTAATACCGTATAATCTGTCATGATTGCACCTCTTGCACAACGGATACGAAGGATTCCCCAATTTCTCTATGATTATGAAATCCTGTAAGTTGATTAAAGATACCTTCTAAACTTCCTTGTTCATTTTGTGTCTGAAGCTCTTTGAAGCTTCCATCTACCACAATCTTTCCCTCATTTAATAAAATAATTCGACTACTTATCTTTTCTACAACATCCATAATATGAGAAGAATAGAAGATTGTTTTTCCAGATGATGCGAGCTGTGCAAGAATTTCCTTAAATATCATCACACTATTAGCATCTAGCCCATTGATTGGTTCATCTAGAAATAAAATATCAGGGTTATGTAAAACACTAGAAATAATTAATAGTTTTTGCCGCATTCCTTTTGAATAAGAGGATATTCTGGAATGATAAACCTCACCAATTCCAAACAGCTCCATTAATCTTTGCGCTTTTTGATCAACAAAATCTGCATTCATCCCATATAATTGGCCTATAAAGGTTAAATACTCATAGGCAGTTAGATTATCATACACCTCTGCTATCTCTGGTACATACCCAATTCTCCGCTTATACTCGATTGAATCTTGATTAATTTCTTTTCCGAAAAGTTTTACTTCCCCTTCATTATAACTTTCAATCCCAAGGATAATTTTAACGGTGGTGCTTTTTCCAGCTCCATTCGGTCCAATATAACCAATAATCTCCCCGCGTGAAACATGAAGATCAATCCCTTTTAAAACCTCCTTTACACCATAGTTTTTCCGTAATCCTTTTATTGTAATGATTTCTTCTGTAGCCATTGCTTTTCCTCCCTTATAGACTTTTCTGTCTCTATTATTCTAAAAAGGAAAAAATATCCTTTCTATCCATTGTACCATTCCTCTTTACAGCATTTGTAATATGTTTTTATATTCGATAAAAACCATGTTAAGAAAAATTTCATTAGCAGGGCTTTTTCCTCATTCCCCGCGAGTTTCAACACCTAGCTTTTCGACCAAATCTTGAGCTGGATCGTTAAAAGTGGGATAAAAAAACTCAGCAAAAGCCTTTAAGGCTTCTAACTGAGTTTCTGTTATTATTCTCGTTTATTTACATTTTACCTTCATATAAAAGCGAGATTGGGTAGCATCCAAGTATCCCACTTCTTCTAAATGCTGATAAAGCCGATACAATGCATCTTGGTATTTTTCTACGCTAAAATCTGGAATTTGCCAAGGAATCGCTTTTAAATAGAAAAGAACTGAGCCCAAGTCATAAAATCGCTGTGTAGGAAACTCCTCTCTTTGCTCTAGAATCTCCCATTGGTCAATAGAAAAATTCTTGAGAGCTGATTGAAGATTCCACTCCTTAAATTCAGAATTAACAGCAACTCCAAACCAGTCATTTAACTCCTTGCAATCCCAGCCACCTACTTGCTGGGTGATAAAGATTCCATTCGTCTTTATTATCCTTTTTAACTCCTTTACAGAGTATGATTCATGCCTGTTAATTATTAAGTCGAAGTGATTATCTGGAAACGGCAAATGCTCATTATCAACAACTTCATATACTTTGACTCCTAAAGGTTCTAACTTCCTTTTCGCAATCGGTACATTCGGTTTATAGCCTTCTGTTGCATAGACGGTTGGTGGATAGTACCCCTTTAATAGAGAAAGAAACTCTCCGCCACCAGTACCCATATCCAATATAGCAGTAGCTCCCTGCATTGCGGAGATCACTTTACTACCATAAGACCAGGAAAGCAGGCTGTTTTGGATTCTCCCTGTATCATAGATGCTCGAAAAATCCCAGCCTTCAAACTTCTCGTTTATTTCCTCTAAATACCTATGAAAATTTGAATCTTTCACTTTTTATTCCTCCTCTATTTTCTCTTTTCCTACAAAAGATAGTGGATAGTGGAGGGCCTCTGCAATAATGATTTTATATTTCATGTTCCAGTAATCTCATATCTTCGCATCCTCTCAAGCTTATTTATATAACCATTGTTGTATACCATTTTTCCTATCATTCTTAATCGAAAAAATAACGATAGTAGGTAATAAAGGTAACGAGAATACTAATAACGATAAATAAAATAAGTCCAATAATTATTGGCGAAATCCGGAAATGAAAAGGACCAATTCCAGCTTCCTCCCATGTCCAGCCGGCAATGTTTGCATTGAAGGTTGCATTGGTTTGATGAATATATAGACGAAAAAGATAAACAATTCCAAAAAGCAAAAGACTGCCTAATAAGATGGTGTCGATAAAGTGAAACTTCCATCATTGGGGGTTTTTCTTCAACCCCCACTGATGGTTAGTTGAACCAATCGGACCTTTACGGACAGTTGATCTCCCACCTATCTTCCTCGTATTCTCATAAACTTGAGGGGGGAGTCTTACTGTCCGTTAAGAGTGGGGTAAAGTTCCATCCTAATAAATAGGATGCAAACCATATTATCAATGTTTCGACTGTTAAAGTTGCTAAAATTATATAGATACTTTTCATGCAAATCCCCTTATCATTTTTGCTCATTACTAAATCTGTTATTTGAAAGTTTAGTTTTTTTGATACAGATGAATAGCTCTTGTATTATGTCCAAGTATATGTAATGAAAGTTTCTTTGCACCTAAAGTTTGAACGTATTTTCCCAATGTTAAAAGGGCTGCTGTTCCATATCCTTTATCTCCATAAATAAGTACCTGCCTTCCACAGACAGATACTTATTTAACTACCTTTTTTACTTACTACATATCTCTAATAGTGTCATTCGTTAATCGCACGAGGCTACCACTTGGCTCAAAAATAACAGAAATTAATAAGGTAAGAGGCAGAACAACCACATATAAAGTGAAACTTCCATCAGTGGGGGTTTCCTTCCCCCCCCACTGATGGTTAGTTGAACCAATCGGACCTTTACGGACAGTAGATCTCCCACCTATCTTCCTCGTATTCTCAGAAGCTTGAGGGGGGAGTCTTACTGCCCGTTAAGAGTGGGATAAATATCCTTTAACTATTTTTCGTATCAAGTGTTTCAGCTCCTTCCTCATCAATTTTGGAATCTATTTCCTTTATTATACACCGTTTTTTATTTTTTCGAAATATTCCATCATAACATTTTTTTACACATGTCTTTTTTCAATAAGCTGAATGCCGATGCCTAGCATAATCGTTCCCATTAAACAAAGAATTCCTGCTGGAACCATGATGTCCATCCATGAGGCACTTTCAATAATCCCTTTTTTTAATAGCTCCATTCCATAAGTAATGGGAATAAATTTAGATAAAAGAAGCATTACTTTCGATGTAACGATTTCAATTGGCCAATATGCTCCGCCAAGCATAGCAAAGCTAACTGATACAAGTGGAATAATGGCATTGAACTGGCTTGGTGTTTTAACAAGACCTGTAAGGAGAATCGTTAATGCCACGATGGAAAATAAGTATGGAATGATTAGTACATACACCAAATAAAAATTTCCATTAAAATCAATATTTAATCCATATTTAAAAAGAAGAAAGATCATAATAATTTGTGCGTATCCTATGAAAAAGCTAAATACTAGATGTCCTAAATATATTTGGGCTTTCGACGTAGAGGATAAGATAAAACGATCCCATATTCCATTTTGTTTATCTCTTAGTATCTCTATTACCGTAAATGAAATGGTATAAATACAGAAGAATAAAGTAAATCCAAATAACGACTGGAGTGACTGATTATAAGTCGCTTCTTTTTCTGATAAAGTTTGTTCATTTGATACCGGAATAATTGGCGTTTCTTTATTACTTATAAGCACCCTTTTTGCTTCTTCTTTATCCGCTGCATTATTTAATAATGCATCTTCCTTCAGCATATAACCATAATAGGTTTGAAGAAAATTTTGCACCATTAATACATTGGCAGTTTCGGCTATCCTAAAGATCGTATAAGTATCTGCATTTATCGATACCCCTACATCTGCTTCCCCTTTTGCCAATTGTTCCTTTACTTCTTCTTCTGTATATGAAACAAACGAATAACTCTCACTTTTATTCAAATCCTTTAAAATGTTATTTGCTTTCGTCGACTGATCAGTGAAAATTGGCACCTCTACTTTTGTAAAGGAAGAGATCCCGACTAAATAAGCAAATACGATACAGATAAGGGAGGTTATAATAAATCCGCCTGGCTTTCTTATAAATTTCTTGCATTTCCCCCATAGTACTGCATTCATCGTATCCCTCCTCTTTTCTTCAAGGTAACTACACTAAGTAAAAGCAAAAGAACAGAAAACAAAAGAATTGCTCTTAGCTGACTCCATATATCCCCTAAGGAGTACCCTTGATATACTTTTAAATACGCAGTAAGCGCAGCTCCCCCAGGAGAATATTCACCTAATGTTTCCATAAATCCGCCAATTGCACTCACATTGAAAAAACTGCCGCCAATAAAAGCTAGGATCGGAACAATGAGAGACGAAAAAATACTTTCCACATTTCGTGAATTAGTAGCAAAAGCAACCGCAGTAGTAAATGTGGCGAATGTTGCTGCCATTATGCTCACAGTCAAAGTTACGAATAAATGATTGATTATACTAGGAAAGACTACTCCATAAATCAATGCTGTTAAGCTAAATAAAATCGTTAATTGTAATAAAGATAATATAAATGCTGCCATAAAAACGCCAGTAAAAAATACGATTTTTGGAACATTTGCTAATAAGATTCGCTCATACATAAGCTCTTCCTTTTGCTGAAAAGCAAAACCCGCTACGGTTGTAGAAATATAGAACACAAACATGACACACATTCCCACTCCATAATAAGCAAAAGCACTAATCTCTTTTTTCTTTTCAATATTCTCAATTTGTCCATATATGTTTGTATTTACTAATGCGGAATAATCAATTTGAAGATCTTGTGCTGTTTTTTGATAAACCCATTCTTTTTGATAATTTGTAATAATATCTTGGATAATGGTTGCACGAAGGGATTGTTCATCCTTTGTCTTTAGGATCCACGCCGGAATCGTTGTGTTTTTTTCTAAAAGATTATTATAAAATTTAGTAGTAAAGCCTTCTGGAATAAGTAACACACCGTCATAATCTTTTTCCTTCACTTCTTTTATGTTCCGATATTCGGTGATAGATAGAACTTTCTTTAATTCTGGACTCTTTCCTACTACATTAATAAATATGTTTATCGGTTCAAGGGATTCAATAAGCGCTATGTTAGCTGCTTTTTTCTGTTCGGCTGCATTAGACTGTCTAATTTTCTCTATTACTTGTTGTTGTGCTTGGTCTGCTTCATCTTCCACTACAACAGCGAGCTTTGCAGTCACTTCTACCTCTTCATTATTATTCAATGCCCCTAAAGCACTTCCAAGAATAGTTATGAGTACAAATGGCATAAGCAGTAATACAATTAGTTCCCGTGGTCTTCTCCAAATCATCAATAATTCTTTCTTTATCATTTGCCAAAGCATATGGTACCCTCCTAATCCCTTAATTGACGACCTGTTAAATGCAAGAAAACATCTTCTAAAGTAGGTGTCTCAATATGGACAGAGAGTACATTTGTTTTCTGCTCTTCGGCAATTCGCAAAATATCTTTCAGTAAATGAACTTGTCGTGGCACGATTACAGTAATTACTGATTGTTGAATGGAGATATTTTTAATATTTTTATGATGGCGGAGTGCTTCTGTAAATTCATGCTTTACTATTTCCACCTTAATATTAATGGCAGTTTCTGCGGAGAGGATGTTTTTTATATCCTCTTTCGCGCCAGAAGCAATAATTTCACCATGATCCATAATATAAATGCGATCACAAAGAAATTCGACTTCTTCCATATAGTGACTGGTGTATAGGACAGTCATTTGCTTTTCTTTATTTAGCCTTTTAACGGTTTCTAAAATGTAATTTCTTGATTGGGGGTCAATTCCAACGGTTGGTTCATCCATAATAATAATTTCTGGTTCATGAATTAATGCAACACCAATATTTAATCTTCTTTTCATCCCACCGGAAAAAGTTTTCACTAAATCCTTTTCCCGCTCCTTTAAACCGATTATTTCAAGAACTTCATCTACCCTCTTTTGTAGTATATTTTTAGGGATTCGGTGCATTTTTCCAAAGAAAAGTAAGTTTTCTCGTGCAGATAAATCCAGATAAACAGCAATATCCTGTGGGACTACTCCAAGTATTTTTCGTAATGTCTGTGGTGTTTTTAAAATACTTTCGTTATTTAGTCTTACATCTCCAACATCGGGAGCAATTAACGAAGATATCATGGAGATTGTAGTAGATTTCCCAGCCCCATTTGGTCCAAGCAATCCTACTATTTCTCCCTTCTCTAAATATAAATTAACGGAATTTACAGCTTGTTTTTGTTTAAATGATTTAGATAAATTCATTATCTCTAACAAGGTCATCATCCTTTCTATATACAGAATAATGAAAATACACCTCGATTCCTATACCTATAGGTCATTTTTTTCCAAAAATAAAATGACTCAGGTCATATATTTTTTATTCTTATTGAAAATTACAGCAAATTGGCAAAAAGCATACTTTCCCTTAAAAAGGGTAAAACATAAAGAAGATAATCTCTCGGAAAGGAGCTGAAAGATTTGGGCATTTTAGTCCTAGTCATTCTAATTGCATTAAATGCTTTCTTTGCTGCCGCAGAAATTGCGCTCATTTCCTTAAATGACAATAAAATTAAACATATGGCGGACACAGGTCATAAGAAAGCTAAAATAGTCTATAAACTACTATCAGAGCCTAGTAAATTTTTAGCCACCATCCAAATTGGTATTACCCTTGCAGGATTTCTAGCCAGTGCCTTTGCAGCTGATAGCTTTTCTGGTCAATTGACAGAGTTATTTTTAACAATGGGAATTCCTCTCTCTCAAGGACTGCTTGATTCTATTTCAGTCATTATTATTACTCTACTGTTATCCTATTTCACCCTTGTTTTTGGTGAATTAGTTCCTAAACGAGTGGCTTTAAAGAAAGCAGAAGGTATTGCGATGTTTGCTGCAAGTCCATTAACGGTACTTTCCAAAATAACAGCACCATTTGTCGCCTTCTTAACATTCTCCACCAATCTAGTTGCACGCCTATTCGGAGTACGTCCAGGTGAGGAAGATGAGGAAGTAACAGAAGAAGATATAAAAATGATGATAGATGTAGGAAATGAAAGAGGAAGTATTGACGAAGATGAGCGAATGATGATCCATAATATTTTTGAATTTGATAATAAAAATGTCACGGATATTATGACCCATCGCTCCAATATGGTAGCCATTCCTTCCGATTACACATTAAAGGAGATAGCTACTCTAGTGAACCGTGAAATGTATACTCGCTACCCTGTTTACGAGGAAAACATTGATAACATTATTGGCATCCTACATTCCAAAGATCTGTTAGCCTATATGGGCAAAGAAGATACCTCATTTCAATTAAGTGAGATTATTCGCAAACCTTATTTTGTATTGGAATCAAAAAGAATCGATGAATTATTTATCCAGATGCAAAAAAATAATGTTCTTTTTGCCATTGTCGTCGATGAATATGGCGGAACAGATGGAATTGTTACAATGGAGGATTTAGTTGAGGAAATCGTCGGCAATATTTTTGATGAATACGATGAACCAAAACCTCCTGAAATTAAGATTATCGGGGAACATACCTATCTATTGCAAGGGACTATTAGTTTAGACGATGTGCAAGAATTATTGAAAATTACCTTGCCGATAGAAATTTATGATACATTAAGTGGTTTTCTCATTAGTAAGATTGGCTATATTCCAAATGATCAGGAAAAACCATCCATCACTTTCAAAAACTTTGAATTTCAAGTAGAAGAGATTGTAGATCGCAGAATCAGCCAAATAAAAGTAACGAAAATAATCGAAGAAGAATCACCAACAAACAATACTTTAGAAAAATGACTCTTTCAAAAGAAAAATGGCTTATCTTTACCTAAATAAGCAGCAGACTTTGTAAAAAATTGATATATTTGAAACTCCCACTTCCGACATGATGAGTGGGAGTTTACTCTATCCCTCTCATTTCTTCACATTTATTCCCGATTATTCGCCTAAAATATCACCAAGCAAATACTATCCTTTGAATCGTTCACAAGTAATTTAAGTAACAGTAACTTTCCTGTTGCCACCATACCTGTACTAATGTAATCCCTCTTTTCTTCTTCCTATTCCATCAATATGTACTAAGTAAATTTTCCCCTTCCTAAAGTTCAACTAACCATTCAGTGGTGGTTTTCCTTCCTCCCCCACTGATGGTTAGTTGAACTAATCGGACCTTTATCTCCCACCTATCTTCCTCGTATTCTCATAAGCTTGAAGGGCGAGTCGTACTTTCCGTTAAGAGTGGGATAAAATTTTTCCTATGAATTAACGGCTACCTTTATTATACTTGATAATGATTTAGCATTTACTTTATGTTCTATTGGAGGTTTTTTTATGAAAAAATACGGAAAGGATATCCTTGTAATTATATTTGGATCCTTCCTTTTTGCATTAGCTGTCAATTTATTTGTTATTCCTAATGACTTAGGAGAGGGAGGAGTTACCGGGGTAGCCATTATTGCTTATTACTTATTTAAATGGTCGCCAGGTATTGTTAACTTTACGTTAAATAGCATTTTATTAATAATCGGCTATAAATTTTTAAGTAAACAAATGATTGTTTATACCATTATTGCAGTCTTCTTCAACTCATTATTTTTACATCTAACAGAGTCATGGACGATATATTCTGATGAATTATTTGTTAATGTCATTTTTGGTGGAGTTTTTGCTGGGGTTGGAATCGGTTTAATTATAAGAGTAGGCGGTACAACAGCTGGTTCTACTATTCTCGCAAAGCTAACCAATAAGTATCTCGGTTGGAGTATTAGTTATGGCTTATTATTTTTTGATCTACTTGTTGTATTTGCATCCTTTTTCCTTATAAAAGCAGAAGGGGTCATGCTGACAATTATCATGCTCTATGTTGGAACAAAGGTAATGGAATTTGTCATTGAAGGCGTTAATCCGAAGAAAGCAGTCACGATTATTTCCAGTCACCCCACTGAAATTGCCGATCAGGTAAACGAGCAATTAAATCGTGGAGTCACTGTATTATCTGGACATGGCTATTATACAAAAGATGAAAAAGAAATACTGTATATTATTATTAATAAACAAGAAGTTGTTAAACTAAAGAAAATAGTAAAGCAAACAGATGAGAACGCCTTTATTACCATTCACGATGTAAGGGACGTCTTTGGTGAAGGTTTTATCCATCTCTCTAAAGCATAATAAGGGGATTTCTGGGCCAAATCCCCCCTTTGGCTTATTTGTGTATATGTAAGTTGAAATCTACTCAGATTTTGCACTACTAGATACTAGATTTACCCAACAAAGAAATTACTTCATGTTCTATTCCGCTCTGGGATTTATATATAATCATTCCGCACTGCATATATGGCTAATTGAGTTCTATCTCTTAATTCTAATTTAGCTAAAATTTGGGTGATATGATTTTTTATCGTTCCAACTGATAATAATAATTCACTGGAGATTTCTTTATTTGTTTTTCCTTGACCAACTTTTTTTACGATTTCGATTTCACGTTTTGTTAGTGCAACCATCTGATTCAAAGAATTGTCGTAATGGCTCTCTCTCTTTAAGAGCTTAGGCATTAATTTAGCTGCAACTTGATCATGTATCGCCATACCACCTATTAAACAGCTTTTTATACTATTTACTAGCGTAACACTATCTGTCGTCTTTAGCAGAAAGCCATTAGCACCCTCTTGAAATGCTTGTATTGCATATTCTTCATCATTAAAAGTCGTAAGGATCAGTATTTTTATATGCGGAAATTGCTGATGAATTTCTTTTGTTGTCTGCATTCCATCCATAATTGGCATTCGAATATCCAAAAGGACAATGTCGACAATTGTACGCTCTAATAAAGACAATACTTCTTTTCCGTTTCCCGCTTCAGCAACAACTTGGATTTCTTCATCTTGTTCGATAATCATCTTTAAACCATTTCTGACAATCGCTTGATCCTCAGCAATTAACACGCGAATCATCTCTACATTCCTCCCCAACAGGAATATTTCCTTGTAAAATAAATTCTCCATCCAATTGAAGAATCTCTAATTTGCCATGTCCTTCTTCCATTCTTTTTTTCATGTTTTCTAACCCAAATCCGTAATGAAAAGGATGTTTATGTATATAAGGGTTTCTAATTTCAAACGTTAAGCTGCCAATTGGTGAAACACCTAGCGTAATATATACTGCCCTTGAACTCCCATATTTCATCGCATTTGTTATTCCTTCCTGGATACAACGATATAGAACTGCACTTTGCTTATTACTCAGATTGACTTGAAGTACTCCTTGTTTCGTTGTAAAGTGAACATGAATATTGTTTTCACTTTCCAATTTTTTAACAAGAGCAATAATGGAAGCAATTCCTCCAAGTTCTTCAACTTGTAAAAGCCGAACCGCTTTTCTCGTTTCTTCTAAGCATTCCTCTGTCATATTTTTCAAAAGGAGATATTGCTCTTTCTTCTCTTTAATCCAATATTGTTCAATTTGCATCATTAAGGCTGTCAGCTGATGACCGACAGAATCATGCATTTCTCTGGCAATAAGATTTCTCTCCTCCACTCTTGCAGCATGCTCATTGTAATAAGATTGTCTTTTTTGTATACGATAATCACTTAATAAAGATTCGTATGTCTCCCTGATTTGTTGATAATCTTCGTCCAGTTCATTTAAACGTACAAGTAGATACGAAATTAGCAAGAAGAAACTTATCCAGATCATAGTAGGATAGGAAAATAATATAATGCCAATAGCTAGGCTCATCAATAAAAACAGGATTACAACCATTCGAAAGAAATCGCTTGATGTGTTTGAACTCATTTCTATCATAAAATAAAAGAGAAAAAGCAAGAGATACGCATATAATTCTTTTCCGACTGCAAACTGGATTAATTCTAGAATAACGATGATGGAAAGAAACGGAATGCTTTTTCTTGTAAACACAGGTACAAGAAAATAGAATGCCAGAATAATAGATAAAAGAAATAATAGCATGACAAAATGCCAAGCATCTGTGTTATATGCTTGATATAACGCACCTAAACATAAGAAAAACAGAATTCCTGTTTTTATCGTAAAGACCTTCATTAGTTCCCCTTTCTAACAGCATCTCTTTTTTATAGGATGTTTTCGTAGAGTTTATTGCTCATTACCGGCAATCCTGAGTAATTAATATTATTCGCATCACTTCTTTAAAAAATGGAGGCTGGGACATAAGTATTCCAGCCATAGACAAACCCGAACAACTATCAAATAATCCTAAATGATTGTTCGGGTTTTATTAGTTTTATAAAAGGCTGTTTCAGTACAGTTAGTGTTAATATCCGCAGCCTGAATACACTTCGCTTTCCATGGGGCGAGCGCCGAGCCGCTTCGGCCTCTGGCCTGCAGGGTCTCGGACTTTCTCGCAGCTCCCATAGGAGTCTACGTGTATTCAGGCTGCTCCATATTTCCTACTAATTCATTTTTTTTCTAAAAAACAATAATTTTTAGGGAATTGCCTTTAAAAACAGAGTGGAATGGAGCGGAAGACACTCGACTCCTGCGGGAAGTAGAGCAATCTTTAGACCCCACAGGCTTTAGCCGAGGAGGCTTAGGTTGCTCCCCGGCGAATCGTGTGTCTGTAGCGCAATGGAACGAATTAGTTTTTACACTTGACTATATTTAAAAACATAAATAACCATTGTATAAAAGGAACCTTTATTTAAGAGATAAATTAGAGATTGTTCGTCTTTACAGATTGGCTATCTAGTTTTGTCCCAGCCCCTTGTAAAAGATATCTCTTCTACAAGCCCTCTCGTTGTTTCTATTAAATACTATATCCAATCACTAATACGAGAATAAAGGAAACTACCAATAAAATCCATAGTGTTTTTGTATTTTCCCCTTTTTTTGTGCGAATAAGTACCATTTCAAGCATGCCAATAACCCAAATACCTACAAGCATCTTTATCGTATGCATGAAATCCATCCCTGTTTTTGCGATTAAGCCAATCCCAGAACCAATAATAAGAATGTATACAACCCGTAACACCATATGTAGGATTTTACTTCCCTTTTCTTTTCCAGCTTTATGTAAACCGAATGATAAGGCAAATAGAACTAGCCCAATAATCCACGTCAGTACATGAGCATCTGTTGAACTCATATATATTCCCCCTCCTTTTCTCCATTATTTTAACATATATCGCTTCATTTCCTCTATTTTCTACTCTTTACTTATCTCTTGCTACTTTATTTATAAGAGTGCCAATCCCTTCAACCGATATTTCAATGGTATCTCCTGCCTTTAAGAACCGAGGCGGATTAAATCCTTTCCCTACTCCAGCAGGTGTCCCTGTTGCAATAATATCCCCTGGCTCTAACGTCATTCCTTTAGACAATACACTGATAACCTCTTCGATTGGGAAAATAAAATGCGTAGTATTAGATTGCTGTCTAACTTCTCCATTTACCGTTGTAGTAATATTTAATGAATTGGGATCTGTTATACTATCACTTGTCACAATCCATGGCCCCATCGGAGCACTCGTGTCCAAGCTTTTTCCAATGAAAAATTGCTTATGTTTCTTCTGCAAATCTCTTGCTGTAATATCATTTAAGATAGTATAGCCAAATATGTAATCCAATGCCTTCTCCTTCTCAATCCCCTTTCCTCTTTTCCCAATAACAACTGCAAGTTCACCTTCATAATCAAGCTGTTCGGTTACTTCTTTATGTTCTAGAACATCATTCAGATGTCCAATAACCGTTGTCGGAGCTTTTGTAAAGACCATTACGTGCTTAGGAATATCTTCTTTACTTCCCATTTCTATTGCATGTTCTACATAGTTTTTCCCAACGCAAAAGATATTTTTTCTCGGTCTCGGGATAGGGGCTAAGAACTTCACTTTTTCCATTGGAATATAAAAATTAGCTTGATCATTTTGTTCTTCTATCCAATGAATTAAACTTCTTACATTATTTAAAAAGTCTTCTTGTTCCATACATGTAACTAAGTCTTCTGCATAGGGGCGTCTGCCTGTACGCTTTTCTTCCGCATCATTCAATGGCACTATTCCATTTTCATCCACTATTCCTACCAAAATTTTCTCTTCTAAAGAAATTGTCGCAAACTTCATTTCTCTTCCCCCCATTTTTATGACTAAAATCATTTAAGAAAATTATAAACTTTCTAAATGCTTTTTCCAAATAGAAAAAAGACTTGCTTAAACTCATCAAGATAATTAACTACCTAACACAATTATTTTCCGCTTGCTTATGGACAGATTTCTAGTCATAGTACAACCATTCATAAGAATAAGTTAATTAGGAGAAGAATTTATCTATCTAGGTAAATGTATCACCTATTCTGTTGTGTTCCATAGTATGTATAAGAATATTGTATAAAGGATGTTGAATATGCCAGCAATCGTTGGAGTAGCTCAAGTCATATCTGTTGGGGGTAGCTCTATTTTTAATATTGGCGATGTTTATAAAATGATGCCTATCTCTAATGCGAAGACTTTTTCTGGATCTGGCTCTTTTAATACAGGTGATGGATTAAAAGTTACTAACTATCGTAGTTCTACTAATACGTATGATAACGACGGTCTGGATCAACCAATTGCAGGAAATGCGTAAGTAGACTAAAGGGTGATGTGTAAATGAATTATTTTATCCAACAATCCATAGTCATTAACACGATTAAAATCGGAGGTATCTCAAACTCCTCTGTATTACAAATAGGTAGCGCCGGTATCATTAAACCTGCCTCTTATTTATACAATACAGGCGGATTCACCGAATCAGCTCCCGAACTTAAGCCAGATCAGCCTGGATTAAACATTGCAGATGAAGAAACGGTTTTCTCACCTGCAGTTCCCTTGCAAGCTCCTCGAAAATAGGAAAGATTTGCAATAAGGAAAGGGGGATAGAATTGTCTTATGATTTCTACCAATACAGTGAAAAAATGCGTAATTATTTACAGTTGCTTGAAAAAAGGATAAAAGATTTAGAAAAGCAAGTTGCTGCCTTAACCATTGATCTAACAACTATAAAAGAAAAACCTACTGTTCATATTGATCGAATTGACTACAGCTTTGATCAATTAAAAGTGGAAACATTAGAAGGAACACTAAATATCGGTCTTAATCCAGAAGATCTAAGCAATATTGAAGAGCTTGCGATTAATCAAAATTCACCAATTAATCAGCCGCATGCCCCTTTCTATCCGCCCATCGATCCAAAGCAAATGATGAACCGATCCATGGATATAGAAGAGGAAATGAATCAATTTATTCAACTAGAACTGCCTGACATCATTCGAAAAAAACAAACAGAACTAAATATGCCAGAAGAAGAATCTTATGTCACTTTTATTCAAGATGACATCAACAAACAATTGCCAACAAGAATTCAATATTATTTACAACAAGGTGCCAATCGCAAACAAAATGGAAACAATTTATCGAACGAAGCAATTATCCAAGCTTTAAAGGAGGAAATGGAAAACGGGGTTCACCTATTCCTAAGCCATATACCAGATAATATGAAGGGAAGTGGAAATGAATGAATTTTCAAGTATACAACCGAGAGCTTCAAGTAGGAAATATCAATATTATTGGGGTTGCAAGTTCCTCTATTTGCCTTGTTGGCGATGCCCAAACAATCCAATTAGCTTCTACATTTGATACACCAGCTGAATCACTAATAATCGGTCCCTTTGTTCCACTGCATCCGAAAATTTAATTATGTTACAGCGTACATCTGTTGTCGATTCAGTGAAGGTCAGGACAGTATCCTTTTCTTCGATTGTGGAAATTGGGGACGCTACTTATCATCAAGCTTTTTCACGAGCTTTAGCTGTTCAAAGACAACAGGAACTCTTTTATGGAACAGAAGGTGTTTACGAAGAGTATGATGTCTTTAAGGAACCTATCCCTTTAATACCGATTATCGAAAATGTAGAATGTCATTTTGAAAATGTGAAACCCATTATTAAAGTTCATCATATAGATATTACAGGTATATCCTCTTCTTCCTTATTACAAATAGGAAATTGTCGTCATATGTATACAGAAGCAAGAATTAAGCATATTCGCCAAATCGAGCAATCGATAGCAACAGAAGTTGGGGATAATTTGATTCAATTAAATGAACCTAGCCAATTAGGTATCCCAACCTCTGAAAGTCCCGTTTCTGTTACCGGTACAGATATTATGGGATCGCCTTTTTCAGGGGTGGGGCCAGAGCAGGAACAATAAAAGTGTAATCTCAATCTATATTCTTTCCATTTAGGGCGATTATGCATGGAACCAATAGGGCTATTTCGGTTAAACTTCTAAATATCAGCCAAAAGCTTAATGATTTCAGCCAAATCAATCGCTTTATCAGCCAATATATCCAGTTTTTCAGCCAAACCTGCAATGCTATTAAAATATGGTTTTACTGTTTCGTTCATACTGGCTAAATATGAAGTATCAACATGATAAAGTGAAACTTCCATCAGTGGAGGTTTTCCTTCATCCCCCACTGATGGTTAGTTGAACCAATTGGACCTTTACGGACAGTTGATCTCCACCTTTCTCCCTCGTATTCTCATAAGCTTGAGGGGGGAGTCTTACAGTCCGTTAAGGGTGGGATAAAGATACGAAACAAGGAGGTTAAAAAATGCCTGCAATCGTAGGACCAGTACAAATTGTTAACGTGGGGGAAGGAATTGTTCAATTTGGAGATTCGTTGTTTATTTCTCCTAAAGGGAATTCCAAGGCAACTTTAGGCTCAGGTACCTCCAATACTGGAGCATTTATTATTACAAATAACGGATTGAACGCTAGTAACTATGTAGACACTAGTTTAATTGATCAACCAGTTGTTGCAAATAACTAAGCATAGAATCATTAATTTTTTTAGGGAGGAAAGAATCATGCCTGCTATAATAGGTCCGATTCAAATTGTTAACACAGGAGCAGGAATTGTTCAATTCGGAGATTCCTTATTTATCTCGCCTAAGGACAATTCAAAAGCAACGATAGGCTCAGGTACCGGTAATAACGGTGCGTTTGTTATCACCAATAATGCAATCAATTCCAGCAATTATACAAATGGCAGCGGTGTGGATCAACCAATAGCTGACAATAATTGATAAGAATGTTCTTTAGGAAAACATTTTTCTTTAATCTAAAAAAGCATCCCGCACTATTAGGAGGGCACTGAAAAACTGGCTAGTTAATGATGATGGGCAATAGCCACTTTTTAAACATAAGATGATGGATTTGTTTTCCGAGGCGTCCGCTCGCTTTCCATGGGGCGAGCGCCAATCCTCCTCGTCACTACGTTCCTGCGGGGTCTCGGACTTTCTCGCAGCTCCCATAGGAGTCGAGCGGACGCCTCTCCAAACCAACCTTATTTTCACTTTCAAATATACTTGCTCTTCATTTCGCACGAAAAAAACTTTTTCAGTGATCTCCACTATTAGTCTGGCTGTCTTTTTAGGTTAGTTTTTAAAAACATTTATAGCTTAAGCACATGAGCACCATCAAAGAAGAATAAGTATTTCTCTTCAATTTTTCGTTTTAAGATTTTTTCTAATGCTTCTGTATAAAGCTCTATTTGGACTTTATAGCGTGATTCCAATATTGGTTTAGCTTCTTCATATCCACCCTTATATCGAGCAGATATCGTGTCTGTTTTATAATCAAGCAATACTGTACCTAATTCATCCTCAAAGAATACATCTATTATCCCTTGCACGAGAACCGGCTCCTCGCCTCCTTTCCAGTCTGCATATACTCGACTCGCTGGATAGGCAATATTAAACGGGATTTCTCGTACAAGCTTTGGTGCCTGTTGCATTCTTTTTCCTAAAGGAGATTGGAAAAAGGATAGAATAGAGGAAATATCAATAACTTCCGCTTGGTCGATCGTTAATAATTCCTTTTTGACCATATCCTCTACTAAATGATTCAGACTAGCTTCTGTTACTTCTTCTTTTATCACTATATGCTGCATAACCATATGCATAGCGGTTCCGATTTCTGCTGGGCTTAATTTTTTTTCCTGCATAAATTTAGGGCGATTCCAAACCGTTTGCTTCCACGCTTTTGCAAGTTCTATCCCACTTTGAACATCACGTAATTCTCCTTGGCGCTTCAATTCAGATACCGACTGCTTCGATCGATGAGAAGTGCTTTCTTTAGAAGCGTATGACCATGCAAATGTTTCTTTGATTGCTTCTTTATAGGTAGAAGTACTCTCCATTCTTTTTCCTTCTGTTACCTTTTCCAACCATTCATTTTCTTTATTTTCTTCTTCCACTGATCGACTCAAAAGCTCTTCTTTTTGAAGAATCCTTACTTCCCAATTAGATGGGTGAACAGAGATTGCTTCTTTTTCACTCCAGCTTTCTAAATGAATCCATGTATTGTCACGATGTCTAACTAATGCAGGACCAATCCAATCTAAATAAGACTTCGCTTGGGCACGATCAAATTCATTTAAAAGCCAATTGGAATGTCCCGCTATTTGCGCCCATTTCTGTTTTGCTTTTTCTATATCCTTTACAGCACCTATTAAAATAAGTTTTTCCTTCGCTCGAGTTAAAGCAACATACAAGACCCGCATTTCTTCTGCAAGTAGCTCCATTTTTTTCTTTTTTGCAAAAGCAATTTGCGGAAGAGATGGATAAGATATTCGTTTTTTTGCATCGATATATTTTGTAGCGAAGCCTAAATCTTTATCTAATAAAAAATTCTTTCTTAAATCCATTGTATTGAAATTACGTCCCATCCCTGCTATAAAAACAAATGGGAATTCTAAACCTTTACTACTATGGATTGTCATGATCCGAATAACATCTTCTTGTTCCGTTAAGGCTCTTGCTGCTCCTAAATCATTTCCTCGATCTCTCATTCGCTCCACAAATCGAAGGAAGCGGAATAAGCCACGAAATGATGTCTCTTCATATTGACGTGCTCTATCATAAAGTGCACGCAAATTTGCCTGACGTTGATTTCCTGCTGGTAATCCACCAACAAAATCATAAAAGTATGTTTCTCGATATAACTTCCAAATCAACTCCGATAATGAGCCTCTTCTTGCTTCCGAGCGCCAGTCAGCAAGTCGATCAAAAAACGGTCTTATTTTTTCATACAGAACCTCTTCTTTCTGACTGCTCGAATGAATAAATGCCTGAATGGATTCATAAAACGCTCCTTGCTTTTTCGCAATTCGCAGCCTGCTTAACTCCTCTTCCGATAAACCAACAATTGGGGAGCGAAGAACCGAAGCAAGCGGAATATCTTGATATGGATTATCAATAACCTTTAATAAGGACATCATAATATCCACTTCTGTTGATTCAAAATAGCCGGTCGTTAAATTAGCATAGGTCGGTATGTTATATTGCTTTAATTCTTCCATAATTTGTGGAGCCCATGTCATGGATCTTAATAGGATAACCATATCCTTATAGCGAATTGGTCGATATGCTTTTTGCTTTGCATCATATACCTCTTGGTTTGTTTCAAATAATTCTTTTACTTTTTCGGCGATGACCCTTGCTTCCAGTTGTGATTGTTCAAGCTCTGCTGCATCAAGTCCCGTTGTCTCTCCTTCACTTTCACTGTCATCACTAATTTCCGTGCTTTGATTTACTAAAGCAACTTCAATTGGGTAAGGAGTTTCTTCTGGATAACTTGCACCTAGCTTTAACTCTGCACTTTCGTCGTACTCAATTTCGCCTACTTTCACTCCCATAATTTGCTTAAAGAGAAAATTGGTTCCTTCTAATACTTCTTTTCTACTTCGAAAGTTTTTCGCTAAATCAATTTTAAAACCAGCATCCTCGCGCTCTTGAAAACGAAGATATTTGGCTAAAAACAAGTTCGGTTCTGCCAATCGAAATCGATAAATACTCTGTTTTACGTCCCCAACCATAAAGAGATTTCCTTCAGACTCAATATCCTTTGTTACTAGCTTTAGAATCGATTCCTGAACTAGATTGACATCCTGATACTCATCTATAAGAACTTCTTTAAACTGATTTCGATAAAATAATGCTGCTTCTGATGGGATAAGTGCTGTAGTGTTTTCTCCAATCTGACTTAAGATTGCTAGACAATAATGTTCCAAATCGGCAAAGTCCACTAATCCTTTATCCATTTTTACTTGTTGAAATCTTTCCCCAAACGCTGCCACAAGATAAACAAGTGTCTCCACATGTGGCTTCATCTCCGCCATATCTTTTAAAAAGCTTTGCGGCTTTCTTGTAAATAGATCACTTTGCAATTCTTGCAATATTTTTTTCGCGCGATCTCTGATTCTTTGTCCTTCTTCTATTAGCGCGGGATCATACTCGTCTCCTTTACATGGCTTTGCTCGAGAAAACTTTAAGGACTGCATTGCCTCATATAATGTTCCCCAAGAATGAGCCATTGCCTTTTCTAGGATAGACACTATTTCTAAATCATCCAAGAAATTACTAGCACGCGGAGCAGGTCCTCCTGGAAGCTGTGTCAATTCATAGCCATACTCAAGCAGCTTTCTTACTCCTTCTAGTTGTAGCTCCACATCATCGATTAAATGCTGCATAAATGGTAATTCCATAATGTCCGTATCTTCACCGATAGCATACATCTTGATTAAAGACTGTAAATAAGCAGACGGGAATGGATTAGCACGAGAAAAATCATAGATTTCTTGAATCATACGTTGGAGAGCATCGTCACTACGATCGTTCGTAAATGCATCTACTAGATCAAAAAATGCAACATTGTTTTCTTTTCCATATTCTTCTTCAAAAAGATCTTCTAAACATTCATCTCTTAACAATTGCGCTTCTGTTTCATCGGCAATTCGAAAGCCTGGATCCAAATCAATGACATAATAATATTTTCGAATGACTTCTAAACAAAAAGAATGAATTGTAGAAATATGAGCTTTATTTAAAAGCGCCAATTGTCTTTTTAAATGCTGCGACGTTGGATTTGCGTTAATTTCCTTTTCCAATACCTCGCCAATCCGGTGCTTCATTTCCGCTGCTGATGCATTCGTAAACGTAACTACAAGCAATTCATCGACATTTATAGGCTGATCAGATACTATTTTTCGAATCATTCTTTCTACTAATACAGCTGTTTTACCAGAACCAGCTGCTGCAGCAACTAAAATGTCCTGCCCGCTAGACATAATCGCTTTCCATTGATCGTCTGTCCAGGTAACATCTGCTGGTTTGTCCGGTATCTTAATCTCTTTCACTTGTATTAGCCTCCTCTCTGATTAATTGCAGCACCTCTTCCTTTGAATAGGCTGGCAATTGTCTATATTGATTTGTTTCCAGCGCTTCATCAAATTGACAAACAGACTTAAAGGAACAGAAAGTACAAGGCTTCTTATCATTTAATCGATATGGCTCAATTCCTACTTCGCCACTAATAATCTTATTTCCTGAATCCCTATATTTGTGACGAACGAATTTTTGCATTTCATTAAAGTCATCTCTAGTGGCTACTTTAGACGCTTTTGTAAGAGTTCCATCTGTTTTAAAGCCAGCTGGTACAATCGGAGAATTCCCTTTTTCCAACGTTTCATCCATTAATTGAATGACTCGTTCTTCTCCAAGCATTAGTCCATTCATTTTAAATTTCTTTAATAGCTCTTCTTCAATTTCTTCTAGCGTTAATATTTTCTTACTTGAAATCATCGGATTGTGAACATGAAAATATAGTACTCCAGCTGGACTCGCTTCCTTATCTACTAAAATCGTGCTATTTGTAATGATTAAATCTAAATAAGTAAGCATCTGTAAGGATAAACCATAATATACTTCGTTCATATTCAATTCTTGGCCGCTTGATTTATAGTCAATTACTCGTAAATATACTTCATCACCAACAACTGCTTTATCAACACGATCGATTCTGCCAATTAAATTCATATTTGTGCCATTTTTCAACGGAAAAGAAATAGACGGCAGCTTACCTTGTGGTCCAAATTCAAGCTCTAAATCGATTGGTGCGAATCCGCTATGTTTGGCATGCTCGCTCAAAATAAGTGAAGCTCTGCTAATAATTTGCTCTAGCTTTCTTTTTATATAATGATGTCTATTAGTGCTAAGTAGTATCTCATTTTGCAATTTCGGTGCTAACATATCTACCGCATCTCTTGCTAATCTTTCACACTGCTCCCTCGTTAAGCTAGACCACATTAACTCTTTATGCATAACCGTTTCTGCAATATATTTTAAAGCAGCATGAAATAAATCCCCTATAGCAGGTGCTTCTAAGCGATATACTTGCCGTTCTCGAAGCTTTAATCCATGGGTTGCAAAATGTGAAAATGGACACGCGTGAAATAATTCCATTCTTGAAACACTGGCTGAAATAGTTTCCCCATATAACTCGCTGCTTGTTTGCTCCGATAATTGCTCCGTTTTATTTTGATAGGTTAAACTAGAAAATACTTTTTTGGCTGGTTCCTTCCAGTTTGGATGTCCGATATATTCATTGTAAACATCCCACCAAAAATCATAAATTGGATACTCTCTTTTCTTTAAATAAAGCTGCCCTGTTAAGTAAGATAAGGTTGTTTGAAAATGAACTACATAATCTAACTGTCCTTCTTCTGACAGTTCTTTTGGATCTGACATATAATAGATGGTTGTCGCTTTAGGAAATAAATCTTGCATTCTTTTGATATAAGTAGATGGCAAAATAGATTTTCCTTCATCATTTGCCAGCGGGTAAGTTAAGTAAAGATGATCGGATGGCGTTGTAAATGCTTTGTAGGCAAGAAACTCCTCATCTAACAGTCTTGTTTTACTAGTAGGAGCAAGCTTCATGCCTTTTTGTTGTAATGCTTCTCTATCACTATCCGCAAGTATGCCCTCATCCTGGAATCTTGATGGAAAAACACCCTCATTTAGACCAATGACAAACGCAACTTTTATATCATTTAAACGCGATTGTTCTAAATCAGCGATCAATACTTGATCCAATGCTGGAGGGACTAGGGAAAATTTTAATGTATCCAAGCCTGCACCAATAACAGTTGCAAATTGCTTTATTGAAAACTCCTCTTCCCCTAGTATCTCGACAAATTGATCTAGTAAAAATACTATACTATTCCAAGCTTGATCATGTTCTCCAGCCTTTACTAACTCTCCTTTTTCCTCTAGTTCATTCTTCCAGTGTTCCATTTTCACTGGTACTTCAAGTTCTTCTAAAAATAAATATAATGCTTCACATTTTGCTCTACCTGTTTTCCCTCTTTTCAAACGATTTTGAAGCCGAATTAACGGCGCAGTTAAAGAGAGGCGCAACTCATTTAATTCTTGCTCGAATTCCTTTTCTGCGTCTGTCTGAACACCTTGATCAAATTCTAGCCCTTTGATTCTTCTATACTTCCAGCGTTCTTTTGAAGTCCACCTGCTTCCCTTTATTCCATAGGCAAGGCAATAATTTTCAAGCCTGTCTACTTTTTCCCTAATATTATTTTTGCGTTCATGAAGAGGAAATAGTAATTCTGTCTTTATCGACCGAAAGACGGGCTCATAGCGCCAATTTGTTTCAAAAATTTCCAAAGATGATCGAATTAACTCCACTAAAGGATGATCATGCATTCTACTTTTTTGATCAATAAAGAAAGGAATATGATAATCTCTAAAAACAGTCTCCATAATATTCTGATATGTAGACAAATTACGAGAAAGCAGACTGATCTCTCGATAGCGGTAATTCTTATTTCTAACAAGCTTGATTATTTCACGTGCGATTCCTTCTATTTCTGCTCGAGGATTAATACTTTCAGCAAATGTGATTGTTGTTTCTTCTTTATAAGCTTTTGCTGGTCTACTGTCAAAATGACTTTCTATATATGCTAACGATGGATGGCTATTCTTTTTTGATTCTTTGAACTTTACAAGTTCGACTTCCACTCCTAATTGCTTTGCCATCGTCTGGACTGTTTGGAAAGATTCAGTCGTCATACGAAACAAACTTAAATCATCCATTTGGGAAGATAACGGTTCTAATGTATTTGTGATTGTCACTCGTTCACATATATGCATTAACTGTTGAATGATTAAATATTCTTGTGGGGTAAAACTGTAAAAACCATCAATATAAATTTCTGCATTTTGTAAATAAGAAGATTCGCTAATCTTTTCTGCAAGCAAACGGAAATAATCCTCTCCATCGATATATTTCCCAACAATTCTTGCTTCGAATTTTTCATATATTAATTCAAGATCACTTATTTTATCCATTAATGCTTTTGTAGATTCTTTTGTTTCCCCCAACTGCTCTTTCGTCGATAATAGTTCGTCTGGAGTAACCGTGTATCTTCTAAATTCTGTGACCAATTGTTCTACTTGATCAATAAATCCGTTTTTATCGGCAACCTTTTTGAAAAGGGTTAGTTCATTCTTATTCTCTTCAATAATTTTTCGAATTAGCATACTTACGCCCATGCTATTTATATGGTAGCGACTGATTCCGCCTGTTTCTTGCAATACTCTCCATGCAAGACGGGTAAAACTGTATACTTGCGCCCGAAACATTCCTTGCACCTCGGAACCAGATAGTAAACGCTGATCGGATAAAAAGGTCATCTGATCTGGAACGATGTAAATAATGGGATTGCCTTCCGGATTTTCGGCAAGTTTCGCTTGGATTTCTTCTATACAAAACCTTGTTTTTCCGGTACCAGATCGACCTAGTAATAAACGAACACTCATCCAATGCTCCCCCCTTTTTCTTTATCTCAATAATATTTTATATGTAAATAACATCATATCATAGAAACACATGTTTCCATAGAAAAGTGATACTGGATATTTTTTCTCTTCCTATAAGTAACGAAAAAAAAGAACCCAATTTTGAGTTCTCATTTAATCCAGCAAAACTAAAAGGAAAATTGTATTTCATTAAATGGCCAATAACGCAAACTTACCTTTCCAACTACTTGATCAATCGGAATAAAACCAAAATGTCGACTATCCCAGCTTCCTAAACGATTGTCCCCTAATACAAATAATTTTCCTTTTGGCACCGTAACCTCTCCCGTGATCTCTTCCAACGTAAAATTCCCAGTTAATCTTCCGGTAGATACTTGTTTCCGGTAATCATCTAGAAAAGGCTCCTCATACTTTTTCCCATTTATAAATAGATGGTCATCTCTATATTCTACTTTATCTCCAGGGATGCCAATTACTCGTTTCACATAATCATCATTTTCGTTAGCATGAAAAACAATAATATCAAAGTGATTAAAATCAGTCATTTTATAACCAACTTTATTAACAACTAATTTATTTCCGTCCTGTAATGTTGGCATCATCGATTCACCTTCCACTACATAATTGGAGAAGAAAAAAGCACGAATTATAACAAAGATGATAATCCCGATCGCAAATGCCTTTAACCATTCTATGCTTTCTTTCTTTATTGCTTCTTTCAACCTCTATCTCCTCCAAACAAAATTTACAGACCATATTTTCTAATGGCTTCTCTCTTTCTCATCTATACCTGCACTATTCATTTTTATCTCGATCCTTTTTCCAATAACCCAAAGAATAAAGATCGCAATTACGACAGGAATCGTACGTAACGGCTGAGTAATCATTGACTTCAAATCATAACCGATAAAGCTAATTGTACTAATCATAACTAGCTTTCCTGCAATTACTGCGAGAACATATTGGCTCGTACTTATTCTCGACAAACCAGCGACTATATTTACAAGGGCAGAAGGTGTAAACGGAAAACATAGAAGCAAAAACAAGGGACCAAATCCATGCTTTTCAATCCAAATCATTGGTTTCTGCACCTTTTTGTGATTACTTAAAAACCTTAGTAATCTTTTTTTTCCATATCTTCTTATAATCGAAAATACAAGCAATGCTCCTAAAATTGTTCCAGCCCATGAATATAGAAATCCCAGCCAAAATCCAAATGCATTTACATTAGCCATAATAAAAACAAAAAGCGGCAAAAAAGGGATAAACGCTTCTATCATTGGCAATAAGACACCTGGCAACGGTCCAAATGAACGATAACTATCTATTAAATCCATTATTTTTTCAAGCGTAAACCATTCTTTAATTAAGTTGATATCCATGAGCACAAAACCCCTTGTATAACTTACGCATCTTTTCGTATGTGTATTCTTTTAATTAAGTTCGTTTCAATGAATCCCATTAAAAAACGTAAGGATTCCTTGTACCTTTCCTCTTCTAACTAAACAATTTACTTATAGCATTTCAATGAACAAAATAAAGTGAAACTTCCATCAGTGGGGGTTTTCCTTCCTCCCCCACTGATGGTTAGTTGAACCATTCGAACCTTTACGGACAGTTGATCTTCCTCATATTCTCATCAGTTCGAGGCGGGAGTTTTACTGTCCGTTAAGAGTGGGATAACTCTACCTGACTATTCCATTTTAATTCATCTATTACTATCTAAATATAAAGAATATGTTAAAAAAAATCCGAATTATTGAGCTAAAAATTCTTTTATTGCTGCTTTATTCGCTTCTAAATCAATCAATAAGACAGCGGCTCCGTTCACTTTCATATCCTGGAAGCTTCCATCTACAGGAACTCGTAATGATTCTACCTCGTGATTTTTTGAAGTTAATAAATCTTTTCCGATAAACAGCATATCTCCCGTGTCCATGCTCGTATTTATATAAGGCATAATTACCCCTGCAAGTTTTGGTAGCTTAGCAAATGTCTGGACTGCAGAAACTTGATCAGCGATTGCTTGTAACGTTTTTTGCTGTCTCGCTACTCTTCCAAAGTCAGATTCTGCATCATGGCGGAAACGAACATATCCTAATAACTGCTTTCCATTTAAATGCTGTACTCCTGGCTCTAACGTAACACCAATATTTTTTGACATTTGTTTTTCTACATCGATTTCTACGCCATTCGGGAAGGCTTCATCAATAACTGCTTCAAATCCTTCAAAATTAATAATGGCATAATATTGCAAATCTATATCAAAATTTTGTTTGATTGTTTGTCTAAGTAGTTCAGGACCATCAATTGTATAAGCTGTATTAATCCTACCTTGTCCATATCCTGGTATCTCTACATACATATCTCTCATTAAGGAAATGATTTTATATGTACCTTTATCTGGATGATATTGGGCAATCATTATCGTGTCTGTGCGAGATTGTGTTTCTCCTTTACGCTGGTCACTTCCTAGTAAAAGAATATTCGTTCCTCCGTTAATATCCTCTTCCCCATTAAATTCATATTTAACCTCATCCACACCAAGTTTACCTAATGATTGCTTTTCTCCTTGTTTAAATTGAAAAATACTATATATCCCTGCAAATAATATAAATAGAATGAGGAATAGAAAGAAGACTCTTCCTTTTCGTAATCTCCTTCTTTTCTTTCCTTTTCTATATTCCGTTCTCCCCATTTCATTTAATCCTTTCCATATTCATAATCGTTTTTAAGCATGTATTATTATCAATTGTAACCTTTGCACAAAAATATAGACCTTCTTTTCTATGTAAAATCCTACTTATTATCTAACCCCTTAATTACTTAATCATAAACTTTCTTTTTACTATCATATCAAAAAAAGTTCCATTAGACATTTTTTTCTTGCTTAAAATTACATTGCAGGGTAACACTGTACTTTTTTTGTCTATTCATCTACTCATTCTTCGTTATTTTTAGAAAGGCTGTTGATGTATATAATGATCTAAAATAACAACCTCTCCTCCTATAAAAAGAAGGCACCAAATGGCACCTTCGATTATTGATTCATTATACGTATTCCAAAAACCAATTGTTAATATAGTTCAGTCTCTCTATTCTAAGGGCAGGTTTTCCACTTCTGGAAAGTTCATGATTTGATTCTGGAAAACGAACAAATTTTGTTTCCTTCTTCTGTATCTTTAATGCAATAAACAATTGCTCTGCTTGTTCAATTGGACAGCGATAATCCTTTTCTCCATGCAAAATAAGCAATGGAGTTTTAATATTCTTTACATAGGTTAAGGGAGAATGCTTCCACAGTGTTTCGATATCATTTAAATCTGCTTTAATTTGCCAATCAGCAAAATAATAGCCAATATCACTAACCCCATAAAAACTTATCCAATTAGAAATGGATCGCTGTGTGACTGCAGCCTTAAAACGATCGGTATGTCCCACAATCCAGTTAGTCATAAAGCCGCCATAACTACCGCCTGTAACACCTAAACGTGAAGAATCAATAAAATTAAATGTCTCTAAGCAATAGTCTACAGCATCCATAATATCCTCATAATCCTTCCCACCATAATCGCCGCGGACAGCGTCTACAAATTGCTGTCCATAGCCATGGCTTCCTCTCGGATTAATAAATAATACAGCAAAGCCATTGGAAGCTAGTGTTTGAAATTCATGAAAATAAGAATTAGCATACATGGCATGCGGCCCTCCATGAATCTCTAATACTAATGGATATTTTTCTCCCTCTTTAAAACCTTGTGGCTTCATTAACCAACCATGAAGCTCCCAGCCATCTCGAGACGCAAATTGTAGCGGTTCAGCTTCGGAAAAAGCATGCGATTCAGCAAATTCTTTATTCACCTCTGTAATTTGCTGAATCTCTCCTGTCTCTAAATCTAGAGTATATAAATCTCCTGGATGTGTAGGTGTACTAATAGCTACAACCGCCTTTTTTAAACTTCCTCCAGTGGATAAGCCGTATACATGCTGATTATCAATGAGAGATGGATAGATTGCTCCAGAAATATTTCCAAAATAAACAACTGTATTTCCATGATCGGATGCTAAGAAAGTAAAGCTTTCATTATCCTCTCCCCACAGCATTCCAGGTGTTACTACTCCCTGTTGAAAATCACCGATTGCATAATCGCCAACATTAACATCCCACTCTGGAGTCAAGCATTGTAGAAAATCAGATTCTAAATCATATACCCATAGTTTTGATAGAGTAGCATTCTCATACTCTCTGTCGCTTCCGATTAATCCTATTCTTTTACTATCAGGCGTCCATGTTACTTTCCCATAATTCCCATTGCTTTCCGTAATCCTCTTCCAGTTTTTCTCTTTTCTGTTATATAAATAAATATCAGAGATAAAACTAAAATCCTTCTCTTTATTTTGATCTGCACTAATAGCTATATATTGTCCATCTGGTGACCAGCTTTGCAAGTAATAATTATTGTCTCCAGTCGTAAGTTGCTCCATATTACCACTTTCGATATCGATCACCGCAATATGATCATAACTTCCATCCCAAAAGCCTTTGCCATCTGATTTGTACTTCATGTTAGTTACCTCTAAGGCAGTAAGGTTGTCCTCTTTGTCTTCCTTTTTAGACTCTTTGTCTGCTACGGTTTCACCTGTTTTGAAATTACTTTGAAAAGCTATTTCTTTGCCATCGGGAGACCAGACTGGATTACTTACTCCATTCACTAAATAAGTAAGCTGCTTTGCTTCTCCCCCTTTTTTACTTAATAAAAATAATTGATTTTTCCCAGAACGATTAGAAATAAAGACAACTTGTTCTCCATTTGGTGACCATCTTGGAGAATGGTTTCGATCCTTCCCAAATGTCCATTGAGAGGTTTCAAGTGTATTTAAATTCTTATGAAAAATATTAGAATAATACTTATCGGTTTCTTTACAAATGGAAGTGAGTACATATAAACATTCTTGCCCTATTCCATTAACTTGTGGATCCACCACAGATTTTAATTCATATAAATCCTCTGCATTTATTCTTTTACTTTCTTTCACTTCCATCTTCCTTCCTTGTTAAAGTTATTATATATTTCGACGAATGAAATACTTTCCCCTCCTTATTTCCTTTTAAAATTTTGCCTATTTTTGTAAAGTTTGTTGCTACTGATCTGTAGACTGAATACCTTCGATTTCCAGGGTCTCGCTAATCCTTGCATGAGTCTACATAATTCAGGCTGCTTAGTTATTCTATACCTTAAGTTTTCCTATTGAAAAAACAAACATCTTTTAGAAGTTTTTAAAGAAATTGTATGCTTAACATTCCACTTCCTGCAATTATTCACTTGAAAATAAGAAACAAAACAAGTATTATCATATAAGAACAAACGTTCTATCCATCAAAAAAAGAAGGGGCTAAAGGATATGACACGAATTCCTGAAATACAAAGAGACATTATGGAAAAGGCCATTTATCTTCCTATGCTTTTAACTATACTTAATCGGGATCTACAGGTCGTCAAAATAAGTAATTTTAAATTAAAACAACCTTATATAGACCTTATCGAAAATTCAATGAAAGCAGTACAATTGGAGTTTAAAAAAACGAAGAGTTATATGTATAGGCATACAATGAAGATACAAGAAGTAAATCGTGATGAAGCATTTACCATGTTTTTATTTATTTATAACGGATATGAGGAATTTCATAACTACTTTAACCCACGCCTTCGTAATAAAGCTCAGGAATTATTAGAGTATTATTTATATAAGCGGTTTCACTAGTGTCGCATTAAAATAATTCAACATAGCTAAATAAATTAAATTTTCCGCAAATAAACTTTTCTATAAAAAAGCCTTTATAATGGGTTGGTGGTAGTAACCTATCCAAATCCAAAATAAAGGACTAACGCATGGATAAGTTTACACGAAAAACATCATTTGAACAATGGCTTTCACCTATTTCCAACAATTTGTTAGAGGAACAAGTGAAAAACTATCAATTAAATTACTATACGAAGAAGCTGCATATGACTTCCTTTTTGAAATTACTACTATATGCACAACTCCATGAAACGGAGAGTTTGCGTGCATTAAGTGATTGCGTGTTTTCAGAAGAATTACAAAACGCCACTCAACTTGATTCCATTAGTTTCTCTCAACTGGGTAGGCGATTAAATCTGGTTCCAACGGAGTTTTTCCAAACTATTTTTCTTGATTTAGTCAAGCAAATTCATCGGAAGACTGATTTTCAAGCGAGACGAAAAACGACAACACCTCTTAAAATTATTGATTCCAGTACATTACCATTAAACTTGAACAACCATAAGTGGGCAAAATTTCGAAAAACCAAATCTGGTGTGAAGCTCCATCTACGCCTCGTATTTATGGAAAAAGGTCATTCCTATCCAGATCAATCCGTGCTTACAAATGCCAACGAACATGACCGAGGCCAGCTTGAGATCCTGGTCGATGACAAAGAATGCATGTATGTGTTTGATCGTGGATACTTGGACTATGAACGATTCGATCGCATGACAGATGAAGGCTATTTCTTCGTCTCTCGACTGCGTAAAAATGCGGTTGTACGTAGCCTTGAAACACTCTCGTTACCAGAAGATTCTTCTGTGTTATCGGATGAGATGGTCGTCATTGGAACCACACAAAATCGATCGGAGAATGTTTTCCGTTTGATCAAAGTATGGGATACAAAAGGAAATGAGCTACACTTGTTAACGAATCGTTTTGATTTAAGTGCGGATGAAATCGCTGAACTTTACAAATCACGGTGGGCCATTGAACTGTTTTTCAAATGGATGAAACAGCATTTGAATATCAAAAAATTCTTTGGACAGAGTGAACAAGCTGTGCACAACCAAGTGTATATAGCGATGATCGTCTATTGCTTGAATGTACTGGCTCAACGGAACACGAAAAGTAAGCGATCGTACTTACAAATTAGTCGTTATTTGAAAGCAGCTTTATGGAAACCGGAACACATTTGGTTGAGAAAAATAGGGGGAAACACTGTCCCATAAGCCAATCACTGTCTCTATCACACTCGCCACAAGGTATAGTAAAAAAATGGATGTTTACTACCTATGTTTAATCATCTTTCTTTTTACTCAAAAGTAAGGATAATTAATAACGGAAAATTCCGTCAATGTTTATGCGACGCTAGTGAAGCGGTTTACTATTAGTTAACAATAACAAATAAAAAAAATCCATGCGTTAGCTATCTCATTTTCCCTTCTTTTTTTTATAGATCATTTGCGTTTCAGCTAATTTCTTCTGTTTTTCCACCAGTAAACTTTTATAGGTTAATTTAGGATTAATGCTTGCTTCATGATTATAGCGCTGTAAAGTTTTTAATGAGTTCGTCCGCATAATTTGATTTCTTAGCGTATAAAGAGAAATATCCACTTCTATTTTCTGTAAATTTTGAAAGGTGATTCTCACTTTGGACACTTCTATTTTTTTGGTATCGAGAATATGATGAAGAGAAATCCATGCGCAGTTGTTATTTCTAGGAGAGTGAGTTGGAAAAAAATAAATGGAATTAAAATCATCAATAACAATTGGCAGCTTGTGGTGATATGTCATTAATTTACGTGTCCCGTCTCTTCTCCCTTCATAGGAACTGCCCAGATAACCACATGTAGTTTTGACAATCATTAACGGGGTGAGTTTGCACAAGAATACCTTATCATGTTCATATACCTTTGAATAAATAGTACCGTTAGTTAAGATGTAAGGCAATACTGCGAGCGTGTAGTAATTAATACAATACTTATCTACTATTAAGTAATTTTCTTTCATCCATAAACCACTCCTTTTATTAGTAATTCTCCCTTATAATAGCACTTTTCACCTAATAAACTTAATTATTTATTTCATTTTTAAGAATATAGACATACTTTATAATCAAATTTCTAAATTTTTAAAAAACAAATTGATAATTATCAAATTTTCCCATATAATATTAAAAAGGCATCAGGAGGGAAAGACAATGAATGACAAGTCGTATACTGAGTTTACAAAGTTAAGTGCCCTTAAAAAAAACGCGGAAACTTATGTAAAAGACCTCTATATTGAAATGTTGCTTTCAGAAATTCAATTAAATAATGAAAAAGCAAGTTTGATGTCCTTGATCGATAAAGCCATTGATGAACAAGATAGAGAAAAGTTCAATGAACTAAGTATTAAATTCAACTTATTATGTAAGCGCTTTGGTACTTGATAATAATAGATTTACTTAAAATGTAAGGATGATTCAAAAAGCCTAATCACTTAGCTAGGATTACGCTCTTTGAATCATCCTTTTATCTTTTTGTATAGAATATTTTTAAAAATACAAAGAGCAACTTGAATATACATTGATTCTTGTAGAAATAGTGAAACCTTGTCTCACCATTCGCCGAAAGAACTCCAAAGTGTATTCAAGTTGCTATCAGATGAACAAACCAAAAGTAAAAACCGTTCCTTATTGCTTCTCATTTTGTAAACGAATGCTTTCCTCTTCCAGTTTACTAATTCTTTCTAGCATTGTCGGATGGCTATAGCGGAATATTTTTACTAATAATGGGGGATTCACCTCACTCAACCCTGTTTTCGCTAGCTTTTGAAAAGTAACAATACCAGCTTCCGGATTGTCTGTTAATTGGATTGCATAGTTATCCGCCCTTTTTTCCTCATATCTTGAAATTAAATTAGTTAATGGATTTACAGCAAAAAGTAACATGGAAATTAATAAAAGAACTAGAGGGAAAGACTGGATATCCTCTATTTTCGATATTTTAAGGGCTGGTCCCCATCTATTCACAATCCAGTGCATTAATTTATAAACAAAATACAAACCAAACAAGGAAAAGAATAAGGAAATACTAATTCCGATGTAAATATGTTTTTCTACATAGTGAGCCATTTCATGTGCCATTACAAACAAAATTTCCTCATTCTCTAATTCTTTTAAGCTTGTATCCCAAAGCACGATTCTTGCATTGCTTCCTATTCCTGTTACATAGGCATTTAATGCGCTCGTTTTATCCGACATATTCACTTCAAATACATGATCAGCTGGTATATTGGAGGCACTGGCCAGCTTCAATATCTCAGTCTCTAATTCTTTATCCTTTAAAGGCGTGAAATCATTATATAAAGGATCAATGACGACAGGCTGGATAAACGTAAGAAATAATGTAAACGGAATAGATAAAAACCATCCATAAAGCCACCATCTCTTTTGGCTCTTTCTCATTAGCCAATATAAGACTACGACAACAAGGTATACAATAACAAAATTCACCCAAAAATCAATTAATTGATCCTTCATCCAAGAAGGAAAGCTTTGGGTAGAAATATGATACGTTTTCGACAAAGAGTAACTGATATAACTAATGGGAAATGTAAGAATAAACGCTGTTATATTCAGCCAAAATAAATAAATTGCCGTTTGCAACGGCTTATGTTTCGCAGAAGTCTCTCCCCACTTTTTAAACACTTTGGAAAAACCAAATAACAAAATAAATAAGTAAAGAAGCCATTCAAACGGTGTAGATATAAAAAACAAAAAGTTCCTTACCCGCGAATATTCCTCACTTAATAGCAATTCTCTACTATTTAGAAAAGTACTCGGATCGGCTTGTGACCCCTGATATTCAAATGGTAAAGTTGGACTAGTGTATTGAAATAAATACCAATAAAAAAACAAGCCGTATAACACATAGGCAACTACTGCATAAAAACCAATTTTTCTAGTCATAATCTCCCTCCTGCCTGCCTAGTACAACCTATTATAATAAGTAGTCCCAAAAAGAGTTTTTTAGAACTAAAAGGAGATATTTTTGCTATTTATTTTACTTCTGTCCAGGCGTCTCAGCCGATACTATTTCCTTAGGGAAGCAAACTCCTCGTTATCATAGATCATTAGTCTGACAACAGTCGCATTAATTTAAAAAAACATATTCCCTGCTACACTTTACTTTAAAAGTGTGAGCGCAATGGAACGGACCCGCTTTTACTTTTAACTACAAAAAAGCATCCAAAATAATAAGATACCTACTATCATTTAAGATGCCTAAAAATTATTCTTCTATATGATCAATAAATTAATTGCAGAAAATCTTCTTTTGTTACATTTCCAAAATAATGCTTAATAGAAATGTCTTCTAATGCCTTTTCTAATTCAGAGCGGTCATAGCGGACACCAATCAATCGCTTTTCGATATCTTCTACATCGCCAACCCCAAAGAAGTCACCATAAATTTTGCAGTTTTTCACAATTCCTTTAACTACATCAAATCTTACATCAATTTGGCCAACTGGGAAACGATGAGAATGCTGTAAGTTAAATTTAGGGGATTTTCCGTAATTCCAATCCCAATTTTGGTATCTTTCTTTTGATAGTTGATGGATTTTCTCCCAATCTTCAGCTGTTAATACATATTCTTGAATATTCTCTTCCCCATCAAAAAGATAAATTAATAGCAAGCGGCGAAATTCTTCGACTGCTATTTTTTCTGGAAGAAACTCAGTGATATTTGCAACTCTGCTTCGTACTGATTTAATCCCTTTTGATTCGATCTTGTCTTTTTTCACTTTTAAGGCTGATACAATATGATCCATTTCAGAATCAAATAACAAGGTACCATGTGTAAACATTCTGCCTCTTGTAGAAAATTGGGCATTCCCTGAAATTTTTCTACCTTCTGCAAGCAGATCGTTACGTCCGCTTAATTCAGCATTTACTCCCATACTTTTAAGAGCTTGGACAACGGGTTCCGTGAATTTTCTAAAATTATGGAAGCTATCTCCGTCATCCTTTGTGATAAAGCTATAATTTAAATTACCTAGATCATGATAAACAGCACCGCCGCCAGACAATCTTCTAACAACATGTATACCTTTTGATTCAACATATTCAGTATTAATTTCTTCTATTGTATTTTGGTTTTTCCCAATAATGATAGAAGGTTCATTTATATAAAATAAAAGAAAAGTTTCATTTATGTCTAAATTTTTCAAAGCATATTCTTCTATTGCTAGATTAATGCGCGGATCTGTAATCCCTTTATTATCTATAAATAGCATAAAAAGACACCCCTTATAATTTTGTAGAATTATATCCAAATTTCCCGAATTTAATTGCCCTTTTATACTATAACGAAAAAACGGCAAATAATCACTTCATTTGTACTTTTTTCATAGAATTGGCAAAGTTTTTTTTGTAACAGCATTAAAAAAAGCTGCAACTAAGTAACTCCACCATTATCTATTGATAATAAGTTCAATAGATGTTCCTGTGAAGATACAAAGTTAGCAGCTTTCCGTTTATTCGACAGTTGCTTCTACTTTCGTATTTGTATAATAACGTTTGTACTTAAAGATAAAGTAAGCAGCTGTACCAGCAAAGAATATTAGTGGATAAATACCAAGAATCTCTGCATTATGCCACATAAATTCTAAATCACCTGTAGAGATAACAGCTTTTAATCCAGCTACAGAATAAGACATTGGCAATAGATTGTGGATATGCTGTAGCACATTTGGTATTAACTCTAACGGGAAAGTACCCGCACTTGTTGTTAATTGGAAAATCATGATGATGACGATAATAAACCGTCCAGGATTTCCAAATAAAGTAACAAAAAATTGGATAATCGAGAAAAATACTAAACTAGTTAGCACGGTAAATAGGATGAACAATGGTACACTTTGCACTTCCATACCTAAAATGACTAATAATACAAAGGAAGCAACAAGAGCCTGTAAGACACCCACACCGATTAAAATGATTGTTTTACTTAAGAACCAACGAATACCGCTCTTCGGCTGCTCTTCTGGTTCTGCAAAAGAGAACACAATAGAGAGCATTAATGCACCAACAAATAAGCCAAGAGAAATGAAATATGGTGCCAAACCAGTACCATAGTTTGGAACGTCTGATACCTTTTCTTGATCAACTAAGATTGGCTCAGCTATCATGTCATATGTTTTTTCATCTGAATGAATGGAACTTGCTTCCTCTGCTCCATCTGATAATTTGGAGGCAAGCTCTTTACTGCCATCAACTAAGGAAGAAGTTCCGTTCACCAATTCCTTTGAACCACTTTTTAGTAAATTAGTTCCATCTGATAAGGCAGTCGATCCTGATGCAAGTGTATTCATTCCGGATACCAGAGTATTAGCACCAGTAGCTAACTTAGAAGAACCGTCGACAGCTTTTGAGAACTCTGCAGCATACTTATTCATCCCAGCAACAAATTGTTCTTGACCAGCTACCTGCTGTTTTACCCCATTTTCTAATTGGCTGCTACCATCACTTAGCTGATTAACACCTGATTGCAGCTGTTTTTGTCCTTCATTTAAGTCCGTTAACCCATTAGATAAGCCCTCGCCACCTGCTGCCAGTTGGTCTGCAGCTTGACTCAAAGCTTTCGTATTTGTTGCAATCGACGAACTACCGTCCACTAAGCCTTGAAGTGCTGCTACTAGCTGTTGTTTGTTTTCTTCTGGTAATCCTTGCAACATTGGCATCATTGCATTAATTGTTTCCTGTAAGGTTTTAGCCCCTTCATTCAACTGATTTGCACCAACTGCTAACTGTTCAGATTTATCACTCCACTCAGTCAAATTTTGCGTTAACTTATTTGAACCTGATTGCAGTTGATCTGCTCCCTCTATTAAGGAAGGTAGATTTGTTTTAACTGTATTAATTCCATCTTTCGTTTGAGAAACGCCATCAAGGATCGCTTGATCTCCCCCTTGCAATTTCTGTGCAGCACTATTTAATTCTCCCTGTGCTGATTGTAATTGGGATAATCCTTGATTTAAATCACCTGCACCAGTAGCAAGCTCTTTCACTCCATCATTTGCACTATTTACACCATCAGAAAATTGTATAGACTTTTCAGCAAGCGTTTCTAGATTTTTATACACTTCTTCCGTGCCTGATTTAATTTTGTCTGTGCCTTCTTCTAAATCCTTTGCACCAGTACTTGCCGTTTTTAAGCCATCTGACATTTCTGTAATGTTTTCAAATATAGACTCCGCATAGGTTTCAGTCACTTCTTTACTAACACCTTGTTTTATTTTTTCTATCGCAGAATTCCCTATTTGAGAAGAAATAAAGTTATATCCTGGATTTGAAACATACTTCAAATCTAATTTTTGCGGATTATCTTCCAATAATGTTGTCGCATTTTCCGAAAATTCCTTGGGAATTTCAATCAGCATATAATACTTTTGTTTTTCTAAATCTTTATATGCCGTTTCTTTATCTACAAAAATAAAATTAAAATCTTCACTATCCTTTAAATTTTCCACTAAATCTTTTCCGATATCTAACGATTTACCATTCATCTCTGTCCCGGTATCTTCATTAACAACGGCAACAGGTAATTTATCTAAGTTTCCATACGGATCCCAGAAGGCCCATAAATAGATACCAGCATATAAAACTGGAATAAATACAATAGCAATGACAGAGATCAGCATCATTTTATTTTTAAAAATAGAGGACAGCTCTGCCTTTAATAAACTTTGTTTCATGTAATTTCCCTCCATTTTTAATAAAGTGAAACTTCCATCAGTGAGGCTTTTCCTTCCTCCCCACTGATGGTTAGTTGAACCAATCGGACCTTTGATCTCCCCCCCATCTTCCTCGTATTCTCAGAAGATTGAGGGGGGAGTCTTACTGTCCGTTAAGAGTGGGATAAATCATTTTATCCTTTACAATTTCCGATAACAATAAAGGACAAGCATCGAATTTATCTATCTTTTTCCTTTAGTAGCTTTTGGACGTACTTGCTAAACCATGAAAAAGATGTAATTCAAAGTTAGAAGCTATTTCCTCTGCAGTTAGGGGTGGGTGCTGTTTCTCCCACTCAAAAATTAACGCTAAATATACTTTAAAAATAATAAAGGAAGTTAACTCCGTATTCTGTGTTTTAATTTCTCCTTTATCAACAGCTTCTTGGACACGTATTTTCATGTAATTTAATATGGCATTTTCTAAATGACTAATTACTTCTTTCACTTCCAAAGTACCCATTTCGCGTTGCTCTTGGAAAAGCTTAACCGTAAGTTGGTGCTCTTTTCGGTATTCAATCATATTCATCAGTGCTCGATGCGCATTTTCCATAAATGTAGAGGAAGAATCAAATGATTCATCTGCTTTCTCCTTCATTTCCACAATCAAATCATTAATAATTTCAAAAAACAGTTCTTCCTTATTCTTAAAAAAGGTATAAATCGTTCCTTTTCCTACGTTTGCAATTTTAGCGACATGATCCATAGTAGTTGCTTTATAGCCAAACATAGAAAATGATTTTGTTGCCGCCTCTAAAATAAGCTTCCTACGATCAACAGCCAAATCTCCCACCTCTTTCTTAAGTTATCTTTTCATGTTGAAGAAAACATACACCAGTCTGCTTTGACGTTCTCCATTAATTAACTTTATTATGACTAATCTTTAGTCTAGGTTCGTTCCATCGCGCTTTTCAATAATGTCAAAAGGAACATGCTTTTTATGAAATCAGCCTTATTTTCCACCGAAACTGACTAAAATAACATTTCGGTCAGTTAGTACAAAAATGAATATATCACAGTGTTAAATCTGTTGCAACAAAAGAAACCAAGTGATTTTCGTAAAAATCACTTGGTTCCGTTTACAATATAATAATAACAAGAAAAAAATAATTTTGTCATTTACCCTTTAATAGGCGCAGCAATTTCTTTTAAAACAGCTGTTGCTAATGCATCAATAAATTCTGGCTGTGCATTCGGCATTTTTGGTCGATAATAACTTGCCCCAACTTCTTTCGTAACGACGAGGCATTCGTAATCATTGTCATATAAAACTTCTAAATGTTCAGCTACAAAGCCTACTGGAACATACACAAATGCTTTATATCCATACTTAGCATGTAAATCTCTTGTTAAATCCTGAACATCTGGACCAAGCCAAGGATCTGGTGTATTACCTGCACTTTGCCAGCCAAGATAATAAGTAGAAATTCCTGCTCCCTTTGCTATTAACTCTGCTGTTTCCTTTAATTGTTCCGGATAAGGATCTCCATATTGAAGAATTTTTTCTGGTAAGCTATGTGCAGATACAATTAAAGCTGCATTTTCTCTTTCATCCTGAGACATTTTTGCGTACGTCTCTTTTAATTGGTTGACCCAATAGTTAATAAACTTAGGCTCCTTATACCAGCTTTCCATACTATGAATCGTTAAGCCACCTAGTTTGTCTGCTTCTGCTTTCGCACGAGTATTATAAGCTTTAATACTGAAAGTAGAATAGTGAGGAGCTAAAACAATACTAAATGCCTCTTGAATTCCATCGTCATGCATCATCTTTACTGCATCTTCTACAAATGGTTCAATGTGTTTTAAACCTAAATACATTTTAAATTCAATATCAGCTTGAATCTCATTAAGATGCGCTTCTAATCCCTTTGCCTGTTCCAGCGTGATTTTTGCCAAAGGGGAAATGCCTCCGATTGCTTCATAGCGACTTTTTAAATCTTCAAGCATTTCATCTGTCGGCTTTCTTCCATGTCTAATATCTGTATAATATCTTTCAATATCTTCTTCCTTATATGGAGTTCCATACGCCATGACTAGAAGGCCCATTTTTTTGCGAGTCATTTTCATTACCTCTTTTCTTTCTATATATTTTATATCCTTCTAACTGTAGATATCCGTAAAAGTGATTTTTATTTACCAACAAGCTTACTTAATAAATCACCAGAATACTCATGAATAAAACCAGTCAATCTTTTCAACACAGCAGGATCTACATCCGGAAATACACCATGTCCTAAATTAAAGATAAAGCCTGGTTGTTCTATTCCCTGCTCAATGATTGTTTTCGCTCTTTCTTCAATAACACTCCATGGTGCAAGAAGCACAGCAGGATCTAGATTTCCTTGAACAGCTTTGGTTATCCCCATTTTTCTTGCTTTAGATATAGGTAATCTCCAATCTAGCCCAACAACATCAAGAGGAAGATCATTCCATTCAAGAGCCAAATGACTTGCCCCTACTCCATGCATAATGAAAGGTACATTTTCATTCGCTAACTCTGAAAAAATTCTTTTCATTACAGGCTTTATAAATAAGCGGTAGTCCTCCACATTTAATGCTCCCACCCATGAATCAAAAATTTGAATCGCACTTGCTCCTGCACTAATCTGTGCCTTCACGTAAGTAACAACCATATCACCAAGTTTTTCCATTAGAGCATACCAAGCTTCTGGTTTCGCATACATAAATGCTTTTGTTTTATGATAGTTTTTGGATGGTCCACCTTCAATCATGTAACTAGCAAGGGTAAAAGGAGCACCAGAAAAACCAATTAAAGGTACATTTAATTGCTCAGTTGTAAGGAGCTTAATTGTGTCAAGGACATATTTAATATCTTGTTCAGGATGTAACATACCAAGTCTTGAAACATCATCCATTGACTGAATAGGATTCTCTATCACTGGTCCAATTCCTGATTTTATTTCCACATCCACACCAATTGCCGGCAGTGGTGTCATAATATCTTTATATAATACCGCAGCATCTACATCATACTGATCAACAGGTAATTTTGTCACATAAGCACATAATTCTGGCTGATGTGTTATTTCAAATAAAGAATATTTCTCTTTAATTGCTCGGTACTCAGGCTGGGAACGGCCAGCTTGCCGCATATACCAAACTGGAACATAATCCGTCTGCTGTCCTTTTGCCGCTTTAATAAATGTATCTTTCACTTGTTTGCTCATCCTCTATAAGTCCACCTTTCAAAGGTATGTATTCCATTTATCTATAGTAATTTATACATTCCACTTATTTATAATCATTATTAAGTTATAATATTTATAAATAATATGCAAGTAAAAAGTTTTGTGGGGAGGATTTTTTATAAAAGAAACTACCTATCCCTCTTCTTATAGCCATACCATTACCAATAAAGTGAAACTTCCATCAGTGGGGGTTTTCCTTCCTCCCCCACTGATGGTTAGTTGAACCAATCGGACCTTTACGGACAGTTGATCTCCCACCTAGCTTCCTCGTATTCTCATAAGCTTACGGTTGAGTCTTACTGTCCGTTAAGAGTGGGCTAAAAAGGAATGTCCACATCTAGACACCCCACTCTCTCTTTACTTAATGTAAAAATATTCATTTTCCATATACATATATTTTAATAATATATCTTTTTCACTACCTTTGCATAGATAACTTATCACTTTGTCACAATTTAGACATTTTTACCCGAAAAAACCGAAGACCTTTACTCTAACAATTATACTGAAAGCACGCGAAAAAAATTTACTTTGTGAAAACCTATTTGAATAGGTTGTAGGTAAAAATAAGTTACAATGAAAGAGGTATGCTTATAATATTAATTTGTGAAATAAAACAATTTTTATTATAAGGATATACAAAATAGGTTATATAATTAGTTATGTAGAAGTTTAAGGGGATTTCATCGTAACCTTCCCCTTCTATTGTATGCTTAAAATCTTTGTTATATTGGAGGGAGATTATTGAATATCTATCTTACAAGCGGAACCTATGATTATTTAAGGAAAAAATACGAGAGTGAATTTTCTAAAGAAACATTATTGTTAATGCAAGATGAAACTAGCGATCGGGCGATACTGCTTCATGAAAGCCAAACCCCTTCTTTATTTCAAGAACCAAGAAGCTATGATATTTTATTCAGCGATGGAGTGTTAGAAAACAAAGGTTTTATTACAATGAATCACATTCCAGTAAATGAAGAGAATAAACCTATTTTCGAACATAATATGCTCCATTACTTTACTTCTCACCCGAACAGAACAATGACGGCTATTCGATTTCTTCGCCCTAGAAAGGGAGACACTTATATTCTCTTTTGCCTATGGGAAGAAAAAGCTAGTTATATTAAGTGGAAGCAACAGCCAGAAAATGCTAATGCGCCAATTGGCAAAAACAGTGAAAAGAGCTGGAATTCTTCCCAACACTCTATCTTTAATGGAAAACCCTACTTTGTCCAATTAACTATTCCTGAAGAAGTGGAGTCATAAAATGAAATTTCCATCAGTGGCGGTTCTTCTTCATCCCCCACTGGTGGTTAGTTGAATCATTCGGACCTTTACGGACAGTTGATCTCCCGCCTCTCTTCCTCAAATGCTCTTAAGCTTACTGCCAAAGTCTTACTGTCCGTTAAGTGTGGAATAAAAAAATCCTTGTAGCCTATGAACAAATGACTACCTTGTTTTAATAATGCCATTTCTATTCGCATACACAGCTGCTTGTGTTCGGTCGGCTACTCCTAATTTTGATAAGATATTGCTAACATGAGTCTTCACTGTTTTTATCCCTATGTAAAGTTCTTCACTAATTGCTTGATTTGTCATCCCCTCACCAATACACATTAGTACTTCAAATTCTCTTTCCGTTAACTCATCATGAGGTTTTCGTTCTGTTGCTCGCAATTTTTTCACCATTACGTTAGCAACTTTCGGTTCAATCACTGCTTCCCCACTATATGCTTTATTAATGGCATGAACAACTTCAGAAGCGCTTGCCGTTTTTAATAGATAGCTAAAAGCACCTGCCTCTATTGCCGGAATTACTTGTGCCTCATCATAAAAGCTAGTGATAATGATAACTTTGCAGCTAGGATAATCCATTAAAATAGCCTTTGTTGCTTCCATTCCATTGCCATTTTCCATTAATAAATCCATTAGCACAATATCTGGTTTTTCCTTTAACACAAGCTGAACTGCTACCTTGCCATTATTTGCTTCTCCCACGATTTGCATATTAGACTCTGTCATTAAATAAGAAATGATTCCTTTTCGCACCATTTCATGATCATCTACTACTACCACTTTAATCATTTCTCCCACCCCTTTATCGGAACTCTAATATCGATATATGTGCCTTCACCAATTTTCGAACGAATTTCCATCACACCACCAATTTCCTCACATCGTTCTCTCATTGTTTTTAATCCATATGATGCAATCCTCTCTATAGTTGGATCAAAGCCTTTGCCGTTATCACTTATATGTAGAGAAGCATATTCTCCACGTTCTTCCAAAATGATTCTTACTTTATCTGCATGAGAATGACGAAGCACATTTGACAAAGCTTCTTGAACAATTCGAAATAAATGTTCTTGTCCAGCTGTAGATAAGCCTTCTATTTCATCAATACTTGCAGAAAAATGAAGCGTTGTTTTTCCTTTCAGCTCTTGAATAAGTTTAATAATGCCATCGCACAGTGTATCATTGCTTAATTCAATAGGTCTTAAATGAAGTAATAACGCTCGCATTTCTCCTTGAGCTTTTCCAGCAATCGAAACAATTTCCTTTAACTGTTGTTTCGCTAATATGGGATCACTATCAAAAATTTTATAAGCAGCAGAAGACATCATATTTAAAGCAAATAATTGTTGACTAACTACATCATGCAAATCCCTTGCCAGTCGTTGTCTTTCTTCTATTACTGCAGCATTGTGCGCTGTTTGACCTAGTGTTGTTTTTTCATTTGCTAATCTCTGCAGAGAATGCACTTGCTCTTGTTGATAATCAGCAAGTTTATTAAGTTCTTCTTTTAAATCATACACATACTCATTTGTTGCAAGCTGCATTTTTTGCGGTACTTTCCCTCTCCTTAAAGAGGATGTAAACCAAAATACTTCATCTAACTGTTTCTTTAGCGTGCTGTTCCATTTAAAAGCAAAATAAAAACCGATCATTGTTGTGAGGAAAAACCAGATTACAGCTAAAACAAAACTTCCTATCGTCGACATTACATAATATGGAAATGTGTACATACTTATAAATAACAACAATGAACTAATTAAACTTGTTAACACTACATTTCGGTAATACCCGTAGCGGCTATTTGTCTGTTTCATGTTTCCCCCTTATACTTTTTGCACTGTAATATCGCCTATATTAAGTAAAATATTTAACTTAATCTTTTTTATGGCCTCTTCATAATCAGCAGATTTAAACTCCATGCTATTTCCTATCCCGTCCTTAATCGACTGGAGAATTCGTACTTCTCCAATCTTTGCTTCTGCATGCACATAAATCGCTAGATCATCTGGAACAATAATTTTCACATCACCAATTCTTGCATGGATAAATAGTTCTGTTTCCCCTTCAGGAATAAAAGCTTTGCTAAAATCGAGATAGACATCTCCTATCCCATGCGAAATCTCCATCGGCTCAACAGCCCAATTGTCTGTGTTATATTTAACATCTCCGATTCGAAAAGATTTCGTAGTATACCGTTTTCCCATACTATTTATTTCAAAGGTAAATTTAGGTTTTATTAATCCTAATGCCATTAAAATAATAATTAATGGCCACAACCTCCAAAAATCCATAAATTTGAATTCTAATATTTGAAAACGATCCAATATTAAGAGACTGGAGAAGGTAAGAAGAAACAAGGTGAAAAACAAATTACTTTTTCGCTTAATCGCTATTTGATAGAGAGAAAGCAGCCCGTAAATAAGCAACAAAAACGGATATATTATGACAAATAATTTTTTTATTTCCAAGGAAATGACACCGATATTAACAAGTAATAAAATTACTCCCACAATCAGTAAACTAATAGAAAACATTATTTTGGAGATAGATTTTCTCAAAAACTCCCCTTCTTTCTTTAGACATCTATATCTAGAATATTGGGTTTCAACAAACAAAACATCCTTTGTATTCGTATAATTCTAAAAAGTATTACATTTTTAAAATATAAACCTATTGTACTACCATTATGAATTTTTTTGCTCCTTCTTTCGATGTTTTTTTCTCCATCTTGAGAAGGAGTCTATTACACCTCCTTTATTCTTTCTTGATTCTTTTAACATGAACGTTTCATCTGCTTCAAAAGGAATAAGGTAAACTCCCCATTTTTCACAGGAGAACCAATCACCTTTTACATACAGCGACATAATCTGTATTAACCGAATTGTGATAGATGCCTATAGCATCATCGACTTTAAATCGGGAAAGGAGCTGTATTTATTTGGATATCGAATTAACAGCACTTCATTGGATATATGTATTATTCATTGTCTTTATCATCGGCTTTATGGTAATGAGAAGAGATACTACCTTTATTTGTATCGTCGGAATCTTTCTTTTGGCGATAACAGCGACAGGTTCCCTAAGTACCTCGATTAGCAGCATTTTTAATAGCTTCATCTTTGCGATTACAGAATTGTTACCTACTATCGTTGTCATCTCTATTATTGTGGCAATGAGTAAAATTCTGACGAAAACTGGTATTAATGATGTGATGATTTCTCCCTTTTCCAAACTCATTCGTTCACCTGGTCTCGCTTATTGGACGATAGGGATAGTAATGATGTTGATTTCTTTCTTCTTCTGGCCATCACCAGCTGTGGCATTAATCGGGGCTGTACTGTTGCCAGTAGCTTTACGTGTCGGTCTGCCAGGAATAGCAGTTGCCATGGCAATGAATTTATTTGGTCACGGCATAGCATTATCAGGAGATTTTATCATTCAAGCTGCTCCAAAGCTTACAGCAGATGCAGCTGGTATACCAGTCCAAGATGTCATGCATGCAAGCATTCCACTTGTCATTGTTATGGGGCTTGTGACAACTATTACTGCGTTCTATTTTATTAAACGCGATATGAAAAGAGGAACTCTTACGTTTTCAACTGGAGCCACCTCTGCTAATAAATCGGATATTCTTCCGCAAGTAAATAGATTACTACTTAGCAGCACACAAAGGAAATTGTTTGCTATCCTTATTCCGATTCTCTTTATCCTTGATGTCGTTGCCATGTCTCTTTTAGATTTACAGGGGGGAGATGCTACGGCACTAGTTGGCGGAACATCGATTTTCATTCTACTTTTAATAACATTAGTAAGTTATAAAAATAAAGGGTTGGAGAAAACAACAAGTTATTTGATCGAAGGATTCCAATTTGGCTTTAAAGTTTTTGGTCCTGTTATTCCAATCGCCGCCTTCTTTTATTTAGGTGACTCAGGTTTTAGTACGATCATCGGTGACTTTCTTCCAAAAGAATCCCATGGAATCGTCAATGATCTCGGCGTAGCCTTGGCTTCAACTGTTCCATTAACAAAAGAAATCGGCGCCATTACATTAACAGCTGTGGGAGTTATTACAGGCTTAGACGGCTCTGGCTTTTCAGGAATTTCGTTAGCAGGATCGATTGCAGGTTTGTTTGCACATGCGATTGGCAGTGGGATAAGTACATTAACTGCTTTAGGGCAAATTGCTGCTATATGGGTTGGAGGCGGAACACCTCAACCCACAAAAGACATCTTATTTTAAGAAACCATTATCCTTATTATATAGCACCACCTATCTGTTTCAAGACATTTAATATCAATGGAGATAGTTGAATTAATACGTATCCTAATCCAGCGTTTTGGATTGTACTCCAAGCCTTCTCACTGTTTCCTAGCATAAAGAAGAAGCAACCACCTACAATAATTACGCTAGCTACTGGAAATGATAAAGCAACTAACACATCAACTAATGGATCCAATGCATGGGCCAAGGTGGATAATGCTTGTTCCCCCATCCATTCTTTTGCTCCAACTGGAATTGCTTCAGGAGTAGCAGCGAAGGCTGGTTTAGCTAACAACAATGGAATAGTAATTGATGTACCTACTCTTCTAATTATTTTCCCTACATTTGATTTTTTCTTTTCTTCCACACTCTTCTGTTTATAGCTACCTGTCATAAAATCATTGAATGCTATTGTTTGCATTTAGATCACTCCTTATTTGATTTCATCAATCACATAGACAGCACAAGGCAATTCCTTACACAATTCTTTTAATTGTTTTTTGCGTAACTGAGTCGTAGTAAGCCATATTAAAGGTGGAAAATAGCCGAAGTGTTTTGCTAGATGTCCAGCTGTGTACAAGGCTTTATAGTTATTTACTTTCACTCTGTTCTCTTTCATTTTTTGCAACGAATCCACTTCTAAGAAATGATATTTTCCTCCTGCTTTAAACCAGGTATCAGTTATTAAAGTTGTGATACCATCACTTATTTTCACTTCATTAGTCCATTCAGTTGGTTTTTTAGCAAATATATAAAAGTAATTTCTAAGGATAGTGTGATTAACAAAAGGGTTCTTTCTACGTACCTTGTTAGAGTTCACATATGCCCTTCCTTCGCTGTTTAAATAATAAATGGTGGAATACTCTTCCCGGAATGATTCTAAGTATGGAGATAGTTCTTTTAGGATTCTGTTAGTGTTTCGTACTTTCCCTAGATTGTGGATGATTTGCAGCTGATCACGATTAAGAAAGTCCAGTTTTTTCAATGACAATAGTATTGCTTCTTGTCGGCTGTTTAGAGGTTTCAATCTTCTTGCCTCCTTTTTCTATGATGTGTGGATTAATTGTGGATTGAATTTCATTTGGAGTAATTAATGGTGTTTGAACGATGACTCTTTTATCTGCTGTTTGATATATTGCACGACCTTTTATTTGTGGCAATTGTTCTGCTCCTGTTTCGTCTAACACAACTCTTGAAGCTGTGGAAGACTGTACACGAAAGCATAGTTTTGCATCACTATTTTGTTTGCATTGTCTTGGGATAACGTCACCTGTTGGATATTGTGTTGCTAATACTAACCTAAAACCAAGTCCAGCTCCTAACCTTGATATTTGACTCATATACTTTTGACATTGTTTTTTTAATTCTCTTTCTTCACGATCCACTGCTTCTTCTGGGTTCAATTCCCCAACTTCATCAATGAAGATAAAATGCCTTTCTTTTATTCCTGCTTGCTGCACATTCTTTTTTCCTGTTTTCTTAACTGTTTGTTGCAGTTGTCTCATTAAGTTATAAGCATTCTCTAAAACAACTAGCGCTTCTTCCGGCTCATATGCGATTGATACTGTCTGTTTAATGTTTTCATAGTCACACAGTTCCACACCGCCCTTTAAATCGATTAAATGAAGCTTTATGTTGTTTGACTGCTGCTTAATGAGTGAAGTAATTATTCCGTTAATAAGATTAGATTTACCGTACCTAGTAGCTCCACCTAATACAAAGTGTGGAATCTTTTCAAAATCATGAAGGATATATTTATTCTTTTCTCTCGTAATTCCTATTGGTACTTCCCATGCTTTGCCTTCGAACATATCCACTAATTTTGGCATTGGCTCGTTATATACTCTGACAACTAACATACCATCATAAGCGATCTCTATTTCCTTCCTGTCAGCGAGTTTTCTTTGATATAAGCTTCTTATATTCGAAAGTATTTTCGAGTCTAATTTGAGCGCTTTTAGGTCTCTTAATTGAAGTTTTACTGAACGTGTATTTAATCCTGCTTCAATTGATTTTTGCTTAGATAAATAATCCTCAAAGCTTCTTCCCAACGGTATCCGATAGCGATATTCAGTTCCCCAATCATAGTTCCTTTTCTTTACTAATTGAGTGGTTAAAGTCTGCTTTCCATCTTTCACATTTAATCCAGTTAAAGAAAAAATCTTATTTAGTTTTTTAGAATCGTTACTCAATCCATTTTTTGAAAGGTGAGCATGTAAGGCAAGCCCTCCCATGATAGTAGTTGTTACTGCTTCGAAAAACAAAACGGTTTCCTCCTTTCACAGCGCCACCTCTTTGTAGATACATAGTATCTATCCCATCAATCTAGCATGCTAAATAATAGCTTGATACGTTGATATATAGGAATCAGGCATATGCTCGAATGAGCTACTAGAGTGGTAATTGACTTGGTATAGTAAATGGTATGAGAGTTGGCATGTCCTTTATATCTTGTCCCTAAAAATAAATTAAAAAGGACAATAATACTTTTTAGAGAATTATATGTACGAGGTGTTTTTATGGACTTTAAATGTAGATTAAAAATAATTTTTGCAGAGAGAGATATTCAACAAGGAGAATTTGCTAAAAAAATTGGATTAAGTCCTGCAGCAATGAGTTTAATAACAAACAATAAATCTCTACCTACCTTTCCAGTTGTTTATAAGATTTGTAAAGAGTTAGATTTAAGAATTAATGATATTTGGATTGAGAAAAAAGAAGTGTAACATTATGTCTAGTTTTGTCGAAACTATAGTAATATTTCCTCTTAAACCGTAAAATATTTGTTGTTAAATAGATAAATTTTAGGGGGGGAAATATTTTGAAAAAGTTCTTTAAGTTCGGATGCTTAGGATTAATAGCATTAGTTGTTTTAATTATTGTTTTAGCAATAGCATTTAGTGGAGACGATGATAAAGTAAGCACAGGGGCAGATGGGAAAGCTAAGACATCTGAAACAACCGCAGCCAAAAAAGATGATGGTTCTAAAAAGGTTGATGCAAGCTCTGTGACGGCTGAGGAAGTTGGACTTAAAATAGGATTAGGGGAAGTAAAGATTACAAAGAATAAAATTCAAGTTGGTATAAATCTTGAAAATACAAACGATCAAGTAGTTATGTTTTATCCTGACCAAGGTTCTGCTGTAGTTGGAGATATGCAATTAGAAGCTAACCTTTTCCTAACGGATGGAAACATTGGCGGAGAAATTCAAGGTGGAGTTAAACAAGATGGTATTATTGAATTCTTAGCTCCAGAAGGTAAACAAATTACTGTGGATGATATTAAAGAAATTAAGTTAGCTTTAGGAGATGTAGTGTCTGAAGACTTCACTCAATCTAAAGCAGTTAATTTAACAATTGAAGTAAAATAAGAAAAAAGCCCTTCTCAATGAGTTGGGCTGTTTTTATGAATGCATTTTCTGTTTATTGTGGAAGGATATTCCTTTTAGTTCACGAAATGTACAAAAAAATACCCCACTCCGTAGAACAGGGCTTGTAGGTATAAACATGTTGTATCACTATTGTATATCCATCCGTGTTATTTTATGCAAAGAACTTAGCGAATGTATTAGGTCCGACTATTCCATCTACTGTTAAGCCTTTATCTTTTTGGAATTTCTTAACAGATGCTAGCATACCATTACCGAATATTCCATCGAACCCGCGTGGATCATATCCGTGACAATATAGTAAACCTTGCACAAACTTGTTCCATGTTGCACTTGACTTACCTTTTTGCACAATTGGTGCTGCAGCTTTAGATTTTGGTCCAAAGATGCCATCAACAGCTACTCCAACTAAATGTTGATAAACTCGAATGTATGCTGTTTTTGTTTTTGGACCTGTATAACCATCTTCGTTAAGCTTTGTAAACTTGGCTTTTGAAGCATAGCCATTCAAAAACTTTTGATAAGCTTTAATATTACTATTACCGCCAGATGGCTTAGATGGAGTAGTAACTACTTCTGAATCCACTTTTGTATCTGGTGTAACTGTAATTTTACCAGTGTACTCCAAGTGCGGATTGTCTTTAAAGCTAGTCCAATCTCCACCCCATTCAAACCCCATACTTTTTGCAATAGCAGCAACACGTTTCCATTGTGCATTAACTGTCCAATAGGCTGCTGTTCCTTCTTTGTTAGTTAAGCAAAAGTCTACAGCAATACCAAAATTATGATTAGATTGTCCGCCTTTTGCATTCGTAACGATTTTACCCGGCTTTGTTCTTCCTTGTGCATATAAGGCATCTTGTTCCGCATATGAACGATACCCGTCTGTAATCAATACGTAAATTCCTTCATTATAGGCCTGTTCAATGATATCTAAGACCTTTTCTTTTACAATTGGTTTAACTGCCCCCATACGTTTAATAGCTTTATCTTGCAGTGTTTTCAAGCTCATTGTTTCCACACTCCTTAATATTTTTCGTTTAATAAGATGTCTTGCTCAACTAAATCAATTTTGCTGAAAAACCATTTTATTTTCTTAAACATTAAAACCACTCCAATTAAAAAAGAGTAGCTGTTAGGCCACTCATTTCGCATTTGTTAGATTTTTTTCTTTAAGTACTTCTTTTTGCTTTTTACCTCTACTAGTAACATAATTGTTTTTAAACCAAGCAATTACAGCTGTTACAAACGTAAATATCGCGGAAATAAATGCCGTTTGTTCCTCTGCTGTTCCCGGTATTTCATACAATCCAAACGACACTAAAAACTGATTAACCAAAGCAATAAATAATACGATTGTTCTAATTAAAGTACCTTTGTCAAAATTCTTCATTTTTATCATCCTCCGATTTTAATTGCTGCATAAAAAATGGCTACAGCTCCACCGATTAACGCAACAATAAGTGCATTAGTAATCGATCGCCGTAACCATTTCGTATCGTCTTTTATTTCTTTCAATGTATCTTTGATGTCTTTTATATCATGCTCATGTATATCCGTTTTTCTTTCCAGCTGATCTATCCTATCATGGTCTTTCTCCTGCATTTTCTTAATGGTTTCTATTTCTGATTGCATGGCACTTTTCCAAACATCCACATCAACTTGCACCTCCTGCGCCGGCATTTTCCCATCCCCCTTTTCTCTCTGTAATCATGGACTCACCCCCTTAAAGGTAATAAAAATAGCCCTGCCATTAGGCAAGACTACATAGGTAAATATTTTTTGTGTTGTTCCTGTTTAAATTCCTCTGTGATATTTAGATATCTCCGTGTAGTTTCTGGGGAAGCATGTCCCAAAATATCTTGTACGGTAGCAATTGAAGCTCCTGTCTCTAACATCCTTGTTGCCATTGTTCTTCTGAACCAATGAGGAGTAACAGGATGGGATATTTTTGCTCTGGAAGCAATTGTGTCAACCTCATCTTGGATAGACCTACCCGATACTCTCCTGTAAGGTTTTCGGTAAGTTACAAATAACGCTTCGCAATCGTCGTTTCTGCTGTTAATATACTTTTTAAAGTAATATAAAGCTTTAACGTTAAAGAAAACGATTCGCTCTTTGCGTCCCTTCCCAAACACTTTTGCTTTCTTAGAAAACATATTAACATCACTAATATTCATATTAGCCATTTCACTTAGTCTACAGCCAGTCGTATATAAACATTCTATCAACGTTCTTTCTCGAAGTGTTTTGCATGCTTCCCTCATCATTTCAAATTCTTCAACAGTTAAAGTCTTTACTAACATATTGTCAACAGTTGGAGCTTTTAATTTGGCTGCAGGGTCCCTTGTAATTATTTCTTCTCTATGAAGCCAACCAAAAAAGCTTTTTAACTTCCACACTTTGCTCGCAATAGAGCTTAAAGCCAAATGGTCAAAAGTTGATAAATAATAACGCAAGTCATTTGAAGTAATATCAATTGTATTTTTATTTATAACTTGATTTAGCATGTTTAGTTCGTATCTATACCCAGTCAAGGTTATTTGTGATAGACCTTCAATTTTCTTTGCAGCTAAATACACCGCCATTTTTTCTTGTATGTCTGTTTCGAACGATTCGGTTATTTCTTTTTTTATTTCATAACTAGATAGTATTCCAGCCAATTTAAGTTTATAGCGATCATCATTGAAATCCTTACTTTTACGGTATCTTTCTAATTCGGAAAGTTCATATAGCAATTGTTCCCTAGCAAAATCAACAACTTCCATTTGTTACACTCCCCTTTTTGATACGTTTAACGTATTATTTACTACAGTTTACAATTATACGCTTTACGTGTCAAGAGATAAGTGATAACTTTAACGTATCAACTATAGGAGTGTGATTATGTGAAAGTAGTTATAACGCTTGATGATTACTTAAATAAAATCGGCATGTCTCAGAGAGAATTAGCAAAACTAACTGAGATTAGACAACCATCTATAAATGAAATGTGTAGGAATCAAACAGCAAGATTACCATTAGATAATTTAGCTAAGATTTGCGAAATATTAAATTGTGAAATTACCGATATTTTAAGATTAGAAAAGTCCCAATCCGAATAGGAAAGGGACTTCTTTTTTTGTCTTCATCAACTTTTGCTTATCGCATTCTTGTATCCAACCCTGCGATATAATCGACACGATATTCCGTTTCTTTCGGAATTTCTTCTGTAGTAGCATTAAACTCCACTCCGCTTTGGCTGACCGCTTTGAACACGGAATTAAAATCCGGAAACTCCACTAAGCGAACCTTGCCGTATTTAACCGTTTTGGTTTCGTTCAACTCAACGAACGGGTCTTCCGCTGTTCCTGCGCGTTTAATTAAATAAACCGGATCAATATTCTGGTGAAATATTCCCATACATTCGCCCTACCTTCTTAAGAAATTAGAACATTTTGAAAGGAAACAGTTCCCCATTTTCTTCCGAAATGCAAAAAGCCATTACGAAATTCTGAATCGTTAACAGTGATGGTTGCGTCGTTTGTACTAAACGTTATTGATGTTGCGCTAACTGTAACGGTGAAGTTTTTCGTTGCTCCGTCGGTCAGATTGCCTATTTCCGCCGAAATCGCTAGCGACGTACCTACTCCGCTTTTCACTTTATAAATCGAAATACCTTTCGGACTAAACAGCAAATGATACCCGTTTGACAATGTCGTTTTGTTATCGTCGAAGTAGTCAATCGGCGTGCAAATCGCAATACTTCCCCATCCGTTAGCCCTTTCGATAAAGCTTGCGTTTAGAGTCATCGTAAAGGTATCCGGCAATTCACCCGCCCAACCTTGTAGCACGAAATCCCTGTCTTCACTTTTCGTTAAGAAGCCCCAGCGATAATCACTCGTAAATCCTCCGCGGTATTCTGCGTAGTGTGGAATAAATCCGCTGCTAAATACTCTTTCGGAAAACGGCGCATCTTTTCTCGTCGGATAATTATTTGATACGTAAAAAGGATCGTCGCTAAATACTCCGAATGCTCCAAGCGCAATATACTTTTTCGCTAAATATTGATGATTTACGGTATATACCAAAACCTTAATTCCAGCATTATTCAGCATACTTACGTATGAATCACTTACGCTCGTACTGCAGCCGACGTATTTAATGTTATTGTCGAGTAATGCTTCGGTATCTGTTACGTTGTCGCTTAGTAGCAATAAATCGAATCCGCGGTCATTAATCGCATTCAATTCCGTTTGGCTGAACGACTGAATCAATACGTGTCCCTGCAGGCGATAAGCTTCCGCCATGTTCGCTATTGCCTCGGCGCTTCTTCTGTCCTTCGATTCGATTGCGTAATTAACTTTATTACCGAACGTCTGAAACACTTCTTCCAAATAAGCGATTGGCTGCGCTGGGTAATTCGGCAATAACCCGTCAACTTTCATTGACCGCACATACGGAGGATTGAGGTATTGAATTCGATCGGTTCCTCGGTTGTTAATGCCGGTTACTCGAATGACTTCTTCGTCATGAATAACGCATAACGAACCCGTTCTATCCTGCCGAATATCTAATTCGATAAACAGCGCTCCGTTTAACTTGCTCATCTTAAATGCTTCGAGCGTATTCTCCGGATATAAAAAAGAACTCCCCCTGTGCGCTAAATACTGCGGAGAAGTTAGTTCGCTTATTTTCGTTGTTCCTTCGATCTTACCCAAAATATTCGCCAACTGTGCGGCATTCTCTTCTATCTTCGGTGCTAAATATCTAGGATCATTTTTTAAATCGGGTAACTTGTTATACCAAGGCATTATCGAAGCACCTCCGCACGATACACGCTTGTTGCGGATATAGAAACCTCCGTAAACGGTTCAAACAAAGCATTGTATCCTTCTCCTGGTTTAACTCTTCTTGTTTGTTCATTAATTGTGAAAGTTAAATCAGCAGTACCATCATTAATAATAGAAAAGCCATACCTTTTACTCAGAAATGTTTTTGTAGTGCTAGATGAACCTTCCCAAGCTTCCATAGCAATGGATCCTCGCTCACGATAAAAAGCTCCACCTTCTTCTCCTTCCACAATAAAATAATCATCCTGCTCAGAATCAAAGTATTGTGGCGCAATCTTACCGTTATTGGCTGTTTTTAAATCTCTGTTATTCGCTGGCATATTCATCACCTGTTATTTCTTTATATTGTTCTTTAGTTATTTTCTTTAACTCAACAGCCGCTGCCACTTGTTCTTTTGTCCAATTGTCATTTTTATAAAATCGACTAATTTTTTCTAACCAATCAATCATTAAATAACACCTGCCATCATCAATTGATAAGTCAAATCCGCATAATCCTGTTTAGATTGCTCCAATTCTTGTTTCAATTGTTCAACAGTATTATCGATAATTATTGTATCTTGTTCCTTAAAGTTAGGATTCTCTTCAATCATAGAGCCGTTGAGTATAAAAAAAGATGGTTGGTACTTTTCGATAAAATCACTCGGGATGTTATCTACTTTAATACCACCATCAATTTCACCTGTTTCTACATAGGATATAATTTCTTTGTTTTCGTTTAGTTTAATAATCATAATTTAACTCCTACAATCTTTATGATACCAATATCATTAGTGTTATTAGTTCTTGTTGAGTTACCAGAACCGTTTACAGCCAGTGCCGCACATCGAGCATTTTTAAATGACTTTAAGTCTGAATTAAAATCAGTTACATATTCGTACAAATAAAAATTATTACTTGTTGTACTATCCGGAATATTCGTACCTTCTTCAATTAATTGAAATCCACCGTTCATCGTACCCACATCTATAAAACGGTCAGCGGCATTAATTCCTGCTCCTGTTCTCATTTTAATAAAAGCAAAATCATAATTAGATAATGATTCTGATAACGTGAATGTTGAAGAGAAGTCTCCTCTACTGTCACCACTCCATAAAGTAGCTATTTTGGTAGTTATCTCTTTCCATCCTCTAAACGTTCCATCAGTGTGGAGAGTTCCTATCCATGATCTGTTATCATGATTCCTTCTAAGTGTAAACTGTCTCATGCTACCATCACGACTAACCGTAACATCAAGATTCATCCAAGACGTATCAACTATAGGCGCAGAAGGATTAGCAATATCTTGAGCAGTTAAATAGTATATACCTGAATTTAGTGTTGAAATATCTGTTGCCTCGTTAAGATAAGTTCTTTCGCCATTATCTTTTGTCAGTTTAAACATTTGAGCAATCGCTTGAACTTTTTCATACTGCGATTCTAAATTATTTAATTTATTGGCTGTAAGCGCAGTACCTGATTGTATAACTTCTCCCTCAGCAGGAATCAGCGTAATAGTTCCATCTGAGTTTTGTTGCATAGTAAAAGTCAATGGACGCTCTACAATTCTATCTGACCAAATATTTTTATTGTAAGACATTTATACTCCACCTCTACTTTCTGTGATACCTGTTAAATAACCCTCATATGCATATTCTTGGCGATAAATTCTGGATTGCTTCATCGCATTCATTCCGTCCTCAATAATTACTACATCTGTGCATTCTAAAGCTGGATTCTGCCTCCAGTTCACTTTATAAATCGCATTATATTTACTTTCTTTGATAATCCAATCTGCTACAGAATCAGCCATACTGTCATTAACAATCAATGGATTATCTAAAGAAAAGGAATCTCCGTATCTACCGTTTATTTCATTATTTATATATGATTTTTCCCTAGTTTCTTCTCCATCGTAAATGTTGATTGATACTGAATATATCGACTTATCCAGTGTTATTTCCGGTTCCTCATACATATCATCAAAATCAATATTCCTCATGCCAAAACCACTTGTTACAAGTGGATACAGACTTCCAAAGTGGTAATAATCTTGTGTAGGGAAAGTAAGGTAGTTGCTACTCGCATCTAGCACCTCGAAAGGCTTGATAACCATGATCCCATATCTATCTTGATAAATAGCGCTTCTGGTAGCTATTCCGATATGTTGCAAGGCTGTCCTACTGTCCAATTTTTCTTTAAATCCACTTGTAATAACTGTTTTCAAATTATTATCAATTTCATAATCGGTAACTCCTGCTTTTATAAATACGTCCTCAGCTAACTGATACATATTACCTTCGAACATCGTATTTTCATATGGAGTATTAGATAAATAATCCAAATTATCTCTAGCCACTAAAGTGATTGTTTTGGCTTCTCTTTCGTTTTTCCACTCCGCTAGATAGAATGTACCCATTGGTATCCATTCGGTGCTCTCACCGTCTGAATCAGCTTGATAGAAGGTTAAAAAAACGGAATCGTCATATACGAGTCCGAATTCGATTTCTATTGTTGGTCTACTTGCTAATACTTGATCCACGTTTGATAAGCTTAATAAATTAAACTCGTTATCTAAATTATCTAATGTCAAACTTATTTCATTAGCTGGTAAAGTATCAGCAACCGTTTCTCTTTCTTCCACAATATTGAAACGTATAATACGATCATCATAATATGTTTTGGTTTCTCCAAATAAAGTGAAGTGTACTCGAGCATCAATTTGACGAATAGGTGCATAAATAGCATTCCTATAATCCTCTGTGACAGTAATCATATTTATACACCTACTTTTCTATAAAACTCATTTTAATGTTTTCCCATTCTGCTTTCCCGTTCTTAAATTTAATCATAGGAGCTTGACGATCACCTACATAAAAAGTTCCGCTCCTCATCCCGTTATCCTTTGGATCAAAGAACCTAACAGTAAACCAAACAGGATTAACCAAATTTAATATTTTGCTATAGTCTGAACCTTTTAAAAAGGACCAACCAATTTCTATTTTCCTTTTAGTTGCTATTCGTTCAATTATCATGGTTCCTCTTGCATTTCTTTCTGCTTTAGACAAATCCATTATCCCAACGTCATATTCAGAAGGAGCAGGAAGTTCTACTCCGTTCACACTGATTATAGCCATATTCCCGCCCCTTTTATGTTAATTTGATTTTCATATTGCCACCGACTCGCTGACCTTCTTTATCTATAAGTGGCTTAACTATTCTTGCAAACGTCCGGCCATCTATAGTTAAAATGATATCCCCACTTTGTGAGTTGCTATTGTTATTCATATTACTGAATTGCATAGCTTGCGTTACTGCATTACCCACAGTAGTAGCCATGATATCATTCAATTTATCAAGTGGAGAAATTACCTCTTTACCTCCTGGATTATCACCTACAACAGCCATTGTCTCACCATTTGTAATACCACCTTTAGCTAACTTAGGTATTTTAGGAATATCAGGGGAATTTTTGATAATTGGTACTTTGTTTTTAAGTCTGTTAAAGGTACTAAGTGCATCGTTGACCATTCCTATAAATTGGTTTAACACCGACTTCAATCCGCTTGCTATACCATTTTTAAATCCATCTTTGATGTTACTTAAGGATTTAGATATTTTTGATACAACATTATTTTGGAACCATGAGTACGCATCTTTAAATTTACTTTTTACCGCTGCCCATGCATTGCCGGCAGAATTAGCTATCGAAGATCGCCAGTTATTAAAAGCTTCCATTGGCTTTTTAGCAACATTATCTCGGAACCAATTGTATGCTCCGCCAAATTTACTTTTAATTGCAGACCAAATAGCTGCCGCTTTATCTGCGATACCAACTTTCCAATTAACAAAAACTTCAACAATTTTCTTTGCAACGTTGTCTCGGAACCAATTGTAAACGGAAGAAAAAGAACTTTTAACAGCAGACCAAATGGCCTCTGATTTAGTACCAACAGAAGTTTTTAAGCTTGTAAATATCGCAACTATTTTATCGCCAACATTCACCTTGAACCAATTAGAAACTGATTTAAAGGCATCTGTTAACTTTTTAAACATCCCTTCTCCAAGTTTCTTGAACCATGATTCTATACCATTAAAGGGAACTTTTATCTTTGTAACGATATTTTTAAAACCTGTCCCAAAAGTAGTTACCAAAGAAACAATTCCTTTTCCAATAGCTTTAAAGAATGTAAGACTCATAAAGTTCCAGAGGAATTTTACTATCCCAACAAAAATATCTTTTATACCACTAAATGCCTTTTTCCAGTCTCCAGTAAAAGCTCCGCCTATAAATTTTATAATTCCTTCAAATATCTTAATAAGTCCGTCGATACAACCCTTTATGGCATCCCAAATAAAATCTACTAACCATTTAACAATTGGTTTTATGCCTTTCCAAATGTTTTTAAGACCTTTAACAAATTGGTCACCGTTTTTATCCCAAATTTTCTTCAATTGCTTAATTTTAGATGAAAAATATTTAGAAACTTCATCCCACCCTTTTTTCAGCACTTTCCCTAATGGAGCAAAGAATTTTTTCACTTTATCAGCAAATTCTTGAACCTTTTTACTTACCTTAGATAGGACACCTTCTGTGTTTCCCATGTTTAGCCCTGGTACGTCTACTCCACCACCGCCAGATACTCCACCACCACCGGAACCTGAATCCCCACCAGAATCACTACTTCCTGAATCTTTCGCAGGATCAGCCAGTTGGTTTATTTCATCAAATCCAGCAACTCCCCTATTCTGCTTATCTGCTTTTTTCTTTTCCTTGGCAGTTTTCTTTATCGCTTTCCCTAAACTATCTACAGCTGATGCTTGCGCACCTGTGGCAGAAGCTTGGGCAGAAGTAGCTTTAACTGTAGCAGCTTGGTTCTTAGCTGTTTTAGATGATCCAAACAAAGCTTGCATAAATTGAGCCACTATATTCATTACGCTTGCTATTTTGGCTGCAAAAACCGTTAATGTGGGAAGTACTCTGTTGATAATTGGAAGGAAGGCATTACCTAAAGCTAGTTTGATGTTATTTAATTGGGCCACAAATTGAGCCATACTTGAAGCCGTATTCTGAGCCAATGTAGTTCCGTATTTCTTAGCTGCCTGCTCTAAAATACCGTAGTACATAATTGTTTGTTTTGTTTGGAAGTCTAATTGATCCCAAGATTGTCCATTCGCAAAGTTTTGGAAGGCTTGTGTACTTTCCATCATCGCAACTTGAACGTTCACACCTAAGTCCTCAATTGCTTCTGTATTACCTAACATACCTGAACGAATACGTTCGGATACATCTTCCATCGAACGACCAGTTGCAGCCGCAATAATAGATGTAGTCTCTAATAAGTCTTGTGTCATTTTTTGGGTTTCTTGGGTGGTATGAGAAAAGGTAGAAATTAAATTTCCATATATAGCACCGAATCGAGTTGCTTCGGATGTAGAAAAACCAAATGCGGCACCTGTTGTATTGGACCATTTCATAAATTCTTCAGCACTTTTTCCCATAAGCCTATTAACCTGTTGCAAGGCAGCTTCCACATTCATTGCATCCTTTATTGCTGAACCAAATGTTAATCCAGCACCAATAGCAGCTAAAATAGTATTAATTTTACCTACTGATGATCTAAGGTTATTACTGAAATTACTAACGTCTCTTTGCGCTCTTCTCATACCAGTTCGCATGGATGAAAAATCCGCACCACCACGAACCAAAAGGTTTCTTACTACCGCCAATACATTCACCCCCTGTTTTTGAAATACAAAAAAGAGAGCAGTTTATTAACTACTCTCGATTACTTCGCCACCAAATGCAGCATTTAACATTTTCACTTGTTCATACATTTGTTTATCAGTCATTTTCTTTTTAACTGGCTTCTTATCCAAGTATTCTTTCAATGGTTTTAACTTCTCAACTCTGTGGAAGTAGGCAGTATAGTACGCAATGCTTATATCATTTTCCGCTTTTTCTTTCTTCATCTCTTGATGGACTTTAACATGTAAATCAAGTTCATAAGGAGTCATTTCTTCATATTCACTTAGGGGTATTCCGCATCGGATGGCAACCTTTAAAGAATCTTCCCAATTGAAATCAATCAGTTCGTCTTCTTGCTGTTCTCCACTACCCCTATCAAGTTTTTTTGGTCAACCTCAAATTGACCGAAAGCTTTTTCTAGAGCAAGAGACATCTTTTCAATTATTTCGTTGTAAGATGGCGCTTGATCTAATAAATCTTCCATATGCTCAAGTTTTAATTGTTCGTTATTTTTATGTGCATCAGATTGTAATGCGTAAAACATAATTTTTTCTATTTGTTCTAAGTCATTACCGTCAAATTCAAAGCTGTTGATATCAATCCCTAAATCTGCTGTCAGTCGTTTTAACGCTTTATGTCCAAACCTAACTTCTCGTGGACGATCCAATTCAATCATTACTACATTGTTTTTATCAGACATTACGATTCCTCCGTATATTAATAATAAAAAAAGACTAAGAAATAATCCCTAGTCTTACGATCCTGTTGTTCCAGTTGTTAAAGATGGTTTACCACTTACTTTTAGCGTGCTTTCGAACGTCACATTGTCTTCCATTTCAGCACTTGTAGAATAAGCAGTAACAATCCCACTAAATGACCATTTAGCCCCGAAAGGAAACTCAATTGTATATGTTGCAACAGCTCCTGATTCGAAATCAGTTAATAATCCTGCGTGCTTAGTTGGGTCGAAATATCCGCTTAAAGATACTTCTCCAGCATCCTTTAACCCTTGAACAAAAGTTCTATATCCATCTTCTGTATCTAATGTTGTTGTTTCAATCGTGTCTGCAGACAAATCCATTCCACCGATTGAAGTTAATTCTCCAATAGCTGTTGTTCCTTTTTTAAATTTTGTACCCATTGCTGCTTCAGCCATATTTAATTCCCTCCAATTTTAACTGTTATTTCAATTACACATCTATATAAGTTAACTTCTTTTTCATAAAGCACTACTGGCTTTTGATAAGATATACTTTGTATAAATGGTCCATCTTCACCGATCACTCTACTTTGAAAAGACTTAACCTTATCTAAGACCTGTTTACTTAAATATTTAAGGTCTAAAAAGCTATATTGCATAATATTAAGCTCGCACTCTACTTCTTTACTTTCTAAATAACCATCTAACGTTTTATCTTCTAATCCTTCCGAACCAAAATAAATAAGATAAGGTGCTTTAGTCCCTTCTTCCGCATTTAAAGGGAACACCTTATCCATTAATCCTGCTATTTGTTCTAGTTCCGCTGTTAATGCTTGTTCAAAGTTCATAAAGCACCTCAGTTTCTTGGCAACTTGTCTATTTCATCAGTTGCTACACGGACAATTTCTTTCTCAATTTCTCTTTTGTAACCATCTATTGATTTTCTTAAGTATTGATAACCCGGAATATATCTTCCGTCTCTAGCCATAAATCCATACTCTTGTGAAGCAGGATAATAAGACGTTTTATTTCTCGTTTCTCTTCGTTTAGTACGTCTATTCCACCTTGTAACTGTTTGATTAGATGTCCCTTGGAATATATGATTCATAGATCTGTCTAAAGTAACAAAGTAAACTTTTTTCCCCTTTTTTCTCGTTCTTTCAGGCTTTAGAATAATCCCCTTTTTTATATTACCTTCATCGACAGGGGCATTCCTTCTAGCTGCCTTATAAGCAATATTCATCCCTTTTTTAGCCGCTTTAGTAGCAACCCTTTGTGGAATGTTCTCTATTGTTCGTAAAGTCCTCATTAGATTATCCAAACCTTCAATTTCAACGTTTCTTCGCCTTGCCATTAGAACACTTCCTTACACATGATCTGCAATTCAGTGTTCTTTTCTTGAAAGTTTATTGGTGGGGAAGTGATATCGAAAATTCTTTCACCAAATTTAATACGCATGTCAGGTGTAATAGATTTATTAGGAACATATCTCATGTTGATTTTATGAGTTGTCTCGTTATTTATTGTTTCAGCAGCAAAGAACTCCTTACCACTTACAGGATAAATGGCTACTCTAGCTTTCAGATAGTCAACCCAATTTTCGACTCTTTCACCATAGTTGTTTTTCACTTTCTCTTTCTTTTGGATAAAGACAATATGACGATATTCACCAGGATTAATCTGGTATCTACTCATAAAAAAACACCCCCCTACAATAAATTTATGGAGTGCATGTCTAATATTGATTTAACAACAAAATTCACTTTGTCATTCTGAACCGTCATTGTTCGGTTATCATACATTTCATTAGCCAAAACCATTAAAGCAATAGTTAAATCTTCTTTCAAATCAATGCTTTCTTGTGGAAGACCAGTGTAGTTTTTAACAAAAGACTGACAAGCTATTAAAATACTTTCAAATAACTGATCATCTTCATCATGGTAAACACGGGCGTAATCTTTTAAGTCTTGAATGACTAAATCACTTATTTTCATCAGAGTTTGCCTTCTTCTTCGATTTAACCTCTTCCACATAGCCTGCACTTATTAAATCGGTTAATACTGTTTTGTTATTAATTTCTCTTACCTCATTTATAGCCATAGAAATGGTTCCTGAAAACGAGACTAGCGCTTTTACTTTCACCTTTACACCCCCAAAAAGGTGGTTTTACCCACCTTATTAAGCTGATTTCATAACTAATTTAGCGATTTTTTGTGCATTTTCTACTTTTGAATCCATTTCTATCCACGCTACAACTCCAATAGCATGTTGAGTTGCATATTTTTCTCGCAATACTTCGATAGAAACATCTTCTGATAATTTAACAGCCAATCCACTCATATCTCCATAGAAAATTGCTGTTTTTCCAGATTCCATTACTGCCATATTATCAGATGTATAAACATCTTTTCCAAGTAGTGTATAACCCCATTTAGCTGAAATATCTTTGTTTAAAAGGTAATTCCCATCAGCATCTTTCAATTTTCGAATAGCTTTTCTTGTTGATCTATTCATAATCCAAATCGATGAACCTTGAAAAGCATCTGGGACCTCTTCTTGTAAATCAATAAGTTCATCAGTTGTTATTGCAGTAGCCGCAGCAGCAGTCACAGTTTGAGATACAGTACTTAATCCAGAAATTTTATTTGTCGTACCATTTAGCAATTCATTTTCAATCCATTTTGCAATAGACTCTGCCATTTTATTAATTACAAAGTTTACAATATCGAATTGCGAATTGTTAATTAAGGATTTTGATACTTTACTTAGAGCACCAGCTAAGAATCCTTTTAATTGAATAGAATTGAATTTTCCGCTTGTAGATTCTAATTCTACAAATTCATCCGCATAAGCCATTTCAATTGTTCCTGCAGACTCATCGTAATAAGGAATACTTAAAGTTCCTCCAATGTTATAGCGAGTAGCAAGTTGATAAATCGGGGAAATATCAAATACTTTTTGGATGATCTTATTAGCAATAGATGATGGAATAACTGCACCATTTGCACCTACAGTTAAATTCACATCGGCTCTTTCTTCCACAACTCCGCGAATATAGTTTGTGAATGCACGTTCTTCTGCTTGTACTTTTTCTTCCTTTTCTGTTTTTTTCGCAGGTAACTTTTTATCAAAGCTTCGTGCTTCTTCTTCAGCTTTTAGAGTTTTATCAATTTGATCAACTTCTTTTTTAATATCATCAAATCGTTTGCTTTCATCATCAGAAAAAGCACGTGTTTCTTCTTTTGCTTTTTTTACTAGGTTATCAGCTTCATCTAACAAGTTATTACGTTGTTCAACAAGTGTTGGCATAGAACGGTACTCGATTACTTTTTTTGCTAAAACATTTTGGTATGACATAAATTATTTTCCACCTTTCAATTTTAAAAGTTCTAATTGGTTTTCATAATAAGAGTAATCAAACTCTCTTTTTTCTTGATTTTGAGATGATAAATCTTCAATTTCCGCTTTAAATTCATCGCTTCTATTCTCGGTGATTACATCTTCTTCCCCTCGAGCTTCAATACTAGTGGCAATATACGCTGGGGTTTTATCAAGAATAGAAACCTCTAACAAGTCGATATCTTCTAAATATCTAAGCTGAATGCCGTTTTCTCCATCTTGCCAATTAGGTTTATTGTCTATAAAACCAAATGACCATCCTCGAAGCTCTCCGTTTTTCGCCTTTTGAATGACTTCATCATCAGATACAGTAGCAATTGCTCTCAAACCTATATTATCTTCATACAATTGCAGGTTTCCTTCTCTAATGGATCCTAACTTTCTGGCTTTATCGTGGTTAAAGCGCAATTCAACATCTGTTGCTCTTTGCAAAGCTTTTTCAAATGTCTTAGGGATGATTTTCTCTTTAAACCTTCCTCTAGGTGAAGGAAGCACTCGGCTCTCACGGTCAACCGCATTAACATAACCATCAAGCAATACCTGATTGCCTCGAATTTCTATTCGCATCGTCCTCACCTCCTCCCGAAGATTTTTTTTGATCGTTCATATTGGTTGTTTTATCTGTATTTGGTGTATAAACCTCACCAGTTTTAATGTTGTAAAGAACATCATTCAATCCAAGTACTACCATGTCATTAAAAGCTTCAATTGGTGATAAATCTTCAAGGAAACGAACATCATTAATTTCAAAGAACTTATTTTTTATAGCAATTTCATAGGCTCTGAATCGTTTTTCAATGTCTCCTTTTAACAATTCCCTAGTATCAAAGGCAAAATAAAAAGAACCTTTTTCACTCGGAAGTAAAAGGTCCTTATTAAAGGCAGTTTGCAAAGCTATTAAAATAGGTAATATACAAACCTTTATCCAGTTGTTATATTCATCATCGCTTGCTTTTCCACTAAGTATTGATTCAGGAACAACAAATATCTTACATATTTCAGCTGCATTAGTTTTTTTATTCTCATTTAATTGCATTTCCACAGATGTATTCGAAGCCTCTTTGAAATCAACTCCATTGTTTAAAACAACAACATTTTCGCTATTGTCATTCGAATAAAGTTGTTTCCAAGCGAGTTTTAAACTTTCTATTGCATCTAGACTTAATCTAGCAGCAGATTTTAAAAACCCTTTTTTATTACCACCTGTTTTGACCAACAATTCTTCAAATATCAGAGTATTATAAGCAACTGATAAAATTTTGTTGTTTTCTTTGATGATTCCTTTTCCTGTTATTCCATCCTTTGACTTTCGCGTAAGTTTGATAAACTCGAAATCTCGATAAGTCGTGCCGTTGACTAAAATATCGTATGACTTAAATATAGGATCTGTATTGATGTTTACTGCAATGCTCCTATTTTCAACATAATGGAGACTTTTGACTCGATTCCGTTCTCGATTTATATAGCTATATCCAGCTCCAGTGAGTAAGTAATCTTCCACTATAGCCTTCTTAAATTGGAATCCATCTAAAGTATCACCTGTTTCGTCATTTAAAAGCTCTACACGCTCATCTTTGACTTCTTCTACCTTTCCGTCACCCTCTTTATATAAAAGAACAGGAAGGCTTGCTATCGTGTCTGAAATGACACCTACACAAGATGACACAGCAGGAATATTCATTGCTTCTTCTTTTGTAATTTCACCCGAACCAATCAAAGCCCGTAACAACACTTCATCAACATCCGGTGTTAGTTCTCTTTCTTCCTTTTTTTTAAATGGCCACACTATCTCACCTCCTTAAATTACTTGTGCTCCCCAATCGCTATCTGGATTGAAAATTACGTCTTGTTGCAGCAGATAAATGGCATTTATTAAACTAACAACCATATCGACTTTACCGGATGATTTTTTCTTATTCACATACATATTTTTGTTGTTATCGTAAGTAACTTTAGCGTTCTGGAAGTTGATTTCCAATAAACGATTAGGTGTATAATGGAACTCTCGATTGAGTATTTTTTCCTTTAACAACTTGGTTGCTGGATGGAGAACACTAGAATGCTGTTTTGCTTCTACAGTTGTGTACCCTTCTCTTTCTAACCTTTGAGCTGTCGATAAACAGTTATATCGATCATAAGCAATTCCCGCAACTACTACGTTATGTCTTGTTTCGATCTCCATAATCTTATCCTCAATAAATCCATAATCTACTGTCATATCCCCACAAGAAAAACAAACTCCATCTGCTATAAAATCATGATAATTAATTTTTTCAAACTTGTTTTTTTCCTCAATTCGTTCTGTTGGCACAAAAGCAAAAGATTCAGCGTAAATTTTAGTATCTTCTTCAGTAACCATGCTGTACGAACAGTTATCGTTCGTCATTGCCAAATCTAACCCTACCCATACTTGTCTACCTGACCAATCAAAGCTATCAACCTCACATTTTTGTAAGTCCTCAACGTTTATAAAGGCTTCTCCGCTGCTTGAAGGTAAAAAGTGATTCATATGTTTACAAAGATATTCTTCACGCTCTGCGGGCTTTTCTAATGCTGTTTTACGGGCATCTCTTATTTCATTAAAGTTATCTTCAATCCGTAACGGATTAGCTTGATAAAGTCCCGTATCATCCCACAAATGCTCTGGCTCTGCATAATAAAGTAGAGCAAACATACGATCATCTTCCACAAGTCCTGCAAGCACTCGCTTTATATAAGCTATTTCTTCAAGCATGATGGACCTGTCTTCTGCATATGCTGTGGTCAATTTAAAACGCAAAGGATTTTTAACGTTCAATTGTCCAGATTTCATGGCATTTATATTGCCATAATCCTTAAACGCGCCTACCTCATCCGCAATAAATGCTGATGGACGTATCGAGTTATTCTTATTCGCTTCTGCTGTACGTGCTTGGAAGAAACTATTTGTTAATTTACACAAAATTCTTCCGTTTAGAGTTTTAGGGATGATGAAGTGGTTAGAGACAGCAGGACTTGCTACAATTATTTGAGTCATTGCCTTTTTTACTTCCCCAGCCAATTCACGGTCCAGACAGATACTATAAAACTCTGAATAATCATCTTCAGTAAGCATTAAAATGATGATAATAAGAGCACAAATGAACGTTTTAGCATTCTTTCGTGGGATAAATAGAGTTACATCTCGATAACGAAACTTCTCTGGATCTTCTTTAAATCGCCATCCGAAAATATTGACAAGAAAAAAAGCCTGGAATCCTTCCAAGCCATCTAAAATCGTTTTCCCTATTACTCCTAACCCTGTTGCAAAATGTAGAAGTTCGAGTATACCCTCGATGGTTTCAATCGCTTCTTCATCAAAATAATAAGCAAATTCCTCTTGTTCTTGCTTCTTTAAATCCCTCAAGAATAAATTACATTGGATTATAACTTCTTTAGTTGTGATCTCTTTCCCTGTTGTGACTTTTTCCGCGTATTTAATTGCTTTTTCTAATATCATTTCTTACCGCCTGATAAAACCTTAAGAAGTGGGTCGTCTTCTTTAATTTGGGCTTGTATATTGATATTTCCTATCTTAGCCCTCGATTGCGGAGATAAGCTTAGTTCATTACAACAACGGAAAAAGTCTTTTGTATAAGATTCCCTAGCTTTAATAATGTCTTTATCATATCTAAGACCAGGTTTCTTATTAATTGCTTTTCTTATTATCTGCAACTCATAAATAGCAAATGAACAAGTTTCTAAAACATAAACATCCGCATTACCTAAAATTCCACTAGTTTGTAATTCAGACACAATAGAATTAAAAATAGATTTTTGAGTTGCGTTAAAATAATTTGGAGGGGAAAGATCGTCAGCTGCACCCTTAAGTTTATCCTCCAATTTTGTTCGAGCATTAATTTCTTCTTTGGTTAAATTTTTACTCATGGTTTTTACACTTTTTGTTGGTCTCGCCACGTTTCCTCACCTCCTATTTTTTTCATTTCGGGAATTTTTTTTGACCAAACTTGGATACGTGGTATCCGGGAACCTCACCAAAAAGAGTCATGACCCCCGGGGGGATATACTTTATAAACAGCTCCTAGATGGCATTCTTGCGCTCCTGTTCTTTCGCAATACCAAGTAGTAACTGTTTGTCTATCTCTCCACGTTCAGCCATCTTGTGGTGATAAGCACATAGGCAGATAAGGTTCTCATCTTCTAGGCGCTTGTCCCAGTCTTCCACAATAGGAATGATGTGATGAACTTCTAGGTCTGTGAAGTTATATTGTTGAACTGTATTAAATAGTTTTCTAATACATATCTGACATAAATATTTATCACGCTCATTGATCTGTATTGCCTTGGTTCTCCATCGTCTTGACCATCGGAACTTATCAATGTAGGTAGGTTGCTTGACTCGCTTAGGTTTACTTGGACATTGATAGCCACGCTTATGGATCCCTCCACAATAGCTACAACTCTTTAACATTTGGTTTACCTTTTGCTAAGTCAATATCAACTCTTTCATATATGGTAAGTCCTAAGAAAGTTATCTTGGTTTTATAGATTCCGTTCCATCTATCTTGTTCTACAAACGTCTTGATCATATCCTTCACCCTTCCTTATCATTCATAAATGGTTGTACACTCTTTAAGAACTCCATATATTTTGTTGCCTGTTCTAAAGTGATTTGACCTTTCAAATGAAGGTCAAGTAATTCCTCAAGCTTTTCATACACAACCTTTTCAAAAGGATTCATTGTTTCTTCTGAATAAACATGTCCTTGTAGATAGACTATCTTCTTCATCTAATCCACCTTCTTTCTCCAAAATAAAAAACGCTTATTCAGAACCCTACAATGGCTCAAATTAGCGTTTGAATCTAAAACTAATATAAATACTCATTTTCTTCTTATCGCTCCGTTATGACGCTTATACGTGTCTCTGTTAGTACCCATCAATTCACGTAAATCGTGCTTAGATAATTTCTCTTCCCTAATCTTTTTTATCTTTTCTAAGTTGTCAGTTCGTAGATGATTTTCAAGTTTCATAATCATCACCTTCAATATAAATAAATTGGCAAAAGAAAAGCGCCCTTCACAATAAATGAAGAACGCTCTTTTTATATTTTCTTGATACTACAAATTTAACACATCTAAAAGCAAATGCTCATTTTAGATTCGTTTTAAAAACATTGTAGATTCGTTTCTGTTTCGTTTTTTCTCGAAAATAAATTATAAAAGTCAGTTCGTTTTTTCTCTCATGGCTAATCCGTTTAGTCTTAACTTCTCTTTCGTTTCTTCCGATAAAACACGCTCTTTTTTCATAGAGACTTGTTTTTCTTTTAAAACACCTTTAATTGCTATCGGTCTGTCATTCTCTGATTCTATAATATTCATTTCACCAATATTCATTAACTTACGGATATGCTTAGGAACTGTTGAGTAAACATTCCATTCATTCTTTTCATAATCGAATACTAGGCTTGTTTCTTGCTCTGATTTAGAGTATCCCATTTTCTTTTTCCTCCTTAGGTTTTATTACTTCAACTTTCAATGCAAATGCTAATTTATAAAAGATTCTAGGTTTAAACTTCTGGTGGTAATACGATTCACTCATTCCTAACTCGTTATAAACCTCATAATCGAACAGTTCTTCTTCTCCTAGATACCTAAGTATAAGGGCTTGTCTTTCTCTTGGAGATAATCGGTTTACAGCCTTACGAAAAAACTCTACATAGCTTTGGCGTTTTCTTTCTTCGTCTACACGTTCAATAGCGATCTGTTCTGTTGTTGAATGGAATTGATTTGAGAATACTGGCAATTCTAATGTGTACTTAGGCGTTACTTGTGGGAGTTTTTCTTCTGGTACACTCATTAAATAAAAACGATATTTTTCGATTGCTCCTTCCACAGCTTCTTGTGTAGCCTTGCGATCTATCTCAGGAAGCACAAAAGACATTTGTTTCAAGACGACTCCCCCCATGATATAATTTATTTAGGTTGTTTTATTTAATGCTGGGAAGAGTATTCCTGGCTTTTTTTATTTATCCTCATTCGTTTTATAAACAACCATAATATGTTCTCCATATTCAGCTGTTAAGCACATTTGGATGTTAATTATTTCTACATTTCGATTTCTAGCTAACCATTTATTTACTGAGTTTTCATCATTACAATATATTTGAATCATTCACCTTCACCCTTCCTTTCTGCGGATAAGTTTCGTACTGTCTATTACTTACCAATCAATTCAGACTCTTGATACCACACAATTTCATCTGTTAAATCACGTTCCCATTTTACTCGTTTACTTGCTTTTTCTTCGTCTGTGTAAGTATCTAATACAGTAACAGGACTTTTCTTATTTTCTTGATGAAGAACAACAAATACTTTCATTTTTACAATCCTCCTTATTGCACAATAGTTATCTACTCCCTATTAGCCGACTCATTTTCTTTAAAGCATTCTATAGAGCAAAACCCCTCCGATACAGGAATCAATCCACAGCCACACCATGCACAAGGCATATATTCTTCTGTTGTTTCTTCCACGATTAACACCTCACATTCTATGTTTCTTTTCTTGATGTCTGAATCCCAAATACACAATCAAAAATATAGATACTTGACCGACCCAAAAACCGTAAAGAAAACTCATACTATACCTTCTTAGGTTTCTTTTTAATTATTACTGGTGGTTCACCAGCACCCTTACAATGCTGACAAACCTTATTACCAATCATCCCATGTCCATTGCACATCAAGCATACTGTCATATCTAACAGGCTTGTTATGCTCATTTTAGTACCCTGTGTTTTGTCGTTCGTGATTTATTTTGTTTTTCTCAAAATAAGCTGCTTCAATCTCTTCCCAAGTGAAGCCGAGCATAATTCCTAATCCCCAAAAATCAGCCCATAAAGCCTCAAAAGCTTCTTGTTTTTCTACCTCTCCCCAATCACCTTGGATTGCAACTCTCAAATAACAAACGCCATTAAATACATCATTAAATTGACATTCTATCGTTTCAGATTCCATAATTGACTGCAACATATTTGTATAATTCAATTCCAACCCTAATTCTAAAAGAAAATGCAATCCGTCCACATATTCTTCAAGGAGTGGATTTGTTACAACATCAGCACATTGACCATGCGGATCTCGATGAATTAACTCTGTTCTTGGCTTTTGGTCTTTACTCCAAAATTTGAAGCCGCGAAACTCATTTGCACATTCACCAATTTCAACCAGCAATGCTAATATTAATTTTTCAAAACGATCTTCACCCTCATAGCCGATTCTGTCACGCAGCACTTTTTGTGTTTGAAATAATTTTTGTAGGTTCATTTTGATTCCTCCTAATCTATAAATACAGTTTCTGATGTTACCTGTTCATTGCTTGTTATTTTTACCACTGACTTATCAGACGGCTTTAATTTAAAGGTATCTACCTCATAATCATTGATTATTGAAACACTACTCACATAGCCACTTTTATAAGTGAGAAACTCACCATCCCAGTACCAATGATTAGTTAAGTTCGGGTAATCTCTGCTGTAATAGCTAATTTCAGAAGGATTAATTGTTTTTAATAAAGCCTTTCTTCCAACGTAATCTATCTTTTTGCCAAACTTAGGATAAGCTTCAATGAAGTTCTCATACACTTCCGGCAATACTTCTTGCAAGTGAGCTAAAAACAAAGGTACTTTTTCTTTTTGATAACTAGTTATTTCTCCGCCCATCATTGCTTGTGGACGATAAGAGCAGATGCGATATATCAAATCGCTATTGAATTTCTCTAATTCTATATACGAATTGCTATTACTAAACAAAGCAAATTCTCCAACTACGTATTTTTCATTTTCGTTTTTGGTTATTCTGATAAACGGATATGGGAAAACGACAACATCATCGATAACTCCTAATTTTTGTGGTGGATAACTTAACTTGCTATACTGTTCATGTTCGCGCCATTTTCTTTTGAATTCGCTATATTTCTTTGCTCTACTTGTATATCCTCTTACTGTATTTACACTTCCGAATTTACATCCTCCACTACCGAAACTTCTTACTTTTAAGCACGTTCCATTTTTATAAAAAGAGCAACTTTTGTGTTTATCACAAGAGATAATACTTGCTTCTAACGGAGTTTCTTTTCCTCCAAATATGCTTTTACCTCCGTATAAACCAACATTGATTACTTCCAATTCTGTCCCTCCTAATTTTTGATTCTCTCCCTCCCGAAGGAAGGAGAGTGAAGCTATTACTTATGCAGCTCCATCTTCATCTTCATTTTCCTCGGATTGTTCACTTCCTTCTGTTTCTTGTTCTTTTTCCTCGGTTTCTGTTACTGACTCTTCATTTTTCGGTTCATTTTCTTCCGTTTTTGTTTCACCTTGGCTTTCTTTCCATTCCCACCAAGCTTCAGCAAGTGGAGCTACTTCTTTTCGATAATCGTCTATTAAGTCTGCAACTGTACCAGAACTGATTTCTAATTCACTGGCTAATTTACTGAAAGATTCACCTTCTGTTTTTCGTTTAACAATATCAGCGAAGTTTTCAGGATAATTTTCTAATTGCGGAGCAAGACCAGCTGCAATAAATGCATCGATATGTTCACGATCGATTTCCTTTTTCTCTTCTTTGGTCTCGATTTTCTCTTCTGGTAAATCTAAGTCGGCTTCTAATTGCTCGAATGTTGGCTTTACCTCCTCAACCACACCATTGTTATTTACTTTGTACTCAGTCAAAGGACGATTAGTCTGAGCGTTTAAAGTAACGTTATAGTTAACAACCATTGATTCAATTTGAATTTCTGCTTTTTCATCAATCATTTCAGCTAACTTGTCTAAATGTCCCTTTAAAGCAGAATCGCTCACTTCCAATACGATTTCTTTCACGCCTTTTGGCTTAAGGTTAATCTTCTTTACTAAAGCTTTGAAATCTACATATGACATGTTAATTCGCTCCTTTTAATTGGTTATATATATTTTTAAGCTCCTGGTATGTAAGCTCGTAAAGTTGTCTATTATCAGGAGTTTTGAAATATCCTAGATTAATAAGTTTTGCTTTTAATTCGTCTTTTTCTTGCTCTAAGTTCATTCCTATTGCCCTTCCACTTTTCTTAATTTGGCTATCCAACAACTGCTATGAGTGTTTTGGACAAAGATTTTTCTGTTGTAACTATCTCGGTCGAATACTTTTCCATCCTTCTTAATTTCAGTAAGGGGATAAGTAATCTCATATCCTCGACTTACAAGATCATTAATTGCTTGTACAGCTTCATATTTCCGCTGTCGTCTGATGATAACCGGGTTCATGAGTCTTCACTTCCGATACAGTTACTTCGATTCTAGGAGTCTGTGAATACCATTTGCTAACGTGTAAATCCACTACTTGGCTATCATCATTCCAAATGATTTGCTTTAGAGCGTCCTTGATACCTTTCACATAGTTATCAACATCTGGCTTTGTGACTGGACGTAATTCTCCACTTTCAGCAGCTTCTGCCTTCTTTTTGCTGAAACTCTTTAAAGTAGGTTTGAATACCTTAACTTCCAGCAACAATGGACCTTCTAAAAGAGCAGGTGGTCTATGTTCAGCAGCAACTAACTTTACATATTGCTTAAAATCCTTTGATTTCTTAGGATCATAGGCTCTTGTGAAGCCTCCGTGATTACTAAAACGTGGTCTTCCTTGCGCTACTGGAGTTCCATAAACTATAAAGTGAATCATATTACATGCCTCCAATTCCTTTTCTTTTTAACATTTAAAATCAATCGCTTTGATACACCATATTCGTCAGCAATAGTTTGTAATGATCTGTTATCCTCTCTAATTCGTCTTACTTTGTCTTCATCCAATTTAACTCCACCGCCATTTTTAACTCCTTTGGCTTGTCTATCTTTTTTCACCATGTCTATAGAATTTTCTTTAGGCGTCCCTACACTTAAATGTGAAGGGTTAATACATTGCGGATTATCACATCTATGGAGAATGACCATTCCATTTGGAATATCACCTTTATGAATGGTGTACATATATCTACACATTCTCCAAAACTTACCTTGACGAGTGATAACGGGATAACCAGATCTATCTGTTGTATGACTAACGCAATTCCAACAACCTGTATCGTTGATAACATATTTTATTGGCCTAGCTTTCGTAGAAACATTCGGCTCCCCATAAACTGTGAATGATATCAATATCCCCATTCCTTTCTGCTCCATGGTATTTGACTTGCGATATTAAGGTAATTATCTCTTAATCCATAAGGAATTCTCTTACTTCGATCTTGGTTATAATACTTGTCCGTCTCTTCTTCGATTGATTTATGATGATGGACACACAATGGAACGAGCGCCCAAGTACTGCTTGCGTCTTGATTGCAATTTGGATAACAGCACTTCATTTTTTCTTCCTCCTATTCACTTGTTTTAATTTTTTGCTTTTTGCTAGATGAATGACTGCTAACATGATTTCATCTGGATCACGATTCATCATTTTGGCGATTCGTTCTATATCTCGGTAATCCCTAAATTGTTTAGAAATCTCTTTTAAGTCACTTTCATAAAACTCAAAGTTACAATCTTCGAGTACGGTTATTCTCCTGTCACTTCTTGCCCTTCCGTCCGGCTTATAGTTATGCGGTGATGTTCGATTCTTCTTAGCTGCCAACTGCGCTCATTTCCTTCTTAAATGCTTTGATTCGCTCTTTGAGTGCATCTAAATCAGTATGAAACTCTTTTTCTGTTATAGGCGGGCATTTAGGACAAGGTTTATAACGTATGCCATACACTTCAAACTCATGAATAACTCTCTTTCCGTTGCATAGATTACACATTGTCTAAGCCTACCAATCTATGATTTAACTTCTTACGATCACCTTTGATAACAACCGTATAATCCTTGCTCATTTCGAAAATTCTTGTTCCTAGAGCTTCGTCAATATCGCAAAGTTCATCGACTGTTTTCTCTGAAGAAATCATAATTGGCTTATGATTGATGTATCTGTAATTAATAACCGCAAACATTTGTTCAATCTGAAAGTTTGTAGGAAAGTCGCGACCTTTGAACAAATCATCTATAAACAACACATCAACACGTTTCATTTTCGTTAGCTTCTCTTCCAAACGATCAAAGTTGTCTTTAAGATCGTTAAAACCTTCAACGAATGGGAAGTACAATACGCTAACTTGCTTTTTCATAATGAGATTGTTAGCTAATGCGATAAGAAGATGTGTTTTCCCCGAACCTGGTTGTCCAAGAAGGGATATACTGTTTACACGATTTGTCTTAATACCTTCGTAGTTCTTAAAGTAAGCAACAGCACAACGGTAGGCATCATGGATAACACTGTCTTTACCTTCAAGAACGAAGCTAGAAAAATTGATTTTCCGAAACTCTTCTGTTATCTCACTGAATTTAAGAAGGTGGTTAGAACGTTTCTTTTTCGCACATGTACAATCTTTCATAGTTAGATAGAATTTAAGTTCACCATTGGGCCATTTTCTTTGGATCCCTTCGCTATCTAAATCAGGAATATCCTCTAGATAAAATCCCTTATCCTCACATTTTGAACAATTGTATTTAATCTCGTTTTCCGATCCATCCGACTTGGTTCCCTGTGATCGATTCGCTACTCTTTTTTGGAGCTCTTCCATTACCTGAGCGATACTTCTTGCTTCTGGCACTTGTACCACCACCATTTCTTTTTTCTTCGAATTTACGGTTATATTCCTGAACGTCTTCCAAGGTATATAGCTGCAAGTCGTGATATTTCTTAATAATTGATTTCACATAGCTAGGAGGATTATTCGGAAGATACTTCCTTGCTTCTTTAATCACTTCACAAATAATGGCTTCTGGTTCTTGGAAAAATGATTCCTCGCTATCTATCCAAAAATTAAATTCTTGAATTAAAATTTGCGAAGGGAATCCGAATGATTTTTCATATTCTAAAACTGGATTATTTTCCATAACATCAACATCACTTTCTTTTATATCTTGTTGTTGTTTTATATCAATATCTTTTATATCTTTTATATCTTTATTAGATAGACCATTTTTTATCTGTCTCTCGACCATATTTGGTCTATCTCTCGGCTCAGATAGACCATTTTTTATCTGTCTCTCACTTTGAGATAGACCATTTTTGGTCTCTCTGTCCTTGAGAGATGTACCATTTTTGGTCTGTCTCTTATTGATAAATTTTTTAGATTTTCTAACTCTAAAAATCTCTCCATAAGGTGCTCTTGTTGATTCGATATAGTTATACTTTTTTAGTTTGGCAATGTTCTTTTTTACCGTGTGTTCACTGCTTCCTAGTTCTTCTGCTATTTCAGTTAGCTTTATAGGTTTACCACCAAGGACAATGCCCCAAGTTTCTCCATCATCCTGTTTTTCTTTTGTGGTCCTAGCTATCATCCATAAAAATTCCCATAACGCTGAACCAATATGTTCTTTATGTTCTGGTGAAAGCAATCCTATATGCACAGGGAAGAATCGAGTATCTTTCTCAGGCATTGTCTCACCTACTTCCTATAACAAATTGCCATTCCGTTTGATACTTTCTTAACTTGATATCTTGGATAGCAACGATTGATGTATTGTAAAATCAACCGCTGCAACTCCTTCTTATCACTTGCCTTATCCCAAATCCATTCCGGCAGCACAACATGAGTTGGCACTTTATCAGGAATGATATTCATGATTAATCAATTGGTTCAAAGTCAAATTCTAATGTCTTATTTAACTCAGGTTTTTCATTAATCTTTAAATCAATTAATCTTGACAATCCTACGACTTGTTGTAATGTTAAATCGGCAGGTTTTCTATTGTATTGTTCTTTGATTAATTCAGTTAAAAAGCTTTTGGGGATATTAGCAGCTTTAAGTTTATTATTAATTTCATCCCAAACTTTGTTTAATTCTTCTTCTTCGTTGAAATCATCTGGCTCACCAGGAGTAATATCGATTCTTTCTCTTAGTTGATAAGACTCTGTAGAATCTTGACCTAAATTCTCTTCGTCTACCTCTATTCCGAATTGAAGTTTCAAGGCTCTTTTTAGTGCGTGCTTTTTAAACATGTCGTTATAATAAGTTTTCCATTGACTTCCTGCTTTGTTTTTAAGGTGTTCTACTTCATCCGTTTCAATAAGAACAACTTTATCGGGATAATCCTTTCTTTTGGCAATTGCGTATGCAGCTGCCACTTTTCCTCTAGGAATTTTAATTGAATGTTTTATTATTTTTAATTCTTGAGTTTCTGGATCAATTTCTACTTCGAATTCGTCATTTTCATGAACCAATTGATTAGTAACTCCATTAAAATCTTCTCTCTGTTGGGCTAAATATAAAATTCCTTCAACTGATACTTGAATGCTCATTTGGTTGCCATATTTGATAAAGTAGATATGACTTTTAAAAGGATCCAAGCCATTGTGCTTACATATTTGAATGAATAATGCTAGTTCCTCGTTATTAGCTCCTTTAGCAATGCTGTTAATAACTACATCTAATTCTTTAGGTGAGAAATATTCCTCAAATTGATTTGTGTTAATTGGGCCTAATTGATTTTTACTCATTTACCTTTTCCTCCTTCAATGATTCAGTTTTAATTTGAAAATCTATATCAACAACTCTGGCAACAATTAATTGTCCAGTTGGTTTTACGAATTTCAGTATGGATTCAGCATTATCAACGAATGTAGGTGTTATCACATCAGATTGATTTGACAATACATCGATCAGTTCAAGACCAGCCTTTATCTTTTCAGCAGTTGATAATTTGCTGTATGGTTTATCATCCATCTCAATCTCAAAAGTTGCTTTTTCTTCTCCGTTTTTAAGCGTTTCGTAAAGTCTCACAGAAATAGTCGTAAATAAATCATCCACTTTTTTAACCATCAATTCTGATCGTTTAGCTTTAAAGGATTTAATAGCATCTATGATAGCTAGGGATTCGTTTCTTTCTTTTCGAATATTTTCTGCACTATCTTGTGCTTCTTCAATCTCTTGTTCTAATCCATCCAATCGGTTTGCAAGATTTAATTTTGTTTGTAAATCTGTTATTTCATCATCTAAGTTGAGTATTTCAGAGCGATCTATTGGTTCGTTTTCTGGTAAACTTACGATTTTTTCTTTTAGTTTGTTATATTGCTTTACTAATTCTTGACCCCCAGACACTTCATTGTTGTATCTTGACTTTCTGTGTTCTTTAACTTTTTGAATAGAATCATCATCTAGTGGCTGTCCACATGTTGAACAAGTTTCTTGAATTTCTTCTTTTTGAATGCTAGACACAATTTGTTTTTGGCGGTTTATTTGCTTTTCTAAATTATCCATTTGCATTTTTATTTGATTGCGTTCTTCATTTGTTTTATAACGTTTTTGATTTTGTTCATCTAAATCCGCACGTTTTTTACGCAGTAGTTCAACTTTCTTTCTAATTGCTTCTGAATCAATGTTTTCATTGGAGTTTTTCTCAAGTTGTTCTTTTAAAGTAATTACTCTCTCAGATGCTCTTTCATAAGACTTATCGCTTTTCTTATAACGATCCCGATGTACACTTTCTAAATCAGCTAAAGAATATTTTTTTAGTTTGCCCTCTAATGTCTCAACTTCAAGGTTGCTCATTGCGGCAAAAACTTCTTTATTCAATGGTTCTTTGATGCGACCCAATAATAAATTCCTTTGATCCTGCCAATGTTGAGTAAAGAAATAGACTGGTGTAAAAAGAGATAAAAACAAATTCTTTTCTAATAAGTTTTCTTCAATAAAGACACTGAACTCGGTAGCTTTCTTAGGAATCTCATTTATGTAAAACTTCGCAGTTTTCTTTAGAGATTTACCTAATAAATATTCTGTTCCATCTTTACTAATCAAAAGTTCAACCTTTGTTTCAACATCTTTTCCAATTGGTTTAGGATCGATCTTCACTCCTAATACATCAGTACCGTACAGCAAATAAGCTACTGCATCCCCAATGGATGATTTACCTACACCATTACGTCCAAAGATGTTGGTAATATCACTGAAATTCACTTGCAGTTTTGTATGATTTTTAAAGTTTTCAATATTTATATACTTAAAAGAGATGTTCAAAATAATTCCTCCCTTGATTTTTAAAACAATATGTCCTATCATGTACTTAACTATTTGTTTGAAAGTCGCTTGACTCGTGCGCCAACACGGGTCTTTTATTTTGGGATTTTTCTTGTTGTTCCTGTAAATCTATGAACCAATGAAACTTGATCACCAGCATTCTTATAAATCAGCCAGTTGTCGGGATTTAACCCATAACTTTTAATGTGTATCTTTTGCTTTTTAGTTGGATTCTTACCTTGTTTCATAGCTTGTCCTCCTATTCTGCTGTTTTAAATTCAAACCCTAATTCTTCAATCAAGTAATCTTCTAAACTGTCAGCTAAAATGACATTGCCATCATGTTCAATAATCTCGTCACCTACTAAAATTTCATTTCCGAAGAAATCAATCCCAGCGTGTTCCGGCTGTGCAATCATATTCGGATAACCAGTGGCACGTATTTGACTGATTATTGGATGTTCAATCATGTAACTCTTCCTCTTCTTCCAACCATGATATCTTCAACGTAACACTAAGTAACAAGTCAATAACACTCACTTGAAAACCTCTATCTTTGTAATAGTTCACTAGTGATTTAGTTAATTTAAAATCATTCCATAAAGGATCACCGGGAACAGGTGTGATGTAACTGAAATGACCATCATTAGCTTTACTTGTGATAATTTCATTTGTTCTATTAATAAATTGTTCTAAGTTTGCTACAGCTACTTTATGTTGATTAGCTGTAGATTTCTTTCGCATTTGTGCTGCGTTCATTTCACTCAACCCCTTCCATCATTTCGCCTACTGTAATAATTGCTCTTGGACTTGTGGAGAACTCTACATTTTGAATCCTTGTATGTAGATCACCATCAAATACCGCGTTGATAACTTCTTGGCTCACTATGCTCACCTCCTAAAAATATTCTTTAAACCGTTAGACAATTTCTGCATGAAGTGTAAAAAGAGTACCGACTTTTGTCGGTGTAGTTTCGAACTATTCGGCTAATCAACATATCGGATAGCTACTTCGGATCGGTAAAATTCTTCATTTAAACCGTTAATCATTTTCAATAAATCAATTGACTCTTGAATTGTTAATCTACGTGAAAGATTGATATAAAAACCCTCATCATCTTTTCCTACTCCACCAACACTTTCTTTATCCTTAAAAAGCATAGCGTCAAATTTATTACCTTGTTGTACAACAATTCTAATTTTAAACAAACACAAACCCCCCTTACTGCGTAATAGTTATCTACTCCTCCCCCTCCACAACTTCATAACCTAAAATCATTAGACTCAATTCCATACCAAACTTTATGTTTTCATCTTGCTGTTCAGCTAATTGCGAAATGAATCTTTGCTGTTGCTCAGGTGTTAATTCTGTTAATGCTTTTCCAGTTGAACTTACTGCTTTTAATTTCATTACTTCACACCCATTTCATAATATTTACGACTCTTTTCCCTAGCCCACTCTGCCTTTTTAAGATGACCTTTCAATGTCATTTCAAATGCGAAGTTTAGTAGCATTTCTGATTTTTGATAGTTGCTCACGATCATCATCTCCTTTTAAATTAATGGTCTCCAAGTACTAACCCATGACACCGCTTCTTCATAATCCAACTTGCGTAAATCACGATAGGTCGGTACTCCAAACGCATCTCTAAAGTTTCTGTGGATGCATGGGAACAGTTTTTTTAGGTCTAATCCATTCGGATTGGCTGTTTCGAATACTTTGTACACTCGCTTTTTAATCTGCTTCTGTAAGGCATTCTGTTCGAATGAATCGATTCTTACGTTGTCTTCCAGCTTGGATAGTCTGCCATCATACTCGACTAGCTTTTCCTCGTGTTCTAACGTCAGTTTTAAGGCTTCCACACGTTGTTCACGATCTGTAAGTACTTTGGGTTTTCTTAGTTCTTTAAGTATCTGACGGACCCATTGGCGAAACTCTTTTGCTTTTTCTGTTTTGGATAGCATGGTTACTTCATAAATTCCGTCTTCTGTGAAAATTCGAGTCATTTGTGTTCCGCCGCTAGGGGTTGTCAATTTGGTAACCCCTGAAAACTCCTGATTACTTAGGTATTCATTTCTATCAAGTAATTTTCCGATAGCTGCTTTAGGTTGCGAATATCCTAGAGCAACTCCTAATTGTTCAGTCGTCATGAACACTTCATTATTTTCATTTGTCCAAAAGTCACATTGTGCTGCATTAAATAGTTCAGTTTTTGCTATAGTTAAGTTCATTTCGTTTCTCCTCTCAAAATTAATCTGCTTTTTTTATTACTGATATGTGCCAACTTCTTTCTAAGTATGTTTGCTTGGCTCGGTTCACAGCGCTTTGGCTTTGGATTGTATTTGTATCTAAGGTCTTTCTTTGTCACATTGAATTGTGATATCACCAATAGTAAGATTGATGAACTTGATTTCTTTACCGTGTTTCCTTGAAAGAATTTGTTCAATAATCGGCTTAAGTTTCCATACTTTTTCTTCTGTAATAATGTCTTTTGGTATCCCCATTCAAATCACCTCTTTAAAAGGTATGCAGGTGGGTAGCAGGGACAACTCTACTTTAAGGAGTAGATTCTCCACCTTCATATCTACTAAAAGTAGAGTCGGTGTTAAAAAAAATAAAATCGTAACTAAATTCTAGAATCTCACTTATCTTTTTAGCTTCACCGACAGTAACATCATCTGGATGCTTTTCCATCTTTCTGTATGTCTGAACATGGATTCCAAGCTCCTTAGCAACCTGTTCTTGAGTTAAACCTTTGAGAAGCCTCGCTTGTTTAAGAGTGAATTTCAACGTTATCACCTCACTTATTTTCATCCACAACCACATAATACTCTACTTAAAGTGGAGTGTCAACAAGAAAAAACAAAAAAAAATCTACCTTTCTGAAAATTATTCTAACTAAAAGTAGATTTTTTTCGACATTATATTGAATAAGTTCTACTTTTAGTATAGAATGATATATATATAAAATAGGTCGGAGGTCATAAAAAGTGAGTATAGGAAAAAATATAAAAAGATTAAGAGAACAACATGGTCTGTCACAAGAACAATTAGCTTCAATAGCTGGTGTATCAGATAAAGCAGTTTCTACTTGGGAGAATGAATTGAAGACTCCAAGAATGGGAACTATCCAAAAAATTGCTGATCATTTCGGAATTTTAAAAAGTGACATTATTGAAGATAAAGAAGATAACGTAACTTCTATAGGTTCATCTTTATCTCATGGTTCTGATTCTGTGAAAATGCCTTTATTAGGATCTATAGCTGCTGGTGTTCCAATTGAAATGATTGAAGTGCAAGAACTTGTTAACGTCCCGAGAGAAGTTTATGAAACCTATCCAGATGCATTCTTACTAGAAGTTATTGGAGACAGTATGAATAAAGTTGTACCCGAAGGAGCATGGGCTTTAATTGATCCAACAATTGAAGTGAATAACGGGGACATTGCTGCTGTAGCTGTTAATGGTTATGATGCTACATTAAAAAGAGTTTTTAAACATCAAGACGGCGTTACCTTAGAACCTTTAAGTTACAATCCAGAACATAAAACACAATTCTATGGTGATAAAGATATGGATCATTGTCCTGTTTCGATTAAAGGAAAATTAGTTTGGTACATGGCTCCACTAGATATTAAATTTTAGGAGGAATTCTTGAATGAAATGTGTTGCTTATATAAGAGTATCCACTGATGAACAAGCGAAGCATGGATACTCTATCGCTGCTCAAGAAGAAAAATTAAAAGCCTTTTGTATTTCTCAAGGTTGGGAACTTGTTGGTGATCCATACATTGATGACGGTTATTCTGCGAAAGACTTGAATCGTCCTAAATTTCAAATGATGATGGATCAGATAAAACAAGGGGGTATTGACGTACTTCTTGTATATCGTTTGGATAGACTAACTCGTTCGGTATTAGACTTATATGAAATTTTAAAAGTATTAGATGCTCATGATTGTAAATTTAAATCTGCAACAGAAATATATGACACTACAAATGCTATGGGAAGATTGTTTATCACTTTAGTTGCTGCAATTGCTCAATGGGAAAGAGAAAATACAGCTGAACGAGTGCAATTAGGTATGGAGAAGAAAACGAAACTTGGTATTTGGAAAGGTGGCACTCCTCCCTATGGTTATAAGATAATTGATAAAAAGCTGATAATAGATAAGGATGAGGAACCAATAATTAAATATATTTTCCAACTTTCAAAGTCACTTGGATTCTTCACAATAGCAAAAAAACTAACTGAGCAAGGTTTCTCTACAAGAAAAGGTGGAGATTGGCATGTTGATACAGTAAGAGATATTGCTAATAATCCTGTTTACGCTGGATACTTAACCTTCAATAAGAATAAAAAAGACTCCAAAAAACCTCCTCGCGAACAAACCCTTTATGAAGGAATACATGACCGAATAATTTCAAGAAATGATTTTTGGGAATTGCAAGATATATTAGATAAAAGGAGAACATTTGGTGGGAAGAGAGAAACTAGCGATTATTATTTTTCGTCCATATTAAAATGCGCAAGATGTGGATCATCAATGTCAGGACACAGGGGTGGAAGTAGTGTAAAAACATATAGATGTTCTGGTAAAAAAGCTGGTAAAAATTGTACTAGTCATATCATTATGGAAGACAACCTAGTCTTAACAATATTAAATTCGCTTGAGGAAATAACGAAAGGTTTCACAGGAGATACTCAACAAAATAATATTTCGGCAGCTAAAATAGCTAGTTTAGAAAATGAATTAAAACTCACCCAAAAATTATTAAAGAAACAAAAAGTAATGTACCAAAATGACATAATTGGGATTGAGGAATTAATCGAAGAAACGGAAACTTTGAGAGAAAAGGAAAAACAACTCACAGCAGAATTATTGAAATTTAAAAATGCAGCAAGAACAAATACAGAAGAAATTAAATTTATTCTAGAAAATATCCAATCGCTATGGGAAGATGCCAATGATTATGAACGTAAGCAATTAATTGGAACAATTTTTTCTCAAATTGTTGTAGATACAGAAGATGAATATAAGCGTGGTATACCAAGGAAAATCTTGATTGTTTCAGCGAAGTAATAATGTGTCTTTCGTGGGTGTTGGAACTTTAGTTCCTTGGGCACTAATACCCGCCGCTGCAATCTGTAACGTCGATCCATTCGAATTAGCAAGAAGAAATCTTCTTCCCGTCTGTATTGGATTAGTGGTAACTACTATTTTTGCCATGTTCCTTATCTAACTAGTTACTAACACTTAGAAACCAACAAAAAGGCTGGGTCATAAGTATTCCAGCCAAGGATAGATCCGAGCAATTATACGACGATACTAATGAAAGTTCCGTATAATTGTTTGGTTTTTTGTTTGGTTTTTTAAAGGATGTTTCCATGAAGTTTGGTGCGATTCCGGCTGCTGTGTTTTCCCAACTAATTATATTTCCTCTTGTAAAAAACGTGCAAAAACAGCCACTATTTACTAGCTAAATTAGAGATTGTTCGTTTTTACAAAGTATCTATTTAGTTATGTCCCAACCTTTTTCTCCTGTTTATTAAGTCGATCTTTAAAAGTTTCATACAAGCTAACCCATAAAAACAACCAGATACCTCCTAATAAATAACCACCAATAACATCTGTTGGGTAATGAGCACCTAAAACAATTCTACTTATTCCGATTAAAATAATTAACAAAAATGAAGCAGCTGCTAAAATTAGCTTTCCTACATTTCTTTTTATCTCATTCGCAAGAATATGAGCAATAAATAAATAAAGAAGTAAACCTACCATCGCATGCCCACTAGGAAAGCTAAAACTGTCTGTCTCCATGGCATCAGCAGTTACTGGTCTGGGTCTTGCCACCAAATCTTTGACCCATTTATTCAGTTCATTTCCAAGTCCCACACATAAGACAAATGCTGCAATCCCCGTATAATCTTTCTTTTTCCACCAAAGAAATGGGATAAATAACAAAGCAATAATCCCAATTCCCATTTTATCTCCTAAGTAAGATATTCCTTTCCAAAAAGGATTGAAACTAGCTGGAAAAAGTGTATCTATAAACTCAGTTAGCCCTGTTTCAAACGATAAATTCTCCTGTCCATTGACAGCGACAATTAGAATTATAAAGAACAGGAATGATAGAACTAGTAATCCCCAAGCCATTTTTGAATTTCTAATATCCATAATTTCCTCCTAAATGATATTCCATATTATCCTTATTTTAGCAACATCAACCTTATTAGGATAGGAAAAATTCACATGAACGGTATTTACTTTGCTCTCTTTTCTCCTATCTTCTTACTTTTTCCATGCTATAATGAAAATATTCTAAATAGTAAAACGAGGTGAAAGAGATGCTACAAACTATGTGGGAACGATTAGAAACTTATTACGACGAGATGATCGAAATACGGAGATACCTTCATCAATATCCAGAATTATCATTTAAAGAGCATAAAACCGCTCAATATATCATCTCTTTCTATGAAAAATTAGGAATTCATGTTACTGGAAATGTTGGTGGGAATGGAGTTGTCGCAAAAATAGATGGAGGAAAGCCTGGAAAAACAGTAGCAATACGTGCTGATTTTGATGCCCTTCCGATACAAGATGAAAAAGAAGTACCCTATAAATCAAAGATTCCAGGTGTGATGCACGCCTGTGGTCATGATGGACATACAGCAACATTATTAATACTTGCTAAAGTAATAAATGAATATAAAGAAGAGCTATCAGGAAATTTTGTATTTATCCACCAGCATGCAGAGGAATCAAACCCTGGCGGAGCAAAAGCAATGATTGCAGCAGGCTGCCTCGAAAACGTGGATGTAATTTTTGGAACGCATTTATGGGCGACACTCCCGACAGGTACTGTCGCCTACAAAGCTGGTCCAATGATGGCTGCTGCAGATGAATTCAAAGTTAAAATTCAAGGCCAAGGCGGACACGGAGCACAGCCCCATAAAACAAAAGATTCTCTTGTGACCGCTTCTCAGCTAGTCATAAATCTCCAACAAATTGTCAGCAGAAAAGTTAATCCTATTCATCATGCTGTTGTAACAGTAGGTTATCTTGAATCCGGTAATGCTTTTAATGTAATTGCCGATACAGCAACACTTGGCGGAACAGTTCGCACATTTGATTTAGGATCGCAAGCATTAATAAAAGAAGAACTAGAAAGAGTAATCAAGGGAACCTGCTATACTGCAAACAGTACGTATGAATTTATTTATGATGATGGCTATCCTGCTGTTGTAAATCATCCAGAAGAGACTTCCTTTTTAGCTCGCTGTGCACAAACTATTCCAGGATTGCTTGTACAAGAAAGCGAACCAGAATTAACCGGGGAGGATTTTTCCTATTATCTTCAGCATGTTAAAGGAACTTTTTTCTTCACAGGTGCAATGCCTGATACGAACGAGCCAACTTATCCTCATCATCATCCAAGATTCGATATTAACGAAAAGGCCATGCTTATTGCTGCAAAAACTTTGTGCTCTGCCGCTGTCCAATACGACCTTTCCTATTCGAAAGAAAAAACTAATACAACAATAAATTCGTAAATTTCCGAATGGAAAACGGAATGGATTCATCTTAATGAACCCATTCCGTTTATTTTGTTTGATTCTGTTCTTGAAAATAGCGCCAGCGATAAACGTTTCTAACTGCTTCTCCTAATTGATCCATTAAATTACAATTGGCGTATGCACCTACAGCTGCCCCGATACCTGGTACTAATTGAAGCATTTTTACAAAATCAATAAAATCGCGATATTCTTGCTGTAACTCCTGCCAATTAAGAGAAGCAATTTTATGCCTTTCTTCTTCCCAATTTTCGATTACCTCTAATGTTTCTCTTCTTTTTTCTTCACTCGAAAAAGCTAGCTGAAAAATATACAGTAAGTAGATTCTTTCCTCTAATTGATCCGTATCGTATCCGTACGTAGTTGCTGCCTCCATTAAAAACTTCATTTTAATGGAAAGTAACAGCGGAAAATCCGCCAAACCAAGCAATAGCCCGCCAGCACCTGTTCCCGCTCCTTCCACAACAGCAACTTTTTTGTATTGACTAATTTTTTTCGTTAGCTCTTCATCTTTTCCTTGTAAAGAATGGAAGAAAGGCGGATTCTTTTTCTTTATAATATTACTGCCAGCTAAGGTAGCTTGAATCATCTGCTTGATTGCTTCCGTGATTGTTTGGTGAACTTTGTCTGGTATATAAGAATTTATTTTGGTTTGCGCTTTCTTAGACACTCTATTTAAAATGGACGAACGCTTTTGAATTTTACGTTTCCACTCCTCTACTTCTTCTAAAGCTCTTTGTTCATATTCATTCATTTCCCTTCCTCCTTATGCTTATTCTTACGTACAATAGAAAGAATGGTTCCCTTTTTTCTTTGTTTCTAATCACAAAAAAGGAGCCTCAGTACCTTCTATAAACACACAAAGGTTAAAGCTCCTGACACAATTATCCGTTTTTCACTTTTTTATTTATGTAAAACAGCACAAAGAAGATAATAAAAACAACATTTACAATGAAAGAAATCAATGCATACATCCAGTCCCCTTTTGAGGCAATAATAAGAGATAAAATAATCCCTTGGGAGCCTAAAATAGATGCCATAATTTGCTTAAATGATTTTTCTCTATAAGAAGATTCCACCGGATAAATAGTAATCCACAGTTTATTATCATATGCATTCCAAAGGGGCAGTAACTGCAATCCTGTTAAAAAAACAAACAATACACTTATGAATACTTGTCCAGGTCCAAAAGACAAGAAAAAGATGAAAATTCCACTTATTGCTGTAAGCCGAATCGTTAATCCGAAATAATCACCTGCACGAACGTAGGTCCTCCAGTATAAATGGGTGAATACTTTTTCTTTCGCATAAGGAACACGGTTAAACAATACATCAAGAAAACGTCTTCGTTTAATACGGTTTCTTAGCTTTGGTACTTCTGTAAACATATTAGCGAAACGATAAAAAGATGCTAGTCTTTTTTCATCCTGCTCAATTAAATATTCCCATTTTACTCCTTTGTTGCTAGTTGCCTTCTGAAAATATATAAGCAAGAATGCCATGATAAGGAGCAAAGCAAGTATAAAAAGCGGAGAAGAATCGGCAAATAATAAATACAGGATAGCTAAGTTAATCAAGAAGCGCACAACCGTGTCTATATAATGATAGCGAACATTTACATAGTATTGAATATGCCAACGAATCAGCAAATTAGCTCCTTTACTAATTAGTAACACAATAAGCAAATACCAAAATTGACTAAAATCTCCGCCATGTACTTGCGCATATAATGGCATTAAAGCAGCAAGAATTATAACCAGTACATACCCTTGAATGACAAAGCTAACCATCATCGATTGCAGAAAATACTTTTTCATTTTTGTTTCCACTGCAATTAAAAAGATTCGATCAGCATCCTTCAAAAAGGTGTAGGTTGGGCTATTCGTCACAAAAAGAGTAAGGATAAAGCTCATGATAAGAGCAACAGGAAAATCATTAGGAATCGTTTTTAACCATGCTTGATAATAGTAGGCAGCAGTTCCTAGTAAAAAAACTAAAACAATGACAAGATGTCCATTAAAAATATACTTTAAATATTGGCCATATTCTTTAGCTGTTTGTCCAGCTCGCGCTCTCCACAGTTGCTTTTCATTAAATTCAAACATGTTCTTCTTCCTTTGTTAGAAGGATATATAAATCATCTAATGTTGCACCTGGCATATTAAATGCTGCCCTTAACTCATCCATCGTTCCCTGGCACTTTATTTTCCCTTCATGAATGATAATAATCCGGTCACAATATCTTTCCGCTGTAGCAAGAATATGAGTGGACATTAAAATACCTGCACCTTTTTCCTTCATTTTCTTTAGTTGGTCTAATAATGATTGAATTCCAAGAGGATCTAAACCAACAAATGGCTCATCAACTATATAAAGCGATGGCTCTACTAGAAAAGCACACATTATCATAACCTTTTGCTTCATTCCTTTGGAAAAATGAGCAGGAAACCATTTTAATCTTTTCTCCATACGGAACTCTTTTAATAGTACGTCCATTCGTTTTTGATATTCTGATTCAGACAAACCATATGCCATTGCCGTTATCTTCAAATGTTCTTCCAATGTTAATTCATCATATAATATAGGTGTTTCTGGTACAAAGGTAAATTCTTTTCGATACGCCTCTTTATCTCCCTCAAACGTCTTTCCATTAATAAGGATTTCTCCTTTATGTGGCTCCATTAACCCGATTATATGCCGGATTGTTGTACTTTTCCCAGCTCCATTTAAACCAATCAAACCAACCATCTCATTCTTATTGATGGAAAAAGAAATATCTTTTAGAACAGGATTCTTCGTATAGCCTCCAGTAACATTTTTTATTTCTAATAATGCCATCTATTGTACCTCCAATATGTATTATCTATAGTTTAACAACATTCTTCTTTAATTAAAAATGATTGCACAGAAAAATTTTTTATTCTTTTGTATATTAATTTCAGTTCGGGGACATTCTAATTATTGAAGGGGAGCACCAAAGGAATATTGCAGTATAACTCCAATATTAAATGAGGTGTTTGCAAAAGATTCTATAAAGATCTTTTAAAATAAACTTCCATTCGTTTTTAAAAGGGGATGTTTGCCTTGCATAAGCGAGATATAAACATGAGATCAGTAACACCAAGTTGCTTTCTATCAAAAGCAGCCCTATAAATCATTTCCACTTTGAAATGAGGTGTTTGTCGCAGACAGTCATCCATTCTTTATAAGTTTTTGAACATATAAAGACATTTTAAGGGGATGGTTCGTTTGAACAATGATCGATTTTTCTCATAATAACAATTCATTTTTAAATGAGGTGTTTATCAAAGAGAAGAACCCTAAAACATGAAGAAGTTCTCTCCTTCAATAAGAGGGTGTCCTAACAAGGTTTTCTTAACATGTATTGCCAGAAATGTACGGAGTTTGCTTAAACTTCTTACTTGGACAATTCATGTAAGAACAGCCTTTACTAGGCACCCTCTTTCCTTTTGGTGTTCACTAAAATAGCTCCTGTGTTAAAATATTGGTAATACATAATGAAGGAAGGTATTTTTATGAGTGATTGTATTTTTTGCAAAATAATGGCTGGAGAAATTCCGTCTAAAAAGGTTTTTGAAAATGAACATGTTATGGCGTTCTTAGATATTAGCCAAGTTACAAAAGGACATACATTGGTTGTACCTAAACAACATGTGAAAGATATTTATGAATTAACACCTGAAATTGCAAGCAATCTATTTGAAGTCGTGCCAAGCATTGCATCTGCAATTAAAGAAACATATGAACCAGTTGGTTTAAATCTCCTTAATAATAATGGCGAAAAAGCAGGACAATCTGTTTTCCATTATCATATGCATCTTATCCCACGTTATGGAAAAGGTGATGGTTTTGGCGCAGTATGGAAAACAAACTTTGATGGATATTCAAATGAAGAATTGACAGAGATTGCGAAGAAAATTGAAGAAAAAGTGAGATAAGTACCTACCAAACATACCTAGACAAAAGAATTTTCTAAAAAAATTCACTTTTTCCAAAAAGCTATTTGATAATAGTTTCAATTCTATTCCACTAATTCCTTCCCCCTTACCTATCAACAATCAAAATTTTTTAGCTTGGGGGAAATACTTTTTTAATAGTACAAAATTACTAAACACCCTTTTGAAAAATTCTAATTTTTTCAAAAAAGGTGTTTTTTTAATCTGTACAAATCAGCTGAATTTGTTAGTATAAGGGTATTCTTTTTGTCTTTACCGCATTACAATTTGAACAAGTTAATTTAGGAGGAAAGCACGTTGAAAAGAGCATATAACTTTAACGCAGGTCCTGCAGCTTTACCAGAATGGGTTCTACAAGAAGCAAAGGAGCATTGGTTGAACTTTAATGATACAGGCATGTCCTTAATGGAATTAAGTCATCGTAGCGCTGACTATGAGGCTGTACATAATGAAGCAAAAGAGCTCCTTACATCTTTACTTTCTATACCAGATAATTATGAAATTCTTTTTTTACAAGGAGGCGCAAGTCTTCAATTTACGATGATCCCAATGAATTTGCTTCCTAAAAATCAAACTGCCTATTACGCACTCACTGGCATATGGTCAGAAAAAGCATTAAAGGAAGCTTCTAAACTTGGTAATACAGCTATTTCCATTTCAAGCAAAAATGAAAATTATTCATATATTCCTAATTCAGAACAGATTGAAGTACCAAAAGATGCTGCTTATCTTCATATTACAAGTAATAATACGATTTATGGCACCCAATGGAGCAGCTATCCTACCAATGTATCTGTTCCTTTAATTGCTGATATGTCCAGCGATATTTTAAGTACTCCAATAGATGTCTCGAAGTTCGGCTTGATTTATGCAGGTGCTCAAAAAAATCTTGGACCATCTGGAGTGACTGTCGTCATTATTCGAAAAGATTTGATAAAAGAAGATGCTGCTTTACCGACCATGTTAAGTTTTCATACACACGCTAAAAGTAATTCTTTATTCAATACACCACCAACTTTAGCAATTTATCTTTTATCTCTTGTCTTAAAATGGGTAAAAAAACAAGGTGGTGTGGAAGGAATTGCTACCATCAATAATGAAAAAGCAAAACACTTATATGATGTAATCGATCAAAGTAATGGTTTTTATCGTGGTCATGCAGAAGAAACAAGCCGTTCTAAAATGAACGTTACCTTTACTTTACAGTCAGAAAACCTCACAAAGGCTTTCTTACAAGAGGCAAAGGAAGCAGGATTTGTTGGTCTTAATGGACATCGATCTGTCGGTGGTTGCCGTGCTTCCATTTATAATGCTGTTCCTCTTGAACATGTAATGGAGCTTACTAAATTCATGAAGGAATTCCAACGCAAAAATCAATAACTTATGACAAAGTATAAGAGGAGAACCTAAAAAATAGTAATGATCGCTTGAATACGTTATAATGATGGAAAAAAGAGCGAGGTGTAAGTAAATGAGCGCAAAATCATTCTTATCAGGATTTTTAATCGGAGGAATTGCAGCGGGAATCACTACCTTACTAACTACTCCTTACTCAGGAAAAGAAGTAAGAAAAGCCTGCAACGAAAATGGAAAAGCTTTTCTTCAACATATCCAAGAACTAAAATTGGATTTAAATGAAATAAAAGATTCTGTAAAAACAGCCACAGTAGAGGGTAAAACCGTATTTAGCACTTTTATTGAAGATCTTAAGCTATCATTAGAAACGTGGAAAGAAGAAGTAAAGCCACATCAAGAATTGCTTCAGAAGGAACTTGATGAATTACAATCTACGATCAATGAGTTAGAAAATGATTTAAAATAAAGTGAAACTTCCATCAGTGGGGGGCCTTCATCCCCCACTGATGGTTAGTTGAACCATTCGGACCTTTACGGACAGTTGATCTCCCTCCTATCTTCCTCGTATTCTCATAAGCTTGAGATGGGAGTCTACTGTCCGTTAAGAGTGGGATAAGAATGATGCTTTAACATCGAATAGCAGATAAAAAATGGAGGATTTCTAACATGAATATCCTCCGTTTTTTTATTCCTCCTCACCCTCTCTCTCCATGTTATATTTCATTACACGATTATGTTAAATTTCTATTCGCATATAATTTTTCATTTCTCTTTTATGCCATTTCTGATTAACTCTACCTAGCTGCTCTTTTTGTGAAAATTAATTTTTTATTCACTTCTTTTTTTATGATTTTTCTAGATTTTACTATTACGTCTTTTTTGGAACACACAAAATGCTTATTCTTCTTTTTTCCTCTCTTCCGATTCTTTAAAATGTATAGACATTTTAAGGGATTTCCATTCGGGTTGATACATATTTATACATTAAAGCGCTTACTTTAAACAAAATTTCTTATTTCTAAAAATTTTGTTAATTTTTATCTTTATTAATTTTTGTTTTATTGGCATAATGTTTATAGATAACAGAAAAGTAGGTGATTTGTAGATGAATGAAAGTCAGATCTCAATGAAGGACGCTTTACTCTTCACTCAAAGAATTGGACAACTTAGCAAAGCATTATGGAAGGCAATCGAAAAGGATTGGCAAAATTGGATTAAGCCGTATGATTTGAACATTAATGAGCACCACATACTTTGGATTGCTTACCAGTTAAATGGTGCCTCTATTTCAGATGTAGCAAATTTTGGGGTAATGCATGTCTCAACAGCATTTAATTTTTCGAAGAAATTAGAAGAAAGAGGACTACTACAATTCTCGAAAAAAGAAAATGACAAAAGAAATACGTACGTTTGTCTTACAGATAAAGGCAAAGAAGTATTTGTTCAAATTATGGAAGATTATAATCCAAGTAACAGCTCAGCATTATCTGCCTCCTTACCAATCAAAAATTTATATGGCAAGTTTCCAGAGCTTTTAGAAATGATGACAATCGTTAAGCATATTTACGGAGATAACTTCATAGAAATTTTTGAAAAATCCTTTACTAATCTTGACGATATTTTGGAAGAGGACGAAGGGCATCTAAAGAAAAAAGATCCTGTATTTACTAAATAGAGAAATAAAAAATTGGGGAAAAGGACTCCAGGTTTGGGACATTCTAGACCGGTGGTAAAAAAAGATAAGAGGGCAGCTTGCTTTCTTGTCTTTTTTTCGGAAAATTTAAACAACTGTTACAAATGCAAAAAATACATAGAGAGAATGATCCTTCATTTCTTTCCAATCTAAAATAAAAAATGTCTTAAATTTGTATAAAGAGACTATTGATTTTTTACTCTTTTCGTCGTAAAGTAGCAAGGTGAGTTTGCTTGATTAAAACGCAAGATAAGGCAAAGAAAAGATATTCTTCCAATTATTAGTTATTCAAGCAAGAAAGTAACATCACAAGTAACTAAAAATTTCTCCCTATGGAGGGTATTAACATGAACTGTTGGAAGACTGTCAACTTCCATAAACAATATGGAGCTCAGCGCCTATTTATTCTGTCTTCTATGACAATGATTGGTTGTTTCCTTTTTCTATATGTACCAATTACAACCTATTTTGCACATAATAAACTTTCTGACGATTACTTTTTATTATTTATGGCAATGATTTTACTTATGTATCCTTTACACAAATTATTACATTTATTGCCGATGATTCATCTAGGGGATAAAATTAAAAAGACATGGAATAGACATTTGCAATTTTTGCCTGTTCTTCACATTCAGGTAAAAGAACCAATCGGTAAAATACACTTTCAGTTTGCCTTAATTGTTCCATTTGTCATTATTAGTGGACTATTATTATTATCTTGCTTTCTTTTTACAAGTTATGTTCATTATTTTTTAATGCTTTTCGCTTATCATACAGGGATGTGTGTCCCAGATTTTATTCGAATGAAAAACCTGTGGCGTTCTCCTCGTTCTTGTTATGTCGAAGAAAACGAAGATGGATTTGAGATATTGATAAATAATGTTAGTGAATTATCGTAAAGAGATTCTATTATTGTCTGACGAAACATACAATGATATAAAACTTGAATGCTTGTTCAACAGCCTCCTTAAGATAGATTGCAAGGAGGCAAGAGAATCATCCGAGCTCTTTCCAGAACAAAAATACTAAGTTACCGTCTAAAATAGTTGATAATACTATCTTTTTATCCTGTTATTTGATAATGTAAATAACATACAATAAATTCCGCTTATAAGGAGGGAATCAATGATGATCTCCATTTTCATTATTTTAGCTATTTTTATTTTATATAATATTAATAGACTAACAAATGCCCTATGTTTACAAAAAGAAATTCCTGAAGAAAAACAACCAAAAGTTTTTCGAACAATAAATGTTCTTATCACGATTCTTTTGATTTCTTCCTATGTAGATATTCTTTTTTAACATCAAATTATTTTTTAACCATCTCTGTTCCTTTAATCATACTGGCAAACAGAGATATGTAGAAAAGAAGCAGTGTAATAGTCGATAATACCGACTGTTACACTTGCTTCTTTTTATATTTCTTCAGATCAACTTATAGCCAAGCTGCTCCGATGATCACTAATAAGATGAATAGTACTACTAATAAAGCAAAGCCTCCACCGTAAACTCCTCCACCAGACATGAAGATTCCTCCTCTCTCTATCGTTCCAGTTGTTCATTTGGCGCATAAATGGCCACTCATCCTAGTAAGATTGCCATTATACGCTTTTATAGCTTACAGCCATGCAGCGCCAACGATAACTAATAAGATAAACAGTACAACGATTAAAGCAAAACCTCCGCCGTAAACGTTACCCATAGTAACACCTCCTTTAAGGTTGCTACCATTTGTTAAATAAATTTATGGTGTTTCGGTTTTCTTCTTTCTTTTATTCATATGACTGCGTTAATTTCTTCCAATCGATGATCAATATGCTTTCAGTTTTACACAACTCCGTCCACTTCTATCTAAACTAAAACCTATTGATCACTTGATAACGATTGAGCTTGCTGAGATCCGAATAAAAGAATTTACTGTTATTTATATAATTGCATATAGTATGCCAACTCTATTTGCCCTTCTTACTACGTAACCGTAACAACCTTTTGAATTTGCTTAACGCGAATTCTTTTGAACTCTTATTCAAGCTCAATTTATCATATGTATTTGACCTAAATTCGGAACAGGACATATACCCATTTTTTATCAGGAAAAAAAGGACAAAAGGATATACCATAAATATGTTGTAAAAACAGGCATAAAAAACAAAGGACCCAACCCATAAAATTCGTTACCTTAGCAGAGGTACACTGCTTAGAAATGAATTTATAGCATTAGATCCTTTGAAGTAAATAGAAATAAAAGAAGTTCCTAATAAGAAGGAAAACTAAGGCTGTTAATTCTCATACACCCGCTCTTCTCCATTTCTGCGTTTTTTCTCCTCCTCTAGCCTCTTCATATAAACTTCTCCTTCTTGTTCAATTATTTCATTTTCTGTTGCTCTATCCTCTTTTCCTGTTTTAACTGCCATAAACGCACTCATTGCAATTCCTCCTAATACAAAAATAATCCAAAGTGGAATTCCTAGCATTGAAAATTACCCCTTTCTAGTAATAACTACCTTTTACTTCATCCTATGCTAGAAAAACTAGATTATTCCCTGGAGCGCAGATTTTCACAAGAAATAACTTTCCAAATAATCCTTAACAACCATTATATAAAAGGCTGTTTTCGTATAGTTTATTGCCATTATTCCTCGCCTGAACGATTGACTTTTTCTATTAAAAAACAACATTCTATAGTAAATAGTCAAACAAAAAAGGAAGAGATCCCATCGGAACTCTCCTTAATCTTTTATTTATGAAATGTCGGCTTATAGAAGGAACGATTTTCTAATGGGAAAACTCTTTCCGTGAATTCACCTGGTTTCGCTCTTTCTAATACACGATCCAACATATTCATTTTCGCATCAAGGTTATCGATATAGTGCAAAATTTCCGCTTCTTTAATTAATGGAGCTTTAGGACTTCCCCATTCAGGCTTTCCATGATGAGATAAAACTAAATGTTGAAGAATCACTACTTCTTCTCCTCTTATTCCTAACTCATCCGCAGCTTTACCAATTTCATTAATCATAATGGAAATATGTCCGAGTAAATTCCCTTCCAAAGTATATGAAGTGGAAATTGGTCCAGATAATTCGATGACTTTCCCAAGGTCATGGAGAATAATCCCCCCATATAGCAAATCTTTATCCAAGCTTGGATAAAGCGAAGCAATTGCCTTAGCCAAATCTAGCATACTGACAACATGATATGCCAAGCCAGAAACAAATTCATGATGATTTTTTGTCGCTGCTGGAAATTGTAAAAATGCTTCCTGATGCTTCTTTACTAAATGTCTTGTTATTCTTTGAATATTAGGATTCTGCATTTCAAATATATAATGAGTGATTTTACTTAACATTTCATCGGTTGTAAGTGGAGCTGTTTCTAAGAAATCAGCTAGGCGAACGCCCTCTTCCCCTGTTGCAACCTTAATTTGGCGAATTCTTAATTGAGACTTTCCACGATAACTTTGAATATCACCATTAACTCTTACAATTGTTTCAGGCCGATAGCTCTGTTCATCCATTTCTGTAGCATCCCAAAGCTTTGCTTCAATTTCACCAGTTTTATCTTGGAAAATAAGCGTCATAAACGGTTTCCCGTTACTTGCAATTGCTTTTGTCGCACTCTTTATTAATAAATAGGACTCAAATTGTTCCCCAACTTCATACTGAAGTACTCCTTTTTTATCCAACTCACTCTCTCCTTTATCTTTCTCTTTATTTAGTATAGCATGAACCTCTTCCATCTTTATAAGCTTGTTTCTCTTTCCTCTGCTGGTAATACATGCAAACTATTATCTGGAAAATGCTTTAATAGATGTCGATGACATGTGGAGAAAATCAATTGATTTTGCTCGCACTTCTTTAATAATTGAATCACTTTCTCCGTTCGTTTTTCATCAAAATTAACAAAGCTATCATCTATAATAAACGGAAACCAAAAGCTTTTATAAAACGTTTGTGCCAAAGCAATTCGAATAGATAAATATAGTTGTTCTGTCGTTCCTTGACTTAATTCTTTCGCTTCATAGAAAACATGCTGATGACTTTCTACTAAAAATCCTGCCCCTTCTTGCTTTGGCAAAATCCGAATGTATTTCCCTTCTGTCAAAAAAGCTAGATTTTCCTCTGCTTTCTGCAGCATAGCTGGCAGCTGTTTTTGTTTATATTGCTCAACGGTTTTGGCTAATAACTGTTTTGCAACGGCAAATTTCGCCCATTCTCTTACGTCTTCTTTGAATTCAGACTGAAATTGTTTAAATGTATGCAATAAATCAGTATACGTACCCCCACTCTCAATTCGTGAAAGCGTAAAGTTAATCGCTGCCGCCTCTTCTACAAGCTCTTTCAAGCGAGACGCTAATCTTTCTATTTTTGTTTGTTTTTCATCTAATTGCCGTTCAGGATCTAGGATTTTTTTGTACAAAGGAATTTGTTCTTTGGAGATATGGGCTATTTCTAATTGAACATCAATCGTGGAAAGCCTCTCCTTATATGTATCTCTTTCTTTTTCCAGCGCTGCCTTTTCAAGAAATGCCTCTTCCTCCTTTACTCCTGCAATTGAAAGGAGAGCAGTTTTTTCTTCTGCATAACGATTATACTCTGTTTGATATTTTTCCATATGTTCTGATAGGTCATCTTGTTTTCTCTGCAAGGTTTCTATTCTGTCTTTTTTCTTTTTTTCTTCCGTTAGTGCTGTTTTTAATCGGTAACACATATTAGCAATCGTTTCTTTCTCCATTCCGATAAACTTCTCAAAAAGGTGGATAATCTTACTAATAATCTGCTCCCTTTCCTGTTGAATTTCCTCAAGCTCTTGATAAATAGAATTACTTTCTCTATCTTTTGCTTTCCATTCTTCTATTAACAAAAAAGCATCATATATTTGTTGTGTTGCCAATTCATAAGGAATTCTAAGCTCATTAGCCAATTGTCTTAACAGCTTCTGGTGGGAAAGAAAATCTGCTTCCCACTTTTCAAATCCTTGTAATACTCTTTCATAGCTCTCATTTTGCTGCTCTAATTTAAACTGAAGCTGTGTGAATTTCTCTCTACACTTTGTATCATCTTCTAGCTTCTGTTCCTCATATGGAGAAATTCCCTGTCCCTTTTCCATAATTGCAAGTAACTGAGCTCGTTCTTCCTTAATAAGTACGATTCTTTTCTTCTTTTTACGAATTTCATTTTTAGCAAGTTTTCTTCCAGACAAGAACACCAAAAAATAAACAATACTAATAGCAAAGCTAATAAGTGTTAAGAACCATTGCTCAAAAAATAAAGCCCCTGCTCCAACTAATAAAAGAAAAGTCGATAACACACTTGTTATCATGGTATTCTGTTTAATACGCTTTTCTTCTACCTTTACTTGCTCTTCCAATTGCTTGATTTCCCTTAATAGTAGATCTGCCTTCTCTTTGTTCCATCTAACTTGATTATCACTCTTTACATGCTCTTCTAGTCTAATTCTCTCATCTTTTGGCAAGAGTTTCTGCTTATATTCCTTCACTGTCTCTTCTAATAATTCTAAAGTTGTTTGTTCATCCTTCAACCGCTCGTCTAGCTCTTCTTTCTGCTCCTTTAATCTCCGTTGTTTAGAAGCGGCCTGTGCACATTGTTCTTTTAAGAAAATACTTGTATTACTTTCCTTTAATAAAATCTCTTCTTCTATCGGTAAATGCAATTTACTTTTTAAACTATTAATTTCTTCCTCTATACTTTTCAGTTGATTTTGTACTTGGTTTTGCCGGTTCTGTAATTGTTCATAAACAGGAAATTTTTCTACAGCCAGTATAATATCCTTTTCAGATTTAATTAATTCTTCTTGTATAGGTAAGCTGGTCATTTCTTGTTCTATTTCCAATGCTTTTGCTTCTAAATAGCGAAGCTCTGCTTCTACAGAAAGCAGTTTCTCTTTTAGCGCTTCCCATCTAGTTAATCCATTCTGCGGGAAATTAAGCTCCTTGAAAGCAGCTAATTTTTCTTCCAATATATCCTTTTCTAGTGCAATTTCTTTTATTTTTATCCATTCTTCCAAATATCGTATTTCATGCTCTTCTTGTTTTAATTCAGCTTCTGTTAACTGCCTTTCTTTTTCTAACTCCCTTTTCTTTGCAAGTAATTGTACGTATTGATTATTATCCTTCTCCGCTACTTTTAATTGACCATGCTTATCTCGTAAATCTTGGAGCTTTTCATTTACAACTGGCTTCTTTCCGCTAGGCTTATAGCGCAAGTCTAATTCCTTTTGTAGCTCATTTTCTGCTTTCAATAATCGATCGGAGCCAACCGCCCCTGTTGAAAACAAAAATCGCCCCAGCTCTTCTCCTTTTAATTGCTGCACATTTTGCAATCCGTGTAAATTAAACGAAAAAATGGATTGATAAAGACTTTTATCCATTCCTGCTAACAGTTCATTTAAAAGCTCCTCTTGCCCTCTCCTGCCATCCTCTAAAGTGACTGTAACATCACCAGTGGCTTTTCCTTTGACTCTTTCAATTGTTGCTAGTCCAATTTTGGGAAAATAAATTTCTAATTTGCCCCCATATTTATGCTGCAGCTTCGGCTCATACCGTAGTTCTGTCTGTTGCTTTGTTGGAAATCCAAATAAAATGCTATGAATAAAACTCATTATTGTCGATTTACCAGCCTCATTTTCCCCGTAAAACACATGGATGGGAGAATGGATAGAAAACGTTAGATTTTCTAGTTTTCCATAACCGTAAATGGTAATCTTTTTTAGTTCCATATTGGTTACCTCCCGCTTTTCATAAGCATTGTAAGCAGCAAATCTTCTGCTTCCTTTGCTAGTTCTTGTTTTTCATTGACAGAAAGCTCCTCTAAGAAACGATGGGCTTTTGGATGTTGATATAATGGAGCGACTGCTTCATCCACCAACTCGGAATCCTTTGAAACAGCAAATAATTCTTCATAAAATGCTGATTCCTTTAATAGATTCTCTTTTAACCATGCCGTATTTTCCTGTCTCTTTATAGAGGCAACCCAAACGAAGGAGTCTGCATCTACCTCATCCTGGTGGAGAATTTCTAATAAATCGGAATCGAGAAAAGTTTCTTCCAAATTCAATTGTTCAATCTCGATGGAAATAATAAAGGAATATCTCTCCTCTCTCTTTTCATCAACTTTATTCCGGCAAAGTCTGTATAAATCATCAAATGTTCTTACAGGGCTGGCATCTATTTTCACTGTCTCCCAAATCACTTCAGATGTTGGGATAAATTCTAAACTAGCATCTCCTTCGCTTAATTCTACATAGTAGCATCCCTTTACTTCCGTTTCCTTTTTATGCCGGCCTTGAATGTTTCCTGGATAGATAATAGGAGGAATGGTCTCTAAAATTTCACGTTTATGTATATGGCCTAAAGCCCAATAGTCCATTTTTTTAGCGAGCAAATCTTTCACTTGAAAAGGAGCATAGGCACTATGGTCAGTCGCTCCCTCTAAATTCCCATGTAAAATTCCTATATGAAAATTGGCATCATTTCTTCGTGCGTATTCATCAATTTTTCTCTCTTTGACATGTCTTGTTTCATAACTAAAACCATAGAGATTAACCGTTACATTATTTTTCATAAATTGTTCTAACGTCACCATAGAAGGATAAACATGCACATTAGGAGGCAATTCTATTTGTACCCAGCGACCATTTAAATGATCATGGTTACCATGCACAAGATACACCTCAATTTGCTTTTCTTTTAAACGAAGCATCTCGTCTCGAAAGCGAATTTGAGCTCTTATACTTCTGTCTTCCCCATCATAAATATCTCCAGCAATAATAATAAAGTCTACTTTTTTGCTAATGGCAGTATCAATTATTTTCTTAAATGCAGTAAATGTACTTTCCTTCAGTTTGTTATGTATAAATGCGGGCAAATTCTTCAATCCAACCATTGGACTGTCTAAATGTAAATCCGCACAATGTATAAAGGATATTTCCATACTCTCACGTCCTAAAACTATTTGTTTCTATTCTACCATGCACAAAATACGAATGCACGTTCTTATCTATTTTGTTGTTCATTTCAATATCTCATGCAACCTTGTATTCTCATAAGCTTGAGGAGGGGAGTCTTACTCCCATGAAAATAAACGGTCGTCCCCCCTATTTTCATCCTTGTTGGTGAAGTTTGCTTCATGGATGACTGTCCGTTAAAAGTGGGAAATGAGACTGGGACAAAACAAAATAAATAATAGATTAGATAAGACGAACAATCTCTCATTTAGTAGCGAAAACAACTCGTTCCATTACGCTACAGACACTCCGTTTTTAATCGTTTTTTTCTAAAAAATGGTTGTTTTTATAATGGAAAATATAATTATTTGGAAAACGGAGCAGCCTGAATACACGTAGACTCCTGTGGGATTAGCGAGACAGCCTGAGACCCCGGAGGCGAAGCTGAGGAGGCTCAGCGCGAGCCCCACGGAAAGCGAAGTGTATTTAGGCTGCGGGTAACAGCAACAAACTTCATAGAACATCTCCTTTTTAAAACGAATAAAAAAAGCCCGAACAACTATACGAACCTTCATTAGCATGTACGTATAATCGTTCGAGGTTATTTGGTTGAAAATACCTATGTCCCAGCTCTTTACTAGTTTATTCTTTTTTCGTTAGCTGCAGTGCTTTCTTTATATCTTTATAAGAATTAGATTTTCCATACATAAGCACTCCACCTTTATAAACTTTTGCACCAAAAATGGCCAGAATCATAATGGTTGCAACTAAAACAAGGATTCCTAAAATCGGCTCCCAAACTGGTAAATTCAGCATTCCTACTCTCATAAACATCAGCATTGGAGTAAAGAATGGGATATAAGAAGTAATCGTTACAAATGTGGTGTCCGGTGCACTTAATCCGAACATTGCAATCATAAACCCTGCCACAATTAATAATGTCATTGGTGTAATCATTTGCTGTACATCTTCAATTCTACTTACAAGCGAGCCTAGTAAAGCAGCAAGAGTAGCATATAGGAAATAACCTAAAATAAAGAAGATAGCAGCATAAATAATTGTGCTTACAGGTACCTCGTTAAACCCTAAGAACCCTTCCATCGAACTTAAGCTTTCATTGCTAGTCAGCGAGAAATAACCAACAATCATCAATATCGCTAACTGAGTTAGACTTAGTAGACCAATTCCAAGAATTTTTGCAAACATATGCTTTATTGGGGAGACACTGGAAATCAGTATTTCCATTACACGTGACGATTTTTCAGTAGCTACTTCTGTCGCTATCATATTAGCGTACAAAATGACGGCAAAATAAATTAAGAATAAGAGAACATAAACTAGCCCTCTAGCTTGATTTAATTCTTCTTCTGTCTTCGCATCTTTCTCAAGGGCAATTTTCTCAAAAGAAACTGGTTCATTTAATTTTGCTAGCTGCTCATTTGTTAAATTAAGTTGATTAGCTGCTAATTGACTTTTAACCATTTGGATACCATTTGTTATATTATCGGAAATAGATGTTTCTGCAATGTCCATCGTATAATAAGTGGCGATTGGTAAATTACTTGAATCTACATCTACTACCAGTAACCCACTATAATTTCCTTCTTCTACTTCTTTTTTAGCAGATTCTTCACTATCCTTATAGGGAACTAGTTCCAGATCCTCATTTAAAGTCTTTGTTGCCTCTTGAATAATTGGCAATAAAGAATCGCTTTGATCAATTACTGCTACTTCTGTTTTTCCTTCTTCTCCAGAAAAAGTATCAATAATGGTAGTAAGATTTGTGAGTGCAACAACAAATAATAAGGTGATAGCCGTTGTAATTAGAAAAGATTTGGTTTTAAACTTACTTAAAAATGTGTGAAATAAGATAATCCAAAAACTATTCAAGAGAAGCACCTACCTTTTCGATAAAAATATCATTTAAAGAAGGCTCTTCTAATGCAAATTTGCGGATAAAGCCTTTTCCAACAATATCTTTTAAAATTCTCTCCGCAATTTCCTCTCCTTCAATTTGAAGAGAAACTCCCTCTGCTGTTTCCTTTAATTTTAGTACACCTGGATAACGAATTAAATGCGTTAAATCAAAGTCAGCGTGGATAGTCACATTTTTCTTACCAAAGCTTCTTTTAATATCCTTTAGAGAACCATGCACAACTGGCTTTCCTTTATGCATGATGCACAGATGCTGACATAATTCCTCTACATGCTCCATCCGGTGGCTAGAAAAGACAATACTTGTACCGTTATTCTTCAAATCAACAACTGCACTTTTTAATTGCTCAACATTTACTGGGTCTAATCCACTAAATGGCTCATCTAAGATTAATAGCTTCGGCTTATGTAAAACAGCACTAATAAATTGGATTTTTTGTTGATTTCCCTTGGAAAGTTCCTCCACTTTTTTATCCAAATATTCAGGAACTTTAAAGCGCTCCAGCCAATATTCCAGCTCTCTTAATGCCGCCTTTTTTTCCATCCCTCTCAGCCTAGCTAAATAGACAAGCTGATCTCGCACTTTTAATTTTGGGTACAGCCCTCTTTCTTCTGGTAAATATCCAATATGCGGACTTGTTGAATAATTAATAGGTTTATTATCCCATGTTATTTTTCCAGCTGTACTTTCCAATATACCTAGAATCATCCGAAAAGTAGTCGTCTTTCCTGCCCCATTTCCTCCTAAAAAACCAAACATTTCATTTTCAGGAATCGAAATAGATAAATCATCCACTGCAGTGAACGAACCAAATTTTTTTGTCACGTTTCTTAGCTCTAATGACACAAAATCCCCTCCTCACTCTGTTATACGATTAGAATTGTAAAAGGTTTCATTTTACACTGATATTATATTATTTTTAGTAACATCCAGCATAGTTTATTTTCAGCCTCTAAGTGAGCGATTATTCTTTTGTTTTTAAGAAGTTAATCATAAGGACATGTCTGTTCATTACGTTCCAAATAGAAGATTTGCTTGGGGATTTGAGTATTAAGAGCAGAAGAAAAAAAGCTGCTGATCAGCTCTATTGAGTCTATCAGCAGCTTTTTTTCTTAATGTGGTAAGAAAATTAGTTGATAAAGGAATAAAACAGCAAACACATATACTAGTGGATGAACAGACTTTCCTTTTCCTTTTACTAGCTTTAATAATGGATAAGAGATAAACCCAAGAGCAATTCCTGTTGCAATACTTGATGTAAGTGGCATACTTAGAATAACTAAAAATGCTGGGAATGCTTCATCAAATTCAGACCATTTCACATCACTGATCGCGCCCATCATCAAGCTTCCTACAATTATTAGTGCAGGAGCTGTAATAGCAGATAAACCAGAAATACTGCTAACTAAAGGAGCAAAAAAGGCAGAAATGATAAACAACACAGAAACAGTTACACCTGTTAATCCAGTACGTCCACCTGCTGCAACACCTGATGTCGATTCGATAAAGGCAGTTGTTGGGCTTGTCCCAAACTCCTACAGATGTTCCAAGTGAATCAGCAAGAAGCGCCTGTCTTGCTTTAGGTAATTTATTGTTTTTTATTAATCCAGCTTGCTCTGCAACACCAATCATCGTACCAGTTGTATCAAAAATCGTTACCAATAAAAAGGAGAATACAACAGCATACAATCCATGCTGGATCACATCACCAAATGCTGAAAATGGATTACTAATGATAAGACCTTCTGGTAAATGAGGTCTTGCCATGATCCCATTGTCAAAAGATAAGTACCCAGTAAAATAAGCAATAATACTTGTTACAATCATCCCGATGAATAATGCCCCTCTAACATTCAAACTAAATAGAACAATGGTAATCGCTAAACCAATAAGGGAGATAATGACAGGAGGAGACTGAAGATTGCCTAGTCCGACTAGATTTTCGGGATGAGCAACAATAATTCCCGTTTGTCTTAAACCGATAAATGCTATAAATAATCCAATACCTGCTGTTATTCCGTGTTTTAAGTTATCCGGAATCGCAAGAATTAATTTTTCTCTAAATGGTGTTAACGATAAAATAACAAAAATAATACCGGCAACAAATACTGCTGATAATGCAACCGTATAATCGACATTATTATTTCCGACAACAGAAAAGGCGAAGTATGCGTTCAACCCCATACCTGGTGCAATTGCGATAGGATAATTTGCGAACAGCGCCATCCATAATGTCCCCAAAGCAGCTGCAATAATGGTTGCCAGAAATACTTGATCAAATGGAATTCCGGCTTGTGAAAGAATACCTGGATTGACAACTACGCTATATAAACCATTGTTAGAAAGGTTGTGAATCCAGCCATTAATTCCGTTCTCACAGTAGTATTATTTTCTTTTAACTTAAACATGAAAAAACCTCCAAAAAACGAACATTTAAAAACAACATTTTCTATGTTATTCGTTTTTACAACAAAAAGCAACTATTTTTCTTGATAAAAAAATTGTCTATTTAGTGAAAAGCATTTATTAGTTTGACACTATTGCTTCTTTTCCATACGAAAATAATGACTAGAAGAAATAAAAAAATCTACCAGAACCGAAAATGATTCTAGTAGATTTTTATGGCTTAATTCTAAATGATTTTACATTTTTGCTTTCGGGGGCATTCTTATTTAGAAGCTTCTAACGAAAAATGTTCGTTTAATAAGATAATTTTTTTATCTGTATATTCCTCGAAGCTTTCATTATAGGTTTTGGGATGCTTCGGATTAGAAAATTGTGTAATCTTCCCTGTTACTGGATGAATAAATTTACTAGATGCACCACAGCCAAGCCCAATAACTGTCTGCAATTCTTCCATCATCATAATATTGTAGATACTTTCTTGATTTTTCTTTGAATAGCCGACATTCTCTAAATTACCAAGAATATTTTTCTGACGATATAGATAATATGGAACATAATCATAATCCTCTGTCCATTCTTCTGCCATCTTCATCATTTCCTGGATTTCATCTCTATCTGCAACTTTATATCTTGATTTATTGCGAGTCATTTCAGATGCACGTTTAAACGAAAGTGTATGAACGGTCAAAGATTCAGGCATTAATTCTTCTGTTTTATCAAGAGAATACTTAAACTCTTCCACACCCTCGCCAGGAAGACCGATAATCAAATCCATATTAATATTATTCATCCCATGCTTACGAGCTAGATGATACTTTTCAATTGTTTCCTCCACCGTATGATGTCTGCCAATAGCTTTTAATGTTTGTTGTGTATATGATTGTGGATTAATACTAATGCGATCGATATTATATTTTTTTAAAACTTCAAGCTTTTCTGGCGTAATCGTGTCTGGTCTTCCTGCTTCGACTGTGATTTCACGAATGTTTTCTACATTTGGGAAAGAAGTATACATACGCTCATAAAGCATGTCCATTTCTTCTGCCGTAATACTAGTTGGTGTACCGCCACCATAATAGACAGTCGTAATATGGATATTTTTTTCTTTCAGCCATTCGCCAATCTTTTCCATTTCGTAATGAAGCCCACCTAAAAAGGAGGAAACAGAACCTTGTCGTCCATTAATTGCATAGGCTGGGAATGTACAATAAGCACACTTTGTCGGACAAAATGGAATTCCAATATAGATGCTTACTTCCTTTTTCAAATCATATAAATCAGGAATCACCGCTAATTGTCGATCAATGATTTTCTGCATTAAATTAATTTTTTCATCTGACATCAAATATTCTGCACGAAGAGATTGATGGGCTTCTTCTTTTGGTGTCTGATTTTGCATATGTCGATGGAGAAGTTTTGTAGGGCGAATTCCTGTTAGAATACCCCATTTTTGCACCATCCCCGTATATTCTTGTAATAACAATAAATAGCTTTTAGAAATGGCTGTTTTCATTTGCTTAAATATTTCTTTTTCCGCTAAATCACGGAGAACTGCGTTACTTTCAATTGATTTTCCGCCTTCTAGCTCCTCAAGCTTCCCTCTTACAATAAATTCATTATCAATAATTTCAGTTTCAAAATGAACATGGAGATCTGCCTTTTCTTCTGCTTCGCTATATAAGATCTTTGTATCTTCAAAAAATAAATTGCCTATATGCTCTAATGGTCTTATATAACGTTCGTCTGTTAATCCCTGTATAAATATTTGTTTCATAGTAATTTTTTCAACTCACCTTTTTATTCTGAAGTATAATTACGCTTTATTTATCCAATTATACTTTAGTGTTTAAAAAATAACTAGAAAGGTCAAAAGACTTTCTGTATTTTCCATTTTCAAGAGAAGATAAAGGTTGGGACATAACTATATAGATACTCTGTAAAGACGAACAATTTCTAATTTAGCTAGTAAATAGTGGTTGCTTTCGCACACTTTTTACTAGAGGAAATATGATTAGTTGGGAAAACAGAGCAGCCGCAATACACGTAGATTAGCAAGACAGTCTGAGACCCCGGAGGCGAAGCTGAGGAGGAGGCTCAGCGCGAGCCCCACGGAAAGCGAAGTGTATTCCGGCTCGGGGAACCGCACTAAACTTCATGGAAACCTCCTTTTAAAAACAATAAAAAACCAAACAATTATACGTAACTTTCATTAGAATCTTCGTATAATTGTTCGGATTTATCCTTGGCTGGAATACTTATATCCCAGTCTCTCCGTAAAAAATTAAATAATGGCTATTTTATAATATTCATCTTTCGTAAAAATTCAATTGGCTGCTGTTTGCGAAAATGTTCTTTTACCATATAGGCAACCCCGTCTTGATTATTAGATCTAGTCACCCAGTCTGCTGCAATTTTCAACTGATTTGAGGCATTACCCATTGCTACGCCAAGACCAACTGCTTCAATTACTTCTAAATCGTCCAGCCCATCTCCTATCGCAACCATTTCACTACTCTTGATACCGAGCCTTTCTCCTAAATATAACAAGCCATTCAGCTTCGACACGCCTTCTGGTAAAATATCTAAGCGCAACTCATTATGCTGAACAACGTGAATATCATCAAACATTTTTTCCAGTACTTCTTTTGCATCCTGACAATCTTTCTTTTCTTCAAAGTAAACTTCCATTTTTGGTGGGCTAACTGGTTCTTCTAATAATACATCACTTAAAACATCGACAAATTGGTGGGAATAAAACACTGGGTCTCCAGAAGATAAAACTGTTTTGGCAAGCATATTATGATGGAGCTTTGATTTATTAGCCAACGAGAATTTTTCATGCACTAACCGAATTTGGCAGATGAAACCTTCTAAAAACCGGACTATATCCGAAGTTAGATCTTCTGCTATTCGCTTAACAAAAATAGTCTCGTCGTCATTATTAGCGACTAATGCTCCTTCATGTGCAACGATATAGCTATTCAATCTTAAAGCTTTCGCTACCTTTTTTGCAGATGGTAAACTCCTTGCTGTTACAAGCGTCACATAAATTCCCTTTTGTTGTACATATTCAATCGCTTCTTTCGTTGATTTCGTTAAGCGCCCATTTGATTGAAGGAGAGTACCATCGATATTTAAAGCTAATAAGCGATAAATCATAAAATTCCCCCATTTCTTTCTTCGATGTATTGTCTTTATATATCATTTATGTAGAAAACAAGCATAATAGAACTTTCCAGCGAAGATTAACAAGAGATGTATGGATTTATTGTGGTTATATTTTGCAATGTGGGGTTATTTGTTATGGAGTTAAGTTTATGAACTAATCCGTTCCATTACACTCTCGATTTTAATTTTTCCAAGTTTGTAGTCTTTTTCAGTATCGATTAGTGTAGGAAAGCTAGTCTATGGAAAAAATTGCATTTTGTTTTTTTGTATAAAATAAGTCATTTTTTTTAAAATAATAAACGTAACATCAATTAAATCACTCAAGGAGGAAACATTCATCATGGCAAATAACAATTCATCAAATCAATTATTAGTACCTGGAGTATCTCAAGCATTGGATCAAATGAAATATGAAATTGCATCAGAGTTTGGAGTAAACCTTGGAGCTGAAACTACAGCACGTGCTAACGGTTCAGTTGGTGGCGAAATCACTAAAAGATTAGTACAAATGGCTGAACAACAACTTGGCGGTAGCAAATTCTAAGCAAAACGCAAATAGATTAATTAAATAGATATGGCTTTAGGAGGATGGCATGATGCCATCCTCCTATATTTATGCTCTGTTTAAATCACAAAGGGAAGTAGTAGAACCGTCCCCTGCTTCCCTCCCCTGCTTCCCTCTATTATTATTGTTGTACTGATCCGTATAGCTCTTCTAATGGTTTCATGATAATTTGGTTCAATTCACCAATAATAACGCTCATGCGTTGTTCTGCTGCCATAAGTTTGGAAATGCTTTCGTGTTGTTGAACAAGTGCCACTGTTTTTTGGGCTTGTTCTACTTCTTCTTGTGTAATTTCTTGACCAGACATTTGCTTTTGCTGAAGCTGTAATTGAATATTACGGAAATTATCAAACATCGCTTTCGCGGAAGGATCTGCATTTACCGTGTCATACATCTTTTTCAATTCTGTATATTCACCAGTTTGACGAATCGCTTTCTCTAATGCATAAGCAGGATCATGTAAATTTACTGCCATTTAAACAACTCCTTTTATTAACAATTGACTCCACTATAACAAACTATGCATCATAATACCAGAAATACCTCTATTTCAAAAAGGAAATAAGAACATTCATCTTGATCTGGGGGATAAATCTTTTTCCATGTCTATCACAACTTTGCTAATCTTTCATACGATATATCAGCACGAAAATAGGCGAATATCAGAATGTCTCTTCATAACTTGAACAACAAATGGGGAATCGGGATGACACGGAAATTTTTACAACTATCGAAAAAGGATGATTTTCAAGAGATATTAGAAGGATTATCTATTGCTATCAGTCCCTCTTTATTAAAATTCTTAAACATTGACCTTAATAATACTGTCTATGTATGTGTAGCTAAGATAATTATTCCAGTAAATGTTCAAACACATTCCCTTGAAAAACAAGATATTATTTTTAGCTCTGATTTAGAAAAAACTTTGCTACTTCCTAAGGAAATTAAGACCTTCCTTATTCCCTATTATAATAAAAATCAAATCATTCATTTAGGCCCAGTTATTGGCATATTAACAGATATCAATGACAATAAGGAAGATATCTCCTTTCCAGCTATTCAGCATTTATGCAAAGAATTGGCGGAAGAATTAGTTCAAATTGGCGGATTTTTTTATGTTTTTGGACTGCAAAATTTCGAAGAAGATAAAATTTATGGTTACTTTTTAGATAATCATACTTGGACAAAACAACTCTTCCCTTATCCTAATGTTATTTATAACCGACTTCATTCTCGTAAAGCAGATGCTAGCACCACCTTTTTAAAGCTAAAAAAAATATTGGAAGAAAAGGAAATCCCAATTTTCAACAGTAAATTTTTAGCAAAAGATGAAACGAATCAGCTTCTAGCCGACCAAGCTTCTATCGATAAACATTTACCCGTCACAGAGAAACTAACTGAACAAGGATTTTTCTCGATGCTAAAAACTTTTCGAATTCTCTATGTGAAACCTGTTCATGGGAGCCAAGGAAGAAACATCATTCATATTGAACACATAGACGATCATTTTATTGCGACCATTTCGTCTGGAAAAAAGAAAGGAAAAGGACAGCTTTTTACAGAGGAAAAAAAGCTATGGATGTGGTTAAAAAACTACGTTAAAAATAAAAGCTATATTTGCCAGCAAGGAATTGATTTTCAAAAATGGCAAGGCCGGCCGCTCGACTTTCGTATTCTTTGTCATAAAAATTACCAAGGACATTGGACGATTACCTCCACTGTTGCAAGAATTGCCCAAAAAGATGCCATTGTTGCAAATCTTGCCCAAGGTGCAGAAATGAAGGCTGCAAAAATTGTTTTAAATGAATTACTGAATACAGAAAATGCCTCCCAAAAATTAGAAGAATTAAAAGTATTGGCTATAAAGATTGCAACTATTCTTAGTGAGAATACAGAGGGATATTTAGGAGAACTCGGAATCGATATCGGCATGGATAAACAAGGACATTTATGGATTATTGAAGTAAACTCTAAACCCTCTAAAAAATTAGAGGAACATATTGAAAAAACAAGGCCATCTACGAAAGCTTTGCTTGATTATTTTATTGCACTTTCCTTTTCCCCTTATTTAAAGGAGCTATCAGAAGATGAATAATTTTGGAATTATGTCATTATCATTAGATCATGAAAATCATTACATTCACCAAATGGCAAAATACGGACACGATTTAGGCTTTACCCTTTATCATTTTGTCCCATCTACTTACCATCCCTTTACACATACCGTAAAAGGAAAAAAATATTTGCCAGAATCAGATGCTTGGCTAGAATCAGAGTTTCCTGTACCTACTATTTTATATGATCGCTGTTTTTATCATGATGATTCTCATTCTATTCAATGTAAAAACATTATTCAATGGCTAAAAAAACAGCCCACTATTACCTTTATCGGCAATGGATTGCCAAATAAATGGGAGTTATATCAAATATTGCGTGAATCTAAACTTGCCGCTTATATTCCCGAGACATTCCTCTTACAGTCAGCCAATCAAGTAAATTTCCAGAGCTTAAATCCTGTCATTATTAAGCCAATAAACGGTTCTCAAGGAAATGGACTGTATTTTATCGAGAAGTCAAAAGAGGGAATTTTGGTTAGAACAGATAAAAAGGAACAAACAGTAGAAAAGATTTTTTCAGATCGAATGACTTTTAATAAATGGCTTAACCAACTTTTAAAAAGAAGCTCGTATTTAATGCAAGCATATCTACCTCTTTCCAATCAAGAGAAACAACCATTTGATATCCGTGCCTTACTGCAAAAAAACACGCAAGCAGAATGGAAAGTTATTGAAAAAGGAGTCCGCATTGGAGAAAAAGGACGAATTATTTCTAACTTAAGTGTTGGTGCGTCCATACATGCATTTGAAGAGTGGTTTCGATTCACTCCCTTTAAATTAAAAAGCTTTCTTAAGCAGGAAATGGAGGAAATATTCACTCTCCTTCCTTCTATCTTAGAAAATTCCTTCTCTGCTTTATTTGAAATTGGCGTAGATATTGGTATTACACCAGATGGTTCCTTATGGATTCTCGACGTAAATTCAAAGCCAGGGAGAAAAGTAATTATGACAGCATATCCCCACCTATGTGAAAAACTCTATAAAGCTCCTGTCCTTTATGCTGCAAAACTAGCTGATGATAAAAGGAGGAATTTAGATGAAAAAGCTATATCCTATCGAAATAATCACTAATAGTGAAAATACGGTCTACTTACCAACTGACTTTAAAGCTAGTACCCATTTAAATAAGATTGTATTAGGAGCTTTGAGCAAAGATGCAACCATTCAACAACATAAAAAAACAAGGAATACGGTGGGAATCACTTCTGACCTTTTTAAAAATTTGCTTTTTCCATCGTCAACTTCTAATGTTCATCTATTCGCAGATGAAGAAACCTTATATATCGGACCACTTGTAGGAATCTTTACATCCGGATTTTCCACCATTAAAGTTCGCCCAATCGGCGAACGTTCCATACTTTTTTCCAAACTTCTATCTGTCCAAAAGACAGTTGGTGTCATTGCCTTCCTATTCGGGGAACAGCATATTAATTGGGAAGCCGGAACGATTAATGGACTATTTTATGAAGATGGCTGGAAATCAGCAGAGGTGCCTTTCCCTAATGTTGTTTATGATCGTATTCCTAATCGCCGAATTGAAAATCTCCATAAGATTCAAGGCGTTAAAAACCGATTACAGAAAGAGTATTCAATCCCTTGGTATAATCCAGGCTTTTTTAACAAATTGGATATATATGAACGTCTTCTTCAGGATGACAGTATTTCAGATTATTTACCAGAAACACATGCACTCACAAATTTTACCGTCATTGAAAGAATGCTTAGCAACTTCGGCAATGTGTATATAAAACCGAAAAATGGAAGCTTAGGAAAAGGTATCTACCAGCTTTTATATGATATAAAGGATGGCTATTATTATACGCGTTTTAAAGATTTGGAGCAGGGCAATCGCTTAATGAAATTTGATCATTTAGAAGCATTAATAAATCATTTATTCGAAAATCAGAATTTGTCCCATTATATTGTGCAACAAGGAATTCACTTAATTCGCTCCGAAAAAAAATCAGTCGATTTCCGTGTTCATACAAATAAAGATAAAGATGGTAATTGGGAAATGACTGCGATTGCCGCAAAAATTGCTGGAGCAGGAAGCGTAACCACCCATCTTAATAATGGTGGTACAGTCAAAGCAATCGAAGAATTAGCAGATACCGAATTGCAAAGCGATGAAATGATCCATAAACTTACCAAAGCTGCTTTACAACTAAGTAAAGCATTGGAAAATCAAATGGAAGGATATATTGGAGAAATTGGATTTGATTTAGGATTGGATCGCAAAGGACGCGTATGGTTATTTGAAGCAAACGCTAAGCCAGGGAGAAGCATCTTTAAGCACCCTTCTCTAAGAAAATTCGATCTGGAAACACGAAGAAAATCACTGGAATACGCAGTCTACCTCATGGACCAAAGTATTAAGAGTCTAGAGGATATCTATCAATGAATATTTATTATGATTCCGAAAAAGAATGTTGGTATACAGCTTCAGAGGACATTCACTTTTTTGGGACATCTAAAAAGCGCTTATCTACCGCTAAGCCACATGATGATCATGCAGCTTTTCCGATTGTCCAATATGAAAAAAAGGTTGGTCCGTTAATCGGGATTATGATTGCAAGAAATAAACATCATAAATTAATTGGAAATGGCGAGCTCTTCAAGCGATTCCAGAAACAACTTCAATTGCAGGCAGGAGGAATTATCGTGATCTTTCCTCCTGAAAGTTTACAGACAGACCAACTAACTGGATATATTTATTGCTCCACTAGAAACAAGTGGCTAAAAGCTATTACCCCATTACCAGACATTGTATATAACCGAGTGCCTTTTCGAACAACTGAAAAACAAGAAGCGTTCCAATCGGCAGTGTCTTTTTTTAAAGAAAAAGGAATCCCTTTTTTCAACTCTTCCTTTATAAATAAATGGGAACTTTATCAACTATTTAGCGATTACCCTTTGCTAAAAGAACATTTACCAAAAACAATACGCTTAGAAGAAAAAACGGATTTCACTAATTTTTTTCTTACCTATAATAATATTTACTTAAAGCCTGTAGAGGGATTCAAAGGAAAAAACATTTACCGTATCAGATTAGAAAAAGATGATTCGATCAGTGTAAGCACAACAGAGGAGACTGCTTATTTTTCTAGTATAGATGAAGTCTGGAAACATCATCAGCAAGAATGGTCCAAAAAAGAATATCTGATACAGGAAGAAATCGACGGTGCCTTATATAATGGAAACCGTTTTGATTTTCGCTTATTAGTTACCTTTGAAGAAAATCGCTATGTACTTACTGGAGTGGGAGTGAGACAGTCTAATCAACAAGATGTAACGACCCATATCCCATCCGGTGGAAAACTGCTTGCCTATCAAGAAGTCCAACAAGAAAAGCATGATTTATTTTTCAAAAAGATGGTCAACCATTGTGGAAGCATTTTAACAAAAAAATATGGTTTTATCGGTGAATTTTCCATCGATGCCTGTATAGATAAGAACGATCATTACTATCTTTTCGAAATTAACGCAAAACCGATGTTATTTGATGAAAAGGAAATTGAAGAAAAACGATGCCAGCAACTAATAAAACTATTTTATACATTGACTAATTTTCCCTACAAGAATAAATCACATTAGATATCCTCATCCTAAAACATAGGAGGGATCATCATGAAAAAAGCCAAAAAGGATCTTGAATTTGAAGGTAGAGACGAAGCTTATTTAGATATTGACCGTGTCATTAATGAAGGTTTAGCTGGCGGAACCGTTATAAACAGAGAAGAAAAAACAAATATTGAGGAAGCAAGGAAACTTTCAGAAGAAGAACCTCCTCATATAAGCGAATAGACCTTTTCAGCCTCTCCTTAATTTGTGGTTTTATAGGAAAGGGGAGGCTTTTTTTAGCTTTGTCTCGGTTAATTTTAGTTTTTATCAGCCAACGTGGGGCGGATTTCAGCCAAACTTTGCGGGTTATCAGCCAACGTGGAGTGGATTTCAGCCAAACTTTGCTTTTATCAGCCAACGTGGAGTGGATTTCAGCCAAACTTTGCTTTTATCAGCCAACGTGAGGCGGATTTCAGCCAAACTTTGCTTTTATCAGCCAACGTGAGGCGGATTTCAGCCAAACTTTGCTTTTATCAGCCAACGTGGAGCGGATTTCAGCCAAACTTTGCTTTTATCAGCCAACGTGGAGCGGATTTCAGCCAAACTTCGGGTTTTTCAGCCAACACCCATACAATATCAGTCAAACTCTCCCTTCATATCCCCCACTTGCTCCCTTTCTATAAAACGTTATAAAATAAAGTTATAAAAATGTTGTTACTATTTCGGAGGAACCATCAATTGAAGCATAAATTATTAGCCTATTATAAACATAGCTTGGAGCAAGCAACACCTCCAACCCCATCACAGCTTTCCGATTATTATTGGTTTAAACTTGATTTTCAAGACGATTGGATCGGCATTCAGAAACAGGAGATTGATGTATCTCAGCTTGAATTATTAAAAGCGTGTTATGATTTTTTCCAACCTGATGAAACATTAGAAAAAGAAGAATACAGTTGGAATCAGTATCTTTATTTCAATGGAGAACAGCCTTCTTTCAAAAATATTGAAACCTTACGTTTGATTCAGTTCCAGATTAAAGGTGATTCTGCTTCCATTGAAAAAAAGTTAATTGAATCTGCTTTTGATGGTTTTATTCATGCAAATAGCCTTATAATTTGGAATGGCTCCAATGAAGGTGTTGTGATTGAGCAAAATGCACAATATCTAGAAGAGGAAGATTTTATTGCTCTTGCTCAAGCTTTACAATCTGATTTCTTTTTTTCAATCTGTTTTTATATTGGAAAAGAGCTGAAGCTTAATAGTCCTGTTCCCACTGTTTTCGGACAAGAAAGAAACTTATTTACAAAAGGTTTAGCATTTATGCCAAAATCGATTGTCCTTAGTTTAGAAACGATTCTTCCCAACCTCTTAATCAGCCGACTAAGAGAAGATGAGCTTGAATTATTCAAAGAATGGTTTTCCATTTTTGAAGAAGATAAAGAACTTTTGCTTACCATTAAAACATTTATTGAAAACAATGGACATAGCACCAATACAGCAAAACAATTATTTATCCATCGCAATACATTACAATACCGCCTTGATAAGTTTACAGAAAAAACTGGTTTTGACCTAAAGAATTATCATAGCTATATTACCACCTATCTTGCCTGCTTGTTTTATACTAGTGGCAAATAGTCTCCTTGAAGCCATCATTGGCTTTTTTTCTTTTGCCTTCTCCTTTTTATCGAAATTGTTTTCAAAGAGATTGTTGTTTTCTCATTTCAAAAAAATATGGAGCAACTTGAATAAACATAGACTTATGCGAAGCGTATTTAGGCTGCAGAGTATAACACCAAATCTTACAAAAACAGCGATTCCCCCCTTATGATACAAGTAGTTAGGCATTTTGCTCAAAACTTTGTAAGCGTTTTTCATGCATTTCGCCGATTTGAAAACGGTATCAAAAATGATAAAGTATAACTATCAAATAGTAGGGGGAAGAACAAAATGGCAGAATTAGTGTTAAAGAATATTTATAAAATATATGATGAAAAAGTAGAAGCAGTTAGAGATTTTAATTTACACATTCAAGATAAAGAATTTATCGTATTTGTTGGTCCTTCTGGTTGCGGTAAATCTACAACTCTTCGTATGATTGCAGGCCTTGAAGATATTTCAAAAGGTGATTTCTTTATTGATGATTTACGTGTTAACGATGTTGCACCAAAAGATCGTGATATCGCGATGGTTTTCCAAAACTACGCATTATATCCACATATGACTGTTTATGATAATATGGCATTTGGTTTAAAACTTCGTAAATTTCCTAAAGCGGAAATTGAAGAAAGAGTAAATAATGCTGCAAGAATTCTAGGATTAGAAGAATATTTAAAGAGAAAACCAAAAGCGTTATCTGGTGGACAACGTCAAAGGGTTGCACTTGGTCGTGCCATCGTTCGTGATGCAAAAGTATTCTTAATGGATGAACCATTATCAAACTTAGATGCTAAATTACGTGTTCAAATGCGTGCTGAAATTTCTAAATTGCACCAAAGACTACAAACTACTACTATTTATGTAACCCATGACCAAACAGAAGCAATGACAATGGCTACAAGACTAGTAGTTATGAAAGATGGTATTATCCAACAAGTTGGTGCTCCAAAAGAAGTATATGAAAAACCGGAAAATGTTTTCGTAGGCGGATTCATCGGTTCACCAGCAATGAACTTCTTTGAAGGAAAAGTAGTGGACAATAAATTAGTTATTGGTAATACTTCTTTCATCATTCCAGAAGGAAAATTAAAAACATTACGTGAACAAAATTATATTGGCAAAGAAGTTATCTTCGGTGTTCGCCCAGAGGATATTCATGATGAACTAGTATTCTTAAGCAGTTCAGAAAACACAAGTTTTGATGCAAAAGTAGAAGTATTTGAATTAACAGGTGCAGAAAGCCTTGTATACTCTACTCTTTCCGACAAAGAATTTGTTGCTCGCTTAGATTCAAGAGCAGACCTTCAAGCTGGTCAAACGGTAAAATTGGCGTTTGATATGAATAAAGGTCACTTCTTTGACAAAGAAACAGAACTTCGCATTCGCTAATAAAAAATCAATTATAATTTAAAAGGCTGGGACATAAGTATTCCAGCCATAGATAAACCCGAACAACTATCAAAGAATCCTAAATGGTTGTTCGGGTTTTATTAGTTTTATAAAAGGTTGTTTCAGTACAGTTAGTGTTAATATCCGCAGCCTGAATACACTTCGCTTTCCATGGGGCGAGCGCCGAGCCGCTTCGGCCTCTGGCCTGCAGGGTCTCGGACTTTCTCGCAGCTCCCATAGGAGTCTACGTGTATTCAGGCTGCTCCATATTTCCTACTAATTCATTTTTTCTAAAAAAACAATATTTTTTAGGGTATTGCCTTTAAAAACGGAGTGGAATGGAGCGGAAGACACTCGACTCCTGCGGGAAGTAGAGCAAAACCTAAGACCCCACAGGCTTTAGCCGAGGAGGCTTAGGTTGCTCCCCGCGGAAAGCGAGTTTCTGTAGCGCAATGGAACGAATTAGTTTTTACACTTGACTATATTTAAAAACATAAATAACCATTGTATAAAAGAAACCTTTATTTAAGAGATAAATTAGAGATTGTTCGTCTTTACAGATTGGCTATTTAGTTTTGTCCCAGCCTCTTAGTTTTTCGCCAAAAGATTTTTGAAAAGTAAATGGAATTTTCTTACGTTGCTTGGAGTGGAAGGGGTGAGACTCCTGTGGGATTAGCGAGACAGCTTAGACCCTGCAGGCTGTAAGCCGAAGCGGCTCAGCGCGAGCCCCACGGAAAGCGAACCCCTGGAGCGGAAAGCAACAGCCCTATTCAAAGAGACTAATAAATATACTATAGACAAACCTCTATTTCTAAAATTCGGTTTGTGTCTATAGTTTAAGCTTACCTTGCTAAGGCATGGTAAGCTTTTTATTCATTGCTGTGGAAATTGTTTCTATTACTTCCTATTCCTTTATAAACAATACCTCTTCCTGTCCACATTGTTGACACTGCACAAGATGAGGACATAGATGTGCAGATAAATCCTGATAGCCATCTTCAAGCTTCATTTGATCAATTGGCATATAGGCACTATAATCATCATAATAATCCATTACTCTGCCCTTATCTTCGACTTGATTTCCACATTTGGAACAAACACTTTCTAATTTTTCCAATCCGTTACAAATAGGACATATCGAACCCAATTTATTTCCTCCCTCTTATTCCGCTTTAACGTCAGTCTACTTTCATGACTGACGTTTACCTGATCACTATCTTTAGTTTCTGTATGGATTAAAGAATCTATCCAATAGTTACAAAAGGAATTAATTACCTGTTTTTTTAAAGGAATAAGATAGTGAAAACCAACCATAATAAGAGTACAAGCAACAAACAAGGTACAAAACGCAGCAAACAATACATTCTATTACATTGGGTTATACCTAGTGGTAGTAAGAGATTTCTTACAAACTGGTGCAATTCCAGATAACCCAACCAAAAAAACAACTAGAAGGAGCTGGAACACAATGGCAAACAACAATTCTTCAAATCAACTTTTAGTACCAGGAGTATCTCAAGCTCTAGATCAAATGAAATACGAAATTGCATCTGAGTTTGGTGTTAACCTAGGTGCAGAAACTACTTCTCGCGCTAACGGATCTGTTGGTGGAGAAATCACAAAACGCTTAGTACAAATGGCTGAAAAGCAACTAGGTGGATATCAAGGTTAATAAAAATTTTATATAATGGCTAGAGCCCTCCTATTTTAGGAGGGCTTGCTTTATTTAGGATATAACCATTTTACTCCATTTAAAAATTGATGAACAAAATACTTTTTTTGGTGATCCGCATTTTTTCCAAGAACAAATTGATAGTTGTCCTTTGACAGTTTTCTTAAAAATATTTTGTTTGCAACGAGAACATTATTAACCATCTCTCTTTGGATATTGTTCTTTCTCTTCCCCTCTTCCTCTCCAACATATAAAAAAACACGATTTTCCTTCCCAACCTTATTTTTTTGTACAAATGAAAGGATATTCGGATACCATAATGACGGGGAGATAATCCCAAATTTCGAAAAATAATCGGCGAATTCATACATAGCGTATACTGAAATTAATCCACCTAAGGAGGCTCCCATCATTCCTGTATGTTGGCGATCTGTTTTCGTACGAAAGTGCCTATCAATATACGGTTTGATGTTTTGGCTAATAAAAGTTAAATATTCTCTTCCTTCTCCCTTAAAAGGCGGAAAAGCAGAACTAATACTAGGTGAAAACCATGGCGTATATTCAGCAAGCCGATCCATTGGTTCAATTCCCACTATCATTACTTCCTCTACTAGTCCAAAAGAGAATAATTCTTCTAATTCACTTAAAACAGAATGAAAGAGAGATCCTCCATCTTGTACATAAATTACAGGATAATTTCTTACTGAATTATTATAAGAAGGAGGCATGTATATACTCAAAGATCGCGTCTGTATATGTGCCTCCACTAACTTTCCCTCCATCTACTTCTTCCTACTTCCTATTAATATCCTTCTATCATCACATAACTACACTCTTGCTTTTACTAACAAATAAACAAAATATGGTGCTCCAAGAATGCTTAGTATAATTCCAGCTGAAATTTCTGCAGGTGCTACAATAGTTCTGCCGATAAAATCTGCAATTAGCATAAAGAAACTACCAAGCAATCCACAAACAATAAGAGAATTACGATGTTTTAAACCAACAAGAAGTCTTGCCATATGGGGAGCCATTAACCCTATAAATCCAATGCTTCCAGAAACAGAAACACATGCTCCAATGAGGCCAACAGCACTTAATAGCAACAACCATTTTTCATTTTCTACTTTTACTCCAAGCCCAATCATTACTGGTTCCTGCAACTGAAATAAGTCAAGGGAATATGCTTTACGAATAATAAGTGGAATGATTAGTATAAACCATGGCAAGATAGACAGAATAAATAGCCAGTTCGCATTATAAATACTCCCATTTAACCATACTGTTGCCATTTCAAAGTCTTGTGCTTTCATTTTTAAAGACATATACATCGATAAAGAACCGAAGCCAGAATTTATCGCTATCCCCGTTAAAATGAGCTTTTGTGAATCAAGTCTTTCTCTCTCCTTTGCCAATAAGAAAAGGATAAAAGCTGCAATAAACCCGCCAAGTAACCCAATAAGCGGTGTGGTTAAAATAATCCACAAGCTATTCTTATTTATGTTTAGCAATCCTTGAAAGAAAAACATATAGGCAACAATCGCAGCACCAGCTCCACTGTTAATGCCCAAAATACCAGGATCAGCGAGTCCATTTTTTGTTATACTCTGCATAATAGAACCTGCTATTCCTAATCCAAAGCCAACTAAAATCGCTAAAATGATTCTTGGCAAGCGAAACTCAAATACCACCAAATCGGTATCACTATTAGGATGATATCGGAAAATACTCCTTACTAACTCTTGAAATGATAGAATATATTCGCCCTTAGATAAACTAATAAAAATAACTAATATGATTAAACCACTCAATATATAAAGTGATAAATAGGTTCTTTTTTTCTCTTTATCCACGTTGCATATTCCCTCCTCCCTTTGTTTTTATTAAATACAAGAAGAAAGGAACACCTATAAATGCTGTTACGATTCCAATTGGTGATTCAAAGGGGTAATTGATGAATCGACTGAAAGTATCACAAATAACCAGAAATAGAGCACCTAATATTCCAGAGCAAGGAATAATTTTTTTATAATCTACCCCAACAATCATTCGTGTAATATGGGGAATTATTAAGCCAACAAAGCCAATTTTCCCTGCTAATGAAACAGAAATGCCTGTCATTATCACTACAGCTACCATCGTTAATAGTTGGATAATTAATGTTTTTTGGCCTAGGGATGTAGCAATTTCTTTTCCTAAAGATAAAATAGCAATTGATTTGGAAAGAGATAATGCCAAAATAATACCAACAATTGCTAAAGGAAAGCATAGCAGCAATAATTCATTATTAAGCTGATGCAAGCGTGCATTATACCAAAAGCTCATATTTTGAGATACTTGAAAATAGGAGGCAAGCGCAGAAGATAAACTGCTTAAAAAGGAACCAAAAACCGTGCCAATAATCGCAAGTCTTAAAGGGGAAAAACCATTCTTCACTATGGACGCAAGACCTAAGACAAGAAATACACCTAAGGAGGATCCAAGAAAAGACACAGCAACCATTTGCAGTGAACTGATGCTTGGAAAAAATACAAAAGCTAACGTTATCATAAATGCCGCTCCATCTGAGACACCCATTATAGATGGAGATGCTAAATAATTTCTTGTCATCCCTTGCATCAAAGCTCCTGACATTGCTAAAAGACCACCTATTAATAAAGTTCCTACCGCTCTTGGAAATCTTGCTGTACGAATAATGATTTGCTCGACATTCTCTGCATCATAGTGAAAAAAAGCGTTATATATTTCATTAAATGAGATATTCATTGTCCCCAGAGAAATAGATAAAAGAATTACTACTATACTTAAAAAAGGTGAACTATATATAATTGCATAAGCGCGTACTTTCTCTCGATCCATGTTTCCCCTCACCTAACCTAGTGAATAAAATGCCTAAATCGTTGAATGAATAATTTTTTTCGATATCTTTATAAAGTGAAACTTCCATCAGTGGGGGTTTCTTTCCTCCCCCACTGATGGTTAGTTGAACCAATCGGACCTTTACGGACAGTTGATCTCCCACCTATCTTCCTCGTATCCTCATAAGCTTGAGGGGGGAGTCTTACTGCCCGTTAAGCGTGGGACAAATTAACAGAAAAAAGCCCCCACCTAAATGTTAAGAAAGTTAGGTGGGGATTAGTGCTCCTTCAGTCTTTGTTACCTTTCTTACTTGAATATATCTGTAAAAGCTGCTAAGAAAGTTGTTTTACTCCATGCTGTTCCCCCTGCTGCCAATGGATCAACTACATTTTCATACACTTGCTTATTTTTGACAGCATCTAAACTTTTCCAAATAGAATTATTCTCCAAATCAGCTAACGCTGTTGGACTGTCGGCATTTTCCGATTCTTCGAATTGGATAAATAAATAATCTGGATTCATTTCAGCTAATTTTTCTAATGAAATCATTTCTTGTGCTTTTGCTGCTTTCACTTCTTCTGGAACATCTAGTCCAAGATCCGTATATAGAACAGGATTAAAATAGACAGATTCAGGATAAATATATAAACTTCCTCCTCGCAATCTGAGCATTACTACCTTTTTCCCAGAAAGATCTGCTTGAAGTTCATCTTTTGCTTCCGTAACATTTTTTTCATAATCAGCTATGATTGACTCTGCTTTGTCTTTTTCATTGGATAATTGACCTAATAAGAGAAGATTATCTTTCCAGTTTGTTGAAATATGAGACACAGGAATCATTGTTGCAACTTTATTTAAGCTTTCTGCCACTTCTGGTTGAAATTTGCTTGTACCTAGAATAACATCTGGTTTTAATTGCAATAGTTTTTCTACACTAGGCTGTGTTTTTTCCCCAATTTGCTCAGCTTCTGACATAGAATCTCCTAAATAAGCAGGAAATTTTCCAGCTGTTGCAATAGCACCTGCTGGTTTAATGCCAAGTATTGCCGCATCTTCCATTGCCTCTTGGCTTGCTGTTACGATTGTTTCTATTTTTGCAGGTAATTCATATTTTTCACCTAAATAGGTAACCTCTTGAGTCGTGCTTTGTTCTTCGTCTTTATTATCTTTTATAGCTGAAGTTGTACTTTTTTCCTCTTTTTCACCACATGCTGTTAATAGTAAAACAGCTGCCAAGAAGATAAAGAATAAATTCTTTTTCATATACTTTCTTTCCTTTCTATATGTAATCCTAATTGATATTGATAACCTTTATCAATTAGGATTATACTGAAAAATACTTCAAGAAAGACATGGATAATTTCCGCTAATTTGCTTGTACTTTTTCCACCATTAACTCTTGGATATTGTGAAGTACTCTTAAATGCGAGCTTGCTGAGTACTCATTCCAGGGATCTGACTGGATAAAAGCAACCTTTTTACTTTTTACTGCTTTTATTCGATTCCATTCCTTTGAACATTTAAGTTTTTCCCAAAAGCCAATTGTGTCAATATCCTGTCGAATATTTAAAAACAAATAAGTAGGATTTAGGCTTACTAAATAGGAAAGTGAAATGGTTTCATTTAATTGGATATCTTCTTTAGGTTGTGCCGAGGAAAATCCTAAATCTTGATAAACGAGATCGATAGCTGTTCTAGAACGATTTAGTACTAGTGTATTTTTAAATATACTTACTACCAACACTGTCTCTTTCTCTAATTGTTCCTGCAGTAGTTTTTTCGTTTCGTTCACCTTATTTTCATATACTTTTAGGAAGTATTCTGCATCCATTTCACAATGAATATAGGAAGCAATCTCCAACAATTGACTTTTCCAGCTGCAATTTTGGACATGATAATAGTAGACCGGTGCAATTTTTTCAAGTGCTTGCTTCTCTTTATCTGATATATCATCCTTCGCTATTATTTTATCCGGTTTCTCTTCAGACAGTTTCTGTATATTACTTTCCCATTGTGAATGAATCTTGTAGGCATTTAAATGAACAAGAATATCATCATGAAAAAATTGGTAATAGTAACGAGTCCATTTAGGATGAAGAGGGGCTGCATATGGGATAATATGTAGGGCAAGTAAATGTCCTGTTGTTGAAAAATCATAAGAGGCAATCTTCAGCTCCCGTTTTTTTCTGTAATTGGTTGGAGGAATGCCTACTATCTTTTTAAATACTCGGCTTAGATAAAATTCATCGGCATAGCCAACACTTGTAGCAATTACCCGTAAACTGTTGGATGTTTTAACTAGTAATTCCTTTGCCTTTCCTATACGAATTTCTGTAAGAAAATCTTGTACGCCAATCCCATACTCTTTTTTAAAAAGCTGTGAGTAATATTTTGGACTTAATCCTACTTTCTTTGCCAATAAAGCGGTAGAGATGGTCTCATGATAATGATTTTCCAGATACTTTTTTGTCTCTTCAATTGCAAGCATCGTATCTTTAGGAGCAGTTTGCTGTTGATTGCTCATAAAATAATGAAAAATCATCGCTATTTTTGCCTGTTTAAGAAAGTGATTGTTCGTTAGCTTATCACGTTCTAACGCTAACAGTTCATCCAACAACGTTGGAATCTTATCAACTGGCTGTAACACAAATGATTGGAGAAAGTTATTTTCTTTTTTTAACTTTACTTTCTTATAGGTATCTATGCTTATCTCCCTCGCTTGATACACTTGAAATTGCAGAAAATAATAATCTATACAGCAAGTATTTTTAAACTGAAGATGATACGTGCATTCTGCTGGAATAAATAGCAGATCTCCTTTACGGAATAGAAATTTCTCTATGTCAATAGACAATAAGCCTTCCCCACTATTAATATAAATAAATAGATAACTAGTCGATAATACTCTTTCTATCTTCCTGTCATATAATCGTTCTATACGACAATAGTTGATTTCGAAACTCTCCCAATTATTAATCATCTCAATTTCCTCTCTTGTTATTTCTTCTATTTCTATGTACAATAGATTTACCTAATTAACATTGATAATCATTATCACTTATTTTAACAAATTGATGGATAGAAAGAAATAGGTGGCGATATGATGATTAAATCGAAAGAGAGCTTTTATATTCCCGATACAGAAATTTGGACATGTCCAATGAATGAAACGAAAAACTATAAAATTTTTGTTTATATTCCAAATATCCCTGTTCCTGAAAACGGATTTCCCGTCCTATATCTTTTAGACGGAAACGCAAATTTTGGTAGTTATGTAGAAGCAATGCGTTTACAAACTAGAACACAAGAAAAAACTGGATTACATCCTGCTGTTATAATTGGAATTGGCTATGAAACGAATGAACCATATAGCAAGGAAAGGTATCTCGACTTTACGTTTAATGCAGATCAAACATCGCTTCCTAAAAATCCTGCTGGGTCAAAATGGCCTCCTCATGGAGGTGGGAAAGAATTTCTAGCCTTTATTGAAGATACATTAAAACCGCTAGTGGAACAGAACATGCCAATAAACACTAATAAGCAAATGATTGTCGGTCATTCACTTGGAGGGCTTTTTGTTCTCTTTACTTTATTTACTTCTCCTTCTTCATTTCAATATTACCTTGCAAGTAGTCCATCCATTCATTGGAATGAGGAGCAGTTATTAGAAGAACTAGACTTTCTCCCAGAAAGATTGAGCGAGTTAGATCCAAGCAAGTTACTTCTGACAGTTGCTGAGAAAGAGAAATCACACTTTACAAATATGCACCAAAAAACACTTGATCTCTCTGAAAAATTACTAAACTACCATACTAAGACATTCCACCATATATTCCATGAATTTAAAGAGGAAGATCATCTGACTGTCCTCTTACCACTTATCAATAAAACGATTGCCTTCTTAAATGATAAGGTGATTTGAGTGACTGGAGGAAAGACAACAGCAAAAATGAGGCTGTGAGATAACTAAATAGATACTATGTAAAGACGAACAATCTCTCATTTAGCTAGTAAATAGCGGCTGCTTTCGCATACTTTTTTACAATAGAAAATATAATTAGTTGGGAAAACAGAGCAGCCGGAATACACGTAGACGCCACGGGGATTAGCGAGACAGTCTGAGACCCTGCAGGCCAAAGGCCGAAGCCGCTCAGCGCGAGCCCCACGGAAAGCGAAGTGTATTCCGGCTGCGGGCAACAGCAACAAACTTCATAGAGCATCCTTTTTTAAAATGAAAAAACCCTAAACAATTATACGAACTTTCCGTTAGCGTTTTCGTATAATTGCTCGGATTTAACTTTAACTGGAATACTTATGTCCCAGTCCCTTTCCTATTTCTTAATGAAGATTAAAGTATTCATTAACTTACTAAATCTTGCCCTTGTTGTAGCTGATACATCTGATAATACTTCCCTTTTCTATCCATCAATTCATCATGATTGCCTTTTTCCACTATCTGCCCATGATCAAGGACGAGAATTTGATCAGCATTGCGAATGGTCGATAGACGATGGGCAATGATGAAAGTTGTTCTGCCTTCTTTTAGCACTTCCATCGCATGTTGAATAATTTGTTCCGTTTCCGTATCAATACTACTTGTTGCCTCATCTAAAATGAGTATTGCTGGATCAAAGGCTAGAGCTCTCGCAAAGGAAATAAGCTGTCTTTGTCCACTAGATAGAGTACTCCCCTTCTCTATCACCGGCTCATCGTATCCTTTTTCTAAATGCTTTAATACTCTATCTGCCCCAACATCCTTCAATGATTTCTCCACTGTTTCTCTTGAAATAGAAGGATCATTTAACGTTACATTGGACGCTATTGTTCCTGTAAAAAGAAATGGATCTTGGAGAACAATCCCCATATATTTGCGAAGATCCTGCTTCGAAAAGGATGTGATATCTTTTCCATCTATCATTATCCTTCCTGATTGAATATCATAGAAGCGGAATAAAAGATTCATAATCGAACTTTTACCAGAACCTGTGTGACCGACTAGTGCAACTGTTTCGCCTTGCATTGCCTCAAAAGAAATATTTCTTAACACATAGTCATTATCTTTATAAGCAAAGTTGACTTGATCAAAGGTTACATTTCCTTTATATCTTTCAAGGGTAACATCTTGGACATCGATTCCGTCTTCATCCAATAATTCAAACACTCGTTCTCCTGCCACAAGTGCTTGCTCCAAATTGGCCAATTGATTAACAATACCTTGTACAGGCTGAAATAGGCGATTTATATAGTCAACAAAGGCATAGAGCACGCCTAGCGAAAGTGCCGTTGTTGCCGATAAAGATTGACCAGCAACATACCAGATAAATACAACAAATACGATATTTCTTAAAACATTTACTAGGTTATGAGAGGTAAGACTATTTAAACGAAGCATTTTATTTTGGTAGCGGAAATGCTCGTTATTCAAGTCCTCAAATTCTTTTCTTGTATGCTTTTCCTTGCTAAATGCCTGAATAATATGCATTCCTTGAATAGATTCGTTTACCATTCCATTAATATCACTAATTTTTGCTCGAATAACATGATTATATCGAGAAGCAAACTTACGATATCCCATCATCCATACATATAAAATCGGAAGCAAAATTAAGCAAATCGCAGCAAGTGGTGGATTTAATATAAATAATGCAATATAAATTCCAATAATATTAATTCCACTTGAGAAGAAATTGGATAATACCGTTACATACAACTCCCGAATTGCCTCTGTATCGTTGGTTACTCTGGCCACTACTTTACCAGCAGGTAGATTATCAAAATATTTGATCGGTAACCGTTGAATGTGAGCAAATACATCCTCTCGCATCTTCTGAATAATTCGGTTTGCTGACTTTTGTAATAAATAATGCTGCCCGTATTGGAAAAAAGCAGAAATAATCACTAATCCAAAATAAAAAGTTAACAGCTTTAAAATTGGTGTAATCTCCGGCTTATAAAAATCAAAAACTTCAGAACTAGTCAAAGCCGTAGCAGGATACGTTTCCACTTCTTCCCCTCTGCTGATAGTCAATGTTCCATCATTAAACTTACGACTTCCATCAAAAGAAATGGCTCCCTCTACAAAAAGAAATTGTCTTCCAACTTGAAGTATTCTTGCCTCGGCAAGCTTTTCGTCATCGGCTTCAAGATACGCAGTTTTTTTGTAGAAATTTCCATTATAGGATACTGCGTCTTTTTTTGGTTCTGTTTGATACCAAGGTGATTCAATCCCTGTTATATGATCATCAATTACCTTTTTAGCAACAAATGGACCTGCCAGGTCGGCGAATACAGCAATTGTCAGCATGATTAACGCAGCAATAATAATTCCTTTAAATTTTAAAGCATATTGAAATAATCGTTTACCTGTTGTCATGCTTTCACCTCCACTTCTTCCGCATCCACCTTTGTCTGTTGCGTTATATACTGTTCCTTATACCAGCCATTCAGTTTCATTAACTCATCATGCGTCCCATGCTCTGTAATATGTCCATCTTCCATTACAATAATATGATCGGCATGCTGAACTGCTGTCATTCGGTGAGTCGTAATGATTGTTGTTTTTGCTTGTCTTTCTTTCTTAATATTCGTGATAATTTTTTGTTCTGTTTTTGCATCTACCGCTGATAAAGAATCATCTAATATTAAAATTTCTGGCTTACGGATAAGTGCTCTCGCAATCGATATCCGTTGCTTTTGCCCTCCAGATAAGGCAACTCCTTTTTCACCAACGAGTGTTTCTAACCCTTCTGGAAGCATTTCAATATCCTGTTTAAAAGAGGCAAGGCTAATTGCTTCTTCTAATTCTTCTTCGATAGCTCCCTCTTTTCCAAATAAGATGTTTTCTCTCACTGTTTTTGAAAAAAGAACGTGATCTTGGGGAACATAGCCAATCCAACCTCTTAACGTATGTAAATCAATTGAATCAATGCTTTTCCCGTTAATCGTTAGCTTACCTTCCCCTTTCGGATACTCTCTAAGCAGCTGTTTAATGATCGTTGTTTTCCCACTACCGGTCTTACCGACTATTCCCACTGTTTCTCCTCGTCTAATTGTTAAATAGATATCTCGAAGATTTTCTTGCTTAGACGATGGGTATTGAAAGTTCACATCGTTTAACTGGATAATTTCAGGAATACCAACTTCCTTGCCCTCTTTAGGACTAATTACGTCTGCTTTATAATTCAATGTATCCTGTACCCGATCCAAAGAAGCATTTCCACGTTGCATAATATTCATTAATTCACCAACTGCAAACATTGGCCAAACAATCATTCCTAAATAAACATTGAATGTAACAAGCTGCCCAATCGTCAGTTGTTGCTGAAAAACTAAATATGCACCATAACCCAGTCCAATCAAGTAGCTTAACCCAACAAGAATTCGTACAGTCGGATCAAATAAAGAGTCTATTTTAGCCACCTGTAAATTCTTCTTATAAACATCTTCCGTAAAACGGTGGAATTGTTTTTCTTCTTCTTTTTCTAAAACATAGGCGCGGATAACGCGAACCCCTGAAATGGACTGAAGGACACTATCATTCATATCACCGAATGCATCCTGTGCTTCCATAAACCGCTTATGAATTCTCTCCCCATATATTTGCATAATAACTGCCATAATAGGTAGTGGAAGAATCGCTGCTAGTGTTAATTTCCAGCTTACCGTTAACACCATCGTAATTAAAATGGTCAGCATAAATATGGTAGAATCGACTAAAGTCAAAATTCCAAATCCAGCAGTAACGGATACGGCCTTTAAATCATTGGTTGCCCTCGCCATTAAATCGCCAGTTTTATTTTTTTCAAAAAAAGTTGGTGTCATCTTAAATAGATGATTCATAAACTTGCTTCTCAATTTCAATTCTAAAATATTCGCTCCGCCAAATAGCTTATACATCCAAAAATAAGTGATGATATACGTACTTATTGTGATTCCCGCAACCACAAGTATATAGATCATAGTCTTATTGCTTGTTAAAGTACCAATCGTTAGTTCATCAATAAACATTCCGAGAATCCTTGGCGGTAGCACCTCAATAAATCCGACAAATATTAAAAGTATAATAGCTATCGTGTAACTCTTCCAATGCTCTTTAAAAAACCATTTTAATTTTAAAAATATAGAAAACATGTAATCATCCCCTGTCATTCTTCATCTGCTACTAGCCACTTTCTAAATCCTTTAATGCCTTTCTAGCTTCCTTAATGATTACAATCATCGACTTCTCCTCCTTTATCATTTCATTAGAAAATAAATGTATTTATTGCACAGAATACAAATTCCTTATTTCCCCACAAAAAAAGAGACAGACCGCAACCATGCGACCTATCCCTTTATGACAGAAAAATACACGGGTTACCTATATAGCAACCCATCTAATCCGCGCTAAAATTATCGATAAGAAAAAAGAGGGTTACCGAAATATGAAGTTGTAAATGAATAATATCTATTTAATCTTCTCATCGGTAACCCTTCCTTTCTCTACATTTATTTTCCAATATAAATGTAGATTAACACGTACCTTTTATAAAGTCAATTGCAATTATTTTGAAAATTAAAGATTTTAATAATTTAATTGTACCTCTTTTTGCCTTGCCAGTTCGTCTTTCTGCTCCTTTTCTTTCGCTAATTTAGGTAACACTAGACTGTAATAGCCACCAACTACAAGAAAACAAGCCCCAACAAACCAATAGATTATTTCTATAGAAAACCAATTAGGATAACCGATGGAAATAATCCCTAGTGTAATTGACTGTGAAAGCATCATTAACGGTGTTATCCACCCTTGTACTCTCCCCATCATCTTTGGTTCAATAATCGTAGGCATCCAGCCACCTATCGCAATATTAATCATTGGTAAGCCGAGCGCTAAGAAGAAACAGATTGTTAAAAAGACCAGAATATTTGTTGAATAAGAAGCCAAAATGGTCATTACGGCAATATAAAAAGCCCCCAGAATAATTAACTTATACAATTTAACCTTTTGTGTAAGAAGAGATGAAAGGAAACTTCCAATCATTACGCCTGCTCCAAACACAATTCCAAAATAAATGGAGACTTGTTCATAATTATCAGGCGCTAACTTATATTTCAAAATAAAGACTTGCATGACACTAAATCCGCCATTTACCACACCGAAAGCAATAAATCCATATATTAATGCAAGCAATAATTTATTGGTCAAAATGTATTTTAACCCAATCATAAAGTCACTCCAAATAAATCGAATGTTTAATTCCTTTATAGAATAACTTCCATTTGGTTTTCGAACACCTTCATCCAACTTCATGGATTTAATAAGTAAACCACTAATCGTTAAAGTAGCTACATCAACCAAGATTGCTCCATATATCCCTACTGTCCAATAGACAAATATCCCAATCGCATTGCCAAATAGCATAAAGACACTGTTCACTAATTGATTTAGTCCTGCTGCGGTTGTATAATCCTCTTTTTTCAATACTCCTTGAAGAATGCCTTGTTCTGCCGGAAAAAAGAATTTTTGAACAGCACTTCTTAAAAACAACATCATAAAAATAAGTGGCATCCATCCAATAAGAACTGCCCCCAACACGCATAAAGACATTGCAGCTGCAATCATCTCACAATAATAGGCAATCTTTTGACGATCCAATCGATCTGCTACGACTCCCACTAAAAAAAATACTGCTAATGTGGGCAAGGAAAACATTAATTCTGTAATCGTAGCATAGGCGGGCTGTTCAGAAAAACGATCGAGAATATAAAACATAAAAGCGGTTAAACCAATAACACTTCCCATTTGCGATGTGACATTTGCTATAAATAGTCTCGTAAAGCTTGCGTTTTTGAATATTTCTGCAAATTCTTTCATTTAATATCCCTCATCCTTTAGTTGATGAGTTAATTCTAGCTTTCTTTCCACGGAAAATGACCATTCATCCGATGGTTTCTTGTTCCGTCTACAGACGGAAATAAATTCCATTATAAAGGCGGATAATCCCCCATTTTACTTGAGCAAGGATGGTTATTTTCTATTTCAATGAAAGTAAGGATTAGCATTGGGGATAGTTCTATTGTTACCTATTGATTCTTATGAGACATGTAGTAGGGCAACTCTCTCTGTTCCCTTTTTCCTCTGCTTCTCTTCCTTTCGGGCATAGAGAACGCTTCTCTGTTTCCTTTCCTAAGCAAAAACGGACGCTGATGCACCCTTATTTTACGCACAAAAATAGACTGTCCATAAATTAGTCTTGAATAGATAAGTCATTCAAGATTAATGTAAAAACAGCCTCCTTATTCACATTGCTTATTCTCCTGAAAGTTCCTTAAAACGATCTTTTGATTCTTTTTCATCGAAGCTGGAAAAAATTCGAAAGTGGTCTTCATCAATAATGCGAAAATGTTGACTAATGATATTCTGTTGAAGAATAAAACCGTTCTTTTTTTCCACTTCTCTCCACCATACTTTTCCACCCATCGTTTTTTCTTTTCGGTAATCCATTCCATCACGGGCTACAGTTTCCAAAACCTCTAACGGTTCATTACCAAATAAAAAACGAACTGTTTCTGTCTCTCTGAATAGAGCGCATACTGCTACTACAGTAGACCAACCTGCATAAAGTCTACCTTTCTCAATTTGCACCAAGGTCTTTTTTGATAATCCAATAACCTCTGCCATCTTATCTTGGGTATATCCCGCTTCTGTGCGTATTAATCTCATCTTTTCTGATACACTCTCAATAATTTCTTCTCTTGTCAAAGTTTCTTCATTCCCTTATTAGTTATGTGTAATTTTACACCATCACTAATATTATAAGCTTCCTTTGCATAAATATCAATTTAAAACTATTAGACGCTCAAAATTATTTTTTGCTCAACACTTCACATTTTTGGTCACAAGCTTGCTTTAAGGAACACGCTGCACATTTCCCCTTTTTTGATTGCTGAATGTGACGGTATAATCCATAACCCGCATAACTAAAAATCATAAATCCGAGTAAAATACTGATAATCATTCTATTCACTCCTTCAATTTAAACCGATCCATTTTCCTAGCTGATAAATAATAAATGAAAGAATATATGCAAGAATAAGTGCATAACCGACAGAAAAAGCAGACCATTTTTTTGATCCTGTTTCTTTATAAATAGTAGCAAGTGTTGCCAGGCATGGAATGTATAATAGAATAAACACCATAAAACTATAGGACGCTAATGGCGTATAAACTTCTCCCATTAAATGCTGCAAGCTTCTTGTGTCTGGAACGGCATAGATGATATTCATAGCAGAAATAATTGCTTCTTTTGCAAGAAACCCCGTTAACAAGGATGCTCCTGCTTCCCATGTTCCAAAACCTAGAGGGGCAAGAACTGGTGCCATCACTGAACCAATTAACGCCATAAAGCTTTGGTCCATTTCTACATCTAATCCTCCTGGTCCTAAATAAGTTAATAACCAAATTAAAACAGAACCAGCGAAGATAAAAGTACCTGCTTTCTTTAAGAAACCTTTTCCTTTATCCCATGTACTTTTCCATAAGACCTTTAAACTAGGCAATCGATATGGCGGCAGTTCTATTAGAAAAATAGACTTTTCTCCTTTTAAAATAGTAGAAGAAAATAGTTTAGCAAGTAATAAGGCCATTACTATGCTTAAAACATAGAGGGATAACACTATTAATGCTCCATTTTTGCCAAAAAACGCTCCTATAAATAATGCATAAACAGGAAATCTTGCCGAACAACTCATTAATGGCAACAATAAAATTGTTAATAATCTCTCCTTCTTTGTTTCGATTGTTCTCGCAGCCATTACCCCAGGAACATTACAGCCAAACCCAATAATCATTGGGATAAAGGCTTTACCATTTAATCCTACATTTTCTAACCATTTATCCATAACTAGTGCTACCCGAGACATATACCCAGAGTCTTCTAAAAAAGAGATACAGAAAAACAATATAAAAATTTGCGGAATGAAAACGAGAACGCCTCCTACCCCTGCGATAATTCCATCAATTACAAGTGACCGTATAAAGCTAGTTACTTGCAGACTGGTTAATAGATTCGTAACCCCCTCTGTCAATAGATCTGAAATAAGGTAATCTAGACGATCAGATAATGGTGTTCCAATCCAATCAAAAGTCAACATAAATAATATATACATAAAGGCAATAAAAATTGGAAATCCAAGATATTTATTTGTTACGAGATAATCGATTTTTTCCGAAATTGGGATCTGCTTTTTGTCTGCTTCTACTTCGACTTTTTGGACAATTTGATTTACCACTTCTCTACGTTTAAGATAAATTATTTGTTCTGGCTTTTTCGCTATTTTTTCACATTCCAATGTTACTTGATGGATAAATGTCTCCAACTCTTGTTTACTTAAAAGATTAGCAAGAAATTGGAAAATTGTTGTATTTCCATCAAGTAATTGGATTGTTAGCCATCTATTTGAAAGGGATGTTTTTCCTTGAAGCATAACGGACATTTTTTCTATTGCATTTTCGATTATTTCCCCATAATGGATAAACAGAGAGTGTTCCCCATTACACTGCTGATCAATAGATGCTCTTGATAGCTCCTCACATCCATCTCCTTTTCGCGCACTTATCGCAATCGTATTTGCTCCTAAATAAGTGGCTAATAACTGGTGATCAATGACCTTTCCTTTTCTTTTTGCAACATCAATCATATTTAAAGCGAAAATTACCGGTTTCTCATATTCTAATAATTGAATAGTTAATAATAAATTTCTCTTTAATTGCGAAGCATCGATAATATTAACAATTCGATTCATCTTTCCTTGCAATAAGTAATTTGTGACTACGGCTTCTTCTTCAGAGATTGGTGTTAAAGAATAGACCCCAGGTAAATCTACTAAAATTGCTTTTTTATTTTTAAAGGTACCTATCTTTTTCTCTACCGTCACTCCATTCCAATTTCCAACATACTCATAAGATCCTGTTAGATGATTAAATAAAGAAGTCTTCCCTGTATTCGGATTCCCTAAAAGAGCTAATTCCATTTTATATGCTCTCCATATGCAATATTTTTATATCGCTTTGTCTCATGCCAATCGTCGTACCCTCATATTCCAAAATAAGCGGCCCGCCAAACGGCAAAATTTGCTGAATCGTTATTACAGCACCCTCTATTAATCCAAAATCAAGTAGCCTTCTTTTGAGCATTCTATTTCCATCTTCCACCCTATTTATCTTTAATCTTTGTCCTACAGTTAATTCCATCTTATTCGCCTCTCTTTTTTAATTAAGAATGATTATCTTTCTCTTATAAGATAGTTATATCAATCGTAACAACAGTATTCAATCTGATTTCCCCTAATAATTGTGACAATTCATTGAATTTTAAGAGCTTTTGCTTTTATACAAGGGCAAATTTCATCATACCTTTTTGAACAAATAAAAAAGCCATTGCTCCAAAATGAAAGCAAAGGCTTTTCCTTTATTATAGATTATATTTCGTCAATGAATCCTTTAATTCCTCATTGCTACTCTTCATTATTTCTGCTGTTTTTGCAACATTTCCAATCGCAGAGGTTTGCTCATCCGTACTAGAAGCAATTTGTTCAACTGCTGCTGCAACAGACTCAGAAACTTCTGATACTTTCGCAATAGAACTTGAAATATGATTGTTTTGCTCCACCACACGGTTTAGTTCGACTGTCATTTCTTTGACTGCTTCAATGCTATTGACTACAGCACTTGCAATGGCTGTAAATTCCTTTTCAGTATCCTTTACGGCAGTATCTAATTCCGCTGTTTGATTTGTCGTTTCATAAATCGACATAACGGTACTTTCCATTTCTTTTTCGATATTTTGAATCATATCTTGGATTTGCTTTGTTGCTGCATTTGTTTCTTCTGCTAGGTTTCTCACCTCATTGGCAACAACAGAAAAGCCCTTTCCGTGCTCACCTGCTCTAGCAGCTTCAATACTTGCATTTAAAGCAAGAAGATTTGTTTGTTCTGCTATTCTATTAATAGTAGAAGTGATTTTAGATATATCTAAAACTTTCTGATATAAGCTACTAATTCCAATACTAACATCATTTGTTGACTTGCTTGCATTTTCATTACATATTTTCAACGTATTAATTGTCTTTTGTCCGTTATGGGATGCTTCTTGAGCATTTTCTGTTGCTTGCTTAATAATTTGATTTTTGCCTTCCATATTATCAATTGAACTGGTTAAGCTATCTATTTCTCTTTTAACCTCTTCTAACTCGGACGCTTGGCTAACAGCCCCCTCAGCAATTTCAGCCATTGCTCTTCCAATTTCCTCTGAACTTGCCAATGTTTCCTCTGCTATTACTGACACATCACTTGCCTGACTTATTCCATTTTCATTTACTGTTTTTAAACTTGATACAAGAAATGAAAATCTCTCCTGCAATTCAGCAATAGATTGATTTAACTGACCAATTTCATCTTTTGACTTGTCATTAAATTCAACCGATAAATCTCCCTGTGACAACTTACTCACTTTGTCGCTAAGACGAGATAATGCTTTAAATTTTCCTTTCATTAATACATTAAAAACAAACGAGCTTAATACAGTAAGAATAAGCACTACAGCTATTATGATTAAATAATGACTATAAGAGAATGGCAATGCGTCTTGTATGGTTTCATTTTTTGCCATATAAAATCCACCAAGAGCACTAATAAATGTAGTAATAAGAATAAGCAGATTAAATCCAATAAACGCTTTCACTTTGAAACTATCTTTCTTTTTCATTCGAAACATCCTCTCTTCGCCGTCCGTATTAAGGGGCCATTTCTAAGCAAACACAAACAGATATTTTTAAAACGCTTTCACATATAATAACGTATCTATTCGGATAAGCGTTAGTTATGTCTCTATATCTTTATTATCGGTAATATCTACCTACTTTTTAGCCTTTATTTGTAATTTTTTTATAAATTTATTTTTTTTACAGAAATAAAAATAGGAAAAACGCCTAATTTCCGGTTAAAAACTTAAGATTTTAGAAGTTTACGAGCCAAATTTTTTTCTTGGCATAAAATACAACGATATCTCCTTCTTAGAAAATTAGAAAGGATGAACGATGTTGTTTAATATATTTGTAGATCAGCAAATTAGATTGCGGCTTTTAGAAGTGAAGGACTCCAATGAACTTTTTCAACTAGTTAATAAAGATAGGAAGTATTTAAGAAAATGGCTCCCATGGGTAGATCAAATAACCTCTCCCTACCAATATCAAAGCATCATTCCCCTCTGGAATAAACTTTTCACAGAGCAAACAGAATGGAATGCAGGAATTTTTTTTAATGGAAAACTTGTAGGTATGATTACCTTACAACAAATCGATTGGGCAAGTCGCAAAGCAAGCATTGGCTATTTTTTAGCTGAGGACGCACAAGGTCATGGCATTATGACAAAGTCAGTTGCTGCTATGTTAAATTATGCTTTTTATTATTTAAAGCTCAACAGAATAGAAATTCAATGCGGGGTTAAAAATGTCAAAAGCCAAGCAATTCCGGAGAAGCTTTCCTTTAAGAAAGAAGGAATTATAAGAGATGGTGAATTTCTGTATGACCATTTTCATGATTTATTTTCCTACAGCATGCTAGCAAGAGAATGGGCAGCTAAATAATAAACTTCCCCTCTAATACGTTATGTGAGGATGATAACAACAACACTAGGTTAAATCCTCTCTCCTCTTTATTCCCTCAAAAATTTTATTTTCATCAGAAAAAGGTATAAAATGAATAAATAGAAGATTTTCTATTTATATAAAAATATTTAAATACTTCTTTGATAACAAATGAATGGTGATGAAAGAAATAATGATTGGAATACAACTACTGTTAATTGTCATACTAACTGCTTTTTCTGCCTTTTTTGTAGCAACTGAATTTTCTATTGTTCGTGTGAGACCTGCAAGAATTGAACAGCTTGTAGAAGAAGGACAAAAAAATGCCCTTGCTGTCAAAAGAATTATTGAAAATATGGATGCCTATCTGTCGGCATGCCAATTAGGCATAACCATTACCTCTTTAGGATTGGGGTGGTTAGGACAACCTACGATTTTAAAGTTAATTCAACCTTTAATGAATAATTTAGCTATTCCAACTGCTCTATCACAAGGATTAGCGTTTGCGATCTCTTTTTCGATAATTACATACATTAATGTCGTAATTGGCGAACTTTTTCCAAAGTCAGTTGCCATTATTCTTACGGAAAAAATAGCCTTATTAATTAGTAAACCACTTATTTGGTTTTATAAATTTATGTATCCCTTTATTTGGCTTTTAAATAAATCGTCAAGACAAGTAGCAAAATTATGGGGAATAACGAATCCATCAGCCAATAATGATGCACTATCAGAAGAAGAGCTGCAAATTGTATTGAAGGAAAGTTATCAAAATGGGGAAATTAGTTTATCAGAATATAACTATGTCAATCGGATTTTTGCATTTGACAACCGTTTAGCCAATGAGATTATGGTCCCAAGAACAGAAATGGTCACATTATCTGATCATATATCCATTAAAGAAGCTATAAATATTATTCAAAAAGAACGATATACAAGATATCCACTTACTAAAAAGGAGGATAAAGATAGCATTATTGGTTTTATCCATATTAAACAATTATTAACGGACTGGATAAAAAATGAGGATATTGAAAATAAATCGTTATTGGACTATGCACAACCAATTATACATATAATCGAATCAGCACCTATACAAGCCGTTTTCTTAAAGATGCAAAAGGAAAGAAGCTCGATCGCTATTCTTCATGATGAATTTGGCGGTACTGCTGGACTAATTACCGCAGAAGATATTTTAGAGGAAATTGTCGGCGAAATTAGAGATGAGTTTGATGAAGAGGAAACCCCTCTTATTCAAAACATTAATGACCATCACTATATTCTTGATTCCAAGCTTCCCTTAACAGAAGTAAACAGGCTGCTATCCTTATCAATCGAGCGAGAAGAACTTCATACGCTCGGTGGCTGGATATTGTCCCAAAACCCTAACATTAAAAAAGGGGAAACGATTGAATATACTGGCTATCTCTTTAAGATTGACAAAATGAATCGCCAACATATTTTTACCTTTGACGTTCAAAAGATACCTTCACATCTTTTAAACGAAGATTAATACTAAGCTATTTATCCCATTTATGTTAAATCTACGATGGATGATACAAATTTATCATTCATCGTAATCCTTTCTGTTACTACTTCTTCATTTAACAAGGTAAAACAATCGATAGAAAACATGAAATACCCTTTTCTTTCATATATTAAACATATAGACAGAAAATTTAAAAAGTTAACGCTATCATCATTTGACTAGATAGTTTGGCTTACCGTATAATAATTAGTAAAATTAAACAATTGTGAGGTGGTATAATGGGGTTGTTTATCTAAAGGAAGAATTTCATACACATTCTTATTTTCAAACGATTATTATACTAGCCCATACACCGGACCTCGCTTATTACAAATCCATTTCCTAGAATTAGATATTACTCAATCTGAATTAATCAGGAGGTGACTCCTTACTCGGTAAACGAGATAAGGAAATTTATTTGGACATATTTAACTTGGTTATAATAGCCATTTTAATTGCTTTGACTGCTTTTTTTGTAGCTTCAGAGTTTGCTATTATTAGAGTTCGTAGCTCCAGGATTGATCAACTCATAGAGGAAGGTAATAAAAATGCCCTTTCCGCGAAAAAAGTTACTAGCAATCTCGATGAATACTTATCCGCCTGCCAATTAGGAATAACTGTTACAGCACTCGGTATTGGCTGGATTGGCGAAGAAACATTACAACACTTTTTATCACCATTACTGCAAATTATCCATGTCCCAGAAACAGCCATTACCGTCTTATCCTTCTCTTTAGCATTCACTTTTATTACTTTTTTACATGTCGTAGTAGGTGAACTAGCTCCAAAAACATTCGCTATTCATAAGGCAGAGAAAATTACTTTATGGGCGGCAAAGCCTTTAATCCTATTTTATAAAGTGCTTTATCCTTTTATTTGGACCTTAAATGGCTCCTCTAGAATTATCACAAGGACGTTCGGATTAAAACCTGTTTCTGAACATGAATTGGCACATACAGAGGAAGAGCTCCGGATTATCGTCTCAGAGAGTTATAAAAACGGCGAAATCAATCAATCAGAATTTAAGTATGTTAATAATATTTTTGATTTTGATGATCGTATAGCGAAAGAAATTATGGTACCCCGAACAGAGATTATTTCCCTTGAACAAACAAGCACATTAGATGAATTGCTTCATCTTATCCAGAAAGAGCAATTTACTAGATATCCCGTTACCGATGGAGATAAAGACCATATTATCGGAATGATTAATGTAAAAGAAATAATGACAGAGTTACTTAAATCAAGAGATCTTACGACCAAAACACTAAAGCCTTATATAAGGCCAGTCATCCGAGTAATAGAAACGTATCCTATTCAAGATTTATTATTAAAAATGCAAAAGGATCGTATCCATATGGCCATTTTAATGGATGAATATGGTGGAACCTCTGGGTTAGTTACAGTGGAAGATATTATTGAAGAGATTGTTGGAGATATTTGGGATGAGTTTGATAGTGATGAAATTCCTACTATTCGTACGATAAAAGAAAATCATTATATTTTAGATGCTAAAGTTTTGATAAATGAAGTAAATGATTTACTCCACATAGACATAAATGATGAAATAATTGATACATTGGGTGGTTGGATTCTTACTTCTAATTATGAAGCATCGGAGGGGGATACGGTTAACTTCGAATCCTATGCTTTTAAGATTTTAGAAATGGAAGATCATCATATTAAATATGTGGAAGTGAAAAAACAACCAACCAACATAGAAAAACAAAAAAAGCATATTACAATAAAGCAATCCCTTCCTTCCCCTTCATCAGAAGCAGAAATAGTATCCTAACGAGGCTGGAACATAAATATTCCATTCAAAGATAGAGGATGGGACATAACTAAATAGATACTCTGTAAAGACGAACAATTTCTAATATAGCTAGTAAATAGCGGCTGCTTTCGCATACTTTTTACAAGAGGAAATATAATTAGTTGGAAAAACAGAGCAGCCGGAATACACGAAGACTCCTATGGGATTAGCGAGACAGTCTGAGACCCTGCAGGCCACAGGCCGAAGCGGCTCAGCGCGAGCCCCATGGAAAGCGAAGTGTATTCCGGCTGCGGGGAATCGCACCAAACTTCATGGAAACATCCTTTGAAAAACAAATAAAAGCCCGAACAATTATACGGAACATTCATTAGCATCTTCGTATAATTGTTCGGAATTATCCTTGGCTGGAATACTTATGTCCCAGCCTCTTTATTCGTTTTAAAAAGGATGTTGCATGAAGTTTGTTTGCTATGCCTGCGCAAAATAGATGACTCAGCCTCTTTTGCTTCCATAAGAATAAGATCAGTACTACTATTAATCATTTATCCTTGTTTCATCAAATTTATAGCCCACACCCCAGATAGTATGAATAAATGGCTGTTCTTTCGTACCGATTTTATTTCTTAGTCGCTTAATATGCACATCTACTGTTCTTTCATCTCCGTAAAACTGATAACCCCAAACTCGATCTAGTAGCTGTTCCCTAGTAAAAACTTGTTTTGGGTTACTAATTAAATAGTAGAGAAGATCAAATTCTTTCGGTGTTAAATTAGTCAGTACTTCATTATTGTAAATAACTTCTCTCGTTTCCTTGCTTATTTTAAAATGCTCTGTTGTCAGAAATTTATCATCTACTTGATTGGTTGTTTCTTTTTGATATCTTCTTGTTACAGCTTTAATCCGCGCCATTAGCGTTAAGGGGCTGAATGGTTTTGTTACATAATCATCTGCCCCCATTTCTAGTCCAAGTACTTGATCGGATTCACTATCTTTTGCAGTAAGCATAATAATCGGAACAGAACTAATCTCTCTAATTTTCCTACAAATCGTAACACCTTCCATACCTGGCAGCATCCAATCAATGATGATGATATTCCAATTCTGGTTTTCCATGAAAAAGTCTAATGCTTCTTTTCCATTATGAATAAATTTCCCTTCATATCCTTCTTTTAAGAAAAACATCTCTAACATGGAGCAAACACTTTCATTATCTTCGATTACGAGTATTTTCATCCTAACACTTCCTATTTACTAGCGTACATTCTTTTGCTATTTATTATAGCAGATGTTATCAATAACTTTCATACCCTGGTAGCTAACAAGAAAAAATTTTGAATGATATAAGCAAAAAAAAGCTGTTTTAGTAAAGTTTGTTGCTATGCCCGTAGCCGAAATACACTTTCCTTTCCGTTGGGCTCGCGCTGAGCGGCGATCAACGGACCTATCAAGCATGAAAAACACTAAATGATTGCATAAAAATCTTTTTAATTGTAATAAACTAACAAAATAAACTATCCTATTTAATAACACCAGTATAAAGGAGTTATTGAAATGATTCATACGCTAGCTATAAATAAGCATAATGAGATACGTACAAATCTCCCCATTGAAGAAATATTGGAAGGAGATTTTCAGTGGTCTTGGATTGACTTCGATCAGCCAATTGACGATGAAATTGAAAAATTGCATCATCCTTTTAGGTTTCATCCCTTATCTATAGAAGATTGTCTCCATAATTTGCAACGACCTAAAATTGACTATTTTGAAACCTATACCTTTTTTGTCACCCATTGTTTAAATCCAAAAACCATAAAAAAAGATGAACTTAATATTTTCTTAGGGAAAAATTTCATCGTTACCTTTCATCATCATGCTTCGATTGAAGTGAATGCAGTAAAAGAAATGCTAACAAGAGAAGATGTTGCCACTTGGACACAATATACCGTTCTTTATCAGTTATTGGATCATCTAGTCGATAATTATTTTCCGATTGTCTATGACATTGAGGATTCCCTTGCAGAAATCGATGAAAACCCGACAAAAAAAACAATGGAAGCCTTGTTAGATGAATTATTTTCAACTAGGCACCAGCTTCTTTCCTTACGACATACCGTCGTGCCAATGAAAGATATAGTACACCAGATGATTAATAACGAAAAAATAGCGGCTCTTTTAACCAAAAAAGAATACTATTCTGATATTTATGATCACTTATTGAAAATTAGTGAACTAGTTGAATCCAATCGGGAATTAACGACAGATATAAGAGATAGTTATCTATCCTATAACTCGCATCATTCTAATAGAATTATGCAAATTCTTACTGTCATTACGACCATTTTTATGCCACTCAGCTTCTTAGCTGGCTTATACGGAATGAACTTTGTAAATATGCCTGAACTTCAATGGAAATACGGTTACTTCCTTCTGTTATTTATAATGGCCAGTATAGGTATAGGAATGTTTATCTTGTTTAAACGAAAAGGCTGGTTTAAGTAAGACTGTCTTTTTCCTGTTATTCTTTTGCATATATTAAAAAAACACCGAGCTTTGATAGATATATTTCAAAACTATTATGATAAAATAGAATTATCGATATTTTCACTTATTGTTTACACATTTTTTTACATATAAAACGTAACTGGGGGGATTAACGATGGAGTCATCAAATATACAAGCAGAGGCAATTTTAGAAAAACCACAACATAAAATTTTACCAAAAAAGGTTTTAGCTAGCAGGATATTTTTCATTATTGTTGGTAGTATTTTAATGGGAGTCGGCATTGAAGAATTTCTTGTTCCTAATAAAGTATTAGATGGAGGTATTGTTGGAATCTCCATTATCCTCTCTCACTTGTCTGGCGCAAAGCTTGGCTATTTTATCTTTTTATTAAATATTCCCTTCTTCTATATTGGCTACAAACAAATTGGTAAGACTTTTACTTTTTCCACGATGCTAGGTATTACCGTTCTTTCTCTTACAACCATTTTATTACACGATGTGCCCGTTTTCACATCTGATTTACTTCTCGCCACTGTGTTTGGTGGTATTATCCTTGGTATTGGAGTGGGAATTGTGCTACGCTTTGGCGGCTCCCTTGATGGTACAGAGGTATTAGCTCTCCTTTTCAGTAAAAGAAGCCCTTTTTCCGTTGGTGAAATTATTATGTTTTTCAATGTCTTTATCTTTATTAGTGCTGGGTTTGTTTTTTCTTGGAATCGAGCTATGTATTCATTGATCGCCTATTTTATTGCTTTTAAAGTAATTGATATTGTTATAGCTGGTTTAGATGAATCAAAATCAGTTTGGATTATTAGTGACCATTCACAAGTAATCGGTGAAACGATACTAGCAAGACTTGGACGCGGTGTCACTTATCTGAAGGGTGAAGGTGCCTATACTGGTGACACAAAGAAAGTTATTTTTTGCGTTATTAACCGTTTAGAAGAAGCTAAACTTAAAACAATTATTGAAGAACTAGATCCTACTGCCTTTCTTGCAGTTGCCAATATTTCTGAAGTACGTGGTGGAAGGTTTAAGAAAAAAGATATTCATTAAGGCTATTTTCTAAAAAATTGTTGTTATTTCAATAGGAAAAAAGAATTGGTTAAAAAAATGGAGCAGCCGGAATACACGTAGACGCCACGGGGATTAGCGAGACAGTCTGAGACCCCGGAGGCAAAGATGAGGAGGCTTATGCTTAGCCCCACGGAAAGCGAAGTGTATTCCTGCTACGGGTAATCGCAACAAACTTTACGAAAACAGACTTCATTAAAAACAACCCTTTTTCATCTCCTCTTTCAGGCTATCTTCTTTGGTTGGCCACTTCTATTTTTGATACCTTTTAAAAAATAATTCTATTCCCTTCTTCTTTTGGGATCTGGTGTAATGAAAATAGAAAAGTGTTTAACGATTGATAGGTTTATTTCTCTCCATTTTTGTGAAAAATTTCATTTGATAGGAGGTTCAGCGTTGCGAAAAAACTTAACCGTTTCAATATTAACATTATCAAGCATCGTTTGTTTATTATGGATAATCGGCTTAGGATGGGTTCTAGTTGATTATACTAATCAGCCAGCTGAAAAGCCCCAAACAACAAATACCGCGAATCAGAAAGAAATAGAAGCTGATGGCGTCCACCTTTTAGCTTTAGGTGATTCTCTCACGCGAGGGACAGGTGATGATACCGGAAAAGGATATATTGGTTATCTAAAGGAAGCCTTAGCTGAAAAGACCGAAGAAGAAATCAAGATTACCAACTATGGAATAAAAGGATTAACGACAGATAAATTAGCCGAGCAATTAACAGGTCAGGAAATACAAAGACAAACAGCAAATGCTGACCTTCTCTTTATAACGATAGGAGGGAATGATCTTTTTCAAGGTGGCCAATCCCTTACTGAGATTGAAGAAGATTCCATAAGCAAATTAATGGAAGCCTATTCTAAACAATTGCAGACGGTACTAACAACTATTCGCTCCATTAATGCAGATGCACCCATCTATTTAATGGGCTTATACAATCCTTTTAATGATCTAGACAATCGTGCATTAACTTCTCAAGTAGTTCGCACTTGGAATAATACCACAGCGGAGATATGTGCTAATTATGCCCAAACCATTTTTGTCCCAACCTATGATATTTTCCAGCAGAATGTTCAGCAATATTTATATTCTGACCATTTTCATCCAAATAAAAAGGGCTATCAGCTAATGGCTGAACGTGTGGCATCCCTTATCTCCTGGGAGGTAAATGACAATGAGTGACATTACACTATCTGTTCAGCATTTAACGAAAAGAATTGGAAAAAGAGATATTATTAAAAACATTAGCTTTGAATTAAAAAGTGGAGAAGTCTTCGGCTTTCTTGGACCAAACGGGGCTGGAAAGACAACTACAATTCGCATGCTAGTTGGATTAATCAAACCAACATCTGGTCAAATATTCATTTGTGGATACGAGGTTAAAAAAGATTTTTCAAAGGCAATGGAGCGCTTAGGCTGCATTGTAGAAAATCCAGAGTTGTATCCGTATTTAACTGGCTGGGAAAACCTGCAATATTTTGCTCGGATGTTAACAAATACAGACGATAAACGAATAACAGAAGTTGTTGAATTAATTGGGTTAACTGATCGTATTCACGACAAAGTTAAAACTTATTCCCTCGGGATGCGCCAACGTCTTGGAATTGGTCAAGCACTATTAAGCCGGCCGAAAGTATTAATACTAGATGAGCCAACTAATGGATTAGATCCTTCTGGTATAAGAGAAATGCGGCAATTTATTCGGTTTCTTGCGAAGGAAGAAGGGCTAAGTGTATTAGTATCCAGCCATTTATTAAGTGAGATTCAACTTTTATGTGATCGTGTATCCATTATTTTAGACGGAAAAATCATCCATACTGAATCAGTACATACTTTACTAACCCAAAACGAGAAGTTAATTTGGCGATTTACCCCTGTAGAAAAAGGGCTAGAAATCTTGAAAAAGCTTGCTCCTTCTGTCACAGTACGAGAGGATGTTGTGATTACTCCATACATCGAAGAAGAAGTTTCTCAGTGGAGTAGATTATTGATAGAAGCTAATGTAGATATTAAAGAAATGAATCGACAAATTCCATCTCTTGAGCATCTATTCTTAGAGCTCACAGGAGGTGACTCCGTCGGTGAATAAACTTATTTATAATGAAATGCTAAAACTCGTTAAAAGTAAGCGATTATTAGTTGTAACGATAATCATCGGAATCATGATAACAATGTTTACGTATGCACAGCATCGCGAAATGGAAAACGTCAAAAAAAGAATTGGAGATACGGATTGGCGTGTCACTCTACAACAATCTATCGTTGATATGCAAAACCGAATTGGTTCAAGTGGGATTTCCGAAGAATTCCGCTCCCAATTAAAGGTTCGAATTGATCAAAGTCAATATTATCTTGATAACAACATTAACCCACAAGAGCCAGGTGCTCCAACCTTTTTGCGCGTGTTTTTAGATAATTCGATTCAGTTGCTTCTTCCTTTAATGGTCATGATTATTTCAGCTGATATGGTTTCTTCTGAAAAAAGTCTTGGCACCATTAAGCTGTTACTGACAAGACCAGTAAGGCGTTGGAAAATCCTGTTAAGTAAATATATCACGCTCCTTTTATCTGTTTCCTTTATCTTATTTATTTTTGGGTTATTTTCGTACCTTATTTCCGGGCTATTCTTTGGATATGCGGGTTGGACAGCCCCCATATTAACTGGGTTTACAGTGCAGGCTGGTGAATTAAATACAGCCAATGTCCATTTAATCCCTCAATGGCAATACATTCTTATGATTTTTGGGCTCGGTTGGTTTGTATCGGTAGTAGTAGGTACCCTTTCCTTTATGTTCTCCGTCCTTATTAAAAGTACAGCAGCGGGAATGGGGGCCATGCTTGCATTCTTGATTTCTGGTTCCATCATTAGTTCGATTGCATCTTCTTGGGAGGCAGCAAAGTACTTTTTCATGGTAAACTTGCGTCTAACAGATTATCTCCAAGGAAATATTCCTCCCATTGAAGGAATGTCCCTTCCCTTCTCCCTTATTGTACTGTCTATTTGGGGTGTAGCTGGGATTATTATCTCTTTCCTTGTATTTACGAAGAAAGATGTTTATTAAAAAAGACTGTTTTCTAAAGTATTTGTTATTTAATCAAAAAGATGGATGAGTTGGAAAAATGGAGCAGCCGGAATACACGAAGACGCCACGGGGATTAGCGAGACAGTCTGAGACCCCGGAGGCGAAGTGTATTCTGGCTGCGGGTTATCGCAAACAAACTTTGCGAAAAAATCCTTAAAAAAAGACCTTTTCGGTCTTTTTTTAAGGATTTGCTTCTTCTACTACTAGCGAGATAAATTTATCATCTTGTGTTCTATGGTTAATAGTAACGATAACGTTTTTTTCCTTTCCATCCTCTTTCACTACAAATTGAAAGGAATCTTGTTCCTCTTGTGCTGATATTTTTTTTCGTCCTAAATATTTATAGTCTGTTACAGACTCTTCTGGATAATCTGCTTTTACAACAGCAATTGCGATGGAGCCGAATTTTTTATAATCCAGTTCCTATACAGCTACATTATGGGACGGAAACATAAATGCCATAATTAATACCGTCACGCTAACAATAAGAATGGATAAAGATCTAGTTTTCATAAATACCTCCAATATTTTTTCTTATTATTAGTCCCCTAACATTTTTTTATGTACCGCATCTATTTTTTTTGCTTCCTCTATCAGTGTTCTTGGAATGGCCTTATTTCTTGCCCATTCATTTGAAAAATTAATTAAGGAAGGATCGCGCTCGTCTACCAATGGACATATTTCGATTGTAAAAGCTGGCAAATGATAGGTAGTAATAAACCAATCTGTAAATCCACCCCCAATTGCATCTTTGTTAGGTGTCCCCAGCTTGTATCCTGTTTCTTTTGCGAGAACTTCTGCAATCATTTGGTCTCTTTCCTCATTAACACCGTTATTATATTGCCAAAAAATCTCTTGCCCAGACGAATGATAAGCTACAGCAATTGTTGGTTTAATTTTTTCTGTTAACTTTACAATCGCTTGTACTTCTGCTGCCTCAAATGGTGCCTTACCTTTATAATTTTTATAGGAAGGCTCTTTTTTTGAATCCTTTAAATACTCCCATCCAGCCGGATACTGTCGATTAAGGTCCACTCCTAGTCCGTTACTTTTCCAGCGCGTAAAATCATCTATACCACCATTCATCTTCTTAATTTTTCTTTTAGAAAAAAACGGGAATTTATTAATTTTCCCTTGTTGAATCGTGACTCCATCCGGATTAATCATCGGTACAATCCAAATGGAATAGGAACCAAGAAAGTTGTCTCCATTTTTCATTGTTGCTGCAATATCTTCTGTCATTTTCATTGTTAACAAAGAAGTTATCCATTCTCTTCCATGATGGGCACCAGAAAGAAGAACGCTTTTTTCTCCTGTACCTATTTGAACCGCGTAAATCTTCCTCCCAAATTCTGATTTTCCAATCGTATGCACCTGTAACTGCTTTTTATATTTACTCTTCAAAATCCAAACATCTTCTTGAAATTCTTCGTATGTATACTCTTTATTCACATCAATAACTGAATCTGCATGATATTCCTTTGGATAGATAGAAAGTAGAAATATGATGATTGTCATAATAATAAGTCGCCGTTTCATAATAACCCCTTTTTTGTTTATATTGTGAATATGTAGCATTCCTTATTCATATTACAGTCAATTTCTTCTTCCTTTCTTCACATGAAATTATACAGGTAAAAATAGAAAATCCTTTTAAATCAATATAGCCAACTTTTAGTGGGTAACATTCTTCTCTTTCGTCATATAATATAATCATCTCCTTCCCACAAAAGGAGGCATTAAAATGAATAAATCAGATTATGATCGAGCCCTATATTATACACATCGATCAGAGTGGGATAATCTTCTTATACTAATGGTAAGAACCCATGATAACTTTCTCTCAAAAAAAATCGAACAATTTCTACACGCCTACAACTTTGAACATGATTATTCTGTCATAGAAAAACATTTATATTCATTATTACGCTACATCGATCACGCCAACGATTTAGTAGAAGATGAATGGATTCACACAACCACAATGTAATCTATAGAATTCCACCAAAAAACCACGGCTTTTCGGCCGTGGTTTCAGTCTGTAGATAAACCTCTAAATTTTAGAATCGGAGCCTTAAATATGACTCATTTTCATACCCCTTACTTTTTATATTCAATTCGATAAACGTCAAATCTTCTATCCTTTAATTGGCGCACAGTTCCTCTTTGGCGTTGTCGTCTTAATATTTCTAAGTCTACATCCCCGATCATGACCATTTCGATATTAGGGTTGGTTTCGCCAACAATTCCATCTCGTGCAAATTCAAAATCGGATGGTGCAAAGATTGCCGATTGTGCATATTGGATATCCATGTTTTCTGTTTGCGGCAAATTGCCGACAGTTCCAGCAATAACCGTATAAATTTGATTTTCAACTGCTCTTGCTTGTGCACAATAGCGTACTCGTAAATATCCTTGACGATCCTCTGTACAAAATGGGGTAAAAATAATTTTCGCTCCCATATCTGTTGCAATCCGAGCAAGCTCTGGAAATTCAATATCATAGCAAATTTGAATCGCGATTTTTCCGCAATCTGTATCAAAAACCCTAATCGCATCTCCTCGTCTTATTCCCCACCATTTCCGTTCATTAGGAGTTATATGTAATTTATATTGTTTTTCAATCGTTCCATCTCGTCTAAAAAGGTAAGCAATATTATAAATTTCTTCATCATCTTCCTTCACAAAATGGGAACCTCCGATGATGTTAATATTATAACGAATCGCTAAATTCGTAAAAAGTTCAATATATTGCTCGGTATATTCTGTTACCTTTCTAATGGCCGTACTTGGAACACGTTCATCCATAAATGACATTAATTGAGAAGTAAGCAGTTCTGGAAACACAACAAAATCTGATTCTGCATTAGAGGCCACATCTGTATAATACTCCACTTGGTTGGCAAAATCTTCAAAGCTATATATTTGCCTCATCATATATTGAACGACACAAATACGCACCGGATTGCTGCTTTTGAAAAAACGTTTGGATTTTGGCATATATTCGACATTATTCCATTCCATAATCGTTGCATAACTTTTCGATTGTGCATCGTCTGGCAAATAGTTGGGATTAATTCGCATTAGCGTAAATCCATTTAATAATTGAAAAGACAAGACCGGATCGTATATTTTATGATGCAGAACTTCCTGCACATATTCTCTTGCCGTCATTTGATCTTCATACTTATAGTAATTTGGAATTCTACCGCCAATGATAATACTTTGTAAATTTAAACGTCGTACCAACTCTTTTCTAGCTTCATAAAGACGATGACCTATTTTCATTCTCCGATAAGCTGGATCTACCATTACTTCTATTCCATAAAGATTATAGCCATCTGGATTATGGTTTGTTATATATCCACCATCTGTCACTTCATCCCATGTATGGCGGGCATCATATTCATCAAAGTTAATGATCAAGCTAGAACAGGAACCGATTATTTCTCCATCATACTCTGCCACAAATTGTCCTTCCTGAAAGATATCAATATGGCTCTTTAATTGATCATTTTTCCAAGGATCCATGCCTGGAAAGCACTCTGCTTGCAGCTTCATAATCTTATCAATATCCTGATAATCAGTGTTTCGGATAATTAATTTCTTTTCAAATCTTGATAAATCCAATTTTGGCATACTATTTGACTCCCTTATAAATGTCTCTTCTTTAAAGAAATTTTACTTTCTATTTACTATTTCTACATTTCCCCATTTTTTTCAGATATAATCTATCTCCTTTAATGAAATCTAGTTTGTTTACATCAATTCCGAATACATTTATACTTTTTCTATAGTGAAAATACCTTTATTAATTTTAGTAGTAAATAAACGACAGTAAAGGAGACTCGTATGAAAGAAAAAACAAAGCAAAAGGATTCCCGAGAGAACATCTTATATTTAGCATGGATTGCAGCTGTCCTTAGCATGTTCGGCAGCCTCTATTTTTCAGAAATCAGAGAGTTTGTTCCTTGTACTTTATGCTGGTATCAGCGGATATTAATGTACCCGTTTGTAATTATTTTAGGGATTGCGGTGATACGAAAGGATTATAAAATCACCTTTTACACCATGATTCTTTCTGGTATTGGTGCATGTATTTCCATTTATCACTATTCGCTCCAAAAGTTAGCTAGCATCTTTGAAGCAGCTGCTGCATGTGGACCGGTTGCTTGTACAGGCGAATACATAAATTGGTTAGGGTTTATAACCATCCCCTTTATGGCACTCATTGGCTTTATCATTATTTTTTCTTGCAGCCTTATCATTTGGAAAAAAACAAAGGAGATGAATGAATGAAAAAAGTAATATTTTTCTTAGTCTTTATTATTATTTTATTTGCAGGGGTAGCCTTTTTATCTAATATGCAAAAAGAAAAAGCTGTAGAAGGCAATATGTATAAAAAAGATAATTTAAAACCTGAAACAATTGAATTATTAGATGATCCAAATTACCAGAATATTATTCTTCCTAGTGAACTAGAGGAAAAATTAAAAACGGAAGAAGATGTTACCGTCTACTTCTTTAGCTCAGATTGTATGTACTGCAAACAGACTACACCAGAACTAATGCCACTTGCTGAAGAATTAAATGTATCCATCGATCAATATAACTTATGGGAATTTGAAGAAGGCTGGGATAAATACAATATTGAATCCACGCCAACAATTGTTCAGTACAAAAATGGAGAAGAAGTAAGTCGAATCAATGGCTACAGAGAGCCTGCTGTATTTAAACAATGGTTAAAGGAATATAGTGTTACTAAATAAAGCAATAAGCCACCGCAGTTTCTGATAACAGCGGTGGCTTATTTTTCAATTAATTAGGAACCTAGGCAACTAAGAATAAATTATAGTAAATACTGATTATTCGCCTCTGCATACATACTAAAATTTGCTTGATTGTACGAATTTCCATTAACATCAATTTTAAAATTTGCTAAATCAAATGGGAAGAAAATATCTAAGTCCTCTAATATTTGTACATTTCTTTCGAATAAATGCTTATATTTACATTTATTCTCTGGATCCTCCAGTATATTCACAAGGGTTTGCAAACTTGCAATAACTTGATAAGATGTTTTTAACGTACTTAATAACTGTGCTTTTTCAGGAGTGATAGCAAGAACCTTCAATCGCTCGAACTTATTAATTTCCTTGTCTGAAAAATAGAAAGGAAATATCTTTGAATAAAAGGTCTGAACCAGTTCATTAATTCTTTCCTCTTGTGTTGGTGTTGATGCAAAAACAACTTTCATGAAATGAAACACCCTCTTTATTTCTTTATAAATTTACACTACACAAAGTAATAACCCTAGTCTAACATATCCCTCAAAACCATTTCTGTGGTAATTAAAACCATGATATGATAACTAAGTTAGATTTAAGACACTTTTATAATTATGACACAAAAAGATAAAGGAGATTTATATATGCTATTTGAAAGAAAAGGAGACTGGCTACTGCTTAAAATCCCTTTCCAATGGGAAGGTTTATCAATCGAGGCATTATTTTCACAAATTTTATTAGCTTCAAAAAAACAAATCCACTTATCTAAAATGGGGAAAAAAGTACAGGTAAATAACCAAAATGTTCCTTGGAATACGTTGCTTAAGCAGGAAGATATTTTAAAAATTAAGCTCTTTCAGCAGGAGCCAAATGACATTATTCCGACCTATATGGATCTCTCCATTCTTTATGAGGATGACTTTCTTCTCGTTGTTAATAAGCCAGATGGGATAGATACACATCCTCATTCTCCCGAAGATGCTTCTGCTTTATTAAATGGTGTTGCCTATCATTTGTTAATGAATGGAGAAGAACGACAATTAAAGCATATTCACCGATTGGATCGAGATACAACTGGCTGTATTCTTTTTGCCAAACACGATTTAGTCGCTAATATGCTTGATTATATGTTGAGGGAAAGAAAAATCAAGAGGACATATATCGCACTTGTACAAGGATTCCTATCGCAGAAAAAAGGAACCATTAATAAGCCTATTGGGAAGGACAGACATCACAGTAGCCGCCGAAGAATTTCAGAAACGGGACAAAATGCAATCACGCATTTCAAACGAATGAATCGATTGCCTAATCAAGGATTAACGCTTATATCTTGCACATTAGACACAGGTAGAACCCATCAGATTAGAGTTCATTTGAGCTCCATTCATCATCCGCTTGCTGGCGATACACTTTACGGTGGCCAACCAATTTTTCATCGCCAAGCATTGCATGCCGTAAAAATTCAATTCATCCACCCTATTTCTGGGGAAGAAATTACCGTCTTTGCCCCTCCAATGGACAGCCCACCTATTTTCCCTGATGACGACTGGGAAGAGTTGTTGAAATAGTTTTTCAAAAAAAAAGGAAATGGCTTAAAAAAGCTCATTTCCCTTTTTTATTATCCATTATGTTGTTTTACGCATCCCACGCATAATCAGGCTTAAAATAAATACTAGGACAACAGCTCCAATAATACTTGGAATTAGAGCAAAATCAGCAATCGATGGACCCCAATCACCAAGAATTAATGAACCTAACCATGCACCAACAAAACCAGCAATGATATTTCCAATCACTCCGCCAGGAATATCTTTACCTACAATTAAGCCTGCTAACCATCCTATAATACCACCTATAATTAATGACCATAAAAATCCCATATTTAACACTCCTTTTTATTATAGTGTTTTATTTTTTTCATGAGACAGGGAAGAATTCATGCTGCAGCTTTATTATCCCGTACGGTTATCTTCTCTATCTGCTTGTACTTATATTTACCACCCTGTGCTGCTTTTAAACCTAACAAAAGATTCATTGTTTCATGAATATTCATACAAATGGTTCCGAACAAAAAAGATCTACACCTATTCATTATAGGGTAGATCTTTTTTGTCCCGTTTTACAGGTACACTAATTTAAATTAAAATAGCAATTCATCTGGATTACTACCAAGTCTTTCATTCATATTTAATTGATCTATTTGATCCATTTCCACTAAGCTTAGTTGAAAATCAAATATCTCTGCATTTTCCTTGATTCTTTCAGGATGAATGGATTTAGGAATAATAATATGTCCATTTTGTAGATGCCAGCGCAAAATAACTTGAACTGGGGTTTTCCCATGCTTTTTGGCAATATAATTAAGGGTAGGTTCATTTACTAACCGACCTTTCGCAATCGGGGACCATGCTTCCACTCTGATATCTTTTTTCTTGCAATATTCTCTTAAATTTTCTTGAGAAAGTCGTGGATGTAGCTCAATCTGATTAACAGTTGGTTTTTCATTTGCATTTGCAAGTAAATGGTCTAAATGGTGCTCATGAAAATTACTTACACCAATCGCCCTAACTGCTCCTTCTTCATACAATCTCTCAAGCGCTTTCCATGTTTCAACATACTTATCTTTTCCTGGCCAATGTATCAAATACAAATCAAGATAATCTAATTCAAGCTTCTTTAAACTTGTCTCAAATGCCTTTAGTGTCGAATCATATCCTTGATCCTCATTCCAAACTTTTGTGGTGATAAAGAGGGAATCCCTAGAGACAACGCTTTCTTTTATTGCTCTTCCTACTCCTTCTTCATTTCTGTAAATAGCAGCAGTATCAATAGCACGATAACCTAGTTCCAAAGCAGTTTGCACGGTATGAAAAACCGTATCTCCCTCTTCTACTTTAAAGACTCCGATACCCAATTGTGGTTTCTCTACTCCATTATGTAGCCTTACTTTTTGTTCGATGCTATAGACCAAACAAAACACCCCCAAAATCAGAATTATCCATATAATAACACTTATTTGAATGCTTCTCTATAAATATGATTGCACTATAAAGTGAAACTTCTATATACTGTCGCTAACAATAAGCGACTACTTCCTAATATATTTTTATTTTAAGATAAATAGAACGATTTTCTCCCACCATTTCCACGGGATAATGCGTTTAACAAGGATAGTACTTTTCGTTCCTTTTCCAACTACATAACGCATTTTGGGCTGTTTTTTTTGAGCAATAGCAACTACTTTTCTAGCTAGCTCCCTTGGATCTCCATCCTTATTCCTATTTTTTTGTAAATATGTATCTAACTGATTCATGTAAGTAAAATATGGTGATGTCGCCAAGGTGGATTTCTCCGTAACTTTTTTCCCTGTTGTCCAAATATTTGTTTGAAAAGAACCAGGTTCGATGAGGATAACAGGAATTGAAAAAGGTGCTAATTCTAATCTTAAGGACTCACTCCATCCCTCTAATGCAAATTTAGAGGATACATAAGGGGACATGCCAGGAAATCCGATTTCTCCACTTATGCTGCTCATATTAATAATCATTCCTTGACCTTGTTTTCTCATAAACGGTAGAACAGCTTGTGTTACACGAATTGTCCCAAAAAAGTTTGTGTCCATTTGCAATTGATATTCTTGGATGGGTATTTCCTCTGAAAAACCAGCTCCAGCATAACCAGCATTATTTATTAACAAATCTACTCGTCCAAATTCCTGTAAATATAATGTTAAGTTTTCAACTGATTTGTCGGAAGTAATATCCAAAATAATAATTTCAATATTGGACATTACCCCCATTTTAGTTGCGATGTCGATTAATGGTTTGCTTTTATTTCTATCTCTCATTGATGCTATAACTGTATAATTTGCTTTTGCAAACTCTAGTGCCATCCATTTACCAAACCCACTGTTTGCACCTGTTATTAGGACTACTTTCTTCTCCACTGTTTCACCTTTTCCTTCATATATATGGCATTAATTATTCGTCAATCCTTTAAACATTCCACTTACTTATATTCACTACTTAACATGGACATCATATAGATGGATTGGTAGTTATCGTTTAATTTTATTGCTTCGCGCTGTAATCCTTCTATCTTAAAGCCTTCTGATTCATAAAGAGACTTTGCACGATTATTATGATCGACTACCTCTATCCATAACCGATTTGCTTTCCTTTCGGTAAAAGCCCATTTTTTTATTAACTGAAGCATTTTTCTTCCATATCCCTTCCCTTTCTCGGAAAAGGCAATTCTTTTTATTTCGATGCTATTACTTTCATCTTCCAGTCCATTAATTAAGACATAACCAACTGGTTTTTCCGATGCTTTGTCTAGAACAATCAAATGTAAGAGATTAGAATCAGTTGATATCGCTTTTTTATGTTCCTGTAATGACCATTGTAATATATAAGGACTATTTGTGGGATCATTTTCAGTACTTATCACATAGGCGAGATCCTTCTCTAGGGTTTTTCGTATCAAAATAGTATCATCCATTAACAATTTTCTTCCTCCTTACTTGGACATTATGTTATTACTATATTCTGAAACAATAAATTGGACACTTTATGGGCAGAGAAGCAGATTGTTACGATTTTATCTCTGTAAATAGACGATAATTATTAAATTAGTGCGAACTTTGTAAAAATGTAATGTTATTTTCTTAAAATTTTGTAAACCAAATATTAAGATTTTGTAAATTTCTTTATAAAATACTAGGATATTCGACAACTTTCCTATACAATATGTAAGGCTTAGTCATATTTTGTTATATATTAATGGAGGTAACCGCAATGGTTTTTAAAAAACAAGATAAGTTTGCTGTTATGTTAAAAAATATCGCTTCAAATTTAAAAGAAGGAGCAGATTTTTTTGCTGACTATAAATTAACAAACGTTAGCGATTTAAAAACTTTTTCTGAAACAATGAAGGAAATTGAAACAAAAGGTGATACATATGTTCATGAAGTTATCACAGAATTAAATAAAGCATTTATTACTCCCATTGAAAGAGAAGACATTCTAGCTCTTACAATGAGCATGGATGATGTATTAGATGGCCTTGAGCATACGGCAGCACTATTTGAAATGTACAACATCATTAGCGCTGACGAATACATGCTTCGTTTTGTGGAAGAAATTAAGAATTGTGCAGTTGAAATCGACAAAGCAGTGGATCTGCTTACAACCAAAAAATTACCTAAAATTAGAGAATATGCGATTAGAATTAAAGACCATGAATCTAAATGTGATGGCATTTTACGTCAATCCATTAAAAACCTATTCTCTGTAGAAAAAGATCCTATTCGCATTATCCAATATAAAGAAGTGTATGAAAATCTTGAGGATATTGCTGACTACTGTCAAAGTGTTGCAAACACACTTGAGAGTATTATTATGAAGAACGCGTAAGGAGTCTTTTTCCAATGAATACACTATTAATACTTACTATATTAATCGTTGTCTTTGCATTAGCATTTGATTTTATCAATGGCTTCCATGATACAGCCAACTCAATTGCAACTGCAGTGTCAACAAAAGCCTTAAAACCGAAACATGCGATTATTATGGCAGCATGTATGAACTTTATAGGTGCGATGACATTTACAGGTGTTGCAAAGACGATTACAAAAGGAATAGTTAATCCTTTTGATTTAACAAATGGATCACTAGTTATCCTTGCCGCATTAATCGCTGCTATTATCTGGAACTTAGTTACATGGTATTATGGGATACCAAGTAGTTCTTCCCATGCCATTATTGGATCAATCGCTGGAGCTGCTATTGCATCTTCCGGATTTGCTTCCCTTAATTACACTGGATTTATTAAGATTATTCAGGCATTGATTCTTTCACCAATCATCGCCTTTATCGTTGGATATATTGTTTATTCGATCTTTAAATTTTTCTTTAGAGATTTAAACTTAACAAAAACAAATAGACGCTTCCGCTATTTTCAAATATTCACGGCAGCATTGCAGTCTTATACTCATGGTACAAATGATGCCCAAAAAGCAATGGGGATTATCACAATGGCTTTATTAGCTAATAATTATGTTACAACAGATGAAGTTCCGTTTTGGGTACAGTTTGCCTGTGCCGCTGCAATGGGTCTAGGAACATCTGTTGGTGGATGGAGAATTATTAAAACAGTAGGTGGAAACATCATGAAAATTCGCCCAGTAAATGGAGTTGCAGCTGACCTAACAGGCGCAATGATTATTTTTGGGTCAACTTTAATCCACTTACCAGTTAGTACAACTCATGTTATTTCTTCTTCAATCCTAGGTGTTGGTTCATCACACCGATTAAAAGGGGTTAAATGGGGAACAGCACAAAGAATGCTCATTACATGGGTAATTACATTACCAATTTCAGCTAGCATAGCTGCAATTTGTTATTATATCTTGCACTTCTTTTTTTAAGTAATTTTTTGTATAAATATCATTATAAAGGTTAGTGCTATTTACACGCGGCCTCACCGCTTTCCGTGGGACGAGCGGTGAGACTGCTCAGTATCTCTAATAACTTATTATTATTAAATAATCTAGTCATACAAAAAAATCTTTACCAAATTGGGTAAAGATTTTTTTGTATTTAAAGCGAAAGCAATCTTTCTGTAACCTTTCTTATAAGCAATGGCAAGGTTTGGAATGTGTATGGCTTATATACCCTTTCTGTCCATTTATGCCCACCTTTTCCATAGACACCAATATTTAAAGCAGGGATATTTAAATTACTCATTTTTTCAAGATCTATTGGAAATAACGTATGCATTCCTGGAAAATTTGCTTTTACTGTTTCAATCTCTGCTTGATCTCCATTAAATGCTAAAAAGCTTCCGTCACATAAATAAGGGAAATATCCTCTTAATGGAAATTCTTCCTTATATTCCTCTTCCGATTCGTGTAATACTTCTTTAAGTGCTTCTTTTAAAGAAACAGATTTTTCATCCTCTTGTAACGTATTAGATGGTAAAAATGGTGTAGCAAAAAAGAGAATAACGCGAGGCTTCTTTTCCGGATCTAATTGCTGTAAGGATTCCACTAATGCAAAAGCTTTTAGACGATCATCTAAATCCTCAGGTAAGCTAACTAGTAAAGATTCCAACAGCTTTTCTGGTTCCTCTCCACTCTTTTTTAAATAGTCCATGTATTCTTGAAGAGTTATCACATCTGTTTCCCAATTAACCGAGCGTTCTGGCAGCTGATTCGCTTTCCGAAATGCCAAATAGTTCTCAGCTAATTCGCTTTCTATTTTTGCGCATGCTGCTTCGGCAATTTTTTTTAAGACGACTAAAACTTCACTTGGTGTTTTTTTATAAATAAAATAATTAAAATACATCCTGGTACTAAGAGGCGTTTGCACATTATAGCTTTGCTTATTTTCTTTCATGAATAAACAACTAGGTGGCAGCACTAATTCATTATCCAGCTTTTCGGCTAGCGAAAAATTCTGATTAATGTTTCGATTAATCTCTGAAGCGATTAACGTTGGGTCAATACCAAGTATGCTTTCACCAACATGCGCCTCTCTTCCTAGGATCGAAAAACACGGCAATAACTTACCTGCTCCGCCACAATATACATATTTTGCTTTATCCCCATTATATAAAGGAGAAATAAAATCATTATTAATAGCCGCTACATAGCTTAATCCTCTTTCTTGCTGAAGACGAACAAGTTCATCTAACGCGCCTCTTATGCCAATATGTTGATTCTCCTCATCGACATTGAATAAAACTAGAATATTGCCATCTAGCTTTTCTCTATTGTTCATATAATAGAGAAGATTCACGAGATGAATACTTATTCCACTTTGCATATCAAGAGAACCTCTACCAAACATCCACTCTCCACTCTGTGCATCTTCTCGAGTCTCTTCGTCCCCTTCGTACCCTTGGAAAAACTCCGCTAATTTATCGGGATTATGTGCAATATCTTTTAGCTTTCCATAATCTTCTATTCCTACTGTATCTACATGCGCATGGTAAATGACCGTTTCTTTTTTATCTGTATTTCCTTGCAAATATGCCCATACATTGAACCGTTTATCACCATCCAATTCCTGTTTCCAAACATGATTTGGATGTGTTTGAAAATAAGGAAAAGAGCTAATTATTTCAAATAAATAGTTAGCCTTATTTACTTCCCCAGCAGTTCCATTATAGCTTTCGATTTGAATAAGTTGTTTCGTTAACAATTCAACTTGCTGTTCCGTCCTTAAAGATGATAATTGATTATACATGCTTTCATCCCCTGATTTTTCTTATTAAATTTAAGTTTATTGCTATTCTACCTATCTGACAACTTATTTTTCTGTTTTTTCAAATAATTATTTAAGTTATTTGATGATTCTTATTAAGTTAACTTCGCTCTTCCTCCACTGAGAGTTAGTTACACTTATTGGACCATTAGGCAAGATTCGCACCACCTTAGCTTCCTCGATTTTCCGCAGCTTGAGCTTGGGATCTTACCACCCGTTAAGAGTGGGATAAAATTTTCCTTTTTTCCCCTCTATGAATCTCTTCTATTTTTATTGTTTAACACATAGTTATAAGTACAATGGACAAGGTAAAGTTAGGATGATGTTTATTGATAGAAAAAATCGCTGCTACATTTGTCGGGAGCTTACTAATAGGTATTGGAGTTAATGGATTTTTAGTACCTCATCATCTTTTAGATGGAGGGATTATTGGAATTGGGCTTATTCTTCATTATCACTATGGAATTCCAACAGGTCTTTCGATGATTCTTTTAAGTATTCCTTTGTATATACTCGTTTGGTTTTACAACAAAGAATATTTTATTTATGGTATTTTTGGATTTCTTATTTCTTCCTTTTCCATTGATATTCTTTCTTTTTTAAGGAATTTATTTTCATTGAACGTTGTATTAAGTGCGATTTTAGGGGGAGTTGTTATTGGAGTAGGTATTGGTCTCATGCTTCGTTTTGAGACAAGCACTGGTGGGACTGATCTTCTTGCCCAAGTTCTCTCAAACATTCTATCTATTCAGGTAGGAGTCATTATTTTTCTAATAGATGGGATTGTTTTATTGAGTGGCTATAAAATTGTTGGGTTTTCTACTTTTATTGCATCGTTTATAACCATCTTCTGTGTAGCAATTTTTACAACTTTATTATCGAAAAAAAGAATTTCCGTCTAGTAATTAAAAGGAGAAGCATCTCTTGCCTCTCCTTTTAATTACTAGACTTGCATTTTAATTCCAATCATTTTAGGATTTTTGAGTATTTTTATAATAAACGACCTGAAAGCCATTATCCTTTCGTTCATGAACAATTAGTTCTCCCAAACTAATATCATCTTCTATTACCATGATGGAGTATGTTTGCTTATTTTCTAGAGCTTCCTCACTACTTGAATTGCATGGATGAGCGGAAAAACAAGTGTAAGCGTGCTTCCCTTTCCATATTCTGATTCAACCATCACTTTCCCATCATGCGCATTCATTATTTCTTGAACAATGGAAAGCCCTAGTCCTGTGCCACCAATCTTTCTCCTATCCGTATTATCTACTCGATAAAACTTAGTAAATAATTTATCCATTGCCGTTTCTGGTATTCCTAGACCTTCATCTTTAAAAGCTACACGTAGTTGATCAAGCTCTTTATATATGTTAATCTCAATTTTTCCTCCATTTGGAGAATACTTAATAGCATTACTTAAAAGATTAGCCATCACCTGTTCCATTTTTGCTTTATCACCAATAACCATCGTTTCCTCTACCAATTGGTTAATTTGGATAATATGAGAGGGAGTATTAATAGATAAATTATCCTTTACTCTTTCCAATATTGGCAAAAGATCAATATTTTTCTTTTCATAGGTTTGTTTCCCTGCTTCCATCCTCTGTATGTCTAGGAAATCATTTATTAAGGATGTCAGTCTTTTCGCTTCTCCATATATCGTCTGTAAATATTTCTTCTGCTTTTCCACTTTTAATTCTCGATTAATCATTAATTCGGTAAATCCAAGAATACTTGCTAGCGGTGTCCGTAGCTCATGGCTTACAGTGCTTACGAACTCAGACTTCATTCTATCGACTTCATATTCCTTCGTTATATCTCTATAAACTAGGATTGTCCCAAATTTGACGTCTCCTCTATAAAGTTCCTCTGCATAAATGTTAATAACTCGCCCATCTTTCATGAAAGCACTATAAGACTTGTTCTGTTTTTCCTGAATCGATGCTTCGATGTACTGCAGTAACCCTTCCTCATCTTTAAAGTGAGCTGCTAATTGATGCTTCCATTCATCCCATCCACAGCCTGAATAAAATATCGTTTCTTTCGATTCTCCGACTATTTCTTCAAATTTATCATTTACGAGAATTATTTCGCCTATTCCACACACTACCTGAAGATCTTTCTCCTTTTTTAATCGATCAAGCATCCCTTTGAGTACATGATTTTTAAGTTGCTGCCTGATTAATCATTTTCATGTCTACTATTATATAGAATGAATTTTCATCTAGATAGAACAATATCTAGATGGATTCATTTTCTACATATAACTATTTTTGCATATCTTTGTTTTTCTGATTGCAACTTTCCATTGCCGCTAAAATGGTTCCCCTAAAGTGATTTTGTTCTAGCGTCGTGATCGCTTCAATTGTTGCTCCACCCGGTGTGCATACTTCATCTTTCAAAATTCCAGGATGCTTGCCTGTTTCTAAAACCATCTGCGCTGCTCCCAAAACAGCTTGAGCAGCCAATTTATAAGCTTTATCTCTCGGAATTCCGCTTCGAACGCCGCCATCTGCCAATGCTTCAATAAACATATATACATATGCTGGAGAAGATCCACTAATGGCTGGAATATAATCCATTAAGCTTTCATCCACCATTTCCACTTGTCCAAATGACGCAAACAAGTCTTTTATAAAAGCTATCTCATTCTCGTTTACCTTGTCATTTGCACAAAAAAACAGTCATTCCTTCCCCTACAAGGGAAGGTGTATTTGGCATGGAACGAATAACTTTTATCTCTTTAGACATCTTAGACTCTATGTATGCTAGATCTATTCCTGCAGCAATCGTTACAAGGATTGTTTCCTTCTTCACATAAGAGCTTACTTCTTGTATGACTTCTCCATATAAATGCGGCTTTACTGCAATAATAAGAACATCAGCGAAGCCTGCTACTTGCTTATTATCTAACGTTGTTTCTATTTGAAAAGTTTCCATAATCATTTGTGCACTTTCCATTGACTTCGTACTTGCGAAAATATCTTCTCTTTGCATAAAAGATGATTGAAGCATTCCATTTACCATCGCTTGGGCCATTTTTCCACACCCAATAAAACCAACTTTTCTTTTTTCCACTCTGATCTTCCTCTCTCGTTTGTCCTTCTACTCTTACATAGTACGAGAAGAAAATCAACCAATCCATCTAACCACTAGCTAAATAGTATAGTTAACACATTATCTTCGGACCGTTTCTACTTTGATAGCCCTGCTTAAGCTGATCTATTCTAATTGCTTCTATCATACATAAACTCCCTTTATCTGAATGGAATGATAATAAATAGATACCATATTCGATGAGTGAAACAAGAATGATTTCCATTTCCATTCCATCCAACCTCAACATACTATCATCACAATTCGACACCTTCTCTCTCACCATTTCTAAAACGAATAGAATTCCTTTGGACGCATTTTCTATACTAAAATCCATTGCCTCTTTTATTAGTAAAAGATTTTCTTCGGTTACGTATATTTGCTCCTTCACTTTAAGCCTCCCTCATTCATTTGAAATTCTATCCTTATCACGAAATCATCATTTAAGCTTTATATAATCTGGAAGAAAAATCTCGTCTGGTGTTTTTGAAAAAATACTAGATATCTGTACTGCTTGATCATAAGATAAACCTCGTTTGCCATTTTCGATTTGCCAATAATAAGACTTCGTAATTCCTAGCTTATCAGCCATCATTTGATAGGTATAGCCATATTGCTTTCTTATGATACGCAGTTTATTCCGATGCATTTTTTACACCTCATCTTCCCAATTATCATTTTTTTCCTTATTAAAATTATACGTAAACAAGTGGTTTACATCAATATAAAATTCCGAATTTGTTAACAAAAATTCATTATTTACTGTTAGCTAAATGTTAACTTATAATAGAGGTATCGAAATTAGGAGCTGGTTTAGATGAATTTTCCAGAAAGATTGAGACATTTACGGAAGTCTGCTAACATTTCTCAACAAACACTTGGGGATGCAATGAATGTAACCAAGGTATCAATCTCGGGCTACGAAACAGGAAATCGAAAACCTGATACAGACACCTTACAAAAACTTGCGGATTATTTTGATGTAAGCACGGATTATCTACTTGGCCGATCAGAAACAAAGGAAACAAGAGCTACCTATCATAGTAAAGCGACGGATAATAACATTTCTTTCGAAGAATCAAAACTGCTTTCGCAATTGCAAAAATACCCAACTCTGTATACCCATCTCATTAAAGACCCGGAAAGAACAGTTCCACAGCTATATAGACTCTGGAATTTTATAGAAGAAGAAAAGCAAAACAAATAGGAGTTTATTAACTTAACAAAACCCTTATAAGAGCGTATAATATATATAATTCTTATAAGAAAGGTTGGTTTTATGACTGATCTGGTGAAAACAATTCCTCTACCATTAGTTCGTACTAATCAATGGGTTATTTTTCTGTCTGTTTTACTTAGTTTAGTTTTGCAGCAATACTGGATTATGCTTATTCCACTTATTGCAGGAATCTGTGGATTATTATTTCAATGGAATCCCATTATGAAAGTAGCAAGTTTGTTTCTAAAAAAGCCAAAGAAGGAATACCATCAAGAGGACTGGGATCAGCAACAGTTTAACCAAATAATTGCCATTTTTTGCTTAACAATTGGTTCCCTTTCCTTTTTCCTTAACTGGACTGTCCTTGGTTACATCTTTTCGATCATGGTTGGGATTGCTTCCATTGTTGCAATACTTGGATTTTGTATTGGCTGCTTCATCCGTTTCCAATGGAAAAAATATCAATATAATCGAAGCTTATAATACAATAGAAGAAAGGGATTCAGTCTTAATCACTTGAATCCCTTGTTTGTTTATAAAGAAAACGTCCATTAGTCAGGGTCTTTCTACCCGTTAAGAGTGGATAAACTTCTCTCTTTTATTTGTTTTTCGATTATTTCTTTCCATACATTTAAAGAAAGTTCTTTAGACTTCTCTTCTCCATATTTTCTAACATTAACAGTATGTTGTTTCATTTCTTTATCACCTAGTACAAGTAAATATGGAATCTTTTGCATTTGTCCTGCGCGGATTTTATACCCTAATTTTTCGTTGCTGTCATCTATCTTCACCCTTACCCCTACTTCTTTTAAAGCTGATTGGACGTTTAAGCAATAATCTAGGTGAACACTTGAAACAGGAACAATTTGAACTTGTGTTGGAGCAAGCCAAACAGGGAAGGCACCTGCAAAATGTTCAATTAATATTCCAAAGAATCGATCAATCGATCCATATATAGCACGGTGAATAACGACCGGACATACTTTTTCATTATTTTCATTTATATATGCTAAGTTAAATAGCTTTGGCATTTGAAAATCGAGCTGAATAGTTGCACATTGATGACTTCTTTTTAAAGCATCCTTTATATGAAAGTCAATTTTCGGACCGTAAAAGGCTCCGTCTCCTTCATTAAGAATATAATCAATTTCTAAATTCTCTAGAACATTTCTTAATGCACCTTCTGCCAATTCCCAGATGTCATCGCCTTCCAACGAATCTTCTGGTCTAGTAGAGAGCTCTACAGTGTATTCAAATCCAAAAGTACGATAAACGTTATCGATTAATCGAAAAATGCTTTTTATTTCTGCTTCTATTTGGTCTTCTCTCACAAATAGATGGGCATCATCCTGACAGAATGTCCTTACACGAAGCATTCCGTTTAGTGCACCACTATATTCATGACGATGAACCTGGCCAAATTCAGCTAGGCGAATTGGCAAATCTCGATAAGAGTAGAGACTATTTTTGAAAATAAGCATATGTCCCGGGCAATTCATCGGTTTTAGCGCAAATTTTTGCTCATCTACTTCTGAAAAATACATATTTTCATGATAATGATCCCAATGCCCTGATTGTTTCCACATTCGTTCATTCATCATCAATGGAGTTCTTACTTCTTCATAATCCTCCTCACCCTGAAGTTCTCTTGAAAATTGCTCTAATTCATTACGAATGATTTGTCCTTTTGGTAAATAAAACGGCATGCCAGGAGCCTCTTCCGAGAACATAAAAAGCTCCAATTGCTTGCCTAATTTACGATGATCCCGTTTGCCTGCTTCTTCTATCATTTCCACGTATTCTGCTAATTCTTGCTGACTCGAAAAAGCAACTCCATATACTCTTTGTAATACCTCGTTCTTACTATCACCTCGCCAGTAAGCACCAGATACACGCATTAATTTAAATGCTTTAATAAAACCTGTAGAGGGAACATGAGTCCCACGACATAAATCAATAAACTCTCCTTGTTGATAGAGGGAAATCGATTCATTCTTTGGTATTGCATCTAATAGCTCTAGTTTAAATTTCTCTTCTTTCACTTGAAAAAGTTGTAGTGCTTCCTCGTACGAAACTTCTTTTCGAACAAAAGGAAGATTTTCCTTGATGATTTTTTTCATCTCCTTTTCAATGGCTGCCAACTCATTGGCAGTTAAGCTATGGTCAAGCTTCATATCATAATAAAAACCATCCTCTACAACTGGTCCGATTGCTAATTGTACATTCGGATACAACCTTTGTATCGCTTGTGCCATTACATGGGCGCTGGAATGACGCATAATAGATACCCCTTCTTCGGAGTCTATTGTTAAAATAGACAAATGCACATCTTCCTCTATTCGATGACTCATATCCACGATCCATTCGTCATTTATCTTTGCACCAACTGCTTTCTTCTGCAAACTTACACTAATAGACGCAGCAACTTCTGCAACTGTACTTCCTTTTGGATATTCCTTCTTACTTCCATCTGCTAATACTACCTGAATCATTTTTTACACTCCTTTTTTTATTTTATGGGTTAAAAAAAACACTCATCCCTAAAGAAAGGGACGAGTGTTTTTTACCCGTGGTTCCACCCAAATTCCCATGAAAGACATTGTAGTTTTCTCATGGCTTGGGGCAGTAACGCTGCCTAAACGATATTGGTTACTTCAAGTTCACCAATATAGCTCAAAGGTGGTAAATTATTTTCCTTTGCTAGGAAGCTCGCACCTTTTCTTCCCTCTCTGCTAACAGTAAAAATAATTCATGTCCTTTTCATCGCTTGATTATTAAATTGTTAAAAAACAAGGCTGTTTTCGTAAAGTTTGTTGCGATTACACGCAGCCGGAATACACTTCGCTTTCCGTGGGGCTAAGCTTAAGCCTCCTCAGCTTCGCCTCCGGGGTCTCAGACTGTCTCGCTAATCCCTGTGGCGTCTTCGTGTATTCCGACTGCTCCATTTTTCCAACTAATTCTTTTTTCCTATTGAAAAAACAACAATCCTTTAGAAAACAGCCAAAAACAAAAAACGCACTCATCCCTAAAGAAAGGGACGAGTGCGTTTACCCGTGGTTCCACCCAAATTCCCATGAAAAACACATTGTGGTTTTCTCATGGCTTGGGGCAGTAACGTTGCGTCTACGGTATTGGATACTAGTTTGTTCCCCAATACAGCTCAAAGGTGGTAAGATACTCTTTCTGTGTTAGGAAGTTTTCAGCAATTCTTCCCTCTCTGGAAACCGAAATAGTAGCTCATGTCCTTGTCGAAGCTTTTCATGATCAATTTTTTTAATATTCTATTACAGAATGAGAAATTATGCAACCTCTGTTTTTATTTTTTTACGTTACTTTAAATAATCGTACAATTTTGTAAAAATTAATAAAAAGCAAAAGAACAATAAACAAAATAATTACCTTTTCCAAGGCGCAACTAACAGGTTACACCCTTGCAACTATACGATTCTTTCGTTTTTTCATGCAAATAACTATACTGATGAGATTGAGTCAAGTTTTTGTGGGAGTTTTTTTAGCTCCCTTTTTTATAAAGTAAAACCTCTAAGTTTGTATCCGCTTTCCAATTGGTTTTGTTCTTCCAACTGTTGATTCTCTCATTTTTTAAAAACCTTTTAATCCCTGTAAGGCAAAGTGAACGGGTTTTCCAATCGCTTGATTTAAGTATGGCATGTTCTGACGCACGGTTTCTGTTACTAATTTTGTGGGTATTTTTCTTTTCGGTCGATGCTCTTTCTTTGATTTTTCCGTGGCTTTTTCCCATTTTCCATATATCGTTTGGATAGATAGATCATCCTTCAACCCAATCCACAAACGTGCCATGCTCATGACGCCTTTTTTGCTCCATGCTCTTCCATTTTTTAATCGTTTGGCTAATTGATTCATCATTGCTTCTGCACTTCCCATTGGACGATACGCTGTCGTGTCCACGCCTTTCTCCTGTAACCAACTACGGTAATCTTTTATGGTTTCCTGATGATGCGTTAAAAAGCCGAGGAAATGCGCTAGTTTTTCTTCTTCTTCTGGTGTATCCATTGTTCCTACTGCGCTATTCAACTCTAGAAGTAATGTTTCTACCTGGTAGTTTTTTAACGCTCTTTTCATGTAGCGGTATCGAGGATGGCTCTTCATTAGTTGCTTCATCGAACGAGCGACATGAAAACGGTCCATGGTGAAAAAGGCGCGTTCCCGAAAATACTCCCGACATGCCGTTATCCAGCCTGCTCCATCGCCATTAATAATAAGCAAGGTTTGGGTTGGATCATACGCATAATGATTCTGTAAGAATGTTTCAAAAGCTTCCCAAAAGGGTTCTTTTTCTTCATAGAGAAAATGCCTTTTATTTCGGAGCCTGACTCGCTTTCCGTTTTCTTTCCATCCCTCATGTACAGCGGCGAATTTCAACTCCCATCCACGCTTTTTCTTTTCTTGACTCTTCACATATAATCCATCTACTTCGACAAACAACACCTTTTGAAAAGGACGTTTTTCCTTAGCGGGAAGTACGCTTGTATGAAGAAGATGTTGCCGTAATGCTTCGTGGCTCATCGCCGAATAGCCTAAAAATTGTTCGAACGTTTCCACCGCCTTTCGATAGGAGGAACCATTTGTCGCTAATTCTAGCCCCCATTCTTCTAATAGTGGACTAAACCCTTTATTCCCTTGAAACTGTAAATAATGATCTAACAGACAAATATATTTTTTGGTTACACGATCGAAATAATAATTACGCTTCAGCTCCACTGCTCCAAACGCTGTATCTACTCGTATTTCTCGTTTATCTCGTAAAGCAAATCTTCTTTTGTCTCGTTGCTGAGCAATCTCTAGATCCCAATTTTCTAATGTTTGAACAAGGATTTCTTGAAAGGTCATTTGTAGTGTTCGAAATAAAGTTTTTTCCAATTCTTTTAATGATGGCATTTTTGTGTTACATTGATTCATGAGAGCCTCTCCTTTTCGTAGTATTCTAGTCAAACTCTACTTTACAAAAGGAAGCTCTCTTTTTTAATACTTAATTTTTTCCAGCTACCGCGCTTTCGCTTGGTGGCCTTTTTGTCTAGTTGGGGGACTCGTCCCCCAACTAGACAAAAAGGATATTTATTCTCCCACAAACATTTTACTCATACTACTGATGATAGGAGTTGATCATATGTATTTTTCTTCAAAAATAAAAGAAGAGCGTTTAAAACATAATATGTCACAACAGCAACTTGGAGAAAAACTTAATATTAGTAGACAATCTATTTCTAAATGGGAACGTGGAGAAAGTTATCCCAGTATAGAATTACTAATTAAAATCAGTGACATATTTGATATTACACTTGACGAATTAGTAAAGGGGGATAATTCTTTGAAAGAGAAAATCATAAAAGATAGCCAAGTATTAGCCTACCCAAGGTGGAAATTATTTTTTGATATTCTTCTAATAATTGGGTTGTTTATCGTATTGGGTAAGTTATGTATTCTAATAGGGAATAAGTTATTTGATTTAAATATTGTGTTCTTTAAAAATTCGCTGTTATTTAATATTGTCCCGTTTTTTATGTCTATCATTGGAGCGATCGGAAGCGAAACGTTAGCCAAGAAATACAAATAACCATTTAATAAAATTGCTCCAGTATTATAATAGCAACAAAGATATTTATCTAATAAATCACAGAACGGTTTGCTTATATAAGTAAACCGTTCTGTGATTTTCCCATAGACTGCTCTAAATTCAATAAGTATTTCTTTCGCTCTACTCCTCCACCATAGCCACCTAACTCACCGTTTGTGTTAACAACTCTATGACAAGGAATCAATATGGAAATTTGATTTGCACCATTTGCATTACCAACAGCTCTTACTAGATTTTTATTTCCTAATTCCTCCGCAACCTCTTGATAAGTCAATGTTTGCCCAGGAGGAATAGAGTTAAGTATATCCCAAACTTTCACTTGGAAAGGTGTTCCTTTTTTTAAAAGTGGGATGGTAAATTGAGATAGTCCCTTTGTAAAATACAGATTTAACTGCTGTACTAAATTTGTATTTATCTCAGTGTTTCCAGGTAAAATCCTAGCATTATGCTTCTCTCTTAATTTTTCAATTTCTTTTTCAAGACCTCTTCTATCTAGAAACTCTAACAAATATAGATAGTTGGCATCAGATAGACTAATCATTTTTCCAAGAGGTGTGGAGAATATATTTGCATTAATGATGGAAATGCTTGTCTTCTTAGGAGGGTTTCCCATAATTTTTGTAAACGCATCGTTAAATCCGCTGGGTGACTCATATCCCAATGAGAATTGTTGATCAATTACCTTTCTCCCCGTCAATATCTCTTTAAAAGCAAGCCCCATTCTACGTGATCGAGCATATTGTACAAATGTCATCCCATATATCTCTTTAAACATTCTTCTAGCAGTAGCAGAATGAATTCCTATTTCATGAAAGTCTGCTTCTTTCCATCGTTTCTCAGGATTTCTTTCAACAGCAGCTACCAAAATTTCGACCTCTTGAGGAATACTATTAGGATAAAACAAAGGATTACACCGCTTACAAGGCCGATAACCAGCTAACAAAGCCTCTTCTGCTGATAAAAAAAACTCGCAATTCTCGTATTTCGGTTTTCTAGCTGTACATGTTGCATGGCAAAAGACCCCTGTTGTTTTGATACCCGCAAAAAAGATCCCATCATATTGAGGATTTTTGTCCACTAAAGCTTTATAAAATTCTTTTTTCTTTTTTTCACAATTAATCATGTGTATAAGCCACCTTAATTTTGAGTCAATTTTATTTTGCCCCTGACTTTGGAGTTCTTTTAATGATTCAATTAGTTATTTCTATATCTTTTATTATAAGGATTTAATAAGGAGATACCTCATAAGCCCCAAAATGAACAAGTATTTTTTTATTTACTCACTCAAAAAAAATGTTCTTTTAACCTAATTTCTAATTTTATGTTTAAAACTAATTGGTGAATAAAATTCAATTAAAAATATGTTAGCTATAGTTCTAATTCCACATATTCAAAGGGATGTAAGTAAATCATATCCCGAAGGTTATGGGATTGAAATAGAACCTTGGCTTGTAAACTTGATTCAAACCAAAAGAGTCAATGGTTTTCGTGGATTTATATTAACGTTAACTTTGAAGTACAACCTTCCATTGGTCATCATGTACTAGTTGGTAAAGACAGACTGACATATGAAATATCGTATGGTCCTGAGATAAAATTACTAGATCATACTCATTTAAAAACTTATAAACTGAAACTTCCATAAGTGGGGGTTTTCCTTCCTCCCCCACTTATGGTTAGTTGAACCAATATCCATTTAGGGAGACTATAAATCTCTAACATTGGATAAATTCCAACTATAACTGATTTTCTGAAATGCCCGTTTTAGTAATTAAAGTAGACCTTAGGAACACCTAAGGTCTACTTTAATTACTTGTTTTTCATGTAATTTTGATAATTCTTATTGCCACCAGAAAGATTATAAATATCATAGAATCCTAAGTTGCGTAGAACATTTTGTGCTGCATTTCCCGTTATTCCACCATTGCAATAAGTTACTGTAGGTAAGCTCGGATTAAGGTCTTTGCATTTGTCACGCAAGGCTCCTAAAGGTATATTAATGGCACTCTCCACTTTTGATACTTTATATTGTTCTGTGGAACGTGTATCAATTACCTGAATCTTTTCTCCTTTTTCAAGCCTATCCGTCAGTTCTTTCGGTGTAATTAGCTTATTTTTCTTTTCAATTGCATTCTGCAAGGCCATTCCAGTATACATAACTGGATCTTTCGTAGTACTAAATGGAGGTGCATAGGCAAGATCAAGATGAAACAAGTCTTCTGCTTTCGCCTTAAACGTGATAGCTGTTACAAAGACATCAATTCGTTTATCTACTCCTTCTTTCCCTACTATTTGTACACCTAAGATTCTTCCTGTTTGTCTATCTGCTATTGCTTTAATGAGTAACTCTTTTCCGCCTAGATACTCTGCTCTAGCTGGTTTAATATTATGGAGTATTTCAATATCATAACCTTCTTCTAATGCTTCCACTTCATTCATTCCAGTTTGGCCGACTGCTAAATCAAATACTCTTAATATGCCAGTTCCTAGAATACCTCGATGTTCTAAAGAGCCACCCGTTATTACGTCTCCAGCAATTCTCCCCATTTTGTTAGCTGTACTTCCTAATGGACGATAGATAGATTTTCCTGTAATAACTGAGTAACTTTCTGCCACATCACCTACAGCATAGATATCAGGAAGATTAGTCTGCATTTTGCTGTTAACAGCGATAGCTCCACTATTACCTAGTTCAACACCGATTTCCTTAGCCAATTTTGTATTTGGGCGAACCCCTGTAGCTAATATAACCATATCTGTTCCAATAAATTTTCCAGATTTAGTTTGTACATTCATCTTGTCTATAACTGTTACTTCCTCATTTAAGATTAGGGTGATACCTTTCTTTACTAGATGCTCTTCCACACGGGAAGCAATATCTTTATCCATATGTGTCATTACATGATTACTACGTTGTATAATCGTGACATCTAATCCTCTATGACTAAGTTGCTCCGCCATTTCTAACCCAATATATCCTGCTCCAATAATAGTAGCTTTCTTTGGTTGGTTTGCTTTCATATATTGATCAATTGCTACTGTATTTTGTATGGTACGTACTTGGAAAACGTGGTCTTCTTCTACTCCAGGAATATTAGGAGTTATTGGTGAAGCTCCTGTTGCAAATACCAATACATCATAAGTATCTTCTTTTATTTCATTTGTATCTAAGTTTTTCACTTGAATTTTTTTCTGCTTAGCGTCAATCTTAATAACTTCGTGACGAATAAAAATATCAACATTGTATCGCTTTTTGAACCAAGCAGCACTTCTTGGAGTTAATGTTTCTAATTCTTCTACTTCTCCGCCTAGAAAATAAGGAATGCCACATATCGAGTAAGAAATGTCATAATCTGCATTGTACAATGTGATATCCGCTGTCTCATCGTTTCTACGTGCTTTTGCTGCTACAGAAGTTCCTGCTGCAACAGATCCTATAATAATTACTTTCATGATTATACCCTCCGAATTTAGTATCTATATAAGATGTACACTTAGCTAACTTTCTCTATGACAGAATGGAAAGCCACAAATATAAACCGATTAATGTAATTAAAAGAGTTGGAATAGTTAAGATGATACCAGTTTTGAAATAGGTACCCCATGCTATTTTCACCCCTTTTTGAGATAAAACATGAAGCCATAACAAGGTTGCTAAAGAACCAATTGGTGTAATTTTAGGACCTAAATCAGACCCAATAATATTTGCATAAATCAATCCTTCTTTTACTACTCCAGTTGCGTTTGTATCGGCTATGGCTAAAGCATCAATAAGTACTGTGGGCATATTATTCATAATAGAAGAAATAATAGCAGCGATGAATCCCATACCAAGTGTTGCAACAAATAATCCTTGATCTGTAACTGCCTGAATAACACTAGAAAGCAGGTCTGTTAAACCGACATTTCGTAAACCATAAATGACAACATACATTCCAATTGAGAAAAAAACAATTGCCCATGGTGCACCCTTTACTACTTTCTTAATAGATACTACCGAGCTTCTTCTAGCAATTCCAAGGAAGATAATTGCGATTACTCCTGCAATGAGTGAAACCGGAATAGACAAGAATTCACTGACGAAATAACCAATGAGTAATACAGCTAAAATCAACCATGATAAACGAAACATCTTTAAATCTTTTATCGCATCTTGAGGTACTTTTAATTGGTTTAAATCATATACCTTTGGAATTCTTTTACGGAAATATAAATACAACACTAAGATACTTGCTACTAAAGAAAAAATATTTGGCACAATCATTCTGGAAGCATATTCTACAAAACCAATATCAAAGAAATCAGCAGAAACGATGTTAACCAAATTACTGACAACCAAAGGTAAAGATGTAGTATCGGCAATAAAACCACTTGCAATGATGAATGGAAAAACCATTTTTTCTTCTAACTTTAACGCTCTAACCATTGCTAAAACGATTGGTGTTAAAATTAGTGCTGCCCCATCGTTTGCAAAAAAAGCTGCAACAATAGCACCTAGAATAGCGACGTAAACAAACATCTTCAAGCCGTTACCACCAGCGAATTTTGCCACATGTAAAGCAGCCCATTCGAAAAATCCTATTTCATCTAGTATTAAAGAAATAATAATAATTGCGACAAAAGCCAGTGTTGCATTCCAAACAATGCCTGTTACGTCAATGACATCTTGGAAATCAACTACACCAACAAGAAGGGCTAAAATTCCACCCCCACATGCTGACCAACCAATCGAAAGATTTTTCGGTTGCCAGATAACTAATGTCAGTGTTAATAAAAAGATAATTATTGCTAATATTGTTTGTAACAAAGCTGTTAACCTCCACTAATTACATATAATTCTTAAACCCTTTTCCTCTAGCCATTGAAACTTTTCTCTCTGGCTTGGTACATGTTTTAATAACGTTTTTACTATTTCGTAGTATTCACTTGTTGTGCTTAAAGAATAGACCACCCACTGACCTTTTCTTTGTTCTTTTACAATTCCTAGATCCCTCATTTTCCTTAAATGCTGGCTTATAGAAGGCTGTGACATTTTGAAAATTTCAACAAATTCACATACACAACATTCCTGCTCAGCCAACATACTTACCATAGCTAATCTTGTTTTATCACCTAAAAGCTTTAATACATTTGCTGTTTCTTTTAATTCCAATTCATGTATCAATACTATTAACCTCCCATTCTATACCTTCACAAGAACATATAAGCATATTGTTATTTACTTATATATATATTACAATAAGGAATACTAATAAGTCGTAGTGTCAGATAAATGTCACCACTTACATAAGTATATACTTATATGTTAATAAGAGAATAAGTTAATGTCAACTACATTAATCTATTTAATCACAGGATATACGCAATCCGTTATCCTCAAGCCATCTAAACTTTGCATTTTGATTCGGGACATAACCTAAAATATCTTTTATCACAGGAAAAAAGTGATTTTGTTGGTCAAGAGAGTAAATAACCTATTGGCCTTTTCTTTGTTCTTTAACTAGACCTGCATCTTTTAATTTTCTTAAATGTTGACTTACAGCTGGTTGAGTCATTTGAAAAACATCTACCTACTCACAAACACAACAATCATGTATCAGAAGCATTCCCATTATGGATAACCTTGTCCGATCACCTAGCAGGTTTAAGATACGAGCAGTAGATTCTAATTGTCCAGTAGTCATGTTTAATCACCAGTCCCCTTTGAATTAAGTTTATATTAAATGGATTTCCTATAGTTTTCAAGAAAATAAAAGCTAGTCAAGGTTTATTCACTATTTCATGTACCATATTAAAAAAATATAATATTCATTCCCTATTGCATAATTGCATGAAGATATTTGTATCTAGAATAAGATTATTATGCCTTTCGATTACCTAAAGGATAAAAAAAGTAGTAGTACTCTTGGAGACACTACTACTTAACAAAGTCTTCTATATGGTAGATTAATTAACTTAGATAAATTCTTTTACTACTTGTTCCTATATGGGGTTTTGTGCCGAAACTTATCAAATTACCATTTACTACTACTGTAGGTGTTACATTCTTAAGAATCTCGTCTTCACTATTGAACTCCCCCCACTTATCGACCTTGCGATCTGATTGAAGTGGGAGATTCTTGGGAACAGAGCGTACTTGTTGACGTATTTCTTTGCCAACAGAGGTTTCTCTTATTGACCAAGCTATCCCCATCGATTCCTACGGTTCTATATTTTGTTTAAGCCAAAACTAAAGTTCTTAAGCCTTCAGCTAGGATATTTTTGCTGGCATTTATATCTCTATCGTGATGTTCGTGGCAAACAGGACTAGTCCAATCTCTTATTTCAAGAGGTTTCTTGCCATCCTGATGTCCACAATCGGAACATATTTGACTGGACGGAAACCATCTGCTTATTTTTACGATTGTTTTACCGTACCATTTGGCTTTGTATTCTAATTTCGATACAAAAGCAGACCACGATACATCAGAGATTGATTTTGCTAACTTATGATTGCGTAACATTCCTTTCGTATTCAAATCTTCGATACAGACAATATCGTGGTTTTTGATGATTTCTGTACTGAATTTGTTAAGGAAATCGTCACGTTGATTCATGACTCTTTCGTGCAATCTAGCGACTTTACGTTTATAGTAGCATGCTGTCCAAAAAATGTTATATGAGCATTGGGATTTAGTTTAGCAGCGCGTTTAGCAATTTCTACTCCAGCATGTACCGCATTGAATAATGGGACAGATATGGCAATTAATCCTTTATGTAAAAATTTTTCTTCCACTATTCCCTCTACATAAGTATCTAATACGGAAACGTTAAGCATTAACAGCAATAGCTGTGATTTGTCCAATTTCTTCACTATTAAATCCAAGCTGCTTAGCCATCAGTACAGCATTCTTTAAAGCCCCCTGATCATTAAGCAAAGTTGCTGACGTTAATATAGCAACCACTTTTTCTCTTTCTGGTAAAGTACCACCTTCAACTGCTTCGTTAAAAAACGTATCAAAAATAGAATTTAATTGTGGGTTTAAAGATAACATATTAATCTATCTACTTATTAACTTTATTAGAGGATGGGACATAACTAAATAGATACTCTGTAAAGACGAACAATTTCTAATATAGCTAGTAAATAGCGGCTGCTTTCGCATACTTTTTACAAGAGGAAATATAATTAGTTGGAAAAACAGAGCAGCCGGAATACACGAAGACTCCTATGGGATTAGCGAGACAGTCTGAGACCCTGCAGGCCACAGGCCGAAGCGGCTCAGCGCGAGCCCCATGGAAAGCGAAGTGTATTCCGGCTGCGGGGAATAGCACCAAACTTCATGGAAACATCCTTTGAAAAACAAATAAAAGCCCGAACAATTATACGGAACATTCATTAGCATCTTCGTATAATTGTTCGGAATTATCCTTGGCTGGAATACTTATGTCCCAGCCTCTTCGTTATGTTAATTCGATGATATAACCTATCTTGAGAACTTTCAATTAAAAATTCTGAAAAAAACATCAATTCAATTATTGACAAATGAAACAGTTGTATTTTACAATTAATTTATTAAATACTAAAAAAGACTGGTGTTGTAATTATGACTAACATGGAAATAGGGCAAGATTTGTATCAATTTCGTCAAATGCTTCAGATTTTAATTCGTCGTTTTGGATTACTTGAAAAAGAAGGTGCCCAATGTTGTGGGGTTTCTTTAGTGCAAAGTCATATATTATTTGAAGTAGATCGTATTAAAAATCCTTCATTAAATGATTTGTCATCATCGCTCGGTTTAGACAACAGTACATTAAGCCGCCACATTCAAGGTTTAGTAGATCGCAATTTAGTAAGTCGTATCCAATCTTCTACTGATCGTAGATACGTAACCATTACACTTACTTCTGAAGGAAAGAAATATGAAGATGATATTGCCAAACAAATGAATATATACAATCAAGAAATCCTCTCTAACATACCTGTAAATAAGCGTGGTCAAGTTTTAGAAAGTATTGATTTAATTCTGGAGGCTATGCAAAACAGCAGTTGCTGTTAAAGCCCCTTTTTTCTCGGAAATAATAGTTGTATTTTACAACTATTATATAAATATTATTTTCATATTTTGATTTAGGAGGAAAACTTCATGTCAGAGGTGGTAACAAAGGTATTATTAGAATTTCTTTCATTAAGTAAGAACTTATTAGTATTATTTATTGGTATTTCATTCTTTATTAGCATTATTCAACCCTATGTACCATTTGAAAAAGTAGAAAAATGGATGAGCAGTAAGAATCCGTTTTTAGCCAACTTAGCGGGAGCTTTACTAGGATTTATCACCCCTTTTTGTTCTTGCTCCACTGTACCATTATTGGTTACGATGATTAATCGTAAAGTACCTTTCCAAACTGTTATGACTTTTTTATTTAGCTCTCCATTATTAGATCCATGGATTTTAGGCTTAATGGCATATATTTATGGACTTAAGGTAACCATTGTTTATTCCGTTACAACATTTGTCTTCTCCATGATTATCGGGTGGTACTTAGACAAAAAGAATTACAAAGAACAAGTTAAAAATGTAGTCATTAAAGGTGTTCTTCCAGAGCAAGATGAAAAACGTAGAAAAGATTTCAAATTGAATATTAAGGAATCCATTAAGGAGACAATAGATTTAATCCGCTCCGTTCTAGTATATATATTAATTGGGGCATTAGTAGGAGCCATTATCAAAGAAGCCGTGCCAACTAACTTCTTTAACCTTATCTCTGAACATAATCAATTATGGGTAATTCCTTTGGCAGCTTTTATTGGGATTCCTCTATATGTTCGTCTATCAACAATGTTACCACTAGCTCAAGCCTTAATGGTTAATGGATTCCCAATTGCTCCTACTATGGCATTGCTGATAGGAGGTGCTGGAGCAAGTTTACCGGAAATAATAATGTTGAAAAGTATCTTCCGTACTAAATTAATAAGTGCTTTTGTAATATCTGTATTCCTAATGGCTACTGTATCTGGATATTTATTTTTAATACTAACTTAAATGGAGGTTTTTAATAATGGGACTAATGTCAATTTTTAAAGGAAATAAAAAAGAGAAAGATTGCTGCAATATAGAAATTGTGGAAGTTATTAATGAAAATACTAATTGTTGTTCAAGTGAAGAAAAGAAAGAAGCTTAGGGACAGATAAACACTATAGCATTTGCTAACAGTATATTATCATAAGTCAATCGTTTAATTGTTATTATTCAAAGCCATATCACTTAAGCGATATGGCTTTGAATTTTCCTGGTATACATTATTTCAGTACTTTACCTTACTTTAGCTTAATTTTTATCATAATTTTACGATAATCCTTCTTAGATCGAATGATGATATAATAAAAAAACGTCTAACCCCTTTTGTATCAAGGATTTAGACGCTTAGTATCCAAAATTAAAATTATTTTTTTCCTTTTAAAATAACTTTGTAATTAATAAATCGCTATTGGCCCATATGGACCATCCATAATTTCTATTTTCGTTTCAAAAATATCTGTCAAAACTACTGGGTCCATTATCTCCTCTACTGTTCCAAAAGCAGCAATTTGTCCATCTTTCATAGCACAAATTCTATCAGAATATTTAGCTGCAAAATTTATATCATGCATAACAGTCACAATAGTTCTTCCAAATTCATTAGCAGCATGCCTTAGATGTTCCATCATTTGAACAGAACGAGCAACATCAAGATTGTTTAAAGGCTCGTCCAAAAGTACATATTCCGTCTCTTGGCACAAAACCATTGCTACATATGCTCTTTGTCTTTGACCACCCGAAAGCTCATCTAAATATCTATTTTCTAGAGCAGTCAAGTCTAAAAAATCGATATATTTAGAAATAATAGCCTCATCCTCTTTTGTTAATCGACCCTTTGAATAAGGGAAACGCCCAAATCCAACCAGCTGTCTAATAGTAAGCCTAGTTACAAAATAATTTTCTTGTCGCAAAATAGTTAATATCTTTGCTAAGTCATTTGATTTAGATTTAGAAACATCCATACTCGCCACCTGTATTTGGCCTTCAGTCATCTCTAAAAGTCTTCCAATCATTAAAAGCGTCGTTGACTTTCCAGCACCATTTGGTCCAATTAAAGAAGTAAGACCAGCTTTTGGTATTTCAATATTCAAAGGTCCTATTTTCACCTTATCATTATATAATTTTCTAACATTATTAATCTTTATCATAGAGCCCTCTTCCTTAATATTACAATTAAAAATATTATTCCACCAAATAGTTCGATAATAACGGAAACGACACCTTGAGCATGAAATACATGATACATTAAAAAGTACGCACTCGTAATGATCAAAAATCCTATAGCAAGAGCCATCGGAAAAATATATCTGTGATCATAAGTTGGAGCCGCTTGATAACTCAGCGTTGCAACTAAAAATCCATAGAAAGTAAGTGGTCCTATCAAAGCCGTTGAAATAGACATTAAAATAGAAACTAATACAAGTACATAAATAATACTAGATTGATATTTTACTCCCAAAGAAGTAGAGACATCCTTTCCAAGTGACAAAGCATTTAATTTCTTAGAATAAACAAGAAGTAATAATGCTATAACTATTACCATTGGAATAACAACAGGAAAATATTCTGAATCTGCATTATTGACAGAACCAAATAATTTTGCCTGTAAAATATCAAACTCAGAAGGAGCTAGAATTCTTCTCATAAAAGTGGACACAGAATTCAGCCCTGTTCCAATAATAATTCCAACCAACAGCATGAGTTGCAAGTTCCCATACTTTCCAGATAGTAACCATCCATATAATATCAAACTCATCAAGACCATAACAATAACTTGTAATACAAATGGTCCAATACCAGTAAAATTTATCAGTGCACTAGCACCAAAGAAAAATATTGTACTAGTATGAATGGTTGAATATAGTGATTCAAATCCTAAAAGGGAAGGGGTAATAATTCTATTATTCGTAATCGATTGGAAAGCAACGGTCGACAAACTCTGACAAACTGCCGCAATAATCATAGCAACAACTGCTACTATTCTTCTCATAACAACGGGAATAAAAGAAGGTGAATTTACTGGAACTGGATTGTTATATACTAAAAGTCCATAGGAAGACAGGAGACCCAAAGCAATAAAAGTTATCAGCAGAATCCAATATCTTTTTTCCTCTTTCTTAGAACGAAAAGCTCTAGCTGATCTTTTTTCATTATGAAGGCTAGAATCAATTGCAACATATTCTTTATTTCTATACTCCAATACGTTCATCATAGCCTCCTTTGTTTTCTCTGTCTCAATAATATAGTAATAAATACGACAGACCCTACTGTTCCAAGTATTAAAGATACAGGTACTTCAAAAGGCATAATAATGGTTCTAGAAATGATATCACAAAGAGTTATAGTACCCATTCCTATCATACATACCCAAGGCAAATTACTCCTAAGATCATCTCCTCTAAACATGGAAACAATATTTGGTACTATTAAACCTAGAAAAGGTAAGTTTCCTATAACAGCTGCAACTATTCCAACTGCAAAAGAAATCAAAGCAGTGCCCAAAAGAACGATCCTATTGTAATTTAATCCAAGACTTGTTGCAACATCTTCCCCAAGTCCAGCTAAAGTCAATCTATTTGCATAAAGAAAAATAAGAATAGTAACTATAACAATAAACCATAAATATTCATATCTTCCCACTTGAACTGCCGCAAAAGAACCTACAAACCAACTTTCAATATTTTGTGTCATTTGAAAAGTGAGTCCAATAAAAGTGGAAACTGCAGAAATGACTGCTCCAAGCATCATTCCAATAATCGGTACAATTAAAGACGAACGAAGTTTAACTCTTCTTAAAAACAAAAAGAAAATCATCGTTCCTATAAAAGAAAAAATGATTGCACCAGTCATTCTTAGAACTAAGGATGGGGAAGGAAACAATAAATAAACAAGCAGAAGTCCTAAACCTGACCATTCACTTGTTCCTGTTGTGGTAGGTTCAACAAAACGGTTCTGTGTAATTAATTGCATTACGAGTCCAGCCATCGCCATTGCAGCTCCAGTAAGCATTAGTGCTACTGTTCTTGGAACTCGAGTGATGAAAAACATATCCATACCATCCTCTTGCCCCCTTATATCATAGACTCCAGTAAACAGTGATATAATTCCTAAAATCATAACAACTATACTCGTTATTATAAAAGGTTTTGTACAGATTATATTATGGTTATAAAGCTGGGGCTGAGAACTTTTCTCAACCCCGGCAATTTTGTTTATTGTCTTTTTCAACACTATGTTATACTCCCTTAGACTACTTAGCTAAAACACTTGCAAGGTTTTCAAATAACTCTATATACGTTTGAATTGATTCATTTGTGTAAGTATCAGTTGGTGCATATACGATCTGTCCCTTAGATACAGCAGTAGTGTTTTGAAGAGCTGGTGATTTTTCAATTACATCTTTAGCTGGAACTGATTCCGCTGCCGCAGATGTTGCAGCATCACGATCTAGTACGAAAAGCCAATCAGGATTACTTTGTGCAATAGCTTCAACAGAAACTTCATCACCTTGATGATCTGAAGAAGACTCGTCCACTTCTAATGCTGGAGCCCAATCAAAAATTTCATACATTGGTCCCCAAACGCGTCCAGAATGAGGAGCGGCAAAACCAATGTCTCCACCAGAAACGATTACACTCATTACTTTATCTGTTCCATTATATGCAGATTTAGCATCTTCAATAGCTTTATCAAAATCAGCGATCAATTGTTCAGCTTCTTCTTTTTTATCAAAAATTTGTGCTAAAGAATTTGTAGTATCCTTAAATCCATTTACAAAGTTTTCTCCAGGTGTATCCGTTTCCTCAGAAACATCAAAATCAAGATCAATAACAGCCACATTTGGCACTAATTTTTTTATCTCTTCATAATAGCTAGCAAATCTTTGACCGATTATTACAAGGTCAGGGTCTGCTGCTGCTATAATTTCAAGATTTGGCTCGCGGTGATTTCCAATATTTCGAACTGATTCATCTTTAACATATGCAGAATCCGCAGGCATTACATCTTTTGGAGCAGCCACTAATTCAACTCCCCAATCAGCTAAAGTTTCAAAAGTTCTATTATCCAACGAAACTACCTTTTTTGGGTTTACAGGAACAGTAACAGTTCCGTGAGTATCAGTAATTTCAATCGTCGATGCTTCAGTAGAATCCTTTTCTTGCCCATTAGTTTCCGTTTTACCACTTCCATTACTTGAATTGGAGCAAGCTGCCAATATCAAAGTAAAAATTGCTAAAATAACAGTTAATTTAAATTTCCCCATTTTTTATATACTCTCCCTTTATAAGATTTATAAACAACAGATTATTGAATTAATAAAATTAACATCTATGTAATGGTTTTTATGTATGAAAGTAAATAATTATCTCTATTTATCTATTGTATTTTGAGATAATTCAAAAACAAAGATGATAATGATTATCAATTTCAATAATGGTTTTAGTATACCAATTCAAAATTTATTGTCAAGTTGAATTCTAAATAGGTGAAATAAAAGTCAGTTACCTAGTGGCAACAGACTAAATTTTTTGCTATATCATAATTATTCAAATCAAAAATCATCATCTATTTAAGATTTATACATTAAATAAGGTATTAGAGTTACTTTCCCTTACAAGTATTAGGAGTAATATAAAAAATCTCCCTTTTTTGAGAACTATAAACAGACAACCTACTTACTACTAAAACCAATAATTAGAATACCGTATTAATCTAAGAACTTATTTATTTAACATAATATCTTCTAACTCGTCTAACATTTGATTTGCTGCAATTACACCGCCTGCAGTATTCCATACTGCATCACTTACTTCATGTGCATTTCCTTCTTTCACTACATTTAAGTTCTTCCACAAAGAATCACTTGTCCATTCTTTGGCAGTATCCAAGGCTTTTCGATCACCATCTGGAGCGTATGTAAAGTAGAAAAGTATATCTGCATCCATTTTAGGGATAACCTCTTTTCCTACTTCAATAGCCAGATTACCAAGCTGGTTATCAGCAGTGAAAAGGTCTTTTTGCTGTTCAGCACGCTTGAATCCTAATTCATCTAAAATGACACCTGAAAAAGAGTCTGTATAATATATACGGGAAGTTCCAGACATAAACCGAACAACGGAAACTTCTTGATTCACTTTATCCCCCAGTTTTTCTTTCACTTCTGAAACATGATTATCGAAATCACTTAAAACTAATTTCCCTTCTTCTTCTCGATTTAACGATTTTGCATATAATTCAAAATTCTCTTTCCAATCTCCCCTTAATGTCTCGGAAAAAACAGTAGGAGCAATAGCACTTAATTTACTATAAACTGCTTCTTGACGGATTTTACTTCCTATAATCAAATCAGGTTTTAAAGCAGCGATTTTTTCTAAATTGACTTCATGTTCTACCCCTACTACTTCCACACCATCCATATCACTTTTAATATGATCATACCAAGGATCCCCCAACCATGATTGTACGGCTCCAACTGGCTTGATCCCTAATGCTAAAAGCGCCTCTGTTCCTTCATTAGTTAAAACGACAACACGCTTTGGTGTCCCTTTAATTTCTGTAGTTCCCATTGCATGTTCAATCGTATAAGATTTGCTTTTTGAGGCGTTTGATTGGCTTGAGGGCTCATTTTTTACTGATGCTTCTTTCTCTGTATTTTCGCAGCCTGTCAGTGTTAAAAGTGCAACTACCAGCAGTGCTGCAATCATTGAAATAAAACGCTGTTGTTTAAAGTATGTAAGCAATTGTGTTACCTCCATATTTGATAATGATATTCATTTACAATTAGATGTTATGTTATAAAGAAAAATATGTCAATTGTTAATTGAAAATGATTTTCATAATCATTGACAGCCTTTTCTACTTCTCATAAACTAAAATATAGAAACTATTAGAGGAGAAAAACTACATGTTACTAACGAATAATGGAAGGAGAATTACTGGACTTGTAATCGGTTCATTATTATTATGTATCATTTTCATTTTTAGTATTGTACTAGGTTATACAGATACTAGCTTCAAAACGGCCATACAAGCTTTTCAGCATTTCAATGGTTCAAATGAGCATATTATTATTAAAGAAATCCGCCTTCCAAGGGCATTAATTGGAACAGTCGTAGGCAGTAGTTTAGCGATTGCCGGGGCTCTACTACAGGCTTTGACTAAAAACCCACTGGCTTCTCCAGATATACTGGGCGTTAATTCAGGTGCCAGTTTTTTTGTCATTTTAGGACTTATGTTCTTATCGATAACTTCGTTACAGGCATTTGCTTGGCTCGCTTTTTTAGGGGCAACAGTTACCTCTGTCATTGTTTATTTTCTGGGATCATTGGGGCGTGAGGGACTAACACCCATTAAATTAACACTAGCCGGAGCTGCGATGGCAGCATTGTTTTCATCCATGGCACAAGGATTTTTAGTAATGAATGAATCTGCCTTGGAGGAAGTGTTATTTTGGATGGCTGGTTCCGTCCAAGGAAGAAGTTTAAAGATTTTATTCTCTGTCTTACCTTATCTTATTGCCGGGAGCTTAATGGCATTTTTAATTTCGAATAAGATAAATATTTTGACCATGGGAGAAGATGTTGCAAAAGGACTTGGGCAACGAACTGGTGCGTTGAAATTGCTGATTGGAATTTCAGTTATCTTCCTTTCAGGAGCTTCAGTTGCAGTCGCTGGTCCAATTGGTTTTATTGGTATTGTTGTGCCACACATCGTAAAATGGCTGGTAGGTAATGATTATCGCTGGATTCTTCCTTATTGCGGAATCACTGGAGGAATCTTACTATTGCTTGCAGATATTGGCGCCAGGTACATCGTCATGCCTCAAGAAGTACCTGTAGGCATCATGACTGCTATCATCGGCACACCGTTCTTTATTTACATAGCTCGAAAAGGAGGTAAGGATTCATGAAGAAATATACATCTTTTAGAGTAGCCAAGAATCATATTTCCTTTTTATTTGATAGTAAATCATTATTCCTTATTTCTACTTTTTTTATTTTTCTGCTTGTTATATTCTTCATAAGTGCAGGTATAGGCGAAGAATTTATTCCACCTTGGGAAATTGTTACTATTTTATTAGGACATGGTTCAGATTTCGACACCTTGATTGTCCAATCTTTCCGAATGCCAAGAATTCTCTTATCCATATTAGTCGGGATGAGTTTAGCAGTGGCAGGAGCCATTTTACAGTCTGTTGTACGGAATCCGCTGGCTTCCCCCGATATCATCGGTATAACAGGTGGCGCTTCAGTAGCTGTCGTCCTATTTCTAGCTTTGTTTAGTGATATGAATCACTCTTTGACAATAAGCATTAGTTGGATGCCGCTAGCAGCTTTTATTGGTGCCACTTTGGTAGCGTTTCTACTCTATCTCCTTGCATGGAAGAAAGGTGTTTCACCTGTGCGCCTTGTTCTGGTTGGGATCGGGCTATGGGCATTAACAAAATCATTAACTACTTTGTTCATGATTTTAGGCCCAATTTATCAGGTTAGTCAGGCAAACATTTGGATTACTGGTTCTGTTTATGCCGCAAATTGGGGCAATATCCAGATTGCCGCTCCTATTATTTTAATTTTACTAATGATATCATTCATTATGATTAGAACTGTAAACATTCAAGATCTCGGGGAAGAGATAGCGATTGGATTAGGTTCTAAAGTACAGCAGCAGCGTTTCGTATTACTACTCATTTGTACTGCTTTAATTGGGACTGCTGTAGCATTTGCAGGTGGAATTGGGTTCGTTGGATTGATGGCACCTCATATAGCTCGAAAGCTTGTTGGTTCATCTTTTGGTGCGTTATTGCCATTATCTGCTTTTATCGGGGCAATTTTAGTACTAATTGCAGATACGATCGGCCGTACTTTATTTTTGCCGATTGAAGTTCCTGCAGGAATTTTTACCGCTACAATTGGGGCTCCATACTTCATCTTTCTTTTATATAAACAACGAAATGCATAGAAAGGAGCAATTATCAAATGGCAATATTAGAGACAAAATCACTAATTTTATCATATGGGGATACAGTCATCATAGATGAACTAGATTTACAGATTCCAAAAGGCGAGATTACAGTATTTATTGGAAGTAATGGATGTGGAAAATCAACACTTCTTCGTTCATTAGCACGCTTATTAAAACCGCAGTCAGGCTCCATTTTAATTGAAAAAGAGATGATTTCTAAGCTTTCCACGAAAGAAATTGCTAAACAATTAGCCATTCTTCCACAAGGTCCAGTTGCTCCAGAAGGACTAACGGTATTTCAATTGGTGAAGCAAGGACGTTATCCATACCAAAAATGGTACCGACAATGGTCTGAGGAAGATGAACAAATTGTCAATAATGCTCTTGAAGTGACTGGTATGTTGGCATTGGGTGAACGCCCAGTGGATTCCTTATCGGGGGGCCAGAGACAACGTGCCTGGATCGCAATGACTCTTGCACAAAATACAAATATAATATTGTTGGATGAACCGACTACCTATTTAGATATGACGCACCAAATTGAGGTTTTAGACCTATTATTTGAATTAAATGAAAAGGAAAACCGCACGATTGTGATGGTTCTTCATGACATAAACCTAGCATGCCGCTATGCAGATCATCTGATTGCTATTAAGGACCGGTCTGTTTATATTCAGGGAAAACCAGAAGAAGTGATTACATCAAAGGTAGTTAAAGACGTTTTTAATCTTGATTGTGAAGTAACGACAGATCCCCTCTTCGGGACACCTTTATGTATCCCTCATGGCAGAGGACGCCATATAAAGCCAATAATATGATTAACAATTTCCTCCTCATGGTATTTGAGAAATTTCCTTAACGCTAGCTTTCAAGACTCTCACCTACCAAGAGGTTGTTTATTCATCCTCGCTATAAATGGTGAGATTGTCTAAACGAACGCATCTACATTTATGTTTGAAATTAGATAAAAAGCAAGATTAGGATAAATCAACTCATATTAGTTAATGTTTTAATGTTCTCTGCAAATCGTTAACCATTTACAAATAATTAATCATCTTTATAAGTATGTTTGCTATTAATGAGTGTCTGTAAATCTCCCCTATAGATTGTATCTTTCAATTCTTGTATTCTAAACGGAATCAAAGGAGATAGATAGGGCACACCTAAAGATTTAATGCTTACCATATAAATTATTTGATTGGTTGCAGAGATGATTAATCCGTTAAATCCATAAAATTAGCAATAATCAAAAAAAGAGGTCTTAAAGTATTTTCTGCAGTAAGCATTCCTCTGTTAGCAAGGAGTAAACTAGAAATAGTTGTTATACCTACTAATATGAGACTAACTGGATGTACTAGCTTTGCTGTAACTGCTGTTTTTTCTACTACGATTGTTCCGATTAAGGAAAGCAAAATTACTGCATTTTTTGGAATACGAAAGGAAGCATCTAATAATATTCGAATGAAAAATAAAAGAATAGCAATTTCCCAAAAGGTTGGTAATAACTCACCTTTAGATATAAGTGCCTTTGAAATCTTGTCAGGTATATTTTCTTGATGAAAATTTGCTATTGCAATATAAATACCAGGTAAATATACAGAAAGAATGAAGCAAATCATTCTTAATATTCGATTTGTAAACCGCCCCATTTTTAAGTGATATTCATCTGGTGACTGAAATAAATCCATAAAAAGCGTGGGAGTAATGATAGCATGAGGAATGCCATCTACTAGTATGATTACTCTTCCTTCATATAAGGAGGATACAACTCCATCTATTCTTCCTGAAGTTCTTGCCAAATTAAAAATTGTCCTTGGTTTTCCTTCTAATACATCTTCTACAACTTTTGAATTTAGTACATACTTTATTTTTAGACTTTCTAGCCTTTTTCGTACTTCTAGTAAAATTCCTTTATCAACAATACCTTCTATAAATAATATTGAAACTGTTGTTTTGGAGATTGTCCCAAATTCCATCGTTTGTACACAAAAATCGGGAGTTTTTATTGTACTTCTTAACAAATTGATATTTGTTTTCATTTGTTCCGTTAGCCCAATGACCGGTCCCTTTGGAGACCTTTCTCCTAGTGATTCTTCAAGACTTCTTTCCTTCCACTTAGCGGATGGTATGATAATCCCTTTTCGGTAACCATTAATCAATATTATAGTATTTCCTTGTACGATAGCATCTATTAAGTCTTTGTACTGGCATGTGGTTTGCACATCAACCGTTTCAAAAATCCTTTCAATCATTTGATCAATAATAGATTCCTTAAATTCTACAGTCTTAAACGGCTCTAATAATGGTTTGACAACATATTCTTGTACGAGGTCTGTATCAATAATTCCATCCAAATAGACAATGTTGATATCAAAAGAATTTTCGAATCCAGTCTTTATCTTTCTTACGATAAGGTCAGTTGTATGATGAAATGTATTCTTTATATTGCTAATATTTTCTTGAAGGCATTCTAGCAATTCTTTTTTAATCATTCTATTACTCCCTTAAAGTGTTATTCACTTTAGTTTGTGGAAATATCTAATTTTTATCCTTATTCAACTAAATTAATAAAAAAACGTCTTCCCCTTATGTATCAAGGTTTTAGACGTTTATAAATATTAATGAAGGGGCAATTCATACCGAGTTTGTCTTTATCTCAAATAACTTTTTTGATTAACCATTATTTTTATAGTCCTCGCTTTCTTCCTCTGCTGACTCTCCGTATAATTGATTAATTTCTTCAGCTAATTTATCTAAAAATTCATCCGAGATTATAGGTTTGTTTTCTTTCTTCATGAAATCCTCCTTTTACATCAACTTTTATTTTGTAACGAAAATAAAAGCAATTTTTACTATTAGCATTTCCAGCTCCTTCGAATATTACTCTAAAAAACTATTTACAATTCCCACACGCGGGAGTATGATAATTTCATTGTTTCAAATTTCTAAATCGCTGAAACCATAAGGTACGGGGGAACCATTCTTTACTGGGTATTATATTAGTTAATCCCATGGGGTGAATCCTTTTTAGGTAGGGCTACTCAAGGCCCGAATCCAACAGCTAACCTCGTAAGCGTTTATATGAGAAGGAAGGTGGAACTTGTGACACAAGAAAATTAACGTGCCTACAGGTCTATTAATACTGGCTTGTAGGCTTTTTTATTTAAATAATAAATATATGAGTAACGACTTTATTTGAGGTAAATATTAATAAGACATACTAACAGGCGGTGGATTTGCATGTTTGGAGCTATTAAAAGATTTTTAATTGGACGTCCATTAAAATCATATGAACTAGGTGAACAAAAACTGAATAAAACAAAAGCTTTAGCCATTCTCTCTTCCGATGCTTTATCATCGGTTGCGTATGGTCCTGAACAAATTTTGATTGTTTTAATAACAATAAGTGCAGCTGCGTTTTGGTACTCCATTCCAATAGCTATAGGGGTATTAATTCTTTTAAGTGCACTTATATTATCCTATAGACAAATCATCTTTGCTTATCCAAATGGCGGCGGTGCTTATATGGTGTCAAAAAGCAATTTAGGTGTAAATCCTGGATTAATTGCTGGTGGTTCCTTATTAGTAGATTATATCTTAACCGTTGCGGTAAGTGTCTCTGCTGGTACTGATGCAATTACATCTGCATTTCCTGCTTTACATAACTACAATGTAGAGATTGCGATTGCATTTGTCCTTCTTCTAACTGTTTTAAATTTAAGAGGCGTGACTGAATCCGCTTCTATTTTAGCTTATCCTGTTTACTTATTCGTCTTAGCATTGTTTATTTTGATTGGCGTAGGTGTCTATAATATACTGACCGGAAATGTTTCATCTGAACTTCATACACCAATTGGTACACCAGTTGCGGGAATCAGTTTATTTATTTTATTAAAAGCCTTTGCTTCAGGAAGTTCTGCTTTAACAGGTGTTGAAGCTATATCAAATGCGATTCCTAATTTCAAAAAACCTGCGCCTAACAACGCTGCTAAAACCCTATTATTGATGGGAGCTTTGCTTGCAGTATTATTTACTGGAATTGTAACTTTGGCCTATTATTACGGAATTACTCCTAAAGCAGAAGTAACTGTTGTTTCCCAAATAGCAGAGGGAGTTTTCGGACGTAATTTTATGTATTTCTTTATTCAAGTAACAACGGCCTTGATTCTAATTCTTGCTGCCAACACTGGATATTCTGCATTTCCACTACTTGCAGTTAATCTTGCTAAAGATAAATTTGTTCCGAGGATGTTCCTAATCAGAGGAGACCGTCTAGGTTATTCAAATGGAATAATAATCTTGGGTCTAGCTTCAATCCTTCTAATCCTAGTTTTTAATGCTAAAACAGAGCATCTAATTCCGCTTTATGCTGTTGGGGTTTTCCTCCCATTCACCTTGTCACAAAGTGGAATGATGGTTAAGTGGCTTAGAGAAAAACCAAAGGGGTGGGTTCCCAAATTTATTATTAATACAGTTGGTGCTTTAATAAGTTTTATCGTTACAATGGTATTCTTTTTAACAAAATTCTCACAGATATGGTCCATATTAATTTTCTTGCCTATCATTGTGTTTATCTTTCATAAAATAAATAAACACTATTTAGCAGTTGGTGACCAGCTTAGACTTACTACTTGTGAACCGGCTTTAACTATTCAAGGGAATGTGATGATTGTACCTGTAGCAGGAATGACTCACGTAGTAGAGAATACCCTAAATTACGCTAAATCACTTAAACCAGAACAAATTATTGCTGTTTATGTTTCTTTTGAGAGAGAAGAAGAAAAAATTTTCGAAGCGAAATGGGCAAAATGGCAACCTGAAATTAGGCTTGTGACACTTCACTCTTATTACCGAAGTATCATTAACCCACTTAGAAAATTTGTTGATACAGTTGAGCATAAAGCAAAAGAAGGAAATTACCAGGTAACGGTGGTCATTCCACAATTCATACCGAAGAAAGGTTGGCACAATATTCTTCATAATCAATCTAGTTTATTGATTAGAACATTTTTATTGTATCGAAGAAACGTTGTAATAACAACAGTACCTTACCATTTAACAAAATAAAACATAAAAATCAGTCAAATCAATAATTAAATATTATATTAGTAGGAGCCTCTTAATCATATAGAGGCTCTTTTTTCATGAATGTCCCAAATTATTATTGTTCATCTTTTGGATTTTCTATCCAAAAGATAGTCTATCTTTCTATTCTTTTACTATTACTAATTCATCATGGTCTGTACTTACCTTATTCTCAGCGAAAAAGAGATTTGTATGCAATTTATAGGTAAATTCCTCCGTTGATGGTTCCATTTCTTTAGATACTAAAAAAGTAAATGGGATCATAGCATTTTCTTTAGCTAGTAATGTCCTAGACATAAGAATTGTTTTTACCGTTTCTACTGTCTCTTTTAATTCATCTTTATACACCTTGAGCAAAATACACTCTAACCTTTTTAACTTTTGCTGCTTTGCTCCACCTTTTATATAAAAATCCCCTGCAATAGTTTCGTCGTGCCTCACTTCGTTTTTCTCTAAAACTAAGTCTACATTCGGCAAACTTCTTGCAAAAAAATTCTTAATGTTTTTCAACAATGAACGTCTTCCTCCTAATTTATAAAGTGAAACTTCCATCAGTGGGGGTCTTTCTTCCTCCCCCGCTGATGGTTAGTTGAACCTCTCGGACCTTTACGGACAGTTGATCTCCCACCTAGCTTCCTCGTAGGCTCATAAGCTTGAGGGGGGCTTACTGTTCGTTAAGAGTGGGGTAAAGTGTAATGATTCATTACCGTTTGTTGAGATTGGGTTGTAACCATCGATTGAATGGAAATCCTTCGTGGTGGGTAATTTATTTCTAAGGTTACAATACTAATTAGATATAGTTTGACGGTAACAAAAAATGTAAATAACATAGATAATTTCCTATGATCATCACTGTCCATTTAAAAATTTTTTCTCCTTTTTCACAAATTAAAATGAATGTAACGTGTAGATGGTCAGCTCTTTTTCCTCCTAAAACACAAAAAGACCTTCACCGTAAACTGGTAAAGGTCTCTAATTCTAATTTTATATCCCTTCACCTAATGGCAAAGGTCTCGCAAACAACTTACGTTGCCAGTTAAGCCGGTGATAAAATTATCACGTATTGTCGACATAACTGTTAGCTACTCCCCTTTGGAGTTTAATAACTTTTATTGTGTACAATCTTAACTCTAAGACTGTATATTAATATTACAATTATTTAATATAGTACGTCAACTGTAAATTAATAGGTTGTTTTATTTTAAGTATTCAAATCTTAGATTGAATGCTCTAATCTTTTATTAGATCCAACTAAATAACTCAATTAAAAGCCAATCTCTATAATTCTCGTGTCCTCTTGTACCAATTGCTTTTGTCTTTAAACGAACACTGATAAAATTCAGAGACTTTGTTTCCTTTTAGATTTTACCCGTAGCTCCACCCATTTTAATCAAGAGCTGCAAGGGAAGCAATGGTCATAATAATTAATATAAAAGAAACGGTTAACCATATTGTATTCTTGGTTGTATAATCTTCCTCTTTTATCTTCTTTAATAAAGATACAAGGTTTAAACAGAAGATAATACAATAAACAGGTAACAAATAAAACCCATAAATAGTAAAAAACTGTAGGATAAAAATCACAACCTTTAACATTTCTTTAAAAGTACTGTAAGGCTCTATTTAAATACTAGATTTATATTTAGCAAAACAGACTTCAATCCATTATAATCCCCCAATGGCTATAACAAAGTAATATAACAGCGCTTAATTAATTTCTTACCTTTTTATATTATCAAAGAATGACCTTTCTAAAAACAAAGAATGCATCTTAACACAAAATCCAACCCTATAATAAATTTCTAGCAATACAGAATTCTTCATAAATTCATAATTCATATCCCTCGCAATATCAAAAGACGGACTTTATAATGAAACCAAAAGGAGGAGTAGCAAATGGATTATGTTAAATTAGGTTCTACTGGTTTAGAAGTCTCTCGTCTTTGTCTTGGTTGTATGAGTTATGGGGAACCCGATCGTGGTGGTCATGCATGGACATTAACAGAAAGCGATAGTCGTCCATTTATCAAAAAAGCATTGGAGCTTGGCATTAACTTTTTTGATACCGCAAATGTCTACTCTGATGGTTCAAGCGAAGAAATTGTAGGACGGGCATTACGTGACTTTACGAGTCGCGATGAGGTTGTTCTTGCTACAAAGGTACATGGCAGAATGCGTCCAGGTGTTAATGGTGCTGGACTTTCCCGAAAAGCAATTATGAGTGAAATTGACAATAGTTTAAAAAGACTTGGTACAGATTATGTGGATCTCTATCAGATACATAGATGGGATTATGGAACGCCAATTGAAGAAACAATGGAAGCATTACACGATATTGTTAAAGCTGGAAAAGTCCGTTATATCGGAGCTTCATCCATGTATGCATGGCAATTTTTAAAAGCAAATCATATAGCGGAAAAGAATGGCTGGACACGTTTCGTATCAATGCAAAATTACTTGAATCTTCTTTACCGTGAGGAAGAACGAGAAATGCTGCCCCTCTGTAAAGAAGAAGGTATTGGAGTCATCCCATGGAGCCCGATGGCACGTGGTCGCTTAACTAGAGATTGGGAAGAAACAAGTACCCGCAAAGAAACAGATGAATTTGGCAAAACATTATATTCTCACACAGAAGCAGCGGATCGCCAAGTCGTGGAACGCGTAAAAGCAATGGCAGAAAAACGTGGCGTGCCTCGTGCACAAGTTGCACTTGCATGGGTTTTACAAAAAGAACCCGTTACCGCACCTATTATTGGCGCAACAAAACTGCATCATCTAGAAGATGCCGCTGCGGCACTTTCATTACAATTGACACAAGAAGAAATTACTAGCTTAGAAGAGCCATATATTCCGCATCCAGTACTTGGTTTTGTGTAAAGTTCAAGCATTAACCGGGCGTAAACATTCAGTTGATCGTCCGGTTATTTTATATGGAGACAAAATATGTTTAATCATCCTTAACTATTCTCCTAACAAAGCAAGAGATAAACTGATTTTCCCTTCTTCATAAAGTTCATTATCTTTTTTATCTATGCTGTAGGTAAGCAAGGATACAATCGTAAATATCGCTTTAAACTGAGCTAGTTTTAACGTAGTATCATCTACTCTCATAAGCCCCAAAATGAACTTGGACAATAAGAGTAATATTTATTATACTGCTTAATGTACCAAGGAGGCTGACATCATGAAACGAATAAAACATTCTAAAGAATTTAAATTACAAGTCATCAAGGAAGCCCAAGACACAGGGAAGAATACCCTTGTAGCTCGCCGGTATGATCTGAATCCCAATATGGTTAGTCGCTGGGTTCGTGAATACAAAGATGGTAAATTTGGTGAAGTAGATGTGGCTGTGCTGCCAGATATAGACTCCAAAGAATTATCCAAAGAAAATGAAAAACTTAAAATGTTATTAGGTGAAAAAGACCTTGAAATAGCGATCCTGAGGGATCTTATAAAAAAGAAAAACCCTCACTTGCTGAAAAGCATGAAGTAGCTAACAAATGGATTCAAAAAGGCTACTCGATTTCAAAGGTGCTTAAAATCATAGGTATTCCTCGATCCACATACTATTATCAAAAGAATTATCGTGTTGAGGAGAAAAAAGTAAGTGAGGGACGTCCAGCACCAGGTTATTCGATCCAAGAGGACGGTCAAAAGATATCAGACGAACAGATTAAAGAATTTCTACTAGAAGAGATTGCCGGTGATTGCTATAACTATGGTTATCGCAAACTCACTAAGGTCTTAAGGCGAAAATACAAACTTAAAATTAACAAGAAAAAAGTATACCGGATTTGTAAAGAATTGGACATCTTACGCCCACAGCGCCAAAAGAAAGTCTCATACCCTAGGAAACTAGCAAGAAATCGCATTATTACAAGATCTAATCAGCTATGGGAAGCTGACATTAAATATGGCTTTATCGAAGGTGAGGATCGCTTTTTCTTTGTCATGTCCATCATCGATGTTTATGACAGGGGCATCATTACCTATCATATGGGATTAAGTTGCACTGGAGATGATGTCAAACAGACACTGAAAAGGGCATTATTAAAACGCCAACAATATGATGAATTGGAAAAACCTGTAATCCGAACAGACAATGGACCGCAGTTTATTTCCCATACTTTTGAAAAGTTTTGTGAAGATTCCAAAATTGAGCACGAAAGAATTCCACCAAGAACACCAAATATGAATGCTCATATTGAGTCTTTCCATCGCATTTTTGAGGACGATTGCCTATCCAGATGGCAGTTTGAAACCTACACAGAAGCATATCAAGAAGTCATGAATTTTATGGAGTTCTACAACGAGAGACGTATGCATTCTAGTATACTAGATTTGTCACCAAAGGAATTCTATCAAAAACAAGATTCATTGGTGATCAAGGAGGTTCGGGTGTAATGGATGTATTCATTCAAAGCATCAGCTTGATTTGGAGTGGCGGGCATGATAGCCTCGTTCGGCGATGCCAATGTTGTAAAACAGCTGGCTTCTTGGCAGGAGAATCATGCCCGCAGAGGCTCCATGTCAAGCAACATGGCCTTTTTGAAGAATAATGAAAGAAATCTATAAAATAAAAAACTGAGGAAATGAAAGAATAAGAGAGTTATTGTCCAAAATTCGGGGGTTAATCCGTACTTCCCCATAGATAGAGAAAAATTGCTTTTGTCCTTCAGAAGGAAATAAACTGTAAGCAATGGATAAATCAACAGCTGGATGACCAATATGTGTATCACCCCAATCAATCATTCCAGCAAGCTCCTTCTCTTCATTTACAAGCATATTGCGAATGTGCAAATCTCCATGCGTCAATACGGTAACGTTTGGGACTGTATTATGTGTTACGTTCTTTGCATAGTCTTCGGCTAAATCGAATAAAGAAAGATTTTCATATTTTTGCAGTTTCTGAATAGCATCAATTAATCGGGATTTTCTTTTGTCAATATGAAGTCGATCGAATTCATCATATGGAACCGTCTGGAATCGGTCTATTGTAAGAGAATGCAATTTTTTCAAAAACATCGATAACGGCTTTATCATCTTTAATCTTTCTTCATTGGTTAACGCTTGAGGAGCTTTCCCAGCTAAATAATGATATCCTATAAAAATTCTTGGAAAGGCATGGCTTTCTGTCCCTAAAAAAATCGGCTTCGGAACGGGTACTGGCAGTTGATCTGCGATAATCCGTAATAGCTCCCATTCACTTTTTAAAAGTTTCACCGCAATCTCTCTTCTCGGGAATCGAAAAGTATAACATTTATTGACGCGGAAAATAGTATTATCAAACCCTTCCCCTATATCTTCAATAGAATCTACACTAATAGGAAACTGTTCCTCTATCAATTGCGAAGCTAGTTCCTTTGTTATCGTGTATTCTGGATCCCATATATTCGTCATTAGATTAACTCCTTTCCATTATTATTCCCAACTAAAGAAACGATATAATTATAACTTCAATAAAAAAAGTTGTTGACTTTTGATCTTATCACAACCAATTTTCTTATAAAATTTATGGGCTTCTTTTCTCTGTTCGCCTAGACGTAATTTTATTTCTTGATAACCATTTTCTATTGCCCCTATCTCACATTTTCCCATTAATTTTAAGCCGATCCCCTGTCTTCTAGCATTACAATCTATATCTAATCCACCAATTTCTGCATACTCAAGTTCAATTAGATACTTACCAAAAACATGAACCCATCCTAAGAGCTTATTCTCAATCTCTTCATAGACAAAAATAGCATTATCTTTAGCCTCAGTTATTCGTAGCACACGAGTATTCATCTCTTCCATTGATACGAAATAACCTAATTAGACACATAATCTAGAAATCTCCTCTGCATCTCTTAATCTTGCCATTCTAATCACTTTCCACTCAACTCCTTTATTATTAGATAGGTTGTTTTCTAAATGATTGTTATTTCACTAGAATAAATTATTAAGGAATACTAAGCAGCCTGAATACACGTAAACTCCTGTGGGATTAGCGAGACAGTCTGAGACCCCGGAGGCGAAGTGCCGAGGAGGCTCGCCGCTCGCCCCATGGAAAGCGAAGTGTATTCAGGCTGCGGCTTACTAGCACCAAACATGACAAAAAACAGTCATAAAATAAGTTTAATCCAAAAATAAAACCAGCCAAAGAATAGATTCTACTCTTTGACTGGCTTCTTCATAGAAGGATTTAGAGGACTAATATGGTCTGCGACCGCCATTGCAATCATGGGTAAAGGGTTAAGCGTAAACGAGTAATGGGTTAGTGGTCATTGGTTTAGCCAGCACCATGTAAACGTACCTTTGTACACCAAGAGAGGAATCCTTCTATCCTTGAATAGGAGTCTCACCTATTCAAGGCCATAAATTTAAAAATATTTCTCTCCATCAAAATCTAGTTCAATTTGATAGTTTTTACTGTTAATTAAATTCGATAGGCGGTTCGCTTTTCTTTCACATTCAAGACTTTTCAAACGATAATCTTCTGGTTCAAACGTTGCTACCTTCATTAGTTGGACCGTTTCACCATAAGAATAGACGTATTCTTCCTTTTCCGCTGCCGCAAACTCTTTATATTTTCTCGCTTTAGCACGAAGCTGTGTTGCTAGCTCAATCGCTTCTACTATTGAGATATTCGTATTTTCAAAGCTTATTTCGTTATCAATATTGGCACGATACATTAGCTTATCAAGCAATCGATAGTCAGCACGTACGTCTTCTATTTCCTGCTCTACATCAAGAATCGTCCGTTTTTGCTTCGGAATAGATTTACCTGCTTCTATTTGCACAAAAGCAACTCTATCCATTTCCTCTTCTAGTTCATGGATTCTTTTAGAAAGAACACTCTTTAATTTAACTGCTTCTGCTTGTGAAATTTTATTCATGTTTACCTCCAAAATGAAATGTTGGTATTGCTGAGGAAATAATATGGGGATTTAATCAATATCTTATGTGTTTATATTTTACTATTAAAAAGGAAATCTTTTCAACTATTAACAACAGGAGCCATATTTTTAGTTGCAAATTTGGAGAAGAACACAAAAAAGGATTCCTTAAATAAGGCCATCCATCGATTTGTTTCTATTTTTTTATAATTACTTCCGGATTCTCTTTTTTCGTCTTTATAATAAACATGGAGATCGCTTGGACAATCGCAATGCATCCTAAAACAATCCTCGTATATAAATGATCAACAAAGATAGCACTTATAGCTAAGCAAATATAACAGGAGATAATAATTTTTATCTTTTGCTTTATCGTCAGTTCCCCTTTTCGGAATCCTTCCACATAATCACGATAAAAGGAAGTAGAACGAAACCACTTATTAATACGCTCAGAACCTCTCGTATAGAAAAAGGAAGTTAATAATAAGAAAGGGGTAGTTGGCAACAAAGGTAAAAAAACTCCAATTATCCCTAAAATCAAAAAGATTGTTCCTAAAAAAATATACATCCATCGATAGATAGGCTTCATTTTTTGCTCCCTTCCTGCCCTTTTTTCAGAAAAGATGCTTAACGTCGTCTTCTTTTTACATCTCTTACAAGATCTCTTAGACCAAAAAGAAGCATAATAACACCAGAAGATAAAAACTCCACTCGGAATATATTCGTATTAAGAACCCCTGCTGCATAAAGAACAATTCCTATAACATTAATTAAAAGAATGATATTTACGATTTTCGTCATTTGCTTTCCTTTCTTAGGATTACCATTACTATCCTAATCACGTACAGTATGTATTAAATACTAATTCACAATTCATCTGTTTTATACACTATTCCACTTCGCCATTTTACAATAAAAAAGACGAAATAACTATGTTTTCTTTTAAAATGAGATAGAAAGATTTAGTTCGCAAATTTTATATTCCCCTTATTAGTAAGTTCATAAACGTTTGTATACCTTGTTAGTCACCTTAAAAATTTCATTTTCCTTAGTGCTTCGATAATCGATCTTGTCAAAAGTGACTTAAGGATAATGCTAAAATAAGTATGATACCATTTCCAGCCTTTTTTCCATTTAATTAACTTTGTTTTTCTTTCCGCCCATATTTCGATAAATAAAAATGGTATTGTAAATAAAATTAATTTATATAAAACAACAAAAGGTTTATCTTTCTTCGTTAACTGATTATAAAAAACTGTAAATGTCGGATAAATTAAAAAATCAAACAATATATGAATTTTGAATAAGTTGGGTAGAAAGCGAACTGGATATCTAATTACTTTATAGGACGTTAATAGCATATCAATTAAGCCATTTGTGACTGCATTATACAAATAAACAAATATCCAATCTTTTATTGGAGGCTTCCTAAATAAAACAGGTAGTAGAATTAATAAATTCCCAATAAGTAACCCTTTTAAAAATCGTTTCTCCATCTTATTTTTCTCCATTAAATTATCCACCTCTGCATTTAATATGCTCTTCATAAAGCCGTTTATTCCATGCTTTTGAGTATAAATTACTACCTATTTGTATTAGTTACAAAAGGACATGGAATACTAATTTTTAAAAGGTGGTGCATTTAATGGATTTCCCGACTATTCAAACAAACTTTTGGGACGCCGTAATAGCTGTCCCTGTGGTTATGATTATTACCCAACTACTCAAGATTTTTTTAAAGATACCCAAAAAGTATGTTCCAACCATCGCCTTAGCTCTAGGATTATTCATCTCTGTTTTTATCAGTCATAGACATAGTCTCGTTGCTGGTTTATTTATGGGCTGGTTTTACGGTTATTCTGCTATCGGGTCCTATGCTTCATTAAAAACAACTATTTTATCCTATCTCCAAAAAAGAAAAGAAAAGCACTCTAACTAATATGTTCCATTTCATTTTTCAGTAAAGGAACAGGGGCAGCTCCCAATGTCATCAAGTTAAGAAACCAGTAATTACCAGTGGTAAACCAAAATTGATGTTTATAATATTCTGATAACTAAAAAAGCCAATAGGATGCCCGGGAAGTGCCTATTTAATTTTTTTGGCATTTCCCTGATTTTCCTATTTGTTCGTTTTGTTAGATAGCTGGTCGTTGTCCAAATCCATGTTTATTCGCATTTAGCCCTCTGGAACGTTTAAATTTCCTTCCAGGTCTAATTGGGACTCTATTTCGCTGAACTTCGTTCAGTAGGTCTTTATACATCTTTTTTCTTCGCCTTTGACTTGGTTCAATGATTAAACAAATGAGCTTATCTTTTAGTGCGCCAATTAAAATATTGGTGTTAGTTTTATATTTGTGCTTTAAGTCTTTATCCTTCTGATCCTCGGCGATGATCACATCTGACTCATGCTTTAGTAGGGAAGCCATGTTGCTTAAAAATAAAGCAGCATAAAACTCTTGTTCAATCGTCTGTTTTGTTTCGCCTGAGAATCTTTCAATCTGTATTTTGTTTTTTAAGACATCGTATTTTGTTTCGATTGACCATCGTTTAAAGTACAACTCTTTAAAAGCCGGAATATCAAAAGACTCATCTAATATATTCGTTATAAGTAATTCATCTTCTCCAGAGCCTAATGGGATACGGACCGCACGCAAACGCATGACGTTGCTTTTATACTTGAGTTCAATGACCTGATCAGGGATCCCTTCTTTTATAGCGGCTCGGTAAAAATTAACTGGCGTTCTAACAACAAAATTCACTTTATTCTTCAAAAGATAGTGAAAGAAATATTGAGATGGATACCCACGGTCAAAAAGAAAAAGGTCGTGGTTAGAACGCAGTTCTAGGAAACTATCAATTAATTCTATCGCTACTGTGCGCTCGCTATCTGTACATTTTGTGATTATCCCCTTTACAAATAAATCATTTCCGATATCATAAATAGTAGATACCATGGCTCTGGCAAGTTCCTTGCCATTGCCCTTTGATGCGCCGAAGGTATCTCTTAGCCTTTGGGAATTGGCTATTTCTATGATAGACGCATCAATCGCATATAACCGGAAGCCCTTATATTTAAAGGAGTTATTTGTCTGATAAAACCACGTCGTAATGGTGTCAAATAACGTCTTGAAGGCTTCTGGTTTTATTTTTTTTCGCGCTTGTGAAAATCCCTGTTTACTTATAATTTCTCCTTCTTTTTTAATCAACTCAAAAAAGTCATTCAACTCAATCTGCAAGCTTCTCGTTACTAGATTTAGCACAAACAAAATTGTTTCTGGGAAAGTCAATTTGCCTCCTTTACGTGTAAAGTAGGTTGATTTCATGCGGGAATCGCACATGAAATGGAAATCGTACAATACCTCCCTACATACTTCAATCGCTTCTAAAAACTTGCTTTTTTTCAACAAAAAAACCCCATTTCGTACGAGATATACCAAGAACTGGTATTCACGCTGATTATGGAGGTGTTTCTGAAAAGTCAAGGGGTTTTTTCAATTTTATACAACAATTTTATGAATCTTTTTTAATATTTACATATTTTTACAATTTAGGTTTATGACATTGGGGCAGCTCCGCCTTTACTTACAACGTACCCCTGCCTTTTTAAATGATATAAGAGGAAAGGAATGCTTATATTAACAGTCATCCTTAACTTGTTTGTTCCAGTATTCAATAAGCTCTTCAGCTGGTAATGGCTTGCTGAAAAAATATCCTTGAATTTCGTCACACCCCCATTTGTTAAGTATTTTTAATTGTGCTTCTGTCTCTACCCCTTCTGCTGTTACAATCATATCCAGGTTTTTAGCAACAGATATTAATGATTCAACAATAGCTCCATTATTCCTATTATCTGGAAGTTCCATTATAAATGAGCGATCAATTTTAATCCGATCTAAATTAAATTGTGATAAATAAGTTAAGGAAGTGTACCCCGTTCCGAAATCATCCATTGATATTTGAAATCCTTTTTTCTTAAGAATATTGATCTTTTTTCTGGTCAATTCCGTATTTTCTATTGCTAAATTTTCTGTTATTTCAATATCTATCATAGAAGTAGGTATATGATACTTTTCTACTTATTTTAATAAGAAATCAATAAAACCATTATCTAAAAAATGGGCTGGAGATACATTAATCGATAGATGAAAGGACACATGATAACTTTGAATCCATTGTGAATAAATCCTGCAAGCTTCTTGAATAATCCAATTACTAATAGGAATGATTAAACCATTTTGCTCCGTTAAAGGGATAAATTTAACTGGGCTGATAATTCCTTTTGACGGATGCTGCCATCTTACTAATGTCTCTATTCCAACAATTTTATTATCATTAGAACTATGCTTAGGTTGAAAATTCAAATGAAATTGCTCTTGGTTAATTGCTAATTTTAATTCTTGCAGCATTGTTATTTGGTTTAACTTTTCTTCCTCAAAAGCAGATGAATATTCTATAAAGTTATTTCTGCCATGTTTCTTCGCTTTATACATCGCCATATCCGCATGCTTGATTAAAGTGTTAAAGTCCTCTCCATCTTCGGGAAAATAAGATACCCCAATACTTAATGTGATTTCTTTAGTGGATTCCTGGTAAGCGTCAAACTATACCCACATGGTTTGACGCTTACAATAAGCGTTTCATCTTATCAAGCAAAAACTGTACACTTTATTCTAGCAGTCACAGTATCCTAGCTCCCGTTACACATGCAAAGGTTTCAGCAAATCTATTTATTTATTTAATAGATTCTCAAGAATTCAACACAGTGAAGACTGAACTTCCTTTAGATACAGGCTCCTTTAATAATTTAGAAGATAAAGTTCAGTACGTATTTGATAATCTTTTATCAAAAAAATATGAAGGGTTAACACGCTTCTCTGAGATCCCAGATAAAGTTAAATTACTATCAACAGAAATAAACGATACTGAACTTACATTAAATTTCAGTAAAGAATTCACAGAAAATATTAATAATAACTACAATATTAGTTTTTTACTAGATTCAATGTTAAACACTGCATTTCAATTTAAAGAAATAGAATCAGTTAAGTTTTTATCTAACAATAACAAAATTGAGATAATTGGAGATTATGATTTTTCTAGACCATTTTTCGATTATTCTAAGGTAAAGATCACTTTAAATTCAGAACCAACTCAAAATATTATCACTTACGGAGTTATAGCTCCTAGTAATCCAGTAATAGTTATAGATCCTGGTCATGGAGGCTCTGATCCAGGGGCAGTGGGGAAAGATGGAACTAAAGAATCGAATATAAATTTAGCAATTGCCAAAAAGGTGAAAGCACGATTTGAAGCTAAGGGTGCAAAAGTATACATGACTCGAACTACAGATAAATATCTTACACTTGCAGATAGAGTAAAGGTAGCCAAAGATAAAAAGGCAAATGCTTTCATTAGCATTCACATCAATTCTTCTACAAATACAAGTGCTAGAGGTACCACTGTTATTTATCCTAATAATCACGATGTTTCCAACAGCAAAACACTTGCCCAAAAAATCAACTCTCGTGTTACAGCATATCTACCAAAACATAAAGATCCATATTATCAAGATTTACATGTTTTAAGAGAAAATAGTATGCCTGCTGTACTTACCGAGACCGGTTTTATATCTAATTCATCCGATTTACCTTATATAAAATCAACAAAAGGACAAGATAACATTGCATATGCCATTTATTACGGTTATGCTCAATGGTGGGGCTGGTATTAGAAATTTTTCCCGGATATCTGAAAAAGGTACAACTTTTTTCAGATATCCATTTTTATATAATTATTATTTATCCTTTTAACTCTCTCTACTTATCTTTATAAAGACCATTCAATTTCCATTGCTCCCCCACTTTAATAAAAGTAAGGTTCAGTACAAATTCTTCAACATTATTATCTAAAAAGTAAGTATACCCTATGGTAAATTCATCTTCAGAATTCATCAAAAAAAACCTTAATTTTGGATATTCATTTTGTCTAATATCAAAATTATCAAATAGATATTCCGTATTTTGACCATCAATTGAGAAAATAATATTCCCCTTATTATCAATTGTATTATCGTGAACCATTATTTTTCTTACCTCTTCAAATTTCCCCTCAGACATGCTTTTGAAAAAATAATATGATAATTCTTGTATTTTAGGTAAAAGCTCATTTTGTAGTTTTATTAACGTTAATTGTTCTTTTAACTTCTGATTTTCTTCTTTCAATTGTTGCATTTCGATAAATTCATTTTCAGTTTTACTATTAATTTTAGAATTTGAACAAGCTACTAAATTCAATACGGACATTATAAATATTAAAGTAATTATAATGTGTTTTTTTATAATCATGTTTTCCCCTTCCTTTTCTATAATCATAATATTTTCTTAATGGTACAAATATTAAGAATTTAAATCCCAAATTACCCAATCATCATTTTCTTTAACAAAGCTAAATTTCAAATTTTTTGACTGATTTGTTAATTTCACTTGAATAGTAATATCTAATTTATTTTCACTAATTATTTTATAATCTCCTAAAACAATAAATTCTATTTTTGTACTTGGATTAAAAGGTAAAACAAACTTCTTTTCTACCTCATCCTTAGTATATATAATTGTTTGATTGTCAAAAGTCTTGAATCCCTTTAACTTATTTGTTAAATTGGGGCTATCTTGTTGCAAACTATCAAAAAAACTATAAATTTCCTCATAAATATTGGATAATGACTCATTATATTGTTTTCGATCTTGAATTTCTAAGTTATACTTAGCATTGTATTTCTGAACTTTAAGTTGTGCTTGATTTAAATTAGAATAATCTTCATATTCTCCCTTTACAAAAATCATAAAGACTATTAATACACAAATACTTGTAAGACTAATTAAAATAAATGAATATTTTTTTTGGTTTCTCTGCTTTTTCTCTATTAAACTTATAATATTTCTTTTTTCCTCGTTTGAAAATTCAATATTTTTAAAGGTTTCTTCATTGAGACTTTTTTTAATTGTCTTCCGAATATTTTGATTCAAATAAATCACCACCCTTTTCTAAGGTATCTTTCAATAATTTTCTCCCTCTACGTAATCTAGTCTTTATCGTTCCCACTTTTAAATTTAATAGTTTCTGTCACTAGCGTCGCATTAAAATAATTCAACGCTTTCTAGAAATCTGAATTTTCTGTAATATAACCCAAGCATAAAAAAATCCTTTATACTGGTTGAGCGGTAGTAAACCATCCAAATCCAATACAAAGGACCATAAGCATGGATAAGTTTACACGAAAAACATCATTTGAACAATGGTTTACACCGATTTCTTCAACGAAATTAGAAGAATTAGTGGAAACCCATCATTTAAATTACTATACAAAGAAGCTACACATCACTTCATTCTTGAAATTACTCGTATTTGCACAACTCAACGAAATCGAAAGTTTACGTGCTGTCAGTGAGACATTGTTTTCAGACGACCTTCAAAAAGCAACGGATTTAGAATCGATTAGCTTTTCGCAATTAGGCCGCCGATTAAATCAAATTCCAACAGACGTGTTCCAGCACGTTTTTCTGGATTTAGTCGCTCAGATTCATGCGAAATCTCAATATGAGCAGCGCCGGAAAACGACAACACCGCTGAAAATCATTGATTCGAGTACGTTGCCACTCAATTTGAATAATCACAAATGGGCGGAGTTTCGCAAAACAAAATCAGGTATCAAGCTTCATTTGCGCCTTGTTTACGCAGAAAAAGGCTGTTCCTATCCTGATAATGCGGTGCTGACAAATGCGAAAGAACACGATCGTGGCCAGCTAGAGGTACTCGTTGACGACAAAGAATGCATGTACGTTTTTGATCGTGGTTACTTAGATTATGAGCGATTTGACCGCATGACCGATGATGGCTATTTCTTCGTCTCACGCTTGCGAAAAAATGCGGTCATTCGTGTCGTAGAGCCATTTAAACTGCCAATCGATTCAACTGTATTGTCGGATGAAATGATTCTGATCGGCACCACACAAAATCGTGCAGAAAATATCTTTCGCCTCATCAAAGTGCTCGATTCAAAAGGTAACGAACTGCATCTAATTACGAATCGATTTGATTTAAGCGCCGATGATATCGCTGAATTGTACAAATCGCGCTGGGCAATCGAGCTATTTTTCAAATGGTTGAAGCAGCACCTGAACATCAAAAAGTTCTACGCGCAGAGCGAACAAGGCGTACATAATCAAGTGTATATCGCAATGATTGTATATTGCCTAAATGTACTGGCACAGCTGAACACGAACAGTTCAAGAACGTACTTACAAATTAGTCGCTTACTCAAAGCGGCACCATGGAAATCCGCTCATTTATGGCTACGAAAAATCGTAGGGAAAACCGTGCCCTAAAGAATTTCACAGGTCTGTTGCACTCGTCAAAGGTTATAGTAAAAAAATGGATGTTAACTACCTCTATTCAAATGTCTTTGTTTTTCTTCTCATGAGTAAAAACAAGAAAGCAGAAAATTCAGTCAAAATTTATGCAACACTAGTGAGTTTCTGTATTTCTATAATTTTTAATTCTTCATAATAATATAGATACATAACTTCCTTATACTTTATTGGTAATGCGAATAATGCCTCAGAAACAAGCGCATAGCTTTCATGTTGAATAAGAATATGTTCAGGAGTCTCTGTATTCGAAAAAACTAATTTTGTATTATGTAAAAATATTTTATATTTCTCTTTTTTTAATACATCTTTAGAACGATTAATGGTTATCCTATAAATCCAAGTTTTATATTGCGAATTGCCCCCTCTGTTAGGATAGATGTCGTAGGGAACTTTAGTGTATAGTTTAAATCATACACGGAGGTTGATCGACATGAAAAGTAATAATGGTAAACGTTATACAAAGGAAGAGAAAGCATCAATTATTAAGAGAATGATGCCCCCCACTAATGAATCGGTTGGCCAATTAAGTGAAGAGTTGGGCATTACTGAACCCACGCTTTACAAGTGGAGAAAAGAGGCTAGATCATCTGGAAACCCCACACCCGGAGATGGACAAAGTTCTGAACACTGGAGCAGTGAAGATAAGTTTCTCATAGTTATGGAAACATACTCAATGAATGGTGCGGAGCTAGCGGAGTATTGTCGAAAAAAGGGACTTTATAAAGAACAGATTGACGCATGGCGAGATTCATGCCTTAATGCAAATGGGCGAGAATCTAGTCAAACAAAGCAGTTAAATCAAGAATTAAAAGAGGAGAAAAAGCGAGGAAAGGCATTAGAGAAAGATTTGCGTAAAAAAGAAAAAGCATTGGCAGAAGCTGCAGCCTTATTACTATTAAGAAAAAAGGCCCAAGCGATCTGGGGGGACCAAGAGGACGAATGATCAGCCCGTCAGATCGCGCACTAGCAGTAGAACTCATCCAAGAAGCAAACCAAAATGGTGCGCGATTAGCCCCGGCGTGTAAAGAATTGAACATTAGCGTTCGCACCTATGAACGCTGGATTTCAGAAGGTGGAATCAAGGAGGATCAACGCCCTATTGCGTTACGTCCAGAGCCAAAAAATAAATTAACGATAGAGGAAAAACAAGAGATACTGGAGGTTGTTAAAAAAGAGGAATTTGTAGACCTACCGCCTACTCAAATCGTGCCAAAATTAGCAGATCAATGCATTTATATCGCCTCCGAATCTAGCTTTTATAGAGTTCTTCGTGAGCATAAAATGCAAAATCATCGGGGAAGAAGCAAAAAGCCCGAGGGTAGATTACCAGAAAGTCATTTAGCAGTAGCCCCAAACCAGGTATGGACATGGGATATAACGTGGTTAAAAGGGCCGGTGAAAGGCTTGTTTTATCGACTCTACTTAATTATCGATATTTTTAGTAGAAAAATCGTAGGTTGGGAGATTTGGGAGTCAGAGGAGGCAAAACACGCTGAAGATTTAATGAAGAAGACGATTATTAGTGAAAAAATCCAAGGTAAACCACTCGTTTTACATTCCGATAATGGCAGTCCCATGAAAGCCGCAACATTTCAGGTATTACTTGAAAAATTAGGGATCCAAAGCTCTTATTCAAGACCAAGAGTAAGTAATGACAATCCCTATTCTGAAGCAATGTTTCGGACTCTGAAATATCGACCTGAATTCCCGTACAGAGGCTTTGAAACACTTGAGGCTGCACGTGAATGGGCATTAAGATTTGTGAATTGGTATAACTGTATACATTTACACAGTGGTATAAATTTTGTGACGCCAGAACAATGCCACACAGGTGCGCATATTGGGATACTGAAAAAGCGCAAAGAAGTTTATGAACTAGCGAAACAAAAGCATCCAGAACGTTGGACGCGCTCAACTAGAGACTGGAGTGCACATGATTCAGTGGCTTTAAACCCAATAAAGGACAAGATAGAAAAGGATGGAACAAAATAGCCCCACTGCGACTGAGCTTGAACTACCCATTCCCTTCTCATCAAAGAACAGAATGAATTCTGTTCTTTGATGAGAAGGCCACCAAGCAAAGCGCGGTAGTTACCCTTACGTTCTTACACTAGTAAACAAGTTAAATGCGACAACTATCTTGACAAACACCGATTGCCTTTAAAGTCATCTAATTTGTTATAACATCTTAAAAAAACATCTTGCGTAATATCCTCGGCAAGACCAATATCTTTAACATACGAATATGCAAGTTTTTTTACCATCAAACCATATTGATTTATTAAGTAAAGAATCAAATCATCTTTTGTTAACTCATTAGGGATTTTCTCTTCCAAACTAAATATCCCCCCTTTCTCTCTAATTTCAATACTAGCTTAGCAACCTAAAAAATACATTATTTTTTCATTTTACCAACATAATTGGATTTTTTAATAATAACTGTTAGACGATGTAAATTTCTTAAGGTTTCAAAATATAAAAATAAATTTTTTAGTCTCTATCTTAAATACACAGAAATTATTAGTTTTTTTCTTTCTAAAACTGCTATTTTACTTTTTTAGCAATCCCCCCATAATACCATTTCCTTCCATTATGTTTATTTTCCTGAATCCGTGACGTAATTAATAATAAATGTGCCCACAAAGTCTGATATAATAATGTTATCAGCTGATTTATGTTGATAATTTTATTTCACCAGGCAGGTGTTGAAATTGGTTAAGTTTATTTTAGAAGATTCCGATGATACATTAACGACCCATTCGGGTCTAGGTTTAATAGGTTTGCTTTTATCAAAAACAAAATTTTACAAACGTTTTTCATCCTTAAAGGTCCCAGAAATCAAGTCGTCTCCGGCCATTCTTAATGGGGATGTTACCACTTCTTATGTGGGTCTATTGTGCCAAGGTAAGAATGATTTCGACCATATCGAAGAATTTCGAGATGATCCCTTCTTTTATCGTGCATTGGATATTCAAGTGGTTCCATCAAGTCCCACACTACGGCAACGACTCGATCAAATTGCCAAGGTGACTGGATGGAAATCCATTGTTCTGGAAGAATCGGCTAAACTAATACGGCAATTTGATTCTCCTGTCACTCCAACAATTACTAGTGACAAAAAATCATACGTACCTCTGGATATTGATGTATCGCCATTTGATAACTCAAATACTAAGAAAGAAGGGGTTAGTCGCACATACAAAGGATGTGACGGGTATTCCCCTAACTTCTCCTATTTGGGTCAAGAAGGCTACGTTGTAAATGTGGAACTTCGGGAGGGAAGCACACACGTTCAAAAGGATACTGAGAAATTTCTCGAGAAAAGTATTATATATTCTCGGATGATTACTGATCTATCGTTATTGGTCCGTATGGATGCAGGAAACGATAGTGTCGAAAACCTAAAAGTTTGTGTGAATGAAAAGGCCGATTTCATAATTAAACGAAATCCTCGCCGTGAAAAGCCTGAAAACTGGCTCATGGTAGCTGAACAATTCGGTAAATGCGTTCAGGAGCGAGAAGGAAAACGTGTATTCTATGGTGCTTTAGAAACAACTCCAAAGGGAATGAAAAAAGCCATTCGCCAAGTCTATAAAGTAACAGAAAGAACGATTGATAAAAACGGCCAAATCCTCTTAATCCCAGATGTTGAGTTTGAGAGCTATTGGACTACCCTACCTAATGAAACAGAGGAAATAATTAGCCTTTATCACGAACATGCCACTTGTGAACAATTCCACAGTGAATTAAAAACGGATTTAGACCTAGAACGTTTCCCTTCTGGGAAATTTGCCACCAATGAATTAATCTTACATCTTGGATGTTTAACCTACAATCTCCTTCGGATTATTGGCCAAGAAAGCCTGAAATCAGGGGATGCGCCGCTTAAAAGAAAGGTCTTCCGTCGCCGAGTAAAAACGGTTATCCAGAATTTGATTACATTAGCTGCAAAATTGGTAAAGCATTCCCGAAGAATTTACTTAAAGTTTGGAAATCATAGTCCTTGGTTTCCTACTTTTAAACGACTGTATCTTTCATTTACAACATAAGCCTAGGAAACTGAATAGGTAATAAGACCTGAAAAAAATTATAGGTAAGCAGGTTTTATTTAGTGTACACAAAAAACAATCAATCCAACTTAAATTAGTACGAATGGCAAGAAAATAAGGAATTCCTAAAATTATCGGAAGAATTATTTTTTATCACGGATTCAGGTATTTTGACACGCTCGCTAAATTTCCTAAATACATTCTATGCTTTTCCTTCGATACAGCGATCCACACCATCTTCCTCTACCATGTGAAGTTAGACAATTCACCAAATTTGTTTGTATTTGTTTAAGCAAGGACAGTATACGTTTTTCCCCTTCCTGCCGTGACTAACCGCCTTAGGATAGGCAAAAAAAAAAACACCCAATAAAACGAGCGTATTTTCACCGTTTATGTATACATCTGTCCCTCTTCCTCTTTTCGGAAGAAACTTGTCTTTGTATTATATAATAGCAGAATTCATCTTGAAGTTTTTTTGTTGCCGGATATAGTCGTAATTCGATAATGTTAGTTGACTTCCCCATCCTATATACATTATTTTTATTAATGAAGCCTCAAAAATAAAAGATACGTCCAAATCACTAGATTTAACGAAAAAAATTTTAGTAGTAGTTTTTCTATGAATATCCATCCAAAGATCAACAAATCAAACATACTAATAGGAAACTAACAAAATTGTTTTTAAGAAAGATTGGGAAGTAAAAGACGATTCTTCAGGATACAACTTTAGATTAAATACATCAAATTTTGAAGAATGATCATAGATATTTAAAATAGTTAAAGAAAACAAAAAGATATTGGAAAGTAATATGATTTTATTCAAACAAATCAAGAAATAGGAAATCTTCTTCTATAAATGAGATTCAGTTAATTTCACTAGACATGCAACTATTCTATTTCACTGACTTAAGTTCATAGATTGAAAAAGCTCAATCCTACTTCTAGATATGTCTAAAACTTTATATAAATTAAAAGAGATTTACAGCTGCGTATATGAAAGATAAGACAGTTCTCTCCGGGATAACCTCCATTTATATTTCCTATTCTACTTATCCAACTAACTTTTCATAAATGTAGTTACACTTCTTTTAGAAGCAATAGTTCTTCTTGAAAGATCTTCCTTCCATTTCTTAGAATCTAATTGATATTCACCAAATTGATCCTTATAGGTTTTATTCAAAAGATTTATAGTTATTGCCTCCTCTGGGAAATTTTCCGAAAGTGCTATTCCATTACGCCCTTCTTCATAAATGTACTGCTCCACAACATCTCCTAACTGCATGAAATCATCTAAAAAGGATATAAATTCTATATCATCTCCGCCTACTTCATAAACATATGGCATTGTAAAAGGTAATTCCTCCTTATAAGCTTCCCCACTTATAAAAGGGGCGTTATTCTCCTTTTCATGAAATTCAGAAATAGGTCTCATGGTAGCGATAAAATAATGACTCGTCATTTTTCCACTTCCTTCCCTACAGTTAATTTATCACAAAATAATTTCATATAGTTTTGGTAACAAATAAATAATAATCAACAAACAGAAAAAAACACAACCCCCATGAGTTGTGCCTCCATTCCTTATGCATACATCTGTCCTTCTTCCTCTTTTCGGAAGAAACTTGTCATCGCATTAAATACATCTGCCTTCTGACGCAGTAAGTAGTAGCGGAATTTTTCATTTTGAATATTTTTGTAAGCGGACATAAGCGTGCTATGTCGGTTGTATTGGTTGACTTCCCCATAACCAAACATATTGGAAACTTCCATCAACTCTTCTACTAATTTAACACATCTAGCATTATCGGATGTTAAATTGTCTCCGTCTGAAAAATGGAAAGGATAAATATTAAATCGGCCGGGATCGTACTTATCATCAATCAGTTCCAATGCTTTTCGATAAACAGAGGAACAAATTGTACCTCCACTTTCTCCTTTGGAAAAGAAATCTTCTTCCGACACAACTTTTGCTTCAGTGTGGTGGGCAATGAATTCGATTTCCACAGTTTCATATTTTGTACGAAGAAATCTGGTCATCCAGAAGAAAAAGCTTCTTGCCATATATTTTTCCCATAAGCCCATTGAACCACTTGTGTCCATCATCGCAAGTACAACTGCTTTGGACTCTGGCTTTTGCACTTCATTCCACGTTTTGAATTTTAAATCTTCTGGATAAATGGGGTGAAATGCTGGTTTTCCAGACATGGCATTTCGTTTAAATGCTGATATCATCGTTTTTTTCTTGTCTATGTTACCCATTAAGCCTACTTTTCTAATATCATTAAATTCAATATTCTCGACAACAATTTGGTCTTGTTCTTTTCTTTGTAAATTCGGCAATGCTAATTGCTTGAATAGAGCTTCTTCCAATTCCATTAAAGATACTTCTGCCTCAAAGTAATCTTCTCCAGCCTGATCTCCTGCTCCTTGCCCTTTTCCTGGGCCTTTTTGATTTCCAGATCCATCGCGTGCGACCACATCGCCAACCTGACTGTCTCCATTCCCTTGCCCAACGTGTTTGTTTTTATCATAATTATATCGAATTTTGTATTCGTCTAATGAACGAATGGGGATTTTCACAACTTCTCTACCATTTGACATGACAATGTTTTCTTCTGTAATTAAATCAGGTAGGTTATTTTTAATGGCTTCCTGCACTTTTTCCTGATGACGTTGTTGATCATCATGGCCTTTGCGATGGAGGGACCAATTTTCTTGGGATATTACAAACTGATGGTTATTCTGCTTTTCGGTCATCTTACCCCTCCTAAATTTTTTTCATCCTTTTGTGCACATATGAAGTAATTTGCGCATACACTAATTTGGGTAATGCTATATCTAAATAAAGTGATTACTCTATCATATGCAGATGGCATAAATAATTTACTAATAATTTCGATAATTTTACTTTTTTCAGAAAAGGGCCTTATTAGATATGTTTCATTTTAGAAATACATACAAGCTTCTCTATCCTATTAGGCAAAAGAGGAACAGACGTGTTTTAGCCTGTTCCTCCTTTGACCAATTTATTTAGCGATTCAATAAGCTTCCTACATAACGCAATAACTCGTTTGCTGAAGTGGAATTATAGCCATGTTCATCGATTAGGCGTGCTACCACTTCGTTTACTTTCTTCAATTGCTGTTCATCTGGTGTCTTAGTTGAAGTAGTGATTTTCACGACATCCTTCAGATCTGCGAATAACTTCTTCTGAATGGCCTCACGTAAGCGATCATGAGAGTTATAATCAAATCTCTTTCCTTTTCTTGCATAAGCGGAAATACGAATCAAGATTTCTTCACGGAAAGATTTTTTCGCATTTTCAGAAATACCAATTTGTTCTTCAATAGAACGCATTAGTTTTTCGTCTGGATTAATCGCTTCACCTGTTAATGGATCACGAAGCTTATTTTTATTGCAATAGGCTTCTACGTTATCTAAATAATTATCCATTAACGTTTTAGCAGACTCTTCGTAAGAGTAAACAAATGCCTTTTGTACTTCTTTCTTGGCAATTTCATCATATTCCTTACGCGCTAAGGAGATGCAATTTAAATATTTTTCTTTTAATTCATTTGTAATGGAAGAATGTTGATCCAATCCTTCTTTTATTGACAACAGCACATCTAATGCATTGATGCTTGTTACATCCTTGCGAATGATCGTAGAGGAAATACGGTTAATGACATAACGTGGATCGATCCCACTCATTCCTTCATCACCATATTCATTTTGCAGTTCCTTCAAGTCAGCAGAACTGAAGCCTTCTACACTTTCGCCATCATATAAACGCATTTTTTTCACTAAATCAATATCGCCTTTTTTCGGCTCTTTTAATCGAGTTAAAATCGTAAAGATTGCAGCGATTTTCAATGTGTGTGGAGCGATATGAACATCCGAAACATCACTTTCTCGAATCATTTTTTCATAGATTCTTTCCTCTTCAGATGCTTTTAAATTATATGGAACCGGCATGACAATAATACGGGAATGCAATGCTTCATTCTTTTTATTAGAAATAAAGGAGCGATACTCTGTTTCATTTGTATGAGCAACGATTAGCTCATCGGCAGAAATGAGGGCAAATCTTCCCGCTTTAAAGTTACCTTCTTGTGTTAATGATAATAAATGCCATAAGAATTTCTCATCACATTTTAACATCTCCTGGAACTCCATCATCCCTCGGTTCGCCTTATTCAGCTCTCCATCGAAACGATAAGCCCGTGGATCTGATTCCGATCCATATTCAGCAATCGTAGAGAAATCAATACTTCCCGTTAAATCAGCGATATCTTGAGATTTCGGATCAGATGGACTAAAGGTTCCAATCCCTGTTCGCTTATCTTCTGAGAAAAATACTCTTTCTACAATTACATCTTCAATTTTTCCATTATATTCTTCCTGAAGTCTCATCATATTGAGTGGCGATAAGTTTCCTTCAATGCGGATTCCATATTCATCATAAAAATCTTTTCTTAGACTATGTGGTATCATGTGAAGTGGATCTTCATGCATTGGGCATCCTTTAATTGCATATACTGCTCCACGCTCTGTGTACGTATATGCTTCTAAGCCTCTTTTCAACATCGTAACCAATGTAGATTTACCCCCGCTGACTGGACCCATTAGTAATAAAATACGTTTTCTTACATCTAGACGTTTGGCAGCTGGATGAAAATACTCTTCTACTAATCTTTCTAATGGCTCTTCTAAACCGAAAAGCTGATCAGAAAAAAATTTATATTGTTTTTTCCTATTTACATCATCAATACCTGCATCTTTAATCATGTTATAAACCCTTGAATGTGCAGATTGAGCTACCCATGGCTTTTCCTTCAATATTTCTAAATACTCTTCAAATGTCCCTTCCCACTTCAACAACTCTTCTTCTTGTCTATGCATCTCGATTTTCTTTAATATACTCATATGGACCTCCCCTGTCACTTTATCAGAGACGATTAATATAATCTATGCACCAGAGAATACGAACATGCTTAAAAGAAGGAATAGTTTTTTTAGAGAACCTAACTAATTAGGAGAAAAACCTTTTCTTTAGCGCGGAGAACCGCTATAAAATAACAATTGATAGGAAAGAGGAATTTTTTCTTTTTCCTAATTCTTATTTAGCAATTCAGACTTTTGCATAAAGAAAACTTCCATAAGTGGGGGTTTTTCCTCATCCTCCACTTATGGTTAGTTGCACTTATCGGACCTTTACGGGCAGTTTCCCTACAGTGAGCCCCTATTAGTAGACATGTATAAATTCGGGAAAAAGTGACCATACAGATAGTAAAAGGAGCCGATAATACATGTCTACAAGTAAACGAAAAAATAACAAGTATTCACCAGAGTTGAAGTTAGAGGCAGTAGAAAGAGCAATGGCAGGAGAAAGCGTATTAATTATTGCTTCTGACTATGGAATTCCAGACCCAGATTATATCTATGTGTGGATTAATAGATATAAAACATATGGTGAAGTAGGATTGAAACGTAAAAGAAGAAAGCAACCTCAAATGGATAAAGATCAATTAATACAGGAACTAGAAATGGAGAATGAAATTTTAAAAAAGTATCTAGCAATTCTGAACGAGGAGGGAAAAAGTATAAATTCAAGGTAGTGGACGAACTAAAAAAGAAATATCCAATAGGGAAGATTTGTGCAAAACTACAAATCTCAAGAGCCGGCTACTATAAATATGAAAAAAAGAAAGAAAAAAAGAAAAGAGAATCAAAGAAAGAAAGACAGTTAAAGGAGTATATTCAATTGATTTACGAGGAACATAAAAGTAGGTATGGTTATAGAAAAATACGTGCTGTTTTAAATAACCAGTATAACATTCCCGCAAGTGAGAAAGTTGTACGCCGACTAATGCAAGAGTTAGGTTTGAAAAGCAAGGCGCGTAAATGGAAAAAAGGAACTAAACAGCATAAAGTCGCCTCAGCAGGATTTATATATGAAAATATATTACAAAGAGACTTTTCTACCAAACGAATAAATGAGAAATGGGTCACTGACGTAACCGAAATTTCCTATGGAAATGGAAAACTATATTTGTCTACAATCCTAGATTTACACAATAATAGAGTATTAGGGCATTCGATAGCTGAAATCCATGACGTTAATTTAGTAAAGGCCTCCTTACTAGACACATTGAAAAAGAGAAAAAATAAAAACAAGAAACTAATCCTTCATTCTGATCAAGGTTTTACCTATCGTTCAACCAAGTGGCATCAATTAGTGGCAAAAAACCAACTTACGCCAAGTATGTCTAGAAAGGCCAATCCTTTTGATAATGCCTGTATTGAAAGCTTCTTCTCCTATCTAAAGACGGAATGCCTAGAAGAACTAAAGGTGGCTCATAATCAAATTGAAGCTATAAAGGTTATTAATGACTTTGTCTATTACTATAATCATAAACGAATTCAAAGTACGTTGAACTATAAGACACCTAATCAATATGTCGCGGCTAGTTAAACAGAGAGCCACAGGCTATATTTTCTCCTTGTCATCTTACAGACCACACCTCAGAATTCTGGGAGCTTGTCAAGTGCCTTCCTTGACAGGCTCCCAGGGTTCTGAGACACTTCGCCAAGATGATAAGAGAACAACAAGAAAAGGACATTACATACATTGGAAATTACTTGAACAGTTAAGATATCGGAGGATTGATACATTGACTATTTTAACAGAGCAAGAAGCTACTTCATTAATGCATTCATGTGGAATAAAATGCAGTAAAGAAAAGGTAAGACAATGGCTAGATGAGGGAATACTTAAAGGTTCAAAAGAAGCTACCGGCCAATACTTTGTAGGCGAAGATGACGTTTATAATTTCCTAGAATACTATAGGTGGGAAGGGACTGCTTTTGAAAAGGGCATAAATGAAAAGGAACAAATAGAGAGATTATTAAAAGAAAACATAGAACTGAAAGATGAGCTTGGAAAATTAAATAGAGAAATATACGAATTGGAATGTCGTCTAAGAATTAATCCATTTTAATCATAAAAATCCCCTACCTAAAAGAGCCAAGGGAAGGGATTTTCAATCTAATTATGAAGATAAAAGGGGTGATGAATTGTCACCAATGAGTACATTTCTGACCTTACTAAGAAAGTGCTCTATTGCTTAACCTAATTAGATTTATTAAACTAAACCGAATTTATATTGTCTACTTTTTAGATCTCGGTGCACCCCCACCTAGCTTCTTCAATTTCCGCAGCTTGAGGTGGGGGTCTTACTGCCCGTTAAGAGTGGGATAAAAAAACAGCATCGGTTCACTCTGACACTGTTTTATTGTCCTTCTTTGAGTTATTTCAAATCGAATTTCTTCTGTTGCACGAACCCTTTCATATACATACGCGATTTTTGTGCAAAATTACCGGCCATTTGCGCTGTCCATGTATCCGATCTTGCTCCATTTGTTCTTTCCTCGTAATACTCGGTGATTTCTTCGTTGTATTCCTTTAGCCCACTTTTATATTGTTCTAGGTCTTGCTCATATTCATTTTCGTGATAAATATGATGAAATGGAGCTCTTGGTTTTTTCTCTGTTTGTTGATCTGGATAGCCTACAACTAAAGCAAATACCGGTAAAACATGATCCGGTGTTTTTAATAGCTGACTCACTTCCACTAAATTATTTCGAATGCCACCTATGTAACAAATGCCAAGTCCTAATGACTCTGCGGCAATTGCCATATTTTGTGAAGCTAATGCTACATCTATAAGGCTGACCATAAATTTTTCTGTGCTTTCAATCGATTCCAGTGCCGCTTCCTTTTTCCCTTCCATTTCTGCTGCTACAACATGGCGATATAAATCAGCGCAAAAAACAAATAAATGACCATTGTTTTCCACATATTGCTGATTTCCAGCTAATTCCGCTAATTTTTTCTTTTTTCCCTTATCTTTTACACCAATAATACTATAGGCTTGTACAAAACTAGAGGTAGAAGCACTTTGGGCAGCTTCTACAAGGAGACGAATTTGATCTTGGGTTAACTCCTTATCTGTAAATTTTCTTACAGAGCGATGATTGAGTATTGTTTCAATTGTTTGATTCATGAAATCCTCTCCTTTATTTTTTTCTTATTGTTTTCAAAAATTACTGATAGTAACTATATCCTAATAATATACCAATAATCGTTAGGACAAAAAGAATTAGCCCGCTTGTTAAATAAATAATCCATTCTTTTGACTTTTTATTATATCTCCACTCTACAAAAGATTGAAGAAAGCTATGACAGATTAATATACACATACTTACTATTGGACTATCTAATAAAAACATTAAGATTATAGCACTGAGTATCATCGTAAAATCCAACCATTTTTGTAGTGGATGGACCTTTTTTTCCTTTTTATTTGGCAGTCCTAGCTTTTTTCTTAAGTAGCCTTCTGATCCAAAAAGAAGGATAAAGAAGCTTAATAAAAAGAGAAAATCTTTCGATATAGTAAAGACCATTTCACATCCACTTCCCTTTAGTCTATTTATAATAAAAAAGACACTAGTGTTGCATAAATAGTGTCATAATTTTCAGTTTACTCACCTTCCCTGTTTAGAGGCAAAAAAGTAAATACCCAATCAAAGGTGGCCCCATCCATTTGGAAATTTATTTACAATTAGACTTTTGCAACGACGACAATTTGCATATTTAAGGGATGGCTTTTCCTTCAATCTTTCGAAGCCAAACATTCGCTGGTTTCCACAATGCAGCCCTTAGATAACGGCTAATCTGTAAGGTTTTTCGCTTGCTTCTGGTCTCGATTTGCACGAGAACATGTAGGCAAAAAACAATTAGTGCGATAAATACTTGATTTTGAATCGCCCATTCGCTTTGACCGTAGAACTTTTTGATGCTGAGATGTTGTTTGATCCATTTAAAAAACAGCTCAATTGCCCACCGTGATTTATACATTTCTGAAATTTCTTCGGCGCTTAAATCAAAACGATTTGTAATTAAATGAAGTTCATTTCCTTTTGAGTCCATCACTTTTAGAAGCCGAAAGTAATTTTCAGCACGGTTTTGAGTCGTACCTATCAACACCATTTGGTCTGATAAAACAGCTGTATCCTTGGGTAGCTTAAAATCGTAAACGTTCCGTATGACTGCATTTTTGCGTAGCCGTGAAAGAAAGAAGTAGCCATCATCAGTCATGCGATCAAAGCGCTCGTAGTCTAGATAACCACGGTCAAACACATACATGCATTCCTTGTCATCCACCATGATTTCAAGCTGACCACGGTCATGTTCTTTTGCCGTTGTCATAACGGCCTTTTCAGGATAGGATATACCCTTTTCCATAAACACAAGGCGCAAATGTAACTTTACACCTGCTTTTGTTTTGCGGAATTTAGCCCATTTATGATTGGTCAAATTAAGTGGCAATGTGCTTGAATCAATGATTTTTAACGGCATCACGAGTTTCGTGTAATGCGTTTTGGCATGAATTTGTGACACTAAATCAAGGAAAAGCCTTTGAAATAGATCAGGGTTTATGCCGTTTAACCGCCGTGACAACTGAGAAATACTAATAGAATCAAGGTCTATCCCTTTTTGAAGCTGGTCATCGAAAAAGACAATCACCCAGCGCATGCAGACTTTCAATTTCTTGTAGCTGCGCAAAAAGTAGTAATTTTAGAAATGACTCTGTCGTTAATTTTTTCGTATAGTAATCTAATTTCATCGTTTTCACGTTTTCTTCAAATAATTGAAGATTTATAGGTGAAAACCATTGTCCAAATGAAGTTTTTCGTGTAATCTTGTCCATGTGATGGTCCTTTTTTAGTGGATTTGGACGGGTTACCACCTGACTAATCCATTATAAAGGACTTTTTCTTTGCGCAAAATAATAATATTGAACATTTTGAGTATTTTTAATAGTGAATTTAAATTAATGCAACACTAGTGTAAAAAAGAGTATAAATCTATTACGATTTACACTCTGTCATTGTTTCAATATTATTTTTTTAGATGTCCAAAATTTTGTTGCCTTAATGCCTCATAAATAAGAACAGCTGCTGTATTTGAAAGATTATAAGAACGAATATTATCTGTCATTGGGATTCGTAAAGTTCTATCTAAATTATTCTGAATAACTTCTTGAGGAAGCCCCGTTGTTTCGCTTCCGAAAATAAAGTAATGATCTTTATTTATTTCACTGTAATTGAAGGAGTCATAAGGCGTTTCTCCAACCTTCGTAACATAGTAAAAAGCTCCGCCGTCATTTTTTTTGTAAAATTCATCTAAGGAGTCATAATAATGAATCTCGACATATTCCCAATAATCTAAGCCTGCTCTCTTTAACGCTTTATCATCGGTGGAGAATCCAAATGGACGAATTAGATGAAGCACCGTGTCTGTTCCCGCACATGTTCTGGCAATATTGCCTGTATTGGAAGGTATTTGTGGTTGGTATAGAACAATATGTATTGCCAAATTTGTCACCTCTAACTATTACTTTCCGTTCCATTATACACCTACTTAAAAGGAAATGCGAAAGAGATTATTCTCCTTTTTAACCATCAATAATCGTAAAGAATTTATATTTAATATTTGGAGTATAGGCAGTTGAATCTTCATATTTCCAGTAGCGCATGCGACTATTATACGTATGTGCATTTACTAACGGCTCTCCATTTGCATCTTTTCCCGTGACAATCGTTGTATGATTATATTTCCCATCCCCTTCAAAATCATAACAAATGACATCTCCAAGCTTTAACTCCATTGCGCTATTTACTTTATTTGAACGTAGACCGGCAGTAGAAGTTTCTAAATATCTTGGAAATGCATTCGCTACAGACCAACTGTAGCTCCAATTATTATTTTGCATCCACCAACCCTTATTACGGTTCGGATAGCCTCTCATCGGCGCCCCTCCCTCATGCACACATTGCGATATATAATTGGTACAATCGACCTCAAATTGGTGGTATTTCGGATTGTAACTATTCCACCATTTCTCTGCATATTGCACTGCTTTTAGACGATCATATGTGTAGCGACTCGATCTCTCTTTCATTTCTCTAAATTCTTCAGCTAATGGTACCTCTCGATAATCTTCTGGATAAGCTGGGAGGAGCTCCGTATCTTCAATTAATACGCCTTTATAAAAAACACCTTTTCTATTTTCGACCTCTTCTTCAACAATAAAAAGCTCGCCTTGCTTGATAAAATATTGGAGATGAACAGAATAAACCAATTCTTCTGTCTCATCCGCCTTTTTTTGACTATCTTCAATTTTCCCTTTTGCCTTCACATGAACTATTTCAGCATTTCTTTTATTCATACTATTTCTTTTTCGCTCTAATTTCTCATCTACTATGGCTGTTCTTTCTTTTGCAACACATTGCTGAATCCGTTTCTCGATAAGCTCCATTAATTGTTGTTTCATTCCATCTACTCCCTTCTTTAATAACTATGTTTAAAGGGAGAAGAACTGTACAAAAAAAAGAAGGCATAGATATCCTTCTTTTTGGTCTCGTATTAATTAGTAAAAAATGAGGAAAGACATTTTCCCTCTTACTGTATGAAGTATTGGCGTTCATCCTACTGATGAAAACCACTTTTTCTCTTTCTCTATGAAATTTTGGCGTTCATTCACTTGATGAAAACCACTTTTTCTCTTTCTCTATGAAATTTTGGCGTTCATTCACTTGATGAAAACCACTTTTTCTCTTTCTTCATGAAATTTTGGCGTTCATTCACTTGATGAAAACCACTTTTTCTCTTTCTTCATGAAATTTCGGCGTTCATTCACTTGATGAAAACCACTTTTTCTCTTTCTCTATGAAATTTTGGCGTTCATTCACTTGATGAAAACCACTTTTTCTCTTTCTCTATGAAATTTTGGTGTTCATTCACTTGATGAAAACCACTTTTTCTCTTTCTCTATGAAATTTTTGCGGTCAGCCACACGATGAACGCCTCTTTTCCTACCACTCCACGAAATATTAGCGGTCAGCCACACGATGAACGCCTCTTTTCCTACCACTCCACGAAATATTAGCGGTCAGCCACACGATGAAAACCTCTTTCCCTCTCACCACAAGAAAAAACAGCGATCTTCCCCCAAAGGAAACCAGCCATATTAATTAATGCGCTAATCGCTGTAAAGCATCTTGGATTTCTTGTAGAACTTCTTGATCTTCTTCTTGTTGTGTTGCTGTTTGCAAGGCAGTCTTTGACTCGTCGCCGCCAATTTTCCCTAAAGCCCATGCTGCTGTTCCTCTTATCACTGGTCTTGGGTCTTTTTTCATAACAGTAATTAAATCTCCGACTGCTCCTTCCTCTTTAAAATGAGCAAGTGCAATAATCGCGTTGCGCTGAATCGGCTTTTTTCCACGCCAAGAACCAGAAATATAACCATACTTTTCCTTAAATTCTTTATTGCTGATAAATAGTAGTGGCTGGAGCAATGGTTTTGCAATTTCTGGGTCTGGCTCCATTTCTGGATGATTGTGAAAATCAATTCCTTTATTTTTCGGACAAACAGTTTGGCAGGTGTCACAGCCATAAATTCGGTTTCCGAGCTTTTCTCTAAATTCTTCTGCTAGAAATCCCTTTGTCTGTGTTTGAAAAGCAATACATCTTTGAGCATTTAACTGTCCACCTTGAATAAGCGCACCTGTCGGACAAACCTCTACGCATTTATTACATGTTCCACACTGATCTTCCATTGGAGTATCTGGATCTAGTGGAAGATTGGTAATCATTTCTCCTAAATAAACATAAGAGCCAAACTCTGGTGTGATGATCGCACAGTTTTTTCCAGACCAGCCAATACCTGCACGCTGAGCAACTGCTCGGTCCACCAATTCCCCGGTATCTACCATCGATTTACACAATGCATCCGGGATTCTTTCTTTTATATAATCCTCAAGTTTCTTCAAACGATCATTTAATACAACATGATAATCAGTTCCCCAAGAAGCACGGCAAAATATGCCTCTGCGTGCTCCTTTTTTGCTGACTACCCTTTCTTTCATTTTAGAAGGATAAGCAAGTGCAATCGAAATAATCGACTTTGGCTGTTCTAATAGAAGGGAGGGGTTTACCCGCTTCTCTATATCTTTCTCTTCAAAACCAGATTGATAATTTAATTCTTGCTGCCTGATTAAACGTACTTTCATTTCTTCAAAGGTACTGGCACTGGTAAAGCCTATTTTATCTATTCCGATTGTTTTACTATATTCAATGATATCTTTCTTTAATTCACGGAAATCCAATGGGCTCCCTCCTTCCTTTTCATTGGTTTTTCATTAAGATTACGCTAAAATATAGGATAACATAAACAACTATTATATTGGAGGTGTATATATTGGATATTTCCATCTCAGCACAGATTAAGCAATTGATACCTAATTTCAAGATCGGATTCATTCATTATCAAGGAATGGAAGTAATGGACACACCACAGATGATAAAAGGGCGAATGCGACTTTTTCAAGAGTCTATTTTTTTTGATTTAGAAGATAATAACGTAACCGATATTCCTTCTGTAAAAGAATGGCGGGAAATCTTTAAAAAGACAGGTAAAGATCCAAATCGCTATCGCCATTCAGCAGAAAGCCTGCTTAGACGCATCAAAAAACAAAATTACTTAGAGCCAATCAATAGTAGCATTGATATTAATAATTTCTTTTCCCTTCAATATGGCGTTCCTATCGGTATTTATGATTGTGCCAATCTTCAAGGAAATATAAACATACGTATTGGAAAAGAAGGCGAACAATATGCTGGTCTTAATGGAAGAATGAATTCGATTGAAAATTTGATTGTATCTGCAGATGAGCTTGGTCCATTTGGCAGTCCTTTTGTCGATTCCGACAGAGCACCTGTCCAACCATCTACGAAAAATGCCATTCAAATTGTCTATCTTCCCCCATCCATTGAAAGTGAAAAAGCAAACCAAATGGTAGAATCCCTACTTAATATGTTTGTACAGGTTCATGGAGGAGAAGCTTCTTTTTCCATTGTAGAATAATAATTTGTCAGGAGAGCCGATACAGCGGAAACACCCTCTCCTGCATATAGCTATTTTCTTTGTAAAATTAAAAAACGCAATGCTTCGTTCTTAATGAAACGAAACACTGCGTTGTGAGCGTATGTATGGAGCGGGTGATGGGAATCGAACCCACGACATCAGCTTGGAAGGCTGAGGTTTTACCATTAAACTACACCCGCATTTATTAAGTTTTCTTTACTGTTTTTTTACTTATTTTTAACACGTTTTTTATTATATAGCCGTATTGTTAAAAAAGCAACCTCTTTTCGACAATTTTTTTATTTTTTTCTTTTATACGGATTCTACCACTTGTAGCTTCTACTTCTCAATGGTTTAGGGAATCTACTTACCTTTTTAAAAACACAATTTTAGCCACCCAGATCGTCTCTGTCTACGGGGCCTTCCAATGTTAATTCTGATGGAATTTCAAAGCAGATTCCCTTCCCAAAGTTTGCTTTAAAAATACTACATCACCATTGTATTCAATAGTCCAAGATTTATTATCATTTTTTTGTATCTTTACATTTACTTTACGATTCTCTCCTTTTTCCAAAAATAAAAAAACCAGTTCCCACTTAAAAGTAGAAAACTGATCTTTAATATTTACAAAACTTCCCTCAGTGTGAGATATGCTTATTTTGTAAAAATGGTTTTTCTTTCTTTCCAAGCAAAACCTGCAATTAACAATATAAGTGCTCCCATGATAAGTACATATGTTGTTACGGCGCCAGCAACTCCAAATGTCTGTGATAAATAGCCGAGACCAATAACTGGCAGGCTTACACCTAGATACGTAATTACAAAAAAGGTAGAAACAATATTTCCTTTTATTTTACTTGGTGCCACTTCATTTACTAGCGCTAAGCTTCCCGCATACGCTGGTCCATTCCCTCCACCAATAAGTACAGCTGAAATCAACAATAATGTCAGCGATTGGGTGTTAATTGTAATAACTAGAAGCATAAGCCCTACCGCTAGGAAAACATATCCAATTGCAATCAATTTTATTAAGGATAATTGTTTTAATAAAATTTGGTTAAAGGCCGCAGCGATTAATCCAAGTGCTACAACAATTCCTGATATGGTTAAGCTCGTTACGGTCGTAAAGCTAGACAGATTGGATGGTATTAAAGACATAAACATACTAATAATCGACCATGCCACAAAAGAAGTAAAGGAAGCTAATAAAAATGGTTTCATTATTTCTTTTGGAACAAATGGTTTCTTTAATTGAACAGGCTTTAGACCTGGTCTAATATTTTCATTTAGGAAAAACAGAAGGATAAAACATGGGATGATAAATAATAAATGTACATAATAAGATAATTTTAATGGGATTGGAGCAAAGTCACCAAGCAATCCGGAGAGAATTGGCCCGAATGCATTACCAAGTGTAACAGCAAGAGCACATATTAACGCGGTCTTTTTCGTGTTTTTCTTCTCATCTAACTCTGTTAAAGCAGCTACTGCTACTCCATTTAAAATACCGACAGATAATCCTTGGAATAAACGGCCAATAAGCAGCATTCCAAGACCATTTGCGATGGTGAAGCAAAATGTTCCTATCAGTGAGAAGAAAATCCCTGGAATTAGCACTTTCTTTTTCCCAATTTGATCTGATAATTGCCCAGCAATGACGATAGCGGGAATTACGGTAAAGGCATAAATAGCAAACACAAGTGTAATCATTCCCGATGTAAGTCCCCACTCCATTCGATAAAGCGAATAAAGAGATGCTGGGATATTCGTTCCGAATAATGTTAAAAATAAACTGCAGGCAACTAGCCAGTAAGATACTTTTTTGCTTAATGTTTTTTGCTCTCTTAGTGTTTGAATAGTATCTGTACGTTGAAGCAATCTTTGTTGGAAAGCCGATTTATGAATGGCATCTGCATCCACTTCTACGACATCCATTAGTCCCTGTAATCCAATTAAAAGGTTTTGAACTTGCTTGTCTCCTGCTGAACTAGAAATTTGTATTCTCGTCGTTGCTTCTCGTTTATATTTTTTCGTTTTTATATCTTCAATATTTACATGATGCGTTCCAAATAAGCTGGATATACGAGCCAGAACTCCCGGCTGATCATTTACAAGCATCGATATGCGATATGCTGAAGTCATGAGCTCTTCACTCCCTTGTTAGTTTCCATCTTCTATTTTATGATTGAATAAATATAAAGTCTATACATTTGTAAGAAAATATAACATGAATTCTTCGACAAATTATTCCATTGTGATTTTATGCATTAGATTTAACTTTTTTCACCTTTATAAAAGTTTTTATTTACTGTATTTTCAGAAAAATATTGCATATTTTTTGTATATTTTAATCTAGTTCTTTTTGGGGAATATAATAAGATAGATTAAATCCCTTTTAATTTGTGAACAAATTTTGAATAAATGTTTCTATTGTGATTTTTTTCACATATTTTCATTGACCTCTTAAGGAATCAGCATGATAATAATAGGGTAATAAACATTACTACAGTGAAAACTAAGAAAAACCTTGATCAGGAGGATTATGAATATGGAAGGCGCATCTCTTTTTGAAGTAGAAAAATTAGCGTTAAAAAAATTAAAAATTTATAAACAAAGTAAGTTTCGCTTTTTTATGCGTGCCGTTGTTGCAAGTATGTTCATAGGCTTTGGCGTAATCGTGGCATTTAAAACTGGAAATTTCTTTTACGCAGTAGAATCACCTTTTGCTTACCCAATGGCTGCTTTAGTATTCGGCGCAGCAATTATTCTTATCGCATATGGCGGCGGTGATTTATTTACAGGAAACACTTTTTACTATACTTATGCAGCATTAAGAAAAAAAATTAAATGGACGGATGTTTTTAAAGTTTGGGGAACTAGTTATGCAGGAAATATTGTTGGGGCAATCTTCTTTGCTGTTTTCATCTTGTTAACTGGGCTATTTAAATCTCCTAGTGTCAATGACTTCTTGCTCCATGCTGCAGAAACCAAATTAGAAGCACCAATTAGTGAACTTTTCTTTCGAGGAATTTTATGTAACTGGCTTGTTTGTTTAGCTTTCTTTATCCCTATGGCTTTAAAAGAGGATATCGCGAAAATTACGGTAATGATTTTATTTGTTTTCTGTTTCTTCATTTCTGGCTATGAACACAGCATTGCCAATATGGCGACATTCTCTATTTCTTATGTATTAGATCAAAATCCAGCTGTTACTATTCCAGCAATTATTCGTAACTTAGTACCTGTTACGATAGGGAATTTAATTGGCGGTGTCGGTTTTATGGGTGTTATGTATTATTACGTTAACAAACCATTTATGGATGAGGAAGAAAAATAATCAAGGTTCAGTAGGAGTTGGTACCACACATTATATCAAGTGTGGTACCGTTTTTTATTAGGCCGTTTTCGTAAAGTTTGTTGCTACCCCCGCAGACGTCATATATGCGAAAATTTTCAAATAACATCCAAATTCTCTCATTTATTCCCCCCTCTAATCCTCATAAAGAAACAAACTATTATCCCTCCTGCCTCCCTATCTTCAAAACAAAATAATTCACAAAATTTATTTTGACTTCTACTAAAGTAAAGAGTAAATTTTAATAGTATATTCAAATAATCAAATATACAAATATTCAAAGAAGAAGGGTTAATATGAAATGGAAATTGATTGACAATCGATTTACTCACTACTCGTTTGCGTCTTTTAGAAAAGATATTACTTCTGGAATTATTGTTGGTATTATCGCGATTCCACTGGGGATGGCATTTGCGATTGCATCGGGTGTGAAACCTGAATTCGGGATTTAATCTCCAATTTTTTAGGCTTGCGGAATATAGAAAAACATGAGGCATTCTTAGCTAATATGAGAGAAATCATTCAGCATTTCGATACAGTTAGTCTATATAGCATTTTTACAGCTGTTATTTGTCTTGTGATTATTCTTTTTTCACCGAAATGGTTTCCAAAACTCCCTGGACCATTAATGGGATTAATTATTTCTACCATTATTGCAACGTTTTTTTATCCTAGCGAAATCGCTACTATTGATTCGATGTATGGCGGCATTCCAAATAAATTACCATCCTTTCATCTTCCGCCTATTACTTGGGAGCGAATTACATTATTGATTCAACCCGCGTTTGTTATTGCGATTCTTGGCGCAATTGAGTCCCTATTATCTGCTGTTGTGGCAGATGGCATGACAAACAGCAAACATAACAGTAATAAAGAGTTAATTGGTCAAGGGATTGCCAATATGATTGCTCCCTTATTTGGGGGCATTCCAGCTACAGGCGCAATTGCCCGAACAGCTACAAATATAAAGAGTGGGGCAGTTTCCCCTCTTTCCGGAATCATTCATGGTATCGTAGTGCTTCTGGTTCTAATGGTTCTTGCCCCTTTTGCAGGCAAAATCCCACTCGCAAGCATGGCTCCTTTATTAATGGTAGTTGCATGGAATATGAGTGAACAGAAATCATTTCGTACAATTCTCAAAACAAAAACAGGAGATTCCCTTGTATTAAGCGTCACTTTTCTACTAACGGTCTTTTTTGATTTAACAACAGCAGTAGAAATAGGCCTGTTTTTAGCTATTATTATCTTTACTAAACGTATGAGTGATATAATGAAAACATCTCAAGTACTGCCTAGCAACTTAAATAAACTAGAAAAACTGGATCAAAAACTGTCCCACGGTTGTCCTCAAATTAGCATTTTTGATGTGGAGGGACCGTTATTTTTTGGAGCTGCCCAAGCATTTGAGCAAACCTTATTACGCTCTATTCATCGTCAACCTGAAATACTAATTCTTCGGATGGGAAAAGTTCCTTTCATGGATTTAACCGGAGAGGCTTATTTCGCCAATATTGTGGAAAGCTTTTCTAAGCATGGAAAAGTTCTTATTTGTGGAATTAATCCTCAACCAGAAGGCATCCTTCGAAAAACCGGCTTGTTTGAGAAAATTGGACCAAATCATTTCTTTATACACACAGGAGAAGCAATCGACTATAGCTTACTCCTTGTAAACAAGCATCAATGCCAAGGTTGCAAATACTTTGCTTTTCAAGAATGCGAGACATTAGCCAATCAACAAGACCAAAGAGTGAATGAGTCAGCATCCATAGCAATAAAGTAATGAAAGAAAAGGAGGAAGGCATTTGGTTGCGATAGGTAAGACTTTGAAGTTTCCCCCGCTTAGCACCGTACGTGAGACTTTCACCTCATACGGCGCCCCATCAACTACTAGCTCGTTACATTATCAATTACACAGTTGCCCACTTTTTTACGAAGAGCGTTAACTTTACTCAGTTGTTCTTCATTAAGATTCAGTACATTAAGGTACTTATTAATGGCGCTTTCCTTTACCGCATGGATTAACTTATGGACTTCCTTACATATAAATATAAGGTTTTGATAAGCGTCCGTTCCACCTTTATTTCTAGGCTTTTTATGATGGAGTTCCATTTCCCCAATGATTAAATCTTTACGTGTTATTGCACATTTACCTAATTGAGCAATATATTTTGAGAGTCGATTGTCATTGTATTCCATACTCTCCGATTTTATTGGGTTTTCCATCAAATAATGTACCATGATCGGTGGTACAGCCTCTTGGCTATTGTGAACCAAGATTCGTCCACTTTCGGTATAAGAGTTTTTCTCCTGAGTAAAGTTCAAAGGGCTTTTGTGTTTCACCCCATCTATCGGGAATAAAATCATGCCACACGCAAAGAATTTCTTTTTATTAAGATAATCTTTATATGCTTTTTGAAAGAATGGTGTGATAACTCCCTTTGAACTCTTTGCTTTTTTAAGCTTGTTATACAGGATTCGTTTGACTGAGTAAGAAATTTCACTGAAATCCTTTGTCGTATGTGTCGCATACCGATAATAATTGTGAATTCCCAAGATAGTTGAGTTAAATTTAGTTACTTCAGCCTTATTCGGTTTTCTTCGAATAAATTCAGCTTTTGTTTTTATTTTCTCAATTACCTTGCGTCGTGATTTATCTGTCATATGCGATTTAACAACACGCTTTTTGCCTTTTGGAACTACTTTGAACTTAAACCCTAGAAACTCCGAATAGTTCTTACGTAAATTGACTACTCTCGATTTCTCATTGCTGATTTCAAGGCCTAATCTTTCCTTTAACCACTGCTTAGAAGATTCAAATATAATAAATGCGGTTTTGTGGTCTCGACAAAAGATTTTAAAGTCATCTGCATATCTTACAATAAACATTTCCTTTAACTTGGTATACCTTTTAAGGGTGGCGTATTTCACCGTTTGGTCAAACCGCTGTTTTCCACCAATTACACGTATCTTTGTGTAATCCTTTCTCGTCTTAAATGTTTCCCACTGATTACTTATCCACCAGTCGAATTCATTCAATACTACATTTGAAAGTAACGGAGAAAGAATTCCTCCCTGTGGAGTTCCCTTAGTAGGTTTCCCAATTCCTTTAACCTCAGCTTTGAGCATCTTACTTATAATCGAAAGAATACGTTTATCCCTAATTCCAATTGTCCATAGTTGTTTAAGCAACTTCCCATGATCAACGTTATCGAAGAAACCTTTAATATCAACATCTACTACATAATGTAGTTTGTTTTTGTTTGCTAATGTTACAGCCCTTGAATATGCGTGGATTTGACTCCGATGAGGTCTGAATCCATAGCTATGTTTATGAAAGCGAGCCTCGCATATAGGTTCAAGAACTTGTAATAAGCATTGTTGAATAAGTCTATCTTCAATAGTAGGAATTCCTAAAGGACGAATGCCGCCATTTGGCTTTTGGATTTCCTTACGTTTCACTTTATGAGGTTTATAATCATCTAGGCGATTTTTAACATATTGTACAAGCATATCAGGGCTTCTAAGTCCGATTTCGAATATAGTGTTTTGATTCACTCCTGCTGTCTTACTTCCCTTGTTTTTCTTGATGTTACGAAAAGCAAGTTTAACATTTGCAGGGTTTACAACTAATTCATATAACTTATTAAAAGTTTTTCCTTCCGAACTTAGCTGATATAACTGGTCAAACATGTCTTGCGTGTTGTAATACTCATTGTTTCTCAGCTTTTGACTTTTTAACTCCTTCGGCTTTGCATGGGTTTCAGTCAATTACTCACCTCTTTACATTCCCAAATTGGGTTTGTAATTTCAGCTTTCATTTCTCTTAGTCATACTCGAACCTGAAATTTCTGTGATAATAATGTCGTCTTCTAACAGTTGACTAATGGCTATCCCTCCACTGTTTGTTATCACAGTTTCTTTGGTACTGTGCCATTACCTTCACCGACATAAAAGAGGTTATACATATACACTTTCGACATATATGCTTTCCCTGCTACCGCTTCATAGAGTGCAAACTCTCCACGTTATCGGCTTACCACGTTCCAAGAATCCTATCTATTCATTCACAATCCGTAGGTGATTCCTCTAGCCCTGTTAGCTGGATGGTGCCTGTAACACCATAAGGTATTTCATAAAGACAAATTTTACTCTACCTCACTAACCCCGACATGCGGGACTATCCATTTCGAATAGCTATACCTCTAGAGCCGTACATTCGGAATTTCGTCAATAGATGGCTGTGACATCTAATTTCTCACCATAGACTATCTTGTAGAACCCCGGTCTATCAGCCATACCCTCTGCCTCCAGAGAGCTTTCCTCGTCTTTCTCGTTAGGATGACCTTCAACCGACTTCACCGAGCTTATAACCTTCAAGTGTTTTGCACCACCTGAACGCTATTCGGAGGATTAGGCGAGCCTTTCAGGGCGTTACCCCATCATTCGACTCTTCAGATTCTTAGTTCTCCTAGCTTTAAGCTAGTGGCTAATCTTTTCAATTAGCAACGTGTCGCACAATCTTGATATTCAACAATTTAAGGCAGATTTTTTTAAAGCATTAGCCCACCCTTTACGAATCAAAATTTTAGAAATTCTAGCACAAGGGGATAAAAGTGTTAATGAAATTCTTGAGCTTTTAGAATTAGAAGGATCAGCTGTTTCTCAACAATTAAGTATTCTTCGCTCTAAAAATATTGTTATTGGAAACAAAGAAGGAAACCGAGTCATATACTCGCTTAGAGATCCTGCTATCATTGAACTTCTATCTGTTGCAAAAAAAATCTTTAACAATCATTTAATCGATACCATTACAATTTTAGATAAAGTAAATGAAATGAAATCATGATAAAAAGAGGATGGGACATAACTAAATAGATACTCTGTAAAGACGAACAATTTCTAATATAGCTAGTAAATAGCGGCTGCTTTCGCATACTTTTTACAAGAGGAAATATAATTAGTTGGAAAAACAGAGCAGCCGGAATACACGAAGACTCCTATGGGATTAGCGAGACAGTCTGAGACCCTGCAGGCCACAGGCCGAAGCGGCTCAGCGCGAGCCCCATGGAAAGCGAAGTGTATTCCGGCTGCGGGGAATCGCACCAAACTTCATGGAAACATCCTTTGAAAAACAAATAAAAGCCCGAACAATTATACGGAACATTCATTAGCATCTTCGTATAATTGTTCGGAATTATCCTTGGCTGGAATACTTATGTCCCAGCCTCTTTTTATTAAAATAATGTGGTTAAAAATATAAATGGCAATCAATGAGACAAGATCAAGCCATTATCTTCCGTCTCTTCCGGTTTCTCTGCTACTATTTCAATTAAAACTTTATGGGGCAAGCAAATAATTGTTTGTCCGGGTATGCCTTTCCATCCCATTTTGACGCCAATCTGGTCTGGACTATTATCTTCTTTAATTCTGATTTGCTCATTTTCCACTTCGATTAAATTATATTGTTTTCCTTTTCCTTTTATCATGAATTGTTCATTTTCCGTATGGCCTGTTAATTCTACTTCTCGGATGACTTTACCGTCCTGTGTAATAATTGCGATAACTTTATTGCCTTCTTCTTCCTTACTTTGGCTCATCGCAAATACAGCCATTGGGACAAATGAAATGACTAAGAGGAGAACGACCATTATAATATCAAAGGGTTTAATCATCTTGGAGTATTTTCTCATCGAAAACGTCCCTCTCTGTTAGCTAATTTACACTTCTATTATAAAGGTTTTGATAGTAGAAACATATGGATAAGGACAAATCGTCGATAAATTGCCATATGTTTAAAGGCTTAGCAAAAATACAAAAGGCTGGGACAAAACAAAATATATAATAGATAAAGACAAACAATCTCTCATTTAGTAGCGAAACCAACTCGTTCCATCCTTTTTTTAAAGAAAAGATAATGAGTAGGAAATACAAAGCAGACGGAATACACGTAGGCGAGAAAGTCCAAGGCCCAGGCTTGGAGCTCGCCCCATGGAAAGCGAAGTGTGTTCAGGCTGCGGGTGATCACCACAAACCCTATTTAAAATGAATAAAAAAACCCAAACAATTATACGAAAATTTGATTAGAATCTCCATATAATTGTTAGGTTTATATAATTAGTCTCTATACAATCAAGGTTTTAATACAACTTTAATGACTTCATCTTCATGGTCGTTAAACATTTGGTAAGCGCTGCTTGCGTCATCCAATGAAATGCGATGTGTAATGATTTCCGTTGGATCCATTTTTCCAGAGGAGATCCAATCAAACAGCATTGGCATATAATGAATAACTGGTGCTTGTCCTGTTTTAACGGTGATGTTTCGTTCAAATATGTTTCCTAATGGAAACATATTATATTTAGAACCATAAACCCCTGTCAGTTGCATCGTACCAAATTTGCGCACAGCATTCATGCCAATTTCAATCGCACTTAGAGTTCCTCCTTGGAGCTTCAATTTTTGTCCAATTGCTTCCATAGCAGATTTCTTTCCGTCCATTCCTACGCAATCGATTACTACATCTGCTCCACCAGATGTTAGTTCTTTTAGATAGTTACCCGTATCTTCATGGTTATCAAAATTAACGATTTCTACTTGATTCATTTTTTGCGCATGATTTAGTCGGTAAGAAATATTATCAACTGCAATAACACGCTTCGCACCCTTCATCCAAGCAAATTTTTGGGTCATTAACCCAACAGGTCCACAGCCTAGTACTACAACTGTATCGCCATCTTTTACCCCTGAATTTTCAACACTCCAATACGCTGTTGGAAGGACATCGGACATAAATAACAAAGCTTCATCCTCTAATTCGCAAGACTCTGGGATAACAAAAGGTACAAAATTCCCATATGGGACACGTAATAATTCTGCCTGTCCTCCTTGATAATCTCCATATCTTTCTGTAAAGCCAAAATATGCTCCTGTATCTGCAATATCCTTATTTGGATTAGCGTTATCACATTGGCTTTCCATCTCATGCTCGCAATAATAACAATGTCCACAAGATATATTAAACGGCAGTACTACACGATCTCCTTTTTTAACTCTTGTTACTTCAGGACCTACCTCTTCTACAATTCCCATTGGCTCATGTCCTATTACATAATCTTTTTCAGTAGGAAGTGCACCTTGGTATATATGTAGATCCGAGCCGCAAATTGCAGTTGAGGTAATTCGAACAACAATATCATCTTTCTTTTGGAGCTTCGCATCTTCCACTTGTTTTACTTGTACATCTTTTGTTCCTTGAAAAGTGACAGCCTTCATTGCAAACCCCTCCTGTTTCATAGAATGTTTATCTATACCAATTTAAGAAGAGAAAACAAACATCCAAATATTTCCCCACCTGCTCACATTATCTTTACAAAATCTATACAGGAAAATTACACTACCGACATGCTTACAAAAAAATAAACCTTTACTATACAAAGGAATGTTTCTACAAATATCTACAATTTTTTAGGAGGAAAAAATGAAAAAAACATTTGTTAAAACAATTAGTGCCTTATCTGTAACCTGTATACTCGGATTTTCTCATTTTATGGCTCCCTATTCTGTAAGCGCTGCAACCTTTTCGGATACAATTGATGTGAAAAAGATCGCTTCCTACAGTACGGGGTTAACAGATAAAGATGGCGGCGTCGCGGAAATCGTTAAGTACAATCCAGATAATCAAAAATTCTATGTCATTAATGGAAAACTGCAAACCATTGATATCGTAGACCTTTCTTCTTTAAAAACAAATACACATCAAGATTTATCCAAAGAAAAATCTATTAATATTGCAGAACTACTTAACAGTAATTCCTTTCAATATGGAGATTTAACTAGTATTGATATTAATACGGAAAACCAAATAATTGCAGCTGCAGTTCAAGATGTCGATTATACAAAAAATGGACGTATTGTAATCTTAGATTATGACGGAAATATCCTACATACATTTGAAGCTGGAGTTCAGCCTGATAATGTCGTAATCTCTAAAGATGGTAACCATATTCTATCTGCAAATGAAGCAGAACCAAGAATGGGCTTAGAAAATGGAGCAGATCCAGAAGGCTCTGTTACCATTGTTAACTATGAAACAAAACAAGCGAAAACGGTTCTTTTTGATAATACTAGTGTAATAGATTCCGATGTGCATATCCGAAACAATGGTTCCTTAGCTGATGCGGTTCACGATTTAGAGCCTGAATACATCAGCCTTACAGAAGATGGAAAGACTGCATTCGTTTCCCTACAAGAAAATAATGCTATTGCAAAAATCAATGTGGAAACAGGAAAAGTAATTTCAGTAAAGTCATTAGGCTTTAAAGATCACTCTCTGCCAGGCAACGGATTGGATGCAGCACGAAATGATAAAATTGAAATCGAATCATTACCAATTTTAGGTGTATATATGCCAGACTCGATTGATGTAATCGAGAAAGATGGAATGACATATTTATTAACTGCAAATGAAGGTGATGCGACAGAATGGGAGGAATTTGTTAACGTAAAGGATTTCAAAAAGATCAAAGATTCCATCCAACTAGATCCGTCGTTATTTAAAGGATTTACTCAACAAGAGGCAGAAGCTACTTTCGAGCGTATGAAAAGCTCTGGTGATTATGACAAGTTAGAAGTACTGACCGACCGTGGAAACGATGCGATATACACTCTAGGTGGGCGTTCGTTCTCCATCTGGAATGCAGATACAATGGAACTCGTTTTTGATAGTGGCAGTGAGTTTGAAGAAATTACAGCCGAGCGTTACCCAGACTACTTCAACTGGTCAAACGATGATGATGTATTTGAAAAACGAAGTGCAAAAAAAGGGCCGGAGCCAGAAGATGTGAAAGTAGGCATGATTGGAAATGAGCTTTATGCATTTATTGGCTTAGAACGCATTAGTGGCGTAATGACTTACAATATTACCAATCCCTCTAATGCCACATTTGCAAATTATACGAATACAAGAGATTTTTCACAAACGATTAGTGGGGATGTTGCTCCAGAAGGACTTGCCTTTATCCAAGCAGAGAACAGTCCTACTAACAAACCGCTGCTACTAGTTGGGAATGAAGTGAGCGGAACAGTAGCTGTTAATGAATATCAAGTAAATCCGCTGATTCCAATTGAATCAATAGAACTAAATCAAACATCGATTAGTATCGAGATAGGACAAACCTTTCAGTTCGAAGCTTCTATTCTGCCAGAAAATACAACGGTTAGCACAGAACTAATTTGGACTAGCACTAATCCAGATGTTGCTACCGTGAATGAAAAAGGATTAGTAACTGGAATAGCAGAAGGATCAGCTTCTATTATAGTAGAAACAAAAGATAGCAAAAATCGTATGGTAGCAAACATTACTGTAAGAGAGAAACCAGTGGAAGAGGAAGAAACGCCGGTGAATACACCTGATAAGGAAGACCCAGAGGATGTACCAGCAGATTCCACTGACGAGGATAACGAAAATTCTGGAGAAGATACAGCTGATCAAATAGATGATTTTCTAGAAAATAATGATACTAATAACAACCATCCTAAACCGGAAACAGGAAAGCCATTACCAAATACAGCAACAGCTCATTATTCCCTGTTACTATATGGATCACTACTTATCCTGCTTGGTGGAGGCAGTTATTTCCTAGTTTATCGTCATCAACAAAAAAAGGATAGGCTGTTCTCGTAAAGTTTGTTGCGATTACCCGCAGCCGGAATACACTTCGCTTTCCGTGGGGCTCGCGCTGACGCTGAGCCTCCGGGGTCTCAGACTGTCTCGCTAATCCCCGTGGCGTCTTCGTGTATTCCGGCTGCTCCATTTTTCCAACTAATTGTTTTTTCCTATTGAAAAAAACAACAATCCTTTAGAAAAACTCTCATGGCGGCGTTACCCGCCGCCACCGTCTATCATGAAAACTTGCTCCTATCCCATGATAGAAAGTCTAAACCACTTAACACCTGACCATAATTAATAGTACAATACGACCAGTCCGAAGACTGTTTGGTGGATCAATACAAGTTGATACCCCGTTAGAAAAACTGGTTGTGACAGTTTAAAAGAACCGTCTAATGTGTTTATAAACACGAATACAAAAATTTTGTATGATGACTTCTGTCGCTTGTATTGTATTAAAATCTTTGAGGTGATTATATGGAAGCTATGATTGAACGGTGTGCAGGCCTAGATGTACACCAAGAAACAGTAGTTGCTTGTGTTTTATTTGGTTCATTAGATAAAAAACCAAATAAAGAGATTCAAACCTTTCCAACAACCACAAGTGGCCTTTTGGCACTTAGCGACTGGCTATCCTCACACAAAATAACGGATGCTGTAATGGAAAGTACCGGTGTATATTGGAAGCCCGTTTGGAATGTTATAGAATGTGACTTCCAATTAATCCTTGCCAATGCCCAACATGTTAAAAATGTTCCCGGAAGGAAAACAGACGTAAAAGATGCGGAGTGGTTAGCTAAACTTTTGCGTTCTGGACTAATTGAAAAAAATTTTGTACCGCCCAAAGAAATTCGTGATTTGCGAGATTTAACCCGGTATCGTAAAAAACTCATCCATACACGAACTTCTGAGCGCAATCGAATCCACAAAATTCTACAGGATGCAAATATTAAACTAACTTCTGTTTTATCTGACATTTTTGGTGTCACTGGTTGTCGCATTATTGAAGCCCTAATAAACGGCGAAAAAATAGGTGTGTTTGAACTTCAACAAATGGTTGATTCAAGAGTTAAGGCGAGCACAACAGATATTGCAGAAGCCCTTAACGGTGGAATACGTAAACATCATATTGATATGTTACGTTTCCATTGGGACCATATCAATCACATCGATGAAACAATCGAAAAAGTAGTTGAACGCATAGACCAAGCGCTTATTCCTTATCAAGAGGAGTGCGAACTACTAGATACCATACCGGGTGTGGATAAAAATGCATCCGCAATCTTTATAGCTGAAATGGGTGTAGACATGTCAGTATTTAAAAGTTCTAAACATCTAGCCTCATGGGCTGGAGTGAGTCCAGGAAATTATGAGAGTGCCGGTAAAAAAAAAACAGGTAAAACTCAGTACGGAAACAAATCATTAAGAACCACCGCTGTTGAATGTTCCATGGCTACAGATAGACAGTATAATCGCATATCTGCACATAGAAAAAGAATTATGAAACGACAAGGAAAATCGAAAGCACGGATCGCTTCCGCTCATTTAATCCTAACAATTGCTTACAATATTTTAAAAACAAGGCAACCATATCAGGAACTAGGCCCTGATTATGTTGATCTCGAACAAAGTAAAGAACAAAAAATGATTCAATACTTAAAAAGGAAAGGGTATCGTATTGAACCCACTAATGAACAAATTGCTTAATGAATAACAAAAGCACTATATTTAATCATTCCTAGCCTTTTAAAAAAGTTCAAATTTAGAAGGTTCAGCTTAGTGTTGCCTTTTACCTAAAGAGTTTTCATACAAAAACTCTCATGGCGGCGTTACCCGCCGCCACCGTCTATCATGAAAACTTGCTCCTATCCCATGATAGAAAGTCTAAACCACTTAACACCTGACCATAATTAATAGTACAATACGACCAGTCCGAAGACTGTTTGGTGGATCAATACAAGTTGATACCCCGTTAGAAAAACTGGTTGTGACAGTTTAAAAGAACCGTCTAATGTGTTTATAAACACGAATACAAAAATTTTGTATGATGACTTCTGTCGCTTGTATTGTATTAAAATCTTTGAGGTGATTATATGGAAGCTATGATTGAACGGTGTGCAGGCCTAGATGTACACCAAGAAACAGTAGTTGCTTGTGTTTTATTTGGTTCATTAGATAAAAAACCAAATAAAGAGATTCAAACCTTTCCAACAACCACAAGTGGCCTTTTGGCACTTAGCGACTGGCTATCCTCACACAAAATAACGGATGCTGTAATGGAAAGTACCGGTGTATATTGGAAGCCCGTTTGGAATGTTATAGAATGTGACTTCCAATTAATCCTTGCCAATGCCCAACATGTTAAAAATGTTCCCGGAAGGAAAACAGACGTAAAAGATGCGGAGTGGTTAGCTAAACTTTTGCGTTCTGGACTAATTGAAAAAAATTTTGTACCGCCCAAAGAAATTCGTGATTTGCGAGATTTAACCCGGTATCGTAAAAAACTCATCCATACACGAACTTCTGAGCGCAATCGAATCCACAAAATTCTACAGGATGCAAATATTAAACTAACTTCTGTTTTATCTGACATTTTTGGTGTCACTGGTTGTCGCATTATTGAAGCCCTAATAAACGGCGAAAAAATAGGTGTGTTTGAACTTCAACAAATGGTTGATTCAAGAGTTAAGGCGAGCACAACAGATATTGCAGAAGCCCTTAACGGTGGAATACGTAAACATCATATTGATATGTTACGTTTCCATTGGGACCATATCAATCACATCGATGAAACAATCGAAAAAGTAGTTGAACGCATAGACCAAGCGCTTATTCCTTATCAAGAGGAGTGCGAACTACTAGATACCATACCGGGTGTGGATAAAAATGCATCCGCAATCTTTATAGCTGAAATGGGTGTAGACATGTCAGTATTTAAAAGTTCTAAACATCTAGCCTCATGGGCTGGAGTGAGTCCAGGAAATTATGAGAGTGCCGGTAAAAAAAAAACAGGTAAAACTCAGTACGGAAACAAATCATTAAGAACCACCGCTGTTGAATGTTCCATGGCTACAGATAGACAGTATAATCGCATATCTGCACATAGAAAAAGAATTATGAAACGACAAGGAAAATCGAAAGCACGGATCGCTTCCGCTCATTTAATCCTAACAATTGCTTACAATATTTTAAAAACAAGGCAACCATATCAGGAACTAGGCCCTGATTATGTTGATCTCGAACAAAGTAAAGAACAAAAAATGATTCAATACTTAAAAAGGAAAGGGTATCGTATTGAACCCACTAATGAACAAATTGCTTAATGAATAACAAAAGCACTATATTTAATCATTCCTAGCCTTTTAAAAAAGTTCAAATTTAGAAGGTTCAGCTTAGTGTTGCCTTTTACCTAAAGAGTTTTCATACAAACAGCCAAAGGATAAAATGATCTAATCAGAAAGAGAAATCATAGAAGAACCATGGTTGTTTGGATATATTCCATTCTTATCCATGGTCTTCTTTTCCCTTTTATGAATAACCATCATAATCCTTAGTTTGCAGCTAATTTATTCGGAATCGGCTTTCTTTGCACTTTTACCTCGTAGTGAGTTGTTTTATTTTCAATAATAAAAGGAGGTATTCCATCACGGTGAGCATGGGATTCTTTAAACTCTTCGCTTCCTATCCATCCTAAGAAACCATCCATATCTTCCCATCTAGTCACAATCGTAATTTCTTCATAACCTTTTGTTTTCATTGTTAGCAATACTTCCAGCCCCATAAATCCTTGTTTTGTTTCAATTTTACCAACACGATTAAATCTTTCAATAAATCCTTCGGCATAACCTGTTTCTACTTTTACTGTATTCGTTACGATATACATATTTGTTCCTCCTACCAATTTTTTTTATTTGGAATAATCATTGGAAAAGAATTTTCGTATTTAATCATGGCATCAATTTCATATACTTCTTCTAGAAGTTTAGACGTTAATATGTCTTGGGGATTTCCTGCCTTATAAACACTACCTTTCTTCATCACTACTAAATTGTCACAATATGCACCAGCAAAACTGAGCTCGTGCAAGACCATTACAATGGTCATCCCATATTTTTGGTTTATTTTTTTCATCAACTCCATAAGCTCCATCACATGGGTTATATCTAAATAAGTAGTTGGTTCATCTAATAACAGAACCTCTGTCTTTTGAGCTAAAGCCATGGCAATTCTGGCTCTTTGCAATTCACCGCCTGAAAGAGTATGCAGCATGCGGTCTTTGTAACTCATTAACTGACATTCATGTAATGCCCATTCAAGTATTTCTCTATCTTCTTTATTCATCCTTGATAACCCTTTTTGATGAGGAGTTCTTCCATAGGAAACCAATTCTTCCACGGTTATATTAGGAAAAGTTTCTTTTGATTGTAGTAACATTGTTATCTTTTTGGAAAATTCCTTACGACCTATCTGGGTGATGGGTAGATCTTTTAAAAGGATTTCTCCCGCTTCTGCTTTATAAAGCCTAGCAAATAATTTTAATAAGGTGGATTTTCCAGAACCATTTGGCCCGACAATAGCAGTCATTTTTCCCTCTTCGATTGCTAAGGATAATTGATTTATTTGAAAAGCACCTTGGATAAATGTAAGATTCTTTGTTTTTAGTGCACCCATTAAACGATTCTCCTTTTTCTTAAAAGAATAATAAAAAACGGGGCTCCTAACGCTGCTAATAATATTCCAACCGGCAGCTCTATTGGATCGAAAGCTGTCCTTGCAACAGTATCTGCCAAAACAACTAAGACAGCACCTCCTACTATAGAATATGGCAATAAATAACGATAATCCTCACCAATTAACAAGCGAATCATATGTGGCACAACCAAACCTACAAAACCAATTAGTCCAGCCACACTAACGGCAATTCCCGCTAGAAATGAGGCTAGTAGAATAATCACAAGTCGAATCCATTCTACATTTTGGCCTAAAAGCTTTGCTGATTCGTCCCCAAGTATAAGGATATTCATCGGTTTTATCGTAAAGAAGCTAAGTAGAAGCATCACTATTGCATAGGGAAAAATAATCTCAACATGGTACCAGCCTCTCCCGTTTAAACCACCGGATAACCAGCCGATCACAGACTGAATTCGATCACTGTATAAAACCATCACTCCATTTGTCATTGCTCCAAGTGATGCATTCATTGCCACTCCTGCCAAAACGATTTTTACAGGCGAAGCTCCTTTATCCCATGCAAATAAATAAATACATATTGTTGCTGTAAAGGCACCAATAAATGCGAGGAAAGGCAATAAATAACTATATGCTGGAAAAATCACCATTGTCAGGATAGCCGCAAGTCCACCCCCAGCGGAAACACCGATAATCCCAGGATCAGCTAGTGGATTTTTCATGACTCCTTGTAACAATGCACCTGAGGCTGCCAAACATGCTCCCACTAATAAACCAATGATAATACGAGGTAATCTTAAATTATAAATAATCGTCTCATATACTTCTTCTCCATTTCCTTTCAAAACCTGAAGAATTTGAGAAAGATTGACTTTAACAGCCCCTAATGATAACCCTGTATAAATTGCCACTATTAATAAGACAAGCAAGGTGATAATCACTACTATTCTTCTATTCTTTCTTTCTGATACATCCATTCTTTTCACTCCATGCTATTGAGCAATTCCACCAGATAGAACACAGCTTCTGTTACTTTGGTGCCTGGGTTCGCACCAAACAACTCACTTGGTAATACTTCTACCTTTCCTTCCTTCACCGCTGTGATACTATTCCATGCTGAATTCTGTTCCATTTCTTTTAAAAAGCTTTTCTTGATTTCACCTGGATTGCCATGTGTAATAAGCAAAACAGCATCAGGGTTTGCTTCCACTACTCTTTCTGTATTAATTTGTGCATATTGCGGGAATTTTTCTAAGGCAGGATAATCACTTGCAATATTTATTCCTCCAGCATGTGTTAATATGTCTCCACTTAAAGAATTAGGAAGTGCCGCCATGTATGTGCCAGGAGCTCCATAAACTAGCAAGACTCTTTTATTCTCCTTCACGACCTGGTTTTTTATTTCTTCCAGTTTACGAGTCAATGCTTCTGTTATCTCTGCTGCTTCCGATTCCTCTTGAAGCATTTGTCCATACAGGTTAATTTGTCGTTTAATATCTTCTATAGAATTAGCTTCTGTTAGAACAACCTTTGATCCAACGCCTTCGATTGCTGTAACATCGTCCTGGTTAAAAGCTACATTAGCCAAAACCACCTCAGGGTGAATAAGGGCAACTTGTTCATAATTAATCTCATGGGTAGTACCTATTTCCGGAACATCTTTTAACGAAGAATCAACTAGATTATCCGCTACCTTTGTAGGTTTACCTGCCACCTTTATCCCAAAGGCATTCATAAGATCAACATCTCCGCTTCCTAAGGCTGCAATCGTTTTAGGTACTTCTGCGAATTCCACTGTTCGATTGGCGAAATCGGTTATTTGGATAGACGCTTGCTTATCTGCTTCCTTATTCGTTGTATCTACATTCTGATTGCAAGCAACCAGAAGACCTAGTACACAGAAGAAGGAAGAGAATTTAATTCCTTTGCTTAAAAACATTTTTATTCACCATCTCCCCGTTTAACTAACTTTCCATGCACTACTAATCTTCCTTCTAAGGAGTCAACGGCATAATCACAAGTAGATAATGTAACAATTGTATCCTCTTGGTTTATAGATACTTCTGATGAAAAAAGTGATTTTTCTTTAACCTGATCAATAAACTTCTGAAAAGACTGATGATCTGGAAATTCAGTCTCAATATAATAAAAGGAAGTAGTCGTCTGATAGACTGAAAAAACCTCGACATCATAACCTTCGTATAATGAATCCAAATAGATGGTCTTATTGCTTTTAAAGAAATCTTTATCTAAGTATTTCTTTAACTGTCCAAACATACTTCCATCCTTCATTCGATGTCCATAAATAATGGTATTCTTATTATTTTCTAATTTATTGTCATTTCTGTAGTCTAAAAAAATACTCCCTGCTCGTGTATCTTGTTTTTTATAGTTTTGGGTCAAATAGTACTCATTATCTTTCGATTGTAAAATCGGATAATCAATTTTTGTTTGATCAATTGTTATCCAGCCAACAATATCCTTGTTTATTTCCAATAGCGGCTGAAACGATGTGCGAACTTGGCCTTCGCCACTTTCCTCTGCTGCGTTCCTGCCTGATTCATAAACCAGTTGTACACTTTCTAACGTTCTATTATTCGTATAATAATCATATAGAATCGGCACTAATTTATAGAAAGAGAAGAGAAAAACTCCTGCGGCAATGAGTGTAATGATTCGCTGAAGTAGATGCTTTCGTTTTTCCGTTTTCATGATTTCCTCCCCTTTCCAGCACCGCTATATTCCTAAAGGAATAATATAAGAACCACCTGTCTCTTTTTCGGTATTCAGCATAATATCTACTTGATATATTTCTTTAATATTTTTCTCTGTAATCACTTCGCTTGGTTCTCCTGAAGCAATTATTTTTCCATCCTTCATTAGAATCACATAGTCGCTGTATCGCAATGCTTGGTTAATATCATGCAGTACCATTACAATCGTTATTTGATATTCTTCATTTAATTTTCGAACCAATTGCAATAACTCTATTTGATGATATATATCCAAATAGGTTGTTGGCTCATCTAAAAATAAAATATCTGTTTTTTGCGCTAATGCCATCGCAATCCATACTCGCTGCCTTTGACCACCAGATAGTTCATTTAAATAAATATGTTTATAGCTTTGCAGATTTGTACATTGGATTGCCCATTCCACTATTTTTTCGTCTTCCGTTGAATCCTTCTGCCAAAGACTTTTATGGGGAACTCTTCCAAAGCGAATCAAATCCTCTACCGTTACATCTTCAGACGTTTGATTATTCTGATAGACCATTGCAATTTTTTTAGCAATCTCTTTAGCTTTATACTCAGACAGTTCTTTTCCACTTAATGTAATACTGCCTGCATCAATATTTCGATTTCGAGCTAATAGGGAAAGCAGGGTCGATTTACCACAGCCATTCGGACCAATAATAGAAGTAACTTTGTTTTTTTCTATCGTACCAGACAGTTCTTTAATAAATGTTCCCTTCATTTGATAAGCAAACGAAATTTGCTTAAATTCCATTTATCTTTTCCCCCTTTCTCAATAGAAAAATTAAGAATGGTCCCCCAATAATAGCCATCAGCGTTGATGCGGGAATCTCTAAAGGTGCAATTAACAATCTGCCAAATGTGTCAGCTGAAAGCAGCAGTAGAGCGCCTGATAATGCCGAAAATGGAATTAAGATATAATGATTGGTGCCTATTAACTGTCTTGCAATATGCGGTATAATGAGTCCTGCAAACATGATTACTCCTGCAACAGAAGTTCCAACAGATGCTAGTAAAACAGCGATAGCAGAAACAAAAATACGCACCCAATGAATTCGGATTCCAAGGTTTGCAATTTTCTTATCTTCAAGCCTTAGTAAATTGCACCAAGGACTGACAAAAAAAGCTACAGCTAAAAGAACAACACCGCATGCGACAATAATTTGTACATCTTCCCATGTTTTCATGGTTAAATTAGAAGCATTTGTTGCTCCAACAGAAATATTTAAAAAGGAACAAATATTAATTAAAGCATCTCTTAAACCAGTAAACATCGCACTAATTGCTATCCCAGTTAAAATAACTCTTAGCGGTTTTAAACCAGATTTCCAAGAAAGCCAATAAATAATAATACAAGCAATTGTTCCTCCTATAAATGAAAAAAGGGTTTCGCTAATATACCAGCCTGGCAAAAACAAAATGCCGAAAAAGGTAAAAAAGCTTGCTCCAGAAGAGATACCTAGTATCCCTGCCTCAGCTAGCGGATTTCTCATAACAGCCTGAAACAATACTCCCGAAACAGAAAGCACTGCTCCTGTAAATATTGCGACAATTATTCGTGGAAAACGCAAATCCTTGATTACTTCTACCTATTCATCGCCTCCGTGAATTAAACCGCTGACTAGCTGTGAAATACCAATGGGGATACTACCTTTTAATGCAGAGTAGACAATCATCCAAACAAGGAAGATGCTAACAAGCAAAAAATAAATAACTATTTTATTCCTTTCACGTCCCTTATTCATAAAGCATCTCCACCAATTGATCCATCGCTTCCTTTATGTTTAAATTCGCAGTAGTAGCAAAGATAGGTTCTTGTAAATCAAAAACTCGATTGTTTTTTACTGCATTAAAATGCTTCCATATATCATTCTCTGAAAATTCTTTTTGAAACTCCTCTGCCACTTGTTCTGGCACACCATGCGATAATCGCAAAATGACATCTGCATTCGTTTGCTGTAAATATTCCGTATTAGCAGAAATATACTCAGCTGATTGCCCGGTAACAGCATTTTTTCCTCCTACTACTTCTACTAAATTACCAACATATGAATTTTCAGTAGCAACAAGATAACTTCCACCAGGCACACCTAAAAGGATTAACACAGTCGGAGTTTTTTCTTGCTCCGTTTGTTTTTTTATACTTTCCATTTTCTTTTCAATAGACGATCTTAGTTCTGCTGCTTCTGTCATTCGCTCATACTTATTTCCAAGTTCTATAATTGTATCAAGCATGTTTTCCACACTATCTAGTTTTAAAAATTGAGCAGATAAGTTCATCTGGTCAAATGAATCTTTCAAATCATACTCTAGGGTAGTGACAGAGAGAACATCTGTTGGCTGCAATGATTGAATGATTTCCATATCAGGACTCATCGGATTTCCTACCTCTGTTACATTCTTATATCTTGCTGGTATATCGTACTGTGTAGTTGGTATTCCTACTAAATCGAGATTTAAGGCATCCATAATCTCCGTAATTGCCAATGTTGTTGCAACAATCTTGTCATTTTCCTCATTTGCTTCCACTTGTTTTTTTTCTATTTCTGCTTGTGTGTTCAGAGAACAACTTACAAGCAGTAGGAGGCATATACAGGAAAAGAATATCTTCCAATACTTCATTTCTATCCTCCTATTGCTCTTTTTTCTACCGAAACTGAAAGATTCAAGCCTCCCAAACTCTCTCAATCACTTTGAGTGTATGTTATTATGTAGGATTAAAAATAGATTGAAAGTATCTAAAGGAGGCAGAAACCATTCATAGGACGTATCCAGTTTAATTTAACTTTTATAAAGTTCTTGTTCGGTATTTTCTCGCTATAATAACGAAAGAAACAATCATTAAAGCTACATACAGCATTATTTGCGCAGTGTCACCTGTTTTAGCATTAATCACACTTCCATTGGTGTCTGTATTTGTTTCTGACGTACTATCTTGGTCTCCATTTCGATCATAGTTTAAATCTTCATCAGTAGTATTTGAAGAATCATCCTTGTTAGAGTCTTCGCCATTTCCACTAGCAGAATCATTGTTTTCATCGTCATTATTCGGTTCATCTGTTTGTCCACCTGTTTCATTATCTGCTATCGGCAGATCTGATGTATCAAATTGGAAACGAATATCATACCAATGGTCATAATTTATGCTTTCTACCACTACATGAATTCTCGCATTTACTGGATTAAAAATATCTTTTACTGGAAACTCAACTACCTGTGTTGTTTCATTACTGCTTACAATCTTAACTGGTTGTGATTGTACTTGTAATTCTTTAATATTTTCCGATTGCATCTCTACTTGAGCAACAATTTCTCCATCCTTTACGATTAATTTACCTGGTTTTGTAAAATAACTGTCTGCCATAGACGGCTCATTTTCAGTCTCATGTAAAACAGAGTAATCAACCGTGTATTCGCCGTCTTTTAAAATGCCATTATCTGTTTCCTCTTCTTCTGGAGTTTGTTCTTCTTCACCAGGCGTTTGTTCCTCTTCTCCTGGAGTTTGCTCTTCTTCACTTGGATTGCTAACAACTGTAAGCGTATTCTTATCTGGAATAATGCGAACCTCATGCGTCATTCCATAGGACATCGTTAAATGGGTATTAACTACTTTCGTAAGATCTTCGATTGGAAACTTTAATGTTCTTAGTTGATTTTCAGTATCTTCTTTTACAATTTCTGCATCTACTAGTTGTCCATTAAACTCTGTTTTAAATGCAATGATAAATTGACTTGAGGAGCAGCCGAAGTAGGATTAGCTATTCCTAAAAAAATTAAAGCGATTAATAGCATGATTGTGAGTGATTTGCTCACGTTCTGTAACCTTTGCAAAATTTCCCCATCCTTTCCTAATAAAAAAATAATTACTGTACAAATAAAGTTAACTTCCACCTCCAACTTGTCTTTTACTAGAAATTTATTCTCTATAAAGAATAGTAAATGATATTGATTCTCATTATCAATAGTGTTTTCTCAATAGATTCTCAATTGTTTTTATTATTCCAATATGCTTTTTTAGTATTAATTCCCTTTTCCTTACCGCTACTTAATTCCATAAAAAAAGTGCCAAAAACGCAAAACGATGCATTTTCGGCACTTTTATGACTATAAGTTCTTTCTACTTTATATATTTTTAGCAAAATAACTTCGAATTCGAATTCAAATTCATTTTCCATTCACTAATTCCCTTTACTTTTATCCATACTTTGCAGTTATTTATAACATATAAAGGCAAGAATTTATTATTTAACAAAAACTTTATCCCGTATTTTCCCTCTCTAATCAGAAAGAAAATAATATATTTTTTACAATTAGGTTATCACTAAATTCCTATTCTGGTTAGAACCTGCCTGACCGAAAAATGGAATAAATGAGCCATGCAACCATCAACATGGCGATAGAAAAGCCAATTTCAATAATCGGAAATTTCCAGAGAATTGTTTGTACACCACTCATTGCTACACCAATTATCAGACCGACCATGACAATACTTAGAGCCAGTAAAACAATACTAAAGGCGATCTGATTACTGAAGCGATCTATCTTTTTGATTAATAAGTCTAATTGTGGGGATGTAAATTCTACCTCCACTTTTCCTTTTCTCAAAATCCCCATAAACTGTTTAGCCGTCAACGGAATATCTTTTAGAGAAGCAAAATATTCAGGAATCTCTTCTACAATGTTTTTGACTATTTTCCAAGGCTTAAGCTTATCTAAGAAAAGCTTTCTACCAAAAGGCTCTGCGACATCAAATACGCTAAAAGTAGGATCTAAGGCAACGACTACGCCCTCCATTGTCATCAATGACTTACCTAAAAGCGTTAACTCCGATGGAATGCGAATATTATGACGAAACGCAATGATAAATAAATCATTGATCGCTTCTCCAACACTTACATCTTGCAATGGAATATCGTAATATTTATCACGCATTTCTTCGACATCAGCAGTTAATTTTTTTATATCAACATTTTCAGGAATCATTCCTAAATCAGAAATAGCACGGATAATCCCTTTTGTGCTTTTATTGCGAAGTGCAACCACAAAGGATGCAAAATTCTTTTTCGTATAGGAAGAAAGTTGTCCTACCATTCCAAAATCTAATAAAACGATTCTCCCATCCTGGAGTGCAAGAACATTTCCAGGATGAGGATCTGCATGAAAATGACCGACTTCTAAAATCTGGTAGAAAATCGTGTATGCTAATCTTTCTGCAAGTAGTTCTCGATCGATTCCAGCTTCATCGAGACGTTTGTGATCGGATAGCTTTATTCCCTCTATATAATCCATCGTCAATACTTTCTTTGTAGAATAATCCCAGTAAACAGACGGGATGATAACATATCCTAAAGATCTGTTCTGCTCTAAAAAGCGCTCCATATTACGTGCTTCTATTCCATAATTCAGTTCAATAAGCAGCCCTTTTGCTAGTTCATCAACTATTTCACGAAGACCATATTGTTTCGCCCATGCCCATGTATTTTCAGCGATTCGAGCTAAATCAGCGATAATTTCTAAATCTGTTTCGATGATTGCATGAATATTAGGACGCTGTATCTTTACAGCAACATTTGTTCCATCTTTAAGGATCGCTTTATGCACTTGCCCAATGGACGCTGCCGCCAAAGGAGTCTCAGAAAAGTGCTTGAACAGATGATCTACAGAATCTCCTAATTCCTCTTCCAAAATCCGCACTGCTTCTCCATATGTAAAAGGAGGCACCTGATCCTGCAGCTCCTTTAGCTCATTAATTATTTCAGGTGGGATTAAATCAGGACGGGTACTGGCAATCTGCCCAAGCTTAATAAAGGTTGTTCCTAGTTCTTCCAAAACTAAGCGAATGCGACGTCCTGTGCTTTTAGGAGGGTGCTCTTTATGAAAAAAAAACTTCTCCTCCAAGCCCATCTTATTGGAAAAAAAGCCTATTCCGTTACGAGCGAGAATAGACGTTATTTTACGATATCTTTTCATCTGTCTAATACGTTTACTTACACCCATTTATAAACCTACTTTATTCGTCGAGATTTTTTCGTTCTAATGCCTCTATTCTTTTTTCTAATTTCTGTATGTCCTCTAAAGTAGCCAGCTTCAATTCTCCATATGCAGCATTAACCTTTTCTTTTGCAACTGCTTCAACCTGACTTTTCATTTCCTCTCCTTTTTGAATCAAATGATTGATTAAATCCTTTGATTCATTTTTGCTAACCTCTCCCTTTTTCACTAACTCTTCAACTGTTTTCTCTACTTGTTCTTTACCTGCAATTGCTAAACCTAAACCTAAGGAAAGTGCTTTTTCAATCGTTGTTCTCATCTTTGAAAACCTCCTTATATTTTTTCTAGCATATTTCATTTTCCCAAAGACTACTTTTCTATTTGTCATTAAAGTAATCCAAATAAGATCCAAAGTCAAATCATTCGGGTGTAATTTCCTCGTTTATGCGCAACATATTTATGATATGCTTATAAGTGGAAATAATGGTTATTTTTTCATTACAGGAGGTAACAAAATTTTGGAGGATAAAAGAAGGCTGTATATCGAACTAGTATTTGGTTCCATCGGAATGCTTATTGTCTCTCTATTTATTGCAAATGCTATCTTGCCCCTAGATCATTCATTTTCCTCACCTACTCTTATTTTAGGATTTGCCCTCATAAACAGCTATATCTTTTTTCTAGAAAAAAGAGTAGGGGTCAGCAATAAAGTAATCTGGACTCAATCCCTGATTCTTGTTTTCATTTTTGTTTATTATATTGTTAGTAAATCATAATCAAATTATGTAAAAATCAACTTCTTAGAACTCATTTTTTAAATAAAATTACTCCCCTTTTTCTTTATTTGCCTGTATGATAAGAAAGGCGCAAAACTTCTCGACTTCACTTGTCATGTAAAGTGCGCTTTTTTGAACCTAGTTACTATTTGTACTGTGTTTTTCTTCTAAAAGGTAAGTAACCTTTTTACAGTAACAAACAGCTAATTTTTAAGAATTAAAGAACGGAGTAAATATAAAATGAGTGCTTCCATACATTTCATTTCCCAATACGGATACATTGCCATCTTTGCGCTTTTTGCATTAAGCGGTTTAGGCATTCCTGTTCCAGATGAAGCTTTATTAACCTTTGTAGGTTACCTTACTTCCATTTCCATGATGAACTTCCTACTTGCTGATATTATTTGCTTTATTGGTGCCCTTAGTGCCATGGTTATCAATTACACATTAGGTAAAAAAATTGGAAAGCCATTTCTACTTACACACGGAAAATGGATCAAGCTTACACCTAGCAAATTAAAACGAGTCGAAAATTGGTTTGATAAATATGGCCCTTGGACAATAGTTATTGCCAATTTCATCCCAGGTGTCAGAAGATTAACTTCCTACTTTTCAGGCGTTTCCGGGATGAATCTTTCAAAATACATTTTATTTGCTGCGATTGGTTCCTTTTTGTGGTGCTTGCTTTTTAATATCATTGGTTACTATATCGGAGTGCTTCCTTTTTAAAATGGAACAGAAGTTTTCCCCCACTCTAAAACAAAAAGGGGTAGTCCGATAAACAAGGACTACCCCCTTCTAACAAATATAACTCAAGCAAATAAATCCGAAGATAAATAACGCTCTCCTGTATCTGGTGCTATGCATAGAACTTTAGCATTTTTTGAAAGTTCATTAGCAATTTGTACAGCAAAATGCGCACTTGATGCACCAGATGCCCCTACAAAGATTCCTTCTTCCGCTGCAAGACGTCTTGCCATTACTTCGGCATCGTGATCTTTAATCAATAATACCTCATCAAAAATAGCACGGTTCAAGATTTTAGGAATAAATCCTGGGCCTGTCCCTGGAATTTTGTGTGGTCCTGGTTTACCACCTGATAATACTGGTGAACCAAATGGCTCTACTACATATATTTTTATACTAGGAATCATTTTCTTTAATTCTTCTCCGACCCCAGTAACAGTTCCACCTGTCCCTGCTGTCAAGACAAGTGCATCTAACTTTCCTTCAAAAGCTTCATAAATTTCTACAGCCGTTGTACCTCGATGCGCGTCTGAATTTGCAGGATTCTCAAACTGCATTGGAATGAAGCTTTCTTCTATATCGTTTGCTAAGCGATTTGCTTCATCAATTGCTCCTTGCATTCGTCTGCTGCCTGGAGTTAAATGAACCTCGGCTCCATATGCTTTTAAAATTTGCACACGTTCCTTTGTTGCATTGTCAGGCATCGTGATGATACAACGGTAGCCCTTCACCGCCGCTACCATCGCAATTCCTATTCCAGTATTACCTGATGTTGGTTCAATAATCGTGCTTTTTCCTGGGATAAGCTTCCCTTCTTTTTCTGCGTTTTCAATCATATTTAATGCCGCACGGTCTTTTACACTTCCGCCAGGATTAAAAGACTCTAACTTAATATATACTTCTGCCCTAGTTAGGGTTGGTATTCTATTTAATTGAACAATTGGCGTATTCCCTATTAATTCAAGTACAGATTTGTACAGCTTCATTTTTCACTGTTCCTCCTATAATCTGCGAGCATATTTTTCAATTATACTGCTCATTTCTTTTACCTTAGATGTTACTTTATCCGCATAAGTAAAGTCACCATAGCAATATGGATATCTAAAATTCAACTTGTCATTATTACAGGTGTAAATGGTTGGCGATCGTTCGACCATATATTCTGAATAGGTCTTTGCAGATTCCTCACTATGTTCAACCTGACTATTACTAACAATAAAGTCAATATAACCTGGTCCCATATTATAGCTTTGGATGATTGTTTCTATGTCCACCCCTTGCTTCTGACCATACTTGTACATTTCTGCAAAGTGAAAAACTCCCTGCTTAATACTTTCTGAAGGATCTTCAATTGCATTTCTTTTTAGTCCTGCTGATTCAGAGGATTGCATCGGATCATTTCCCTTACCATGACTTTCTTGATCCATAATAGCCAGTAAAATGGGGGAAAGTTCCTCTGCATTTAATTCATTTAATTCTAATTCATTCGCAATTTCTGGTAAATATTTCAACAATCTTTGTTGGTTATTTTGTTTGATTGTACTATTAACAAATAAATAGCCAAAGTATATAACTACTATTAAGACAATTATTGTGTTCGTCACAGTTTTTCTTCTTCTCTTCATCCCTATCCCTCGTTGACGCTTAAAAAACGATTAAACGTTTCCTGATTTTTTTGCCGTTACCTGATACATTAATTCATTATACAAGAAACAATATGGAATTTCATTCCCTGCGAAAGAGAACTTTTATTTTTCCTTAAAAAAATAAAAAACTTAGCTAATGCAAAAGAAAATGCATTAACTAAGTCTTAGAGTTACATCATGATTCTTGAACAGTAGGAGTAGGCTTTCCTGCTTCGATTAGGACTTTGTCTCTTCCTAAGAAAAAGGACAAAATAATAATAAACGCCCCGGTTCCCAATAATAACCACTCTATATCAATAAAATCTGCAAGTGGACCAAATATTAACATCCCTATTGGCATCATTGAGGTAGAAATCATTCCCATTACGCCGAAAACTCTTCCCAAAAATCCTTCTTCTATTTTTTCCTGTAATAAAACAGTTGTTGGTGTATTAAAGATTGGCATTGCCAAACCAAATAGTGCCATGAACACTAAATAGATCCAGAAGAACGGAATAATCCCAAGTGCAACGGTACAAACTCCCATAATGATGCTGGCAAGTGTCATTGTTTTTATTTTATTCTGAAATCCTCCCCATGATGCGATGACTCCTCCTCCTACCATCATTCCAATGGAAAAGGCTATCTCAATAGCAGTTAACCGCCATACATCATCTCCAAAGCTACGCGTAACCTGCAAAGGAGTTAGGAATGCTGCTGGAGCCATAAGCACAAAGAAAATCGCAAAAAAGGCAAAGAATTTTTTCAAAAAGGCATGATTATTTACATACTTAAGCCCTTCTTTGAAATCACTAAAATAGCTGGTAGTTTGTTCCTCTGTTGCTTTTTGATGTGCAGGTATCTTTAAAAAGGCAAGCAAGGTAAAAATAGCAATTGCTGCTGTCACAACGTCTATGAAAAATATTGTTTCAATTGATGCCAATGTTAATAGGGCAGCACTTACCATTGGCGATACAAACATGATAATCGCCTGAATACTTCCGTTAATCCCATTGACCTTTGTCAGCTTTTCCTTTGGAACAATTTGCGGTAAAATCGCACCGACAGATGGTGTCTGTATTCCCGTCCCAAACGCTCGAACAGCAGCCATCACAAATAGTAGCCAAATTGGATCATATCCCATTAAAAAGAGAATGGCCAATATCAATGTTGCAAACGCAATAAGTCCATCAGACAGCATAATTAATAGCTTACGATTATAGCGGTCTGCCCAAACCCCCGCGACTGGCGATAAAATAAATGTTGGAAGAAATCCACAAAGGATATATAACGTCATCATCAGACCCGATTCGGTTGTTAACGTTATATGCCACATAATCGCATACTGTACAAGCGACGATCCAAATAGAGAAATCGTCTGACTACTAAGAAATAACACGATATTCCGATACCAATTTTCTTTATTATTAACTGTACTCATTTATAAACCTCACATTCTAATTTTTTCTTCATGTGAATAAGTCTATCTATGTCTATAAGAGCAGAAAAAAAGAGCGAAGACCTGGTATTCTCCCCTCTTTTTATTAACCAATATTAGGTTTCCAATAAATAGACAGACCAATCCCGTTCTTCTTAATAGAAGACTATCCAAACGTATTTAGTTAACGATGAAAAGTGGGAATCTTAATCTCATTGATGCTGTCAAAAGGAAAACCTCCGCTTCGTTTTGTATTCCAATTAATCATAGCATAAGCATAGTACTGGAAACAATCGCTTACAGAGTAAATTTTTTATTCACTTTTTTCAAAAATTATGTAAATGATTGGTATTATGTTTAATAGATAGCTTTTTTTAGCAAAGATACGATTTTATCAACTAAACCAACTACTTTTTCAATAAATAAGAAGCAGAAGACCATCCCCTCTGCTTCTTGCTCTCCATCTTTTTTCTTTCAGTTAACGAATTAATAACTCCAGGTTTCCTTATCATAAAATACTTATTAGACTAAAATGTATATAAAATACATAAACGAATGCTTAAAAACTAATTTTTACTTTTTATTAAAAATCGTACTTTGCTTCCTTCTTTTCTCTAATTTCCGTAAAAGTTTCCGTCAATACGATGGTATCTTCCACTAACCGTTCGATACGGAATAATACGTCATCGTCGGTAATTTCTTTGCGGTAGAAATCTTTTTCCTCAATGAATACATAAGTTTGCACGATTTGTGCTTTCATATAAGCCAAAATCGGCTTCAATTGCTGTTCCGCAATCAAATAATGTTTGGATGAACCAGCTGTTACGACAATACTAACTACTTTATCGCGAAAAGCATTTTGCGGCAATAAATCAAAAATATTTTTTAAGGTAGCAGGAATCGATGCTTGGAAAACCGGTGTACCTATAATTATTGCATCTGCTTCCATTAAAGTTTTTGTGACATATCCGGTATCACCTTCATATTCCAGATAATTTCTTCCATCACTAAATTGGATATCATAGTCCGCTAAATCGAGTAACGTTATCTCAACTTCAGGATAATTATCCGTAATAGCCTTCATTGTGTAATCCATTGCTGTTCTTGTTTTTGATCCGACCTTTGAACCGGATAAACCAACAATTTTCATTTCTTATGCCTCCGATTTTTTTGTATATTTTCTAATAGCCGGCAATATTTCTGAGCCAATGATTTCCACATTTTTCATGACATTTTTAAATGGCATTCCACCAAAGTCAATTTGTGCAATATAGCGTTGATGATTAAACATTTCATGTTGATAAAGAATTTTTTCTATAATTTGCTGCGGGCTTCCGATATTCATAATATTATGCGGATCTACGCCTTGTGCAAAATGCTGTTTTGGGAATCCAGCTCCATTTGTTTTTTTCATGCCTTCATTAATATGTGGATACATATCTTTTAAAGCTTGTTGAGATGATTCTGCTGCATAGAAAAAGCCTGCTGTTGCTACGGGTAATTCTGCAGGGTCAAAGCCACTGTTTCTTGCTGCTTCGCGATATGCGTCAACTGTGCGTTTAAATACAGATGCTGGACCGCCTAAATGTGCCATAAACATTGGGGCTCCTACCATCCCTGCTCTAATTGCACTTGCTGGTGTCCCTCCAACCGCTCGCCAAATCGGAATAAAGCCATTTTTAGGACGTGGCAAAACTTTCGCATTTCTTAACGGTGCACGGAATTCCCCGCTCCAATTCACTACTTCCGCTTCATTAATTTTCATCAATAGTTCAAACTTTTCTTCAAATAATTCTTCATAATTACGAAGATCATAACCTAACAAATCAAATAAACCGACTCTAGATGCACGACCAGCAATAATTTCTGCCCGGCCTTTAGAAATTAAATCGATTGTTGCAAAATCCTCATACACTCGAACTGGATCAGATGTACTAATAATCGTAGAGGAGCTGGCAATTTTTATATTTTTCGTTGCTTGTGCAATGGCTGATAAAACAACCGAATGCGCTTGTGTGATGAAATATTCTTGATGACTTTCCCCTACACTAAAGAAATCTAGACCCGCTTGATCTGCTAATTTTGCATATTCGATAATTTCATGCACACGTTCTTCTGCAGAAATTCGCTCTCCTGTAAGTGGATTGGGCAAATGATCCCCTAATGTATAGATTCCAAACTCTAACCCTTTGCTTGGATCTAGTCCGTATTTTTTCAATTGATTCACCTTTCTTCTATCCTGCATTTAATTAAGACTATTCTTCAATTCCTCAGGCGATCTCTCCCAATATTCATTGTTAAAATCTACAAGGAACTTTTTTAGCGATTGCTTTGATTCGTCCTCCATACTCTCTAGTGCAAATCTTCGTTTGATTGCTTTATCGAGACTATTTACATGCTCAGGCATCGACTTATAGCCAAATCGTTTCCTGCTTCCTTCTTTCATTTGCTTTGCTACCAAGATTTCACAAGCACCTGCTCCAGAATAATAAGCACCATCCTGATTTCTGTCTAACGCAATCCAAATAACCCAATATTTATGTGGATCTAAATCTAGGACTTCTTCTTTCGTCACATCCTTAAAAAATACTTTCTGTTCTACTTTACTTCTGCCATGCATAGCACCTACATCAATAAATACTTCCTGGCTTTCTCGGTCGATAATGATTGGTGTAACATTCTCTAAAGAAATAGAGCCAACTCCATATCCACCATCACCTTTTGTAGGGTCATTTCGTAAAATATTAAATTGTGCATTTTTGGGGGATGAACCTTGCTTTTTATTGTCCATGTTTTCTTTTGCTCCTCCTTTCTCTTCCCTAATTCATATTCTCGTTTTGAGCGAGAAATGTTACTTCTGCCCACACTAGGTTGTGCTGAGTTGTAGTTCCACAAGCCACTTACGCTTTTGCTTTACAAACATAAGACATTTCTTTTGGAGATTAATTACTCCTTCTAAATGACTTGTCTTGATTGTAATATTAAGACCGATGGCGTTTCATGGCAATTATTCTGCTTGCTAGGGGAATATTTCTATGTACAAAGATTAATCCGAGTTCTGTTTAGTTTGCCTTTGTTTTGAGTGGGCTATGTATGAGTCTAGTTGATTGAAAATAGTGGGTTTGGGTGGGTGTGGAGGCTTTTTCGGCTTTTGTTCTTTTGATGAACGCTTTTTTCTTTGTGTCGTTGCTTTTTGGTTTTCTTGTCTTTGGTGAACGCCACTTTTTCCTTGTGCTGGTGCTTTTTTGGTTTTCATCCCCCTTATGAACACCACTTTTTCCTTCTACTACTGCTTTTCTGGCTTTCATCTCCTTTATGAACACCACTTTTTCCTTCTACTACTGCTTTTCTGGCTTTCATCTCCTTTATGAACACCACTTTTTCCTTCTACTACTGCTTTTTTGGTTTTCATCCCCTTTATGAACACCACTTTTTCCTTCTTCTGCTGCTTTTCTGGCTTTCATCTCCTTTATGAACACCACTTTTTCCTTCTTCTGCTGCTTTTTTGGTTTTCATCTCCTTTATGAACATCACTTTTTCCTTCTACTACTGCTTTTTTGGTTTTCATCCCCCTTATGAACACCACTTTTTCCTTCTACTACTGCTTTTCTGGCTTTCATCTCCTTTATGAACACCACTTTTTCCTTCTACTACTGCTTTTTTGGTTTTCATCTCCTTTATGAACACCACTTTTTCCTTCTACTACTGCTTTTTTGGTTTTCATCCCCTTTATGAACACCACTTTTTCCTTCTACTACTGCTTTTTTGGTTTTCATCCCCTTTATGAACACCACTTTTTCCTTCTTCTGCTGCTTTTCTGGTTTTCATCCCCCTCATAAACACCACTTTTTCCTTCTACAAATGCCTTGTCAGCTTTCAGTAATAAAAAAAGCCCACCGTACTAATTCATTCATACGGTAAGCTTCGTTTTAAAAATCTATCACTTAAACTGGAACCAGCCAAAATCAAAATTGCTTCCTGGTAAAAATACAAAGGTAACTTTTTGCACCCCTATTACTTTTTCCAAATCAAATTCTTGTTCCTCATAACCGTCAGACTTATGAAACTCTACCATTTGATTGCTGTCACCTTCGTCACTTGCAAAACGAACATGAATCGTATTTTTTTCTATTGGCGATCTCCCAGAAATAATTAACTTTGTAGCTCCACTTGCCGTAAAATCGAATGATTCAAATGTTAAGGAAACATTGTTCCCAATTCCTTCTACACTATTTTCTTTTATTTCGAAAGTATCCCCATAAATATGATTGCATTCAGATGCATAATTACGTTCAAATGCTTGATTTTTCTTTTCAAAATAAAAGCCTTTTATATGGACTTTTTGACGGAAGACAAAACAAATCGATTTAATTCCACGGAGCCTTTTGGAAAGCTGGTATGTTTCTTCCTGGTAAACATTCCACTTTGATGGTTTTTGATAAATAACATCCGCTACTAATTCGCTACCCTCTTCATCAGGCATTCCCTCCCAAATTTGCAGGGAATATTCATCATCAGATAAGGCAAAAATCGGTATAGTGATTTTATCTGACCCATAATTCCCAAAGTCTATTTCACGAAGCCCGACTTGCGTTTCACCATCTCTACTTGTCGCAACACCACGCTCATTCCCGTTAGTTACTTCGCCTTTGCTATAGTCATATAATCCTGCTGAGATAAATCCATATGGATCTTTATACGCTTTTCCAAGACCAACCGCCTTATATTCGAGCTCAGAAATAAGCTTCGTTTTATCCGTACCATTCTTGCTTGTACAACGAAGACGAAACTCTCCATCACCTAAGGCTGTCACTTTTACTTTATCACCATTCACGTCCACTTTCGCTATATTTGATTCAATACCAGCATCGTTGACAACACTCCACTCTAGTTCTCTATAAGAAGTATCTTCCGGAAATAGTTTGGCTGTAATAAACATCTCTTTTCTAGCTGCATCAAATAGTTGCCCAGATTCACTAATAATTTCAATTTTGCGTAGGGGCACTTCTTCTTCTTTCCCCATAACAGTTGGTGTATCTGTATTTTTCATCGTAGCGGAAACACCAATTAATACGCTTTCCTTAGCTGGAAGGCTTTCAAACGCTAAGATTTCACTTTCTAGTCCTTTAGAGGTTACCTCCATTTGAATTTTTCCAGGTTCCGTTGTGGCTGCAATAATTGCCATCATCTTCCCACTAAACAGCCTTCTACTTACCCCTTTGTATTGATCATAATCTGTACTATCTCCATTATCTAAGCCAACTAGGCGGCCAGCCCCCGTCACGTTTACGTACACACGATTTGTGGCATTTTCCACTGGATTTCCAGCCTTATCCTCTGTTCCAATTTCTACAAAAAGTAAATCTGTACCATTTGCAGTTAGTTTTTGCTTATCTGCTTTCAAAGTAATTTTTTTCGCATCACCGAAGGATTTTTTTGTGTCTGTTGCGATTATATTACCTGCATCATCATAGGCAATTGCTGTTAGCTCCCCTTTTTCATAAGGGATTTTCCACCAGCCTACAAGGTCTGTCCCGTGTTTATGATCGATAACATGGGTACCAATTGTTTTCCCGTTAAGTTGCAATTCCACTTTGGGAGCATTGGATGATACGCGTACATCAACCATTTGGCCTTCGCTAAAGTCCCAATAAGGAAAAAGATGTACCATCGGTTTTTTTCTGTAATCTGTCCATGCCGCTTGATAAATATAATAGGAGTCCTTTTTTAAAGTAGCTGTGTCGATTTGGCCAAAATAAGCATTTTTCGTATGATAAGGTGTTGGCTCCCCGATATAGTCGAATCCTGTCCAAATAAACGTTCCAAGGGAAAAAGGTGCATCTCTATCAGCTATAATACAAGCTTCTGTCGACTGAGCCCCCCAGCTTGTGGAACTATTTCCAAGTGCAGAACATTGTTCATCATCATCGGCGAGAATCGATTTTTCATAAGGAAAATGATAGATACCCCTACTTTGGACAACCGATGCAGTTTCACTTCCGTAAATAATCCAATCTGGATGTGCTTCATGATGCTTATGGTAGTATTTTTCCCCATAATTATAGCCTGCGACTTTTACAATATCCGCACATTTTTGTGCATTTTCCCATGGCATATAATTGGAACCAATTGTTACCCAGGCATTGTTCTTCGGATCATACTTATGTACTTCCTCCATTAACATCCTTGTTATTTCTTGCCCTCTCTCGTCTGCATGGGTGTCATATATTTCGTTTCCAATACTCCACATTAACAGACTTGGATGATTTCGGTCTCGCCTCACCCAGCTTCTTATATCGATCGGTGCCCACTCTTTAAAGAAACGCGCGTAATCATACTTAGTCTTCGGTCTTTCCCACATATCAAATGCTTCTGAAACGACAAGAAATCCTAGCTCATCTGCTAAATCCATTAGCTCTTTTGCCGGCATATTGTGGGCTGTTCTAATCGCATTTACGCCCATATCCTTTAATATTTCGAATCTTCTTTGTAAAGCTTGTTTATTAAACGCAGCTCCTAATGCCCCTAAATCATGATGTTCACAAACACCATTTAGCTTCATTCTTTTGCCATTTAAGCGAAGTCCCTGCTTGGCATCTAGAACAATACTTCGAAAGCCTATATTTTGGGTAACAGCTTCAACTGTGGTTAACTCAGGATAAATCATTTGCAACTCTGTTTTAAGCTGATATAAATGTGGCTCATCTATGCTCCAAAGCAATGGATGATCGACAAAGAGACTTTGTTTATTAGAAGCAGCTGTTTCCGTTTCTGCTTCCACCTTTTCTGAGGAAATGGCTAACCTTTGATTTTTGAAAAAAATAGAGTGGATGAGGTGCACGTCTTGATCAATCGCTAATTCTGTCTCCACTTCGACACGCCAACGATTATCTTGTTGATTCATGGTAATGTAAATTCCATCGGTAACTAGATGATTTTTATCTCTTGTCTTAAGCCAGACATTCCGATAAATCCCAGCTCCTGAATACCATCGACTATTAGGGCTTTCATACACTACTTTTACAAGGATATCATTTTCACCATCGACCATAGCAGCTGTGATATCATGTTCAAATGAGGAATAACCATTTTTCCACTCCCCAACAAACTTGTTGTTTACATATACAGAGGAATCCATATACACACCATCAAAACATACCAATACCTGCTCCGTTTGTTTCCTTGAATAAGTAAATCGTTTACGATACCAACCAATGCTAGTTTCATAGAGATCGAGTGTATTATAAATAAGCCAATCATGTGGCAAATCAATTGGCTTAAATTCTAAATGAGTACTATCTGTCACTTCCAAACCGCTTTTTGCAAATTCCCATCCGTCATTAAAAAGCATTTTCCTATTCATTATATGTGCGACTCCTTTTATTTAGGTTCTTTAAGGAGATGACGGTTCTTTGCTCTCAAAAAGAAGCAGAAGAACCGTCCTCCCTCTGTTACCCAGTTATCTTTATAGCTTGCTCTTGAGCTTCGATACATAGTTCTGCCGCTTTGAATGAATGTTCTTGGGTCATTGCGTTTTCGGTTCCATTTAAGCAGTCTAAAATGAACTGACCAAAGAAAGGATATCCTACTTTTCCTGAAAGCTCAAAGTGTTTCTCTCCCTCTTGGTTTACTAAGTATAGGTGGTTTGATGAATTGCTTCGAGCTATATCAATATACTTTCTTACTTCGATATAACCTTCTGTTCCAAGGATAAGTACCCGTCCATCTCCCCATGTCCCTAACCCATCTGGTGTAAACCAATCCACTCGGAAGTAAAACGTCGCCCCGTTGTCTGCTAAAAGAGTTGCATCCCCAAAATCCTCAAATTCTGGGTGATCTTTAAAACTATAGTTCGCTACTTTACTGTGCAATACCTTTGCATCCTTTGCACCTGTATAATATAAGAACTGTTCAATTTGATGACTTCCAATATCACAAAGAATTCCGCCAAAATATGCTGGATCAAAGAACCAATCTGGTCTTGATTCTGGATTAGCACGATGGGGGCCAAATCCTGTTACTTGAATCACTCGCCCAATAGCTCCTTGTTCAATTAATTGGCCTGCAAATATAGCACTCTCTACATGTAATCTTTCACTATAGTAGATGCCCCATTTTAGTCCTGTTTCTGCGACTTTTTTTCTAGCTAGGATTACTTGTTCCTTTTTTGTAAATGCAGGCTTATCAGCAAAATAATGCTTTCCGGCATCTAACACACGAAGCCCTAACTCACAGCGATCTACTGGTATGCATGCGCTTGCAATAAGATGAATAGTTGTATTTTCTAGAATTTCCTGCTCGGACGTTGCCACAGTAGCACTCGGATATTTTTCACAAAAGGCAGCTGCTTTTTGTGCATCAGGATCATAGACTGCTACTAATTCTCCACCTGCTTCTATTAATCCATTACACATTCCATAAATATGGCCATGGTCAAGACCAATGGCAGCAAAGAGAAACTCACCTTTATCTACTACTTTATTGACCTTACCTTCTGGTGCGTAGTTCATTCCGTCCTTTTTGTTCATCCTAATCACTCCTCTATCGGATTAAAAATTCTATTCAGCTATTTTAGGAAACAACTAAATGATTATGCATACTTGCCACCAGTTGTTATAGTGTTATCAGAAAAGTTTTCCACCACATTTTTCTTTTCATAAAAATGTTTTGCGTGAGTAAGAATTCCTTCTCTTGTAAAAAAAGGATCTTCTTTTGTTAAAGGTAATTTGACTATTTTGCCTGTATTTGCAGCCTGATAAATAGCTGTAATCAGCTCAAGAGTTTGCTGACCTTGTTTCCCATCAATGAGTACATCCTTTTTCCCGTTAACTGCTAATAATACGTCATAAATTTGACCAGTATGCCCTTCATATGAAATGGATGGCAAACGATCATATACTTGTTGAATTTGTTCTGCTAATTGCGGATCATCTTCTGGAAAGCCATTCTCTTTTGACTTAGAGGCTTTCACCTTCCAAGGAGCAGATACTCGAGCATTTTTCCCTTGGAAAATTAATTGTTGTTCCTCTCCATGATGAATGACGGAGCTCGTAATTTGGGCAAGAGCGCCATTGTCATATTTCATGATGGCGATAGATATGTCTTCAACTTCTGCATTATCATGAGAAGCGTTACTTGCAACAGCCGTTACTTCTGCTGGCATTCCATTCATCCATTGGAAAATATCGATATGATGAACAGCATGATTTAACGTACAACCTCCACCCTCTTTCTCCCAAGTTCCTCTCCACCATAAATCATAGTAGCTATAGCCTCTCCACCAATAAGAATCAACCTGTGTATGTACAATTGGTCCCATTAATTTTGTATCCAATACTTGTTTCAATTTCATCATCGGATTAGTAAAACGATTTTGGGCAACAACCGATAAGATGCGTTTATTTTTCTTCGCTGCCTCATTCATTGCATGACATTCCTCTAAGGAAGAAGCCATTGGCTTTTCCACTAAAACATGCGTTCCTGCATTCATCGCAGCAATTGAAATTTCAGCATGTGTATAAGGGGGAGTACAAACAGAAACTAAATCTATATCTGGTCTGTTTAAAAGCTCTTTATAATCATCATATATATCCACATCTAACTGATAGTCCTTAGCCTTTTGATGTGCTTTGTCTGGATAAATGTCACAAAGTGCAACTATTTTACACTCATCCTTAAACTGCAAATATCCCTTTACGTGAGAACTAGAAATTGCACCTGTGCCAATGATAGCTATGTTAATCAATATGCAGACACTTCCTTTTATTTGAGTATAATGACATTTTTATGAAGGAAAACTAGTTGCTTTACTGGAATGGATCGACTTGTTTAGTAATTCTTGTTGGGAATAAAAATAGTAAACTTGTATAAGGGAGGAAAATAATAAAGAACGGAAATTTAGATAGCTCTTGGCTTAGAGATTACGGAATGCTTCTTCTATTCACCACCTTTTCTGAATCGTTCTTAAACGAGTTTTATTTTGTGGAATTATCAAATTGTTAACGATTACATTTCTTCCTATTAATCTGTTAAAATATATGTGCTTCGACTATTTATTATAGGAAGAATTGAGTTTCTTTTCAAGTAAAATGTAACCCCTTTCTTACCTTCTAATGAAAAAGGGACGAATCTCACGCATCCTATTGGATACATAAGAACCGTCCGTGGGCACTGAAAAACTAGCTAGTTAATGATGATGGGCAATAGCCACTTTTTAAACATAAGATGATGGATTTGTTTTCCGAGGCGTCCGCTCGCTTTCCATGGGGCGATCGGACGCCTCTCCAAACCAACCTTATTTTCACTTTCAAATATGCTTGCTCTTAATCCCGCACGAAAAAAAGACTTTTTCAGTGGTCTCGAACCGTCCCTCCGATTCCTTATGCTGGATTTACTTCTAATTCTACTTTAATTTTGATGTCTTTTCCTACTAGTACGCCACCTGATTCTAATACTGCGTTCCAAGTAAGTCCGAAGTCTTCACGGTTGATTTTTGCTTCCCCTTCAAAACCGTAAACTTCTACACCCCATGGGTTTGTGCCTTTTCCACCGAATTCTACGTCAAATGTTACTGGTTTCGTAACATCTTTAATTGTTAAATCACCTGTTACTTTAAAGTCATCTCCATCTTTTGTAATAGATGTGGATTTAAAATCAATTGTTGGGTATTTTTCTACATCAAAGAAGTCAGCTGATTTTAAGTGATTATCGCGATCTTCGCTATGTGTATTAATGCTTGCTACTTCAAATTTAAATGCAATGCTAGCTGTTGTTAGGTCTGTTAAATCTGCAGCTTCTACGTCTGCTGTATAAGAGTTAAATTGCCCCTTTACCTTTGAAACCATCATATGTTTTACTTCGAACCCTACGCTAGAATGTGATTGATCTACTGTCCATTTTGCCATTTTAAAATTCCTCCATTTTCCTTTTTTATTTTGAATTCAAGATATTTATTCAAAAAATTAGTCTCCCTCGATTTTTGTTTCTATTCAAGGCAAACTGATTAGAGATTTTTCTACCGAAAAATACTTTGAAATAAATTATCTCTAATTAAAGATAATTTTACACACATTTTTTTGTTTTGTCTATACTTAAGTAAAAAATTTTTTTATTAAATTTTGGGCTCTACGCCAAAATCTGTTCTTGCTTAAAAAAGAGTACAAAAAAACATCTGTATCCGTTAATGTTGAAAGTACGACCAAACAACAGAACGAGGTATACAGATGCATTCCCATTCTATCAAGGTTTTACTCGATTTACCAGAGTTAAATGTATGTGCTATTCAAAAAGTAAAAGATCAAGTGCTCATTGAAGTGACACCGATTGATGCCACACAGCCTTGTCCAGTATGTGCATCAACGCAAACGATTCGTCGTGGCACGGCTTATCAACGAAAAGTACGTCACCTCCCTGCGTTTGGGAAACGGGTGTATTTACTGCTGCCCGCTATCCGTTTAACATGCAAAGATTGTCATGCCCATTTTGTGTGGCATTACGACTGTGTTGCGCCAAAAAAGCGCTATACAAAGGCATTTGAAGCCACGTTACCGAAACAAGCGATAGGAGCGACGATTGCCCATGCGGCGCGCCTCTCTGAAACACCACCAACAACGGTTCACCGTGTTGTACGTCAATGGATGGCAGTGGAGTCGGTTCGCGTTCAAAGACGATGCGCACAACAGGCTAAAGTGAGTACGGGTCTTGTACTGGGTATCGATGACTTTGCGATTCGTAAAGGACATCGATATAACACCGGCTTACACGATTTACGTGGTGGCACGTTTTTAGATGTCATCCCAGGTCGTACGATTGCAGAATTACAGGATTATTATCAAGCGCAGCCGATTTGGCAGACGCTTAATCCCGTCGCTGTCGTCATGGATTTAGCGCAAGGCTATCATACATTCGTAAAAGAAATGTATCCAAATGCCATTCGAATTGCCGATCGTTTTCACGTCAATCGTTACGTAACGGATACCTTACAAACTATGCGAAAACAGGTTCAAAAGAGCCTTTCTCCCTGTGCGAAAGCCGATTTAAAACAACACTTCCGTATTCTTGGTAAACGTCATGACCAGATCACAAGAGACGAAATGGTGATTTTAAAACGACTGCTTGGTTATGCGAAATTACTTCGCCAAGTGTATGAATGAAAGAAGCCTTCATTGCTTGGTATGACTGCAGTCCATCGTATAGCCTTGCCAAAAAAGGTTACGAAAGATGGCTGGCGCAAGGAAAAGCAATTGACCATCCGATTGTAGAAATCTGTTTAAAAACGATGCACAATTGGCAAGAAGAAATCTGTAATTATCATCAATTGCGTTTTACGAATGCATCGGTTGAAGGAAAAAATAATAAAATCAAGGCTCTGCAGCGTCGTCACTATTTCACTCGCAATCCGGAGTGCTATAAGCAACACATTTTATTGGAGTGCAATGAAGAATGGATTCAATACGGCTACGGCTCTTAGTCAAGAACATGTTTTGATAAAGAGCCTAAATTTTAGTAAGAAATTCTGTAACTTTATAAATTTATCTTATAACCATTTCTCCTCTTCACTCATTAAGTATTTGTATTTCTTATGTAAAAATGATAATTAAAAAAATCGCCAACCAACAGCATTGCGTACATGCTCTATTAAACTTGTTTTCGATAAAATCGTTACTATACTTGCTTTTGATAAACGATAGGAAACTACTTTTACCTATTACAGATAAACAAAAAAGTAGGTATCAACAGAGTCGATAACCTACTTTTTTATTAGGCAGTTTTCGTAAAGTTTGTTGAGATAACCCGTAGCTGGAATACACTTCGCTTTCCGTGGAGCTAAGCTTAACCCTCCTCAACTTTGAACTGGTGTCTCAGACTGTCTCGCTAATCCCCGTGGCGTCTACGTGTATTCCGGCTGCTCCATTCCATTATTCCAACTAATTCTTTTTTTCGATTAAAAAACAACAATCCTTTAGAAAACAGCCTTTTATTAACAGAAAGTATCTTTTGATTTTGGTACAGAAAGTCCAAATAATGGACGAAGATACAAGGCTACAAACGTACCAGCTAATGCTAGAATTCCCCATACGTAACCATGTACACTGAAAGATGCGATACCACCAAAGTATGCACCTACATTACATCCAAATGCTAGACGTGATCCATAGCCCATTAATAACCCACCGATGATGGAAGCAAGCACATTTCCAACCGTTACTTTTGAGAATTTAAATAGACCGCCTGCTGCTGATGCTAAAAATGCACCAAAGATTACACCAAAGTTTAAAATAGTTGTCGAGTCTGCAAAAATAGAAGCTTCTAAAGCTTGGGCATTTGCCCCTTGCCAGAATCCCCAACTTGCTACATCCATTCCAAAGAATTGTGCTACTTTAGAGCCCCATAAAGCAAAAGCAGATGTAATTCCCCATGGAGTACCACGTGTCATCAATGTTAAAGCATTAAGTACAGCTAACACGACTGCTGCTGCAAACAATGGCCAAGAACCACGGAAAATTCGTTTCCAGCCTGTTGTGGTTGGAAGTGGAGCCATTTTTGGTGCTTTTCTTTTTCTTTCAATCACTAATGTAACCCATGCAATTAAACCAAATAATATGATCGATACTAGCCAAGCTCCACCATAGCCAAGACCTGTAGAGGTTGCTAATGAAATGGGTTTAAATGATGGTAATTCTTGCGTCCAAAATGTTAAATGGGCTGCCCCAATCGTTGAACCAATGATAAAGAATAATAATGTCACAAACGCAACAGAACGTCCACCACCTACTGCATACAATGTACCAGACGCACATCCGCCGCCTAGCTGCATGCCGATACCAAACATAAAGGCACCAACAACAAGACTAACGCCAACTGGTGATACATATCCAGTTGCTCCTGTTCCAAAAAATGAAATGCCATATGCTAAAATTGGTGCAAAAAGGGTTACTGCCACTGCAAGCATTAGCATATGGGCACGCAATGCTTGCCCATTCCCTACAGATGCAAGTCTGCGAAATGCTGACGTGAAACCAAAACGAGCATGAAACAATGTATAACCAAGTAAAAGACCTAATACCAATAATATAGGTTGCATACTCTGTTGTGTCACGATTAAGTAGACTAGTAGAATTGCTGCAACAATAAGTCCACCGATGATTAAAGGCATCTGTGGAGCCTTTAATCCTTTGGGCTGTTCTTCAAGACTCTTTGCTATTTGAACCGATTGAACATTTGCTGAAGTTTCCACTCCTAAACACCCTTTCCCTATTAATATAGTCGGATTTACTTTTTTCATCTTAAAGTTATTTTGAGGTAGTGTCAATAAGAAAATCTTTCTTTTTGACAGTTTATACTACGTAAACCTTTACATTTAAACTTATCGAAAAATGAATAAAGAAGCTGGGACAAAACAAAATATATAATAGCTAAAGACGAACAATCTCTCATTTAGTAGCGAAACCAACTCATTCCATCATTTTTTAAAAGAAAATATAATTAGTAGGAAATACGAAGCAGCCTGAATACACGTAGACTCCTATGGGAGCTGCGAGAAAGTCCAAGACCCCGCAGGAACGAGGAGGCTTGGCGCTCGCCCCATGGAAAGCGAAGTGTATTCAGGCTGCGGGTGATCACCACAAACCTTCTTTCTTAAAATGAATAAAACCCCAAACAATTATACGAACTTTTCTTAGCATGTACGTATAATGTTCGGGGTTATTTGGTTGAAAATACTTATGCTCCAGCTTCTCTTAATCGAATTGCCTTTTCTTAGCTATTATTCATTTCCCTTTTTAACCCATTCTGCAACTGTAACAGTACGTTTAGCTTGGTGCTTCACAGCGCCTTGCACGTCTTCAATCATTTTCCCATCTTGTCCAACTGTTACACTTGTTCCATAAGGGTTTCCGCCTGCTCCGAAAAGGACAGGATCAGTGTATCCTGGAGTAGCGATAATAGCACCCCAATGCATCATGGAAGTGTATAAAGATAATAGTGTTGCTTCTTGTCCACCATGTGGATTTTGTGCTGAAGTCATCGCACTTACTACTTTGTTCACTGTTTTTCCTGTTGCCCAAAGTCCGCCTTGTAAATCAATGAATTGCTTCATTTGAGATGGCATTGTACCAAAACGTGTAGGAACACTGAAAATAATAGCATCTGCCCACTCAATATCTTCTGATGTTGCAACTGGTACATCTTTTGTTGCTTCAACTGTTGATTTCCATACTTCATTGCTGTCGACAACAGATTGTGGTGCTAATTCTTGTACTTTTACTACTTTCACTTCTGCGCCTGCTTCTTTTGCACCTTCTGCAGCCCATTGTGCTAATTGATAGTTTGTTCCACCCATACTATAAAAAACTACTGCTACTTTAACATTTGACATAGTTTCCATCTCCTTTGATTTCTTAAATAATTTGTCTAAAAACCCCATAAGTACACCTGCTTTTATTTATTATGCTCGGGAACTTATAAGAACTACCTTCACTGAATACGTATTTTTCCAATGTTGCTGTTCTTTTTATTCCCTATTAATTGAAATTTATCCCACTCTTGACGGGCAGTAAACCCCCGCTCATGGAAATTTTCTTTATAATTGTTTTTTCTTTTAAATAAAGGCTGGTTTCGTAAAATTTATTGCTTTTATCCGACAGCCTAAATAAATTATCTATTCGTTATTGCAGAATACCATTTGCCAGCTGCTTCTACTTCTTCAGCTGTTAATTGATGGCCTCTGTTTTCCCAATGCATTTCAACATTAGCATTTGCTTTTGCAAGCATTGATTGTAATTCGTTTGATTCTTCTGGTGAACAAATTGGATCATTTGTCCCCGCTGCAATAAATACTGCTTTTCCTGTTAAATCAGGAAGTATAATCCCTCTTCTTGGAACCATTGGATGATGAAGAATAGCTGCTTTCAATGCATCCTGATAGTGGAATAGTAAGCTCGCTGCAATATTAGCACCATTAGAATATCCAATGGCAATTACATTATTTCGATCAAACTCATATTCTTTAGCAGCTTCATCAAGAAATTCATTTAATTCCTGTGTACGGAAAATTAAATCTTCCTCATCAAATACATCTTCAGCTAATCGCTTAAAAAAACGGGGCATTCCATTTTCTAAAATATTTCCACGAACACTTAATACAGCTGCATCATCATCAATCATGCCAGCAAGAGGCAATAAATCTAATTCAGTGCCGCCTGTACCATGTAATAGCAATAATGTTGGCTTTTTCGAATCTTTACCTTTATTGAAAATATGCTTCATTCCTTCTCCTCCTCTAAAATTCTAACGTTAACATTAGGCAATGCAGCTGTTAGTTCCTCTCTTTTTTCCTCTAGCCACTCAGGCAGCATAAGCTTTTCTCCTAGATTGCTTACTGGCTCATCTACCGCAAATCCTGGACCATCGGTAGCAATCTCAAAAAGAATCCCACCTTCTTCATGAAAATATAGTGCCTTAAAATAGTTCCGGTCTTTGATCTCAGTTGGATAATAGCCTTTTTCTAATAGAGACGATCTCCATTGCTGAAGCTCTTCCATGTCTCTCGCTCTCCAAGCAATGTGATGGACTGTTCCTGCTCCCATGAGACCGCGAACAGATGGGGTCAATTTTATATCAATCACATTGCCTATCTGCGCCTCTGTTGAGAAACGAAGATACCCTGCATCTTCTCCCACATATTTTAGACCTAATATATTTTCTAGTACTTCTGCTGTTTTGCTAGGTTGTGCAGAATTTAAAGTTGCCCCGCCAAATCCTTTAATAGCAACAGATGGATTAATATCTCCTATTGCCCAATTATTTATTGGGCCATCCTTTCTTTCCACCAATTCGATTTGAAGTCCATCTGGATCAACAAATTGCAAATAATTTTCGTCAAATCTAATAACACTTTCCACTTTCACACCATGACGATGAAGACGATTCTTCCAAAATTCACTAGTACCATGAGGAATAACATAACTTGTAACACCGACCTGTCCTGTGCCAATTCTACCTTTCAGCTGTTTTTCCCACGGAAAGAAAGTAATCACGGTTCCTGGCGTTCCTGCTTCATTCCCAAAATAAAGATGATATACTTCAGGACGATCAAAGTTAATCGTCTTTTTTACCATTCTTAGACCAAGAATACTAGCATAAAAATCGATATTTTTTTGAGCATCATTAACCATTGCTGAAATATGATGTATCCCTGCCGTTTTCTGCATACTATCCTCTCCAATCAAAGGATTATTGTGGTCTTTCTTTCGTAAACATTTCACCGATTTTTGCATAGTCATTTCCAGCTAACCTGCTGACTGGAGCTAATGCTCGTGGGTCAATTCTGCCATTTTCGTAAAGATTATTGTCGATGTGGTAAAGTATTACTCTTCCAATCAGAAAATCACATCCTGGAAGGGCATCTGCCCCTCCCAATTCTAATGAGTGTTCCAATACACATTCCATACGAATTTTTGCTTCTTTTACACCAGGTACAGAAATTTCACTACTATCAATAGGCGTTAACCCCGCTAGCTTAATTTCACTTTGACTTGGAGAAAGATTTGCTGCAGTTTGATTGATTTTATCAACATTTTGTTCATCTACAATGTGAATAACAAATTCCTTCTTACTTAAAATATTTCTCGCTGTATCCTTTTGCTTCCCATTGGAGCGCTGGATAGATAATGAAACCAATGGCGGATTAGACGACACAATATTAAAGTAGCTAAACGGAGCTCCATTTAAGACGCCTTCTTCCGATAAGCTAGTAACAAAGGCAATTGGCCTAGGAATTATGCTTCCAATCAGAAATTTATAATTATCTCTTTCTGAAATAATTTTCGGATCAATAGACTGCATCAAATCATCCTTTACAAAGTTAGTCGAGATTTCTTACGTCAATTGGTATTAATCTACGTTCAAGCTGTTCTCTATACTGCTCATATTGAGTTGGCAACATTAATTTTTCTCCCATTGTTTCTTGGGATTCATCAATCGCAAATCCCGGAGGATCTGTTGCAATTTCAAAGAGAATTTCTCCATGCTCTCTAAAATAGATGGCGTTAAAATAATTTCGATCCTGAACAGGTGTAACATGATATCCATTTTGTGAAACATGCTTTTGCCAATCTAATTGATCATGATCATCCACTGCTCTAAAAGCAATATGATGAACTGTTCCAACCCCCATTGCTCCACTACCACTAGTAGTCCATTTTAAATCAATGACATTGCCGATATCGCTGAAAGAACGGAATCGAACATACTCTCCTTCTTTCCCAACTTTTTCAAAGCCCATCACGTTTTCTAAAAGTTCTGCCGTTTTTTCTGGTTGTTTTGATAAAAGTGTTGCGCCGCCAAAACCTTTAATTGCGTTTTCTGATGTTACTTCACCAAACTGCCAGCTATTATTCTTTCCTTCTTCTCTTTCCACAATTTCTAGTAGTAATCCATGGGGATCAGCAAATTCCAAGTATTTTTCACCAAAGCGTTCCGTTTTTGTGAAAGATATATTAAATTTCACTAATCTATTCTCCCAAAATGTCAGTGCTCCTTTAGGAACAACATAAGAAGTTACGCCAACTTGCCCATCTCCAATAATTCCTTGACGTGCTCCTACCCATGGAAAGAAAGTAATAATCGTTCCGGGATTCCCGCCTTCATCTCCAAAATATAAATGGTATGTTCCTGGATCATCAAAATTGACAGTTTGTTTTACTAAACGTAATCCTAACACTCCTGCATAGAAATCAACATTCTCTTGAGGATGGCCTACAATTGCTGTAATATGGTGAATTCCACTTGTTTTTTTCGTCATTTCCCTTCCACTCCTATTCCTTAATAAACTCTGCATTATTACTTAATATTAGATAATTGCTAGAAAATCATTTGTATAATTTTTATAATCCACCTATTATTACGAATTAAAATATTATTAATTCGAGATATTACTTTAAAAAAATTACATGCTTTGTGCATGAAGACCAAGTTTTTTCAACTGCTCAATTAGCATTTCCTTCTCTTTCCTATCTAAACCACCACATATCTCTCTCATCGCTGCTTTATGCTTTGGAAAGACTTTATCCATTAGTTCGGTTCCTTCTTCGGTAATAACCACATAAGTAATCCGGCGATCTTTAGGACATGGCTTTCTCCTGATTAAGTTTTTATGCTCTAATTTATCTACAACATAAGTAATACTGCTACTTGCAAGGAGAATTTTTTCTCCAATCTTTTGAATCGGCTGATCCCCTTTGCTGTAGATTAATTCCAAAACAGAAAACTCTGTAGGGTTTAACCCAAGACACTTTATATCTTCTTCTACTCGTTTCTTTATCGATTGCAAAGCCCTCGATAAAACGACAAAGACCTTTAAAGATAAATCCTCTTCACTTAATAATTCCTTATTATCCATGATAATCACCCTTTCAATTATCTTGAATTCGAGATAATTATATAACAGCATATTTGTACATGTCAACTGGTTTTATTAAAACACTACAATTATTCTACGCACCATTAATTTAAGCTTATGATTATTTTCTATAATCAAATCTGTCTTTTGGAGCATGAAGTGTATGCCCATTCACCACTACTGTATTTTTATCTGTCCATTCAATAGTCGCTGTTTCTTCGTTATTATTCCAATAAACATTTTTGGTCTTATTATCTTTATTATTCAATACAAGTTCCCCGCGAATTGCATAGGAAGTAGTAGCACCACCATTTACTAGATAAGCTTTTAAGGTGTAAGTGCCATCTGGAGAGGTTTCTTCTGTTAAGTATTCCCCTTTTGGCAATCTATTCATATCGTAAAATGCCCAATATACTGCATATCCAATCAGGCCCAAAAGAATAAGACTAATTACAATAACCGTTAATCCTTTGTTTCTTTTTTTGTTTGTGTTAGATAGGTTAGTGTTCAAGTGGTTTCCTCCGCATTGAATATTATCAAAAAATTCCTTCTTTATTATACATTATTTGGAGGTAGAGATTCATTAAAAAGCATCCTGAATACCCATACAAAAAAACAGGCGAAATTTCTTCCACCTGTTTAGTCAATCCATAAGTATTATGAACGCTTTTGTTTTTTTCTAGAAGAATCAGCCTTCGTTTTTCCTGTTTCCTTCGTAGTTGTTCCTTGACCTTCAGGTTGTGTAGCACCTAAACCAATTGTTGATGGATCTGCTTTTCTATTTGTCATTCAATTCACCTCCACTGTCTAGTTTTCCTTGAATAAATGAAGTTATGTGAATTGTTGTATAAAGAATTGTAAAAATCCTTTTGTAACTTTATTTGCTGTTATTCGTATTACTTTACATACGCATGAATCAAACAATCGCAGTATATAAAGAAAACTTCCATCAGTGGGGTTTTCCCTCATCCCCACCTAGCTTCCTCAATTTTCCTGTTTGAGCTGGGACGTTAAGAGTGGGATGAATCAAGTAATGGAGAGAAAGGAGGAAAGACTGTCATGAACAATCAGACAAACACTAATTCAATCATTTCGTTAACGTTTGGGATTTTATCGCTATTAATTCCCATCATTGGTCTTATCTTAGGAATTATCAGCATTGTTTTTTCGAGAAAAGCAGTAAATGAAATCAATAGAACGAATGAAAATGGGAGAGGTTTTGCGACAGCTGGTTTAATATGCAGTATAGTCGGGATCATTTTTCAATTATTAATATTGTTGGGGGTTTTCGCGTTTTTTTCAGTGTCTACTTTTGGATAAAATATGTCGTTTTTGTGAGGCTCTCCCGTTGCGGAGAGCCTTTTTAAGGAAAATATTTCCATGTATCTAGATTTAAATTATTAATGAAGCTAAAAAATTCTTTATAAAAATCTTCTTCCCATTGTCTTCTTAACTTATTGACAGTTATGCTTGTACATAAATCCTCCTAAAAATACAGTCTTTAAATTAAATCGATCTTCTCATATAGTAATCACACAGGAATGTAACTTGAGAGGAGTAGTAAGATGAAAATAGAAGCACCAAAAATTCCAACAGATTTACCTTCAAGGAATTTTCACGACATATTGTACGAGGAAGATTTAGAGCTAGAAATGTGCCAAATTCAACAGTCTATTTTTGATGATGAAGTATTAAACAAAGTGCGATTATCGAAAATGGTGCTGAAAAATTGTAAATTTATCAATACTGATTTTTCCGGTATGGAATTAACAGACGTTATTTTTGAAAACTGTGATTTCTCTAATGCTAAGCTCAGCAGTTCTTCTATACACAAATGCCAATTTAGTAATTGCAAATTATTAGGCGTGGATTTTACAGACTCTCGTTTTGGTAATGTGCAATTTACTGATTCTTTATTGAACTTAGCTGCATTTGGAAGCTCCAAATTAGAAAAAATTAGGTTTCAAGACTCACCAGTAGAATCAGCGGATTTTTACGACTGTATCTTTAAAAAAGTGGAATTTAAAAAATGTACAATGGACGGGGCGAATTTTGAAAGAACTTCCCTTAACGGGGTGGATATTAGTACATCAACCTTCCAATCTCTAATGGTATCTCCAACAGATTTAAAAGGATGTAAAGTATCTACCTACCAAGCCATTCAATTTTCTGCTCTATTGGGATTGGAGATTATTGATTAATCGCATAAAAAAGCTCTAGCAAGTCGACTTTCTGACTTACTAGAGCTTTTTTCATCATCCCCAAACCTTCACATAATTCTTCCCTTTTTTTAATGAGCTGATTGGTCCTAGTACACTTTGTGCAAGTTTTCTCTCACCTAAATAATCAGTATCTATAGCCACTTCGCTTCCATCTGGATTTTCAAATTCTGCATCTACAATGCGCACTCGTTTAAGCGTTTGTGTTGTTTGTACCTCTCCAAGAATGCGCTCAAAATCATCTGGAAGTTCCACTGACAAATATACTTCTGTTCCTTCTTCTACTAGTTTTAAGTTAGGGTTAAAATGAACTTCTGCTAGCTTTTCTTCTTCTCTTTCAAAAGCTTTCGCTCCATTTAAGTAGGCATTTCGATTAATGTATACGGGCTGTTCTACTTTATTAAATGCTTCGTGATCGCCTGGGTCTTGGTGAACGGTTTCAATATATTCCTCAAGGGAAGCAGGATAGCCGTTGTAATGTGCTGTACCAACATCCTCTAGAGCCTCATCTCCTACAAAGATGTTATGGTAAAAACGATCATCGCCTCCATAGGTCCCAGCAAATCCCGCTACCTCTGTACTATGTGGGACATGATATGGTGTTGCTCGATCAAGCATTTTCCGATGAACCATTTTTCCGCGAATTAAGTTATTTATATAGGCTCCACCTTGGGCATGATTATCTAAAGCATAATCGGCTGTTAAAATATTATGATCGACGATGTAAGGACCGCTACTTACTTCAACGAATAAATCACGATTGTTGCGATAGTAAAGATTACTACTCACTCTTGTTCCTTGCGTCTGCCAATCTAACCATGTTCCTAACGAACAGTCATGGATACGATTATGGTGTATTTGCACATCAATTGCAGCATGAAGCTTGATCCCTGCAATTTCATGTCCGTAGAACTCTCTCTTTAAGGCAATGTTATAAATATGATTGTTATAAATTTCGCTGAAGACACAGCCAAGATGACCAACGATTCCGTTTTGTCCGCAATCATATATTGTATTATTCCGGACGATATGGGAACCAATCTTCTCTTTGCTCCAACCAGCTTGTCTAGCAAGGAAGACAGATTCTAATTGATATTGGTAACCTGGTTTATCTTTACGCTTCGTACGATAGTTATTCCCAGTCGACCCTTCTTTTCCAAGACTAATCCCACTACATTTAGAATCATGGATGATATTGTCCTCGATAATCCAACCTTTACTCCAATGTGGACCTAGTAATCCTGGCTGATCAGCAGTAGGTGGCGTCCATGGAGTTGCCGCTTGGGCCATCTCAAAGCCTCTTACTGTGATATAATTAATTCCTGTTTCTTCTGGATAAAAGCAGGCTTTTCGAACATTTATTTCCACTAACTCTTCTGCAGGGTTATAATCTTGAAAATTCGCATAGATAGTTGTCGTATTTTCATTCACTTCCGAAAACCAAACATATTCTGTTTGTTCAGGATGATGAACGGGGACATTCTTCTTTGTCCAATGATCTAATACTTCTGTTTGTTTTGTAGGGTTTTGGACTTGTTCTAACGTTTCAGCTTCATAAAAGGACATGCCATTTACATATACATCCCCTAAATGTCTGCCTGGATTATAGACAATCCAATCGCCAAATATTTCTTCCTTATAAGGATTATATTCGCCAAAAAATGAATTTGGGATTTCTGTTTTCCAAATAGTCCCCTCCACTTGCTGCCAATTCTGAATTTGCTCCGATCCTTTAATGACCACCTTTTCACCGTCAGCAGCTTGGTAGGTAATCCTTCTTGTATTGCTTAATCCCGCATTCTTTGGTTTTACCCATTCTCGATATTCCCCTTCGTGCACAATAATGGTGTCTCCTGCTACAGCAACAGAAGCTGCTTTGTTGATAGTTAAAAATGGACTTTGTTTCGTTCCTTCTCCAAGATCTGATCCGTTTTTTGCTATATGATATTCAACCGCCATTTTTTCTTCCTCCTTCATTGTGACTCTGTCCTCATTATAGAAACTTTAAAAAGTGGATACTATTCAAAATGTAGTATAATTTAAGACAATATTAGTGTTTTTGACAGGAGGATAAGAAAGTGGTTTTTTTTGAAGATCACGGGGTGGAAGAAAAGGAATCCTTTGAAAAGTTTACCTTAATAAACGATGGCTTTCCTCTCCACTTTCATCGAGCTTATGAATTAATTATCGTCAACGAAGGAGAGCTATTCGTAAGAGTCGATCAAAAAGAATATCTACTGCAAAAAAATGATGTAGCATTTATTTTTCCAAATCAACTGCATGAGTTCAAAACCATCCATCATTCCCATATTAGTGTTGTTATTTTTTCACCTGAATTGATTGGCCATTTTTTTATGAATTATAAAGGCTTTGTTCCAGAAAACAATGTAATTCATTTACATAATACGCCTATTTTGCAAACGCTTCATTCTATTTACCAGCAAAAAAGTTTTCTGTATGATATATGTGGTAAATTGGTAGAGAATACAAGCTTGACGCCTGTTGAATATTCGACCAAGATGAAAGTATTTCATAAAATTCTGCTTTATGTTGATCAGCATTATAGCTATGACTGTACATTAAAAACGGTAGCAAAACATTTGCAGTATGATTACGCCTACCTTTCGAAGCTTTTTGTTCATATTACGAATAGGACATTTACCGAATATCTTACACACTATCGAATATCCCAGGCATGTTACCAGTTAAAAAATAGTCAGCAGCCGATTGGTGAAATCGCGCTGAATTGTGGTTACAATAATTTGCGTTCCTTCCATCGTAATTTTAAAAAGGTTACGAACATTTCCCCAAAAAAGTATAGGGAGCTTGCTTAAGAAACATGCTTTTGTATATATTACTGATTTTTTGTACATTTTATAGATACAATGCTTAAAGGTGGGGATTTCCATGGAAAACGCCTTCAAAAGATTACAAATCTTAATGGGCGACACATTGCAAATACTCGATCATATGAAAATAAATGATGAAAAGGATGGCCTGCTTCAGCAAATTAAAAAGGATTTACAAGAACAAAATAACCGAATAGACGGACTTACTAAATCGGACGAAGAAATCATTAATACTGCCCTTTCAATGACACAAAGTCTAGATAGCATAAACAATAAGATTCAACATTTGGAAACAGGTTTAATGGCGGACTATCAGAAATCTACAGGAAGTATTGATGAATATCAACATATGGCGATTGATGACCAAATGGAGCAGCCAGAAAGTTATCATGATAAGATTGATTATTTAAGTGCCGTAAAGATTCGTGAAAACTTGAATAAAATGAATGAAGTGCTGATTAGCATCAGATCTTAATGAAGAAGGGGAGATTCCCATGCCTTTCGTTATAACTTCGCCATGTATGCATGAAAAAGCAGGCGATTGTGTGGATGTTTGTCCTGTTGATTGTATCGCAAAGGGAGAAGACCAATTTTATATCGATCCAGATATTTGTATTGATTGTGGTGCATGTGAAGCAGTATGTCCTGTTTCAGCCATTTATCATGAGGAAGATCTTCCACCAGAAGAACAACCCTATATCCAGAAAGCTATCGATTTTTATAAAACATATGAAGGATAATGAAAAACAAATCAACTTTAGTTTGGTTGATTTGTTTTTGTGTAAAGTGAACAAAAAAACTTGCCCTAAATACAACGAGGCAAGTTTTTAATGCTTAGGTCAAGCACCTAAATCTAACCGTGTGAACGAGTAAGAGCTTAAGCTCCCTCTTTTTCCAGGTTAGCATCTATATCTTCTTTTAATTTATTCACTTCGTCTTCGATTTCTGCTGGAATATATTTTGATTTATTCAAGTATGTTTGGCTTAATGAATAATCAGGTACTGCTTTAAAAGCATTTGCTAGAAAATAGAAATTTACTTGTGCATCGCTGCCAAGACCAATTGTTTCATCAATGATTGTTTGATATTCGCCTTTTTCTAATAAGGCAATAAATTTCTTATCTTCATCTGTTAATTCTTTTGCTTTTGTTTCTTGGGTTGCATTACTTTCTTCTTTTACTGTTTCTTCTTTTTTCTCTTCCGCTGAATTTCCACATCCTGCAAGCAAGAATAGGAAAGCGACCATAAATAGAGAAAGATATTTCATCCGAATCTCTCCTTATACGCATATAATATAATTACTATTCCAAAAAGCATAAGTATTATGTAACCTATGTAATTACTTGGACAAAAAAATAAGTTTTAAATAGTTCTTAGACTGTTGTGTATTATTAGAAAACTTAGAACATTCAATACCTAAACGAAATCAAACGGTCTAGGAATTACTAACGAAGATGCTTGACTGGAACATTTTAACACACAGGATTCATTATATCAATATATTAAGATTTGTTTATTAATTCTAAAAAATCAAATATTAATTAAGGTTGATTTAGTTATTTTTTAGAAAAATACTTTATAAACAAACAAAAAACAGTACTCCATCCCAGAAGGAAGTAGCACTGTTTTTCTGATTACTATTATAGCTCTTGTCCATTTGTTGCAATCACTTTTTTGTACCAATCAAATGATTTTTTCTTCGTTCTCTCTAATGTTCCATTTCCATAGTCATCTTGGTCTACATAAATAAAACCGTATCGCTTAGACATTTCTGAGGTACCAGCAGAGATAAGATCGATACATCCCCAGCTTGTGTATCCAATTAAATCTACTCCCTCTTTTATCGCCTCTTTCATCTGCTCAATATGTGCTCGCATGTATGAAATACGGTAATCATCATTGATAGAGCCATCTTCTTCTACCTTATCATAAGCACCTAGTCCATTTTCAACGATAAATAAAGGCACTTGATAACGATCGTACATTTTCTTTAACGTAATTCGTAAACCTTTCGGGTCGATTTGCCATCCCCAATCGGATGATTCTAGGTACGGATTTTTCACACCAGAGAAGAAGTTCCCTTTTTCTTTTAACTTTTCAGGTGATCCACTCGCAACCATAGACATATAGTAGCTGAAAGATAAGTAATCTACTGTATGTTGTAAAAGTAATTCTTCATCTCCTGGCAGCATGTCAATTTGAATATCATTTTCTTCAAAGTAACTTAGCATAAAGCTTGGATAGTATCCACGCACTTGAACATCTGTGAAAAATAAATTCTTTTGATCCTCATCTAATGCTGCTAACACATCATCAGGATTACATGTTTCCGGATATACTTCCATACGTGCTAGCATACAACCAATCTGCGCTCCAGAAATAATTTCATGACAGGCTTTTACCGCTCTGGCACTCCCTACAAATTGATGATGCAGAGCTTGATAAATTGCTTGTTCTTTATTTTCTACCTCATCAATTAAAATACCACTTCCAATGTAAGGAGAAAGAGTCGAGATATTAATTTCATTAAACGTTAACCAATATTTCACCTTATCTTTATAACGGTTAAAGACAGTCTCTGCATAATGAACAAAGAAATCTACTAAACGACGATCCAGCCATCCATTGTATTTTTGCACAAGATTCAATGGAATTTCATAGTGTGATAGCGTCACAAGTGGCTCGATTCCATATTTCGCTAATTCATCAAACACATTATCATAAAATGCTAAGCCCTCTTCATTTGGTACCAAGTCATCCCCATTTGGAAAAATACGCGGCCAAGAAATAGACATACGGAATGTTTTAAAGCCCATCTCTGCAAAAAGAGCGATGTCTTCTTTGTAGCGATGATAAAAATCAATCCCGCGACGTTTTGGGAAATTGTCTCCGCCTTTGCCAGCTAGTAGCGTTTCTAATTCTGCTTTACTTTTGACATCCATCTCAATATCATTGCCACGTTCTTCTTTCGGAACGAATGTAACCATATCGAAAATAGACAAACCTTTTCCACCTTCGTTATAAGCACCTTCTAATTGATTGGCAGCAGTAGCTCCACCCCATAAAAATCCTTCTGGAAATCCGTATTTCGTCATCTTTGCATTTCCTCCCTTTTCTAATCTCTAAAGATAATGATACGCTTACAAAAGGAAAAAAACTGGTCTCTTTTAGACCAGTTAATAAGAAGGATATTGTTTTTGATAGTGATAGATGAGAATATCAAATAAACGTAATAACGTATAACTACTAACTGCGCTATTTTCAATTTTTCCACAGTGTAATACCTCATCAAATACATATTTATGCTGCTCAGGATCCGAAAAAGTAATCAACAATTTCTTTCCATTCGCCGCTTTAATTCTTTCATTAATAGCTAAGGCCTCTGTAAGGATGTTTCCTTCAATTGAAATGGTGATAATCATATCCTCTTCTGTTAAATGAGATACTGTTTCCAATTGTTTGAAAAAATTTGTATTACATTCACATAGCTTTCCAAGAAGAAATAATTGCTTCTGAAGCTCCATCGCTTGAATTTGATGTTTTTCAAAACCTAAAATGACAATTCGCTTCGACTCATAAATTTTTTTAATAATTCGTTCCATTTGTTCCTTCGAAATTTTTTCCATTATCTCGATATTTTCCTTTAGTTTTGCTTCGAATGTAGCTGCACTTAAATGCTTTTCATTCGCCTCATACATTCCACCTTGAAAAGCAACACTGTTTCGGAGATTAGAAAAGTTACGAAAGCCGATTCGCTTACAAAAACGATTAATTGTAGATGGGGCAACATTACATACTTCCGCTGCCATCTCTAATGAATAGCCTTCTATATGATGAATATTTTCCAGGAAACTATTGGCGATAGAATAGTTGATATCCTTTTCCAAAGAATTATTTATGTATGCTAAAAGTGTATAAATTAATTGTTCCAAAATTCCCACCTCAGGATGATCGTATCATATTTTTGTCGTGGTAGTTAACTATTAACCTGTGATTTAAAATATGGGCAAATAGAATAGATAAACCATAAGGGTAAATAATAGAAATTGGTTTGAATTTTATTCATAATGAAGATAAAAATATCTTTTGAAAAGAGGAATCCCAATGAAACTGTCAGGTAATACCATTCTTATTACAGGTGGAAGTGCTGGAATTGGATTAGCATTTGCAGAACGGTTTATTAAAGCAGGCAACAAAGTGATTGTTTGTGGTCGCAGGGAAGAAGCACTGCAACAGGCGAAAGAAAAATTCCCTAACCTTGTTACATATGTTAGTGATCTGTCTATAGAAGCTGATCGAATCAAACTTTTTGACTGGATAACAGCTAACTATCCAGATGTGAATGTGTTAGTTAACAATGCAGGAATTCAACAACGTTTTAATGTGTTAAAGGCAGACGCAAAGACTGATTGGAGTTATTTTAACAAGGAAATCACCATCAACATGGAAGCTTCTATTCAGCTCTCTATGCTGTTTGCACCGTATTTCGCAACAAAAAAGGAAGCGGCGATGATTAATGTAACATCTGGATTAGCTTTTACACCAATGGCAATCGCGCCAATTTATTCAGCAACCAAAGCGGCAATGCATTCTTTCACTGTGAGCTTAAGACACCAGCTTGCTGATACTTCTGTAGAAGTAATCGAAGTTGCCCCTCCAGCCGTGAATACAGATTTAGGCGGTGCAGGATTACATACGAGCGGAGAACCTTTGGATGCCTTTGCCGATGGAATTTTCCAGGGATTAAACGAAGGAAAAGTTGAAATCGGCTATGGCAGTTCGGTGAATCGCTTGCGGATGACTCGGGATGAAGTGGATAAGCATGTGGAGAATATGTATGAGGCAATGAAGAAGACGATTGAGTAAAAAAGGGGCTGGGACATAAGTATTCCAGCCAAGGATAATTCCGAACAATTATACGAAGATGCTAATGAATGTTCCGTATAATTGTTCGGGCTTTTATTTGTTTTTCAAAGGATGTTTCCATGAAGTTTGGTGCGATTCCCCGCAGCCGGAATACACTTCGCTTTCCATGGGGCTCGCGCTGAGCCGCTTCGGCCTGTGGCCTGCAGGGTCTCAGACTGTCTCGCTAATCCCATAGGAGCATTCCTGTGGGGGTAGTTTTAGGGGCTTGCATAAAAAAAGATACTCCTATATGATGCATGTATCAACGCCAATCAATACGCAGCAAGGAGAATCTACTATGAATAATAAACGTAATCAAAAAATAAATCAAGTCACTAATTCTACTCTTATCATTGGCATTGATATAGCAAAAAGAACGCATTATGCTTGTGCAGTGGATGATAGAGGACGGGAATTAAGTAAATCCTTCGCCGTCCATCAGTCTAATCAAGGCTTTCAACAATTTTATATTCACTTACATCAATTGATGAAGAAACAGGGAAAGAAGGATCTTTTGATCGGTTTTGAACCTACAGGTCATTATTGGATGAATCTCGCTGCATTTCTTGCCTCCAAAGGCATTCGTTACGTCATTGTGAATCCCTTACATGTAAAACGATCGAAGGAAATGGATGACAATCTCCAAACAAAGAATGATAAGAAAGATGCGAGAGTTATTGCCAAATTAATCACAAACGGCTATTTTAGTTCTATTCGCAAGCTAGAAGGAATAGAAGCAGAACTTAGACAAGGATCTTCTATTCGGGGGAGTGTGAAGAAAGAAATAGCGAAAGTAAAAAACCAGATCATTCGATGGACAGACCGATATTTCCCTGAATTTTATACTGCTTTTAAGGAGTTAGGAAAGAATGCTTGTGCGGTGTTAAAACAGACGCCTTTACCAGTAGACTTAGTAGGACGAGAGGTAGAAGAGTTGATCACTTTCTATCGAGAGAAAGAACAGCTGGCCTATCCAGCAAGATCCAAAATAGCCAAATTAATAAAGGCGGCAGAACAATCCATCGGCTTAACAGAAGGCGTTGAAATGGCACGACTGGAAATTGTTATGTTGATACAAAAATATGAACTATATACAAATCAGTTAGAAACAGTGAATCAAGAATTAAAAGACATGGTGGAAGACCTAGCTGAATTTCACTATCTCTTATCGATTCCGGGTATTGGGGAAGAGACAGTGATTGATTTACTGTCAGAAGTAGGATCTCTAAAGAATTATCAACATCCACGCCAACTCATAAAATTAGCGGGATTAACATTACGAGAAAATTCTTCTGGAAAGTATATTGGTCGAAAAAGTCTTTCAAAGCGAGGGAGAAGAAAACTACGATCGCTTCTCTATCGGGCAGTACTCCCTTTAATACGAAACAATAAGGTCTTTCACGATTTATATCAATATTATATTACCAGGACAAATAATCCACTAAAGAAAAAAGAAGCACTTGTTATACTCTGTAGTAAACTATTGAAAGTATTTCATGGGTTAAGTCACCAAGAAGTTTTGTTTGATGGAGAACGGATGAGACAGGATATTTCCGTCTTCCCCGCCTAACATATCCAAGGTAGAGCTTAATGTAAAAAATAATTCACAAGATGACACAGTAGCTGGCTTATAAAAAGACATACGACTTAGAGTCTATATAGGAGCAGGATGCCAGCCTCTACCTTATGATGAAACCAAACGAAGGAATGTAAGCGCGCGACGCTAAGAGACATGGGAGGGTACGTTCTCGTAAGAATAGTAGAGACCAAAGTGCATCAAATAATGTACCTTTGTCAATTAATCCCTATTGACTCTAGCGAAGCGTCTTCTTCATTCCCAGTTATTTTATAAAATGGGGAAAACCACCTGTGATAAGTCTGAAATAAGTTAAAAAAAATTTTTTATTTCACCAATAATCTACTACAAACGTTGGTATATCAACTTTTCCGGAGGGAGTCTTCGTGTATTCCGGCTGCTCTGTTTTTCCAACTAATTATATTTCCTCTTGTAAAAAGTATGCGAAAGCAGCCGCTATTTACTAGCTATATTAGAAATTGTTCGTCTTTACAGAGTATCTATTTAGTTATGTCCCATCCTCTTTCCTTATCTTCTCCGCTCACCTAAATTAATTCCAATCCCCATATACAATACTCCAATAAGCAGCATGATAGCTATAGGCAAAGTGATGTCACTCCATCCAGCATCAAATAGGGCAACATCCATCATCGCATCGACTCCATGAGATAGTGGGAATACATTGGCTATAGAATTAAATACAGGATTATCCATCATACCTGGTGGCATATAAACCCCACTAATAATCGGCAGAATGGATGACAGAGAAGGATAAATCATATTAAATTTCTCTGGTGTTCTAGTTATTCCTGCAATAAGCATCGCCAAGCTAACCGCACTCAATGTATACACGGCAGCAATGGTTAATATCATCGGAAAGTTTCCAATATCATAGTCCATTATATATTGAAAAATTAGAAAGACTACAACCATTTGAAAAAAGCTGATTAAAAAGCTATAGACTAAATGACCAACATACAAATTCGTTTTGCTTACTGGAGAGAGAAGCAGACGGTTCCATACCCCATTCACCTTGTCTTCATTGATTCGATTCACTTTGACTCCAATTGTAAACATGGCTATAAACAATGTAAAACCGAATAGTAACTGAAAACCCATATCATGACTTGTCAGAGTCTCACCACTTAAGTTTTCCGTTTGGACAGTAATCGGTGGTTTTTCTAAATAGTCTTTGATCTCATTTCTTAAATCAGACGTATTTACGCCATCTGCCACAGCTTGTATCTTAGCTTCCTCCGTAAATACTTTATGAACATGTTGCTCGACAAGTAGGATTTCTGGCATATCTGAAGATGTAATTAAGCGATAATCATTTTCCATTAAAAGAATGGCAACATCTCTTTTTCCTTCTTTTACTTGCTCGCGTGCTTCATCCTCATCTGCAATAATGAATTTGGTGTTACTATCTTCATTTAATAACTCTTCCCAATTTTGTTCTATTTCCTCGGCATTAGGACCTGTTGCAAAAATATCAACTGTTAATTTGTTTTGTTGAGATGTACCTCCAAATATAATCGTTGCCAATACACTAAGAACAATAAATAAAATAATTAGTAGTGGTTTTCGTTTATCTTTAACAAACTGGGCATAGAAAATGGTGGTCATTATACCCGCCCCCTTTTCGGAAACATGAACATACCAATTACAAAACAAACTACAGACATGGCAACTAGAACCACTATCGGTAAAAGTAAATCGCTAAATTGACTAAACTGAATATACTCTATCATCGCTATCATGGTTAAACCATTTGGAGTCCATTCTCCTATTCGTTGTAACAATTCCGGAAAACCTTCAAGTGGGAAAAAACTTCCCCCTAGAACTCCCAAGGACATAATAATAAGGGTGGTTAAACCACTAACCGCATTGCTATCCTTCAAATTTAACGTAATAGATGTAAATATTGCTGATAGTCCTGCAACCATTAACGAAAACGAGGTAAATACTAGTACCATTCCGAACCAGAACGATACAGGTTTATCTGGAAATATATTTAATAATAACTGTGTTACCGTTATCGTAATCATCAATTGTAACCAAGCTAGAATAAAGGTAGAAACTGTTTTTCCTAGCAAAAAATGCATTGGATTACTATTCGTTAATAAAATCCGATTAAATACACGCTCTCTTTTCTCTGTAACCGTCTTTAGTGCTACGCTTTGCGCCAAAAACAGACCAAATAGAGTTCCAATTGCAATAATAAAGTATTGCGAAATAGTATACGTGTCAATTCCTTCCACGACTTCTCTACCTCCTTGAGGCAGTATAGGTTCTGCTGCTGATAACGTTCCTTCCCTACCAAGAGCAAAGTTCATATTCAAAGAGTTCACGAATTCATTGACGATATTTTGGAGAGTAGTTACTTCAGTGGACTGCTTTGCAGCATGAATCGTTAATGCAGTTGTCGATTTATCTCCAAGCATGACAGTAGAAAGCACCTCATACGTAAATCCTTCTGGAACACGAATGATTGCATCTAGTTCACCACTTTCTACTTGGTCCGTTGCTTCTTCCCACGTCAGTTCTTTCGCATTAACCCATTCCTTTACGTCCGGGTTATTAATAAAATTTCGTATTAACGTAATTGGTGATAGATTTTCTACATGCTCAAGCATTGTTTCTTTCTCTGCTTGAGACAAGCCTAATTGTTGTATTCTTTCTTTAAACTGTACAAACCCCTTTTCTTCATCATCTACTTGGACAAATGCTATGTCCAATTTAGTTGCCTCTTTATCGTCATTAAAAATACCAGCAAAGGCATAATTTAATACAACAATGATGATAATGGGGAGTAAGAGAGTCATTAGCATTTCTTTTCGGTCCCGCCAAAAAACGAGTAAGTCCTTTTTTATGAATGATCCCACTTTTTTCCCTCCTCTAATCCCGCAATGTTTTTCCAGTTAAATGTAGAAATACATCCTCTAAACTTGGTATTTCCACTTGATAGTTTACAATTTGGATGCCTGCCTTTTCTGCTGCATGTACGAGATCACTTAAAATATTACTTCCTTTTCTTGAAATAATACGTAGACCCTCATCCGTTTCATCCACTTGATAAACATGATTAAATGATTTAATTTCTGTTAACAATACATCACTTTTTTTGTTAAGTTGCACTTGTATCGTATCTTCACTTGATAAAATGCTTAATAATTCCGATTTTGTTCCAGAAGCAATCACTTTTCCATGATCCATAATGTATACACGATTACATAATTGCTCCACTTCTTCCATGTAATGGCTTGTGTAAAGAACCGTCGTTCCATGCTTTACATTCAATTCTCGAACAGTCTCTAAAATATGGTTTCTTGATTGAGGATCAATCCCCACAGTCGGTTCATCAAAAATTAAAATCTTCGGTTCATGTAACAAAGCAGCTGCAATATTGATTCTTCGCTTCATTCCCCCCGAAAATGTTTTAATCAATTCCTTTTGACGATCCTTTAACCCCACCATCTCAAGCACATTTTGTATTCGATCCTCAATCTTATCTTTTGGAACTTGATAGGCTCTTCCAAAAAACTTAAGATTTTCATATGCTGATAGTTCTTCATATAAAGCTATTTCCTGTGGAACTACTCCAAGAATTCTTCGCATTTCTGCTGCATCTTTTATCATACTTTTTCCATTTAGTTTTACATCCCCAGACGTTGGTTTAAGTAAGGATGAAATCATAGAGATGGTTGTTGATTTTCCAGCACCATTTGGTCCAAGCAAACCAACTGATTCTCCTTCTCCCAAAAATAAATTAATTTCATCTACTACCTTTTTATCTTTGAAATTTTTACTAAGTTTTATGGTTTCAAGCATCTTTTTGCACTCCTTTACTTCGGTCATTTTTATTATCCTTCTCACTTAAGCTACTTTTATAATGGATATTGCCTATTAAGCATATAAAAAAAGAAACAGCTTCACTACTGTCTCTAGTCATCCATTCTTTATTTATCCATTACTTTAATCATTTTTCTTTTTGGCCATGTTCCGCAAACATTATTGTTATTTATCTAGGCTGTTTTCGTAAAGTTTGTTGCGATTACCCGCAGCTGGAATACACTTCGCTTTCCGTGGGGCTAAGCTTAAGCCTCCTCAGCCTCCGGGGTCTCAGGCTGTCTCGCTAATCCCCGTGGCGTCTTCGTGTATTCCGGCTGCTCCAATTTTCCTATTAATTCTTTTTTCCTATTGAAAAAACAACAATTCTTTAGAAAACAGCCTTTATCTATGAGATATGAACATTTTTTACACAAGATTATGCCGAATTGCATAAATGGCTAATTGGGTACGATCACGCAAATCAAGTTTTGTTAAGATTTTACTTGTATTATTTTTCACGGTTCCAACGGAGATTGCCAATCTATCTGCAATTTCATTATTGCTAAGCCCTTCTCCAATACACTTTAATATAGCCCGTTCTCGGGGGGTTAGGGTAGGGTCAGCTTCCGGATTATTGTTTTGTTTTATTAGTTGCGGAACGACTTTTGCTGCTACATTTTCCTCAATAGTTAAACCTCCATTTAATACACTATGAATGGAACGCAGTAGCGCATCTGTATCGCCATTTTTCAAAATGTAGCCACTAACACCAATTCTCAATGCTTCCATTACATAGTGATCATCATCAAAGGTCGTTAACATCAATATTTTCATTTGCGGCCAGCGGGATTGAATAATTTTCGCTGTTTCTAAACCATCTATAATGGGCATTCGAATATCTAATATCGCAATATCAAACTGCATCCTTTCACATAGATCTATTGCTTCTTTCCCATTATTTGTTTCTCCAGTCACTTTAAATTCTTCTTCTGTTTCAATCATCATTTTTAAACCTTGTCTTACCATAACCTGGTCTTCAGCCAGTAATATTCGAGCCATGTTCATCACCTATATTGAGAAGTTTAATAAATCCACTTATCCGAAATTGTTCATCCGTTTTAATCACTTTTAAATCTCCTCCGTACTTTTCCAACCGCTCCCGCATAGAACTAAGTCCAAATCCTTCTTTATATAATGAACGATTCGAAATAGGGTTACTTATTTCAAAACGAAAAATACTGTTACCTGGAGCTTCAAACATAATTTCAGCTTCTTTTGCGTTACTATGTTTCATAATATTTGTTAATGCCTCTTGAACAGAACGATAAATCACAAAAGATTGCTCACCAGTTAATGGAGCAGAAAAAGCACCATGTTTCACAGAAAAATGAATACGAATCATATTCTCCATTTCTAATTTACGAATCAATCGTAATATCCCTGAAAGTCCACCTGTATCATTAGCCTTTAAGGATTTTACTGCCCTTCGTGTTTCATTTAAACTCTCTCCAGCAAGTTCCTTCAAGGATTGTACCTTTTCCTTATATTCTTCAGAAGTTTGTAAACGAAACATTTCCAGTTGCATGATCAATGCCGTAAGTTTATGACCAACTGAATCATGAATTTCATGTGCAATTAATACACGTTCTTCCTGTCTAGCGAGTTCCTCTTCCGAAACAGCTCTTCGCTTTATATCACGGTATTCGCTAAAAAGGGCTTGGTACCGTGCATCCAGATCTGTCCATTGATCCTTTGTCTGCTTATACACTAACAAGCCTATAAGAAGAAAAATAATATAAATCTCCACAAATATCTCTATTATTTGACCTAGATTACTATTCAATACCGTTATGAGAATTGCTCCACATCCAATTACACTAATAATTAAGCTACTACCAATCGTCAAGTGATAAAATCCCTCTGCGATTAAAAGGGAAAGGATAAGAATAAGAAATGGATTGATAGTACCATCAGAAGGAAATAAAGTAATCGTTGCGATAATAACATTCAAGCATATAAAAAAGACGAATAAGCTTGGCCTCTTCTTCACTAAAGGAATAAGAAAAAAGATAGCAAAATAAAGCGCAACACCGAATAATTGCCCAGTTAATTGATTAATAGTTAAGTCAGTATAGCCAATTGCAAATGGCCATACAACCACATTTAATACAAGCCATACCCAATAGGATTTCATGAATTAACCCCATTTCCTTTAATAAACGTATTTATATTGTATCATCATTATTGTATCACCACTAACTGGGATTAAACCATGTATGAACGGAGCCTCAGTGTAGACAAGGGGAACAGTCCCCTTGTCTACACTCCCATTCTTCCGAAAAAGAAAGAACCTTAGAATAAACTTCGCTCCTTTTTTCAAAAAAACAGGCGCTTTCTAAAATCGAAAGCACCTGTTTGCAGAAGACATATATTGTGTTTAAGGAATTAATTATGGGTAACATGCTTAGGTGTATTCACCTTTAACGAAGATTTTCTCACCAATACATAATAAGATAAGAACGCTAACAGGCTTGATGCGAAAATAATAACTCCCATCGGCACAGCTGTATGTTCTCCTCCGATTCCTACTAACGGTGCTGTTAGTGAACCTAGTAAGAATGGTAATAGACCTAATAATGCAGATGCGCTTCCTGCCATATGTCCTTTTGTTTCCATCGCCAATGAAAAAGAAGATGTTCCAATAATACTAATGGAAGTAACGAAAAGAAAAATAGGTATGGCAACTGCGACTAACGGTGCATGAACTAAAATGGCAATTACTAATAAAATCGAAGCTGACATGGAAAGAGCTAAACCGCTCTTCAAGAATGTTCTCTCTGAGAATTTAGATAATCTGCCAACGATTTGTGTTCCAATAATTAAGCCAACTCCGTTTATCCCAAACAATAAACTAAAGACTTGAGGAGAAACGCCATAAATATTTTGATAGACAAAAGAAATACCAGAAACATAGGCAAAAATTCCGGCAGTAGTAAAACCTTGTGTAAATGCATAGCCTGCAAATTCACGGTCTTTCAATAATGAACCAAAATTCATAACTACTTGTTTGATATTGCTCGGTACACGCTTTTCAGCTGGTAAGGTTTCTTCCAGTTTAAAGGAAACGACAACAGTCAAAATAATCCCAATAAAGGTTAAAACAAGGAAAACCACTTTCCAATTTGCAAAAGAAAGAATTGCACCACCTATTATAGGTGCCACAATCGGACCAAGGTTTCCAATTAACATTAACGTGGCAAAAAACTTTGTAAGCTCTCTTCCACTATATAGATCTCGAACAACAGCTCTTGAAATAACGAGACCACCTGCTGCTGCAAACCCTTGGATGAAACGAGAAACGATCAACATATAAATATTTGGTGCAACCGCACATATTAATGAAGATAGTAAGTATAAACCAAGAAAAATTATTAATGGTTTACGACGCCCTTGGACATCACTCATTGGTCCAATGATTAACTGGCCCAATGCCAATCCCAACAAGCAAGTTGTTAAACTAACTTGCACTAAGGAAGCACTCGTGTGAAATTCCTCTACAATAGTTGGAAATGCAGGCAAATACGTATCTATTGTAAATGGACCTAACAGGGAAAGTGATCCCAATAGAAAAGCAATTTGCAATCGTTTAATTTTTGATAATGAATTCAATTTTCTATCGCCTTTCTACAGTAAATTTTCTATAACTACTTGAATATTAACCTTAAAAAATGCTTCTTTCATAGAAGAAGGAAGCATACTTACATATTGTATTATGAAACAAAGAAATTTTCACCAATTACGCTCTTCTTTTTTGAATTGGTCATTTTGTCATTCCATTTACCGAAGAAGAAAATGACGTGGCTGGGACATAAGTATTCCAGCCAAGGATAATTCCGAACAATTATACGAAGATGCTATTGAAAGTTCCGTATAATTGTTTGGTTTTTTATTTGTTTTAAAAGGATGTTTTCATGAAGTTTAATGCGATTTCCCGCAGCCGGAATACACTTCGCTTTCCGTGGGGCTCGCGCTGAGCCGCTTCGTCGCTACGCTCCTGCTTTCTTCTCAGACTGTCTCGCTAATCCCCGTGGCGTCTTCGTGTATTCCGGCTGCTCTATTTTCCCAACTAATTATATTTCTTCTTGTAAAAAGTATGCGAAAGTAGCCGTTATTCTTTACAGAGTATCTATTTTGATATGTCCCAACCTCAATCTACCATTTATATCTAAAACTTTATTTTCATATAGCCACACAGACTGTTCTTTATTTTCTCCATTATTTTGCTATTAAATGGGTGTTATTTTTGCTTAAAATCGATAACCATTTCATTTGTCTTTTCCATTCTTCTTGAGCTTGCTCGATAGAAACTGGTTGGAACTTTATAAAGTCGCCAGGTTTCTTCTGTGCTACTAAAGGAATATCCACGCCAATGACCATGCCGATTTTTGTATAACCTCCGGACATTTGGCAATCTGCCATTAATAGGATTGGCTTACCGTTTGCCGGCACTTGGATCGTTCCTGGTGCAACAAATTCACTAAGTATATCAGCAGACTTTTTATGTAATAGTGCTTTTCCTTCAAGACGATAGCCCATTCGATCAGATTGATTAGTAATCTGATAGACACTTTCGATAAATAGTTCCTTTGATTCTTCTTTAAACGCCCTATCATGTGGACCCCATACAAATCGAACAGCATCCTTATGAAAGATATTCCGAATAACCGAATCAGATATCCCCCTATTTTTCACCTTTTTTATCCAACTATGATGGATCGGTCCTACTGGAATGCGATCGTTTTTTTGGAGTGCTCTTCCTTCTATTCCTCCATAATTTCCGCGAAGAAAAGTGGATTTACTCCCCATTACTTCTGGAACAAGCATTCCACCAAGGATAGCAAGATAACTGCGACATCCAGTTCTTGCTTTGGCAAATTTCAAAATGTCCCCTTCCTGTACGTGGACAGCTCTCCACATAGGCAGCTCTTTTTCATTTAATGTTGGTGATAAGTCAGCCCCCGTAATTGCAATGACTCCTTCTCCCTTGAAGAGTATTTCTGGTCCTAGTAATGTTATTTCTAGAACAGCATAATCTTGTGGGTTGCCGACAATAATATTAGCCAGTTTTAAGGATAGAGGATCCATTGCTCCACAAGCTGAAACACCAAATGATTGATAGGAATGCCTCCCCAAATCTTGAATGGTTGTTAATAAACCTGGCTTTAAACATTTTATATATTCCATAATTGATTCCGCTCTTTACGTACTTGTTTGCTCCATTTATAAGCATCTTCTGATGAAATCGGCTCATATTTAACATAATCCCCTGCTCCGATAAAGTTAGGAGGATTCTGTGTTACATCAAAGATATTCATTGGTGTCCATCCTACCAGGTGCCACCCTCCTGGAGATTCAACTGTATAAATAGATGTCATACGGTTCGCAATAGCAACAGTCCCTTTAGGAACTTTTGCTGTATGAGTAAAATGTTTGTGGGAGAATAAATATCCTTTTTGTCTAGTTGGGGGACGAGTCCCCCAACTAGACAAAAAGGCCACCAAGCGAAAGCGCGGTAGCTGGAAAAAATTAAGTATTAAAAAAGAGAGCTTCCTTTTGTAAAGTAGAGTTTGACTAGAATACTACGAAAAGGAGAGGCTCTCATGAATCAATGTAACACAAAAATGCCATCATTAAAAGAATTGGAAAAAACTTTATTTCGAACACTACAAATGACCTTTCAAGAAATCCTTGTTCAAACATTAGAAAATTGGGATCTAGAGATTGCTCAGCAACGAGACAAAAGAAGATTTGCTTTACGAGATAAACGAGAAATACGAGTAGATACAGCGTTTGGAGCAGTGGAGCTGAAGCGTAATTATTATTTCGATCGTGTAACCAAAAAATATATTTGTCTGTTAGATCATTATTTACAGTTTCAAGGGAATAAAGGGTTTAGTCCACTATTAGAAGAATGGGGGCTAGAATTAGCGACAAATGGTTCCTCCTATCGAAAGGCGGTGGAAACGTTCGAACAATTTTTAGGCTATTCGGCGATGAGCCACGAAGCATTACGGCAACATCTTCTTCATACAAGCGTACTTCCCGCTAAGGAAAAACGTCCTTTTCAAAAGGTGTTGTTTGTCGAAGTAGATGGATTATATGTGAAGAGTCAAGAAAAGAAAAAGCGTGGATGGGAGTTGAAATTCGCCGCTGTACATGAGGGATGGAAAGAAAACGGAAAGCGAGTCAGGCTCCGAAATAAAAGGCATTTTCTCTATGAAGAAAAAGAACCCTTTTGGGAAGCTTTTGAAACATTCTTACAGAATCATTATGCGTATGATCCAACCCAAACCTTGCTTATTATTAATGGCGATGGAGCAGGCTGGATAACGGCATGTCGGGAGTATTTTCGGGAACGCGCCTTTTTCACCATGGACCGTTTTCATGTCGCTCGTTCGATGAAGCAACTAATGAAGAGCCATCCTCGATACCGCTACATGAAAAGAGCGTTAAAAAACTACCAGGTAGAAACATTACTTCTAGAGTTGAATAGCGCAGTAGGAACAATGGATACACCAGAAGAAGAAGAAAAACTAGCGCATTTCCTCGGCTTTTTAACGCATCATCAGGAAACCATAAAAGATTACCGTAGTTGGTTACAGGAGAAAGGCGTGGACACGACAGCGTATCGTCCAATGGGAAGTGCAGAAGCAATGATGAATCAATTAGCCAAACGATTAAAAAATGGAAGAGCATGGAGCAAAAAAGGCGTCATGAGCATGGCACGTTTGTGGATTGGGTTGAAGGATGATCTATCTATCCAAACGATATATGGAAAATGGGAAAAAGCCACGGAAAAATCAAAGAAAGAGCATCGACCGAAAAGAAAAATACCCACAAAATTAGTAACAGAAACCGTGCGTCAGAACATGCCATACTTAAATCAAGCGATTGGAAAACCCGTTCACTTTGCCTTACAGGGATTAAAAGGTTTTTAAAAAATGAGAGAATCAACAGTTGGAAGAACAAAACCAATTGGAAAGCGGATACAAACTTAGAGGTTTTACTTTATAAAAAAGGGAGCTAAAAAAACTCCCACAAAAACTTGACTCAATCACTTTTGCTGTTGGATTAGACTTTCTAGGAACAATAATTCGTTCGTCTATATCTCCCATATACGGCAGGCCAGCAATAAATCCAAGCATATAAACATAATAGGTCTTTGAAGTAATCATTTTTATAATTTCTTGGACACTATAACCAGTGATCTTTGCTAATTCAGCTAAATCTGGACCATGCTGTTCATCGAAAACAACTGGGATATGGACAACTCGAGACTTTTTCTTCGTTCCATGTATTTCTGTTAATTCAATTTGGGCTAGCTTCTCTTTTAATTGCTCAAAACTTATCAATAGTGGATCATACATTATGGAGAAATTACTCATCGCTGTGACAATATCTTTTACCCCTTCTATTTTTAAAGTCCTTGTTAATTGGGCAAAATGTTGAACCATTTGGTTGTTTTCGATGGATAAAACATCTTCAAACTGGACGATTAAAATCTGTTCTCCCATTGGCAAATAATCAATCTTCCTTGTTCGTTTTACCTCCAAAGCTACTCACCTCTTGAAATTAACCTTTTACTTGTATCATTCTCTAATCGACTTTTATTTTACGAACTATCCATTTATGAAAATATCTGTTTGTATTAAAGTGGAAAATTTTATGTTCATCTAGAGAGGTTAAAAAATCGTGTGGTTGTACTTTGATGTAATTTATTATTCTACCATTCACTTTATACCGGTTATCATAAACCTCTGGTTATTGTTTGTAAATAGTGTTTTTATTAATTTTTTAAAAATTACGACTTATTATCCATCTTCTTTCCGGTTGCTCGGAAACGTAAACTGTGGTTGTAAATCCACCTTCTTTTCCTTGCGATATTCGCTCTTTTGCTTGCGACTCTCCCCCTCTTCCTTGCGACTCCTCCCCTCTTACTTGCGACTTTCCCTCTTTTACTTGCGACTCTCCCCCTCTTACTTGCGACTCTCCCCCTCTTACTTGCGACTTTCCCTCTTTTACTTGCGACTCTCCCCCTTTTACTTGCGACTCCTCCCCTCTTACTTGCGACTTTCCCTCTTTTACTTGCGACTTCCCCCTCTTACTTGCGACTTTCCTCCTTTTACTTGCGACTCTCCCCCTTTTACTTGCGACTTTCCCCCTTTTACTTGCGACTCTCCCCCTTTTACTTGCGACTCTCCCTTATAAGACTCAAATAATGCGTACAAGAAACTCTTGTACGCATTACTAACTATCCTATATTACAATTGGTTGGATAAATCCTCTCCATTAGAAGCAATTACTTTCTTATACCAATGAAATGACTTCTTTTTCGATCTTTGCAATGTGCCGTTTCCTTCATTATCACGGTCTACATAGATAAAACCATAGCGTTTTTTCATTTCACCAGTTCCTGCCGATACTAGATCAATACAGCCCCAGCTCGTATAGCCAAGCAAATCGACACCGTCTTCATCGACTGCATCCTTCATTGCTTGAAGATGTGCAGCTAGATACTCAATGCGATAATCATCTTCTACATACCCTGCTTCATCTGGTGCATCGATTGCACCAAGCCCATTTTCAACGATGAATAAAGGCTTCTGATAACGATCATATAAATCATTCATTGTAATACGTAAACCTAATGGATCAATCTGCCATCCCCATTGACTTGATTGAAGATATGGGTTCTTTACCGTTGGGAATAAATTCCCCGCTGTCTTTTCCACATCGGAATCTTCAGCTGCTGCAACCCTAGAAGCATAATAAGAGAACGATATGAAATCAACCGTGTTTTCTTTTAAAACTTCTATATCATTTGCAGTCATTTCAACTTCAATGCCTTTTCTCTCTAATTCTTTTACTGCATAGGCAGGATAAGCTCCTTTAGATTGAACATCTATGAAAAAGTAATTTCCTCGGTCCTTTTTCTTCGCTTCCCAGACATCTTCTGGTCGACAACTATAAGGATAGTAACTCGCAGCTGCCAGCATACATCCTACCTTATTCTCTGGATCGATTTCATGAGCGATTTTTGTTGCTTCAGCACTTGCTACTAGTTCATGGTGTGCCGCTTGATATTTTACTTGTTCTTCATTTTCGCCTTCTTCAAAGCAGAGTCCTGCTCCAAGAAATGGTGCATGAAGAATCATATTGATTTCATTGAAAGTCAGCCAGTATTTAACAAGCCCCTTATAGCGAGTAAACAATACAGTGCATAAACGTTTATAAAAATCAATCAGTTCTCGGTTTCTCCAGCCGCCATACTGCTCGATTAAATGCATTGGACAATCAAAGTGAGTAATAGTCACTAACGGTTCGATTCCATATTTATGACATTCTTTAAATAGATCCTCGTAAAACTTTAGTCCCTCTTCATTAGGTTTCATTTCATCCCCTTTTGGAAAAATATGGCTCCAGGCAATGGATAATCGATATGTTTTAAACCCCATTTCCCCGAATAGAGCAATATCTTCTTTGTAATGATGATACATATCAATGGCTTCTTTCGCAGGATAAAAATAGCCTTCCTCAAAATCAAACATTTTCTTTTTACCAGTAATAATGCTTCTGCGATCTGGACCAGTTGGAATCACATCAACATTCGCTAAGCCTCTGCCACCTTCGTTAAATCCACCTTCACATTGATTCGCAGCGGTTGCACCGCCCCATAAAAAATCTTTTCCAAATCCCATTTTTGTTCCTCCTATTTCATGACTTTGATGATTTCCTCGCCAAATTTAATTGGGCCTTCATTTGCAATAAGAATATCTCCTACTTCTGCTGAGTTTGTAATGACAACAGGCGTAATCGTTTTATATCCTTTTGCTTTAATTCCTTCCAAATCAAATTGAATTAATTTGTCACCTATTTTGATTTCTTGATCTTTTTCCACGGAATACTCGTATCCTGCACCATTCAGTTGAACCGTATCGACACCAACATGAATCAACAACTCTACTCCGTCTTCACTTGTAATCCCAATAGCATGCTTGGAATCAAATATTGCACTAACGGTACCATTCACTGGTGATAGGACGGTGCCTTCCGTTGGTTCAATTGCTACACCTTGTCCTAAAATTTCTTCAGAAAACATGCCATCATCTACTTGTTTTAAACGGTGTAATTTTCCTTGCAGTGGGGAAACAATCGTTGCTCCACTGATATTCAATTTCGGCGTTGCATTTGTCGGCGCTTCGTTTGATTCTGCTGTCTCTTCAGCAACTTGATCTTTATATAGAATTAATGTGGCGATGAATGTTACAACAATACTAATAACTGCACCAATACATGCATAATAGAAGAAAGTTAACGTGTTATCCCCAATATAACTCGGTAAAGTTAGGAGACCTGGTGAACCACCAGAGAAGTTTCGCACTCTGAAAATCCCCATAAATAGTCCACCGGCTGCTCCACCAATCATTGCAGCATATAGTGGTGTCTTAAAGCGTAAGTTAACCCCGTATAGAGCCGGTTCTGTAATACCAAACAGCCCAGTCAAACCTGCAGAATAAGCTAATTGCTTAATCGTACTATCTTTTGATTTAATACCAACACCAATTGCAGCAGCACCTTGACTCACATTGGAAGCAAGCATTCCTGGATAAATCACTGTATCAAAACCAGTTGTCATACGATTGTTAATACCAATTGGAACTAGACCATAGTGGGTACCTGTTGCAACAAGCAATGGAGTAAATGTTCCAACCAATAATGGCACAATCCACGGACTAACCGATTCTAAAGCTGTTATCCCGTTTGATATAGCATCACTAATTAAATATCCTATTGGTCCTAATACTACTAAACTAACTGTTCCTACTATAAAAATGGTAATCAATGGTTTACTAAAGAACTTAATAGCCTTAGGTGAAACTTTGTCTGCAATTGGTTCAATATAGGACATAAACCATACAGATAGAATAATCGGAATAACAGAAGAGGAATAGGATACTGCCGAAATAGGAAGCCCCATCAACTTTATCGCTTCTCCACTCTCTTTCGCAGCCGTAACCATTGCAACGAAATTTGGATGCAGTAGGATTCCTCCAACCATCATAGCTAAAAACATATTTGCTTTAAACTTTTGTGCAGAAGAAGCCGCTAGCAAGATAGGTAAAAAATAGAATGCAGTATCTGCCATGAAATTAATAATCTGATAAGTTTGACTTTCTGTTGTCAGCACCTTAGACACTACTAATATAGATAAAACTGCTTTTAACATCCCCGCTGCCGTAATAGCTGGAAGAATTGGGGTAAAGATTCCCGTAATGGTATCAATTACTTTGGCAAAGGCAGATCGCTTATCTTCTACTTTCTCTTCTCCCCCATCATTAGAAATATTAGTTTGGTTAATGATCTCTTTATAAACATTACCTACATCACTTCCAATGATAACTTGGTATTGTCCTCCTTTATTTACTACCCCCATTATTCCTGGAGTATTTTTTAACGTTTTTTCCTCTGCTTTTTGATCATCCTTTAAATTAAAACGTAATCGTGTTGCACAGTGAGTCAAACTTTTCACATTTCCCTCACCACCAACCTTATCGATAATTAATTTCGCTAACTCTTGATAATTCATCCGGTTTGTCCTCCATTCTTGTAAAACCTAAAAATGTTTGTTGTAGTAGAAAAGGAATAAAAAAAATACCTAAATGAAACCCCACAACAGTTAGCGGTGTTTCATTTAGGTATAGCCTGCATTATCAGTAACAATCCTAATCACTGGTTATTCTTTTTATATGAATCGTCAGATAGATTAACTCATCTTCTTCTAGTTCTCTTCCAAATTCTTTCTTAATATACTCTCTAATTTTCAATGCACAAGCATACTCATTAGTATACTTTTCCTTCAGCATGAAAATGAAACTGGACGTTCCTGCATCATCCAATTTAACACCACTGAACATTCGTTGAAAGAAAAATTTCAAGTGCGTGATAAATCGTTCATAATTAAGCGAATACTCGTCCAAATCAATTTTAAAATGATATTTTACAATATTAAGGATATTTTGGATAACCTTTGCCATTTCTGATACTCGACTAACTTGGCCCATATCAAGCTCCGCATTGACAATATGCAAGGCGATAAATCCAGCTTCATCTTCTGGTAAATCAACACCGAGTCGGTTTTTTACAATCGATAACGCTTCTTTTCCAATCAAGAATTCATGATTATAAAATCGTTTAATCTCCCAAAGAAGAGCATTCTTGATTTCCATTCCATTCTCATAGCGCTCAATTGCATAACTGATATGATCGGTTAATGTTAAGAAGATATTTTCACTTAGTTTTTTCCCAAGCGAAACTTTTGCAAAGCTGATGATTTCATTTGCTACCTGAATATGTTCCATCGGAATCGAAGATAACATCTGGGTTAATTTATTGACACTCCACTCTTTTGAACTGAGATACATATTTTCAATCTTCGTTTCATCAATAGTGTCGCCGACCTTTTTCTTAAAGCCTAGCCCTTTCCCCATCACGACAAGTTCTTGATTATCATCATTCCTAGACAATACGATATTATTATTAATCACTTTCAATACATTCATAAGATAGTCCCTATTCTTTTATTTTCTTCATCTACAACAAAAAATAGGTATAGCCCACAATAAAGCGGTAACAATCCTTTAAAGTCAGTCTAGCATAGGTAATTTCTACTGTCAATTTGATATTTCCTGAAAATCTCGAAAACTACTATCCCTCGTTAAGTCCGATTAAGAACGGGGAAGACTGATCGAAAACTCGCTTTGCGGTTAACAAATAAGGCGTATAAATTAGTTTTTCCCAACCAATTTATACGCCTTATTCTTTTCCACATATTATGACTTAAAGGATGATTCTTTTCACCTGTTTAACGTAGAAGTAGCGAACAATCAAGAAATAAAGAAGCTGAATCAAAGCAAAGCTTCCTAATACTAACGAGGCCTCTACTGTGATATTAAAGTCAAAGAAATGAGATAAGGCAGTTAGTGCAACGGAACCGTGAATTAATGCTACTATAATCGGTGAGAAAAATAACAGGGCTATTTGTCTATTCACGACTCTTTTTAACTCACTCTCCGTTAATCCAATTTTCGCAATCGATTGGAATTTGCGCTTTTCTTCTTCTAAATCGGTGAATAAGCGGAAGTAGAGAAAGCTTCCTGCAGAAACGAAGAATACAATTCCAATAAACAAGCCGATAAAGAGAATCGGTCCATATGCTTTATTGATTTGATAAATTGTATAGTCAACAGAAAAAGCTTTAAACGGTAATTCTTTATCTAATTGTTTCCCTACTTCAACTACTTTATCTGTTTGTCCTTCTTTCACTTGCCATACGACACTGTGATTACTTTCTATTGGTTCATTAAGCTGGTCATAAATCTTATCATTCACTACATAATAAGCCTTTATTTCTGTTAAAACAGACGCTTCGATTACTCGAGTCGGAGATATTTCTTGACCCCTTTTTAAAGGAATAGCTGTTTCCATTAACTCTTTACTGGCTTTCGATTTCCCATTCATTAAGACTGCATCACTTTGTTCCACGACAATCGCTTCGTTTTCCTTAGGATGAAGTTCTGTCTCTCCAATTAGCCCAGCAAAGCTATTATAATCAGATGCTCTCGCAATTAAGACGCTCTCCTTTTTTCCAGTTACTTGATAATAGTTCAGCTGAACCTGTTCCATCATCGCATCCAATTTTTCATCTTTAAGAATAGCATTCACTTGGCTAATATCTTTTTCGATTACCTCTTTGCTATCATCTCCTAATGGAGAATAAGTGAAAGTGTATCGATTTATATCTTTTATCCCTTTTGTTAAGTACGCTTGGAAACCGTATAGGGTCCCAATTGCACTAAAAGCAACTGTGGAGATAATTGCCACCAAGAAAAAGGTTCTTGCATTATCCTTCATCCGAAAGGATAAATCGGAGAACAGTAGCATATTTGTTTTTTTCCAAAAGATAGACTTATTGCCTTTTAGCTTTCGGATGACATACACGCTCAATTGAGTAAATAAAAGATAAGTCCCTAGTGTCACTACGACAATAACTGGTATCATTGCGTAAATCACAAATAACCCCTTCACATAAACCGCAGTACCATAACCTACAAGCAGAAGCAACGCTGCTAGAATGGATAGAAGTAAAGAAGCTTTGGGCTCTCCTTTTGACTTTTTGTCTCCCTTTATTAAATCAATCAATTTATTGGTACGAAGAATAAACGAAACAAAGACCGAAATAAGGAAAAAGAGAATAAGAAAACTAATAAATGTCACGATAATTGCCCATGTAGGGAAATAAAAATCCAATGATTCGCTAATAATTAAAACATTCTCAGCAATCAAAAGAATGACTTTTGCAAATACTAATCCTGTTAAAATACCACTTACTGTTGCAAAAAATCCAATTAATATATTTTCTAAGAAAACTAAGAGGCGAATCTGCCGATTGGATGCTCCAAACATCATTAATAAGCCAAATTCTTTCTTTCGTGACTGTAAGAAAGAACTCATCGAATATAAAACAAAAAAGAAAGAAAACACATAAATAATTCCGCCAGCAACCCCCATTCCAAATACAGCCGTTTCATTAACGCTGGCATCTGAAAAGGCCGGATGGAAAGCAAAGATAGCAAAAGTGAAGAAAACCATTACCGTAAACATGCTGCTTAGGAAGTACGCAATATACAGCCGTTTATTGCGTAGGACGTTATTAAACGCGAACTGACGAAAAGTCATTTCCGTCGCCTCCCATCAACGAAAGCATATCGATTATTTTTTGGAAAAATGCTTGCCTACTATCCCCTCGATGAATTTCCGAATGCAGCTTTCCATCACGAATAAAGATTACTCTATCTGAATAACTAGCTGCTTGTGGATCATGTGTTACCATTAACAAGCTCGTTTGCTTCTTCTCATTAATGGAAACAAGCATATTCATCACATCTTTTGCTGCTTTCGAATCTAGGTTTCCTGTTGGCTCATCTGCCAATAATAGCTTAGGTTCATGAATCATCGCTCTTGCAATAGCGACCCGCTGTGCCTGACCACCTGAAATTTCGTAAGTACGTTTATTTAGAATCGCGGTGATACCCAAATCTTTGGCAATCTCTTCTGCCTTCCTCTTCATTTCTTTGACAGGAGAACCATCTAAAGTTAATGGCAAGACAATATTTTCTTCCACCGTTAATGTATGCAATAGATTAAAATCCTGAAAGATAAATCCTAATTCATTTCTTCGGAACTTAGCCAGTGCATTTTTTTTGAGCGTATGTGGCATTTTCCCTTCCATCTCAACAGAGCCTGCCGTAGGGGCGTCATTCGTAGAAATAATATTTAATAAAGTTGTCTTCCCACTTCCAGAAGGACCCATGATCACAACAAATTCGCCTTTTTCAATTTCAAAATTAATATCAGTAAGGGCACGGTAAGCTACTTTTCCTTCGTAAACCTTACTTACGTTTTTAAGTTTAAGCATAATCTTTCTCCTCTCCAACAATTCTAGTAAAAGTATAGCCTGAATGAGATATGCCATACTATCGATTATGCTTTCATTAACCTTACATGGATGTAAGGTTTTGCGTGTTGGAAAAAATAATTCTTACCGTTGTGCCTACTCCGACCTTTGATTCCAATTCAAGACGATGTTCTAATCTTTCCGCTACTTCTTTAACTAAATAAAGCCCCATACCGGTAGATTCTCGATATTTGCGTCCATTTTCTCCTGTATAAAATTTATTAAAAATACGTTTCACATCTACAACTGGTATCCCCACCCCAAAATCTTGCACTTCAAGAATGGCTTCCCCTGACTTTTCATAAAGGGAAAGAATAAGATGCTTTGCTTTTCCTGTCGAATATTTAACGGCATTATGTACAAGCTGTGTTAATAGAAAAAAGAGCCACTTTTCATCTGTCTCTACTGTTATTCCTGGCTTCTCTTCTTTAAATTGAGGATACACTTCATTGCGAATGTAAAAGCGCTTGTTTTCCTGATTCACTTCGTGTATTAGCTTGGAAAGAATAACAGGCTTAATCTGAAAATCCTCTGTAATGGTACGAAGTCTTGCCATATAAAGAACGGTATTCAACCCGTTTCGCATTCGGTCCGTCTCTTCCCGGATACTTGATGATTCTGGCTCATCAAGCGTTTGTGCTGTTAGTTCAATAACAGAAAGTGGTGTTTTCATTTGATGAACCCAACGATCCATAAATAGTAAATGCTCATCCTGTCGTTCCTCTGCTTTTTGGATTTCTTCTTGGAATAAACGATATTGTGCGAGTAATAATTGATCAAGCGCTTCTGCAATGGGTTTTGCTTCGGCAGTCTCAAGCGATCCATCCAATGTTTCCATTGGACTCTCCAACCTTTGATAGAATTTTCTTCTACTTATATATTGATATAGCAGGAATGCTGTTATAAATACGATTGATAGAAAAATAGCATATAAACTTACTCCTATCCCCCGGTAACCATCCAACCAAAATAGAAAAGGAATCAAAACACATTGGAACAGTTGTACCATTATCAATAAAATATGCTCGCGAAGGAATAGCTTCATGCATGTCCCTCTTTCCAAGTCGGACGCAAACGATACCCCGCCCCTCTTACCGTTTCCACAGCCTCTTCAATCCCTAGCTCTTGGAACTTTTTCCGGACACGAGCAATATTTACATTCAATGTATTCTCATCAACATATGCTTCGTCATCCCAAAGCTTTGCTAATAAATCCTGCCGTCCAGCAACACGAGGATATCGATCAAGTAAGCTTTCGATAATGTCTGTTTCCTTTTTAGTCAATTGGGTCACTTTGTCTTTAAATCGTAATTCAAAACGTTCCGGATATAAGCTCAAACCCTCTTGATGAAGCACTCTTTCCTCATGCTTAGTCGCATATTCGCCGTATGCACGGCGTAATTGACTTCTAATTTTCGCCATAACAATATCGGGATGAAAGGGTTTTGTAATGAAATCATCCCCACCATTTTCAATCGCCATTACTTGGTCCATCTCACCTGTTCTCGCTGAAATAAAAATTACTGGGCAAATGGATTCTTTACGAATTTGCCGACACCAATAGTAGCCGTCATAACTAGGAAGATTAATATCCAGTAGTAGAATGTCCGGCTGCACTTCTCTAAATGTATCTATTATGTTTTCAAAATCGATCGTTATGATCGCCTCATATCCATATTTTTTTATGTAGGTGCTGAGATATTCTGCGATTTTCGCATCGTCTTCAATAATCATGATTTTCTGCATTTTTTACTCCTATTGATTCAAGTCTATTACATTAAATGTAACATAGGTAATTTTTTAAAACTATTGTTATCATTTATTTTGTCCATATCTTAACATATTGTACAAAAAGATACCTCCCACATAATGATATTCACAACGTTGATGTCATCCTCATTTGCTTGGATGTCACAGAATAACATATTATCCTTTGTCACTGGATTAGAAGGCTGCATATATAATTCTATTTCATGCGCTCCTGCTTCTGATACAACAAAATGATACTCCAGATAAGGTACATCTTCTCCTGCAGTAATATATTCAGTTGTTGGAAAAGCCTTCATAGCAGATAAAGTCTTGCCATAGCCCTAAAGCACATCAAATCGATAAATATCTCCTTGCTTATTCGTAGCATCCTTATTCAAGAAATAATGTTCTGCTTCGATAGAAATATAGCCAGTTGTTTCAATATATATAAACGCAGTAAGAAATCCTACTGCTCAGCCATATTTGAAATTTCACCTTATCTCCCTCTATTTCTTTCAAAAAAAGCATTAACCCGCTTCCCTATAGCATCCTCCGAAACCGTCAAGAGCTTCCCATCTCCTACAATCTGTTTTCCTTCTACAAAAACATCTTTAATAGCATTGGGCTGCATTGAATAGACAATATTTGCGATTAAATTTGTCTTTGGCAGCAACGATAGATCATTCGTATCAATCGCTACAAAATCTGCTTGCATCCCCTGTTCTAATTTTCCGATTGGCAAATGCAATATTTCTCCGGCATTTTTCGTTCCCATCTCAAATACTTGCTGGGCATTCACACATGTTCCATCAAGTCTATCTACTTTTTGTAAAATCGAACACATTCTCATTTCTTCAAAAACAGATATTCGATTATTGCTACATGCACCGTCTGATCCTAAGGTGATGTTCACTCCTGCTTTGGCTAAGTCGGGAATTTTCGTAATTCCATCAGCGAGAAACATATTGCTGGAAGGGCAATATACAAGGGATGTGTTTCGTGAACCTAACAGCTCTATTTCCGTTTGCTCTAGCCAAACTAAATGAATCGCAATCATGCGCTCATCTACTACTCCTAATGAATCCAAATAATGAACTGGTCGAAGTCGATATTTTTCTAACGTCTCTTCGACCTCAAACGGTTCCTCTGCTACATGAATATGGAAGGGGGTATCTATTTCACATGCGAGACGATGCCCAGCTTTAATCATTTCTGGAGATGCGGCATGAGGGCTGTGTGGCGCAGGCTGTATATGTACCATTGAACTGCCTTGATATTTTTTTGCTAACTGATACGTCCTTGAAACAGCTTGATTTATTGTCTCAATATACGCTTTTGGAGCTCCATCCCAATCATACATCGTCCGTGCTAGCACAAGTCTAATCCCAACATCCTTCGCAGCCTGGATAACTGCTTCATCATATGCTATCCCATTGTTATGCACATAGAAAAAATCACTGACAGTCGTCGCCCCATAGCGGAGCATTTCTCCAAACGCAAACAAAGCACCAGTGTAAATCGCCTCTTCATCTAAGTATGGCGTATATTTATATAATGCCTCATCCCGCCATTCCAAAAATGGTCGATCGACCGCAATTCCTCTTAGTAAACTTTGAAAAGAATGATTATGCGAATTTACAGTGCCTGGAATAATCGTTTTTCCTTCTAATGAATGAACAGTAGCTCCTTGATACTTTCCCTTTAACTGCTCAGTCGGACCAATTTCCTTAATCACTCCATCTTCCACATACAAACTATATTGCTCTTTAAAAGTTCCGTTCGTATAAATACTCTCCGCTATAAATAAGTTCCCCACCAATTCTCCTCCTTAGTGACTGTTATCCAATGCTAAAATAGAATGTAGTAAAACGTTGCCGACTTTTTCAATGTCCTCCATCCTGCTCTCCTCTTCTGGACAATGACTTTTCCCAGCTAAACTCGGAACAAATAACATACCTGCTTGGGTAACCGATGCCATATGGGCAGCATCATGACCTGCCATGCTTCCTAATCGGTAAGACGGATAGCTAAGATTAGCCGCCTGCTCCTCACAGCATGCTACTATCTTTTCACTCATCGGTACCGGTGCTTGATCAAGCTTTACTATTCGTTTTAATTCCACCTTTCTATGCCTATGCATGATTTGCACCTTCTCTTCCCATTTTGCTAACACATCTTGAATTTTCTCCTTTGTTTGCCCTCTAAGTTCTAAAGAGAATGTCACTTCACCTGGTACAATATTCGTTGCATTTGGCTTTACGAAAACCTGACCAATTGTCCCAACAACCTCTTCATCAGGATAATTCAATAATATTTCTTCTAATGCGAGTGCCATACTTGCTGCGGCTAAAAATGCATCCGATCTATCCTTCATTAATGTCGTCCCTGCATGATTCGCTTCCCCTATTACCGTCACTTCTTCACGGTATATGCCAGTAATGCCCGTTACAATTCCAACTGGGATATCACGTTGGAGTAATCTTTTTCCTTGTTCAATATGAACCTCCAAATAGGCGGCAAATTCATGATGGTTTCTTACAGCACTTGCAAAGTGATTTGGATTTCCGCCTGCATCCTGTAATGCGTCTGTTAATAATCGCCCGTCTGGATCCGTGACACCGCAAATATCTTCAGCCGTTATTTTTCCAGTCATCGCTCTACTACCAAAAGTAGAGAAACCAAATGGGTTAGGCTCCTCTGCACTAAATGAGACCAGCTCTAATGGATGCATTGTATTCACTTTATTTTCCTCCAACACATGCATCACTTCTAAAGCCAAAATCACTCCTAGCGCCCCATCATAAATGCCTCCATTTGGTACCGAATCAATATGAGAACCAAATGTAAGAACAGGTAATTCTGGATTAGTTCCTTCTCTTCTCCCCCAAACATTTGCTGCTTCATCTACATGAACAGCTAGATTCAATGAATGAAGCTCCTGCTTCAACCAATTTCTCGCTTCCATTTCAGCGGGAGTAAATGTCGTCCGATCCATACCTCCATTTGCATTACGACCAATCTCCCCTAAAGCAAACAGCTTCTGTTCTATTCTTTGTTTATTTACACTAAGCATTTTCCCCCTCGCTCCCTCTCGTAATTCTTTCAATCTATGATTAACAACCAAACTCCCCTAACCAAAAGTCAGGAGAGTTTTAGATTGTCATTTCTAAAAAAAACAAACTATAAAAGCAAAAATGCAAGTGGTGTTACAATAATCAGCGTCAGGATCGTTCGCTCAATCCAGATGACAAGTAATTTAGGAATACTTATCGGAATATCAGTTGATAGAATACAAGGAACGAGAGAAGAGAAAAAGATAACGGCTGAAACGGATAACGTACCAATTACGAATCTAGTAATTAATTCCGCCTCCGCAACAAGTCCTGCTGGTAAGAACATTTCTGCAATCTCAACGGCTGATGCTTTTGCAGCTAGCATCGGATCTGGAATTTGCAGGATCCATGTAAATGGATAGAAAATCATTCCGATGATATCAAAAACCGGTGTATATTCTGCTAACACTAAGCCGAGTAACCCAACAGATAAAATCGATGGCAAAATACCCATTGTCATAATAAATCCATCTTTTAAATTATTAACGATATTTTTAAAGATTGGTAAGGAGTTATCAGCAGCATCCATTGCTTGTTTCCATGCATGGTGAAGTCTATTCTCTTTAATGACCTCTTCTGGATTCGCATTCCCTTGATAATACTCCTCACTCATTCTGTTAAGTGGCCATATGCGAACGGTGATGGCTGTTACGGCAAATGTTACAACTAACGTAACCCAGAAATAAATATTCCAAATATCCATTAAACCTAATGTTTTTGCCACAACGATCATAAAAGTGGTAGAAACAGTCGAAAAGCCTGTTGCAATAATCGTCGCTTCTTTAATATTGTACTTTCCTTCTTTGTACACTTTATTTGTAATCAATAGACCAATCGAATAGCTTCCTACAAAGGATGCCACTGCATCAATCGCAGAACGACCTGGGGTTTTCCAAATTGGGCGCATAACTGGCTGCAAAAGGACTCCTATGAATTCTAATAATCCATATCCAGCTAATAATGCTAAAAACACAGCGCCAATTGGGACAAGTACACCAACAGGGATTACTAGCTTATCAAATAAGAATGGTCCCATTCCTGGTTCAAAAAACCACGCTGGTCCAATTTTAAAAACATAAGAAATAGCAAAAATAAGACCGATAATTTTGAAAAAGGATAAGACAATATTGACCGCGTTTTTATTCCACGATTTATTAACAAAAGGATAAATAGCACCAAATAATATAACGAGTAATGCATAATATGGTAAGGCCACTGGAACGGATTGTTGAACAAAGGTGACTAGATGATCGAGTGGGATTGTGGAGCTGTCATTAATGGTAATAGGAATGAAAAATGTAAAAATACCAATTAAGCTATAAACAACAAACTTAAAAACTTTTAGACTACTATTTGGGCTTTTACCTTGTTCTAATGGAATTTGTCTTTCCGTATTTTCCATGTGCTTTCCTCCAATACATGATTTTTTATAACTATTACTTTTGGTGGAGAAGGAGCTAGCTATCTCCACCAAATCACTACTACCTTTTTTGAAGCTGTTTTTCTATGACCACTGGCACTCCTTTTTTTATCACTGTATCTACGTGGTTCATTCCATATTGATAGGATAAGGTTAGGTAGTTTGGTACATTGAAAATAGTTATGTCTGCCTGCTTTCCTTTTTCCAAGCTACCTATTGTGTCTGCGCGGCCGATTGCGTGGGCAGCGTTTATCGTTGTAGCGGTGAGAACCTCTTCTGGTGTCATGCCCATTTTCAAGCACCCCAAATTCATAATGAACGGGAGTGATAGGGTTGGCGAGGAACCTGGATTGGCATCTGTCGATAAGGCAACAGCGACACCACTGTCAATCATTTTTCTTGCCTCTGCAAATTCTGCCATTAGGAAAAATGCGGTACCTGGTAATAAAACAGCTATGACATCACGCTCTGCCATCTGTTCAATCCCTTGACTAGAAGCTCTTAATAAGTGATCTGCAGATATCGCACCTACTTCAGCCGCTAGTTCTGCCCCTCCGTATGGTTCAATTTCATCGGCATGAATTTTCGGAATTAATCCATGTTCCTTCCCAGCTTCTAAAATGCGTCGTGATTGTTCTGGGGTAAACACACCACGCTCGCAAAAGACGTCATTAAAAGTAGCTAAGCCTCTGCATGCCACTTCTGGAATCATCTCGTCAATGACTTGATCAACAAATCGTTCTGGATCGTCTTTATCTGCCAGCGGGATGGCATGTGCGCCCATAAAAGTAGAAACGATATCCATGTGATGATTCTGCTGTAGTTTTTTTGCAACCTCGAGTTGTTTTATTTCATGCTCTAAGGACAAGCCATAGCCACTTTTAGCCTCTACTGTTGTCACACCATGGAGTAAAAATTTATCTAATCTAGCTTTTGACTCCGCAAATAATTGCTCAAATGATGCTTCCTGTGTCGCCCGAGTTGTGGCATGAATCCCTCCGCCTGCGTTCATAATATCCATATAGGTTTTTCCTTGTAGACGCATCGCATATTCATTCTCTCTTGTTCCGGCATGGACTAAATGTGTATGCGGATCGATTAAACCAGGGGTTACCGTCTTATTCGTCGCATCGATATGATTTGCAGCCACAATCAATTCTGGATATTTTGCTTCGATTGCACTTGTTTCTCCAACATCAAGAACCTTACCATCCTGCACGAGTACTGCTCCATTTTCTATCACATTAATCTCACTCATTGCTTGTTTTTTAGCTGGCTTTTCCGTATGACCTTCTACGGTAATTAGTTGTGCTGCATGTTTAATAAACAGTAAATCCGTCAAGCATTACACCTCCGCATTTTTTAGCATCGGAATATGGATTCCTTTTTCTTTCGCTGTTTTCACAGCAGATTCATAACCTGCATCGACATGTCTAACTACCCCCATACCTGGGTCTGTCGTTAATACTCGTTCGATTCGCTTTTCCGCATCCTTTGTTCCATCTGCTACAATAACCATGCCTGCATGAAGAGAGTAACCCATCCCAACACCGCCACCATGGTGAACACTCACCCAACTAGCTCCACCGACACTATTAATCAATGCATTTAGAATCGGCCAATCTGCTACCGCATCACTACCATCCTTCATTCCTTCCGTTTCACGGTTAGGAGATGCAACAGAGCCAGAATCTAAATGGTCACGTCCGATAACGATTGGTGCTTTTAATTCTCCACTTGCAACCATGTCATTAATAATTTTTCCAAACCTTGCCCGTTCCCCATAGCCAAGCCAGCAAATACGAGATGGTAAACCTTGAAAACTGATTTTTTCCTGAGCCATTTTAATCCACTTACATAAAGCCTCGTTTTCGCTAAATTCCCTTAAAATTACCTCATCTGTTTTATAAATATCTTCCGGATCACCTGATAATGCTACCCAACGGAATGGTCCTTTTCCTTCACAGAATTGAGGACGAATATATGCTGGGACAAAGCCAGGAAAATCAAAGGCATTCGCTATCCCTTCATCTTTTGCAACCTGGCGAATATTGTTTCCATAGTCGAATGTTACTGCCCCTTTAGCTTGCATGTCTAACATTGCCTGCACATGTGCTGCAATACTCTTTTTCGCTAATATGGTATAGGTTTCCGGATTGGAAGCTCTCAATTCTGCTGCTTCCTCAAGAGTCATATGTGTAGGTACATAGCCATTCAGTGGATCATGAGAAGAAGTTTGATCTGTCAGTACCTCTGGAATAAAACCTCTATCAATCATTTGTGGTAATATTTCAGCAGCATTTCCGAGTAGGCCAATTGAAAGGGCGCGACCTTCCTGCTTCGCCTCATTTGCCAAACGGAATGCCTCTTCCAAACTATCTGTGGAGATATCCAAATATTTCGTTTCTAGTCTGCGATCAATACGATGTTGGTCCACCTCTATCGCAATACACACGCCTTCATTTAAGGTTACTGCTAACGGTTGAGCTCCACCCATTCCTCCTAGACCAGCAGTTAATGTGATCGTTCCTTTAAGACTGCCTCCAAAATGCTGACGAGCACATTCTGCAAAAGTTTCATAAGTCCCTTGCACAATCCCCTGACTACCGATGTAAATCCAGCTTCCAGCAGTCATTTGCCCATACATCATCAAGCCCTTTCTATCTAATTCATGAAAGTGGTCCCAGTTAGCCCATGCCGGAACAAGATTCGAATTAGCAATCAACACTTTGGGCGCATCTTTATGTGTTCGAAAAACAGCAACTGGCTTCCCTGACTGAACGAGTAATGTTTCGTCCTCCTCCAATTGTTTTAATTCATTAACAATCGCTTCATAGCATTCCCAGTTACGTGCTGCTTTCCCTATGCCTCCGTACACCACTAATTGATCGGGATTTTCCGCTACTTCTGGACTCAAGTTATTGTTTAACATTCGTAAAGCTGCTTCAGAGATCCAATTTTTCGCGTGTAATGTAGTACCTGTATATTGTTCTACATGTCTTTTTATCGTTGTCACATGTACCATCCCCTAAATAATTAAATTTTCTTATAATTAAAACTTTAACAAAATTTATAAATTATAATAGGTAATTATCTTATGAAAAAGGATAATTATTTACGGGTTGTATCTGACAAGCTGGATGTAAACGGTTAAATTTATGATGATAATTTTGGATTGGATAAAAATATTAGATGATAACCTGTTTTATTGTTTTCAACGCAGTTAAAAATCAAAATATCTAAAGACGTCCTTGCCAATTATTTCTCAATAGGAGGCATCTTCTTAAGGCTTTTTTCGTAAAGTTTGTTGCTATCGCCCGCAGCCGGAATACACTTCGCTTTCCGTGGGGCTCGGGCTGAGCCCACAGGAGTCTACGTGTATTCCGGCTGCTAATTGTTTCCAACTAATTCTTTTTACCTATTGAAGATAACAGCCTATATTAAAATGTTTGCTGTCTGATAAACTCTCTTGGGGATAGTCCGGTTTGTTTTCTAAAGATACGACTAAAGTAATTTGGGTTATTAAAGCCGACTAATTTTGCTGTATTTTGGATTGGCGTATCGGAGGTGCTTAAAATATCCTTTGCCTTTTGAATACGGATATTTGTCAGGATTTCTCGAAAGCTTCTGTTGTTTTTGTTGGTTAATAAATAGCTGAAGTAGGATGGACTACGACCGATATGATTTGCTACTTCGACTAATGATAAATCGGAGCGGTAATAGTTCTTTTCCATATATGTAATCGCTGCTTCCATTATATCTAGCTTTGGTTTTTCTACTTGTTGATTTTGCACATCAAATAAGTAATCAATAAACAAAATTATTTCCTGGACAATTCGATATAAAACACTATCGTTTAAGATTTTATTAAAAACATCCTTATAATAATTCTCACTGTTACTGTCTTGGAGTCCGCTTTTAATCATATAGCGACGAACCTGTGCAAGAATACTCGTTAACCTCGTTCGAAGCATACTAGGAGAAGGATAAGGACTTTTCATACTGAAAAATTCTCCATACATCCATGCCTTTATTTCACTAATTTCTGTTTCATCGAGCATATAGACCCAATCCCGCTGCTGTTCCATTGTTAAAAAAGGATCTCGTTCTATCCAATCATGAAATTCATTGGCCAAAATCACTTGGCGGTATCCTGTATAAAACGTTACGTTTATCGCTTTTCTTAAATGATTATATGTCTGATAGAGGGAATGCTGGTTACGACGACTGATGGCTATTGCGAGCGGCGCATCATGCTCGATTTCCCATTCTCTTAAGAACCGCTTTGCTTCGTTGATTTCATCCTGTATGTCATGTTGAAAGGCAAGGACAAGATGGTCACTCGTCGAAAAAATAACAGGCTTGTAATAAAAATCAAATTCATTACTAAATGTTCTTATTTCATCCAATGCATCGTTCCATTCACTTTCTATGAGAAACACTGGGTATTCATAGGCTATCAGGTCATCAATAAATAGCGCTTCATATTTCGAGTCATATGCTGTTCTAGAATTATTTTTTTCATCAGTTGTAGGAGTTAATTGCATACGGATTAATTCTTGAAAGGCTTTTTTAACGAGATTCGGTGTTAAAGGTTTAACAAGAAGTTCCACTGCTTTAATCGACATCGCCTGCATCGCACGCTCATAAGTAGTTTCAGCTGTAAGGGTAACAACCTTTTTGGCATATCTATTAATATAGGATTGAACCATCTTCCAATGGGTATCTGGAATCATATCTAATTCAATAAACAAGATATCTGGTAAGTCTGTTTCAAGAACCGTTAATACTTCTGCCAGCTCATTTCTTTTCTCTATGATAAAATCATGTGATGAATATTTAGAAACAAGCCATTCAATTCCATTCACTTCTTGCCTGTCACGGTCTGCAATCAAGATTTTAAACATAAAAAACCTACTCCCTTACAATAATGACTTTGACACTATTATAACAGTAGACAGAAAATAGAATGATGCTATATTTTTTTATCCGTTATTCCCTCTGAATCGATTTCAAACGATTCCTTCAATGCTTTGCTTAACTTCTCGATATCCTCCGAGAAAATCCGATCCTCATCAATTGGAGAAATATCCTTTCTTACTTGTTCTACTAACTTTTTCGTAAAAGCTGCCATCTTTTCTTTTCCACGAATTTCAGCTGCTTGAGCTGCACAAATTAATTCAATCGCCACTACTTTTCGTGTATGTTCAATAATCTGATACACATGTCTCGCACCAATGGTTCCCATACTGACATGGTCCTCTTGATTTGCAGAAGATGGAATCGAATCCACACTTGCAGGATGAGCAAGGATTTTATTTTCCGAAACCAATGAAGCTGCGACATACTGCATAATCATCGCCCCAGATTGCAAGCCAGGCTTCGAACTCAAGAATGCAGGCAAATCATTTAATTGAGGATTTACTAACCGTTCAATCCGCCGCTCAGAAATATTCGCCAATTCTGCCATCGCAATCCCCATAAAATCCATCGCAAGCGCAATCGGCTGACCATGAAAATTCCCACCGGAGATTACTTTTTCTCCATTGTTAAAAATTAGTGGATTATCTGTCGCTGCATTAATCTCAATTTCTAGTTTTTCTTTCACATATTGCAAAGTCTGCCAGGTAGCACCATGTACTTGGGGAATACAACGAAGCGAATAGGCATCCTGGACACGCAATTCACCTTGCTTCGTTATTAGCTTACTTCCAGTAAGATATGCACGCATCCGGTAAGCCACGTCTATTTGCTCTTGATATCCTCTCGCTTGGTGGATGTCATCATCAAAAGCATCGATAATTCCTCGCAGTCCCTCCATCGTAACGGCAGCAATTTGTTCCGCTTGGTACGCTAGTTTCTCCGCTTCTAAGAAAGAAACAGCTCCCATCGCCGTCATCGCTTGTGTTCCATTGATTAGTGCTAACCCTTCCTTTGCAGAAAGCTTAATTGGTTCTATTCCCTCAGCCTTTAATGCTTCTAGCGCAGGTCTTCTTTTTCCTTTATAAAATACTTCTCCTTCACCAAGAAGTGCCAAGGCAAGATGAGATAAAGGAGCAAGATCTCCGCTCGCACCAAGAGAGCCCTGTTGTGGTATCACCGGATGAATGGCTTTATTTAGAAGAGCTAGTAATCTATCAATAATGAGGGGACGAACTCCTGAATAACCTTTAAGTAAGGCATTTGCGCGCAGAAGAAGCATGGCTCTTGAAACCACTTCTGGAAAAGGTTCGCCTACTCCACAGGCATGGGAATGAATTAAATTGAGCTGCAATGTTTCTACATCATTTTTATCAATGCGGACATCACTAAGTTTGCCGAAACCGGTGTTAATACCATAAACCGTTTTTTCTTGGTTTACGATTTCTTCAACAGCTTTTCGGCTGTTTTTTACTTTGGTTAGACTTTCCTTTGAGGCTTGGACGGGTTCGTTAGTGTAGAGGGTTTTTTTTAGTTGGGATAAGGTTAGTTTGCTGCCAGTTAAGGTAATCATGAAGGTTCCTCCTTTGTATATCGTTTAATCATTAGAAGAATTCCTTTGAGAAGTAAAATATGTTAATAATATGAATTTCATTAAGTAAACGGGTATTTATTGTTATTGCTCTATTGCTTTTATATTATTTTGATATATAGGATTTCATTAGTTTTTGCAGTGAAATTACATCCCTATTTTTCTAGACTTCCTTTGTGTGAGATAATTTCAAAAATAATATTCATTAAGATAATATATAGTCGTTTAAGGTCTTACATTCCATAACTTACTTTTCATATTAAAATATTTTATTAATTCCTTAAGATTTTCTAGTTAAAATTCACTTTCTTGGAGTATTTACTATTATGTAAAGTACTCTTTCATTTAGGCACATAATTTTATCCTCCGTAAACGGATTAACATAATTTAATAGTCTTAAATATCTAAAAAAACGCCTCTACATGGAGACGTTTTTTTAGGTGCAATTATTGAACACTTAGCTGTAATGCTTTTAAGTTATCACGCATCGCATCCACATATCCTAAATCCTTTTCTTGTAACTCGCTAGACAAAACCTCTAAATCATACAAAATAGCTGTCTCTGTCCCTGTTTCAGCAGCAACCGTTTTGGCGATTGCAGAGTTGGCTCCATGTTGATAATAGATAACTGGGACATTATGCTCTTTTACAAGATTTCCGATCTCTGCCATACGCGCTGCGCTCGGTTCTACTTCTGTAGATAAGCCGCCAATGGCAATCTGCTCTAAGTTATATCGCTTCGCAATGTATCCAAATGCTTGGTGTTGTACGACAAAAACACGATTCTTGGCATCTTTTAAAGCCGCTTGATATTCTTCATCTAATCCTTGAAGTTCTTTCATAAAAGCTTCTGCATTTTTTTCATAAATGTCTTTTCCATCTGGATCTGCTTTAATGAAAGCATGTATTTTTCTTTCGTCATATCTCCATTTTCTGCTTTATGTGCAAACACTTCATCTAAATCTCCAGATAAAAGATATGGATAAACAGACTGCCAGTCGCCTTCCCAATCAGACAATTCACGATTCTTTACTTGACTATCTTCAAAATACCCTTGATATATTTTCTTGCTTGCTTCATCATGTCCATGATGATCATCAATTACGATTTGAGCAGGTGCGGATTGGGCAATAGCCTTATCATCCTGATCGAATAAGACTGCCTTTATTTCTAAGCCATTAACTGTTGCTTCACCAGTAAATGTTTCTGTTTCTTGTCCCGAAACAACTGCCCATTCATCATTGGCATTTTCCCTACTATACCAATGCCAATGATCAGCGTCTGTTTCTTCATCCAAAACGGCAGTTAACTCCATTTTGTCTCCCGTATGATAGTGATCAGCAATTCCTTCCATTTTAATACTTTCTGGAGCTTGTTGCTCTGATGCTTCTTCTCCTTTTTTATCTTCTTTCTCATCTTCTGTTCCTTGACATGCGGTTAAGAACAAACTAACTAATAATAAGCACGAAAAGCCAAATAACAGTCTTTTCATTTTTTCCCCTCTTCTCTATGTATTTTTTTTAAAATCGTAATCATTACGTTTTATAAACTGACATTTACTTCTCTTTTATGTCAAGGGTTTTTGGGTATTTACATTGATAGTTTTTATTAAAAGAGGCATCCTAATAAAGAAAATACTGTTTGCATCCTTATTTTTATTTTGCTTCATTTCGGCTAACTACCTATTATTAAAATCAATTTTCTTTTTACTTACATAGTTATTTCATATTGGCCTGAAGTGCTCATTACTTATAAAATAACGTAAAAAAGCCTCTACTTTAATTGTAGAGACGATTTAAATTGTGACTTTACTTAATCCTTGAAATTGTAGTGTCTAAACTTTCAACTTTGATGAACAATCTTTATTTCTTAAGCAATTTTATAACTTACTTGTATTGTAACTGGTTACCTATCTCTATTTGATAAAAATAGAGACATTATCCGTCCTACCGGTACAATTAATCAGTCACTTTATCCCTAACTCGTTTCACTTTAAACACTGTGCTTTTGGGTATATTTGGATTGTGGTGAACAACATAAGCTTTAGAGAAACGATATAAATATTCCTCTTCATGAGATTTTGGAGTAAGGATAATCATTTTCCGTTGTAATTCTTGTTCATATAATCCAAACACTTTTTCCTTTCTTCCTTCATCAAGTGCACTATCAAATTCATCTAGTACAATGTAGCCAGGTGATGCTTCGATTGTTTGTAATAATGCTAGCGCAAACAATAAAGAACTGAGTGACTCCTCTCCACCAGAGACTCCTTTCCCAACTTTCCCACCACGTGCTTTAACACTTACATCTTCTAACTTTCCACGATGTCCTTCTTTTCTTGCTTTAATAAATAGAGTATATCGAATTTGTCCGCGTCGATCGGTATTCATATCCCAGTCAATTTTTCCTTCAAAACCAAATAAAGACATATAGTTAATAAATTTCTGATTCACACCGATGATTTTCATATTGATCGTATCTTCTAAATCCTCTTTAAACTGTTCCATTCGTTCTGAATATTCTTCTAATAAGATTTTTGATTTTTTCACTTCATTTTCTGACCGATCATATTCTTCTTTCATTTTTGCATAGTTCTCTGGGGCTGCTTCATCTATGCCCGTTTCAGTTATCGCAAATTCAAAGGTTACTTTCCCATTATTACGTAATTCCTCTGCCTGAGATTTTGTCACCTCAGAGAAATGCTCCATCTCATCATAGAACTTATCCACTAAATCTCCCACGATTTCTTGAAGCTTTTGTACTTCTTTTCTTGTACGAGAATATCCCTCTTCGTTTGATACACGCTCTTCTGATTTTACTTTTATTTGCCTTTCAATTTGTTCGATTTCTCGTTCTTGATAACTAAGATCTGTTTCTAAATCTTCTAGTTTCCTAAATAGCTGTTTTTCTTCACGACGTTTTGTATCTAGCGTATCCGAAACCTCATCTAATTGATTGTTTTTATCTATTTTATTTTGATTAAGCTCAACTAACAGACTATTTAATCTTTGCACTTCCATTATTTTTGCTTGTTCTTTCCGAAAACGTTGGTAGATATCTAAATATTCTCGATGCTTTGACACAGCTTGTCCCCATTGAGCGTAAGACGTTCTTTGTTTATTTAATTCATCTTGAATCATATGATACTGATTCTCTATAGCTTCTTTCTCTTGGCTTACCTTTTTAAACTGACTTTGCCTCCATTCTCTTTCATTTTCTTTCGTTAAAAATGCTTCAGCCTCTTTAAGTGACTCTCTCCTGCTAAATAAGATAGAGTTTCGATTGTAAAGCTCCTGTATTTCCTTTTCCAATTGAAGCTTTCCTTTCTTTATTTGAGTTAACTCTTCCTCTAATTTAACTTGGTGAAATTTCAGTACTTTTTCACTTAAAATAATTCTTTTTCCCTCTTGTGGTCCTCGAATCCCCTTATTATCAATAAGCTGGCCATTAAGGATTAAAGGCTTTTCTTCTTTAAAAAATGATTCTACCCACCATAGCGCTTTTATTGCATATGGATAAAGATACTCATCTAGGTGATCTTTAACCTTTAAATGTTTGTCAGGTAAATGCATCAGTGTTTTATCTGGGACTAAGTCAGGTAAAGAAACATGATATAGATCATTAGGTGCTTGAAATTCTTTTTTATTAACGAATATAGTATATTTAATCGTGTCGAATAAATATTCATCTTGCTGGCTAGCTGTCTCATCTAATTCCACAAGTTCTCGTAACGGGAAAACATCAATTTGATTTTTTTCGAAAAATCGGATGGACTGCTCTTGACGAGGATTATATACTTTATTATTTTTTAAAAGGGGTAGCTCTTTTTCAATCTTTTGTTCCTTTTCATTCAACTCTCGTAATTTATCTTTATTTAATTCTATATCACGATTGTTTTTTTCCATTTCCGCTTGAATTGCATTACTGCTTTTATAAGTTTCTATCAAATCTTTGAATTTTCTTTCCTGCGCTTTATCCTGTTTAATTTCTAAAGACAGTTTTACTTTTTTTGAAGTTAAGTCGTTTAGGTAATTCCATAAATTTTGCGCCTCTGTAACCATTGATTTAATAGAATCATCTATCTCTTTATATTTCTTCTCTGCTTCCCTTAATTTTACTAATACATCCTCTTCTGACATACCAATCCGGTCAACTTGTTTCGTGATCTCAGAAATCTGGTCGGAAATAGAGTTTATTTTTTCATTAGTCTCTTTTAGCTGTTCATTGATTTCTTTTACTTCTATTCTAAATTCATTATCTTGATTTTCAAGCTGGTCAAGTAGCATTCTGAACTGTTCGAGTTCTTCTTTTTTCTCAACGAAATGAATTCTCATCTTCTGATTGGTATCTATCTTTTCCTTTTTATCTTCTAATAAGTCCTCAATTTGAAATTTCAAAGAGTCGATTTGATTTAGATAATATGCTCCCAACCATTTTAATCCTCTAAAATATTGGTTAAAGCCTTCTTCACGTCGCCGGTTACGATCATGATACCTATCAAGTTCCATTTTCTTTTGCTTTAAATGCATTTTATTGAGACCTTGTTTACTTTCTGCTTCTTTTAAGCTTTGTTCCGTTTCCTTAACAAGCTCCTTACTTTCTTCCCAGTTTTTCTGGATTTTATCAATACCGTTCATCTCACTAAAGATTCGAAAACGTTCTTCTGGATGCATAACTGCGAACTGATTTACTTCTTTTTGATACCAAATCAAATAAAAAGCATCAGGATCGACAGCATACTTATAGAGTACTTGATTTTTATATTCCGAAAAATTCAAATTGCCACCACTAGTGAATTTCGTGGTTCGCTCCCATTTGTCAATATCGTCTCCCTCTTCAATATAGAACTCTCTTTTTATTGGCTCTCCAGGTTTTTGTTCAATTTCCAAACGGAATTGAACATAAAGAGGGGCATCAACCTTAATTCTCCCTTCATTTTTAAATAGAAAATCAATTTTTGCTCGCCAGGTATGATCAGAAGGCAGATTATTAGACTTAAGTCCTTCTACATCTACTTTACTGGAATAAAGAACCCCACCAATACAAAATGTTACGGTTGATTTACCTGCTCCGTTTGGTCCAGAGATAAGAATATGATCGAGTTCCCCAGATAAATCCATTACAGTTGGAATATAATCTCGAATTCCTGAAAATCTAATCCTCCAAGGTATCATTTAGTAAACCTCCATTCATGTTGTAACGTTTAAAGAACCGAAGAACATCCTCCATATGAAGCTGATTAGATTGGCTGAACTCTGCATATCTTCGTAAAAATGAATCAGAAAATAGATGGGCACCAATAGTTGTTAATTGATAAGCCTCTTCATCCGAATTGGTATTGTAAATTTCGATTGCACCGATTTTTTTTAAGGGATCTAAATTAGCTTGAATTTTTCTTGTTACCTGCAAGGACTCATGACCGAAACTATTGATCAATTGAGAAAATAATGTGTATTCATTTTGAAGCACTTCTTGATGATAAAAAATAAACATAAGAATAGCCAAGCTCTCTTTATTTAACACGTTTCTTGCTTGTTTTGCAGGAACACGCATCAACACTACTACTTGATTTCTTCGTTCATCATAAACAACTTTGAAATACCGACTAACTGCTTGATTTACTCGCTTTAAAAAAGAAAAAAATGCTTCTTCATCATTTGCCCCAAGTAATTTCTCCACCTCTTTGCGGGAAAGACCAAAGTTCCCCTGTCGAATTGTAGCCGAGGAGGAAAATAAAATTTGCATAAAAGTAAGCTCTTCTTCTTTAGTTAAAAATCCTTGTAGCGACTGTAATGCATACAAGGAATTATTGTTAATAGATTCATTTGCCTCGTTTTCTAATTCCATAGCTTCCTTGTTCATCATCTGTCCACCTCCAATCTCTTTTTTCCATATTACCTAGTAATTTTCGGTTTGCTTTTTCATCAATATCTGCCTTTTTATTTGCCACCAGTGCAGATACTCCGATTAAACCATTTAATACATCACTCCATTTTTCAGAGCCAGCTTGTATAACTAACTCATCTAATCCGGCTTCTTCTACCTCAGCAAGGTATTTTTCAATATGCTCGGTATGAATCATTTGCTTCGTCATTTGCCATTTTGAATCACCCATTACTTCTTCTAACTTCTCCTCCATGATTTCTTCAATCTCTTGAAAATCAGCATCCATCTTTTCTTCAATTTCATCTGTGATAGGTTCATAATTCTCAATATAGTCTATACCTTCAACAATAGCGGTAGGAGATAATGGGCTAGCGAATTTAATCGGAACCCAAAGGCCCTCCATATTTTCATCCTCATACTGTCCTTGTTCCATAAAACTAAGAATTTGATGAGCATTTGGAATATCTGAACCCATTGGCGGATCAAAAGATTGCACGATAAAATTTCTTAGTAAATCTGGTTGTATCGTTTCAATAAAATTAGTCTCTTGTATATGTGCAAACTTCAGGATTTTATTAATGGTCCCAAGGCTAATCTTGGTTCCTTCACTTATAGCTGTCATACCTCTCTGTTTGATAGATGCAAATACTAATTCCTGATCCAATGTCTCAAATTTAGCTAGACGTTCCACCATTTTCATTTCCAATTCTGTCATCAGTTGATGAATTACTTCTACTTGGGATAACGCATTTCGATCAGCTAAATATTCTAGCTCTCTTTCTATTAATAATAAAATGGCTTCTTCAACATTTTTGATCATACTAGCTAATTTATTTCCTCCAGAAATACCTTTGTCATCATAAGCTTCACTAATTTCTGCATCTCTTTTTGCTTGAAACAAGGATCTGGCAACTTCGTCATTCATATAATAAGCTAGTGAATCATTTGCCAATCGAATTAATACATCCATCATTCTTTTTCCTAAATCGCGCATCTTAATGCGCTTTGCTGTCTTCGTTATCCAATTAAATTTCCCTAATATATAGATTAAGTGCTTCACATATTCAATAGTCATCTCTTCATCGTATCCATATATGTGACGATACCGGTAAAAGAGTGTGTCCTCATTTTCAATTCGATCAGTGATCCCAAGTGCTTCCTGATTAATGAGATTAAGTATGCGTATAAAGCGTAATACATTCTTTGGGGCCTGAAATGATTCTTTATCACTTAATTCATTCAATACACCAGCTAAAGCAGCCATATCCCGCATTGTTTGGAGTAGCTCTGGTTTCTCCATATCCATGTTAAAAATAGAAATTAAGGATTGATCCATTTTTTCCAAAGTATTACTCCTCCAATCTCCTGCTCCTGTTCTTCTTTCTTAACCTCTATTGCTCTTTCATACCGTGATTGAAACTCTTCAATATTTAGTACTACTTCTAATGGCGGAACAATCCATTTAGTTATTACCTGATATTTTCGTACCGTTTCCCCTACTTCTTTAGCAATGATGAGTCCTGCTTCATCAACATCTGTCCAAATAATCACTTGTTTAACAGTAGAAGCCAACTGTTCAATTAATCGTCGATGCGCGGACCTTAACTGGCCATCAATTCCTAATATAAAACTGTTAGAGCCTATTAAAAAATCCCTTTCATAACCCATCCGCGTTACAATCCCTCTATTCTCAACTAACCACAATACCTCGGCTTCCGTTTTAAATTCCTCGGTGAAAACCGCTAAATCTGTAGTTGCATGAATTGCTCCATAATTATAAGAAGCACTATCACCTTGCATTGGTCCAGTAAAATAGATGGGAGTAATTGTACCTAAACTACTTAGTCCAAGTAAATGTAATGGATACTCAAGTAACTCTTCGGCAACCTCAATAAATTCTTTTTTATATGAATCAAATTCCTTAGAACCTCCTATTTTCCTATAATACCTTGCTCCAATTTGCTTCCAATCAAAATGATGCTCAACCATTGAAATTTGATAAAAAGCTACTAAAAAGTGTAAAAATAAAAGTTTTTTTTGAAATCTCCAATTAGAATTAATACTGTTAATTTTATTTGCCACTACGATTTCATCTAATATATCTTTTAATCTATTAAGCTTTTCTATCCGTTCAAGATTAGGTGTGGAAGAAGAATTCTTTATTTTAATCCATTGATTTTCCCATTCGACAATGGATTCAGTTCTCATTGTTTCTTGTTCATCCTCCATTTGTTTTTTATATTGAAATAAAGACAATCCCATGCGAAACTGTTCACTTTTCACAGTTCGTTCGTCTTTTGCCAAGCGATACTCTCTAATAATCCATGCATTACGAATAAATTCATAAATTTCATCTGTAAGGACAAATTGTTTCTTAACCTTTGGGCTTGCAAACACATTCACCAAATGTTCAGGTGGGATAATTTGATTATTAATCCCCACCGTCAAAATCGCAACAGTCCTTCTAGTTCGAGTAGTCTTTTTTATCACAGGAATATCTAAAATTCCATTATTTTCTCTAATGTCCAGTAAATTAAGCTCCTCGTTTTTCAATAAAATATATTTATATAAATAATCTTTCCATACATTATTTATCAAAACTTTTGTCCCCCTCTAACGGTACTTTTATTTTATCATAGAGCAAGGATTTACTTTCTATTAAAGAATTAACAATTTATGTAATGAAAAGAGAATCGTTTTTTGGAAGTAATAATATTTTTTTATGTAAGTCTCATTAATATACAAAAAACGGGAGAGCTATTTCTTGCTTTCCCGCATTAAATTCAAAGTTATTAAATTAATACTAGTTATTAGCTCTCCCTTACAAATCTGTATACTTCTTACTTGATCCAAATGACTTATTAACTGGATACTTCTGATTGTTTTTACGGATTTTCTCTTTAATAGTCTGTTCCAAATTTATTCCTAACTCATTAGACATAAGCATAGCATATATAACCACATCTGCTATTTCATCTTTAATATTCTCCAGATTGGCAGCTATGCCCTCTTCACTTGTTTTCCATTGAAAGTTTTCTAATAATTCACTTGCCTCTAACGAAAGCGAAATAGCTAAATCCTTAGGATTGTGGAATTGTTTCCAATTTCTTTCATCTCGAAAGCTTATAATGTCCTCCATTAGTGGATCAAAGATTGATGATTCATACTTAAATTCTTTGTCTCTTAATTCCTTATAAATTTGTTCTGCTTCTTCAAATTGAGAAGATGGGACAACTACCGAAATATTACTTTTATAATTACCTGGTATATTTTCATATTGGTAACTTTCTGTTTGCCAATCGATTTCAGGATAGTTAAATTTTAGCTCTGCTAATAATTTGTCTATTTTTTTCTTGTCGCCCTTTTGAAATAAATCCAACTGCTTCAAAGTCAACACCTTCTTTACTTATTCATTCCTGTTCCTATTTTAATGATAATCACTTTTATCCTCCGCAACCCTCATTCTTCCATAAGCATCTGTTCGTGTCTCATAAAGTTTTATCAAATGTGCTCTTAGCGCCGGATCACTCGCGAAAATATATAACCCCTTTATTCCCCTTTTCAATAAAACATTTATCGAATTTAATATAATTGTTTCCTTTATAAATTCTGGGTCATCAAATTCATCCTTACCTTTGAATGCCTCTGTATCCTTATAATTTCCTGTAATGATTTTCAATTGATCATTTTCATAGTCATATGTAACGGACGGTCCTAAAATTACACCAACATAATTCAAATCAAAACCTTGAATTGTATAGATAGAGCCAACCTCGCTTATTGTAGCTTCCCTTTCAGCCCAGGTCGAATCTCCCATCGTAGTATTCCAAGGTAATTTAAGTTGATCTTCTTTTATATAATAGGTTTGTCCATCTTTTTTATGAACATAATCGAAGGTTGATACCATTCTTGCTAAACCAAATCTATTATTTTTCTCGCATATTTTTCTGTACATCTTAGCTGCTGAATCAAAAATTTGAAAATCAAAAGTTTCTTTTTTAGGCACTGGTAATATCTTTTTCTCCACAAAATGGTCAATCCAGCTTATCATTTCGTAACTTGCATGCATACGAAATTGATTAGTTAAGACATATTCTTCCGAATGTTTACTGTCTACAAGATTCATCAGCTTATTTATATCCCAATAGCTTTTCATTTTTAATACTTGTTTATCATCAAATACCAAAATGACAATTTTACTATTTTTTATAATCTCTTCTAAATGATTATTCTCTTTAAAATTATTAAAGCTGTCGGCTTTCGTTAATAATAAATGGGCTTCATCTACAAATACAATATCAGCTTTTTGATTAGTCTTTTTTCTTTTATTTATAAAAGAAGTAGGCTTATCAAAATTATTCTTTTTTAGCGCTTTTACTTTCCTAGCAATTTTTTGATAGGTTTTTAACATTTCGCTATGATTTACTAATAAAAAGTTGTTAGTGTCATGAAGTGCTGAAGATTTCTCCTTTGCTAGCTCTTGAATCCGATTAAAAACAGCGCTTAATACAACGCTCTTACCAGTTCCTGCTTCACCTTTTACAAGAAAAACAAATGGCACTTCGTCTTTAATGTGTTTTTCACAAACATCAATTATTCTTTCTTTTAATTCAATTTGCTCCATCGACAGTTCCTTGAAGGGAGAGAGTTTAAATATATCTTTATTTTCAATAACTTCTCTTGAGTGGGTAACATAATTCTTTTCCTTTAACTGATCCCATAATTTATTAAACAATTTTTCATTATAAAATGGCTTATTATAATAATTATGGCTGACACTGTCCGCCGTCTGACTCTTATTCTGTAGCTTATAGCGTTCATCTGCCAAAAAATAATTAATCAATTTCGTCTCAATATTATAGGTTGCTGAACGGTTAAATTTTTCATGAAAAATCACTGTCATCTTATCTAAAGACTTTCTTTCTGGATTCTTCAAATGATTTTTCATACGATTTCTTACTGCTGCTGTCTCACCAATGTAAACCATACTATTATTATTTAAAAAATACACAACTGGGAAATCAGAATAAGGTTTACCATACAAGGCGTTTGCCGACGAATGAGTAAATGGCATGGATATTATTTCTAACGTGTTCATGGGGACAATACCTTTCGTTTTCATATAATCTTTATGAATATTTTACCATATTATATTTATATTGTTTTATACGAACATACAATAATTAAGAGTGTAAGTTTTCCTTTTCTAGTATCAATGCGTAAAACTATAATAATCGATAATACAAGAGAAAGAGAAACAAATCACACCCTTCACTCACAGTCCAAAATAAAGAATAGCAAAAAAAAGGAAGCAAAAGAGCCATCCCTCTGCTTCCCTACTTAATCCTATCCGTTCCCTTTAATTCTCCAACAGTTGCCGCTCCAACTCCAAACATAGCCATCTGCAGTTCTAGCTCTCTAATTTCAAAAACCTCTATCAGATCTTCTGGCGATTCAGTAGCCTCTTTTAAAATCGAACGAGCAAAACCAACCATATCTGACCCAAGTGCTATTGCTTTAGCAGCCTCTAGTCCATTTTTAATCCCACCGCTAGCAATAATCGGTTGGTCAATCGCTTCGCTAACGGAAACAATACATTCAGCAGTTGGGATTCCCCAGCTACTAAAAGCCTCGGCTGCTATTTTCTTAATCTTTTCGTTTGAGCGTAGTTTTTCCACTTGGCTCCATGATGTTCCGCCTGCACCAGCGACATCAATAAAGGAGATGCCAACGTCAGTCAGTTTTTTCGCGATGGTGCCATCAATTCCAAAGCCAACCTCTTTTGCACCAACAGGAATATCTAGCTGTGTACATACTTGCTCGATTTTCCCTAATAGATCTTTAAAATTACGATCTCCTTCTTGTTGAATAATTTCTTGAATGCTATTCAAATGGAGAACGAGCATATCTGCTTCTGTCATTTCAATGATTTGTTTACACTGGTCGATTCCAAATCCATAATTAAACTGCACCGCACCTAAATTGGCGATGATTGGAATGGTTGGGGCATATTTTCGGATTTGAAAAGATTCTCGGTATTTTTCATTTTCAATGAGTGCTCTTGTGGAACCTAAGGCAAATGCCCATCCACGCTCCTCGGCAGCAATTGCAAGGTTTCGATTAATCGTCTCTGCCATTGCAGCACCACCAGTCATCGAGCTTACCAAGAAAGGCGTCTTCATCTTTTTACCTAGAAACTCCGTGTCTAATGTAATCTCATCAAAATCAATTTCCGGCAAGGCATTATGTAAAAAACGATACTTCTCAAGACCAGTCGATATGTTATCACCTGTTACTTTCTCATTTAAAACCAACTCAATGTGCTGGGCTTTTCTTTTGTCAATTGAATCAGTCATTCTCCAAACTCCAGTCTAATTATATTTTGTTGCTGGAAGGATATCTAATGGAACAATGCCAACATCCCGCCATTCTTTATGTAATTGTTCAAGCTTGTCCGTACTCGTAAAAGCAATACCACAATCGCCGCCACCAGCTCCAGATGATTTCCCGGCTCCATAGTGATTAGCAATTTGAATCAACTTTTCTAAATGAACCGTTTCAATAGCCCCGCCAGTTTCTTGACTTAATTCTAGCAATGCAGACCGATTAGCGGATAGACTTGTCATAGCCAGCTTCCTATCGTTCTGCTTAAAACCTTCCACCATAGTAGAAACAGCATCACGACTTTTCCGAAGAAACGCTTGATAAATAGTAGAACCCTGAAGCTTAAGCGGTTCTATTTTTTTAATCAAAGAAGCTGTATTAGCAGAACTACCTGTCCACCCAACCGCAAGCACTAATTCTTGTGGTGCTTCCAGCTGCTCTATTTCCAGATATGGCCAATCTGCTTCAACCAATTGGGCAATAGAACTTTGTTCCAAAAGCTTTTCTTTTAACCAGCTTGCTTTAAAAGCTGTGTAGTGGAGCCAACCGCCATATGTTGAGGCGGCTACATCTGCACAAGAACCACTTCCTTGTGTCTGATAGTGAGCAATCGCAGCTAGTTTATAAATAAGTTTTTTCGAAACAATCAATTGATCCCGATACAATGTTAAAACAGAGGATACCACTGCGACAACTACTGCTGCACTTGAACCCAATCCATATTTTCGGCCTGAGGCGACATCATCCAATTCACTTGTAACTGTAAGCGAAAAGGGCTTGGTCTCTATAGAGCTTTCCCGTAAATAGTGATGGACCACATCCAATGTGTTTTTGATAAAAGCCAATCTTGCATCTGTCTCTTCAAAAATCACTTGTCCATGCTCAAATCGGCAAGCTACATTGGCGAGACCTAGCTGTGGCAAAGAAAGAGTCTGCTGTTCACTCATCGTAACGCGTGCTGTAATAAACCGGTCCACTGCCACCACGATTGCCGGATAACCTGGTTCCAATACCGCATATTCCCCAGCAATAAACAGTTTCCCGGGAACTTTCATTTCATGCATCCGGACTCACTCCCTTTAAAGTGCTAATTTAAACAGTTATCTTTTTTGCTATTATCCATTCTATTCAGATAAATACTGAATCCCAGGTCCTGGATGACATACAATCACATCACGAACAGAAGGTAAATCAGCTAGCTTATCTTTTATCATCTGTTCATTCTTAGGTTCACAAAGCACTTTTACATTTGGACCTGCATCAATGGTGAAATAAGCTTCTAAGCCATGTTGGCGCAATTCCATGACCTTTTGCATAACGTCGAACGTTGCACTTTGCCAATATAAAAATGGTGGCTTTGCTCCTAGCATTGTAGCGTGCATTTTCATGGCATTCGCTTCAGCAGTTTCCCCTAGCTTCGTAAAGTCACGAGTGCTAATTGCTTCCTTAATCTGTATTAAATCCTCTTCGATAGTAGCTAACCAGCCATCATAGAATGGCGATGTATCTACTGTCCGTTGCATACCATCTCTGCTCGAAACAGACTTAGGACCAGCTTCCACCACAACAGATAGAACACTCACATCCCACGCTTTTTCGTCTATGATTTGTGTCGCAAACGAATCCGTTCCATCCGTCCTCTCTCCTTTTTGCCATTCCACAAATCCTCCAAAAATAGAGCGAGAAGCAGAACCAGAACCTTGACGAGCTAAAGCAGAAAGCTCTGTACCTGTTAAATCTAATTGTAATGCTTTGCTTGCTGCTGCTGCTAATGCCGCATATCCAGAAGCCGAAGAAGCAAATCCAGCAGCTGTTGGCACATGATTCACCGATGTCACCTTTGCAAAGGTATTGGTACCTGCAAGATTACGTACATGATTTAGAAACGCTGTTATTTTTACTAGCTCATGCTCTGAAACTTGATTTCCATCTAATACGAGGGAATCCTTCTCAAACTGATCAGAAAACTGTACCTTTGTTTCTGTATAAAAATGATCCAATGTAATGGATAAACTACTGTTCATGGGTAAAAACAATTTGGAATCACGTTTTCCCCAATATTTTATTAATGCAATATTCGTGTGAGCTCGAGCGATCGCTTCCATTAACCACACTCCTCATTTTATAATTAGCATTTAGCTATCGTGTATTGCCATGTTCGAGCAGCACCAGCTTCTATCAAGGCTTCCTCAACCTTTTTGCCGATAGTCTCATTTTCTACTAGCGCCAAAATACAACCACCACGGCCACCACCTGTTAATTTCGCGCCTATTGCTCCAGAAGTTCGAGCCGTATCGACGAGATGATCTAATCCTTCATCACTGACACCTAACAAGGCTAAATGATGGTGTGCTAGGTTTAATTTTTCGCCAACCTTTTGATAATCACCAACTGCTAGTCCTAAACGAACCTCTTCCGTCCATTTGCCAAGTAGTGTAATGGATTCCTCGATTTTTTCTGGTTTCATTTCGTACTTATCACGAATCGATTTAACTGCTGAATAAGTATCGCCAACCCTGCCGCTATCTGCTACGACCAAATGAAAGGGAGCACCTATTTTCACACTTTCAACCTCTTGTTGTTTTTGAAACCAAATTGGATTGGCGCTAGATGCCGCCATCATATCAATTCCACTTGGCGTTCCGTGAGCAAATTTTTCCGCACACTCCACCAATGTCATCAGTTGACTATGCTTGGGCTTTTGATTAAAAAAGGCAAAAAGACCGCGAACAAGTGCAATCGCAATCGCTGCACTTGAACCTAATCCCCGTCCAATTGGAATCGAGGATGCAATTTGAATTTTTAATCCTGAAGAACGTTGCTCAAGAACCTTTAATGTTTGGATGACACAATCACCAATTCCCTCCATCTTTTCAGGAATCTGTTCTATCGGCCCTTGATAAAAGGGACTTTCGATATGTATCGTATTTCCCCCGATATTTTTCACTGTTACTTTTACTTCTATTTGTTTAAATGGAAAAGCAATTGCCGGTTGTCCGTAAACAACCGAGTGTTCTCCAATTAAAATCAATTTACTATGTGCTCGGCCTACCGCAACTTTTTGTGGAGTTTCAAGCATCGATATCCCCACTTTCATAGAAATATTGGATGTTCATCTAGATGAATATCTCTTGTCTAATTTTTAAAACCAAGTAATAATCCATGGCGCTGAATAAAGGATCATAAACTGTACGCCATAATTCACGCCCCATCGATGAAGCATACCAGCAAATAACCCAATGACTAGAACACCGATAATATTGATAAAACCAGCGTCCATAAAAGCTAATAATAGCACAAGTCCAAAAAATAGTCCTAGGATTGCTTCGTGGGGAACCCACCGGAACACAAAAGCACAGATTTTGTGGGCATATTTTACGGTAACAAAATACGTGATCGCAAGGGCAATCGTTGCACCAATGAGAGTTGCCCAGACAAAGTCTGCATTCGATAAGAGGTGATGCAGATTATGCTCTGTTGTAAACACTGGCGGTGCATTAAAAAGTGCATTTGCTGGACCAATCGCCATTGGAGACAATGGGATACCGAGTGCAATTAACGGAATCAAGGTTCCAGAAATATAGGTAGCATTAGTCAGCCCCTCCATAGACGCGATAGCTACAGAAGCTTTTTTCACCGGATCTTTGACCCTGCTTGAAAAAAGTTCTCCAAGGAAAATAGTCATGCCAACAGGGCTCATAATAAAGGTAATCGAGCCAATAAAACTAGCAAGCATACTCGATCCAGTTTCCTGTTTTGTCAATAGTTTAAAGGGACTGGGGAATCCTTTAATGGTATTAGTGTGCGCAAAACTAATCGTTTTGTTTGGATATCTTGGCATACTAGCTCGTTTTTCTTTATGTAAAAGTTCAAACAATGTCAGAATGACGGGACCGATTGTGATTCCTAAGAAGAAAGAAGTGAAGACATTCGTTCCCTCTGGTACAACGCCAATTCCCCAATAAAGATAGCGCAAGCCTTCAATTAATAGAGCAAACGGAAAAATCGATACAAGTGCTAACAACTTATTTTTTGTCATTAATGCAAGTAAAACGGCACCAATGAAAAAGAGAGGATTTGCGTATTCTTTGATGACATCAGAAAATGGGATTAAAGCTTGTGCCATCAGTAAACTTACGGGAACCGAAACGAGCGTCCCGATGACAGAACCGGATGCCATTTTGCGAATACTGATATCAGGCATGCCATGTTTTTTTAACACGAGTGCATGCTCCACCATCGGAGTCGCCATCACCCCGCCAGGAATACCAGCGAGAGCAACCGGAATCGAATCTGTTACTTTATTGGCCACAATCGCAGAAATAAAGAAGGTTAAAACTACAATTGGCTCTACCCCTGCCAATACGATCGCTAACGTCACCGGTGCTAAAACAGCCGTTTCATCTGTCCCTGGCGCAACGCCGATTATTGTATATAAAACAGCTGCTAAAACGGCAGCAGCAATCATCTCTATAATTAATACGATGTCCATTATTTTTCTCCTGTTCTCTCGAAGTTTCGTTTTGGTTTAATAATAATACTGCAAATGATAAAACCGATAATGGCACCAGAAAGTCCGAAAAATAATGGCTTTGGCGCTTCATTTGGAGCTATAAAATAGGCTCCCATAGTCGTTATACTACAAATTACTAGTGCGATAACTAAATCTTTTATGTTAATAAGATCCTCCCAAACCTCAATATTATCGTTTTCATCTTGATTATGTTTATTTGTCATATAATCAGACTCCTTATAGTTAATGATCAGAAATGAGCATACTGCTAGGTTCTGTTTCCCCAGGTAGATTATACACTAAAGTACATTAAATGAAAATGATTCTCATTTAAATTATGTAAATAAAAATATGCTTCCATGGTTGTTATACCACAAATGACAAATGTTATAACCCATTCTTTAATTCGATTATATACATTCCTATTATTCATGTATCTTGGTTATTTATATATATCTTTTTCCTTCCAATAAAAAAACGATGAATTACATTCAAGCTTGAATGTATCCATAGTTTCTAAAGTTAATGATCAAAAATTAAATTTTCTTCCTGTTACCTTGATTTGCGAGAAGTGATCGAAAACAGCCAAATCAAATAGATTTGGCAAAGTAACTAACTAATGATTTTACAAGTCCTTATCCTAACTGGCGCTTAAATGCTTTACTAGCGAATAAATAGGCAATGGCCATGATGCCGACACACCAGGCAAGGGCTATCCAAATATCGTCGCCAACAGTCCCTTCATACAAGAGAGCACGGATTGCATTCACAATGGAAGTCACAGGCTGATTTTCAGCGAATGCACGGACAAATTTAGGCATCGTTTCAGTAGGGACAAAGGCTGAACTAATAAACGGTAGGAAAATCAGCGGATATGAATAGGCTGTCGCTCCTTCCATAGAGCTAGCTCTTAATCCGGGAATGACCGCAAGCCATGTTAGTGCCAAAGTGAACAGTCCAAGTATCCCAGCTACTGCAAACCAATCTAGAATATTAGCGCTAGAACGGAATCCCATCAAGAGCGCAACGAGGATAACGATCACGACAGTAAGCATATTAGAAACAATCGAAGTTAACACGTGAGCCCACAATATGGACGAGCGCTTAATCGGCATCGTAACAAAACGAGCCATTAACCCGCTCTTTACATCCGTAAAAAGCCGTAGCGAAGTATAAGCGACACCGGATGCGATAGCCATCAGCAGGATTCCCGGCAATAAATAATTGACGTAGTTGTTCGTGCCTGTCTCTATGGCTCCACCGAATACGTAGACAAACAGCAACATCATCATAATAGGCGTAATCGCCACTGTGATAATCGTATCTGGACTGCGCATAATATTGCGCATTAAACGCTCTAGTAATACCCCTGTTTCGCTTTTCATTTAAAGCTCCTCCTTTTTGCCAATAATCGCTAGAAAAATTTCCTCCAACGTCGGCTGCTTCTCGATATACTCCACTTTTGCTGGTGGGAACATCTCTTTAAGTTCGGTAAGCGTACCAGTAGTAATGATTCTTCCACCATGTAAGATGGCGATACGATTTGCTAGTTGTTCCGCTTCTTCCAGATACTGAGTCGTGAGCAAGATAGTTGTGCCTCCATCGGCAAGCTCCTTAACGGTCTCCCAAACTTCGAGCCTTGCTTCGGGGTCCAGTCCTGTCGTTGGTTCGTCGAGAAAAATGACTGATGGTGTCCCGATTAGGCTCATGGCGATGTCAAGCCGGCGCTTCATTCCGCCAGAGTACTGATCTGCCCGTCGATTAGCTGCATCAGTCAAGCTGAATCTTGCAAGCAGATGGTCGACTACTTCAGCGGGATTGGAAATTCCCCGTAACCTGGCCATCATCAGCAGATTTTCTCTCCCTGTTAACATGCCGTCTAAGGCTGCGAACTGCCCTGTTAGGCTAATGCATTGGCGAACATAATCCGGTTGACGCTGGACGTCAAAGCCGCAAATGGTTACTTCACCGTCATTGGACTTCATCAATGTCGAAAGGATATTTACCGTCGTCGTCTTGCCCGCTCCATTTGAGCCCAGCAGTGCAAAAATTTCGCCACGCTGCACCTCAAAATCTACGCCCTTTAATATTTCCTTGTCTTTAAAGGATTTCTTTAACCCTTTTACAGAAATCGCTATATTGCTCATCCTATTTCCCCCTTATAAAATGTATAACAGAGCTAGTTCATATTGCGTTTATCTACTTAGTCAGACTTATATTCTGTATTACTTACTACCGAATTAAAAATATAACTGAATAGTTAAGGTGGCAATTCACATTGGTAAAGAACAGCTATTCAGTCGGTATTATTTATTTAGTTTACTTTTTCCATTACTTTCGGTGCTAGGAGGAACCAACTAAAACTCTAACATTAGTCCCGACCAATCGTATCGTTCAACTTCATCCGATGTTTATCCATCCAAGTAGTGGTGTCCTTCAATAGTTCGTCACAAAAAGCAGCTACATCCGCCCCTGTTAGATCAGTAACTTTCTTTCCTTCCGCTGCCCCCACTTCGAAAAGATCGAGAATCCCTCCAAAGATACGTTTGATGTCATTCCAGTCAGAGAGCCCTCCAGAGGTCCACATATATTTTTTTATAGCATTGTAAGCATTGCGATATTCAATTGGAAGTGCCTTACCTCGCTTCTCCATTGCCTTCCATTCCCGTTTGTCATCTAAACTCCCGATAATTTTTTCAATAAGGCTCATATAGCATTATCTCCTTTTCATTTTGTTTTTGTTTGGAGTTCATTAATTTTGCTTGAAACAAACTCCCATTTCTCCCAAAAAGCTTTAAGTTGTTCATGGCCTGCTGCGTTAAGCGTGTAAAATTTTCGTGGTGGTCCCATATTAGACGGCTTTTTCTCAATATCCACCAAATTGTTTTTCTCCAGTCGCATGGTAATCGTATAAACGGTTCCTTCTACTACATCAGTGAAGCCAAGTTCTCGTAGCTGTTGTGTGATTTCATACCCATAAGTTTCCCCACGGCTGATGATTTCAAGCACACAACCCTCAAGCACCCCTTTCAACATTTCCGTAATATTTTCCAAATTTTCAACCCCATTTGTATTTGATTTATTTTTATCAGTATACTATGCTGCAGGTATTATGTGTTACAGATATTAAGTAATACTAACTACCAGTATATAGTATCGCTGAATAGCTATATTTGTCAATAATAAAGGGAAGCTTCCATCAGAGGGGGAGCCTTACTACTTGTTAAGCGTGGGATAATGATAAAAGGAGAAAAACCTCTTGTCTCTCAAACTTCCGCCCAAAATTATAGTTCGGAACGTAGTAACGAAAATGCTTTGTGCTTGCCTTATAAAAGCAAGATGGAACATTTAAATTTAGCAAGCTAATACCGACTTTTTCTGAGTAAGCATATCTCTATATGACAAACGTCATATAACGAACATGACATGTATGTCTGCAAATATGCTTTACTCCTATTTATACTATAGATATCTATTAATAGAAGGGAAGCTCAAAATGAATATAAAAAACTTAAAACAATTGAGAACTGCTGTAGCACCCTTTGAGAAATCCACTGTAAAAATAAGTGTCTGGCAGCTTATCAATACTATTCTGCCCTTTATTTTACTCTGGATTGCAGCCTATAAAAGCTTAAATATTTCTTATATATTAACCTTAGTGATCGCAATAGCTGCAGCAGGATTTTTAGTAAGGATTTTTATCATTTTTCATGATTGCTGCCACTTTTCTTTCTTTAAGAACCGTAAGGCCAATAAGATTCTAGGAACTATTACAGGAATCTTAACATTATTCCCCTATAGCAAATGGCAGCATAGCCATTCTATTCACCATGCAACAAGCAGCAACCTGGATAAGCGCGGAGTTGGCGATTTATGGATGATGACGATAGAGGAGTATGAAAATGCCTCTTTAATGGTAAAAATCCAATATCGTTTATACCGCAATCCGTTCATCATGTTTATATTAGGACCTATTTATGAATTCCTATTAGCTAATCGATTCAACCGTAAAGGGGCTAGATCGAAGGAAAGGTTAAATACGTATGTAACGAATATTTCTATCGTTCTATTAGTAGTTCTTCTTGGAACAACGCTTGGCTGGTCTTCTTTCTTGCTCGTACAGCTGCCGATTTTTCTAATATCCGGATCTGTTGGAATTTGGCTGTTTTATGTGCAGCATACCTTTGAAGACACTTACTTTGAGGAAGATAAAAATTGGGATTACGTAAAGGCTGCTGTAGAAGGAAGCTCCTTCTATCAACTTCCAAAGTGGATGCAATGGCTGACTGGCAATATTGGCTACCACCATGTGCATCATTTAAGTCCAAGAGTTCCTAATTACAACTTAGAGCAAGTCCATAACCAGACAGAACCACTACAAAATGTTCCAACTATAACACTGGCAAGCAGTCTGCGTTCTTTAAAATTCCGTTTGTGGGATGAAAAAGACAAAAAGTTTATCAGTTTTTATGAATGGAAAAAACAAAAGAAATCCCTTTCCATGTCTGCAAGATCAGAAATGCAGTAAAACGGAAAATCTCTTTTGATGGAATCAACTATACTATCTGAGCAGCAATTATAAGGTTTAATGCCATTAATTGCTGCTTGATTATGTTAAAATGGATGAATAACAGCCAATAAATAACGAGGTTCTAAACAATGATAAAAAGATTAGAGATTTTAAAAAAAAGCACTGGCATTTCTCCTTATATTTGGACGTTGCTTACCATTTTGCCCTTTTATTTTATATTCCACGCCTCGGCAGCAGTTGATGTGATAGCTGGCATCATCCTAACCATTTTATTTTTTCTGTTTTACAGAATCGCGTATCTTTCAAAAGGCTGGACGATCTATTTATGGCCATCCTTATTAATTGGGATATCTACTATTGCCATTTATGCATACAGCTATGTGTATTTTTCTTTTTTCCTTTCCTATTTTATCGGCAATATAAAAAAACGGATTCCCTTTTTTATCCTTTACTTTATACACTTAGCAGTTACAACATTCGCGATTTATTTCAAAATTATCATAGGTGATTCCTTGCTGATAAAGCAGCTTCCCTTTGTGCTAATCATCTGGTTTGGCGTTATTTTATTACCCTTAACCATCCAGAACCGTAAAGAGAAGGATCAGCTACAGGAAAAACTGGAAGATGCGAATAAGCGTATTTCTGATTTAGTAAAACTAGAAGAAAGACAGCGAATTGCCAGAGATCTTCATGATACTCTTGGACAAAAACTATCCCTTATTGGTTTAAAAAGTGATTTAGCAAGAAAGCTAGTTTATAAGGATCCAGAGCAAGCCCGACTGGAACTGAAAGATATTCAGCATGCTTCTAGAACAGCATTAAATGAAGTCAGGAAGATGGTTTCTGAAATGCGTGGCATAAAATTAAAAGACGAGCTCCTCCTCGTCAAAAAAATAGTTGGAGCAGCTGAAATAAGCCTTACTTACGATATAGCTTCCAATCTAAGAATTTCATCGATTGCAGAAAACATTATTAGCATGTGCTTAAAAGAAGCCGTTACAAATGTGGTACGACATAGCCATGCAACCACCTGCAGCATAAGCATCAGTCAAAATAAAAAAGAAACAATCATGGAAATCAAAGATAATGGAACTACTCCTTTTAAGAAGGAAGATGCTCACAAAGGAAGCGGATTGGCGGGCATGAGAGAAAGATTGGATTTTATCAACGGCACTTTAGAAATTACCGCCAATGAGGGAACAATAGTAAAAATCGCCGTTCCACGGGATGGAAAAATAATAGAAAAGGAGGACTTATTATGATCCGCATTGTCATTGCTGAAGACCAACGCCTTCTTTTAGGGGCATTGGGTTCATTACTTGATCTGGAAGAGGATATCACGGTTGTCGGCAAAGCAAACAATGGTGAAGAAGCAATCCAGCTAGTCAAAGAGAAAAATCCTGATATTTGTATAATGGACATAGAAATGCCTGCTAAAACAGGTTTAGAAGCAGCTGAAGAACTGATGAGCCATCCGTGCAAGGTCATTATTTTAACTACCTTTGCCAGATCTGGCTATTTCCAGCGTGCATTGAAAGCTGGCGTATCGGCTTATTTGCTCAAGGATAGTCCAAGCGACGATTTGGCAAATAGCATCCGCAGTGTGATGGAAGGTAGAAGAATTTACGCACCAGAATTGGTTGATGATGTCTACAAAGAAGAAAATCCCCTTACAGAACGGGAAAAAGAAGTTCTTATGCTAGTTGCGAGCGGCAAAAACACAAAAGAAATTGCCCAAGAGCTATCCATTAAAACAGGAACCGTGCGTAACTATATCAGCATGATACTAGATAAACTAGAAGTAAAAAACCGAATAGAAGCCATCACCAGATTTAAGGAAAAAGGATGGTTTAAATGAGGCTGGGACATAAGTATTCCAGTCATAGATAAACCCGAACAACTATCAAATAATCCTAAATGATTGTTCGGGTTTTATTAGTTTTATAAAAGGCTGTTTCAGTACAGTTAGTGTTAATATCCGCAGCCTGAATACACTTCGCTTTCCATGGGGCGAGCGCCGAGCCGCTTCGGCCTATGGCCTGCAGGGTCTCGGACTTTCTCGCAGCTCCCATAGGAGTCTACGTGTATTCAGGCTGCTCCATATTTCCTACTAATTCATTTTTTCTAAAAAAACAATATTTTTTAGGGAATTGCCTTTAAAAACAGAGTGGAATGGAGCGGAAGACACTCGACTCCTGCGGGAAGTAGAGCAAAACCTAAGACCCCACAGGCTTTAGCCGAGGAGGCTTAGGTTGCTCCCCGCGGAAAGCGAGTTTCTGTAGCGCAATGGAACGAATTAGTTTTTACACTTGACTATATTTAAAAACATAAATAACCATTGTATAAAAGGAACCTTTATTTAAGAGATAAATTAGAGATTGTTCGTCTTTACAGATTGGCTATCTAGTTTTGTCCCAGCCTCATTTTTTATTTACAATCACCATTTTTCATAAATTCCGCTTAAAGGGACGATTCAATTGAAAAAAAATTAGGCAATTCTTGTGCACGCTTATCAAGCATAATCTGTTCTGGCTTGATACCCTGTTCACGCAATACTTCAATGTTTTGCACAAGGAAGTCGTCACTGCCAACAATATAGAAAAGACCATCCTTGTCTGCAGCAAGATTTTTCACTTCTTCATAATAATCTTTACGGTTATCGACGAACTGTGCCTCGAACTTCTTATCAGGTGCAGATGTAAAAATATCGGTGAATAAGAAAGCTTTTGACGAATCGATGTTCAAAGAATGAATCTGATTGACGTTGTCAGCACGTTCGAAATAATCCAATACAATCGGTCTATAAGTTGCCAGACCGACACCTGATGACAGCAGGTAAACATTTTTGTCTTCTCTTTTCAGCGGTAAATTCGAATGAGTTTTAAATATGGCAACTTCATTGCCGACTTCAAGGCTTCTTAAAATCGATTTAAACTCAGAACACTGCTCTCTGATGCGTGTTGTGATCCCGATTGCATTTTCGTGCGGTAAGGAAGAGATGGACATATGGCGAATCAGACTACGGTTTGGTTTGTCTCCGGCATTGAAACCCTTCAGTGCGAAATGGGTGTGGGAACCTTCTTCCCATGTAAAGTCTTTCGGACGGTCGAGTAGGTACGTTTTAACCTCTGGCGTTTCCTCAATAATCTTATTTATTTTAGTCCAGTATATTTGCATGTATATTCTCCTTACTCCATTATTTGTATCGTACTATCTAATATACAGCAAATGATAACAGTTCTCAATTAAAAAGATTAATTATTTCAGATAATTTATTAAGTATTCTCGATTGCTGAACAATGATTAATTTATACTCCGCCAAGCGAAAAGGAACGATTCAACGTGTTTTTGCATCCATAAACTTGAAGAAATGAAAAAACGGATTTAGGTAATTCAGAAATGGCCTAAGAAGAATGAAAAGAATAGATCAAGATACAATTAAATAATAAATAAGAAATCCGGAATTACAAAAGGAGACCAAAATAAAAACATTCTGATCCCCTTTTATCTACAAACTGTCATTAAATAGTTAATTTTTTTTCTTTTTGAATAATAGTATCGATAGAGTAATTGTTGCATATAAAAATAAAATAATGGTAGAAACCCTTGGAAAATTACTAATTGTTATTTTTTGATAAATTTCTATTATCGAATAGAATAAGACAATAATACTGATAATTATTAAAGAAATCGACAGTACACTTTGTTTATTTTTCATAGTACACATTTCCTCATAGTTATTATTTCCAACGTTTTTCCGAACCAGGAATATCTTCATATGAATACATCGTTTTGGTTGATAAATTTAAATATTGAACCATCGAGACAATTACTGAAACACCCGGTATACTTTTTAAATATTTTTTTAAAAACTTTGTGATGTTTGCAACAGTTGGATTTTTTATAGATTTAAATGCTTGATCTATTACACCTATAAATAATAAATCTTTAAGAACACCAATTTCAAAACTTCTAAGTGAATCGACATTTCTGGTAAATTGATCAAAATATTTATTGTAAGAATTAAGTGTTTTTTCCCTGCTTACTTCTCTAGCCTTCCCCCCTCCAAGCTGAAAGACACTGAAAAAGTAGTTTTAGTCGTATAGTCCCCCCATTAATAAAGAAAACGTCTAATTTTTATATCATGAAATTAGACGTTCATGCGTATTAAAAACGTAAGCCCCGGTTAGTTAAGTTTAATTCTTCACAAATTTTCCAAATAGAATATTAATCCTATTGGATTAATACACTAAATTTCTATCATAACAACGGTATTCTTACAATAAAGATGGATCCTTCTCCTTCTTTACTTTTGACCGTCACGTGTCCGCCATGTAGTTTCACTATATTCTCAACAATAGCTAAGCCTAAACCTGTTCCTGCAACTGTTCTTATCCGAGCCTTATCTGCTCTGTAAAATCGGTCGAAAATTCTTTTTAATTCCTTTTGCCTCATTCCTATCCCAGTATCTTCAAATGTAACAGTAATTACTTCATCTTTCTCTGTAACTGATATGTCTATGCTACCATTTTGTTTATTATATTTAATAGCATTTGACAACAAATTGTCCCATACATTATTTAACAAGGAGGGATCGCCACAAATTTCTATATCCGGAATAGAGTAACTAAGCATTATTTCCTTTTCATTAATTAACCATTGGTAGTGAGATACTAATTCTCTTAGTTGACTTCCTAAATTGAAATTCTTTTTCTTCAGTATATTTTCATCTCTATCCAATGATGCCAGTAACAATAATTGTTTGGTTAAAATAGATAATCGTTTAATTTCACCATTAATAATAGAGATATACTTATTTCTGACATTATCAGATAATGACTTACTTTCCAATAAATTTGTATATCCTTTAATGTTGGACAATGGTGATTGAATATCGTGTGATATATTTGAAATAAATTCTCTTCTTACATCTTCCATTTGTTCTAACTTTTTCGCCATACTCAAAAAGCTAGCAGTTAATTGTCCTAATTCATCTTTCCGAGTCACGGGTAGATCCACATGGAATTGTCCACTTGCTAATAATTTGGTTGCGTGAGTTAGCTTTGCAATCGGCTTTATTAAATACTTGGTACTGAATACTACCAAAACAATACTCAAAGTAATGGAAAGTATTAATATCCATGCAAACAAAAAGTGCATTTCATTAAAAAGTAGTTTTATATCTGGCCTTATAAATAAAGCATAATCTTTATCTTTAAATTTAAGTGGAACCCCAATAGTATTTTTTAACTCATTTGCAAAAAATCCAGTTACAAACGTTTTGTTTGGAAAATTAAGCATCCCATGATAAATATCTCCGCTTAGCACAGATTCTATTGATATAGCAGAAAGAGTTTTATCTCTAAAGGAAGCCCCATAATAAGTTTCTGTGCCATTTCTATCAACAAGGTAGACTTGATATCCGACATCCGAGATATTCTCTAAGTAATCGTTAAGTACCATATTTGGATTATTGTCTATAAAGGAAGCAATCGATTCGGCAATCTTGGTGTTTTTTTGATCGTTAACAGGCTTTAATTTCTGATGATAATAGACATTAGATAAAATAAAGGCAATAACACTACTGAAAAGCATTATACCAATAGTGATAACAACAAATTTGACATAAAGTGATCTCATCCACGCCTTGCCTCCAATAAATATCCAACTCCACGAACTGTTTTAATCTGAAAATCATCTGTTAAATTAGAGAATCTTTCCCTCAATCTTTTGATATGAACATCTACTGTTCGTTCATCCCCTTCATATTCTACTCCCCAAACCTGTTCTATTAAATGATTCCTAGATAGAACTTGCATTGGATTCGTAAATAAAAAATATAAAAGTTCAAATTCCTTTAAAGGCAAGATAATAGTCCGATCTCCTATTTGAACCATATAACTTTTCTTATTAATCATCGTATTTCCAATCTGAATAATACTATCATCTTGTTGCTTATCATATCTTCTCAACAACGCTCTTATACGAAAAGCTAATTCCCTTGGTTCAAAAGGCTTAACAAGATAATCATCCGTTCCTGCTTGAAATCCTTGCTCTTTATCTTCCATTTGATTTTTAGCAGTTAACATGATGACAGGAATATCATATTTTTTCCTTATTTCTTTTGTGAGTTCATATCCATCCAGATAAGGCATCATTATATCCACAACCGCTAGTTGACACTGGTGTTTTTGAAGGATTTTAAGTGCTTCCATACCATCTTTGGCTAATAGCACGACATATCCTTGCTGGGATAAGTGAATTTCTACAAGTTTTAAAATATTTATGTCATCATCAACAATTAAAATATTAGGCATACCATATATCTCCTTGAATCTTAGATTATTTAGTCTTTTGTCTTTTGTCTTTTCCTAGCCATTTATACAAATCACAAAAAATACAAGTAAACCTAAAGTTAAACACTTAGGTCTACTATATCATTATTTAATTAGTTATCATCTTTCCTCTTGTAAGATTTGCCCATCACTCATTTCTATAACTTGATCTGCAAATAGAAGCATATCTTCATCGTGTGTAACGAGTAAAGTAGTAATGTTTAATGTTTTTGTTATTTCCCGAATAATTTTCATAATATCTTTAGATTTTTTTGAGTCTAAACTTGCTGTTGGTTCATCTGCAAAGAGAACCTTAGGCTTATGGACGATTGCTCGTGCAATAGCAATACGTTGTTTTTCTCCACCTGATAAGGAAGGTGGATAGGTATTTCTCCTATGTTCCATTTCCACTAAGTTTAATAATCTGTTTACTTCCGTTTTCTTCTGTTGTTTTGTAAGTTTTGATTTTGACACTTCCAACATGAGCATTAGCTGCTCTTCTACAGTTAAAAAAGGAATAAGATGAGAAAATTGAAAGATAAATCCAAATTTGCTTGCTCTTATTTTTCTAACTTGTTCTGAACTCATATTAGCGATATTTTGCTCTTCAAACAAGATTTGGCCACTCGTAGCAGGTTGAAGTCCAGCAGCAATCGTTAACAAGGTACTTTTTCCAGAACCGGAAGCACCTCTTAACGCAGTAACTTCTCCTTCCCTGAGAGAAAGATTAATCCCTTTTAAAATTTGTTCTTTTACTTCCCCATTTATAAAGGTCTTTTTTATATTAGCTAATTTTAGTATGGACATATTACCCTTCTCCTCTTTGTATTGCTTGTAGTGGTTCTACTTTTTTGATTTGAATACCAGAGAGTGTAGCTCCAATAAACCCTATAAAGAGAAACATGATTGACAAAATCACTGTGGTTTCCATAGATAAATAATATGGCATTCCTTTTGGTGCAAAAACATTTAATAGATGGCTAATACTAATAGATATTACCAACGCAACAACAGTAATAAAGCTCATTTGTGTCCACATCATATAAAATAGGCTACTTGTTTTAACACCTATAGCTTTCAGAATTCCAAACAATCCTATTTTTTGTACATTCATCATATAGAAGAAGATAGCAAAGAGCATACCACTGATTACCACTAAAAACCAAATAATCATATTCAAAGTTAATTGTTCTGCTTTATAACTAGAAATAGTATTGAGAAATTCTTTATTTGAGAATGATTGTAAATCATTCGTTTCATCTTGTGAAATAACCTTCTCTGGCATGTATATTAATTGCATCTCGGCTAATTTATATATCTCTTCATAGTCTTTGATATTTATAAAGGCAACTGGTGCATGACTATATTTACTTTGCTCCACAAATCCTTTTACAATAAACTCCCCACTATATTGATTATTCGTTAATGTATCTCCAACTTGTATCCCTTTTTCTTTCATAGAACTGTCTAAAATAATCTCTCCTGCACTAACTTCTGGAAAAAACTTCGAATCAGTAGCTGTAACAAATGAAACACTTCGCTGTTTTCCATCCACATCGTTTAGAAATCCCATTTGAATAGATAGAGCTAGTGCATCTTTTTCTGTATTTAACAGTTTTTCCTGGGTAGTATGATTGATTTTTGAAAGGTTGTATGTTTGATTTGCATCTTTCGTCATATAAAATTCACCATTTGGTAAATGCTTTATTAATGATGCATTATCTTGAGATAACCCATTTGCTAATCCTGATATAATAAATGTTAAAAGGCTAATTAAGAGTACTATTGATCCTAAAATGTAAAACCTTGATTTATTTTTCTTTAATTCTTTCCATGCAATGTTCATTTTCTTTCCTCCCATCTCTTATTAACAACTTTATTTTAAATTCGTTCTGTGAATGAAAGATGAACGGAATGTTACAATTGGAAGGAGGACTTCTATTTTCTGTTATATTCAAACTAAAAGTAAAAAAGAGCATGTGCTACAACATATAACTAGGTTTTATAATATTTAACGGATAATTAAAAGTCGAATGCGGAAAAATATGTGATTTTTTAAAATCAAATTAAAATAAAAAAACTTAACTATCTCAAGTTCTTCTTCTGTTTCACCTGAGCCAGTGTAGTGGAAAGCATCTAGAAAAATGGAATCCATTTTATCTTCATCTACAAAATAACCTAAGTTAATAGTCATTGTTTGCCCTGGCTTGATACTTCCTATGTTGTAAAAGGATTTTCCCTTTCCGTGAGGTTCTAGATAATCAACCTCCCCGGACATAATACTGTGTTCTGCAATTCCTTCTTCACCAGCATAGTTCCATGCATCTTTCTCCGATTTAAGTACCTTCACGGTAGGCGACATATAAATTTCATCTGTTGCCTCTTTACCAACATTTTTTACAGTAGGCAATTTCTCGTTTTTATCGTTATGAAGAAGCTTAATCATATCTTGAAAAAATGATACCAGGCACCATAAATAGACAACTGTCTTTTTACGGTGCCACCGACTTTGAAATACTACTTGGAAAACATCCTATTCCCTAAATGCGTTTTTTTATCAACTATGTTATATCCATTTGGAAAGTATAGGCATATGATATAGAGATTTTAAAGGAAAGGGGCTCCAAAAAAACAATGATGAATTTTTAATCAAACAGGTATGAGATCACATCATGGCGGTGGCGGTCATGCATCAGGCGGCCATGGTGGTAACGCTAATTGGCACCAACATGGCGGCGGAAATCCAAATTGGGGACACGGTGGAAACTGGCATCATCAAGGTGGATATTATCCAGGAGGAGGATTTGCATTAGGTACTCTTACAGGATTAGCTCTTGGCGCAGCGGCAACACCAGCTCCTTACCCAGTACCTACTCCTTACCCATATTCGTATCCTTATCCATCCCCATATCCGTATCCATATATAACTCCTTATTATCCAGGATACTGACGGAGACAACTCGTTAAAGAATTTAAAACACTCCATGAAAAAGCGGGTACCCAACAATATGGGTACCTGCTCCCTTTATTCAACCAAACGAATCCTTTGATTTTAGTATCGACAGTCCGAATAAAGTTGGAGATAAAGTGATACAAAGTCTGGTTATCTTGATGATAATATAGTTAGAAAATTTTATAAAATATTGTTGAATATCCCTTTTAAATATTCAACGGCCTTTTTCAAAAATTAAATATTATCCTTCTTTACGGTAGTGGTACGATATAACTTAGTAGGTATACAATCCACAAAAACAGTATCTAATCACTTTTATTTTTGGTAAAACCGCCGTGCTTTAGCTCGGTTACCGCAATCGGCCATTGAACACCAACGTCGGCTCCGGTTCCGACTCGTATCAAAGAATAACCATCCACAAGAGTCTCCCTCACATTGTTTGACTCGTTCCAAGTCGTTTTTAGAAACGAGTAAATCAACAGCAGATTGTAAAATTGGGGGGAGCATAGTGTCCAAGTTTTCCTCGTTATACATGAACTTCAACGTGTAATGATCCTTTTCTTGGATTACAAGCAAAGTTTGATAGAAGTGGCTTACAAAATCATTGAAACTTTTTAGGTCTAGCGGATGTGGCGATGTCCCCTTTGAAATGGACTTGAAGATTCGATACATGACCTCCCGCATTTCGATAGACTGTTTTAGAACTTCTCCAGCTTCAGACTGTTTCTCCTGCGCCTTTAAAAGAAGGGCTTTAGCTTGTTGTTCGGTCAAGACTTCAGCATGGATGCACCAGTCGACCAATTTGGCGTAACTGGTAAACCAATCCCGCCTTTTCTCCGTACTTTCTCGCCAACTAACAGTATTGATAAAATCCATACACAAACGTTCTCCGACCATCATATAAGTGTTCATTTCCGACATAATCAAAGCTCCTTTACTATAACCATCATAATGCATATTGACGGTTATAATCAACTCAGTTATAATTTAACCATCAAAAGTAGTTTTGATGGTTAAACACTAATTCAGGAGGTACTAAGATGGACAATCCGATGTTGGTAGCTGTTAGAACATTGTTGAAAGAAACATATGATGGGCCTAAAGAAAACGCAAGCTGGTACACAGAAGCGAAACCTGGTAGTGGTTTATTCGGAACACTTGAAAAGATATCGGCAGAAGATGCTTCAATAGCTATCAATGGTACAACAATCGCCGCACAAACAGATCATACCCGCTATTATTTATGGGTTGCGAATTCCTACTTAAATGGGGAAGAACCCAATAAGGACTGGGGAGCATCATGGAAAATCACAAACGTTGATAAAATCACATGGGCTCAATTTACTGACGAACTTCAACAAGAATACACAATACTGTTAAAAAAGATTGATTCACTTGACTCCTTAGATGAACAGACATCGAATGGTTTGTTGGGGGCGCTCGCTCACTCTGCCTACCATCTGGGATCAATACGACAGATGATCAAATCGATCAAAGTCCCAAACCAAACATAAGTTACTAATAAAGTTCCAAGGAATCACTCCTTGGAGCTTTCAGATTTGAGTTATTTTTCTTACAAAGAATGCTGTATTAATATTGGAGAATTTTTTTGTTATTTAACTCCGAATCCTATGCAACGATCACACTCGTTAATTTAATTGCATTGTTTTACAAATTCGTGCGTTTTGCACGTGTCTACCTTGTTTTCCAAAGAGACACATAAGTATTCCAGCAAAGGATAAATCCGAACAATGATACGAAGATGCTAATGAAAGTTCCGTATGTTTGGTTTTTTATTCGTTTTTTAAAGGATGTTTCCATGAAGTTTAGTGCGATTACCCGCAGCCGGAATATACTTCGCTTTCCGTGGGGCTCGCGCTGAGCCGCTTCAGCTTCGCCTGCAGGGTCTCAGGCTGTCTCGCTAATCCCAAAGGAGTCTTCGTGTATTCCGGCTACTCTGTTTTCCCCAATAATTATGTTTCCTCTTGTAAAAAGCATGCGAAAGCTGCCGCTATTTACTAGCTAGATTAGAAATTGTTCGTCTTTACAGCGTATCTATTTAGTTATGTCTTATTCTCTTTATTTTTTTCTTAATTGCATTGCCTAATTTCTATTTCTTATCTTTTAGTTCTAAAAGTATAGGTGCTATATTTAGTAAGATAGAAACAATTGTCAAAAACCATAATGCTCTTTCCATACCAGGTACTACATCCATTAAAGCTGCCCAATCTTCCACTTCTACCCACGACGATACAAGACTGTATTCTGCACAAAGAGTTAAAGCTGTAAATGATAATCCCACCGCCATAGCAAGCTTATAATCCTTTCCTGCTTTATACATATAAAGATTAATAAAAGTTGTTACTATTGCAATAACCCTAAATATTATCCACATAACTATACCTCCATATATTTTTATTTATTTCGTATAATAAATAACACTGATTCTAACTTGCCTTTTTTCTTCCATAAGCAAAATTTTTCTATTATTACAGGAATCCTAACCTATAGCAACATAAGAAAAGTGCTTCCTCATTTAAGAAAACACCCGATAGTTTAATATGTATTTACTAATAATTGATAAAAGAAACATTTAGAAGCTCATTCAGTCTTCTTTATCTCCCAAGACATATCCCTCGCTCGCGAAGAAAAGGCACTTTTTCTTTTACTTTTTTAAAGTAACATAATTTTATCATTCCTTAAATTATCTACTATTAATATATTGTTCATCATTGTTTACTATTTAACACATGTTAATGTAGCTGATTTATTTAAAAAGAACGGTCGAAGATAAGCCACCAAATTGGAAAGTGGGATAACGTGTTTCGGTAGATTAATTCCTAACTCATGCTGTATATAATATCTTCGCTTTTCGATTCGTCCCCATAAATGTGGATATTCATTATTAATCTGGTTTCTAAGCTCCTCATCTGCCAACGCTATACACTCTTCTGCACTTACTCCCCCATAACCAGTTATAGATGGGATTATATCTATTTGAAAAACCATCCCGCTTTTTAGAGTCTCTTTTGAACTTGGATAAATTGGCGAGGACATCCATTCTTCATCAGCAACAAGATGCCCAGGATTCAAATGCCAATGATACTCTTCTTTTGGATATACTTCCTCAATCATTTTGTAAAACTCGCCACCGTACATTCCAATGCGAATATTCTCTAGCCAAAAAACCACCGTCTTAAAGTAAGGAATTGCTACCTTCTCAAGATAATCACGTTGATTATCAGGCAATTGTTCCGCACTTTCAACCACGAATCCAGCTCGACTGGATAATCCTCCTTTGTAACCGGTAGTAAGAGAAAGAGTATCTCCTAATTTTAGTTGCTTACTAGTGGGATATAAATTTGCCTTTTCAAATCTTACACCAGTTGCAGCAATTGTAACTACATTATTTGTCTGACCTTCAGCATTTAGCAAATTGCCAAGATAGCTTTCTTTCACACCGATTTCAACAGCATTCATAGCTTTAAGCATACTAGTTGAAGACAGGTTGGCTCCGTACTCATAGTGAGCAATCTCGTTCGCATTATTAATCGTTCGTGCACCCTTACCGCCACCAATAAATAAATACGCTGCATTTACAATTTCTGCTTCTATAGTACATATATTACGAACAGCCTCAACAATAAAATGAGGGATATCAAATATTGCTGAATTATCATATTGAGTAGAGGTAAACATTTTCCAGCCAATAAGCCCAATTTTTTTATCATTTGAAAAATCTATTTCACATAAGATGGAATCCAGACTCTTCTCATTTTCCATAGGTTGATTTGGTAATGAAAATAGTGGATAGTGATAAAGTTCTCCTTGAAGGCGTGCATATTTTGACATTTTTAAGTTTTCATTGCCGAGAATAAAAGATGCTTGTCCTGTTTTCTTTAGTACGAACAGCCCTTCTTCAAATCTAGGAATAAAACCAGTTAAGTATTCAAAATTACTTCCATGTTCTTTATCAGCATAAATAACTAGAGAATCGAAATTATCTTCTTTCATTAAGTCCAGTACTTTTTTCGCTCTTTGTTCCATCGTTGCTTCAGTTAGGTATACAGGTTCAACATCGTTAAATGTATACGGTAATTGAACCTCTTTAAGTATTATTTTTTTATCGTAATTCATGGATGAGTCTCCTTTATTATTAGTCCAGCTATAAGATAGCTGCAATAGTGGTTTCTTCCTTTTTTACCTTTCCAATTGCTGGTTTATTAATTGGAATTGGTTGTTATATAAGAGTACAGCCTTAGGTCAATTGTAAAACAAGATGGACTATATTATAAAGTGATTTTAAAATAGTGTCAGGCACCATAAAAAGACAACTGTCTTTTTACGGTACCTGACACCAATATCCTTCGTTGCCACTCAATTTGAATAATCACAAATGGGCGGAGTTTCGCAAAACAAAATCAGGTATCAAGCTTCATTTGCGCCTTGTTTACGCAGAAAAAGGCTGTTCCTATCCTGATAATGCGGTGCTGACAAGTGCGAAAGAACACGATCGTGGCCAGCTAGAGGTACTCGTTGACGACAAAGAATGCATGTACGTTTTTGATCGTGGTTACTTAGATTATGAGCGATTTGACCCAATGTCATCAAGTTAAGAAACCAGTAATTACCAGTGGTAAACCAAAATTGATGTTTATAATATTCTGATAACTAAAAAAGCCAATAGGATGCCCGGGAAGTGCCTATTTAATTTTTTTGGCATTTCCCTGATTTTCCTATTTGTTCGTTTTGTTAGATAGCTGGTCGTTGTCCAAATCCATGTTTATTCGCATTTAGCCCTCTGGAACGTTTAAATTTCCTTCCAGGTCTAATTGGGACTCTATTTCGCTGAACTTCGTTCAGTAGGTCTTTATACATCTTTTTTCTTCGCCTTTGACTTGGTTCAATGATTAAACAAATGAGCTTATCTTTTAGTGCGCCAATTAAAATATTGGTGTTAGTTTTATATTTGTGCTTTAAGTCTTTATCCTTCTGATCCTCGGCGATGATCACATCTGACTCATGCTTTAGTAGGGAAGCCATGTTGCTTAAAAATAAAGCAGCATAAAACTCTTGTTCAATCGTCTGTTTTGTTTCGCCTGAGAATCTTTCAATCTGTATTTTGTTTTTTAAGACATCGTATTTTGTTTCGATTGACCATCGTTTAAAGTACAACTCTTTAAAAGCCGGAATATCAAAAGACTCATCTAATATATTCGTTATAAGTAATTCATCTTCTCCAGAGCCTAATGGGATACGGACCGCACGCAAACGCATGACGTTGCTTTTATACTTGAGTTCAATGACCTGATCAGGGATCCCTTCTTTTATAGCGGCTCGGTAAAAATTAACTGGCGTTCTAACAACAAAATTCACTTTATTCTTCAAAAGATAGTGAAAGAAATATTGAGATGGATACCCACGGTCAAAAAGAAAAAGGTCGTGGTTAGAACGCAGTTCTAGGAAACTATCAATTAATTCTATCGCTACTGTGCGCTCGCTATCTGTACATTTTGTGATTATCCCCTTTACAAATAAATCATTTCCGATATCATAAATAGTAGATACCATGGCTCTGGCAAGTTCCTTGCCATTGCCCTTTGATGCGCCGAAGGTATCTCTTAGCCTTTGGGAATTGGCTATTTCTATGATAGACGCATCAATCGCATATAACCGGAAGCCCTTATATTTAAAGGAGTTATTTGTCTGATAAAACCACGTCGTAATGGTGTCAAATAACGTCTTGAAGGCTTCTGGTTTTATTTTTTTTCGCGCTTGTGAAAATCCCTGTTTACTTATAATTTCTCCTTCTTTTTTAATCAACTCAAAAAAGTCATTCAACTCAATCTGCAAGCTTCTCGTTACTAGATTTAGCACAAACAAAATTGTTTCTGGGAAAGTCAATTTGCCTCCTTTACGTGTAAAGTAGGTTGATTTCATGCGGGAATCGCACATGAAATGGAAATCGTACAATACCTCCCTACATACTTCAATCGCTTCTAAAAACTTGCTTTTTTTCAACAAAAAAACCCCATTTCGTACGAGATATACCAAGAACTGGTATTCACGCTGATTATGGAGGTGTTTCTGAAAAGTCAAGGGGTTTTTTCAATTTTATACAACAATTTTATGAATCTTTTTTAATATTTACATATTTTTACAATTTAGGTTTATGACATTGCGATTTGACCGCATGACCGATGATGGCTATTTCTTCGTCTCACGCTTGCGAAAAAATGCGGTCATTCGTGTCGTAGAGCCATTTAAACTGCCAATCGATTCAACTGTATTGTCGGATGAAATGATTCTGATCGGCACCACACAAAATCGTGCAGAAAATATCTTTCGCCTCATCAAAGTGCTCGATTCAAAAGGTAACGAACTGCATCTAATTACGAATCGATTTGATTTAAGCGCCGATGATATCGCTGAATTGTACAAATCGCGCTGGGCAATCGAGTTATTTTTCAAATGGTTGAAGCAGCACCTGAACATCAAAAAGTTCTACGCGCAGAGCGAACAAGGCGTACATAATCAAGTGTATATCGCAATGATTGTATATTGCCTAAATGTACTGGCACAGCTGAACACGAACAGTTCAAGGACGTACTTACAAATTAGTCGCTTACTCAAAGCGGCACCATGGAAATCCGCTCATTTATGGCTACGAAAAATCGTAGGGAAAACCGTGCCCTAAAGAATTTCACAGGTCTGTTGCACTCGTCAAAGGTTATAGTAAAAAAATGGATGTTAACTACCTCTATTCAAATGTCTTTGTTTTTCTTCTCATGAGTAAAAACAAGAAAGCAGAAAATTCAGTCAAATTTTATGCAACACTAGTGATAAATGATATATTCATAAACAGGAGTGACGGAGAGATAGAAGAGAAAGATTGTCCTAAATGGGATAGCAATCAAATAACAAAAGGGATTATTCGGTCAGCTAACACAGTAGTCCATATGTTTTCTAACAATAATCCAAGAAGTCATTCGTCACCAATATCTTTCTACTACTGCTCGAATTGTGGATACGTATTAGGCTTATTTGTTGAAAATCCTCATATTCTTGAAGAGTAAGATATATTACAAATGGTTGAGAAGTTCCTTTATTAAGGTTACTAAAGGGAAGGTTAGTTTAATAAGAAATTTAAGGAGATTGTAGATGTGTTTTACATAACTTTAAGGTCCTTAAACTATTTAATCAATAATATTGCATAATTTAGCATAATGTTTAAAGAAATAATGACGATGAGGTGAAATATGAAAGCGGAGCTATATACATGTCCTTGTTGCGGATATAAAATCTTTGACAGAACTTAACTCATGGGAGATATGTGTTGTATGTAGGTGGGAAGATGATGGATTGCAAACTCTTGAACCAGATTTTGCTGGTGGAGCAAATGAAGAATCCTTAAAAGAAGCCCAAAGGAACTTTAGAGAAATTGGCATTTGTTCAAAAAAATTGTTGGATGAGAGAAATATTTCTGCTGCATCAAGATTTGAGAGAGATAGCAGTTTTAAACCCTTAGATGATAATTAATTATGTTGGCTCTTCTCTTATTGAACAAATTGGCCAAAAGAGTTGAACCTGCTTGTTGTTCTCATTCTCACTTTTTTCTTATCATATCACACCCACTATGAACACGATTTTTGCCATACTAATCGTATTCGGGGTGTGCAAAAAAGAGATCTCCAATTTGTGAGATCTCTTGATCCTATAGGCTTTATCCCGCCTATTTCGATACCGGTGGTCGGGGTCGAACCGACACTCCAGAAGGAACACGATTTTGAGTCGTGCTTGAACGTCTGAACCCTTTAACCATTGGTATTATGCTATTTATCAACCATTTCTTAAAATCATGTCATACGACCTGTCAATTTATGTTCCTATTATATCATAACGTGTTAGAAAAAACGCACGTTAAAATACTGTTAATAAAGAGTATTTTCTCATGTTTCATACGGTGGTGTTTTTAACACTGATTGCAGGAGTGGAAGTGCTATAACGCTTTAATAAAACCCACTTGCTTTATTTGGTTATAAGCACCCCGATGGCTCCTTGAATTGCTTCGTGTTTGAAATACTTGAGTAACGTTATATATGTTTTTTGTGTTTGTATATAAGGTTAATCAAAAATTCCAAAACCCTATAAATTGCTTTTACTTTCTTCTTCGTCTAAAACATCCTGAATGGTTTTAAGCGATTCTTTGTAGTTAGTAGCATATGTTTTACCGAATTTTTCTTGTTTAATTCCATCATTTAATAATTCATCTATAAGAATGGAATCATAAGCTGTTAATGTTCCTTTTAAAACATCTGACTTCTTTTTACCTCCAAGTAATTTATGGAGTTTATGATTGTCTTTAACTCTAACAATATCATTAAAGAATGAATTTTCTCTTGCCACGGCTTTTTGGTAAGCAAATGCTAAATGTTCCTTTTTGAAATCAGTTACAAGTGAATCTTTCATATAGTTCTGAATCTCTTTATCTGTTGCAATTAAATCAATGTAAACAGCATCATACACATATTCATAACCAAATGACTGGAGAAAGTTATATTCATCTTCTTTATAAGCAACAACAGCAGGACTTTTAGGCTTATATCTAATGTCTGTGATTGTTACTTCATGTTTACCACGTAACTTCCTTTTCATCATGTCAATCTTATTAACTTCAATATATGTAATTGGATTATGGATTTCACGACCAAATTTATCAAGACTAACAGCATTCACAACATCCATATGTCTAATGATTCCCTTTTCCTTCATATCGTTTAATACCGATTCAACATTTCTTATGATTCTTTGAGATTCTTTACTAACATTATCCCAAAATACTGCGAATCCTTGTTTTTTATACTTTGCATCTAAATTCTTGTAATAGTTCTTTTGTTCTTCAGCAGTTACCATATTAGATGAGGAGAATAATACATCTGACATAATCTCTAAATCATGTGCTAATACTCTATAAGTTGTAGAAGGTTTTCTATTTTTCTCATTCAAGTGAATTAAGATTAAATTTTGAATGATTTCCTTATATGGCATCTGCTCTCTATTACCACAATTAGAATAGTTGTAAATTTCTTTATCATTTAGGACTTCATGTCTTTCTTTACCACAAGTAATAATTTTATCAACTCCCCGACCTTTAACGGTTATTGAATCAAGTTCATAGAATTTACTTGCTTTTTTAATAACACTATCTAATGTTCTTTTATTGACATTTCCTTTTCCTTTAACTAATGATTCTCTTTGTTTAACATCTCCAAATTCATTAATAAACTCTGCTAGCGTAAATTGTTTCATTAAAAATTCTCCTTTAAATTTTTCAAACTGTGCAGACTTTGGGTATTAATATTAAGTTGTATATACTAATCAAAGTTTGCACTGTTTTTGATTTCCAAAAACATTAACCAACATCTAAGTATTTCCAGCGACTTTGGTACTTGGTCGCAACAATGCGAAATCTGCGACAGCAGTTTTGTATTGCTGGTCAAAGTACATAACCAACTATTTATTATGTATGTATATTTTTCAAATTGCCCTTTTACTTTAAAACATTCCCTCACCTCCAAAAAAATTAAACAGATTGATTCTAAAAACTTCAATCTGTCAACTATTTATTCTTTTATTATAGCATTTTTTTGTGCATTTGTCGAATTTTTATCTTACGATACTATTGACTTAAACCAATAAATATGATAATAAGAAAAATCGCTCTATTAAGGACATTTTTTAATTTAGCCATTTTTATAAGACCCGATCCAAAAGTATGTCATTAGAGCGATTTTTGTTTGTTCTTTGATAAAACAACACTTTTATTAAAAAGTTTTTAACTTGCATCATATTCTTCTATCATCTTGTACAACGTTGTTCTGCTAACTCCTAATTCATTGGCAAACTGTGTTTTGTTGATTTTACGTGCCATGTATTTCTCATATAATTCCTTGAATTTCTCGTCTATTTCAATTGCCTTTCTTCCCTTGTACTTGCCATTTGCTTTTGCGATTGCAATTCCTTCACGTTGGCGTTCCAGCATATTCATTCTTTCAAATTCATTTATTGCCCCTAACATTGTAAGCATTAGTTTTCCCTGTGGCGTTGAAGTATCAATATTTTCTTTTAGAGAAATCAAAGTAACATTCTTTTCTTGCATTAACTCCACTAATTCAAGTAAATCCTTTGTACTCCTAGCAAGCCGTGAAAAGTCATTAATGATAATGGTATCCCCTTCACGCATATAGTCTAGCATGGCTTGTAATTGTGGTCTTTTCGTATCTTTTCCACTTACTTTCTCAATAAACCATTTGTCAATACTGGCTCTTTCTTCAATTGCTTTTACCTGTCTTTGTTCATTTTGTTCGACTGTTGATACCCTGACATAACTTATAAATTTTCCTTTGCTCATTTTGAACGCCCCTTATTTGTTGTTATGTATATTTTACCAATATGTTCATTTAAAGTCTATAACTTAATGTACATTTTGTCCAAAAATTACATAAATAACTTTATTTGAACATAAATAAGGAGCAATAAATTTGTTCATTTAGGTCATGGTCTATTTTAACAAGTATAAAAACCTACATATCTTTGATAAAAAGAAAAGACCACAATGTGGTCAATGATTATCGTATATTCAGGTCAAATACCCTTAGCAAAAAATTGGTTAGTAATCTTAATCATTTCATTAGGTTTTTCCAAAACAGTCCAATGTCCACACTCTGCAATTTCCACTAATTCTGCATGAGGAATATAATCTAACAACAATTTTTTTATAAGATTAGGAGTTAGAATATCATGGCTACCTTGTGCAATTAAAATGGGAATATTTTTAATCACATCTAATTGCTCGGTAAGGTCATAATTATCCAAAATATCTTTACTTATTGAATCATTGACGCTTGTATTTATAGAAATTTTATCTTTTTGCATTAATGCTTCTTCTGAATACACATAATATTTATCTAAAATAGCGAGAATCTCCTCAATATTTGAATCACCGTTTTTAAGTCTATTCTCTAAAGAAGAAAGGCTTATTTTATCTTCTTTTGACAACCTTTTTTCTAATTCTTCCTCAAAGGTTTTAAAACCTTCTGCTGTTACACCTATTGATGCAGTAAGGAGTATCTTATTTACTCTTTCTGGATAAGAAGTTGCGTATAGTAGTGCCAACATAGAACCCCATGATTCTCCGAAAAGGTTTATTTTCTCTAATTTTAATTCTTTGCGTAATAATTCCAATGTGTGAACTTCATCTTCCATAGAATATTGATTATTTAAGGCTGTATTTGATTCTCCACATCCTCTTTGGTCATAAAAAACTAACTTAAAGTTACAAGATAGTGGAAGCACATGTGGAAGAAAAAAGCGATGCTCACTTCCAGGTCCTCCGTGCAAGAAAACAATAGGTTCTCCTTCCCCAATAATTTTGGTATGTACACTTTGACCATCTTCATTAATTAAGTTTACTATCTCAATATTTTGATTAGACATTTATTTCCCCCCTAAAGAAGTTCATCATTTACTTATTCTTCAATATTAATTTTTTTCCTTCCTTCACTCTACATTCTTACTTTTAGATTGACTAAGGGTGAAAACGTTCTGTGTTTATCCATTACATCATCACTAAACAGATTGACATATACTCGTACCATTTCCATACTCGTATGTCCTAATATTTGTTGTAATTCAAATATGCCTGCACCATTCTTTACGCTCAATTTTGCAAATGTATGCCTAAAAGTATGGCAGGAGCATCGAACCCCTTTTATATCTGCTTGTTTCCCGTAAAATGTCACCCTGTTCTGGAATTGCCTTTTAGACATCTTGTCACCATCAAGCGTAACAAACAAAGCATCTGTTTCCATTACTCCACGTATTTGAATATACTTCTGTAATTGATTTTTCATTTTTGCTTGAATAGGCACGATCCGCTCTTTATATGTCTTTGTATTCCTAATATGAAGTTTAGATTCGTTCCATAAAATATCTTGAACACATACACCTTCTAATTCGCTCACACGGATGCCTGTTTCAAGCAGTAATAGCATAAAAGTGTAATCCCTCACACCAACAAAAGAACGCAAATTCGGCTGATTAAAGAGCATTTGTAGTTGTTCATGTGAAAAGGTTTCAACTACTTTTCTACGGTCTTTTAGTAGTTTGATGTCACTTAATGGATTTTCTTTAATGTGTCGTTCACGATGCAAAAAATTAAAAAATGCTCTGATGGCTCTTAAACGTGTGTTAATGCTTACTGTTTGTAATCCTTTTTCTTTCATGTGCAGGATTATACTTTTTATTTGTTCTTTCGTTATGTTGGTAGGAGCAGGGTTAAACTCTTTTTCCATAAGCATCTTGTAAAAAACCGATAATTCATTTCTGTAATATTGGATTGTTTGTGGTCTAAGATTTCTTATTTCACAATCATCAACAAATAATGAAAGAGCCGTTTGGAAATCAATCTCCTTTATCATTTTTGATGTGTTAATAACGGATAATTCCTCAATAGATAACTCGTTTGTACGCCTTGCCATATTAATTCCTCCTTGTTTATGACAGGGTATGCACACGATTTTATGAACACGATATTTTTCTAAGAATCGTATTGGAGATAAATAAAAAACGTTCCTTACAAAGTGTAAGAAACGTTGATTTCACTGCATTGATAGGCAGTGTCATGATACCGGTGGTCGGGGTCGAACCGACACTCCAGAGGAACACGATTTTGAGTCGTGCGCGTCTGCCAATTCCGCCACACCGGCGCGCTTATAAGTTTTTTTGGTAATGCCGAGGACCGGAATCGAACCGGTACGGTAGTCACCTACCGCAGGATTTTAAGTCCTGTGCGTCTGCCAGTTCCGCCACCCCGGCGTAATATAATTAGGAAACTTAATAAGCATTATGGAGGCGGCAACCGGATTCGAACCGGTGGTAAAGGTTTTGCAGACCTCTGCCTTACCACTTGGCTATGCCGCCATAATATATTGGAGCGGAAGACGGGATTCGAACCCGCGACCCCCACCTTGGCAAGGTGGTGTTCTACCACTGAACTACTTCCGCAAATGGCTGGGCTAGCTGGATTCGAACCAACGAGTGACGGAGTCAAAGTCCGTTGCCTTACCGCTTGGCTATAGCCCAATACTATTTATATGCAATAAAATAAAAAAAGTGTCAAAAAAATGGGGCGAATAATGGGAATCGAACCCACGAGTGTCGGAGCCACAATCCGATGCGTTAACCACTTCGCCATATCCGCCATAATAATTATTAAAATTGGCAGGGGTAGTAGGAATCGAACCCACACCAAAGGTTTTGGAGACCTTCGTTCTACCTTTAAACTATACCCCTGTATTGAATGGTGGAGGGGGACGGATTCGAACCGCCGAACCCGAAGGAGCGGATTTACAGTCCGCCGCGTTTAGCCACTTCGCTACCCCTCCGACATAAAAGGTGGCTCAGGACGGAATCGAACCGCCGACACAAGGATTTTCAGTCCTTTGCTCTACCGACTGAGCTACTGAGCCATTACTTAATGCTATTTATTTTTAAAAAATGGCGGTCCGGACGGGACTCGAACCCGCGACCTCCTGCGTGACAGGCAGGCATTCTAACCAACTGAACTACCGGACCAGATTGCGGGGACAGGATTTGAACCTGCGACCTTCGGGTTATGAGCCCGACGAGCTACCAGACTGCTCCACCCCGCGATAATATTAATGGTGGAGGATGACGGGATCGAACCGCCGACCCTCTGCTTGTAAGGCAGATGCTCTCCCAGCTGAGCTAATCCTCCATAAATATAATATATGTATTGGTGACCCATACGGGATTCGAACCCGTGTTACCGCCGTGAAAGGGCGGTGTCTTAACCGCTTGACCAATGGGCCATATTTGAAAAGTTATAATGGCGGAGAGCAAGGGATTTGAACCCTTGAGACAGGGTTACCCGCCTACACGATTTCCAATCGTGCTCCTTCGGCCACTCGGACAGCTCTCCAATATGGCTCCGCAGGTAGGACTCGAACCTACGACCGTTCGGTTAACAGCCGAATGCTCTACCACTGAGCTACTGCGGAATAATATGGTATGCCTGGCGACGTCCTACTCTCACAGGGGGAGAACCCCCAACTACCATCGGCGCTGAGAAGCTTAACTTCCGTGTTCGGTATGGGAACGGGTGTGACCTTCTCGCTATCGCCACCAGACTTTTTCTCAAGACATATTTTATTATACATGTTTTTGAGATTTTTTCAAGTGTAATTTAAAAAAATTATTCCCTGAAAACTAGATTATGAAGTAAAAAGAAAGAAATAAGTAATCATTTTGTCCAGCTCCAACGCCTATCGCCTATCAAACTTCCGATCATCTCCCTACGATAAGTCAACATCGATTCACTTACGTTCATCGTGTTTCCTTTATCTCAGTCGATGCTCCTCCAGTTTGTACGTCGATAAACAGGCGTTTCCGCTTTTCATTTTAGTTAAGTCCTCGATCTATTAGTATCAGTCAGCTCCACATGTCGCCACGCTTCCACCTCTGACCTATCAACCTGATCATCTTTCAGGGATCTTACTAGCTTGCGCTATGGGAAATCTCATCTTGAGGGGGGCTTCATGCTTAGATGCTTTCAGCACTTATCCCTTCCGCACATAGCTACCCAGCGATGCCTTTGGCAAGACAACTGGTACACCAGCGGTGCGTCCATCCCGGTCCTCTCGTACTAAGGACAGCTCCTCTCAAATTTCCTACGCCCACGACGGATAGGGACCGAACTGTCTCACGACGTTCTGAACCCAGCTCGCGTACCGCTTTAATGGGCGAACAGCCCAACCCTTGGGACCGACTACAGCCCCAGGATGCGATGAGCCGACATCGAGGTGCCAAACCTCCCCGTCGATGTGGACTCTTGGGGGAGATAAGCCTGTTATCCCCGGGGTAGCTTTTATCCGTTGAGCGATGGCCCTTCCATGCGGAACCACCGGATCACTAAGCCCGACTTTCGTCCCTGCTCGACTTGTAGGTCTCGCAGTCAAGCTCCCTTGTGCCTTTACACTCTACGAATGATTTCCAACCATTCTGAGGGAACCTTTGGGCGCCTCCGTTACTTTTTAGGAGGCGACCGCCCCAGTCAAACTGCCCACCTGACACTGTCTCCCACCCCGATCAGGGGTGCGGGTTAGAATGTCAATACAGCCAGGGTAGTATCCCACCAATGCCTCCACCGAAGCTGGCGCTCCGGCTTCCAAGGCTCCTACCTATCCTGTACAAGCTGTACCAAAATTCAATATCAGGCTGCAGTAAAGCTCCACGGGGTCTTTCCGTCCTGTCGCGGGTAACCTGCATCTTCACAGGTACTATAATTTCACCGAGTCTCTCGTTGAGACAGTGCCCAGATCGTTACACCTTTCGTGCGGGTCGGAACTTACCCGACAAGGAATTTCGCTACCTTAGGACCGTTATAGTTACGGCCGCCGTTTACTGGGGCTTCAATTCAGAGCTTCGCACTACACGTGCTAACCCCTCCTCTTAACCTTCCAGCACCGGGCAGGTGTCAGCCCCTATACTTCGCCTTGCGGCTTCGCAGAGACCTGTGTTTTTGCTAAACAGTCGCCTGGGCCTATTCACTGCGGCTCTCTCGGGCTTTAACTCCCAAAAGAGCACCCCTTCTCCCGAAGTTACGGGGTCATTTTGCCGAGTTCCTTAACGAGAGTTCTCTCGCTCACCTTAGGATTCTCTCCTCGCCTACCTGTGTCGGTTTGCGGTACGGGCACCATAAATCTCGCTAGAGGCTTTTCTTGGCAGTGTGGAATCAGGAACTTCGGTACTATATTTCCCTCGCCGTCACAGCTCAGCTGACATGGTAATGGGATTTGCCTCATTACCGGCCTAACTGCTTGGACGTGCTAATCCAACAGCACGCTTACCCTATCCTCCTGCGTCCCCCCATTGCTCAAACGATTTAAAGGTGGTACAGGAATATCAACCTGTTGTCCATCGCCTACGCTTTTCAGCCTCGGCTTAGGTCCCGACTAACCCTGAGCGGACGAGCCTTCCTCAGGAAACCTTAGGCATTCGGTGGATGAGATTCTCACTCATCTTTCGCTACTCATACCGGCATTCTCACTTCTAAGCGCTCCACCAGTCCTTACGGTCTAGCTTCAACGCCCTTAGAACGCTCTCCTACCACTGACATCATTAGATGTCAATCCACAGCTTCGGTGATACGTTTAGCCCCGGTACATTTTCGGCGCAGAGTCACTCGACCAGTGAGCTATTACGCACTCTTTAAATGGTGGCTGCTTCTAAGCCAACATCCTGGTTGTCTAAGCAACTCCACATCCTTTTCCACTTAACGTATACTTTGGGACCTTAGCTGGTGGTCTGGGCTGTTTCCCTCTTGACCACGGATCTTATCACTCGTAGTCTGACTCCCAAGAATAAGTATTTGGCATTCGGAGTTTGTCTGAATTCGGTAACCCGATGGGGGCCCCTAGTCCAAACAGTGCTCTACCTCCAATACTCTCAATCTTGAGGCTAGCCCTAAAGCTATTTCGGAGAGAACCAGCTATCTCCAAGTTCGATTGGAATTTCTCCGCTACCCACACCTCATCCCCGCACTTTTCAACGTGCGTGGGTTCGGGCCTCCATCCAGTGTTACCTGGACTTCACCCTGGACATGGGTAGATCACCTGGTTTCGGGTCTACAACCACATACTATTTCGCCCTATTCAGACTCGCTTTCGCTGCGGCTCCGTCTTTTCAACTTAACCTCGCATGTAATCGTAACTCGCCGGTTCATTCTACAAAAGGCACGCTATCACCCATAAAAGGGCTCTAACTACTTGTAGGCACACGGTTTCAGGATCTATTTCACTCCCCTTCCGGGGTGCTTTTCACCTTTCCCTCACGGTACTGGTTCACTATCGGTCACTAGGGAGTATTTAGCCTTGGGAGATGGTCCTCCCTGCTTCCGACGGGATTTCTCGTGTCCCGCCGTACTCAGGATACACTCAAGAGGGAACGAAGTTTCGACTACAGGGTTTTTACCTTCTACGACTGACCTTTCCAGATCGATTCGTCTACCCCGTTCCTTTGTAACTCCATATAGAGTGTCCTACAACCCCAAGAGGCAAGCCTCTTGGTTTGGGCTAATCCCGTTTCGCTCGCCGCTACTCAGGGAATCGCGTTTGCTTTCTCTTCCTCCGGGTACTTAGATGTTTCAGTTCCCCGGGTCTGCCTTCAGTACCCTATGTATTCAGGTAAAGATTCTATCCCATTACGGATAGAGGGTTTCCCCATTCGGAAATCTCTGGATCAAAGCTTACTTACAGCTCCCCAAAGCATATCGGTGTTAATCCCGTCCTTCATCGGCTCCTAGTGCCAAGGCATCCACCGTGCGCCCTTTCTAACTTAACTTAGTTGTCGGCTAAAGATAAACTTCACATCTCTTCGTCAGCTTCTTCACTCTGCTCCTCACGTACTGTCGTACGCTCCGGTGCTCGCTCCGTCGCTTCCTTGACCTGCTCGTTTCTCTTTACCCTCCATTCTTTGAATAGGTATTCGTTTAATACGATTACTTTTCAAAGAAATAATTCTCTAACATAGAGAATCTAAGATGGCGATTACTCGGTTTCTTTCTTGTTTTTACTATTCATAATCTAGTTTTCAAGGAACAATTTCGGCTAAAGATAAACTTCGCATCTCTTCGTCAGCTTCTTCGTTCTGCTCCTCACGTACTATTGTACGCTCCGGTGCTCACTCAGGCGCTTCCTTGATCTACTCGTTTCTCTTTACCCTCAAACTTATTACTGTTTTGAGGAATTAATTGCTCCCTCAAAACTGAACAACAAATCGTCAACAATCTATGATGGAATGTAAATTCCATTTTCCTTAGAAAGGAGGTGATCCAGCCGCACCTTCCGATACGGCTACCTTGTTACGACTTCACCCCAATCATCTATCCCACCTTAGGCGGCTGGCTCCAAAAGGTTACCCCACCGACTTCGGGTGTTACAAACTCTCGTGGTGTGACGGGCGGTGTGTACAAGGCCCGGGAACGTATTCACCGCGGCATGCTGATCCGCGATTACTAGCGATTCCAGCTTCATGTAGGCGAGTTGCAGCCTACAATCCGAACTGAGAATGGTTTTATGGGATTTGCTCGACCTCGCGGTTTTGCTGCCCTTTGTACCATCCATTGTAGCACGTGTGTAGCCCAGGTCATAAGGGGCATGATGATTTGACGTCATCCCCACCTTCCTCCGGTTTGTCACCGGCAGTCACCTTAGAGTGCCCAACTTAATGCTGGCAACTAAGATCAAGGGTTGCGCTCGTTGCGGGACTTAACCCAACATCTCACGACACGAGCTGACGACAACCATGCACCACCTGTCACTCTGTCCCCCGAAGGGGAACGTCCTATCTCTAGGAGTGTCAGAGGATGTCAAGACCTGGTAAGGTTCTTCGCGTTGCTTCGAATTAAACCACATGCTCCACCGCTTGTGCGGGCCCCCGTCAATTCCTTTGAGTTTCAGCCTTGCGGCCGTACTCCCCAGGCGGAGTGCTTAATGCGTTTGCTGCAGCACTAAAGGGCGGAAACCCTCTAACACTTAGCACTCATCGTTTACGGCGTGGACTACCAGGGTATCTAATCCTGTTTGCTCCCCACGCTTTCGCGCCTCAGCGTCAGTTACAGACCAAAGAGTCGCCTTCGCCACTGGTGTTCCTCCACATCTCTACGCATTTCACCGCTACACGTGGAATTCCACTCTTCTCTTCTGCACTCAAGTCCCCCAGTTTCCAATGACCCTCCACGGTTGAGCCGTGGGCTTTCACATCAGACTTAAAGGACCGCCTGCGCGCGCTTTACGCCCAATAATTCCGGACAACGCTTGCCACCTACGTATTACCGCGGCTGCTGGCACGTAGTTAGCCGTGGCTTTCTGGTTAGGTACCGTCAAGGTACAAGCAGTTACTCTTGTACTTGTTCTTCCCTAACAACAGAGCTTTACGATCCGAAAACCTTCATCACTCACGCGGCGTTGCTCCGTCAGACTTTCGTCCATTGCGGAAGATTCCCTACTGCTGCCTCCCGTAGGAGTCTGGGCCGTGTCTCAGTCCCAGTGTGGCCGATCACCCTCTCAGGTCGGCTACGCATCGTTGCCTTGGTGAGCCGTTACCTCACCAACTAGCTAATGCGCCGCGGGCCCATCTGTAAGTGACAGCGAGATGCCGTCTTTCAGCTTTTCCTCATGAGAGGAAAAGGATTATCCGGTATTAGCTCCGGTTTCCCGAAGTTATCCCAGTCTTACAGGCAGGTTGCCCACGTGTTACTCACCCGTCCGCCGCTAACTTCAAAAGCAAGCTTTTAAAGTCCGCTCGACTTGCATGTATTAGGCACGCCGCCAGCGTTCGTCCTGAGCCAGGATCAAACTCTCCAATAAAGAGTTGATTAGCTCATTGCTAAACTCTAGCTTTTGTATTACTTGTTTTTGTTTTATAACATTCATTATAAAACGATTATTGTTGACGTTTGTTTGTTCAGTTTTCAAAGAGCAATTTAGTTAGCCACTTAAGAAGCGACTTTCCTAATATACCATCCATCAACATTCGATGTCAATAGCTTTTTCAAAAATCTTTTCCGTCGTTTACTTCAACGTTTTGTGTTGTTTCAGCGACGGATATTAATATAACATTATTCTTCAATAATGGTCAACACTTTTCCCAAAACTTTTTTATTTTTTTTCTAAAACTCGATAACATCGGTGATAAACCCCTGGGCTTTTCGTTGAGATATTCACTACTTCTATTAGATGTTTATCAATCAAATATTCTATTAGCATTCCTAAATCAACCGAAAAGATAAGTAACGCTTCTTTTTCTAAAAGCTCATTAAATGTCCAAGCTTCCTTCTCTTTTAATATATCGAGAATATAGCTTGTACTTGTTCTCATTCTCGAATGAATTAAAAATTCACTTGCTAAGAATAAAAGCTCGAGCCTTTTTTCAATCGGCTCATCACTATTTACTAACTCTACATATAGTTTATAGATTTCTGGCTCCATTTGTTTTACTTGGCTCCATACCGTTACTTCTGGATGGAATCCATTTTCAATAACAGCTAAACGAGCTAAATGGTGTAAGGAATGAACAATATCGTTATACGCGTCCAAATAATGTTTATTTTCAAAGAACGCTTTCCCATCCATATATCGTTTAATAAGCTTCGCGAATTCTAGCGCCATTTTTTGTTTTCTTTCATTGATGGGAAATTCTTTTAATTCATTTTTGAGTTCATAAATAAATTCATTACGATCAAAAACAACTCTCCCATTGTATATCCATTCAAAGATTCTTTTATTATTTCCTAATAAGATCCAGCTTCTTAATTGTTTTTCTGTGACAATATGTAATGCTGCTTTCTTTTCCGCATATGTATAGTGCTTTATAAAAACAGGTTGCTCTGCTTCTTTCACAATAATAAGCATCACTGTATCAAAAGTATCTGTCACGGTCATTTCATTTTGTTTTTTATCAATGATTAATACGCCCAATGTATTTGTCTGGCTAGCTCTTTCTTGATATATAGGACGAAGAATATCTTCCATCGTTATTCCTCCATCTCCATGAATAAATTTTATTCGTTTCGTATTGTTTTCGACATTTTCTCTTAAAATCCTGCCCTATTTCCATGGCATACATGAAATCTTACTACAACTTGTTTAAAAATAGAATTACTTTTTTTGGCTGAAATCATCCAACTATTATCCGAGCATAATTTTAAACAATGACTGTTTTCGTAAAGTATGTTGCTATAACCCGCAGCCGAAATACGCTTCGCTTTCCTTAGGGCTCGCGCTGAGCCTTCCAGGGTCTCAGACTGTCTCGCTAATCCTCGTGGCTTCTAGGTGTATTCCAGCTGCTCTTTTTTTCCAACTTATTCATTTTAGAAAACAGCCTAACTAATGAACAGAAAAAAGAGGGTATCTTTTAAAGAAACGCTTCGTATATTTCCTACAAAAGCGAGACTTAAAAGACAACCTCTTCTATTTTCTACATTAGTGCGCTTCTTTTTGAGCACAATCAGGACAAGTACCGTAAATTTCCAGACGGTGGTGGCTGATTTTGAATCCTGAAACATGGCTAGCAAATTGCTCGACCTCATCAAGTCCTGGATAATGGAAATCAACTATTTTGCCACACTCTTTACAGATAATATGATAATGGTGAGAAGTAATGAAATCAAACCGGCTGGAAGAATCTCCATATGTCAGTTCCTTTACTAAATTTACTTCACGAAAAACTCTTAAATTATTATAAACAGTGGCTACACTCATATTCGGAAATTTACCTTCAAGTGCTTTATAAATTTCATCGGCAGTCGGATGTGACATTGAGCTTATTAAATATTCAAGTATCGCATGACGCTGCGGGGTAATGCGCACTCCTGTTTCTTTCAGCTTATCAAGAGCTTCTTGCAACTCATTATGTTCCACGGACATGCACCCCATTTCTAAAAGATATTCTTATTTTATAATGTTTATAAATAGTGTACTAATAATAGGAGGGTTTTGTCAATACAGTTACTGTAATAACGCGGTTTTATAGATGTATGAACAATCTGAAAACACAATAATGATTATTTAACAATACCTACTATTAGATAAGAGTGAATTATTGAATGTTATTGATAATCTACTTTCATTATATGCTTATAAAACAATAACTTTCACCAGAATATTTATCCATTTCTTCTCTTTATAGGAGTGACTCCTATAAGATTCACTTACAAAAAAAAGACCAACGAACTGTTCGTTGGCCACCGACATATATATGAGGAGGTATATGCTCACTATACAATATGCTCCTCCCCTTTTAATGAGTGGACAAAAGTCCCTACCATAAAAATTAGGCTTCGATTTTTTCTAATGCTTGTTTGATTTCATCTATATGGCCAGCTACTTTTACTTTCTTCCATTCTTGAGCAAGCTTCCCTTCTTTGTCAATCAAGAAGGTCGATCTTTCAATTCCCATATACTCTTTTCCGAAGTTCTTTTTTAACTTCCAGACGTCAAAGCTTTCGGCTACTTCATGATTTTCGTCGGATAATAACGGGAATGGCAGCTCATGTTTTTCAATAAACTTCTGGTGTCTTGAAATCGGATCTGGGCTTACTCCTAGTACTACTGTATTAAATCCTTTGAAATCTTCGTGGTTATCGCGAAAATCACATGCTTCTGTTGTACATCCAGGTGTCATATCTTTCGGATAAAAGTATAAGACAACATTCTTTCCGCGAAAATCGGAAAGTTTTATTTTTTCACCATTATTTGCTTCTAGTTCAAAGTCTGGAACTGTTTCTCCAATATGAATAGACATCGTATCCCGCCTTTTCCTTTTTATACAAGCCTACCTAATTTGCTGCCATGAATCAAGAAAAGGGATTTACTAGTTGTTCATATCAAATACCGCCCGTGCCACAAAGGCGGCTGGAATCGTATAACCGATTAACGCCTCCACTAATACAACCATTCTTCCCATCCCGATCGGCATTAAATCGCCAAAGCCTACAGAGAATAAGGTCACTCCGCTAAAATATATACTAGTATGTAAAGTATGAAAAAAATCATAGTTCAAAGATGGCGCCTGTCCATCATTATAAACAGGAATTCCGTTCATTTGGAATAACGTATAGATTAATCCAAAGCCTATCATAATGGTGATATAGACAAAAATTAGATACATAAAATTTTCAAACGATACCCATTTTTCTTTTCTGCGGTAAGGAACAAACAGTGTTTTTAAGCTCATCGCAATAAAAAATAGAATGAGTGCTAATAAGACATAAAACATTTCCTTACCCCCTTACTTCCTTGCAAAGTATTTAATGGCTCCATCATTAATATCTATGCTTGTCTTGTGTATTTATTCGTTTATCCATTTCCTCTATTGGAAGTGGACGAAAAAGCTGTTTCCCTTTATCTTCTTTCAAAAAGTGCTAAAATGAGGGAAGGTATTTTTATAGAATGATACGATTTATAGGAGGTTTATATGTTACATACCAATTCAGAACGTTTACATGAAGAAGCTTTAGATATTATTGTTGGAGGAGTCAACAGTCCTTCTCGCTCTTACAAAGCTGTTGGCGGCGGCTCACCGGTTGTTATGGAAAGAGGGCAAGGAGCTTACTTCTTTGATGTCGACGGAAATCAATATATCGATTATTTAGCTGCATATGGTCCGATTGTTACAGGACATGCTCACCCACATATTACAAAAGCAGTAACGCGTGCAGCCGAAACTGGACTATTATTTGGTACACCAACACCGCATGAAGTCACATTTGCGAAAATGCTTCAGGAGGCAATTCCTTCTCTGGAAAAAATCCGTTTTATGAATTCCGGAACAGAAGCTGTTATGACAACGATTCGCGTCGCTCGTGCTTACACTGGTAGAAATAAAGTCATTAAATTTGCTGGCTGTTACCATGGTCACTCTGATCCTGTATTAGTTGCAGCTGGATCTGGCCCTTCTACACTTGGTACTCCAGATTCTGCCGGTGTGCCAGCAGTCATTGCAGCAGATGTCATCACTGTTCCTTTCAATGATTTAGATGCCTATAAAGAAGCATTAGATAAATGGGGCGATCAGGTTGCAGCTGTTCTAGTAGAGCCAATCGTTGGTAACTTCGGTATCGTGGAACCAGTGGAAGGCTTTTTGCAAGGAATCAATGACCTAACACATAAAGCAGGTGCACTTGTTATTTATGATGAAGTGATCACCGCTTTCCGCTTTACTTACGGGGGAGCACAAGACTTACTTGGTGTTCAGCCTGATTTAACAGCATTAGGAAAAGTGATTGGCGGCGGTCTTCCAATCGGTGCATATGGCGGCAAAAGAGAAATCATGGATCAAGTGGCACCAATTGGTCCAGCTTATCAAGCAGGAACACATGCCGGAAACCCAGCATCCATCCAAGCAGGAATTGCTTGTCTAGAAGTATTAAAGCAAGAAGGCGTATATGATTATCTAGACAAATTAGGTGCACTGTTGGAAAAAGGAATACTAGAAGCAGCAACACAATACAATGTTCCCATTACTATCAACCGCTTAAAAGGTGCACTAACTGTATACTTTACAACCGAAAAAGTATCCAACTACAAACAAGCAGAAAACACAGACGGCGAAATGTTCGGCCGCTTCTTTAAACTATTAGTAGAACAAGGAATCATGCTAGCACCATCCAAATACGAAGCATGGTTTATCACCATCGCACACACAGAAGATGATATCGAAGCAACCCTACACGCAGTAGATCAAGCATTCGCAACACTAAAAGAAGAATATAAGTTTTAACTAGTAGTTAAGAAAAGGTTCAGTACAATACTGGACCTTTTTTAATGAAACTCCAACTAAATTCCACCAACTGTTTTTGCAGCAGAAATCCCCACCCATTAGAACGTTTTACACCACTAATATAGTTTAAATCCATTTCAAATTTAACAACAATATGTCCATTTTTTTAAAAACGATCGAAAAAAGAAAAAATCAGGCATTAGTCTATTGAAGTTAGCATCTAATCACTGTATAGTACATTATTGTGTTTACTTTTCGTGTTTTTCGCAAAAAGTAAGGGGTATAAGAATATATGTTAGTAACATTAAAGGAAAGGAACACTTATTTATGACACTAGGAGCGCGTATTCTGAAAACAGGAATCGCCATCGTTTTAGCTTTATTTTTAGCACAACTATTAAATGCACCAACTCCTGTTTTCGCAGGAATTTCTGCCATTTTTGCCATACAACCAACCGTCTATCGATCTTATTTATCTATTATCGAACAAGTACAAGGCAATATCATTGGCGCTATTATTGCAGTCATCTTTGTATTAAGCTTTGGAAACAATGTCTTTATCATCGGACTTGCAGCAATCATTGTTATTACCATCAACTTGAAATTAAACTTAGAAAAAACGATTACGTTATCCGTGGTAACACTAATCGCGATTATGGAGTCACCGACAGATGATTTCATTACCTTTGCGATAATCCGTTTTTCCACCGTGATGCTAGGAATTCTTTCTGCATCGACCGTCAATCTGATTTTTCTACCACCTAAGTATGAAAATAAATTGTACAATCATATTTCTGATATGAGTGAGGAAATAACGAAGTGGATTCGTTTGAACATTAGACATGCCTCTGAGCACAGCCTACTAAAGAACGATATTGATAAAATGTCTGATCGGTTAATGAAAATAGATCAATTATATACGCTCTATAAAGAAGAACGAAATTACTTCAAAAAGACAACCTTATTAAAAACAAGGAAATTAGTAATTTATCGTCAAATGATTGCGACATTGAAAAAATCTTTTCAAACATTGAAAAAGATTCATCGTTATGAAAATGAGCTATTGAGCTTGCCAGAAGAGTTACAGCATATCATCCAGCAACAGCTCGACTGTCTGATTCATCATCACGAACATGTTATGCTTAAATTTATTGGCAAAGTAAAGCCAAATGTTGTTTTTGAAGAAGGCAGCATTTCTCTTGACCGTAACATGCTGTTTCAGGAATTAATGAATTACTATAAAGAGACAGAGTTAACGGTGCATGAAAATGAAGAAGAATTGAAGCAATACCATATGATGCAAATCGTCTCTGCTATCATTGAATATGACGAGAATGTAGAGCATCTTGATACATTAATTACGTCCATTCAAGTGCATCATCAGCATGAGGCTGATGTAACGATTGAAGAATAAGAAAAAAACTCTGGACACCCAGGGTTTAGACACTAAATTGACTGCAAAAACGTAAACTTTCTTCATGGAAAAAAGGGAACCAGAAACGATTTTCTGGTTCCCTTTTGCTTTTAATTTCCTAATTGTTGTATTTGAAATAGATCATGATAATGACCTTGTAACTTCATCAGTTCATCATGTGTGCCATCTTCCATGATTTTACCGTGTTCGATTAAGATAATCCGATCAGCATGCGTAATAGTAGATAGACGATGAGCCACAATTAAAGTCGTTCTATCTTTTGCCAATGCTTCAATAGACTCTTGAATCGATTGTTCACTTTCTAAGTCTAAAGCAGAAGTTGCCTCGTCCAAAATTAAGATGGGCGGATTTTTCAAGAACACGCGAGCAATAGCTACTCTTTGCTTTTGTCCCCCACTTAATTTCACGCCTCGTTCTCCTACTTTCGTTTCATACCCTTCCGGCAACTGCATAATAAAGTCATGGGCATTCGCCGCTTTTGCAGCTGCAATCACTTCCTCTTCCGCTGCATTCGGGTTTCCAATCATAATATTCTCTCTAATCGATTCACTAAAGAGAATATTTTCTTGTAGAACCATACCGATTTGGTCTCTTAAGGAACGCGCTTGCAAATCTCGTATATCTTTTCCATCTAAGAGAATTCTTCCACCGGTAACATCAAAGAATCTCGGAATAAGACTGATTAACGAGGACTTACCTCCACCGCTCATTCCCACAAAAGCCACTGTCTCTCCTTGCTTAATATGTAAGGAAATATTATTTAACACTTTCGGATCTTTTGTATCATAGGCAAAATCCACTTCTTCAAAAGTAATGTCTCCTTTTACATTTCTACAAGGAACAGCATTTGGCTTATCTTGAATATCGTATTTTTCATCAATTAAATCAAATACCCGGTCCATGGACGCGATCGATTGCGTCAACGTCGTGGAGGAATTCACTAGTCTTCTTAACGGATTATACAATCTTTCAATATAAGCAAAAAATGCCATCATCGCTCCTAAAGATAAATCGCCATTCAACACTTGATAGCCTGAATAAGCAATCACAATCAATGGAGAAATATCGGTAATGGTATTAACTACAGCAAATGCTTTAGCATTCCATTTCGTATGATCGACTGCTTTTTCTAAAAAGGTATTATTATACTTTTGAAAATGCTTTTGTTCATGATCTTCGGTAGCAAAGCTTTTAATAACAGAAATCCCTTGAACTCTTTCATGTAAAAAGCTTTGCACACCAGCTAAAGCCTGGGATCTTTCTCTTGTTAATTTACGTAAATTACCGAAGAAATAGCTTACGGAAAGGGCATAAAACGGTAACAAAATAATAGAGACAAAGGTTAACTTCACATCCATCGTAAACATGATTCCAATTGTGATTAAAATCGTTACGGCATCTAACCACAAGTTCATTAAACCAGTCAAAATGAAGTTTTTTGTTTGTTCCACATCATTTATTACACGGGAAATAACTTCTCCTGCACGGGTATTGGAATAATACTTCAAGCTTAATTTTTGCAGGTGCATAAAAAGCTGATCTCTGATATCATATAATATTTTATTAGAAGTCCATTGTGCGAAATATTGACGGTAATATTCAATCGGCGGTCTCACCACAATAAAAATAATCATCGTGATGATCATGATTGTCCATAGATTACTCATTTTAGTTGCCTGGTCTAAGGTCGTGTTATTGATTATGTCATCGATTACGTACTTCAATAGCAATGGTATTAATAGCGGTATCGCAAATTTCACAATACCGATGATGATTGTCCCAATGATTTGCCATCGGTATGGCTTTACAAAGGTCATATACCTTTTAATACTATCCACATATACTCCCCTCTCTTGTTGCACTTGTTTTATTTCCGTTTTTTCTGTTTGGAAAACTTGATTGTGATTCTTTCTCGAAAATACCTTTTTTAATGGAGTTCGTTGATTTCCACTTTAGAGTGTTAAGCTACATTGATAAATAATTTGCAGCCTACTGACCACCTTAAAATTGCATTTTGCTTTTTCGAAAGCGGGATGGGCTCTGATAGGCTCTCTCTGTTCCCTTTTTCCCTCTTCCAACGTCCAAACGGACACTGAGGAGCCTTCTCTGGTCCATTTTTCTCTCTTTTAAAATCAAAACAGGCTCAGAGATCCCCTCTCTATTTCCTCTTCCTCATGCCACCAACCGAAAACGCTCCCTAAGATTTTTAACCACCATCATTCTCTTCTAAATTCTTTCACACTTTAATAACAAGGAACTATTTTATCACTATTCGAAGCTTATGCATAAGAAAAAAGCCTGCTGAAATTCAACATGCTTTTTTCAGTCTTCCATATTAACTTCTGTACGTTAAGTATCTTTCATACCACAAATCAACAAAATCTGGTGCAAAGGGACCTTTTCTTTGTCTTATCCATTGTATTAATTGATTTACTTGCGTTTTCAAAATATGATCAATAACCTCTGGATATTTCATTTCTTGGCGATGTCTTTCGTACTCATCTTCATCTAATAAATTAAATGTCATATCCGGAAATATTTTGATATCCAAATCATAATCAATATACTTAAGTGCCTCTCCATCGTATATAAACGGGGAGCTTAGGTTGCAATAATAATAAATGCCATCTTCTCTAAGCATGCCAATGACATTAAACCATTGTTGTGAATGAAAATAACAGATTGCAGGTTCACGCGTTACCCACGTTCTTCCATCTGATTCCGTAACAATTGTACGATCATTACCACCTATTATTAAGTTCTGCGTCCCTTTAAGTATCGTTGTTTCGTCCCAGATTCGATGGATGTGCCCATTATGCTTGTAACTGTGAATTTGTATTGGTTCACCCTCGATAGGTACGCCCATTTTTATTTCTCCCCTACTTTCTATTTACGGACGCTTTGTAACCTGTTACATACTAAAAGCAATTCATTATTTCATTTAAGGCAACAAAGTACGATTCCTCTTTTTTCTTATTTCTTATTATAACGGTTCTCTAGTAAATTTAAAACAAAAGAACCATTGAAATTACACAATGGTTTTAAATATTCCATATTTTTATGAACTAGAAGATAGTTTCAGTTCATTTTCTTGGTACACTCTAATGACCTTTTCTGTTTGGATTTCAAAAATTTTCTGTATTTCTTTAAGCTCTTCTTTCATGTTAATAATTTCTATTTGCACTTCTTTTAATTCCGTTTCTTTTTGTAGTATTTGTAATTGTGCCTCTATTTCTTCACACCGTTCTAATTCGCCTTGTAAATATAACAGTTTTTCCATTATTCGCATTTGTTCTCCAACTAATCCGTTAAATACATCCATGAAAAAACACATCCTACTCTTTTAATTTAGGTTCTGCATTTGTATATAAATAGACCCTTTTCTATTAAATCTTCCTTTTACTATTTCTTCGTATGTATGTTTATTCCTTTGACTACTTCTGTAGACAAAAGAGAAGTTTTGTCGAACATTCTAGTCTAATTCACAGCCTCAATACAATTATGTAACCATTAAACGTCTACTAAAAAAATAATAATAATAAAGATGATGACTATTTTTGACGAAAGCAAAGGGCACTCTCCCGTAAGTGAAGTGCCCTTTGTTTGCATTATTTGCTAGAGTTTTTAGCTTTTTTAGCTTCTGCTTGTTGGTTATATTTTTTTACTTCTGCAGTGCTTGTTTCGCTAGCAAATTCAGTACCATACTGACCTTGACCAGCAGATTGAGCGTTTTGTTGTTTTACTTCTTGAATGTTAGTTCCAGTTTGAGTTACACCAGATTTTTTAGCCATGAATATCACCTCCACGCATATTAATTTGTCCCAGACGTTTCAGTTCTATCCAAAGTTTTTTATTACCAATAAAATCCAGAAAATCTATTCCGATCAAATTAAAAGGGAATTCTCCTTAATAGGAAAATCCCCTCTTCTTATACCAATGCTTTTTAGTAAAATTGTTGCGAGTAACGTCTTATACTAGTAATGAAATACCACCATCAACAATAATCGTTTGTCCTCTGATCATGCTTGAATCGTCACTTACTAAAAACATAACTGCATTAACAAGGTCTTCCATTTCAACCATTCTGCCAGCAGGTGTTTTTTCAGCGGCAGCTTGAAGCAATTCTTCTCTATTTGGGAAATGTGTTAAAGCTTCTGTATCTACTGCACCACCGGACACGGCATTTACCACAATATTTTTCGGTGCTAATTCAACCGCTAAATATCTTGTTAATGCCTCAACTGCCGCTTTACTAACACCAACAGTTGTATAGTTCTCTAAATAGCGAATCGCTCCTAATGAACTGATGCTAACAATTTTGCCACCTTTATCCATTAACTTTGCCGCTTCTTGAGCACAGAATAATAATGCTTTACTGTTAATATTCATCGTCCAATTCCAATGAGATTCTTCTAATTCCATAATTGGTCTTAATACCCCAGATGCTGCATTATTAATAAAAACATCGAGTCTTCCAAATTCTTCTTTTACTGCTGCAAACATTGCTTTTATTTTATCCACATCGCCAACATTTGCTTTTACTAATAGAACTTTTCTTCCTAATGCCGTAATTTCATCAGCTGTTTCTTGTGCTGCCTTTTTGCTTCTTGCATAGTTTATTACAATATCATAGCCTTCTTTTGCTAAGCGGATCGCTGTTTCTTTTCCAATTCCTCTACTACTTCCGGTAATTAATGCTACTTTGTTTGTCATTCTTTTTAATTCCTTTCCCATCCATTTACTTCTCATTTTACCTCTATTCATGCATAGTTCGCAATCAAGATTCGCACAATAAACAGTAATACGGGAAAAGTAAAGGAAGGTATTTAATATGTATGTTGGAAGAGATATGACCGAATTAGCAATGATTGCGAAATCTGATTGGAAGGATACTGAACTTGCCTATTTTCATCATTCCTTGCAGCAAATGACTCCCTATCTCAATAGTGAAGGTACTAGTATTCACCGTGGAATAATAGAGGAAATTGAAAATAGAGGCGGATTAAAAAGAAACGAAGCTGATTATACACACGGAACAGAAGTAAGCTATGATTAAGAAAGAGTGACCACCCATATATGGTCACCCTTTCTTCACTTGCTCTGGTAAAAATTTCAGCATCTTTTGATGAGACACTGGGAACGGGAAAGGTTCAATTTCTTCTGCATTCACTCTTCGTAAATCTTCTTTTTCCTCTTTTAAATCAATTAATTTTCCACTATATACATTGATATTCCAAATTAAATGGGAAAAAACATGTTCAATTCTTGTAATCATTTCGCCAACTTCCACTTTAGCCTGATAGTCTTCTAAAAGCTTTTCTTCAAGCTGTGTTTTCTCACTTCTCAACACTTGAACGATTTCCATATTAGGAAACTCCCATAGATTCGCCAGCAACCCTGTATTTGGTCGCTTATGAATCAATGTTCTTCCATTCTCATCTGTCAAGACGACTGCCGCAAGCTGTACCGTCTTTTGTTTCTTACTTTTTGTCTTTACAGGAAGCTCTGTTACTGTCCCTTCATCAAAGGCATGACAATGTTCCCTCACTGGACAAAGCAGACACGAAGGAGAAGTAGGTGTACAAATTAGGGCACCAAGTTCCATAAGTGCTTGATTAAAATAAGAAGGATTCTCATGCGAGATAAGAACACGTACTGCTTCTTCAAATGTTTTTCTTGTTTTCGGTTTGGCGATATCTTCCCAAATAGATAGGATTCTTGATAAAACTCTCATTACATTTCCATCTACTGCCGGCTCTGGCACTCCATATGCAATACTTAAAATCGCGCCAGCTGTGTAAGGGCCGACTCCCTTTAAGCCTGCAATTTCTTTAGGCGTGTTAGGAACTTTTCCTCCGTATTTTTCATGAACTTCCTTAACGGCAGCATGTAAATTTCTTGCTCTTGAATAATACCCCAATCCTTCCCAAGCTTTTAATACCTTCTCTTCTTCCGCTTTAGACAATGCCTCTATTGTTGGAAATTGAGAAACGAATCGATTAAAATATGGGATAACCGTATCGACCTTTGTTTGCTGGAGCATGATTTCAGATACCCATACTTTATAGGGATCTTGATCTTGTCTCCATGGAAGCTCTCTTTGTTCTTCCGTAAACCAATTTAATAAATCTTCTCTAAATTGCTCGACATTCACTTGATTTTTAATGATTTCTTGCCTTTCTGTCACTATAAACCTCCAGATGTTAATTATTAATTTTTTTGGGGAATAACATTAAATAGATTTCTTTTTATTCTTTTGGACATGGTATGCATCATAGGATGGAATGGGATAGAATGAAAGTATTACAAATTCAACTATCAAATTTAAAACTATCCTCGCCAATTTAATATCTAAATGAAGTATAAATAAGTAAATTTTCCTCATTTTAAATAGAAGAGCTATTTAAAAAAAATTACGCGATTGTCCGATTGTTTGTCAGCTATATTTATTATTTAATAACATTATCCGCATTTTTCGTTATGCGAATTTCTTTAACTGTTTGTAGTGTATCTTTTGTTGAGAAAAAAGAAAAGGATATTTTTATTGTAATTATGGTGTTTTCATCCAAATAATTCGGAGAGAAAAATCAGGGAGGTTTGGTATTTTGGATACAGGAACACATATCGTTATGGGGATTGCTCTTGGTGGGCTTGCTACACTAGACCCTGTTGTTGCTTCAAACCCTGCAACAACGACAAGTGTCATCATCGCAACAATCATCGGCTCACAAATACCAGATATCGATACAGTATTAAAATTAAGAAACAATGCTGTTTATATACGCAATCATCGTGGCGTAACCCACTCCATACCGGCAGTCATCCTATGGCCGCTAGTCATTCTTGCGGTTCTGTACCCAGTTTTTCCAGAGGTGAATCTATTCCATTTATGGCTGTGGACTTTTATAGCGGTCTTCCTGCATGTTTTTGTTGATATTTTCAACGCTTATGGAACACAGGCCCTACGTCCTTTTACAAATAAATGGGTTGCATTAGGGATTATTAATACATTTGATCCAATCATTTTCTCTCTGCATATTGTAGCTATCTTGTTTTGGGTATTTGGTGCAAATCCTGGATATACCTTTTTAACCCTTTTTATTGTGCTTATTGGCTATTATTTACTTCGCATCTTTACACAGCTGAAGGTAAAAAGAAGTGTTAAAAAGATGATTCCAGATGCAACGGAAATTATTTTATCGCCAACAATGAGATATAACCATTGGCGTATCGCGGTTATGACAGAGGAATACTTTTATGTTGGCCGCTCTCATCAGCACGAAATTGAAATTTACGATAAATTCCATCGCACTCCGGTTCCAAGTACACCGGTACTTGCAGCAGCACAAAAAGATAAGAACTTATCTGCTTTCTTATCCTTTTCTCCTGTATTCCGTTGGGAAATACAAGAACTGGAGGACCAATACCAAGTTCGGTTTATCGACTTACGCTATCGAAGTAATGGACATTATCCGTTTGTGGCTGTCGTTCATCTTGATTTAAACTTGAATATCATAACCTCTTACACAGGATGGATCTTTAGTGAAGATAAACTAAAGAAGAAACTCGATATCCTTACCAACTAGTATGAAAAATGAAGCTGGGATATAAGTATTCCAGCCGAAGATAAACCCGAACAATGATACGAAGATTGATGTAAAAAATAGTTCGTATCATTGTTTGGGTTTTTATTCATGTAAAAAAGAAGGTTTGTGATAATCACCTGCAGCCTGAATACACTTCGCTTTCCGTGGGGCTCGCGCTGGCCCACCGGAGTCTACGAGTATTCAGGCTGCTTCATTTTCCAATCTATTTCATTTTTTTCTTAGTAAAAGAATTAGGTTTTAGAAAATAGCCTTTAAAAATGAAGGGAAATGGAGCGGAAGACACTCGACTCCTGCGGGAGGAAGTAGAGGAAAGGCTGAGACCCCGCAGTGCATGTAAGGAGGGGGCTCAGCTTCCTCCCCGCGGAAAGCGAGTGTCTGTAGCGCAATGGAACAACATAGTTTCTATACTTAACTATATTAAGAAACATAAATAACGAGTATAGGGAAAGAACCATTTAAGTGCTAAATTAGAGCATGTTCGCCTTTACCTATTTTTTATTTTATTATGTCCTAGTCTCGCTTCTTCTTAATGTAATTTCTTTTTGTCATCTGTCAGGAATTCTTTATATTTTGGGTTTTCTGCCACAAATTCATGAAGCTTTCCACCATAGTTCTCAATCCACTGGCTGACTACTTTTTCTGTTACTTCTTCGCCTTGATATTTCCGACCCGCTTTGGCATAAGTAGCTTCAAAATCTTCCCATAATAATTCAACCCATGTCTGTGCTTGCCCTACTGAAATAAAAGAATTAAGCTCTAATAGCCGTTCGACTAATTTCTTTTGTGCTTCATGCATCGTTTCATTCCTTCTTTCTTTTTCTATTTTTACTTATAGATTGCTGGTGTATAACAAATACTATCCATAGTGATAAACAAAAATGAGTTTATTACTGTTTACTTAGTTAATTCTTGGAGGTATAACGATGGGAAATGTAGATAATCCAAATGATGTTAAGCTTGAAGGGGAACCGAGAGCGAAAGCGGAATACGCTTCTAAAAGAGCAAATGGCACAATCAATACACATCCTCAAGAGAGAATGCACGCTTCCTCTCATCGCAAACCTAAAAAATAAGAAAAACGTTTATTTCTGTAGGAAAGAGGGAGAGACCATTTCCGGTCCCTCCTCCTTACTCATTTTTTCTTTTTTAAAAGGGCGATAGGAATCCCTTCTTCTTGGCTGCCTTCCACCTTGCGTCTTCCCCAGGCAAACACACCATTCATATAATCGATTTGAAAAAGAACTCCAGGAGCTCCTTCTATTTCATATACTTCATTTGCTTTATATTCTTTCGGATCTAATAAATAGGATTTTGCAAGAACCGCTTTTCTTTCTAAAACGGCATATTCATTAACCATTCCAAGCTGTTCTGCCTTTTTTGCTTGATCATTTAAAGTGGATATTTCCATACGGAGCTCATGTTCTGTCATCATGCTATATCTTTTTGTCAGCATTTATATTCCCTCCACTACCAACTAGTTTAATAAAATTCTCTGGAATCGGCAAAAAATTAGATTTCCCTTTCTATTTCGTCTAAATACTGTTCGATAAGATCCATCGAGAATCCTTTACGGTATAAAAATTGCTTCATCTTTTGCGTAAATTCATATCCTGTATATTTAGCATATTTTCTTCTTGCCTTCTCGCCATGAATACGAACGGTTTCTAATTCATCTGTATCCATTTCAAGAATCTCCGGCATTCTTTTTACTTCTTGAATAATATCAGCTGTATAGCCCTTTCTCACTAGTGTCTGATCTAGCTTCTGCATTAATATCTTCTTTGAATCCTTGTTCTTTCCAGCTAAAAACTTTACAACAATCTTTTGGGCCGCCAGCACTTGATCCTCATAGGAAAGCTCCTCCATCGCACGATCAATTAATTCCATCCGAATTCCTTTTTCCTTCAGTTCTCTTTTAATTGCTTCTGGCCCTTTTGTTGTCGTATTGCGCTGGGTGCGCACATAAGAAAAAGCATAATCTTCATCATCGATAAATTTCATATCTGTTAATTTCGTCATCACTTCCGAAACTAATGAATCATTTTCCATTTTAGCAGAGAGATGTGTTCTTACTTCCATTTCCGTTCTTTTCACTTTAGCCAAATATCTAACTGCCGTATGATAGCCTTTTCTTATTTCATCCGTATACTGGATTTGATTTAATAAAAGAGAATCTAACTCCATCCCTTTTCGCAACTGGTATTTAACTAATACAGCCTCATCCACACTAAAGGCATAAACATCTTTGCCCTGCTTCATCGTAAATATATTGTAGCGGTCATTCAATTCCTTTTGCCTTGTAATTTTACTTATAATCATCCAATCACCACATCATTATCTATTTTTAACTTTTTCTTTCTCGCAACTTTTGTCCCACTCTAACTGTCCATAAAGGTCCGATTGGTTCAACTAGCCATCAATGGGGGCCAAAGAAAACCCCCACTGATGAAAGTTTCACTTTATCTAATTAGAATGTAGCATATTAAAAGGAGAATCGCAGTACTTTTGCCTTTAACAAAATTCGTTCACATTCTGAATCTATTTTATCTAACTAGGAAAGAATAAAGAACATACTCGAAATGGAAAGGAATGTTGTAAAGTGGAAGGAAAGAAAAAACAAAAACCGAAGCATACACTATCTAGCATGCAAGCAGTAACATATCAGAATGAATTTAAAATAGCTGATCGAGCTGCTAGTAGAAAAGATAATAAATAAGAAAAAGACATTTAAAAAGGAAGAGATTGGATAAGAACAATCTTCTTCCTCTTTTTTGTAAAACCCTTACATTTCTGTGGATAAACACATACGTTACCTGTTGATAATATGGATAAAGCTGTGGAATACTATATTTACAACCTTTTTGTTGTGAGTAAATACGTTAATAACCTAATAGTTTTTCCACAACGGTTATTTTCTGAAAATACAATAAAATAGGCCTTTCCACTTATATGGCTAAGACCTACTTCAAAAGGTAAAATAATAATATGATGGCTACTAATAACTTTCTTTTATATAGCTGCTTTATTCTTGATTCTGTCTTCTTCTAATAACTGAGCTCTATTATAGTAAAAAATATACTTTTGGAAATAATGATTTCTTTCTAACCCTCCCCTTGCTTTATTGGACTTCAATGAATACTTATTCGCAAGACGCATGCTTTGGTTGATTTTCATTTTTATTAATACAGATTTCATCATTATTCCCCCTTTTACTGATTCATAATAAAGAACAAGACGAGAAAATATATAGTCTAAGTATTTTTATGTTCTATTCACTAGTTCTTTATTGAGAACGATTTTATATAAATCCCCCTTTATATATTTAAATATAAACTTATCTGTTCGCTATGTCAATATTTTTTGTTTTTTATAAAGAACATTTTACGAAAGTGTTTACAAAATCTTTTTGTCGATAAACTGTTTTTTTTCATATGCAAGAATCGTTCAATGAATATCCATTCAAAAAAGTCGAATTCTTTTTATGCTAAGAATTCGACTTTTCTCTACAAACTATACTTAGGTGCTACAATTAGGAAAAAAACGCTCTTTCCTGTGAAATTTTTTCAGTAATATCTTTCAATATGACTTCCTTTTCTAAATAGCTTGATTTAATTCCAAAATGCGGCTCTATACGTTCTATAGCTTTATTGCCCATTATTAATACCTTTACCGCTCGATAAGGCATATTGATTCCTGCAAGACAGCTATAATGGAGTCCTCCCGACATCCTCGGATTAATCTCTAATAGTTTCGGCTTTCCATCCTTATATTTAACTTGAATATTATAGACAAATGGAATCTCCAAAGCCTCATTTATTTTTTCTGCTAATGTTATTAATTCTTGATTTTCTTCTAATTCCCTTACTCTTCCTTTGCCTTTTTTTCTTGGGATAGCTGCCATTAGTTCTCCATCATAGGCTAAACAATCAATACTATACTCTGTCCCATCCAAATATTCCAGCACCATTAAAGGAGGAAATACTGCTTGTTGTTTCAAAATAGTGTATGCATGTTCAAAGGTGATTTGATGGGAAACGCCTTTGTAAAATAACTCCTCAATGGTATCCAATTGATCTTTAATTAGTCGAAAACCGTTGCCGCCTTCCCCTATTACAGGCTTGAAGCATACTTTATGTCCCATCTCCTTTAAACGGTTATACGTAGTTTTAAATGCTTCTGCATTCGTTACAATGAAGTACTCTGGAATTGAAACATAGTTTTTCAAGAGAGAGTGATTTTCTATTAATCGATAGGTAGCTTCCTTATCATCGAGCATTTCCATTAACCGAGCATCTGGACAAACCAGTACCTTCACTCCCAACTCAGCAAATTGCTTAATGTGCTTGGAAATAAGAACATTTTCCTTACGAGGAACAAATATATCTATCGAATGTGTACGACAAAACGCTATGCAGAATTGAACATACTCTTCCCCATATGTATCAGGCTCCATAAATGCAGCATCACAGTAACTTAAATAGAGAGCATTTTCATTGGTAGATGTACCGTATACTTCAAATTCAATCCCATCTGAATTATACCGAATCATTTCAATAAAGTGTGCAACAGTTGTGAACCATTGATTAAACCAAATTCTTTTCTTCATTATCCTATCCTTTCAGCTATACTAATGATTTCCACTTTTTAGCTTCTTCCTGAATTTTTTAGTATGGATTGTCTTCTCTATTTTTATTCTTATTATTAAACAAGAAATTCGACAAGCACCGTCAAATTCCTGCATGCCCAAACATTGTTTGCTGAAAATTCAAATTTCATCACTTGTTTCAAGTTAGCAAATAAGGGAAAATAGAAAGAAATAATACTTTTATTTGTATAGACAGATGCTAATTTGTACCATTCTATTAGGCTCATGCTATAATTAATAAATAGTATTAATTTTGTAAAAATGTTAAAGGAGATCTGTTTATGACAAAATTCACTGGCTACATTGGCACATATACAAAGAAAACTAGTAAAGGTATTTATTCATTTGTATTAGATACAGATGCGAAAAAAATTACGGATGTTTCGCTTGTTGCTGAAATTGAAAACCCTACCTATTTAACGGTTACAAACGATAATAAGCACTTATTTGCAGTTGGTAAAGAAGGTTCTTTAGGTGGTGTTTCTGCTTATTCTATTCAATCAGATGGCAGCCTTTCACTTATTAACAGCGAATATTCAGAAGGGGCATCTCCTTGTCATGTAAGTGTGGATGCAGATAAAACAATCGTCCTTTCTGCAAACTATCATAAAGGAACGGCCGAATCCTACCCATTAAATACAGATGGATCGCTAAACAGTGTTGCCTCTATTATTGAACATTCTGGGACAGGGCCTAATACTGCTCGCCAAGAAAAACCCCATATGCATTTTGCTGGTTTCAGTCCTAATAATCAATATGCTGTATCTGTTGATTTAGGAACAGACCGAGTAGATACTTACAAGCTTGTTAACGGGATGCTAGAAGAAGTTAGCAGTTTATCCGTTAAACCTGGAAGCGGCCCACGACATATTGCCTTCCACCCTAATGGGAAATTTGCTTATGTCATGACAGAATTAAGCAATGAAGTCATTGCTTTATCTTTTAACTCCGAAACTGGAGCATTTGAGGAATTACAATACATCTCTACTTTACCAATTGATTTCACGGAAAATAGCCAAGGAAGTGCAATCCATCTTTCTTCAGACGGAAACTATGTTTATGCTGGTAACCGCGGGCATAATTCTATCGCTATCTTCCAAGTAAATAGCGAAACTGGTCAATTAACCTTTATCGACCGAACTTCTACAGAAGGAAACTGGCCAAGAGATTTTGTTTTAGATCCAACAGAACAATTCCTACTTGCATCAAATGAACAATCAGATACACTGACTTTATTTGAAAGAGATACGGTTACAGGAAAACTAACTTTATTGCAATCAGAAATCGAGGCACCAGAACCAGTTTGTGTAAAATTTTTAAATCATTAATATAGTCGTGAAAAAGGAGAAGGTCTCTTAATTAAAAGCCTTCTCCTTCTTTTCTTGCCTTAAGCTAAATAAGCTTCCTGCACTTGTTTATTTGTAATTAGTTCTTCTCCTGTTCCTTCTAACACAATCTCTCCTGTTTGAATAACATATCCCCTACTAGCAATTTGCAAGGCTTGGAATGCATTTTGTTCTACTAATAAAATAGTCATTCCTTGTTTGTTTAACTCTTTTATAATTTCAAAGATTTGCTCTACAATAATTGGCGCAAGTCCCATCGATGGTTCATCTAGCATCAGCACCTCTGGCTGCATCATGAGTGCTCGTCCAATCGCCAGCATTTGCTGCTCTCCTCCACTCATCGTTCCACCTTTTTGCTCCACTCTTTCTTTTAACCGCGGAAAATATTCAAATACTTTTTCCATTCTTGTTTCAATTAATTGTTTATCCTTTACTGCAAACGCACCAATCAGTAGATTTTCTCGCACGGAAAGCTTAGGAAAAATCCTTCTCCCCTCTGGTACTTGAGAAATACCTAAAACGGCTGTTTTATGTGCTGCTATATTGGCAATATCCTTTCCATTATAAAAAATACTGCCTTTTTTTATAGGAACCTGCCCACTTATCGATTTAAGAGTGGTCGATTTTCCCGCACCGTTACTTCCTATGAGCGTAACAATCTCTCCTTTATCGACATGTAAGCTAATTCCTTTTAATGCTTGAATTCCACCGTACCAAGCTTCTATTCCCGTTAATTCTAGTATCTTTTCCACACTGCTCCCCCCTTTAAGCAAGTGATACCGCTCCTTTTCCTAAATAGGCTTCAATTACTTTCGGATTGGAACGAATCTCTTCAGGACCACCTTCTGCAATTTTCTCTCCATGATCTAAGACGATAATATGATTGGAAATTTCCATTACTAGCTTCATATCATGCTCAATTAAAATAATCGTCAAATCATATTTTTTACACATATCTTGAATTAAGTTGGTTAAAAGATTTGTTTCCTTCGGATTCATACCAGCAGCAGGCTCATCTAATAATAAAACGCTAGGCTTTGTGGCTAAAGCACGAGCAATTTCTAATCTACGTTGCGCCCCGTATGATAAATTTCCAGCCGCTTCATTTAATAGATCAGCAAGCCCAACATATTCTAATATCCGATATGCCTCTTTCATTGCTTCTTCTTCTTCATGCTTAGCCTTTGGCAATTGAAGCAATGTGCCAATCAAGCCGCCTCTTATATGGTTATGCATTCCGACCATCACATTTTCCAATACCGTTATCTCACTGAAAAGGCGGATATTCTGAAAGGTTCTGGAAATCCCTTGCTTGGCTACTACATGAGGCTTAAACCCAGCAATTGATTTTCCATCGAGTAATATTTCTCCAGACGTTGGTTTATACACGCCTGTTATCATATTAAAAAAAGTCGTTTTTCCAGCCCCGTTCGGTCCAATTACCGCTGTAATAGAGTTCTTCTCAACAGTCATATCAATATTGGAATTTGCGACTAGTCCACCAAATGTTTTTGTTAACCCTTTCACTTCGAGTATATTCACTTGATGCCCCTCCTTAAGCAATTTAGTAGATTACTGTTTTTCTGCTATGCTCTCTTTTAATTTCTTGTCATTAAACTTCTTATTTTTAGCAGGTATCAATCCTTGAGGACGATATAAGGTCATAGTAATTAAAAGTGCACCGAAGATGAATCTTTGCATTTTTGCTGGAGATAAGGCATCAGGAATAGTGGTTACTTGGCTTAACCATCCAGTTAATTCAGTTAACACCTGTAAATTCAAAATCGTTACAACTGCCGCTCCCAAAATAACACCTGGTACGCTTCCCATTCCTCCTAAAATAACCATTACAAGAATAGTAGTAGATTCTAAGTAGGTGAAACTTGTTGGATCTACAAACATTTGCTTAGCCGCAAAAACGACTCCCATCATTCCTGAAAAAGAAGCTCCGATAGCAAATGCAGTTAATTTTGTTTTTACAAGTGGAATTCCCATAGCTTGCGCAGCAATCTCATTTTCTCTTACCGCTTTCCAAGATCGTCCTAATCTTGTATGTTCCATTCTCGTAACTGCATAAATAACGATGATAAACATAACTAGCACAATATAATAGAATTGGTTTGGCTGTGATAAAGTGATGCCAAATAGCTCTGGCTGTTGAATACTGGGAAGACCCATCGCTCCATTCGTAATATTGACTGGTTTATCTAAATTATTAAACACGATTCGGATTATTTCACCGAAACCTAATGTTACAATGGCCAAATAATCTCCTTTTACTCTTAATACTGGAATTCCTAATAAGACACCAAATAAGGCAGCTACAAATAACCCAATGATAATAAAAAACCAAAAACTGTTTCCTGACAAAGGGTATGTTCCAAAGGGCATGAAGTTATTTGCTTGTGCTGTCGCAAAAATACCATATGTATAGGCGCCAACAGCAAAGAAAGCAACAAACCCTAAATCAAGCAAACCAGCAAGACCAACAACGATATTCAGCCCTAAAGCCATACAGACATAAATCCCTACCATTGTTGCTACTTCCATATATGCTTGATAGGATGGCCCTTGACTTGCTGAAACTGGGAGAACAATCACTAAGATTAATAAAGCAATAATCCACTTCATCTTATTTCCCAGATTCATATAATAAAGGAGTAATAGCGATAATAGTAGGAGCAAAAAGGCAATGACTGATTTTTGCGAAAAGGCCAGTGCAGCAGTAGTCACCAAAACATATGCAAAGAAAAGAATGATTTGGGCGACCCTATTTGTTTGTATGGTTTTTATTATGTTAGCCATCTTTTACACCTACACTTTCTCTGCTACGGCTTTTCCAAATAAGCCTTCTGGTTTAAATATAAGAACGATAATCAATATGCCAAATGCAACAACATCTTTATATTCTGCTCCCATCACTCCACCCGTGATAACAGAAAGATTGGCTGCTGTAAACATCTCAATTAAGCCAATTAACATACCACCAAGCATGGCTCCACGAATATTACCGATACCGCCTAATACAGCTGCTGTAAATGCTTTAAGTCCAAGGATAAATCCTATATACGGATCAATTGTGCCATATTGGACGGCAAATAATACCCCAGTGGCACCACCTAAAGCAGATCCTACAAAGAAGGTTACAGAGATGACTTTGTTCACATTAATCGACATTAAAGATGCCGTATCTCTATCCTGAGCAACTGCTCTCATTGCCATGCCCCACTTCGTTTTATTAACGAAGAAATCTAATCCCACCATCAAAATAACGGCTACTATGATAACAACTAAAAACGAGCTTTTAAAACTTGCAGCATGAGAACCAAAAACGGATCCGATATTTATTTTGTTGGAAAATAGACTAGGCGAAGTTAAGATATAATTTCCTTTGAATAATTCCGTGATAAAACGAACGATGTCTTGTAATAAAAAGGAAATACCAATTGCAGAGATAAGCGCAATCAACTTAGGTGCTTTTCGAAGCGGACGATACGCCACTCTTTCTATTCCCATTCCTAAAAATCCTGTGATTAGACTAGTGATTAGAAGCATGATAATTAGCGAGACTACTGCAGGTAACATGGATGTCCATCCTAGACTTGTTAAAGTAATTAAGATAGCAGTCCCAATGAATGCTCCTGACATAAATATTTCACCATGAGCAAAGTTTATCAATTCTAATATTCCATAAACCATTGTGTACCCTAATGCAATAACGGCATATACAGCTCCTAATGTTAATCCATCAATTAAAACTTGCGGCAATGTTTGTAAGATTTCAGTTAGCATTCTCTTCCCCACACTTTTGATTTAATTGTGTTTAGTAGATAGATAGTAGTTATGCATTTCCAATTTACTCGAAGATTGTTATTTTAGGATTTTGAATGAGGTCCGTTGATTTCCACTATAGGCAATTGCTTTCCGCGGGGAGGAAGCTGAGCCACCTCGGCTTTGCCTGTGGGGTCTCTGCCTTTCCCCTTCTTCCCGCAGGAGTCAATGCCCTCCGTTCCAATCAACTCACTCCATTTATGCAAAAAACAACAAACTTTACAAAAGGAATCTGCTTTTTTACCGACTATTATCTATCTACTGTAAAAATAATTTATCTTTGATTTGGTAACCTACTTTAATATGGAAGGCTTTTAAAAAATAAAAAGGGTACGGGTTGATCCATACCCTTTTTATTTACTTGCTTATTGGCTGATTTCTCCATCTAATGTAGCTGGGTATTTGGCTTCGTCAAATTTGTAGATAAAGATTTTTGCGAATTTATTGTCGCCTTTCTCATCAAATCCAACTTCTGTCACTACCCCTTTGTAGTCTTGTGTTTCACGTACAGCTTTTGTTACATCTTCACGTGATGGTAATTTATTATCATTATCTTTGATTGCTTTTTCAATACCAGCTAGCAATACTGCTGCGGAATCGTATGCATATGCAGAATATGATTCTATACTTTTTCCAAAAGCTGCTTTATAATCTTCAGCGAATTTCGTTCCTTCTTCTGATAGCGTTGTGTCTCCGGCAACGGAAGTAAGGAAGGTATTTTTAACAGCATCTCCTGCAATTTCAACAAAAGTGGACGAGTCTAAACCATCGCCACCCATGAATGGGATATCTAGTCCTTTTTCACGAGCTTGTTTTACTAAAATTCCACCTTCTGCATAAAGACCACCGAAATAGATTAAGTCAGGTTTTTTAGAAGATACTTGGTTTAAAACACCGTTAAAGTCTTTTTCACCAACGGTAATTCCTTCATATCCAACAATTTCTGCTCCTAATTCTTCTGCCGCAGCTCTAAATGCATCTGCTAGACCTGAACCATACGCCGTTTTATCTTGGACAACGAAAATTTTCTTCGCTCCTAATGTCTCCACTGCATATTGTGCACCTGCAGGACCTTGGAAGTCATCGCGAGCAACAACACGGCTAACTGTTTTTAAACCGCGATCCGTATAATCTGTTGCCGTACTAGCAGGAGATACACTGACAAGATTATTTTTCTCATATACTTCAGATGCTGGGATAGAAACACCTGAATTTAAGTGTCCCACTACTCCTAGTACAGATTGATCTGCGACAACTAAATTTGCATTCGCTACCCCTTTTTTCGGATCGCCCTGATCATCTTGTGCATCTAATTTAATTTCAAATCCTAATTCAGCAAACTTATCCTTTTGTTGATCGATAGCTAATTGTGCTCCTAATTTAATTGCTTCACCTAGTGTTGCGCTACCTCCAGAAAGTGGTGATTGCGTGACAATTTTAATTACCTTTTTGTCCCCAGAACCGCCTTCATCAGAATTTGCATTTGAAGCACAGCCACTCATAAATCCTAGTGCTAATGTTGCTGTCATAGCTAAAGAAAGTGCTTTTTTGGATAACATCATATGCCCCCCTATAATTGTCTTTTTATCTATGAAGCTGCGGGATATTTTCCCAATTGCTCCTATTCCATGTATGGATTATAATCCTCTTCTAGACAAGTGTCTTTTATACTGTCAGAAAACCTGACAGTATATTTTCTAAAAAGTTAATATATTCTGACATTTTTCTTCGTACTTCGAAATGATTTGCAATAATAGCAACGTTTCTTCTATTTATTCGACATATTGTTGTGGTGGTAAGTTTATAAATGGTAAGAGGGATGAAGATATAGTTATAAGGTCGGCTGAGAGGAAAGATAATAAGTAGATTATGCAAAATGCGGGGGGTTTAAGTGGAGGAAGTCGCTTTGTAGGGATGGAAAGTGAATATTTTTGATGCTAAATTGACTGTTTTATAGTTTTATTAGCGATATTCTAGTATTTATATTTAAGATTAAGGGAATCAGAGCTTAAAATTAATTGGTTATGATATGAATCTAGCTGATATCAGCCAATCTTGCATTGATATCAGCCAAACTCGGCACCTTATCAGCCAAACTCAGCACTTTATCAGCCAAACCGGCACTTTATCAGCCAAACCAGCACTTTATCAGCCAAGCCGGCACTTTATCAGCCAAACCAGCACTTTATCAGCCAAGCCGGCACTTTATCAGCCAAACCAACACCGATATCAGCCAAACCAACACCGATATCAGCCAATCCAACACCGATATCAGCCAATCCAACACCGATATCAGCCAATCCAACACCGATATCAGCCAATCCAACACCGATATCAGCCAAGCCAACACCAGGTCAACTTATCCCCAAGGCATGTCCGTACTAATAACACTTGCAAATGCTTTACTATGCTCTCTTCTATCTTTGCGGATTTTTACGCGTTGTTCCGCTGTATTATACAGCATGGTCTCTTCCTCAGATTGGGGTATCACTTTGGCAACTTGCTTTGGTTTGCCATTTTCATCTAAGGCAACAAAGGTTAAAAATGATGTGGCAGCGAGCTTTCTTTCGCCTGTTTTAAGATTCTCTGCTATAACCTTCACAAATACTTCCATTGATGATTTACCTGTATGAGTTACATATGATTCTAAACAGACCGAATCGGTTGGACGAATAGGAAATAGAAAATCAACGGAATCCGTTGATGCGGTAACTACATCGCTTCTTGAATGTCTTGAGGCAGAAATAGAAGCTACATCATCTATATAGCTCATCAACTTCCCACCAAATAAGGAATTATGGTTATTTGTATCAATTGGGAATATTCGGCTTGTTTTTACTACTAATGATTCCCTGCAGTATTTTTCTTCTTGAACCGTCATCTCCGAACAGCCCCCTTCTTTTTAAGCAAGTAATGGAAATTGTAATAAAAATATTGTAGAGGAACCGTCTGATTTTTGTAAAGATAAATTTCCTTGTTGCGCTTTTGCTAAGAGCAAGCTATATGGCAATCCTAAGCCAAGACCACGCTCGATATCTTTTTTGTTTTTTCCTCGATAGAACCGCTCAAAAATATAAGCTTGTTCTTCTTGTGCTATTCCATAGCCATTATCTTCTACTAAAATCATAATATTATGATTGTCATATGTTAAATGAATGGTTATTTTCCCGTCTTGCTTACCTTTGATTGCATGAAGCCCATTATTTAATAAATTCACGAGAATTTGCTGAAAACGAACACTATCAAGCATCGCATATACTGGTTTCTCTGGATTTACAAAAATAAGCTCCGTAGTAGTTAAAGCATCGGCATGAACAATTTCCCATTGATAGATTATTTCTTTTAAAGTAGCCTGCACATTCAGCTTTTCCTTATTCACTTTAATTGAACCCGCACTAAAGCTATTAAAATCTAGTAAATCCTCCACCATGCTTTGCAGTCGACCTGCTTCCTTTAAACTCATCGTTAAAAATTGTTTTTTCTTATTTTCAGGAATGACATTATCATTCACAGCTTGTATTAATGCACTAATAGAAGTTATTGGCGTTTTTAACTCATGGGTAACTCCTGCTAACAACTGTGTTCGCAAGCTCTCCAATGCATATAATCTCTTTGTCATTTCGTTAAAAGATAGAACCAATTGATAAAGCTCTTTTTCCTGCACATCTTCATTTAACGTAATATGATAGTTTCCATTCATTAGCTGTTGGGCAGCGTTCGCCACTTCTTCCACCGGCTTTGCCATCTTTTTAGACAAAGAGTAAATGACAAACCAGCCTAGAAGCGCTAAACTAAGAAGCAATAATCCTAGTAATTGATATTCCTCTTTATTTAAATGCTGAAGCTGATTATGCGGCTGAATAATATAGACAGAGCCTGTTTGAACCCCACCATTTATAATAGGAGCAATCACGATAGAAGCTTTTTGCTTATTCCATAAAGTCACCTTTTTTATGCTTAATTCACTCACTAAAGGTAATGCTTCAATTACCTGTTGTTTTGCAAGTGCATCTGGAGAAAAATTTTGATTCAGCGAGCGGATATTTCCTGTTGTATCTTTAAGAAAAACATCTAGCGGCTGTCCTTCATTAATAAATTTCTGTCTATCCTGCAAAAATGGAAGTCGAATATCCTTCAGCCTTCCTTCTTCCATTTCATTGGCGTGCTCTGCTATTTCCTGGGCAACTAATTTCGTTAATTCTAAGCGGTTTTCCAAAGCATTATGGCGAATCCATAGAATGGAGATAATGCCAATAATCAATAGGCCACCACACAATGTTAGTAAATATCTTTTCGTCCAATAATAAAGGAGAGGTGTTTTTTCCTTATTGTTTTTCTTGAATATAAAATTGATAGCCCAGTCCGCGTAACGTTTTAATTTCGCCATCTTTTGGATCCCACCCATTTAATAATTTCCTTATCCTTTTAATTGCTAAGTCAACCGCTCGATCACTCCCATCATAGTCACTTCCCCACACATGATCTAGAAGCTGATCCCTTGTAAAGGTTTGATTTGGATTGCTTGCTAGAAAAAGAAAGACAGAAAGATCTCGGGGAGTAAAGGGAACCTCAATACCATTTAGAAAAACTTGATGGGAGACATAATTTATTTTTAAATCTCCATAGTATTTCATACGCTCATCCTCTTGATAGGTAGGCGATCTTCTTAAAACAGCTTGGACACGTGCAATAACTTCCTCCCCTATAAACGGCTTTGTAATATAGTCATCGGCTCCATTTTCGAATCCTTTTAGCTTTTGCTCTGTATCTGATAAGGCCGTAAGCATAATAACAGGACATGCCGATTTCTTCCGAATAAACGAAAGAACACTCCAGCCGTCTACATATGGCATCATGATATCTAATAAAATAAGAGCAGGTGTTTCTTCCTCTAGCTTTTGTAAAGCCTCTTCTCCATTATAAGCGTAATCTACATCGTATCCCGCATTTTCTATATATGCTCCTAAAACCATCGAAATTGCCAGTTCATCTTCAACAATTAGAATTTTTTTCATCTTTATATCCATTCCTTTCGCTTCGCTCAAGGCACAAAACGTAATGAAACAAGTTTGCACTGAGCGTTATTTTGGCAAATCTATAGCCATAGGGATACCAATCAACTACAAATCACGCGGAGGTGAGTGGGCTGCTCCAGTTGTGGAGTGACCGCATTTTTATATGTGTAGATTGCCTTTCCAAGCACAAATAAGTGTGACTTCGAGCACGCAGACTTATCTTTGTATAAACATTACTCGTTTATCGCTGGGCAATCAGTCAATGTTGTCTATCCCTATAAATCTTATAAAGGAGTTTTCCCTATGGCTTTAAAAATTGTTTATCCCATTTGTTGTGGAATTGATGTCCACAAATCCTTTGTTGTGGCTTGTATTGCCTCCACTTACAAAGGAGTAACCACTTACAAACGCCATCGCTTTTCAACCTATACAAAAGGATTGCTTGAGCTGTCACAATGGCTTTGTGAAAATGATTGTCAGGATGTTTGTATGGAATCTACCGGGAAATACTGGATTCCTGTGTTCAATGTACTAGAAGATTCCTGTAACATCACCTTGGCGCATCCTAAGTATGTCAAGGCAATCCGCGGTAAAAAAACCGATAAAAAAGATGCTAAATGGATTGCTGATTTATTTAAACATGATCTTGTAGCCGGAAGCTTTATGCCTCCACTTGAGATTAGGCAGCTTCGTGACCTTATGCGTTATCGCTTCAAGCTGACTAACTTTATGTCGAGTGAGAAAAACCGTCTTCAAAACAGTTTAACTGTGTCTAATATTCAGCTTGGAAATATTGTTTCGGATACCTTCGGCAAAAGCTCCATGAACATTATTGAGAAGCTACTAAAGGATCCATTAGACACCTCATTTGATTTAGAACCTTTAATTCATGGCTCCATGAAGCATAAACTTCCTGAACTCGAGCTCGCTATTGATGGATACATTACATCTGAACAGGCTGAAAAATTAAAGGTTATTAAACAACATTATGAAGACCTTGGAGCCCGTAAAGCAGATCTTGAAAAAATTATTCTTTCACTTGCCGCGTCCTACCATGATGAAATCAACTTAATCTTAACTGTTCCGTCTTTTAAAAACATTTTTTCCGCCATTGCCGTGGTTTCCGAAATAGGTGTTGATATGGACGTGTTTCCGACAGCTAAGCATTTATGCTCCTGGGCAGGACTTACACCCACAAATAACGAGAGTGCCGGCAAGAAAAAGTCAGTAAGAATTTCAAGAGCTGGATGTTACATAAAACCACTTTTGGTGCAATGTGCAACCGCAGTGGTTAAAAGTGAAAAACATCCCGAAATTCGAAACCGTTACCTACGGCTAAGAAAACGCCGTGGTCACAAACGAGCAATTATTGCGATTGCACGAATGCTTTTAACAGCTATCTACAATATTCTCAAAAAGAAAGAAGCCTATAACGCTGAATTATATTTAAAATCGGATGTTCTTCCAGTAAACCGTGAAATCACGGTAGAACAAGCGATTTTATTAGCTAAAAACCATGGTTATCATGTGTTAGAAGCATCTTGATTTTGTCGTATAAATTTTAAAAAAATCATCCAATGATGGTTTATTTGTCATGCATTCTTTTTGAGATAGTGATTTCAATAATTATTTCAGACTTTTTCCTCATGCTTTATTTTTTACTAATGAAATCAATTATACCGATAATTGTCAGGATAAAAAATAGATCAGCCTTTATCTGCTGACAGATAGCTGATCTATTCCTCTTATTGATATCTTAAAGCTTCCAGTGGACTTAAATTAGATGCCTTGTTAGCTGGGAAAATTCCAAAGATAATACCAATTAATACAGAGAAACTAACGGAACCGCCAACAACCCACCATGTAATTTGGGAAGTCATATCTAATGTTGTGGACAATATTTCCGCACTTCCTATGCCAATAGCAGCCCCTAAAATTCCACCTAATGCACTAAGTACAATTGCTTCAATTAAAAATTGGAGCATAATATCTTTTTTTCTAGCACCAATTGCTTTTCTAATGCCAATTTCTCTTGTTCTTTCTGTAACCGAAACGAGCATTATATTCATAATTCCGATTCCACCAACGATTAAGGAAATACTTGCAATGCCTGCTAATAATAAAGTCATTGTGTTCGAAACAGAATCTAGTGCCTCTGTCACAGAAGATTGATTTCGTACAGAATATGAAGTTTCATCCCCATCAAACTGATTGTATAGCATCTGCTTCATTTTTGCCATTCCCATTTCCACTGAATCCTCATCTGTCATAAGGACAGTTGCTGAGGTTACATAAGTTTGACCAATAAAACGTTGGGCTGTTGTAAATGGGATAAGGACGGAATCATCGACAGATCCAGTTAATTCTTCTCCTTTTTCGGCGAGTACCCCGATTACTTTAAACGTTGTTCCATCAATTTGAACGGTTTTATCGACTGGAGTTGTGAATCCGAATAATTCTGTTGCTACATTATAGCCTAGCACGACTACTTTATTGCGATTATCCAAGTCAATGTCCATTACATTTCTTCCGGACTGTAAAGTAATATCCTGTACCTCTTCATAAGAAGTAGTAACGCCTGTAACAGTAACTCCAGAGCTTGATGTCGTTCCATTTTTGAGCGTACTAGAAGTCGTCACTGTTGGCGAAACTGCCTTTACTTCGTCATATTCCGCAAATGCCATCAGCTCATCATAATCGACAACCTCTTCCTCACTCGAGTTCCCCGAAAGGTTTACAGAAACAGTAGTTGTTCCTAACCCAGCAATTTCATCTGAAACGGAATTAGATGCTCCCATTCCTAATGAAGTTAATGCAATGACCGCTGCTACACCAATGATGATACCAAGCATGGTAAGCACCGCTCTTAATTTGTTCATCGTAATATTTTTAAAGGCTATCTTGATTGCTTGTCCTAATTTCAAGAGACAACTACCTCCTTTGTCTCCGCTAATCGACCATCCTGAATGCGAATGATGCGCTTAGCCTGTTTAGCGATTTCTAAATCATGGGTTATCAATATAATCGTATGTCCTTGACTATTTAGGTCTTTCATCAAATTCATCACTTCTATCCCTGTTTTACTGTCTAAAGCTCCAGTCGGCTCATCGGCAAGCAGGATTGGAGGATTGCCAGCAAGAGCACGAGCAATCGCTACGCGCTGTTGCTGTCCACCAGATAATTCTGTTGGCTTATGCTCCGCTCTCTCTAATAACCCTACTTTTTTCAAAGCTTGTAAAGCAATTTCCTTTCTTTCCTTACTTCCGATCCCTCTATAAACCAAGGGTAATTCCACATTTTCAAAGGCAGACTGCTTAGTTAGAAGGTTAAAGGATTGAAAAATAAAACCTATTTTATGATTTCTAACTTCTGCTAATTGCTTACTTTTTAAAGAAAATACATTTTGCCCATCCAAATAATATTCTCCAGAGTCAGGTGTATCTAAGCAACCGATCATATTCATTAACGTCGATTTACCAGATCCTGATGGACCAATAATGGCAATAAAATCACCTTTATTGACGGTAAAGCTTACATTATCCAATGCCGTAACCGTTTCTCCTCCAAGAGTATATTCCTTTTTCACATTCTTTATTTCTACAATTGCATGTTGTTCTATCATTCATTTCTACCTCCAAATCCACCGGAAGGCATTCCGCCACCTTGGCCTCCTCCTGGCATCTGGCCTCTTCCTTCACCACTTGGCATTTGTCCTCCACCAGGGAACATACCTTGCGTCTCACTATCACTCGATGATTCAAATGTTGGAAGTACTACTGTTGTACCTTCCTCTAAACCACTTTTAATTTCTGCAACTTCTGTATTTTGCAATCCTACTTCAACGGTTTGTTTTGTAGATGCTGTTTCTGTTGTGCCTTCTTCATTCGCTGCTGTTCCAGTTGCCACTAAAACATAATATTGATCATCTTCCTTCTGTACTGCTTCGACTGGAACGGTCACAACGTCCTCAGCTTTATCAGTTGTGATAGTGGCTTCAGCTGTCATGCCAACCAATAATCCGCTAGGCTTGCTTATTTTGACTGTTACTGCATACTTAGCAACACTATTACTATCACTGTTCGCTTCTTTTGCAACACTTGTAACTTTGCCAGTAAATTCTTTATCTTCAAGTGCACTAACTTTTATATTTGCAGCTTGTCCGACCTTTACTTTAGAAATATCAAGTTCATCTACGTTCACTACCATTTCTAAATTATCATAATCAGTAACAGTCACGACTTCTGTTCCCATTGATACATTTCCATCTTCCTCTACATTTAGAGCAGTGATTTCACCAGAAAAAGATGCTACGATTGGGTCCAGCGTATCATCCTCGAACGTTACTAGCTCATCGCCTTCTTCCACCTCATCGCCAACCTCGACTAATACTTCATCTACCGTTGCATTTCCTTCAGAAGTAAAGGTTTCTTTATTAATGGTTGCAATGCTTCCAGTACCACTTACTTCAATTTCTACATCCCCAGTTTCAGCAGTCGCTGTTTGCGTTCTAACCTGCGCTCTTACTTCCGGTTGATTATCATTTGTAAAATAATAATAAGATCCGATTCCTGTTCCTATTACTAAAACTGATACTCCACTAATAATCCACTTCTTTAAACTTTTCTTCATCTTTTGCTTCAACCTCTTTCTATTCTATTTATATGAATTAACTTATTCGCATGATTGTCTTGCTGCTTACAAGTAATAGAATAAAAAAGGAATGTGTCAGGAAGAAGTCAGCGGAAAAGTTTTTTATTTTTTTGTTTGACTTTAGATATCTATAGCGATTCTCTGTTGCAAATTCCTTTCATTAAAATATGATAGTCCCAAGTATACTCAAACAGCGGGATAAAATTCCATTGACGAACATAGGCTAACTATTATATGATTATTCACTGTGTGAAAGTTATGTCTAACGTGGTTCGAGACCATCCCACGTAAAAAAACTAAGGGAGAGAAAACAATGAAAACAAAAACACTTGCTGTGAATGGCTTGGTGGCTGCATTGTATATTGCCTTTACTGTTGCGATTGCCCCTATTGCCTTTGGCAGCATCCAATACCGTATTTCGGAATTATTTAATCATCTTGTTGTATTTAACAAAAAATATATTTATGGAATTGTAGTTGGCGTGTTTCTAGCAAACTTATTCCTTTCCACCATTAAGCTATATGATTTAACTTTTGGTGTTGCTCATTCGATTATTTGTTTGTTAATTACAATTGGAATAAGCAAGTTTGTTAAAAGTCATCTTCTGTTGATGATGATCAATACACTTGTGTTTACTTTTAATATGTTTATTATTGCGTATCAATTACATCTTGCACTTGGATTCCCATTCTTCATTACTTGGGCAACAACTGCGATTGGTGAATTTGTCGTTATGGCCATCGGGATACCTATTATGCATTACTTAAATAAGCGGATTCCTTTTGCAAAGTTAATAGATTAAATAAAGGTATTAAAAAAGGGCTGACATTTTCTAACGGGTTCGGTTTTGAAGTAGAAAATTCCAATTAGAACCCCATTTAGCATTAATTTTAGTATCGGTATTAGCATTAAATTAACAATAAAAAAAGCAATGGAATTAGTTTTCCATTGCTTTTTACTTTATATGTCACTCAATTATCAACTTGGGATTAGTACCAAATTTACATCTTTCCATTCATAAATCACCAAACTCAATTCTTTTCCTTGGACTTCCGTTGTTGTTAATTCGTAAAATTCTGCACCCAATTTTTCATAGAAGAATTTTGATTTATTGTCATCTAATACTTCTACAAATATCCTTTGGTACCCTAACTCCTTTAACTTTGAGAATAATCTCTCGACCAATTTTTTTCCTATTCCTTGTCCTTGATATTCCTCACTGATATATATAGAGGTTAAATCTCCCGAATTCTCGAATTGATTTGTTTCCCTTTTTCCTCCATCGGCAACTCCAACTATTTCACCATCGTTAGTTTCTGCAACATAAACATAATTGTCAGCTCTTGATATGTTATTAATCCACTGTGGTATTCTTTTTTCGTAAGTCATTCTTTCTAAGAAAGAGTCTGGAATTATGTTTTTATATGTGCTCTTCCAACTATCAACATACACTCTCGCTATTGCTTCGGCATCTGACAATTTTGCTTCCCTAATATGCATACTTTCAAACCCCCGTTTTAATGTTTATTATTTCATATCGCTTTTTACAGAATGTTCAATTAATCTTAACAGTTAATTATGAAATTAGGGAAGAAATCTGAAGAATTTATCTCCATCTACTGCATATAGATTATATCCTTAATATTAAATTCTTTTTCTGCAATTCCTAACCTTTGTGCAGGAGTGCCAATTCTATCCTTTGTTTTATAAGCAAAGCAAAAATTGTAATATGTTCGAAGGATGGTAAGAGCCATTTGAGCATACTTAGGATTGAAATTGGAATAGATATAACTTTTGCCATCGCCACGGGCAGTGGTCAATGGTCTTTCTAAGATGGATAATCTCCTTCGAATGTGTTGGATAAAGGTGTTGGTCGCATTATCATTAACTTCCAGAATAAGATTAGCAATATCTTTTGGTTCAATTGATGACAGATTGGTTGTGCAATCTACCCATCTAAATCCTCTGTCAATAGTCGCTAAAGGATGCTCAATTGGATTGTCCGCATATTCAAAATGGCTGGAAACCCCCGTGTTAATTTCTTTATGGAATTGATGGGTGTGGAGTAGTTCCTCTAGTTTCAGGAACGCTAATTTCCTCAGAGACTTTGTATCATACCCAGAATTTATTCCCCAATTAACCAAATCCACCCTCGCTTGAACAAACTCCTCACGGGCTTGTTTTCTCGATTTCGTTTTATCCGTTTGGCAGAGAAAGTGATGGGCATCCGACAAGCGGAATTCATTGGCGAATACTCAAAAAGGGAAGTCATCAAAGAATTGTCTTCATCGGTCACGAAACGCCATTCAGAAGCCTTTATAAGTTGTTTGATAAGCCAGAAATGAGCAATCGTTGTATAAGTCGAATTGACGTGCAATCCATCCATATATCTCGCCCTGCGTTCAATCTTCTCTAAATCCTTCCGATACTCAACTTCTGTTTGTGTATCATTTTTTGATGGCGACATTGGGTAATGGGAATACTTTGGAGTACGAGCGTGTTTCTTGGCAAATTCATTTAAATGGTCCTCTTTCATAAGAACGGTATCAAGAGCAATATCCCCCAACGAAATATCCCAATCATATGCCACATCACTGCGGAACACATATCTTGAAAAGACATCGGCAGTAACCACGACACTGGTTGGAAACTGGCTTTCCTCCACATCATCATATTCGCTGCCGCCCATTCCTTTTTTGCGAACATTGTTAAGGAAATAGGTCATCTTATCAGTGTTTAACCACATTTCTTTAAAGTGCATCGCTTGAAGTGGTTTGGTCTCGTGTCGTTCCAAAAACTCCAAACATCTCCGATAAACAAATTCTAATTTGTTATAATATGTCCCACGCCCAATCTCCAAGATTTCACAAGCTCTTGTAATTGGAACACGGCTTAATAACAGTTTCGTAAACAGTGGCAGAACATCACTTCTTTGTTGGTGATAAGTGATGGACTTTCTGCCGCTCGGCAAGACATTGGTGAACTTCTTGCACGATTTGCACTGCCATCGTTGCGATTTACCTGTGCTTTTCCCTTGTTTATAAAATCTTTTCGGTTCATTGAATGGGGTAGAGCATTCGGAATTGCATCCTTCCTTATGAAACTGATAATCAGGCTCCAAATCTTGAACACTGTTGATTTGGATTAACCGTTCGATTTCTTGAGAAATTGACCAATTGGATAGAGTAACTGTACGGCACCCCAATGTGGCTAACTTGTTTGAATTAATGGGGTCGGGATTGCAATGAATGGTTTTATCCGTACCAGAACCCGATAATTTGTATCGGCTCGGTTTCCCTTTAGTTGGGAATTTTTCTTGTGGAAGTCCGTGCTATTTACAATAAGGGTTGGAGCAATAGTTATATTGGATTTGATGGGTTTTTCCATTGAAATCAATCGGCATAAACAACAAATCTTTGTGTTTTGTTCCGAACTGCTTTGGAGTCAAAACATTATAATCTTTAGCTCTTTCCGATATTTCTTCTGAAGAAACAGGGGAAGGAATAAAAACTAGATTATCTTCTTTGGTCGCCAATCGTTTTAATTTAGACAATTTTATCAGTCTCCACTAAATCCTCAATTTCCAATTGCTTCACAATCCGCCGATTATTACGTCTGTTTTCAATCCATTTTATAAAATCTTTATCATCTAAAATATTGAGCAGCAACATATCAACGACTTCGCTTTCACTATACTCCGTATATTCTGCGTAGGTCTTGACGATAGCTCGCACTCGTTCGGATATAAGCCAATCTACGTTTTCTGCTTTGTTGTTTTTAGGCTTTATAAACTTCAATTCTTATCGTCCTCCGTATTCTAAAATTGTTCATACAATTAGTATGTCCAATTAGCACACATTTTAACACAGTAATTGGAGACTGTCTGCTGGTCAGAAGACTTCTACCAATTTATATGCTAATTTTTATACGAATTTAGATTATAAACTTAGTAAAATGCCTATATATAAACAAATAAAAGAACTCCAATTCATATATGAATTAGAGTCCTAATTATATTACATATTTAATTTTTCTACCTTAATACCGAACCCGTTAGACATTTTATCAGCCTTTTTTAATACCTATCGTTTGCCGTATTTAATGCTTGTTTTAAATTACCTTCTCTTTGAACGATTTCTTGTTCTGCCTGATTTCGTTTTTGCTTTCCTTCTTCTTGCATATGTAACGTCTCTTCTAATGAACTCATCAATTTATGCTGGGTTTCTTTTAATGATTCTATTTCCAACATTGCTGGACGATTTTCATTTGCGATTTTTGCCATCTCCTGCACATTGGTCTCAAGCCTATTTGCACTCATTTTTGTTTGCGATTCAATTGCATGACGTTGTCTTAATAAAGTTAAAGCAATAGAAACTTGATTTCGCCACAATGGAATCGATGTCATGATGGATGACTGAATTTTATCAATGACCGTGCGATTTGTATGCTGAATCAGTCGTATTTGTGGAGCAGTTTGGATTGTAATTTCTCTGCTCACTTTTAAATCATAAATCCGTTTTTCGAGTAATTCAGCGAAATGAATTATATCATTTACCTCTTGCAGTTTCATTCGGTCACCGGATTCCTCTGCCAGCTTTTTTTGTTCCGGAATAAGCCTTACCGTCATTTCCTCATATTTCATTTCCGCTGCTGCAATATATATGTTCAGATCTTGAAAATAATTTTTGTTGTTTTCATACAGTTGTTCTAGTAAATGAATGTCTGCAGTCAGTACATTTTTACTGCGCTCGAGACGCACACTCATGCGATCGATTTGAGCGCTAGCCTTCTGGTAATTAGAAAGGACTTCATGGACACTTTTTGAAGGCTTGCTAAATAGTCTTCGAAAAAATCCTTTCTTTTTGACACGTAAATCATCTGGATTTATTTCATTTAGCTTCTCCATTAATTCACCAACAATATTACCGACTTCTCCAACATCTTTTCGCTGTACGTGCTCAATCAACATATGAGAGAAGGACAGCAATTTCTTCTGGGCTTCTGCCCCGTAAGCAATCATTGATCGGTGATTGGTTGGATCAAGTTTGTTCGCAAGTTCATATGCCCGTTTTTGATTTTCAGGTGATAAAACATCAATAAGGCGAACAGTTTCTGCTGTTTCGCCTTTTTGAACGAACAAATTATTGCTTTCTCCTAAAGGATCAGAGAAATAATCATCTGTAATTATGTTCTTTTGCCGTGCATCTGTCATTTAGGTCGCCTGCTTTCATCTAACAACTCCGTGTCTTTCTCCTTATAAGAAGTATGCTTTACAACATCTAACTCAAAATGTAAATCATCAATATCATCTGACAGTATTTCATGAAGATCGTCTTCTAGCGTTCTTGAAAGTTGCTCCAATGTTCTTCTCGTATCATTTAACGTTGCCTGCAGTGCTCGGTTCTTTTTGGGCTGTGCTGATAATAGCGCATATTTCTCCGCAATTTCCACTAATGAATCTAAGTGAGAATAATAGAATTTTTCCGCTTTATAAAAACGGCGTGGTTCTTCCTTCGTTAATCGATAAATTTTCTTTGTTACACGCATTAAATCTATTCTTTGTTTAAAAGACGGAAAATGACGGATGGAAAATACATGTCGGTTTAACCGACCAATTTTCTCATTCGCTTCCTTCAATTGTGTTTGAATAAATTTATATTCTTTCCTTGATAATCCTTGCCTTGCTATTAATTGATGTTTGATTACTCCGTCTGAGATAACATAGGAAACACCAGTTGCCACGACTCCATATACAACGGAAAGGATGAAATATTGGTCAAACGCCACATAACTGATTAGCCATGTTAAAGCACCTACAGGAAAAGAAATGCCTGTTCGGACTAAAAACATTAAAAATGAGTTCACTATAATCGACTCCTGCCTTCGTATTCCTTTATTTTTTATACGTTTCATTTCATCATTTGTTTCAAAAATTCACATTTTATTTAATTCTATTTTAACGTAAGCAAGCTATTTCTTGCTATAGACTTTAAATGGAATATTGTCTACGACTAAAGACGTATTTTGTTGTGTTTCCTTTAAATTATGTGTATGTGGAAAAGCATAAAAAAATGATTTGATCCTTTTATTCTATCAAATCTAAGCACATGTTTCATGTTTTCTCTTTTATTTGGTTGAATGTGGAAAACGTAAAAAAAAAAAGCTCCCCAAATGTAAAATTAGTTTTAACATTTGCGGGCTCTTTCATTTTCACTTATCCAAGACGATTTACCAATTTAGGTTGTGGCTGCTTTTTCTCTTTTGGTTCTGGTTCCATAAATGGCGGCTTTATAATTAAAGTAATTACGAAAGAAATAACACATAAAACAGATATTACTGTAAAGGTTGCATGAAATCCTCCGAGTACTGCTGCGATCATAGAGCCGGCTAATGCTCCAAACCCAAAGCCTTGATAGATTATTCCATAGTTTTTGCTTTGATTTTTTAAGCCAAAGAAATCAGCAATGATGGCAGGGTATACGGTAATTACGCCTCCGAAACAGAACGCGATTGCTGCTACACAAGCAAAGAATAATGGGAAGCTTAATGGAACTACATTTAAAACAGTTACTGCTACAGCTGTTACGACTAATGTTCCAGAAACTACTTTTATTCGACCTACTTTATCAGATAACGCTCCAAGTATAATACGTCCGATTGTATTGAATATAGCAACTAAAGCAACGGCATTGGCAGCTGTCGCTACATCTAAATGTGCTAAGCTAACACCAATATCTTTTACAATTCCGATTAAATATAATCCACTCATACATGCAGTAAAGAAAATCACAAAGAGTAAATATGCTTGCTTTGTTTTTAGCATTTCTTTGACTGTATAATTCTTTTGCTCTGGCGCTAAAGAAGTTGTAGTTGTTTCTACTTCCCGTGCTTCTTTTAAAAGGAATGATCCGCCGACAACCATCGTTAAAGCGATAATTCCCCAAATTAAGAAGGCTGTTGAAACACCATAAGATGCGATTAAACTTGTATTTATATATTTAAACACTAAGCTACCGGTTCCATACGCTCCTACAGAAATACCTGATATTAGACCTTTCTTCTCAGGGAACCATTTAATTAAATTTGATAAAGAAGTAATATAAGCAGTCCCGTCTGCAAAACCAACACATACGCCTGCTATAAGATAAAGCATCGATAAAGATGATACTTGAGAAGTTAACATTAATCCCCCGCCAAGCATAATCCCAGCAAAGGCAATTAAGCGACGCAGACCCAATTTATCTTGAATTTTTCCGGCAAAAAGGGTTGCGTATGCTAGGGCAAAGCTGGTAATGGAAAAAGTGATTGCCGTTGCGCTCAAATCCCATCCAAATTTATCAACGAGGGGCTGATTGAATAAGCTCCACGTATAAATTGTCCCTAGCCCCATTTGAACAATAATTGTACCAATAACGATAAGAAGGCGATTTCCGTTTCGTTCTTTCATTCCGATCTCCTCTTTCTACACGGTTTATAAACTGTATTTTCTACTATAAAAGGTTGCTTATGCTTTCTATTTATAGTTAAATTATACCGCCTGAAAGACTTTTGAAACCGGTATCAGAATGAAATGCCCTTTATTCGGAATGAATGGTAATTACAGATGCATAATTTGTCGAAACTCTTTTGCTTTACTTCTACTAACAGGGATTTCTGCCTTTATGTCCTTTAATCTGACTAGATACGTATGATTAAACCATGGCACAATTTCATGGATTTTCGAGAGGTTCACCGTATAAGATCGATGACAGCGGAAAAAAGTATCCTGTGGCAACTTACTGTGAAAATCAGAGATACTCATTGGCATCATATATTCTTCTGATTTGGTATAAACTAATGTTACTTTTTCGCTTGCCTCTGCATAATAAATATCATTAACATCTGTTACAATAATATTTTCATTTTTACGCAAGTTAATACGGCGATTTACCTCTATTGTCACTTCTTCTGCCCCACCGGTGTCTTTTTGAAAAGCCGTTTCTAGTTTGGTAAGCATTGCCGCAATACGCTTTTCTTCATACGGCTTCAGAATATAATCGAATGCCTCTAATTCAAACGCCTGTGCTGCATGCTCTTTATAAGCTGTCGTAAAAATAATATAAGGCTTTTTCGCAAATTTACTAATATTGCTTGCCAAAAGCATTCCGTCTAAAGAAGGAATATTAATATCCAAGAAAATCGCATCGACTTCTTCTGCTTGTAAAAATTTAAGCACATCTAGGCCGTCCTCAAAAGAAGCAACAATCTCCATATTGCTATGTGTTTGAATTAAGTATTCTAATTCTTCTTTTGCTGGTATTTCATCCTCTACAATAATTGCTTTCATGCTATCTCCTTCGTTATATCAAAATAAACTTCCGTCCCTGGCTCTAATCTGCGAATGACTAAGCCTGTTCCATATGTTAATTTTACTCGTTGATGGACATTCGTTAAACCGATTTGTTTTGATGATACTTCATCTTTTGCTAAACGATTAATCACATCCTGAGCAATTCCTTCACCAGTGTCTCGTACACTTACTCTTACCGTTTCTCCTAAATCTTTGACTGATATTGTCACTACTCCCGGACCTTTTCGTTTTAAAATTCCGTGCACAACCGCATTTTCTACTAAAGGTTGAATAAGAAGACTTGGGAGCTTGATATGTGTATCATCTATCTCATAGTTCACTTGTAGTCGATTTCCAAATCGAGCCTTTTCAATTTGAATATAGTCTTTTACTTGTTTTAGGGCTAGCTGGATATCAATAAGCTCTTCCCCTACCTCTAAGTTGTAACGCATATAACCAGACAAATTAATAATCAATTCTCGAGCTTTTTCTGGATCACGACGAGTAGTCGATGCAATCGCGTTTAGCGCATTAAATAAGAAATGAGGATTGATTTTTGTTTGTAATGCTTTTAGTTCCGCCTTATTTGCTTCTTCTTTCATTTGCTCCACTCTCGATACTTCCATAAGCGTCGAGATAATTTGTGCCAACCCAATTGCCATTGTCTGCAATGTATAGGTAATCGTATAGGCTTTTCGGTAATAGATTTTCAAAGTACCGGTTACAACGCCTCTTTCTTCCAGCGGAATGACCAATAAACAATGAATCTGTGGGGTATGGTGATCAGCGATATTATTTCGAATTGTAATCTTACCACTTCGGACCGTTTCCTTCGTTAAGTCACTGATAATCTCTTGGCCAATCTTGTATTTTTCTTCTCCAAATCCAACATAGGCAAGAACATCCTTTGTATCGGTAATAGCTACTGCATCCGCCCGGATATCTTCTTTTATAATTGTACAAATCGTACGCAATGAATTGCCATTAATAGAACGAAAATAAGGTAATGTTTTATTAGCAATATTAAGGGCTAGCTGTGCCTGCTGTGCTGCGATTCTTTCCTTTTCTCCTTCTACACTAGCAATCATTAAGACAATTAACCCGATACTGCCTTGTCCTAAAATCATTGGTAAGGCAATTTTTGACACAATGTCTACCCCTAAATCGAAGGGGTCTGCCATAAGTAAAATCAGAATCATAGTTAACATTTCACATAGCATTCCAGCGACTATCCCATATATCCAACGACTATTCTTTTTCACTCGATAATGTATATAACCTGATACTATCCCTGCAAGAATACTTGTAATTAAACAGGGGACAGAGGTTACGCCGCCAATATCAATTAAGTAACGATGCACGCCTGATACAATTCCAGTCACAATTCCAACCCATGGACCAAAGAGGATACCGCCTGACATAATCGCAATTGTGCGGATATTCACAATAGAACCTTCTACTTGGATTCCAGAATAGGTACCAAATAAGGCGAAAGCACAAAATATCAGCGTGATTAATGTTAGTTCTGTTGGAGAGTGATGATCCTTTTGCAAGGTTTCTTTAAATTTCGGTACTCTCGTCATAAAAAATAAGGTTATCAGTAAAAGGGCAGCTCGTTCAAATAATTGAATGAGCATTTGTAATTCTAGGGAAGAGTCCATTTTTCTTCCTCCTTGTGTTTAAAAAGTCTTTGCTGTTTGTTTTTATAAGTAGTGACACACTTAGTTAATAAATCAAAAAAGAATCCTCTAGCCTGCTGACTTCTCCACTTTCCACATCGACAAAGTAATCACAGTCAAATTTTCCGCATAGTACCCACTTGTTATCGCCTGAATCAAACACATAGTAAGGCGTTAAAGTAAAATATGGCTTCAGTTTATTATAAGCCTCTTCTTTGCTCACTTTTATCTCTTTTATCTCTTTTTGTTCATCGTCCTTTGTGTCCATGATTTTATCCCATAAGTCCTTTTTGTCCATGTAGTTTATTACATTTCCTTCATTATCAAGGAATATAAGAATTTTTTCTGCAAAAAGGCTTTTGGAAGCAGCTTTCTCAAGATTGGCATGCAAATAGGAGTTTTCTCTATTTAAATATTTTAGCATCCATTTACCTGATTCATGTGGATACTTCATTTGCAAAAATTCGATTATTCCTTGCATACATTTCTCTACTTCCTCATCTGTTATGGGCAAAGAGTCTGGATGTGGTACCCTTGAATAGGCATCCTCGATACTTACTTGATCATCCCACTGTAAATACTTTCTTTCAAAATTATCTCTCTTTGTATTCTGCCACACTATTTCTTTGTTTACGATTTTGGGAATACCCTTATCTAGCATAAATGGAACTGTGCCTTTTTGATCGTTTCTTATAAATGTTTCTTCCATGCCATATACGATAATAGTACCATCATCTTGAGGGAATTTTGCTAAAACGACCTGCTCTCTTGCTATTGCCTCTATGGGTGATGATAACGATAGCGTATACTCTTCCTCTAAGTCTTTCCTTTTCGATAATACGCTTATATTTTGAGAATAAAACGTTAACTCTCCCTTTTCATTAAACTCTACTTCGATAGAAACAGAGGGAGATAAGGGCACTCCATTCCACTGCTCTTGAAAATATAGCTCTCGTTCTGCTCTTTTTTTGCAAATAAAATCTTTCTCTATCTTTAACCCTGTGAAATTAGCAAGCCACTCCTTTACCTCTTCCACATCTTTATTAGGAAAAACAATACCGTTTTTTGCATACGTCAATCCTTGGACAAAAATAGCGGAGTGGAACTCTTTCGTGTGTATATTTATATCAACGGAAGCTGTGCCAGCTGGATTTTCCTCTTCATCTATCCAATTGGCATATTTATTAGGGAACCATTCCATATTTAAAAAATAGATCGTCTCGCCATCCAACATAAGACGCCGAAACAAACGATGTCTTCCTAAATAATAATCAGTTAGTCCCCATTGTTTTTTGGTTAAATCAACTAGCTCTTTTAGCCGTGCATCCATTCTATTCCTCCTTTATTTCACCACATCATTAATCGCTTCACACACATCATCTGCCAGCAGTCCATATGCCCCCTTTTTAGCTGCTGCAGCATCGCCTGCTAACCCATGAATATAAACTCCTAATCGAGCAGCTTCTACAACACTTAGCCCTTGTCCAAGCAAACCAGCAATCACGCCTGTTAATACATCTCCTGTACCACCCGTTGCCATGCCATCATTTCCAGATGTATTCACATAGGTGCCGCGGTTTCCTTCTGTGACGATTGTTCTTGCGTCCTTTAATACACAAGTTAGCTTCTTTTCTTTCGCAAATCTTTCCGCTACCTCGATTATATTTTCTGCAATCTCGGAAATTGGTTTATCGGTGAGACGAGACATTTCTCCTATATGTGGAGTAAGAATGATATTTTGCTTATTATGCTGTAATAGCTCAGGCTCTTTAGCAAGGATATTTATTGCATCTGCGTCGATCACGAGCGGAACTTCGCTAATCGAAAGTACCTTGCTTAACAAATAATGAGCTTCCTCCGATCCACCCATTCCAGGGCCAATGACAATCACACTCGCCCAATTAATTGCGTCCATTAACCAGTCTCCATCTAACTGCTTTTTTTGATATGTTGTGACAATGGCTTCTGGTAGCAAGCTTTGGATTATTTGCCGATTCTCCTCTGGTGTCACGATTCTTACTAAGCCGACTCCCATCCGATAAGCTGCTTTCGCAGAGAAATAAGCAGCTCCACTCATATTTTTTGAGCCAGCAATTACTAATATTTTTCCATATGTACCTTTATTCGAATAAGGGTTACGCTTAGGAATTTTAGCTAAATCCTCTATTGTATAAGAATATACTTTTGGAAATTCTTCTTCAAATCCTGCTTCTGTTATCCCAATGTCTTTAACCTTTACCATCCCGGCATAGGCTGCACCAGGATAGAGTACCAATCCTACTTTATTAAACGCGAACGTCACTGTTTTTGTCGCTTTTATGCCACATCCCATCACTTTTCCGTTATCCGCTGAAATACCAGATGGAACATCCACAGAGAGAACTTCTACATTCATTTGATTTATTTTGGTTATTACCTCCGCATACTTTCCTGATAACGGTCGTGACAATCCAATCCCAAACAAGGCATCTATAATGGTTGTATATTGATTTATCTCTATATCCTTTACCGACTTCACGCCATAATACTCTGCTATTTTCTTTTGCTGGTTGTTTTCCGGTGATCGTTTCTGTTCATTTCCTATAAATAAGATGTCTACCGCTATCTTTTGTAAATGGAGCAATCTTGCTACTGCATAGCCATCTGCTCCGTTATTGCCAGAACCACATACAATAAGCACCTTCGTTAAATCAAAAGATGCTAATTCCTCTATTACGGAAAGTGCTGCTCGTTCCATGAGAACCATTGAGGGCATTCCAATCTTTTCAATCGTAGTTAAATCACATCTTTTCATTTCCTCGCTATTTAGTAAATATTCCATCTATCCTCACACTCTCTAAAAATATTTTCTAAGCAACAACAGCGTTTCTTACTAAAATAGAATGTTTAATTACTTACCTTCTATTTTTTTTGATTTTTTCCTGCTCAATAAAAAAAGTATCCCCATTCGAAGGATACTTTTCGGAACATTTTACTGTCTTTTTTTCGTCTTTTTATTATTTAATTTCTCTGCTGCTGTTAGGGGTTCATTGGCAAATTCATGATCATATTGACGAGCCGTATCATTCTGTACTGCTTGTTTCGCATTTTTATGTTTATTTTTTGTCATGATTATCACCTCCAACCTTTATTCTCTCTTGCTCCATTCGAAATATGTAAGCTGGAAGGTGAATTTTTTGTAACAAAAAAACAGAGACTTCTTTTATGCCCTATTTAGCACAAGAAGTCCCTTTCTGTTATTTGCCATGAGTAACTATTTTAACTTTTTGCTTAATCGTTGTACTAAATACATCGCCTTTTTTATAAGCGATACCTGTTGCTACGATTAGCAGAATACCTGTTACAATAAAAACAGATTGAGCAGGGAAAACGCCTCCGAGTAAGCCACCTAGCATTGGTCCAAACATCCCTCCTAGCTGAGTTGCTGTTTGGTTTAAACTAAAGGCTCTGCCACGGAAGTCTTCTGCTGTTGATTTCACAACTAACCCATTCAATGCTGGGAATACCGCACAGAAGAAGAGACCGAAAATAAAACGAGTAATCGAGAAGCCCCAAATATTACTGAAAATAATTTGGGCAAAGGTACCAAGCCCACCGCCGAATAATCCAATAAATAAAACGCGGTTAAATCCAACCTTGTCTGCCCACTTGCCCCAATATGGCGCCATTATGACACTTGCAATCCCAGGAAGAGAGAAGATAATCCCCGCTAATAAGGAAGCTTTATCCATCGAACCGCCAACCTCTAATATATAAAGAGGAAGAATTGGTTCAATCGTCATGATTGAGCACGAGGTGACAACCGTTAAAAGGAGTACGAGCATAAGTGGCCTATTCGCAAAGGCAATTCGCAAGTCATTTCGAACAGATCCTTTTTCTTTACTAGGGGAAAAATTATCCTCTTTTACCCAGAAAATGATTAAAAACGTAGCGATAAAAACAAGCAGGCCAGCACTCGCAAAAGAAAGACGGTTACCGACTAATTGAGAAATCACTCCCCCAATTAATGGTCCCATAATCCCACCCGATGCTGACGCAGTGGAAATCATCGATAAAGCATAGCCTGTTTTATCTGAAGGGGTATTCGTTCCAATTAAGGCAATCGCCCCAGGAATAAAACCAGATAACAATCCTTGAAGAATACGAAGCACTAACAATTGATAAGGATTCGTAACAAATGCAGCTAACGTATAAACGACAAACAGCACAAATCCAGCGCGAATAATCATCGGTTTTCTTCCATATTTATCGGCAAGTCTGCCCCAAAATGGGGAAGCAAATGCTCCTGCAAAAAACGCTGCGCTAAACAGTACTCCAGACCAAATCTCTGTATTTTCATGAACATTTAACTCTAGAAGAAAAATTGGCAAAAAGGGAATTACCATGTTAAATGATGCGGAGGTAAAGAAAACTCCTATCCACAAAACAAGTAAATTCCGCTTCCAAATTTCCATTTAGTATCGCTCTCCTAAAACATCAGCAATCAATAACCAAGCCAATGAGATTTATTTCCTTCATCATAGCACATTACCATTTATTTTTATACCCGAAATTTTTATTTTCCGAATAATCTAGGTAATAAAAAAAGTTGAGAAACTTTCATTCGTTTCTCAACTTTTTTGCCTAATTGATTTTAAACTCTTTCACTAACCCGTCTAACTCTACTGCTAAATTAGATAATTCATGGGAACTATCTGCCAGCTCTTGCATAGAGCTGCTTGTTTGCTGAACAGATGCAGAAGTTTGTTCAATCCCTGCTGCTGCTTCTTCGGAAATCGCTGCGATATCTTCAATGGAACGATTCATCTCTTTACTTGTTTCCAAGATAGACGCTAGATTTTCCGAAACAACTTCGATGCTATTTGCCATATCATTTACCGCGTTTTTAATACCATCAAATGTTTCCCCGGTTGTTTTAATCTGATCTGTACCTTTTATGACTTCCTCATAACCACCTTGCAGGGACTCTGTAACCACACTAGATTCTTTTTGAATGCTGCCTACAATATTAGTAATATCTGTAACTGAGAAAGCAACTTGTTCTGCCAGCTTCCTTACTTCATCTGCAACTACTGCAAAGCCTCGTCCATGCTCCCCAGCTCGAGCTGCTTCAATAGCCGCATTTAATGCGAGTAAATTTGTTTGATCTGCAATGCCTTTGATAACGGAAACTAATTTAGATATTTCCTGAGACTGTGTATCCAAACCACGTACTTTATCTACTGCTTCTTTCATAATTTGATTAATTACATTCATTTGCGCAATAGAAGATTTCATTAATTGGCTTCCATCATTCGTCATTCCTAATACTTTATTAGATGATTGATAAATTAGCTCCCCTTGTGTATATGCATCCCCTATCGTGCCAGAAAAAGATTCCATTGATGCCGCTAAATCACTCGCCGTATTTGCTTGGTTTTCTGCTCCAGATGATAATTCCTGCATAGTAGTTGCTACTTGCTGACTACCTGCAGTCACCTCATTTGTCGATTGAGATAAGTTCTCGCTCTGCCTGTTAACGGTAATCGATACTTCCGAGATCTTTTGAATAACCATGCGGAGATTATTGCTCATTTTATTCATGGACTGAGCCAATTGACCAATTTCATCTTTGCCCTCATAGTTAACCTTTTCTGCCGTTAAATCACCTTTTGCGATCGTATCACTAACCTGAACGACTTTCTTTAGATTACGTGTAATTCTTCTGCTGATGATAATGATTAGAATGGTCCCAATAACAAGAGCTGTAATCATGGCAATAATTAAGGTTTTTGTAGCGACGGCTCCACTATCTACCGCATCATTTGCTGCCTCTGTCCGACTAGCTTGTACCAGTTCTTGCATTTTATTTAAAGCAGTAATTGTTCGATTACGAATAGTTGTATTAGTTAAGCTTAGAGAATTAACCGCCGATCGATCATTCGCTTCAATCGCAGGAATAATTTGCTCTAAGAATAAATCATTCATTTGTTTATCACGATCAACAATTTCATCAAACAACGCTTGTTCTTCTTCATTTCGAATATCTTTTTTAATTTCTGCTTCATATTCATTGAATTTAGTAATACTTACTTGATAATCGTCCACATATGTAGGGTTTTGATAATCGAGATAATTTAAAATACTAATACTTTTTTCCCGAGTAAGTGAACCCATTTCAGTAATTATTAGCGCTCTTTCATCCGTTTTATTTAATTGCTCAATACTGCCATTAATATGGATTAAACGCGTAGTTACTAAAACAGTAGTAATCGTTAAAAGTGCAAAAACAAGTAACAAGGTTATTCCATATTTCCAGCCAATTGTTACATTATTTAATTTGGTTAACCGATTATTAAGTCCTTTAAACTTACCAAGTTTTATTAGCTTTACATTACCTAGCTTGCTAAAAATAGGTTGCTTCGATTTTTTTTCTTTCTTTAAACCAGTTATTTTTGTTTTTTTAAATTTAAGCTTCATTTTCGCCATCACAAGTTCTCCCCTTTGATGATTTAAGCCCCTCACTATTAAAGAGATTTCTGTCCTTCTATCCATCCACAACCGATTTAGAATATTCCGAAATAGTATTTTTCCGTTTATTTCCTCCTCCCTTTAAGAATAGTATTCTTTGCTTATCTGCCTCTATTTCATTCATCTATATTTGTTTACAACTAGTAAAATAGAATTAGATTATTAAAAAACAAGTTACTTTATTACTTTGTATGTATAATACTAAAGTAATTTACAGAATAATTCAATTTTATTTACAAATAATATATCGGACTTTTTGCTCTTTTGTTTATATTTAAACAATTTTTTATTATAACTTTATTGCTATTTTTCACTTTTCTTCCCAAAATAAAAACTGTGGTATCCTTCGATTAATCCAAAGTAACCACAGTCTAATATTTACTTTAACTTAGTTGTTATAAAGAAACCTTCCATCATTGAGGTTTTTCTGCCCGTTAAGAGTGGGATAAAAAGCGAACCATTAATTCCTCATCATAGTATTTCCCACTAATTTTTATCGCTTTTTGATCGATTCCATATGTTTCAAATCCAAATGAACGATATAACTTTTTAGCTGAGATATTATAAGAAACAACTGCGAGGTATAATTGTTCTATCCCTTGTAATGTATGTGCGTATTCGATTGCCGCTTGTAGTAATTGTTTCGCTACACCTTTTCCTCTATGTAAAGGTGTCACATAGACAGCATAGATATTAGCACGATGGCTCATCTTTTGCTTTGTTTCTCTCACTAAGGTAACGACACCTATTAGAGTATTTTCAAGAAATGCCCCAAATACATAAGCAGGATCTGTTAATCTGCTTTGTATTTGACTTAGCGGATAATCTTTTTCTTCCTCATAGCTAGAACCAAATGCTTCTGGATTTGTTTGCAATGCCTCTAATCTGAGGGCAAAATATGCTTCTGCATCATGGTGGTGTAATTGCCTGATTTCCATTTGCATCTCTCCCTATCTGTGTGAAACTCTCTTTCGTAATCATTGGTGCTACTTCTTTTGATTGTATGCTTTGCTTTTTCTTTCGAAAGCTTGGCAGCTTAAAAATAACTCCTACCTTTACTTGTTGAACCTCTTTCACTCCTTGAACAATTAGCTGCATGGCAAATATTGCGAAAATAAATGGCACAAGAATATATAAGTACCAGTATTGTCCAGAGCCAATTGCTCCTCTGCCGACCTGTCCGATTAACCCTGACCATTCATAGGTAGAGGATTGTGGAGGATCAGCAAACATTGGATCCATCGATAATTTTGTTCCTCCAAAGAAATAATCAAAAATACCCAAATGCATAAAAATTAATAACACTTGAATAAATTGTTGTCCAAATAAAATGGTAAGCCTTGGACCTAAATGCGGGAGTATATGTCGAGTGAAAATTTGAAATTTCCCACCGCCCATTACTTTCGCACTTGCAATAAATTCATAATCAGACACACGATTGATTTCTTTCCCTAATAATACAGTAGTCAATGGAACCACCAACAGAGTCAAAATCATCGTTTCTAAAAAGACTCTTTCCCAAAAGGAATAGCTGAATCCGTCAAAACCTGGTAAAAGAATCGGACTTAATAAAATATAAGCAATCAAGCTTAATGGCATAAAATGAATCGAATCTACCATCTTTGCTACCCATTGCTGTGCTGGCTGTTTCAAGTAAAAAGAGTAAATTACTGCAAGTAATAATCCAACAACTACACGAAAGCACGCGATAAGTAGCGCGAAAAACAACGTATACTTGGCACCAATCACAATTTGATCAAACAGACTGTAACCTAATCTATCGGATCCAAAGAAGAAAGGTTCCGTTGGGGCAAATGGCATGGCAGAAATTAGTGTCACTCCATCTTCTGCATAAAATAACCGCATCTGATCAACATGGTTATCGGTCGTTACCGAATAAATAATGCTAGAGCCAATAACGACAATAAAGAACAGACTACCTATAGCAAATTTCCAATTTTTCATATGTAAAGCAAACGTTTTTCCCATCCAAGTTAGTGGGCGAATCAAGGAGAGCTTATCCCAACTAAAACTTCGCACCCCATCCCTTAGATTAATACCAAATACCTTAGACGATAACAAAAAGTTTGAAAAACTCATTTTCTGTTTCCACGAATCCTTTTTCACTTCTCGGGCCTTTTCTTGCTCTTCCTGTATCCATATCTCTACTACTTGGAAAAGAATAAAAAATGGCGTAAATATAAGCAGCAAAGATACAGCAATTGTCATTGGTGTAAAGTTCTCTACAAGAAAATAGGTAAATCCATGAACATTAAACAGGCGTTCGATTATAAATTGGCTAGATAACAATCCCCAAATAATAATTTTCATATGATGAAAGGATACTGGGATAATATTACGAAGAATATGTTTCCATAGGATTGGAAAATTGCGAATTCCTTTACTTCTTGCAAATGTTACATAAACCTTCAAATACTCCTCTTCCATCATCAATATAAGAATTTTGAATAACGAAATAGCAGGAAGAATGGCAAGTGTGATAATTGGACCAGCATATGCCTTTTCTGAATAACTAGCCACCGCAAAAATCTCGATACCCGTTTGAGCAAAGATAAAGATTACTAATGCTTGCAGAAGTGTTGCAATAATAATATCTGGAACCGACTCAATTAAATCTAGGAATCTCTTTATTGGCTGTAAAAGAAACTTCGGTAGAAAAAAAGATAATATTGATAAAACAAAAGCAACAAAGCATCCGAGAAGAATGGCACCAAAAAGAATTTCCATCGAATAAATAAAAGCTGGCCAGAGCACATCCAAAATCGGCTTTTTATCTACACCATTTAAGGAATAAACCCCTTCTTCCTTCTGAAAAAATTCCTTTGATAAAAAGGAGAGGAGTGTGGAGAAATACCCCTCTCCCTCTGGTAAATCCCTCATTCGAAAGTATTTTGGAAAAACACTTAAAGCCAGTATGGCAATAGTGCCAAGTAAATAATAGATGATAATTTTCACAAATTTTCTCATAGATCCCCTTTCCTTCCTCTAACCACTATCTAAATATTTATACTATTCAAATTATATGGATATATCGATTGCTAATCAACCTATTTTTTCCATATAGGGGAATAAGACATTTTTCTTGCCCGTATGGATGGATGGATAAAGCTGAATAGAGTGGAGAAAGAAAAGAAAGCTGTGCTGAATGCTAGGAAAATATGAATTTATTCTATCTAAATCTCCTGAATGCTTTGTGTTAATTATCATTTATTAGCTCAATCTCTCTGTGATTTCAGCAAATTTTTCTTTTTTCAGCCAAACCCACTCGCTTTTCAGCCAATCTTTTCTTTTTTCAGCCAAACCTACTCGTTTTTCAGCCAAACTTTTCTTTTTTCAGCCAAACCTACTCGTTTTTCAGCCAAACTTTTCTTTTTTCAGCCAAACCTACTCGTTTTTCAGCCAAACTTTTCTTTTTTCAGCCAAACCTACTCGTTTTTCAGCCAAACCAACCTTTACTTCTCCTGCCCAACCAATTTTTTCTGTAAGAAGTATTGTTTAACACCTGCTGGGAAGTTATCTAATTTACCGAACACTTCGTAGCCATGTTTCTCATAAAAGGCTGGGGCTTGAAAACTGAATGTATCGAGATAAATAAATGTGCATGCTTTGTCGATTGCGACTTGTTCCATCTTTGCTAAAAGCTTGCTGCCGTATCCTTCTTTCCTAACACAAGAATCCACCCACAAAAAATCAATATGCATATGGTGCTAAAACAGGTGACCAGTAATGCCTGCTACAATTGTGCCCTTGTCATCTTTTGCAACAAAACTGATATTTTCATAGCGGCTTTTTAATTCTTCTGGTATTTGTTCCATATTATAAGCAATCAGCTTTTTTCTAATATAATCGCTATCCTCTTGAATCCATTGCTGGATAATCTCCATTACTTCTTCCTCCTAACCTCGCTTATTTTTCCCGATAAGACTCCAAACATTTCTCGCACTATTTCTGTCGGAATGTCTTTATAGGCATCACCAAGGCTAATTTCAAAAGCGGAGGCATTTTCATTAATTACATTTATATAGCCACTTATCCCGATTCCCGTCATTTTTTGAACAGCTGTTAGGATAGCCTCTGCTTCTGCCTTTTCCAATTCAAAATGAACGTGGAACATATTAGAAACTGGCACAATTGGAAGGGTGTGGATTCCTTCGCACTCATTAAAAAATGCTGCCAATTCTTTAGCAGATTCATAGTATTCAGCCATTTTAGAAGCTCGTTTTTCGTAATAATAATCAGCAGACAGAATATATGGATACAAACTGATTAAATCACCACCATATCTTCGTTTCCATACCTTTGATTGACTAGTAAACTCTCTGCTTCCCGCTAATATTGCCCCAGCGATACCGCCAATTCCTTTATAAAATGACATATAGACACTATCAAACAAAGCACTTACTTCTGCTGCTGTTTTTTGATAGAAGGGCAGTACCTCCAATAATCTTGCTCCATCAAGATGAAGTTTAATTCCTTGTTCTTTGCAATAAGAAGAAATTTGTACTAGTGTTTCAAAGCTTGGCAATTGCCCGCCAATTTCTCGTTGTGGCAATTCTAACAGTACACAGGCAACTCCATTCTCCATCTCCTTAATATCTTCTAATTCTATTACTCTTGTTTCATCAGCTAATAAGATTGTTTCTATTTTATGAAGCTTCTTTAATCCGTCTTGCTCATGTATTTCCAAATGACTTAATGGGTGATAGGCGACTTTCCCTAAATCTTTTTCATCACACCATATTCGGAGGGCGATTTGCTGGGCCATTGTCCCACTTGGAAAAAAGACTGCTGTTTCTTTGCCTAAAAGCTTAGCCATCTTTTCCTGAAAATCTTCTATTATTTTTCCTTGTCCATAAATATCGCTTTCCACATTTTCGTCTATTTCTTGTAATGCTTCTTTTAATACTTGGACATTTCTTTTACCATGATTACCTAGTTTATAATTTGTTTTGTTATAGGATTCTCTTAATGTATTTGCCATTCCTTTTCCCCCACTCTTGCTCAGAATATTTCGACATATGATAACTATAGCACTTTTTTAAATTCAGCCATGTATTTTTTATCCGTTTATTCTCTTGCTTTTTTCAAAAGTAAGTGTACCCTCTTCTCTCATCACAAATGGGTGTTTCAAAATTTCTCTGTTCCCTTTTTGCTTGATTTGATGATGTAATGGTAACGGAGGGGCCTTCTCTATTCCCTTTTGCTCTCCTTTGATGGTGAAACGGTCACTGACGAGCTTTCTCTGTTCCCTTTTTGCTTCCTCCAAGGTCGAATTGGTCACTGATAGACCTCCTCTGTTCCCTTTTTGTTTCCTCCTCCTCCAAGGTCGAATCGGTCACTGACAGACCTCCTCTGTTCCCTTTTTCCCTACTCCAAGGTCGAATCGGTCACTGACAGATCTCCTCCGTTCCCTTTTCTCCCGCTCCAAGGTCGAATCGGTCACTGACAGATCTCCTCTCTTCCCTTTTTCCCTACTCCAAGGTCGAATCGGTCACTGACAGATCTCCTCTGTTCCCTTTTCTCCCGCTCCAAGGTCGAATCGGTCACTGACGACAAACCTTCTCCCTTTCCCCATGCTCTAATCACAAGACGGTAACTAAGAAACCCTTTATTTCCAGCTAACTTGTTTTCTCAAAAAAATCAAAACTACTAAAAGAAACAGTAATCTCCTAAAGAAATTACTGTTCCATTTAATATTTATATCAGCTGAGCATCTGTCTGATTAACCGTTGCTTCTCCAATATCTGCTTCGCGTTTGAATAGTCGTGTGTACACACCAGTATTATCATTTAATAATTCTTGATGTGTGCCTTCTTCGACGATTACGCCTTTATCTAATACGATAATACGATCTGCAGCTAGTACGGTTGATAACCGATGTGAAATGATGAAAATCGTTTGTTTTTTCGTCGTCTTCAGCACTGCTTCATTAATCTTCGCTTCTGTAATGGGATCCAGTGCTGAACTCGCTTCATCCAAAACAAGAATTGGCGCATCTTTTAAAATCGCTCTTGCTAAGGACAGACGCTGTTTTTGGCCACCAGACAGCAGGCTTCCTCTTTCTCCGACTTTTGTATTTAGACCTTCTGGGAGTGTTTCTACTAATTCACCTAAACCGCTCGCACGGAGAACTTCATACAACTCCTCCTCTGTAGCATCTGATTTTCCGATTCGTAAGTTATCTGCCAAAGTTCCACTTCGCATTAGTACATCCTGTGTGACAATTGCCATTTGGGAACGAAGCCAATCTGTATCCCAATCTCTTATCTCTCGTCCATCCACTTCGATCGAACCTTTTGTTGTATCATACAATCGAAAGAGCAAATCAATAATTGTGGATTTTCCTGAACCACTTGGTCCTACCAACGCTATTTTCTCTCCTGCCTTAATATCAAAAGATACACCTTTTAATACATTTTCCTCTTTATCAGGGTAAACGAAGGAAACATCTTTCAAACGGACATCTCCCTTTGCTCTTTCTCCTTTCATTCCTTGCTTTGTTTCTGCTTCTGATACAGGTTGTGAAAGCAAAATTTCGGAACGATCCAAAGCAGGACCTGTTCTTCTAACAGATAGCCAATTTCGGAGAAGGCGCTGCATTTCATTTGCCGCAATCGTTACTAACCCACCTGCAGTCAGCATTTGACCACTTGTTAAATCAGCATTCCAAATAAGGAGTGTACTAATAAAATAGACAAGTCCTAGTGCAAAACCGTTATAGCTTGCAATCACCACTACGGATTGCATCCTTGCTTTTAGCTCTCTTAAAGAATGTTTTACGAAAGAGTCCCTAATGGAAACAACACTTTCCACTTCACTATCAGAAACACCCATCACTCGTGATAGATGAATGCCTGTCACTGATTCTCTTAATCTCTCTAAATATTTGGACGCTTCTGCACGAGCGTCAGCCGATGCTGCTCTTGTTCTTGCCCCTACATAGTTCGACGCCCAGTAAAAAACAATTCCTAAAACAACACTCGTAATCATCAAATAAGGATGGATGAAAAACAGAACAATACTATAAATCACTACCCCTTGTGCACTTGCCATAAAGGTTGACCCTTCCCATGCTAAAAAATTATGAAGGGTATCTGGATCATCGGAAGCTCGTGCTAGTAATTCTCCAGAAGAATTGTTTTGATAAAACGAGAAAGGCAATACTTGCAAATGTCCAAATAGCCTTAGCTTCTGTCTATTTGTTACAGACTTCGCTGTAATATGGCAAAAATACTCATCAATGATCATCATTCCTAAATCTAATACAGCAGATAATACCAACAGCCACATTAATCCCCATAACCAAGTATTATTCTCACTCGGCAGGATTGTATCAATCAGCCAGCTTAGGGCTAAGGTTGGGATTAATGCAGAAAAAACCTGGCTAATGGCAATTACGATGGAATCCCCAATAACCCATTTTTTATAAGGCATTAAAAATTGAATGACTCGCTTGCCATCACCTATTTTCTTTTGTTTGGAGACATTTTGCTTACTCATCGAATCATCTCCTTCTCTAGCTCGCTATATTGTGCTCGATATAGTTGATAATACTGCCCTTTTAAAGCTAACAGTTCTTCGTGTGTTCCTTGTTCGGCAACCATCCCCTGATCTAGCAGCAGGATTGTGTCCGCCTTTCTAACTGTAATCAATCGATGAGCAATTGTAATGGTTGTTCGCCCTGGTATTAATTGTTCCAATGATTCTTGGACCTTTTCTTCTGTTTCACCATCTAAAGAAGAGGTAGCTTCATCAAAAATCAACACCGGTGGCTGGCGGAGAATGGCTCTTGCAAGGGCAACCCTTTGTCTTTGTCCTCCAGAAAGCTTCAAGCCGCGCTCGCCAACTATCGTTTCATATTTATCCTCCAAAGAGTCAATCAGCTCTTTTAATCCTGCTGCTTCAACAGCCTCCTCTAACTCTTCCATCGTTGCATCTGGTTTACCGTATAAAAGGTTATTGCGAAGCGTACTATTTAATAGAAAGGTTTCCTGTGAGACTACTCCTACCTGTCTGCGAAAACTATTGCGATTATACTTAAATAAATCTTTGCCATCAATGGTGACTGAACCTTTCTCTGGTTCATAAAGTCCTAGCAATATTTGAATAAGTGTACTTTTTCCTCCACCACTCGTTCCGACGATTCCGATATGTTTCCCTTCTTCCACCGAAACAGATACACCTTTCAAAACTTGCTTTTCACTTCCTGGATAGGAGAACCCAATATTATGTAAAGCTATTTTCCCTGGAACTAAACCAAAATCCGGAAGACTTTGCTCATGCTCTTCTGGCAGATCAAAATATTCGTAAATTCTTTGTAGTGCTGGAATTGCTTGTTGAATTGTCAAGGCATTTTCCGCTAAGGAACGAACAGGCTGAAACATAATCGGAATAAAGTTCAAACAAGAAACGAGCGTTCCTATGGTAATATTCCCTTGCCAAATTGCCAATCCACCAATCAGCATTACGACACCAGGTGTAGCTATATTAAATAAATTCCCCAAACGCCAATTCACTTTTCCAATTAAGGCTGCTCGAATGGAATAAGTTTTCCAATTCGCCAATTTTCTTTCCTGTGTAGCTATTTCGTCTTTTTGTGTTTGATATGTTCTTACTAAGCGAACACTCTCAATACTTTCCTGCAGATGCTGATACATATCTGCGCTCATATCTCTTTGTACAGCGCTCATTTTTCGCATTGTTTTGCCTAGTTTAAAGGATGGGAAAATATAAATGGCAAATACAATGAACATCACTATTGCAGCAGGCCAATATATTGCAAACACCGTAATAAAAGCTGCAACTGCACTAATTACTTGTTGAAGAATACGCGGTACGACCGTATTATTCAAGTTTTGAATTGATTCCACATCATGGGTTAGTCGGTATAACATGTCTCCACGAGGCGTCGTCGAAAAAAAAGACATTGGTGTTCTGTGTAGTCTTTTAAACGCACGAATTTGCATATCCGTAATCACATCAAAGCCAATTTTCACCTGCACAAATTCCTGCAAGGATTCAAATACCGCTTTTCCGAGAAATGCTGCTAATATTCCGAAAACAATCCATAGTATAAAAGCTATTGCTTTATCACCGATTACTTCGTCCACCAATTTCCCTACTAAAATCGGAGGTAAAATCGTAAACGCACCGCCAACTAATGAGAAAAATAAGGCAAGTGATAGCTTGCGCCAATATGGTTTAAAATGCTGTAAAGTAATTGTTAATAAGTTCATTCTTTCTCCTCCCCACAAAGAGTTATTGTATTACAAATAATGAAAATATTCACTATAATATACAAAAAAATTTCGAGTTTTGAAGTTTTTTTGTGAATTTATGTCACTATACTTGTAACTATTCATATACTCTGGTTTATAGAAAATAAAATTGCATTAATCATTTAAGAAGAAGATTTTGTATAAGTTGATAAAAAGGATCAAACATTTATTTATGCTCCCAAAAGCTAAAAATACAAAAACCTCCTCCACTTTAGTGGAGAAGGCTAAAATTGAAATGAGTCAAAACTAGATCAATCAACTTTTATCTACAATCAAAAAATAAAATCCTCATCTGTCAACGGTTCTACCTTTGTAGCTTTTACATAACCGTTTCCTTTTACAGAGAAGAAGTCATGGTTCTTCGTATCTGTCTTCATGCCATTTTCAACAATCGGGTTGATTGGCTCGGACGGATAGACAGGTTCATAGCCAAGATTCATACAAGCTTTATTCGCGTTGTAGCGGATGAATTTATTCACTTCATCTACCAACCCTATTTGCTGATATAAATCCTGTGTATATTCTAATTCATTTTCGTATAGTGTGTTTAGTAATTCTAATCTTTCGTGAGTCGCTTTTTCTTGTTCCTCTGGTGTTAATTGTCCATATAACTCTTGAGCGATGAGACCTACATATACACCGTGAATGCTCTCATCCCGGATGATTAAGTTAATAATTTCTCCTGAAGCAGTTAACTTTCCTTGACCAGCCAAGAACAATGGATAAAAGAACCCAGAATAGAAAAGGAATGACTCCAAATACACGGAAGCAACCATTGCCATGTAAAGATCATATTTTTTTATTTTCGGGCTAAACAGCTTCTGATAATATTCTGAGATACGGTTTCCCTTTGCTTGTAACTGTGGGTGATTATGTACCCAATTAAAAACTTCGTCAATTTCTTCCTCTGTCGCTAATGTTGTAAAAATTGTCGAATAAGATTTAGCATGAATTTGCTCCATCATCCCCATAAAAGAAAGAACGCCCTTACGCTGCAATCCTTCTATATGCATACCGATTAGAGGCATTCCTTCGCCACCTTGCTCTGTATCCAGCAATGTTAGTCCACCAAGCACCTTTTTGTAAGTATCTTGCTCTTCTTTCGACAATTCTACCCATGTATTTTTATCAGAAGAAAGGCTGATTTCTTCTGGCAGCCAAAACTGTCTAGTATTCTGTGTATAAAACATTTGTGTGAAATCATCTTCATGCTGATTCCAGTTAACAGCATACTTTGTCATTTCATTACCCCCAGTAATTCCAGAAAACAGGAGGAGTCCTCACTCCTCCTACTCCATCATCTTCTTTTTTAAACGGCACATGCAATACATTCATCAATTGCTAGATTGCGAGTTCTTGTATAGTAAAGTGATTTTAATCCAACTTCATTTGCATAAATATAATAACGGGCCAATTCTTTTGTAGACACATCTGAGTTTACGTAAAGAATCGTTGATATTCCTTGGTCTACATGCTCTTGAGCTGCAGCAATTAAATCCATTACCTTGAATTGGTTCATATCAAACGCTGATTTATAAAACCAAAAGTTTGTTTCATCCATATAAGGCATCGGATAATAAGTTGTAGAGTTAGCATAGGTACGAGACTCAATTTGGTTAACAACCGGCATTACTGATGCTGTCGCATTTTGAATATAGCCTATTGATTGAGTTGGCGCAACAGCCAGACGGTACGCATTATACATCCCATGTTCTTGCACTAGTGCAGCTAATTCTGTCCAATCTTCACACGTAGGAATATAAATGCCTTCAAACAGTTCTTTTACCTTGTCTGTTTTAGGCGCAAAGCTTACTTGTTTGTATTTTTCAAAATAAGTTCCTTTTGCATACTCCGATTTTTCGAACTCTTTAAATGTTTCTTCTCTTTCCTTTGCAATGAGCATACTCTTTTCAATGGAATAGAAATTCATCATCATAAAGAAAGTAGCCGTAAAGTCTTTTGCTTCATCTGATTCGTAGCTAATCTTGTTTTTCGCTAAATATCCATGAAGATTCATCGCTCCTAACCCGACTGCATGAAGCTCTTCGTTTGCTTTTTTAACAGATGGAGCATTTTGAATGTCCGAAATATTTGACACGGTTGTTAATGCATCAATTCCAACATGTACAGAATCTCTGAAAACCTCACCAGGCTTCATCACATTCGGGATATTTAGGGAACCTAAGTTACAGTTGATGTCACGACGGATAATATCGGCTTGTCCATAATCAGTGATTTCCGATGTCTCTTGAAGTTGGAAAATCTCTGTACACAAGTTACTCATTTTAATTTGTCCAATATCTTTAAGTGCATGTCCTTTGTTGGCATTTGATTTGTTCATAAAATATGGATAACCAGATTCCAGCTGGATTTGTGCTATTTTCGTCAGCATTTCACGCGCTGACATCACCACACGCTTTTTCACGTTCGGATTAGCAACAAGCTCTTCATACATCTCATCCATTCTCATATCATCCAAATGAATACCATATTCCTTATACACACTGAAAGGTGCAAATACATATAGTTCTTTGTTCTCTTTCGCCAATTGGAAAAATTTATTTTCCACAATTAAGCCGATTGAAAGTGTTTGGATACGTGACTTCTCATCAGCATTGATTTTCTTTGTATCCAAGTATTCCACAATATCCCAATGGAAAATATTTAAGTAGACAGCTCCAGCTCCTTTTCGCTGCCCTAATTGATTGGCATAAGAAAATGTATCTTCTAAAAGCTTCATGACAGGCACCACACCTGATGCAGCGTTATCGATCCCTTTTATCTGTTCATTGCGGGCACGAAGCTTCGAAAGGTTCAAGGCTACGCCTCCTCCTATTTTCGATAGCTGTCCAGATGTATTAATATTATGGAAAATCGAGTTTAAGGAGTCGTCCATTTCTAATAAGAAGCAAGAGACCATCTCACCACGGCGGCTTCTCCCCGCATTCAAGAAAGTTGGAGTAGCTGGCTGGTAACGCTGTTCAATCATTGCGATTGCGTTTTTCTTTGCTTTTTCGAAATCTCCTTGACCCAAGAATAGAGCAACAATAATAATTCGATCCTCATAAGTTTCAAGGTAGTTCTTCTTATCATTCGTTTTTAAAGCATAATCTTTATAAAATTTCGAAATAGCCATATAAGATTGAAACTCAAATTGATAATTATAAACAAGCTTTGTAACTTCCTCGATTTCCGAGATTTTGTATTGTTCTAATACCTGTGGATAATAGAAATCCTCTTCCACCATATACGTATATCTTTGTTCAATAGAGTCAAAACGAATTAGCTTCGGATTGATTTCAGATTCTAGAAATTCAGCGACAGCTTCTTTATCTTTTTCGAGTCGGAAAAAGCCCTTCTCATTAAGCTGTGTCACTTCGTTGTTTAGTTCTATATGTCTCATAGTTAATATTTTGCACCCTTTCTCTAACTATCTCCACATCTTCAGGCATACCGCTCATCTCAAACTTATGTAAGATTGGTACCCCGTACATAATTGATATTTTGTTAGCACTTAAAGCGAAATTTTGGCCCCAGTTTTTATTTCCACTGGATACTACAGCATGAAGGTTCCTATTATTTGTTTTAAGGAAGTCTAATGTTGTTTGAGGAACTTGTCCCATCCCAGTTGTGTAAGTTAATAATATATATGGTTCATAGACTTTTAATCCAGCACTTATCTCGATTCCTTTATTCGCTGGAAGTCCTAATTTATTAAAAAACCTGCGTACATTTCCCGTCTTACTGTCATAAACAATAAGCAAAAATTCTCCCTCCTTGAAAGACTTGAATAAAAAAAAGAAAAAAAGCTATATTCTAAGCAATACGCTCTATTTCTTACAAAGTCTACTAAATATAGATAGATGTCGATATTCTGCTTCAATATATTGTGTCTAAGACAATATAATCCTTTTTTGAAACGAGAGTCAATAACGTACTTTTGAGTTTTTTTGTCAACAATTATCGCTTAAAAATGATGGATTTTTAAATTTCTTTGTCGAAAGATTTATCATGAATATAAATAAAGTCTGATAAGGACCGGCCTCATTAGACTTTTCTTCGAAAAAACTAATTATATTAATTTTATACAAAATAAAAACCATTATTTTTTTTACATAAATTCAATAATTCATTATAAGGTTGCAGCAAATTTTTTTCCATACAATTTTTTGCTTTTGCTTAATATTCCTTTTTTCTTTCCCGCATCTCAAGTATATTACACTTCTTTTTTATTTATAAAAAAAGAAGGCAGCAATAGGCAACCTTCACATTTCTTGCACTATATTCAGTTGACTCTGATGCTACCACTTTCTATCAGGACAGCTTTTCTGCTTTAAACTGGCACGAAAACGAACGAAGCATCCGCATCTTCCACATGTATGCTGATTCAGTTGCTCACATTGATGACATATTTGCAATCGCTGATCTCTTACTTCCTCCATCGCTAAATCTGTTTCAAAGGAAAGTTGTTCTTGTACAAGCGTATCAACATCCATTTGACTAACCTGTTCCTTTAGCTCGCAACCAATGCAGACCATCTTAATTTTCCTTTATGATGATACTCGCAACACTCATTGGTGGTAAGGTAACAATTAAACTATTTTTATCTGTTTTATAACGAGTAAATGGTTGTATAGACACCGCTTCCGGTTCTTCAAATGTATTATGGGCATCCATTACATCAGCTGTAAGATATTCTGCTTCTAGGACAACAAATTCTCCTTCTTTTCTAGAAAGTGTAATTTCTCTTGTTTCTGTTAAATCATAATTACATAGGGAAACAGTTACTTTTCCATCCTTCTTGGAGACAGTGTATGTTACATGAGTAATTTCATCACCATAGGAATCTATTAACTCTGCATCCTGATGGTATTTATACAAATCAAAAACATGATAAGTAGGCGTTTTTATCATTTTTTCTCCTTCTGTTAAAAGCATCGCCTGTAATACATTAACCATTTGAGCAATATTCGCCATATGTACTCTGTCTGCATGCTTATGGAAAATATTTAATGTAATAGCAGCAAGCATTGCATCACGAATCGTGTTTTGTTGATATAGAAAGCCAGGGTTTGTTCCAGGCTCTACATTGTACCAAGAACCCCACTCATCTACGATTAAACCAACTCGTTTTTCCGGATCATATTTATCCATGATTGTACTATGCTTTGTAATTAACTCGTCCATATACTGTGCATGTTCTAAAACGGAATACCACTGTTCTTCTGGGAAGTTTAAAGCATTTCCTTTATCCTGCCATACTCTTGTTGGAATAGAATAATGATGAAGACTAAGTCCATCCATGTAATTAGCCGCATTTCTCATTAATACTTCCGTCCAGTTATAGTCATCTACATTCGGACCACAAGCTATTTTATAAATAGTATGCTCCCCATACTTACGTACATATGTCTGATATCTACGGTATAAGTCTGCATAATATTCAGGACACATATTTCCGCCACAGCCCCAATTTTCATTACCAACGCCAAAGAATTCTACTTTCCATGCTTCTTCTTGACCATTTTCTCTGCGAAGATTTGCCATTGGCGATTCTCCGTTCATGGTCATATATTCAACCCATTCCTGCATTTCTTGTACAGTTCCGCTCCCCACATTTCCGTTTACATATGCTTCACACTCTAATTGACGAATCAATTCAAAAAACTCATGTGTGCCAAAGTGGTTATTTTCCGTTACTCCACCCCAATGTGTATTAACGATTGTACTTCTATTCTCCACTGGCCCAATTCCATCTTTCCAATGATATTCATCCGCAAAGCAACCACCTGGCCAACGAACAACAGGTACTTGGATATCTTTTAATGCTGCAACCACATCTTTTCGAATTCCATTTACATTTGGAATATCGGAGTCTTTTCCAACCCAAACCCCTTCATAAATACACCGTCCTAGATGTTCAGCAAATTGCCCATAAATATATTTACTAATCGTCGGTCCTTGTTTATCTAATAATAAATTCACTTGCATGTTATGATTCCTCCATTATTAGTTTTTGGAAAAACGTGAATAGATAATAGGCTAATCTATGTATCATTTCCTCCTTTACGTCTAACTCATTATCCATTGCCAGTTACATACTTCAAAGATAAACTTACGACTAAAATATATTACAATTTGAAACCGTTGTCAATAACTTAATAGTATACTAACTTTATATTATTATTTATTTAATTTAACCAATAAGTTACATAAAATAAATTATTTTGCCATTAATTTATTCATGTAGTAATATAATAGTAATAAAAGGGGGAATCACACATGCAATTAGATATATCGGAAAATTCTATCCCTGTGTACGAGGTTCTATCCAGTCCTACTCGCATAAACATTATTAAATTATTATCCAAGAAAAAAATGAATATTGGAGAATTAGCAAAAGAATTGAATATAAGTAGCGCGATAGTCAGTAGACATATTACAAAGATGAGCGATGCAGGTTTAGTGAAAACCGAAACAATCCCTGGTAAATCTGGTCTGCAAAAAGTCGTTATCTTAAAAGTAGATCGAATTGAAATCCAATTCCCGCAAAAAATCTACTCTGCTTATGAAAGCTATAAACAAGAAATTCCTGTTGGACATTATTTTAATTTTGATGTTTATCCGACGTGTGGACTTGCTACTACCACAAATCCCATTGGCGAATACGATGATCCAAAATACTTTATGGATCCGCAAAAAAATCAAGCTGCTATCCTTTGGTTTACAAAGGGATTTATCGAATATCGCATTCCATCCATTTTAAAAGAAACGGATAAGCTTGAGATGATTGATATAGTATTAGAAGCATCCTCTGAGTTTCCATATTCCAATAATGTTTGGCCATCTGACATTACGTTTTCCTTAAATGGAAAAAAACTATGCACCTGGACCAGCCCAGGAGACTTCTCTGACACCAGAGGTCGCTTCACCCCTGATTGGTGGCCAAATGAAACCAATCAATACGGCATCTTGCTTACTATTCGCATCACCAAGCACGGTGTTTATGCTGATGGAAAAAAATTATCCGATACTACAATTGACGAGTTTCGTGACGAACAACGTGGAATGTGGGATTTAAAGGTAGAAATTAAAGAAGATGCAGAAAATCTTGGTGGCGTTACGTTATTTGGAAAAGGCTTTGGGAATTATAATCAAGATATAAATTTTATTACTTATTATAGTAATCCAGTGTAATGGATTGGGAGTTAGATGAAAGCTTTGGGTTTTTGAGAAAAGGTGTATTGTTTATCATGGACATTTTTCCACTCGATATCTTGGCTTTCATTCCCTTGGAGAACAAGTTTTCTGCTTTTTTTCTTGGATTGTGGTGTTCGTCTGATTGATGTACACCATTTTTCTTGCTTCCCTCTTGAATTGTGGTTTTCATCTGATTGATGAAAACCACTTCTCCATCTCCCATCATAATTCCCACCACACACCAAAAAGCCACACCGAACTTTAATCGGTGCAGCCTCAAAATCCCCAAACCTCTATTTCAATAAAAGCACATCAAATTGCCCTAGCTCCACTGCTTCTTTCACTACTTCTCCTGTTAAAAGATTACGCTTTCCAACTAGCTCTTCTGGTAATAATTGCTTCTTTGTTTTTTGATTAATGACAAAATAAAAAGAAGCATCCGTTGTCTCTCTTTTCGTAATTTCAAGTCCTTCTCCGTTAGAACACACCGGCTTCACATTTGTTTCTGCTATCACTTGATTGAACAAATGGGCAATACCATCTTGTTCTACTTGGGTACCAACATACCAGACATTCCCTTTTCCATAGGAATTTTTCGTAATCGCTGGGGTATCGCCGTAAAAATCTTCTTTATAGGTGGCAATGGTCTCTGCACCTTCTAGATGAATAATGTCACATAGCAGCTGACAGGTATAGGCATTTCCATCATTAAATTCGACGCCATTCTTTTGCTCTGGAGCTAATGCATCAATTTCTTCTACCCATATTCCTGCTATTTCGCGCAATGGTCCTGGGTATCCTCCAAGGTATACATTATCTGATTCATTAACGATCCCGCTCATAAAAGTAGTAACAAACTGCCCTCCAGTTTCAACAAATGCAGTAATCCGCTCTGCTAGGCCTGCTTTCATCATATAGAGAACTGGTGCCACAACCACATCATATTTAGAAAGGTCACTATCCACCGATATCATATCAACTGGAATATTTTTATTGTAAAAATATTGATAGTACTGATGAATCTGGTCTACATAGGTTAAATCTTTATTAGGTCCACTCGTATACTCTAGCGCCCAATAATTTTCCCAGTCAAAGATAATTCCTACTTTACTATTTATTGTTGAACCTATAATCTCTTCTAATTGCTCCAGTTCTTTCCCTAGCTCCATCACTTCTCGGAATACTCGTGTATTTTCATGTCCAACATGCTCGATGACAGCACCATGAAATTTTTCACATGCCCCTACTGAGCGGCGTAATTGGAAAAATTGAATGGTATCCGCTCCATGTGCAAGTGTTTGGTAGCTTTGGGCACGCATTTTCCCTGGTCGTTTTAAAGAATTATAAGGCTGCCAGTTTTGTTGACTTGGTGTTTGTTCCATTAACATAAATGGTTGACCATCTTTAAGACCTCGCATTAAATCATGGCACATCGCTGTATAGCTTAATGGCGTATTATAGCTTGGATAATTGTCCCATGAAACAAGGTCCATCTCTTTTGCCCATTTAAAGTAATCTAAATTTTTATAAGTCCCCATTAAATTTGTAGTGATTGGCGTAACAGAATCATATTTACGAATCGCATCTCGTTCCATCTTGTAATTTTCCAGCATACTATCCGAGTTGAAACGACGATAATCGATGGATATTCCTGCAAAGGCAGTTTTATCTCTGCCAATTCCTTCACTTAGTGCATTGGGTAATACTACTTCATCCCATTCATAAATGGTATGACCCCAGAATTCTAAGTTCCATGCTTGATTTAATGCTTCAATCGTCTTATAGCGATTTTTTAGCCATACACGAAATGCCTTCTCACAGTTTTCGCAATAGCACTCGCCACCGTATTCATTATTAATATGCCAACAAGTTATATGGGGATTACTTCCATATCTTTCTGCTAGCTTTCCTGCCAATTTGCTTGCAAACTTCTGATAAACAAGACTGTTTGGACAGGCATTATGTCTTTGTCCAAACTTATGATGTCTGCCTTCATAATCGGTTCGTGCCACTTCAGGATATTTTTTCACCATCCATGCCGGCAAAGAAGCTGTAGATGTAGCAAGAATAATTTCATACTTGTCCTTACTTAGCATTTCGATGATTTCGTCTAGCTCTTCAAAATAATACTCTTCTTCCGAGGGCTGAATTTTCGCCCAAGAAAAAACATTAATCGTTGCCGAATTAATGCCTGCTTTTTTAAAGATGCGCATATCCTCTTCCCAAATATCCTTAGGCCATTGATTCGGATTATAATCTCCACCATATAATATACGATTAAAGAATTTCTTCTCCATTTCCATCCCTCCGTCGTCATTTTCATACATTCATTATAGATAGGACAACGGAGAAAAAGTATAATAAGAGTAACTAGTTTATATAAAAATACGAAACTATTGTAAGGGGATACATAAATGGAGGTTCATTTTAATTTATTGGATGATTTCAATCCTTTTTCGATTGAAAGTATTGGCTATAAATGGGAACAGGAAATGGTTATAAGAGAAGAAGGCTATCCCTATTATCATTGGCTACAAACAGAGGAAGGGTTAGGAGAAGTTACTATTGAACAGCAGAAAATTCGGTTAAAGCCTTCTGAAGGGATTCTAATAGCCCCATTTGTTTCCCATTATTATGAAGCTATATCCGCTAAAGGATGGAAGACAAATTTTTTGACTATTAACGGTACATTCGCTCCAAGCATAGCCAAAATACTTGGTACAGATTCCTTTTATCTTGCAAATGACTGTCCTGATTTTTCCTATAGTGAGTGGACGAAAAGAATGTTGTCCCATATAAAAAACGAAAACAAAAATTCCATCCATCAAAAGCTGTCTATTGATGTGTATACCTTCTTATTAAACATTAGAGATCATGGGTTACACCGAACCTTTCAAACAAATGATTTATATCATCAATATATATCGCCAAGTATTCAATGGATCCAATCCAATTACAGAGAAAAATGTGCCATCGCTGATTTAGCGAAAAGTCTCTTTATTTCACCACAATATTTAAATAAACTTTTTAGACGATTTATCGGTGTCTCTGTCTATCAATATGTCCTTGCTTATCGCATCAAAATGGCAAAAGAAATTTTAGTCACAAATCGCGATTTGAAAATAAAAGACATTACATTTCTAACCGGATTCAATGATACAAGTCATTTTGTAGCCACCTTTAAAAAAGAAACAGGATATACCCCTAAGGAATTCCGCACTTTTTATTAGAAAAAACTCCTCCCTTTCAAAAGGAGGAGTTAATAATATATTATATAGAAGCAACTAGTGCAACATTTGAGCTGGGCTTCCTTATTAAAAAAACTTCTTCTTCCAAAAGACCAAAGCCGTTACGCCTGATAGTAAGAAGGAAATCATAATCGCGATTGTAAAAGAATAGGGTACATCTTGAAATGGGATATGAACATTCATTCCATAGAAGCTTGCAACCATTGTTGGCAATGACAATATAATCGTAAAGGATGTTAAGAATTTCATCACAATATTAACATTATTAGATATAACCGAAGCAAAAGCATCCATCATCCCACTTAAAATAGACATATGAGTTTCTGCCATCTCAATTGCCTGCTGATTCTCAATAATAACATCTTCCAATAATTCTTGATCATCATCATACATTTTCAAATAATTGCTTTTAAGCATTTTTTGCATGACAATATTATTCGATTTTAAGGAAGTAGTAAAATATACTAAGCTTTTTTCTATATTAAGCAAAGAAAATAGCTCTTTATTTTTCATGGACTGGTGAAGTTCCTTTTCAATACTATCTGTCTTTTTGCTGATTTGCTTTAAATATTTTAAATAAGCAGTTGCCATACAATATAGGATTTGCAAAGAAAATCGTGTTTTTTTATACGTAAAAAAGCTCTTCATTCTGCCTTCTGAAAATTGATGAAATATCGGATTATCCTTTAAGCAAACCGTAATAAAGCAATTCTTCGCAATAATCATGCCTAATGGGATGGTGTCATAAATTGGCATATTTTTCTCATCAAAGGAAACAAGAGGAAGATTAACAATTATTAATACATTTTCCCCATCCTTTTCAATTCTTGAACGCTCTTCTTCATCCAATGGATCTTTCATAAACGCAAATGGAATATCTAAACCGGTAGCAATTTCCGTTATTTCGGTTTCTGTTGGGGCAATTAAATTGATCCAGCAGCCATTCATCATGCTATCCGTTTCTTTCAGCATTCCTTCTTCCGTAGAAATATAAATTTTTTTCATGCTTTTACCTCCTCTAGTTATAGAGGAAATCAAAAAAATTCTCTGCCAAATAAAGTTGAATCTTTATCAGTATTCAAACTTCTAAAGGAAGGGTTATTCATGACTTCCTCTTTCATGGCCGTGGGTTCCGGTTCAGGTTCCATACACATTCGATTACTCATAAAAATTCAACTCCTCACTAGTATTCTTTAAACCTATTACATACTACTTTATAATTTATTTATTGTAAACAGAAAAGGTGAAACTTTTCTACCTATCTATCTTTGTGTCCCAACACAAAAATAATGAATAAATTTAGAATTTATTCCATAGATTATTTTCTTAAATATTCGTATAATTTAAAAAAATCCAAAAACACATTACAACACGGAGGTTACATATGAGCGAACTTGCAAAAAAACGGCCAAATTACGCAGAACCAACTCCGCCTAGTAAAACCAAACTAGCGGACAGATTTTTAAACGTCATTGAACGTGCAGGTAATAAGTTACCTGATCCTATTACGTTATTTGTCATCATGTCTGCCATTATTTTAATCGCTTCTTATTTACTATCGTTACTTGGCGTCTCTGCTACGAATCCGAGCTCAGGCGAAACAATTGAAGTAGTTAATTTACTGAATCGCGAAGGCATTATTCAAATCTTAACAAGTATGGTGAGCAACTTCACGTCCTTCCCTCCATTTGGACTAGTATTAGTCATTATGCTAGGTGTAGGTCTTGCAGAAACGACAGGTCTTATCCAAACTGTTATGAAAAGAACGGTGTTAAGTGCACCTAAAAAATTAATACTGCCTGTCATTGTCTTCACTGGGGTTCTTGGCAATATTGCTGCCGATGCAGCATTTATCGTATTTCCTCCTATCGCAGCCCTCATCTTTATGAGCGTAGGAAGAAGTCCAATTGTCGGTCTTATTGCTACCTATGCAGCGATCGCTGGTGGATATAGTGCTAACTTAATTCTAAATTCCTTAGATGTCCTGCTCGCGGGAATTACGGAGCAAGCAGCAAAGGTAGTAGATCCAAATTATGTGGGAAATCCGACGATGAATTATTATTTCTTAATCATTTCTACCTTTGTATTAGTTGCTGTCACTACTTGGGTTACGGTGAAATTTGTGGAACCGCGCTTTGGAAAATACACCGGAGTGGTACAAAAACTAGATCAAGTAACTGCCAATGAAAAAAGAGGTCTACGTTTTGCAGGTATTACCCTAATCATCTATTTTGCTGTCATTTTAATAATGGTTATTCCAAGAAATGGTTGGTTACGTGATTTAGAGACAGGCTCTGTTATTAACTCACCATTTATGTCTTCTATCGTTCCGATTATGCTATTTTTCTTTTTATTACCTGCTTTAGCATATGGTATTGGTTCCAAAACGGTTAAAAATGATAAAGATGTGGCAGAAAAATTATTTAAATCCATTGCGGACTTAGCACCGTTTATCGTGCTAGCTTTTGTCGCTGCACAAATGATTGCTTACTTTAGCTGGAGTAATATTGGTCCGATTCTTGCGATTAAAGGTGCCGAATTGCTTCAAGCGATGAACTTTACTGGACTGCCAATGATTATTGGCTTCATCATTATTTGTTCCTTTATTAATCTATTAATTGCTAGCGCATCTGCAAAATGGGCATTACTTTCTACAATCTTTGTACCAATGTTTATGTATTTAGGCTATAGTCCAGCATTAACACAAATGGCTTATCGAATTGGAGATTCTATCACAAATCCAATCACGCCAATGCTTGCTTACTTTGCGATTCTTTTAGCCTTTGCAAGAAAACACGATAAGTCGATTGGGATTGGAACCTTAATATCTGCTTTACTTCCTTATTCCATCTTCTTTGCCATTACATGGATTCTCTTATTCGCTATTTGGTACTTATGCGGACTTCCTTTAGGACCAGGGGATCCTATCTTCTTAAAATAATTTTAGACGATTCACTACGTGCAACCTGAATCTTTTGGTTGCCGTGCTACATATAATTTTAAAAAAATTGAAATGAGGGGTAAACATGGAAGCTTTATTTTCGCTATTAAAAGAATATGAACAAGAGATGATTGAGATTCGACGTCATCTCCATGAACATCCGGAATTATCCTATCATGAAGTATATACACCTGCTTATATTGCAGAATATCATCAAAAATTAGGGCATGAAGTAAGAACTGGCGTCGGCGGTCGTGGGGTTGTTGCTACACTTAGAGGCAGCAAACCTGGTAAAACCGTTGCATTACGTGCGGACTTTGATGCACTTGCTATCCAAGAGGAAAATGATATCCCTTATAAATCCAAGGTAGACGGCGTTATGCATGCTTGTGGTCATGATGGTCATACGGCTACTTTATTAGTGTTAGCAAAAGCATTGAACAAGCTGCAAGCAGACATCGAAGGAAACATCGTGTTTATTCATCAATTTGCAGAGGAATTATCTCCAGGTGGTGCCATTGCGATGATTGAGGATGGTTGTTTAGAAGGTGTAGACGTGATTTTTGGAACCCATCTATGGGCAACAGAACCAGTTGGAAATATCATGATTAACGCTGGTCCTCTAATGGCAGCTGCAGACCAATTTGATATTACCATTCAAGGAAAAGGTGGTCATGGATCGGAACCACATATGACAAAAGATGCGATTATGATCGGTGCACAATTTATCACCAATGTGCAGCAAATTGTATCAAGACGCGTGAATCCATTACATCCTGCTGTTGTTTCTGTTTGTAATTTTGTAGCTCAAAATCCCTTCAATGTTATTGCCGATACAGTAAAATTAAGTGGAACAGCACGTACATTCCACGATGAGGCTCGTGACTTAATTGAGAAGGAAATCGGAAATGTCATTCAGGCATCATGCCAGATGGTTGGCGCATCTTATGATTATCGTTTTAAACGTGGCTATCCTGCTGTTGTAAATCATAAAGAAGAAACAGACTTTATCATCAAGCATGCAGAACAAATTGAGGAAGTTCAACAAGTAAGAATTTGCGATCCAATTATGGGCGGAGAAGATTTTGCGTATTACTTGCAGCATGTAAAAGGTGCTTTCTTCTTTACAGGTGCAATGGATCCTAACTGGGAGGAAGTCTATCCACATCATCATCCGAAATTCAATATTGATGAACACTCTCTTTTGATCGCAGCTAAGACATTAGGCTCTGCGACATTAAACTATTTAAGTAATGAATCTGTACAAGATAAACAAGAAAGCTTAATCAACGAATAACAGGAAATAGCTGTTCCTATCTTTTATTAGGAACAGCTATTTTCATTAAAAATTCTTTTGCACATTTAACTATTGCTTAGACGATTCAGCGCTCCCCATTTTGTTCTCGCCGTTCATATAAAAACAACGCTACCTTTAAATTCGTTACATCATCTAAATCATCAAAGTCACAATTTAATTTCTCCTGTATTTGCTGAAGACGATAATAAACTGTATTTTGATGAAGATGCATAGATTCTGCTGTTTTTGTTACATTTTTATTTGATTGTAAGTAGTTTTGTAATGTACTTAACCATTCATTTTTCGTTCGATTATTCGACTTAGAGAGAATAGGGCCCAATATATTCTCTACAAAGTATTCAGCTTCTTCTTCTGGAACATTAAATAAGTAGCGCTTATAGCCAAGGGATTGAAAATCAAATACGGATTCTTCTCTTTGATGACTTTCCATTTCTTTCTCTAACAATTCCGCATCTTTATACGACATGGGTAGATGGCGCATGGAGTATACTGGACGGCCAATATATACGACTATTTCCTTATAGATGGATTGTAATCGTTCTACATATTGTCTAATGACTTGAACATTCCCCGCTTCTTTCTTCTTTGCTCCTAACAGTAGAAACAGTTTATTCCGGTTTGGAAAAATCATCACCGAAAATTCCTTTTTGAATACTTGCCGCATCCCTTCTTCTAACAAATTAAGCTGATTCAATTCATCAAACGAATGCTGTTTGCTTTTGATTACTAGAAAAACAAAGTACTTTGCAGGAATCATCTCCTGCTTCTTCAAATAGCTTTGAACCTCTGGTGTGAAGTGGCTATTTAAAATATCCTTTAATAAAGCTTCCTTTTCCGCTTGCCTATTTTTCAGTTGCTCCTGAAGCTTTATTTGCTCAATGGCAATAATAGAAGCTGCATGTTGAAAGGAAAGCTCACCCACAATATCGAGAGGAACGCTTTTTCCTGTAATCACCAAATATCCAATGGTTCCAAATGAAGATTGGACCGATAAAGCCTGTCCAAACAACTCCTCGTCTTTATATATTTTCTGTAATTGTTGTGTTTGCAAGTTTATCCGATTCTGTCTAATCCAGTCACTTAAAAAAGGAATTTCTACACTAGAGATTGGATGAGAAATATCAAGACGCCCTAATGAATCAAAATAATAAATACAGTCATTGGGATTACGAGCTAGACTTTTTACGAGCGATTGCATCCCATTCCCTTCCAGCACTGTCTCATTTAATTGATTATGCAGTTCAAGAATGGTTTCTAATTGCAGAGCTCTTTGCTGTTTTTCATAAAAAGCACGGGCATTTACAATAGAGATTGCTATCTGACTACCAATTGCTTCTAAAAAACGCAAATCCTCCTCTGTAAAAAATCCGTCATTTTTAAAGTTATCAATTGTAAGAACGCCAATTTTTTGCTGTTGATAAACAAGTAAAACAGACATACAGCTAACTGGCATTAAAGCATGAACTGTCGACTTCAAATAATATTGAAGTGTCTTATTACGCATATTAGACATCGCTTTTTCAATTTCTTCGATTGTATTAATTAGCATGCTTTTACCTTCTGCAAAAACAGTTCCGCTAATTCCTTCTCCTTCTAGAAGCTTATTCTGCAAGTAGATATCTTCCTTAAAATTGACAGCAGCCTCAATTTCTAGATACTGACTTTCCTCATTCCATAGTAATAAAAAACCTGCATCTGCTTTATCAATAGCTCCAATGACGTCTTCGATAATCTGCTGAATTAATTCCTTTAAACTATCATTTGTCGTAATATTTTTTGAAACTTGTATAAATGTATTTAATCGCCGCTCCATATTATTCTCGCTGCTCATTAGCTTCCCTCTTTATTGCTTATTTCAGTTATGTAACTATTATCTCCTTAAGCTTATTATTTGTTAAGAAATTTCCCACAAAAAATAAACAGGACGGCTCTCTATTACTAGAACCGTCCTGTATCCATTATTATACTAGCTTATGCCCACAATTCGAGCAGAAGTTTCCTTCTCCTGTTTTCGTCCCGCAATTTGGACAGAAATTCGGCCGCTGCTTTTTCTCCTCATTCTGTGGGGCTGCTTCTGGTGTTTGTTGCTGATTTTGATTCTGCGATTGCTGCTGGTTCTGATTTTGCTTATTCATTTTATCCATCATTTGGTTGGCCATATTCATGCCCATCATCATTCCAGCCATATCAGATGCAGTTCCGCCACCAGAATTTTTCCCGCTGGCCATGCTATCAATCATAGAAATTTGCTGATACTTATCAATATTTCCTACCATTCCGTGCGAAGCATTTTTATTAATCATATCCTGAACTTCTTTTGGATAACTAAAGCTCATAATTTGGAAGCCAGTAATCGTAAGTCCACTTTCTACCATTTGGCTATCTAAATCTTCTCTAATACCTTTCGCAATTTCAAAAGCATTCGCCTGAAGATTAAACATATCCTTTCCTTCTGTGACAATCCACTTCATAAGTAATTGATCTAGAACGGAGGTAATTCGTATTTTTACATCTTCCACTAAATATTGGTTTTTAATTCCGGCAATTTTATCAATTAAAGCGATATAGTCATTTACTTTAAATTGAAACGTTCCATTCGCACGAATTGGCATTCCTCCAGGAAGTCCAACTGCAGGGATGTTTATTGCATTTTTTGTCCCCCATTTCACCGTAAATTCCTTCGTATTTACGAATAATACTTCCACTCGCATTCCACTGTTAAATCCAAATTTAAAGCCTTTTAAAGTAGAAAGAAACGGGATAATTTGCGACTCAATATCATACTCCCCGTCCTCTTGAAAAGCTCCTTCCATACTACCATTGTTTAGAAAGATAGCATCCTGCCCAGGGCGAATAATCAGTTTACTCCCTTTCTTGATTTCACGGTTTTTCCATTTATAGAAAATCATATCTTCCCTAAATTCTTCCCATTCCACTACATTTGCAAATTGATTGCGAAAAAATGACATTTTTTTGTCCCCTTTCAATATTCAAAATAACTGTTTAAAATTTCCCTCTGCTTCCGCTATGGGAGTGACCACCACCAGTGATTCCTCCACCGCCACCTGGATTATTGTTTTGCGGCTTTCTTTGTTTTGTCACTGTTTTACGAATAAATCGGTCGTGTCTATTTACAATTTTAGAATTCCTTTTATCCATATACGTATTTCCATTTACCGTTACTCTCCCGCCTGATTGGAAGACCATAATACTTACAACAATTCCGGCAAGCACGAGCGAGATGATTAGCTGAAAGCCCCAATGATAAAAAAATGCTGGCATTCCACCCGATGTACTATCTTCTGTGTACCCATTTTCAGCATCAGCATTTCCACTGTAACCATACTCATTTTCGAAAGCTGTTGGATCATCAACCAAGTAATAAGCAGATTCCTGCATAAAAGTCGAAAAAGCCTCAAAATAATCCCCATCTGATAAAGCAGGCGTTATTTCTTCCCGGATATAGTCTAACGTTGAATCATCCAAATAATCTTCCGCTCTTTTAAAACCAGCTAAATATATGTCTCTTTCTTCCATATCAATTGCTAAGATAGCCGTATTTCCAAAAGGCTGGTCATAACCTGGAGCCTCTTCATCATAATAATCCTGAACATATTTCTTGATATCTTTGCCATCTGTACCATCTAGCGTAAGAATCAATAACGCTGTTTCCGTTTCTTCCCCTAGTTCCTCAGCTAAATTCTCAAGATCCATTCTTTCCGTATCTGTTAAAAGTTGCGCATCGTCGAAAATAAATTGCTTTTGATTTTCTGAAGCTGCTTTGACCTTCCCGCCTGAAAAAGCAGCTAGTATCGTAATAAAGATAAGGAGGAATATACTATACTTTGTTAACCAGTTTCTCAAAAGAAACCACCTCCCATAAAGTAGGAGACACATTTCAATGCAAGAAATGTACCGCTAGCAATCCCACTAAACCATAATGCGACTTTCCCTTTGCTAATTGGCGGTTTTCCTACTACCTTTCCTGTCTGCCCATTCATTGCAAAAATATGCTCCTGGTTCTCGTAGTCATAGCTTACCATCCAGACAGGAAGTAACACATAATCACTGCGAACAGCCTTCGTATCAATATTTTTGTCTCGATAATTAATCGAATGATACCCAGCAAAAGTAGAATGAACAAATGAATCAATATAATCACTCACTTTATTTTTTGCCCTTGGAAGTAATTCTGAATCTGTGTAATTATATTTTTCCGCAATGAAACCAGCAAGATAAGGCGTTTTAAATTCTTTTAGCTGTTCATATGGAAAGGGCTCTAATTTATCCATTAATTGATCATTCATTTTTTCTGAGGCATCCACCGGGATTTTCACATAATCTAAATTTATTTGCCTATATGCTTCATAATACTTCGTTTCCGTATAAATATAATCTCCGCTTGTATAGGTACGAACTTTTGTACAAACAGCTGTCACGTCAACGTTGCTGTTAAGATCATACAACCAAAAAGGAACGTACATACCAGTAATACTTTTTATACGATCTGCATTCATAAACCCTTTCGGAGTCAAAAGCCCTTTCCTACACCATTTTTGAAACGCTGCTACTGCCTCTTCTTTGCTAATTGTAAAAGGAATTACTTTTTTAGGGGCAAGCACGCCTGCCAATCGATCGGCAATGACTATTCCTGCACCGCAAAAACTACAATTTGTTGCAGTCGTATCTGCTTCCGTTATTAATACCGCACCACAATTGTCACAATGGTACTCCTTAACTTCATTATCCTCAAAGGATGCAGACATTAAATTTTCTGGATAGCTCTCGATATTTTCTTCATTTCCACAGCTAGGGCAAGATAAACTGCCAGTATCTGCATTAAAACTCATATCTCCCCCACAATTTGGGCATTTATAATGAAGGATCACGTTAAATCACCTCAATTTATTTATCTTTGACTATATTAATCATAACGTATTTATTCACTTCCTGCTTTGTTGCCGTGAAAAATTTCCGATATATACATATACTGATTAGATTAAAAAAAGTTTCATTTTCAAACATTGCCTTCGACTAATAGTTCCTTATTCTTTTTTGCAAAGATAAATGGGTAATGGAAAAAATGAAAAAAGAAGAAGTGGACGAGATACACCATTTTTATCAGGGGGAAAATTGAAGAAAGCACTTTTAAATATCGATGTGCATTCTTTAATAATAATAGAAAAGTTCCCCATTTCTTAAGTAGAAAAGGGAAACTTTTTCATTTACATATTGTTAAAATCACGTCCCACAATATGTTTGATAAGAAGGATTCACTTGTTGTGGTGCTACTCCGTATTCTATTTGTTCCTTTGTATAAGCATAAGGATTGGACAGCATCTGTAATAATTCTTCCATCACACTTAAATCTCCGTTTTCTGCAGCATGAAGGGCTGCTTCTACACGATGATTTCGAGGAATGACAACTGGATTATGTCTTTTCATTTGCTCACGAGCATTTTCTTCTCCGCCTTCTTGACGGTCGATTCTTTCCTTCCAAGCCTTATACCATTCCATAAATGCTGGATTGTTGCTAAGTTCCATTTTGTCTATTTCCCCTAACGTTAAAGAACGAAAGGTATCCGTAAAGTCTGCACGATTATTTTGCATAATCCCAAGGAGCTTTTCCATTAGCTCTGCATCTTTGTCTTCTTCCCCTTCTAATCCTAGCTTTCCTCTCATACCATCAAGCCAGTGTTGTTGATACAAGGTGTTAAATTCATATAATTCTGCTTGAGCAAGTTCCACTGCTTTTTCAACATCATCATGGAATAAGGGAAGTAAGCTTTCAGCAAATCTAGCCAGATTCCAACCAGCCATTTTCGGTTGATTTCCATACGCATAACGACCTTGGACATCAATAGAGCTAAATACGGTATCTAAATGGAAACTATCCATAAAGGCACAGGGGCCATAGTCAATCGTCTCTCCGCTAATGGTCATGTTATCTGTGTTCATAACACCGTGAATAAAACCAACTAACTGCCATTTGGCGATTAAGGCTGCTTGACGTTTAATTACTTCTTTAAACATTTCTACGTAGTGATTCTCATCTTTCGCAATTGCTGGGAAATGTCGATCAATTGCATAATCCGCGAGAGCTTTAAGATCCTCTTTAGAATCAAGAGAAGCTGCATATTGAAAAGTTCCTACTCGCAGATGGCTTGCTGCGACTCTCGTTAAAATGGCACCTGGCAAATCTTTCTCCCGGACAATCTGTTCTCCAGTTGCAATAACAGCTAAACTTCTAGTTGTCGGAATGCCAAGGCCGTGCATCGCTTCACTAATAATATATTCTCTTAGCATCGGCTTAAGCGCTGCTCTACCATCGCCTCCTCGAGAGTATGGTGTGCGGCCAGAACCTTTTAATTGTATATCGAACCTTTCCCCAGCTGGAGTAATCTGTTCTCCAATCAGCATAGCCCTTCCATCACCAAGCATGGTTGGATGGCCAAATTGATGACCTGCATAAGCTTCAGCAAGGGGAAAGCCGCCTTCTGGAATATCATTCCCGCTTAATACTTGTATCGACTCTTGGCGTTGTAATTGTTCCTTATTCAATCCTAATGACTCTACCAAATCCTGATTAAGCTTAACTAAACGAGGAGAACTGACTGGATTTAATGTCATCTTAGAATAGAAAACTTCAGGAAGTCGAGCATAGCTATTATCAAAATTCCAGCCTGTATCTTTTTTCAACTCATTACTACTCATATTGGCTCCCTTCCAATCGTATTTTATATTCCTATTATACCCTTTTCACAGTGTGGAACATGCAATGACGCTTTGCAAAAAGCAGCTGATTATTTTTTATACACTTCTTCTTTTGAATGAAAATCATCCTTGATGATGGTTGCATCCATATTCTCTTTTGTGACAGCAATAGGAGAAAGCAAGATAGTCGGCACTTCGACTTTTCCGTTATTTACTTTATTCTCAACAGAGATCGTTTTTCCATTGGCCATCTGAACTGCAATTTGTGCTACTTCTTCTGCTAATGCTTTGATTGGCTTATATACAGTCATTGTCTGAGTGCCTTGTATGATGCGTTGTGCTGCTGGAAGATCACCATCTTGTCCAGCAACTGGAATTTTCCCAGCTAAGCCATACTTTTCAAGTGCCTTAATTGCACTCCCTGCTGTTGCGTCATTTGCTGCAATAACAGCATCTATATCTTTATTATTTGCCTTTAAGGCTGCTTCCATATTGCTGTAAGCATATTCTGGATCCCAATTTTTTGACCATTGATCATAAACGACCGTAATATTCCCTTTATCTATATAAGGTTGCAATACATGAAATACACCTTTTTTAATAAGATGGGCATTATTATCTGTATCGGCCCCACCAATGTAGACATATTTTCCTTTCGGCACTATCTTAGTAATTGCTTCTGCTTGTAATACTCCAACCATTTCGTTATCAAAAGAAATATATAAATCAACATCAGCATTTTTTATTAAGCGATCATAAGAGAGCACCTTTATTCCAGAAGAGTGTGCTTTTTTTACAATTGTAGCCATTGCTTCTGCATTATGTGGAACGACAACTAATAAATCTACTCCCTTACTGATTAACGTTTCTGCCTGTAGAATTTGCAGGGCATCGTCTCCATTTGCAGCATTGATTTCTACTTCTGCTCCTAATTCTTCTACTGCTTCTCTAAATAACTCTCTATCTCTCAGCCATCTATCTTCCTTTAATGTGTCCATTGAAAAGCCTATTTTAAGTTTCTTGTTTCCTTCTTCTGAATTCTTGTTATTGGCAGAAGGAGTAGCTAGCGGACGACTGACTTCCGTTTCTTTTTCCTTATAACAGCCAGAAATGACCCCCACCAAGCATAGTACTACAAGAACTAACCATGAATGTTTTCCAATCTGTTTCATTCATTTCTCTCCTATTTATATTCGCTGTTTTCCCTTTAGCTTTTTTTCATAAGGAACTTGTTTTTGAAAGAAGAAACTATAATGATTTATTCACTAATAATAATTTCCGATATTCCTTTGGTGACATATTACAAAGCTTTTTAAAGACTTTACTAAAATAATTCGGATCGTGGTAACCGACTTCAAAGGTAATTTCTTTGATACTCTTATCTGTATCTCGTATTAATTCTTTTGCTTTTTCAATTCGACACTCTGTTAAAAAATCAATGTAATTAATTCCTTGTTTTTCTTTAAAAATCTTGCTTATATAAATGGGACTCAGACCAACTTTCCTTGCCAATGACTCTAAAGAAATATCTTCTTGGGAATGCGTTAGAATATATTGTTTCAACTGATGAATCGCATCTGCTTCTAATCGATCTGTTCTTTGTTTGAAGGAATGAATCATCTTATCAAGCAATCTCGTCGTTTCTAATTGCAGTTGGCGAAAATTCAATGGCTTATATGCATATAAAGGAATATCTGATTCTATGCCCATCTCATCCATCACTCGTGACACAATCCAAAGAATCTCTAATATTCGCTGCTGTGTATGGAGTACATCTGCCCCTTCCTTTTCGTAGTACTGTATAATATATAAAATATCACTAGCGTCGCATTAAAATAATACAACGCCTTCCGGAAATCTGAATTTTCTGTAATATTAATGATACACAAAAAAATCCTTTATAATGGTTGGACGGTAGTAAACCATCCAAATCCAACATAAAGGACATAAGCATGGATAAGTTTACACGAAAAACATCATTTGAACAATGGTTTTCACCGATTTCCTCCACAAAACTTGAAGAATTGGTTGAAACCCATCAATTAAATTACTATACAAAGAAGCTACACATCGCTTCATTCCTGAAATTACTGCTGTTTGCGCAGCTGAATGAAACCGAAAGTCTGCGTGCTGTCAGTGATACATTGTTTTCAGACGACCTACAAAAAGCAACGAATTTGGAATCGATTAGCTTTTCACAATTAGGACGTCGATTAAATCAAGTACCGACAGAGGTGTTCCAGCAGGTGTTTCTAGATTTAGTCGCGCAAATTCATGAGAAAACGGATTTTGATAAGCGACGTAAAATGACAACACCACTGAAAATCATCGACTCGAGTACGTTGCCACTGAATTTGAACAATCATAAATGGGCTAAGTTCCGCAAAACAAAGTCAGGCATTAAGCTTCATTTACGTCTTGTTTACTTAGAAAAGGGTTGTTCCTATCCAGACAAAGCGGTGTTAACGAATGCGATCGAACATGATCGAGGTCAGCTAGAAGTACTCGTTGACGACAAAGAGTGCATGTACGTCTTTGACCGTGGCTACTTGGATTACGAGCGATTCGACCGCATGACCGACGATGGTTACTTCTTCGTTTCACGCTTGCGGAAAAACGCTGTAACTCATCAAATCGAGGAATTTGATCTTCCAAAAGATTCAACCGTTTTATCAGATGAAATGATTTCCTTGGGCACAGCACAAAGTCGAGCAGGTAATGAATTCAGACAATTGAAAGTGTTGGATTCAAAAGGAAATGAGTTACACCTCATAACGAATCGCTTCGACTTGAGTGCAGATGAAATCGCTGAATTGTATAAATCACGCTGGGCAATCGAGCTGTTTTTCAAGTGGATGAAGCAACATTTAAACATCAAAAAGTTCTACGGACAAAGCGAACAAGCTGTGCATAATCAAGTGTACATCGCGATGATCGTCTACTGTTTACATGTACTGGCTCAGCTGAGTACAAATAGTTCACGGACGTACTTACAAATCAGTCGGTGGCTAAAAGCAGCACCCTGGAAACCAGCACGTATTTGGATTCGAAAAATAGCAGGAAGAGCTGTCCCGTAAAGGTTTAACCGTTTCTGTCGCCCTCGCCAAAGGTTATAGTAAAAAAATGGATGATTACTACCTCTGTTCGCGTGTCTTCGTTTTTCTTCTCAAACGGGAATATCAGAAAACAGAATATTCAGTTAGAATTTATGCGACGTTAGTGATAAAATATATTTTCGTACATTTTCCCATTGCCCTATTCGAATTTGATCAGCGAATTCCTTTTTCCGATGCTCTACAAGCTTTCCAGTTATTGAATCATTGGTAGCCGACATTTCATCTGAATAAAATCGATATTTTACTGGAGATGAAACATCCATTGTTGCAAAAAGGGCTTCGTGATACGATTGACGAACTTTCTCCAGGGAAGAGGAGACATTGCCGATTCCAATAAAGTACTCTGCTCCCTGCGTTCGCTTAAGAATGGATAGTAATTGATGAGCCAATACTGTTGCTTGTGTGCGAAAAGAATGCTTTTCATCTCTAAACACAATAATTGGAAGATGACTACCATATAGTGCACCTATCCAACAGCTTTTCGTTTCTCTGATTTTTTCTTTTATAATAGGATAAAGGGACTCTGCTCCCGTTGGCATCAACACTAGCATGATAAACATTTCATTCGTGGACGGTGTCTCTAACATTTCAACAAGCATATCAACATGCACTTCATGAACATGATCAAATAACAATTGTGTCACCACATCTGTTTCAACAAGCGAGAGTGCTTTTTGGAATGCCTCTTCTTGAAACTTTCTCATCACAGCTTCTCTTTGTTCCTCTTTAATTTGTTGAAATGTCTTGCCGACTGTTGCTATTATTTCACTTGCTCGACTCGGTTTAAGAATATAATCCATTACTCCTAGCTTAATCGCTTGGCGCATATATTCGAATGTATCAAAAGCAGTTACCATAATGAAGCGAATCATCGAATTTAGAGCCGTAATCCTTTCAATTGTTTCTAATCCATTGAGACCAGGCATTTTAATATCCATTAGGATTAAATCCGGTTGAAATGTTTTCGCTAATTCAATTGCCATTTTTCCATTTTTCGCTTGCATTATCTTTGTATCAGGAAAGCCCTTCTTAATAATCGCCTCCATTCCTTCTCTCTCTAATTGTTCGTCATCTACAATGAGGAGTTTTATCATCATCCCACACCCTATTTTTTTATTTGAATGATCACCTTAGTTCCTGAGCCCACCTGACTCTTAATCGTTATTACATCATCATCACCATAAAAAAGTCGCAGTCTTTTTACCACATTGCTAAAGCCTATTCCGATGCCCTTTGATTCCTTTTCAAAAGGATGTAAATTTTCTGCTAGTAACTGTTGTATTTTTTCTAGCGGAATACCAATCCCATCATCTTCAATTTCAATTAGAACTTCCTCCATCTCATCCTTTACTCGTATCCAAATCGTTCCGCCATCCTCACTCGGTTCCACCGCATGGATAACAGCGTTTTCAATTATCGGCTGTAAAGTTAATGACGGAATTCTTCTATTTAGGCAACATTCATCTATCTCCATGAAAAACTGAAGTCTATCTGTAAATCTTGCTTTTTGAATATCCATATATTGCTTTAAAACCATTATTTCCTCTCGAAGCGTCACGGACCGATCTAGTTGTTTTAAATTGTACCGAAGGATTCCTGCAACACTAACTAACAAATCACTTGTTTCTTCTGAACCTTCTAAATAAGCCTTTTTTGATATCGTATTTAATGTATTAAAGAGAAAATGAGGGCTTATCTGGCTTTGTAAGCTTTTAAACTGACTTTCCTGCAACAATATTTTACTCTGCTGCAATTCGTGCTCTAGCTGTGCTTTATGCTTTATTTCGGATATAAGCATATTAATATTTTTTCTCATCCGATCAAAAGTTCTTGCTAAAAAGGCAATTTCGTCTTTTGTGTCTACTTTCACCTGCAAATCAAATCGTCCTTTCGATAATTCATTTGCTGCCTGGGTTAGCTTCGATATTGGTCTTGTGATGGTTAACGAAAACCAGTATGTCACAAAAAAGAGCACACACATAATTAATAATAAAAGGAAGATTCCTAGTTTCATTACTTCACCTGACTGCTTAATAATTCCGCGGTAAAAGCGGTCATAGGTTTTGAGTTCTGTATCTACTAAAGATAGAGACATCTCTGAGATATATGTTGATATTCTCGTCACTTCCGAAAATTCTTGAGCAGCGGCTTCCCCGTCATTTTCCGATAAAAATAAAAGAAGTCTATTTGTGGTTTCAATAAAACTGTCCATGAGATGAACATAATTTGTTAGAGTGAAATTATTCTCAGCGTTTCTTAACGTAATTACTCCTTGTTTTGCGTCCTCCATTCTTTTCTTACTTTGAGTAAGCTTTGACATATTTTCTTCCGATGGATTGATCATATAATTATTTAAATCCGCAACTATATTTTGACTGCTAGAGGTGACTTCATTTAACTTTAAATAACGCTGCAAAATTTCATTATACTGCTGCTGTGTTTTATGATTGTAATAAGTAAGTGCTATCCAAATAATAGACATGATAATCAATACGATGGTTGTAAGCAAAAGGATTTTTTTTGAATACTATTCATATGTATTGTTCGCTTTCTGAACTTTAATGTCTGTTAAATAGCCATTCTTATCTAAAGGAACTTTTTTTCCATTTAGCCATTCCATCATCAACTGCACACTCATTTCTCCCATTGCTTCTGGGGATTGCTCCACCATCGCATCTAAGGTTCCCGCTTCTAAAAGAGAGATTGACTCCGGCCCATCGTCAAAAGAATACAAATAATACGGCTCTATTTGGTAACGCTTACTTATTTCTTTAATTAAAGTTCCTAGCACATTCGCATTAATAGCTATGAATGCATTTGTATCCGGCTCCCGATTTAAAATATCTTGTGTTGCAACAACTACTTGTTCTTTCGACGTATCAATCGTTTTTGCATAGACAACGTTAATATCTTTATATTGTTTCACTAGTGTTGCGTTAATTTAATTTAACTATTAAAAATACTTGAAATGTTCAATTTTATCATTTTATGCAAAGAAAAAGTCCTTTATAATGGATAAGTTAGGTGGTAACCCGTCCAAATCCACTAAAAAGGACTATCGCATGGACAAGATTACACGAAAAACTTCATTTGGACAATGGTTTTCACCAATAAATCTTCAATTATTTGAAGAAAACGTGAAAACGTTGAAATTAGATTTCTATACGAAAAAACTAACGACAGAGTCATTTCTAAAATTATTACTTTTTGCGCAGCTAGAAGAAGTCGAAAGTCTGCATGCGCTGAGCGATTGTCTTTTCGATGATCAACTGCAAAAGGGCATTGATCTTGATTCTATCAGTATTTCCCAACTCTCACGCCGTTTAAATGGCATGAATCCAGACTTATTCCAAAAGCTTTTCCTTGATTTAGTTTCACAAATTCATGCCAAAACGCACAACACGAAACTTGTGATGCCATTAAAAATCATTGATTCAAGCACATTGCCTCTCAATTTGACTAATCATAAATGGGCAAAATTCCCCAAAACAAAAGCGGGTGTTAAATTGCACTTACGCCTTGTGTTTATGGAAAAAGGTATATCCTATCCCGAAAAGGCCATTATGACAACGGCCAAAGAACATGACCGCGGTCAGCTTGAAGTAATGGTTGATGACAAGGAATGTATGTATGTGTTTGACCGTGGTTACTTAGACTACGAACGCTTTGATCGGATGACAGATGACGGCTACTTTTTCCTTTCTAGGCTGCGAAAAAACGCAGTCATACGGGAGGTTTACGATTTTAAACTACCCGAGAATACATCTGTTTTGTCGGATCAAATGGTGTTGATTGGTACGACGCAAAACCGTGCCGAAAATTACTTTCGTCTTCTAAAAGTGATTGATTCAAAAGGAAATGAGCTTCATTTAATCACAAATCGTTTTGATTTAAGTGCTGAAGAAATCTCAAAGATGTATAAATCACGCTGGGCGATTGAGTTATTTTTCAAATGGATTAAACAACATCTCCATATCAAAAAGTTTTACGGCCAAAGCGAATGGGCAATTCAGAATCAAGTGTTTATCGCACTTATTGTTTTTTGCCTGCATGTTCTCGCACAAATCGAGACAAAAAGTAAACGAAAAACCCTACAAATTAGCCGATATTTACGGGCAGCTTTGTGGAAACCAGCACATATTTGGCTTCGAAAGATTGAAGGAAAAACCATTCCTTAATAAACAAATTGTCGTCGTCTCTTAAGTCTAATTGTAAAAAAATTTCCAAATGGATGGATCCACCTTTAGTTGGGTATTTACTTTTTTGGCTCTTAACAGGGGACATATTTAAACTGAATATTCTAACAACATTTATGCAACACTAGTGATATTGTTTAAATATTTCCTCTATACCATTTAATCGCTGTTTTTGAAAATATTCCTCCTTGGAATCAAACATAAGAACAACCTTTCCTTTCTTCCCCATATCTTGTACTAGTTGTTCGGCAATTTCTTTCCCTGCTAGAAACTGATCGGAACCTACATAGGTTCGTCGTAAACTATCAGCAATTGGTATATCATTGGCAACCGTAATAATAGGAATTCCATAAAAGGATGCTTTTATTTTCGTTAAATTTTTAAATTCATCCGTATCCAATCCCTGCACGATTATTCCATCCACTTTCGATTGGATCGCTATTTCAATACTTTTCAAAAAATCTTCCTCATTATTGCCATAGCTTCCCCACACTTCAAAACTTACATCTTCAGCTTCTGCTTGCTTTCTTGCACCAGCTGCAACTTTGTCCCAAAAGGGAGTATCTCTCTCTTGGGTGATTAACACAAGGCGTTGCTGGTTTTGAGTCGTAACACGATCAGAGGGAAACTGCCAATCTGCGCGAAAAACATTTTTTGCCGTAATAAAGGTAAAATAACAAAGAATTAAAATAGCTGTTAATAATACAATCATGCTCGTTTTTCGCACTACACCGATCTCCTTCCAATTAAATACATCCTACAAACTAAATCATAGCATCCTTTTTAAATAGTACAATACTTATAATCAATGGAATAAGAAATGTCTAGCCTAGTGAAGAATTACAAGATTAATGGATAGAAACGAGGTTTTAGCAGAAATGAGGCTGGGACATAAGTATTCCAGCCAAGGATAATTCCGAACAATTATACGAAGATGCTAATGAATGTTCCGTATAATTGTTCGGGCTTTTATTTGTTTTTCAAAGGATGTTTCCATGAAGTTTGGTGCGATTCCCCGCAGCCGGAATACACTTCGCTTTCCATGGGGCTCGCGCTGAGCCGCTTCGGCCTGTGGCCTGCAGGGTCTCAGACTGTCTCGCTAATCCCATAGGAGTCTTCGTGTATTCCGGCTGCTCTGTTTTTCCAACTAATTATATTTCCTCTTGTAAAAAGTATGCGAAAGCAGCCGCTATTTACTAGCTATATTAGAAATTGTTCGTCTTTACAGAGTATCTATTTAGTTATGTCCCATCCTCCTGATTATTTTGACTTTCTTGTCATTACATCAAAAATAACTGCCCCTGCAAGAACGCCTCCTCTAATCATATATTGATAAGAGATACCAACTCCTAGTAAATTCATGCCGCTTGAAAGAGATGCCATTACGATTGCTCCGATAATCGCTCCTGTTACTTTTCCAACCCCTCCAGCTGCTGAAACGCCTCCCACATAAGCAGCTGCAATGGCGTCTAACTCGAATAAGGTACCCGCTGTAGTAGTTGCAGATTGGAGTCGGGCCGTGAATAAAATACCAGACAATGCTGCCATCATTCCCATCGATCCGAAAACAATATAAGTAATCTTTTTCACATTGATTCCGCTAAGATGTGCTGCTTCCGGATTGCTTCCAACTGCATAAATATGTCTGCCAAGCACTGTTTTCGTTGTTAAGAAGTGATATACAAATACGACGGCAAGCATAATAACGACAGTCCATGAAAATCCATTATATCCTGCAAGAATCCATGTAATATAGGCAATAATGACAGAAACAAATGCTAGTTTTAAAAGGAACATTGGTTTAGAAAGAACATCGAACTTATACTTCAGCTTATTATTTCTATTAGATATTTCACTATAAATATAAACAAGAATTCCAGCTAATCCCACTAATAGAGATAACAGATGCAATCCATTTACTTCCAATAACGATGGAATATATCCATTACCAATCGCATTGAATGCATCATTTTGAATAATAATCGTTCCCGTCTTCTCTGTCACCTGTAGCAACGCACCGCGAAAAATCAACATACCAGCTAAGGTTGCAACAAATGACGGTATTCCTACTTGGGCTACTAAAAGGCCATTAAACAAACCTACTAAAATTCCAAGAATAAGAATAATCGGAATCGCGATATAGACAGGAACACCTGCCTGTGTTAATAGAATCGCTGCAATAGCACCGAGAAATCCAGCAACAAATCCAACAGATAAATCGATATGACGAATAACAATTATTAGCGTCATTGCAACAGCGAGCACTGCTATATATCCTGCTGAATCTAGTAAGTTGCTTATATTACGTGAAGAAATAAATAGTCCGTCTGTCATAATTGTAAATACTAGAATAATAACAAACAAAGCAATATACATTCCGTATTCACGAATATTTGCTCGAATAAGTGTCTTTGCTTCTTGATACATCTTCTTCCCACCCTCCTATTGTGTGGCCAGCTGCATAATTTTTTCTTGATTTGCTTCTTCTATATTCAATTCACCTTTCATCTCTGTTTGCGCCATGACATATACTCGGTCACTCATGCCAAGTACCTCTCCTAACTCTGATGAAATCATGATGATGCTTAACCCCTCTTCGATTAACTTATTCATCACACTATAAATTTCAAATTTTGCTCCGACATCAATTCCGCGAGTCGGTTCATCTAAGATTAATAGTTTCGGAGCCACAAATAGCCACTTACCAAGGGATACTTTTTGCTGGTTTCCTCCACTTAAATTACCAGCTAGCTGTTCAAGAGATGAAGCTTTTATATGAAGCGACTTTTTATAGGAATCTGCAATCTTAATTTCTTCGTTTTGATTAATGACTCCCTTTTGCGCAATTCCTTTCAAATTAGCAGCGGAGATATTACTCTTAATGTCTTGCAGCAAGAATAATCCATCTCCTTTACGGTCTTCTGTTACATATGCAATTCCTGCTTGAATGGCATCACTCGTGTGTTTAAGCTTTTGCGTCTGCCCATCCAGCAACATTTCCCCTTGAATTTTATACGATTTAGCATTACCAAAAATACTTAATGCGAGTTCTGTTCGTCCTGATCCCATTAGGCCTGCAATTCCAACAATTTCACCTTTCTTTACATGAAGGTTAATATTCTTTACTACTTCCCGCCCTATTTGAGGATCATAAGCACTCCAATTTTTCAACTCTAAAACAGATTCTCCTTTTACCTTCTTATCTCGTTTCGGATAAATATCTTCTATTTCTCTACCAACCATATTTTTTATAATAATATTTTCTGTAATTTCTCCTTGTGCAGCATCTAATGTACAAATTGTTTTCCCATCACGAAGAACAGTTGCTTTGTCTGCTATCGAGATAACTTCCTTTAACTTATGGGAAATCATAATACAGGTAATCCCTTGCTTCTTTAGTTCCTTTAATAATTGGAGTAAGTTGTCACTGTCATCTTCGTTTAATGCTGCTGTCGGTTCATCCAAAATTAGAAGTTTTACATCTTTACTTAATGCTTTTGCAATTTCAATTAGCTGTCTTTTTCCTACACTTAAATCTTTAACAAGCGTGTCTGGAGCGACATCTAATTTCACCTTTTCTAATAATTTCTTTGATTGTACAATTGTTTGATTCCAGTTAATAACTCCACCCTGTTTGACTTCATTGCCGGCAAAAATATTTTCATATACCGTTAAATCTGGAAATAATGCAAGCTCTTGATAAATAATAACAATACCTGTTTTTACACTGTCACTAATTCGATGAAACTGCTGAATTTCATCTTCGAACACAATGTCTCCATCATATGTTCCATAGGGATGTACTCCACTTAAAACTTTCATTAAAGTCGATTTGCCCGCACCATTTTCCCCGATTAAACAATGTATTTCTCCTTTTTCAACTTTGAAATTCACATCACTTAATGCCTTAACTCCTGTAAATTCCTTTGTAATCCCATTCATTTCGAGAATATATTCACTCATTTTCTTCCTCCTTTGCATCTTAATGGGAATGGGTTAAAGGGTCGATCCCCACTTAATCTATCCAATTTATAATTTCCATGGATTACATCAAGTGAGGTCGACTTTTTGGTTAATCCCTTTTAAAAATTACTTTAATCCTGTAAATTCGCTTGCTTCGTAATAATCAGAGTCAATTAATTCTTTTTGGACATTATCTTTATCCACGACGATAACGTCTGTTTGTTTTGCTTTTACATCGATCTCTCCATTATCATAAGAACCTGTAGTTTCTGGTGTTTTTCCATCTAAGATATCAATGGCAATTCCCATTACATCGGTTACTAATGTGCGAACATCTTTAAATACAGTCATGGATTGCTTTCCATCAATCACATATTGAATAGATGCTTTTTCTGCATCTTGACCTGTTACAAAATAGCTTGAAATATCACCATCTGAAGCAAATACATCTGCGATTGCACGTGCTGTACCATCGTTTGGTGCTAATACAGCGACATCACCCTTCATCTCGGTATCAACTGCAGTTAAATGTGTTTGGGCTTTATTTTTCGCTTCATTTGGATCCCAGTTTGTCGTAACCTGTCCAAGGATTTTACTCATTTCATCGCGGCTAAGCTCCTGCTTATCTTTTACCTTTTCTGCCTCACTTGAGTTAGCGATTTTGAATGTACCATCGGCAATTTTCGGTTGAAGTACACTCCATGCTCCTTCAAAGAATAAGAAGGCATTGTTATCTGATGCCGCTCCCGCATAAAGATACAACGGTACTTCTTTTCCTTCTGAGTGATCAATTAAATACTGCCCTTGAGCTGCACCAACAGCTACACTATCGAAAGTGACATAATAATCAACTGCATCTGTGTCTGTAATCAGACGATCATAGGAGATAACTTTAATATCATCTTTTTTTGCAGCTTCTACTGCAGCTGCTGCCGCTGCCCCGTCTTGCGGTGTAATGATAAGTACATCAATACCTTTATTGATTAATGTTTCCACATTTTCTTTTTCTTTTGCAGAGGAACCTTGGCTGAATAAAATTTCAGTTGTGTATTCAGAATCTTTTAACGCATCTTTAAAGCGCTGTTCATCTTGAACCCAACGTGGCTCATCTTTTGTTGGCAAGACAATACCTACACTGATTTTATTACTGCTACCACCTGTGCTATTGCTACAAGCTCCCATCAGAGCCGCAATTAGCATTACAACAAGTAATAAGGATATGGATTTCCATCTTTTCATTGATTTTTCCCCCTTAATTTGTTCTTCCTTTTGTCTTACAGTTAAAATTGTAGAAGAAAAACCATCTGTTTGTAAGCGTTAACAATAGTATTCTTTTAATATCTTCTGTATTTTTTTAATATCCATTTTCTTTTTCCATTTTTTTATCCATGCAAAATTTGGCGAATCACTATATAATGAATCGATGGATTTACCAATAAGGGTAAAAATACGTTTCGTTATTTAAGAAATACATCTAATAAAAGGAGCAAAGATATATGCAAATAGAACTTTATTATTTAGCAGGTTTAGCTGTTATCCTATTCCTTCTATATATGTCAGCAAAAAAACATCTTTGGTCCAAATACATTCTTTTGTTTTCCTTTATTCTGCTAAATGGAGTCTATTTAATTTGGCGAACTTTCTACACACTTCCAACCGTGGGAATAATAAGTTTTATTTTCGGACTTTTACTTTTATTTACAGAGTGGGCTGGATTCACACAGTCCATTATTTTTACTATCCTGTCATGGAAACCATTTAAAAGAAAAACCATTCCATTACATTCCTTCCGAGAATTACCAACAGTTGATGTATTTATAGCTACTTATAATGAACCAGAAGACTTATTAAAGAGAACCATTACTGGCAGTCTCTTAATGCGTTATCCCGAAGATAAGGTAAAGGTATATGTATGTGACGATGGCAAAAGACCGGAAATTAAGGCATTAACGGAATCGCTTGGAGCATACTATATTTCAAGAGAAGATAATAAACACGCAAAAGCTGGTAATTTAAATCATGCCATGAGTATTACAAATGGGGATATCATTGTCACAATGGATGCTGATATGGTTCCAAAGATCAATTTTCTGGAACGTACAGTTGGTCACTTTCTAGATAAAGACGTTTCCTTTGTACAAGCACCACAAGTTTTTTATAATGCAGACCCTTTTCAATATAATCTTTTCTATGAACAACGATTAACAAATGAACAAGATTTCTTTATGCGTAGATTAGAAGAAGGAAAAGACCGCTTCAACGCCACAATGTATGTGGGAAGCAATGCATTATTTCGAAGATCTTCATTAGAAGATATCGGTGGGTTTGCCACTGGTGTGATAACAGAAGATATGGCTACAGGGATGTTCTTACAGACTGATAATCAAAAAACGGTGTTTGTAAATGAAACGTTAGCTGTTGGATTATCTGCTGAAACATTCCCAGAATTGCTTAAACAAAGAGACAGATGGGCAAGAGGAAATATTCAAGTTGCTCGTAAATGGAATCCTTTAAAAATAAAAGGATTATCGTTTATGCAAAAATTATTATATTTAGATGGAATTCATTATTGGTTCTTCGGAATTTATAAGATGGTCTATTTACTGGCACCACTGTTATTTTTACTATTTTCTATTTACAGTATACAAACAGATTTTAAAACATTGCTTATCTTTTGGTTTCCAGCCTTCTTCTCTTCCATGCTTGCTTTTAAAAGAATGGCTGATAATAAAAGAAGTGTTATATGGAGTCATATTTACGAAGTATCACTAGCTCCATTTATGGCATATTCCGTACTGTCAGAGGTATTCCTCAAAGAGAGAGGTAAATTTAATGTGACAAGTAAAGGAATTCAAAATGACAGTCGAAATTTCCACTGGAAACTTACGATTCCCTACTTTGTTCTATTACTGATGACTTTTGTTTCGTTATGTATGATCGGTATTCATCTGTTTACACCTATTCAGATATATCAAAATACAGAAATGCTAATCATTAATATATTTTGGGTTGTTTATAACGCATTGGCTATCCTTATTGCTTTACTTATTACGGTTGAAAGACCTCGATTTAGAGGAACGGAAAGATTTACCGTCAAACGAAGTGCTACCATCGCAAATAACCACGGCTTAGAAATTCCTTGTACTGTTATGGACCTGAGTGAAACGGGTGGACGGATTAGGTTAAATAAAAAGGAATATGACAGATTACAGTTACAGAAAGAAGATATATATCTGAATGTCGGCAAGGCGAAAGACATCAAAGTAAAGAAACAATGGGTTACAAAAGAAAAAGACTCTTATTTCTTAGGTGTTTCCTTTGTGGATATCAATTCTGACCAATATAAAGGACTGATTTCCTTATTATTCGTTGAATCAAGTGATATTTATTCAAGTAGGGTCTATGCAAAGGCTTCTGTACTTGGCGCACTTATTCAATTTTTCTTTAAGACTGAACACAAACCCAAAAAATTAGTTCGCAAAACAATCAGAGAACAAACAAGTATGGATATCTGTATACATCTAGCTAAAAAAACGATTAATGGAAATATTGTTGATATTAGCAATACTGGTTGTCAAGTTAAGACTAGAAGAAGAATTGATCAAGATACGTTCCTTATCGAGACAGAGGATGGAAAGAAAACATCTGTTCAATTGCATTGGGAAAAGAAAAAAGGAAGACATTATTATTATGGAACGAGCTTCGGATCTAATCACATCAAGAATCGTATTGGAGCATAAATCATTTTTTTATCCGAAAATAAGAGACTGAGACAAAAGAAAATATCTAATGGGTAAAACGAACTATCTCTCATTTATTAGCGAAACCAATAAGTTTCCTAATTCTTTTCAAAAGAAAATATAATTAGTAGGAAAAACGGAGCAGACTGAATACACGTAGACTCCTATGGGAGCTGCGAGAAAGTCCGAGACCCCGCAGGAACGCAGTGACGAGGAGGATTGGCGCTCGCCCCATGGAAAGCGAAGTGTATTCAGTCTGCGGGTAATAACCACAAATCTTCTTTCTTAAAATTAATAAAAAACCCAAACAATTATACGGAAGTTTTATCAATCAGCATTTACGTATAATTGTTTGGGTTTATATTTAGTTGGAATACTTTTGTTCCAGCCTCTTATAAGTCTTATAAATTATTTTAAGGAAACATCCAGTTGATTATCTCTTGCTCTTTTCTTTTTTGCCATCTTATTCTCATACATATTTTTATCCGCTTGTGTAAATAATGCCGTCATTTTCCCAAGAGAGCTTAGCGTGAATGCGAAGCCAATGGACATCTTCACCGTACTATTTGCTTCCTTTCCGTTTAATTCACTGGACATCCTATTATACAATTCTTCCATTTCTTCCTTTATCATACCTTGAATTAATAAAACAAACTCGTCCCCACCGATTCTTGAGACCGTTATATACGGAGAAGAAAAAGCGTTTAGTAATTTTCCAGCTTCTTTGATTAGGTCGTCACCTTGTTTATGACCATATTTATCATTTACTTGCTTTAGTTCATCTAAATCACATAAAATAATGGCGATTGCTTCATCTGTTTTTGTATCAAACTCTTCCATCTTCTGTTCAAAGTAAAAACGATTATGTACTTCTGTCAATGCATCATGGATCAGTTGATACTCTAAATTCTGTCGTAGTATAACTTTCTCGTCAATATTTCGAATGATTCCATGAATAGCTATTAATTCGCCATATTCATATATAGGGGTAGCATATTCCTCAAACCATTTATAAGTTCCATCCAAGCATCTCATTCGTTGAATTAAAGGTTTGCTATAATCAATTTTTCCATGAAGTTTTTTATACATAATATCATAGTCATCTGGATGAATAATCTCTAAGGGAACATACGGATTTCGATAGATTTCTTTGACCATGCCATCTCCTAAAATAGAATTGGCAGAAGGACTAATATACGAATGTCGCATTTGCGGCTTTACTTCATATCTGTAAATGATATCTTTCGAGCTTTCCACTAAGCGAAACATAACATCTTCTTTCTCTATTTTCGATTTCCATTTATTATATTTCCGCTTATCATTTAATATCCACAAGAAAATACCACACATTATTCCGCAGCAAAAATAGAATATCCCCATCTTTCTCCTCACCTTATCATTAGTGAGACTATCATCTGCATATTACTGCTATCCTAATAATGGAAAAAGGCTAATCTTCTACCGATTAGCCTTCCGTTTATAAAGATAAATCGGTAACTGGCTGACTTAATCTCCAAGATCTTAGTCCCTATAGCTTTGCGTCTTCACCTTTCGATGAATTTGCCTTTATCATATTATTCTATTTAAATAATGAAATATATCACTAGTGTTGCATTAATTTAATTTCACTATTAAAAATACTCGAAATGTTCACTTTTATTATTTTATGCATAGAAAAAGTCCTTTATAATGGATAAGTCAGGTGGTAACCCGTCCAAATCCACTAAAAAAGGACAAATCTCATGGACAAGATTACACGAAAAACTTCATTTGGACAATGGTTTTCGCCAATTAATCTTCAATTATTTGAAGAACAGGTGAAAACATTGAAATTAGATTGCTATACGAAAAAGTTAACGACAGAATCATTCCTAAAACTATTACTTTTTGCACAATTAGAAGAAGTTGAAAGTCTTCATGCGTTAAGTGATTGCCTTTTTGATGATCATCTTCAAAAGGAAATCGACCTTGATTCTATAAGCATTTCTCAGCTCTCGCGCCGTTTAAATGGTCTAAATCCAGATTTGTTTCAAAGACTTTTCCTTGATTTAGTCGGACAAATTCACGCCAAAACACACTACACAAAACTTGTCATGCCGTTAAAAATTATTGATTCAAGTACTTTGCCACTAAATTTGACCAATCATAAATGGGCGAAGTTCCGCAAAACTAAGGCAGGCGTAAAGTTACACTTACGCCTTGTATTTATGGAAAAGGGAGAATCCTATCCCGAAAAAGCCGTGATGACAACGGCAAGCGAACACGATCGTGGTCAACTTGAGATTATGGTTGACGATAAAGAATGCATGTATGTGTTTGACCGAGGTTATCTAGACTACGAGCGTTTTGATCGCATGACCGATGAAGGCTACTTTTTTCTTTCTAGGCTACGAAAAAACGCAGTCGTACGGGAGGTTTATGATTTTAAACTACCCAAGGATTCATCTGTTTTGTCGGATCAAATGGTGTTGATTGGTACAACTCAAAACCGAGCTGAAAACTATTTTCGACTTCTAAAAATAATAGATTCAAAAGGTAATGAACTTCATTTAATCACAAATCGTTTTGACTTAAGCGCCGAAGAAATATCGGAAATGTATAAATCACGATGGGCAATTGAGCTGTTTTTTAAATGGATTAAACAACATCTCAATATCAAAAAATTCTACGGTCAAAGTGAATGGGCGATTCAAAATCAAGTGTTTATCGCACTTATTGTTTTTTGTCTTCATGTTCTGGTACAACTCGAAACAAAAAGTAAGCAGAAAACCTTGCAAATTAGCCGTTATTTAAGGGCAGCATTGTGGAAACCAGCACATGTCTGGCTTCGCAAAATTGAAGGAAAAGCCATCCCTTAATCAACAAATTGTTGTCGTTGCACAGGTCTAATTGTAAATAAATTTCCAAATGGACAGGAGCCGCCTTTAGAAAGGTAATTACTTTTTTGGCTCTAAGTAGAGTAAACAATTAAACTGAAAATTATGACACTATTTACGCAACACTAGTGGAAATATATGTATTTCCTTTTTCTTCTATTACAAATTTTATAGGAAAATAGTTAGAGAAACAAGAGAGAGAAAGGACTTTTTTCACATTTTTTTACATAACTAACCTATCCTCTTCTTCAGTTGAATCGAAAAATTCACAAAATCTCCATTTTTCATCCATAATTTCTCGATTTATTTTTGTTATCTTTATAAAAAGCAGTCAAACTTGAAAGGGAGAATGCGATTAAAATGAAGAAAAAGAAACTTATCATTCCGATATTTATTACAATAATATTTGCTGTAACCGTCCTGTTGATCATCAATCAAAATAATCGATATGAAAAAATGGACGGCAAAGAGCTAAAGCAACTGGTCCAAGATTATAGTGCTGGTAAGAAGTCAGCAACCACTGCTTCCATTAGTTCTGATACATTAACAGTAAATACGCTTGAAAACGATGAGCTTATCTATCGCTTACCAAAAGATGAATTTTTCGTTTCATTTGCTCCTTACTTAACTGAAACGCATCCATGTGCAATCCATAATCTAGCAGGTTGCCGCGGGGAATTAGCTAATAAGGAATTTGCTGTATATATTGAAGATCAAGAGGGAAATGTTTATGTAGATGAACTTCTAACGTCTCAACAAAACGGTTTTATTGATGTTTGGCTTCCTCGCAATAAGGATTTTCAAATTACCATCTCCTATGATGGTAAAACAACTAAGACTGAATTTACTACTTTTAAAGATGATAATACTTGTATTACCACTCTTCCTTTAACATAAGAAACTTCTATCGGTGGGGTTTTATTGCCCGATAAGAGTTATATAAATATAGTGTAGGTATCCCAATTTCTTAGGATACCTACATATTAAATTCGTAATAATCTTGAGAATGGTAGCTTTTAAATCCACAAGACTCATAAAGCTTAAGCGCACGAGCATTTTTGGCTTCTACTTCTAAAAAAATCGGCAAACCCTTTGCTTCTTCCATTTTTACCACTTTAGTTAAAGCCCTTCTGCCAATTCCTTGCCCGCGAAGCTCTGGAAATATCACAAAACCATAAATCCAAGCTTCTCCATCTAATTCAGAAACTCTGATTTTTCCGACTGCTTTTCCATCTATCTCAATAATCATTCGCTGATTATCATTTTGTTCTTTTAGTATTTCCACATACTCTCGAGCATCCTCTTCCGCCATACCAAATCCTAAAACATCAAGCTGAATTTCTATTTCTTTGTCTCGAGCATAATCATATGCTCTTAGCGAAATCGTTGTATCCTCCATTAACTCTGTCTGATGCCATTTCATTTGATGTTCAGAAAAAGCATAAGTACATGGAATACTTACTAGAAAATCCTTTCCACTCTGCGATGCAGCAGGGGCATTAAATAAGATGTTCTGTGCGCCTCTCTTTCTTGCCTCTTCCAATCCTTGATTTAACAAATTCGTAAATATCCCTTTTCTTCGATAATTTGGATGGATCATTCCACAGTACTCTACTTTTCTACCAAAGTAGTAACTTCCCAAAAACCCAACTAGTTTACCGTCTTCATAATGGAAAAAATCCTCTTTATTATCCTCATTTCGGTTTTCTAGCATATCGAAGTTAAGCTTTAATTCATAGCCTTCCTTTTTCTCACAAACGTCCTTTAGCTCTTTAATTTCTGAAATTTGTTCTTTTGACAGCATGTTTATTTCCTCCTCTGCTTTGGGGGATCTATCTCTTATTCCGAAAAGAATAAATCTAAAAATAAGCTGCTCTTCGTTGAGGAAGAGTCATTTCACTAAATTGGTCCATAGGTTATCCATATTCTTGTTCCATTCCTGCGATATAATCGTATACTTACAATCACCACTGTTTAAATATTTATAAATAATATAAGCTTCGTCCATTTCTTCTTTTTCCAATGTACTGATATGTTGAATGTCCATCGAAAGGAGTGAGTTTATCTTCCGCACTACATCTTGCCTATCAACATTATTTGCTATATATATTTCCCGGTCGATAATTTCATTTCGTCTAATGAAAAACACCTTTATACGAAAATCATCTAAGTACTCTGCTGCAATTATTAGTTGATTTTTCTTCATAAAATGGATGACTGTTTCTGTTTGTAAAATTGCCTTAATTTTTGCTATCGTATTTCTAATTTCCGCTGCCTTCTCAAACTCAACATTACTGGAAGCCTCAATCATTTTTGTGGACATTTCTTCTAGTACACTATTATCCTTTTTATTAAATAAAGCGATAAGCCGATGAATAATTTGTTGGTGAGCTTCTTTGGCTATTGGGTCAAAACAAATCCCCATACACTTTCCGATGGAATAATTCAAGCACGGACTTTGACTCCACTTCTCTTGGGAGCAATCCATTTTATAAAATGCTTTTATTCCATTTATCACATTTTCTACTGTTCCTTTACTAGTGAAAGGGCCAAAGTAATAATGAACGTCGTCCTTATCCATCTCATTAGCAATCTCCATATGGTAGATGCCCTTCTTCCAGCGAAAAACGATGTAATTATAAGCCTTTGTCGTTTTCATCATCCTATTGTACATAGGTTGAATTTCCTTTATTAGTTTACATTCCAGCATCAATGCCTCAAATTCCGTATCTGTTAGGATAAAGTCGAAATCCTTTATATGCTTTACAAGCTTTTCCACTTTACCCAGTCGATTTTTCGAATGCTGAAAATAAGAGGAAACTCTGTTTTTTAATTTTTTTGATTTGCCAACATAAATGATGTGACCAGAGGAGTCTTTCATTAAATACACCCCTGGAGATGTTGGCAGATTTTTTATTTTTTCTTTAAGCTCCAAGTCGATTCCTCCTCTGGATCGTTTAAAAAGTAGTTATCTTCATTCCATGTGTCATCGTATCAATCTCTACTTCTCCTCCAATTGGAAAAGTAAAGAATGGTTGAATATGGCCAAAATCAACATTATATAGAACAGGAATTTTTTTCAAACTAGGATGCTTATCTAGGATGAATAGGAGCTGCTCCTCTGACATTTTTGAAGCTTTTTGAAATCTCCCAATTACTAGCGCTTTTATGGAGCCAGCAGTCTGTAATAAAGAAGTTAAGTCTCTTGCAAACGTTTCTGGAATGGTTAATTCATCATCTTCTACAAATAGGATGCTATCTGCAAGATTCGGCATATACACTGTTCCCTGCAGTAAATTTAAAGTACAAAGATTTCCACCAAACAATTGCCCTTTCACTTCCCCCTCTTGATATACATTCCATCCCCCTGGTTCGAATTGGCGATTTTCTTGATCCAAATACCATGCATCATCTGTCCATACATCAGAAGGCTCTACAATAAATTCCTTTGATTCCATCAAGCATTTCTGGAAATACTCCGTTTGGTATTCCTGTAACTTATCCATTTGAAAGCTAGAAAAGTGCGGTCCTGAATATGTAATAAAATCAGCCTTTGTTGTGATGGCTGTTGCTAAAGCAGTAATATCACTATACCCGCAAAGTATCTTTGGATTGGCTTTTATTAAATCATAATCCAAATAAGGCAATAACTCATTGCTGTTAAAACCACCAATTACAGTTAAAATCCCTTTCACCTTTTTATCCCGAAAAGCATCATGAATATCTTCAACCCGATGCTCAATTGTCGCTGAAAACTGTAAATCTGATTCGAAAATATGTTTGCCAAACGTAACCATAAATCCAAGGTCTTCTAATCTTTTCTTGGCTTGCGCTATTCCCTCTTCGGATAAAATTGTCGCACTTCGACTAGGGGCTATTACTCTAATCTCATCACCTTTTTGTAGCTTATCAGGTATTCTCATGTCCATTCCTCCTCTTTATTCTAATTAAAGCATAAATAATCATACATTTCTGTAACTTTTAGGTGGAGGAAAACGTATATTTTGAAAAGAACTGCACGATTTGGAATGGGGGAAAAACATGTTTAACTTTTTTCTGATAGTTGGCATCATTGCTATATTCATTTCTGGTATTTTTATTGGGGCCTGGACAGATGGACGTCAGCATAGAATCAATTATTCTACTGAAATAAAAAAGGATCGTACTTTAAAAGTGAAACTTTCGACAATAACTGGTTTAACTGCTATTGTCTCACTAGCAATAGCAGCGATTATTTATTATTTAACAAATTAAATTCCTATGAACTGTAATTAAGATTAAGATATACTCCAAAATTTCTTTTTATTGTCCTAACCTCCCCACTCACAATCCATCCTAAATCCAAAAAAAGTGGGACAAGGAGATTTCCTCCTCATCCCACCATAACTAGTCTTTACAACTCCTTTAATTGCCTTGTCAATTCAAGAAACTTTCTATCTAATTCTGCATAGTCTTTATCCTTCGGAGTCATAAAGCTTAATTTTCCTAAAACTTCTTGTCTTTCTGTCTCTAGTTTCAAGCGAAGTTCTTCTTTATTATCTCTTTCCTGTTTTGGAGACTCCGTCCATTGTCTTTGGATTGTACCTTCCGCTATGACTAACTTAGTCGTTGTCGTTTTTTCTAGAAAATAACGGTCATGGGATACAATGATAAGCGTTCCGTTATATTGAGATAATGTTTCTTCTAATTGTTCACGGGATGGTAAATCAAGATGATTGGTTGGCTCATCGAGAATCAGCACATCTTTTTCTTCTAAAATATAAGCCATTAGCTTGCACTTTACCCGTTCCCCCATACTCATATTTTTTATCGGTTCCTTCCATTGAGATGCCATAAACCCTAAATGTTTCATTAACGTTTGCACTTTTCCTCTTTCTGCAAACGTCTCTTTAAAAAATAGCTGTTCAGGCGTTTGCTCTAATGGGAGATCAAATACTTCCTGTGTTAAATATCCAATATTAGCAGTTGGAGAAATCCATACTTCCCCTTCAGCCTTTTCCTTTCCTAAAATAATGTTTAATAAGGTTGTCTTTCCGCTTCCATTCGGTCCTATAATGGCAACCTTCTCACCATGTTTAATCATGACATTCCCTTTTTCAAACAACACACGTGAGCCAAATGTTTTGGATAAATCCTTTATTTCCAAAAAGCGTTTGCCAACCTTTTTATTTGCTTCAATCGAAAAGATTACCTTATAGTCCTCTTCTATCCGCTCTACTTTGTTTTTTTCCAATTCTTTTTCTAAACGCTTTTGTTTTGATTTTACTTGGGCATCCATTCGTTTTGCCTTTGACCGATAATATTCTTTTGGAAACTCTTGTTTCGTTGATTGTGCATGTGCTTTATGGGACCAAGAAGTGAGCTCCTTCATTTGCCCTTCCACTTGCTTGATTTTCTTCTGCTGTTTGTCATATTCCCGCTGCATCGTTAATCTCTTTTGCTCTCTAGCTTCCATATAACTCGTATAATTCCCTTTATGTTCGATAAGCTGTTTATTTTCAATCGACCAAATTTTTGACGTGACCTCATCTAAAAAATAGCGATCATGGGATACAAGAATAACCGTGCCCTTATATGTTTTTATTTGTTCCTGCAGTAGTTTCATACTTTGTTCATCCAAATGATTTGTCGGTTCGTCTAATAACAAGAGATCAGTCTCAAACGCAAACCCTTTAGCAAGACGTGCCTTTAACTTTTCCCCACCACTCATTTTCTGAAAATCATTTATAGGCACTTGCCATTTTTCCAGTAGTTTCTTTTCCACAGGATTTTCTTCCTTGAAGGCATAGTTTTCTGTTTCCTGTTCGACCATTTTAACCACTGTATCGTCCTTCACCCACTTGATGTGTCCTTCTGTCGGAACCATATCTTTATTTATTAATTGCAATAAGGTCGATTTACCTGCACCGTTTTTACCAATAATCCCAATAACCTCTCCCTGTTGTACACTGGCATTTATTTTTTCAAAAATAGTTGTATCCAGCACTTCATAACCTACATTTACTAACTTTAAAAGTTCTATCATCGTATCAAATCCCTTCAGAAGGGAGAAAAAAATCCTCCCAATTATCGTTGGAAGGATTAGCCATACCTAATTATTTGCTCGTTCATAATCGCGATCGCATACAAAAAAACTGTGCATATCGATCAATAATTGTGCGCATACCATTAGAGATACACACAGAAAAGCGATTTATGGAAATGGGCAGACTAATCCTATTTTTGTTTAATTTGAAATTTATTTCATTCAAATTTTTGAAAAATAAGATTAGTTCTTCATCGTTCACCCATCATCCCTTTCGTTCTAAGTACCTAAAGTATAACATACTTTCCGTTATGTAATCCACTGCCTCAAGAAAAATTGGTAAATTTTCTCTATATATTCCTATCTGTACAATCTCAAGATTGTTTAGTATTATTTTAATTATGTGTTTGTTAGATTATCTAACATATGAATACGAAGGACTTTATAAATATCAAGAAAAAAGCGAAAAGGAGTTACACGAATGAAGCAAAAGAAAAGGATGTCTAAATTAATTTTATTCTTTATAGTTGTCTTAACTATGTTGAATATTATTTCTCCTATAACAAAAGCAGAAGCTAAGGAGAAAGTTTATCAGATTGCTACAGATATTACATTTGCACCATTTGAATTTCAGGATGTAAGTGGTGATTTCGTTGGAATCGATATGGATTTAATCGCTGCAATTGCAAAAGATCAAGGTTTCAAATATGAAATGAAGCCACTTGGATTTAATGCTGCTGTACAAGCATTGGAATCGAAACAAGTGGACGCGGTTATTGCCGGAATGAGTATTACAGAAGAAAGACAGAAAAAGTTTGATTTCTCAGAACCTTACTTTGATTCTGGTATCATAATGGCAGTGGACAGTGATAATGATACAGTTGCTTCTTATGATGATTTAAAAGGACAAAAGGTTGCTGTTAAAACAGGAACAGAGGGTGCTAGCTTTGCTGCAAGTATCAAAGATGAATACGGATTTTCGATCGTAACTTTTGACGATTCTGCTAATATGTACGAAGAAGTAAGAACAGGAAATTCTGTTGCTGTATTTGATGACTATCCTGTATTAGCTTATGGAATCAAACAAGGCAATGGCTTGAAAATTGTAACAGACAAAGAAGCGGGAGCATCATATGGTTTTGCTGTTTCTAAAGGTCAAAATACAGAGCTTCTTGAAATGTTTAATGCAGGTCTAGCTAATTTAAAAGCATCTGGTGAATATCAAGAAATATTAGATAAATACTTAGAAACAGGTTCAGAGGCGGAAGAAGGAAACGGCTTTTTCGGTCTATTAAAAGAGAGCTTTCCAAGCTTATTGTCTGGTCTAAAAATGACACTGATTTTAACAGTCGTTTCCCTTTTAATTGCAACAGTACTTGGGATTATCTTCGGCTTATTACGTATTGCAAAAAATAAAGTATTGAGCACTATTGCTGTTATTTATATCGATATCTTCCGAGGAACACCATTAATTGTTCAAGCATTCTTTATTTACTTTGGAATCCCAGCAGCCCTTGATTTCCGAATTTCAGCTGTTGCTGCCGGTCTTATTACCTTAAGCTTAAACGCTGGTGCTTACATGGCGGAGATTGTCCGTGGAGGAATTCAGTCAGTTGATAAAGGTCAAATGGAGGCTGCACGCAGTCTAGGTCTTCCTTATGGAAAAGCAATGAGAAAAGTAGTGCTTCCACAGGCTATTCAATTAATGATTCCAGCATTTATTAACCAATTTGTTATTACATTAAAAGATACGTCTATTCTTTCCATCATCGGTATTAACGAATTGACACAAAGCGGAAAAATTATTATTGCAAGAAACTTAGAATCATTCCAAATGTGGCTAATCGTCGGTATTATGTACTTTATTGTGATCATGATTCTAACAAAAGTATCAAATGTATTAGAAAGAAGGATTAAAAATGGCCAAGCTTAAAGTGACGAATCTGAAAAAATCATATGGTAATCTTGAAGTATTGAAATCAATTGATTTACAGGTAACAGAAGGCGAAGTTGTTTGCTTAATCGGTCCTTCTGGATCCGGAAAAAGTACCCTTCTCCGCTGCTTAAATATGTTAGAAGAAGTTACAAGTGGTGAAGTCGTAGTAAACGATTTTAATTTAACAGATAAGAAAAATGATATTAACAAAATTAGAGAAAATATCGGTATGGTGTTCCAGCACTTTAATCTTTTCCCACACTTAACAGTATTGGAAAATATCACGCTGGCACCAGTCGATCTAAAAAAAGCAACGCCACAGCAAGCAAAAGATAAAGCCTTACAACTATTAGACCGTGTCGGCTTAAAGGATAAAGCTAATGAAAATCCAGCTAAATTATCTGGTGGTCAAAAACAAAGGGTCGCAATCGCACGTGCCCTTGCGATGAACCCTGATATCATGCTATTCGATGAACCAACAAGTGCTTTGGATCCAGAGATGGTCGGAGAAGTATTGAATGTTATTAAACAATTGGCCCAAGAAGGAATGACGATGGTTATCGTTACACATGAGATGGGCTTCGCTAGAGAAGTGGCAGACCGCGTTATCTTTATGGATAACGGATATATTGTGGAAGAAGGTACACCACAAGAAATTTTCGGAAATCCACAAAATGAGCGTACAAAAGACTTCTTGAATAAAGTTTTATAAAAAGCTAATGGGGACAATAATTTGTCCCCATTTTTTAATCCTTATAATGCCTCTTCCCCCACTCCCCCATTAAATCAAGAATCGGTATAAAGCTAACTCCTTTTTCTGTTAAAGAATACTCGACCTTAGGCGGCACCTCTTTATATACTTCTCTGTGCACCATTTGATCTGCTTCTAATTCCCTCAACTGTCTTGTTAAAATTCCTTTTGAAATGCCAGGTAAAAGCCTTTGCAGTTCATTAAAACGTTTTGTTCCCTGACTTAAATGCCATAAAATAATAATTTTCCATCTTCCTGCTGTTAAATTTTGCGTATAGGTAACAGGGCAAAGTCCTTCCTCTTCCATCGCTGAAGGCTCCCCTTGCACAAAGAAACGTGCCATCTTAGCCCACTCCTTCCCATGGTACTATTTATGTGACTATGTCATAAAAAAATAACTACTTTTATTTTTGTTACTATAAATATACTATATACCTATAACTAATATACAACAAGTAACCAATCATCCTGTATCAATGAAGAAAGATTGACTTGGTTATAATGTAAATGCAAAACAATTAGGAGGGAATTTAGAATGAAACTATTAGTAACAGGTGCAACTGGCAAACTCGGTTCAAAAATAGTGAATGTTTTATTAAAATCAGTTCCTGTTGATCAGCTTGCTGTTAGTGTCCGTAATCCTGAAAAAGCAGAAGAACTACGTGCACAAGGTGTTGACGTTCGCCAAGGGGATTTCGACCGTCCAGAAACATTAGAGGCAGCCTTTAAAGGAATTGACCGCTTATTATTTATTTCAGCAGATGGCGATACGGAAACAAGAATTCGCCAACATAACAATGCTGTTGAAGCAGCTAAAAACGCTGGTGTTTCCTTTATCGCATATACAAGTATTGCGAACGCCCAAGAAAGCACAAACTTTCTTGCCAAAGTTCACAAAGCAACAGAAGAAGCCATTCTTAAATCTGGTATCGCATATTCCTTCTTGCGCAATAACTGGTATCTTGAAAATGAACTATCCACTATTCAAGGCGTCCTTGCTGGTGCCCCATGGGTTACCGCTGCTGGAAATGGAAAAGTTGGCTGGGCTTTACAACAAGACTATGCAGAAGCTGCAGCCGCCGTCCTTACAGGAGATGGACACGAAAATACGATTTATGAGCTTTCTGGTAAACTATTGACTCAGGAAGAAATCGCTGCTGCTGTTAGCCAGGTAATTGGAAAAGAAGTACCTGTCCAACAAGTAGATGAAACAACTTATGCAGACATAATAACACAAGCTGGCGTACCAGACTTTCTTGTTCCAATGCTTGTTGCTATCCAAAAGGATATTCGTGAAGGTTCATTAGAAATTGAAAGCAATGATTTTGAGAAGTTGCTTGGACGTTCTGAAACTCCTATTGTGGATGGGATTAAACAGCTTATTGATTAATTTATACAATAGTCTAGTGGACACAACCAATGGCTGTGTCCCTTATTTGGATGTTTACACTCATTTAATCAAATGCTTAATCTTCTCCTCTGTACCTGTTCCATCAACTGGTGTGTAAATACTACATCTTAAATCATTCGCACCATGAACCTGTAAAGAAGTTAAATTATAAATCATTTTGCCTGCCTTAGAATGACGAAATTCAATTAATACCTCAGGAGCAGAGCTTATTTCACTTTCATTCCACATCTTATTGAAAACAGGATAGTTCTTTTTCATATTTTCAATAAATTCTCCATACCATTCATCTGCCATATATTGACCTAAATACGTACGAAAGATAGAGATAAATCCTTTGACAAAGTCCTCCCAATTGACTGCCAATGCTCGTAGCTCCTTCCTCGAAAAAAGCAATTCAATCAGATTTCTTTTTTCAAGCGGGAGCTTTTCGAAATCCAAGAATACTTGTTTAGCAGCTTCATTCCATCCTACAATAAAAGACCGGCGATCGGTAATAATAGTAGGGCAATAACGAAGCTCTTTTAAAATTCGCTCTAAGGAAGGGGTAATGATGCCTTCTTCCTCTTCCTTAGGAAAAAAGGAATTTCCCTCTTCAAAAGCTAATCCATATACATATTTTCTCTCATCCAAATTTAATTGCAGGGCGTCTGCTACTGCATCGAGAACGGAGATAGACACTTTAATATCTCTTCCCTGCTCTAGCCATGTGTACCAAGTAGTGCTTACTCCCGCTAACTGTGCTACTTCTTCACGCCGAAGTCCCGCTGTTCTCCTTCTACTCCCAACAGGAAGACCGACCATTTGTGGCTGGATTTTTGAACGCTTTGTTTTTAGAAAATCAGATAGCGCTTCTAATCTTATATCTCTATTCATATGTATTATCCTTTCTAAGCTAGTACTATTTATACTAGTATAAACTACAACTTGTAATAGGATAATAAAAGAATACAATAAAGAAAAAAGGAATGGGGGAAAAATGGTGAAAAGAGTTGTGATAACTGGAATGGGGATTATTTCACCGTTAGGAAACAATGTAGGTGATTATTGGCAGCGCCTCCTAAAAGGGGAATCTGGAATCCGTCCTATTGAACATTTAGATGTCTCTAATTCTAAAACTAAAATAGCTGGAATTGTAACAGACTTTCATCCAGAAGATAGATGGGGAGCAAAGGAAGCGAAGAAACTCGATCGGTTTAGCCAGTTTGCTTTAGCTGCAGCTGAAGAAGCGTTAACAGACTCGCAGTTAAATTTAGATTTAGTAGATAAAGAACGTCTAGGTGTTTATGTTGGATCAGGAATCGGCGGTTTGACAACCCTTATTGATAACGTCAATACTTTAAATCAAAGAGGACCAAATCGAGTTAGCCCTAACTTAGTGCCCATGATGATTTCTAATGCTGCAGCTGCACAAATTAGCATCAAACTTGGAGCTCAAGGTCCTTCTCTCTCTCCTGTAACTGCCTGTTCAATTGGAAATACATCGATTGGAGAAGCTTTTCATACGATTCGTAATAGTGATGCTGATGTTATGTTTGCTGGCGGAGCAGAAGCTGCTGTTACAAATTTATCTTTAGCGAGTTTTGGCAATGCAAGAGCATTATCCACAAAAAACGAGGAACCAACTATAGCAAGTAGACCTTTTGATATAAGTCGTGATGGTTTTGTAATGAGTGAAGGTGCAGCTATTTTAGTAATCGAAGACTTAGAACATGCCATTAAACGTAATGCTCCTATATTAGCTGAAATCATCGGATATGGAGCAAGCTCAGATGCCCATCATATGGTTGCAACCCATCCAGAAGGAAGAGGTGCTTTTCTTGCCATGAAAAATGCTTTAGCGAAAGCAAATATTACTCCTGCTGACGTAGATGTGATTAGCGCCCATGCAACAAGTACACCAGTGGGAGATTTATCGGAAACATTAGCTATTAAGCGATTATTTGAAGAACAAGCCTATAAAATCCCAGTAACTGCAAATAAGTCGATGCTTGGTCATATGCTTGGTGCTGCTGGTGGGGCGGAAGCAATTGCTCTTGTAAAGAGTTTGCAAGAAGGTATTATCCCACCAACAATTAACTTAGAAAACCCAGACCCTGCCTGTGATTTAGATTACATCCCTGAAGGAGCTAGAAAAGCGTCCTTATCCATCGGCCTATCCAATTCCTTTGGCTTTGGTGGTCATAATTCAGCCATTGTATTAAAAAAATATTAATAGAAAAGACTAGGAAAACAACGATAAGTTTTCCTAGTCTTTTCTATCTGAACTTAAGCAGCAAGCTTCTTTTTATGCTCTTTATCAAGAAATGCAAAATATGGAAGCGTTATTCCCAATAAAGAGGTGGTCACAATTACCGCCCCAATGAAAACATATAAAGGTCGAATGCCCCATAGTTCACTTAATGCCCCGCCTATTAATACGCCAAATGGCATCATTGCTCGAATAATGAAGGATCTAACCGAAATAATTTTCCCCATTAAATGATTGGGTACGATTTGCTGACAATACGTTATATTATGAATGCTAAAAAATGCCATTCCTATACCAGCAATTATTTCTGTAATGATAGCAATAATGATAGAACTTGTAATCCCAAGATTAATGTAGGTCAATCCTCCAATAAATAGAGCCCCTAGCATTAATCGCCGCCTCGATTGAAATTTTATTTTTCCAACAAACAATGTCCCTAGCATATAACCTAAAGGAAAACCTGCCATAAAATACCCATACATAGCATTATTTCCGTCTAGTACCGTTTTGATATACGGAATATTGATAACCATGGTAACCCCTACTCCAAATTGAACAAATGCTAGAAAAATACCTAGCCATACAATTGTTCTTTGTTGAAAAAAGTAGCTAATTCCCTCCATAAATTCAGTTGCCCATGCTTTTCTCTCTGCTTTATCTTCTCTTTCCTCATTAATGCCTAGTAAAAGACTTCCACTAATAATTAGCGCAATACAAATAAAAGATAAAGTACTGCCAATACCAATAGATTCAATGACAATCCCTGCTATAACTGGTGCTGTAAACGTCATTAATCTTGCCATTCCTTCAACATAAGCATTTGCAGTGCTTAATTGTTGTTTCGAAACAAGACTAGGCAATATCGCTTGGTTGGCTGGGGAGTATATGGGGGTTATTAACCCAATGATAAGTTGGACAATATAAATATGCCATGGAACTAATGAGTTAGTAATATAGCTGATGAGCGGAAATAGAAATACTAATCCTCTGCTCCAAAGAGCGAAAATCATCATCCATTTTCTACTCCAGCGATCAATGTATGGGCCAATAAAAAGTTGAAGTATGAGGGATGGTATGAAATATAATAGCCACATACTTCCTAACGCCCAAGAAGAACCGGTGATTTCATAGATTAATAGAGAGTTGCAAAAAGTTCCAAAAGCTCCCGCCAACTCCGACATGCCATTTCCAATCCACATGAAAGTGAATGATTTATTTCGGAAAATATTCAAACGAACACCACTTTCTTTGCTTTGGCTGATATCCTCTTGCTTTGGCTGATATCCCCCTCATTTTGGCTGATTTCCTCCTTGTTTTAGCTAATATCCTCCTTGTTTTAGCTTGTATATGCTAAGTCTTGATCATATACTAAGTGATTTTACTTCAAAATCTATTATTGCTGAATGTATTGCTCCAATTCTTTTGCTATAGATGTGATAGCACTATTCTTTAACACATATTTTCCATCTTCTATTCCTACTAGCTGTGCAGATCTCAAAATTTTTAAATGATGATGAATCGTGGACTTTCCCATTTCTAATTTTTCCGTTATTTCTTGTAAGGTTCGACTTTTTTCAAACAGTAATTTTACCATTCTTAGACGAAACTCATCCCCTAAGGCTTTATGTTTCAAAACAAGAAAATTACTCGGCATATATTTATCACTTGGAGATATACTTTCATTTGAAACCGGATAATAGTAGACTTTTATTCCTTTTAAATCTGCAGCTATATTCCATGGTCTATATATGTACTGGGGAATGAGCAATACCTTATAAACGCTTGGTTCTGGCAAATAACTTATCCCTCCCGTAGCCCATTCTACAAATTCCTCTGGTTCCATTTTCTGTTTCATCTTTTCTTTTGCTTGGGCATCTGTTTGTAAGATTGATGTTAATTTATTTAATTCAGGTTGTACGACTGATTCAAACCATCCACTCATGACCGTTATTAGATGCTGCTTTAATTGCTTTTCATCCACTTTGCAAATAAAAGAAATATAGCTTGGAAAAAAAGGGTTATCTTTTGTTGCTTCTCTTAACTGCTCTATCGCAGATTCGTTTTTATCAGCAGCCTGCTCTCTAATAGGCTGATAGTTTTCACTTATGAATGGAATACATTGATAGATTAATTCTCTTTCTGTAAGTTTATCGATATATTCGGTAAATACTTCTAGGCTGGAAAAATCCTTTTGATGAAGCAATTGAAGCAGCGCTTTCCATGTATTATTCGTTTCTACGTAGTCTAAGTGTGCTTGTAAATCTTTAGAAAGGCTTAATCTAATATCTTTCCAATAGCTCTCAGGTTTTTCTAATGAATCCAGTAGACGATCATTTGTGATAGCGGCTATCCCTAGAGCACATTCCCATAGAATCGAATGCTTTATTTCAACTTGATACTTCTCTTGTTTCCGACCTGTTGTGCTAAAAACTTTCACTGGAAAACACCTCCATTTATTTTATTTATATTTTAAATTATTCGAATTACTTATTCAATAATTTTCGAACTGATAATTCAAAAAACTCGACCAATATAGTCGAGGTCGAGTTTCCGAGGATTAGTTTCGTTCTTTTTCTAAATAATTTTGACGAATAAACAAAGATTTATTTTTATAAATTATCATACTGACAAACGCAAGGAGGAAACCTGAGAAAACAAAGACTGTTCTTACTCCAAATATATCTGTTAATATTCCCATTAATAAAGAGCCAAGTCCAAAAATCCCGGTACTAATTGCTCCTAGCGAAGTATATACCGTCGATAGTTTTTCTTTGTGAACACTTGTTTGAATGACCGTTTGTTGAGGGATATTTTTTACTTGTGTAAAAATACCGACTCCAAATGATATTGCTAAAGCAAGGATGGGAATGCTATTTAAACTAAATAATATCGTGAGAAGAAAACTTAAAAAAGAGCCTACTATTAGAAATGACTCCAATTTTCTTCCCACTAAGGAAGAATACTTCATGCAATAGAGACTTCCCAAAATTAATCCTAAAAAGAATGCTCCATTTATAAATCCCCACCACTGTTGGTCTACCTTTAAAGCATCCTGAATAAATACATATAAAACAGCCGCAATCCATACTGTTCCAGCAAGGCTTTCTAAACATTCAACCAAAGCCAATTTCTGTAAAACAGGCGTATGAAATAATGTCTTCCATCCCTCTTTGATTTGTTCTATCTTCCCTGCTGTACCGATAACTTGGGCAGATACTTTTTCCAACAACCATAGTAAGGTACTTGAAATAAGAAATAATCCGCCAACAAACCAAATTAATTGCTGTGGACTAAAAAAAAGGAGAAACATACTTCCTACAAACCACATTGCTGCTTGGATTAATTGTGTTGCTGTTTCTGTGATTCCATTTGCTTTCATTAATTTTTCCGGTTTAACGTAATAAGGTATTAATGTTTGTCTGATTGGATTTGCACAGCCATCAAGAAAGGCAATGCAAGCTATCACCATAAAGACGACATAATAATTTGATTCCGTTATCCCTGGTAAGAATAGGCCTAAGAGTAAAAGGAATACTGTTTTTCCAATTTGCGAACCTGCTAATAACCGGTTCAATGGAACTTTTCCAACGAAAAGGGGTGTTATAATACTTGATATAAACATACAGGTTGTGATTATAAAAGGAACGAAAGATGCTGCCGTTGCCGATCCCTTTATCTCGTAGATAATACTAATAACACCTACCGTATAGAGGACGTCCCCTATATTTGCAAAAGACTGCCCGATCAGTAACAATGAAAAGTTCTTATTTAGTTTCATGATTTATCCCCCATTAATTAATAAATTCTTTATTAGTTAGTGGGAGACTTTTAAATTGGACAATTCATTCTGTTACCTACTCCTTATAAGTGGATAAGCCAGGGGGATAGAGGCATATCACAAGATTTTGTTACATTCATCTTATCATAAATGAGTTATTTTCTTGCTTTTAGTTTGAAGGAAGTTATTTTTGTGGAGATGATGTTTTTTCAGATTTCTCTGTTACCTTTTGTTCTTTTGTTTTGCTACAACGGTCACTGATGCGCCTCCTCTGTTACCTTTTCCTCCTTTCCTTTGCTGCAACGGTCACTGAGCAGTTCTCTCTGTTACCTCTTCCTCCTTTCCTTTGCTGCAACGGTCACTGAGCAGTTCTCTCTGTTACCTTTTCCTCTTTTCCCTTGCTACAACGGTCACTAAGCTGCTCTCTCTATTACCTTTTCCCCCTTTCTCTTGTCTACAACGGTAACAGACAAAATAACCAAACATCTCCCTCTCTTTATAAAGCACCATCCCCTTGCAACACAAAAAAGGAGCACTTTTTCAAGTGCCCAGTCTCGACTTTTATACGCATACTTCGTTTTATCTGATAAAAAAAGCACAATTTCTGCTTTCTCTTAAACCGTCCATTTAATCAATAATCCTGCATGGGCTAGGCCGCCGCCAAACCCATATAATAATACATGGTCACCGAATTTTAACTTCCCTTCTTTTACTCCTATATCCAATGACAATGGGATCGTTCCTGAAGAGGTATTTCCATAATGAACTAAGCTATATAATGTTTGTTCTATTGGAAAACTGCTTTTCTCACAAATTGATTCTAACATTCTTAAATTGGCACTATGGGGTACAAACCAGTCCACCTCATTTAGGTTCATACTTCCTTTTTCCACAACAGTTTTCATACCGTTCGTAACCGTTTTAATGGCCCATTTATAGACTTCTCTACCATTTTGGACGATACAGCCATTCCCTAATAAGTCCATGCCGTTCATTTGCGTAGCTAGACTTGTAGAATATAAATGATGCCCTCCTTCTCCTTCTGAACCTATATGAGAAGAGATAAAACTTGGCTCTGCTTCATCAAATTCTAAAAGAACAGCACCTGCTCCATCACCAAAAAGAATACAAGTCGTACGATCGGTGAAATCCGTAATTTTTGATAATGTTTCCGCTCCTACAACAAGAACTTTTTTATTTAGTCCTGAAGTAATCAATCCATTTGCCACATATAATCCATAAGTAAATCCTGCACAGGCTGCATTTAAATCAATTGCTCCCGTATTCTTTATTCCTAATTTAGCCTGAAGGCTGGAAGCTACACTCGGTGTTTTATATTCAGGAGTCATTGTACAAACAATTATTAAATCAACATCATCAACCGTTTTGTCGTATCGCTCCATTAAATTAAGGACTGCTCGATAGCTAAGATCACTGGTGAACTCTTTTTCATTCGCTATTCTTCTTTCCTTGATGCCGGTTCGCTTTACAATCCATTCGTCGTTTGTCTCTACCATTTTTTCTAAATCATTATTTGTTAAAATACGTTCAGGAACGTATGAACCTATTGCCGTAATACTTGCTTTGGATGTTATCATTCACATCACCTCTTCTTTTATTTATATTTTACCACCAATTACTATTACCTGGTACTAATTTTTACTCAAACTATTTCCTCTTTTTAAAAAGCTTTCGTTCCGCTCTCTTTAGAATATGTTTTTTTGTTGCATTTGCTTTACCTATTTTCATCATAAGACGATGAAACAAGATAATTGTTAACAATATTTTCTATTTATTTTTATGCTTTTGTCAATATTAAAGTCACCATTTCTTCTTCTGAAATGGTGACTTTAGTAGAATAAGAACTCCAAACGATTAAGAGATAGAGGTCTATTATCCTATTCTTTTATACATTTCCAATTTTTAGGTTTTATTCCGATATATTTATTGTCCTTCTACCACTGTAGAAACCTGCCATGTAATTCCAAACTTATCTTTAACTTGTCCATAGGATGGACTCCAAGGAGTTTCTTGAAGAGGCATGACTACTTCGCCGCCATCTATTAGTTTCTCAAATACTTCTTTTGCTTTTTCTGGATCATTTAAAAGAACTGCTACGTCCACTTGGGAACCAACTTGATAAGGTTGTCCAGGAAAATTATCGGATAACATTAGAAAAGTATTACCAATTCTTAAATTTGCATGCAAAACAAGATTTTTCATTTCCTCAGAAAGCGGGAATTCTGGGTTATCTGGCATATCACCATATGTTTGTAGTCCAAGGTTTTCTGCGTCTAATGCATTTTCATAAAATTTGACAGCTTCTTTGCAATTCCCATTCATTCGTAAATATGCATGAACTCCTAAAATCATAAATATACCCCTTATTCTTTTAAATATGCACAATATCGAACGTACGATCTCATTTTACTACATGTCTTTTTAATTTTAAACACTATTTATTACATAATTACTATTTAGTTTTTCCAAATTTCTTAAAAAATAAGCTTTCCAAAACTCCCTTTTATTTTCTATTTGCTTAACCTATCCAGTGCTTTCACTAGTAACTGTCCACGTTCACTTAGTGAAGACACAATCACAAACTCATCCTCTTGATGCGCATTTCCTCCCCTTGGTCCTAAACCGTCTACGGTTGGAATCCCTATATTTCCTGTAAAGTTTCCATCTGATCCTCCACCACTATACTTTGTTACCAACTCTAAATTTAATTCCGAGGCAGCTTCTTTTATTAGGAAAAATAAATTACTTTTACTTCCCTCTATCTTCCAAGCTGGACGAGTAATACCACCGCTAATTTCTATACGAATGTTTGGATTTTCAGCACAATTACAAATTTCTAAAATTTTCAATTGTGCAAATTCCCCTTGTTCCTGTGTTTCAAAACGCAAATCAATGCCAGCTTCTGCATATGGTGCAATCGTGTTCACAGATTGACCACCACTTACTAAGCCAACATTCACATGAATTCCTTCTAATTTCGTTAATTCATGCAATTGGACTATCTTTAATGCAAGCTCTTGGATAGCACTAGCCCCTTTCTCTGGTGCAACACCAGAATGTGCTGATATCCCATATAGCTTCAAAAAAAATTTGCCGCCACCCTTTCGACCAATCACCACATTCCCATCTACATCAGCAGGCTCCATAATTAACACATGTTTAACTGTCTTTGCAGTAGCTTCTATCAATTCTCGCGAAGAAATGGATCCTATTTCTTCATCAGTATTAATAATAATCAAGACATTTTTATAAGCATCATTATTTTGCGAAATTAAGTATTTTAAAGAATACAGTGTCATAACATGACTTGCCTTCATATCAAAAACACCTGGACCTTTGGCTTGATCTCCTACTATTGTAAATGGACGTTTTTGAACTGTTCCAGCTGGAAAAACGGTATCAATATGCCCAATCAATAATACACTAGGAGTAGTTGCCTCTTTATGCTTTAATACGATATTATTGCCTCTATCTACGACCTCGTGTACTTCTGCAATAAAACCAAGTTGCTCGAATTCCCTGATTAAAATTTCTCCTACTTTATCCACTCCCGTTTTCTGATATGAACCACTATCGATATTCACTATTCTTTCTAGCAATTGAAGCATGTTGTTTTTTTCTTGCTCAAAATATTCCTGCAAAACTCTTCCTCCCTTTAAATTGAATTATCATCACAGTGATTTTATCAGAAATATCAAAATATTAGAAATAAAAAGATTTTTTCAATTTAGCTAAACAAAAGTCCAAAAGGAGAGAAAACTTATTATCTTTTCTCTCCTTTTGGACTTATCCTAAATGTTTTTGCTATTTATTATTCTTAGGAATTAAAATCATAAATCTTCCCTTTAATCAAATACCCTGTGCTTTCCGCCATATTGGTTATATGGTCTGCTGTTCTTTCTAAATAACGATTGATAAATAATAATTGAACAAGTTGATTTGTTTCTTCTGGATGCTCACTTAAGTATGCTGTAAGTTTCTTATATGTTTCCAAATAATAATCATCCACTTGATCTTCTAACTTGCTTATTTCTTTTGCAAGTACGATATCTTCCTCTATGAAAGATTTTATTGCTTTTTTCAACATTTCGATAGATAGTTCCTTCATTCTTTCTAGTTGTGTAATATCTAAAAGAGAAGGCGTTTTTCCGATCTTAATCGTTGCCTTTGCAATGTTTACAGCAAAATCTGCAACTCGTTCGATTTCTGAAGAGATTTTAATTACACCAATTACTACGCGTAAATCTCTTGCAACTGGTTGCTCTTTTGCCATTAACCAAATTGCAAAATGATTAATTTCCGATTCGAGATTGTCAATGTCTGTATCTTCCTCTATTACATTTAAAGCAATTTCTACATCTTGTGTTTTTAATGCATCAAAAGCCTCTTCCAAAGAAGCAATCGACATTTCACCCATTTCTGAAATTTTTCCTTTTAACTCTTCTAGTTTCTTCTCAAAGTTTTCACGAATGACCATTTGCTCCTCCTATTATCCAAAGCGACCTGTTACATAATCTTCTGTGCGCTGATCTCTTGGTGTAGAAAAAATCTTATTCGTTTCATCGTATTCAACCACTTCTCCGTTTAAGAAAAAGGCTGTCTTATCGGAGATTCTTGCTGCTTGTTGCATGTTATGTGTAACAATAACAATCGTATAATCTTTTTTCATTTTTGTAATAAGCTCTTCTACTTTCAAAGTAGAAATGGGATCTAATGCAGAAGTGGGCTCATCCATTAAAATAACATCTGGTTTCATTGCAATAGCGCGAGCAATACAAACACGTTGCTGCTGTCCACCTGATAAACCAAGTGCAGATGTTTTTAAACGGTCTTTTACTTCCTCCCAAATAGCTGCGCCACGTAAGCTCTCTTCTACAATTTTGTTTAATTCCTTTTTATTTTTGATTCCTTGCATTCTAGGTCCATAAGCAACATTATCAAAAATACTCATCGGGAATAAATTAGGCTTTTGAAAAACCATTCCTACTCTTGTGCGTAACTTTATAACATCATTTGATGCATATATATTTTCCCCATCAATGACGATATCTCCTGCAATTTTTACGCCATCAATTAAATCATTCATACGGTTTAGCGTTCTTAGAAAGGTTGATTTACCGCAACCAGACGGTCCAATTAAAGCCGTTACTTTTTTTTCTTCAATATCAAGTGATACTCCAAACAACGCTTGTTTTTCTCCGTAAAATAAATTTAAATCAGTAACACTAATTTTTGATGTTCCAGGTGTACCTTCTTGACCTACCTGTAAAAATGCTTTCCCTGTTTTCTTTTGACTTTTTTGCTTTACTGTTGTAGTCATAAACATACCCCTTATAAATTAGTAGTCTGCCTTGTTTAATTTTTTTGAAATATATGTTGCAATAAGGTTTATAGCAAGAATTATTACGATCAAGACAATACCGACTGCAGCAGCTAGTTCAATATCTCCAGACTCTTGCGTTACTAAAAAGGAATGAACAGTTAATGTTCGAGCAGATGACAGCAAGCCCTCTGGCATTGCAGCAACTGTACCTGCAGTTAAGAAAATCGCAGCAGACTCTCCAACAATTCTTCCGATTGAAAGGATAATTCCTGATAATATCCCAGGCATCGCACTAGGTAAAATAACTTTATATAATGTTTGTAGTCTCGTTGTACCGAGGGCTAAAGATCCCTCTCGATAGGTTGGAGGAACTGTTTTTAAAGATTCCTCTGTTGTTCGAATAATAACAGGTAGTACGATAATCGTTAACGTTAAAGAAGCTGCTAAAATAGACATGCCCAATTTTAATGTTGTTACAAAGAATACTGCCCCAAATAAACCGTAAATAATCGAGGGAATACCTGTTAAGCTTTCTGTTGCAAATCGTATCACTCTAACTAGTCGGCCTTGTTTCGCATACTCTTGTAAATAAACAGCCGCTAATATTCCAATTGGAGTTGCAATGATTAAGGAAATTACAATTGTATAGATAGTTGTAACAATCATTGGCCAAATTCCGCCGCCACCCGTTGGGGAATAATCGCCAAAAATAAAATCAAAGTTAATTAAGCGAAATCCTTTATAAAAAATATAACCAACAATCATAACAAGGACGGCAACTGATAAGAAAGCAGAAAACCAAAGAAGTCCACGTAACAAGTTATCTTTCCATTGTCTCATCTTATTTGCCACCCTTCGAACTAATTTTCGCTAAAACAAAATTCAATATTAAAATGAATGAGAATAAGACAATACCCGTTGCAAATAGCATTTCTTGATGTGTTCCGGCAGCGTAACCCATTTCTAAGGCAATGTTTGTCGTTAACGGACGAACACTATCTGTTAAGCTTGTAGGCACGATTAAACTGTTACCTGCAACTAAAATAACTGCCATTGTTTCTCCGATTGCCCGCCCTAATCCTAATACAATTGCTGTCATAATACCTGATTTTGCTGCAGGGACAACAACTTTAAAAATAGTTCCGATTTCCGATACTCCAAGGGCAAGGGATCCTTCTCTGTACGTTCTTGGTACTGCGCGAATGGCTGTCTCTGCCACTGTTACAATCGTTGGTAGCATCATGATTGCTAGTACTAGAATAACTGCGAATAAACTTTGACCTTTTACTAAACCAAATGTATTTTGCAAAAATGGAACGATAATTGCTAGACCAAACACACCATATAAAACAGATGGAATCCCTGCTAAAAGCTGAATCGCTGGTGAAACAATTTTTGCGATTCTTTTTGATGCTATTTCTGCCAAAAAGATTGCGGTAAATAGTCCAATTGGAACGCCAATAACTAGTGCTCCAATGGTTGCATAAAGGGATGCGACAATCATCGGCCAAATCCCAAATTCTCCTTCACTCGGTACCCAGTCTACTCCAAAGATAAAATCAAAAAAACTATACCCCTCAGCCACAAAAGGATGTGTCCCTTTATAAAATACGAATCCAATAATTAATACTAAGCTTATTACGGAAAGAAGGGCACAAAGCATGAAAACTCTTGCTGAGACCTTCTCAAACATATACTTCCTCTTATTTGCCTTGCCCATTTCTGAGGCTTGCTTTTCGGTTGTTTGAATAGACACTCTATTTTCCTCCAAGATTACTTCTAAAGATTTTGGTTTTACTTAATAGGAATTGCTCCTGCTTCTGCGGCAATCTTTTGCCCCTCATCACTTAGAATAAAATCGATGAATTTCTGTCCATTCGCAGTTAAATTCCCATCTTTATATACAAACAAAAACGGTCTTGATAACTTATACTTTTGCTCTAATACATTTTCAGCAGTAGCTTCAACACCATCAATATTGATTGTCGAGATAGCATTATCGATGTATTCAAAGGAAATGAATCCTACTGCATGTTTATTATTTGCAACTGTTGTTTTAATATTTCCGTTTCCGCTTGCTATAATTGCATTTCTAATTAATTCTCCGGATCCGTAGCCTACAATCTCTTGGAAGGCATCACGTGAACCAGATCCATCCTCACGAGAGACAACAACAATTTCCATGTCATCTCCTCCAAGTTGTTTCCAATTCGTTATTTCACCAGTGAATATTTGTTTGACTTGCTCTAAGGTTAACTCTTTCACTTTATTGCTTGGATGTGTCACTACTACAATTCCATCATAAGCAATGACTACTTCCTTTAAATTCCCTTGTTCTTCTTCTTTTAAGTCACGTGAAGACATCCCGAGTTCGGAAACTCCACTCATCGCATTTGCAATACCTGCGGAAGAACCAATTTGATTTATTTCAATTTTTATATTATCGTGTTCATGATATTTTGCTGCTAATTTCTCAGCAAGTGGTCCGACAGAAGTAGATCCTGAAATTGATATCGGCGATTTATTGTCATTTGTTTGTTCCGATTCTGAATTACTTGCACATGCTGATAATAGTGCGAGTATAGACAGAAACATGAGTACCATTTTTATTTTTTTTATTATGACCATGTTTTACCTCCAAAAAAATAGCAACTTGTCTATGTCGTATCTTGTCTAATTAGTATGATAAATCCCAAGTGTAAATATTCTATTATCTCTTTGTAAAGGTTTTGTAAATATCATTAAAATCAATATCTTTCGTGTTATTTTTTGTAAAAATAAATTACTAGAAGCGGAAAATGAAGAAAAATACATTCCAAAAAAAGATAGCAGGGGGATATTCCCCAATGTCATCAACCTGAATCCGTGATAAAAAATAATTCTTCCGATAATTTTAGGAATTCCTTATTTTCTTGCCATTCGTACTAATTTAAGTTGGATTGATTGTTTTTTGTGTACACTAAATAAAACCTGCTTACCTATAATTTTTTTCAGGTCTTATTACCTATTCAGTTTCCTAGGCTTATGTTGTAAATGAAAGATACAGTCGTTTAAAAGTAGGAAACCAAGGACTATGATTTCCAAACTTTAAGTAAATTCTTCGGGAATGCTTTACCAATTTTGCAGCTAATGTAATCAAATTCTGGATAACCGTTTTTACTCGGCGACGGAAGACCTTTCTTTTAAGCGGCGCATCCCCTGATTTCAGGCTTTCTTGGCCAATAATCCGAAGGAGATTGTAGGTTAAACATCCAAGATGTAAGATTAATTCATTGGTGGCAAATTTCCCAGAAGGGAAACGTTCTAGGTCTAAATCCGTTTTTAATTCACTGTGGAATTGTTCACAAGTGGCATGTTCGTGATAAAGGCTAATTATTTCCTCTGTTTCATTAGGTAGGGTAGTCCAATAGCTCTCAAACTCAACATCTGGGATTAAGAGGATTTGGCCGTTTTTATCAATCGTTCTTTCTGTTACTTTATAGACTTGGCGAATGGCTTTTTTCATTCCCTTTGGAGTTGTTTCTAAAGCACCATAGAATACACGTTTTCCTTCTCGCTCCTGAACGCATTTACCGAATTGTTCAGCTACCATGAGCCAGTTTTCAGGCTTTTCACGGCGAGGATTTCGTTTAATTATGAAATCGGCCTTTTCATTCACACAAACTTTTAGGTTTTCGACACTATCGTTTCCTGCATCCATACGGACCAATAACGATAGATCAGTAATCATCCGAGAATATATAATACTTTTCTCGAGAAATTTCTCAGTATCCTTTTGAACGTGTGTGCTTCCCTCCCGAAGTTCCACATTTACAACGTAGCCTTCTTGACCCAAATAGGAGAAGTTAGGGGAATACCCGTCACATCCTTTGTATGTGCGACTAACCCCTTCTTTCTTAGTATTTGAGTTATCAAATGGCGATACATCAATATCCAGAGGTACGTATGATTTTTTGTCACTAGTAATTGTTGGAGTGACAGGAGAATCAAATTGCCGTATTAGTTTAGCCGATTCTTCCAGAACAATGGATTTCCATCCAGTCACCTTGGCAATTTGATCGAGTCGTTGCCGTAGTGTGGGACTTGATGGAACCACTTGAATATCCAATGCACGATAAAAGAAGGGATCATCTCGAAATTCTTCGATATGGTCGAAATCATTCTTACCTTGGCACAATAGACCCACATAAGAAGTGGTAACATCCCCATTAAGAATGGCCGGAGACGACTTGATTTCTGGGACCTTTAAGGATGAAAAACGTTTGTAAAATTTTGTTTTTGATAAAAGCAAACCTATTAAACCTAGACCCGAATGGGTCGTTAATGTATCATCGGAATCTTCTAAAATAAACTTAACCAATTTCAACACCTGCCTGGTGAAATAAAATTATCAACATAAATCAGCTGATAACATTATTATATCAGGCTTTGTGGGCACATTTATTATTAATTACGTCACGGACTCAGGATCAAGTTAAGAAACCAGTAATTACCAGTGGTAAACCAAAATTGATGTTTATAATATTCTGATAACTAAAAAAGCCAATAGGATGCCCGGGAAGTGCCTATTTAATTTTTTTGGCATTTCCCTGATTTTCCTATTTGTTCGTTTTGTTAGATAGCTGGTCGTTGTCCAAATCCATGTTTATTCGCATTTAGCCCTCTGGAACGTTTAAATTTCCTTCCAGGTCTAATTGGGACTCTATTTCGCTGAACTTCGTTCAGTAGGTCTTTATACATCTTTTTTCTTCGCCTTTGACTTGGTTCAATGATTAAACAAATGAGCTTATCTTTTAGTGCGCCAATTAAAATATTGGTGTTAGTTTTATATTTGTGCTTTAAGTCTTTATCCTTCTGATCCTCGGCGATGATCACATCTGACTCATGCTTTAGTAGGGAAGCCATGTTGCTTAAAAATAAAGCAGCATAAAACTCTTGTTCAATCGTCTGTTTTGTTTCGCCTGAGAATCTTTCAATCTGTATTTTGTTTTTTAAGACATCGTATTTTGTTTCGATTGACCATCGTTTAAAGTACAACTCTTTAAAAGCCGGAATATCAAAAGACTCATCTAATATATTCGTTATAAGTAATTCATCTTCTCCAGAGCCTAATGGGATACGGACCGCACGCAAACGCATGACGTTGCTTTTATACTTGAGTTCAATGACCTGATCAGGGATCCCTTCTTTTATAGCGGCTCGGTAAAAATTAACTGGCGTTCTAACAACAAAATTCACTTTATTCTTCAAAAGATAGTGAAAGAAATATTGAGATGGATACCCACGGTCAAAAAGAAAAAGGTCGTGGTTAGAACGCAGTTCTAGGAAACTATCAATTAATTCTATCGCTACTGTGCGCTCGCTATCTGTACATTTTGTGATTATCCCCTTTACAAATAAATCATTTCCGATATCATAAATAGTAGATACCATGGCTCTGGCAAGTTCCTTGCCATTGCCCTTTGATGCGCCGAAGGTATCTCTTAGCCTTTGGGAATTGGCTATTTCTATGATAGACGCATCAATCGCATATAACCGGAAGCCCTTATATTTAAAGAAGTTATTTGTCTGATAAAACCACGTCGTAATGGTGTCAAATAACGTCTTGAAGGCTTCTGGTTTTATTTTTTTTCGCGCTTGTGAAAATCCCTGTTTACTTATAATTTCTCCTTCTTTTTTAATCAACTCAAAAAAGTCATTCAACTCAATCTGCAAGCTTCTCGTTACTAGATTTAGCACAAACAAAATTGTTTCTGGGAAAGTCAATTTGCCTCCTTTACGTGTAAAGTAGGTTGATTTCATGCGGGAATCGCACATGAAATGGAAATCGTACAATACCTCCCTACATACTTCAATCGCTTCTAAAAACTTGCTTTTTTTCAACAAAAAAACCCCATTTCGTACGAGATATACCAAGAACTGGTATTCACGCTGATTATGGAGGTGTTTCTGAAAAGTCAAGGGGTTTTTTCAATTTTATACAACAATTTTATGAATCTTTTTTAATATTTACATATTTTTACAATTTAGGTTTATGACATTGGGATATTCCCCTGCTATCTTTTTTTCACTAAATTATTTTATTTAAACTGGTATAACTTACTATTTTTTACTTTTTTGTATTTAGCTTTTTCTCTTTGCTAAAAGATTGGTGTTTTTCAATAAGGTAATAATTTTAAAAAAATACTGAGTAGCCTGAATACAAGTAGACACCATCGAGGATAAGTGAGAAAGATAAGACCTGTCCGGAGGCTGTGTCCCCCCTCCTACTCAATTTGTCCAATTGCACTTATTTACTATAGAGTACCTTTTAAATTTATTTTCCTGGTTACCAACTTCATGCAGCATCGTTTTCCAGAAAAAGGTTTCAACAACATATATATTATTTAACACTTCTTGTATTCTAATTATATATGTCTTTTCCTTTTTTATAGATTCTAGATAAAATAACCTTGCCAACTTTTTATACAATGAAATTAATTCTACACATTTTTCAATTAATGTATCTAATTACTTTTGTTGTGTTTGATAAGTCTAAGAAAAATTTTTATTACGAAACAGATCCTTCTTATATAAAGTTATAACAGTATTGCTGTAACTCGCTATCTGTTGAGTAACATCAACTAAATTGATTTCATGAGGTGGAGATTTTACTGCCTATTAATAGTGGGATAAAAAAATAGCAAAGATTATATGTAAATACCCTTTTTGGGATTATAATAAGCAGAGATACATACATTAGGAGGCCAAGTAATGGACAAGCAAGGACAAGAAAAATTTTTATCTTTCATTTTGCAAAGAGTGCAAGAGGGAAAAGAAGAAGAAGCGAAAGAGATACTCATGGAAAACTTCCGAAAACAAAATGAAGGTACTTTTTCTCAAAGTGATATTGAACAATTTCTTCCTAAAATGATTAGTCTAATAAAACCAGAAAAATTAGAGGAAATTCAAGCGGTTGTGAAGCAGTTTTCTGGCAGTTTCGGCAGTAAATAAGGATTTCTCAGATAACTTGGAACATTTCCAAGTTATTTTTTTATTTTTGTTTATAAATAAACCACTATATTCCCCTCTACCCTTCATTTTTTTGTCCCGAATAAAATAATTTTGAATAGGTTATATCGTGCAAAATGATGGGCGGTTGATGAAAAGTGAGTGGACATTTTAAAGAAATTTTCGGAACAGCTATTAGCACGATCGGTACTATCCAAGCTGCTATCGGAAATACTCCTTCCTTCCATTTATCGAATGAAACGAATTATCAACTTCGTTTAGTTGGTAATGTATTACAAGGAACAGGCAGCGCCTTATCTGCTGACGGACAAGGAACAATCTCATTAGAAAAACTAGGAGATGAGATTCAAGCTATCGGAAATTCAACTGTTGTAACCGGATTAGTGCTTTATAAAACAAGTAATACCCCAGCCGAGCAAAAATTAATTATTACAGGTAGCTGGCTGCAAGCTCTAGGAAGTTTTGTTGGACTTACAGATGAATTTTTCGATAGCACAGCAGATGGAAGAATCGAAAATATAATTGGCGGTTTATTACAAGGGATTGGGAATTCTTTACAGGCGATTGGTGGAACGGAACAATTAAAAGGAATAAATAACGATGGCCAACAGAATATTGGTACATTAGGCAGTTGGATTCAAGCGACAGGAGCTGTCATTTCGCTTATTGGTCAAGTAAAAGAAGAATTAGAGGAAATTGCACTGAATATTAATGAATAATGAAGTTTAGTGGGCAAAGATTAATAAGCGAGGGAAAGAAAAATCTTCCCCTCGTTTATTGAATGAGAAATGTTATATTTTGATATCCTAGACCTCCATATTTAACTTTGAACATCAAAGGACTTAAAACTATGCTTTTCTCTTTTTGGGCCAAATAAAATTCGTTATCGCAATAATCAAGTCGATCCCTAATACTAGCGTCCATAGTTTTAATATACCATCTAGTGCTTCTGTACGAGCTGAATCATTTATGGAAAATATTAAAATGAATAATATCCCTGCTCCAATTGCATAAGCTAACACATGTTTTCCCCAGCTTTTCAGATATTGTCTTGCATAGTCCATCCCAAACAATTGAATCGGCTTTGATCCTTGCTTTGCGATGTAATAACGAAATCTTACATCCGCCCATTTAATCATATCTCTTCCAAAGGCAATCGAAATGCCGATATATACAGCAGCAATAGCATGTGCAGTAGTTGCTGTTGCTCCTCGATACATATCGATACTTGTAGTAACCAACAATAATAAATCAATTACAGGTGTTAATGCTAGAAAGAAGAAACCTAGTTTTTCCTTCTTAAAAATATATCTAGTTATTAATCCTAAAATAATCACAATCCAAAAACCTATTTCACTTGCAACTATCATCCATGCAACAAGGTTCAAAAGATCCCTCCTCTCCCGCATTAACAGGGATGAAAAACTTCCACCGCTTCATGTATTACTTATTTCGAATAACAAAACGATTTTCCCACATGTTTTTTACGATTAAGAGTTAGAAAAAGTTTCATAGTGGAATACTTTATTTTTAAGTGGTTATTGTATATTTAGTTCATAAGGTAGCAACCAGTTTTTAAGGAACTAGGCTTTCGCTAATTTCAATGCCTGTTTGGCCATTTGCATAGATTCGTCCACACCGGACAAAAGGGCAAATTCGGCTATACCAACTGGATATGCTGCCTCTAATTCGATGATATGATCTTTCATTTTAGGCTTGTCCAAGAGTGAAATGAAAATAGCGCCAGATAGTCGACATACGACTACTAGCCGCTACTTTTTTAATATATGGGGTCCAAATTTAATACTCGTGCTTAAGAATATTTTATAACTGTCAACTCTCCTATACAGTCATTTTCCAGCTCGACAAAGCTAACCACTTCTCTTTCTCTTTGTAATCAGGCATTAGCTTTCCAACAAGACGCCAAAAGGAGCGGTCATGATTAAGATGAACCATATGGCACATTTCATGAACAACGACATAATCAATTACCTCAAGTGGAGCCATTGCTAACCTCCAGTTAAAGGTTAATTGGAAATTTGAATCACAGGTTCCCCATGTAGTTTTACTGTCAGTAATTCGAATCGAGCGAGGTTTTGTTTTGAAATTATTTTGATAGTGAAAGACTCGTTCTTCTACTAAAGCCTTACACCTCTGATAATAATACCTTTTCAATAATTGCTTTATTTTGTTCTTATCAAGATGCTTTATATAAACATGCAGTATTTCTTTTTCGAACTCCACACGTTCTTGTATAACAGCTATATCTTGGACGATTTTAATAGGATAAGTATTACCTAAATACAGAAAACTTTCATTATTTTCATATACCTTTTCCTGTGGACCTTCCATTCTTTTCTTCATTTCTTTTATTTTGTTGAGAATTTGATCCCAGTTTCCCTCTAGCACATGAATTACACATTCATCAGGCGTCTTTTTTGGTGCCAAAACTACTATATTTCCATAGCCATCTATGGAAAGCCCGATGGAAGTACGATTTTTATATTTTATATCAAAACGTATTGTTTCTCCTAAATAAGTATGTAGCATATTTTCACCTGACTAGTCCTTTACTGCTTATCCTCTATATTTAAGCGCTAATCCTTTTAAGAAGTTCCTGGCGAAATTATCTAAGCACACTTTATAATTTTTATGCCCTTCTTTTCTGAAGAAGGCTCCTAGCTCTCCTTTTGATACATTTAATCCAGCTTTTTTAAATATGTCTATCATATCCTCTGTAGTTAATGCCAGTGCGATTTTAACTTTCTTTAAAAGGATATTGTTTACATTCGAATTGTTTTTTATCGACGATTCTGGTTTATTTGGTTGTCCCGGTTTAGGCTCTTGCCTTCCTCTTTTATAAATAATAAAGCCATTAAGAAATGAATCTAACATACTATTCGTTAATTTTATTTGATCGTCATTCTCTGCTTCATCATCTGACTTTTTAAGTATTTTCACCACCTCTGGTACAGATACCTCCAATCCTCCAAGCTTAAATATTTCTGCCATTTCACTATTTTTTATTTCTAACGCGTATCTTAAACGAATTAATATATCATTATTCTCCATTTTATTGACCTCCTATTTTAAAACAACTACAGTCTTAATACTTTATCATAAATAAATATTCTAAAAAAGTATAGTAACCGCCTATCCTCTTTGCATCGTCACAGCATCTAGTGAGTCTACCTATTATATAGAAGTTCCTCCTTTTAATCGTTAAGTCTGTCCACGATTCGCTCGCTAAAATCGATCGTAAAAATAGAAGAAGATAAAATAGACTGATAGATCTTATTCCTTGCAGCTTACTTCTGTAAGTTCCTTTTGTACTTTGCCTTTGCTCGATCGCAGTATGGAAAGCGAACTAAAGTAGTTGTTCCATAATCCTTTAAGCTTTTGAATTCAATTCTACCATTGTATTTTTCGACAATATTAAAGCAAATCATCAATCCAAGACCTGTTCCTTTGCTCTTTAATGAATAAAAAGGGGTTCCTAGAGACTTCACTTCTTCTTCTGACATTCCTCTTCCATGGTCGATTACTTTAATGACAACAAAACCTTTTTCCCTTTCAGCTTTTACAATTACCCTCCAAATTGGTAGTATCCTTATCCAAAGTGATTCAAGAAGAGTGTTTGTTAATGATGAAGAAAAAATGTTTACTGCCAAGGAATTCGATTTACTAAAATTCTTAGTTAAAAATCCAAATATCGCTTTTACGAAAGAACATTTAATGGAGCGAATCTGGGGATATGATTCATTGGGAGATGTGAACACAGTTACCGTTCATATTAGAAAGATAAGAGAAAAAATCGAAAAGGACCCCTCAAATCCGCAATTTATTGAAACGATTTGGGGTGTCGGTTATCGTTTTATGAAAAAGGACAGTTTCCAATAAGATTTTATGCTACTTCCAAATAGTTAGAGAGAATCTGACTTTTGGGACTAATATATGGAAAGGTATGCGTTTGAAAAAGAGAAATTGAGCGTACTCAATTTCTCTTCTTTTCATTATGTCGCAGTTTCTTTATTTCTTTACTACTTAATAATTTGTTTTACCATTTCTTCTCTTAACAAAGTATAAACCAACTCCAACTACTATTAACATAAATCCTGCAAGTAAAATGTTAAAGCTGTTTGTCGCTGTATTAGGAAGCTCATTAACTTGAGTTGGAACCTTAGAAGAATCTGGTTGACCTTCAAATACACCATACGTACTGAAGTGATCTGTATAAACTGACACAGCACCATTTTTGTATTCTCCACCAACTAATTCCCATTTACCTTCCTTTTCATTCCAATAATAAACTTTTACATTTTTAGGATTTTTGACTTGCTTTGAATCAACTTTGAATGTAAGTTTAACTTTTTCATTGAATTTATGGTATGTTTCTCCATCAGCCGCAATTGTGAAGTCATATGCTACCATTGAACCTTTCACTTTCATTTTCTTCACTTTAATTTCTACATGATCAGCTAAAGGAAGAATAGAAGCAGGGATTTGAATCTCAACATTTCCGTTACTTACCACGATTGTTGCATCAGCCTCTTGTAAAGCCTGAATTTGTTCTTTCGTTAGTGTAATGGTTGCATTGATTTTGTTATCAACACTGATATAAACTACAGCATTATCTGCAAGATTGGCAAGTGCAGAATCACTAATTTTATATTTGTTTCCATCTTTAATTACTTTTAGTTTAACTTCTTTTACAGGATTTGGATTACCAGGGTTTTCTCCTGGATTATTGCCTGGATTTTCTCCTGGTTCTTGACCTGGCTCTTCTCCTGGCTCTTGACCTGGTTCTTCTCCTGGCTCTTCTCCTGGTTCTTCTCCTGGTTCTTCTCCTGGCTCTTCTCCTGGTTCTTCTCCTGGTTCTTCTCCTGGTTCTTCTCCTGGTTCTTCTCCTGGTTCTTCTCCTGGTTCTTCTCCTGGTTCTTCTCCTGGTTCTTCTCCTGGTTCTTGACTCACATCAACAATTCTTCCTTCCACTTCAGTAGGAATACCGTCACTTCCAAGACTTACTAAATGATCTCGGAAGTTTTCCCAATCAGATAAACCTAAGTCCGTTACACGACCTTCTGCATATGCTTTGGCAAACACACCGTAACCGTCGCCACCTTTAGCAGTAAACGCGTTTGTTGCAATTGTGTACATTACATCGTCTTTCACTTCTACGTATTTACCATCTTCATTTAGATAAGAAACAGATACAATGCGCTCTCCTGCTTGTTTTTTCGCATCATATACTATCTTCCCACCTGCTACATGTAAGAAGCCACCGTTTTCTGTTGGGTATTGACCTAGAGAAATTTCAAATGCTTCTTTGAGCTCTGCACCCGTTACGTCCATGGTTGCTAAAGTATTGTTAAATGGCAGAACAGTGATTATTTCTCCAACAGTGATTGGTCCTTTATCGATTGATGCTCGGATACCACCACCGTTTTGTAGTGCCATGATAACATTTTTACCAGTAAATGTTCTTGATTTCTCAAGCATTCCATCTGTAATTAAATTCCCAAGAACTGTTTCATTTTTACGAACACTTGGTTGTGTATCATCACCGTTCGTACGTGGGCTTTCTAATGCGATTGGTGTAGACACACCAATTTCTGCTTGTGCCACCTTATTCACTTGTGCTTTGAATGGTGCCAATACTTCTGTTGCTTCAGTATCAGGTGTTTGGGAGCCAATTGCAATCAAACGTCCACTATTGTCTGTTACAACCCCATTTTTATTGAAAGTTACATCCAACACACCTAAATTACTATTAGCATTACCAGTCTGCACAATGACAGTAGGTGTTTCATCCTTGTCTACAATAACTGGTTTTTCTAATGTTGTATGGCTATGACCGCCAACGATTACATCAATGCCCTCGACTTTTTCAGCAAGAATTAAATCATTATCAATCGCAGCGTTGTCGTCATATCCGATATGAGTTAATGCAATAATCTTATTAATCCCTTGTTCTTCAAAGGATGCAACAGCTTTTTCTGCTTCTTTCAGATAGTTTTCAAAAGTAATAGATCCTGGACTAGAAATATCAGCCGTCTCCTCTGTCGTTAAACCGAAGATACCAACTTTTTCTCCATTTACATCTTTAATAATGCCATTGTAAATCTCACCATTTTCAACATTCGATTCGATTGAATCGTTTTGAAGTCCAGCAAATTTAGCATCTTTTGAGAAATCAACGTTTGCACTTACAAATGGGAAGTTTGCTCCTTTAATAAAGTCAGCCAATGCCTGATGCCCTTCCGCTGAAGAACCTAAATCAAATTCATGGTTCCCAAAAGTCATTGCATCAATGCTAAGCAAGTTCAGCATCGCTAAATCTGCTTTCCCTTGGAATTCATTAAAATATAATGTACCTGTAAATTGGTCACCTGCATGAAGAAGAAGTGAATTTGGATTTTCTGCTCGCACCTCTTTTACAGCAGTAACGGTCTTCGGCATGTTATCCAAAGCAGAGTGGATATCATTAGTATGCATTACAGATAAGTTAAACTCATCTGCTACATCAACAATTCTTCCTTCCACTTCAGTAGGAATACCTTCACTTCCAAGACTTACTAAATGATCTCGGAAATTTTCCCAATCAGATAGCCCTAAATCTGTTACACGGCCTTCTGCATATGCGTTGGCAAATACTCCATAACCGTCGCCACCTTTAGCAGTGAATGCATTTGTTGCAATTGTGTACATTGTATCATCTTGAACTTCTACATATTTACCATCTTCATTTAAATATGAAACTGATACAATTCGCTCTCCAGCTGGTTTTGCTGCATCATACACAACTTTCCCACCTGCTACATGTAAGAAGCCACCGTTTTCTGTTGGGTATTGACCTAGAGAAATTTCAAATGCTTCTTTGAGCTCAGCACCCGTTACGTCCATGGTTGCTAAAGTATTGTTAAATGGCAGAACAGTGATTATTTCTCCAACAGTGATTGGTCCTTTATCGATTGATGCTCGGATACCACCACCGTTTTGTAGTGCCATGATAACATTTTTACCAGTAAATGTTCTTGATTTCTCAAGCATTCCATCGGTAATCAAGTTTCCTAAAATGGTTTCATTTTTACGGACACTTGGTTTTGTATCATCGCCATTCGTACGTGGACTTTCCAATGCAATTGGTGTAGATACACCGATTTCAGTTTGAGCCACTTTATTAACCTGTGCTTTAAATGGTGCTAAGACTTCAACAGCTTCTTTATCTTCTGTTTGAGCACCAATAGCTACTAAGTGACCATCATAAGTTTTCACTACATCATTTTCATCAAAGTTTACATTTAAAACGCCAAGATTTCCATTTGAGTTTCCGGTTTGAACAATTACTGTAGGTGTTTCATCCTTGTCTACAATAACTGGTTTTTCTAATGTTGTATGGCTATGACCGCCAACAATTACATCAATACCTTCGACTTTTTCAGCAAGAATTAGATCGTTATCAATTGCTGCGTTATCGTCATATCCAATATGTGTCAATGCAACAATTCGGTTGACACCTGCTTTTTCAAAAGCTTCGACTGCTTTTTCCGCTTCTTTTAGATAGTTTTCAAAAACAATCGATCCTGGGCTAGAAATATCTGCTGTTTCCTCTGTCGTTAAACCGAAGATACCAACTTTTTCACCGTTTACTTCTTTAACAATTCCACTGTAAATCTCACCATTTTCAAATTTTGATTCGATTGATTTATTTTGAAGTCCAGCAAATTTAGCATCTTTCGAGAAATCAACATTTGCACTTACAAATGGGAAATTTGCTCCCTTAATAAAGTCAACCAATGCTTGATGTCCTTCTGCTGAAGAACCTAAATCAAATTCATGGTTTCCAAAAGTCATTGCATCAACTCCAAGCAAGTTTAGCATCGCCAAATCTGCTTTCCCTTGGAATTCATTAAAATATAATGTACCCGTAAATTGGTCTCCTGCATGAAGGAGAAGTGCATTTGGATTGGCTGCTCGTATTTCTTTTACAGCAGTAACCGTCTTCGGTATGTTATCCAAAGCAGAGTGAATGTCATTAGTATGGATGAACGTTAAATCAGGTACTTCTGGTAATTTAGGTAAATCAAGTTGAATCAATACTGGGTCATGATCAGATGCTTGTCCAGTTGCTTCCGTAAAGTTTGCGTTAATATGAATCATATCAGCTGTTGTTACATCAGCTAATTTATTTGTTACTAAAATATGATCTAGTACTTGGTTGTTTCCTTGGAAGAAGTAAGAAAAGCGATCTTCTGCAGGAACCTTTTCTACCATATTTGTTAAAATATCACCTTTTAAGGTTTCAAGAACTGGCGTGAATTCGAAATCATTCATGTCTCCAGCTACAACCACATTTAAGTTAGGATTTTTTGCAAGACCATCCTTAATGAAGTTATTTACTTCTTTTGCTAGTTTTAGGCGCTCTGTTTCGGAAGACAATATAGGTGGCTGATTAGCTCCCCATAAAGATTGATCTCCGCCTTTAGAATTCAAGTGATTTCCGATCACAACAACATGTTGACCCTCGAATTCAAATTCTGCAGCAAGTGGTTTTCGTGTGTTAGTAAATGCTTCTGGGTTAATAACACCTGGATTTAATGTCAGGTTACCCGTTTCCGTCCATCCATTTGCCTCCGTTGCTGCTCCCTTTGTTCCTTCAACTAATGTTACTCGTTCAGGATTGTAAAGATAGCCAACACGGATATTTCCACCAGGCGCTCCACCGTTCGCATTGTTCACAGGCGCTACATCTGTCCATTTATAGGTTGGACCACCAGCAACAGTGATCGCATCGATTAAACGTTGATAGCTTTCTGATGCATCTGTATTTCCAGAATTCGTTTCTCCATCATTATCCTGTACCTCTATTAAAGTAATGATATCAGGAGACTTCATATTTTCCACGAATGACTTGGCAATTCTTGCTACTTTGTCATCTGGAGTGTTTGATTTGTTATTTGAGAAGTTCTCAACATTATAAGAAGCAACAGTTAATTTATCTTTTGCAGGTGCAATATGAGTAACTTCTTGTGTTAAGTTTGCCTTTGTTACAGTAGGTAATTCGTTCTTATTGACTGATAATTGATAGCCATTGCTTGAATAAGTAACGACCCCTACTACATCGCCATTAAATTTATCACCTGGTTGGAAGTTACTGCCTACATTATCCAAAAAGATTTTTTCAGGGTTATAATCGTCTTTTGCGATATTTAGTCCACCCTGATTATTTAACGTATTATTTGTCGTGCTTTCCACAATAATAGGCACATCATTAGAATATGGAGGTCCAACTACAAGAGCATCTGGAAATGAAACACGCATATATTCAACAGATTCCCAAAAGTCGATACCATCTTCTTCTGGATCAAAGGATTTCATTTCATCATTGTCAATTACTTTATTTGGAGGGAAAATATCTTTCCCAATGACAAGTGGAGCAGGTAATTCAGCTGTACCATTTTTAGTAACTGCCGTTGCAGTAATTTGTGTTTTCGATAGGTTAGCTCCTCCGCCATATTCCGTAACTGTTCCAGTAACAGATACTTTATCACCAACAGAAACACCATGAGATGATTTATATACTTCAATTGCTTCGGAAGTGGTTTTGTCAGTATCCGCACCATCAACATCCTGCATAACAAAACTGCTTGTACCAAATACATAGGTCACAACACCAGTTATGTCCGTAACAGAAGAGCCATTATATTCAGAAATATGTCCTTTTCCTTGAATATCATGGATGCGGATATTTTCAGTATTTAGAATTTTAAAAGTAAAGCTAAATACATCACTTACTGTGCCATTATTAACAGCAATTGCTTTAATCGTAGTTTCACCTGTTTCTAAAGCGATTGCTTCCGAGTACTTTGTGCTAGTTTCAGTTGGCGCGGAACCGTCTGTTGTGTAATAGATAGCCGCATTATCAATACCAGAATTTAATTCGACCTTTGTACCAGCTGGAACTACACCTTGTGTTTGGGTTGTATAAACGGCTGGCTTGTTTACTAAATCATAGCTATTAAGACCAGTAGTTTTCAGATGGAATCCAGTTTCATCAACAGATCCAATTCCTGTAAGATGAACTTTATCTCCTTCTTTATAATGTTTAATTAATTCATCGTAAGTAGAGCCGGTACGATTATCGTGAATAACTCTTACTTTTTCTCCACTTTCAAATACAGCTTGGAACGTAGCAGTGCCATAGCTATCTTTCGTCATTTCAGAGATTGTCACATTTTGTAATTTGAGCAATTCACCTTGTGTAGATCCAGTTACTTCAGCAACAGACTGTGCAGCTGGTAGTTCATTGTCTGAAGAAATAATATCGAGGCTTGCTGGTTCCATTTCCAGCTCGTTTTTATATGTCTTTAATACGCCCGTTATTTTTACTTTATCTCCTGACTTAACCGATTTAGGGCTAGCATATACAAACATCCCTGCAGATGTATCTTGCATATAGAAGGTTTCGCTTCCCCATAGTCCTGAATTAGTTGTCGCAATTCCTTCTATAGTAACTGTATTCCCCGCACCAAGCTGACGAGCATCTGCGATAGAAATAGCAGGAACTGGTTCTGTAGGTTCTTCAGGAATTACTGTACCTATAGTATGGGTTCCGAGATCATCAAAGAAATTAATCCCTTTATTTGTCCATTCTACATTTCTATCAAAAATATCTTTACTATTTTTATCACCTGTTAGAACATCACTATTTCTAACTAAAGTAACGTCTTTAGCAAAATCAGCAGATGAGCCAACTTGCCCAATTGAATCAATGATAGAGTCTCCTTTTAATAGAACAAGAGGATCGTTACCATTAAAGTTAATTACCGTTGAATTTTCAAGATTCCCTTTTGCTTTAATTTTTTCATCGGCTTGACCATGATAGAGTACATAAGTTTCACCATTTTTTAATGTGCCAGATAGCGTAAGTTTTTGTGAAACTTCCTCTGCCCCATTTGTATGAATACCTAGACTATACTGACTTAAATCAAGGTCAGAGCCTGTTCCGTTGTATAATTCGATAGCCTTGTTAAAACCCGATCCCTCAATATATTCGGAGATAAGCAGATCTGTAGCTACAACCGTTTCAGCCTTTACATTTAAATTAGCTACTGGTGAGAATAAATTAAAAAGTATAGCAATTACCGTGATAATACTAAGATTCCTCTTATTTCTTCTTTTCATGTTTTCTCTCCTCTTATTTTAGATTAGCTTCATGTTTCGGACGTCTCGAAATGAGACTATCTTGTTTGATAGTGACCTACACAAGTACTGCAAGTAAACACTTATATTCCAAAACGAGATGACTACTACTAAGGAACTTTTCTGTTAGAAATTATCCTAATTGAATAGTAGTTTTTATATATGTAGCTTCCCACACATGACTTTTACACAATCCACTATAAATCTCCAAAATTAGCTATTTTCTTTGTCACATCCTTTGCAAGACAATATTGTTGTAGCCGAAAAGCAGTTATAGGCCTATTCACCTATGTTATTAATATAGGTAGACTAATTTGTATTATTACTATCAAAATATAACAAACCTACCCGAGAATAATTGTATAATGATATAAATCTCTTAACAAGCTTCATTTACAAAAATATAAAGAATTTACAAAAAAAATAGAATTTTATTATTTTTTGTCACAATATGGATATCGTTCGGTGTAATATAAAACTCTTTTTCTACTTAAAATTAATTGATTCACGGTATAATTTTTTAACCGCAAGGACCTACTTTCAAAATATTTTATGCGTAACTTAAATTTAACAGAGGGTTTGTTTTTGAAAAAAATAATCAAAGCCGGTTGAATTTTACTTATTGTAAAATTCAACCGGCTTTTTGTTATAGAGGAGGTTTTTGCCCCATCATCCGTTTTTTATGTCATTAAAGACACAATTTCAAGATACTGAAACATCAGATTTCAATCACTTTATATCTCAGAACAGTCTTTAATTTTTCTGGTGACGTTTTTCTTATATCTGAAATGTAGATTTCTTTTCTTTCATCCTCTGTAACATCCTCTTCCTCAGCCATCTGAATATATCCTAAAATAGAAGTTAATGGCGTTCTCAAGTCATGAGACATATTGGCAATTGCTTGCTTTTGTTCATTTTCGTATCTGATTCTCTTTCTATTTTCGGCCACGTACAGATCAATAAGTTTATTAATTTCCAATCCTAGTTTTTCCATATTCTTATCAAAAAGGGCCATTTCTATTTTTTTGTTCGTTTTTCGATCGTTATATTTTTCCAATTGCTTGCTTATCTTTTTCACTTCTTTTTTTAAAGCAAATAAGCGAGTGAGCAAAAGGACCGCTATTATAATGGATACATTAACATTTTCCAGGGCAAAGTCATCTTTATATTTTTTTGTTAGTTTATTTGTTCTTAGAATATATTCGCTCATCTGTTATTAGCCTCCCTCCATTACTTATATCATTAGTATGATCTGTAAATCGTAAGAAAGGCTTAAGGCAAACCTTAAGAAAACCTTAAGATTTGAGACGATAGCCCATTCCCCATATTGTTTCGATATATTCTTCACTTGGATTTGCCTTACTGAGTTTATTCCGTAAGTTACTCATATGAACATTAACCGTGTTGTCATCCCCATGAAAAGGCTCGTTCCATACACTCTCGAATACATTCGATTTGGAAAAGACCTTTTTCGGTGAAGTCATTAAAAGTTTTAAAATCTTATATTCCCGAACTGTTAACGTGATTTCTGCGCCTTCTACATAAACAGTCTTTGTATCCAAATCAAGGTGAATATCTTTATGCGTTAATAGTTGTTTAGGGGTTTCATTCGTATGTTTGTATCTACGAAGCAGAGAATCAATGCGAGCAGACACTTCATCAACATCAAAAGGCTTAGAAATAAAATCATCTGCCCCTGAGCGTAAGCTATTAATTTTGGTTTCCTTTTCACTTTTTGCTGAAATAATAATAACTGGCATAGAACCTTTTGCCGTTATTTTTTCAAGAATTTGTTCACCAGCCATACCTGGAAGCATTAAATCAAGTAAAACTAAATCCCATCTCTGCTTATCTAAATAAATCAGTGCCTCTGTACCCGAATAGGCAGGTTGTGGATAGTATTGGCTCTTTTTTATAATCCGGCATAATAATTGATTAATATCATTGTCATCTTCAACAACTAAAATGTTTATCGTCTGATTCACTTTAAATTCTTCCCTTTTCGTTTAATATATTGGCAAGAGCATGGAGAAATGTGGATCACAATTCGATGGGGATGTACGGAATAGGAACACACAATTCATTTGATTCCCCTTTATTAGGATAAGCCTTTAGCTTTCCTTCATACACTAGTTTCAATTCTGATACTTCCTGTAAATCATTTGGTGTAATAAGTGATAATGGCTTCTCAAAATCAATAATATTACATTCCTTTAGCACGGAGGCAACAAACTGAGAGCAGAATAACGCCTTTTCTCTCTTTATTGGCTTATTTACTATAAATCCGAATAAGCCTAAGAAATTATAACGATAGTATTCCTTTTGTTCTTCCATTTTCTTTATATAGCGTTTTATGTTATCTAGTTGAACTTCTGTTACTGTAAGGGAATAAACGGCACAATCTGCTTGTTTAAATAAGCCTTGCTTGACATCTTCTTTTACAAATCCCCCGATGAAGGGATTTCTAACCTTTTTTCTTCCAAAACTATATACCTCTGATAATTCAGAGTCAAAGGATATGGACGCATGGTTATAAGGCTTTTTTGTATATAGTTTTATCAACTTTGTAAAAAATGTACCAGTATCTGTTAAAAGAAGATATACCTTTTTTTCTGTCATGATTATCCTCCTCTTCTGTTATCAAAAATAATTTCTATCATCAACTTTACATCTAAAAGTATAAGAAGAAGTTAATAAATTCCTTAAGAAAATCTTAAGTTTTTGAGAATAAACCTTTGGAGGAAGAAAAAATAACTGGTCCACTATTTGGACCAGCCTGGATTTTTATTGTATGGGATTGAGATAACGAACTACTTAGCAGTAGTACCGATTTTTAAAATGGGATAATACTTGCTATTTTTCACCTTTCTTCTTCACAGCGAACCAAATTTCACTATAAACATTATTTCTGTCGGATAAATCTCCTGTAAATGAAATGTTTGGGGCATCTACTAATTCATAATCTGAAGCAGGAAGCCACTCTGAAGCAATTTTTGCCCAGGTTTCTTGCATAATCTTTGGAAATTCCCCTTTAGATGAAAATATTGCCCAAGTTAGGGCTGGGACTTCTACTACCTCAAATCCATCAAAATCTAACTCTTTTGTGGTTAAGAAGCCAATCATATGATCAAGACTTCCTTTTTCCTCCATACATCCTTCCTCTAAATTATAGGAAGCATTCACAACTTGATTTGGCTCCATATTTGCATAACTGTGCAGTTTTTTTCTTTGTTCTGGTGTAATGCTTTTTGCTAGCTTGATTATTTCTTGATTTTCTCCTTCAAATTGAATGGGAACTCTCTTTTTTACACCGACAATCTTATAAGCTTCTTTTTTCTCGATTCTGTAATCCATATTTATTCCTCCTTGAATCGTTAATTGGAAGGAGAGTTTAGGAAATGCTTTAAGCATGTTTTTCTTTTTGACCTCTGAAGGATTGATTCCCGACCATTCCCGAAAGGCACGTGAAAATCCATCAACAGATTCATAACCATATTTGAATGCTGTTTCAGTAACACTCATTCCTTCATGTAGCAAATCAAAAGTAGCGTTAGATAATCTCCTATTACGGACATATTCTCCTAACGTCATGCCAGAAAGGAATGAGAACATTCTTCGAAAATGATAAACAGAAGTTCCTGTGATTCGCTCCAATTCGTTATAATCAATCTCATCGTACAAATGTGATTCAATATAATCCATTGCCTCGTTCATACTTTTTAGCACGCCGCTTCCTCCTTCATGTGTTCATTATATTTTCGATCGTAAAACAAAACCCGATGAAAAAGAAACGGATATTATCGGATGAAGATTCCTATAAAGAAAAATTCCATTAGTAGGGTTTTTTCCTCATCTCCCGTGATAGATAATTGCACTTATCGTACCTTTTAATGAGCTGTACAAACACAAAGAGCTATGGAAGTATTCAATAAACCATTCATAAATTTATTTAAATAAATACTGATTTCATTTATCCTTACACACTTTTTATAACATTTCTCTTAAATTAATTTTCATTTCTTATATCTTTTAACAGTCCTTCAAACCATTGAATATTTACTAAATGATGAGAACGTGAATTTCCCAACATTTTTTTAAAATAAGTAGGGATAGTTTCGTTATGCTGTAGTGTTTGATCTAATAAAAAGATTTTCTTTTCCGTTTGTTCGATTTGTATTTTTATTAGCTTTATTAGTTCCTCCCTTTTATATTCGTTAGCAAATAACATGGCTGCATAAAAAGATAAGTTTATATAATCGGTCTTAGCCCCATACTTATACATCAATTTTTCGAATTCTTTGTCTCCTAGTTCCGTGATAATATAATTATGCTTCTCTCTAGTATTGTCTACTTGGTCAATTTTTTTAATATATTGCTTTTCTTCTAATTGTTGAAGATTATAATAGAAGGAACCTTTCGTAAAATTCACTATATATTTATAGTGACGCTCCTCCATTAATGCTAATAATTCGTAACCGTAAGAACCTGGTTTTTGTTTTAATAAACCTAAAATTAGTAGTGGGATCAAAAAAACACCTTCTTTATACTCTTCATTAAAATTATGCGAATAGGTATTCCGCGATGATAAAGTTTACCCCTTGTAGATTTGCTTAAGTTGAGATTCAAATTCACGATATGAAATTTTTCCTAACGCCAAATCTAGGCTTTTCCTATATATGTTTTCTGTTTGCGTATAATTACCATTCATACTATCGCTTTCTCCTTGATGCCATAGAATTCCTATTAATTCACTATTCTCCATAGCAAATTTCGCTTCTGTTATAGCATGTCTAAAAAGAGTCTGATCTACATGCCATTCATCAAGTGTGCTTCCTCCTTCCGCACAAGGAATTAAGCCAATCATATCTTCTTGATTTATATTGCACCATGCATCTGCAAAGGAACCAGCTAGACTGATTCCAGAAACAGGGCGATCATAATTAATGGGCTCCGTCATCATTTGCCATCTCCCATTACGTAACATTTGAATTCTTTCATTATAAATCGGGGGCACATCATCGATAAACCCTCGTCCTGCCATATTCGACTGTCCTATCATTAAAAATGATTTAATCATTTGCTTCATCCTTTCTTCTTATTTATTATTTATATAAAATCTGACCAATTCCTAAATATATTATTGGTAGACTATCCTAAAAGTAGAACACCAAATTCGTTGTTGGTCTAATTAGACTAACAGCACTTACTTATTATAGTCTAATTAGACCATATGTCAATTATATAAGAGTAAATTTACTATCTGTTCCTATAGCACTATAAGTAATTTAGCACCCTCACAATATAGCACCATCTAATCTACCAACCCTTGTTTAACACTACCTCTTACTACTACTTTTAAATAAGGTTCCCCTTTTGAGTATTCAAAGAGACCAATGTAATCTATCCCATTATAATTCAAATATACAATTTCTGTATTTCCCGTCTTTTTTATTTTTGTCCCTGATAGATGCTTTTCATGGGGACCTGACATTAGTTCTACTCTTCCATTAACTGCAACATCATTATCTATAAGAATATAAGAAAGGAGCATGAAATAGGGAATATCTAAATCTCTATCTACAAATTTTTTAATATTTAATTGCATTTCTTCTGTTTCTAAGAATGTTTTAACATACTCTACTTCATTAAATTTCTCCACAACTTCATACATCTCAGTAGATTCAGTGATGTAGCCTAACGGTATGGGAGGAGTAAAATAATGAAGCACGATGTTAGTTAGAATTCCATAAATTACTGAGAGAAGCACTATTTTTTTATCCTTCTTTACTTGGAATAGAAATATTAGTCCAAATATTATTCCTATTGGTATAGTAAAAGAATCTGTTTTAAACGAAACAAATGTCAAAATGTATATAAATGTTAGCTTCACAAAAAGAATGAAATTTCTTTCCTTATGAAAAAGCAAGACAGAAGTACATAGTAGAAAATAGATGGAGCTGGCTATAATTAAATGCATAAATCCTCCTTTCCGATTAACGATTAACGATTAACGACTTTTATTATTGCTCAATTATAACCTCTAATCAGGTGTCAGGCACCCTAAAAAGACAAAAATAAAAATTTGACTCTCAGAGATAGATAAAGAGAAAAGGAGCTAGCAATTCCCTACTTATCACTCACCAGAAGGAATGGTAATCGGTGCTGATGTACATAATGGAATTCCAAAATTAGGGGAACTATCGGCATTCCAATTGAATTTTTGTATTCGGGTACTTCGTTGCTGGCTTCCTCCTTCTGATTCGGAGATAGCATGATAAACAATCCAATCTTCTGTCCCATCAGGAGATTGTGTAAAACTATTATGGCCAGGAGCAAATACTTTATTTTCGATACTTTTCTTAAATACAGGCTCAGTAGATTTAACCCAAACTTCGGGATTCATGACGTCCTTATTCTCTGAGGTTGTTAACATCCCCAAACTATAATCATCAGACCAAGTGGTACTAGCAGAATAGACTAGAAACAACTTATTATTCCTCTTTAACATTACAGGTCTCTCATTAATCGCCATTCCACCTTGCTTTTCCCAATCATACTCAGGTTTTGACAATAATACATTCGGACCAGTAAGCGTCCACGGATTTTCCATCTCAGCTATATATAGAGCTGATCCATACTCAGGAAAGTTCCCATATCCAGCATATACAAAATAAAGTCGACCTTTATGTTCAAAAATCGTTCCATCTAAACCAGGATATTCTGTATTTACATATCCTCTTTCTACCCAATCCCCGTTAAACGGATCTTCCGCCGAATTCTCTAGCACAAAAATCTTCCTTGATTGATCATCGCCTATCCCGTCATTTGCCGTGAAATATATATACCATTTCCCATTTATCCGATGAATTTCTGGAGCCCAAATATTAGCACAATTGATTCCTTCACTCGGAGCAGTCCAAATCGTTTTACAAGTACCTTGTGCCATTCCACTTAATGTAGGTGACTTCCATAAATCGAGTCTTGTCCTTTTTGTTACCATAAAATAGTAAGTATCTTTATCTTTATACACCCAAGGATCTGCCCCAGGATCTAGAATCGGGTTATGAAAAGTTAATTTCCCCATAGTTTCCTCCTCCTACCACGTTTTTAAATTATGAAAACTACATTACAAATAATCTTTTAATAAGGCATTTGAGCTAAAGTTCTAATCATAAGTTCTTTAGTGTGTATAGGTGCATAAGAAAATGCCCCTAAATTAAGGAAAGACTTAAGTTATTCCTCGAATTCCATAACATATCCCTACTCTCCCTTTTACTTATCCAATATATTTATCCTCTGTCAACGCTTTCATTTCCTTTTAAAATTAATAGAGAGTATGGATGGTCTACACTTTTTTTAGGTCAAATAGTTTATTTCGGGAGACTCTACTTGACTATAAGTGAACGCCGAACATGTACTGAAGGTAAATCATGCTAATTCCCACTATTTTACCTGAAGGATATTCGGATAAAGTTTGGGACGCTCTCTCTTTGCGCCTTACCAATGGAATGTACTCCCTAAGATTTTAGTTTAGGACTCAACCAATTATTTCATCTTTTATTCAACAATTCCCATATAGGAAAACCTCCTATCATATTGTATAATAGACTTTTATCCTACTTGTGAGATGACCAAGTAAGTATAATTCCAAAATCGAATTTCACTTTACACAAATAATAATTTCAAGTTAGAAAATCTAATATAAATCTAGTATGATATCTACATGTGATATAAAAGAAGGGGTTAAAAAAATGAGTGTATTAAACGTAAAAGGTTTAAGTCACGGTTTCGGTGATCGTGCGATTTTTAATGATGTGTCTTTTCGACTTTTAAAAGGGGAACACGTTGGTCTAGTAGGGGCAAATGGTGAAGGTAAATCTACTTTTATGAATATTGTTACTGGGAAGCTGCAACCTGACGAAGGGAAAGTTGAGTGGTCACGAAAAGTTCGTGTTGGTTATTTAGATCAGCATGCTGTACTTCAAAAAGGCACGACGATGCGCGAGGCTTTGAGCACTGCTTTTCAATATCTTTTTGATGCTGAAGCAGAGATTAATGACCTTTATGCAAAAATGGGTGATGAGGGTGCTGATATCGATGCATTACTTGCAGAAGTTGGGGAGCTACAAGAAACATTAGATAGTAATGATTTCTATCAAATTAATTCAAAAGTGGAGGAAGTTGCTCGTGGTCTAGGATTAGACGATGTTGGACTCGATCGAGATGTAGCTGATCTTAGCGGTGGGCAACGTACAAAAGTTTTGCTAGCTAAGCTATTGCTAGAAAAGCCTGAAATCTTATTACTAGATGAGCCTACAAACTATTTGGATGAACAGCATATCGAATGGTTGAAGCGCTATTTACAGGAATATGAAAATGCATTTATCTTAATTTCACATGATATTCCATTCTTGAACAGTGTTGTTAACTTAATCTATCATATGGAAAACCAAGAGTTGAATCGCTATGCTGGTGACTATGATAACTTCGTAAAAATACACGAAATGAAGAAGCAGCAGTTAGAGTCTGCTTACAAGCGTCAACAACAAGAAATTGCTAATTTGAAAGATTTCGTCGCTCGTAACAAGGCAAGTGTTGCGACTCGTAATATGGCGATGTCTCGTCAAAAGAAGCTCGACAAAATGGACATTATCGAATTAGGGAAAGAGAAGCCAAAACCAGAGTTTAAATTCAAAGAAGCTCGTGCTGCTAGTCGTTGGATTTTCACGGCTGAAGATCTTGTTATTGGTTATAACGAACCACTTTCTCGCCCACTCAATTTGAAAATGGAACGAGGACAAAAAATCGCCTTTGTTGGTGCAAACGGTATTGGTAAGTCTACGCTCTTAAAAAGTATACTTGGATTAATCAATCCAATTTCTGGTACAGTGGAACGCGGTGATTATCAACACATTGGCTACTTCGAACAGGAAGTTAAAGAGTCCAACTACAACACTTGTATCGAAGAAATTTGGAGCGAATTCCCAAGTATGAATCAGGCAGAAGTCCGTGCTGCTCTTGCAAAATGCGGCTTAACGACGAAACATATTGAAAGTAAAATCGAAGTGCTTTCTGGTGGCGAAAAAGCCAAAGTTCGCTTATGTAAAATTTTAAACACAGAAACAAATTTATTAATTCTCGACGAGCCTACCAATCACTTGGACGTAGATGCTAAAGAAGAACTGAAACGTGCATTAAAGGAATATCGCGGAAGCATCTTAATGGTATCCCATGAACCTGATTTCTATCGCGAAATTGCGACCGATATTTGGAATTGTGAGGATTGGACTACGAAAGTGTTTTAAATAATGATTGAGGGGTACCAAAGTGATCTTTTGTACCCCTTTTTATTTGATAAAGTATATCTTTTGTGGCGTGTTTCGGTTACTAAAAAACTATCTTTATCCCAAACTTGTCAACAAAACCATCATTCCATTCGTAATACCATGAATCATTACAGATGGCCATATCGAATTCGTTCGCTCATACGCTAGCGCAAAAATGATACCGCTGAAAAAATTAACTGGCATTGCATTATAGGTAGGGATATGGATAATAGTAAAAATAGCTGAACTAATTAGAATCGCTCCAAAAATCCCCATACGAGTGCGTAACCAGCGATATAAAAATCCACGATAAAAAATTTCCTCATATATTGGTGAAATCACTGCCGCTGATACAAAGGCAATAAAAACTGTAAAGAAATCTACGTTTTGTTTTAGTGATTCTGTCTTACCATTTTCCCACGAAATTCCTATAAAACTAGTAAGTACAACAATGATTATAGCGCCAATAAGTAAAATAACAGAAAATACAACAATTATCTTCCAATCTTTCTTAAAAAACCTCTTTATTCCTACTTCACGCCAAGAAAGTGCTTTTGGACGGAGGGCAATAAAATAGACACCTGTTAGTAAAACACTCGCTATTGTTAACCCCATAAGTGTACCTGCATATAAATCATTATTAAAAAATTGTGCATACATCGATGAAACAATGAACTTTAAACAGCCAAGGACAAAAATAAACTCCAGTATCATTAATAAAATAAATTCTTTACTCCCCCATGGATCCTGTTCTTTCCAATTAGTCTGATTGTTCTCCATCCTCATCCCTCTTCCTATATATGGTATAATGCAACTATATTAGATTACGCAACGTAACCTGCAAGCTTTTTTTAGGGGGGATACCATGAAACGATGGTCTATTGGAGAAGTTAGTAGACAGAGAAATTTATCCAAACGAACACTTCGCTATTACGATCAAATCAAACTTCTTACACCTAGTTTTAAAGATGAGTACGGAAGACGATTCTATTCAGAAGAGGATTTATTTAAATTAGAGAAAATTATTATTCTAAAGTCCCTTTCACTATCATTAGAGGATATTCACCATTTATTAGATAAGCTCTCTTATAAACAAATACTCATTTCACACTTCAATTACTTACAAGAACAGCTTTCAAAACTTCAAACAAGCATAGCTAACACCACTTCATTAATCAATATGATAGATTTAAAAAAAGACCTATCTTGGGAACACATCACCGAACTTGTTCAACTTTCACAAAGCAAACCAAAAAAGTGGATTGACTATTTTCAAGATGATGAACAATTTTTTTTAGAACAAACGATTCCAAGCCTTAGTCATAATGATGAAATAACTCATCAATATATTCTGTTATTGAAACAAATTGAATATTATATAAACCAAGGTATACAGGCAGAATCAATACAAGGAATTCAAATTGCTAGAAAGTTAATAGAGCTATCGGAAGTGACGTTTCAGGGGGACGATGATTTAATCGAAAAATTTTGGGAAGTAAGAAAACTACCTGCTCAGGAAACTGGACTATTTCCGATTTCCAAAGATGTATTGGAGTTCGTGGAACGTTGTATTAGTTATACAACATCTGAACAATTGGGAAATTAAATGAAGCAAACAAAGTAACCAAACTATTAAATCAGAGAAAAGATAAACCAAAAAATGCTTTAAATTCAACTTTTTGTTGTTTTTTGTTTGGGTAAAACCGTTCCTAAAATAGGCTTTTTTACAGCCACTTATTTATTAATCAATATTCTAAGTGTTGGACGTTATGGACTGTGTAACATCTATGTGAAACAAGATTTTTCGAGGCGTCACTGTGACTGAGAAATGATCTATATCTATATTATTTAGCCTATCCTTAATCGAGGTAACAAGCTCAGGGTCAACAATATCATTTAAATAAACAATTCTTACTTTCTGCTTTACACGTTCACCTAGTTCTATTTCATCACTTACTAAATTAGGATTAGAAATATTATGCTTAATACTTTAATATTTGTGGATAATGATTCCGTAAAAGATATTTTAGGACCATAAACAAGAGATTCAGTTTCCGCTTTTCCAAGTGACCTTTCAACAGGATCACCAACACCAGCGAATAGTCCTTTTTTTTTCAAAAGGGAAATAAATAAAAGTGAAACCATCCAATATATACTTTGAAATATCATTTGTTTCAACTAGTTCTTTAACTTCGGTAATTGGTAAATGTTCAAACAAGTAATTTAGATTAATTTCTTCAGATGTAGAATTATTTAAGAAAGAAATAATATTTTTTTCTATTGATATACGGTTAACAAGAATCTTTAAAAAGTACAATTCAATTGTTGTTTTATTTCCGACTGTTACGGTTCTATTAACTAAATCAGGAGAGTTAGATAATTGTTTTTTAATACTTTCAACATCAATTTGCTTAGCCTGTTTTTTAAAAAAATTCACATAAATCTCCCTTATACTCCAAATTTAACCATTAATATTTTTCACAATATAAAATTTCTTATATACATAACTTTCCTTGTATATTTTTTAATTCTAAGAAGAAAATATATGTGATAAAAAAACAAGGAGTGATTAGTATGTCATTAATACCGTATGATCCATTTAGACAACTAGCAAATATGAGAAGAAATTTTGACCGTTTTTTCTCTGACTTCCCTCTAGATCTTGGGATGGAAAACAATAATTTTGGTAATATCAGAGTTGATGTGCATGAAACTGAAAATGAAGTAATTGCTTCATGTGATATTCCAGGTCTTGAGAAAAAGGAAGATGTAAATATTGATATTGAAAATAATATGTTAAGCATCAACGGTACCATCAATAAAACAAATGAGATTAAAGAAGAAAATATGTATAGAAAAGAACGCTATACAGGTAGCTTTCATAGGACTGTATCCTTGCCAAGCCCTGTATCTAATGAAGGAGTAAAAGCTACCTATAAAAACGGTGTTCTTGAAGTCAGAATGCCAAAGAAAACAAATGATAACAAAAAGAAAATTGATGTGGACTTTCACTAAATGAGTAAACTATTACCTGTTATGAAAGAGTTCGGCAAAGATTACTTGCAAGAAATAGCTAATGAACAACCAGATTTAGTTGATTTACTTATTTTAACTGTACATTTACCCTCTCATAAGAAAAAATTTATATTAAAGCAGTTAAACGATGATATTAAGAAATCTTTTCTCATACAATAATGTATTACATTTGAGGCTGGGACAAAACCCACCTCTGAAATGAAAAAGCCGGTGAAATTTTACGATAAGTAAAATTTCACCGGCTTTGATTATTTTAAATAAAAAATAAGGACCACTTCTGATAAAATTAAGTCACCACAACAAAATTATACAGAAAGAAGGATCCTTATGTTTAAAGATTATAACATGAATCAACTCGTTTTGCCTTTAGATTTAGAAGTAAAATTACAAAATAATGATATTGCTTTCCATATCCATCATCTAGTTGAAAGTATCCCTCATGAAGCGTTCGAACCATTTCTACGAAATGAGGGGTGTCCTGCCTATCATCCACGTATGATGCTTAAAATTATCTTATGTGCCTATACACAATCTATCTTCTCAGGACGGAAAATTGAAGCCCTATTAAAAGACAGTATCCGAATGATGTGGCTAGCCCAAGGATATGAACCAAGCTACCGTACAATCAACCGATTCCGTATTCAACCAGAAGTGAAAGATTTAATTCGTCAATGTTTCGTTCAATTCCGTTGCCAATTGATTGAAGAAAAGCTTATTGATCAAGAAGCGATTTTTATCGATGGTACAAAAATTGAAGCAAATGCGAATAAATTTACGTTTGTTTGGAAGAAAACCATTGAAAAATATCACCAAAATTTAATTGAAAAGTCAAACCAGCTATACAATGAGCTACTAGAGAGTGAAATCATACCTGAAATTCAACGTGAAAGCGATAAACAGTTATCATTGGAAGAACTCGCTCAATTAGTTCAAAAAGTGGACGATGTCGTAACTGAATATGATAAACAAATTGAAACATCATCAGATGTTCTAGAACGAAAAGCCTTAAGAAATAAACGTAAATACCCGAAACAATTACGCAAGCAGTTGATTGATTTTGTCCTACGTAAACAAAAATACGAAAGAGACTTTGAAATCTTTGGTACACGCAATAGCTATTCTAAGACAGATTCAGATGCGACGTTTATGCGAATGAAAGATGATTATATGCAAAACGGACAATTAAAAGCTGGATATAATGTACAAATCGCAACGGAAGGTCAATATACGCTTGCCTATAGTATATATACAAATCCAACAGATACACGTACGTTAATTCCATTTCTAGATGAGATTGAGCAGCATTATTTTGAGTTACCAAAACACATTGTTGCAGATGCAGGTTACGGTAGTGAACAAAACTTTCATGATATCCTTTCGAATAGAAAACGAGAAGCACTTATTACGTATAGTATGTATTTGAAAGAACAAAAGAAAAAGTATAAACAAAACATATTTAATCCCGATAACTGGACGTATGATGAAGAAACCGATACATATACATGTCCTAATCAAAAACGTCTTGAATTTCAATATTATTCTGTCCGTAATGACCACACAGGCTTCCAACGGAAGCTCAAAATTTACGAGTGTGAAGACTGTTCGGGATGCCCATTCCGTTCATCGTGTACCAAAGCTAAAGAAGGCAACAATCGAAAATTAATGGTAAATGAAAAATGGGAACAGCAAAAAGAATATGTAAGAGCGAAGCTTTCAGAAGAGAAAACAAGTGCCATTTATCGAAGACGCAAAATCGATGTGGAACCAGTTTTTGGATTCTTGAAGGCTAATTTGCGTTTCACTCGATTTTCTGTACGAGGAAAATCGAAGGTAGAAAACGAAATGGGCCTCGCGTTAATGGCTGTGAATTTAAGAAAATTCACGGCCATTAACTAAAAAAAAAGAATTTACACACCAAAATAGAGAAAGGTGAATTTGAGTTTCCTCAAATTCACCTTTCTCACTATTTGAAGCTAGTTATGTCCCAGCCTCTTTTATGTTTATAAAAGGGAGGGAAATTCACCTTCGCAGTCATAAAAGCTACTGAAGAAGACGTTAAACTATTAGCACGTTTAATTCGTGCAGAAGCTGAAGGAGAAGGAAAGTTAGGTATGTTAATGGTTGGAAATGTAGCTGTAAACCGAGTGCGCTCAAGATACTTTGACTTTGAAGATATTAACTCAATTAGAAGAATGGTTTTCAGGTACTTCCTTGGTCAAATAGTCTTTCAATTCGCTGTCTTATTCAACATGATAAATAGATTATAAGTCAGTCCCCATCTTTTTTAATAGGTGGGGACTGTTTGACGCTTACTTTCCTACAAAAAATCCATTATAAATTTTCCATTAGACGTTTTTTGATTAATTCATAATCGTCCCTAGTAATACCAGGAGCAAATTCTTCAGGTAACTCCTCTAAGTTTGGAATTGGTCCGCCTTCAGGAGTACCAATTTTCACTTCAAGCGGTTGCCCATTTTCCGGATTTGTTCCTTTCCAAATCATTCCGATATCCCTGTATTCTGTTTCGCTCCATGTGTATAGCACATTGCTTAAGCCTTTTTCTATGAACGGTCTGGCATAATCAAATTTTGAGTTATCAAGATTTGGAACTGGAAGCATTTTCGTCAAGTCTATCCCTGTAGCAATTTCGATTGCTTTCGCATAGGCGAGGATATGTGTTCCTCCACGAACAAGTAAATACCCAATCATGGTTCTAGCAACTGGGTTATCAGTCATCTCATAAACTCTCATTTTATGTGTACGTGCACCAATCTCTAGAAAAAAGTTATGTGTTAAATCTAAAACCAGATTTCCACTATTAAAAACATTATCACCAGTCCAAGGTCTTCCCATTGAATCACCTGGTATAGCCGTTTGAGCTGTAGAAATAAAATGGTAGGTGTTTCTCGCATCCTTTCCATTTTGAAGTGGAGTGATATCCGGATTCCCTGGAAAAGTATTACCTACCGATAACAAATTAATCGTATTAGAAACAAGTTCTACATGACCAAATTCTTCTGCTGTAATGCTTGCCACTAACTCATAGAATGGTTTTAGCTTTTTTTTATTTCTGAAGTTAAAAGACTGAAACATATAGTTATTTAAGGTAGACATCTCCCCAAACTTGCCACCCAAGAGTTCTTGTACTGCTGCTGCAGCATTCATATCGCCGTGTGCGGGTATAGGAAGTTCAATTGCCAATTTATTTATTCTTTTAAACATTATTTCCCCTCCACTTTCTTTTTGTTAACCAGGAAAAACCCAAATAATTTGCTGGGTACGAATAAAAAAGGGAGTTCCGTTAGATTCGACAACAATGTGATCTGGCAATACATTTTTCAATGAGCCACGAACGCTACCTCTTATGGTTTGGACAGTAACCAATTTACCAACAATGGTTTTTAATGTCTGATAAACATATGGATCATAAAAGCTTAACAGGTTGTTGTTGTTTGTCATTTATATCCTCCTATTCTAAAGTCATTCTTACTGAGTATATGTTTCTCGATATGAAAAAAGACTGAAAAACAACTGTTCAATTTGACTCTTGTTGTTAAATACTATCCTGAAAATAATAAACGGCAATAGCACATTTTTTGCAATACGAAACTAGGCCTAGCAATACCCAATTTTTTAAACTGGACCTAGGCATGACTAATCTAATCCTTTTATGTACGAATTTACACTATGGCTCGCATACGCCGATGTAATTGACAATAAAATTGAAAAGATAAAGCAAGGGCTTGTAGAGTTCCAGAATAAACTTTATGGCACAGGTAATGCCATTCAAAGTATAACGAAAACTCTTGACAAACTATTTCAACGTCAGGACGAACTGTTTCAACGTCAAGACAATATTATCAAGCTACTGGAAGTTGTGTATAACAATTTATAATTGTATGGAACACCAGTAAATCTCGTGCCTATTTCAAAAATTAGAAGTCATTAAGCCGCACTCGAAAGATGGACAAAGATATATTGAAGTTGTATTTATTTATCGCTTTGAAAAATCTGTTGAAACATGTGCCGATATGATTAATTGCGACAGGAGCACCTAATTGGTATGTAAATAAATTAGCAGCAGAGTTAAGCAACAAAGGTGATGACAAACTATTCAAAACCTTATCATTACTTATTCCAGAGGAAGAATTAAAACCAGAATTAAAGAGTATAAAGGGTTATTGATGTGGTCACTGTTTCCGAACAACTAAATCAAAAAGGGATACTGGAGGATGTGGGCGGCGTAACACCTAAAATTTCGCCCACATCTCGATTTCAGACATATAAATAACCCTCAAAAATGCCGTCAAACAAGCATTCTCGAGGGTTTCAATTATTATTTTTGTCCATTTAAAAAAAACTCACCACATCTTTACCCCACGCAAACCCGCATTCCACCGTAGGCGTTTAAAATAAAGTCACGCTATCTTCCCCTCATTTTCACACATTTCCGATCTCGTTTTGACCGTTTTTCCACCCTTTTTTCACGCTTTTTGTTCACGTTTTTTTCGATTTAAAAAGAAGTAGAGTAGAAATAAGGATGCCAGGAACCGAGTAATGACAAGGGTTTCAGGGATTTTTGATACAGAACTTTATTTTAAACATGAAATAAAAGATGTTGCGACTTTTTTATAAAGTACAGGACTTTATTTTGGGGTTACAACACCTGTACAACCATAATAATGTACTGCTAAAAAATCCCATTCAAACCCGCATTCCTACGTTACGAGTTAAAATAAAGTATTGCACGAAACCATCATTTTCTCAATTTTCTTCTCACTTTTTTCTGCCACGACTTTATTTTTTTGATAATAAAGTCGTGGTATTTCTTGCTTTTCTTCCTGTCTTTTTCTCTTGCTTTTTCTCACTCTTTTTCATGCTTTTGGGGTTCTTACGAACCCCTCACACTTTCTATCCAACCCTGAAACCGTAAGGTTTCCACCCTACTTTCTCCCGCTTTTTCATTCATGCAAAAAAGGATGGGATTCCTGTTCCCACCCTCTTTCATCCTGCTTTTTATTCACATCTTTATCCACACGTTTTCCACAGAAGTATCAGAACTTTGTTTTTATTTTGCTACAAGTTTGTTATGAATGTCAGGAGTTTATTATTGGGTTACAACACCCTTGACATCAACACCACACACTCCACATGCGCCGTATGCGGAAACATATCCACTGGCTGTAAATACTCCACTTTATAATCCTTAGACAAATAATCAATATCCTTCGCTAAAGTAGATGGATTACAAGAAACATACACAAACTTCTTCGGTTTAACCTTTTTAATCGCGTCTAATAATTTACGATCACAACCTGTTCGCGGCGGATCGACTACAACTACATCTGGACGCCAGCCTTCTTCTACCCACTGTGGCAGCCAATGTTCCGCAGTTCCTGCTACATAGGTTGCATTTTTAATACCGTGTCTATCTGCATTTTTTTGCGCATCTGTGATCGCTGCTTCGATGGTATCCATGCCTCGTACTTCGTTTGCTCCATCTGCTAGCCATAAGCCAATTGTTCCAACCCCACAGTATGCATCAGCTATTTTTTCTTTTCCTGTTAAAGCAGCTGCTTTTTTCACTTCATCATACAGCTTTACTGTTTGCACAGGATTCAATTGGAAGAACGCTCTTGCAGACAGCTCGAAGTTTAAATCTCCTAATGTTTCTTGGATAACTTCTTCCCCACTTAAGTGGATTGTTTTTTCTCCAAAAATAAGAGACGTTTTGTTGCCGTTTATGTTTTGGACTAATGATTTCACTTCTGGTAATCTTTTTTGGATTTCTGCCATCACTAGTTTTTTTCTTGGCATTTCTTTTTGGGTAGTGATAAGCACGACTTGAACTTCGCCTGAATTAAATCCTGCTCTAGTTACAATCGTACGGACGATCCCTTTTTGTTTACGTTCGTCATAGATTGGGATTTGGAATTCTTCTAAGATTTTTCGAACCTCTTCTGATACCTTGTTCGTTAACGGATGCTGCACCATACAATTTTGGATAGGAATGAGGCGGTGGGAATCAAGTCCGTATAGACCTGCAATAATTGCACCACTTTTTTGCTGTCCCACTTGAAACTGGCTTTTATTGCGATAATTCCATGGATCTTCCATACCTATAGTTGGACGAATATCCAATTTATCGACTTTCAGCTTTGTATGGCGTTCTAATGATTGGATAACAATATCTCTTTTTTCCTGTAATTGCTGATCATAGGCTAAATGCTGAAGCTGGCATCCCCCGCATTGTTCATAAATAGGGCATGGTGCTTGTACACGAAAAGGAGAGGATTTTCTTATCTTCTTTACCTTTCCTTCCGAAAACTTAGGCTGAACCTTTGTCGCTTCTACTACCACTTCTTCTCCAGGAAGAGCACCTGGTACAAAAACAACCTGTCTTTTAAAATAACCGACACCCTCTCCATTTATCCCTAAACGCTTTATCGTCAGTGGAAAGGTTTGCCCTACCTTCAACTTTGCGATCGTATTTTGCTGTTTATCTTTCATTTATATTAACTCCTATTTTCTCTCTATTAAAAAAATACTACTTCTATTTTTCCTCAGTCTGCCTTCTTCATATACTATAGCTTCTGCGCTAAAATATCCAGTTCTTCTCATCCGCTAACTACAGAAAATATTCCCACCTAAAAGATAACAAAAAACACCCTCCCTTTTAAGGGATGAGTGCTGCACCCAAATTCTATTTAAATCATCCTTTTACTCGAAGTTTCCTTTTTAACCTTGTCGCAAAGACTTCAAGGAGAATGGCTACTGCTAAAATAAAGAAAGTAATGGTTCCAATTTCTCTAATATCTAAATAGAAATTGCTTGCCATGAACATATCAAAGCCGATTCCGCCTGCACCGGCAGCTGCTCCCATCGCAACAGCGACAGCGAAGTTAATTTCGAAGCGTAAAAATGTCCAAGAAATCATATAGGTGAGGGAAGATGGAATAACCGCCTGAAAAATGATTTGCCAAAAGTTTGCTCCACTTGCTTGAAGTGCTTCAATCACACCATTATCTAGTTCCTCAAAAGACTCAGAGTAGGCCTTCACTAAATAACTGACAGAATGAAACGTCATCCCAATAACAGCGGCAACACTACCAAGACCTGCTGCGACAGCAAAAATCAACACCCATAAAACGGTCGGCACCGCTCTTATAAAAGCAACCATTCCTTTAATAATGACAGACACTCGTTTCGATGTTAAGTTTTCCGCTGCTAATAAACCTAAGACGACCGCAATAATTGCACCAAATATCGTGGTTAAAAAAGCAAGACCTAACGTTACTAAAACTTGGTAAAGAGCATGCGTAAATGTAAAATGCTGAAAATGTGCTTCAAAAAACATAGCTTTTAAGTTTGCAAAGGTCGCGAACATTGCTTCTCCAAAATCAATCTCTTTATAGTCAAAGCTATAAAAAGCATAAATCGTGAGAATCGCTAATGCTAAAAGAGTGATTCTGATCATAACGGTTGATTTCGTTAACGTTTTAATTTTTATGCGTTTTGATGGTTCTTGCTTATCTAGCTGTTCTTCTACAGCCACTTGCTTATTAACTACCATTATAGAATCACCCTCCTTACATAGTTAGATATAGATTCTATTAAAAGAATAGAGACAACAATTGTAATAACTACTAGTGAAGCAATATCGTAGTTTAAGCTTTTATAATAGAGATTAAATGTAAAGCCAATTCCCGATCCAGTAAGCAAACCTATTAATGTGGCACTGCGAATATTTGTTTCAATCATAAAGAGTACCCAGCTAATCATTTGGGGAAGACTAGACGGAATTACAGATTGAAAAATGATTGAAAAATAGTTAGCGCCTGTTGCTCTTAGTGCCTCGACCGATCCTTCACTTACTTCATCTATTGTTTCTACGAAAGCTCTTGTTAAAAATCCAAATGAACCGAAAAACAACGCAAAATAGCCTGTTAAGGAACTTTGTCCAAAAGAAAAAAGGAGAATCATTGCCCAAGCAGCGACATCAATATTTCGAAAAATCGTTGCAATGCCACGACTAATACTTCCAAAGAAGCCATTGATTTTCGTCGTATTGGAACCCATAATGGCAAACAATATTGCAAATACTGCTCCAATGGTCGTTGCCGCAATGGAAACTAATAAGGTTTCCACCAAGCTTTTTAATATATTAGGAAGCTTTACTAAAGACTCCTGTGTTGGATAAAAATTCCCCAAAGCCCATGTAACAGCCCGTGGGAGAGACTCAAAACCTTTGACTACATTGTATTCTGTCATGATAATGGCACATATTGTAATAGCAGCTAAAACAACAAAAAAACGAAGGGAACTTTTTCTCTTTTTTGCAAAGAAATCAGCTTGCATAGATGCCACCTACATCAAAAATGAGATCTTCCGCTTCCGAACCGTATATACGTTGAATATCCTCTTTGGTGATATTGTTTGGAGAGCCGTTATACACGACTTGGCCACTGTTAATCCCAATGATTTTATCAGAGTATTTTAGTGCTACGTCCACTTGGTGGAGGTTGACTAATACGGTAATGCCCATTTTCGATGAAATATTCTGAAGATGATCCATAATGACCTTAGCGGAGTTGGGATCAAGTGAGGCAATTGGCTCATCACATAGCATCATTCGCGGATTCTGAATAAGGGCGCGTGCAATACCAACACGCTGCTTTTGTCCTCCACTTAATTGATCCGCTCGCTTATACATATGTTCTTGTAGCCCTAGCACGGATAAAATCTCCACCGCTTGTTCCTTCTCTTCTTGACTATAAAGACCTAAGACTCCGGCAAGTGTTGATTTTTTGCCTAGATTTCCATGCAAGGTGTTCTCGATTACACTCAAACGATTCACTAAATTATAGTGTTGAAAGATCATCCCAATTTTGGTACGAACCATTTTTAATTGCTTCTTTTTTAAATTTAGGACGTTGCTGTTATCAAAGATAATCTCTCCGTTTGATGCATCAATCATTCGATTGATACAGCGAAGGAGAGTTGATTTCCCCGCTCCAGATGGACCGATGATGGAAACAAACTCCCCTTCGTTTACAGAGAAGCTAATATCTGATAACGCCTTTGTATCATTTCCAAATTGCTTGGACACATGATTGATTTCTAGTAAGGTTGTCATCGATTAACTCTCCTTATATCCATTTATTTTGAAAGCTCGCGAATCGGATTAAACCATTCATCTTTTACTTCAACTAAACGCTCGTCCGCCGTTTTCTTAAATAATCCTGAGAACTCAGAGTCTTCCGGAACAAAAACTTTTTCGTTGTTTGTAATCTCATCTGAGGTCATAACTTCTAGAAGCTGTGCTTGAAGATCTTCACTAATATTGTCTGTGTTTACGACAAATGGCGCATTCAATACTGGTGTAACGGAAATAAGTTGAAATTCTTTCCCTGTAACAGTATTAAAAGGCTCAGCAGCATCTGTTTTAACTTTATAAATCGCACCTGGTCTGTTCTCTTCTCCATCTTCTAATTCCACATAATTATTTACGCATGTATCACAGAATGCTGCTACGTCTGCTTTCCCTGATAATAGATTAACTGCCGAACCTTGGTGAGAACCACCGTATAGTACTTCACTAAAGAAATTACCGTCTCCGCCTTCAAGTAAATCTTCTGCCGTTAAATCTTTGAATTCAGCTTTTTCACTGAAATAATCAACAATACCTGTGGAAGGAACTTTAAATCCTGACGTTGAACTATTGGATACAAATGAAAATTTCTTCCCTTGAATATTGTCAATTGCAAATCCATCGCCTTCTTTATATTGATCCGCATTATCCTTTTCAGCTGCTAACCAGCTGTAGTATACAGCATCATCTAAAGTCCCTGAAGCACCAGTTGGTACAACAAGTGGGAGTACTTTATCGTTTTTGTTATGTGCTTCTATGTAACCTTGTGCACCTAAGAACGCCATGTCGGCATTTCCATTTGCAACTGCTTCGATTGCAACGATATAATCCGTTGTTGTTTGATGCTTTACTTTTTTCCCGGTCTTTTCTTCAATAATTTTTCCAATTTCATCACGTGCTTCTGTAAGATCAGCCCCTGATTCATTAGGGAGCCAGGCAATTGTAAGTGTATCTTTATCACCTGATGCGCCTCCTGAACTAGAAGACGAACATCCAGCAACAAATAACATAAGTAAAGATAACAAAAATAATAAAGATCTCTTCATTAGTATGAATCTCCTCACCTTTTAAAATTATTTACCTTCGTTTACTATATCTATTAATTATCAATCTATTATTAACCCAATATTATGAATTATTAATATTCTTTAAGCTTTCGTTAAAAAGGTAAATTAGGAGAAGACGCCATTTTGCATGTTATATTCTCGATTACATAAATGATTCATAAACTCTAAGTCATGGAAGATTCCAACCATTGTCGTTCCTTCCTTCATGAGCTGTTCTATTAAGAGCCTTACCTTCCTTTTCGAGTCATGGTCAAGGCTTGCAGTTGGCTCATCTAGTAGGAGCAAGCGAGGTTTTTTCACCATCGCTCGTGCAATATTAAGCCTTAGCTTTTCCCCTCCAGAAAAGGTGGTTGGGTAGCTGTCCCATAATTCCTTGTCTAATTCAAAATGGGCAAGAATCATTTCTGTCTCCTGTTTTGCGAAGCTCTGATCTTTACCCATTTCAAGAATTGCCTGCTGCACTAATTGTCTCGCTGTCGTTCTAGGCATTACATTTAAAAATTGTGATACATAGCCAATTTCATGTTTCCTTAAATAAAGCATTTGCCGTTCTGTAGCTTGTGCTAAGTTAATAGGTCCGAATTTTTTAGAATCGTACCAAATGCTTCCTTTCTGAATTCGGTATGTTCCATAGATACATTTTAAAATGGTAGACTTCCCACTTCCGCTTTTGCCAGTTATTCCAGTAAATTCACCCTCTTTTAATTCGATATTGACATGACTGACTGCACGAATATATTTACCGAGATTATGGAGATCAAACGATTTAGATAAATCTTTAATTTCTAAAAGATTTTCCATCTGTTCACCTGCTTTCTTATTTGCTTATTCGTTAAAGTCGATAGTTTGTTTTTTGAATAAGCTTCCCATCGACAAATACACCTGTAATTACTGGGAAGTCATCACTTATATTTTCAATAATGAGCATATCTGCTTTCTTTCCTTCACGAATGGAACCAATTTCATGATTCATTTTTACCGCTTTAGCAGGGTTAAGCGTAACTAGCTTCATCATATCTGCTAGATCCATATCGTATTCATTCACTAAAGTAAAGATGGCATGAAGCATGGCTGCCGGATAATAGTCGCTGCACAAAATATCAATAGCTTGATTTTGGATTGCTTCAGCAGCCCCTAAGTTCCCACTGTGAGAACCTCCTAAAAGGACATTCGGCGCCCCAGCAGTCGTAAACATCCCAAGATTTCTAGCCCTGTTAGCAACCTCTAACGTAATCGGAAATTCACTAATAGTCGTACCAAAGCTATGAACAAGCTCCAATTTTTCAAGCGTATCATCATCATGAGAGGCGATAGCAATCTGATACTCTTGGGCTAACGCAGCAATTTCCTTCATATCTTCTATAGATAATTTTTCTTTCATTTGATGATTGCGAATCAATACATCAATCGATGCATCGCTAATATTGTTATAGCTTTTCACCGTTTTTCGATAAACTTCTAAATGACGATACTGTCCTTGCCCTGGTGTATGGTCCATAAAGGAAACTAAATGAACTTTATTTTCTCTTATATAATTTTTTAGATTATCGATTTCTTCTACATTATCAATTTCAAATCTAGCATGGAATCTGTGACGAACTAGATGCTTCCTTCTATGACTTTGTCCAATCAAATCAATAAATTTCCGGACATTCTCTGGTTCTCTTATTGGCTTATAGTCATATTCGGTTTCTTTAAAAAGAGAGAGAGAATGAAACATCGTTGTAATTCCGTGAGCAATCAGCTGTTTCTCCGTTTCTCTTAAACTCAAATCAAAATTCATTAATGAGGTTGGTCTTGGTGCTGCCATATGTTCAATATAATCAGAATGAATATCAATAAATCCCGGTGAAACATAGCCTCCTTCCGCATTAATAATCTCCATTCCTTCTTCAAACTTTATCTCGCCTTTTGGTGCCATTTTTGTGATTCTATCTTCTTCTATTAAAAGATCATAACCGTGTAAAACGGTATCTTCGGTAATCAATCTTCCATTTGTAATGACGTACAAAGTATTTCCCCCTAAAATTTATAATTTGGGTACCTTTTAAAGCAGAGAATGAACCAATTGCTGTGTATATGGATGTTGCGGATCTTCTAATATTTGATCTGTTAATCCTTCTTCAATCACTTTGCCCTCCAACATTACAAGTGTTCGATCTGCAAGCATGCGAATCACTCCTAAATCATGTGAAACGAGGACAATGCTAATGCTTAGTTCACGCTGCAGGCCCTTAATCAAATCTAGAACACTTGCTTGGACAGAAAGATCAAGCCCTGTCGTCACTTCATCTAACAGCAGAATGGGTGGATTATTGGAAAGAGCCTTTGCAATTTGTACACGTTGCTGCATGCCGCCAGAAAAATTTTTCGGCGCTTCTTTTCGGCGATGGACGGGAATATTCACTTTATTCAAAAGATCTGTCCCTCTATCCTCCATCACACCAACATGGTTACTTCCTGCTGCTATCAGCTTTTCGGCGATGTTGCCTATCGATGAGAAGTTCATTCTTAACCCTAAAAGCGGATTTTGATAAACTTTTCCCATGATGTGGTTGCGGATATAACGTTGCTGTTGAGAGGACTCTTGAAAAAGATTTTTCTCGCCATTTTCATAACTACTGACAAATGCACCGCCCGCTGTCACTTCTTGGTCAAAATAAAGACATTGCATTAACGTTGACTTCCCGCTTCCACTTTCGCCAACAATCCCGAGCACTTCACCTGGAAAGACCTCAAAGGAAACATCACGGCATGCATAAACCGTTCCACACACCTGGCAATAGTTTTTCCCTAATGAATCACTTGATTTATCCTTACAATGTAAGCAGCCAGGACCATACTGTTTATTAAGATTTTTTACGGATAAAACCGGAACTTCAAATCCTGTCATTTATTTCACTCCAACCGTATTTAATTTTTCAAGACAATAGCTTGTATCATTGCATTGATATACTGTTTCATCTGTTAATTCATCGACAAGCTCATCTAGAAATACCCCAGTCGATCCGCATAAACGACATTGCTTGTCCTCAAAGGTCTCTGGCTCAAACGGAAAATCTTCAAAGTCTAGTGAGACTACCTTTGTATAGGGAGGAACTGCATATACTTTCTTTTCACGACCAGCCCCTAATAGTATCAGTGCCTCACTAGCATTCATTTTTGAATTATCAAAACGCGGGATAGGGCTTGGCGCCATCACATAGCGATCATGAACGAGAACGGGATGATCAGCACCTGTTGTCATGCTGCCATATTTCATAATCTGCTCGAACAACATCAGCCACGCACCGCTATACTCTTTTTCCGCATGTAGTTTCTTCGTTTCACTTTCACTTGGCTCATAATAGCGAAGTGGTTCCGGTAAAGGCACTTGTAAAACTAGAATCTGGTCTTTTGTGAGCGGTACTTCCGGTATTCTGTGTCTTGATTGGATCAACGTTGCCTCTGCTGTGTAATCTGTAGTGATAATGCCTGTCGTGTCAGAAACAAGCTTTTTAATATTCACTGCGTTTACCGATTCATCAGAACCTTGATCGATTACCTTTAACACATCCCTTCTCCCAATGAGCGAGAGGGTTAACTGCAATCCACCTGTTCCCCATCCCCGGCCAATCGGCATTTCCCTCGATGCAAACGGTACTTGATACCCTGGAATAGCAATAGCCTTTAAGGTTGCTCTCCGAATTTCACGTTTGGATCCTTCATCAAAAAAAGCAAAATTATAAGCCGTGTTCATTAGCTTTTCACCTCTTGTCTTTTGTCCTTTTTTGTCTTTCGTACACTATCTAGTTTCGATTGGAAAGTGACATAATGAGGCATTTTTAAATGTGAAATAAAACCTGATGATTCTACAGAATCAATATGATATAGAACAAATTCCTCATTATGACTAGGAAATTCTTTATTTGGATGTTCTAAACAGTAATCTAAAATCCCCATTGCAATTGCCTTTGTTTCATTTTGACCGAAACATAATCCATAACCGATTTCAAATTCCATTTCCTTTTTGCCATATTCTTTTTCCACTAACACAGGCATAAGCATTTCCACTTCTGTTACTTTGACTTCTCCAATATAATAGGCATCATTTTCGTCTTGCCCATCAGATAGTGGATGATTTATTGTCACTGGCAATTTACCGACACGAAGTTCGCCGACAGTCGGATGCAAATCCCCATAGCCACGAATAACCGCATAAGCAAAGGAAGTGACTGCACCAGTTTGCCCCCTTGTTAAAATTTGCAGCCTTTGACTTCTTGTCGATGGGAATGCAAGACTTTGTCTAGTTACATCATCTGGTTCCTGATCATTATTCTCACAAGTGGAAATTAAGCCTTCTTTCCTTAAGTAATCAAGAACTTTTGGGAGGGTAAGCTTACTAGCTTGCTCTCCTATCTCCAAGCTTTCCTTTAAATAATCCTTCACCCACGCTTGAACACTTTGATCGGTTTCTTCCTTTAAGTAAATATCAAGGAGCCGATGTGTATAATCTGTTGTTGAGCCAAGAATTTGTCCTCCTGGAATATCTTTAAAGCTAGCTGAAATACGACGTTCTATCTGCATATCATTTGATTCTATTACTCTTCCATAATGTTTTCGCGGAACGGTTGAGCGGAAGGCTCTTAGTAAGAATACAGCTTCTTCTGGATTTCCCTCTGCTTGCTTAATCGCTAAAGCTGCTAAAGTCTCGTCATAGAGACTACTTTCCGACATGACTTGATCGATGAGTCCTCTCATTCCCCCCTGTATCTTTTCCACTTCAATGGTTCTTCCCTGTTTCACTCTTTCCAATTTCAGACACTTAATCGACTCTTCAATTGCAAGCGTTCCGCCCTTTACAGCAACGTATCCCATTAGACCATCACCCTATTTTCACTAATTTGAGTTGTGCGCGGCACTGACAATAGCTGATCCTGTTGATCAACAAACATAAGATCGACCCCAAGGGGGAATTCCTTATTTTTTGATTGCCTAGACTCTATCCAATTCTCTGCTAACTCCACTTGCACATATTCAACTGTTTTAATTCCTGGTCCTTTAAGCTCAAGGGCAGGTTCAGCCGTTATTTCCGTTACTTCGATAATAATCGTTGCAGATGAATGAGGATTTTTTAAAGTTCCAGATTTTGCTTTTTCTATTGCCTTATTAAGCGCTCCTGTTTCTGCATCTTGAAGAACTAAAATGTAATCAGCTTCCTCTATCTCTCCCTGCTTTGCATAAGTTAATTGATTAATTGTTTTCGTAATCATTCCTGCTTTTTCAGAAAGGACTTTAAAGGTCACTTCCTGATCAAATAAAGTTAAGGCTATCAATAAGATAGGCGTAGGACATTCTTCATTTCCATCTTCCCTGACTATAGCTGCTTCTTTCCTTAAATTTGCCAACTGGCCTGGTCTCGAATAAGCATGGACTAATTTTCGGTAAAATGATTGTAAGTCATGAACAATATCTAACTTCACCTTTCATACCTCCTCAAGAAACATCCATCGTTTCAAAATTGACTTTTGTTTTTAATATGGCTTTATTCTCCGTCGCTTTCTTTATTAAAATGGCTTGCTCCTCTTGTTCGAGCAACTCTATCCATCCATTTGTTTCAGGCAGTTCTGCTTGGAATGCTGCATCGATAATCGCAAGATGGTGCGCTAACGTCGGTTGATCACCTGCCACAATGCCAATTCCGATGCTTTCGTGGACCTTGACTTTACATTCTGTGACAAACACTTCTCCTGGATAAAACAGCGTCTTTTTTGATGTCTCTCGAACTTTCATCATTACTAGACCATTTTCCGGTTCTTGTATGACCACCACCTCATAATATTCATGAATCATTTTAACCATCTTTTCCGCTAGAGCTAGTGAGCCATTTATCAAAATTTCCGTTCTGCGTCTTCTTTTCATTTAAAGACCTCCATGCTTGTCTTTTGTTTTAACCTTTTTTCTAAAAAGAGTGAAAGTGAAGTGTATGTTAGAATGCTGGCCCTTTTACGAAATAGGTTTTATTTCACCCTTCTACTGTATCTTGTTGCCAAGTGAGTGAATGTTAAAGAACGATAAAGTTTGTTTGGATTTTGTAAATCCATTTTTACAAAAAAAGCCACCAATAATGGTGACAATTTACATAAGATAAGTGAAACAATCGCTCCGGTAAATATTCCGTGAATATTCTAGAACTTTACCAGATTTTCGATCAACACAACCAGATTCTAATTGGATTAACGGAACAAGACTTGGACATTTTAATAATTCCCTTTCCTGCTTATTCGGAAAAACAACAACTAGCTGGCTTTGCATCGATTCAAAGTCTATGTATCCTTGCTCTTGATAATATTGAAAGATAGAAGTAATCTCCTGTCCTTCCCTCTCAATATTCCTAAAAGTGGATTGAGATAAATACGATGTATGGATTGCAATTGGGCAGTCCTCAACTACACGTAAACGGCTAATTTTATAAATCCTCTCATTAGGTTCTGCTTTAAGTGCATGATAAATTGAAGTATCATGGGAAATGATTTCACTCGTTATATTTATCGTTTCAAAGTTGTAATTTAACTCACTCATTTTTTCGCTAAAGCTTACATCTCCTGTTAAAATAAGTGGAATTTGCAGTTTTTGATTTTGAACATAGCTTCCTTTCCCTTGTTTAGAAAAAATATAGCCTAGCTCCTGTAGGCGTTCATATGCCTTTCGAACAATTATTCTCGGAACTTGATAGTAACAAGCAAGCTCGTTTTCTGATGGCAACTTGTCATTAGGCTTGTAATTTCCTGTGCGTATATCTGAAATCAGTTTATCTACCAACAATGCTTGTTCAGACATCTCGCCTTTTTCCCCCTTTAAACCAAATTTATCCCCCACTTAGCAGGCAGTAAGCCCCTTACTGATAAATGCAAGTATTATCTATTAAGCATTTTCTTCCGAGATTTCAGCTCATGAACAGCCTCGATACCTGGGCTTTTACTTCCTAATAAGACAAGTTTTTCTCCGTAAGCTCCATGAAAATCTGCCCCACCTGTCATAACTAAATGAAATTTATTTGCTATCATTTTCGCTTGATTTTCATGCATTTTATTATGCAAAGGATGCCAGACTTCAATCCCCTGTAATCCTGCCTCTACCAAATCTGGAACCATTTCAAAATTGCCATATTGTCCCGGGTGAGCAAGAACGGGGACGCCTCCAGCTTCAAGGATAGTCTTTACTGCCGTTTTAGCATCGATATATTTCATTGGGATAAATGCAATTCCAGGCTGTTCCCCATTTTGTCCTCGATTAAAAATTTTCTTATAAAGAGAACCATAAATCGAATCCGTATAATTTGCTTCAATAAGTGCCTGCATAATATGTTGCTTGTACACTCCCGTTCCTCCGTCTGCTATGTCTAAGCAACGTTGCCAATTAATGTTGTAACCAGCAGAAATCAAACGCTCGACCATTTCCTTTGACGCTTGATGCCTTTGTTCCACAAGTGGCTGACAAACCGCTTCAATGGCATGATGTCCTGGTTCAATAAAATAGCCCAAAATATGCACTCTTCTATTTCTTTCAAAATCATAACCAGATATCTCAATTCCAGGAATGACCTCAATACCAAGTTGCTCTCCGAGTTTAATTGCTTCTTTTAGGCCCTTTGTTGTATCGTGATTGGTAACAGCAAGGTGGCTCACATCTTGCGCAAATGCTAATGATAAAACTTCTTCTATTGATAACGGACAATCAGAAATATTAGTATGACAATGAAGCTCCACTTTCATGAAAAACCCCTCCTTTTTCTCTTTAGTTTCAGCATAACTTGATACCACGTTTAAAAGGTTAATGAGAAGTGAATTTCTCTTAAAGAATTGTTAAAACTATTAAGAGTGCGATTTTATATAAAACTAGATTTTTTACAGTTCATGAGTTAGAAGTAATAGATAAAATAGTAGATTTTTAGGAATAAAGACCTGAGAATGATTAACATATTTTAGTAGTAGCTTAATAGTAAATTAAAAAAGTTTCTATACACTAGGGTAGTACCAAAAATTACTTTGTTGAGGTGATTCTTTTGAATTTCAAAAAGTTAACATTAGGAATGATGACTGCTCTACTATTCACTGGAATGTTAGTTGGTTGTTCTGACCAAAATGATGACCAAACGGAAGATACTGAAACAGAAACACCTGCAGAGAATGAAACAAATGAATAAGTAATGGGATAAAGTGAAACTTCCATCCGTGGGGGGTTTTCCTCATCCTCCACGGATGGTTAGTTGAACCAATCGGACCTTTACGGGCAGCTGACCTCCCACCTACCTTCCTCGTATATTCATAAGCTTCTTACTGTCCGTTAAGAGTGGGATAAATAAAACAAGCTCAGACATTGTCTGAGCTTGTTTTACTTTTTTTTGATGGTTTCGAAAACCCCTGGCTATGCCGGGGGTTCCGGAGAGCTTATAGCGAGGTAACAAAAAAACCTCCTTTCATGGTAGGATAAAGTTGGTTTCCCGACCAGTTTATCTCACGCAAGAAGGAGGTATTCCCTTATGAAGGACATGAACAGTTTAGCACATACAACATGGAATTGTAAGTACCACATAGTCTTTGCCCCAAAATACAGAAGGCAAATTATTTATGGCAAATACAAAAAGAGTATTGGACAAATCATAAGAGAGCTATGTGAAAGAAAAGGTGTCATCATACATGAAGCAAATGCCTGTCCGGATCATATCCATATGTTGGTTAGTATCCCACCAAAATTAAGTGTATCGCAGTTCATGGGTTACTTAAAAGGAAAAAGTAGCCTGATGATATTTGATCGACATGCGAATTTGAAATATCGCTATGGGAATCGGAAATTTTGGTGTCGTGGTTTCTACGTTGATACCGTGGGGAGAAATAAGAAACAAATACAAGAATATATAAGAAATCAGCTGAAAGAAGACTACATGGCTGATCAGCTAACATTGTTCGAAGAATTTGATCCGTTCACGGGTGAGAAAAATCGGAAGTAAATAAAGAAATTCTTTAGAATTGGTGAGTGAATGTGGTGCAGAAGGGAAACCTTTTCAGTGGGCCTTTAAGGCCGAGGCCGGTAAGAGAGGCTTTTAGCCGCAGAGCAAACCACCAGTTCACACTGGTGGTTTTGATTGAGCAAAATAGTCTTTTAGCATAACCTTATTTTCTACGATATCTGCAAGTGTATACTGGTCTAATACTTTAAAAAACTGTTCCAATGCATTATTTAAGACATGCTTTAAAGAACAAACTGGGGTAATCACACATGCATTCTTATCCTCAAAACATTCTACCAAGTAGAAGTTCTCTTCCGTTTGCCGGATAAGTACGCCAATATTGATATCTGCTGGATCCTTTGCTAAACGGAATCCTCCATTTCTCCCTCTAATCGTCTCGATATATCCCAATTTCCCCAAATTATAAATAATTTTCATAAGGTGATTTTTGGATATACTATAAACCTCGGATATTTCTTTAATATTTGTAAGTTTTTCCGTACCCTCCGTTGCCAAATAAATTAACACTCTCAAAGAGTAGTCGGAATAATTAGTTAACCGCATAACCCTATCTCCTTTTGTTATTTTTACGGTTCTTATAGTGAAAATGTGAACATTTTGTTAAACATGTTAAAAACAGTGGAAAAGATGTATTTAAAATATTGCTTTTATACAGACAGACTTTTATCATAAAAGATGTATTTAAAATATTACTTTAAAAGAAGGTTATAAAAATGCTATCACAAAAAACAATTGACATTATTAAATCAACTGTACCAGTATTACAAGTCCATGGTACACAAATAACTACTGTTTTCTACAAAAATATGTTTGCTGCACATCCTGAACTGCTTAATATTTTTAACCATGCTAATCAAGCAAAAGGACGTCAACAAACTGCTCTCGCTAATACTGTATTAGCAGCAGCACAAAATATTGATCGACTTGAGACTATTATACCAGTTGTAAAGCAAATCGCCCACAAACACCGCAGTTTAATGATAAAAGCAGAACATTATCCAATCGTTGGTGAATTTCTTTTAAAAGCGATTAAAGAAGTTCTTGGAGACGCTGCTACTGATGATATTATCCAAGCATGGGCAGATGCTTATGGGGTAATTGCTCAAGTATTTATTGACATTGAAAAAGAAATGTATGAAGAAAGTGCTGCTAAAAGTGGCGGTTGGTCCGATTATAAGGAATTTAAAATTATCAAAAAGGTTAAGGAAAGTGATGTAATTACATCCTTCTATTTAGCACCTGTTGATGGAAGTTCTCTACCAGTATATGATGCTGGCCAATATATTACGATCCGCTTATCGATTCCTGGAGAAAAGTTCTTATTTAATCGTCAATATAGCTTATCTAGTGCTAGCAATAAAGAATATTTCCGAATTTCAGTGAAAAAAGAAGCTTCAGCAGAAAACCCTGATGGAAGAGTATCTAATTATCTTCATAGCGATAAAAACGTTGGGGATACGGTAGAAGTTACTGTTCCTGCTGGCGATTTCACCCTAATTAAAGAAGCAAGCCCTATTATTTTTATTAGTGGTGGAGTTGGTATTACACCATTTATGAGTATGGTAGAAACAATTGCTGAAGAACAGCCAAACAGAGAGGTCATTTTTATCCATTCAGCAAGAAGCGGTTCTGTCCAAGCATTTAACGAAGAGTTAAGTCGAATAAAAGAAAAAATCGCTAACCTCCAACTTTCCTATATATACGAAAATCCTTCTGAGGAAGATAAAGTAAATCCTTTCTTCCAGAAGGCTGGCTATATTGATACAGAATGGCTAAAAGAACATGCTATTGTTGCAGAAGGACATTATTATGTTTGTGGACCAGTTCCATTTTTACAGACAGTTGTAAAAGGCTTAAAAGACAATGGTATCAATGATACTCATATCCATTATGAATTCTTCGGTCCTTCCATGAAGCTATAATTTATATTCTTTAACTTGTACAGGCTGTATATTTTTTCACCATACAGCCTGTGCATTATATTATATCTCTAAACCGTGACTTCTTTTCTCTGCATCACCCTAAACATAATAGCAATTAAAAGAATACTGACAAGTAGCGAAAAAATACAGATAAAGATCGGATATATAATAGGGGTTCCGAAAACATTCACAAATTTTAAATCAACAAATAAATAGTCTGCTTTCATCATATATAACCTTTTGCAAAACAAAAGAAAACCTAGTTGCTTTGTTACTAAACAACTAGGTTTTCCTTTAATTAAATGGGATTCATTAATGAATGTCTCGTTTCTTAAAATTACCGCCTTTTACTTCGGAGACATCGTAAATGGCAACAAATGCTGTTGGATCTAATTCATGAATAATTTCTTTCATTTTTCTTCCATTCGGCTGACTACACACGTAATTTCTTTAAATTGTTCATTGGAGTATCCTCCAACTGCAAATGTATAGGTGGCACTGCGGCCTAAACGATCTCGTATCGTTTCTACCATCAATTCAGGTTCTGTTGTAATAATGTTAAAGGTTTTTGATCCACTTAAACCTTCTTCTACAATGTGGATTACTTTAGAGGCAATAAAGTAAGCGATAGCGGATAAAATGGCTCCTTGGAGTCCAAATACGGTAGATACAAAAATAAATACAAACATATTTAGAAACAAAATTAAATCACTTGTTCCAAATGGTAATTTTCTTGAAAGTAAGACCGCTAACATATCAATTCCATCTAATGCTCCTCCGTTACGTAAAGCTAAACCCATTCCAAAACCGATGATAATCCCTCCAACAACCGTTATAAGCAGTGTGTCTCCTTCAATAATTGTTGGGACATGGTGCATTAAGCTTGTACTAACAGCTAAAGATATGATGCCGATAACGGAATATACAGCAAAGCTTTTACCTATCTGTTTATATCCTAAAAATACGAAGGGAATATTTAATATTCCAATCAAAATCCCAAGGGGAAATCCTGTTAACTGAGAACCAACGATACTTAGACCAGTAACGCCTCCATCAGAGACCGCGTTTGGAATAAGCACAGCTTCTAGTCCATACCCTGTAATAAATCCTCCAATAATAACTAATAATGCTCGCGAAGCCATAAGAAGCCTCTTTTGTTTTTGTTGTGTCTTTTTCTGCATTTACTTTCCTCGTTTCAAACTATTTTCAACTTATTTATCTATATTTTACCACAGTTATTCTTTAGACAAAAAAAGATAAGGACAAAGGTCTACTCCATACTTCTCCATAAGTAAAGAGAGGCATAGCTTAAATATGGTTGCCATTCTGGCATCATTATCTCCATTTCTTCTTTTGAAGGTTTTTGTTCTAATTCCAAGAGCTTTTTAATCGCATTTTGAATTCCGATGTCTGCGATTGGAAAAAGATTATTTCTCCCTAAACCGAATAGCAATACATTCTGAATGGTCCATTGTCCTATTCCTCGCAAGCGAATAAGCTCCTCCATAATCTGTTCATCAGACTTCTCATATAAGCTGTCTATATCTAAATGGCCATTTATTATTTCTTTCGATAAATCTATAATGTACTCTGCTTTTCTCGTACTAAATTGCAGTTCCCGCAATTCTGCCACTGTTAACTTTGCTACTGTTTCTGGCAATGGATAAAACCAGACGCCACCTTTTTGAAAACCATATGTAGTCACAAAACGCTGCGTTAATGTAAAAGCAAATTTAAGATTTAACTGTTGATGAATAATGCATTTTATTAGACTATTATACGGGTGAAAATCTAACACAATCGGTGTACCATAATGTTCATCGAAAAGTGACTTTAACTTTGTTTTTTGAAAATGCTCATGAATGGCAAGCAAGGATACATCCCACCTGAAAATTCTGCTGATTTCTTTATAGATGAGGTTATGTAAAGAAGAAGAATCTATCTCATCCACCTCTAAATAAAAAGTTGGATTATCAGTTGTGCCAGTTGCTTGAACTTTTACAACTATATGTTTGTTCTTTATACGAAGTGGTACTTTTACCCAGCGCTCTTCTTTATGGAGGTTATGTAGTGGGTCTAATGCTAAGCGACTTAATACTAAATCAAAGTTATACGGTCCTTGAATGTATATTGTTTGCAAGAAATATCACCTATCACTGTTTTTCTTATTTATTATAGCACACACTTCTTATATAGAATGGCTTGCTGTTATATTAATTAGTACTGCTATAACAGGAAAAATCCTAAATAGACTCATGTTCCAATCTATTTAGGATAGTATGTTGTATTTAGTTGATAACGCCTTCACCAATTTCCCTTTTTATCGTTAAATCGTCTAAACTTTTAAAGGAGTAACCTCTTTTTTTCAAATCAATAATTGCTTGTTCTAATGCTTCTGCATTATCTTTTGAAACGGTGTGCAACAAAAGGATACAGCCAGGATGAACCTGTTGCATTATATTGTCATAGCTATATTTCCATCCTTTTTGCTGATCCGTTTTCCAATCTACGAAGGCAAGTGACCAAAATACTTGTGTATATCCTAATTCTTTCGCAACTTTTAAAGTCCGTTCACTGAAAATGCCTCGCGGCGGACGTAAATAGGTCATGCCTTTTTTACCTGTTAGAGCTTCCGTTTCTGTAACCACTGTTTCTAATTCTTGTTTCAGCTTTTCATCACTGATTTGGGTAAAATCTGGATGATGATAAGAGTGATTGCCAATAATATGGCCTTCTGCTGCCATTCTTTTCACTAGGTCAGGTGCACTCTTTAAATAGTGGCCTGTTACAAAAAAAGTCGCAGGCACTTTTTCCTTTTTTAGAACATCCAGTATTTTGCCTGTATAACCATTTTCGTAGCCATTATCAAAGGTTAGATACAATACCTTTTTATCACTCTCATCTTTATAATAAGCGCCATACTTTTCAAGCAAGTCATCCAAGTCTTTGCCTGCTTCTGCCGGCTGCTCATTCACAGCCTTTTTGAATCCCCAATGTAATGGCTGATTCGAAACATTTGCCCATACTTCATTTGTCATTATAGAAAGTAAAAATATTACGCAGAAAATAACCTTATACATTCTCTCCACTTTTTTTCCTCCTAACAGATTAACTATCTGTTAGTTTTAGTTAAACTCGAGGAATAATGCTTGGAAAAATACAGCAGATTATGTCGGTATTTCTTTTCCCTTCCATACTTCTATTAAAACACTCTATCCTTAAACATTGCCAACTTCTCTAAGGAGGATAGTTCAATATCTTGATGAAGAGAGTTACCATGCGAGTCCATTGTAACAACCGCTTTAAATCCTTCTACCTTCAAATGCCACATTGCTTCTGGGATACCGAACTGCATAAGATCTACCCCTTCTACCGACTTCATGCAATCTGCATAGTACTGGGCTGCTCCTCCAATTGCATTTAAATATACTCCGCCATGCTCTTCCAATGCCTTCAATGTTCTGGCACCCATACCACCTTTTCCGATTACTGCACGTATGCCAAATTTTTTCATAATGTCTCCCTGATAAGGCTCCTCGCGAATGCTTGTTGTTGGTCCAGCCGCTTTAACTTGCCAATTTCCATGCTCATCTTTCAGCATAACTGGTCCACAGTGATAAATGATCTGCCCATTTAAATCAATTGGTGCATCATTTGTACTTAAATACTTATGGATTGCATCCCTACCTGTATACATCATGCCGTTAATTTGCACCACATCGCCAACTTTTAATTGACGAATATCTTCTTCACTGATTGGTGCCTGTAGTATAATAACTTCCTCTGCTGTACCCGCTTCATTTTCCTTACTAGCCTCTGCTTTAAAGTCAATTTTATCTCCTTCTTGATATTGCCATTCCTTGATTTCTCCCGTATCAGGAATTATCGAAATAGCTAGTCTGCGGAATGCCCAGCAATTATACGCAACAGATACGAAGAAGCTTGCAGGGATACGGTTCATCACGCCAATCTTACAGCCTAATAGTGTTGTTTCACCACCAAATCCCATCGTGCCAATTCCTAATTTATTGGCATTTTCCATTATATAATCTTCGAGAACTGCTAATTCTGGAATGGCATTTGTATCATCTACAGAGCGGAAAAGCTGTTCTTTTGCCAAATCATAGCCCGCAGATCGATCCCCTCCAATTCCGACGCCAATAAACCCGGCACTACATCCCTGTCCCTGTGCTTGATAAACAGAGTGTAAGATGCACTTACGAATACCGTCTAAATCGCGTCCAGCTCTGCCTAGTCCTTCTAATTCACAAGGAAGACTATATTGAATATTTTTATTTTCACAGCCGCCACCTTTTAAAATTAACCGAATATCGATGTAGTCTTTTTCCCACTGTTCAAACTTAATGACAGGTGTCCCTGCCCCTAAATTATTTCCACTGTTTTCCCCTGTAAGAGAATCAACAGAGTTCGGTCTAAGCTTACCATTCTTCGTTGCAAGCTCCATACTTTCGTAAATAGCTGCTTTTATTTCTAGCTGGTTAACAGCAACAGGTGTTTTAATTTTAAAAGTCGGCAGCCCTGTATCTTGGCAAATAGGTGAGACTTCCTTATCTGCCATTCCAATGTTCTGCGTAATTGTCGCTAAACTCATCGCAGAACGCGTTCCAGCATTTTCTGACGCTGTTGCCTTCGCAATCGCACGTCTCACATCTTTTGGAAGATTGGTCGATGTTTCTACAATTAAATCGTAAATACTCTTCTTCAGATTTTCAAAATACATGCTTCTCCCCCTCATTGAAAAGCGCAAGCAAACCTTGCAATTTTTTGTTACACTCAAATAACTCCCTATAAAAAATTATACTCTTCTCTTCTACGATAGAGAAGTAATTTGCAATCGTTTACAGAAATATTCTGGAAATCCTTATATAAATAAAAAAGCTTGGATGATTTCACCCAAGCATTACACTTTTACAAATCTCTATGTTTAAACTCATTACATTTCGATTCTATTTCATCTATCATTTGAATTAAACGATCGATATCCTCTAACTCCGCTTCTTCTGGATCAATCGCATCTAGTACATCCATAAACATATTTAATCTTGTTTTTAGAAAAGTAACTTGCTCATTTTTATCTGTAATTGAACTACCCAACATACTCTCTCCTTTCAAAACTACCCTTTAATCGTAACGAATTTTCCTTCTTTCAGCAACCTTCCTTTTTATCTTTGCACATGTTTTATCTTTTTACACCTTTGAAAGAAAGGAATCTGCGTTTTCCATGGATTACACAGAGTTCTTAGTTATTTATTCAACTCTGTATAACTAGTTTTTGTTCTTTTTATAATTTTTTTAGCATGCATAGATAAAAGAAACATCTAGCCAAAATACTAGATGCTCCTTTCTTTTCTACTATTTGTTCAAGTTGTTAGTACTGTCTCATTACTTTTCATTACTTCCCTATCTCCTGTTTCAACTGGAAGCTGTGGCTTTTCTTCTAAATCGGATGATTCAATAATTTGATCTTTTGTGGTAGTAATTTTCTTTGTGATCTGTTTACATTGTCGTTTTGTTTGAAAATAGAGTTGTTTAAAATCCTCTGTAATTTCTTTTAAATCTTTGGAACGCTCTAATACGGTAGATTGAATCTGCTTGTACAATCCTTGGGTGTCATTAGCAATGTCCCTCATCGCATCAGAAGAATTATGGAATCTTTCTTTCCAATCCTGCTTAAATTCATCAGGGTTTTCTTTATAACTCTGAACGAAACGAGTGCTTGCATCTTTTATACTTTCGAATTTCTGCACCGTTCTTTTTCTTGTAGCTGGGTCAATTAGAGAAATTGTGACACCAATGACACTTCCAATTACTAAGCCTGTTACAATTTTATTCCCTTGCTTTGTTGCATTAGACATATCATTCATCTCCCTTCTTCTCGTTAAAGTTTCTTTTCCCGCCAAAGAATTATTTAAAACAAAAACGTTTGACAGATAGGATTTTTCCTTTAATAATGACAAGGGGACTTTATCCCCTCAAAGATAAAAATTGCATTCTATGCCTTATTTACACATAGATATAGTTTAACTATTCTTTTTATAAAAGGAGCTTATCATGATTACAGAAAAAAATAGGATTACCCCAAGTATAGATCCTTGGGAAGCTTATATGGATATGGAGCAGCATGGAAAATTAACCTTATCCAATATTGAATTTACGACTACTACTTTATGTAATATGCGCTGTGAGCATTGTGCTGTTGGTTATACACTTCAGCCAAAAGACCCAAACGCATTGCCCATTGATTTATTACTGAAAAAACTAGATGAAATCCCTCATCTTCGGTCTCTAAGCATTACTGGCGGAGAACCAATGATGAGTAGAAGATCTGTAGAAAATTATGTTGTTCCTCTTTTTAAATATGCACACAGTCGTGGTGTAAAAACACAATTAAATTCAAATTTAACACTAGGGATCGATCGTTATGAAGCCGTTATTCCTTATCTAGATGTGCTACATATCTCCCATAACTGGGGCACAGAAGAGGAATTTGCGGAACGTGGTTTTGCGATGATGACAAGAAAGCCGACTTACGAACAAAGAGCCAAACTATTTCAGAACATCATTACGAATAGTAGAGCACTAGTCGAAGCTGGAGTTGTAGTCTCTGCAGAAACAATGCTGAATAAACGTACACTTCCCTATTTAGAACATATCCACCGACAAATTGTCGATGAAATGAAATGTCAAAGGCATGAAATTCACCCTATGTATCCATCTGACTTTGCTTCTACTTTAGAAACTTTATCATTAGATGAAATCCGAGACAGCATTAACCATCTTTTAGATATTCGTGATAAAAATGTATGGATGTTATTTGGTACACTTCCATTCTATCCTTGTAACAGCAAAGAAGAAGACCTACAGTTACTAAGTCGCCTTTACTCTAGCAAAAATGTAACGGTTCGTAACGATCCTGATGGCCGTTCTCGTTTAAACGTAAATATTTTTACTGGTGATGTAATCGTTACTGATTTCGGCGATACACCAGCACTTGGAAATATTCAAACAGATCATTTAGAGGATATTTTCCAAAAGTGGCTTTCCACTGATTTAGCTCGTTCATTAAACTGCCATTGCCCAGCTGTCAAATGCCTTGGACCAAATGTTCTTGTAAAAAATAGTTACTATCAAGATATTGATTTTACAACAAAAAAAGCATTGATTAGTCGTTAATTGAAATGGTGTCCATTGGAAAATGGGCACTTTTTTATTTTGGGTTTGAGGTTAGCTTGCTTGATGAATGACATTTTTCTTGATGCTGCTTTTTGGGCGTTCATCTCCTTGATGAACACCACTTTTCTCTTTCCCTCCTGCAATTTCTGCGTTCATCCCCTTGATGAACGCCACTTTTTCCTTTCCCTCCTACAATTTCCGCTTTCATCCCCTTGATGAACACCACTTTTTCCTTTCCCTCCTGCAATTTCTGCGTTCATCCCCTTGATGAACACCACTTTTCTCTTTCCCTCCTGCAATTTCCGCTTTCATCCCCTTGATGAACGCCACTTTTTCCTTTCCCTCCTACAATTTCTGCGTTCATCCCCTTGATGAACACCACTTTTTCCTTTCCCTCCTGCAATTTCTGCGTTCATCCCCCAACGAACCACATTCCTTCCCCCCAAAACCGACAAAAAAGACTGACATCCAAAGTCAGTCTTTCCACATCTATTTATCTCGGTCTTTCACTTGCCATAAATCCAAAAGAAACATGATCTTGAACAGGTATCCAAGCGCCAATTCCTTGTGAAGTTACATTTTTCACGACAATTGATTTTTTGCTTCCTTTTAGCATCATATATACTTCGCCATACGTCACTTTTCCTTTTTCGTTGACAGCAGGAGCGTAGCCATATAAATACCCTAGTCTTTTAGGGGGAATATTGTACAGTTGATCTTTCTTTGTTCCTGTTCCAATCACTGTTTCAAATGCGAGAGATAACCCTGAATTTTGGGTTGCTTTTACGAGCATCATTTTTTTTACTTGCTCTGCATTTGGAACCTTTGCCGTTAAACCGCCTCTTACCGTTTTCTGTGATTCTTGAACATAATGGATTTGATATGGTAATTTCCCACCACGGTTATCATAGAAATTCGTATTTACTTTCTGATACTCCCAATTCGGTGCTGTTTCTGTTGATTCGTAGTTAAGCGGCCATTGTCCTAAATAAACAATTGCTTTGTATCCAAGTGCAAATGGGGTACTGTTCACTGTGGATTCGTTCAGCATACGAATTAAATCCGGATTATCAATTTTCACCTTTGAAGAATTAATAAGCTGTTGTGTTAATTCACTAGGCTGCAGTTTAGGTACATCTTGTGTTGGATTTGGATACGTATTTTCCTTCGTTATATTCATAACGGAATTAGGTATGGTAATAATCTTGGATTTCGGTAGATTTTCTTCCTTTTCTTTCTCTTTTGCTTTTTCCGCATAAGTTAACATTGGAAGCATTAAGAAAAAAGATAAAAGCACAATCGTTATTTTCTTATACATAGCAAGTTTGAACTCCCTTCAAATAATCATCCATAACTATGGTTATTTTTTTCGGAGTTCGCTTAGATTATCCATTATTAAAAGAATTTTTTTCTTTCCTCCTATTTCATTACAAATTTCCCCGTCAACTTGGAACAGTACGGATGGAAAAATTGGATAGCAGGACCAAGCCCAAAAGCGATAATTAATGTACCAAGTCCAATGGGACCATTTACTAAAAAAGCAAACAATAAAGCAAGTATTTCTCCAATTAACTTGGCAATCATAAGATTAACGCCATATCTTTCCTGAATGGTAACCATAAAATCATCAATTGGATTTAAAGGAAATTCAGATTGCAAATAGAGGGCAATGCCTAGACCAATAATGATTAATCCAGTAATTAGTAAAATTAATTGGCTCATAAACATATAATAATGGAAACGATTTACTAAATGAGCCATCCAAAAGTCAACAAAAAATCCTAGAATAAACACTGTGGCAAGGGACAATAAGTTTGGCTTTTTGCGTAAAAGCAAAGCATTGACGAATATAAGAATGATACCTACTATAACAATCCAGCTTCCTATTGTTAATCCAACTAAATGAGATAGGCCTACATTGAGAGCATCCCAAGGGCCGGCTCCTAAATTTGCCTTAATAGTTAACGTAGCCCCAAATGCTAATATAAAAAGCCCACCAACATAGAAAAGGCATCGATAAAACAGTGACATACCTTTATATCTCCTTTCTCCATACATCCTTTTTCCACTTCTTTCATTCATATGCCTCAGGAACTTAAAACTTGTCCATTATTAACAAAAATAAATAATCAGAATATTTACATTTATCCGATATTATTGTATAATAAGGTCATCAAATAAAAGGAGGGTAGCTATTTTAGATCGCTTATATTTTGTAAAGGAGGAAAATATAAACCTTTGAATATTCATCAATCAGAGCTTTATCCAAACTATAAAAGGAAAAGAGGTTGGTGATCCGATGGAAGCGACATGATAGATTCCCTATACAACATATCTAAATCAACGAATACTTAAAAAGACTTATTTTATATAAAAGAAAGGTGAATTCACGCAAAAAAGCCTAGCCGTTGTAAAGAAAACGGCTAGGCCTTGCTATTTCTCCATATTCTACTTTCTTAAAGCAAGTAAAATCCAATTCCCATTATTGCATAAGCAGCTAATAAGGTTGCTCCCTCAAACCAGTTTGTCTCTCCGTCATTTGAAATACTTACCATTAACAACACGGCTGTTACCATACTAATAAGTTCTGGCAGTGTGAAGACTAATGACATTCCACTCGGGAAAAGCAAAGACACTAAAACTAGTAATGGTGCGACAAACATGGCAATTTGCAAGGTTGATCCGATAGCAATTTCAACCGCAATATCCATCTTGTTCTTATATGCCATTACAACAGCTGAAGCATGCTCTGCTGCATTTCCAACGATAGCCACAATGATAATCCCAATAAACAGCTCAGACCATCCAAAAGATTCTGCTACTACTTCAAATGTATGTACTAAGTTTTCAGATACATAAGCAACTGCCAGTGTTGCAATCGCCAAAATAGTGATACTTTTTTTCACTGACCATTCTGGCGTTTCCTCATGAGCATGACCATGCTCTCCGTTTTTTTCTACTTGATAAACACCACGATGAGTCACTAGTTTGAAAAACAATGCTGCTAAATACAATACAATCAAAATAATAGCGATTCCGATACTTAAAGAAAGTGTTTTTCCTGCATTCATATTCATCGTAAATACTTCAGGAATCACAAATGCAACAATGACTGCAAATATTAATAATCCTGAATTATGACGAGCATCATAAACATTAAATTGCTGTCTCTTATACTTTAATCCACCAATAAAAAAGGACAAGCCTGCCACAAGCAATAAGTTCCCTAACACAGAACCAGTTAAGGATGCCAATACTACCTCTGTTAACCCTTCTCGTAAAGCAAATATAGCAATGATCAATTCTACCGCATTACCAAAAGTAGCATTTAATAACCCACCAATTCTGGGACCAGCAACAATCGCTAAGCTCTCTGTCGCTCTGCCCATAAAACTAGATAACGAAATGATGGTAAGACAGTAAATAACGAACATAAGAATACTTGACCAATGTAATAAGGAACCTATTATCGATAAGGGAACCCCAATAAATGCTGCAATCGTAAATATTTTATTAACCATTTTTTCTCGCTTCCTTTCTCCTATCACCCTCATATAATTTCCCATCCAACTGCAGGCTAAACTTATTATACTGCTACTCCGCCCAAATATAACCAATTTCTTAAAAATGTTTTTCTCTTTTGATAGGAAAATTAGTAGTTTTATTTCAAAAAAAATCTATTGCAATACTGTTCATTCCCCTTTAACATCATTTAGGGAGACTAAATATAGACAACAGTGTAAGAAACAAGGGAGTATAATTATGAACAGTAAAAAATTCGCCGTACTAATAAGCATCGTCAGTATTTCTGGATTTAGTCAAGGAATGCTGCTGCCATTAATAGCAGTCATTTTTGAAAATGATGGCCTATCTTCTAGTTTAAATGGATTAAACGCAGTAGGACTCTATATGGGGATTCTTCTTATTTCTCCTTTTATGGAATATCCTTTGCGTAAATATGGATATAAACCCGTTATCGTATTTGGCGGTCTTGTTGTTATTCTGTCACTAGCACTTTTTCCACTTTGGAAGTCTTTTTGGTTTTGGTTTCTTCTTCGTTTGTTTATTGGAATAGGCGATCATTCACTCCATTTTGCTACACAAACTTGGATAACCACTGCATCACCTATAGAAAAACGGGGAAGAAACATTTCTCTATACGGTGTATTCTTTGGGATTGGGTTCGCAGTTGGACCATTATTAACTCCTTTAGTAAAAGTAAATGAATCACTGCCTTTTATTCTTTCATCTATTATGTGCTTTATCGCTTGGATTTTTATACTATGGATTAAAAATGACTTTCCAGAACAAACAGTAGAAACAAATTCCTTTTTGGATACAATGAAGCGTTTCTCTAGTGCCATGAAATATGCGTGGATTGCTTTTCTTCCCCCGCTCGCCTATGGTTTCTTAGAATCAAGCTTAAACTCAAGTTTTCCTGTGTACGGATTAAGAATCGATTTAAGTGTTGTCCAGATTTCTCTTTTACTTACTGCCTTTTCGATAGGAGCCATTGTGTTTCAGCTTCCATTAGGGATGATCAGCGATAAATTTGGCAGAAGACGGACACTTGTAACGATTCTGATTATTGGTACTACCTGCTTTTCTTTCGCCAGTATACTTGAGGCTTATTTAATCGGCTTAATTATCTGTCTTTTCCTTGCTGGAATGGCAGTTGGTTCTACCTTTTCTTTAGGGATTAGCTATATGACTGATTTAGTGCCAACCAATCTTCTTCCTACCGGAAACCTTCTATGTGGAATGGCCTTTAGTGTTGGCAGTTTAATTGGTCCTTATCTGGGAGGAGTATTTATTCAATATTTCCAGCATATTAGCTATTTTATAGTAATTGCGGCAATTTTATTTGTTGTTTGTTCCATCATTTTTATCTTTGGGAAAAAAGAATCGAGAAATCATTACTTAACAGAGGCAAAATGATATTCAGCACATACAATATGTGGTAAGCTTATCTTATAAAATTAAATAAAAAACTATTTCTATTCGTTATTTTGTGCTGTCACCTTCTTAGGTGGCAGCTTTCGTGTTTTTTAAGGGTAGTGAACTTGATTCTCTCTCTCAATAAGAACAGATAATCATTTAAAAGGAGGAAAAAACAAATGTCCACAGAAACGGAATTCAAAACCTATGTACAACCAAAGGTAGAAATGAAGCCATCTTTATTTGCAAAGCTATCTCCTCATCTCGAACTAATTGCTGCTGGAATAAGCGGAATTTTAATTGTGATTGGATGGATTTTACACCATTTCGATTATTCATCTATTTCTATCGCTGCCTACTTGCTTGCTTTTGTGATTGGTGGATATGCAAAGGCAAAAGAGGGAATCACCGAAACCATTGATAATAAAGAATTAAATGTCGAAATGCTAATGATTTTTGCTGCAATTGGTTCTGCTATTATCGGATATTGGGCTGAAGGTGCGATATTAATATTTATCTTTGCTGTAAGCGGCGCGTTAGAGACATATACAATGAATAAGAGTAATAAGGAAATATCTGCCCTTATGAAGTTACAACCAGAAGAAGCAATTAAAATACTTCCAGATGGTCGTGAACAAGCAGTTCCAGTATCTTCTCTTACTATCTCTGACATCATCTTAATTAAGCCCGGGGAAAGAGTCCCCGTAGATGGAAAAATTATCAAAGGGACAACGGCGATTGATGAAGCCGCTATTACAGGTGAATCCATTCCATTAACCAAAGAAATAAATGATGAAGTATTTGCTGGAACAGTAAATATAAGTGGCTCAATTACTGTTACCCTTACAAAGCATGCAGACGAAACACTTTTTCAAAAGATTATTACCTTGATTCAATCGGCACAAAGTGAGAAATCACCTTCTCAAGCTTTTATCGAAAAATTTGAAGGATCCTATGTCAAAATAGTCTTATCTATCGTTGGCCTATTACTGATCCTTCCGCATTTTCTGTTGGGTTGGTCTTGGAATGAAACATTCTATCGAGCAATGATTTTTTTAGTAGTCGCATCTCCTTGTGCATTGGTAGCTAGTATAATGCCAGCTACCTTATCAGCAATCTCAAATGGAGCAAGGGCTGGCATCCTTTTTAAAGGTGGCGTCCATCTAGAAAATCTCGCCCATGTAAGCGCAATTGCTTTTGACAAAACAGGAACGTTAACGAAAGGAAAGCCTGTGGTAACAGATGTATTTATCGATAATAAATTTACGGAGAAAGAAATTGTTCAATTAACGGCTAGCATTGAAAGTCATTCAAACCATCCCCTCGCAAAAGCAATCGTTCGATATGCTGAGCAGAAATACAATGAACCGTTAACACAACCAGAAAGCATTCAAGATAATTCAGGTTGGGGCGTTACAGCAAAAATTAATAATACGGAATGGCGAATCGGGAAAGCCGCTTTTGTGGGAGAAAAAGAAGCAATTGCTTTCCAAAACAAAATATATGAACAAATATCAAATGAAGGAAAAACAGCTGTATTTGTCAAAAAGGACACAGAAATAATCGCCCTGATTGCTCTAAAGGATGTTGTACGAGAAGAATCAAAAGAAGCAATTGATCGTTTAAAGCAGAACGGCATTTATACGGTTATGATTACAGGAGATAGTGAAAAAACAGCTAATGCTATTTCCAAAGAAAGCCATGTTGATGAATATATTGCTGAATGCTTACCGGAGAAGAAAGTAGCTTCCGTTAAAGAGCTAAAAGAGAAATATGGAATCGTCGCAATGGTTGGAGATGGAATTAATGACGCACCTGCTCTTGCTACTGCAAATGTAGGTATTGCAATGGGAGAAGGGACCGATGTTGCGTTAGAGACAGCAGATGTCGTATTAATGAAAAACGATTTGCCACGTATAGCAGAGGCCATTCAACTATCTAAGCGGATGAATCGTATTATTAAACAAAATATTATCTTTTCCATTTCTGTTATTATGTTGCTTATCATTTCGAACTTCTTACAAGCAGTTGCCCTCCCTTTTGGTGTAATTGGGCATGAAGGCAGTACAATCTTGGTGATTTTGAATAGCTTGCGGTTATTAAAAAGTTAAAAGACCACATTGTTTGGCGGGTTGATTGATGATGACATTCGCTTTGGCTATTTTGACTGATTCGGCTGCTTTGGCTGATATCCAGCTTTTTTGGCTGATATTCCGGCTGCTTTGGCTGATTTCCAGCTGCTTTGGCTGATATTCCGGCTGCTTTGGCTGATATCCAGCTGCTTTGGCTGATATTCCGGCTGCTTTGGCTGATTTCCAGCTTTTTTGGCTGATATTCCGGTTGCTTTGGCTGATTTCCAGCTGCTTTGGCTGATATTCCGGCTGCTTTGGCTGATTTCCAGCTATTTTGGCTGATATCACGCCTGCTTTGGCTGATATCCAGCTATTTTGGCTGATATCACACCTGCTTTGGCTGATATCCAGCTATTTTGGCTGATATCACACCTGCTTTGGCTGATATCTCGACCACTTTAGCTGATTTCTCATCCGATTTGGCTGATTTCCCCGCCATAACATATTTAAAAAGCCTCCAAAGACTAAATCTTTGAAGGCTTTCTATCAATAAGGTTATACACTTCTATTAGTGGTAGCCGTTTTGTCCGTTAGCAGAACTAGATGTTTTATGTTTTGGCTTACTTTTCCCTTTTTGTTTTGTGCCGCCATCTTTTTTTGTATGTTTTGTCATTCTAAATCCCCCCTATTAATTGTTTTCCCCACTATTAGTTTGTTCTATTAGTGTTCTTTTATAGAGGTAAATTACGGATACTGGTTAACAAGGTTCTTTTCTCTTTTCCGTAAAGTAAGCATTGATCTCTCCACCCAAGATGATAATTATGCCAGTAATATAGAACCAAATCATTAAAACGATAATGGTCCCAATACTTCCATAAGTTGCGGAATAGTTACTGAAATTCCCAACATAATAGGAGAAAGCCAAGGAGGCAAGAACCCAGCCAATCGCAGCGAAAATTGCTCCGGGAATGGCAGAAATACATTTCAGTTTTTTATTTGGAGCAACCCAATAAAGGGCAAGAAACACAATAAATAAAATAATTGGCGATGCAAGAAATCTTAACGTATTCCATATAGATAAAAACTCATCTGTTAAGTCAAATTGTGAAAATAAAAACATCCCTATTTGCTCTCCAAATACTGGTAATAACAGCGCCACTACTACTACCGCAATCATGCCAAGTGTCAGCAAAATAGACATCCCTCTTGCAACAATAAATGATCTGGTTTCTTCCACATTATAGGCTTTATTTAAAGCCTTTATGATAGCATTTAAGCCATTTGAAGCAGACCATATTGTCGCGATGATCCCGAATGATAAAAGACTCACGTTTCTGTTTAGCACCTGATCGATATTTGATTCAATCGTATTCATAATATCTCCAGGAGCAAATCCCTCCACTATGCCTAGCAAGTCTTCTTTTGTAATAGGAAGATATGGAAGGAGTGTCATTACGAAAATGAGTAGTGGGAAAATAGACAATAAAAAATAGTAGGCTAACTGTGCTGCCAAATCAAATACATCATCTTGTTGAATATTTTTGATGAGAACCTTAAAAAAATGAATGACCTTTCCCATACAAAATCACCGCCCTAACAGTTCATTTATGTATGTACCTTTGCCCGTTATTATGTAAATAAAAACATGTCTCTAATAAGAGCTTGTATTATGTACTGTAAAAAGATGTAGCCTGAATGATACCTCCATCTCTAAATATACATATACCCAAGCAAAGCTGGGCTGATTTTTTTATAGATATTGGTATCATTTAAGCTACTAGACATTCTAAAAAGCATTCATACAGCTATTCCGTCTTAGGTAAATATTGTATGCTAGAGACTAGCTTTCTTTCCTGATTGATCGTGTTCCCTTTCGAAAATGCTTCTTTAGTATCTCGAATAATGCCTGCAACTACTGGCGTTATTCCTTTTAATTCCTCAAGTTGCTTCTTAACAAAAGCTGCATCATCGGAAATTTTCGTGGCTGAGTTCTTTATTTTTTCTGAAGTTAGATTCAAACTTGACGTCATTTGGTCTAAATCTGTTACAGTATCTTTCGCATGCTGTATAGTCGTTACAGCCTGTTGTCTTGTATGCCTGTCCAACAGGCTTATCGCCGTTCCAATAAGACTGCCTATAAAAAAACCTTTTGTTATACTCATTTTCATAGTCCCTGCCACCTCTCCAAAATTGTTGTTTCGTTCATTGTTAAGCCATATTTTTTATACAACTATTTCTTGAAGGATGACAACAGGCTACCTTATAAGGAATACACTTGTTTTATCTCCCTTAGCAAACCTTCACAGCCATCCTTCACTAATGCAAAAACTTCTTCAAAATTACCGGTATAATATGGGTCTGGTACTTCTATTCCCGCAGCATCGTCTGTATAATCCATTAAAAGGCGGACTTTTGTGCCATCTAACATGTCATTCAGATTTTTAATATTCGCTATATTACTGTTATCCATTGCAATCAGATAATCAAATTCTTCTAAATCCTTATTCGCCAATTGACGGGCAAAAATACCTGCATCCTTAATATTATTCACTTTAAGAATATCTCTTGTTCCCTGATGAGGAGGATTTCCACTATGCCATCCACCTGTTCCTGCTGAATCGCAAACAATCTTATCTTGTAATCCTTCTTTATTAACTAAATCACGGAATATCGCCTCCGCCATTGGTGAACGACAAATATTCCCTAAGCAAATAAATAAAACACGTACTTTCATTTTTATTTTCCTCCATTTTCTTATTTACATACTTATTTTACTTTGTAAGTAATGGCAACAACTTATGAATGATTCTCTATATTGACATTTCTATGTTTGCATGAAAAGATGAATAGAACAACTTTATTGTCCAAGAAAGGGGAAAGGCATGAATTTAGATATTAAAACAACAGAAAACGTAAATTTCATGATTGAAAAAATAAAAGAAAAGTTAAAAGTATTAAACATAGGTGCGATTAAATCCACGCATTTTGATGAAGATCTCTATGATGACATTAAAGAAATTTACGAACATGTGATGAAAAAAGATTCCTTTAGCCCAAATGAAATGCAAGCAATCGCTGAAGAACTTGGGAACTTGCGTAAACAATAACAACTCATAAAAAAGATAATCAGTGGCGCACATCCCCACTGATTATTTATTTAAAAATCGTTTTGTTTTTAAATTGCATAAGCTTACTACAGGAAAACAGATCATTCCTAGCTTGCTTCATTCTTCTATGTACCTTTTACAGATCAAGCCTCTTGATCTGTAAGGATTATTGCTCCTTCTTTCGTAATAGCAATAGTATGTTCATATTGTGCAGAGTGTTTACCATCTACTGTTCTTGCTGTCCATCCGTTATTATCCATTTTCATTTTATAATCGCCAACATTAACCATTGGTTCAATCGTAAATACCATTCCCTCTTTTATGCGAGGTCCCTTACCAGCTAAACCAAAATGAGGTACTTCTGGTTTTTCATGAATTACTTTCCCAATACCATGGCCAATAAAATCTCTCACAACAGAAAAGCCTTGTTCTTCTACATATTGCTGAATAGCGAATCCAATGTCCCCGATTCGATTTCCAACCTTCGCCTGTTCGATTCCCGCATAGAGAGCTTTTTTTGTGACATCCATTAATTTCTCTAATTCTGTAGCTATTTCACCAACCGCATAGGTCCATGCAGAATCAGCCAAAGCACCATTATAATTAACAACCATGTCGATTGTTACAATATCCCCTTTTTTTAAAGGCTCTTTCCTTGGAAAACCGTGACAAATTTCATCATTAATGCTGGCACAAGTTGCATATGGATAATCACGATACCCTTTTTGTTCAGGAGTCGCTCCCATTTCCGCTAAATATGCTTCAACCTTCTGATCAATTTCCAAAGTAGTGATTCCTGGTCTTATCATCTTGGCTATCATTTTATGACAACCAGCTAGAATCTCGCCAGCCTTCCTCATTTGCTCAATTTCTCGTGTTGATTTTAATACAATCATTTACAATCCTTCTTTCTATCCATTCTCTTGCATGGAATCGTTCATTATTATTCGTTTCCCTCATCCAGATTATATTCATTTGGCGCTTTTTTGCTGTTATTTATCATTGCTGCTTCTGCGGAATATTGTGCAGTGAATCTTTTGAATGTCGCTCTTTCTCTTCTTAAAGATAACACAAAAAAGAGGCTGATACCTACTCCAACTCATGATAAAAAGATTATATTCTTCTTACCATAAATCGGTGTACGTACAGCCCCTTCTAGTTTGATATTCCCCTTATTTATTTAAAAGCTTTAACGACTCTCTATTAAATGCAGGAATATCCTCTGGCGATCTGCTTGTCACCAATTGGTCCCCACATACAACTACTTCCTCATCTTTGAAAGTAACACCAGCATACTCCATGTCCACTTTAATTGATTTATAACCAGTAGCACTTCTACCCTCTAGCGCTTTCGCAGTGATAAGTAGCTGTGGTCCATGACAAATTGCAAAAACTGGCTTCTTTGCATCCATAAATGCCTTAGTAAAGGCAACTACTCGATCATCTACACGAAGCTGATCTGGAGAAAATCCCCCTGGAATGAATAAAGCATCAAATTCATCAGGAGAAACCTCATCTATTCCTTTATCAATACTTACTGTTGCCTCTTTTTGTTTTCCTTGTACTGTTTTACCAGCTTCTAACTCAATTGTTACTACCTCGTGTCCAGCTTCTTGATACGCTTTAGCCGGCTCTGTGTACTCAGAATCCTCAAACATATCAGTAATTAATGTAGCAATCTTCTTACTCATATCTAGCATCTCCTTTTCCTATTTTCTATAATTAACGTTCCCCATAGAAAGAAAATAAAACATGCTATCATTATTTTTTAAGCTTCGTTTCTCCTTGCAAAATCAACAAATCGGAACTTATCTGGGCGATGTCGAGATTCTGTATATTGAAATAACGTGGCATTTTCAAAATAGATATAGTTTTTAACAACAACAATTGAATGAAATCCCTCTAAATCAAGTAAGTTATAATCTTCTTCAGTAGGCTCTTCTACCGTAAATTCTTTTTTCGCAAAACTAATTTTTAAGTTTAACTGCTTCTCAATATAGTCAAAAATAGAACTTCTACATATTTCTTCTGTTAATCCAGGCACATATTTTTCAACAATATAGTCTTTATCCAAAATAATACGTTCCCCATTTATTTCTCTTACACGAAAAACTTCCCAAATAGAATCTTCTTTACTTAGCTGCATCTCTTTTTGTAAAAGGGAGGATGGTTGTTTATTCGTAAAGCTTTCAATAATGGTCACAGAGGAATGTCCCATTTTATCCGCTAATTCCTTAAAACTAACTAATCCAGAAATCGGGAATTGCAGTTTTTCCAGATCAAGTACTAATGAACCCTTCCCTCTGAGCTTTTGGATATATCCTTTTTGGGATAAAATATTTAAAGCTTTACGGATCGTTTCTCTAGATGTGTTATATTGCTCTGCTAATTCATTTTCAGATGGCAAAATAGTGTCCGGTGGATACTTCCCATTTCTGATTGCCGCTTCAAGTTCTTCGAATATCACATAATATTTATTCAACATGAAATTCACCAACATTTTCAAATTATTCCGTTACCATTCTACCCTTTTTCAGACAAATTGTCTAAAAAGGATTGAAAAACAAATAAAAAAATGTTTCATTTTATTTAGCAAAGGGTAAATATTACAGGATATATTTCAATATTGTGAACAAAATTTAAAAATAATTATTTACATCATTGATTTATAAGCATAGTGGATAGAACAATTCGTTCTTTATATGGAACTTTTTATCTATAAATGCTATGATAAATATACATATTGTTAAGAGTGAAAGTGAGTGAGCGTATGATTGGGGATCGTGTAAAGCAGCTACGTTTGGAGAAAAGAATGTCCTTGTCAGAATTAGCTGAACAGGCAGGAGTGGCGAAGTCTTATTTAAGTTCCTTAGAAAGAAATTTACAATCCAATCCATCGATTCAATTTTTAGAGAAAATTGCCGCTGTTTTTAATATACCAGTTGATCATTTAATAAATGATCAGCAAAATAAAGATGATTTAGATTCTGAGTGGTTAAAAATTGTGAAAGAAGCAATGGATTCTGGAGTTTCTAAAAAAGAATTTCGCGAATTTTTGGAATTTAATAGATGGAGATTACAACAAAAAAAATAATATTTTTTCCAACTTATATATCTTAAATAAGTTAGGATAACTCTAAAAAATTTTTTCTACATGTAATTTCTCACCATACCATTTTTTCTATTGTGAAAAATTACATGTAGATGTTTTTTACTTTTGTGTTCATAAGGTACTATATTTAAATGTTTACTTCGTATTTCCTTGAATTAAGTGATCCTTCTCGCTTCGTAAAAACTCTCTTACTTCTTGCAAATTCATTCCAATATCTTTGGCTTCATTAATTAATTGAATCCATTCTGAATCCAATTCTTCGGTAAAAAGTTGACTATTAATCACTTAATTCTTCCCTCCAAAAATACATTTGTATTTTGGCAGTCCGGCCATCATTGTTTCGCACATTAGATCCGTGACTTTGCGTCCCAAACTTTCGTATTGGTTTGCCCTTTTCATTTAATTATTCCCTTATCCTTTTACTGTTTTCTCATTATAACGCTTTTATTGTTGGAATATTGCAGTAATTTGTCATAAAATTAGGACAAATTACTAAAAGATTTCTTGTTGTTTCTACAAAATATGTTGAATCCCTCGAATCCAATCGAAAGAATCCTACTTAAGCATTATTTATATCTTACTAGTAAACCAGCAGCACTATTTATATTGATTTCTATCATAATATTGCGTTTGATAGCTTTTTAGCACTTTTTTAAAAGAATAATTTATATATATTTGTTCAAATGTAATCGCATCAAAAAAAGGATAATCAGTCAAATCATTTTGGCATATAGGACAAATCCATTTTCCTATTTCGCTACTACTATACGACGGTCTTAGGCATCTATCACAGTTTTTTCTATACATTTTTCTCCCCTTTATTTTCCATTAAGCTTACTTAAATTGAATAAATAATAATTGATAGAAGTAAAAGTTCATCGCAGTATGCTAGATATGTACTAAAATTTCCAATTCGTTCTTTTTTAAGAACTTATTAGTTAGTATAGTGCAAATCTATCATTTTCGAAAATTCCAAAATCAGCCGTTTTTTCTTTTTAAAGAACGAATTCCGTTCTCTTTCTTGAATATCCTCTTGTTTTCTAGCTTTTCTGTATTTTTTATTGAACAATTTGTTCGTTATAATGAAATAGTACTTCTATATGTGGTAAGGAGAATATTGTCATGTTGGTTGGAGCAAAAATAAAGAAATTAAGATTAAAAAGAGGTTTTTCTATCAATGAACTTTCGGACAAATCCGGTGTTTCTAAATCTTACTTAAGCTATATTGAAAGAGGGATTCAAAAAAACCCCTCTCTTCAAGTACTAACGAAACTTGCATACACCCTTGATACCAATGTAGAAGAACTACTAGACAATCACCATTCAGCAATAGACGGGATAGACGAAGACTGGATTAGTTTAGTTGAAGAAGCCATAGAGGATGGTATTACAAAAGAAGATTTTGCCGGTATTCTTGAATATGTAAAGTTCAAAAAAAGACAAGAAAACTAGAAAAGTGGGAGCTCCTTCTATTGTTAAAATATCCTTGAGAAGTGGGTTCCACTCTTACTAGTAAGAAAAAAGACCATTCAAAGAGAATACCGCTTCTGTCATGAAGCATTATTCCACTTTCAATAGTCTTTGATTACTTATTTATTTAACTCCACTGCAATTCTTGAGCCTACTTCTGCATTGTTTTTAACTAATGCAATATTAGCAACTAGGCTTGTCCCTTCCGTTAACTCTTTTACTCTACTTAATAAGAACGGAGTTACCTTTTTCCCAGTGATATTATTTTCTTTTGCTTCTTGTAATGCCTTTTCAATAATTTCCGTAATGTATTTTTCCTCTAGGGCATCTTTTTCTGGAATTGGATTGGCAATAACGACCCCACCCTCTAGTCCTAGTGCCCATTTTGTTTGAATCATCGCTGCTGCTTCTTTTGGTGTTTCTACAGAGAAATTCACTTCAAATGGACTTGTTCTCGTATAAAAGGCTGGTAGAGATTTTGTTCCATATCCAACCACTGGGACGCCATATGTTTCTAGATACTCTAACGTTAAGCCAATATCTAAAATTGATTTAGCACCAGCACATACGACTGCTACACTGGTTTTAGCCAGCTCTTGTAAGTCTGCCGAAATATCCATAGTCTGCTCTGCTTCTCTATGAACACCACCAATTCCGCCAGTTACAAACACCTTAATCCCTGCTAGTTCCGCACAAATCATGGTAGCAGCCACAGTTGTAGCGCCATTTTTTTTGCCTGCAATTAGATAAGGTAAATCACGTCTACTTGCTTTTTCAATATTATCGCTCTTAGCTAAAAATTCAATTTCATCGTCCGAAAGACCAATCTTAATTTTCCCGTCAATAATCGCAATGGTTGCAGGGACTGCTCCATTTTTACGGATAATATCCTCTACCTCTTTAGCTGTTTCAACGTTTTGCGGATAAGGCATACCATGGGATATAATTGTTGATTCTAATGCTACAATTGGGAGATCGTTTTTCTTTGCCTCTAATACTTCTTTAGAGAATTCCAACCATTCTGTTTTCATGTTATTTGCTCCTTTTAACGAAAGTATTTTCCAAATATTTCTTGCAGTTTTTTATTATTTAATAATGGATTTACTGTCTGATAAGATTGCAGCGTAATAATTGAGCACGCGATTCCAATTTTGCAAGCATTTTCCGTGCTTAAGCCTTTAATATGTGAATACATAATACCCGAAACTAATGAATCACCGGCTCCTGTTACATCGACCACTTCTGCTTCAGGAGGTAAAATAACACCAGCTTCACCTAATTTAGTAAAATAGATTAGTCCTTTATCGCCTCGGGTAATAACAACTTTTTCTACACCCTTTGCAAGAATGATTTCCGCTGCTTTAAAGAAATCGCCTTCTTCTTTTATTTCCATTCCAGCTAGTACCTCAGCCTCTTCACTGTTTGCAATAAGCCATGTAACTCCCTGTAAATTTTCTGGCAATTTCCTTACTTTTGGTGCAGAAACAGGCGTAATACATAATGCCATTTTTTCTTGCCTGCATCTAGCAATAATATACTCTAAAACATCGGCAGAAAAATTAGTGTCTAGTATCACTAATTCTGATGTTGCTAGATAGCCCCATTTTTTATCAATTGTCTCTACATCAATGCTGTCATAGATAGACATATCTGCTAAAGCAACGGCAAGCTCACCATCTGAATCTAACAGAGCTGTATACGTACCTGTTCGATGCAAATTAGACAAGAGAGAAGGAGTGATATCTGCATAAATTTTCGTATTATCTAATAACCATTCTCCTTCATGGTCATCTCCTACGATTGTAAATAAAGAGGTCTCAAGTCCAAGTCTTCCTAAGTTCTCTGCAATATTTCTTGCAACTCCTCCAGGTGATTGACTTGAAGAAGCTGGGTTGGACGTTCCATACTGAATCGTTTCCTCTGCTTGAACTTTTCGATCAACATTGGCTCCACCAATACAAATAACTTCTTTCTTTTTTGGTAACACATAGGCTCTTCCTAATAGTTTTCCTTCTTTTGTCAAAGAAGAAATATATCCTGCTACTGCAGAACGGGACAATCCCATTTTCTCAGCCAGTTCATTTTGAGTAACAAAGGGATTTTCTTTAATTAGCTGAAGAATATAGATCTCTTTATCATTCACTTCCATCTCCCCTTCAAATAAAGTGAAACTACCAACTAGACGTAGAAAAGAAGAGACTTCTCCGCCTATTAAAACTTTTGTTTATATTATAAACTTTTGTTTATTAAACAACAAGATTTTCTTCCCTTTTGTGAAAATTTTTTATAAGTTCGAGCATTTCATGTATACAAAAAAAGAAGACTAACATTCCTTAGTCTTCTGTTGCTACTCTTGGTTGAATTAAAATATCAACTCTTCTATTTTTTGCTCTTCCTTCAGAGGTATCATTACTTGCAATAGGTTGGAACTCCCCATACCCCTTGGCACTAAATGATTTAGGATCAAGTTTTTTATTTTCAAGAAGTAATTTCATAAAATTTAATGCTCTTGTTACACTTAGCTCCCAGTTGGAGTCATAGCGAGAATTACTGATGGGAACATTATCTGTATGTCCGCTAATTATAATGCTCCTTGGTGGATCCATCACAAGTAAATTGGCTATTTCAGAAACAATTTTTCTATCCTTACTTCGAACTTCAGCACTTCCTGATGCAAACAGGACATTATCTCTTATCGACACATGCAATCCTTCACCAGTAAGCTCCGTATCAAGCTTGTTTCCTAATTTATTTTCTTTAATATAAGCATTCACTTTCTGTTGAATACCTGCCAATTCCTTTTGGTCTTGCTGCTTTTGTAATTCTTTCAAATCTTCCTCAGCGACATCTTTTGTTTCTTTTTTATCTACTTTTTCCTCTTGATCGACTAAATCAGCCTCTGTATTTTCACCTTTCATCGATGGCGCAGGACTAGGATATTCAAATATCCCTGTCCCTCCTTGTAATTCTCTGTTAAAAGCTTGTGCAATTTCCGAGAACTTTTTTGCATCGACAGAACTCATGCCGTATAAAACGATAAACAAAGCTAACAATAAAGTAAGAATATCTGCGTAAGGAACTAACCATGATTCATCTACATGTTCATCATGATGGACCTTCTTTTTTCTTTTTTTACTCATTCGCATTCACACTACTTTCGTTTTCCTCCAGAAATTGTCTTCTTTCTGAAACTGGTAAATACGATGCTAGTTTTTGTTCAATGACTCTAGGTGCCTCCCCTTCTAAAATGGATAGGACTCCTTCAATCATTAAATATTTTTGACTTGCTTCCATTTGTGATTTTCTTTTCAGTTTATTTGCAAATGGATGCCATAAAACATAGCCTGTGAAAATCCCCATTAGCGTTGCGACAAATGCAGCACTAATAGCATGTCCAAGCGCTTCAGCATCTGACATATTGCCCAATGCCGCGATAAGTCCGATTACGGCTCCAAGCACCCCTAATGTAGGAGCATAAGTACCTGCTTGTGTAAAAATAAGTGCTCCTGAACGATGTCTTTCTTCCATTGCCTCAATTTCTTCCGTTAATACATCTCTAATATACTCGGCACTTTGACCATCAACTGACAAGGATAAGCCATTTTTCAAGAACGGATCTTCGACTTCATCTGTTTTTGCTTCTAAAGCAAGTAGACCTTCTTTTCTAGCTAATTGTGCCCACTCTGAAAACAGTCGGATTAACTCTTTCGTATCCTGTATTCTCTGTTCCTTAAACAGAATACCGAATAACTTTGGAACTCGTTTAATCTCTGAAGTAGGAAAGGCAATGACCACTGCTGCAACTGTACCTACTAAAATAATTAGAATAGCCGCTGGGTTTATTAATACCGCAGGGCTAACTCCTTTAAATACCATCCCTACTCCAACAGCAATAATGGCAAGTATAATTCCTATCAAGGACGTTTTATCCATCTTATTCACCTATCTTATTCCAAAATTTCGATTCTAAGTCTTACCCTTTTTTTCGACATTTCTCTTCATTTTTTTAGTTTTATTTTATGTAAATTTTGTTAACTTCATGATTCATGACGATAGTCCCGCTTTTTTCAAAAAAAAAGGGCGATGTCATCATCACCTTTTATTAATAAGTCTATCTTATTATGAAATAAAGATCGAATAATTTACTTATGATCCAAAAAACTACATATACCAGCCAAACCTAAAAAGCTTACTTAAGAAATAACCGATCCTCCACTTTCTTCTGATACTCTGAAAAATGTTTCGAATGACTAGTTCCTGTTCGCTCTCTAACCATTTTATTAAATCTCCATAATTTCTCATTATATTTCTTTTGTAAATCCATTTTTTCTTCTTCCGTTTTACAGGATCGAATTAAATCTTCCATGGACAATAACTCTTGCCTAATCCTATCCTCTTCTAAAGAATAGCCAGCATTCTTCAATACCCGATAAGCCATTCGCAATTCTTCTGGGACAGACGCCAAGCTGTCCTTTGGAAGTGGTTTTCCGAATCCCGGAAGATTGCTAAACTCCCCGTTTTGATACGCTTTTTTTATTTTGTCCTCTGAAACAAGAAACGAAAAATCCATTAACCTAACCCCTCCTGTCGAATGAAGCTATTTCCATTATACAATTTCCTCTTCTCATCCGTATAGGATAGGACGTTTTTATGAAAAATAGAAAGGTAAGAAAGGGGTGTTATTATTGGCACGTGGAGAACATTTTAATCATAAGAAGAAAAACCATCCAGGTCCTCTTCCAAAGGATACAAAAAAACATACGCATACGGAGGATGCTCCTGGCGATGAAGAATTTATCGTAACACAAGAAGCATTTAAAAACCGAGTAGAAGAAACTGAGTAAAATACTGTAAAGTACGGCGTTCTAACAAGATTAAAGGACGCCGTTCCTTTTTCCTCCAATTAATCTCCCATTACATACTAACCCCCATGCCAATCGTTCCCTCATGTTATAATAGAAGGTATGTATAATTCTCAAAGGCTTTATCTTATACAACTATATATGAAAGAATACTGTTGGCTTTAATTTATGGATATCCAGAAATCAACCTACTTCATATAGGAACAATATGAATCAGCCAAAATTTTCTATTGGAAGGTGTTTAAATGAAATCTCTTGTGTTATGTGAAAAACCAAGTGTGGCGAGAGAAATTGCAAGAGTGCTTGGTTGCAATAAATCAAATAAAAGTTATTTAGAATCAGATAAATACATTGTTACATGGGCTTTAGGCCACTTAATTGAATTAAAAATGCCCGAACATTATGATCCTAAATATAAAAATTGGAATCTAGATGATTTACCTATTATTCCAAATAAAATGGAATTAAAAGTGATGAAACAAACAAGTCATCAATACAAGGCAATTGATCAGCTCGCAAAAAGGAAAGATATTACAGACTGTATCATTGCAACAGATGCAGGGCGAGAAGGTGAATTAGTCGCAAGATGGATTCTCGAGAAAATTCGCTTTAATAAACCAACGAAACGATTATGGATATCCTCTCAGACAGACCGTGCAATAAAAGATGGATTTAAGCAGTTAAAGCCAGGTAAAGAGTTTGATCGCCTGTATCAATCGGCAGTGTGTAGAGCTCAGGCTGATTGGTTAATTGGGTTAAATGTCTCAAGAGCCTTAACAACAAAATTCAATGATCCCTTGTCAGCAGGACGTGTACAAACTCCAACTCTATCCATGGTTCTAGAGAGAGAAAAAGAAATTCAAGCCTTTGTGCCAAAAGAATATTGGACCATTACAGCAAACGTAGACTCTCTACAAGCTAAATATGAAAAGAATCATGAGCGAAGAATCTTCTCAAAAGAAAAAGCAGAAGAGATTGTTGCCAATACTAAAGGAAAGCCTGCAGTTGTAGAGGCTCTTACCATAAAAGAAAAAACAGAACAGCAGCCAATGCCTTATGATTTAACAGAGCTCCAGCGAGATGCTAACCGACGATTCGGCTTTTCTGCCAAAAAGACGTTAAATGTACTTCAGAAGCTATACGAGCAACATAAACTAGTCACTTATCCAAGAACTGACTCTCGTTACTTAACAACAGATATGAAGGCAACCATGCTTGATCGATTAGAAAGCATTTCCGGGGCATTTAAAGAAGAAGTTCAACCTATCATTCGCAACAAAGGCAAGGTCGAAGCAAATAATGTCTTTAATAACAACAAAGTATCTGACCATCATGCAAGTGCGACACGTTAATCTGAAATTCCAATAGAAATATTGGTTGGGAAGATTTATTAGAAAACTAAAGAATCCTTGAGGGGAATGAAAGCCGTCATGCTGTGCTGAAACCCTCACACTAATACTCCCCTAAGCAGGGAAACAGACTATTATGGAACTGTTTAAAGCGGGGTGAAGTCGGCGAAAGTGAACAGGAATAAAGAACTGTCACTTAGAGTAGTCGGGTGGTTGTAATATACGGTGAGAATGTACACATGTACTGACGAACTTCTGAATGTACGAGTCTATAGGTGGTTATCTTATCTGTGATGATAAGGTATTACCAATAGTGGTAAGTTAGTGGAGTTGAGTAAAATTTTGCGTTATGAAAAACTCTATACCGAGCGACAGACGGTATCCAGCTAACAGGCTCAAAGGAAGCACCTAAGTATTACGTGAACGGGAATCTTTGGAACGTGGGAAGCCAAGAACTGTATCTGTTTTGCAGAAACTCATAGTCGAGGACAGTTGTAGACGAAAATCCTTCGGGTATAATAAGCTACTTTATCTTGGTGAAAGTAGTGCCACAGTACCGATGAAACTACGATAATAAGTAGTGGAGGGATAGGCACGAGTCAAATAAGAATGGATTAATAGATTCAAAACTAACTCTGTTTTTCGAGTAAGAAAGGGAAAACAATTTTCTGCAAAGGAGTTGTCCCAACAGAGTGACGAACAAGTATAGATACAATGACTATTATGATATGACAAAAATATTTGATGACTTATACAAACGGTCACAAAACAATGAGTCGTTTCAAAATTTAATGCGTATTATTTCGAGTGAAAATAATATTCGCTTAGCCTTTCGCACAATTAAAAGTAACACAGGCAGTCAAACTGCTGGCACAGATAAACTCACAATTAAAGATATTAAAGGTCAATCATTGGAATCGTATATTGAAGCAGTGCAAGAAAAACTAAAGTTTTATACACCAGACACTGTTCGACGAGTTTACATTCCGAAAGCTAATGGCAAAACACGCCCTTTAGGAATACCGACAATGATTGATAGACTTGTACAACAATGTATTAAACAAGTGTTGGAACCAATATGTGAAGCAAAATTCCACCCACATAGCTATGGCTTCCGTCCTAATCGAAGTACAAAGCACGCGATTTCAAGAATGGTGAGCCTCATCAATATCGGGAAGTTTTACTATACAGTTGATATTGATATTAAGGGCTTTTTCGATAATGTAAATCACACAAAGCTTATCAAACAAATGTATGCATTAGGAATAAAAGATAGGAAATTAATTAGCATCATTAAAGCTATGTTAAAAGCTCCCATTCAAGGAGAAGGTATTCCAAACAAAGGAACACCACAAGGAGGAATTCTTTCCCCTTTATTATCAAATATCGTATTAAACGAATTAGATTGGTGGATTTCTTCACAATGGGAAACGTTCACAACACAAAAGCAATATAAGACGTATCAAAGTCAATACAATCAACAAAAGAAAACAAACTTAAAGCAAATGTATATCGTGAGATACGCAGACGATTTTAAAATTATGTGTAGAGATTATCAAAGTGCGAAAAGAATATTATGTGCGGTTAAAGACTGGTTAAAGATTCGCTTGAAATTAGATATTAGTGAGGAAAAATCAAAAATTATCAATTTGCGGAAAAACTACTCTGACTTTTTAGGGGTAAAAATTAAAGCTGTGAAAAAGGGGAAAACATTTGGAGGGTATGTGGCACAATCACATATATCAGACAAAGCACTTGAAAGAATGAAAAAGGAGATAAAAGAGCAAGTCAAAATTATCCCCGATAACATTCAATCATCCCACGTAACAAAGCTCAACAGCATGATTTTAGGATGGCATGAATATTATAGCTGTGCCACCTACTGCAATATAGATTTTGCGAAATTGGCTTTCTCACTGAAACCATATATGCACAATAAGTTAAGGCAAGTAGGAAAATTCTTAAAACCAAGTGACACCGACATGTCACCGTTATATAAGAAATTCTATGGGAAATCTGAATCAAAAACATGGAAGATTCACAATGTATGTATCTACCCAATTCATTACGTTCAGCATAAAAAAGTTATGAACTTTAGTCAAGATGTCTGTGATTATACACAAGAAGGTCGAATAAAATCTTCGAAAAGCCTAACAAGTCAAACAAGAGATGACATTATTCAATTAGCAAAGATGTATAATCCGTATGAAAGTGCTGAATACAATGATAACCGTGTTTCAAGAGCTTCCATGTCACAAATGAAATGTGAAGTAACAGGAAAGCAATTAACCATAGAAGAACTACACTGTCATCATGTACTCCCCCGAAATCAAGGTGGTACAGATGAATACAAAAACCTACGAATTGTCCACAAATTGGTGCATAAATTAATACACGCGACAACAAACGAAACGATTGAAAAATACAAAAATATCATTGAAGATAAAAAAGCCCTAAACAAGCTAAATAAACTTCGAAAACATTGTTATCTTGAACCGATTAATCTACTGACTATTTGATGGAACGCCGTATGAGGGGAAACTCTCACGTACGGTGCGGAGGAGGGGAAAACAAGTACACTTAACGGATAATGCCGAAGTGGAAAGTTACCTATTCCTATTTATTCCAACCGAACAACCAGTCTTTTTAAATCGGTTAGATAATGATGAAGTAAAAATTTATGATTTAATTGTAAAAAGATTTTTGGCACTATTTTATCCAAAATATAAGTACGAAACCATTTCCACCACATTAAACATCAACGGAGAATCATTTGTAGCTCAGGAGACAAATGTTGTAGATCTCGGTTTTAAGGCTTTAGATGCTCGCAAAGCAGATTCCTCTAAAAGCATACAGCTGCAAAAAGGGAAACAATTAAAAGTCCAATCGGTGAATATGGAGCAAAAATTCACGGAAGCTCCATCACGATTTACAGAAGCTGACATTCTTGGAAAAATGGAAAAGTTTGGACTTGGAACCCCAGCAACTCGTGCTGAAATTATTGAAAGATTGCTTTCTTCTGAAGTATTAGAAAGACAAAACGGGAAATTGCATTCTACCTCCAAAGGGAAACAACTTATCAATCTCGTTAATGATGATTTGACTACTCCTGATTTAACTGCAAAATGGGAGCAAGAATTAGAGGATATTGCCAAAGGAAAAGCTAATGCTAAACAGTTTATGGAACAGATAAAAGAGCAAACAAAACGATTTGTCCGTGAAATTAAGCACAGTGAGAAATCGTATAAAATGCAAAATTTAACTGGATCAAAATGTCCAGAGTGCGGATCTTTCTTAAAAGAAAAAAATACGAAAAACGGAAAAGTCCTTGTATGTTCCAGTATGGATTGCTCCTTCAGTAAAAGAAAGGATCCAAAACTATCCAATAAACGTTGTCCACAATGTCATAAAAAAATGGAAATTCATAACGGAGTGGCAGGAACCTACTTCCAATGCAGAAACTGTAACGTAGTGGAAAAAGCTACTGACCGTAAGAAAACAATTAATAAAAGAGAAGAACGGAAACTAGTCCAGAAATACAGTAAGGACGAAAGCTTTGGAAACAGTTTGGGTGATTTATTAAAAGCGGCGATGAAAAAAGAAGAATAAAAAAAGGTAAAGAGAGTGTGGCATAACTAAATAGATACTCTGTAATGACGAACAATCTCTCATTTAGCTCTTAAATAAAGGTTACTTTCCTATACTGATTATTTATGTTTTTAACTATAGTCAAGTGTAAAAATTAATTCGTTCCATTGCGCTACAGACACTCGCTTTCCGCGGGGAGCAGCCTGAATACACGTAGACTTCTATGGGATTAGCGATACAGTCTGAGACCTGCTGGCAAAGGCCGAAGCGGCTCAGCGCGAGCCCCACGGAAAGCGAAGTGTATTCCGGCTGCGGGTAACAGCAACAAACTTCATAGAGCATCCTTTTTAACAATGAAAAAAAGTCTGAACAATTATACGTTTCCATTAGCATTTCTTTGTTCGGGTTTAACCTTAGCTGGAATACTTATGTTCCAGCCTTTTTCATCTATTATTAAATTTCTCTAATAAAGTTTTAGCTTTTAATTCTAATGTAGAAGAAACTTGCCAATCTGCTTTTTCAAAAACTTTCCCTTCCCCTATGCCAACAGAAAACATAGGTGTTTGTAAAATTCCACTCAACCCGGCTTGTCCATCTTCTATAGCTGCACAATGGAGATAATCAATGCCTAAGCAGTCGGCTGCTGTTAAAAATATTTCTGGATCTGGTTTTCCCTTTTTTAAAGAATGAGGATCTACAATACAGTCAAACCAGTCTCTTATTCCAAAACGCTCCAAAAGATAAGGCGCGTTTGAACTAGATGAGGCAATACCAAATTTGATACCAGCCTCCCGCAATTCTTTCAAAAATTCATACATTCCTGGCAACATATTGTCTACCGTAAATTCGGCAATTAAGTTCTTATAGTAATCACTTTTCCGATTTCCAAGCCTCTCTTTTTCTATATCAGAAACCACTTTATCTGTTCGTGCGACTAAATCGTCAATCAGAACCTTTCGCGGAACGCCCTGATATTTTACATTGTCCTCTCTTGTAAAGGGGGCACCAATTTCTACGGCCATTTTTTTCGTTGCTTCGTAATATAAAGGAACAGTATCTGCAATAACACCATCGAAATCAAAGATAACTGCTTGTAAGCTATTAGACATAAAAACCTCCAAAAATAAAAAATCCAATATCTCTATTCTACCAAAAATACTTATTATTTGTTTGCAACCCTAAACAAGACCAATTATTATCCTAATGTTACGATGAATCAGTTTATTTCTTTTTCTAAAAAAGCTACAATAGAAGCAGCATCCATTCCAACTTTGGGATTCATGTTTATACATAGAGCTTATAGCTTAAAGAAAAGGAGAATGAAAATGAGTACATTTCAAGAAAATCTGCAAAAATATGCAGAACTTGCAGTAAAAGTCGGTGTTAACATTCAAAAGGGACAAACACTTGTTATCAATACATCCATTGAATCTGCTGAATTTGTTCGTTTAGTAGTGAAAGAAGCATACCAAATTGGGGCAAATAACGTTGTTGTCAACTGGGGAGATGATACAGTGACTCGAACAAAATATGAATTAGCGCCAGATGAAGCATTTAGGGAATATCCTGAATGGAGAGCAAAAGAGACAATTGCACTTGCAGAAGAAGGGGCAGCTTTCATGTCTGTTGTATCCTCAAGCCCTGATCTTTTAAAAGGGATTGCCTCTGAAAGAATTAGCAATTTCCAAAAAGCTTCTGGTACAGCTTTAAGCCAGTTCCGAAAATATGTCCAATCAGATAAAGTAAGCTGGACAGTCATTGCTGTTCCATCAACAGCTTGGGCAAACCTTGTCTTCCCTGATGCTCCTGAAGAAAGCAAAGTTGAATTACTTTGGGATGCTATTTTCAAAGCAATTAGAGTCGATCAAGAAGACCCAATCCAAGCTTGGAAAGAGCATGATAAAACACTTCATACAAAAGTAGATTATTTAAATGGGAAGGCATATAAAAAGCTTCATTACACAGCTCCAGGTACAGATTTAACCATTGAACTACCTGAAGGACATCTGTGGTGCGGGGCAGGCTCTATCAATGAAAAGGGCTTTGAATTCATGGCAAATATGCCTACAGAAGAAGTCTTCACTGTTCCTCACAAAACAGGTGTAAATGGAACTGTTTCAAGCACAAAACCATTAAGCTATGGTGGAAATATTATTAATAATTTCTCTGTTACATTTAAAGATGGACGTATTGTGGAAGTGAAGGCAGAAGAAGGAGAAGAAATTCTTCGTCAATTAGTAGAAACAGATGAAGGTTCCCATTACCTTGGTGAGGTAGCATTAGTACCACATCGTTCTCCTATTTCTCAATCAAATATTCTATACTACAATACTTTATTTGATGAAAATGCATCAAATCACTTAGCAATCGGTAGCGCCTATGCATTCTGTATAGAAGGTGGAAAAAAGATGTCTAGTGAAGAATTAGCCGAAAAAGGATTAAACGACAGTATTACACATGTTGACTTTATGATTGGTTCAGACAAAATGAACATTGACGGTATTACTGCTGATGGTACAGTAGAACCTGTATTCCGTAATGGTGATTGGGCTTTTTAAGGATTAAGTAAAGGATGTTCCATGGAATGTTTGCGACTGAATATTCCATGAGACATCCTTTTTTGATAGGATAAAGTGAAAATTCCATCAGTGGGGGTTTTCCTTCCTCCCCCACTGATGGTTAGTTGAACCAATCGGACCTTTACGGACAGTTAATCTCCCACCTATCTTCCTCGTATTCTCATAAGCTTACAGTTGAATCTTACTGTCCGTTAAGAGTGGGATAAACGATTTCTATTTCACCAATCTAATCGTTTTAATTCGTTGAGATAAGTCTAATTGGATAATTAACTTATAATTCCCTGCTGAATAGGTTGCTACATACCCATCCTCTTTTGTAACATAATCCTCTGGCTTCCCTATCGTGTCTTGAATAGACTGTACCGATTCTTTTAAACGAACTCCTGGTATAGAAATCGAAGTAACCAGCTCCGTACTCTTGTCATAGTAATAAGTAACCTCAGGAAAATTTAATTGATTGTATTTCTGATTATACTCTTCCTCCATATAATTGGAGTTTATTTTCTTTATCTCTTTTATATTGGTACCAATTGGATATTGAGCCCCTATTAACATTCCTTGCTCTGCTAAATTCATTAAACTAGAGGTAACGGATAAATTCTTATAAGGATAATAAAATTCTTCCTCATCGAGCCAATTTTTAATAATTTCCTTATTATCAACAGAAGTTGCATCTACTTTTAATAATTTACCGTTATTTTGCTCGAGCATCCATGTATCAAATTCCATTATTTCTTTATCCTTTTTTCTTAACGTCTGTATATAGTTTTGTTGAATATTCTTAATGTCTTTACTGAATATTCGCATACCATAATCAGTCAATGTAACTAATTCTCCGTTATGGATCGTATAGAAATAAGCCATTACTTCATTAGCCTCTTCTCCTTGAAAAACAGCAGCAATATTTTGCTGATTAACAAGAAACGTTCCAATATTTTTTTGTGACAAATTAAAGGTCATTGGGTTGGGCAATTCAAGCTCTTGTTTAGCTGCCTCATGTCCGTACTCTTCAGTCCATAAGAAAAAGGAAAAATCTCCCGTCACAATCGTATCATCTTTTTTTCCTAACTCACTATCTTCTACTTGCTGATATTTCCTTTCTCCTTCACCTACAATATACAATTCATACTCTTTCTCTTTCACTTTCATATCCATTTCAAAATAAGCATTTTCTTTTACCCATTGTAAATCCTTCTTAATAACAGTATGATTTATGTCAATTTCATTCTTATGTTTCTCTATCAAATAGGAATTTACTATAGAAGCTATTAAAATTCCTGCAATTATAATTACTCCGACCCATAATAGCCAGATATATTTATTTCTTTTCATTATCTTTCTCCTATTTTTCAAACGAATCTAAACTCCACTATTGGGAAACTAGATAATTCGATTTACGGTTAATGGTAGCCCAGATTAGTAAATAAGGGACATACTCACTACAAGTTATTTTATTAAAGCCTCTCAAAAAAAGTACCTAATATTTTTCAGAGCATGATACATACCTACTTATAGTACCAAATTGCTCTCCAATCTACAAATCTAGCTTTTTCCAGCTAATTTCCCCTTTTGCTCCCAACGCCATTCACTCACACCAATTGAACTATTTGCTGATCTATTTATCTATACCTTATGACTCAACTTGCGACAGTACATATACATATGAGATGATTGATTGAAAAAAGAAATATATCGCTAAAACTATAGAAGGTACCTTGATTAAAAAAACATCCAAACAGGAGGTAAGATATGAAACAATTTCATCTTATTTTTAAGGGAAAGGTTCAAGGTGTTGGCTTTCGATACTTCGTCCAAACATTAGCTTTAGAAAATAATGTGACCGGCTGGGTCCGAAATAAAGCAGATGGAACAGTGGAATGTATTGCCGTTGCTTCTACTGAATCTCTACATACTTTTTTAGAAAAAATAAAAAAAGGAAATCGCTTCGCAAAAGTTCAATATATAGAAATAACCGAAAGCGAGCCAAAAGAACTATTTTCGAATTTCAAGGTAATGTACTAAAACTGCTTGTTTATTCTAAGCTCTGTTTAATAAATCCTATCTATACCAAAGGCTTGAAATTAATTATTTTTCATGTAAGAATAATAATATTTTAATGAACAAAATAAGATGAAGAATTATTAGGAGGATCATATGTGGAAAGAATTTAGAGCATTTGCAATAAAAGGAAACGTAATGGATTTAGCAATTGGGGTGGTTATCGGCACCGCATTCAGCAAAATCGTTAGCTCACTAGTTGAGGATTTAATTATGCCTCTCTTCGCCTACTTTGTTGTCGGAGTAGATTTCTCCTCATGGTCTTATGCAAGTATTAAATATGGCAGTTTCCTACAAACTATCGTTGACTTTTTTATCATTTCATTCTCTATCTTTTTAGTAATCCGCTTCCTAAATAAATTTAAAAAGAAAGAAGAAGTCAAAGAAGAGACTGTAGCAGTAGATACAAAAGAAGAATTATTAAAGGAAATCCGTGATTTATTAAAAGCAGAAGCTATCCGCGAAAAAGAATAATAGTTGAAACTTTTTAGAGTAATGTTTCGTAATATCTTATAAACAAACTCAATAATGGAGTGAAGAATAATGTATGCATATAATCCGAGTAATGAATATATGCCCTCAGTGTTAAGAACTTTTGCTCTTTCGCTTGGAATAGCCTTTATCGGCACCATGATCGGTAATTTCGTCCCGACCTATTTATTCTTACCGTTATCTATTTTAGAAGTCGTTCTTTTGTTAATTGCTATTTTTGCAAGAAAAGGAAAATCATTATCGTATGGATTCTTATTCACCTTTACGTTTATTTCAGGTATTACCACATTTCCAATCGTATCTTATTATGTATCAGCAGTCGGAGGAAATGTTGTTATCAATGCCTTAGGTACTACAACGATTGTGTTTGCTGGAGTAGCTATCTATGCGACAAAAACAAAGCGTAACTTCTCTTTCTTAAGAGGCATGTTGCTTGCTTCCTTAATAGCCCTAATTACTATTGGGATTTTTAATATCTTCTGGCCCCTCGGATCAAACGGAATGCTGGCATACTCCTTTATTGGTGTTCTTGTATTTAGCGGCTATGTTCTTTACGATTTCAATCGAATGAAGCATTATGGCGTAACAGCAGATCAAGTTCCTTTAATGGCTTTAAATTTATATCTTGATTTCCTAAACTTATTTATTAGTATCTTACGTATATTCGGCATTCTATCTGAAAAAGATTAAAAAAGGTTTGAGTAAAGAGGCCAATAACCTCCTTGCTCAAACCTTTTTGATTAAACAATGCTTCCTATTGATAATCCTTTATTCGACTTTTGATTAACCGAATCATTTCCTCAGGATTATCTTTAACAACAAAGGAGAATACTCCACGATTTGTATGCAAGTAAAGCATTTTATACTGATTTCTTGATGGTTTAAAAGAAATGTCATGTATCGCCTTTAAAAGAAATGTTTGCTCCTCGCTAGTAACTTTATCACTCCATAGAATAAGGTTCTTTTCTTCTTCAATAATTTGCATATTTAAATCAATTTTCCTTGTGATCACAAAATACGATAGGGAAAATAATTTCATTTTTGCCCCCTTGTATGTATCCCTTGTAATAGAATGATTCATGGGAAAGAAAAAGAAAGTATTCCTGCAAAATCAGACAATGTAATTAGACAAGATATCGGAAATTCTCATCATTTCCTGGAAAATAATTTGTTATTTCGACAGCATTTCAAATTGATTTTTACCAATAATGAAAATCTTATCTGAATAGCTGAATATCCTTCGACAAACCCGTTTCTTGCTTAGCAAACGGTCCTACTGCTGCCCAATAGGTATGCGAGAAAATGACAGAAAGTAATGTCATTTCCCGACATTCCCCTTACCATTTATCCTAAATTTCTATATTTCTTAGCAAGTTCTTCTGTTTCCTTCTTCCGTTTCTTTCGCGCTTCTGCACGTTCTTTCGCAGATTCATACAGACTCTTTTCTTCTTCTGTCTGTGGAATAACCTTCGGAACTTTAGTTGGTTTTCCATGTTCATCAATGGCAACCATTGTTAGAAAACTAAGTGCACATAAATGACGTTCGCCAGTAATTAAGTCTTCTGCATTTACTTTTACAAAAACCTCCATAGAAGAAGTTCCTGTATAGGTGACAAAAGCTTCTAAACAAACAGCATTACCTTCATGAATCGGATACAAAAAATCGACAGAATCAGTCGAAGCAGTTACGATCCCTCTTCTTGCATGACGCATCGCTGCAATAGCAGCTGTATCGTCAATATAGGCCATTAATTTTCCGCCAAATAACGTCCCATACGTATTAGTATCTGTTGGAAAAACAATACTTGTTTTTACGACCAATGACTCACTACAAAATTTTGACTCTTCCATAAATCCTCCTTGTATACCTTTGGGAGTTTTTCTTCATCATTAACATGTTTACCACATTATTATATGCTAATTTATATGAGAGAGTCTAATTTTGATTGGAAAAAGCATTAGCGAAAAAATGAATTTTTCTTACGTGCCTTTAGTAAATCTCCCATCCATCCTCTTGATTTAAGATAGAAAAATACAATGATAGTTGACACAATAATAATTGCTAAAGAAATAACATATCCAAATTTCCATTCTAGCTCTGGCATTATTTTAAAGTTCATCCCCCATAATGCTCCCCAAGCCATAATCGGTGTGCACAACGTAGTAAATACTGTAAGAGTTTTCATAATTTCATTCCCTCTATGTTGTGACACAACCTCTTCAAAATCGACTAAATTATTTAATTCTTTTTGGTATTCTTCCACCAAGGTTAATCCTCTTTCAATTCTCTTACTAATACGCGCGTATTCTTTTCCTTTTGTAATCTCATTTCCAAACGCTTCCTCTAACGAGTATCTGATCTCAAGAAAAGGAATCATGACATTCTTCCAAATAAGTAATTCATGTCTTGATTGGTATACTTTATCTAACGTTTTTATGCTGTTCTTTTGTTTTACATCCCAAATCAATTCATCTAACTGTTGTTCATATGAATCAATATGATACAAAATTTCTGTCATTATCTTTCCTAAAATAACCATAAACCCTTCAATTGGATTTTGAGCTCGCTTTATTTCTTTAAATAAATTATTTCTATCTATATGTAAGCTATTATCTTTATAGTCGAAGGTGATTAACGTATCATTAGATAAATAGAAATGAAAAATTTCATAATCTTCTTTTTCATTAATCTCCCTGTGGTATATAAGGGATCCACTCAAGGTTTCCTGTTCTTCTATGGACGTATCTATATGAAGATAATTATTTCGATTATCTTTTATTTCCCGAAACCATGTATTAATTACTGGTCCCTTTTCAAGAGAAACTTCTTGTATATCCGCTTCTTCCAATAACTGATACCAATCCCAGTTCTCTAAACGGTATTTTTTCACTTAAATCCCCCTTACTAGCTTTTCTATTATTATTCCCGGAACAAAGTTTGTAAAACTTAAAAATAGGGTAAATAAAAAATAGAATGAAACGAGAAGGAATAAATAGGAGGGATTCTCTCATGTTTGGAAAAAATTCAATGCGTACCTTTGCAATTGTTGGAGCAGGAGTGGGAAGCTTTTTCCTTTTTACATCTAAAGGAAAAGAGATGTTTAATCGCGTTAAAGATAAATTCAATTCTACGCAAAAAGAAGATTTACTTTCTAAAGCAGGAAATCCCGCTCCAGATGATATAGGCGACAACAATATGGTAAATGAAGGCGCCATGTATTCAGTGAATTACTATAACAAACAGAGAAATAGCTAGTAAGAAACATAAGTCTATTACTATCAGTTGAGGAAACTTACCTAGTGACTAATAAAGCAATATCAAATCAGTGGGGATGAAAAATATCTCCACTGATTAAAGTTTTTTGCTTATAAATAAGCAATTTTTTTATTCATGACCTTTGGCTTCAATTGATCCTTCGCCCGTTTCATTCTTGTTTTTACTGTGGATAATGGGGTTTTTGTATGATTACTAATTTCTACTAATGTTTGATTATGATAATAGAAAAGTAGTAAAGGCTCTTTATACATGTTTGGTAACTCTTCTAATGTATCAATCATTTCTTCTTTCTCACATTTACTTAATAGCGTTTCCTCTGGTTCCAAAGCAACAGAAGTATCTCTTGCGTATGTATAGACAGATTCTTCCCAAAATTTCTTAGATGTTTTCTCTTTTCTCCAATAGTCTCTACATTTATTAAGGGCAATTTTATATAACCAGCTTTTCACTTTTTGAAAATCCTCAAAACTTCCAAAAGAGGTGTAAGCTGAAATCAGTACTTCTTGATACAAATCCTCTGCAAGTTCTTTGTGTTTAACTAGTGATAATATATAAATATAGATTGATTTTCCGTATTCTTTCACTACTTCTTCAAATAACGCCTCTTGATTTTCCTCTAAATATTTTTTATCTATTAGGGATTCCATTTTCTTTCTTTTCCCCTTCCCGGTTTTACCATTCTACTTAATAAACGTTTGAGAACGTCTGAATCCCTACACTTTTTTTAAAATTTTTTAATGAAATTTATTTACTGGTGTCAACCAGATTGAAATCCCTATCTTTTTACATATCGTTAAATAATGCAGCGATGCTAAAATAACTGCTCCTAAATTCATCCCAATTGCAATTCCACTCATTTGCAGCTGACTTAAAGATCCTAAATAGTAAATGGCTGCGTAAGAGAAAGTCGTTGACCAAACACTGTGAAAAACCGCATCCTTTAACAAGCCTAAGCCAATTAAGTACGCTTGCATTGGGATCGTGAAGTAATGCAATAAAAAATAGGGCCATAAAAGCTGAACAATTATCGCAGCCTGGCTAGAATGAAAAAAGGTCATCGTAAGTGTATCTGCGTAAAAATAGAAAATTCCTACAGCTATGGTTCCATAAATTGCAGTTATAATCATCACTTGCTGCAGTAATTTTTGTAGTTTTGTATAATCCCTTTGTACATATGCCTTAGAAACGGTCGGTATTAGCATCGTCATAAAGCTATGGGATATAAAAGCTGGGAAAAAACCAATTGTCATCGCTATTCCGGCGAGCATTCCATACTGTTCCGTTGCATTCGCAGCTGTAATTCCTGACGCTACAAGTGCCCCTTTAATTAAGAAGGGATGAACGGCATGGGTTAGAGCATGAAATATTCGAAGGCCTGTTGTCGGAATAGATACAGATAACAAATCCTTCCAAATAACCTTGCCACTCATGCTTTCATTTTTTCCTTTTTTAATCCGCTGATATTGCACGAAAAACATATGCAATAAGTACAATAATACGACTGTATCACTTCCGACAATGGTAAAAAAGGCAATCAATACAGAGGTATTTAAATCAAATGAAAACCACTGAAACAAAAAGACTAATAATCCTAACTGGACAATTTTTTTGAGAAAGTTAGAAGCTGCAATTTTCCCCATCTGCTGTTTTCCCATGAAATAACCTCTTGCAATAGAAGTAAAGGAAATAATCGGCAATAGGAGAATGACTAACCACTTTAAAAGTGGATGATAGGAATTAAAAATAGGGATAAAAGGTATGATGATAGATGCGATGATTGTTAGAAAAATAGTAAAGATGATGGTCCACTTTAAAACTTGTTGCAGCATCGACAAATGATGCTTTGAATCTTTCTCCGCAATAAATTTCGAAATAGATGTTGGCAATTCGAAGGTAGCAAGCAGCACAATGAGAAAGATAGTAGGCAATACGGTCATAAATAAACCTAGCCCGTGTTCTCCAAGTTCCCTTGCCATTATCATATTAATAATGAATTCAATACATTCGCCAAAAAACGCTGTGATAATTAATAAGAAGGTCCCTTTATAAAATGAACTCATGAATCTCTCCCTCAATCTATCTTCCACAAGCATGTAAGTAAAAGATGTGTGTTTATTTTTCTCTTCTTTATCATCATATGAGACAAGTCCGAAAAATATTTTCCTTGATTGTCTTTTTCTCTATAGAAGAGAGAGAAATGTCTTAATTAAACGTTTGATTAAGGGATTTATTCACGTATATAAGGGATTTACTAGTCTTTATTATTCTACAAGAGAATGCTTAAATGCATAGATAACAGCTTGGGTACGATCCTGCACTTGCAATTTACTTAGTATATTGCTGACATGCGTTTTTACTGTTTTTAGGGCAATAAATAATTGGTCTGCAATTTCCTGATTGCTTTTCCCCTCTGCCATTAATAACAGAATCTCCATTTCTCTTGCAGTTAACTCCTCATGTAGAGGGGTAGATTTCTTTTCTCTCATTTTGGACATCATTTTATCGGTTACTTCTGGTTCTAACACTATTTGCCCTTGAAATGTTTCTCGTACAGCTCTTGCTATTTCACTTGCTTTCGATGTTTTCAGCATATAGCTTGTAGCACCAGCCTGTAAAGCAGGATAGACCTTCTCATCATCAAGAAAACTAGTAACAATTATAATTTTTGCTTCATCCCATGCTTCTACAATTTTCTGTGTTGCTTCTATTCCATCCATTTCGTCCATAACTAAATCCATCAAAATCACATCTGGTTTTAATTCGAGAGCAAGCTCCACTGCCCTGCTGCCATTTTCTGCTTCTCCGACCACTTCGATATCTGTTTGTGCGGATAAATAAGACGAAACCCCTATTCGTACCATTTCATGATCATCAACTAGTAATACCCTAATCATTTGTATCCTCCTCTCTTTCCAAAATTGGAACTTTCACTTCTAATCGTGTACCTTTATTTTCCAAGCTAATTAATTTTAATACTCCACCAATCTCAGCTGCTCTTTCGTGCATATTTTGCAGACCGTAAGACCCCGCTTTTCTTTTGTCTACATTAAAGCCGACACCATCATCGATAATTCGTAAGATGACAAATGCCTCTCGCTGAATAAGCTGGATTTCTAAAGAATTTGCTTTCGCATGCCTTAATGTGTTGGATACTGATTCCTGCAGAATCCGAAAAAGGTGATCTTCAATCCCTTTATCCAAATCAATATCTTCTAATTTCATTTCTATTTCCAAGGATACTTTTTGCTGCAATTCATGTAATAATTCAATTATCCCTGTTTTTAAAGATTTTCCTTTTAATGCGGCTGGCCGTAAATGAAGCAATAACGCCCTCATTTCTAATTGAGACTGTTGGATGGTTTCCTCCACTAGCTGTAATTGCTTGGACTCTTGATCATTCGTTTTCGGCCTTGTTTCATTAATTGCTGATAATAACATGGAGGCAGCAAATAATTGTTGACTAACGGAATCATGTAGTTCTCTTGCTAAACGATTACGCTCTGCAATAATAATACTTTGAACCTTCACTTCTTGATCCTCTGCTTTCTCATTGACGAGTTTTTGAGAGAGTTTGGTTTGTTCTACTAACTGATTTTGTAGTTGAATAATTCGATAGCTTAATGATTGGAGCTCCTCTGTTGAGCCAATTGGTTGGACTGGATAATACTCCATTTTATCCATTGTATGTAATGTTTTTTCAATGGAACGAATTTGTTTTTTCCAGGAAACCCCTGATAAATAACCAATTAAGATACCTAGTGTAATATCGACACTTATTAAAAATAAACCAAACGGAACATCCATTACTTCTTTTTTCCATAAAGCACTCCAGTTTGCAGGCGGAAAAACAACTAAATAGCTAATGGAAAAGAATACAAGTAAAAAAAGGGATGTACAGACTCCCCACAAAATTTGTCTCGTGATAATACTCATATTCTTTTCACCTCTAAGTTACCAGCTATAAAAGAGGTAAAAATCTTCACTCTTGTTTCCGCCTGATCAAAATCAGCAGTCCGAATGCTTACATTTTGATTCCATACATTCTCTTCTGCTTCTCCAAATATATGATAGGAACCAAATAAAATAGAGTGATTGATGCTGACTTCCATATCATAGGGAATATATACCTTTACATCGCCTACAATATTCTTTATCATAATGACTGTTTCTCCCTCTGGTAAAACAGTATAGCTAAGATCTACCGTTGTATTCGTTATTCCACACTGAATGTTTATATCATTCCACTCATATACATGATCTGGTGTGACATTACGATTATAAAAGGAATTAGTAAATATTTCCTTTTTCTTTAAGATTGGTTCTTCTGTATGTGTTACTGTTTCCTTATCCCGTATGATTGGCTTGATAATATCGGTCGTATTCTTTTTTTGAAATAATTGAAAAATATAATAGGCAAGGATTGATAATAATATAATCTTCACTGTAACCATATTTAGAACACTAACGATTAAAAGCAGGAGACCAATCCAGAAAAGGATTTTTCCGGCTCCGCCTTTCAATGATTTCTTAGCTATATAGATCATGCCAATTGAAACAAGAAGGGAAAAGATTAGTCCTGGATTAAAGACGAAGATTTCTAATAGCAAAAATCCCCCAACAACATAAACCCAATTTGCATAATTATCTTTTAATTGTTTAAACATTGGCTATTCTCTCCCTTCTTTTCTAGTTGGTGGTAAGGATTAACCTCATTGTTACAGATTGATTGGAGTGCAAGATCTCTGCTCACCGCAAGTCCCGCGAGTCGTGCATCCTGAAGTCGAAATCAACCTATCTATAACTAGTTCAACGAGTTTTTATATTTTTGTTAGTATCATCAGTAAAAAGGGCTGACCTTTACTTGTTTACAGCCCCTTTTAGAATACCATTTTTTTATAAGGAAATGGAGTCATCTTCTTTTTTTAACTGATTTTTCTCTAATGCTGCTAGTTTTTCATCCATTGTTTGTTTAAAGTATTCTGTATTTATTTTTTCTTCTAACTTATCTATATATTGTTCCATTTCGTTAAAGCGTGCTTGATTTGTTGGATTTACTTGTTTTTCTTCTAAAACTTTATTCATCGTATGGTGTGCTTTTGTTATATTTTCTTTTGCCATTAGCTCCATTTGACGTATTTTCATATCTTTTAATTTATGCTTCATGTCCATATATTTTGTTTCTATTTCACGCAATTGCTGCTCTGTATTTTTTAGTGATTCTGCTAAACGTACTACTCTTTCTTCAAAATGAGCTTGTTCCTGTTGGGCATATGCAGAAAGTTCCTCTTCACCAGCTTTGCTTGCAACCTCAGCCTGTCTTTTTCTTTTCTCTGCCATTTCTTCAGCTTGGTGTAATTCTTTAGAAAATTCTTCTTTTAATTTATATTGTCTTTCCAACAGTTTTTTTACTTTATCTGTTTCTTTTTCACATTCTCTTACGTATTGATTCAAAAGAGCAAGTGGATTTTTGTCTTCCTTCTTATCTAATAAATGATTAATGTCTGCCATTACTGTATTTTTTATTCTTTCTAATAAATTTGTCATGTTACCCTCTCCTTATTTATTTAGTTCTGACCATTGCTTTTCAAAGTTTTGAAAAGGGTCATCAGATGATTTTTTTGTAATAATAGTTTGTTTGTTGTTCCATTTTTTATAAACAAGATACAATACATATGCTGCTGCTAATCCAATAATGGCTGGCAGGTTACTTGCAGTTATGATCAGCATGATAACTCCTGCTGTCCCCCATCCTATCTTACCTGATGTGCTTGTTGCTTTTGTGTATTGCTTAAAGGCAAAATAGAGAATCGCTGCACTAATAACTAAACCTAACATTGGACCTATCTGTGATAAAAGGATGATAGAGGCTGTTGCCCCGATAAGAAATAAACCAAATTTTTTCATTTTGTGTTTCGCTCCTTTCTTATCTACTATGTTACCTTCTTGACGTTTTTTTCATAACATGCCTTAGCTTGATTTTCCTCTACAACTTTAGTCTTAGTAAGGACTAATCCTAAAAATACAAGGCTGTTTGTATGAAAACTCTTTAGGTAAAAGGCAACACTAAGCTGAACCTTCTAAATTTGAACTTTTTTAAAAGGCTAGGAATGATTAAATATAGTGCTTTTGTTATTCATTAAGCAATTTGTTCATTAGTGGGTTCAATACGATACCCTTTCCTTTTTAAGTATTGAATCATTTTTTGTTCTTTACTTTGTTCGAGATCAACATAATCAGGGCCTAGTTCCTGATATGGTTGCCTTGTTTTTAAAATATTGTAAGCAATTGTTAGGATTAAATGAGCGGAAGCGATCCGTGCTTTCGATTTTCCTTGTCGTTTCATAATTCTTTTTCTATGTGCAGATATGCGATTATACTGTCTATCTGTAGCCATGGAACATTCAACAGCGGTGGTTCTTAATGATTTGTTTCCGTACTGAGTTTTACCTGTTTTTTTTTTACCGGCACTCTCATAATTTCCTGGACTCACTCCAGCCCATGAGGCTAGATGTTTAGAACTTTTAAATACTGACATGTCTACACCCATTTCAGCTATAAAGATTGCGGATGCATTTTTATCCACACCCGGTATGGTATCTAGTAGTTCGCACTCCTCTTGATAAGGAATAAGCGCTTGGTCTATGCGTTCAACTACTTTTTCGATTGTTTCATCGATGTGATTGATATGGTCCCAATGGAAACGTAACATATCAATATGATGTTTACGTATTCCACCGTTAAGGGCTTCTGCAATATCTGTTGTGCTCGCCTTAACTCTTGAATCAACCATTTGTTGAAGTTCAAACACACCTATTTTTTCGCCGTTTATTAGGGCTTCAATAATGCGACAACCAGTGACACCAAAAATGTCAGATAAAACAGAAGTTAGTTTAATATTTGCATCCTGTAGAATTTTGTGGATTCGATTGCGCTCAGAAGTTCGTGTATGGATGAGTTTTTTACGATACCGGGTTAAATCTCGCAAATCACGAATTTCTTTGGGCGGTACAAAATTTTTTTCAATTAGTCCAGAACGCAAAAGTTTAGCTAACCACTCCGCATCTTTTACGTCTGTTTTCCTTCCGGGAACATTTTTAACATGTTGGGCATTGGCAAGGATTAATTGGAAGTCACATTCTATAACATTCCAAACGGGCTTCCAATATACACCGGTACTTTCCATTACAGCATCCGTTATTTTGTGTGAGGATAGCCAGTCGCTAAGTGCCAAAAGGCCACTTGTGGTTGTTGGAAAGGTTTGAATCTCTTTATTTGGTTTTTTATCTAATGAACCAAATAAAACACAAGCAACTACTGTTTCTTGGTGTACATCTAGGCCTGCACACCGTTCAATCATAGCTTCCATATAATCACCTCAAAGATTTTAATACAATACAAGCGACAGAAGTCATCATACAAAATTTTTGTATTCGTGTTTATAAACACATTAGACGGTTCTTTTAAACTGTCACAACCAGTTTTTCTAACGGGGTATCAACTTGTATTGATCCACCAAACAGTCTTCGGACTGGTCGTATTGTACTATTAATTATGGTCAGGTGTTAAGTGGTTTAGACTTTCTATCATGGGATAGGAGCAAGTTTTCATGATAGACGGTGGCGGCGGGTAACGCCGCCATGAGAGTTTTTCTAAAGGATTGTTATTTTTTCAATAGAAAAAAAGAATTAGTTGGAAAAATGGAGCAACAAACTTTACGAAAACAGCCAAATACAAAGAAAAAACCGTTCAAGTTGAACAGTTTTTTCTTTGCTTTATTTTTCTGTTTCCGTCAAGAAGCTTTTAGAACGTATACCAGACCTTCTTAGAACAAAATCTACATCTACTTTTACATCTGCATTCGAAAATTCTTCTCCCCAATTATCCTTTACTTTCATAAATGAATGGTAATCCTGTCTTCTCATCACTTCTCCAAAACCAAAGATATCGGCTTGATATTGTTTCTGTACATTTGAAATCGTATCCTTAATTTTTTGAGAAAAAGTATCATTTACTAATTTTTCATATTTCTCAATTGTTCCTAGCTTATCTACACTTTTATAACATTGTGTTCCTTCAAGATACCCTTCTGCCTTTATTTTCACATGAATATCAGGTTTATTATTTTTCCATTTAGAAGTGACTTCTGTTTTTGATTCGGTAACACGAACGGAACTATAGTCTCCTTTTTGGCATTCAACAGACAAAGATGTAGTCTTTAAATCATTTCGAATCCATAAATAGTTTCTTGAATCCTCCATGCTAAGAAATCCAACCAATTTCCCATCTTTAAATATCGCTAATGAATCTACAACTACAATTGCATCAGGAGTAACCTGCATGATATTTTCCATACTCTTTCCCTTTTCCTTATCTCCTTTTAAGCGGACAGCCGCTAAAACTGGCTCTTTCCCTTCTAGGGTAAGTTCTGAGATAAAATTAATGATGCTCATCTTAGGATCTCCCCCCCAATCCTCCAATAAATGATCTAATTGAGGAGATATCTTTAGAGAAGAGGCTTTTCGATAATGGGCAGATATTTTTAAAATATCTTCTGCTTTTCCATCTTTTGCAATGATAATGTTAAAATCATCCCGTATTTCTCTATTTCTTTCCAGAAAATCAATAAAATCAAGCATACCTGCACTTGCTACTTCTTCACTGATTACTAGCAGTTTCATATGGGAATAAATTAAAAACTCGGCAAAGTATTCATTAAAAAGGTGCGTTATCTCTGAAATAGAGTTTCCCTCAATTCCTTCTACTATTGTAGCCGCATTTCCAGATGCATACTGGGTATTTAATTCCTTCTCATTCAACGCCTCTACTGTCACTTTGTATTTGGCATCTTCTCCTTTATCAATGGCCATCCCTGCTACTAATTTAATTTCTGCCAATTCCTTTCTATCCCAACAGCCAGTTAGTAAAAATAAACAATTTAGTATACATAGAAAGACGCCAATTTTTTTCACTGTTTCTTCCCACTTTCTGGTTTAGGAGGAGATGGTGATCCTTGCGGCTTTTGCTTATTCTTTATATTTGGGCTTAAATAAGATGGACGCTTACTAATGGACCATAGTGGAAAGCGGACAAATACATCTTTTTGATCTTCTATGATAAATGGAGCTACTGGTGCTAAATAAGGAACTCCGAAGGAACGCAATGAACTTAAGTGTGCAACCATGAATACTAGTATTAAAAGTACACCGTATAGACCTAATATAGAAGCTACAATGATCAGCACAAATCGAATGAGTCTCGATGCGTTTGCGAAATTATAATTGGGAAAAACAAAATTAGCAATCGCAGTAATCGCAACAATGATAACCATAATATTGGAAATAATCCCCGCTTCAGCCGCTGCCTGTCCTATAACCAATGCTCCAACAATAGAAACCGTTTGACCAACAGCCCGTGGCATCCTTACCCCTGCTTCTCTTAGAATTTCAAAGGTTATCTCCATAATAAAGACTTCGACTACGGCGGGAAAAGGAACATTCTCCCGTTGTGCAATAACACTTAATAACAAAGTAGTTGGTAAAAGCTCTGGATGAAAAGTTAAAACACCAACATACGCAGAAGGCATGATTAACCCAATCATAAAAGATATATATCGAATTAAACGAACAAAACTGCTCATAAAATAGTTTTGATAGTTATCTTCCGGAGAAGTAAAGAAATCAGTAAGTACTGCTGGAACAACTAATACAAACGGCGATCCATCAATGATAATGGCAATCTTTGCGTCCATTAAATAAGTCGCTACTGCATCTGGACGCTCTGTATTCATGGCTAGTGGAAAAACAGTAAAACTTTTATCAACAATCAGTTCCTCGATATTTGCAGACTCAAACACAGCAGAAATGTCAATTTTATTTAATCGCGCTCGAACTTCCGCTACTATTTTTTCATTTGCAATGGAATACATATAGCCCATGTATACATTTGTCCGTGTTTCGTTTCCTATCATAAATTTTTCAAAACGCAAGTGATGATTTTTTATTCTTTTTCTTATTAAGTTTATATTTGTCGACGCATCCTCTACAAAAGAGTCCTTTGGTCCCCTTACTACTGTTTGTGTAGTAGGCTCAGCTACTGCTCTTCCTTCACTGTTGATATAATTTAAACTAAGCGCCTGCCCAACCCCTCTAAAAACAATAACAATGCGACCTTCCAAAATAGATGAAACGATATGATTAACTGTCTTCAATAATTTATAACCAGAAACACCAAAACTTTTTTTACTTAACTCCTGCAAATCGTCCACTGTAGCGATAACAATATCTTTATCTGCTGAATTCTCTAATGTATTTCCTAACATTTCTTTTAACATTTCTGTATTCACTACTGTTTCTAAATAATAAATACACCCTTCACTTTTCCCTACTCGAATCACATCAGACTGCAAATCAGTAGTATTGCCAAAGTTTTCATTGATTATCTCTTTTAATGCTTCAAAGGTCAGATGATCTATGCCTATTTCCTTTGCTTTGGTCGGAACGACATTGGAGGGAATTTCTTTTTTGCTATTAATAGACATTAATTTTTTAAAATAATTCATACCTTTAGCCCCCTTTCTTCATTCCTTTGTTTTTTCCATTTTTTCACTAGTACTATAGACGTGATTGAAATAGGAATCATAAATTCAAGCGGAACATGTAAAATGAATAAATCGACATTTAGTCCTTCTACAAGGTGATCGGAAAAATCTAGTGTAATAAAGATAGAAAACATCGCTACAATACAGGAAACTGGCATCGCAAAATAGCGATAAGGAATTTTAAAAATATACTCAATTCCTTTTAAGCCACCATATAAAAACACAGAACTTTTAATTAGTATCCCTAACATCATAATAAACACAACTAACACGTCTATTCTTTCAAGAAATTCTCCAATACTAACAAGCCTTGCAGCAATCAATAATGGAAAATTGGCGCGAGCTGCTGTATTTTCTCCTAAAGTAGCAATGATGAGAAATACAGAAGACAATAAGATTAAGCTTGCTACAAATACACTGATTAAACATACCCTCCTAGTTATCTTAAAGTCCCCTATGTGGGCAAAAATAACAGTAAATGCGATTAGCTCACCATAAGGGAAGGCAATGATAGACGGAATAGCCGATTTAAGGATTGGTTTAATTCCACTGCTAAGAATTGGTTGTACATTAGTAAGATTAATTTTCTCTCCTGCGTATAAAAAGATGAACAGTAATAATATAAATACAAACATATAAGGGCTAAATATTTCCGCTGTCCTCCCCAGCACCTCTATGCCTAGATATAAAATATAGCCAATAACTAACATTAGCATTAAAATGGTGAATTCTATAGGTGTTGCTGGAAGAATAGCTGAAGTAATTAATTCCCCAAAGTCTCTAATTACTCTTGAAGAAATATAGATAAAATAGCTTAAATAAACGAGCGCAAATAAAACAGCGACCTTTCTAGAAAAACAATATTCAATTATCTGATATATATTTTTTCCAGGTAGCAATGACATTAAATAAAGATAAAAACTCATAATAATTAAGCCGATAAACATTCCGATTAAGACAACGAGCCACGCATCCCTTTTAGCATCAATTCCCACACCGACTACGATTGAACTTCCAAGAAGGAAATTTATAATCATCGTAAATATTTGGGTTAAAGATAGTTTTTCTGTCAACATAATCATTTCAGCACCTTATCGGATTAATTTACATATAACTTTAAGTTATCTTGTTTACCTGCTATTTTAATTGGAGGAAGATAAACATTCCTTCACTCTGAGATTATCTTTTATCTTTCATTACATAACTTTTTAAGAACCTTGTTCGGTATACTTACTAGTCATCTTTTTCTTAGAGCTAGTCTTGTTCCGATGTTTTATTAACATAATAAATACCATCATTACTGGTAATCCGAACTGCAAAGGAATATGTAATAGGAAAGGATTAGACTGCAGCCCTTCATTCAGATGATCTGTATAATTCCGTGCAATTAATGTTGTAAAAACGCCTACAATACAAACCATCGGAATCGCAAAATATCGAAACGTCTGATTAAAAACATATTCTAAAGCTTTTAATCCCCCATAAATATAAATACAGCTTTTTACGAGAGTTCCTAACATCATACAGAAAACGACAATTGCATCAATTCTTTGTAGGAAATTACCGATTGAAACGAGCCGGGCTGCACTTAATAAAGGAAAATTGGAGCGCAAACCAATATCATGTCCTAAAGACAAAATAATCATTAACGATGAAAGCAGCAATAAAAGGCTTGAAATAAGCACACTATAAATAATTATTCTTTTGCTATATTTAGCATTAGATACACTGCTAACTATGTAGGTCAAAACCAGCAATTGTCCATATGGCCGGACAATTTCATATGGAAAAATAGCACTCCATATAGGCTTGAATCCCCCTGCTAACACTGGCCGGATATTAGAGAAATCAAGATTTCCGCCAGCATACAAGAAAATAAATAAAAGCATGATAAACACAAATGCATACGGAGTGAAGATTTCAGCTGTTCTCGCAAGAACCTCCAATCCCATATACAATATATAGCCCATTACTAACACTAGTATTATTGTTGAAACTTCAATTGGTGTTAAAGGTAGAACAGTACTGGCAATTAATTCTCCAAAGTCCCGAATGATTCGACAGCCATAATAAAAAAAATAAACAGCATAAACGATGCTAAGCCCCTTCGCAATCGGTCGATTAAAGCAATACTCAAACATTTCAAATAAATTTTTCCCAGGTGCTAAAGCTATCATAAAAATAAAAAACATAGTGATAATGATTCCTAGCCCTAAAGCAATTAGTAGAGCAATCCATGCATCCTCTTTTGCTTTTAAACCAAGGCCTATTACAATCGTACTTCCAATATGGAAATTAAAAACAACTGCCGCCAATTGAGTTAACGAAATGTTTTCCTTTAACATGCTGTCATACCTTCCTTTTAGAAAAGCGCAAACGCCTTGGTTCCTTTGTCTACAAACTAAATACCATCTTGATATGTATACCTTCATCCCATGAAAGAAACTTTTTTCTGCTTGCTTTCAAGACTGTTCAAGATCGGTTAAACTAGAATGACTTATTAGTATACAATGGGTTTAAATCATAAAGTGAAACTTCCATCAGTGGGGGTTCTCCTTCCCCCACTGATGGTTAGTTCAACCAATCGGACCTATACAGGCAGAGTGGATCTCCCACTTATCTTCCTCGTATTCTTCTCATAAGCTTAAGGGAGGAGTCTTACTGTCCGTTAAGAGTGGGATAAACTTTATCCTTGGGTCTTCTGCTTACCCTGTTTTTTATTTTTCCATAATCGAAAATCGACAATGACAGACCACACAAAGCCAAATATTGCGGTAAATACAATTGTTATTGCACCTGCACCAACTTCCGCTTCATATATTCTTTTTATACATTTCATAATCCCTTCATGAAACACAAATATATCTAATCCAACAGTTAAAACACCCATAGATGTAAATATTAATAGATAAGCAAAAGTTACCATTTAACCCTTCCTTTAAGTGCTTTGTTTATTTATGGTATTATCTTGTGAAATTTCTCCATTTTTATGCCTATATTTTCATTTTTATCTTTGTTTTCATTTTCACCTGTTATTCTTTTGGCTATTTTCGTAAAGTTTGTTGCTGTTACCAGCAGTTTTCTTTTTACGGTGCTTTTTTCCATCCAAAATAAAAAAGCTGTCGTCTAACCTACTCTCTAAGGTTGATGACAGCTTAAAACAATTGGCTTATTATTTTTTTGTTCTAATTTTATAATCCACCATTTCTCCTTGGTAAAAGTTTTTTCGTGATAAATTTAGATTTAGCTTTTTAGCCATCTGTTTCAATTCTCTTTCTTCTCTTTCCGTCACTAAACTAACAACTACTCCGGATGCACCAAATCTACCCGTTCTACCGGAACGGTGTATATACTGTGTTTGATCTGTTGCTAAATCATAATGAACAACATGTGTGATATGTTGAATATCAAGTCCTCTTGCTGCCACATCTGTTGCTAGTAGCATATTTCTCTTTCCTTCTCGGAAATCATTTAATGACTTTTGACGCTCCATTTTATTCAAATCAGAGTGCAAAATGCTTGTTTGAATTTTTTTATAGGTTAATTTTTCATGAATAACACTTAAATTACCAATATCTTTTACGAACACAAGAATCTTTGCGTTTTTCAAACGAGAGATTGGCTCTAATAGTTTTACTTTATCGCGATATTCTGCTTGAAAATAAATATGCTCTACTTCTGCTGCTTCAATTACTTTATCTTTCTTTATGCGAATAATTTCCGCATCTTGAACAAGCTCATTTGCAATAAGCTCTGTCTGTTTCGGTAATGTCGCAGAAAACAAGACAACTTGTCTTTCCTTTAAAGTGGCTTTAATTATTTGTCGAACGGATTCTATATGCTCCGCTACCAATAATTGATCCGCTTCATCTAAAACAACGGTTTTTACTTCATGCATTTTCAATTTTTTCTGCTTAATTAACTCCAGTGCTCTCCCTGGTGTACAAATTACAAGATGCGGATGTTTTTTAAGCTTCTCCAACTGTCTTTTTACATTTGCGCCTCCAATAAAAGAGGCAGCTCGAATTCCACTACCCTCTCCCCATTTCTGCACTTCCGCTAAAATTTGCATGACAAGCTCTTGAGAGGAAGCAAGACAAATCGCTTGAATATTCTTTGATTCTGCATCCATTTTATTTAAAACCGGTAATAAATACGCCAGTGTTTTCCCCGTTCCTGTTGGGGATTCAGCAATAACATCTTTCCCCTCTAATATAAGTGGAATCGATTGTTCTTGGATAGATGTTGCTTGTTTAAAATCTGCTTTCCCCCAGTTTTGTTGTATAAATGGTTTAAATGTATTCCAAAATAGCTGATCTTTCATTTCGTTCTCCTTTTTAAGCAAAAGTTAGACGAATTACATCTAACCTTAAAATATGTCCTTTTATTATAAATTATTTACTGAAAAATTGATATGAAACCTTATTTATTGGGAATGATTATATTTTTGATAGCTCCAGAGTTAGTAATGATTGAAGAATATTTAATGATTTTAGCTCTATTTTGCTCAAAAAAAGGAGCTCCTCGCACAACGAAGCCCCTGCCAATTATATTAACGTCTGATTTTTCCCTATTGTTTGGAATATATCGACACTATCTTTAATTTTCTTCATTTTCACATCTAATTCATGGGCTGCATCAGCAGCGTCTTTTAATTCACTAAGTAAATGTGCGGGCACAGATTTATCAAATTTATAATATGTTTTATGTTCTAAGCTTGCCCAAAAATCCATCGCAATCGTTCTGATTTGAATTTCTACCAATACTTCTTGCATGCCTGTGCTTAAGAAGACAGGAATACTTATGATCAAATGTAAACTTTTGTATCCGTTTGGTTTTGGATTTTGAATATAATCCTTTACTTGTATTACCTTAATATCATCTTGTTTCTCAATTATATTATAAATTTCATAAATATCCGAAATAAAGGAACAAGTAATACGGACACCCGCAATATCATGTATATATTTCTTCGCATTTTCGATTGTAATAGGATGCCCTTTCCGATGAAGTTTTTGCATGATGCCTTTTGGATCCTTAATTCGTGATTTAATGTGTTCAATCGGATTATGGTTATGAATAAACTGAAATTCTTCATTTAAAATCTTTAATTTTGTATTGATCTCGTCTAAAGCAAAGTTATATATGATTAAGCTATTTTTCCATTCATTCAATTCATTAGATATTTCATGTAAGTTAAAATTATTATTTTCTATATATGTTTTAAGTTGTTTTACACTTTCCATAAACTAGTATGTCTCCTTTGGATTCCTATAAACCTTTTCTGCGTCTACTCCGATACTCTTTAAAAATTCAATAATTTGGTCAATTGTTTTCATTCTCAACATCCACCTTTGCATAAATCGGGCTATTTTCGGATTGTTGACATACACCGAATCTATCTTTATTGTAAACAAAAATGACCGGTCAGTCAAATATCATTTTTATCCAATACTTTTTGTCAAAAAATGAACAGTTCTCCTTCAAACCCTACTATAACAGTTAAAAGGTTGGAACTGTTCTTCTCAGACTAAAATATATTATTGACCAACTGGTGCAATATTGTTTCATTTGTTAGGATTTATTCGCTCGCTTCGGAAAATTGATTTTGATGTAATTCATAATAAAAACCTTGTTTCTTCAATAATTCTTCATGCGATCCTTTTTCAACAATCATCCCCTTATCCAAAACAAGAATCACATCTGCATGTTTAATGGTATTTAGTCGATGGGCAACAACAAAACTTGTTTTCCCTTTCATCAAGCGCTTTAAAGCATCTTGAATTTTCACCTCGGTAATTGTATCAATACTACTTGTTGCTTCATCTAGTATAAGAATGGACGGATCGGCTAGAATTGCTCGGGAGATGGATAACAACTGTTTCTGCCCTTGACTTATTCCATTTCCATTTGCAGAAAGAATCGTGTCATAGCCTTCCGAAAGATGTTCAATGAAGCCATGAGCGTTGGCCATCTTTGCAGCATTCTCGACTTCCTTATCGGTGGCATTCAATCTGCCATAGCGAATATTTTCCTTGATTGTTCCTTCAAATAGGTAACTATCCTGAAGGACAAATCCCATATGCGAGCGGAGGCTTTCTCTTTTTATTTTTGTAATTTCTTGGCCGTCCACCAATATGTTCCCTGTCGTTGCATCATAGAATCTCGTTATTAGCTGGATGATGGTTGTTTTTCCAGCTCCAGTTGGTCCAACCAGCGCAATTGTTTCACCTGGTTTTACTTTAAAGTGAATATCCCTTAATATTTCCTTATCTGACTCATAAGAAAAAGAAACATGACTAAATTGAACCTCTCCTTTAATCTCTTTCATTACAATTGCTGTCTTTTCATCTACTTCTTCTCTTTCTTCATCTAATACTTCAAATACTCTTTCTGCACCTGCAATCGCAGATAACAATGTATTAAATTGATTTGATAAGTCATTCAATGGTCTAGTGAATTGTCTCGAATATTCTACAAAAATAACAATAACCCCGATAGACACAGCACCTGATTTCAATGCTAATAGCCCACCAACTCCAACAATTATGGCATAGCTAGCATTGTTTAACATATTCATTAGTTTCGGAATAAATCCTGAGTATACTTGTGCCCAATAAGCGGAATTCTTTAGCTCGTCGCTCTTTTCTTTCATATCATTAATCATTTTTTCCTCTAAAGAAAAAGTTTTAACGATTTTTTGACCAGAAATGGATTCCTCAATAAACCCATTTAGATCTCCTAGGTTTTTTTGCTGCTCCTTAAATAACACGCCTGTTCTACTTGTAATCCATTTCATTCCCATAAACATAACTGGGACAATTGTTAAAGTAAGAAACGTTAATAACGGACTAAGCAAAAACATAACGACTACTGTCCCAATCAATGTGATAATACTAGAAAAAATCTGGATAACCGAGCTATTTAAGGTGGAGCTTACATTTTCAATATCATTGGTTACACGACTCATTAATTCACCATGCTGTTTTTTGTCAAAATAACTTATCGGTAATTCATGAAATTGATGAAATAAGTCTGCTCTCAATTGGAAAACAGTCGTTTGTGAAATACCAATCATCCAATAATTTTGCAAAAATAACGCCACTGAATGGAGAAAATAAATACAACCAAGCGCTACAAGCATTCCTGTAAAGCCATCTAAACTTCTATTTACAATAAAACGGTCAATAGACATTCCTAAAACATATGGTCCTAATAAACCTAATGCACAGCTTAAGGCAACCATCACTAATACAAGAAATAATAATCTCTTTTTTTGTGCAAGATAGCGCCATAACCTGTATAAGGTCTTTCCCATATTCTTTGGTTTTTTCCCTTTTTTAACTACTGAAGCATCTGGCTTTAAGTTAGGTTTAGGATAGCGAAATGGATCGGTTAGTTCCCTTTGCATTGTCCCACTCTCCTTCCCCTAGTTGGGATTCTACTATTTTTTGATAAAGGCTGTTTGTTTTCCATAATTGATCATGAGAGGCAAAACTTACAATTTTTCCGTTTTCTATAAGCATCACTCGATCTGCCTTCATAGCTGTAGATACTTTTTGAGTAATTAGTAGAAGCGTACATTGATAAGATGCGACTGCATCGAGAAGCTTCTTCTCTGTCTTCAAATCTAATGCACTTGTACTATCATCTAAAAGGAGAATACTTGGTTTTCTAACAAGTGCCCTTGCAATGGAAAGGCGTTGCTTTTGTCCTCCCGATAAATTAACCCCCTTTTGCCCAATTCTTGTATCGTATGTATTAGGCATTAACATAATAGTATCGTGGATTTGGGCATCTTTTGCAGCCTTCACTACTTCTTCAAAGGTAGCATTTGGATTTCCCCACATAATATTTTCTTTAATTGTGCCGGTAAAAAGCATCGATTCCTGTGGTACATACCCAATTTGTTTTCTTAAAGCATTTAAAGAGTATGAATCAATACGTTTGTCATCTATTAGAATAGTTCCTTCTGTTGGTACATAAAGTCGCGGAATCAATTGAAAAAGTGTCGTTTTTCCTGATCCAGTTGCTCCTAATATAGCAATCCTTTCTTTTTGCTTAATTGTAAATTGTAGATTTTCAATCGTATTTCTTCTATTAGAAGGATAACGAAAGGATACATGCTGAAAATTAATTTTTCCTTTAATTTTTGATTTCGCACTTCCGTCGAAATTATCCGCATCTTTTTCTTCGATATCAATAATCTCTTGAATCCGATCAGCTGATGCTTTTGAACGAGAGATAACCATTACTAACATACTTACTACAGAAATGGACGAAGTAATTCTTAGTGTGTAATTAATAACGGCTACTACCTCTCCAATCTGCGCCTCTCCTGTATTTATTTGTCCGGAACCAACCCAAAGTATCCCAATAATACATAGATTCATGGCAAATAATAAGAGTGGTACAGTAGTTTCCATAATTCGTAATGCTTTTTGGGTAAGATCTTTTAAGTCCTCACTCGTATGCATAAAACGATTTCTTTCAAATTGCTTACGGATATATGCACGGATAAGTCTGACTGCTGTTAAATTCTCAAGCATCACACTGTTAACATGATCCAGTTTCTTTTGTACAGATTGAAAAAGGGTTCTTCCTATTTTGATAACCCAAATAAACATAACAACAATTAATGGAATCGTAATCGCCAATATGAGCGCTAATTTCACATTAACTAAAAAGGACATAACGATTCCTCCAACGATTAAAAGAGGTGCTCTTAATAAAAATCGCAATCCCATAAATATCGTGTTTTGGAGTTGTGTAATATCATTGGTTAATCTGGTAATCAATGAGGAACTTGCAAACACATTGCTGCTCGAATAGGTAAAATATTGAATGATTTGATATAACTCATTGCGAAGACTATAGCCAAAATTCTGACAAACATGGGAAGAATAAAATGTATTGATGATCCCAGCAGCAAAAGCTACAAGCGAAAATAAAATGAGCATTCCTCCCCAAATGAGCACAATTTTTGTGTCTTGGTGAGCCAAACCATCATCAATGATTTTAGCCATAATTAGCGGTTGAACTAATTCGACTGCGAGCTCTGTTAACATAAGAATAAGAGCAATCGTTACACTTAGTTTATATTCTCGAAGTCTACCAAATATTTTTGCCATTTTTCCCTCCAGCCTAATTCTGTTGGTAAATATTCATTTCCAACCATCGATGGAATTTATTTAGGTTTGCTAAATTATTTTTATCATACCTCTTTTTAGCAAGATAGAAAACCATAATTTTCATATTTAATAAAATGATAAAGGTGTAATAGAAGTGATTTTTCTTTTAATTTTATTTTATTTTATTGCAAAAACTCAAAAAGAAAGAATTCAGCTTCCAAAAGGGAACACTTCTCTGTTACCTTTTTCTACCTTTCCTCTAGTTCTCGGGCACAGAAAATACTTCTCTGTTACCTTTTCCCGCCTTTCCTCTTGTTCTCGGGCACAGGGAACACTTCTCTGTTACCATCGCACCCTTAACTGCTTAAATTTTTCAGTCCCCACCGTCTTTCTACTAACCTCTAACAAAAAAAGAACGACTAAGCCCAGATTAGTGGGCTTAGTCGCTCGTCTTATTTCTTTAATTGGCACCGGCCAACGACCATTTATATAATTCATTATGGAAACCAAATACCTTTGGTGCTCCGAATGCTACATCTTTAGATACTGCCGCAAAGTCATAGTCGGAATATAATGTAAAGATTGGCATCTCTTCACTCCAAATTGCTTGAAGTTCGTTGTAAATCTGTTTCCGTTTTTCCGTATCTGGTTCTTGTTTCCCTTTCTCCAGCAACTCGTCTACCTTTGGGTTGTTATACTTTGTATAGTTACTTGACCCGCTAGATCCATAAATCGTTGTTAAATCTGGATCAATTGTATTAGTAAAGCCAATTAGCATCAAGTCATAATCACCAGCTTTTGCTTTTGACATGATGGTAGGGAAGTCATACGTAGTCGTATTTAGTTTTAATCCAACTGCTTTGAGATTTTCCGCAATAATATTGGCTGATTGCTCACGTACTTTGTTACCGATTGGAACAACAAATTCAATTGTCTTGTTAAAATCCCAGCCCGCTTCTTCTAACAATTGTTTTGATTTCTCTGGATCATACGTATATGTCTCTAACTCTGTATCAAGATAAGGGCTTATAGACGTATACGGTCCGTCCACAATTTCTCCTTCTCCTTTAAGTAACTGATCGACAATTTTTTGACGATCGATTGCATAGGCAATTGCCTGTCTTACTTTCTTATCTGTTATTGTTTCCATATTAAAACTCATATTTTGATACCCATATGTTTTATCTGTTGTTGTTGTTACATTATCGAATCCTTTTACGGTCTCAAAATCTTGAACAGCAATTTTCCCGATACCACCAGCAGCGTTCATATTAATTTCGCCTGTCTGCAACTGTGCAACAAGGTTCGCAGCTGGCATGATCTTCACAAATAATTTATCTAGTTCTACATCACCTAAATAGTAATCATCATTTTTGGCATATTCTACATATTGGTCTTTTGCATATTTAACAAACTTGAATGGTCCATTTGTTACTGTTGGATTCATCATGAAAGGATCTTTTTGCAGATTTTCTGGAGCAATATCCTTTAATTTATGTTCTGGTAGAATCATAAATTTCGAACCAAGTTGTTCTTTCACCATATTCGGGTCAACTGGTGCCTTTGTTTTAAATTGAATTGTCTTCTCGTCAACAATAGTTAGAGATGGTATTTCTGTTACACCGTCCGGAAACTTCCCATTTTCTGTCAAACCGTCTAATACGGTCAAATACGCTCCCACTGCTGTTTCTGTCTTTGGATTAGCAACTAAATTTAAAGTAAAAGCAACATCCGCAGAAGTAACCGGTGTTCCATCTGTCCAATTTGCATCCTTGTTAATCTTGATTGTAAATAGTTGATTATCTTCCGTTTCAAAGGATTCCGCCAGCTTTGGTGTAAATTCTAATGGTCCAGTCATCTCCAAAAAGGTATCAAACATAAACTTTTCTAACCAAGATGCCGCAATATCAGAAGAGTTAATAGGATTAAAACTAACTGGGGCATTTACAAGTCCGAGATACATCGTATTTTCTTTTGCCCCACTACCAGAAGATGCTGGATTATTTACACCCGAGCATGCTGAAAGTAATAATAAAACCCCAATGGAAACTATGCTAAAAATTGTCTTAAATTTCTTCATCAAATTTCCCCCATCTATTTTTTCTATTGAAAAACAAGAATCTTTTAGACAACTGCCTTCTTATTTAAAACTCTTTGGATCCATTGCATCCCTTAAACCGTCTCCCATAAAATTAATGGATAAGACAGCAAGTAATATCATGACTCCAGGCGGAATCCATAACCAAGGCTGTGTTGCTAGTACAGTAATAGATTGAGCTTCGTTAAGCATATTGCCCCAGCTCGCTGTTGGAGGCTGAACCCCCATCCCTAGAAAGCTTAGAGATGCTTCCATAATAATGGCAGAAGCGATACCAAATGTAGCATTTACAAGAATTGGTGCAATACAATTAGGCAAAATATGCTGGAAGACAATTTTAGGTGTAGAATAACCTAAAGCGACACCAGCTTTCACGTAATCCATTTCTTTAATTGTTAATACACACCCTCTTACTAGTCTAGCAATCGACGGCCACCCAAGTAAACCTAATACTAAAATAACGTTAAATAGACTAGGTCCCATTATACTTACAAGCACTAAAATAACCATTAAATAAGGGAATGACATGAATACATCCGTAATACGCATGATTACCATGTCTACCCATTTTCCAAAGTATCCAGCAATTGCTCCGAGAATTGTACCGATGGCAACATAGATTGCTACTGCACCAACTCCTACCGACAAAGAAACTCTAGCAGCATATAATAATCGGCTAAACAAGTCTCTTCCCACTTCATCTGTACCAAGGATATTCTCTGCAGAAGGAGCAGCAGCAAATTCGCCATCAACAGAATACGGATTATGTGGCGCAATAACTGGAGCAAAGATTGCAATCAGAACCATTAATGAAAAAATAATCAGTCCAACGACGGCTAGCTTATGTTTAAAAAAGCGTTTTGTTATTAATTTTAGGTAGCTCTCTTCATTCCCTAGCTGCTCTTGAACAGGAATCACCACATTATTAACTGGCAGTTCCGTATCCATTTTCACATTAGGAATACTCATATTCACTCCTCCTTAGTTATACTTTATTCGTGGATCCACAACGGCATATAAAATATCAGTAAGCAAGTTAGAGAATAATACTGCAAGTGCAGCGATAAAATTTATAGCCATTAAAGTAGGATAGTCACGTGATGAAATGGACTGAATCGTTAATTGCCCTAAACCAGGCCATTGAAAAATTTGTTCCGTTACGACGGCTCCTCCTATTAATACCGGAATCTCCATCCCGATAATTGTAATAATAGGAATAAGTGCATTTTTTAATCCGTGTTTATTCGTAACAATAAATTCCCTTAATCCTTTTGCTCTAGCAGTACGTAAATAATCCTGTCCAAGTACTTCTAGCATGCTGCTTCTAACATAACGCACGGTGCTTCCCGCAATCCCAGTCCCTAATATTGCTGCTGGCATGATGAGATGAAAGAATGTATCCATAAATCCACCATTGCTTCCTAATGTAAACATCCCACCTGTTGGTAAAATATTTAAAACGAGTGCAAATACGTAAATACTTCCTAATCCTAAGAAAAAATTAGGAATGGATACGCCTAAAAATGAAAAAGTGGTTGTTAAATAATCGATCCAAGAATATTGTTTAGTTGCACTTAAAATTCCAATTGGAATGGCAATAATATAAGCAATAATTAAGGCAGTGCTCATGAGGAGCAGTGTTGGTCCAACTCGATTTAACACTAAATCCAACACTGGTTCATACGTTGTATAGGAAAATCCAAAATCTCCTTGCAGAAGATTTCCAAGCCATCTAAAATACTGAATAAAGATAGGATCATTAAGCCCTAGCGCTTCCTTCTTTGCATCAATATCCGCCTGAGTAGTATCTGGATTAATGTACATATCCACAGGGTTACCAGGAGCTAGGTTAATAATTAAAAAATTAAATATAGTTACCCCTAACAACACTGGAATAGCAATTAATAGTCTCCTAATAATATATTGGAACAAGTGAATCTCCCTCCTTTAATTTAGTGGAAAATGACAGGCAACTGAATGATCTGTTGCAACTAATAGCGGCTCTTTCTCCTTACAAATAGCTTGAACCATTGGACATCTAGTATGGAACCTACAGCCCTTTGGTGGATTTGCAGGACTTGGAACATCTCCTTCCACCACAATCCTCTCTCGATTGCGAAGATGAGGATTAGGAATTGGATAAGCACTTAATAACACTTTCGTGTAGGGATGTTTAGGATTTTTAAAAATTTCTTCAGTCTTTCCAATTTCCACAATTTTCCCTAAATACATAACAGCAATGCGATCACTAATATACTTAACCGCACCTAACCCATGGGCGATAAATAAATAGGTTAAATTAAATTCTTTTTGTAAATCCCTCAACAGATTTAATACTTGCGCTTGAATAGACACATCTAACGCTGATACTGGTTCATCACAAACAATTAATTTTGGATTTAGCATAAGGGCTCTTGCAATACCAACCCTTTGTCTTTGACCTCCAGAGAATTCATGAGGGTATCTACTTTTATGAAATTTAGTCAATCCTACTATTTCTAGCATTCGATCTACCTTTTTACTTGCTTCTTCTTTTGTAGCAAGTTGGTGAGCAATTAATGGTTCCGCCAATAAATCGCCGATTCGCTTTCGTGGATTAAGTGAAGAATAAGGATCTTGAAAGATGATTTGCATATCTGTCCGAATTTTTCTTAACTCCTTATTCTGAATCGTCGCCATATCTTTTCCTTCAAATAACACTTTCCCCTCTGTCGGTGGATCTAGTTTCACGATTGCTCTTCCTGTCGTAGACTTTCCACACCCTGACTCTCCAACAAGAGAAATCGTTTCGCCAGGATAAATCGAAAAATTCAGACCGTCTACCGCTTTTACATGGCCAACTGTTTTCGATAATATCCCTTTCTTAATCGGATAATATTTCTTTAAATTTTGAATTTCGACTAACGGGTTTAACTCTTTGAATATTCCGTCTTTTTTAACCGACATTTCTACACTCATACATGAACCTCCCTTTCTTCTTTGTACATGCCCTCTTGCTGATTTGTCTCATATAACCAACAACGAACCTTATGATCTGGTTTGTTGTCTAAACTAATATGGGGAGGCTTGTCAGAAATGCATTTTTCGGTGACATGGGGACAGCGAGTGTGAAATCTACAGCCTTTTGGCATTTGCTGCAAGGTTGGAACAGAGCCTGGAATGGAATATAATTTTTCTTGGGAATCATACTCTAAATGCGGGATAGAGTCGATTAGACCTTTCGTGTAGGGATGCTTGGGCTCATCAAAAAGAGTAAAGACATCTGCCTCTTCTACTACTTGTCCCGCATACATGACAATAACTTTATCCGCCATTTCTGCAATTACTCCTAAGTCATGAGTAATCATCATAATAGCTGTCTCGGACTCACTTTTTAAACTTTTCATTAATTCCAGAATTTGCGCTTGAATTGTTACATCTAATGCAGTTGTTGGCTCATCTGCAATTAACAGCTTAGGTTTACAAGAAAGAGCCATCGCTATCATTACTCTTTGACGCATTCCTCCAGAAAGCGCATGTGGATATTCATCAATAATCACTTCAGCTCTTGGAATCCCTACTTTTTTCAGCATTTCTACTGCATAGCTTTTGGCTTTCTTTGCGCTTAAACCCATATGTAAACGAATTAATTCCACCATTTGATTACCAATAGTAAAAACAGGGTTTAAAGAAGTCATCGGTTCTTGAAAAATCATTGATATTTCATTCCCTCTAACTTTGCGCATTTCAGCTTCCGTGAGTTTCGTTAATTCTTTTCCACTTAAATTAATCGATCCTTTTTTTATATAACCATGTTTTCCTAGTAATCTCATAATTGATAAGGAAGTAACACTCTTCCCACAGCCAGATTCTCCAACAATACCAATCGTTTCACCTGGCTGAAGATGAAAGGTAACCTCTTCTACCGAAACAACCTCCCCCTTATCAGTCCGAAAAGCCGTTTGCAATTTATCTACTTCTAAAATATACTGACCCATACTTCCCCTCCTATATGAAAAGCGTAAGCGCCTTGCTTATCAGCGTACAAACTGGTCGACTAACTACGCAAAAGAGGTGATTGAAAGTTTGCTAGCAGAAAGGCGCTTATCACCAGTATGAACACACTAGATTTTTTCGAGTTATATAGTAGAACTATTCACTAAAGCTGCTTTCTTTTCTGCATTCGTATAGTAATCTACCAAACTTAAAAATATTTTAGCTGTGTGCAGCATTGCTCTTTCATCAAAGGTAAATTTCGGATGATGATGAGGGTAAATCGCATCAATCTCTTCGCTTCTAGCCCCTACGGAAAAGAAACAGCCAGGGCGATTTTGGAGATAATAAGCAAAGTCTTCGCCACCCAATCCTGGCTTGTCTATTTTTTCAAGCTTACTTTCCGGCAGAACATCTATTAAACACTTTTCTAATATATTCGTTTCATCTGCAGTGTTTACTGTAGATGGATATCCTTTTAAATAACTAAATTCATAAGTTGCTTGGAATGCTTTACACACCCCACTGATTAGCTGCTCCATTTCCTCTTCTATCAATAAGCGAACATCTTCGTCGAATGTGCGGACTGTTCCAGTTAATTCAGCCGTATCTGCAATAACATTCCCTGCATTTCCTGCATGGAAGGAACCAATCGAAATAACTGCAGGCTTCTGTGGATTAATCCTTCTACTTACAATATGTTTTAATTGATTAGCAATTTGTGCACCCACTGCAACAGCATCAATCGTTTGATGAGGGGAAGCACCGTGCCCGCCTTTTCCTTGGATTTTCAAGTCAAAGGAGTCACTCGCAGCTGAAACAGGCCCTGTCCCGTACAGAACGCTCCCCAACTCAGTGCCCGAAGCCAAATGTGCTCCATATACGACATCGACTCCGTCTAAACAACCGTCTTCAATCATTGCAATGGCTCCACCTGGCGGCAGTTCTTCAGCATGTTGATGTAACAGCACCACATTCCCAGCTAAATTCTCCGCATTCTCTTGGAGCACCTTTGCGACTGCTAATAAAGTAGCTGTATGTCCATCATGTCCACATGCATGCATAACGCCTGGCACTTTCGATTTAAATTCGACATTTTTTTCATCCTGAATAGGCAGTGCATCAAAGTCAGCTCGTAAAGCAATTGTTTTACCTGGCTTGGCACCGTAGATTTTGCCGACTACTCCATTTCCACCGACATTTCTTCTTACTTCGATTCCAAAGCTTTCTAATAAATCACCGATCATTTTACTTGTGTTTATTTCTTGAAAAGATAGCTCAGGATTTTCGTGTAAATATCGTCTCCACTCTACCATTTGGTCATACATTGACTCGATTTCTTTGTACCATGTTTCTAACATATTATTCGCTCCCATCCCATTAATTTTGAAAATGCCATTTTTCTTACAAAACTGGTTCAGCAAGATTTTCTTTTACTTGTAACGATACATAATTATCGACAATGCTCAAGAATGCTTTTCCCGCATAAATCATTGCTCTTTCATCAAAATCAAACATTGGATGATGGTGAGGATAAGCTTTTCCCTGTGCTACCTTTGCTCCTGTATGAAAAAACATTCCAGGCTTTTCGAGTAAATAATAGGAGAAATCCTCCGCTCCCATAATTGGCACAGAACGCACTAACATGTCCTTATCTAGTGTATCTTCAATTACCTTTTCAAAAACCTCTACTTCTTCCTCATGATTATAAACAGCAGGATAGCCCTTAATATAATTAATCTCACATGTAGCTTGCATACTTTCACACATTTCGTTGGCCATTAATTTTATTTCTTCTTCCATAAATAAACGTAAATCTGTATCCAGCGTTCTTACAGTTCCAGTCATCACCGCTTTATCGGCTATAACGTTTTTAGCATTTCCACCATGGAAGGATCCAACAGACAATACAACTGGGTTTAATGGGTCCACACGCCTGCTAGCGATATATTGCAACTGGCTAACTAACGCAGTACCAATAGCTATCGCATCTACTGTTTCATGAGGAGCAGAGCCATGTCCGCCCTTTCCTTTAATCGTAATTTCAAAAGCATCTGCTGCTGCTTGAGAATATCCTGGTTTATAATAATATTTCCCTAATTCATTTAGAGAAGAAAGATGAGCACCATAAACGACATCTACATCTTTTAAACAATCATCTTCAATCATCGCTTTTGCTCCACCTGGAGACAACTCTTCAGCATGCTGATGAAGTAAGACAATATTCCCTGCAATACTTTCCCTATTATCTTGAAGGACTTTAGCCACTGCTAATAAAGTAGCTGTATGCCCATCATGCCCACATGCATGCATTACACCTGGTACCTTCGATTTATACGGTGCATCCTTTCCATCCTGGATTGGCAATGCATCAAAATCAGCTCTTAATGCAATTGTTTTACCAGGTTTTCCACCATAAATCTTCCCAACAACTCCTCTACCACCAACATTTCTCCTTACCTCAATACCGAATCCTTCTAAAATTTCAGCAATCATCCTTGGTGTTTCCACCTCTTGGAAAGATAGTTCCGGATACTGATGAAAATGTCTTCTCCATTCAACCATTTGATCAAACATCTCGGCTAATTCACTATGCCATTTTTTTAACATACTACCCCTCCTAATAAATTTGCATATAAATAAGGAATACTTCTTGGGAAGTTAAGAAAAAAAGCTGCTTTCACTATATCCCTTAGTTGTAATTTCTTTTATAGTAACGGTAATTTTCAGCAATGTATAATAAGTATTTTTAATCATCAAAATATTCAGAATAAATTACGTTGCTAATACTTTTTCGATAAATCAAGATATATATTGATTGTTATCGTTTACAAATCTATTTTTCCTGTCTTCAAAAATGCTTCCTTCTTCCTGCTAAAAAAACGTGAAACTCCTCTAACAAGTGGAGTTTCACGTTTTTGCAGTTTGTCGACAAAAAGATTTTTAGAAACTTACATTGAATTTTCATGCGTTGCTTGGAGTGGAAGGGGGGAGACTCCTGTGGGATTAGCGAGACAGTCTGAGACCCTGCAGGCTAAAAGCCGAAGCGGCTCAGCGCGAGCCCCACGGAAAGCGAACCCCTGGAGCGGAAAGTCAACATCCCTATTCAAAGGGACTAATAAATATACTATAGACAAACCTCTATATCTAAAATTCAGGAGTTTGTCTACAGTCTGAAAAAACATGAAACTCCTCTAACAAGTGGAGTTTCACGTTTTTGTTGGTATATTCTATAAGACCTTACCTAAAAAGGAGATTGTTCGCTCCTCCTTAGGACTTATAAATAACTCTATTGGCGCATTTTCTTCGACAATATATCCTCCATCCATGAAAATAACACGGTCGCCAACCTCTCTTGCAAACCCCATTTCATGGGTTACAACAATCATTGTCATTCCTTCCTTTGCAAGATTCTTCATAACCTCTAATACCTCTCCTACCATTTCTGGATCAAGCGCAGATGTTGGCTCATCAAATAACATAATACTTGGTTCCATAGCGAGAGCTCTCGCTATAGCAACACGCTGTTTTTGCCCACCAGAAAGCGAATCTGGATATACATTTGCTTTATCCTCTAATCCTACTTTCTTCAATAATTCTAATGCTTTTTTCTGAGCGTTTTCTTTCGAAATTTTCTTCACCTTCATTGGTGAAAGCATAATATTTTGAAGAACTGTTTTATGTGGAAATAAATTAAACTGCTGAAAAACCATCCCCACATCTTTTCGTACTTCATTAATATTTGTGGACTTATCAATGATATTCTTTCCTTTAATATGAATCGTCCCGTCTGTAATACTTTCTAATAAATTGATGCATCGCAAAAAGGTAGACTTACCTGACCCAGAAGGACCAATAATCACGACTACTTCCTGTGGATGAATAGTTACACTAATATCTTTTAAGACTTCATTAGAACCAAAAGACTTTTTTAATTTATCAACAACAATCATTCTGTTTTCAACCTTCTTTCCAAACGAGTTAAGAAGAAGCTTAATGTTAATGTTAACACGAGATAGATTACAGCTACCGTTAAATAAGGCTCCCAAACTCGGTTATATTGCCCCATCATTAGTCTTGCATAATACATCAATTCTGGAGCAGCAATAACAGCTGCTAAAGAAGAATCTTTAATTAACACGACAAATTCATTACCAAGGGGCGGAATCATTCGTTTAAAGGACTGTGGTAGAATAATATACCGCATGGACTGTACATGTGTCATTCCTAAAGATCTTCCAGCTTCCATCTGACCACGGTCAATAGACTCTATCCCCGCTCGGAAAATCTCTGCAATATACGCAGCAGCATTTAGCGATAATGCAACAATGGCGGCTATCATCGCATTTGTTGTATTTAAAAATAACGGGATAAAGCCAAAGTGAATAATTAAGATTTGTACAAAAAGAGGAGTACCACGAAAAACAGCAATGTAGCAGTGAAAAGGAAAAGCAATCCATTGATTTTTTGCTATTTTTCCAAGACCAATTAATAATCCTAAAATCGTCCCAAACACAATCGCATATAAGGATAATTGAATGGTTACTAATATACCTTTTTTAAATAAGTCTGCATATTCCAAAATAATCGTAAAATTAAAATCCATAACCTCGCCTCCAAACAACAATATGACTGACACTTGTTAGAAAACTGCCTCTTTTCTCGAAAAAAGAGCACCCAGAAGGGACATTCCCTCACTAAGATACAATCTGGAAGAAAAATTGTGCTCCCTCATTGTCAAAGCGGGTAATGCCCATTTGAGTACCCTTCCTCATATGCGATATTCTCTATTGTTGTGCTTTTAAATTATCAATGTCAGGCTCTTGGCCAAACCATTTTTGATAAATTTCTGTATATTTTCCATTATCTAAAATAGCATTAAGACCTTTGCTTAAATCGTCTACAATGTCACTATCTTTTGGAAACATGAAGCCATAGTATTCTGATTCAAATCCTTCTTTATCCTCAATTACCGTAAAGTTATCTTGCGGATTATTTTTAGCATAAGCCTCTAGTACTGCATTATCTGCCACTACAGCATCTGCGCCTTTGTTTTTCATTTCTAAAATAGCCAAATTATTATTTTCGAACTTTTTTACTTGTTTATTGCCATTTCCTAAAAGTGCATCGACTGCATCTGCACCTGTTGTCCCAGATTGAACTGCAACTGTCTTATCAGCTAAATCAGCAGCTTTTTCAATATCTGTACCTTCTGGCGCTAAAATTTTATTGGTGCTTTCAAAATACGGAACAGAGAAATCATAGGACTTAAGACGGTCATCATTTATCGTAATCGCTGATAAACCAACATCTGCTGTGCCATTTTCTAATTCCGCAAATACTGGATCCCAACCAACATTGACAATTTCAAAATCATAGCCAGCTTCTTCCGCTGCTGCAGTAAAAACATCTACATCAAAGCCGATAATCTTGTCTTTATCCATGTATTCAAATGGTGCATAAGCCGCGTCTGTAACTACTCTCAGTTTCTTTTTGCCATCTCCATCACTATTTGCTTTTTCAGAACTTGTCCCACAAGCTGCTAAAACAAGAAAAATGGACATAAATAAAGCAAATACCATTCCTTTTTTCTTCAAATTTAAATCCCCCTCTTTTGATGTAAAACCCTATATTTATACAATATAGAATTTTCTAACAATATAAGATAAAAAAATATTTCTGCTTACTATCTTCTATTAAAGCTTCTAACTTTTGTAATGCATTTATTATAACTTTTTGTTTATTTATATACAAGAAAACTTTTTAAAATTTCTTAACATTCTAATTATTGACACAAACCATAAAAAAAGAAGTTTATTTTCCTAACTCTTATTAGAAAATGAACTTCTCTTTTATTTATAAATTGTTGAAATAATTCTTACTGAAAAAACTCTTCATAAAGTGCTTTAACTGCTTTTTTAACAACCGTTTCTTTTACACCAAACATCATGCTTACTTCAGATGATCCTTGATTAATCATTTCGATATTTACACCTGCTTCGGCAAGTGCTTTGGATGCTCGGGCATTTGTGCCAATATTACGTCGCATTCCTTCTCCTACGAGCATTATAAGTGCCAAATCATGTTCAACTTTTATTTCTTCTACCTGCAGTTCTTCTGAAATTCTTGCCAAAATCTCTTGTTCACTTTTTCCTGTCAATTGATGTTGACGGAAAACGATTGTTAAATCATCAATTCCAGACGGCATATGTTCATAAGAAATATGATATTCCTCTAAAATCGAGAGAACTTTCCTAGCAAAGCCTACTTCTCGATTCATTAAGTATTTACTAATATAAATGGAACAAAATCCTTTATCGTTGGCAATACCAATTACCGGTCCATTGGTATTATTTCTAGAAGCAACAATTCTTGTTCCTGGTGCAGAGGGATTATTTGTGTTTCTTACTTGAACAGGAATCCCTGCACGGTATGCTGGAATTAAGGCTTCGGCATGGAATACAGAGAATCCAGCATAAGATAATTCACGCATCTCGCGATAAGTTAACTCCTTAATTTCCTTTGGCTGCTTAACAACGGAAGGATTAACGGAGTAAACAGCATCTACATCAGTAAAGTTTTCATATAAATCTGCTTTTACACCATTAGCGAGAATCGCTCCAGTAATATCTGATCCACTTCTGGAAAAAGTAACTACATCGCCCGCTTCGCTGTACCCAAAAAACCCTGGAAATACGATTATTCGCTTCTCTTCTCTTAAGGAATATAATCGGTCATAGGATCCAGGAAGCACTTGAGCATTTCCAGGATCATCACTTACTATTAAACCTGCCTCTTTGGGACTAACGTATATTGCCTCCAATCCTCTGGCTTTAAAAAAATGCGCGACTAATTTAGCATTATTATCTTCTCCACTTGCCTTCATTGCTTCCATAAATGAATCTTTATTAGAAGAAGTAGTTATTAAATCTAATAAGTCGTTTTTAATATTTGTTATAATATCACTCGATAAGTCCAATTCTTTGGCTATACTAGCATACCGTTCTAATACTCCCTCTAAATAAGGAGAAGGTCCGCTTCCTTTTAATACCGCTTTCGCACATTGTATTAATAAATCAGTAACCTTCGTATCAGAATCATACCTTTTTCCAGGAGCAGATACGACGACTACCCTTCTTTCCTTATCTGTCTTTACTATTTGCAACACTTTTTCCAATTGATTTCCTGTAGCTAAAGAACTACCCCCAAATTTGACAACCTTCATTTCGACAACTCCCACTAATCATTAAATAGTAATAATTTTCAAAATTGTTTACTATTGTTATTATCACTATTCCATAATAAATAATCAAGTGCTTTCCTTTCTAAAAATACATTTGTTTTCTCAGAAAGAACAACATGTGATTTATTTTGATAAAAGTAACTTTATCTTCATGTGGTAATTAATGTTAATCTAACTTTTTATAAATAGCTACAAACGTTTAGAATAAAGACTTTTATAGAAAAATCAACACCTATTTAGATTTGACTGTTAGAAAAGAACACTCCAAAATGCTTTCTTTTATGTAAATTTTACGTTAAACTAATATTTAGTTAATCGAAACTTATTGTGTAATCTCTAACAATCTCCTCATCCCTCCTTTTGCCTTCTCTATCCATACTAGATGGAGGAGACCTTAAACAATTTCTACTATATTAGAAAGAAGTGTTTTACAAAATGGAAAACCAAAAATATTCAAAACGAAATTTAGGAATCATGTGGTTTGCCAACTTTTTTATAAGTGCCTGCATGACCATGGTTCTCCCCTTTTTATCGCTTTATATTGATTCATTTGGTCAATATTCATCAGAATTTGTGCAACATTGGTCAGGGCTTTGTTTTTCTGTCACCTTTGTAGCAGCTTTCTTATTTTCACCCATATGGGGAAAAATTGGCGATAAATTTGGCAGAAAAACGATCCTGATTATTTTAGCAATCGGTTTAGGTATTTCGATATTTCTTATGAGCTTTGCCAATTCCGTATGGGAAGTCTTTATTCTTCGCTTTTTCACTGGATTTTTCACAGGATTTATTCCCATGTCACAAGCGTTTATTTCCACTCAAACTCCCAAAAAAGTTGCTGGTAAAGTATTAGGAACATTACAGACAGGAAGTATTACGGGAGCATTGATTGGCCCATTACTTGGAGGAGTTTTAGCAGATAGCTTTGGCTATGCAGCGACTTTCCGATTTACTTCTCTTGCAATCTTTATATCTGCAATTCTAGTATTTACTACAAAAGAGTTTGTTCTACCTGTTCAAAAGGGTACAAAAAGCAGCTATACAAGTAAAGAAGTATTGGCCTATATTCTTAAAAATCCCGTATTCATTACCGTGCTTCTTATCTCAGCCTTTATTCAAATTGCCCATTTCAGCATCCAGCCTATTCTGTCTTTATATGTCAGTGAACTGCATGGTCCCGAGAATATCGCGTTTTTCGCCGGCTTAGCTTTCTCAGCTGCAGGGTTAGGTAACTTACTTATGGCAAGAAAATGGGGAGAAATGGGGGATCGGTCTGGTCACCTGAAAGTACTTGTTATTCTCTTATTTATTGCTGGGATTATTTATTTCCCTGGTGGTTTTGTTAACCAATACTGGCAGCTATTGATTATCCGCTTTATTCTCGGTGTAGCAATTGGGGGAATGGTTCCTGTACGGGTTGCCTATATACGGCAAGAAGTTCCCATTGCCATGCAAGGAGAAGTAATGGGATATGAAACAAGCCTTCGTTTTCTCGGTAATATTATTGGTCCTGCCCTTGGTGGAGTAATCGCAGGTAACTTCGGTTTCTCCATGGTATTCTTTTCAACCAGTATTCTCTTATTAGCAAGTGGTATCTTCCTATTTTCAATGATGCACCGTCATCCTAAATTATCTAAACAATCGATTTCTTAACGAGAAATTATAGTGTAAATCGTAACATCTCCCTCCTTTATGATGTATAATTAAAGAGTAAAAATGATTGTCATCAAAAGGAGGCTAACTATGGCTAAATCAACGGCAAGAAAGAAACGAGAAAAAGTATTGCGAGAAAATGGGTTCGATACAACCATGCGAAGAGGAACGTGGGGAACCATCGTCCCAATTACGAAAAAAACAAAAACAAAGCAGGAAAGATTAACACGAAAAGAAAAAAAATATAAACAAAACCATTCTTCTGGATATGATGAGAATGGTTTTTATTTTTGGCTGTTTTCTAAAAGATTGTTGTTTTTTCAATAGGAGAAAAGAATAAGTTGGAAAAAATAGAGCAGCTGATGGTTAGTTGAACAATCGAACCTTTCCGGACAGTAAGACTCCCACCTATCTTCTTCTTGAGGAGGGAGTCTTACTGTCCGTTAAAAGTGGAATAATCAGAAATATCCCTCCCTACTATCCTCATAGTAAGACATTGCCTAAACTTTTACGTCCTTATATAATATAGGCAATTACTAATTTGCGATAAAGGGGATTGACCGTGGAAAGTATTAAAGTAGAAGAACAAGAAGAGCTGCACACCCTCTCCTATTTAGATGGAGTGAAAGACTGTATTCCAACATTGCTTGGCTATATTAGCATTGGTCTCGCAATGGGAGTAGTCGGCGTATCATCCGGTTTATCTATCCTGCATGTTTTCCTGCTTGCCACATTTGTTTATGCAGGGGCTTCCCAGTTTATTATTTGTGCGATGATTGCAACATCAAGTCCAATTAGCGCTATTATTCTTACAACATTTATTGTAAATTTGCGCCACTTGTTGTTAAGCTCAGCACTAGCACCTAAATTCACACAATATTCTATACAGAAAAACATTGGCATTGGAAGTCTTGTAACAGATGAATCATTTGGAGTAGCTATTACCAAAATAGCCAGAAAAGAGCCAATTAATGATCGATGGATGAACGGCCTAAATCTTACTGCCTACCTTGTTTGGATTGCAGCTTGTACAGTCGGAGGGTATATTGGAGGCTGGTTCCCCGATCCTGAACAATTCGGATTGGATTATGCTTTGCCAGCTATGTTTATTGCTTTATTGATTTTGCAATTACAAACAATTGAACCTACTAAACTGAAACACTATTTATTGTTAATCACGTTGATGATTATCTGCATGCTTACTTTCTCTACTTTTTTATCAAGCAGCTTAAGTGTCATTCTTTCAACAATCATTGTTGCTACAATTGGGGTGGTGACAGATAAATGATTAGCAATACTAGTTTTTTTCTTTTATTGATTGGTTGTACACTTGTAACGTTTATTCCGAGAGTAATCCCATTTTTAGTTGCACGCAATTTTACTATTTCCGCATCTGTGGAAAAATGGCTTTCCTATCTTCCTGTATGCATTTTTACCGGTTTAATCGTAGAAAGTCTTTTAGAAACTGGCGGAAGCAATAGTATTAGCATTAATTGGGAAGCGCTTCTTGCAACGATTCCTACGATTATTGTTGCTTTTCTTAGTAAAAGTTTATTAACTACCGTATTATTCGGAGTTGTATGTATGGCTGTTGTGAGATTGGTATTGTAGCTATTTTGTAAAATGAGGCTGGGACATAAGTATTCCAGTCAAGGATAATTCCGAACAATTATACGAAGATGCTAATGAATGTTCCGTATAATTGTTCGGGCTTTTATTTGTTTTTCAAAGGATGTTTCCATGAAGTTTGGTGCGATTCCCCGCAGCCGGAATACACTTCGCTTTCCATGGGGCTCGCGCTGAGCCGCGGTCTGCCTGTGGCCTGCAGGGTCTCAGACTGTCTCGCTAATCCCATAGGAGTCTTCGTGTATTCCGGCTGCTCTGTTTTTCCAACTAATTATATTTCCTCTTGTAAAAAGTATGCGAAAGCAGCCGCTATTTACTAGCTATATTAGAAATTGTTCGTCTTTACAGAGTATCTATTTAGTTATGTCCCATCCTCTTTTTATTTTGATGAACGCTCTTTTTTTTTTTCTGGCTCCTTCCTTATCAACTTTCATCTTGTTTATGAACACCACTTTTCTCTCTTGCTCCTCCTTTTTCGGCTTTCATCCACCTTATGAACACCACTTTTCTCTCTTGCTCCTCCTTTTTTGGCTTTCATCCACCTTATGAACTCCACTTTTCTCTCTTGCTCCCCCTTTTTCGGCTTTCATCCACCTTATGAACTCCACTTTTCTCTCTTGCTCCTCCTTTTTCGGCTTTCATCCACCTTATGAACACCACTTTTCTCTCTTGCTCCTCCTTTTTCGGCTTTCATCCACCTTATGAACACCACTTTTCTTTCTTGCTCCTCCTTTTTTGGCTTTCATCCACCTTATGAACACCACTTTTCTTTCTTCCCCCTCCTTTTTTGGCTTTCATCCACCATATGAACAATCCTCACTACCTAATAAAATGGATAACTTTACCAAAAACCTCCATAACCTGACAAGAAACCATCCAAATCAATAAAAATTAACAAATTTATTGTACTTTCGTTTCCTTTCTATGAAGTTTATAATAAAATATTGGTTATATTATTGATATAATCATACTAAGATCGTTTGGATATTTTCCTTATAGACGAATGGCTAGGCATAATACTAAATTCTAAAAGTATTCATACATATTAGAAAGGTGGCTATAATCTTGGAGATTGGCTCTAATTTTATAAAAAACATCATGAAAGAAGATCTAGAAACAGGAAAGCATGATACCGTCATTACCCGCTTTCCTCCAGAACCAAATGGATATTTGCACATTGGTCACGCTAAGTCGATTTTTATTAATTTTGGACTAGCAGATGAATTTGGAGGTAAAACTAACTTACGCTTTGACGATACAAATCCTTTAAAAGAGGACATTGAATATGTAAACTCTATTAAAGAAGATGTTGAATGGCTCGGATACGAATGGGAAAATCTTCTTTTTGCTTCTGACTATTTTGAAGAAATGTACAACCGTGCAGTTCTGTTAATAAAAAAAGGACTAGCTTATGTAGATGATTTATCTGCTGATGAAATTCGCGAATACCGTGGCACATTAACAGAGCCTGGAAAAGAAAGCCCTTATCGCACTCGTTCGATTGAAGAAAATCTTCAATTATTTGAAGCAATGCGCAATGGCGAATTCGGAAATGGGGAAAAGGTTCTTCGTGCAAAAATTGATATGGCTTCTCCTAATATTAACTTAAGAGATCCCGTTATCTACCGTATTGCACATGCAACTCATCATAATACAGGAGATCAATGGTGTATTTATCCAATGTACGCATTTGCTCATCCATTAGAGGATGCAATGGAAGGAGTAACACATTCTCTTTGTACAACAGAGTTTGAAGACCAACGTCCACTCTATGATTGGGTTGTACGTGAATGTGAGATGGAAAGCACCCCACAACAAATCGAATTTGGCCGTTTAAATATTACCAATACCGTAATGAGTAAACGTAAATTAAAGCTCCTTGTAGATGAAAAATATGTAGATGGTTGGGATGATCCACGTATGCCTACTATCTCTGGTTTAAGAAGAAAAGGGGTAACACCTGAAGCTATCCGTAATTTCTGTATGGAATTAGGAATCTCAAAAGGCTCTGGAGCAGTTGACTCTGCAATGCTTGATCACTTTGTTCGTGAAGATTTAAAGTTAAAGGCTCCTCGTACAATGGGTGTTCTAAATCCGTTAAAAGTAGTCATTACTAACTATCCAGAAGGTCAAGTGGAAATGTTAGATGCTGAAATCAATCCAGAAAACCCAGAGATGGGTATTAGACAAATTCCATTCTCTCGTGAGATTTATATTGAACAAGAAGACTTTATGGAGAATCCTCCGAAAAAGTACTTCCGCCTATTTCCTGGTAATGAAGTACGTTTAAAGCATGCTTACTTTATTAAGTGTGAAGAAATTATAAAAGATGAAGAAGGAAATGTAATCGAGTTACACTGTACGTATGATAAAGAAACGAAAAGTGGATCTGGATTTACAGGCAGAAAAGTAAAAGGAACATTGCACTGGGTAGAAGCATCTCAAGCGATACCTGCCGAGTTCCGCTTATTCGAACCACTTATTACAGACGAAAATGAAGAAATGGAAGAAGGTAAAACTTTCTTGGATTATGTAAATCCAAATTCTCTTGAAGTGATTCAAGGCTTCATTGAGCCAAATATGAAGGATGTTAAACCACAAGATAAATTCCAATTCTTCCGTCATGGATATTTTAATGTGGATCCAAAATATACAACTCCTGAAAAGCCAGTATTTAACCGCATCGTTTCCTTGAAAAGTTCATTTAAACTGTAATAATTTACACCAGTAGGACAACAAGAAAGGGAGCAGAGTAATCGATATATCGACTATTCTGCTCCCTTTTTTTATTGCCTTACATCCATGTCGTCACTGGCTTTGATGTATTGGCAAGCCAATCGTACTGTAGTAAGCGTAATTCAAATAATTTCAATGGGTCATGGAACATTTCTGGGTTATTCTTTAATCGTTCTAATAAATCCTTGTATTCTTCAATATCCTTTGTTTTTTCTTCTGCAAATTGCTCTAGTGTTACTTTTGGACGGATAAAGAACATTCTAATATCATTTTCCAATCCTTTTTCATAGAAATCAAAATGCTGTAAAACAGCTGTCGAAACAGATGATGCTACTTCAGAAAAATCCTCTGTTTCAAGGTATTTTTGATATCTAGACTGAAGCATTTTATTATTTTGTTGAATCGCACCAAGCAGCTTTCCAGCACTCTTTAAAAATACTTGTGATGCATTAAAACGATTGAAAATATTTAATGGCTCGATCCGAAGTCCGCTTGATAATCGGCGTGCATCTCTTTTCCAATCTTCTATAATCACAAAGTCACAGGATAGCTCTAAAGGATGCTCTTTGTAAATTCCATTAAATCCTTCACTTAGCTCATGAAGAAATAGTTGGCCATCTTCTAATTGTTTATGAGAGGCTTGAATCCACTCCTCAATGCTACGATGAATGCGTGGTGATAATGTATCATTAATATACTGATTTACACGTTTATTCATCTCTTCATTAAGAGAAACATGCATCTTACTATAATCACTATCTTCTTTTACAAAGTCTTTGCAGCCTTTTAAAATAGCTGGAATCTCGTTCTTAATGGCCTCTTGTGTTTCCGTTTTAATTTCATCAAACTGCTTTGTAATTAATTCATTTTTAGCAGCTTCCATATCGATCAGTTGATTTTTAGCTCCAGTCAGCTTACTAACCATTTCCTCGTATATTCGAAGAGACGCTTTTAAACTATCTTCCATATCCAAGCGTTTATCCAATAGATTGGTAATTAAATCTTGAATAATAGAAATACAGCTTTGCAGTCGTTCTTCGTTCATATTTCTGCCTGTAAAATGGTTTTGATAGTAACGACTAACTTCATCTAATTGAACTTCTCTATCCTCTTGCTTGGAATAAATAAAGATTTTGCTATCTGGAAAATAATGCTGAATAGCAGACGTTGCCTTCTGCAAACGTTTTGCTGCTACTTTTTCATTATCGAGATCATCGATATAAATTAAAAATTGAAGCGTTAAAAATGGTGATTTTTCCTTCCATTGCTTTAACTGTTCATATTCATTATAAGAAAAAACGGATCGTTCATTAATAACAAATAAGAGACTATCAGCAAGCATTGCATAATCTGCATAAGACGCATTTTCAACAAAAGGAGCAGTTGTCACTGTCCATCTATTTTGGTTTAAATAATGTGAAGGAGTGTCTAATTGAAATACTCTCGGACTTTCTTGTTGAACTAGTAGTTCCTTATAGAAATTTGTGAGTGTATCAATTGATTTTAAACCAGAATTAGTTACTTCGTTAATTTCAAGATAATCGTTATCTTTTACCGTTAGAATTGCATTTGCATCTTCCGCTAGAATGGTTTCGCCTACAAGCTCATTAATATATGCATTCACTCCACTGCCAGCTGAGCCCACCATTAATAATTGATAATGATCCGTTGGCAGAAAATCTTGTACCTTTTGAGTAAACTTTTTATCAAGTGGAATATCATGTTTCTCAGCCCACGTGATAATAGATTCAAATAAATTCATAAATTGCTGGAATGATACATTCGTTTCAGTTGTTTCATTAATTACCATCTCTGCTTTCGCTACAACAGAATGTTCAATCGACTGTTTAAACATTTCATTCCAAGCTAAAACTGCAGATCCTGCTTCTACAACCTGTTGTCCAGTTGAAGATAAGAAATAATTAGCTAAAAGCGCTGGAACGATTTCTTGCACTTCTTTAATAGAATAACTGCCACTAATTAAATAAGCATACGCTCTTTGCAAAATATGCGCTAATCCTTCTTCCGCTTCACTAGGCACTGGTTCATAGATGCTATTGAATACAGTTACCCATGTTAGATAGTGGGGAGTATCTTGATAGTTTTTCCATAATGATATGGCTAATCTTTCAAAAGTAGCAAAATCTATCTCTTGCAGATTTTTCAAACTTTCCATAAAGTACGCAGGCTCAAACTGCTGGATAACACCTAAATTGCTATAATGAATCAAGGCATCATACCATTTCAATCCATCTGTTCTTTTTCCTTCGTTAACAGCAAGTTCGACTGCCTTTTCCCAATTTTGCTGCTCCTCATAATAGGATTTTGCAATAGTTGGTATATTGGCATAATCCGGATTAGTAGCAACTAGATTATTGATAATTCCTAAAGCCATTTCATGATTCCCTTTTTGGAAATATAAAGAAAACAGCTGAAGAGATATTTCTGTTTGTAAAAGCTCTGAATCTGTTACGATTGATTTATAAAAGCTTTCAGCAGTAGAATATTCCTCTAATTCCAAATAAGCATCTGCAAGATTTTTTTTTGCCCATGGTTCTAATTCATTACTAATGTTTTCCCATTTAAAAATAGCTGCTTCATAGTCATGGTATTGAAAATATAATTCGCCTTGTGCAAAGCGGATGGAAGTTAAATCAGGAACATTCTTTCTTTGTTCTGCTATATATAATTGTCCTAAAACCTCAATTGGCGACTCATCTCTATCTTTTAAATATCCTTCATAATACGTCTTTTCAATTAATTTTTTTTCTAATGTCATAACTTCCCCCTGCTATTCATTTAGAGTGTTTTTTTACCATTTCTAAATAATATATTTATGCTCAACTATCATCATTATGTCTTATGTAGGGCTATCCTTCATTGTAGCAAACTAGATTATTTCATGGATTTCGAAACTGATTCAATCTCTTTACAATATAATAACAGTCAAGTGATCCTTCTAAAATGTTAGGTATTCCTACCTGTTTTTCTTGTTTGAGTTAAGTTTTCACAATAGGAATGCAGAATGTTCACTCTTGTATAATGACACTATTATCTTTAGATTACTGATTATTATTCCCTTCCTCTAGTGCCAATCGTACCTTTCTTCCCTGTTTTTTCCGCTTCTTTATTTATCCGAAAAAAAAAGTTTCTTGCATCTTAAGACCTATCTCAAAATCTTTTTCTGGATCTTTATTGGATATAAACGGAATATGAAAAAAAGAAAATGATCAACCATTGGAGAGCTGGTGACCATTTTCTTATTAAACTTATGGAGTTGTACCATTCACAGCATTTGAATCAGGATGGATAATGTCACCAAGCCCATTATCATCTCCGCTTCCGTCCCATCCCCCAGGATCAGGAGTCGGATTAACTGTAACAGATGTAGACACCGCTTCACTAGAACCTATTTCATTTGTGGCAGTTACCGTAATAATATACGTTTGTCCAGGCTGAGGCCCCATCAATGTGGCTTGTAGTTCTGACGTCGGTGCTAAGGTTTGCAGGATTCCATTAACCGTAAAAGAAACAATGTATTGGATATTTTCACCTTCCTTACTAGGTTGCCAATGAATCAAAATGCTATTTGATGCTTGATCATAAGTTGCTTGTAGATTACTTGGACTGTTTGGTGCTTTAGCTTGTTCCTCAACTGTGATGGAAGTTGAAGCTATATCACTTTTTACACCTTCTACAATTGCCACAACTGTAAAGGCATATTCTTTTCCCTTTTCAGGATTTGGAAGGACGACGCTTTTATCCTTTGTAGATGTTAAGTTTGTTGTTTTTCCATCTACTGTATAAGAAACTTCAAAGCTTGTTTCAAAACCACTAAAAGGAGAGTGATTCCATGATAATTGAATTTGATTTGCTTCTTCATCATAAATGGCGCCAAAATCGGTTGGTGTCGCAGGTTTTGGTGGTTGTGGTTTCTCTCCACCCTTTACGTAATACTCCATTCCCAATTTCCCAACACTGTCCGGTTGCTTAAATCGATCTTGACTTGTCGCCGCCTTCGACATTATCGCTTTGAAAACGAGTAAGGACAGGTCGTCCGTTGTGCTATTTAAATAGTCACTCGAAGATGTCGTTTTATCAAACCCAGTCCATACGGCTCCAGTATATTGTGGAGTATACCCTACAAACCACGCATCCCTTACAGCATTTTTTGGTAAGCTATATTTTGTAACGGTTTGTTCATCAAAGTTCGTCGTTCCGGTTTTTCCAGCAAGGTCTATACTAGAAATATTCGCTTTCGCTCCTGTACCTGAATGGACTACTGACCGTAACATATCGGTTACTAAGAAAGCTGTATAATCTGCCATTACTTTTTTCTCAGCCGGTGTTAATTTCTCAACACGCCCATCTGAATAGACAATTTTTGTTACGGTATGGGGTTCCCTATAGTAACCACCATTACCGAAAGCAGAGTAGGCACCGGCCATCACAAGTGGAGAAGCCGCATCTATTCCACCAATGGAGTTTGCCTCATTTCCTTTTTGTTCATCTGAAATCGGGAAGCCTAGACTTCTAGCAAATTCAGTTGCAGCATCTACGCCAACTTCTTGAAACGTTTTTAATGCTGGTATATTACGTGACCAAACAAGGTGATCTCGAATCGTCTTACTTCCTGCATAGGTACGACTTGCATTTCGTATCAGCGTCCCATCGCTGTAATGATATTCTTCATCTTTTATCATGTGCCCTGTTGACCATTTGAATTTTTCAATGGCAGGTCCATAGTCAAGTATCGGTTTAATCGTCGAACCAGGCTGACGTTTCATCATAGTGGCATAATTATAGGAATTAATTTGAAAATTTCTCCCACCACCAATGGCTTTAATTTCTCCTGTTTGTGTATCGGTAATTACTACAGCTGTTTGAAGCTTCTCATTATCTGGAAAGCTTACATAATCACTGGTTGACAGTACATCTTCTGTTAATTGTTGTATGTCCGGATCGATAGTTGTATAAATTTCTAATCCATCTTCAAAAATATTCGCATTTGTCTTTTCTTGTACCTCCTTTAAAACACTATTCACAAATGCCTCATATTTATTTGCTTTCGGCTTCTGAATGTTTAACGTCTCTTCGATGGGGATACTTTGTGCTTCTGTCATTTCTGATTTGGAAATATAACCATGTCTATTCATATAGTTAAGAACCATATTTCTTCGTGTTTCTGCCCGTTCAAGATTGTCTTCAACGGTTGGCATGTATCGATTCGGACTTTGTGGAATTCCCGCTAATAGCGCAGCTTGTTCAAGTGTTAATTGATCTAATTCGTCCAAATTCAGCCCAAAGAAACGCTCAGATGCTTTTGCTACTCCATATACATCTCCACCGTATAGGTTTTTGTTGAAATACATTTCTAGAATTTGTTCTTTAGTGAAGCGGCGTTCTAATTGAATTGCCATGTACCATTCCTGGATTTTTCTTGTTGGTGTTTGCTCAATCGATAGAAAGGAATTTTTCACCAGCTGCTGGGTAATAGTACTTCCACCACCACTTTCTAGCGATCTTGTCGTAATGACTTTAAAGATTGCAACCAATGTTCGTTTTACATCGATTCCATGATGCTTGTAGAAACGAGCATCCTCGGTTGCTAAAACAGCATCCTTTAATACCTCTGGAATTTGTTCAATTCCGATATCATCACGTTTTTCTGCCCCTACCTCGGCGATGACTGTTTTTCCATCACTAGCAAATAAGCTAGAGGATAAAGGGTTTTTTAATAATGTTTCATCAAACTTCGGAGCATCTTTAATAATCAAGATAATTGCTCCCACTCCAATCAAAAAGAGCACAATCCCAACGATAAGGCTAAAATATAAGAACTTTTTCCAAAATCTTTTCTTTGGTTTCTGATTCTTTGATGAACGTTGTTCTTCTTGTATTTTTTTCCTTCGCTCAACGCGAGAATGATTATTTTCAGTCATTCGAGTAACTGCTAATGAAATATAAAGTGAAACTTCCATCAGTGGGTTTTTCCTTCATCCCCCACTGATGGTTAGTTGAACCAATCGGACCTTTACGGACAGTTGATTTCCCCCCTATCTTCCTCGTATACTCATATGCTTGAGTGGGAGACTTACTGTCCGTTAAGAGTGGGATAAACTAATCGATTTTGTCTATATTCACTTTCTTAATAGCAGGTTTTTCACCTCATTTTCCAATTTTTTTATGATTTAGTAGCGAGAATAGGCTCCATTCTAATTTATTTGTCTTTTGTTTCTCTGTCTTAGTGTTATAGATTATTGCTTTAAAAATTCGTTTAAAATGAGATTTTTCCGATTTGTAAATCATACCCACCAACCAGTTTTTTTGATATGATAAAAGAGAAGAATTCTTTTTGAAGTTTACATAATAATATAATGATTAATCAATAGATATTGAATGATACATTTATGATAATTCGTTTATAGGAGTAAAAATATGAAGGAGTCAATATTCTTAATTGTCGAACAGGGGGCGCCATTTGAGGCGGGAGACTTTATCCCACTGAATAACTCGATTTTGATTGCAGGTAGAAAAGGGACAAACTGGGATCCTGATCTTTTGTTTCGCAATATTTTTGTATCACGAAAGCACTTTGCGATTTATTATAAAGATCATCAATGTTACATCAAGGATTTGAATAGTAAGCACGGAACTTTTTTAAATCATAGACGCTTAAATGCACACGAAGAGACCATCCTCAAAGCTTCTGATAAAATTTCACTAGCAAATGATTTAATTAAACTTTCTGTTGCTTCTATTGTGGATGATACTTCCGATATTATACCGATTATTGACGGGATAGAGAAACGGTTATCAAAGGAATTTTATCTCGATCCACTCAAACAAGAATTGTCCTGGTATAATCAAACGTGGAAATTTTCGGAGAAAGAGTTTAAATGCATCGATTTTCTTATCAAAAATAAGGATCAATTTGTCTCAAAAGAAGACCTGATTCAATGTGTATGGTCAGAGCGAAGCCAAAATTATGGAGGCACGTTTGATGTAAGTAATGAAGAAATCAATTCCATCATTTATCGAATACGCAAAAAAACGAAGCTTATCATTAGCATTGAAAACATAAGAGGAAAAGGATATATTCTTTCTTTTATTAATGAAAAAAATGGCTCTACGCCAAAATCTGTTCTTGCTTAAAAAAGAGTACAAAAAAACATCTGTATCCGTTAATGTTGAAAGTACGACCAAACAACAGAACGAGGTATACAGATGCATTCCCATTCTATCAAGGTTTTACTCGATTTACCAGAGTTAAATGTATGTGCTATTCAAAAAGTAAAAGATCAAGTGCTCATTGAAGTGACACCGATTGATGCCACACAGCCTTGTCCAGTATGTGCATCAACGCAAACGATTCGTCGTGGCACGGCTTATCAACGAAAAGTACGTCACCTCCCTGCGTTTGGGAAACGGGTGTATTTACTGCTGCCCGCTATCCGTTTAACATGCAAAGATTGTCATGCCCATTTTGTGTGGCATTACGACTGTGTTGCGCCAAAAAAGCGCTATACAAAGGCATTTGAAGCCACGTTACCGAAACAAGCGATAGGAGCGACGATTGCCCATGCGGCGCGCCTCTCTGAAACACCACCAACAACGGTTCACCGTGTTGTACGTCAATGGATGGCAGTGGAGTCGGTTCGCGTTCAAAGACGATGCGCACAACAGGCTAAAGTGAGTACGGGTCTTGTACTGGGTATCGATGACTTTGCGATTCGTAAAGGACATCGATATAACACCGGCTTACACGATTTACGTGGTGGCACGTTTTTAGATGTCATCCCAGGTCGTACGATTGCAGAATTACAGGATTATTATCAAGCGCAGCCGATTTGGCAGACGCTTAATCCCGTCGCTGTCGTCATGGATTTAGCGCAAGGCTATCATACATTCGTAAAAGAAATGTATCCAAATGCCATTCGAATTGCCGATCGTTTTCACGTCAATCGTTACGTAACGGATACCTTACAAACTATGCGAAAACAGGTTCAAAAGAGCCTTTCTCCCTGTGCGAAAGCCGATTTAAAACAACACTTCCATATTCTTGGTAAACGTCATGACCAGATCACAAGAGACGAAATGGTGATTTTAAAACGACTGCTTGGTTATGCGAAATTACTTCGCCAAGTGTATGAATGGAAAGAAGCCTTCATTGCTTGGTATGACTGCAGTCCATCGTATAGCCTTGCCAAAAAAGGTTACGAAAGATGGCTGGCGCAAGGAAAAGCAATTGACCATCCGATTGTAGAAATCTGTTTAAAAACGATGCACAATTGGCAAGAAGAAATCTGTAATTATCATCAATTGCGTTTTACGAATGCATCGGTTGAAGGAAAAAATAATAAAATCAAGGCTCTGCAGCGTCGTCACTATTTCACTCGCAATCCGGAGTGCTATAAGCAACACATTTTATTGGAGTGCAATGAAGAATGGATTCAATACGGCTACGGCTCTTAGTCAAGAACATGTTTTGATAAAGAGCCAAAAAAATAGCGTGATTTAAAATGATTTGGCAAAAAAAAGCGACAAACGCTAGAGAGTTTGTCGCCTTTTTTAGGCTCTTCCTTATTTTTTCTTTTCATCCTCTTTTTCAATTTTCTCTACAGGGGAATGCCCCATCCAATCTTCTTGTTTCATTTTCTTTTTTCTTCTTCTTTGTGATACAACAATGACAAGAATAATAAGAACGATTAAAAGGAGAGGCACTCCAAAAGCTCCATAAAGAATATTAAAAAGACCATTGATAAATTCTGACATGGTGAACCTCCTTGTAAGTGCCGTGGCGGCAATCCATTCGTACTTTTCCACTTCTATATATACCTTTCCCATTTCCTTCTTTTCTAAACGCTAAAATTTAGGAGAAATCATCTATGATTACAGCAACATGCCTCTTAAGACGTAAAGAGGCCAGGACAAAACAAAATGTATAATGAATAAAGACGAACAATCTCTAATTTAGTAGTGAAACCAATTCGTTCCATCATTTTTTAAAGGAAATATAATTAGTAGGAAATACAAAGCAGCCGGAATACACGTAGACTCCCTCCGGAAAAGTTGATATACCAACGTTTGTAGTTGATTATTAGTGAAATAAAAAAATTTTTTTAAACTTATTTCAGACTTATCACAGGTGGTTTTACCCATTATTTTAAATAACTGGAAAATAAGAGGACGCTCCTGTGGGATTAGCGAGACAGTCTGAGACTCTTGGGGCGAAGTGTAGGAGTCTCACCCCCTTTCTCTCCAAACAACACATGAAAATTCAATGTAAGTTTCTAAAAATCTTTTTGTCGACAAACTGAATCTCCTTAAATAAATGAAGGAGATTCTAACTAAGCAATTTTTATCATTTAAATGGTCTTTAAAAGCAGCGGTGCTCCCACTAAAGATTATTTCTTTTCAGGAAGCTTTTCCAAATACTGAACTGCCTCTTTTAATGTACTAACTGGGACAATCTTAATATCTTTATATCCTTCTTCTCTCACTTGTTCTTTAATTTCCTTTTCATTTGTGTCATATTCCGTTATATCTCGAGGATAAAAGAATATATCTACATCTTCTTTATGTGCTGCGACAATTTTATGCTGAATTCCGCCGATTTGCCCAACATTTCCTTCTGCATCCATTGTTCCGGTGCCTGCAATTTTGTACCCTTTTGTTAAATCTTCTTCTACAATCTGATTATACACTTCTAATGAAAACATCAATCCAGCTGAGGGACCACCAATATTTTCACTATTAATCGCAACGTCAATAGAAGGCTTGATTGTCATATTATCTTCAGGAGCGATACCAATTCCAACTTGACCTGTCTTTTTATCTAATTCAATTACTTCAACAGTTGCTTCCTTCTTTTCCTTCCCATGCATAAATTCTAACTGAACTTTGTCTCCTGCCTGCTTCTCTCTTAAATAAGCAATTAACTCTGTACTTTTCGTAAATTCTTTGCCATCTACCTTTTGGATAATATCTCCAACTTCGATAATAGACTTTGCTTTAGAGTTTTCTAATACTTGGGCAACGAAAATCCCGTTATAGTTAAACTCAACTTTCTTTCCTGCTTCATGAAGGCTAGCAATAATAGCATTTTGCTTGGAAGTATCCATCATGTGGAGCAATAGCTTATTGTACTCTGCATCACTAAGATTTCCTTTTACTTCTTCTTCTTTGCGGATTTCTGTATGTGGTGCGACTAATCCGTACAAATATATATAGGGATTATTAGCTTTAATCGAATAAACAGTTGTTAAATTAAGACTTCCCTTTTCTGATTTTGTTCCATCTTCTACTGTCACTTTAGGTGCAAGTGCTTCAATAGAGCCTGGCTGATTTAAATAATAAGGGGTTGGGATAAATAAGAGAACAATGAGTACCCCAAAAAGTATGGTTAACCACTTTTTTGAAAAGATGCTTTTTCTTGATTTATTCATATTTACATACTCCTTAGGATAATAATTTACATATATAATTATATTTACATACATTGCATTAAAAAAGAATGAATTTTAGATAGTTTTTCCATTAAAAAAGGCTTTTCCATTCTCCTCTAGCATTCTTCGTAATAAGTGGACCCCCTTTTCCATTTCCTCTAACGATAATCCTCCATATCCCATTACGATTCTTTCCTTATGCTTTCCTTTTTCTAAACTATATTGTTCAATTGGATATACCTTCACGCCAAATTGTTCCATTTTATGTATTAAGGCTGAATGAAAGTCTATACCTGGAATCTCCACAACTAGATGCATGCCTGCTGATTTACCAATAATTGTAGCGTTGTGGAAATTTTGCTGAATAGCTGCAACTAATCGTTCTCTTTTCTCTTTATAGATTTTTTTCATTTTGCGTACATGGCGATCTAAATATCCTTCCCTGATAAAATGCGCTAATACTAATTGTTCCAGCGAAGAAGTATGGCGATCGGAAAACCATTTAATTTTCTCAAAGGAATCAACTAGTTCCTCTGGTAATATAACATACCCAATCCGCAAACCAGGTGATAGTATTTTGCTAAAAGTTCCCACGTAAATAACATGGTTCGGTGCTATTCCTTGAATAGACGGAACAGGTGCCCCTTCATAGGTAAATTCACTATCATAATCATCTTCCACAATATAGCAATTCATCTTTTGAGCGTATTCTATTAATTGAAGCCTTCTTTGAATAGAGAGTATACCGCCTAACGGAAATTGATGGGAAGGGATAACAAAAACAAAGCTAGGTGCCTGTTTTGGCAAGCCGTTTGGGTCGATGCCATTCTCATCCACGGGAACAGGAATAATATCCGCATTAGCAAAGGTAAATATATTCCTCATTTCATCTGTTACTGGATCTTCCACAGCAATGGCTTTGTTGTCTTTACCAAGCATTTCCGTAATAAGTTTAAGACCTTGAGTAGCACCAGATGTGATAAAAATCTGTTCTGCCCTGCATTGTACTCCTCTGACTCTTTTTAAATAAACAACAAGCGCATCCTTTAATTCTTTCATTCCTGATGCATCTCCATATCCAAAGACGGCTTCAGTAGAATGTAAACAAATTTCCTTTGTTAATTGTGCCCATTTTTTTCTTGGAAAATAATCTATTGCTGGATTGCCAGCTTTAAAATCTATATACGTCTGGTTTTCGGTCATTTTTCTAGGAGCATCTATCCTCTTTGTTCTTTCTATAAAAGAAAGAGAGGTGCCTTGTGCTACAAAGGTCCCTGACTTTGGCCTAACTTCCAAATACCCTTCTGCAATTAAGCGCTCATAAGCCTCAAGAACAATATTTCGAGATACGCCAATAGAACCTGCTAATTCTCTAGACGAGGGCAACTTCTCTCCTTCTTTTAATTGTTTTTCCAATATGCCATTACGAACTTGATCATAAATTTGTTGAGTTAATGAAATTGATTTGGATCGGTCAATCGTGATAAAGATCATGAGAAATCCTCCAATAAAGTGAAACTTCCATCAGTGGGGGTTTTTCCTTCCTCCCCACTAACGGTTAGTTGAACCAATCGGCCCTTTAAGCTCCCACCTATCTTCCTTGTATTCTCATAACCTTGAGGGAGGAGTCTTACTTTCCGTAAAGGGGGGATAAAGACTAACTGGTACTATAAAAGTATTTAATTTCTGGCTCTACTCTATACCAGTATACCATGATATCATGGGGAAAATGCTCGAAAGGAGTTTTACCATGAAAACAATTGGACTTATTGGCGGTTTGAGCTGGGAGTCAACTACTGATTATTATCGATATATAAATACATTGGTAAAAGAAAAAATGGGAGGATTACACTCTGCAAAATGTCTTCTTTATTCCTTTGACTTCGAAGAAATCGTCGCCCTTCAAAAAGCTGGTCATTGGGAAAAGGCTACTGAATTAATGATAAACGCCGCAAAAACATTGGAAGCAGGAGGAGCAGATGTTGTCTTAATCTGTACAAATACTATGCATAAGATGGCAAAAGAAGTACAAGCATCCTTATCTATTCCTTTACTTCACATTGCAGAGGTTACAGGAAACAAAGCGAAAGAAGCTGGTTTGAAAAAAGTTGGCTTATTAGGAACCATGTTTACAATGGAGCATGCCTTTTATAAAGAGACTCTTTTAGATCAAGGGATAGAAACGATTGTCCCTGAAAAAGAAGATAGAGAATCTGTTCATCACATCATATTTGATGAATTATGCAAAGGGATCATTCTTCCTGAATCGAAGAAAACATATATACGAATCATTGAAAAGCTTATCGATCAAGGGGCAGAAGGCGTTATATTAGGATGTACAGAGATTCCTTTACTTATTAAACAAGAAGATAGTTCTATTCCGTTATTTGATACAACGTTTTTACATGCTAAAGCTGCTGTTTCCTTTGCTCTTACGAAAGAATTAACTTTAAGATAAAGAAGCTTAAAATCCTTCCCATTCCTATATCGAAGGAAACAAATTTAAATTAGTATTTGTTAACTAGGGTACCTTCACCCTAGTTTTTTACATTTATCTAAATTCTATATAATACAGCTTAACTTCTTTCGGTGAAAAGGAAGCGAGACAATGAAATGATTACTTTGGAATAATATTTATATAGAAGAACTTAATGAGGTATTAAATCGAGATGAGGCAATGTAGGTTTCTCTGTGGAAAATGTCACTATTAGCACAAGTGATGTTTATAACGCGCAAGAACGGCTGATAGATGAAGCAGAAATGCTAGATTTCAACTTTAATAACAGCTGAAAAATAGATTAACTACTGTTAAATCGATGAAAGAGAACAAGTACGGCAGGCAAACCCTTTTACAGTGAACTGTAAGATTGTGTGAGCCAACAAGGTACTCCTGTCGCAAAATTTTCCGTATTAAATACAAATAAGTAACAATTTACTTGTCCCTTATCCACCTATATGCATAATAGTCGATAAATTTTTGCACACAGAAATTGGGCGCACTTCAAAAATAGCACTCGTTCCTTTCACTGATTTCTAATAATGAAAATAAACTTATTTTTTTAAGTTACCATCTTGCTCAATTGCTTTAGAAAGAGTGGAAGCAATTGAAATATCTGTAAAAGATAATCCTAATTGTATAGCTGTTGTTGCTATTTCAGGTCGAATACCTGATAACGTCGTTTTCACACCAATTAGGCTTAAACCATTAATCAGTTGAAATATTTGATGGGCAACCATTGTATCAATAATGACTACACCTGATAGATCAATGAATAATCGGGATACTTTCTTCTCTGCACATTGTTTAATCGTATTTTCTAATATAGAAGCAGCACGGGCTGTATCAATATCTCCAACAAGCGGCAACAGCGCTCTTGAGTTGCTTAAAGAAATGACTGGAGAACTTAGTTCGTTGATCATTTCCTGTTGTGCTACTAGTTGCCTATTTGAATAATTGTGATGTTCCTCTGTGTATTTCAAAATAATTTCATCTAGAACCTTTACAACGCCATGACTCCATTCAATGACGCGCTCCTGCCCAACATGATGTTTTGTTGCATATTCTTTAATCAATTGAAAATATTGCTCTCTCGTTCGAATAAATTCACGAATAATAAAATGAATAGGTGTATCTAAGTGTGCTTGATCGGTCGCAATTTTAAAAATCCAGTCCTTTATATCTTCAAGGAATTCTTCCTTGTCCTTAATAAATAGACCAGCAAGCCGATGATGAAAATCATTATTCTGCTTCTTTATTGTTTCAATTGTATATGAATCAGTTGATGCATATACACCTTTAGGGTCATTTTTTGTTAGATTTTTATACCATTCTTCTGTTAGTCTTTCTGTATTGTCGATGAAATATTGATAGACGCCCTCATTATTGTGCAACTAATTCCTCACCCCTATTAAATGTTGATTAATACTTAAACTGAAATTTTTGTATAATCTAATTAAAAGTTTAATAAGAAAAGAGAAATTAAGCAATTCTTTTATACGTTCAAATGACAGTTAAGTGAATAGTATTTCCGGAAGGATCCGATGTGTACCATTTACCCTCTTTTTGCATAATTAATGCACCTAACTGTGTAAGTCTTTGTTTTATTTCTTCTAGTTTTTCTTGGCTAGGTATTTTCAAATCATAGTAAGCTAAACCGACCTGATTCGTTTTTGGAGCTGGAGCACCAATTCCATTCCAAACATTTAAACCGATGTGATGATGATATCCTCCTGTTGAAAGGAAAAACGCTTGTGAACCATATTTTTGAACGATATCATAACCTAATCCTTTCACATAAAAATCAACAGTCTCTGTTAACTCCGCTACATGTAAGTGGATATGGCCTAGAATAGTTCCTTCAGGAAGCCCTCCCCATTGACCATTTCTAGCAGACTTAAGAACCGCTTTTGTATCCATATAGGTTGTATCCATCTTAACGAGGCCGCCATCCCACTCCCATTCTGTTGCCTTTCTGTCACGATAGACTTCAATCCCATTCCCGTCTGGATCTGCTAAATAGATTGCTTCACTGACAAAATGATCTGAGGCCCCTTGCAATGGATATCCTGTATCTAGTAAATGGTTTAATACTAAACCGAGATCCTCTCTTGATGGAACTAATATAGCAAAATGATATAGTCCTGTTGTGCGTATCGTTTTTGGCTCGACCTCTTCTAACTCTTCTAAGAACAGAAAGGGTTCCCCTGCTCCAGCACACAGAGCTGCTTTCTTCTTCTCTTTGCTTGCAACAGAAAACCCCATTATATCTGTATAAAATAAAAGGGAGTTTTCAAGATTAGATACTTTTAATGTTACTGTTCTCGCATAAATAGTTGAATCGTCATGAAATGCCATTTATTCTTCCTCCTAAGTTACTTACTTTATGTAAGTAATTTTAATTTAATAAATAACAATTGTAAAGTAATCTAATTACGATTCATAATATTTTTACTTAAAATAATAATTATTGTATACTTATTAAGAGGGGGGGATGTAAAATGAACCATTCGTCAATTTGTCCACGGTTTGAAAAAGCAATGAGTATTTTAAGCCAACGCTGGACTGGTTTAATTATTTATCAGCTGTTAAACGGTCCTCAACGTTTCTGTTCTATAGAATCCTCCATTGGCATAAGCGGAAGACTTTTATCGGAGAGATTAAAGGATTTAGAGCAAGCAGGTATTGTGGTAAGAGAAGTGTACCCTGAAACTCCTGTTAGAATTGAATACTCGCTAACAGAAAAAGGGCGTTCATTAAAACCAATTATGAAAGAAATCGAAAATTGGTCTCATTCGTGGCTAGAAGTATAAACATAATATAAGGGTATATCTCCATTAAGCCAAGCGTTTAATAAAGATATATCCTATTTACTTATAAAAAATTAATCCTCATCTTTAATATCCAAATCTTCGGGAATTGGTTCATTTAATACTTCTTCTACGAACTTTTTATATGTTTCTACTTGTTTAAAGTGGGTGTTAAATTGCTCCTTGTTAATAAGATAATCTGTTCCATCATAGATGGCCCGGATTTGGTTTTGTAAAATTAAGTTTTTTACTTTTATTTCTGAAATGGAAAGCAGATCTGCGGTTTCCTTCACTGATAAATACATAAAAACACCTCTTTATTATCGATTTGCTAATCTTCTTTACACTGACTCCACTTAAACTTAACTCTTTCTTTATACTACCTTCATTAATAAACGGTATAGTTACATTATCGGCACAATCAAAGGAGGATGAATAAATGAGTTTCGTTCTGAACAGCTTATTTTTAGTAATGATCTTTTGTTGTTTCTCTTTCATATTTTATCAGTCTTTCTTCGCTAAAACTAGAAAAGTAAGTGCTCCGAGTTCAGCATCTATCCAATTAGATAACACTTCCTGTGATACAAAAAGTACAGGGGTATTCTCTAAAGATATTAACCTATCTACAGAATAACAGTCATAGCTCACCACAGACTGCGATTAATCCCCAATCATACTATTTTTATCTAGAATTTTTTTACTATAAGAAAAGGATCATCCTTTCTTTTTTTATCGAAGCGGATGATCCTTATTCTCTATTTATTGATATTGTCCTTTAAACGAAAAACCCACTCTTCTAAAGCAACGATATTCATTGGTTTAGCATAATAATAGCCTTGGATAATTGGCAACTCATTAATAGCAGATAAATATTCAATCTGTTCTTCTCTTTCTACCCCTTCTATCACAATGCTCAAATGCAGAGAACTCCCTAGGGCAATAATAGCCTTAATAATTTCTCCATCCTTTTGCGATTCAGGTACTCCATCAATAAATGACTTATCTATTTTTAATGTATTGACTGGAATTCTTTTTAAATAAGATAGGGAAGATACCCCTGTACCAAAATCATCAAGAGCAACTGAAAAGCCTGCACTTCTAAAAGCTTGTACGGATTGAATTGCCCCTTCAATATTACCAACAGCACTAGTTTCTGTTATTTCAAGCTCTATTAGTGACGGACTTAGCTCATATTTGTCTACATTGGTTGTCAAGCTTCTTATTAATCTTGGAGAGGTCACATATGGACCTGGAATGTTAATAGCTATAGGGATGCTTCTACCTTGCTGCTCCCATAAGGCAAGTTGCTTACATACCTCTTCAATGATCCAATCGGTAACCTCCCACATTTTATCAGACGCCTCTAAAATCGGAATAAACACAGCTGGTGAAAGCTCTCCATATATAGGATGCTTCCACCTCAACAAGGCTTCCACTCCAGCTACTTCCTTTGAATTTAGGAATACTTTAGGCTGATAGACTAAGTATAGCTGTTTTTTTATGAGAGCATCCTCTATCTCATTCACAAGATGATTAGCGAAAGTCCGTTTATGTTTATCTGAATCATACTTTATAATTTCATTATCATAGCGAATCGAATAATGGGTTAAAACGGCAACAGCATTTTTATATATTTGTTTGGAAGAAATTTTTTTCTCATTAACAGATAGAGCAATAGCTGTTTCTATCTTGATGATTTGATCATCAATTGTCACTGGACTAGATAAAATAGTTGTTAAATGATTAAGTCCTGCAAGCAATTTCTCTAAGTCTTCATTAGTCATACTTAAGAATGCGAAACGGTTACCTTCTATTCGAAACAATTCTACATTAGGGGGCATTAATTTCGTACATAATTCTTCAATATAAGTGATAATTTTATCACCAAAGTAATAGCCATACTTACTATTCCATTTATTTAAATCGTGAATATGAAGAATAGCCATTCCAGTTAAATAAGTGGAAGATTCAATTAACCTTTCAAATTGTCTACGATTTGGAAGCTTCGTTAAGGCGTCAAAATAGTTTAGGCGATAATCCACATAGCGATCCAGTAGACTTGATAAAATGGACAATAATAGAATAATAACAATACCGATTGTTACACCAAGAATAATTGATTTTATACTCATGTGATGCATATGGGAGTGAATAAGTTCCAAATCCGAATCCACATAATACTTGACAGCATGCATTCCTGTATAATGCATACTCGATATCGCGATCCCCATCAAAAGAGAGGTAATACCTTTCACGATAAAGTTATTCATATATGGCTGTAGCTTCAAAAAAATAAATAACGAAAAAAATGAAACAAGAATTGCAATGAAAACAGATAAAATAAAATACCCTAAATGATAAGCATAATCAGCCTCTAAAATCATTGCTTTCATCCCAATGTAGTGCATAGCGCTGATGCCAATCCCCATAAACATTCCAGCGAATACAATTAATCTAGTAGAATTCCTTGCCTTACTTGATAGGATGAAAGCTAAAAAGGTTGCTAGAATAGCTGGCACTATCGAAAGAATCGTTAATGGGACATTAAAACTCATTTCTACTGGGAGTCTCGATGCACTCATTCCAATAAAGTGCATAGACCAAATTCCAAATCCCATCGTAATGGATGCTAACCCTAACCATACGTATCGGTGGAAAAAGCTACTATAAACAATCCTTTCATTCATAGAAAGTGATGTATAAGATGCTAAACATGCAATAACAACTGATAATAGGATAATAGGAATGGAATATTCCACTGGTAAATAAGTTACGGTATCAACGCTTGGCAATGTAAAAATAGTAATTTCCCCTCTAAAAAATACGGTCATGAGGGACAGTTCATTGAATCAGTTGTTCTTCTCATTTACGTATTTTACAATTTTAAAAGACTTTTCACCTATGTCTTTTTACTTATATAACTGAATATAAAGGATAAATCAACTTTAGACAATCCTTTCATTCCTAGCATTATTTTCCAAACGCTAAAATGAAAGAAAACAGAAAAACCCATTTTCTCTAGAACGAAAACGGGCAGAAAGCCAGTAAATTAATAGATTGATTTATAAATAACAAAATGGTCTTTATCTGTCTTATTCCCTACATGTACATCTGCCTCTTTTTCAAAAAACGCATGATTATCCATAAAAAATAGATATTCATTTGAGGGAAAATAGAGGATAATTTTCACTATACGGCTTTTTTCCTCTAGCGAATATAACAAATTACTGATAATCTTTTGAAAGATTGGCAAGGAAAAAGGGTTGAAGAAATAGAAATAATTATCTTCTGGTTGTATAGCATAACCTTCTGCTTTTCCTAAATGAAAATTTATCTTCCTTTCTCTTACCTTCCTATTTTTCCTGTATTTTTCTAGATTGTATAACGCATCCTGGTAAAATTCCTCATTCATTTCAATACCCGTTACGGTAGATTGAAATAAGTAATGAATGAAAAAGTTTAAGCGGCCTTTCCCACAGCCAAAATCGACTACATAGTCTGTCTTATGAAGAGGAAATTCATGAAATAACTTTTCTAAATGCTCATATGGAGTTGGTTCATACCGATGATAATGGTAAGATTTATTGAATCCAAATTGTATCTCTTCCGTTTCGATATGTAGTAATTTATCATAGTTCAATTTATACACCCATTTTCTCTATTTCCTTAAAGCAAGTGGAAGACAAGCTAATGCTAGAATTTCACTTTATATCCTCTAGCTTCTTTTCACGATATTCATTTGGTGATACACCTACTATTTTTTTAAATACTTTGCGAAAATATTTATCGTCTTGGTATCCAATCATATTGGCAATATCATATACCTTTAGATTACTGCTTTTCAATAGTTCCTGTGCTTTTTTCATTCGGATGGACACTACATACTCGGAAATATTTATGTTGTATTCCTGTTTGAATTTTCTTGAAATATATTCTCTGCTAATATAAAAATGATTGGATATTTCTTGGAGTTTAATCTCTCGATGAAAGTTTGCCTTTACATACTTTTCAATCTCATGAATAACATTTTGAGACTTTCTTGTATTTTGTCTTTTCACGCGGCGAAGAAACAAAGCAATTTCTTTTTTCTTCCTTGTTTTATAAGCTTCTAACTGAAAATGATCATTTTTGTCTATAAACCGATTAATTTGTTCCTCTATGTTGGTCGAAATATTCATTGGGAGATTAAATTCCTTATGCCATCTTGTACTAATCATTTGATATTCATTTTCCAAATGGATAAGTTGCCTCCATGACAGTTGGTTATTACTAGTTAGATCTTTTTGAATTTGACCAATGAGCGAATGAAAAGCATTTAACTCGCCTGCCTGAACAGCCATTTTAATGGAACTAGCATACCCCATTAAGCTTTTTATCTCTTTTTCCTTTTTATCCGTTATTATTTTATCTTGTTGATTTCCCGATACATCTCTATTCATCATAATAGATTTAGCATATTGATAAGAAAGGTTCAATTGTGTAATGGACGTTACTTCTAAACCAATCGTTATCGTACAAGATAGTCCTAGTAGCTCTTTAAGCGTATTATGTACCCCTCGTATTAGAATAACTGCTTCTTCTTTTCTTCTTTTGATAAGAAGAACAATTTCTCCTTTAGCAGTTACATAATGAAAGGCAATTCCACTATTATGCCTGCTAAGCTCCTCATTTATTACATTTAATAAAGTAAATAGTGTTAGGTCTCGATCCCCTTTGAATTGCTCAATAGCTCCATTACTTAGTTGCATGAGGGCAATTGTATATGCCTTTGCTTCTATTAAAAGAAATTCTTCCAAAACATTCTTATCTATTGGATCATTATTTATCATGTGCGTTAGTTGCTGATCTCGGTACGCGGGCTTCATTTTATTAATAAGTTGGTTTTTATCCTGTTTATTTTTTCTTTCCACTTCCTCTTGTTTCCATTCTTGCACTACCCTCATTAATGTATCATTCAACATTTTAGGATCAATAGGTTTCAACAAGTAGTCTGAGCTACCATAATGCATGGCTTTTCTCATATAATGATAGTCGTCATACCCCGTCACGACAATTGTTTTCCCCTCAGCATAATGTTCATCCATCCATTTTAAGAGCTGTGTTCCATCTATTTTAGGCATTTTCATGTCAGAAAAGATAATTTCCGGATGGACCGATTCAATAATTTGAATGGCGTCTTCTCCATTACTTGCTTCATAAATTTCCGTAATCTCATTACCTGCCCAGTCAGCAAGAAGCTTAATTCCTTCACGAACATGTCTTTCATCATCAACGATAAGTGCCTTCATGCCCTTCCACTCCCTCTTGTAAAGATACAGGAATATGAATCATTACAGTAAATTCGTTATTCTCTATACTTTCCATTTCTAACATCGCTTGTCCTCCATAATACAGCTGCAAACGATCATAAATATTTTTTAACCCAATGGACTCTCCTTCTTTGCCAGCCTTTCTTCCTTTGTTGTGATACAATCGATTACGTATTCTCTCAAGCCTTTCTCTACTAATACCTTTCCCATTATCTTGAACAATAAGGACTAAATAATCATCCTCTCGATACGAACGGATCGATATCTTTGCGTCCTCCATATTATCGCTAAACCCATGTTTAAAACAGTTTTCAATGATTGGCTGCAGAATCATTTTAGGAACGAGAATCTCATACGTATTTGGATCAAGTGTTAATGTTACGTCTAACTCATCCTCAAATCTTTGTTTCTGTAATGCTAGATAAGATTGTGAATGGTTTATTTCCTTAGAGAACGGTACCATTTCCTCTCTCATATCCATGCTGTATCGCATCATAGCCGATAGAGACGTTAATAAGGTATAAACCGGAACAGCATTCATTTTCAGAGCAAGTGTACCGATAGACTGAAAGCTATTGTACAGAAAATGAGGATTTATCTGTGATTGCAAAACCTTTAATTGGGATGATTTATTTTCTAACTGCAATTTATATTCTTTATCTATCAGTCTATTTATTTGCAAAACCATTGATTTAAAATGTCTGCCTAGCATCCCAATCTCATCCTGTCCTACGATCTCAAAATCTGTCTCAAAGATACCCTGTTCTGCTTTTTTCATCTTTTCAATTAATACTTTAATAGGTGCTGTAATTTTAAAAGAAATAATTATCGTTATAATCAAGACAACAATTAAAGCCAATAAGGCAATGATAGTATTCATAAATGCGGTTTCCTTTGCACTTTTATAAAGGCTGGCATAAGGAATGCTTTTTATCATATACAAATGATTATCTTGCACTGTAATATTTTCATAAAAAATGACACCAGAAAAATCTTTTCTTTCCCAATTTAATTTGTTTTGCTGTGGATTATTTCGCAATTCATAAAACCATTTATCCCTGCTTTTCTTTCCGATTAACGTTTCATCAGAAGAATAGATAACGGTTCCATTTTCATTTATAATAGAAAGATTTTCTGTATCTTTATATAGCCTATTCACTATCCCTTCAATTTTAGAAAGGTTTATATCAATAGATACGAATCCCAAAATATCATTAGATGGTACATTTCTAATTTTATTGTGAAAAGATAATACTGTAGTCTTCTCTGAGTTTGGAATAATGGATAAACCATTATAACTGTATATCGTATGAGGTGGTTCTATTACAGAATAGTTTGTTTCACTTTCCTCTAATTTTCGATAATAAGGGTGAAAATAGATATTCTGATTTTTCCCTCTTCCGCTTATTCGAGAGTGATAGTTCGTAAAGGAATCTCTCCCTTCGTTTATGTATAAATGCATTTGTTCTATTTCTGATCGAGAATTATAGACATATGCTAATACTCTGCGTACTTCCTCCATATTCTCCTTGCTATTTTCTCCAACTCCTTGGGTCAGTACATTCATGAACGGTGTATACCGATATAAAAGAGTGGACATTAAGGCAATATCCTCCAAGTAAGTGGTGAGTTCCTCGTTTCCTTTCTTCATTAACTCTGTATTATATGCTACCGATTCCTTGTTAATATTATGGATCGTTTGAAAATAAGTAAGAATTATACTGCCTCCAAACGGGAGAATCGTAGCAAGAAGTAAGAAAATCATTAATTTTTTTCGAATACCCCATCTCATAAGGTCGAGAAACTTAAAACAACTTCTTCTTTTCCGATATACAAGAACGAGAAAGGATGTCATTTTTAAACTTCTCTCTCCTCCTTTCCAATAATTATTTACAGAAGGCTAGTCGTAATATAGCAATAAGCTTATCAGAAAAATCCTTATAGAAAAATAATACACAGGGAATGGTCAATATATTACACCTTACCCGTCAATGTAAGCGGTTACCCAAAAGATACAACCATTATATTATAAAAACAGGAGGTGCAGAAAGTGAATAATCAAAATAATATTGAAAAAATAGAAATTCCCTCTATACACCAGACAAATATAGGTAGAAAGAAATCACTCTCTACAAAAAAGAAGAAAAACTGGAAGGAGGCAGGATTATTTTCTTTATTTGTAGGTCCTGTCTTTATTGCATTTACAATTGTCGTTCTCATTCCATTTTTTTCTGGTATCTATTACTCTTTTACCGATTGGAATGGCATCACTGGAGAAATTAAATGGGTCGGCTTTGAAAACTTCAAGTATATATTCACCGAAGATAAACAGTTTCTCCAATCTTTTAAATTAACTGCTATTTACACCATCGTAGCCATTATTTTAACGAACACGATTGGATTCGGCTTAGCATTGCTAGTAACACAAAAGCTAAAATCTAGTAATCTATTACGTACAGTGTTTTTTATGCCAAATCTGCTTGGCGGTCTCTTACTCGGTTTTATCTGGCAATTTATCTTTATTAGAGGGTTTGCTTCTATTGGCGAACTAACAGGAATCCCACTATTCGAATTGGCATGGCTAGGAGATCAAAACACTGCCTTTTGGGGAATCGTGATTGTTAGCGTTTGGCAAGGTGCAGGATATATTATGCTCATTTACATTGCAGCTTTACAAAACATTCCGAAAGAGCTAATCGAGGCGGCAAAAATTGATGGTGCCAGCCGTTTTCAAGTCTTGCGAAACATTAAAATTCCGCTTGTGGCTCCTGCTGTTACGATCTGTTTATTCTTAACAACTGCATCTTCCTTTAAAATATTTGATGCCAACCTTTCTTTAACAAATGGAGGACCGTTCAAATCAACGGAGATGCTCGCACTTAATATTTATACCGAGGCATTTGTAAATAATCGCTATGGAATCGGGGAAGCAAAAGCGCTTATCTTCTTTATTGTTGTAGCAACCATCTCCATTTTGCAGGTCACGATTACTAAGAAAAAAGAGGTGGAATCTTGATGGAGAATAAATATACAAGCAAAACATTCATAATGGAAGTATTCGGTATTATTTTAGGCTTATTATTTTTGATTCCCTTTTACTATGTTATCTCTAATTCACTTAAGCCTTTTTCTGAAATACTAACAAATACATCTGCTTTACCAAGTTCTCTTCAATTTGGGAATTATGTAAACGCTTTTGAAAAGTTAAATTTTCTAAAGGTATTTAGCAATTCGCTTCTTGTGACCATTGCAAGTAATATTGTTTTAGTTGTATTCTGTTCGATGGCTGCGTATATGCTAGTCCGCACAAAAAAGAAAATAAGCAATATAATCTTTATGGCGTTTGTCGCTGCTATGATTATCCCATTCCAATCAATTATGATTCCACTTATTAAAACAGCCTCGAGCTTACACTTGCTTAACAGTATTTGGGGTCTAGTATTCATGTATTTAGGTTTTGGCTCTGGGATAACGATCTTTTTATACCATGGTTTTATTAAAGGAATTCCAGTGGAATTAGAAGAAGCTGCTATTATAGATGGCTGCTCTCGTTTTGGAGTGTTCTGGAGAATCGTTTTTCCATTATTAAAGCCCATTACCGTAACAATCATTATCTTAAATAGCCTATGGATATGGAATGACTACTTATTACCATCGCTAGTCTTACAAAATCCAGAGTTGCGGACAATTCCACTTGCTACTTTCTTCTTCTTTGGCCAGTACACAAAGCAATGGGATCTTGCACTAGCAGCGCTTATGATTGGAATTATCCCACTATTAATCTTCTTCTTTTCGATGCAAAAACATATTATACAAGGGATTACTAGTGGATCTATTAAATAGGGAGCTAAGAGGCTGTGTTCACAAAGCCACCTCTTCCATATAAATAAGATATTTTCTATAAACAGGAGGAAATCAAATGAAGTTTAACAAAATGAAAAAGTATTCCTTATTAACCGGTATCTTATCTGCTTCTCTTCTCTTTGCAAGTGCTTGTTCAAATGAGGGAGCGTCCAGTAATAACGGTTCAAGTAAAAGTGATAAAGTAGTGGTTGACTTGTTTAACGGAAAAGTAGAAATAGCAGATCAGTTAAAAGCATTAACAGACCAATACTCAAAAGAACATCCAGATGTAACCTTTAATATTGAAACAGTCGGTGGTGGAGCAGATGGAACAGCCGCTTTAAAGGCGAAATTCGCCTCCAATACAGCTCCTGATATTTTCGGAAATGGTGGATATCAAGAGGCATTAACTTGGCTTGATAAATTAGAGGATTTGTCGGATCAGCCATGGGTAAAAGATGCCTATGAAAGTGCCTTAGTTCCTATGACAGTGGATGGAAAAATTTATGGTCAGCCAGTTAACCTTGAGGGGTATGGATTTGCCTATAATAAAGCATTATTTGAAAAAGCAGGTATTACGGAATTGCCAACGACATTTTCTGAATTAGAAGCAGCTGCCGAAAAATTAAAAGCTGCTGGAATTACTCCTTTTTCTATCGGTTATGGTGAATGGTGGGTTTTAGCTAACCACGGACTGAATGTACCATTTGCTTATCAAGAGGATGCGGATGCATTTATTAAAGGATTAAATGACGGATCAGCAAAAATCGAAGGTAATGAGCATTTTGACAAGTACTTTGATCTACTGGATTTAACAATTGATTATGGTAATAAAAATTCATTAACAACAGACTATAATACACAAGTAACTTTATTTGCAACTGGTGAGGCCGCAATGATTCAACAAGGTAACTGGATTCAGCCGATGATAGATAAAATTTCTCCTAATTTGGAAGTAGGCTTTATCCCTATGCCATTAAGTGATGATGAAGCACAATCAGATAAACTAATGGTCGACGTACCTACAAACTGGGTTGTTCATAAAGATGCTCCTGAAAAAGATAAAGAAGCAGCACTAGATTTCTTAAACTGGATGGTCACTTCTGATTTTGCAAAAGAATCGATTGTAAAAGAATTTAAATATGTTCCAGCATTTGAAACGATTACTGCAACAGCAGATGATATTGGTCCATTAGGGGCAGAAATTCAAAAATACTCACAGGAAGGCAAAACATACACATGGCAATTTATGAAGTATCCTGATGGGGCTGGTCAAGAGTTCGGCGCAAGTCTTCAAGCATATGTAGGAAAGCAAAAATCACGTGAGGAAACAATGAAAGCATTGGATGAAACATGGGCTAAATTAAAAAAATAATTACTATTCTCGTAAAGGTTGCTATATCCGCAGCCTAAATACTAGACATACACTAATAGATTTTTTATAACGCTCATTCATTTACTAATCTTAACAATTCTTTCAAGATTTATTGATAGTTTTGTCATATATTATTCATAATCTATGGTTATGATATAGATATAGTCATTAAACAGCTTTTTCAAGTCCCCCCTTGAAAATAGACAGTGTTAGGAGTTGCCTAAATAGAAGGCACTCCTCTTTTTTTTCAAAAAAAATAAGACTCTTCACACTAGAGAGTCTAACTAACAAGAAGAAAAGTATCTATTAAATTAATCCAATATCTTAATTTTCACTGTCTTGCGTCCCCAAGCCTTCGCTTTGCTCGTTGATGGCATTAAGACGTCTATTTTATGTCCTTTAATCGCCCCGCCAGTATCTCCTGCAATAGCTTCTCCATAGCCTTCTACCCAAACCTTTGAACCTAATGGAATAACTGCTGGATCGACTGCAATTAATTTCATGTTCTTATTCTTTTTAATATTATATCCAAGTGCTGTAATATCTGATTTTGTATCTTGATGACTATATGCAGTGGCACTTACATAGATAACATCTTTGCTGCTTGAAGATTTATTAGAACTTGGTTTACTAGAAGTTTGTTTGTTGGAAGTTGTTTTATTCGATACACTCGCCACATTATTGGACGTGTTTACCTTTACAACCTCTCTCTTCTTCGCTTCTTCTTGCTCTTTCTTCAATGTGGATTCTGCTTGGCTTATTTGGGCAAGCACTGCACTTTTTTGACTCTCAGCTAATTCTACTTCTTTTGAAACAGAAGCAAATTTTTTCTGTACAGCCGAAACAGCTTCTTGTCTTTTAGCAAGATTTTGTTGCAATTCGTTTTGAGTAACAGCTAATTGATCATACTGTCCTGTTAATTCTTCTTCTTGCTGATCAATCGCTAGCTTCTCTTCTTCAATTTTTTGAAGATCTGCTTGCTGCTGCTCTAATATATCTTTATCACCATCAAAAATCAGGGAAATAGCTGTTGCCCTGCTAATAAAGTCAGCGAAGTCTTTTGCATTCAACAGTACTTCTAAAACGACATTCGTTTGGTCTGTATTCTGCAAGGAAACTAGACGATCTTTCATAACGTCTTTACGTGCTAATACTTTATCTTCTAAAACAACAATTTCTTCTTTCTTTTTCTCTATTTGTTGTTGCGTTACTTCAATTTTCGCTTGCAGGTTAGCTATTTTTTCTTTATTTTGTTGCATTACTGTTTCAACAGATTTTAACTCATCTTGAACAGCTTCCAACTCTTTTAAAGTTTTTTGCTTTTCTGCTTCTTTTTCATTAATCAATTGCTGATTTTGATTCAATTGATTTTTTGCTTTGTTAAGTGTTTCTTGACTCGTTTCTGCTTGTACCACAATCGCCGATGTCAAAAAGATGACACTACTTAGCGAAATGGCCATTAGTTTTTTTAAGGAACGCATCTAAAAACCCCTTTCTCTATTGTTATAACACATGAAAGAGGTTTCTAAATTACAATTCTATTAAAATAATAAGTCATTCACTTTAAAATTAGTTTACAAGCAACCTAGCAAATATCGTACATTTACTAGAATTCCGTAGGGTTCGAAGGGAAAATCACACTTTGTTACCTTTGTAATAAATCTGTTAATTACTAATATTTATCTTTTTCTAAAATGGATTATATATCCTGTGTGAGCCTAATCATATCGATACACTGAATACCATTTTCATAGATTTCTTCTTCATAGTGTTTGAGAAAAAAATCTTTATCAATTCGATTCATCCGAAACCCGCATTTTTGATAGAGAGCAAGCTGAGAAATGCTGCTATTTCCAGTCCCTACTTCTATTCTTTTATATCTTAGGTTTCTTGCCTCCTCAATCGCATGCATAACTAACATTTTCCCTAAGCCTTTTCCTTGATAGATTTCGGCAACTGCTAGATTGATCAATTCTATTGTTTCTTCCCTAATTGGCAATAAAACATATACACCACTGATTCGATCTCCATCTTCTGCAATATAGCAAAGGCCCTTTTTAAGATATTCTTTTAATAAATTCTCAGATGGATCTGCTAATAATAATAAATCAAAAGGAGGATTCTCCTCTTCTCTTAGCTTGCGAATTTTCATCATCCGCTCATCCTTTCTATAAACAATGCATCATTTCCTCTGCTTCCTCCCATGGAACCGTAAATCCTGCACCTTTTGCACAGAAAATCGATGAGGATGTATACGCTGGATCCGCATTTTTATCATAGCCTAGTCTATCGATTACTTCTTGTTCGTTATGACAAGGAAAATAACCCGCAAATGTTAAGGAAAGCTGTCCTTTTCCTTGTGTAAAAGAAGCAAGGATTGTGCTATATTCCATAAATGTAGCAACTGGGACCTTTCCAGTAATCATTGCTTTGTTATCTACTGTTTCGGGCGTGTCAAATGTTCCATGAGCCATTTGTACATCTGCCAAAACCTTGCCCATTTGTTCGATATCCACCTTTATTTTTAAAAAATAGTAAGGCTCTAATAAACGATTCTGTGCTTTTTCCAATCCTTGACGCAATGCACGAAAAGTCGCTTCCCGAAAATCACCGCCATGTGTATGTTTATTATGGGCTCTCCCAGTCAAAAGAGTCACTTTTACGTCTGTTAAAGTAGACCCTGTTAAAAGCCCATGATGATCACGCTCAAACAGATGCTGACGTATAAGATTTTGGTTAGCTATTGATAAATCATCGCTATGACATGCACTCTCAAAAGTAATACCTTCATTTCTTTTTCCTGGCTCTAACTGAAGATGTACTTCAGCATAATGGCGTAATGGTTCAAAGTGTCCGTACCCAATAGTTTTTGTTTCTATCGTTTCTTTATACAATATTTCAGGTTGATCAAAGTTCACCTGTAAAGAAAATCTTTCTAATACAATTTCCTGAAGAACCTCTAACTGTATTTTTCCCATCACGTGTAAGTGAATATTTTGCTGTTTTTCTTCCCATGTTACTTGAAGAGATGGATCCTCTGCTTCTAATATCCGAAAAAACTTAAGTGCGTCCTTTTTATTTATTCCCGCTTCAAATACTACTTTTGAACGAAGAGTTGGCACCAATTCATACACTGCCTTTTCCTGCATCTCTCCGACTCCATCTCCTACAACTGCATTTGTAAGACCTGTTACCGCAAACAACTCTCCAGCCAAGCCTTCGTTTACTTGTTGAAATTGATTACCGTTATATTTACGTATTTGTGTGATTTTCTCTACCTCACCATTTCCATACGTAAGTTCCTCTCTCACATGCAGCGTACCGCTAATTGCTTTTAAAAAGGTAATTCTCGTTCCTGCCTCATCATAACGAATTTTATAAACCATTCCTGCAAAAGGTTCATCCTTTGTGTAAGACGTCTTTGTTAATTGATCAAAACGATCGAAAAATTCTTTTATACCATTATCCTGTAAGGCTGAACCATAAGCATAAGGATAAAGGCGGGAAGAAACAATCATTTCTTGCATCTTTTCCATCCACAATGCTGATTGATAGCCTTTATCCATATAGTAATCAAGGAGCTCCTCATCTCGTTCTGCAATAAATTCGATGAGTTCTTCTGACATTCCACTGTCATTAAACGAGGAAATATCACATGCATCTATAGTGAATTGAGAACGAATTTCTTCCAGGACATGCTGTACAGCTGCTCCAATCCGATCCATTTTATTGATAAAGAAAAAAGTGGGAATCTGATGTTTTTTTAATAAATTCCACACCGTTTCGGTATGTCCTTCGATTCCTTCTACTGCACTAATAATAATAATGGCAAAGTCCATTACTTGAATCGCTCTTTCCATTTCTGGAGAAAAATCTACATGCCCAGGAGTATCAATTAAATAATAGGTAGAATCGCCATATTCAATAATGCCTTGGTCAGCAAATACAGTAATCCCTCGTTGTTTTTCAATTAGATGGCTATCTAAAAAGGCATTTTGATGATCTACACGACCACGTTTTTTTATACTATTTGTATGATAAAGAAGCTGTTCGGAAAAAGTGGTTTTTCCTGCATCAACATGTGCTAATATTCCCATTGTCTTATTCATTTTGAAAGCGACTCCTATTTTTTATATCTATTATAAAGTAAATGAAGAATATTATAGTGAATTTGCAAGAAATAACAAAAAAATAGTCTGTTATGGAATGAGGGCACTGAAAAACTGGCTAGTTAATGATGATGGACAATAGCCACTTTTTAAACATAAGATGATAGATTTGTTTTCCGAGACGTCCGCTCGCTTTCCATGGGACGAGCGGACGCCTCTCCAAACCACCCTTATTTTCACTTTCAAATATGCTTGCTCTTCATTTCACACGAAAAAAAAAAGACTTTTTTAGTGTTCTCTTATGGAATTACCATGTTTTTTCAAAAGCAAAAATTTGTCTAATAGTCCAGCTAATAATATCCCTAATAAATAGCGGATTAGATCGATTAGAAGGAATCCCCTTCCTAAAATTAACGCACCAATTGTTGTATTACGAAGATCATTTATCCAATCCGCTTGATACAATTGACTGCATTCGATTCCAAAACTAAATAGGAGACTCATTATTCCGGCAAAAAGGAGACTTTTTCTTATCAAAAGAAACCGAAAACCAAAATATACCATCATCACCCAAAGCATATCCCCCGAATTCTCTGCGATAAAAGTAGGAAGATGATTACTGAATCTTCTGGAGGAAAGTCCTAACAATACCATAAGCAAGGCAGAAACTATATAAATTAATCGATGTATTTTTCTACTAATTTCTTTTAAAGGCTTCATTTTTGTCACTCGCAAATTTAGATTTTATTTAATGGCTGTTTTCGTAAAGTTTGTTGCGATTACCCGCAGCCTGAATAATTTTTCCTATTGAAAAAACATAATCTTTTAGAAACCAGCTAAAATAAAGAGACCCCTTCAAATATGATTGGTCTCCCGGATGGAATTATTTAAATAACTCTCTATTCGTAATTAGTCTCGTGTTCACTTACCCTAAAAATAAATCTAAAATATTGGACCCTTTTGATGTTTGTTTGTTATAAAACTCTGAGTATCCACATTTCTTGCAAAAGACAACCGTAAATGTATTATGCTGAATATCCATTAGCTTTGATAAACCTGTTCCTGTCATTGCTACATCTTTTGTTCCTACATCTGTTCCACCGCATTTTATACAGCCTTTACTTTCCATCCTTAACACTCCTTTTTCTTTGGAATATTTACTTCTTCGTATTATTTTTTTCGTTTTATATCTTCCTTTATTATTACGAATTAAACTGGATTTAGTTTCATTTCTATTTTTTCAAATAGTGATTAATCATATTCAAAAGTTTGCCTAGCTTTTCCCAGAAATCGATTTTCGAGAAAAGCACTAATTTATCTTTCCATTTAACTACATACACTGAGTAGAATTATTTACATTTTTAGAGGATTTTCGCGCGCAAAATGGAACTTTATAATGATGAAAAAACAAATTAGGGGTGATTGTTTGGAATTAAAAGATGTTATCCACGGGCATAGATCGATTCGGAAATATGAAGATAAGGAGGTAAGTCAAGAGTTGCTGGAGGAAATATTAGATGCAGGCATTCGTGCTTCATCCAGTGGCAATATGCAGTCTTATTCGATTGTCGTTACCAAAGATAAAGAACGGAAGAACAAATTGTACAGCGCCCATATGGACCAATCCATGGTTGTTGATGCACCTATCCTACTAACATTTTGTGCTGATTTTAATCGAATGAGGAAATGGCTTTCCCTTAATGAGGCTCCTGTACATTTTGATAATTTTATGAGCTTTATGATAGGAGCCATTGATGCAACCTTAGTATCACAAAACTGTGCATTAGCAGCGGAAAATGCGGGACTTGGTATTTGCTATATGGGCTCCACCCTTGCCAATTGCGATCAAATTGGCAAACTATTAAATTTACCTGCAAATGTTGTACCTGTTGTTGGTTATTCTTTAGGATATCCAGCAGAAAATCCAGCCCCACGTGATCGACTGCCAAGAAATGGACTTGTTCACTATGATACCTATCAAGACTATTCCGACCAAGAAATACTGGAAATCTATAAAGAACGAGACGAAAAAGGCTGGAATCGCTATATGGACGTCCCTCACCTTAAAGAAATGACAGAACGATTAGGACTGAAAAACCTTGCTCAAATCTATACGATTGCTAAATATACGAAAGAATCTCATCACGAATTTTCACAGACGGTGCTGAATTACTTGAAAGAACAAAACTTTATGGATAATGGGGAAAGATGAACAATCTCTTATTTAGTAGCGAAACCAATTTGTTCCATCGCACTACAGACAATCGCTTTCCACAGGGAGCAACCTAAGCCTCCGCCTGTGGGGTCTTAGGTTTTGCTCTACTTTCCACAGGAGCGAAGTGACGAACCCCATGGAAAGCGAAGTGTATTCAGTCTACTGGTGATACCCACAAATCTTCTTTCTTAAAATGAATAAAAAATCCAAACAATTATACGGAAGTTTTATTTTCATCTACGTATAATTGTTCGAGTTTATATTTGGTTGGAATACTAATGTCCCTCGTTCGTAAAATATAAAGACCCTATTCGCAGTATTTTCATACGAAATAGGGTCTCTATATTTTTTAGTATTACTTTTTATTCATTTGACTTAAGCGCATCAATCATATTGATATGTTTTAACTTAAAGTGTGCAATGCCAATTACTAAGAAATTAAAAAACAGTGTAATTAGCCCGGCATAAACGAAACTAGACCAATGAATAGTTAACGGAAAAACAATGTTCCCACTCTCGGCAGTAGTTAAAATAAACCTGTGTAAGTACGTTCCCACCATGAAACCTAATAATATTCCTAATAATGAAAGAACCATACTTTCTCTCATCACATAAGATGTTACTTCTTTATTATAGAAACCTAACACCTTAATAGTCGATAATTCTCGAATACGTTCTGAAATATTAATATTAGTAAGATTATATAATACTACCAGTGCCAGAGCCCCAGATAATATAATCATGATCATTACCACCGAATTTAAGGAACCAAATTGCTGAATTCCGCCACTTTCTTTAAAGAAACTAACATTTTTCACATCTGAATTTTCAAGCAAGCTCGTTGTCAGGTTTTTTTGTTCAGATGCTGATAACTTTTTCGTTTTTATTAAAACAGATGTTGGCTCGTAGTCTCCAAAAAGTTCTTCATAATAAGTTGGAGCAATATACATAAAATGTCCTGCATAATTTTTTACAATGCCCACTACTCTTATTTTGACTGTTTTACTATCTTTATTAATAGATAATGTATCACCATTTTCGACATTCATATCCTTCGCCAGCTTCTGCGTAATTAGAGCTCCAACTTCCGGCAAAACAGTTACCCTATTTTTATTTACATCATGTAATGATACATAATTGTTGAATTTCTCCGTACGGCTAGGTGAAATCATACTTACTGTCTGTGAGCTACGCGTTTTATTTTTTACACTTACTGATTCCACAACCGCATTCATTTCCTCAGTAATGAGGGAAGAATGTGTAAGTGCTGTCGGACGATCCATCGTAACGATACCCTGATAGTGAAGAATTTCACTAAACTGCTTAGGCTGTAAATCTTCAATTGAGTTCTTAATACCATAGCCAGCAAGAATCAATCCAGTACACCCAGAGATCCCGACAATTGCCATAATCATTCGCGATTTATACCGAAACAGATTACGATAACTTACTTTTTGATTAAAGTTTAGTCTGTTCCATAGAGGAGTAATTCGTTCAAGCAAGATTCGCTTACCAGATTTAGACGCTCTTGGTCTCATAAGTGTTGACGGTTTCTCTCTAAGATCTTTCCATAATACATAGAGTGCTGATCCTAATGTAGCAAATAATCCTGCAATAAGGGCTTGAACTATATAATTCCAGTGATATTGGCCAACAAAGGTTGGAATATTATACTCTTCAAAAAGATGAAAGATAAAAGGGGGAAGCGTTTTTGTACCAATAACTGTACCTAACCCCACACCAAGAACTCCTGCTAAGAGTGTATAAATAATATATTTCTGGGCTATTTCTATTTTCTTATATCCTAGAGCCTTCAGAGTACCGATTTCTCCGCGGTTTTCTTCTACCATTCGCGACATCGTTGTAAAAGTAACGAGCACTGCGATAAATAAGAAGAATGCTGGGAAAATACCTGCGATAGCGGTAATGCTTGTCGCACTATCGAAATAGTCCTGATACCCAGGATTGGAAGATCGAGTCTGGAAGTAATATACTGGCTCTTCCATTGTCTCCACTTCTGCTATTTTTTCGTCAATGTCATTTTCCAGTTTATTTAATTTCTCACTCTCAGCATCTAGTGAAGAAAGATCCGCACCGCTTTGCATTTTTGCTAATTCTACCTGTTCTTTTCCCTGCTCGATTTCTTGTAAATTAGCATATAGAGTTTCTTTTGCTTTTGTTTGAATTTCCTCTAATCGTTTTTCCGGTCTGTCAGCGTAAAGCTGCTCTACCTTTGAAACATTTTCATCTAAAACGCTAGTATATTCACTACTATCAGCAACTAGGTTCTCTGTATCTAAAAACTTAATGAATAACTGACTGTATACATCTTGCGAAAATGCAGCTTCTGGAATATAAGCAAAATAATCAATATTCCCATTTCCACTATCAGTGGTTCCCCGATCAGAAGTACTTAAATAAAGCGGAGAGTTCACGAATCCAACAATAGTGAAAGTTTTATTTTCAATTTCTGGAGAATTGATTTTATACTCTTCTCCCAACTTAAAACCGAATTCTTTGGCTTTATAATCTAACACTATTTCTTGATTAGATTTTGGTAAATCCCCTTCTATGACTTTCCATTTATTCAGGTTGGCATCATTTGAATAAGAAAGAATTTGTACCAATTCTTCTTTATTTTTTTCATAGGTGGCTGAAAATCCTGCCTCTACAACCAGATTTTCTTCCTTTTGAAGTATCTGCACATCCTCTTCTGTTAACCCCATGGTCGAGATAATTTGTAAATCTGCTAAATGATAGTTATTTACATAAGAACTTGCAGAATTACTTAAATCTGGACCAGTTGATCGAACTCCCACAAAAAGCATCGTACCAAGGAGAATAATTAAAATGATTGAAATAAATTTCCCTTTCGAACTGCTTATTTCTTTAAATGATGATTTAAGATAAACATTTATCATTTTTCACACCTACTTACCATTCGATTGAATCAACAGATACGGGGTTAGGGTTTAGTTCGATGGACCGAACTTTGGCATCATTGATTTTAATGACTTTATCTGCCATTGGTGCTAATGCAGAATTATGGGTGATAATAATAACAGTAGTTCCAGTACGGCGTGAAGTTTCTTGCAGTAGTTTTAATACTTGTTTTCCCGTTGTATAATCCAATGCTCCTGTAGGTTCATCACATAGTAAAAGTTTAGGATTTTTCGCCAAGGCCCTTGCAATAGCCACTCTTTGCTGTTCTCCGCCAGATAATTGTGCCGGAAAATTGTCCAAACGATTACCCAGTCCCACCTGTTCGAGTGTTGTAACCACATCTAAAGAATGAGGAGAAACTTGTGAAGCTAATTCAACATTTTCCTTAGCCGTTAAGTTAGGCACTAAATTATAGAACTGAAAAACAAAACCAACTTCCGTTCTTCGATACTCCGTTAATTGGCGCTCACTATAGTTAGCAATATCTTGTCCCTCAATTAAAATTTGTCCCTCATCGGGTTGATCCATGCCTCCTAAAATGTTTAATACAGTAGATTTTCCTGCCCCACTTGGACCAAGAATAACAACCAATTCACCTTTTTCAATTTCAAAGCTAATATCATCATTAGCAACGATAACATTATCGCCTAAATGATACCGTTTCGATTCGTTTTTAACTTTTAAAAATGCCATAGGACAATCCCTTTCTATCTTTATATGACCAACGATGTAAAGCTTTCTAGTACTATAGGTTAAAACTAGAAACTAAATATGCCTTTTTTCCTATATCATCATAAGAATATTATATCATCCGCATGTATCTAATCAAACAAAGCAAATAAAGTGAAACTTCCATCAGTGGGTTTTTCCTTCCTCCCCCACTGATCGTTAGTTGAATCAATCGGACCTTTACGGACAGTTGATCTCCCACCTATCTTCCTCGTATTCTCATAAGCTTACAGTTGAGTCTTACTGTCCGTTAAGAGTGGGATAAACACGCAATACTTCTAGATAGCTTCTTCTAAGAGAAGCGTAAAACATAAGAAAACTTCCATCCGTTTTTCTTTCTCATCCCCACTATTACTGAACTCTTTTTATATAAAATAGTAATACTTCTTAAAAAGAATTAAATCTGCCTTCCGGATGAAATTCACTAATTATTTATAAACTTCAATTCCATATAAAATCAAAGCCACCCATGCTGCGGAATGTATGAGTGGCTTTGATTTAAACATGTTAGATTCTATAATTAGTTATCTATCTTACTTTTTTTCTACTGATTTCAGAGATTACCCTAAAGTAGAAATCCCCCAGATAAATTTATGATTCTTCCTTTGAAAAACCCTTTACTTTCTCTACACCTTCTAATAACTTTTTGCCAACAACATCGGCATCATCAATGTGCTGAATAATAACTTGTTTTATTTCATCAAATAGATTAGTAGTTTGACTAAACTTTTCTATTACTTCTTCGTTAGAGTTTTTTTGGTGTTCAATTTCTTCCAGTAACTTCTTCATATCTAATTGAACCTGCGTAATTATTTCCATTAATCGATTGATATGTTTTTTTGTTAGAGAACTTAACTCACTAGTGTTGCATTAATTTAAATTCACTATTAAAAATACTCAAAATGTTCAATATATTATTTTGCGCAAAGAAAAAGTCCTTTATAATGGATTAGTCAGGTGGTAACCCGTCCAAATCCACTAAAAAAGGACCATCACATGGACAAGATTACACGAAAAACTTCATTTGGACAATGGTTTTCACCTATAAATCTTCAATTATTTGAAGAAAACGTGAAAACGATGAAATTAGATTACTATACGAAAAAATTAACGACAGAGTCATTTCTAAAATTACTACTTTTTGCGCAGCTACAAGAAATTGAAAGTCTGCATGCGCTGGGTGATTGTCTTTTCGATGACCAGCTTCAAAAAGGGATAGACCTTGATTCTATTAGTATTTCTCAGTTGTCACGGCGGTTAAACGGCATAAACCCTGATCTATTTCAAAGGCTTTTCCTTGATTTAGTGTCACAAATTCATGCCAAAACGCATTACACGAAACTCGTGATGCCGTTAAAAATCATTGATTCAAGCACATTGCCACTTAATTTGACCAATCATAAATGGGCTAAATTCCGCAAAACAAAAGCAGGTGTAAAGTTACATTTGCGCCTTGTGTTTATGGAAAAGGGTATATCCTATCCTGAAAAGGCCGTTATGACAACGGCAAAAGAACATGACCGTGGTCAGCTTGAAATCATGGTGGATGACAAGGAATGCATGTATGTGTTTGACCGTGGTTATCTAGACTACGAGCGCTTTGATCGCATGACTGATGATGGCTACTTCTTTCTTTCACGGCTACGCAAAAATGCAGTCATACGGAACGTTTACGATTTTAAGCTACCCAAGGATACAGCTGTTTTATCAGACCAAATGGTGTTGATAGGTACGACTCAAAACCGTGCTGAAAATTACTTTCGGCTTCTAAAAGTGATGGACTCAAAAGGAAATGAACTTCATTTAATTACAAATCGTTTTGATTTAAGCGCCGAAGAAATTTCAGAAATGTATAAATCACGGTGGGCAATTGAGCTGTTTTTTAAATGGATCAAACAACATCTCAGCATCAAAAAGTTCTACGGTCAAAGCGAATGGGCGATTCAAAATCAAGTATTTATCGCACTAATTGTTTTTTGCCTACATGTTCTCGTGCAAATCGAGACCAGAAGCAAGCGAAAAACCTTACAGATTAGCCGTTATCTAAGGGCTGCATTGTGGAAACCAGCGAATGTTTGGCTTCGAAAGATTGAAGGAAAAGCCATCCCTTAAATATGCAAATTGTCGTCGTTGCAAAAGTCTAATTGTAAATAAATTTCCAAATGGATGGGGCCACCTTTGATTGGGTATTTACTTTTTTGCCTCTAAACAGGGAAGGTGAGTAAACTGAAAATTATGACACTATTTATGCAACACTAGTGAACTTAACTGAATTCCTTCATCTACTAAACTGGCATTTTTTTCATTATTTTTAAAAGCATCTGTCATTTCAGTTTGAATTTGCTTAATTAAGCTTGAAATAATGCTTGTACTTTGATTAGTAGTTTCGGCAAGCTTTCTTACTTCATTTGCTACCACTACAAACCCTTTGCCATTTTCCCCTGCTCTTGCTGCTTCAATGGAAGCATTTAATGCAAGCAGATTTGTTTGTTGAGAAATTTGCTCAATCACAGACACAATATGTTCAATTTCTTTAGAACTTTCACTTAGTTTCTTCATACTTATAAACGTATTTTGAGATTGTTTCCCTAAATCATTAATTAATGTTAAAACATCCTCTACTGCCTTTTCCCCATCTGTGGATAAGCCCACCATTTCTTCGGTTGAATTCATTAGATGGTTACCATTATTTAAAATAATGTTAGAAACGTCATTTGACTGCTTGGTGCTTTTCTCCACTTTCGTAAACTCTTTTAATAACGCTTGTACCATCTCATCTAGAACATTATGCTGATCATTAACAATTTCATGTTGCTCAATGGTATTTAGTAATTCTATATGCAAATGATTTAAAAAGAGCTGAAATTTATTTTCTCTTTCATCTAATTTATTATTTAACTCTTCTATTTTCTTTTTTAAGAGATCTATTTCTTCTGTTCTTCTTGTAAGTAACTGAAACACTCGCTACACCTCATCTTTATATACTAGTGGCGATTAGCTTATCATTTCGCATCCCCACATCTTCAAATTGAATTTTGCCTCAAACAATCGTACTTCTAATCTATTTAAACATCACATTGTGCAATTTTACACAAACTATAATTTTATAGTACCAATTAATTATATAAAATACTACACTAGTGTTGCGTTAATTTAATTTAACTATTAAAAATACTTGAAATGTTCAATTTTATCATTTTATGCAAAGAAAAAGTCCTTTATAATGGATAAGTTAGGTGGTAACCCGTCCAAATCCACTAAAAAGGACTATCGCATGGACAAGATTACACGAAAAACTTCATTTGGACAATGGTTTTCACCAATAAATCTTCAATTATTTGAAGAAAACGTGAAAACGTTGAAATTAGATTTCTATACGAAAAAACTAACGACAGAGTCATTTCTAAAATTATTACTTTTTGCGCAGCTAGAAGAAGTCGAAAGTCTGCATGCGCTGAGCGATTGTCTTTTCGATGATCAACTGCAAAAGGGCATTGATCTTGATTCTATCAGTATTTCCCAACTCTCACGCCGTTTAAATGGCATGAATCCAGACTTATTCCAAAAGCTTTTCCTTGATTTAGTTTCACAAATTCATGCCAAAACGCACAACACGAAACTTGTGATGCCATTAAAAATCATTGATTCAAGCACATTGCCTCTCAATTTGACTAATCATAAATGGGCAAAATTCCGCAAAACAAAAGCGGGTGTTAAATTGCACTTACGCCTTGTGTTTATGGAAAAAGGTATATCCTATCCCGAAAAGGCCATTATGACAACGGCCAAAGAACATGACCGCGGTCAGCTTGAAGTAATGGTTGATGACAAGGAATGTATGTATGTGTTTGACCGTGGTTACTTAGACTACGAACGCTTTGATCGGATGACAGATGACGGCTACTTTTTCCTTTCTAGGCTGCGAAAAAACGCAGTCATACGGGAGGTTTACGATTTTAAACTACCCGAGAATACATCTGTTTTGTCGGATCAAATGGTGTTGATTGGTACGACGCAAAACCGTGCCGAAAATTACTTTCGTCTTCTAAAAGTGATTGATTCAAAAGGAAATGAGCTTCATTTAATCACAAATCGTTTTGATTTAAGTGCTGAAGAAATCTCAAAGATGTATAAATCACGCTGGGCGATTGAGTTATTTTTCAAATGGATTAAACAACATCTCCATATCAAAAAGTTTTACGGCCAAAGCGAATGGGCAATTCAGAATCAAGTGTTTATCGCACTTATTGTTTTTTGCCTGCATGTTCTCGCACAAATCGAGACAAAAAGTAAACGAAAAACCCTACAAATTAGCCGATATTTACGGGCAGCTTTGTGGAAACCAGCACATATTTGGCTTCGAAAGATTGAAGGAAAAACCATTCCTTAATAAACAAATTGTCGTCGTCTCTTAAGTCTAATTGTAAAAAATTTCCAAATGGATGGATCCACCTTTAGTTGGGTATTTACTTTTTTGGCTCTTAACAGGGGACATATTTAAACTGAATATTCTAACAACATTTATGCAACACTAGTGAAAATACTATTATTTAGTAATAATTTCACAATGAGTATGGAGTAATTACTAGGCATTTGTTCACAAATTATTCATATAGTGAGAAATAACTATGATGATATTGACTCCCATCGAAAATGTGTATTTTCCCTATAAAAATTGGCTGGCATAAATCCGGTTCCATACCGCATTCATGCCAGCCAACTACTGTTAATTATTATTCTCCTGTCCCCATCGTATCCATGTTTTTTGACTCAAAGTCATCAAGCATTGCACGTACCTCATCTGATGACTGTGTACTCATCAATTGATTTCTCAATTCACTCGCCCCTCTAAAGCCTTTGACATAGATCTTAAAAAAGCGATGAAGAGCTTTGAAGGAACGTGTCTCTAATTCCTTTGAATATTTATCATGGAGATCAAGATGCAATCTTAAAAGATCAAGCAATTCTTTACTGCTATGATCTTTTGGTTCTTTTTCAAAGGCAAATGGATTTTTAAAAATACCGCGTCCAATCATAACTCCATCCACACCATATTGTTCAGCGAGCTTCAAGCCAGTTTGACGATCAGGAATATCCCCATTAATCGTTAAAAGTGTATCTGGTGCAATACGATCACGAAGTTTTTTAATCTCTGGAATCAATTCCCAATGCGCATCTACTTGACTCATTTCCTTTCTTGTTCGCAAATGAATAGAAAGATTAGCAATTCCCTGTTCCAATATATGTGTTAGCCAGTCCCGCCACTCTTCTATCTCTGTATAACCAAGCCTTGTTTTCACACTTACAGGTAGCCCACCCGCTTTTGCAGCTTGTACTATTTCTGCAGCCACTTCGGGACGGAGGATAAGCCCGCTTCCCTTCCCCTTGGATGCCACATTCGGTACTGGACAGCCCATATTGATATCGATGCCTTTAAACCCAAGCTCTGCCATACCAATACTCATTTGCCGAAAATATTCTGGCTTGTCTCCCCATATATGTGCAACGATTGGTTGTTCATCTTCTGTAAAAGTTAAACGTCCACGCACACTTTGGGTTCCCTCTGGATGACAATAACTTTCCGTATTTGTAAATTCGGTAAAATATACATCCGGTCTAGCTGCTTCACTGACTACATGGCGAAAAACTACATCGGTCACTTCTTCCATTGGTGCTAGTACAAAAAATGGTCGTGGCAAATCACGCCAAAAATTATCTATCATATTCAAACTCAAATCCTCTCATTATGGATATAAGGTCAACCTTCTTGATATTTAACACTTATATCATGATTAAAAGTTATATCAAGCTATCGTATACTTTGACCATTTATAAGGTGAAACTTACATCTTAGCCAAAATAGTTTAGCAATACTTCAACATCTGAATCCCATGAAATTCTCTTCAAATCAATTCCGTCTTCTATATTAAAAGGCTTTATTTCCTCTGTCAAATCAGCAAATACCTATTTTGATGATCTTAAAATAGTATAATGCTCAAAAAGGCTTTAGTGATTACATGTACATGCTTACGATTGATAGTTAAAAGCCCTTCTCAAAAGCTGAGAGGGCTTTATCTTATACCGTTATATTAATCCCAAAATTGTAGGTCTTGAATATCTAATATTAATCTTCTGACCGTATCTCGCTAATTAAACGGTAGTGAAATGGAAGAACAAAATAATAAATAACAAAGTATACCGGAACACTAAATAGTAAATTCCATTTTTTATATTCCATAAAACCAGAAGCATGGCATGTCCACTCGATGAATAAAGATATTATTAAGAAAATTACTGTTAATATAATCTTTTTTTCTCTACTAAACATATTCAAAAATAGAACTGCTAATGATGAGGGAATAAAAGTATACGTTAACATTTCTGCAAAACCAGTTACTGACGCATCTCCAAAATCCACTAAATCTAAAAACACTCCAAAAATGCTATTCGAAATCCAAGTAAGCAATCCTATTACACCGTAAGTATAATATATCTGTAACCAGTTGAGTTTTTGTTTTGGTATTAATAATACTACCAAGACTAAGATTACTGTCCATGCAATAGGACACCAAATTCCTTTGGCATGTATATCTAAATTTTTTATTATTTCATCCATAATCACACCTCTTTTTTCATAGTATTAGTTGTGTTTTACAACTCTATTCCTACGGATAAAAACCCCACTCCGAAGAGCAGGGCTTGTAAGGTAAACATCCTGATTTTTTATATTTTTCCCAATTGATTTAAGTATTTAATATAGTCTCTTCCTTTGTCATACAATGATTTAGACATAACTCTGCACATTTTTATTCAGCTGTTCTCACAAACGTTTTATAATACTTTAACAATATAAAAAGCAGTATTGGATCTACTAATATTGATAATCCTAAATTCCACCACCCGTAATTAAAGTATCCCCACGGTTCCGGCAGAAGTGTTATTACTTCATAAGCCACAATAAAAATCTCCCAATAAAGAAAATAAAATACTTTCTCTTTAATCGAGTTGTTATATGGGTACCAATTTAAAAACAAAATATTCACAGGAGGTACTAATAATGCTAAAGGAAGAAACGCGTACACATCCACGTTTGGAGTAAAATACCAATACGCTCTATATTTCAAATTAATATAAAGTTCAGACATTGTTTGAAAAGCGACGGTAAACATCCAAATATGGGCAATTTGATTTTTATTCAGTAATTTATTTACTTTAAAACATGCTATATTAAACACGAAAATTGCAAGCAATAGACCAAACATAAAAAATCCTTTTTGTTTTATCATGCGATATGTTCTTTAAAATATTCCTTGAATTCCATTGGGATTACCAAAATGGATTATTTAAAAACGCCCCTACATTTTAGTAGAGACGTAATTTAGGTATGAATTTGAACTAAGGCAGATCTACTTACAATGTCAGGAATTGGGATTGATTTTGATATTAAAACAAATTGAATGACGCTTGATTAACCACCTAGATACTACACTCAATTAATTATCTTATTTTCACTTGGGGCAGATGATATTGTAAATGGTTTAGTAGGATTTTTCACTTTTTTATGAGTAATACTAAACAAACCATGCTGACCTGCTTTCCAGGTTAAATCTTTCTCTTTTTCAAACACAAAGGTATATACATATTCTGATTCTTTGTAGCTTTCTATAAATACTAATTCTCTCTTTTTCACTAGTGTTGCATAAATAGTGTCATAATTTTCAGTTTACTCACCTTCCCTGTTTAGAGGCAAAAAAGTAAATACCCAATCAAAGGTGGCCCCATCCATTTGGAAATTTATTTACAATTAGACTTTTGCAACGACGACAATTTGCATATTTAAGGGATGGCTTTTCCTTCAATCTTTCGAAGCCAAACATTCGCTGGTTTCCACAATGCAGCCCTTAGATAACGGCTAATCTGTAAGGTTTTTCGCTTGCTTCTGGTCTCGATTTGCACGAGAACATGTAGGCAAAAAACAATTAGTGCGATAAATACTTGATTTTGAATCGCCCATTCGCTTTGACCGTAGAACTTTTTGATGCTGAGATGTTGTTTGATCCATTTAAAAAACAGCTCAATTGCCCACCGTGATTTATACATTTCTGAAATTTCTTCGGCGCTTAAATCAAAACGATTTGTAATTAAATGAAGTTCATTTCCTTTTGAGTCCATCACTTTTAGAAGCCGAAAGTAATTTTCAGCACGGTTTTGAGTCGTACCTATCAACACCATTTGGTCTGATAAAACAGCTGTATCCTTGGGTAGCTTAAAATCGTAAACGTTCCGTATGACTGCATTTTTGCGTAGCCGTGAAAGAAAGAAGTAGCCATCATCAGTCATGCGATCAAAGCGCTCGTAGTCTAGATAACCACGGTCAAACACATACATGCATTCCTTGTCATCCACCATGATTTCAAGCTGACCACGGTCATGTTCTTTTGCCGTTGTCATAACGGCCTTTTCAGGATAGGATATACCCTTTTCCATAAACACAAGGCGCAAATGTAACTTTACACCTGCTTTTGTTTTGCGGAATTTAGCCCATTTATGATTGGTCAAATTAAGTGGCAATGTGCTTGAATCAATGATTTTTAACGGCATCACGAGTTTCGTGTAATGCGTTTTGGCATGAATTTGTGACACTAAATCAAGGAAAAGCCTTTGAAATAGATCAGGGTTTATGCCGTTTAACCGCCGTGACAACTGAGAAATACTAATAGAATCAAGGTCTATCCCTTTTTGAAGCTGGTCATCGAAAAGACAATCACCCAGCGCATGCAGACTTTCAATTTCTTGTAGCTGCGCAAAAAGTAGTAATTTTAGAAATGACTCTGTCGTTAATTTTTTCGTATAGTAATCTAATTTCATCGTTTTCACGTTTTCTTCAAATAATTGAAGATTTATAGGTGAAAACCATTGTCCAAATGAAGTTTTTCGTGTAATCTTGTCCATGTGATGGTCCTTTTTTAGTGGATTTGGACGGGTTACCACCTGACTAATCCATTATAAAGGACTTTTTCTTTGCGCAAAATAATAATATTGAACATTTTGAGTATTTTTAATAGTGAATTTAAATTAATGCAACACTAGTGTCTCTTTTTAAATACCGCAATCATATCTTGGAAAAAACTCATTTCACTATCTCCTTTAAGTCTCACAGAATCCCTCATACACGTCCTAAGGGCTACCCTATGTTTTTCTATTTCCTCCAGAAAGTTGTACAGTTTGCCTTATCTTTCATATTAAAATCAATCATTTTCTCAAGTAGTGTGTAGTCTACCGGACTTTTCCACGGAATACGTATTATCTCCTTTGTGTATTCATAGCCCGCCTTTACGATATCATCCTCTACATGAGTAATTGTTACACTTTCCGGAGCGGCGGCTAAATGCTTTTTAGATACGCTAAAGCCAATAATGTATGTGCCATGATCCGTAAACATGGGTTGATTCCATTTAATTTCTGTCTTTAAATTTGGATATTTATCTATTATCCAAGTAAGTACTTCTTCCGTTCTTTCTCTGTGGAAAGGATCATCAATCCCCGCTAAAAATTCAGCAAAAACTTCCATGTTATTCCCTCCTAAAATTAAAATTATATCGTTCAAAAGTTTGGTCTTACATTTCCTCTAACACTTTTTTAAGCTCTTCAATCTTAAATGCCCAACCATACTTCGCACCATTAAATGCCTGAACATCTTCTGTTTCAAATCCAGTTTGCTCAAGATGTAAGTAGGTAGTTCCATTCTCTTCTTTCAATGTCCATGTGACGATAGTGTCTATCGGCCCACCTACCCATGTGTAAGATAGCTTATAAGGCTTGTCTACTACCAATACTTCACTATCCACAATTAAGTCTATTTCCACATTTCGAAACTGACACTTATATCCTACAATTGGTTTAAAATTATTTACCATGACCCATTGTGCAAGTGTATCGGAATTTGTTAAAGCGTCCCATACCTTATTGATTGGACTCTTAAATTGAAAATCTAATAATAAATCTGCCATTATCTATTCCTCCAATAAATTCTTTAATAATAGCGCTCTTTCATTCCAAAACTTTTCATAAAAAGATAACCAATCTTTCACTTCCTGTAAGGGAGCTGGATTTAGTCGGTACTTTGTTTCTCTACCAATTTTACGGTTAGTAACTAAATCTGCTTCTTTAAGGATAGTCAAATGTTTCGATACAGCAGTGCGACCCATTTGAAAATGAGGAGTTAATTCGTGAAGAGGTAACTCTTCAGCACCTGCCAACAAACGTATTAATTTACGTCTTGTAGGATCTGCAATAGCTACAAAAACATCATGCTTTTGGTAAGTATTATTCAAAATCCTCCCCCCCTTATATATATCAGACACTATTTGGTGTCCTAATTATATGACACTAAATAGTGTCTAGTCAATTTTTTTATTATTGGGGTCCTACCAACAAAAAGCGCAAAACATACGCTAAGCAAATTTCGACATAAATAAAGCCGAGTTTTCCTACGCTAAGAAAATTCGGCTTATTATTTATTGAATAAGAGGGCGCAGCGAATGTAAGCTTGCTATTTTCTTCATATCAAAGGTGTATTCCCCAAGAAAATTGATATGTTCCCATCCTAATGGCGAAATATGTTTTAGTAGATCTTCTTGAAAATCCCCTTTTTCCTTCAACAATTTTGTTGCTTCGGTAAGATATACGGTGTTCCATACACTAATAGCGTTAATTATAATATTTAAAGCGCTTGCACGTTGAAGTTGATCTTGCAGTCCTCGTTCCCGTAACTCCCCTCGTTTTCCAAAGAATAATGATCTTGCCAAGCCATTCATAGCTTCTCCTTTATTCAATCCTCGTTGAATACGCCTACGTAGAGCTTCATTAGATATGTAATCTAAAATAAAAATAGTTTTTTCGATTCTTCCCATTTCTCGTAATGCAGCAGCTAACTTGTTTTGCCTTGCATATGATCCCAATTTCCCCATAATAAGCGAACCAGACACTTTTCCTTCTCGAATCGAATGGGCTAAACGGAGCACGTCATCAAAGTTTTCCTGAATAATCTTTGTGTTAATCCGTCCACGAAGTAATTTTTCTAGGTCAGGAAAATCACTTGGCTTTTGAATTGTGTATAGTTTGGAATCAGCTAAGTCACGAAGCCTTGGCGCAAAACGAAAACCTAACAAATGACTTAATCCGAATACAGAATCTGTATAGCCGGCCGTGTCTGTGAAATGCTCTTCAATATTTAATTCTGTTTCATGATGAAGCAACCCATCGATGACATGGACAGCATCTCTTGCATTGGTATTAATGACTTTCGTATAAAACGAGGAAAATTGATCACTTGTAAACCTATAAATGGTTGCCCCTTTTCCTGTGCCGTAGTGGGGATTTGCTTCGGCATGCAACGATGAAACACCAACCTGTACTCGCATTCCGTCGGATGAAGATGTGGTGCCATCTCCCCAATAAGAAGCTAGAGCAAGTTTGTGTTGAAAATTTACCAAAGTTGCCTGTGCTCGATTTATAGCATCATCATATAATCTCCATTGTGCGGCATTGGCCATCTGATGATAAGTAACTCCAGGTGTAGCATCTGCCATTTTAGTCAATCCAATATTCGTTCCCATTGCCATAAGCGCAGCCATCAAAATGACCTTTTCTTCTCCATTTGGAGGGCGATTAGTGGAAGCATGTATTAACATTTCGTCAAAACCTGTCCAGTGCGCTACCTCCATTAAAAGATCAGTAAGCTTAATTCTCGGAAGCATATTATATAAGGATAAACTGAAAGTTCGTGCATCTTCTGGGGTATTCTTTTCCAAACGATCCACTCTAAGTTTTGCTTTTTCTATATTTATTCCTTCAAGACTATCAAGGTTATTTGAAACCCATGTAAGGCGTTCAGCTAGAGCTTTCTTTCTTTCTTTCCTCAAGGTATTCCTCTGCTGATGAACGAACTGCCAGTCTAGTTTCTTTAAGATTGGTTGTTGTCCATTCATCTTTGGGAACAAGGTACTCCTCAAAGTCTTTATGAAGCCTACTGCCGACTACAGATACGTCTCCTGAACGAATATGATTTTTTAATTCCGTAAGGGCAGCCATTTCATAATAATGTCGATTAATTGTTCCTTCCTCATCGTATACATGCTTTTGCCATCGTTTTGGGACGAAATCTAATGGAGCTCCATCTGGTACTTTTCTTTTTCCGGATTCATTCATCACGTTCAATGTTTTTAATGCACGTAATAATGGTTCTGCTGCTTTTGTAGAATGAAATTCTAATGATTTCAAAAGAGTAGAGGTATACTTTCTCAGATAAGTAAATCGATTCTCTAGCAAATCAAGGTAATCATAATCCATTGGTCGAGCTAATTTTTTCGCTTCTTCAACAGAAGTAACGATTTTATCCCAAGGCATTATCTTTTCAATGGTCCTAAATGGATCAAGCCCTTCATCTCGTGCTTGAATAAGTGCAGCCCCAATATCTGCAAAATGAACAACTTTTTCGTTAACTGCTTTTCCATTTTCTTTTTGCATTTCCTCTTGTGTTTTACGACCTTTCGATTGTAAAATCATCATTTGCCGATCATGAATTTCAATTGCTTGGTCAATTAAATCCTGACTTAGAGTTACTAGGTATGCGACAAGAATGGTATATTTCTTATTTTCTTTAAATCTGCGAAACGAATGGGGTTCATAACGTGCCCCAATGCGAGATAATTGTAGTAACCGATTAGGATGAACTTCATTTATGTTTAATGGAAGTTTCAACTCCCGAATATATTCTAAACGCTCTATTACTTTTAGAAAGGCATCCGGTGATGACTGACCCGGAAGTTCTCTCAACCATGCCAATGGGGTTTTCCTGCTTTCCGCAAAGGGATCTATAAGTTTATCCAATTTGTGTCTTTGCCACGGTGAAAGAGTAGCAGTTAAAGAGTTAAAAATCCTTTCCTCTGCTCTCCGACGGGTATCCCACACAAGTCGCTCTATTGTAGTCATTCCAGGAAGGATTATTTTTCGATTCCTAAGTTCTTCTTGAACAGTTCGAAGTAGATACATAGAATTGCCATTTTGAAGTGCATGTTTCAAAAGATACTGAGCTAACTCCCGATATGTACTTACAGAAAAATTCTGGTATCCATATACCTGTCGAATTTCTTCCATATGTTCATGCTTGGTTGGGTCACGTTGGGCATATAAAGAAAATGAATCGGGATTAGCATTTATTTGTTTTGCTATATAGTGGAGTACATAGTCTGGTATAGGTTCAACATCTGTGAGAGACCACCCTGGATAGCGCAATACACATAATTGGACAGCAAACCCTAAGCGATTATGATCTCTTCTGTGTCGTTTTATAATTTCCATATCAAATTGCGAAAAAGTATAATAGGTTTCTAGTTCTTGTTTACTCATTTCATCCGGTATTTTTACAAATTCTGCTCTTTGATCTGCTGTAAGTAATTCTTTCCCTCTTGATGCCATTTCCTCCCCATCCTTTCGTAAGCAAAGACTTACTTCTTTTCTAAATATCGATAAACAGTTGTTCGGGAAACTCCCCACATTTGAGCAATATCAGTAACGGGTGTCCCATTTGCTACCAATGTCTTCAACATTTCTAATTCCTTTTTATCTAACTTCTCCGGTCTTCCTCCTAAACGCCCTCTGGCTCTTGCAGCAGCACGACCAGCTGCTGAACGTTCTTGAATAAGATTACGTTCGAACTCAGCAAAGGCCGCAAATAGATGAAACATAAGCTGCCCTGTTGCACTAGCCTTGTCCATCGTAATGTTTTCCTGCAAGCTGTGGAAACTAATACCTCGGTCATTAAGGTCATTCACAATTTTAATTAAATGCTGCATATTTCTCCCTAATCGATCTAAGCGCCAAACTACTATCGTATCACCAGAGCGTACAAATCGAAGGGCTTCTTCCAATCCTTGTCTTTTATCTTTGGCGCCACTAATTTTATCTGTAAATATTTCTTCGCAACCATGTTCTTTAAGAGCATCCAATTGTAAATCAAGATTTTGAATGCCTGTTGAAACACGAGCATATCCTACCTTCATTAATTTCTCCCCTTATTTTTAAATTTCTCTGTTTTATCGTAACATAACTTAATGTTAGGGGTAATATCTGAACATAGATTTCTTTACAGAGTTTATGAACACATATAGTAGATAGAAAGCTATAAAACTATTTAAATTTCCCTGCGTTCAGAAATTGATGAGTTTTGGAACAAATAATAAAATGTGTGCTTTTTTAACGTTGCTCAGCAATTGGGTAAGGGAGGTAATCAGATGGTTCATCTCGAAATTGTAAGTTATGCCAGAACAACATGCCGCAAATGAATATTGACCAAAGGGATTATCTATTAAAAGGGATAAGATTGGAGGGAATAGAAAATGGATGTAAGGACACTTTTGTTACAACAATGGGCAAGCTGCTTAGATAAAGAAGACTGGTTTCCACCACTTGAAAAAGTACTAGAGAATATTACTTTGGAACAGGCAATTTGGAAACCAGTTGAAGGGGCACATTCCATTTGGGAATTAGTTTGTCATTTACTTTTCTATGAAAAGAGAATTCTGTTACGCTTTCTAGGTGAAACAGCAAATGAACCAAAGGCAGAAAATAATGACGCTACATATCGATTACCAACTGAGACCTTTCAAAATTGGAAGGAAACAAAACAAGAATACTTTTCTGTTCATCGTGAACTTGAAAAAATACTAGCAAAATCAGAACTAGAAGATTTGTATTCGTTATATATTTGCTGAATCAGCTTATGATCAGTATGAATTATTAAAAATAAGAGATGGAGTTTATGAATACATAAAAACCTATCGATCGATTGGTAAAAGAACAACATTGGTTATCTTTTTTAAACCTTCAGAAAATGAACTTCAAGCAGAGGAATACAAAAAACGATTTTGGAATGTCGTTAAATTCTTAAATGAAAACGATCCAGAACCATGGCCTCCTAATGTGCCAGAGGATCCGAATCATCCAGAATGGGAGTTTTGTTTTGGGGGAGAACCTATTTTCTTAGTTTGCCGGGCACCTTTTTATTCGGATAGGAAAAGTAGATTTACTTCTCATGGTCTTGAAATAACGATGCAGCCTCGTGGCACACTAGACGACATTACAGCAGATACGAAAAAAGGGCAACAAGTAAGGAAAATCATTCGTGAGCGATTAAAAAATTATGATATGATAGATTCACATCCTGATATTGGGGATTATGGAGACCCAACAAACAGAGAATGGAGACAATACTTACTACCTGAAACAAATGAAGAAAGCGTAGTAAGATGTCCAATTACAGGGAGAACGGTTAAATTATGAATGTTTTAAGTTATATTGTTTTAGGCCTTTCACTTTCTATACCAGTCGGACCGATTAATATAGAAATGATAAAGAGAGGAATAAAGAACGGATTCTGGCATTCATAGGCCGTTGGCTTAGGTGGGATGTCAGCTGACATTGTTTTAATGCTTTTAATATATTTTGGTGTATCTACTTATTTGACCACGCCAATGGCTCAATTGATTATGTGGATTTTTGGATTTCTAATATTAGTATACTTAGGATATGAAAGCATAAGGGATGCTTTTAAGGAAGTGACTATTTCCGATGAAGTTGAAAAAGAGACTAAATCGAAATCATTTATATCGGGATTTTTGATCGCTATATCCAATCCGTTAAATATTATTTTTTGGATTGGTATTTATGGCTCAGTTCTTACAACAACTTTAAATACCATAGGTACAGGACAAGCTTTACTTTATAGCAGTGCTATTTTTGTTGGAATTGCTGCTTGGGATTTAACTGTTGCAACATCAGTTAACTTTGGACGGAAATTTGCTAATCAGCGATTTTTAAAATGGTTATCAGTTATTGCTGGCCTAGTTTTAATAGGGTTTGGTGTAAGCTTTGGCTATAGGGCAATTAAAAGTTTACTACTTATTATGAATTAGGTACTTATTAAAATTAGAAACCACCTGATCACTTCTGGGTGGTTTTCTTCTGTATCCATTAAAGTTTATAATATCAGCAAATGTTTATTACGGGATTTGGTTACATTGCTACATAGACCCCAATTTCTCCCCTTATTATTTACCAATAATAACCATATACTTTGCGGGTGGTGTCAGCTACGCTGGTACTACCCCTACCCCTACCCTTAAAACTAAAGCCCATACTTTTGTATAAGGGTTCACCATCTTTAGAAGCATGTAACCAAATTCTTTTTACATCTCTGTTCTTACATTCTTCAATGCATTTCTCAAGTAATTGTTTAGCCAATCCTTGTTTTCTATAAGTGGGTAAGGTATACATGTTAAGTATATAAGCTTCTACACCTTGTAAATTCTCTAAATACGGAGGTCTTTTAAAAAAGGATACTCCATTTACACTTACAACTTCCTTATCATTTTTTGCTATGTAAGAAACAAAATTATGATTGGAGATTTCAGTTTTTAAATAGTTTTTGGTAGCATGTATGATCTGATTTTCTTCTTCCTCTGTTTGAATTTCATTTACCTCTTTAAGCAAAGCTACCCTTAATTTAATAATCTGGTTGATATCTGAGATTGATGCTTTATCCACGCTATATAATTTTTTCATGCTTCTTCTCCCCTTACATACAATTAATATTTATAATTGTACTTGCAAGCATTTACTGTGTCGAGATAATAGATAATTCTAGTTATCTTATTGATTCTTTAAATGATTTCCTATAACAGTGATTATATTAAGTTACATTGCAAATAAACAAAAGAACAGGATTAGATAGTAACTAATCCTGTTCTTTTATTGATGGTTTCGAAAACCCCTGGCTATGCCGGGGGTTCCGGAGAGCTTATAGCGAGGTAACAAAAAAACCTCCTTTCATGGTAGGATAAAGTTGGTTTCCCGACCAGTTTATCTCACGCAAGAAGGAGGTATTCCCTTATGAAGGACATGAACAGTTTAGCACATACAACATGGAATTGTAAGTACCACATAGTCTTTGCCCCAAAATACAGAAGGCAAATTATTTATGGCAAATACAAAAAGAGTATTGGACAAATCATAAGAGAGCTATGTGAAAGAAAAGGTGTCATCATACATGAAGCAAATGCCTGTCCGGATCATATCCATATGTTGGTTAGTATCCCACCAAAATTAAGTGTATCGCAGTTCATGGGTTACTTAAAAGGAAAAAGTAGCCTGATGATATTTGATCGACATGCGAATTTGAAATATCGCTATGGGAATCGGAAATTTTGGTGTCGTGGTTTCTACGTTGATACCGTGGGGAGAAATAAGAAACAAATACAAGAATATATAAGAAATCAGCTGAAAGAAGACTACATGGCTGATCAGCTAACATTGTTCGAAGAATTTGATCCGTTCACTGGTGAGAAAAATCGGAAGTAAATAAAGAAATTCTTTAGAATTGGTGAGTGAATGTGGTGCAGAAGGGAAACCTTTTCAGTGGGCCTTTAAGGCCGAGGCCGGTAAGAGAGGCTTTTAGCCGCAGAGCAAACCACCAGTTCACACTGGTGGTTTTGATTAGCTTTGAGCTTTTGTGATATATGTTTTCACTGAAGGAGGTTGATATGTATTGAATTGATCTAATAAACCTTGTGGTTTTGTATCTACAAGAGCCATAGAACGATATTTTTCCTGTAGAAATTGCTCTTCTGTCATGTGATTAAATAAAGAAATAAGTGGTGTGTAATAATCATTAATATTCAACAATCCGCAAGGCTTCTGATGTAGCCCTAACTGAGCCCATGTGAAAATCTCAAAGAATTCTTCTAATGTACCTGGACCACCTGGTAATGTAATGAATCCATCTACAAGTTCGGCCATCTTGGCTTTTCTGTCGTGCATAGATTCAACAACGATAAGCTCTGACAGGTTTTTATGAGAAATTTCTCTTTCTTCAAGGAAAGTAGGCATGACACCAATGACATGTCCGCCAGCTTCTAACACAGCATCAGCCACAGCACCCATTACTCCAACACTTGCTCCACCATATACAAGCGAAATATTACGTTTAGCAAGTTCTTTTCCTAGATCCCTTGCACCTTGAATATAAAGGTCAGATGCTCCATTACTTGATCCACAAAATACAGCTATTCTTTTCATAAAGATCCCCTCCTATGTAGTCACCGTTATTGATTATACATAATAATGGATGATTTGGTAAACTTAGTTGAAGTTAAAAAAGGAAGGTGGAACCATTCAATGAACGTAACAGAATTTCAACAGTGGGTAAAGGACTACTACAAAATGAGAGGTTGGTCAGATTTAGATATCTTTATTCGAATTGGTTTTCTGGCTGAAGAAACAGGTGAAGTAGCACGAGCTATTAGGGCTTTAGAAATTGGAAGAGATCGACCAGACGAAGTAGTTGGAACTTTAGAAGAAAATAAGAAAGAATTAACGGAAGAACTAGGAGACGTGTTAGGTAACTTGATTGTTATTGCTAACAAATATGATATTTCATTAGAAGAAATATTCAGATCACATAAAGAGAAGCTTGCAGAACGTTATTCTACTAGATAAATATAGATATGATAAAAGAAGGGAAAGTGAAGTCGTTTTATGAAAATTCATGATTTCATTTATGGATCTTTTCACTTAGAACCAGTCCTAGCAGAATTAATACATACTCAGCCCCTTCAGAGGCTGAAAAAGATTCACCAAGGCGGCGCAAGTTATTTAGTAAATCCAAAGTGGAATGTAACACGATTTGAACATTCTGTAGGTGTCATGCTATTGATTAAAAAATTAGGTGGTTCTATAGAAGAACAAATAGCTGGCTTGCTGCATGATATTTCCCATACAGCTTTTTCTCATGTTATAGATTTCGTTTTAGATAATCCAGAACAGGACTTTCACGACCAAATATTTGAAAAAGTAATTCAATCGTCAGAAATACCTTCTGTTTTACAAAAGCATGGATTTAATATCTTATCTATATTGCCTATTGAGAAATGGTCCTTATTAGAACAACCTCTTCCTTCGCTGTGTGCAGATCGCATCGATTACACGCTTCGTGATTTATCTACCTATAATATGATTTCTTTAGACGATGCTTGTAAATTTGTAGATGAATTAAGAGTGGTTGACGGTAAAATTTGTTTAAAAACAATTGAGGCAGCAGAATGGTTTGTTAAAGCTTACTATACTGAGGTAGTTGACTTCTTTCTTCACCCATTAAATGTATATGGATATGCCATACTAACGGATATATTAAAGATCGCAATAGCCAAGCAGATTATTCATTTTGATGACTTATTATCAGATGATGAAACAGTTTGGAAGAAGTTAATTGACAGTAAAGACCCTGAAGTGCTAAAAAAAATGAAAGATATAAGTAAAAAGGTAATAAATGATGAGAGAAATTACGACATACACCAAAAGAAAAAGGTTCGGATTATCGATCCCTTTGTGCTGGTAGGGAACGCCCGAATGAAGAAAGCAACAGAGCTCTCCACCAAAGTAAGAGAATTAAATCAGTATGCTCTAGAAAAGTCCTTAAAAGGAACATTCCTTAGAGTTCTTAATACTTAGTAAAAAGAAAAGAGGCTGGGACAAAACCCTCCTCTGAACCGAAAAAGCCGGTGACATTTTACGACGAGTAAAATGTCACCGGCTTTGTTTATTTTTACATTAAAATAAGGACCACTTCTGATAAAATAAAGTTACCACACAAAATCTTATCGGAAAGAAGGGTCCTTATGTTTAAAAATTATAACATGAATCAAGTGGTTTTGCCTTTAGATTTAGAAATAAAATTACAAGAAAATGATATTGCCTTCGCCGTTCATCATCTCGTTGAACATATTCCAGATGAAGCCTTTGCCGGCTTCTTACAGAAAACGGGGTGTCCTGCTTACCATCCACGCATGATGATGAAAATCATTTTATGTGCCTACACACAGTCAGTTTTTTCAGGAAGAAAAATTGAAGCGCTTCTCAAAGATAGTATACGTATGATGTGGCTAGCTCAAGGTTACGAACCGAGCTATCGGACAATCAATCGATTTCGTGTTCACCCAGAAGTTCAAGTGCTTCTTCGTGAGTGCTTTGTCCAGTTTCGATGTCAACTTATTCAAGAGAACGAGATTGATAATGAAGCAATCTTCATTGATGGAACGAAGATTGAAGCAAATGCCAATAAGTTCACATTTGTCTGGCGCAAATCAATCGAAAAGTATAGTGCGAGCCTCTTGGAGAAATCAACCCAGCTGTATGACGAACTAGTAGAAAGAGAAATTATTCCACAGATCGAACGAGAAAGTTCGGACGAACTTTCTGTTGAAGAATTATCTCTAATCACTAAAAAATTAGAAGAAAAGGTTGAAGAGTTGACAAAAGAAATTGAAGCAAGTGAAGATGCCGATGAACGAAAACAACTGCGATCAAGCAGAAAAGAACCGAAGAAAGCGTATAAGCAATTTCAAGACTTTGTGAAACGTAAGTTAAAGTATGAAAAAGACATGGAGATTTTTAACGAACGGAATAGTTATTCAAAAACAGATCATGATGCCACGTTTATGCGTATGAAGGATGACTACATGAAGAATGGCCAACTGAAGGCGGGGTATAATGTGCAAATTGCGACAGAAGGTCAATATACACTTGCTTACGATGTCTTTTCAAATCCAACGGACACACGAACACTTTGTCCGTTTCTTGACGCAATTGAACATCACTACTTCGAACTCCCAAACTATATTGTCGCAGATGCGGGATATGGAAGTGAAGAGAATTACCTCGATGTGCAGAACAGAAAGCGTACGCCTCTTATCACATATAGTATGTATCGAAAAGAGAAGAAAAAACGCGTTAAGAATGACCCATTTCAGACAGCGAATTGGGATTATCATGAAGAAGATGATTCCTTTACTTGTCCCAACGGGAATAAGTTGACGTTTCGTTACAAATCGCATCGCACAGACCGTTACGGATTTACAAGGTTATTCAATGTGTACGAATGTGAAGACTGTTCAGGTTGTCCTTTTCGTTCACAATGTACGAAGGCGAAGGAAGGAAAGAACCGAAGAATCCATTATAACGAAAAGTGGGAACAACAAAAGAAAAGCATTCAACAGCTGCTTTCAGAAGAAAAAACGGGTAAAATCTACGGAAAACGTAAGATTGACGTAGAACCAGTTTTTGGATATCTGAAGGCTACCTGAATCCGTGATAAAAAATAATTCTTCCGATAATTTTAGGAATTCCTTATTTTCTTGCCATTCGTACTAATTTAAGTTGGATTGATTGTTTTTTGTGTACACTAAATAAAACCTGCTTACCTATAATTTTTTTCAGGTCTTATTACCTATTCAGTTTCCTAGGCTTATGTTGTAAATGAAAGATACAGTCGTTTAAAAGTAGGAAACCAAGGACTATGATTTCCAAACTTTAAGTAAATTCTTCGGGAATGCTTTACCAATTTTGCAGCTAATGTAATCAAATTCTGGATAACCGTTTTTACTCGGCGACGGAAGACCTTTCTTTTAAGCGGCGCATCCCCTGATTTCAGGCTTTCTTGGCCAATAATCCGAAGGAGATTGTAGGTTAAACATCCAAGATGTAAGATTAATTCATTGGTGGCAAATTTCCCAGAAGGGAAACGTTCTAGGTCTAAATCCGTTTTTAATTCACTGTGGAATTGTTCACAAGTGGCATGTTCGTGATAAAGGCTAATTATTTCCTCTGTTTCATTAGGTAGGGTAGTCCAATAGCTCTCAAACTCAACATCTGGGATTAAGAGGATTTGGCCGTTTTTATCAATCGTTCTTTCTGTTACTTTATAGACTTGGCGAATGGCTTTTTTCATTCCCTTTGGAGTTGTTTCTAAAGCACCATAGAATACACGTTTTCCTTCTCGCTCCTGAACGCATTTACCGAATTGTTCAGCTACCATGAGCCAGTTTTCAGGCTTTTCACGGCGAGGATTTCGTTTAATTATGAAATCGGCCTTTTCATTCACACAAACTTTTAGGTTTTCGACACTATCGTTTCCTGCATCCATACGGACCAATAACGATAGATCAGTAATCATCCGAGAATATATAATACTTTTCTCGAGAAATTTCTCAGTATCCTTTTGAACGTGTGTGCTTCCCTCCCGAAGTTCCACATTTACAACGTAGCCTTCTTGACCCAAATAGGAGAAGTTAGGGGAATACCCGTCACATCCTTTGTATGTGCGACTAACCCCTTCTTTCTTAGTATTTGAGTTATCAAATGGCGATACATCAATATCCAGAGGTACGTATGATTTTTTGTCACTAGTAATTGTTGGAGTGACAGGAGAATCAAATTGCCGTATTAGTTTAGCCGATTCTTCCAGAACAATGGATTTCCATCCAGTCACCTTGGCAATTTGATCGAGTCGTTGCCGTAGTGTGGGACTTGATGGAACCACTTGAATATCCAATGCACGATAAAAGAAGGGATCATCTCGAAATTCTTCGATATGGTCGAAATCATTCTTACCTTGGCACAATAGACCCACATAAGAAGTGGTAACATCCCCATTAAGAATGGCCGGAGACGACTTGATTTCTGGGACCTTTAAGGATGAAAAACGTTTGTAAAATTTTGTTTTTGATAAAAGCAAACCTATTAAACCTAGACCCGAATGGGTCGTTAATGTATCATCGGAATCTTCTAAAATAAACTTAACCAATTTCAACACCTGCCTGGTGAAATAAAATTATCAACATAAATCAGCTGATAACATTATTATATCAGGCTTTGTGGGCACATTTATTATTAATTACGTCACGGACTCAGGTATCATCTAATTCAACATAAAATGCAATATGTCTCAATGAAACGTGATAAGGAACTCTTGATTCTGCTCCTTCCCATAAACCAATCCAACTTTTTCCTTCTTCAATCCAAAAAAAGGCTACTTTCTCATATTTTTTATACAGTTTTAAACCTAGTTTTCCATAAAACTCGATAGAACGTTCTAAATCTATAACTGGTAAATGTCCTTCATACAGTCCTTTTATCACTGACCTTTTCCCCCAATCCCCAATGTTTAAAATTACTCATTTTATTTTAATTTTAATAAAGTTCTTCCTCAACAATACTGCCCCGTTCGTGCAGCAAGAACAACTTTACAAATGTGTATAAATATTAGCATGTATACATTATCTTGAGAGTGGCGATTCATAATTATAATACTGAAACATTCATTAATTTCTTTCTAGAAATAGCCAAAAAGAGGCTAACATTAAAAATATACGTTTCAAATTGGAAAAAAGTGTCCCACTTTATCAAGCAAAAACTGTGTCATCTCTTTCAAGCGGTCACAGTAAGCTTCCATGAATGATGTTCTGAGCATTATCTCAATAGATTTAGATTTAGTATTAAGATTTAATTTCATAAAGTTCCCCTCCATTATTTATAGCTAATTATTTTTAGTAGTTTCATTGACAGGAGGGCATTTGTCAATCGTTAAGAAAGGACTGTCCAAAATAGAACAGTCCTCCAAACAAACATTAACTCATCCAAATAAATTCACTAAGGAATGAGAAATATTAAATAATTGTTGATAAATATCTTTTAGTACAACCACTAAAACTATTTGTGTCACTGTGAAAATACTCAAAAGAAATATAATAGCCATTTTAAAATATAAATCTAGTTTGTTTTTATCCATAAAATAAACAAACCCTTTCTTAAAAACTTAATAGTTATATGTTATAGTCTTCTTAGTTGTTAAAGTCCTGAATCCGTGACGTAATTAATAATAAATGTGCCCACAAAGTCTGATATAATAATGTTATCAGCTGATTTATGTTGATAATTTTATTTCACCAGGCAGGTGTTGAAATTGGTTAAGTTTATTTTAGAAGATTCCGATGATACATTAACGACCCATTCGGGTCTAGGTTTAATAGGTTTGCTTTTATCAAAAACAAAATTTTACAAACGTTTTTCATCCTTAAAGGTCCCAGAAATCAAGTCGTCTCCGGCCATTCTTAATGGGGATGTTACCACTTCTTATGTGGGTCTATTGTGCCAAGGTAAGAATGATTTCGACCATATCGAAGAATTTCGAGATGATCCCTTCTTTTATCGTGCATTGGATATTCAAGTGGTTCCATCAAGTCCCACACTACGGCAACGACTCGATCAAATTGCCAAGGTGACTGGATGGAAATCCATTGTTCTGGAAGAATCGGCTAAACTAATACGGCAATTTGATTCTCCTGTCACTCCAACAATTACTAGTGACAAAAAATCATACGTACCTCTGGATATTGATGTATCGCCATTTGATAACTCAAATACTAAGAAAGAAGGGGTTAGTCGCACATACAAAGGATGTGACGGGTATTCCCCTAACTTCTCCTATTTGGGTCAAGAAGGCTACGTTGTAAATGTGGAACTTCGGGAGGGAAGCACACACGTTCAAAAGGATACTGAGAAATTTCTCGAGAAAAGTATTATATATTCTCGGATGATTACTGATCTATCGTTATTGGTCCGTATGGATGCAGGAAACGATAGTGTCGAAAACCTAAAAGTTTGTGTGAATGAAAAGGCCGATTTCATAATTAAACGAAATCCTCGCCGTGAAAAGCCTGAAAACTGGCTCATGGTAGCTGAACAATTCGGTAAATGCGTTCAGGAGCGAGAAGGAAAACGTGTATTCTATGGTGCTTTAGAAACAACTCCAAAGGGAATGAAAAAAGCCATTCGCCAAGTCTATAAAGTAACAGAAAGAACGATTGATAAAAACGGCCAAATCCTCTTAATCCCAGATGTTGAGTTTGAGAGCTATTGGACTACCCTACCTAATGAAACAGAGGAAATAATTAGCCTTTATCACGAACATGCCACTTGTGAACAATTCCACAGTGAATTAAAAACGGATTTAGACCTAGAACGTTTCCCTTCTGGGAAATTTGCCACCAATGAATTAATCTTACATCTTGGATGTTTAACCTACAATCTCCTTCGGATTATTGGCCAAGAAAGCCTGAAATCAGGGGATGCGCCGCTTAAAAGAAAGGTCTTCCGTCGCCGAGTAAAAACGGTTATCCAGAATTTGATTACATTAGCTGCAAAATTGGTAAAGCATTCCCGAAGAATTTACTTAAAGTTTGGAAATCATAGTCCTTGGTTTCCTACTTTTAAACGACTGTATCTTTCATTTACAACATAAGCCTAGGAAACTGAATAGGTAATAAGACCTGAAAAAAATTATAGGTAAGCAGGTTTTATTTAGTGTACACAAAAAACAATCAATCCAACTTAAATTAGTACGAATGGCAAGAAAATAAGGAATTCCTAAAATTATCGGAAGAATTATTTTTTATCACGGATTCAGGAAAGTTATATAATTACTAAATTTACCAGTAACTGTTAACCCTACAGTAGCCAATGTTCCTTTTGAAGCCCATCCTGCTACAGGCGTAAAAGTTTCGCCACTTATATTGGTATTAAGCTCAGTGATATGATCCTTCATAAGCCATCTAGCATAGTCAAGTTTTGTACTTGATTGATCATCTATAGTTAGACTCTCCCCGAAATCCATACTTATTGCAATAGAAAACGGATAAGATAAACCTACATTAAACGATTTACCACCTTGATCACCTTTCGGAGACCAACTATCCAACTCATCTGTATCATAAGGTATATCTATATCTACAAAAAGGGAGTTAGACCAAATTCCTTTATAACTTTGAATTTGAGTTACAGGCTCCAAAGTAAAGAAGTCATAAATTTTATCTTGATCACTAGTTTCTTTATATAAATGATAATCTGTAGTAATTTCTGCAACTAAAACCCCAAGACGTTTCGCATAAGTATTTAAATTATATTTATTTAAAACCCTCACATTTTCTGCAGCTACTTTATTTTCTTTTAGAAACGGAAAAAATGCAACTTCTTGTTCTTGTACTTCTTCATGTTTTTCTTGTTCTGAATCCATGATTTCTGATTGGATATCCATAGTTGTTTTTAGAATTGACTCTTCTGTATTAGGAATCGGATTTCCTTCTTCATCAAAGTTATGTATTGTAACATCTACATATTGCAATTCTTTACTATCATCTAATGTATATCCTATTACATGACTAACAAATTCAGACTCTGTCTCCTCTTCTTCATTATTTTCTTTATTCTCTCTGATAACAGCTTGTTTACCATCTTCTTTAGCTTTTTCATTTAATTCTTCTGTTGTTAATCCGAATAAAAATTCTCCCCCATCTCCAGCATCAACAGAAAGCTCTTCAACATCTAAAATATCTTTATACTCATCCGCTTGAATATCCCCATATATGAATACTCGTTTTCCTTCTTCCAGTTCTTCTTGTAATTCTTCCTTATATGATTCATTATCTATTATTTCAGAAGCATCTGCAATAATAGTTGTTGCATCATCTAATTTCTCACTATTTTCTGATGACGTAATATCAACATTCATTTCCTCATTTAAAACTTTATCCTGCATATCTTCATATTCGTCTTCAATCTTCTTATCATTAGTAATATCTTCAACTATTTCTTCTACTTCATTTTCATCTTCTGTGATAATAACCACATCATCCTCATCTATCGGAGGGATTTCCTCAGCCTTAACAAAAAAATTAAAGGAATAACTATTAAACATAAACACTACTGACAAAATTGCAATAATACTAAGTTTTTTAACAGTTCTACTTTTCACAAAATTTCCCCTCTTTTTTAAATTTAACAGCATATCTAATATATCACTTTTTTAGTTGAATTTGGAATTTTTTTTCATAATTTTTAAAATAATCTTTATTCTTATGATTATTTATATACTTTACTTACTGTAATGCTCAGTGAAACTTCTTGATATGTAATAACAGTCATATTAGTTAGCCTCCATTTGTACAGCGTATTGTTCAATTAGAATTCCGTTGTTACCAAATCTTTCGTATTTCACATAGTAAGTGTTGTTATCTAAATCAACTGGTGGATCTTGATTCATTACTCCAACTAAATATTTAACTTCTTCTTCTAGATCATAAACCGTTTCTACACTAGCCATATAAGTAGAAACAATAGCTTTATCTGTTGCGTTTAATGATAATGCGATATCTTCACCAAAGTCGATTGATTCCTCATCTATGATTTCAAACGTCATTAACATTTGTCCTTGTTCCCAAGCATAGTTACAAAGGTATTCAGGATTTAAGTTTTCTTCGGATACTTCGATTACATATTCATCATTGTATCTTTTGAAACCTGCTTTAGTGTTCTTAGCTTCGTTTAATACCATTGCTTTCATAAATACTTTTCTCATTTTAATTACCACCTTTTAATTAGTTTGGGTTACCGTGTCTTTACTTTATATATTTATTTGTGTAAGAGAGGTTCAGGGACGAATTAACGTCTATATAGAAAGAATATAAGTAATGCTTAAAGTCTATATGGGATGATCGATAGTAATATATAATGACAAGTAACAACATTGAATACATTGTTAGTCTTGATTACGTGAATATTGGTGAATAAATAGCGTATAAGTATTGAATATAATGTATATGTATACCTTTTGATGTATGAATATTAGTAAATATAACACTTCTAATCGTATACCACGGTTAAATGCCGATAGCGATAGACTAAAAATAATTGTGTTTTTGACACGTACAAATACCAAATTTTTGTTTTCTAGTCAAGGACACTGTGTAAATTTACCCTTAGTTGAGTGATCCTGTATATTATGCAGCACCTAAAAACACTTACATATTTTTCCTAAAACCCAATGGAATTGTTATTCTATCGTCTTTTTTCGTTGATTTTACCCCTTAGCAGAGCCATTTTAAGCCCTTTTGAGCGTATTTAGGCAAGGGTGGGGGGGTTAGTTTACATTTTTAGATTAAAGCCGATCTGGGGAAATACCCCTAACACTTCCATCCACACAGCATACTTATTTTTTCAATCGATAGCAAAAATGTATCGGAATCCTATCGGAGAGTGTCGATAGACTGCATTCATAACAATTGATATAGAAACAGTACAAAGCAAGATTTTACCGATTTACCCTTAAAATAGCGTATATCAATTGTTATCATAGGCTTGGACGATGGAATAGCCATTTTTCACCCTTTTTTCGATGCAAAAACCCCTGTAAACGTTGATGTAGAGCCATTTATAGTACATCTACGTATCGATTTCCGATAGACATATAAGTCGGTATTATTCCCAAAACACATGTAGTTGAGGATACGATAACGAATGGGATTTTCAGTAGATAATATTAATCATGGCAATTGTAAACAATTTACTTTACTTGCTCCTTTCGTTAAAATTTCAAGTGTAGACAAAGTTTACAGAACTTAATATATATCTGCACGAAAAGAGGTAAAAATATGGCTTGGTTGAAAAATGGCAAACTAATATCAGATGCAGAAAGTAGAGAACTTATTTCTAAAGGATACCAATCTGTCGAAGGTGTTTTACTGTCGCCAGATGATGTAAATGACTTAATAAAGTCTGGGTACACTAGACCACATTTGGCAGAAGGCTTACGATATACTTTTACTTCTAAAGAAAAGAAAAGTCTTGGAATTTTAGGGATTGGAGTTTTAGGAGTTGGAATGGCTTCATGGGGAGCATGGAACGTTCTAAAGTTTGCAAAAGTTAAATTAAATAATATAAAAAAAGAAAATCTCTAGCTATTTTTTGACCTGAGGTAAGGATTGTTTCCCTCAGTTTTTCACATGAATTATTTCAGAATAAGCAATTAGTTCTTAAAGAAAACAAGGATATCATAAAGTGACTGAACGAATCGTGCACCCATCTTCTGTATTATTATCATGGGGAGGGGGGATAATTTTACATTTAAACTTTTTGCACGTATATATACCATACTACCCCTTACCTGAATCCGTGATAAAAAATAATTCTTCCGATAATTTTAGGAATTCCTTATTTTCTTGCCATTCGTACTAATTTAAGTTGGATTGATTGTTTTTTGTGTACACTAAATAAAACCTGCTTACCTATAATTTTTTTCAGGTCTTATTACCTATTCAGTTTCCTAGGCTTATGTTGTAAATGAAAGATACAGTCGTTTAAAAGTAGGAAACCAAGGACTATGATTTCCAAACTTTAAGTAAATTCTTCGGGAATGCTTTACCAATTTTGCAGCTAATGTAATCAAATTCTGGATAACCGTTTTTACTCGGCGACGGAAGACCTTTCTTTTAAGCGGCGCATCCCCTGATTTCAGGCTTTCTTGGCCAATAATCCGAAGGAGATTGTAGGTTAAACATCCAAGATGTAAGATTAATTCATTGGTGGCAAATTTCCCAGAAGGGAAACGTTCTAGGTCTAAATCCGTTTTTAATTCACTGTGGAATTGTTCACAAGTGGCATGTTCGTGATAAAGGCTAATTATTTCCTCTGTTTCATTAGGTAGGGTAGTCCAATAGCTCTCAAACTCAACATCTGGGATTAAGAGGATTTGGCCGTTTTTATCAATCGTTCTTTCTGTTACTTTATAGACTTGGCGAATGGCTTTTTTCATTCCCTTTGGAGTTGTTTCTAAAGCACCATAGAATACACGTTTTCCTTCTCGCTCCTGAACGCATTTACCGAATTGTTCAGCTACCATGAGCCAGTTTTCAGGCTTTTCACGGCGAGGATTTCGTTTAATTATGAAATCGGCCTTTTCATTCACACAAACTTTTAGGTTTTCGACACTATCGTTTCCTGCATCCATACGGACCAATAACGATAGATCAGTAATCATCCGAGAATATATAATACTTTTCTCGAGAAATTTCTCAGTATCCTTTTGAACGTGTGTGCTTCCCTCCCGAAGTTCCACATTTACAACGTAGCCTTCTTGACCCAAATAGGAGAAGTTAGGGGAATACCCGTCACATCCTTTGTATGTGCGACTAACCCCTTCTTTCTTAGTATTTGAGTTATCAAATGGCGATACATCAATATCCAGAGGTACGTATGATTTTTTGTCACTAGTAATTGTTGGAGTGACAGGAGAATCAAATTGCCGTATTAGTTTAGCCGATTCTTCCAGAACAATGGATTTCCATCCAGTCACCTTGGCAATTTGATCGAGTCGTTGCCGTAGTGTGGGACTTGATGGAACCACTTGAATATCCAATGCACGATAAAAGAAGGGATCATCTCGAAATTCTTCGATATGGTCGAAATCATTCTTACCTTGGCACAATAGACCCACATAAGAAGTGGTAACATCCCCATTAAGAATGGCCGGAGACGACTTGATTTCTGGGACCTTTAAGGATGAAAAACGTTTGTAAAATTTTGTTTTTGATAAAAGCAAACCTATTAAACCTAGACCCGAATGGGTCGTTAATGTATCATCGGAATCTTCTAAAATAAACTTAACCAATTTCAACACCTGCCTGGTGAAATAAAATTATCAACATAAATCAGCTGATAACATTATTATATCAGGCTTTGTGGGCACATTTATTATTAATTACGTCACGGACTCAGGGGCTAATTTGCGTTTCACTCGAATGTCCGTAAGAGGCAAAGAGAACGTGAAAAACGAATTAGGGTTTGCGTTCATGGCGGTGAATGTACGAAAGTACATCGCCTCCAGCGTAAAATGTGCATAGACCAATCAAACAGATCAACAAAAAAGGGTTCTCATCATCAAAATGCGATGATGAGAACCCTTTTTCATTATTTTTGGCTAGTTATGTCCCAGCCTCTTTTTAAATGCCGATAATTGTAATTGTGGTAACTAGGGATGACTAGTTTGAAAGATTATTAATTAGCAAATCCTTAGTCTTTTCTAGGTAGTTTTCAGCACTTTTATTATCAATTGGTTCACTCCAAGTAAAACCGTCGCCTTTGTATCTAGGAATGATATGAAGGTGGTAATGGCCCAATTCATTAAACCTTCCACCATTTGCACAGGTAGTAACGCCGTGTGGCTTAAACACTTTTTTAATTAGCTTTATCATATTTACTGTAGCTTTATTTATCTCTATTTGTGTATCTATATCTATCTCATCAATATCGTGAAAGTGTTGCTTTGGTAATATTAATAAATGCCCTTCATTAAAAGGAGCGATATCTAACGTACAACAAATATGTTCGTTCTCATAAATAATATGTCCAGGAGGGACCAATCCTTTAGCAATCTTACAGCCTAAGCATTCATTCTTTTTCGTCATTTGCTTATCTCCCTATATGTAAAAATTAAGATCCTCTTTACAGTTCTTTTTTTTACTATGAAATCCTTTATAAAACGTAGAACAAACAGGGAAATCTAGAAGGAAAAAAGAAATAGTTGATAAGAGATTTTGATTGATAAAGGGGATTAATTATGGTTATAGAAAAGTTTTTGAGTGAAATTCCATTACTAGAAACCCAAAGTCTTTTATTAAGAAAGATAACATTAGATGATGTTGACGATATATTTGAATTCTCTTCTGATATAGAAGTAGCTCATCATATGACTTGGGAAGCTAATAGAAACAAAGAAGAAACGTTGAATAACTTTGTAAATGTAGTTATTGAGGGATATAAGAGGGGACAATCTGCAGATTGGGCAATTGTCCATAAAGGAAGTAACAAGGTTATTGGCACATGTGCTTTTGTAGATTGGTCTAATCAACATAGTAAGGCAGAAGTTGGTTATGTCTTAAACAAGAATTACTGGGGATATGGATTTGCAACTGAAGCTCTTAGCGAATTAATTAAATTTGGCTTTGAATGCATTAGTCTGAACAGAATTGAAGGTGGATGTGATATTGACAATATTGGTTCAGAAAATGTTATGTTGAAGGTAGGAATGAAATTTGAAGGCATTTTAAGAAAAAATGAATTTATTAAAGGTAAATTTCGTGATACAAAAATTTTTGCGATTTTAAAAGAAGATTTTTATTCCTAGAACATGACTTATAGTAACTAACCTTGTATATTCTATCAGTCCCAGAGGATTCTAATTAAGATTATAGAATTTACTACGGACAAAGACTAAAAGGTTAAAGGAGAAAATAATGAGAGTAAGGGAGTTTCAGACAGGAGACATACCTCAATTGGTGCATTTAATGGATCAGCTTGGCTATCCGACTTCTTTAGAAAAGCTAGAGGGTAGATTTAGTAAAATCCAGTCTCAACCTAATTATTATACATTAGTAGCTGAACTGAATAACAAGGTAGTTGGAATGGTGGGACTATGTCATAACTTGTTTTATGAGTATGATAGCTCCTATGTAAGAATTGTCGCTTTTATTGTAGACCATAGACGTAAAGGAATTGGCCAGAAATTAATGAACGAGGCAGAAAAATGGGCGATAGGACAAGAAGCAACTTATATTATGTTGAATAGTGGAAATAGAGAAGAGAGAAAGATAGCCCATAAGTTCTACCTTAATATGGGCTATAAAGACAAAAGTACAGGCTTTTCAAAGCCATTAGGTAAACGAATTATTAAAAATGGAAAAGACCTTAAACTTTAAGGTCTTTTTCTTACATGTGCGGTTGATCATAGCTGCTTTTAATAGTTGATAAAAGTAAAATATATACATGTACATAGTAAGCCCCCATTCAAACAACGCATATAAACACGCAGCACCTTCTGGTACGATACATGTATGAATCAAAGGAGGTGCATGTCTTATGCCACAACAAAAATTAACGATTGTCCCCGTCACACTACACCCAGATACTAAACATTCTTTATCATCCACTTCTTCAAAAGATCCTTCAATAAGCATTTGCACGATCAAAACGGCAAACGCGGAAATATCCTTCTATGGCGGCGTAGGTGAGCACGTTATCCAAACCGTTATGAGGGAGTTGAAACATCTGTGAAATACGATTATACAAGTGTGAAAAATATCTACATCATTTGCGGAAAGACCGATATGCGAAAAGGCATAGACGGGCTTGCCACACTGATTCAAGATTCTTTCGAACTTGATCCATATGGCGATTCCATTTTCTTATTTTCAGGATGGAGTAAAGATCGCTACAAATGTCTGTATTTTGATGGCGATGGCTTCGCCATGCTTTATAAGCGTTTAGATAGTGGAAAACTTCAATGGCCAAAAGATGAAAATGAAGTACGTAATCTTTCACAACAGGAGCTCCGATGGTTACTTGAAGGGTTATCCATTCAGCAACCAAAAGCCATTCAACCATCACTAAAAGGCGCGTTCTAAAATCGTTCAAGTTGGTACTTTTATCTTTATTTCACTATTCAAACTGATTATAATAGGAGGAACGAAACTGAACGGAAAGTAGTGAATGTTGTGTCGAACGCTTCTTCTAATAACAAAAGTAAAGATGAGAAATTAATTCGACTGCTTGAAGAACAATTAGCTCATTCGAATCAACAAAATAAAAAGTTATCGAAAAAGTTGGATCAATCATTGAAACAGATTGAATCGTTGACGCAACAACTTCAACATTTAACAAAACTCTTATATGGCTCTAAAACAGAAAAATCCAAATACAATACGCCCGACGGGCAAGTGTCCTTATTTGAGGATGACCCGTCTTTTACTGATTCTGAGCACACAGAAGAACAAAGCCAACAGACGATTTCTTATACTGTTGTTCGAAACATCCAGAAGAAAAAGAGAAATGATTCATTGCGAGATGATGTAGAAATAGAAGCGATCCATCATCATCCAGACAATACCATCTGTGACTGTTGTCAACATCAAATGGTTGAAATCGGCGGAACGGTTGTCCGTGAAGAAGCTACATTTATTCCCGCAAAAATGATGAAAGTACAGCATATTGAACATGCCTACGAATGTAGGAACTGCAAAAGTGATGCATCACAATCCGCACAAATTAAGCGTGGAAAAGCACCACAGCCACCGATTCAACGTAGCATCGCAAGCCCTAGCGTGCTTGCGAAAGTCATCTATGATAAATTTGCGCAATACTTACCCCTTTACCGCCAGGTCAAGGAATGGTCACGTTATGGTCTAGATACGAATGATAAAAATCTTTCTAATTGGGTCATACATGCAGCACATGATTGGCTACTACCTATTTATGAACGAATGAAAGAGTTGATGATGTTTAAGTCTGTTCTACATGTCGACGAAACGTATTCCCAAATTATTCATCGTTCTGATGGGAAATCTGGTCAATCCAATGCCTATAACTGGGTATATCGAAGTGTGCCAAGCCAAGGTCCCTTGATTATTCTATTTCAAAGCTCTTTATCACGGGCTCGGTCCGTCCTTGAAAGTTTCACGGAGGGGTATTCCGGTACAATTATTTGTGATGGTTACTCTGCCTATGATAAGATTGGCGGAATTACCTTCGCAAATTGTTGGGCACATTATCCAAGAAGTTTGATTATCCCAGAAGAATTGAGAATTTCCGCATAATCACATTATTCCTTATCTTTTTTCTCGAATAATTATGATCCCTTTATGCAATGATGGAAATGTAACCATACACAATTGTATAGGAGGATTATCTTATGGAAAAAGAGAATCAGTCAGTCGAACAACTGACACATGGATTGTTAGAGGAGCTTCAATTAAAATGCTATGGAAAGGAAACACTGAACAATTACCGGCGAATATTAAAAAACCTTGCACTATATACGCAGCTAAATGAAATATCTACGTATTCTTCCGAAATCGGGAAAGCTTTTGTTGAGGATTACATTTCCACTCATGAAATAAGTGTTTCTTTTCAAAAGACAATTAGTACAGTAATAGGAAGATTAAGCGATTATTGTGATGGAAGGGAGTACTCACCCCAACGGAAAAAATCATCTGTTAAGTTGCCAGAAAACCATGCGGTTTTGCTTGAAGATTACCTGTCATTTTGTAAGCAGGATGGAAATCGGCCAGGAACCATTAAAGGAAAAAGAAAATTCTGTGGAGATTTTCTGATCTTTTTGATGACTTTAGGATGTAATGACATAAGATATATAAATTCCACACAGATATGTAAAGCCTGTTTGATGTTTCATAATAAGGACGCTTGGGCGGTTATCCGAATGTTCCTTAAATATCTTTACAAAGAAAACGTGATTGAATACGATTATGCCACCATTGTCCCCCATTATACAAGACCATTTATGGTCCCTGCTACATACTCGGAGGATGAAATCCTCAGGTTTGAAAATGCTATAGACCGGTCAAGTAAAATCGGAATACGTAATTATGCGATGCTACTTCTTGCGACTCGGCTTGGGATGCGTTCTGGAGATATCGCAGGCTTGACTTTTGATGAAATAGATTTTGAGGGCAATTCTATTCACATAGTTCAGGAAAAGACCCTACAACCGCAAGAATTACCACTGCTCCCGGAAATAAAAGAAGCTATTATGAATTACATGGAAAAAGCACGTCCGACAGTTAATGATGAATGTCGTATATTTCTCCGTCAGAATGCTCCTTATCAAGGAATAACCACTTCGGCTATTCGATTTGCAACTACACGATATTTTCGAAAAGCCGGCATTGACATTTCTGATAAAAAGCATGGTTTACATACATTCCGGTCATCTCTCGCTAGCTCCATGGTTAATGATCAAGTACCATATGATGTTGTACGTAAAGTGCTTGGACATACGGATCCAAACGCAATAAAGCATTATGCAAAAGTTGATATAGAACGTTTACGTGAATATGCAATAGCGGTACCTGCACCTTCCGGTGTGTTCGAAGCTTTTCTGAATGGAGGGCGAAGTTATGCAGGACTTTAAAAGCATCTTGCACATTGAGTTTGCCGATTTCTTATCAATGAGAGAAGCTGTACTAAGTGAAAGTGCCTATGCTCATGATTGCCATTATCTTACCACCTTCGATAGCTATTTGATAGATTGTAATCTTCAACATAAGGAAATTTCTGAGAGTGTCATAACCGAATGGGTTAAAAATTTATCAGGAAAAAGCAGTTCCATTGCCAATAAGGTTATTGTTATACGACTGTTTCTCCGGTATTTAAGCAGTATTGGAATTAGGGTTTTTATGCCTCCAATACCGAAGGTTACAGATGATTATGTTCCGTATATTTTTTCTGACGAGGAACTAAAAAGGATTTTTTTATTATCCGATAATATTACCCTTACAAAGAGCCAACCGAATCCTTATATCCAGCTTGAGTTTCCAATGATGCTCCGAATCATGTATGGCTGTGGGTTGCGCGTAGGGGAAACTCTAGCTTTGAAGATGAAGGATGTGGATCTCGATGGTGGAATCCTCATTCTAAAACAGACAAAAGGAGACAAGCAACGGCTAGTACCTATGCATCAGACTTTGACATCAATCTTGATTAGATACTGTTTAGCAATGGGGTTGATAGGAAAAGCCGAAGCATTACTGTTCCCCAGTGCAATACAGGAAGTACCGCTTTCTGTAAAAGCTGCCCGTAATAAACTCAATACCATACTGAAATATGCCGGCATATCGTTGAAAGGTAAAGCAAAACGGGAACGTGGACCATGCCTTCACTGCCTGAGGCATGTGTTTGCCTTTAAATCCTTTGCAGAAGCTGAAAAGTCAGGGCGTTCGATTGATGCTTCCGTTCCCTATTTATCCATATATCTAGGACATGACAACCTTAAAGAAACGGAGAGTTATCTGAAATTCAGCAGCGAATTATTTCCTGAAGCTATGGAACTGTTTGAGGATTACACACTGCAGGTTTTCCCGGAGGTGTCTTATGATGAATAAAGCATCTGATTTTTTAAGGCTCCTTGACGCCTTTATTACCACCTATCTTCCATGTTCCGTAGGTGCAAGTCCCAATACAGTTAAATCCTATAAATATGCATTCCGCCTGCTCATCGAATTCATGTACAAGGAAAAAGGAATCGAAGCTGACAAAATTACCTTTGAAAAACTTGATTATATAACATTAACAGAATTTTTTACATGGATTGAATCGGTACGTGGTTGCAGTGCATCTACTAAAAACCAGCGGTTGTCTGCAATAAACTCTTTTTCTGCCTATGCACAAAACCGGGATTTTGCTGCGGCTTCTGTTTTCAGGAATAGTGTGAATAAGATTCCTATGAAAAAAAGCCAGCATAAGCAAAGAGCGATTTTTACCCGTCAGGAAGTCACAATACTTTTAGCCCTTCCTAATGAAAACAGGGAAATTAGTCTCAGAGATAAAATCTTGCTAAGTCTTATGTATGCAAGCGGAGCGCGTGCACAAGAAATATGTGACCTTACGGTCGGAAATGTTCAGTTTCATCCAAAAGGCGCTACACTAAATATTACGGGGAAAGGCAGAAAGAGCCGCCGTATCGGTATTCCTATCGCCTGTGCCACCCCACTTAAGAAGTATATTGAGCACAGAAAAATCAGTGATAAACCTGAAAGGCATATATTTTCAAGCCAAACGCATGAGCAGATGTCGGTTTCCTGTATAGAGGGAATATTCAAAAAGTATATTACCGTTGCTAAAAAAGAAAAACCGTCCATGTTTCTTGCTGGTAGTTATCCACCTCATTCTATGAGACATACAACTGCCAGCCATATGCTTGAAGCCGGTGTTCCTCTGGTTGTGATAAAGAATTTTTTGGGACATGCATCTCTACAGTCGACTCAGATTTATGCGGATATTTCCCAAGACACGGTTAACAGGCATTTAAAAGAGTGGAATGAAAAATGGTTCCCTTCAAATATAGATGAAAGAAAAACTTCTCAAAGGTCAAATAGAATTCCAGATTTTCTGAATTGAAAACCGAAATGTGTATCAAATAATTATCTAAGAAAAAAGAGAAGAATTGCTGTATTTTAAGGACATACAGTAATTCTTCTCGGATAATCAAACTTCTTGGATAATGTGCCTTATCTAAGTTCTCGGATAAGGCTCATGTTCGTCGTTATTGGTTGAAAGCCGACAGTAAGAATGGCCAAGTTGGTGTGAAGTATTGTGATGAATTATATCGACTAGAAAGGAAATTTAAACATTTGTCTCCGAGCAAGCGCAGAAAAAAACGCCAAAAATACTCGAAGCCAATCGTTGACAAATTTCTTAACTGGATTGAAACATCACCATTCTACGGAAAAAATGCCCTCGCAAAGGCAGCTGAATATACGTTGAATCGAGCAAATGGGCTTAGAGCATTCTTGAACGATGGCCGCATTGAGATTGATAATAATCCAGCCGAAAACGCCATCCGCCCCAATGTCATTGGTCGAAAAAATTGGCTCTTTAGTGTTAGTGAAGCCGGTGCAAAAGCGAATGCCATCTGTTTGAGTATCGCAGAAACTGCAAAAAGTAATGGCATTGATTTCTATGAATATATAAAGAAACTTTTGACGGATCTACCGAATATCGGCATCCATCAAAATCCTGAAATTCTAGATCAATACATGCCTTGGTCTAAAATGATTCAAGCAACATGTAATAGAAGATAGATGAGGCCGTATTTTTGATAAAAAATCATAAAAATACGGCTATTTATCATGCGTACCATGAAGGTACGCTGTTTTTTATTTCGGGCTTACTGTACATATTTAAAATATAGTATTAGGTTATAATGGGTCTGGTCAAAAGGTAAGCAAAATAAAAAGCAACCTCGACAATTGGCAAGCGAGGTTGCTTTTTATGCTCGTTGAAGAATGAATGCTACAACGACTAAATTATATCATATTTTACCAATAAATATATATTTTTCTTGTTTTTGCATATGTATAAAAGGAGCGCTTTTTATACATTCTTTCTTCAACCACACACCTGAAGATCATCGTCATATCAACGGTGTATAAAAAGCTGCATACTCAAGCAAAAGAATCCTTAGCTGAACCCTACTGCCGCAAGGGTTCTTTTGCTTGCTTGGTTCCTTTAAGAGACTTTATGTAAACTAGCTTTGCATACTGTATACATTAAGAATTCACTTGTTTTTTATAAGTTAGAAGTGAAAATACAATAAAGGAACTGATTAAAATTGATGTAATATGTGTATCTAAATATAGTTTGTGTTCTACAATCAATGTAATAATTGGAGAAAGTATTATAGCAATGAGTATATAAAGTAAGAGCTTTAAAAAGAATTTTGAGGATCTGAATTTATTTTCAATTAAAGCATAGCTCGGTACTAATAAAATATATAATACGGCTCCTAAACCCATAATAAAAAGTACTGAACTAACGGAGAAAAGCCCTTCTAAATATGAGGCCCTCTTACTATTAAAAAAATCACTAATTAAAAGTGAAAGTCCAATTAGAACTGTTGTGATGAATACGGATGAAATTGGTCTATTCTTCATAAAAACACCTCTCTTATGATAATATATTCCAATTATACACTTGTTTTTAAGCCAAAGGGAGAGAGTGTGAATTATATAAGACTGCCTAGAATGCGGATTATGTTAACTAAATATGTATAAAGTATACATATTTAAAACTATAAAGGTTTTTTTTGAAATGAACAGAATTATATCATTGTAATTAGTACAAGGCGGTGATTAAAATGAACCTTTTTCAACAATTAGTCGATTCTATACATAGAATTTCTAAAAAACAATCTACACTTTTATTAGGAATTGATGGCTGTGGGGGTTCTGGAAAAAGTACATTAGCTGAAAAGTTAAAAGAAGAGTTTGCTAATGTGACCATTGTTCATATGGATGATTTTTATCTTCCTTCTAACCAAATTATAAATACTCATCCAACCAAAAAGCCTATTGGTGCAGACTTTGATTGGGAACGTTTATTAAATGATGTGCTAAAGCCAATTAGTCAAGAAATAGAAGGACGATATCAGCGATATGATTGGGAAAAGGATGATTTAGCAGAATGGCATGTAGTGCCTATCGGCGGAATTGTCATCATTGAAGGCGTATATTCAACTCGTAGAGAATTAAAAAATAAATATGATTTTACTGTTTGGGTTGATTGTTCGAGGGAAATAAGGCTAGCTAGGGGAATTCAAAGAGATGGAGATGCTTCTAGGAACATATGGGAAAATAATTGGATGATTTCTGAAGATATCTATGTAAAAGAACATGAACCCAATAAAAGATCAGACTTTATTATACCTGGAACTGGAAAGGATAGAGGATAACTTGATAGTTATCCTCTTGTTTACTGTTTGAGTGCCGATAAGGCACATTATGTTAACTAACTTTGTATATCGTATACAGATATACAAACAGTATTTCTCTAAAAAACATTCCAAAATTTGATAGAATTAATCTATTCAGATTTCATTGAACTTAAAAGGGGAGAAATATATGTTTGAAGAAAAGGTAGGTATCATTACAGGTGGGACATCGGGGATTGGTTTAGCTACAGCAGAATTATTGGCAAAAGAGGGTATGCATGTTGTTATTGCCTCTAGAAGTATTGAAAAAGGAGAAGAGGCCCTTTCCAGGTTAAAAAAGTGGTCTCCCAAATCGATCTTTATTAAAACGGATGTAACTAATAGTCAGGATGTCAAACAGCTTGTTAGCCAAACATATTCCACATTTGGGAGCATAGATATTGCTTTTAATAATGCGGCCAACACAGAGGCTTCTTCTAATGCTACACATCAGTTCAGGGAAGAAGATTTTGACCATTTAATTAATGTTACGTTAAAAAGTGTATGGCTTTGTATGAAATATCAGTTACAAGTAATGACAAAACAAAATAGTGGCGTCATCGTTAATACATCTTCTATGGATGCACTCTTATGTTCTGCAGGAACTGGTGTGTATGCTGCAGGAAAAAGTGGGGTTATAGCTTTGACGAAATCAGTTGCTCAAGAATATGGTCATCAAAATATAAGAATTAACTCCCTTTGTCCTGGTGCATTTCGTACATCTATGCTAGAAGAAAAATTCTCTATTCTATCTCCAGAGGAAAAAGTAAAGCTAAATGAATCCTATCAGAAGTTAAATGCATTAGGTAGAATTGGTGATCCATTTGAAGCAGCAAAAGCTGTAAAATGGCTTCTTTCTGACGATGCATCTTTTGTTACGGGTCAAAACATTATTGTAGATGGTGGAATCGGGTTTAAAATTGAATAACTTTGTAGAGTTATCAATTGATTTTATCACTACCTATAAATGGTTTTATGTTAACTCAAAGTGAACATATATGTGCAGTTGTAGAAAACATCGTGTTCAAAAGAATGAACACGATGTTTTAATGATTTTTTCAATTTGTGTCTTTTAATCTCATAACTTTTCCGTCTGCACTTAGTTCTACTTCGTATCTAATTTTAGATATATCTTTCCATTCACCTCTTCCAAAGAATTGAGGATTTAATAAGAAAACGCCTGTTTCTTTTTTTATTAGAATATTCTTTTTGGTTAACTGATTAACTGCATTAGTTACTGATTGTTGTTTAATCCCTAAATTCTCAGCTACAATTCGTTTATATCCTGAGTTAATAATGATAAATTGGCCTTTATTTGCATAAGTTACGCCCTTTATAAGCTCGTATAATACTTTACTTATCCATCCTTGTATTTCTGCTAACACAACAATATTGTCGAGATATACTTTTATGTAGTCTGGTTCTTTTCCGTAGTTAAAAGAAACACTTGTCGTTTCTTCCGTTATTTCTCCGTTCATATGGCTCTTTTTTACAATTTTAGCATAACGACATTGTAAATATAGTAAATTTTTGTTTAATTGTTTTAGATTTATACATATTCCTAGTCCCAAATGATGAACTTGAGTACAGAACATATCCCATTAAATTGAAAGATAATAAGGGAAGCATCAGAAAACTGCAGTTTTCCTGATGCTTCCCTTATTATCAAGTTTCCACTTGTAATTCATTCATCTTGGTAATCAACTTAAATCAATGTATCTGAGAATATAAATAGGATTCCCCCATAACGTTTAAAGGACTTTTGTAAAATAAAAGCCGATGATTACTTAGCGTAGGAATCATTGGGTTTTATTTTGTTGAAATTTCTTAGCGTATGTTTTGCGCTTTTCGTTGGTAGGACCCCTTTTAGGACATTATTTTTCTTAAATTCCTTTGTCACTTCACTTAAATACACAGTATTCCATACGCTTATTGCATTAATTAATATATTTAATGCACTAGCTCTTTGTAGTTGATCTTGTATCCCACGTTCTCTGAATTCACCACGTTTACCAAAAAATAAAGCTCTAGCCAATCCATTCATGGCTTCTCCTTTATTTAGTCCACGATGTATCCTTCTTCTTAATGTTTCATTCGTAATATAGTCAAGAATAAAGATTGTTTTTTCAATTCTCCCAATCTCTCGAAGAGCTGTAGCTATTTTATTTTGTCTTGCATATGAACCTAATTTCCCCATGATTAATGACCCAGAAACTCTTCCTTCTCGAATTGAATGTGCCAGCCTTAAGACATCATCAAAATTCTCTTTAATAACGTTTGTGTTAATCTTGCCCCGAAGTATGCCTTTTATGATTGACGAAACGCCATATGATCAATGGTTACCAGAGATTCATAAAGATATTATCTTATTTTCTGATGAAGCGGTAGCAAGTTCTTTTAATAGCACCCAATACAAAAATATTGAATCGTTTAAAAACTATAATACAAATGGAAATATTCATAAGCTTGCATTAGATTATCACTATGAGGAACCATTTCAAAGAATTCTAGGGTTAGATGAATTTGACCTCATACGATTAGCACATTTAAGGGAATATCTTAATATTCCAGGGCAGGGCTTATTAAGTGCAACTACTTATCGTGATAAATTACTTATGAAAAAGCATCTTGATTATCATAATATTGCTATCCCAGAATATAGGGAATTAAAGTCTCCCATTGACTTAATTGAGTTTATTGAGGAATACAAATATCCGGTAATTGTTAAGCCTAGAAATCTAGTTAGTTCAATGGGGATAGTTTTAATTAGAAGTGAATCTGATTTACAAAAATTTTTAGAAAATGATTTCGAAAAAAATATGATGGTGGAAAATTATATTGAAGCAAAATTATATCATATTGACGGTCTAGTAAAAGACGGTGAATTAATGTTTGTTTGGCCATCTGCTTATTTGTCCCTGAATCGCTGTTGGTTAAATGATGGCTTCACTTCTAGTTACATGCTTGAACCAAAAAATCCAACTTTCAATAAATTGATTGATTATACCAAAAAGGTACTAAAGGCTATGCCTTCACCAGATATTTTCACTTTTCATTTAGAGGTTTTTGAGGAGAATAACGGAAAGTTATTAGTTTGTGAAATTACAAGTAGAACTGGTTTAGGAAGAGTAAATAAAATGCTTGAAGAATGTTGTAGCATTAATTTAAATCGCTCTGTTTTAAGGTTACAATGTGGACTTGAAGAAAATGTGAAACCAAAATTAAATAATTTAGGCGGATGGATTCTTTGCCCTCCTAAATGGGGGAAGTTGGTTAAAATCCCTACTAATATACCTTTTGATTATATCAAAGACTATCAAATACATGGACAAATAGGGGATTCTTATACAGGCGGAGATTTTAGCGGTGATAAAATAGCAAGTATGATTTTAGTGGGAAAAGATGAGGTTGAACTTAGAAAAAATATGAATGAGGCCTATAAGTGGTTTGAAGAGCATACCATTTGGTCAAAAGACTATACTACCTCTACTGATCTAACAAAATTCCCCTTGTTTAAAGTCTAATACTTATATCTAAACTAAATAAGAAGGATGCTAAAGTTTTTTTAGCATCTTTTTGTCTTTGTATACTGATTGCAAATGCATATTGAAAACAATTTATTTTAAACATAATAACAAATGAACCAATTTATATAATCGAATCAATTTCATAAATTAAATCCTTAGAGCCACAAGCTATCAAATGTACGAAAAAAGGAGTACCTCCCCAAAATGTCGAAATAAGTAAGCACCACACAAACTTATAAGACTGGAGGAAGACTCCCTATGACTATTATACGACAAGGAAGCCTATTTGACCTACAAGAATTATATAATTTAGAACCTACCCAACGTTTTGAAGCTATTTTTTCTTCTATTGATATAGACCCAATCTTCGCTGTGGTAACGAAGAAATCACGTTTTGGAAGACCCGTTAAGTTGAACTATGCAGCGATGATTTATTCACTCGTTGCTAGAATCACAGAGCGTATTTCATTTATTAAAGATTTAGTGAAAAGATTACAGAATGACATGATTTTTCGCCTTGATTGTGGCTTTTTAGTGTCAGATACTATTCCGTCAGAAGCAGCTTATTCCAGAATGGTCACAATCCTCAGTGAATCGAATGTACTTGAAAAAGTCCAAGGAACCTTGCTTCATCAAGCGATTTCAGAAGGTTTTATTTCCGATGACACAGTAGCCATTGACGCTACACACTTTCTCGCAAAAGATGGAGCACCACCAAAGGAAGAACAACCGAAAAGTGAACCGAAAAAGCGTGGGCGTAAATCAAAAGAAGAATATGAAAAATGGCTCATTGAAAAGGCGGAACTGGAAGCCAATCTGCCTCTTTTTGATAAAAAAATCGAAGATCAGTTAGACATTCCTTTAGCCGACCTTCGAGCTGAAATTCCTCAAGATCCACAGTGGGGTGTGAAAAAAAACAGTGAAGGAAAAAACGTTTTTTGGTATGGATTTAAAGCTCATTTGGCTGTTGGAACATCCAGTCAATATATTCTTCAATCCCTTCTTTCTTCGGCCAACTTGAATGACGGAAAGGCTGCGATTCCTTTATTAAAAGGAATTCATGAACGAATATCGCTTTCTTCTTTACTCTATGAAACAATGGACGCTGGTTACGATTTTGAAGCCGTTTATACGCAAATACATCGAATGGGTCATCGAGCTGTGATTGCTTATAATAAACGCAATGAACCAGAACCAATTGGTTTTGATAAGCATTTCGCTCCTACTTGTGTCCGTGAACATTCCTATCGCTATGATAGCTTTGAAGTAAAATATGAAACACTAAAATACACACGTCCAAACGAATGTAAAGACTGTCCACTAGCCAATGATGCTCTATGTCAAAAGGTGTATAAAGTAAAAATCACTACAGATTTAAGAAAATTTACAGCGCCAGCACGTGGATCTCAAACATGGAAAAAAATCTTCAAAAGACGCACGGCGGTAGAACGTGTGAATGCTTATCTTAAGGGATATTTCCAATTAAACAATGTTCGTTATCGTACAGGAAAAAAGGCTAAAGTCCATTTTGACCTCGTTACGTTAGTTTATAATGCTTCAAAATTAGCTGCAGACCGTCTTAATCAAATGTTAAATCAACAACAAGTTGCTTAATCAAAGTAAAAAAATTAAAAGGAATTAAATTCTGCAAGTTTTTGATTTTTTAAAAGTTAGACTTATGAAATTGACTCATTACATTAAAATATATAATTTTTTCTATAAATATCTTTTTCTAAGGATATGGCATCAAAGTCCTTTTTTGCCTTAGTTCCTAATGATCTGATTGATAATAATATTTTTTGCTAATAATAATCTCTTTATATTGTAATCACCACTAACAAATTTCTCGAAGTTTATTCGAAGCCTATAACCTGCATCTTTTTCTTTTTTCTTAAATAGTTTTCTTTCTTTAAAAAAGCCTGATTCCTCATACTCAGGAGAGAGATTTACGACAATTGGAGTTATTCCAATACTTTGTAATTCACTACCATAGTTTTTATCCTTAAGGCTTTCTAGTTTAGCTTCAAATTCATTTCTAATCTCTCTAAATTGTTCGGCTACCTCCATGTCGGTCTCCCCACTTAGAAATATTTCCATTTTAGTCACCCCATTATGCTTCTAAAATATATAATTTGATTTCCAGCCTTTCATATCACTTATATTTTTTGAAAATTTAAGTGGATTTAAAAAATCCTTTTGCCTCTATCCTACCCTTAAAAGGGTTAATAAACAAAAACAGTCCAAGATACGCTTGGCTTGAGTAAGATCCTGCATATAATGGACTTTTTAAAATGTATTGTTATGGAAAAAACGCATCCTTTACTTTAAGTACATTTATTCACAAACTAAAACACTGACCCATTGTACGGATGTAATAAGGAAGATTGTTTCCATAACATAAAATAATATAGATAAAAGTACCAGCAACTAACAAACTTTTGGATAAACACTCACTTGATAAAATCATATTTTATTCTTCTTTTAACCAAAATAAATACTATTTTAGCGATGGCTAAACAAATTACTTGGCATCCTAAGAACCTCAAATTTCCAAAGCTAAGAAAGTCTTACCGCTCCTTAAGGCAGAATTAAGTGTCTCTCCATTAAAAATAAACGGGTAATAACTGACAAGAAACCAACCTCTTAAACTAGACACAATAATGGTTTAACGCTGTCCATTATGATGTATTGGTTCTACGATCCTTCTATCCATATTCTGTATAAAATAATTTTTTTAACAGACACTATAAAAAACGTTGAAGGAAATGTTAAGAATGACAGAGCGTAATAATAATGAGAGCTTGCCAGGTTATGAAAAAATTAAATCGATTCTTAATGATATTCTGTATAAAATAATTTTTTTAACAGACACTATAAAAAACGTTGAAGGAAATGTTAAGAATGACAGAGCATAATAATAATGAGAGCTTGCCAGGTTATGAAAAAATTAAATCGATTCTTAATGAATCACCCGACTTGAATTGTCGAAAGATTGAAGCTGGACAAGTGGGGATTCATATTATTTTCATGAAGAATTTAATTAAGCCAGAGATTCTAAATGAATATGTCATTAAATACATTGAACAACTTTCTGTAGAATACTTACATTACACCTATTTAATGAAAAACATTCCTATAGAAGAAATAATGGTAAATATAGAGGAACAAGAAGTTATCTCTTCCCTATTAAATGGATTTGCTTATATTTATTTCTTAGAAGAGAAAAAGGGATTCATGGTGAACTGCGCAAATCCCATTGAACGCTCTATTGAGAAAGCAGAAACAGAATCGTTAGTATATGGACCTAAAATTTCGTTCACTGAATCATTAACTTCTAACGTTAAGATAATCAGACAAAATCTAAATGATTATAATTTGTGCACGGATGAAATAAAGATTGGGGAACGCGCTCAAAAGCAAGTAAGAATTGTATATATAAAAGATATTGCGAACGATGACACTCTTCAGACACTTAAGGAAAGGATTAAACAATTAAAAACGGATAATATAAGTGACAGTTCCGTTTTGGCTCAATGCCTAGAAGATAATCATTACTCTTTATTTCCACAATTTATATTAACAGAGCTGCCCGATCGATTCATCTACTCGATTATAAACGGGCGAATTGGTGTTTTTATAGATGGTAGCCCAGTAGGGATTATAGGTCCTGCTAATTTTTTCTCATTTTTCGAATCAACAGAAGATATCTATTTGAGATGGTCTTTAAGTACATTTATTCGTTTTATCCGATTTTTTGCTATGGTAGGTTCTATTTTTTTAACAGCCATTTATGTGGCTGCCATGACTTATCATTTTGAACTCATACCATCTAAATTGTTATTTATCATTGGACAATCACGTTCACAAGTTCCTTTTCCGCCCTTATTAGAAGCACTCTTACTAGAATTGTTAATTGAGTTACTTAGAGAAGCTGGTGCCCGCCTTCCTTCAAAAGTAGGACAAACAATGGGAATTGTAGGAGGTCTTGTCATTGGCCAAGCAACGGTTGAGGCAGGATTAACTAGCAATATTTTAATTATCATTGTTGCATTTAGTGCATTAGGGGCATTTTCGGCTCCTATTTATGAAATGGGCACTGCTGTCAGAATTGCTAGATTTCCAATCATTATTTTAGCAGGTGTTTGGGGGTTAAATGGAATCATTTTTGGTATATGTATTCTAATGGTTCACTTGTTAAAATTAACTTCTTTAAATAAACCTTATCTTGCACCTCTATATCCGCTAAGAATGAAAGATTTGCAATATTTTTTAATACGTCTCCCCCACCATTTTTATATGAGGCGACCGTTAGTAAATCGACCAAAAGACTCCATTCGCCTAAAGGATCGATTAAGAAATATAACAGATTTAGATGAATTTTGAGGTGCAAAATGAAATCAAATATACGATTTGTTAACGCCTTTATGGCGTTTTATATCATACACACTTCGCAAATTGGTATGGGAATTCTTGGAGTTCCAAGAATTGTGTATCTAGAATCAAAAAAAGATGCTTGGATATCCATTTTACTATCTGGTTTATTCGTTAGCTTGATTACATGGTTAATGATTTCTATCCTAAAAAAAAATGAAGGTGGTACTCTTTTTGAAATTCATGAACATATATTCGGACGCTTGATTGGTAGTATTTTTAACTTCCTTATTGTCATTTACTTTATTGCCGTCCATTATTCGATTACCATTAGTTATGTCGACTTGTCACTAACATGGGGATATGAAGGTGTCTATGAATGGGTCTGGGTATTGGCTTTATTAATATTAACCATTTATGCTGTATCCGGCGGATTTAGAGTAGTGACCGGTGTTTGCTTCTTATCCTTTTTATTGACTATATGGCTGCTATTTGTTGTGTACCGACCACTTCAAACCATAAACCTAACTAGGATTTTACCTATTATGACGACAACTCCTTCAGAAATTATGAAAGGAGTTGTCAAGAGCAGTTATACAATGTTAGGTTTCGAGACGTTATTTTTTATTTTTCCATTTATAAAGGAGAAAAATAAACTACAGCTGTTTAGTCAAATAGCAGTCTGGTTTACGACCATTCTTGTTTTAATAACAACTGTTGTTTCTATTTTATTTTTTAGCGCGAAAGAATTAGAGAAGAATGTATGGCCTGTTGTCAGCATGATTAGCACGGTCCATTTTCCATTTATTGAGCGCTTTGAATTTGTTGCGGTTCCATTATGGATTTTAGTTATTTTTCCAAACCTATGTATCACTCTGTATATTTCTTCCATGGGTATTAAACAGATTTTTCATATAAAACAGAAATATGGAATATGGCTCATCTCCATTATCCCTTTTATCTGCAGTTTTTTCATTACTAAAAGAGTAGATAATAATTATTTTTTTGATCAAATTGGCAAAATTGGATTTTTTCTGTGGTTTATCTATCCGATTTTCTTGTATGGAATAACCATTATAAAATCAAAAATCAATACTCGTTCCAGAAGGAGTTGAAAGAATGAAAAAAATTGTTATTCTGCTGTGTTCTCTTCTTTGTACTGCATGTATGGCCCCTGAAAAAATAATAGAAATGCAAGGAATTTCAACGATTATTGGTTTTGACTTGCTTGATGACAATACATACAAAGGCACTATCAGTTTGTTACAATTTGACCGAAAAGAAGAAAAGACTAGTGTAACCCTTTCGGCTGAAGGAACGACTAGTAAGGAAATCAGACAAAAACTAGAGGAACAGACAAGCCATGATATTACGTCTGGTCAATTAAGGACCATACTGTTTAATAAAAATATGGCAGAAACAGTAGGAATTTCTTCTTTTCTGGATACTATGCAACGAGATAGCAGTATCAGTGATTTAATCTTTTTGGCCATTACTGATAATGCTGAGGAGACGATTAAAAATAAAAACTATGAAGAATATCCCGAAATGGGATCCTATATCTATCAACTATTGGATAAACACGAAAAGAAAGAAATGTTAGTCAACTCCAACTTACATGATTTTATAACCACACTATATGAAATTGGTATCGATCCTACCCTACCCATGATAAAAAATGCAAATGGGGTAGCACCTTCTATAGATGGTGTTGCATTATTCAAAGATGATAAAATTGTTGGATCTATTTCGTTGATAAACACCCTTTACATAAAATTATTCACAAATAATAAGGCATTTTTAGGGGATATAACTGTAGAGATTGCTGCTGAAGAACTAGAGAAAAGAGGTATGGCCGAACTCAACCTTCCTAAAAGTGATATTTATAAGATTACACTTCATCCAATAAAGTACAAAGGAAACATTGAAATAAAGAACGAAGAATTGGTTCATTTAAATGCAACGATTTCCGTTTCAACATTAGAATTTCAACCATCTATTTCTGTGAAAAATAAAGATTCACTAAACAAAATGGAGCAACTAATTGGTGAAGCCCTAAACAAAGAATTTGGATATATACTTGAGGAATTTAAAAATTTAAATACGGATCCCATTGGCATCGGAAGAAAAATAAGAAGTGTTAGAAAATATTCCTATTTAACTGAGGAAGATTTAAGACAAAAATATTCAGCACTAAAGATAAAACCAAATATAAAGGTGGAAATTAAGCGAACTGGAGCAGTTGATTAACATGTTTTTTTAGGAACAAAATCGTTAACGCGACTTAACCACGACCCAAGTGTTGAAGAATGTACCACAAGTATCGCATTCATAAATCAAAACACCACGTATCCTTAAATCCACTGTTATTTACCGAATAAGCGTTGAAAGAACCCTTTCTTGCTTTCTTCTTCCCTTTTCTCTTCTGCAGCTGCAATTAGCTTCTTTGTCTCCTGGACTTCCCTTAATGATTGGATCAGTGTTTCGTCACGCTTATTAAGCCGTTCTTCTATGTATTTCTGTTGTTGATCTAACCGTTCCAATAATGCTTTGTTAAACTGTTCTTGCTGTTTTTGGCGTTCTTCTTGATGTTCTATGTATGTCATCAAACGTTCGATAAATTGATTATCAGAACGCATTGAAGGAACGTTGTTTTCCTGTTCTATTTCCGTCTCATCAGAGAACGGTGCCTTCTGATGCTTTGTTGTTACTACTAAAGAAGCGTTATTCATTGACATGTTTTTCTCTTGAACAAGTTTTTGAAATTGTTGGAGAACGATTAAGTCTTGCTGCGTGAATATCCTCTTGTTCTGATCCGTTCTGTAAAAGTTATAACCGTGTTCTTCTAAAGATAAGCACCATTTACGCAATGTACTGTCACCAATGTTCAAACGGTTCGTCATATCTCTTACAGTTAGTGTTCCGTCCGTTCCACTCATAGTAAAAACCTCCGATCTCATTTACCGTTATTGTATAGAAAGATAGAAAGCTTGGACAGATGGAACTGATATTCGATTTATCGTCAGATTAAAGTATTGTCCGATTTATATTATTGTTTTAACTATAAAAAACACTTCCCTGAAATTAGGAAGTGTTTGAAAATTTTAAATCATGCTATTATGTAAGAAAAGAAAATAAATAAAACTACCAAGGTAGGCAGTTAGGTAAGCAACAAATTTCACGCATCACCAGGATGAGTGAATGTTTTGTCTTTATATAGTTCGCACTACCAGAGTGAGAACTGATATGTAAACCAATATTACCTAATAATATATTCTTTGTCAACCTTCCGAAGAGGGGAAAATGATGGTTCAAAATGAAAATATAAAAGTGTTTTTTGATGAGAGTGGGAAAAGAAAGGATAAACCTAATCTTATGGGTGGACTTTCAATTCCTTCTAAGATCTATTCTTTACCAGAAATTGAAGCTTTATCCCAACAATTAAGAGATGGAACCGTAAAGCTTCACTGGAAAGATGTTACGGGTAAAGCTGATTATCGTACAAATATCGTTAAGGCTTTAAATCTTATTGCTGAATATCATCATTTGCTTAAATTTAACGTTATTCATTATGACTACTCAATGTTAGCGAATAGAAGGGGATTTGGTGAGGATTTAATCGATAGGATGATTTATACAAAATTCCCAGAACGTATAATATATGGTCTTTTGAGGGGATATGGTCGTACTGTAGACATCACAACTGACATCTACATAGAAGACTCTACAGAATATAAAAGCTTTCAGTTAAATGATTTAATAAAAGAGCAGCTCAATATTCAATCATTGTATCGGGGAGAACATTATGTGGTATTAACAAGTCAGTTAGTGCCAAAAGGGGAAGAAATAGGGGTGGAGATAACAGATCTCTTACTCGGTGTTATTCGGAATATTATTGAAAATAAACCTGATTCAGAATCAAAACAGTATCAAATTAGAAATTCAGTAATAATTAGCCTTCTAAAAAACCCTAAATTCTACTCGTTGATTAGCAATATTAAGTATTTTGAATGGAGTAATGTCAGAGAGTTAACGGAAATTAATTTTAATGATTATTTACAGATCTTCATTGCAAATCATTATGAATATTGGAAGTAAAGCATCTTTTTTTGAAGGTGCTTTTTTTTGATCCTCTTACCCCAAAATTGGGGTTTGATTTCGATATTATGTAAACTAAATCAATGGACGGAAAATTTCGTTTATTAAAAATCGTATTAATAAAGGATTTGTTTAAAATTCAATACATAAGTATTGTTAAGTATTGAATCTAAAAATACTGGTTATTATAGGTATAAAAATAATCAGTACTTAATTTAAGAATTTTATTAAAAATCTTTACTCTAATTCCCAGTGAATTTACACCTCCTAAAATGTTACAATTTATAGGAGGGGTAGCGTCAGGAAAATGCGGATTTACAACGTTAAGGAAATCAAAATATAAAAAGTCTAATTTCTCGGTGTTATAAGTGAAAAATTTGGCTTTAGTTACTTCATTAAAGCGCCTGATTGTTGAAGACTAAAGTTTATATTCATCAAGAAAATTGATGTGCTCTTATCCTAACAAATTTTATTTAGGACTTACATGTATGCCTTCACTCTCTCGCCAATCTGCATAGAGTATACGCTTTACATTATTATATCCATTAGTAGTTAATTGGTTATCTAACCACTGTTGATCAAATCCGAGTTCATGTAAATTATCCCATAAAATTTCCCCATCTATTTTTAAAGATGTTGGGACGTCTACTGGACTTTCTGGAAGATTGAGATCTTGCTTGTCTGGTTTTTGATACTTGGAATTTAATAATAGTGTTGTGTAAATAACTATTTATAAAGAGTAAAAAATGAACAAACGCCAACACCTTGAACATAGGGTTTGGCGTTTTCTCTATACGAATTTTGACCCCTCTCTATTTGGGATGGCTAGACTTCCATTTTATAGTCTAATAAAATTTTCCTTAAATCCTGTCTCGGTATTTCCAAATTAATTGTCACCCGTATAAGTTCGTCCTCTTTATCACTTTCCCGATCCGACAATTCGATTTCGCGATCAGATTGAGTGGACAACTCCACACCTTCCCTCACATCGGAATTAACGTCTTCTTTACCACTTATTGATTCTCCATACAACATTTCCCACTGTTCATATAAGTTTTTTGCTGTGTGATATTCATCAAGATCAGCTTCTGTATCTATCTGTAATTTTTCTTTCAACCCACGACATGACTCTTCCCATTCCTCTAAGGTCTTCAAATCAAATAATTTTGAAAACCTTGGTTTCATTCTTTCCCAATGCAAATAAATGTTATCACACCATTTCAGCAACTCTTCACGATATTGTATTTCTTCTACTTCTTCCACTCCTCTTCATCTCCCGACCATAATTTTCATCCATAATATTCAAAAAACAATCGACATGTTTAAAAGTACAAATAGGTAAATTTCGTTAATGCTTCTGGTTATGAAAAGGTAAGTGGCCTCCGGTAATTGATAATAGACTTATCAAAAGTAAATTATTCAAAATGACACAAACCTTTTATTAAAACATCCTTGTTAATGATTTTTACCTATTTGATAATAACAATTTCATCATATGCTCCGCGATTGTCCAATGACTAGACAGTTGCCTAATTGTTATTAATTGGAATTACTTGGTCAATAATCATTGCTTTTAAAATTCCAAGTGCAAAGGCTTGTAGTTATTCCACCAGATGAAATAGTTATAGCCGAAAGAAAGAAAGTTTCTGTTGAAACGAATAAACCCCCAAGACAAATAACAAAAACATCCATAATGAAAATGATGATCCCAACATTAATTTTAATGAATTCAGAAAAGTACTGGGCTAATAAATCTGTTCCACCTGTGCTTGTCTCGAAGCGAAGCATAAGACCAATGCCAAAACCAATGAATACACCACCTGTAAATGAACTAAGAATTGGTGAAAATTTTATAGGAACTTGATTAACGTTATGAAAAAGGTCAATAAAAAATGATGATAAAAGCATACCGTGCAAACTATTAAAAAAATATGAACGATACTTAAACCAAGCTAGAGCAAAAATGGGGATGCTCAATACCATTATCGTGAACCCGGCGTTTGTATTTAATAAATAACTAATAATTAAACCTAGGCCAATAATTCCGCCATCTAAAACTTTGTTTGGTATTAAAAAAGTATTTATTCCCAACGCTATTGACATGCTGCCTACAAGAATAGCAACTGCTTTCATAAAATATGGCATTTATTAAGAACTCTCCTGTCTAAATGGACGTGTTCTATGTATATGCCAAAAACGTTAGAATTATAGACAACTTTTACTTCACTGAATATAACTTCTGAAGTGCAAGTAGACGCAACATAAGCGCAAAAAAACGATAACTAATAACCCTAGCCCTTGTAGGTCAAGTAACCCTGTTTAAAGGAAAATGTCTATTAATGATACAAAAAAACTACCCGAGGTGAGGCAGTTTTTGCAGATAGACATTAAATTTATTCAATTATAATATATGATATAGGTGCATTCCCAGTTTACTCCCTTTATTTTACACTAGGCGATAACATAAATACGATTTTGATACTTCTGCTCTTTCCCTACTAACGAATAGGTATCACGACTTCCTTCTAGAGTATTTACATCATTTGTAGCAGAATATTTAGTTGAAAAAATTTCCTAGCGTTTTTAAATTTAACGGCTGAAGAAAAACTTTCTATATATACATATACCCGAATCAATTTTAAAAAAATATTTTTCCAAAGATTTTATTTTCAAGATTCGACTTAATGATATTATATAAAAAAATGGTACTACTTTTTTGTTATGTGTCTTAAGATCATCCAAGATAGCGAAATAAACCATTATCCTTTTAAAATAGGCATCACTTTATCAATAGCTTCTTGTAGTTTTTCACTATTTTTACTATACATTTGCTTAGCTTCTTTTGATTCGGTTCCAAGAGCAAACAGCTCTAAGTCTGCTTGGCACTTTTTCATGGTCGAAAGAATTAAAGGTCTTTCTTGAGGAGATGCGACTTGTAATTGATCGTCAAACAGGTCAACTGTTAACTCTCCATAGGAATTAACTTGTCCAAGAAAAACATTTTCTACCGTTACACCAAGTTTTTCTAATTCAGTGTGTAACCAAGCACGGCTTCGTCCAATCGTCGCAAGTGGTTCATCCATTATCACACCATCCATAATAACAGTCTGAGACTCTTTAATTGAAGCAACCGTCAAGTTTAGATCCTTTGCTGTTAATGGATGGTTTTCTTTCTTTAACATGACGGATAAATCCCCTGTTGCCTCTAATACAGCGAATTCTATAAACAAGAAAATGGTGAAAAAAGCGAGGTATACATTAGTAATGTACAAGGACTATACTGAAAATATTTTAGGAACAAAACCACGAGCTAGACATAAGAAAATAATTGAAAATTATTTAGATGAAAGTTTTACCAATCCTATCATACATAAGGAAATTCATGGTGATAAAGTCTATGTCCCCTTAGATTTAAACAGGGTCTGGAATAGGATAAATTAATATTTAGTTTAGCCACAAATACTCCCCACCTAAGTATAGGTGGGGAGTATTTAATGCTATCTAGAGGTGGGGGGGTCTTTAAAACTAGTCTAAAATACCTGCATATTTTTGACCGCTGTGTGGCAATCTACCTAAAGTGATTACAACATTGTTAACAGGAGGAAACATCATGCAACAAATGCAGACGGGTATGAATAATCAACAAGCACAAGCTTTAATGACACAACCGCCTGAAATAATGTCAACAAAGGATCATCTCTATGTAAACGATATGTTAAGCTGGAATTTACTTGCGATGAAGAAAATGCATTTTTTCGCTCAACAATGTCAAAATCCCGAAGTAAGAGCAGCACTTGAACAAGCTGGACAAATGCATGATCGACACTATCAACAGCTGCTTCAACAGATGCAACAGTATGTATCTCAACCTTCACAAAATATGAATCAATAAGGAGGAAACTATAGTGGAAAATAATACTCCAAATAGGATTAAAAATCCTGAAACACCAGTCCCTAAGACGCCGCAAATGAACGATAGAGATTTTCTAAACGATGCCTTAACTACGGAAAAATATATATCTTCCTCATACTCGACTGCATTAAAAGAAGCTAGCCATGAATCGTTGTATCGTACAATAGCGTCTGTTTCCCAAGAAACAGAAGACTGTCACCGCAATCTATATAACTTAATGTTTAAAAACGGATGGTACGGTTTGGAAAAAGAAACTCCACAAACTATTCAACAATCGGTTCAGCAATTTTCTAACTACATGCAAAGTCAAGATCCATATAGAGGTAATGTAATACAATAAAAGAACACGTGTTCAAGAAGAATAAACTCAAGGTAAAACAACAATAGTTATGCGAGACAAAAGGTTGGTTAGTTGTTAACCAACCTAGAAAATAATTTAGAATTTACAACAATCGAAAGGGTGGCGGTAAGATGAATCTTAAGTGGATGAAACTTTTATCAACGGTTTTTCTTTCAATTTTCTTGTTATTAGGGTGTAATAATGGAGATGATGTTTCCAGGGTCAATTTTTCGTTTTAGGGGAAATTAAGAAATGTTATCAGTTACAGATTTACTTACGATACAGAAAAAACCAAATATAAAAGACGTTTCCCTTCAACTATTCCAAGAGTTTTACAAGGAACATTTATGTGGAAGAGTTTTTCATTTTGAATTAGATGATACCGATAGACCATCGATTAAACTGCGTTTCAAAGAAGAAAACCTGTGTCACTTATTAGGGATTCAATACATAGTGGCTAAGCTTAAAAATAAACATGAGTATGCTGGTAAAACAGGTTATCAAAAGCTAGAAAATGGAACGCTCACTTTTGACTTTTTGAAAGCTACAGATAGGACATGGTTCAAATCAAAAAGAAATCGAATGCTGTATTTTCCATTTGTACATCAAATTGTTCAAAACCCAACAGTAATTGTCTTTTCAAATGACGGTTTAAACACAAATCTTGATGTTGATGCATTAGTCGTTTGTTCACTCAATGAAGGTGGTGTATCTATAACGGTATCTCCATCCTTTACGCCTGCATTGTCAACACTCCAAAAACCAGTAGTCATCGCATCGGCAATAACTGCTAACTTTTCATCTGGTTCTTCACAAGTCTCTGGAATTTTGAAATGAGTAAAGTTGGCAAATGGCACTCTTAAATATTCAGCTTGCCCACCTGGATAGCCCCCCGTCGTACCAGAATATCCAAAATAGGCACCCATATCACCATTATCATTTGAATTATCACATTGGCTTTCCAAATGATTTTTACAGTAATGGCATTCACCGCATGCTATATTAAAAGGAATAATGACACGATCTCCCTTTTTTAGTTTGGTCACGCCTGGACCAACTTCTTCGACGATTCCCATTGGTTCATGACCAATAACATAGTTTTCTTGCAGGTTAGGAATCATGCCGTGAATTAAATGTAAATCAGACCCGCATATAGCTGTTTTTCAATCTTTGGATCTGGAACTTCTTTCACTACAACATTTTTAATACCTTGATATGTTACTGCCTTCATTGGTCACAGCCTCCAGTGTTAGTGTTCATCAGGTGTCCGGTCAAACATACCTTTTCTATTGGTCTCAACAGGAAATAGATTCATTTTGCCAATCATCAAGGTATTGTTGGCTGAAAGTTGATCTAGTTTATACTGTTCACTTAGTTCGTATGGATGGAACCATTTTTTATTAATCATTAGTTCTGTAATTTCTTGGTACATGGCAATCCCTTGCATTAACTGGTTTCGTAAGACCGTTCTAACATCAGGTGATGCGGACTCCGTTAATGCGACAGCAATATTGCGCACGCCTTCTTTGGCACGAAGAAGTAAATCCATCGCAAATGTGGTATCTGCCAGCTCTGGTACGTGCAGTGAGTTTATAGGGTCTAAATAGTCATGGTTCAATGAATTTGCCTCCTTTTCAATTGACTATTGGCGTTGGACGGTTTTGAGGAACAGGAGCTTCAAAAGGTGCACGTTGATAAATTGCCTGTAATTCCCCAAGCGCTTCGATGGATTGTTCAACATCTTTTTGCATTAACGCTCTCAAATCTTGATCAAATACCAATCCTTGCATTAGTTTTGATTTCGCTAAGCAAAGGGTTTTGAAATTAATAACTTCATGCAAATCCAATGATTCATGATCGGCTAATTTTTGATTATCCATTTCTACTTAACGTCCTTATTCGTTAATACAATCAATTGTATTGTTCCAAAAATAGGAGGAAACATTCTTTAAGGTTTTTTATAATCGGTAAAATTCATAAATGGGAGGAATTCATTAATTTGTGTAGCTGGGGATGATGGCTGCTGCGGTCCTTTTTTCATGTACAAAAAAAATGTTCAACCAGATATATCGTAAGTCCGAAATATAAATACAGAATTGAACTTACCAACATTATAAAAATTTCCAGGAACAGTTTAACATTTACCAAATAAACTGTTCCTAATTTTAAGTTTATTTATTATCAAAAGGTCGGAGCAGGAAATTCATCAATTTTGATACGAAGTAAACTATAAGGTTTCTGTCGTAAGTCTTTTCCATAATGAAATCTAGGCTGTCGATGTAATTGGTTCACAATGACATACAAATATTGATCCGGACCAATTGAAAAAGTATCCGGCCACAACATTCTCGGGTCATGTATGATCGTTTCCATTGTGCCATTTGGCAATATCTTGCGGATACAGTTGTGTTCATAATCTCCAGCATAAACAGTTCCCTTTGCATCAGTGATCATTCCATCAGATGCACCTTTTTCTCCCCAATACTCCACATGATAAGGTAATTCCATGTCCGGTATGCTTCTGTCTCTCAGGGCTTCTGTTGTAATCGAGAACAGATGACGACTGGTTAGTGGACAAAAAAATAATACCCTTCCATCAGGCGAAATCGCAATACCGTCAGAAGCCAGTCTAAATGGAGAAGTACTGCCATCTTTATTTCGATTCATTAATACTTTTCCTTCTACTTTCGGTATAAAATAGGGATCGGGTGAAGTTGAATTTGCCCCATTTAACCGTCTGAAGGCGTTTCCATCTGCTAAATCTACGACGATTATAGCTCCTGGTCCTGTTGAAGAAGAATCCGTTATATAAGCATACCCTGCTTTTCCAACACGAAAATCAAAACGGACATCATTCAAATAAGTTGTAGGCAGGACAACATCTTCTGTAAAGGTATATACTTTTCTTATTGTATTCGTTTCTAGATCAACAGCGACTAATTTTGCCCCCCCTTTAATAGGTTCAGAAAAATTGGGTGCAGCTGTATCTAATACCCAAAGTGTTCCCCTTCCATCAGCAACTACACTTTGGACACTGATAAAAGTCCTTGTAAAATTCTCGGGGTTAACCAAATTGGTTTGTAAATTAGGATAAGGCTGCAATTTATCCTCAACAATTTCCGCCACCGTAAATTTAACATCGTCTCCCCATTTCGGGAAGCAAATGAAAATACGACCGGTTTCTGAAACAGTAACACCTGTAGGCATAGCCCCATAAAATGGATAAACCAGTTCAAAATTACCGAAATATTTTTCACTAGGTAACATAGGTATCATCATATCCTCCTTAAGCATCAAACGGGATATCACCTATATATGATTTATATTTTTTCTAGTGCATGTTTCTTAATAAGTTTTTTTCTATAAAACATTAACCTCTATCGATTCAACAACTAAAGTCGGTCGGAAGAACAAAATCGCTAACGCGACTTAAATCACGTCCCAAGTGGGGTAGCGTCAGGAAAGTGCGGATTTACAACGTTAAGGAAATCAAAATATAAAAAGTCTAATTTCTCGGTGTTATAAGTGAAAAATTAGGCTTTAGTTACTTCATTAAAGCGCCTGATTGATGAAGACTAAAGTTTATATTCACCAAGAAAATTGATGTGCTCTTATCCTAACAAATTGTAAAAAAGAGACATGAATGTTGCTTTTTTTCATACTGTATTTTGGAGGTGGAAAAATGGCAAGAGTCGCTTACCGAGATGCAGACGTTGATTTAATGGCAAGGATGATGAGAGCAGAGGCTGAAGGTGAAGGAGTACAGGGGATGCTATATGTTGGAAACGTGATTGTAAACCGTGCTGTAGCTGATTGTGCGGATTTCATGGATGTAAGGACCATTGAAGATGTTATTTTTCAAGTACAAGGGGGAAATTACTCCTTTGAAGCTGTGCAAAAAGGCAATATATTTTATCAACGAGCAAGAGAATCTGAAAGAAGATTAGCAAGAAAGAATTTGGAATATTGGAGAGATTACCCAGCGAAATATGCTCTTTGGTACTTTAATCCATATGGTCCGTGTCCTCCAACATGGTATGGCCAACCTTTTAGTGGTCAATTTAAACAACATTGTTTTTATGAACCAGCGCCTGGAACATGTGAAAGCGTTTATAGTCGTTGAGGAAAAGATTCGAATATTTTTAAAAACTAAAACTTTTAGCAGCAAAAAAAAGGATCTTCTTACTGGAAGATCCTTTTTTCAGTGTCTATAAACATGATTATGTTAATTATAATCCCCTATAAACATGGTTTTGGTTCCCTTGATGGCTAATGGTTTTATTCATTTCTTACATATTCAATTTCAAAGGAGGATTTCCAATAAAATCACTTTTTCTTTTTTCGGTCCGAATTTTTGCGATTAGCTCATTCTATAAGGGGTAGCGTCAGGAAAATGCGGATTTACAACGTTAAGGAAATCAAAATATCTAATTTCTCGGTGTTATAAGTGAAAAATTAGGCTTTAGTTACTTCATTAAAGCGCCTGATTGTTGAAGACTAAAGTTTTTATTCACCAAGAAAATTGATGTGCTCTTATCCTAACAAATTTTATTTAGGACTTACATGTATGCCTTCACTCTCTCGCCAATCTGCGTAAAGTATATGCTTTACATTATCAAATCCATTGGTAGTTAATTGGTTATCTAACCACTGTTGATCAAATCCGAGTTCATGTAAATTATCCCATATAATTTCCCCATCTATAATTAACGACGTTGGGAGGTCTACTGGACTTTCTGGAAGATTGAGATCTTGCTTGTCTGGTTTTTGATACTTGGATTTTAATAATAAACTTATTTGCCCATTAGCTTCCAATATACCGTATTTGACTTCGCGAACTGAAAAGACATTATTTTGACGGAGTATACTTAATACTTGATTTACATCCAATTTGTTCTTTGTAAGTAACTTTCTGTCCATAACACCATCTCGAATGATGATGTTAGGATTGCCTAATAAGAGAGAACGTGTCGATTTACTTTTTAGAGTCATAAACTCTATTCCCAACATAAGAACAGTCCACAATCCGATGGCATATAAAAAATGAAAAATCCCTATCTTATCTTGATAAATGGTATTTCCTAATAAATCTCCAAGTACTAACACAAAAACTAAGTGAAACGGGGTTAACTGATAGATGGACGTTCTGCCTGTTATGATAATAATAAAAAATAAAGTAGCAAAACCAACGATGACTTTAATCGTCAGTAAACCAATAGTAACTTCTTCCAAAGTCTTTTCCTCCAATTTAAATTTTACTTAGTTGTAAGATCTTGAGGTTTAGATAAAGAGGCAAGTTTTAGAATTAAAGCTCGAGTTACAATTCCAACAATGAAGTAATATATGAATGAATATCTGTATCTCCACTCTATAATTAACAAATTTGACCCACTCGCAAAAGGGTTCACCTATAAATGCATATGTTAGTGCCATAATGATCTGGGCTAAAATAAAAGATTTCCATGTTCTAAAATATTGATATAACAACATGTAAGCTACAGGTATCATTGAAAAATCAAAGGGAAAGGCCCTAGGAATAATAGGTAGAATGCAATTGGATAATCCCAAAACCTATATTGTAAGCCAACTACATCTAATAAGGTTGTTGTTATGATAATTATGGTACCAAATAACAAAATTTCTAAAAATAATGTCTCGTTTAACAAGTTTAGCCCATATAACCCAAGGCACAACTAAAAAAACGACTAGTATCCACCATTCCCAAGTTAAAAACTCATTTTTTAGCCAACCATTTAATTCTAAATGATAGAGCTTATCTTCTAATAAACGTATTTCCTTAAGATTTTCAAATATATTATCTATTGATATCACCCCTATATTTAAATGAAAAGGTAACAGATATTTTTGAATTCAAACTCTTTGAGCTGCCTTTTTAGTATTACCGTTTTTTAGTAATGTAATCATTCCATATTATGGTACTGTTCTTGCTAAAGTTACTCGCAGCGATATTTATCAACTTTTTTCGGAATGTTTATATAGTGAAACAGAATTACATGGGAAAGCGTTAAATCTTATGAGTTTAAAAAGTTTAAATGATAGACCACCAAATATGGAATACCCAAAAAGTGTAGAATTTATACAACACAACATCGTTAATAAATACATGGTTTGGTGAGAAAAGACCTTTAAATACTTTAGAAATAGGAGAACTTTTTGCAGCAGTTGAAAGAAATACAATTGGTCTAGTTCTTTTAATGGGATTAATACAGGTAATGAAAGACAAAGAAATAAAAGATTACTTATTAAAAGGAAAAAAACTTACTGAAAGACAAATAGAAGCATTTTCAAAATTTTTGAAGGGAAATTGTAATTTCATGGGTACCCCCCTGACTATGGAGGTAACCGATTCAACAACATTACCATTTTCCGAAAGGTTAATTATGTTTTTCATTGGTTCTTCAAATCAAGTTGGTGTTTCTGCTCTCGGATACGCTCTATCTATTACAATGAGAAAGGATTTAGCAGCTGTGTGGTCCCTATTCTTTGTGGATGTAATGAAGTACGGTGGGGAAGGATTTAACATTTTAGTTGAACGCGGATGGATGGAGAAACCCCCTCAACCGATTGATAGGAATGAATTTTACAAATCCTAAGTACTTGAATTTGGAGCAAACTAAATGGCGAATGAAAAACAAACTTTATTATGTAATTTTACGTATAGTATATTCCAGTTCGATGGCTGCTGATTTAAGACGTAAATATATGATTTGTCTGTTTAACCCTCCTCCTAATACTCCGGATGTGCTGCATTAGGCATTTGAACTGGTAAATTACCCCTTTAATAGCAAATTTATTATCTTAAATCCAGGCCCCCCTTTTTGAAGCTTTCAAAGCTTATAGTACGATTCAGTTTCTAATTTCATTTTATTAACGATATGACTTATCATCATATCCTTTTTTGTTTATTCCAACGTTCCCAACTAGTAACAGTAACATCTCCTTATCACCTTCAGCTCTTAATAATCTTCCTAAAAAGAGGCAATATCTGATTCCCTAGCATTAATTACTCCCAAAACTTCACCTCATTGTATTGTCCAACTTAATGGAGGCTTAGCTTGGGTAATGCTTATAACCTGTAGAATAAAAATTAGAATAAAAATTAGAATAAAAAAATAATAAACGGAGAAAATAATTTAGGAATATAAATGACGATAGAAAGGGCGGTAAAAAATGAATCTAAAGTGGTTAAGACTATTAACAGCAGTTTTTCTATCTGCCATCATGTTAATGGGGTGTAATAATGTAGAAGAGGATAATGATCCACCACCACCTGATATAGAAGAGCCAATTGAAGATCCTAAAGATGCAAATGACCTAGATAATGTAGATGAAAATAAAGATGATGAAGCTGATTTAGTGCCTGATACAGAAGAACCAATTGAAGATCCTAAAGATGCAAATGACCTAGATAATGTAGATGAAAATAAAGATGATGAAGCTGATTTAGTGCCTGATACAGAAGAACCAATTGAAGATCCTGAAGATGTAAATGACCCGGATAATATAGATGAATAATGATTTAAAAAGGTATAGATTAATAAGTTTCAACACCGTTTGTTTAGAACTGCTTCTTGTAGGAGAAGATGACAAAAGTGGGAAATAGAGTAATGGACAGCTTTAAAGCTGCCCATTACTCTATTTATTATGTAATTCTCCTTAGGTCCAGATAAAAGAAATGTCCTCCTAATAAACATCAAGTCCACTGTTTTCGAGCTGACAGTTTAAAAATACTTTTAAACATTTTAAATCATTTCTACTAGTTTTTCCTCTATAGCATGGATCATATCAACTAGTCATTTTTTAAACATTTCATTAATTTCCCAAGATTCGATTCGTTATATAAGTGGTCTGTGGGTCCATACCTTTACCAATTAAATAGGTCATTGCAGCAACTTCCTCCAATGCATGGACATATACGTATCTTTTGCTTTTTCTAATTCATATTTTACAAAAGGGGAAAGAAGAAATCGAAACCCTGAATATAGGAGACTTAGTGACACTAACTTCTTAACTATGATGGACAATATTATGGTATATAAGGGAGGATGAGGAAGTGAGGGGGATACTATGAGTGATAAAAAAAGAGAATCTTGATTTTTCGTTCAAGCATATTGGGCAGCGATTGGCTTATGTATGATTTAAGTTTTACCAGCGTGACCTATATAGTGCTTTTGTAAGGAGGCTTCTTTCTTGAGGAAATTTATTTTTAAAAGATTATTTCTTTTAGGAAGAGCGTTACTATCTATTTTAGGAATGAAGTAGCCAGAAGGAGCTAAAAATTGAAGTTGGAACTTTTGTTATTCCAAAAATATGTCCTACTTACATTTTTGGAAGACGGGATGATTATATGATTATGATAGCCAATAGAAAAAATGCGTTTCTTATTGATTCTGAGACCCTTTATTTAAATTGATGTAAATGTCCTTGAGTGTATGTGGGTGGGACATAGGGGCGGTCCCTATTGGCTACTCTAACACTTAGGATAATTCTATTACCCTAAAACGAAAGTGTCCTTTCACCTTGTCCCTCAATTACCCTAGAAATTGCTATACACAAATGAATATGCTTATTTTAATGTATCCTGTCCCAAATCCTACTTAGATCTAAGGGAACATACACTTTATCGCCATGAATTTCCTTATGTATAATAGGATTTTTAAAACTCTCCTCTAAACTTACAAAAAAATTCTTTTGTCTAGCCCGTGGTTTTGGTCCTAAAACCATTTCACTATAATCTTTATGCATATTTCCTATTCTCCTTTGATAATTTTCCACTTTCGTATGTTAAATAATTTATAACACAAACCTGCAACTATTACTCCATTTCTAAAACAAAAAGCAAATATGTCTATGTTTGGACTAAAACTCACAGTAACCATGAATAAATCAACTGAATTTTAATCACTTTTGTAAAAAAGCGTGATTTTCAATTTTCACTACCCTTCCTCTCGCAGAGTTTTACTTACAAAATGTATTTTTACCAAAAACATTAAAATATTTCATATTTGAATTTTTTAATATTGATATATATTTAAAACTAAATGAATAAATATATATTTTATTTAGCACCATATTAATGTCAACCATAGGAGGTGTTATTCATGACAGTCATCAATGACGTTAAAACAGCTTTAGCAGGATTAAAAAGCGCTCAAGCTAGCTTTGAAACATTTGCTCTCAGTACGGATAATCAACAAGCTAAGCAACTTTATCAAGATGCTGCTACACAAACCCAATCTGTTATTGATAATGTTGAACCACGTGTTCAACAAATCGAACAAGAAGAACCTCAATACAAACAACAATAATGAGTATGGCGAAAAGGTTGGTTGAGAGGCCAACCTTTTTTAGCATCCCAATACTGGTAAAACATGGAGGTGATTTCATGAAAGTGAAAATATTATTTTTCATTTTAATCCTTATCGGAATGGCTTCAGGGTGTAACGGGAACCAAAATCAGTTAGATAATAATAATGATTTGAGTATTTCACAAGTACATACAAGTAAACCAATTGATCAATCTGTTGCCAATCATGCTAAAGAAAAGATTATCACTAAGGAAGAAATTTCGGATGTAAAGGCTGTGAATACAGATAATGAGCTTTTAGTAGCGATAAAAGTCGGAAATTTCAACCGTTTCCGATTAAAAAATATCGAGAAGTCAGTTAAATCTGACTTAAAAAAAATGTATCCCGATCATAAAGTATTTGTTTCGAGTGATAAAAAAATGTTCTGGGAACTTGAAAACATAGAACAGAGACTGAAAAAAAACGATACGAATGAGAAAAACTTAAAAAAGGATTTAAATAAACTGAAAAGTCTTATGAAGGAACAAACATAAAGAGAAAGGAACGAGTTATGTCTAATAATCAAAAGAAACAACTCACTCCTGTGCAACAGGAATACCAAAAATTGCAAAAATAACGAGAGATTAAAAGACCGGTTGTTAAAAATTGTATAAAGGCCTTTATAACTGGTGGACTTATCTGTCTGATCGGTCAGTGTATTTCTGACTTTTACATTTATTTTTTTGATTTTACTGAGCAAACGGCCGGAAATCCGACAGTGGGTACGTTAATTTTTATTACGATGCTTCTTACTGGTTTTGGTGTATATGATCGAATGGCCCAATTTGGAGGGGCTGGAACAGCTGTACCCGTAACTGGTTTTGGCAATGCGGTCATATCACCTGCCATTGAGCATCGTTCCGAAGGATTTGTACTGGGCGTAGGCGGCAACATGTTTAAATTAGCAGGGGCGGTTATTTTATTTGGTGTTTTTTCTGCTTTTGTCATTGCCCTCATCAAGACCATTTTAATCCAGTGGGGTGGTTTATAATGCTTGCAGGTCATCGTACATGGATCTTTGAACACAAACCTGTGATACTTTCTACTGGAACAGTTGGAGGACCATTTGAAGCAAACGGAGCGATCGCAGAAGATTTCGATCTCCTTCATGCTGATTTATGGCTTGGACAGGATTCCTATGAAAAGGCACATAAAGTCCTTTTTGAAGAAGCCTGTCAAAAAGCCATGGAAAAAGGGGGCATCCAAAAAGATCAAGTTCAATTTATCCTAGCTGGGGATCTGATCAACCAGATAACTCCGACAAGTTTTGCCAGTCGAACAATTGGATCTCCGTATTTTGGTTTATTCGGTGCCTGCTCTACGTCTATGGAAGGACTGGCTCTAGGTGCTTATATTGTGAATACAAAAGGAGCTAAATATTTATTAACAGGAGCATCTAGTCATGATACAGCTGTTGAAAAACAATTTCGGTATCCAACTGAGTATGGTGGACAAAAACCTCCTACGGCACAATGGACTGTTACTGGTGCCGGTGCGGCCCTATTAAGTGATTCTGGGGATGGACCTCGTGTCACTTCTGCCACAATAGGCCGTGTGATTGATATGGGTCTGACAGATCCATTTAACATGGGATGAGCTATGGCGCCAGCTGCGGTTGATACCATTGAAGCCCATTTAAAGGAACGAAATGTTGAGCCATCTTATTACGATTTAATTGTAACCGGTGACCTTGGCCAAATCGGACAGGAAGTGTCCATGGATCTATTTAAAAAGCATGGAACTCCTATTAGTGAAGAACAATACCAAGATTGTGGCCTTATGATTTATCGGGAGGGGCAGCCGGTTCTCTCAGGAGCAAGTGGAGCAGGATGTTCAGCAACAGTAGTTTATGGTCATCTATTGAACCGTATGAAAAAAGGTGAATTTAAAAAAATGTTAGTCGTAGCTACAGGTGCTTTACTCTCACCATTGTCCTTTCAGCAAAATGAAACCATTCCTTGTATTGCCCATGCAGTGTCGATTGAATACGGAGGTGAATAATAAATATGATCTATTTTTGGGCTTTTGTTGTAGGCGGTTTGATTTGTATCATTGGGCAAATTATGTTTGATGTATTTAAATTGACACCAGGTCATACCTTAAGTGCTCTTGTAGTGGTGGGTGCCATTTTAGATGGGGTTGGTTTATATGAACCCTTGATTGATTTTGCTGGGGCAGGGGCTACTGTTCCGATTACCAGCTTTGGGAATTCTCTTGTACATGGTGCGATGCAAGAAGCCGAAAAACATGGGTTAGTTGGTGTGATGACAGGAATGTTTGAAGTAACTAGCTCTGGTATTTCAGCTGCTATTATTTTTGGGTTTCTAGGTGCGCTGATTTTTAAACCAAAGGGATAAGGGAGGATATCGAATGACAATTGCATCAGATGTAAAACAGTCACTTGCCAGCCTTAAAGGTGTAGAAGCCAGTCTTTCAAGTTTAGCATTACGAACTCTAGATAATGAATCGAAACGTACACTACATGAAACTATGATGATTTTACATGAAGTAGTAACGGATTTAAAAAAACGAATTGGAGAACTAGAACGAGAAGAATTCCAATATAAAGGATTTTAAGATAGGAGGGTCTACTAATGCCTCTTTGGCTAAATGTTGTTTCTCGAGTTATTTTGTTTATGATTGTTCTGTTTTTTATCACAAAATTTCTAGGTAAAAAGCAACTATCCCAACTTTCTTTCTTCGAATATGTAACAGGTATTACGATAGGAGGAATTGCAGCAATCGTTATTCTTGAAGTCAGACATAGCATTTTTATAGGTGGATTAGCAATTGTGACAATGGCAGCGATCCCTTATTTAGTTAGTCTCATTTCTTTAAAAAGTAAAAAGCTCCGTGACTTTGTAGAAGGGAAAGGATCTGTATTTATCAAAGATGGAAAAATCATGGAAGATAATCTAAAAAAAGAAAGATACACAACGGATGAGTTATTAGAATTACTTCGAAAAAAAGATGTTTTTCAGGTAGCTGATGTCGAATTTGCGGTGTTAGAGCCAACGGGGGATTTATCCGTGATGTTAAAAAAAGAGAATCAACCTTTAACAGCAAAGGATCTAAACTTAACGACCGCTTCAGTTAAAGAGCCCCAGACTGTCATTATGGATGGTATAGTAATGGATGAGCCACTTGCCACCATTGATCGAAGTCGAGCTTGGTTACATACTGAATTAGAAAAATTAGGGGTTACGATAGAAAATGTATTCCTTGGACAAGTAAATTCCTATGGTGAACTAACAGTGGACTTGTTTGACGATAAATTACAAGTCGCTTCCCCTCAAGAAAGACCTTTAATCCTTTCAACCTTGAAAAAATGCCAAGCAGATTTAGAATTATTTGCTCTTGGAACTGAATCAAAGGAGGCCAAACAAATGTATAGGTTAAACAGTGAAAAATTACAAGAAGCTATTGATAAAGTGACCCCTATTTTAAGAGCTTGAAATTATAAAGCATGTAGGAGTATTAGTGAGGCAGTTTCAAGAAAACATGATTTCTTTCATTCCTATCTTAGACTGAAAATCAGCCCTTACATTTCATGCCAAATAGGCATTTATAGCAAAACAGTTCGTACGAGGCTCCAAGTCAAGTCCTTAAACGCATATTCTGTGGATACATATAAACAATGATAAAGGGTGCAACATATCAATGTTTTGTTGTTGATACTATATATAAGGTGCATATAGTTGAACGGTACGATTTGTCTTGAAAGGCTGAAGCTAAGGTTTCATCAGGCAAACGAGCCTATCATACCCATCTCTCCAAGTAAAGTCCTATGTTTGTATACGTTGTTGGATTATCCCATTTGGGGTGCAAAGCTAACCTTAACGCAGTTATTAATCCATATAACTAGCAGGACAAATTGTAGGCTATAATATTTTGCTATTTATTAAACGGAAAATGAATTTTGTCCAGCCTTTGAATACCTTCGTTACAAGAGTGATTCCCCATAAAATATGGGGATTACTAATTTGTGTTAGGGTTATCAGTCAAAAATTATTAATAGTGATTTTCTGAAGCCATGGCAATTGCCTTTGTCTCATGAACAGTACCATATGGATGTTGAGGTGGTGCATAAATGGAGTATAATTTTATTGGTTTATTACCTGTGTTCGTTAGATTATGCCATGTTCCTGCGGGTATCACGATTACATAGTCGTCATAGACATTGGCTTGAAAATCGTATATTCCTTTATTTTTCCCCATTTGAACAAGTCCTTGACCATCTTCAATATGGAGCAACTGATCCGATGTTGGGTGGATTTCCAATCCGATATCTTCTCCAACACCAATATTCATTAAAGTAACCTGCAAATGATTTCCCGTCCATAAAGCTATGCGGAAATTGTTATTCTTCTTGGCGGCCTGTTCAATATTAATTACAAATGGCTGCGGCCCGAAATCCTTTAATACATTGCCTCTATTATAAGGATTTTCATTATCGCCCAAATTATTTTTCCAGTTATAATAATGGGGATTCCAGTCGTTACACCAATTATTGTCATACCGGTTATAATACATTGGATTTTGCCATTGATGGTAATAACCTAATTGTCGGTACAAATTCATTCTCCTTTCACAGACGTATTTATCCCTTTAATATATGTCACTTTTTTTAAAAACGTGTATTTACGCAGCAGGATTACTATATTGTAAATGTAACGATTTATTTTTAATTAAATAACTTTTTTTTACTCAACTAGATTACCAAAAACCAGTGTTTTTGTAATGTACGCCCATCGCCCTAATGTCCTTTGATTTTATTAAGATTAACAGTTACCAAAAATAATTACCAAAAGTATTACCAAATACCTTTACAATAAGTGGCCCTCTAGTAAAATAAAAATATACAATTTTATTGGAGGTTACAAATGATTATTGGTTATGCTCGGGTGTCTACAATTGACCAAAACTTAGATCGGCAAATTGGTATGCTTAATGAATATGGTTGTGAAAAAATAGTTAAGGAGAAATTTACTGGTACAGTTAAAGATCGAAAGGGACTTCATCAACTTTTTGATGTTATCCGTAAAGGCGATACAGTTGTAGTGGAGAGCATCTCCCGTTTAGGACGTAAAACATTGGATATCCTCAACATTATTCAACAGTTAGAAGAGATGGGGGTTCAATTCATTTCTTTAAAAGAAAATATGGATACAAGAACCTCTACAGGTAAAGCCATGTTTCAAATGATGTGTGTCATTGCTGAATTAGAGAGGAACCTTATTGCTGAAAGAGTAAAGGAAGGACTTGAAGCAAGTAAAAGACGTGGGAAAACATTAGGTAGACCCAAGTTGGATAAAGAAAAGCTTGCTGTTGCGCTACGGATGTATGATAGTGAAGAATATTCTATAAAGGAGATAGTCTCAGCAACTGGAATATCTCAAGGTTCCTTATATAGAGCAGTTAATAGAAGAAAGTTTGAAGAAATAAAAAAATAGGGTGCAGTTGTAGAGGGAAAATAAAGTGGTTTAAAATTTGTATATTTTACATCCATTCGCTTAGGAGGGTTTATGTTTGATGGAAGAAGTAAAAGTAGTCTATGCACTAATTAAAAATGAGTCCAATCAGATTTTAATGGTCGATAATCATGAGGGACATTGGTCTTTTCCAGGTGGAAGAGTTAAAGCAGGTGAGTCATTAGTGGAAGCTGTAATTCGTGAAGTATATGAGGAAACCGGACTAACAATTGAACCGGGAAAAATATTAGCCATTAACGAAGGTAAGTTTTTAAAAAGGAACCATCATGCTATCTTCTTTACTTTTGAAGGACAAATTGTAGGTGGAATTGAAGAAATTAAGATGCCGGAAGAAATATTCCAACTTGAATGGGTCGATATTGAACAAGTAGAACAACGGGCTCCCTATTATTTAGAAGGAATTAACAAACTTTTACAAGGGCATGCACTATATTACAACCAAGGAACAATATAAAGGGGTTGAAATGGGTTATTATTCTCCTGAAATTAAACAACTTAAATCGTCTTGAAACAGCATTTTAATATTTTTCCAAGTTTACTTTGCGGTCTATAGCAAGAACCCTGTCACTAAGCCTTATTCGGTTCATTAAAGCATAGTAATTTACGAAAGTTTCAAGAGTGGTTACTGGAGGAACCTCTTGGAAAAGGTGGGAAACCATATGCAGCTGCTACATTAAATAGAAAGATGGTTATTCTGAAGAGTTTTTTCACTTTCCTTTATCAAAATGATTATATACAAACTCCCTTACATGAAAAGATGTTGAGTAGCAATATTAGAGAAGCAGATATACCGAATCGCGACCTTAGTTCCAATGAGGTCATACAACTGCTTGACTATTTTAAGGAACATCCAATCATTCATTGTTTTATTGCTACATTAGCTACAACCGGTTTAAGGATTCGAGAACTTTGTACTAGCAGGATTTCTGATATTACTTATCAAGATGGAGATTATTGGTTAAATGTAATGGGGAAAGGAAGAAAACAAAGAGAAGTCTTATTGCATCCAAATATAATAGAAGGAATTAAGTCATTTAGATTAAGAAGAAAATTAGATTTCCAACTTGACCCTACTGATGACTCTCCAATCTTTACAACTGCAAATGGTATGCCATACAGCTACAAATACTTATCTAATTATTTGACAAGACATATTAATAACGCTGATCTCACGTTTATAAAAATGAGAAAGACGCCAATTACTCCGCATTTTTTTCGGCATGCATATGCCATAATCAGTGCTGAAAATGGAGCAACATTGGAATCGATTAGTCCTAGTTTAGGTCACTCTAGTTACCGAACAACAGCCCGTTATCTCGAAAAAAGACTGTCTCGAAAGAATAGTGCATCACATTCATGGAAAAACTCAAACATTTTGAAGGAAATTTGAGTATTTTATACCTTCACGCTTGAGTGGAGGTATTTTTATTAATTCTAATTATAGACATTCCTTATTTATGATTACCGGTCTATATAACAGACCTGTAGTGTCAAAACTAACTAGTTATGACATCGAATGTGTTAAAAGATATTAAACTTTTCTAAAACAATAACAATCATAATACTGTTAACCAAAATTATTATAACTCAACTTTCGCACCAGAAAAATAAGTGCTAATCGTTAGCTGTATTGTGTTTAATATCTATTAAATATGTTGCTTGACAATGTTTTTTTTAAAATGAAAAAACACCTCATTCTTTGGTATAGTGTAATTGACGAGAAAACACTACCATACAGAAGAGGTGCTCCCTATATGATAGACCAAAATAGCCAATATAATCAACTACCAAATGAACTTAACTCTGTTTTTTCTGAGCTTGAAATGAATAAGCATTTACGCCAAGCCGGGATTAAAAAATCCTTTGGTTTTAGTTGCTCTTACTTATTTCAACTTGTTTTTTGCTTGATTTTCCAACATAAAAATTGGTTTGCCCTTCTTGATTCAAAGAAGGCGGATCAATTTCCAGCCAAAGATGCCGTCTATCGCTTTTTAAACCAATCAACTTTCAATTGGCGCCGTTTTTTATTACTGTTGAGTACTTTTACCATTCAAAAGGTGAACCGTCTTACAAATAAAAAACGTCCAAAAGTGTTTATTATCGACGATTCTGCTTATGACCGAAATCGTAGTAAAAAAGTGGAATTACTTGCACGTTGCTTTGATCACGCTTCCCTTAAAATGCGTTTCTATAAGGGCTTTCGTATGTTGACTTTGGGCTGGTCTGATGGCTACACATTTATGCCAATTGACTTTTCCCTAGTCAGTTCTAAGAAGTCTCAAATTAATGGAATCTCTGAACATATTGATAAACGTACCTGTGGCTATATGCGTCGAGAAAATGCCCTACAAACAGAGCCTGAACAAATCCCTGATATGATCAAACGTGCGTTAGCTAGTGGGATAGATGCCAGTTATGTCCTCATGGATTCTTGGTTTACATTACCACCACTTGTTAAAGCAATTGTGGATCAAGGATTAGACGTAATTGGTATGGTCAAAGAAACAAAACAGCGCTATAACGTAAACGGTAAAATGGCTTCTTTAAAGCAGCTTTATCGCTTGGCTGGGCCTGTTCAATCAAAGAAAGGAATTCTTCGTTCCATCCATACGACAATGGCTAACGGAACACCAATTAAAGTTGTATTTATTCAAAACAGAAACAAGAAGAGCGACTGGCTTGCCATCCTCAGTACCGATTGCACTCTTTCAGAACAGGACATCGTCCGAATCTATGGAATGCGTTGGGATATCGAGGTATTCTTTAAGATGGCCAAATCTCTTTTGAAACTTGAAAAAGAGTTCCAAAGCCGGTCTTATGATGCGCTTATTTGCCATACAACGATTGTGTTTACTCGTTATATCGTACTGTCATGGCAGAATCGCTGTAATACCGATCAACGTACAATCGGTGGTCTGTTTTACGAATTATGTGATGAAGTGAATGAACTTGATTGGGCTGTCGCATTACAGCAGTTGATCGAGCTTCTTCAAGACGCACTAAAACAAACGAATAAGAAAATCAAAAAGTTAATTCAAAGTCAACTCGAACAGTGGATCGCTGGCCTTCCTAGCTATATCAAGGCTTACTTGCCGATTTCACTCTGCGAAAGTTGAGTTATAAATATAGAGATTAACATAAAAAAACGCTATTACCTCCTAATTAATAAGAAATAATAGCGATCACAAGAAATATGAATCTCCACCGAACATCTTTATCTATTATATTTTTAATAATAATTGTCGTATATCTTCAAGCGTCTTAAGACATCCTTTAAAATCAGAAAACAAATGGTATTGTTTTTTTAGATTAGAATAGCACGGAAAATGCACAAAAAAATCTTTATCTAAAAGTCTTTTTTGTTTATGAGGAATCTTTTTATTATTCATTATATAGTCGAGACTTCCAGAAACAAGTGACCAGTAACTATCAAAGTCTCCAGTCAATGAAGTTTCTTCGTTATCTTCGATTAATTCATCTTCCATTTTAATTAAATCTTCTGATGGAAATTCAAGAGAGTTTAATAATATTTTAAACTCTTTCAGTTTTTTTAATGTTTCGTAATCAACCTGCATTGTAACCAACCTCACGTTAATATTATGAGAAAAAATTATCTTCTTTTCTTTCTCCAATTATTGTTCCAATAAGTTACTATCTTTCCAGATTTAGTGTAGTAACCACCTCTTTTTCCATTTACCACTTTATAACCTTTTTTTCCTGTCATAAGCGTATGCGGTTGTCTTTTACTCTTGTTAGAACGATAAAAGGCCCTCGCCATGTTTGTATATCTCTTTTGGCTATAACTTCTTCCAAATTTTGTAACATGTCTAGCGTGATGGTCACTCATGGATGCGTGACTACTTTTATAAGTTCCCTTGTACCAATACCTAGATGCACCTCTTGCAAGCCTGTATGATTTTACAGCCTTAAATGCCGCCCCACCAACTAAACCTATTCCAACTGCAACAGCTGCTTTCTTCCATCCTCCTCTTTTATAAGCTTTGTAACCATCATATGCTGCAAAGCCTACATTTACAGCCATCCAAAAGAAGTCTCCATCTGGGTCAACCTGCAATACTGGACTATTTCCAGCATAGGTGTAGCCATTTTGAGAAACTGGGTCATCATCATCACCAGGGTGCGAATCTAATGCAAGAAAGTTCCCATTTGAAGGATCATAGTATCTTGCTTTAAGATAGTAATGTTTTGTTTCGGTATCATAATAATAACTAGCATATCTAACAAAGTTTTCTTTAGCAATCGTGCCATTCTCACTAATTATATTCCCGAAGGAGCTATAAGTATATGACCCCACTTCTGAACCATTATTGTCTACAATACTTACAACATCACCTCGTTGATTTGTTAAGAAATAATAAGCCTTTTCTATCCAACTACCAGATGAATCTTTTTCCTTTATAATCATTCCGATTACTTTGCCATTTTCATCCCACTGGTAAAAACGATATCTTTGGATTTGATTATTTTCTTTAGTTACCTCTATAGCAAGATTATCATCTTCACCATCATAGTAATACTCATAAGTTTTAGTACCTATTATCTTTTTTGTTCTTAATCCATCTTCATCATATTCATATTGTGCAACAACTTTATTGTCTAGATATTTAACACTAGATTGATCACCATTTTCATTATATGTGTACTTATAATTATCATCCTGTAACAAATTCCCATCTAAATCATAAGTAAAGGAAATACTGTTCTTTTTAACAATTTGGTTCCCATTTTGATACTCATAAGATGTTGTCTCATTGCCATTCAGTAAAAGTTTTGTCCTGTTTCCTACTTTATCATACTGATATTCGTAAGTAGTGTTGTTTGGAAGCACTTCTTTTAACAGTTGGTCATTTTTGTCATAAACGTATTGAGATTCACCTGAACGATTAGTTTCTTTAATTATATTACCCGTTTTATCATATAAATATGAAAAAGATAAAGCTGTATCCGAACCTTTTGAATATATAATAGAAGATAAATTGTTAGCATTATCATAGGTAAAACCAGTTTTAAACAGGCCATCCTCTAAACTTGCAGCAGCCTTATTATTTTTTACATCATACGTGTAATCGATTTTCAAGGTAGTTTCTGTTCCTGAATCAGTTTTAACACTTTTTGTTTTACCTTCATCTGTATAAGTAAAAGCCTGGTTAATATGCAATGCCTGGGTAGAATCATCGTAATCAGTTTTTTGGCTTATGACTTGGTCCATTTCATCATACACATAATTTATTGAATATTTTCCTTGAATATATTTTTCAACTAAATTATTTGTAGTGTATGAATAGTTTTTCTCTACTTTTACTGTGTTTGTAACTGCATCACTGTAAACCCTTTTAGTTAATTGCCCTGCTTTGTCGTAGGTATTGGTCCACTGGATAGAGTTTTGCCCACTAGCATTTTTTATTGTCACACTTGTAAGTTGATCAACATCATCATAAACATAATTCTCGGTAATACCAGAATTTTGCTTTACTTTCTCTAGATTTCCATTCTTATCATAAGTGTTTACTGTAGTAATAGTTTCTGTCCCTCTAAATGGAAATTTAGATTCAACTAACTGGTCATTCCCGTCATATTTATAAGTTTTTTTATTTCCATTAGCATCGGTTAATGACAACATATTTCCGTTAGCATCGTAGGTATACGATGTCTTATTTCCGTTTCCATCGGTTACTGATGTTTTTACATCTGGATATAACTCATCTAATGTATATGTTGTAGTGCGATTCTCTGCGTCAGTTTCACTAATTACTTCACCGTAGTTATTGTAAGTAGTACTTATTGTGTTACCTTTTGCATCGGTAATAATAGTTTTATTATTTACGTCATCATAAGTTGTTGTAGTAAATGTATTATTAGGATTTAATACTTTAGTTTGTCTACCATTCTTATCATATTCGTACTTTGTTATTTCTTCTCCAACCTGACTACTAATTAAATTATAACCAGAGTATTGATTAATTGTTTTAACACCATCTGGATCAATCTGTTCAGTGACTTGGTTCTTATCATCATATTTATAAGTAGTCGTTTTACCTTCTTTATCTGTACTACTAATTACATTACCGTTTTCATCGTATTTACTTGTTTCAGTTTTTCCTAATTCATCTGTTACTGTCAATTCATTGTAGTTCGCATCATATATTGTTTTACTAGTTGTACCATCTGAATTAGTTACAGTTGAAATTGCATACGTGTTATTTGTCATATCACGATTATAAGTAGTCGTCTTGCCTTCCGTATCACTTACTAAATATTTATTAGAATCTTTATCATATTCATAGGTAGTAAGTACAGATTCTTTGCCGTCGCCTTGAGGAGTCAATACTTCTAGTGAATTAGTTTCGTAACTAAATGTATTAACATTATTTTTACCATCTGTATAACCAATCAACAATCCATCTTCATTATATTCAAATGAATTACTAATTGGATTTCTATTTGAATTTATCGCACTTAATGAAGTACCAGTTAATCTATTTTCTTCATCATAAGTGTATTTAATCGTACGATTATTATAACTAGATTCTGATATTAATTTGGCATCATTATAGGTAAACTTTATACTGTTGCGTATCACATTATTATCTGCGTCTACTTCTGCAATCTCAGATAATAGATTATTAGAGTACTTAAAAGCAATCCTGTTATTATTTTTATCTTGGTAATAGGAAAGTCTATATTTGTTAGCTTCAGTTGGATCTGCTTCAAAATACTTTGAAAAGCCATCACTATCTGTCAAAATGAAACCAGCTTTACTGTTGACAGTAGCATCTTTTAATTGTAAATACTTCCCTTTAGGCGAAGTATAAGCACCAGTACTAGTATTATAAACAAAATCATGTCGAGTACCATCTTCATCATAGTAATAAAAATCTGAAGAACTAGATGATTTTTTTACAAAATATTCGTTTCCATCAAATGTCCACCCTTTACCTAATGCAGAAGTTTGACTCGATTTTGAATTATAGTATCTACTAAAATCAAAATCTAATACTCCTCTTGCATATAAAGAATGGTCATTAAAACCTACGTTCACATTCCCTGTGGTTACGTTAACAGATGCAGTTGCGTTACCCATTGTGTGAGTTCCAACAGTGTAATAATCTTCTAATCCAGCTAATTCATCATTTGGAGCAAAAGAGCTAGTAATTGTTGAGGATGCTGCACTTAACCCTCTAGGACCGTCAATTTTATCTCTTTCACTTGGTGGTTCTGTATTGTCATTAATTGTATAAGCTCTTACTCTTACATCATAACCTTTTTTATTAAGTAAAGATGAATCAGTGGCTCCATTAGCTTTATAATATGGAGTAGGATCCATTGGAAGATAGTCTACATCAGGGAATAAACTAAAAGTTTCTCCATCTTCATCTTTCAAGGTTGACCAAGACGTAACATTTCCAACATCATAACTTTGATAACCACTTCCATCATTTATCTCTACGATGTAGCCACCAGCATCAGTTACCTTATCCCATTTAATATTAAGAATTCCTCGGTTATTTACATCATCCACGATTTCATTTGTTACGGAGATATTTTTCACTGTTGGTAAAGGTATATATCCGTACTGAGAATCAGATTGATCAGTAACTCCTAAAGCAGATTCTGCTTTAATTCTAATGGAGTAGCGTTTGAACATGAAATAATCGCCTGAATTTAGATAAACAGAGTACGGATTAATAGCAAGCTCTGAACCTAATTTATCTTTATGAAGAGCATACTTACCAGCTGCAATTTCAGAATCGGTTGGCCATATTTTCTGTCCTTTAGTTGACCATTTTGTTACATTACCAACTGAATACTCTTCGTATTCAACACCATTGAGTATTAGAACTTTATATCCTGTAGCACCAGGTACTGGATCCCATGAGATATCTAGCCATCCTCTTCCTTTATTCACAGAATCGTTTTCAGCATAGGAATATGCTTTTACTGTCGGGATATCTGGTATATCTACCTTATTAGCAGGTATAGCCTTTTTTACTTCAGCAGATAAAGAACTTGAACCATTCTCATAATTAGCCTTTACTTTAAATCCATATTCTTTTCTTGTTGTTGAAGTTCCACTCTTTGCAGAGTAAAAAGCACTTGGATCTACTGGAAGTTCGACACCAGTACCATCAAGTTTGTAACTACTGCTAGTGGAGTAAGGTGATTTAGGGAACAATTTTTTATTTTTTGAAGACCAGCTTGTCCCTGTACCTGTATAAACAGTCTCAAAACTTTTCCCATTATACATTTGTAATTCATAAGATTTAGCCCCATACATAGAAGGCCATGAAACATCTACGTAGCCTGTAGTCGCTCCATCAGCAGTTTGTGTAGCCTTTACAGTAGGATTCTTCATCGTTGGATAATGATAAGAAATAACAAGTTTTGCAACATTGGCAGTTTCAGCAGAGCCTAATTTTTTCCAATACGTTTGCCCATTTCCATTAGTATGAAGTTTAAACCCATCGTTTTGGTAGTCTCCATTTATCCAACCTTGAACTGTAGCTTTAACTGGAAAACTTGCCCATTGGTCTCTAGCTACCGTTGTGCTAGTTATGGCAGTTGAACCCGGTTTGTTACTCCAATTTAATTCATTTGCATACCAAGGACCTGTTACACGATCAACCCATAAACCTGTTTTTTGAGTAGCATAGTAAGCATGTGTTACATATGTTTTTAAGTCTGCAGAATCAACTACAGCACCTTTTAAATTAGTTAATGAAAACTTTATAAATGCATAGTTTGTTCCAGTAGTACTGTCATATTTACCTACTTTCAGGACGTATTCACCCTGACCAGAATCCCATTCTTTATTATAGTTAGTTGTTGGGTATGCACTTGAAACGAAGGAGTCACCCATAGCATCTACTGATACCGAAGGATCTATATATACTGGGAACACTCTTTCGTCCGACTCTAACCACTCTTTATCAACAACTAATTTAATAGAATATTGATTTTCACCAATAGACGATAATTCATAATGCAATTGATTAGACTTTACACCATTACCTAATCCATCATTAACATTAGAATCTTCCATCATAGGGGAAGGTAGAATAAACTCATTCTCTTTTGAATTTTTGTTTTCTAAGAAGCTTATAGATCCATCTTCTTCTAACTTGGGCGTTAAATCCGTATTAACCACATAGTTAAATTCATTTATTCCCTTGTATTCATTAATAATCCAATCTTCTTTCACTTCTTTATTTAAGGAAACATGTCTTAAATCTATACCTGGTAAAACATTTTTGTATGTTACTTTATTTTCGTTTGTTTCAGCATTTTGTTGTTGCTGTAAATTATAATTTTCTTTACCATCACTTGCAGTAATGTTCGTAAATTCAAGTGAATGGTCCCCAAATGTATATTTAATTTGTTCCTTTGAAGAAATTCTTGTCGGATATGAAGCTTCTAGCTGCGTTGTTTCTGTCTCCAATAATCCATTCTCTTTATTTACTTTAAGATCAGTAGAAATTTCTTCCCATTCACCATCGACTTTAGTGTGAATAGGCTCTGCAAATATCTCTTTAGTAAACTGCCCTTCATCACTAATAAATGTTTTTGAAAATTCATCTCTTTTACTTTCTATTTCTTCTGAATTTTCTAACGCATCATCGGATGTAATATTTTTATCCTCTACTATTGTCGCATCTTTAGTCTCTATACCAGTTTCAGCATGAGCATATACCGGTAATATAGAGATTAATAGCGTAATACTAAGAATTATTGCCATATATCTCTTAAACAAAAAAAGACCCCCTTTTATTTTTAAAATACGCTTAATTATAACTAGATTAGTTCATTTGGCATATAAATATAAATCTTCATATTTCGACATCACAAGACAAAAAACACCGTTTTTTAATATATACTAATAAAAAACGTTCTTTTTTAATGCTTTTTCGACATTTAAGGGAATTGTTTACTGAGTAGCTAAAAATAGGAAAATAAACCGTAGAATCTACAAGTGATTTCTTTATTTATAAAAATGCTATTTATAAATAGTTTTCTTTTCTTCCATGACCCTTTAAACAAAAGGAGTCTTTTTAATAGAAAAAAGACCATGAAAATGGCCTTTTTTTAACTCATATATTCCTCTAATAGGGGTACCGCCAGCATTTCGGAAAAAAACCACGCTAAGAGAACTTATTTGAAAAAAGAGCCAAAATTTACCCCGTTAAGAGTAAATCGGCTCTTTCATATTTAAAGGGCGTAAGGATTGTAAACTTGTTGAATGTAATCCCTCAAACTTATATTCTCCTAAGAAATTGATGTGTTCCCAACCTAAAGGCCATATATACGGCATTAAATCTTCTCGAAATTCGCCTGTATGTTTTAATTCTTCTACTGCTTTTTCCATATAAACCGTATTCCATACACTTATCGAATTAATAATAATATTAAGTGCACTGGCCCGTTGTAATTGATCTTGAAGAGCTCGCTCTCTAAACTCTCCGCTCTTTCCAAAAAATATGGCTCTAGCTAAGGCATTTGTAGCCTCACCCTTGTTTAAACCTTTTTGTATTTTCCTTCTCACTGATTTACTTGAGATATAGTCTAAGGTGAAGATAGTTTTTTCTATTCGTCCCATTTCACCAAGAGCGGTTGCCAATTTATTTTGTCTTGCATAAGATCCAAGTTTCCCCATTATAAGTGAGCTAGATACTTTACCTGTTCTTACTGAGTATGCTAACCGTAAAACATCATTGTAATTTTCTTGAATGACCTTTAAATTAATTTTACCTTTTAATAGTGCCTGAACATTTGGATATTCTTGCACACCGTTAATAGTAAAAAGTTTCGTATCCATTAAGTCACGAATACGTGGTGCAAAGCGGAAGCCTAGAAGATGTGTTAATCCGAAAACTTGATCTGTATATCCAGCGGTATCTGTATAATGTTCTTCAATCATGAGGTCTGTTTCATGATGAAGTAAACCGTCAAGGACGTATAGTGCATCTCGGGCATTTGTATTAATTACTTTTAAATAGAAGGAAGCAAATTGATCACTTATAAACCTATAGATAGTTGCTCCTCTTCCTGTTCCATAATGCGGGTTTGAATCAGCATGTAAAGAGCGAACGCCAATAGGTACCCGCATTCCATCTGAGGACGATGTATTACCGTCTCCCCAATATGTTGCTAATTGTCGCCGATGTTGAAAATTAACCAGAACAGACTGAGCTCGAACCATAGCATCATCATACATTCTCCATTGTGCAGTGTTTGCCATTTGTCTATAAGAGATTCCAGGAGTAGCCTCTGCCATTTTTGTAAGACCAATATTTGTTCCCATTGCCATCAGAGTTGCTAATACTATATTCTTCTCTTCTTGATCAGGAGATTTGTTCGTTGAAGCATGAATAAATTGCTCATGAAATCCAGTCCAGCTGGCTACTTCTAATAGTAAATCTGTGAGCTTTATTCTTGGCAACATATTATGTAGACGGATACTAAATGCTTTTGCTTCTTCTGGAGTCCCTTTATCTAACCTTTCCACATATAGCTTTCCTTGGCTGATATCAACACCTTCTAATTTTTCACTGTTTTTTGATAACCAGTCCAAACGTTGGTTTAGCGAAGTAATCCTTTCTGTTAAGTACTCCTCGACCGTTAAAGGAACTGCCAAGTAATTTTCCACATTTATTATGTTTCTCCAATCCTCTTCAGATATTAAGTAATCATCAAATGCCTTATGCTGTCTACTTCCTGAAACAAATATATCTCCTGATCTTATGTAATTTCGCAACTCTGTTAATGCTGCCAGTTCGTAATAATGTCGGTTAACATTACCTTCGTCGTCATACACATGTTTTTGCCAACGATTTGATACAAAATTCAAAGGTGCACTCATCGGTACTTTTCGCTTTCCGTTTATGTTTAAATCATGTATAGTATGAAGCGCTTGAAGTACTGGCTCTGCCGATTTAGTTGATCCAAACTGGAAGACCCTTAATAGGGCAGGCGCATACCGCCTGATATAGGAATATCTAGTCTCCAACAAATCTAAATAATCATAGCTTATAGGTCTTGATAACTGTTTGGCTTCCTCAACCGATTCCACCATTTTATCCCACGGCATAACATCATCTAGAGCTGTAAAAGCATCTTTCCCTACTTCTTTCGCTTCAATAAGTGCTCCACATATCTTGATAAATTGTACAAGTTTTTCATTCAGTTTTTTACCATTTACTTTTTGCATCTCATCTTGTGCTTTTTTTCCTTTTAATTGAAGATTCATCATGATACGGTCGTGTATTTCAATTGCATAATCGATTAAATCTTGTGTAATTTCTAGCATAAAAGCAACTAAAATACTGTATCTTCTTACTTCATCAAATCTTCTAAAGGCATACGGTTCATATTTTGATCCTAATCTTGCAAGCTGCCGAAGGCGGTTGGAATTAATCTTGCTCGTATCAACTACAAGCCCTATATCTTTTACATATTCAAACCGCTCCACAACCTTGAGAAAAGACTCTGGTGATGGTTGAGAAGGAAGCAGTTTTAACCAAGCTAATGGCGAAATTCCATTGTTTGTGGGTAGAAGTAAAGCATCTATTCTTTTCTTTTGTTCAGATGTTAAGTCATCATACAAAATACTGTATACCTTTTGATCTGCTTGCTGTTTGGCTTCCCAAACTATATTTTCAATTACATACATGGCAGGAAGAATAACTTTTGATTTCCGTAACATGGACAGTGCTATTTCAATTAAATGAAGTGAGTTGCTGTTTTCCATAGCTTGTTGTGTAAGATGTTTCAACAGATTTTCTTCATGTTTAGAAGAAAAATTACTGTACTCATACTCTTCACGAATTTCACTAAGATGCTCCCATAATGTGTTATTACGATTAGCATATTTAGAAAATTCTTCTGCAGGAATCTGTAGCTGTCTTGCGATATGGTTAATTACTGACATAGGAATATCTATATACTCGGTTAAAGACCAGCCAGGATAACGAATTAATGCAAGCTGAAGAGCAAATCCTAAACGATTGTATCCTCTACGGTGCTTGAATATTAAATGTAAGTCATGTTTAGAAAAGGTATGAAATGTTACCAAATCCCATTCTGTTAAACGTGATAAATCCATTAACTCATTTCGTTGTGCCTCTGACAGTAATTGTTTAACTCCCATTGTTTCCCCATTGCTCCTTTATAAGAGTTCCATTTTATTTTTTAACTGCAGTTGATTTGGATTTGTGTAAAGTAATGTTGTATGGATATTAGAATGCCCAGCTTGATTTGCAACTTCATGAATACTAAATCCTTTTTCAATTGCATTGGTACAGAAGAAGTGTCGTAACTGGTGTGGAGTAATAACCTTGCTATATGATTTGAAGATACGATTGACGACCGTACGGTCGAGCTTTTCCCGCTTTTTACTAATAAAAAGATAAGCAGATTCATGTGCTGTACTGTATGTTTTTCGTTCGATAAGATAATCTTTGATAGCATGAGTTACCTTACTATTTAGCAATACAATTCGTTGTTTATTTCCTTTTCCACTTCGAATTATACATTCCCCAGTCTGTAAATTGAAATCGCTAAATTTGATAGATAATGCCTCTGAAATACGCACTCCCGTGTATGCCAGGAGAGTGACAATTGCATAATTGCGTTTGTTCTTATCCTCTAACACACTTTGCAAAAACTTCTTTACATCTAATTCAACAATTTGGGTTGGAGAAGCATACGCAGTTTGAACCTTTATCATATCTGTTTTTAAAATCACCTGGTCTTGTTGAACGCTTTTCTTTATTAGAAATTCATTAAATTTAGCAAGACTACTAATCTTGTGGTTGATAGTTTTGGCATTTAACATTTTGACATTCTTTAAATAGCTAATGTAATCTAAGATATTTTGTCGGTACAAATTTGTTAATTTTCTGTCATATGAACCTTCAAACCATTTTATGTACTGTCTAATACCTAATGTGTATCCCTGAATAGTGTTCTCAGTTTTCTTCTCCTGTTTAAGATAAGAAGAAAACTGTTTTGCAACATTCATGTATTTTTCTCCTCTTCTGTAAGTTGTGTTGCATCCATAAATGTTCACTTCTTAATAAATTGTGTTGCGTTAAACCTATAGATTCATAGTTATTATAGCACCTAATACAACACAATTAATATTGTGTTGTATTAGGTGCTATAAGGAAATCGAAATACCACTTCTTAGCAAAAGAGAAAATAATAAAGAAGCCTAATTCCTTAACATGTGAAATTAGGTTTCTTACTACAATATTTAACTTCAATTAGGAAAGGATTGTCCACTTTAAAAAATAATATATTTATATTTCAGATCGAAAAGTTTTACCTAACTGGTTACCAAGACCAAAATAATGACGAAAATTATATATAAGTGGGCTCCATTTATTTGGGTCAATATGATTTTCTTCAATAATGATTTCCTTATGAGCATGTACATGTATAGCTTGTGTCTCAACAATTGCAAAATCAGGAGAGTAATCAGGAATTCGAATGTGTTTCACCCTTGCCTCAATTTGAATTGGACATTCCATAATTCGAGTAGGTTTGACCGATTTAGACTCAGTAGGTGTTAATCTACTAATATCATATTTTTCTTTTTCATATGTAAATCCATTCTTTTTCTTATAATCTGGAACGGGATTTTTCCCTGTATAGGGGGCTAATTGTTCAACATTCTCCCATAATGAAGGACTCGGAACATTGATTACACATTCAGGATGTCGTTCTAAATTTTCAATAGCTTTCCCTCCAAGTCCAATTCCTAATATAATACAATCTCCTAATGCCCATGATGATGACATAGGGCTGATGTTTACTGTTCCATCTTCATTTAGCGAATTTAGTAAAATCACAGGAGTTCCGTAGTATAGAATTTTAGGTTTAATAATATCTGTGTTTGGAACCTGAGCCATTTTTTTCATCTTTATATCCATTCCTTTCGCTTCGCTCAAGGCACAAAACGTAATGAAACAAGTTTGCACTGAGCGTTATTTTGGCAAATCTATAGCCATAGGGATACCAATCAACTACAAATCACGCGGAGGTGAGTGGGCTGCTCCAGTTGTGGAGTGACCGCATTTTTATATGTGTAGATTGCCTTTCCAAGCACAAATAAGTGTGACTTCGAGCACGCAGACTTATCTTTGTATAAACATTACTCGTTTATCGCTGGGCAATCAGTCAATGTTGTCTATCCCTATAAATCTTATAAAGGAGTTTTCCCTATGGCTTTAAAAATTGTTTATCCCATTTGTTGTGGAATTGATGTCCACAAATCCTTTGTTGTGGCTTGTATTGCCTCCACTTCCAAAGGAGTAACCACTTACAAACGCCATCGCTTTTCAACCTATACAAAAGGATTGCTTGAGCTGTCACAATGGCTTTGTGAAAATGATTGTCAGGATGTTTGTATGGAATCTACCGGGAAATACTGGATTCCTGTGTTCAATGTACTAGAAGATTCCTGTAACATCACCTTGGCGCATCCTAAGTATGTCAAGGCAATCCGCGGTAAAAAAACCGATAAAAAAGATGCTAAATGGATTGCTGATTTATTTAAACATGATCTTGTAGCCGGAAGCTTTATGCCTCCACTTGAGATTAGGCAGCTTCGTGACCTTATGCGTTATCGCTTCAAGCTGACTAACTTTATGTCGAGTGAGAAAAACCGTCTTCAAAACAGTTTAACTGTGTCTAATATTCAGCTTGGAAATATTGTTTCGGATACCTTCGGCAAAAGCTCCATGAACATTATTGAGAAGCTACTAAAGGATCCATTAGACACCTCATTTGATTTAGAACCTTTAATTCATGGCTCCATGAAGCATAAACTTCCTGAACTCGAGCTCGCTATTGATGGATACATTACATCTGAACAGGCTGAAAAATTAAAGGTTATTAAACAACATTATGAAGACCTTGGAGCCCGTAAAGCAGATCTTGAAAAAATTATTCTTTCACTTGCCGCGTCCTACCATGATGAAATCAACTTAATCTTAACTGTTCCGTCTTTTAAAAACATTTTTTCCGCCATTGCCGTGGTTTCCGAAATAGGTGTTGATATGGACGTGTTTCCGACAGCTAAGCATTTATGCTCCTGGGCAGGACTTACACCCACAAATAACGAGAGTGCCGGCAAGAAAAAGTCAGTAAGAATTTCAAGAGCTGGATGTTACATAAAACCACTTTTGGTGCAATGTGCAACCGCAGTGGTTAAAAGTGAAAAACATCCCGAAATTCGAAACCGTTACCTACGGCTAAGAAAACGCCGTGGTCACAAACGAGCAATTATTGCGATTGCACGAATGCTTTTAACAGCTATCTACAATATTCTCAAAAAGAAAGAAGCCTATAACGCTGAATTATATTTAAAATCGGATGTTCTTCCAGTAAACCGTGAAATCACGGTAGAACAAGCGATTTTATTAGCTAAAAACCATGGTTATCATGTGTTAGAAGCATCTTGATTTTGTCGTATAAATTTTAAAAAAATCATCCAATGATGGTTTATTTGTCATGCATTCTTTTTGAGATAGTGATTTCAATAATTATTTCAGACTTCTCCTCCTATTCATATGTTCTTCCTTATTTATTGTAGAATATAAACATTTCGATTATCATCGAAATATGGATTACATTAAGGGGGGAATTAAAATGAATGCAAATCCAAATGTAGCAATGATTGCTACTCTTGTAAGTGAAGCTTCTCGTGCAGCAATATTAACAGTCTTATTAGATGGTAGATTCCATCCTGCAAGCGAATTAGCATATATGGCAGGAATCAAACCACAGACGGCTAGTTTTCATTTGACAAAAATGGTCGATGCGAATGTAGTTACAGTTGAAAAACAAGGGAGACATCGATATTATGGAATTCGAAATCAGGAAGTTGCTCAAGTTATGGAGTCATTTTTATCAATAGCTCCACCAATTGAAATTAAATCATTAAAACAGGCTTCGGAAGATAAAGCGATGCGTTTTGCAAGAACATGTTATGATCACCTTGCAGGGAGTTTAGGAGTACAATTAACAGATTCTTTAATTAAAAAAGGTGTTATTTATGAAGAAAAAGACGGGTTTACTGTTACTGAAAAAGGAGAAATATTTTTCTTAACTTTTCAAATTGACCTTGAAAAAGTTAAGAAGAAACGTCGTTCTTTTACTCACAAATGTTTAGATTGGAGCGAAAGACGTCACCATCTTGCGGGAGCATTAGGAAATGCCGTCTTAGAGAGATTATTAGAGTTAAATTGGATTCAACGTCTACCGAAAACACGAGCAATAAAAATCACTTCTGAAGGAAAAAAGGGACTAAAAGAAACATTTTCTTTTGATATTACAAACAACTAAGTTTTGAATATAAAACAGCCGATTTATCCTTAAAGAAGTTAAAATCGGCTGTTTTTTTGTCGAAATTTTCTTAGCGTGGTTTTTTTCCGAAATGCTGGCGGTACCCCTTATTGACATGATGGTATTAGTTTTATTCTCCAATACCAACCCTCTTAATTAAATAAGAAAATTTTTTGATTGGAGAAAGAATTATTTTATGAGTGGAATAGGAATACAGGAGTGTGGGGAAATATTGAAAAGAAAAAGACTGAACTCTTACTGGACAATGATTACAGACGTACAGAATAGAAGGAAGCAAAGGGATTAAAATTGGTTACTGATTGGAATGGGGATTGGACTAAGATTGATTTGCGATGGGATTTTTTATGATTTTGGAAATAAAAAACGAAGGTCTGCCGGGAAAAGTACCGGAAAACCTTCGGAATTGGAATGTAATTTTTACTTAAGAACCCTTAATTTTATTTATGGAAACATTGAAACTTCCTAATTAGTTATTTTTATCCCGATTAGTCGTTTTGTATTTTTCACCTTTGCTGTCATAAGTGATCCATTCTCCAATAGGTTCTCCATTTTCAAAGTATCCTGAACGTTTTATGGTTCCATCAGCACGATACCATTCCCAATAACCTACTGGTAAATCCCCAATCATTTTCCCCTTCGACCATATCGTTTTCCCGTTTGCATGGTACTTTATCGTGTATCCATCAATCACATCTAGTTTCTTTTCTTTAACGCCATTTGGCTGTATTATGTCACACTGTTCTTTCTCCATAACAGACCTCCGTTAAATTTTTTAAATGATAAATGAGGAAAAATTAGATATTTCTATTTTGGTTCGAAAATATTTATTTTGGGGTTACATAGTTATTACAGGGAATAGGATTAAAGGGATTAGGGAGTATAAAGCATTTTAATCCCACAACTCATTTCATATATGTAGATAAATATTGCAACAGCAATTTTCTTGCCTTTTCAAAATCCATATATTCTTGGTAAAATCCATCATATTGAGTTATGTTATCTTCAAAAAATCTATATTGTTTAAAGAACTCAAAGAATGAAAACCTCAACATTTCTATTTGACCTTTTGGAATTTTATTTGATTTCCCTATTAAAACATAACTTAAAGACCCAGCGATGTTCATGCAATAAGTATTAAAATCCGCTGTCAACCAGTTATCATCATCAGATAACTTGGAAAAAGCATTACTGTAATCTTCTTGGATTTTATCTGTATCTCTATAGGGGAACGGTTTCTGCAATTTCTCATTTATCAGTACCAGTTGTCTTTCAATATCATTCAAATCCATTTCCTTTTCTCCGCATCTTCCACATTATTTCCTGTTACGTTAATCATTTCGATAGTATCAACCTTCTTAACTCCTTTGTCATTTGTGGGGATGTAAGATAAATAGAATCATCGGTAATATACATAAACGTACTCTTCTCATTTTCCTTTCCTAACCATAAATGAATTCCATGTGTAGGCAGTCCCCCTTCTTCCGCCTCGTATTCCACCATTACATCGTAATCAGGTTCAGATATCTTAACCTCCCCTGGTTGTTTGACAGCAGTCGTAATCGCCTTTTCAAAAACATCTAATGATTCATCATCTTTAATTGATAGAATAATCTCCTCATTCATTTCTCCTGTTCCATTCGACTCTGAAATTTTAATTTCTGATATTTTTCCATCTAAAAGAACCATTGTTTCTTCTTGTTGTAATTGGCAACCTATTAAAGCGATTGCAACACATAAAATTGTTAATATCGAAAATATAACTTTCAAGCTATTTTCTCTCCTCTATCATCAAAATGATGACCTTTACAAAGTGAGCAGAGTTGCCCACTTAATAAGATGGTTTATATATTCTATCGGTGTCGGTATCAATCACAAAATCAACCTCTGTATCTTCGTTATAGGCAAGTTGGTCAAAACAGTTAATTCGGCAAAATATAGCTGGAAGGTCTAAAATATCTGAAGTAAGAGTTTTGGAATTTATGTACCTTTTCATAAGTTCCTGTTTTGAACACCTATTCCCTTTAATTAGAACTTGGTGATAATATCCGTCAATTTTAACTATCAATGTCATCACGATTGACTGCTAATCAATCCATAAAGCTTAGTTTGTTTTGTCTTTTTGACTGAAATATGGACCACACCAACCTGTTTCATGAGTTTTTACATAAGTCCAATTAAACTCTTTATCTACTACGTAAACATCTTCTTCATTTATAAAGTCCTCGGCTGTTAAAGGTGACGCATTTTCAAGTATAAAAGCATCATCCGTATGCTGATAAAAAACATAGCAAGATTGTTTTGATTGTTTGTTAAATGTTATATCAGCTTGTTCTTCTTTTAAGCATTTCCTTCTTTCATAACTAAATACATGCCATAGGTAGCCACAGCAACCATCTTCATCATAAAGATAAATAGATTTCTTTTCTTTATCGCTAAGATGATTGACAAAGTTATCTTCCCATTGCTTTCGCAGATATGTCCCCCACTTAGGTATTTCTATCACTCTTACTTTTTTCATTCTTAGTAAAGATACTAAATCCATCATATTTTCCAACATGACACCCACTTTTTATATAATCAAATTGCTAACCGTATGTTTCATAAGAAATCTCCATTAAAATTTTTTCGTATGACTTTATCTTCCTCCAAAGTGCCTCATATTCCAACGAATCAGGTTTGCACTTGTCTAATTCAACAAACATACTTATTAAAGATTTTTTTAATTCAACTTCTTTATCGGTTTGTTTTTCTATATTTCTCCTATCTCGATACATAATGAGGTGTTCTTTAAAATTCTTTCTCGCTTCTGTAAGGGAATAATCACCATTTGGTCCTCCCCACACTTCATCCGCATTTGGGTCGTCTTGTCCATCGTCTTCCCAATGACAAAGTTCACATATATCAAATATTCCCCGTTCTTCAATTGTTGGTAAACCACAACAAGGACACTTTTCCCGTTTCAATCTAATCTCTCCCTTTAGTCAGATAAAGTTTTTACCGCAAATGACGTTTATACTGCTTAAATACCTTGTGTGGTGGAATCCCTACCGTTTCATCAGGTACATAACAATCTCTATCGTGATATGGCATTTCTAACTCTTCCCATTCAAAATCATCCTCAACACATTTAATAAATAAATCGTAACCCTCACCATCTGAAGGGGATAACCCTAACCTTATTTCTTTATGCTTTAATGCAACATCAATCGCTTCTTTAAGTTCGATTAAAGCTGTTCGATTGGCAATAAGATAGGCATTACTATGCCACATCTGTTGTCCAAATATATGGCACAAAGGGGTCGGTTCATCCTCTTCATAAAAATGATTCTTATATGCTTGATTTAGCTGTTCAAGTACGGTTTCGGGGCTATAAATATCTAAATAGGTATCCATACCACTTTCCCAATACCTTTGTCCACCACCCCAAAACTGTGAAACAAAGTCATCATATAAATCATTGTTCTCCACAAATAAATATCTTTCCAAGGCATCTTCTAAATCCCCAATATAATAATAGCTGTGTATTTGTATTTCATCCTTTTTATAATAAAATGATAAAGAGTATCCGCTATTTTTTCGCTTTCCAGCAAATCAAAATTATTTTTCTTTGTACTCTTAGGCTTTAATCCCCCATTTACAAATGGTGTTTCTGGAATATAAATAGCTGTGAACAATTTTACATCTGACATTTATAGACACCTCCTAAACCAATATTACCTCAAATCCTATTTTTATAAAGTACGCAATTATTAACCATATATTTGGAGGAACAATATGATAAACTTTTTATCCCAATTTATGAAAGAGCATTTTGATAACCTTACTCTAAGACCGCCCCTATTTTATTCATGGGAATATGGTATCCGTTTTGAAATTTCTATGCCCTGGGTACAACATGAAGATAAGAACAATCTTCAGCAAATCGAAGAAAGAATTAATGGCATATTCAATAAAGTTTTTCATGATACCGATGAAATGTTACTGGTCACAGACATTCATTGTGAGAAGAACGATACCTTTTTACAAAAGAGACCAACAAAGGTCTATCAAAAATATATAAAAGACAAGGAATTAAGACGAAAACTGCAACATAGGGTGTTACCAAGTGTTTTTTGGGAAGATGAAGACGGTGAAGATTATGAAGAAATGGTCACGCACCGATTTGCTCTGTCCTGTGAAAAGAGCGACATTCGTTATAAACCGCTCTTAACTGCTATCAGTTATGAGGATTTTCCACATCCATCCCAAATTCTAAAAGGGTTATACCGCCCTGGTATTGATATTTATTTTGTAAATGTTACAAAGAAAATGATTTACCATCTATATGATGACCGAGGCTGTGACGTTATCGCCTCAAACAAAGAAGATTTACATTCACTTTATGAAGAACTAAATGATTGGATTTTAGACTATGACCGAGAACAGATTGATAAGATATTCAAATAATCCATTTGTTGTATAATTAAAGAAAAACATCTACAAGAGGTGATTAACTTGGACCTTCTCACCACATTTCTTGCCATCAGGCTCTGCCTGTAAGGGTCTAATTTTCCTTTGGGGGACTTTTACAGGCTAAGCCATTTCCCAAGGAGTGTGATGGCAAATGAAACCACATCAAAAAAATCGTAGTCGTTCCTATTTTCGACATCATCGGAAAAGAGTGATTCAGCGTAAAATAAAGATTGCCAAACATTTAGGTTGGCAATCTCGCTTTCCTGGATATTTCGCAAAAGGGAAAGTTCATTGTTCGTGCTGGATGTGTTCCCAAAAGACGAAAAAAGATGGACTTCCTCATTCGCAAAACATTCAATTGGAACGCTTAAAAAGTCAATTATATGATTACTTTAGCGAAGGGGAATTTTAATCGTTTAATGAGCAGGGTGATAGTTCTTCCCTGCTTTTTCATTATTTTGTAGTCTTATGTCTCCATCAGCTATAAACATAAAGGTCAAAATCCACATCTGCACCTATGGAATCGGCAAAATGAATAAATCTCCTATCTAAGTACATAGCTGGTTTTTCATTATTTTCTATTTGAATAACGATGGTAAATCTATACGCTAATTCATAATTTTCTCTTAACTGATTTAACAGTTCTTCCTTCCCCTCCAATTGATTCAAAACGAAATCCAATTGTTCACTAATATCATAAGACTGCTCGTAATCTGTACCTAACTCCCAACTGGTATATTGCCGATAATGCGTTCCTGTAGAGGTCACATTCGGATTAGATGGTCTATTAATAGCTTCACCTTTTTTATATGCCCTTGTCGGCCTTATTCCTAACACATTTGTAAAATACTCAATAGAAAAGTCATCTGCCTTCGCTGAAAAATAAACCTTTACATTCGTTTTTTCCATTTATAAGCTCCCTAATATTCATTCAAACATCTGTAAAATCTCCAGTGCAATTTCATCAAGTTCTTCTAACCTTTCTCCTGCTGTTGGACTTTCAGCAAGTCTTATTAAATCCATTTTAAATTGCATTCTTAAATCCTCTGGCAATCTTTTCACCAAAATTATTAAACACCAATACTTCCAAACGTCATCATTCGTGGCTAAAACATTTTTAATTAGTGGTACAATTTCATCTGGACAAGTTAATAGAAGTTCTGAAACCTCCTCTGCTACCGGCCAGTTCATGTCCTGAATCCATTCCATAAGACCTGGTAACAAAAGAACGAGTTCTTTTCTACTTAGGTTCTTTAATTGGTTTACTCTTTCGGAGTCATGCTTATCTCTTGGTAGATATTCAGTGTAATTTTTCATTTTGCACCTTTAAGTTCATAATGTAATTTATAAATTTAGTTTATGTACAAACTTTTTTCACTGCTTCAATAAAAGAATTAATCATCAACAACTTTAATTAAATCGGTGTGTATCATTACAAAGTAGGTTTCGATTAATTCTCTCAATTTTTCATTGAGGTTATAATATTCTCCGTTCGCTTTTTCGATAACGCTATAAAACTTATTTTCATCTATTTCATTATTTTCCAAAGCAATGTACAATCTCCACATTTCCTCGCCATATGTTTTTTCAATCTCGGCATACTCATGAGCATCTATTTTTTCAAGAACATCGATTAGTTCTTCCAAATATCGAGTGATTCCTACTTTCTCTATATGGTCTGAATTCCACCTTAATAAACTTTCATGACCTCCACTTTCCATTTCTGAATAGTATTGAAGAACAATAAATGCTTCATATGCTATTTTATTTTCTGATGAGTAGCCAAATTCAATCAGCACATCACTAACATTGTTCCATATATCATCTCGATTTAATAAGTCTCCTCTTTTTATTCTTGTCTTCTTATTCATGCTTAGAGTCACCTTTCTACCTTCATTTAAATACCTTTTTGGATAGAATCTCCAAAAATAAATTATATTCTTCAGCCAACCATTAGCGTTTCAATCTCACACTGTAATATCTCATAGCCTTCAAATTACCTTCCATCTCAAAAACACCCTTTTCTATCAGCTTTCTTAGCCGATACTCAAAGAATGCATCCCCCATATATTGGTCTAAATGCCCTATCACTTCTCCTATTAGTCTTGCAGATTTCATAAAAGGTTCAGGTTCTTGTACTCTTTCTCGGTCAATCTGAAGTTTTTTCGCCATATTTATCATATATTGGTCGTAAAAGACTTCTCTAACGCTCTTTATCTCTTCATTTCTCCAGATACGCAAGGTTTCCTTGGAATCGGCAAGAGCCATCCATTCTTCCTCAAGTTCCTTTCTCTCGTACTCTGATAATGATTTTGATTGGTCTTTCTCGTAGATAACTTGCAATTGCTCTGGGGACATTTCTCCTGTTTGTAGAATAGTATATTGAATATCTGGTCGATTAAAATGTTCAGCATATGCCTTTGTTGCATTAATCACCTTGATTTCATTCGTTTTATTCCGCAATAAATATAGAACATATCGTAGTCCTGTCTGTTCATGAGCGTTATCAGCTACCCATAGCGTAATTGGCACATTGTCAGGAACAGAATTTATTTGATTGACAGTGTTATAAAATCCCTGTTGATAATCTTGAAATTGGTCATCATCCATCACATTTTTCATCCATTGAAATCTTGCTTCTTGCCCATCACTTTCATGTAGTTGCTCAATAAGACCAATCGAGAATATATCCCAAAAGGAAATAACCTTTTCCCTCTTAGATAGGCCCATTTTCTTTAAAGCATATTTTAGTGACCCTGCACCAGAAAGCCCAAAGAGAATATGTACCTTTTGAAAAGTCTCTTCCTCCTTCGCTTCCGACCGTTCCTTTGATAATTTGAACACCGTTTCGTATATGCTTTCCACGTCATTTATAAAATTCGTCTCTGAATAATCCGTTTCTTTTACAAGATTCAATCGGAATAAAATATGAAATAGTAGTGACTTTGCTTCGCCTTCAGGCAGTTCTTCAATGGATTTTTTCAACTTTTCTATTTCCACTATGCCACTCTCCCTATATTCACCTATAAACTCAAATACTATGATTATCAGCAATTTACCACAGAAAATGAATTTTTAAATAAGTCTAAATCCATTCTATGTTATTATTTGGTATTAAGAAAGCCATTTATGAACTGCTTTAAAAAGGAAACAAAAACATAAATACGGAGGTATTTCTTGTGGAAAATTCAAATGAACATCAATATTTAAGGGGTTTAAGACTGGAACGTGACAGCATAGCTTCATTTGAGAACTACCCCTTTCGTTTACCAAGCATAATGACTTTGGATGAACTATCCTTTCATCCAAATGTCACTTATTTTGTTGGCGAAAATGGGATGGGCAAATCAACGTTATTAGGAGCCATTGCGATTAATACTGGATTTAATCCCGAGGGTGGTACTTTCAATTTTAACTTTTCAACCTTTGATTCTCATTCTCCATTGGAAAAGTATATAAAATTAATAAGGGGATTCCAAAAACCAAGAGATGGATTTTTTCTACGGGCAGAGACTTTTTATAATGTGGCTTCCAACATCGAAGCATTAGACAGTGAACCTGCTCCAGGACCACGAGTGATTGATTCCTTTGGGGGAGTGTCGCTTCATGAGCAGTCGCATGGGGAATCCTTTTGGGCAACATTTATCAATCGTTTTGGGGGAAATGGCATTTATCTATTAGATGAACCAGAGGCCGCCCTATCCCCTCTTAGACAACTATCCATGTTAGCCCACATTCATGAATTAGTCTGTCAAAATTCGCAATTTATTATTGCTACCCACTCTCCCATCATCATGTCGTATCCAAATGCTAAGATTATCGAACTTACAGAGGAAGGGGCTAAAGAAACCACTCTTGAAGAAACGAACCATTATCATATCATGAAGCAGTTTTTTGACGATAAAGAAAGATTATTGCATCATTTACTTAATAAGTAGGATAATCTTATCAGTGAATGAATCGCAACTGAATTACACTCAGCCTGTATTTTTAACATTTTCCAAGCACATACAGGCTGTAATTTATAAATAACGTCTAAAAATTATGTCTTCCTTTCTTCTCTCTATTAACTACATAAAGTATTCCAGCTACCAAACAAAGAATAAGTGCCATATTAATACCGCCAAGATGTAAAAAACTTTTCATTAAAGCCATTAGAAAATTCATCATATTATCTACTCCCATTCTTCAAAGGATAAGTTGGTAGGTTCATCTAAAAGGTCGGCAGAAAAATCAATGTTGGTCGTTGGTGTTTGTTTATCTACTTCCTCAAATTTAAGTTCATCAATCCATACCTGCCCTTTCCCCGAAAGTAAAACACCAAAAGCAATGACTGCACTGTTTTCAGGTACATCTAAAACAATATGATAATGATTCCATTCATTATTCCCTGTAATTGGGCGGTCACCCATATTATCGAATTGCAATACATCATGTAGTGCATCATCGACTCGCATCCAAAATCCACAAAATCCATCAACCTCTTTAGATTTTAAAAATCCAGAGAGCTTTAATCGTTTGCCAAGATACTTCTCGGCTTTAAATTCCTGCATCATTGTTGCAAACTCACCTTGAGATTGGGCAGTAACAGATTTTAGGAATCCAGATGCCCTCCCTTTATGAGCGTTTTCTCTATCAATTCCCATCTGATAATTAAACGGATGACTCCCACTTAACTTCCATCCTTTTAATAGCTGTTCATTTTTCAACACGATTTCCTCCCTTTGTAAAGTTAATTTGCCTATCATTTTACGGTATTGTCCTGGCGGTAAATTGTAATATTTCTTAAATGAACGAGTAAATGATTCTTGCGTTTCAAAGCGATAATAGAGAGCGATATCTATTATCTTTTCATCCGTATAAAGTAACATGTTAGCTGAGTTAGCAATTCTTCTATAACGGATATATTCAGATGCAGTTATACCAACCTCTTTTTGAAAAACACGAAAAAAATGATATTTTGAAAATCCAGCAAACTGAGCAACACTTTCTAAAGATAGCTCTTCATGTAAGTTCACCTCTATATACTCAATCGTTTTCTGTATGATAGAACTATAGCTCATTACATGAACCTCCTTACAAATAAGATAACAAAGAGAAAACTAATTTTTTTGACATATATTGCTTTTTTTATCCATTTCTTCAATTTTTCACGCAAAAAAAGAGGGTTCACTTTCCCTCATTCTGTTCGGCATTGGTTGTATTTTTGCTATTTGTCATCCCTTTTATTAATGCAATCTTCGCAAATTAAACATTTAGGCGTTATTTTTAACACAAATATTCCTCCATAATTTTCATTTGACTATTTGCATATTAATTCAAGCAAATTCACATTAATCCCCTATCGACAAATAACCATTTGTTTATATAAGATTAATTCCCATATATTGTTTCCCTTCTTTTTATTTATTCACTGATTGGAATTTGAAATATCACATGTCTTCCTGTCCACATTTCGCTTTCAACAATTAATTCTTTACTTTCCTTTTGAAAAATGAATCCCGCACCCATTTGTTCTTTATAGGTAAGCGTAAAATAATGCCCACCTAGTTTTTCAGGTGGGCATTAGTGTATTCTCTATTTAAGTTTAGCTGGAATCCGGCATTCCTCTGGAATAGTCTTTGACCACGGAAGGAACTGGTCAAGTGCTTCCTGATCATCTATATCTATTTGTGGCAGCTGTTCAAAAAGATAAGTTAAATAATTTAATGGATTTAATTGATTCTCTTTGGCCGTTTCGACAATGCTGTAGATGACCGCACTGGCAGTTGCTCCTTTCATCGATTGGGCAAATAGCCATGCTTTTCTTCCCATAACGAATGGTTTAATCGAACGTTCTGCTCTATTATTATCGAGTTCAAGTCGCCCGTCTTTCATAAAGACAATGAGTTTTGACCATTGGTTTAAACTATAATTTATGGCATCACCTAATTTGCTTTTAGGTGGAACTTGAGGGCGTTTGGATTTTAACCATGCCAAATAAGCGTCCAACACGGGTTGACTACGTTTTTGACGTTCTTCTTTTCGCTGTTCAGGGCTACAATCTTCAAATTCCTCTTCTATCTGTTTTTCAATTTTAAATAATTGTGTACAGAATTGAAGACCTTCAGCTGCGAGACTCTTAGATTTATCTACACCCGTAGGCAAAGATTTGAGCGTTTCGTCATATTTACGGCGTGCATGAGCCTTATCCGAGAACTTAGATAAGGCACATTATCCAAGAAGTTTGATTATCCGAGAAGAATTACTGTATGTCCTTAAAATACAGCAATTCTTCTCTTTTTTCTTAGATAATTATTTGATACACATTTCGGTTTTCAATTCAGAAAATCTGGAATTCTATTTGACCTTTGAGAAGTTTTTCTTTCATCTATATTTGAAGGGAACCATTTTTCATTCCACTCTTTTAAATGCCTGTTAACCGTGTCTTGGGAAATATCCGCATAAATCTGAGTCGACTGTAGAGATGCATGTCCCAAAAAATTCTTTATCACAACCAGAGGAACACCGGCTTCAAGCATATGGCTGGCAGTTGTATGTCTCATAGAATGAGGTGGATAACTACCAGCAAGAAACATGGACGGTTTTTCTTTTTTAGCAACGGTAATATACTTTTTGAATATTCCCTCTATACAGGAAACCGACATCTGCTCATGCGTTTGGCTTGAAAATATATGCCTTTCAGGTTTATCACTGATTTTTCTGTGCTCAATATACTTCTTAAGTGGGGTGGCACAGGCGATAGGAATACCGATACGGCGGCTCTTTCTGCCTTTCCCCGTAATATTTAGTGTAGCGCCTTTTGGATGAAACTGAACATTTCCGACCGTAAGGTCACATATTTCTTGTGCACGCGCTCCGCTTGCATACATAAGACTTAGCAAGATTTTATCTCTGAGACTAATTTCCCTGTTTTCATTAGGAAGGGCTAAAAGTATTGTGACTTCCTGACGGGTAAAAATCGCTCTTTGCTTATGCTGGCTTTTTTTCATAGGAATCTTATTCACACTATTCCTGAAAACAGAAGCCGCAGCAAAATCCCGGTTTTGTGCATAGGCAGAAAAAGAGTTTATTGCAGACAACCGCTGGTTTTTAGTAGATGCACTGCAACCACGTACCGATTCAATCCATGTAAAAAATTCTGTTAATGTTATATAATCAAGTTTTTCAAAGGTAATTTTGTCAGCTTCGATTCCTTTTTCCTTGTACATGAATTCGATGAGCAGGCGGAATGCATATTTATAGGATTTAACTGTATTGGGACTTGCACCTACGGAACATGGAAGATAGGTGGTAATAAAGGCGTCAAGGAGCCTTAAAAAATCAGATGCTTTATTCATCATAAGACACCTCCGGGAAAACCTGCAGTGTGTAATCCTCAAACAGTTCCATAGCTTCAGGAAATAATTCGCTGCTGAATTTCAGATAACTCTCCGTTTCTTTAAGGTTGTCATGTCCTAGATATATGGATAAATAGGGAACGGAAGCATCAATCGAACGCCCTGACTTTTCAGCTTCTGCAAAGGATTTAAAGGCAAACACATGCCTCAGGCAGTGAAGGCATGGTCCACGTTCCCGTTTTGCTTTACCTTTCAACGATATGCCGGCATATTTCAGTATGGTATTGAGTTTATTACGGGCAGCTTTTACAGAAAGCGGTACTTCCTGTATTGCACTGGGGAACAGTAATGCTTCGGCTTTTCCTATCAACCCCATTGCTAAACAGTATCTAATCAAGATTGATGTCAAAGTCTGATGCATAGGTACTAGCCGTTGCTTGTCTCCTTTTGTCTGTTTTAGAATGAGGATTCCACCATCGAGATCCACATCCTTCATCTTCAAAGCTAGAGTTTCCCCTACGCGCAACCCACAGCCATACATGATTCGGAGCATCATTGGAAACTCAAGCTGGATATAAGGATTCGGTTGGCTCTTTGTAAGGGTAATATTATCGGATAATAAAAAAATCCTTTTTAGTTCCTCGTCAGAAAAAATATACGGAACATAATCATCTGTAACCTTCGGTATTGGAGGCATAAAAACCCTAATTCCAATACTGCTTAAATACCGGAGAAACAGTCGTATAACAATAACCTTATTGGCAATGGAACTGCTTTTTCCTGATAAATTTTTAACCCATTCGGTTATGACACTCTCAGAAATTTCCTTATGTTGAAGATTACAATCTATCAAATAGCTATCGAAGGTGGTAAGATAATGGCAATCATGAGCATAGACACTTTCACTTAGTACAGCTTCTCTCATTGATAAGAAATCGGCAAACTCAATGTGCAAGATGCTTTTAAAGTCCTGCATAACTTCGCCCTCCATTCAGAAAAGCTTCGAACACACCGGAAGGTGCTGGTACCGCTATTGCATATTCACGTAAACGTTCTATATCAACTTTTGCATAATGCTTTATTGCGTTTGGATCCGTATGTCCAAGCACTTTACGTACAACATCATATGGTACTTGATCATTAACCATGGAGCTAGCGAGAGATGACCGGAATGTATGTAAACCATGCTTTTTATCAGAAATGTCAATGCCGGCTTTTCGAAAATATCGTGTAGTTGCAAATCGAATAGCCGAAGTGGTTATTCCTTGATAAGGAGCATTCTGACGGAGAAATATACGACATTCATCATTAACTGTCGGACGTGCTTTTTCCATGTAATTCATAATAGCTTCTTTTATTTCCGGGAGCAGTGGTAATTCTTGCGGTTGTAGGGTCTTTTCCTGAACTATGTGAATAGAATTGCCCTCAAAATCTATTTCATCAAAAGTCAAGCCTGCGATATCTCCAGAACGCATCCCAAGCCGAGTCGCAAGAAGTAGCATCGCATAATTACGTATTCCGATTTTACTTGACCGGTCTATAGCATTTTCAAACCTGAGGATTTCATCCTCCGAGTATGTAGCAGGGACCATAAATGGTCTTGTATAATGGGGGACAATGGTGGCATAATCGTATTCAATCACGTTTTCTTTGTAAAGATATTTAAGGAACATTCGGATAACCGCCCAAGCGTCCTTATTATGAAACATCAAACAGGCTTTACATATCTGTGTGGAATTTATATATCTTATGTCATTACATCCTAAAGTCATCAAAAAGATCAGAAAATCTCCACAGAATTTTCTTTTTCCTTTAATGGTTCCTGGCCGATTTCCATCCTGCTTACAAAATGACAGGTAATCTTCAAGCAAAACCGCATGGTTTTCTGGCAACTTAACAGATGATTTTTTCCGTTGGGGTGAGTACTCCCTTCCATCACAATAATCGCTTAATCTTCCTATTACTGTACTAATTGTCTTTTGAAAAGAAACACTTATTTCATGAGTGGAAATGTAATCCTCAACAAAAGCTTTCCCGATTTCGGAAGAATACGTAGATATTTCATTTAGCTGCGTATATAGTGCAAGGTTTTTTAATATTCGCCGGTAATTGTTCAGTGTTTCCTTTCCATAGCATTTTAATTGAAGCTCCTCTAACAATCCATGTGTCAGTTGTTCGACTGACTGATTCTCTTTTTCCATAAGATAATCCTCCTATACAATTGTGTATGGTTACATTTCCATCATTGCATAAAGGGATCATAATTATTCGAGAAAAAAAATAAGGAATAATGTGATTATGCGGAAATTCTCAATTCTTCTGGGATAATCAAACTTCTTGGATAATGTGCCCAACAGCCAACTAACTCCACATCCTTCATATCATGGTAACCTCCATAACCATCGACATGAAGATAGCCCGCAAATCCTTTTAAAAATGCTTTCGGGTGTTTACTATGACGAGAAGTTTTATAGTCATATAAGATAATCGGTGAAACATCCCGACCAGATCGATACAACCACATATAGGATTTGGAAGTTGCTGCTTTACCAGGTTCCGCTAAAACTTGAACGGTTGTTTCGTCCGCGTGTAGACAGTCAAGTTGAAGTAGTAACTCATGCAAGCGATTGTATAGTGGTGAGAGCCATTTCGTTGCACCATATATTACCCAGTTGGCAATCGTTTGGCGTGATAGGAAGACACCAAGTCGTTCAAATTGTTTTTCAATTCGATACAACGGCATTCCCTCTACGTATTTTTGATTCATAATATAGGCCATTGAAGAAGGGGAAGCGAGACTTTTTGGAAAAACTGCCGCAGGTATTTTAGCTGTCACAACTGGTGTTTCGATTCCTTCACGTTCACATTGGCGACAGCTATAAATATGTTGTACATGCTCAACAACCTTTACTTGAGCATGGATGATTTTTAATTCTCTACGTGTTTCCGTGCTCATTTCATGTACCGTTTCGCCGCAACACAAACAAACCTGCTCTTCTTCGGATAAACGATAATGGATCGTTTCCATAGGCAAGTTTTCAAGCTTCGCATCCCGTTGTCCTACATACTTCTTTCGATGATAAGTAATCGTTTCAAGTGTAGGCTCTTCCACTTTTACATCCGCTGTCATTTCAGCTTCATTAAAAAGAGGTAGTTCGATCTGATCCGGATTGGTTTTTTCACTAGATGCCCCGAATTTCTTTTGTTGGCTTAGTCGGAATTGTTCTTCCAACCATTTGATTTTTGCCTCTAGGACTTCTTTTTGTTTTTCTAAATCCGCATTTTTCGCTGCGAGTTCTTCAATTGTATCTTGTAGTTCATTCGTAGTTTTTCCCATAAAAATAGAATACCATAAAGAGAGGTGACATAGTTGGTCAATTCTCTCTAAATGATAACTTTTGCACTCATTTTTGGATGAGCTTGTTTTTGTTCAAGTGGAAGTCCATCCAGCAACCAGTTGAATTGACGAGGACTGATCGATAGCGGCTTAGTAGTTTGTCCATCTGGCCATTGAAAAACGCCATTTTCCAGTCGGCGATAATATAACCAAAACCCATTATGATCCCAATGAAGGATCTTTAGTTTATCTCGTTTCCGATTACAGAACACAAATAGATTGGAAGAGAAAGGATCCAGTTGGAAACTCATTTGTACAATCGCTGCCAAACCATCAATGGACTTTCTCAAATCTGTTGCACCCATCGCTAAATAGACTCGTTGAATAGGTGTTTTACTTAACATGGGATTGAAGAACCTGAAGTACTTCATTTAAAAGTGAATGGCTGAAGCCTTCTTTAATTTCAATTGAAACATCGCCTACCTTAACCGTTAAAGTAGCTGTATCTTCAATTAAGTTGGATGAATCAATGGCAACCCATTGCTTAAGAGGATAAGCGGATGGGACATAACTAAATAGATACTCTGTAAAGACGAACAATTTCTAATATAGCTAGTAAATAGCGGCTGCTTTCGCATACTTTTTACAAGAGGAAATATAATTAGTTGGAAAAACAGAGCAGCCGGAATACACGAAGACTCCTATGGGATTAGCGAGACAGTCTGAGACCCTGCAGGCCACAGGCCGAAGCGGCTCAGCGCGAGCCCCATGGAAAGCGAAGTGTATTCCGGCTGCGGGGAATCGCACCAAACTTCATGGAAACATCCTTTGAAAAACAAATAAAAGCCCGAACAATTATACGGAACATTCATTAGCATCTTCGTATAATTGTTCGGAATTATCCTTGGCTGGAATACTTATGTCCCAGCCTCCTCAGTTTTCAATCTTTTCATCCAGCTATACATACTTTGAACACCTACTTGATTTTGTTTACACCAAGCTTTGACACTTGGTACTCGACTAGATCTGTAAGCATTGATGCGATCTTGCCACATTTGTTTACGTTCATCTACTGACATAAAAAACCTCCTAACAATTGATGTTAATGTGATTATCACAAAACACGGCAATTATTAGAAGGTGTGGAGTATTTGTCGCTTACATAAGTGGAAAGTAACCGAAGAAGCTCCTAGAGATCCAATCAGCGGAAAACGAAGACAAATAACTAGAAGAGCTGACACAAAAAAGAAGCCCTCGCAAAAATCGACGAGGCATTTAAAAAGCTACAGAAACAGGATAACGGCGAAGTCTCTGCAGATCTAACTGAAATAACAGTAAAAGATTTATTTGCGCGTTGGTTCGAACTAACAATGAAACGAAAAATAAAGGAAACAACGTTTAAGGAATATACGAATGCTGTTAATTATCGAATTGTACCTGTGTTAGGGGATTACCAAGTAAAAAAATTAAATACTCTACTCCTGCAAAAGTTTATAAATGATTTAACTGATGAAGGACTTTCCCCTCGGTATATAGAGTATCTTAATACCATTCTTTATGGCGCATTGGATGCTGCACGTAAATGGAAAATTATACAGACTAATCCTCTTATTGATGTGGATAAGCCAAGACCTAGAAGAGTAGAACAAAAAACGTGGTCTGTTAAAGAGATGCATATATTTTTAGATGTAACTAAATTAACGAATCCTCGTCTTTATGCACTTATCCACACCGCATTATTCACTGGTTGCCGTCGCGGTGAAATTTTATCCCTCACTTGGGATGATTTAGACATAGAGAACCAGTATCTTAATGTGGATAAATCATTGATATATAATAAAGATGGTTATAAGTTTTCCACAACAAAGTCGCAATCTTCTAACAGAGTGATAAAAATTGGTGACTCCGCAATAAATGTATTAAAGGGATGGAAAGCGCAGCAAAACAAAATGAAAATGGCTCTTCGTAACAGTTACGAGGACCTTAATTTAATCTTTGCTACACAAACAGGAAAACCCATTTATCCTAGATCGTTGACCACAGAATTTAATAAAGCAATAAAAATTGCTAATGTTCCCAAAATTCGCTTTCATGATACTAGACATACCCACGCAACTATTTGTCTAGAAGCTGGTATGACATTAAAAGAAGTTCAGGAACGCTTAGGACATAGCAGCATAAAAACTACCGGAGATGTCTATGCTCATGTCACTGAATCAATGAAAGAAAAATCAGTTGATCTACTTGAGAAATTCATCTCAAAATAAGTTTTTTGCAAGGTATGTGGTCAAATTGTGGTCAATGTGTACATACCTTGCAAAAAACCCTTGTTATACCAACGATAACCTCGCCACTGCCTCCACATGCATTGTCTGCGGAAACATATCCACAGGCTGCACTTCTTCTGTCTTATAACCTCCATCTTCCAATACGCGTAGATCACGAGCTAAAGTCGCTGGATTACAGGATACATAGACTACTTTTCTCGGCTTCATATCAAGAATTGTCTGTAATAATGCTTCATCACAGCCTTTTCTTGGAGGATCTACAACTAACACGTCTGCTTCATTCCCTGCTTTATACCAATTGGGGATAACTACTTCTGCTTCTCCAACTGCAAATTCCACATTGTGGATATCATTTATGAGGGCATTTTTTCTTGCATCCTCAATTGCTTGTGGAACAATTTCGACACCGAATACTTGTCTTGCTTTTTTTGCTAAAAATAAAGAGATTGTTCCAATACCACAATAGGCATCGATTACTTTCTCTTCCCCATTTAGATCAGCATATTCCAATGCTTTCTCATAGAGCACCTTTGTCTGTTCTGGATTCACTTGATAAAAGGAGCGAGCAGAAATAGCAAACTTTACATCACCAATATAATCAGTAATGGTCTCTTCTCCCCATAGCACTCGAGTTATTTCTCCCATTATCACATTCGTTTTTTTGTTATTCACATTGTGGATAATTGATTTAATATTTGGGACTTTTTCAACAATTTCATCAACAATTGCCTTTCGATTGGGGATATCCTGTGTACGAGTGATTAATACAATCATTACTTCCTTCGTAATGGCCCCTCTTCTTACCATAATATGGCGTAAATCACCTTTATGGCGTGCCTCGTCATATGCACGAACTCCATATTTCGAACAAATATCTTTTACTGTATTTACGACATAGTCATTTTCTTCTTGCTGAATGAGGCATTGTTCCATATTAATGATTTGATGGGAGCGTTGTTGATAAAATCCACCGATGAGACCACCTTCTTGTTCCCCGATTGGAACTTGTGACTTATTGCGGTAGCGCCAAGGATCCTCCATCCCTAGTGTTGGATGTACCGTCGTGTTAATTTTTCCAATCCGCTCTAGAACATCCTTAACATGCTTATGCTTCATTTTCAATTGACCTTCATAGCTTAAATGCTGTAATTGGCAGCCGCCACATTCCTTGTAAATAAGACATGGTGCTTCCACACGATAAGGACTTCTTTCTTTTATTTCTACTAAACGACCGAAACCGTAATTCTTATTTGTCTTGATTACTTTTACGGTTGCTTTCTCTCCTGGAAGTCCATTGGGGATAAATAGGGGATAACCATCTACTTTTGCCACTCCTGAACCTTCATGGGTTAAATCTTCAAAAATTATATCTATTATATCGTTCTTTTGAACGGGTAATGTTTTACTCATTATCGTCTTCCTTTACATCGATATTTCCGAAAAAAATAAGCGTGGTAATTGTAACATATTATCAGGAAAGCGTCATGGGCTTACGGGAAATCTTAGGAAATCAAAACAAAAAGTGAGGGGATTTCTTATTCCTCTCACTCCTCGTTATTGTCTGTTTGTAACATTCCTTTATAATCCTTGATCTGGTCGGTCTTCATCACGAATTTCTTCAATTGGTACATATAACTCAAAGTGACGATATAAATTAATAAATTCAGCAGGCAATAAGCCGCCAAATTCTCCATCAAGATTTAATTGTACTTTCTCATCGGAGCTAACTTTAATGTGATTGGCATTCGTATAAATGACATTCGGATCATTGATATGTTCCCCACGTAAAGCCAGTGAAGCAATTCGAATAAAGTCTGCAAGATTTGCCTTTTTTAAGATTAACAAAGAGAACAGCCCATCATTAATAGAAGCTCCTGGTGCTAACTTCTCAAAGCCGCCAACAGAATTGGTCAGGCCAACAAGAAACAACATCGCTTCTCCTTCAAACAGCTTGCCATCATATTCGATTTTCACATGGGATGCTTTAATGAACGGTAGCATTTCGACGCCTTTTAAATAATAAGCAAGCTGTCCAAGCATGGTTTTCAGTTTACTTGGAACCTCATAAGAGATTTCTGTTAAGTGTCCACCACCACTAATATTAATGAAATATTTATCATTCATTCTTCCAATATCAATTGGGATTGTATCGCCCTTTGCGATTACATCTACTGCACCTATAACATCTCTTGGAATATGCAGTGCTCTTGCAAAGTCATTTGTTGTTCCTACCGGTATAATTCCAAGCTTTGGACGATATTCTTGTTCTGCCATTCCGTTAACTACTTCATTGATGGTTCCATCGCCACCTGCAGCAATGACAAGATCAAATCGTCTTTCTACTGCAACTCTTGCTGCATATGTTGCATCCTCTGGTCCAGTCGTTGCATGACAAGAAGTTTCATAACCTGCCTCTTCTAATCTTTTTAGCACTTCTGGTAAATGTTTTTTAAAAGCTTCCCGACCTGAAGTAGGATTATATATTATTCTTGCCCTTTTCATTTTCATCATCCTATAATCAAGATTCATTTTTTTTCCATAGCCATTAACATCATATACGATACTTCTTGCTTAAGCAATTTTTAAATCTATCTACTACCATCGTATGTGACCATTGAATAATAAGTGTCCATGTTTCCAAGTATCTTCCCACATTATAACCCAATCTATCAGTTCACCATACTTTCCTAATTCTTATTACTGTTTTTTTCTATTAATCAAACGTTTGATTAACTTTTTTCCGACACAAAGCTCCATTATTCCGCTCCCTTAGAAAAAATCTGTAAAAAAGAAAGCAAACATTCGAGAAAATCAGCCATGCATATTCCATTCAAAAAAGGATGATTTCCCTCAAATAATACCCTGTCTGAGTCAAATCTATCCTCTTTTTATTATGATTAGTGATTCGTTAACTCTAACGTACCACTGTTAAAGACATGTATAGCAGAACCACCTTTTCCTTTTTGCAAGACTGCATTCGTCTTTCCTTCCTCCATTGTATTTTCTGTATTAGAAAACTCCCATTCTGCACGATCACTATTATTTATTACTGTATCATTTACTGAAACCTTCACATTATTTGTTTCATCCAATATTAAATCGATTGCTGGGACATTATTAATCGTCCAATTATTTTTTAAGTCACGTGGATTTAAAGTGACATCATTATTTAAATCAATAATATCTAATTTCTTACTCGTTGGCACAAGAATCGTCGTATGTATAGAAGAATAATCAGTATAGAATTCAGACATGCGATACGGTAATTGCTTTAAACGAATAAACAAAGTATCTCCCTTTTGAGAAACATGAAGATAATCTTCTGGTTTGGAAACAACTACATCCTTTGATTGAACTGTTCGGAAAGTTCCAAATAAGGATAGGACGTCATCGTTTGTTCCTTCAATTGTAATCGGACTTTGCTGATTTTCGGACTCAATGACAATTCTTTTAATATCAGCCTTCATCGCATAATTGAATTCAGGTAAATCTCTAGTTATCTCTTCTCTTTTTAATCCTTGTTCCAGAATATCCATAATTCCAGAGGATTGGAGAAAGACCATTGATATGCCTGCTGTCCCAATGATCCCAACGACAATAATACTGAAAAGATCAAAGCTTAAATACGGCTTTTCTTGCTTAGAAGAAAACAGATATAGCAAAATCTCTATTCCCAAAACAACTAAAATAACCGGCCACCAAACTTTTAAAACACTCACAATTTTCCAATGAAAAAACTGTGTCAGTAACAAAAATACGCCAAGGAATAATAAAGATAAACCCATTGAAAAAGTGCCCACTCGCCATTGCCTCATTCTCTTCTCCCCTTCTGTCAGCATTGGCTTCTTGTATGAATTCAAAAAGCCAATAGCCATCTCTATCTTTCTTCTACACTTCTTATATTTTTTTCTTCTTTGTTCCTTTTAGCAGATGAATACCGCCGATTATAAGAACTAGGCACACAATTCCCGTCTGAAAATATTGATAAAAGAAAAATCGTAAATCTATATCTATTACTTCTCTGATGATGGGTGAAAAGATCGGTAAAATAATATTGATTATTAAATAATATAAACCAATTACAAGTAGACCAATCCCAAACCATTTTTGATAATTAATCAAATAAGCAATGACCGGGACATCCTCCAATTCCTCTTCTCCTACTTTTGATGCTTTTTGTAATCCATCAAAGAAGCTGTAGAACCAAATGATAGGAACAACGAATAAAAATAGACCTAATCGTAATTCATTAAGGATAAAAATAGAGAACAAGAAAGCAGCCATTAGCTGAATCCCTCTTTGCTGCAAACCTAAATATAAATGGCCCGCTCCTGGAAAAACAGATAAGAAGGTTGCAATAAATTTACTTTTCTTTCCCTCTTCTCTATTCTTTTCAAAATCCTGAAAGATTGTAATATCTTCAAGCTTTTCCCCTTTCAGTTTTTTATTATACTGCTGGGAAACGTCATAAAAACCGTAAATCCAAATAACAGGCAAAATCGCCAAAAATAACAGGAATTCATTCGTATAGGTTAGGAAAGCAATAAATAAAATCATAATCCCTAACCCTAGAAAAGTTGTTAATAATGTTATTCCTCGATAGACTAAGCCTAACTGAATATGACCTAAGCCAGGGACAAATGATAAAACAATCGTATAAAAACGCTCTGATTCAGCTGTTTTTACTAATACAGGTGCTACGTCTCCAGCCTCTGTATTACTAGCCAAATTAACCCGTTCTTTTAAATAGCTACTGGTCGTGATTAATGTGTCGATAAAACTAATACAGTAGATAATGAAACCAATAATAATTACTATAAATGTTAACTCATTGAGGTACCCTGAACTAAAAATCACAATGGACATAAATGCTAGTCCAAAGACAGCCATCCCATATAAAAAGCCTCGCAACCTTTTCCCAATATAGAAAAGACCACCACCTGGAAAAAATGCTAAGATTGTTGCGACAATCGGGTTTTTCATTTCTTAAAATCCTCCTTTTTACTACTATCAAATGAATCCATCCAGGCAAAGGTCTTATCCACTAAACCTCCTGATTTTGGCTCTTCTTTCAAAGAAACTTCCGCTTTTTGGATTGTTTCTGTATGTTTTATAATCGATTGAAAAAATCCTGCCGACATCAGAATCAATGTAAGACTCGCGGCAATTGCATAATGGAATATGGATGATTGATAAAAAGGACGTTTCCTTTCCTCTATTTTTTCTATCTCCATATTTTCAAAGGATATTTTTTGCATAATATCATTCATAAAAGCTGCTTCATCTGAAATCGAAGGAAGTATCTCCTCTTGCATGTCTACTGCATCTATATACAATTCTAAACATTGATCGCATGTATACAAATGATTTTCAAGAAATGCTCTTTCTTTCTCATTCAGTTCATCGTTTACATACTTCATCCAATCATCTTTAGAATAATGTGTTGTCATAAAAATTCTTCCTCCTTCCAATGTGTTTTGATCCAGAGTCTTGCGCGATACAGCTTCGTTTCAATTGTTTTCACTTGAACATTTTGCTCTAATGCCATTTCTTGATAACTTTTTTCTTGAATGTAAAAACCATAAATGACATCCCTGTAATTAGCGGGTACTTCCTCCAGTCTTTTTTGCACAAGCTTTTGTCGTTCCCGCTTTAGCACTTCTATTTCTACATCATCGGCCAGAGAGCCTCCTATGTGGGATTCCAATTCTTCTGTCATCTCTTCTTTTCTTCTTTGTTTTTTTCTTCTCATATCAATAGCATGATTGACAGCAATTCTTGTTATCCATGTTTTAAAACCTTGATTCTCGTAATTGGGGAGAGAGGTATAGATTTTAATAAACACTTCTTGAGTAGCATCTTCTGCTTCTTTTTGATCTTTCAAAACACTGTATATAGAACGAAACAAATAGTCCCGATGCTTTTCCACTAACAAACGAAATGCGTGATCATTTCCTGCTTTTACTTTTTCAATTAACACTTGATCACTAATGGCCTCTCCCCCCTTTCCTAGCCATTCTATAATAATAGACGTAAAGTGTCGGTCATTCCCCTACAGTTTTTTATTATTTTTGGCTGATTATTTTTTTCATTTACCGAGCAGCGTAAATATACGATGACTTTCTGGGGAAGATGTGATCCCGCAGAGCTCATTGGCCCTACGGAAAGCAACGTATATTAAGGCTACAGGTTATTAGTTACAAACTTTATGAAAATGCCTCAATATTTTCTTCCTAAATGGTTTCTCCTTTGTAATAGTACCATTATTACTTGAAACTTTTTAGCCTTACTTTCGTATTTATTCTGTAGCAATTTAATCAAAGGAGAATGTGTATGCATGTATGAGTAAAATGTTTGTGGGAGAATAAATATCCTTTTTGTCTAGTTGGGGGACGAGTCCCCCAACTAGACAAAAAGGCCACCAAGCGAAAGCGCGGTAGCTGGAAAAAATTAAGTATTAAAAAAGAGAGCTTCCTTTTGTAAAGTAGAGTTTGACTAGAATACTACGAAAAGGAGAGGCTCTCATGAATCAATGTAACACAAAAATGCCATCATTAAAAGAATTGGAAAAAACTTTATTTCGAACACTACAAATGACCTTTCAAGAAATCCTTGTTCAAACATTAGAAAATTGGGATCTAGAGATTGCTCAGCAACGAGACAAAAGAAGATTTGCTTTACGAGATAAACGAGAAATACGAGTAGATACAGCGTTTGGAGCAGTGGAGCTGAAGCGTAATTATTATTTCGATCGTGTAACCAAAAAATATATTTGTCTGTTAGATCATTATTTACAGTTTCAAGGGAATAAAGGGTTTAGTCCACTATTAGAAGAATGGGGGCTAGAATTAGCGACAAATGGTTCCTCCTATCGAAAGGCGGTGGAAACGTTCGAACAATTTTTAGGCTATTCGGCGATGAGCCACGAAGCATTACGGCAACATCTTCTTCATACAAGCGTACTTCCCGCTAAGGAAAAACGTCCTTTTCAAAAGGTGTTGTTTGTCGAAGTAGATGGATTATATGTGAAGAGTCAAGAAAAGAAAAAGCGTGGATGGGAGTTGAAATTCGCCGCTGTACATGAGGGATGGAAAGAAAACGGAAAGCGAGTCAGGCTCCGAAATAAAAGGCATTTTCTCTATGAAGAAAAAGAACCCTTTTGGGAAGCTTTTGAAACATTCTTACAGAATCATTATGCGTATGATCCAACCCAAACCTTGCTTATTATTAATGGCGATGGAGCAGGCTGGATAACGGCATGTCGGGAGTATTTTCGGGAACGCGCCTTTTTCACCATGGACCGTTTTCATGTCGCTCGTTCGATGAAGCAACTAATGAAGAGCCATCCTCGATACCGCTACATGAAAAGAGCGTTAAAAAACTACCAGGTAGAAACATTACTTCTAGAGTTGAATAGCGCAGTAGGAACAATGGATACACCAGAAGAAGAAGAAAAACTAGCGCATTTCCTCGGCTTTTTAACGCATCATCAGGAAACCATAAAAGATTACCGTAGTTGGTTACAGGAGAAAGGCGTGGACACGACAGCGTATCGTCCAATGGGAAGTGCAGAAGCAATGATGAATCAATTAGCCAAACGATTAAAAAATGGAAGAGCATGGAGCAAAAAAGGCGTCATGAGCATGGCACGTTTGTGGATTGGGTTGAAGGATGATCTATCTATCCAAACGATATATGGAAAATGGGAAAAAGCCACGGAAAAATCAAAGAAAGAGCATCGACCGAAAAGAAAAATACCCACAAAATTAGTAACAGAAACCGTGCGTCAGAACATGCCATACTTAAATCAAGCGATTGGAAAACCCGTTCACTTTGCCTTACAGGGATTAAAAGGTTTTTAAAAAATGAGAGAATCAACAGTTGGAAGAACAAAACCAATTGGAAAGCGGATACAAACTTAGAGGTTTTACTTTATAAAAAAGGGAGCTAAAAAAACTCCCACAAAAACTTGACTCAATCTGTATGCATTATTTATTTGCATTACTGGCTTTAACATTAAACCCATTTCTATGGAAAATCCATCTAAAAAAACGAAGGTTTCTTATCTTTCAAGTCATGCGATTGCTTGCTGGAATCCTTATTATTTTTTGTCTAGATTATTTTCAGTTAATCGATCATTCCTTACAGGGCCTTTTTAAATATGGTGCTATTTATTTTGCTTTCTTCTTATTACTAGATTTACTTTTTGGAAAAGTAAAGGGGTATAAAATAACTGGAATTCTCTTTTTATACTTTGTCCTATTTAGTCTATACGTCCAATTTGTCTATCCATTAACCATTACCGGAGATAAATATCATTTTGTACAAGAAAAGGCTACTGTTATTGAGAAGGAAGCTGTTTCTACTAATGAAAAACATATCGTAGTTGTACCGGAGAGCTATGCACGATATCGTAGTGAGAAAAAACTCGGGGAACTTCCTCATCCTTCCTATTATGATTTAGGAAACTCTACTCTACAAAAAATTGACGATCATCTATACTGGGTAACGCCAATTGAATATACTGGCTTTTTTAAATGGATAAAAGGGGATGACGTCCCTGGTTTTATTAAAATGAGTGCAGAGGATGAAAATGAAGATGCCGTCTTAGTTAAAACTTCTATGAAATATGTTCCATCTGCCTACTTCCAAGAAGATTTAAAAAGACTAGTCAGAAATAAACATAAAGATACGATTTTGCTTGAAGCAAGCTTCGAACCAGATGATAATGATAAGCCATACTATGTTGTACCTTATGGACAATACAATAAATTCCGAGAAATTGTTGATATTAAAGGGATTTATATCGTTGACCCAGCCACTGGAAAAATAGAAGACTATACAATGAACAATATACCTGCATTTATTGACCATGTTATTCCTACAAGCGTAGCGGAAGATTGGAATGAATGGTATGGTAAATATATTCATGGCTTCTGGAATACCCTTTTTGCAAAAGAAGATATGAAACTACCAACCGCCTGGGACAACATGGATGAAGTGAATGGTGTCTTCAATGAAGAATTACAATTGCATTGGTTCACTGACTTCACCCGTCCGAAATCCGATAGCGGAAGTATGGTTGGTTACTCCATGATTAATGCTCGTACCGGTGCACTTACCTTCTATACAGAGGCAAATGGATCGTTAAATGGGAAATCTGCTATCAATGTGGCAGAGAAAACCTTTCGAGCGCAAAAATATGAAGCCGGCACTCCACTACTCTATACGATTTATGGGCAGTTCACATGGGTTGTTCCACTCATGGACAGCAATCACGTGTTAAGAGAAATCATGTTGATTAATGCAAAGGATGAAAAGGTTTATAGCTATAGCACAGAGAAAACAAAACTTTTTAATGATTATAAATATGCCCTTGTCACGCTATTGAAAAATGATAAAACCGTTCCTAACAATATTGCCGATCAAAAAACGATAACTGAGACTGTCAGCTATGTATATAAATCAGAGGTTGAAAATAGTACGATTGTAAAATTCATGGTGAAAGACAATAAAACTATTTTCCAAGTTTCTTCAAACGATTTCCCTTATAGTATCTTCCTAGAAAAAGGGATGGAAATTTCCGTTGATTATGTTGATACAGATGAAGTAATTGTAACGGTTGAAAAATTGGAAATTAATAATCAAGCATTAAACGAATAAAATAAGATTCTTGGATATTAAAAATGCAACAAAAAAATTGCTCTATTATTTATAATATAGGGAGAAGGGAACAAACTTCTCCCTCTTTCTGCATAGAATAAAAGGAAGAGAACAAAGATAGTGTTTTAAACTAGTAAACTTTAAATAATGGAAAAGGAGAAATGCATTTGATTATTTTAATCCTAGCTTCCTACTTAATCGGTTCTTTACCGGCTGCCTTAATTATCGGTAAAGTTTTTTATGGCATTGATATTCGGAAACATGGCAGCTTTAATCCAGGAGCGACTAATTCCATTCGCGTATTAGGCAAAAAAGCCGGGATTGCTGTTCTGCTGCTTGATGTTGGGAAAGGATCTCTTGCGGCAAGTCTACCGTACTTGCTTATGGTAGATGTTAATCCGTTATATACTGGATTAATAGCTGTTATTGGTCATTGTTTTCCAATCTTCGCTGGGTTTCGCGGTGGAAAAGCTATTGCCACAACAGCCGGCACTCTTCTCGTTGCCAGCCCAGCCTTGTTTTTAATTGCCTATTTCGCCTTCTTTGCTGTTATTTTTGTAACAAAATATGTATTCATAGGTAGTATTTCCGTTGGGATAACGATTTTCTTATATGCATTATTTTCTCCCAACATCCAGCATGACTGGCTCTTTTTCTTGTTTTTATTACTATTAATCTTTTTACATCGCTCTAATATTATTAATTTTATTCATCGTCAAGAACCAAAAATAAATGATAAAAACATAAAAAAGGATCGAATTAACCCGAAGAAAATAGTCTAATCCCCCTTCATTGGACAAGCTTTTTAGGAAATTGTTGATTATGGACTTTTCCTGGGAAATACTGTCGAATGAATGGAAATCAAAATAAAGGAGTTGCTCCTTTACTTTGATTTTGGAGGTTGTGGAGGGGAGTGCTGGATGAGGGTGGTTTGGCTGATATCCTTCCACTTTGGCTGATTTATCGCTGCTTTGGCTGATATCCTTCCTACTTTGGCTGATTTATTGCCGGTTTGGCTGATTTATTGCTGGTTTGGCTGATTTATCGCTGCTTTGGCTGATATCCTTCTTACTTTGGCTGATTTATCGCTACTTTGGCTGATATCCTTCTTACTTTGGCTGATTTATCGCTGCTTTGGCTGATATCCTTCTTACTTTGGCTGATTTATCGCTGCTTTGGCTGATATCCTTCTTACTTTGGCTGATTTATTGCTGCTTTGGCTGATATCCTTCTTACTTTGGCTGATTTATCGCTACTTTGGCTGATATCCTTCTTACTTTGGCTGATTTATTGCTGCTTTGGCTGATATCCTTCTTACTTTGGCTGATTTATCGCTACTTTGGCTGATATCCTTCTTACTTTGGCTGATTTATCGCTGCTTTGGCTGATATCCTTCTTACTTTGGCTGATTTATCGCTACTTTGGCTGATTTATCGCTACTTTGGCTGATTTATCGCTGCTTTGGCTGATATCCTTCCTACTTTGGCTGATTTATCACTGCTTTGGCTGATATCCTTCTTACTTTGGCTGATTTATTGCTGGTTTGGCTGATATCCTTCCTACTTTGGCTGATTTATCGCTGCTTTGGCTGATATCCACGTTCGACTAGAATATATATACTTATTCCCCTCCTTCATCCATAAAAAAAGCTGCCAACAAAGTCGTTTTTCAACATTTACTGACAGCTATAAGGAGATAAATCCCCTTCTTATCTTTTATTCATTTCTTCGACTAATAATTTATTGACCATTTGCGGATTAGCTTGTCCTTTTGTTGCCTTCATCAACTGACCGACAAGGAAACCAATCGCTTTTTGTTTTCCATTTTTAAAGTCTTCAATGGATTGAGGATTGTTATCCAATACTTCGCCGATGATTTTCAGCAATGCACCTTCATCGGAAATTTGGACAAGTCCTTTCTCTTTAACAATTGCTTCAGCATCTCCGCCATTTTCAATCAACTCTTTAAACACTTGCTTTGCAATTTTACTAGAAATGGTACCATTTCCAATGAGTTTAATCATGCCCGCAAGGTTTTCTGGAGTAAGCTTTACTTCCGCTAGCTCTTTTTGCTCTGCATTTAAGTAGGCAGAAACATCTCCCATTACCCAGTTTGAAGCAAGTTTTGGTTCTGCTCCGTTTGCAACGGTTTCTTCGAAGAAATCAGCCATTTCCTTCGTAACGGTTAATACTTTTGCATCGTACTCTGGTAAGCCCCATTCTTCCATATAACGTTTTTGTCTTGCATCTGGTAATTCTGGAATTTCTGCGCGAATTCTTGCTTTCCAGTCTTCATCGATATACAAATCTGTTAAATCCGGTTCTGGGAAATAACGATAGTCATCTGATCCTTCTTTTACACGCATTAGCAGTGTTGTATTTGTAGCTTCATCAAAGCGGCGTGTTTCTTGATTAATTACTCCGCCTGAAGAGACAACCTCTCTTTGACGTTGTTCTTCATATTCTAATCCTTTACGTACGAAGTTAAAGGAGTTCAAGTTTTTCAATTCCGTTTTTGTTCCGAATTCCTCTTGGCCTACCGGACGAATCGAAATATTAGCATCACAACGCAAAGAACCTTCTTCCATTTTACAGTCAGACACGCCTGTATATTGGATGATGGATTTCAATTTTTCTAAGTACGCATACGCTTCATTTGGTGTGCGGATATCTGGCTCAGAAACGATTTCAATTAGCGGCGTTCCTTGACGGTTGAAGTCCACTAACGAATATCCTTTTTCATGATTCAGTTTCCCTGCATCCTCTTCTAAATGAACGCGGGTAATGCCGATTTTTTTCTTATAGCCATCGACTTCAATTTCAATCCAGCCGTGTTCACCGATTGGCTTATCAAATTGGGAAATTTGGTATGCCTTCGGATTATCTGGATAAAAATAGTTCTTACGGTCAAATTTTGTTTCTGTCGCTATTTCGCAATTTAATGCCATAGACGCTTTCATGCCATATTCTACTGCCTTTTTATTTAAAACAGGTAGTACGCCAGGATAGCCTAAATCTACTACTGTTGTATTTGTATTCGGCGCAGCACCAAAGTGATTGGGACTTGCTGAGAATATTTTTGATTGTGTTTTTAACTCTACATGGACCTCTAGCCCAATGACTGTTTCAAATTCCATTTTTTTCACCCCTTACAGCGTTGGTTTTTGGTTATGATATTCTGTCGCCTGTTCAAATGCATAAGCTACTTTATACACAGATGCTTCATCAAAATGTTTTCCGATAATTTGTAAACCAAGTGGTAAACCGTTAGAGAAGCCACAAGGAACCGAAATCCCTGGAACACCAGCAAGGTTTACTGGAATCGTTAGAATATCATTGGCATACATTGTTAATGGATCGTCTACCTTTTCCCCTAGCTTAAAAGCAGGTGTAGGGGTAGTTGGCCCCACAATAACATCATACTTTTCAAATACATCTTCAAAATCTTTTTTGATTAGAGTACGTACTTTTTGTGCTTTTTTATAATATGCATCATAGTAGCCAGAGCTTAAAGCAAAGGTTCCAAGCATAATTCTACGCTTTACTTCATCTCCAAATCCTTCTGCGCGAGAACGTTTATATAGTTCAATTAATGTTTCGGCATTATCCGTGCGATAACCATAGCGAACACCATCAAATCGAGATAGGTTTGCTGATGCTTCTGAAGAAGACAATAGATAGTAAGTTGCAAGGGCATATTTACTATGTGGCAAAGATACTTCTTCCCATGTAGCTCCTAATTTTTCCAATACTTTTAATGCATCAAGAACAGATTGGCGAACATCTTCGCTTACTCCTTCTGCTAGATACTCTTTCGGAACCGCTATTTTCATGCCTTTGATATCTCCAGTTAGACCTTTTGTAAAATCAGGCACAGCTACATTTGCCGAAGTGGAATCCATTGGGTCTAATCCGGAAATAGCATTAAGCAAGAAAGCATTATCTTCTACCGTACGTGTAATTGGTCCAATTTGATCCAGTGAAGAAGCAAATGCAACTAAACCAAAACGAGAAATTCTTCCATATGTAGGTTTTAAACCGACAACCCCACAGAATGCTGCTGGTTGACGAATGGAACCACCAGTATCTGAACCAAGGGAAAAAAATACTTCTCCTGCAGCTACAGATGCTGCAGATCCACCTGATGATCCACCAGGAACTGTTTCAAGATTCCATGGATTTTTCGTTTTTTGATAATAAGAATTTTCTGTAGAAGATCCCATAGCAAACTCGTCCATATTAAGCTTTCCAATTGTTATAGCTCCTGCTGCTTGCAGCTTGTCCATAACAGTAGCATTATAAATTGGCTGGAAATTTTCTAAGATTTTGCTAGAACATGTTGTTCTCAAGTTTTTTGTCACAATATTATCTTTAATACCAATCGGCATTCCAAATAAGCTACCTGAATGTTCCCCGTTTACTAATTTGTCATCTAATGCACTTGCTTGTGATAAAGCATTGTCTTCATCTAAGGTTAAAAATGCTTGTACTTTCCCATCTACATCTTTTATGCGATTATACGATTCTTTTACTAAATCAGTTACTGATATCTCTTTTTTATGTAATAGTTCTTGTAAATCCGCCATCTTTTGATCAAAAAGACTCATGTAGTTTCCCCTCCTTACTCAATGATAGATGGAACTTTAATTTGTCCATCTTGATGATCTGGTGCATTGCGTAAAACTTCCTCAACAGGCAAGCCTTTTGTTGGTACATCTTCACGAAGCACATTTTTCATATCTAAAACATGGGAAGTTGGCTCAATTCCCTCTGTATCTAATTCTTTTAGTTCTTCTGCAAAAGAAATAATAGCATCTAATTGCTTTTGAAAAAGCTCTGCTTCCTCTTCTGTTATTTCAAGTCTAGCAAGATTGGCAACATGCTTTACTTCTTCCTTTGTAATTCTTGACATATATATGTCACCTCCATCATTATACGTACAACACAATAATCTGATAATATCAAACAAATCATTAGGAAAGCAACCGAAAGAAGGAATATATCTTATTAGAAGGCGTTTTCCTCAAAGATTATGAATTTCCACCGCTATCGACAACTTATTTCATCTCATTAATTTCCAATAAAATCAGTCTGTTAAAAAAAGCTAGCACAGTTTATTCTATTATACCATCTTGTCTAACAGGGTGTTCTTACCTTACTATTACTCCATAAAAAAAGAAGAGGTACTTTCCTCTTCCTTTTTACTGCATCTTTTCACTTGATGAAAGAAGTGGTTCATACATCATTAATGCATGATTTTCTGTAATATACTCTTCTTCCAATAAGACACCTCTTTTATTAAATTTTTTTCGATAAATTTGATTGTGACGAATATAGCCTCCGAAATAAGCTGGCATGATTTGATGCGCCTTTTCAAAAACCTCATAACGAATTAAACTGGGCGATGCCCCTCTCCATTCTCCTTTTAAATGGGAATTCGTCACTTCCAGGCATAGCTGAAAAGTGGCATCTGTTTCGTTCTTGATTTGTAGGTCCAAATAATTATAGGAACATGTTGCTCCACTACCAAACGGCTGTGTTCGGTTGGAATCTGGAAAAACATCATAACTGTGGCGATGTCTTTCTACTACAGTTAAGGGTGTATGCAATGTCATCCAATAGATAAGATTAGAAAGCTGGCATAAACCGCCACCTACTCCGGTTCGATAGCTTCCGGCATAAAGAACCATCCCATCAACATAGCCTTTTTTATAAGTTGGCTTTCCAATCGTTCTCCAATACGAAAATGTTTCTCCTGGTTCTAGGACAATCTGATTTAATTTCGAAACCGCAATCTTTAAATTTATAATTTTATTATATTGCAGCTTCATATCAACATCCTTTAATTCCCTTAGCAGCATGGTTTTATGGGTAAAATAGGAATGAGGTAAAAACGCCATCTGTTTTTTCTTCGCATATTGTTTCCTTGATATAATCCATTGGGCATATCTCTTGGTTATATAAAACTTTTTTCCGAAGTAAATACGAAGGGGTGACCTTTTTTTAGGTCTTAACGATGTTATATCCATACATACTCTCCATTAATTTCCTTTTTTCTAATAATTTCTTCAAGCTTAGAAGAAACTCCTTCTTTTCTATACTTATTGTTAGATAAAATAAATTTTGAAGAAGTTAAATTGCTTTATTTCTTTCCCTTCTTGGCAAATCGATAGGAAATTAAAGCAAAATTCGATACAATAGTTTATATTTAGAAGAAGACTAAAAAGCTAGGTGACGAAAGATGAATGAATTAGACGCTTTAAAATTAGAAAATCAACTTTGTTTTCTTTTATATGCGAGCTCGCGAGAATTAACGAAGAAGTATAAACCCTTATTAGAGGAACTAGATGTAACGTATCCCCAGTACTTAGTACTTTTACTACTTTGGGAACATAGAAGTCTTAGTGTAAAGGAGATGGGGAATTACTTATACCTTGATTCTGGCACATTGACACCGATGTTAAAGAGAATGGAACAGCAGCAATTGATTCAGCGGAAACGTTCCCTTGAGGATGAACGCTCTGTGCTCATTACCTTAACAGAAAAAGGTACGTCTTTACAGCAAAAAGCAGAATGTATTCCGACAGAGATTACCAAGCTTTTTGGCAAAACGCCTGAAGAGGTCAACAAATTAAAGCAAGCTCTTCTAAAGCTTTTACAAAACCTGACTTAATTCCATGCAGATGGATAAATTGAGATGAACAAAAAAAGAGAGCAGAAGGAATATCCAACCTCCTTCTGCTCTCTTTTATCTTATTAAGCTGTAACAACTTCTAATTGGACATCAATATTTCCTCTTGTTGCTTTAGAGTATGGACAGAAATTATGCGCCTTGTGTACAAGATCCTCTAGAACGGTCTTTTCAATCCCAGTTCCTTTTACAGATAATTTCACACTTAATTTGAATCCTTGATCTGTTTCGTCTTTAAGTAAACTAACACTTGCAGTCGTTTCTGATTCGAATTTCACTTTTTCTTTTTGTGCCATTAATTGTAATGCTCCGTCAAAACAAGCTGCATACCCTGCTGCAAATAATTGCTCAGGATTTGTTGCATCCTCTAATTCCTTTGCTCTTTGCGTGCCTGGCATAGCTGTATCAAATTGAATAACATAATCTTCAGATTCTACTCTACCTTCTCTTCCTCCAGTTGCTGTAACAGATGTCGTAAGTATTGTATCGCTCATCATTCATTCCTCCAATAATATATTATTTTTACCACTACACACATTGTACACAATTTAATTTTACAAAACAAATATTTTGTACTCTTTTTTTAAATTACCTTTTTAAAGAAAAATAAACATGCCTATGTCACCAAAAATATGCCCCTTAACTTACGCTCCAAATAACTCGAGATAGATTAATTAATTACTTACAACAACTTCCCTCCATCATTAAAGGCTATTTTCGTAAAGTTTGGTGCTATTGCACGCAGCCTGAATACACTTCGCTTTCCCTGAGGCTACAGAAATCTACGTGTATTCATACTGCTCAGTTTTTCCAAATAATTAATTTTTAGATATCCCCTAATAAAAAAGCCCAAAAAGATTTCTCCTTTTGAGCATTTCCTTATTTACTAAACCATTTTCCAATCGTCGTAAATAATCCCTTTTTGTTATTCTCTTTGAAAGTTTCTGCTTCTATATCATCTGTTTTTTGTTGGCCTACATAAATATTTTCTGTATTTATCGCATGATCGTACGCAATTAATAAACCTATATCACTATCTGCATCTTTATTAGTGACAATCGTATATTCCATGTGTACTTGATTCGCTTCCTTGATGTACTTGGATAAGTATGAATAGTCTAAATGGCCATTTAAATATAATTTTGCTCCACTATTTTTTTTCATAGCATTTGTTATCTCTTCATAGAGTGATGGTTCAATTACTTGTGACTGGTTTAATGCAACCACCACTCTTTCTCTAAGGGTACCAAGAAATTTTCTACGTTCCTCTGGCTTCGTTTCCTTTGCTCCGTACATGCCCTTTTGCATATAATCATCTAAGTTAGGGTTTGACGACATACTCACAACTCCTTCAAATAGATTCCTCTTCCATACTATACTCTACTCTGCTTATAAAAAACCTTGTATCTTTTGAAAATTTTTAGTCATTATACAAAAAAAGAGGACAAGCATTACTTTCCCTCTTTGAATGGGGAGCATAATGCCTAGCACTCTCTCTTGTCATTACTGATAAATATGAATATACGGTTCGTCTGCATCAACATCACGAACAATTAATGATTCTGGACCGTATACAGAAGTAATACTAACCTGTACAGAGGAATTATTATTTGGTGGAAAATGTTCCATAACCTTCCCCGCTACAAATTGGGTGAAGCCGAGCGCCTCTGCTTCTCCATAAAACTGAATTGGGATCTCGATACTTAAATTCTGCATTTTATCATTAACATAGAAGGCTCTTCCTACCACACCGTTAAAGTTTGGAAAATACTTTTCTATATCTTGTTTAAAATAAGAAAACGAGTCAACTTCTGATTTATATTTTGTATCTGAGCTTGGGAATAATACATATTTTTCATTAATGCTTTCCCAGTCACCTATACTTTTGCTGTTTCCTGCAACTTTTGAGTAAGCAAAGAAGTTTCCAGGTACAACAGAAGAGCTTTCTTTTTGTTCAAAAAGAGAAATAATGATTGGAACCTGTTCAAGTCCTTCCACCTCTCTAATTCTTTTTACTACTTCTGCTGCAATTTTCTTTCCTTCTTTTTCAAGCTTTGTTCGATCTAGTTTAAGTTCTTTTGCCGCTCCCTTTTCTTCATAGGAATAGACAGAATTCATAGCTAAACCAATTGATATTCCACCAAGCTTCAAACTATTATCATCGGTTTTCACTAAGTAATCATGCTCCAGTATATGGGCTAAATAAATAGGCTCTTTTCCGTTTTCCTTGCCAGCTGGATTTAAGCCTTCAGCATTCTTACTTGATTTTCTCCCCAGCCAATTTGAAATCAAAGTACGATCTAAATACTGCCCTTCTTGGAAGAAGTATTTTTCTGGGTCATAGGCATTTTGTGCTATTCGCATTAAGCCTGTTTCAAATTCGGCAATATCATAGCGTGTATTTAAATTATTAACAACTAATCCCCTTGCTTCAGAGGCTTTAAATGGAACAACCACCTTATAATAATCGTCGGAGATTTTATAGTTTGGCAGGATGGCCGTTTCTGTTGTATTACTATCTACATCTTCTGTCTTTACTTTTTCTTCTTTATTAAAGTTTGGTGCACAAGCTGATAGGATCAATACTAGTACCAATAACATCATCACGTGTTTTTTCATTCATTAAACACACCTTTATTTTTCAATTCTTCCATAAGTCTTTCCTCATCCCAAACTTCAATACCAAGTTGCTCTGCTTTTGTTAGTTTGCTGCCTGCATCTTCTCCTGCAATAACCAAATCTGTTTTCTTGCTTACACTTCCTGTTATTTTCCCACCAAGTAATTCGATTTGTTCTTTTGCTTCATTACGAGAAAGTTGTTCTAACTTTCCAGTTAAAACGATTGTTTTGCCAGCAAAGACGGAATCTGCCTCTTCTGTCGGTACTGGTAATGGACCTGTATATTCCATATTAACGCCATAAGCTTTTAACTCCGTAATTAATTCCAATACTTCTTCCTGTTCGAAAAAAGTGACGATGGAATCAGCCATTTTTTCCCCAATTTCATTAATGGCTGTTAAATCCTCTTTGGTTGCTACCATAAGCTGATCCATATGTTTGAACTCCATCGCAATCGTTTTTGCTGCTTTTGCTCCCACATGTCTAATCCCTAAGCCAAATAATAGCCTTTCAAGGGAATTTTGTTTTGAATTCGCAATTGCCTGTAATAAATTATTAACAGACTTTTCGCCCATTCTTTCTAATTGAATCAATCGTTCAAATTCCAATGTGTATAAATCGGCAACATCTTCAATTAATTTTTCAGAAAATAATTGGCTTATTACTCGTTCACCAAGTCCATCTATATTCATTGCATTTCTAGAGACAAAATGAATTAAGCCTTCCCTGATTTGCGCTGGACATTTTGGATTGATACAGCGTAATGCCACTTCTCCTTCTAAACGGACAAGTTCACTAGCGCATTCCGGACAATGAGTAGGCATTAGAAACTCTACTTCTTCTCCAGTTCTTTTTTCCACTAGAACATTCACTACTTCTGGAATAATATCGCCGGCTTTTTTGACAATTACCGTGTCACCAAGTCTAATATCTTTCTCACGTATGAGGTCCTCGTTGTGTAAAGAAGCCCTTTTCACTGTTGTCCCAGCAACTTTTACTGGTTCTAGTAATGCTGTTGGTGTTACAACACCGGTTCTACCGACATTTAGTTCAATATTAAGAAGCTTTGTCATTACTTCTTCTGCTGGGAATTTATAAGCTATTGCCCATCTCGGACTTTTCACTGTTGTTCCAAGCTGCTCTTGATGAGCTAAATTGTCTACTTTTATAACAATACCATCTATTTCATATGGCAAGTGTGGACGTTTGTCCTGCCAGCTGTCGATGTACTGTATAACATCATCAATCGTTGTACATTTTTTTCTTTCTTTGTTCGTCTTAAAACCAAGTGTATCTAATAAATCAAGACCTTCGCTATGTGATTGGACACCAGTCTCACCCACATCTCCGATTGCATAAAGAAAAACATCCAGATTACGTGATGCAGCGATTCGTGGATCTAATTGGCGTAAAGAACCTGCTGCAGCGTTTCGAGGATTTGCAAATGGTTCTTCCCCAGTTTCGTCTTTTATTTTATTAAGAGCCTCGAATGATTTTTTCGGCATAAATGCCTCTCCACGAACTTCTAAACTCACCGGTTGATTTAAGCGAAGAGGAATGGAACGAATCGTTTTTAGGTTGGCTGTAATATCTTCACCAGTCGTTCCATCCCCTCTTGTTGCGCCTTGCTCAAATAAACCATTTTCATATCGAAGAGAAACAGCAAGTCCATCTATTTTTAATTCACAAACGTACGAAAAATTATCGCCGATAACCGCGCGGACCTTCCGATCAAAATCGCGTAAATCCGCCTCATTAAATGCGTTCCCTAGGCTCAACATTGGTTTTCGATGTTGAACCTTTGAGAACATATCCAATATTTCTCCACCAATTCGCTGGGATGGTGATTCATTGGTTTTTAAGCTTGGAAATTGTTCTTCCAAACGAATCAATTCATTTAATAATGCGTCGTATTCTGCATCAGGAACAGAAGGATTATCCAGAACATAATATTCATACCCATATTGATTTAATAAATTATGCAGCTCTTTTACTCGCTTTTCTGCAAGGTTTTGTTCCATATACCCTTTTCCTTTCTTCCTTATCCTTTTTGAATCGGTGCAAATTTGGCCAATAGTCTTTTAATGCCTACTGGACTAGGAAAAGCAATGTCTAGCTCTTTTGAATCGCCTTCTCCTTTTACACTAACAACCGTACCAGTACCCCATTTTCCATGAACAGCTTTGTCTCCTATATTCCATCCAATCCCTTCTCCACCTGTAGCAACAGTAGCAGGACGAATAACAGCCTTTCTTGTTGGCTGTTGTTGCACATAGGAGTTTCGAGTTCCACTTTGTGATGGAGCCATTCTTTGTCGATTGTTAACTGGACTTAGACCTTCTAGTAAATCTTCCGGAATTTCTTTAACAAAGCGAGATGGTGGATTCATATTAGTACGTCCAAATAACGTTCTCATCTGCGCATTTGTCAAATATAATTGCTTCTCTGCCCGTGTAATCCCTACATATGCAAGGCGGCGTTCCTCTTCCATTTCCGTTTCTTCCATTAAAGAACGGGAATGAGGGAATACGCCTTCTTCCAAGCCGATTAAGAAAACTATTGGGAATTCTAAACCTTTTGCTGAGTGCAGCGTCATTAAAACAACAGAATCTGCTTGTTTTCCATCTTCATCTAATTTATCAATATCAGCAACCAATGCTAGATCTGTTAAGAAAGCAATTAATGATTTATCATCGTTTGCTTCTTCAAAGTTCTTCGATACTGACATAAATTCTTCAATATTTTCTAATCTGCTTTGCGCTTCAATCGATTTTTCTGCTTTTAACATGTCTACATATCCAGATTTATCGATAACTTCTTCAACTAGCTCTGTCACAGATAAATATTCCTGCATTCTCGTGTAATTTTGAATCAAATCACGGAATTCACTCGCAGCCTTTGTAATCTTGGGACTTAAGCCAATTAATTCAACAGCTTCTAATGCTTGATACATGGACATATCATGCATTGCTGCGAAATTCGCAATCTTATCAACCGAGCTAGATCCAATTCCACGTTTAGGAACATTGATTACCCTTTGGAAACTAATATCATCATCAGGATTAGCAATTAAACGTAGATAAGCAAGCGTATCCTTAATTTCCTTTCTATCGTAGAACTTTATACCTCCAACAATCGAATATTCAATATTTGACTTAAGAAGCATTTCCTCCATTACACGGGATTGTGCGTTCGTACGATAAAGTATAGCTATATCTGATAAATTAAGGGAACTTTCTCTTCTTAATTCTTGAATTTTCCCGATAACAAATTGTGCTTCCCCTTGCTCACTATCCGCTCGGTAATAGTAAATCTTGTTGCCATCTTCATTTTCTGTCCATAAGTTTTTATCTTTACGACCAGAATTATTAGCAATTACCTGATTTGCAGCCTGAAGAATGCGTTTTGTGGAACGGTAGTTTTGTTCCAACATAACTACTTTTGCATTCGGATAATCCTTTTCAAAAGAAAGGATGTTTGAAATATCAGCACCACGCCATGCATAAATGGACTGATCGGAATCACCCACTACACATAGATTGCGGAATCTGCTTGCTAGAAGCTTTACAAGCATATATTGCGATCTATTCGGTTGCGATAGGTAAGACTTTGAAGTAATCTCCATCTTTTCCCCCGCTTAGCACCGTACGTGAGACTTTCACCTCATACGGCGCCCCATCAACTACTAGCTCGTTACATTATCAATTACACAGTTGCCCACTTTTTTACGAAGAGCGTTAACTTTACTCAGTTGTTCTTCATTAAGATTCAGTACATTAAGGTACTTATTAATGGCGCTTTCCTTTACCGCATGGATTAACTTATGGACTTCCTTACATATAAATATAAGGTTTTGATAAGCGTCCGTTCCACCTTTATTTCTAGGCTTTTTATGATGGAGTTCCATTTCCCCAATGATTAAATCTTTACGTGTTATTGCACATTTACCTAATTGAGCAATATATTTTGAGAGTCGATTGTCATTGTATTCCATACTCTCCGATTTTATTGGGTTTTCCATCAAATAATGTACCATGATCGGTGGTACAGCCTCTTGGCTATTGTGAACCAAGATTCGTCCACTTTCGGTATAAGAGTTTTTCTCCTGAGTAAAGTTCAAAGGGCTTTTGTGTTTCACCCCATCTATCGGGAATAAAATCATGCCACACGCAAAGAATTTCTTTTTATTAAGATAATCTTTATATGCTTTTTGAAAGAATGGTGTGATAACTCCCTTTGAACTCTTTGCTTTTTTAAGCTTGTTATACAGGATTCGTTTGACTGAGTAAGAAATTTCACTGAAATCCTTTGTCGTATGTGTCGCATACCGATAATAATTGTGAATTCCCAAGATAGTTGAGTTAAATTTAGTTACTTCAGCCTTATTCGGTTTTCTTCGAATAAATTCAGCTTTTGTTTTTATTTTCTCAATTACCTTGCGTCGTGATTTATCTGTCATATGCGATTTAACAACACGCTTTTTGCCTTTTGGAACTACTTTGAACTTAAACCCTAGAAACTCCGAATAGTTCTTACGTAAATTGACTACTCTCGATTTCTCATTGCTGATTTCAAGGCCTAATCTTTCCTTTAACCACTGCTTAGAAGATTCAAATATAATAAATGCGGTTTTGTGGTCTCGACAAAAGATTTTAAAGTCATCTGCATATCTTACAATAAACATTTCCTTTAACTTGGTATACCTTTTAAGGGTGGCGTATTTCACCGTTTGGTCAAACCGCTGTTTTCCACCAATTACACGTATCTTTGTGTAATCCTTTCTCGTCTTAAATGTTTCCCACTGATTACTTATCCACCAGTCGAATTCATTCAATACTACATTTGAAAGTAACGGAGAAAGAATTCCTCCCTGTGGAGTTCCCTTAGTAGGTTTCCCAATTCCTTTAACCTCAGCTTTGAGCATCTTACTTATAATCGAAAGAATACGTTTATCCCTAATTCCAATTGTCCATAGTTGTTTAAGCAACTTCCCATGATCAACGTTATCGAAGAAACCTTTAATATCAACATCTACTACATAATGTAGTTTGTTTTTGTTTGCTAATGTTACAGCCCTTGAATATGCGTGGATTTGACTCCGATGAGGTCTGAATCCATAGCTATGTTTATGAAAGCGAGCCTCGCATATAGGTTCAAGAACTTGTAATAAGCATTGTTGAATAAGTCTATCTTCAATAGTAGGAATTCCTAAAGGACGAATGCCGCCATTTGGCTTTTGGATTTCCTTACGTTTCACTTTATGAGGTTTATAATCATCTAGGCGATTTTTAACATATTGTACAAGCATATCAGGGCTTCTAAGTCCGATTTCGAATATAGTGTTTTGATTCACTCCTGCTGTCTTACTTCCCTTGTTTTTCTTGATGTTACGAAAAGCAAGTTTAACATTTGCAGGGTTTACAACTAATTCATATAACTTATTAAAAGTTTTTCCTTCCGAACTTAGCTGATATAACTGGTCAAACATGTCTTGCGTGTTGTAATACTCATTGTTTCTCAGCTTTTGACTTTTTAACTCCTTCGGCTTTGCATGGGTTTCAGTCAATTACTCACCTCTTTACATTCCCAAATTGGGTTTGTAATTTCAGCTTTCATTTCTCTTAGTCATACTCGAACCTGAAATTTCTGTGATAATAATGTCGTCTTCTAACAGTTGACTAATGGCTATCCCTCCACTGTTTGTTATCACAGTTTCTTTGGTACTGTGCCATTACCTTCACCGACATAAAAGAGGTTATACATATACACTTTCGACATATATGCTTTCCCTGCTACCGCTTCATAGAGTGCAAACTCTCCACGTTATCGGCTTACCACGTTCCAAGAATCCTATCTATTCATTCACAATCCGTAGGTGATTCCTCTAGCCCTGTTAGCTGGATGGTGCCTGTAACACCATAAGGTATTTCATAAAGACAAATTTTACTCTACCTCACTAACCCCGACATGCGGGACTATCCATTTCGAATAGCTATACCTCTAGAGCCGTACATTCGGAATTTCGTCAATAGATGGCTGTGACATCTAATTTCTCACCATAGACTATCTTGTAGAACCCCGGTCTATCAGCCATACCCTCTGCCTCCAGAGAGCTTTCCTCGTCTTTCTCGTTAGGATGACCTTCAACCGACTTCACCGAGCTTATAACCTTCAAGTGTTTTGCACCACCTGAACGCTATTCGGAGGATTAGGCGAGCCTTTCAGGGCGTTACCCCATCATTCGACTCTTCAGATTCTTAGTTCTCCTAGCTTTAAGCTAGTGGCTAATCTTTTCAATTAGCAACGTGTCGCACTATCCTGATACTCATCCACATGAATATATTGAAATTTACGCTGATAGTATTCCAACACTTCTGGTACTCTTTGAAAAAGATGGATTGTCTGCATAATTAAATCATCGAAATCTAACGCTTGGTTTTTGCGTAAACGTCTTTGATACTCTGTATATACATCACTAACAATTTGTGAGAAGTAATCGCCTGCAGTCTTCGCAAATTCTTCTGGAGTAACGAGTTCATTCTTTGAAGAACTAATACTTGCTAGAATAGCACGGGGATCATATTTCTTCGGATCAATATTTCGGTCTTTCAATATACCTTTAATAACAGACTGCTGATCTGTTGTATCCAATATCGTAAAATTCCGGTTATAGCCAATTCGATCAATATCTTTTCTTAAAATGCGTACACACATAGAGTGAAAGGTTGATATCCATATATCTTCACTTGCGCCACCTAAAACAGCTGCAATCCTCTGACGCATTTCCTTTGCTGCTTTATTTGTAAACGTAATTGCCAAGATATTGTATGGATTCACTCCCTTTTCCACCATAAGATAAGCAATTCTCTGTGTTAAAACTCGAGTTTTTCCACTTCCCGCTCCAGCCATAATTAACAAAGGGCCATCTGTTGCTTTAACAGCTTCCTTCTGTTCAGGGTTTAATCCATTTAATATTTTATCTGTTAAAAATTGCATCTTTTCACCACCATAAGAACATATATTCTATTTTAACTTAGATTTATTGTATATTCAACGATTGCTCTTTTTTATTTCAACAGTACGCAATGCAGCAGATAAATCTTTGTAAATAATATTTCCGACTACCACGACATCTGCATAGTTTCCCATTTCCTCTGCTTGTTCTAGCGTTTCAATTCCTCCACCATAAAACAGTACCGTTTCGTTCAACTGACTTTTAGCTGCCTTTACAAACGAAGGGTCACCATAGGCTCCACTGTATTCCAGATAAAAAATAGGCAAATGAAACATTTTCTCTGCCATCAATGCATATGCAGCAACGTCCTCTTCGGATAAATCCATTTTCGCACTCGTTAACTTCGCTGCTTTACAGTCTTTATTTAACACACAATAACCTTGGATTAAGAATTCATCCCAATCCATTAGTTCTCCATATTCTTTTACTGCTTCATGATGAAGACCAGTAATCCATTTTGTATCAGTACTATTTAAAACTGTAGGAATAAAATATAAATCAAATCCGGGTGAAACCGAATCTATTGTTGACACTTCTAATATACAAGGAACCGTGTAACGACGGACACGAGCCATTAGGTTTAGTACATTATCTAACGTAATACCATCCGTTCCACCAATGATGATTGCATCTGTACCAGATTCACATAAACTATCAAGTGCCTCATCAGAGATATCCTTATTTGGGTCTAATTTAAATACATGACGCCATTCGCGCACATCATACATGCAAACTTCCTCCATTCTAACCATTACATCATTTCATTATAGCATTAGATATTCCATCAAAAAAGAAATCCTTCTGTTTAATTGCTTGTAAATATTTCATAAACATTAGAAAAGGGCAAACACCTTGCTTACCGCCATACAAACGGGAATGGTATCGTCTGAAATAAAGGAAACACGGTGAATGGTCAGAAAGCCCATCAGCACCTGGGGATCGGAGTTAAACACCAAATTAACTTCCAAAACCTATTCTTTTTCAACTCTTAAAAAGAATAGGAGGGAACCTCTCTTTTTACTATTGGACGAAAAGGAATTCTCGATTGTTTCATTTTTAACAAAGTAAATATATTTAGATTTCTTCTAGAAAAGGTTAATTTCCCAATAAAGTGAAACTTTCATCAGTGGGGGTTTTCCTTCTTCTCCCACTGATGGTTAGTTGAACCAATCGGACCTTTACGGACAGTTGCTCTCCCTCCTATCTTCCTCGTATTCTCATAAGCTTGAGGCGGGAGGCTTACTGGCCGTTAAGAGTGGGATAAAGTGAAACTTCTATCAGTGGGGTTCCTTCCTCCCCACTGATAGTTAGTTGAACCAATCGGACCTTTACGGACAGTTGCTCTCCCTCCTATCTTCCTCGTATTTTCATAAGCTTGAGACAGGAGGCTTACTGGCCGTTAAGAGTGGGATAAAGTGAAACTTCTATCAGTGGGGTTCCTTTCTCCCCCACTGATAGTTAGTTGAACCAATCGGACCTTTACGGACAGTTGCTCTCCCTCCTATCTTCCTCGTATTTTCATAAGCTTGAGGCAGGAGGCTTACTGGCCGTTAAGAGTGGGATAAAGTGAAACTTCTATCAGTGGGGTTCCTTCCTCCCCCACTGATAGTTAGTTGAACCAATCGGACCTTTACGGACAGTTGCTCTCCCTCTTATCTTCCTCGTATTTTCATAAGCTTGAGGCAGGAGGCTTACTGGCCGTTAAGAGTGGGACAAAAAAAGGACTGTCCAAAAAGAGAAATCTTCAAGTAATAGGAGGTAGCGAGGCTCGTCGTTAGCTACGTACATATTATCTTGTGATTAAATCTCTTATTTAGGACAATCCTTAATTCTTATTCTTCTGCTTTTGTCGGTTCTTCTTCCTTAATACGTGATAGTGCTAATTCGTATGCATCGTTTCCATAATTTAAGCAACGTTTTACACGAGAAATAGTTGCAGTACTTGCACCCGTTTCTTTTTCAATCGTGTGATACGTATTGCCTTCTCGAAGCATCCTTGCAACTTCTAACCGTTGTGATAATGATTGAATTTCGTTCACCGTACATAAATCATCAAAAAACTGATAGCATTCTTCCAATGTTTCGAGGGAAAGAATAGATTTAAATAACTGATCCAATTCTCTTCCTCTTAATTTATCAATTTGCATAGGAAACCTCCATTTTTTCTTTTGACTCTTTTAATGAATAAGCTTTATTGTTTTAAAAACAGTTTTTATAAACCCGCAGACAGAATACACTTCGCTTTCCATGGAAGTCTACATGTATTCTGTCTACTCCGTATTAATCTAAATTTTTTCTATTGTTAACCAACAATAATCTTTTAGAAAACTGACTTTTTAAATAGTCAATCATTCTTTCCATATAACAGCATCCTTTAGTCCAGGAGTAGAAGGAATAATATTAATCCAAGTCTTCCCAGGTACAAATCCAACCTGTTTGTCTCCTTTAAATGGGAGAATGCGTCCGTCTATATTTTTCCAATTAACCTCTTGCCATTTGCCATGCTGCAATAAATAAGCCTGGCCGCCAGATGTTAAATCAATTTCTTTTCTTCCTTTATTGTCAACTACCTTATGGCTAGTCTCTACAATAAAAACATTATCAACTGCAACAGATGCATTTGTTTCATTATCTACCGTTTGTTCTCCATTTGAAAAACGAATATATTTCTGTGCATCTTCGTCATAGATAAACTGCGAATTAAAACTTGGGTTTTTACCATAATTAATACTAACCGATTTTGCCTCTTCTCCCTCCATCGCCTCTAACTCTGTTGCTTTTAGAAATAGTAAAGGTTCTGGTGCCCCTGTGAGCGAATAATTATTTGCCTTTGCGCCCTTCTCAATATTGGCAAAGCTTATGTAAGAATTATGAGGAGCAACTCGGGCAGAAGACCTTTTAAAGAGGGTTCCATCATACTCCATCCCATTTAAATTATCAATATAACCGTTAGTAAGTAGCTTTTTCGCTTCCGGACTATATCCATGGGCAATATACAAGCTATTATACCCCTTTGCTAGCTCGATATAATAATCTCGGGAACTACGGACTGGACCAACTACCTTAGGCTTATAACTTTGATAAACCGCTAGAAAACGAGTGACTTCCCCTTCTGCTAATAATTCATACACAATATCTGCATCTGTAAGTCCTGTTTGGGGTCTCGCATCAGGATGATTATTAATCATAACAGTAACTGCACGGTCTGTACTTTCGGTGTTGCTAGGCAACCCAGTAAGTGGATACAAAGTAGCAAGATCTTCTAGCCCTTGATCATCTTTGACGCCATTTCCAGTTTGATTACCATTATGATTGCTTACATCCTTTGGTTCATCATTACAAGCAGTTAAGGTAAGAAGCAGAAATAGAAAAACAAACAAACTTTTCTTCATAGTCCCCTCCTATTTTTCAATCGACACAACGGAATGCTTTGTGACTTTAAAACCTACTCCCTTTTAGGGAGCAGATCTTTACTTATTAAATATATCAGAATATTCTAATTAAACAATGGGACTCTTTTATATTTTAACGCATTATCGCTGGAAAGAGTACATTTTTATTCATTACATCATATAATCCTTTTTGTGTTATTCGAATATATGGTAAATGGGTAGAGGTAAAAAATACAATCGTATAAATTGGATCCTCATATTGATAGCCCTTGTCTTTAATGTATTCCAACAATTCCTTTTCTTTTTCAATAAGTTCTGCCATTGGCATAGAAGCCATCATACCTCGTAATGGCAATGGAATTTCAATATCTACCTTGCCATTTTTCACTAGTACAATTCCTCCACCTATCTCTTTTAATCGTTCAAATGCAGTTATCATATCTGCCTGACTTTTTCCTAACAAAACAATATCTCCATCCCCAGTATAAGAACTAGCCATTCCTCCAATTTTATTTGTAAATCCTTTTAATAAAGTGTTTATTCGCCATTCTCCTTCTCGATCGAGCAGCATAAAATAACATTCATCATGTTCCTCTGTCAGAATAACATCAGAGACATTTATAGAGATGGAATATGGTTTTGTAATGACCGCATTCTCCAAGCTAATTCCAAATGGCATCGAAAATTGCATATCAAGGCTATTAACACTCCACTTTATATCTAACGGACTTAAGTCAAATTGCTGCCAATCAACGGTTGGATATGCTTCTTTTATTGCCTTTCCATCTTTTTTCACCCAAATTCCTTTTGCTAATACTGAGACAGGCGTTGGATTATTTATATCCTGAAGGAAATTGATATTTGCCACCCTACCTGTTGCAATATTTCCATGCATATGTTCAATCCCATGATATTTTGCAATATTAATGGTTGCCATATTATAGGCGTCTATTACTGGAACATGATTCATTGCTATTTGAATTAATTGATCAATATGCCCATTTTCATAAAAAGAAGATGGTGATCCGTCTGTTGTTAACATAAAATAATCATACTGATCAATTCCTAATTCTTTAATTTCGGTTAATAATTTTGGTAAATCTGGCCGAATAGAAGAGTAACGAAGGCTTACTTTATATCCTTGAAGTAAACGATTTAGCACTTCTTTTCCTGTCATCGCTTCATGATCACTATCTACTCCTAGTAGCATTAATTTTGCTAAGGTTTTCTCAGATGCACCTGGAAAATGTCCTTCGATTCGTTTTCTTAATCGTTTTGTCTCCTGCATCCAATGAAGCATCATATCGTCACCATCTAAAAGCTTTGGCCATCCCGTTAATTCTCCACCTTGAATAACCGCATCATGCTCCAGCCAGCTTTTCACATTCCCATGGGAAAAGACTTGTTCTTCCTCATTTAGTTCTGTTTGAGCATCATATCTACTCCACCATAAAATGGTGGAAGGTATCTCTTTCATAAACTCCAAAAAAGTAAACGCTTTCTTTTTTTCTAACTGCATAGCCAAAACTAGGTTGTCATTCACATGTATAGTTGTTCCAAATTGTGATGTATATTGAGCTAAGGTTAGGGGATTATAAATTTGAAAAGGATGCGCATGTGGTTCCATGTATCCTGGAACTAAAAAGAAATCTGTGCAATCAACAACTTCTGCTTGATCCATTCGTTTTGGCATATCATTGCCCACATAAATGATTCTATCTTGATAAATCCATATATTCGCTATAAGCCACTTGCGTAAAATCTGATTTAAATAAGTGGCATTTATTAGAACCACTGTGGGGGATTTTTCACCATTCAAAATGGATACATGGTCACGCAAAACTTTGTTTTTCCATCGATATCGCTGAGCTAACACTACGCTTCCTCCCTTTTCATATCTGTCTCATGTATATAAAAATGTAGCGAGTTTTCTTTAAATGACTGGGAATTTGCAGGTAATTCCCGAAGATTAACATTATTTTACCATATAAAATAGGAAAACATATTACCGTTTTGTTAAATTTATGTAGGAGGACCGAAACTTATGAATCCAAAACAAAATATAAGTTTAATTAACGCGCTGATTCGCATTGCTTGCGGCTTTGCATTTCTCGCATGGAGTACTGCCAAGATGTCGAGGAAGCCATATAGACAATCCTACTTTCTGATAGCATTGCTTGCTGGAATGAAAATCGCTGAAGGAATTGTCCGCTATTGCCCGGTAGTTGCTCTTTATGAAAAAAAGGACACCATCATGCCTAAAGTTCAACATAAAAACAGTTCCCATACGGAATCCCATCATAATGAGAAAAAAGATTCTTCCTCCACTATGGAAGTGGAAAATATAATGGAACAATTTAGTCCAGAGAAAATCTTTTCCCCAGATGATATGAAAAAATAAGTAATTAGTAAAGGGCGATCCAATACCTATATTCGGGTAGCCCTTTTTTGCATGTAATCAATAGGTTTAGGAATGGCTTAACGTGGTAAATTCAATAACACAAATGAAAGAAGGAGCTGTTAACAATGACAAATCCGAAAAATCCATTAGATTTATACTATACAGAGGAATTTCCAAAACAATATCAAGAGCCTCCCGGTGTACAAGCTAAAATGAATCCACAACCTGACTGTGGAGAAACAAGCTACAAAGGATCTGGAAAATTAAAGAACCGAAAAATACTAGTAACCGGTGGTGATTCCGGAATTGGCCGTGCAGCTGCCATTGCCTATGCCCGCGAAGGTGCTGATGTAGCGATTAACTATCTGCCTGAAGAACAAGAGGATGCTGATGAGGTACAAAAATTAGTTGAAGCAGAAGGGCGAAAGGCTGTTCTAATACCTGGAGATTTAAGTGATGAAAGTTTTTGTAAAGAATTAGTGGACAAAGCCTATAATGAGCTAGATGGACTCGACGTATTAGCCTTAGTTGCAGGAAAGCAACAAGCGGTCGATGATATTATGGAGCTTTCAACAGAACAGCTTCGTAAAACATTCGAAGTAAATGTATTCTCTTTATACTGGGTAGTAAAAGCAGCGCTACCATACTTACCAAAAGGTTCTTCTATCATTACAACTACCTCTGTTCAAGGCTATAACCCTAGTCCGAACCTATTAGATTATGCACCATCCAAATTTGCTATCAATGGCTTTACTCGTGGACTTGCCAAACAATTAGCATCTAAAGGAATCCGCGTAAACTCTGTAGCACCAGGCCCAATTTGGACGGCCTTACAAATTACTGGTGGCCAGCCAAGTGAAGCCATCCCAACATTCGGTCAACAAGCGCCATTAAAACGTGCTGGTCAGCCAGTTGAACTATCGAGCATTTATGTATTTCTAGCATCCGATGAGTCTAGCTATGTGACTGCCCAAATATATGGTATAACAGGTGGAATTGAATTAGCTTAATCCTGTCTTCCAGTTGTTACTGATAGTGGGAGTTCCTCTCTCTATTGCCTATTGCTTTTATTTTTCATGCTTTTGGGCACTTAGGGGCTCTCTCTGTTACCTTTTGCTTTTGTTTTTCGTGCTTTCGGGCATTGAGGGGCTCTCTCTGTTACCTTTTGCTTTTGTTTTTCATGCTTACGGGCACTGAGGAGCCCTCTCTGTTACCTTTTGCTTTTGTTTTTCATGCTTACGGGTACTGAGGAGCCCTCCCTGTTACGTTGCTTTTGTTTTTCATACTTTCGGGCACTGAATTATCAAAAACAACAAAAAAATCCCCATATGCAATCACCAATAAAGTGCCACATACAGGGACATCTCCTATTTAATTGCTTTAAATCCAATATCCTTACGATAGAAAACGCCATCGCTTTCTAATTTCTCTAGTTCTTTATAGACTTTATCCTGGGCATTTTTTAATGTCTTGCTTTTCGCGGCAACTAACAAAACGCGTCCACCATCTGTTGTAAATGCACCATCTTCATTAAGGTTCGTTCCTGCATGAAAAATAGAGACATCTTCCATTCTATCTAAACCTTGAATAACAGCGCCTTTTTCATAAGCATCTGGATAGCCTTTTGATGCAATGACGACACCTATCATATCCTCTTCATACCATTCAATAGTTGGCGTTTCTCCATTTAATACTGATAAGATAACTTCTACAAGATCAGACTTCATTCGCGGTAAAATAACTTGTGTTTCCGGGTCCCCTAGTCTTGCATTAAACTCAATTACCTTTGGACCTTTGTCTGTCACGATTAAGCCAGCATATAAAATGCCTGTAAATGTTCTGCCTTCTTCCATCATCGCTTTTGCAGTTGGCTTCACAATTGTCTCAATGGCTGTTTGTACGATTTTCTGATCAATGTGCGGGACAGGGGAATATGCACCCATTCCCCCTGTATTCGGCCCTTTGTCTCCATCAAAGGCACGTTTATGATCTTGAGCAATTTCCAATGGAATCACCGTTTCTCCATTCACAAACGACATTAAGGAGAATTCTTCACCAGCTAAAAATTCCTCAATAACAACGGTTGCAGAAGCGCTGCCGAATTTTTCACCAACAAGCATGTCCTTTATGCTAGCTAGTGCATCTTCCATATTCATTGCAACAGTTACACCTTTCCCTGCTGCTAGTCCATCTGCTTTAATAACAATTGGTGCACCTTTTTCCTCAATATATGCTTTCGCTGCCTCATAATCAGAAAAAGTTTGGTATTCTCCAGTTGGAATATGGTATTTCTTCATTAAATCTTTGGCAAAGGATTTACTTCCTTCTATTTCAGCAGCACGTTGATTCGGACCAAATACTTTTAAGCCAGCAGCTTGAAATTGATCTACTACACCAAGAAGTAACGGTACTTCAGGACCAACAATGGTTAAATCAATTTTTTGCGTTTGGGCAAAATCAACTAATTTCGCTACCTCCGTTTCCTTTATTGCAATTCGTTCTGCCACATCGTTCATTCCGACATTTCCTGGCGCTACAAAAACTGTTTCTACTTTGTCACTTTCGCTTACCTTTGTACAAATCGCGTGCTCCCGACCACCACGGCCAATAACAAGTACATTCATCACGTATCCCCCAAGCTTAAAGATATAGCTGTTTTCGTATACTCTGTTGTTTTCATCCAGTCAGTTAACGGTAAGAACAATTCCGTTCCATTACGCTACAGACACTTGCTTCCGCGGAGAGGAGACTGAGTCTATCGGTTCTCAATCTTTCCTCTCCTAAAGTAACAATCTCATCTAAAACAGTTGAAGATATTAATGTTTGAAATGTCTTACTCCTGTCAATACCATCGCAATTCCATATTCATTTGCCTTCTTGATTGAATCTTCATCACGAATACTTCCACCCGTTTGGATAATAGCTGTGATTCCTGCTTTCGCTGCTGCTTCAACGGTGTCATCCATTGGAAAAAATGCATCAGACGCTAACACTGCTCCAGTCGCTTTTTCGCCAGCCTGCTCTAACGCAATTTTTGCAGAACCGACGCGATTCATCTGGCCTGCTCCAACACCTAGCGTCATTTCTTTGTTATTTACTACAATGGCATTTGATTTAACATGCTTCACGATTTTCCAACCGAACTTCAGTGCTTCCCATTCTTCCTCTGTAGGTTTCTTCTCTGTAGGAATCGTAATCGCTGCATCGTCTAAAGAATAGCGATCGAAATCCTGTGTTAATAACCCACCCTCAATAGAAGTAAACTTCATTTCTTTACTGCTACCTGTTCCAAAAGGAATCGTCAATAATCGAATATTTTTCTTTCCTTGTAAAATTTCTAATGCCTCTTGAGAATAAGAAGGAGCAATGACAATTTCTAAGAAAATTTCATGTAATTTTTTTGCAGTCTCAGCATTTACTTCTCTATTTAATGCGATTATGCCACCAAAGATAGAAACTGGATCTGCTTCATATGCTTTAGAGAAAGCTGTAAAAATATCTTTCCCTGTTCCAACCCCACATGGATTACTGTGCTTGATAGCAACAGCAGCAGGTTCCGTAAACTCCTTAACGATTTGAATGGCCGCATCTGCATCATTGATATTGTTATAAGAGAGTTCTTTTCCGTGTAATTGAGTTGCGTTTGCAATCGAAAATTCCGATCCTAGAGGCTTGCGGTAAAATGCTGCCTTTTGATGCGGGTTTTCTCCATAGCGTAAAGATTGCTTTAGTTCATATGTAACTGTCAATTTCTCTGGTGTTTCCTCTTGCGTAAGTTCTGTCATATATTCTGCAATCATCGCATCATAAGCAGCTGTATGACGGAATACTTTCGCTGCAAGTTTACGTCTTGTTTCAAAAGCTACTTCGCCATCTTGCTTTAATTCCGCAATAACCGTTTGGTAATCAATAGGATCAACCACTACTGATACATACTGATGATTCTTTGCCGAGGCACGAAGCATTGTTGGTCCGCCGATGTCAATATTTTCAATTGCATCTTCTACTGTTACATCTGGCTTAGCAATCGTTTGTTGGAAAGGATATAAATTAACACAAACGATTTGAATAGGGTCAATTTTGTGTTCTTCTAATTGTGTAGCATGGCTAGGCTCATCAAATTTAGCAAGCAAGCCACCATGAATATACGGATTTAAAGTTTTCACTCTTCCTTCCAAAATTTCAGGAAAGCCAGTGACTTCACTTACACTCATTACAGGAATCCCACTATCTTGAATGGCTTTTTTTGTTCCACCTGTAGAAATCAACTCAAAACCTAATTCATGCAGCTCTTTTGCAAAATCTGTAATACCTGTTTTATCAGAAACACTAATTAACGCTCTTTTTTTCATCATTATTCCTCCTGATATTTCATGCCTGTTAATTTCTTAAGTATAATGTCCGTACGTCTATTGATGGAAAGCTTCTTTATTATAAAGCAAGTGCTGGATTACCTTTGGATATAGTTGGTGCTCCAATACTTGGATTTTCTCCTGAATGCTTTCCCTTGTTTCTTCTTCTGTTAAAGTAATTGCCTCTTGCGCTATAATTGGTCCTGTATCCATCCCCGCGTCCACATAATGAATCGTAATGCCCGTTTGTGAAACTCCTGCCTCTAAAGCTTGACCAATTGCATCCTTACCTGGAAAAGCTGGCAGAAGAGACGGATGAATATTGATAATTTTTCCTGCAAAAGCTTGTAAAAGCGTACCACCTACTAATCTCATATATCCTGCAAGAACAATTAAGTCAATCTTGTTCGTTTTTAGATGTTTTAAAATTTCTCGTTCGTAGTCTGCTTTTTCTTGATAATTCTTTGCTGCAAAAACAAAGGTGGGAATTTCTTCTTTCATCGCTCTATCAATAACATAAGCTCCCGGTTTATCAGAGACTAATAGGGTAATAGAAGCATTCAATTCGCTTCGTTTTACTGCATTTACTATTGCCTGAAAGTTCGATCCGTTACCAGAAGCAAAAACAGCAATCCGCTTCATTTCCATTCCTCCACCATTATTTGAGGATGATCTTTATTTCTCCATCCTCTGTAACTCTTCCGATTGTATAAGCCTTTTCACCAATACGAGTAAAATGAGCAATTACTTGTTCCTCTTCTTCTTTACTAACAGCAAGGACCATTCCAGTTCCCATATTAAAAATGTTATACATTTCCTTGCGGTCAATCCCGCCGATTTTCTCCATTTTTTTAAAGACAGCTGGGACTTCCCAATTCGATTCATCCAATTCCATTCCAAATCCCTCTGGAAGCATTCTTGGAATATTTTCGATAAATCCGCCTCCGGTAATATGAGCGAGACCTTTAATATCAAATTCCTTTAGAGCAGAAAGAACTGGTTTGACATAAATTCTAGTCGGCTTGATTAATTCTTCTCCTAATGTACAACCAAATTCTTCGATATAATCAGATAGAGACATATTAGCTTGTTCAAAAAATAATTTTCGTACAAGGGAGTAGCCATTGCTATGAATTCCATTAGAAGCTAGACCAATCAAGACATCTCCTGCTTGAATTGTTTCACCAGTTATCAGATTTGCCTTTTCACAAGCTCCTACAGCAAAGCCTGCTAAATCATATTCTTCCTCCTCATACATTCCTGGCATCTCCGCTGTTTCTCCGCCAACCAAGGCACATCCGGCTTGTTCACACCCGTCTGCAATTCCTTTGACAATCGCCTCGATCTTACTAGGCTCTGCTTTTCCACAAGCAATATAGTCAAGGAAATAGATAGGTTCTGCTCCTTGGACTACAATATCGTTTACACACATTGCCACAGCATCGATTCCAATCGTGTCATGCTTATCCAGCATAAAAGCGAGCATTAGCTTTGTTCCTACTCCATCTGTTCCTGATACTAAAACAGGATTTTGCAAATTTAGAACAGATAAATCGAACATGCCCCCAAATCCGCCTAATCCACCCATCACGCCTGGACGAATTGTTTTTTTTACATGCTTTTTCATTCTTGTTACTGCTTCATAGCCTGCCTCTATATTAACTCCTGCTTGTTTATAAGCCTCAGCCATTTTGTGCCTCCTAAAAAGTCTGTTTTGATTCAATGGAAAAGCGACATCTACTCATGCCGCTTTTTCTTTTTTTTATGTTCCGTATTCTTACACCTTTTCATATGGGTGATCAGCATTTGGATAAATTTCAGTTGGGTATTTACCAGTAAAGCAGGCTAAACAATGCCCTCTATTTTCTCCATCATCTGTACGACCAATCGCATCAATCATTCCTTCTGTACTTAAGAAGATAAGAGAATCAGCTCCAATTATTTCACGAAGTTCTTCTACTGAATATTTTGATGCAATTAACTCTTCTTTTGTTGATGTATCAATTCCATAGAAACAAGGATTTTTAATTGGTGGAGAACTGATTAGTACATGTACTTCTGTTGCTCCTGCTTCTCTTAACATCGTCACAATACGTCTACTCGTGGTTCCACGAACAATGGAATCATCGACCATAATCACTCTTTTTCCTTCTACCACTCCGCGAACAGCAGAAAGCTTCATCTTAACGCCTTGCTCACGAAGAGATTGGGAAGGTTGAATGAATGTTCTACCAACATAGCGATTTTTAATCAATCCAAGCTCATACGGAATGCCAGTTGCTTCCGCATATCCGATTGCCGCAGAAATACTAGAATCTGGTACTCCAGTGACTACATCTGCTTCAATTGGTGCTTCAAGTGCTAATCTTTTCCCAAGATTTTTACGTGCTGTATGAACATTAATCCCATTGATATTACTATCAGGTCTAGAAAAATAGACATATTCCATTGTGCACATTGCGATATTAGAAGCGACAGAGAACATCTCTGAACGGAAGCCATTATCATCGATGATTAAAAGTTCTCCTGGTAAAATATCATGAATAAACTCTGCTCCTACCACATCAAAGGCACATGTCTCTGAGGCAACAACATAAGCATCTCCTAATTTCCCTAAAGAAAGAGGACGCATTCCATTTGGATCTAAGGCAACCATTAATTCTGTTTCCGTTAAAATAAGAAAAGCATAGGCACCTTTAATCATTGTCAGTGCATTTTTCACTCTTTCCTTAAAAGCCGCAAAGCCGCCTCTTCTAATTAAATGTGCAAGCACCTCTGTATCAGAGCTTGTTTGAAAAATACTTCCTTGTGCTTCTAGCTGGCTTTTTAAAGCTGTCGCATTTACTAGGTTTCCGTTGTGAGCAAGTGCCATACTTCCGCTTTGGAAGTGGAACAGAAGAGGCTGGACATTTTCATAGCCTCCTCCTCCTGCTGTTGCATAACGCACATGACCTATTGCTGCTTTTCCACTTAATTCTTTTATTGCTTCTTGCGTGAAAATTTCAGAGACTAATCCCTCTCCCTTGATTCCCTTTAATTTTTCACCATCTGTTGCTACAATGCCAGTGCCTTCTTGACCACGATGCTGTAAGCTATGCAGTCCATAATATGCCAATTGAGATGCATCCTCATGTCCCCAGACACCAAAAATGCCACATTCCTCATTTAACCCTCTTATTTCAGCAAGCATGGAATTGCTCCTCTCCAGGCGTTCGTTAATGAATCAACCTGCTCATTTACTAGAATAGTTTCCCCTTGGCTAATGGTAAGAACGGCTGTATCTGTAACTTCTCCTACTAGTGTAGCAGGAACTAATTTTTCAAAAGTCTCTTTGTTTTCTGGTTTAATTGAAAGCAAGAAACGTGATTGTGATTCACTAAAAAGTGCTGTTACAGCATCTTCTGTAACATTTACTTTTGCTCCTAAGCCTTTTGAGCTGATTAAGCTTTCCGCAACAGCAACTGCTAACCCGCCTTCAGCTAAATCGTGAGCAGATTCTACAACGCCTGCACGAATTGCCTCCAGCACTGCTTGCTGATACGTTTTTTCAAGCTCTAAATCTAAGGAAGGTGCCTTGCCAGAAATAGTTCCTTCAAGCATTTTTTGCAGCTCACTTCCGCCAAACTCTGCTTTTGTTTCCCCGAGCACATAAATTAAGTCACCAGCAGATTTAAAGCTTTGTGTAGTAATGTCTTTCGTATCCTTTATTAATCCGACCATGCCAATGACAGGAGTAGGATAGATAGCTGTTCCATTTGTTTCATTATATAAAGAGACATTCCCGCCGATTACTGGTGCATTCAAAGCTAAGCAAGCTTCACTGATTCCATCTGCCGCTTTTTCAATTTGCCAGAAAATCTCTGGTTTCTCTGGATTTCCAAAATTTAAGTTATCTGTAATGGCAAGTGGTTCTGCCCCAGAACAAACAATATTACGTGCTGCTTCTGCTACTGCAATCTTGCCGCCTGTTTCTGGATCTAAGTATAAGTATCTTGCATTACAGTCCGTTGTCATCGCTAATGCCTTTTTCGTTCCGCGAATACGTACTACAGCTGCATCAGAACCTGGCGCCACTACTGTATTCGTACGAACCATATAGTCATATTGATTATAAACCCACTCTTTGCTTGCAATTGTAGGCTGTTTTAACAGATTAAGAAGTGTTTCTCCATAGTTATTTACGGTAGGAATATAGTTTTCCATTGCTTGGAACTCGCGATAATATGTTGGTTCACTAGATGGCTTATGATAGACAGGAGCATCCTCTGCTAAAGCATCTGCAGGAACATTTGCTACTATTTCTCCTTTATGAAGAAGACGAAGCATTTTATCATCTGTTACAACACCAATTGCTACTGCTTCTAAATCATATTTATGGAAAAGATCTTTAATTTCTTGTTCTCTTCCTTTTTTTACGACAATCAACATACGTTCTTGTGATTCAGAAAGCATCATTTCATAAGCAGTCATTCCTGTCTCACGCTGTGGTACTAAATCTAAATTCATTTCAATACCAGAGCCGGCTTTACTCGCCATTTCTGCACTAGAGCTTGCCAGTCCTGCAGCACCCATATCCTGAATACCAACTAATGCATCTGATTGAATCAGTTCAAGACATGCTTCAAGAAGAAGCTTTTCCATAAATGGATCCCCAACTTGTACTGCTGGACGCTTTTCATCTGAGTTCTCTGTTAATTCCTCAGATGCAAATGTCGCACCATGAATACCGTCACGTCCTGTTTTGGCTCCAACATACATCACCGTATTCCCGACACCATGCGCTTGGCCTTTTTTAATATCCTCATGATTAATTAAACCAACACACATCGCATTTACAAGAGGATTTCCAGCATAGGAATCATCAAATGCAATTTCTCCACCAACTGTTGGAATCCCTATACAGTTACCATAGCCAGCAATTCCAGCAACTACTTCTCTAAAAAGATATTTTGTCCGTTCATTATCTAATTCACCGAAGCGTAAAGAGTTAAGAATAGCAATTGGTCTTGCTCCCATGGAGAAGACATCACGGATAATTCCACCTACGCCTGTTGCAGCACCTTGATATGGTTCTATAGCAGATGGATGGTTGTGACTCTCGATTTTAAACGCAACCGCTTGACCATCGCCAATATCTACAATTCCTGCACCCTCGCCAGGCCCTTGTAACACTTGAGATCCTGTAGTTGGGAATTTTCTTAATACTGGCTTCGAATTTTTATAACTGCAATGTTCTGACCACATAACAGAAAATAACCCAATCTCCGTATAGTTAGGAAGACGGCCAAGAATTCCTTCTACCATCGCAAACTCTTCATCCGTCACACCCATTTGTTTGTAAATTTCTTCTGATTTAATTTGTTCTGGACTTGGTTCAAGCATTAACGACATTTGCTTCCCTCCACTGACTAACGATTGATTTAAATATTTTCAGACCATCTGCTCCACCTAATAGCTCATCTACCGCTCTTTCTGGATGTGGCATCATGCCAAGGACATTTCCTTTTTCATTTGTGATTCCCGCAATATTTTCTAAACTTCCGTTTGGATTTGTACCATTATAAGTAAAGACAATTTGGTTGTTTGCTTTTAAGTTTGCTAATGTTTTTTCATCACAGTAGTAATTCCCTTCTCCATGCGCAATTGGTACTGTGATTACTTCATTTACATCATATTCAGAAGAAAACATTGTACGATTATTCACTACTTGCAGTTCAACTGGCTTACAGATAAACTTTAAGCTTTCATTTCTTCGCATTGCGCCAGGCAGTAAACCTGCTTCTAATAATATTTGGAATCCATTACATGCACCGAGAACTGGTTTGCCTGCTTCTGCTGCTTTCACTACTTCTTTCATTACATTACTGAATCTTGCAATTGCTCCTGTACGAAGATAGTCACCATATGAGAATCCCCCAGGCAGCAAAATTCCATCAAAGCCTTCTAAGCTGTCTGTATCATGCCATACGTATTCTACTTCTTCCCCAAGCTCATCTTTCACCGCATGGAACATATCAACATCACAATTGGACCCTGGAAATACGATTACTGCAAACTTCACTGTGCAACAACCTCCTCCACCTCATAGCGGTAATCTTCAATCACAGTATTAGCAAGTAACTTTTCGCACATTTCCTTCACTAGTTCATCGATATTTCGTTCTGATTTATCAATCGTTAATTCTAAGTACTTCCCGATACGGACATCTTCTACTTGTTTATAATTTAATGAATGTAGGGATCCTTTTACCGCATTTCCTTGTGGATCTAATACACTTTCTCTTAATGTGATATATACTTTAACCTTAAACATATTGACTTCCCCCTAGTCTCGCTAAAATATTTTCATATGCATCTGTTAAATTTCCTAAATCGCGGCGAAATACATCTTTATCTAATTTCGCATTTGTTTCTTTATCCCAAAGGCGGCATGTATCTGGCGAAATTTCATCAGCAAGAAGAACATTTCCCTCTTTGTCTTTGCCAAATTCTAATTTAAAATCAACTAGGTTAATTCCCAATTCTCCAAACAACCTGCATAATACTTCATTTACTTCCAATGCCTTCTTCTTTAAAATGGCAACTTCCTCTGTTGAGGCAAGCTTTAATTCTTCGATATGGTCCTCCGTAATCATGGGGTCACCTAATGCATCATCTTTGTAGTAAAACTCAACTAGCGGTTTTGATAACGAAATCCCCTCTTTTATTCCTAATCTTTTTGAAAAACTGCCTGCTGCTAAATTTCGAACAACTACTTCTAACGGAATAATGTCTACTTTTTTCACAAGCTGTTCTGTTTCTGACAATTTTTTCACGAAATGCGATGGAATACCAAAGTCTTTTAACTTTAAGAATAATAAACTAGTAATCTCATTATTTAATCGACCTTTGCCTGTAATAGTTGCTTTCTTCTCTCCATTAAAGGCAGTAGCGGAATCCTTATATTCCAGCCAAACTATATTCTCATCCGAAGTTTCATACACTCTTTTTGCTTTTCCTTCATACAATAAAGCTCTCTTTTCCATTTGAAGAGTCTCCTTATCAAAAAAATTAGGGATAAAACGAAAAATTCTAACTTGTAATTCCTTACTCAAAATTCGGTATATTCTGTTTTCATAATTTATAGTAGAGCTGTCATTTTATGTGACAGCTCTTATTTTTTTATAGGCCAAGACGATCAAAAATCGTATCAACATGTTTAATATGGAAGTGATAATCAAAACAATCATCAATCTCTTCTTTTGTTAACTTAGAAGAAATGACTGCATCATTATCCACCAGCTCACGGAACGGTACTTGCTTTTCCCATGATTCCATTGCTCTAGGCTGTACAGTATCATACGCCTCTTCTCTTGTAAGCCCCTTATCAATTAGAGCAAGTAATACTCGTTGTGAGTAAATTAAGCCAAGCGTACGATCCATATTACGTTTCATATTCTCTGGGAATACAGTTAAATTTTTCACGATATTGCCAAAACGATTTAACATATAATTTAAGGCAATTGTTGCATCAGGAATAATGATTCGCTCTGCAGATGAATGAGAAATATCTCTTTCATGCCATAGAGGAACATTTTCATAGGCAGTCAGCATATAGCCACGTATAACACGAGCAAGACCTGCCATGTTTTCTGAACCAATTGGGTTACGCTTATGCGGCATAGCCGAGGAACCTTTTTGTCCTTTGGCGAAAAACTCTTCCACTTCTCTAGTTTCACTTTTTTGCAGTCCACGAATTTCCACTGCAAATTTTTCAATAGATGTAGCGATTAATGCTAGTGTTGACATATAATCCGCATGACGATCACGCTGTAATGTTTGCGTAGAAATCGGAGCTGGCTTAATCCCCAATTCTTTACATACATATTGTTCTACAAAAGGATCAATATTTGCATAAGTTCCAACTGCACCAGAAATTTTGCCATATTCAATTCCTTCAGCAGCTGCCTTAAATCTCTCAAGGTTACGTTTCATTTCCTCATGCCATAAAGCAAGCTTTAAACCAAAAGTAGTTGGTTCTGCATGCACCCCATGTGTACGCCCCATCATAACGGTGTATTTATGCTCTTGTGCTTTATTCTTCAGAATTTCAATAAAGTTCTCTATGTCTTTTAACAAAATTTCATTTGCTTGTTTAATTAAGTAGGAAAGTGCTGTATCTACAACATCTGTAGAAGTTAAACCATAATGCACCCATTTTCGTTCTTCTCCAAGCGTTTCCGATACCGCTCTAGTAAATGCTACAACATCATGTCTTGTATCCATTTCTATTTCTTTAATACGCTCGATATCAAAAGAAGCATTTTCACGGATTTTTTTTACATCCTCTTCTGGAATCTCACCAAGCTTTACCCAAGCCTCACATGCTAAAATTTCTACCTCTAACCATGCTTTAAAGCGATTTTCCTCTGTCCAAATGTTTCCCATTTCGGGTCTTGTGTAACGATCAATCATTGTTTATCCTCCGATTTTTTCTTTCTGTACCTTCCATATGTGCGTATTCTCGATTTCATCCAAAGCCATTTCAACAGAAGAACGAAGCAAAGTAGCATGCCCCATCTTTCTATTTTCTTTAGGATCCTGTTTTCCATAAAGATGAATCTTCCAATCCTGTAACTCAGGAATTTGTCCGATTACCTTTCCTTGGTGCTGACCGAGAATATTAACCATAACAGCAGGTCTTAATAATCTAGTGCTTGCTAACGGCCAATTACACACTGCACGGATATGCTGCTCAAACTGTGAGGTTTCACATGCCTCAATTGTATAATGCCCCGAATTATGTGGTCTAGGAGCCAACTCATTAATATAAATCTCTTCGGCTTCCGTCAAGAACATTTCTACAGCTAGCGTTCCTACTAAATGTAAGTACTCAGCTAACTTGCTCGCTTTTTCTATCGCTAAGTCCTTTGCGAAGTCACTAATTCGAGCTGGAACAATTGATTCATGTAAAATATTATTAAGATGGATATTTTCACTAACTGGAAAAACTGTAGATTCTCCTTTTCCACTTCTCGTGATAATAACTGATATTTCCTTTTCAAAAGGAATCCATTTTTCTAATACACAAACACCACTATTTAAAAGCTTTTCCGCATCTGTTATTTGACTGCTTTCTCTAATAACATATTGACCTTTTCCATCATAACCTCCACGCGCTGTTTTTAAAACAGCTGGATAGCCTAATTGTGCTATTCCATTATAAATATCACTCGTTTTTTCGACAACAACATATGGAGCTATTTTGATACCAGCTTGCTCTATTGCCTGTTTCTCTTTCACACGATCCTGCGTAATTTCAAGTAAGGCAGAGCCTTGTGGAACATAAGTATTGTTCGTTAGCCAATCGAGACAAGCTGCATCTATATTTTCAAATTCATACGTAATGACATCACTAATTTCCGCTAACTTCTTAATTGCTGATAGACTATCATAGGCATCTACAATTTTATAATCAGCTACCTGGCCACAAGGTGAGTCTTCTGTAGGATCTAACACGGCAATTCTAAATCCCTGTGCTTTTGCTGCAATTGCCATCATACGCCCTAACTGGCCGCCACCTATAATGCCAATTGTTTGACCTGGCAGTATTATTCTATTAGACAAGCTCATCACTACTTTCCATCACTTCTTTTTTCGTTCTTTCTCTCATGGAAAAAAGTCTTTCTGCTAATCCTAAGTCTGTAGTTCCAATTATTTGGGCTGCAAGAAGTCCTGCATTTGTAGAACCTGCTTTTCCAATTGCTACAGTTGCAACAGGAACTCCTCCAGGCATTTGTACAATTGACAATAAGGAATCAAGTCCATTTAAAGCTTTTGATTGAACAGGGACTCCTATAACTGGTAAAGTCGTCTTAGCTGCGACCATTCCTGGAAGGTGTGCTGCTCCGCCAGCTCCTGCAATAATTACTTTAATCCCTCTATTTCTAGCACTTTCTGCATATTCAAACATTAAGTCAGGAGTACGATGAGCTGAGACTACTTTTTTCTCATAGGCTACTTCTAGCTGATCTAATATGCTACAAGCATGTTTCATTGTTTCCCAATCTGATTTACTCCCCATGATAACACCAACAGATGCGGTCATGTTCTCCCTCCTGATTCCATTTAAAAAAGCCCTAGACAGAAAACTTCTACACTAAAAGAGAGAAAGTATCTGTCCAGAGCTTAATAAACCTGAAAAAATAAACTTCTACTTTTTTCAGCTCTTTTTCATTCACTTTCCCTCATAGTCCAGTATTTTACGGTTACTGGGTAGAAACTTATGGACCATATTCCCATTATTATATGAGGGCTATTCAATTAATTTTATTTATTATCTTGTTTACTAACACTATACCATCTTAACAAGCATATTTATATGTTGTCAACAGTAAATGTCGAACGATTAATATAAATTCATTTTTATTGTTCGTGATTTAACTTTCTAACTGTACAGCTTCAAAGATTATTTGCTGTGATACTGGCTCATAAGTCATATGACCGTTCCCCTTTACTTCTTTAAAAACAGGCTTTTCCAATCGCTTTATCGGTGTATAACCTTCCTTCTTCATTCTGTCTAAACAGTCATTAATTGACTCATTTGTTTGCACTTCAAATCTTTTTTTCTTACTCATTAAATAATTTTCCTTTCTTGACACTTTTCACCCAAAATCCGCCATAAATTGTTTTAGGCTCATATGCAATAATAAATGCTTTTGGGTCTAGTTCTTTAATTGTTTGATATAATTTTAATTCATATTTTCGCGGAGTCAATATTTGCAAGGACATACGGTCACCTTCCAAGCCCTGTGCTGCCCACGTAGTCACACCATAACCTTTTGTTCTTAAGGAATTGGGCAAATCACGATCATATTCCTTCGTTATTACATTAACAGTAATATATCCTAAAGCCAGCTTTTCCTCAATCTTCATTCCAACTACGACTCCTATTCCATATCCAACCGCATAGGCAATCAAGTTTTGAATTTGATCCAAATTATCTAAAACTAATCCTAAACCAATAACATAAACGACTACCTCTATCATACTGATAAAGGCAGCTAGATAACGTTGCCCCTTTAAAGTTAGTATCATCCGTATCGTAAAGAAAGAAACATAAACAATATTAATTACGAGAATAATAAATATCATTGTAGCACTATTTTCAAACATACATTTTCTCACTCCCATATGTATTTATAATTCCTATATCATACTTATAATTACCTAATGCGAGAGAAGTAAACAATTTTATCTCCCTTGACAAAAGACAGATAAATCTGAAAAGTTCCTATATAATAGAAGAAAGTCGGATTTTTTTATGTGTAATATGGTGGCTTAGTTCTAATTGAAAAACGAGTGTGAAGGATTTTTGTTGTTTCTATAAGAAAAGATATGATGAAGAGTAATAAGTATGTACTATTTTGTTAGCATCCACCTATTAGGCCTTTAGTTGAGGGAATAGGTCTAATACGATATAATCCAAAGATCACAATATGATCCACCAAAAAATATATGGTCAAAATCACAAAGATATGAGCAAATCATGATATTTATGTTCCAAACTATCTATTAGCTATTTAGTTTGCTAACGTTCAAAAAAAGACCTAAAAGCAATAAGCCTTTAGGTCTTTTCATTTGCCTGGCGACGTCCTACTCTCACAGGGGGGGAACCCCCAACTACCATCGGCGCTGAGAAGCTTAACTTCCGTGTTCGGTATGGGAACGGGTGTGACCTTCTCGCTATCGCCACCAGACTATTTTATTTTGAGGTTATTCCCTCAAAACTAGATTATGAAGTAAAAGAAAGAAATAAGTAATCTTTCTTAGCTTACGCTAAGAGTTTTTTAGTTAAGTCCTCGATCTATTAGTATCAGTCAACTCCACATGTCGCCACGCTTCCATCTCTGACCTATCAACCTGATCATCTTTCAGGGATCTTACTAGCTTACGCTATGGGAAATCTCATCTTGAGGGGGGCTTCATGCTTAGATGCTTTCAGCACTTATCCCTTCCGCACATAGCTACCCAGCGATGCCTTTGGCAAGACAACTGGTACACCAGCGGTGCGTCCATCCCGGTCCTCTCGTACTAAGGACAGCTCCTCTCAAATTTCCTACGCCCACGACGGATAGGGACCGAACTGTCTCACGACGTTCTGAACCCAGCTCGCGTACCGCTTTAATGGGCGAACAGCCCAACCCTTGGGACCGACTACAGCCCCAGGATGCGATGAGCCGACATCGAGGTGCCAAACCTCCCCGTCGATGTGGACTCTTGGGGGAGATAAGCCTGTTATCCCCGGGGTAGCTTTTATCCGTTGAGCGATGGCCCTTCCATGCGGAACCACCGGATCACTAAGCCCGACTTTCGTCCCTGCTCGACTTGTAGGTCTCGCAGTCAAGCTCCCTTGTGCCTTTACACTCTACGAATGATTTCCAACCATTCTGAGGGAACCTTTGGGCGCCTCCGTTACTTTTTAGGAGGCGACCGCCCCAGTCAAACTGCCCACCTGACACTGTCTCCCACCCCGATCAGGGGTGCGGGTTAGAATGTCAATACAGCCAGGGTAGTATCCCACCAATGCCTCCACCGAAGCTGGCGCTCCGGCTTCCAAGGCTCCTACCTATCCTGTACAAGCTGTACCAAAATTCAATATCAGGCTGCAGTAAAGCTCCACGGGGTCTTTCCGTCCTGTCGCGGGTAACCTGCATCTTCACAGGTACTATAATTTCACCGAGTCTCTCGTTGAGACAGTGCCCAGATCGTTACACCTTTCGTGCGGGTCGGAACTTACCCGACAAGGAATTTCGCTACCTTAGGACCGTTATAGTTACGGCCGCCGTTTACTGGGGCTTCAATTCAGAGCTTCGCACTAACGTGCTAACCCCTCCTCTTAACCTTCCAGCACCGGGCAGGTGTCAGCCCCTATACTTCGCCTTGCGGCTTCGCAGAGACCTGTGTTTTTGCTAAACAGTCGCCTGGGCCTATTCACTGCGGCTCTCGCAGGCTTGCACCCGCAAGAGCACCCCTTCTCCCGAAGTTACGGGGTCATTTTGCCGAGTTCCTTAACGAGAGTTCTCTCGCTCACCTTAGGATTCTCTCCTCGCCTACCTGTGTCGGTTTGCGGTACGGGCACCCTAAATCTCGCTAGAGGCTTTTCTTGGCAGTGTGGAATCAGGAACTTCGGTACTATATTTCCCTCGCCGTCACAGCTCCGCTTATGTGGTAATGGGATTTGCCTCATTACCAGCCTAACTGCTTGGACGTGCTAATCCAACAGCACGCTTACCCTATCCTCCTGCGTCCCCCCCATTGCTCAAACGATTTAAAGGTGGTACAGGAATATCAACCTGTTGTCCATCGCCTACGCTTTTCAGCCTCGGCTTAGGTCCCGACTAACCCTGAGCGGACGAGCCTTCCTCAGGAAACCTTAGGCATTCGGTGGATGAGATTCTCACTCATCTTTCGCTACTCATACCGGCATTCTCACTTCTAAGCGCTCCACCAGTCCTTACGGTCTAGCTTCAACGCCCTTAGAACGCTCTCCTACCACTGACATCATAGATGTCAATCCACAGCTTCGGTGATACGTTTAGCCCCGGTACATTTTCGGCGCAGAGTCACTCGACCAGTGAGCTATTACGCACTCTTTAAATGGTGGCTGCTTCTAAGCCAACATCCTGGTTGTCTAAGCAACTCCACATCCTTTTCCACTTAACGTATACTTTGGGACCTTAGCTGGTGGTCTGGGCTGTTTCCCTCTTGACCACGGATCTTATCACTCGTAGTCTGACTCCCAAGAATAAGTATTTGGCATTCGGAGTTTGTCTGAATTCGGTAACCCGATGGGGGCCCCTAGTCCAAACAGTGCTCTACCTCCAATACTCTAAATCTTGAGGCTAGCCCTAAAGCTATTTCGGAGAGAACCAGCTATCTCCAAGTTCGATTGGAATTTCTCCGCTACCCACACCTCATCCCCGCACTTTTCAACGTGCGTGGGTTCGGGCCTCCATCCAGTGTTACCTGGACTTCACCCTGGACATGGGTAGATCACCTGGTTTCGGGTCTACAACCACATACTATTTCGCCCTATTCAGACTCGCTTTCGCTGCGGCTCCGTCTCTTCAACTTAACCTCGCATGTAATCGTAACTCGCCGGTTCATTCTACAAAAGGCACGCTATCACCCATAAATGGGCTCTAACTACTTGTAGGCACACGGTTTCAGGATCTATTTCACTCCCCTTCCGGGGTGCTTTTCACCTTTCCCTCACGGTACTGGTTCACTATCGGTCACTAGGGAGTATTTAGCCTTGGGAGATGGTCCTCCCTGCTTCCGACGGGATTTCTCGTGTCCCGCCGTACTCAGGATACACTCAAGAGGGAACGAAGTTTCGACTACAGGGTTTTTACCTTCTACGACTGACCTTTCCAGATCGATTCGTCTACCCCGTTCCTTTGTAACTCCATATAGAGTGTCCTACAACCCCAAGAGGCAAGCCTCTTGGTTTGGGCTAATCCCGTTTCGCTCGCCGCTACTCAGGGAATCGCGTTTGCTTTCTCTTCCTCCGGGTACTTAGATGTTTCAGTTCCCCGGGTCTGCCTTCAGTACCCTATGTATTCAGGTAAAGATTCTATCCCATTACGGATAGAGGGTTTCCCCATTCGGAAATCTCTGGATCAAAGCTTACTTACAGCTCCCCAAAGCATATCGGTGTTAATCCCGTCCTTCATCGGCTCCTAGTGCCAAGGCATCCACCGTGCGCCCTTTCTAACTTAACTTAGTTGTCGGCTAAAGATAAACTTCACATCTCTTCGTCAGCTTCTTCACTCTGCTCCTCACGTACTGTCGTACGCTCCGGTGCTCGCTCCGTCGCTTCCTTGACCTGCTCGTTTCTCTTTACCCTCCATTCTTTGAATAGGTATTCGTTTAATACGATTACTTTTCAAAGAAATAATTCTCTAACATAGAGAATCTAAGATGGCGATTACTCGGTTTCTTTCTTGTTTTTACTATTCATAATCTAGTTTTCAAGGAACAATTTCGGCTAAAGATAAACTTCGCATCTCTTCGTCAGCTTCTTTGCTCTGCTCCTCACGTACTGTCGTACGCTCCGGTGCTCACTCAGGCACTTCCTTGATCTACTTGTTTCTCTTTACCCTCAAACTTCTTACTGTTTTGAGGAATTAATTGCTCCCTCAAAACTGAACAACAAATCGTCAACAATCTATGATGGAATGTAAATTCCATTTTCCTTAGAAAGGAGGTGATCCAGCCGCACCTTCCGATACGGCTACCTTGTTACGACTTCACCCCAATCATCTATCCCACCTTAGGCGGCTGGCTCCAAAAAGGTTACCCCACCGACTTCGGGTGTTACAAACTCTCGTGGTGTGACGGGCGGTGTGTACAAGGCCCGGGAACGTATTCACCGCGGCATGCTGATCCGCGATTACTAGCGATTCCAGCTTCATGTAGGCGAGTTGCAGCCTACAATCCGAACTGAGAATGGTTTTATGGGATTTGCTCGACCTCGCGGTTTTGCTGCCCTTTGTACCATCCATTGTAGCACGTGTGTAGCCCAGGTCATAAGGGGCATGATGATTTGACGTCATCCCCACCTTCCTCCGGTTTGTCACCGGCAGTCACCTTAGAGTGCCCAACTTAATGCTGGCAACTAAGATCAAGGGTTGCGCTCGTTGCGGGACTTAACCCAACATCTCACGACACGAGCTGACGACAACCATGCACCACCTGTCACTCTGTCCCCCGAAGGGGAACGTCCTATCTCTAGGAGTGTCAGAGGATGTCAAGACCTGGTAAGGTTCTTCGCGTTGCTTCGAATTAAACCACATGCTCCACCGCTTGTGCGGGCCCCCGTCAATTCCTTTGAGTTTCAGCCTTGCGGCCGTACTCCCCAGGCGGAGTGCTTAATGCGTTTGCTGCAGCACTAAAGGGCGGAAACCCTCTAACACTTAGCACTCATCGTTTACGGCGTGGACTACCAGGGTATCTAATCCTGTTTGCTCCCCACGCTTTCGCGCCTCAGCGTCAGTTACAGACCAAAGAGTCGCCTTCGCCACTGGTGTTCCTCCACATCTCTACGCATTTCACCGCTACACGTGGAATTCCACTCTTCTCTTCTGCACTCAAGTCCCCCAGTTTCCAATGACCCTCCACGGTTGAGCCGTGGGCTTTCACATCAGACTTAAAGGACCGCCTGCGCGCGCTTTACGCCCAATAATTCCGGACAACGCTTGCCACCTACGTATTACCGCGGCTGCTGGCACGTAGTTAGCCGTGGCTTTCTGGTTAGGTACCGTCAAGGTACAAGCAGTTACTCTTGTACTTGTTCTTCCCTAACAACAGAGCTTTACGATCCGAAAACCTTCATCACTCACGCGGCGTTGCTCCGTCAGACTTTCGTCCATTGCGGAAGATTCCCTACTGCTGCCTCCCGTAGGAGTCTGGGCCGTGTCTCAGTCCCAGTGTGGCCGATCACCCTCTCAGGTCGGCTACGCATCGTTGCCTTGGTGAGCCGTTACCTCACCAACTAGCTAATGCGCCGCGGGCCCATCTGTAAGTGACAGCGAGATGCCGTCTTTCAGCTTTCCACCATGTGGTGGAAAGAATTATCCGGTATTAGCTCCGGTTTCCCGAAGTTATCCCAGTCTTACAGGCAGGTTGCCCACGTGTTACTCACCCGTCCGCCGCTAACTTTAAAAGCAAGCTTTTAAAGTCCGCTCGACTTGCATGTATTAGGCACGCCGCCAGCGTTCGTCCTGAGCCAGGATCAAACTCTCCAATAAAGAGTTGATTAGCTCATTGCTAAACTCTAGCTTTTTTGTTACTTGTTTTTGTTCTATAACGTTCGTTATAAAACGATTATTGTTGACGTTTGTTTGTTCAGTTTTCAAAGAGCAATTTGTTTGTTGCTTATCAGAGGCAACTTTTATATAATATCACAATGTTCATTTGAAAGTCAATAACTTTTTTTAAAAAAATTCAACTGTCAAACTATCATACCGGCGTCGCTTTAGAAGCAACTTTTATATAATAACAGGTTATTACCCTTTTGTCAGCAGTTTATTCAAAAAAAATAAAAATAAATTATTCCTAATTTTAAAATAAACATCTCTGAAATTAAATTATATAGGAGAAGAGAGAAATAACCCCTTCTCCCAACAAACTACCTTCATTATTTCATAGAGAAAAGCAATATTCTAGCGGACATGCATATCGTTAGGGTGAGACCCTTTACGTCTATTAATATTTAATTGATTAATCGAATTCACTTCATTTACATCTAATTCGAAATCAAATACCTGGAAGTTTTCTTCAATTCTTGATGGAGTAACAGACTTAGGAATTACAATTGTATGGTTTTGTAAATGCCAGCGCAATACAACTTGAGCTGGTGTTTTTTTATGTGCATCTGCAATATTTTTAATCACTTCATCTTGCAATACTTCTCCACCCTGATCTAACGGACTCCACGCTTCTACAAAAATATCATGCTTTGCACAATACTCCTTTAGTTCCTTTTGAGCTAAGTATGGATGACATTCCACCTGATTTAGAACAGGTTTTACTTCACATTCATTTAATATCCGCTCTAAATGTTCAATTTCAAAGTTACAAACTCCAATAGCCTTCACTTTTCCATCCTTATATAATTTTTCTAAAGCTTTGTATGTATCCACATAACCATCAAATTGAGGAGTTGGCCAATGAATTAAATATAAATCCACATATTCAAGACCTAATCTTTCTAAACTTTCATCAAAAGCCTTTAATGTATTTTCATAACCTTGATCACTGTTCCAAACCTTTGTTGTAATAAATAACTCTTCACGGGGAACAGAAGATTCTTTTATTGCTTTCCCTACACCCTTTTCATTTTTATAAATCATTGCCGTATCAATCGAGCGATAACCTACTTCTAGTGCTTTTGCAACTGCACTAGTTGCTTGCTCATCTGCAACTTGCCAAACACCAAAACCTAATTGAGGCATTTTTAAACCATTATTTAATGTAACAAATTCCATTTTTCATTTCTCCTTTTTGTAAGTTTATCTTTTTACTATCATCCTTATAATTAACTCATACGTACAAATACTAGCCTCTTCCTTATTCGCTATCAGATACAATCGATTAAACATTAAGTTTATCCTTCACTTCAATTTATCCAATAAAGATTATGTATAACCAAAACCACCCCCTTAGAGGACAACTTCAATTAATTGGTATATTTCCTATTTCAACTTGCTAAATCGCTGCATAATATTTTAAGGAATACTCTACTAGGTTTACTTGATTGATATTTTACAAGACTTAATATAATAATGTAAGTAGTGAAATTTTTATGACATAGTTACTTATATTTAACTTACTATGAATTATTAAGTAGGAGGTATAGAATGGAAATTCCATGCTCAATTGAAAAAACACTAGATATCATCGGAAATAAATGGTCTTTTCTAGTGCTAAGAGAATTATTTGAAGGGACAAAACGTTTTAACGAATTACGGAGGTCCATTGAAGGGATAAGCCCTAATTCTTTAACTACAACGCTTAAACATTTAGAAAAGAAAGGGATTATTATTCGAACAGCTATACCCACAGTTCCTATTACTGTCGAATACTCTCTTACGGAAAAAGGAGAATCCTTTCATAGTGTATTAAAGGAAATGAAAAAATGGGCTGCAGAATGGGCATAATCTATTTAATAAGTTTATAAAGCAAACTTCATTTAAAAACGGTATCCCATCTATATACTCATCAAAATAACAGGGCATTTGTCAGGTCTACCATTATTCATTTAGAAAGATCACTTTTTATAGTATACAAAAAGACCTAAAAGCAATAAGCCTTTAGGTCTTTTTAATTGCCTGGCGACGTCCTACTCTCACAGGGGGAGAACCCCCAACTACCATTGGCGCTGAGAAGCTTAACTTCCGTGTTCGGTATGGGAACGGGTGTGACCTTCTCGCTATCGCCACCAGACTATTTTATTTTGAGGTTATTCCCTCAAAACTAGATTATGAAGTAAAAGAAAGAAATAAGTAATCTTTCTTAGCTTACGCTAAGAGTTTTTTAGTTAAGTCCTCGATCTATTAGTATCAGTCAACTCCACATGTCGCCACGCTTCCATCTCTGACCTATCAACCTGATCATCTTTCAGGGATCTTACTAGCTTGCGCTATGGGAAATCTCATCTTGAGGGGGGCTTCATGCTTAGATGCTTTCAGCACTTATCCCTTCCGCACATAGCTACCCAGCGATGCCTTTGGCAAGACAACTGGTACACCAGCGGTGCGTCCATCCCGGTCCTCTCGTACTAAGGACAGCTCCTCTCAAATTTCCTACGCCCACGACGGATAGGGACCGAACTGTCTCACGACGTTCTGAACCCAGCTCGCGTACCGCTTTAATGGGCGAACAGCCCAACCCTTGGGACCGACTACAGCCCCAGGATGCGATGAGCCGACATCGAGGTGCCAAACCTCCCCGTCGATGTGGACTCTTGGGGGAGATAAGCCTGTTATCCCCGGGGTAGCTTTTATCCGTTGAGCGATGGCCCTTCCATGCGGAACCACCGGATCACTAAGCCCGACTTTCGTCCCTGCTCGACTTGTAGGTCTCGCAGTCAAGCTCCCTTGTGCCTTTACACTCTACGAATGATTTCCAACCATTCTGAGGGAACCTTTGGGCGCCTCCGTTACTTTTTAGGAGGCGACCGCCCCAGTCAAACTGCCCACCTGACACTGTCTCCCACCCCGATCAGGGGTGCGGGTTAGAATGTCAATACAGCCAGGGTAGTATCCCACCAATGCCTCCACCGAAGCTGGCGCTCCGGCTTCCAAGGCTCCTACCTATCCTGTACAAGCTGTACCAAAATTCAATATCAGGCTGCAGTAAAGCTCCACGGGGTCTTTCCGTCCTGTCGCGGGTAACCTGCATCTTCACAGGTACTATAATTTCACCGAGTCTCTCGTTGAGACAGTGCCCAGATCGTTACACCTTTCGTGCGGGTCGGAACTTACCCGACAAGGAATTTCGCTACCTTAGGACCGTTATAGTTACGGCCGCCGTTTACTGGGGCTTCAATTCAGAGCTTCGCACTAACGTGCTAACCCCTCCTCTTAACCTTCCAGCACCGGGCAGGTGTCAGCCCCTATACTTCGCCTTGCGGCTTCGCAGAGACCTGTGTTTTTGCTAAACAGTCGCCTGGGCCTATTCACTGCGGCTCTCGCAGGCTTGCACCCGCAAGAGCACCCCTTCTCCCGAAGTTACGGGGTCATTTTGCCGAGTTCCTTAACGAGAGTTCTCTCGCTCACCTTAGGATTCTCTCCTCGCCTACCTGTGTCGGTTTGCGGTACGGGCACCCTAAATCTCGCTAGAGGCTTTTCTTGGCAGTGTGGAATCAGGAACTTCGGTACTATATTTCCCTCGCCGTCACAGCTCCGCTTATGTGGTAATGGGATTTGCCTCATTACCAGCCTAACTGCTTGGACGTGCTAATCCAACAGCACGCTTACCCTATCCTCCTGCGTCCCCCCCATTGCTCAAACGATTTAAAGGTGGTACAGGAATATCAACCTGTTGTCCATCGCCTACGCTTTTCAGCCTCGGCTTAGGTCCCGACTAACCCTGAGCGGACGAGCCTTCCTCAGGAAACCTTAGGCATTCGGTGGATGAGATTCTCACTCATCTTTCGCTACTCATACCGGCATTCTCACTTCTAAGCGCTCCACCAGTCCTTACGGTCTAGCTTCAACGCCCTTAGAACGCTCTCCTACCACTGACATCATAGATGTCAATCCACAGCTTCGGTGATACGTTTAGCCCCGGTACATTTTCGGCGCAGAGTCACTCGACCAGTGAGCTATTACGCACTCTTTAAATGGTGGCTGCTTCTAAGCCAACATCCTGGTTGTCTAAGCAACTCCACATCCTTTTCCACTTAACGTATACTTTGGGACCTTAGCTGGTGGTCTGGGCTGTTTCCCTCTTGACCACGGATCTTATCACTCGTAGTCTGACTCCCAAGAATAAGTATTTGGCATTCGGAGTTTGTCTGAATTCGGTAACCCGATGGGGGCCCCTAGTCCAAACAGTGCTCTACCTCCAATACTCTAAATCTTGAGGCTAGCCCTAAAGCTATTTCGGAGAGAACCAGCTATCTCCAAGTTCGATTGGAATTTCTCCGCTACCCACACCTCATCCCCGCACTTTTCAACGTGCGTGGGTTCGGGCCTCCATCCAGTGTTACCTGGACTTCACCCTGGACATGGGTAGATCACCTGGTTTCGGGTCTACAACCACATACTATTTCGCCCTATTCAGACTCGCTTTCGCTGCGGCTCCGTCTCTTCAACTTAACCTCGCATATAATCGTAACTCGCCGGTTCATTCTACAAAAGGCACGCTATCACCCATAAATGGGCTCTAACTACTTGTAGGCACACGGTTTCAGGATCTATTTCACTCCCCTTCCGGGGTGCTTTTCACCTTTCCCTCACGGTACTGGTTCACTATCGGTCACTAGGGAGTATTTAGCCTTGGGAGATGGTCCTCCCTGCTTCCGACGGGATTTCTCGTGTCCCGCCGTACTCAGGATACACTCAAGAGGGAACGAAGTTTCGACTACAGGGTTTTTACCTTCTACGACTGACCTTTCCAGATCGATTCGTCTACCCCGTTCCTTTGTAACTCCATATAGAGTGTCCTACAACCCCAAGAGGCAAGCCTCTTGGTTTGGGCTAATCCCGTTTCGCTCGCCGCTACTCAGGGAATCGCGTTTGCTTTCTCTTCCTCCGGGTACTTAGATGTTTCAGTTCCCCGGGTCTGCCTTCAGTACCCTATGTATTCAGGTAAAGATTCTATCCCATTACGGATAGAGGGTTTCCCCATTCGGAAATCTCTGGATCAAAGCTTACTTACAGCTCCCCAAAGCATATCGGTGTTAATCCCGTCCTTCATCGGCTCCTAGTGCCAAGGCATCCACCGTGCGCCCTTTCTAACTTAACTTAGTTTCGACCAAAGATAAGCGGCGTATCTCTTCGTCAGCTTCTTCACTCTGCTCCTCACGTACTTTCGTACGCTCCGGTGCTCGTTCGGTCGCTTCCTTGACCTACTTGCTTCTCTTTGCTCTCCAATCTTTGAAGGAGTATTCGTTTAATACGACTACTTTCCAAAGAAGTAATTCTCTAAAATAGAGAATCTAAGATGGCGATTACTCGGTTTCTTTCTTGGTTCTTACTTTTCATAATCTAGTTTTCAAGGAACAATTTCGGCTAAAGATAAACTTCGCATCTCTTCGTCAGCTTCTTCGCTCTGCTCCTCACGTACTGTTGTACGCTCCGGTGCTCGCGCATTCGCTTCCTTGATTTACTCGTTTCTCTTTACCCTCAAACTTATTACTGTTTCTGAGGAATTGCTCCCTCAAAACTGAACAACAAATCGTCAACAATCTATGATGGAATGTAAATTCCATTTTCCTTAGAAAGGAGGTGATCCAGCCGCACCTTCCGATACGGCTACCTTGTTACGACTTCACCCCAATCATCTATCCCACCTTAGGCGGCTGGCTCCAAAAGGTTACCCCACCGACTTCGGGTGTTACAAACTCTCGTGGTGTGACGGGCGGTGTGTACAAGGCCCGGGAACGTATTCACCGCGGCATGCTGATCCGCGATTACTAGCGATTCCAGCTTCATGTAGGCGAGTTGCAGCCTACAATCCGAACTGAGAATGGTTTTATGGGATTTGCTCGACCTCGCGGTTTTGCTGCCCTTTGTACCATCCATTGTAGCACGTGTGTAGCCCAGGTCATAAGGGGCATGATGATTTGACGTCATCCCCACCTTCCTCCGGTTTGTCACCGGCAGTCACCTTAGAGTGCCCAACTGAATGCTGGCAACTAAGATCAAGGGTTGCGCTCGTTGCGGGACTTAACCCAACATCTCACGACACGAGCTGACGACAACCATGCACCACCTGTCACTCTGTCCCCCGAAGGGGAACGTCCTATCTCTAGGAGTGTCAGAGGATGTCAAGACCTGGTAAGGTTCTTCGCGTTGCTTCGAATTAAACCACATGCTCCACCGCTTGTGCGGGCCCCCGTCAATTCCTTTGAGTTTCAGCCTTGCGGCCGTACTCCCCAGGCGGAGTGCTTAATGCGTTTGCTGCAGCACTAAAGGGCGGAAACCCTCTAACACTTAGCACTCATCGTTTACGGCGTGGACTACCAGGGTATCTAATCCTGTTTGCTCCCCACGCTTTCGCGCCTCAGCGTCAGTTACAGACCAAAGAGTCGCCTTCGCCACTGGTGTTCCTCCACATCTCTACGCATTTCACCGCTACACGTGGAATTCCACTCTTCTCTTCTGCACTCAAGTCCCCCAGTTTCCAATGACCCTCCACGGTTGAGCCGTGGGCTTTCACATCAGACTTAAAGGACCGCCTGCGCGCGCTTTACGCCCAATAATTCCGGACAACGCTTGCCACCTACGTATTACCGCGGCTGCTGGCACGTAGTTAGCCGTGGCTTTCTGGTTAGGTACCGTCAAGGTACAAGCAGTTACTCTTGTACTTGTTCTTCCCTAACAACAGAGTTTTACGATCCGAAAACCTTCATCACTCACGCGGCGTTGCTCCGTCAGACTTTCGTCCATTGCGGAAGATTCCCTACTGCTGCCTCCCGTAGGAGTCTGGGCCGTGTCTCAGTCCCAGTGTGGCCGATCACCCTCTCAGGTCGGCTACGCATCGTCGCCTTGGTGAGCCGTTACCTCACCAACTAGCTAATGCGCCGCGGGCCCATCTGTAAGTGACAGCGTAAACCGTCTTTCAGCTTTTCCTCATGAGAGGAAAAGAATTATCCGGTATTAGCTCCGGTTTCCCGAAGTTATCCCAGTCTTACAGGCAGGTTGCCCACGTGTTACTCACCCGTCCGCCGCTAACTTTAAAAGCAAGCTTTTAAAGTCCGCTCGACTTGCATGTATTAGGCACGCCGCCAGCGTTCGTCCTGAGCCAGGATCAAACTCTCCAATAAAGAGTTGATTAGCTCATTGCTAAACTCTAGCTTTTTTTGTTACTTGTTCTCGTTCTATAACATTCGTTATAAAACGATTATTGTTGACGTTTGTTTGTTCAGTTTTCAAAGAGCAATTTGTTTGTTGCTTATCGGAGGCAACTTTTATATAATATCACAATGTTCATTTGAAAGTCAATAACTTTTTTAAAAAAATTCAACTGTCAAACTATCATACCGGCGTCGCTTTTAGAAGCAACTTTTATATAATAGCAATTATTGACTAAATCGTCAACTACTTTTTTATCGTTCTATTAAACTTTGGAAATAAATAACCGGAGCGCACTTGGATCCATCAATTTTTATTAATCCTATTCGATTTATTTTCCCCTCTATCTTTTCATTTATCTCTAAACAATAACTATATGCCTCCTGTAGCTTTTCTTGAGAAAGTCTATTAGCTAAAGTGCAATGCGGAACCCATTTTCTAGGAAGGTATAACGAGTCTTCCTCTTTATTATAAGAAGCAAAATATTGATGATGATTAGAATGAAAATCCATTAGCTCTTTTGTTACAGTCGGGGAATAAAAGAGTGTTCGTGTACTCACAAAAGATCCTATTGTTTGAAAATCAAGTTGGACTTGTCTCTTATTTTTATAAAATATTTCTATCTCATTTATAAAATTCTTTACAGGGATTTCCTTATAGCTAGCTATAGTAATATGTGGTACTCTATCTTCCACCTCTTGCGCATAATAGGAGATTTTATTACTCTCTAATCCTTCCCATATCTTTTTTATCTTTTGTTCTAACGTAGCATCAAATAAAGCAATTACAGCATACATTACGAAATCACTCTTCCTTATTAGTAAATAGCTCTTAGCTAATTTTATTAGAAGTTTATCATACAACAATTGAAAATGCTCTACACTATCTCATAATTTAATAAAAAGAGATTATTAAATTAAATTCAGCAAAAAATATTTATTAATTACTCAACTTTCGCACCAGAAAAATAAGTGCTAATCGTTGGCTGTATTGTGTTTAATATCTATTAAATATGTTGCTTGACAATGTTTTTTTAAAAATGAAAAAACACCTCATTCTTTGGTATAGTGTAATTGACGAGAAAACACTACCATACAGAAGAGGTGCTCCCTATATGATAGACCAAAATAGCCAATATAATCAACTACCAAATGAACTTAACTCTGTTTTTTCTGAGCTTGAAATGAATAAGCATTTACGCCAAGCCGGGATTAAAAAATCCTTTGGTTTTAGTTGCTCTTACTTATTTCAACTTGTTTTTTGCTTGATTTTCCAACATAAAAATTGGTTTGCCCTTCTTGATTCAAAGAAGGCGGATCAATTTCCAGCCAAAGATGCCGTCTATCGCTTTTTAAACCAATCAACTTTCAATTGGCGCCGTTTTTTATTACTGTTGAGTACTTTTACCATTCAAAAGGTGAACCGTCTTACAAATAAAAAACGTCCAAAAGTGTTTATTATCGACGATTCTGCTTATGACCGAAATCGTAGTAAAAAAGTGGAATTACTTGCACGTTGCTTTGATCACGCTTCCCTTAAAATGCGTTTCTATAAGGGCTTTCGTATGTTGACTTTGGGCTGGTCTGATGGCTACACATTTATGCCAATTGACTTTTCCCTAGTCAGTTCTAAGAAGTCTCAAATTAATGGAATCTCTGAACATATTGATAAACGTACCTGTGGCTATATGCGTCGAGAAAATGCCCTACAAACAGAGCCTGAACAAATCCCTGATATGATCAAACGTGCGTTAGCTAGTGGGATAGATGCCAGTTATGTCCTCATGGATTCTTGGTTTACATTACCACCACTTGTTAAAGCAATTGTGGATCAAGGATTAGACGTAATTGGTATGGTCAAAGAAACAAAACAGCGCTATAACGTAAACGGTAAAATGGCTTCTTTAAAGCAGCTTTATCGCTTGGCTGGGCCTGTTCAATCAAAGAAAGGAATTCTTCGTTCCATCCATACGACAATGGCTAACGGAACACCAATTAAAGTTGTATTTATTCAAAACAGAAACAAGAAGAGCGACTGGCTTGCCATCCTCAGTACCGATTGCACTCTTTCAGAACAGGACATCGTCCGAATCTATGGAATGCGTTGGGATATCGAGGTATTCTTTAAGATGGCCAAATCTCTTTTGAAACTTGAAAAAGAGTTCCAAAGCCGGTCTTATGATGCGCTTATTTGCCATACAACGATTGTGTTTACTCGTTATATCGTACTGTCATGGCAGAATCGCTGTAATACCGATCAACGTACAATCGGTGGTCTGTTTTACGAATTATGTGATGAAGTGAATGAACTTGATTGGGCTGTCGCATTACAGCAGTTGATCGAGCTTCTTCAAGACGCACTAAAACAAACGAATAAGAAAATCAAAAAGTTAATTCAAAGTCAACTCGAACAGTGGATCGCTGGCCTTCCTAGCTATATCAAGGCTTACTTGCCGATTTCACTCTGCGAAAGTTGAGTTAATTAATGAACGATTTGCTGAAGTTAACCGTCTTATGATTTGAAAAGGAAAGGGGGCATCAAACTAATTTTGGAGAACGAGAAGAAACTTATCATACTTGCAAAGAAAGGAAATGAAGATGCCTTCGTAAATTTATTTCAATTACACTACTCCTTTCTATATAAATATTTGCTAAAACTGACTTTAAATGAAGAAACCAGTTCAGATTTAGCACAGGAAACGATGTTGAAATGTTACGAAAAACTCCACTCTTTTAATGGAGACAGTAAGTTTTCGACCTGGTTGATTGCCATTGCTTCAAGACTCTATATCGATCAACTTCGAAAACAAAAAAGGGAAACCAATTGGATCAACCAAACAAAAGTTGCTTTATCTAGACAGTTAACATGGAAAGCAAAATCTCAGGGGATAGAATGGAGTGACACTTTTACCGATTTCAATAATTTAGAAGCAGAATTCCGTATTCCCATTCTTCTTCGCCACTATTATGGCTACACCTATGAGGAAATCGGGGAATTGCTTCAAATTAGACCAGGAACAGTAAAGTCTCGGGTTCATAACGGCATAAAGAAACTAAGAAAGGAGTGGATATTCCATGATGAATGATAATAATCAATCAGAAAAAATTATTAAAAACTTACAAGAAGATTGGAATCAGCTCGAAAAACTTTCTACTAGCAAAGAACCATCTGCTTTTTTCATGAAGGATAATTTGCAATACTATCAATCCCGAAAGAAAAAAGCGTTCTATAGAGAATTAAAGTTGTTTATTATAACAGCTATCTTTTTGCTTAGTTGTTTATCTATCCTAGCATTCCAAACCCTTTATATTATAGCCATTATAGAAGTTGCATCTATCATAGTTGCTCCTATTATTTACTTTATGCTAACGCGAAAACAAGAAGGGAAGATATTCGATGACAGAAATTAACCCTTATTTATTATTTCTACTTATTCTCGCCCTCTTAGCACAAGGAACCTTTCTTTTTATTCACGCAAAAAAAAATAGGAGCTTCGCATGGTTTTGGGGGATATGGGGATTAATTTCTCTTCCACTCCCTTCTATTATCTACTTACTATTTATTATCTTGCCGCAAAAGCAAAAAAGAAAAGCGCGAAAGGAGAAATAACATTGGAAGAATTATTACATGTAAACTGGTCACTTATAGCTCCCATTCTTATTCTTCAATTTATATTAACAATTACAGCACTTATTAGCTGTATCAAACAGGGAGATACAAATGGACCAAAATGGTTATGGATTCTACTTATCCTATTTATTAGTTTATTTGGTCCCATTTTATATTTTGTAGTTGGTAGAAAAAATAACTAGGAGGCATAAAGATGTTCGTACAAGTAAATCAATTACAAAAAGTATTTAAAGGGCATACAGCAATTAAAGGAATTACCTTTAATATAAAAGAAGGAAGTTGCACTGCATTACTAGGACCAAACGGAGCTGGTAAAACAACAACACTTCATATGCTGTCAGGTTTATTATCCCCGACAAAGGGCACTATTACTTACAGCGAAGAAAGGGATTATCGCAGTCATATCGGTTTTATGCCTCAGCATCCTACTTTTTTTAATTGGATGACTCCCATTGAGTTTCTGCAATTCGCAGGTAAACTATCAGCAGTTCCAAAACATCTGTTAAAAGAACAAGTAAACAATACTCTCTCTTTCGTAGGACTAACAGAGGCAAAGAACAGGAAGATTGGTGGTTTTTCTGGCGGAATGAAACAACGACTAGGATTAGCCCAAGCAATTTTACATCAGCCAGAGCTATTAATCCTAGATGAACCAGTTTCTGCTTTAGACCCTACTGGAAGAAGAGAAGTTCTTACACTTATGGAGAAATTAAAAGAAAGAATGACTATCCTTTTTTCCACACATGTGCTTCACGACGCAGAACAAGTTTGCGATGAAGTTCTTATGTTAAAAGATGGAGAAATAAAATGGGACGGTTCCTTAACCTCCCTAAAAAGAACCTTTTCGCACACAGCTATCCATATCGAAACGGTAGAACCTATAAAAAATGCTTTTGATAATCTAATAAAGCCACATACTATTCACTTTACCACTGAAAATAATGCGACTATTTTAGAAATAACACCGTCTTTGCATACAAACGATTTATTAACTACTCTAATAAGTAAAGGATACACAATTCAACGCTTTGAAGTAACAGAGGATTCTCTAGAGGATGTCTATATGAAGGTGGTTGAGATATGAAAAATTTTATCACTTTATTTCAAAAAGAAATGCTAGAAAGTAAAAGAAACGGAAAATGGATTTGGCTTCCAGTAGTTATAATGATTTTAGGAATTTCCCAACCAATTACAACTTACTATATGCCACAAATTATTGAGAAGGCCGGAAATCTACCCGAAGGCGCGAAGATTGAATTTCCAGTCCCTACAGGAGCAGAAGTATTAGCAGCTACTTTATCTCAGTACGGAACAATTGGTACACTTTTATTTGTCCTAGCCACAATGGGAGTTATCTCCCAAGAACGTCAAAATAATGTACTTACCCTTATTATGGCACGCCCTGTTACTGCCTTCCAATACATAGCCAGTAAATGGTCAAGTCAGGTTATCATTGCATTAACCTCCTTGTTTTCAAGCTATGTTCTGACATGGTATTATACAAATTTATTATTTTCACCTGTTCGATGGATAGATGTACTTATTAGCTTCCTAATATATAGCCTATGGATAATTTTTATTCTCACTTTCACCATTTGGTTAGGAACATTCTTAAGAAATAGTGGCGGTATTGCTGGCGTAAGCTTAACATTACTAGCTGCCCTTTCCTTACTCACCGGACTTGCAACCAAATATATGAAATGGAGTCCTGCTACATTAAGGGATCAAGCAACTAGCATCTTAATAGACCAAAAAAATCTCGATACATTCTTTCTACCTGTTTTTTCAACAATCATACTATCAATTATTCTTTTTGCACTAGCAGTAAACACTTTAAAACGATTTGAGCACTTTTGATAGGGATTAGGACAAAACAATGGAATCAAAGGTAGGAGAGAAGTTTCAATATAACAATGCAGGATATATCTTGCTGGGATTAATCGTGGAGCAAATCAGCGGATTTTCTTTTACTGATTATATCGAGGAATATATCTTTAAAAAAGCAGGTATGGAAAATTCTGGTTATTATGAATTCGATGCACTTCCCAAAGACATGCATTAGGTTATATTGATTTACCTAATGGTAGATGGAAAACGAATATTTACTCATTGCCTGTAAAAGGTGGTTCTGACGGAGGAGCATTTGTCACCGCAGATGATATGGTAAGTTTATGGGACGCACTTCTAAACAACCTATTACTAAGCCAAGAATATACTCGCAAGTTACTTACACCATTTACTCAAACAAAAAAGTTAACCGGATTTTATGGTTATGGGATATGGATTGAGAAAAGGAATAATAGTGTTGTTAAATATCATATTATGGGATATGACCCTGGAGTTAGCTTTCACTCTGCTTTTTACCCTAATTCACTAATTACAACTGTTATTTGCTCAAATAAATCTGATGGTGCCTATAACATTGCGAGAGAGATTGAAGATGAATTATTGTTAATAACAGAATAAATACACATTCCTACAAAAAGACCTAAAAGCAATAAGCTTTTAGGTCTTTTTAATTGCCTGGCGACGTCCTACTCTCACAGGGGGAGAACCCCCAACTACCATTGGCGCTGAGAAGCTTAACTTCCGTGTTCGGTATGGGAACGGGTGTGACCTTCTCGCTATCGCCACCAGACTATTTTATTTTGAGGTTATTCCCTCAAAACTAGATTATGAAGTAAAAGAAAGAAATAAGTAATCTTTCTTAGCTTACGCTAAGAGTTTTTTAGTTAAGTCCTCGATCTATTAGTATCAGTCAACTCCACATGTCGCCACGCTTCCATCTCTGACCTATCAACCTGATCATCTTTCAGGGATCTTACTAGCTTACGCTATGGGAAATCTCATCTTGAGGGGGGCTTCATGCTTAGATGCTTTCAGCACTTATCCCTTCCGCACATAGCTACCCAGCGATGCCTTTGGCAAGACAACTGGTACACCAGCGGTGCGTCCATCCCGGTCCTCTCGTACTAAGGACAGCTCCTCTCAAATTTCCTACGCCCACGACGGATAGGGACCGAACTGTCTCACGACGTTCTGAACCCAGCTCGCGTACCGCTTTAATGGGCGAACAGCCCAACCCTTGGGACCGACTACAGCCCCAGGATGCGATGAGCCGACATCGAGGTGCCAAACCTCCCCGTCGATGTGGACTCTTGGGGGAGATAAGCCTGTTATCCCCGGGGTAGCTTTTATCCGTTGAGCGATGGCCCTTCCATGCGGAACCACCGGATCACTAAGCCCGACTTTCGTCCCTGCTCGACTTGTAGGTCTCGCAGTCAAGCTCCCTTGTGCCTTTACACTCTACGAATGATTTCCAACCATTCTGAGGGAACCTTTGGGCGCCTCCGTTACTTTTTAGGAGGCGACCGCCCCAGTCAAACTGCCCACCTGACACTGTCTCCCACCCCGATCAGGGGTGCGGGTTAGAATGTCAATACAGCCAGGGTAGTATCCCACCAATGCCTCCACCGAAGCTGGCGCTCCGGCTTCCAAGGCTCCTACCTATCCTGTACAAGCTGTACCAAAATTCAATATCAGGCTGCAGTAAAGCTCCACGGGGTCTTTCCGTCCTGTCGCGGGTAACCTGCATCTTCACAGGTACTATAATTTCACCGAGTCTCTCGTTGAGACAGTGCCCAGATCGTTACACCTTTCGTGCGGGTCGGAACTTACCCGACAAGGAATTTCGCTACCTTAGGACCGTTATAGTTACGGCCGCCGTTTACTGGGGCTTCAATTCAGAGCTTCGTCTTACGACTAACCCCTCCTCTTAACCTTCCAGCACCGGGCAGGTGTCAGCCCCTATACTTCGCCTTGCGGCTTCGCAGAGACCTGTGTTTTTGCTAAACAGTCGCCTGGGCCTATTCACTGCGGCTCTCTCGGGCTTTAACACCCAAAAGAGCACCCCTTCTCCCGAAGTTACGGGGTCATTTTGCCGAGTTCCTTAACGAGAGTTCTCTCGCTCACCTTAGGATTCTCTCCTCGCCTACCTGTGTCGGTTTGCGGTACGGGCACCATAAATCTCGCTAGAGGCTTTTCTTGGCAGTGTGGAATCAGGAACTTCGGTACTATATTTCCCTCGCCGTCACAGCTCCGCCATATGGTAATGGGATTTGCCTCATTACCGGCCTAACTGCTTGGACGTGCTAATCCAACAGCACGCTTACCCTATCCTCCTGCGTCCCCCCATTGCTCAAACGATTTAAAGGTGGTACAGGAATATCAACCTGTTGTCCATCGCCTACGCTTTTCAGCCTCGGCTTAGGTCCCGACTAACCCTGAGCGGACGAGCCTTCCTCAGGAAACCTTAGGCATTCGGTGGATGAGATTCTCACTCATCTTTCGCTACTCATACCGGCATTCTCACTTCTAAGCGCTCCACCAGTCCTTACGGTCTAGCTTCAACGCCCTTAGAACGCTCTCCTACCACTGACATCATAGATGTCAATCCACAGCTTCGGTGATACGTTTAGCCCCGGTACATTTTCGGCGCAGAGTCACTCGACCAGTGAGCTATTACGCACTCTTTAAATGGTGGCTGCTTCTAAGCCAACATCCTGGTTGTCTAAGCAACTCCACATCCTTTTCCACTTAACGTATACTTTGGGACCTTAGCTGGTGGTCTGGGCTGTTTCCCTCTTGACCACGGATCTTATCACTCGTAGTCTGACTCCCAAGAATAAGTATTTGGCATTCGGAGTTTGTCTGAATTCGGTAACCCGATGGGGGCCCCTAGTCCAAACAGTGCTCTACCTCCAATACTCTCATCTTGAGGCTAGCCCTAAAGCTATTTCGGAGAGAACCAGCTATCTCCAAGTTCGATTGGAATTTCTCCGCTACCCACACCTCATCCCCGCACTTTTCAACGTGCGTGGGTTCGGGCCTCCATCCAGTGTTACCTGGACTTCACCCTGGACATGGGTAGATCACCTGGTTTCGGGTCTACAACCACATACTATTTCGCCCTATTCAGACTCGCTTTCGCTGCGGCTCCGTCTCTTCAACTTAACCTCGCATGTAATCGTAACTCGCCGGTTCATTCTACAAAAGGCACGCTATCACCCATAAAAGGGCTCTAACTACTTGTAGGCACACGGTTTCAGGATCTATTTCACTCCCCTTCCGGGGTGCTTTTCACCTTTCCCTCACGGTACTGGTTCACTATCGGTCACTAGGGAGTATTTAGCCTTGGGAGATGGTCCTCCCTGCTTCCGACGGGATTTCTCGTGTCCCGCCGTACTCAGGATACACTCAAGAGGGAACGAAGTTTCGACTACAGGGTTTTTACCTTCTACGACTGACCTTTCCAGGTCGATTCGTCTACCCCGTTCCTTTGTAACTCCATATAGAGTGTCCTACAACCCCAAGAGGCAAGCCTCTTGGTTTGGGCTAATCCCGTTTCGCTCGCCGCTACTCAGGGAATCGCGTTTGCTTTCTCTTCCTCCGGGTACTTAGATGTTTCAGTTCCCCGGGTCTGCCTTCAGTACCCTATGTATTCAGGTAAAGATTCTATCCCATTACGGATAGAGGGTTCCCCCATTCGGAAATCTCTGGATCAAAGCTTACTTACAGCTCCCCAAAGCATATCGGTGTTAATCCCGTCCTTCATCGGCTCCTAGTGCCAAGGCATCCACCGTGCGCCCTTTCTAACTTAACTTAGTTGTCGGCTAAAGATAAACTTCACATCTCTTCGTCAGCTTCTTCACTCTGCTCCTCACGTACTGTCGTACGCTCCGGTGCTCGCTCCGTCGCTTCCTTGACCTGCTCGTTTCTCTTTACCCTCCATTCTTTGAATAGGTATTCGTTTAATACGATTACTTTTCAAAGAAATAATTCTCTAACATAGAGAATCTAAGATGGCGATTACTCGGTTTCTTTCTTGTTTTTACTATTCATAATCTAGTTTTCAAGGAACAATTTCGGCTAAAGATAAACTTCGCATCTCTTCGTCAGCTTCTTTGCTCTGCTCCTCACGTACTGTCGTACGCTCCGGTGCTCACTCAGGCGCTTCCTTGATCTACTCGTTTCTCTTTACCCTCAAACTTCTTACTGTTTTGAGGAATTAATTGCTCCCTCAAAACTGAACAACAAATCGTCAACAATCTATGATGGAATGTAAATTCCATTTTCCTTAGAAAGGAGGTGATCCAGCCGCACCTTCCGATACGGCTACCTTGTTACGACTTCACCCCAATCATCTATCCCACCTTAGGCGGCTGGCTCCAAAAGGTTACCCCACCGACTTCGGGTGTTACAAACTCTCGTGGTGTGACGGGCGGTGTGTACAAGGCCCGGGAACGTATTCACCGCGGCATGCTGATCCGCGATTACTAGCGATTCCAGCTTCATGTAGGCGAGTTGCAGCCTACAATCCGAACTGAGAATGGTTTTATGGGATTTGCTCGACCTCGCGGTTTTGCTGCCCTTTGTACCATCCATTGTAGCACGTGTGTAGCCCAGGTCATAAGGGGCATGATGATTTGACGTCATCCCCACCTTCCTCCGGTTTGTCACCGGCAGTCACCTTAGAGTGCCCAACTTAATGCTGGCAACTAAGATCAAGGGTTGCGCTCGTTGCGGGACTTAACCCAACATCTCACGACACGAGCTGACGACAACCATGCACCACCTGTCACTCTGTCCCCCGAAGGGGAACGTCCTATCTCTAGGAGTGTCAGAGGATGTCAAGACCTGGTAAGGTTCTTCGCGTTGCTTCGAATTAAACCACATGCTCCACCGCTTGTGCGGGCCCCCGTCAATTCCTTTGAGTTTCAGCCTTGCGGCCGTACTCCCCAGGCGGAGTGCTTAATGCGTTTGCTGCAGCACTAAAGGGCGGAAACCCTCTAACACTTAGCACTCATCGTTTACGGCGTGGACTACCAGGGTATCTAATCCTGTTTGCTCCCCACGCTTTCGCGCCTCAGCGTCAGTTACAGACCAAAGAGTCGCCTTCGCCACTGGTGTTCCTCCACATCTCTACGCATTTCACCGCTACACGTGGAATTCCACTCTTCTCTTCTGCACTCAAGTCCCCCAGTTTCCAATGACCCTCCACGGTTGAGCCGTGGGCTTTCACATCAGACTTAAAGGACCGCCTGCGCGCGCTTTACGCCCAATAATTCCGGACAACGCTTGCCACCTACGTATTACCGCGGCTGCTGGCACGTAGTTAGCCGTGGCTTTCTGGTTAGGTACCGTCAAGGTACAAGCAGTTACTCTTGTACTTGTTCTTCCCTAACAACAGAGCTTTACGATCCGAAAACCTTCATCACTCACGCGGCGTTGCTCCGTCAGACTTTCGTCCATTGCGGAAGATTCCCTACTGCTGCCTCCCGTAGGAGTCTGGGCCGTGTCTCAGTCCCAGTGTGGCCGATCACCCTCTCAGGTCGGCTACGCATCGTTGCCTTGGTGAGCCTTTACCTCACCAACTAGCTAATGCGCCGCGGGCCCATCTGTAAGTGACAGCCGAAACCGTCTTTCAGCTTTTCCTCATGAGAGGAAAAGGATTATCCGGTATTAGCTCCGGTTTCCCGAAGTTATCCCAGTCTTACAGGCAGGTTGCCCACGTGTTACTCACCCGTCCGCCGCTAACTTTAAAAGCAAGCTTTTAAAGTCCGCTCGACTTGCATGTATTAGGCACGCCGCCAGCGTTCGTCCTGAGCCAGGATCAAACTCTCCAATAAAGAGTTGATTAGCTCATTGCTAAACTCTAGCTTTTTTGTTACTTGTTTTTGTTCTATAACGTTCGTTATAAAACGATTATTGTTGACGTTTGTTTGTTCAGTTTTCAAAGAGCAATTTGTTTGTTGCTTATTAGAGGCAACTTTTATATCATACCAGCCTATATTAAATAAGTCAATTACTTTTTTAATATAATTTTTCTTTCACTATTAATCAAATGAATCAATAGGTTCTTGTAAGGCTGTTTTTATATAATAACAGCTATCAGTACTTTCGTCAATAATAATTAAACAAAAAAATAGAAATCAAGAGCAACCTGTTGATATGACTATTTACTTCTGGTTTATTCTTACTCCTATATATTATTCCAATAAAGTGACCTATACGGATCATTAGTTAAAGCAACGTCTTGAACACCATCATCTAAACTTTTCATTTCTACTTATAATATAGAAAAAACTCGATCATGAGACCGAGTTCTTTCTATATATTCTATTACTTAGTAATCGTTATTACATCTTCCTCTTTAAGTTCAACTTTACCAAGTTTATTGATTTGTACAGCTTCACCTTCAGCTAAGTTCGTAAACACAACTGGTGTAATAGTTGCTGTTGCATTTTCTTTAATATAGTCAAGATTCACTTTCAACAGAGGTTGTCCTTGTTTAACTTGATCATTTTCTGAAACAAGTGTTTCGAAACCTTCCCCTTTTAATTTAACTGTATCAATACCAAAGTGAATTAGAATTTCACGACCGTTTTCAGCCAAAATTCCAAGAGCATGTTTTGTTGGGAATAAGTTAACAATTTTCCCATCAACCGGAGATACTACTGTTCCGTCTGAAGGAATAATTGCAAAACCGTCTCCCATCATTTTACCTGCAAATACAGCGTCAGGTACATCTGTAATAGCTACTAATTCCCCTTTGATTGGAGCAACAAAAGAATCTTCGCCAGTTACATTACTTTGTAAAGCACTTGGATTTACATCTTCAATTTGTTCTTGTACTTCTTTCTCCATAGAAGGCTGAGCAGCAGGACGTGGTCTTTTCCCACTCATAATATCTCTCATTTGACCTTTGATCGTCTCTGAACGAGGACCGAAGATAGCTTGAATATTATTACCAACTTCAAGCACTCCAGCAGCACCTAGTTTTTTCAATCGATTCTTATCAACGGATTTAATATCATTAACAGATACACGAAGACGAGTAATACAAGCATCTAAATGCGCAATATTATCTTGTCCACCCATTGCTTCTAATACTTCGTATGGAAGATCACTAGTTGTTCCTGCTACACCACTTTCACTTTCTTCTGTTTCATCTTCTCTACCTGGTGTTTTCAGGTTAAATTTACGAATCGCAAAACGGAAACCGAAATAGTAGATAACAGCAAACACTAAACCTACAGGAATAATAATCCATGCATTTGTCTGTGGATTAATTAAACCAAATAACACATAGTCGATTAAACCACCTGAGAATGTCATACCTACTTTTACATTTAATAACTGCATTGTCATAAAAGATAAACCTGCAAATACAGCGTGAATTCCAAACAATACTGGAGCCACAAATAAGAATGAGAATTCTAACGGCTCAGTAATACCTGTTAAGAAAGAAGTTAATGCCGCTGATGCCATTAACCCACCAACGATTACTTTTTTCTCAGGACGAGCTTCATGATATATAGCAAGAGCCGCCGCAGGTAATCCAAACATCATGAATGGGAATTTACCAGTCATAAATGTACCTGCAGTTAATTCTGCTCCATCTTTAATTTGTTCCATAAAAATACGTTGATCTCCACGAATAGTGTCACCAGCCGCATTTACATATGAACCAAATTCATACCAGAATGGTGAGTAGAAAATGTGATGTAATCCAAACGGAATTAAAGAACGTTCAATTACTCCAAAAATAAACGCAGAAAGCGTTAAGTTTGCATGCACCATATTTTGTGAAAATGCATTTAAAGCATTTTGAATTGGTGGCCAAACAATAATCATTACTAATCCTAAAATCACAGCAGTTGCCGCTGTAATAATTGGTACAAATCGTTTACCAGCAAAGAAACCTAAATAAGATGGCAATTCAATTTCAAAGAATTTATTATACATTCCAGCAGCTATTAGACCTACGATAATACCACCGAAAACTCCAGTAGCAAGCGTAGGAACTCCTAAGATGCTAGCATAATTTAATCCATTAACGTCTTCAGCTGTTAATCCTAAAGCAGTACCCATCGTTACATTCATAATTAGGTACCCGATGATAGCGGCTAGACCAGCAACACCTTCACCGCCAGCTAATCCAACAGCTACCCCAACCGCAAACAATACTGGTAAGTTTGCGAAAACAATATCTCCAGCATTTTGCATAATCGATGCTACCATTGCTACTCCACTATTATCTAGAAATGGAGCTAAATCTAATAGCGCAGGGTTTTTAAGCGCTGCACCTAGTGCAAGAAGTATCCCCGCTGCAGGTAAAAGCGCAACTGGCAACATAAGTGCTTTACCAACTTTTTGTAAAACACCAAAAATCTTTTTAAACATTTTGTCAGCCTCCTAAGTTATTTTTTTCGGCTCAAAAAGTGTTCTCAATCAAGGATAAAAAACAAAAAGGCATGAGTAAATAGAGATTGAAATAAACCTTCAAGGGTAGGTTACCCTAAAACTTTTAAATCAATCATCTTTTTAACTCATGCCTGATCGGATCAGTAACACGTTTATTAATAATTGCTATTATTTAACTTTTTTCTGAAGTCTTTGCAGATGCATCGTCAGATATACTGCTTCTGCTTGAAAGACTGGCTTTTTAAGTACTTGTTGCATTACTTTTATGAGCTTCCAAGCAAGATTATAGCATAGGGGATATTCATTCTTCAATAGCAAAGTTATTTTTTCTGGTTCTTCTACTTTTTCTCCTGTATTGACACGTTCAATCGCGAAACGCAAATGTCTAACAAGGCGCATATAATCGATACTATCTTTATTAATTTTTATTTCTAGTTGTTCTTCTATTAAATTCACAAGATGTGTAACTAACTGTGAATGCTGATTGACTTCTGACAAACTTTTGTTCATCATTGCACTATGAATATGCAAAGCGATGAAACCGATTTCACCTACTGGTAATTGAAGCCCTGTTTGTTCTCCGATTAAATTCACAACCTCTTCTGCGATTGTGTATTCAAACGGGTACAACGCCTTTGTTTCAATCAGAAACGGATTATTTAATACAAGCCCGTTCGTAATGCGGGATGCAGCGAACACAATATGATCCGTTAACGCTATATGGATATGCTCATTCAGCTTTGCATTCGTCTTGTTTTTAATCAGTTCTATAGATGAAACTATTACATCTAGCAACTCATTATCCACTTGAGGAAGAAGCTTCAGGTAATTAGATTGCTCTTTTTCATCCTTTAAGACAAATAGCTTCTCCACAATATTCATATCAATATAATCTCCGCTTTTCTGATTAAAGCCTATTCCTTTTCCTATAAGCACTACTTCTCCATAGGATGGATGGTCTCCAATGAGTACATTATTATTCAGCGCTTTCTTTATTAGTAAATTAGGCATACTTATTTCCCCACTTCAACAGACTTCTCGGTAACTCAATGTTATTAAAGTCTTTATAGTAAGTCAACGAAAAAATAAGAAAAAGGACATCCAAAAATGGATATCCCTTTCCTTTTTAAAAGATATTGATCCGATTTAACAAGAATGTCTATTGTAAGAAAATAAAGTACAGAGCAAAAATAACAAAGAATACGTACATAATTGGATTAATATCCTTAATACGTCCTTTTACAATCATCACAATCGGATAGAAGATAAATCCTACAGCGATCCCTGTTGCAATACTGTATGTTAAAGGCATTGCTATAATTGTCAAGAACGCTGGAACCGCTACTTCAAACTTAGTCCAATCGATTTTTCCAAGGGATGAAACCATCAATATACCTACTACAACTAAAGCCGGCGTTGTAACAGCAGACGTTACAACTTCCAATAACGGGAAGAAGAACAACGATAGTAAGAAAAATCCTGCTGTAACCACTGCCGCGAAGCCAGTACGAGCTCCTGCCGCAACCCCTGCGGATGATTCAATATAAGAAGTTGTTGTAGATGTACCGAATATAGAACCTACCATAGATGCAATTGAATCTGCGAATAATGCTTTTCCTGCTCTTGGTAGTTTATTATCTTTCATAAGACCAGCCTGATTTGCCACAGCCACCAATGTACCTGCATTATCAAAGAAATCAACAAATAAGAACGTTAAAATAACTACTAACATGCTTTGTGTATAAAATCCTGGATCACCAAGCGCTGAGAATAACGCACCAAATGTTGGCTCAATACTTGGTACAGCTGAAACGACTTTAGATGGAGTATCGATTACACCGAAGATCATTCCAACTACTGCTGTGATGATCATTCCATAGAATACACCACCATGAATTCCTCTAACCATTAAAATAATCGTAATAAAAATACCGAAAATCGCTAGCAATGTGCTTGGATTGGTTAAATCACCAATATGTACAAGCGTCGCTGGATTATCAACAATGATTTGAGAGTTTTGCAATCCGATAAATGTGATAAATAACCCAATACCTGCGCCTACCGCAAGTTTTAATTCAACTGGAATAGCATTAATTAATTTTTCGCGAAGTCCAGAGATTGTTAATAGTAAGAAAAACACACTGGAAATAAATACTGCTGCTAACGCATATTGCCATGGATGTCCTTGTGTTAATACAACGGTATAAGCAAAATAGGCATTCAGACCTAAACCTGGAGCTAATGCGATTGGATAGTTAGCGAAAATACCCATAATAAGAGATCCTACTGCTGCAGCAAGTGCTGTCGCTACAAACACTGCTCCATAATCCATACGCAACGCATCAGGAAGATCTGCAACGTCCCCTAATGTTAATGTAAATGGATTTACTGCTAAAATATAAGCCATCGCAAGGAATGTAGTGAAACCACCTAAAAATTCTCTGCGGTAATTTGTGCCTAGTTCTTCAAACTTGAAAAACTTCTTCATTGATCTTTCCCCTCTCATGCATGTTTTAATAATCTACTAAAACAAAAAAAACACTCCTACGATTAAGGAGCGTTGACTAAGGGTTTGTGCTATATAGGAAGGGAAAATTACTTAATAAAATATAAATGATTTCATAAATATTCCCTATATACACACTTACCTCGTAGTCAAGCTATTTACGGTAGCTCGGTAGAAACTTTCGGGCCGTATTCCCCAATATTATACGAGTAAAATCTTTTTCAGTTGTAAATCCAGTTTATCAGCTTGACGAATACTCGTCAATACAAAAAGCGAACAATTATAATTAAAAATTAATAATCGTTCGCTTTCTAACAAATATTTATTTATTTATACTTGCATGGGCAACAGCTAAGCGAGCAGCAGGAATACGATATGGTGAACAAGAAACATAGTCGATACCAATATTTCGGAAGAAAGCTATCGATTTAGGATCTCCGCCAACCTCTCCACAAATACCAATCATCAAGTTTTCTTTAGTCTGTCGTGCTTTCGTTACTGCTAATTTAATTAATTCCCCTACTCCATTTTGATCGAGAGTTTGAAAAGGATCATTCACCATAACATTCTTCTCTTTGTATGAATGAATAAATTTCCCAATATCATCTCTAGAAAAACCATATGTCATTTGTGTAAGATCATTTGTACCGAAACTAAAAAAATCGGCTTCTTGAGCAAGTTGATCAGCTATTATACAGGCACGTGGTAATTCAATCATTGTTCCGATTTCATACGGAAAAGGCTCCATTTGATGATTAACAAAGATACTTTCAATTGTTTCTATTAAAAATGCCCTCACATAGGCCAGTTCTTCTTTTTCTGCCACAAGAGGAATCATAATTTCAGGAAAGACAGTATATCCTTCTTTTGTTAACTGGATTGCGCTATGGAAGATAGCCTTTACTTGCATTTGATAAATTTGTGGTTCTGTTATTCCTAGACGACAGCCACGATGGCCTAACATTGGATTCGTTTCTTGCAGCCTCTTAATTTGCTCTTCAACAATCGATGGATGTTTATTTAACTTTACCGCTAACTGCTTCATTTCATTTAGGTCACTAGGCAGAAATTCATGCATAGGCGGATCTAGTAAGCGAATGACCATTCGTTTATCTTCAACAACTTGAAACATCTGGTAAAAATCTTCTTGTTGGAAGGCCAGCAATTTGTCTAATGCTTCTCTGATTTCTTCTTTATTCTCCGCTAATATCAAACGACGCATTTCCAGCACTCGTTCTTCACCAAAGAACATATGCTCCGTTCTCGCTAAACCTATACCAGATGCTCCAAACTCGATAGCCGTTGTTAAATCTTGAACTGTCTCAGCATTCGCGCGTACTTGTAAATCAGCATATTCATCAGCCCAAGAAAGAAGAAGCTCTAAATTCTGGTCGTTTTCCGCTACAACAGTAGGGACTTCGCCCAAGTACAATTTACCAGCAGTACCATCTACAGAGAGAAGGTCACCTTCCGTCAGAATCCTTTCTCCACAAGTGATTGTTTTCAATTCTTCATTGACAGTTAATGCTTCACATCCTGTTATACAGCAAGTTCCCATTCCTCGGGCAACAACTGCTGCATGCGAAGTCATTCCTCCTCGACTTGTAACGATAGCCTCGCTGACAATCATACCCTCAATATCTTCGGGTGAAGTTTCTTGTCGCACAAGAATTACTTTCTGGCCAAGTGCATGACATTCTTTAGCTTTTTCCGAAGTAAAAACAATGGCGCCGGTAGCTGCGCCAGGACTGGCCGGTAAACCTTCTGCCAGTAATTCGACGTTTTGAATAGCCTGCGGATCAAAAATAGGATGGATTAGCTGATCAATCGTTCCAGGTGAAATACGTAATAAGGCTTCACTCTTTGTAATTAATCCTTCCTTAACTAAATCCAACGCAATTCGCAGTGTCGCTTTAGCCGTCCGCTTTCCGTTTCTTGTCTGCAGAATAAATAATTTCCCATTTTCAATCGTGAATTCAATATCTTGCATATCTTTATAATGCTGTTCTAGTATATTGGCATATCTTTTAAAATCTGCATATGCTTCCGGAAGGACTTGCTGTAATGCTTCGATAGATTCTGGTGTACGGATACCCGCTACCACATCTTCCCCTTGAGCATTTAGCAGAAATTCACCAAACAATTTATTTTCGCCAGTGGCAGGATTCCTTGTAAACACAACACCTGTACCGCTTTCATTTCCGCTATTCCCAAAAACCATTGATTGAATATTTACTGCCGTTCCTAAATGATGAGGAATTTCATGTAATTCGCGATAAACCTTTGCTCGATGATTATTCCATGATTTAAAAACAGCTTTAGCAGCTTCCAATAATTGATCTATTGGATTTTGTGGAAAGACCCTCTCGTTTTCTATATATAGCTCTTTAAAGGACTCAATTACTTGCAAATGTTCCTTTTCTTGAAAATCTGCAGCTGTTTTGCTAAAGTGTTTTTCCATTTTTTGGAGTCGTATATTAAATTTATCCTTATTTATGCCATATACTACTTCACCAAACATTTGCAATAATCTTCGATAACAATCAAATGCAAAATCCATACTAGTTAATCGAGCTAAAGATTGAACTCGTAGATCATTTAATCCTAAGTTAAGAATCGTATCCATCATACCTGGCATGGAAAAAGCTGCGCCACTTCTTACAGAAACTAATAAAATATTTTCATCACCTGTAAAAGACTTTTTCGTCTCTGCCTCTAATTTTATAACCGCTTCCAAAACATCCTTTTTTAACCAATCTTCAAAAAAGGATGGTTCTTCTAGATACTTCATACAGCTTTCCGTTGTAATCGTAAACCCTGCTGGCACTGGTAAACCTAAACGAGTCATTTCAGCTAAATTTGCCCCTTTGCCGCCTAATAATCCTTTGTCTTTACTACTGCCTTCCTCGAAAAAATAAATCAACTTTGCCATCGTCTACCTCCATATTTCAAATATGTATCACATTAACTTTATTTACACTTTAATATGACACATATATAGTTGTCAATACGAAAAATAACACACATATTAAAGTTGAATAATTAAATTATCGATGTATAATAGATGCATAATGATGATAATCCTATTATCTAATTAAACTATCTATTTTTTGGGAGATAATAATGAAACTAAGTGAAAGACAAGAAAAAATTATTAAAATAGTAAAAGAATATCAACCTGTAAGTGGAGAAAAAGTGTCTGATTTATTGGATGTATCTAGAGCCACCCTGCGATCAGATTTATCTTTTTTAACGCTTGTCGGAATCTTACAAGCTACCCCCAAAATTGGGTACACCTATTCGGGATCAGATTTAGAAAAATTTTTCTATTTTAAAACTTTTAATACAAAAGTAAATGAGATAATGATGCCGCCGTTAATGGTTAATCAAGATACTTCCATTCGAGATGCTATAACAACTTTATTTATGTATGATGTAGGTTCATTATATGTCACTGGAGAAGAAAAACTTTTATTAGGGGTTTTATCAAGAAAGGACTTATTAAGAGCCTCATTAAATACGAATATAGATCAGACACCTGTAGCGGTCTGTATGACTCGCGTACCTCATATTAAAGTTTGTAAAAAAGACATGGACATCTTAGAAGCGGCAAGTATTCTTCAAGATTTTGAGGTGGACTCATTACCTGTTGTGGATGATGAAAATGAAAGAAAAGTGATTGGGAAAATCACTAAAACTAGAATATTAAATTTCATTATTCAACAGGCAAGAAAGGCAGAATTAAATGGATAGAGGAGATTTTTTATGAAAAATGAAATCATTGTATATACCATTTCTGATTCAATAGGGGAAACATCACAAAAATTATTAGCAGCCGTTACTGCTCAATTTCCAGATTTAGTATTCAACAACAGCTACCGTTTTTCTTTTGTTAACAAGGAAGAAGAGTTAGTTGATATATTAAATGACGCGGTAAAAGATGATGCAGTAGTAGTTAGCACATTAGTTGATAACCATTTAGCTAATGTCGCTAAAGATTTCAGCAATCGAACAAAGTTACATTACTTGGATTTAATGAATCCCTTTTTTGAGATTATTAAATCTAAAACAGGTTCTACCCCAATAGAAGAACCTGGTATTGTACATAAGCTAGATACAGAATATTTTAATAAAATAGCAGCAATCGAATTTGCAGTAAAATATGATGATGGAAAGAACCCACAAGGATTTCTTCAATCTGATGCTGTAATACTCGGTGTTTCTCGTACTTCCAAGACTCCATTGAGTATGTATTTAGCCAATAAAGGGTATAAGGTATCGAATTTACCACTTATACCTGAAGTTCCCTTACCTTCCATTTTAGAGGAGGTAGAGGGACAGAAGATAATCGGCTTGATTTGTAATCCAGAAAACCTATCCAGAATCAGAAGTAATCGCTTAGATTCTTTAGGGTTGAGTCACTCATCTAGTTATACAAATTTAGAAAGAATTTATGAAGAGTTAGAGTATTCAAAGCAAGTATTTAAAAAGCATAACGCCTATGTGATTGATGTAACAGATAAATCAATTGAGGAAACAGCTTATCTAGTAGAAAAACATCTAAAAGAAGTAAGTATCCACTGGTAGAGCCGGTGGATACTTACTTCTTTTTGAATCAACGCATTCTTGAGTATTCAATTGCATGAAATAATGATCCGTTTTTTCCGATAAAGCAATATTGCATACCAGTACTTATTCTTATTCCTCTATATTTCCACCTTCTTTTCTCAAGAAATTCAATAAATGTACAAACAGCTTGAATTAGCCCAGCATCTCTTTGTAGTATGGTACCATTATATTGATACTAAGAACGATTTTTAATTAATATAAGTAAAGAGGGATGATTTTTAGTGGAATTATCATTTTTAATGTTTGCATTAATCGGTGTTATTATTGGAATTCTATCAAGTATGTTTGGCTTTGGGGGTGGATTCGTAGTAGTTCCTATCCTATTTGCATTTTTACCAGATTCGATTCCAAGCGAATATTTAATGCATACAGCTATTGGTACGTCATTAGCAGTTATGATTATTAATTCATTCAATTCAACATATAATCATGCGAAAAAAGGCAATGTGACATGGTCAGTCTTCAAACTATTAGTAGGGTATATTTCAATAGGTTCTTTAATAGGTGGTATGCTTGCAGTCTATATTGATAGCGATTTCCTTAGGTTTGCGTTCATTGGTCTCTTAATTTACGTTTTGGTTTCAAACATTTTCAAAAAATCATTCACCAGAGAGATTGATGACCAATCATTTCATATGCCTAAGCAAAGTTCAGCATCTTTTATTGGAATAGGCATTGGATTTCTTTCAACCTTGTTAGGTATTGGCGGAAGTACCATGACAATTCCTTACCTTAGAAATAGAGGTATGCGTATGATACATTCTGTAGCTCTAGCTACCCCATTAGGTCTGCCAATTGCTATCGTTGGAACCTTTACTTATTTAATTACAGGAAGGCAGATAGATACAATGCCTTCATCAACTCTAGGGTTTATATACCTACCTGCGCTAATCGGGTTTACAATCGGTGGTTTTGTTGGCGTACCTATTGGAAGGTCTTGGGCTCAAAAGTTATCTGACAAACTCTTTTCCAAAATATACTTAATTCTTCTGCTTATTGTGGTCATTATGATGATTATAAGCTAATTACGGAATAACATTATACATAGAGATATTTATTATAATATAACCAAGTTATCTACAGAAAATGTTCCCTACCAAAATTCAATGAAAAAGCAAAATTCCCTACCAAAATTTTTTCTTGGTAGGGTTTTTGGCAGGGAACCATATTATTTTATATGGTATTTGACCATTTTTAACAAGGTTAAACCCTTATAAATCGGTGTTCCCTCTTCAAATTAAGTTGTATTCTTACTCCCACTCAATCGTCGCAGGTGGCTTACTAGTAATGTCATACACGACGCGGTTAATATGGGCTACTTCATTAACGATTCTTGTAGAAATCACTTCTAGTACATCCCATGGCAGTCTTGCCCAGTCAGATGTCATTCCATCGATAGAAGTAACTGCGCGAATTCCGATTGTATAATCATACGTACGCGCATCTCCCATTACTCCAACACTGCGGATATCAGGAAGGACAGTAAAGTATTGCCATACATCGCGTTCTAAGCCAGCTTTTTTAATTTCTTCGCGTAAAATGGCATCTGATTCACGGACGATTTCTAGTTTTTCTTCTGTAATAGCACCTAATACACGAATCCCTAAACCAGGGCCAGGGAATGGCTGTCTCCAAACGATATCATCAGCTATTCCTAACTCAGAACCTAGAGCACGTACTTCATCTTTAAATAGCGTATTTAAAGGTTCAATTAATTGGAATTGCATGTCTTCAGGAAGTCCGCCTACATTATGATGGGACTTAATGGTTTGTGCAGTAGCTGTACCACTTTCAATAATATCTGTGTAAAGAGTACCTTGTGCTAAGAAATCAATTCCTTCTAATTTTGCTGCTTCATCATCAAACACATAGATGAATTCATTTCCGATAATTTTACGTTTTTTCTCAGGGTCACTTACGCCCTCTAGCTTAGACATAAAGCGTTCTTTCGCATCTACTTTAATGACGTTCATATTAAAGCCTTCTGTGAAAGTCTTCATTACTCCTTCCGCTTCGCCTTTGCGAAGAAGTCCATGGTCTACGAATATACAGGTTAATTGATCACCAATAGCTTTATGAATCAACACAGCAACAACAGAAGAATCTACTCCACCACTTAGGGCACAAAGAACTTTTTTGTCGCCGACCGTCTGGCGAATTTTTTCCATTTCAATTTCAATGAAGTTCTCCATTGACCAGTCACCTTTGCAGCCACAAACACCGAACACAAAGTTTTTCAATAATTCATTTCCATATACAGAGTGACGAACTTCTGGGTGGAATTGAACAGCATATAATCCTTTTTCTTCATTACTCATCGAAGCAATCGGACAAGAAGCGCTCGTTGCATCAATTGTAAATCCAGCAGGTGCTTCAACAACTAAATCACCATGGCTCATCCAAACGATTTGTTCTGTTGGAAGGTCAGCAAATAATTTAGAGTTGTTTTCAATATTAATTGCTGCTTTTCCATATTCACGATGCTTTGCTTTTTCCACTTTTCCGGCAAAATGCTGGGTCATCAATTGCATCCCATAACAAATACCGAAAATAGGAAGTCCTAAATCGAATATTTTCTCATCTACGCCAAATGCATTTTCGTCGTATACACTATTAGGGCCGCCTGAGAAAATGATTCCTGAAGGGCTTAATTCCTTAATCTCTTCAGCTGTAATGGTATGTGGATGCAACTCACTATATACTCCAAATTCTCTTATTCTTCTTGTAATCAATTGATTATATTGACTACCAAAATCTAGGACAACGATCATTTCTTGACCTTCTATATGCGCTTTCCCCATTCCTATTCACCCCAACTACTCTATTTGAATTTCTCTTCTTACTATTTCCAAATACCTTCATTATTCATGCTTATCTTTTCTCTAAATTAGATTCTGTTTTTTTACAAAAGTGCTGATTTGAATTCAATCAACCAACTTTTATAATGTAACCACAAAAAAAGACTAGAATCCGCCTCAAATAAAAACGAAGGCAGAATTCTAGTCTTTTTGGTTTCTTCATATAAGCTAAATAATCCAAAGACTTATCTGCCTTCATAGTCAGATCATTTAAGGCGACCCGGTAGAGACTCTCGAACCATATCATCGAGGATATATGAAGGAATTATATATAGATGTGAATATTGTAACAACATGTCGAATCGATGGTCAAGCTGTTGTTTTTTTAATTAAATTTTCCCACAATTCTCTCATATCTTCCCAAGTCTCTTTTTGCATATGACCTTTATACAGATATTCCTCATATTTAGCAGTCAATTGGCTCATTTCTTTGCTTGAATAAATGTGATCTATTTGCTTCGCATACTCTCTTAAGGTAATTTCTTCCTTCTTGCGGAGTCCAGCTATCTCTAGTAGATGCAGCAGCACCATATAAGCCTTCGGAAAGTTAGTTTCCTCCGTTGTGTTTCGGAATTTCCAAATATAATAATAAGGAAGCCATTTATAGCGAAATTTATAAGCTGCTAATCCTGCTGTAATAATGATTACTAGAACCGTAGTGACCCACTGCCAATTGTCTTTAACAATAGTTGTGTAATTCTTCTGCCCATCTGTAGATGGTGATGTTTTCTCCATTGTTTGCTCTGGATTTTCTGGTTTATTTTCTGGGGTTTCTGGCTGTCGTTCCTGTTGCTCCGGCGTTTGCGTTTCAGTATTCCCAGTATTTTGATTGCTCTCCACATCATTTATATACGTATTCGCATTAGAGAATCCTTGCGTTGGCTCAAAAGCAACCCAGCCTACATCTGGAAAATAAACCTCTACCCAAGAATGTGCATTATTATTTGTAACTTCATAGCGGCGAATATCCCCGTCCGCTTCTACAAATTCTCCCTCTGTAAAACCTTTAACCCATCTTGAGGGAATCCCAATAGAACGCAGCAAGGTAACCATAGAAGTCGAATAGTTATCACAATAACCCAGCTTTGTTTCAAATAAGAATTGGTCCACATAATCCTCTTTCTCATTCGGGACTGCCACATTATTTTGACTATAAGTAAAACCATTAGATGAGAAATAGGTTTCTATCGCACGTACCTTTGCAAATACATTTTCATCATTTTTCGTTATATCAGCAGCAAGGTCTTTCACTCTTTGCGGTAATGAATCGGGAAGCTGAAGGTAGCGATTCACCATATCTGGATTATTTCTTATAAAGTCTTCCATATCAGCTGTTGTTAACGCATTTAGACTGTATTCCGGCACATCATATTTTACCGAGTAACTTTCTACATATCCATTAAAAACGCCACGTTCATTCCCACTTTCAATTTCCATGAACGAATTAGCAGCAGACACTTCTTTTACTCCTAATGGATATAGTAAATAAGAAAAGCCATTCGTAAATTGCACAGTGCTTTCAGACTCTGTCCGCTTCACATTTTCCCCTTCTACAAAAGAGACAAAAGGAATTGCGCCACCTTGATCTAATACTTCAAAGTTGTCCCGATTTAATTTTAAGGATTCCTCTGATTGGACCCAGCCTTTTCCTGTATAAGTATCTTTCGTTTCTACTTTCCAATAATGAGGCTTTTCTACCTCCGCAACAAAGACCAAGGAAGAATCACCAATAAAGTCTCCCCCTAATCTTGAATCATCAACACTATAACCAACTCTATGAATACCGCTTCCTGGAATATCTCCATCCTCTACTCCTCCTTTATCCCCCATTGTCTGGATAAAAGGAACAGGGTCTGGCCAAATAGGATCTGCCTTTGGTGATAAATAGCCAATTCCAGCACTTCCTATTACGAATAGAAGTAAAGGAATCATCCATTTTACGATCGAACTGTTAGTATTTCCAGATCCTTCTTTATCACTTAATCGAAAAAATGTTAACATGCCCATTGCTGTAAAACCTATGATTACCGTACGAATAATTGCCAAATCAGCACTATAAATCGTAAAAGTATCTAATACGGTAATATAAATAATTGTCAGCAAAAAGAATGTAAAAATCTTTCTTCGCTTAATTAGCCAATAATCAATTAAATACGCCATCAGCCATAATAAAATGAAACAGAGACTGCTTTTAAACATATTCGTCATTTCCGGCCACTTTGTATTAAATACCAATGCTAAATTATCGATAAATTCGGCTGCAAAAGGTTGAATCCATTGGAAAGTAAAAAATGATTCCTCATAATATAAATATTGAAGAATAAATATAATATAAACAGTCTTCAATGTTCCGCTTACCCAGCTTGGTGTCCGGGAAAAGGCTAACAATAAAGATAACGCAAGAAATAAGTGAAAGACAATCACATTCTCTGTATTCGTTAATTCTTCTAATGGTCCGAGCCATTCACAAATTAGTAAGAAACCTAAAATATATAATAAAAAATTAGCAATTGTGATATGTTTTTTGCTATAGGGCGTTCCCATTTATGCCACCCCCTCTCCAAAAGCTTCTTTAAATCTCCCATCAGAAACAGGAATGATTTGAATGCCTTTTTTTCCAGCAAAAGCACTTAATGTTCTTTCTTCACTAGATAAACCTTCCTTTTGTCCAGTGATGGCAAACATCACGATATTATATCTTTTACTTGCCAACCACCCAGCTTTATCTATAAGTTCTCTTGTTACTTGGGAAGTAATTAACATGATTGTGGCCTGTGGAGGCAATTGACTACTTTCATAATCTACAACCTCTGCTAATGTGATTTCCTTTGTAGCACGTACTTTTGCTAAATGATAGAGCAGGTATTGTTGGTGACTTTCCCCTCCCCTTATTGGAAAAATCTTACGCTCCGTATCTACCGATAATAAGCCTACTTGCGCACCTTTTTTTAAAATAGCTCGAAGGATAGAAGCAGTGAAAGACACTGTCGTTTCAAATCTTTTATTTTCTTGGCAATCCATCACAATCATAATGTCATGCGACTGTTTTTGTTCAAATTCCTTTGTCATCATATTGTTGCGCCTTGCACTTGCTTTCCAGTTAATCCATGAAAAGCGGTCACCTGGCTGATACTCTCTCACACCAACTGCCATTGTCGTATCTCGCTGCACTCGCTCCTTCGATGAAGTCATTCCTTGCTCATAGTGATTTTCCAGCGGTTTGTATATCATTTCTTCAATAGGAGGATACACTAGAATCCGTTCTACTTGAATATAGACCTTCTCCTTCTCAATCAGACCTAAAGGGTCACCCAATTGGAGAAAGATTTGATCAAATACATGCTCTCCTCTTGGCAACTCCTTCACCGTATAATTAAAGCGGAGTCTCCGCTTTAATCCAGGCATTAACATTCTCTTTTCTTCTATTTTTTGCCCCATTGTGGAATTAAATGAATCTCTCACCACCATATAAAAAACAGGAAAAAACGAGTTTCTCGTTAATTCAATTTCTACATGCATTTCTTCTTTCGCCCTATATTCATATTTCAAAATTTTTCTTTTTACTTGCCAATCCCGCATTGGATAGACTGCAATTAAAAGACCATATAAAGCAAATGGTAAAAAACTATAAAATAAAAACCAGCTTACAAACCCACCTTGAAACATAGCATAGGAAAATACCATCACTATTAGTAAAAATAGCAAAATTAATTTCCAAACCCGATTTAATTTATGCAAAAATCTTTTCATTACTTCACTAACCTTTGTACTGGTACTGGCACTTGCCCGATAATTCGATTAATAATTTCTTCTGCTGTTATCCCATCGAACTTTGTTTCTGATTTTAAAATCATTCGATGAGCAAAAACAGCTTTTACTAAGAATTGCACATCATCTGGGATGACATAATCTCTTCCTTGAATAAAGGCATAGCTTTGGGATGCTCTCATTAATGCAATGGAACCCCTCGGACTGACTCCTAGATAAATACTCGCATTTTCTCTAGTTGCTGTTGCGAGCTCCACAATGTATTTTTTAATCGTTTCATCCACATACACTTGTCTTACTTCATCTTGAAGAGTAAGTAACTCATCTAAGCTTACAACTGACTCTAATTTTTCAATTGGCGCTGCTACTTGGACTCTAGTCAGCACTTCTATTTCTTCTTCTACGGTTGGATATCCCATATTCATTTTCAATAAGAAACGATCTAGCTGTGCTTCTGGAAGAGGATAGGTTCCTTCATATTCAATTGGGTTCTGGGTTGCCATAACAAAGAATGGCTTTTGTAAATGATGTGTCACGCCATCAATCGTTACACTACTTTCTTCCATCGCTTCCAAAAGAGCTGACTGAGTCTTTGGTGATGTTCGATTTATTTCATCAGCTAGAATAATATTCCCCATAATTGGTCCTGGCACAAATTGAAATTCTAGCTCTTTCGGGTTATAAATAGACACTCCCGTTACATCAGAAGGTAAGAGGTCTGGAGTGAATTGAATTCTACGAAAATTAGCACCTACTGATTTCGCTAAAGCTCGCACCATCATTGTTTTCCCAACTCCTGGAACATCTTCTAATAAAACATGTCCTTGGGCAAGCAAAGCAATTAAACTCAGTTCTGCTACATCCCTTTTCCCAATCATCACCTTTTCGATATTACCGATTATTCTGTTAATTACCAAACTATGATTTCCTGCCATTCTTCTCCTCCTGTTACATTCTAGTAAATTGCTAGTTTTAGTTGCATTGTTACGACACTATCTTTCAACTAAGTAATCATTTTTCTTACTAGTAACCAATCCATTCTATTCATCTAGCTTCTATATCAAGCATTGCCATTTTTTAAGATAAAAATTCCTGTGGGTTTAAACCTAATTCTCGACAAATTTCCGTCACCACTTGTTTTTCCCTTTGATCAAAATGACCATCTGCATATCCAATCGCAATACAATACCGAGCTACAAGTCTAGCAATCTCTGGCTTTGAGCGAACTTTTCCTAGTGCTCGAAAGCTTTCGGCTCTACCAATAATTTGATCGTATTCTATTTTTCGGACAAAGTAATTAAATTGCTGAATTACTTTATTTGTATCAAAAACACGTAATTCCTCACTTTGATGGATAAACTCCATCATTTTTTGTTCTTCCGTATGGTCCAATCTTCCGTCAGCCATACCTACTAATGCACATGCAGCAACAACAGCGTCTAATACTTCTGGATTTTTATAGCGCATAAAGATATCTCTAGCTCTTTGTTTCTGCTGCCTTCCCCATTCTGCATAATCCGTCTGAGATGGAGACCAACTATAGCCACAACTATTGCATGTTATTTTCAGCTGTCCTTTTCCAATAAATCCACCTAATAAACCGACAGGTCCTAAAATCAATCCACCAATTGCCGCTTTGCCAATCCCAAAGCCTTTTTCACCGGTACGGACATTGGTACTTCTACATCTCATACACTGCATATGATCACTAGAATATGCGTCATTGACAGCAGCTTGTCCATACATTTGTGAATGAGTATTTGTTGAATATGAAGGTTGCCCGTTTGGCTGATAAGCCCCGCTGCTAAAAGCCGGATGAGTTTGCGTTTCAAATGACTGGTAATAAGGCCTATTAGGTTCTTGATAAGCTTGTTGGATAGATTCATTAGGATAAGCAGGTGCTTGCGGTTCATCATCAACTGTTACTCCAAAATTGCGGCATAGGGCAGCTAGTCCACCTTGAAAGCCACTTCCGACAGCATTAAATTTCCATTCTCCGTGATGACGGTATAACTCGGCTGCAACAATAGCAGTTTCAATTGTATAATCTCTTCCAAGATTAAAACGAAGAAGTTCTACTTGATCTCCCTCATTAAAAACTCTGACATAGGCATTAGATATTTGACCAAAATTTTGTCCTTTATTATACGCATCATGAATGGTAATGGTAAAAGCAATGCGTTGAATAGCGGCAGGTACTTGGGATAAATTCACTCGAATTTGTTCGTCATCCATTCTGCCATGCCCCGTCCGGTTATCCCCGCTATATACTACCGATCCGTTAGGACCAGTTGGGTTATTATAAAAAATAAAATCATTATCACTCCATACTTTATGATTATCGCCCAACAAAAAAGCTGACGCATCTAAATCATAGTTGGCACCATGTTGATTGATATCCCACCCTAAACCAATTACTACCTTACTTAACCCAGGATGTGATTTTGTTAAATCTATCTTTTGACCCTTGCTAAGCATGACCCCCACAAAGAACCTCTCCTTTTTTACAATCATTTTCTTCCAACTATCGATAACTATTATTTTACAGCATTATCTAGGTAATTGTACGTATATTCATTTACAGTTGTATTACAACTACACCTTTTACGATATAAACCATGAAAAAGTTTCCTCTTTTAGCTATTCCTCAATATCTCTATTCTTTCTATACCTTTTCTCTTCTAATTTGTAATGTTTTTTGGAGGTTTGTCATAAAAAAGATGAAGAAGACATGTTTGTCATGAATTTGGTAGGTTCGTAACGGTTATTTAACCGAACAAAATTCTCTTGTACGGTAGAATGGAAAAGGTAAAGGAGTTGTTATGTATGTTATTTGGTTCCCTTATTTGTAAGATACGAAAATATCATAAATATAATTATTATTACAGTGGTATATGCATCACTTGCGGAGAGGTAAGAAAAGAATACGAGAAATTACAAGAAGACACCACAGAGGAACAAGCAGAGGAAAAAGATATTACAGATCAATCGATTACACAGTAATCATTTATCATATAAAATTCTATATCTTCTTCATTTAAGGCTTTGTTCAATGAATGTTTTTGGCAAAAAGATGAATGCTTTCTTTCCTTGTTTCTCTATGGCATGCTTTCTAAACAACATTTTATTTGAACAAAGCCTAAATGAATTAACTTATCTTCAATATATTAAAACTTCTATCAGCGGGAGGTGCTTCCTCCTCACTGATGGTTAATGTGAACCATCAAATTTTTATGGACAGTTGATCTCCTATAACCTCTAAATTCTCTTAATGGAGAAACTAACGATTAACAACTCTTTGTATATGAATAGCTAAATATAACTTTTCATTATCTGTTAAAGAATAATTGAATTGACTTTCAATATATTCATTTATTCTTTCCGTACATATAAAAGCTTCCCTATGCTTATGTTTCACCATTTCGAATAGATATGGATCGTCATCATCCATGTATGTCTTACTATAGAGTCTTTGCGCAAAGAACTTCAAATGAGTAAGAAATCGAAAGTAATTTAAAGAGTCCTCGTCAAATTCCATCTTATAATGGTATTTAACAATATTTAATATATTTTGCATAACCTTTGTGATGTTCGCGATATTAGGCATTTCTTGACTCAGGTCTGAATTAACTAGATGCATCGCAATAAAACCAGCTTCATCTTCTGGCAGCTCAATGCCTAATTTCTCCTTCATTAGTTGAATGGTCTCTAAACCAATAGCAAACTCTTCCTTATAAAATCTTTTTATTTCCCATAATAAAGCGTTCTTAATTTCAAACCCCTTTTCGATTCTCTGAACAGCAAAATGCAAATGATCTGTTAAAGAGATATAAAAACTATCATTTAACTTTCTGCCTAGCCTGCTGCTAGCAATCTTAATGACTTCCTCTGTGATTTCGATATATTCAACAGGTACTTCATATAAAAGTGTTTTAAACTTTTCCGACATATCATTATTTTTCAAAGCAAATATTTTTTCAATTTTTGCTTCTTCCACTAAATCACCAGGCTTCTTTTGAAAAGCTATCCCTCTTCCCATTCCTACTAATTCTTCGTCTTTTTCATTAAATGCAGCAATTACATTATTGTTATATACTTTTTCTATTTTCATTTGACCACCTGTAGTTTAATATGGCTTTTTTTCCTTATCATGGATAAGTGATCGTGATAGTATGGTTTAAAAATAGGAAAGAAGGAAAGCTGAAAAATCAACTTTCCTATTTCCCTTTATACATTCTCTCCATTGGAGGCAATAACCTCTTTATACCAATCAAAGCTCTTTTTCTTTGATCGCTCTAATGTTCCGTTCCCTTCGTTATCTTTATCTACATAAATATAACCATAGCGTTTTTTCATTTCACCAGTAGAAGCACTTACAATATCAATTGGCCCCCAGCTCGTATATCCGATCATTTCTACACCATCCTCTATGGCCTCAGACATTTCTATAACATGCTTTCGTAGATAATCTATCCGATAATCGTCCTTTACCTCTCCATCTTCCGAAGGTATATCGACAGCACCTAACCCATTTTCTACTACAAATAGCGGCTTTTGATAGCGATCATACAATTGATTTGCAGTGATACGGAAACCTTTAGGATCAATCGTCCAACCCCATTCCGACTTTTCCAAGTATGGATTTTCAATAGAACCAAACACATTACCCGAGGTCTGCTTATTGACCTCTGGATTTGTACTTGTCGTACGACTTGCATAATAACTAAAGCCTATATAGTCAACGGTATATTTCTCTAATAACGCTTCATCCTGTTCTTCCATTTCAATCTTTAAATTCTTATCTCGGAAAAACCTTTTCGCATAGCCAGGATATTTCCCACGAGATTGAACGTCTATGAAAAAGAAAGAATCTCTATCCTTTTCCATTGCATCCAAGACATCATCTGGATTACAAGAATATGGATACGTTTGACCGGCCGCCAGCATACAGCCAATTTTCATCTCAGGATTTATCTCATGCCCAGCTTTTACCGCTAAGCTGCTAGCAACCAATTGATGATGGGCTGCTTGATATTTCACTTGAAGCTTATCTTCTCCTTCTTCAAATACCAAACCTGCTCCAACAAACGGTAAATGTAAAAGCATATTGATTTCATTAAAGGTCATCCAATATTTCACTTTATCCTTATATCGCTCAAATAAGGTAGTTGCATATTTTTCAAAGAAATCGACTAATTTACGATTTTTCCAGCTGCCATAATTCTTTACTAGATTTATTGGTACATCAAAATGAGCAATGGTTACGACTGGCTCGATTCCATATTTTAAGAGCTCATCGAAAACATTATCATAAAATTTCAATCCCGCTTCATTTGGAGCAGCGTCATCTCCATTTGGAAAAATTCTAGCCCATGAAATCGATAAGCGCAATGCTTTAAATCCCATTTCTGCAAATAGAGCAATATCTTCTTTATAACGATGATAGAAGTCAATCGCTTCATGCGAAGGATAAAATTCCCCTTCCAGTGGTTGATAAGAAGGAAGCTTGCCCATCATAATTTCAAATCTTTTATTACCAGTTGGCAATAAATCAACCGTAGTTAAGCCCTTCCCATCCTCTAAATAGGCTCCTTCTGCTTGATTAGCGGCAATTGCACCGCCCCATAAAAAACCTTTTGGAAATGCCATAATGTCTCATCCTTTCTCATAATTCTTGCTTATTTTTACTTAGTTTCGAGGTGGAATAAAGAATCTCCTTGTTGAATCTGTTTTTTATCTGTTACCTCTAAATGAAACTCTCTATAATTTGTAATCACAATTGGTGTCGTTAAAGGCTTGCCGGAATTAGCTATTTCATCTATATCAAATTCAATAAGCAATTGTCCTTTTTTCACTAACTCACCTTGTGTGGTGTGTACAGTAAAATGCTGGCCTTCTAATTGCACAGTATCCATTCCGATATGAATCAAAATATCTGCACCAGTATCTGTTGTAATCCCAATTGCATGTTTCGTCGGAAATAAAGCAGAAACCGTCCCATCAGCAGGAGAATATAATTTCCCTTCACTCGGTTCAATAGCAATTCCATGGCCAAGTGCACCAGATGCGAATGCTTCATCTTTAACTTCTGATAAAGGTTTTACCTCGCCCTTTAGGGGGCTTAACACTTCCTCTTTTTCTACCTTTGTTGCTGCTACTTGGTTCGATGCTGTAGTATTTCCTGTTGAATTTTGGCCTTTGTTAATGCCGCCAAAGAACAATGTCAATAAGAACGCTACGATAAAGCCAACAATGATGGAAATAAGTGCTCCCCATAAGTTCATATTGATTCCCTCAGGTGTAATATAAGAAGGAATACCAAAAATTCCAAGACCACCAACGATGTAACCCTTTACATCTGTTAACCCGGCAATAGCACCACCAATACCTGCACCAATACAGCTAATAATAAATGGTTTCTTTAAAGGTAAGGTAATTCCGTAAATAGCTGGCTCCGTTACACCAAAGATACCGGAAATAAACGCTGGATAACTCAATGTTTTTAACTTTTGATTTTTTGTTTTGATCAAAATTGCAAGAACTGCCCCGATCTGTGCAAAAGACGCTGCGAAGACTGGAGATAAAATCGTATCATAGCCAAGTGTCGCTACATTGTTAATAGCAATTGGCACTAATCCCCAATGAAGACCGAAAATAACAAGCACTTGCCAGAATCCACCAATCAATAAACCTGCAATAGCGGGACTTAAATTATATAAGAATAAAGATCCTTGACCGATTAATGTACTTGCCCATGTTGCAATAGGCCCAATAACAAGAAATGTGACTGGAACTACAATCACTAATGTAAATAATGGCACAATAAATGTTTTCACTACATCAGGAATGACATTTCTTAGCCATTTCTCTACTTTAGATGCAAAGAATGTCGATAAAATAATTGGGATAACCGAAGAAGAATAACTCATTAAAATTACTGGTATCCCTAAAAACGTAACATGGATCGGCGATTCAAATAATGTACCTCCAAACAAAGTATATAATGGATCACCCGTCGTTAAAGTGGATAAGGTTGGATAAACTAATGCAGCCCCTATCGCCATTCCAATAAACGGTGTTCCTCCAAATTTCTTAATCGCAGTATATCCTAAGAAGATTGGTAAGAAATAAAATAGTGCGTCACCTGTGGCATTTAAAATTTGATAAGTACCAGATGATTCCGTTAACAATTTTGTTGATAGAAATAGTGCATTAAACCCTTTAATCATCCCTGAAGCTGCTAAAACACCAAGAACTGGCGTGAAAATACTTGAAATCATGTCGATAAATCGATTGAAAAGTGAACCTTTAGAACCTTCCTCTTCCTCTACAGGCTGCTGGCTCTGGAAACCTCCTACTGAAACAACTGCTTTGTATACATCTGGAACATGGTTGCCGATAACGACTTGATATTGACCGCCGCTTTTCATGACAGTTACAACATCATCCATATTTTTTAGGACTTCTGTATTCGCTTTACTTTCATCTTTAAGCTTAAAGCGGAGACGTGTAATACAGTGCACAACACTGGAAACGTTTTCTTTTTCACCTACATTCGCAATGATATCTTTTGCTAATTGCTCATATTTCATTTTTTTACCCTTCCTTCAGCTATGGAATTTGGTTTTTACAAATAAAAAAACCTGACCTGACTAAAATACACGCAAAACAATAGCATGTTTTTCTAGTCAGTTCAGGTTATGCCCACTTAAGGTAACATTCCTTCACGGAACTTTTAAGTTTTGTTATTTGATATCTGTAATTTATCACGTCTCGTTATACATGTCAACGCTTTCTTTTTAGAAAAATTAATTTTTTTATTTAAGTTCCTATTTATTTTCTTTCAATTAATAATCCATTTTTAACTGAAAATCAAAATAGCGCTGAGCATTATAGTAAGATATATCCTGAACAATTTGACTGAGCCATTCCATATCATTTGGGTACTCCCCATTTCCCACCCAATTCCCTATTAGATTACATAGAATTCTTCTAAAATAATCATGACGGCTATAAGATAAAAAACTGCGCGAATCTGTCAGCATTCCAATAAATCTCGATAATAGCCCTTGATTTGCAAGTGTTTTCATTTGTGCTGCCATGCCATCAATATGATCATTAAACCACCAGCCAGATCCGAATTGTAGTTTAGAGGGAATTCCACCTTCTTGGAAATTTCCAGCCATTGTTGCTAAAACTTCATTAGTATTCGGATTTAATCCATACAGAATGGTCTTTGGCAGGCTGCCATCTCGATCCAGCTCATCTAATAATTTCGCTAATGGAATAGCAATAGGACTATCTTGCATCGAATCACAGCCTATATTTGCACCAATTGTTTGAAATAAACGAGAGTTGGCACTTCTTAATGCTCCGATATGATATTGCATCACCCATCCTCTTTGGCTATATGCTTTACCAAGGCTGACAAGTAAACTAGTCAAAAACTGATTATTTTCTTTTAGAGTAATAGCCTCACCAGTCAACGCTTTTTTTACTATCATATCCAACTCTTCCCTTGTTGCTGATTCATATACGACCATTTCTAAACTATGGTCAGACAATTTGCAGCCAATCTCATGAAAATAATCTATCCTATGATCTATTGCCTCCATCAAAGTGCTATAACTCGTAATTTCTACTCCTGTAAGATTGCTTAGTTTTTCAACATACTCCTCCCAATAATTGCTTTGAATAGCCATTAGATGATCTGGACGAAATGCTGGTAAAACAGTTGTTGAAAAAGTTTTGTCTTCTTGTAATAACTTATGAAAAACTAAATCATCAATCGGATCATCTGTAGTACCAATAAGAGCTACATTTGACCTTTCAATTAAGCTTCTTGCTGAAAAGTCTGGACTCTGTATTTTGCGATTACAAGTTTCCCATATTTCCTTTGCTGACGTTCGTTTTAGAATTGCTTCCACTCCAAAATATTGTTTTAACTCTAAATGCGTCCAATGATAAAGTGGATTTCCAATTAACTTCTCTACAGTCTCAGCCCATTTTTCAAACTTACTGTAGTCGTCTGCATCTCCAGTTATATAGAATTCATCTATACCATTAGCACGCATGGCACGCCATTTATAATGGTCCCCCTCCAGCCACAGCTCTGTAATGTTTTCATATCTTCGATTCTCATAAATTTCCTTTGGGTCTAAATGACAATGATAGTCATAGATTGGCATGGTCGCCGCATAATCATGAAATAATGTTTTCGCTGTTTCTGTCTGCAGTAAAAAATCTTTATCCATAAAAGTCTTCATTTTGTTATCCTCCTCTTAATTAATCTTTACTTGTGTTAAATCTTCATCTGTCTTTCCACCCCAAAGCTTTTCATAGGAATAACCTGTTAAGGATTCGACCACTTTCTTCGTTTTTGGATCTACATCCTTTTTTAAACCGTTGTTCTTTAAACGTTCAATTTCCTCTACAAGAATTCCATGCGTTTCTTTATTTAATTTAAAGGTGAATGCTGCAATTAATGAAATAAAAAGCAAAAGACCTACCCCAATAATCATGATATACATTATAGTATCAACAGCACTCTGTGGCTGCGTTGCCGAGCCTTGTACAAATCCCCCTTTCTCTAAGATGGCTCCAACTAAAAAGGTCGCAAGTGCAACAGAAGACTTTCTAAAGAACGTCATTACAGAAGCAAAGATTCCTTCTCTTCTTTTCGTTGTAATCATTTCATCTACATCTGGAATAAACGGAAAGACATTCCAAGGAACGAATTCCAGCATACTTCTTCCAATTTGATACAAGAAGGAAATAACCCCTAATACGAGGATTAGATTACTAGGATGATATAAATAAACCGCCCCATATCCTAATAAACACAGAATCATAGTAGAATACGATATTTTAAATAAATTTGCTGGTCCAATTTTAATCATTAAAAATCCATATAGAATAGCTCCAGGTAGCCCAATAATACTAAATGAAAGTAGATTCGCTGCTACAGTGGAAGTACTATTTAAAGCGTATACACAAAAGAATACAAATACTGCGTTAAAAGCATCTTTCGCTGTCATCGAACAAATATAAATTAATAAATGCTTACGAAAGCTTTTCACCCTGAAAGTGGAAGCAAAGTCCACAAACATTTGTATCACTACCTTTAAACCATTTTTTCGTTCTTTCTTCTGGCTTATCAGTAGTTGTAATTCTTCAGGCGAAACTTCTCGTTCCCATGTAGAACGGAAAGAAATATACACACATATAGCAAAAACAACTGCAAAAAAGGCACCATTAATGAAGAAAGCAAGGGAATTATCTTGTCCTAAAATACTAAAGAGCTGCCCAGGTATAAATGTGGCTAAAAAGGTTCCAAGTCCTGAGATAAACATTCTAGCAGTTGATAATTTCGTTCGTTTATTAAAGTCCATTGTCATTTCAGAAGGGAGTGTTTCCCATGGAATTAAAACCATCGCTGCAATAATCTCAAATGCTAAATAAGTAAGAAGATAATATAAATAATTCATTCCCGAAGTCCAGAGTAATACATATACAAGCATTAGTGGTGAACCAATCAATAAGAAAAATCTTCGCCGTCCAAATTTTCTTCCTAACTTAAATTTTAAAAAGTTGTCTGAAAAGCTTCCCATAAATAAGCTGACGACTGCATCTACTATACGAGCAATTGCAATAATAGAAGCACCTTGAACTGGCGTCAAACCAGCATAACTTGTATAAAAAAACAAAAGCCATGCTCCTATAATGGTAAAAGCCCCTCCGCCCATCATATCTGTTAAGCCGTATCCAATACTCCTTGCAAGCGTAACATCCTTTTGCTTTTTTTCCATTTCTAACGCCTCCTATTTATTATCAATACGAATATAGGTAAAACGTTTTCATTTATTTGAAAGTATAATAGGAAAAAGGAAAGTGTCAGGAACCTCTCCTTTTCCTATTATCTTTTAAACCATTTATATTTTTTGCATTTTCTCTTTTGTTAAAATTTTATTAGTATCCCATGCGCCTAATAAGTACATTACCCCTAACGCACGATCATATAACCCATATCCCGGCCTGCAAACTTCATCCCAAATATGTCTCCCATGATCAGGTCGAACATATCCAACGAAACCGTTTTCATATAACCCATTTACAATTTCAGTAATAGGTACAGACCCATCCTCCGCACGATGAGAAGTTTCTATAAAACTACCATCTTCAAAGTGCTTTACATTTCTAATATGCGCAAAAGGAATTCTATTAGTGAATGTTTTCGCAATATCAACTAAGTCATTACTTGGATTTGCTCCAAGTGAGCCAGAGCAAAAAGTTAAACAGTTTGCTGGACTGTCTACGCTAGTTAAAATCCGTTCGATATCTTCTTTATTTTTGACAATCCGCGGCAACCCAAAGATAGAAAAAGGCGGATCATCCGGATGAATAGCCATTTTAATTCCACATTGCTCTGCAACAGGAGTAATTTCTTCTAGAAAGTATACCAGATTATCGAACAAATCCACTTCAGATACATCTTTATATAAAGAAAATAAGTGCTGTAAATCTTTTAGTCTCTCTGGCTCCCATCCAGGCAGCGTTAACTCTTTTGTATTTTCTTCCATATTTTTCACTACTTGCTCAGGTGTAAGAGAAATGACTTTTGCAGCATCAAAATACAACGCCGTACTGCCATCTTCTGTTTCTTTAAATAAATCTGTACGCAGCCAATCAAAGACAGGCATAAAGTTATAACATACTACTTTTACGCCAAATTGACTAAGATTCTTTAATGTTTCTTTATATGCATCAATATATTGCTGTCTTGAATTTAATCCTAGTTTTATATCCTCGTGAATATTAACGCTTTCAACAACATCTGTATGAAATCCATACTGCTTCGCCTGATTTACTACTTCCGCAATACGCTCCACCGGCCAGACTTCTCCAACAGGTACATCATGCAGAGCCCACACTATCCCTTTAACCCCTGGAATTTGGCGTATTTGTTTTAAAGTGATGGTGTCATTCCCTTCTCCATACCATCGAAACGTCATTTGCATATTTTGTTTTCCTCCTTTGTCGCACCATCATACTTTTTCCATTAGTATTGCTGCGGATAAAAATATTCAGGAAACTCTTGTAATAAAACGCCTTTTTCAGAAAGCATTAATCTCATATGGTCAGACATTAATTGTTCTGCTTTTGTCCGATTTCCACCTAAGATTGCTTCATAAATTTCTTTATGATGACTAATTAATATTTCCCAGTCTAAATCCTTTATGTCTTTTAATCTTAATAAGCGAAATCTATTCAAATGGCCAGCCATATCCTGAATCATTTTCCAAGTACGCTCTTTGCCACAGCAAATAAAAAGTTCCTTATGAAAATTTTCATCCAAATCGAAGAATTTTTCCTTTTCCTGTTTTCCTACTTCATTACTTGCCAGCATTTCTTGCATCTTTAAGTTCATTTCTAACTTCAGGGAAATTTCATCAGTCATATTCTCACAGCATAAACCAACGATATTTGTCTCAATTATCTCACGAACAAAGCGCGCTTCTTCGGCAAGGCTAAGGTTAATTAGAGAGACAAATGTACCACTCTGCGGAACAATCGTTAATAACTCCTCTTGCGCTAATCTTATAAATGCTTCTCTAATAGGTGTTCTACTAACCTGCAATTCATCTGACATAATTTTTTCACTGATTTTTGTACCAGGTATAAGCTTTAATTTTAAAATTTCATCTTTTAATTGGTTATAAGCAAATACTTTCGCACTATTATTTGACATGAGGGACCCTCTTCTCCTTTTTATATTTTTTTAGTATATAAAAAGGAGGGTTAAATGTCATTCATTTTCAATAATTTCAATAATCGCCTCCTTTAAAACATATTAATATACTAATATGGTAGTTAAGTACATTATAACTTCATTTCTTTTGGAATACAATTCAAAAATAGTACTAAAATGTGACAATTCCATTAACAGCTTTTGCAATATATTTATACTTTTATTAGAATTAATGAACTATTATGTGAATTATTAAATATTATTGATATAGAATGAAATGCTAAAACAGAACCGGAGAGAGGAAACAATACGATGAAAAAAGTAAACAGAAGTATTTATAAAAATTTCTTTTTTAATATTGAAAAAGAAGAAGCATGATTAAATAAAATGTGTATAAAAGAGTATGCGCTTAAAGAAATTTCCAAACGATTTTATTTATTGGAAGACTACATTCCTGGTAATTTTATTTACAGAATCGCATTTCTAAAAGAGAGTACGCCAAAAAATAATAATCTAGCATTAAATGTGGAACATATCGCATCAGCCAACAGATGGCACTATTTTCGAAAAGATGCTGCCTTAGGAAAGTTCGTTATATATTCAGATATTGATTCCCAAATGGAACATTATCAAAGAATTAACTTTATCTGGTATATTCTAGCCATAATTTTTCTTTATTCCGGCCTCCAAGTCATTTTTCTAAGAGACAAACCAGTATTTAATATCCTATTAAATACTGGTTTCATTGTTATAGGAATTCTCTTCCTTATTATTGGATTTCCTCTTACTAAAAAAATTTATATTCTAAAAAGGAACAAGAAATTACCGCTTTAATTAGAAATAACCTATTTTATATGTTATTGCGTCTATTTGACCTGCCTTTGTTGGCCTTTTGGGTATGAGTACTCCGAGCTAACTTTTGGTTTTCCAGCTAAAACTGGCAGGTTTCCAATGCCAAATTAATGCTTTTCAGCGAAACTTCTGATTTATCAGCCAAAACTTCACTCTTTTCAGCCAAACTTCTGATTTATCAGCCAAAACTTCACTCTTTTCAGCCAAACTTCTGATTTATCAGCCAAAAACTCACTCTTTTCAGCCAAACTTCCGATTTATCAGCCAAAACTTCACTCTTTTCAGCCAAACTTCCGATTTATCAGCCAAAAACTCACTCTTTTCAGCCAAACTTCCGATTTATCAGCCAAACTTCCGATTTATCAGCCAAAAACTCACTCTTTTCAGCCAAACTTCTGATTTATCAGCCAAAACTTCACTCTTTTCAGCCAAACCCACAAGCTGCATAGAACGCTGCTCCACTAATGACTCTTTATAAATTCTTCACCGCTTTCTCCATTTCCGTTTCACCAGAGACTAAATCAAATAATTTATTAAACACATTTTTTTCTTTTATAGAAGCCATTATTGTCGCTGCTACATCTTCTCTTGGGATCACTCCTTTTTCTAGATTCTCAGCAGCTGCAACCAAACCAGTACCAGCATCATTTGTTAATCTGCCCGGACGAATAATGGTATAGGTTAATCCACTTTCCATAAGAATGCGATCAGCATAGTGTTTTGCTACATAATATGGCTTAATTTGTTCATTCCAGTTTTCTCGACGATGCGCCTGCAACGCACTAACCATTACAAACCGTTCTACCCCTGCATTCTTTGTTGCCTCCATCATTTTCACAGCACCATCAAGATCAATCAATAATGTTTTATCATATCCCGTTTTCCCACCTGAACCTGCTGTGAATACGACGGCATCACAACCTTTCACTGCAGACTCTAGCTGTTCCACCGTTTCTTCCAAATTACCTAATGCAGTTTCTATTCCGACTTTGTCAAAAGCTTTCTGCTGATCTGACGTTCTTACCAATGCTCTAACAGAAAACTCATTACTTTCGTGTAATAATGTCACAAGCTGTTTACCTATTTGCCCGTTTGCTCCAACAACTAATACTTTCACAGCACTGACTCCTTTCTAATCCATTTTCTACTATTATTTCATCCAATTGTTTCTTTTTCAAATAATACAAAAGAACATGTTGATTCTTATAATAGGGAAACCAAATATGATAGAATGGATAAATGACTAAAATGAGTGTGAACACAGAGCTCTAAGGCTAATCAAACATCCATCATTTACTTTCAAAGTAACTTAGGAGTGTAACTTAAAATGAATAAAAAAGATATCGCAAACATCCGAAAACAATTCAAAATGAATAATGATCTACTTAGAATAACAGATATGTTTAATGTTTATGTCATGAAAGAATCGAGTGATATATTCCATTATCAAAGTCAGCCTTTTGGGATGCTTGATCAAGATCAACAAGAGTTATTTTTACATAACTTCAAGAAATTACTTGCCGGTAATTTGGATGAAAAGCTGTTTGAATTAAGGTTTCATAGAGAGGCAGAAAATAATAGCCAACTTATCCTACATAAAGGATTACTTAGCTCAGAAGTAGAGGATTGGAAAGAGCAAATGCTTCAGATTGTGGACAAGTTGCTTAATAGCAGACAATATGAAAAAGACATTGTCATCACATTCATTCGCGGAGAATATTTAAAGCCGAAGAAACGGCGCAGTGAAGAATCCGAAGAAAGCGAACGAGATACGGTTTTCTCCCATCCTTTCATTTTATGCAGCATCAATAATACACAAGAGCCTAAGAAAGAATTACTTTTTGACTATGTAGAGAAAGAGTTTAAATACAATATTGTGGTTGATCCCATTATAAATCTTAATGCGCCAATGGGCGGATTTCTTTTCCCTAGCTTCACAGATAATGCAGCAGATGTTAACCATATTCTCTATGCTGCCGGCAAAATCCATGAGCCAGATTACCAATTTATCGAGGAAGTTCTCAACGGCGAGGAAATGATGACTGCTCAAGATGATAAAATTGTGTTTGAGGAAATCATTAAAGATGTGACTGGAGATCAATTGAGCACTTCTACTCTTTCGAATGTATACGAGGAAATTAACCGAATGATTGTCGAAAATGAAGAAGAAGAGGTTCCAAAATTAGACTCCAAAGACGTGGAACAAGTCTTAAAGATGAGCGGAGTAGAGGACATTAGTCCAGAAAAAGTCGAGTTTGCTTTCAAAAAAATTATTGATGATGATAAATATGAATTAAAAGCAAGTAATATCTTGCCAAAATTCACATCAAAATCGATTAAGATCAGCACCAAGATTGCTAACATTGCCATCAGCCCTCCTGACTTAAGATATGTGAAGCAAATCGAATTTAGCGGCAAACGCTACTTGATGATTGAAGTCGAAGAAGACACCGTAATCGAAGGATTTACAATGATTCCCGAAGCCTTCGGCGGAAGTCCAGAAGAAGACTAAAATTCAAAGAGAGAGTGGGACATAAATATTTCAACCAAATCTAACCCCCGAACAATAAAAAAATTCGTATAATTGTTTGGGTTTTTTATTTATTTTAAGAACGAAGGATTGTGGTAATCACCCGCAGCCTGAATACACTTCGCTTTCCATGGGGCGAGCGCCAAGCCTCCTCGTTCCTGCGGGGTCTTGGACTTTCTCGCAGCTCCCATAGGAGTCTACGTGTATTCAGTCTGCTCCATTTAGTTTCTTTTGAAAAAAATACTGGAACGATTTGGATTCACCACTAAATTAGAGATTGTTCGTCTTTATCCATTATTTATTTTGTTTTGTCCCACCCTCGATAAATCTAACTTACTGCTCTAGTCGCCACTAACTCCTTTATTGACTAAGTTGTTTACTTTTATGGTTTTCGCGAATAATCCTGTATAAATAAGAATAGTCCCCATCATTACAATGAAGCCAATGTAGACAGACATCATTGTTGGAATTAAGAATGCCCCGATAATAATACTAGCTCTTGCAATTAAATCTGCTCCACTAAATGATAGGTTGGAAAAAGCAGAGTATGATCCACGTTTATCGCTTGGAATCATATTTGCCTGCTCTGCATTTCGAATCGGTGAATAAATTAATTCGCCCATCGTTGCTATCAAATTAAATAAAACGAGCATATACCACGTATTCGCCGAAGTAACAGTCACATATCCAATTCCATATATAATAAGACCTGTTATTAAAGCATTCTTTTTATTCATCTTATCTGTGAACCGATTAATAATGAAAGTAAAGCAGACTACGAGCAGCATATTTTCTATATTTAATATACTTAGCATTCGTACCCCAACAATTTCAAAACTCCCAATCCGAACTGCTTCAAAAGTTTCAGCAAGGCGAATCCCAATATAACTATTTAATGAAAATTCAGCTGCAAAAATAAAGGTGGAGCCTGTAACCACTTTTACAAAGGCTGTATCTTTAAATGCCACTTTATAATTGCTGATTAAGTCAACCAAGACATTCTTGTGCTTTTTCTGTAACTGATCTGTGAACTTGTCCTGCAGCCAAACCCCGTAGGCAATTGGAATCAATGTAGATGTGCAAGTCAGCATGATGAATAATTCTTTCTGATGATTCAAATATAAAAGTCCTCCAAGTGCTGCCCCAATAGCCATCGATAAATTAATCAGCCAGTAATCGAGCGCATAAATAGCTTTTCGATTTTCTGGTGTTGTGGAATCAATAATAATCGCATGCATTGCTGGTCGCCCTAGACTGCTTGTGATAATAAATCCAACGTATGCCAAAGCAAACAATACAATTATTTTATTGGTCGGAAATAGACTGATCGTCATGATTAAAAAGAAGAATGCATTCAGCCAGGATGTTATCATTAAAACCTTTTTTCTCGGAAAGCGATCAGAAATATATCCTCCAACTAAATTGATCAAAAATCCGATAACCACAGTAGTGATCAAAAATAAGCCCGCCCAAATTTTGTTTAATTCCTGTGCAAAGAATAAAGCCATAAATGGCATAACTGCTGATGATACCGCCCGATTAAAGAAAGAGGTAATCATCCTAACTTTGATATTTCGCGGTAATTCCTTCCATTTCATGTTGTCTCCCCCTTGTTATTACTGTATATTAAACTAGACGAATAATTCTAAAAATAGACAATTAACAAAACAATGTCCCCTTTTAGGAGGAAAAAGAATGGATAACAAATTACTTACACTTTGGAGATATTATCCTTCTGGCAGTATTCGAATGGAGGAAATTTCTGAAACCTTGCAATTGAGCTCGAAACAAACAACACGTTATTTAAAAAAATGGATGGAGGAAGGCTGGCTATCATTTACACCCGGACGAGGACGCGGAAACATCTCAACTTTGTTATGGAAAAAAGAGGTAGAAACTTCTTACGAGGAAGAAGTTTTAAAGCGATTTGATCTGGAACCAGTAGAACAAACAAGCAAATACTTAATGTATGATTGGTCCACAAACAGTAAAATGAGATTAATGAATAAATTTCACACAAAACTTGGCTTTGTCCAAGAGTCAAATGATAAATTAATCGTACCAAAAAGATATCCTTTCCATTCCGTCCATCCGCTTGAGGCTGGAGATGTCTTCAGTGCGCATTTAGTGGCAAATGTGTTTAATCGGCTTGTCACTCATACAGAAGATGGGAAAGTATTACCTGAAATTGCCCATAGTTGGGATAGCACCCCTTCTAAATTAAGACTCTATCTAAAAAAAGACATTAAATTTCATGACGGTTCTGTTCTGACAGCAAATGATGTGGCCGAATGTCTTGACAAGCTTCGGGCACATGCTTATTACAAAGATTTATGGACACCTGTCGAAAGAATTGAAGTAAAGTCTCCACTTATACTCGATATTCTCCATCCCAATGGATGCAGCTATATCCTTCCTATGCTTAGTATGATGTGTGCAAGCATCTATAGAGAGACGAATGAAAAACTATTGGGCACTGGTTACTTCATCCTGCAACAAAACAGTGATAAGCAGACAACTTTAACTGCTTTTCAAGATCATTTTCGAGAAAGACCATTAATTGATGTAGTAGAATTCATTCAAGTGCCTGAGGATTTTAAAGGAATCTATCATTCTCCTATGGAGGAGAATACCTCTTCCTCCTTCGAAGTAGAAAGCGACTCGGGGTTTGGTATTATCGTAATGAACTCCTGTAGAGATTTTGCTATTAGACAGAAGAAAGTAAGAGATTACCTTCATTGGATTATCGCTAAAAACCGTCATACTATTGGTAACCTAAGTCCAAGACTAATACCGAATGATAAGAGTATAATAGTCGGCCAAAATCAACAGCTGACTATTTCTGAAGTAGAACGGCCAGTATTTTCTAAACCAATTGTGATAAGAGGTGCCAGACATACTGCTAATACTACACAATGGCTTGCAGAAATATTCGCAAAAGAAAATATCCCTACAGATATCCAATGGTTTTCCTTTGCTGATATATTAACAAAGCATCCTGAGACATTAAACGTAGATCTTTTCGTACATGGAGAAGTTTTTGAATTCAATCAAGATTTTTCCTTTTACCACTTTTTAATGAATGGGTTTTCCCCACTTTCCCAAATGATAGCAAATAATGAAACACTTACAAACTTAATGGGTAAATATAAGGAAACACCATTTGAACAATGGACAGCTTTAAATCTAGAAATCGAAAAAGAATTGATTAATCAATCGATTATGATTCCCCTTTATTATCAAAAGCGGTATATTCCATTTTCAACCGATATAAGCAATATTAAAATTAGCCATTTTGGCTATGTAGATTTTTCAAAAGTGTGGGTTCGTCCGAAGGAATGAGTGGTATAGGAAAGAGACATTCTCAGGATTTTTTTATGCATCGTTTTATTAACTAAGCAAAAACAGCACATAGAGTTCCAGGAGATAAGGCAATATAAAAAGAGAAACTACTGGACTCTATGGAAAGGAACTAAACAGATGAAGATTCGCTTTGGCTATGTGGCTAATGCACTAGGATTATGGGATGCAAGTCCTTCAAAGGCTTTAACCTTCTTTCGATATTCAGCACTCCCTAAACAGGAAGCCACAGAAAAGTTACTAGCTGTTACAGCTCAAAATTTAAAAAATACAAAAAGAATTCTCTACTATAATGCTGCCAATGAAATTCCATTGTACCGCTTATCCAGTTCGTTAGTGCCCTTAGCAACGCATCCAGATGTAGACTGGGATTTCATAACTCCTTTTCAAGAACAGTGGAGAGAACTTGGCCAATTAGTTAAACAATTTAAGCTGCGGGTTAGCTTTCACCCCAACCAATTTACGCTTTTTACTAGCCCTAGGGAAGAAGTAACCATAAATGCAATAAAAGATATGACCTTCCATTATAAAATGCTAGAAGCTATGGACGCCCTTGATACCAGTCTTATTAATATTCATATTGGCGGAGCCTATGGTGATAAAGATACTTCTTTGCAGAGATTCCAGCAAAACATCCAGCAACTTCCTTTGGCAATTAAGAACCAGATGACCCTTGAAAATGATGATAAAACATATAATGTGAGAGAAACACTGATAACCTGTGAGCAGGAAAACATTCCCATGATTCTTGATTATCATCACCATATGGCCAATAAAGAAGATATTGACTTAGCTCTTTATTTGGAGCGCATTTTTAAAACGTGGAAAAATCGTAGAATGGTTCCTAAAGTTCATATTTCCTCCCCGAAATCCACTCTGGCCTTCCGTTCTCATGCTGACTTTGTCTCATTTGATTTTGTACTTCCCTTTTTAAAAATGGCTAAAAATCTTAATCAAGATTTCGACGTTATGATAGAAGCAAAACAAAAAAATCTGGCTATGTTTAAGCTTATCGAGGACATTGCCTCTATTAGAGGAGTAAAGAGGGTTTCTGGTGGAACAATAGAATGGTAAGTGTTTCTCTACATTTTAATACAAACGAGGAGGTGTAATGGATGACGATTGTTCGACTTGGATATGTCGCAATGAGCATGATAGTAAAAAATGCATCTCCTTCAAAGACGATGAAACTAGGGATTCCACTTGTGTTTGATTATCATCATCATCTCGCCCATCATCATAATCCCAATTGGGAAGATAACTGGAGTCGTATTCTTCAAACATGGAGTACATCTCCATTACCAATTAAATGCACATTTCCAGTCCCAAGGATGAAAAGCACTTCCGTCATCATGCCGATTATATTGATATAGATATGTTTTTCAATTTCCTAAACCTAATAAAAGGAAGCATTCCTGTTATCGATTGCATGATAGAAGCTAAAAAGAAGGATGAGGCCCTTTTTAAGTTAATAGAAGAAGTGAGCATTAGAAACGATGTAGAAATGATTGATGGCTCTTCTTTCCGTCTTAAGTAAAGGAAAGAAGAGCCTAAAATAATTCATTAATTGCCTAGTGTTAACTCTTGTGCAGGTTCGCCATTCCTATTTAAAATTCGAATAACGTCAGGCTGCACTTGAAGGAACACATAATTTGGATCCATTGGGCCTTCAAACCATTGTTGAAATGACTCGTTCCAAAACTGCTTTTTTAATGTTTCAGAATTATTAATAGAGCAAGTTCCAGCTATTTCAACATAAGAATCGCTTTATCCCTTTTCTTCATAGCCTAACAATACAGAAACATGAGGTTTTTTTTCTATCTCATCCATCTTTTCTGTATCCATTTGAGTGGGCGAGTACAAAGTTAAATCTTCATGGTAGAATGTCATATACCGGGAATGGGGTTTATTATTTTCCACAGATGAAAATACTCCTGTTCGATGACCTGAAATAATGTTAATAACTTGTTTCTTTAAATTTTGATTTGCCATATTCTGTTTTGCTCCTATAATTACTGTTATTTTTCAGCTATTAATGTTCTAAACGATTCAATTCCTGAATGCATTCTTGTACAAGGGTAACTCCTTGGCTCATGGTCGCTCCCCCGCCAAATGCAGCAGTTACGCCTACTGCTTCTAAAATTTCCTGTTCGGAACACCCTTGATCTAAGCAGCCCTTTGTATGATAGATAATACAATACTCATCCTGAGCATGAAGGCTAATTCCTAAAGCAATTAATTGCTTTTGTTTTTGTGTTAAGGCACCTTCCTCAAAGCAGGCTTCTGTAAAAGCATTATATCTACTTGCAAACTCAGGCATTTTTTGTGTAAAATCCCCTATCCCCTTTTTAAACGATAACAGGGTAGATTCTATTGAATTGCTAGTTTCCATTTCCAAACATTCCTTTTTTTTGATTAAGCTTTACATCAAACTTATTATAAGTAACTTCAGACGATTTAATTATCCTTATTCATTTCCCATAACTTCCAGAAAAAGTGATACATAATTAGTGATTAGGAAGAGGAAAATTGCATTATATTCAATATAGAAGGTGAGTGAATGGAACTGTATAACGAAAATCATGCCTATCAAGCTGGAGACATCGTCTATGTTTTTTACCGAAACCCGCATACCCAAGATGTAGCGAATATCCAAGCAGCCGCTGTTGTAAAAAATCCAGACGATTCTAATGAATTATCTTTATTTCTATACGAAAATTACTACCCTCTCTCAAATGAAGTTGCTGTATATGCTACAGAAGCAGAAGCTCAAGAAGCCTACTATTATTACTATGGAGATGTTTCAGAAGGAGATTGGAATGATTAAACCCTTCACTCCAAAGCTTGTCTATTTTGAACCGGAAGCATTAGAGTATCCATTAGGGAAAGAACTGCTGGAGAAATTCAAGAAGATGGATATAGAGATTCGCTATACCACTTCCCATAATCAAGTTAGAAATCTTCCTGGCGACAATGATTTTCAACGTTACCGAGTGGCAAAGTCAACGCTTGTTGTCGGCATTCGCAAAACACTCAAATTTGATACATCTAAGCCCTCTGCCGAATATGCCATACCTTTTGCTACCGGCTGTATGGGACATTGTCATTATTGCTATTTGCAAACAACGATGGGAAGCAAGCCATACATCCGCACCTATGTAAATGTCGAGGAAATTTTAGAAGCTGCCGATAACTATATGAAAGAACGTGCTCCAGAATTTACACGTTTCGAAGCATCCTGTACATCTGATATCGTTGGGATTGATCATTTAACCCACACGCTTAAACGTGCCATTGAACACTTCGGGGAATCAGAGTACGGCAAACTGCGATTTGTCACAAAATTCCATCATGTTGACCACTTGCTTGATGCAAAGCACAATGGAAAACCCGCTTTCGCTTTAGTGTCAATGCAGATTACGTCATCAAAAACTTCGAGCCCGGGACTTCTCCTTTGGAAAAGAGAATAGAGGCTGCTGGAAAAGTCGCAAGAGCTGGATATCCCCTTGGATTTATTGTGGCACCAATTTATCTTCATGAAGGCTGGGAAGAAGGATACTTTCATATGTTCGAACGACTAGACGCTGAATTGCCTGCCGAAGCAAAAAAAGATTTAACATTCGAGTTTATCCAGCACCGTTTTACTAAGCCAGCCAAAAGAGTCATTCAAAAAAATTATCCGATGACAAAATTAGAGCTGGATGAAGAAAAACGAAGGTATAAATGGGGAAAATATGGGATTGGAAAATATATTTATCAAAAAGAGGAAGAAGAAGATATTAAAGATCATCTTCATTCCTATATGAAAAAATTCTTTCCTGATGCTAAACTAGAATATTTCACGTGAACAAAAAAGAAAAGAGGCTGGGACATAAGTATTCCAGCCAAGGATAATTCCGAACAATTATACGAAGATGCTAATGAATGTTCCGTATAATTGTTCGGGCTTTTATTTGTTTTTCAAAGGATGTTTCCATGAAGTTTGGTGCGATTCCCCGCAGCCGGAATACACTTCGCTTTCCATGGGGCTCGCGCTGAGCCGCTTCGGCCTGTGGCCTGCAGGGTCTCAGACTGTCTCGCTAATCCCATAGGAGTCTTCGTGTATTCCGGCTGCTCTGTTTTTCCAACTAATTATATTTCCTCTTGTAAAAAGTATGCGAAAGCAGCCGCTATTTACTAGCTATATTAGAAATTGTTCGTCTTTACAGAGTATCTATTTAGTTATGTCCCATCCTCTTTTTCTCTTTTCTATTTCTTGTTTCCATCAAGGTTTTAACACTGCAAATTCATTACACCATGCTAATTCTTGAGTGTATGCCATCTCCACACTTCCAATCGGAAAAGGATTTCGAGATTGTGGTCCATGAAAATCACTTCCTCCAGAAATAAAGAGATTATAATCTTTTGCTATTCTGCACCAATCGTTTTGTTCCTCCTCGGAATGTTTGGAGTGATATACTTCAATACCGTCCAAGCCTGAAACGATTAGCTGCTTCAGATTAACATCCTGCTTATAAATTCCAGGATGAGCTAGAAACGCTAGACCACCAGCTTCATGGATTAGCTTAATCGCATCCTCTGCCGAAAAGCTACCTCTTTCTTCAAAGCCTGGCTTTCCCTTTTTCAATAATTCTTCATATGCCTGTTTACTACTTTGAAAATAACCTGCTGCAACTAGTTCATCTGCAATATGTGTGCGAACAAGTACACCTTTCCCTACACGGTCAAGGCAATTGTTAAAAGAAATGTTAAACCCAAGTATATTCAATTTGGCTGCAATTCTTTTCCCCCATTGTATACGATCCTCTACTCTCCAAGAGATATGTTCTCTTAATTTTGGATGCTGGGGGTCAAATCGGTAACCTAAAATATGCAATTCTCCTAATGGGCCATCCGTATTAAGTTCAATACCTGAAATAATTTTCAAATCACTTTCGCAATAGGCTACAGCTTCTTCATATCCTGCCAACACATCATGATCTGTAATCGAAATAATTTTTAGTCCCTTTTTCATGCTATCTTCTACTATTTCTCTGGGAGACCAACTACCATCAGAATATTCAGAGTGAATATGCAAATCAATCATTCTTTTCCCCCTTTTTTATCTGCTGCTGGCTAACAGAACTCTTTCCTCTACACCGGTATAGATTTTTAATGAAACAGTGTCTCCTGGTAAGAATCGTTTTTCAAAAACAGAAGCATAAACATTAATCGTCTCTTCGCCCGACTGAATACTATAATGAATTTCATTTCCTTGGAACTGGGCAAATTGAACAATTCCCGTCATTTGATTCTGTTCTGCCTCACCGAGTTTCCATTGTTCCGGACGGACAGGGTATAGATTTTGAGCTTTTATTTCTTTTGATATTCCAATGTCTTGCCAAGACACAGAAGGAAAATTCGCTGGAATAAATCGGTTCTCTCCAACCCACTCCCCTTTTATCAGATTACTTTTCCCTACAAAGGTGGACACAAATACTGACTGCGGAGCGTTATAAATACTTTCTGGAGTACCAATCTGCTCTATTTTTCCGTCATTCATCACGACAATTCTATCAGCCATCGCCAAGGCTTCTCCTTGATCATGAGTAACATAAATAATGGTAGTCCCTAGTTTCCGGTGAATCGTCCCTATCTCTCTTCTCATCTCCATGCGAAGCTCTGCATCAAGCGCACTTAATGGTTCATCCATCAAAAGTAGCGATGGCTTCGAGACGATAGCACGAGCAAGGGCAACACGTTGTTTTTGACCTCCAGAAAGTTCAGCAGGATAACGGTCTTTTAAATGAGAAAGCCCCACCATTTCCAATGCTTCCACAACTTTTATTGCTTGTTCTTCCTTACCCTTTGTTTTGCCAAATCGATGATGTTTTAGAGGGAACCGAATATGTTCTTCCACCGTCATATGCGGCCATAATGCAAAGGACTGAAATACCATACTAATATTCCTTTTTTCAGGTGGAACAAGTTTATTAGAGCTTGCTGCCAGTTCATTATCTATGGTAATCGTTCCTTCTGTCGGCTTCATAAACCCTGCCAAAAGCCGTAACAATGTCGTCTTCCCACATCCAGAAGGACCAAGAATAGCGATAAATTCTCCATTCAGAAGTTCTAAATTAATATTATCCAAGGCTGTAAAGTTCCCATAGTTCTTTTTTAACCCATCGATACTAATCACTCTTTATCACCTTCTGCTTCCATATTTTTTCTAATAGAACAAACATAATTCCCATTATCAGTACAGCTCCGACGATTAAGGTTGAAAATGCGGTGGAGTAAGTGGTGTATCCTGCTTGCTCAAAGCTAAAGATAACTACACCAATCGTTTCAGAACCACTCGACCATAGAAGACTGGAAACAGTAAGCTCTGTCAAGGCAGTCAAAAACACAAGAGCTGCCCCGCTTAATACACCAGGCATTAGCAGCGGAAAAAGGATACTTCTCCATTTAGCCACAGCTCTTGCACCTGAAATTCTTGCTGCTTCCTCCATGGTAGGATCAATTTGTGAAAAGGCAGTCAGGCTTCCTCGCATTTGCAATACAGTAAAGCGAGTTATATAAGCAATAAGTAAAATCCATATCGTTCCATAAATACCTGGTTGTACTCCCGGTAAAGGCTGAAGCCACATTAATATAATAGCCAAAGCAAAAACAGTTCCTGGCAAAGCATACGGAATCGTTACGATAATCTCCGAAGCTTTCACAAACAACGATGGCTTTTTAAAGCGAAGATAGGCAATAGCTGTTCCAATTACCATACAAATTAACATCGTTGTCAAAGCAAGGGTTATACTATTTCCTATTGCGGCTCCAGTTTTAGCATCCTCGAATAATAGATACATATAGTTTTTTAAAGAAAGATTTTCCCATGATAGAGATAATCCATATGCTTTAATAAAGGATGTCGACGCCATAACAATCAAAGGCACAAGCGTTGTAAGCAATAGAAAAATCCATAGTACCAACTCCGCTAAATTCCGCCAGCCTCTTGAAAGGAAATACCTTGGCTCCATATCTCTTGCCGCGGTTTCACTGACATTGCTTTTTCTAATTATCGCCCATTGGACTAATGTACCAATAAGAGCAATTACGCCCAAAATAACGGAAAGCACGGCAGCCCTCGAAAAGGCAGACGGACCATATCCAATGATCTGTTCATAAATATAAGTGCTTAAAACACGAATATTGGCTGGAATACCAAGGAAAGCTGGAATACCGAAGTTATCAATATTAGATAAAAAAGCAAGAATACCACCACTTGCAATTCCTGGGAGCGCCATCGGAAAAATAACTTTTCGAAAAACAACTCTCCCAGATGCTCCAGAAGTGCTGGCAGCATCTTTCAATTCTCTAGGTATCCGGCGGAGTACCTCTACACTCATCAAATAAACAAGTGGATAATGGGAAAGTCCAAGAACAAAAATGATTCCTCCCGTGCTGTACAAATTGATAGATTTATTAAAAAGAAACTGAATTGGACCATTTCCACCAAAAAATTGCACCCAAGCAAGTGTTGCTACATACGACGGGATTAAAAAGGGTAAAAAGATGAGCAATTGCAGCCACTTTTTTGCCCTAATATTTAAATAGGCCATTACAAATGCAAGCCCTACTCCTAATACTAAGGCGAGTAATGTACTTGAAATAGTAATAACAATCGTATTCTGTATTGTTTTCCACGTTGCCTTTTCTAACAGTACTTCCTGATAAAGCTGAAGACCAACGCCCTCACTAGAGGACAAACTCAGCCAGACGAGCCGACAAACCGGAAGCAAAAATACAAATATTAGTAATAGAAAACCTGGAACTCCCCACCAATTTCGGGAAAAATGAGAAAAGGAGAACGGCAATAAAGCTTCCGTCTTCCTTTCTGAACGCTGAAGATGTGAGTTCATTATGTCCACTCCTTCTTAAAAAGTGTTCTATTCACTGATTACCGTTTCAAATTCCTTCTTATCCGCCTCTCTAGCCTTGAATAACGCTTGAACATCTGCAGAAATAACCTTCATTTCATCAATTGTTTTAAGTCCTTCTGGAGCTTCCACTCCTTTACGAATTGGTGTATAACCAAGCTCAGAAGCAAGCTTTTGTCCTTCCTCAGAAAGGACGAAATCTACGAAAGCTTTAGCTGCATTCATATGTTCCGCATCCTTCATAATTCCAATCGGTTCCGTAATAACTGGCACACCTTCTTCAGGATAAACCAACTCTACTGGAGATCCTTCTGCCTTAGCTCGTGTCACGAGATAGTCAACAATCATACCGTAGTCTTTTTCCCCACCAGCTACTCCTTTAAGTACATCACCATTCCCTTTTGTAACTGTTACATCATTTGTAGCAATATTTTTGTAGAAATCCCAACCAAAGTTATCTTGGCGAGTGAACACACCTAAATTATAAGCAGCAGCCCCGGAATATAATGGACTTGGCATGATAATTTTTCCTTTTGTATCTTTAGAAGCAAGCACATTCCAGCTTGTTGGCATTTCTTTTACATTTTGCGTGTTGACAACCAATCCAGTAGCCATTACTTTCGTTCCATAGTAAGTATGATCTGGATCGACCAATTCTGATGGAATTTCAGCAGCTTCTTCCGATTCATATGTTTGAAGCATATCTTCTTCTTTTAGACTTTCAAATGTTACCGCATCCGCTACTAGTAGTACATCTGCCTGAATCTTTCCAGCCATTTTTTCTGCTTTAATTTTTGAAATTACTTCTTCTGTTCCAGAACGGAACGTTTCTACCTTCACATCCGGATATTTAGCATGAAATGCTTCTACTAATTTAGCAGCATCTGCATCCGGCTGAGAGGTATAGAAATTAAGTGTTCCCTCTAGCTTTGACTCTGCCGAATCATTATTTTCAGAAGCATTACTTGTTTCTTCCTTACTTCCACATCCTGCAGCAAATACCATCAATATTCCCATTATTAATACAAGCAACCATTTACGCATAATCAATTTCCTCCTCATCTGTACTGCCAAAATTTAAATGAGCAAACCATCGTTCAATTTGTTCTTTTTTTCTTCTATGAAATGTTCTAAACTCAATCGGTGATATTGTCACAAAGCCCTCTCTCAGTAGATAGTAATCACTATCTTTATCCAAATCTTTCATATTATGAAGCTGATCCTTCAGCCAGTAATAAACTTGTCCATGTGGATCATTTAAGCCAACATATGAATACCTTGCTACATTCATATCTAGATGAACAATACGGACCCCCTTATAAACTTCTCTTGATAAATAAGGTAAGTTTACATTTAGGAAAACACCTTTTGGAAGCTTATTCTGTAACAGTACCTCCATAATGGGATAAAAAAGCTTTTTTACTTTTTCATAATTAATATCCATGTCAGAAAAGGCATTTAATGATACTGCTACAGCAGGAATTCCATAAAGCAAACCTTCCACTGCTCCAGCCATAGTGCCTGAGTAATAAAGATCGCGGCCTAGATTTGGTCCAAGATTTATTCCTGAGATAACAAAGTTTGGTGGTTCTTTCATCAGTACTTCGATTCCGAGCTTCACACAATCTGCTGGTGTTCCATTAACTGCCCAGCACCCTTTCGCACCAGGAAAAAGCGGCAGTGGCTTTGCCTTTAAGGGGACTCTTAAGGTAATGGAATGACTGACTGCACTTCTTTCCTGATCTGGACAAGCCACATAAACATCCGCAAAATGCTGCAATACTTCCACTAACGCCTGAAGGCCAGGAGCAAAAATACCATCGTCGTTCGTCACCAGAACTTTCATTGATGCACCCCCTTAATCATTTCCAGGCTTTTTAAATAGTGAAGATTATGATTCCACCAGTTCAAGCTTTCCGATGCATCAAAGCCCTCGACTACAACGGGAAGATGGGAAATAGAAAGAAATTCTTCTAATACATAGCTGTCGAGTATTCCTGTCCCAAGTGGAACATGTAGCTGGCTTACAGAATTATCACTTATATGAATTTTGTCTACGTTTAATAATTGGGCAAATGCACGCCGAGGAATATCCTCCGAAATATGAGCAACATCAAAGGTTGTTTTTAAATCCGGTAAAAAATTCGCAATCAATCGATTCATCGTATCAGGACTTGTCACAAATTCCTTTGGCTTTACCTCCATTAATTCCATACTAAGGCTTTTCTTATATTGTTTCGCTGTTTCCATTAAGGTAAAAATAGATTCCTTCATTAGCGTTTCGTATATTCCTTGTTTAATCTGCGGTAGCGTCAACCTCCCGGGGTGAAATGTTATCGAGTCTGCACCTATCTCATCTGCTAACTTAATGGAATGCTGGATTTGTCTTACCGAGCTTTCTCTTATTTCTTTTTCTAAAGAACAAATATTTAAATCCCAGCTAGCCGCATGTACGGTCAGGTTGAGAGAGCCATCCTGATTTGCTTCACGGATTTTTTTTGGATTTGTTCCATGAAACCAAACATGTTCTGCCCAAACTTCCAATCCTGATAATTCGCTCTGCTTGGCAAGCTGGACCACTTTGTCTACTGGATACGCCCAAGCTAACGTGGAAGCAAAATGCATAAAAGTACTTCACTCCTTTTGATAGAATTTAATTTATATAGGTTATTTTCTCTACTAATTAAATTTTAGAAAAGAAATATAAAGCTACTTTGGGGGCGAATGTAAAGATATTATGAAGAAAATTCAGATAACTCATAAAGAGATAATTGTTTTTGCAATGAAAGTACGACTTTTTGTAAAAGTAGAGTAAATTATTTACACTATGTTAAAATACATTGCTGTTTAAGGGGAAAATTTGTCTGAGGTAGAAATCCTTTTCTAAATAATGCCTATTTTCGCAAAGACAAAAATAAATTCCCCTTCTATTTAGAAGGGAAATTTATTTATCAAATATAATACTCATAATGTATGGACTTTAAAAAAACTGTCACCATATAAGTATTTTTCTCCTTTGAAATTTGAGATTTCACTTCAATGGAACGGCGTTTTTTGTTTTCAGGAAAAAGACTAGATGCTCTCTTAGAAATTCAACATAACGGTCAACCTCTTCTACCGTTGAATACGGCGAGATCGTGAAAAATTTATGTGCATATACAGGGATTCGCTTGTTTGAATTTGCTGATTCTACGAGACACTGCTTTTTTGTATTTCCATAGAAGACCGTATCTCGTTCAGCACCAATTACTTCTGCAAACTCATCATTGAATTGATTAATTTCTATCATTTCTTCAGCAGTTAATAGCCCATTCCATTCATCTTTCCATTTCGGCTCTTCAGGATAAAAGCGGAATGTCGTAATCGGTGAAATTTCATTCGTAATCGCTACATTCGAAATTTCTTTTGTTAACGTCTCTCTAAATTTAATATTAACGCGAATATAGTTAGCTAAAAGCTTCTGATATCCTTCCATACCGAAAGAGGCGCAGCATTCGCAACATAGTTTCGATTGACATAACGATGGCCATCTACCAACTTTAGAAGCTCTGCCATCACTTTATCCATTGGCACACCCGTTGTCGGAACGTCTGCTTTTTGAATAATACGATTATAATAATCCTCTGTGTACTCTGGCATCTCTCCAAGTGTTAGTTTGTTAGGATCCTTTAATTCATCTATCTTCGTTAAAATCGTCTTAAAATAGGACAATAATTCCTCTCTTTGAAAGTCATTTCCGTCCATACTAGGAAACAATTTTTGTATTTCCTTCATCGTTTGACCTCCTTGATATTTTTACTAGAAGTAGTTTTTATTTAAACAATTTGATCACTAGCGTCGCATTAAAATAATTCAACGCTTTCTAGAAATCTGAATTTTCTGTAATATAACCCAAGCATAAAAAAATCCTTTATACTGGTTGAGCGGTAGTAAACCATCCAAATCCAATACAAAGGACCATAAGCATGGATAAGTTTACACGAAAAACATCATTTGAACAATGGTTTACACCGATTTCTTCAACGAAATTAGAAGAATTAGTGGAAACCCATCATTTAAATTACTATACAAAGAAGCTACACATCACTTCATTCTTGAAATTACTCGTATTTGCACAACTCAACGAAATCGAAAGTTTACGTGCTGTCAGTGAGACATTGTTTTCAGACGACCTTCAAAAAGCAACGGATTTAGAATCGATTAGCTTTTCGCAATTAGGCCGCCGATTAAATCAAATTCCAACAGACGTGTTCCAGCACGTTTTTCTGGATTTAGTCGCTCAGATTCATGCGAAATCTCAATATGAGCAGCGCCGGAAAACGACAACACCGCTGAAAATCATTGATTCGAGTACGTTGCCACTCAATTTGAATAATCACAAATGGGCGGAGTTTCGCAAAACAAAATCAGGTATCAAGCTTCATTTGCGCCTTGTTTACGCAGAAAAAGGCTGTTCCTATCCTGATAATGCGGTGCTGACAAATGCGAAAGAACACGATCGTGGCCAGCTAGAGGTACTCGTTGACGACAAAGAATGCATGTACGTTTTTGATCGTGGTTACTTAGATTATGAGCGATTTGACCGCATGACCGATGATGGCTATTTCTTCGTCTCACGCTTGCGAAAAAATGCGGTCATTCGTGTCGTAGAGCCATTTAAACTGCCAATCGATTCAACTGTATTGTCGGATGAAATGATTCTGATCGGCACCACACAAAATCGTGCAGAAAATATCTTTCGCCTCATCAAAGTGCTCGATTCAAAAGGTAACGAACTGCATCTAATTACGAATCGATTTGATTTAAGCGCCGATGATATCGCTGAATTGTACAAATCGCGCTGGGCAATCGAGCTATTTTTCAAATGGTTGAAGCAGCACCTGAACATCAAAAAGTTCTACGCGCAGAGCGAACAAGGCGTACATAATCAAGTGTATATCGCAATGATTGTATATTGCCTAAATGTACTGGCACAGCTGAACACGAACAGTTCAAGGACGTACTTACAAATTAGTCGCTTACTCAAAGCGGCACCATGGAAATCCGCTCATTTATGGCTACGAAAAATCGTAGGGAAAACCGTGCCCTAAAGAATTTCACAGGTCTGTTGCACTCGTCAAAGGTTATAGTAAAAAAATGGATGTTAACTACCTCTATTCAAATGTCTTTGTTTTTCTTCTCATGAGTAAAAACAAGAAAGCAGAAAATTCAGTCAAAATTTATGCAACACTAGTGCAATTTGATAATCCCGCTACAACAGACAAGTCCAAATAAAAAAGCCCACACCAAGGCGGACATAAAGTGAAACTTCTCATAGGAGTGATTAACCTATGAGAAGCCATTTATCTTTATATTGCTACGCTAACCTTATCTTGAGCAAGTTGATCCACTTCTGTTTCAGCACCTTGATTCCAAGTAGATAGTAGTTTGTCTACATCATTTTTCAATGCTAAAAGGTTCTCTGCTTCTTGCACTAGTTTTTGCATCGTTTGTAGTTCATCATCACTAATTTCAATTAATTCCTCAAACATTTCAACCGATTCTCGTGAGATAGATGCTATCTGTACAATGGTTGTCATAATTTGCTGGGAAGAAGAAGACAATTCCTCCGTACTTGCAGAAGAATTTGTATTATTTTCGGCAATGGTTTTTGTAGTAGCGAGAATTTTTTCGAACATCGTTCCAACCTCTAAAATGTTCGTGTTTGTATCTTTAAACTCTTCTGTTCCCTGTTGCATTGATTTTACAACTATACCCGTTTCTTCTTGGATATTTTTTACAATATTTGATACTTCAGAAGAAGATTGACGAGACTGTTCAGCCAGCTTTCGTACCTCATCTGCTACAACGGCAAAGCCTTTACCGTGTTCCCCTGCACGAGCTGCTTCAATTGCTGCGTTTAATGCCAATAAGTTAATTTGTTCGGAAATCCCCGTAATTACTTTTACAATTGTACCTATTTCTTGAGACTTTTCTCCAAGTTTGTTAATAGCATGGAAGGTTGTATTGATCGTTTGGTTAAATTGCTCCATTTTTTCTAAAGAGTCCTTTAACTTCTCATTTCCTTCTTCCGTCAATTCTAAAGTAGTATTGGATTGTTCAGAAATTTGATTGGATCTTATCGATAAATCTTCGATTGCCTGAGCCATTTCTTCCATCGATAGCGCGCTTTCCTCTGTAGCTATTAATTGTTTTTGTAACCCTCTGCCTACCTCATCAATAGCAGCTCTAACAATATCAGCTTTTTCTGTAGCGTATTCACCAATTTCAGCTAAATTTTCTCCCTTTTTATGCACATTTGCTGAAAAAGAAAAAAACTTCTCTCTAATACGATCTAAAAACTCAATTAGTTGATTAAATGTAGCATGATAAGAGCTTGTCCCCTCTACTTTGCTACTCATATTACCTGCTGCTATTTCTTTCATCCCATTTATTATTTCATTATTGATATGCGGATGATGTTTCAGTGAAAAATATCGGTAAGCAAAATACACTGTTGTAGCTAATAAGATAACAATAATACCTAGCAATATAGCTTCCATGATTAATTAACTCTCCTATTTTTATATTATTTATTTCAGTTCTTTAATAATGATGTATGTTCCGTCAGCTATTGTTGAAGGGATTCTATTAAGTCTGCTATTCTCTTGATACTTATGAACAATATAATTTCCATCTACATCTCTATATTTCACCATATTATGATATTTCTCCATCACACGCATGGACTTAGGGTTTGTCGCTTCTCCTAAAACAGCCTTCAATCCTTGTGCAGCTGCTTTCGTTATTAATATATTTCCTAATTCCTTAATAACTTCGTGACGTTCCTGTTCAGCCGTTACTCCTAACATGAATAAATGTAGCATTTCCCCATTCTTCATATCATTCCCAGTACGTTCTTTATAATCTGCCATGAAACGTTTATCCACATCTTCCAAAACGTGAAGGATAACATTCATATCAGAAAAAGAACCTTCAAATACATCTTCTCCAATAATCTCCGGCGCATTTGTATCTCCAGCAAGTACACCAACCACATTATGACTGCTATCTAGAGCGACTGCACAATATCCTTGCTCAATGGTAGAATCTAGATAATCCTTCGTAAATTGATAGAAATCTTCATAGCCTATATTTAATTGACCAACCATCGGCTCTTGAACCCATTTCCCCACTACATCTACTCCAATAAAAGAGCTGGCAAGACAATTTGCAGCCTTTTCGATTAAAGCTGTTTGTTCCTTTGTGATAATCTCATATGTGTATAAAGCTTGTGTTTTTTGCAATTTTCCCAACGTCCCTTCTACTCATTAGATAAAAAACCCCTTCGTATTACTTGATACCTAGCCTTACATAGAATGAGATACACGATCAATAAATGTACCAGTAAAATCAATTCTTTCAAGGGCATTTCTAATTTGCACTTGAGCAATTTTAGATGAGGGTTTCACTACAATAACATCCTTAAAACCTAAGCTACAATAAAATTGCATCGTTTGTTCCAGCTGTGGTACAACCTTTGACGGAACAGGCGTTTGGTGGGTACCATCAACAACAAAGGTATAATCTTTTCTTGATACTTTATTTATCGTATCCTGTAAATCAACCATATACCCTTCAGCGTCTTCCGCTCTCATCAATCCATGTACCTGAACATGTACTTCTTTTGCGTTTTCATCTATTGCCATCTTATACTTCTTTTTGTCTACTACAATCATCACTAATCTCCTTTTCTTTTAGTCTACCTACTTTATATTTTCAACATTTTCCACAGAAGTCCAAAACAAAATAGCTATCCCAGACATAGATAAATAGGGATAGCCAAATAATCGCTTGATGTTATGTTTGGCAACCCGACTATCATTATCCAGAAGGATTTTAGACTCGTAGCTTTGCGTCCTTACCTTTCGATAAGTTTGCCTTTATTCATTATAGAAAAACAATAGTTCTAATATCATATATATATATTACTATATTATTATAAAGAACTTGTCATTTTTTGTCGATACTAGTATTTTTTCTTCATCGCCATTTTTACAAAAATAGTTCTAATTACTCTGATCTAACTAGTAGACATAAGATAAATCTCTACAAAAATTAAAAGCCTGTTACTCCTAGTGTCGAAAGGTCGACTATTACTAGAAGTAACAAACTTAGTTTACTAATCAATCCTCATCATTATTAAACATGTGCCCAAATACCGACGCTCTTAATCTCTTTATACTCAGGCTGCCAAACTGCATCTTCTACAGCTTTTGGAACATCCGTAACCGTAATATCTGCTCTTGTAATCCCTTCCTCTATAGCAGTCTTTGCCACTTCAATCGCAACATAGATAGATACTTCATATAATTTTTCAATCGAAGGAAGTAATGATGCACCTGGTTGGTTAGTCTCGCACATCTTCGCGACGGCATTGGCTGCTGCTGCGAACATTCCTTTTGAAAAAATTTGTGCTTTTGCAACAATAGCTCCTAGTCCCAAGCCTGGGAATATAAATGCATTATTTGACTGCCCAATTTCATAGGAAACACCATTATATTCTACATTGGCAAAAGGGCTGCCTGTTGCAATTAAAGCCTTGCCATCTGTCCATTTAATCAAGTTTTCCGGCACTGCTTCAGCCAGTTTAGTAGGATTGGACATAGGCATAATGATTGGACGTTCCACATACTTTGCCATTTCTTTCACAATCTCTTCCGTAAAAGCGCCTGCTTGGCCAGAAGTACCAATTAGGATAGTTGGTTTCACTCTCTTAACTACTTCCATTAATGCTATGATTCCGTTCTTATTCTTATCCCAATCCTTTACTTCCTCCGCTTTTCTTACATAAGGCAATTGGAATTTAAAGACATCAGGTGTTTCATCTGTCAATAACCCTCGATAGTCAATAGCCCAAAAACGATCATAAGCTTCTTCCATTGTTAATCCTTCACTCAGCATGGCATCTACCAATTGATCCGCGTTACCGAGACCACCAGCACCTGGTCCAAAGACAATAATACGTTGATCCTTCAGAGAAGCTCCTGTGACTTTCAACGCAGACATAACAGCAGCAAGAGTCACCGCACCTGTTCCTTGGATGTCATCATTAAAGGTAAGAATATTATCACCATATTTATTTAAAATATTTCGTGCATTCACATTGCCAAAATCCTCCCAATGAAGAAGTACTTCTGGGAAAAACTTTCTTGCAGTATGAATGAACAAATCAACGAACTCGTCATAACGTTCACCACGGACACGAGGGAATTTATTACCAATATAGATAGGGTCTTCAATTAAAGATTGATTGTTCGTACCAACATCCAACACAACTGGCAGAACACGGCTTGGATCGATACCTGCTGCAGCTGTATATACTGCTAGTTTACCTATCGCAATATCTATACCACCAACCCCTTGATCCCCAATACCAAGGATACTTTCAGAATCCGTGGTGACGATTAAATCAATCTCATTTTTAGACTTTCCAAGATTATGAAATGCTTTTTCCACGCCTTCAGGATTATCAATAGAGAGATATAATCCACCCGGACGGCGATAGCTATGAGAATATGACTGGATAACCTCACCGACAGTAGGTGTATAAATGATTGGGAGCATTTCCGCTATGCGTTCCTTTATAAGTTGGTAAAACAGAACGACATTACGGTTATATAAATCATAAAGAAAACGATTTTTTTGAAGATTTGTGGTTAACAGTGAGAATTGCTCATAAACTCTATTCACTTGTTCATCAAGAGTGAGCACTTGTGGGGGCAACAGACCTACGAGACCTAGATCCTCCCTTTCCCCATTCGTAAAAGCTACTCCTTTATTTAAAAAAGGATTAGAGAGAATTTCTTTTCCTTTTAGTGTTGTGATAATTACATTCTCAGATACGCTCATTGTGTCGCTCCTTCTTTCTATATTAATTAAAAGCTATTAATCTTCTATTATCAAAAACTAGCTACTTCCTTTAATGTTAAAGTCTTTTGCTCTTTTCCACTAGACTATTTAACTTAAATTCATTATTTTGTAACTAAATAACGTAAAGGATAAAGGGAAACTTCCATCAATGGGGGTTTTCCTTCCTCCCCCACTGATGGTTAGTTGAACCAATCGACAGTTGTTCTCCCACCTATCTCGTATTCTCATAAGCTTGACGGGGAGAAGTCTTACTGTCCGTTTAGAGTGGAATAAAAGGTAGGCAAAAAAAGCAAAAGGCTACTAAGCTCAAAAAAAAGAGATACAAGCAGCCTTATTTATATTATGAAATTTAGCAAAACGACATATGCTATTAAGAAGATTTAACTAACATAAGAGATTAATCCAAATCTTTTTTAAAAAGTTTTTTTAAAATTATTATAATACTAAAATACAGCATGAAGTTTTTTTGTAATTAAAAAAAGCACTTATAGGAATAGAAGGTTATGCCCTTGAAACTAACAGATTGTCATGTTTTGATGCTTTTTTTATCTCAAACTACTATTACGGATTATAATAATTGAAAATTCTTTCTTCTTATGTGTATAGTTAAACTGATAAAAGAGCCAAAAGGAGTGGGGACTCATGGGTTTACAAAGAAATTGGGCAGGTAATTTTCAATATAGCACAACTAACTGGCATGAACCTGCATCTGTTGAAGAGGTTCAACATTTAGTATCAAGCTTAGCAAAACTACGTGTAATCGGAACACGTCACTCGTTTAATAGTATTGCAGATTCGAATGAGAATATAGTATCTTTACAAAAGCTCAATAAGGTCTTAACCATTAATCACGAAAAGGGAACTGTAACCGTGGAGGCCGGAATTAAGTATGGAGATCTTTGTCATGCACTTCAACAACAAGGCTATGCCTTACATAACCTTGCCTCTCTTCCCCACATTTCGGTGCTGGAGCATGTGCAACAGCAACACATGGTTCAGGCAATAACAATCAAAATCTAGCTGCAGCAGTATCCGCTATGGAAGTTGTGACAGCAGATGGAAGTATTGTAACCTTTTCCAAAAATCAGAGGCGGATTTACATGGCGCTGTCGTTGGACTAGGTGGTCTTGGAGTCGTCACAACCCTAACACTAGACATCATGCCAACTTATCAAATGAGGCAAGATGTTTATGAAAATCTTTCGCTCGCTCAATTAGCTCACGATTTTGATACTATTTATTCCAGTGCCTATAGTGTCAGTCTGTTTACAAATTGGCAGGACGAAATATTTAATCAAGTGTGGCTGAAAAGTAAACTAACAAATGATCAAACTTTTTCGTTGGGAGAAGACTTTTTTGGAGCAAAAACGGCTAAAGAAAATCTCCATCCTGTACCTGGGGTCGGAGCAAAGAATTGCACAGCGCAGCTTGGTGTACCCGGGGATTGGCTCGATCGCATGCCACACTTCCGAATGGACTTCACTCCGAGTAAAGGGCAAGAGTTACAAAGTGAGTACATTCTGGCCCGAGAGCATGCCTATGACGCTCTTTGTGCACTTAGCAAAATCCGTAAACATATTGCACCACATTTATTTATATCAGAAGTACGAACAATTGCCCAAGATGAACTTTGGTTAAGTCCATCCTATAAGCAGGATTCCGTCGCCTTTCACTTTACGTGGCAGGAAAAATGGGAGCAAGTTCAACAGGTGCTGCCATTAATCGAAGCCCAGCTTGAACCTTTTCAAGCAAAACCGCATTGGGGGAAACTGTTTACTACTTCGCCTTCCAAAATACAGTCATTATACGAAAAGATGCCTGCTTTTCAGCAATTAGCGTCTTCTAAACAAGGGTGCAGTCAGTCAGTAGGCACCCTTGTCAGCGTTTCTAAATCTCAATTATAATAGGAAGAATCATTGGCTTGCGCTTTGTTTGATTAAATAAATACTGTCCAACTGATTTTTTTATATTTTGTTTCATTACATTCCATTTGTGAATATTCTCCGATTGCAAGTCGTTCACAGTCGTTTTGACCAAACGGTTTACTTCTTTTAGTAGTTCATCTGAGTCACGTGCATAAACAAATCCCCGAGTAATCGTATCTGGTCCAGAAATTATCTTCCAGTCTGCCTTGCTAATGGTGATAACGACAACAAGCATTCCGTCTTCAGATAGCTGTTTTCGATCTCGTAATACGATATCTCCAACATCGCCAACACCCATTCCATCCACATACGTATCTCCTGCTGGAACAGAGCGGGTCTGACGAGCAACTCCATTTTCGATATCGACTACTTCTCCGTTTTTTATAATAAAGGTATTTCCTTTTTCCACTCCAACTGCTTCAGCTAACATCCGGTGATGGTGGAGCATACGAGTTTCACCATGAATGGGAATGAAGTAAGTTGGTTTCATCAAGGTTAACATCAGCTTTAAGTCTTCCTGATAGCCATGACCAGAAACATGCATTCCCGTAGTACTGCCAGAGCCATAAATCACTTTAGCTCCCAACTGAAATAAGTTGTCGATAATTTTCGAAACATCTTTTTCGTTTCCTGGAATTGGGGACGCTGCAAGTATAACGGTATCTCCAGGATAGATTGTGACATCACGGAAGTTTCCACTTGCTAACCGTGATAAAGCTGCCATTGGTTCTCCTTGACTGCCTGTACAAAGTATGGCAACTTTTTCTGCTGGTAGTTTATCGACTTCGCTAGCATCGATTAACATCCCTTCAGGCATAGTAAGATACCCACGTTCCATAGCAACATCTACAATATTGACCATACTGCGCCCAAGCAATGCAATTTTTCGATTCGTTTTCCTAGCCGACTCTACTACTTGCTGAACACGATTGACATTCGATGCAAATGTAGAAACAAAAATTTTCCCGCTTGCTTTTATAAAGGCTTCATCCATGTGAGAACCTACCATTTGTTCAGAGGGAGTCAGCCCTTTACGCTCCGCATTGGTACTTTCTGATATTAAAGCTAAGACTCCCTGCTGACCGATTTCTGCCATCTTATGTATATCGGCATATTGGTTATTGGCAGGGGTTAAGTCAAATTTGAAATCCCCAGTATGGACAATATTTCCTTCCGGAGTATGAAAAACAACTCCCAGACAGTCAGGTATACTATGACTTACTTTAAAAAAGGAAACTTGAACCTTTTCAAATTCCAACTTTGTATTGGAGTCTATGGTCAATAATTCAGTATCTCCTCTTAACCTATGTTCGTCGATTTTTAATTCTATTAAGCCTAATGTAAACTTAGTTGCATAAATAGGAATACTTAATTTTCTTAGAAAATAAGGTATTCCACCAATATGGTCTTCGTGACCATGGGTAACAATCAAAGCCTTGATTTTATCCCGATTCTCTTCCAAATAGGTTAGATCAGGAATAATTAAATCAATACCTAATAAACTTTCATCAGGAAACTTTCCGCCACAATGAATAACAAAAATCTCGTCCTCATATTGAACGACATACATGTTTTTTCCGATTTCATTGATTCCACCAAGGGCAAAAAAAGACAAAGGATTTTCAGTGACCTTCATTATTCTCCTCCTATCAAACTAAATATGATTATTATTCCTTTTTTGTAAAATTTCCATGCAAAGGAAAGAAAATAAATCACATTTATTAAAGAAGGCTCACCACTGTTGCGGATTAATAGCAAAAGCAATATGCGAAAACAGCCATTCAAAAAGAAAAACCCCTAATAAGGGGCTTCAATCGAAAATATAATACTTGTCATTCGAACTATTTCAAGTTTTTAATGCCAGTTTCTAGTATTTCCATTTGCAGCAAAATCTGTTCGTCTGTTATGGTCTTATCTTCACCATTTATAATCGCTTTATATAAATCGTCATATACTCTTCCATAATCACCATTTACAGATTTCACTGTTTCTTCGTGGATTGTACCTTCTTCATCCATATATGTTAGGACTCCATAATGTTTTATTGTATCTATACCAAAATCTTTGTTATCAGGCATGTAAAATAACTTTAAATGCTCTTCTTGGCGATCTTTCGTTTCTTTTACAAAGCTTCCCTTTTTACCATGTACAACGAAGCTAGGTCTTTCCTTCAGCCTAAAATAACTGGATTTTACCGATATTTTCAACTTATCATAATATAAGTCTAAATCAAAATAATCATTCATTCTTCCTTGTCCTAATAATTGCCTTACATCATAATGGATGTTATCCGGCTTGCCAAAATAGCTGATAACCTGATCTAGTGTATGGCAGCCATGTCCATATAAAAATGACTCCGCAGGATTAAAGGACTGTGCAGATTCTGGTACTTCGGGACGATAATAATCGTAATGCATTTCCACTTCCAGCAAGTCTCCGAGCTTTCCTTCTTCGATAACCTTTTGAACAGTTAAAAAATCACTATCAAAACGTCTGTTTTGATACGCCTGAACAATTAATCCCTTCTCTTTTGCCATTGCAAATATTTCTTTTGCCTGTTCAGAGGTTTCCATAAAAGGTTTTTCAACCAAACAGTGTTTATTATGTTCTAATGCTAGTTTTGTGTATTCAAAATGGCTGTCATGTCTTGTACAAATAACGACAAGTTGAATGTCCTTGTCATTTAATAGCTCCTTTAAATCCGATGTATAATTTACTCCTGCAATTCGATCCCAGCTTTCCCGCTTAGGATTTCTTTGATAAATTGTTTTTACCTTTATATTCTCTCTTTGCAGCACAAACGGCAGATGATATCTGTTTGTGCTTTTTCCATTTCCAATATAACCAATAGTAAGCATAAGCAGCCTCCTAAAAATTTATTTATTATACTATTTATCCCATTTTTCTTTCTATTTGTCATGTGAAAAGCACCTCCTAAAAAAATCATACTAGGAGGTGCTTTTCTCTTTTATATTGTCTTACTTACATTAAGTGAATTAGGTGGAATACAATACCTACCACGAATAAGCCAAGAATCATAACGATTGGAGAAACTTTCTTTCTAAGCAGCCACATACAAAGAAGTGTTAACAATAATCCAGCTAAACCAGGAATTAAGCTATCTAAGTTACTTTGTAATGTTGTTACTTTTATTGGATCTAATGAAAGACCAGCAGCTTGCTGTTCCAAGGCGGTTTTAATCCCCTCTGCTCCATCAGGTAATTTATCCCAATCAATATAAGCACCTTCATCAAGCTCTACTGACGATACTACAGGGGTAAATTTGACCGATACCCACCGGTTTACGAGTGCACCGAGGATAAACATCCCGAGAATCGATGCCCCTTTTGTAATGTTTTGCAGCAACCCACCAGATAAGTCATCCGCAATTTTTGAACCAGCTTTGTAGCCAACTTCTTGTGTATACCAAGTGAATCCCATGCGGATAAGGTTCCAAGCAAAGAAGTAAATAATTGGTCCAAGAATGTTACCAGTCAATGCAAGAGAAGCTGCTAATGCACCAAGGATAGGTTTAACTGTAAACCAGAAAACTGGATCTCCAATACCAGCTAATGGTCCCATCATACCTACTTTAACCCCTTGAATTGCCTTATCATCAACAGGCGCACCATTTGCCCGTTCTTCTTCAAGCGCTAATGTTACACCAATAATAGGTGAAGCTACATAAGGATGTGTATTAAAGAACTCTAAGTGACGTTTTAGTGCTTCAGCACGATCTTCTTTTGATTTATATAATCTTTTAATGGCAGGAATCATCGAAAATGCCCAACCACCGTTTTGCATACGTTCATAGTTCCAAGAACCTTGAATAAAAGTAGAACGCCACCAAACCGAAATACGATCTCTTTTTGATAATTTTAATGCTTTTTCCATTGTATGTCCCCTCCTTCTTAGTAATTATCGATAATATCGCCTAGTGGATCACCAGTGTTTCCGTTTCCGCCATTACCTGAGCCGCCTTTGTTAGAAAGCGCAATATAGATAAGAGCAAGAGCAACACCGATAGCCCCAAGACCAATAAGTGTAATTTGTGAAACAGTCGCTAATACGAAACCAATTGCGAAGAATGGCCATACTTCTTTTGTAGCCATCATGTTAATTACCATTGCATAACCAACTGCTACGACCATTCCCCCACCGATTGCTAAACCATTTGTCAACCAATCTGGCATAGCTGTAAGTAAGTCACTCACCGGACCTGCACCAATTGCGATAATTAATGCAGCTGGAATAGCAATACGTAAGCCCTGTAAGCAGATAGCAACAATATGCCATAGTTCAACTTTTCTAATGTTTCCTTCTTTTGCTGCCGCATCCATCAAATGTACTAATCCTGTTGCAATTGTACGAACGATGATTGTTAATAATAAACCAGCTACTGCAAGTGGAACAGCAATCGCGATTGCTGAAGATACTCCCGCATCCCCTTGACCACTCAATACTAAAATAATTGCAGATGCAACTGATGCTAACGCAGCATCCGGTGCAACGGCAGCTCCAATGTTCGCCCAACCTAAAGCGATCATCTGAAGGGTTCCACCCAAGATAAGACATGGTACTAATTGCCCTGTAACTAAACCGACTAACGTACAGGCAATGATTGGTTGATGGAAATGGAATTCATCCAAAATTCCTTCCACACCAGCTAAAAACGCTACAATAATGACTAATATTATTTGAATCATATTCAAATCCATGTTTATTAATCCTCCTTTTTCTTCGATAATAGGATTATTTTCGTTTGTTTAACTCTTCTTGCGCCTTTTTGATTATTTCATTCATGTTACCTTTTGAATCGTTCGGAACTTTACGTACGTCGAAGCTTAAACCAGCTTCTTTTAACTTAGCAAATGCATTAATATCGTCTTGGTTAAAAGCCAATACCTTATTCGGTTGAACTTTACCTGGTGAGTGTGCCATCGAACCTACGTTGATTGTCTTCAATGGAACGCCACCCTCAACCGCTCTAAGCGCATCTTGTGGATTTTCAAATAGAAGCAATGCGCGTTGACCACCAAAGTGTTGATCATCTTTTGCAAGCTCGATCATTTTTTTCACAGGAACCACATGTGCCTTTACACCTGGAGGAGCAGCCTGTTGGATTAATTTCTTACGAAGGTCATCCTTCGCTACTTCATCAGATACAACAATAATACGTGTAGGCTGCGTAGTTTTTGTCCAAGCAGTCGCTACTTGTCCATGAAGTAAACGAGAGTCAATACGAGCTAATACGTATTCAAATTTACCAGGAGCACCAGCATTTACTGGTTGAGCAGTTGCAGTAGCAGCTGTTTCTGCTGGTTCTAATTTTTCAGGTCTTACTTTAACTCCTTCTTTTGCTGTCCCTAAAATATGTGCGGCAATTTCATGTGCCGTGTTCATTGTGAAGCGTGATGCATAAGCTTCAATCAACATTGGTAAGTTCATACCAGCAACGATTGCCCATTTTTCATTGTTTTCTTCAAACAAGCTATTGGCTTGGTTGAAAGGAGTTCCACCCCAAAGATCGACTAAGAATAGTACTTCGTCTTGGTTGTCGAAAGAGGCAATTGCTTCTTTCATTTTTGCCTTTACATCTGCAGGTCCTTCGCTCGGCATCAATGTAACAGCTTTTACATTTTCTTGCTCCCCGAAGATCATCGACCCAGATTGCAACATACCACTGGCAAATTCACCGTGACTAGCAATGATAATTCCTACCATCTTTTTACCTCCTATTATATTTTTTACAGCTAAATATGGAGAATCCACTAAAGTATCTTTTCAGCTGCATTTTCATAGCTCATCTAAAGCGATTACAGATTTCATACAATAAAAAAGGCATGAGTAAAAAGTCGATTTAAATGAAGCTATGGGTATAGAATGCCCCTTAATGCTTCATTCAAACATACTTTTTTACTCATGCCTGATCGAATCAGTAACACGTAAAAATAATGCCGATGGTTATTTAATTTCTGCAAACGCTTTAAATGGAGTGTTTAATTATTCTCGCTTAACTTTAGTAAGCTTCCAAAAAAATTATAGCATACCGAATATTCACTTTCAATAGGGAAAATATTTTTTTGGTTCCGCTATCATCTTATCAGTGATGACTCTTTCAAGATCATTACGGAGATGCAGGTTAATCGTTTAAATCCATAATATTCAGTACTTCTTCTACTTTCAAAAACTCTTACTTTTTTGATTTAATTCTCAATCCACGCTTAATAACATCAAAGAAACTCAATGATTGGACCATGCGTTTCGGATCAACGTATTCACGGATTACTCGCAAAACTTTCTTCGGATCTTTAGAGGAAAATGTATACGTCCCATTTCGCTTAGTTTGGACGGAATAACGGGGTATCCATTTTCCTTTGAACATGATCGAAGCGATTACATAATCAACTTCTTCCCAAGGAATCTGTATAAACTTACGAGCATCACGGCTATTAAAGAATTCAAATCCTTTGTCCCCAATCATAATCTTCCCATATTCTGAAATTCCCGTATGCGAGGTTGCATTAATAACTAAATCGACTTTTGTGTTAATTGATTGGACCATTTTTTTACTCCATTTCTATCTTTTAATACTAATAATTATACGTGTTTTTTTGCTTTAAGCAAATACTCTGGGGAAGTTCACATTATCTTCGAAATTATGAGAGATTGATGAAGGGTCTGATATATCTTAGCAGAAATCATGGATAGTCTAGATAAGGGGAAATATGAATCTTCATTTTTTTCCCAATAGTAAAATAGGTCTCTAAAAGTTCGATCAAACTTTTAGAGACCTCGATCATTATCTTCTAGTTAGTAAAATGTTCGCATTTCACTTTCGTTTTTAACAAGTCCTTTTCTATTACATCAGCATCTCCAAAGTTGTTTTTCCAAAAAAGATGCCTGTAAAAAGAACTTAATATCCAAAAGTTCCTGAACCTGTCTTTTACGATTTTCTTATAAGCTTTAGTGTCCAAGGTAAAGCAACCCCAAATACTAGCAAATAACAAGGAATGGAATAAATAGGTTTCCATCCCTTTAATTTTAAAAAGCCTAGTTTTCCTAATATATACTCCATTAAAAATGATAATAATGAAAATAAAATTACTCTAATTAGCTTTGTAGGAGATTTATAACGATTTAAAAACAAGATTGCAATTGTAACAGGTCCTACAATAAACATAAAATAATCAGGTATCCCACCGATTGAGGAATCTCCTGAATCTAACAGATCGAAAATATAGAATATTACAATATTAATTAACCAGCCATAAAAACCAACCATTCCACAAAGTAATATCCACTCATTTCTTGAAATATTTTTAGTTGTAGTGATTGAAAAATATAGTAGTATGGATCCTGTTAAATAAATAAATCATGAACCTTTTGCTGTAAGGTTAAGTCTTTCTACTACACCATTCCAGTACATAGCTAACCTCCGTAAATAAATTTAATTAGTTGTATAGACTTATTTTTTATTATTTTCATTAACGATTTATTTATGTAAATTATTATAAACCTCCGAATAACTAAATCATTTTCACCCTAATTTACTTTTTCAGATGCATAATATCGGACAAACAATAAACATATTTTATCACTAGTGTTGCACTAATTAAATTTCAATATTAAAAATACCCATAATCTTCACTATTTTGTTTTGTGCAAAGAAAAAGTCCTTTATAATGGAAAAGTCAGGTGGTAACCCGTCCAAATCCACTAATAAAGGACATCTCACATGGACAAGATTACACGAAAAAATTCATTTGGACAATGGTTTTCACCAATTAATTCTCATTTATTTGAGGAGCAAGTGAAAACATTGAAATTAGATTTCTATACGAAAAAATTAACGACCGAATCGTTCCTAAAATTATTCCTGTTTGCACAATTACAGGAAATTGAGAGTCTTCATGCACTAAGTGATAGTCTTTTCAATGACCAACTTCAAAAGGAGATCAACCTTGATTCTATTAGTATTTCTCAGTTATCACGTCGATTAAATGGGTTGAATCCTGACCTTTTCCAAAGGCTATTTCTCGATTTAGTATCACAAATTCATGCTAAAACACACTATACAAAACTGGTCATGCCGTTAAAAATCATCGATTCAAGCACATTGCCACTGAAAAGTTTGCACTACAATAGAATTTCTTTTGTGTCATCTAATTTTTTAATACTAATGGGTTCGGATATTTCAAAAGCCAACACTGCTGGACTAAGGAGGAATATTAATTTAAATTTAGTATAACAAATAACTATACACCACAGCACTTTTTGTATTTTTTCCCACTCCCACAAGGACAAGGATCATTTCTTTTAGGCTTTTCCACTGGCAATTCAATTTTATTGCTATTTATTTCCGGACTTCCTTGTAAAACTGCCTTTCCCGCTTCCTTCATCTCCTTATATCGCTTTTTTAATAGCTCCATTGCTTCTGCACTATCTTTTAATGAACCCTTAACAATCTCATCCACTTGTCTCTTAGAAATACCATAGATATCAAGAATCTCATACCTTTTCCTTTTCAAAGATAATCTTATAGCAAACTCAGAATCATTATTTTCGCTTTCTGTAAAGATAAGAATAACATCATCACATTTGCAACTTGGATTCATACAATACTGATCATAAATAATATATTTTATATCATTTACTTCAGTTCCTAAGACAAGCCCTTTTTTCTCTTCAAACACATCAAAATAACTAAAGGTATTACCACTTAAAATATCAGATTTTTCCATAGTTTCCACTTTTTTTATCATTCCTATTTTCAGTCTATTAAAAAATGCATTCAAAGAACGATCCACTATTGAACATTATCTGTATGACCAGAACCATTCTTGATATAAATCTATCCATTTAAAATTCTTATGTCCTTCATCCAATTTGATGCTAGCTAATGGCAGTATTACTTTTTTCCTACCCAACCTGCATTCAACAAGAATTCCATAATTTTCGTCTACTTTCATCTCTTGGTCTAAATGAATACAGCTGACTTCAAATTCTGCGATTTCTAAAGGGCCAACTTCCTCTTCATATAACGCAGTAAAAGGAAATATCATATGTTGTAATAGATATTCATAAAAACTCATTAAACTTGTCTCTTTTACATTGAGTAATTTGTCCATATAACTTGCTTTATATTTATTACCACTCTCTAAACCGCTTATTCCTAATATTTGGGCAGCTTGAATTTCCCATTCTTCGATTTCAATCTGCTGATCATTCAACATATCTTGAGGAACGATTAATCCATTTACTATTGAAAGATTATTAAAAGGACTACCTTGAACAACTGACTCTATCGAGAAATTACTATCAAAATAGGTCATATTAAACATATCTCTAATTTTCTTCGACTTTTGCGAAGTCGTACTTTGCTTGGTGCCAAAATACTCAAAAATTTCTGTAGCAGACACATATGGTTGACTAGATTTATCAAATAAAAAATTAATCGTTCCCAAAGCATGGATTACTGCCGCAGCCCATATTTCAATACGGCCTGACAGGAATGGAATGTCTCTTTTTCTAGCCATTTTGTTTATTAATTTTTCAATTACTCCCTCATATTCTTCATTTAAAAATTGCTTACTAAACTCAATTGTTAATTTCAGTAATTCTGCCTTCTTTTCCTCTACCTTTTCTTTTGGTTTAGTCATACTCCACAACCTCTAATCTATTAGTCTGCTCTTAAAGTAGATTTTCTTAATTAATAGGATAATTCGTTATCCTTTTTGTTATGACACTTTTTACATCTTTTCGGGTATGAAAGACCTTTTTTCTTATAAAATTGCTGCTCTCCTGTTGTAAAGGTAAATCGTTCTCCACATACCCAGCATTTTAAAAGTAGGTCATGCGGTTCAATACCCTCTAATGCTTCTTTGATAGATTCTGTTTTTTCCTTTACAACTGAATGATCAAACGGCTCTTTTCTATTTAATACATTTATAGTTGTTCGAATCTCATCTCTTACCTTTTTATAATCAACTTTCTCCCATAATTCTAGATAAGGAATAAGTCCTTGATCTCCGAATTTTTTAATCTTCTCAAGCAGCAATAGAATCATTTTCCTATTCCGATCCTTTAGATAGCTCATATCGGGATTTTGCTTTCCCTGCTTGACCCATTCCTTCCATTCATTTAAAAGTTCATCCGCACATTGATCGGACTCTATGTACCACCCCCTTTCTGTAAAAACAATCATTGGTAGTCTTCCATAATACTCAATATCTAGAAAATCATAATCGATCATCCAGTCAATTTTTTGCATAATTTCATCTAGATTTTCTGATTTATAATAACCATAGACAGGACACTTATCCAGCTCCAGCTGTAATACTTTCTTCTCCCGTGAGCCCTTTAAGATTTTGGCAAGAAGTGTTCTTCCACCTTTAGCAATAATTTCATCAGCTGCTCTCAATATGACTTTTATTTCTTCATCAGATAATCGATCAGTCTTAGATTTCATCAAAATGGTAAGTCCTCCTCATCAACCCAGTGATCAGAAACAATCAGTTTTTCTTGTTTTTTGGGCTTTATTTTTAATTCTTCACTGAGAGCAGGCTTAAATGTAATGACCCTATTGAACTTCTCCTCATATAGATCACGAATCCATACTTTTACAGGTGCTTTCCATAGCTGATTAGGCATGGGGATATTTTTAATTAAGCTCTTAGCTGTCATCCCCAACTCCTTAGCCATTTGTAGATCAGTCTCATTCAATTTGCATCGTTTTTTGGCCTCTGCCCAAGCTTGTGAATTCCTTTTTGCCACCAACACCAAATCCTTCTTTTTAGACAATAAATTGTGAAAGATATTCTGCAATATAACTCATTATCCCTTTGTCCACCCACTAAACTTTTAACATTTTTTATCACTGTTCAGATTTTCAACTCCCACAACATTTCTTAAATTTCTTCCCGCTCCCACATGGGCAAAGATCGTTTCTCCCCACCTTTTGACGGGTTTGGAGACTAATGACCTCTCCTTTTTTATTGGGCAAAGGCGGTAAGACCTTCTTTTCCTGCGCGAATAGCTCTTCCGATGTATATCCCTTTAAATACCATTCCCTCGTATTATTCATAAGAAGAACAACGGCATCCATCAGTCTTTGCACTGCTTCTAAGCTTTCAAATGTCAGGTGAGTCTGTAAATATTGAAGAAGCTGACTAGGTTGATTGCCTAATTTCGCATGCATAATACAGTCCTCAACAAACTCCTTCGCCTCTTGTTTTGACATCCGATACTCTTTCGTAAATAGAGATAAAAGTTGAGAATAACCTTTTGGACACTCCACATAGTCCGTTTCACCTGCTTCAAGGAGCTGTTTCTTCGAGAATGGATAGTAATCAATATTCTTTCTAGATGCCTGCTCCTCTAAAATAACTAAAGGGTCTAGCACTTCCCAGTAAGAATAGCCATACCTGTTAATGTATATTTCTTGATAGTATTCCATCGCATCAAATATAACCTGATTGAAGGCAAGGTAATCTGGGTGAATAGGCGTGTATTTCTCAACTAAATGCACTAACTCGTCATGCGGCACCGTTCCAAAATAATAGAGTAGTCCGCGGGTAATCTTTATCCATTCCGTATTCCGCTTAACATCTGTAAGTATCGTTTCGTCTTGAATAATTTTCACTAGAGAAGGCAATAATTCCAAAGGGATCATGACGATTGGATTACCATTTTGAAAACTAGTAAACATAAAACCAGTTTTATGGAGATACTCCATCTCCTCGATTTCTAGATTGTTTGCGCTCATAACTCCATTATTGGCAATGATATTTTTTATTAAAAATAATCGTCGCTCATCGAACTTACTGATAATATTTCTGAAAAGAACAGGGATTGCCTCTGCCAAAGATTGGATTAACTCCGCCTTTTTCATCGAGCTTATATTTTTAATTTGCAGCTTTTTCCGGATGTCTTGAAGATCTGCGACTTTTAATGCGGATAGCGCTTCCTTTAATGAAACTATTCCTATTATCTTTTGATTCTTGTTTTTATTTACCACCATTTTTTACCCCTTTCACATTGCGTCCACCTCTGACAACATCAAAAGCCACGGCAACTCCTTACTAGCCATCTTTTTCATCTCATATTTATTTTTTCATTTTATCACACATGTGCTTAATATGAACACTTGAAACGGGGCCGACTACTCTAAAAGGAACTTTCTTATTCCTCCAACTAAACTTTCAGATATAAAAAAGAAGCTTCCCATAAGTTTGCTCAACTCATGAGAAGCGTCCTTTAAAAACTTCATGTTAACAAAAATGTTAGCATTCCACTCTCATCTTACATAAAGCCCTTATATATCAAGGGTTTGAGGGCGTTTATTACATCATGCCGCCCATTCCACCCATACCGCCCATATCAGGCATTGCTGGTGCACCTGCTGGTTCTGGCTTGTCAGCAACTACAGCCTCAGTTGTTAAGAACATAGCAGCAACTGAACCTGCGTTTTGTAAGGCAGAACGAGTAACTTTAGTTGGGTCAACGACTTTCATTTTATCTAAAGTAGATAGACTACTTCTTTATTAAATGATTACATTATCAGTATAAAGTAGTCATAAAAAATTGTAAAGGTGTCTAAAGTCTGTATCTATCCATTCCCCTTTTTATCCTTTAACATTTTTCCTCTTTTATTATATTACTGATATCATAAGGGGTACAAACACTATTCCTTCTTTGTTAAGGTTTCATTATTCCATCTGAAACTAACCTTCAAATGTATGCATATTTTATTTTCAAATGGTATTTAAAACTAGTCAAACAATTGTACGTGTTAAAATATTGTGACCGTCAAGTAAAATGAAACAGTTTTTGCTCATTTAAGTGACACAATTAATTGGAAATTAGATTTAGAATAAAATGTTCTCTTTAGTAATAAAAGCTATCTTATGGCAGTAAATAAAAAGAGCCGAAATATACAAGTAGTGTATAAAAACTTGCATAATTCGGCTCTTTTTTGCTCTTCATTTGTTTTACTAAAGCCCCCGTTTGTTTAAGTGAATGGATTCACAAAGTTGAGTTTTACAAATATATTTGTAGTAAAAAAGAAGGGAAAAGCCCTCCTTCTTTTTTACTTATAAATTGATTAACTTCTTAAATTCTTCTAAATCCACTGTTTCATTAAATAATACTTTTTCTACAGCTAACGTGACCATATGTGGAATCTTTATTAACTTATCATTTTTAAAATCTAGGTTAGTTAACATGATAATGGTCTTATTATAGTTTTTGTAACTTATAAGTCCTGTACAATAACCTGCCCAGTAACCATCATGTAGCACAATGTCCTTATATTTTGGATGATTTTCTAACTTCCATCCAAGACCATACCCACCATAATTATCATGCAATCCAGGGCAATATCCTGTTGTAACGTTTCCTATTAAAGAAGCAGGATCTAATAAGAGATTAGTGGCTTCTTGTGAAATTAGCTTATTATTTAATATTGATTTTTCCCATATGAAAAGATCATCAACAGTAGACTTAATACCACCATCCCCCTTTATACCATCCAAAAAGTAAACATACTTATGCTCAACTAACTCATTAGGGTGATAATATAAATCTTTTTCCCAATCATAGATAAAACCAATAGAAAAATTCTCTAATTCATTATTTATAAATTGCGAATACGTTGATGTATTTCTCATTTCTAGAGGGGTAAATATTCTATCTTGAAGAAACTTACCATAAGTTAGATCAGAAACCATTTCAATTACTTCTGCTAACAAAACATATCCCGTATTACAATACTCCCACTTTGCATTAACTTCAAATAATACTTCAGGTTTCTGCTCTTTTAAGTAATTTATTACATCCTTATTTGTAGCGATTCTACTATGATCCCAGTTTGATGTTTCTTCGAACCACTCCATATAGTCAGGTAGTCCTGAGGTATGATTTAAAAGGTTCTTGATAGTAATACCTTTATACGGGAGTGAAGGAAAATACCTTGTTATATCATCATCAAGCCCCATTCTTTTCTGGTCGATTAACATCAAGATTGCCATTGCAGTAAAACTCTTTGAAATAGCGGATTAACCCCCGAATTTTGGACAATAACTCTCTTATTCTTTCATTTCCTCAGTTTTTTATTTTATAGATTTCTTTCATTATTCTTCAAAAAGGCCATGTTGCTTGACATGGAGCCTCTGCGGGCATGATTCTCCTGCCAAGAAGCCAGCTGTTTTACAACATTGGCATCGCCGAACGAGGCTATCATGCCCGCCACTCCAAATCAAGCTGATGCTTTGAATGAATACATCCATTACACCCGAACCTCCTTGATCACCAATGAATCTTGTTTTTGATAGAATTCCTTTGGTGACAAATCTAGTATACTAGAATGCATACGTCTCTCGTTGTAGAACTCCATAAAATTCATGACTTCTTGATATGCTTCTGTGTAGGTTTCAAACTGCCATCTGGATAGGCAATCGTCCTCAAAAATGCGATGGAAAGACTCAATATGAGCATTCATATTTGGTGTTCTTGGTGGAATTCTTTCGTGCTCAATTTTGGAATCTTCACAAAACTTTTCAAAAGTATGGGAAATAAACTGCGGTCCATTGTCTGTTCGGATTACAGGTTTTTCCAATTCATCATATTGTTGGCGTTTTAATAATGCCCTTTTCAGTGTCTGTTTGACATCATCTCCAGTGCAGCTTAATCCCATATGATAGGTAATGATGCCCCTGTCATAAACATCGATGATGGACATGACAAAGAAAAAGCGATCCTCACCTTCGATAAAGCCATATTTAATGTCAGCTTCCCATAGCTGATTAGATCTTGTAATAATGCGATTTCTTGCTAGTTTCCTAGGGTATGAGACTTTCTTTTGGCGCTGTGGGCGTAAGATGTCCAATTCTTTACAAATCCGGTATACTTTTTTCTTGTTAATTTTAAGTTTGTATTTTCGCCTTAAGACCTTAGTGAGTTTGCGATAACCATAGTTATAGCAATCACCGGCAATCTCTTCTAGTAGAAATTCTTTAATCTGTTCGTCTGATATCTTTTGACCGTCCTCTTGGATCGAATAACCTGGTGCTGGACGTCCCTCACTTACTTTTTTCTCCTCAACACGATAATTCTTTTGATAATAGTATGTGGATCGAGGAATACCTATGATTTTAAGCACCTTTGAAATCGAGTAGCCTTTTTGAATCCATTTGTTAGCTACTTCATGCTTTTCAGCAAGTGAGGGTTTTTCTTTTTTATAAGATCCCTCAGGATCGCTATTTCAAGGTCTTTTTCACCTAATAACATTTTAAGTTTTTCATTTTCTTTGGATAATTCTTTGGAGTCTATATCTGGCAGCACAGCCACATCTACTTCACCAAATTTACCATCTTTGTATTCACGAACCCAGCGACTAACCATATTGGGATTCAGATCATACCGGCGAGCTACAAGGGTATTCTTCCCTGTGTCTTGGGCTTCCTTGATGACTTGTAATTTAAATTCTTTAGAATGTTTTATTCGTTTCATGATGTCAGCCTCCTTGGTACATTAAGCAGTATAATAAATATTACTCTTATTGTCCAAGTTCATTTTGGGGCTTATGAGATAGATGCAATCTCAAAGACTGAATCAAGTGAATGTTCTTCTGAATCGGATTTCCTTCCTATAGCCCTTTTGTAAAAAACTTTACCTTCTAAAGACAAAAGTATAACTCCACTAAATAACCGATTACACTCTAAGAAATTAAATAACTTATCAAGCTCTTTTTTTCTTAATTCTTGTTTATCCATTATCTATTTCCTCCATTTATGATCTGATTTTATTAGTACATTCCAATCATTTTTGGAGGTCCTCTGATCCTGGGTTATATAAAGCTAAAAATAGAGTACATAAATGAATTTCCCCTTATTTATTTAATTATTTATTTTAACAACTTAATTAGGTTTTTACCAATAATACCCACTGAACTATCCTGCCCCATTTCTTACATAAGCTAGTTTACATTTATTACAGGAATACTGCTCCTTCTAGTTCCAAAAGATTTACCGAAAAACAGGAGCATAAATTCTCCTAAATCCTAAAATTAATGCTTCTGATAGTTTACGTACAACGTTTCGCAATATTTTATTGAGTAAAAAACAAACCTATTTTTAGTTACAAGTACAATTTCTCCCATTCACTCAAATACATTTTTTCTGTTTGGTCAATTTCTTTTGGTAATCTTGCAATAAACTCCAAATGGTTTCCATCTGGGTCGTCAAAGTAAATCATTGCATGTGCTTGATTAGGTACAACCACAGCTTCTTCTGTTCCTCTATTAAATTCATCTCTTACTTCAATCCCACGTTCCTTTAACCAATTTTTTGCTTTCTTAATATCATCTAATTCAACATAAAATGCAATATGTCTCAATGAAACGTGATAAGGAACTCTTGATTCTGCTCCTTCCCATAAACCAATCCAACTTTTTCCTTCTTCAATCCAAAAAAAGGCTACTTTCTCATATTTTTTATACAGTTTTAAACCTAGTTTTCCATAAAACTCGATAGAACGTTCTAAATCTATAACTGGTAAATGTCCTTCATACAGTCCTTTTATCACTGACCTTTTCCCCCAATCCCCAATGTTTAAAATTACTCTTTTATTTTAATTTTAATAAAGTTCTTCCTCAACAATACTGCCCCGTTAGTGCAGCAAGAACAACTTTACAAATGTGTATAAATATTAGCATGTATACATTATCTTGAGAGTGGCGATTCATAATTATAATACTGAAACATTCATTAATTTCTTTCTAGAAATAGCCAAAAAGAGGCTAACATTAAAAATATACGTTTCAAATTGGAAAAAAGTGTCCCACTTTATCAAGCAAAAACTGTGTCATCTCTTTCAAGCGGTCACAAATATTTAACTATTAATGCATAATGGGCTATAAAATTTATTCCTTTGCTGTATCAAGAAACAAAAATAATTAATAAAAAGGCAATTAACTGACCTTATTACTTTAGCAAATTTTTAATAAGTACCTTTAATGAGTTTACAAATTTCTGCGAATATTCTGTGTTTATTTCATTTGCAAACGTTTTTTCAGTATTTAAATTATTAACATTAATACTTATTGGAATTAGTCCTTTATCAATTAATTGTTGAGCCTTATGCTTGTGAAGGTCAGCCAATATAATATAATGATTCCCACCAATATGAGTTCGTAATAATTGATACATATCCATAAAATATTTGTCGGTAAAGGAAAAACCAATAAAAAGAAAGGATTTTTGAGACATAATTCCACTTAAGATACTTTTATTTTTATCATCATTATAAAGCCTTTCGTAATCTTTTTCAGTAACTACCATTGATTCTTTTTTTTCAACATTTCCATGTAGGTGAATTATTCTTTGATTTTTCTCTGAAAATAACTCTTGCATTACTTTTATATCATCAAGTATAAAAGGAAAAGAAAATTTACTTTTATACTGGCTAAGTGAATTATCATAATTTGTCGTAATGTAAAAATCAGAATTAAGATTTAGAATATCATTTATATTATGGTATTCTTTACCTAGTTCTTTTCTAAAGTGCTTATTTATGTAGTCACGGATAAAAGTTTTAATTTGTTCTTCAGTTCTATATGTTAATGATTCATTCTGTAATATATCTAAAGCATTAAAAATATCCCCAACTTTTAAATAATCCTTAAACTGTTCAACATCGTCAGGATTTGGTAATCCTGTTTCCATTTTAGAAATAAGACCTGTCCAATTAGGTAAGCCTAATGGGATAGAAACACCTGAACCGAGAAAAGGAACCACATTATTCAAATTAATCTTTAGTTGTCTAAAATTCTCCAAATATAAGGTATCAATTGTACCCTCTAATTCCTTCTTTTCTTTGTTTTCAATCTCTTCTATAAGTTGTTCTTTTAGTGTATATAATTCTCTTACAATATGAAATTCAGAATCCTCTAACAAGGACTTACAGAAATTACATTCTTCTTTAAGCGAATCTGCAACTTCTGATTCTCCACCTTTAATTTCACATTCATACGCATATTTAATATCGATTAAATTATTACTCTTAAGAAGTTCAATTAATTCACTAGTAATTATTCCCGAAACTTTATTACTCATGAGATATTCTTCAGTAAAATCTTCTTCATCCTTTAATAATTCTATTAATTTTATAAATTTTTCCTCATCCATTTTTAACCTTTCTTTAACGATGGTTATTAAGGTATTTAACAACATGATATATAATCTCCTTATTAAGAGGTCTAGTAGGTTTAAACACAACTTCAAAGTAAGTTGATTTTGAATATATAGTAGTTTGTATGACATCAAAGTCTTTAGGATTTTTAAATTCATAATCAGTAAACCAAGATATTGACCATTGTTCCAAACCAAGTGCGTCTCTAAAGCTAATGTACAAACTATGAAACATGTCAGATGCAGAAACAGGTTGTTTAGAACTAGATGATTGCGTTGAACCTCTATTAGCTTTATTTGAAGTGAACTTTATTTTTGTTGGGTACCCAACTAATTTTTTACCTTTTGCCATTTTCACAAGGTCTTTTCCCTTATAATTAGTTTTAATATAATTTGCTATTAATAAGGATGATATATTTTCTTCTAATTTATCTCGATCATGCTTTTTTGGCTTTTTTCCCGAAGGAAACAAGTCACTAATTAATTGTTTTACACTTGAAGACACTGAACTACTAGTCCTACTTATTACCTCCGCACGGATATCTTTTAAAAGCTGTTCGTCAAGATTTTTGCATAAATTATACATACTTAATCTATCTTTTTTCACGTCGATAGTTTGCGTATTATAAAGTAAATCAGCAATAATATTATCTTTAACTCGTTTATATAATTGATAAGTTGTTTTATCTAATTTTTGATTTTCTTCTTCGTTATCCAATTTTTTTATATCCTGTTTAGTTCTTATCATAGTCAAATAAGTATTACTTTTAAAATCAATATCTATTCCAGCAACAAAATACTCTGTTCTATCTCCAGTAGGAACAACCTCCACAAAGATAATTCTTGCATTAATTAGTTCTTCACCATTTGCTTCATAATCAAATCCAGCAATAAATTTAGAATTAATTGATGAAACATTCAGACTATCCATTAAAAAAAATCCTTCTTCACTCATTTCAGGGTATAAAGCGGAAGGAATATTATCATTATGATTAAGGCTTTCTATCACCTTTTTCATATTTTGCTTAAACTGAGATACTTTCAATTTTGTATTAAACTCATCAATGTATACATGCTTAAGATGGCTATATAAAATATTCTCAAAAAATATTTCATTTAACTTTTTCTCTAAATCAGGATTTTCCATGTGGATTTTAGAAAAGATATCACCCAAGTTAGTTAATTCATTTATTTCTATATCAAGGTCATTACTTATTCTTTCTTTAAATGTATCCATTTCAATATACTCTGCAAATTTAAATCCAGCAAACACATACATCTTCTCAATACTTGTTTTCTTATTTTTTTTCAACCTAACCCCCCCTTACCTATATACATACTTCTTAAATACTATTATACAATATATTCCTGCTATTAATATCTATTAAATGGTATATGGATTATCATTTTTAATATAAATTCTTCTTTAATATTACTATTCTATAATATAATCTTCTTCCTCAACCATATCTGTTATCTTGCTTATGGTTGAGGTTAGAAGATTGTACCGCTTTAGCGGAACATATTAATTTTAAGGATATTGCATTATCAAACATATATATAATTTTATTCCTTTTACACTTTGCAAAATTGGATTATATATCCCTTGCTAATGGATGTTAAGATTATTTTATGTATTAAGTAGTTATATACAAAGGTACAAATTAGAATTAAATCACTGTATCCCATGGGGCTGTATGAGTGAATCGACTTTTTCTTTTGTCAAAAAAACGTCAAACATTTATTAAACATCTAAGATTTAACTAGATTAGGATTTATTAAGATTTCATTATCCTTCTTAATAAAAACTCTCTCTCCATTCTCCAATTCCATTAACTTCAATTGCCTACCACAACTTCTAGTGTTTGAATATCCACATAGGAAAGTAATTTCAGCTAATGATAAATCTACCCTTGTCTCTACAGGTACAATATAAGGTGCTAATGCTAGTATTGGATATAAGGTTTTTGGTGCATTGTTTTTATACAGATACTCAAGTGGCTTATTAAAAATCTTAGCTAATTTAACATCATCATCATGCTTACCTATACCATATTTCCCTCGCTTTAATGCTATATCATTGTTGAAATACAATCCTTGGTATCCTTCAGCAATAATACCTTGTGAGAATAAGTTTTTATAAAATGTATTGAATGTACTGATATGTTTAATACCTATGTATTGTTGAATCATCTTCTTATCCAATGCAATACGGTTATTTGATACTAGCTTTCCGTTATAACTTTGGAAGGTAGCTAAATACGCTATCGATACTTTCTCACTGTTACTAAAATTAGGATTGTCGAGAATCCATTTGATACCTGTTATAGTGTAATAAGTGTATGGATTATCACTCCTTTTAAACTTCATAAAAGGAACTAGTTCATTGTGTACTTTTGGTGCATATCTTTCGTGAATTGAATTTACTTCTTCAACTTGTTCAATCATTTTCTAACACTCCTTTGTTTTTACAATCAATCTATATAAACAAAACCCTTTGTGTTAAAGGGTTTTGAAATTGTCGGTATAAAGAACTTTTTCGTACTCTTTGCATATGTCATTATTCGTTTCCATGTCTTCGTCAATTAGGCAACGAAGATATTCACTTACATTAAAATTGTTTAACATTGCTTGTAATTTTAAATATCGAATTTGACTCTCTTCTAGATATACAGATGCATGTTTGGTCTTCTCCACTTCTCATCTCTCCTTTTCCAGTTGTTCAATCGTTTTGTTTATTTGACTCCTAATAGTCTTTAACACTTCCAAATCATGACCAGAAGCCATCAAATTTCTAATTAACATTTCCACCCCTTTGATGTCTATTAACTTAACAATCTTTTGCTCCATTCGATAAAAAGCAAGATACTCATTTGTAATAGGGCTATAACTAATTACATCTAATAACTTGGATATTGGAATGCCAATTGCCAATGAAAATGAACACAAATCAATGTATAATCCTTTTTGATTACTATTTAGTGCTAATTTCTCTTTTCCTATTAAGACCTCTATTCCAAACTCATCATGCTTTTTTAATGGCTTTATTTCTTGCTTACTATTGATTAAAGTCATGGTTTATCCTCCTTTTTAAATATATTCAACACACGTTTGGAAGGGGGAGGTTGTGAAGTTTTTCCCCTTCCATTTCCTTTCAAATAAAAGTAGATTACTGTACTTTTGAGAACAAAGAAGTTAGAAGTGAAGTATGAAAAGAGGAAGTTTTTCATATTCCTTTATATAAACTTCTAGAACAGGTTCAAAATATGCCATTGTCATGCAGTAGCACCATCTATGTTATAGATTTAAGATTTTGTGTTAAAAAATTTGCAACTTTATTTTAATTCCTATAACAGTGATTATGAGAATGCATCTATACGACACACTATGTTAGCCACGTATAAACCCACCTAAAGGAAGTACGTTCGTTACCATATTCCTATTAACTTTCAATAACAGACAAGAAAAACCCCCTAGAATTAGCCTAGAGGGCATGTACAGTTATACAATTTGATTTTTGATTATGTTCGGATGTATTTAGTCGAAAGGACTAATATGTTGTGACTATGAATATAATACCCATATTTCCTTTGGTGGGCGGAATATAAAGGAAGTACAAACAGTTATATTCCAAAACTAAAATCTATTAGCAATGGTAAAGCCGTTATACTGACAACTCCTCCTACACCAAAAGTTAGATAAATTAATTGTTTTCCGTTTAATCCATAGGCTACTGTTTCTCTTACTTTAATACCTCATGGAATAGTGAAACTAATCACCACAAATCACTTCTTTCCATAATAGTATTTGCTTTATCCATGTTATCTAAAACAGAGTCCATGTCTTCATCTTCTAAATTCGTAAGCGTTTTCGGCATTTTTTCTGCAACAACTTCATAGTAGTCCATTGCTTTTAATAAGTCTCTGTGCTCATCTTTTTTACTATAAGGGGGTTTTATATCTCTAACATCGCCAATTTCTCTATCTAGCCTATCTGAAATACGAGTAACCTCATCTTTAAATTCGTCAGTTTCTCTTATATATGGGTCAGAGCCTATATCTACAATGTCGCTAAAGTCAAGCATAATAGCTGAAATGTCGTTAAACGAACCTTCAATTTCTTCTTCGTACTCATCTTCGCTTAGTCTAGAGGTAATATCATAGACAAAATAACCTCCAAATAATACGCATGCACCAACAATCGAGCAAATAATAATTTTCTTTTCTTTCTTCATTGAAACCATCTCCTTCCTTTTTTTAATAGATTTGCTAGTTTGTTTGAGTTTCCAGTTATACCTTGCCTATGTTGACAAATGGCTTTATAAGGTTTGAACTCCCGCTTATAAATTTTCTTAGGAATGCAGGAGGAAATACCATTAGGAACATAGTTGAGAATCCTATTAAAATGCTGTTCATATTGTCTATAAAATCAATTCCTGAAGATAAAGCCATATTTACTTACACATTTATGTAATTGCCAATATCCAATTATGAGGAAGAACAAAATCAAATATTAGGAGAAATAACGTTTCAAACTAGGGGTAGGGGGTAATTCAAATAAAAACACATAATCCGAACGAAAATTGATCTAGGCACCTGCTGATACAAAACCTCGAAAAATTGAAATCAATTATTATAAAAATATTATATATTCTAGTAATTAATTATTTACTATTATTACTATAACTAATAGTAACTGACTGTTTAGCAGTATTTGATTCCAGCTTTATTTTTGTTTTGTCTGTTTCCCATATTAAAGACGTTACACCCCAGTCTGAAAAAGAATCATCTAATTTATAATCTTCCCCATATTCTGCTACTAAATTTTTTTCTATCCCTTCTAATAAATCAGGTACACTATCAGGAAATAGTAAAAAGTTGTAGTTACTATCAAATTTATACCCAGCTGAAACTAATTTATCTTTCTTAAAATTGAAATATACAATAACATTCTCAAATTTCTCTTCTACATCTGTATCATAAATATACAAACCTTTATAAAATAAATAATCACTGTCATTTAAATCTACAAGCTTATTATTTAAGCTATCCTCTTCTTCTATTAAATCTAAGCCTTCGACTGTTTTTATAACTTCTTCTTTATCCATACCCCAATACGTATTGCTAAATGTATACTCTTTCTCGTTCTCTTTCTTTCCCCCCTCGGTAACTGTGGAGCATGCCCCCAGTAACAAGACCAAAATTGATAATAATAATATTTTTTTCATTTCATACTCCCTTATAATTTTTTCTAAAGAATATTATAAAAATTCCCACTTACATTATACTACAATTAATACATATTAGTATCAATATTGATTTTTAATACTAAAGTACCTATTCTTTATTAATTTCCCATTACCTACACTTTAAAGAAAGAGGTGGGGAAAATGTCCGATATATTAAAACTTGTTGGAGCAAAAATACGTGATTATAGAAAAGAAAAAGGAATTTCTCAAGAAGAGCTTGGTGAACGTGCAGGATTTCATTTTTCATACATTGGTGGAGTTGAACGTGGTGAAAGAAACCTCTCATTAACTAATATTGCCAAAATTGCTGATTGCTTAGATGTTGACCTATATAAATTGTTTAGTTATGTATCAATTAATAAAGAAGTATCTGAAAAAGAAAAAAGTATACGTGAAGTTTTAACTAACTTGATTGATAAAGAGCCAAAAGAAATTAATATGATTAATAATATTATAGAAGAAATATTCGATACATTTTATGAAAAATAAAATGAAAACAGAGGGAGTACATAATTTCACTCCCTTAATCCTCCTAATAAATTGAAACTACCTTTTCCCTCTGCTCATACGTGGATTTTCGATAAAATTTGCTGAAATACTTTGTTTATCAAAACCTTCTTTTAAATCCTTTGTTTTTTATACATCTAAAGTATTTAATGGATTATATTTATTATTTTGCTCTCTCAATTCATTTCCCCACATAGCAACATATCTCATCGTAACTGTTATATTTTGATGCCTCATTAACTTTTGAATTGCGAAAGCACTCATACCAGACATGGCTAGCCTATGACAAAATGTATGACGAAATGTATGGGCAGAAACACGAATATCTTTAAAATTCATTTTTCGACCTAGATATTTAAACACTAGCATCAATGCATTTTCAGTCATCTGAGTGTTATTTCTTTTGACAAATACATATTCGTTTAAATTGCCCCAATGTTGTTTACAAAAGGTCTGATACCCCGATAACTCCTTTGACAGCTTGTCCGTAATTGGGATTGTTTCTTTCCTTCTACTTTTACCAAAAACTGAAATAGTTTGGTTGATGAAATCAATATCTGACCATTGTAGATTGATGATTTCTCCTCTCCTTATTCCTGTTCCAAGTAAAGTAACTATCATCATATAGTCCCGATATGCAACATAACTTTTTTCTCGCTGTTTAATCCTTCTGTAAAAGTTCAACATTTGACGTATTTGGTCATCACTAAATACATCAATCTTGATATCTTCCTTTTGCTTTTTAACTTTCTTAGCAGGATTGTTTATGATGACTTCACATTCAACCATGTAATTTAGAAATGCTCGTATTCTTAAAAGTTTGGTATTAATTGTCCCAGCCTTATTCCCCCTTTCTTGACATTCTAATAGATATTGCCGTACATGGGTGTAGGTTATGTCTTCGATGTTTACAACCTCATTCTCGATACAATAGTTCACAAATTCACCAAGCAGTGTTTTGTAATTCCTAATGTTTGTTTCTGTTGTATTTTTAAAACGTCTGTCATCTAAAAAATCTTGAAAAGCAAATTTCAACAACATAAAAAAGACTACCTCCTTGTTTTTAGGAAGTAGTCTATTCTTTAGAAAAAAGTAATTTTCGTGACCAGTTCTCAGTTCGGGCGAAAAATAGCCTTAACTATTTTTCAGATATTTGGCTCAAAAGCCTTACATCATGCCGCCCATTCCACCCATACCGCCCATATCAGGCATTGCTGGTGCACCTGCTGGTTCTGGCTTGTCAGCAACTACAGCCTCAGTTGTTAAGAACATAGCAGCAACTGAACCTGCGTTTTGTAAGGCAGAACGAGTAACTTTAGTTGGATCAACGATACCAGCTTCGATCATGTTTACCCATTCGCCGTTAGCAGCGTTGAATCCTGTTCCCACTGGTTCGTTTTTCAATTTCTCAACGATTACGGATCCTTCTAGACCTGCGTTGAATGCGATTTGACGAACTGGTTCTTCGATCGCGCGTAGAACGATGTTTATACCAGTTGCTTCGTCGCCTTCTGCTTCAATAGCAGCTACTTTATTGTATACGTTTAGAAGTGCTGTACCACCACCTGCTACGATACCTTCTTCCACAGCAGCGCGTGTAGAGTTTAGAGCATCTTCGATACGTAGTTTGCGTTCTTTTAATTCTGTTTCTGTTGCAGCTCCAACTTTCACTACTGCTACACCGCCAGAAAGTTTTGCAAGACGTTCTTGTAATTTTTCACGGTCAAATTCAGAAGTTGTTTCTTCTAATTGAACACGGATTTGGTTAACGCGTGCTTGGATATCATCAGATGAACCTGCACCTTCTACAATTGTAGTAGTTTCTTTTGTGATTACTACTTTTGCAGCGCGTCCTAAAGATTCAATAGATGTTGTTTTAAGCTCTAAGCCAAGATCTTCTGTGATTACTTGACCGCCAGTTAAAACAGCGATATCTTCTAACATTGCTTTACGACGATCACCGAATCCAGGAGCTTTAACAGCTACTGCAGTGAAAGTACCGCGAAGTTTGTTTAATACTAATGTAGCATTTGCTTCGCCTTCAACGTCTTCTGCAACGATTAATAATGGTTTACCTTGTTGAACAACTTGCTCTAACACTGGTAAAATTTCTTGAATGTTTGTAATCTTTTTATCTGTAATTAAGATATATGGATTTTCAAGAACAGCTTCCATTTTATCTGAGTCAGTTACCATGTAAGGTGATACATATCCACGGTCGAACTGCATACCTTCTACTACGTCTAGCTCAGTAGTGAAACCTTTTGATTCTTCGATTGTGATAACACCGTCGTTACCAACGCGTTCCATTGCTTCAGCAATTAATTGTCCTACTTCTTCATCAGCTGAAGAAATTGCAGCAACTTGGGCAATAGAAGCTTTGCCTTCGATTGGTTTAGAGATAGCTTTTAGTTCTTCAATTGCAGTTGCAATTGCTTTGTCCATCCCTTTGCGGATACCCATTGGGTTAGCTCCAGCTGTAACGTTTTTAAGACCTTCGCGAATCATTGCTTGTGCTAGAACTGTTGCAGTAGTTGTCCCGTCTCCAGCAACATCATTTGTTTTGCTTGCTACTTCAGCAACTAGTTTTGCACCCATGTTTTCGAATGCATCTTCTAATTCGATTTCTTTAGCAATTGTTACACCATCGTTTGTGATAAGTGGTGAACCAAATTTCTTCTCAAGAACCACGTTACGTCCTTTTGGTCCAAGTGTTACTTTAACAGCATCTGCTAGAGCATCAACCCCACGCAGCATAGCACGGCGAGCTTCTTCACTAAATTTAATATCTTTAGCCATTTTGAAAAACCTCCTCAAGTATTGTTTATCATGTATTTTTTATAATCAGTTAATCTCTTATGTTTAAAATAGAATTAGCCAACGATAGCTAAGATGTCGCTTTCGCGAAGAATCAAGTACTCTTTACCTTCGTATTTCACTTCAGTACCAGAGTATTTTGAGAAGATAATGCGGTCATCAACAGATACTTCAAGCGCAACACGCTCTCCGTTATCTAATACGCGACCAGTTCCTACAGCTACTACTTTACCTTCTTGAGGCTTTTCTTTAGCAGAGTCTGGTAATACGATACCACTTGCAGTTTTTTCTTCTGTTTCAACAAGCTCAATAATAATACGATCTCCTAATGGCTTTAACAAGTGAAACAACCTCCTCAAATTATATACATTATATTTTCTTGTTAGCACTCAATCGCTATGAGTGCTAACACAATTATTATATTAATTAATCTTTTCTCATAATGCAAGAGACAAGACTTATTTTTTCGTAAATTTTTTTTCTAGACTCAAGCTCCCTTACAAAGTATATACGTTAAAGCCTTAAATATTCACTCTTTCTATTATTTTAGTTGTTACTATTTGAAACTGAGCACTGCTTATTAGTAGAATAGAAAGTATGATTGTTTCTATTCTCCAATATAATAAGTACGAACGACTTATATATATTCTTTCATCACCATTTTATTAAACCATTATTATTTAAAGGAGCTTTTATTTTGAAAAAAGAATATTGGATTATCTTAATAACTTATATCGCTATGCAGCTTTCTACATTTGTCGGAGTTCCAGTTGTTCTTTTTATCGCTGATTTACTGGGCTACAATCCAGCTTCTAAAGCGATACAATTTCAAGCTGGCGTTATTTGGCTAATATTTAGTTTTATCCTTACTTTAATCATCTGCCTTCTTTTATTAAGAAAAGAAGTGCGAAATCCAATGCGTTCGGATGTAATGAGCTTGCCTGCATCTATTGGATGGGCTATCGGCGGAGTTTTTCTTTCTTTATTTGCCCAGAGCTTTGCCGGAATAGTTGAGCAATTATTAGGCATTAAACCTGGTTCAGAAAATACAGAACAAATCATGCGTATTATCGATTCCGCGCCTTTTGTTATTCTGGTTGTGAGTATCATTGGTCCGATTTTAGAAGAAATTGTTTTCCGTAAAATTATTTTCGGCTCTCTTTATCAACGGTTCGGATTTTTTATCTCTGCACTTGTAAGCTCCCTTATCTTTGCAGTTGCTCATATGGATTTTGTCCATATTCTCCTATATGCAAGCATGGGTTTTACATTTGCTTTTCTTTACGTAAAGACCAAAAGAATCCTTGTGCCAATCTTCGCCCATGTCGCAATGAATACACTGGTAGTTATTCTGCAATTAAACTATGACAGAATTATCGAATGGCAGGAAAAGTACTCGGGCGTAACACAATTTATTGGAGGATTTTTATAAAATGAGAAGATCACCGTTATTTTCAGGAGTTCTATATATTATTTTGGGAGCTCTGTTTACGTATTTTGCTATTCACGATCTACAAAGAAACCAAGACTGGGGATTCTATACGTATTTATTAGTCATTCTGGCAACCTTTGACATCGGATCAGGAATAAAGTTAATCAACTTCCACTTCTTCCTGAAAAAAAACCAAAATGATGCAAAAAAACCGAAGTAATAGCTATTTAAAAGCTTTTAATATGTAGTTGGAGTTTTAAAGAGCAAGCAACTGGCCAGAGCAAAAATCAGCAAATCTCAAAAAAATGCGTGTATAAGAATGTAGTTAGCCCTACACCCTTATACACGCATTTCCTTTTTATTCTTCCGTTTCCTCAACCTCTACTTCTACATCTGGAGTAGGATAGTGCTTTAAGAAATACACAAGTGATTGTAATTCCACAGCCAAATCAATATGATGAACCCGTACATTTGCAGGCACATTTAACCGCGCTGGAGTAAAATTCAATATCCCTTTAATATTACTTTCTACTAAACGATCCGTAATTACCTGAGCTGTACTTGCAGGAACTGTTAGTATCGCTACTTCCACATCATTTTCTTGGAGAACCTTTTCTAAGTCATCCATATGATAAATAGGCACATCGTTTACTAAAGTGCCAATCTTTTCTTCTTCAACGTCGAATCCTACTTCTATTTTTGTGTTATTATTTTTTAAGAAGTTATATTTTAAAAAGGCAACTCCAAGATTACCAACACCAATTAAAGCTACCTTAGTTAGTTCATCTTGGTCTAATGTTTTACGGAAAAATGATAATAAATAGTTTACATTATATCCATACCCTTTTTTTCCAAGGGCGCCAAAATAAGAGAAATCCCGTCTTATGGTAGCAGAATCTACTTTCACCGCTTCACTTAATTCAGCTGAAGAGACTCTCTGCTTGCCTGATGAATGTAAGTTTTTTAAAAAACGATAGTATAATGGTAACCGCTTCGCTGTTGCCTGCGGTATTTTCATTACCTCATTATGCATACTTATCCCCTACCTATATTTAAAAATTAGCAGTTATTTCGACTGCTCTCTTTTGTAATCGCCGCTTTTTCCACCCGATTTCTCGACTAAATAAGTGGGGCCAATTACCATTCCTTTATCCATGCTTTTACACATATCATAAATTGTTAATGCTGTAACAGATGCAGCGGTCAAAGCTTCCATTTCTACACCAGTACTTCCAACTGTCTTTACCGTCGTTGAAATAATCAAGTGAAAATCCCCTGCATCCTCTTCCCATCGAAACGATATATCGACACCCTTCAACATAATAGGGTGACACATAGGTATGATATCAGCCGTTTTTTTGGCAGCCATAATTCCAGCTACTTGGGCAACAGCTAAAACATCCCCTTTTTTTATTTCCTGCTTCGTGATTTTTTGATAGATTTCTTCACTTACTTTAACACTAGATAGCGCTACAGCTATGCGAGCGGTTTCACTTTTTTCTGAAATATCAACCATTTTCGCATGGCCTTCTTGATTAAAATGTGTAAACTCCCCCATAATAACACCTCTAAGCAAAATGATACACTATTTTAAGGAGAATGTGTATTTATTATCACTTTTTTCCCGTTTCCCCTTTATTGCAGTATAACGTATTTTTAGGTTACACTTAAGATACATAATCCCCTGAGGTGAAGAAATGATACTATTACAAGTAAATCAGCTGACCAAGCACTTTGGAGCTGAACTTATCTTATCAAATATAAAATTAGAAGTACAAACAAGAGACCGGATCGCTCTAGTGGGAAGAAATGGTGCTGGGAAATCTACTTTATTAAAAATAATTGCTGGACAGCTATCTTATGACTCCGGTGAAATCATAAAGCCGAAAAATGTCGAAATAGGCTATCTTGCCCAAAATACTGGCCTCGAATCAAGTCTTTCTATTTGGGATGAGATGTTAACTGTTTTCCATGAACTTCAATTAAAAGAGAAGCATATAAGAAAACTAGAACAACAAATGTCTGACCCTAGCACAATCGAAAACCTAGATGCTTTTGAGAAAATTTTAAAAGAGTATGATCATCTGCAATTCGAATTTAAAGAAAACGGCGGCTATCAATACGAAGCAGATATTCGTTCCGTTTTACACGGACTAAACTTTAATACATTCGATTATAGTACAAAAATCTCTACATTAAGTGGTGGGCAGAAAACAAGATTAGCATTAGCCAAACTGCTCCTGACCACACCAGATATTCTGATCCTGGACGAGCCGACAAACCATCTTGATATTGAAACACTATCTTGGTTAGAGCAATACTTGCAAGGCTACAAGGGTGCTGTACTAATTGTTTCCCATGACCGTTATTTCCTTGATAAAGTGGTAACTCAAGTTTACGAAATATCTAGACACTATATTCAAAAATTTATTGGTAACTATAGCGGTTATCTTGAGCAAAAAGCGGCAAATTATGAGCGAGAAATGAAACTTTACGAAAAACAACAAGATGAAATCGCAAAACTGGAAACATTTATCCAGAAAAACTTAGCACGCGCATCTACTACTAAAAGAGCACAAAGCCGCAGAAAAACATTAGATAAAATGGAACGAATGGATCGCCCAGATGGAAATGAAAAATCGGCGTCCTTTGGTTTTGAAATTACCAAGCAAACGGGAAATGATGTTTTGAAAATTAATGATCTTTCCATTGGCTATAAAGATAATATCGTATCAGAACATATCAACTTTCATATAAGTAGAGGCGATAGTGTCGCACTTGTCGGTCCAAACGGTGTTGGTAAATCTACATTATTAAAAACAATTATTGAAAAGCTGCCAAAGCATGCCGGATCGATTACACTGGGATCAAACGTCATGATCGGCTACTATGATCAAGAACAAGCAGAATTAACGTCAAATAAACGAGTACTGAATGAATTATGGGATGACTTCCCACTGACACCTGAAAAAGAAATTCGGACTGTACTCGGTAATTTCTTATTTTCAGGAGACGATGTTTTAAAAACAGTGAATTCTTTAAGTGGTGGAGAAAAAGCAAGATTAGCATTATCGAAGCTAATGATGGAAAAACCTAATGTATTAATCTTGGACGAGCCAACAAACCATTTAGACTTAGACAGTAAGGAAGTGCTCGAAAATGCCTTAATTGATTATCCTGGCACCATCTTATTTGTTTCCCATGACCGTTATTTTATTAACAGGATAGCAACAAAGGTAATTGAATTAGCTGCGGAAGGATCCACAGAATTCTTAGGTGACTATGATTATTATGTGGAAAAGAAGCTAGAACAAGCAGAAATTCAAGCATTAGAAGCGACAGCTGCTATTCAACTAGAACAAGATACAGGAACGGAAGAAAAAACTTCTTACCAAATGAGCAAAGAAGCAAAAAAATTAGAAAGACAAAGAGTAAGAAGAATCGAAGAAATTGAAACAACCATTGAAGAATTAGAATCGAAAGTATCGGAACATGAAGCCCTTCTTTGCGAACCTGAAGTCTTTCAGGACCACGAAAAAGTTTTAGAGCTAAATAAAAACCTTGAACAGCTAAAAGATCAAATGGAGCGTTTAATGGATGAATGGACCGAATTGTCAGATAAGTAAAAAGTACTGGGTATTTACTTACCCAGTACTTTTTTTCCACATTATTATCCACATATTAAGAAGTTATTATATAAGATTTCCACATGTTTATACACATTATCCACAAAAACATAATAAATTACTCACATTATCCACAGTTCGTGTATATAACATCATATTTATTCACAATTACTCTTTTCTATGCATATAAGTAAAAAGTCTTATTCTTTTTCATTGTGGATAGTTATATCTAATCCTGGATTTCCGTTCAAATCCAATTCAGCTCGTTGCCCCTTTTCATAAAAAATAGTTCCCGCTGCAGCAATCATTGCGGCGTTATCTGTGCATAAAGATAATGGAGGGATAGTTAGTTTCACAGAATCCATTTCCTTAAATTTATCCACAAGCGCTGTTCGAAGACCTTTGTTAGCCGCAACTCCACCAGCTAATACAACTTGTTTCACCTGATATTCTTCTGCTGCTTCCACAGTCTTTGATACTAATACATCCACTACACTTTCTTGAAAACTAGCGGCCAAGTCTTCTGGTCTAATAACTTCTCCTCGTTGCTCTGCGTTATGCACAGTGTTGATAACTGCTGATTTTAATCCACTGAAGCTAAAATCATATGTACCTTCTATCCATGCTCTTGGTAGCTTCACCGCTTTCGGATTTCCTTCTCCTGCTAATCGATCAATATGAGGTCCACCTGGATAAGGAAGATTAAGCGTTCTTGCAACTTTATCGTATGCTTCTCCAGCCGCATCATCTCTTGTTTCTCCGATAACCTCAAAATGACCATGCTCTTTCATTAACACTAATTCTGTATGGCCTCCAGAAACCACAAGTGCCAATAAAGGAAATTCTAAGTTATCCACAAGTCGATTTGCATATATATGGCCAGCAATATGATGTACACCGACAAGGGGGATATCATGTGCAAAACTAATTGCTTTCGCTGCATTTACTCCTATTAAAAGAGCCCCTACTAAACCGGGTCCTTCTGTTACCGCAATAGCATCAATTTCTTCATACGTTATACCGGCCTGGGAAAGTGCCTCTTCTATTACAAGCGTAATTTGCTCCACATGATGTCTTGAAGCAATTTCTGGAACAACTCCGCCAAATCGTTTATGGCTTTCAATTTGAGAAGCAACGATATTGGAAAGAATTTCGGTTCCATTTTTTACAATAGAAACTGCTGTTTCATCACAACTTGTTTCCATACCCATTATAATCACATTATTATTCTTCATAATTTCACCCACATTACTAAAGCATCTTCTTGATTATCTGTATAATACTTCTTTCTGATTGCCCCATTTTGAAATCCCAGTTTTCTATATAAATTCTGTGCCACGACGTTCGTTACACGGACTTCTAATGTCATAGAAGTAGCTCCCATTTTCCTTGCCTCTTCCATTACTTTAGTAAGTAATGTTTCACCAAGCTTTCTCCCTCTGTACTCTGGTAAAATCGCGATATTAGTAATATGTGCTTCATCTACCACAATCCATACTCCACAGTACCCGACCAACTCTTCTTCATATTGGATCACAATATACTTCGCGAATCGATTTTGTGTTAGCTCATTATAGAAAGCTTCTTTACTCCAGGGAGTAGGAAAAGAGATTGTTTCGATTTTAAAAACATTATCGATATCTGCGACTGTCATATAGCGAAATTCGAATGCTGACATTATCCCCTGTCTTCCTTTTTCTCTTTATTTGCCTTAAGCCAATTTGCCTCTGCCTCTGCTAATCGAATATAATTAGGTGTAAATGTATGTATCGCTTCTTCCGGTCTCGCTTCACCTAACATTGCGAGAATAGACGGTCTAGGATTAAAATCCACTGCATCTGTTATATGAGCAAACTTCCCTAATCCCTCTGTGAAAATATCTTGGTGTATAGGCAAATCATTCCCTACAAACAATATTCGCCGTTTTAATGACGCAAGCTGTTCTACCCAATCAGTAGACAGAATCAATTGGTCATTTTTCACGACTTCCATATCATTGCTGGTAAATTGATATAGCCCCGTATAAATCTGTCCTCTTCTTGCATCAAATAGGGGAGAAACATACCCATCAAAATATCTTCCCACCGATGCAGCAAGTACTTCTAGACTAGAGACACCAACTAATGGGATGTTTAAAGTCCACGCAAGTGTTTTAGCAATGGTTACTCCAATCCGAACACCTGTATAAGATCCAGGCCCTTTTGCTACCACAATCTTGGAAAGATCCTTTGGTTTTATATCACAATCCTTCATTAACTGTTCAATTGCAGGCATCGCTCTAATCGAATGGTTCTTTTTCAAGTTTGTAATATACTCCCCAATTACCTTCCCATTTTCATATAAAGCAATTCCTAAAACAAAATTCGATGTATCTATTGCTAATATCTTCATTAAAATAACTCCTTACATAATTGCATATAGCGAGAGCCCTTTGGGGATAGCACAATTTTTCTACCCGATGTGTTATCATAAAACAATTGAATTTGCAGGTATTCCAGTGGCAGTTGATCCTCAATTAAATGAGCCCACTCAACAACAGTAACTCCATCCCCTTCAAAGTACTCATCAAATCCTAAATCCTCATCGCTATCCTTTAATCGGTAAACATCCATATGATATAAAGGCATTTTCCCTTGATATTCTTTAATAATTGTAAAGGTAGGACTATTAACTGTTTTAGTTATTCCTAACCCTCTTGCTATTCCCTTTGTAAAAGTTGTTTTGCCTGCTCCAAGGTCACCTTCTAAAGTGATGACATCTCCGGCTTCTAAGAGTGATGCAATTCGCTCAGCAAAACCAATTGTTTCTTCCGCATTATCTGCCTTCCATTCAAAGTTATTCATAAATTACTCCTAATACAAATTTAATAATGGTATTATCCTTTATTATACTCAATAACTTAATGAGTCTAAAGTAAGTCTCCTTGTTTTTTCGTGGAAACATGCTCAACTTCCAAATTTCATTTGTTTAACTAGTTATCCACAGTGTCTCCATTTTAAAAATTTCTAGACGAACAAAAAATCCTTAGGTTTATTCCTAAGGATTTTTTCATTGTTTGATTGCGGGGACAGGATTTGAACCTGCGACCTTCGGGTTATGAGCCCGACGAGCTACCAGACTGCTCCACCCCGCGACGATATTAAATAATAAAAGCCTGGCGACGTCCTACTCTCACAGGGGGAGAACCCCCAACTACCATCGGCGCTGAGAAGCTTAACTTCCGTGTTCGGTATGGGAACGGGTGTGACCTTCTCGCTATCGCCACCAGACTATTTTATTTTGAGGTTATTCCCTCAAAACTAGATTATGAAGTAAAAAGAAAGAAATGAGTAATCATTTTGTCCAGCTCCAACGCCTATCAAACTTCCGATCATCTCCCTACGATAAGTCAACATCGAATCACTTACGTTCATCGTGTTTCCTTTATCTCAGTCGATGCTCCTCCAGTTTCTACGTCGATAAACAGGCGTTTCTGCTTTTCATTTTAGTTAAGTCCTCGATCTATTAGTATCAGTCAGCTCCACATGTCGCCATGCTTCCACCTCTGACCTATCAACCTGATCATCTTTCAGGGATCTTACTAGCTTGCGCTATGGGAAATCTCATCTTGAGGGGGGCTTCATGCTTAGATGCTTTCAGCACTTATCCCTTCCGCACATAGCTACCCAGCGATGCCTTTGGCAAGACAACTGGTACACCAGCGGTGCGTCCATCCCGGTCCTCTCGTACTAAGGACAGCTCCTCTCAAATTTCCTACGCCCACGACGGATAGGGACCGAACTGTCTCACGACGTTCTGAACCCAGCTCGCGTACCGCTTTAATGGGCGAACAGCCCAACCCTTGGGACCGACTACAGCCCCAGGATGCGATGAGCCGACATCGAGGTGCCAAACCTCCCCGTCGATGTGGACTCTTGGGGGAGATAAGCCTGTTATCCCCGGGGTAGCTTTTATCCGTTGAGCGATGGCCCTTCCATGCGGAACCACCGGATCACTAAGCCCGACTTTCGTCCCTGCTCGACTTGTAGGTCTCGCAGTCAAGCTCCCTTGTGCCTTTACACTCTACGAATGATTTCCAACCATTCTGAGGGAACCTTTGGGCGCCTCCGTTACTTTTTAGGAGGCGACCGCCCCAGTCAAACTGCCCACCTGACACTGTCTCCCACCCCGATCAGGGGTGCGGGTTAGAATGTCAATACAGCCAGGGTAGTATCCCACCAATGCCTCCACCGAAGCTGGCGCTCCGGCTTCCAAGGCTCCTACCTATCCTGTACAAGCTGTACCAAAATTCAATATCAGGCTGCAGTAAAGCTCCACGGGGTCTTTCCGTCCTGTCGCGGGTAACCTGCATCTTCACAGGTACTATAATTTCACCGAGTCTCTCGTTGAGACAGTGCCCAGATCGTTACACCTTTCGTGCGGGTCGGAACTTACCCGACAAGGAATTTCGCTACCTTAGGACCGTTATAGTTACGGCCGCCGTTTACTGGGGCTTCAATTCAGAGCTTCGTCTTACGACTAACCCCTCCTCTTAACCTTCCAGCACCGGGCAGGTGTCAGCCCCTATACTTCGCCTTGCGGCTTCGCAGAGACCTGTGTTTTTGCTAAACAGTCGCCTGGGCCTATTCACTGCGGCTCTCTCGGGCTTTAACACCCAAAAGAGCACCCCTTCTCCCGAAGTTACGGGGTCATTTTGCCGAGTTCCTTAACGAGAGTTCTCTCGCTCACCTTAGGATTCTCTCCTCGCCTACCTGTGTCGGTTTGCGGTACGGGCACCATAAATCTCGCTAGAGGCTTTTCTTGGCAGTGTGGAATCAGGAACTTCGGTACTATATTTCCCTCGCCGTCACAGCTCCGCCATATGGTAATGGGATTTGCCTCATTACCGGCCTAACTGCTTGGACGTGCTAATCCAACAGCACGCTTACCCTATCCTCCTGCGTCCCCCCATTGCTCAAACGATTTAAAGGTGGTACAGGAATATCAACCTGTTGTCCATCGCCTACGCTTTTCAACCTCGGCTTAGGTCCCGACTAACCCTGAGCGGACGAGCCTTCCTCAGGAAACCTTAGGCATTCGGTGGATGAGATTCTCACTCATCTTTCGCTACTCATACCGGCATTCTCACTTCTAAGCGCTCCACCAGTCCTTACGGTCTAGCTTCAACGCCCTTAGAACGCTCTCCTACCACTGACATCATTAGATGTCAATCCACAGCTTCGGTGATACGTTTAGCCCCGGTACATTTTCGGCGCAGAGTCACTCGACCAGTGAGCTATTACGCACTCTTTAAATGGTGGCTGCTTCTAAGCCAACATCCTGGTTGTCTAAGCAACTCCACATCCTTTTCCACTTAACGTATACTTTGGGACCTTAGCTGGTGGTCTGGGCTGTTTCCCTCTTGACCACGGATCTTATCACTCGTAGTCTGACTCCCAAGAATAAGTATTTGGCATTCGGAGTTTGTCTGAATTCGGTAACCCGATGGGGGCCCCTAGTCCAAACAGTGCTCTACCTCCAATACTCTCAATCTTGAGGCTAGCCCTAAAGCTATTTCGGAGAGAACCAGCTATCTCCAAGTTCGATTGGAATTTCTCCGCTACCCACACCTCATCCCCGCACTTTTCAACGTGCGTGGGTTCGGGCCTCCATCCAGTGTTACCTGGACTTCACCCTGGACATGGGTAGATCACCTGGTTTCGGGTCTACAACCACATACTATTTCGCCCTATTCAGACTCGCTTTCGCTGCGGCTCCGTCTCTTCAACTTAACCTCGCATGTAATCGTAACTCGCCGGTTCATTCTACAAAAGGCACGCTATCACCCATAAAAGGGCTCTAACTACTTGTAGGCACACGGTTTCAGGATCTATTTCACTCCCCTTCCGGGGTGCTTTTCACCTTTCCCTCACGGTACTGGTTCACTATCGGTCACTAGGGAGTATTTAGCCTTGGGAGATGGTCCTCCCTGCTTCCGACGGGATTTCTCGTGTCCCGCCGTACTCAGGATACACTCAAGAGGGAACGAAGTTTCGACTACAGGGTTTTTACCTTCTACGACTGACCTTTCCAGGTCGATTCGTCTACCCCGTTCCTTTGTAACTCCATATAGAGTGTCCTACAACCCCAAGAGGCAAGCCTCTTGGTTTGGGCTAATCCCGTTTCGCTCGCCGCTACTCAGGGAATCGCGTTTGCTTTCTCTTCCTCCGGGTACTTAGATGTTTCAGTTCCCCGGGTCTGCCTTCAGTACCCTATGTATTCAGGTAAAGATTCTATCCCATTACGGATAGAGGGTTCCCCCATTCGGAAATCTCTGGATCAAAGCTTACTTACAGCTCCCCAAAGCATATCGGTGTTAATCCCGTCCTTCATCGGCTCCTAGTGCCAAGGCATCCACCGTGCGCCCTTTCTAACTTAACTTAGTTGTCGGCTAAAGATAAACTTCACATCTCTTCGTCAGCTTCTTCACTCTGCTCCTCACGTACTGTCGTACGCTACGGTGCTCGCTCCGTCGCTTCCTTGACCTGCTCGTTTCTCTTTACCCTCCATTCTTTGAATAGGTATTCGTTTAATACGATTACTTTTCAAAGAAATAATTCTCTAACATAGAGAATCTAAGATGGCGATTACTCGGTTTCTTTCTTGTTTTTACTATTCATAATCTAGTTTTCAAGGAACAATTTCGGCTAAAGATAAACTTCGCATCTCTTCGTCAGCTTCTTTGCTCTGCTCCTCACGTACTGTCGTACGCTACGGTGCTCACTCAGGCGCTTCCTTGATCTACTCGTTTCTCTTTACCCTCAAACTTCTTACTGTTTTGAGGAATTAATTGCTCCCTCAAAACTGAACAACAAATCGTCAACAATCTATGATGGAATGTAAATTCCATTTTCCTTAGAAAGGAGGTGATCCAGCCGCACCTTCCGATACGGCTACCTTGTTACGACTTCACCCCAATCATCTATCCCACCTTAGGCGGCTGGCTCCAAAAGGTTACCCCACCGACTTCGGGTGTTACAAACTCTCGTGGTGTGACGGGCGGTGTGTACAAGGCCCGGGAACGTATTCACCGCGGCATGCTGATCCGCGATTACTAGCGATTCCAGCTTCATGTAGGCGAGTTGCAGCCTACAATCCGAACTGAGAATGGTTTTATGGGATTTGCTCGACCTCGCGGTTTTGCTGCCCTTTGTACCATCCATTGTAGCACGTGTGTAGCCCAGGTCATAAGGGGCATGATGATTTGACGTCATCCCCACCTTCCTCCGGTTTGTCACCGGCAGTCACCTTAGAGTGCCCAACTTAATGCTGGCAACTAAGATCAAGGGTTGCGCTCGTTGCGGGACTTAACCCAACATCTCACGACACGAGCTGACGACAACCATGCACCACCTGTCACTCTGTCCCCCGAAGGGGAACGTCCTATCTCTAGGAGTGTCAGAGGATGTCAAGACCTGGTAAGGTTCTTCGCGTTGCTTCGAATTAAACCACATGCTCCACCGCTTGTGCGGGCCCCCGTCAATTCCTTTGAGTTTCAGCCTTGCGGCCGTACTCCCCAGGCGGAGTGCTTAATGCGTTTGCTGCAGCACTAAAGGGCGGAAACCCTCTAACACTTAGCACTCATCGTTTACGGCGTGGACTACCAGGGTATCTAATCCTGTTTGCTCCCCACGCTTTCGCGCCTCAGCGTCAGTTACAGACCAAAGAGTCGCCTTCGCCACTGGTGTTCCTCCACATCTCTACGCATTTCACCGCTACACGTGGAATTCCACTCTTCTCTTCTGCACTCAAGTCCCCCAGTTTCCAATGACCCTCCACGGTTGAGCCGTGGGCTTTCACATCAGACTTAAAGGACCGCCTGCGCGCGCTTTACGCCCAATAATTCCGGACAACGCTTGCCACCTACGTATTACCGCGGCTGCTGGCACGTAGTTAGCCGTGGCTTTCTGGTTAGGTACCGTCAAGGTACAAGCAGTTACTCTTGTACTTGTTCTTCCCTAACAACAGAGCTTTACGATCCGAAAACCTTCATCACTCACGCGGCGTTGCTCCGTCAGACTTTCGTCCATTGCGGAAGATTCCCTACTGCTGCCTCCCGTAGGAGTCTGGGCCGTGTCTCAGTCCCAGTGTGGCCGATCACCCTCTCAGGTCGGCTACGCATCGTTGCCTTGGTGAGCCGTTACCTCACCAACTAGCTAATGCGCCGCGGGCCCATCTGTAAGTGACAGCGAGATGCCGTCTTTCAGCTTTTCCTCATGAGAGGAAAAGGATTATCCGGTATTAGCTCCGGTTTCCCGAAGTTATCCCAGTCTTACAGGCAGGTTGCCCACGTGTTACTCACCCGTCCGCCGCTAACTTTAAAAGCAAGCTTTTAAAGTCCGCTCGACTTGCATGTATTAGGCACGCCGCCAGCGTTCGTCCTGAGCCAGGATCAAACTCTCCAATAAAGAGTTGATTAGCTCATTGCTAAACTCTAGCTTTTATATTACTTGTTTTCATTCTATAACATTCGTTATAAAACGATTATTGTTGACGTTTGTTTGTTCAGTTTTCAAAGAGCAATAAAATAATTTGGAGCGGGTGATGGGAATCGAACCCACGACATCAGCTTGGAAGGCTGAGGTTTTACCATTAAACTACACCCGCATTAGTTGAGAGTAATATTCACTTTTACTTGATATTCATGGTCGGGAAGACAGGATTCGAACCTGCGACCCCTTGGTCCCAAACCAAGTGCTCTACCAAGCTGAGCTACTTCCCGAATATGGCGCGCCCGAAAGGAGTCGAACCCATAACCTTCTGATCCGTAGTCAGACGCTCTATCCAATTGAGCTACGGGCGCATATTTCCGAAAGCGACTTTATAATCATACAATACTTTTTATCGGCTGTCAACACTTTTTTCGATGCGGCCGAGAGGACTTGAACCTCCACGGGGTTAACCCCCACTAGGCCCTCAACCTAGCGCGTCTGCCATTCCGCCACGACCGCACTATAAGAGATAATCCATTGTACATTCATAAATCTTTTTCGTTCATTAGATGGTGCGGGTGAAGGGAGTCGAACCCCCACGCCTTGCGGCGCTAGATCCTAAGTCTAGTGCGTCTGCCAATTCCGCCACACCCGCTTAATTCTAATATTCAAAATGGTGAGCCATGGAGGATTCGAACCTCCGACCCTCTGATTAAAAGTCAGATGCTCTACCGACTGAGCTAATGGCTCGTGGCTGGGCTAGCTGGATTCGAACCAACGAGTGACGGAGTCAAAGTCCGTTGCCTTACCGCTTGGCTATAGCCCAATAAACAAATAAATATAAATGGCGGTCCGGACGGGACTCGAACCCGCGACCTCCTGCGTGACAGGCAGGCATTCTAACCAACTGAACTACCGGACCATTTTTTCTAATAACAACTAACAAGTGACCCGTACGGGATTCGAACCCGTGTTACCGCCGTGAAAGGGCGGTGTCTTAACCGCTTGACCAACGGGCCATGATCTTTAAAATTGCTTTCTGGCGGAGAAGGAGGGATTTGAACCCTCGCGCCGCTCACGCGACCTACACCCTTAGCAGGGGCGCCTCTTCAGCCTCTTGAGTACTTCCCCAAAAATGGCTCCGCAGGTAGGACTCGAACCTACGACCGTTCGGTTAACAGCCGAATGCTCTACCACTGAGCTACTGCGGAATAATTTTGATCGACTTGTCCACTATCTAAACAAGATAGTTATTAGCAGTTGAATTAATCAGCCGCTCTCTTGTCGACTCTTTACATTATAAGGACATATAAATAATAAGTCAAGCGCCTTTTAAAACTTTTTTAAAATAAAAATTAACCACGTTAAGATTGTCTATCCACATCTATTATTTCTTCTAATATTAATCTCCCTCTACATTTCCCACAAACATACTTTTTTATGTCCATTCGTTTTCTTCTCGTATATTTCTGTTTACAAGAAACACAAGAATAAATAAGTAATTTCTTTGATTTTCCTTTCTTACTTTCAGCTGGTAAGGGAGAACAATATCTTGGACCACCTACCCTTTTTAGAAGAGACTTAAAGTCTGCATCCTTATGCTGATAACCTCTTTTTAATAAATGAAGATGATAATGGCATAATTCATGCTTAATAATCCCTATTAATTCATCCAATCCCATCATCTCATAATACGTTTTATTAATTTCAATATTATGCGAACTTAATAAATACCTTCCCCCAGTGGTTCTTAATCTGGGATTAAAAGATGCTTCGTGTTCAAACTTCCTTTTAAAATATTCCCATGATATATCCTCCACTAACCTTTGTAATTCTTCATTTGTCATCGTTCTGCTCATCCCTCCTCAACAAGACAAACTATTATAGCATACAATAATCTTATCACCTACTAAAATCTACACAAATCATGGATACCACTTAAACCAAAGCATATTTTACCCGTTATGTTATTTAGAGCGGCGTCTAAATTTCCGTTTTTTTTCAAACAAGTACAAACAGCCTTTTTTCTCGCTTCTCTTATATAAACTAATGGAATTTAAAAGAAGGAGAGCTCTTAAATTAGCCATAACGAAATAAAAGGAAGGAGTGGATATAATGCCTAATTGGTTACAAAACCAAATTAAAAAAGCTTTCTATGAAAAAAACAGCTATCAAGTAAAGCTATTGAATCAATGCTGGTATTACTATTGCCGTAAAAATACTCCTAGTTAACTTTCGCTCTTACTTGATTATTGTACGAATAACTTTCAATCAACTCTTCTTATGTAGGAAAAGCCTGCTTTTTTTAGTAAACGCAGGCTTGCTTCCATTCGTTATTTTTCTTCTTTTGGGCTCAGCATCGTAAGTGCAACTCTTCCCTTATTATGATCTACGCTATCTACCCAAACCGTAACAACATCCCCTACACTTACTATATCAAGTGGATGCTTAACAAACTTGTTGCTCAGCTTAGAAATATGAACTAAGCCATCTTGTTTTACTCCAATATCTACAAACGCTCCAAAATCGACTACATTTCTAACCGTACCTTGTAGTTCCATTCCTGTTTGCAAATCTTCTAGCTTCAATACATCTTTACGTAATAGCGGTGCGGGAAGATCTTCACGTGGATCACGAGATGGACGAACTAATGCATCAATAATATCCTTTAATGTTAATTCTCCCATATTAAGTTCCTGGGCAATCTCCTTTAATGCTACTTTCGTCAAGGCTTCTTTTAACGCTTGCGTGCCAATATCCTGTGACTTAAATCCTAACTTAGATAGGAGTTTTTTCACTTCATCATAATGCTCAGGGTGGATACCTGTTCGATCTAGAGCCTCTTCTCCATCCAAGACGCGCAAGAAGCCAATTGCTTGTTCATATGTTTTTGCTCCTAGACGTGGTATCTTCTTTAACTGCTTACGATTACTAAATTTGCCCTCTTCTTCTCGTTTTTTCACGATATTATTAGCAACCGCTTTGGAAAGGCCAGCGACATATTGTAATAGGGAAGAAGATGCAGTGTTTACATTAACACCTACTTGGTTAACTGCGGTCTCTACGACAAAGTGCAATGATTCAGCTAATTTTTTTTGCGATACATCATGTTGATATTGACCGACACCAACAGATTTCGGGTCAATTTTCACTAACTCAGCAAGTGGATCTTGCAATCTTCTTGCAATTGACACCGCACTTCTCTCTTCTACTTGAAAATCCGGGAATTCTTCTCTAGCAATTTCTGAAGCAGAATAGACACTTGCACCTGCTTCATTCACAATTAAATAAAAGATCTCTTTGTTTTGTTTCTTTAGCATTTCTGCAACAAATTGTTCTGTTTCCCTTGATGCTGTTCCGTTCCCGACTGCAACCATTTCTATATTATAGCGGTTAAGAATGCTTTGAAATTTATCTTTTGCTTCTGCAGTTTTTGATACAGGTGGATGTGGATAAATTACACCAATTTCTAATACTTTTCCTGTTTCATCTACTACTGCTAATTTACAGCCTGTCCGATATGCTGGATCTACACCAAGAACCATTTTCCCTTTTAATGGTGGTTGCAATAATAGATTTCTAAGATTTTCTGAGAAAATATGTATTGCCTGTTCTTCAGCCTTTTCTGTTAGCTCATTTCTTATTTCTCTTTCGATAGAAGGCTGAATAAGACGTTTATAACCATCTTCTAACGCCTCTTTTATAATGCTCGCTGCAGGCGAACGAGTATTTGTTATCCATTTTTTCTCTAAATATTCTATTATCACATCGACAGGAGCAATAATCGCTACTTTTAAGATATCTTCTTTTTCCCCTCTATTTAAAGCTAATGTCCGATGAGGAACAATCTTGTTTACCGGTTCTTCATACTCATAATACATTTCATAAATATTTTTTTCGTCTTTTTCAGCATTTTTAGAGCTAGATTGGATTTTCCCACTAAGCATCGTCTTGTTTCTAATCCATTTTCTGCTCTCTGCGTCATCCGATATGCGCTCTGCCAATATATCCTTCGCTCCATTTATCGCATCTTCGATTGTTAGTACATCTTTTTCTTCAGAAATATATTTATGCGCTTCCTCTTCCAAAGAGTTTTCTTGATTCCTATTTAATAACCATTCTGCAAATGGCTCTAAGCCTTTTTCCTTTGCAATAGTTGCTTTTGTTCGACGCTTTTGCTTATACGGACGATAAAGGTCTTCTACTTCTTGTAACTTGATTGCCTTTGTAATATTCTTGCGAAGTTCTTCTGTCAGTTTTCCTTGTTCCTCAATTAACCGAATAACTTCTTCTTTTCTTTGTGCTAGGTTTTGAATATATGTATAACGATCAATAATATCCTTAATCTGCACCTCATCTAGTGCCCCAGTTTGTTCTTTTCTGTATCTAGCAATAAAAGGGACGGTATTCCCATCTTCTATTAATGTAATAACACTTTTCACCTGTTTCATTGAAACATTCTGTTCTTTTGCAATAATAGATAAATAATCCTGCCCTTTTTGCTGTTCCAAAACCTTCTCCATACGACTCACTATCCTTTCTAATCTCCATCCAACTCACTTGAAACAGTCTTTCCATTTCTCTTACCCACTAAAAGTAATACCTTTTATTTTCACTTACTTCTATTTTATCAAAAGGTCTCATGAAAGCATATTATCAACACATGAATTTACGTTCCCTTCCTTAATTTTGCCGCTCTATCTACTTAAAAACCTACTATTAGACAAAAAGAAAAAGCTTACTTTTTAAAGCAAGCTTCCTAGAATAAAGGTAGAATCATCGTCTGAATTATTATATTTCCCAACAATGTTATCCGCTATGGAGCTAATCGGTAAATATCCTTTTAGCAAGTTTTTAATTCCTTGAATATTAAACCCATCGGAAAAAACAAGAAATTTGGCATGATTCTCAAAAGTAAAACGTTGTGTATGATAATGTTGAGGTCTCCCAGATAAATACCCCGTTACCGGGAGTGGATAGGTTAATTTACCTGAAGGAGAATACAGAAAAAAACGTATATTGCCTACACAGCTATAAACAATGGTCTTAGAAGCATAGTTTATTTTGAAAACACAAACAGCAGCTCCTCTTTTCTTTACTAGAACATCGTTCGATAGTTCCATTAATTCCTCTACTGATTTCGCATGATTTTCTTTTATGATCTCAGTAACTGCAACGGATGCTTCATTTGCGTATTCGCCACTGCCAAGACCATCCGCTAATACACAAACAAAGTAATCATCCGTTGATGTATAAAAAAAGCTATCTCCACAAAGGGTTTTCCCTTTCTTGCTAGTCTGATAGGCGAGTACATGAACATTGTTGTCTTTCAACTCGTTCATAAGATAAACTCCGAATTACTGGATTCTGCCTGTATTGCTTCTTGAAGCTTCTTAATTGCTCTTCTTTGAAGCCTTGAAACATGCATCTGAGAAATCCCAAGTTTTTCTCCAGCTTCCTTCTGACTAAGATTATCCAAATATGTATATTGAATAATGCTTTTTTCTCTCTCCGTTAATACATGCAATACCTTCTCCAGTACTAACTTTTGATTCACTCTTTCAAACCCTTGATCCACATCTCCTACAATATCTAGAAGTGTAACAGTTCCGCCTTCCGAATCCGCTTCAATGGAATGATCAACAGATAACGCTTGATAGCTTCTGCCCATTTCCATTGCTTCTAGCACTTCTTCTTCGGATACCTCTAAATAATCGGCGATTTCATTTACCTTTGGTGAACGTTGTAAATCAGTAGTAAGTTGTTCAACGGTTTTCTTTATTTTAGGGCCAAGTTCTTTAATTCTTCTAGGTACATGAACACTCCACGTTTTATCTCTTAAAAATCGTTTGATTTCTCCAATAACCGTTGGGACAGCAAACGCTTCAAAACTTTTCCCAAAACTTTCATCATATCGATGAATAGCTCCTATTAATCCGATTATCCCAACCTGTGTAATATCTTCATGAAACATTTTTCCTTTAGAATATTTTCGTGCCAGCATTTCTACTAAGTCACGATAATTTATAACAAGCTTTTCTTGTGCCTGCTCGTCTTGTGTGCTCTGAAATTGTTTTATTAATGCATTTACTTCTTCTTTTGGTAAATGGCGATTAGGTTGAGATTGTTTCTGCATCCCTCTCCACCTGCTCTCCTTCGAGGTATTTAGTCATGAAAACAGTTACCCCGTTATTATGGTGAATCTTTACTTCATCCATTAATGTTTCGATCAAGTATAGGCCAAGTCCTCCTTCGCGAAGAAATTCCACTGACTCATCCTGCTCATAAGGGCCCAAATCTTTTGTAGTGGAATGAAAGTCAAAACTCTTTCCATTATCAGCTACAATAACTTCTAAGCGATCATTATATAATCGAAATCCTATTAAAACTTCTCCTGCGTCATTATTCTTGTACGCATGTTGCACAGCATTTGTACATGCTTCGCTTGTCGCTATTTTTAAATCTTCAATTTCATCGTAGCTGAAGCCCATTCTGCTTGCAATTCCAGATAATGTTAAGCGAATAATCCCAACATACTCTGGTTTAGAAGGAATTTTCATTTCGATGTACTCAAAATGACTCATTGGATTCCACCTTCTATCTTACTATTTATGTCTATAATATCTGCCAATCCAGTTATTTCAAACAATCTAATTAAACGGCTTGATAGACCTATTAACTTGAATTCGCCATTGTTTGCACGAACATTCTTAAATATGCCTACAAATACCCCTAAACCAGTACTGTCCATATAGTTAACATCTGACAAATCTATTATCATTTTTATTCCTTCTTGTTCAGAAAAGGAATAAATTCGCTCTCTTAGTTTTGGAGCAGTATACGCATCAATTTCACCAGAAACCTTGACTTCTACATCCAATTCTTTTTCCTTTACATCGATTATGATATTCATCCCGACCCACCTTTACATTATTACGATATTGTCTTATACCCGATCATTTACGATGTTAAACTTCTCTTTTAAAAATAATTAAAGTAAAATCATCACGCAATTGGAAGTCTTGAATCTTTTCTAATTCCTTATAGACATTTTTGACAATATTTTGTGCATCTAAGTGCATATGTTTTCTTATATATCCAAGAAGCGTTTCTTTATCAATAAAGCCTTCCTTCGTTCTACACTCGGTTACTCCATCTGACATTAAAATAATCATATCACCTGGATAAACTTGCTTTTCAAATTGCTGATATTTTGTTTTTTTATCGACGCCTAGTAGTAATCCCTTTGTTTTCAACTCACTAAACTGCTTGGTTTCTGCTTGATAATATAAGCCAGGTTCGTGACCAGCTGACGCATAATGAAATACATGTGACAATACATCATACGCTCCATAAAACATCGTAATGAACATACTGGGATCTACATTTTGCTCTACAACCCTATTTAAGTTTTCTAATACATTACTTGGTTTATTCCTATTTTCAGGGAGACTATCCATCGCATACTTAATCATCGACATGCACATAGCAGCAGGAATTCCTTTTCCAATTACATCCGCAATTGCAATATTAATCACCTGATCATCATCATGAACAAAGTGATAATAATCTCCATTCATCATTTTAGCAGGAACACTGATTGCGCCGATATCTAACCCATCTGCTTTTGGAATATCAGTGCTTAATAATGTTTGCTGAACATTTGCAGCGATCTCCATTTCACTTCTTAATTCTTGTTGAACATGACGAAGGCTTTGATGTTCTCTATAGGCAAATCCATACCCAATCATGACCTCTAAAAGAATATCAAAGGATTTTGTTACATATTCAGGCATCTCTGGGTATAAATCCATAAGAATTGATTTATGTAAACTGATGATATCTTCTGGCGATATTTTTTGTTCAATGGATTTTCTACTAAACTTTTGCCCTTGATAAAGAGCTTGTTCCGATTCATCTTTAATATAGTTCACAAGAAGATCTCGATACTTAGATTCCATCATTTCCCGGAAATCCATTATCTCTCCCCCTATCTTAGCCACTTCACTGCCTGAATTTCTGTCCCCTCACCGATAGAGGTTTTAATATCAAACTCATCCATCAGCCTTTTTACACCTGGTAATCCAGCACCTAACCCGCCGGAGGTAGAAAAACCGTCTTGCATCACTTGTCTAATATCCTTGATTCCAGGACCACTATCTATTGCAATTAGTTTCAAACCTGATTTCCCATTTTCAAACAGCTTTTCAATACAAATCTGTCCTTGTCCAGCATACAAATATATATTTCTTGCTAGTTCACTAATTGCAGTTGTAATACGTGCTTGATCGACGGTACCGAAGCCGAGCTCTTTTGCAATATTTCTGCCTAATTGTCGAGCAGCAACGATGTCCCATTCATTTACGATTTTTAAACAGGATTGGTCTCCCATAGGTCAATCCTCCAATTCCTGTTGTAATTTCTCCAAACCTTTTTCTAGATCTAAGGCAGTTAAAACATCGTTTAAACTGATACCTAGTTCTACTAAGGTGATGGCAACAGCAGGTTGAATTCCTGTCAGTACCACCTTAGCCCCCATTAGCTTCGACATACCGATTACATCACCTAACACTTTTGCAATAAATGAATCTATAAAATCAATGGAAGTTAAATCAATAACTACTCCACTTGCACTAGTCTCATGGATTTTATTTAATAAATCCTCTTGAAACTGAAGGGCTGTTTGGTCATCTAACTCCCATTGAATAGATACTAGTAAATAGTCATAAAGTTTTAATATTGGTATTCTTACTCTATTCACCCAAAACCAACCAACTTTCTTTTAATATATTTTTACAAACTTACCAATCCCTTTATAGGGATTTCTCTATATGACAGAAGCAAATGCTAAATATAGACCTTGGTATTTATCTACATCATATAGATTAATACATTTTTTTTATAGATCTCCAGCACATTTCATTTAACCTGTTTACTTGCTCTATAATTATAATTAGCCTTTCTCCATTTTATCATATTAAGAGAGACTTTCTATTTTCAAAAACTGATATATTGAAAAACAATCGGTATTTTTGGGCATTATTTTCAGTTGAAAATTGACTGATCCTATATTTATATAGGAGATGACTTTTCTATATTCCCATTCTGATTCTTTTTGAAACCTTTTTATACGAGTTAATAAAATTTTTTGTCACACCATAGAGACAGATGCCTACTTTTTTATTATTAGTGCTTTTAAAATTAAAATAGAAAGAACCTCCATTAAAGATAGGAGGTTCTCAAAGTGTAGACAAACCCCTGAATTTTAGATATAGAGGTTTGTCTATAGTATATTTATTAGTCCCTTTGAATAGGGATGTTGCTCTCCGTTCCAGGGGTTCGCTTTCCGTGGGGCTCGCGCTGAGCCGCTTCGGCCTTTGGCCTGCAGGGTCTCAGCTGTCTCGCTAATCCCACAGGAGTCTCACCCCTTCCACTCCAAGCAACGCATGAAAATTCAATGTAAGTTTCTAAAAATCTTTTTGTCGACAAACTGAGAACCTCCATTAAAAATAGGAGGTTCTTTTACTAACAATATACAGGCTATTTCACATGCAGAACGGTTACTATAAAAAAAAAGCGCTACAAACGAGCGCATTCTATTCTTAAAATTCAATGAGACCTAAACTAATTTGTAGAGCTTCATCGACTTTTTCCATCATTCCCTCATCAAGATGAGTAATTTTGTCCGTTAGCCTCTGTTTATCTATCGTACGAATTTGTTCTAAAAGAATTACTGAATCTCTTTCAAAACCATATCGCTTCGCATCAATTTCCACATGAGTCGGCAATTTAGCCTTTTGAATCTGAGCTGTAATTGCTGCAATAATGACTGTGGGACTGAACCGATTCCCGATGTCGTTTTGAATGACAAGTACAGGACGGACTCCGCCTTGCTCTGAACCAACAACTGGGGATAGGTCTGCAAAATAAACGTCACCACGTTTGACAATCAAAGGATTACCCTCCGCTTACAAGACGTTCTACTGTATGCTCTGCCTCGTATTCTGCGAGAAAGCTTTCTGATGCAATGGATAAATTTAATTTAGCCATTTCCATATATCCTCGTCTCATCGATTCGCGGATATGTCTCTTTTTCCGTTCGCGAAGATACATTTTCGTTGCTTGATAAATAAATTCACTACGATTAACATTTTCCTGCTTAACGAAGCCGTCCAATTCAGTTAACAAATGCTTTGGTAATTTTATCATGATCTCTGTCGTTGCGCTGGATTCAGACACAAACATACACCTCCACCATCACTACACACCATTTTTAGCTCTGCCTTTTTTTAATCATACCACTATTCATTGTTTCTGCAAAGTCCATTCAGCAATTCTACTGTATTATCCGCCAAAAATTATCCCTTTTATGCATGAAAGAATGGAAAAAACGAAAAATATTCTCAAAAACAATAGCTGTAATTCCATATTTTTCATATTAGTTATCTCTAAATGGTATCTGTGACCATAATTAATGTATTCATTATTTTCATCATCCATTACTATTTATTTAGTCTAGAGTTAAAATAATGTTTTTTACAATAATCGCCCTAAAATATTTGCATTATACCTCTATCCTTTATATATACAATTAAATTAAAGGATTCATTGTTTCTGTAAAAACACCATTTTGTTTATACACACGAGGGACTCTTGTAGAAATCATACAGGTAACCTCATAATTAATCGTTTCTAATTTAGCAGCAATTTCATTAACAGAAATAATCTCATCTTTTTGTTTCCCAATCAGTGTTATCTCTGTACCTGGTTCCATATAGAAAGGGAGCCTTATCATGCATTGATCCATGCAAATCCTCCCAACAATTGGTACTCTCCTTCCGTCAATAAGAACCTCTTGTCCTTGCAGTTTACGTAACCATCCATCCGCATAGCCGATTGGCAAAGTACCTATCCACTCCTCTTCTTCCGCCTCATATGTTGCACCATAGCTTACTTTATCCCCTTTATTTAACTTTTTCACTTGGACCAATTTTGTGCGCAAGGAAAAAGCTTCTTTTAATAGATAAGGTAAATCAGGCTCAATCTCAAGAGATGGTGTCAATCCGTACATCGAAATCCCCAAACGAACAGCATTATATTGTAAATCTGGATGTAAAAGACTGGTCGCGCTATTACTGCAATGAATAATTGCTGGCAGCTTTGAAAAGGAAGAAAGTAGCTCCTTAAAGCGTTGAATTTGGTTCTCGAAATAAGAAGAATTTTTTTCATCCGCTGTCGCGAAATGAGTAAAAACTCCCTCCACGACAATATTCGAATGCTTTACCAGTAATTCCTCTACCTGCTGGATCTCCTGCTCCTTTCTTAAACCAATTCTCCCCATGCCCGTATCTAACTTTAAATGGATCGTTAAAGAAGCATCCTTACTTAAAAATTGTTGAGCTTCCTCCAGCCAGTTCACATGATAAACAGTTAAAGTCACCTGATTTTTTATCGCTGTCATAACATCTTTTGGTCTACTTGCGCCCAGTACAAGAATTGGTGCAGTAACACCACTATTTCTTAAACTAATCGCCTCATCTAAAAAAGCTACAGCCAAGCTATCCGCACCAGACTGTAATGCTGTTTTAGCAATTTGCAAAGCTCCATGCCCATATCCATTTGCCTTTACTACCGCTATCAATTTATTTTCAGGATGTAATCTTTTTCTTAACTCACTAACATTAAATGCAATAGCATCAAGATCAATTTCCACCCATGTATCTCGATAAAAAGTATCTTCTTGATTCAAAATCTTCACACGTCCTTCATGAAATAAAAAGCTTGTATTCTAAATTATTCTACTGATTTAACAGCTTGTCAATTCCTATCCTCGACTTTCGCCTGTTGGATCTCCCTTTCCACTCATTTTCCACTGAAGTCAAGTGTCCCAGCGAAAATCAACTCAGAATGTTGAAAAAACAACAAAAAAAAACAGCCTCTAAAATAGAAGCTGTTAACAAATGCTTATTTTATTGCTTCTCCTTGTACAGTGCGTGCAACTGTAACTAGTTCATCACGAGTTAAATCAGTCGATGCAATAGTATAATCAACGCCTTCAAACGTCCAAGATACTTTAGAATCTGTTACTTCCCCAATGGTAAATCCTAAATCCACGGGATCTCCCTTACTAACAATTGGTCCTGCTGTAGCTGGTGCTACCACTGCTTTTTCTTGAATAATCGTATAGGACTTTTCCCCATCATATGTCAAAATCACACGATTTCCGTTTTCCGAAGCCATTTTTTTCTCTTCTACTAAGCTAACTCCTTCTAACGGTTCTTCCGGATATTTAACAGTAAAGCTTTTATCTTCGACTTCTCCCATAACTGGAATAACCATCTTAGCCGCTGTCATACTTTTTTGTAAATCAAAATCCTTCTTATCAAAGGATACGTCAAATTTCACATTGGAGAATTTAACTGTAACAAGAGCTACTCCCTCTACATCCTTAACCTTTACACTTACAGGCGAAAGATCTTTTTTGCTAAAAGTAATTTCTTGTGTTGGAAGCATTTTGTTATTCTGATAGCGTGTTTTTGTTTCAAACACATAATACTTATCAGTAGCAGAAAATTTCACATCTTTATCTTCTTCAATATCTTTCACTAAAGACTCATAGAGATAAGCCTGACTACTATTTTCTGGCCACTCGCTTTGAAACTTAAAGCTTTTGTTTAAAGCTGGTGTTAAAACATACACGCCTTCTTCATTTTTCAAAATCATTTGGCTCTGATTCTTTGCTGAATTCTTTAGATTTACTCGATAAAAATCTGGGTCTTTATGCCAGACCTCCACTTCGTAAGTTTGTGGCTCTGTTCCCATTTTGAGAGTCATTTCGGCGTCTGCTTTATACCCCTTTGTCTCGACCTTTTCTTTTAAATCAGTCAGAACATCTTCTTTCGATTTTGTTCCACAGGCAGTTAACAAAAGCATGACCGTTAGCCCTACAAATAGCAACCAAATCTTCTTGTTCATTTTTTCAACTCCCCTATTCTCATTTCACGTAGAAAGAGAGAAAAATAAGCAAACAGCATTTCTAGTAAAAAAATCCCTCTTTCTTATTCCTTGGAATTTTCTATTAGAAACTGAAAACCATACTTGTCTCTCCTATTTCTCTATGAATATATGAGACAACCTTCAGGAATATGCTACTTGGAATAATAAGTCTTTTTGTTGGAATTCTATATATTTATCTTCCTTTGGCAAATTTTTATCCATTCTTAAATAAACGGGGATGATATGATTAAATCAAAAGGGCTATTTTCGTAAAGTTTGTTGCTATTACCCGCAACCAGCATACACTTCGCTTTCCTTGAGGCTTGCGCTGAGCCGCGGTCTGCTTCCGCCTGCAGGGTCTCAGACTGTCTCGCTAATCCCCGTGGCGTCTTCGTGTATTCCGGCTGCTCCATTTTTCCAACTAATTCTTTTCTCCTTTTGAAAAAACAACAACCTTTTAGAAAAACAGCCATCAAAAAAACAATATATTATACTTTCAAGCTCCTTGTATCTAATTCATATTAATAATTAAAGTTTTCTATTTACCTCAAACAAAAAAATAAGGAAAACGATGAATTCATCTCGTTTCCCTTATTCTTCAATGATGACTTGAGCAAAAGCATACTGCTTGCTATGGGTTATAGATAAATGGACGCCTTCAGAAAATGGTTTTAAAATAAAAGGCTTTCCTTGTCCCTCATAATCTATTTCAATATCCAAAAAACTTAAATCTGCTCCAATCCCTGTACCAAGTGCCTTGGCAAATGCCTCTTTCGCCGCAAATCTTCCTGCCAAAAATTCATTTTTGCGATGTCCAGATAGTTGCTGAAATTTTTCCATTTCCTTATCGGTCAGAATTCGATTTGCAAACTTCGGCTGTCTTTGAAGCAAAGTTTCTATCCTTTCTATTTCCGTTATATCAATTCCTGTGCCTTTAATCATAAGACAACTCCTTCTATTCTATTCATTGTGAGCATAATATATTGTATCTTTTCCTATTGTTTGGCTATTATTGTAGAAAGAAGCTATTTAGGAGGTATCAAATACAGTTGTTTACCAGAAGAGAAAGCTTTAAAGAGTATATTACTTATTATCCTATCGTTTCAATGATTTTACTCATTCATCTAATACTATATTTATTAACCAATCTTCCTATTTTTCCGAATAAGTATTTATTAGATACAATGATCGGCGTCAATCTTTATATAGTAGAAGGAGAATGGTGGCGATTAATCACTCCCATTTTCATTCATGGAGGATTTGCCCATCTTCTGTTTAACAGTTTTAGTATTTTCTTATTCGGCCCGGCTCTCGAAAGAATACTAGGCAAATTTAAGTTTCTCCTTATTTATTTAGTTACTGGTATTGCGGCGAATCTTATTACCCTTCTCATTGAACCACTTACTTATGTTCACTTAGGCTCTAGTGGAGCAATATTTGGATTGTTTGGTTATTATATTAGTCTAGTTGTATTTCGAAAAGACATTATTTCACAGAGCAACGCCCAAATTATTACGACGATTGCTGTACTTAGCTTAATTATGACCTTTTTACAGCCAAATATAAATATTGTTGCCCATATCTTTGGATTTCTAGCTGGCCTAATCATTGGAAGTTTATCGGAATCAAAGGGAAAGAACATTATATCCAGTTATAAAGAAGAATGGTACTATTTAAAACAACAGTTTCGCCGAGCAAAAAAACCAGAAGGAAAATCAATTATTATTTGGATCGTAATCTTCGGGCTTGCTATTATTGGTTTTCTTAGTCAGTAATCTCCCTTTCTTCTTACGAAAGAAGGTGGGACACAAGTATTCGATCCAAAGATAAACCCAAACAGTTATACGAATCACTAATGAAAGTTTCGTATAACTGTTTGGGCTTTTTTTATTAAAAAGTATGTTCCCATTTCATGTTTGTTGCTATTATCCGCAACCTATATTTAATACTTAAATTATTGATTATTCGTCTTTACAGGTTATCTGTTTAGTTATTGTCCTAACCTTTTTCTTACCTTAGCGAATACCATTCATACACTTTCTCTACATCCTCTTTTGCAAGATCTGTAACTACACCATTTGCTCCTCCTGCACCAGAAAGCACTATACCTTGAATAGAAGCAAGGTCTCCCTTCCTTTGCCACCATCCCTCTGTGTAATAAAGGGCCTGGATTCGATTACGTCTCATCATAAAAGTCGTTTTATTAAATTGGCGGAAGGATAAGATTAGTTGTTTACCCGAGATATGGTAGCCTGCTGAGCGGTAATTCCAGTACCCCCATGATGGTAAAATGAACAATAACAACAACGATAATGCTCCCCATCCATGAAAAAAGTAGATAAGTGAAACGATAATAGGCAGGGCTATCCAGCTATTTTTTATAATATATCTCCAAACAGATCGTTTTGGGGGTGGAGTAAGCTGGTCACTGTATTCATATTCAGGAACCATTTCTTTTAATAAATGCGGTAACTGCTTTTTCTTTAATAATGGAATAGCCAACACATTCGCAGCCTCCAGATCATTAAAAGATCCCCCTGCACTAATAATGGAAACACCTACTAATTGGAATGGCTGTCTAAGCATGGCCTCCGTTATTTTAACTGCCTGAATACGTTGCAACGGAATAGTAATCTGCTTTTTCTCAATTAGTCCTCGTGTAATAATTAAATCATCTTTCGTCTTCGATAACGTAAAATTCGCATATTTCAGCAATGTAATCAATAATGAAAACAACCACAGTAGGACAAATAGAACAAAAACAACGATTGAAATTAACGCCAAACCACTTGTTATGAACTGATGAATATGTTCGTATATTTTTTTATATGGAATAATATCTTCAAACTGAGAAATGAAAGCAAAAACCGCCGAAATTATGACTCCTACTCCCCCCGACGTAGATGCCAAAATAGCTAATTGCTTATTCGTAATACGGTAGATTTCTTGTTGAACAGGTTCTACCACTTCTACCACTTCTTCTGATCCAATCTGTTCATTCTTCTTTTGAATGATATATCTTTTTAAATCTTGAGCAACCGCTTTAGAAATAGCGGTAAGTTCACCTTCCGCTTCTGTAGTCCCTGCCGTTTCTATCTTCACTTTTACTAATCCGAAAGGTCGATGAAAAATTCCTTCAGTAAAATCAATGCTTTGAATCCGTTCAAAGGGGATATAGCGCTTCTTTTTTACAAATACGCCATACTCAATTCGTAATTCCTTATCAACCACATAAAAAGTGAAATAATTCCAAGATAAAAATCCACTAATGAGTATGACTAACAGTAAGACGGATGCCCCTAAAATTGTATATAATCCCCACTCAGAAGGTTTTCCTCCAAGTACAATAATTCCTATAAACGGGAAAATAAATTCTCTTAACCGCTTTAAGATGTCGTAGATTATGGAAACTGGATGAAGTCTGCTTTGCTTAAACATCCTCTTCCGCCACCTTCGTTTTACTAGAAATATAATGTCTTATTTCCTCTGCTTCCTCCACTTCAAGGACAGGAATCTCATGTATCGTGGCTGCGGTTGAAATAGAAACCGTTGCAAGCTCGTATTTTTTTAATAACGGTCCTTGCTTCATATCTACGTGCTGCACTCTAATCATCGGGATGAGTGTTCGCTTTATTACGATAACACCTTGCTGAATTTCAATCTCATCTCCTCTTACTTCATACCTCCACCTTTTCCACTTTAACGGTGGCAAGATACCAATCGTTAGAGCAACATGAAAAAGCAGATAGATGATCGTCCCTATACTGACAAGTATGTGCCAATCAAAAAGAATAGCGAGTGTAATTAAAGCTCCACCAATAACCATCATGATAAGAGAAGAGATTAATCCAGTTAAGCGCCATACGGTTATTCCTTTTTTCGATAATCTGTTTTGAGGTATCGTTACCAATTAGATTTCCCCTTTTTTGAATTTTTGTATGTACCTATTAACTATATACGAAAAATGTATAAGGTGGTTTCAAATTTTTCGATGCTTTCTGTTATTAAAATAAAAAAGAAAACTTCCATCAGTAAGGGTTAGTTGCATTTATCAGACCTTTAATGGCAGTTATGTTCCTCTCCCTGTCTCAGCTGTAGGGATCAAGAGTGGAATAAATGAAAACCTCCATGAGGCATTTCTCATGGAGGTTTTGTGTACAAAACTTAACGGTAAGACTTTGATTTATTGTAACTATTACTTGATTGCCCTTGGCGTTTATTGCTGCCATATCCTTGACGCTGACGTGGATTATAGTTTTTGCGACCACCACGATCATTATTTTTATCATATGGTCTACGATCGCGTTTCGTTGGTAATGGCTTTTCTTCTGTTAGTTGAACCGGAGTTGTATCTGGTTCTTTTGTAAGCATTTTTAGGACTGCTGCTACAATGGTAGAAGCGTCTTTTTGCTCAAGCAGTTCATCTGCAACATTTCGATAAGAATCCAAATTATTTTCATCCACAATTTGCGATATTTTTTCAATCACAGCTTTTTGCTGCCCTTCGATAGCTTGATCCACTGTTGGCGGAATCATCTTTTCCATTTTTCTCTTCGTTGTTTTTTCCACAACTTGTAGATAAGATCTTTCACGATACGTAATGAATGTGATCGCTACTCCTTCTTTTCCAGCGCGACCAGTACGGCCAATACGGTGTACATAACTTTCTGGATCTTGAGGAATATCAAAATTATATACATGCGTTACGCCAGAAATATCAAGACCACGTGCAGCTACATCTGTTGCAACTAATACATCAATAGTTCCTTCTTTGAACTTACGAAGAACAGACATACGTTTCGCTTGACTTAAATCTCCATGAATTCCTTCTGCTGTATAGCCACGTAGATTTAATGCTTCCGAAAGCTCATCAACACGACGTTTTGTACGACCAAAAATAATTGCTAGTTCTGGAGATTGAATATCCAATAATCTTGTTAGAATATCAAATTTCGTTTTCTCCTGTGTTTCAATATAATACTGTTCAATTAATGGTACTGTCATTTCCTTCGCTTTCACTTTTACCACTTCAGGATCCTTCATGAAGCGCTCAGCCATTTTTCTAATAGGTGCTGGCATTGTAGCTGAGAATAATAACGTTTGTCTTTCAGCTGGAATTTTTGAAAGGATTGATTCAATATCATCAATGAATCCCATATTCAGCATTTCATCTGCTTCATCTAAGATAACTGTTTGAACACTATCTAAACGAAGCGTTTTGCGATTAATATGATCCAAAATACGTCCAGGAGTACCAACTATAATATGAGGATTTTTTTTCAATGCGCGGATTTGACGGTTTATATCCTGTCCTCCGAAAATAGATAAAACTCTTGTACGTTTTCCATAACCGATTTTGTATAGTTCTTCTGAAACCTGAATTGCTAGTTCTCGCGTCGGAGCAATTATAATCCCTTGAATTACTTCGTTCGCTACATCAATTTTATCAACTAAAGGCACTCCAAAAGCAGCTGTTTTCCCTGTTCCTGTTTGTGCTTGACCAATTAAGTCTTTATTTTGAAGGCTTAATGGAATAGTTTCTGCCTGAATAGGTGTGGCTTCTTCAAATCCCATTCTCTTTAATGATTTCATTGTTGCAGGACTAATACCTAAATCTTGAAACTTTACCAATATATCCAATCTCCTTCTAGTCATTAAAAATATCCTTAAGCAGATGGATTAACTCCATCATGCCAACCATTCGTATGTACCTCATTTTTCTAAATGAAACATATTAAAATGGCATATCGTATTCATCACATTATGCCTTTCCCCATACAATTAAAAAGAAACGATTGTCGTTATTATATAAATGATGAAAGTTATTGTTGGTTTCAATAGCCTTACAACCTTTATCAGGAGAATGATGAGGGTATATGCAAATATTTAATTCTTATTAGTTATGAGATACTATTCAACCGAGTTATAAATAGGAGGAAATTTCAAATGACTTCTATTTATTTTAATTTTAATAGCTCTGTTACCAATTTGTGATTATGTCTATTTCTCCTATATGAGAATCTTCAAAATTCACGTTCGAAAAAAACATGATCATTTCACGGAGCTTTAAACAAAATTAGCTAAGTAAGAAAAGTTAGCCAAATACAAAGAAATAATTATTATATCGCCCGTTTTAAAAGAAAAAATCAGATACCTTAAATAATTTTTATTAAAAATCATTTCTCTCTATTTGACCAATTTATCTTTTACAAAGATTGTTTTTCTTCCCTAACATTATGCCCCAAATGTTAAGTTTGTCACCCTACTTTTTAAAATAATCTTATCACTAAGAAATACGCTTTGCAATAAATTGGGTATCCGAAAATCTAGGTTTTATGCATCTTTTCCCTATTTTTATAATGTAAACGCTTTATGACAAAAAGAACGTTGCAAAGTCTTTTTTGCCATAGTCATTTTGGCATAAAGTGAAACTTCCATCAGTGGGGTTTTCCTTCCTCCCCCACTGATAGTTAGTTGAACCACCAATCGGACCTTTATGGACAGTTGATCTCCCACCTATCTTGCTCGTATTCTCATAAGCTTGAGGGGGAGCCTTACTGTCCATTAAGAGTGGGATAAAGCATCTTTCGTTTTTGCTGTTTCCTTTTAGAAAAAAGTTATAACTAAGTTTACAGACGTTGCCAATTTTACTCTTTCCAATCGAGCCTAATTCTATACGCCCGTTTTTTTGTGGTTACTTTTAACTTATGAAGGTTCTTCGAGGAATGTTATTATTTCTTGAAATAACGTTTCTCTTTTCTCACAATGACAAATTAAGTGCTTAGATTCCTCTACACATATCATCTTCTTATTTTCAGCACGAATAGTATTATATATATAGCTTGCACTTTTTAATGGTACGATGCCATCTTTCTCTCCTTGGGCTATTAATGTTGGTACGTGGATATTAGCTAATAATGGTTTCACATATTGGACGAGTTTTCTAAACTGGATTGTTGCGGCTAACGGGGTACTTTTTATTTTGTTCATATAGCGATTATATTGCTCATTTTCTCTAATTCTTCCTTTAAAAAAATCAGCACAGATTATTCTTATGTCCTGATGAAGCTGAGTAAAATTCACATAATAGGCTGCTGCACTCAGCAAAATCAATTTTTTTATGGGAAATTTTGTAGCTAAATAACTTGCTATTAATCCACCCATGGAAAAACCGACAACATACACGATTTCATGTCTCTTTAATAAATCTTTTAATGCTTCTTCTGCATGCTGAATCCACTCATTATACATAATCCCCTTTAAGCTTAATTCATTGCCATGACCAGGAAGAGTTGGAATAACACATTCCCAATTCGTATGTTTCTGAATATATTCAGCCAGTGGTTCCACCTCCATCGGAGAACCTGTAAATCCATGTATACATAAACAAGCTGTCATTTTACCTCTCCCCTATTAGAGATATTTTACACTTTAATAGTATTTTTATCCACCACTTCTTTTTTCACCTTATAAAGAAAATTCAATCAGTGCGGGTTATTCCTCTTTCCCCAACTGATGTTTAGTTACCCTTAACACCTAATCCTCGTTTTTCTGCAACTTACAGTCGGGTCTTATTACCTGTTAAGAGTGGGACAAATGATGTCCGTTAATTTCCAATCGGTCACTTGGCTTCTGAAAGAATTTACTTTTTACTCCAGAAAAAAAGCCAAACCTATAAAGAGAACGTTTTTCGCGTATCTGATAAGGCTTAGCTTTTTCTATTATTGGATAGCCTTAACTATTTCCTCTAACTTCATTCCTCTAGAGGCTTTAACTAAAACTACTGTCTCCTCATTTAGATAAGAGACTAATTTATCTATTAACGGTTCTTTTTCAAAAAAAGCAAATACTCGATCTGCTGGAAGGACTGTTTTTGCACCTTCTGCAATGAAACTACCCAGCTTTCCATATGTTAAAACGTAATCGACATCTTCGAGACGTTCTCCCATTTGGTAATGAAAAGATTCTTCTTTATCGCCTAACTCTAGCATATCACCAAGTACTGCAATTTTTTGGTCGTAGCCTGGCAGCTTCTTTAATACATCAATAGCTGCAAGCATAGAAGTAGGACTGGCATTATAAGCATCATTAATAATTTTCACACCAGATTTTCCTTCAACTAACTCCATACGCATATTTGTAAGTTTTAGCGATTGAAGTCCTTTATTCATTTCTTCATAAGGAATATCAAAATACTCTGCTACTAGCATTGCCGCTAACGCATTTAGAATATTATGATTTCCTAAAACAGGCAATTGGAATGGAGCGGCTATTTTATTAATATGAAAAGCACTGCCATTTTCTAGCGCATTGATTTCAAGCGGATATAAATCATTAGCATGATCCATTCCAAAAGTTTTTGTATCAACCTTACTATTTTTCATACGACTTGATAAAAGTAGTTCATCTCCAAAGTAAATAAATCTTCCTTTATCCTTCAATCCATTTAAAATTTCTAACTTTGCCTCTGCGATGCCTTCTCTTGAACCTAAATCCTGCATATGAGATTCACCGATATTCGTAATAACAGCAATATCAGGTTCTGCTAGCCGGCTCAAAAAGTCAATTTCTCCCCGGCCACTCATTCCCATTTCTAGCACCGCAATATCCGTATCCTCTTCTAAACCTAGAACAGTTAAAGGAAGACCAAGATGATTATTATAATTACCTTCTGTTTTTTGCACTTTATATTTTAAGGAAAGAAGACTTGTTGTTATATCCTTTGTAGAAGTTTTTCCATTGCTCCCTGTTATCCCAACTACCTTAACATTCAGTTGACGAAGATAGCTTTTAGCAAGAGCTTGAATAGCCTTTAATGAATCGTCAACAAAGATAAGTGGTAGATTCTCTGGTGGATTAGGAACATCCTTTTGCCAAAATGCTGCAGCGGCACCTTGTTTTATTGCATCTGCCACATATTGATGTCCGTCCGTTCTTTCACCTTTAAATGGGATAAATAATTGCCCTGCTTCTATTTTTCTCGAATCAATCGTAATCCCATTAATTTGAACATTCGCATATTGCTCGAACGTTTCTACACTACCTGCCATTGTAGCAATTTCTGCATATGTACGTTTAATCAAAAAAATACCTCCTTTTTTCACAGTTATACATCATTAGAGGAGCAAATCTCCGTTTCATGGAACAAAAGAAGAGGCTATGTTGTTGCTCACCTCTCCTTTTCTTATTCTCTCTATTAGATCGTATATTTAATATTTTGTTTTTCTGTATGTCTTTCTACAGCAAGATCCACTAATTTATTGATAAGAGCATCATATTCTAAACCTGTATGTTTCCATAATAATGGGAACATGCTGAATGGTGTAAATCCAGGCATTGTATTCACTTCATTAATGTAAACTTTTCCTTCTTTTGTTAAGAAGAAATCTGCACGGACAAGGCCAGAACAATCAAGTGCTTTAAATGCTTTAATTGCATCTTCTTTAATAGCTGCATACTCCATTTCCGTGATTTCTGCAGGAATAATTAAAGCCGTGTCTCCATCTTCATATTTTGCTTTATAATCATAAAAATCTTTTTTCGGAACAATTTCGCCAGCTACAGAAACTTCAGGATGATCATTTCCTAGCACCCCTACTTCAATTTCTCTTGCTGTTAAGCCTTCTTCCACGATTATTTTGCGGTCAAATTGGAATGCCTCGATAAAAGCCGTCTCTAATTCTTCTCTTGTCGTACATTTACTAATTCCTACACTTGAACCAAGATTAGCCGGCTTAACAAAACAAGGAAAGCCTAATTCTTTTTCTACGCGATCATACGCTGCATCCTTATCACTTTGCCAATCACTGCGGATAAAAGAATTATATTTTACTTGATTTAGTCCAGCTACTTCAAAAATATTCTTCATAATTACTTTATCCATCCCAGCAGAAGATGCTAGAACACCATTCCCCACATAAGGAAGATTTAATAGTTCCAACAATCCTTGTACTGTTCCATCTTCTCCATTTGGTCCGTGAAGCAATGGAAAAATCACGTCTAAGGTAGCCTCATCATTTGCTTGGAAAAGAGTAGTAGAAAGAGCATTTGAACCAATTTGCTCATGTGAATGGAACGCAAGCTCTTTTACATTTTCAACTGGTCCCATTAATTGTGGTCCACGCACCCATTCACCACTCTCAGATATGTAAATCGGGTGAATATCATATTTATCCGTATCTAACGCTTTAATTACAGCCATCGCCGTTTGCATACTAACTTTATGTTCAGCAGATTTTCCGCCATATAATAATCCAAGTTTCTTTTTCATTATGAGTTTACCTCCATTTAATCAATGCACTTGTTTATTCTACCACTAGAATCATACCTTTAAAAATAAAACATGTAAGTCAAATAACAATTTAATCAAAAACACATATTCCTGTAATAGACAGGTGCTAAAGCCAGATAATCCTTTTCCATTTTAACTCTTATTACCATATGAAAAAAGGGCTAAAATGAAGCTTATTCATTTAAATTTTTCTCCTCGCTTGCGCTTTTTTAATTAGAGCGCTGAGTAATAATCACTTCATGAAAATAGGAACCCGCTATTCTCTTTAGTTCTGCTTCTTTTTCATACTCTACAATAAAGCATGTAGCAGGTCCTGCTGATTTTAAGAGATCAAGTGAGCATATCACTTCTTCCTTCTTAAACAGTGTTCCCTTTAACTGACCCAATTCATAAAGAATACCTTTAGAACCTACAGGCTGTATTCGATAATTATAATTCTTCGCCAATTGCATAAATATTGCTAATGGAACTACTCTTTCCCCTTGTAAAATTACTTCTTCTCCGACAAGCGGACTTCCAATAACAGCTATTTTCCCATTGGAAATCGATAGCTCCCTTGAACCTGCTTTCCTTTTTCCAATAATGGTTAAACTTACTGCAGATTGCTGTAATGAAAAGTTACTTTCGGTACTTCCCGTTATTCCAATCTCACTATTTAAATTTAGTTCGTTTATACCTTTATGTATACCAGAAACAAGCTGATGCCAAGCGGGATCTCCACAAAAGTTCTGCAAAACAATAGAAACGGGAACTCCTCCTGCAGCTATGCACTCCATTACAGCTACTCTAAAGGAAAAATAAGAAACAATATCATAGGACGCAAAAACTATATCTCCCTCTTTTTGTCCAATTCCACCACTATTATCTACACTAATAACTAGCTCTTCTTTTTTATTCCAAGGAACAATTTGCACATCTCTCATTGCTTGACCTCACCCCATACTCTTCTGAAACGCTCTAGTCTTGGCATTAACAACTGTGCAATAATCCCATTTAATACTGCACCAATCAATAGTACTGGAACCATTGAAATGTAAAACCCTTTTCCTAGAAGCCATAAAAATGGAAGTGGAAGAATCGCTGCGTTTGCTAACACAAAGAATAAATAAGAGACAATTTTATTTCCCATATGATAGATTTTCGTATACATAACAACAAGAATAAACATTTCAAGCGCAATAAATAAATGAAACATTCCAAGTGGAAGTCCCCCTATAAGGGCTGAAACAAGATGACCAAAAGCCGCTACCATGCCTCCTGCCAATCCACCAAAAAACACTCCTGCAATTAAACTTGGAAAACTATCAAGCGCCACACTTCCAATAAAACTCGGAATTTTTATAAATGCACCAACGACCGATATAGCGATAAAAATGGCTAGGATATTAATCTTCTTTCCCTTCATTTTTCTCTCCCTTTTTACTTGTTCGAAATACTTTTGCACTACGAACATATTCCACATCAGCCACATTACTTCTATAATTAATTACTCTTGCTAACGCAAAAAAGTAATCTGAAAGTCTATTTAAGTATTTTAACGGTAAGTCTGAAATATCCTCCTTTGTCTTCCCTAACGTGACAACTAATCGTTCTGCCCTTCTCGTCACTGTTCGTGCAATATGAACAGTTGCTGCTGCCTCTGTTCCACCAGGAAGAATAAAGCGCTCAAGATCTGGAGTTTCCTCTATAAAAGCATCAATTCTCTCCTCTAAATAGTAAATAGCATCTTCTGTTAATTTAAGCGGTCTTCTTGATGAAACACTCGCTAAATCTCCCCCACAGTCAAATAATTCATGCTGAATTTTTTCCAGGTCTTCTTTTATATCAACGAATTGCTCTCCGTCTAATTGTGCGACTGTTAATCCTACGAAAGAATTTAATTCATCCACCGTTCCATAAGCTTCTACTCGAATATCATCCTTTGCTACTCTTCCTCCTATAATACTTGTTTCCCCTTTATCTCCCGTTTTTGTATAGATACGCATCTGATATCCCACTTTCCGTTTTTATTTTTGTGTAAGGCTAGGTTTATTGGCTTTATGTTAGTTAATGACACTTTTTTGCTTGTTGAGCTGCGGATTTTGGCTTTCAGTTTACTTATGAACACCACTTTTCTCTTTGAGGCTATGCTTTTTGGCTTTCATTCTGCTTATGAACACCGCTTTTCCCTTTGAGGCTATGCTTTTTGGCTTTCATCCTACTTATAATCACTTTTTTCGCTCAAAACTTCTGCAATATCAAACTTTCCTATATCCCCCAAATCAAACCCTATACTGCTATTTCAATCGCTCATTTAATCCATACCATATAACATCCACTCTATCTGCTTTTTTAACGATCTGCTGAAAAATAAGCCCTGTAGCATCACGCCACATCCGATCTTCTTTATCAATAGGAACGATGCCTTTCGTAATGTCACTACCAATTAAAAACACACATCTATTTTTCTCTATCCTTTCCCATTGAAGTAGCTCTTCCACTAAGGTTTTCATATAAACTATCGTTTGTTCCAATGATTCCTCCTGAAGACGATGTTTAATCATCCACTCTAGACCATCCATAATATAAAAATCAGTAGACTGCTCTTTGTCACTTTCGATATCTATCTTCTTTGCGTCAAATAAACGAATTACCTTTCCATTTACAAAACCTTGTTCCTTTGCAAACGTTAATGCCCAGCTTTTTTTCCCGTGAAGGCTACCTCCTGTAATAAAGTGCATCTTTCCTTCCTCCTAAAGCTTTCTTTTCTCGACCATATTAGCTCTATGCCTTCTCCTGGCTGTATGGTGTAGTCCCAGAAATTCTTTATTTCAGCCCCATATACACTAAGCAAATAACGAATAACGCCGCCATGTGTGACAATCGCTATACGATGATGCTGTTCTGTTCGCTTCATTAGACTCTCCCAGCCCTCTTCCACTCGCTGAGCCATCTCTTTAAAGGATTCTCCATTAGTTGCGGAAACCTTAAATGGAGCATTCAGCCAATTACGGTAATCAGGAAGAGATTTCAATTCTTCATATGTTCGCCCTTCCCAATCTCCAAAATTGATTTCACGAAAACAAGCCTTTCTCCACAACTTTTGATCTGGAAACCAATAAGCTGCTGTCTCCTTTGCTCGTACTAGATCACTGGTACAAATCCATTCATACTCAGGAATCGGTCTCCCTTTTTCTTGAAGCTTGTCTCTTCCATTTTCGCTTAAAGGAGCATCCGTCCATCCTATATACGCTTTCCGTTCATTTTCTGCTGTTAGACCATGACGAAATAATGCAATAACCATAGTGTCGCCCATAATACTAACTCCGTCCCTTCTACACTTGCTCCTAATAAGTCGCCTGTTAGTCCTCCAAAGGCCCGCTTCATAAATCGACTTAATAAAAAGTAGCAGCCTATGCTTATGAAAAGAAACAAAAAAAATAGTGGTAGCCATTGCGGAAAAAGCAATAAGAAAACTAGCAAAACAAGACCAAAATAACTATTATAAAAAAAGGTCCGCTGTCCTTGCACAGACTTTTTGAAATATGCTCCTAGCCCGTCCTTCTTCGCTTCCTGAACAAACAATAAGATCCAGCCCATTACCGTTTTAGAGAAAAATGGAAGAAGCAGTACAAAAAGATAAGTGAACTCCTGCATATGTGTCACTATTTCATAGATAAAAAGAAATTTTGCACATAATAAAACAATGACAGATAAGAGCCCAAATGCACCAACATGCGGATCTTTCATAATCGCTAATCTTTTATTGGTATCTTGATAAGAAAAGTAGGCATCGCTTGCATCCATCCAGCCGTCTAAATGAAGCCCCCCTGTTAACAAAATCATACTAAGCCAAACAAAAAAGGCTACTGCAAGAGCTGAAAAGGGGGTATATTCATTTAATAAAAAGAAGATACTCACATAAATAAAACCTTGGAAAAGACCAAGCAGTGGAAATGTTTTTATACTTTTTTGAACATACTCCCTTTCCATTGGAAGTACTACCCTAACTGGTATTGCTGTAAAGAATTGAATATTTAATAGAAATCCAATCATCCATTTTTTCATCCTAATCACCAGCCTGAAGGATATCCATTACTTTTTCCCAATCCAAGTGTTTTTTTATCTCATCTGCAAGCACGTCAAAGCGTTTATCCTTCTGTTCCTGCATAACTAGCGGTTTTCGTTTTGGCAGTCCTTTTTGCAAACGAATTTGATCTAACCATGTATTGCGAAACACATCATTATAGAATAGGTGATGCATATAAGTACCTATCAATCTTCCGTTTTCTCGATAATAGCCTTCTTCTCTGCTATCCAGCCATAGAAACGGACATCTTTCCTTAGAGATATATTCTGTTTTTCCTAAATGAATCTCATAACCTTCGACCTTTTCACATGCTAACTCCGTATATGGATGATAGGTGCCTTCCACTCGAATCGTTTGTTTTTTCTTTTCAAAGGTCGTTGTCGCCGGGATCAGACCTATGCCTTCTATTTCCTCGTTTATTATTCCTGTATCCGTCCCATGGGGATCCTTCAAGACTGTACAAAGCATTTGATAGCCACCGCATAATCCTATTACTCTGCCGCCTTTGGCATAATAATTTTTAATTTGATCAGCCAATCCACTCCTTTTCATCGCTTCCAAATCAGCAATTGTACTTTTCGTACCTGGAAGAATGACTGCATCTGGATTTCCTAAATCTTCTCCTTTATGGACAAGTCGGACGCTAACATCTTGTTCAAAAAAGAATGGTTCTATATCTGTAAAATTTGATAAATAACGATTGTTGACTACTGCTAAATCTATTATTTCTTCCGTATTGGCCAATCTTTTCTCCCGAATAGACAATGAGTCCTCCCCTTCAATCATATGGTCATGAATAAAAGGAAGGACTCCAAGAACAGGAATGCCTGTCTTTTCTTCCAACCAGCGAACCCCGTCTTCAAAAAGCGATTGATCCCCTCGGAATTTATTAATAATGATGCCTTTTACCCTTCTTCGTTCCTGCTCAGAAAACAAAGCAAGTGTACCGATAATACTGGCAAATACACCACCACGATCAATATCAGCTACAAGAATTACTGGAATATCGGCCAGCTCAGCAACTTTCATATTTACAAGTTCTCTGTCTTTTAAATTAATTTCCACCGGGCTTCCTGCGCCTTCCATAATCACCATCTCATAGTGACTATGCAGATATTCTAGGCTTTTTTGAATAACGCGAATTCCTTTTTGATAAAACTGTTCCCGATAGTCTCTACCAGAAAGAGTAGTAGTTGCTTCTCCAAGGAGGACAACCTCTGATTGCGAATCAGATCTTGGCTTTAGGAGGATTGGATTCATCCAAACTGTTGCTTCCACCTTTGCAGCTTCCGCTTGAATTCCCTGGGCTCGGCCAATTTCTTTTCCATCCATTGTTACATAGGAATTATTAGACATGTTTTGTGATTTAAATGGCGCTACCTTTATTCCCTTGTTTGCCAAGATACGGCATAAAGCAGTAGCAATCAGACTTTTCCCAACATCCGAGGAAGTCCCTTGTATCATCACACCCTTCATCCTGCTTCTCCCTTCTTCCTTTGTACGATTCCACTTTCCACTAAGTAAGCCTCTTTGGCATATTGTACGAGAAAAAGATGAAGTCGATTTAGTATCCGGCAATACTTCTGTACAAACGGATCGCTTAACGGTTCATACGTCACTTCATTACTAACAAGGATAAAATATCGACAAGTCCGGCTTAACTCGACTATTTCTTTTTTCAACTTACCCTCTATTAAATCTTGCGGCTGATCTTTAAAAAAAAGCTCATTATTTACTAATAACGTTAAACAATCAAGTAACACAACGTCCCTTTTTGAAAATATTCCCGTCAATTCGCCGATATCTGCTGACTGTTCCATGCTTTTCCACTTCACCTTGTGCATCTTTCTTATCTGTTGATGCCGTTCTATTCTTTCTTGCATCTCAGCGTCTGTATTAAGAGAAGTAGCTATATAATACAAATCGCCTCTTTCTTTCCTTGCATATTCGATCGCCAAGCTTTCTGCAAAAGAAGATTTTCCACTTCTTACGCCACCAGTTACAAAGATGATGGATGAACTTGTCTCCATTTAGTTAACACTCCTTGCAGTTGCTGATTTTCTTCTTTGCTTTTAACGGCAAATCTTAGCCATTTTCCTTCTAGACTTGGGTAATTATATGTATGTCTTGCAATGATGCCATTATTTAATAAGAAAGTAAGCAGCTCCTTTTGATCAATAAACAGTGGGTCTCTTAATAAATAATAATTAGCTGCTGATTCTGAGTGCATGAATTGCTCTTTTATAAAAAAATTGTATAACTTTTTCTTTTCTATTTGTACAATGGTTTGCGTTTTTTGTTGGAACTCTTCTTGATCGATTAATAATTCGCCAACCTGTAAAGCAATTCCATTAATACTCCATTGAGATTGAAAATGTTGTAACTGCTCGATAACTTGCTTTGATGCGAAAACATATCCAAGACGTATTCCTGGAATACTGTACATTTTAGTCAATGATCGCAAAATAATGAGCTTCGAATATTGTTTTAATAGAGGAACCATATCTTCATAGTCCTGAACAAAATCGTAGAAAGCCTCATCAAGAATTAAATAACAATTATTTTGTTCACAAATAACTAACATCTCTTCTATAATCTGTTTTGGATAAAATGTACCTGTGGGGTTATTGGGATTACATAAAAATACCGCATCCATTTTGGAAATCTCCTTCTTCAATACTGAAGGAGATAGCTCCCAATCATTTTCTGCTGCTAAATAATGATGGGAGATTGCACAAGCATTAATACGACATACCTCTTCATATTCAGAGAAAGCAGGTTGCAACAATAATACTTTTTTTCCTGCAAGGATTCTACCCAGTAAGGAAATAATTTCGGCAGCTCCGTTACCAATCAAAAGTTGCTTTGGATGAACTCCATGCAGTTCCGAAATTTTCTCCTTTAAACGACTAGCAAAAGGGTCTGGGTATAGATGGACAGTCTGAAATAGTTCTTCCCACTTGTCTAATAGGATAGGCGGTGGACCTAATGGATTAATATTCGCACTAAAATCAAGCGCATTTTCTGGCATCTCTATACTTGCACGTTCATATAAATACTGTGGGTTAGCTCCATGCATAGGCCAATTCAAATCCTATCCCTCCGATACATAAAAAAAGATAAAACCATATGACTGCTTTCTCCGCGATTTTTGTTGCTGCTATAATATGACTGTTATTAAGGGGCTGTAATGCTTTTCCCATCCTGGCTCTATCCGACTTTTTCCCACGGTAATAATTAATGCCTCCAAGCTGTACCCCAAGAATAATAGCGGTCACAGCTTCTCCCCAGCCGCTGTTTGGGGAAGGATGCTTCTTTGCATCTTGGAATAATGACTTCCAGGCTTCTCGTTTACGATAGAATGGGCAATGACTAAATAAGAGTATAAGCATTGCTGTAATGCGACTAGGGAAATAGTTAACCAAGTCATCGCACTTTGCAGAGAAATAACCAAAATCCCTGTACTTCTCATTCTTATAGCCAACCATACTGTCACATGTATTGATAGCCCTGTATACAAGGCTTAATGGCGCTCCTCCAATAAATGCCCAAAATAGTGGGGCAGTAATTCCATCACTCGTATTCTCTGCAACTGTCTCAACCGTTGCCCGCACTATTTCCGCTTCCCCTAATCGCTCAGTATCTCTCCCTACAATATACGAAAGCTTTAGTCGTGCTAGCGCTAAATTATTTACTTCTAACGGTTCATATACCTCTAGTGCCGCATCCTTAAGACTTTTTTGAGCGATTGTTGTTGCAATAAGCAAAGCCTCTACTATTACCCCGACCCACCAATGGAGCTGGTAGCTAATGTATACAAGAAAAAAGCTAGCCAGAAAGGTAATCAATAGAACCATAACTAACATCCATAATCCCTTCACTCTTCGATTTTTACCATGATTGAATCTCTGATCTAGAAAAGAAATCAACTTCCCCATTCCTTTTACAGGATGTGGCAGGCTAGGCGGATCACCAATTAGCTTATCTAAGATAATGGCAAATGTAATGCTAATTAAATGACCAATCATTCTTGAGATAACCTTCTTTCTCTTTTATCTAGTGCTTCTGTTATGCAGTTATAAACACCTTCCGCCACACATTTTCCGAGTGATGTGATCGTACCGGCAAATTCTAAATAATTCCCCTCTTGTGTAGCGGCCACCAGTATACTGTCTGTTGAAGTGCCTGTTGCAATCGTTCCTGTTTCCTGATCTTTTATCTTTCGATCTCGCAAGACAGCTGCCTTTGCTTCCGTTGCAGTAATCACACTTTGCAAGAATGCCTGCTCCGATATTTTTCCATTAACAAAAATCCAAATATTAATTGTTCCTGGATGTAAGAAGGACGAGTGTTCGCTGCTATGTGCTGCATCGACTGCATTCCCAACCCCTGCTGTTACAACAAGCAATACAGAAAATCCCTCTCGCTTAATAAATTGAAATGTGGCATCTTCCGTATAAACAGCAGTCATCATTCCTACTGTTTCTGATGGAATAAATCCATTTCGAAGTAAATATTCCTCCATATCCTCTCGATAATCTTCACAGCGATATGTCTTATCTACATGTCGATTCACAAAGCCTTTATACCATCCCATTCCTGCCCCGACAACGCCAGAAGAAAGCGTGTAGAGCGGAACCGGAACTCTCACTTCGACTCGTTCGGAAGTAATCGTAATAGCAGAAGGATCCACTTCTCGCTTATGTCTCTCTATCTTTCTAGGTACTAGCGCCATTTGAGGAGCTGGGCGGATCGGATGAAACGTCCTCTTAATATCAGTTTGATAGATTTTCTTCACCCTGTTCTCTTGTAATACAGCAGAAGGAGCAGCGTCTACTTCTACTTTTCCATCATGTAATAAAAGCAGTCGGTCACAATATAAGCCTGCCAAGTTTAAATCGTGAAAAATACAAATAATCGTTAAATCCCTTTTCTTACTCCATTCTCTTAAGTTATCCAATAAATCCTTTTGAAAGGATAAATCCAAATGGTTGGTAGGTTCATCTAAAAGTATAATTTCCGGCTCTTGAGCCAAGGCTTGCGCTAAATACACACGCTGTTTCTCACCGCCAGATAATTCATGAATCGATTTATCTTGAAATGTAAGGACACCTGTTTGCTGCATAACCTGATTAACCATTTCCTCATCCCTCGCACTCCTTGATTGAAACAAACCAGACTGATGCGCATATCTTCCTAATGAAACGATTTCCCGAACTGTATAGGAAAAAGACTCATTCACGTGCTGAGACAGGACAGCAACTACCTTCGCTAATTCTTTTGTTTTATAATCATTAATTGGTTTATCTTTTATATGAACCTGTCCCTTTTGTGGTGTTAAAATACCACTGATAACTTTCATTAAGGTTGTTTTCCCACTACCATTTGGACCAAGAATTCCTACCATTTCTCCCTTTTTCACCTTAAAGGAAATATCTTGTAGGATCTTTTTTGTTTCATATTGAAAAAAGAGATTCCTTATATCGAGCATCTTTTTTAACTCCTTTTCCGTCTTCTCAGCAATAAACCAGCAAATACTGGAGCACCGACTATTGCCGTAATTACTCCAATTGGAAGTTCAGTTGGAGTAATTATCGTTCTAGCTAGTAAATCAGCCAAAATCATAAATCCACTACCGACAAACAGAGAAATGCCCATTAAATGTCTGTGATCAGGACCTACGAGTATTCGAACAAAGTGAGGTATCACAAGGCCTACGAAACCAATCGTCCCAGATACTGCGACGGCTGCACCAGTAAGCATGGATCCAGCTAGCAAAATAATCATTTTTCTTCTTTGCACATGAATTCCTAAATGCTGAGCCCTTTCCTCCCCAAATGCTAAAGCATTTAACTCTTTTCCTTGCGAAAGAAGAAGACCTGTTCCAACAAGAAAGAATGGCAGAAAAATTCTGATATATTCCCATCCTCTCATCGATACACTTCCAAGTAACCACCCAATAATTTGCCGAAGTTCGTTTCCTGTTAATGCAATCATTAGAGAAATGAACGCGCTTAAGAAAGAACCAATAATAATTCCAGTTAGTATAATTGTTTCCACTCGCATTGCGGGATCCATTTTCTTAGCAAAAAAGACTACAAATATAATGGTCAAAAAAGAAAATAATACACTCATAAATGGCAAAGTAAGACCGCCAAGAATAGGAATACTAAACTGAAAAAACAAAGTAATTACTGCTCCAACAGATGCACCAGATGAAACGCCCAGCGTATACGGGTCTGCCAATGGATTTCTTAATAACCCTTGGAAGGCAGCTCCAGCGATCGAAAGACTTGCTCCGACAAGACCTGCCAATAACACTCTAGGTAGACGAATATTTTGGACGATATTTACATGCATCGGATCGACATTGTTTACTAAGCTATCTGGTCCTAAATAACTTGTTAGTATTTTTATTACAGATAAAATGGGAACAGAGATTGTTCCGATCGATATACCAATCACCATCGTGAAAAGGAGAAAAAAAGCGGCATAAAAATAAGCCGCTTTTCTTTTATTTAAAAACATCTGGGTACACCGCTTCTGCAATTGCTTCTACTCCTTCAACTAAACGAGGACCAGAACGAGTTACCATGTCAGAATCGACATCTACTATTTGCTTTTCTTTAACAGCGGTAATATCTTCCCACCCTTTTCTCGAACTAATTTGATCAATTGGTTTTTCTTTCGCGTAGGCTCCATAAGTAGTAATAATGACATCTGGATTAGCCGCAATTACCGCCTCTTGATCCACTTGAATCCAGCCTTCTTCAGAAAAAACATTGCTTGCATTAATAGTATCCAGCATTTCTTGCATAAATGTATTTTTACCAGTCGTAAACAAAGGATCTTCGCTTACTTCTATGTAAACAGATTTTTTGTTACTATCAGAAATGGTAGCTGCTTTTTCCTTGATATCAGCTAATTTCTCCTTCATATCTGCAACAAGTTGTTCTGCTTCCTTTGTCGTTCCCGTAGCTTGTCCAATCATATCAATGCTTCCATAGACGTCTTCGAAATTCGCTGCATCATTTACAACAACTACATCAATACCAGCATCGCGGATTTGCTGCAATCCTTCTGTTGAGTTATGGGCACTAGATGCATGTGCTAATACCACATCTGGATTTAGAGAGATTATTTTCTCTACATTAAATTCCATCCCGCCAACTTTCTCTTTTTCAGCTGCTTCTGCTGGATAGTTATCATAATCACTGACACCTACTAACTCATCCCCTAATCCTAATGCAAATACAATTTCTGTATTACTAGGCATTAAAGAAACTAGTTTTTCTGGCTTTTCATCAATCACTACCTCTTGATCTGAGGCGTCCTTAATGGTTACTGGAAAGCTAGCCTCTTCTGTAGTAGATTGCCCGCTATTTATATTATCTTCTGTCTTCGTTTCTCCACATCCAGCAAGCACACCCAAGACGAGCATCATTGCTAGAAATAAGGAATAAAACTTTTTCATCTCTGTTCACCTTCCTAATTAAAATATGGGAAAAATAAAAAACATCTCTATTATCGACCATAGAGATGTTGGGATGTCTTCAAAATTATTTTCAAAGCGCAGTCCACACCTCCCTATCCTCGTAGGCTTATTAGGTGTATAGAAAATGGCAGGTCTCCTGACTTATGATTTGCGCAACATGGAACCTTCCCATACATTCGTACAGTGGCATTTACCCATGATACAATCACTTACAGTGGCGGGACCGTATTGGATTTTCACCAACTTCCCTTTTAAGAAACTTTTTGAAATCAATCAACCCTTTACAAAAAGTCTCACCATTATCTAACTATTTTCATTTTTCGTCTTTTTGATTATACAATCAAAGTAAGGAGAAATAAATGTTCTTTTATTGAATTTTTAAAAATGGATCAACTGGGATAGCTTTACCCAATTCAATTCCCTGCTCTGTCAAAATACAAGTATAACTTAATAATTGCACCCCTGCGCGTGCAGCTTCTTCTAAGTTTTTGGCAAAGACCGGATCAATTGCTGCTGCTCCTGTCACTATTTCAACATCTTCTCTTTGCACAACAAATAAAATCGCTGTTTTTATAGTGCCTTCCTTCGCAATCGCAGATAATTCTTGCACATGCTTTGAACCTCTTTTTGTGACTGCATCAGGGAACATCCCAATTCCATCATTTGCTAGAGTGACGCTTTTTACTTCGAGAAGCAATTGATTCCCTTCTTTATCTTCTAATAAAAAATCCCATCTTGAGCTTCCATACGTATATTCTGATTTAATCCAACGATACGGCCAAAGCTCCTCCACCATCGCTTCTTTCAGCATAACTTCTACTAGCTTATTAGGATATGAAGTATTTATTGATACAAGCAGTCCGTTTGACTCGACATATACTGCCGTCCATTTTGTTTTACGATTAGGATTTGTGCTTGGGAGAACATAAATCATAGCCCCCTCAACCAAAAGCTCTATTAGTCGGCCCGGGTCTGCTAAATGTACCTTTTCGATTTGCTCTGTTTCTTCATCATAGCAATGTAAAATAAACCGATTCGGTCTCTCCACAAAAGTCATTTTCTTTAATGCTGCTGGAAAGCCTACAAATACTTTTTTACTCATATCAGTCTCCAATTAAACCGTAGCTAATTGCCACTCTCTTAATTTTTTATCAAAAACAAGCAATGCATCACTTTTTTGCTTACTGTTCTTCTCATATTCTTCGTACATATCATCCATATTATCAAAATCCCCTAAAACCCATATCGGAATCTCCAATTTCAATCGTGTCTGATAGGCTCTTTCAATGGATAAAACTACGCCTTCTCTCATATAACGTTTTAACTCCACAACAATCTCTTGTGGGAGCGGAGGATAAAGTCTCTTCTTCTTCATACCAAGCAGCGCCTTCTCCAATTTAAGGTCTGTCACTTTATGTGCAAGGACTTCTGAAAACAATCGATAAAAAGAATCCATGTTTTTATAATAAATTTTATTAAACCAACCATCATCATGAGCCAAATAAGCATATTGGTTATTCAGTTGCTGAAAAAATGGCTTTCTGAGCGCCTCCAGCTTATGTCCTAAGTAAAGCAGTTCGGCAATTGTCTGGCCCTCTAAAATATCCAATGTCTCTGTCTCATCAAAATCGACCCATACAAAATCTCCGTACCCATAAACATCTTCCCTCGATAAATGGGCTAATTTATTGTTTGGAACATATTCGAACTGTGTATGTATATGAAATTCTCCATCTTCATACTGATGCTTTAACAACAAAATAGAGGAAAGAGTATCTGCCAGTATTCTGTAAAACTCTCTAAACTCTATGCCATAAGAGAGGACAAAGCGTTCTTTCTCATTTAGATGGATATAAACCACATCTCGAATATCATTATTACCTTTTTTCATCAAGTAAACCTCCAAACATTATTAGCTTGTAAACGGAAGAGCTATAGCTTACTTTCTTGTTACTGAAATTGCCTATACTCCATTTTATCTATCTGATTACAAGAAATATTCCCTTGTTCTATGTTATTAGACTTTAAATGAATGCCCATGTATTCATACTTTCCATCATACATCTAGTTTTACATATTGTAACCATTTTAGTTTAACAAATATTAGGCAAAATAGCTTACATAATCTCCAATTTAGAAAAAAAAGGAATTTAAGCACCTTGGATTACGGATTATTTAGGAGTAATCCATGGTGGATATTCGTTAAACTTTCTATTATGGATGTGTCCGAGAACAGATATCATTAAAAAAGTAAATTTTTCAGACAAATTTGTGATATTTCAACCAACGGAGGGGGATATCAGCCAAGTTTTCTTGTTTTTCAGCCAAACTGCTGATATATCAGCCAATTCTGCTTCCTTTTCAGCCAAACTGCTCATATATCAGCCAAACTCGATCCCTTTTCAGCCAAACTTCTCATATATCAGCCAACTTCGATCCCTTTTCAGCCAAACTCGATCCTTTTCAGCCAAACTGCTCTTATATCAGCCAATTCCACCATCTAAAACAAAAATACACCGTACTATAGGCAACGGATTAACTCAACTATCCATCTTCCCTAAAATACGGCGTCCATCATTTGTCCAAATTAATTTATTTTCGTTTTACTTAACAGCCTTTTAATACTTTTATCTGCTTCCTTTAGTACGATAGATTTATCCACTGTCTTCATGATTTTATTTTCCATTACTATTTGTCCGTCTACGATAGTTGTTTCTACATCAGCTCGTGTTGCGGAATAGACAATTCTTGAGATTGGGTCCACATCATAAGAAGGGAAGGTATGAAAATTTTGCAGGTTTAAAATTGCTAAATCTGCTCTCTTGCCAATTTCGAGACTGCCAATTTCTTTCTCGAGCCCCACCGCCTTTGCCCCACCAATAGTTGCCATTCGAAAAACGGTTTTTGCATCCATTGCCGTTGGACCATGAATCGGCTTTTGTATAAGTGCGGCCAGCCTCATTTCATTAAACATATCCAAATTATTATTACACGGAGCACCATCTGCTCCTAAGCTAACAGAAGCATGATGGCAAAGGAGATGGTGCGTATCCGCAATTCCAGATGCCAGCTTTAAGTTAGAGCCAGGGCAATGGCTGACATGAACTCCTTTTTCTCGAATAATCCGCTTTTCTTCTTCATCCAACCAAATGCAATGTGCTAAAATTAAGCGGTCATTTGCTAAGCCAAGATGATCTAAGTAAACAATATTTCTCATCCCTGTTTCTTCTTGGACGATTTGAATCTCTCCTTTATTTTCTGATGCATGGGTGTGTACTTTTACTCCATATTTATCTGAAAGACTCTTTACCTCTTTCAGCAGCTCCTCTGTACAAGAAACAACAAACCGCGGCGAAAATGCATACCGAATTCTTCCATCATCATAGCCATTCCATTTCTCCAATAAGTCCACACTTCGCTGAATAGAATCCACAGTTTTTTCTTGTAAGGCTAAAGGAACTTCAGTCCCTTTATCCATCATCACTTTTCCAGAAACTGCTCTTATGCCGCTTTCAGCAATCGCTCGAAAAGCATAGTCAGTATGGTGAACTGTTTCCATATCTACAATGGTAGTTGTTCCGCTTTCCAGCAGCTCTCCAATTCCAAGCATGGCAGAATAATAAATAGATTCTTCATCATGGGCAGCCTCAAGTGGCCAGATTCTTTGTCTGAGCCAATCCATCAACTCGAGATCATCCCCTTTTCCTCGAAAAAGTGTTTGGCATAAATGAATATGTGTCTGAACAAATCCAGGGATTACCGTTCTATTTGTTGCATTAATTATTTTATCCACCTGTTGTTTATGAATATCCACCCCTATTTCCTTAATAATATTATCCTCCATATAAATATCTCCCATAACAATTTCTTCCGCTTGGTTCATTGTTACTATCTGTGCATTTTTGATTAACAAATTCCCCATTGTTTTTCCCCCTTGCTTGTTTCAATTTCGGAATAAACACAAAAAAACTACGAAAAAATATGCTAGTTAAGCATATTTTTTCGTAGCAAGAAATTTACGGTTTCCAGTAGAGACCCTTAACCCAATTATTAAGGATATACGAAAAAATGTCGCAATTGTGGCAGATGCCTGTGACCATTTATTCATGATATATCCTAATTTTAATCCAGAATCTTATCTTTTCAAGTAAGTTGTCAGAATATTTAACACTGTTTTTTCATGTGTGATGAGATATTTTCTCAAAATCTCCTTTTTTACAAAGAATTATCCATTTCATTCTTTCATTTAATTACATATAATAAAACAGGGTATATGTCGAATAATTTCCTAAACCTAGAGAAGGGAGAGTGAGAAGTATGATACACCAAATGACAGAAAATCAAATCACACTTCACATCATTCAGACACTAAAAGACAATAAAAAATCTGAATTTGAATCCATCGTTGATGAGCTACAACCTTATGATATAGCTCAAATTTATGAGGGTCTCCCCGATAAGCATAGGGCACGTTTTTTGCTTTTTCTTAAAGTCGACTTATTAGCCCATCTCTTAGAGGAGTTAGATAAAGAGGAGCAGCTTGAAGTTCTTAATACATTAGGAATGGACAAGACAGGGAAAGTTCTAGACTTAATGGATAACGATGACCTAGCTTCCCTTTTAAATGAACTAGCCCCAGAAAGAATTAAAGAACTCCTTTCTGGTATGAAAAAAGAAGAATCTCTCATTGTACAAAACTTAATGAATTATCCAGATGAAACTGCTGGACGTCTCATGACCAACCGTTTTGTTTGGATTCGTGATTATTACACGACACGTGAAGCCGTGGATAAACTAAAGTCCTTTGCTGATTTTGCGGAAACATTAAGCTATTTATACGTAGTGGATCAAAAAAGAAAGTTAGTCGGTGTTGTTTCCTACCGTGACCTTTTGATTGCTGAACCACAGGATAAGATTCGTGACATTATGTATGAACGAGTTATTAGTGTAACCGTGGATCAGGACCAGGAGGAAGTAGCGCAAACCATACAGAAGTACGATTTCTTAGCTATCCCAGTCGTTAATGAAGAAAACATATTAATGGGGATTGTCACAGTCGATGATATGATTGATGTTGTTTTTCAAGAGGCAAACGAAGATATTGAAAAACTATCTGCTTCAGGTAAATCAATAGATTTTGATACAAAAGCAACTGTTGCAGCCTATCGAAGACTCCCATGGTTAATCTTACTTTTATTTATCGGTGTTGTATCTGGCAGTATTATAAGCAACTATGAAGATGTACTAACAAAAGTTGTAGCTTTATCCTTTTTTATGCCCATGATCTCAGGTATGACTGGTAACACGGGAACTCAATCATTAGCAGTTGTTGTTCGTGGACTTATTTCTAATACAATTAATAAAACCGTTGTAACGAAATTGATATTTAGAGAATTGTTAGTTGGCTTGATTATTGGGATTACATGTGGTGTGATTATTACATTGATTGCCTATGTATGGCAAAGTGATTTAATGCTTGGTCTCGTAGTTGGTCTGTCCTTAATTTGTACACTTATAATCGGAACATTATCGGGTACCATCATTCCCATCATTCTTTATAAATTGAACATTGACCCAGCAGTTGCATCAGGGCCATTAATCACTACACTTAATGATATATTTTCGTTGTTTATTTACTTCGGAATCGCGCAAATTTTCCTTAATCACTTAATGTGAGCAAAGAGGCTGGGACATAAGTATTCCAGCCAAGGATAATTCCGAACAATTATACGAAGATGCTAATGAATGTTCCGTATAATTGTTCGGGCTTTTATTTGTTTTTCAAAGGATGTTTCCATGAAGTTTGGTGCGATTCCCCGCAGCCGGAATACACTTCGCTTTCCATGGGGCTCGCGCTGAGCCGCTTCGGCCTGTGGCCTGCAGGGTCTCAGACTGTCTCGCTAATCCCATAGGAGTCTTCGTGTATTCCGGCTGCTCTGTTTTTCCAACTAATTATATTTCCTCTTGTAAAAAGTATGCGAAAGCAGCCGCTATTTACTAGCTATATTAGAAATTGTTCGTCTTTACAGAGTATCTATTTAGTTATGTCCCATCCTCTTTGTTTTGTTTTTTAGAGTTTATCTAATTTTCCTCCCTCTATCTAAATCAACAGAGCCATCTTTTTTATAGGATTATGAAAAATAAGGAAACAATTTTGGATTCTATTCCGTCTATATACATGTAAGAAATTTGAACTAGGGGTTTGCCGGAATGAGAACAAAAAAAGGATTTTCTGAAAGATTCGATTGGACATTATGCCTCTTACTTATGTTATTTTGTTTAGTTAGCTGTATTGCTATATACAGTGCACAAGGTCCAAAAGATTCCTACTTACAATCACAAATTATGTGGTATGTTATCGGCTCGATTACGATTGCCATTATTATGTACTTTGATAATGAACAGATTCAACAAATAACTTGGATTTTATACGGGATAGGGGCTATTCTACTGATCGGTCTACTAATTGCTCCAGTAACAGAATTCACACCAAAAAGAGGTGGAGCGCAAAGTTGGTATGTTATTCCTCACCTTGGCAGTATTCAACCATCTGAATATATGAAGGTCTTTTATATTTTAGCGATTGCGAAAGTAATAAATAATCACCATAAGAAAACAATCTATAAGACGCTCTTAACTGATTTCCTATTAATGTGTAAGCTCGGCATTGTAGCTGGAATTCCGATTGGCTTAGTTATTGTCCAGGATTTTGGGACGACACTCGTGTTAATGGCTATCTTAATTGGAATGATGTTAGTATCAGGGATTTCTTGGAAGATACTTATTCCTTTATATGGAGTGGCAGCAGCTTTTGGTTCCCTCGTTTTCTACTTAGCTATTTTCGGAAGAGAATTGTTAGAAAAATATTTGGGAGTCGATCCATATCAATTTGATCGTATTAATTCTTGGCTCGATCCTCATAATGCTGGAGACGCAGGAATGCAGTTAGTTAAATCATTAATGGCAATAGGTTCAGGCCTTATTAGCGGAAAAGGATTAGGAAAAGAAGAAGTTTACATTCCAGAAAGACATACAGATTTTATTTTTACAATTATCGGCGAAGAATATGGTTTTATCGGCGGCAGCATTGTCATTATTCTTTATTTTCTCTTAATATTTCATCTTGTTAGAACCGCTTTACAAACAGCCGATCCATATAGTATTTATATTAGCGTTGGAGTCATTAGCATGATTACCTTTCATGTATTCGAAAATATTGGCATGACAATACAGCTATTACCAATAACAGGAATTCCTCTCCCCTTTATTAGCTATGGCGGCAGCTCCCTAATGACAAATATGATGGCAATGGGACTCATGTTTAGCATTCGATATCACCATAAGTCTTATATGTTTTCTTCCAACTCTCTTTCTTTTTAAGGTTAATTATCATCTAGACTCGGCGCATTGCTGAGTCTTTTTTTCAAATTTGTCTATTTGATGAATTCTTCCTCCTTTAGTTTCCTTTCTTATATAATTAGGGTATATAATTTAATAGGACAACAAAAAATAAAAAGTAAAATCTTAAGTTCAGCCTGTTATAACAACAAGATGACCATTCATTTTATCTAATTATAATAAAAACTAAATTAAAATAATTACAAATAAGTATTGATTTTAATTTAGAATTTGTTATAATTAAAATATAATCAGTTGAAGGGAGTTTGTTAACATGGGATTACAAACAAAAGTTGAATTACAAAAAGAATTAAACGTACAAATCGCTAACTGGAGCGTATTATACACAAAACTTCACCAACATCATTGGTATGTAAAGGGACCTTTTTTCTTCACACTACATGAAAAATTTGAAGAGCTATATGACGAAGCGGCTGAAGCAGTAGATGAAATCGCAGAGCGCTTGCTTGCTATTGGTGGAAAACCGGTTTCTACATTAAAAGAATTTATTGAAACTTCTACACTACAAGAAAGCACAGACAAATTAACTGCAACTGAAATGGTGAAATCTTTAGTGGAAGATTTCAGCCATATCAATACGCAATTAAAAGCATTAGCAGAACATGCTGATGAATTAGAAGATGTGATTACAAATGATTTAGCAGTTGGTTTAATTGGCAAGATTGAGAAACATTTATGGATGCTAACTGCATATCTTTCTGAATAACACTTATTTTTAGAATGGACAAAGCCACTTTTTCTTCTTAATGTTGAAAAAGTGGCTTTTATTTTCCCCCAAAAAACCCCATTATCTACTCATCCCATGAAAAAATTATTTTCATTCTCATCTAGAAAAAAGTATAATAATGGCAAAAGCATGTATTTTTCATCCTTAGGAGGATAACATGAAAAAAAAACAATTTGTTGTAATAGGACTAGGAAGCTTTGGTGGCAGTTTAGTAGAAGAATTCCATACAAAGGGAGCAGAAGTATTAGCCATTGATCAGTCTCTAGAAAAGGTTGAAAAATATCGAGCATATGCTACACTTTGTGTGCAAATGACACATATTACGGAAGCATCGTTAACCCAAATCGGAATTCGAAATTTTGACCATGCTTTTGTATCCTTTGGCGATGATGTAGAATCCAGCACCCTCACTACGATGCTTTTAAAAGAAATGGGTATTAGCCAAGTTTGGGTAAAAGCAGCAGATGTCTATCATAAACGCGTTCTCGAGAAAGTCGGTGCTGATCGAGTGATTCATCCAGAACAAGATATGGCAAAAAGAATTGCACACCATGTCATTTCAGATAGTATGATTGATTATATTCAGCTTTCTAAAGAACATGGGATTGTGGAAATGGTCGCTTCCTCTAAAATACATAACCAATCCATCTTAGACCTAGATGTGCGGGCAAAATACGGCTGTACCATTATCGGAATCCAACGAGCAGGAGAAACAATCGTCTCTCCATCTGCAAATGAAGTAATCCATCAAGGCGATATTCTAATTATGGTAGGCAGTAATGATTGCTTATATAATTTTGAAGAAAAGGCGTTAAGATAACCACACGAAAAATAAATTTAAATATTTATTAAACACCAAAAGAGAAGGCTTTCATTCAAGCATTCTCTTTTTTCATTTACTCTCCTATTTACTAAACTCCATTTTATCCAACGTTTAATCCTTCCATCACTGGGTATTAAGTAGAATACATTATGGCTGATTAAGTTGTTGTTTCTAATGGGAAATAAAGTTAACGCGGATTAGAGAAGGAAATCGACTCTGTAAACAAATTTACTTCCTATGCGGAACAATATTCTTTAAAAAATGCCTAAATCAAATCAAGGAGTGAAGTATATGTACTATAACTGGAATTGGAATTCCTTTTGGGACAAGCTACCTGATTTTATTTTAGCGGTAGTTGTTTTAATTGTAGGGTGGATTATTGCAAAAATCATTGAAAAAGCCCTCTATAAAGGACTGCAAAAAACAAACTTAGATAATAAAATTTTTCCCGAAGGAAAACCTAAAAAATATTCTTCTGAAAAGATAATAAGTAAAATAGTTTATTATTTATTATTAGTTTTTGTCTTTACCCTATTCTTTAATATTTTAAATTTAACGGTAATTACTTCTCCACTAGTGAATATGCTTTCATCTATCCTTGGAGCAATTCCTAATATATTAAAAGCAGCGTTGATTCTATTAATTGCTTGGGTCATTGCTTCCGGATTAAAATACCTTATTAAGAAAACAGGAAGCACCTTAAAGGTTCATGAGAAATTACAGAAGTGGAATCTTGCAGAAAAGAATAGCCCGCAAAATGTAATGGATAAAGTAGCTAATATTGCTTTTTATTTAGTGTTGTTATTATTCTTACCTGCCGTTTTAGGCGCTCTTAATTTATATGGTGTTTCGGAACCATTTGCCAATATGCTTCAAAGCATTCTTGCCTTCTTACCAAAACTTTTAGCTGCAGCACTGATTGTTTTAGTAGGTTGGTTTGTAGCAAAAATTGTGCGTACCATTCTAACAAACTTCCTGCAAGCAATCGGCACAGAGGCTTTAACTAATCGATTAGGCATTAACAAACTTCTAGATAATGTAAGCTTATCTTCTGTTATCGGAAACATTGTTTTTATTTTCATTCTCATTCCAACTGTTATATCAGCGCTTGAAAAGTTGGATATCCTAGGAATCTCTCAGCCAGCTATTAATATGTTAAATGATATTCTGACGATGATTCCTAATATCGCTACTGCCATTGTCCTCATCTTAATTGGTATTTGGATAGGAAAATGGGTAAAACAAATGGTCGTTACGTTATAAGTAAAACTTAGTTTAGATACTTACGTACGAAAAATGGGTCTTAACGCCAATACTAGTATTTCTAACATTATTGGTACTATTGTTCAAATTCTGATCGTTTTCTTATTGGCTGTACAAGCCTTAAATATAGTAGGACTAGAATTTTTAGTAACATTATCTACTGCGGTTATTGCTTACCTACCAATGGTTATCGCTGCAATTGTCATTCTTGGCGTTGGCTTATGGTTAGGCTATCTCGTCCAGCAGTTACTAAGCATTATTTTACAAGGTGCTCACTTCAAAGTATTACCAGTTATCGCAAAATATGCGATTATCACTCTTTCTGTTTTTATGGCTCTTGACCAATTAAGAGTAGCATCTTCTATCGTCAATTCTGCCTTTATTTTAATCCTCGGCGGTCTTGCATTAGCATTTGGTCTTGCGTTTGGTCTTGGCGGCAAGGAATTTGCTAAAAAACGATTAGATAAACTGGATACAAAAATGGAACAAACATCTATCCAAAAACCAAATGATGATAATTCTTTAAACAGCTAATCATCAAAAGAGGACAGACGGAAAATATCGTCTGTCCTCTTTTCTTTATGCTGTTTTCGTTAAGTTTATTGCTATTACTCGCAGCTGGAACAGCCTTTCCTTCAAAGTATGAAGCCATTTTGTCAGTATTTTCAAAAACAGCTATTGTTATGAAACCCATTTCATAGTTTAATCTAATAAAGAGAGCATAGACCAGCGTCATATTTCGATTTCGTTATAGCGTGATGGCTTGCTCTTTTTTCTATTTCTTTAAAATTTGGTTATGGCAAATCGGTATCCAGCAGTTCATAACCTTCTACTAGTGTAGAAAGTGGTACAATATCGGCATCTTTTTGATAAACAGGAATATATTCTTTTAAAACACTTACTACGGCTGGTCCGGAAACTCCAACATGCCCAATCGCGATAAACTTCTGCTCTGTATCTAGTTTTTTCGCTAAACGACTAGCTTGCTTCGTAATATATTGACTTGTGTATATATGATCAAAAAAGAGACCATTTTCTAAATAAGGTACATTTAATTCCTCAGCTAAATCCTTTATGACACTTTTGCTCGTTGTTTTACTGTCTAAATAGTAAAGACTGTGGTTACGGCATTCCTCAAGGATAATTCTCATCACTCTTTTATCTTCCGTAGCCTTTGATCCCATATGATGATTCATTCCAACAGCATAAGGGATACTTTCAATCGCATCTTTCACCCGTTTTCTAATTTCCTCATCTGATAAATCCGTTGTAATCGCACCAGGTCCAAGCCAGCTTTTTTTCCCTTTTTTCGGTTCTAATGGCAAATGAACTATAACCTCATGACCTTTTTTATGGGCACGGATAGCATCTTCTTTACTCGTAGATAGGAAAGGCATAATCGCGACCGTGATTGGAACAGGTAAGTTAAGCATCTCTTCTGTTCCTTTCATGTTATTACCGAAATCATCAATAACAATTGCTAACTCTTTTCTCACTTGATTCTTAGATGGATCCGCCTCTTGTGCGGAGATACTTAATGGAAACGAAAGAAAACATAAGAAGAATATTATCTTTTTCATTTTAAAACCTACCTTGTTTTCCGTTAGTATTTTCCATAAAGGCAGGTTGCATACCACGATATATAAGAATCAATGAAGTTCTTATTAATTATAAGGCTGTTTTCGTAAAGTTTGTTGCGATTACCCGCAGCCGGAATACACTTCGCTTTCCGTGTGGCTAGGCTTAAGCCTCTTCAGCTTCGCATCCGGGGTCTCAGACTGTCTCGCTAATCCCCGTGGCGTCTTCGTGTATTCCGCTGCTCCATTTTTCCAACTAATTCTTTTTTTCGATTAAAAAAACAACAATCCTTTAGAAAACAGCCAATTATAAAAAACAATCCTCCGCGAGAATAAGGGGTATATTAATTTATATCCATTAATTCCTCCCATAGTTTATTCCCTTTAATTTCCATCCCAGTTATCAATCCGTCCTTATTTATATTTGCTTGCCCAGTAACATTTACAACTTTCTCTTTTTGATAATGAACAGTTAAAGAGAAACTGTAAATATTCTCTAATTTAGTATCTGCTTTCTCCACTTCCAGATTGCTCATTTTTAACTGATAGCCGTTCCAATGAGCCTTTTGCAAGAAATTCTCACCATATGAAGCAATATAAGAATGATAGAATTCTTCTGTAAAGTAGGGTTTAAAATTATTAGCCGTATATGAATTCCATTCTGCTAATGCCGCCTCCACTTCATTATCCTCTATTTCCTTGTTATCAATAGTCTCCCACAAATTGGCCAGTTTCTCTTCTGGTCCTGTGAATGTATGTTCCAAAACCGTTTGAATGGTAGTGACAGCTTCCTTTTGTTCGGCAATCTCGGTATTCGAAGTACGATAAACAAAGAAGAAAATAGTTCCGATTACGAAAAGGATTATAAAAACGCGCATTACAGTTTTTTTCATCGTATCCCCCCTTACTTTAGATACGATGAAAACGCTATTTGTTTCAAGGTATAGATTTATCTTTTCAACCTTTTCACGTATTCATATATATTTTTTTTCATACAAAAAACAGTTCGCTAAATTTAACGAACTGTTTTTATTGACGTTATTTATTTCCGATGCATTTTAAACTCCAGGAATAAATCATTATATTCTGCTAAAGAGCGATGACCGAGGTTTTCATATACCTCTAATTTAGAAGTCAATTCTTCATCCGGATAGAAACGCTCATCCCCAGTAATATCCTCAGGCAAAAATTCCATTGCTGCCTTATTCGGAGTAGAATAACCGACGTATTCTGTATTTTGGGCTGCATTTTCAGCATCTAACATAAAATTAATAAATTGATGAGCTCCGTCGATATTCTTAGCTGTTTTCGGGATAACCATATTATCGAACCATAAGTTAGATCCCTCTTCAGGAACCACGTATTCCACATCTTCATTTTCCCACATAATTTCAGCAGCCATTCCAGACCATAAAACACCGATAGACGCTTCTCCATTTTCGATAAGCATCCGAATTTCATCTCCAACAATCGCCTTTACATTCGGAGTTAGCGTATCTAGCTTTTCTTTTGCTTCCTTTAGGTGCTCATGATCTTTATCATTTAAAGAGTAATGTAAGCTATTTAAGCTCATGCCCATGATTTCCCGTGCACCATCTATCAGCATAATTTCATTTTTTAAATCTTTATCCCATAAATCATTCCAAGAAGTAATTTCCTTATTATCAAGCATGGTTGGATTATAAACAATTCCAACGGTTCCCCAAAAGTAAGGAATAGAATATTTATTGTCTAGATCAAAGGAAAGATCCATAAACCTACTGTCAATATTTTTTAAATTAGGTATCTTTGCATGATCAATCGGAATTAATAAATCTTCTTCCTTCATTTTGTCAATCATATATTCAGAGGGAATAGCAATATCATAGCTTGTTCCTCCCTGCTGAATTTTTGTCATCATTGCCTCATTTGAATCAAACGTCTCGTAAATTACCTTTATTCCAGTCTCCTCTTCAAACTTGGTTATTAAATCAGCATCAATATAATCTCCCCAGTTATATACAGTTAATGTGTTTCCACTTGTATACCCTCTGCTCGAATTTAATTGATGAACAATAAATAGAAGAATGAAAGACAGTGCAAAGATAAAAATTAAACCACGTATTAGAGATTTCATTTTCTCACCCCCGCTTGTGGAGTCTTATTAACACGCTTTGTAATGAAATAATAGCCAATTACAAGGAGCAGCGTAAATAAGAATAATAGGGTCGATAGCGCATTAATATTTAAAGAAATACCTCGTCTTGCTAATGAATAAATTTCCACAGATAGTGTTGTAAAGCCATTACCTGTTACAAAGAAAGTTACAGCGAAATCATCTAAGGAATAGGTTAACGCCATAAAGAAGCCAGCAAATATTCCTTGTGAAATATAAGGAATAATTACTTTTGTAAGTACATCCTTCCAACTAGCTCCAAGATCTAATGCTGCATCCACCAAAGTTGGACTCATTTCCTCTAGCTTCGGTAAAACCATGATGACAACAATAGGAATCGAGAAAGCTATGTGAGACAGAAGAACAGAAAAGAATCCTAGTTTAATCCCAATAATCGTAAAGAAAATTAAGAAAGACGCACCGATGATAACATCTGGGCTTACAATGAGCACATTGTTTAAAGACAAAATAGAATTCCTAAACCCTTTTTTCCTAATCATAGAAATACTAATTGCCCCAAGCACTCCAATAATAGTTGATATAGCTGCAGACAAAAGGGCAATAATAATTGTATTTAAAACAATAACAAGTAATCTCGTATCTTGGAATAATTCCTTATACCAGTCAAGTGTAAAGGAATCAAAATCATGCATGGTTCCCCCACTATTAAACGAATAGAAGATTAAATAAAAGATAGGTGCATATAAAATGACAAAAACAATACATAAATAAAAGATAGACCATTTTGATAGCTTTTTCATTTTATATCCCTCTCTTTCTGTTCCCTGTAAGAACCATAATGATAATCATACTAATAATCAAAAATACAGCTATCGTTGAACCCATTCCCCAATCTTGTGTTATGAGGAAATGCTGCTCAATCGCCGTACCCAGTGTTATAACACGGTTACCTGCAATTAAACGAGTTATCATGAATAAAGACAATGCTGGAATAAATACAGCTTGGCATCCAGATTTCACCCCATTTAGTGTAAGGGGAAAAACAATCTTTTTAAATGTCGTCCAAGCAGATGCCCCTAGATCTTGTGATGCATCAACTAAGCTAGGATTCATCTTTTCCAATGCATTAAAGATAGGCAAAATCATAAAGGGAATAAAAATATAGACACTTACAAAAAGAAAACTAAAGTCTGTAAATAATAACTGGTGTTCCCCTATCCCTAGAAAATCAAGCATTTGATTGGCCGCACCATGCGTCCCAAATATCCCTAGAAACGCATATGCTTTTAATAAAAGATTAATCCAGGATGGCAAGATTATTAATAACAGCCATAATTGCTTATGCTTCGTTTTTGTTAATAAATAAGCAGTCGGATAAGCAATGATTAGAGAAAAAAACGTAATTAGAAATGCATACCAAAAGGAACTCAACGTCATTTTTAAATAAACCGGTGTAAAGAACTTCTGATAATTTTCAAACGTAAATGCCCCTTCAATATCAAAGAAAGAATAATAGACAACAAGCGCAACTGGAGCAATTACAAAGAGTGCAATCCAAAGATAATAAGGTACAGTATACCATTTAGTACTACTTTTCATTGGCTGCCCCCTCATATGCTTCTAGTCGTTTATCAAACTCTTCCTCCGTTTCTCCAAGGCGCATAACATGAATTGCTTCTGGTTCAAAATAAAGACCTATTTCTGTTCCTACTGTTGCTTTCTTAGTAGAATGGACAAGCCATTCATTTCCGTCTTCATCGTATCCGCAAATCTCATAATGAACCCCTCTAAACAATTGAGAGTCTACTTTCACCTTTAATTTTCCTGCTTCAAGAGAAGTTATTTCTAAATCCTCTGGACGAATAACTACTTCTACTGCTTCATTTTCGTTAAAACCGCCATCTACACAATCAAACGTTTTACTGCCAAAATGGACAACAAAATCTTTTTTCATTGTTCCTGGTACAATATTGGATTCGCCGATAAAATCTGCAACGAAGCGATTAATTGGTTCATCATAAATATCTGTTGGTGTTCCGCTTTGCTCAATGCGCCCTTTATTTAAAACAAAAATTTCATCCGACATCGCCAATGCTTCTTCCTGATCATGGGTAACAAAGATAAAAGTAATTCCTAATCTTCTCTGTAATTCTCTTAATTCATATTGCATTTCTGTACGAAGCTTTAAATCCAACGCTGATAATGGTTCATCCAGAAGAATAATCTCTGGTTCATTTACAATCGCTCTGGCGATAGCAACACGCTGTCTCTGTCCACCAGACATCTCACTGATTTCTCTCTTCTCATATCCTTCTAGGTTAACGAAACGTAGAGCTTCTTTTACTTTTTCTTCAATCACTTGCTTCTTCCATTTTTTAATGCGAAGACCAAAAGCCACATTTTCAAATACATTTAAATGAGGGAAAAGCGCATAATCCTGGAAAACTGTATTTACCTGTCTTTTGTTCGCTGGTATTTTATTTATTAGCTTACCGTTAAAATAAATGTTTCCTTCTGAAGGTTCCATAAATCCAGCGATCAATCGTAGTACAGTTGTTTTCCCACAGCCTGATGGCCCAAGCAGTGTATAAAATTTACCTCGCTCAATTTCAAAGCTCACATTTTCTAGAACAGTTGTATCTTGATCATAACTTTTTGTTACATTTTCAAATCGAATAATATGCTGCTCGGACATAATATCCCCCTCTTAATTTATTTTCACTTAAGGATGCTTTGGTGAAGTTTGTTGCTATAAGTGAGCAACGTGAATACACTTCGCTTTCCGTGGTCTCAGACAGTCTCGCTAATCCCCATGGCGTCTACTTGTATTCCCGCTGCTCTATTTTTCCAATTTTTTTAAAAATTAAAAAAGATCCATCTCATTATAAGTAAGAATCGGTAACTACGAGAATTAGTTCTGTTACGCCATCTGCTAGATTCACTAATTGATGTTCCTCTGTAGCATGATAGTAAATAGATTCCCCTTTTTTAGCTCTATACTCTTGCTTTCCTAATTTCAGCAAAATCTCTCCTTCTACTACGTAAGCAAATGTTTCTGATAAAGAAGGCTCGAATTGCTTAAACTCTCCATTCTTCAAAAAGAAGAGACGTATTGGCTCCATTTCTTTTTCATTTGATTCAGGAACTAGCCATTGAATACGATATCCCTTTTCTTCATCAAGGAAGTCTGTAATGTCTTCCTCTGTATAGACTACTTTCTGCTTTCGCTCTTCATCATCGAAAAATTCCTTTGGTGTACATCCCAACACCTCTAAAATATCAAAGAATGTTTCAATGGAAGGAGAACTTAAATCTCTCTCTAGTTGGGATATGTATCCCTTACTTAAATCCGTTCTTTCTCCTAATTCTTCTTGTGTAAGTCCTTTTTTCAACCGTAAATTCTTTATCTTTTTCCCAATTTCCATGATTTAACCTACTTTTTGTTTAGAAATAGTAAACTTGAAAGCACAAAAGTTTGGTATTTATAAACTTAAAGTTTACTCATACCCAGTTATTATACAATAATTTATCTAACTTTCAATCCTTTTTTCGTTATTAATATACCTATTCTTTCCCACAACTAACCAATTCGAAATTCCCCCGTATTCAATACATATAAAAGAAGGCTGTTTTCGTAAAGTTTATGCTATTAAAAAACAACCATTCTTTAGAAAAACTCTCATGGCGGCGTTACCCGCCGCCACCGTCTATCATGAAAACTTGCTCCTATCCCATGATAGAAAGTCTAAACCACTTAACACCTGACCATAATTAATAGTACAATACGACCAGTCCGAAGACTGTTTGGTGGATCAATACAAGTTGATACCCCGTTAGAAAAACTGGTTGTGACAGTTTAAAAGAACCGTCTAATGTGTTTATAAACACGAATACAAAAATTTTGTATGATGACTTCTGTCGCTTGTATTGTATTAAAAATCTTTGAGGTGATTATATGGAAGCTATGATTGAACGGTGTGCAGGCCTAGATGTACACCAAGAAACAGTAGTTGCTTGTGTTTTATTTGGTTCATTAGATAAAAAACCAAATAAAGAAATTCAAACCTTTCCAACAACCACAAGTGGCCTTTTGGCACTTAGCGACTGGCTATCCTCACACAAAATAACGGATGCTGTAATGGAAAGTACCGGTGTATATTGGAAGCCCGTTTGGAATGTTATAGAATGTGACTTCCAATTAATCCTCGCCAATGCCCAACATGTTAAAAATGTTCCCGGAAGGAAAACAGACGTAAAAGATGCGGAGTGGTTAGCTAAACTTTTGCGTTCTGGACTAATTGAAAAAAATTTTGTACCGCCCAAAGAAATTCGTGATTTGCGAGATTTAACCCGGTATCGTAAAAAACTCATCCATACACGAACTTCTGAGCGCAATCGAATCCACAAAATTCTACAGGATGCAAATATTAAACTAACTTCTGTTTTATCTGACATTTTTGGTGTCACTGGTTGTCGCATTATTGAAGCCCTAATAAACGGCGAAAAAATAGGTGTGTTTGAACTTCAACAAATGGTTGATTCAAGAGTTAAGGCGAGCACAACAGATATTGCAGAAGCCCTTAACGGTGGAATACGTAAACATCATATTGATATGTTACGTTTCCATTGGGACCATATCAATCACATCGATGAAACAATCGAAAAAGTAGTTGAACGCATAGACCAAGCGCTTATTCCTTATCAAGAGGAGTGCGAACTACTAGATACCATACCGGGTGTGGATAAAAATGCATCCGCAATCTTTATAGCTGAAATGGGTGTAGACATGTCAGTATTTAAAAGTTCTAAACATCTAGCCTCATGGGCTGGAGTGAGTCCAGGAAATTATGAGAGTGCCGGTAAAAAAAAACAGGTAAAACTCAGTACGGAAACAAATCATTAAGAACCACCGCTGTTGAATGTTCCATGGCTACAGATAGACAGTATAATCGCATATCTGCACATAGAAAAAGAATTATGAAACGACAAGGAAAATCGAAAGCACGGATCGCTTCCGCTCATTTAATCCTAACAATTGCTTACAATATTTTAAAAACAAGGCAACCATATCAGGAACTAGGCCCTGATTATGTTGATCTCGAACAAAGTAAAGAACAAAAAATGATTCAATACTTAAAAAGGAAAGGGTATCGTATTGAACCCACTAATGAACAAATTGCTTAATGAATAACAAAAGCACTATATTTAATCATTCCTAGCCTTTTAAAAAAGTTCAAATTTAGAAGGTTCAGCTTAGTGTTGCCTTTTACCTAAAGAGTTTTCATACAAAACAGCCAAAAAGAAAGAAACCCCATAAAAGAACGTTTTAGCAAAGCTTATCGTGTTAAAATAAACACTGCTCTACAAACATTTTTTATGAGGCTCAACCTTAAACTAACTTATTGTTCTTCCTTACCCATCTCTATTGGTATGTACTTTCCGCTATCTATTTTTTCAATTTTTTTAAAATGAATTAGCTTTTTAGAGATGCGTTGCAATACGCAGAAGCATCATAGGAATCTCTTCCAACTCTTATCCCAATTTCTGTAGGACCAATTCCTACTTTTCCCCCTTTTTCCTTATACAAATCACACAGTGCTTTATAAATATTTTCATCTTTTTCCGTAATTCGTAGTTTGGAATATTGCTTCAATCTTTATTCCTCCTATTGCTCCCATTTTACTGCAGCTACAAAAACAGATTCCTTTTCCCTTAAATCGTTCTTTCATTTCTTCTAGAAACTTTTTGTGTAAATTTTCAATATATAAATTTCACTGTCTAAGTCTGCTAATTTAAGCATACTAATCCTTTATCAAAATAACATGCATTTATGTTTTTTTTTTCGAAAAATAGATAATAGGTTTCAAAACTTCATTTGTTAATAGGTCAAATGAATCATTTCAATATATTGAACACCTAGTCATCATTCCTATTTTTTTTTGAAGGAATTATCCTTGTTGGTTTTTCTTCCTTTTCCCGCTTTTGAAAAATTCCAACCTTCTAATTTTGTTCAATATAATGAACAAATAAATCAAATAAAAAACCACTCGAAGTTTCCAAGCGGTTTTTCTTGTTCATTTTTAATCTTCTTTTTTAAGTTTATAGTGCTTTTTAAACATGAAATGCTCCCCATGTGAAGGAAATAATTTTAATTTCTTTACTTCTTCTGGGTATTTTATCATCATTTCTTTTAATAGTTCCTTTGGCTTTTTATTTTCTGTATCTAATCCTAACTCTTTCGCTTTATTCAAAATTTGTATTTCTCTTATTTCATCAGCAATTTGTTTAAGATCTTTTCCTTCTGTTTTGATACTTAATTTTTTTGCTTCTTCCATCGTAATTTTTTCTTGTACTTCTTTGCCTAATTGTTGCATCGTTTTTCCTTTTGTATCAATTCCTAATTCCTTGGCTTTTTTCGAAATTTTCGCTTCAAAAACTTCTTTCATTAATGCTTTAGCATCTTTTCCTTCTGTACTAATTCCTAGCGATTTTGCTTCTTCCTTTAAATGAGCAGTATGTACTTCCATCGCCAGTTGATGTATATCTTTTCCCTCTGCTTTGATACCTAATTTTTCTGCTTCTTTCTTTATTAATGCTTCATGAATCTCTTTTTTTATGGCAACTGGATCTTTTCCTTCTGTTTTAATCCCAAGACTTTTAGCCATTTCTATTAAAAACTGTTTATCATCCTGAGATATCTCCCTTTTTTCTGGTGTTGCTGGAGATGGTGCTGCACTAGTTAAAGAACCAAAGCTGGTTAATGCTACTAGTAAAGCTAGCATTAATAGCGTCATTTTTTTCATCTTACTCTTCCTTTCCATCTTTAAATAGGTAAACTTATATCTTTTATATCCTTTCCTCTTCTTTATTTTATATGTACGTTTTCTCTAAAAATATTTGATTTGTCTTTATGATTTACCTTCTATCTTCTTTCTCCCAGTAGCTAATCATTCATTTCATACTTAACAATTAGACATACTAATCATCTTCTGCTATTTTACATATATATCATATTTGCTGGAGATGAGTTTATTAGATGAGTAAATTTACAAAAGACTATATTATAAAAATGGAGGATATTGTGAGGGAAGGAGATTCTATCCTTCGCGAAAAAACCAAAGAAGTAACCATTCCTCCTACTAAAGAGGATCAAGAAGAGCTAGAGTGTATGCTACAATATTTAAAAAATAGCCAAGATCCAATTCTATCGGAAAAATATCAATTACGTGCTGGTGTAGGATTATCCGCTAACCAAATTGGCTTAAATAAACGAATGTTTGCGGCATATATTAGACAGGAAAATGGAGAGGCATTGGAATTTATGCTCATCAATCCAAAAATAATCAGCCATTCGACTGCAATGACCTATATTCCCGAGAGTGAAGGCTGCCTTTCCATCGATCGCCCCATTGTAGGCTATGTACCGCGCTATCGGAGAATAACTGTTCGTGCCTACAATATAAATGGAGAAGAGGTAAAGATTAAACTGAGAGATTATGAGGCAATTGTCTTTCAACATGAAATAGATCATTTAAATGGGATATTATTTTATGATCATATCAATAGTACAAACCCGTTTGAACTGCCTGCCAATGTAGATATTAGTCCTCTCTATTAAATAAAAAAGCAGATGGCCTTTGCCATCTGCTTTTTTATTTACTCAGCATCTTTTTCTAATTTATTCTCTACTTTATATTTTGCCGTTGCCTCTGTTAACCATGTGCTAGCTTGCTCTTGTACTTTTGTAGCTAATAAATCTTCTTTAATTTTAGCTTTTGAGTCTTCTAATGTTGCTTCTTTTGCTTCTTTTTTACCAGTTACTTTAATAATGTGATAGCCATAATCCGTTTTAACTGGATCACTAATTTCATCTACCTTCATAGCGAATGCAGCTTTATCAAACGCTTCAACCATTTGGCCTGTAGAGAAATAACCTAATTCTCCACCATTCTCAGCAGTTTGTGTGTCAGTTGAATATTCTTTCGCCAATTCAGCAAAGTCTCCACCTTCGTCTATCTTCTTCTTCACTTCTTTAGCAGTCTTTTCATCCTCTACTAAGATATGACTTGCTTCCACTTGTTCTGGAGTGTCAAAGCTTGCTTTATTATCTTCAAAATATGTTTTAATCTCGTCATCTGTGATTTCGATAGATGGCTCAAGAATTTTTGTCACTTTTAGGTTTTGCTCAATTTGCTCTTTAAATAGATCTTCGGTTACTCCATTTTGAGCTAATAGCATATTAAATGTTTCTTGCCCACCGTATTGTTCTACCATCTTGTCCAATTCTGCTTGGATTTCTTTATCTGTTACTTTTACTTTTGCTTTATCAGCTTCAAGATCTACTACTTTATTAGAGATCATCATATTTAATACACTTGCGCCATATTGCTTATTTAGCTCTTCATTTAATTGTTCTTGTGTAATTTTTTCCTTGTCCACTGTTGCAACCGTTTCACTACGTTGTGTTAGATAAACCGCTCCTATAATTAACGCTATTAGTACTACCGCTAGTATAGGAATAAGAACCTTCTTATTTTTCATATTAAGCTAAAATCCTCTCTGCACAAAATTTTGGATATAACAGGCATACCCCTATTATAACTCTTACACTATATTATCATATAATTATGACGAAATTATTAACAGATTTAAAAAAAATTCCACCTTACAATTAAATAAGCTGGAATTTTTTCGACAATTTTCGTATGTTTCACATGAAACGTGTCGATTAATTGTTTGTGTTGTTACTTGTTAACGTTAATTCCACTTTTTGAGATTTACCATCTCTATAAATTTCTAGTTCTACTTTGTCTCCAATTTTCACTTCTGTATATAGATATTTTCGTAAATCGGTTGAATTAGTGATTTTTTTACCATCAATGGATACAATCACGTCTTGAACTTTTAACCCAGCCTCTGCAGCTGCAGAATTGGAATCAATATTAGTAACCATTACACCTTCTGAAACTTCGTTTGGAAGGTCTTGAAGATACATGCGAGGAACTTCCTCTAAGCTTGCTAAACCTACTCCAAGATATGGTCGCTCTACTTTACCTTTTTCGATAATCTCATTCACAATTGGGATAAGATCATTACTTGGAATCGCAAAACCTAGTCCTTCTACACCGGAATCAGCAATTTTCAAACTGTTGATACCTATTACCTCTCCCGAAGAATTAATAAGAGCACCGCCGCTATTTCCTGGATTTATGGCTGCATCTGTTTGGATAACATTAAATTCCCAATCTCCTGCAGATGTATTAACCGTAATACTACGTTCTACAGCACTAACAATTCCCTGTGTTACAGTTCTAGATAGCTCTAGGCCAAGGGGATTGCCAATGGCCCATACTTGATCTCCAGGTCTTAGTGTAGATGAATCTCCAAAATTAATGACATCTGTTGCATACTTGGCATCAATTCTTACTACGGCTAAATCTGTTAACGCATCTGCACCAATTAATTTAGCCTCTGTTTTCTCTCCGTTATATAGAGAGATTTCTAATGTATTTGCTCCTTCAATGACATGGTTATTTGTCACTATATATGCATATTGATCATCTTTTTTAAAAATAATGCCAGAACCTGATCCAGATTCCACATCACTGGATTCCTGTGAAAATGGATTTGATTGTTGTTGTTGAAGATTTTCAATTCCAACGATTGCTTTAGATGATGTTTCTACCATATCAGCAATGGCTACTGTCCCATCACTAGTTGCTGTATTTGATGTAGTGCTTGCAGTAATTGCCCCTGTCTTGCTTTCCACTTTATTAGAAAGCTCTGCCACTTGCTTCTCCAGCTTATCATAAGAATCATTGTATAAATCCGTATGGGGAATCGTAAAAAATGTTAATGCGGAACCAAAGATACCTGCTGCCAGCAAGGAGAAAAAGCCTTTGGCCTTCGAATTTCCTTTTTGATTATTAAAAGCTCTTCCTTCTTCACTTGAGCTTGCCACTGCTTGTTCTGTAGCTTTAATTTCCTCTATTTCCTCTTTATCAGGAGAGATTTGTTCGCTATCATCTGTCGGGAGCATAGGTTGTTCTTCTTGTGGCGTATCCATTTCTTCCTTAATTGTTGCCTCTTCCTCATTTTCTGGTTCTTGTTTCTTTTCTGAGAAATCATCTTCACTCAAGTTCAGTTGCTTCTCTTGTAGTGGTTCTTTCTCCCATTCATTTCTTTTTTCAAAGTCGCTCATCTTTTGTTCCTCCTATTTCTAATTTCGAACATTTATTTCAATTCATTAATATTCTTTTCATTTCTATTAACTTGTTTATACATACATAGTAACCACTATATATGAATAAATTATGAACAAAGTTTGAAAAGACATAGAAGAATTTTGGAACAATTTATTCTTACCAATTCGTTTAATCCTTTACAGCCACTTACCTTCCGTTCAAAATAGAATTCATTAGCGAACCTATTCAGCCTATTTTATACAATTACGCGAACTCTGTTACTTTTTCCTTTGGTAGAGGGAAGTAAATCGTGAAAGTAGTTCCTTTTCCTTTTTCACTCATTACATGAATATCTCCTTCATGAAACTGAACTAGCTGCTTAACAATGGATAAGCCAAGCCCAAATTCTCCGTAAGGGTTATTGGTTCTTGAAATATCTGCTTTATAAAATCTCTTCCAGATGTTTTCTATTTCATGGGCATCAATTCCAATCCCCGTATCTTTCACCTCGATAATTGTTCTGTCCACTTCCATACGCCCGGATAACCAAATACTTCCGTTCTCTGTAAATTGAATACTATTTTTCGTAATATTCATGATGATTTGAATGAGACGATCATAATCTGCATAAATTACCGCAGCATTATCCACATCTACATAAATTTTCACATTCTTTTCTTCGGCTAAAATAGACAGTTGCTCCTCAATAATCTCTAACACTTCTTGGAGAGAAATAAATTCCTTCATTAAAACAATTTGATTTGAACGGATTTTATCATAATCAAGATTCTCATTTACCAAACGAATAAGCCTTTTCGCTTCTTGGCTAATTAATTTGAGCCCTTTTTCCCGCTCATTTTCTGGTATCATATTATTATTTAAGCCTTCTATGACGCCACTGATTGTTGTTAAAGGGGTCTTTAATTCATGAGAAACATCCGACATAAATTGTCTTCTCCGATTTTCTAAAGCATCAATTGCTTCTTTTGACTCTCTTAGTCGATCTACCATCTGATTGAAATCTTGCCCGAGTTCACCTATTTCATCAAACGTAGAAGAAGAGACTTTCACACTGTAATCCCCTTCCGCAACATGGCTTGTAGCTTCCTGTAGTTTTTTTATCCGATTGACATGTACTCTTGAAAAAATAAAACTCATTAATAATGCAATTCCAAACACTAGAAAAAGGATATAAATTAAATACTTATTGATTTCTTGTATCATTTCTTTCGATTCGACAAGAGGAGATGTTAAGATAATTCCTCCAACAACGACATTATTTACGGAATACGGTATCGCAACTAGTGCAACCTCTTGATCTCCTCTTCGCGTGCTAGGCTTAATAACCGTACTACTGCCGTCTTTTATTTCATCCCACTCTGCATGAGTAATATTAATATTCAAATCTTTCCCAAAAGACCATATTCGATTTCTTTGTGTATTAAATATACCGATTGTTATTCCTGTCCCTTTTAGTTCTTCGGAATACCGTAATAACGTCGAATACGTTGCAGCAGACCATAAATCATCTCCTTGCACATCTTGAACAATATTATATCCGTATCCTTGAAGCTCATCTGCCTTCATGGAAAATACTAATTTCTCTATATAATGAGAAAAAACAAGGCTTAATACTAACAAGGCTACTAGGATGACGCTTAAGTGACTTATTAGCTGCTGATAGATGTATTTAATTCTCATGTACTACCACCGTTTCATCGAATTTATAGCCTACACCCCATACTGTATGTAAAAAGGGCTGACTATCCCTTCCTATTTTTCTTCTGAGTCTTTTAATATGGACATCAACCGTCCGATCATCTCCATAGAATTGAAATCCCCATACTTGCTGTAAAATTTGTTCTCTAGAAAATACTTGTTTTGGATGCTGAACGAAGAATGCAAGTAAATCAAATTCCTTGGGTGTTAATCCTAATACAGGTCGATTATACATAAATACCTCTCTTGTTTCTTTATCTAATTTAATGATTGCATTCGTTCTTACTTCTTCTACATTAGAATTTCTTCTTCTAATTGCCTTTATACGAGCAATTAAAGCTAAAGGGCTAAAGGGCTTCGTGACATAATCATCTGCTCCCATTTCTAATCCAAGCACTTGATCCGATTCAGTATCCTTTGCAGTTAACATAATAATTGGTGTCCCTTTATCTGTTTCTCTTATTTTGCGACAAACAGTTATTCCGTCTAAATCTGGAACCATCCAATCTAAAATAATCATATCATATTTATTATTCATAAAATGCTTATATCCTTCCAAGCCATTATGAAAAAAGGTACCCTGAAAACCTTCCTTGATAAAAAACATTTCCAACATAGAACAAACACTTTGGTTATCCTCTATTACTAAAATATTCATCTATACTCTCCTATTTTTCTGCTTTTAACTAATTAAAGCGACTTTCACTAAACGAATCAATAGGTTACCAGCATGTTTAATGGATTGTTAAAGGATAGGAAATAGTTTGTTCATAATTTTATCGGTTTGCATAATAAATAGGGATTTTCGCGATTCCCCTGCTCGGAATGCCGCATACAAATAAAAAGACCATTTAAAAGATACCCTCCTTTAAATGGTCTCATTATCACGTTTATTTAGTTAATTGGCGCTTTACTTTCCTCCAAAACTTTTTCCGCAAGAAGAAGCCCTCCTGTTATGCCAGCATTATCTCCTAATCCTGGTCTAACAATATACTCATTCATCTTATCTTGGACTTCTGGATACGAAACATAACCATTTAATAGATCGCTTAAATGACGATAAACATGTGTCAGCACATGCTCTTGATTCATTACGCCTCCACCAAGAATAATTTTTTTAGGAGATAGGATTAAAATATATTGCATAAGGGCTTGGGCAATATAATAGCCTTCCATTTCCCATACTTCCTCTTTATCACTTAGATGAAAAGCCTTTTCGCCCCAGCGTTCTTCAATTGCTGGTCCAGCAGCTAAGCCTTCTAAACAATCACCGTGGTATGGGCATCTTCCTTTATACGTATCTTTTGCATGCCTTCTTACTAAAATATGGCCCATTTCTGGATGGGTTAACCCTTGTAACAGTTCTCCATTAATATAAGCGCCCGCACCAATGCCTGTACCAACCGTAATATATAAGCAATTATCTACGCCTTTAGCAGCACCAAGCTTTGCCTCTCCTAAAGCAGCTACATTTACATCTGTGTTAAAACCAGTTGGTACAGAAAATTCATCTTTAATTGCTTTCAATAATGGATAGTCTTTCCAAGCTAATTTTGGAGTGGTTGTTACATTTCCATAAGTAGGACTATTTTTATCCACATCAATCGGACCAAATGATCCGATTCCAATTGCGTCGATTGGAAACCTCTTAAAAAAAGCGATAACCTCTGGCATTGTTTCCTCTGGTGTTGTCGTTGGAATAGAAATTCTTTCTTGAATGTTTCCTTTTGCATCTCCCACTGCACAGACAAATTTTGTTCCGCCAGCTTCAATAGCACCGTATAGTGACATGGTTCCTCTCCCCTTATAATGTTTTATAAACTCACTTACTTGTTTGTGTCCGCAGGAAATACAACTCCCGTTTGTCTTCTTACCTCATCCATAATTTCCATTACAGACAAAGAAACGTTATAGGAGTTTACGGAAGATTCTACTTTTCCTGCCTTAATCAATTCAATAAATTCTTGCGCCTCATAAAACATAGAAGCTTCTTTTTGAGGAAGGGTTAGATTCTCCACTTCCCCTTTTCGAGGAATAAATTCTACTTTCGTAGGGGTGTTCATTTGATTGATTAATAAATTTCCCTCTTCTCCTTGAATTTCAGACGGAATATAGGAATTTGCTATTTTAGAATACATTAGTATCACATCCATATCCGGATAACCTAAGATAATACTTCCTTCTCCGTCAACCCCAGATTCCAATAAGAAACTATTCGCCTTTACTTTCTCTGGTTTTCCAAAAAGAAGTACCATTGGGTAAAGACAATAAACACCAATATCCATTAATGCTCCATTTGACAATTCTGGCTTAAATGCATTTAATATAGTACCTTCCTTATAAGCATCATACCGGGAAGAATACTGACAATAGCTTACAAAAGCACGACGGATTTTTCCGACTTTATGTAAATTCTCTTGTACAACCTTAAAGTTAGGAAGAAAGGTAGTTTTAAGCGCCTCCATTAATAGGACATTATTTTCCTTCGCAGCAGCAATCATTTGTTTCACTTCAACCGCATTGGAAGCAATTGCTTTCTCTGTTAGAACGTGCTTTTTATTTTTCAAAAAAATGATAGACTGTTGTGCGTGATAGGCATTAGGACTAGCAATATATACTGCATCGATTTTGTCACTCTTTGCCATTTCCTCTAAACTAGTATATGTATATTCTGCATTGTGCTTTTTCGCAAACGCTTTCGCTTTTTCCTCTGTTCTTGAGTATATAGCAGTTAATTGAAAATCCTCTATTTCGCTAGCGCCTTCAATAAAAGATTCTGTAATCCAATTAGTTCCGATGATTCCAAATCTAATCGTCATATAGGCCTCCTCATTAAATGAAATATTCCTTCTCTCTTTTATTTTGGAGGGAAGTCATTAAAAAAGCAACCATCTGCTAGTATTTTTATCTTTTGAAAATGATTTATTAATTACTACTAATAAGTATTTATTTACAATATGAAAGTTCGCTTTTCATAGAATAAGCGCAGTATTTTGATTGCTCACTTATAGAAATATTTATAGCTCCTATAAATGGAGAGATAATGCCTTTTCGGAGACGGGGATGAATTATCTCAAAATTTCAAGAAACAACCATTCCTATTACCTAATTATTTTGTCATGTTTTATACAAAAGAAAAAACCCCCAAATGGAGGTTTATTTCTACTTTATACATATTTTATTAGTAATGAACGTGTCCTGATGTCATTACCCAAATTGTTCCTCCCGCTACGACAATCGCGCAGAAGAATGCATAAATGATGTTAATTGTTTGTACTTTTCCTTCGCCTTCTGTAAGATGCATAAACATAAACAGTTGAAGAATAGCTTGGATAACTGCCAATGCACCGATAATCCACATAACAGTAATCATTGGTAGATCCGTATATTTCTTAGCCGCTACTGCCGCAAAGGTAAGTAATAAAGATACGATGAAACCAGCAATATGACTGATTGGAAACTTTTCATTCTCATGATTTTTCGCCATCTAAAACACCATCCTTGCTAGATAAACGAATGTGAAGATGAAAATCCACACAACGTCTAAGAAGTGCCAATATAAACTTATAATAAATGTCTTACGAGCAGTTGTTGGCGTTAGGCCGTGTCTAATCAATTGAATAATGATTAATATAGCCCAACCAATACCTAAAGATACGTGCAATCCGTGTGTTCCTAGCAATACAAAGAATGAGGAAAGGAATGCACTTGTCTGCATTGTTGCTCCTTCATGTACATAATGAATAAATTCATTTATTTCCACAAAGACGAATCCTGCACCTAATGCTAAAGTGATAATTAACCAAGTTAATAATCCTTTTAAATTTTGGCGACGCATATACCAGATAGCGATACCGCATGTGAAACTACTTGTTAATAGTAGAAGTGTTTCAATCATTACATCTTTTAATTTAAATAATTCTGCTGGAGTAGGACCGCCTGCAAAGTTATCCTTTAAAGATCCATAGGCTGCAAACAAGGTAGCGAATAATACAACCTCCGCACCAAGGAAGATCCAGAAGCCTAGAATGTTTAAGCGGCTTTGCTCTGTCTGATATTCTAGTGGTAAAGACTTATCGACTTTTGCCATTATTTCTCACCTCTCCATGCGCGTTCCGTTTTCTTAATAACATCCAGTTTAATATGGTAACCTTCGTCATAATCAAAGGAACGAATTATTAAGCCTACAAAAATACCTAAACTGCAGATTGCAGCTGGAATAAACCATTCAAATACTAGGAAGAAACCAACTACACCAAATACAACACACATGTAAATTGGCAGCCAAGAATTGCTTGGCATGTGTATTTCTTCTAATTCTTCTTCTTTTAATACTAAACCTTCGTTATTTTTCTTCATATACCAGAATGCATCTAATGCTTTAACTTCTGGTGTAATAGCAAAGTTATATGGCTGAACTGGAGAAGCTGTATGCCATTCTAATGTTCTTGCATCCCATGGATCTGTAGAAATCTTTCTATCTGCATAACGAGTACTATAGTAAATGTTATAAACAAGTACAGCGAAACCTGCTGCAAGAATTAAGGAACCAATTGCAGATAGCATAAACAATGGTGCAAATCCAGATTCTGCAGAGAACGTATAAGAACGTCTTACTGCCCCTTTTAAACCTAAGAAGAACATTGGCATAAATGTTACGTTAAAACCAATATTAAACAACCAGAAATGCCATTTTCCTAAACGTTCGTTTAGAGCATAACCGAACATTTTTGGCCACCAGTAATAGAAACCAGCAAATACTGCATATACAACACCTGGTATTAATACATAGTGGAAATGAGCTACTAAGAATAATGTATTATGATATTGATAGTCTGCTGCAGCCATTGCAAGCATAACTCCAGTTACCCCACCGATAGTAAAGGTTGGAATAAATGCAAGAGACCATAGCATAGCCGTTGTAAACTGAATGCGACCTTTTCTCATTGTAAATAGCCAGTTGAAAATTTTAACCCCGGTTGGTACCGCAATTAACATCGTCGTAATCGAGAAAACAGAGTTTACAACTGGTCCAGATCCCATTGTATAGAAATGGTGAACCCAAACAACGAAACTCAATAAAGCAATACCAATAATAGAGATAATCATCGAGTTATAACCGTATAAACGCTTTTTCGAGAATGTTGCGATGATTTCTGAGAACATACCAAACGCTGGCAAGATTACGATATATACCTCTGGATGTCCCCATAACCAGAATAGGTTATTCCAAAGCATCGCATTTCCTCCGCCAGAAATCGTGAAGAAATGTGTTCCGAATAAACGATCAAATGTCATCAATGCTAATGCAACCGTTAAAATAGGGAATGCAAACACAATAATAACGTTTGTGATTAAAGATGTCCAAGTGAACATTGGCATTTTCATTAAAGTCATGCCTTTTGCACGCATTTTCAAGATGGTAACAATAAAGTTAATACCCGTCATCAGCGTACCAATACCGGCAATTTGCAGCCCAATTGCATAGAAGTTGTTACCAACCCCTGGTGTAAATTCTTTCCCAGCTAGAGGGAAATAGGATGTCCATCCTGCATCAGGAGATCCACCAATTACGAAAGAAATATTGAAAAGCATCGCCCCACTAAATGTTAGCCAAAAGCTTAATGCATTCAACTGTGGAAACGCAACGTCACGTGCTCCAATTTGCAAAGGTATTACTACGTTCATTAATCCGATTAACGCTGGCATCGCCATAAAAAGAATCATAATAACGCCGTGCGTTGTAAATACTTCATTGTAATGCTGTGCATCTAAGAATTTCATTTCAGGAGCTGAGGTTTGATATTTCATCATCAAACCGTCGACTCCACCACGGAAGAACATTAATACGGCAACAATAATATACATGATACCGATTTTTTTGTGATCAACCGTTGTTATCCATTCATCCCATAAATATTGCCACTTCTTAAAATAAGTAACACCAACTACAATAGCAAGCATTGTTAGCGTAATACCTATTTGAGCAGATAATATAAGGGGATCGCCAGTAATAACGATATCATCCCACTTAATGTGCATCCTTTTCACCCCCGTCAGACTCTTGGTTCTTTTCAAATGTTCTACCTGGATATCCATGAACTCGATATAACTCAGGGTTTAAATAATAATTTGAGTCTCCACCTTTACCGTGATCGATCCATTCTAAATGTGTATTAGAGAAAGTCAAACGGCCTAAGTGTGTAGGCTTGATAATTTCTTTATATTTTTCCTCTGTTAATTCAGGGGCATTCTCTTTTACTTCGTCTACCCACTTATCATAGTCTTCTAAAGTTTTTGCTTCGACATCAAACTTCATCTCTGCATAACCTTTACCATTAAAGCTTGTATTTTGTCCTTCATAGTTACCTGGGTTATCTGCCACAACATATAAATCTGTTTCAGCTCCATACATTGTGTATTTTTGACCAGCTAATGCAGGAATCCAGAATGATTGCATGGTACCAGCAGAAGTTAATTTAAACTCAATAGGTACACCAGCAGGAATATTTACGTAATTGACTGTTTCAATTCCTTCTTCTGGATAGCTAAAAATCCACTTCCAATCTGCAGAAGTTACATTAATCACAATTGGATCATGGTCTTTGTAATCTTTTGGTACATCCTCTAATGCATAAATTGTTTTTACAGTTGGAATCGTTAATGCAATAATAATTAAGAATGGGATTACAGTCCAAACAATTTCAAGCTTAGTACTTCCATGTTCATCTGGTTCATAATCAGCATTCTCTTTCGTTGCACGATATTTCCAAACTATGTAGCCAAATAGTGCAAAAACTACAAGACATACAAAAGCCATTAATAAAATTGACCAGTTAATTAAGTCCGTAATACTTCTAGCGACAGGACCTTGCGGATCGAATACAACCATCGATTCACAGCCACTTAAAATGAATAATGGTACAATTGCTAAAAGCGAAACTAAAACTCCCTTTTTCATTTGTACAGCTCCTTCCGTTTAAGTTCAAATGTTAAAATATTCACAGAATGTTCGCTATTTAGACATAGAACATTCATATTACATGAGGTAAAATAACGATTATTACTACCTGTATGATGATATCACATCTCGAACCTATTATTTGTGACAAAAAACGTAAGTATAAATTTACCAATTTTAACATTTTCTATTCTTATGTTTTCCGCGAATTCAAGATTTTATCAACCTTTTTATTATAGCAGATGCCATTGTTAAAATCCATGTCCACAATTCTGTCACAAACATTTTTTCCAAACTTATTATTCGCTTTATAAATAATATAAAACGCTTACATTAATTATAATTGAACCTAGTTGACTTTTCCATTATTTTGCTTAACTTTCACTCCTTAAAATTTCGTCTCCTCCTTTTCATTTATTCTGTTATATTTATCACATGCCTCATTTAATTAAACGTATTTATCTTGATTATTCTCTATAGTTTCTACAACAAGTTATACTTCAAACATAGACTTTCTCTACAATCTACTATTCCAGTAACGGAAGAATAAAAATAGATAGAAAAATATACTGTCTATAGTCGCATTAACTACTAGTTCCAGTATATTTTTCTACCCTGTTGAAAATACTAATTTCCCAGTATTTCTTGTAACTTCCCTTTTACCTTTTCATTTACCTTTTTCGCATCTTTTTTTATTTCATCTACGACCTGGCTCCATTTTGACGAATTCTCTTTAATAGTGGTTTCTAATTCCTCCGCTTTTTCTTTAATGACTTTTTTCGTTTCTTCCACTTTTTTATTAACATTTCCACTATCTTTATTTGCAAGTCTATCACTTACAGATAAAACATTAAAATTCTCTGGCTCCACATATTGCACAGCTTGGTCCATAATAGTTTTAAAAATAGGTACTACATCTCCCGAACTTTTGCTTGGTAGATAATGTGTATCATCTGTTTTATCATAGCCTAACCACATCGCTCCAACTAAATTAGGAGTATATCCGACAAACCACTGATCCTTCGTACCAGAAATATTACTATTATCCAATTGAGTAGATCCAGTTTTTCCAGCAATTTGGAATCCAGTCACTTTTGCCCCTTGACCTGTTCCTGATTTAATAACATCTAGCAACATTGATGTCATGTCATTGGTAACAGATCTAGAAGTAACTCTTGTTGACGTTGGTTCATAATCGGCAATAACATTGCCTGTCGGTCCAACAATTTTGGTAATCAAATGACTTTCCATTCGAATTCCCTCATTAGGAAAGGCAGAATAAGCACTCGCCATTTGCAATGGAGAAACCCCTCTGGTCATCCCACCTAAAGCTATCCCTAAATATTCATCCTCTTTTTCATAAGGAATACCGAACCGATCAAGTGATTTAAGACCATTCTCCAATCCAATTTTGTCTAATAGCCAGACTGCTGGAACATTTAAGGAGTCTTCTAAGGCTTCATACATCGGAACCTCCCCTTTATATGTCTTCGTGAAGTTCTGTGGTTCGTAATCCCCCTTCTTAAATGGCTTATCTTCTAACATCGAATCAATCTTATAGCCCTTTTCTAAAGCGGGTGTATAAACAGCAAGTGGCTTCATCGTAGATCCTGGTTGTACTCTAATTTGAGTAGCCCGGTTAAAACCTCTGAAAACTTGTTCCCCTCTACCTCCAACTAACCCTCTTACTCCTCCTGTTTCTGGGTCGAGTAATACTGCTCCGCCTTGTGCTGATGTTCCATCAGCACTTCTCGGAAATAAGGAATCCCTAGCAAAGGTTTTTTCTAATGTAGACTGGAGATTTTGGTCCATCTCCGTATAAATTTTATACCCTCTTTTTAAAAGTTCTTCTTGGGTAAGACCGTATTTTTTTATCGCTTCATCGATAACTGCGTCCACATAATATGGATATTCTCTTTCAATAAAAGAGCCTCCCCCATTTTCCAAGACAATTTTTTCATTTACTGCCTGTTGATACTCGTCTTTTGTTATTTGTTTTAAATCTACCATTTTCTTTAGAACAAGATTACGACGATTAACAGCACCATCATAATTGTTATATGGATCTAATGCAGATGGCGCTTGCAATATTCCCGCAAGTAATGCAGCTTCACTTATAGATACATCCTTAATATCTTTATTGAAATATTTCAGTGACGCCTGGCTAATCCCCCATGCTCCACTGCCAAAATAAACATGATTTAAATACATTTGCAAAATTTCTTCTTTTTCATAATGCTTCTCTATTTCTACCGCAAGAAATAATTCTTCTGCTTTTCGCTTATAAGTCTGTTCGGATGTTAACAAAGCGTTCTTTGTTAACTGTTGCGTAATCGTACTTCCTCCACCGGTAATTCTTCCTGCAAAGATATTTTTAAAGAAGGCGCGGCTAATCCCTTTTATATCAAATCCATTATGTTGATAGAAACGTTCATCTTCAATTGAAACAACTGCGGCTGGAACGTATTTAGGTACATCCTTCAATTCGATGCCTTCTGTTCTTTCCGTTCTAATTTGGGTTGCTTCATCCCCATCTTTATCATAAATAATCGTAGCTTGGCTTAATCCAGCCTTTAGCGTACTGACATTTGCTTGTGTTGCTAAATACGTAAAATATAATATCGCTATTAAAACAACTAATAATAAAGCCAAAAGTATAATTTGGGTAAGATGTCTCTTTTTCCAGAAACGTCGAAATCCTTCCCAATATGGTTTTAATCTATCCATCAATTACCTATCCTTTACTTTTACTCATGGAATAATTTCTTCTTTCGGTCTATCCATACATTAGACGTTTATTATCACTTATATGTTGCAAGTATCTATGAAAACTATATTCTCTTTTTTTCTAAATTACAAGAAGGTACTTCGCTCTAATATTACCAAATTTAACTAGAATAGGGATTATTGTTTATACAATCGTTCTTTCGGGAAAAGACCTTATAAAGAATAAAAGGATGTGAGAGATAATGAAAAAAATGTTCAGACGAATGATTACGTGGTGACCTATCATTTATCCCTTCGCTAAAAAACTATGGGAAAAACGCAAACAATCAAAGGTAAATTCTACAACCGCTGCACGTTAATAGTGACCTAAAGTTTGCTAGGCAAAAGGCGCTCGGTCTAGATAGGAATAGACTTAAGAAACATATCTGCCTTATGTTAACTATCAAAAAAATCCAATGTAGCCTTGAAAACACGGCCACATTGGATTTTTCTTTATGCATGAATATTGTTATAAACACGTATAACTTCTGTTACTAGTTCATGATCTTCGCTTAAGCCTGATACTTGAACGAAAGCTGATTGAACTCCCTTTTCCTCCACTAGTTTCTTCAATTCAACAGACTCTTGATCTTCTGGTGTGTAAAAATGAAGAGCGGATGCCATAACTTCTACTAAATGAGCAGGAATTTCATGAAACTCCTTATAATAAGCTAGAGCTGGCGCAACTAAGCGATCGTTACCACTTAATTTTCGTAACGGCGATCTACCTACTCGTTTTACGTCGTCCACAATATAAGCATTTGCAAAACGACCTAAAATTTTATCAATATATTTTTGGTGATCTGCTTCATTAAAATTATATCTAGCTACAAGTACTTTTCCTGTTTCTTGTAAAACATGAAGTACCTTTTCTTTCACACCTTCATGATGGATTGTTTCTGAAATGGTCTCATAGTTCTTGATATTGCCTAAGTATGCTGTTGCAGCATGGCCAGTATTTACAGTAAAAAGCTTTCTTTCAATATAAGCCTGTAAATTACCTACAAAATGAGCTTCGGCAATTTCTGGTTTCTCTCCTTTGATTGCAGTTTCATCTATAACCCACTCATGGAAAGGTTCAACTAGAACGTCTAATAAATTGTCATTTTTCTGGTTTGGCACAATTCTGTCAACAGCAGAATCAGGGAAACCTACATATTCTTCTAACCATGCTGCTTCTTCTTCATTTAAATGCTCTAATACAAACTGCTTAAGGGCACTACTTCCACCTATCATATTTTCACACGCAATCACATTTACAGGTGTTTGATTATTTTTCATACGTGCTTTAATTCCGTCTGCAATCAGTGGTGCAATAAATTTTAAAATGTTTGGACCGATAGCTGTAGTAACAATATCTGCCTGGATAAACCGTTCTACTACTTGTTCAGGATTTATTTTACTATTAATCCCTTTTACATTTTTTACTGTGAACTGCTCTTTTGTTTCATTAGCAAGCAAAACATTGTATTGACCAACACGATTAATTTCATCGATTACTTGCTCGTTAACATCTACAAACGTTATAGCATAATCTGACTGATGCAATAATAAACCAATAAATCCTCGACCAATATTTCCAGCTCCAAAATGAATAGCATTCATAGTATTATTCTACCTCGCTTAAAATTTGGATTATTTCCTCTTCTGATTTCGCAGCAACTAATTTTTCTACATTTTCAATTTCAGAACATACAATAGCAATTTGTGATAATAACTCCAAGTGTTCGCCATCTTTCCCAGCAATACCAATAATAAGTTTTACAATATTACCATCACCGAAATCTACTCCATTTGGCGCTTGAATAACAGATAGTCCAGAGTTTAATACAGCTGTTTTTGCCTCATCTGTACCATGTGGAATTGCTAAGAAATTACCCATATAAGTAGATGAAATTTCTTCTCTTTGTAACATTGCTGGAATATAATCCTCAGATACATAGCCTTGGTCTACTAGAATTTGACCGGCTTTTTTGATCGCTTCCTCTTTACCTGCTACACTGCTGTTTAAAATAATATTTTCCTTTTTTAAAATGCTCATTTTTATATCCATTCCTTTCGCTTCGCTCAAGGCACAAAACGTAATGAAACAAGTTTGCACTGAGCGTTATTTTGGCAAATCTATAGCCATAGGGATACCAATCAACTACAAATCACGCGGAGGTGAGTGGGCTGCTCCAGTTGTGGAGTGACCGCATTTTTATATGTGTAGATTGCCTTTCCAAGCACAAATAAGTGTGACTTCGAGCACGCAGACTTATCTTTGTATAAACATTACTCGTTTATCGCTGGGCAATCAGTCAATGTTGTCTATCCCTATAAATCTTATAAAGGAGTTTTCCCTATGGCTTTAAAAATTGTTTATCCCATTTGTTGTGGAATTGATGTCCACAAATCCTTTGTTGTGGCTTGTATTGCCTCCACTTCCAAAGGAGTAACCACTTACAAACGCCATCGCTTTTCAACCTATACAAAAGGATTGCTTGAGCTGTCACAATGGCTTTGTGAAAATGATTGTCAGGATGTTTGTATGGAATCTACCGGGAAATACTGGATTCCTGTGTTCAATGTACTAGAAGATTCCTGTAACATCACCTTGGCGCATCCTAAGTATGTCAAGGCAATCCGCGGTAAAAAAACCGATAAAAAAGATGCTAAATGGATTGCTGATTTATTTAAACATGATCTTGTAGCCGGAAGCTTTATGCCTCCACTTGAGATTAGGCAGCTTCGTGACCTTATGCGTTATCGCTTCAAGCTGACTAACTTTATGTCGAGTGAGAAAAACCGTCTTCAAAACAGTTTAACTGTGTCTAATATTCAGCTTGGAAATATTGTTTCGGATACCTTCGGCAAAAGCTCCATGAACATTATTGAGAAGCTACTAAAGGATCCATTAGACACCTCATTTGATTTAGAACCTTTAATTCATGGCTCCATGAAGCATAAACTTCCTGAACTCGAGCTCGCTATTGATGGATACATTACATCTGAACAGGCTGAAAAATTAAAGGTTATTAAACAACATTATGAAGACCTTGGAGCCCGTAAAGCAGATCTTGAAAAAATTATTCTTTCACTTGCCGCGTCCTACCATGATGAAATCAACTTAATCTTAACTGTTCCGTCTTTTAAAAACATTTTTTCCGCCATTGCCGTGGTTTCCGAAATAGGTGTTGATATGGACGTGTTTCCGACAGCTAAGCATTTATGCTCCTGGGCAGGACTTACACCCACAAATAACGAGAGTGCCGGCAAGAAAAAGTCAGTAAGAATTTCAAGAGCTGGATGTTACATAAAACCACTTTTGGTGCAATGTGCAACCGCAGTGGTTAAAAGTGAAAAACATCCCGAAATTCGAAACCGTTACCTACGGCTAAGAAAACGCCGTGGTCACAAACGAGCAATTATTGCGATTGCACGAATGCTTTTAACAGCTATCTACAATATTCTCAAAAAGAAAGAAGCCTATAACGCTGAATTATATTTAAAATCGGATGTTCTTCCAGTAAACCGTGAAATCACGGTAGAACAAGCGATTTTATTAGCTAAAAACCATGGTTATCATGTGTTAGAAGCATCTTGATTTTGTCGTATAAATTTTAAAAAAATCATCCAATGATGGTTTATTTGTCATGCATTCTTTTTGAGATAGTGATTTCAATAATTATTTCAGACTTGATTTCAATAATTATTTCAGACTTTATTCCTCCTATTAATTTTACAAATGATGTCTTAAAAACTGGCTGCTAATAAAATTCAATAGTTCTTCTTTATTGCCATTATTGAATAGATCGATACTCCTCTCCGATTCAATAATAGATGCACTTAAAAAACTTAATACTTCCATTACACTTGGACTTGCATTTAATGGTGCGAGTAAAAGTAGGACTCGTTTCACCATTTCATTAGCACCATTCATTGCCCTCAAACTCACCATCTCGGGCAAGTCAATGATATCGAAAGATGGACTTTCAATTTGATTACTACTTGTATGATAGAGTGCTAAATTGGTTTCAGGAATAGCAAGACCACCTATTTCAGCCCTTGCCTCTAGAGCTTCATACACCTCTGTATTACTTAAAATAGAGCCTTGCTGCTTCAATACCTCTAATCCCCTTTTTAAGCTTTCACCTAAACTTACTCCCTCATCCCATATATGCATTTCTTTTAAAACAGTAGATAGAATCTGCGATTTCTCTGTAAACAGAAGAAATGACTGAAAATCCATACATTTTTGTTTAGGAGCTTCTATAACCTTCGCTTCTTTTAAAAGATGACCACTATTCTTCTGCAAATAGCTTTTCACTTCTTCTAAATCTTTATCGCTTAGTATAGGATTAACTACTAAATAATCTCTAGAGATATCCTCCAGTGGGATTGTCGAAAGAATTGCATCATATTCATCAATCGAAATATTCTTTAGCTCAAATACAGAAGCTGTTTTAACTTCTGATAGGCTTGGAATTTGATTGATTATTTTTGCCGCAAGCATTTTCGATGTTCCAATTCCGCTTGAACAGATAATCAATAACTTTAAATCTTTTGTTATTTTTTTATCATTAAGAGCAGATCCAAAGTGCAAGACCAGGTAGCCAATTTCTTCTTCAGGAACATCTCTGTTGACAAGCGTTAGCTCCACTGCTTTTTGTACTACTGCAAACAATTCAGCATAATCCTCTTTTATGTTTTCTAATAAAGGATTGGAGATCCTCATTTTTTGATCCAACCGATATAATGTTGGCTGAAGATGGGCTAACAACCCTTGGAACAAAGAATCACCTAATAATGTCGTATGCAGCAATTTCTCTACATTCGTAATTAAAGTTCTTACTAGCATAGCCACTTCTACATTTTCATCTTTAATACCAACCTTATTATCATAACGAACTTTGGCACCTCTTAAGTGCATCGTAATATAGCCAATTTCCTCTTCTGGAATCACTATATCAAACGTTCGTTCCAATCTCTCAACAATTTGTGTTGCAAACTCAAATTCTTTTGTTTTGGAAAGTTCATTTAAATAGTCTTCCTTAAAGGAGATATTTTCTCCCCGCTGTATTCTTTCCATTGCAAGGGCGATATGAACAACTAACCCAACATATGAACTGTCTGCCAATGGATAAGGCAATTGCTCATTAATATCTTCAATAATATTTTCAATCCGAAGCAACTTCTCCTTTTGAACAAGCCCTAAAAGCCGTTCAGATATAGAGTCAATTTTATTGCTAGACTTCTTCTGAATATTTTCCTTTACCATTTTAAGAAACTCTGGTACATCGAATCGATCAGAAATAAGACTGCGAATTGCTTTCCTTTTATCTTCTTCTGTTCCAACTAGTTCAATCCCGTAACCTCTTTTTCGCAGTAATCGCAGATTAAATTTTTCAATAGTTGGTTCTAACTTATCTAAATCATTGCTTACGGTAGCAGTAGTTACCCCAAGCTCCTTTGCTAACGAAAACAGCTTAATCGGTTCTTGATGATCTAGTAAAGTACACAAAGCAACAAGGATTCGTTCATCTGGAGTGTACTCTACATAATCCTGTTTTAATATAGATACCCTTAATTGGTAAATATCATTAGGGTTACCAATGATTTTTACCCCAACTCCCGCTTTCTTATTCAATTTAAGATGGAAGCCTTCTAGAATATCTTCTATATTTTTCAAATCCCGATGAATGGTTCTTTCGCTGACATTTACATGCTCAGCAATCCCTTTAATCGTCATTTCTTCTTCTATATTTTCTAATAATATTTGTAAAATAATTCTTTCACGAGCGGAAATAATCATAGCTTATCTCCTTAATTCCCTGACATAATTTAATTATAGAACTACTAAATACACTTATTCAAACAGTTTTAAACATATTTTTTTCAACTTTATTGTTGTCAATTTTAATTTAGGGTTCCCTATCTCCCTCTATAAATACTGAAAAGTAAATACTTTCATTTACACTTGGGTAGATTAAATAGAAATCTTTTAAATGACTTTGTTCTTTACAGCTATATGTGCAAGTATCAACAGAAAAAACCGCCGGCCAGAGTTGGCCGACAGCTTGTTAATAAGCATAAGCTTATTTCAATTTCTCAACAATTTCATCATATTTAGGGCTGTTCATGAAGTTCTCAACAGAAACATGCTGTGCAGCTGGTAATTTTTCTACTGCTCTTGCTGTTAAATCTTTATGTGTAATAACAAGATCTGCATCACTTGGAAGATTTGCAATAGATGTATTTGTTACATCTACTCCTTCAATTCCTGCCTTTTTCACTTTATTACGCATAATAGATGCACCCATCGCACTTGAACCCATACCTGCATCACATGCGAAGATTATTTTCTTCACATTTTTATAATCAAATTCTGTTGCTTCAGAAGTTGCAGTAGTTGCAGTAATTGCACTTGCTACTGAACTCTTTTTCCCTTTTAAAGCTTCCATTTTTTCTGTTGCTGCATTAATATCTTCTTCTTTTTCTTTACTTGTTTTCAAGATGATAGCTGCAATTACGAAAGAAATAATAGTCGCAACAATAACACCAGCAATTACACCTAAATGTTGTCCTTTTGGCGCCATTGCCATTAATGCAATGATACTACCAGGAGACGGTGTAGCAACTAAACCTGAATTGAATAATGTAAAGGTGAATACTCCACCCATACCGCCACCGATAACAGCTAATAATAACATTGGCTTCATTAAGATGTATGGGAAGTAAATTTCATGAATCCCACCTAAGAAATGAATAATTACTGCACCAGGTGCTGTTTGTTTTGACGTCCCTTTACCAAATAAGCAATAAGCTAATAATACCCCTAGACCAGGTCCTGGGTTTGTTTCTAATAAGAATAAAATCGATTTACCAACTTCTTTCGCTTGCTCTACTCCAATTGGACCTAGAACACCTTGGTTAATCGCATTGTTTAAGAATAATACTTTTGCCGGCTCAATGAAAATACTTGCAAGAGGCAATAATTTTGCATCTACAATCCATTGTACTCCACTTGATAAAATGCTACTTAAACCTTCAACAATTGGACCTACATATAGAAAACCAATAATTGCAATAATTGCTCCAAGAACACCTGCTGAGAAGTTGTTTACTAGCATTTCAAATCCAGCTTTAATTTTCCCTCTAAATAAGTCATCCACTTTTTTGATTAAGAAACCACCAAGTGGACCCATTACCATTGCTCCAAGGAACATTGGGATATCTGCTCCAACGACTACACCCATTGTAGCAATCGCACCGACTACACCACCACGTTCAGCATATACCATTTTACCGCCTGTATAACCAATTAATAATGGTAATAAATAAGTGATCATCGGACCAACTAGTTCCGCCAACTTCGCATTAGGAGTCCAACCTGTTTCAATAAATAAGGCTGTAATTAACCCCCAAGCTATAAATGCTCCAATATTCGGCATAATCATGCCGCTCAAATGACTACCAAAACGCTGTATTTTTACACGAAAACCATTTTTATTTTCGTTTGACATCTTTTTTTACCTCCTTTTATTTCATACTTTCATAATAAAGCGTTTACATAATTATAACAATTTAAAGTAAACACACTTTTGACAGACACACTGCTGACACAATTAAATTAATTTAATTGATAAAATTCAATAAAATCAGTATTCGACTTCGAACCCTTTTTTAAAATGCCACTAAAACACCTATCTATACACAATTCCAAACAAAAAAGAAGCTGGGACATAAGTATTCCAGTCATAGATAAACCCGAACAACTATCAAATAATCCTAAATGATTGTTCGGGTTTTATTAGTTTTATAAAAGGCTGTTTCAGTACAGTTAGTGTTAATATCCGCAGCCTGAATACACTTCGCTTTCCATGGGGCGAGCGCCGAGCCGCTTCGGCCTCTGGCCTGCAGGGTCTCGGACTTTCTCGCAGCTCCCATAGGAGTCTACGTGTATTCAGGCTGCTCCATATTTCCTACTAATTCATTTTTTCTAAAAAAACAATATTTTTTAGGGAATTGCCTTTAAAAACAGAGTGGAATGGAGCGGAAGACACTCGACTCCTGCGGGAAGTAGAGCAATCTTTAGACCCCACAGGCTTTAGCCGAGGAGGCTTAGGTTGCTCCCCGGCGAATCGTGTTTCTGTAGCGCAATGGAACGAATTAGTTTTTACACTTGACTATATTTAAAAACATAAATAACCATTGTATAAAAGGAACCTTTAATTAAGAGATAAATTAGAGATTGTTCGTCTTTACAGATTGGCTATCTAGTTTTGTCCCAGCCCCTACTATTGCACTTCTACTACACTTACATCCTTCATAACTTCAATAAAGTGTATATGATGTTCTTCAATATTTTTAATTTTAAAGATATATCCTTCTTCTTCTAATATATCGCCTTCAACAGCTTCGAAATTATTAGTCAGGAACCATCCGCCAATTGTATCCACTTCATCTTCAGATAAATGTGTCCCTAAAAGGTCATTAACTTCACTAATCAATACTTTCCCATTAAGAATATAATGATTATCTTTAATTTTACGAATGTCAGAAATTTCATCCTCATCAAATTCATCTCTGATGTCGCCGACAATTTCCTCTAATATATCTTCTGCTGTAACAATCCCTGAAGTACCACCGTATTCATCAAGCAAAATCGCCATATGTGTACGTTCCTTTTGCATTTTTATTAGTAATTCACGGATAGGAACTGTTTCAATCACACGGATAATCGGTTTCATGTATTCCTCTAGTTGAATCTCTTGTTTGTTTTGAATAGTCGCTGTTAGAAATTCACGAATGTTAATTAATCCGATCACATTATCCTTATCCCCATTCACTAATGGATAGCGCGTATAATTCTCTTCTTCTAAAATAGCCATTATTTCATCAAACGTATTATCAACACTAATAGTAACCATTTCTGTTCTTGGTACCATGATTTCTTTTGCAATTCGTTCATCAAATTCAAAAATATTATTTACATATGCTAATTCATTTTTATTGATTTCACCGCTTTTATAGCTTTCTGACATTAAAATTCTTAACTCTTCTTCCGAGTGTGCAAGTTCATGTTCTGACGCTGGCTTTAATCCAAAGATACTTGTCAAAAGTCGTGCCGATCCATTCAACAACCAAATAAAAGGATATAATAGTCGATAGAACCAAATAATTGGCGTTGCAAAGGTTAAGGATATTAATTCCGCTTTTTGAATAGCAACCGTTTTTGGAGCAAGTTCTCCGACAACGACATGCAAAAAAGTTACAAGTAAAAAAGAAATAATAAAGGCAATCAAGTGCGAGAGCGCATTCCCAATAGATAAACGAACAAATAACGGTTCTAAAATTTCTGCGAAAGTAGATTCCCCAATCCAACCTAGACCTAACGCTGTAACTGTTATCCCTAATTGACAGGCAGATAAATATTCATCTAAATGGGTCGTTACTTTTTTTGCTGCTAACGCACCTTTTTTTCCTTCAGCAACTAACTGATCAATTCTTGAACTCCTGACTTTTACGATTGCAAACTCTGTTGCAACGAAAAAAGCAGTTAATGCAATTAATATCACGAATAAAATCAAATTAAAAATTTCCAATAAGTAGCCCGTAAAGGGGCTTACACCTCCTGATTAATAAAAGCCACGCGCGGCATTTCTCCTATACAAAGAAAGAGACGCTGTTGCTTGTAAAATTACTACTTCAATCATATAAATAAATGCATCCTATAAAGTGAAACTTCCATCAGTAGGGGTTTTCCTTCCTCCCCCACTGATGGTCAGTTAAACCAATCGGACCTTTCCGGACAGTTGATCTCCCACCGTATTCTCATAAGCTTATGGTTGAGTCTTACTGTCCGTTAAGAGTGGGATAAATTACAGTTAATTTAGCAAAAGCAACAGTGCTTGTATTAAAGAAATACTTTCATGAGATATAGTATTTCTTACTTCCTTTTTTTTATGATGGTCCTGAATATCAACTGTTGTAAGCATCTGATGGATTTTTTCATTAAGATCCTTCATATTTGTTTTTAATTCTTCGATATCAAAGGAGTTCATTTTATGCTTATTTAATTGTTCCTTAATTTCCTCGAGCGATAGTTTTCTCTTTTTAAATTCCTCTATCGTTTTAATTTGTTCAATCTGCTCTTCGCTATAGTAACGATAATTTGTTTGAGAACGTTCTGCTTGAAGAAGACCAAGGTTTGTATAATAATCAATGGTTCTTTTCGTTACACCTGTAACTTTTGCCAAATCACCAATTCTTAATTTCACAGCCCCATCGCTTCTCCTCCTAACCATAACGTTTTAGTTTTACTTCCTAATTATATAAGTCAAAGGAGGAAAGATTCAAGCAAAAAACTTCCTATCTAGAATGCCTCTTTTTTTCTTCTTGCTAAATTTTCGAAAATGTCGGCTTTTTTATATTATTAAAATTCAATTTAGGTTAAAATATAGGAAGAAAGATAGAAAAGAGAAAATATATCAAAAAAGGGGAAATGGAGTGGAAACAATTATCAATTTTCTTACAAGTAAAAGTGTAAAAAGGTTTTTCATCTTTGCTTTCATTATTCTGGGTATCTACGCCCTTAGAAGCATGATTAATTTAATGCTTTTTACCTTTATCCTTTCATTTTTAATGGACCGGATGGAAAAAATTATCTCTAAGCGTATTCATGTAAAACGAAACGTTATAGTTAGCATCCTCTATCTAATAACGATCGGATTACTTTCCTATAGTTTTATTAAATATTTACCAATGCTAGTGGAAGAAATAACGGCACTAGTTAGACAATTAATGGATTTTTACTCCCGTCCACATGATAATGCTGTCTTAAATTATATTGTTTCCATAATTCAAGAAAGACAAATTAACAGCTATTTGGAACAAGGACTAGGCATTGTAGTCAAATATTTTTCCAGCATTAGCTCGATAAGTATACAATTCATATTAGCTATTATCTTAAGCTTCTTCTTCCTTTTGGAGAAGCCTCGACTGATCAAATATAGAGAAAACTTTCGAACAAGTAAAATAGCACCTTTTTATAATGAAATTGAATTTTTCGGCAAAAAATTTGTTTTAACGTTTGGAAAAGTGCTAGAAGCTCAAGTTATTATTGCTTTAGTGAACTGTATTTTAACGACAATCGGATTATGGATTCTTGATTTCCCTCAATTACTAGGCTTGTCTCTTATGGTATTTGTTCTTGGTCTTATTCCAGTGGCAGGAGTTATTATCTCCCTAATACCATTGTTGACGATTGGATACACCATTGGAGGCTATACCTATATTATTATTTTAATAATATTCATTTGTATAATCCATGCTATCGAGGCTTATATACTAAATCCAAAATTAATGTCCTCTAAAACAAATTTACCAGTGTTTTTCACTTTTATTGTCCTTATCTTCTCTGAGCACTTCTTTGGAGTATGGGGATTAATCATCGGGATACCTGTATTCGTTTTTCTTTTAGATATTCTCCAGGTTCAGAGTATGGATCCTAATAACAAAAAAGAAATAATAAAAGAATAGACCAGCTATAAAAAAACTGGGCATTAATAAATATTAAAGGCAGGTTGAATACACTTTTCGTGTATCCAACCTGCTTTTCGTTTTTCGCTAATGTATTTCGTCTTAGTATTTTAATACTGCACCAGTATTTGCAGATGTAACAAGTTTGGAATAGCGAGCTAAATAGCCGCTTTTCACTTTCGATTCAAAACCTTTCCATTCTGCTTTTCTTTGCTCCCACTCTTCCTCTGGAACAATAACATCCATTGTTCGATTTTCGATGTCGATTATAACATGATCGCCATCTTTTACGAATGCCAACGGTCCTCCCTCTGCTGCTTCTGGTGAAGCATGTCCGATAGAAATACCACGTGAAGCTCCTGAAAAGCGCCCATCTGTTACAAGCGCAACTTTTGGACCGAGACCCATTCCAACAATTTGAGAAGTAGGTGCCAGCATTTCCGGCATACCAGGTCCCCCTTTTGGTCCCTCATAGCGAATGATAACAACATGACCTTCCTTTACCTTCCCTTTTACTAATCCCTCTAATACTTCATCTTGTGAATTAAATACGATAGCTGGTCCTTCATGTCGTTGAATTCCATCTTGGACACCACCCGTTTTAATAATCGCACCTTGAGGGGCTAGATTACCAAACAATACGGCTAATCCCCCTGTTTGCGTATGCGGATCATCAATCGGGCGAATAACACCGTAATCTTTCACTTTACATCCAGCAATATTCTCTCCAAGTGTTTTCCCAGAAACCGTTATTGTATCTAAATGAAGGGCTCCTTCTTTTTTAGATAATTCATATAGAGCCGCTGAAACACCGCCTGCTTCATGCAGATCTTCAATATGTACATCAGATGAAGGGGCTAACTTAGATAAATGAGGCACGCGTGATGCTACTTCATTAATCCTTTCAAGTGGATATTCTACACCTGCTTCATGGGCTAATGCCAATGTATGAAGTACCGTATTTGTTGATCCCCCTAATGCCATATCCAACGCAAATGCATTATCAATTGCTTTTTCTGTGACAATATCTCTTGGTTTAATATCGTCTTTTATTAATTGCATCAGCTGTTTAGCAGATTTTTTTACAAACTCTCTTCTTTCTGGAGCAACAGCAAGAATTGTCCCATTTCCAGGCAACGCAAGACCAAGTGCTTCAGCTAAACAGTTCATGGAATTCGCCGTAAACATTCCCGAACAGGAACCACATGTCGGACAGCCAAATTGTTCTAATTCTCTTAGACCGCTTTCATCAATTTTACCAGATTGATAGGCTCCTACCCCTTCAAACACAGATGATAAAGATATCTTTCTACCATCACTAGTAACTCCAGCCTTCATCGGGCCACCACTGACAAAGATAGTAGGAATATTTAAGCGTAAGGACGCCATCATCATTCCTGGTGTTATTTTGTCACAGTTAGGAATACAAACCATCCCATCAAACCAGTGTGCTGCCACTACCGTTTCAATGGAATCGGCAATGATTTCACGGCTTGGCAAAGAATAGCGCATTCCAATATGTCCCATCGCAATACCATCGTCCACGCCAATTGTATTCATTTCAAATGGCACGCCACCTGCTTCTCGTATCGCATCTTTTACGATTTTTCCAAATTCCTGTAAGTGTACATGACCTGGAACAATATCAATATATGAATTAACTACAGCGATAAACGGTTTGTCAAAATCCTCCTCTTTCACACCAGCAGCACGTAGTAAGCTTCTATGTGGCGCTCGATCGAATCCCTTCTTTATCATATTACTTCTCAATTGTGTCACTTCTACCCCTCCAATTATCCGACTAAATCGAAAAATCTGTATATTTAAACTTTTACCTATTGTAACACTATGATAGTAAAATTGGTATAATTTCTTCTTATTAGTTATTCAGAGAAATTCATCTCTTCTATTTCGCTTACCAAAAAGCAGAAACATTGTTAAATTAGGATTTTAATAACAAAAAATGTAAGGATATCTAACATAACTCGACTCTTCCCTAATGCACCCTTTCTCTTCTTTTGGAATTCTAGACTGAACTGAAGTTATACAAAAATAATATACGCCCATCCCACTATCACTAAAGACTTTTTCATAAATACCCTTTATATAAGCAAAAGCGATGAAGTGTTTTCTACCCCTCCATCGCTTTGCTATCGGTTTCGTTTGTTTTTAAAAGGCTGTTTTCGTAAAATTATTTGTTGCTATTACTCACAGCCCGAATACACTTCGCTTTCCGTGGGGCTCAGAGCCGCCGGGGTCTCACCTGTCTGGCTAATCCCGTGGCGTCTACGTGTATTCCGGCTGCTCCATTTTTCCAACTAATTCTTTTCTCCTATTGGAAAAACAACAGTCTTTTAAAAAACAGTCTTTCAAAATAATGATACCTTACACAAATATATTGCTTATTTTCTTCACATCTTCTTCTGTTAATGTCACTTCTAATGTTCGTAAATTGTTCTTAAGCTGGTCTGTTGATTTCGCTCCTGGAATAATGACATCAACGGCAGGTTGTTCCAACAACCAAGCCAAAGCAAAATGTGTCGCGTCAAAGCCTTTGTCTTCAGCCATTTGCTTTAATTGGTCCACCTTTTCTACATTGCGAATAAATGCTTCTCCTTGGAAAAGCGGATTATTTTTTCTGCCATCACTAATAGCTGAATCTTTTGAGTATTTTCCAGTCAATAGTCCGGAGGCTAAAGGAAAATACGGAACAAAGCTAATATTGTTTTCTACACAGTATGGTAAGTATATGTCCTCTGCTTGTCTTTTAAATAAAGAATACTCTGCTTGAAATACCTCTAAATAACCATCTTGATTAAATTCTTTTATTTGCTCAGCATCTAAATTCGAAGCTCCAACTGCAAGAATCTTTCCTTCATCCTTTAACTCTCTTAGTGTTCCTGCCACTTCAGCCATTGGAGTAACCCCATCTGGAAAATGAACATAGAACAAATCAATATAATCTGTTTGCAGACGCTTTAAGCTATCTTCTACAGATTTACGTAAAAATTCTCTGCTGTTATCAAGCTCCATTTTGCCATCCACTAATTTATGAGCTGCTTTGCTTGCAATGACGATATCTTGGCGGTTGCCTCTTTCCTTTAGCACCTCACCAATTAACTCCTCTGATCTCCCTAACCCGTAAACATAGGCAGTGTCCAGAAAGTCGATTCCCGCATCTAATGCATTCCTTACCACATTTCTTCCTGTTTCATCATTTAAATTCGGAAATAAATTATGACCACCGACAGAATTTGCTCCATATCCCAGCTTCGTAACACGCATAGCCGTTTGACCGATTTGAACTTTACTACTCAAAAAATTCATCTCCTTCATTAATGTATAGACAAACACTCGCATTCACTCCTAGTATGCGTATTTCCGTACAAAGAGTAAAGTAATTCGCTCCTGTTCCAATTGGATAGTCTACTTTTGAACAAGCCTACATATACTTTTGGGAGAACAAAAAAGAAAGGACTTCGATTATCTGTGCAAGTATTAAAAAACGGGATTTTTTTTATCATTGTCCTCTTTCTGTTTATCATACTATGGTCCATAAGCGGAGTTCAGTTACTATTAAATTTCCCCTTTATTCTTATCCTTGTCGTTCCGTTATGGATTTATTTTCGTATTCATCAAAATAATCAAAGAAAAGCAATCCTATTTTCTAGAGAATTTATGCTCAATCTTTTTTTCTTTTATTTATTGACACTCATATACATAACATTAAAGCCTTTTCACTTCTCACCGCCAAATATAACCGAGGGGAAAATGAACTTAACTCCCTATGTCCAAATTTTGTATCAATATAAATATAAGCCACCTTTTTTTTGGATGTTATATACTTTAGGAAATATCATTCTGTTTATTCCCTTTGGTTTTATCCTGCCTATGTTATATAAAAAACGATTTAGAACATGTGTCACAATAGGGCTTGCTGTTCTATGTTCTCTTTCTATTGAACTTATCCAATATTTCTTTACCATGGATCGAGCGGCAGATATAGATGATTTTATTTTAAATGTCTTCGGAGCGATATTTGGTTACTTCCTGTATCTAATGATGCGGTTATTTGTGCGAAGAATAGTATATAAATCTTTTTTCTTTTAAGCCACTTTCAAAAAATTTTACTCAATAGGGAAGAAATACTGAGCAGCATGAATACACATAGATATCCAGACTCCACAGGCAAAGCCAGGAAGGCGGCAGAGCAATAACTTTACGGAAATAGCCTTCTTTTAAAAAAAGGGCATCTGAAAAAGATTACTCTCTTTCAGATGCCCTTTTCGTTCTTATTTCATTAACAGCCTGCTCTTTATTCCTCACCAATGATTCTTACTTCTGTCTCGAGGTCTACATTAAAGTTTGCTTTCACAGTTTTTTGGACATGCTTTATTAAGGATAAATAATCATTCGCTGTGGCATCCTCCACGTTTACAATAAAACCTGCATGTTTTGTAGATACTTGAGCACCACCAATTTTCGTTCCTTGAAGTCCACTATCTTGAATAAGTTTTCCTGCAAAGTAGTTTGGTGGTCTTTTAAAAACACTTCCACATGAAGGATATTCTAACGGCTGTTTTGATTCGCGCAAGAAAGTCAGTTCATCCATTTTCGCTTTAATTTCTGCATAATCTCCTGTTTCAAGAGAAAAAGTTCCTTCTAACGCTACCCAGCCATTTTTCCCAATACTACTTGTGCGGTAGCCAAGCTCTAATTCCTCTTTTGTTACTATTATAATTTCTCCAGCTCGCGTTAATATCTTGGCGGATTGCAATACGTCAGAAACCTCTCCTCCATAAGCACCAGCGTTCATATATAACGCACCACCTACAGATCCTGGAATTCCACAAGCAAACTCCAATCCTGTTAAAGAATGTTCTAAGGCAAATCTAGAGGTCTCAATAATGGCAGCTCCACTCTGGGCAATCACTTTATTACCTTCAAGGGAAATTTTGTCTAGCCTTGTTAAATTAAAGACAACTCCACGAATACCACCATCTCTAATTAACACATTGGAACCATTTCCTAAAATAGTGATTGGCATATTTTCGCTAAGTGCTATTTTATAAGCTGACTGTAATTGTTCGTACGTAAGCGGAAAAAGTAAAAAATCAGCCTTTCCACCAATTTTCGTATACGTATATTTATTTAACGCCTCATCCATCTTTACACATTCTTCGGGCAAAATTTCAAGAAACTTTTTAATCAATATATTCTTATCCATTAATCTCAACCTTCTATACATATTTCTGACTACACTATTCTAATAGTATACCAAAATTATAAATAGGTACGATGATAATAAGCAAATTTATGTGAAACGTTACTCAATCCATTATATGAAAAACGCCTACCTTTCATGCTAAGAAAAGGCGGAAACAAGCAATATTCACCGTAAAATAACCATATATTACATAAACAGCCAAACAAAAAAACTAAGCAATCCTCTTCCATTGATTACTTAGCAGATGCTACTAATACTCTTTCCTTTTGATGTATTAAATCGTAAGAAAGACAAGCTGGCTTATTTGTTCTAGGGTCTTTGACTACAACGGCATCTATTTGAAAAACTTCTTTCAAAACCTTTTCGGTCATTATTTCCTCTGCTGTTCCTTCTTTCATTAAATGTCCGTTTCTCATCGCTACCATATGATCAGAAAATCTTGCTGCATGGTTTAAATCATGGATAACCATCACAATGGTTCGATTTTCTTCTTCATTTAGTTTTTTTAATAATTTCAGTACTTCCAGCTGATGGGCCATATCTAAATAAGTAGTCGGCTCATCTAAAAGCAGAAGATTTGTTTCCTGTGCAATCGCCATTGCAATCCACGCTCTTTGTCTTTGTCCACCTGATAAGGTATCTACTTCCTGATCTCTCAACTCCATAAGACCAGTGACATCCAATGCCCAATTTATTACTTCTCTGTCTTTCTCCCCTAAACGACCAAAGCCTTTTTGATGAGGAGACCGCCCATAGGAAACTAAATCGAATATTGTTAATCCATTCGGTGCTTCTGGAGATTGAGGAAGCACAGCCATTCTTTGGGCAATTTTTTTCGTGGGGATTTTGTGTATCATTTCTCCATCTAAATATACATACCCGGCCTTTGCCTTATGAATCCGTGCAAGAGTTTTTAATATCGTCGATTTCCCACAACCATTTGGTCCAATGATAGTAGTAATTTTCCCTTCTTGCACATGTAAATTTAAGTCATTAACGATAATTTTATCTTCATAGCCAATTTTCAATTGATCTGTAGATAGTATGTCCACGCTTTCTTCTCTCCTTCCCTTACTTTTCTATATACCCTTTTAAAACCGAGGAGCATTTTTCGTTTTATTCTGCTAATCCTATTTTTTCATTTATTTCATTCTTTATTCCAAGAGAGCATTTGTACCTATCCCTTTATTAATTAAATAAGAACGCTTTTTAATAATTGATAATGATTTTCATTATTTATTATAATTTGAACTAGACTTTCATTCAAGACTGTTTAAAATATTTAACAAGATTTATTTTTTCGCATAAACATTTCATTTATAAAAAAAGTCTGCCTAATAGGTTCAGACTTTTTTCATGATAAACATTCAAGAATACTTGCTCCAATTAATTGGATAATTTGTTTCCCTTTAAAATTTGTCGTTAATTGGTCTGTTAAAACAGCAACATAGATAATTTCATCCTCGTGCTCTATAATAGCACAATCATGCTCTACCTTATCTAACTCTCCAGTTTTATTCGCAATCCTTATACAACTATTCTCCTCAAAGTAATACGGTAGTTTATCAAGAAGTTGCTGATGGGATAAGATTTTTTTACAGCTCTGATTCTTATTGTTCTGAATTGCCTTTAAACAACGAATAATATCTAAAGGCGAAGTATAGTTTTCCAGTTTTCTTTCTCTTGCTTCTTGGTCCATCATTTTGCGCTGGAGAATCGTTGAGGACATCCTAAGCTGCTGACATCTTCTATTAACGCTGTCTATGCCAAGTCGTTCAATCAAATAATTGGCTGCCATATTATCTGAAACAATAATCATTAAAGTGAGTAGATCATGAACAGATAAACGGCTTTGTGGGGACATATATTGAACGATACCCGCCCCTCCTACTTTCTGGATATCTTTAACCCTTTCTAAATCATCCAACACTAAGGTTCCACTTGAGCTCTGCATAAAGCCTTCTAACAGAATTGGCAATTTAATCAGACTAGCACTTGGAAAGACATCCTTCGCGTTAAAGTAAAAACATTTTTCCTTCCACTCAATAGTTATCCCAAAGTGACCATGAGCCTTATACTCCTGTACAATTTCGTTTATTCGTTTGCTTAATATCTCCATATTCATCCTAATCGTTATTCCCTAATAAAGATGACATGCAACAAAATGGCCATCTTCTCGTTCTTGCCAAACTGGCTTATCATTAGTACAAATATCCATTGCATGCGGGCAACGCGTTCGAAAAACACAGCCGCTTGGCGGATCCACTGGACTTGGTAATTCCCCTTTTAATATAATTCGTTCTCTTTTGTCCTCTATATCTGGATCTGGAATCGGAATAGCAGAAAGGAGTGCCTGTGTATAAGGGTGTAGTGGATTGGAATATAACTCTTTACTATCTGTCAGTTCCACTAAATTCCCTAAATACATTACACCAATTCGATCACTAATTTGCTTTACCATTGATAAGTCATGGGCTATAAATAGATAGGTTAATTGTTTTTCTCGTTGTAATCTTTTTAGCAGATTTACTACTTGTGCTTGAACAGAAACATCTAATGCGGAAATTGGTTCGTCAGCAATAATAAATTCTGGCTCTAACGCTAACGCTCTTGCTATCCCAATTCTTTGCCTTTGGCCCCCACTAAATTCATGTGGAAATCGATTAGCATGTTCTCTATTTAGTCCTACACTTTCCAACAGTTCATCTATACGGGCATTTTTTTCTTCCTTTGTTTGATACACTCCATGGACTTCCAAAGGCTCTGCCAAAATCTCACGTACAGTAGAACGAGGGTTTAAAGAGGCGTAAGGGTCTTGAAAGATCATTTGCATCTTTCTGCGAAATGCAAATGTATCCTTTGTAGAAACACTTTCTAGGTTGGTATCATTGTATAAAATCTGCCCATTTGATGTTTTATATAATCCAATAATTGTTCTACCCAATGTAGATTTACCACAGCCTGATTCACCAACAATGCCAAACGTTTCCCCTCTCTTGATATGGAAGGATACATTTGATACAGCTTGTAATGTCATATTCTTTTCTAATTCAAAATGCTTCGATACATTATCCACTTTTAATAGAACCTGCTGTGTCATTCCTTCTCTCTCCTTATTCCCAATATCTTCTTGCTACACATAATTCTTTTTCATAGATTGTATTTTCTAAAGGAATAATTTCGATTGATTTTCCGGTGTTGGGGGAATGAAGTAACTTATTTTCTCCATAATAGATACCTACATGGTGAATCTTTCCTTTCCCTTCCTCATAAGCAAAAAATAATAAATCTCCTGGCTCTATTTCATCTAAAGGAACATTTCTCCCCGTCTCTGCCTGCTCACTCGCATCTCTTGGTATTAAGTAACCATTTGCTAAACACATGGTGTAACTAAAACCCGAACAGTCATAACCGTAGGAACTCATGCCACCCCATAAATAGTCAAGATGCAAAAATCGTTCTCCCTGCTTTACTATATCCTTCCCTGTGCCTTTACGGACGTCTTGTGAGGAGGAATAAATGGATACATCCGTTGCTTTTATCCACCCTTCCCCGGTAGGTGTCATCACTACTATCCATTCACCCTCTTGCCGTCTTACTGGCAACCGTGTTTGAAAACATAATGGCAGTATCACATCTTTATGGTCGTCACAGAGAGCTGTTATCGATGCTTCAACAACTGCAATTGGCCCATTTTCTAAGGAATACGTTTGCTTTTTTATCAATTGTTTTTTTGGTATCCATCCTGGATAACCAAGTTCATTTTTTTGTGACGCCTGATTGGGCAATGCAACAAATGCCCATTCCTCTTTTTCTTCCAAGATATATACCTCTTGCCCGTATAATACTTGTGATTGCACTAAGTTACCTGTATAAAGCCCCAGTCCCTTTTCATAATCAAGACTATCTAACCATGCTTTTATATCACAAGGATTATCAATTGCCAGACTATCTATTTCTCTTGCTGAATATTCATTTGTCCATAAGGTTGCAACGGGAACATCCACTATTTTCACATCGTATTTTTTCATCCCACATTCTCCTTTTTATGTAAAAGAATATGATTTATTCCTAATCCAGGTTGATCAGATAAAGTTATGTTTCTTCCGTTATATTGAACACCACCATCCACTATGTCTTCAGCCAGCATCAATGGTGCGTCAAAATCATAACGAGTTATATTCTTTTTACTTGCTGCAAAATGCGCTGCCGCAGTAATACCCAATTTAGTTTCAATCATACTTCCGACCATACATTCCATTCCAGAAACTTCAGCTAAATGGTTAATAATCTGTGCTCGATAGATTCCCCCTGATTTCATTAATTTAATATTAATTAAATCAGCGCTTCGTGTTTTTAACACCTCAAAAGCTTGCTTCGGAGTAAATACAGCTTCATCAGCCATGATTAATGTATTTACTGAATCTGTTACCTTCTTAAGCCCTTGTATATCCTCTGCTTTAACCGGCTGCTCAACTAATTCGATATTAAGTCCTAAATCTTCCATTTTTCGTATAGCTGTAATAGCTTCTTTTGGGTTCCAGCCTTGGTTAGCGTCTAGTCTTAATTTAATTTCATTGCCTACTCTTCTTCTGATTTCTATTATTCTATTAATATCTGTTTGCAGTTCATCTTTTCCAACTTTAATCTTTAAGACATTAAACCCTTGGTTAACATAGGAGACCGCGTCTTCTCCCATTTCTATCGGATCATTGACACTAACCGTATAATCCGTTTCCAATGTATTATTATATCCGCCCAATAATTGATAAAGCGGAAGTTTACAGTATTGGGAAAAGCAATCATAAAGTGCCATATCAATCGCTGCTTTTGCACTCACATTTCCTACTAAAATTTGCTGGATTCCTTGAAGCAGTAATTCGAGCTGTAAAATGCTTTTACTCAATAAAAAGGGTTTAAACACTTCATGTATAGATGCTTCAATACTTTTTAGGCTATCTCCTGTTATCACTAAAGTTGGCGGTGCTTCTCCCCAACCAACAATTCCGTTTTCGCATGTAATTTTTACATATACAGAGTCTGCAATGGTTACGGTTCGTAATGCTGTTTTAAAAGGCTTGATTAATGGAACTGCGACACGGAATGTCTCTATTCTGGTTATTTTCACTATGTATCATCCTTATTTTATAAAGTCTATTTTTATTGTGCTGTTCAATATTTCGATTAACTTGCTCCTATTCAAAAGTAATGGCTGTTTTTTCAATAGAAGAAATGGATTAGTTGGAAAAACAGAGAAGCCGAAATTCACGTAGAGTCTGAGACACCAGAGGCTCAGCGCAATTCCCACCGATGGTTAGTTGAACCAATCGAACCTTTACGGACAGTTGATCTCCCACCTATCTTCCTCCTATACTCATAAGCTTGAGGGGGAGTCTCACTGTCCGTTGAGAGGAGGGCACTGAAAAACTGGCCAGTTAATGATGATGGACGATAGCCACTTTTTAAACATAAGATGATCGATTTGTTTTCCGAGGCGTCCGCTCGCTTTCTATGGGGCGAGCGCCAAGCCTCCTCGCTTCTTAAGTTCCTGCGGGGTCTCGGACTTTCTCGCAGCTCCCATAGGAGTCGAGCGGACGCCTCTCCAAACCAACCTTATTTTCACTTTCCAATATGCTTGCTCTTCATTTCACACGAAAAAAAGACTTTTTCAGTGGTCTCCGTTGAGAGCGGGATAACCTCTTCTAATTTATTCCACCCCACTATCAATCATTAATACTTTCTCCTTCGTATTTATTTCTGCATTAACACCAAGCGGGATTGATATATGAGGAGAACAATGGCCTATTTGAAATCCCTTTATAGTCGGTTTCCCGGCTTGTTGAATGTAGTGGTTTATCACCTCTTCTAACGCAAGCGATTTGTCTCTTCTAGAATGACATTGATGAAAGTCGCCGATAACGATTCCTTTTGCATCGGTTAGCTTCCCTGCCTGCATTAATTGATTAAGCATACGATCCACAGATCGTGGTTCTTCATTTACATCTTCCATCAACAAGATTTTCGACTTTGTATCTATTTCAAAAGGTGTACCGATTGAACTTGTGATAAGGGAAAGATTTCCTCCTGTAATCTTTCCAGAAGCTTTTCCTTCTACTAAAACCTCAAGTGTTGAGTATTCTTCTGTATAAATCATTTCTTGCGGTTCAAATAATTGTTGGAACAGATTTCTCGACAAAGGATGACAGTCGTCTTTGCCAATATCCGATGAAAGCATTGGGCCATGGAAAGTAACTAATCCAGTGTTATTAAAGATAGCTGTATGCAGAAAAGTTATATCACTATAACCCCAAAATATTTTTGGATTTTGGGCAATGGTCGAATAGTTAATCTGACTTGCCAGTCTTGCTGTTCCATATCCTCCACATGCACAAATAATACCTTTTACTTCTTTATCTAGAAAAGCATTCTCTAAATCTGTTAATCTAGCTTCATCTTCCCCAGCTAAATAACCATATTGATCATAAACATGGTCTCCCACTTTTACCTTTAGCCCTAATTCTTCTTCCAAATAGCTTATACCTTTTTGTAAAGAGTCTAGCGATGGCGGACTAGCTGGGGCAATAACGGTAACGGTATCTCCTTTTTTTAAACGTTCTGGCTTTATCACTCTTTTAATCCCTTTCCCTTTTAGTTTTCTGAAAGCGATAATCTAATGATTTAAGGAAAGAAGGGATGCTATTCGTTCATCCCTTCTTCACTCTACTTATTTTTTATCTGCCCATTTTAATTCAAGGTAGCCAACTGGGTGACGAACAATCCCCGTTACACTATCATTTTGCAAATACACATAATTATAGAAATGGATGGGGAAAATTGGTGCCTCATCCAGTAATAGCTTTTCTGCTTTATACATTAATTCAAACCGTTTTGCTTCATCAGATTCATTCTTGGCATCTTTAATTAATTGATCATATTCAGCATTTGACCAACCCGTTCTATTCATTGCTAAACCTGTCTGAAAGTTTTCAAGGAAGTTAATTGGATCGCCGTAATCTGCAAGGAAAGAGCTTCTGGATAATTGCAGCTTCAATGCTGTTTGTTCCTGTGTAAAAACACTTGATTCCATATTGGCAAGCTTTACATCTACTCCAAGATTATCCTTAAACATTGCTTGTAGAGCTTCTGCTATAGCCTTATGTGTATCATTAGTACTATAAGTGAGCGTCACTTCTGGCAATGTTGTATATCCTTCTTCCTTCATTCCTTGTTCTAGTAGTTTCTTTGCTTCTTCCACATTTGTTTTTACTAACTCTCCACTCGTTTCACGAAAATCATTCCCTTTATTGTCCAAGTATCCATAAGAAACAAAACCATACGCAGGCTTCTCCTGATTTTTTGTTACATAATCGACAATTTGCTGCTGATCAACAGCTAAAGCAAAAGCTTTACGAATATTTTTATTTGTGAAGGGCTCTTTTGTCACATTAAATCGATAAAAGTATGTTCCTGCCTGGTCTTCTACTTTTACTTTTCCTTCACTAAATAACTGCTCGCTTAATTCTGCTGGAACATCCGAAGTATCTAATTCTCCATTTTGGAACATTTGATATTCTGTATTGGAATCGTCTACCATTGCCCAATGTATTTTATTTAATTTAACCGTATCAGCATCCCAATACGTTTCATTTTTCTCCATCTCAAAATAGCTGTCATGCTCCCATTTTGTTAATTGAAATGGACCATTTCCTACAAATGAATCTGCCTCTGAAAACCATTCCGGATTTTCCGTTGCTACCTTTTCATTAATCGGGAAAAATGCAGGATTAGTAATAACATTTAGGAAATAAGCCTGTGGGCTTGTTAATGTAACTTCAAATGTCTTTTCATCAACTACTTTAACTTTTACATCATCTGCCGAACCTTCTCCGTTTGCGTATGCTTCTCCCCCTTCAATGAAATATCCGAGGAAAGCAGCTGGCGATTTCGTTTCTGGATTTAATAATCGCTTCCATGCAAAAGCAAAATCTCCGGCAGTAACTGGATCTCCATTAGACCAATTTGCATTGTCTCTTAAATGGAATGTATATACTTTTCCGTCCTCTGATACATCCCAGTTTTCTGCAATGGCTGCTTGCGGCTCATGATTATTATCCAATCGGGTTAAACCTTCCATTAAATTGTTTAAGGCAGTCCAAGAAACACTATCAAAACCAATCGGAGGATCAAAAGAACTAGGCTCTTGTCCATTGTTTAAATATAATATCTTTTCTTCCTTCTCCCCGTTTGTCTCTTCCTTCCCTGCATCACTATTTGCTGTACATGCAGCAAGAGTAAAGATTGCTATCATTGTCAAAAAACTTATCCATATCTTTTTCATCGTGTTCCCCCCACATCGTTTTCATCTAGCAATCTATAAAATGGCTTTTCTTTTAAAGCCAAAAAATAGCAAAATAAAACTTCCTACAGTTCCTTTTTACATCATTAGATCGTGTGCATTACTCGCTTTGCTCGCTCATCCTGAAGCCAACAATTAACTAGATGATCTGCATTTAAATTACTTTCTAACGGATACACCCTCTTGCAGACTTCCATTGCATAGGGACATCTAGCGGCAAAGGAACATCCCTCTGGTGGTGAAAATAAATCTGGTGGTGTTCCATCTATTGGGACTAGCTCTCCTTCTTGGTCCAATCTGGGTACAGAATTTAATAGTCCCTTTGTATACGGATGCTGGGGAGAGTAGAAAATATCTCTTCTATTCCCCATCTCAACTATTTTTCCCGCATACATAACAGCGACACGATCTGCTACTTGTGCAACTACTCCTAAATCATGTGTAATTAAAATAATGGAGACATCTCTCTGTTGTTGAATTTCTCGGAATAAGTCCAGAATCTGTGCTTGGATTGTTACATCGAGAGCAGTTGTAGGTTCATCTGCAATCAAAATCTCCGGCTCACAAATCAATGCCATCGCTATCACAATTCTCTGTCTCATCCCCCCACTAAATTGGTGAGGATATTGTTTCAACCTCATTTCTGGATTAGGGATTCCAACTAATTGAAGCATCTCGATAGCCTTGCTCCTTGCTTCGACTTTTGAAATTTGCTTATGCTGCTTAATCCCTTCCATAATCTGATCGCCAATAGTTAACGTAGGATTTAAAGCTGTCATTGGATCTTGAAAAATCATCGAGATATCTGCTCCACGAATTTTTCTCATGTCTTCATCTTTTAGCCTTGTCAGATCCATCCCTTTATATAAAATAGATCCATCTTTGATTCTTCCTGGTGGACTTGGAATCAATTGCATAATCGTTTGAGATGTAACACTTTTGCCACAGCCAGATTCTCCGACAATAGCTAATGTTTCCCCCTTTTTTAATGAAAAATTCACTCCTCTGACTGCTTGTACCTCTCCTCCATAAGAGGAGAAAGATACTTGTAGATTAGTAACTTCTAGTATGTTCGTCATTATTTTCCACCCCTTAGCTTTGGATCCAGCGCATCCTGTAGTCCATCACCCAATACATTGAAAGCAAACATCGTAAGCGAGATAAATAAGGTCGGGAAAAACAATCTCCACCAATGCCCAGTTAAAATGGCAGATAATCCTTCATCCGCCATTACCCCCCAGCTTGTTAAAGGTGCTTGGATGCCTAATCCTAAAAAACTTAAGAATGCTTCAGCAAATATCGCTGATGGAACTGTTAAAGTCATCTGAACGATAATTGGACCCATTGTATTGGGAAGGAGGTTTTTTCTAATTATTCTGTAACTTTTAGCTCCAAAGGTTTTCGATGCTAAGATAAATTCATAGTTTTTTATTTGAAGAACTTGTCCTCTTACTATACGTGCCATTCCAACCCATCCTGTAATGGATAGGGCGATAATAATAGACGCTAACCCTGGTCCCATCACAACAGACATTAAAATAACAATTAATAAATAAGGGAGCCCATATAGTACTTCTACTATTCTCATCATAATATGATCTACTTTTCCGCCCTTATATCCCGATAGTCCACCATAGGCTACCCCTATCAGAAAATCAATAACAGCTGCAGTAACCCCAACAAATAATGATATTCTTGCTCCATACCAAGTTCTCGCAAACACGTCTCTGCCTAAACTATCTGTCCCAAACCAATATTCTGAAGAAGGTGGCTGATTTTGATTAATTAGTTTTTGCTCTGAAATCGAATGGGGAGAAATAATCGGTCCAATAATAGACATAATGATTAATAAAGTTAAGAAGAATAATGCTACCATCGCTAATTTATTCTTCCATAAATTCCTCCACGCTTCCTGCCAATAGGATAGGCTTGGGCGAACAACAGCTTCAGCTTCCCCTTGCTTTTTCTGTATTGGCACAAACCATTCATCAAGAGCAATCTCTTCCTTCTTTTCATAAAAAGTTTCCTGACGCAAGCCCATCGCTATCCCTCCTTCTTCTGAAGTTTTATTCTAGGATCCAATATGCCATATGCTAAATCAACGAGGAATAGCATGATAATTAAAATAGTACTGTAAAAAATAGTTGTCCCCATAATAACTGGATAATCACGGTTATTAATACTATCTACAAAGTATTTTCCCATACCTGGAATAGCAAATATTTTTTCGATGACGAATGTTCCTGTTAAAATGCTAGCTGCCAAAGCACCTAATAATGTTACAACTGGCAAAAGAGCATTGCGTAATGCATGTTTTACGATTATTTTGAATGGAGAAAGCCCCTTCGCCTTTGCCGTTTTTATATAATCCTGTGTTAATACCTCTAACATACTCGTTCTTGTTAAACGGGCAATGATAGCAGTAGGACTAGTTGCAAGTGCTATAGTCGGTAAAATCATATGCTTCCAGCTTGACCATGTTGCTGTAGGTAGTATTTTCCAATGAACAGCAAACTGCTGAATAAGCATTGTTGCTAAAACAAAGTTAGGAATGGAAATACCAATTACTGCTATTGTCATCGCTAAATAGTCGATGACTCCATTGTGTTTAAGGGAAGCGACAACTCCAAGGGTAATTCCTGAGATTACGGCGACAATTAATGCAACCATGCCAAGCTCAAAGGAAACAGGAAACCCTCTGCCAATCATCTCATTAACTGTTTGAGAAGACTTTTTTATCGAAATACCAAAATCAAAGGTAGCTATTTGTTTTAAATACATTCCATATTGCACAATTAACGGCTTATCTAAATGGTATTGCTCCTCTAAGTTCTTCTGAATTGCCTCATTTGTCGTTCTTTCATCATTAAATGGAGAGCCTGGTGTAAAATGCATTAAAAAGAATGTAATCGTAATAATGACCCATAACGTCACAAGCATCGAGAAAAAGCGCTTTACATAATAAGATTTCATTGCTCTTCACCGCCTAACAAAATGTTGTTCTCATCGCAAGTTCAGTCATAACTAGCATAGCTTGATAGGCCTCTAAAATGCTTTTTGCTTGAAACCGAACAATCGTGGTACCTTGCTCTATCTCCGTTCCTGGCATCAAATGAGCCCATTCTGCTTGTCCATAGTTTGCAAACTCTATTCGGAGCAAAGGGCTTGCTGGTGGCACCAAGGGCTTTACTAGATTTTTCCTTTCTAATGCTTCTTTTGTCTTTTCTTTCAATATTTCTCCGGCCTGAACAGGTGTCAAACTCAAAGCTGCCGATCTTGATATACTATTTTTCACAACTGCTGTTGTTACATTCGGAATAAGTTTCTCTGCTTCTTTTGCAGCTTGATCATCTCCTGCTACAAGAAGAATAGGAACGCCATAATATCCCGCGACATATGCATTAAACCCTAATTCGCCAACTACCACATCATCTATGTACATATTACGAACCCCAAAAATCATGCTATGTGTCATAACACCAGGAACAGAAGCTCGTGCATGATAACCAACAAAAATTGCCCCATCATATGTAGCATCAAGGCCCTGTACCATCGAATACGGTTTTACATCCCCTGTTATTAGCTTTGTTTTCGGATGAAATCTCTCTACTAACAAATTATTCATTTTACTATGACTATCATTCACGACTACTTCTTCTACACCATAGTCAAACAAACTTGTTACGACGTAGTTTGCTTCATCTGTCATAAGGATGCGACTTCTTTCATAATTTAACTTATTGGAATCAACCTGTGTGTGATCAATTAACCCTGTTATCCCTTCCATATCAACTGACATATAAATTTTCTCCATTAAAAAACCCCCCACATTTTTCTTAATAGCCATCTTTATTCGTGCAAAATAAAAAAATCCAGCCAATAGAGAACAAAGTCTCTATCAACTGGATTTCCTCTGCGTATAACAGAAAAAGCAGTTTATACTAATTCTTTTACTATTTGTTTATATTTAATATGGGCATTCTTAAAAGCAACCATCACTGCCTTTTGAGAAGATCCAAAATAACGATTTTCTACTTCCTTTAAAACTGTGTCTGTATCTAACATCGACTTCCCAACAACAATAGATCGAATAAAGGAAGAGGTGATATTAATAGTTGAAGAACATTCCGCATCAACAATCGTATGAGAAACTCTATCTACAACTAATGCGATAAAGAAACCATTGTATTGCTGCATAATTGCATTATTAGAGGAAGTTTTGCTTTCTCCAATAATATATATAGTGTTAGCATGATACATGTGATACTCCCCCTACAAACATCTGGATATTGCATGAGATATTTATGAGATAATCATAAACATAAAGCAATGCATATGTCTTAAGAAAAGCGCGGTTGCTTAAATACGAGAAAAAACGATTAACTGACTTTTCTCCATATCACTTTGCGCTGGAGTTAGAATATTTTTCTAACTATATAAGATAAGTTTAGATTATATAAAAAATTGTAATACACCGCTCTTTTTTGCGCAATACATTTTTGCGTATTTTCTAAATATTTTAACAAATAACGTAAGAAAAGATGACATACGTATCTATTTACCTCTAACAATCTCATACTGTAAGAAGGAGACAAGCGCTATGGCCTTCTATTATCAGTATTTTCCCGCGGTTATTTTAGAAGATAATTTGGTATATTCTCCATCTACTGCCACACAAACCGTATTTCGCCCCTCTCTTTTGGAAGCATATAGTGCTTCATCCGCCTCATTGATCAATGGGGTAAGAGCTAAACCGTTTTCCTTTACTACAACGCCAAAGCTGGCAGTAATGTTAATCACTATTTCATTATAAGGTAAAGGTGATTCTTCTATTACTCTTCTTAAACTTTCAGAAATAGAAACGGCTTCATCTGCTTCGTTTTCGAATAAAAAGATAATAAATTCCTCACCACCATATCTACCAAAGACTCCATTCTCTGGAACCACACTTTTACAGAGAGCGGCCACATGCTTTAGCGCTTCGTCTCCACCAAAATGTCCATATGTATCATTTATTTTCTTAAAATGATCAATATCAAACAAAATAACAGCCATTTTATTATGAGAGGCAAGCATCTTTTCAGCAACAGATAGCACATAAGCCCGATTATAAATTTGCGTTAGCACATCCGTGTAGGCGATTTTTGTTAAGTTCATTTGTTCTTTTTTTTGTTCCGTAATATTAGTGAAAATTATCGTAGTACCAACAATGGTCGACTCTCCTTTTTTTATCGGCGAGACCTTTACTTGATAATAATCTAGTGCTGATTTATTACTCATTTCTACTTCTGTTATGATAGAATTCGCATCGATATTTTTCAATAATGGAAGAATCTGATTATCCAATCCTAATACAGCTGCTATATGCTCCCCTATTCTCACATCTGAAAATAAAGTAAAGGCTGCTTTATTAAAATCTTTTAGATGATAAGTTTGATCTAATACAAGAACAGCATCTCCCATACTTTCAAATATATAATCCTTTTCTATTGGCGGAACCAATAAAAACTTTGTCGATATGATGGCATATAAATATAAAGAACTCGTAAATAGCATTGCTATCGGTACCGGATCCAAACCGCTTGGAGTAAGTCCAACTAGATAAGCTAATGAGGTACTAATCGGGAGAAGAATCCCCGTTAACAAAATAATGACTTGCTTTGTCTGTCTTGTTTTTTCTTTAAACCAATAGATGGAAAGTAATACAAAAGCTATAGCAAGTGTCCCAAATGTATAGGCACCATGTATTAAATACCATTGTCCCACTGTTATTTGCATAATAGGAGTCGTGTTACGATATTCTAAATAGGTTGATTGATAAAATAAATGATGAAATTCATTTGTTGCAATAAGTAAAAAAGAGATCATTGGGATTAAATAATAGAGAAAGTATGTTTTTTTATTTATATGCTTGTCATATCCAATATATTGTAAAACAAGGATCAATGTAGCAGGTGCTGAAAATGGCATACCTAAATATTGAAGTGCTGTCCAAAACTTCATTTCCTCTATCGTTGTACTAGCAAGACTTAATGCATACCCAAATGCATAAATCGCTACAAAACACGAAAGCCATAATAGCGTTCTCATTCCTTCAAAAGCCTGCCTATTCATATAGGCAATAATCGCTAATATTATATGCAATGCACCGGACATCGTTATTAAAACAATATATACCATTACTGTATGATCCATTAAATTTACTCCTGTACCGTGATCATCTGTCTCATTTTCATTTTAGTTGGTTCCTCATTTCTTAATGTTCTTTCATTTATTATAAATCTTGTGAAAAATTGTTACTAGTTAAGTTGTAAAAAATTCTCCATTTTATTAAAAACTATACAAAACCATCATCTAGATATTTTACATGGTTGATCGAAAAAAGCAGAGCCCTATTATTCGGCCCTGCTTTTTTGACTATTCCATTGAATGTAAAACTTTCTCGGCTGTTTCTTCCCCATTTGCTATACATGCCGCAATTCCTACTCCATAGTAAGAACAACCAGCTAAATACACATTAGGATATAAGTCAGCTAAGTTTCGGGTAAGTGCTTCTACAGCTTGCTTATGTTCTAAAGAGTAAACTGGCATCGCGTTCTCCCATTTTGTCACTTCATAGCTTTTTGGATTCGAAGTAATTCCTAAACTTTTCTCAATATCCTTCTTTGCCTCTTTTATCAGTTCTTCTTCCGAAAGACTATTTAATTTCTCATAGGCTGGATTCGTTTTTTTATAAAATAAACGTAATAATAGTTGATTATGTTTAGATGTATGCTGCCACTTTCTACTTGTCCACGTACATGCATTACAAACAATATCACTATCTCCTGCTACAATAAAGCCTGTTCCATCTTTAGGTAGTTCTTCATCGGGAATATCATAGGATAAATACAAAGTAACATTTGATGAATTCTTTAATTTACTAAACGAAGGAGTTAATTCTTCCATGTTTAGAATGCTATTGGAAACATTATGAGGTGTGGATAATACAACAGTGTCTACTATTTGTTGCACTCCATTTGATAACTGAATTTTATAGTGATTTTCTTCTTTTTCCATATTCGTAACAGCAATCCCCTTTAGAATCGTTATATCTGTTAATACTTCTTCTAGGCGATCGATAATGGTAGATAAACCTTTTTTAAAAGAGATAAATTTCTTATTAGCAGCAGATTGAAATGCTTCTTTATTCTTTCCTAGACCGCGAATAACACTCCCATACTGCTCTTTATAATCCAGTAAATAAGGCAATGTCGATCCCATTGTTAACGAATAAATATTCCCGGAATATACACCTGCAAGAACAGGCGCAATTTGTTTTTCTACAATTTCTCTACCAAGATAGTACGCTAAAAACTCGCCGATTGATGATTCTTTCGTAAAGTGTGTATTTGTGCGAAATAAGTCCTTTAAAGCTTCTATTTTCCCCCGAGTTGAAATCAGCTCACTAGTAAAAAGAGCTTCTAACGTCATTGGGATCCCAAATATAGAATCCTTCGGTATTTCTAATAATTTATTTTGTGTATGAATATAAGATATTCCTGTTGCATTATAAACAAGTTCCTTTTCTAAATTTAATTCTTTTACAAAGGGAAGAACATTTTTATTCCGAGCAACAATAGAATCTGCTCCTGTTTCCATAATCAAATCATCTTTCATAACCGTATGAATTTTTCCACCTAGATAGTCATTTGCCTCTACTAATACTAAACGAAGCCCTAAATTTCTTTCCCTATTTTCCTTCTGCAAATAATACATGGTAGATAAACCAGTTATTCCCCCACCTACAACTAAAACTGTTTTCACATTCTTCCACCTCATCTACTAAAGATCCCATCTATATATAACCTTTTTTCCTCGATCAATTGCTGTTTTTATTATAAAGCATGAATAACCATTTTCTTTCAAGTGACCAACGTTTTTTTTGTGTCTATTTGTTCACAATTTAATGATAAATTAGCGGCTTTTGATAGCAAAATCCATTGTATAATAGGATTAGACACAAAATGAAAGCGCTTTTGAATAGCGTTTCATTTTTATCAACGCAACAATTATATCGTATTCCGAATGAATGACAAAAAATTTGATTGGTGGTGTCTATTTATTATGGCTAACAGCCGACTATCTGTTGCTATTCATATCCTATCTTTAATTGCCTCGAAACCATATGAACAAATAACCTCTGATTCTATTGCAGAAAGCGTTAACACAAACCCTGTAGTGATAAGAAGAATGTGTGGACTTTTGAAAAAAGGCGGAATCCTAACGAGCAGGGCAGGCATTTCTGGGGCAACCTTATTAAAATCTCCTGCAGATATTACTCTTTTAAATATTTACTTAGCCGTTCAATCAAAAAGCGAATGGTTTGCTATACATGATCATCCAAATCACCATTGTCCTATAGGCAGTAAAATCCACCCTACATTAAATAATGCATTTTCTACTATCCAACAATCAATGGAAAGGGAATTAGCACAAATTACCTTACAAGATATAATGGATGAAATGGACATCTATAGTAAAATTTGAACTACCCCCACTTATCGACCTTGTGGTCTGATTGAAGGGGGAGATTCCTGGGAACATTCATAGCTTGAGCTGGCCGTTAATTACAGACGAACAACAAAGAAACTAGCAGCTATTTTTTCCTCACATGCTAGTTTCTTTGTTTATATGGATGATTTCTTGGAAAATACTCTCCCAATCTTTTTCCTTTGCAAGTTGCTTTCTTCTTTCCTTCCACTCTTGATTATCAGCGCTGTTTGCCATCTTTTCGCAGGCTTGAATAAATGGATCAGCTTCCACCTCCCCCTGCAAAAGTTCGTAAACTCCCTCTTCTGCATATTCTCTTGTGGAAGGCAAGTTCATTCCTATCACTGGTTTGCCAGCAGCAAGAAATTCAAAAAGTTTTAATGGAAATATAGCTTTATTGTATGAAGTATCCTTATATGGCATGATTCCAATATCAAGCATTTGCATATAATCAGCAACTTGATTCCTTGGTACACTGCCAGTCCAACGAATATTTGGTGCTTTCAACAGTTCCATAAACGCTTGGCTGCTATTCGTCCCATCTGGTCCCACTAATAAAATGCTCCATTCCTTCTTTTTTTGTGCGATCTCCTGTATAAGAGCAAAATCAAGCTTAGGCTTAATTCCACCAATATATCCAATCGTTAAGCCCTCCTTCTCCATAAGAGGTTCACTATTCTCCTGCTTTTGAAAAAGCCTATATTCCACGCCATTTTCATACGTATAAATCTTATTTCGATATGCCGGCGTTCTGCTTATTAATTCCTCTTTTAAAAAGCTAGAAGTACAAATAATAAAACTTGCTTTCCCGACAATTTTTTGTTCACTTTGATCAATTACTTTTTGCTTAAAATAGGAAAGGATAGAAAATTTTCCACTTAGCTGTTCTGCCCATAAATCACTGCAATCATAGACGATTTGATCCCAAGCAAATATCTTATGTAAAGACGGAAAAGCAGGGTAGGTATACCATAGTTTCACAGAACAGCTCCCTTTCTTTTCTGCTAAATAATTACTTAAACCTCGGAGCTTTTTTTGGTAGAAAAGGGGAATAAATCGAGCGAATCGCTGTGCTTTATGATTGCCCAAGTCACTGATTACCCATTGATAAATACCATTTTCTAACTTTGTTACTTCTGGAGTCTGTTTTTTCCCTGGGCAAATCCAGATTACTTCTTCTGTTTCCTGCTGCTTTTGCAAAAACTCAGCAAAACGATGTCTACGATAGGTTAAATTGTCTAAATCCCAAACACCAGTCGCAACAATAACATGGATTGTTCTCATCTTGTAAGCTCCTCTACCTTTTCTACAGTCTTTTCCGAATAGCATTATAGGCATAATGAGAAAAATACCAGGATGACTGCAAGAAATTCAACTGTTCTATATGACGATACACATGCCAATTGTTTTTCGCAGCCTTCCACTTATTTTTGGAAATAGATTCATTCCCTACCCTATATTCTGCTAATATTTCATCTAAGCCAAACGCACGGAATCCACGCTTTAAAATCATTAGCCATGTTGCCAAGTCTTGACGAGTACGGATATTAGGCATTTGAAAATCCCCAACTTGATCTCGATCAATTAAAACCGTTAAACAGCCAACAATCGTATTTTTTAACATCGTTTGATAATCAACTTCCTTTGGAACACGAATGTACTTTTTTAATCGTGATCCCGTTTGGTCAATGCACTCATAAGCAGTAAAGGTGAAGGCATAGTTATTTGCCTTCATATATGCTAGTTGAACTTCAAGTTTTTCCTTCTTCCATCTGTCGTCACTGTCTAAAAAAGCGATGTATTTTCCACAGGCATGTTCAAGTGCTATGTTCCGAGCAATAGCAGCTCCTCCATTAACCGTTCGATAAAAAACACGAATTCGCTTATCAACCTTCTCCCACTCTTTTAATAATTCAACGGTGCCGTCGGTTGAATGGTCATCAACAATTAATAGCTCCCAATTTGTGTATGTTTGCGCTCTGACAGACTCGATGCTAAAAGATATATACTCTTTACAATTGTATGAAGGCATAATAATAGATATAGATGGAGCCATTCTACACTCACCTCTTTAATCAGATTCGGATTTCAAAAACAGTGGATAAAGTATCCATAAACAACTGAGCATGATTCCAATCATAATCCCCATTAGTGCCCGATCTTGTTGAGACACTACTCGACCGTCTCCTTTTTCTGCGGTGACATCCTTTACTAACACGGCAGGCTGCTGATTCAATTGTTTCGTTTTTAATTCATATAAAAATCGTTGCTGCTCCACAACTAATTCTGCTGGAACAGGGTTTCCTTGGAGCTGATTAATGCTGTCTGAAATAATTTCATCTTTTTCTTGGTAGTGATATTGATCCATTTCTAAAAAGGCCGTTACTAATTCAGATAAGGAAGCCACTGCTTCCTGTTCACTTGATGCAGTCAAAACAAGGTTTAACTTTTTTGGTGGCTCAGCAGAAATAAGAAGTTGCTCCAAGTCTATGTCCACATCTGGCAAATAGCTATAAAAGGTCGTTTCATTCCTTAATAAAGATGCGATTACCTCACTATTGTTTATGTATTCATTTTCATAATTTCCAAGTAAAATAGTTGCTTCTGCTTTTACAGTTGGACTTTCTTTACCAGCAGGAGCAAACCATCCTATTACACCTAACAGGATACTCAGTAACAATAAAGGGATAAAATATTTTTTCGATCTTGCTGCTATAACTGATAAAACAGACTTCACAAACAAACTCTCCCTTTCTCCTATGAAAGTTAAAATTCTAGCTTTCTATTTTTATAAACAGACAGTGTAGATAAAATAAACCCTAGAAAAACCCAATGAAAATATAAATTCATCACTGAACTTGGACTAATACTAGAAATAAGGAAAGACACCATTCCGACCATACATGCTTCTAACAGCATTTTATCTGTCCGACTGCTTACTTTTTCGTATATTCGATAGAAGGCGAACCATGCATAAATCAGCATAATGACGTAGCCAAGTAAAGTCACTAAACCAAAGTTGCCGGCAATTTCTGCAAACCAATTATGCACTTGATAGACATTTCCTGTTGAAAAATAGCTTTTATGCTCTAAATAATAAGGGATATTGCCCGCTCCTATCCCAAATCCATAAGAGTCTAGTAAATAAGAGAATGTGTTTCTTAACAGATTGATTCTCGCTAAATTCGATGGTAGTACTTCATTAAGCTCATATTGTTCGGCTGACTCAATAAGATTCTGCACCTTAACTATTCCTCTATTAGCAACGAAGAGACCTCCTAGTAATACTAATCCGCAAATAACTTGTAAGGTTAACCTCTTCCATCTCTTTGGAATCAACAGGAACAGATAAACCAGTCCTCCTCCTACTAACGCAAGTAGTGCAGCGCGTGACTCTGTTAAATAAATAAGAAGAATAACCAGCATACTAAAAATAAGCATGCATCCTTTAAGCATGGTTCTCTTAGCATTTTTGCCAACGGCCACAAAGAAGAAAAAAGAGATTCCGAGATATACAGCAAAATCATTTTGATTAAAAAAAACAGCTGTCGGATAAGACAATTTATAGCTTGAAGCCCCATACAGCCCAGAACTAGGCAACTGAATAGAAAAGCAATAATTCACAAACCCTATCCCTACTAACAAAACAGTCATTCCAAGCCAGCCAGCTAAGAAATATTGTAACTTTCGCCTTGTTTTAAATGTCCTATTTGCTAAATAGACGAACGCTATTCCCATAACCAATAAGGACATATATTTAAGTGAAGCCATAATGGAGACAGACCAAAGAACAGAAATGACTCCATAAAGAATCCATCCACCAAAAAACAGCCAAATAAATGGTATCCTACTGTTATAAAAGTCCTCTATCACTCTTTTTCTGTACAAAGCAGTACTTATATACAACACAATTGCCAATATTAACAATATTCTGTACAAAAAAATCGAAAAGGGACCTATATTAATACTAATGATTGACTGGTTAAGAAAAGTAGAAAGCAGCAAGGCATACATGGCATTTTTAAATAATTGATCAAGTGTAATGATTGATTTCAAATAAATACCTATTTGAATGACAACCCATATACACACGATAGGAAGTATCCAAGTTAATTTATATATCGTTGTCAAATATAAAATGGTAAGACAAGTGATAAATATAACAGCGAATCCTATTGTTTTGCTTACTGTACGATTATTTCCCAACTTCTACAATCCTTCCTCCCGATCTTATGATTACTTTTGTAAAACTTTTTTAGATGAGAAAAGGGTTTGTCTTAATCCATTTTCTAAATCTATTTTAGGCTTCCAATCCAATTGCGACATTGTCTGTTCATTACAAAGAATACTATGCAGAATATCTCCTTCTCTTTCAGCCTTATATATTGGCTCAAGTGACACATTTCCAATAGTGCCCATCTTTTCCCAAAGTTGATTGATCGAAATTTTGTCGTTAGATGAAATATTGACACAAAGATTTCCTTGTTGCTTTAATGCTTGAACATTTGCACTCGCTACATCCTTTACATAAATGAAATCCCTTGTTTGTTCACCAGATCCATAGATGATAGGTGTTTTATTTTCCAAAATCTGATCAGCAAAAATAGAGATAACTCCTCCTTCGCCTTTCCCATCCTGTCTTGGTCCATAGACATTGCTATACCTTAAAATTCCATAGGACAACCCATAAAACTTATAGGCCAGTTTTAGATATTTTTCAACTGTCAATTTTGTTAAACCATATGGTGATTCCGGTAAAGTTGGATGATCGATTTTAACAGGAAGCTGCTCTGGATTGCCATATACAGCGGCAGAGGAAGCAAATAGTATTTTCTCCACAGAGGCACAAATAGCTGCTTTGATCACATGCAAAGATCCTTTTACATTTACATTTTCATCATGCAATATATTCTGAACCGAATCTGCCACACTCACTTGTGCTGCTTGGTGAATAATAAACGAAGGTTTTAAGTCAGAAATAACATCGATTACTTTTGGATCCGTTATATCAAATGGGCAAATTTTGATAGGTAAATCTTTAATATTTTCAAATTTCCCTGATGAAAAATTATCTATTACGACTACTTCATATCCCTCTGCTAACAGACCCTCTACAATATGTGATCCGATAAAACCTGCTCCACCTGTAACTAGAACCTTGCTCATTTCGCTTCCTCCCAAGAGTGATTTATTTCATAAGTAGAATCGATAAATATACTGGCTACTTCCTGATACTTCTCTACCAGTTTTTTTGCATTATCAACTGCAGAGTAATTCTCCTGAACACGCTGATATAATTGTTCCGTTATTTCTTCATAGAAAGGTAGGTCAGCTGCTAGTTCTTTTACCTTTGTCACAATTTGCTGTACGGATCGAGGCTCCATTAATAGATGGTTATATTCACCAAATAAATCAGGTATCCCACCTACATTTGTACTAATAATTGGTATTTTTAAAGCCATAGCCTCGATAACTACAGTAGGCAGTCCTTCCGAATAGGATGGTAAAATAAAAATATCGCTTGCCAATAAATAGTCTCGCACCTTTTCATTAGAAATTTGCCCGACTAAGAATAATCGTTCCTTATACATTTTGTGTTTTTTTAATTTTTCTTTTTCAGGTCCATCTCCTACATAAACAGCTACATATTCTTCTGGAAGATAGGGCAACGCTTCTGCTAATTCAAAAATTCCTTTTTCTTTGACAAGACGTCCAACATAGAGAATGATTTTTTTATTGTTAGGTAACGCTAGCTCCTCTTTATGCTTTGCTTTCAAAATCTTTGCTTGCGCTAGATTAAATTTTGATAGGTCAATTCCTATTGGTAATGGAGTACAAATTCTCCCCGTTTTCAACTCCGCTGCCTCAGCAAGGTGTTCGCCTACAGCCATGACATTATCTGCGGATTTGACTGTTTTTTGAAAAATTCGCTCTGCACTCCAGCTAAAGGACGGATAAATATGAACATCACTCCCATGTAATGTGAGTAGCCACGGCTTCTTATATTTGGAAGCAACAATTCTTGCAGCTCCTCCTGATGGCATCGCAAAATGCGCATGGATTAAATCGCAGTCTATATTTTCTTTCTTCAAGGTTTCAAGGATGCTCCCTGCGATTCGTTTATCTGGCTGAAACCAGCGTAATTGACCAGGAGTTGCTCTGTACACTGGTCTATAAACTTTTACTCCATCCCTTTCCTCCATAAAAGGAATTCTTTTTTTTCGATATTTTCTCTTCCATAATCTAAAAATGGAAGCATTTAATGGGATGGGATTAATGACTGTTACCTCTACTCCTAAAGAAGATAGTGCTCTTACCTGTGTTTCATGAAACACCCCATTTCCAGGATTATCTGCACTAGGGTACACACTGGTTATCCACAATACTTTCATGATACACATCCTTCTTTCTTTAGGCTTATCCCCAATTATAGATACTCTTCTCGAACCTCAAGCTTTTTCAATACATGTAGTAACAATAAATAGCTTATCCCACTTACTAACACAGGCCATATAAACGCCCAAACCAAATTATTATAAATAGAAATCATTTGATCTTTTAATAGTAAGGCAATCCCACTGCTAACTCCTGCAAGAATAAATGGTAGCAACAATACTTTTACATAACTTTTCAGTTGGAGCCCTATCATTCTAGTTAATAGCATTCTTCCACCAATAAAATTAAGAATGCTTACCCCTACATATGCCCATGCCACTATTTCTAACTGATTACTCCGCACTGCGGCTAACAATGCTGCTCCGTAGCAAACCAGTACTCCTAAATCCCAATAAAATGCAATATTTGCCTTTCCCTTTGCTAAGATAATGCTGCCATTTGGATTCATAAGGACTCTTAATATTCCAACGATAATCATAATTTGTAAAATTGGAATGGCCTCGATCCATTGCTCTCCAAAAAATAAGGGGATAACCAAATCTGATACGGAATACAGACCTAATAATAACGGAAAAGAAACGATCGCTAATAATTTGGTCATGTGTAAATAACCTGTTTCTAATGCCTGATTATTATTTTTATCTTTCGCAAACACTGGAAACGCCACTCTCGTTATAATAGGATTTAACTTAAGAACTGGAATGGTCACTATTTGATAGACTAAATTATAGAGGCCTAATGCCTCCATCCCAATAAATCTCCCAATTAACAACATATCGATATTACTGCCTAGACGATTTACCAGTCTTGATAAAAGCTGATATATACCAAAAGAAAAAAATTCTTTACAGTCTTTTATATCTAACACAAAGCTTGGTTTCCACTTTGGAAGATAACAAATATAATAAAGAATTCCTTTCAGAGAATAGAGAGAAACCTGTGACCATACATACACATTTACTGGATTTTGTTTCGTCAAAAATAATAAGCCGATTAATAGACTAAAGCTAAAAATAGTTGATATTGTTTCTACTTTTCCTAATAGTTGAAAAGATAAGTCGCGCTGCATTAAATACTGTGATTGCTGACCGATTGGGGCAATCAAGAATAAGATCGATAAGAGACGAATTTTCCCCTCTAGCTCTTTCGTTTGAAAATAATCTGCAATAATAGGACTAGCTGCCTGCATAAAGAGACAGATAAGAATTCCTAGAAGAATATTTATCCAAAACAACGTAGACAATTGCCTAGCTGTTGCATGATGTTTCTGTATAACAGCTGCACCTAATCCTAACTCTACAAAAATTTGGGCAAAGATAGTAATCGTCGTTAACATTCCTATCATGCCAAATTCCTTTGCGCTCATTAAATTTCCCAGTATGATGAACTGTCCAATCTGCAATAAAGTAATGACTAATGTTGATATACTGGTCCACTTTGCTCCACTGTTAATTTGGCTCTTAATGGAGTCCAATTACCTTGCACCTTCTCCTGTTAACACTACCTTTATTGTCTTTAGTAAAATTTTCATTTCTAAAAAAAATGTTACGTTATTAATATATTGAAGATCGTATTTTAACTTTTCCTTTGGTGTAATATCATAGCCCCCATTTACCTGTGCTAATCCTGTTAATCCAGGTTTCACAAGCAGCCTGTTAGAGAACCCTTTTATTTCTTTGCTGAATTGCGCCGTAAAAGATGGTCTCTCTGGTCTAGGTCCTATAATGGACATATCACCTTTCAAAACAGAAAATAATTGTGGTAACTCGTCAATTCTTGTTTTTCTAATAAATGCACCTATTTTCGTAATACGTGGATCATTTACCTCTGCCCATTTTTCACCATCTTTTTCTGCATCTATTCTCATCGAACGCAATTTAATCAAATTAAAGCATTTGCCATTCTTTCCAACCCTGCTTTGAACATAGAAAGGGGAACCTGGCGAGTCTATGCGTATAAGAACAGCAAACAATAAAATCAACGGGAGAGTAATGACAATACCGATACTTGCTATAAAGAGATCCATCGTTCTTTTAATAAATGGATAAAAGGAACCTTTTTTAGAAGACTTAAGGTTATTTGCTTGTACAATTGATATCTCTTTTAAAATATGGATACTCCTGTTAGCCTGCATTTTTTTCACCTCAAAGTTTTATCTATCTGAGCTATGTACAAAATTAGTATATGGTTCCAATGTTAATAAATCGTTGAATCTATTTTAAGGAATGGTAAATGATTGTAAATTTCCCGTCTATTTTGGTATATATTGATGTGTTATTAGTTGGATTGGAAGATTTAACGAAATACAGAAGCATTGCTTGAGGTGGTGAAAATGGGGGAGTGAGTGGAAAAAGGACATCTTATAAAATGTAGATGGTTCGTCGATTACCTTCTTGGCTTCCTTTTTGGGTAAAAGTAGGGCACTGAAAAACTAGCTAGTTAATGATGATGGGCAATAGCCACTTTTTAAACATAAGATGATCGATTTGTTTACGAGGCTTGGCGCTACATTCCTGCGGTGTCTCGGACTTTCTCGCAGCTCCATAGGAGTCGAGCGGACGCCTCTCCAAACCAACCTTATTTTCACTTTCAAATATGCTTGCTCTTCATTTCGCACGAAAAAAAGACTTTTTCAGTGGCTTCGGGTAAAAGGGGTTTGAGACGAGCCTCTCTGTTACCCTTTCGCTCTTTTCCTCTTGCTCTCGGTCACAGAGGAAGCCTCTCTGTTACCTTTTCCTGCTAATTCTCTTGCTTACGGTTACTGAGGGCGCCCCTCTATTACCTTTTCCTGCTAATTCTCCTGCTCTCGGTCACTGAGGGAGCTTCTCTATTACCTTTTCCTACTAATTCTCTTGCTCTCGGTCACAGAGGCGCTTCTCTGTTACCTTTTCCTGCTCTTGCTCTTGGGCACAGAAGATACCTCTCTATTACCTTCCCAGCCTTCTTGATAATAAGGCCTTTGAGACGGGTTCACTTTCCCCATCCCTGCCTCCTCTCATTGAAAAAAGATTTTAACCTATAAATGAAAATAAGATTGCCTACCACCCTTCATCGGTTAATAGACAATCCTTACTCAATTTCGTTATCCTCTTAATAATACAGTGACCACTCCAATGAAAAATACCCCGCATAAACACCATGTATCTTGTTTCTTCCAATATACTCTTCTAAATGTAGATCGTTTTATTCCAGAATTGTATCCTTTAACGTCCATCATATTAGCCATATCCTCTGCTCTATTCAAAGAGCTCGCAAATAAAGGAAGAAAAATGGGGACTAATGTTTTCATTTGCTGGAATAAGGATCCCTCTCCAAACTCTGTCCCTCTTGCTCTTTGGGCATCCATCACCTTTTGTGTTTCATCTAGTAAATTAGGAATGAAGCGTAAGGAGATGGATAACATGATGCTAATATCATCTACAGGAACCTTTACTAAACGCAATGGAGTTAATAGTTTATTTATCCCATCCGTCAAATCAATTGGTTTGGTTGTTAATGTTAAAACCGTTGATAAAAATACAATCATGACAAAACGACTGAAAATAAATACTCCATTTATTAAACCATACTCTGAAATCGTAATTGGTCCCCATTCTACATATACATTACTGCCAGAAGTAAATAACACCTGTAACATTACTGTAAATAGAATGAGCCATATCATTGGTTTTACTCCCCGCACATAAGTATGAAAAGGAACTTGTGATAAGTGCATGATAAACAGAGTAATTAACCATAAAAACAAGTAGGCTAGCCAATTATTTGCTATAAATAGCATAGCTATAAGTAAAACGACTGAAATCATCTTTGCCCGAGCATCTAGTTGATGAAGCCATGATTCCCCTGGGAAATACCTTCCTAAAATTAATTTATTCATACTAATCCCACCGCAACCAAAGCATCTGCTAGTTCTTCCAACGTTAAACACACATTTGGTAGTTTTATTCCTGTTTCCTGTTCAATCCTTCTTTGATAATGTCGAGCCTGCGGTATTTCTAGCCCCCAACTCTCCAATAACTCTGTATCTGAAAAGATCTTTTTGGTTTTTTCATATTTTAAAATTTTTCCTTGATCCATTAAAATAACTCGATCTGCGTATAAAGCTACATCCTCCATATCATGCGTCACTAGAATGGTCGTTAAACCTTCTTGTTGATGCCAAGTAGAAATAAGAGACATTATCTCCTTTTTACCTTGCGGATCCAAGCCTGCACCTGGTTCGTCTAAGACAAGCACAGATGGCTCCATTGCTAGAATCCCCGCAATCGCTACTCTTCTTTTTTGCCCACCAGATAAGGAAAACGGTGATTTCGATAAAATAGACGGCTCTAAACCAACTAGGTCTATTACCTTTTTTGCCTTTTCTTTCGCTTCTTCTAATGGAACACCAAAATTAAGCGGTCCAAAGCAAATGTCCTTTTCGACTGTTTCAGCAAATAATTGGGACTCTGGAAATTGAAAAACCATCCCTACTTGTTTTCGTATCTTTCGGATAGCGTCTTTTTGGTTAGAAGACTTGATTACTGTATTCCCTACACGAATACTTCCTGTTGATGGTAGAAGCAAACCATTTAATGTCTTAAGTAAACTGGATTTCCCAGCACCCGTTCTCCCAATGAGCGCTGTAAAAGTTCCTGATTCAATTGTAAGATTTACGGAATTTAATACGTTTGGTTTGCGGATTGGTCCGATTTGATAATTTGCGGATACATCCTTTAATTCGATTTGCATATCCATAGCACCATTTCTTCTTCTGTCATGTATTTATCTGGAACCTTACGTTTTCTACTTTTCAATGCTTCTCTCAGTTTCTCTGCAAACGGCTTTTCTAGTGTTGAATCTGAAAAGAAGAGCTGTGAGGGGCTATCTACTGTTTTAATTCTCCCTCGCTCCATGACCATCACTTTGTCAGCATGTGCTGCTTCCTCCATGTCATGAGTAATAGATAGAATCGTCATTCCCTTGTTTGTTAATTTACGTATCGTAGCCATTAATTCCTTGCGGCTTCTTGGATCTAACATAACAAAGGCTTCATCCAATATGAGTACCTTTGGCTCTAATGCTAGCATTCCTGCAATCGCAACTCTTTGTTTTTGGCCGCCTGATAATTGAGAAGGATCGGCCATACGATAATCGAGCATATCTACATCTAATAATGCTTTATCCACTCTTTCTCGCATTTCTTCATAAGACATATTTATATTTTCCAGTCCGAAAGCAACATCATCTTCTACCGTTGTTCCAATAAATTGATTTTCTGGATTTTGAAAAATAATCCCAATATGCTCAAAACTTTGCTCTTTCTTTGTAACCGATCCATTCAACTTAATTTTTCCTTCATCTAATTGAAGCAATCCAACAAGCAAATTCGCTAAAGTTGATTTACCACTGCCATTATGGCCAATAAGCGCCGTCCATTCTCCCTCTCTTAACTGAAAGGAAACGTCCATTACATTGCCTCTATCCTGCCTTTTGTCATATCGAAAGCTTAATCCTTCCACTTCTAAAACAATTCCCAAACCAATCCCCCCTTATGGGAAAAGCACCAGTGTTTTGCTTATCCGTTATATTTTTATCTAATAATGAAAGACATCGCTAACGATACTACTAGAAATCCATTAACGATAATTAAATTTTTGACTGCTAAACTAAATGTTTTTGATTTAACTTGGATTTGGTTAAAAATCCGAATATGCTTATATACTGGTAATATCGCTATTAAACTAATTAATGCAATAGCTGGTAGTAGATGGAGAAATACAGAGATCAGTATCGCAACAAAGGATCCAGCATAAAGGCCATTATATAACCATAAAGAATATTTCTTTCCTAAATAAAATGGTAAAGTGAAACGATGGTTCTTTATATCGTCTTCCACATCACAAATATTATTTGCCAGCATTAGGTTTGCAATCGTAAACATACACGGTAAGGATACAATGATAATTTCTATTATTTTTATAATGTTCACTTGCAGCATAATCATTTCCTGTTCCCATACTAATGATGCAATACCATAATCAAATGCGTTTACATACACTGTTAGAAAGACGATTCCAACTCCCATTGTTACGCCAGAAAATAATTCTCCTAAAGGCATTCTTGATAAAGGAATTGGTCCAAAGGTATACAAGATGCCAATACAAAAACATATAAAACCAATCAAAAGCACCAATAATCCCGTTTCCACTGTGAGCCAAACGCCTAATCCCGTCGCTGTTAAAAAGAGTGTTAAAATCGTTGCGATAACCGTACTTTCTTTTATTCCCTCTTGCCCAATCACGTTTTTTTCTTTCCTGTATTCATCACTATTTGCTTTTCGATAATCCATATAATTATTAATGGCTGTTGTTGTTAAATCAAAGATTAACATGGAGCTAAAAAATATAAGCGTGTTTTTCCAATGGAGTGCTTCATAACGGTATAATACGAATAATATTCCGATAAAAAATGGGAATATACTAGCTATTTTTGTTTGTATTTCTACTAACTTTAAAAATGAACGAATCGACATTCCTAATGACCCCTTTCTTCCTTATTAATTTGCTAATTTAAATTTCTCATTCGTTAATGTAAATTTACCTTTTAGTCCTGATGTTAAGTAAACTTCTTTATCTTTGGTTACAAAAATGGCTTCCATTCCATCCATTTGTTCTACTGCTTTTAACCCTTCTTCTACCCCTTTTATAAATATTGTTGTAGAGTATCCGTCTCCATCGAATGACTTATCGGAAACAATCGTTATACCAGCAACATCATTATTGACAGAGTAGCCAGTTTTGGGACTAAGAATATGGTGGTATTTCACTCCATCTACCTCTAAATACCGTTCATATATCCCAGATGTAACAATAGAAGTATTGCTTTCTTCCATTTTCCCTACCATTTCGCCCCTATCGGAAAAAGGATCCTGAACCCCAACTTCCCAAGGTTTTCCGGAAGGATTCATTCCTTTTACATAAATGTTTCCGCCTAAATCAACAATGGCAGATTTCACACCATTATCGTTTAATACTTTAACAACTTCGTCTGTTATAAACCCTTTTGCTATTCCTCCTAAATCCAACATCATTCCTTGTTCCGGCAAATATATTGTTTGGTTTTCTTCATTTAATTCTATCTTTGAATAGTTAATAAAAGGGAGAACGGCATCAATTTCTGATTGCGTTGGCTTTTTCTCATCTGGAAATCCAATATGCCACAAATTAGTTAACGGACCAATTGTTATATCAAAGTCCCCTCCTGAGTAACCACTATATTCTTTTCCTGCTTTCACTAAACGGTAGATATCATCTGGTACTTGAAGTGGCTTACGACCAGCATTTTCATTTATTTCATCCACAATAGAGCCCTCTTCGTTCACCGTGATTTGGCTTGCTAATAACTCTATTCGATCAAACACTTGATCTAATACGGCTTCCTTGTCCTTATCATAGATTTTAATCGTAACTACTGTTCCCATTAAAAATTCCGTTCTTTTATATGGGGTACTAGTTACTCCTGCATCAGATTCCTTTTGCTTGCCACAGCCTACTAATAAAAGGAGGGAAAGAAAAAGGATCACCGCCATTTTAAATTTATTCATTCAAATCATCCCTTCTATGAATATCACATTATGGTTGTTTTATTTTTTTCTATAATCCATATAATTTGTTATTATTTTCACAATGTGAATTTTTTCACATTTATAACACCGTCATTTTATCATTGCTTTCTGCCACTGTCTATCGACTTTTTAGTGGACAAAAGCCTATAAAACAGCCGATTTACGGATTAACCATTGTCTTAATAGTGTTTATCAGCACCTTCTTAAAATATGGAGAATTTATGACAAAAATACTCTGTTTATAAATGTTTCGAAAATGTGAACAATCGAAATTTTAAATTGTATACATTCTATGAAGTCCATAGACAGATATAAACCACATTGTTATATTAGTATTGTTCAAAACTTCACAAAAAAGTAATTAACTATTATGGGAGTGAATAGGAAGAATGGACAAAAAAATATTGTCATAATCGGAGCAGGTTATGCAGGCGTTCATGCCGCAAAAAAACTTGCTAAAAAGTATAAAAAAGATGATTCAGTTTCCATTACACTTATAGATAGACATTCCTATCATACAATGATGACTGAATTACATGAGGTTGCTGCACATAGAGTAGAGCCGGATGCTATTCAATTTGATTTACGCCGTTTATTTAATCGCACAAAGGTTAAATTAGTTACAGACAACGTTAAGCATGTTGATTATCAAAGCAAAGTAGTTACAACAGAGCACGGTCAATTTTCTTTTGATTATCTAATCTTAGGAATGGGTGGCGAACCAAATGATTTTGGAACACCTGGAGTACAAGAAAATGGCTTTACCCTTTGGTCTTGGGAAGATGCTGTTAGATTAAGAGAACATATTGAAAAGATCGTTCGTAAAGCGGCTACTGTTCACGATGAAGCTACAAGAAAAGCCATGCTGACCTTTACTGTCTGTGGTTCTGGGTTCACGGGAATCGAAATGGTTGGGGAACTTATTGAATGGAAAGAACGATTAGCGAAAGACTATAAACTAGATGCAGATGATATTACTTTATATGTTGTAGAAGCTGCTCCTACTATATTAAATATGCTAGAACGCAGAGATGCTGATAAAGCAGAAAGCTATATGGTGAAGCAAGGAGTTAAAATCTTAAAAAGCGCTCCAATTGTTGAAGTCAAAGAAGATGCTATCGTACTAAAATCCGGCGAAGAGCTACCGACTTATACACTTATTTGGACAGCGGGTGTTCGCGCAAACTCTGATACAAAAGATTACGGCATGTCAGCTGGAAGAGCAGGTCGCTTAAAAGTAAATGCTCATATGGAATCTGAAGACTATAAAGATGTTTATGTAGTTGGTGACTTAGCATATTTTGAAGAAGAGCCTGGAAAGCCTACTCCACAAATTGTTGAGGCTGCTGAACAAACTGCTATGACTGCAGCTAAAAATATTATTGCAGAAATTAGCGGTGGTGAAAAGGAAGAATATGTAGGAAAGTACCATGGTGTTATGGTTTCCATCGGAGCAAGATACGGTGTTGCTAATTTAAGTGGTGTTCATCTAAGCGGTTGGTTTGCAAACTTCATGAAGCATATGGTTAATCTATATTATTTCTTTGGTATCAGAAGTGGCTATTATATGTACCAATATGTAATGCATGAGTTTTTCCATACAAAAGATAAGCGTAATATCTTCCGCGATTTCTTAACACGCTATGGCAATGTCCTTTGGAGCTTACCTTTACGCGTATTTGTTGCAGGTTTCTGGATAATAGAAGCATGTGCGAAGCTATGGGGAGAATCAACATGGAAAGATTCTATTTCCAGCTGGTCAAAGGTTCCAAACCTATTCAATGGTCTTGGTGAAGATTCTTGGTTAACTGCTACAAGTGTTAAAATGCCTTTTGAATGGTTACAAACTGCTACAAGTGGTGCTAGTGAAGCGGCAACTTCTACTGATTTTGCAACACCAATTTTAAGTAAAATGCCATTCTGGTTTGAGTGGATTATGAAAATCATGCTTCCAACACCAGAAGTTGCGCTATTTATGCAAAAAATGATGATCTTTATTGAGTTAGCAATCGGATTAGCAATTCTTGCAGGTTTATTCACATGGTTAGCAAATGCTGCAAGTGCTGCATTCTTAGTAATGTTCACTTTATGTGCAATGCTTGGATGGGATAAAGTATGGGCATTACCAGCATCTATCGCTTTAATGAATGGATCTGGTCGTACATTTGGATTAGACTACTGGGTTGTTCCTTTCCTTCAAAGAAAATTGGGCGACTGGTGGTACGGAAAAGAACGAGCGATATATAAAGACTATAAATAATTGACAATATGCTAGAAACATAGGGAATACAATGTTCTCCATGTTTCTAGCAATCCTTTGAATCAGTAAAGGAGAAAAAAGAATCTATTGGATTTTATTCTTTAACCGTTTTATAAACCTTAAGCTTTTAAACCAGTAGGTTGCTTTCCGCGGGAGTCTCGCATATCAGCTCCAATCAACCTGTTTAACAATAGGGTAAGTTATAGAATAATGAATCTGCAAATATCTATTCTTTTTTGTCCTGTACTGATTAATAGGTATCAGTATTTGTTTAACCTACAATCAACTTATTTATAGGAATAATTATATTCGCAAGAATGGAAGTTGAGAAGATGACGAAAAATCAACGCCTTGTATATATAGCACTACTTGCATCTCAAGCGGTAATTATAAGCTTATTGGAACGGGCTATCCCTTTTCCCTTTGCATTTGCTCCAGGAGCAAAACTTGGATTAGCAAATATTATCACATGCTTGGCGTTATATACACTTCCTACAAAAGATGCCTTTAAAGTAGTCGCAATTAGACTTTGCTTGGCAACATTATTAGGAGGAACGCTTTCTACTTTTATGTATAGTGCTAGTGGAGCTATCTTAAGCTTTATCGGCATGTGGGGTGTGAAGCAACTAGGGACAAAACGAATTAGCTTAATCGGTGTAAGTACCACCGGAGCAATTCTTCATAATATTGGACAATTAGCCGTTGCAGGTTTTGTGGCACAAACATGGACTGTATTCTTATATTTACCTGTTCTATCCTTTATCGGGATCTTATCGGGAATAGCCATAGGAATACTAGCCAACTATTTAATCACACATGTAGAAAAACTACAATATTATCGAGATTTATCGGAAATAAACGAATCTAGTAATGAAAGAGGTTAGACTATGCGTGTACATCAAATGTGGGATACGTATCCAGAATTAAAAAATGACTTGTCTAAAGTACTTCAATTAATTAAAAGTAATATTCGTGTTCGTGATAAAGTAGTTGAAAAGACGATTAAGGATTTAATCTATTCCGGCGGCAAGCTACTTAGACCTGCCTACTCCCTGCTTTGTTCACAAATAGGTCCTTCAAAAGATAAAGGTCGTGCGGTTGCTGTGGCAGCGGCATTGGAAACATTGCATATGGCAACACTCATCCATGACGATGTCATTGATGAATCACCAACACGACATAACATTCCAACTATCCATGCTCATAACGGGAATAAGTTTGCCATCTATGCAGGTGACTATCTATTCTGTGTTTGTTTTACAATTTTATCTAAGCACGCAACATCTCTTTCCCATTTAGAATTCAATGCCCGCAGCATGGAAAAAATCTTAAGCGGAGAGCTAGATCAATTAAATGCTCGTTATCAATCTACTGTTACTGTTAAAAATTATTTAACAAGAATCTCCGGAAAAACAGCTCAGCTTTTTGCCGTAAGCTGCTATTCCGGCGCAATCGAGAGTGAAGCAAGCAGACCACTCGCTATGAACGCTTGGAATATGGGACATTATATTGGCATGGCTTTTCAAATAATGGATGATATTCTAGATTATAAAGGAGATTCTCAAACATTAGGAAAGCCTGTAATGGCAGATATTAAGCAAGGTCATTACAATTTGCCACTTATCTATGCAATCCAAGCAAACCCTAAAGAGCTTATCCCTCTTTTAGATAAAAAAGATGCTTTGACTGACGAGGATATGCAGCTAATTTCTGAGCTTATAACTAAATACAAAGGAGTTGAAAAAGCAGAACTCCTTGCGAAAAAGTATACGGAAAAAGCCATCAAACAACTAAGTAAATTACCTGAAGGAGATTACAAAAACCATCTTTATGAAATTACTACTAGCTTATTAAAAAGGAAGGTTTAATGTGCTCTTTACCATAATCCGAACCCAGCCATTGCAAGCCAATCGGCATGATGGGTTCGGATTTTGCTTATCAGCTCTCTTCTTTTTTATATTTATCTTTAAACTCCCAAAAGCCTGGAACACTATTTAAGTCATATTGGTAGGCAGATTGTATTAACATTATTTTTAGCTCTTGAGAAAGATCTGCCATATCATTAGGATTTGTTCTTTTCATTAATTTATTGACCTTTGGCTCAAACAGTTGAATTAATTCATTTAGTACTTCTGGATCTGCCTTGGCCCTTTTCACCATCGTGTACATATCTGTCATTTGGCATTTTCCTTTCGTTGATCTTGATCAATTTTCTTCCATTCCTTAAGAAGTTCATCCATTTTTTTGTCTAATCGAAGTAGAACAAATAATGATAAAGTTAGCGGAAAACCAAAATTACTGATCATCGTCATCCATTGAGTCATGTCTATTAATTCCATCTTCCTTCCTCCCTTTGTTCGTAAATGTAAGAATACGCTTTAAAGCTGTTTTTCTCGTTTTCGACACATATTGCTGGGACGTACTAAGTATTCGGGCAATTTCTGTATCCGATAATATATAAAGGTAAGCATAGGTAAGAATCGTTCGTTGTGATAAGGTCAGGCCAAGAATGGCTGAATATATCGTTTCATCTGAAATATATTCCTCCATCCCAGAACGTAAATCTTCTTTCTCCACTATCCATTCTATTTCTGCCTCCCTATCATTTAGAGGCATGTCCCTCTCTCCTCCTTCTTCCTTTTCAGTCAGTATTAAAGGAAACCTTTTCTGATATGTCGTTACATTTTTATTAAAATTAATGGTGCTATACTCCATCGAAGAAGTGATATAAGAAATAAACCGAATAGTAAAGAAATGTTTTTTAAAGGCTTTATCCACTTTTTCCTTATTTTCCTTTGTCGGACATTCGATCGCTTTTTTTAACAGATGAACATTTACCTTTTTTTGCAAAAAACTCCTTACAATTGGATTGCTTAATAATGATTTGTTTTCCTCTAAAAACGTGGTATATGCTTCTGACTGTGAAGAACGCCATTCCTTCATATTTTAAACCTCCTAAAAGGAACATATGTTCTGTTTTTGTTGTAAAAAAAGGGACTAATCAATATTAGCCTCTTTTTGACTAGATAGGTTATTTTTACCTCCTTCTATTTATATAAAGAAAGGTTCGACGCAAAAATAACAACCACTTGTCCTAAATTCATTTAATCGTTTACAGACAACTTTATATCAAAGATAGCATTGTCTGTATTTTCTTCCAATACGACAAAAGTCCAGTTTTTTGCTATTATCTTCGTAAATTGCTGAAAAGATTCTTTCGATAAAGTTATTGTCCCGAGTATTTCTCCGCGGTCCTCATAATCTCTTCCTTCCACTAATTGATATTTCAATAATAAAAGCCTCTTTAGTGCTCCTTTAGTTAAAAAGGTTATTTCATAATCATCTGAAATGATCGCTTTTACTCCTTCTCTATTTTCTTTATAATAGGAGAAAAGCGTTTCCCAATCCGGCAACCCATTCCCACAATTTTCAAAAAAAACAAAATCATCCGTTTCGAGGGCTTGGATAATCTCTTCTTCCATAAATCCTTTTTCTTTCACTTGTTCCAACATAATTGCAAAATTGAGTGCTACTCTAATCACTAAAATCCTACTCCCTTCGAGTTTCCTATTGATTTCATTACATGAAAAAGATAAAGTGAAACTTCCATCAGTGAGGGTTTTCCTTTATCCCCACTGATGGTTAGTTGAACCAATCGAGCCTTTAATCTCCCACCTATACCTATCGAGGGCACTGAAAAACTGGCTAGTTAATGATGATGCGCAATAGCCACTTTTTAAACATAAGATGATGGATTTGTTTTCACTTTCAAATATGCTTGCTCTTAATTTCGTACGAAAAAAAGACTTTTCAGTGGTCTCATACCTATCTTCATTGAATTCTTAAAGCTTACGATTGACTCTTACTGTCCGTTGAAAATGGGATAAATCGGTAGAAATACTTCCAGTAAACAGCTTTCTTTTGCCATTGTCTGAATAGTTTAAGTATAATCTATTTTGAAAGGAGTTAGGAGAATGATTACACAAAATCCATTTGTTCCATTTAGTGTTGCGATGGTTACCCCTTTTGATCAAAAAGAGAGGCTGTCGCTTAGTGGTATCTATTCATTAATAGATTACTATAAACAGAACCATGTCCCAGCTCTTCTTATTAGTGGTTCTACGGGAGAACAACATTCAATGACAATTGAAGAACGACAGATTCTCTATCAGGAAGCAAAGTCAGCGGGGAAGGATAGTCTTCTCCTCATTGGTGGAGTTGCTGCCGTAAGAACAACAGATGCCATACGATTAGCGGAAGCTGCTCAAAGAGAAAAATTGGATGGAATTATGCTTGGATTTCCTCCCTATTTACGTATGAGTCAGCTAGAAGCAGCAGCTTATGTGAAAAGAGTTTGTGCTGTTACTGATTTACCTATTATGCTCTATAACAATCCACCCCGGACTGGATTTAACCTAGAATTAAATACCCTATATCATTTAGTAGAGAAGTATCCTCAGATTAAAGCTTTAAAGGAGGCAGGAAATCCTAGCAATGCTCCGATAGTCAAAAGGGAGCTTGGCTCTTCCTTCTCTGTTTTAACAGGATTTGATTTACTTCTTTTGGATAATATGCGAAATGGATATGATGGAATTACTAGTATAATAGGAAATGTTTTTCCAAAAGAAATGCAACAAATTGTTGAATTGATAAAACGGGAAGAATGGGTATTCGCAGAAGAACAATTCAACAAATTACGCCCAACCGTACATACAATCTTAGAACTTGGAGCATTGCGAGCTATAAAATATGTCCTAACGGAAAACAATATAGAAGCTGGAATTTGCAGAGAGCCATTATCTCCTTTGAGTAAACAAGAAAAGAAAATAGTAATGGCTGTTTGGCAAAATCGAGAAGTACTATGAGAAAAAATGCTGACTTATTCTGAGGACACTGAAAAACTGGCTAGATAATGATGATGGGCAATAGCCACTTTTTAAATATAAGATGATGGATTTGTTTTCCGAGGCGTCCGCTCGCTTTCCATGGGGCGAGCGGACGCCTCTCCAAACCAACCTTTTTTTACTTTCAAACATGCTTGGTCTTCATTTCGTTCGAAAAAAAGACTTTTTCAGTGGTCTCCTTATTCTGCTCTTTTTTACTTTACTGTTTTTTGGGTAGTATAGAGTATCTTAACTTTTAATTGGGTTCATCAGGAGCATTGCAACAACATGCTTTACAAGGAACCGATTTTTTCCAATCAACAGACAAGCATATCATTTGGCACTTTCCCTCTCTCTGTTTTAATCTAAAATAGACAATAATCCACCTTTTTGTGGAATTAAGGAGATGATTTTGCATGAAAATTACTTATCATGGTCAATCCGCGATTGAAATTAGTACAGAAGGAAAATCATTCATTATTGATCCGTTTATTAGCGGAAACCCTTCAGCCACAACAAAAGTGGAGGAAGTGAAAGTAGACGCTGTTCTATTGACCCATGCACATATGGATCATATTCTCGATGCCGCACCAATTGCAAAAGCAAATAATGCCCCAGTTGTCGCTAATCCTGAGTTAGCTGCCTATATGGCCTGGAAAGGTGTCGAAACAATTGGTATGAATATCGGAGGAACAGTCGATTTAGGATTCGCTAAAGCGAAAATGACACATGCATTCCACAGCTCTGGGATTATTGACGAAGAAAATAAAAATATCTTGTATGGCGGAATGCCAGCTGGATATATCATTGAAGCAGAAGGAAAAGTGTTACACCATGCTGGAGACACTGGACTTTTTAGCGATATGAAGATGATTGGTGATAGGCATCATTTAGACGTCGTGTTTCTACCAATCGGAGACCATTATACAATGGGACCAGAGGATGCGCTACAAGCAGCCGAATGGTATCAAGCCAAATTAGTTATTCCTATCCATTACAATACATTCCCTGCTATCGAGCAAGACGCTAAGGCGTTTGTGAATAAACTAGAAGAGCTCGGTTTAAAAGGAAAAGTATTAGAACTGGGTGAGACATTCGAATTATAATAAAAAAACTAACCATCAGTGGAGGGTCCTTATCCCCGCTTATGGTTAGTTTCCACTTATCCTTCACAAACTCCCACATACTAAGTCTGTCGACACCTATACGCTATCTTCAATATTAGTAAGCAGTCCAGCCACCATCTGCCGTAATGACTGTTCCATTTAAGAAGCTTGAATCATCCGATGCTAAAAACAAGGCAACCTTTGCAATTTCTTCTGCACTACCAGCTCTTGGGTTTATAGCCATACCTAGTTGCTGTTTTGCCGCGCCATATTGATTGATATTTGTCATCGAAGCACCAATATTTGTGATAACTGCTCCTGGAGCAATCGCATTACATCTAATCCCTTTATCTGCATACATAAAACCAGTATTTTTCGTAAAACCAACAACCGCATGCTTACTAGCCGTATAGGCTGCACCTGCACGAGCGCCATATAATCCTCCAGCAGAAGCGATATTTACTATGATGCCACCTTGTTGCTCTAAAAATAGTGGCAATACTTTTCTAGTAGAACGCATGACACTCGTTGTATTAACAGCAAAGATTCTATCCCATATTTTATCCTCAATATCCGCTGCTGGCTCCATATTGTCCATAATCCCAGCATTATTCACTAATATATCTACTTTTCCAAAAGTATCAATGGTTTTATCAATCAACTGCTGAATATCGTCTTCTAACGCTACATTTGTTTTTAATGCAACTGCATTGCCACCATTATTTTTAATTTCTTGAACTGTAGCCTCTGCGCCTTCTAAATTCAAATCAGAAACAACAACACTCGCTCCTTCTTTTGCATAAATGAGAGCAATCTCTCTCCCCATCCCAGATGCTGCACCTGTAATTACTGCAACCTTGTCTTGTAATTTCATTTTTAAATCCACTCCCTCTATTGAAATCGCTAGCAATACTAATTGAATTATTTAACGTATTCACTACTCTTATAGTATAATTTTATTAAAATAACTTATTCAATCAGCAAAAAAAGAAGATATGTATCTTATTGAACAAACGAGTAGGATTTTGTTTTATTACTCAAATTCTTTGAAGTAGTAGGGAGGTTTATGTGATGAAGACCAACGAAACTAACTCTGATAGAAGAGTGAAAAAATCAAAAAAAGCATTAAAAAACGCCCTTATCACTTTAATGGATCAAAAGGATTTTAAAGATATCACCATAACAAATATTGTCGAGCATGCAGATGTTAATCGCGGAACTTTTTATCGCCATTACCAGTACAAAGAAGATTTACTAGAGGATCTAACAAATGATGTTCTATCAGATCTAATTTGGGCCTATCGCTTTCCCTATGTTCATCTAGAAACCTTTGATATATCCTACATTAACAGCTAAATCAATTAAAATATTTGAACATGTGCAAAGGCATGCCTTGTTTTATAAGTTAGTCTTCTCTTCTGATTTCCTGTACGATTATCGATTACGTATCTATCAAACGTTAAAAAAAGTAAATAATGAAGATTTTGAGTATGCCCTAATAGATCCAAAAATTAACCGAAACCTTCATATCAGTTATCAAGCCAATGCAATTGTTGGCTTGATCATGGAATGGGTCAAGGAGGACTTTTGTTATCCTTCTGAATATATGGCAGAACAATTATTAGCATTTATTAATACGACTAATTCTCCTCCATCCAAAATTAAAATATTAAGCTAATTTTTCTTAGCTTAGCCTATAAAAAAGAAGGTTGGTATGAGCTACATTTTTGGCATATCCAGCCTAATTTCTGTTTTATGAGCTAAGCTTGCTTGTGTATCAGCCAACTCTGCTTAGATATCAGCCAAACTTTCAATTTATCAGCCAACTCTGCTTAGATATCAGCCAAACTTTCAATTTTTCAGCCAACTCTGCTTAGATATCAGCCAAACTTTCGATTTATCAGCCAACTCTGCTTAGATATCAGCCAAACTTTCGATTTATCAGCCAACTCTGCTTGAATATCAGCCAAACTTTCAATTTATCAGCCAAAGCGCCTTCTCCCAACAACACAGACAAAAAAGAACTGCCCTCGAAGGACAGCCCTTATCATTACATTACTTTTCTTTCTTCTTCCCATTGAGCAATTTCTTTCACTCTTGCTTCTACTTGCTCTGGTGTAAGACCATTGTGTTTTACATAGAAGTTTCTTGGATGTGTGCGGCACTCATGGCTACAGCTTCTCATATACTTTTCTTCATTTTCTTCACTGCATAACATTTTACGGTTACACTCTGGATTTGCACAGTTTACATATCTTTCACATGGCTCTCCTGTAAAGAAGTCACGTCCAACAATCACATGTTCTTTTTGATTGACTGGCACACTGATTCTTTGGTCAAACACATAGCATTGACCATCCCAAAGTTCGCCTTGTACTTCTGGATCTTTTCCGTAAGTTACAATTCCACCATCTAATTGACTTACATCTTCAAAGCCCTCTTTTAGTAACCAGCCAGAGAATTTTTCACATCTTACCCCACCAGTACAGTAAGTAAGAATTTTTTTGCCCTCTAGCATGTCTTTATTTTCTTTAATCCATTGCGGTAATTCTCTAAATGTTTCAATCTCTGGCTTAATAGCGCCTCTGAAATGACCAAGATCAAATTCATAGTCATTACGAGCGTCAATCACAATTGCGTTAGGATCTTGCATTTCCTTATAAAATTCTGTTGGCTTTAAATGCTTACCAGTTATCTCAAGTGGATCTACATCATCTTCTAAGCTTAAATTAACTAATTCTTTTTTATGACGCACATGCATTTTCTTAAAAGCATGACCATCCGCTTCATCGATTTTAAAAATAGTATCGCTAAAACGCGGATCCTGTCTCATTGCTTCTATATACTTGTCTGTTTGCTCTACCGTACCAGAAACCGTTCCATTGATCCCTTCATGCGAAATAAGAATACGACCTAGTAATCCTAACTCTTTACAAAGGGCTAAATGCTCTTTTGTGAACTCTTCTGGATTATCAATTGGTACATATTTATAATAAAGTAAAACTCTATATTCACTCATTTTTCAACACCCTATTCTAAACAATTTATCAATCTATACTTAACTATACAATAAAAGTGACAACAGTAAAAACTCATTGCTCCTATTTATTCATTAGGATTCCAACAAAGAATTCTATCGATTAAATGGCTTAAAAGCAACAAAGTTAGCAGCTATATAAAATTAACACAAATGATATAAAAATGTAGGTACACAAACAAAAAGAGACTTCATAAAATCGAAATCCCTTCCTGCTTAGATTTATAATAGTAATTATAATATAACAAAATGTAAAAAGAAAGAAGCACATTTTACCTTCTAAGGAAATCTGACATCAAAATGATTTTCCTATTATTCCTTGACTCGATGGTCTATGGTCCCTCTAAGCTATTTAAAAATAACGAGTATACTAAATAAATAGAGTTAATAATACTTAACATACTAATTTCTTCAATTATTGGTGATTTAAAATCAGAATCACTTTTATCACTAACAAGAATGATTTCTTCTGCATTTCTTGCCAAAAAAGAATCTTCTCTCCCAGTTATCGCCACTATAGGGATTCCCTGTCCTTTTAATACTTTCACCAAGCGAACGATAAATCTTGTATCACCTGAAAAAGAAATAACTAAAGCAAAATCTCCTTTTCTAAGAGAAAGAGCGTCCGAGATTTGATTTTCATGATTACTATATGCCGTTACATATTTTCCTCAAAAGAAGATTATAAAAAAAGAGGAAAAACAAACACTTCTAAAGGAGAAAAAGCCTTACAAGTATTGCAAGCACTTGGCGGGAAAGAAAACATTAACAATTTAGATGCCTGCATTACAAGACTTCGCGTTGGCATTATTGATAAGTCACAAGTAAACCATGATCAATTAAAGCTGCTTGGCGCAAAGGGTGTCCTCGATGTCGGAAACGGAATTCAGGCCATTCTTGGTCCTACCTCCGAAGTATTAAAAAACCAAATTATTGATATTATTGATCAAGATGAAACTGCATAAAGTGAAACTTCCATCAGTGGGGGATTCCTTCCTCCCCACTGATGGTTAGTTGAACCAATCGGACCTTTACGGACAGTTGATCTCCCACTTATCTCCCTCGTATTCTTATAAACTTTTAGGTCAGAGTCTTACTGTCCGTTAAGAGTGGGATAAAGTGAAACTTCCATCAGTGGGGGTGTTTCTTCCTCCCCCACTGATGGTTAGTTGAACCAATCGGACCTTTACGGACAGTTGATCTCCCACTTATCTCCCTCGTATTCTTATAAACTTTTAGGTCAGAGTCTTACTGTCCGTTAAGAGTGGGATAAAGTGAAACTTCCATCAGTGGGGGTGTTTCTTCCTCCCCCACTGATGGTTAGTTGAACCAATCGGACCTTTACGGACAGTTGATCTCCCACTTATCTCCCTCGTATTCTTATAAACTTTTAGGTCAGAGTCTTACTGTCCGTTAAGAGTGGGATAAAATTTATTTTGTCTAATTTGAAAGGCTTTCCCAAAGTTACATGCTTGGAGAAAGCCTTTTTTTGATCATTTTTATATTATTTCATAGAAACATTAAAATGCAGTGCACAACCATATTTGGATTGCTGGAATGTTCTCTCTACATGGCGTATAGCTAGTTCAGGGGACAAGGCTGTATCAACCACTAGATCGGCTTTAATCTTATTAATAACCGTTATACTGGTTCTGATGTAATCATCCTGATAATTTTCAAAAAAAGCCCGAACATAGTTTATTTGCCCACAGAAAAACTGAATAGTATATTGGTTCATTTTGTCTCACACTTTAAGCAGAAACATCCGAATCACTTTTTTGTCCTCCGTAACTTACTGCATTAGCCTTATTAGCAGCTATTACAAATGGTAAATATACAAGCGTTGAAACAGCTAAGCAGACAAAACCAAGCAATAATGCAATATAGTTTCCACCTGTTCCAAGGAAGGCAATTAGTGGCCCTGGAGTGGTCCATGGTACGGAATAGGCAATTGGCGGAATTAGTCCTGAGACAATCGCAACATATCCGATAATAATATTAATAGCTGGAACTAGAATAAACGGTACAATTAAAATCGGATTCAATACTACTGGTAAACCAAAGATAATTGGTTCATTAATATTGAATAACCCTGGTGCAAGGGATAGCTTTCCAATATCCCGGTAATCTTGTCTTTTTGCAACAATAAAAATGGCAATAAGCAATCCAAGTGTCATACCAGAGCCACCATAGTTTGCAAAGGCGTCATTTATTGCCCAAGTTACAGGATATGGAGCTCCCCAAGCTGTTCCATGCTCTGCCACGAAGTTCAGATTTTCTAAGTTTGCCTCTGCAAACATTGCTTCACGAATGGCAGCAATTGTATTAGGACCATGAATACCAAATACCCATAATAAGTTGGAAACAATCGCTAGGATAACTAAAGATACAATATTAGTTCCCAAGCTCTTTAATGGTGTTTGAATCACTGCATAAATAAATCCGTGCAGTCCTTCTGGATAAACCGCATTTATTAAAGCGTTTACAATAGCGAACAAAACAGTAATAATTATAATTGGAAATAATACCTTAAAAGAACGAGAAACAGCAGGAGGTACAGAGTCCGGCATATTTATTTGTAATTTTTTTGACTTAGATAATCTACTGAACAGCTCTCCAACTAACAACCCTACGATTAACGCAACAAATAATCCTTGTGCCCCTACCCATTGAGTCGTTAAAAAGTTTGTTCCTTCTACATTTGTATAAGGTGGATAAATGATGAAAAATACGGAAAGACCTGTGAGTCCACTTAACAATTCATCTGCTTTAAGGGAAATCGCCATATTTCTGGCAACGAGAAAGACAATAAACATGGATAAAATATTAACAGATCCATTTAAAACTGGAGAGAAAACCGACTGCAAGTCAGCTAAATTCGGAAATAATTTATGCAAGAATAAGATTTTGGCAATGAAGCCGTCTGGAGCTAAAACCGCGAAGTTTAGTAGGACAATTAATGAACCTGCAAGTGTGATAGGAAAAGATAGAATAAATGCATCACGGATAGCAACTATATGCCTCTGTGAGTTTAATTTTGCTGCAACTGGCACTAACGTTTTCTCCGCAAACTTTTCAAAAGCCGCCATAAAACCCATTATATAATTCCCCCTAAATAATTATCGTTATTTTTACAGTGGAAAGCTGTTTTTGTAGGCTTCTCTAGGTGCAAGTTGCTAATCGACTTATGCCATTAATTCTAACGCTCTGTCCAATACTGCCTTTCCATTCATCATGCCATATGCCCGCATATCAATTACTTCCACTGGTACTCTTCCAGCAATAATCTCCTCTACTTGTGGTTTTTGATAACGTACTTGTGGTCCTAATAAAACAACATCCACTTCATGTGCGACTTTTTGACATTCCGACACTGGCAATGCGAAAATCTCAAGCTCCATTCCCTTTTCTTTTGCTGCATCCTTCATTTTATTTACTAATAAACTCGTAGACATCCCAGCTGCACATACTAAAAGTAATTTTTTCATTTAATTTCCTCCAATTATTCAAAAATAAGAATACTATAACTCACAACCATCTGTTTCGATTACTTTCTTATACCAATAAAAGCTCTTCTTTTTTATTCGTTTTAGTTCCTTTTCATCCTGCTCTTCTCTATCTATATAAACAAATCCATACCTTTTCTGATAGCCATTAAGCCAGCTTAACAAATCTGTAAAGGACCAAGTACAATACCCGATTAGGTCAACACCCTCTTTTATTGCACTTCGGCATGCTTGAATATGGGAGCGAAGGTAGTCAATGCGATACTCGTCATGAATCTCTCCTTCCTCTAATTGATCAAATTCCCCCAGCCCATTTTCCGTAATCAATAACGGCAAATGGTATCTGCTCGCAAGTCTCCGGAGTCCAATCCGTAAACCTTGCGGATCAATCTCCCAATCCCAGTTAGTTGAGTCTAAATAGGGATTTTTTTTTGATTTGAATAAACCTGGTATTCCATGTTCCTTAGATGTGCCTTTTTTTCCTGTTGTGTTCATTTCTCCCCCTTCCACAGCTTTGTCTATAGGATTACTTTCCACCGTTCCTGTACGATAGTAATTGATTCCAAGAAAATCAGGGCGACCAAATGCTAATAATTCGCTATCTCCTTCCTCCATGGTTGGTGCCAACCCCTCATCGCTTAAAAGCTTCCACATTGTCTTTGGATATCTTCCCCAAACATAAACATCTAACCACCAATGATTATGAAGCTCTTCTGCATTTTCGTAAGCAAGAATATTTTCTGGATTACAATCAAATGGATAGACAGGACCATAAGCAAAGCTGGGTCCAATTTTGCCATCTGGCACATATCTTCGAAAAGATTGAATCGCTTTCGCATTAGCCAAATTAGCAATATGATTGGCCTCAAGCATTCTCTTCTTATCCTTCACAGCAGGAGGATGTAATCCATGCTCATATCCTAAAGACATAAATACATTTTGTTCATTAAGTGTAACCCAATACTTTACTCGATCACCAAAATGCTTGTAAAGAAGGATGCAATACGCATTAAAGTCTTGAATGATTTCTCTTGATTCCCAAGCACCATACAAATCCATTAACTTTTGCGGAACATCCCAATGATAAATCGTGATAATGGGCTGAATATTATATTTTATAAGTTCATTAATTAACTGATCGTAAAATTGTAGCCCAGCTTTATTCTCTTTTCCTCTCCCATCAGGTAAAACCCTGCTCCAAGCAATAGAAAATCGATATGCCTTTAAACCCATTTCAGCCATCAATGCGACATCTTCTTTAAAGCGATGGTAATGATCAACTGCCACATCGCCATTTGTTCCTTGAAAAGTTGTTCCAGGAATTTTCGTAAAATGATCCCATACCGATGGACCCTTTCCCTCTTCACTCCAAGCTCCTTCCACTTGATACGCAGCTGAAGCTGATCCCCATAGAAATTTTTCTGGAAAGCACTCTTTCTCAGCCATCTCATTCCTCCTTTCATTTAAATTGTATACGCTTTCAAATATATTACAAGGAAAAATAAACACTTAGTATCTTTTTTCTCCAGAAGGAATTTGTTACATTTTAGTCACAACCTGTTTTATAATAAAGTGAAACTTCCATCAGTTGGGATTTCTTCATTTCCCACCTCCTTCCTCCTATTCTCATAAGCTTGAGGCGGGAGTCTTACTGTTCGTTAAGAACGAGGTAATGGGAAATATAGAAAAAATATTATTTAGAGTAGGGGGAAGAAAATTTGTTCACAAATGAAATGATTCAATCCTTTAATGATTTAGAAATGCTACTCTATAACTATGTTACAAAAAATATCGATAAGGTTATTTATATGCGCATCAGAGAATTATCTGATGAAACCCATGTTTCAACATCTAGCATTCTAAGATTTTGCAGAAAACTAAACTGTGATGGTTTTTCGGAGTTTAAGGTAAAATTAAAATTATATTTAGATAGAAATGAACAAGAAAACTTAAAATCAACAAAATATTATCTTTCAGAGTTTTTAGAACGTACGCTGAAAGGCAACTTTGAAACATACATACAAGAAACAGCTGAAATGGTAATCCAATCTAATAAAGTAATATTTGTAGGAACAGGAAGTTCAGGTATTTTAGCAGAGTATGGAGCCAGATACTTTTCAAGCTTAGGGAAATTTTCTACTTTTATAAAAGATCCCTTTTATCCAATTAACAGTAAAGAGCTGAAAAGCAGCACGGCCATTATCTTATCCGTTTCAGGTGAAACAGATCACACACTGCACCTTGCCAACCAATTAAAAATAGAAGGCTGCAATATCATCAGTATCACCAATAGCAAAGACTGCCAATTAGCGAAAATTTCCGATATAAATATTGCGTATTATGTTACAGAAGTCTATATAGGAGAATCAAATATTACCTCTCAATTACCAGTAATGTACATCTTGGAGGAAAGCGCTCACACCGTCAAAAAAAACAGCAAAAGAATAAATAATGAGCAGGAAGCTTAAAATACAAAGAAGAGGCTGGGACATAAGTATTCCAGCCAAGGATAATTCCGAACAATTATACGAAGATGCTAATGAATGTTCCGTATAATTGTTCGGGCTTTTATTTGTTTTTCAAAGGATGTTTCCATGAAGTTTGGTGCGATCCCCCGCAGCCGGAATACACTTCGCTTTCCATGGGGCTCGCGCTGAGCCGCTTCGGCCTATGGCCTGCAGGGTCTCAGACTGTCTCGCTAATCCCATAGGAGTCTTCGTGTATTCCGGCTGCTTTGTTTTTCCAACTAATTATATTTCCTCTTGTAAAAAGTATGCGAAAGCAGCCGCTATTTACTAGATAGATTAGAAATTGTTCGTCTTTACAGAGTATCTATTTAGTTATGTCCCATCCTCTTCTTTGTATGCTGTGAACTCTATTTTGCCATCATGTGAACTAACTACTTATGTTATTTAGTTGGCGGCGGCTGTTCTAGCCACTTATTTTTAATCATTAAATCGGCCCCGTCTTTTGCATATTGACCAATTTCCATAGATAGCCTTTCATAATTAAGCAGAAGATCGCTTCTTTGGCTAGCTCCACCCGCCATTGCATAATTGCCTACGCCAGCGGCACTCAATAAACCAATATGAAACATCATTAACTTATCAGAGAAAGTTCGTACGGTCGAGTTAGTGACACCTATATCCGAAGAATTGGGATTTTGGATTCCCTCATTCATTAATGTATCCGTAAATATTTTTAAATGTTTTTGTGAAATATCTCTTCCTCTTAGCATATATGCTTGTACTTTTTTATTCGTCGTTGTTTGAGCAAAAGCCATTGTAATCTTTAGTCCCATATTATTTGTCTGTGTATTCATATAAAGATGAGAAACTTCTACTGCATTTAAGGGTCTTTTTTTATGAAACAAGGAGTAGCCACTTAAATATTTTTTGTTATCAATATCACTAGTGTTGCGTTAATTTAATTTAACTATTAAAAATACTTGAAATGTTCAATTTTATCATTTTATGCAAAGAAAAAGTCCTTTATAATGGATAAGTTAGGTGGTAACCCGTCCAAATCCACTAAAAAGGACTATCGCATGGACAAGATTACACGAAAAACTTCATTTGGACAATGGTTTTCACCAATAAATCTTCAATTATTTGAAGAAAACGTGAAAACGTTGAAATTAGATTTCTATACGAAAAAACTAACGACAGAGTCATTTCTAAAATTATTACTTTTTGCGCAGCTAGAAGAAGTCGAAAGTCTGCATGCGCTGAGCGATTGTCTTTTCGATGATCAACTGCAAAAGGGCATTGATCTTGATTCTATCAGTATTTCCCAACTCTCACGCCGTTTAAATGGCATGAATCCAGACTTATTCCAAAAGCTTTTCCTTGATTTAGTTTCACAAATTCATGCCAAAACGCACAACACGAAACTTGTGATGCCATTAAAAATCATTGATTCAAGCACATTGCCTCTCAATTTGACTAATCATAAATGGGCAAAATTCCGCAAAACAAAAGCGGGTGTTAAATTGCACTTACGCCTTGTGTTTATGGAAAAAGGTATATCCTATCCCGAAAAGGCCATTATGACAACGGCCAAAGAACATGACCGCGGTCAGCTTGAAGTAATGGTTGATGACAAGGAATGTATGTATGTGTTTGACCGTGGTTACTTAGACTACGAACGCTTTGATCGGATGACAGATGACGGCTACTTTTTCCTTTCTAGGCTGCGAAAAAACGCAGTCATACGGGAGGTTTACGATTTTAAACTACCCGAGAATACATCTGTTTTGTCGGATCAAATGGTGTTGATTGGTACGACGCAAAACCGTGCCGAAAATTACTTTCGTCTTCTAAAAGTGATTGATTCAAAAGGAAATGAGCTTCATTTAATCACAAATCGTTTTGATTTAAGTGCTGAAGAAATCTCAAAGATGTATAAATCACGCTGGGCGATTGAGTTATTTTTCAAATGGATTAAACAACATCTCCATATCAAAAAGTTTTACGGCCAAAGCGAATGGGCAATTCAGAATCAAGTGTTTATCGCACTTATTGTTTTTTGCCTGCATGTTCTCGCACAAATCGAGACAAAAAGTAAACGAAAAACCCTACAAATTAGCCGATATTTACGGGCAGCTTTGTGGAAACCAGCACATATTTGGCTTCGAAAGATTGAAGGAAAAACCATTCCTTAATAAACAAATTGTCGTCGTCTCTTAAGTCTAATTGTAAAAAAATTTCCAAATGGATGGATCCACCTTTAGTTGGGTATTTACTTTTTTGGCTCTTAACAGGGGACATATTTAAACTGAATATTCTAACAACATTTATGCAACACTAGTGTATCAATATAATCCATTTCCTTTGGAATGGAAGTATAAGGTGCGCAAACGAGCAATCCTTTTTTTTCAAGAATGGAAGTACTTAAATGATATAACTTTGAGGTATAATGTAATCCATGATGGAAGAAGGCTATCAAATCTTCCCTTGTACTCATAGCCAAAAATCCTCCGTATGCCAGTAGGCCAGCTTTCGCCATATGGTTAATATATGCTAAACAGAAAGAATCAGTAAATAAAGCAGGCGCTTTCGTATTAACATCGGCTTCTGAGAAACCAAGTGGAATAGCAAATTCATCTTTTTGAAAAACTGTTTCAAAACGCTTTCCTTGCTTTTGGGCAAACCGAAAAGCAAAACGAATAACATCAGCAATTTCTCTGTCCTTTACATATTGAATCATATGTGTGAGAACCTGTTTGGACATGCAATTATTTAAATACGATGTCCACAGGGAAGCAATTTCTGAGGATGTCAGTTTTATATTTGATTGGGACACGAAGTAAAACCTCCAAAATTTACATTGTATTTAGTAGTATGGGCATCCTTTTTGATATTATGCTATCTAATGAATATTAGAAAAACATAATGTCGTACTTATTTATTCATTATAATAAGAGCATACATACTAGACGAAAATAATAACAAGGACTGATGATAGCTTGAAAAATATAGATATGCTTTTTCTTGATTATGCGAACGATAAAAACCTAACCGAGTCGGAGAAAGATATCATCCATTTTCTCATCCAAAAGAAATTAGCAGGAGAGACGTTAAGCATCCGCGCAGCCGCAAATGATCTATTTGTATCCACTGCAACCATTATCCGCCTTTGTAAAAAGCTTGGATTTAGTGGATACAGCGAATTCATATACAACTTAAATTTGAAAGTAACTAAAATGCTTAATCAAGAAGTTGAATACGTAGACAGCATTCACCAACCACTAGTGGAATCGGTGGTTTCCTTTAAACAAAATTATCAACGCACCATCGATTCCTTAGATGAGACAAGCATTGAACAATTTCTTACACAAATTAATGATAATAAAATGATTTACTTTTATGGTGCAGGCTTTTCCACCGTATTTTCTAGCTATTTCGCTAAAAAACTAGAGTTATTTGGTTATTATGTTTCCAATACAACAACAAGCGATAGTCGAGCCATTTTCCTCAATAATATTCAAAAATATAAATTACTCATTGCCTTTTCACGTTCTGGTGAAACAGCTAAAGTTCTAGAGAAAGTGAAAATCGCAAAAGACAAGGGCGTTAAAACAATCCTTTTTACCGGAAATAGTAAAAGTTCAACAGCTAAAATTTCTGATATTGTTTTTACTGTCCTCGATCCGACTATTGAGTCCCAACAAGAATTTGAAGTAACGTCCTATGAATCCAACATGTTTATGCTCATTGATTTACTGTTACTTGTAGCCATTAAAAGAGGGATTATTACAGAATACTGACCTATTAAGGGGATGCTCGTAGAACATCCTCTATTTTGCCTTGCCGAAGGTTTGTAACATGTTACAGGATTGAAAGACATAGTACACAATGCTTGCAACCCCTTTCAAAATGATATATTCAATTATATACTTTGGTTATTAAAAACATTTGACAACGCTTACCATAAAGGGAGGTTTTATAGATGAAAAAGGTTGTAAATGGTCTCCAGCTCTTTGGAAAATCTTTATTTGCACCAATTCTCATTCTACCGATTATCGGTTTATTTATCGCATTTGGGAATGTTTTCGGAAATGGAAACTTAGCACAATATATTCCGTTTTTAGAAAATCCTCTTATCCAAAATACAGGGAAGTTTATTTCTTCCTCAGCTGTAGCCATTCTGCAAAATCTAGCTTTAATCTTTGCTGTTGGTATCCCGATCGGCTTAGCTAAAAAAGATAAAGGATACGCTGCCTTAACTGGGTTAGTAACCTTCGTTATCTTTATAAACGCTATGCATCAAGTACTAAACCTAACTGGTCGTTTAGTAGCACCGGAGCAAATGCAATTGTCTGGGCAGGCAATGGTATTAAATGTCCAAGTGCTGGAAATGGGAGTATTCTCCGGAATTCTTCTAGGTGCTCTAGTTGGTATTTTGCACAATAAATACTGTGACACAGAATTCAAAGGAGTTATGGCCATATATTCAGGACATCGCTTCGTTGCTATTTTAGCTATTCCTAGCGCAATGATTTTAGGCGCACTTTCCGCAGAATTTTGGCCATTCGTTCAAGATGGTATTACAGCAGTTGCAAGCGGCATTAAAAATTTAGGGGTAGTCGGATTACTTATTTATGGATTCTTAGAAAGAATTCTGATTCCAACTGGTCTTCATCACTTAGTCTATACTCCATTCCTATATACAGAATTAGGCGGAGTTGCACATATCGGAAACGAAATTATTTATGGAGCAAGAAATATCTATTTTGCTGAAATGGCAGACTCAGGTATTAAAACGTTAAGCAGTACGGTTAACTGGGATGCGCGTGGCTTAAGCAAAATGTTTGGGCTGATGGGTGCAGCACTAGCAATGTACGTGACTGCAGATAAAAAGAAGAAATCGATCGCAAAAGCAATTCTTCTCCCAGCTGCCTTTACCTCCTTTTTACTAGGGGTAACAGAGCCATTAGAATTCGCTTTCCTTTTCACAGCTCCAATCTTGTTTGTAATACATGCGGTTCTTTCAGGCGTAGGGATGATGCTCTTAAGTATCTTTAACGTACATGCAATTGGTGCAAATGGATTTATTGACTTCCTACTATACAATTTACCGCTTGGAACAACCAAGTCTAACTGGCCAATGTTTATCTTAGTAGGATTATTAATGGCAACTATTTACTTCATTCTTTTCCGCTTCTTAATTCTTAAGTTGAATTTAAAAACACCAGGCAGAGAAGAAGATGCGGCAGTAACAGAAACAAATAAAATAGCTAAAGCAGAAGCAGCTGCTTCTGGTGTCGCACCAAGCGATTCACCATCTGCTTTAGGAGCAACTATTGTCAACGCCTTAGGCGGAAAAGCAAATATTGAAAATGTAGATAATTGTTATACAAGATTACGCTTAATTTTAAAAGATCCAAATGTGGTAGATGAACAAACACTAAAACAAACAGGTTCAAAAGGAATTATTAAATCAGGAAATAATGTTCAAGTCGTCTATGGTTTAAATGTTAAATCTGTTCGAGACCAAGTAGACCAACAATTAGGAGGTATTTAATATGAAAACATATAAATTAGCAGTTGCAGGCGGAGGAAGCACATACACACCAGGAATTATTCGAAGCTTAATGGATCGTTTAGAGGACCTGCCTCTATCTGAAATTCGCTTCTATGATATTGATGGAGAAAGACAATCACAAGTAGTTGTTGCAGCAAAAGCAGTTATTGAAGAATATACAGATAAAATTAAAGTCATTGATACAACAGATCCACAAACAGCATTTGATGATGTAGACTTTGTGTTTGCACAAATGAGAGTTGGCAAATATGCAATGCGTGAACTGGATGAAAAAATTCCCCTTTCCCATCATGTAGTCGGACAAGAAACATGTGGACCAGGTGGATTAGCTTATGGACTTAGAACCATTTTTCCAATGATCGAGTTAATCGATTATGTAGAAAAATACGCAAAAGAAACAGCTTGGATTGTAAACTACTCAAATCCTGCATCTATTGTAGCAGAAGGTGTTCGTAAATTACGTCCAAACTCAAGAGTATTAAATATATGTGATATGCCGGTAGCAACAATGCGTAATATTGCAGCTATCCTTGGAGTAGAAAGAGAAGAACTAGAGGTTGACTACTTCGGTCTAAACCACTTTGGCTGGTTTACAAGCATTAAGGTAGAGGGTCAAGAAAAATTGCCTGAAATTCGTGAACATGTCTATAAATATGGATTACTAACAGAAGACATTTCCAAAATTGATTATCGCCATGCAGATTCTTCTTGGATTAAAACCTTTAAGAATATCAAACTAATTATGGATCATTTTCCAGAATATCTGCCAAACCCATATTTACAATACTATCTGTTCCCAGATTATATTGTGGAAACTTCAAACAAAGATTATACTCGTGCAAATGAAGTAATGGATGGCCGTGAAAAAACGTTATTTGAAACAGTTAAGAAATATGAAGAGACTGGCATTTTAGAAGATTCCTTTGCAGTAGGCGTACACGGAACATTTATTGTAGATGTAACAGTATCCCTTGCACAAAATTTAGGAAAAAGATATTTAGTTATGGTAGAAAACAACGGAACAATTCCAAACTTACCTGCGGATGCAATGATTGAAGTACCGGCACTTATTACAAGTGATGGTCCTAAACCTGAGTTTGTTGGAGACATTCCTTACTTTTACAAAGCAATGATTGACCAGCAATTAGCATCTGAGAAAATTTTAGTGGAAGCAATTGTGGAAGGTTCTTATGAAAAAGCGTTACAGGCATTCACTTTAAATAAAACTTTACCATCAGCAAAAGTAGCAAAGGCAGTTCTTGATGATTTAATTGAGGCAAATAAGGAATACTGGCCAACATTAACAAAAGAATATAAAGAAGGCGTACTAGTGTAAGATTATAATAGTCCACAAGGAGTTGAGACTCTTTGTGGATTTTTTATGTTCTAATGTTGCATTGCTTTCCACTAAAAACCATCATGCAAAAACAATTCTACCACCAGTAGAATCACTATTTTTCAGCTATTCAACTAACCGTTGATAGGCATGTTTTGGCAAGTATGCTAGTATCGAATTAGACAGTGCGCACTGGAAAAGTAGAGGAGATGACAAGTATGGTTGATTCACGAAAAATTGGGGCATATATATCAAAATTGAGAAAAGAAAAAGACCTAACACAGGTTGAATTAGCAGATAAATTAAATATCAGTCATCAAGCGGTATCCAAATGGGAAAGAGGAGAATCCCTTCCTGATATTATGACCATTCCCATTATTGCTAATGAATTGGAGGTTTCTATTGATCTCTTAATGAGCGCTGGGAATAAACAACCAAAACCTTCCAAGCAAATTGGGAAAATGGTTGAGCATTTATCGGCCGACCAAACCGAGGAAGTAGCTGATTTAATTAATTCAGGAGCTGCCGACGTAAAGGAGCTGATTGATATCGCCCCTCTTATTAAAACTAGTCAACTAAGTAAAGTATCTGAAAAAATGGATGCAACCGCTTGGAATCTAGACACAATTGTTCATCTAGCTCCTTTTCTGTCAACAGAAGCATTAGATGAAATCGTCATACAAGTAACAAAAGAAACAATAGATTGGAAGATTGTTCAGCGAATTGCACCTTTTTTATCTTCTAGCACCTTACACTCAATCGCCAATCAAGTCATTAGCGAATCGATTGAACCTATAGAATTAGTCCAGCTTGCCCCCTTTTTAGATGAAGAATATATAGACAACTTAATATGGAAAGTGCAAAATGGGCAATTAACTTGGAAGTTCATCACAAATATGGCTCCTTTTATTAGTGATACAGCTTTAAATAATCTTGTCTTGCAAGGAATAGATGACATGTTTAATGAGGAACATATAATTGGTTTGGCTCCCTTTTTAGAAGAAGATACGATTGAACACTTAGTTTCAATCGCATCAAGTAAGGGGGAATGGTCTTTCATACAAAAAATGGCTCCTTTTATAGGAGAAGCTTCCTTTAATGAACTAGTGGATAAAGCAGTGAATGGAGAAATAGAATTGGAACAGCTGATTGAACTTGCTCCTTTTTTAGAAGAGGATGCTATTGATCAATTATTATCCAATATGGATGCTGATAAACTATCCCCACAATTACTAGCAAAGCTAGCTCCTTTTATGGAGGAAAATTCTTTAGGTAGAATCGTAAAACAGTTACTTAAGACAAAATAAAAAACTCGTTTCACTTCGACTTGGTCGTTCATTCCTCGGATGAACGACTTATTTCTTGCTTTCTTTTCTTTGATAAACCCTGCTTCTTCCTTCCACTCTTTAAAAATGAAATCCCTCATTAATGCTCTAAATACCTATATAATGTAGATTTACTAATTCCTGTTTCTTCTTTTATTTCTTTTAATGTATATTTTTTAGACTGATACATCTCCATTGCTTTTTTTACATTTTCATCAGCTTTTCTCGGTCTTCCACTTGCTTTCCCATGCTGTCTCGCGTATTCCATGCCTTTTTTTGTTCTTTCCCGAATAATCTCATTCTGGAATTCAATTAAATGAGACAGCATTTCAGACAATGAATATTCCTTTTTTCTTTCTGTATCAATATCTTCCTTTATTGATTGCAAATAAGCACCTTTGTCTTCAAGTATGTCTAATAACTCCATCAAATGCCTACTCGAGTCTGCAATTGTAAATAACTGGGCTACAATAATTTTGTCTCCCTTTAATAGAGAGGCTATTACTTCGGATAGCTTGGATCTATTTTTTGCCGAATCATGTTCTTCTTGATACATTTGCTCACATATAGGTTTCAGTATTTTTAACTGTTGCTCGCAGCTATTATCTGCAATGGTAGGTCGCATATAACCATATTTCATCTTAATTGCCTCCAACATTATCTCTTCTCATTATTATAGATAGAAATTCTCTCCTTGTAAAAACTTTCCCAAAACATATTCCTTTTTGGGAAAAAACATGGTAGACTTCTTTGTATCAAGCAGAAAGATATTGAGGTGAATCAATTGATTGAAAAAATAAAAAAAGAATGGTTTTCAAATATCCGTGGGGATATTTTATCAGGAATGGTCGTTGCTCTTGCATTAATACCAGAGGCGATTGCATTTTCCATCATTGCCGGGGTAGATCCGATGATCGGATTATATGCCTCCTTTACTATGGCTGTGGTTATTTCGTTTACAGGTGGAAGACCTGGTATGATTTCGGCAGCAACAGGAGCAATGGCATTATTAATGGGGCCATTAGTTAGAGATTACGGATTAGAATATTTATTTGCTGCTACAATCCTTACAGGGATAATTCAGATTCTTTTCGGCGTATTAAAAATTGCGAAGCTCATGAAGTTTATCCCGAGAGCAGTGATGATTGGATTTGTTAATGCTTTAGCGATTTTAATTTTTATGGCTCAAGTGCCACATCTTATTAACGTAACAAACATTACTTATTTATTTGTAATCATCACGTTATTAATTGTGTATATCTTGCCGCGATTTTTAAAAGTCATTCCAGCACCGCTAATTGCTATTATTATTTTAACCGCTGTTGCTATTGTTGGAAATGTAAATGTATCTACTGTTGGTGATTTGGGAAAAATTACGCAATCATTGCCATCTTTCTTTATTCCAAATGTACCGTTTTCCTTTGAAACGTTAGCAATAATTTTCCCATATGCGCTGGCTTTATCGATTGTTGGTCTATTGGAATCCTTATTAACTGCTTCTATCATTGATGATGCAACAGATACAGACAGTAATAAAAACAGAGAAGCAAGGGGACAGGGAATAGCTAATATTGTTACAGGATTCTTTGGCGGAATGGCTGGCTGTGCGATGATTGGTCAATCTGTTATCAATGTGAAATCAGGTGGGAGAGGGAGACTCTCTACATTTGTTGCAGGCGTTTTTCTAATGTTTTTAATTATGGTATTAGGCAGCCTTGTTGTACAGATTCCTATGCCAGTCCTAGTTGGCATCATGATTATGGTGTGTATCGGCACCTTTGACTGGTCTTCCTTCAAGTACTTAGTTACTGCTCCAAAAGGAGATGCAATCGTTATGCTCGTAACCGTGATAATTGTTGTCGCAACCGATAATTTATCGATAGGGGTAATTGCTGGGGTTATTTTAAGTGCTGTCTTATTTGCTGCGAAGATTTCTCATGTGAAAATGCATAAACAGGAAACGTCGCAAGGCTACAACTATGCAGTGGAAGGACAACTATTTTTTGCTTCTGTTGATAGCTTTGTTCAAGCATTTGATACAACGATTAAAAACAAACAAATTTCCATTAATTTTACTAATTCTCATGTATGGGATGATTCTGCAGTCGGTGCCATTGATAAAATTGCGTTAAAGCTGAAGGAAAATCAAAATACAGTTACCATTACTGGCTTAGATTCTGCAAGTAAAAAGATTGTAGATAAACTTGCTGTATTTCCCAAACAAAATGCGAAACTATCTGATCACTAAATCAGAAAAAGGGGCGTAAATCATGTATTCTACTATTCTTTTAGCAATTGATGGTTCAAAAAACTCGTTAAGAGCAACAACAGAAGCAGTAAAATTAGCTTCCCTTCAGGAGAATGCTGTAATTACAGTTGTTCATGTCCTAGATATCACTCAATCGAAATATGATGTATTGCACGCTCAAGGGAAGGCTGATTTAGAACTTACTAGGCGGAAAAAATTCTTATCAATGGAAGAATACTTACAATCCAATAATATCACTTATAAACTACTATTTCTTCATGGAGAGCCGGGTCCTACAATTGTCGAGTATGCAAATCAAAAGAGCTTTGACTTACTTGTCATTGGCAGCCGCGGATTAAATTCCTTGCAAGAACTGGTATTGGGAAGTGTTAGTCATAAAGTAATCAAAAGCGTAAAATGTCCAGTTTTAGTTGTTAAATAAAAAAAGAGCTAATCAAATGATTATCCTGTTTGATTAGCTCTTTTTTTATAGCCAAGAGAATTAGTTTTGATATAAATACGTTTTTACTCCTTGAATATGTAGCTTGATTTTATATAACCCTCCTGATTGTGGATACTTTTTTAATTCTTCATCATCCAAACCAGATCTCGCTGTCGTTATATATAACTCATTTAGTTTTTTCCCTCCAAATGTACAAGACGTCACATTCGGCACTGGCAAGCATATTTCACTTAATTTCCCCCCACTCTCTGGATTCCATCTAGACACTCTTCCTCCACCGTAATGAGCAATCCATAGCATTCCTTCGCTATCAATTGTCATACCATCTGGGAATCCTTCTTCCTCTGAAAAATCAATAATCTGCTTTGCTTTTCCTAATTTTCCTGTTTCCAAATCATATTCATAACGTGTTACTGTTTGAGCAGGTGTATCAATATGGTATAAGTATTCATTATCACTAGTCCATGCAATGCCGTTCGAAATACTCAAATGACTTATTTTTTCCGTCCATTTTCCCTCATTATCAAGACAGTATAGTGCTGCATCTTTCGTCTTTCCATCTCTGCACATTGTACCTGCCCATAAACGACCATAAGCATCACATTTCCCATCATTAAAACGATTCTGTTTTAAATCTCGCTCTGGATCGCCAATAAACTTTAGTTGCTCTGTTTCTATATTTAAAAGATGAAAGCCATTATCTAATGTAACAATAAATTCTGTATCTTTTGTTATACAAGGGATAACAGCCGATACTTCTCGTTCTAGTTGAACCTGTTTGTGCTCACCAGAAATATGGTTATACATATGTACTTTTTTTCCTTCAATATCTACCCAATATAAAATATTGTTTCTAAAATCCCAGCATGGTCCTTCTCCAAGCACAGCTTTTGCATCAAGTACTAATTCTAGATCCTCTATCATATGTTTCCCCCTCCAACTATGTATAATCTATCTCCTTGTCCTATACCTTTTCTAGATAGAAAAGAAACCCATATTATTAAAATTTTATAAAAATATGCTCGTTTTTATGTTTTAATCAATCAAATTCGGGATATTATAATAAAACTAGCTCCTTTCGTAATGTAGCTCTGCTTTGGTTATGTTTTCTAGAAAACATTTCTCCAAATTAACCTACGAATTTACGAGTAAGGGGCTAGTTTTTATTTATGAGTACTAGACTTAAATAACCATTTTATGGAATAATCCTGTCGCAATCTCTCGGAAACGCGCTTGCTTCCCGAATATTTCCTAGGTTTAGAAACTTCATGATAATTCGTTCTAAGCCAATTCCAAACCCTCCATGTGGTGGAATTGCATATGCAAAAGAATCGATATATGCCTTAAACTCATCTGGGTTTAGTCCCTTTTCTTTAAAAGATGCTATCAGCTCTGCTTGTCGATGAATTCTCTGTCCGCCTGAGGTAATTTCACTTCCTTTATATAAAAGGTCAAATGAATCAGTTAACACCGGATTCTCCTTATTTGGCATTGTATACATCGGTCTAGTTGTTCTCGGATAGTTGGTTATAAAAACAAAATCACTTCCGTACTTTTCCTTTATATAGTTTCCAATGCACTTTTCCCCTTCTGTATTTAAATCTCCTTCTGGGGAATCCTTTTGATACTTCTTCTTTAATAGTTGCTGTGCCTCTGCTAATGTCATTTGGGGAATATCGTTAATCACTGGTATTTCAACCTTTAGTATGTCTAACTGTTTCTGACAATGCTCCTTCACATAATCAAAAGTATATTGAAGAACCTGCTTTTCCATCTCCATTACTTCCTCGACGTTTTCAATAAAGCCCATTTCGACATCTAGCGAGGTATATTCATTTAAATGTCTAGAGGAATTATGTTCTTCTGCTCTATATACAGGAGCAATTTCAAACACTCTTTCAAACCCCGCTCCAACCATCATTTGTTTATAAAATTGCGGAGATTGAGCTAAATAAGCATTTTTATCAAAGTAGTTAAAGGTAAAAACATTGGCCCCGCCTTCTGCTCCTTGTGAAACGATTTTAGGAGTGAAAATCCGGGTGAACCCTTCCTTTGTTAAGAACTCTGCAAAACCTTTTACAAACATGGATTGGACTGTAAAAATAGCATTTATTTGCTCGTGTCTTAATGATAAAACTCGATGATTTAATAAGTGGTCTAACCCTGCATTTACTTTTTTCTTATTAATTTCAAATGGCAAAGGATCCGCTTCAGCTAGTACGATTAATTCGTTTACTTGCAGTTCTACTCCATTTGCTGTTTTATCCGTTTTTACAAGAACTCCAGTCACCCGAACTACACTTTCTGTTTCTATTTTCAACTGATTTTGCTCCTGCTCTAAAACACATTGTACTGTTCCAGTACGATCTCTCAATAACAAGAAGCCAACCTTTCCTAGTTGGCGAATTTTCTTCACCCAGCCCTTTAATATTACTTCTTTACCAATATGTTGCTCACACTCAGAAATGAGTACCCTTTTTGAAAATTCCATATCGTTGTTCCTCCTAAAGTTAGTAAATTCTCTTGATTCATATCGTTATCATCATCGTCATCCACGGTACTCACCTCCTTAAATTTATGCAAAAAAACAACAAAAATCCGCCCCTATAAAAGGGACGGATTATCCGCGGTACCACCCAAATTGTTCTTTTAAAAAAACCACTTGTATCATAACGGTGACGGCCGGTTACTTCTACTAGTTAGTTATACAACGTTCAAAGTAACACTCACAGATGTCTTCTCCTAAGACTTCAACACAATCTTTTCAGCTGCCGACTGCTCTCTTTTGAAAAAGTTTTTTAGGATACTCCTTCTGATCTACATGTTCGCTCGATGAAATTATGTTTTATTATAGTCCTCTATCTTTCCAATTTCAACCACTAAAAAAAGAAAATATAAATATTTCTGAATATGACTTTCCCTAAGTTGCATAAAGTTTACTAATACGATGTTGAATTTGAGGTGAGCTTATTGAATACATTTCTCGAATCGGTTAAAACAGAACAACAAAGACGTGTAAAAGAACTTGTCGAACATCAGCAAGCAAATGGATCTTTTCCTTTTCGTTTTCAGGGAAGCTTAATGACAGATGCATTTTATATCATCACCATAAGAGCTTTAGACATCCAGACAGAAGAAGAAAATATTCGCCTTTTAACGAAGACACTGCGTGCCACTCAGCATAGAGAGGGCTATTGGAAAGCATATAGTGATGAGCCTAACGGGCATTTATCCGCAACCATTATTGCGTATACTGCTCTTTTATACTCTGGACATTATTCGAAGAACGACAATCAAATGAAGAAAGCAAAAGCATTTATAGTAAAAAATGGCGGATTAGCGAAAGCTCATTTTATGATAAAATGGATGCTTTCCGTCAATGGTCTTTACCCATGGTCCCATATGATCTATATTCCGATGACATTTCTACTTTTGCCCACCTTTCAACCTATTAATTTCTATCAGTTTAGTGCCTATGCTCGTATTCATTTCATACCAATGTTAATAGCAGCGAATAAAAAATTCACTATCGATGCTAAAACAAAACCACAGCTAGATGACTTATTTGCAAGAGATATAGCCCTTTATCCATCCTATGCTCACTTAGAAGATGAGCGCTCTCCAATTACCTTCCTATGGAAAGAGATGAAACGAATAGGAAAATTCCCGTCTTATCTCCATCACCTAGGCTTTCAATACGGAGAAAAGTACATGTTAGATCGACTAGAAGAAGATGGAACGCTTTACAGTTATGCAAGCGCAACTTTCTTTATGATTTATGCACTACTTGCGCTTGGCTATAAAAAGGACTCTCCTGTTATTCAAAAAGCAGTTACTGGTCTCTCATCCCTCATTGATAAAAGAGGGGAACAAAGTCACCTCGAGAATTCTACCAGCACCGTTTGGGATACAGGGTTAATTAGTTATACGTTACAGCAAGCGGGAATGGCTACTGACACTACCCCGATAAGAAAAGCAACGAAATATCTACTGACAAAACAGCATACAAAAAAAGGAGATTGGCAGGTTCATAACCCCCATACAGAACCTGGTGGATGGGGCTTTTCTGACATTAATACAAATAACCCAGACAATGATGATACCTCTGCAGTTTTACGAGCCATAACAGCTCCAGCAGCAATAGACCAAACTGTCCATCAGGCTTGGCAAAAAGGAACAAACTATTTACTTTCCATGCAAAACAGAGATGGAGGATGGGGAGCCTTTGAAAAAAATACCGATTGGGAAATACTTAAATTAGTTCCAATTGAAAATGCAAAAGATGCAGCAATTGATCCTTCTACTGCTGATTTGACAGGAAGAGTGCTAGAATACTTGGGAAACTTTGCGCATTTAGACTACACGCATCCTCATATAAAGCGAGCCAAAAGCTGGCTAATCGACCATCAGGAAAAAGATGGTTCTTGGTATGGCAGATGGGGTGTTTGTTATATTTACGGAACATGGGCAGCAATTACTGGTTTAGCCGCTGTTGGTATGGATGTAAATCACCCAACAATCAAGAAAGCTATAGCTTGGTTGAAAAAAATTCAACAATCAGATGGAGGATGGGGCGAATCTTGCCAAAGCTGTGAAAAATTATCCTATGTGTCTCTCCCATTCAGCACAGAATCACAAACGGCTTGGGCTGTTGATGCATTAGTTGCAGCAGGGGAAGGAGCAAGCAAAGAAGTAAAAAGGGGAATAAGCTATATACTAGAAAAAAAACAAGAGGATGATGCAATTACCTATCCTACAGGAATTGGTTTACCAAATCAATTCTATATCTATTATCATAGCTATAATAAGATTTTTCCATTATTGGCTCTTTCCCATTATATAAGCGATAGAAAAACAAGGTAGCAAAGCTTTACCATAAAATCGATTGTTTTTCCGAAGCAACACTCCTACGAATTGGCTTCGGAAAAACAGCTCTTTTCTACTTCGTTCGAATATTTTCGCTATGATTTTTTCTCAAAAGAAGAAAAAACAACACTAATCCAATCGTAACAGAAATATGGCCTAAGCCTGCAATTCCAGAAATAGCAGAGTCTACCCCAACTGATAAATCAAATTCAAGCACTTGCAGTGTCCCACGAATAATCATTAATGTAATCGTTGAAAGTACACCAATATTATAAAAATAAAAGAACACATCAAAATTTTTAAGCGTATGTATTTTCATCGTATAACAGAATAAATAGACAATCAGCATAATCATCATTCCTAAGGCAAATGAGTGGGTATGAACAACGGAGAGCTGAGTTTCCCCTGCAAAATCTCTCATTTTTGTAAATTCTCTATAGTAAACACCACTAACTAATCCTAAAATAGCATAAAAGAAGGCTATATTTAATACTTTCTTCATGTCTCTACTCCCTTTCAAGCCTATTCAATCACTACCTACCATTCTAACAAAATCCCAGTCTCGATACTATGACAGATTTGTGGCTGTATTTTCACTTATTTATTAAGCTTTTTTTCATGATGAAATATAGGCATATGCCTCTTGAACTTCCCATTTAAAAGTGCTATCCTATACAAAACATTCCAATTCATAGAAATCAATGAAGAGAAAAAGTACGTTTTGTGTCCCTTTTAGCGAGCTGGGTATGGTGAAAGCCAGTAAGGAAAGCAAACCGGAAAAATCATCTCTGAGATGCAAGGCTGAACCGTTAGTAAGTCTTGACGGATTTCCACCGTTAAAAGGAACACGTATGATAGTACGTTGACTAAGCGCTGTTTGCTTTTTTGCCAAACAGAATTTGGGTGGTAACGCGGGTTATGAATAATACACTCGTCCCTACAAAGGGACGGGTGTTTTTTATTTCCGAAAATATCTTTCTATACTGGAATGTTTACTGATTAAAAATGGAGGGATATGCATGGAAAAACCAAAAGAAACAGACAGAGCCCGTGAAAAAAGAATACTCGCCTTTTGGGAAAAAGAACGAATTTTTCAAAAATCAATCGAACAGCGCAAAAACAATGATTCTTTTGTATTTTACGAAGGACCGCCAACAGCTAATGGCCTTCCACACGTCGGCCATGCACTAGGCAGAACTATCAAAGATATTATTGCCCGCTTTCAAACAATGAACGGAAAACAAGTAATTCGCAAAGCCGGTTGGGATACCCACGGACTCCCTGTTGAATTAGGGGTAGAAAAAAAACTCGGTATTTCTGGAAAACAAGAAATCGAAAAATACGGGGTTATTCCATTTATTGAACAGTGCAAAGAAAGTGTATTCTCTTATGAAAAGCAATGGAGAACCTTTACGAAAGAATTAGGATATTGGGTTGATATGGATGAACCATATATGACCATGAGTAATGAATATATGGAATCGGTTTGGAATATCCTTGGAACTATTCATGAAAAGGGCTGGCTGTATAAAGGACACCGCGTCTCTCCATACTGCCCTAGCTGCCAAACCTCCTTAAGCTCACATGAAGTGGCACAAGGCTATAAAGATGTAAAAGATTTAAGTGCAACCGTTAAATTTAAATTAACTACAAAAGCAAATGAATATATACTAGGTTGGACAACGACACCTTGGACGCTACCAGCGAACGTGGCCTTAGCAGTTCATAAAGACTTAGATTATGTAAAAGTAAAAGTAGGGGAAGAAATATTCATTGTTGCTCAAAATAGATTGCAGCAGGTTATTGGCACAGAAGGGGAAGTAATCGAACAATTTAAGGGATCAGCCTTAGTTGGTCTCTCCTATTCAGCACCATTTTCCTATATTCAAGTTGTGAAAGGTCATACCATTCATCATGGCGATTTCGTCACAAGTGAAAGCGGAACAGGAATTGTCCATATTGCTCCTGCTTATGGAGAGGATGACTATCGACTTGTGCAAGAAAACAATCTTTCTTTTGTACACGTAGTCGATGAAAGGGGAAGATACAAAGAATGTATTCCTCCTCTAGCTGGCGCCTTTGTAAAAGACGGGAAAGTGGATGTGGAGATAATCAAAATGCTTCACCAAAAGGGGTTGTTATTCCATAAAGAAAAGTATGAACATTCCTATCCACATTGCTGGCGCTGTGACACAGCTCTTTTGTATTACGCGACAGAAAGCTGGTTTATTAAAACTACTGCCGTAAAAGAAATGCTTATCACTAGAAATCAAGAAGTAACTTGGCATCCTGAGCATATAAAGGATGGTCGTTTCGGAAAATTTCTTGATGGTTTAGTCGATTGGAATATAAGTCGAAACCGATATTGGGGAACACCACTAAATGTTTGGCAATGTACTTCCTGTCAAAAGGAGATTGCTCCAAAAAGTATTGCACAAGTAAAAAAATATACTAAGGCCCCATTTGACCAGTTAGAATTGCATAAACCTTACGTAGATGAACTTGTCTTAACATGTCCATCTTGCAGTGGAGAGATGTATCGAACACCTGAAGTAATCGACGTATGGTTTGATAGTGGCTCCATGCCATTTGCCCAATATCATACTCCATTTGAAAATAATGAAGTATTTCAACGGCAGTTTCCTGCAGATGTTATTGTAGAAGGAATTGACCAAACAAGAGGATGGTTTTATTCGCTATTGGCTGTATCTGTCCTCTATACTGGTAAAGTACCATATAAGAATGTTGTGGCTACAGGGCATGTATTAGATGAGGATGGGCAAAAAATGTCTAAAAGTAAGGGCAATGCGCTAGACCCTGTCCAGCTTATCCAAACATATGGTGCAGATGCACTACGATGGGCGCTTATCGCAGATAGCGCTCCATGGAACCAAAAAAGATTCTCAGCAAAAAATGTCCAAGAGGCAAAATCAAAAATCATTGATACATTTTTAAGTTTATTTCATTTCTACTCCTTATACGCTGAGATAGATGGTTTTGAGACAGATTTACCTAAAGTTAAAAATATGCCTAATATGGATCACTGGATTCTCTCTCGCTTAGCAACGACGACAATGGTCGTGCAATCAGAGATGGAACAATATCAAGTGACTAATGCAGCTCGGAAACTTGGTGAGTTAATGGACGATGTAAGCAACTGGTATATTCGTAGAAATCGCGAACGGTTTTGGATAGCCGGAATGTCTGAGGATAAAATTTCTGCCTTTCAAACACTATATACTGTATTAACTCAGTTATCACAATTGCTTGCTCCTTTTACTCCTTTCACTTCTGAAAGCATTTATCTTGCCTTAACAGGGAAAAGCGTCCATCTGACTAACTTTCCTTCAAAGAATTCAGAAAGAATGAATAAACAATTAGAAGAACAAATGGAACAGGTTAAAGAGATAGTTGAACTAGGGCGAAGTCTCCGTCACCGGTTTCAACTAAAAACAAAGCAACCTTTAGCAACACTACTGATTTTCTCAGCAACGAATTCGCCAGATATCGAGCTTATTAAATTTGAGCCAATTATAAAAGATGAACTTAATGTAAAAAGCATTAACTGGATAGATTCTCAAGATAATTATGTTCAATATTCCTTAAAGCTCAATTTTCAAAAGACAGGACCAAAACTAGGAAGTAATACAAAGCAACTTAATGATAGAGTGCAAACTGCTACAGAAGAAGAGATAAATTTCTTTAGAAATAAAGGATATTTAACTTTTCAGCTAGAAAGTAAAGAAAGTGTTACCTTAGCAGGAGATGAAATACTCCTCCAAAGAAAAACAAATTTACCTGGATATCATGAGGCCTCTAATAAGAACTTTACCGTAATGCTTGATACTACCGTATCAGTAGCATTAAAAAAGGAAGGGAACATCCGAGAACTGATTCGGTCTATCCAAGATTTGCGCAAAGAGAAAAATCTGCCTGTCGATAAAAAAATGGATTTATATATCGACAGTTCATCCATTTTCAAAAATACAATGATGGAATATCATTCCCTCATTCATAAAGGCGTTATTCTTCATAAGCTCCTCTTTGAAAGAATAGCAGAAATGAAAGAAATTCAAATAGACGGCGAAATTGTATACATTGGATTGAAATAACTATACGTAGGGCTGTCTCAAGCAGGGTGCATAACCTATTTGAGACACCTTTTTTCTTTCCAATGAATTGTTTTTCAGATTGTTTTCTAAAAGAAATTAGTCGTAAGCTGTTCTATTTTTTCCATATTAGATTATACTATTGGGCAGGGGTGAAAAAAATGTACAAACTATTATCGCATAATGACCTAGATGGAGTTGGCTGCGGCATTGTGGCAAAGCTGGCTTTCGGAGAAGACGTAGAGATTCGTTATAACTCCGTTTCTTTTCTGAATCAAGAAGTAGAAAAATTCTTAGATCAAAAAATAGAAAATACCTTCCTCTTTATTACCGATCTTTCTGTTAATGAGGAAAATACAATTCGACTAGATGATTATTATAAAAAGGGTGGAAAAGTTCAACTTATTGACCATCATAAAACGGCACTTCATTTAAATGATTTTGAATGGGGATTTGTTTCTGTTCAAGATGAGGATGGAACGTTAACTAGTGCCACTTCTTTATTATATGAATACCTTGTCAAAAATGGCTATATGACACCCTCTCCAGCGGTGGATGAATTTGTTGAACTAGTAAGACAATACGATACCTGGGATTGGGAAAGAAATAATAATTTAGAAGCACAACGTCTAAATGCACTTTTTTATCTAATTTCTTTTGATGAATTTGTTGAGAAAATGGTAACACGTTTAAAGGAAAATGAGCATTTCTTTTTTGATGAGCTAGAAGTACAGATACTAGATATGGAAGAAAAGAAAATTGACCGTTACATCCGACGCAAACGACGTGAACTCGTGCAAAAGGAGATTGATGGTTTATATGCAGGCGTTGTATATGCAGAGCAATACCATTCTGAATTAGGGAATGAGCTCGGAAAAGAGTACCCTCATTTAGATTACATAGCGATTGTTAATATTGGCGGGAAAAAGCTTGGTTTCCGTACCATTCATGATCATGTAGATGTATCCAAAGTAGCAGGTACCTATGGCGGTGGTGGTCATGTCAAAGCATCTGGCTGCAACTTAACCGATAAAGCCTATCAAAATTATTGCTTAGATACTTTTGCATTAGAACCGTTAAGAGAAGATCCAAAAAAGAATGAATACAATAAAAAAGATTCTCCACTCGGAACCTTGTTTGAAAATAAACAAGATGATATATTCTTCCTTTATCAAGTAAGCAAAAACCAGTGGGCAATCAATCATAAAAAAACCAAACTCCCGCAAACATTTCCGACCTTCTTGCAAGGGGAAATCTTCCTCCGCAGAAACTATGGGGCTTGGCTTGCAAGAGATGATAAATATATCCGCTACGTAATGGATTTTGTAAAACATAAGTAATCTATGTAAGAAAAGCAGAAGTCGGACTGTCAAAAAAACCAATGGAAAACACAAACACCATTGGTTTTTTATTATTTCATCGATTAGAACTCAATCATTGCTCCACGTTCATCAAATACCGCGCTCGGATTCCATGCTACTTCCCAAATATTATTTTCTGGATCAGCGAAATAAGAGGTTCTTCCGCCCCAAAATGCATCACTTGGTTCTCTAAGAACCTTTCCTCCCGCTTCTTTCACCTTTTCCATTACAACGTCTACTTCCTCTGGCGTATTTACAATAATAGCAAAGGTAACTCCTCTAAAGCCCTCCTTTGGATTTTGTAGTTCTATCCCAGCATCCTTCGCTAATTCCTCCAATGGAAACAAGGTTAACAAAACGCCAGCTGTCGTAAAAATAGCATATTGATTCGAACTAGATTCTTTTTCCTCCCAGCCAAGAAGTTGATAAAACCTGCGCAATTCCGGTAATTGGAAAGCTCCTAACGTTAGCAACGAAACCCTTTGTGGAACCATTTGAAATCTCCTCTCTATCATTTTTTGTATACTTTCGTTTTTTCTTTCTAGAATTCCTTTTTAAATAACATGAATTTTAAAATCCTTATTCATTTGCTATAAAGGAAATGGATTTCTAACAATAAAAAAGAAAAATAGAAGAACTGCTAGTTAAGCAATCCCTATTTTCCTTCCACTATTTCAAAATATACAGAGAATCTCGTACCATTCTCGCTTGTCTTAACTTTTATTCTCGCTTTATGACGTTCTGCAATTCGATAACACACCGCAAGGCCAAGTCCTGTACCATTGTCCTTCGTTGTAAAAAAAGGTGTTCCTAATTTATTTAAGATTTCCTCATCAATTCCAGTACCGCTATCGATGATTTCCAACACAAGATATTGTTCTTGGCAAAATGTTCTTATTGTGAGAATTCCTTCTGCATCCATAGCTTCTAAACCATTTAAAGCAAGGTTCAGTAAAAGCTGCCTTATTTCTTTCTCATCCAAATAAAGTTCAGGACAATCATCCAACTGGAGATTCACCTTTTTTCCAGTCAATAATGCCTCTGCATTAATTAAGGGATAAATAATTTCAATAATCTTATTTAACGAGTACTTTCTCTTATCGCTCGTCTTATTTTTTGCTAATGTTAGAAACTCTTTGATAATCTTATTCGCCCGATCTAACTCATCAATCATTAACTCCATATGCTCTAATGATAAATTTGAAGGATTCGATTTTCCAATTTGCAAGAATCCATGAACTGTTGTCATCGGATTACGAATCTCATGAGCTATTCCAGCGGCCATTTCCCCAACTAGGTTTAATTGATCTAGTCTTGCCATTTCCTTTTCAAAAGCCAATCTTTCTGTTATATCGTTCAAAACGATTAACACACAATTTTTATTCTCAATTGTTATAATCTCCGTAGATAATAATCCTTGCTTCTGTTCCCCATTTTTCAGCATGAAAAAGACTCTTTGATTTTTAAATGGGGTCTGCCATTCATCCTCATGAAATTTCTCTTCTAAGCCATTTATATCTTTGGATATCTCCCATTGATAACTGTCTTCCTTCAACTCTTCCATCGTATAACCTGTACTTGCCACCCAGTTTTTATTTACAGCAATAAAAACTGGGTTTTGCAAGGAACGAATTGCCATCATGCATGGACTCGCCTCGAATATTTGTTGAAATCGTCCTTCGGAAAGCATTAAATCATCTGTTACCCTAGATTTTTCCTCCCGTTCCCTATGCAGCTGATGATTCATAGATAATAACTCTAGCGTTCTTTCTTCTACAGCATGCTCTAGTTGATCAACTTGTTGTTTTCTTAATAGCTCTACCTCTTTTCTTTCAGAAATATCTCGAATCGTACATACGAATAGCTGATAATCTTCAACCATTGCATCCCCAATATATAAATCAACGGGAAAAATAATATTATTCTTCCGCTTCGCTTTTGCCTCTATCATTCTACCAATAAAATTTGGCATGAGTATATCGAAGGTAATAGGTGTCTCTCCAGAAACTTCTGATTCAACAGAATGCAAGAGAACTTCGATAGAAGACCCAATAAGGTCATCTTCTTCATAACCAAACATATTTCTTACACTTGGATTAACACTAATAATGGTTCCATCTTCATCGAAGGTGACAATTGTATCCTGTAACGCTTTCTGTAAGACAGAAGAGAATACCGTATTTTTAGTCAAATCCATTTTCGTTATTCTTAGTTCCTTATTCATTTTCTCCAGTTCTGATGTTGTTTGCCAGTTAATCTCATGGAGACTTTTCGTATGGCTTTCATAAATTTGAACAAACTGAGCCACTTTACTTCTTAATGTTTCTGGATTAAAAGGTTTTACAATATAATCAATTGCCCCTACTTGATAACCTTGTGTAATATGTTGAATATCTTGTGAGATGGCGGTAATAAAAATAATGGGAATATGTCGTGATTTTTTTCGTTCTTTAATTAATTTTGCTGTTTCAAACCCGTTTAAACCTGGCATTTGGACATCGAGTAAAATAACAGCGAAGTCATATTTTAAAATGCATTTTAAAGCTTCTTCACCTGATTTAGCAAATACTAAATGATAACGAGGAGAATTTAATACTGCTTCTAGCGCCAAAAGATTTTCTTGTAAATCATCTACCATTAAAATGTAGATTGGTTCCGATACAGAAGAAGATAGATTTTTCTTTTGTTCTATAGATTGAGCCGAATACTGCATAAATATATGAAGCCTCCTATCTATTAACAAGCCATTTACCAACGTTACCTATATATCAGTATCGCTCTATTATTCCTTATAAAGCCAAACTTGAATAAGCGAATATAATTGTTCTAAATTAACTGGTTTACTAATATAATCAGATGCTCCCGCTTCTATACATTGCTCTCGATTATGTTTCATCGCCTTTGCAGTCAATGCAATAATTGGCAATGTTTTAAACTTCTCCTTTTTTCTTATGATGGAAATAGCTTCTAAACCACTCATTTCTGGCATCATAATATCCATTAATACAAGATCAGTGTCCGGGTTTTCCTCTAAAAGATTTATACCATCCTTACCATTTTCCGAATAAAGTATGTCAATATTATACTCCTCTAAAGCTGCATGGATGGAAAAGATGTTGCGTATATCATCATCTATGATTAGGACTTTCTTTCCCGTTAAATGAACACTCTTATTAGAGTCGATGTTCTCTATTAACTCTCCCTTTGCGGTTGCAATCTGCCGATAACTCCCTTCCATAGAAATAGGTTCTTTAGCTAAGACTGTTCCCTTTTTCGTTTGTCCTTTTATAGGCAAATAAATGGAAAAGGAGCTTCCCATTCCTTCGATACTGGTTGCTTCTAATTCCCCTCCAAGCAAGCGGGAAATTTCCTTACAGATAGATAATCCAAGTCCTGTACCACCGTATTTTCTGCTAATGGTTCCATCCGCTTGCTTAAATGGCTCAAAAATAATACTCATTTTTTCCTCAGGAATACCAATCCCTGTATCCTTCACAGTAAAGGATAAAACCACTTCATCAGGTATGGCCAACTTAGAAGTATCTTCCATTTGAACAGAGAGCTCTACCTTTCCCTTTTCCGTAAATTTAAACGCGTTAGACAGTAGATTTTTTAATACCTGATTTAAACGATGGCTATCTGTTTCAATACAAGTAGGAACTTCTTTATCAATTTTTATCAGAAAATCAAGCTTCTTTTGATTAGCGATAGGAGAAAATTGGTTTTTCAAACAATTTAGGATTCCCTCCATTTTCACAGGCTCCTCTATTATCTCCATCATCCCAGTCTCAATCTTTTCCAAGTCTAAAATTTCATTAATCAACCTTAATAATTCATTGCCAGAATAATAGATTGTTTGTAAATATTGAATTTGCTTTGCATTTAAATTTTCATTTTCCTTTTCCACTAGCATTTGCGACAATATCAGCATACTATTTAAAGGTGTTCTCAGTTCATGAGACATATTAGCTAAAAACTCTGATTTATATTGGGAACTATAAATCAACTGCTGTGCTTTTTCTTCTAATTTCTTGCTTATTTTTTCGAGTTCTGCATTTTTTTCTTCTGAAACTCTATATTGAGTCTGCAGTTCCTCATTAATAGCCATTAATTCTTGCTGCTGTGCTTGCAGCTCCTCCGATTGGCTTTGTAGCTCCTCTGTCAAACGTTGTTCATCTTCTAACAATCTCTTAACTTCCAGTCGATTGATAATCCCTTGAATCGATATACCTAAATATTCCACCACTTCTTTAAGTAAACTTTGTTGCAAAGGTCTAACATATTGTAAAGAGGCTAATTCCACAATTGCCAATACCTTTCCTTCATAGGAAATAGGTTGAATCAAGACCTGCTTTGGCTCTGCCTCTCCTGACCCGGATTTAATCTTTATGTATCCTTTAGGGATATCAATAAGACTGATACTTTTATTCTCTTTCGCAGCTTGTCCTACTAGCCCCTCCCCAAGTTGGATAATAGATTGTTGTTCTTGACTATGAAAAGCATAATTTGCTATTTCCTCTAGATAACGAACATTCCCCTTCTTATTTAATAGATAAAAGATACCATATTGGGCACCAACTGCTGGTGTTATTTTGCTAATAAAGTAGTCTGCAAGAGATTCCATTGTTTCTGCCATAGAAAAATTCGTTGTAATTTCTGCCAATTGTGAATCAAGCCAACTTTTCTCTTCTGCCTTTGCACGGCTTTCTATTTCATCCTGAGAATAATTTTCTAAAGTTGTTACCATTTCATTAAAGGCACGGGAAATTTCTCCTATTTCATCCTTTGACGCAACCTTTAATCGTGGGAATTTTATACCTTTTTTGTAGGATATACCAGACATAACAGTAGTAACTTGGCGCAAATTTTTCGTTAATCCTCTAATTAAATAGATAGCTAGCGCTATACTGCATACGACCCCGACAATAATATAAATATACGTCATCAGTACAACGATATCATATGTTTTTTTCGAATTTTCTAGGTCATCCTGCATTTCTTGAATCTGTACTGTATAAAGGGAACTGGCAATTTGCAGTAATCTATTTTTTTCATCATTTTCTCTGACCCAAAAATTTGTATTCATTTTTTTATTTTCAGCTTCTATTATCTGTTGCCCTTTTTCTTCAAATGGTTCGTAAAGGATTTCAAATTTTATTAAAAGATCCTGCGCCTCTTCTCTTTTATCATTCTCTGTTAAAAAATTATGTGCTTTGTTTATTTCCTTTCTTGTATCTTCCATATGTCTCATCGTTATATCATTGAGCGTTTTAGAAGATTGGGAGGACAATTCATAAAGTTGCCTGCTTAAATTATTCACTTCATTCTTTAATGTATAAGCAGCATTTATTCTTTCAGTTTTGTCATGGACAAGTAGATGCATTTTGTCATTTTGCTGTCGAAGCATACTCAGGAGTACAATAATTAGAATGGTGATTAAAATAAAGATAATTCCTAAACCAAAATAAAGCTTTGTACTAAATCTCATGTATCCTCCTATCAATCTACAGTTTAAAAGGCGAAGCTTGGAAGATTATTTTTTTATAAAGTGAAACTTCCTTCAGTGGGGTTCCTTCCTCCCCCACTGATGGTTAGTTGAACCAATCGGACCTTTACGGACAGTTGATCTCCCACTTCTCTTCCTCGCATACTCATAAGCTTGAGGGGAGTCTTACTGTCCGTTAAGAGTGGGAAAAACAATGAAGACTTTTTAAAGTTATGTAAATAATGCCATTATAAGAAAATTATATGTTAAATAAGGAAATGACACAATATGATAAATGGATGAAACTAGGAGTAACAGAGATGGAGAACAACATAATACTTGGAGACAAAAAGTAATTTTTATAAAGGGTACTAAAGTATTAAAAAACTCCTAAACCTGGTTATCTGTTTAAAGGTTTAGGAGTTTTTCATAATAAATATGTCTTAAAGTTGCCGATTCTTTATAAGCATCATCTAATATCTCTCCTAAGATAGCATCAGAAACTTCCGGAGAAAGTGACTTTTTCTTTATAAGAGTACGAACCTCAAATAAAAAATCAATATACGCAATATAATTATCATCATACGTATGCTGCCATTCTTCCTTTATCTTCTTTGCGAGTTTCGGACTTGCCCCATTAGTGGAAACAGTTAAATGAAGACGCCCCTTTTTAAAGCTAGCAGGAAGCTGACAATTTCCTTCTTCATAGGAGGAAGCATCATTAACCAAACTAATTGATTTAAGTTGTTGGGAGATACGACGATTTTCTTGCGAGTCATTAGTTGCTGCAACGGTTAGAAAGGCTTCGGCAAAATCCTCTTCCATTCCTTTTCTTCTAACCAACTTTATTTCTCCGTTTTTTGAAAGTTCTTCTATTTCACTACAAACTTCAGGGCTAATCACTGTTACACTTGCCCCTTCCGCAAGAAGCATTCTTACCTTTCGATAAGCAATCTTGCCACCACCTACTACTACACAATATTTATCCTTTATATCAACTAGTAATGATAGCATATTCGTTACCAACACTCATTTCTTCTATTCTTTCTTTTAAAATCTCTGCAATGAATGGATCATAGCCTAAATAAGGAGCCAACACGTATTCCTTATCAATACTGTTCATTTCTTTGATTGTCTTTTCCATTGATTTCATTAAAATCCCCGTAAAAAGAAGATAGGGAATCACTAATATATGGCGGTAGGAAGAATGTTCTGCCATTTGAAGCGCTTCTTCAAAGCTAGGTTGTGCTGCTGTTAAATAACAATCTTGTACATCAATCCGATCTACTTGTTTTTCGATTAAAGATGCGATTTTACCTAAATCCCGTTTCACATCTGGATCACTACTGCCACGCCCAACAAGAACGACATGGATCTTTTCATCGTTTTTTTTGTAAAGGGAATTATTTCTGATTTTATCTGACACAATTTCAACCATTTGAGGATGAACACCAATCGGCCTGCCATATTGTATGTGGACGTGCGGATATTCCAATGAAAGCTTTTCTAATACTTCTGGAATATCCTTTTTAGCATGGGCCGCTGTAAGCAGCAGAACCGGTATAATACGAATAGTAGTAGCACCTTTTTCTACGCAATTTCGAAATCCTTCTTCTATGGAAGGTTCCGACAACTCTAAGAAAGAATATTCTTGTATGCCTTGAAATTCATTTGTCTCCATACACTTCTTAACAAATGAGATAGCCTGCTCGCTTGCCTCTTTTACTCTGCTTCCATGACATATATATAATACTGCTTCCATTAAACTACCTCTTTCGGAATGGTTTCTCCGAAGCTTTCCTCAAACCATTGGATTTTCTCTCTCATTTTTACTACTTCGCCAATCACAATCATACATGGATTTTCAATCTTCCCTGTTTCTGCATCCTCTATTACATGATACAAGTCCGTTATAATTGTTTTTTGTTTAAAGGTTGTTCCCCAATTAATTAATGCAACTGGTGTAGTGCTATTTTTTCCAAAAGACAGAAGCTTTGACTGAATATATGGTAGATTTTTCACTCCCATATAGATGGCCAGAGTATCAATTTGAGAAAGTGCCTCCCATTTAATATGGTCTTCCTCTCCATTTTTCATATGTCCTGTTACAAACGCAAACGAAGATCCATAGTTACGATGAGTCACCGGGATACCTGCATAACTTGGCGCAGCAATGCCTGCAGTAATGCCTGGGACTATTTCAAAAGGGATCTGATTTTTTGCTAATTCTTCGGCTTCTTCTCCACCTCTTCCAAATACAAAAGGATCACCGCCTTTTAGCCTTGTTACGATTTTGCCCTTTTTGGCATGTTTGACCAAGGTTTGATTGATCAACTCTTGCTTCATGGCATGATGATGCGGCAGCTTACCGCAATAAATCAGTTCAGCTTTGGGTCTGGCATATTCTAATAACTCTCGATTTACTAAGCGATCATATAAAATAACATCTGCATTTTTGATACATTTTAGTCCTTTTACCGTTATTAAATCTGGATCTCCTGGTCCTGCACCTACTAGGTATACCTTCCCCATTTTATCCACCCTTCTTGTTGTTTCTTTATAGGATCAATTAAAAAAGTGGGGAAAGGAAATAACGATGAACGGAAAGTAATTATCTTGACTTTCGCCCAAGTTTCTCCTTTTCCCTACATTAAGAGATATAATAACCTTTTCCTTTTAAATATTGTACGATTTGTTCCACACACTCTTCAATAGAATGTTTTTCGGTATCCACTATTATTTCTGGATGAGCCGGTTCCTCATACGGAGAACTAATCCCTGTAAATTCTTTAATGATTCCTTTTCTTGCCTTCTCATATAATCCCTTTGGATCTCGAGCCTCACAAGCCTCTATCGAACACTTTATATATACTTCAATAAACTCATTATCTTCTAATAAAGCCCTTACTCTATCACGATCTTCTTGAAATGGAGAAATGAAGGCAGTTAATACTACTTGGCCACTGTCTACAAACAGCTTGCTGACTTCTCCTATTCTTCTGATATTTTCTTTACGATCCTCATCTGAGAATCCTAAGTCTTTATTAATTCCAAAACGAATATTATCTCCATCTAACACATAGCTATTTGTTTGTTCTTCAAATAATCTTTTGGCAACAGCATTCGCAACCGTTGATTTTCCGGAACCAGATAACCCAGTAAACCATAATACATAGCTGTGATGCTTGTTTCTTTCTCTTCTTTCCTTCTTTGTTACAGCATGGTCATGCCATGTAATATTTGCACTTTGGCTCAAAAGTTCTCTCTCCTTTAAGAATGAATTTCTTGTTTCTGCAATCCTTTGATCAACACTTCCACTACTTCTTTACGGCTAAATGTACTTGGTGGAATCTCTCCATTTCTTAAAAGTTCACGAACCTTCGTACCAGATAAAATTTCATGATGCTCACTGCCATGTGGACAAGTCTTTGTGGAAGCCATGTTTTCGCATTTCTTACAATAGAAACTATGTTCAAAGAATAATAGATTAATTCCTAGCTCTTCTTGTGTAAATTGATCGAAAATTCTTTGGGCGTCATAGGTTCCATAGTAACTTCCGACACCAGCATGATCACGACCTACAATAAAATGAGTACAGCCATAATTCTTTCTAACCATGGCATGGAACACTGCCTCTCTCGGCCCTGCATAACGCATAGCTGCTGGGAATACTGCTAGGAAGACACGATCCTCTGGATAGTAATTTTTTAATAGTACTTGATAACTTTCCATACGTACATCGGCTGGAATATCATCCGCTTTTGTTTCTCCTACCAATGGGTTTAAAAATAAACCATCCACTATTTCAAGGGCTGATTTTTGGATATATTCATGGGCACGATGAACAGGATTTCTTGTTTGGAATCCGACTACTGTCTTCCACCCTTTTTCTGCAAACACTGCTCTCGTTTCCGCCGGGTCTAAGTAAAAGCTACTAAAATCTGTTTTTTCTACTTTCTTTAAAAGATTAATTGGGCCGCCAAGATAAATATTTCCCCGGTCATACATTTTCTTGACACCAGGATGTGCTAAATCATCGGTACGATAAACGGAAACAGCCTCTTTATTTTTATCAGGAATATAAATATCCTCCACTGTAAGTACACCATACACTTCTCCTTGATGTACTAATTTTACGGTTTCGTGAAGTTCAATAGTTTCTGATTGTTCTTTTGAAATAGGCAATGTAATAGGAATACTCCACACTTCTCCAGTTGACAAGTGCATGTTATCTACCACTGCTTCATAATCTTTTTGTGATAAAAATCCTGTTAGTGGGCTATACGCTCCGTTGCCAATCAACTCCAAATCACTAAGTGCAATAGTGTCTATTTCTAGTTCTGCCGTGAGTTTAGATACATCAAAATTAGGGTTGTATAAATTAATTAATTTTCCACCATGTGGTTGGCTTAGTGACATTTTTAGCACACCTTTCTTTTTTCGACTATTTTAGTAGTTAACTTTTTTTACTAAGTTATTAATTTTAAATACCGCCACCGTCTTCATAAATAGTACTGTTATCTTCACGAATGGTTTTCATTAAACTTATAATTCCAAGTGTAGCAATACATACACTAAGAATGATAAGAACACTATAGATATCTGCTTTAATAAATAATTGAACCAAGCTATACGAAATAACTAGTGATAAAATTGGAGAAACAAGCCATACCTTAAATATTCTTAACACCAATTTCTTTTTCAGTATCTCATATCCATTCTTAGAAACACCTATTCCTATAATTGCAGAGCTAGTTACTTGTGTTAACGGAACTGGTATTCCAAAGATAGACGCAATCATTACTAATGTTGCACCGGTTCCTGAGATTAATCCTCCTTCAAGCTTGCTAAATTGAACAATTTTCTTTCCATTTGTCTGTAATACTCTACCACCTAAGAAAAAGGCGCCAATTGCAATAAAGAATCCTCCAATAACTACTCCTGTATTCATCGATATGAGATTGGCACCAACTAATGGGCCAATAGAGTTTGCAACATTGTTCATTCCTGCTGAGAATGCTTCAAAGCACCCAATGATAATGACAAAAATCGATAAATATTTTTCATTGTTTGGATTGCGGATCCATTCATTTTGATCCTCTAGCTTCCTTATATATTTCCCAGCACCTAAGGCGATAAAAAAAGAAACAATAGGAACTAAAATCCAAAAGAAAACAATCCATAAAATATTAGCAATATACAAACTTTTGAAGGCCACACCTACTCCTACTACACTACCAACTGTAATTTCACTTGTTGATAGGGGAATCCCCATTATATTAGCAATAAATAAGGAGAGAGCCGCTGATGATAAAATGATTAAGACGATTTTGGCATCAAGGATATCACTTGGAATGAGCCCTTCCCCAACCGTTTTTACTACTTCGCTTCCTCCAATAACAGCGCCTAGAAAAATGGCAACCCCACATATGAGAAGAGCAACTCTTTTTTTAGGAATGGCGCCAGATCCATATGCAACACCAAGACTTGCTGCTGCACCACTCGCGCCAATGTTCATTGCAAAAAACAATGACATAATACCTGCTAAAATAACGATCATATCCCTATACCTCTACTCCTTATTGTAAGTGTAACCCACATTCTGTTTTGCCTTTTCCTGTCCATCTTCCAGATCGTAAATCATCCATATTAATGGCAGGCTGTGTACATGTCCTGCAGCCAATGCTAGGATATCCCTTATCGTGAAGAATATTGTAATCTAAAGAATTCTTATGGGCATATCTCCAAACATCTTTCCATGTCCAATGAATAAGCGGACAAACTTTAACGGACTTGAATTTATTATCTTTATTAAAATATTGCGTATTTTTTCTTGATTCGGATTGTTCTCTTCGAAGGCCTGATATCCAAGCAATCGGTTCAGACAATACTTCATTTAAAGGAATAACTTTACGAATCTCACAGCATTTATTTGGATTTGATAACCAAAGTTCATCTCCATATTGAGCAGCTTGTTCTTCCAATGTAATCGCTGGTTTTTTCATTTCAATTTGCAAATCTGGATACCGTGTTTTTACTTTTTCAATTAATTTATATGTTTCATCAAAATGTACATCTGTGTCTAAAAAGACAATATGTGCATCTTTTTTTATTTTGGAAATTAAATCGATTAGGACAATTCCTTCTATTCCAAAACTACATGCATAGACAATATCATCTTCGTACGTATCATAAGCCCACTTTAAAACCTCTAAGGCTCCCTTTGTTTCCGTTTCACTTGAAAAGTCAACAGGAGGATACGTATCAATAGTTTCATAAGTTAATAATGGACTCATAAAAAAACCCTCCAATCTTATTAGAAAAACGTTAATACCTATTTAAGCAAGGGCAAAAGCCGCTAGTCCCTTTTACCAAACACTAGTTCAACTATCACGGATTATGTGACAATTAACACAAAAAGGCAGCTTTAACCCACTTTCTCAGTTAAAGTTGCCTCTAGTTTTCTAGTCAGCCTCTTTATAAAACGCCTTAATCAGAATATTCCCTCATAACAGGCTACTACCACTTATTTTCCTAAGCGTATTTTTTCATTTTTTTCAATTTGGATTATTTTCCCGTCTTGTATCACTAATGTGACAGATCCAAATTTCATGGTTTTTAGAATTGCCTCTAATTGAGTTTTCACTTTGTCTAGCTGATTTGTTTCCCCCACCAACAAATCCCTCCTTAAGAAAGGTGAAATCTTTATAAAACCTTTTGAATAGCCCTTATGCCAGACATTTTTTGATATCCAATACTCTTACCAAATGGCTGTTTGAATTTTTAGCGTTTAGAAATAGACAAACCCAAAAGATAAAGAAATCCTTCCCATTCGGAAAGATTGTAGGTACTTATTCCTTACCTTATCTTTCAAAATGGTTATCCATTTTGTTGGATTTAGCACCTTGCCTGTGAGCAGGTTGCCGGACTTCTTTGGGCCAATTCCCTCAGTCTCTCTTGATAAGCATCGTTATTTTCTAAATTTTATCATAATTGTTATTATTGTCAATAAGTTTTACTAGTTGTTTAGTCGGAATTATTTTTGGTATCTCCTAGTATTTAAGAAGGGAGATACTCTCTCTCATTATATAAAATAAGATTTTACTAGTGCATGACCAAACTTAAAAATGACCCTTTTTCTTTTGCAAAAATAGCTGATTAGCACTAGGCTACATCAGCTATTTTCCATTTCTTATTTCTTTCTTATTTTTAATAATGGCTTGGCAATGATTGGCGTTAAAATACCTGATAAAATCGCTTCTGGGACCCCATTTGTACCAACAACGGCCAAGATTGCGGGTAGAAGTTTTTCTACATTCACTCCAATAGCATTTGCATAAGGTTCTCTTACAAATAAATAGACAAAGCCAAGCACAAGAATAGTATTGGTTAAGGACCCAATAACACCAGATATACTCATTGCTAAAGTCTCATTCATTCTGTCTTTCAGTACTTTATAAAATAAGATTCCTGCTACAACTCCAATCATTACTCTTGGAAAAACAGATATCAATGGATTTGTGAAAATTATCGGTGCTAGGGCACTTGTTGGAAAAGTGAATGCGCGAATAAACGTGATAACTCCCCATACTCCTCCGATAATCGCGCCATCTAATGCTCCTAAAACAATCGCCGCGATAATAACGGTAACCGGAATGATTGTTAAGCTTAGTGCAGGAGTCGGGATATATCCTAATATCGGAACGAAAGTTTGAATAATTATAATTGCTGAAAGCAGTCCTAGTAGAACCAAGCGAGTTGTTTTATTTTTTTTCTTCATCTGCGAGTAGTTCTCCTTATTAGAAAAAGGAAGGTTCATCACTTTTTCTTCTATATAATAAAATTCCTTTGTTATCATACTACAAACGCTAGTCATTTTTCTATGATTATAGAAGGAATTTCTGCTTTTTCCTTTATAGGATGGAACTAATTACTTCCAGTTATACATTTCACCTAGACAATGTTACTTACTCTGTATAAGGAAATGTCGCTTTAAGAGTTTCCATAAATGTAAGAACATTTTGCTTCTCCTTCATAATTGGAGCAAATAGATAGGATAATCTTCTTGTAAAACGAGTATTTACTACTGGGATAATACACAGGTTCCCATTCTTTACATCTCTTTCTATTACACTTTTGGATAAAAGAGATAAGCCATACCCATTAATAATGGTTTCCTTAATTCCTTGATTACTGCTAATTGTCAAAAATGATTTTGCTCTTAGTCCATTGGAACGAATAACATGATTCAAGTATTCCCTTGTCCCCGATCCGACCTCTCTTGTAATCCATGCTTGATCATGGAGTTCTGAAATCGAAACTTGCTCTCGCTTTGCTAGCGGGTGATGGACAGATGCAACAATAAATAACTCATCCTCCATAAAAGGCACAACCTGCAATTCCTTATTGTTTGTCTGTCCTTCAATTAAGCCAATATCTACTTCATACAATCTTACCGCTTCCACAATTTCCTCCGTATTCCCAATCGTTGCTTGTATTTGCAACTCAGGATGCTGCTGTTGCAAATCAAGTAATAAAGAAGGGAGTATATATTCACCAATTGTAAAGCTCGCACCTATTTTAAGCTCCCCTTTTATCGCATGATGGTGCTCTGTAATATGCTGTCTTGTCTGCTCATATAAGCGTATCATCTGAACCGCACAATCATATAGCATTTGACCTGTTGGGGTTACCTTTAGATACTTGGGTGAGCGGTCCAGTAATTTTGTTTGAAATTCTTTTTCGAGATTTTTTATATGCAAACTAACACTTGGCTGTGACATCAGCAACATTTCTGCTGTCTTTGTAAAATTTTTCACTTCAACAAGTGTTACAAATGTTTTTAAGGCATCATACTGCATGATTTTTTCCTCCATATGGTTTAACTAGTTTAGATGAGTTGTTACTTCCGCTTTTTTGAATGAGAAGGATAGTAGCCAATTATTAAAATTACTAATAGTTGCAATTATTTATATGTATTTTACTAATTCCTTTATTTGCAGTAAAGTACAATTAGAATACGTATCATATGAGGATGGTTTAGGCGTTTTTCTTTGTGCTTGGCTTGGTTTTGGCGTTTTAACGTCTTGTCGCCTATCCAACTTTCAGTCACTAGTTAGATAAATCTACTATTAGATGGTGATTCTAAAAGACATCTATCCAATCCTTAGCTTTTGGAATAGATGAAAGGCTTTTAGAAAAGGCTTTTTTCTAAAGGATTGTTGTTTTATCAATCGAAAAAAAAGAATTAGTTGGAAAAATGGAGCAGCCGAAATACACGAAGAGGCCACGGGGATTAGCGAGACAGCCTGAGACCCCGGAGGCGAAGCTGAGGAGGCTCAGAGCGAGCCCCACGGAAAGCGAAGTGTATTCCGGCTACGGGTAATCGCAACAAACTTTACGAAAACAACCTTAGAAAAACATTATTCCACTGCTTGTTCCAAATAGTAACAGGCTTCTTTTGTTTTTCTAATCCGATTTGTCTGATAGGATTAATAAATATACAGTGACAATCCTCCCTTTTCATTATAAAATGAATCTCAAGAATTATCTTACTAATCAAACAATGCCAAGAAACGTTATTATCTATGCGAGGTGAAAGTGTTGCAGCTTCAAGTAATAAACAGCCCATTTAATCAAGAACAAACTGAATTATTAAACAGCCTATTACCAACTTTAACAGAATCACAAAAAATTTGGCTAAGTGGCTATTTATCTGCTTCCACGACAACAGTGGCAACAGCAGAATTACCTAACTTAACAACTGAAATAACAGAACAAAAGGCAGCAAAGCCAATTACCAAAGACATTACAATTCTTTTTGGTTCTCAAACAGGCAATGCACAAAATCTTTCCAAAAATCATGGTAACCGTTTAAAAGAAAACGGATTTAATGTTACTGTGCAATCAATGAGTGACTTTAAGCCTAATAATCTTAAAAAAATACAAAATCTTCTTATTATTGTTAGTACACATGGCGAAGGTGACCCGCCAGATACAGCAATAGCATTCCACGAATTTCTACATGGAAAACGCGCACCAAAGCTAGAGGGTCTCCAGTACTCCGTATTGGCGCTTGGCGATAGTTCTTATGAGTTCTTTTGTGAAACAGGCAAACAATTTGATAAGCGTTTAGAGGAATTAGGCGGAATCAGACTTTACCCACGTGTAGATTGCGATCTTGATTATGATGAACCGGCAAATGAGTGGTTTGAAGGTGTAGTAAGTGGCTTAAATCTCCAATCGAAGTCAACAGTCACCAATACAGTAAATACAGCACCAACATCTGTCCAAGATTCTGGCTACTCCCGCACCAATCCGTATTATGCTGAAGTACTTGATGTCATTAATTTGAATGGTCGCGGTTCAAATAAAGAAACATTCCATGTTGAACTTTCTCTTGAGGATTCTGGAATTTCCTACGAACCAGGCGATAGCCTTGGAATATTTCCAAACAATGATCCAGAGCTGGTCGACCTTTTAATAAAAGAGCTAGACTTCTCACCAACAGAAAGTGTAACGATCAATAAACAAGGTGAAGTGCTCGCTTTTCGTGAAGCTCTATTAACCTACTACGAAATTACCGTTTTAACAAAGCCACTATTACAAAAGTTTTCCGCAATAACAGCTAATAAGTCTTTAGCTGCATTGCTAGGTAAAGGAAACGAGGAAAAATTAAAAGATTATATGAATGGTCGAGACTTATTAGATCTTATCCGTGAGTTTGGTCCATTAGACACAAATGCTCAAACATTTGTATCCTTGCTTCGTAAGCTGCCTACTCGGCTTTATTCGATTGCCAGTAGCTACAAAGCAAATCCTGATGAAGCACATTTAACAATCGGGGCAGTTCGTTACCACGCAAACGGAAGAGATCGCAATGGCGTTTGTTCGGTTCAAATAGCAGAACGTATCCAGCCAGGTGATAAGCTGCCTATCTATATCCAAAACAATGAAAATTTCAAACTTCCTGAAAATCCAGAAACACCTATTATTATGGTCGGACCTGGAACAGGCGTTGCCCCATTCCGTTCTTTTATGCAAGAAAGAGAGGAAATTGGTGCACAAGGAAAATCGTGGCTATTTTTTGGAGACCAGCATTTCGTAACAGACTTTCTCTATCAAACAGAATGGCAAAATTGGCTTAAGGATGGCGTGTTAACGAAATTGAATATCGCTTTTTCTCGAGATAAAGCAGAAAAGGTTTACGTTCAGCATCGTATGCTTGAACATAGCAAAGAGCTATTTGAATGGCTAGAGGACGGGGCAGTTCTCTATATTTGTGGAGATGAAAAGCATATGGCACATGATGTACATCAAACACTTCTTGCTATTATTCAAAAAGAAGGCCAAATGTCTTTAGAAAAAGCGGAAGAATATGTAGCAGCTATGATTCAAAACAAGCGTTATCAACGTGACGTTTATTAATTAATTTTTACAGGAAAGGAGTTTTCTATAAATGGCTAAACAAGTATTAAAAGCACCAGATGGATCACCAAGTGATGTGGAACGAATTAAAGAAGAAAGTAATTATTTACGTGGCACATTAAAAGAATCCATGGAAGAAGAAATAAGCTCTGGTATTTCAGAAGATGATAACCGTTTAATGAAATTCCATGGCAGTTATTTGCAGGATGACCGTGATATTCGCAATGAAAGAGCTAAACAAAAGCTAGAGCCTGCCTACCAATTTATGCTCCGTGTTCGAACTCCAGGTGGAGTAGCAACACCTGCTCAATGGTTGACAATGGATGATTTAGCTCAAAAATATGGAAATCATACATTAAAATTAACCACACGCCAAGCTTTCCAAATGCATGGCATTTTAAAATGGAATATGAAACAAACTATTCAAGATATTCATCAATCCTTGCTTGATACAATTGCTGCTTGTGGAGACGTAAACCGTAATGTTATGTGTAACCCAAATCCGTATCAATCAGAGTTACATAGTGAGGTTTATGAATGGTCTCAAAAATTAAGTGATCATTTATTACCTCGTACACGCGCTTATCATGAACTTTGGTTAGATCAGGAAAAAGTTGCTTTCTCTCCAACAGTGGAGGAAACTGAAGTAGAGCCAATGTACGGAAAACTTTACTTGCCTAGAAAATTTAAAATTGGTATTGCCGTTCCTCCTTCCAATGATATTGATGTTTTTTCTCAGGATCTTGGGTTTATTGCTATTACAGAAGATCAAAAATTAGTTGGATTCAATGTAGCAATCGGCGGTGGGATGGGAATGACTCATGGAGACAAAGCAACTTACCCTCAGCTTGCAAAAGTGATTGGGTATTGTACTCCAGAGCAAATTCTTGAGATTGCTGAAAAAGTAATTACGATCCAACGTGATTACGGTAATCGTTCTGTTCGTAAAAATGCTCGTTTCAAATATACCGTGGATCGCCTTGGTTTAGAGAATGTAGTAGAAGAACTAGAAAATCGATTAGGTTGGAAGCTACAAGAAGCAAGAGAATTCCGCTTCGATCATAATGGAGATCGCTATGGCTGGGAAAAAGGCATCAAGGGAAAATGGCATTTCACTTTATTTGTGGAAGGCGGTCGTATTAAAGATTATGAAAACTATCCTTTAATGACCGGATTACGTGAAATTGCTAAAGTACACACTGGAGATTTCCGATTAACTGCCAATCAAAACCTGGTTATCGCTAATGTTTCAAGCCGTAATAAAAAGAAAATTGCTAATTTAATAGAACAATACGGCATAATGGATGGAAAGCTTTTCTCTGCTCTACGCCGTAATTCAATCGCTTGTGTATCACTACCAACTTGCGGACTAGCCATGGCCGAAGCAGAGCGATATTTACCAGTATTAATTGATAAGATTGAGAAAATTATTGATGAAAATGGATTGCGCGAAGAAGAGATTACCATTCGTATGACTGGCTGTCCTAACGGCTGTGCCCGCCATGCTTTAGGAGAAATTGGTTTTATCGGGAAAGGTCCCGGAAAATACAATATGTATTTAGGAGCTGCCTTTAATGGAAGTCGCTTAAGCAAACTCTATCGCGAAAATGTTGGCGAGGAAGAAATCCTTTCAGAGCTCCGTGTGCTGCTCCCTCGTTATGCAAAAGAACGCCTAGAACATGAACATTTTGGAGATTTTGTCATACGCGCTGGCGTTGTTAAAGAAGTAACAGATGGAACTAATTTTCACGATTGATTGTTGAATAGTTGACACCACTTTAATCATTTTTGATTGGGTGGTGTTTTTTTGGATTGAGGTTGGTGGTGGGGTATCGTTATGTTTGGCTGGTTTGGCTGATATTTTCATTGTTTGGCTGATTTCCTTGCTGCTTTGGCTGATATTTTCGATGTTTGGCTGATTTCTTTGCTGCTTTGGCTGATATTTTCGGAGTTTGGCTGATTTCCTTGCTGCTTTGGCTGATATTTTCGATGTTTGGCTGATTTCCTTGCTGCTTTGGCTGATATTTTCGATGTTTGGCTGATTTCCTTGCTGCTTTGGCTGATATTTTCGATGTTTGGCTGATTTCCTTGCTGCTTTGGCTGATATTTTCGATGTTTGGCTGATTTCCTTGCTGCTTTGGCTGATATTTTCGATGTTTGGCTGATTTCCTTGTTGCTTTGGCTGATATTTTCGATGTTTGGCTGATTTCCCCACCGCTTTGGCTGATATTTTCATTGTTTGGCTGATTTCCCCACCGCTTTGGCTGATATTTTCATTGTTTGGCTGATTTCCCCACCGCTTTGGCTGATATTTTCATTGTTTGGCTGATTTCCCCACCGCTTTGGCTGATATTTTCATTGTTTTGCTGATTTCCCCACCGCTTTGGCTGATATTTTCATTGTTTTGCTGATTTCCCACCGCTTTGCCTGATATATCTATATTTTCATGAGATTTTCCACCATTGCATTTCAGTCCACTATAAAACAAACTAATTTTCCACTCATAGGCCAACCTAATTTTGTATATATTTAAGCTTGTAATACATGAAAAATTCTCTACTAAACAACTAGGAGGCTACATTATGTCTGTTAATCCAGCTTCTCCTTCCTTTCAGCTCTTTGGCGATTCAACTCAGTCTGTGAATTATAAAAGGGATTCCTATAATTACATTACACAATTATTTTCTGATCAATTACCAGCTATACATACTGGGTTATTCAATGTGCATCTAAATCAAGGAATCATCGTACAGCCGCACTGGCATACAAATGTAAATGAACTTGTTTTTGTCATTAGCGGGGAAGTAATAACATCTGTCTTCAATCCTTTTACGCAAAGTATTATGACTTATCATGTAAAACCAGGGCAGGCTTCTCAGTTCCCTAAAGGATGGTTTCACTGGATTGTTGCATTGAGAAACAATACTCATTTTCTTACTATTTTTGATCAACCAACACCGGATATTGTTTATGGCTCTGATTTTCTCCGCTTTTTGCCTAAAGAGATTGCTAACAGAGCTTATTGTGTAAATGAAGCGGCTTATGCAAATGCGATTGCACCTATTAATCAATCCACTATTCTTGGACCACCACTAAACTGTAATCAACATGGCGGCACAATGAACCATCCACACCATGTCACGCAGCCTTCACCTACTACCCATCCTTATATTGATCTCTCCCCTCCGCCTACCCCTTATTAAATGTGATTTGGAGGTTAACACCGTGACGAAGAAAAAATATTATGGATCGGAAACAAAATGTGAAGAGATGAAATGGACTTTTCCGCCTCAACACCAAACAAGACAGCCTGGCTTTGAATACCTTATGGAACCCCTTCCCATTTTTGATAATCCCAATTATATTGGAACAGGTAAATTAAAAGGTCGTACCGCTATTATATCCGGGGGAGATAGTGGCATCGGAAGAGCGGTGGCAGTGGCCTTTGCAAAAGAGGGGGCAAATATCGTTATCTCTTATTACGATGAGCATACAGATGCAGAAACAACGAAACAGGCAATCGAGCATTACGGCAGTTCATGCTTGCTTATTCCAGGAGACTTACGAAGAAAAGAACACTGTGAATTCATTGTGCAAAAAACGTTAGAGGCGTTTGGAAAAATCAATATTCTAGTAAATAATGTAGCTGTCCAATTTTTACAAGAGGACTTAATGTCAATAACAGATGAACAATGGGAATTGACCTTTGATGTTAACATTCATTCCTATTTCCATTTAACAAAAGCCACCTTACCTCATTTAAAAAAAGGAGCTAGCATTGTCAACACGACGTCAGTTGTTGCCTATATCGGTGCAAGTAAAATGATCGATTACGCAACTACAAAAGGTGCGATTGTTAGCTATACAAGAGCACTCGCTAATAATCTTGTAAGCGAAGAAATTCGAGTTAATGCGGTGGCTCCAGGTCCATTTTGGACACCAATCCAGCCTGCAACCAAACCTGCCGAAAGTATTGCCATTTTAGGTACGGATGTACCAATGAAGCGCGCTGGCCAGCCATATGAAATCGCCCCGGTATATGTGCTACTTGCCTCCGATGACGGTTCTTATATCACAGGGCAAACAATTCATGTAAACGGTGGTGCGATGGTTGCTACTTAGGAACTAGCAAAAAGGACGACAGTACTTCCCTGTCGTCCCTTCATCATCAGCAAATTACTTTTCTTTTCTCAATACCATTACTTCATAAGGGGAAAGCTCTACATGCTCATCTATTGTTTCCTGTGTAAGCAAATCATAGAAGGATTCCTTTAACATAATGGTTTGCTTTTGTTCGGTAAAATTCATCACAAAGAAGTAATAGTAATCGTCTGATTCTCTTGTTTGAACAGACACACCTTCTTCATGCAAAATGTTAGTTTCTGTATGAAGCTTTACTTCCTGTTGAATTTCTTCATAGAGATCGTCTAAAAAGGACTGTTCTGTTCTAGCCCCTATAAAATAAGTTTTTCCTTTACCATAGCTGTTTTTTACAACTGCAGGATTTCCTTGATAAAAGTCTTCCATATAAGTTGCTAAAACATCTGCTTCCTTATTTTCAAAAATAGTACAGTAATCCTTTATTTCATATTGCTTTCCATTATAAATAAGCGCATTTCGATCTTTTGGATAAAGTGTATCTGTTTCTTTTACTTCCATGCCAAATATACGTTTTAATGGGGCTGGCCACCCTGATAGATGTGCAAGATCCGTATCATCGACAAGACCACTAATATAAGAACTTACTAATGTCCCTCCATTAAAAACATAGCTTTCTAATTTAGAAATAGTCTCGTCAGACATCATATAAAGCATTGGAGCAATAACTAAATCATAGGAAGCAAGCTCTTGATTTAATGTAACTATATCGACACTAATATCCTTTTTCCAAAAACTTTGATAATGCTTTTGCAACGTTTGAGGATATTGCTTTGTTGAATCGGAGAATCCTTGTGCATCGTTTAAAGCCCAGTTATTTTCCCAATCATATACAATTGCTACTCTTGCTTGTTTATGCGTTCCCTTTACTTCAGCAATCTTCTCTAAAGCTCCACCAACTGCTGAAACCTCTTGAAAGACTCGATTCGTTTCACTATTATCATGATCCACTACTGCCCCGTGAAATTTCTCAGAGGATCCTCTTGATTTTCTCCATTGAAAATACAGAACACTGTCTGAACCATGTGCAATAAATTGCATGGAGGATAGCAAATGCATACCAGGTCTCTTCGTTTTATTCACATCATGCCAGTTGACGCCACTTGGTGTACTTTCCATAATGAGAAAAGGCTGTTGTTTTAAAGAGCGATACAAATCATTGATAAAACCAACTTTTGCAGCTAAGTCCTTTGTTTCCTCCCAATCATTGTGCCAAGCAGGATAGCAATCCCAACTAACAATATCCACATGCTTTGCAAACTCACTATAATTCAAACTTTGAAAGGGTATTAAATCATGCGTGTCTGCCATAAAGTTTGTTGTAATAGGGAGAGATGGAGAGATTTCCCTTAATGGCACTATTTCATGCTTGTAAAAATCAATTGTTTGGTCAGTGACAAAACGCTTCCAATCTAAATTCAATCCATGTACCATACTCTCTCCAATAGAAGAAGGCGATTCAATTTCCGACCACTCAGTAATCGTATGGCTCCAAAACGGTCCCCACCAAGCATGATTTAGTTTTTCCAATGTTTCATACTTATCTTTTAACCAGCTGCGGAAGTTCGCTTGGCAAAAATCACAATGACAGTCACCACTAAATTCATTAGAAATATGCCACATTAGTAATGCAGGATGATTTCCATAACGTTCTGCTAGTTTTCTATTAATGATGGCAACTTTTTCTCGATAAATGGGAGAAGAAAAGCAATGGTTATGACGTCCCCCCTGCAACATTTTCGTACGCTTCTCAGAAGTTCTTAATACCTCTGGATATTTTTTCGACATCCATGCTGGTCTTGCCCCACTTGGTGTTGCCAAAATTACTCTTCCGCCCATTTTGTGAATAGCATCGATTCTTTCATCGAGCCAACCAAACTGAAATTCACCTTCTGTTGGTTCAAGTGCACTCCACGCAAATACGCCCAATGTGAATGTATTTGTTTTGGCTTGTTTCATCAGTCGTAAATCATCTTTCAGTATTTCTGGATAATCGAGCCATTGATCCGGATTGTAATCCCCACCGTGTAACAAGCGATTATCTGCTACTGTTCTAAATGTCATCTTTTTGCCCTCCGATACTTATCCTTTTGTTCCACCCGCTGTTAATCCAGATACGAAATGTTTCTGTAAAGCTACAAATACAATTGCAACAGGAATACTAATGAGAATAGCCCCTGCCGCAAAGGTTGTATAGCTTGCTCCCATTTTATCGCTGACTAATTTATAGAGCCCTATTGGAAGTGTATAGTACTCTGGATTTCTCAAGATTACCGACGATATCGCAAAATCACCCAATGGAGCAGTAAATCCGTTCATCGCAACTACTGCCAGCATCGGCCGAGATAAAGGCATGAGTATTCTCCAAAAAATCCTTGTGTTGCTAGCACCATCAATCTTCGCACTCTCGTCCAAATCCAATGGGATGGAATCAATATATCCCTTCATTAAATACGTATTCATTGGTATTTGACCGCCGACATAAATGAATATTAACAACCAGTGACTATTGATTAATCCAAGCATTTGCGCTAAAACAAAAATCGCGATTAAAGCGGAAAACTGTGGAATCATCTGTAATAACAAAAATAGCATGAGACCATTTTTTCTTCCCTTAAATCGGAAACGGGAGAAAGCGTAAGCTGTATAGGATACACATAAGATGGAAAAAACCATCGTTAGAATACTAATTTTCATGGAATTCATATACCATTTTCCATAATATAGAGTACCTTCCTGTTGGAATAGGTCTTTATAATGACCTATCGTTGGATTATCAGGGACAATACGCGTACTCACCAAGCTATTTCCAGGATTAAAGCTTGCACCAATGGTCCAGACTAACGGATAAATGATAGCAGCACATACAAAAAGTAAAAGAAGGTAAGTCAGCGTCATTCGAATCGTCCGCTGTTTTTTGATACTGACTATTTTTTTCGTCATCTTATTTTACCTCCTTAAACGAATTCGTTCTTCTGAATTGCCATAAAGCAATGCTAATAACAAAAATACTTAGTAGAATCGTTAATGCAGCAGCAAGCGCATATTGACTGTTCTGCATCGTTAATTTATATATCCAAGAAACTAAAATATCTGTACCGCCTGCAGTGGAGCCTGGAACTGCTGGCCCTCCAGCATTAAACAAATATATAATATTGAAGTTATTAAAATTGAACGTGTATTGCGTAATGATAATTGGTGCCATTGCATATAAAATTAACGGCAAGGTGATATTCTTAAATTTTTGAATAGGCGATGCTCCGTCAATAGTAGCTGCTTCATACAAATCATCTGAAATAGATTGAAGTACCCCTGTTGTTACAATAAATATATATGGGAACCCTAGCCAGCCTTGAATAAGCAACAATGCAAGTCGCGTCCAATTCGGACTTGTTAGCCAAGGGATGGCATCTATTCCAAGGAATGCCAAGATAGAATTGTTAATTGCTCCAAAACTATCATTAAACATTCCAGCAAAAACTAAAATCGTAACAAATCCAGGAACTGCCCATGGCAATACTAAAATGGTCCGAAAGAATTTTTTAAAGCGTAATTCCTTCTGGTGAACGACCACTGCTAAGAATATCCCAATTGCTACTTGAAGCGTTGAGGCGATTAATGTCCAAATTAATGTCCATCCTAATACATCAAAAAAAGTAGCACGCCATATATCAACGGTAAATATTTTCTTAAATGTCTCCAGCCCTACCCAATCCACTAAGTTAGCTGGTGCTGAGTGATATAAATCGTAATTAGTAAACGCAAGGGCAAAACAAAATAGAATAGGAAAAATAACGGAGAAAACAAGTAAAATAAAGGCTGGACTTGTAATGATATATGGATAGCCTTCTGCCAAAAGAACTTGATACTGCTCTTTTATAGAAGGAATATCAAAGCCTTCTTCTCTCCTCTTTCCGATCGCATAAGCATCTTTTATATTAAAGTAGTAAAATGCTAATCCGAAAAAAATTACAATTAAAGCGATGATCCCTTCTGCCAGCAAGAAGATCGAATTATCCCGGGGTACTTGTTCACCAAGTGTAACAATCCCCCAAAGCCCCATATTAAATAAATCCTTAAAAACAATAATAAATGCGATAGAAAAGACAAGGAAGAATGCTCCCTTACCCCACTGCTTATTATAAAACTGTCCTAATCCTGGAATAATGGATAATAACGCAGCCTTTTTCGCAAACTTTGTATCCTTATCAACTGTATTTGCCTGGAAGCTCATACCTAAACTTCACCTCTCTCCTTTTAAAAGGGACGAGTAATTTTTCGTACTGTCCCTTCTTGTCTCAAGTTAGTTTCCACTATTCGCAGCAATAGAACCTTTAATTGTTTCTACTGCCGTAGTTAGAGCTTCTTCTGGTTTTGCTTTTCCAGTAGCAATCGTTTGAAGTGCAGAGTCAACAGGTTGCCAAACTGCATCCATTGCTGTAATGCCTGGTGTTAGTTGAGAATATTGAGATTGATTGGCTACCGCCTTCGCATTTTCACTTTCTGTTACAGCTGGATCCTCTGCCAATGCTTTCACTGCTGGGACCTCTTTCGTAATTTCATAACGTGTTTTCGAATTTTCTTCATTCGCTAAAAACTTTACTAACTCTTCCGCTAACTCAGCGTTTTTGCTATATGTGCTTACGTTATAGCTTTTAACTCCGATAAAGGAGCCCATATGCTCTCCATTCGCTAACATTGGAAGTTCCGTTACCCCGTAATTGATGCCTGCTTTTGCATATGGTTCTAAATTCCATGGTCCAGAAATAACTGCCGCTGCTTTTCCTTCTGTAAATAGAGAGTCTAGAACGTTAATACCTTGCTCACCGATAATGCCTGATGGGAATAATCCGTCTTTATAGAATTTAGAAATATATTCTGCTCCATCGATAGCTCCATCGTTCGCTAAGCCAATATCCTCTGGATTATAAGTGCCAGAACTATCCTGCCCGAATACATAACCGCCATATCCGCTTAAAACACCATTTGCATAATAGATTTGATCCCATAATGCCAATAATCCATAATTACCGTCCTTTGTTACACTTTTAGAGAACTCGTACCATTCTTCGGTGGTTTTAGGCAATTGGTCTTCACTCACTAAGTCCTTGTTATAGTATAAAATGGTTGTTTCTACTGCTTTAGGAAGCCCGTATACTTTACCATCTACAATTTGAGAATCCATCGCTGCCTCTGTATACGATGCCTTAAGGGTATCATCCACTGTGATTTCTTTTAAAATCCCTTCTGTGACAGCTGTTCCAATTTGATCAGCGGGAATCGTAATAACATCAGCACCTGTGCCTGCAGGACCGTCTAATCGTAAATCCTCTAATTGATCTGCATATGCTTTTTCTTCCACTTTAATTTTCACATTATTTTCTTCTTCAAATTTTTTAATTGCATCTGCAATCCCATCGGATTTACTTTGATCTTCCCATACAAGGAGATCATATCCATTATTATTTTTCTTGGAAGATGTATCGTTATTTGTTTCACCAGACGGTCCACAACCTGCTAGTGCCAAAGCTAAAGAACTACTCAAAAGTATTGTTGTCAGCCTTTTTTTCATCTTTTTTTCCACCCTTTGCTTTAATATTTTCCTGAAAACGTTTTCTAACAAAAGGATACTACACATCTATTTCTTTGTAAATATATTTAGTAACATTTTTTATTTAATAAGTAACGATTCAACACCAAATAAATTTAACCTTCTTATAAAAACCAATCAATCACTTTACTTACCATAGAACAACCGAAGGAAAACAATTTACTAAAAAACATTACTAATTTATTAGTAAATAGCTTATAATGAAAGTATTGTAGAACAGTGCTTTTAGGAGGTTTACATGGTCACCATTAAAGATATTGCAAAAAAAGCAGGTTTTTCTCCATCGACCGTTTCAAGATTATTGAACAATGATTCAACACTTTCCATTTCTCCAGAAACTAAGAAGAGAATTTTAGATACGGCGCTTGAATTAGGCTATGAAAGAAAAAGTATTCAACCATTAATAGAAAAAGTAGCACTCCTTTACTGGATCACGGAAAAAGAGGAGCTAGAAGATGTTTATTTTAAACAAATGCGATTGGAATTGGAGAAAAATGCTCTTAATCATAATATAGAGTTGCATTTGTTTAAACACGAAGATGGCGTCAAAAGTATTCCTAATGATATATCCGGCTTTATTGCTGTAGGTGCATTTTCAACAGAAGAGATACAAAAACTAAGAAAGAAAACAAAAAGGGGGGTTTTCATTGATACAAACCCCGTTCCAGATTTATATGATGCTGTTCTGCCGGATACAGTAAGAATTACAAAAAAGGCAATTGATTACTTTATTGAAAAAGGACATCAAAAAATCGGATTTATCGGGGGAACATACCACAACCCTGATACAAATGAGGATGAAATGGATATTCGGGAAATTACTTTTCGTACATATATACAGGATTTAGGATTACATGATGAAAAGTACATATTTGGCGAAAGGCATTTCTCTGTAAACGATGGCTATACTGTTACGAAAAAAGTAATTAACGACTTAAAAGAAGAGTTACCGACTGCCTTTTTTATTGCTTCAGATCCGATTGCAGTTGGAAGTCTCCAAGCTTTTAATGAATATAATATATCGATTCCAAACAGAGTTAGTATCATAAGTGTTAATAATATTAGTGTCGCAAAGTATGTATCACCCCCTTTGACTACCTTTCATATTGATATACCTGAACTTTGCAAGACAGGGGTTTCCTTGCTTTTGGAGCAAATCTTAGATCAGCGAAAAATACCAAAGACCGTTTTGCTTCAATCGGAATTAATTGAACGAAAAAGCGCATTATAAAGAAACCTTCCATAAGTGGGGGTTTTACCTTATCCCCCATAATGGTTAGTTACTCTTATCGGACCTTTACGGATTAAGAGTAAGCTAAAAAGACAAAAAAAGCATCTATTCGGATGCTTTTTTTCATATTTTCTTGCTATCTGGGTAAGATAATAAAATCCTATCACGACCAGAAGGAAGGATAATTTGCAACTAGACGGGTGATTATAGTGGAACGGAAGATATTAAGATTTCTCTTATTTTTGGGAATTGGGCTTTTACCAGTTATTTTTAGAAAAAAACCAGTAAAGGATTGGTTTCTGGTTTTCTTTTTTAAAGGCTATGTGTCCAGCTTTATTGATAGTATTGTTACTACTGAAAAATGGCTTAATTTCCCTGTTCGATTTCTCCCCAAAAATTTTCAAATCAATATTTTATTTGATTATCTGTTATTCCCAATCACTTGCGTCGCTTTTAATCAAATAAGTTATCATTCCAAAATACCTGGAATTATACTCAAATCCTTTTACTTTAGTATTCCAATGACTATCTTGGAAGCTCTGTTCGAAAGATACACAAATTTAATAAAATATAAAAAGGGCTGGCATTGGTATCATACTTTGTTGACAGAAACATGTACTTTCTTACTTTCCAGAACTTGTCTTGGCATTATTCAAAAATTTGATAAGGAAGACAAAAAACAATCGATCCATTAATGGTCCGATTGTTTTTCTCGTTCAAGAAGAACGAGCAGCTCTTGAAGACTTGTGATTTCGTATGTTGGTTGCACATCTAAATTATTTTCCTTTTTCAATGGATTGACCCAGCATGTATCAATTCCTGCATTGTAACCGCCTTGTATATCGGCGCTTAATGAATCACCAATAATTAAAGTAGACTCTTTGTTGATCTGTGGAATTCGCTCAAAGCAATAATCAAAGAACTCCTTCATTGGCTTTTGATAGCCAGTGTCTTCTGAGACAAATACTGCTTTAAAATATGGGTATAGTCCAGAGGATTTTAAACGCTTCTCTTGCGTTTTAGATATACCATTGGTCACAATATATAAATCAAAATGATTTGAAATCTTTCGTATTAGATTAAGCGCTCCATCTAGTAACTGACTTCCTTCTCCTAAATACGCACGATAGCTTTGCTGTAATAAAACGCCGTCTACTTTCTTGCCCAGCTTTTCAAAGAAGAGCGTAAATCTTGTATTGACTACCTCATCACGCGTAATTTCTCCTCCTTCAAACGCCTTCCATAGACCTTGATTTAGCTCTTGATACTGCTTTTTCCATTCATCACTGTATGATATCCCTTGTTCCTGTAGCAATAAGCGAAAAGCTTGATCTTCTGCAGCTACAAAGTCTAATAAGGTATCATCCACATCAAAAAGCAAAGTTTGATAGTACTTTATGTTCCTTTTTTCCTTAGTTGCTGGAGTCGTATTTAGCATTGTCTCTCCCTTATTATTCAATAATCCCTGCATAAAAATCCTCTCCTATCTTTTCACCAGTTCTTTCACTGGCTGTTTCTTCTCTGATGTTCCACCCATTTTAAAAACAAGGATTCCACCGATAATGACCAATACTCCAATTAACTGCTTTGAAGTAAATGGAACTTTATCTAATCCCAATAAACCGAAGGAATCAAACAGCAAAGCAAAAATAAGCTGAGAAGATAAGGAGATCGAAACAGCATATGTTGCCCCCAAATGTCTAATCCCCTTTGTCATACAAACAACAACACCGACCCCGATAATTCCACTAAACCAGTACCATGTCTGCATATTTTCTAAATGAAAAAGTCCTGTTCCTTCCGTAATAAAGCCCAGAATAAAAGACGCAATAAACCCTAACGCTAACACAAGCGTTGTAGTAGCCCAAAGGCCCGCCTTCTGATTTACTCGATTATTAAATATATTTTGCAACCCAACAAGACTACCGCTAATAAAAGCAATAAGTAAGCCATAAATCATATTTTTTATTCACCCAATCCTTCTTCATAAATACTTTTACCAGCTAAATTTGTTAAACCATCACGATTTTTCACCACAATAAACCCTTTTTTCCGTTCAATCAAGCCATCCTGACAAAATTGCTGTATCACTCTGTTTAAATGACGGTAACTAGTACCAATTAGATTGGCTGTATCTTTTAGGTTAATCTTATTACGCTCCGTATCATATAATGGATCCTCCTTATCAAAGGAAACAGACAATAAATAACTAGCCAATCTTACTTCGACTGGATAAAATAAATTGAAGCGCATCGAACTTGATTTGATATAAAACTTCTTCGTGATAATATCCAACAAAAACTGTAAAAAGGGTGCATAATCGCTCACATATTGTTTTAAATGTCGTTTATGAACACCGATCATCATTACGTCTGTTATAGCTTCCACTGTATTAAGAATATCCGTATCTCTTATATATTCCACGTCGCCTACCATTTCCAATGGCGTTTTAAAAGAAAGGATTAATGTTTTTCCTTCCGCTGTAGTTGTATATATTTTAATTTTCCCATCCACCAAAATATAAATATATTCAGCCGTCTGCCCTTGTGTACAAATAAACTCCCCTTGTTTAAAGGCATAAAGGTGTAAATGCTCTTTCAACTTCTCAGGAAAAATTGCTTCTAATTGAAATGTGCGAATATATTCTTCTACCTGTTCCAGATTACCAATTACTTTCATGAATGGTTCTCCTTACATTTTTAATAAAAGAACACCTATTATCATCATACCAATGCCAATAAACTGCGGAGCCTTCATTTGCTTTTTTTCTAATCCGAACCAGCCATTGCTATCTATTATAAAGGTCATAAATAGCTGTGCAATTAAAGCCGTTGAGATTGTTAATGTAGCGCCCACTAAATGCATCGCTGTAATCGTACTAAAAATAATAACTGATGCAAAAGATCCTCCAGCCAAATACAGCGGCTTTACTTGTTTATATTTTGAAAAGGTTTCTTCTTTAACAAGCAATAAGATTAAAAAGGCAAGTACAAACCCGGTAAATTGTGTAATTGCAGCTGCCTGCCATGAACCAATATCTTGGCTAATTCTTGCATTTGCCACTCCTTGTAGAGTAATAAATGCACCACCCATAAATGCAAATAAAATACCTCTCATTTGTTCGACCCCTTGTTATTTAATTTCCTTTTTAAAGATAATCGAATTCTAAAAATAGGAAAAGGACATATGTCCTAAATATGCCCTTTTCCTAGTATAATCTTTTTTCCATAAAAAAACCCATCTGAAAAATAAATTTCAGACAGAGTTTAGCTTGCTATCTTATCTATTAATTAAACAGTTTGTGCTACTAATTTAGTTCCAGCAGCAGTTACTTTTTGTAGACCTTCTTCAATGATAGAAGCAGCTTTATCAGGCATTGCATTATGACCTTCGATAATCACTTCGTCAATGATTTCCATTCCGAATACGCCGCCAAATACAGCACGCATATAGTTAACTGCCATTTCAGATGAAGCAGCTTCTGGAGTAGAATAAATGCCACCACGAGCATTTAAAAGAATTGCTTTTTTATCTGTCATTAATTGGATCATGTTACCCTCTGCATCAAATTTAAATGCAAAGCCTGCAGCATATACATAATCAATAAATGTTTGTAATTTAGCTGGAATAGTTAAGTTCCAAAGTGGGAATGCAAAAACTACTACATCAGCAGCTGTTAAAGCATCCATCGCTTTTTGTTTAGCAGCTAATAAGCGTTGTTCGATATCTGTTAATTCTTCTCCGCTTTGTACTTTACCAAAAGCATCAAATAATTCTTGACCAAAGTAAGGAGTATCTTCTGCATATACATCATATACATTTACATTAAGGTTTTCAGCACCTTTAATAGACTCCATAAACGTTTCATACATTTTGCTTGATACAGCTTCAGAAGCTGGACGATTGTTTGCTTTTACTACTAAGATATTCATTTTATTTCATTTTCCTTTCCCTATTTCAAATTGAAATCTAATGTGAATATAATAACAAAAAAAATACCTCAAAGGCAAACATTTTTAACTAAAGATATTTCCATTAAATATTTCCAATTAAAATGCACATAATTCATTCCACTGGAACAAGTAAAAAAGTAGAATAGTATTAAATAAATAGAAAGGTTGATGGGGATGAAAATTATTATCGATCATGTTACATCAAAAGAAGTTATTGCTTTATTAGAAGATCATTTACATAGCATGACCCTCCACTCACCGCCTGAAAGCATACATGCTCTTGATGTAGAAGGATTGAGAAAACCAGAAGTAACTTTTTGGAGTGCATGGGAAGACGGGGAGCTAACTGGCTGCGGTGCGTTAAAGGAACTTAATAACAAGCATGGAGAGATAAAATCGATGAAAACATCTCCTCATCACTTACGCAAGGGCGTAGCGAAAAAATTACTTGTCCATATTATCACAGAAGCCAAAAATCGTGGTTATAGCCGATTAAGTTTAGAGACAGGTTCCATGGATGCTTTCTTGCCTGCTAAAAGACTATATGAAAATTTAGGATTTCAGTATTGCGGCCCGTTTTCGGATTATGTGGAAGATCCGAATAGTGTGTTTATGACGTTGAAGTTATAACAGGGTGCCAGTTTTTTCAATCATAATCCGATGATTTTGTACTGAACATGAAGTCGGCCACTCAGTTTTTCTTCGAATCTTGATGAGACGATAGTAAACTGAGTGGTCCTCTTTTATCAATTTCATTAGATGCTACTCAAGTGTTCATGAATAATTTTCCAATTTCGTTCACTATCTTTTACAAAAACATTTGTTGCTCGTCCACTTCCTTTTATAAATTTCCCTTTAAAATATCCTTCATAATGATAATTGTAAATACATGTTGCCGAGTCATTCTCCACAACTAGCCACTGTACATCTGCGGCTGAATACTTTTCTTCCTTAATCGTATCCCATGCAATCTCAAAATATTTTTTTATTTCTTCCATACCTGTACATGTTTTATCTGTAAACCAATATACCGCTTTTGGATGTAATAATCGTTCAACATTTTCGAAGTTATGAGTGTTTGTCGCGTCAATATATTGTTTTAATAGATTAATAGGGCTCATTTTAAAATAACTTCCCCTTTCTGCTTTTTATTTTCGGTATATTTTCTGAGATGTAGCTAACTTATTCAGTAAAATTCTTATTCGCACTTCTTCTTTCCATCAATACAACATCTCTCCAAACTCCATCTAACTTGCCAATTTTCTCACGCATACCAACTTCTCTAAATCCGCAGCTTTTATGAAGCTGGATGCTTGCAATATTTTCTGGAAATATACCTGATTGCAGTGTCCAATAACCACTTGATTCAGAATGTTCGATTAATTTGACCAATAAAAATTTCCCATATCCTTTTCGCTGATAATCTGGGTGCAAATAAAGACTATGCTCGCCTACCCCTTGATATACACTGCGATTTGATACTTTGCTGATAGCAGTCCAACCGATTACTCTATCTGCGTCTTCATCCAGTAGAACAAAGCTGGATGATAAATCTTTACTGCTGCTCCACTTCTCCCAAGTTGGAACACTCGTCTCAAATGTTGCCTGCTTTGATTGAATCCCCAACCTATAAATATTCGCTACCTCTTCCCAATGATCCTCCGAAATCTGCCTAAGCTTTACGTTCATCCTCTCTTTCCTCCTTAATCTCACACCAGTCTCCTTGCTTTTTTCCTACTTCTTCTATCATAATAGTTAATTTATTGCATATTGTAATTATTTAATTTTGACTGCTTAAATCGGAACAGGCCTTTTACAATTCTCTGCTAAAAATAATTAGTTCTCCTTTTGGCCCCATTACTCTTCTTCCATTATCATCAAATCCTGCTTTATGGTATACGTATTGGGCTCGAGTATTTTTCACATTTACAGCCAAGATTACTTCCTTTTTAGCTGGAAATTGTTCTTTCACAAAAGGGATTAATTGCTCCATTGATTCCCTTCCAATTCCCTGCCCCTGATAAGAATGCTGAATAGAATAAGCCCGCATTAAAATCGCCCCTTTATTCTCACTATAATCTTTTACTCCGTCCCAGCCATGAAGGACAAAAAAGCCAGCAACCATACCATCTTTTAAGATAACGACCGGATGGCGATCCTCTTCCACTAAACATTTCTCTAGAGCATCAAGAGGTGTACTCGTATAATATAATTGTTCCTCTGATAAAAGGTAATTTTCCAGCTCTGGTTTATATTTTTCTTCATAAAATGCTAATGCGATAGACAAGTTTCTCACCTCAAATTTTTTGTAGCTTATCCGATAACTTCTTTACAAGTACTATTTCATCTCTAATAGAAATTCCGTCATTTCCATGGAAAGGTATCTATCTCAGGGCTTCCCCACTGAGATTGAAAAAATAGCTGTACTTTTTCACAATTGGTTTCGTTAATAGAGGTCATATTCATATTAGTTCCTTCTCCATACAAAGGTATTTGCGATGTCCTTCCGGCTTAGATTTATAGAAAATCTCTCCTCTTTCCACATAGTCACGCTTTTTATATAAATTTAAAGCTTGAAGGTTTCCTGAAAATGAATCTAATCGGATGCTATCATATCCTTGGGCAAGGGCATATTCTTCCATATATTGTACAAACGTAGAACCGATCCCTTTTCCTTGATAACTGGGATCAATCATGAAAGAATGAATAATCAAAGGCTTATTTCGCTTCCACTGAATAACCTCCCACTCCCCTGTTTGCCATTCATTTAATACAACATGTCCAACTATCCTGTCTTCTTTTAATAAAACGAATAATACTTTATTATCTATGCACACTTGAAAATATTCAATATTTGGATATTGATCGTCCCACTGAAAGATATTTTGCTTTATTAAATTTTCTCTACATTTTAAATAAATCTCATTAACTTCCTCTAACATATAGGCACTTGCCATGATAAATCGCATTTTCATTCCACCTCTTGCCGTTTATATTACTTGAATCTATTCTACCATTACAGTTCTTCTAAGCGATGTTTTTTCTAAACTAGTAGGGAATCATGGGGACGGTTCTTGTGCTTCCCTTTTCTCTACTAGAAAGAATAGAAGCACAAGAACCACCCCTTTAATTCCTTTAAAATCGTTCCAGCATTAAGTCTGTATTCACCGCTATAGCAGTCTTACTTCCATCTGCAGCGGACAGGAGAATAGAGGATGAAGCTACCTTTTCCACTTCTCCTGCCACATAAATATTTTTGACTGTTGTGCGGCCGGATCCATCCGTTACTATTGCCCCATTAGGATGAACTTCTAATCCAAGGTGTTCCACAAACTGATTGGAACGGTAATAAGAGGGAACAACAAAACCACCAGTTCGTGCCATTTTCCTTCCTGATCTAAACTCGATTTGTTGAAGGAATCCATTTTCTCCAATTATGCCTTTTATCGGTTCTGTGATAATTGGGATATTTCGCTTTTGAAAAGCCCCCTTAGTCTCTGCTGAAACAGCTGCTCCATTAGTTGTTATCACTAAATCCTTTGACCAATTATAAACTAATTTCCCCATATGTAAGATTTGCGCTTCGGTATGGACAATGAGAATAAGGGCTTGATCCCTTAGTTCCCACCCATCACAGTACGGACAACTAAATAGGCTTTTTCCATAATATTGTCTCACATTTGGAATCGGGATTACCTCTTGAACTCCAGTTGCTAAAATGATTTTCTCCGTTAAGTATTCTTCGTGATTCTTTGTTTTAACAAGAAAAGCTCCTCCTGCTTTTACCTTTTCGATTTTCGTTATTGTAGCTCTATGGTAAGAAATACTTGGGTATTTCATCAGATCATTTATACCTAAATCTTTAAACATTTGAGGACTTATCCCATCTCTCGTAAGAAAACCATGTGATTCATGGGTTACTCTATTCCTGTTCGTCCCATCATCAAATACAGCAACCGTTCTTCTTGCCCTCCCTAACATAAGCGCCGCACTCATTCCCGCTGGACCAGCCCCTATAACCACACAATCATAAACATTCATCTCAATTGGCCCCCTTTTTGCTTCCATTTAAATTATATGAACATTGTTTACTTTGTAGTGCTAGAATAAAGTGAAACTTCCATCAGTGGGGATTTTCCTTCCTCCCCCACTGATGGTTAGTTGAACCAATCGGACCTTTACGGACAGTTGATCTCCCACCTATCTTCCTCGTATACTCATAAGCTTGAGGGGAGAGTCTTACTGCCTGTTAAGAGTGGGATAAAATTTTTATAAAATAGAAACCGTTCTTCTGTTTGCTTTGTCTAAACAATAGGTAGAAAGGAGAGGGAAATGTGGAAAAGCATGAAAGAGATAAATTGCTCACAAACGCGATGGATGTATATGGCCATTATTTAACCCGACTTGCCTATGCCCTTGTGAAAGACAAAGAAAAAGCAGAGGACATTGTGCAAGAAGTATTTATCCGTTATTACTTACATCTCGAACAATTTGAGGGTCGATCTAGTGTTAAAACGTATTTATATCGTATGACTGTAAATGAGTGCCGAAATTATTTTAAAAGCTGGGCCTTTCGAAAAATAGAAGTTTCCAAGCTTGCTAGCACTTTTCTAATCTATAAGGAGACACCAGAAGAAGCCTATTTAAAACAAGAAGATAAGCATTATCTTGCCGCATTGCTTAATAAACTTCCAGCTAAATACAAGGAAGTCATATGGTTATATTACTATGCTGAATTATCTATAAAAGAAATTAGCGAGATATTAAACTGTTCCAGCAACACTGTTAAAACAAGACTAGCGAGAGGACGGAAAAAAGCGCAATTAACCATAAGTGAGGAGGAAATAGATCGTGCCAAATAACATTAAACAATTATTAGATGAATCAATCCCAGCTGATATCACCCTTTCCGAAGAAAATAAACAAAGAATTTTACGAAAAGCAAATCAGCAGTTACAAAGTACCATTCATCCGAAAAAACGATTATTTCGTCCCATATTCAGCACACTTGCCATTATTAGCCTTCTCATTATTTTAATTGGTCCGTCGCTATCCAATTGGTTTTCAACAAGATCTTCTTTTAATTTACCATTGGAAAAAGTAACTATTCCAAATGGTGATTATTCTTCTTTCATTCATTCTATCTTTATAAAAGATACAAACGAATTAATTTACGCAGATAAAAAAACGATATATTCTTATTCCCTTACGTCTCACTCACGGGAAGTACTTATTGAGTCTAGTGAGAATATTGATATTTATACACTGGCTGCAAATAAAAATTGGCTTATTTGGGGAGAAAAAAACAATAATATCTATATTTTAAATCGAGAGACAACATTGCAGAAAGAACAGAAAAAGACCGTTCTGGGGGATATTCAACTCCAAGAGGATATGTTAATTTATAATGATGCTTCGGGTTATAAGCAGTTAAATTTAATAACAATGGAGGAAACTAACCTTCATGATTTCACCGGAATAGGCAGAAACAGCAAAGCCGGTTTATATGATAATTTACTTGTTATACCTGAACAGTTTAAATCAAATAACGGAAATACAACTGAATTTTACGTCTATGATCTAACCACTCTAAAACAAATTGGAAAATATGGAGCTCCTTATAAAGCGGCAGAAAATGTTATCTTAATGAACAATAAAATATATGCTGCATTTTCAAATGAGGATGAAAATTCACCTATTTTAGGCTATATCGATCTCACCGATGGCACTTTTCACAAAATAGAGACTCCCCCCTTTAATAATTATGCAGTATATAAAAATTACCTTGCACTAAGTATAGTGGACAAAAATACCGATACAGTAAAACTATATCGATTAGAGAATGAAAATTTGGAGGAACTTCCCACTTTCAATAAAATAAAAGAACGCTTAGTCATGCCCCGCTTCACCGATGATGGAGCCTTAATAGTAAACGGAGAGTCAGCAGATTTTTCGATGTATATACAGGATGTAGAATGAAAGCAGAGGGACGGTTCTTTCGCTTCCCTTTTCAAAATAGCGGAAGCAGTAGAACCGTCCCTCTGCGCACTTACATTACGTATTCCCTATAGCGGTTATAGTCTTCTTCTTTGCATTCGATAGATAGATATACTCCCTCGTTTTTGTATTCGGTTGAAAGGATATTTGCCCTTTCTTTTAAATAAGACAGGATATTTCCTTTATCGTAAGGGATGTTCATTTCGCAGGAAATATATTGTTTAAAAACATTTTCCGTAATAACTCCAATCAATTCATCTATTCCCATTTGTTTTTTTGCAGAAAGGTATACTGTATCTATTCCTGCCATTGAAACTTCTTCCATTACTAAATCGACTTTATTAAAAGCATAAATAGTAGGGATATTTTCTGCCCCTAGCTCTTTTAATGTTTGCTTGGTTACGTTTATTTGCTCCTTATAATTCGGATTGGAGAAGTCTACGACATGAATGAGTAAATCAGCTTCAGCCACTTCCTCTAAGGTAGATCGAAATGCTTTTACTAATTGGTGTGGCAATTTACTGATGAATCCAACAGTATCTGTTAATAAAAAGGACTTATTATTTGGCAATGTTATATTTCGCACAGATGTTTCCAATGTTGCAAACAACATATTCTTTTCAAAAACCTTTTTTTCTGTCGCAGCGTGAAATTTTTCAATCAGCACATTCATTAAAGTAGATTTACCAGCGTTCGTATAGCCAACTAGTGCTATACTTGGCATTTCTTTCTTTTTCCGCATTTTCCGTTGATTCTTACGTTGGACAACAAGCGTATCCAATTCTTTATGCAGACGACTGATTCTGTCCTCAATACGTCTTCGATCCAACTCTAGCTTTGTTTCCCCAGACCCTCTATTTATTAGTCCAGATCCACCGCCTTGGCGTCCTAATGATTCGCCTAAACCCGCTAATCGAGGTAGCATATACTGCAATTTTGCAATTTCAACCTGTAGCATAGCTTCTTTTGTCTTCGCTCTTTGAGCAAAAATATCTAAAATTAATACCGTTCTGTCAATGATTTTACAATTTGTAGCTTCTTCCAAATTTCGAACTTGTGATGGAGACAACTCATCATTAAAAAGAACTGTTTGCACATCCTTTTCAGCAAGTAAAGCTGTTAATTCCTGAAGCTTCCCTTTTCCAATATAATGGGCAGAATGAACCCGATCCAACTTCTGTGTTACTTCCCCAACTACCTCTATATCACAAGCCTCAGCTAATTGAGCTAGCTCTTCCATCGAATTCGAAAAATCTTCTTTCTGATCATAATGAACGCCTACTATTATCGCCTTTTGTCTTTCTGCCATTTACTATTCCTCCATTCTGTTCATAAAAAAACACACAGGTGGCCGCCTGCGTGTTAAGTAATCGGAAGAAGGAAAAGGAATAACATTTATCCAGAAAAAACCCTAAATTCATAAAAATTGGGTATCTAGAGAAAAATATTATTCAATTTTAATAAATAAAAAGAGAGCACATTTCTCTCCCTTTTTACACCACATCATTATTAATAACGTTAATGAAAGGTTAAATTAAAAATAGGCAGACTAATCCCGATTACTCTACACACAGGCAGAGCCTTTAAGTACTATAAAATTAGTTACATAAAGTATAAAATCGAGATAGAATTCCACATCTTAAAGCAACCCTCCATTCATCTAATTAATTTTATTATACCATAAATGGAAATGATTAGGAAGCAGTAAAACCGTCCCCACGCTTCCCCTTGACATAAAGTTAACTTCATGTTGTATCGTCTAAAATACGAGGTGAGAAAATGTATCAAGTATCAGAAGTTGCTAAGCTTGTTGGCTTATCGATTCCTACTATTCGTTATTATGAAAAATTGGGACTCATTGATGCCCCCATGAAAAATGACAGAGGCTACAAAGTATATGATGACAATATCGTTCAATATTTAGGATTTATTGTTAATTTAAAAGATACCGATATGCCGTTGGAACAAATTAAAAAGTATGTAGATGCTTATAAAGAAAACGATAACCAGCAATGTTATAGTATTTTACAGGAACATGCAGAAAAAATGAAAGCGGAATTAGCCAAACGCCAGCAAATTTTAGAAAAGGTGCAATACAAAATTTCTCCCTTTAGTACCCTCAAAGGTGGCGGAAAATAATGCAACAACCATTACTAACAGGAAATTCAGCAAGAACAACGACAGATGAAGTAATTGAAAATATAGATTTAACAGGTAAAACGGTCATTATTACTGGTGGAGCAGCTGGCCTTGGTTTAGAAACAACGAAAACATTAGCAAATGCCGGGGCAACAATTGTTATTCCAGTAAGAAATCCAGGTAAGGCTAAACTTTCTTTAGCTGGAATTCCAAATATTGAGCTTTATCCTGCTTCATTTGATTTAAGCAACAGGGATTCCATAAACTCATTCAGCCAATGGTTCAAAAAAAATCATCAAAAATTAGAGATACTAATTAATAGTGCCGGAATCATGGCTACTCCTCTATCCTATGATAGCTTGGGAAATGAACTACAAATAGCAACAAATTATTTAGGCCATTACTTTTTAACAAAAGCGTTGCTTCCCGAACTAAAGCAAGCGAATGGAGCGAGAGTTGTCCATTTAACCTCAAGAGCACACTGGTTTTCTCCTTTTCATTTTGAGGACCCTAACTTTACACACACGCCTTATGATAAGTGGGTGGCTTATGGACAATCCAAAACAGCTGTTTCATTATTTAGCGTAGCTCTTGATGAACTGTATAAAAAAGACAATATCCGCTCCTTCGCGGTACATCCAGGAAGTATCGTTACAAACCTTTCTCATAATTTAACAGATGAAGAATTGTCCGCAATGGGAGCAATCAATAAAAACGGAGAACGTGGTTACGATAGCTATAACAATGAACATAAAACAATAAAAGAAGGTGCCGCAACCATTGTTTGGTGTGCAACAAGCCCACAATTAGCAGGATATGGCGGGGTTTATTGCGAAAATGGAGATTTAGCTCCTTTAGCCACAGACGATAGTAATCAAAATCGAGTCGGCGTCAAACCTTGGGCTATAGATAAAGGAACTGCACTTAAGTTATGGGAAGAAACTCCTCATTTATTTAAGTGATCATAGGGACGGTTCTTTCGCTTCCCTTGATCGTTTTTCTTAGTATGTGAACAAAAAAAGCGAGGGATCAGTAGAACCGTCCCTCTGCTTCCTTCCTCCGCTTCCTTTATGCTCTTTGTAAGGTTTGTATCGAGCTTGGTTATAAAAGCTTGGTATTCTTTTGTTATATCAATATCTAGATGATTACTTAATACCATAATCCACCGGACAACTTGTGCTTAAGTTCTTCCTTTTCGTCTCCAGCATACCCCCATGTACCACTGCTTGCCATCACTAAAGCGTCCTAGTACACCAACATCTGTTGAAAACCCGAGCATATCTTCTTGCATTGTCCATTTCCTTCCAATACTTAACTGTTCCATCTGGTTATATAAACCACGGATATATTTTGCTTGCTCCAGCGCTTCAGTAAAATCTATTTCCTTGCTCTCTTTATTCATAACGATCCCTTTGATTTCAATTATTAAGGGAATCAGTAGAGCCGTCCCCATGCTTCCCTTTATTCCCATGAAAAGCACAACTAGTAATGTGATCGTTGACTACCCCAATTGCTTGCAGATAGGAATAGATGGTTACAGGACCGACGAATTTGAAGCCCCTTTTTTTCAAATCTTTGCTGACTTTTTTTGAAAGATCGGTTTCTGCCGGGATTTGGCTATCATACTGCCAGTTTGATATGATTGGTTTTCCGTCTACATAGGACCATAAAAATTTTGCAAAACTGCCGTATTCTCGTTGAATTTCCATAATTGCTATTGCATTGCTTTTAACTGACTTAATCTTTAACAGATGTTTAACAACTTCCGTATTGGTTCGGATATTTTCCATTTCTATTTCTGTCAGGTTCGCACAGTACTTTAAATCGAAATGATGAAAAGCCTTCCTATATGCCTCGCGCTTTTTTAATACAATAGACCAAGATAATCCAGCCTGTGCTCCTTCAAGTACTAGCATTTCAAACAAATATTGATCATTATTACTTGGAACACACCACTCTTTATCATGATATTCTCGCATCAAATCACTCGAATTTGCCCATGCACATCTAGTTTCCATCTATTTCCCCATCCTCTTTCCATGAAATCATCAAATAGTAATATAAATTTAGTATAAACTAATTAACCTGACAACATCATGTCATCTTCTGATTCCTCTTCTCCTTTCTTTGAATAATGAAAAGGGGGTACATTCGTTTGGAGACAATCTTCTTTTCTTACAGCAAGAACGATTTTTCCCCCTTTTCTGAAAGCAATTGCTATAGCTTTCTCAATTCCGCTGGAAGCTCCTGTGATAATTATAATTTCGCCTTTATTTGATCCTTCCTATCTACTCACTATATTTTACTTACCTTTCAAATATAGTGAGTATAATATGACTACAGCGTGTCATATTTATAAAACATTTTTAACTGAATTAATAACATTGATAAGGAGAGGACTTTTTACACATGAAAATAAGTAGATTGTTTCAAATTGTATATATCTTACTAGAAAAAAAATCCATAACGGCAAACGAATTAGCCGAAAAGTTCGAAGTTTCTGTTCGAACGATTTACCGCGACATTGAAACACTTACTGAATCAGGTATCCCTATCTATACGACCCAAGGTAAAGGCGGAGGAATTACCTTGATGGACCAGTTTATATTGAACAAGTCACTTCTTTTAGAAAAAGAACAAGATGAAATCTTATTTTCCCTCCAAAGTCTATCTGTTACAAATTATCCAGAAATAGATGAGATCTTAACGAAACTGAGTCATGTATTTAAAAAAAGTGATACAAAATGGATTGAAGTAGATTTTTCATCCTGGGGAAGTGACACAAAAGAAAAGGAATATTTTTCTCTATTTAAACAAGCTATATTAGATCGTCAAATAATCTCTTTTCACTATATAAATTCAAATGGAGACAAAGGCTTCCGACGAGTTCTCCCTACGAAATTATTATTTAAGGACAAATCATGGTATTTAGAAGCCTTCTGTTTAGATAAAGCAGCTTCTCGAATTTTTAAGATTAATCGTATGTCAAAAATAGAAGTAACAGATGATCATTTAGAACAAATGGATAACGTTGAAACTCTTTCGTTTTCTCCCCCATTCCACGATGACCATCAAGAACGAGCCGATTTAGTTCTAAGAGTTAGCCCTGAGGTTAGCTATCGTATATTTGACGAATTCGATGAAGAACATATTACAATCGAGAAAGATGGATTTTATCACATAACAATCTCTCATATGAAAGGAGAATGGCTGTACAGCTATCTCTTATCCTACGGGAACTATTTAGAGGTTATTGAGCCTACAGACATAAGGAAAGAATTAAAGAATAGAATCCAACAAATGCTCAATCTATATTCAAATACAAAATCCAACTCTTAATATGACATAATGTTGTCAGGTATTGGGGGTTAAAGTAGACCATGTACACAAAGCAAAATACTATTTTGAAAAGTGAGGTTTCAACACTATGGATAAACTTCCCCAAATCATATCTGACTATATCAATGTGTCAAATAACTACGATACTCAAGGATACTTAGCAACATTTTCTGAGGATGCTATTATCAAGGAAGACTCATTAGGAAAAGCGCTCGTTGGAAAAAAGGAAATTCAGCATTACTTTGAAACATACTTCATCAATTACCAAACACAAACAAAAGTATTAACATATACCACATCTGAAAATATTATCGACATGAAAGTCTTATTCACAGGTAATTTCCCAGGTGAAGAAATTAACGGGCTATTTAAATTCACCCTTAACTCCTCTGGATTTATTGCAAATTTAGAAGCTGATTTAGAATAAGCAGAGGACGGTTCTTCCGCCCCCCAAAAAGGGAAGCAGGCGAACCGCCCCTCTGCGTCCTATTTATGAATAAAATACCCAATCACTGCACCGACAAGTGCGGGTACTATCCAGCCTAATCCTAGATCGTAAAATGGGAGTATGTTCTCGTAAAATGCCCCAATCTGATTAAAGAACATAAGCTTAGCTTCTGGCATACTCTTAACAAGTGCCTGATAACCATCCAGTATACTTACAAAAAACGTTAATACCATCGCCATTAAGTACACACTCTGCTTTCCTTTGAATAATGGAGAAACAAGTGCAAGTACGATAAGCACAATTGCTAAAGGATATAAAAACATAAGCACAGGTACAGCAAATTGAATAATTTTGTTTAAGCCTAGATTTGCAAATAAGAAAGAAACTGCACATAGGATAAACACAAAGCTTTTATAGCTAATCTTCGGAAATGCTTCATGAAAAAATTCACTACAAGACGTTATCAGTCCTATGCTTGTTTTTAAACATGCAAGTACAATAATAATTGCGAGCAAAATTCCACCGAAAGATCCAAAATAGTGTTTAGCAACAGCTGCAAAGATGAGCCCGCCATTTTCAAACATTCCCACAGCTTGTACACTTGAAGACCCCATATATGTGATAAATCCGTAAATCAGCATCATTAACAACATAGCAAATATTCCTGATTTCCATGTCGTTTTAGCAATACTTTTTACATCACTAATCCCTTTCGCTTTAATTGCATTAATAACAACAATCCCAAAAGCAAGAGATGCTAGAGCATCCATCGTATTGTATCCTTCTTTAAACCCTGTCATAAAAGCATTATTTAGATAAGTTCCTTGCGGCTCTTGAAAACTCCCCATTGGACGAACAAGGCTTATAATTATTAATAGAAATAAAAACAGTAAAAAAGCAGGCGTTAAATATTTTCCTATCACATCCATAATTTTTGCTGGATTTAATGAAAAATAGTAAACCAGTAAAAAGAAAAGAAAACTAAAAATAGCCAAAAATAGAGCGATATGTCCATCCCCTACATATGGTTCAATCCCTACAGCAAATGGAACCGTTGCTGTGCGTGGAATAGCAAAAAATGGGCCAATCGTTAAGTAAAGAAAGAGAGAAAATAGAAAGCCGAATACTGGATGAACCCGATTCGAAAGCTCACGTACCCCATTACTCCCTGATAATCCAATTGCTAATATCCCGAGAAACGGAAGGCCAATTGCCGTAACTAAAAAACCAGCTAGCGCAAGCCAGAAATTTGTTCCAGCAAGCTGTCCAAGCTGAATAGGAAAAATTAAATTGCCTGCTCCAAAAAACATACCGAAAAGCATCGTCCCAATTAGAGCATACGTTGATAAAGAAATTCTTGATTGCATAGTTCTAATACTCCTTCATAAAAATGCATATAAATTAGATAATACGGGAATCATCAAAAGTTCTCAACCACTTTTTAATGAATATTCTAAAAACAACCTTCTTATTTCCTAACTTCCCGTATACTTAACTTCCAAATCATATGGTCATACCCTATATCCCAATAATCCTTAAAGATATAGTCAGGAGTTCCAAACTTCTTTTTCCAAACAAGCTGTGCATGAACATAACCGCTATCTAAGCAGAATGCCTCTACTCCTCTTTTATCCATCTCCTTATAAATTTCCTTCAATAGAAGACTTCCAATGCCTCTTTGTTGATAGTGTGGGTGTACAAATATCGTACCTACTTCCTTTACATCTTTTAATTGATCGTTGGTACATTGACAAATAAGCGCACTAGAAGGACCGAATTCAATTGTACCAATTATTAAATCCTCTAGTTTAGCAATTAAAAAATACCGTTCCTCCCCGTTGCTTTCCAAATCGATTGCAAGATAACGTTTCTTCGTTTCTATTTCGGCAAGTAAATCCCCCGTTTGATCTTTTATCCCTTCTTTCTGAAAGGTATCCGTTATTACAAGCTTGAAAAAATCATGCAATAAATCAACATCGTCTATTGTTGGTCTTTTAATTGTAATAGGTATCATCTTAGTTCCTTCTTCAAAATCTCTCCTGGTAAGCCATCCATCTCCCCCACCCAATCTGAAGAAAAGCCTTTATTCATTAATATTTTTCTCGAAGCCTTGTTAGCCGGATCTATAATGGCTTTTATAACCCTTACATTTGTTTGCTCCATTAATGACATTAATATCCCCGCAATCGTACTGCCATATCCCTTTCCCCATTGTTCTGGCAAAAGCATATAGCCAAGTTCTGCCTCATCAGACTTTTGTTCGTCTAAAGTCAAATGCCCAAGCCCAATAAACACTTCTGTTTCTGGTTGAAAAAAGGCATATGACCCAAAGACATGATCCCTTTCATTGCGAGTTACTAACTTCTCGAAGTTCGCTTTTGCTTCTTCTAATGGAATGGCTCGCTCTGTAATCTGTGCCATCACTCGTTTATCAGATACTAGCTGAAAATATAACTCAAAATCATTTACAGTAAATTTTCGATACAACATCCTAATCATCCCCTTAATAGTTTATTCATCTTCCGTTCCGGAATTATGACAATCTAGTGAAGTCCGCATATCAAACATCATTTTAAAAAAAGCTAAGGATATTCTAAAACAAAGAAGGGATTATTCAATGGAAAAAAGATTAAATTTGTTAATGTTCAGTGGTGATTATGATAAAGCAATGGCTGGTTTAATCTTGGCCAATAGTGCCCGGGAAATAAATATCGAAGTAACAATGTTTTTCACCTTTTGGGGGCTCTTATTGCTTAGAGACCCAGAAAAAATCGATATGGAAGGCAAGTCACTCTATGAAAAAATGTTTAGTACTCTCACTCCCAAAGACATTGAGCAACTTCCTTTATCTAAAATGAATTATGCTGGTCTAGGTAAAGCAATGATGAAAGAAATGCTTGAAGATGAAGATGCCCCGCCATTGATAGCCTTCTTAAAAGGTGCACGAAAGAAACAAGTAAAGTTTCTTGCCTGCAAACTATCTGTTGATATACTCGGATTTAAGCAAGAAGAGTTTTATCCAGAAGTCGAAATTGTCGATGCCAAGGTCTATCTGGAGGATGCTTTGAAATCAGATATTCAGCTTTTTATTTAAAAATTAAGACACCCATTACTACGCGAGTGAAAAGGGCGGTTAATCTGCTGATGCAAAAGAACCGCCCAAAAAACCCTTAATATATCTCTGTTGCATTAGGATGCAACGTACGGACATGTTTTAAATAGCTTTTCACCTTTTCTGCCTCTTTTATTGAATAACGATAACTCAACTGCTTTCCGACTTCTAATCCTGTTTCCTCAAATAATGCTGTCATCGAAAATAACGCTTCCCAGACTTGATTATACTCTCCACTCGGGTAGGTATCCATGAGTTTCTGCCACGTTTGCTCATCCATATATCGCTTTAAATACTTACTGTTTTTACCTACACTAAGTGAAAAATCTGTTTCGATGCCAGCCTTCCATTCCAGCATTTTTAACAGCATCGCTCTTACAATATTCATATGGTCAATCGCATAAAGGATCTCTTGTCTCCATAACCCTTTGACTACATAGGTAGAGACCCACCAAAATTCATTAAAGCAATCAGCAAACTGTTCGGCTGTCGGCTTTTTTACCCAATAATCCTTATCTGTACTAGGTGGCACATAAGGAAGACTACCATCTTTATCGAACAAAACAATTGTCAGTCCATCCTCTTGACAGTATTTCTCCTTCTCTTCAATTGGAATAAGCATTAAATCTATCCGATTGCCATCTGTAAATAACATAAGATAGGTGAATCTTCCACCAAGCTCTGCTGGAAAAAGCGAGAAATCTTCTGGTGTTTGCATGATGATTTTTTCACCAAAAACATCAATCCAATCTGGTTCAGCCAAAAATGACTGCATATCATCTACTATATAAACAATATCGAAATCTTGAAAAGCATCTTTCGGTACATTCAGATTTGTTCTTGAGCCATTCATACAAACAGCTCTCACTCTATTATCCTCATTCGCTACTTTTAACACTAAATCTAGCATCTGTTGCTCTGTTCGCATCTTATCTCCTCCAATTATGTTTAATCGTTTTTTTCTAATAATTGGCGGCACACGAATCCAAATAGTATCTTGTTATATAAAGTGAAACTTCCATCAGTGGTGGTTTTCCCTCCTCCCCCACTGATAGTTAGTTGAACCAATCGGACCTTTACGGACAGTTGAGCTCCTACCTTTCTTCCTTGAGAGAGGAGTATTACTGTCCGTTAAGAGTGGGATAAAATGTTCTAAAAGGTTCACCGGCAATTGCTCCTTCTAATAAATAATATATGGTCCAAATAATATAGTTAACAAAATAATATGTACCCCAACAAAATAGATAATCCTCGGAGCACCTATCCATTCATTCACTCTTTTTGTCATTATAGCTAAGAAATAAGCAATAACCGCAATTAAAAAGAGGTAGAAATAGGTACTCCCCGTAAATGTTAAATACCCAGGCGCACTTGATAAAATATTGGGCACAAAGAAACGATCCTTAAATAGGACAGCTGCAATTAAATAGACCCCGATACCTGTATGAAAAATCCAAGGTCGATCATAATCTACTGTTCTACTAAAAAATACATACATAAATAGGACAAATAAAATTGGCCATATTAACCAAATGAAGGAAAGCGCAAAGGCAAAGAAGGAAGTCGAAATCATTCCAAATGTCTTTCCAAATGCCTGTAACCAATCTTCAGATGTATGTTTAATTTGTTTGTTTATCTTTGCCAGCTCATTGGAAGAAACATAAACTTTATTGCCAGCTCCATCAAGATCCATCCACGCAACTGTATCCTCATTTAACCATTGAGGAATAGTGGAAATAGCAGCTGTGTTACTGCGTCGTTCTGACTTTGTTTTACCTTCCTCACCTATTTCCGCTTCATAAATATTGAAGCCCTTTTTCTCATTATATTTTGTTTCTGTAAAACCATTCGCCTTAAATAAAAGACGTGGCTTTCCATCTCTATATGTAAAAGCAATATCCGAAATTTCCGTTAACTTGCCGCTTTCTATCGCAGGATCCTCAAACTTTAATTCATACTGTTCAGGTTGTTGTCCTTTTGTTATATCAATTTCAGCAAAATAGTTGAAATACTCTGGTTTTCCTTGCGTTAATTCCAGTTCTTCCTGAAGCAATAATGCCAGCTTTTGCTCCTCAAAAGTAAAGGAAATATTATTCACTATTTTGCCAGGATCGACCTTTACTTTTGTGTTATATAAACGATTGATCTTCCCATTTTCAATACGATATAAAGTGAGATCTACATTACCTTTTGCCTTTGCAAATAACAGAAGGTGAATACCATCCTCCTTTTCCTCTATCGATACCTTTTCTTTCTCTAAATCAATCGCCATTATTTCCGATGATTTTTTTGTTTCAGGATTTAATTGAAAAAGCTTGTTTTCTTTTACATAAAGAATGGTCGTCCGTAACGGAAAGAACGCCTCTACATCTGCAACCAATTGCGTCTTATCTTGGTCAAAAATATTTTTATAGTCAAAATAAATAAGCTGATTATTTCCCTGATATATTTGCGTCCATTTGTCTACAGGTATATCATAATTCTTCTCTTCCGCTATCTGAAACTCCTTGTTCATGGTCACGGTATGCAATTTATTTTCCTGAAAAAAGGAGAACAAGTAATGACCATCCTTTGTTTCTATTATTGCTGGTAATTTATTTACTTGAGATTTCCCAACTAATAATCCTCTACTCCAATCTGGTTCTGGTTGTGCTGTAACCTTAGAAAAATTTTCGACAAATAATAAAAACAGTCCTAATAAAATCAGCACAACTGGTATGATCCAATATAGTTTTTGTAGTATCCAGGTCTTCATCCTACTCCCCCATGCTGTTTCAAATTAATTCTCATTGTATTGCGAATAAAATAATAATAGCATATTTTCTGACAAAATATGCTATATTATTTTATCCATTAGAGGGGTTTTCCTTCCTCCCCACTGATGGTTAGCTGACAATCTGACCTTTACGGATAGTTGATCTCCCACCTATCTTCCTCGTATACTCATAAGCTTGAGGAGGGAATCTTGCTGTCCGTTAAGAGTGGGATAAATCGACAATAGCTGAGCTTCTCATGATTTGACGACCTAATCAGGTCTTGTTAAAATACAGGATGTAAAAGTTTGTGAATAAATTCACAATAATAACTTTTGCATCATTAATATGTTAGAAAGAAGGTGCAAATAAATGAAGAGAATTATTACATTAAGCACTCGTAAACTTAATGATACCGTAAAATATGGTGGCTGTGGGGAATGCCAAACTTCCTGCCAATCAGCTTGCAAAACTTCTTGTGGAATTGCTAATCAAAAATGCGAGAACCCTTGGAACCGATAGACTGCCCATTGTCTACCAAGAACTACCTTTATTCAATGGGGAATATCTCATTCCCCATTGGTTGAAATCCGAATATCACCGTGAAAATTAAACTAACTACATAAGCAAAAGGAGCTTATTTTCAAATGATTCATCAGTATAAACTTAATGGATACAATATTGTGATGGATACTTATAGTGGTTCGGTTCATGTTGTTGATGATCTTGCCTATGAAATCATTGCTCTTTATGAGACGACATCTACTAAAGATATTATTGATGGCCTACTTAACAAGTATACCGCTGACCCTACCATCTCAGAAAAAGCAATTTTCGAGACAATCGAGGATATAGAACACTTAAAAACTACAGGGCAGCTGTTTACAGAGGATGAATATAGAGATTTATCTATCCATTTAAAAAAGCGACGTACATACGTAAAGGCACTCTGCCTCAATGTTGCCCACACTTGTAATTTATCCTGTGATTACTGTTTCGCGAGCCAAGGGAAATACAATGGAGAAAGAGCCCTCATGAGCTACCAAGTTGGAAAAAGTGCCATTGATTTTCTTTTAGAGAATTCTGGGCACCATCGAAATCTTGATATTGATTTCTTCGGCGGAGAACCACTGATGGCATGGAAAGTCGTAAAAGATATTGTCCATTACGCTAGGAGTAAAGAAGCAGAATATCATAAAAAGTTCCGTTTTACCTTTACAACCAATGGCATGTTATTGAATGATGAAGTGACTGACTTTTTAAATAAGGAAATGGATAATGTTGTGCTTAGCCTGGATGGAAGAAAAGAAGTTCATGATCATCTCCGAAAAACGGTTAATAACAAAGGGAGCTATGATTATATCATCCCGAAATTTAAGCGCTTTGTTGAAAAACGTGGGGATAAAGAATACTATATTCGCGGAACTTATACCCATAACAATCTTGATTTCACCAATGATATTTTTCATATAGCAGATCTTGGATTTGATAAACTATCGATGGAACCAGTTATTTGTGATTCATCAGAACCTTATGCATTAACAGAAGCAGACCTTCCGGAAATTTACCATCAATATGAAGTGCTAGCTAAAGAAATGCTAAACCTCGGAAAAAATGGAAACAGCTTTACCTTTTACCATTATATGCTGGATCTTTCTGAAGGCCCTTGCATTCAAAAAAGAATATCTGGCTGTGGTTCTGGAACCGAGTATTTAGCTGTCACTCCATGGGGAGAACTCTTTCCTTGTCATCAGTTTGTTGGTGATAAAGAATTTAGTATGGGCAATGTATGGGCTGGCATCACCAAGCCGGAACTGCAATGTCAGTTTAAAGAAAATAATTGTTATTCAAAGGAAGAATGTCAAAAGTGCTGGGCAAAGCTTTACTGTAGTGGAGGCTGCCCTGCAAACACACTACATGCAACTGGTTCTTTACAAGGCACGCATGACTTTAGTTGCGATATTTTCCGTAAACGAGTCGAATGTTCCATGATGGTGAAAGTTGCTGAAACGCTGCGAGCAATGGAAGAATCAGAATATGCATTAACAGAAGAATAATCCATATTAATTCTGCCTCTATTTCTATAGAGGCAGGCTTTATATCCATTAACTATCTAAATCTTATTCTACTAAACATTAACATGGTATCTTCCTCGAGGCACAACTAAAGGAGTACCTGAAACAGGATCATTAATCACCGTGCAATTAAGACCAAAAATATCTTTTACCAATGTACTTGTAATAATATCTACCGGTTTTCCTTCTCCAACAAGTTTACCTTTCTCAAGTGCAAAAATATAATCTGCATAACGGGCGGACAGGTTAATATCATGGAGAACCATCACAATGGTCGTACCATATTTGCGATTAAGGTCTGTTAGCAAATCTAATATTTCTATTTGATACGTTATATCTAGAAACGTTGTCGGCTCATCAAGAAATAGAATATCCGTTTGTTGCGCTAAAGCCATTGCAATCCAAACACGTTGCCTTTGGCCACCTGATAGCTCATCGATATCACGATTAGCAAATTCTGTTATCTTCATAATTTCCATTGCTTCCGCAACTGCTTCATAATCTTTCTTGGACCAACCACTAAATAAGGCCTGATGAGGAAAACGCCCACGACCAACTAAATCTGCTACTGTTATTCCTTCTGGCACAATAGGAGATTGAGGTAAAATACCGAGAATCCGTGCTAATTGCTTTGGTGGAAATTTGCTAATCGATTTTCCGTCCAGTGTTATGTTACCAGACGAAGATTTAATAAGATTCGATAGCGTTTTTAAGAGAGTGGATTTTCCACAACCGTTTGCTCCAATAATAACACTGATTTTATTACTCGGAATTTCAAGCTCAATGTCTTGTAATATCATTTTATTTTCATAGCCAGATGTTAACTTTTCAGCTCGAAATTCATGTATCTTTTCCATTACAATTCTTCCCTTCGATTCATTCGAATTAATAGCATAATTAAGTACGGAGCACCTAGAATACCAGTAATAACACCTACTGGATATCTAGCAACGAACGCAAACTGGCCAATAAGATCCGATGCTAAAACTAAAATGATCCCCACAAGACCTGCTGGAATAACACTAGAAAAACCAATACCAACTAGTCTTTTGGCGATAGGTCCAGAAAGGAAAGCAACAAATGCAATGGGTCCTGTTGTAGCAGTAGCCAGCGCAATAATAAGTACAGAGCTGATTATCAATATTAGCCTTGTCCTATCTGTATGAATTCCAAGGGAAGTTGCAGTTTGCTCACCAAGTTCTAACATATCTAATCGCTTGCCAAGTAAGATGATAATTGGAGCAAAGAGAAGGACAGCAATAATAAGTGGATAAACATTCTCCATTTTAGCTCCATTTAAACTACCACTTAACCATCTCATGGCTGTAGGTACATCATGATGTTGGCCGATAAGCAATAGATAGGATATTACCGCATTGAGCATTGCTTGTATTCCAATTCCTATTAATATTAATCTACCAATCGAAAAAGAAGAACCTTTTGACAATAGAAAAATAACAATTACTGTGACTAGTCCGCCGATAATAGAGGCAATCGAAACAAAAGTACTACTTGCATGAAGCACAATGATGCAAAATACAGCAGCAGCACTTGAACCAGTTGTTATTCCGATAACATTTGGGTTTGCTAACGGATTACGAAGCATCGTTTGAAACACATATCCAGAGATACCAAATGCAAAGCCAGCAAAAACACCTGCAACCATTCTTGGAAAACGGATGGTTCCCACTGCAAAGGAGGCTCCTTTTACTTGCTCACCTAGTAAAACACTGATTACATCTGAAACAGGATATATAGTGTTTCCTAACATAAGCATCGTCCAGCATAGCGCAAAAGAAATAATTGCTAGGAGGCAAGTCACAAGTATAAAACGACGACGTCTTTTTAATCTACCTACCATAATAAGATTCATTGATTCATTCATCATAACGTACGCATTTTCGCTTTCATAGTTATTAAGATTAAAATAGGAGCACCAATAAAAGCAGTAACTACTCCCACTTCAAGTTCACCAGGACTTCCGATGATTCGGCCACATACATCTGAAATAGTTAATATAATAGCTCCTGCTACAGCGGACATCGGAATAATGTAGCGCAAATCAGGACCAATAATGAGACGAATCACATGGGTTGCAAGTAATCCAATAAAACCAATTGGGCCTGCTAGTGCTGTTGCCGCACCACATAATAGTACTCCTCCAAATGCTGCGATAAGTCTAAGTGTACCAGTACGTACACCTAATCCTGTAGCAACTTCATCCCCTAACGCTAAAGCATTTAGGGCTGGAGCGGAAAACAAGGCTATTAGAATACCGACGATAAGAAAAGGAATAAAAATAGAGATAGAGTTCCAATTTCCAGAACCAACGCTGCCTACCTGCCAAAATCTAAATTGATCCATCACATTTGAGCGCGGGATCATAATTGCCATTACAAGAGAGGATAATGCTGCACTTGTCGCCGCCCCAGCTAAAACGAGTTTAAGGGGGGTGGCACCGCCACTCCCCATCGAACCAATTCCGAATACAAAAATGGCAGTTAAGATTGCTCCTGCTAATGCAAACCAAATGTATTGACTAGCAGTACCAATATGAAAAAAGGATATTCCACAAACGACGAATAGTGCCGCACCTGTGTTTACTCCTAATATGCTAGGATCTGCAATAGGGTTACGTGTGACGGACTGCATAAGAGCCCCAGAAACTCCTAATGCAGCACCACACATAAGACTAAAAACAGTTCTAGCAATTCTTTGGCGAACAACATTTGCTCCGTGTGACTGGACATCAGGATGGAATAAACCATCCATTATTTCGTTCCATCCAACAGTACGAGACCCAAAAGCAAGAGACACCAATATACTTATACCGAGTAAGACAATTGAAAGTATTAATACGCTAATAAATCTTCTCGGAATTACTAACTGCTTATTTTTTAAAACGGATGTATGTTCCATTTATTTCACTTTGCTTACAGCTTCTGAGAGTAAAGTTAAGTACTCATCGATAGAGTATTCAATAGAAAGTGTACTTGGAGTTCCTGCTGCTGCAAGTGGAGTATTATCCTCAATAATAACAACAGATCCTCTCTCTACAGCAGGAATCTTTCCATAAATCGGATCAGCCTGTAAAGCAGCAAGTGTTTGATCATTTCCATATGATACAAAAATATCTACATCGTTTAGTATATCTGCATTTTCAGCACTTACTTCCAAATAGAAGCTAGTTGGATCAGTAATTTGACTTGTAATACTTTCCGGATATTCCATTCCTAATTCTGTCAAGAATTCACCACGTGGATCTGCTGGTGTGTAGATGTAAAACTTAGATAAATCAGCACCATTGACACTTACAAATGCTGCTTTTTTCCCCTTAATTCCAGGGTGTGCACTTGCTTTATCTGCAATTAATTTTTCTGTATCCGCAATAAGCTGTTTTCCTTCTTCTTCCATACCCATTCCCATAGAATTGTATGTTACTTGTTCACGCCAAGTTGCTACCCAAGGATTTTCTTGATAAGCAACAACTGGAGCAATTTCACTTAATGTATCATATTCTTCTTGCGTAATACCTGAATATGCTGCAAGAATAACATCTGGATTAGAATCAGCAATCGCTTCAAAGTCTAAACCATCTGTATCTTGAAAAATATTCGGATTTGTTTCCCCTAATTCTTCTATTTTCGCTTTCGTCCAAGGTAACATACCGCTTTCATCTTGCACTCCGTAGTTTGCTGCTGAGAAACCTACAGGTACAACCCCAAGAGCAAGTGCAACATCATGATTGGACCATGCAATAGTAGCAACACGTTCAGGCTTCTCCTCAATTACTGTCTCACCAAACGCATGTTTGATAGTTATTGGATATTGAGAATCTGTATTTGAATCATCTGATTTTGTTTCATCTGATTTAGGTGTTGACTGACTTGAACAACCCGCTAATAAAAGGATTGCTACAATTGAGAATAATAAAATATGAATAAATGGCTTTCTTTGTTTTTTAAACATATGTATGTCCCTCTTTTTCTATTTTTATAATGATTATCATTCTCAATTATAATACTTGTTTTTTATTTTTCTGTCAATTACAAAATAAATGATGACATTTAATAATCCCTTTCGTTCTAATCCTGGATTAAGAAATCGACCAGCACATAGGAAGATAAGAATAATAAAACCAACAAGTGATATAACTCCTAGTTTACTTGATGCGGATTCATAGATAATAAACTGATCATCTACAAATATACTTTCCTTAAAATCTTGATAACTTACATGTAAATAGACCAATAAAGGGAGGATAAAAAAGAAAAATAGATAAATGAATATCCATCGCTTTCCTCGATGTTTAAATTCAGACTTTGACGTTTTCATTATTTGGCCACTGATATAGAGAGGAAGACTAATAACCCATAACAGTATATTGGCAAAAATAATATCCTCTTGAAAGTTTAAAGCACTGCTAAGAGCAAGTACCAAACTAATAATAATGATTACTATACCACCAATTTTTCTCATACGACTCCCCCTTGTTTTCGTAAGTGCTGATTATTCGTCGAAATAATTACTTAAACTGTTTTTCTACTTTTTCTAGACAGCATTCATCCACCAAATCCCTGTATTTGTAATAGATCGGACGTAATGTTTCTATGTCTCTTGCGATAACTTCACACCCTCTATCATCAAAAATATAAAGGATAATACTTTTTGTGACATTAATAAAAAATATATCTGGATATATTCCAGACTGTAGACAAACTCCTGAATTTTAAAATAAAAGTTTGTATATAGTATATTTATTAGTCCCTTTGAATGGGATGTTGCTTTCCGCTCCAGGGGTTCGCTTTCCGTGGGGCTCGCGCTGAGCCGCTTCGGCTTACAGCCTGCAGGGTCTCAGCTGTCTCGCTAATCCCACAGGAGTCTCACCCCTTCCACTACAAGCAACGCATAAAAATTCTATTTAACTTTTTAAAAATCATTTTGTCGACAAACTGAAATATATCTGGATATATTCTTTTAATTTCATTACTTCTACCCCCTCTGTTTGGCGTGTTTGTCAAGGGCGATTGCGTGGCTTCACCACCCAATCACTGGAAGAGATCAGTGAGTTTTCATAGAACTTTTGACACTACCATTATCCATTTCTTTTAACGACTCTTTTTAAGAACCGTCTGACCTTTTATAAATGTTTATCCCTTCCAAAGTGCCACCTCAAATTGTTATTTAATAAAAGTATAGCGTGAATCTATTCATCTTCAAGGATTTATGCGGTCGTGGACTATATAAGTGAATCGGTTAGTATTAAATATTGGAAACCTTAGGGGGACTCGTTTAAGTAATAAATAAACCAAAAAGCCAAATAGTCTTTATAACTATCTGGCTTTTTGGTTTACATATAAAGGAGTACACAAAAGATTTTAGACTGTCTAACGTATTTTTAAATAATCAGGAATATCTTAGGGGAATGATTAATCCTGACACAGTTTAATTCCATTTCATCTTTTAGATTCCTTGTTTTTATTAACATAACCTTTAACTATTTTTAGACTGTATCAGAGAATGATTTTCTTTTCGTCAGCCAATCTGCAAAAATGAAGATAAGAGCATATATTGGGAGCGAATATGTATATTTCCATCCAGTTAAAACGTAAAAGCCTGCCCATACAAAAATAGGTTCACCGATATATGCGACCAGTGCTCCATAAAACAATCCTTTCTTCCATGCTGAAATATGGGGCTTTGTCTGAATTAAAAACATGATTGTTACAGGTAACATACAAAAATTAAAAGGAAGCCATGCAGGAAAAGAAGGAGTAAGTTTACCCGTATAATACCATAACCCCATTGCTACACCTATGTAGTCCAAACACAGCGAAATTAAAATTACTAATATGCCTGCATATAATAGACGATTGGTACTATCCTTTTTTCTATAGAAAATCCAGAATACCCATGCTCCTACTGATAATATAACTGACAGCCACCAATCCCATTGGAGAAATGTCTCATCCAACCAAAGCCGACCATAATTTTCATGGAGTTGATGAAAACTTTCGAACAAGTCCTCTACTTCATTCATTTTCTTCCCTTTATCCACATACCTCAGCCCTTCGTTGCAATTTACCATATTATTGTTCATTAATATCCATTAAAAAATTCAAGATATATGCAAAGATATGTATACAAATAAGCGGTACAAAAATAAAATCGCATTGGTTTTAATTTCCATGCGGTTTTCATGCGGAGATTACATTTAACTACTTTCTTGGTTGGTGACTACGTATTCTCTTTTGGGCTCGGTGAACTTATTCTTCATATGGCTTGCCAAAGGATTTCGGTAATGAGTTCATCATTCTTGAAAGAATGTCACTGCTATCCATACTTTTCCCCATTAATGGATGTCCTAACTGATTAAGTCTTTGCTGCCTTTTTATCGGATTCTCATAGATCGTTTGCCCTTTCCAAGCCTCATCAATCCAATGTTTGATAAAACTTTGGGTTTTATGGTCAAATTCATTAAAATCTCGACTGTAATCCATCCAAGTACTGACATGGCTCCTAAAGGTATCCGTTATTGGTCTTTCCCATGAAAATAACTTTTCTATCGCAAACGCTACAGCACCTATATAAGTTTCCTTAGGCATTCCCTTTACATGCATATATAGTTGACCAAATGGTCCACTACCCTTCTTTCTAGCATTTGCTGTAGTCATTAATAAAACCAATACCCCAAAAAGGTTTTCTACTTTTGAGAAATTCAAATGGGAACCAGCGGCATTTAAATAATCTGATTCTTCAGTGCTAGAACACTTTTGAGCAAGCGTTTCAAACATTTCGAGGACTTTTTCTTCAAAATCTATTGGAATCAGTGAAGAATCCATAATAGCCCGAAATTTTTGGCATCCCTGCATAAAACCTTCCTCATTAATGACCTGTTTAAGGGCTTGTATTTCTAATGGTGAAACAACTTTTTGCGTTTGAGGCACATTAGGTGTAAAAATGCTTTTAATTTCCTTATCTGTTTTTTTAATCAGTGTTTGTGTTACAAATTCATTTAAAAATTTTTCGAATGCTTCTTGGTTACTTCTACTTTCAGGGAATTCCTTCATGGGGTCAATTAACTTGATACCATACTGCTTACAATGCTCCTCTAATTCATCACTATACTCCCAAGCAAGCATATATGAAACAGGCATATTCCCTCTGAAGACTACTTCAATTTCCTTTAAAATTTCCTGTATATTTTTATCCCGAAGGCTATACCCTATAAAAAATAGCCGTTTTGCAAGAAGGTCAGACCTTAATCTAATGTTCAGAAAATGGTCAACTGATCCCATTCTGTTTTCATAATCACCTGCTGTAAACACTATTGAATCCGGAACGTATAAATCCCCATGGAATTTAATAAAAAATCTATCACCGGGCATAGAATTTGCTAAATCCGATAAGGTTGTTATTACTTTTAAATCTCGGCCATATTTCTCAAAACATTTTTCCATTATATTGTCCTGATTAGTAGTATAAAGCACCCCTACTCCAAGACTCATCATTGCTAAGTGTGCGAAACCTAATGAATCAGAAAAATCCTCTATTAACAATTTTGTTCTTAAATATTCGCAAAATCTTTCTTTAGAAAAAGTATCTACATATTGCTGAGCCACAACTAAATGGTCCTGTTCATCAGTAGATAGTTCTTCTGCCAATCCGTCCCTTATCGTATCCCAATCAACTTTCAAATGTGGAACTGAACACCCAGCCCCTAAGAAGGGAACCAATTTATGTTTGGCTGCCAAATCAGCCAATTCATTTATTATTTTATCCATAATTATTTCACCCTTGTTATTAATCAGAAAATGGCAAAAGTAAGCAAGATTGTGTTTCCTGCTTACTTTTCTGTTAATCAATTGTTAAGAAGTCATGAATACTATCGAAACAGGCCTTTATATTCCTGTTAATTTGTGTTCCTGTCATTACATTCAATTGAAAACCATACTTTGTGGCAATTTGCCCTTTTAATTGCATCTTTACTTCGCTGTTCAACTGTTTTATGGTACTCATGACCATCCAATTCTACAAATAACATTTTTTGTTTACACCAATTTAATATTTGAAAATCGAATCTAATATTAGTTGAATTTGTATCGTGCATTCTTCTTTCTTTATCTGGTATATCAGATAATTTTAAATAATAATGCCCATTGCATTGTTCAGCCCAAAAAAATGACCTTGTTCCACAGACCTCTGGAATAATGGCTGGAAAAGAAGTGTCCTTTTTATAATAATTATCAAGCCAATATTGATAAAACATTTTTTCAATCGGGCTTGTCGATAATGATTCCAAAACAGTGGGCAAATCTGTATCATAGCCTGCCAATTCAGTATTTACATGTTCAACCGTCCAAGGAATCAGTGACTCCCCTTCAACAATTTCAGTTTTTTTATAGTTATGGCTACCTTTATATAGTCCATAGTTTATATCGAAGAAAAGATCCTCATTCCACCGATACCCTAATCTTACTCTATCGATTAACGGACCTTTTTTTCTTGCTAATTTGAAGTTCTTTTCATATTTCTTTTGGAACCTCGACAGTATAAACTCCTCTGCATCTTCTGAAACCATCCAGAGTTCCTCTTCTTTATTTAGAAAGGAATAAACCCCATTTTTATAAGATTGTTTCCCATACCATCCCTTTTTATGAAAAGACCTTAAGTATTCTATAAAATCATGATACATTTGTTCAGGTGTCCATATAAGATGGTCCCTTACATAAGTATCCATATATTTTCCCAAAACGCCGTTTATATACCATTTCTGTTCTTGACTAAAATCCTGATATTCCATTCCTTCCCTCCACTTTTAAAGTATTGCTTTCCATCCTATTTATCATATCAATTGCGTATTTGGCAATTAAAATATGTTGTATATATCAGTTTCAAAATCCGATGCTAATTATAAGGTTTGTGGAATGAAAGAAATGGATTACAAGGGTGGTAAAAATGAAGATGTAGCGTAACTTTTAGAAATCATCTACAATATAGTCATGCATCTTTTGTGAACAAATCGCTTAAAAAATATTCATATTAAGTGAGGCGGGAAATTAAATGGAAACATCTAAAAAAATAACAGTAGAAACAACAGTTCAAGCACCCATAGAAAAGGTATGGAAATATTGGACAGAGCCAACTCATATAACAAAATGGAGCAGTGCTTCTGATGACTGGCACACACCATTTGCTGAGAATGATTTAAGAGCAGGTGGGAAATTCCATTCAAGAATGGAAGCCAAAGAAGGCAGTTTTGGTTTCGATTTTGGTGGAATATATGATGAAGTAAAATTACACGAGGTTATTGCTTATACACTGGGTGATGGAAGAAAAGTTATAATCACTTTTAAAGGTCATGAAAACGAAACCCAAGTAATTGAAACTTTTGATGCTGAAACTACGAATCCAATTGAGTTACAACAACAAGGATGGCAGGCGATTCTAGATAATTTCAAAAAATATTCAGAGCAAACAACCATTTAAAAAAGCAATGAAGAGATACTCTAATTATCACTTTTATAAGTCACCAAAATAAATTAGTGGCGAGTATCTGTGGTTATGATAATTCAATAACCACGATACTACCATTTTTATTTTTATGATTATCGCTAAACCTTTTTACCATAAAAAAACGCTTAGTTTACTAAATTTATCTAAGCGTTTTGATTTAGTCCTTACTAGTGGCAAGAGTCTGAATACAGATTATAATGTCTGAAGTGTATTTTGGACTTGTTCTTCTGATGGTGAATAATGGTTAACATTAAATTTATTAAGCAATTTCTGTGTTGATTCGCTAATAAGGGTAAGACACGCAATACAAAGAAACTCTTTCGGTCTACTGAATGCTACATATCCCAATCTGCATTTATCCTGTTGATCGAGAAGCCTTTTCTCCTTGTCATCTTCCAGCCACATTAATAGTTCCTTTTCATTTTTTGCGATAACTAGTGCTGCATCGGCCTGTAGACCTTTTGATTTATGGATTGTAAGAAAAGAATCGTGGTATTCCTCTAATTCTTTAGACAAATCCTCATTATCGGGAATCGTCCTATTTGAGAGTTCGTCTACTAATCTTTTTGTTCTTTCTTTTATATTGAACTTAACTTCCTCGTCTGTTTCTTGCCTCTTGCGATTAAATGTAGACTCTACAAAGTCTGCAAAATCTTCCAAATCGAAGTTTATATTGTAATTAATCTCATAAAACAATAAAAGACATTTCTTCCTTAGTTCAATTTCTTCCAATTCTAACGTTTGAGGTAACTGATCCTTTTTTATATTATAAAAAGCCGACAAAAACTCAAAAACACATGTGAACAACGGCAAATTTTCTTTCGATTTGTGGCTGAAGTCTACTTTTCTATAATTTTTGTAAACTTTATTTTCATGCGCTAAAAAAAATCTTGTTTTAGGAACCACTTTACAATAACTTTTATTTACGCATAAATTGTTAAAATCAGATATAATCGTCTTTAATTTAGTTGATGGAATGAACATGACTGGATTCTTAGAGGTACTCTCTTTATTTGCCCATTCTTGTTGAATACTGGAATGAAAATGATTAATAAAATTCACAATTGTTTCGCTCGATCTGTAATTGCAATTTAACTTACTAATGGAATAAACTTTTTTATTTTGCAATGCATCTATTGGGTGCAAAGGAACTTTCTTAGCCCCTGTGGAGCCTTTCCTTTTTCGGGGCTTGTTCCTAAAATTCATTATGCGTTGTTCTGGGTCACCAACTAGTATGACTTCAGAATTCTTCCCCTTTCTTAAGGTATCAAAAATTTCAAACTGGGTATTTGTAGAGTCCTGAAACTCATCTACAAATAGATACCTTATTCTGTTGCAAAAACGCTTTTTTACTTCCTCGTTCTCCAGTATTTTTTTCGAAAGAGTAACTATATAATCGTAGGTCAGAACTCCTTTCTCAGAAAGTCGATTAACTATCATATTTTTCTCGACAAATGGATTTTTTGAAGAGTTATTAACCTTAATTTCATAATCTGTAATAATCAGTTCATTTGGAACTAGTCTTAAAACCTTCCCATAGGGTTTTATTAGGAACTTAATAAGGAAACTATGTATTGTTCCTACAAAAATATTTGGTTGAATTGATACCTTTTTTTGTAACCTCTCTAAAATCTCATTTGTGGCAGAATTCGTATAGGTTATAACTGCCAAATACTTATCATTCGGTAATTCATTTGCCTTTTGAATTATTTGCTTTACTAACTCTGTGGTTTTACCTGATCCAGCAGCAGCAATTATCAACGAATTATTTAGTTTTCTCTTCATTTTCTTCCCCCATAATAAACTTGAAGATAGAAACTATATAATCAGGAATTTTAAAGCCTGTACTATCTTTTAATAGTTCTTCATGTAAAGCAAATGCAAAATCAGATTTATCATTTTCTATGTTTTCGAAGTAAGTCTTCATGTCAATCTGTTTTGTCCAATTCTTCTCTACTTCTTTATATTTTATAGGGTGAAGTTGTTTAAAAACCCTTAACAACAACTCCCTTCCCTTGCCCTTATCATTATACTTTATTATCTCTTTTTCAAATGTGTCATCGTTGATTTCAATGGCAATTACATCCTTATTAACCTTATAGTGCTCTTTTAGTTTTTCAGCCCGTTTTTCCGTTTTCTTTCCCGCATCTTTATCGGTTAGTACACCACACTTAATAAAGTATCCGTTTTTTATTATTTCTAGAAAATGCTTAAAAGCAACCCCATTAACATTGATTATGTTAGAGCCAATACTTTCTAACGTTTTCTTTTGGTGCATTTCAAAGAATAATGGAACCAATATTTGCTCAGATATTCCCTCAACAAGGATAAGTCTCCTTGCATAAAACATAGATGAATTTGTTGCATCTAGATATTTTTTCAAATACTTAATATGGTCTTGTCCTTCTTTTTTATCTGAAAAACCATCAAGGATATAATGATACTTTATCTGTACCTTATCTTTGTAAAGAATAACTAGGTTATTTAAATCAATTGAGGTAGTTATATTAGTGGAGTGAGATGTAATGATAATCTGGGTATCCTTCTTCTTTTCCTCTTTATCATCCTTCTTTTTATCCTCTTTGCTCCCAATACTATTAACCTTACTTAAATTTTTCGCCAGATGTGTTTGTAAATGTGGGTGTAAATGTGCCTCAGGCTCTTCTATCCCAATAACTCTAAACGCTAATTTTGTCTTATCATCCGCCTGAGACGCTAGATGCGAGAGTACAAGAGAAATAAATAATAAATTATTCTTACCCAATCCATTTCTTTCAATTGAAACAGGATTCTCTCCATACACAATACTTAATTTCTTTAATATTTCATTAACCTCTGGAGAAGAGAAATTAAAGTCAATACTGTTTAATTCCGATGGGTTAGATAAAGAAACCCTGTCTAAATATGTAGTTAGTTCCCTCTTAATAGAATCTAATTTTTTATTTTCTTTTAATTTCTGATTTAATTCCCCAAGAATTGATTGGACCTCAATAAAATCATTTGCATAATTTTTATTTAAAATACGATATAATAATTTATATTCCCCGTTTGCTACTAGTTCCTTTTTTGCATCACGTAGAGCGTCTAAAACCTCTAATTTTAACATTTTTAAGAAGTATGGGTCACATTTATTAGTAGGGTTATTTCCACCAAAAATTACATATTCATATTGATCGATAGGGAATTCAACATGATTATATAATTCTTCTTTTTTCACCTTACCTTCACTTAATAGTTCCCTCAAATTGGCAACTTGCCTTTCAATCCATTCTTGTCTTTTAAAACCAGCCCTAGGTTTAAACCAATAAGTTAATTTGGCCTTAGTAAATGTCTTTTCATAAAACCAATCCCCTACAACAGCAAGTTGATCATCGTCTAATTCATCTAATATTAATTCGACCTTAACTTCAGGAAACTTCATTTCAGAATCATCAATGGTTTCTTCGTCAATAACTCTTACAATGGATTTTTTAAAGTTCTCTTTTGTTTTTGAATTTATATCATCAATGTCTAAAAACCTTTTCTTGAACATAGTGATATCCTGACTTAAGACCAAACCTATGCAATCAATAAGATTTGACTTCCCTATATTATTCTCTCCAATAATAGCAGTAAATGGTTTCAGCGGAATCGTAAATTTCTCTTCACCAAAATTTCTATAGTTCTTTACACTCAACTTTGAAATATACACGACTAAACTCCTTAAAACTTATTTAATAATGCCTATATTAGAATTCTACAAGAAATGACAAAAAACCTTCATTCCATAAATATACACCCTTTACCTTCCATAAAAAAGAACAGCAGGCTTCCCTGCTGCCAGTTATAGTTTGGTTGTCATTTTACATATTTACTTAAAATCTCTGTAAAAGGATTATAGCCTGTTACAATAGTGATTATTGAACTAATCAAACCAATTACTATAACGAGGAAATTTATGATTTTTACAATTATATTATTTGAAATCCTATAATACGTGCCGTACTTAATTAGTCCAGTCCAGTATAATAAGAGAATAGGCAGATGCACAAAAAACTGAACCCCTTCTCTTAACCATACAAAGGGGTTCTTTGCTTGCCCCTTTAACTTTTCGATATTATTTTCTACAACACCTATATATCTTAACAAGACATCGTCAATCATAGAAAGATAATTATGCATTATGCTATTTTGAAGACTATTAAATCCTCGAATTGGACTTCTTGCTTCATCCCTCAAAGTAGGTAAAGCGTTAATTATTATTTGATATGTTCTATACTGAATACCAGAAAAAGGTGGAATGAATCCTCTTGCAATCCCTAGTTCTCCAACCTTATCCTGCATTTTTGGTGCTTTCATGGTTAACCATTCATATAACTGATAGTTCTCTTTTTCAATTAATAGACTATTACCATATTCACGAAATTTATTAAGATACTCATAGGCTTCCCTTTGATTATTTACTTCCTTTATTGAATTACGGATTATTAAACTAAACCCTAACAAAGATAATCCAATTATTGTAAAAATGTAGTATAGCAAGTTTTTCACCCCGATGAGTAACTAAAAGTAATTAAAATAAGTTAATTAGATTAGTTGCTATTAGATTTATATACTCTACGATTAATATACAATCTTGTAAGGTCATTGATCTCTACATAAATTTTACCTGATTGAACCCACTTGAGTTCTCCGAATACTATAGCGGGCACACCATTTTTCCAATTCCCCTTAATTTTACCCATACTTAACCAAAATCTTTTTTTGACCTGTTCATTTAACTTAATGCTGAAACTATTATAGGGATATTTCTTATCAGAATTTAGCCATATTTCGTTATCCGAACTTTGAAGATATCCCCAAAAGAAACCTTGAACACCATTTTGTTGTTTAGTAACTCCATCCCAAGAACTGACCATTTTTTCAAGAGGAATTATCTTATTATCTATTTCCAATGAAAATCCTTGCTTATCAAGATTATTATTTATAGCACAGTCTAATATCCTTTTAAGCGTCCATGTTTTCTGTACAGTTTTTGTCGGATCTTTATCATAAATATTTTTACTATCACCTGTTTTTCCAAAAACATCAGATTCTTCGTTATCATCTCCAGCAAGAGAAGCGTTACTAAAGTAATCCTTAAACAAGATTCCTATATCATTTGTATCTGCCTCTCTTTTATTTTGAGATACTCTGTTCTCCTTTTTATTTGAAGAAGTATTCGACTTCTTTAAATTACAGTCTATATCATGCTTTGCTGAAAAACAGGGTTCCTTACCATCTACTGATTTTTTTCGAAACCAAGCATCTTTTCCACATTCTCTACAAATAATTAAACCCTTTAATTCTAGTTGTTTTTCTTCAGACATATTTTGAACTTGATAAGCCGAATAAATTTGTCCTGTTTTCTTATGCTTAACTACGTCCATACCTAATCTCTCCAAATATCAATTAATAGCGGTTGCGGTTGAGGAAGAATCTTTGCATTTCTAACTATGACTCTATTAAGATTATACCATTACCCGATTTATAAGAAACTCAATAATGAGTCCTTACTACAACTTAGTTCATACACTAACTTTGATTACAGGCCTATTCTAACCCTAATTTTACCCCTGTTTAAGACAAAAAGACCCGAAGGGTCTATTATAAAGAATATTTTTCTTCTGCATAGTGAATAAATTTTTCAACGGTCCATAATCTATTCTGATATTTTGCTGGATATAATGAGTGGTAGGGCTTAGGTACAACTAACGTAACTTTTTCATCTGCCATTTCATCTAACTGGTTAGGGGATATTCCCTGTTGAAGTGTCAATAAGTGTTTCTCATCGATTCTGTTCGCTTCGTTCAGAATCTGTCTCCATCTATCCTTACAAGTAGTTTTCGCACCTAGAAAAATTAAGTCGCTATCAAGGAATGACTTATCAGCATAGGCTGCATTTGATGGAAGTAAGAAATCAGGCTTTTTATTACCTTCAGACCGACCGGGATGGCTAAACGGAATACGATAAGAAGAAAATAAGAAATCAACATGATGTTCCAAAGACTTTCCTGCTCTACTCTTTCTTCGATTTAAGGCACTACTAGCAAACGCAATTAGTGGATCAATATCATCATAGGATAAATTATTTTTATACAAATTTCTTTCAATTGCTCTAAATACACTGTATTCAGTCTTTACCCACTCAAGAATCATAGTATCGGGTGGAAAACTTTTCTTTTTATATACATGGTAATGTATTTGTCTGGCTAATTCTGCAAGTTTAATTGTTTCAGGGAAGTCCTCAAACACATAGACTACTTCTTCTATTTCCTTTTCTAACTTTTTAGATAAATCTATGTCCTTAACTTTTCCCCCATTGTAAACCGCGTTATTGTCCATAAGGGAGGTAGTGTCAAAAGATTTATGAAAACTACCTAAAGGGTTAGTTTCTCTCCTATTTACTGGATGGAGATGCGCCGCAATCGCTCTTGACAAACACGCCAATGGTTTGAGGATTGTTTAACAAGGGCGAAGGGAACAAAAGAAGGCATACCAAATAAGCCCTTGGTTGTTTCCATTTTAAACCATTGGCAAGTTCGGTTTGTCAAGAGTTCGCTCCGCCGATTGCTGAATTAGCTTAAGGGCTCAGCTAAACAAAAAGTTAGGCTTGTCTTTGTTCTACTATCCATTGTTGTGCTAATCCAATGAGCTTTGTCCAACGTGCTGGCATTGTTGGAAGCCCCTTGAGTTCTGGATTCACTACGGGCACTTTTCCTTCTAAGGCGGCATGCGGACGCAAAAAGTTAAAGTAGGCCGTAAATAAGGTGACGTATGAAATGGAACCATGTTCAGAGCCGAATCCATGAGTGGAGCGATAACTGCCCTTAAAGGTGCGGTTAAGTCTCTCAATTATTTGTTTCAGTGGTCTATATTCGGTCGAAACAGGGTCCTCATTGGTTAATCCAATGACCTGCTTCACATCGAATGAAATCCCATGTTGAGCGAAGAAATGTTGGGCTAAAAGATAGATTGGATTCCCGTCTACCACAAAGGTCAGATTTTCTGGAATCTCTTTCATCTTGATTAAGACCTCATCAATTGCTCGAATGGCTGTTGCTGTGTCTCGATTAGGCGACACCGGATACGAAAGAATAATCTTTTTCACGGCGTCAAAAAAGAAAAATAAATAATGCCATCGACCGTTTACTCTGATATACGTTTCATCACCGCAGAATTGGTCTGAAAGTTCATAGGGATAGTGATCCACATAAGGTTTAAGTAATAAAGCTACGCTATTTTCGTAGTTCAATACAGTCTGATGTGAAATCATCACTCCGTGTACGTCCTGCATAATCGCAGCTGTTTTACGGGCCGAAAGGCCATAGTTTACATGATAGGTTAGGATCAATCCTAATGTATGTGGGGATGCATAAATCTTTGATAAGTCCACGGCCGGCAGTTCTGGTGATTCCTTGGATAACGGCTGGAAATCGATATAAAACTGACGGAAAATGTATCTTAATTTAAATGCTTGAGGGTCCTTTTTGAACCTTTTCTTTTCTTTTGAAGTCATCCCATTGAGCTTCTTTTGATAATAAGAACAGTCATTGTTCTTGCACTTAAACACGTGAAAATCTTTTCTTTCTTTTATTTTCTCGAGAGTCTTGGAACAATGAGGACACTTCAGGATGGCCTCCTTAGAGTAACGGTTCTTTTCACTGAAAAGTTCTGTACACACCTTGCATTGATACTGACCTTTATCTCCATTGTTGGCATAAAGATAATCCGATGGAGCACCACACTTTGGACAGTTCATGGCTTTAGGTACGGAAACTTTTGCATTCTTACGCCTTTGAACAGGTTTAAGTGGTTTCCCGTTCTTCTCTAGATATTCACTAAGAAGAACTCGATAATCAAGCTGTTCCAGAACTTCAATGACCGGAAGGTCGTCCACTTGAAGTTTTCGATATGGTTTATTTACTGGCTGTTCAGTAGGCTTATCAAACATACTCTTACCAATCAATAAAGTAAGCAATGTTCGAATTAGTTGTTCGTATGAGTAAAATGTTTGTGGGAGAATAAATATCCTTTTTGTCTAGTTGGGGGACGAGTCCCCCAACTAGACAAAAAGGCCACCAAGCGAAAGCGCGGTAGCTGGAAAAAATTAAGTATTAAAAAAGAGAGCTTCCTTTTGTAAAGTAGAGTTTGACTAGAAAACTACGAAAAGGAGAGGCTCTCATGAATCAATGTAACATAAAAATGCCATCATTAAAAGAATTGGAAAAAACTTTATTTCGAACACTACAAATGACGTTTCAAGAAATCCTTATTCAAACGTTAGAAAATTGGGATCAAGAGATTGCCAAGCAACGAGACAAAAGAAGATTTGCTTTACGAGATAAACGAGAAATACGATTAGATACAGCGTTTGGAGCTGTGGAGCTGAAGCGTAATTATTATTTCGATCGTGTAACCAAAAAATATATTTGTCTGTTAGATCATTATTTACAGTTTCAAGGGAATAAAGGGTTTAGTCCACTATTAGAAGAATGGGGGCTAGAATTAGCGACAAATGGTTCCTCCTATCGAAAGGCGGTGGAAACGTTCGAACAATTTTTAGGCTATTCGGCGATGAGCCACGAAGCATTACGGCAACATCTTCTTCAAACAAGCGTACTTCCCGCTAAGGAAAAACGTCCTTTTCAAAAGGTGTTGTTTGTCGAAGTAGATGGATTATATGTGAAGAGTCAAGAAAAGAAAAAGCGTGGATGGGAGTTGAAATTCGCCGCTGTACATGAGGGATGGAAAGAAAACGGAAAGCGAATCAGGCTCCGAAATAAAAGGCATTTTCTTTATGAAGGAAAAGAACCCTTTTGGGAAGCCTTTGAAACGTTCTTACAGAATCATTATGCGTATGATCCTACCCAAACCTTGCTTATTATTAATGGTGATGGAGCAGGCTGGATAACGGCATGTCGGGAGTATTTTCGGGAACGCGCCTTTTTCACCATGGACCGTTTTCATGTCGCTCGTTCGATGAAGCAACTAATGAAGAGCCATCCTCGATACCGCTACATGAAAAGAGCGTTAAAAAACTACCAGGTAGAAACATTACTTCTAGAGTTGAATAGCGCAGTAGGAACAATGGATACACCAGAAGAAGAAGAAAAACTAGCACATTTCCTCGGCTTTTTAACGCATCATCAGGAAACCATAAAAGATTACCGTAGTTGGTTACAGGAAAAAGGTGTGGACACGACAGCGTATCGTCCAATGGGAAGTGCAGAGGCGATGATGAATCAATTAGCCAAACGATTAAAGAATGGAAGAGCATGGAGCAAAAAAGGGGTCATGAGCATGGCGCGCTTGTGGATTGGATTGAAGGATGACCTATCCATCCAAACGATATATGGGAAATGGGAAAAAGCCACGGAAAAATCAAAGAAAGAGCATCGAGCGAAAAGAAAAATACCCACAAAATTAGTAACAGAAACCGTGCGTCAGAACATGCCATACTTAAATCAAGCGATTGGAAAACCCGTTCACTTTGCCTTACAGGGATTAAAAGGTTTTTAAAAAATGAGAGAATCAACAGTTGGAAGAACAAAACCAATTGGAAAGCGGATACAAACTTAGAGGTTTTACTTTATAAAAAAGGGAGCTAAAAAAACTCCCACAAAAACTTGACTCAATCTAGTTGTTCTTGATAGTTTATAAAAGTTAATAAATAGGTTATAATTTGAGGGTACAAATTGTCACTTCCTTTTCTAGGTTGTTGAGAGTGTCGTAACCTCAATTATCCTTAGAATTCAGGGGGTGGCAATTTTTTTGCTTATAAAGCCCTCTCAGATAGGATTTAATAACCTATTTACTATAAAAGTTTTGACAATACGATAAGGGACAGGGAGAAGGAATCTATGAATTTTTCAATCTCATCTTCAGTATCTAAAATATAGACTTTGAAGTTCTCTTGATCCATCGGCATGAAGATAATCAAGTTACCCACTTGTTCTGCTTTCTCAAATGGTGAATTGGTCCAAAAACGAGTAATACGGTATTCGTTTCTTGTCCCTCTGCCATAATATATTACACGGCTTTCATATGGATAATATCCGTCAAGGTGAACTTTAATGTATTTGTCTTTGTTTTCTCCTTTTACACCTTTTTCTTCAAAGAAGATATTCCATGCTTGTTTTGCAATGTAAAGCCCTACTTGATGGGCACCTGTTAGATCTACATCATTTGCAGATATGAATTTACAATAAAAGCGACCAATAGACTTGGCCGCCTCAATTGCATTCGTGAGTTTTTCTGACTCATTTTGTTGCATACTCGACTCGACCCTCTTCCACGACTTGTAGTATTTCTTCACGCTCAATTGCTTGTACCATCTTTTCAGCAATCAGCCGAACAACAGGTACTGCAACGCTATTACCGAACTGTTTGTAAGCAGCAGTGTTACTTACTACAATCTTAAACGTTTCTGGAAACCCTTGCAAGCGCGCACATTCGCGTGGGGTCAGTCTTCTTGGATTTTTTCCCTCTCCTTGAGGAATGAGAATCTCACTTCCATCCTTATAGTATCTTGCACTTAAAGTTCTACTGTAAGAGTTTAGATCAGCAAGGCCGTAGCCAAATCCATTTCCCTTTTTTGCATGTTTTTCTTTATATGCTTGAAGATAATCCCAAAGTTTATCCGATAAGGTGTATTTTTCGTCTACATCTTCCTCTAGAATTGTTTGTAGAGAAGGACCTTCTTTAGGAACCTGAGGAAATTCAAATTTCAAAGGCTTTTTAAAGCCTACAATATAAATACGTTCACGGTTCTGCGGTACTAGTCCTTTCGCATTTAATACCTCTGAATAAACTGTATAACCTAGTTCTTCTAATACATTAATTATTACCTTAAATGTTTTACCCTTATCGTGACTTCTTAAATTCTTTACATTTTCCAGTAGAAAGGCTTGAGGCTGTTTTTCTTTTATTATTCGAGCAATATCAAAAAATAGAGTCCCTTGTGTCTCGTCTAAAAAACCATGCTGCCGTCCTAATGATTGCTTCTTAGAAACTCCTGCAATACTAAACGGTTGACATGGAAAACCTGCAAGCAATATATCATGATCAGGAATTTCTTTTTCATTTACACTTCTAATATCACCAACTGGTTTTTCACCGAAATTTGCTTCATATGTTTCCTGAGCCTTCACGTCCCACTCACAACTAAAAACACAATGTCCATAGGGTTCAAAGGCAGTTCTAATACCTCCGATACCAGCAAACAAGTCAATAAATCTATATAACATATTCCTCACCTCCGAACACTTGTCCTAATGGGATAATTATAACAAAGTTTGTAGTTCTTTTGTTGATTTTCATGCTATAATATTTAAGTTACTTTTTTACAATACCCTCTAGAACGAGGTGAAACAAGTGGCAAATGTATTTATTTATTATAATTCAGATCAAAGCGAAAGTACCGAACAGGCGGTTCATCGTGTCAACGAATTGATACACAATTTAGAGATCCACCATGTAATTTTAGGAGTGTTTTTAGATTTCTTTAATCAAAGCACCGAACTAATGGAATTACTCAACTCTCCTCTTTCAGAAATTGATTACATATTTACAAATAAACCTATTGTTAACGAATTTGATAAAGAATTAATAATTCAACTTTCAAGAACTGAAAAGTTTGAAATAAGATATTTTGATGAAATGTAGCATAATAATTTTTAGCAAAAAAAAGAATTACCACTGGACTGATTCCAAGAAGCAATTCTTTTTTGTTTCATTAGAAGGACCCTTCAATTAAGGTATTGATATTCTCACTAGTCACCTTTTATTTCACTGAAGGTTTTAACATTGTAATAGTTCCATACCCATCTTCCACTTGATATTATAACTAGAAAGGTTTATAAAGTTCCTTTTTTAAATAACATTTAATAAATAATCAACCTCAATGGCTACATCTGAATGGATGTCCTGCTTTAAAATTGAAAATTCCAAATTATAAGAGCGGCATAGCCTTGAGAAATACTTGAAATTCTCCCAACTCCCTAATTCTTTAAAGTCATAAAGAATCACTCTACTAAAAGTAGTACGATCAATAAACTTGAAAAATGATTCTAGTAACCCAATATCATCCAATAGATACATACTTGATTTCTTATTAAAATATTTTGCATGGTCTTCCAATGCATCAGCAATATAATGGTAGTCACCAAAGTCAAAAGTAATCCCCAGATAACGCATACTATCACCCCAGTTTGTTATTTAATGAAAGTATAGCGCGAATCTAATCATCTTCAAGCATTACTATTTTCTCTTATGAAATGAAATAAATTATAGATTGGATTTTTGGCTTTTTACCACCGACTGAAAAGACCAAACAGTTGAATAACTGTCTGGCCTTATTCAATAATATAGGCATACACAAGAAAGCGGTCTAAAACCAAAGAGGCTATCTGGAAAGCCCTAAGGGGAAAGGGGTTTTCCTGACACTGTATATTTCCTTATTCCCTTTTAAATCCCTTGTATTTTTGAAAATATTTTTCAATCTCTTTTCTCTTTTATTCAACCTCTCATCAATAGACTGTCCAAAAATAAGACTCATATCTTTATCCGGAGTAGCATTGATGGTTAACATATCCTTACACTATATTCAGCAGCCAATAAATTACCCTTCCCCCATAATAAAGATTCCAACAATAAAGGACTAATTCAATGAAGGCTAGAAATCCTTGAAAGTTGGAAAAAGAGGAATAAACTAGAATTAACAAAAAAGAAGCCTATAGTTTGTTTTTTGTTAAAAATAATATTTAAATGGGGGTAAAATTATGCAAGAAAATGAACTTAAACATGGATCAATTTTCACACATGCTTTTAATTTTTCAATGATAGGCACTGCGGTAGTTGATCCAATCGGACGAATCTTAAAGGTAAACCCGTCTTTAAGTCACATATTAGGATTTACCGAAAATGAATTAATCTCCTTAACTTTACGGGACATTACGTTTTCGGAGGATTTTGTAAAACTTGATGATTATATATCTCAACTCTTATTGGGAAAGATATCTTCTCATCAAATAGAAACAAGGCTTTTACATAAGCATAATTATGGGATTTGGACTTTATTAAGTATCTCATTAGTTCAAAGTAATGAAGGAAATCCCTTGTACTTGATCATTCAAGTGCAGAATATAACAGAACGAAAGAAAGTAGAGGAAAGATACTTTAACTTTATTGAACGGTCATCAGAGGCCATGATTATTATAAGCAACAGGAAGATACAATACATAAACGAAACAGGGTTAAAATTTTTGAATATTTCAGAGAAGGAAGAAATAATAGGTAAATCAGTTATTGATTTTATTCATCCAGATAAACGTAACATTTCCGTGAACTATATTAATAGAGTAGAAGCGGGAGAGACCATTTATCGTATAGAAGAAATTTTCGGTAGAGTTGACGGCAAATTTATTAATGTAGAGTTTACAGCATTCCCGGTTTATAACGGTGAGAAAAATGATATGCATGTCATCATGAAGGATATTAGTGAAAAAAAGAAAACAGAACAGTTCCTTTTAAATTCTGAAAAGTTAAATGTAGCAGGACAATTGGCTGCAGGAATTGCGCACGAGGTTAGAAATCCTTTAACAGCAATAAAAGGGTTTCTTCAAATAATGGATAGGGAATCGATTGGGAGTAAAATGTACTTCGATGTTCTTTTGTCGGAGGTTAACCGTATAGAATTAGTTTTAACTGAATTACTCCTGCTATCTAAACCACAGAACACTAAACATAAATTTATTAATCTTGAAAGTATCATAGAACAGGTTATCTCTCTGATGAGTACCCAAGCCATCTTACATAATATCGAAATAAAAAAAGAGATTAATACGGATACGTGTATGATCAGTTGTGACGAAAATCAATTAAAGCAGGTCTTCATTAACTTTATCAAAAATTCTATTGAAGCAATGCCTAATGGTGGACCTATTTATATTAAGGTTTTCAAAAGAGACAACGATAGTATATTAATTCACATAATTGACCGAGGGAGTGGTATACCAGCAGAAATTCTGAAAAGGATTTGGGAGCCTTTCTTTACCACTAAGGAAAAGGGAACGGGCTTGGGAATGATGATATGCAATAATATCATTGAAAACCATAATGGAAAGTTACAAATATCAAGTTCTCCTAATGGAACGACTATTGGTATTATCCTTCCTCTTAATAAATAAAAATGTTTTGATTACTGTTTTCCTTTTTTAAAATTTAATAAATGAAATGTTTCTTACTCAAACAATAACCGTGCAGTAGTGGCATATTTTGATATCTACGCACGGTTATTTTTAAGTTCACTCATATTTATTTTCTTAAGTTAGGTAAATGGTAGATGAATCGTGCTATTTTTCCCTTGTTTCTATTCTATGTATCGTGTCTACAAGCCACTTTATGAACACTGATAATAAAAAATAAATTGGAAAAGAATAAACTGATTTCCAAGCATATGGTTTATAAATATTCATAAAAATTGCAAGCGGCTCAAGTATAAAAGCAAAAGTTAAAGCCATTAGTAAAGAAATTAAAATATACGTTTTCCATACTCTAAAACGTTGATATAACATCATGAATACCAAGGAAATTATAATATCTATACAAATTATTCTTGAACCCCAAGGTAAAACCATTTTTGGATAATCCCAAAGGTGCAACTCTGAACCTAAAACGTCTAGGAAAATAACTATAGATAAAGTCAGAAATCCATGCAAAACTATATTTCTTAACCTTGAACGATCAACAAATTTCCACCATAAGTATCCAATTACGAAAGTACTTATAAGGAGAAACCACCATTGAAAAGAATAAAGTACCTCTTCCCTCCAATAGTCCAACCTCAAATGGCTAAGTGTTTTTTGCGCCTTTTCAAGTTCACTAAATCTTACTGAATCCTTCATTATTTCACTCTCTCTTTAAATCATAAATATACTTACCACTATCCCAAAAGAGGGCACCTTAAGTATCGGTGCCCAAAGATTAGAAGTGTTTTTAACTTTTTCTCTTTGCCAATTCATCCCGATCAATCGCCTGTGGGGGTTGTTCAAACCAACCATTTTCAAACATAATCTTTGTTCCTTCTTCTGAATATTTCCCAATTTCGAATGAGAGACGAGCGTAATGCGTTGCTAAGTCATGTCTTGGGCTAGTCGCTATGCTTGCTCCATAATATCCCATACCAATTCCATTTAAAGCAGTTGTTTGGAACATCATAAGTTTATCTGAAAATGGGGAAACAGTAGAATCTGTAACTTCGCTATCCCATGTCATGGGAACTGGTAGATCTTCTTCCCTTAAAATCGAGCCAAAGATTTCAACATGTTTGGAAGCAATTTCTTTCCCATGTACCATATATTGTCTAACTTCTTTTGAATTTGCAACTTGGCTGAATCCTAATAATGTTGCAACACCCAGAGCATTTCGTTGAATATTGTTAAATAAGTTTGAAATCTCTAATGCAAGTAAAGGTCTTCTCTCTCCTAACCATCCGGCAAGAAAACTTTTGCTTTTAACAAAATCAACTTCTTTTGGTGTAGGTATATAAGGTGGACGAATATAAAGACCTTTTGACAGTAATAAGTTTGTTGTCATTTTGTGAAGTTCTATAAATTCGGTAAGACATTCAGAAAAATAAGCCAAAATATCAGCACGTGTTACAGTCGGTAAAGCAATACTGTACGCATTTAGTCCTAACTGGCTCATTTGATACACATATTTTAAAAAGTATGTATCAGAATACAGTCTTGGGGCATTTATGTTTATATCCTCATCAGTAAAACCTTGAGGAATCGGGAAATTCTCAACTGTAAAGATGGAAGTTAGTTTTTCTAAATGCGATTCAGATAATTCGAATGTTTGCTCCAAGATTGGACGAATTTCTTTATCTTCTACCTTTTCTAAAAAGTACTTCAAAACACATACAGCCAAACTATCGTTTATATATGCCCCCCAAAGTTGGGACATTTCTGCAGAGGTAAGCCTAATGTTATTTTCATTAAATTGCACTTCAATACCTCCCTATAACTAAAATCTCCGTATATATTATCTTAAAACGAACAAGAATTATTCCGAAAAAAACATGATAATACTAAACATCAGGGAACAAGATAGGTAGAAGAAACCAGAAATAAAAATGCAGAGTATCAAAAACAATCGGAATGATCATTGTGTTACTCTTCCATAATTTTCTTTACCCCAACAAAATATTCATTATCTTTTGTCTAATTCATTTAATCTCTTATCCCCTAGAAAACAACTCCCCACTATTAATGGTCTTTTTTCCACTTTCTAAACTCCAAAAATTCTCTGAATTGCTCTTTAGTCATCCCAGAATTTATTGCATCTCTGAGTAGTACCTTCCATTCTAATTCCATTTCATTGGTGAGAGACTCTTCTGGTTGTAATAATGTTTCAACCGGTATCTCCAATACATTTGATATTTTCGCCAGAAAGTGAATTGAGGGATTTAATTGAATACCCCTTTCAAGGGAACTGATATATGATTTGGCTACACCTGCTTGTTCTGCTAATTCAGACAATGTTATATTTTTGGCTAGCCGATACTTCTTTATCTGTTTACCAATCATCTTTACAACACCAATCTTCTATATAATTAAAATACCATTATAATTATACAAAAAGATTCTAATAATTATGGATATAATATTTGAGGTATTAACTATACCCATGTTGTCGAATATGTTATAGTACCTTTCAAAGAATTCCTATATAGAGAAAAGACAGCATGAATATACATAATTAAGATCAGATATTGTTTTTTGAAAGGGAAAAAGAATTCGAATGAGCAATTGGCTCCATTCGAATTCTTTTATTTTCTGTATATTTAATTGTTTCTATCTTTATATCCCTTTTTACCCTGTAAATATAATTCCTTTAGGTATCAAATTTAATCCTAAAAGGAAAAATAACACTATATTCCATGGTAAGGAGAAGAAAATGGACTTTAATCAAAAGGAACATATAGAAAAAACACAACTTGAACAATCAGATGCATGGTATGAATACTGGCAACAATACTCGGATTGGAGTACATGGGAATTTTGGGTAAACTTAGGGTTTCTTGTAGTCCCGTTAATACTACTTTATATCTTAATTGATAAGAAAAAAGCGCTTTTATTAGGGTTCTTTGGTTATAATGTACATGTATGGTTTACTTATATAGACGCTTTTGGGGGAAGTAAAGCCTTGTGGTTTTATCCATATAAGGTTTTACCTATTCTTCCTGTAAATTTCGCTCTAGACGTTTCTTTGATTCCTGTAGTATATATGTTGGTTTATCAATGGACCTTAAACCACGGGAAAAACTATTATTTATATATCACGGGACTTTGCGTGATTTTATCTTTTATTTTCAAACCACTAATGACTACTTTCGGTTTTTTTAAATTAAATGAAGGCGCTAATTATTTTCATCTTTTCTTGGGATATCTTCTGATTGCGATAATATCCAAATTAATAACTAACATTTTTATTTTTATGGAGAGGAGGTCTAAACTAAAAAGTACTGCTTAAATTATTGAATCAGCACATATTTTTTGTTATAAATACCATCTTCATCTAAATTAACCCGGTATCCACCGGGTATTTTAATGTACGGAAATTCATCATATTCATTTGTTAGTTACTCAAAAATGTTAATTAAAAATCCCCTAATAACTAGCCCCACACATAAACCTATTCCTAAAAAGATAATAGGTAACCATATTGGTCCCATCAATACCCCAAAAATTTTAAATGTTGAGGAATAGATTAAGCCTACCGTTATAAAATATGCAGCAAACACAATGGGTATAAAAGAGAAAGGTGATTTCCCACCTCCTGAATCTTTATAAGCATCCCAAATAGCAAACATATAAAGACATGGATAAAACATAAGCCATTGATAATTTGTTACCTCTATTGCTTGTTTTATTTCCCCATGGAAACTGTATATTATTGCTAAATTGAAATTCGCCTGTACATTAACCAATATTTCTAAAGCAATTAATAGAACACCCTTGAGGTACTTTCCATTTAAGATTTGTCCAAAACCTGGTAAGGCAATACTCCATAAGAGTTTTTCTACTTTATTTTTATTGTTTGTTTTCTCCATTTATCATTTTCCTAACCTACTTTGCCAAGTCTTTTCTTTGTGGTGCTTGTGGTGGATATTCCATCCAGCCATTTTTAATCATTAAGTTTGCTCCGTCGTCAGAAAAATGGGCGAGTTCACCCATTAAACGGGTATAATGAACGCCTAAATCATGTCTAGGACTCGTCGACATAGCAATTCCATATTGACCGATTCCAGACCCAATAAGTGCGCTAATGTGATACATCATGAGTTTATCTGAAAAAGGGGCTATCTTGGAATCGGTAACTTCGGAAGTAAGTAGTAATGCCCCCCCCACCAGAAAGATAATCGTCATGTAATATTGAGGTAAAAATTTCAAGTTGCTTTCCTGCAATTTCTCTTCCTCTTTCAAAGTACTTTCGAACCTCTTTTGACTTTGCAACCTGACTAAATCCTGTAATAATAGCCTGTAGTAAAGCGTTACGTTTGGCGTTATAAACTAGATTCGCTATTTCAATACCTAGTAGCGATCTCCGATCCCCGAACCAACCTGCCAAGAAACTTTGCTTCTTTACAAACTCAATTTGCTCTGGTTTCGCAATATGAGGAGCACGCACATAAATACCTTTTTCTTTCGCTAACTCCTTTGCACTGTTATGCAGGTCTTGTGTTTCATTTAAACATTCGTTGTAATATTCGATTATATCCGTTCTTTCTGCAAGTGATACGGCCAAACCATATGAGGTCAATCCAAAGTTTGCCATATTCGTCATATATTCAAGGTAAAGTTTATCCGAAAAAAGACGCGGGGCGTCAAGATTCACGTCATGTTCAGTAAACCCTTGTGGAACTGGATAGTTTTCATTATTAAAGATTTTAGTTACTTTCTTAACGTGTGCCTTTGATATTTCTAAAGCATATCCCAATACCGAACGAATTTGTTCATCTTCACAATTTGCCAAAAAATATTCTATTCCGCATATTGCCATTGAGTCATTTTGGTAAGAAATCCAAAGTTGGGAAATTTCTGAGGCTGTTAATTCTACATTATGGTCATTTTGATCCATTATTGTTAATCCCTTCCATTATTAGTTTCCACACAATCTATCCGAATATTTTCGAGTTATATAAAGCGATTCACTAGTGTTGCATAAATTTTGTTAGAATATTCAGTTTAAATATGTCCCCTGTTAAGAGCCAAAAAAGTAAATACCCAACTAAAGGTGGATCCATCCATTTGGAAATTTTTTTACAATTAGACTTAAGAGACGACGACAATTTGTTTATTAAGGAATGGTTTTTCCTTCAATCTTTCGAAGCCAAATATGTGCTGGTTTCCACAAAGCTGCCCGTAAATATCGGCTAATTTGTAGGGTTTTTCGTTTACTTTTTGTCTCGATTTGTGCGAGAACATGCAGGCAAAAAACAATAAGTGCGATAAACACTTGATTCTGAATTGCCCATTCGCTTTGGCCGTAAAACTTTTTGATATGGAGATGTTGTTTAATCCATTTGAAAAATAACTCAATCGCCCAGCGTGATTTATACATCTTTGAGATTTCTTCAGCACTTAAATCAAAACGATTTGTGATTAAATGAAGCTCATTTCCTTTTGAATCAATCACTTTTAGAAGACGAAAGTAATTTTCGGCACGGTTTTGCGTCGTACCAATCAACACCATTTGATCCGACAAAACAGATGTATTCTCGGGTAGTTTAAAATCGTAAACCTCCCGTATGACTGCGTTTTTTCGCAGCCTAGAAAGGAAAAAGTAGCCGTCATCTGTCATCCGATCAAAGCGTTCGTAGTCTAAGTAACCACGGTCAAACACATACATACATTCCTTGTCATCAACCATTACTTCAAGCTGACCGCGGTCATGTTCTTTGGCCGTTGTCATAATGGCCTTTTCGGGATAGGATATACCTTTTTCCATAAACACAAGGCGTAAGTGCAATTTAACACCCGCTTTTGTTTTGCGGAATTTTGCCCATTTATGATTAGTCAAATTGAGAGGCAATGTGCTTGAATCAATGATTTTTAATGGCATCACAAGTTTCGTGTTGTGCGTTTTGGTATGAATTTGTGAAACTAAATCAAGGAAAAGCTTTTGGAATAAGTCTGGATTCATGCCATTTAAACGGCGTGAGAGTTGGGAAATACTGATAGAATCAAGATCAATGCCCTTTTGCAGTTGATCATCGAAAAGACAATCGCTCAGCGCATGCAGACTTTCGACTTCTTCTAGCTGCGCAAAAAGTAATAATTTTAGAAATGACTCTGTCGTTAGTTTTTTCGTATAGAAATCTAATTTCAACGTTTTCACGTTTTCTTCAAATAATTGAAGATTTATTGGTGAAAACCATTGTCCAAATGAAGTTTTTCGTGTAATCTTGTCCATGAGATTGGTCCTTTTTTAGTGGATTTGGACGGGTTACCACCTGACTTATCCATTATAAAGGACTTTTTCTATGCATAAAATAATAAAAGTGAACATTTCGAGTATTTTTAATAGTGAAATTAAATTAATGCAACACTAGTGAATACTTATACATTTATGTAAAAGGTGCCTGATACCTTCTTTTTTTTAAAAGTTTCTTTTTTCACATTTGCCTACTTACTATCGATTTTTCAGTCTTAAATGTAATTGCCTGTGAAAGGGTTGATTTTGTGATAATGTTGTTAAAGGAGAGCCCTAGTTGTACAGCAGTTTGTGCAATTTCTGGTCTTATGCCCGATATGATTGTCGTCACTCCTATAAGTCTTAGAGCCTCTATCAAATGAAAAATTCTTTGTGCTACGAGGGTATCAACCATTACTACACCTGATAAATCTATAAATAGGTCAGTGATACCTTTATCAGCACATTGATTTAATGTGCTTTCAATAATGAATTTTGCTCTTGCAGTATCAATATCCCCAACTAATGGTAATAAAGCCATGTCATTATTTAAAGTAATAATAGGCGAACTTAATTCATTAATCATTTCTTGTTGTGCTTCCAATTGGCTACTTGAATATTTGTGAGTCTCTTCCGAAAATTGAAGTATCGCAAAATCAAAAGCATCAATGATCATTTCATTCCACTTTTCTATTTGATTATCAATATCCCCTTCATTTTCAGAGACAAATTCTTCAATAAATTCAAGATACTGTTTCCTAACCCTTATGAATTCTCTAATAATAAAATGTATTGGAGTGTTTAAATGCTCTTTGTCCCTTGCGACCTTTTGAACCCAAGTATTAAACTTTTGGAGCATTAGTGCATCTTCTTCAATGAAGATCTCACATAAATTTAAATGAAATTCAAAATTCTGTTCTTTTAATGTTTTTATTACTTTTGGATCTGAAGATGAATAAACTCCTGTAGGATCGTTTTTATCTAAAGAGTTATACCATTCTTCTGTTAATTGGGACGCTTTGTTTAATAAAAAAGCATGTAATTCATTATTTTTCCCCATATTATCCCCCCATTAAAAACTGTCAGTAATTAATTTTATTATAATATCCTTTATCCATTCTTCCCATATTTTCCAATCCACTTTAATACTTTATGAAACTGACAATTTAGTATTCCGTTGGATAGGCTCAATTATATATGGGATAATATTCGCCTTTTAACGAATAAATCCTACGATTTCAATAATTTCTTTATTCCACTAATTTCAAAAAAAAGCAAGCATTAATAGATAATGCTCGCTGTTATTTCACCTGATATACAAAGCGGTATATCGCCTTATATACCTCATTAATCATCTTTCTTTCTAAAAAGTACTCTGGGATTATTGTTCTGACAAAATACATGAGAAGATTATTTTGACAAAATCGTTTAGCCAAAATATCGCGTTGTTCCCTTAAAGATATATCTTCTGTAAGAATAACCGCATATTTTTGATCCCTTTCACGTTGTTGATCCAATTTAACCACAGCGACATAATAATTGTCACATTCAGCCAAAACCATTCTTTCATCAGTATGTATAAAACTTGGCTCTTTTCTTAAGTCCATTTCCTATCCTTCTTTCGTATAGATATTTTATAGTCATCTTCCACTCAGGCAGTTAATAACCTTGTTTTTTTAAATAAAAAATAGCAGGATTTTAGTCTTATTACGGGTAACATCAGGAAGATAACAGCATATTTGCAACGAAAAGCATTTTGATGGAAATCTTATAAGATATTATGAATCGATTATTTGAAGTCACTTTACTGTATATCAATAGGCATTACTCTATTGCTATGGGTATTGATTCTTTTTCAACTTATTAAGATATTTATTTTAAAAAAGTTTCATATAGGTATAAACAACTATTATAATTAAACTAAAAATATTTCTAATAGAGGGGTATATACCTATGGCCATTTCTTCAAGTATTAATATAAGCACTCAAATTTTAGATAAAACATCTATTTTAGCCGCACAAGAGTCAAATCTAGCCATGATAGAATTTAATTTAAATAGAGAAGTTATTTGGGTAAATGAAAATTTCTCAAAAACTTTGGGATATACAGTTAATGAAATGAAAAATATGCAACATAAACAATTTTGTACTGTTGAATTCAGAAACAGCAGAGAATATGAAGAATTATGGGAAAACCTTGGAAAAGGGGAAAAGTTTCAACAAAAGATTCAAAGGATCGGTAAAGCAGGCAATTTACTTTGGTTAGAAGCCACCTATATTCCAATTTTAAATGAGGAGGGAAAAGTTGATGCTGTTCTTAAAATAGCAACCGATATTACAGAACGTGAAAATAACACGATAAAAATCATTTCTCAATTAAAGGATATGCCAATAGAATTAGTAAATATGGTTGTTGAAAATTCTAAAGAAAAACTCCATGCAGTTGAATCACTAAAGAAACAGACTGATTTAATAACTGAAATAACTAAAATCATACGCAATATTTCTACACAAACGAATGTGTTGGCATTAAATGCTGCTATCGAAGCAGCGCGTGTGGGAGAGCATGGACGAGGTTTTAAAGTTGTGGCTGATGAAGTACGAAAATTGGCTGGCAATGTTGATGATGCCATTAAAAATGTGAATACGAATGTAGAAAATATTACAAGAGAAGTAGAAAAGGTTAGCAAAATAACAGATGACTTACAAAAAGTAATCTTAGTAACCCAATACAGATTTAACAAGGTTATAGAAGAATTTGAAGGTGTTGCTAGATAAGGACAGAAAGGGTTTTCAGCCCTTTTTTGTTTTTCAGAAGGACCTTATCACTATAAATCTGTATTTTCCAGAGGTTACCCTTGTTTTTAAAATAAAAAACAGTAGGATTTAACCTACTGTCACTTAACTAATTCTGGGTCAAGTTCAACTAGATGTTGAATAAAGTCAAATAATAATTCCTTATCTAAGATATACTCTTTTACAACCGGAAGTATATTCCTAGTCAGATAGTCAAAGTTCTGATAAACATGGTGGAAGCATAGAACATTGAACGCCTTTGTCTCCATTGTATTTTTATCTACAAGTTTATGTTCTTGCTTAAAAATGTAGATAAAATAACTATAATCTTCATTATTGTAACTACTAATTGACTTCAAATTTTCAAACCTTGCGACGATAAAAACATATTCACAGTCACGAAATTCAAAATGGTCTCGTGGTTTAAACTCTTTTATTTGTCTATTGGTCATGTCCTGTTCTTTCATAAATACAGCCTCCCGTTTTCTTAAGTAAAGTACCTTATACTATTAAATTATACGCACATATGTTCGAACCTTCTTTTAGCATAAATTAAAAAGGGTACATTTGCTAGGAAAACGGTACAAGTAGAATCCAAAAAGACACACTATCAATTGAGAAAACCTGATACAACAGGAATTAAACCATTTTACTATTTATATCGATTATGATAATAGTAGATATCATACCAAAAAAAGAAAAATAAAAAGAGCGGCAGAAACCACTCCATTATCACTAATCTTCCCAGTGTTCTTCTTCTGTTGGGCGTATTGACCTATCATAAAAGTTCAATGCTGCCCTAAGACTACCCCAATAATCTGGAGTATTAAAAGAAGGGCAATACTCAATAATTTGTTGATATAAACGTTCCAACTCAAAGTCTTCAATTGCTGCATGAACTGATTCCTTCGCTCCGAGTTCTTTCTCAAATTCATTAATGATGGTTAAATCATCCAATTTATAGTCGCTTCTTAAATCTTCAATAAATGAACCGATTATAATTCTATATAAATGATTTTCAAAGTCCATATAATTACCTCTTCCTCTAAAAATATCGAAAAACTACTGGGCTAATCTCCAGTGGGTGGCTGTTTTTCTTCACTCTTCCTCTGTGTGCTTGTTCTCACCGGAAGGTTCAGTATAAAACCGTCTTAATATGAAAAGAAATTCTTATAATGAATTTTAAATCTTAACTGTTGTAACCTCTATAAGATATGGACAATTAATCTCTCTTATTAAATCTTTCATTTTTTTTATGTTATTCGCATTTGTCAGATACATAGTCATAGAAATGTTATCTAATATCTTTCTCATTTCGTTGGGATCGTCTTCTTTCTGATGATACAATTCTACGTTGTAATTTCTCCCAAAAATCTCTAAGCAACAAATAGTTGAAATGTTTGTTTTCTTTTTCATTAAATAATCCTCCCCTAGTTCAAACTTACCTCTTATTATCTTTACGATTTAGTGCTGGGGCACGATAGTCATTCTTCATATTCAATTTGAGCGAATGCCCATTACTATCTGCCCCGTAGTGGACTATGCTTATTTGATACTTTGTTGGTATTTTCTACTTGTAGGGTACCAACTTACCCTTCTTGCCCATCCATTTTCATAGGCTAAATCTAACCTTTCTTCAATTGTTTCAATAACCTTATTCCAAGTTTCATCATCAACCTCACTATAATCCCATTTCCATGCTCCAAAAATCTTAAATATTGGCTCTTTTTCACTAGTAATACCTGTTCCTTTTAAGACCTTTTTAAGAACCCGATTTGGTCTTGGAGCCAGTGGATCACAGTCAATTAAAATGAATTTTTCTGGTTCCCTTGTTTCTTCTATCTCCGTCATAATTTCAGCATCTCCTTCTGATATCAATTTTTTAAGTTGATTAATTTCATAACATCCCAATTCATATTTTTGCTCTCCGGTTTTCTACTTATCGTTATTTTTCTAACAAACTAGACAATTTTTCATATCGAATTTACTTTTCTCTCTGCAGTTAACACTTCGGTTTTAATTAAATAGTCCACTGCATTAGGAAATTTTACTGTTGCTGTTTTTGCTTCTTCTATCCAGAGTTCTTTTAATAATTTTGGTTTAATTAGATAATCCCCTTCAATGACTCTAAATGTGACATCCTTTCTTATGAAAGAATTAAGAATCTTAGGATTTGCAGCCAGTGCAGGTGATATTATCAATACGGTTGACTTTCTCTTCAGTTTAGAAAAGTACTTTTCTAGACTGCCATTTTCGAAAGTTGAAACACCACAAGCATTTTTTAGATTAAGGTTATGTTTGTCAGCAAAGCCGAATGCAATTGTCGCATACATTAAGAACTCCATATTTGCTTCCACCCTGTTCCCTTTAATAGATTCAGGTAATAATGTGAAAAAAGTTTCGTTTTCCATGAAATATCATCTCCTTAAATAGTTTTGTATGGTCCCTCTTATCAATAGGCAGACACGTTTATACCATTAGTAGACTCAAAATGATTTATCAAATCATTCGACATCTTCGCAGCCTTTTCATTATGAATCAATGCCTTTCTATACCCAGAACTTAATAGTTTCCATTTACTTTTACCTGATCTGGCTACATTATGTCGGTTGGATCTCATTTCGTCGTTAGAAATCTCCTCAATGCGATATTTTGTTTTGCTACTATTAACATCTATCAAAATAAAGTGAAAGCCCTCTTCGATGAACAAATTGATAATATCCTTCTTAAATATTGAACGATCCTGAACGGCAATCGTGTCGATGTTTTGCTTTCTTAATAAACTGATAAAGTATTGAGCAACTGATGGATTACTCTTATAAGAAAGGTACTCAGCGACTTCAAGACCTCTAACATTTTCTAGTAAAGTGCTTAATACTTGCTGTTTCAAATCTAAGTCTATGCTGTCATCCCTTTCTGAACTTAAGTGAACCATATAACCAACCTTATTAACTGCATTTTTTTGCATAGTAATCTCCTCCATAGATATCAAATAATTTGAATTAATAAATTTAGTACTTCACTGTAAGGGAAATTTATCTGGTTATCCCTTCAAAACATTTTTAGGAAGCCATGTTCTCAGTAATATATTCCCAAATGCTTTCCAGTGATTTGTATTTGTACATGGTTTCATTAACTAACTGATTAAATTCATTAACCGTCCAAACTGGATCAATAGTAGAAAGATACTTATACACTATTTCTTTTGTGCCATTTGGTGTAGCCAGAATATCAACTATTTTATTTCTCTCGTTCACTAAACAATAGGTCACTTTATCTTGATCTAGTAGATGCAACAAATCATTTTTTTGCATTGTTTTATCAAACCAATGATGGTAGATTCTGTTTTTTGATTGTCCAAACTTTACTAAGTAGATAAAACCTGTGGCCTTTGTGTTATATTCCAAACTTCCTCTAATATCAACAAAAGGGGAGTCCGCTAATAGTTTCAACTTATACTCGTAATCTTTGATTATAAAAACCGTTTCAGTGGCATTTGTCACAGCGTTATATTGTACACCTGCATACATTAAACCCCGTGTCATTTTCTTAAAAACATCTTTCATTTTTACTCTTTGTTTCATAGTGATGTCTCCTTTGTCTTTTATTGGGTCATTCTTTACTAACATCAATTGGCCGTTAAGCATTTCCTGTTAATTCATCAAGAATCTCGATCAACTTATACTTACCTTTTGAAGATAAGTGACCAAAACAGAATTGAACCTCACCAGCATATTCTTCGCAAAGTAAAACCAAGTCTCGTCTCTTTGTATATTCGGAATATTCCGTCTTTTAATATTAGATTAATACTTAATTTGTACTCTACTCCTTGTAGATTGCACATATTTTATTCAATGATTCAGATATGTAAACTTGGGACGGTATGAAAAATCAGCATAAAAAAATCTCCTCCTTTTTATCACATATTGGAAAGAACAAAAATAAACAGACATATACTTAGGTTGCGCATAACAAACATTGCCTTATAAGGCATGTAGATGCACAGTGATTATGAGCCTAGGTCATCATTGTAAACTAAACTCATCATCTTATTTACTTAAGGTATATTTAGTATATTTGTTGTTACCTTCCCTTTTAGTGATAAAAAGAAAGAGATATATATAATATAAATTAACTATTAAAATTGAAATTGAAATTGAAATTGAAATTGAAATCATATAATGTATATTGCGTATTATTATAGTACAACAGAATTTTCTTCCTGTAAAGGACCAATTTGGTTTTTTTAAAAATTTATTTTGCTTTTATAGGATACTTTTCTATTTAATTAATGAAGAGACTATTAAACAATGCCGTATTCTATATTATGCCTTTTACAAGCCTCTTTAAACCTTTGATAATATTTAATGTCTATATGACTATTATTACTAAGTAGCATTATCTGGTCTACTTGGTTCCTGTTAATATTCGTTAATAGCAATTCTAGTATACTTAAGTCAGCCATTAAACACATTACTCTTTGGTTATTTTTAAATCCAACATCTATTGGTAGCCCCAACAAATTATCAAACTCCCGATTTAAATGAAGTTCGAAGTACCCAAACACATTAAATCCCTCACTCTTAAACTAATCTCATGTACTCGTATAGGTTAAGAAAATGAAATACTGTGTATCCAACTACAAACGATGAAGGAATGCTAAGTAAAAAAAGTCTTAATTGCCATTTTTCAGCCTTTGCTTCTCCTTGTTTCAAGATTATAGGTATATACTTTACACAAATGATCATTAAGAACCACAGAAAACCTACAACGCAAAAATAACTGGACAAGTAGTCTAAGTAGTACATTTTTATCTTCTCCTATCAAACTAATATGAAGTTTTACTTTGTATTTTATACAAATATTGTAACGCGTATTTGTTTTTATTTCCGCTAATGGAAAAGAGGAAAGGACCCTAGGTGACCTTTCCTCAAAGTGTATTCTATATATTCGGTATATTCTTCATATATTATATTACGTTTACTTGATTCGGTAAACGCTCCAGATTCGGTCATTTCAGACATTTTCGGCTTAAAAATAGGCAAAATAATTAAATGTTAACCATTTTCTATTTTATTAGCCCACTAGATTTTTTTCATTTATTTCAATCATTTTATTTCATTCTGTAGCCATTTTTTTCGGATGAAAAAAATCATTTTTTTCACCTATGCTTTTTTCAGATTCTCGGTTTTGACTGTAACTAATCATTATGAATGATTATAAAAGTTATAATCATAAAAACTATTAATTTTCATTATAATGATTAAATGTTAACTCCCCATGTACCAAATAATATAAAACGTGTTTTAAATCCCCTTTGGCTGCTTCTTCAGATACAAACCTTCCACCATGAATAAGTTCAAATGTTTCTTCTTCGAATATTTCTGCAAATATCGAATAAAAGTAAATGCCATCTTTTTCTTGCATCTCAAAAATAGCAAATCGGTATTTATGACCTTGTAACTCAACATCTTTTTGCAATATATATTGTTCCATAAACAATCCCCTCCTTTCTATATATCCCTTATAGAAAGAAGGGGTACATCCTTTTAATATATCAATAGTCTTAATTAATCCTTATATAAATTTATCTAGATACTGCTTGTACTATATGTTTTTCAACTTCAACAATAGTTCCCTTTTCTTTATCTATTGTTAGGAGTTTTCCATCAATATCATATTGTATACTAGTTCTTAAGTTCGGCTCTTCCTCTTTTAACAAATCTAAACATCTTAAAGTAGAAACAAGTTGATTTTTACAGACTTCTATAAAGTTCTCAGTGGACATCCCATTGACTGAATATATTTTAGAGTGTTCCACTCCTGTGTAGTAACCTGTTAGTTCTTGCATAAGAGTATTAGAAAAATATTGAGCACATTCAGAATTGATCTCTTTCCAAGTATCCAGTTTAGTATGAACAACAACATGACCTTTGGAAGACCTGTCAATCGTAACTCCTCCACTAGTAATATAATGTCTTAGTTTCTCCTTTAGATTAACCCCCTCTGTTAGGATAGATGTCGTAGGGAACTTTAGTGTATAGTTTAAATCATACACGGAGGTTGATCGACATGAAAAGTAATAATGGTAAACGTTATACAAAGGAAGAGAAAGCATCAATTATTAAGAGAATGATGCCCCCCACTAATGAATCGGTTGGCCAATTAAGTGAAGAGTTGGGCATTACTGAACCCACGCTTTACAAGTGGAGAAAAGAGGCTAGATCATCTGGAAACCCCACACCCGGAGATGGACAAAGTTCTGAACACTGGAGCAGTGAAGATAAGTTTCTCATAGTTATGGAAACATACTCAATGAATGGTGCGGAGCTAGCGGAGTATTGTCGAAAAAAGGGACTTTATAAAGAACAGATTGACGCATGGCGAGATTCATGCCTTAATGCAAATGGGCGAGAATCTAGTCAAACAAAGCAGTTAAATCAAGAATTAAAAGAGGAGAAAAAGCGAGGAAAGGCATTAGAGAAAGATTTGCGTAAAAAAGAAAAAGCATTGGCAGAAGCTGCAGCCTTATTACTATTAAGAAAAAAGGCCCAAGCGATCTGGGGGGACCAAGAGGACGAATGATCAGCCCGTCAGATCGCGCACTAGCAGTAGAACTCATCCAAGAAGCAAACCAAAATGGTGCGCGATTAGCCCCGGCGTGTAAAGAATTGAACATTAGCGTTCGCACCTATGAACGCTGGATTTCAGAAGGTGGAATCAAGGAGGATCAACGCCCTATTGCGTTACGTCCAGAGCCAAAAAATAAATTAACGATAGAGGAAAAACAAGAGATACTGGAGGTTGTTAAAAAAGAGGAATTTGTAGACCTACCGCCTACTCAAATCGTGCCAAAATTAGCAGATCAATGCATTTATATCGCCTCCGAATCTAGCTTTTATAGAGTTCTTCGTGAGCATAAAATGCAAAATCATCGGGGAAGAAGCAAAAAGCCCGAGGGTAGATTACCAGAAAGTCATTTAGCAGTAGCCCCAAACCAGGTATGGACATGGGATATAACGTGGTTAAAAGGGCCGGTGAAAGGCTTGTTTTATCGACTCTACTTAATTATCGATATTTTTAGTAGAAAAATCGTAGGTTGGGAGATTTGGGAGTCAGAGGAGGCAAAACACGCTGAAGATTTAATGAAGAAGACGATTATTAGTGAAAAAATCCAAGGTAAACCACTCGTTTTACATTCCGATAATGGCAGTCCCATGAAAGCCGCAACATTTCAGGTATTACTTGAAAAATTAGGGATCCAAAGCTCTTATTCAAGACCAAGAGTAAGTAATGACAATCCCTATTCTGAAGCAATGTTTCGGACTCTGAAATATCGACCTGAATTCCCGTACAGAGGCTTTGAAACACTTGAGGCTGCACGTGAATGGGCATTAAGATTTGTGAATTGGTATAACTGTATACATTTACACAGTGGTATAAATTTTGTGACGCCAGAACAATGCCACACAGGTGCGCATATTGGGATACTGAAAAAGCGCAAAGAAGTTTATGAACTAGCGAAACAAAAGCATCCAGAACGTTGGACGCGCTCAACTAGAGACTGGAGTGCACATGATTCAGTGGCTTTAAACCCAATAAAGGACAAGATAGAAAAGGATGGAACAAAATAGCCCCACTGCGACTGAGCTTGAACTACCCATTCCCTTCTCATCAAAGAACAGAATGAATTCTGTTCTTTGATGAGAAGGCCACCAAGCAAAGCGCGGTAGTTACCCTTACGTTCTTACACTAGTAAACAAGTTAAATGCGACAACTATCTTGACAAACACCGTTAATCTGTTTACCATTTAGAAGATAGTACTGAGAAAAAACATAAATAAATGAGTTCATATAAATTTCACTATTAATTAGATAAATCAAATTCTTTTTTATCGTTTCTTCTCTTTTCTTCTTTTCATTAACCTCATTTATTGTATGTTCAATTGTCTTATTTGAAGTCTTAGAGAGACTTCCTGTTAAAACTACATATATAATAGTGACTATAACCAGCGTTAAATTAATTAACACTGATAAAGCACCAGTATTATTGTTTAGAAAATCAAATAGGCTCACAATACCATTCATGTTACTTAAACTTCCTCCTCTTCAACAATTGATATCTTCAGGTTCTTTTTCTTATATGATATACGTTTAAATCTACTATAAGGTTCTATTTTTTGGAATGCTAAACATAAAAAAATAGGGACGTTTCTCCCTTTTTGGTCAAATGAGTTATCGGTTGATTAAAATTCTGTTTTCTTTAAAGCAGTCTGAAGTTCTTTTATTGACGGTGTAACATAAATACGTGTGGTATCCATTGAGGAATGCCCGGCCAATTCCGCAATACTTTGAAGACCTACACCACTATTTGCAAGTTGCTTACAATATGTGTGTCTTAGTGAATGGGGCGTAATTTCTATCCCAAGTTGATTGCTATACTTTTTCAGAATATGCTGCGCTGCTCTAGCACTTAATCGATTACTTTTACTACTGATCAAAATGTAATCTGAATCCTTTTCTCTTTTTTCTAGCCACATTTGAATATGTGCTTTTGTTTTTTCTGTTAAAGGAACTACTCTGTGTTTATCACCTTTACCGATCACATTTATTATACCGTTGCGAAAAGAAACGGAGGACTTAGTTAAGGAACATGCCTCATCAATCCTTAGACCAAGATTTACAAGAAGGATGACTAGTGTTTCATGTAATAATCCCTTTTGAAAGTTACTGTGTTTTGTCAATTCTATTGCATGTAATAATCGCCCCACCTCTTGTCTCGTTAACCAACGAATGGTATTCTGTTTTTGGACCTTTTTAATTGTAATCTCATCACTTAAGTTTACTGGTGAGAATTTGGATTCAACTAAAAAATCAGCCCACTTCTTAATTGCTACTAGTCTTCGGTTAATAGTTGCTGGAGATAAAGAAGAATCCAATTTAATCTCACGCTCGAAATCTTTTATGTCAGTTTTCGTTATGGCATGAACCATGATCGGATTAGAGTGTATATCAGACAACCAACTCTCCAAGAAGTGTAAATCCTGTACATAACTTTTAATGGTATTACTGCTTCTGTTTTTTTCAATTAAATAGTTTTTAAATCCTTCAATCGCTTGGGAAAAAGTTACCGAATTGATTTCCATTAAGAGGACCCTCCTACGCTATGTTATACGACAAAAATTGAGTAATGATTATATATGTTATGCGACGAAAAAATATAGCCGAAACCATAGGTTCTGTCGCATAAGACATATTATCTGACAAAACTTATTTGGTCGTATTATAGCGCGTTTGGAACCCTTTGCCAGCACCTTCTCATTTTTAATAGTGAAATATTTCAAATTATACTATTAATACTTTGTACCGTTTACTCCCGAATGTAGTTTAGTTGCTCCTCAGTAACTTTATATTCGTCACACCCACAACCGAAATTCAAATATAGATTGTATGTACCATCACTGTTGAGATATGCACTTTTATTTTGTGCCTGCCGATACATCCCCCTTACTGCTTCTATGTCCGTATTTGATAAAAGTTCCATTTCAATTCACCTCCACTTGTTAACTTCAGAAGAATTTTATATAGTAATTAAAACTTATATCCTTCACTTCTTTTAGTCCATATCTTTCTACTAACTTATTATGCTTTAATTCTGCTAGTTGTAATTCATCTTCGTTAAAAAAGGACTTTAAGTCAGTTCTTTGAATTTTATAAAGAGCGGTTAAGGAGACTTTTTCCAATCTTTCTATTATCTCTTCGTTATTTATCCCTTCAGGGTATTCTGCTTCGATTTCAGAGTAGTAATTTTTTAATCTAGATTGTGCATCATCAATCATTTCTTCAACTTTTTCAAATAGAAGATTAATTGCCTCAATCTTGCTTTCTGCTAAATAATCGTCTGTATATGAATGACCATCTGTCCGGTCGATTATGTAATTACCGTCTTCCCCCTTATAAAAGCCTACGAACTCCATTTGATTACCTACACCTACATTAAATAAATTATCCATTTCATCTTTGATTTGATTCATTTCTCATCCTCTCCTTTCATTTTTGCCAATTTGAATGGCTTACAATTGTTATAACATAAAAAGAAAAATACGAGGTCAGTATGTTAAGAGATAATTGTGGCGGATTTTTGTGAAAATATGAAAAACATTATTACACATGATATTCTTATAAAAAACCTATTAAAAGAATAGTAAAGAATAATAATTAAGTACTTGTGTGCAATTTATTTCATCTATATTAAAAATATTTACATTGTGATATTGATTTTAGGAAGGAAGTGTTTTTATGAACGATATAGATCAAGTTATTGAAAAGATGAAGCAGTTGTTTATTACGGTTAGATACAAATATATCAAACTTAACGAAGATGGTAGTTACCATACATTCAATATATATAATAACGACAAACATGTAAGACTTAATGATGGATTTTTGAAATCCCATATACTGCAACAAAGCACTTACGGCATTTTTTGCAGGAAAACACATACAAAATTTGTCACTTTCGATGTGGATGTTCCAGTTATACCAGAGGCTAAAAAAGTAGTATTGGCTCTCTATGAATCTTTAAACACACTCGGAATACCTTCAGACAAAATTTTCACTAGTTGGAGCGGTACAAAGGGATATCACGTTGACATTTATTTTTCAGAGGAAATCCCTTACAACTCAATGAAAGTACTTTTTAATGCAGCAGTTTCAACAGCATATAACTTATTAGATGGAAAAATAAATGGGAAAATTGAACTTCGACCAACACCTACTCAAGGGTTGAAACTTCCTCTCAGCATTAATTACAAAAATAAGGATAAAAGGATTAATATCTGCTGGTATGTAGACGTGCAAAATAATTTTACTACTATCCAATCGTTAGATTACTTCTTAAATATTGAACCCATATGCGTTGATATCGTAAATGATTTAATATCGGATTTACAAGAAGATGAAGAGGAGTCACCAATTAGCAAAAGTGATACTAAAAAAATTGAGGGTAATGCTAATGCGAATTTTGATTTATCGGAGGAAACACTAAAATCACTAGCAGATTTGTATGAAAATGGCCTGAGAAAACCAAGTACTAGAAATGAAGTTACTTGTAAATTAGCGGTGTATTTTAATACATTAAGGGAAAACAAACATGATTGTGAACAAAAATTAAGAATTTGGATGAAGGGTCAGAATAGAGCATTTTATAAAACCCCACTTGAAGAATGTTATAAAGAAATAACTAGAATTGTTAATTTAGTTTATAAAAAAAACGTTGTGCTTACCAAAGGAGTAACAAAGATAGTTATATCCAGAAGTGAAATGCTAACATTATATCAGTATCCTAAAAAATTCCATAAAACGATTTTTACTTTGTTTATTCACTTAAAACGATTTGCAGATTTAAACAATGAGTTTTTTATGACTTATGAACAAATTGCATTGGCTGCGAAATGTTCTGTTAAAACTGCCATTAACCATATTAAATTACTTGAGCAAGACAATATAATTAGGGTAACAAGATCACCAATATATTTAAGAGGAAACAAACCTGAAAGCCATCCAAATATTTATGAACTCAATCTTAATTGGCTAAATGCAGACAAGGAAGTTTCCATTAGTGTGGGAGCAGATAATGTGAAGTCCTATCATGATATAAGAATTAAACTCATTTTAGAGTTATTCCCTAATAATGAATGGTGGAATATCGGTGAGTTATTGAATAAAGCACTAGAAAAATAATCTAAAGAATAATAATTAAGTACTTGTATGTAAATTATTTTAATCATATTAATTCATATCGACTATGTGTAATTGTCTTACAATACTAAAACAAAAAAGCGTGTATTACTAGATGTAGTTTTCACGCTTTTTTCGTCTTTATTCTTCAAAAAGAAAGGAATACCCCAAAATTTACAGCAAAGGAGAGGTTTCATAGAAAAAACACAAATAATATGTATGCCCTTCAAGTAAAGGATCACTGATTAAATTCCACATATATCTTCCCATACCTTTATTTTTAATAATATAGTTCCGTATCTCTCCTTCAAATTTTTGAACATTAGGTACGGCAATTCCCAAAAAAGGTAATCTAGTAACCGACTTTTGTTTTAAATTTCACCTCCAAATTCCCCTCTTTTTCCCTTTTTACCTTAATATAGCCCTTCAAGATGCTAAACCAAATCCACCCACCAGTTAAAAGAAATACTGGTATATATAGCGAAAGGTAAAAATCTTTTTTGAAAAAGTAAATTGCCATTCCTGCAACTATATATGCAATCACCTTACCAACAAACATAGCCACATAATGTACTTTATTGATTGCTTCGTAATCATTTCCTATGTCTAAATAGAAGTATGTAAATGCTCTATCAAAAAATGCTCCACCAAGTGCTAATAAAAACATTGAAAATAAAAAATAATCCATGATAGAAAACTCTAAGTATTTTACCGATAGTGGGTAAAAGAAGATCGTGAACAATATAGAATAGAACAACCCCATAATGAAAAAGGACAATCGATATAAGCACTTTGTAATAACGTGCAACATACTAGGGCTCCTTCCTAAACACTATTTGGAATTATCTGTATACTATTATACATAACAATCACTTATAAAGCAGCGTTGAAGCGGGTGATAATCTTTTTTATGACATTAAAAAACAAGGATTTTACTCCTTGTTTTGAACCCATAGGTTTTATTATAATCCATGCGTTTTTAATCTACTTGTCTTATTCAATTAAAGCATCGTTAAAAACAAAAACATAAGGTATATATTGTGAAAATGTATCAAAGACTAAAAAAATAAATTTTGACAAGGGTGATACATTTGGAACAAGAAGAAAAATTGAAAACTGCTACAACTGCAATGACGAGTGATTTCAAGGTGCAAATTTTTGGAGATGCTGAGAAAACGACTGATACTGTGGTTGCTAGGGATGCTGTTGAAAATATTATAAATGATTGGAACGCTATGTCTAAAAAGGCGGCTAATCTTACAATTAAACAGTACGGTCCTCCAAACGAAGCAACTCAAAGCAGGTTAATTTGGTAGAACAATGGACCTTGGAAACGTACCATTGTTTATCGTGATGAAATTCCACATGATTTCCCACAGCCTCATACCGATGTTATTGAGAACTATATTAACTACTCTGTCCCACCTGAAATGTTTAGTGAACTTGCTAAATTTGATGGTAGTGTCATTGTCGAAAGAACAAGAGGTGAAATTTCATCTCGATGTGATATGGAAGCGGCTAATATCCTTGCCCTTAATATGATGAATGATATTGTAACAGGTAAGTTAATTGCTGAAGAAGCCCGCGATAAATACTGTGAGGTGACTTCTGCTTTTATGATGAATAGACCAGCACCTTATGCTGAGAAACTTCAATTCGATGTATCACAAAAAGAAAAGTATGATACGGACGTTGTAATGATTGCTGATGAAATGGTAGAACAGGCCATAGAAAAGGTTAATGATATGGTTGACGATAGTATAGGTAATAACAGGCTTCATTGATAATTGTTTATTCTCTAAAAACTGTCTTTCCAGACAGTTTTTTATTATACCAAACTTCTGTTGTCTTCAGTATGTTTTTCCACCCTGTTGATAACTTGTGGATAAAATAAAAAAGGCTAGGTTTTTTTAAACCTAACCATTTTAAGGTAGAAATTATTGATTATTTATCCACACATGGGTACAGGTCATTCTCTTTAGCAACTAATTTTATTGCTTCTTCCTGAAGTTCCTTCTGGAAGTTTTCCCTGATTCCAGCCTTTCGATAAATTCTCCATAAAGACAAATCCTGTCCCTCTTCCCGTAACTCTTGAACTGCCCATTGTAACCGTCTAACTTGAAAGTCTCTAATACCTTCAGTATGCTCCACCATGTATTCTTTTGTCTTTGGCAGTTTATCAAGATGTTTTTCTAATAACGGTCTAATGCCTAGCATACTCCCTATTGAACTTACCGTAATCCGTTTAGGTTTTCCGTCAATAGACAACATTTCAGTAATTGCTACTTTTACAATTTCCAAAATTCCCTCGTCCCTATCCCCCCAGTTAACCCTGTGACTATCATGTATTGTTGATTTTAACCTAGGGGAGTTCTGATTAAGCCAGTCCCTGTCATTTCGGTACAACCATGTAAAAACTCTATTGTTAACTTGACGTAATTCCGTTTTACTCTTAATTGGGTACTGTTTTCTCAAATTTAACCAATCTCGTCTGTTTTTTTCTTTATTATTAATAACAGAGCATTGCTCAATGGTATTCGTACGTTTTTTTTCTTCCTGACCCCTTTTTGTCCAGTATGTCTTTAAACCTAACTTCTTAGCATATTTTTTGACTGTGGCTGGGTCTACCTGCAATTGCCGGGCTGTATCTCTTAAACTAAATCTTTTATTAGTCAATTCTTCTAATTTAGTTTCCCACACAGACCCGAAGTTCTTTACCTTTGTTAATTTGTATCTGTCCTTTTCTTCATGATCAGGGCCTGTTCTGAGGTAAACATAACCGCAATCACACCTAAAGAGCCCTATCGGACCTTTACTTTCAGCCCCATACTCTATTTCTATATCAGTAATAACAGGTCTAAGATAATGGTCAGCAACAGGATTTAAACAAGGCCACGGTTTATCCCCAAACGGTTTATATTCGATTTTCTTGTTGAAAAGGTCTGAAATTGAAATTCCGAGAAACCGTATAAATAATAGGTGTCTTATAGGATGGCTTGTTCTATTTTTTCTCCAAAGCATATCACTCAACCAATTATTATTATTACCGATATCTGATTGCAGTTTCTCCAGAAATCCATGTTCATAAAAGTCTAAGAAAGAATTTAATAATTCTTTTTGCTTTATTTTACCGTTTACATTTGCAAAACCAAGTTCTTTTAATTTACTTAAATACTGCACTCTAAACCAATCCGAACGTTTGTTTTTCATCTTATTATTTAAAAGGAACTCAATATCTTCTGCAATATTGATTGCCTTTTCCATGATATTATCAGAATACTGTAAATCCGAGGTATTTATTCTGCAATTTTCAATAGTGGCTAATCTATAATCATGTTTGTTATAACCTCTAATAGAAACTTGACTATCATACAGTGGCATCTTATGCTCTAGACAAACAAGAACTCCCGGTATTTGATGGATTCTATGCCAATACAATTCCCCAAGATTATATAAATCTTCTTCAACACATTGAGGACAAAATTTAAAGTACTGATACAACTTAATTGAACTTGCCATCAAACCAATTTTATTATATATACTACCCCCTTTATCCCCAATCATAGATTCTTTAACCTTAGTAGCATGTTCAGAAGGCAGGAAGGCGGAATAGAATGGATATAGGGTATGATTTGTAATTAAATATTCGGGTGTATAATGATGCCCCACAGGAAGGTTTTCCATTATACGGCTGATATGAGAAGGCAAATCCATTATTGCTGTGATACTGTCCGTACCGTATATATCCTTTTGTGTGGCTTTGTTACTGACATTTCCACTACGAATATGGTATCTAGCCAAAACGCTGTATAAAAGTTCGTCTTTATATGGTACAGGGAAGAAGGTCATCATTTCACATCATCCTGTCTGACCAAAATCGCTTTCATGACTTTTAATAAACCCACCATTACAAAGCACTTCATAGGCTGTCTTATTTTCTTTTCGTCCTTCAATAACCAAGTGTCTTATATCATTCTCTACAGAAGATTCCTCTTCCTTTCGCTTTTTCTTTCGTTTATTTGATGTGGACATTTCCTGAATGGCTTTCACAACAAGTTCATTGATATCCAAATTCCCCTCTTTTTCAACAATTGCCTCTACAACTTTTTGAACCTCATTTGGTTCAAAATCCAATTCTAAAAGTTTCAAAATTGCTTTTTCTTTTATGGATATACTCATTTCTTGTTCTTTTTTCCTTTGCGTTCTTTTCATGGCCTCCATTTTCATTTGTAAATCAACAGTAGCCCTTTCCCTTTCCATAAACCCTAAAAAGTCTACGTCTACTGTACTGATATCCTCGAACTTGGCAATCTTACTTATGTTACCTGATTTCAAAGCCTGAATCATTGGCTTAACTAGTTGTAAATGCTTATTAGCCACCTGACTAATTGATTCTGGAGTTATTTCTTCCCTTTGCGTCATAATGGCCTCAATTTGAGCCATTACGTAGAGTTTTACTGCGATATCAATAATACCTTGGCTTTCTTCATACAGGATATTTTTAAAATCATCTGTTAAAGGAATCTGCTTCTTTGTCCATTGATATCCCCAAAGTGCATTAATCAATAAATCCCAGTTTTGGTTGTTTTTCAACCTATCCCAAATCATATCTCCTTGGCCACTGCCCCGTCTGGCCTGTCTAAATTCACTTTGCAAAATAGATAAGCCTGCTGGCGTTCCGACTAAAATAACTGGAACTCCAATTGTATTAACTAGCGTTACAAAGAAGTTCAGCATTTTTTGATCCCCACCGCTTTTGGCCTTACTTAAATGCTGAATCTCGTCTATAATTAAAACACCCAATCCTGTGTTTCTTGCTATTTGAGACATAATCACCAACATATCATTTATCGTTTTTCTACCTAGCCCAAACTTTTTGTGATATTCTGTCCCCAGTAAATCGTCTACCTTACGGAAAAATTCTAAGGCAAGTCCTCTCAAGGAAGAATCAAATGGACAATCAAGTTTAAGCCATACAAGTTGATACATACTGAATTTTATTTCGTTATAATCTTTATGAACAATAACTTGAGGATATAAAGATAAAATTCTATTTATAGCCGTTGTTTTCCCCATACCACTAACACCGATTATCGTAAATCCTGCTGCAGTTGTTCTAAAAACACTGTTGTTGCTTAATTCATTGTTCAATCCGTTGATATTTCGATGTCCTTCCTGTAAACTCTGCGCATATCCGGCTCTGAAGGGGTTTCTTGCCAAATATCCTTGACGAATTACTCTGGAAATTCTGCTTTCCAAATCCAAGTGTATCCATAACGGCTGAAAGCATTGAAATAATCTCTGTACTAAATGAATACGGTATTGTTTATCTAGCATTCTTTCTTTTGAATTGTATTCGGCATATATAGCCATTTTTTCAATGGCTTCTTCTGTAGAGAGAATAGAAGGAAGTGCTTCAATAAAAGGATTCTTCCTATATTCTTCGATAACCTGTTCACTATAATCTGCTTCAATAGCATTGCAACCATTTGGAATAATAACCCTATTCATCTATCTTATTTAAAGCCTCCTTCTGCTTTCTCAATAACAAATCAAACCCTGTATCCCCCATAAATTCTTTACTTTCAGATAGATTAAAAGGAACAACTTTAGAGTTTTCTATATTACTTCTATCTAACTCAAAGGCCTCTTCTTCACGTTGAATCATTTTTTCAACAGCACGGTTTTGACGAATATTCCCAATCCTGCTCCTTTTACTGATTACATCCGTTTGTTCTTGAGATGTTTCCTGTTTAGCCTGCTTTACAATTTCTTCAATTTCAGTGTTTAAATCAACTTTTTCCTGTATTGTTTTCTCCTTATATTGCTTTTCTTTTACTTTTTCGTATTCTAACAAGTAATCAATTTCTTCAACTACCTTGCCTCTATAACGCTGTTGATGTTCCAATAAAAAACATTTATCAAAACTCAAGCCATTTTCATCCCGTATATAGATATAGTCCATATTTCTTGGATCATAACTTATATCAATTTTCCAAGTGCCCCTGTTCCGTGCCTGTTCAAACCATCTGTCCTTTAGGGACTGTTTTGAACCATAAAGCAATCCTTTAAACGCAATTCCCTTTGCAGTTACCGTAGCCTTGCCCGTAGGCATGAGATTGAGTTTAACAATATCTTCCGAAGCATGACGTAACTTTCCAGATTTGTTGTTTATCCCCCATTCCCAAAGCCGTATTGGAATGGACTCTATTCCATCCTCCACCATCATTTCTTCACGTTGATAGTTTGTAAGATAGTGGTGATTATTATGGTATAATACACATTTGATAATAACTTGAGTAAACTGGTAAATATCCAATTGTGCTTCCAAACGGTAATCCCGGTCCCCACGTTCTTTAATTGGCTTAACAGCACCCGGCAGAAATGCCTTTGTTCTTGAATTGGTTACCCGAAAATGTTGTTCAATTATTCCTTTTAAATCTGCTCTATAAGAAGGCGTATTCAGAATTCTTATTCCGAAATTATTAATTAGGGGATCAACTTTACTTCCCTCTAATTCTCCTCGATCAGCCAAGATGGATTCAGGAAGATGTTCAACAGGCCATTCATGTTTTTCAATCTCAATTCCGAAGTCACGACAAAAATTAACTTTATCAGAAGCAGCGTTGGCTAAAGCCATCATTGCACCGGCCCACGATGGACCCTCTAAGCCAATATATAGACCAACTATCATTCTGCTATAAACATCCATAACAGAATAAATTACAGGTCGTCCAATTATCCATTCACGATTAAACCTTGATAACAGATACAAATCTCCAACAGTTGCGTCAATCTGATAAATTGCTCCGGGCCCTAATGCTTCTGTTGTTGACTCCCCAATAATTGCTCTATGGTTTTGCTCATACTTTTTTCGGCCTTTTCTTTGGCTGATTTCTTTCTTGATGTCTCTTTGCTTTTCAAACCAATATCTAAATTGATTTAGTGTTGGTAATTCTCCATAAGTTTTAATTACGGGTATTTCCACATTTCCTTTCACTTTACTATCTAGACTAAAATGCTCCTTTAACATTAATTCATAGGTCAGTGCTAAGGATTTTTCGGCAGAGGAGAGATAATGTTTGTTTATAGCAGACCTAAAAATTCTTTTGATATTTTCGTCTATATTTATTCCTTCGCCTGTTATCTGTCCATGCTTTCTTGGTCTTCCTCTTTTTACCTCACTAGCCTTCTTTTCCTTACCCTTCCCTCCACACAAGTAATAGTCAGGTAAAAGGGCATTTTTTGTTTTACCACGCTGCCAATACTTCTTTAGATAGCGAATAACAGTGCTTTCATGAATATTGTGGGCTTCACACCTTTTTAGAATTAATTTTCTTCTTTCTTCTGAGTGGTAAACAAATGGTTCCAATTTCACAATATCCTTTATGATTTCCCATGCATTGTCACGTAAGGATAAATGTTTTTCAGAAATATTGTTTTCATTTATTAGTCGACTGAAAGGGTCTTTTTCAACAAGGACAATACTACCATTGTTAAACCCTTCTTCAACTTCTGAAATACTCTTTTCATAGGGCAAAGCGGTAGAGTAAACATTGAAAAAATACCCATAATTATGTGCTTTATTAAGCCATAATACCCTTTCTATTACTTTCTCGTTTTCTGACGAAGTATAGGAAATCAGATTATTTACTACAAACATCTTCTCCTTGCCTCCTCATGTGTAATTCGTGGTTTTACTTCAATTGTCGAATTGGAAAGATTTAAGTCAATTTGCTTTGTCATATCTATCCCAATCTGTTTTGAAGCAATTAAAAACTTAAACACAAACAACCCTGTTCCCGAATCATAGTTGAATTCTTTGTCAAAGTCGGCAGTAACCTTTCTAATGGACTGCTTGGTATCTATTAACCTTTCTATTAAAGAGTTACTTAAGTAAATTAGTTCATCTTGCGTAAAACCCCTTTCAACATATGAATATAAACATGAATGTACCCATTCAATATTTTTGGTAAAAACAGTTGAAATTTCTTTTTGGGTAACGATTCCCCAGTCAATACCTTTTCCCGTCCAATATCGGCGCTCAATCTCCAATCTTTCCAAAGTCTTTTTCTTCTCAAGTTCGGAAGCCATTTTTATACTTCTTGCCAAATACAAATTATCACCATTTGCTTTCTTTATCGTGATTAAAAAATTGGTGCTTAAAGTATACGCATATCCACTTTCTTTATCTGTAAATAGTTTAAAATCTAAGTCCTTTTTTTGTTGTACAGTATCCTCAAGGTCCAATAGGGGGAAGTGCTCCCGTATGTCCGTAACTGTATCTTCCCATTCCAACATATAAAAATAGCGAGCCTGCAAATCAGAAAATAGGTGATGTATTCTTCCACTCTTCCATCCTAGTATTCGTGATACTCTCCCCATAGAAGGAAAATCCTGAATAGTTAACCACGGTTTATATTCTTTACCTACTCCCTGTCCTCGCCCCTCATTAACAAAACGGTTATACTTATTCTCATTCCAAGAATGGTTACGTTTAGACATAATCTACTTCCTCTACAATCATGAATATTCTAGGATACTATATTCCTAGTAAATTAAGTAACTCGATTCTAACGGGCCGGTTTGGTACATGCAATATCTTGAGCAATCTTTTTTATGATTTTAAGCGAACATTATTCTTATTCTTTTCTTTCCTAAGTTATTTATTGCAAATAAGATTTTGTAACTATGTTAATTTAGAAAAAAGTTTGCAGAAACTAGAAAACACATTCACCCCTTGCCACATCTAACCTCACAACCATTATCCAAGTTATTCCATGAGAATAAAGTCTGCACAAAGATTTGCCTGTTTTCGGCCGAAAATAACCAAAAAAAGTAAAGAGATAATAATAAAGTTTGCTGAAACATAAAGGAGAGATCGCCAAACAAAGGGAGTGACCTAAACCTCATGATGGCACCTTACGGTGACACCTTTACCACAACCGATTCTTGCCTTCTGGTGATTCTATGGTAGTGCAGTTCTTTACTACTTTTGGGATACAGTATAATTACCATGTTAATTAAGTTATCAAGGGTGAGCATTAAATGATTTATGCAATTGTATTATTTATATTTGCTGGATTTGCAGAGATTGGTGGAGGTTATCTTATTTGGCTATGGTTAAGAGAAGGTAAGCCATTTTATTGGGGGATCTCGGAGGAGTAGCCTTGGCGTTATATGGTGTTATTGCCACATTTCAAACATTTCCATCATTCGGCAGAGTATATGCTGCCTATGGAGGAGTATTTATTGTTCTTTCTGTATTCTGGGGATGGGGTATTGATAAACAAACACCTGATTTATACGATTGGATAGGTGCTGGTATATGTTTGGTGGGTGTTTCAGTAATGTTATTTGCACCTCGCCAATATAAGAGGTATCGAAGATACGTTTCCTACTCGATAGTCTAATCAATCAGCCTCATACATAGTACCTTACGGTTTGGTTTCCCATATACCACCGTCATTCCCATACTCACCACGTGACCTATACCTAATTATTTATTTTTATTTATTTCTTTATGGGCGAGTGCTTCTGTTGAAGCCTGTTATACGTTGCTGGACGTGGACTTCCCTTGAAAGTGGAGGGACTATTATACCTTACGGTTTCGCCTGTACCACCACCATTCCCATACTTACAACGTGACCTATGCCTAATTATTTATATATTTATTTATTTTTTTATTGGCGAGTGCTTCTGTCTGAAGCGTGTTACACGTTACTGGACGTGGGCTCCCCCTCGATTGGGTTGGTTCCAATGCTCCCTTCGGAGTGACATGGGAACTTCCCTTGTGCTGTACTTATGCAGGGATTACCTCACCTCCCCCGTAAGGGTAACCCTGATCCACGCAGAGAACCTCGTACGACCACGATTTTATATAAAAAAGCCCTGTGAATATATCCATACTCTGGATACACTCAGGGGCTTTGTGTAGACTTTTTTCTTTTAAAACAGACTTTTCCCATACATCAAACTTCATTTTGGTTTGACACTAGTAGGCCAAACCTTTATTTCTCAAAAACTAATATAAATATTTATTGAGAAAAAAAGACAGTAGGGTATTCCCTACTGTTATTCTCCACTTGCTTCTTGGTGGAGCGGGTCTTCACTTTGGTATTCTAATTCTTGCACAAGCATACAAATCTTAAAGATTTTCTCACTCTCCAAGATATATTCACTTAATATCGGTTCAATGACTAACATTAAATGGTGATAATCGTAGAATGTTTGTTGGTGACATAAAACATTGATATTCCCCACATGCGCTGTATTTTTACCGACAAAATCCTTCTCTGTACGGGTGATATATAAGAAATACATATAATCTTTATCCGTGTGAGTGACCCAATTAAAGCGGGGATGCCTACCTATCGTAATAACATAATCATTATGATAGGCTTTTATATAATCCGGGCTTTTCTTTTTGCCTTTTCCCTTTATCATTTGTTTATCCTCCCTATTTCTTAGTAAAATATATTCATATATTTAATTAAACAAACATATGTTCCTTCCTTGTTTTCTAACAAAATAAAAGTTGGACCAACATTGAACCAGTCAAACCCTTGGCATTATTAGAATGAGCCAGTTGAACTAATAACTTCGCTATTAAAAGAGATTGTTTTTGTTAAACAAAAAAACCACTTATTATCGTAGGTACGTTCCCGATTATTTAGTCTAATCCTTCAGCCTCGTACATAGCCGTCTTGCCCCTACTTCTCCTTCTTTTTTAAACTCAGTTACAAGAAGATTATAGGACACCTTACGTTTGTCCACCCGTCCTTTAGTTTGTCCCTAACTCACCCCCACCTTAACCCTCTACTATCCCTTGCACCACCTGACCTCACGCCTTTTCTTACAATTTCTCCTCGCATGGTTGTCTCAAAGCGCCTTGTGTGACTAGCCCTGATGGGCTAAAAAGAAAGAAGAATCGAGATTAAATCCGAAGATAAAATCCCAATTCCTTAAACCACCCGATATATATTGAGTCACCCTTACTTAGCCTAGGGTCGGACTGTTTATCGCCTGTACCCCATCATTCCTTTACTTCCGACATTACCTACATTTAACTTTCCTTTCATATATTTTATGGGGAACCGTACTGGGATCAGGTTACACGTGGAAATTCGTTAATTCGCTTGATTCCGGTGTTCTACACTGCAGGAAGACATAGGAATCCCTTGCGCTGCAATTCAGCAGTCATTACCCATATATTATGGAACCTTAAATGACCCCTCAATAGGATTACAGCGCTAAATTAAAAACCCCGTGAATACACCCATATTGGGTACAATCACGAGGCTTTTACAAACTTTTTTCTTCTTAAGCAGACTTTTTTCTCATTCTGCAAACTTTATTTTGATTTGACAACAACTTATTTTATTACAACCAAAATCACTCTACCGTAACACTCTTAGCCAAGTTACGAGGTTTATCTACATCACAGCCTCTATGGAGTGCTGCATAGTAAGCAATTAATTGTAATGGTACTACAGAGATAAGGGGTGTTAACAGATCGTGCACAGCTGGTACGATGTAGCGATCGTCTTCCATTTCTAGACCTTTCATGGAAATGATACATGGGTTTGCTCCGCGAGCCACTACCTCTTTTACGTTACCACGTATGCTTAAGTTAACACTTTCTTGTGTTGCTAATGCGATAATAGGTGTTCCATCTTCAATCAAAGCAATTGTTCCATGCTTTAATTCTCCACCTGCAAAACCTTCTGCTTGGATGTAAGAGATTTCTTTTAATTTTAATGCACCTTCAAGTACAACATAATAGTCAATACCACGTCCGATAAAGAAAGCGTTTCTTGATGTTTCAAGATACTCTTTAGCAATTGCTTCAAGCTCTTCCTTATCTTCAAAAATGACTTCCATAGCATTGGCAATAATGCCTAGTTCATGGATAAGATCAAAATCCACTTCATAGCCTTTACTTTTTGCTGTCACTTCTGCAAGAATAGATAATACAGCCATCTGTGAAGTATAAGCTTTCGTTGAAGCTACAGCAATTTCCGGACCTGCATATAATAATAAGGTATGGTCAGCTTCACGAGACAGTGTAGAGCCTGGCACATTTGTGATTGTTAAAGTTGGATAGCCCATTTCTTTTACTTGCACTAGTACTGCTCGGCTATCTGCTGTTTCTCCACTTTGTGTAATGAAGATGAACAAAGGTTTTTCTGAAAGCAACGGCATATTGTAGCCAAATTCACTAGCTACATGAACTTCAACTGGAATTTTTGCTAATTTCTCAATAAATTGCTTTCCAAGAAGACCAGCATGATATGATGTACCAGCAGCAATAATATAGAGACGATCTGCTGCGTTTACAGCATCAACGATAGCCGGATCAATTTTTAACTTACCATCTTTATCTTGGTATTCTTGAATGATTTTGCGAATAGCTAATGGCTGTTCGTCAATTTCTTTTAGCATATAATGAGGATATGTGCCTTTTTCAATATCACTAGCATCCAATTCAGCCGTATAAGCTTCCCGGGAAATAATTTCTCCCTCTAATGTCTCAATGGTTACCGCGTCTTTTGTCACGATTACAATTTCTTTATCTACTAATTCCACATATTGATCTGTTACTTGAAGCATAGCCATTGCGTCACTAGCAACGACATTGAAGCTTTCGCCTAAACCAATCAATAGTGGACTTTTATTTTTTGCCACATATATCATGTCTTTGTTTTGCTCATCTAATAAAGCAAAAGCATAAGACCCTTTTAATAATTTTAATGTTTGAACAAAAGCAGCCTTTACATCGCTTCCTGTCTCAACAAAATGTTCAATAAGTTGAACTACTACTTCTGTATCTGTATCACTTTTTAACGAAACGTCAGAAAGGTACTCTTTCTTTAGTAAGTCGTAGTTCTCAATTACTCCGTTATGAACAATGGTGAAACGTTCTGAAGCACTTTTATGTGGGTGAGCGTTCAATCTGCTTGGTACACCATGTGTTGCCCAGCGTGTATGACCAATTCCTGCAGGTGCAAACACATCTTCGTCCACAATATTACGAAGATCTGCAATTCTTCCTTTTTCTTTAAAAACTTGCACTCCTTCTCCATTGCTTAAAGCAATACCAGCTGAGTCATAGCCTCTATATTCAAGTTTTTCTAAACCTTTTAATAAAATCTCTTTCGCATCCTGGTTTCCAATATAACCAACAATTCCGCACATACTTCTTTTCCTCCGTTCTAAGGGAGCAAGAAGTCACTATTTAGGGAACAAACTTGCTCCCTTACCTCTGATTATTTTTTTCATAAATCATATTACTTTTCATTGTTAGATTTCCTACTTACCCATCCATTTTCTCCGGGAATAAGCATGTAAAAACGAAACAATGTAAAATGATACAACTTAAAAGAAATACTTATATTATTAGCATACCCTACTCTTTGTGCATTAAGTTGCCTTAATGTTTTAAAGTAGTACTTACGATTGGCTAACACAACCGGGAGGCATCCGCCGAAAAATCGATAAACCTCCTCCTCGTCAACTAGTTTCGTGTCGTCCATCACTAGTCCAGGCGCTTCATTTTCCTATTTCCACTCCTATCCTCCTTTTTCACATAATGGCTTTTTTCCAAAAGCAATTTAATCATACCCTACCTCGATTCCCCTCGTCAAATACATTCCTGTGACAAAACGGTAAATTTTATATTTCTCTAATTGCAGTAGGATATCCATCTGACACGAAAGCGGAAAATAAAATCATAATAGGGTGAAAAGCATTTAATTTCTTAAGTGCCCTTCACCCTAATAATGTATTCTATCGTGCTATATTTGTTCCTAATTGCATAGATATTAGTATAAGTTCCTTATGTTTAAGCTTACTCTTCTGGTAAACCCATTTCATTCTTAACTACTTCTGAAATAACATTTACATAGGCTTCACATAATTCCTCTGTTGGAGCCTCAGCCATAACGCGTACCAGCGGCTCTGTTCCAGAAGGACGAACTAAAATTCTTCCATTTCCGTTCATGTCCTGTTCCACTTTTGCAATAACTTCTTTAACCTTTTCATTATCTGTCACATGGAATTTATCTGTCACTTTAATATTTACCAACTTTTGCGGGAACTTTTTCATTTCCCCAGCAAGCTCTGATAATTTTTTCTTTGTAACTTTCATGATATTAACCAATTGCAATCCAGTTAAAAGTCCGTCACCTGTTGTATTGAAGTCAAGGAAGATAATATGACCTGACTGCTCTCCACCAAGGTTATAGCCATTATTACGCATTTCTTCGACTACATAACGGTCACCAACAGCAGTTGGAATACTAGTAATCTCATGTTGCTTTAATGCTTTATAAAAGCCTAAATTACTCATTACAGTAGATACAACCGTATTATTTTTCAATCTTCCCGTTTCTTTTAAATATTTTGCACAAATATACATAATTTGATCGCCATCCACGATATCACCATTTTCATCAATAGCTATCAGACGATCGCCATCACCATCAAATGCTAACCCAACATCTGCTTCTTTTTCTAGAACAAATTTAGCAAGTGTTTCTGGATGTGTTGAACCTACCCCATCATTAATATTTAAGCCATTTGGGGACGCACCCATTGTGGAAATATCCGCATCTAAATCTGCAAATAAATGCATCGCTAAGGAAGATGTTGCTCCATGTGCACAATCTAACGCAATATGAATACCAGCAAATTCTTCATCTACTGTTTGCTTTAGGAATTGCAGATATTTCTGGCCACCTTCGAAATAATCATCTACCTGACCAAGGTCAGCACCAGTCGGTCTTGGAAGATTATCTTCTTCTTTATCAATTAGTGCTTCTATTTCTAGCTCTTGCTCATCTGAAAGCTTAAAGCCATCTGGTCCAAAAAATTTAATTCCGTTATCTGCGACCGGGTTATGCGATGCAGAAATCATTACTCCCGCCTGTGCGCCTAGTGCCTTTGTCAAATAGGAAACACCAGGTGTAGAAATAACACCTAAGCGCATTACTTCTGCACCAATGGAAAGTAATCCTGCTACAAGCGCTCCTTCCAGCATATGGCCGGAAATACGAGTATCTCTTCCGATTAATACCTTTGGTCTATCGTGGTCTTTTGTTAGGACAAAACCACCATATCTTCCTAGCTTAAACGCTATTTCTGGTGTTAGTTCACTATTTGCCACACCTCGTACTCCGTCCGTACCGAAATATTTACCCATTTCTATATCGCTCCTTCTAACTAGTATAGATCACGTTTTATGTTAAGCCTCTTTATTTGTAATAGACACACTTGCTGTATCAATGGCAAGTTCCCAATCTATATCCGCTGGCCCATTTACTTTAATAGGTACTTCGTGCTCTCCATCATCCATTCCCGTTAAATCTATATAGAGATTAAAATCAGAGATACTCATTTCTCTTACCCTGTTTTGTTCTCCAGAAATCCGAAGACTTGTACTACTACTTCTTGGATTCTTAATGCTCGCTTCCAGACTACTATTTAGACCTTGAATATTAATTGGTATACTACTAATCATTCTTGTTTCTGTTTTTTCTGTAGCAGCAGTTTCCTCCGAATCCTGATTTTCTTGTGGATCCTCTTCCTGTTCTTCCTCTTGTTCCTCTTGTGCAACAGTTACTTTTACGGTTACCTTAACGAGCTCTGGATCGACAGACGTTACTCCATTAGATATGATAACTGGTAACGTCAATTCCTCATCTTTTTCAATCGTACTTAAATCCACTTCAACCCTTGTGCTTTCCACTTCTTTCAAAACATCTTCTGGTCCACTAATGGTTGCTTCCTTTTTATCTAACGTAATCGAATCAATGTTTATATTTGCAGGTGGTGTACCTTGTTCGACTATATTTATCGGTACTGTTTTACTCGTTCTTTTAACAGGAATATTCACTTCCACTGTCTCTGGTTCCACTTGCACATTTAATTTATTTAAACTACTATCCAACACAGAAACTTTTGCCTGCTGACTAACTGCCTCATTTGTATTTTCATTCAAATTAACATTTGCCTTTACATAGGCGATTTTTTCAATTTCGTCTTTTGCTCCTGTAACCTTCACTGTTTTTGGTTCAATCTTTGGTGTTCCAGCAGAATAGCCTTTCTCAATAGCATTACTACTAAATTCTGCTTCCACAGTAAATTCCTTTGTAACCTTTTCCTTCACTGTGACTTTTATCGTTTCAGGATCTATCGTCGCTTTTATTTTATCGGATAAATCCTTTATTTCTAGTGGAACAGTTTTACTACCTAAATCAGCATTTGCTAAATTAACATATACCTCAAAGTCTTTTTTTAGTTTAGCCTGCTGTATATGAACGGTTGGCCCTCTTAACGTTACAGTAACTGTTTTCGGTATACCTGTTACAACAACATTTTCCGTATCGTAATAAGCTGTTACCGGAATGTCCTCTAAAATAGCTGTTTCTGAATCACCAGGAACGTTCACATCTGTTGAACTTTCGTTGGGATCATATGCATAGGAAAAAAGTAAAAGGGCGAATGCGAGAGATAGTACTTTGGTAAACCAATTTTTGCCTATTACATTATTAAACAGTTTATTCATTTTTCTTCCCCTTCCAGCTCCACTTACTTGACGTGGTTTGTTTGGTAGAAGGTGTTATCAGGGCACTAGATAACATTTCTCTAAAAGCATCTAGTTTCAATTCTCTATGCAAATCACCATTCTTTGTAATAGAGATAGCCCCTGTTTCCTCTGAAACAACAACAGTTAAGCTATCCGTCACTTCGCTAATACCTAATGCTGCTCTATGCCTAGTTCCCAGCTCTTTTGAAATAAATGGACTTTCGGAAAGAGGAAGGTAACATGCGGCTGCAGCAATATTTGTTTTTTGTATAATGACAGCTCCATCATGTAGTGGCGTATTCGGAATAAAGATGTTAATTAATAGCTCTGCAGATATTTTTGAATCGAGAGCGATACCTGTTTCTATGTAATCACTCATCCCTGTCTCTCTTTCAATCGTAATTAAAGCTCCAATTCGTCGTTTAGCCATATAGTCTACTGCTTTTACAATTGATTCCACTAACTGTTCCTGAAGTTCATGTTCTTGAACTACTGAGCGTGAGAAGAATTTTCCTCGTCCCAGCTGCTCGAGAGCTCTTCTTAGTTCTCCCTGGAAAATAATAATAAGTGCTAATGCCCCCCACTGTATTACCTGCTGCATCATCCAGCCTAATGTTTGTAGTTGGAAATAGTCACTCAACATTTTAATAATCAAAATAACAAATATTCCATTCAATAACTGGACAGCCTTCGTCCCACGAATTATTGTGATAATTTTATATATGACATACCAAACAAGGATAATGTCTACTGTATTCGCTAAATATTTTAAAAAAGGGAAATCTGCAAACGACATTTTCCTTCCTCCAAAGTGTATATTTCAAAAGTTACTACTGCCTACTTAAAAATGACTTTTTCTATAAAGGTTCTTCCTATTAAATAAATAATGGAATGAAAAAAACCTACAATTATCATATTATAACACAATTCAAATTAATACAAAGAAAAGCATAACTAAGTATCTAGATTGTCCATATCATTAGTATATGTCCCATCATTGTATTTAGCCCTATTTTTACCCGAAAGAGAAATGAACTTACGATACTAGTAATATAAAAGTCCTATCGCTTTAGAAATACAAAGAACCCTGCAATTTATAATTAAATTGCAGGGAGGCTGTTTTTAACTTTCATGTCGTCATTACTAAACAACTCTGTAAAATCAGTTACAGTTTTCTTTATATGATACCACAGCCATTCAAACACTTCGTTCACTTCTTTTATTTCTCCAGTAACTTGACTGGCAGAAGCCATATACTTCTTTCCATTGATTACTGTTACATTGCCTTCAACTTGTCCTTCTATTTTAATATCACCATTTCGAACGATAATATCACCTTTTACTGTTTCTCCCTCAGGCACAATAGCTGTGTTATTTTCCACTAGTATATTGGGCTGCTTTGATACAGAGAATTGGTGATCTTGATTCCATGCTGACATTAAACTTGATACCATTAAGATAAGAAAAAGGGATGCAGCAGCAAGCATAGGGTGGTGCCGTAGCCATCGTTTCACTCTTACTCTTTTGGGCTCTTCTGGCAACCTGTCAAGTATATTCTCTGTAAAATTCATTGGCGCATGGATATGAGAAGTGCTTTGGACCAGTGCGATGGTTTTCTTCAATTCATGAAAATGTGTTGCACATTCTTCACACTGATCTAAATGCTGCTTCAATTCTTTTAGATTTTCTTCTTCTATTTCTTCATCAAGATATTGATGCATATAGGAAATAATCTTTGTTGAACAAGACATATTAATTTCACCTTCTTTATCAGACATACCGTAATTGTTTTCTCAACGCTTCTCTTCCCCTATGAATTCGCGTTTTCACTGTTCCTAAAGGAAGCTCCAGAATCTCACTTATCTCGTTTAAAGAAAGTTCTTCGATATACTTTAACACTATGACTGCTCGATACTTTTCAGGAAGTTTCGAAATTTCCCTTTGTATCATTGCTTGTAGTTCCATACTTTCCACATCTTCCTCAGGTAATTTCCCCTCTGATGGAATCTGCGAATACATATTTAGGCCATCTGTCCCTGGAACCTCTGCATCAAGATAATAATCTGGCTTCCTTTTTCTAATACGGTCAATGCATAGGTTTGTTGCAATTCGATATAACCATGTCGAAAACTTATATTCCATATTATATCGATGGATATTAACATATGCACGAATAAAAGCTTCTTGTGCTATATCCTCTGCCTCATGCCTATTGCCTAGCATCCGATAACAAATTTGAAACACTTTATCTTTATATAGTTCGATTATGTCACCAAATGCATTTTTATCCCCTTTTAAAACTTGTTGGATCCTTTTTTTTACTAATGCTTCCATCTATTTACCTCCGCTCTAGTGCGGCTAATCGATTTACGAATCGACAGCAGGAAAGGTTTCATTTTTTATTAAAGATTTTTTTATTATGTATTAAAAAATATTTATTTCCACTTACATGAAGTGAAAAATCTCCCTATTATGCACATCTGTCTTTTTTAGGATACTCATTCTTATTTTAACAAATAATGCCACATAATGTTTAAAATTTTTAGAATTGGTTATAAAAAAAGTAATAATATGCTAAAATCAAGTCAAGCACATTTGAATTTACTGAGGCTATATAAATGAAGAAATATTAAAAAACATATAGAGGGTGAAGTAAATGAGTGATAGAAAACTATTAAAAGACATTGAAGAACATCGTGAAATGATGATCTATTTGGCAAACAACACTTCTTTTTCACACTCCTAAGTTGTTGACATAAGCACAAAACTTGATTTGTTATTAAATAAATATGAAAAAAAATGTAGCGAATTATCGATTAAATAATAATAAAGGTAACTTTAATCCATACTCTCAACCCACTTATCATATGAACAGCAGCGCACATCCATGACTGCTTTTTAGATTTCGGATAAAGTTACCTTCTTAAAACTTATAATAATTTTTCCCCAAATAAAGAGCCCATCAATGCTACTGCTAACGATGCGGTTGTGTTTCTTTCATCTAATATCGGATTGACCTCCACGAATTCAGCAGAAGTAATAAGTCCTGATTCTGCTAACATTTCCATTGCTAAATGACTTTCTCTGTAACTTATTCCCCCGGGCACTGGGGTGCCAACACCCGGTGCGTCATTGGGATCTAGTCCATCCAAATCAAGAGATAAATGGACTCCATCGGTATGATCCTTTAAATATTCAATTGTTTCTTCCATTACTTTTGTCATTCCTAAGCGATCAATTTCATGCATCGTAAAAACTTTTATTCCCAATTCCTTTATAAGCTTACGCTCACCTTCATCTAAGGACCTTGCACCAATTATTACTACGTGCTCAGGTTTAATTTTAGGCGAAGTACCTAATAAATTGGTTAAAAGTTCATGGCCATATCCCAAACTAGCAGCAAGTGGCATCCCATGAATATTTCCAGATGGAGAGGTTTCTGCAGTATTTAAATCTCCGTGTGCATCATACCAAATGACCCCTAGATTTTTATAATGCTTAGAAACACCAGCTAGTGTTCCTATTGCTATGCTATGATCTCCACCTAATACAAGAGGAAAGGATTTGGATTGAATAATTTTATCTACCATTTCAGCAAGTCTTTGATTTTTTTCTGCTATCAAATGAAGATTTCTCAGATTGCTTTGTTCATCTATTATGGTTTCTGGTCTTCCAACTGAAATATCGCCCCAATCTTCAATAGAGGAAAATAACGTTGATAGTCTTTCAAATACTCCAGCATAACGTATAGCACTTGGTCCCATATCTACACCTCTACGCATTTGTCCAAGATCCATAGGCATTCCAATAATAGTTAGCTTCTTCATAAAAATCCTCCCCATCCTCTTGTCTCTATTTCCTTATATTGTACCTTTTTCTAAATCAATGACTCAACTCAACATTTTTATGTATATATATGCGAATATTCAAAAAAGACTTCGGAAATTAAAATAGCAAAAGAAGACGTAGGATACATGTATGCCAGTAGAAATATACTTTGAAAATAAATAAAAAGAACACAAAAAACCAAACACTTCAGTGTTTGGTTTAAATAATATGAGCCATGGAGGATTCGAACCTCCGACCCTCTAATTAAAAGTCAGATGCTCTACCGACTGAGCTAATGGCTCGATGGCTGGGCTAGCTGGATTCGAACCAACGAGTGACGGAGTCAAAGTCCGTTGCCTTACCGCTTGGCTATAGCCCAAAAATATAAAAAGGACATATATCTTAATATTGTCCAATGATAAATGGTGGAGGGGGACGGATTCGAACCGCCGAACCCGAAGGAGCGGATTTACAGTCCGCCGCGTTTAGCCACTTCGCTACCCCTCCGATATTCAAACTAATGACAATTAAAAAAGTGGTGCCGGCTAGAGGACTTGAACCCCCAACCTACTGATTACAAGTCAGTTGCTCTACCAATTGAGCTAAACCGGCGATAAATCTATATGCTTTTAAAAATTAATGGTGGAGGATGACGGGATCGAACCGCCGACCCTCTGCTTGTAAGGCAGATGCTCTCCCAGCTGAGCTAATCCTCCATAATGGTGACCCATACGGGATTCGAACCCGTGTTACCGCCGTGAAAGGGCGGTGTCTTAACCGCTTGACCAATGGGCCATATTTTCTTTTTCTTAAGCTTCCAACCGGGCTCGAACCGGTGACCTCTTCCTTACCATGGAAGTGCTCTACCTGCTGAGCTATGGAAGCACTTTGGCTAACATATGAACAAAAATAATGGCTCCGCAGGTAGGACTCGAACCTACGACCGTTCGGTTAACAGCCGAATGCTCTACCACTGAGCTACTGCGGAACAAATGGTATGCCTGGCGACGTCCTACTCTCACAGGGGGAGATCCCCCAACTACCATCGGCGCTGAGAAGCTTAACTTCCGTGTTCGGTATGGGAACGGGTGTGACCTTCTCGCTATCGCCACCAGACTATTTTTCTCAAGACATATATTATTATACATGTTTTCGAGATTTTTTCAAGTATAATTTAAAAAAATTATTCCCTGAAAACTAGATTATGAAGTAAAAGAAAGAAATAAGTAATCAATTGTCCAGCTCCAACGCCTATCGCCTATCAAACTTCCGATCTCCTCCCTACGATAAGTCAACATCAGTTCACTCTCGTTCACTGTGTTTCCTTTATCTCAGTCGAAACTCTTCCAGTTTGTACGCCGATAAACAGGCGTTTCCGCTTTTCTTTTTAGTTAAGTCCTCGATCTATTAGTATCAGTCAACTCCACATGTCGCCACGCTTCCATCTCTGACCTATCAACCTGATCATCTTTCAGGGATCTTACTAGCTTACGCTATGGGAAATCTCATCTTGAGGGGGGCTTCATGCTTAGATGCTTTCAGCACTTATCCCTTCCGCACATAGCTACCCAGCGATGCCTTTGGCAAGACAACTGGTACACCAGCGGTGCGTCCATCCCGGTCCTCTCGTACTAAGGACAGCTCCTCTCAAATTTCCTACGCCCACGACGGATAGGGACCGAACTGTCTCACGACGTTCTGAACCCAGCTCGCGTACCGCTTTAATGGGCGAACAGCCCAACCCTTGGGACCGACTACAGCCCCAGGATGCGATGAGCCGACATCGAGGTGCCAAACCTCCCCGTCGATGTGGACTCTTGGGGGAGATAAGCCTGTTATCCCCGGGGTAGCTTTTATCCGTTGAGCGATGGCCCTTCCATGCGGAACCACCGGATCACTAAGCCCGACTTTCGTCCCTGCTCGACTTGTAGGTCTCGCAGTCAAGCTCCCTTGTGCCTTTACACTCTACGAATGATTTCCAACCATTCTGAGGGAACCTTTGGGCGCCTCCGTTACTTTTTAGGAGGCGACCGCCCCAGTCAAACTGCCCACCTGACACTGTCTCCCACCCCGATCAGGGGTGCGGGTTAGAATGTCAATACAGCCAGGGTAGTATCCCACCAATGCCTCCACCGAAGCTGGCGCTCCGGCTTCCAAGGCTCCTACCTATCCTGTACAAGCTGTACCAAAATTCAATATCAGGCTGCAGTAAAGCTCCACGGGGTCTTTCCGTCCTGTCGCGGGTAACCTGCATCTTCACAGGTACTATAATTTCACCGAGTCTCTCGTTGAGACAGTGCCCAGATCGTTACACCTTTCGTGCGGGTCGGAACTTACCCGACAAGGAATTTCGCTACCTTAGGACCGTTATAGTTACGGCCGCCGTTTACTGGGGCTTCAATTCAGAGCTTCGTCTTACGACTAACCCCTCCTCTTAACCTTCCAGCACCGGGCAGGTGTCAGCCCCTATACTTCGCCTTGCGGCTTCGCAGAGACCTGTGTTTTTGCTAAACAGTCGCCTGGGCCTATTCACTGCGGCTCTCTCGGGCTTTAACACCCAAAAGAGCACCCCTTCTCCCGAAGTTACGGGGTCATTTTGCCGAGTTCCTTAACGAGAGTTCTCTCGCTCACCTTAGGATTCTCTCCTCGCCTACCTGTGTCGGTTTGCGGTACGGGCACCATAAATCTCGCTAGAGGCTTTTCTTGGCAGTGTGGAATCAGGAACTTCGGTACTATATTTCCCTCGCCGTCACAGCTCAGCTGACATGGTAATGGGATTTGCCTCATTACCGGCCTAACTGCTTGGACGTGCTAATCCAACAGCACGCTTACCCTATCCTCCTGCGTCCCCCCATTGCTCAAATGATTTAAAGGTGGTACAGGAATATCAACCTGTTGTCCATCGCCTACGCTTTTCAGCCTCGGCTTAGGTCCCGACTAACCCTGAGCGGACGAGCCTTCCTCAGGAAACCTTAGGCATTCGGTGGATGAGATTCTCACTCATCTTTCGCTACTCATACCGGCATTCTCACTTCTAAGCGCTCCACCAGTCCTTACGGTCTAGCTTCAACGCCCTTAGAACGCTCTCCTACCACTGACATCATTAGATGTCAATCCACAGCTTCGGTGATACGTTTAGCCCCGGTACATTTTCGGCGCAGAGTCACTCGACCAGTGAGCTATTACGCACTCTTTAAATGG
>NZ_CP100420.1:1400000-1537500 GCF_024219955.1 Niallia sp. RD1 | reverse complement strand
CCAGTTTCCAATGACCCTCCACGGTTGAGCCGTGGGCTTTCACATCAGACTTAAAGGACCGCCTGCGCGCGCTTTACGCCCAATAATTCCGGACAACGCTTGCCACCTACGTATTACCGCGGCTGCTGGCACGTAGTTAGCCGTGGCTTTCTGGTTAGGTACCGTCAAGGTACAAGCAGTTACTCTTGTACTTGTTCTTCCCTAACAACAGAGCTTTACGATCCGAAAACCTTCATCACTCACGCGGCGTTGCTCCGTCAGACTTTCGTCCATTGCGGAAGATTCCCTACTGCTGCCTCCCGTAGGAGTCTGGGCCGTGTCTCAGTCCCAGTGTGGCCGATCACCCTCTCAGGTCGGCTACGCATCGTTGCCTTGGTGAGCCGTTACCTCACCAACTAGCTAATGCGCCGCGGGCCCATCTGTAAGTGACAGCCGAAACCGTCTTTCAGCTTTCCACCATGTGGTGGAAAGAATTATCCGGTATTAGCTCCGGTTTCCCGAAGTTATCCCAGTCTTACAGGCAGGTTGCCCACGTGTTACTCACCCGTCCGCCGCTAACTTTAAAAGCAAGCTTTTAAAGTCCGCTCGACTTGCATGTATTAGGCACGCCGCCAGCGTTCGTCCTGAGCCAGGATCAAACTCTCCAATAAAGAGTTGATTAGCTCATTGCTAAACTCTAGCTTTTATATTGCTTGTTTTCATTCTATAACTCTCGTTACAGAACGATTATTGTTGACGTTTGTTTGTTCAGTTTTCAAAGAGCAATTAGTCGGCCGCTCAAGAAGCGACTTTATTAATTTATCATATTCCCATATAAGAGTCAACAACATTTTTTATTTTCTTTTCCGCTGTTTTCTCTCATGTCGAAGTGACGTTTACTAATATACCAAGATAACTATCATCCGTCAACAGTTTTTTCATATTTTATATTTTTTCATTTATCATCTTATTTTCTGTAAGGATATAAGCTAAACAATCCTTAGGAGATGCGACTCTTTTTAACAACGAAAATAAATCCTTATACCTTTCAACCATTGCCTTTTTTACCGCAAGATCAATTCTCTTATCTCCTAGATCTAATAGTATTTCATCTAATTCCCTTTTTATTAGGTATTCAATCTCCTTTACTTCTTTTTTATTTAATAATAATCCAATCATCGTTATTCCTCCTGCTGCACATCCATATTTTGGTCTCTGTATTATGTACTAGTTTTTCTGTTTTTATAAAAGTTTTTGTCATTATTTTTTACTTTCCTTCATAAAAATGAGACGAGCAGTAAAGTGGACGAGGTGACAATGATGAATTTTTTTTATGTTCTTAACAGTAAATCCTTAAAGCAATTTGCATTAATTGTTGTAGTATCTTTCTTTACAGCCTGGTTTTTGTATGTGGAAAACATTGTGCAAATTCCTGTATTCTCTTCTAAAGATGGACCAAAGGCTGTATATAAGGGGGAGAAAGGAGTTGCTCTTACCTTTAATATTGGGTGGGGCGACAAAAACGCGGAACCTATTCTTGATATTTTAAAAGAAGAGAAAGTAAACGCAACATTTTTCTTGGCTGGAGCATGGGCAGAGAGGCATCCTGAGTTAGTAAGCAGAATATCAAAAGAAGGTCATGAAATTGGCATTTTGGGCTATGATTATGTTGATTATTCTGAGGTAAAAGACGAAAAAATAAGTCAAGATGTATCCAAAGCAAAAACTGCGTTTGAGAAATTAAAAGTCGATAATATTTTGCTTGCTCGAGCTCCAACTGGCCATTTCAACCAATCTGCTTTAACTATTACGGATCAATATCATTATACGTTAGTACATTGGAGCATTGACTCAAAGGATTGGACAAATCCTGGTTCACAACAAATTATTAAAAAAGCAACTTCCGCCAAAAAAGGAGACATTGTTTTGTTACATGCTTCTGATTCCGCTAAACAAACAGCAAAGGCTCTTCCTGAGATCATAGAGAAATTACAGAAAAAGAACCTAAAGTTCGTTACCGTATCAGAGATGATTTCAAATGCTGATTCTAAATCTAAAGAAGTACATTAATTTATAAAGCTGTTGCCAAAATAATAAACCGATTAAAGCTAACTATCTTAATTTAGATAGCAATACTAAAGATCGGTTCATTATTTCTTAGGAACAGCTCTTTTTCTTTTTTATACACCGTTTATCTTTTCTCTTTCAATAGGAATAAAAATTCAAAAAGAATCCATTCTACTTAATAGATATCTTTAATGAAAGAGGTAATTATCATGCTAAAAAAAGGGATCAGCCTCCTACTAGTCATTTCTTTATTAAGCGGGTGTTCTGAAGGTGAAAACGCTCAGCAAACAGACTATGATCAAACGAAGAAAATGGTTGTGGATATATTAAAAACCGATGAGGGAAAAAAGGCAATACGTGAAGTAATGGATGACGAAGAGATAAAACAAAATTTAGTTATGAATGAAAAGGCAGTAACAAGTACCATAGAAAAAACACTTGTATCCGACAAAGCAGCTGACTTCTGGGAAAAAAAATTCAAAGATCCTGAGTTTGCTGAAACAATGGCAAAAAGCATGAAATCGGAAAACGAAAAATTGATAAAAGATTTAATGAAAGATCCGGGTTACCGAAAAATGATGGTCGAGCTTTTGCAAGACCCGTCATTAGAAACGGAAATGAAAAACATTTTGAAAAGTACAGAATACAGAGAGCATATTGAACAAATTCTTCAGGAGACAATGGAAACACCTGAATTCAAATCCAAGTTTAAAGACATACTCGATAAAGCTGCAAAAGAAGCCTCTTTCCCATTGCAATCAGAAAAGAATAACATATAAAAAAGAATTACCTTCTTAAGGAAATTAATTTGCTTAAGAAGGTAATTCTTTATTGAATCGATTAGCTTTCTACCTTATCGCCCGTTTTCTCTAGAACTTCTACTATTTGTTCAGCGATTGCTCTATATCTTTCCCCAATATGATGTGTTTCTTGGTACACAGAAGGGGCAAAATCTTCTTCATTCCAATCAGGCTGTCCTAATGGCAGCTCTCCTAGCATCGGAACTTCTAAATCCTTTGCTAATTTCTTTCCTCCACCTTTTCCGAATACAAATTCCTTTTCTCCAGTTAAGCGGCTTTCAAAATAAGACATATTTTCAATAACACCTAATATTTCATGTTCTGTTCTTAATGCCATAGCACCAGCACGGGCTGCAACAAAGGCTGCAGTTGGATGTGGTGTTGTGACGATAATTTCCTTACTTGTAGGAAGCATGGAGTGCACATCTAAGGCAACGTCTCCTGTTCCTGGCGGTAAATCTAATAGGAGATAATCAAGCTCCCCCCATTCTACTTCTTCCATGAAGCTTGTCAGCATTTTCCCAAGCATAGGGCCTCTCCAGATAATTGGGGTGTTATCTTCAACAAAGAATCCCATCGAGATAACTTTCACGCCAAATATTTCTACAGGGATAATTCGCTCATTTATCACTTCAGGTCTTTTCGTAATGCCCATCATATCTGGTACACTGAAACCATAGATGTCCGCATCCAATAAACCGACTTTTTTTCCTAATCTCGCTAAAGACACAGCTAAGTTTACAGAAACAGTCGATTTCCCCACTCCACCTTTTCCGCTAGCGATAGCAATGTAAATGGGATTCCTCTCTCTTGATTCTGTTTCGTTTACTATTTCTTCTACAAGCGCACTAGATAGTTCTGTAAATCTTAACCCTACACTTTTTACTCCCTTGTCTTTCAGTGCACTAACAATTTGATTTTGAAACTCTATTTGATAGGCAGATCCAAGCTTTGCCACAGCAATCTTTAAACTCGCAAGTCCTTTTTCTGCATTCCACTTAACATCTTTCACTGCCCCTAGTTCAAGCAATGATTTATGTAAAAAAGGATCGATCATATTCTCCACTATCTTCTCGATTTCTTCTTTTGTTATCATGACGCAATCCCCTTTCCTGTTTTTACTAACAGTATAGCACAAAAATAGTTATCGTTTACATTCTGAAGATTCAAACGGAGCAACCACTTGTTTATTTCCCGGGAATAAATAAGTGGCTAAAATAAAAATAGAGACATGGCTAGTCTCTATTCTTCTACTTTTAATTCCTCTTCATTCGTAAAAAAGCGGTTAACTCCTTTATATATGGACGCTGCTATTTTTTCCTGATAATCTTCATTCATAAGATTTGCCTTTTCTGGTGGATTTGATAAGAATCCTACTTCCACTAGCACTCCCGGCTTCTCCGCATATTTAAGTATGTATACACTCTCTAGGGGTTTCGCCTTTCGGGTAGTATTCTCTAAGTTATAAATTAGTTCATCTTGAATAAACTTAGCAGCTCTAGCATTTCCCTCCAGTTGAGAGGAATAAAAAGTTTGCGCTCCGCTCCATTTTGATGAAGGAATGGCATTTAAATGAATACTCAAGAATAAATCCGCATCCGATTTATTGATGATGTTTATTCTTTCCTTCAAATCTTCCACTTTTCTATTGCGATACCCTTTTGTACTTTCACTTGCTAAGTCCTTATCGACTTCTCTTGTCATAATAACTAAGGCGCCTTGCTCCTGCAAATAATCACGTATCTTCAAGGATACATTTAGTGCGATATCCTTTTCCAATACCTCATTATCTCCCGCTCCTCCATCAGGCCCACCATGACCAGGATCAATAATGATCACTTTTCCGGTTAACGGCAAATTCCAGGCATCCCATGAATCATCATTCGAGAAATCAAATTGCAAAATAAAGAAAAGGAGTGCTAATCCCATGATATATATGCTTATTTTCCATTTTTTACTCACAGTCTTCCTCATTCCCCCTATGCCCGTCCTTATATTCTTACTATATGGGGGAAGAAGAAAATTTAGAACAGCAAGTCCTTCTTTCAGAGAACAACAAAAAGATGGCAACTTTATGCCATCTTTAATGTAGTCGAAGCTTTCTTCTCTTATTCGCTTTCGTAAAACCTTCCAACCACCATTCATCAACAAACTGTTCACATAAATAGTAAAGGGATTCATTTTTATTACTTTCCTCACTACCCCAATAAAGAAGAAAATGGTAAAGTGTTTCTTTAAAATGTGTATCTTCTTCCCTACATCTATTTTTGATTGCTTGGGTATCTTCTCCATACTCACTAAATTTACTATAATTCGCTCCTAATAGAAATGCTTCTACTGCTACATCATAACAGGCTTCTTCAATCCCTGTATTCATTAACACACCAGAAGTAAGGTTAGAGGAACCAAAGTAGTTAGCTACCTTTTCTTTTAACTCTTTAAGGGATATCTCCTTAAGAACAGCTCTTTCGTATTTTATTTGTTTTTCTCGTTTTTTTATATCAAAGCTTGTAATGACTGCCAATTGATTTCACCTCTTGCCTTTATTTTTCAACCAACAGGAAGTGAGCATACTAGCCTAACAAATGTTTTAGCATCCAATTGAAAGAATAGTTGCTATTTCAGTACTTTCTTTCCATTTTCATCTGAATTGCTCGCCAAATAATCTTCTACTTGTATGCCATACATTCGTTTATTGTACAATGTTAAAATCCACTAGCATCTAATGCCAGAATATCAATTAAGGTCGTTTGTTCAATTGTTTCAGATACTTTCTTTTAAGTCCACGGACAGAAATACACACTCCTTACATATTCTACATATTTACATAGTGAAAAAAAGGTATCGTTTAACGTAAAAAGGCTTTAACTCTATAGTATTAGAATAGAGTTAAAGCTTTTTTTGAGCCTCTACATTTTGCGTATCCGAATGGGAAGAAGTGTACCGATTAGCACAATTACCGCACAACCAATTAATACATTAGTATATCCTTTTAAAGCCACAACCGATAGACTTCCAAATATAAGTAAATCAAGTCCCGAATCAACAATGGAAAGCAAAGAAATTGTTGTTGCTCTCACATGAGAAGGGATTATATCATTACTCAGCTGAGAATAGATGGGATATCTCACCGCTTGAACTAAACGTAGTACAAAAAAGGCACCCAATACCATAAATAAGACATCAGCAAAAAGCGCAGAAAGCAGTAACCCTGCAAATGCTAAAAATCCAGTTAGATTCATGAGGAAAACGCGAGAAAATTGATTAGTTAACCATCCAATCGACTGAGAGGCAAAGTATCCGACCACGGATGCCAGCGCATACATGACACCAATAAAAAACACAGGAAGCCCCGCTTCTAATATTAATGGTTGATCAAAATACCCATACACAGCTCCTGCAGGTATAAATACTAATGTAACATTTAAAAGAACATCCATACTAATTGTGGTGTTCTTCGTATTGCCTTCCAGCCATCCTTTACGTGAGAAAAAGAATTTTCTCGAATGAAGGATTCCCGATAAGGCTGTTTTACTTGTAAAACAAGAAGCAGCTCTATGATATAAAAGAAAATCCCTAATAAGATTAACAGAATAAATTGTCCTTCTTGCAAGTCCTTTGCTAAATAAGCACCAAATAGAACAGCAATAATCATTGAAATAAACCCTGCCGATTGAATTTTCCCCATCGCTTGATCCATTTGGTTTTGATCCCCAGTTTCTTTTAAGGAATCGTAAATAAGTGCTTCATCTGCTCCTGAGAAAAAAGTTACAGAAAAACCATTAACAAAACTATAAAAAAAGAATACCCAAGGTTCATGAGCAAAAAGCAATATCACCATACTAACAATTTTAATACTTGTTCCAATAAGAAATGATTTTTTCGCCCCAAACCGATCAGCTATAACTCCAGTTGGAATTTCACCAACAAGAACAGCACCGCTCCAGAACATTAAAACAATCAATATTTCAGAAGCAGTCAAGCCTCTTTCCGTATAAAAAAGCGTTAAGATAGGCGCTAAAAAACTCATCGAGCTAAAAAATTGAATCCAAAACATAACGCGAATGTTATGTCCGGCTATTGTTCCTTTTAAATGTTTCATTCTCTTCTCCTACTTCCTTTTGATATCTCTTGTTATAAGAGAAGCAGGAGCACTCTTGTTATCGTCCCCTACGGAACGTCAACTGTTCACTCCTCCTTCTTGTTTCGAAAATACTAGATATATTTTTGACATATCGATTCCTCCTATTGTTTTATAATTTGATATTAACATAATCACTTAATTTTTTTCAAAAATCCAAATATTTTCCACGAAAAATTCCATTATTGCTTTTAGAGTTTTGATTACCCTACATACTTTTGTATAAAAAAGACCCTCTCCACATAAGTGGAAAGAGCCTTTTGAGAACAGAACCCAAAATTAACGTTTTGAGAACTGAGGTGCACGACGAGCGCCTTTAAGACCGTATTTTTTACGTTCTTTCATACGAGCGTCACGAGTTAATAATCCTGCACGTTTTAATGTTGGACGGTATTCAGGATCTACTTGAAGTAAAGCACGAGCGATACCATGACGGATAGCGCCAGCTTGACCAGTATAACCTCCACCGTTAACATTTACTAAAATATTGTAGCTTCCAGTAGTTTCAGTTGCTACTAATGGTTGTTTAACAACTTCACGTAAAGCTGCAAACGGGATATAACTTTCGATTTCACGACCATTGATGATGATTTGTCCGTCACCTGGAACTAAACGTACACGAGCAACAGAGCTTTTACGACGACCAGTACCGATATATTGAACCTGTGCCATTTGTTTTACCTCCCTTTATTAATTATCCACGAAGTTCGTAAACTTCTGGTTGTTGAGCTTGGTGCGGATGTTCGCTACCAGCATATACGTGTAATTTTCTATACATTTGACGACCAAGAGAATTCTTTGGAAGCATACCTTTGATTGCAAGTTCTAACATTTGCTCTGGATAGTTAGTACGCATTTCTAAAGCTGTTCTTTGTTTTAATCCACCTGGGTGCATAGAGTGACGGTAGTAAATTTTGTCAGTTAATTTTTTACCAGTCAATTCAATTTTTGAAGCATTTAAAAGAATTACATGATCACCAGTATCCACATGAGGTGTGAAAGTTGGTTTATGTTTACCACGTAGAATTGATGCTACTTCACTAGCAAGACGACCTAAAGTTTTGCCTTCAGCATCAATCACGTACCATTTACGATCAACAGTGTTTGAATTAGCCATAAACGTTGTACGCATGAGTTTCCCTCCTGAAATGTTTAATTATAATTTGTTTTAAATTACGAATGTTTTGTTCTTACGTCTATATGTTCACACAATTAAGTTCCGGGGCTTAATGTGGGATTAAAATACATACCATATTATGATATATCCTAGACTAGTATATGTCAAGGGAATGTTACACCAGGTTTAGTTGTTATGAGAAAAAAATCGTCTTTTCTTTTATTTTGGCTGTTTTCGTAAAGTTTGTTGCGATTACCAGCAGCCGATGTTAATACAATACTTTCCATAGATACAATCCATTAGCAGAAGCCGTTTTTCCTGCTGCTTTTCTATCTTTTTTCTCAATAATCATCGGAATATCCTGTGGTAATTTCTTCCCTCTTCCGACATCTAGTAATGTTCCAACCATAATCCGCACCATATTATAAAGGAATCCATTCCCTTGGAAAGAAAAAATCAACATATTCTCTTCCTCTGTTAGCTTTACCCCGGTAATGGTTCTTACTTTTCTTTCTTTGTCTGTTTTAGCAGAGCAAAAACTAGTAAAATCATATTCTCCAATAAAATAGCTAAGTGCTTCCCTCATCGCTTTCACATTTAGGGCATATGGGTAATAATAAGCATAATTTCGCTTAAAAGGATCTCTCCGCTCTCCTAATTGAATAAAATAGCGGTATTCCTTCGCTGTTACATTATATCTGGCATGGAAGGATGCTGACACAGTCTCCACATCTGCAACCACGATATCATGGGGTAATAAAGTGTTCAATGCAATCGGCCATTTTTCTGCTGGAATATCAAGAGAGCTATCAAAATGAATGACTTGTCCCTTTGCATGAACACCAGCATCTGTTCTGCCAGAAGCTTGAATCTTTACCTCTCCCCCTTTATGAAGCTTTCTTAAGGCCTTTTCGATTTCGCCTTGTATTGTTCGATCCTTTGGCTGAATTTGAAAACCACTATAATTCGAACCATCATAGCTAATTGTACATTTATATCTTTGCATTCTTTTCTCCATTATGTTCTTAACACAAACAGCATAGCTGTTACTAGTATCAAAATAATAATCATTATTGTATCGATGGAACTCCATACTAATTGACGGTATTTTGTTCTTCCTTCTCCACCTTGATAGCCACGTGCCTCCATCGCAATAGCAAGCTCCTCTGCCCGTTTAAAAGAGTTAACAAATAAAGGAATCAATAACGGAATAATTGCTTGTACACGGCTTTTAATCGAACCACTGGAGAACTCAACCCCTCTCGCCATCTGAGCCTTCATAATCTTCTCTGTTTCATCCATTAAAGTGGGGATGAAACGAAGCGAGATAGACATCATAAGTGCCAATTCATAAACAGGAAACTTCACTTTTTTTAATGGGCCTAACAATGTTTCAATTGCATCGGTTAATTCAATTGGTGTCGTTGTTAACGTAAGCAAGGATGTCATGATTATAAGCAAGAAGAACCGAATCGAAATAAGAATTCCCATCCTTATGCCTTCCTCATAAATCTTAATCCAGCCCCATTCAAACAATAGTTCTCCATTTTTCGTAAAAAAGATATGCAAAATAAACGTAAAGATAATTAACCAAAAAATTGGCCTTAATCCCAAATAAATATACTTTATTGGCACATTAGAAATAGCTACTAAAGTAGCCACATATATAATTAGCAGAGAATAGCTCCAAATATTATTAGCCAAAAATACAACACAAATAAAAAGGAAAACAAGCAGCAATTTAGAACGGGGATCCATTCTGTGCAATATGGAATCAACGGGAATAAATCGCCCTATAATCATTTTCCCCATTAACTACTACCTACCTTCTTCTTTAGATACACTGCTAATTCATTCGTAAAGTCTTCCATATTTAAGTGGACGTGCTCCATCTTCATTCCCAATTTCGCTTCTATCTTCCTCTGGAAACGCACCACTTCTGGTACATTTAAGCCAATTGCTGCCAAATCTTCTGCATTCTTAAAAATCTCTATTGGTGTCCCTTGACGATGTACTTTCCCTTTATTCATAATGACTATTTGATCAGCATAATGAGCTGCGTCCTCCATACTATGCGTTACTAAAATAGTCGTTAAATTCCGCTCTTTATGAAGTCCATAAAACATATCCATAATTTCTCGTCTGCCCCTTGGATCTAAACCAGCAGTTGGCTCGTCCAAAACTAGCACATCCGGTTCCATTGCTAATACACCTGCAATGGCAACTCTTCTCATCTGGCCACCTGACAAATCAAATGGAGACTTCACAAGAAACTCTTCTGTTAATCCCACTTCACGCAATGCCCTTTCGGCTCTTTCCTTTGCCTCCGACTCCGATATCCCAAAATTAAGTGGGCCAAAGCAAATATCTTTCTCCACCGTTTCTTCAAATAACTGCTGCTCCGGAAATTGAAAAACAATTCCTACTTTCTGGCGAATACTACGCAAGTTCTTATGCTTTTGTCCACCTTCAATTATTCGGTCGCCTATTACAACTTTTCCTTGAGATGGAGTTATAAGAGCATTAAGATGCTGTAAAATGGTCGACTTTCCAGAACCAGTATGCCCGATAATTGCAACATAGCTCCCTGATGGAATATCAAAACTTACATCCTCTATTGCCAATCGCTCAAACGGCGAATTTTCCTGGTAACGATACTCTACTTTTTGAAGTGAGATGTCCATATTCCTGTCACCAACTCTTCTTCTGTTAAATATACTTCTTCTAATGAAATGCCTTTATTAATTAGACTTTCTCTCATTTTAATAGTAAAAGGGATATCCAACCCAATTTCAACAAGTTCCTTTTGAAGCTTAAATATATCTTTAGGTATTCCCTCTTTATATACTTCACCTTTATTCATCACTATAATCCGATCTGCTTTAGCAGCCTCATCTAAATCATGTGTAATCGAGATAATCGTCATATTTTCCTTTTGCAGCTCTCTCATAATTTCAAAAACTTCTTCTCTGCCTTGTGGATCAAGCATGGAGGTTGCCTCATCTAATATGATAATTTCAGGTTTTAATGCAATAATTCCCGCTATAGCGACTCTCTGTTTTTGTCCACCAGACAGATGGTGTGGCTCTTGATCAAGAAAAGATAACATCTTTACTTTTTCTAAAGAACGCTCTACTCTTGTTACCATCTCACTCCTAGGAACGGCGTTATTTTCTAAACCAAAAGCCACATCATCCTTAACAGTTGTACCAACAAACTGGTTATCAGGATTCTGGAATACCATTCCAACCTTTTTCCTTATATCCCACACAGAATCCTCCGTTATTGGAATACCATCTATTATAATAGAACCTTCATTGGAGAATTGTAATCCATTTAATAACTTAGCTAGCGTAGATTTACCTGATCCATTGTGTCCAACTATAGCAACCCATTCACCTGCGTTCACATGAAAAGAAACATGATTTAGGGCATTTTCTAATTGCTCCTCATATTTAAAGGATACATCTTCTACCTTTACTAAAATCTTTTGGTTCATTACATTCCCACCATTTACTTACTAGATATTGTCGATTGTATATTACATACGACTTTTTTAAACATATCCTATTATGGATAACGTGAATCTTCAATTAATGGATTAAGAACTCCCGAAAATTATAAATAGAATCAATTGCCTTTAAGTAAATTAGTTCTCTTCACCTAATTTCTCATTTCTACTCTAAATTTTCAAGTGGGTCTTTACTTGCACTTAATCCAAGATAAAAAAATAAACTCGCCAATTGGGCGAGCTTTGAATTGGTTTAACATAAGATTATTTATATAATCTTTGATATCCTATTTCTATGCTTGTTAAAATATATCTTATGGTATTCCACTTCTTAGCACCCTACAGTCCTAATGAAACATGAAAAAAGCCCGCACCTCATTCATACAATTAAAATCGAAGAAGAGGTGCACGAGCTAGACGAGTCATTTAATGAAGACAAATGCTCATCGTAACACTCTATATTGGCTTGATCAAAAAAAGCGAGGATTAAAGAAAAAGGATACTTGAACAAGTTTCATAACAATATAAACTGTCCCGCACCCTAAGTTTCTTTGAAAATCCTATTACACTAACTCGATAATTACCATAGGTGCTCCGTCTCCACGACGAGGTCCCATTTTCATAATACGAGTGTAACCACCTTGACGATCAGTATAACGAGCAGCAACATCACTGAACAATTTTTGAACAGCATCTTGGTTTGTTTCAGCGTTAGTAACTTCATGACGTACATAAGCAGCTGCTTGACGACGTGCATGTAGATCTCCACGTTTACCAAGTGTAATCATTTTTTCTACAACAGAACGAAGTTCTTTTGCACGAGCTTCAGTTGTTTCAATACGCTCATTGATGATTAAGTCTGTAGTTAAGTCACGTAACATAGCTTTACGTTGTGCGCTTGTGCGTCCTAACTTTCTGTAACCCATGTGAGATTCCCTCCTTTTGTTAAAGTACAAGCTTTATAGACAAAGTCAAGAGACTAATCAGTCGTCTTTTCTTAAACCTAATCCTAGCTCTTCTAATTTATGTTTTACTTCTTCTAGAGATTTTCTACCTAAGTTTCGAACTTTCATCATATCTTCTTCTGTCTTATTTGCTAATTCTTGAACGGTATTGATACCAGCACGTTTTAAGCAGTTATAAGAGCGAACAGAAAGATCTAATTCTTCGATTGTCATCTCAAGTACTTTTTCTTTTTGATCTTCTTCTTTTTCTACCATTATCTCAGCATTTTGTGCTTCGTCAGTTAATCCAACAAAGATATTCAAATGCTCAGTTAAAATCTTTGCACCAAGTGCAATAGCATCTTGAGGACCAGTACTACCGTCAGTCCACACGTCAAAAGTTAACTTATCATAATTAGTCAATTGACCAACACGAGTATTCTCTACTTGATAAGAAACACGAGATACTGGTGTAAAGATAGAGTCAATAGGAATTACACCAATAGGTTGATCTTCACGTTTGTTTTGCTCAGCTGGAGTGTATCCACGACCACGCTTTGCAGTTAAACGCATGCGGAAATTTCCGTTGCTACCTAAAGTTGCGATATGAAGATCTGGATTTAAGATCTCTACATCACTATCATGTGTAATATCTGCTGCTGTAACTACCCCTGAACCTTGCATATCAATCTCTAAAGTCTTTTCATCATCAGAGTATATTTTCAATGCTAGTTTTTTGATATTTAATATGATAGCTGTAACATCTTCTACGACGCCTTCAATTGTTGAGAACTCATGAAGTACCCCATCAATTTGAATGGATGTGACAGCGGCACCTGGCAGTGAGGATAGTAGAATACGACGTAAGGAGTTACCCAAAGTAGTACCATATCCACGCTCAAGTGGCTCTACGACGAATTTACCATATTTGGCATCATCGTTGATCTCAACCGTTTCGATTTTTGGTTTTTCTATTTCGATCATCAAGATATACCCTCCTTCAAAACGTCGAAACCTCGGTAAGGTTTACCGAAATTCCCCATGTTTACGTTCCCGCTTGTGCACAACAACTGGGTTAGTTAATAAATCTGTACGGGTTTTAAAAGTTTTAGTCATATCCCATTATAGACAAGGATACAAAATTTATACAGAAAAATTAAACTCGGCGACGTTTAGGTGGTCGGCAACCGTTATGAGGAACTGGAGTTACATCTCTAATTGCTGTAACTTCAAGTCCTGCAGCTTGAAGAGCACGAATTGCAGCTTCACGACCTGCACCTGGTCCTTTAACTGTTACTTCTAAAGTTTTCATACCATGTTCCATAGAAGCTTTCGCAGCTGTTTCTGCAGCCATTTGAGCAGCGAATGGAGTAGATTTACGAGAACCTCTGAATCCAAGTGCACCTGCGCTTGACCAAGAAAGAGCATTTCCATGAACGTCTGTAATTGTTACGATAGTATTGTTGAAAGTAGAACGAATATGAGCAACACCAGACTCAATATTCTTTTTAACACGACGTTTACGTGTATTAGTTTTACGTGCCATTATATTGTACCTCCTTTACCGATTATTTTTTCTTATTAGCTACAGTCTTACGAGGACCTTTGCGAGTACGAGCGTTGTTTTTCGTGTTTTGTCCACGAACTGGTAAACCACGACGGTGACGAAGGCCACGGTAGCAACCAATTTCCATTAGACGTTTGATATTTAAAGAAATCTCACGACGAAGATCCCCTTCTACTTTTAAACCGTCGATAATATCACGGATTTTGTTTAATTCATCTTCCGTTAAATCACGAACGCGTGTATCTTCAGAAACACCAGCTTCTGCCAATACTTTTTGTGCAGTATTTTTTCCAATACCGTAAATGTATGTTAAAGATATTACTACACGTTTTTCACGTGGAATATCCACACCAGCAATACGTGCCATCTATATGCGCACCTCCTTGTTATTAACCTTGTTTTTGTTTGTGTTTAGGGTTTTCACAGATAACCATAACTTTACCACGTCTGCGGATAACTTTACATTTTTCGCAGATTGGTTTAACAGATGGTCTAACTTTCATTATCCTAACCTCCTTGATAGTACGGAGTGCAATCAGATTATTTAAAGCGGTAAGTAATTCTTCCGCGAGTTAAGTCATATGGAGATAACTCAACCGTTACTTTATCACCAGGTAAAATACGGATGAAATGCATGCGAATTTTACCAGAAACGTGAGCCAATACAGTATGACCATTTTCTAATTCTACCTTAAACATGGCGTTCGGCAAAGTTTCAGTGATTGTGCCTTCAATTTCGATTACATCGTCTTTAGCCATCGAATATCTCTCCTTTCCATAAAAAATACGAGATCCATCTTAACTAATATAGCAAAGTGTAGCTCTTCTTGTCACACGATCGGTGTACATTAAACTACTCTGAACTGCTCCTATAATATAATAAAACTGCATTTAACTGCAACTAATTGATTATAACATAAGAGAAGGTACTTCGTCCGCTATTATTATAAAAAATATAATAATAGGAAAAGGTTTAATGCTACCAACTAAACTTAGCATTGCTAGATCATTCAATTTAAGAAAGAAATGATCTTTCCTCTGATTCCGAATATTCTATCAACAGCCTGTGTCTTATCGTATCGAAGTAAGCATGTAATTATATGACTTGTTTCAAGAAAATCGTCATCTTTCAAGAGTCTAGCCTTAAAACTTCCACAACATACTCGGTTTTACTTGAAAAGCCACATAGATTTCGTATTTCCAAGATTTCGTAGAGTATTCGACAACTGCACACCTGTTCTAATACCAATCGTCATAATAGAAAGAATAATAGTTACATTACCTTCTTCACTACTAGATAAAAAAGCAATTCAAGCGGAGTTACCATGAAATCCAAAAAACTCTGCACCAATTATCTAAATTGATTAATCTTTTAACGAAGATAAACATGTCAAAATAACACGATTATACTTTTTTTGTTACAGATATAACCATGGAAATTATTATACCTTTTGAAAAAAGGAAATGCATCATGTTTAGGAATAAACTCCTCAGCCATTTCATCCCAATTCTTCTATTTATTATCTCTGATTCATTTCCATGCTAGATAACAGATTAGTCAAAGCAAAAGTTACTCTTATTTTAAAGTACTTAATAGCTCGTCAAGATCTAAGAAGACTTTATTAATATCTTGTTGACCATTAATATTACGAAGATATCCTTTTGACTCATAGAAATCAAGTAATGGTTGAGATTGCTTAATATTTACTTCTAAGCGGTTTTTTACAGTAGCTTCATTATCATCAGCACGTTGATATAACTCGCCTCCACATCGATCACATGTATCTGGCTTGGATGGCGGATTAAATACTAAATGATATGTTGCGCCGCAATTTTTACAAATACGTCGGCCTGTTAAACGCTCCATTAATATCTCTTGATCTACTTGAACATTGATACAAAAGTCTAATTTCTTATTTAAATCAGACAAAATATTTTCTAAAGCTTCAGCTTGAGGAACAGTACGAGGAAAACCATCTAAAAGAAAGCCTTTTTCACAGTCATCCTTACTAAGTCTTTCGCGAACAATACCAATTGTAACTTCATCTGGTACTAATTCACCTTTATCCATAAAAGATTTTGCCTTTAGTCCAAGTTCTGTTTCGTCTTTCATAGCCGCACGGAACATGTCGCCAGTTGAGATATGAGGGATGCCGTATTTTTCGACAATCTTCTCAGCTTGTGTACCTTTACCTGCGCCAGGGAGCCCCATTAAGACTAAATTCATGCGTATTCCCCCTCAAGTTCTCTTACATAAAATTCAAGGGACATATGTCCCCTAAATTATACTATTTAATAAAACCTTTATAGTGCCGTTTAACTAATTGCGACTCTAATTGTTTCATTGTTTCCAACGCAACCCCAACCACGATTATGATACTAGTTCCGCCAATCTGTGCAGATTCTGGAAGCCCTGCAATATTAATGAAAAATACAGGTAGTATAGCAATAATGGCTAAGAATAGAGCTCCAACTAGAGTTAAACGAGATAGAACACGTGACAAATAATCTTGCGTACTTTTACCAGGTCGAATACCAGGAATATATCCACCTTGTTTTTTCAGGTTTTCAGAAACTTGTTCTGGATTCACTTGAATGAAAGCATAGAAATAAGTAAACGCAAAGATTAATACAGTATATATAATCATTCCTATTGGATGAGTATAATCAAATACTCGTTGAATCCAGGAAGTAACGTCATTTTGCGGAAAGAAAGATGCAATTGTTCTTGGTGTTACCAAGAAGGAAACTGCAAAGATAACAGGAATAACACCAGCAGAGTTTACTTTCAACGGCAAATGTGTTGACTGACCACCTGTGCTACTATTTCCGTTTACCATTCTTTTTGCATATTGAATAGGTATTTTTCTAAGAGCTTGCTGGATGAAAATTACTCCAACTACAATTGCAATGACAGCTAAAATAATTAAAGCTAACTTAACAATATTTAGGAATAATTGATCACCTGGGTTGTCAAACTGCTGTGCATAGATTTGATTAGCCATAGATGGAATTCCTGCAGCAATACCAGCAAAAATGATAATAGAAATTCCATTACCAACGCCTTTAGAAGTAATTAGTTCTCCTAACCACATTAAAAAGGCTGTACCAGCTGTTAATACAATAGAAATTACTAAGTATGACGAAAATCCAGGTTTTGTAATCAGCGAACCACCCGCTAGATTATTAAAACCGTAAGACATACCAAAACCTTGGATAAGAGCTAGAACAATTGTGAAGTAACGCGTAAACTGCGTTAACTTTCTTCGTCCAGCCTCACCCTGTTTTGACCATTCCGTAAATTTTGGTACAACATCCATTTGCAATAAGCTTACAATAATGGATGCTGTAATATATGGCATGATCCCCATTGCAAGAATAGAAAAGTTTTGTAGTGCCCCACCACCGAAAGTATTTAAAATTCCGAAGGCACTAAAAGCATCTTGTGCTTTTAAGAAGTCTGAATTCACATATGGTACTGGAATAAAAGTACCAATGCGAAATATAATCAACATTAATAGGGTGAATATGATTTTTCGTCTTATTTCACCCACGCGCATAAAATTGGAGATTGTCTGAAACATCAGATCACCTCTGTTTGACCGCCGGCAGCTTCAATAGCTTCCTTAGCAGCAGAGGAGAATTTATGAGCTTTAACAGTAAGCTTTTTCTCTACGTTGCCTTTTGCAAGAATCTTAATTCCTGCTTTTTCGTTACTAACAACTCCTGTTTCGATAAGAAGTTCTGGAGTTACTTCAGTTCCATCTTCAAAACGATTTAGAGTGTCTAAATTAACAATAGCGTATTCTTTACGGTTGATATTAGTAAAACCACGTTTTGGTAAACGACGGAATAAAGGAGTTTGACCACCTTCGAATCCAGGTCTTACACCCCCGCCTGAACGTGCGTTTTGACCTTTATGACCTTTACCAGCAGTTTTACCATTACCTGAACCGATACCGCGCCCTTTGCGTTTACGTTCTTGACGTGAACCTTCTGCAGGTTTTAATTCATGAAGTTTCATCTTGGCACCTCCTTATTGAAGAAGAATGATTTTTAGTTTTCTTTTACAGTTACAAGATGTGATACTTTATTGATCATACCGCGAATAGCAGCATTATCTTGTTGAACAACTGTTTGATTTACCTTACGTAATCCTAAAGCTTTAACTGTTTCGCGTTGGTCTTGCGGACGACCAATTACGCTTCTAGTGAGGGTAATTTCCAGATTGTTTGCCATTTAATTTCCCTCCTTATCCTAACAGTTCTTCTACTGATTTTCCACGTAACTTTGCTACGTCTTCAGCACGTTTTAATTGTTTTAAACCGTCTAAAGTAGCACGAACCATGTTAATTGGTGTGTTTGTACCTAATGACTTAGATAAGATATCAGCTACACCAGCTAATTCAAGCACAGCACGTACTGGACCACCAGCGATAACCCCAGTACCTTCTGAAGCAGGCTTCAATAGGATCTCACCAGCTCCGAAATGTCCGATAATTTCGTGTGGAATTGTTGTACCAACCATTGGTACTTCAATAAGATTTTTCTTCGCATCTTCAACCGCTTTGCGAATTGCATCTGGTACTTCTTGTGCTTTACCAGTACCAAAACCAACGTTACCATTTTTGTCCCCAACTACTACTAGAGCAGAGAAACGAAAACGACGTCCACCTTTAACAACTTTCGCTACACGGTTAACTGTAACTACGCGTTCTTCAAGTTCAAGTTTGTTTGGATCAATACGACGCATCTTTTTATGTCCCTCCTTTGTCTATTAAAATTCTAGGCCGTTCTCACGAGCAGCATCAGCTAAAGCTTTTACGCGACCATGATATAAATATCCTCCGCGGTCAAATACTACTGATTTAATTCCTTTTTCTACAGCACGTTTAGCTACTAATTCACCGATCTTAACTGCAGCTTCAAAATTACCAGTAGATTCAAGGTTAAGCTCTTTATCTAATGAAGATGCACTTGCGATTGTTACACCGTTAACATCATCAATTAATTGAGCGTAAATGTGTTTGTTTGAACGGAACACATTTAAACGAGGACGAGCTTCAGTTCCGCTAAGTTTAGAACGCACACGTGCGTGTCTTTTTCTACGGACTTGATTTTTATCAGCCTTCGTAATCATTTAGGTCACTCCTTTCGTTTACCTATGCGGCATTACTTACCAGTTTTACCTTCTTTTCTACGTACATATTCGCCTTCATAACGGATACCTTTCCCTTTATAAGGTTCTGGTGGGCGAACGTCGCGAATGTTAGCAGCAAGTGCTCCAACACGCTCTTTATTAGTTCCTTTAACAACTACTTTCGTAGCAGATGGTACTTCGATTTCAATACCAGCTTCTGGTTCAATTTCTACTGGATGAGAGTAACCTACGTTCAATACAAGCTTGCTTCCTTGTTTTTGAGCACGGTAACCGACACCGATTAATTCAAGACCTCTCTCAAAGCCTTTTGAAACACCCTCAACCATGTTTGCTAACAATGCGCGAGTTGTTCCATGTAATGCACGATGTTCCTTCGCATCAGAAGGACGAGTTACATTAATCACGTTTTCTTCTAAGCTGATCGCAATATCAGAATTAAAAGTACGAGTTAATTCACCTTTAGGACCTTTCACCGTTACAGTACTTTTATCAATAGTAACTGTAACGCCTGCTGGTACTTCGATTGGTTTTTTACCTACACGAGACATTTAGTTGCACCTCCATTCATTAAACCTATTATTACCAAACGTATGCTAATACTTCTCCGCCAACTTGTTTCGCACGAGCTTCTTTATCAGTAAGTACTCCTTGAGAAGTAGAAACTAATGCAATTCCAAGACCGTTTAATACACGAGGTACTTCTGTTGCTTTCGCATAAACACGAAGACCAGGTTTACTAATTCTTTTAAGTCCAGTAATTACACGCTCGTTGCTTGAACCGTATTTTAAGAAAATGCGGATAATACCTTGTTTGTTGTCTTCGATATATTCTACATCACGTACAAAACCTTCACGCTTTAAGATTTCAGCGATCTCTTTTTTGATGTTAGAAGCAGGAACTTCTAATTTTTCGTGACGAACCATATTCGCATTACGGATTCTTGTAAGCAAATCTGCAATTGGATCTGTCATAACCATTTGTATTTACCTCCTTCCCAATATCGGGTTTTACCAGCTAGCTTTTTTCACACCAGGAATTTGTCCCTTATACGCTAATTCGCGGAAACAAATACGGCAAAGCTTAAATTTACGGTACACAGAATGTGGACGACCACAACGTTCGCAACGTGTGTATTCTTGTACTTTATATTTAGGCGTGCGTTTTTGTTTCGCAATCATTGACTTCTTAGCCACATCTTCGCCTCCTAATTAGAGATTACTTTTGGAACGGCATTCCAAATTGAGTTAACAGTTCACGAGCTTCTTCATCTGTTTTTGCAGTTGTAACGATAACAATGTCCATTCCTCTTACTTTGTTTACTTTATCGTAATCAATTTCAGGGAAAATTAATTGTTCTTTAACACCTAAAGTGTAGTTACCGCGACCGTCAAATGATTTTTTAGATACACCACGGAAGTCACGTACACGTGGAAGAGAAACAGATACAAGTTTATCAAGGAATTGATACATGCGTTCTCCACGAAGAGTAACTTTTGCTCCGATTGGCATTCCTTCACGTAGACGGAAACCTGCAATTGATTTTTTCGCACGAGTGATTAATGGCTTTTGACCAGTAATTTGTGCTAATTCCTCAACAGCAACGTCTAATGCTTTAGCATTTGCTACAGCATCACCGACACCCATGTTAACAACGATTTTTTCCAGTTTTGGAACTTCCATCACTGATTTATAATTGAACTTGCTCATAAGAGCAGGAGTAGTTTCTTTAACAAATTTTTCTTTTAGGCGGTTCATTCATTGTACCTCCCTTCTTCATTTGAACTATTTATCTAGAATTTCACCGGATTTTTTCGCTACGCGTACTTTTTTACCATCAACCGTTTTAGATCCTACACGAGTAGGTTCACCAGTTTTAGGGTCGATAGGCATAACGTTGGATACATGAATAGCAGCTTCCTGGTCATTGATTCCACCTTGTGGATTCAACTGGGATGGCTTAGAGTGCTTCTTAACAATATTAATCCCTTCAACGATCACACGATCTTTTTTAGGGAAAGCAGCAAGAACAACACCTGTTTTGCCTTTATCCTTACCAGAGATGACCATTACTTTGTCACCTTTTTTAACATGCATCTTTTCGCACCTCCTTAAAGGCAATTAAAATTTATATTATAGTACTTCTGGAGCTAATGATACAATCTTCATAAAGTTATTGTCGCGAAGTTCGCGTGCAACTGGTCCAAAGATACGTGTTCCACGTGGACTCTTATCATCACGGATAATTACACATGCGTTTTCATCGAAACGAATGTAAGTACCGTCAGCACGACGAACACCACTTTTAGTTCTAACGACTACTGCTTTAACTACGTCACCTTTTTTAACAACGCCACCTGGTGTTGCTTGTTTCACAGTAACGACGATGATATCACCGATGTTAGCAGTTTTACGTCCTGAACCACCAAGAACTTTAATAGTAAGTACTTCACGAGCACCAGAGTTGTCAGCAACTTTCAAACGTGATTCTTGTTGAATCATGTGTGTAACCTCCCTTCGGGATGCTTAATTCCGAACAATTATATAATAACTGCTTTTTCTACTACTTCTACAAGACGGAAACGTTTTGTAGCTGATAATGGGCGAGTTTCCATAATACGTACGATATCGCCGATTTTTGCTGTGTTTTGCTCATCATGAGCTTTATACTTCTTAGAGTATTTCACGCGTTTGCCGTATAATGGGTGTTTTTTGTATGTTTCAACAACAACTGAAATGGTTTTATCCATTTTATCAGATACAACACGACCAGTATAGACTTTGCGTTGATTGCGTTCGCTCATTCTACGAACCTCCTCTCAACTTATCGATTATTGACGCCGATTTCTCTCTCACGAATGACAGTTTTCATTCGAGCGATCGCTTTGCGTACTTCACGAATGCGAGCTGTATTTTCAAGTTGTCCAGTCGCTAATTGAAAGCGAAGGTTGAAAAGCTCTTCTTTTAAGGATTTAACTTTTTGTTCAATTTCAGCAGTGGTAAGGTCACGAATTTCATTAGCTTTCATTAGTTTCACCACCAATTTCTTCACGTTTTACAAACTTACATTTAACAGGAAGTTTGTGCGCTGCAAGACGAAGTGCTTCACGAGCGATCTCTTCAGATACACCTGCTACTTCGAACATAATTTTTCCAGGCTTAACTACCGCTACCCAACCTTCAGGAGCACCCTTACCGGAACCCATTCGGACTTCTAGAGGCTTAGCAGTGTAAGGCTTATGTGGGAAAATTTTAATCCAAACTTTACCGCCACGTTTCATATAACGTGTCATTGCAATACGAGCAGACTCGATTTGACGGTTTGTAATCCAAGAAGCTTCTAAAGATTGTAAACCATATTCACCGAATGCTACTTCTGTACCACCTTTTGCTTGACCACGCATTTTACCACGATGTACACGGCGATATTTTACACGTTTAGGTAGTAACATATTATTTGCCTCCTTCCTCAGTTTTCTTCTTCGTTGGAAGGATCTCTCCACGATAGATCCAAACTTTTACACCTAGTTTTCCATAAGTTGTATCAGCTTCTGCAGTAGCATAATCGATATCTGCGCGTAGAGTGTGCAATGGAACAGTTCCTTCGCTATAAGACTCTGAACGTGCGATATCTGCTCCGCCTAAACGACCTGATACCATTGTTTTGATACCTTTAGCGCCAGCACGCATTGAGCGTTGGATAGCTTGTTTTTGAGCACGACGGAAAGATACACGGTTTTCTAATTGACGAGCAATGTTCTCAGCAACTAGTTTTGCATCCATGTCTGCTCTTTTGATTTCTAAGATATTGATGTGTACACGTTTGCTAGTAAGTGAGTTAAGAGCTTTACGTAAAGCTTCAACTTCTGTACCACCTTTACCAATAACCATACCTGGTTTAGCAGTGTGGATAGTAACATTTAAGCGGTTAGCAGCACGCTCAATTTCTACTTTAGAAACAGAAGCATCGCTTAGGCGTTTTGTAATATACTCACGTACCTTTAGGTCTTCGTGTAAAAGATCAGCATAGTCTTTACCTGCGAACCATTTAGATTCCCAGTCACGAATGATCCCAACACGTAAACCGACTGGATTTACTTTTTGACCCACTAATTACCCCTCCTTCTTTTCTGATAAAACGATAGTGATGTGGCTAGTACGTTTGTTGATTTGGCTTGCACGACCTTGTGCACGTGGACGGAATCTCTTTAGAGTTGGTCCTTCATTAACGTATGCTTGCTCAACCACTAGGTTGTTAATATCCATTTCGTAGTTATGCTCTGCGTTAGCAACAGCAGATTTTAAAACTTTCTCTACGATTGGAGAAGCTGCTTTTGGAGTTAACTTCAAAATAGCTACCGCTTCACCAACTTGCTTTCCTCGAATTAAATCTACGACTAAACGAGCTTTACGAGGAGCAATACGAACTGTATTTGCAACAGCTTTTGCTTGCATTGGAATGCCCTCCTCTCATTAACGTCTTGTTTTCTTATCGTCACTTGCATGACCTTTGTAAGTACGAGTTGGAGCAAATTCTCCAAGTTTGTGACCTACCATGTCTTCAGTAACATAAACTGGAACATGTTTACGACCATCATAAACAGCGATTGTTTGACCGATGAATTGTGGGAAGATCGTAGAACGACGAGACCAAGTTTTAACAACTTGTTTCTTATCACTATCACTTAATTTTTCGATCTTTGTCAGTAAATGATCATCAACAAAAGGTCCTTTTTTTAAGCTGCGACCCATAATGGAACCTCCCTTCGTGATTGTTCTACGGTTCTATCATTGAACCGTAGTTCAACCCCGTTATTTTTTACGGCTACGTACAATAAATTTATCAGATTTATTTTTCTTGCTACGCGTTTTGTAACCAAGTGTTGGTTTACCCCATGGAGACATTGGTGATTTACGTCCGATTGGAGCGCGTCCTTCACCACCACCGTGTGGATGGTCGTTAGGGTTCATTACAGATCCACGTACAGTTGGACGTTTACCTAACCAACGATTACGACCTGCTTTACCAATGTTGATTAATTCGTGTTGTTCATTACCAACTTGACCGATTGAAGCACGGCAAGTAGCAAGAATTAAACGAACTTCACCAGAATTTAAACGTACAAGTACGTATTTTCCTTCTTTACCAAGCACTTGAGCGCTTGTTCCAGCAGAGCGAACTAATTGTCCACCTTTACCTGGTTTTAATTCGATGTTGTGGATTACTGTACCAACTGGAATGTTAGCAAGTGGTAATGCATTACCTGGCTTGATATCAGCCTCTGGTCCTGACATAACTTCTAATCCAACTTCTAAATTTTTCGGTGCAAGAATGTAGCGTTTCTCACCGTCTACATAATTGATTAACGCGATGTTAGCAGATCTGTTTGGATCATACTCGATTGTAGCAACGCGTCCTGGAATGCCATCTTTGTCACGTTTAAAATCGATTACACGATATTGACGCTTATGACCTCCACCTTGATGACGAACAGTTAACTTACCTTGGTTATTACGGCCGCCTTTTCTGTGTAAAGGAGCAAGCAATGACTTCTCAGGAGTACTTGTAGTGATTTCACTAAAGTCTGAAGACGTCATGTTACGTCGACCATTGGAGGTAGGTTTGTATTTTTTAATCGCCATTTGTGTTCCCTCCTCTTCTAAATATTATTATTAAGCTTCAAAGAATTCGATTTCTTTGCTGTCAGCTGTTAATTTAACAATTGCCTTACGACGTTTGTTTGTGTATCCTCCGAAACGTCCCATACGTTTGAATTTACCTTTATAGTTCATGATGTTAACTTTTTCAACTTTTACGCCAAAGATTTCTTCAACAGCATCTTTAACTTGAGTTTTATTAGCTCTTACATCAACTTCAAACGTGTATTTTTTATCAACCATTAAATCAGTAGAACGTTCAGTGATAACGGGGCGCTTAATCGTATCGCGTGCATCCATTATGCAAGCACCTCCTCTACTTTTTCAACCGCTGCTTTTGTCATGATTAATTTATCATGGTTTAAAACATCTAAAACTGTAATTCCAGTAGCTGTAACAACTGTTACCCCCGGGATGTTACGAGCAGATAATGCTACGTTCTCATCAAGGTCAGCAGTAACGATTAATACTTTCTTCTCAATAGAAAGGCCACCTAGTACCGCTTTGAAATCTTTTGTTTTAGGCGCATCAAAAGCAAGGTTTTGTAATACTAAAATATTTTCTTCTAATACTTTAGTAGATAATGCAGATTTAATTGCTAATCTACGAACTTTTTTAGGTAATTTGTAGCTGTAGCTACGTGGAACTGGTCCAAATACTGTTCCACCACCACGCCATTGTGGAGATCTGATAGATCCTTGACGTGCACGTCCTGTACCTTTTTGGCGCCATGGCTTACGTCCACCACCAGCAACCTCAGAACGAATTTTAGTTTTATGAGTTCCTTGACGTAAAGAAGCTCTTTGCATAACAACTGCTTCAAATAAAACATGTTTGTTAGGCTCGATACCAAATACTGATTCGTTTAATTCGATATCTCCAGCTTGCGTACCGTCTTGGTTGAATAATGCAACTTTAGGCATTCTTATTTCCTCCTTTCCAGATTAATAATTATGCTTTAACAGCAGTTTTGATTTTTAATAAAGCTTTTCTAGCTCCAGGTACATTACCTTTAATTAGAAGAAGATTGCGTTCTGCATCTACTTTAACGATTTCTAAGTTTTGAACAGTGATTTGCTCTCCACCCATACGTCCTGGCAATGCTTTACCTTTAAATACACGGTTTGGTGCTACAGGTCCCATTGAACCTGGACGACGATGATAACGAGATCCGTGAGCCATTGGTCCACGAGATTGTCCATGGCGCTTAATTGAACCTTGGAAACCTTTCCCTTTAGAGATACCTGTTACATCTACTATATCGCCCTCAGCGAAAATACTTACATTGACTTCTTGACCAACCTCGTACTCATCCACGCTAACATCTCTAAATTCACGAACGAAGCGCTTAGGAGCAGTACTTGCTTTAGCAACGTGACCTTGTTCAGGTTTGTTAGCTAACTTTTCACGTTTGTTTTCAAAACCGATTTGAACTGCAGTATAGCCATCAGCTTCAACAGTTTTCGTTTGAAGAACAACGTTCTCAGCAGCTTCAACTACTGTTACAGGGATAAGATTGCCATTTTCAGCGAATACTTGAGTCATACCTATTTTTCTTCCTAAGATTCCTTTGGTCATTTAAGTCACACCTCCTGATAGTTTAAATGTTTATTTCAATTATAATTTAATTTCGATATCTACACCTGACGGTAAATCCAGACGCATTAGTGAATCAACTGTTTGTGGAGTTGGGTTCACGATGTCGATTAGACGTTTATGCGTACGCATTTCAAACTGTTCACGAGAATCTTTATATTTATGAACCGCACGTAAGATTGTGTATATAGACTTTTCAGTTGGTAACGGAATTGGTCCAGATACAGCAGCACCAGAACGTTTTGCAGTTTCAACAATTTTCTCAGCTGATTGATCTAAAATTCTATGATCATACGCTTTTAAACGAATACGAATTTTTTGTTTTGCCATTATTTTCCCTCCTTTTCGCCTATTTTAGAATAGACATTCTCCGTAGGAATTTCCCACACACTCGCCATGGCAAAGCGGCCGGGTGTGTCAGCAACCTCCCACATCATCGCAGTCAAAGACCAACATTGTCTATTATACATAAAAACGCCTAGAAAAGCAACAACTATTATTATTTTTCTTTCGTTTTAGTACACTCAGATTATTATACATATACTGCCATGATATTTCAAGGCAATGTATAATAGTCAGTCAATTAAATATGAAAACGACTAATTTTAACTGATCTCTTAACAGCACTTTCTTATTCTAACAAATATCAATACTATATTATATAGAAAGATTTTGGAAACCTACTTTCTTCTATAATATGTACATCTATCTATTATAGCTTTTCTCTTAACTATTTAAACATGAAGCTTCAGGAGAATAATAGATATTTCTATACAATTTAACAAAAAAACAAGCTGACTAATCAGCTTGTTTTTTCTATTATAAGTTATTACTCAACGATAGTAGCAACGACACCAGCGCCTACTGTACGTCCACCTTCACGAATAGAGAATTTAGTTCCTTCTTCGATAGCGATAGAAGAAATTAATTCAACATCCATTTCGATGTTATCGCCAGGCATAACCATTTCTACGCCTTCAGGTAAGTTACAAATACCAGTTACATCAGTTGTACGGAAGTAGAACTGTGGACGGTAGTTTGTGAAGAATGGAGTATGACGTCCACCTTCTTCTTTTGATAATACGTAAACTTCAGCTTTGAATTTTACGTGTGGAGTAATTGTACCTGGTTTTGCTAATACTTGACCACGTTGGATATCTTCACGAGCAACCCCACGAAGAAGTGCACCGATGTTATCTCCAGCTTCTGCATAGTCAAGTAATTTACGGAACATTTCAACACCAGTTACAGTAGTTGATTTTTTCTCTTCAGCTAAACCGATGATGTCTACAACGTCACCAACTTTAACTTGTCCACGCTCAACACGACCAGTAGCAACTGTACCACGACCAGTGATTGAGAATACATCCTCAACTGGCATCATGAATGGTTTGTCAGTGTCACGAGTTGGTGTTGGGATATATTCGTCAACCGCAGCCATAAGCTCGATAACTTTTTCTTCCCAAGCAGCATCTCCTTCAAGAGCTTTAAGAGCAGAACCTTTAATTACAGGAATATCATCACCAGGGAATTCATATTCTGATAATAGGTCACGTACTTCCATTTCTACTAATTCTAATAATTCTTCGTCATCAACCATATCACATTTGTTTAAGAATACTACTAAGTGAGGTACACCAACTTGACGAGAAAGAAGAATGTGCTCACGAGTTTGTGGCATTGGACCATCAGTAGCAGATACTACTAAGATACCGCCGTCCATTTGTGCAGCACCAGTGATCATGTTTTTAACATAGTCAGCATGTCCTGGGCAGTCAACGTGTGCATAGTGACGAGTTTCAGTTTCATACTCAACGTGTGCAGTTGAGATTGTAATTCCACGCTCACGCTCTTCTGGAGCAGCGTCGATTTGATCATAACCGCGAGCTTCAGCTCCACCTGCTTTTGCAAGTACAGTTGTGATAGCAGCTGTTAAAGTAGTTTTACCATGGTCAACGTGACCAATAGTTCCAATATTTACGTGTGGCTTTGAACGATCGTATTTAGCTTTTGCCATTAGGAAAATCCTCCTTTGATTTGTAAAAAATTAAGTATTTTTATAGAGCTGTGATTATTCATCACAGCTTTATTGCTTACATAGTAGTTATACTTCATTAAAAAGGTAAAATCAACAATTACCCTTTATTTTTTTTGATGATCTCTTCAGAGATTGATTTTGGTACTTCTTCATAATGGTCAAATACCATTGAGAACACACCGCGACCTTGCGTGCTTGAACGTAATGTCGTAGCATAACCAAACATTTCAGATAGAGGAACCATCGCACGAACTACTTGTGCGTTACCACGAGCTTCCATACCTTCTACACGTCCACGACGTGAAGTGATGTTACCCATGATATCACCCATGTATTCTTCTGGAATGATAACTTCTACTCTCATAACAGGTTCAAGAATTACAGGATTACATTTAGATGCTGCATTTTTCAATGCCATTGAAGCAGCGATTTTGAACGCCATTTCAGATGAGTCAACATCATGGTATGATCCATCAAATAATTTAGCTTTGATGTCAACCAATGGGTAACCAGCAAGTACTCCTCTTTGTAATGCATCTTCTAGACCAGCTTGAACTGGAGCGATGTATTCACGTGGAACAACACCACCGACGATAGCATTTTCAAATTCGAATCCTTTACCTTCTTCATTTGGAGCGAATTCGATCCAAACGTGACCATATTGTCCACGACCACCAGATTGACGAGTGAATTTACCTTCAACTGCAGCAGATGAACGGAATGTTTCACGGTAAGCAACCTGAGGTGCACCAACATTAGCTTCTACCTTGAATTCACGACGCATACGGTCTACAAGAATGTCTAAGTGAAGTTCACCCATACCTGCAATGATAACTTGACCAGTTTCCTGGTTAGTATGTGCACGGAATGTCGGATCTTCTTCTTGTAATTTTTGTAGCGCAGTTGTCATTTTGTCTTGGTCAGCTTTTGATTTTGGCTCAATAGACAATTCGATAACTGGTTCTGGGAATTCCATGGATTCTAAGATTACTAAGTTCTTTTCATCACACAGAGTATCTCCAGTTGTAGTATCTTTTAAACCAACTGCTGCTGCGATATCACCTGCATATACTTCTGTGATCTCTTGACGGCTATTCGCATGCATTTGAAGGATACGTCCTACACGCTCACGTTTGCCTTTTGTAGAGTTTTGTACATAAGAACCTGAGCTCAATGTACCAGAATATACACGGAAGAATGTCAGTTTACCAACGAATGGATCTGTCATTACTTTGAATGCAAGAGCAGCAAATGCTTCATCATCACTTGAATGCTTTTCAATTACTTCATCAGAATCAGGAGCAGTACCTTTAATTGCAGGTACATCTAATGGTGATGGTAAGTAATCAATTACAGCATCAAGCATTGGTTGAACACCTTTGTTTTTGAAAGCAGAACCACAGATTACTGGATAGAATTCAACGTTAACTGTACCTTTACGGATAGCAGCTTTTAACTCATCAGTAGTGATTTCCTCACCACCAAGGTATTTTTCCATTAGATCTTCATCAAGTTCAGCTACAGCTTCAACCAATTTTTCATGGTATTCATCAGCTAACTCTTTGTACTCTTCTGGAATTTCACGTTCTTGAACATCTGTTCCTAGGTCATTACCGTAGAAAGTTGCTTTCATTTCAACTAAGTCAATGATACCTTCGAATTGATCTTCAGCACCAATCGGTAGTTGAATTGCATGAGCGTTTGCTTGTAAACGATCATGTAAAGTTTTTAATGAATAAAGGAAGTCTGCACCGATTTTATCCATTTTGTTTACGAATACTACACGAGGTACACCGTATGTTGTAGCTTGACGCCAAACAGTTTCTGTTTGTGGCTCAACACCAGATTGAGCATCAAGTACTGCAACCGCACCATCAAGTACACGAAGAGAACGTTCAACTTCAACAGTGAAGTCTACGTGCCCTGGAGTATCGATAATGTTTACACGGTTACCTTTCCATTGTGCAGTTGTTGCCGCTGAAGTAATGGTAATTCCACGCTCTTGTTCTTGCTCCATCCAGTCCATTTGAGATGCACCTTCATGAGTTTCACCAATTTTGTGGATACGACCAGTGTAATAAAGTACACGCTCAGTTGTAGTCGTTTTACCAGCATCAATATGGGCCATGATACCAATATTACGAGTGTTTTCTAAGGAGAACTCTCTTGCCATTTGGTCTTTCTCCTTTCATAATGAAAGTATTTTTGTATATTATAATCTTACCAACGGTAGTGAGCAAACGCTTTGTTCGCTTCAGCCATTTTGTGTGTATCTTCACGTTTCTTAACAGATGCACCAGTGTTGTTAGCTGCATCCAAGATTTCGTTAGCTAATCTCTCTTCCATTGTTTTCTCACCGCGAAGACGAGCATAGTTAACTAACCAGCGAAGACCTAAAGTTGTACGTCTTTCAGGACGAACCTCCACTGGAACTTGATAGTTAGAACCACCAACACGGCGTGCTCTTACTTCAAGAACTGGCATGATATTCTTTAATGCTTGATCAAATACTTCAATCGCTTCTTTTCCAGAACGCTCAGCAACGATTTCGAATGCTGAATATAGGATAGCTTGCGATTTTCCTCTTTTACCATCGATCATCATTTTATTGATTAAACGAGATACAAGCTTTGAATTGTAAATCGGATCTGGTAATACGTCTCTTTTTGCTACAGGACCTTTACGTGGCATTTGATTTCCTCCTTTCGATTATGCTATAAATTCTAGTTTATTATTTTTTTGCTGCTTTTGGTTTTTTCGTACCGTATTTAGAACGACCTTGCATACGGTTGTTAACTCCAGCAGTATCAAGCGCACCACGTACGATATGATAACGTACCCCCGGTAAATCTTTTACACGTCCTCCACGGATTAGTACAACACTATGTTCTTGTAGGTTGTGACCAATACCAGGAATGTATGCTGTTACTTCGATACCGTTTGTTAAACGAACACGTGCATATTTACGTAATGCAGAGTTTGGTTTTTTCGGTGTCATTGTACCAACACGAGTACATACCCCACGTTTTTGAGGTGATGATACGTTTGTTTGTGCTTTTTTGAAACTGTTATAACCTTTGTTTAACGCAGGAGACTTCGACTTCTCTTCAGCAGATTGACGAGGCTTGCGCACTAATTGGTTAATTGTTGGCATTTCTTTTTCCTCCCTTCCTTTATGTTTGAAGCCCACACATCCAGGTGGTTCATATTAGGGCAAAAACAAAGTTCTCATGGTTAATTCCATAAAAACAGTTTTAATTAATTATGGCAACAGTTGCTGCGCCTACTTCTATTCCGCATGATTCGCCAAGCTTCCTCATGGATTCAACAAGTATAATGGGAATATTCACTTCTTCAGCTACCTCGGATACCTTTCTCTTTAACATTGGATCAGCATCTTCTGCAACGATAACTTCTGTCGCTATTCCTTTTTTTAACGCTTTTACTGTTTGCTTTGTTCCTACTACTATTTTTCTTGCCTGTTGCACTTTTTCATAAGACATATTATATCCTCCAAAGTAACAGGTGAATAGGAGCACCTTTGATATAGTATCATCTATAATTTCAGATGTCAATTATTTTCCTAGAAAACTTTTATAGCGATAACTAGATTGTTTTCGAAAGGTCATGGCTTACGAGAGATTATATCTTCTCTTCTTTATGATAGAGTCGATATAATCCTCGTAATATCCAAGTCCTTATAGATATTAATCATTTATAGGAACGTATTATTCTACAGTAACTGATTCTTCTGTTAGTTCTTCTGCAGTAATAGGTTCAGCATGACGATATCTTGGCATACCCGTTCCAGCTGGAACTAATTTACCAATAATTACATTCTCTTTCAATCCTAATAACTCATCGCGCTTGCCTTTAATTGCAGCATCTGTAAGAACTCTTGTAGTTTCTTGGAACGATGCAGCTGACAAGAATGAATCTGTTTCAAGAGATGCTTTCGTAATACCAAGCAATACTGGTCTTCCTGTAGCAGGAAGTTTTCCTTCTCTTAAAGCTTTTGCGTTTGCATCAGTAAATTGGTGAATATCTAGTAGTGTACCTGGTAATACTTCTGTCTCACCAGCATCTACTACTCTGATTTTGCGAAGCATTTGGCGAACCATCACCTCTACGTGTTTATCACCAATTTCTACCCCTTGCATACGATAAACTTTCTGTACTTCACGAAGTAAATATTCTTGTACTGCTGTAACGTTTTTCACTTTAATTAATTCTTTCGGATCAATAGAACCTTCTGTTAATTCCTGCCCTTGTTCTACTACATCATCAACTTTCACTTTCAGTCTTGCTGTATAAGGAGCAGTATATGTTCTAGTTTCTAATTCACCTTGAACTACAATTTCGTGTTGACGGTCTCTACCTTCATTGATACCAACAACAACCCCTGCCATTTCAGTAATAACGGCTTGCCCTTTTGGATTACGAGCTTCGAATATTTCCTGAATACGAGGTAAACCTTGTGTAATATCATCTCCAGCAACACCACCAGTATGGAATGTACGCATCGTTAACTGTGTACCAGGTTCCCCGATGGATTGCGCAGCTATAATACCAACAGCTTCTCCTACTTCCACCTCTTGGCCAGTTGCTAGGTTGCGACCATAACATTTTTTACATACTCCATGACGAGTATTACATGTAAATGCAGAACGAATCCACACTTCTTCAATATTAGCTCCTACTATTTCCACAGCTAAATCTTCTGTAATAAGTCCATTTTCAGGAACAATAACTTCCTTCGTTTCTGGATGTTTAATAGCCTTTCTTGCATAACGGCCAATTAAACGCTCATCAAGAGATTCAATAATTTCTGTACCTTCTCTAAGAGCAGAAACTAACAATCCTCTATCTGTACCACAATCATCATCACGGACAATAACATCCTGTGCTACATCCACTAGACGACGAGTTAAGTAACCAGAGTCTGCTGTTTTCAGTGCTGTATCGGCAAGACCTTTACGAGCACCGTGAGTAGAGATAAAGTACTCTAATACTGTTAATCCTTCACGGAAACTTGAGATAATCGGTAACTCGATAATTCTACCAGCCGGGTTGGCCATCAAACCACGCATACCAGCAAGCTGTGTAAAGTTAGATGCGTTACCACGAGCACCTGAGTCACTCATCATAAAGATTGGATTTCGTTTATCCAATGATTTCATTAGCTTCGCTTGAATTGTATCTTTCGCAGCACTCCAGATAGAAATTACGCGATCGTAACGTTCTTCCTCTGTAATTAATCCGCGTTTAAATTGTTTCATGACATTATCAACTTTACTTTGTGCTTCGTCGATAATTTCTTGTTTTTCACCTAATACAACGATATCAGCCACACCAACTGTAATACCGGCTTTTGTAGAATGTTTAAATCCTAAGTCTTTCATTCTATCCAACATCTTAGAAGTTTCAGTGATCTTGAATCGTTTAAATACTTCAGCGATTATATTCCCTAAAATTTTCTTTTTAAACGGATCAATAATCTGTAACTCTCTGATAGCAGCAGGAACATCTACACCTGGCTCAACAAAGTATCTCTCAGGAGTTTTTTCTTCTAAATTTGTTTTAGTCGGTTCGTTAATGTATGGGAAAGATTTCGGCAAAATTTCATTGAATATTAATTTACCAACTGTTGTTAATAACAATTGTTTATTTTGCTCTTCTGTAAATGTTTCATTATTTAAAGAGCTAGCACGCACTGCTACACGTGTGTGTAAATGTACGTAACCATTTTGGTAAGCCAATATTGCTTCGCTCGTATCATTGAAGATACTACCTTCTCCAACTGCACCTTCACGTTCTAATGTTAGGTAGTAGTTTCCTAATACCATATCCTGTGAAGGAGTAACAACTGGTTTACCATCTTTAGGATTCAAGATATTTTGAGCTGCAAGCATAAGTAAGCGCGCTTCCGCTTGTGCCTCAGAAGATAAAGGAACGTGAACCGCCATTTGGTCACCGTCAAAGTCAGCATTGTACGCTGTACATACTAGCGGATGTAGACGAATCGCACGGCCTTCTACTAAAGTAGGTTCAAACGCTTGAATTCCCAATCTATGTAGAGTTGGGGCGCGGTTAAGCAATACTGGATGCTCTTTAATTACTTCTTCAAGTACATCCCACACTTCTGGTTGAAGTCTTTCGATTTTTCTTTTTGCAGACTTAATATTATGAGCAATACCTTTTTCAACTAACTCTTTCATAACGAAAGGTTTAAATAATTCAATTGCCATCTCTCTAGGCAAACCACATTGATACATCTTTAAGTTCGGACCAACAACGATAACAGAACGTCCAGAATAGTCAACACGTTTTCCTAGTAAGTTTTGACGGAAACGTCCTTGCTTACCTTTTAGCATGTGAGATAGTGATTTAAGTGGTCTGTTACCAGGACCTGTTACCGGACGACCACGACGACCATTATCAATCAATGCATCAACCGCTTCTTGAAGCATACGTTTTTCGTTTTGAACGATAATACTTGGTGCTCCTAAGTCTAATAATCTTTTTAAGCGATTATTACGGTTAATAACGCGGCGATATAAATCATTTAGGTCAGAAGTAGCAAAACGTCCACCGTCTAATTGAACCATCGGGCGTAATTCTGGAGGAATTACCGGAAGTACGTCAAGAATCATCCAAGAAGGTTCATTACCAGAACCACGGAATGCTTCTAATACTTCTAATCTTTTAATTGCACGAGTTCTTCTTTGACCTTGTGCAGTTTTCAATTCTTCTTTTAATGCTTCTACATCTTTATTTAAATCAATGTCAGATAGTAGTTTTTTGATTGATTCAGCTCCCATAGAAGCTTGGAATTTCACTCCGTATTTATCACGATATGCTCGATATTCTTTTTCAGAAAGAAGTTGTTTTTTCTCAAGAGCAGTATCACCTGGATCTGTTACTACGTAAGAAGCAAAATAAATAACTTCTTCCAACGCACGTGGAGACATATCCAACACAAGACCCATACGGCTAGGAATCCCTTTAAAATACCAAATATGTGAAACTGGTGCTGCTAATTCGATATGACCCATACGTTCACGACGAACTTTTGCACGTGTAACTTCTACTCCACAGCGATCACAAACTACACCTTTGTATCTAACACGCTTGTATTTACCACAGTGACATTCCCAGTCTTTTGTAGGACCAAAAATACGCTCACAGAACAAGCCATCTTTTTCCGGTTTTAAAGTACGATAGTTAATTGTTTCTGGCTTTTTAACTTCACCAAATGACCAAGAACGGATTTTGTCTGGTGAAGCTAGACCTATTTTCATATATTCAAAATTATTAACATCCAACAAGGGTCCTACCTCCCTTTCGATCTTCAGGCTTTTCGCCTTACTTAAAAACTTCTTAAAAACATTTATAATCAAAGACAGGCCGTCACAAAAGGGTCTGACCTCACGTGAATAATCTATTTATAAAAGATATATAAGGATCTTCTATCTAGATGTCTTCATGGTGGAGTCTGACCCTTTCGTTTTTAGACAGGCCATGTTCATTACTTTATTATTCTTGCATGCCTACCTTTTCTGACTCAGGCTCTTTTGTTTCCGAAACAATTGTTAGAGATTCAGCTTGATGAATTTCATCATCATCATCTGTGTCTCTCATTTCAATTTCTTCCTCTGTGCTAGATAAGATTTTTACATCTAAACCTAAGCTTTGCAGCTCTTTCATTAATACGCGGAATGATTCAGGTACTCCTGGTTCTGGAACATTTTCCCCTTTAACAATTGCTTCGTACGTTTTCACACGACCAACAACATCATCTGATTTAACGGTAAGAATTTCTTGCAAAGTATAAGCCGCTCCATAAGCTTCAAGCGCCCAAACCTCCATCTCTCCAAAACGCTGACCACCGAATTGAGCTTTTCCTCCTAGTGGCTGCTGCGTTACTAAAGAATATGGTCCAGTAGAACGTGCATGCAGTTTATCATCAACCATGTGAGCAAGTTTGATCATATACATAACGCCCACAGATACACGGTTATCAAATGGTTCACCTGTACGCCCGTCATATAGTACTGTTTTAGCATCTTGCGCCATTCCAGCTTCTCTAATCGTTTCCCAAACATCTTCTTCACGAGCTCCATCAAATACCGGAGATGCAACATGGATACCTAGGCTTCTTGCAGCCATTCCAAGATGCAATTCTAATACCTGACCGATGTTCATACGTGATGGTACACCTAGTGGGTTTAACATGATATCAACTGGTGTTCCGTCTGGTAAATACGGCATATCTTCTTCAGGTAAAATTCGGGAGATAACCCCTTTGTTACCATGACGACCTGCCATCTTATCGCCTTCATGGATTTTACGTTTTTGAACAATATATACACGAACTAATTGGTTAACTCCTGGTGGTAATTCATCTCCATCTTCTCTATTGAAGACTTTAACATCATGAACAATACCGCCTCCACCATGTGGAACACGTAAACTTGTATCACGAACTTCACGTGCTTTTTCACCAAAGATAGCATGTAACAAGCGTTCCTCTGCTGTTAATTCTGTTACCCCTTTAGGTGTAACTTTACCAACTAGCAAGTCTCCATCTTTCACTTCTGCACCAATACGAATAATACCGCGATCATCTAAGTTGCGTAATGCATCTTCCCCAACATTCGGGATATCACGTGTAATTTCTTCTGGTCCTAACTTTGTATCGCGAGACTCTGATTCATATTCTTCAATATGAATAGATGTATAAACATCATCTTTAACTAAGCGCTCGCTCATGATAATAGCATCCTCGTAGTTGTATCCATCCCATGTCATAAAGGCAACTAATACGTTACGTCCAAGAGCTAATTCTCCAAGTTCCATAGAAGGTCCATCTGCTAGAACTTCCCCTTTGACTACCTTATCACCAACAGCAACAATTGGGCGTTGGTTATAACATGTTCCTTGGTTTGAACGGGTAAATTTAAGCATTTTATACTTATCAAGATTACCTTTAACTTCTTGACCATCTACTTCAGAAATACGTCTTACCCAAACTCCACGTGCTTCTACATGTTCAACAATACCAGGATGCTTACAAATAACAGCGGCACCGGAGTCTTTTCCTGAAACATACTCCATTCCAGTTCCTACCATCGGAGCTTCTGGTTGCATTAAAGGTACTGCTTGACGTTGCATGTTTGCTCCCATCAGAGCACGGTTCGAGTCATCGTTTTCTAAGAACGGAATACAAGCTGTTGCTGGAGAAACTACTTGCTTTGGTGATACGTCCATATAGTCTACACGATCACGTTTGACAACAACGTTCTCATCACGGAAACGTGCAACAACATCTTCATCCAAGAAAGAACCGTCTTCTCCTAATCGAGCATTCGCTTGGGCAACTACATAGTTATCTTGTTCATCAGCAGTTAAGTAATCAATTCGTGATGATACTTTACCTGTTTCAGGGTCAACACGTCGATACGGTGTCTCAATAAATCCAAATCGATTCACTTTTGCATAAGAAGATAAAGAGTTAATTAAACCAATGTTTGGTCCCTCTGGTGTCTCAATCGGACACATACGGCCATAGTGAGAATAGTGAACGTCACGCACTTCCATTCCCGCACGTTCTCGCGTTAAACCACCAGGTCCTAATGCAGACAAACGACGTTTATTCGTTAATTCTGCTAATGGATTTGTTTGGTCCATAAACTGAGAAAGCTGAGAGCTTCCAAAGAATTCTTTAGTAGATGCAATTACTGGTCGAATATTGATTAATTGCTGCGGTGTAATTGTATTTGTATCTTGAATGGACATTCTTTCACGTACAACACGTTCCATTCGTGATAGACCAATTCGGAATTGATTTTGTAGCAATTCACCTACAGAACGAATACGTCTATTCCCTAAATGATCAATATCATCTGTTAAACCTACACCATGTAATAGGTTAAAGAAATAGCTGATAGACGCAATTATGTCTGCAGGAGAGATGTTTTTCACAGCTTCTTCTACATACGCATTACTAATAACATTAATTTCTTTATCACCTTCATCTAATGGTGAATAAATTTTTACCGATTGAACTACAACATCATCTTCTAAAACGCCGCCATATGGGCTTAACTTTTTAAATCCAATATTGTTTTCTAGATTCGGAATAATACGATCAAGTGCTCGGCGATCTAAAAGTGTTCCCTTTTCAGCAATGATTTCTCCTGTTTCAGGATCCACAAGTGTTTCAGCCAAGCGTTGACCGAACAATCTATTTTTAATGTGAAGCTTCTTGTTAATTTTATAACGACCTACATTGGCAAGATCATATCTTTTTGGATCAAAGAATCTTGAAACCAATAGACTTTTTGCATTGTCAACAGTAGGTGGCTCACCAGGACGAAGACGCTCATAAATTTCTAATAGCGCTTTGTCTGTTCCCTCGGTGTTATCTTTTTCTAAAGTATTGCGTAAATATTCATTATCACCAATCAATTCAATAATTTCTTGGTCAGAGCCGAATCCTAATGCACGTAACAGAACTGTAACTGGAAGTTTACGAGTACGATCAATACGTACATAAACAACATCCTTAGCATCTGTTTCATACTCTAGCCAAGCTCCACGGTTAGGAATTACAGTTGCTGTAAATCCTTTTTTTCCGTTTTTATCAATTTTCCCATTATAATACACACTTGGAGAACGTACTAACTGAGAAACGATAACTCGCTCCGCACCGTTAATAATAAAAGTACCAGTTTCAGTCATAAGCGGGAAATCACCCATGAATACATCTTGGTCTTTTACTTCTCCTGTTTCTTTATTCACAAGACGGACTTTCACACGTAAAGGCGCTGAATATGTAACATCTCGTTCTTTCGATTCTTCCACTGAATACTTAGGTTCCCCTAAGCTGTAATCAATGAAATCAAGTGATAAATTGCCAGTAAAATCTTCAATAGGCGAAATGTCCTGGAACATTTCTCGCAATCCCTCATCTAAAAACCATTGATAGGAAGAGGTTTGGATTTCAATAAGATTTGGTAATTCTAAAACCTCACTAATTCTTGCGTAGCTTCTGCGCTGGCGGTGTCGTCCATACTGAACAAGTTGACCTGTCAACTGATTCACCCCTCAAATCAAACGTTATAGTACATCTATTTACATCTTATCAAAAGGATATAAACCCTTTTTTATAAGACAAAAAGAAAAAGGGTTTTCCAATAAAAACCGCATTTTCATATTTCTAATATTATTCTGTTAGTTTTTCCTTTTAACACCAATTTTATACAATGAGTTAGATAAAATTGCGAGTTTCAGAAAAATATTATATTGGCATTATACAATGCTATCACAACAAAAAGGACTAGTCAATCTTTTTTGCTTGAATTATAAAATACCCTTTTTTCTTTTCTACTACATTTACTTCTTTAAAAAACGCTTCTAATTTCGCAATAGCAGACGGGGCTCCTTGTTTCTTTTGAATCACAACCCAAAGCTCACCATTTGCAGCTAAACGTTCATAACTTTGCTCAAGAATATCATGTACAACTTTCTTTCCTGCTCTAATCGGCGGATTCGTTAAAATGGAAGCAAACTTCTCACCTTTCACACCAAGAAGCCGATCACTTTCATAGATTTGAATATTTCCAACGCCATTTTGCCGCGCATTTTCTTGAGCCAATTCAATAGCACGTAAGTTGACATCTACCATATGAACCATTCTATCTGGAGCTTCCTTTGCAATAGAAAGACCTATTGGACCATAACCACAACCTACATCCAATATATCTCCATCTAGGTTCGGAAATGTATAAGTTTCTATTAATAGTCTAGAACCAAAATCTACTTCTCTTTTGGAAAAAACCCCATTATCTGTTTTAAAACGTATTGTATTGCCTTTGAGCGTAAAATTCCAGTAATTTGGATCGCTATTTACATTCTGGGTTCGGGAATAATAATGTTCTGACATACGAACACCTCCTTAGGAGAATTTATATAAGGAAGACTACTACTTGAGGATGATTACAACGCTCATTTGCATGGCAATCAATTAAAAAAGTGCAGATGACTCTTCAAGCTATCACATCCAATTAGAAGTTATTCATAACCTTTCCCATAAAGCAAATCATTCTTCTATAAAGCTAGAGAGTGAATTCACTTACACAAAAAGATGGTTTAGCTCCGTTCTAACTTAGCAGATTAGAATCAGCCTTTTTCTTCAGTCTCACGCACTTTAGGAAAAAAAAGCCCGCTATTATAGCGAGCTTCTTTTTAACTAACATTACTTAACTTCAACGTTAGCTCCAACTTCTTCAAGTTTAGCTTTGATTTCTTCAGCTTCTTCTTTAGAAGCTCCTTCTTTAACAGCTTTTGGAGTGTTGTCAACAAGTTCTTTTGCTTCTTTAAGACCAAGACCTGTGATTTCACGTACAACTTTGATAACTTTGATTTTTTGATCTCCAGCAGATGCAAGAACTACATCAAACTCAGTTTTTTCTGCAGCAGCTTCTCCGCCACCTGCAACTACAGCTACAGGAGCAGCAGCAGTTACTCCAAATTCTTCTTCAATCGCTTTTACTAAATCGTTTAATTCTAAAACAGTCATATTTTTAACTGCTTCTAAGATTTGTTCTTTAGACATTATATGTTTCCTCCTTGTTTTTTGGGTTTTTATGATACGTTTCCGTATAAAATATTAAGCGCCTTGTTCTTCTTTTTGATCTGCAACTGCTTTTGTAGCAAGAGCAAGGTTGCGGATTGGTGCTTGAAGAACGCTGAGTAACATAGAAAGTAAACCTTCGCGTGATGGAAGTTCAGCTAGAGCTTTCACTTCTTCAACAGTTGCTAAGTTTCCTTCGATTACTCCTGCTTTAATTTCTAACGCTTCATGTTTTTTAGCGAAGTCGTTTAAAATTTTTGCTGGTGCAACAACATCCTCATTACTGAACGCAATAGCGTTTGGACCAGTTAATGATTCGTTTAAACCTGCTAATTCAACAGATTCTGCAGCACGGCGAGTTAAAGAGTTTTTGAAAACTTTGAACTCGATTCCTGCGTCACGAAGTTGTTTACGAAGTTCAGTTACTTCTGAAACAGTCAAACCACGGTAGTCAACAACGATAGTTGATTTACTTGCTTTGAATTTCTCAGCAATATCAGATACTATTTGTTTCTTTTGTTCGATTACGCTGCTCATCTTTACACCTCCTGTAGAATTTCTACATTCATACCGACAAATAAAATCCTCCATATCTTTTTAGACATGGAGGTGTATACAATAGTCGTTCTCACAACTGATCAAATAATCTATCGTATTACCTCGGTAGGAAATTAAGCTTATATAAGCACCTACTGTCTACGGTACAAATGTTATTTATTTTTTCAACAAGATGAAGTATATTCTATCTATCTTGTTTTGTCAAATACCAATTTTTATCAAACAGTAGAAGGATCTACTTTTACGCCAGGTCCCATTGTTGAAGTAACAGAAACGTTCTTCATGTAAGTTCCTTTTGCAGCTGCTGGTTTTGCTTTTGACATTGTATCAAAGATAGTTTTGAAGTTTTCAACTAGTTTTGCTTCATCGAAAGAAACTTTACCAATTGGAACATGCACATTACCAGCTTTATCTACGCGGTATTCTACTTTACCAGCTTTGATTTCGTTAACTGCTTTTGTTACATCAAATGTAACTGTACCAGTTTTAGGGTTTGGCATTAAACCTTTAGGTCCTAATACACGACCAAGTTTACCAACTTCACCCATCATGTCTGGAGTTGCAACGATTACGTCAAAATCAAACCAACCTTGTTGGATTTTAGTTATATATTCAGCATCGCCTACAAAGTCTGCTCCTGCTGCTTCTGCTTCTTTTAATTTTTCACCTTTAGCGAAAACTAAAACGCGTTGAGTTTTACCAGTTCCGTTCGGAAGAACTACTGCTCCACGGATTTGCTGATCAGCTTTCTTAGGATCTACTCCTAGACGGAAAGCAACCTCAACTGATGCATCAAATTTTGTAGTGCTAGTTTTTTTCACTAACTCAATTGCTTCTTGAATTGGGTAAGTTTTAGTACGATCAACAAGTTTGATAGCTTCTAAATACTTCTTACCTTTTTTAGCCATAACTTTATTTCCTCCTTGAATTGTGGTTTTAGCGGAATTACCTCCCACGAATAAAGGTTGCGACTAAAGATTCACCGTCGTCACAACCTTAATCAACACCAAGCCTATATAGGTTTAGTCTTCAATAACAATACCCATGCTGCGGGCTGTACCTTCAACCATGCGCATAGCTGCTTCAACATCAGCTGCGTTTAGATCAGGCATTTTTGTTTCAGCAATCTCGCGTACTTTATCACGCTTAACAGTTGCTACTTTATTACGATTTGGTTCACCTGAACCAGACTCAATACCAGCTGCTTTTTTAAGTAAAACTGCAGCAGGTGGAGTTTTTGTAATAAATGTAAATGAACGGTCTTCGAAAACCGTAATCTCAACAGGAATAATTAAACCAGCTTGTTCAGCTGTACGAGCGTTGAACTCCTTACAGAATCCCATAATATTTACGCCAGCTTGACCCAATGCAGGACCAACTGGTGGTGCCGGATTCGCTTTAGCTGCTGGGATTTGCAATTTAACAACTTTAATTACTTTTTTAGCCACGAGACACACCTCCTTAAAGTCCGTGATGTGGTAATAGGGGTTTCCCCTCCCACTCAACTTATCGTCTTTATATGAAATAAAGAAATTTGACAATATCTTATCTCTTTATGAGATATACTGACCTATGAAATAGTAACACTTTTTCAATATCATTTCAAGTTTTCTGGTTAAAATTTTTCAATTTGTGTAAAATCCAGTTCTACCGGGGTATCTCTTCCAAACATATTTACCAGTACTTTAACCTTCGCTTTATCTTTATCAATTTCCTCAACAGTCCCAGTGAAATTAGCAAATGGTCCTTCATTCACCTTCACTGTTTCTCCTAATTCAAACTCAATTTCAATTCTTTGTTCCTCAACACCCATGCGCTTCAGAATTACTTGGACTTCTTCTGGCAAAAGCGGAGTTGGTTTAGACCCTGAACCAGCAGAACCTACAAACCCAGTTACCCCAGGCGTATTACGCACTACATACCAAGAATCATCTGTCATAACAATTTCCACCAGCACATAACCTGGGAAAACTTTTCTTTTCACTACTTTTGTTTTACCATTTCTGATATCTGTTTCTTCTTCTTCAGGTACAACAACGCGGAAAATTTTATCTTGCATCGCCATTGTTTCTACCCTTTTTTCCAAATTGGCTTTTACTTTATTCTCATATCCAGAGTACGTATGCACTACATACCAGTTTTTTTCCATAAAAGAGGACTACTTCGTCCGTCCCTCCCTATAACTTTATTTTTATTTTTCGTGCTGTTTTTTTATAGTATCTGTAAGGAACAAGTCATTTATTTTTCAGCAAATGAAAAAACCCGTTACCGGGCTTTTGTAAATGTTTCCTATCGTTTTACCATTATACCATGAGTAGACAACTGTTATTCAAGTATTAAACGAATAAGTTCAGAAATTCCTAAATCAACAACTGCGAAGAAGATAGCAAAAAAGACAACAGTCACAAGTACTGTGATTGTATAATTAGTTAACTCTTTCTTTTTCGGCCAACTAACCTTCCTTAATTCTCTACCAACTTCGCGAAAATACTTAACAGCACTTTGCATGTTTGGTTACCTCCATCTTTAAAGCGGGCAATTTATCCAAGATCGTTATTTTGTTTCTTTATGAACGGTATGAGCATTACAATTTTGACAAAATTTTTTCATTTCCAAACGTTCTGTTCCATTGTTACTCACAGTAGAATAATTTCTTGTCCCACATTTTTCACACGCTAATACAAGCTTTTTCCTCATTTTACCTACACCTACTACGTCCTTTATATCTACTCAAACTGTATCATGGACACGCGTAAGATGTCAATATCAGTAAATATTTGTTATTTCAAAAAACTATTTACGTCTATAGCGAAAATTCTCTTATTTCTAAATACCGCTCTAACTTTCTTTTCACCCTTTGCAAGGCATTATCAATAGACTTCACATGCCTATTCAACTCTTCAGAAATTTCTTGATAGGATTGACCATCAAGATATAGAGACAATACTTTTCTTTCTAAATCACTTAATAATTCAGACATTTTTATCTCAATGTGATCATACTCTTCCTGATTAATGATCAATTCTTCTGGATCAAGCACTTTTGCTCCAGATATAATATCCATTAACGTTCGATCAGATTCTTCATCATAGATGGGCTTGTCCAAAGAAACATACGAATTTAAAGGAATATGTTTCTGCCTAGTTGCCGTTTTGATAGCAGTAATGATTTGTCTTGTTATACATAATTCCGCAAACGCCTTAAACGAGGAGAGCTTGTCCTCCTTAAAATCACGGATTGCCTTATAGAGACCAATCATACCCTCTTGTACAATATCTTCTTTGTCTGCTCCGATTAAGAAATAGGATCTGGCTTTAGCTCGCACGAAGTTACGATACTTTTGAATTAAATAATCTAAAGCATCACTTTCCCCTTGGTGCACCAATTCCACTAACACTTCATCTTCAAGTTCCATATAATTTCCAATATATTCGTTACTCTTAGTCCAGTTGTCAGTACTCATACAGATCCCCCCGACCGTGCAATCATGGATAAATCCATTATACTCTAGCCTTTTTTTGAGCGTCAACAACTCATTTTTCTCCACGGCGCCATTTTTCGAAAATTTCTTCCACTTCTCTTGAAAGCGGAATCTTTGCAACCGGCTTTTTTTCTTTGATTTTCTTTACTTTTTTCCCGATTTCTTGCTCCATGCCAGCCATCTCTAACAATAATTCTCTCGCTGATTTTCGCAAAGCTCCTTGTCCAAAAATAGCCCATTGCTCTGTAAAATCAGATGTCGCAACATGTATTTGTGTTTTTCTGTTATTGAGCTCAATTGCTAATTTCTCAATACGTTCATCTGCGGTTTCATTTTCCCTAGTAAAAATAACTTCCACTTTATAATCCTTATATTTTTTCTCTGTGCCTTTTACATAGTACGCATCAAAAACAACAATTACCCTGTATCCAGAATAACCCTGATATTCTGCCATTTTCGCTACTAAAGTATCTCTCGCTGCTGCAAGGTCTCTATTCTTTAGGACGTTTAATTCTGGCCAAGCACCAATAATGTTATATCCGTCAACAATAAGAATGTCCATTATTATCCCTCAAGTGGATGGCGTTTCCGATATACCTCATACATTAAAAGTGCGGCTGCAACAGAAGCATTTAAAGAAGTAACAGCTCCGGCCATAGGTAAATGAATAAGAAAATCACATTTTTCCTTAATCAACCTTCCCATGCCTTTCCCTTCGCTGCCAATCACTAATCCTAATGGCATCGTTCCATCAAATCTGCGATAATCTTCACTTCCTTTTGCATCTGTTCCTGCAATCCATATCCCTCTCGTTTTAAGTTCATCTATCGTCCTTGCCATATTCGTTACACGTACAACTGGTATATGCTCAATAGCGCCAGTAGATGCTTTAGCAACAGTAGCTGTTAAGCCTACGGCTCTTCTTCGTGGAATAATAATCCCATGGGCACCTACTGCATCAGCAGTCCTCATAATGGAACCTAAATTATGTGGATCCTCAATTTCATCAAGCAGCAAGAAAAAAGGCGTTTCTTGCTTTTTTTCTGCCAGTGCAAACAAATCGTCTATTTCTGCATATTGATACGCAGCAACTTGAGCTACTACTCCTTGGTGATTTGCATCTACTAAGCTATCCAACTTTTTCTTCGGTACAAATTGAACAAGCACATTTGCTTGTTTCGCTAAACCAATTACGGTTTGCATTTGTCCCTTTTGAGAACCTTCAGCAATGAGTATTTTATTTACATCTCTTTCCGATTTTAACGCTTCAATTACTGCATTTTTTCCAACAATAAAGTCACTTGACACTTTTCGCTCCTCCTATTTGCTTTCAATGACAGAAAGAGCTGCTTTGATTATTTCTTCAAGTCGCTCTTCTTTCTTTGCTAAATATAAAAAACCTAATACCGCTTCAAAACCAGTGCTATATCGATAGGTCTGTACATCTGTATTTTTAGGTACTGTACCGGATTTTGCATTACGCCCTCTCTTCAGTACCGCTATCTCCTCTTCGGAAAAAAATCCTTTTTCAAGAAGCTCATGTACTACTTTAGCCTGTCCTTTAGCAGAAACATATTTGGTAGCCTCTCTATGAAGCTGGTTAGGTTTTACCTTTCCACTATACAACAAATGTCTTCTTACATATATCTCAAGAACAGCATCGCCCATATAAGCAAGGGCAAGGCTGTTCAATTGTTTTTCATCCACTTTTTTATCATAGAGGAGCATCTTTTACCCTCTTTTCCATCGTATACCTTGTGCGGTGTCTTCTAATATGATATTCATTGCTTTTAATTGATCTCTAATCTGGTCAGCAAGCACAAAGTCTCTATCTTTTCTTGCTTGTGTTCTTTTTTCAATTAGTGCTTCAATTTCCTCATCTAATAATTCTTCATTAGCAGATAAAGATAAGCCCAGCACTGCAAATAATTCTTCAAACTCTTGCATAAACGCATGAATAACAGCAGGAGAGGTTGTTTTTTCTAGTAAATAGTAATTTGCTTGTTTCGATAATTCGAACAAAACAGAAATGCCGTTTGCTGTATTAAAGTCATCATCCATACTTTCAACAAATTGTTTTCGAAGATCAGTAATTTTAGCAATCCATTCATCATTTGTATCAGTAAGATCAGTACTCGCTGTACTGCGATGCTTTAAGTTTTCATAAGAAGTTCTAATTCTTTCTAATCCAGCTCTTGTATTTTCCAATACCTCTTCACTATAATTAATCGGATTGCGATAATGTACGGAAAGCATAAAGAATCTTAGCACTTGCGGATCATGAATTTTAATTATATCGTTTACCGTAATAAAATTCCCAAGCGACTTAGACATCTTTTCATTATCAATATTAATATACCCATTATGCATCCAATAATTAGCAAAAGTCTTGCCTGTTAATGCTTCTGATTGTGCTATTTCATTTTCGTGGTGGGGGAATGCTAAATCTTGACCACCTGCATGAATATCAATTGTATCCCCTAAATATTTACGAACCATCGCAGAGCATTCAATATGCCAGCCTGGGCGCCCCTCTCCCCATGGACTATCCCAGGAAATTTCGCCATCTTTTGCTTTTTTCCATAACGCAAAATCTAATGAATCTTGTTTCTTCTCCCCTACCGCAATGCGTGCGCCTGAACGCAATTCATCAATGGATTGATGGGAAAGCTTTCCGTATCCGTCAAAAGCTCTTGTATGATAATATACGTCTCCTTCAGACTCGTAAGCAAATCCCTTTTCTACTAACGCTGCAATAAAATCAATAATAATATCCATATTCTCTGTTACACGCGGATGCGAATCAGCCTTTTTGCAGCCTAATGCGGAAACATCTTCAAAATATGCGTTAATAAAGCGGTCAGCGATAACAGGTACTGTTTCTCCAAGCTCATTTGCTGCTTTAATTAACTTATCATCCACATCGGTAAAATTAGATACAAATTGGACATCATATCCTCGAAATTCTAAATAGCGACGAACGGTATCAAAGACAATTGCAGGTCGAGCATTTCCAATGTGGATATAGTTGTAAACAGTTGGTCCACATACATACATTTTTACTCTTCCCTCTTCCAGGGGAACAAAGTCCTCCTTCGCTCTTGTTAATGTGTTATATATTTGAATAGGCATTACTTATAGCTCCTTTCTTCCTGTAATACTTTTAGTTGTTCTCTTAAATGGGCAATTTCCAATTCCATTTCTTTTAGTCGATCTGCAACCGGATCTGGTAAATCACAATGATTTAAGTCTTTTTTTATTTTAATACCATCTTGTACTTTAACTCTTCCTGGAATACCTACTACTGTAGAATTTGCTGGTACATCTTTTAGCACAACTGATCCTGCACCTATTTTGGCATTTTCCCCAATAACAATGGATCCAAGCACTTTTGCACCAGAAGCAATAAGGGCGTTATCTTTAACGGTCGGATGCCTTTTTCCTTTTTCCTTTCCCGTTCCGCCAAGTGTTACTCCCTGAAAAATAGTAACATTATCCCCTATCTCACACGTTTCTCCGATCACTACTCCCATACCATGATCAATGAATAGACGATTGCCGATTTTTGCTCCCGGATGGATTTCAACCCCTGTCATAAAGCGACTAAATTGCGAAATCACTCTCGCTAAGAAAAACCGTTTATGTCTAAATAAGAAATGAGCAATTCTGTGAAACCATATAGCATGCAACCCAGAATAAGTTAAGATAACTTCTATTGAGCTTCTTGCAGCAGGATCTTGTTCAAACACAACAGCTATATCCTCTTTTATGCGCCGAAACATATAAATCACCCCCATTTTGCTACTACATTCTGCTTTCTAGCAATCATTACTCTTTTAAAAAGTTATGATTCCCTTTATTCTTTTTCCCCTATAAACATCTCTATATCTTTATACACAAGAAAAGCTTCTTAATTCCTAAGAATCAGCTTTTCTAATCTTGCCCAGCAGTTAAAAATGCATTTGTTTTCCCTATATAAAAAAGCGCCTCTGTCTAAAAGACAGAGACGCTTTTTCCGGCGCGGTTCCACTCTGTTTAGATCATTGCTCTTCGCAATAATCTCCACTCATCCCTGTTAACGGATAGGTTCCGCCTCTATCTACTAATAAATCATTCTTTTCGATACAGGACTCTGAGGCGCACTTCAAAAAAGAGGTTACTTGAATCACTTTCAGCCGGGTGATGATTCTCTCTAATAAGCTTCTCTTTTTTTACTTTTCCTCTTCTTCGTTTTTTTCGATATAGCTTTCCTACTACTATATTACATTTCACCGAAAATGTTAACTAATTAATGCTGTTAATCTTGCTTCAATTTTTTCTTTTCCTAAAAGCTCAATTGCTTTTGGTAAATCTGGTCCATGGGTTTGTCCAGTTGTAGCCACACGAATTGGCATAAATAAGTTTTTCCCTTTTTGACCTGTAGCCTTTTGAACCGCTTTAATAGAAGCCTTTATCTGATCTGCACTCCATTCCGGCATTTCAGATAAGGCATCTTTAAACGCTTGTACTACACTAGGAACCTGCTCACCAGCTAAAACTTCTTCTGCTTCTCCATCATAATGGATTTCATCACTGAAGAATAAAGTAGATAAGTTTACAATATCTGCTCCACAGCTCATTTGCTCTTGATATAGACCAACCAGATTATTTACCCATGCCGCTTCTTCAGCCGAACGATTTTCACTCACTAAACCGGCTTTTTCTAAGTGGGGAACAGCTAGACGAACAACCGTTTCTAAATCTGCCTTCTTAATATATTGATTATTCATCCATGCCAATTTATTTTGATCAAATAGTGCAGGAGATTTAGATAATCTCGCTGGATCAAAAATACGGATAAATTCTTCGATAGAGAATAATTCCTCTTCTCCTTCTGGTGACCATCCTAATAGAGCAATGAAATTAAATAAAGCTTCAGGTAAATAGCCTAACTCTTCATATTGCTCGATATATTGAATAATCGATTCATCACGCTTACTTAATTTCTTTCTACTTTCATTGACAATCAAAGTCATATGGCCAAATATTGGTCTTTCCCAACCAAATGCATCATAGATCATTAATTGTTTTGGTGTATTGGTAATATGGTCATCTCCACGTAGAACGTGGGTAATGTCCATTAAATGATCATCTATTGCAACCGCAAAATTGTATGTTGGAGTACCATCCTTTTTAACAATGACATAATCGCCAATTGTTTCTGACTCAAAGGAAACGTCCCCTTTTACCATATCATTAAACTCATAAACGATATTTTCCGGAACACGAATTCGAATACTAGGTTGTCTTCCTTCTGCTTCTAATTTTTCTTGTTGTTCCTTTGTTAAATGACGACATTTTCCAGAATACTTAGGTGTTTCTCCTCTACTTACTTGCTCTTCTCTTTCTGCTTCAATTTCTTCTTCCGTACAATAACACTTATAAGCAAGATCCTTGTCTAGCATCTCTGTATAGTACTTTTTATAAATATCATTTCTTTCAGACTGGCGATACGGACCGTATTCTCCACCAATATCCGTACTTTCATCCCAGTCCATTCCAAGCCACTTCAAATATTTTAACTGGCTTTCTTCTCCGCCTTCGATATTTCTTTTTTTATCCGTATCTTCAATGCGGATGATAAACTTTCCGCCTTTACTGCGTGCAAATAAATAATTAAATAATGCTGTACGTGCATTCCCTATATGCAAATGCCCTGTTGGACTTGGAGCATAACGAACACGAATTTCGTTAGACATGGTTGTGCCTCCTTGATAAATTACGCTTTTTCTCATCTATTCTATCACTTTGTTTTTTTCTTTAAAAGGTGTTCACCTTTATAATACCTATCATTTACACATTTCTTTTTTGGAGCAATACTACCGCTTGCGAGGCAATACCTTCTCCTCTTCCTGTAAACCCTAATTTTTCTGTAGTTGTCGCTTTGACATTTACATTCTCTTTCTCTGTTTCAAGTAAATCCGCAATTCTTGCTTGCATCGCTTGAATATGGGGGGCCATTTTAGGCAGCTGAGCCATGATGGTACAATCAGCATTCACTAATTTGTAGCCTTTTTCCTTCACTATTTGCCATACATGCTGCAATAGCTTTGCCGAATCAGCATCTTTAAATGCTTCATCTGTATCTGGAAAGTGTTTTCCAATGTCTCCTTCTCCAATCGCCCCTAAACAAGCGTCTGCAATCGTATGTAACAAGACATCAGCATCAGAGTGTCCTAATAGCCCTTTTTCGTATGGAATTTCTATCCCTCCAATAATAAGTGGTCTTCCGCTTACTAATTGGTGAACATCAAATCCTTGACCAATTCGAAACATCTTAATTCCTCCATTCTTTTATTTACAAAATCTAAATTTATTCCAAAAGTCCTGACTATAACGGTACATTACTTGCTTTTTTTTCGCTTCGCCACTATCGCCTCAGCAAAGTATAAATCCTCTGGTGTCGTTAATTTAATATTGTCATAGTTTCCTTCTACAATTTGCACAGCTTGTCCTAATCTTTCCACCAAACTAGCATCATCTGTTCCTATATATGTATCTACAACAGCTCTTTCATGCGCTTCCTTTAAAATGGAAATGCGAAAAGCTTGTGGGGTCTGAATCGCCCACAAGCTTGAACGCTCAACTGTTTCCACTACCAATTCACCATTCACTTTTTTGACGGTGTCTTTAATCGGTACTGCTAAAACAGCTGCGCCACTTTCCTTTGCAACCTTTGTTAATCTAGCAATTTGCTCTGTTTGTATAAAAGGTCTCGCCGCATCATGAACAAGAACAATTGTATCATCCGGTATTTCCTTTACTGCATGGTAAACACTATGCTGTCTCTCTGCACCACCCTCAATTAGCGCAGTAACTTTTGTAATGCTATGTTTCTTTACTAGTTCATCCATTATTTTTTTATCGTCTGAACTAACTACCAACCATATTCCATTACAGTTCGGATCATTTTCAAAGACAATTAAGGTATGAATAAATACTGGTAAACGGTCTAACTCAAGAAACAGTTTGTTTTTCCCTAGTCCCATTCGTCTCCCTTGTCCTGCTGCCGGAATAATGACTTCATAAGTCATGTAACTAACCCCTATTCTTACAATGCTTTTTCTAATAATTTTGGTTTAGCAAAAATCATTCGCCCTGCAGATGTCTGCAAAACACTCGTTACTAGAACATCGATATGTTTTCCAATATAATTGCGTCCTTCTTCTACTACAATCATTGTTCCATCATCAAGATATGCAACGCCTTGATTGTGCTCTTTTCCATCTTTTATAATTTGTATCTTCATCTCTTCTCCTGGAAGAACAACCGGTTTTACAGCATTGGCTAAATCATTAATATTAAGAACAGCAACCTTCTGCAGTTCACATACTTTGTTTAAGTTAAAATCATTCGTTACAACAACGCCGTTTGTTAATTTAGCTAATTTGACTAGTTTACTATCTACTTCTGCGATATCTTCAAAATCACCTTCGTAAATTTCCACTTTAATTGCTAATTCCTTTTGTATTCGATTAAGGATATCTAAACCTCTTCTTCCACGATTACGTTTTAGCGCATCGGATGAATCTGCTATATGCTGAAGTTCTCCAAGAACAAATTGCGGAATAACAATCGTGCCCTCTAGGAAACCCGTTTGACAAATATCAGCTATTCTTCCATCAATAATAACACTAGTATCCAATATTTTTAAATTACTTTTCTCAACTTTTACGGGTTCCTCTTCCACTACTTTTTTCTTTCTAGCTGTGAAGAGTGTTAATAATTCATCTCTCTTTTTAAACCCAACTTGAAAGCCTAAATATCCAAAAAGTAATGATAAAAGGATTGGAGCGACAGTATTAAGCACAGGGACCGACGTCAAAGCATACCCTACTAAAAAGGCTAACGTTAATCCAAATCCGATTCCAAGACTACCAAAGATTATATCCGTAATTGGAGCCTTTACAATTGATTCTTCTAAAAACTTAATAAAGTTAACAATATAATCAATCGCCCAAAAAGTAATAAGATAAAAAATAATGGCACCAAGTATTGCTGACACATATGCGTTATTAATAAGATCATGATCGATAGACATTACTGAGAATAAATCAGGAATAAATAAAAATCCGATTGTTCCTCCAATAATTAAAAAACAAACTTGAACAATGCGTTTTAACAATACTTCCACCTCCTCTTTCACATTATAAACAAATTCCCAGTTTTGAAACCTAATATTACAGGAAATTTTAATTTGTAATGAAAAAGTTATTTTTATAGATATGATGACTATGTCAAATACTAGTGTTAATAGATAGAATCTCTCACATTGCGCGGGAAATAAAATGCCTGCATACCCCTATCAAAAGTAATAATTTTATAATGGCAAGATACTTAAAAATACAAAAACCCTGGCAAAAATGGAAATATAACACAGACAAAGAGATAAATACCTATTTTATTTGATAAAACTAGATTAGCATTAAAAACAAATGCCTGTCAAATAAATAAATATTCCATTTTAACACAACTGAAAATTCACATCAATGTATTTTTTTTGAAATTAATGGCCTAAAGCAGCTGTTAAAGCTTCTGCTACTGTATGTACTCCGACAACTTCTAAACCTTTTGGAGCCTTTAAACCGCTTAAATTATTTGATGGGATAATAACACGCTCGAAACCTAATTTTGCAGCCTCTTGTACCCTTTGTTCTATTCGAGAAACTCTTCTAACTTCTCCAGTTAATCCTACTTCCCCTATAATACAATCAGTTGCTCTTGTCGGTTTATCTCGGAAGCTTGAGGCAATGCTAACTGCGATTGCTAAATCAATAGCGGGCTCATCTAACTTTACACCGCCAGCTACTTTTAAATATGCATCTTGATTCTGCAATAACATTCCTACTCTTTTTTCCAATACAGCCATTAACAACGGGACTCTATTATGATCTATCCCAGTTGCCATCCTTCGTGGATTTCCGAAGCTAGTCGGTGAAATCAATGCTTGTATTTCAACAAGAACAGGTCTCGTTCCTTCCATTGAGGCTACCACCGTAGAACCAGCAGCACCTTGTGAACGTTCCTCAAGAAAAATCTCAGATGGATTCTCTACTTCTTCAAGACCAACTTCTTTCATTTCAAAAATTCCCATCTCATTAGTTGAGCCAAAGCGATTCTTTACAGCACGTAAAATACGATATGTATGATGTCTTTCTCCTTCAAAATACAATACAGTATCAACCATATGTTCAAGCAATCTCGGTCCTGCAATCGAACCTTCCTTTGTTACATGTCCTACAATAAAGATTGCTATTCCTTTTGTTTTTCCGATTCTCATTAATTCTGCTGTACATTCTCTAACTTGAGAGACACTTCCTGGTGCAGATGTAACCTCTGGATGGTAGATTGTTTGAATCGAGTCAATCACAACAAACTCTACATTCGTATTTTCAATAGTTCTGCTTATATCCTCTAGATTTGTTTCTGAATAAACGAGCAAATGGTCGGAAACTACGCCTAAACGATCTGCTCTTAATTTTGTTTGTTTTTGAGACTCCTCTCCAGACACATATAGCACAGAGTGTTTTTTTTGTGCCAATTGGGAAGATACTTGTAAAAGAAGCGTTGACTTCCCTATTCCTGGATCTCCACCTATTAATACTAGCGAACCACGAACCACTCCTCCCCCAAGAACACGGTTTAATTCCATTAAGTCCGTATATATTCTTGGCTCATTGACTGTTTCAATGCTAGTTATAGGAATAGGTTTTGCTGCAATAGTACTGGTAGCTGAGTGCGCAAATGCTCCTTTTCTTTGAACAGTGCTTTTTTCTACTTCTTCCACCATCGTATTCCAGTTTCCACAACCAGGACATTTCCCCATCCATTTTGCAGATTCATATCCGCATTCCTGGCAAAGAAACTTGGTTTTTCTTTTAGCCATATTCAGCCTCCTTTCCCTTCATTCTCTAACTTTCCCCATCGTAGCATATGTATCCTAATCTGATCGTCATGATTAAGTAGAGGATTAGTTTTTTTCCTATTTTACATTAAATAAAGAAATGACACACGTAAAGCTGTAATACGTGTGTCACTTATTTAAATGTTGTTAGCGTTATTTTTGTAGATTTACTGCCGGCTCTTCACCATTTACCTTAACAGTAAACTCACCATTTTCTACATCCAATTCAATTTGTTGACCAGTTAATACCGTTCCTTTTAGAAGTTCTTCTGATAATCGATCCTCTACATGCTTTTGGATCGCACGACGTAGTGGTCTTGCCCCATACTCCGGATCATATCCTTCTTCTGCAATTTTTTCTTTCGCTGCTTCTGTAATAGTCAACTGAATATCCTGTTCAGTTAGGCGCTTAACTAACTGATCTGCCATTAACGTAACAATTTCTTTTAAATGCTTCTTCTCTAAGGCATGGAAGACAATTGTTTCATCTATACGGTTTAAGAATTCTGGACGGAATGCTCTTTTTAGCTCTTCCATTACTTTGCCCTTCATATCTTTATAGTCTTGATCTCCATCTTGAACGTTAAAACCAACATATTTATTTTGCTTTAACGCTGAAGCACCTACATTGGAAGTCATAATTAAAACTGTATTTCGGAAATCAACTGTACGTCCTTTAGAATCTGTTAAGCGACCATCTTCAAGCACTTGAAGTAAGATATTAAACACATCTGGATGAGCTTTTTCAATTTCATCTAAAAGCACTACAGAATATGGCTTTCTTCTTACTTTCTCTGTCAATTGTCCGCCTTCTTCATATCCAACATATCCTGGAGGGGATCCTACTAATCTTGAAGTAGAATGCTTCTCCATGTATTCAGACATATCGATACGAATCATAGCATCTTCATCCCCAAACATAGACTCAGCAAGGGCACGAGCAAGTTCAGTTTTCCCTACTCCAGTAGGACCAAGGAAAATAAAGGAGCCAATTGGTCTTTTTGGATCTTTTAACCCAGCTCTTGCACGTCTTACTGCCTTGGAAATAGCGATAACAGCTTCTTCCTGGCCAATAACTCGGTTATGAAGAATATTTTCCATATTTAACAACTTATCTGTTTCTGTTTGCGCAAGCTTAGATACAGGAATCCCAGTCCAACTTGAAACAACACTTGCAATATCTTCCACTGTCACTTCTGTATTCTCTTGGCCTTGTTTTTCTTTCCAATTTTTCTTTGTTTCTTCTAATTGTTCTCTTAATCTTTGTTCTGTATCTCGTAAAGAAGCAGCCTTTTCAAATTCTTGACTTTGAACAGATGCGTCCTTCTCTTTGCGTACTTCCTCTAACTTCACTTCTAACTCTTTTAAATTTGGTGGAGTAGTATATGATCTTAATCGAACCTTCGAACCAGCCTCATCAATTAAATCAATTGCTTTATCCGGTAAGAAACGATCAGAAATATAACGATCAGACAATTTAACAGCTGCATCAATTGCTTCATCTGTAATAGAAACGCGATGATGAGCCTCATATCGATCTCTTAATCCTTTTAAAATTTGGATTGATTCTTCACTAGTTGGTTCATCTACTGTAATAGGTTGAAATCTTCTTTCTAAAGCAGCATCTTTTTCAATGTATTTACGATATTCATCTAATGTAGTGGCACCAATACATTGAAGCTCTCCTCGAGCTAAAGACGGCTTCAGTATATTGGAAGCATCAATAGCTCCTTCTGCACCACCTGCACCAATTAAAGTATGCAACTCATCGATGAACAGAATAATATTCCCCGCTTGGCGAATTTCATCCATTACTTTCTTCAGACGATCTTCGAATTCACCACGATACTTCGTTCCAGCAACCACTGTACCCATATCCAATGTCATTACCCGTTTATCTCTTAAGATTTCAGGAACTTCATTTTGAACAATTTGTTGTGCTAGGCCTTCAGCAATAGCTGTTTTACCTACACCAGGTTCCCCTATTAACACTGGGTTATTTTTAGTACGTCTACTTAATACTTCAATAACACGCTGGATTTCCTTGCTTCTTCCGATAACTGGATCTAGACTACCCTCTCTTGCGATAGCTGTTAAATCACGAGCTAAGCTATCAAGTGTTGGTGTATTCGCACTAGCAGCTGAGCCACCTGGGTGATTTCCAGATTCACTACTTCCAAGTAACTGAAGTACTTGTTGTCGTGCTTTATTTAGACTTACACCTAGATTATTTAATACTCTGGCTGCTACCCCTTCTCCTTCTCTAATTAAGCCTAAAAGAATATGTTCTGTACCAACATAAGAATGACCTAATTTTCTTGCTTCGTCCATTGACAGTTCGATCACTTTTTTAGCTCTTGGCGTATAATGAATAGTTTGGGCAGCATCTTGACCACGACCAATCAAATTTTCTACTTCCTCTTGAATTTTTTCAGCTCCTAATCCAAGCGCTGATAGAGCTTTCGCTGCTATTCCTTCTCCTTCACGAACTAACCCAAGTAAAATATGCTCTGTACCAATATTATTGTGTCCTAAACGAATTGCTTCTTCCTGGGAAAGTGCTAATACCTTCTGCGCTCTTTCTGTAAATCGACCAAACATCATACTTTCATCCTCCTTAGAATCTCTATTCTGTTTCCAATTTTAATCTTTCTCTTATTAAGGATGCACGACGTATATCGCGATCATTGGGATTCATTTGTTCCCCAGCATATAGTTGTAAAAACCCTGGCTGAGTAAGAATCATTAATTCATTAAGGATACTTTTGGATATATTTTTTATATATCCCATATCAATACCTAATCGAACATCAGACAGACATTTTGCCGCTTCCTTTGTTTCCATAATACGACTATTACTTAATATTCCGTAGGAACGGAAGACTCTATCTTCTAATTGTATGTTAGAGGTTTTGGCTAATGCATTTCTCGATTCTTTTTCTTGATCAATTAATTGAGTAACAACACTTTTTAATTCCTCAATTATGTCTTTTTCGGATCTACCCAAAGTTATTTGGTTAGAAATCTGAAAAATATTTCCGAGAGCCTCGCTACCTTCCCCATAAATGCCTCTAACTACTAAGCCAAGCTGTTGAATAGCTGGGATAATCCGATTCATCTGTTGCGTTAATACCATTCCTGGTAAATGCATCATAACAGAAGCTCTAAGACCTGTTCCGATATTAGTCGGACAACTTGTCAAATATCCCGTTTCTACATGGTAAGCATAATTAATCTTTTTTTCTAATAAATCATCAATCCTATTAGCCTCTTTAAAGGCCTCTACTATTTGAAGACCAGGCTTGATACATTGAATGCGAATATGGTCCTCTTCATTAACCATGATGCTTACTTCTTCATCTTCTGATAATATTGCTGCTCCATAAGGAGATTGTTCAGCAAGTTGAGGACTGATTAGATGTTTCTCTACAAGAACTCTTTTTTCCAATTCATTTAAGTCACTCATTTCAAGCAGTTCCATCTGATCATTTGATTCCTTAACTATTGCATGTTCTACTTGCTGGATCACATTCTCAGCTTCTTCTTTCGAAAATAAAAGAGGAAATTTCACATCCTGTATATTCCTTGCTAATCGAATTCGAGAGGTAAGAACGATTTCAGAGTCTGGTCCATCAGAACACATCCATGAAGTTCGTGCTTTACTTATAAATTTTTCTAAAGACACGTTACTCCCCTCCCTCGATAAAAGAAGTTAACTGTTTTTCTTTACTTTTTATTTCATCTCGAATGACTGCTGCTTTTTCAAATTCTTCGTTATTAATTAGTTCCTTCAACTCCAATCGCAACTGCTCAATTTCCTTTTTGATAAGAAAATGACCACCAATGCGCTCCGGGATTTTTCCTTTGTGTTCAATATTCCCCCCGTGGAGTCGTTTAATAAACGGTAACAGTTGTTCCTTAAATGTATCGTAACAATGAGGACATCCTAATTTACCTATTTTCCTGAATTGAGAAAATGTCATTTGACAATCTTTACACTGTAAAGGTTTTTGTCTCTTATAAGTATCTTCTGTGATGTGTTGAAAACTTGGCTCTATATTTAATAACCCAGCTAATAAATTATTCAAAGACAAACCAGATGAACCATTAATCATAAATATATCGCCATTTTCCTTTGCACAATGCTCACAGAGATGAAACTCTGTTACTTTCCCATTAATATTTTTTGAAAAATGTAAAGTAGCTGGTCTTTGATTACATTCCGTACACATCATAGTTCTCACCTCAATTTAATCAAAGGGATATTATTTATATTTTAATGACGTTAACATCGCCTTTAATAATCTTGCTCTTAATTCATCTCTATATGGTAATTCTAAATATAATACAGAGCGATCGATTACACTTAACATAATTTTTGCTTCTCTCTTATTAATAACATCTTCTTCTACTAATCGAAGAATTAAATTTTCTGCACTATTTTGAGGTATCCGACTTTGAATAAGGGATAGTAATTGGTCAATTAAATGGGCATGATCATACGTTTGAACTTTCATAATTCGAATAAAACCGCCACCACCACGTTTACTTTCGACTACATACCCTTTTTCTATAGTAAAACGGGTATTTATTACATAGTTAATTTGTGATGGTACACATTCGAATTTATCGGCGATTTCACTTCGCTTGATTTCCACTAATGATTTTTCGCTCATTTCTAATACTTCTTTTAAGTAATTCTCAATTATATCCGAAATATTTCTCACCAAGCCTCCCCCTTCTGACTTTGACTATATTTGACTATAATTATACACGATAAAAATAATATTTAGCAAGGAAGACGTTTTATTAATTTTCCCATTTTTTAGCTATTCCAAACCTGTTATAGTCATTCTTTCATGAAAGAAGAGGTGGTTGTATAAAGATTATATTAACTATAGTCTGATTTATCACAATTTTCAAGTTTGATTGTTTAGCAATTCTGCATTTAGGTATAGTTTAATTAAAAAGCTGTTTTCGTAAAGTTTGTTGCTATTACCCACAGCCGGAACATTTCCAACTAATTTTTTTCTCTGATTGAAAAAACAACAATCTTTTAGAAAACAGCCAATTAAAAAACGCCGGCTTATATCAGATGGGGAAGTATTGAATGAAGTTATTATCCATGGAGAAAAAATAACAGTAAAAAAACATAAAAAAAAGCCCTAAAAGCAATAAGCCTTTAGAACCTTTTGGCAGCCTGGCGACGTCCTACTCTCACAGGGGGAGAACCCCCAACTACCATCGGCGCTGAGAAGCTTAACTTCCGTGTTCGGTATGGGAACGGGTGTGACCTTCTCGCTATCGCCACCAGACTATTTTATTTTGAGGTTATTCCCTCAAAACTAGATTATGAAGTAAAAAGAAAGAAATGAGTAATCATTTTGTCCAGCTCCAACGCCTATCGCCTATCAAACTTCCGATCATCTCCCTACGATAAGTCAACATCGATTCACTTACGTTCATCGTGTTTCCTTTATCTCAGTCGATGCTCCTCCAGTTTCTACGTCGATAAACAGGCGTTTCCGCTTTTCATTTTAGTTAAGTCCTCGATCTATTAGTATCAGTCAACTCCACATGTCGCCACGCTTCCATCTCTGACCTATCAACCTGATCATCTTTCAGGGATCTTACTAGCTTACGCTATGGGAAATCTCATCTTGAGGGGGGCTTCATGCTTAGATGCTTTCAGCACTTATCCCTTCCGCACATAGCTACCCAGCGATGCCTTTGGCAAGACAACTGGTACACCAGCGGTGCGTCCATCCCGGTCCTCTCGTACTAAGGACAGCTCCTCTCAAATTTCCTACGCCCACGACGGATAGGGACCGAACTGTCTCACGACGTTCTGAACCCAGCTCGCGTACCGCTTTAATGGGCGAACAGCCCAACCCTTGGGACCGACTACAGCCCCAGGATGCGATGAGCCGACATCGAGGTGCCAAACCTCCCCGTCGATGTGGACTCTTGGGGGAGATAAGCCTGTTATCCCCGGGGTAGCTTTTATCCGTTGAGCGATGGCCCTTCCATGCGGAACCACCGGATCACTAAGCCCGACTTTCGTCCCTGCTCGACTTGTAGGTCTCGCAGTCAAGCTCCCTTGTGCCTTTACACTCTACGAATGATTTCCAACCATTCTGAGGGAACCTTTGGGCGCCTCCGTTACTTTTTAGGAGGCGACCGCCCCAGTCAAACTGCCCACCTGACACTGTCTCCCACCCCGATCAGGGGTGCGGGTTAGAATGTCAATACAGCCAGGGTAGTATCCCACCAATGCCTCCACCGAAGCTGGCGCTCCGGCTTCCAAGGCTCCTACCTATCCTGTACAAGCTGTACCAAAATTCAATATCAGGCTGCAGTAAAGCTCCACGGGGTCTTTCCGTCCTGTCGCGGGTAACCTGCATCTTCACAGGTACTATAATTTCACCGAGTCTCTCGTTGAGACAGTGCCCAGATCGTTACACCTTTCGTGCGGGTCGGAACTTACCCGACAAGGAATTTCGCTACCTTAGGACCGTTATAGTTACGGCCGCCGTTTACTGGGGCTTCAATTCAGAGCTTCGCACTACACGTGCTAACCCCTCCTTTTAACCTTCCAGCACCGGGCAGGTGTCAGCCCCTATACTTCGCCTTGCGGCTTCGCAGAGACCTGTGTTTTTGCTAAACAGTCGCCTGGGCCTATTCACTGCGGCTCTCTCGGGCTTTAACACCCAAAAGAGCACCCCTTCTCCCGAAGTTACGGGGTCATTTTGCCGAGTTCCTTAACGAGAGTTCTCTCGCTCACCTTAGGATTCTCTCCTCGCCTACCTGTGTCGGTTTGCGGTACGGGCACCATAAATCTCGCTAGAGGCTTTTCTTGGCAGTGTGGAATCAGGAACTTCGGTACTATATTTCCCTCGCCGTCACAGCTCCGCCATATGGTAATGGGATTTGCCTCATTACCGGCCTAACTGCTTGGACGTGCTAATCCAACAGCACGCTTACCCTATCCTCCTGCGTCCCCCCATTGCTCAAACGATTTAAAGGTGGTACAGGAATATCAACCTGTTGTCCATCGCCTACGCTTTTCAGCCTCGGCTTAGGTCCCGACTAACCCTGAGCGGACGAGCCTTCCTCAGGAAACCTTAGGCATTCGGTGGATGAGATTCTCACTCATCTTTCGCTACTCATACCGGCATTCTCACTTCTAAGCGCTCCACCAGTCCTTACGGTCTAGCTTCAACGCCCTTAGAACGCTCTCCTACCACTGACATCATAGATGTCAATCCACAGCTTCGGTGATACGTTTAGCCCCGGTACATTTTCGGCGCAGAGTCACTCGACCAGTGAGCTATTACGCACTCTTTAAATGGTGGCTGCTTCTAAGCCAACATCCTGGTTGTCTAAGCAACTCCACATCCTTTTCCACTTAACGTATACTTTGGGACCTTAGCTGGTGGTCTGGGCTGTTTCCCTCTTGACCACGGATCTTATCACTCGTAGTCTGACTCCCAAGAATAAGTATTTGGCATTCGGAGTTTGTCTGAATTCGGTAACCCGATGGGGGCCCCTAGTCCAAACAGTGCTCTACCTCCAATACTCTCAATCTTGAGGCTAGCCCTAAAGCTATTTCGGAGAGAACCAGCTATCTCCAAGTTCGATTGGAATTTCTCCGCTACCCACACCTCATCCCCGCACTTTTCAACGTGCGTGGGTTCGGGCCTCCATCCAGTGTTACCTGGACTTCACCCTGGACATGGGTAGATCACCTGGTTTCGGGTCTACAACCACATACTATTTCGCCCTATTCAGACTCGCTTTCGCTGCGGCTCCGTCTCTTCAACTTAACCTCGCATGTAATCGTAACTCGCCGGTTCATTCTACAAAAGGCACGCTATCACCCATAAAAGGGCTCTAACTACTTGTAGGCACACGGTTTCAGGATCTATTTCACTCCCCTTCCGGGGTGCTTTTCACCTTTCCCTCACGGTACTGGTTCACTATCGGTCACTAGGGAGTATTTAGCCTTGGGAGATGGTCCTCCCTGCTTCCGACGGGATTTCTCGTGTCCCGCCGTACTCAGGATACACTCAAGAGGGAACGAAGTTTCGACTACAGGGTTTTTACCTTCTACGACTGACCTTTCCAGATCGATTCGTCTACCCCGTTCCTTTGTAACTCCATATAGAGTGTCCTACAACCCCAAGAGGCAAGCCTCTTGGTTTGGGCTAATCCCGTTTCGCTCGCCGCTACTCAGGGAATCGCGTTTGCTTTCTCTTCCTCCGGGTACTTAGATGTTTCAGTTCCCCGGGTCTGCCTTCAGTACCCTATGTATTCAGGTAAAGATTCTATCCCATTACGGATAGAGGGTTCCCCCATTCGGAAATCTCTGGATCAAAGCTTACTTACAGCTCCCCAAAGCATATCGGTGTTAATCCCGTCCTTCATCGGCTCCTAGTGCCAAGGCATCCACCGTGCGCCCTTTCTAACTTAACTAATTGGCTTAAAAGCCTTAGTTTTTAATTCTTCTATTTACATAGAGAATCTAAGATGGCGATTACTCGGTTTCTTTCTTGTTTTTACTATTCATAATCTAGTTTTCAAGGAACAATTTCGGCTAAAGATAAACTACGCATCCCTTCGTCAGCTTCTTCGTTCTGCTCCTCACGTACTGTTGTACGCTCCGGTGCTCACTCAGGCGCTTCCTTGATCTACTCGTTTCTCTTTACCCTCAAACTTCTTACTGTTTTGAGGAATTAATTGCTCCCTCAAAACTGAACAACAAATCGTCAACAATCTATGATGGAATGTAAATTCCATTTTCCTTAGAAAGGAGGTGATCCAGCCGCACCTTCCGATACGGCTACCTTGTTACGACTTCACCCCAATCATCTATCCCACCTTAGGCGGCTGGCTCCAAAAAGGTTACCCCACCGACTTCGGGTGTTACAAACTCTCGTGGTGTGACGGGCGGTGTGTACAAGGCCCGGGAACGTATTCACCGCGGCATGCTGATCCGCGATTACTAGCGATTCCAGCTTCATGTAGGCGAGTTGCAGCCTACAATCCGAACTGAGAATGGTTTTATGGGATTTGCTCGACCTCGCGGTTTTGCTGCCCTTTGTACCATCCATTGTAGCACGTGTGTAGCCCAGGTCATAAGGGGCATGATGATTTGACGTCATCCCCACCTTCCTCCGGTTTGTCACCGGCAGTCACCTTAGAGTGCCCAACTTAATGCTGGCAACTAAGATCAAGGGTTGCGCTCGTTGCGGGACTTAACCCAACATCTCACGACACGAGCTGACGACAACCATGCACCACCTGTCACTCTGTCCCCCGAAGGGGAACGTCCTATCTCTAGGAGTGTCAGAGGATGTCAAGACCTGGTAAGGTTCTTCGCGTTGCTTCGAATTAAACCACATGCTCCACCGCTTGTGCGGGCCCCCGTCAATTCCTTTGAGTTTCAGCCTTGCGGCCGTACTCCCCAGGCGGAGTGCTTAATGCGTTTGCTGCAGCACTAAAGGGCGGAAACCCTCTAACACTTAGCACTCATCGTTTACGGCGTGGACTACCAGGGTATCTAATCCTGTTTGCTCCCCACGCTTTCGCGCCTCAGCGTCAGTTACAGACCAAAGAGTCGCCTTCGCCACTGGTGTTCCTCCACATCTCTACGCATTTCACCGCTACACGTGGAATTCCACTCTTCTCTTCTGCACTCAAGTCCCCCAGTTTCCAATGACCCTCCACGGTTGAGCCGTGGGCTTTCACATCAGACTTAAAGGACCGCCTGCGCGCGCTTTACGCCCAATAATTCCGGACAACGCTTGCCACCTACGTATTACCGCGGCTGCTGGCACGTAGTTAGCCGTGGCTTTCTGGTTAGGTACCGTCAAGGTACAAGCAGTTACTCTTGTACTTGTTCTTCCCTAACAACAGAGCTTTACGATCCGAAAACCTTCATCACTCACGCGGCGTTGCTCCGTCAGACTTTCGTCCATTGCGGAAGATTCCCTACTGCTGCCTCCCGTAGGAGTCTGGGCCGTGTCTCAGTCCCAGTGTGGCCGATCACCCTCTCAGGTCGGCTACGCATCGTTGCCTTGGTGAGCCGTTACCTCACCAACTAGCTAATGCGCCGCGGGCCCATCTGTAAGTGACAGCGAGATGCCGTCTTTCAGCTTTTCCTCATGAGAGGAAAAGGATTATCCGGTATTAGCTCCGGTTTCCCGAAGTTATCCCAGTCTTACAGGCAGGTTGCCCACGTGTTACTCACCCGTCCGCCGCTAACTTTAAAAGCAAGCTTTCAAAGTCCGCTCGACTTGCATGTATTAGGCACGCCGCCAGCGTTCGTCCTGAGCCAGGATCAAACTCTCCAATAAAGAGTTGATTAGCTCATTGCTAAACTCTAGCTTTTGTATTACTTGTTTTCACTCTATAACATTCGTTATAAAACGATTATTGTTGACGTTTGTTTGTTCAGTTTTCAAAGAGCAATTTGTTTGTTGCTATTAGAAGCAACCTTTATATAATAACAGTTATTAAACATACTGTCAATATATTTTTTGGTGGAGCCTAGCGGGATCGAACCGCTGACCTCCTGCGTGCAAGGCAGGCGCTCTCCCAGCTGAGCTAAGGCCCCGTATAATTGATAATGGTCGGGAAGACAGGATTCGAACCTGCGACCCCTTGGTCCCAAACCAAGTGCTCTACCAAGCTGAGCTACTTCCCGAAATATAATGGCGCGCCCGAAAGGAGTCGAACCCATAACCTTCTGATCCGTAGTCAGACGCTCTATCCAATTGAGCTACGGGCGCTTTATATTTAAAAACAATGGTGCCGAGGACCGGAATCGAACCGGTACGGTAGTCACCTACCGCAGGATTTTAAGTCCTGTGCGTCTGCCAGTTCCGCCACCCCGGCATTGTTTTTCATGGAGCGGAAGACGGGATTCGAACCCGCGACCCCCACCTTGGCAAGGTGGTGTTCTACCACTGAACTACTTCCGCATATATTTAATTATAATTGGTGCGGGTGAAGGGAGTCGAACCCCCACGCCTTGCGGCGCTAGATCCTAAGTCTAGTGCGTCTGCCAATTCCGCCACACCCGCAGACAAAAATAAGATGAGCCATGGAGGATTCGAACCTCCGACCCTCTGATTAAAAGTCAGATGCTCTACCGACTGAGCTAATGGCTCACAAATGGTGCCGGCTAGAGGACTTGAACCCCCAACCTACTGATTACAAGTCAGTTGCTCTACCAATTGAGCTAAACCGGCATATAAAAGTTTGTCCAATAAAAATGGTGGAGGATGACGGGATCGAACCGCCGACCCTCTGCTTGTAAGGCAGATGCTCTCCCAGCTGAGCTAATCCTCCATTATAATATAATCGCCTGGCGACGTCCTACTCTCACAGGGGGAGAACCCCCAACTACCATCGGCGCTGAGAAGCTTAACTTCCGTGTTCGGTATGGGAACGGGTGTGACCTTCTCGCTATCGCCACCAGACTATTTTATTTTGAGGTTATTCCCTCAAAACTAGATTATGAAGTAAAAAGAAAGAAATGAGTAATCATTTTGTCCAGCTCCAACGCCTATCGCCTATCAAACTTCCGATCATCTCCCTACGATAAGTCAACATCGATTCACTTACGTTCATCGTGTTTCCTTTATCTCAGTCGATGCTCCTCCAGTTTCTACGTCGATAAACAGGCGTTTCCGCTTTTCATTTTAGTTAAGTCCTCGATCTATTAGTATCAGTCAACTCCACATGTCGCCACGCTTCCATCTCTGACCTATCAACCTGATCATCTTTCAGGGATCTTACTAGCTTACGCTATGGGAAATCTCATCTTGAGGGGGGCTTCATGCTTAGATGCTTTCAGCACTTATCCCTTCCGCACATAGCTACCCAGCGATGCCTTTGGCAAGACAACTGGTACACCAGCGGTGCGTCCATCCCGGTCCTCTCGTACTAAGGACAGCTCCTCTCAAATTTCCTACGCCCACGACGGATAGGGACCGAACTGTCTCACGACGTTCTGAACCCAGCTCGCGTACCGCTTTAATGGGCGAACAGCCCAACCCTTGGGACCGACTACAGCCCCAGGATGCGATGAGCCGACATCGAGGTGCCAAACCTCCCCGTCGATGTGGACTCTTGGGGGAGATAAGCCTGTTATCCCCGGGGTAGCTTTTATCCGTTGAGCGATGGCCCTTCCATGCGGAACCACCGGATCACTAAGCCCGACTTTCGTCCCTGCTCGACTTGTAGGTCTCGCAGTCAAGCTCCCTTGTGCCTTTACACTCTACGAATGATTTCCAACCATTCTGAGGGAACCTTTGGGCGCCTCCGTTACTTTTTAGGAGGCGACCGCCCCAGTCAAACTGCCCACCTGACACTGTCTCCCACCCCGATCAGGGGTGCGGGTTAGAATGTCAATACAGCCAGGGTAGTATCCCACCAATGCCTCCACCGAAGCTGGCGCTCCGGCTTCCAAGGCTCCTACCTATCCTGTACAAGCTGTACCAAAATTCAATATCAGGCTGCAGTAAAGCTCCACGGGGTCTTTCCGTCCTGTCGCGGGTAACCTGCATCTTCACAGGTACTATAATTTCACCGAGTCTCTCGTTGAGACAGTGCCCAGATCGTTACACCTTTCGTGCGGGTCGGAACTTACCCGACAAGGAATTTCGCTACCTTAGGACCGTTATAGTTACGGCCGCCGTTTACTGGGGCTTCAATTCAGAGCTTCGCACTACACGTGCTAACCCCTCCTTTTAACCTTCCAGCACCGGGCAGGTGTCAGCCCCTATACTTCGCCTTGCGGCTTCGCAGAGACCTGTGTTTTTGCTAAACAGTCGCCTGGGCCTATTCACTGCGGCTCTCTCGGGCTTTAACACCCAAAAGAGCACCCCTTCTCCCGAAGTTACGGGGTCATTTTGCCGAGTTCCTTAACGAGAGTTCTCTCGCTCACCTTAGGATTCTCTCCTCGCCTACCTGTGTCGGTTTGCGGTACGGGCACCATAAATCTCGCTAGAGGCTTTTCTTGGCAGTGTGGAATCAGGAACTTCGGTACTATATTTCCCTCGCCGTCACAGCTCCGCCATATGGTAATGGGATTTGCCTCATTACCGGCCTAACTGCTTGGACGTGCTAATCCAACAGCACGCTTACCCTATCCTCCTGCGTCCCCCCATTGCTCAAACGATTTAAAGGTGGTACAGGAATATCAACCTGTTGTCCATCGCCTACGCTTTTCAGCCTCGGCTTAGGTCCCGACTAACCCTGAGCGGACGAGCCTTCCTCAGGAAACCTTAGGCATTCGGTGGATGAGATTCTCACTCATCTTTCGCTACTCATACCGGCATTCTCACTTCTAAGCGCTCCACCAGTCCTTACGGTCTAGCTTCAACGCCCTTAGAACGCTCTCCTACCACTGACATCATAGATGTCAATCCACAGCTTCGGTGATACGTTTAGCCCCGGTACATTTTCGGCGCAGAGTCACTCGACCAGTGAGCTATTACGCACTCTTTAAATGGTGGCTGCTTCTAAGCCAACATCCTGGTTGTCTAAGCAACTCCACATCCTTTTCCACTTAACGTATACTTTGGGACCTTAGCTGGTGGTCTGGGCTGTTTCCCTCTTGACCACGGATCTTATCACTCGTAGTCTGACTCCCAAGAATAAGTATTTGGCATTCGGAGTTTGTCTGAATTCGGTAACCCGATGGGGGCCCCTAGTCCAAACAGTGCTCTACCTCCAATACTCTCAATCTTGAGGCTAGCCCTAAAGCTATTTCGGAGAGAACCAGCTATCTCCAAGTTCGATTGGAATTTCTCCGCTACCCACACCTCATCCCCGCACTTTTCAACGTGCGTGGGTTCGGGCCTCCATCCAGTGTTACCTGGACTTCACCCTGGACATGGGTAGATCACCTGGTTTCGGGTCTACAACCACATACTATTTCGCCCTATTCAGACTCGCTTTCGCTGCGGCTCCGTCTCTTCAACTTAACCTCGCATGTAATCGTAACTCGCCGGTTCATTCTACAAAAGGCACGCTATCACCCATAAAAGGGCTCTAACTACTTGTAGGCACACGGTTTCAGGATCTATTTCACTCCCCTTCCGGGGTGCTTTTCACCTTTCCCTCACGGTACTGGTTCACTATCGGTCACTAGGGAGTATTTAGCCTTGGGAGATGGTCCTCCCTGCTTCCGACGGGATTTCTCGTGTCCCGCCGTACTCAGGATACACTCAAGAGGGAACGAAGTTTCGACTACAGGGTTTTTACCTTCTACGACTGACCTTTCCAGATCGATTCGTCTACCCCGTTCCTTTGTAACTCCATATAGAGTGTCCTACAACCCCAAGAGGCAAGCCTCTTGGTTTGGGCTAATCCCGTTTCGCTCGCCGCTACTCAGGGAATCGCGTTTGCTTTCTCTTCCTCCGGGTACTTAGATGTTTCAGTTCCCCGGGTCTGCCTTCAGTACCCTATGTATTCAGGTAAAGATTCTATCCCATTACGGATAGAGGGTTCCCCCATTCGGAAATCTCTGGATCAAAGCTTACTTACAGCTCCCCAAAGCATATCGGTGTTAATCCCGTCCTTCATCGGCTCCTAGTGCCAAGGCATCCACCGTGCGCCCTTTCTAACTTAACTAATTGGCTTAAAAGCCTTAGTTTTTAATTCTTCTATTTACATAGAGAATCTAAGATGGCGATTACTCGGTTTCTTTCTTGTTTTTACTATTCATAATCTAGTTTTCAAGGAACAATTTCGGCTAAAGATAAACTACGCATCCCTTCGTCAGCTTCTTCGTTCTGCTCCTCACGTACTGTTGTACGCTCCGGTGCTCACTCAGGCGCTTCCTTGATCTACTCGTTTCTCTTTACCCTCAAACTTCTTACTGTTTTGAGGAATTAATTGCTCCCTCAAAACTGAACAACAAATCGTCAACAATCTATGATGGAATGTAAATTCCATTTTCCTTAGAAAGGAGGTGATCCAGCCGCACCTTCCGATACGGCTACCTTGTTACGACTTCACCCCAATCATCTATCCCACCTTAGGCGGCTGGCTCCAAAAAGGTTACCCCACCGACTTCGGGTGTTACAAACTCTCGTGGTGTGACGGGCGGTGTGTACAAGGCCCGGGAACGTATTCACCGCGGCATGCTGATCCGCGATTACTAGCGATTCCAGCTTCATGTAGGCGAGTTGCAGCCTACAATCCGAACTGAGAATGGTTTTATGGGATTTGCTCGACCTCGCGGTTTTGCTGCCCTTTGTACCATCCATTGTAGCACGTGTGTAGCCCAGGTCATAAGGGGCATGATGATTTGACGTCATCCCCACCTTCCTCCGGTTTGTCACCGGCAGTCACCTTAGAGTGCCCAACTTAATGCTGGCAACTAAGATCAAGGGTTGCGCTCGTTGCGGGACTTAACCCAACATCTCACGACACGAGCTGACGACAACCATGCACCACCTGTCACTCTGTCCCCCGAAGGGGAACGTCCTATCTCTAGGAGTGTCAGAGGATGTCAAGACCTGGTAAGGTTCTTCGCGTTGCTTCGAATTAAACCACATGCTCCACCGCTTGTGCGGGCCCCCGTCAATTCCTTTGAGTTTCAGCCTTGCGGCCGTACTCCCCAGGCGGAGTGCTTAATGCGTTTGCTGCAGCACTAAAGGGCGGAAACCCTCTAACACTTAGCACTCATCGTTTACGGCGTGGACTACCAGGGTATCTAATCCTGTTTGCTCCCCACGCTTTCGCGCCTCAGCGTCAGTTACAGACCAAAGAGTCGCCTTCGCCACTGGTGTTCCTCCACATCTCTACGCATTTCACCGCTACACGTGGAATTCCACTCTTCTCTTCTGCACTCAAGTCCCCCAGTTTCCAATGACCCTCCACGGTTGAGCCGTGGGCTTTCACATCAGACTTAAAGGACCGCCTGCGCGCGCTTTACGCCCAATAATTCCGGACAACGCTTGCCACCTACGTATTACCGCGGCTGCTGGCACGTAGTTAGCCGTGGCTTTCTGGTTAGGTACCGTCAAGGTACAAGCAGTTACTCTTGTACTTGTTCTTCCCTAACAACAGAGCTTTACGATCCGAAAACCTTCATCACTCACGCGGCGTTGCTCCGTCAGACTTTCGTCCATTGCGGAAGATTCCCTACTGCTGCCTCCCGTAGGAGTCTGGGCCGTGTCTCAGTCCCAGTGTGGCCGATCACCCTCTCAGGTCGGCTACGCATCGTTGCCTTGGTGAGCCGTTACCTCACCAACTAGCTAATGCGCCGCGGGCCCATCTGTAAGTGACAGCGAGATGCCGTCTTTCAGCTTTTCCTCATGAGAGGAAAAGGATTATCCGGTATTAGCTCCGGTTTCCCGAAGTTATCCCAGTCTTACAGGCAGGTTGCCCACGTGTTACTCACCCGTCCGCCGCTAACTTTAAAAGCAAGCTTTCAAAGTCCGCTCGACTTGCATGTATTAGGCACGCCGCCAGCGTTCGTCCTGAGCCAGGATCAAACTCTCCAATAAAGAGTTGATTAGCTCATTGCTAAACTCTAGCTTTTGTATTACTTGTTTTCACTCTATAACATTCGTTATAAAACGATTATTGTTGACGTTTGTTTGTTCAGTTTTCAAAGAGCAATTTCAGTGTCGTCATCGGGCGACTTTTTAATATTACCAGAAGTCATCGTTCGAGTCAACACTTTTTTAAAATTCTTTTTTGTTTCATCATTGCTTGTTTCAGCAACGAATATTAATATACCACCGTTTCATTCTCTGTGCAACTACTTTTTAAAAGAAAAAATATTCTTATTATTCGATCCTTCTTTTCCTATGATCCATTTAAGTATTCTTGAATTTTCTTATCTTATTATATACTTCCCCAATGCTTCTATTTAATTAGTTCGTAACTATTCTCTTTAAAGATATCAGATAGCATATAAATAATTATCCAGCTATAAACCTCTTATTCAAAATCAACAGCTAGTCAATACAATATTTATAAAATAAGACAGGATACTTTTAAAGGTATCCTGTCTTATTTTTAGCGATGTCTCATCAACGGGAATAATAATACATCTCTAATAGAAGGAGAGTTTGTTAACAGCATAACTAGGCGATCAATACCAATACCTAATCCACCTGTTGGAGGCATTCCATATTCCAACGCCTCTACAAAATCTTCATCCATTAAGTGCGCTTCATCATTTCCTTGTTCACGCTCTTTTAATTGTGCTTCAAATCTTTCACGTTGATCAATTGGATCATTTAATTCAGTAAAGGCATTCGCGTGCTCTCTACCTACGATAAATAATTCAAATCGATCTGTAAAACGAGGATCCTCCTCATTTTTCTTTGCTAATGGTGAAATTTCTAATGGGTGACCATAGATAAATGTAGGCTGAATTAATTTTTCCTCAACTCTTTGCTCAAAGAACTCATTAACTATATGACCATATGTCATATTATCATTAATTTCTATATTATTTTCTTTTGCTAATTTTCTTGCCTCTTCTACGCTCATCTCTGGCCAGAAATCTACTCCTGTATATTGCTTAATAGCATCTACCATATGAAGTCTTGTCCATTCTGGTTTTAAATCAACTTGGTAGTCTCCATAAGTTACAGTAGTGGAACCGTGAATTTCTTGTGCAATATGTGCAACTAAATTTTCTGTAAGGCTCATAATATCACGGTAATCCGCATAAGCCTCATAAAGCTCAATCATCGTAAATTCTGGATTATGTCTTGTTGATACGCCTTCATTACGGAATACACGACCGATTTCATATACTTTCTCTAATCCACCAACAATCAATCTTTTTAAGTGAAGCTCAATAGCAATACGCATATATAAAGGCATATCTAATGCATTATGATGTGTAATAAATGGACGTGCCGAAGCTCCTCCTGCGATAGAGTGCATCATCGGTGTTTCTACTTCTAAATAGCCGTGGTTATCTAAATAACGGCGCATAGATTGAATAATTTTACTGCGAAGAATAAAAGTGTTCTTGCTTTCTTCACTTGAAATTAAATCTAAGTAACGTTGGCGATAACGTTGCTCAATATCTTTCAAACCATGGAATTTATCCGGTAATGGACGAAGAGCTTTTGTCAGTAAAGTAAAATCTTTTACTTTAACAGAAAGTTCTCCTACATTCGTTTTAAATAAAACACCCTCAACTCCGACAATATCTCCTAAATCTACAGAGTTGAAAATAGCATACTGCTCTTCCCCTACATTATCTTTACGAACATACAATTGGATCTGTCCTTCAAGATCTTGGATATGAGCAAATCCAGCTTTCCCTTTCCCTCTTTTCGTCATTACTCTACCAGCAATTGTAACAGCAATATTTTTTTCCTCTAGCTCTTCTTTCTCTAGAGATTCATATTGTTTTTTTAGAGCTTCTGATAAATGAGTTCTATCAAAACGTTTACCAAACGGATCTATTCCTTGTTCACGTAACTCATTCATTTTGTTACGTCTAACTAGTAATTGGTCATTTAAGTTTAATTCTTCATGACTCATGCTTAATCATCTCCACCATCTTTTTATGTATGATCACCTAAAAAAGGAATCGTTCAATTTTATACATACTTTATTATTCTACACAATGTCACGATTACAGACACTAAAAAAGAAAAAAAACTGTCAGATTTTTTGTCCAACAGCTTTATTTTTACACATATTACAGGAAAATTAAACAGATACGTTCAAAATTAGCCTACTTCCATTTCAAATCGTTCTCTTTCCTCTACCTCTAAGACTAAAGCGTTCAAGAGTGTCACTAGCTGCTCTCTAGTCTCACATTCATTAACTGCGTTTCTTGTTTTTGCATTCCCTTTAATGCCTTTCAAATACCAAGCAGCATGTTTTCGCATTTCTCTAACTGCTACATACTCGCCTTTTAAGCTAATTAATCGATCTAGATGAAGAATACATACATCCATCTTTTCACGTATTGACGGATCACTTACTAATTCTCCTGTTTCTAAATACTTAACCGTACTATAAATCATCCACGGATTACCTAGAGCGGCTCTCCCAATCATTACACCATCACAGCCAGTTTCATCTAACATTCTTTTTGCATCTTGTGGTGTATTTACATCTCCATTACCCATTAAGGGAATATTGATCGATTGTTTTACTTCACGGATAATATCCCAATTTGCTTTTCCTTCATACAGTTGCACACGTGTCCGGCCGTGTAATGCAACCGCTGCTCCGCCTGCACGTTCAACTGCTTGTGCATTTCTTACTGCATATATATGGTCTTCATCCCATCCCATACGCATTTTAACCGTTACTGGTTTATCAACATTTTCAACCACAGCAGAAACCATATCATAAATTTTATCTGGATCTAACAACCATTTAGCACCTGCATCACATTTTGTAATCTTTGGCACAGGACACCCCATGTTAATATCAATAATATCTGCATTAGTATTCTTATCAACAAATTGCGCCGCTTCCACTAATGTTTCTTTTTCGCCGCCAAAAATCTGTAAACTCATTGGATTTTCGCGCTCATCTATATAAAGCATGTTCATTGTTTTCTTGTTTTTTAAAACAATGCCTTTATCACTAATCATTTCCGCACAAACAAGACCCGCTCCAAATTCCTTAACCGTTAGACGAAAAGCAGAATTTGAAATACCAGCCATTGGCGCAAGCACAACACGGTTACTGATTTCAACATTTCCTATTTTAAACAACCTTTTACCCCCTGATGAACCGCGCTTATTTATTTTGATGTGGATCTAACTCTTCTCTTGTTATCTTTAGTACCCCTACAATAGAATCAATCATTTCTTCTGAAGGCATACGATTCCCCCGCTCAATCTCTCCTAATATAGAAACAGAAACAAGTAACTCTTTTGCTAAACTTTCCTGTGTATATCCTTTTAGCTTTCGAAAAGCTCGAATACGTCTTCCCCATTTTTCTGTCGTTTCCATACCTTTACTCCTTCTCTATCTCGCAAAAGCTTCAAACTTTCTTTTAAAAGTATTGATTTATTTGGTAACTTTATATCTGGAGCAATTTCTATTAACGGAACTAAAACAAATGCTCGCTCTTCTATTCTTGGATGTGGAATAATTAGCTTCTCTGATACTATATTTTCATGATTATACAATAAAATGTCAAGGTCTATTGTTCTTGGGCCCCACTTAATTATCCTTTTTCTTCCAAGTTCACTTTCTATCCTCTGGCATTGTTCTAATAAAGATAAAGGGTTTAATGAAGTTTCAATCTGGACGACAATATTCAAAAATAGTGCTTGTTCCTCATATCCAACTGGATCTGTTTCATAAATGGATGAAATATTTACCACTTTTATTTCTTCTTGACTTTGCAACATTTGCACAGCTTCATATATGTATTCAAACCGATTTCCAATATTCGATCCTAACGATAAATAAACTTCATTCATCCTTTTCTCTTCCTCGTAATTTCCACAGCAACCGATTTATAGTGACCTGGAATAGGTGGGTCTGGTTTAATGATACAAACGGTTATACTTTCAATGAGGGAATAAGATGATAAAAGTTTCCGTGTGATATTCTCAGCTACCGCCTCAATCAATTTATACGGTTTTCCTTCCACTATCTCCTTGACATCTAAAAAAAGCTGTCCATAATTCACCGAATATTGTAAGTCATCTGTTTCTCCAGCCTTTGCTAAATCCACTTCTGCCTGTAAATCCACAATAAAGCGTTGACCCAATTTATTTTCTTCTTTAAAAACACCATGATAACCATAGAATTCCATTTGATTTAATATGATCTTATCCACTGTATTCTCCCTTTCCCATCAGTGCATCCATCATGCGTGCCATCCGCGTCATTTCTTTTACATCATGAACACGGATTAGCTGACATCCTTTTTGAATACCATAGCAAATAGTTGCACCTGTTCCTTCTATTCGTTCTTCTACAGGTAAATTCAAAACATTTCCAATCAATGATTTTCTAGAGGTAGCAAGCAACACTGGATATCCCATAGCTACAAGTCTATCTAAGCCCCTCATCATTTCCAAGTTTCCGTTTAAATCTTTCGCAAAGCCAATACCAGGATCAAGGATAATTTTCTCGTTAGAGACTCCTGCTCCTATAGCAATATCGATACTTTCCTGCAAATCAGAGACTACATCTTCTAAAAAGGACGTATAGTTAAGATTATCTCTATTATGCATTAAGATAAGTGGAGCTTGATATTCAGCTGCAATAGCTGCCATGTTAGAGTCTCTTTTCGCTCCCCATATATCATTAATAACATGAGCACCTGCTCGTAAAGATTGTCTTGCTACTTCACCTTTATATGTATCAATCGATAAGGGAACTTCTACCTCCATCTTTAATCGTTCAATAATCGGGATAACTCGTTCCAATTCTTCTTCGACCGAAATTTCTGTATATCCAGGTCTGGTAGACTCCCCACCTATATCAATAATATCTGCTCCGTCCTCTACCATCTGGATCGCACGCTCTACCGCTTTGTCTACTTCGTTATATTTACCGCCATCGGAAAAGGAATCCGGATTTACATTTAAAATTCCCATTACAATTGTTTTTTGTTCATAATCCAATGTATATGGGCCACACTCTATTTTATTTACCATTCCTTTATTCCTCCTAACTCTTTTACCGACCATAATTGATTAGTATGTTTTCTATACTTTTTATGCAGCATTGTAACAATAGGACCTTCCATTCCCTTATATACATTAGTTTCTATTCTTTTAATCGGTATTATCTCCTGGATAGAATTTGTTGCAAATACCTCCTGGGCATGCTCAAGGATATCAAGCGAAAACATACCTTCTTTAATAACTATCCCTTTATCCTGTGCAAGTTTTAAAATAAACTGCCTCGTAATCCCATTCAAGATGCCCGTTTGCAAGCTAGGGGTATAGAGCTCACCGTCAATAATCCAGAAAAGATTAGATGTAATCCCCTCTGCTATATATCCTTCCTTTGTTAAGAAGATTCCTTCCATGGTCATCTCCGGTCCAATCTCACGCTTAGCAAGGATATTATTAAAAAAATGATGGGATTTTAAGCGAAAGGCTCCTTCTGGCGTATTCCTTGAAATTGCAACTATTTTCCCCGTTTTTTCAACCATACCAGCTGCCTTTGGAAGAGGCTTTATATACACAATGGTATTTGGTTGTTTATATGGCTCTGTTTGGAGTCCGATCATTCCACTTCCTGCTGAAATATTCCAGCGAATATAAGCATTTTCAATCTTATTTTTACTCAGTAGAGCTTTAATAATAGATACTGCCTCTTCTCGTCCAAAAGACTTCTCTATATTCATCTCTTTTAATCCTTCATTTAATCGTTCAAGATGATCTTCTAATAAAAAGGGATGACCTTCATATACACGCAACGTTTCAAATAAGCCTACTCCATACATAAAGCCGTGGTCAAAAACCGATACAACAGCTTCTTCCTGGGGAATAATCTTTCCATTTAAGTATATATACATCTTCTCACTCGGTTCCTTCTCGATAAGATTGAATAAAGTTATGCAAAATTTCCATACCAGCTTCAGTCATAATAGATTCCGGATGGAACTGCACGCCTTCGACTGGAAGCTCTTTATGCCTAAGCCCCATAATCTCCCCTTCTTTCGTCCAAGCAGATATTTCCAAACACTCAGGTAATGTTTCTTTTTTTACAATCAAAGAATGATAGCGTGTAGCCGGGAACGGATTAGGCAAACCTTGAAAAATAGTTTTGCCATCATGATAGATAAGCGAAATCTTTCCATGCATTAAATTGGCTGCTTGTACAACCTCTCCTCCAAAAACTTGTCCAATTGCTTGATGACCAAGACATACACCAAAAATCGGTAATTTACCAGCAAAGGTTTGAATAGCTTCCAAACTAATCCCTGCATCATTCGGAGTACACGGTCCAGGAGAAATCATTAAATATGCTGGGTTGTCCTTTTTTATTTCCTCTATAGAAGTTTCGTCATTTCTTTTTACTTGTAATTCTTGTCCTAATGAACCTAAGTATTGCACAAGGTTATAGGTAAAAGAATCATAGTTATCAATCATGTAAATCATTTCCTACCACCTAGTTTCTCTTCCGCCAATTCTTTCGCATTCCACAGCGCTCTAGCCTTTTTCATTGATTCTTTGTATTCATTTGCAGGTATAGAATCAATCACTATTCCCGCACCCGCTTGTACATATGCTTGGTTGTCCTTCACCAGCATCGTTCTAATCATAATATTTAATTCCATATCATGATTAAAGCCAATCCATCCTAATGAGCCAGTATAAGGGCCACGACGCACTGGCTCTAATTCTTCAATGATTTCCATTGTGCGTATTTTCGGAGCTCCCGTGATTGTTCCACCCGGAAACATGCTATCAATAAGATCAAATTCATCTTTCTCGTCTGCAAGTTGTCCTTTTACATTGGATACTATATGCATAACATGGGAATACTTTTCAATTACCATAAATTCGTCGACTTGCACGCTCCCGTACTCACATACTCTCCCTAAATCATTTCTTTCTAGGTCTACTAACATAACATGTTCTGCTCTTTCCTTTTCACTCTCGATCAACTCACGAGCAAGTACTAAATCCTCTGTCTTATCCTTCCCACGTGACCTTGTTCCCGCTATCGGACGTGTGCTTACTTCTTTTCCCTTCTTTTTGACAAGAAGCTCTGGCGACCCACTAACTAACTGAAACTCAGGTGTATGAAAATAGCCCATATAAGGAGATGGGTTTAATATTCTTAGTTGCTTATAGACATCGAGCGCAGACACGTGCAACGGTTTAGCCTGTCGAACAGATAAATTAACTTGAAATACATCACCCTGCGAAATATATTTCTGAATCTTGCGCACAGATTGTTGAAATTCATTATCTTCAATCGATACCTTTACACCCTCAGACTTTACTACATCACCTTGTATTTGTTCCTCTTTACTTTCGTCCCCCCATCCTAATGCATAGGTTTCGACTTTATCCCGAACGATGGCTAATTGATTTTCTTCATATAACCCAGATATCCATAATTCATTTTCTTGATGATCATACGTAAACCACTCTTCAAATAACAAAAAGAATACATCCGGGATATCCATATCATCAACTGTCTGATTAGGAATCTTTTCAATATATCGAATATAATCATAGCTAATAAACCCGAGTGCTCCTCCTTGAAACTCAGGCAGCTTCGGATCAGCTTCTACAACATAATTATTCATTACCTCTTTAATCGAATGAAGCGGATTGCCTTTGATTAATACAATGCCTTGTTTATCTATCACTTCTAACCGATTATTTCTACCTATCATTTTTACTACAGGGGAAATAGCACCAATGCTATATCTGCCACCCCGTCCACTTTCTAATAAAACATAATGGGATTCATCTTCAGCAAGTGTTAAAAAACTCCTAAAAAACTGTTCATACGAGAGAGAAATCGTCTTACTATATATCTTGTAATTCTTCAATCAGGCTTCGCTCCTTACGTTTTTATATGTTCTCATCATACAGGATGAACAGAGAAAAATACAAAAAAATCATATGTTTTTGTGCTTAACTATTTAACATTGTTTCAGCATAACAAAAAACAAAAAGCCCCCTTTTTAAGGAGGCTTCTGTAAGCTTAACTTTTATTATTCTTCTTCATCAAATTGATAAAGAGGTGTGCTTAGGTAGCGTTCTCCGTTACTTGGGATAATCGCTAATACTTTTTTCCCTTTTCCTAGCTCTTTTGCAACTTGTAACGCTGCGTAAATAGCTGCACCTGAAGAAATCCCACCTAATACGCCTTCTTCTTTACCTGCACGACGCGCATATTCAAAAGCATCTTCTGTTGAAACTTTAATGATGCCATCGTATACTTCACTATTTAAGATATCTGGAACAAATCCAGCACCAATTCCTTGGATTTTATGCGGTCCTGGTTTTCCACCTGACAGCACTGGAGAATCAGCAGGTTCTACTGCATAAATTTTGATATCATTATATTTTTCTTTTAACACTTCCCCAGCACCAGTGATTGTTCCACCTGTACCAATACCAGCAATGAATGCATCTAAACCTTCATCACCGAAAGCATCCACGATTTCTGGTCCAGTTGTTAACCTATGTACTTCAGGATTAGAAATATTTTTAAATTGTTGGGGAATAAAATAGCCATTTTCTTTTGCTAATTCTTCTGCTTTGCGGATAGCTCCACCCATTCCTTCTGGTCCTGGTGTTAATACTAGCTCAGCACCATAAGCTTTTAGCAATCTACGACGTTCAATACTCATTGTTTCTGGCATAACTAAAATAGCACGGTAGCCTTTTGCTGCAGCAACCATAGCAAGTCCAATACCTGTATTTCCACTTGTTGGCTCAATGATAGTGCTACCTGGTTTTAAATCCCCGCTTTTTTCAGCAGCTTCAATCATCGCTAACGCAATACGATCTTTTACACTGCTTCCCGGATTCATGTATTCTAATTTTAAATAAACATCTGCACTAGAATCATCCACTAAACGATTTAATTTTACAATGGGTGTTCCACCGATAAGATCTACTACAGAATTTGCGATTTTTGACATTTGCAATCTCCCCTTATCTTTATTCCGAGTATTTTAATTGGTTTTATAATATTAATTTACCAAATGGCACCTTCATTTGTCAATCTATATGTTTGTATTTTCCGAAAAATTAATTATATTTCCATTCCCAAAAAACTCTCTCCCTTTCAATAAAAAAACACCTTGAAAATGGTGGAAAACAACCAGCCTTTCATGGTGTTTCAATTTTTCTTCTTACTTCGCCTCTTCAAGTAATTTTTCTAGCTCGTCTTTGTTAAACATATACTTCTCATTACAGAAATGGCATTCAGCTTCCGCTTGTCCGTCTGTTTCGATAATATCTTCGATTTCTGCTTGCCCTAAGCTAATAATAGCATTAGAAAATCTTTCTTTCGAACATGTACACGTAAATGAAATAGGCATTTTTTCAATTACTTTTACATTATCTTTTCCACAAACCTCTTCTAATAATTCCTCTGGTGTTAAACCTTTCTCAATTAACTTAGAAATAGGTGGTATTTCGCTTAGCCTATTCTCAATTTTCGTAATCGTATCCTCTTTTGCACCTGGCATTAATTGAATAATAAATCCTCCTGCAGCTAAAATGCTGTCATCCGGATTTACTAACACGCCAACTCCGACAGAGGAAGGTACCTGTTCTGAATTAAACAGATAGTAAGTAAAATCTTCTCCAAGCTCCCCTGAAACGATAGGAACCTGACCGGTAAAATAGTCGCGCATTCCGATATCTTTTACAACAGATAACGTCCCTTCTGTCCCAACCGCTCTTCTCACATCTAATTTCCCATGCTCATTTAAATCGAAATGAACTTGTGGATTGGTAACATATCCACGTACTTCGCCTTTTGCATTACCATCAACTAGGATAAGCCCAATTGGACCGCCACCATCGATTTTCACTGTTAATTTTTGATCTCCTTTAAGCATTGCACCTAACATTGCTGTTGCTGTTAAAGATCTACCTAAAGCAGCTGATGCTGTTGGCCAAGTATGATGTCTTCTTTGCCCTTCTCCAACTGTTTCTGTACTTCTTACTGCATATGCACGAACTTCACCATCAAACGCTAACGCTTTTACTAAATAATCACTCATAATTTACTCCTTTATCTTATTCCGTTTCCAAACAGTTCATCTTTTCATTTTGCTATTTTAGTGTATCCTTATTTTTTTTATAAATAAGCTGCAATCCCTTTAATGTTAGAAACGGATCTATTGCATCAATAATATTTGATTCTTTGGCAATAAGGTTTGCTAATCCTCCTGTTGCAATAACCTTCGGCTTAACAACACTGTCTTCCTTCATTCTCTTCACTATGCCTTCAACCTGTCCTACATAGCCAAAAAGAATTCCTGATTGCATCGCAGAAACAGTATTTTTACCGATTACTCCTTCTGGTCTCGCAATCTCGATACGAGGCAATTTAGCTGCTCTAGAATACAAAGCCTCTGTAGCTATATTAATCCCCGGCGCTATAGCACCACCCATGTATTGCTTATGTTCATTTATATAGCAGAAAGTCGTCGCTGTACCAAAGTCCACCACGATCAACGGGCTTCCATATTCATGAATAGCTGCGACCGCATTAACAATTCGATCTGCCCCTACCTCTTTCGGATTATCATATTTTATGTTTAAGCCGGTTTTTGTTCCTGGACCAACTACTAACGGTTTCAATTGGAAATACTTTTGGCACATTCTTTCTAATGAAAACATGATTGGAGGAACAACCGATGAAATAATAATCCCATCAATATCCGAAAATGTTAAACCAACATGGTCGAATAGAGATTTAATGATCATACCATACTCATCTTCCGTTTTATAACGATTTGTTTCGATTCTCCAATGATGTTTTAATTCTTCTTTATCATATACACCTAATACTATATTTGTATTTCCAATATCAAAAACAAAAATCATTATGGTCACCACTTCTTTATTAATATAATTCTATTTACCATATAGCTTTCTCTTTACTTATTATTAGTATCTTTTCACACCTATCACTAACACCTTACCTAAGCTATATGTAAACGTTCATGTTCAATACTGGAAATATCATAACATACAACAGGAAAGAGACAAAGCCTAAAGCAACAGCTGCTATCTATACACCTATTATTGTAGTATTAACAAATAGATAAAAAAGGACACGCTTTTAAGCGTATCCTTTTTACTGATGATCGAGATTTACTCGTCTCTATCATCCTTTTTATTAATATTTACCTTTACATCCTCTGAACCTAAAGTAGTATCTACCTGTTTCGTACGATCTGGCAGAACACCGTCTTTATACAAACTATTGATTTGTTCTGCGTCCAACGTTTCGATTTCAAGAAGTGTTTCAGCGATTAGGTTTAACTTCTCACGATTTTCTGTAAGAATTTGTTTCGCTCTTTCATAACACTCTTTTATGATTCGTTGAATTTCTAAATCAATATCATATGCAATTGCATCAGAATAATTTTGTTCATTATTTAAATCTCTGCCTAGGAACACTTGACTTTGTGCTTGACCGAATTGTAATGGTCCAAGCTTATCACTCATCCCATACTCTGTTACCATCTTACGAGCAATCCCTGTAGCTCTTTGGAAATCATTATGTGCTCCGGTACTTACTTCACCAAATACGATATCCTCTGCCACACGACCACCAAGTAATCCAGTAATCTTATCAAGAAGCTCTTGTTTTGTCATTAAGAAACGATCTTCCTTAGGAAGCATAACTGCATATCCACCAGCTTGACCTCTAGGTACGATTGTTACTTTATGAACCATATCAGCCTCATCTAACACAACACCGATAATTGTATGACCTGCTTCATGGTAAGAAACAATATTTCTTTCTTTTTTAGAAACAACTCGGCTTTTCTTGGAAGGTCCAGCAATAACACGGTCTGTTGCCTCATCCATGTCTTCCATATCAATTTTCTTCTTATCAGCTCTCGCAGCAACAAGCGCTGCTTCATTTAGAAGATTTTCTAAATCAGCTCCAGAAAATCCTGGTGTACGCTGAGCAATGCTTTTTAGATTGACAGACTCATCTAATGGCTTATTACGAGCATGTACACGTAAAACTGCCTCACGACCATTAACATCTGGTCTGTCTACCGTAATTTGTCGGTCAAAACGACCTGGACGTAATAATGCAGGGTCTAAAATATCAGGACGGTTTGTAGCAGCGATAATAATAATACCTTCGTTTGCACCGAATCCATCCATTTCAACTAATAGTTGGTTTAAGGTTTGTTCACGTTCATCGTGTCCTCCACCTAAACCAGCTCCACGCTGACGACCGACTGCATCTATTTCATCAATGAAGATAATACAAGGAGCATTTTTCTTCGCATTTTCGAATAAATCACGAACACGTGAAGCCCCTACCCCTACAAACATTTCTACGAAGTCAGAACCACTGATGGAGAAGAAAGGTACGCCAGCTTCTCCTGCAACCGCTCTAGCAAGTAGTGTTTTACCTGTTCCTGGAGGTCCATTAAGAAGGACTCCTTTTGGTATTCTTGCACCTAGCTCAGCAAATTTACGTGGATCTTTTAAGAATTCCACTACTTCTACTAGTTCTTGCTTTTCTTCGTCGGCTCCTGCTACATCATTAAAGCGAACTTTTTTCTTTTCTTCATTGTAAAGCTTTGCCTTACTTTTACCAAAGTTCATTACTCGGCCGCCGCCGCCACCTTGGGCTTGATTGAGTAAGAAGAAAAATAAGATGAAAATAATCACAAACGGGATAATTGAAGTAAAGAATGTGATCCATCCACTTGTTTCTTGTGCAGGCTGAACATCGATATCAGAACCTTCTGTAGCAGCTTTCAAGATCACTTGAGCATTTGTTTCATTGTTTGTTACATAAGAAACAAATGTTTCATTTTCTTTGTAGCCCTTTAATTTCCCTCGTACTTCAAGTACACCTCTTTCAGGCTGCTGCGTTATTTCTGCAACATCACCAGCTTCAAGGTGATTTATTAATTCAGTATATGTTAAATGCTTGGTAGGCTGATTATTTCCATTGAAAAAACTAACCACACCGATAATTACTAAAAAGATTAATAAATAAAAAATGGTATTACGAAAAATACGGTTCATCCCTTACCTCCTCCCACGGTAAACAAACTATAGAGTATAGTAACATAGAAAATTAAGTAAATTCAAGGAATTACCCTTTCTGGATCTGAATTCCTTTCTTTTATCCTTATTTACTATCACTTGCATAAACTTCCGGTTTTAAAACACCAATATAAGGTAGATTACGATATTTTTCTGCGTAGTCTAATCCATACCCCACAACAAAAGCGTCTGGCACGTTAAATCCTACATAATCTGCTTCAAGATCCGTTTTTCTACCAGAAGGTTTATCAAGAAGAGTCACAATTTTGATTGATTTTGCTTTACGATAACGGAACAACTCTACAAGATAACTTAATGTTAATCCACTATCAATAATATCCTCAATAATTAGTATGTCTCTTCCTTCAACAGAAGTATCCAAATCTTTTAAAATTTTTACTTCTCCAGAAGAAACAGTAGAGTTACCATAACTTGATACATCCATAAAATCCATCTCTAGGTATGTATCCACTCGCTTTAAAAGATCGGCCATAAAGGGCATAGCACCTTTTAACACTCCAATTGCCAAAGGAAATTTATCTTGATATTCCTCTGTAAGTTGAAAAGCCAAATCCTTGATCTTACCTTGTATTTCTTCTTCAGATATCAATATTTTTTCAATATCGTGTTTCATTTCTTGTGTGCCCCCTAGAAGATCATTGCTTTTTATATGTTATTAATAGATTACTACCACTATTCGTATTACTATGAGAATATATCGATTTTTTTAGTCCTGGTATCCAAAGAATTTCACCATTACTATCTGTAATAATTGGCCAATTCTCTCTTTCATGGATTGGAATCTTCTCATCGATAAAAATGCGGTTCACTTTTTTCTTACCATTCATCCCTTTTAAATGGATTCTATCGCCAGCGCTTCTTGTACGGATAATAAGAGGGAAGGAAATAGAAGAATCCAAAAGAATACAATGATTATCAGTATGATGTTCACCGTCTATATATTCTACCTTAATATTATACCCATTTGGTAATAATAACTCTCCCATTTTTGATAATTCATAATAAAAGGATTTTGTTGGAGAAAAATTAAGCTGAAAATGAAGATAATGGTACGACTTTTTCACTTTCAGACCATTCGGGAGATCAATATTTCCAGAAGAATGAGGACTCTTAAGTAATATCATCATTTGCTCAGTATGTAATGCGGATAATGAAATAGGTATCTCGTCATAGAGATAATTTAATATTAGTTGAATACATCTTCTTTGTAAAGGAATAGCTATTGAAAGAAATCTATTAATATCAACTACTGCTTCCTGTTCTCGTTTTTCGACTAATATAAATGAAAGCCTTTCTTCTGCCTGCTCCATTAAATAAGCTTCATCGTCTGCTAATTCTTCACTAAACCGCTGGAAATGCTTTGCCGCGTGTATATTTTCTTTTTTCAAAAAGGGCACAACATATTTTCTATATCGATTGCGGCTGTATGTGTCTTTTTCATTGCTTGGATCTCTTCTTGGATTTAAATTATGTACTTTACAATATTCCTCAATGTCTTCCCTTTCTAAACATAAAAAGGGACGAATAATATTTCCTGCTCCGAAAGGACGGATAAAAGGAATTCCAGCTCTCGCCTTACCTGAACTTCCTCTCGTTAATCGCATCAGAATTGTTTCTATTTGATCATCGCCATGATGACCTAATGCTAAATAGTCTAAATTAAATTCTTTCATGATTTTTTCATAAAAAGAATATCTACATTCTCTTGCCGCTTTTTGTGAGTTCACCCCTGTTTTTTTAATAAACATTGGTAAATTTATCCTCTCCCAAGAAAAGGGAATGTTCCTTTTTTCACAGAACAATTTTACAAATTTGGCTTCCTCTAGCGACTCCCCCCCTCGAAACATATGATCAACATGCCCGGCATAAACCTTGATTTTCCACTCTTCCTCTTTTGTCCATAAAAAATGAAGAAGTGCTAAAGAATCGGGGCCCCCCGACACTCCAACTAAGATTTTTTTTCCTTCTAAAGTCACCTTTTTTCTTTGCAGGTAATTTGAAACTTGATCCTCAAACATTTCTGATTACTTCCTTATCACTATCACTATTCTACCAACACTGATGTTATTACTTTTTCATCAGAGATTGTAGTCTACTATAGTCAAGGATATCACTTTTTTAAAAGTGATACCAAAGACTATTCTCTAAAATTGTTAAAATTCCTCTTTTCAAGTTAATTGACCATATATATACAAAATATAACAAATGGAAATAAGAATAATGATAAGCAAAGATTCGACCCAACCAGCCTTTTTCTTCTTTTTAGCCATATTGCTTCTTGTTTTAGTAGATTGAGTAGTTTGCCCTCTTACTTGCCGGGAGCTATTTCTATTAGCTCCCGCTGTTACGGTGCTTCTATTAGGTTTTGTCGAATCTCCACTTGTTAATTTTAAAAAGTCTAATCGCATTTCTTTAGCGCTTTGATATTTTCCGGTTAACGCTTTTTGAAGAATTCCCTCATAGCGCACGAGACCTTGTTTTTGTCGAATCATCGTTTGCAGTTGTTTCAGTCCACCCACTGTTTTATTAAACCTTTTTGGATAATAAAGATTGAGCATAATCATGGCGACAGCAAATAAATCATAACTTGGTTCTGCCTTTCTTGTACCTAGCCCCCAATACCCTCTATCAAAGAACTCTGTAAATTCTTTAATCGCTCTACCGGTAATGGTTGTTCCGCCTACATCAATACATCTAATTTTTGTTGGAGGTCCTGTAATAATCAGATTCTCTGGTTTTAAATCTCCAAATATCCAATTATTTTCATGAAGGTTTTGTAAATCTTTTAACAATTGAATCATTAACACATCAACCCATGATCCTTCCTTATGTTGAATAAATGTTAGTAAATCAGGTCCATTGATGTATTCCATTACATAAAAAGAAATAGTTCCTCTATTCGTTACCCAATCATCTACATCTATTAAAGAAGGTCCAAGGCTATAACCTTGGACCTTTGCAAAGGACTTCAACACATTTACTTCGGAAGTTATAGATACACTATTATTACTTAATTTCAAAGCAACTTTTCCTATTCTGGAATCTGCCAAAAAAACAGTACCATTCGCTCCATAGCCAAGTTCCTTTATAATTGTATACTGCTTGTTATGCCACTTTCCTTTTATTACTGTACCACTATTTATTTTAAATTGACTCTTCGATGTATTCATCATCATTTGAAATCAAGCTCCTTAATGAGCGCTTATGCTTAAAGTAACGAACTGCTTCTTTTAAAGCTGGACCTGTCGGTGTAATTCCTCCTGTCGATAATTTCGGAAAAATACTTGTAAGAGATTCTAAACGAGGAGTCCAATCCATTAATTTTTCGACATCTTTCTTTTTCCCGGGAAATACAAATACAGAATAGCGGTTTTCACCAGATCTAGCATTCAAGCTTAAGGACAAATCAATTAATGCTTCCTTAACTGTTGGAAGTTTATGCTTCATACTAGCACTTGTATCCAATAAAATTAGCACCTCAAGTTCGACTGTTTCTCCTAGTTCGTCAACAACCTCCATTACTTCCCCTCTTTTTTCTGGCGGCAGATCCTCCATTGTCTTTGAGGAACCTAGAATTTGCTGAAGCTCTTTATTTATTACTCCTTGTAGCGTTTGGGTCATTGCCTTTTTCGTTACCATTTGGACAGTCTGACTTAATTGTTGTGCGTATACTACTTGACTAACACCGCCCCCAGAGAGTGCAATGCCTTCAATTTCCTTCATACCTTGCTCATCAATTGTATCTTGCTCCATGACTCCAATAACATTGACTGTAATTCCTTGTTCACTAGCTAATGCTGCCATCGCAATAGGATCTTCTCCTTTATTTGAGCATCCATCTGTGATAAGCAAAATTTGCTTTAACGTACCTGTTTTCATAAATATCTCCCCTCCATCTTTATGAGTTAGTCCCATTTTCGACGAAAAAGGAAGTATTTATACCCTCATATGAAGGATAAACAGAGGATATAGAGTGATACTTCTCTCAGTGGGGGTTAGTTGAACCAATCGGACCTTTACGGACAGTTGATGTCCCACCAATCTCATAAGCTTGTGGGGATGTCCGTTAAGAGTGGATAAAATAAAACTAACAACCATGCTTACCCTTTACGCTGGTTGTTAGTTGAATAAAACAGTATTATTATTATCAATTTTATTAAGAAGGCTTCCATCAATGTTTTTTCTTTATCCCCCACCTAGTTCCTTTGATTTCCCACAGCTCGCGGTTGGGTATTAATACTGTCCAGTGGGATAAATGTTTTGCAAGTTACCAAACTTAATTTGCCATTTGCTTAAAGCCTTTTACTGGAATAGATGCCCATTTAGGAATATTATGATCAATTTTTGCAACTAACACCGTCATATCATCCTCAATTAACCCGAGACGAGATCGTATAACCTCCTCCATAATTAAATCGGCTACCTCTTGAGGATTTTCTGTCTTCAATTCTTTGATTTTTCTCTTCATCCAAATTTCAAAGTTTTCAACATGTTTTGGCCCTTCAAAAACACCATCACTCATCATAATTAACAAATCTCCGGCTTTTAATTGTTCACTTACAACATCGACATCAAATTCTTGAAGGATACCCATTGGTAAATTACTTGCCTGTATCTTCATTATTTTCGAACCTCTTTTAATAAAACTAGGTGTAGAACCAATTTTCAAAAATTTCACTGCTGCATTTTGGAGATCAATCATCGCTAAATCTAAAGTTGAAAAAATTTCATCTGTTGTTCTTAAAGAAAGAATGGAATTAATCGATTTTATAGCAACCTGTTCCTCAATCCCTGATTGAAGAATTTTTTGTAATAATTGAAGTGTTTCTTCACTTTCTACATGGGCGCGCTTACCATTACCCATTCCATCGCTTATGGCCATTGCATATTTTCCTAATCCTAACTCGATTGTAGAATAGCTGTCTCCTGATATAAATCCACCATCCTTGGCCGCATGGGCAACACCTGTATCCACTGTATAAGCTTTTGCCGACCGAAATGTTGCATGACTGTAATCATTAGAATACTCGGAAACCTCCTCTTTATTGACAATAATCGTTTCTCCAAGAATATCAGATAGCATCGGTGCAATTAGTTTTTCACATTCTCCATAGCCTGTATTATATGGAATCGTTATATCGATATCGACATTCCCCTGTTCCAAACTATATATTTCTACATTTTCAATATGAATACCAAACTCTTGAATAGCCTCTAGTATTAATTCTTCCTGCTTATAATGATTTTCTCTTTCTCTTTGAATTTCTTTCGCAAAGTCACCCATTACTTCGGATACACCGAGCAATTGATCGGCAACTAGTTTTCTGCTTTCCTGCACTTGTTTTTTTAATTTTTGATTAGCTTGATACAATGTTAGTTCTTGATGGATTGCATCAGTTACCTTCTTCGATCTTGTACAATGCTTATCCCATTCCCTTGAAAGACTAGGAGAAATATTTCCACCAGTATCAGCCATTTCAGTCATAATATCTTTCATATAATCATAGGTTGTATTAAAGTTACGCGCCCAGCAATGTTCCTTTCGAAAGCATGTTTGGCATGTTTTTTCCGTAACATTACTTAAAAAGTAGTCTAACTCCTTATCTTCCTCCTCTATCATCTCACTTATGTTGGGAGAGGAAAAACTTTTAGAGAGTGCCTGAAAAACATTGGAAAATTGAGAAACTCTTTGTGCTGTAACGTCTCTCATCTTTCTCATATATTGCTGTTGTTCTTGGGAATATTCTGCTGTTCCAGGTATATGCTTTGCAATGCGAGAGGTCAAACTTTTTGGTGTTAAAAGGAATAGGAAAACAGCTATTGTCGTTTCCATTAAGGAAACGGATAAGACGCCTCCTCCTTCTCCATACATTCCAATTAGAAGCGTAGCAATAAACAAGCCCAGTGCCACACCAATCTTCTTACCTTCTTTCAACAAACCACCTAAAAGTCCTGAAAAAGCTAATAAGCTCATATGATAAAAGCTAGAAATGCTTGCAAGACTAAAAATTAATCCAGTTACCACACCGACAGTCGATCCAATAGTTGCCCCAGCAATAAAGGAAAACACGAGAACTAAATAACGAGACATAATATGTTCAATTGATAAGCCATAAACCGCCCAACCAATTGTTCCGGTCATAATAGAAGCTAGCATGATGATAAGACATACAATCTCTTCTGTTTTTAGTGCTTGTCTCCTTTTATTAACGGTCATCAGGGGTAGGCTTTGCAAAAAGATTAATGTTAGAATATACCCAAGGCTTCCTTCTACAAACGCTAACATTCCACCATACAATGTAAAACCATTTGTTAAAAGATAGGCTTTCACTAAGCTGCCTAGAAAAACAAGCCCAAACACAAATACCGGTACAAGTTGTTGTTCTTTACTTTTCCAATTCAAAATGATTTTATAGCTAATCAAAAAGAAGAAAGACAAGACAAAATTAGAAGCAGCCTCAGTTATCCCTAAAGTGGCCGCACCAGCTATTAATCCAATAAGGGCAAGTGGGGCTTTATCTTTCCTTGATAGATACACAGCTGCAAAAAATGGAAGAGCAAAAGGAGTAAGCTGCCCTAATATTAAGGCACGTCCAAGCAAAAAACCAATGATTAGTAACAAATAACCCTTTACTAAAAAGAAACTCTCCAATTTTGTATTAAATTTATGAACAAATGAGCTGAAGCTATCCCGCGACTTCCCAAAATCAACTTCACCAATCGGATCGATTATATCCCTTTCTACTTTCTCCATAAAACCACACTCCCTATCAAGTATCGTTGCTCCACATTATAGAAGGTAGCTATTTAAAAGTTTGTCAAAATAACGAAGCAGTTCCAACTTTTCGCTCGACTTCTTTCCTCCATTTTTTTATCGAAATACAAAATTCGATAGAATCTTTCTAGTTAGATTTGTCAGGATATTCAATAAAAAGTAGCTACCCTATTATTGGAAAGCCTTCTTTATTGGGAACGGGGTATATGTGAATCGTCTTATTTGCTGTCACCATTTTTACATTTATTGCTTATTTTTGTCAGTTCATGCAATATGTTTTTTTAGATTCTTTATTCGTTAAAACTATTTAAATAGAGTAAAAACTAATATCCTAAATAAATGATTAAAATCTATTGACATTATATTTATTTCTTTGTATTATATTAATTGTCTTGTTAATATTATGGCGGTGTAGCTCAGCTGGCTAGAGCGTACGGTTCATACCCGTGAGGTCGGGGGTTCGATCCCCTCCGCCGCTATCGAAAAAACCACGTAAATTTACGTGGTTTTTTTTTTGTGTTTTTTTATCAGGAATGCTCTAAAAAAAAGCAAGCCAAATCGGCTTGCTTAAGCTATGGGAATATATAAACGATAAACCCTGCTATCTATTGGTTATTCAGCAGCAAGTTACCCGCGTCTAGCGCCTCTTCCCCCGCGTTTCGACTCAGTATTTCTTTTCAAAGAAGCTAATCGATCTTCACTATCTTTTAAGAAACGAGCCATTTTCGATTCAAAATTCTCTTTAGGAGCACGATTATCATTTGATTTTGCATTACGTGACCTTTGAGAATTTCCTCCGGAATAGCCGCCTCTCGATTCTCTTCTTTCTCCGCGTTCGTATTGTGGTCTCTCTGGTCTTTCCGGTCTTTCTGGTCTATCCTTCGCCTTCTTGATAGATAGTCCAATTTTCCCATCTTTCTCGACATTAATAACTTTAACTTCGACTTCATCGCCTACTTTTAGGTGTTCATTAATGTCCTTCACATAATTGTCTGCGACCTCACTAATATGAACAAGACCTGTTGCGCCTTCTGGGAGCTCAACAAACGCACCAAAATTAGTAATTCCTGTTACCTTTCCTTGTAACTTGCTGCCTACTTCGATTGACATAAAAAAGTTTTGCCTCCTTAAGGATATAAAAAATCGTACTTATTTATATTATACAGAATGGAAAAAAAGAGTGTCAATATTACTGACAACCTTATTATTTTCCAGTTGCGTTTTTTGCTTCTTTTTCAGGGATATTAAAAATAATTTCCCCTTTTTGTGATAATAATAAATCTTTCCTTGCTAATTTAGCTAAATATTCTTCATCGTTCAATCTAGCAATTTGATCCTTTAGGTCTGCTTCCTGCTTCTCCAATGCAACAAGTTGTCCTTCTAACTGTTCTTTCTCTGCTCTTTTTTCTTTTAAAGTGGAGCTTTGTGATATGAGTGTGGAAATCATGATAAAGCCAATAACAGCAGCACAAACGAAGAAGGTTGTCAGTCGGCGCATCAATAGCTTTTTCTTTCTGGCTCCACTAAGACTATCAGCTTGATGCTGTAGATTATATTCTGTTGGAAATGTTGTAACATCTGGTTTTCTTATAGCACTCATATGAGGCTCCTCCTTTCATTATTTTTTTCTATTAGCTATCCATTCTTTCAAATAGTTCTTTATTTTAAAGTAATATCCTGCCAATTTGCTAGAGATTCTCTCGACGAATAATTTAACCTTTTTCGGCATAATTAGCCACAATAGGGATAAAAGCCATTCTATTGGTTTTAATAGTATCCTTATGATAAATCTTAATACCCTAATTATACCACTGACAAGTGCCATAAGTCCCTTGCCTAATGCAATTATTATCGACAAAAGAAATAAAACAATAGATTTAATTGGTCTATATACGATATTAACTATTATCTTAATCAAAAAGCGATACGAATGGATGCAAAAGGAAATAATTCCTTTTAAGAGTCGAAGATAAAGAGCTTGAAATAAACTTTTGTACATCGCAAAGCCTAATAGCAAGGCTAAGACCAAATAAACGCGAACCTCTCCCTTATTTACTAGGAAAAGGACATAAAACATCAGAAGAGCTTGCAAAATCCAGAAAAGGATATCATGGATAAAAACTATACTTCTTTTCCGTGTCGGTCTTTTCAAGAAGTATTGATATGTATCTAAACTTATCCCAAAGAATAGGCCCATGCTAACCATAGCTAGCATGGTCATAAATTGTGTAGAAAGTGTCATCGGAATATCTTGCTAAAGAATCCCTTAGCCTTATCTCCACTTTGATCGTCTACATAAACTAAATCAAATACCTTACCTTTGATGGAGACGATTCCCTTTTCTACATCCAGATTTTTCATTTGAAGATTTTGACCTCTAATGGATAAAAAACCCATTACTGTTTCAAGTATAAACTCTTCGTTGTCAAAGCTCTCCACTTGCTTAACTCCTGTAATATCTAGCAGCTTTCTTCCTCTCATAATCACGTCATGTTCCACCATATTACTTTTAGTCGTATTTGAATCATAATATTGGCTCATCATTATCCCTCACAATCACTTAGTACAATCTCTACTTGTACAAATATATGTGGACAATAATAAATTTAGAACAAGCCTTATAAAGGATGTGAGGAAAACAACTCTATCTTGTTTATTACCAATAATAAAGCTTAATAAACTTAATCCTTATTGTAAAATTTTCTTAAAACTGCTTCAAATTAAGAAAGCGTCTCTTCTTTAATTATTTTGTACATATTTGCAGCATCTTCTTTTTTTGTTGATTCCTGCAACATTTCCACTTTAGCAGTAACTAACTTTTGACCGAAACGAACCTGCAGCTCATCGCCGACCTTCACATTTGTACTTGCTTTTGCTTGCTGTCCATTTACCAAAATCCTCCCCTGATCAGCAACTTCCTTTGCTAATGTTCTTCGCTTAATTAAGCGAGAGATTTTCAAGAATTTATCTAGTCGCATCCTAACAGCTCCTTCTTAACGTTATTTTCCCTTTGCTTCATTCCAAAAACCGTCTAATTCCTCTAAACTCATATCGCTCCAATCTCGTTCAGACTCCTTCACCTTTTTTTCTATATAAGAAAAACGCTGGAGAAATTTTTTGTTTGTCTGGAAGATGGCAAGTTCAGGATCTACTTCATAAAACCTAGCGATATTTACCAGTGAAAATAAAACATCGCCAAATTCACTTTCTATCTGCTCTCTATTATTTGCCGCTTTTAATTCCTCTTGAAACTCAAGAACCTCCTCTTTTACCTTTTCCCAAGCTCCTTCTACATTCGGCCAATCAAATCCTACCTTTGCAGCTTTTCTTTGTAATTCATAAGCCTGTAACAAATTAGGCATTGCACGGTTTATTCCATCTAAGATAGATTCTGTTTCTTCCTTCGCTTCCTGTTTTTTGGCATTTTGCCAATGCTTCATTACATCATCGACCGATTCTGCTTGTTCTTCCCCAAATACATGTGGATGTCTGCGAATCATTTTATCGGAAATTCCTTCAATTACATCATCGATTGAAAAATATCCCTCATCTTCTCCTACTTGACTATGAAGCATTACTTGTAATAACACATCACCAAGCTCTTCAATAATATGGTCTATATCCCTTTCATTGATTGCCTCAATTAATTCATAGCTTTCTTCCAATAAGTATTTACGCAAGCTTTCATGAGTTTGTTTTTTATCCCACGGGCAGCCATTTGGCCCACGAAGTTCCGCTATTATATGTCTAAGCTGGGAAAATTCTTTATAAAGCAACTTTTCCTCTTGAACAGGTGGCACATATATACTTGTTAAATTATTTAAATCGATCTCTCTATCTAATTCATGTAGCTCAATTTCTTTTATTTTTTCTAAAATACTTCCAGCTGCAGTGACAATCTTAATTGGATAATCATATGGCAGTACATCCATTAGCGTTAATTTCACTTCAGATGCAGAAAAAGCATCATAGACTTGGCCAATAATCAAATGATTTCTAAGCTGGATGCTTGAGCGGTCAAGAGCTGTTCCGTCTAAGAGTTGAAACCCTTCAATTGGATCTATTCGCAATGCTTGAAAAATACTGTCTAGAAAGCTTTGACCCCCAGCAATTTCAATCGAGACAATTCCTTCTTTATCCTTTTCTATTAAGAGCTGGACCGTTTTTTCTGCAACAAGCGGATGACCTGGAACCGCATAGACAATGTCTGTTTCCTTTGCTTTCTCTAATAGAACTTCAACGATTTCCTTATATACCGCTTCAAATTGTTCATGCTTCTCATAAATAGAATCAAAAGAATGAAAAATAACTCCTTCTTCTTCAAGAGTTGATATGACGGGATGATCATTCGTCCGTACATAAACAGCTTTATTCTCATCGATTAGACTGCGATAGACACCTAATGGCAGCTGATTTATATCCCCTGCACCTAATCCAATAACCTTTATTTGCTTCATTTAGTTCCCTTCCTTTTTTTCGGTAAAAACCATTTTAGTTTACTTCCTAACGGTAATAGGGATAATTCCTTTTCTTTAAAAACATTACCTCGCAACACAATAACCACATATATTATTCCACCTATTATGACACCAGATAATGCTTGGATAGCACTTTTTATACGTTCATGCTCTATATATTTAAGCAGCAGAGAGGAAAATGGTATATATCCTTTAAGGACAAAGAACATAACAAGACTTGCTCCGCTGATAATCAGTATCTGCTTTATGTCCATAAGCGGCTCTTTGACTATTCTTCTCAATTTTACCATCATTAAAAGCAAAATCATAAATAATACAATAAGAGATGCATAAGCTGCCCCGTAAATTCCATAGGAGGAAACAAGTACGATGTTAAGCGCATATTTTCCAACAAATCCTAATATGATCAAAATTGCTGGATATAAAGAATAGCCTAATCCCTGAAGAATGGCCATTACTGTAGCAATAATGGCATTAAGAAAAATGACAAAAAATAAAATAGTAAGAACATCTGAACCAGCATCATTTTTAAATAGCATACTGTTTGTTTCATTTATGATGCCAATTAAGCCGATCGTTGCCCCAAGACCAATAAAATAACTGACTAAGAGAGAAAAATGAATATTTCCCATCAGATCTTTCTTACTTGTCTTTTGACGATCCTTCGTAATTAGGGGAACAATGGTTAAAGCCATAGAAGTGGAAATAATACTTCCAATTTGAATAAGCGGCTGCCCCCTGTCATAAACCCCTTTCATTACTTTAGCACTTTCATCAGCCATGCCAGTTTCGATTAATAAAGAATATAAATTCAAAGAATCAGCGAGTTGCAATAACACCAATAACATACTACTAATGGAAATAGTAATGCCTTCGTATATTATTCTTTTGCATAGTACACGATTCTCCTTTTCAAAAAGAAGAGAAAACCGAAAAAGAGAGAAGGATAAAGAAGATTTTCTATAAAAATGGATTAAGACTATTAGAGAAAGCAACCCACCTATTACAGAACCAAACATGGCGCCAGAACCAATTGCATATAAGGAATATCCTTGATAGGAAAAAAAGACAGCCACAAATAAGATAATCCCCACTCTCATTAGTTGTTCACTTACCTGGGACACTGCGGTCGGAATCATATTTCCTTCTCCTTGAAAAACACCTCTCAATATAGCAATGAAAGGAGAAACAAGAAATGCAAAAGAAATAACCTTTAACAAAGATGCCAAATAAGGATCACCCATCAAAGAGGCTAGCCTACCTGCATTTAAAAACAAGACAAGAAAAGCAACAACCCCGATTGGAACAAATAAGAAAAAAGAGGAACTCACAAGTCTATTTATACCCGATTGATTCCCCTCTACTTTCATTTCCATATACAATTTTGACAGCACAACTGGAAAACCATATGTAGATAAAGCAATAATTACCCCATAAAAAGGATAAACCTGCTGATAGATATAGAAGCCTGTATCACCAACAATATTTTGAAATGGTATACGATATACAGCACTCAATACTTTAGTTATTAAGGCAGCGATCATTAAGATAAAAGCGCCTTTAAACCAGACATTTGATTGCGAAGTCTTCACATGTCTAGCTCCTTCCATAATTACTTTCGCTTGTATTATAGCATAGTTAGATGGAAGATGTGTTCTTACATCCGAATCCATTTCTTACATATATTAATACAATAGAGGTAAAGATACTTTCCATGAGCAGCCCTGTTGCCTGGAAAGTATCTTTACCTCTACAAAAAGAAGCAAAACTAATTACATAAAGCTTAATAATAAAATAATAAGCAACGGAAGAAAGATGATAACATACCCAATAGGATTAGCAAAGTTTAGCGTCCATCCAATTCCAAAACGCTTTTCAACAAAAATAGAAGGATCATTTTTATTAAAGTAAAATAAGCCTCCCTTCCAGTAGCTATCCGTATCAAAAGAAGAGATTTCTTGTGTGGGGTGTTCCTTTCCATCCAACCCACGATTTAGTCTTTCTACCTTTATCGTAAATAGAATTGTCCCAATTAATATCAATACGGTAATGAGAATAGGAATAAGGAAAAGCAAGTAATCACTGAAGATATTATTGTATAAAGTTGTTAATTGTAAAAGGATAAAAAGCACAGTTACGGCAATAGAAGTAAGAAAACTGAACCAGCTTGAATATTTACGATACTTTAGCTGTCTATGCTTGGATGCTTGTTTATTGTTAGCAATCATTTTTATCCCTGATTTTTTTTTGGCAATATTAATTCCTAGAAACATAATCTGCATCGTTAGTAAAACAAGCAGCAAAGTCACAGCAGATAGGGGTGTCTTTGTTGTAAATCGATCTGGTTTCCCATCCGGTCCCCAGTGAACAGGTATTTCCGCTGGCAATATGTGATACTGCGTTATAGTAAAAAGAAGGAATCCTACTGTAATGATCATTGGAATAATAAATACATACCAAGGAAGCATCTCATCCTTTTGCCTAACTCCCAGTTCTGTTACATTGACTTCCTTTAGCTGCTCCTCCCACTTATTATCACGCTTTAACCAAAGCATTTTCCCATGAAAATAAAAATAAAGGCTTAAGCTCCAAAATAACATACCGAACAATAGTGACGTTCCGATAATGGCTACTTGATCTGCTTGGATATTATTAGCAGCTTGCCAAATGCAATAAGCAACAATACTAAGAATGGAGGGGATAATGACAAAAAGTGAATATCGTTTTTTATAGGTAGAAATTTGAGGATGCTTTATTTGTGTACTTGGAACTGAAACGCCAAATACGACTGTCTTTCTTATCAGAAAGGGGATGGCTGCTTCAAATAAGACCGTTATTAACAACATAATAATAAAAATAATAGCTTCCATTTTTTATGCCTCCTTCATTTTTTGAATAATCGATTTCATTAATCTTGTTATTTCTTCCTCCTTCATTCCTAGTACGATGGCTTCCACAATTGCCGGTTTTAAACTATCAGAGACTCTGTTCTGTTCTTCTGCTGTCACTCTCCTACTAATTGTCCGTATAACTGCACCTGATTTAGGAATAATTTGAATTAGTCCCTTTTTTTCTAATTGATGGTAACTTTTATTTACAGTATGCATATTGACACCCAAATCAGCTGCCAACGAACGAACAGAAGGTAGCATATCTCCGTCCTGTAATTCCTTTCTTATTATCCCTATCATAATTTGCATCGTAAGCTGTTCATAAATCGGCATTTCTAATTCAGGGTTTATTTGAATATACATCATCATCCACCTTAAACTGTTATACACTTATTATAACAAATTTGTTATAGTTTTAATAGAACAAATTTGTTATAGTTTTAATAGAACAATCTTATTTGTTAAGATACTTCCTAAAAACAAAAAAGTCGACAACTCCTTTCCGAGTTTGTCGACAGTTTAAGGCATATAAAGATTAGTAAAAAACGTTATGCAATCATTATGATTCCATTTGGCGAGCTAAAAATCCTGCTGCAGTCTCTACAGCCTTTTTCTCTACATCACCAAGTGAGTCTTCTTTTGCGAAAATGACAACTGCTCCAATTGGATCACCATTTGCAATGATAGGACCAATTGTATAAGCTGAAATTGTTTCAGTATGACCATCTACTAATGCTACTTGGTCTTGTTGATTCATAAGAATTGAACTTCTATCTTCCATTGCCTTTTCCACTACACTACTAATATTTTTATTCAGATAATCTTTCTTCGATCCACCCGAAACCGCAATGTAAGAATCTCTGTCACAAATTAGCACCGCATTTCCTAAACTATCATAGAGAGCTTCGGCATACTCTTTTGCAAAATCACTTAATTCACTAATCGGTGAATATTTCTTTAAAATCACTTCTCCATCTCGATCAACAAAAATCTCTAATGGATCACCTTCACGAATTCGTAATGTTCTTCTGATTTCTTTTGGGATAACGACACGACCCAAATCATCGATTCGACGCACAATTCCAGTTGCTTTCATTCCGTGTTGCCTCACTTTCATCAGATGATTTTTTAAATTGGTGAATGCATTCTCACTATACATGAAATGTTCACCATATTTAAACATAGTATCTTTCATATGGTAAGTTCTATACATTAAACATGCAAAATTTTCTCTAGGTAGCTTTATTTTCCTTGGTGAATATTTCACTTACCGAAAAATATTTACCATATCATCCATCCATGGGAAGTTCACTTCCCAAATCGGGGATGAAACATTTATCTATTCAAGTACTGAACTTAGATGTCATCAATCAGAAAACTTTTTAACTTTTATTTATTTTGTTTATACCCTTGTCCCTCCATATTAAACATTCCTTTTACGTAATATTCTTTATAATTACGGGTATGAAAAAGAAGCTCTCCTAATGGAGAGCTTCTCAGACTGTAGACAAACTCCTTGAAATTTAAGGTTTTTACCTATGGTCTTTTTGTTGATTTCCACTACAGGGGTTCGCTCCTGCAGGGTCTCGGTCTTTCTCGAATCTCCCTTAGGATCCTTACCTATCCGCTCCAACCAACATGGTTGCATCAAGTTAGTCTAGAATTCTAATTCCGACAAACTTTCCTACTTAAAATTTCTTTTCATCATTTTGTAACTTGCTCTGGTTCTTTTTTAAATGTATTTAACGCTTCTACCATTTCGTGACACGCTTTAAGCCATTTTTCTTTTTCGACACCTTTTACATGGAAAATCATTTTTAGTTTTCTTCCATCCATGCCAAGACCAATCATTCGACCATATTTAGAACTTTTCTCAAATATTTTTTGTCCATCCATACGATCACTACCTTGTTCTGATAACAGAATAAGAACTTCATCCTTTGTTTGTTTAATCAATTCTATTCCCGCTTGCTTTCCATAAATCTTCATTTCTGTGATTTTGAAAAGATAAGAAACTTCCTCTGGATAGTCTCCAAAACGGTCGATTAATTCTTCTCTTAGTTCTTCCATATCCTCTAAGGTTGTAACACCTCTAAACCTTTTATACATCTCAATCTTTTGCTGTCCATCACTAATATAAAAATCTGGAATATAAGCATCAATATCTAAATCAATTTCAATTGTCTGTTTTTGTTCTTCCGTTATCGTTCCTCTTCTCTCTTCTATTGCCTCTTTTAGCATTTGAGAGTATAAATCAAACCCGACCGAATCAATAAATCCATGCTGTTGAGCACCGAGAAGGTTTCCAGCCCCACGAATAGTTAAGTCACGCATAGCGATTTTAAAACCAGATCCTAATTCTGTAAACTCTTTAATTGCCTGCAGTCTCTTTTCTGCCACTTCTGTTAGGACTTTATCTTTCTTATACGTAAAATAGGCATAAGCTACTCGATTAGAACGACCAACTCTTCCCCTCAATTGATATAACTGGGACAACCCCATACGATCTGCATCCTGAACAATTAATGTATTTACATTAGGAATATCTACTCCTGTTTCAATAATCGTTGTACTTACTAAAACATCGTATTCTCCCTCTAAAAACCCGATCATTACTGATTCTAATTCATTTTCCGTCATTTTCCCGTGAGCATAGGTAACCCTTGCATCAGGGACTAACATGGAAATTTCTTCGGCCTTTCTTTCAATGTCTTCCACACGATTATATAGAAAATAAATCTGCCCATTTCTCGCAAGTTCTCTTTCAATAGCTTCTCTTACAAGCCCACCATTGTATTCCATAACATAGGTTTGAATAGGGAATCTATTTTCAGGAGGTGTTTCGATAACAGATAAATCTCGTACACCTAACATAGACATATGGAGTGTTCTAGGAATTGGAGTTGCCGTTAGTGTCAACACATCAATATTAGTTTTTAATTGTTTAATCTTCTCCTTATGCGTTACCCCAAATCGTTGTTCCTCATCAATAATCAATAAGCCCAAATCTCGATATGATATATCTTTTGATAGAATCCGATGTGTACCTACAACAATATCAATCGTTCCCGCCTTCAACCCTTTGATTGTATCGTTTTGCTGCTTTCTTGTCCGGAATCTACTTAGCAAACCAATTTCTATCGGGTAGTCTTGAAAACGCTCTCTCAACGTTTCATAATGCTGTTGTGCCAAGATAGTCGTTGGAACTAAGAAGGCAACTTGTTTTCCGTCAGCTATCGCTTTAAAAGCTGCTCGGATAGCAACTTCTGTCTTTCCATAACCAACATCTCCACAAAGAAGGCGGTCCATCGGTCTTTCTCTTTCCATATCTATTTTTATCTCATGAATAGATCGTAATTGATCCTCCGTTTCCTGGTAAGCAAATGCCGCTTCAAATTCCCGCTGCATTTCCCCGTCTGGAGAGAAGGCATAACCAACAGAAGCCTCTCTTTCCGCATACAGCTTAATAAGATCATCCGCTATATCTTGAACAGAAGACTCTACCTTTTTCTTTACTTTCTTCCAATCGTTACCGCCTAATTTGTATATTTTTGGTTCTTTGCTCTCTGATCCAACATATTTTTGGACCAAATCAATCTGCTCAACAGGAACGTATAACTTATCATTTCCTTGATATCGTAAATGTAGGTAATCCTTGTGGACACCATTAATTTGAAGTGTTTCAATCCCAAGGTATTTACCAATACCATGGTTAACATGGACTACATAGTCACCAACATTTAACTCAGAGTAACTCTTTATACGCTCTGCATTTGTTAGTTTTTGTCTTCTTTTGGATAACTTTTTAGTCTTTGTCTTAAATAGTTCTTCTTCTGTTATTACCGCTAGTTTTAGGATAGGAAGCTCAAACCCTGACTGCAGATGACCTTCTAATAATTGAATTTTCCCTTCGGAAATCTTCTTAGCGTTTTTTTGAATCATTACTTCCATATCATAATCTTGAAGAACTTGCTCTAACTTTTCTAAGCGCTCCTCACTATTACCAAGCAGAACAACGGTGTAATGATTTTTTTTCCATCTTTCCATTTCTGTCTTCAAAACATTCATTTGCCCGTGGAAATTCTGCATTTGTTTACAGGATACATTTATGATATTTTGCGGATTAGTATTTGGAACATGGCGTAAGAATAAAGATAAATAGACAATTGGCTGTTTTGCCTGATGTAAAAGATGATTGATACTTTGAGATAAGGTTAACCCATGAATAATTTCTCCCTCACCTAACAAGCTTGTATACCAATCAGCTTCTTCTTTCTCAAGCGTGTCATTCATTTCTTGCACTCTACTAATTTCATCGACAATTAAAAAACCGTTACTCGGTAAATAATCTACTAAACTGACATGTTCTCCATAAAGGATGGATAGGTATTTATATATCTGTTCTGGCTTCTGTCCATTTCGTAGCTGTTCTATTTCGCTACCGATGTTTTGTGTTAGTAATGTTTTGGTTGCTTCATCTTTTATTTTTTTTAAACTTTCAGCTAAGCCCTTTTCAAGCTTTTCTATTAGGTTGCTAACCGCCTTTTCATCATAAAGAATCTCTGTAGCAGGACCAATGCTAACGGTTTCCTTCTTTTCCTTCGAGCGTTGATCTTCAAGTGAGAACGCTCTAATGGAATCAATCTCTGTATCAAATAATTCAATACGAAGTGGATCTTCTTCTGTTAATGGATAAATATCCAAAATTCCACCACGCACACTAAATTCCCCCGGTGATGCAACCATCTCCGAGCGAACATACCCCATATGAACGAGTTTCAATAAAAATGCTTCTAAATCTAAATCCTGCCCAATTTCAAGCTTTAACTGAGCTTCCTTCCATAACTTTTTAGGAGGAAGTAGCTTTCTCAAACCTGCTACTGGCACAATCATTATTCCCGATTTTTTCTTCGCCCAATAGTTCAATACTTCTATACGCTGGGCCTTAAGTTCAGGACTCGCAATGCTAATTTCCGCCGCAATTAATTCATTAGCCGGATAAAGAAAAACATCCTTTTCATCCACTATATTGGTAATATCGTCATAAAGCTTTTGTGCCTGCAATAAATTATGCGTTACGATTAATAACGGTTTCTTTGTTCTTTCATAAATAGAAGTCATATATAAAGTACGTGCTGAATTAGAAAGCCCTGAAACTAATTGCTCATGTAATCCAGCATCTAACCCAGAAATGACATTTTGTATATCTTCTTGCTGTTTAAATAAATCTTTTAGCCCTAACAAAAAATTTTCCCTCCCATTCGAAAGCAAAGGCACCATAAAAGTGGTGCAGAGCTAGTTTATTTCAAGTATTTAGTAAAATGGTTACCCCTAGCTACTAGCCCTTTTATCTTTAAGGTTTAAATCAATCCTAATAATTTGTTTCTCTTTTACATGAAGATTTATAATTGCAATCTATTTGTTTCCTCATAAAATACCTTAGTATATAAGGTCTTTCAAAAATCTTAAAATTTGAAGTTCTCCATACATCATATAAGAAATTTTGCTAAAAGGAAGAAGAAATACTTCTTAATGTTGTTATATACGAGATATCTTGCCTATATTCCTGCAATACAAAAGAAAACATATATACAGACAACGGAAAAATGGGGCTGGGACAAAACTAGATAGCCAATCTGTAAAGACGAACAATCTCTAATTTATCTCTTAAATAAAGGTTCCTTTTATACAATGGTTATTTATGTTTTTAAATATAGTCAAGTGTAAAAACTAATTCGTTCCATTGCGCTACAGAAACTCGTCTTCCGCTCCATTCCACTCTGTTTTTAAAGGCAATTCCCTAAAAAATATTGTTTTTTTAGAAAAAATGAATTAGTAGGAAATATGGAGCAGCCTGAATACACGTAGACTCCTATGGGAGCTGCGAGAAAGTCCGAGACCCTGCAGGCCATAGGCCGAAGCGGCTCGGCGCTCGCCCCATGGAAAGCGAAGTGTATTCAGGCTGCGGATATTAACACTAACTGTACTGAAACAGCCTTTTATAAAACTAATAAAACCCGAACAATCATTTAGGATTATTTGATAGTTGTTCGGGTTTATCTATGACTGGAATACTTATGTCCCAGCCTCTTTTTCCCGAATTAAAAACTGCCATTTTATTTGAGCGCGCTTTTAATGAATCAAATAATCGTTTTCATAATAACCAGGATTTTTCGATAATGACTCTTGACAATCTTCACAAATAGATTTTACCTCAACATCACCTGTTTGATGGTACTGAATCATTTCGGAGCGGTCTTCTTCTGTTAAATGATCAAAACCTAATCGATTTGTTTCTACTGATTCCACATCAATTGACCCTATATGCACACCACAATGTCTGCAATGATAGTGTATAGCCATTCCAAGGCCTCCTTACTAGACATTAAATATAATGCTAGTATTAACCTATTCGAATGAAAATATAACCAAAACAACTGGAATGCACCTATATAGCTTACTGGATATTATATTTATTCATTACTTGCAAAAAAGGTTCCTCTGTCCAATGTGCACAAGCATCTGCACATTTCTGGATAGTCCCTTCTAATATATCCATCTCTTCCTTTGTAAATTTCCCAAGGACATAATCTACAACCTTCATTCCATTTTTCGGGCGATCAATCCCGACTCTTATACGATTAAATTTTTCAGTCCCCACATGAAGAATGGTTGACTTAATTCCATTATGTCCGCCAGAGCTTCCTTTTTGACGAAGTCTTATCTTTCCGACCGGCAAGTCTAAATCATCATAAATAACTACTAAATCTTCTGGCTGTAAATCGTAATAGTCCATAATAGGACGAATAGATTCTCCGGAAAGATTCATATATGTAAGCGGCTTTAATAAAATTATCTTTTCACCGCCAATATTTCCCATTCCAAAATTCCCTTTGAATTTTGCTTTATCTAATGGAATATTATAATGGCTTGATAAAAAATCAACTACTTCAAACCCGATATTATGTCTTGTTCTATCATATTGCTTACCTGGATTTCCAAGTCCTACGATTAATTTCATTTGAATCCCCCTGCTTTTAATTCTATACTTATAAACCATACAAGAAAAAGGTTTGGCCAATAGAAAGCTAATCGGTCAAACCTTTTCTTGCTTATGTTTTTTAGAAACCTTCTTTCTAAAAAACGTACAGGGAGAATATATTTGAATGGATCGGATTACTCTTCTGCTGTATCTGGCTTTGTTTCTCTGCCTTCTACATTATCAGGCATTCCTTCTTCTTGTTGTTCTCCTGTACTAATTTCCTCTTCCTGTCTTGGTGCAAGAATGGATGCTATTACTTCTTCTTGTTCATGATTAATTTCTATTTTATCATAACCCTTAACATCTCCGACAGTAATCGTATCTCCTACTTGAAGATTTGTTACATTAATATCAATACTAGTCGGTATATCATTAGGTTTTGCTGTAACTGTTAATTCATGTAGAGCCTGTTGCATAACGCCTCCATCTTTTACTCCAGCTGCTTCGCCTACTAGAGATACCCTTACTGGTGCACTGATTGCTTTTGATAAATCTACTGCTAAAAAGTCCACATGTACGATGCCGCGTTTAATTGGATCAGAATCATATTCATTTAAAACAACATTATAGGTTTCTCCGTCAATATCTAACGAAATAACACCATTTCTTCCAACCTCTCGAATTGTTTTTAGGAAATTCGCTTCATTTAAAGAGATCGCAGTATTTTCTACTTTTGATCCATAAACGATACCTGGAATTTCTCCCACATTTCTTAATTTCGTTAAGTTTGAATGCTTTTCCGTCGTACGTTTTTTTGCCTGTAAAGTTGCTGTCATGATTTCACCTTCCATTATTTATTTAAATGAACACTCTTATATAAAAAATGCCCTAAATGGAAGATATTTAAACATAAAGAATTTGCTTTCCTCTGTAAAAAGCAAACCATAATACTAATAGTCGCCTGCCTTAAGACAAGCGACTATCCGTAATCATATAGAGTACTATCAATCAAACAAGAAACTTACAGACTGATCTTGGTGAACGCGAAGAATAGCCTCACCTAATAAATCAGCTACTGATAATTGAATAACATTAGCAGAAAGTTTCTTATCTCCCAGTTCAATAGAGTTTGTTACAACTAGCTCTTTAATTTTAGAATTGTTGATTCTTTCCATGGCAGGTCCTGATAATACAGGATGTGTACAGCATGCATAAACCTCTTTCGCGCCATTTTCAGCAAGAGCATTGGCACCAAGTGTAATAGTTCCAGCTGTATCAATAATATCATCAATCAGAATAGCAATTTTCCCTTCGATATTACCAACAATATTCATTACTTCCGCCACATTTGGCTTTGGTCGTCTTTTATCAATAATAGCAATCGGTGCCTTTAATCGTTCTGCAAGCTTTCTTGCTCTTGTAACACCGCCATGATCTGGAGAAACAATAACAAGTTCTCCATCGAATTCACGTTGACTGAAATAGTTACCTAGAATTGGTACACCCATCAAGTGATCAATCGGAATATCAAAGAAACCTTGAATTTGTGGTGCATGCAAGTCTAATGTAATAACACGAGTTGCGCCAGCAGTTTCTAGTAAGTTAGCTACTAATTTTGCTGTAATTGGTTCACGAGCTCTCGCTTTTCTGTCTTGTCTAGCATACCCATAATAAGGAATTACTAGGTTAATCGTCTTAGCTGATGCACGTTTTAATGCATCAATCATGATTAATAATTCCATAATATGCTCGTTAACAGGTGCACTAGTTGACTGAATAACATATACGTCACAACCACGGATACTCTCTTCAATATTAATTTGAATTTCTCCATCGCTAAAACGTGTTACAGAACATTTCCCTAATTCTACTCCAATTGACTCGGCAATTTCCCCCGCTAATTCTGGATTAGAGTTTAAACTGAATACCTTCAAATTTGGATCTAAATTCTTAACTGGCATGCTGAACCTCCACTGGTCTTTTTCCACTAATAGTACGAAGAATGAAGTATAGCTATTATTACAAATTATTCTTCTTTGTTTAACCTTTTTATTTACGTTTATAATTCTCTTTATTAACTTGGCGGGCACGTGCAATAGAAAGTGCCTCAGACGGAACGTCATCTGTAATGGTGGAGCCTGCTGCAACATAAGCTCCTTTACCAATTGTGACAGGTGCAATTAAATTGGAATTACAGCCAATAAATGCGCCATCTTCTATCGTAGTCAAAAACTTATTTTTCCCATCATAATTAACCGTGATTGTACCACAACCTATATTCACATCACTGCCGACGCTCGCATCTCCAATATAACTTAAGTGAGATGCTTTACTTCCTTTTCCGAATGTTGCTTTTTTAATTTCAACAAAGTTTCCGATTTTCACTTCATCATCAATGATAGATGCTGGACGAATATGTGCAAATGGTCCAATATTTACGTCAGAACCAATGCTGCTATCATGGGCAACAGACTGTTTGATAGCCGTATTATTTCCTACAACACAATTTTTTATTTCTGTATTTGGCCCAATCGTGCAATCTGAACCAATTACAGCATTTCCTGAAATCGTACTTCCTGGGTATATTACGGTATCTTCTTTAATTGTTACGCCTGCTTCAATATAAGTATTTAACGGATCAATAATCGTTACGCCGTTACGCATATGCTGTTCATTGATTCGCTTTCTCATAATTGATTCTGCTTCTGATAAAGCAATCCGATCATTCACACCAATTGTTTCATTGAAATCAATTGTTTGGAACGCACTAACTGTTTCTCCCTGTTGTTTCAAAATCTCAATAACATCTGGCAAATAATATTCACCTTGCACATTTTCATTTGAAACATTATTTAAAGCCTGAAATAACAAAGCATTATCAAATACATAGGTACCTGTATTAATTTCTGTTATTTTTCTTTCTGCTTCCGTTGCATCCTTATGCTCAACAATTTTTTCTACTACCCCCATTTGATTACGAATAATTCTGCCATAACCATCTGGATTACTTGCCTTTGCCGTTAAAATGGTTGCCTTCGCTCCCACTTTCTCATGGTGTAAAAAGAGTGCCTCTATCGTCTCACTTGTCATAAGTGGGGTATCTCCACAAACGACAAGTGTCACTCCTTCTTTGTCTCCAAGAAGATCTTTTGCTTGTATTACTGCATGTGCCGTTCCAAGCTGCTCTTGTTGGTATACGTAATTCACACTATTACCAAGCTGCGCTTTTACTTTTTCTGAACCGTGGCCAATTACTGTTACGATTGAATCCACTTGTAGCTTTTCTACTTGATCTACAACGTGCTGTACCATCGGCTTTCCACAAACAGGATGAAGTACTTTATAAAGTTTTGACTTCATTCTAGTTCCCTGTCCTGCGGCTAAAATCACTGCGTAACGAGTTGTCATTCACAGGCCTCCAATAACCTTTTTATCCACTAAAAAATATATCTTAAATAACTCTTGATTTCAAGGAAGGATTCACAATTTATGTACGCTTCTTTCTAAAAGGTGTTTTTAGATTGTAACATTTTCCTTTTTTCACATAAGCAAATCTTCTAAAAACAAGGATACTGTAGAAAAAATTTCTGTCTCTCTTATGATACTAAAAGTATTGATTGTTTTCATTGGAAAATCAAGGGGTATATAGGAAAGAAATAGGTGGCAAAAAAAAGAGCCTTACTCTTAAGAAGTAGGCTCTAGCTGTAGATTATTTTAGGAAGCTCCAGCTTCTTCAAATTCAATTTCTAATTCACCCAGGCGGTGGTATTCTGCCAAAACTGCTTCCTGGATTTTTCCTCTTGTACCAGAGTTAATTGGATGCGCGATATCCCTAAATTCACCATCCGGTGTTCGTTTACTTGGCATCGCTACAAATAATCCATTATTTCCGTCAATTACCCTAATATCGTGAACAACAAATTCATTATCTAGTGTAATAGAGGCAATAGCTCTCATTCGTCCATCCGTATTAACTCGGCGTAGCCTTACATCAGTTACTTCCATCCTGTTCACCACCTTTACTAGAAGATAAAATCTAGTTATTAAATTCAACAGAATTTTCATAACTCCTTCTTAAAAGGTGAAATTTTTTAGAATATTTAGGATAAAATAAAGAAAATATGCCGAAAAGTGATAAATTCCTCTATTTTTCCACTTTACCTTCGACTATCTTCCTTTTTCTGTAAGTAACTTATTTACAAAGAGCAATTACTTCGATTTCTACTAATACATCTTTAGGAAGTCTAGCTACTTCCACACAAGAACGAGCAGGTTTATGAGTAGAGAAATACTCCCCATATACTTCATTGATCGCTTGGAAGTCTTCCATATTTTTAATAAATACAGTTGCTTTCACCACTGTTTCAAAGGATGCACCAGCCTCTTCTAAAACTGCTGCTAAATTCTTAAACACTTGGTGTGTCTGTGTTTGAACGTCCCCTTCTACTAAGGTACCTTCTGCAGTTAAAGGAATTTGTCCAGAACTGAAAAATAGATTATTTACAATAATTCCTTGAGAATACGGTCCGATAGCTGATGGTGCATTGCTTGTTTGAACAACTTTCATTTATCATTTCCCCCTAAGGTCTACTTTTTGTCAAAATAATTACCATTTTCCACAGAAATTTTCTTTTCTTTTACATCAACACCTGATAATTTGACTAGTGATAAATAATCATCTACTAATCTTTCCTCAGCCTCTTCAGCTTCCACTAATACTGCTATTCCCGCAACACTTGCATTGAATTCCTCTAATAGACTAATCATGCCATTGATCGTACCGCCAGCCTTCATAAAGTCATCCACAATTAAAACTTTGGAACCATCTTCTAAACTTCTTTTAGACAGTAGCATCGTTTGGATTCTTTTAGTTGAACCAGAAACATAATTGATACTCACAGTAGAACCTTCTGTTACTTTGCTATCTCTTCTAACCATAACCACAGGAACATTTAAATAAGTTCCTACTGCATATGCTATAGGAATTCCCTTTGTAGCAACTGTCATCACTACATCTATGTCAGTATCAGCAAAAGCTGATGCAAAAAGTTTTCCAACTTTTTGAACGATAGCCGTATTTCCCAGTATATCATTCATATAGAGGTATCCACCTGGTAAAAGCCTTTCTGGACTTTTAATCAAATCACAAAGCTCTTCTACAAATGGTTTAGCTTCCTCTTCACTGACTCTTACTTGATATTTTACTCCACCGGCTGCTCCTGGCAATGTATGCAAGGTACCAATTCCTCTTTGCTCAAATGTTTCTTTAATAATAGCCAAATCCTCACTTATGGAAGACTTGGCTGAGCCGTACTTTTCTGCAAAATAAGAAAGAGATACTAACTGCCTAGGATGCTCCAGCAAGTAATTCGTCATGTCTATTAAACGCTCACTACGACGAAACTTCATAACCAAACCCCCAAAATCCGAATATTTAAGGACAATTTTACATTATTATACGGATTTAATCAAGAGTATGTCGATGTCCAATCATTCGGACAGCAAACACTTGATCACAAAACCCTCTTAATCCATTGTAAACGCGGTTCATTCTTGAATCATGTTGAATTAATCCAAAAACAGTGGGACCACTCCCGCTCATTAGAACTGCATCTGCCCCAAACTTACATATTTGTTCTTTAATTTGGGCGACCTCTGGATATAAGGATAAAGTGACATTTTCTAGTACATTCCCGACGTTTTCACACATCAAATCATAATCCTTTGATGAAATGGACTCAATCATTTTCTCCGTATTGGGATGCTCAATTTTCTCTACATCTAGTCTTTTATAAATATCTGCTGTTGATACACCGATAAATGGCTTCGCCAATATCACCCAACAAACTGGCGGCGCAGGCAATTCTTTAATGATTTCCCCTCTTCCAGTTGCTAGTGCCGTCCCTCCGTATACGCAAAAAGACACATCAGACCCTATTTCAGCTCCAATGACGGCCAATTCATCCAATGTTAACCCTAAATCCCATAACTTATTTAGACCGCGTAATACGGCCGCTGCATCACTGCTGCCTCCAGCAAGACCTGCTGCAACAGGAATGTTTTTCTCTATTTTTATTTCTACACCTTTTTTTACATTAAACTTTTCTTTTAATATAATTGCCGCCTGATAAGCAAGATTTCTTTGGTCATCAGGAACAAATCTATTAAGAGAAATTATTTTTATTACATCGCTGTCTAGCAGTGCTAGTTCAATTCTATCTGCTAAATCAATTGTTGTCATAATCATTTCTACTTCATGATACCCATCTGGTCTCTTATGAAGCACATCTAATGACAGATTGATTTTAGCTGGCGCTTTAACCAAAAGCTTCAATATTTCCACCCACTTAACAAATTTCATCATTTACTTTTTTCCTCCACCTAACGAAGGAGGATTTTCCAAGGAGGTAATAATAGTAGGCTAGACGAACTTTATCTTTTACCTTATTCCGTACCTAACAAGCATTATGCTCATCTAATCTTCTATATGGATATAGTGATTTTACCACAAATCATTCTCTTACATACAATAGAGATTACGTTTTCCCGATAATTTATCATTCATTTTATGATGGATTCTAACTCCCCATTACTTTGGAACAAAAAAGAACCTATCATTAACCCTAATATCTATACCATTTGTCGATAATATAGATATAAGCTAATGATAGATTCTATTGTACCGTGGGTAACTCCATTATGATTATAATACAAAAAAGATGGACGTAAAGTGACTTTTGAAGTTAGTCTTTATTTTGAGTAAGAAGACTTTGCTCTGCTATTTCTATTGCTCTTTTGACCATATTCCCTGCATCTCTTGCGCGAATACCGCCCCAGCCCTCTTTCTGAACTACATCATAGAAACCAAGTTCTTTTGCTAATTCTTCCTTTAGCCCTTCAGACATAATCCCTTTTCGTCTACCCAAAGTGAATCTCTCCTTTCATCACCCACGGTATGTTTAGTATGTAACCATCACTAGTTTTTCATGTTATCTATTTGTTGCCAAAACTTATGCTTATTTATACATTTACAATCGACTTTATTTAAATATCATCCTGAAATATTCATAGCACTTTAAAAGATGCACGTTTTTCTAAAATGCAGGTGAGAGTTTTCTATCTTTTTATAAGATTGAACATTTTCTAACCTTTAAAATCTAATTAATTTATTTCCCATTGGAAATGTCCTATTTTTAGGCAGACTTCTCCCCTTAACTGAAATTTAAATTTTTTTCAGTTGGTAAAACCAAGTTAAGCTACTCAATCTGGAGTTTTTGTATTTGACCCAATACGTTCCAAAAGAATTTCTGATAGACAAAACTTGATGACAATTTAAAGTAATAAGATCTACCTGATTTCACTAGTTTACTGGCAACTTTAATAAGCCTTGTACGTATGGTATCAATTTGCATCATCTTTTGACCTTGTGGAAAGCAAATGGTTCGTAACCAATTCGTTAAATTATAAGCAAGCAGGCTTAGCATCATTTTTACCGTGTTGACTTGAAAAGAATGACTATTCATGTGATCCAAATAAAAGCCATTCTTTGATTCCTTGATATAGTTCTCCATCGTTCCTCTTTTTTGATAAGCTCGTACGATGTCTTTTGGAGAAGCTATTTCAAAATTTGTAACAAAAAAGGAATGGGCAAAAAGTAATTCACCAGCTGGTCGTACCGATTGGATAATCACTTTTCTTGGTTTCGACCATGACTTGGCTTGATAAGTGGCTTCTTCAAAATAGCGCTCTGTTTCTGAAACATCTCGTGGTGCAGAAGAAGGATGGTATTCTTTAGCAAGACTTTGTAATTGTAGGTTAGATTTTAATCGGATCACATATAAAACGGATTCCTTTTCACACAATTCGTACAAGTCGGGGACGGCAAACCCACTGTCTCCACGAAGGAATAAATTCGTTTCAGGGAACTTTTGGTTGTAGTGTTCAATTAATGGCTGAATAAACTCAACAATACCATTTGAAGTATATACATTTCCGGGACGAAGCTTCGCTTTAAGAAAGTCACCTGTAGCACCATCAAAAGCAACCAATGGATGAAAACCCATTGTTCCATAATGCATATTGTAGGAAGAATCCTCTTGATTTCCATAAGTATCCGAATGGGTTGAATCCAAATCGATAAATAAAGCTTCGGACCCCCGAAATGAATGGATTTTATCAAGTAATTCTTGGTTTGCTTGATTTAAATGATCAATAGACTCTTTATCAAAACGTGTGTAAAAACGAGATAAACTCGGTTGTGAAGCGAGCGCTGGCGTTCCTATGATTTGGGTGAAAACTGGATCTTTCGTTAAATGATCAGCTGCATCATCCTCGGAATAGCCCGCAATCATTTGATAAATCTTTTGACGTAATAAGTTCTCGTTTGAATGGAGGTAATAGGCCCTAGAATCGTTTAACCTCAAATGGTTTTGTAGTGTTTTTGAAAATCCAATTTTCTCATCGAATTCCCTAAAAAGAAATTCACCAGTATCGGAGGACAGATCCCAATGTCATCAAGTTAAGAAACCAGTAATTACCAGTGGTAAACCAAAATTGATGTTTATAATATTCTGATAACTAAAAAAGCCAATAGGATGCCCGGGAAGTGCCTATTTAATTTTTTTGGCATTTCCCTGATTTTCCTATTTGTTCGTTTTGTTAGATAGCTGGTCGTTGTCCAAATCCATGTTTATTCGCATTTAGCCCTCTGGAACGTTTAAATTTCCTTCCAGGTCTAATTGGGACTCTATTTCGCTGAACTTCGTTCAGTAGGTCTTTATACATCTTTTTTCTTCGCCTTTGACTTGGTTCAATGATTAAACAAATGAGCTTATCTTTTAGTGCGCCAATTAAAATATTGGTGTTAGTTTTATATTTGTGCTTTAAGTCTTTATCCTTCTGATCCTCGGCGATGATCACATCTGACTCATGCTTTAGTAGGGAAGCCATGTTGCTTAAAAATAAAGCAGCATAAAACTCTTGTTCAATCGTCTGTTTTGTTTCGCCTGAGAATCTTTCAATCTGTATTTTGTTTTTTAAGACATCGTATTTTGTTTCGATTGACCATCGTTTAAAGTACAACTCTTTAAAAGCCGGAATATCAAAAGACTCATCTAATATATTCGTTATAAGTAATTCATCTTCTCCAGAGCCTAATGGGATACGGACCGCACGCAAACGCATGACGTTGCTTTTATACTTGAGTTCAATGACCTGATCAGGGATCCCTTCTTTTATAGCGGCTCGGTAAAAATTAACTGGCGTTCTAACAACAAAATTCACTTTATTCTTCAAAAGATAGTGAAAGAAATATTGAGATGGATACCCACGGTCAAAAAGAAAAAGGTCGTGGTTAGAACGCAGTTCTAGGAAACTATCAATTAATTCTATCGCTACTGTGCGCTCGCTATCTGTACATTTTGTGATTATCCCCTTTACAAATAAATCATTTCCGATATCATAAATAGTAGATACCATGGCTCTGGCAAGTTCCTTGCCATTGCCCTTTGATGCGCCGAAGGTATCTCTTAGCCTTTGGGAATTGGCTATTTCTATGATAGACGCATCAATCGCATATAACCGGAAGCCCTTATATTTAAAGGAGTTATTTGTCTGATAAAACCACGTCGTAATGGTGTCAAATAACGTCTTGAAGGCTTCTGGTTTTATTTTTTTTCGCGCTTGTGAAAATCCCTGTTTACTTATAATTTCTCCTTCTTTTTTAATCAACTCAAAAAAGTCATTCAACTCAATCTGCAAGCTTCTCGTTACTAGATTTAGCACAAACAAAATTGTTTCTGGGAAAGTCAATTTGCCTCCTTTACGTGTAAAGTAGGTTGATTTCATGCGGGAATCGCACATGAAATGGAAATCGTACAATACCTCCCTACATACTTCAATCGCTTCTAAAAACTTGCTTTTTTTCAACAAAAAAACCCCATTTCGTACGAGATATACCAAGAACTGGTATTCACGCTGATTATGGAGGTGTTTCTGAAAAGTCAAGGGGTTTTTTCAATTTTATACAACAATTTTATGAATCTTTTTTAATATTTACATATTTTTACAATTTAGGTTTATGACATTGGGACAGATCCCCTCCATCATTTGACAATTTAATTTTGCGATTGAAATCAAGGGTAATTTGCGGTAAAGTAGCCATTATAAGAATCCTTTCTGTGGTTATTTCGTCGTTGTTTTAACCTTATCAGAAATGGATTCTTTTTTCATTTATCAAGTGAATTAACATTTAACAAAAAAGTTTATTGGAATAACGATTGTAACCAATTAATGATTTTCTATGAATAATTCAGGATCATTATTATTATTTGTATTTTTCCCATAAGAAAAACCGGGCATAGCCCGGTCCTTTTCATGGTTAGAGAATATCCGATAATTTGTACTCTATGCCATGTACCCCTTTATAATACTCAGGATACATTTCACCCCCACATTTTTCACATGCAAACATAGGAGGAGTTGTCGGATCTCCATCATCCATTAAATCGAAATCCCTTACCACGTTAATAGGAATCTCTTCTTTCTCATGACACGCCAAACAAACATAGCTGACGCTCTGTTGCTTGGACTGGTTTAGGCTTATGTTTTTCTTCTTTTTCTTTCCCTTTTTGCGGGTTTTTGATACCGGTGAGATCGTTAATCATCCTTTCTAAATAAGCTCTTGTAGTTTTGCATAAGGCTACCTTTATTTCTAATTTACCATTTTCAAGGCAGACTTCTCCCTTGTATTCATAGTAACATTCACACCTCTGACAAACGAGAGGGTCTTTCTTGCCACTGGCTACTATTCTTTCACGCCACGTCTGGCGACGTAAGGTTTTCTTAACTTTTACAACCCAACGTCTTGCTTTTTGTTGCCAAGTACTCAACACTTTTTTACACAAGTTTTTTGATCTTCTAGAATACATACCGTAATGCCGAATAGTTTTAAATTGCTCGTCTGGGATATGGCGAATTAAACGTGAAATAAATTCTTCGACACTTACGGTTTCGAATTTGTCTTTTCCGTCAGTTTTATCCTTATATTTGAACGTAACGAATTGCCCATCATATGCCTCAATCCGATTGATTCCAATCGCTGGTCGACGAATATAACGGCCAATATAACGAAGTTGTTCTTTTATTTTCCCCCTCTGTTTAGGTGCATACACATAGAAGCCTTCGCCATTATTGGTGAACGCCTTTTGAAGTCTTGGTTGGATTCTTTTCTTTTCTCTTGGTGAAACTCCGTTTCTAATTAATTTTAATACGACCGTTTGCCATTGTTTACGAAGCATCGTAAATGGCAAGAAATCATACTGCTTCCATTCTCCTTTTTCTGTTAATCCACCCATTGTAACTAACATATGTACGTGAGGATTGAAGTTGACCCTTGAACCAAAAGTGTGGAGTCCAGCAATAATCCCAGGTGTTACCTTTGCTTTCTTTTTGAAGAAGTCAGTAAGTAGTCTTGCAGAAGCATCCATTAAATCTTTTAATAGATGTCGGTGAAGGAGAAATACATCTCTTAGTCCTTCATCAATCGTAAAAATTACGTGCCGATGATTAACCTGAAGAACATCTTCAGTAAGTAACCTACTCCATTCTTCACTTTCTCCAACAGAGCACGTGGTACAAAATCGACCTTTACATCGGTAAGGAACCTTTCGCACATCATGACAACCTTCACACACAAATAACTTAAATCCATTTTTGATATCCCCACAATCTCGAAATTTCTCAACCTCCTTAATTACGATAGGGCGGATTTTAGCACCGTGTTTTCTTTTGAAAGCTTCCCAATGTTGGTGTTTATCAAAAAATATTCTTCTCAATATATTGGTCTCCATAAAATGAAAATACCACAGCTTAAATGACTGTGGTAGACCCAAATTTTTATACTTTCTTATCTTTTGAAAAAAGCAGCAAACAAATTGTTCACTGCCGCTTAATGCTTTCAAGCAATAATAGTTAGCTTAAAGCAATTTGTCCTGATGTATCCTCAAAGAAGGTAATTTGAACCGTTTCTGTTAAAACATCTGCATAGCTGTATGATACACGTTCAAATGCATTTTCATCCTGATCTAACTCCACTACAAATACAGATGGATAAGTCTCTGCTAATACTCCTGAACGTTCTATTGTCTTGCGACGACCGCCATTTGCCTTCAGCATAAGCCTTTTTCCTAAATTTGAATCAAGAGCTTTTTTTATATCTGATAATGTTTTTGCCATTCGGTCCACCTCACTGTGTAAAGTATATCACACTGACATAACAGAGTCAAATAAAAACATAAATTATAACAGTCTTTTTCAGAAGTTGTCAATATTTTTTATTCTTATTTTTCTCCAATTTTTCAACAAAGATAGTTTGCACAATGTGAGGATAAATATGTAGAAAAATTCAATATTTTTCTACTATCTATTAATTACCATTAATATGAAGTAGCCAAACAAAAAAGTGGTCTTCCTGTTACTACCATAAATGAAGCACATATTGTAATAGTCCATAACCAGGACACCTGTATACAATGATATTCAGCTGTCTAAGGCTTACTTGCTATTTGCATCATACCTCTTCTGATTGATTTGTATGATATGGCATACCTGTTCGAAGGACTCCTTTCGTTTCAATTCCCCCTAACCCTTTTTCGCCAGTTAGTGTATTCCTTAAAACATCCCAAACGTTTACTCTTTCCATAAATGGCGTAAAGCTAATTTTTGCAACAATATAAACCGGATCAAGCGCATGAATATTTACTCTTGAAGGGGAACTAGCAAAATTGGCTCCTGCATAAATCAGAGATTCAAAGTGAGATTGACAAGCTCCAGCAAAGATGACTAACTGATCCAAATTAGGAAGCTTCTTTCTCGCCTCTCTGACGGTCTGTACAAAATATTTTGAATGGCGGTATGCATTGATATCATTCTTTTCTCCTAACGCCTTAGAATAAGCGTCATGACCTGTTATAACTAGTATATCTGGGTGATAGTAATCCAGCAAACTCCCTATCTTACTAGGCATCTCTTTTTCTTTACAATGCACTCCATTTACAGGTATCCCGATTTTTTCATATAAGGTGAGACATTTTTTTAAATAGTTGGGATCTCCATCAATATGAAGCACTTTTCCTGGTAATTGAAAATAGTTAGAAGGTTTGCTATAAGCTTCAGTTACTTGATACTCCTGCTTTCTTCTTAAGAGATTCACATCTTGTCGAAATAACTGGAGAGATTGTTCCTCCATCAACTGCACTTTTTGTGAAATCTTCCGTTGCATTGGCTGATTAACTAACACTAAATCTTCGTATGGAGCATCAGCAATTAGTCGAAAATCCTCTCCATAAAGAATGGCTATTTTTTTGCCATTCACTTCTTTTGTATCGATGATTCGAAATAATAGATCACAATTATAAGACTCTCTACCGACGATATCCATGATATTTATAGTCACTGTCGTCACTCCAATTAACCCAAACACACTTCTGAGTGTTTATTAGTATTCAATATCTATCTCTGATAAATTATGCATATGTCTATAAAGTTGTGAGCAATTCGAAAGAGAAGAATCGAAACATAAAGAAAACTAACCATCAGTGGGGACTTTTCCTTATCCCCCACCTGACTTCCTCGATTTTCCGCAGCTTAGTTAGAGATTTTACCGTCCGTTAAGAGTGGGATAAAAAAAGTGCACGAAAGTTTTTTCTCCCCTTATATTTTTCGGGGAAGAGAAAACTAACCTGTGCACCTTTTTGTATCATCAATTAGCTAAACTTTTCATACAGCGCATCGCTTAACTTCGCAAACTCTTCGATAGATAATGATTCTCCGCGCCTAGAAGGTTCGATATTCGCTTGGTTAAGCGCCTCTATAATGTCTGCCTTCTTTTCTTTTCCTCTCTCTAATTGGCTCGATAGATTATTGAGGATGGTTTTTCTTCTTTGTGCAAAACTTGCTCTTGTTACTTGAAAGAAAAAGTCTTCATTTATTACTACAACAGACGGTGTTTCCCTGATAGTAAGACGAATAACAGCTGAATCTACATTTGGTTGTGGAACAAAAACAGTTTTTGGAACAATCATGACTACTTCTGGTTTCGTATAATACTGAATAGCAATGGACAGAGAACCATATTCCTTCGTTCCTGGTTTAGCAGAAATTCGTTCCGCCACCTCTTTTTGAAGCATAACGACAATTCCTCTCAAAGGAAGCTTTTCTTCTAAAATCTTCATAATAATCGGTGTGGTAACATAATAAGGCAAATTAGCAACGAGCATAACATCACGAATATCACTAAACTCTGTGTCTAACATTTCTTTTACGTTAGCTTTTAAAATATCCTGATGAATAATTTTTGCATGAGGATATGGCTCGAGTGTTTCCTTTAAAATAGGCAATAGACGTTGGTCGATTTCATAGGCAACAACCTTTTTGCTGCGCCTTGCTAATTGTTCTGTTAATGCACCAATTCCAGGACCAACTTCAATTGCACCAGATTCTTCTGTTAGCTGTGCATGATCCACAATATTTCGTAAAATGTTTGTATCAATCAAAAAATTCTGCCCTAAGCTTTTCTTAAAAGAAAAACCATACTTATCTAGAATTGCTCTTGTTCGTGCAGGTGTTGCTATATCTTTATACATTCTTATCCTCCTGGCGTATTTCCTTAATGGCTTGTGCAAATTCTTCCTTTGTAATATGAAACATCAATAATCTTTTATAAAGTTGTTTCCCATTTGTATACCCGATTTTAAGAAACTTACCTAACTGTTCTCTACGTTCCTTAGAATCAGCACCACCAATTAATCCCGCATCAATTAAATCTTCTTTTGAAATTTCTTCTATTATTGCTTCCTGCATAGGATGAGCATCTTTTAATGCCTCTCGAATTGCCTCTACTGAAGCGTGTTCCACCCCAACCCCTTTTCCATGCTTATGAATAGCAAGTTCTTTTGGAATAAAGGCATGTTTACAATCTGGAATATGCTTTTCAATTGTATGACGAATTTTTTGACCGGGATAGTCTGGGTCAGTCAATACAATAACTCCTCTTGTTTTTTGCGCTAGCTTTATTTTATCCAATGTTTCCTGATTAATTGCTGATCCATTTGTTTCGATTGTATCTGCATCAACCGCTCGCTTAATAGCGGTAGTATCATCTCGTCCTTCCACTACTATTATTTCTTTAATCTTCATGGAACCTCCAAAAAAATAATTATAAATTTGAAAAAAAAATGAAACATAATTGTAACATGAATCGTCTATATATACAGAGAGAGAGAAAAATTATAATCATTATCATTATAGCTAATATTTTTGTTTTAACAAATGGCTGTTTTCTGCAGTCAATTACAAGTAAGAACGTGTTAAAAGAAGCAAAGAAAAAGACAGAGGAATGCTTCCTCTGCCAGATTGCCTATCTTTTTTTCCATGAGAAATCATGGATAAGTGTCGAGATTTACTAATTGTTAATTAATTATTTTAATCTTGACTTGCTTGTTACCCCAACGGTAAGCTTCTGCTTTTGTAGCAAAGAAAACATCAATTTTCTGCCCTTTTACACTTCCGCCTGTATCCGCTGCAACAGCATAGCCATAGCCTTCTACATAAACCTTTGTTCCCAATGGGATAAAGCTTGGGTCGACAGCAATTACTTTCGCATTCGGATTAGCCTTCAGATCAATCCCAGTAGCCGTCCGGCCAGAACATCCATTACAGCTAGCAGTATACGCTGTTGAATTGACATATACTTCTTGCCCGCTTTCTTCGCCTCGGGATGCAAGTTGTACGACTTCGCCTTTTGTTCCAACAGATACAATTTTATCCTGCTTTTCTTTCACTGTTGTTTCACTGAGTAATTTTCGGGAAATCTCTTTGCCATTTTCCTTCGTAACTTCATACTTTTTAGAGACTAACCCTTCTGTACCCTCTTTAAGTACTTTTTCTGTTCCGTGAGGAAGATCATCGTCTTTTTGGGTGATTACGGCAAAATTAATCGGTTGTTCCACTACATCGGTGACCTTTTCTATTCTTGTTATATGAACAACAGTTTCCTCTTTCACTTTTTCCTTTAGAGCTGGTTCAACTCGGTCTAATTTTTCAAGTGATATTTCATGTTGTGTTAAAAAGTCAGCGACCGTAGTCGAAGTGGACCATACTTGTTTTTTCTTTCCTGCGTCTACTAGTGTTACTGGAAATGCTGTATGTACGACAACTTCCATGTTATGTTCTATTGCATTGTTTTCTTTCTGATTGATCTGATCATGCTCGTTCAAAGAAATTTTTTGTTCTTCTAAAAATTCCTTAACAGTATCTACTGTTGTCCAAACCGTTTTCTTCTCGTCGTCTTTTTGCAGTTCAACCTGTTTAGCTTTCTTCCAGACAACTTCTAGGTTATCTGTAACTTTTGTGTTTAACGAGGGAAACACATAATCTTCTGAGCCAACGGTAATGTCTAAGTCATCAAATATTTGTTGTATAGTAGATGAGTGCGTCTCGATGATTTGTTCTTTACCATTTAGCGTTAGTGCCACTGTATTTTTAGTAGTTTCATAAATTAAAAATCCTAAGCTACTCGCAAAAACGATGAAACTAGCTAAAAAGATGGACACTTTTTTCCTGCTCAAAGATTTCGAAAACAGGTTTTTCATGTTTTTGATTACGATGAAAAACGCCTCCTTTTCTCTCGGAGTGATTATATAGAGTATCATGTCCGCTGTCAACCCTTAAGAATCTTTGAACGTATATCTTATTATGCAAAAAAAACAGGCGAAAGGGAAGAAAGAAATCTCGACATAATTAGTCTATGAGAAAGGAAAGCGATGTAGAACGATTAAAAATGAATGAGGTTTGGACAAGCTCTTTCTTCATTCGACAAAAACCTTTATCAGTTTATGCCGAATAATTTTTTTGCATTTTCTGTTGTTTTCGAAGCAACTTCTTCATAAGACATTCCTTTAATTGCCGCAATCTCTTCCGCTACTAGTTTTACGTAACTTGGTTCATTCCTCTTACCTCTAAATGGTGTTGGTGCTAAATATGGACAGTCTGTTTCAATTAATAAATGATCTAATGAAATAGCTTCTGCAACCTCTTTTTGTTTGCGAGCATTTTTAAAAGTAACTGTTCCACCTAATGAAATATAAAAATTCATATTTATGCATTCAAGTGCTGTCTCTACACTTCCACCATAGCAATGCATAATGCCACCAACCTCTTTTGCCTCTTCTTCCTTTAAGATTTCTACAATATCAGCAGTAGCTTCTCGATTATGAATAACTATCGGTAGTTTCACTTTTTTTGCCAGTCTAATTTGTTTTCTAAATACTTCTTTTTGAATATCCTTTGGCGATTTATCCCAATGATAATCTAGACCCATCTCGCCTATTGCAATTACTTTTGGATGACTTGACAATTCTTCAATCCAAACTAAGTCCTCCTCTACCATATCAATAGCATCTACCGGATGCCACCCTATACTTGCATATACAAAGTCATATTGTTCAATGAGCTCCATTGCCTTGGTAATAGTAGGTCTATCAAACCCAACAACCACCATTTTTTCCAACCCTGCATCAAGTGCACGCTGTATCACTTCTTCTACATCTTCTTGAAACTCATTTGCATTAATATGTGTATGTGTATCAAATAACATGATATCCATCCCTCCATCTTTTGTTAGATATACTTACATTTTTTTGTTAGGCAAGCTATATCCGGAAAGTAATTGTTGCATAAATACACTCCGCTTTCCGTGACTCCAAGTTCTCCCTTGTCTTGCCACTTCCCATGGCTTCTGTACGTATTCAGCCTGCTCAGTATTACCTTTTACATTTTTTCTATTGAAAAAGAACAACCGTTAGAAAACAGCCTGGATGAAAGAAGAAAAACATAGAGATGTTTAAAATATGGATTTCTCGCCGATTCCCTTAAAAATATCGGCGAGTTTATCCACTAAAAACATCTCCATGTTTTTCATTCATTTTATTTTACTTTTGCACCTAATGGTAAAGCTTCTGCTATTGTTGCAAGAGATAATTGACCGTCATGACTTCCAGCTAAAATCATTCCTTGCGAAAGTTCTCCTCTTAGTTTAACCGGTTTTAGATTGGTTACACAAATAACCTTTCTTCCGACTAAATCTTCTGGAGAATAGTACTTAGCGATCCCAGAAACAACTTGTCGTTTCTCATAGCCCAAATCTAATTGCAACTTTAATAACTTGTCTGCTTTTTTGACAGGCTCTGCTTCAATAACTTGTGCTACACGTAAGTCAACTTTCATAAAGTCATCTATTGTAATTTCCTCTACTTCCGGTACTTCCTGAACTTCTGGTTTTTTCTCTTCTTCTTTTTGAGGTCCCTTCATTTCTCCTTTGATAAATTCTACTTCTTCTTGAATATCTAATCTAGGGAAAATAGGTTCTCCTTTTTCTACTACAGTGCCTGAAGGAATTACCCCAAAACGTTCAAGACTATCCCAAGTTTGTAAAGATGCGTCTTGAATGTTCAATTGTTTAAAAATCTTGTCAGGCGTTCTTGTTAAGAACGGCTTTAGTAATATAGCAATTCTTCTTAACGATTCTGCTAAATGATTCATCACAACTGCTAACTCTTCCGTTTTTTCCTCTTTTGCTAATACCCATGGTTGCGTCTCATCAATATATTTATTATTTCTGCTAATTAATTGCCATAATGTTGTTAATACAACAGAGAACTCCATATTTTCCATATGCTCCGTGTACTTTTCTGCTGTTGCTCTATGTGCCTCAACAAGAGATTTTTCAAATGTTCCTTCTGAACCTTTATAAGTAGGAATTTCTCCGTTAAAGTATTTATTGATCATCGCCACCGTACGATTTAATAAATTCCCTAAGTCATTGGCTAAATCAAAATTTACTCTTTCTACAAATGCCTCTGGAGTAAATACACCATCTGATCCAAACGGAACTTCTCTTAGTAAATAGTAACGTAGAGCATCTAATCCATAGCGATCGATTAATGTTACTGGATTAACTACATTTCCTTTAGACTTGGACATTTTTCCATCCTTCATAAGAATCCAGCCATGTGCAAATACTTTCTTCGGCAATGGTAGATCTAATGCCATAAGCATAATTGGCCAATAAATAGTATGGAAACGTACAATTTCCTTCCCCACTAAGTGGACATTTGCAGGCCAAAACTTCTTATATAATGTTTCATCATCTGAACCATATCCTAGAGCAGTAATGTAATTAGAAAGTGCATCTATCCACACATAAACAACATGCTTCGGATCTCCTGGAACTTTAATTCCCCAATCAAAAGTTGTTCTTGAAACCGCGAGATCTTCCAATCCCGGTTTAATAAAGTTATTAATCATTTCATTCTTGCGGGATTCTGGCTGAATAAATTCTGGATTTTCCTCATAAAAGGCTAATAAGCGATCAGCATATTTTCCCATTCTAAAGAAATAAGACTCTTCCTTTACTAATTCTACTGGATGGCCACTATCAGGACTCTTCCCTCCAATAACTTTTCCATTTTCATCATAAATTGGATCAACTAACTGTAGTTCTGTGTAATAAGTTTCGTCTGAAACAGAATACCAGCCTTGATACTCATCTAAATAAATATCACCTTGATCTACTAATTTCTTAAACATTTTTTCGACAATATCTGTATGTCTTTTTTCTGTTGTACGAATAAAATCATCATAGGAAATATCTAGTTTATCCCATAATTCTTTAATCCCAGCGACAATTTCATCTACATATTGAATAGGCGTAATCCCCGCTTCTTCTGCTTTTCGCTGAATTTTTTGTCCATGTTCATCCGTCCCAGTTAAGTACCGAACTTCATAGCCTCTCAGTCGTTTATAACGGGCCATTGCATCTCCAGCAACTGTTGTGTAAGCATGTCCAATATGTAAATTGCCACTTGGATAATAAATTGGCGTAGTAAGATAAAAAGTTTTTTCTTGATCCTTCACTTAGTTCCCTCCTATATATATGTATACAATATGTACCTATACTAAAATAACCGCTATTACTATTGTAACCATTCTTCTTTTTTATCGAAACAAAAAAGTATAAGAACATTCGTAAACCGCATAATCATTGCCATTTTTTCCTTTTATCCCATCAAAATATACCTAAAATCAATAGTTAATGCAACAGACATTTTTCTGTCTGTAGGAAAAGAAGTAAAATTGTAGGTTTTTGTCGAAAAAAGAACAAAAATAGAACAAATAGACCATACCAATTTATTCCAATAAATGTTTAAATATTGCACACCACCTTAGAAAAACCTAATTTAATAAGGTTTATAAAATACATTAATTTCAAAATAAAATAATTGACGTTTATGGGAATGGCTGGTATTATAATGACATACAAAGAAATTTGTCGAAAATTAGCGAAAAAAATATAAATATTTACTTTTGGGAGGAGAAATGAAATGAAATCTACAGGTATTGTTCGTAAAGTTGATGAATTAGGTCGTGTGGTTATTCCAATCGAATTAAGACGTACATTAGGAATTGCAGAAAAGGATGCTCTAGAAATTTATGTAGATGATGAAAAAATCATCTTAAAAAAATATAAACCAAATATGACTTGCCAAGTTACTGGAGAAGTTTCAGATGATAACTTATCTTTAGCTGGTGGTAAATTAATTCTTAGCCGTGAGGGTGCTGAGAAATTAATTGAAGAAATTAAAAGCAACTTTGAACTTTCAAAATAAGATTAAAATAAGAAATGTGTAAGTGCTTTACTCATTTAACTAGTCTTTATGTTCTACTGAAAGCTTCTTGAAATGACTACTCAAAGAGAAGAGCTTATTCATTCTTTTTTATAAAATAAAGGGCTGCCGCCTTAAAAGGGAACATTATGCTATTTTTACTGTTCCAATTTAAGGCAGTAGCCCTTTTCTTATTCAATATGATATTCTTGATAAACGTCTCTTTTTTGCATTCCTCTATCTAACGCTGTTTTTTTGATTGCTTCTTTTACTGTAATATCCTCTTTTTGTACATAGTAATCTACTTGCTGGACAATTGTTAACTCATCCCACCAATTATCTTCTTCCGCTTGTAATTCACCCTGTTCGATAACCAAACAAAACTCTCCTCGGATTTCTTCTGACTGAGACCAAGCAATTGCTTCTTCAACCGTGCCTCGAATGAATTCCTCATATAGCTTTGTTAGCTCTCTACATAAAGTAATTTTTCTATTACCGAGAATCTCCATTATTAAAACTAATGTTTCTTTTAAGCGATGTGGTGATTCATATAATAATATTGTACCAGGAACATTCTTTAGGAAAAGCAGTTCCTTTTTCTTTTCCTTCTTTTGTCGATGAAGGAATCCATAAAAATAAAAAGGATGTGTTGGAAGGCCGGAAGCTATAAGGGATGTTAAGGCTGCATTGGCTCCTGGCAGGGGGATAACTGGAATTCCTTGATCAATTGCATCTAAAACAAGCTCATAGCCCGGATCTGCAATAGTAGGCATTCCTGCATCACTAACTAAAGCAATTACTTTTTCCTCTTTCAAAGCTTGTATTATCTTATGACCGCTTGTCTCTTTATTATGCTCATGATAGCTAATAACCGGGGTAGTGATTTCAAAGTAATTACAAAGCTTTTTCGTATTACGTGTATCTTCAGCTGCAATAATATCTGCCTCTTTTAAAATCCTGATTGCTCGAAAACTCATATCCTCCAAATTCCCGATAGGTGTAGGTACTAAATATAAAGATCCATTCTTTTCTTTAAAACTTTTTTGTTGTCTCATATGCTTCACCAACTTCCTTCATTAAAAACTTCTCTTTCTTCTTTCTATCCAATTGTTTAAAGGCATACTCTGCTTTCATAGCCTCTTGCTTTGTTTGGAACTCCTCATGATAAATAATAGACACTGGCAAACGACCCCTTGTGTATTTTGCCCCTTTTCCTTCATTATGTGTTTTCAAACGCTTTTGAAGATCATTTGTATATCCTGCATAATAGCTTCCATCATTACACATCAATACATAAAAATAATGTCCTTTACTTTCCATAGAGTATCTTACTCATTTCCTCTGTATAATTGTTGCCATCTTCATAAACAAATAACGGAGGTAACACCTTTAGATCAGGTTTTCCATCTTTTATTGCTTCCACTAGTAAAATATTCGCTTCTTTCCCTTCCTTTGGATATACAAATCGTATACGCTTCGGCTCCAGTCGATTAGCTCTCATCAAAGAAATAATATCTAATAGTCTTCCTGGCCGATGAACAAAAGCTACTTTACCGCCTTGCTTAACTAGTTGACTGGATATACGAATGGTATCTTCTAATGTACAAAGAAGTTCATGTCTCGCAATAGCAAGATGTTCATTTATATTAATTTCCTCAATAGAATTAGTCTTCTTAAAGTAGGGTGGATTACAAGTTACCGTATCATACTTCTCATAACCGAGTAAGCTAGGGGCCTCCTTAATATCACCATGAATCATTTTTATCTTTTTTTCTAAATGATTATACTGAATACTTCGATTTGCCATATCGTACAATCGTTCCTGAATCTCAACTCCAATAATATCTCCTTCTGTTCGAAGTGACAAAAAGAGCGGAATAACTCCATTACCACTACATAAATCCACAACTTTTCCTCTTTTTAAGGGAACAGACACAAAATCAGCTAATAATACTGCATCTAATGAGAAAGAGAACACAGATGGACTTTGAATAATTCTTAACCGTTCATCCAGTAAATAATCTAATCTTTCGTCTCCATTTAATGGAACCACTCTTTCTTTCCCTCCATTTTACTTATTTCTTGCATAGAAAAAGAGATGCCTCAAGAAGAAAGAGTCATCCCGCACAATACGATCATTGTATTGCTTACATACTCGGGCAGTAGTTTCTTTGAGACATCCTTATTTTTTATTAAGAAATGATAAACAAAATAGACAATCTCCATCTTTTCGGGGACTTCCAAAATGAAGATTACAAATATGGAAACCTTCTTGATATAGTCTTGCTAGGTTATCATAGCCTTCTCCTATATCAATGTTTTTTTCCTCCAACGTTTTATTTTGTTTTGCATTTCTTTTTTTATGTTTATCCTGTTTCGATTCTTTCTCTCTTGGTATATCCTCTAAGTGCCTTCTTAGATTCTCATTTTCAAGCTGCAGCCTATTATTTTCTTCAATAAGCTCTGCTACATGCTGTTTAAGATCACCTAACTGCTTATATAAATTACCAATTTGACTTTCCATATTTATTACTGATTCAAAAACTTCTTTTTTATCCACTTTTCCACCTCATTAATCTGTGGATTGAACTGAAACAGCATCCTCTTGCAGTATTTCATCTAATGTATATTCAAGCACTCGTTCTTGTTCCGAAATTTCCACTTGGAGTACACGTTCTAAAATATTTAAACCAACAACTTTTCCCTTTCCATCTGGCGTATTGATCCAATCACCTAAATCTGGTAAGAGTTCCTTTGCAGCTTCATAATCGTCATTTTCATATTTTAAACAACACATTAATCGTCCACATAATCCAGAAATCTTTGTTGGGTTTAATGAAAGGTTTTGGTCTTTAGCCATTTTAATAGATACTGGTTCGAAATCTCCTAAGAAAGTTGAACAGCATAGCATCCTCCCACAAGGGCCTATTCCTCCAAGCATTTTCGCTTCGTCTCTGACACCAATTTGACGAAGTTCAATTCTTGTTCGAAAAATGGAAGCTAAATCTTTAACCAATTCCCTAAAGTCTACTCGACCATCTGCAGTAAAATAAAAAATAATTTTATTACGGTCGAATGTATATTCTACATCTACTAATTTCATATCTAATTCATGTAGCGTCACTTTCTCGCAACAAACATCATATGCTTCTTTTGCTGCACTCTTGTTTTCCTCTACAATCATTTGATCTTTATGATCCGCAATCCTTAATACTTTTTTTAAAGGTAACACAACATCATTTTCATCTACTTTTTTCGGTCCAATAACTACTTTCCCGAATTCTACCCCACGAACAGTTTCGACAATGACGAATTCACCTTTTTGAATAATTAATTCATTTGGATCAAAATAATATATTTTTCCAGCTTTTTTAAAGCGGATTCCTACAACATCATACAACTGAAGATCCCTCCTGCAGCTCTAGCACCAGCTGCTCCATCAATAACTGTGGATTCATATTCCCCTGCAGCTTTCGCTTTGCTTCAAAAATAGCTGTCATTTGTTCCGTTAAGCGTCTGTTAGATGTTTTTAAGGCATAAACCTCTAACCGATCTCTTTCGTTAACGTATACAATCTGATCGTGCTTGCCAAGCTGTATATATAATAAATCTTTATATAGTAGCAATAATAAATCGAGCCCTCTGTCAAACTGGTCTTTATCTTTAAATTGCGTAAACCAATCTCTTTGAAGAGCAACTAATGCTTCTAACGGAGCTCCCTTAAGAGCCTCATATAATTTTACCACTATTTTTCGCGCTTGTACAAACCATTCATCCGTACTTAGTGTCAGTGCCTCATCAAAATTATTGGTAATTTGCGCGAGTAAAGGAGCTTCATTTGGTTTAATTCCATTTCTTACTAATTCTTTTGCCATTTCATTTGGAGATAAAGGCGTAAAGGAAAGGACCTGGCATCTTGACAAAATGGTTGGCAATATTTGCTGAATTTGTTCGGTTAATAGAATAGCAGTTGTTTCCGCATTCGGTTCTTCCAAGAATTTCAACAAACTATTAGCAGCATTCGTAGTCATTTTATCTGCATGAACAAGAATGTATATCTTTTGCTTTGATTCCACCCCAGTTTTTGAGAATTCTTCTTGCAGGCTCTGTATCTGATGTTTTTTTATCGATAACCCATCTGGTTCAAGTAAATGAACGTCAGGATGATTTCCATTATTTATTCGCTTGCAATTTGAACATGTTTCACATGGAACATATCCTTCTATACTATTTTTACATAAAATGCTCTTTGTGAGAACAAGACTTATTTCTCTTTTACCCGTTCCCTTCATTCCCTCAAAGAGGTAGGCATGTGCTAGTCGTTCTTTTTTTAAGCTGTTTCTTAGCATCTTTAAAACAATGGGTTGTGTCTGTTCAAGCTGTTCCCACGTTCTTGTCAAGACAATCACTCCATTACGTATATATATTAATCAGCAAACCTTTAATTTCGCCAATTTTATCTAAGATATTTAAGCTGTTTTTTTCTTTAGCAATTACTTCTTCTGTTAGTTCAACTAATTTATCATCAATTACTTGTACAACACTGAGGTCTCTTCCTTGACCAAATTGATCCCATGAATTATCCTTTTTCACTTGCATCCCAAATTCAACAGCTTCTTTTACAAACTGTTTAACAAGCGTTTTATATTTAGTCAAATCCTTTAAATTTTGAAATCGACCTAATATATTCCCGGTATCATCAATATTTTTCATTAAGTTTTGTAGTTGTTCAACCTTTAATTTCTCATTTTGTTGTTGGACATACCCTCGAAATTTTGAATTACCTAAACTACCTTTCGTCTCAATTCTCGTTCCTTCTGAATTGAGACGAATGTCTTTATTAATCTTCATATTCTTCCTCCTGAAGAATGTTCTAACTTCTTACTAAGAGATAGGAGTATCTTGAGTTTGTCATTTAACCGTGAAAATACACCGATAAAAAGTTAACCGACGTTCAAATTAAAATTGCTTAAATTGCTCAACAGGTAATACAAAAACAGTTGCTCCTCCAACTTCCACTTCTACTGGATAAGGGACATAGGAATCTGCATTTCCTCCCATTGGCGACACAGGTGCCACTAACTGGTCTCTTGATTGACAGTTTTCTTTTATTATTTGCAGTGCCTTTTCTACACGTATATCTTCCGTCCCTATCATAAAGGTAGTATTCCCAGATTTCAAAAATCCGCCAGTACTTGCAAGCTTTGTCGCTCTAAAATTATTTTCAACAAGTGCATTAAGCAATTTATTACTATCTTTATCTTGAATGACTGTCAGAATTAATTTCATTTTTATCCCGCCCTTATTATAGTTTCCGAATGTTTTATAACTTGTCCCTATTATAGCAATAAATACAAAAACAAACAGCTGATAGAAAAATTATTTCTATACACTCTCATCTTTAAGAAGAACCCTATTTGCATATTACCCTATTATAAAAGTAAACATTATTACTTTAAGTAGTGATCAATAATTGCGATTGTATCTTGAAAAACTTGTTCTAAAGGCTTCGATGCATCCACCTTCCTAATTCTGTCTGGAAACTTCTCTATGACCTTATAATAGCCTTCTTGCACCAATTCATGAAATTCTATTTTTTCTAAGTCTAGTCGATTGATTTCCCTATCAGTGGTATTATTAATTCTTGCTAAACCAACTCGTGGATCTAAATCAAAATAAATCGTAAGCTCAGGCATTACATTACCGATAGCAAATTGATTGATCTCCCAAATTTCATCCATATCAATTCCTCTAGCATAACCTTGATAAGCCAAAGAGCTATCAATAAAACGATCACATAGAATAATCGAACCATTATTGAGAGCTGGTATCACCTTCTCTACTAAATGCTGTCTTCTTGCTGCTGCATAAAGTAATGCTTCTGTCCTAGCATCCATTTCAGTATGTTTCGGATCTAATATAATACTTCTAATTTTTTCTGAAATTGGAATACCACCTGGTTCCCTCGTCTTTATGATTTGTTTCTCTTGTTCTTGGTAATAGGTTAACAACATATCGATAATCGTTGTTTTCCCTGCTCCTTCTGGTCCTTCTAATGTAATAAAGAGCCCTTTTGTCACTTTATTGTCCTCCTAAAGCTGTCATTTCTCGTAAATATTAATTTTATTGTTATAAATAGAAGAGCTTCCTTGGAATCTTGCTCCATTCTTTAATAATTTCTTAATTTGATCGATGTGATATTCAGTGATTTCCTCACCAGGCATTAATAGCGGAATTCCTGGCGGATACGGAATAATCGCTTCTGCACAAACAGCATGAAGTGCGTCACTTAATAATACTTCTAATTTGCTTCGTTGTGCCTGTTCTTTTTCACTAAGTTTTAATTCTACTATATCCTCTCTCTTTTTTATAGATTGATCTAGTTCCTTTTTAAAGGAATATCCAGATGAAATCCCAGTAAGTGCTTTTTTAATCTTGATTATTATGTTATCAAGAGGAAAAGCCATCTGTTTTTTTAACAATGGAAAAACAAATAAAACATTATAAGAATCTGCTAGTTCTGTATATATACCTTCCTTTTCTAGCCGTTTTTGAATTTCAAATCCACTTATATCAGTTGTAGATTGAACAGTAATTTTTAAAGGATCCCCTTGATAGGGATAGTTTAATACGTTTAGCTGTGGAATCATTTGCAGCTCATTACGAAACTCTGCAATGGTCTTTTCAAGGTAATCCCAATCTTCCATCTTATATGTTGCTAAATACTGTCTTGCCTTATCTAATGAGGCCATGATTAGATAAGACGGACTGCTAGACTGTAACATTTCCAAATAAGATTTCACTTCCTGTTGTCTTATAAAATCTGTATTATAGTGTAAATAGGCTCCCATTGTTAAAGCTGGTAACGTTTTATGTGCGGACTGAACCACTATATCTGCTCCTAATTGAACAGCGGATGATGGAAAATGAGAATTACCTCTAAAATGGGCACCATGCGCTTCGTCAACTAATACGCAAATTCTGTTAGCGTGTGCTAATTGAATAATTTTCTCTAACTCTCCCACCATGCCATAATAATTAGGATAAGTTAATATTAATGTTTTTACATTAGGGAATTGTGCAATTGCCTGCTTAATTGTCTTTACTGAAAGAGGCATCTCCACTTTCCAATCTTCCTCATAATCTGGACTCAGTAAAATGGGTTGTGCTTTTGCAAGCTTTATTCCATTCATAATTGATTTATGACTATTTCTTTGCACAAATACTTTATCTCCTTCTTTTAAAGCAGATAATATCATTGCTAGGTTTCCGACTGTACTTCCATTTACAAGAAAATAGCTTTTTTTGACTCCATAAAAATCTGTTAATAGTTGTTCTGCATCTGCTATAACGCCTGCTGGAGCATGTAAATCATCTAAACCATTTAGCTCTGTAACGTCTAACTTCCATAATAATCCTTTCCATTCATCGTCTTGGGATAACAACTCGCCGTTCTTATGACCAGGTACATGAAAGGATATATTATTTTCTGACTGAAATTGTAAGAGTTTAGAATATAAAGGTGTTTGTTCTTGCAATTGTATTTCCCCTTTTCTTGTATCACTTTTTTTATTTTATCACTTTTTTTACATAGGAAGTAAGCTGTATGGCCATCACTTTTTTTCACTAGCTTATTTATAAAATAAATGACTAACTATGTATTCCTTTTTTCTTAACTTGCTAGATAAAAAATTTTTTGTTGATTAATAGATTTTGAGAATCAATGTATACGTGATTGCTAAAATGGTTAGAATAGTTGCTATGGAGGTGGAGAAATGGGAAAATATCATACAATCCAATCAAGCAAAGGGGAAAAATGTCTTATATGTGAGCAAAATAAACTTGAAGGGATTCATCTCTTTCAATCCTTTATATGCCTAGAATGTGAAAGAGAAATTATTAACACAAAAACAAACGATCCAAAATATCAGTACTTTGTTTATCAAATGGCAAAAGTAAGAATTCTACAAGAAAGACGCCAAGCTTAACATCGACTTCCCATAAGAAGCTTTTTAACTATTAAAAGTTTAGAAATAAGAAATAGCATACAACAAAAAACAAGCACCTACCAAAGTAGATGCTTGTTTCCTATTGCCTGGCGACGTCCTACTCTCACAGGGGGAGAACCCCCAACTACCATCGGCGCTGAGAAGCTTAACTTCCGTGTTCGGTATGGGAACGGGTGTGACCTTCTCGCTATCGCCACCAGACTTCTTTATTTAGAGATTTGTTCTCTCAAAACTAAATCATTTAGAAGGAAACCAATTTGCCAAGTAATCATTTTAGTTAAGTCCTCGATCTATTAGTATCAGTCAACTCCACATGTCGCCACGCTTCCATCTCTGACCTATCAACCTGATCATCTTTCAGGGATCTTACTAGCTTACGCTATGGGAAATCTCATCTTGAGGGGGGCTTCATGCTTAGATGCTTTCAGCACTTATCCCTTCCGCACATAGCTACCCAGCGATGCCTTTGGCAAGACAACTGGTACACCAGCGGTGCGTCCATCCCGGTCCTCTCGTACTAAGGACAGCTCCTCTCAAATTTCCTACGCCCACGACGGATAGGGACCGAACTGTCTCACGACGTTCTGAACCCAGCTCGCGTACCGCTTTAATGGGCGAACAGCCCAACCCTTGGGACCGACTACAGCCCCAGGATGCGATGAGCCGACATCGAGGTGCCAAACCTCCCCGTCGATGTGGACTCTTGGGGGAGATAAGCCTGTTATCCCCGGGGTAGCTTTTATCCGTTGAGCGATGGCCCTTCCATGCGGAACCACCGGATCACTAAGCCCGACTTTCGTCCCTGCTCGACTTGTAGGTCTCACAGTCAAGCTCCCTTGTGCCTTTACACTCTACGAATGATTTCCAACCATTCTGAGGGAACCTTTGGGCGCCTCCGTTACTTTTTAGGAGGCGACCGCCCCAGTCAAACTGCCCACCTGACACTGTCTCCCACCCCGATCAGGGGTGCGGGTTAGAATGTCAATACAGCCAGGGTAGTATCCCACCAATGCCTCCACCGAAGCTGGCGCTCCGGCTTCCAAGGCTCCTACCTATCCTGTACAAGCTGTACCAAAATTCAATATCAGGCTGCAGTAAAGCTCCACGGGGTCTTTCCGTCCTGTCGCGGGTAACCTGCATCTTCACAGGTACTATAATTTCACCGAGTCTCTCGTTGAGACAGTGCCCAGATCGTTACACCTTTCGTGCGGGTCGGAACTTACCCGACAAGGAATTTCGCTACCTTAGGACCGTTATAGTTACGGCCGCCGTTTACTGGGGCTTCAATTCAGAGCTTCGCACTACACGTGCTAACCCCTCCTCTTAACCTTCCAGCACCGGGCAGGTGTCAGCCCCTATACTTCGCCTTGCGGCTTCGCAGAGACCTGTGTTTTTGCTAAACAGTCGCCTGGGCCTATTCACTGCGGCTCTCTCGGGCTTTAACACCCAAAAGAGCACCCCTTCTCCCGAAGTTACGGGGTCATTTTGCCGAGTTCCTTAACGAGAGTTCTCTCGCTCACCTTAGGATTCTCTCCTCGCCTACCTGTGTCGGTTTGCGGTACGGGCACCATAAATCTCGCTAGAGGCTTTTCTTGGCAGTGTGGAATCAGGAACTTCGGTACTATATTTCCCTCGCCGTCACAGCTCCGCCATATGGTAATGGGATTTGCCTCATTACCGGCCTAACTGCTTGGACGTGCTAATCCAACAGCACGCTTACCCTATCCTCCTGCGTCCCCCCATTGCTCAAACGATTTAAAGGTGGTACAGGAATATCAACCTGTTGTCCATCGCCTACGCTTTTCAGCCTCGGCTTAGGTCCCGACTAACCCTGAGCGGACGAGCCTTCCTCAGGAAACCTTAGGCATTCGGTGGATGAGATTCTCACTCATCTTTCGCTACTCATACCGGCATTCTCACTTCTAAGCGCTCCACCAGTCCTTACGGTCTAGCTTCAACGCCCTTAGAACGCTCTCCTACCACTGACATCATAGATGTCAATCCACAGCTTCGGTGATACGTTTAGCCCCGGTACATTTTCGGCGCAGAGTCACTCGACCAGTGAGCTATTACGCACTCTTTAAATGGTGGCTGCTTCTAAGCCAACATCCTGGTTGTCTAAGCAACTCCACATCCTTTTCCACTTAACGTATACTTTGGGACCTTAGCTGGTGGTCTGGGCTGTTTCCCTCTTGACCACGGATCTTATCACTCGTAGTCTGACTCCCAAGAATAAGTATTTGGCATTCGGAGTTTGTCTGAATTCGGTAACCCGATGGGGGCCCCTAGTCCAAACAGTGCTCTACCTCCAATACTCTCAATCTTGAGGCTAGCCCTAAAGCTATTTCGGAGAGAACCAGCTATCTCCAAGTTCGATTGGAATTTCTCCGCTACCCACACCTCATCCCCGCACTTTTCAACGTGCGTGGGTTCGGGCCTCCATCCAGTGTTACCTGGACTTCACCCTGGACATGGGTAGATCACCTGGTTTCGGGTCTACAACCACATACTATTTCGCCCTATTCAGATTCGCTTTCGCTGCGGCTCCGTCTCTTCAACTTAACCTCGCATGTAATCGTAACTCGCCGGTTCATTCTACAAAAGGCACGCTATCACCCATAAAAGGGCTCTAACTACTTGTAGGCACACGGTTTCAGGATCTATTTCACTCCCCTTCCGGGGTGCTTTTCACCTTTCCCTCACGG
>NZ_CP100420.1:0-1397500 GCF_024219955.1 Niallia sp. RD1 | reverse complement strand
CCCACGTGTTACTCACCCGTCCGCCGCTAACTTTAAAAGCAAGCTTTTAAAGTCCGCTCGACTTGCATGTATTAGGCACGCCGCCAGCGTTCGTCCTGAGCCAGGATCAAACTCTCCAATAAAGAGTTGATTAGCTCATTGCTAAACTCTAGCTTTTATATTACTTGTTTTCATTCTATAACATTCGTTATAAAACGATTATTGTTGACGTTTGTTTGTTCAGTTTTCAAAGAGCAATTTATTTGTTGCTATCAGAAGCAACTTTTATATAATGTCATAACTCGATATTAAAGTCAAACACTTTTTTTAAAAAAAGTATTTCCAGTGATTAATCTAATCAATCTGGCGACTTTTTATATATTATCACCCATTCTTTATGAAGTCAACACTATTTCTTAGCCTTTTATTAAAAATAAAAATATAAAAAAAAGATTAACTAAATCCTCTAAAAGACTTCTCTTTCTTTCAAGTGGATTTAAGTTAATCTCCTATAATACTCTTATATAATATATAGTTGAATTGCTACTAGTGCTGCTACTCCTGGGATTCCTAAAATCCCTGATACAGCGGAAGTTGTAAAGTTTATCGGCACATGTATGCCATATTGATTTCCAACTGTATTTAAAAAAAATAAAAATAGTGCTCCAATCATAATTTTAATAATACCTTGTCCAATCATTCTAAGTGGCTTTATCGGTGTACCAACTACTAATAACAAGATGATTAAGCCAATAACAACAGAGATAATAACAACCGGGCTCACTATCCATCCTCCCTTATTATGCTTGTATTTATAAATATGTCTCATTTCTATAAATAAGACCTAGAATGGACAACTTTTATTTTAATAAGGGTCCTATTATCACATACTTTTTTGTTACTTTGTCCCGGTAAACGTTTCGCTGGTGAGAAAAGGTATATGTCCCGAACTGGATACAGCTACTTCAGAAACCTTATACATTCTTAACTGAAAAAAACGGGGCTGGGACATAAGTATTCCAGCCAAGGATAATTCCGAACAATTATACGAAGATGCTAATGAATGTTCCGTATAATTGTTCGGGCTTTTATTTGTTTTTCAAAGGATGTTTCCATGAAGTTTGGTGCGATTCCCCGCAGCCGGAATACACTTCGCTTTCCATGGGGCTCGCGCTGAGCCGCTTCGGCCTGTGGCCTGCAGGGTCTCAGACTGTCTCGCTAATCCCATAGGAGTCTTCGTGTATTCCGGCTGCTCTGTTTTTCCAACTAATTATATTTCCTCTTGTAAAAAGTATGCGAAAGCAGCCGCTATTTACTAGCTATATTAGAAATTGTTCGTCTTTACAGAGTATCTATTTAGTTATGTCCCATCCTCGTCTATTATCTCAACAAGTTAATTTTTCTTTGTTTTGCTTCTTTAAATAAAAAGAAATATTTAGCCTCTGATAACTTAGCTCCGCAAATTACTTCATCGGAAGGATCAAAACTTTTATCCAACAAAGTCTTATCATTCAACCATTCTTGTTTTAAATGACTAAATTGGACTAATAGCTTTTCATCGAATTCCTTCCGTAACTTTCCTTTTCGTTGAAAGAACATCGTCAGCCCTCCTGTACTTACACTTCTCTTCTGCCTTCTAATGCCTTAGATAGTGTAACCTCATCTGCATATTCTAAATCTCCACCAACTGGTAAACCATGAGCAATACGTGTAATTTTGATTCCTGATGGTTTTAGTAAACGAGAAATATACATGGCTGTTGCTTCTCCTTCTATATTCGGATTAGTTGCCATAATAACTTCTTGCGCTTCGTCATCTTGTAACCTTTTAATTAAAGACGGTACATTGATGTCTTCTGGACCTATACCATCCATCGGAGATATTGCACCATGGAGAACATGATAAAGTCCGTTATATTCTTTCATCTTTTCCATAGCAATCACATCTTTAGGATCTTGTACGACACATATAATACTTCGGTCTCTTCTGCTATCTTCACATATATAGCATGGATCTTGATCTGTAATATGGCCGCACACAGAGCAATACGTTAGATTTCTTTTTGCATTAACAAGTGCCTTTGCGAAATCTAACACTGTATCTTCTTTCATATTTAATACAAAAAAAGCCAGCCTAGAGGCCGTTTTAGGCCCGATGCCTGGCAATTTCATAAAGCTGTCAATCAGCTTAGATATAGGTTCAGGATAATGCATAATCTTCCTCCTTAAAACATTCCAGGAAGATTTAATCCTTTTGTAAAATGACCCATTGTAGAGTTAGTTAGTTCATCAGCCTTTTTCAAAGCGTCATTCGTTGCTGCTAGAACTAAATCCTGTAACATTTCTACATCTTCTGGATCTACAACCTCTTCCTTAATAATGACATCAAGAACTTCCTTATGTCCAGATACAACAACTGTTACCATTCCGCCACCTGCTGTTCCTTCAATCTTCTCTTCACCAAGTTGTTCTTGAGCTTCCGCCATTTTCTTTTGCATTTTCTGCATTTGCTTCATCATATTTTGCATATTTCCCATTCCACGCATATAGATTACCTCCAGTTTATAGTTTCCATTGGTTCTAACATAATAGAATTACCTATATATTATGTACATATATAACCAATAGGTTAAAAATTAATCCTTCACTTCTAATAATTCTTCACCAAACAATTTTATTGCTTCTGAAACAACAGGATTGTCTTGACGCTCTTCACCGTCTCCCTCATCAGCAGAATCTAGATGGTGGGAGCTATTGAGAAATTCTTCTCTAATGTTAAGCCACTGTTCTTCAGGGACTCCTAATAAATTATACCTTTTTCCTATGAGCTGATACAAAGAATTAGTGATTGTCTCTATAAATTTAACATTATCTAATGCCATTTGACAGTGGATTTCATATTTAAATTTAATAATGATCGAGTCCGTAGATGCAGCAACTGGTTCTGCTTCATTTAACAAAGCTGCCTGTGATCGCATTTGATTTTGCACAAGACTATTTAGCATAACCCCCCAATTACTTTTTACCGTTTGTAATTCTTGCTTTGTTGCGTTCTTCAACGTTTCCGTTATTTTACCTAAAGGAGCTTGAAATCCTTTTCTATTCGTTCTTGCTTTTTTCTGGGTTGGCTGTGCTTCAGCTACTACAGCAACACCTTTTTGCTTAAGACTCGTTAGCTCTTCTTCTAAAGTAGTTAGCTTATTCAATAAAGATTGTATTTCCGGAATATTTACACCCAATTGCCCAGATGTTTTTGCTGTTTCTAACTGACAAAGCTTTACAATTGCTACTTCTAAGAAGATTCTAGGATGGTTTGTCCAGCGCATATCTTGCTGTGTTTTATTCAACAAATTTATAAGCTCATAAATTTGTTCATGTGTATGCTCTTCTGCAAGATCTTTAAAATCATCATCCAATAAAACTCTTTCTAAAGATTCTTCTAAATTAGGAGCCGTTTTATACAGCAGCATGTCCCGATAGAAAAAGATAAAATCTTCAATAAATCGATTAGAGTCTTTCCCTGCAAGAAGTAATTCATCTAATGATTGCAAACCTTTTACCGTATCTCTATCTAAAATCGCTCTAGACAACGTATTTAAAAAGTTTTGTGAAACAGCACCCGTCACTGTCAAAGCATCTTCTACTGTCACTATTTCATTACTATAAGAAATCGCTTGGTCTAATAGGCTTAACGCATCACGCATTCCACCATCTGCTGCTCTTGCAATCATTTGCAACGCCTTTTCCTCACAGGAGATTGCTGACTCATCCATAATCAATCTCATTCGATTGACAATCGCTTGCGACGTAATTCGTCTAAAATCAAATCGCTGACATCTTGAAATAATTGTTAAAGGAATTTTGTGAGGTTCAGTAGTGGCTAAAATAAAGATTACATGTTTAGGGGGTTCCTCCAATGTTTTCAAAAGGGCATTAAATGCTCCAATTGATAGCATATGAACTTCATCAATAATATAAACTTTGTAAGGTACAGAGCTAGGAGCAAATTTGACCTTATCTCTTATATCCCTTATTTCTTCTACCCCATTATTTGAAGCAGCATCTATTTCAATTACATCAGGTATTGTGCCATCTGTAATTCCTCTACATGCATCACATTCATTACAAGGTTCACTAATTGGTGCTCTCTCACAATTAACAGCTTTCGCTAGTATTTTTGCCGCACTTGTTTTCCCCGTTCCTCTCGGGCCAGAGAACAAGTAAGCGTGAGAGATTTTTTGTTGAAGAAGGGCATTTTGCAATGTCTTTGTTACGTGTTCCTGCCCTACCACATCTATAAACTGCTGAGGACGCCAAACCCGATATAAAGCTTGATAGTTCATAGTACCCTCCATTTTTTATTTTCATAATTATTATAGCTTATCCACTTATATTTTTACATCCATAATAGCATAATGGAAATAGTTATTTATTCTCTTTGAAAGAGAAAATCACAAGTATTTTAGATATTCACTTTAACTTACAAAAAAACTCATCCATGAAGGATGAGTTTTGTATGTATAAAAATAACTGCCGTGCACCTTTCATCGACTCGCACCCATAAGCGTTACTTAAGTAGTTAGCTCGGTCCAGGTGACCCTGCGGCACATGGGGGTGTCCACTTAATGCTGCTTCCTTCCGGACCTGACATGGTTCATGGATTCCCATTGCGCAGGACCCGGACGTCAACACCACTTACTTAAGGCAGACCCTACAGGATACCAGCCTCAGAAAGGAATTCAGCCTCGCTAGAGCGGATTGCGAGTACAGGGCACCGCTACCTCCCCGCTTAGCACGACAAAATTGATACCGAATATTAGGTGTCCTAAGACACACTCTTAGTATACTGATAAAGAAAGAAAAAATCAACACAAAGCATTTGTTAATTTTTGTAAGATTCTATATTACTCGCTTTTAATCTCTTTTCTGCCTTTCTTCGATTTCTTATTTCTTGAAAAAAAGACGTCAACAACTGCCCGCATTCTTCTGCTAATACACCAGATATTACTTCACTTTGATGATTAAAACGACTATCTTGAAGTAGATTCATAAAAGTACCAGCACACCCTCCTTTTGGATCAGCAGCTCCATAAACTACTCGTGGAATACGGGACAGTAGAATAGCACCAGAGCACATAGCGCATGGCTCAAGCGTAACATAAAGCGTTGCCTCTTCTAGCCTCCAAGTCCCCAATACCTTGCATGCCTTTTCAATAGTAAGTAATTCAGCATGAGCTACAGCAGATTGGTCTGTTTCTCTTAAATTATGACCTTTAGCTATTACCTCACCTTTATAAGCAATAACTGCTCCTATTGGGACTTCTCCTATTTTTGCAGCTTTCTGCGCTTCCTCTATAGCTATTTTCATAAACAATTGATCTTGATTTACTTCCATAATAATTACAGCCCACCTATATAAAAACACAAAATTTGTAATGAAATTTTTTCTTTGACTTAAACTAAAGAAGATAAATAACCATCCCACTTTCAATAAAAAAGCAGGCTGTTTGTAACTATTTTACTCCTCACACAAAAACTAATGCTTTATTCTACCATTTTACATAGAAAAGGAGAACCGTATGGAATCGTCGAACACTGCCCTTTTAATTATCGATATGATAAATGACTTTAATTTTGAACATGGAAATATTTTAGCAGAAAAAGCTTTAATAATTGCAGAACAAATCCAACAACTAAAAAAACAATGTAAACAGGAAAACATACCTATTATTTATATCAATGACCATTATAATTTATGGCAAGCTGAATTAAACAAAGTAATCGATTATTGTAGAAATGAAAAAAGCGAACTATTTATCGATAAAATTAAGCCCGATGATACAGACTATTTTTTAATAAAACCAAGACATTCAGCCTTTTATGGCACCGCTTTATATACATTGCTTCACCAGCTACATGTAAAAAACCTTATTCTTACCGGAATCGCAGGAAATATTTGCGTTCTATTCACTGCAAATGATGCCTATATGCGGGAGTATCCTCTTCTTATTCCGGACAATTGTATTGCTTCTGTTGACGATGAAGATAATAAGTATGCTCTACGTATGATGAAAAATGTCATGAACGCGAAAATATTTACATTCAAAAAAAATACAATCATTTCTTCCCTTTCCTCCTCATAAACTGTAATAATGTATCCTTTTCAGGAGGGAAAAATATGCAAATTCATGTTGTCAGTAACAACCAAACCTTAATAGGCATTGCAGCTGCATATGGAACGACAGTTAATGATTTAGTAGAAGCGAATGATCTACCAAATCCAAACCAACTAACAATAGGGCAAGCACTTGTCATTCCCATTATCGGAAGCTTTTACTGGGTTCAACCAGGAGACAGCCTCTGGTCCATCGCTCAGAGGTTCCGATTAAATTATGAACAATTAGCTTCCATTAATTCCATTCCTGCCAACCAATCTTTACAAGTTGGTTTACGATTATATATTCCTGAAAGACCAAAAAGACCAGTTGATATCAATGCATATGTAGAACCAAGGGGAACATCTGTTGCGCCAAATCTAGAGGCAAGTGCACGAGAAGCAGCTCCTTACTTAACCTATCTTGCTCCATTTAGCTTTCAAGCATTACGAGACGGAAGCTTAAAAGAACCGCTTCTCAATAATTTCCCTGATATCGCCAGACAAAATAATAATGTATTAATGATGGTGATTACCAATCAAGAAAATGACCAATTTAGTGATGAACTAGGAAGAATCCTATTAAACGATGAAGCAATTCAAAATAACTTTATCAATAATATAGTCATAACTGCTAAAAAATACGGATTTAAAGATATCCATTTTGATTTTGAATATTTAAGACCAGCTGATCGCGAAGCTTATAATCGTTTTCTACGTAAAGCAAAAAATCGTTTTTCTCAGGAAGGATGGTTATTATCGACTGCTTTGGCACCAAAAACAAGTGCCACTCAACAAGGAAAATGGTATGAAGGGCATGATTACAAAGCACATGGGGAAATTGTAGATTTTGTTGTTATCATGACATATGAATGGGGATATAGCGGCGGACCTGCTATGGCTGTTTCTCCTATTGGACCAGTTAGAGACGTTCTAGAATATGCAATTACAGAAATACCCTCTTCTAAAATTATGATGGGCCAAAATTTATATGGATACGATTGGACACTTCCATTTGTCGAAGGGACAGTGGCAAGAGCACTTAGTCCTCAAGCAGCTATTCAGCTTGCAGCTGACAATAATGCTGTTATACTATATGACCAAAAAGCACAAGCTCCCTATTTTAAATATACAGATAGTGAAGGGAAATTACACGAAGTATGGTTTGAGGATGCCCGTTCCATTCAGGCAAAATTTAATTTAATTAAAGAGTTAAATTTAAGAGGTATTAGCTATTGGAAATTAGGATTACCATTTCCCCAAAACTGGCTTTTAATCCTCGATAATTTTCAAGTAACAAAAAGAACATAAACGAAAGGAAAGGTTCTTTTTAAATAGACCTTTCCTTTCGTCTTATCGTATCTATCCTACTAATCTCGTATATATTGACTTGGCTACACTTACTTCTGAAGTTCCATGAATGATAGCACGCCCGTCTTTAAAAAGAACCACCCGATAATCATTATAATGAAAAGATACTAAATAAGGATTTGCAATTAAATTTTCAACGAGTGACTTCCACTGCTGTGAGAACTCATATAAATCTAATCCTTTAGGTGTTGGTGGGCGAATATGAACTGCATCTCTTCCACATAACACCGCTGCTTTTGTTTGGTTTTGTTGGGATAAATATGGGAAACTTGCCTCTTTCCCACAAGTTGGACAATTAGTATGTTTTAACTTTGCGACATTCATTTCCACATATTCCATTTTCCAAATATCAAAGGAACGAAGAACTGGCAATACTGTTTCACCTGAAAGAATCTGCATAGCTTGTGATACTTGCATCGCTGCTACCCATTGAACAATTGGACTAATAACTCCTGCAGTATCACATGTAATTTGCTGAGAAGGAAGCCGATCGATCAAACAATGAAGACAAGGAGCATTCTCTTCGACCACTGAATAGGAAAGCCCATAGCTTCCCACACAAGCTCCAAATAGAAAAGGAATTCGACGCTTAATCGCAGCATCATTTATTACTAATCTCGTCTCAAAATTATCAGTGCCATCTATTAAAATGGAAGCACCTTCTATAAATTTTTCAATTGTATGGCAATTTATCTCTTCTACTATCGATTCAATCCGTGTATGACTGCTAATCTCTTTTAGCCTCTTCATTGCAGCAATTGCTTTAGGCAGTTTTTTTACTGCATCCTCTTCCGTATATAGCTGTTGTCTTTGAAGATTGCTTTGCTCTACATAATCTCGATCAATAATAGTAAGCTTTCCTATCCCTGCTCTTACTAGCATCTCAGAAACTGCTGATCCTAGGGCACCTGCTCCTAAAATAACGGCATGGCTATTTTCGATATTTCGTTGCCCTTCTTTTCCAATAAATAATTCCTGTTTAAAAAAACGACTAGTCAAGATGTAATCATCCCCGCTAATGGACTACTTGCGACACCATAGTTTTTCTCCGCTATTCGTCCTGCTTCATATCCCAACCGACCAGCTTCAATTGCCAACTTCATAGCAATGGCCATTTTTACTGGGTCATTTGCATTCGATACCGCTGTATTCAGAAGTACCCCATCTGCTCCAAGCTCCATCGCATAGGCTGCATCCTTAGGTGAACCAATTCCTGCATCTACAATAACTGGAACTGTGCTTTGTTCTATAATAAATTGCAAATTTAATGGATTGATAATTCCTTTTCCAGATCCAATTGGTGAAGCACCTGGCATGATGGCGTGTACACCTAGCTGTTCTAGACGTTTAGCAAGGACAACATCATCAGAAGTATATGGCAAGACAATAAACCCTTCTTCTAATAGTTGTTCAGACGCTTTTAGTGTTTCTACTGGATCAGGAAGTAGCGATTTATCACAACCAATCACTTCCACTTTAATCATGTCACATAAACCAGATGCCTTTGCAAGCTTAGCAATCCGTACTGCTTCTTCCGCTGTTTTTGCTCCCGCCGTATTCGGAAGTAGGGTATACCGGTTTAAATCCAATTGCTCTAAAAAGTTAGGCTGTGATTCTTCAAATATATCCATTCTACGTACAGCAAAGGTTAATATCTCACTTCCCGATACCTCTACCGCTTTTTTTTGGACTTCAAATGACGGATATTTCCCAGTTCCAAGTAGTAATCTAGACTGAAAAGTACGATCTGCTATTTTTAACATATATTTATCCTCCTCCAACAAAATGAATTAATTCCACTCTATCGCTATCTTTTAGTAAATGCGTTTGATACTGTTCTTTTTGTAAAATATCTCGATTTACTTCTACAATGACAATCCGATTACTTAATTCAAAAAAATGCAATAAATCTGTTACCGTAACTACCTCTTTCGGTAGCTGCTGTTCCTTGCCATTCAGTTGTATGTTCAATTATTTCCCTCCCCCATAAGCAAATATATTACGCTCTACTTTAAAAGCATCTAGCCACTCCTTCTCTACAGGCGTTCCAATAATTAAGTCGCGAATCATCTTTCCTGTTGCCGGGGCTAAAAGAATACCATTTCTTTGATGACCTGTTGCAAAATATAAGCCCTTCATCTCTGGATGCTCCCCTATATATGGATGACCATCATATGTCTGTGGTCTAAGCCCAGCCCAAGCTCTCGTCCACTTCATTTCTCCAACTTCTGGTATCATTTTCTTTGCTTTTTGTATAACCTCTTCTAAACCGTCAAGCGAGGGATTCTCGCTCCAATCATTCCATTTTTTCGTTGCCCCAATAATTAGCTCGTTATTATTTCGAGGTACAATGTAAAATTGATCATGGAATACAGCATAACGTAATGGTGCTCCCTCATTTATTGCTGCTACACATTCTCCCTTAACCGGAATAATTTCATGGGATAATCCTAATTGCTGAAAAAAGTAGTTGCTCCACACTCCACTTGCAATAACTACATTTTTTGCTAAAAAGGTCCCTTGCGCTGTTTTTATTGAATATTCCATTCCTGTCTTACTCACAGCTAATACACGAGTATATTCATAAATTTCAGCACCAAATAGTTGTGCTCCTTTACTCAAGCTATTACATGCAATTAATGGTGTGATATGGACATCCTCTTGTAAATAAGCAGCTCCCATAACTTCCTTTGAAAGCTGGGGAACTCTTTTTCTAGCTTCTTTATTATCCAGCCACTCCACCGAAGATAAGGATAGAATAGATTCTAGCTCCTTTTTCTCATTTTCTGAGTATACAAGTTTCAATAACCCACCATTTCTTTTCTCAAAATCAATAGCAGTTAACTCTCTTATCTCTTCATAAAGCTGTTTATATAAAAGCTGACTGCTTCTTGCAAATGGGTAGAGATGTTTAAATTCTTTATATTCAGAATGAGCACCAAGCATTCCAGCTGCTGCACTTGTTGATTTCCCACCAATTTTGTCTGCTTCTAATATAGCAACTTTCCTATTTTCCTTTGCCAAATAGTAAGCAATCGAACTACCGATAATTCCGCCACCAACAATTACGACATCAAATTGTTTTGATTCCAATAGTTTCACATCTTTCTCTTATTCGTTTTATTGCCATTAATGGATCGGAAGCTGAAAATATAGCAGACATAATTGCTACTCCATCTGCACCTAATTCAGCTAGTTTACCTACTCGTTCTTCCGTGATTCCCCCTATAGCATAAAGCGGAACGGAAAGCTCGCTTTTTATCTCTGAGATAGTGGACAATGTAACGGGTGGCTTCCCCTCTTTACTATTTGTTGAATAGCAATGTCCGTATATTACATAATCAGTCTGGCTTCTTTCTGCTAATATAGCTTCTTCTTTGCTATGAACAGATACACCTATAGACATTTTCGGAAACACAGTTTTAACTTGGTTAACAGATAACCCATTTGATGGAAAATGTACATTTTTTAACGAAAGCAGTGTCGCAATATCAAGACGATCATTAACAATGATTTTATCTATAGGAACTCCCTCCTTAAGCAATCTCTCACAAAGGGTATAAATTTCGATTGGACTTTTTGCTTTCTCCCTAATTTGCACATAATCAACATATGGATGGATTTCTAATAAAATAGACAAAAGCTTCTCTAAAGAGTGCGTATTATCTGTTACGGCCATTATTTTCATATCTCATCACCTCTACTTTATATAAGTCTCAACGGTTTGAACGTTAGAGTCTGTTTGGAAAAGTGGGTAAAACGCCAAAAACCACTTTTCTAGGTAGTAGAAAAGTGGTTAATAAATTACGCCATAGGAAAAAATCCAATAGACACGTATATTTAAAGATATTCCACTTTCCTACGCAGGTACGAACCTGTTCAGGTTTTGAGGGTTTAGAAGTAACTACTTCATTCTCAGCCCTTATCAAGGGATCCCCTAGTGATTCATTCATTATTTATAAACTTTACCCATATAGTACCATAAATCGATAATATAGCAATAAAAAATTCTTAATCTTATTACTCTTTCGCTAATTTAACTTAACAAACCATATCTAAATTTAAACTTTCGATTGAATAACTATTAGGAAAAAACAAGCATATGTCCACATTCCCCTCCATGTGTTAAAATGACTCTTGTACTATTTTTATTACCTACTAAAGGAAGCAATCCTTTGTTAAGGCTGCATATACTAAGTTTATCTTTATTAACGAACCACAGCCCTTCAAAAAATATTAGCTTCTAAAATAAGAGAACAGGAGGGACAAGCGTGAATAGTATCCCTTTTATTACAGTAGAAGGACCCATTGGAGTTGGTAAAACTTCTTTAGCTAAATTACTCTCAGAGTATTTTCAATACGAACTCCTAAAAGAAATTGTCGAAGAAAATCCTTTCCTCGGAAAATTTTACGAAAACATTGATGAATGGAGTTTTCAAACAGAAATGTTTTTCCTATGTAATCGATTTAAGCAGTTAAACGACACAAGAGACCATTATTTAACTAAAAATATACCTGTAGTGGCAGATTATCATATATTAAAAAATCTTATTTTCGCGAAAAGATCTTTACAGGATAGCGATTTAGACAAGTATGTCCGCATCTATGATGTATTAACAGAAGACCTGCCAATGCCGAATATTATTATTTATCTACATGCTAGTTTAGATACAATAATGGCACGAATTAAAAAAAGAGATAGAGATATCGAAAAAAATATTAGTCCTCTGTATTTAGAACAATTATCTTCTGACTACGATATCGTTATGAATGACTTCAAAAAAAATAACCCACAAATTCCTGTATTAGACTTTAATGGAGATACATTGGACTTTGTTCAAAATAAACAAGACTTAGTAAAAATTATTAACACAATAAAAGAAACTTTAAATATAGGAGCCTTTAATCATGAATCTACGAACAAAATATAATATTCCTAGTAATTCCGTTATAACGATTGCTGGAACAGTTGGTGTAGGTAAATCAACGCTAACGAATGCACTAGCAGATGCTTTACAATTTCGAACTTCTTTTGAAAAAGTTGATACTAATCCATATCTTGATAAATTTTATCATGACTTTAGCAGATGGAGCTTTCATCTGCAAGTATATTTTTTAGCAGAACGCTTTAAGGAACAAAAAAGAATCTTTGAATATGGCGGCGGATTTATTCAAGATCGTTCCATCTATGAGGATACTGGTATATTTGCAAAAATGCATTATGAAAAAGGGACAATGTCAGAAGTCGATTATGAAACGTATACAAGTCTTTTTGAAGCAATGGTAATGACTCCTTACTTCCCACATCCAGACTTACTGATCTACCTTGAAGGTTCTCTCGAAGATATATTACAGCGTATTGATCGAAGAGGTCGTGAAATGGAAAAGCAAACACCGATTGATTATTGGGAAGAAATGCATGGTAGATATGAGAAATGGATTGATTCTTTCTCAGCATGTCCTGTTCTTCGATTAAATATTAATGAGTATGATGCTATTGCTGGTGCACAATCTATTGAACCAATTATAGAAAAGATTAGTACTATTCTTCAGCAAAAAAACTATAGCAGAAAAGCATAAAAGGACTTTCCTCGTTTTCGGTTATTACAGTCAGCTTTATTACTAAGAAGTTGACTGTAATGAAAACAAAGGAAAATCCTTTTTTTCGTTACAAAACTTATGAAAAAAAAATAAAAAACCTGCTACTGTAGTAGCAGGCCTCATATATCTCCAAATATTATGCGCAATGTAAATTTAAAATCATGGAGGAGGAAAGGGGATTCGAACCCCTGCGCGGTTTGACCCGCCTGTCGGTTTTCAAGACCGATCCCTTCAGCCGGACTTGGGTATTCCTCCATCAGACAAGTAATAATATATCATCTATCAAAACCTAAGTCAACTATATTTATCATTTTGATTGAGTCAAGTTTTTGTGGGAGTTTTTTTAGCTCCCTTTTTTATAAAGTAAAACCTCTAAGTTTGTATCCGCTTTCCAATTGGTTTTGTTCTTCCAACTGTTGATTCTCTCATTTTTTTAAAAACCTTTTAATCCCTGTAAGGCAAAGTGAACGGGTTTTCCAATCGCTTGATTTAAGTATGGCATGTTCTGACGCACGGTTTCTGTTACTAATTTTGTGGGTATTTTTCTTTTCGCTCGATGCTCTTTCTTTGATTTTTCCGTGGCTTTTTCCCATTTCCCATATATCGTTTGGATGGATAGGTCATCCTTCAATCCAATCCACAAGCGCGCCATGCTCATGACCCCTTTTTTGCTCCATGTTCTTCCATTTTTTAATCGTTTGGCTAATTGATTCATCATTGCTTCTGCACTTCCCATTGGACGATACGCTGTCGTGTCCACGCCTTTTTCCTGTAACCAACTACGGTAATCTTTTATGGTTTCCTGATGATGCGTTAAAAAGGCAAGGAAATGCGCTAGTTTTTCTTCTTTTTCTGGTGTATCCATTGTTCCTACTGCGCTATTCAACTCTAGAAGTAATGTTTCTACCTGGTAGTTTTTTAACGCTCTTTTCATGTAGCGGTATCGAGGATGGCTCTTCATTAGTTGCTTCATCGAACGAGCGACATGAAAACGGTCCATGGTGAAAAAGGCGCGTTCCCGAAAATACTCCCGACATGCCGTTATCCAGCCTGCTCCATCACCATTAATAATAAGCAAGGTTTGGGTAGGATCATACGCATAATTATTCTGTAAGAACGTTTCAAAGGCTTCCCAAAAGGGTTCTTTTCCTTCATAAAGAAAATGCCTTTTATTTCGGAGCCTGATTCGCTTTCCGTTTTCTTTCCATCCCTCGTGTACAGCGGCGAATTTCAACTCCCATCCACGCTTTTTCTTTTCTTGACTCTTCACATATAATCCATCTACTTCTACAAACAATACCTTTTGAAAAGGGTGTTTTTCCTTAGCGGGAAGTACGCTTGTTTGAAGAAGATGTTGCCGTAATGCTTCGTGGCTCATCGCCGAATAGCCTAAAAATTGTTCGAACGTTTCCACCGCCTTTCGATAGGATGAGCCATTCGTCGCTAGTTCTAGCCCCCATTCTTCTAGTAGCGGACTAAATCCCTTATTCCCCTGAAACTGTAAATAGTGATCTAATAGACAAATATATTTTTTAGTCACACGATCAAAATAATAATTACGCTTCAGCTCCACAGCTCCAAACGCTGTATCTAATCGTATTTCTCGTTTATCACGTAAAGCAAATCTTCTTTTGTCTCGTTGCTGAGCAATCTCTAGATCCCAATTTTCTAATGTTTGAATAAGGATTTCTTGAAACGTCATTTGTAGTGTTCGAAATAAAGTTTTTTCCAATTCTTTTAATGATGGCATTTTTATGTTACATTGATTCATGAGAGCCTCTCCTTTTCGTATTTTTCGCCAAATTCTACTTTACAAAAGGATGCTCTCTTTTTTAATGCTTAATTTTTTCCAGCTACCGCGCTCTCGCTTGGTGGCCTTTTTGTCTAGTTGGAGGACGCGTCCCCCAACTAGACAAAAAGGATATTTATTCTCCCACAAACATTTTACTCATACTATCATTTTTTATTATTTATTTTAAACAAGGAGTTAGGAAATAATTTAGCTGACCTCAAAAGAATATAATACTTCTTAAGAGGTCAACTCCTTTTAACTGTCTATCATATTATTCAGGTGAAATTACTTCTCTATTTCTCATATAAGGACGAAGCACTTCAGGAATAACAACACTTCCATCTGCCTGCTGATAGTTTTCCAAAATAGCAGCAACCGTTCTTCCAATTGCAAGGCCAGATCCATTTAATGTATGCACATGTTCTGGCTTTCCTTTAGGCTCTCTACGGAACCGAATATTTGCTCTTCTTGCTTGGAAAGCTTCAAAATTACTACAAGAAGAAATTTCACGGTACGTATTATAGCTTGGAATCCAAACCTCTACATCATACTTTTTCGCTGCTGTAAATCCTAAATCTCCTGTACACATGCTCAACACACGATATGGTAAGCCTAAAAGCTGCAATACTTTTTCTGCATTTCTTGTTAAAGACTCTAGCTCTTCATAAGAATCTTCTGGCTTAACGAACTTAACAAGCTCTACTTTATTAAACTGATGTTGTCTAATTAGTCCTCTTGTATCTCTGCCTGCAGATCCTGCTTCTGAACGGAAGTTTGCACTAAACGCAGCATATTTGATCGGAAGCTGATCACCATCAAGAATTTCATCTCTATGCAAGTTTGTTACAGGTACTTCTGAAGTTGGAATTAAAAAGTAATCCTCTTTCTCCACTAAAAAAGCATCCTCTTCAAACTTAGGCAATTGACCAGTTCCTGTTAAGCTCGATCTATTTACTAGGAAAGGAGGGATAATTTCTTTATATCCATGTTCCTCTGTATGCAAATCAAGCATAAAATTAAATAGTGCTCTTTCTAGTTTTGCCCCTAAGCCTTTATAAAATACAAAACGACTTCCTGTTACTTTTGCTGCTCGTTCAAAATCAAGTAAATCTAAATCAGTAGCAACATCCCAATGAGGTTTTGGCTCAAAATTAAACTTTCTAATTTCACCCCATTTTCTTATTTCAACATTATCATCTTCCGTATCTCCAACTGGAACACTTTCATGAGGAAGATTCGGAATTCCTAACATAATCGTTTGTAATTTCTCTTCAACATCACGTAACTCGTTATCATATTCTTTAATTTTTTCGCCGACTTCTCTCATTTCCACAATAAGAGCTTCTGCATCTTTTTTCTCTCTCTTTAATACTGCTACTTGCTGTGAAACTTCATTTCTTTTACTTTTTAATTGTTCCGTTTCAACAATTAGTTCTCTTCGTCTTACATCTAGTGCTTCAAAATTGTCCAGTTCTGATAAATCTTCTCCGCGGTGCTGTAACTGACTTTTTACAAAATCAAAATTAGCACGAACATATTTAATATCTAACATTTTCTATTCCTCCCATTTTTTATTTCTACATGCAATCTACTTTCTATAGGTTTCACGTCCAGTTTGAAATCCTTACTCTTTATTTACGGCAAAATAAAAAACTCCCGTCCCTAAAAAAGGGACGAGAGTTACCCGCGTTGCCACCCTAGTTAAAAGCATAAAAATACTTTTCACCTTAAAGATCATAACGGTTTTTAGCCGAAAACAATTACTTGCAACAGGTGCGTTCCTTGTTTTTACTCTAGGATGGATTCACAGGCTTTATTCACCGATTCACACCAACCATCGGCTCTCTTTTAGAATAAGTTACCTGTTACTATTTCCTATCATAGTAGATTCCATATATTAGTTGCATATATCTTACTACAAGTATTTCCGAAATTCAACAGCTTATGCAAATAAGTGTTGCTTAGCCTCTATCGCCATCTTAATAAAATATCCCGTTAAACGATGATCATCTGTTAATTCAGGATGAAAAGAACAACCTAAGAACTGTCCTTCTCGCGCCGCTACAATACGATCATTATGTTTAGCTAATACTTCTACATTTTCACCAACACTAACAATATGCGGCGCACGGATAAACACAGCAGTAAAATCTTCAGCAACCCCTGCAATATCAAGATTTGCTTCAAAGCTTTCTTTTTGTCTTCCAAAAGAATTACGCTCAACTTGTATATCCATAACCCCAATATGTGGTTTATCATAGCCCTTAATGGCTTTTGCCAATAAAATCAATCCTGCGCATGTTCCAAACATTGGCTTCCCTGATTGAGCGAATACTTGAAGAGCTTCCATAAAATCATATTTATCAATAAGGCGACGCATCGTTGTACTTTCTCCACCAGGAATAATGAGACCATCAATCTCATCCAGTTGTTCTTTTTTCTTTACGACAACTGCTTCTGCATTATTCGCTTCAATAGCATTAACATGTTCTCTCACAGCACCTTGTAGTCCAAGGACACCTATTTTCACATTATGGTTTGGCATTATATTCACCTTACCAGCCACGCTCTTGCATACGTGCTTCTGGAGCTAGACTAGAAATTTCAATCCCTTTCATTGCTGTTCCAAGGTTTTTAGAAATTTCCGCAATTAACTCATAATCTTGATAATGAGTAGTTGCTTCTACTATTGCTCTAGCAAATTTTGCAGGGTTGTCTGATTTGAAAATACCTGAACCTACAAATACACCGTCTGCACCTAATTGCATCATTAATGCTGCATCAGCAGGTGTTGCAACACCACCAGCAGCAAAGTTAACAACTGGTAAGCGGCCTAACCTTTTAATTTCTAAAAGAAGTTCATATGGAGCTCCTAAGATCTTAGCTTCTGTCATCAACTCATCTTCATTCATATGAGCTACTTTACGAACTTGTGCATTTACTTTTCTAATATGACGAACTGCTTCAACAATATTTCCTGTTCCCGGTTCCCCTTTTGTGCGAAGCATAGAAGCACCTTCACCGATGCGTCTTGCAGCTTCTCCTAGATCACGACTGCCACATACAAACGGAACAGTATATTCATTTTTATTCAAATGAAATTCTTCATCTGCTGGGGTTAAAACTTCGCTCTCGTCAATATAATCTACGCCCATAGCCTCAAGCACTCTTGCTTCGACAATATGACCAATACGCGCCTTTGCCATTACAGGGATTGTTACTGCATTCATTACTTCCTCTACGATTGTAGGATCAGCCATTCTAGCTACCCCACCGGCTGCGCGAATATCCGAAGGAACTCGTTCAAGAGCCATTACCGCTACTGCTCCTGCTTCTTCTGCAATCTTGGCTTGTTCTGCGTTGATAACATCCATGATTACTCCGCCTTTTTGCATTTCAGCCATACCACGTTTAACTCTATCAGTACCAGTTTTCATTATTTGCCCCCTGTAAAGTCTCTTTTTTTAACACAAAATTATTGAAACCTTTTGAAGAAATTTGTTACTCCCTAATGAAAATAAACAATAAAAAAGAGCTTCTGTCAATACAAGAAGCTCTTTTTCTTTCAGTTTATACAATGTATGCAATTTTTCCTAGTCAATTATTATCGTTGGCTTTATTAAAAAATATTTACTTAAAACCAACCTTTGACTGTATCGGAAACACTTCCCCAAACATTTGAGAAGAATGAACCAATTCCACGCATAGCTAAAACAAACCAATTTGCCTTTTCAACTGTTTCATTTGCTACTAAGTCTACTTGTACCTTTTCGTTTCCGTCACTTGTTAAGAATGGCACTTCTTTTCCATCTTTCGTTTGTACTGTTACATAACCAACCTTGTCCCCTTTTTTGATTGGAGCAGTTAGTTCACCATCAGCATTTAGTTTCTTCTCATCCAAGACAACTTTTGCAACATAATTTTCTTTGTCATTATTTTTGATTACTAAATTAATTGCATCCTTAGTACCAATACTTACTTTATCTTCTTTTCCTTTTGTTACATCCAACGTTTTATTCTTTGCGTCTACATAATTTGCTGGAAGAACCTCTTCCGTAGAGAAATTACCAAAAGCATAATCTAATACTTTTCTTGCTTCTGCAAAACGGGAATCTTTCGTTTCACTTTTCATGATTACTACGATATAACGTTGGTCCCCTTTTTGAGCAGTAGCAGTAACATTAAATTTTGCATAATCAGTAGAACCTGTTTTTAATCCATCTACCCCTTCATATCCGTAAATTAAAGAAGGTATTAGCCAGTTAAAGTTTTTATATTCTCTTCCATCTCTAAACTTTAAGCTTGGCATGCCAGAAGTCTCTAAAATTTCCGGATAATCATGGATTAAACGATATGCTAATTTTGCAACAGCTTTAGCTGACATCTTATTTTCATCTGTTTCGCTTCCTGCTGGAATATTTCCTAATAAATCACCATTATTTAAACCAGAAGAGTTAACAAATTCAAAATCACCTAAACCTAACTCCTCAGCCTTTTGATTCATTACACTGATATAGTTTTTCTCTGTACCCGCGATTAATTCTGCCAATGCAACAGTAGCAGCGTTCCCTGAATGAATCGCCATCGCTTGGTACAATTCTTTCACTGTATATTCTTCCCCTTCAGTAAGCCCTACATTTGAAAGCTCCGGGGCGCCAGATAACCTGTGAATATAATTATTAATTTTAACTTTTTGATCCCAAGAGATTTTTCCATTTTTTATTGATTCCAGAACAATGTACTCTGTCATCATTTTAGACATGGAGGCTACACCAAGTAGTTCGTCAGTATTTTTTCCATATAATATTTCTCCGCTATTTGCATCTACTAGTATAGCTGCTCCTGCTTCTAATCCAAGATCGTCATTTTCGGCAGCACTTGCCTGATATGGTAGAACTGTTGATAGTGTACTTAAGAATAGTACGGCAATGATGAATGATACCGTCCACTTTTTTACCTGTTTCAATATTAAAACCTCCAAAACTATTTTTATCTATTAATCTATCTTATTTTTCAAGTTAATTATTTCCCTTGTACAGTTTAACATAAAAAAAATAAAAAAAATAGACAGTGCCATTGTTCACTGTCTAATGTAAAATAAGGAAACTTTATAATATATTCTTAAATGAAATTTATTAAGAAAGAGAATAGTTTGGTGCTTCTTTTGTAATTTGAACATCATGTGGATGACTTTCTCTTAAGCCAGCACCTGTCATTTTCACAAATTGGGCATTCTCTCTTAATTCATATAAATCCTTCGTTCCACAGTATCCCATACCAGAACGAATTCCACCAACTAATTGATAGATCGTATCTGAAAGCGGTCCTTTATAAGGAAGTCTACCTTCGATTCCTTCCGGAACAAATTTTTTGTTATCCTCTTGGAAATAACGATCTTTAGATCCTTTCTCCATTGCTGCAACGGAACCCATTCCTCTATATACTTTGAATCGTCGACCTTGGAAAATTTCTGTTTCTCCAGGACTTTCAGATACCCCAGCAAGCAAGCTTCCTAACATAACCGCGTGTCCACCTGCTGCTAAAGCTTTAACAATATCACCAGAGTATTTGATTCCTCCGTCAGCAATAATTGATTTACCATACTTTCTAGCTTCTGTAGCACAATCATACACGGCCGTAATTTGAGGAACACCTACACCAGCAACTACACGTGTTGTACAAATGGAACCTGGACCAATACCAACTTTAACGATATCTGCCCCAGCCTCGATTAAAGCCCTTGTTCCTTCAGCAGTAGCTACATTTCCTGCAATAATCGTTAAATCCGGATATGCGTTTCTAATGTCTGTAACGCCGTCTAGTACCCCTTGTGAATGCCCGTGAGCAGTATCAATAACAATTACATCAACATTTGACTTTACAAGCATTTCTACACGTTTTAACGCATCGTTTGTTACACCAACAGCAGCACCCACTAATAATCTTCCTTGGGCATCTTTTGCTGAATGAGGAAATTCAATTACCTTTTCTATATCTTTAATTGTGATTAATCCCTTTAATACACCTTCTTCATTGATCAAAGGCAATTTCTCAATTTTGTATCGTTGTAAGATTTTTTCTGCCTCTTCTAAAGTGGTTCCTACTGGAGCCGTTACTAAATTTTCTTTTGTCATAACATCAGAAATTTTAATGGAAAAGTCTTCAATAAATCGAAGGTCTCGGTTAGTAAGAATTCCTACTAATTTTTGTTCATCGTTATTATTAACAATCGGCACACCAGAAATTCTATATTTACCCATTAGATGCTCTGCATCAAATACTTGGTGTTCAGGAGTTAAAAAGAAAGGATCTGTGATTACACCACTTTCTGAGCGCTTTACTTTATCTACTTGCTCAGCCTGTTGTTCAATAGACATATTTTTATGAATAATGCCTAGTCCGCCTTGTCTTGCAATAGCAATAGCCATTTCTGCTTCTGTTACAGTATCCATTCCTGCACTAATAAGCGGAATATTTAAGTTTAGATTTTTTGCTAATTGTACTTTTAAGCTTACATCTCTAGGTAAAACTTCCGATTTAGCTGGAATTAAAAGAACATCATCAAACGTTAATCCTTCTTTAGCAAATTTACTTTCCCACATTTTAACGCCTCCATATTGTTAAAAATATTATTAGTAGGTTATCAATTGGATAAAATACTGTCAAGGTCAGTTTGATATGTTTAATTTTTCAAAAAATTCGAGAGGGGTAAAGAAATGTCCAATTATTATAAAGGCTGGAGCTCTTTTAGTTGCTTTTTTTCGGCTGAATACAGCCAAAATTTTCTAAAAAAATGCTATCGCAATTTACATATATCCGATATAGACTCTAAAAGTTATCAAAATTGCTATCCTTTTATGTATTTTTTAGAACATGGTAAATTGTACTATCAACAAGCGATAAGCGCTCCTATGAGTATTCAGCCTATTCTTTTATTTTATGGTCTTGTTCACTTAATAAAAGCCTGTTTACTTACTATTGATCCCAATTATCCTAACTCTACTTCTGTATTAGCTCATGGAGTTTCAACAAGAAAACTAAAAAAACAGCAATACTTATTTTTTCAAGATGAAGTAAAAATTCAAAAAAATGGACTCTTTACCTATATGGCGGAAAAAATGTTTGGCTGTAAAAATTTAGAAGGGGAAAAAGTGAAAATGGGACACCTATTTAACCAGGTTCCTGAATTATCTGATCTATTTCAAGCCTTAGAAGGGAAAGCAACTTTTTTAAAGGTGAATTTTCATAATCCAAATATAATCCTAATTCCTAACCAAGTATTAGATCTATACTTTATGAATAGTAATCATTTTAGAAATTATCTAGAGAGGAATCACGGAATACAATTAGAGGGAATAGAAGAAAATAAAACTGAACTGACGGTTCGACTTCTCGAAACGCTAAATCAAAGTAGTTTTATTAAATGTGATAGTAGGGAAAGAGCTTATGTTATTTCTACTGATAAAGAAAAAACTTTTTTTTCAAATGAAATGCTATGCCACTATTTAATACTATATAACCTAAGTATGATTGCTAGGTATGAGATTGAATGGTGGAGTGAACTATTAAAAACGATGCCAAATAAGGACTATCCCTTTATTGAAACTTTTTTGCAAATTGCTATTGAAAAAGGACCTCAATTGATTTATCAATTTTTGGAAAATCTAGCAAAAAGTTAATTATAATGGTAATGAGACTAACTCCATTCTGTTTATTCATGCATCCTTTAATATTTATATTACTTTTTATAGACAAAAACAAGCACCTACCAAAGTAGATGCTTGTTTCCTATTGCCTGGCGACGTCCTACTCTCACAGGGGGAGAACCCCCAACTACCATCGGCGCTGAGAAGCTTAACTTCCGTGTTCGGTATGGGAACGGGTGTGACCTTCTCGCTATCGCCACCAGACTTCTTTATTTAGAGATTTGTTCTCTCAAAACTAAATCATTTAGAAGGAAACCAATTTGCCAAGTAATCATTTTAGTTAAGTCCTCGATCTATTAGTATCAGTCAACTCCACATGTCGCCACGCTTCCATCTCTGACCTATCAACCTGATCATCTTTCAGGGATCTTACTAGCTTACGCTATGGGAAATCTCATCTTGAGGGGGGCTTCATGCTTAGATGCTTTCAGCACTTATCCCTTCCGCACATAGCTACCCAGCGATGCCTTTGGCAAGACAACTGGTACACCAGCGGTGCGTCCATCCCGGTCCTCTCGTACTAAGGACAGCTCCTCTCAAATTTCCTACGCCCACGACGGATAGGGACCGAACTGTCTCACGACGTTCTGAACCCAGCTCGCGTACCGCTTTAATGGGCGAACAGCCCAACCCTTGGGACCGACTACAGCCCCAGGATGCGATGAGCCGACATCGAGGTGCCAAACCTCCCCGTCGATGTGGACTCTTGGGGGAGATAAGCCTGTTATCCCCGGGGTAGCTTTTATCCGTTGAGCGATGGCCCTTCCATGCGGAACCACCGGATCACTAAGCCCGACTTTCGTCCCTGCTCGACTTGTAGGTCTCACAGTCAAGCTCCCTTGTGCCTTTACACTCTACGAATGATTTCCAACCATTCTGAGGGAACCTTTGGGCGCCTCCGTTACTTTTTAGGAGGCGACCGCCCCAGTCAAACTGCCCACCTGACACTGTCTCCCACCCCGATCAGGGGTGCGGGTTAGAATGTCAATACAGCCAGGGTAGTATCCCACCAATGCCTCCACCGAAGCTGGCGCTCCGGCTTCCAAGGCTCCTACCTATCCTGTACAAGCTGTACCAAAATTCAATATCAGGCTGCAGTAAAGCTCCACGGGGTCTTTCCGTCCTGTCGCGGGTAACCTGCATCTTCACAGGTACTATAATTTCACCGAGTCTCTCGTTGAGACAGTGCCCAGATCGTTACACCTTTCGTGCGGGTCGGAACTTACCCGACAAGGAATTTCGCTACCTTAGGACCGTTATAGTTACGGCCGCCGTTTACTGGGGCTTCAATTCAGAGCTTCGCACTACACGTGCTAACCCCTCCTCTTAACCTTCCAGCACCGGGCAGGTGTCAGCCCCTATACTTCGCCTTGCGGCTTCGCAGAGACCTGTGTTTTTGCTAAACAGTCGCCTGGGCCTATTCACTGCGGCTCTCTCGGGCTTTAACACCCAAAAGAGCACCCCTTCTCCCGAAGTTACGGGGTCATTTTGCCGAGTTCCTTAACGAGAGTTCTCTCGCTCACCTTAGGATTCTCTCCTCGCCTACCTGTGTCGGTTTGCGGTACGGGCACCATAAATCTCGCTAGAGGCTTTTCTTGGCAGTGTGGAATCAGGAACTTCGGTACTATATTTCCCTCGCCGTCACAGCTCCGCCATATGGTAATGGGATTTGCCTCATTACCGGCCTAACTGCTTGGACGTGCTAATCCAACAGCACGCTTACCCTATCCTCCTGCGTCCCCCCATTGCTCAAACGATTTAAAGGTGGTACAGGAATATCAACCTGTTGTCCATCGCCTACGCTTTTCAGCCTCGGCTTAGGTCCCGACTAACCCTGAGCGGACGAGCCTTCCTCAGGAAACCTTAGGCATTCGGTGGATGAGATTCTCACTCATCTTTCGCTACTCATACCGGCATTCTCACTTCTAAGCGCTCCACCAGTCCTTACGGTCTAGCTTCAACGCCCTTAGAACGCTCTCCTACCACTGACATCATAGATGTCAATCCACAGCTTCGGTGATACGTTTAGCCCCGGTACATTTTCGGCGCAGAGTCACTCGACCAGTGAGCTATTACGCACTCTTTAAATGGTGGCTGCTTCTAAGCCAACATCCTGGTTGTCTAAGCAACTCCACATCCTTTTCCACTTAACGTATACTTTGGGACCTTAGCTGGTGGTCTGGGCTGTTTCCCTCTTGACCACGGATCTTATCACTCGTAGTCTGACTCCCAAGAATAAGTATTTGGCATTCGGAGTTTGTCTGAATTCGGTAACCCGATGGGGGCCCCTAGTCCAAACAGTGCTCTACCTCCAATACTCTCAATCTTGAGGCTAGCCCTAAAGCTATTTCGGAGAGAACCAGCTATCTCCAAGTTCGATTGGAATTTCTCCGCTACCCACACCTCATCCCCGCACTTTTCAACGTGCGTGGGTTCGGGCCTCCATCCAGTGTTACCTGGACTTCACCCTGGACATGGGTAGATCACCTGGTTTCGGGTCTACAACCACATACTATTTCGCCCTATTCAGACTCGCTTTCGCTGCGGCTCCGTCTCTTCAACTTAACCTCGCATGTAATCGTAACTCGCCGGTTCATTCTACAAAAGGCACGCTATCACCCATAAAAGGGCTCTAACTACTTGTAGGCACACGGTTTCAGGATCTATTTCACTCCCCTTCCGGGGTGCTTTTCACCTTTCCCTCACGGTACTGGTTCACTATCGGTCACTAGGGAGTATTTAGCCTTGGGAGATGGTCCTCCCTGCTTCCGACGGGATTTCTCGTGTCCCGCCGTACTCAGGATACACTCAAGAGGGAACGAAGTTTCGACTACAGGGTTTTTACCTTCTACGACTGACCTTTCCAGATCGATTCGTCTACCCCGTTCCTTTGTAACTCCATATAGAGTGTCCTACAACCCCAAGAGGCAAGCCTCTTGGTTTGGGCTAATCCCGTTTCGCTCGCCGCTACTCAGGGAATCGCGTTTGCTTTCTCTTCCTCCGGGTACTTAGATGTTTCAGTTCCCCGGGTCTGCCTTCAGTACCCTATGTATTCAGGTAAAGATTCTATCCCATTACGGATAGAGGGTTCCCCCATTCGGAAATCTCTGGATCAAAGCTTACTTACAGCTCCCCAAAGCATATCGGTGTTAATCCCGTCCTTCATCGGCTCCTAGTGCCAAGGCATCCACCGTGCGCCCTTTCTAACTTAACTTAGTTGTCGGCTAAAGAGAAACTTCACATCTCTTCGTCAGCTTCTTCACTCTGCTCCTCACGTACTGTCGTACGCTCCGGTGCTCGCTCCGTCGCTTCCTTGACCTGCTCGTTTCTCTTTACCCTCCATTCTTTGAATAGATATTCGTTTAATACGATTACTTTTCAAAGAAATAATTCTCTAACATAGAGAATCTAAGATGGCGATTACTCGGTTTATCTTGGTTTCTTCTATTAAATGATTTAGTTTTCAAAGAACAAATTTGGTGGAGCTTAGCGGGATCGAACCGCTGACCTCCTGCGTGCAAGGCAGGCGCTCTCCCAGCTGAGCTAAAGCCCCAAAAATGGTATATAGTTTTGCAAAAAAATGGTGGGCCTAAATGGACTCGAACCATCGACCTCACGCTTATCAGGCGTGCGCTCTAACCAGCTGAGCTATAGGCCCATTTTATGCTCGATAAAGTAAAAAGGTTCTTTCTTTATCTATTTTTTGAGGAATTGCTCCCTCAAAACTGAACAACAAATCGTCAACAATCTATGATGGAATGTAAATTCCATTTTCCTTAGAAAGGAGGTGATCCAGCCGCACCTTCCGATACGGCTACCTTGTTACGACTTCACCCCAATCATCTATCCCACCTTAGGCGGCTGGCTCCAAAAAGGTTACCCCACCGACTTCGGGTGTTACAAACTCTCGTGGTGTGACGGGCGGTGTGTACAAGGCCCGGGAACGTATTCACCGCGGCATGCTGATCCGCGATTACTAGCGATTCCAGCTTCATGTAGGCGAGTTGCAGCCTACAATCCGAACTGAGAATGGTTTTATGGGATTTGCTCGACCTCGCGGTTTTGCTGCCCTTTGTACCATCCATTGTAGCACGTGTGTAGCCCAGGTCATAAGGGGCATGATGATTTGACGTCATCCCCACCTTCCTCCGGTTTGTCACCGGCAGTCACCTTAGAGTGCCCAACTTAATGCTGGCAACTAAGATCAAGGGTTGCGCTCGTTGCGGGACTTAACCCAACATCTCACGACACGAGCTGACGACAACCATGCACCACCTGTCACTCTGTCCCCCGAAGGGGAACGTCCTATCTCTAGGAGTGTCAGAGGATGTCAAGACCTGGTAAGGTTCTTCGCGTTGCTTCGAATTAAACCACATGCTCCACCGCTTGTGCGGGCCCCCGTCAATTCCTTTGAGTTTCAGCCTTGCGGCCGTACTCCCCAGGCGGAGTGCTTAATGCGTTTGCTGCAGCACTAAAGGGCGGAAACCCTCTAACACTTAGCACTCATCGTTTACGGCGTGGACTACCAGGGTATCTAATCCTGTTTGCTCCCCACGCTTTCGCGCCTCAGCGTCAGTTACAGACCAAAGAGTCGCCTTCGCCACTGGTGTTCCTCCACATCTCTACGCATTTCACCGCTACACGTGGAATTCCACTCTTCTCTTCTGCACTCAAGTCCCCCAGTTTCCAATGACCCTCCACGGTTGAGCCGTGGGCTTTCACATCAGACTTAAAGGACCGCCTGCGCGCGCTTTACGCCCAATAATTCCGGACAACGCTTGCCACCTACGTATTACCGCGGCTGCTGGCACGTAGTTAGCCGTGGCTTTCTGGTTAGGTACCGTCAAGGTACAAGCAGTTACTCTTGTACTTGTTCTTCCCTAACAACAGAGCTTTACGATCCGAAAACCTTCATCACTCACGCGGCGTTGCTCCGTCAGACTTTCGTCCATTGCGGAAGATTCCCTACTGCTGCCTCCCGTAGGAGTCTGGGCCGTGTCTCAGTCCCAGTGTGGCCGATCACCCTCTCAGGTCGGCTACGCATCGTTGCCTTGGTGAGCCGTTACCTCACCAACTAGCTAATGCGCCGCGGGCCCATCTGTAAGTGACAGCGAGATGCCGTCTTTCAGCTTTTCCTCATGAGAGGAAAAGGATTATCCGGTATTAGCTCCGGTTTCCCGAAGTTATCCCAGTCTTACAGGCAGGTTGCCCACGTGTTACTCACCCGTCCGCCGCTAACTTTAAAAGCAAGCTTTTAAAGTCCGCTCGACTTGCATGTATTAGGCACGCCGCCAGCGTTCGTCCTGAGCCAGGATCAAACTCTCCAATAAAGAGTTGATTAGCTCATTGCTAAACTCTAGCTTTTGTATTACTTGTTTTCATTCTATAACATTCGTTATAAAACGATTATTGTTGACGTTTGTTTGTTCAGTTTTCAAAGAGCAATCTCATAAGAGACAACTTTTAAATAATAACACATTAACTATTATTCAGTCAATATATTTTTTATTTACTTGATGTTCTCTTGCTGACTTGTATTATTATAGCAACGTTTATACTTATACGCAATAGTTTTTTATAATTTATTTTATAAAAATAGTAATATTTCTATATGATAGAATACTTATTCAATCATTCTCTATTTGTTATCTACTTAGAATAGAGAACACTTCTCCTCTTTATACAAAACTTATCCAAAAATAAGGGGTGAATTTAGGATTACTAGAGAAACCATTTAATTAAAATAAACAACTTTTTTTAAAAATAACTTATAATTAGTACTCTAAAATCTCATCAATAAATAAATGTCTATTTTTTTCCAAATCAAGAATCATTTCATTTTCGATTATTTTAACTAACGGCCTAGTTGAAACATTACCTTCTATAAATAAAACTTCAGCTTTTTCGCCATTAGATAGTCTAACTTTACTTCCCGTTGTAAATTGCGTAATAGCGTTGCTTAATGCTTGTAATATAGTTAAATCAAACTTTCCGAAATGATCCTGATGCATTTGCTCAATGACACGAAAAGGAGAATGTTTCTTCCGATACAAACGTTCCGATGTCATCGCATGGAATGTATCAGCCACTGCTATAATTTTAGCAAAGACATGTATCTTTGTATCTACATTCCCCATCGGATACCCGCTTCCATCTATTCTTTCATGATGCTGAAAAATTGCGAGTCTAGTTTCATTTTTTTTTAAAGTATGTTCAGGAATCATTTCCAAGCTGTACCTAGTATGTTTTTTCACTTCATTAAATTCTTCCTCTGTTAATGGCTCTGTTTTATGCAATAATCGTTGTTCGATTTTAGCCATCCCAGCATCACTTAAACAGCCTGCCAACGCTACTTGAATTGTATCTCGATAGTTATAGTTCAATTTTTGAGCTATAAGAGCACTAATAATTGCTACAGCAATTGAATGCTGATATATATATTCTTTTTTATTCGATAAGTGATAAAGAGAAAATATTTCTGTTGAGCCATCCTTTAACTGTTCTAACAAGGGGAGAAGTATATTTCTAATATTCGCTATATTTACAGATAACCCAGATTGCCAAGAGATAAACTCCTTTTTGTACAATTGAACTGTGTGTAAAAAAAGATCTATAAAATCACTTTTAATTCCTTTCTCGCCTTTATTATGAATAGATGTATTAGACTGGTTCATCTTCGTACCATCTATTTGTGTGTTTTGAACGGGAATTTTCTCTACTAAGAAAGCTTTTAATATCTTGATATGTTCTTCTGCTAAAACTGTTTTTGCTGTAATAATTGGCCTATTAGTTCGCATATATATATCTTCTGCTAAAATACTTCCTGCCTTTAACTCTTCTACATTAACGATCATTTGAAAATCACCTTTCAAAAACGGACTTTTTTACTATTTTAATGTATTTTTTTTGAAATGTAACCCATTTTATTCAGACTTTTCACCTAAAACCGAAGAATTACTTCACTTATTTACGGAAAATGGAGCAGCCGGAATACACGTAGACGCCACGAGGATTAGTGAGACAGCCTGAGACCCCGGAGGCAAAGTGAGGAGGCTTAAGCTTAGCCCCACGGAAAGCGAAGTGTATTCCGGCTGCGAATAATCGCAACAAACTTTATGAAAACAGCCTAAAAAAAGATGCCTTTATGGTTTCCCTTAAAGACATCCTCAAAATATTATTCGTTTGAATCCGCGTCATTTTCTGAAGATTCTTGTTGCGTTTCTTCATACAGTTCTGCTTCTTCCTCTTCTTCTTTCTCAACGATAGCAACAGTAGCTACAAATTCATTTTCATTTTCGTTTAATTTAATTAATCGAACACCTTGAGTGCTTCTACCCATTGTAGAAATATCACTTACGGCCATTCTGATTAAAACACCACCTGTTGTGATAATCATTAAATCTTCTTCTCCATTAACTACCTTCATGGATACGAGATTTCCATTTTTATCGGTGATATTACATGTTTTAATCCCTTTTCCGCCTCTACCTTGAACTCTGTACTCATCTATCGGCGTTCTTTTTCCGTATCCATATTGTGTAACAACTAGTATTTCTGAATTTTCTTCTAGAACTTCCATACCTACCACTTCATCATCAGATGAAAGTGTAATACCTTTCACCCCAGTTGCTGTTCTACCCATAGAGCGTACATCTGTTTCTGGGAAACGAATAAGTAAGCCGTTTTTCGTTCCAATTATCATTTCCTTTGAACCATCTGTTAAACGTACAGCGATTAACTCATCGCCCTCTCTTAAATTAACAGCGATTAAGCCATTGTTTCGGATATTGGCAAAAGATGATAATGGAGAACGTTTAGATATTCCTTCTTTTGTAGTAAAGAATAGATACCAATCATCTACAAATTCAGAAACTGGAATGATGGCATTTACCCACTCGTCTTTTTCAACACCTAATAGGTTAATAATTGGAATACCTTTTGCTGTTCGACTGAATTCAGGGATTTCATACCCTTTTAATCTGTATACTTTCCCTTTATTCGTAAAGAATAGAATAGTATCATGGGTAGATGTTGAGCTTAACTGTTCAACGAAATCATCCTCATTCGTACCCATACCCTGAATTCCGCGTCCACCACGTCTTTGCGCTCGGTAAGTAGAAGCTGGTAGTCTCTTAATGTAACCATTATGAGTTAAGGTAATAATAATATTTTCTTCAGGAATCAAATCTTCATCTTCGATATTTTCAATTCCGCCAGCAATAATTTCTGTACGACGATTATCGTTAAAGCGTTCCTTCACTTCTAAAAGCTCTTCACGAATAATATCTAAGATTTTTTCATCATCTGCAAGAATAGCTTTTAATTCAGCGATTAACTTAACTAACTCTCGATATTCATCTTCAATTTTTTCTCTTTCTAATCCTGTTAATCTTTGTAAACGCATATCCAGGATAGCTTGAGCTTGTTTCTCAGAAAGATTAAAATTCGTCATTAATCCTTCACGTGCTATATCTGTTGTACGGGAACTACGGATTAAACTAATTACTTCGTCTAAATGATCTAGGGCAATACGAAGACCTTCGAGTATATGAGCTCTAGCTTCTGCTTTTCTTAATTCAAATTCTGTTCTTCTACGAATAATTACCTTTTGGTGATCAAGATAATATGCCAAACATTGTTTTAGATTAAGTACCTTTGGTTGGCCATCTACTAGTGCAAGTAGGTTGATACCAAAGCTTGTCTGCATTGCCGTATGCTTATATAGATTATTTAAGAGAACATTAGCATTTGCATCTTTCCGAACTTCAATTACAATACGCATTCCAGTACGGTCAGACTCATCTCGCAAATCAGTGATTCCATCAATTTTCTTATCACGGACTAGTTCTGCAATACGCTCTACTAGTCTTGCCTTATTGACCTGATAAGGAATTTCTTTAACGATAATAACTTCCTTACCACTAGGCTTCACTTCAATTTCTACCCTTGCTCTTAATATAATAGAGCCTCTACCAGTCTCATAGGCTTTTCTAATTCCGCTTCTCCCAACAATCATTCCATATGTAGGAAAATCTGGTCCTGGTATGATTTCCATTAATTCAGGAACAGTAATATCTGGGTTTTTACTTACAGCGAGAACACCATCAATTACCTCACCTAATTGATGAGGAGGGATATTTGTAGCCATCCCAACCGCTATCCCGCTTGTACCATTTACAAGTAGATTAGGAAAACGAGAAGGTAAAACTACTGGTTCTTTTTCTTCGCCATCAAAGTTGGGTCTATAGTCAATCGTATCTTTATTAATATCGCGTAATAGCTCCATAGCTATTTTAGACATTCTTGCTTCCGTATAACGCATTGCTGCAGCTGAATCACCATCAACAGATCCAAAGTTACCATGTCCGTCTACAAGCATATAACGATAGTTAAAATCTTGAGCCATACGAACCATTGTCTCATAAACAGCACTATCACCATGTGGATGGTACTTCCCTATTACTTCCCCTACGATACGTGCAGACTTCTTAAATGGTTTATCAGAATGCATTCCAAGATCATGCATTGCATATAAAATACGTCTGTGTACAGGTTTTAATCCATCACGTACATCTGGAAGAGCACGCGAAACAATAACACTCATTGCATAATCTAAGAATGAATCTCGCATTTCTTTACTTATATTTCTATCTTTAATTTGAGAATTTGGCATATCAGCCATGGAAAGGAACCTCCTTAAGAAACAACTAGATAATCTTTTTTCTTACTAAACTAATAAGAGAATAAGTAAATCTAATCGAATTCCTTATGATTAATAGGAATAACTAACTTCTAAAGAAACACACAAGGTGCCAATTTAATCAGCACCAGATTTCTTTTCCTATCTTTTAAACATCTAGATTTTTTACATAGGTAGCATTTTCTTCGATAAAGTTTCTACGCGGTTCTACTTTATCACCCATTAGCATTTCAAACGTCTCATCTGCTTCAATGGCATCATCTAAACTTACCTGCAAGAGCACTCTTCTTTCAGGATCCATTGTTGTATCCCATAATTGCTCTGCATTCATTTCTCCTAATCCTTTATAACGTTGAATATTCGGCTTAGGATTAGCTGGCAATGTAGCTAGCACTTCCTGTAATTGTTTATCACTATATGCATATTCAAGTTTTTTCCCTTGCTTAATGCTATATAAAGGCGGCTGCGCAATGTAGATATAACCAGCTTCGACTATCTTTCTCATATAGCGATAGAAGAAGGTTAGCAATAATGTTCGAATATGAGCACCATCGACATCAGCATCTGTCATAATAACAATTTTATGATATCTCGCTTTTGAAATATCATAATCATCACCGATTCCAGTGCCAATTGCAGTAATCATCGAACGAACCTCATTATTCGATAGGATTCGGTCTAGTCTTGCTTTTTCAACATTAAGGATTTTACCTCTTAATGGCAGAATCGCTTGGAAATGACGATCTCGTCCTGATTTTGCCGAACCACCTGCCGAGTCACCCTCTACAATGAATAACTCACTAATCTTAGGATCCCTGGAAGAACAATCCGCCAATTTCCCTGGTAAGCTTGAAACTTCAAGAGCACTTTTTCGTCTTGTTAATTCTCTCGCCTTTTTCGCTGCAATTCTTGCTCTTAAAGCCATTTGCCCTTTATCTACAATCTTGCGAGCTACGGTAGGATTTTCCAATAGGAATTTCTCAAGATGTTCGGAAAAAACAGTGTCTGTTATCGCACGAACTTCCGAATTTCCTAATTTTGTTTTCGTTTGTCCTTCGAATTGCGGGTCTGGATGCTTAACGGAAACAATTGCAACAAGTCCTTCTCTTACATCTTCACCAGAAAGATTTGCATCTGATTCTTTTAACAAATTATTTTTTCTTGAGTAATCATTAATAACACGAGTAAGAGCTGTCTTAAATCCAGACTCATGTGTTCCCCCTTCGTGTGTATTAATATTATTCGCGAAAGAATGAATGTTACCTGTATAGCCGTCATTATACTGGAAAGAGATTTCAACAGTAATCCCATCTTTTTCTCCTTCAATATAAATCGGTTCTTCAAAAAGCACTTCTTTGTTACGATTTAAATGCTCAACGTATGATTTTATACCACCTTCATAATGGTACTCTTTTCTTTTTTCCATACCTTCACGTGTATCTTCAATCGTAATGCGAATATCACGGTTTAAGAAAGCAAGCTCTCGGACACGATTAGCTAAAGTTTCATAATCATACTCTAATGTTTCCTTAAAAATCTCACTATCTGGCTTAAAGTGTGTAGTAGTCCCTGTATTGTCTGTTTCTCCGATAATTTCTAAATCGGCAAAGGGAACCCCTTTTTGATATTTTTGGTAATAGATATTTCCATCTCGATGAACAAAAACCTCTAGCTCGGTTGACAGAGCATTAACTACAGAAGCCCCTACACCATGCAGTCCACCAGATACTTTATAGCCCCCGCCACCAAATTTTCCTCCGGCATGAAGTACAGTCATGATTACTTCCACGGCTGGTCTTCCCATTTTCTCCTGAATACCAACAGGAATACCACGACCATTATCTTTAACCGTAATACTATTATCTTTTTCTATAATGATATTGATCTCATTACAAAAACCAGCTAAGGCCTCATCAATGCTGTTATCAACGATTTCCCACACTAAATGATGCAAACCTCGTGCACTTGTTGATCCAATATACATCCCTGGTCTTTTCCTTACAGCCTCTAGGCCTTCTAAAACCTGTATCTGACTTTCATCATATGATTGTTGTTCAACTGGATTTTGTTCCGTTGACATATTGATCACCTAACTTTCATTGACATCAAAAAATTTTTCATTTCATTTTGCATCCATAAGTATTCTTAAACCATCAACTGGACTGTTCTCTTTTTTAACGTATTAGAAGCAATCGGCGAAAAATAGATAGTATCCTTCGTAATAACAATAGATTTATAAGATGAACTTTTCCCATTAATCATTGCTTTCTGCTGTTCTAAAAATTCTTTTGAAATAGGAGATGACTCTACTGTCTGTTTATCTAATATAGTTATAATTTCTGAAGTTCGTACAAGAATATTTTCCCCAATATGAACGTACACTCTTTCACCTCAAAGCTATTGAATCTTTTTAATTGTTCCTGATTCAACCTGAAAAGTAGCGGCTTCTTTTAATGTTTGATGGTCTATTCCATCAACATTTGTTGTTGTAACAAAGGTTTGGACTTTTCCTTGAATGGTATTTAATAAATGAGATTGACGGTAGTCATCTAATTCAGACAAAACATCATCTAGAAGCAGAATTGGATATTCACGTATTTCTGAATAAATCAATTCTATCTCTGCCATTTTTACTGATAAAGCGGTCGTTCTTTGCTGTCCTTGTGAACCAAAGGTTTGTACATCTCTATCGTTCACATAAAACATCATATCATCACGATGAGGACCAAATAAGGACATTCCTCGATCGATTTCTCGTTTTTTTAGATTTTGGAATTTTTCTTCGTATATACTTTTCATTTTCGACAATTCCTGGTCTTCTGATACATCAACTGAAGGTTTATAGCGAATTTCCAAGATTTCTAAGCCACGAGATATTCCTTTATGAATCGGAACTGCCCACTTTTCCAGCAAATGCAGGAATTCAAAACGCTTTGCTACAATTTTAACGGCCATATCTATAAATTGCTCTGTTAAAATCTCAAGCATCGTATGATCGGTTTGTTTATTTGTTTGTAGTTGTTTTAGGTAAGTATTTCGCTGATGTAGAATTTTTTGATATTGTCCCATATCATGCAAATATACAGGTGATATTTGCCCTATCTCCATATCAATAAATCGTCTTCTGATTTGTGGGCTGCCTTTTACTAAATTTAAATCCTCAGGCGCAAACATAACTACGTTCATATTGCCAATATATTGACTCAATTTACGTTGCTCTATATGATTAAATTTTGCTTTTTTCCCTTTTTTAGCCACAACTAACTGCATGGGAACTTTCCCATGTGTCTTTACTAATCTACCTTCTATTTTAGCATACTCTTGATCCCAGCGAATAAGTTCTTTATCATTTGACGTACGATGAGACTTCGCCATAGCTAGAACATAGATAGATTCCATCACATTGGTTTTTCCTTGTGCATTTTCTCCTAAAATTACATTCACTTTATTTTCGAAAGAAATATCCAGTTCCTCGTAATTCCGGTAATTACTTAAAAGCAACTCATCAATATACATTTGGTTTCACCCTTTTATAAAACAGTGTACTTGCCAAATGAAGGAATATTTATTTCATCACCACTTCTTAACTTTCTTCCTCTGCGTTGATCTTGTTCCCCATTTACAAATACCTCGTATTCACCTAGGAACCATTTCGCCATTCCACCTGATTGTATTAACTCTGCTACTTTTAGAAATTGACCTAACGTAATGTACTCCGTATCGATTTTAATTTGATTATTCATTTTTTCACTCTCTCAACTTTAATCGTATCTTTCTATTCTACTAAATAATTAATTGATACACAAAGAAAAGTGTAATATTTCTATAAATAAGTAAGTAAGATTCAAAATGAGCACGCAAAAACATGATCTCAAACCACTTATTAATCCTGTTGCATATTCATACATCTGCTTTATATAAAGAAAATCGGGTGTTCATTAAATAGAACACCCAATACTTTTAATAAGTTCTTACTGGTAATATAAGCTGTAATGTGGAGTCATCATTTGTTGGATGAATAACAAATGGTCTCATTGCTCCAGTAAAGCTAATTTTAACTTCAGATCCTTCAAGAACTTTCAATGCATCCATCATAAATTTCGCACTGAAAGAAATTTTTAATTCTTCCCCACTAATAGACTCACTCACTAATTCTTCCATTACTTTTCCTATCTCAGGAGTAAAAGAAGAAATTTCTATCACATTTTCGCCCATTGTCGAAAATTTCACTACGTTATTTCGCCCTTCACGAGCTAATAAAGAGGCACGGTCAATTGATTGTAAAAACTCTTTCGAATTTACAACAATATCAGTTTTACTTTCGGTTGGAATTAAACGGTTTGTATCAGGATAATTCCCTTCTAACAAACGAGAGAAAAATAGAATATGTTTTGTTTTGAATAAAATTTGATTCTCTGTAACGAAAATTTCTACAGGCTCATCATGATCATCCAAAATTCGATTTAGCTCATTTAAACTTTTACCCGGAATGACAATATTAAAGGACTGTTCTGCTGCCGCTTCTATTTTTGCTTTTCGTAAAGCAAGTCGATGACTATCTGTTGCAATACAGATTAAATCATTGTTTTCTATCTTCCAGTTTACACCTGTCAACACTGGGCGTGTTTCTGAGGTGGACACTGCGAAAACAGTTTGTTTTATAATATTTTTTAATAAGTCTGTCGGAACTTTAATAGAATTTTGTTCCCAAATTTGTGGCAAATGCGGATACTCTTCTGAATCGAGTCCATTTAAATTAAATTCTGATTTTCCAGAACGGATGGTTGTTCGTAAGTTATCTACTACAATTTCAACTTGATTGGTAGGAAGCTTTTTAACAATTTCACTAAAAAATTTCGCTTGTAAAACAATAGAGCCAGTTTGTTGGATTTCAACTATTTCTTGGTCATTTTCTTCTTTAGGAATAAAAGATTCGATAGAGATATCTGAGTCACTTCCAGTTAGTGTGACTCCTTCTTCACTTGCAACAATTTTAATTCCTGTAAGGATAGGGATAGTCGTTCTACTAGTGATTGCTTTCATTACATCTTGAACACTTTGAACAAGATGATCTTTTTGGATGATGAATTTCATTAATTAATCCTCCGATTTAATAATTTTTTAATGGCAGTTCTAAATGATTATTTTAATAATATATTTTAAAAAAAAATAGTAGTAACAGTAGTAGGCCTTGTTAGTATGTGGATAACTGCATTTAAGCAAGGAAACACAGTCTATCCACATGTGGATAGACTGTGTTTAAATTCATGCACGTTATACACACTATTCTATCTAAACTTTTAAAAGTTCATTTATTTCATTTAATTGTTTTTGAAGAAGTGAATCGGTTAAAAGCAGTTTTGAGATTTTTTCATGGGCATGGATAACGGTAGTATGATCCCGACCACCAAATTCCTCTCCAATTTTTGGTAAAGAGAAATCCGTTAATTCTCTTGATAAATACATGGCAATCTGTCTAGGAAATGCAATTGACTTTGTTCTTTTTTTGGCTTTAAAGTCGTCTAACTTTATATTAAAATGCTCACCTACCACTTTTTGAATATCCTGAATGGTTATTACTCGTGGTTTAGAGCTTGGAACAATATCTTTTAATGCTTCCGCTGCTAAATCAGCATTAATATCTTTATTAATTAAAGAAGAATATGCCACCACTCGAATAAGTGCCCCTTCTAACTCACGAATATTAGTATCAATCTGATTAGCAATATAAAGCATTACTTCATTTGGGATATCCAGTCCATCAGCTTTGGCTTTTTTTCTTAAAATAGCAATTCGTGTTTCTAAATCTGGTGGGGTAATATCTGTAATAAGTCCCCATTCAAAACGAGAACGCAATCGATCCTCTAGTGTTGGAATCTCTTTTGGAGGACGGTCACTAGAGATAATAATTTGCTTGCTTTCTTCATGTAAGGTATTAAACGTATGAAAAAACTCTTCTTGTGTTGATTCTTTTCCAGCAAGAAACTGAATATCATCTATTAAAAGAACATCTACATTTCTGTATTTATCACGGAATTCAGCACCCTTATTGTCACGGATACTATTAATAAACTCATTCGTGAATTTTTCAGAAGATAAATAAACGACCTTAGCAGATGGATTATGATCTAAAACATAATGACCAATTGCATGCATTAAGTGTGTCTTTCCTAAACCAACTCCTCCATAAATAAATAGAGGATTATATGCTTTTGCAGGAGCTTCTGCAACAGCAAGGGAAGCTGCATGGGCAAAGCGATTTCCAGAGCCAATGACAAAAGTATCAAAAGTATATTTAGAATTTAAGATTGTTTGTTCCGTAACTTCTTCTTCTTTTTTCTTTTGTTTGGTAGAGATTTGCTGATCAAATTCCTCTTCTATTTGATTTTGAGGAATAATAAATTTTACAAGGAGTTCTTCTCCAGTGATTTCATAAAGTATTTCAGCAATAAGTTGAGAGTATCTTTCTTCTAACCAATCCCGTGCAAATTCATTAGGTGCTGTAACAACTAGAAGATCTCCTTGCAAGGAATGAGCTTTTGTAGGTTTAAGCCATGTATCGAAACTAGGTTTGCTAATCTTTGTTTCGATTGTGCTTAATGCATTATTCCAGAGATCCGTTATATTTTTCAAGTATCCTCGCCCCCTTTACCTAGAGTTAAATTTGCTTAGCGTTATTATTCATCCTAGTAAATTGATCTATCTTAAAAAAGTGCAGAAAAAGACATATTCCAATATAAAAATGTGTAAATAATCTATTGGCTGTTTTTGAAAAAGGCTGTTTTCGTAAAGTTTGTTGCGATAACCCGCAGCCGGAATACATATCGCTTTCCGTGGGGCTCGCGCTGAGAGCCTCCTCAGCTTCGCCTCCGGGGTCTCAGACTGTCTCGCTAATCCCCGTGGCATCTTCATGTATTCTGGCTGCTCCATTTTTCCAACTAATTGTTTTTTCCTATTGAAAAAACAACAATCCTTTAGAAAACAGCCTTGAAAAATGATCAAAAAACAAAAAAAGAGCCTTAAAGCCTTAAGATAAACCTTGATTTAAACATAATTTTTTCTAAAAAAGAATAGGCCAATCGGTGCGTAAGCCGCAACAATGGCTAAATCAATAACTAAAATTTTTTTTCTAAAATCCATATTAATGTATGATGTTTTCCATTATTCAAATGTCAAACTCCGATAAAAAGGAAACATAAAACACCGACTTTGGACAAAAAATTACAGCCTTGTTGATGCAAATATGCAAACAAACAAGGAAATTGTCCTTTTCTTATGTGGAAAAATATATTATAAGGAAGATTAGTGGTATTTCGACAGTATCCACGGTTTGTGGAAAACTCTGTTCAGACACAAAGAATAAGATGTCCACAATTTATCCACAGATTGTGGATAATATAGTTATGCACAGATTTTATTCAGATGTGAAAACAAAACTATAATATCAAAAATTTATAAGAACTGCAATGCTTTTTAATATCTTATCCACAAGCTAATTAAGTTGTTAGTAATAAATGTCCACAAGGTATTAGTTTGTTGAAAAGTTGTAAATAACTATTGTGGAAAAAATATTCCCGTCGAAATTTATCCACAATCGTCGAAAAGATAGGAAAAAATGCGTAAAGAAGATAGATCGTAATTTTTTGTATAGTATCCAAATTGGTAAAAATTATTCGTTAAGAAAAAGAATAGTTGGGAAGGATATGAAGTAGAATAGAAAATTATGTGGTATACTATTTTAATGGCCTTAGATTATAGAGAGGGATATCACTAAAAATAAGGTGATCCATAAAATAAGCGATAAATAAAATGAATAGTTGACAATTAATTATCTATGTTTATATAATTGTAAGGACTGTCTATAACAGCTATTCCTCAGGGAGGTGTCATATACAATGAAAAGAACTTATCAACCAAATAAACGTAAAAGAAGTAAAGTTCACGGATTCCGTAGCCGCATGAGCAGCTCAAATGGACGTAATGTCTTAGCGCGCCGTCGACGCAAAGGAAGAAAAGTATTATCAGCTTAGGCCACTGAAACGTCAGTGGTCTTTTTTCAATTAAAAGGTGAAGGGAATGATCTTAATAGAAGGACAGTCCCTTCCTTTTTTTACAATAGATTGGTTTACTTCACGTTAAGATGCCTATCTAATTTTCTATTAGAAGAGAATTAGATAAGTTGGAGGAATTGAAGGAGTTATAAACGTTGAAAAAAGAATTTAGAATCAAAAAAAATAAAGAATTTCAGTCAGTTTTTAAAAAGGGACAATCCTTTGCAAATCGACAGTTTGTTATTTATAAATTGGAAAAAGCGGAACAAGAGCATTTTCGTATTGGCCTGTCTGTCAGCAAAAAAATTGGTAATGCAGTGAAACGAAACCAAATAAAGCGCTATGTAAGACAAGCATTCCTTGAATTGGAAGGGATGTTGGAAAATAAATATGATTATGTCATAATTGTAAGAAAGCCTGTTGCTGAGATGTCTTTTGAAGAAGTAAAAAAGAGTCTTGTCCATATTTTGAAAATAGCAAAAGTTCTTTCCCGAAAGAATTAACGGGAAAATATTAGTTAAGCGTTTCCTACTATTCGTTTATCGGTTACAATACTTATAAAGTAATATTCGAAAATCATGTTATACAGGAGGATTTGCAGCTTGAATAAGAAATTTTTATTGATAGTTGGTCTGCTTTTTTTAATGACCATTTTAACAGGATGTACAGAGTTTAATCAACCAATAACTTCTGAAAGTGAAGGATTCTGGAATGAGTATATCGTATATCCACTATCTCAACTGATTATTAAAACAGCAGCATTTGCTGGCGGAAGTTATGGTATCTCTATTATTATCGTAACGATATTAGTTCGACTTGTTATTTTGCCACTAATGATTAAGCAAACGAGAAACAGTAAGGCAATGCAGGCAATTCAACCGCAGATGAAAGAATTGCAGCAAAAATACAGTTCTAAAGATCAAAAGACACAGCAAAAGCTTCAAGAGGAAACGATGAAGTTGTTCCAAGAAAATAAAGTTAATCCTTTGTCTGGATGTTTCCCTCTAATCGTACAAATGCCTATTCTGATAGGATTCTATCATGCTATTTCTCGTACGAGAGAAATTGCATCACATGATTTCTTATGGTTCAGTTTAGGACAACCAGATCCAATCTATCTATTGCCGATTGTAGCTGGTGTTACAACATTTATCCAAACAAAATTATCAATGGCTGGAGCTCCGCCAAATCCACAAATGCAAATGATGGTTTGGATTATGCCAGTTATGATTTTAGTATTTGCTATTAATTTTCCGGCAGCATTATCTCTTTACTGGGTAGTAGGTAATATTTTTACCATTATCCAAACGTATTTTATTAAAGGTCCTGAAATTAAAAATGTTGGCCAAACTAGCAAAGCAGGAGGAGCGAAGAAGTGAAAGAAGTTACTGCCGTAGGACAAACAGTCGATGCAGCAGTGGAGTCAGCTTTAGCTCAGCTTAAGACAACAAAGAATCAAGTTGAAATCATTGTTGTTGATGAAGGAAAAAAAGGATTTTTCGGTTTTGGTTCCAGATCTGCGAAAGTAACAGTAAAGAAAAAAGTAGATCCAGTTGAATCTGTTAAAATTTTTCTCAAAGATGTTAGTGAAAAAATGGGTGTCTCTATAGATATTCAAGTTAAACAAAGTGGGAGAAATATTTTGTATGAATTATCTGGTGAAAAAATTGCTTTGTTAATCGGAAAAAGAGGGCAAACACTTAATTCTATTCAATATTTAGCACAATTAGTAATTAATAAAGAATCAAAAGAGTATTTTAAAGTAATGTTAGAAGCAGAAGGATACCGTGACCGTAGAAAACAGGCGTTAATTCAGTTAGCAGAAAGAATAGCCTATAAAGCGGTTAAGATTGGAAAAGAAATACCGCTTGAACCGATGCCTGCAGATGAAAGAAAAACGATTCATACTGCCTTGGTTTCTTTTAAAGGGGTAAAAACCTATTCTTCCGGTGAAGATGCGAAAAGACATATTATTATTGCGCCGTTAAAGGTAAAAAGATAGAACATAGAGATCGTCTCTGATAAAGAGATGGTCTCTTTTTTTATGTTTATATGGATCCATAGATATATTTTTTAGAAATAGTATCTTTAGATACTATTTCGACTAGAGAGTAATTAATGAGTGAAAACAATCAAAAATCTATTTATGCATTGGAGTAAGGAGAGAAGTAATAGAACAGAAAAGCAGAAACACATGCAAATAGTAGGAGTTTAAGTTCTTAGCTTTTGTAATTTTATTTTTCGTTTTATTGTTATTCACATGTGGATAAGATAGAATGGTATATAACGATAAAAGAGAATGTGGATAAGTGTGCGGGTTTTTTTCTTTTTTTACATTTGTGGATATGTTAATCTAATCTATTGTAATCATGTCAAAGGTGAATACAAACTTTTTATATAGATATTATTTTTTTGAATTGAGGTGAAAAAGATGGAATTAGATACAATTGCTGCGATATCAACCCCAATGGGAGAGGGAGCGATCGCAATTGTTCGAATGAGTGGTCCAGAATCCATAAAAATTGCAGACAAGCTCTTTAAAAGTATAGGGAATAAAAAGTTAAGTGAGGTAGCAAGTCATACGATACATTATGGTCATATTATTGATCCAACAACAGATGAGGTTGTGGAAGAAGTAATGGTATCGTTGATGAGGGGACCAAAAACTTTTACAAAAGAGGATGTAATTGAAATTAACTGCCACGGTGGAATTGCTTCCGTAAATCGATTATTGCAATTAACTACTTCTCATGGGGCAAGAATTGCAGAACCTGGCGAATTTACTAAAAGAGCTTTTTTAAATGGGCGCATTGATCTGTCGCAAGCAGAAGCGGTAATGGATTTAATCAGAGCGAAAACAGATCGCGCAATGAATGTAGCACTTGGGCAAATGGAAGGAAGACTCTCAAAATTAATTCGACATTTGCGCCAAGAAATCTTAGAAACATTAGCACAGGTAGAGGTTAATATTGATTATCCAGAATATGACGATGTGGAAGAGATGACACAAAAAGTAATGTTGGAGAAATCAATATATATCAAAAAGGAAATTGAAAAACTTCTCCAGACATCACAGCAAGGAAAGATTCTCCGAGAAGGACTGGCAACCGTTATTGTAGGGAGACCAAATGTAGGGAAATCTTCTTTATTAAATAGTTTAGTGCAAGAAAATAAAGCAATTGTAACAGACATCCCAGGTACTACAAGAGATGTTATTGAAGAATACGTGAATGTACGCGGAGTTCCTCTACGTTTGCTTGATACAGCAGGCATTCGAGAAACGGAAGATATTGTAGAGCGAATAGGGGTAGAAAAATCGCGAAAAGTGTTACGGGAAGCAGATTTAATTTTACTTGTTTTAAATTATGCGGATGAATTAACGGAAGAAGATAAGAATATTTTTAAAGCCACAGAAGGCATGGACTTTATTGTTATCGTCAATAAAACAGATTTATCGCAAAAAATTGATTTAGAAAAGGTAAAAGAGCTTGCAGGTAATCGCAAAATCATTACGACTTCTTTAGTAGAAGAAAACGGTGTAGATCAATTAGAAGAGGCCATATCTAGTCTATTTTTTGAAGGTTCCATTGAAGCAAGTGATATGACATATGTTTCTAATTCAAGACATATTTCCTTATTGAACCAAGCATTAAGCGCAATAAGTGATGCAATTGAAGGAGCCGATAATGGAACACCAATTGATATTGTGCAAATTGATTTGACCAGAACGTGGGAAATACTTGGCGAAATTATTGGTGACAGCATACACGAAAGCTTAATTAATCAGTTGTTCTCTCAGTTCTGTTTAGGAAAATAAACAAATTGGGATTATTAAATGGTAACAGTAGCCTCGAAAACAAGATAAAAGAAAGACTTAGAAAGAAGGAGGCATCATGATGCAGTACGAAGCTGGGAATTATGATGTGATTGTCATTGGTGCAGGTCATGCAGGCTGTGAAGCTGGACTTGCAGCAGCAAGATTAGGTGCCAAAACATTAATGTTAACAATAAATTTAGACATGGTTGCTTTTATGCCATGTAATCCTTCTGTCGGAGGACCGGCAAAAGGGATCGTCGTTAGAGAAATTGACGCACTTGGCGGCGAAATGGGTAAAAATATCGATAAAACCTATATACAAATGAGAATGTTGAATACAGGAAAAGGTCCTGCAGTACGTGCACTAAGAGCTCAGGCAGATAAATACATGTATCAACATGAAATGAAGAAGACATTAGAAGATGAACCCAATCTAACATTAATTCAAGGAATGGTAGAAGAATTAATCGTAGAGGATCAAGTTGCAAAAGGAGTTATTACGAAAACAGGTGCTACGTATCGTGCAAAAACGATTGTTGTAACTACTGGTACCTATCTTCGTGGGGAAATTATTTTAGGCGAGCTTAAATACTCAAGTGGTCCAAATAATCAACAGCCATCTATTCGATTATCGGAGCATCTACAAGAACTAGGTTTTGATTTGGTACGATTTAAAACGGGAACGCCTCCGCGTGTAAACAGTCATTCTATTGACTACTCCAAGACAGAAATACAGCCTGGAGATGATGTTCCAAGAGCCTTTTCTTATGAAACAACAAAATTTATTACGGAGCAGCTTCCTTGCTGGTTAACCTATACAAATGAAAACACACATCAAATAATTGATGAAAATTTACACCGTTCTCCAATGTATTCTGGAATGATTAAAGGTACTGGACCGCGCTATTGTCCATCTATCGAAGATAAAGTGGTTCGATTCAATGATAAACCGAGACATCAAATTTTCTTAGAGCCAGAGGGCAAAAATACACAAGAAGTGTATGTACAAGGATTGTCCACAAGCTTACCTGAGGATGTGCAACAAGAAATTTTAAGAACAATCCCAGGACTTGAAAATGTCCAAATGATGAGAGCTGGATATGCAATTGAGTATGATGCTATTGTCCCAACACAATTATGGCCGACTCTAGAAACAAAGAAAATAAAAAACCTTTACACTGCTGGGCAAATTAATGGCACCTCAGGATACGAAGAAGCAGCAGGTCAAGGATTAATGGCAGGTATAAATGCAGGTTTAAATGCATTAGAAAAAGAAGAGGTTATTTTAAGTCGCTCTGATGCCTATATCGGCGTCTTAATCGATGACTTGGTTACAAAAGGCACAAACGAGCCTTATCGCCTTTTAACGTCTAGAGCTGAATATCGTCTACTACTTCGTCATGATAATGCAGATTTACGTTTAACAGATATTGGACACAATATTGGTCTTATTTCAGAAGAGCGTTATGTGAAATTTTCTGAGAAAAAGCATTTAATTGAACAAGAAAAGCAACGTTTGAGTGAAGTAATGCTAAAGCCGAATGAGCAAGTTCAAAATGTCATTAAAGAGCAAGGCGGCAGTGAACTAAAAGATGGAATAAGAGCAGGAGATCTATTAAAACGACCTGAAATGAATTATAGCCATATTGAAATGCTTGCACCTAGCAAGGTAGAATTAACGGAAGATATTAAGGAGCAAGTAGAAATTCAAATTAAATATGAAGGTTATATTGAAAAATCATTACAGCAAGTAGAAAGACTTAAGAAAATGGAGAATAAGAAAATTCCTGAGAACATTGATTATGATGCTATCTCTAGTCTTGCAACGGAAGCAGTACAAAAATTAAAAAAAGTTCGTCCATTATCCATTGCACAGGCATCAAGAATTTCTGGAGTAAATCCAGCAGATATATCCATTTTACTAGTTTATTTAGAACAAGGAAAAATTGCTCGTGTTTAATCTCTAGGTAGAAAGGGTTCATACATGAATACAGAAGAATTTATTCAAATGCTTGCTGATAAGGGAATTACTTTATCAGATAAGCAAATAAAACAGTTTGAGCTTTACTATGAGATATTAGTAGAGTGGAATGAAAAGATGAATTTAACAGCCATTACAGAAAAATCAGAAGTTTATTTGAAGCATTTTTATGATTCTATTACTGCTGGATTTTATTATAAGGAATTCCAAAGTGCTGCCCATCTATGTGATGTAGGTGCAGGAGCAGGTTTTCCGAGCATCCCTTTAAAAATTGCTTTTCCCGATTTAAAGGTAACGATTGTCGACTCTTTGAATAAAAGAATTCATTTTCTTGAGCATCTAGCGTCTGTATTAGAGTTAAAAGAGGTTAACTTTATTCATGATCGAGCAGAAACATTTGGCCAAAATAAAGAATATCGTGAATCCTTTGATATTGTTACTGCACGAGCTGTAGCACGGCTCTCTGTTTTAAGTGAACTTTGTCTACCATTAGTAAAGGTTGGGGGTACTTTTGTTGCAATGAAAGCAGCAAGTGCCAAAGAAGAAATAGAGGCCGGAAAAAAGGCTGTAACGGTTTTAGGTGGAAAGGTTAATAACATGCACTCTTTTTTGTTGCCTATTGAAGAAAGTGAAAGAAATATCATCATAATAGCAAAAGAAAAGCCAACACCTAAAAAATATCCTAGAAAACCAGGCACTCCTAATAAGGAGCCTATTGAATAAGAGAAAACAGGGGCAATCTGGAGAGATTATTTTCTGATATTTTATTTTTAACAGCTATTTCATTTCTTTTGAAGATTTTTTCTGCCAGCCCTTTCAGATGTAGTATTCGAATGAAAGGGCTGGCATCCACTAGTTTGATGGAAAGAAAAATAATTATTTAAAGAAAAAGAGAATGATATAATCATTCATAGAATTAAGACTATATCAAATATCATATCTACTATATAATATACCTATAAATTGTCATATTCTATGAAATTTCGAGAAGTTTCTTTCTATAAGTCAGATTCTTTGCAGGGATTAATGTTTCATATAGAGAATAATTAATAGGGAGTTTTGTAAAGGTGGTGCAGGGTGATGAAGCCTTCTTTCTCACGATTTTTTGGACTTGGCGAAAAAGGAGATCAAATAGAAGATGCTAGTCAAATAAGTGCAGATACTGCTCAAGAGGAGATCGAAAATATGGGAAGCAATGAAGAAGTTAGAAGAATCCCAATTAATCAGATTGTTCCTAACCGTTTTCAACCAAGAACGGTATTTGATGATGAAAAAATTGAAGAATTAGCTCGTACGATCCATACACATGGTATTATTCAACCGATTGTACTAAGAGAATACGAGTATGATAAATTTGAAATCATTGCTGGAGAACGAAGATGGAGAGCAATGAAAAAACTTGGTTGGGAAGAAGCACCAGCTATCATTAAAAATATGAGTGATACAGAAACTGCGTCTGTTGCACTTATTGAGAATCTCCAAAGAGAAGAGCTTTCTCCAATTGAAGAAGCAATTGCATATGGAAAATTATTAGAATTGCACAATCTTACCCAAGAGGCCCTTGCTCAAAGATTAGGTAAAGGGCAGTCAACTGTTGCAAATAAATTAAGACTTCTTAAATTGCCAGAAGAAATTCAAGAAGCCTTATTAAATAAAGAGATATCTGAGCGTCATGCTCGTTCCATGATTCCTTTGAAGGAAAGGGAAAAGCAAATCCAACTATTACAAGAAATTATTGAAAAGAGCTTAAATGTAAAGCAAACAGAAGAGCGTGTAGTAAAAATGCTTGAACAAACTAAGGAGAAACCAAAGCCAAAAAGAAAGGCTTTTAGTAAAGATATGCGGATAGCAGTAAATACCATCCGCCAATCACTAAATATGGTTTCTGACAGCGGAATTAATTTAAATGCCGAGGAAGAAGAGTTTGAAGATTTTTATCAATTTACAATTAAAATTCCAAAAAAGAAATAATACTTAATATTTATATATAAAATAATTATCATAGATGTAGGGCTCTGTTAAATCCCACTAGTTTAACAAATTTTTTAGTAGAATTATTATATTTAACAGAGCATATTTTTTGTTGTGAGGATAATAGCCGTTTAGCTGATTCTCACTTTTTTATTACAATTCTATTCCTCAATGGATAACCACAAGGATAATTTATAAACCTCATTGCTGATTAGTATGATTATTTCCTAAAAAAATCAAGTATAAAAATTCTCTATAAAATGCTTGAAATGATAGGCTTTTTTAACTTCTTTTATACTATATATTCATTTTATTTTCCATTAGTAATCTAGATTAAAAGAAAAAATAACGATATTTCGAAGGTTTCATGATAAAATAATATACGTGATTACAATAGGTAGGGAACTGACCATGTTGTAGTCTATTCATGTTTTTACTAATAAATTGTTTTATAGCTTGCTATAAACGGTTCAATTATTTTATATTAAGTAGCCATCTTGCGTCGATGTATATTTCGTAGCTAGTATGGAATTAAAGGTAGGTGACATCATGGGTAAAATTATTACTGTTGCTAACCAAAAAGGTGGAGTTGGAAAAACAACTACATCAGTCAATCTTGGCTCTTGTTTAGCATATATCGGAAAAAGTGTGCTATTAGTAGATATTGATCCACAAGGAAATGCTACTAGTGGTGTAGGTATTGAAAAAGCTGATGTTGATCATTGTATCTATGATGTGTTAGTCGATGATCTTGAAGCAAGTATGGTGATAAAACAGACAAATGTTGAGAATTTGGATGTTATTCCTGCAACGATTCAGTTAGCTGGAGCAGAAATAGAACTTGTTTCTACTATTTCCAGAGAAGTGAGATTGAAAAGGGCATTAGATGAAGTCAAACAAAACTATGACTATGTTTTAATAGATTGTCCACCTTCTTTAGGATTATTAACGATTAACGCATTAACAGCATCAGATGCAGTATTGATTCCAGTTCAATGTGAATATTACGCTTTAGAAGGATTAAGTCAGTTATTAAATACTGTTCGACTTGTCCAAAAGCATTTAAATCATGATTTAGCAATTGAAGGTGTATTGCTAACAATGCTAGATGCTAGAACTAACCTAGGTCTGCAAGTTATTGAAGAAGTTAAAAAGTATTTCCAAGATAAAGTATATAAAACAATTATCCCTAGAAATATTCGCTTATCAGAAGCACCGAGTCATGGCGAACCAATAATTATTTATGATCCAAAATCACGTGGTGCCGAAGTTTATTTGGACCTTGCGAAGGAAGTGGTTACTAGTGGCTAAAGGACTTGGAAAAGGATTAGATGCCTTCTTTCCTAAAATGGATGCAGAGAAGGAAGAAAATGTTCAAGAAATAAGCCTAAGTGAATTGCGACCAAACCCTTATCAGCCTAGAAAATTTTTTGATGAGGAAGCAATTGAAGAATTGAAGCTTTCTATCATCGAACATGGCATTCTTCAACCAATCATTGTGCGAAAAAGTATTAAAGGCTATGAGATAGTAGTAGGGGAACGTAGATATCGTGCAGCGAAAGAAGCTAAGCTAGAAACAGTTCCAGCAGTTGTACGCCAATTATCAGAACAGCAAATGATGGAATTAGCAGTACTCGAAAACCTTCAAAGAGAAGATTTATCACCTATTGAAGAAGGGCATGCTTATCAAACCCTAATGAAGAAATTGAAGCTTACACAAGAGGAACTAGCAAAACGATTAGGGAAAAGTAGACCCCATATTGCTAACCATGTTCGATTATTATCTCTTCCAAAGGCTGTGCAAAACTATATTTCTGACGGTAAAATATCAATGGGACATGGAAGAGCTTTATTAGGATTGAAAAATAAAGATAAACTTCCAGCGATTGTGGACAAAATTATAAAAGATGGATTAAATGTACGCCAGCTTGAACAATTAATCCAGCACTTAAATGAGAATGTTTCACGTGAAACACAGAAAGAAAAACCACCCGTGAAAAATGTTTTTCTTAAAGAGCAGGAGTCTTTTCTTCGTGAGAGATTTGGAACTACTGTTCATATTAAGCAAAAGAAAAACAAGGGGAAAATCGAAATCGAATTTTTCTCAGAGGAAGATTTATCAAGAATCCTTCAATTGTTTGAAATAGAAAATGAAGATTGAAAAATAGCCTACGAAAGGGAAGTTTACAAAAATATTTGTGAACAACACCTTTTTTAGGCTATTTTTTATTAGGAAAGATATTAAACTGTTTCTTCCTTCACCTGGTATTCCTGTAATTTTGCGGAATGCATATAACGAAGACTCGTATGGTAAATACCCTTTGAAATAATTTTTGCCATGTTTAATACAAGGCTTAATCTAGTATTCTGAAGAACTAAAAATTCCATAAACCCACTAATATTAACGATTCCAGTAATATGAATATTCCCTACAGGGGGAAGCTCCTTTTTAACACCACTTCCTGGTTTTACAGGACCATCTCCAATTTGGATGACTCCGACGCTTTTCATTCTACCTAGGCAGGCATCGATACCAATAATATAGGGATTTCGATGTATATCATGTATTTCCTTTAATTTATCTTCTAAATTAAGTGCATGAATTGGATCGTCTAATGTTCCATAAACATGAAAAGGAGATATATTCTTTTCGCTTAATAATGTACCAATAAGCGGACCCAATGAATCTCCAGTAGAACGATCAGTTCCAATACAAATAAAGACAATTGGTTGTGTAGCTGAAACGGATGGTAAATGTTTAGATAATGAATCTGCAATCTTAAATGCTGCTAATTGTTCATCATGAGCTACTCTAATGGGAAGTTCATTCTTTTCGAAAAGGCTGGAATATAAGGTCATTGAATCTACTCCTTCATCATTTAGGATTCGATAAAATCTATAGGAGAAAGCAGTTAGTATGTTTTGTTTAGATTCTGTTTAAGCCTATCAACTAAGATGGAAATCTATCGAACCATTAGTTGTTTTTAAGCATAGTTATTGTAGTATTCAGTATATGGAAAAGAGGCAAATTCTATACATGGACATAAAAATAAGGGACAAAAGAGCGATACAAGAAGAGTGTATGTCATCATAATAAGGGCAAAAGTCCTGTGTCTTTTTGGAAACTTACTACTACAAAGCATGTAGAAAAACTGTTAAAATAAACTTACCCAATATAAAGGGTCTTGAAGAGTAAAATAGAAAAATTGTTAGTATTATTTTTCTTCCCTTAAAAATAGGAGAGTACTATTTCTTTTCTTGTTTGTATGAACAGATGAAAAAAAGAAAATAATTTAGTAGAAGTTTAAATTTAGAGGTGCCTAGATGGATGAGAATATAAAAGAAAGTATAGATAATCTCATGAATGAGAATTTGTGGAGTAATCTTGGATTTGGAGCACTAAAGCTTATCCTTATTTTTCTAATTAGTGGCATCATCATTAGAATAGGGAAAGCGGCAATAAGAAATATATTTAAAGTAAGAACCCACTCCGCATTACGAGTATCGGAAAGAAGAGAAGCAACATTAATTAAACTTTTAGAAAATACCATTACTTATGTGGTGTATTTTATTGCTATTATGATGGCATTATCTGTTTTTAATATTGATGTGAAAGCATTGTTAGCTGGAGCGGGAATTGTTGGTCTTGCTGTTGGGTTTGGCGCTCAAAGTCTTGTAAAAGACATTATTACTGGATTTTTTATTATCTTTGAAGATCAATTTTCTGTTGGTGACCAAGTGCGCATCGGTACCTATGAGGGCGTTGTAGAGGAAATTGGCTTAAGAACAACAAAGATAAAAGGTTTTACTGGGGAAGTAAATATTATTCCAAACGGAAGCATAATTGAAGTAACTAATTTTTCCATTAATAATAGTAAAGCAATTGTTGATGTGAGTATTTCCTATCAAGGAGATATAAATCGAGCGGAAAAGGTAATACAGGAACTGATTGAAAAGTTACCTGAGCAATACGAGGATATTGTCGGTGTTCCAGAATTGTTAGGAGTCCAAAATATTCAAGCGGCAGAAGTAACTATTCGTGTAGTAGCAGAAACGTTGCCAATGAAGCATCATGCCATTGCAAGGATATTAAGAAAAGAAATAAAGAATGTTTTAGATGAAAATGGAATAGAAAGTCCTGTTCCCAAATTAGTTATGTATTCACAACCACAATAATATCTTCAAGGAGGCAATATGGAACAGAAAGAATTCGGTCTAAATGATGTAGTAGAGATGAAAAAAGCCCATCCTTGCGGTACAAATCGCTGGAAAATAATTCGGTTAGGAATGGACATTCGTATTAAGTGTGAAGGTTGCGAGCACAGTGTCCTTATTCCAAGAAGAGAGTTTTCAAGAAAAATGAAAAAAGTTTTAGTGAAGCATGAACAAGAATAGATTGGAAAAAGCTTTATCGTAGGAAATACAAAGCAGACGGAATACACGTAGACTTCTATGGGAGCTGCGAGGAGAAAGCCCAAGACCCCGCAGGAACGAGGAGGCATGGCGCTCCCCCTTTGGAAAGCGAAGTGTATTCAGTATGCGGTGATCACCACAAACCTTCTTTCTTAAAATGAATAAAACCCCGTACGATTATACGAACTTTTCTTAGCATGTACGTATAATCGTACGGGGTTATTTGTTTGAAAATACTTATGTTTCAGCTTCTTTTAAGTGGAAGGAGAAGGAAGACTACTTGTCTTTTTCCCTCGTTAAAACTATAATTGTTAGAGGTTTATAATAATAATGAAATTACTTTCTATTTTGTACGATAGAAGTAGAAAGTTTATATAAGGGAGTGGCATAATGGCGTTAACTGCTGGAATAGTTGGTTTACCTAACGTTGGTAAATCTACATTATTTAATGCAATTACACAAGCTGGTGCAGAATCAGCAAACTATCCGTTCTGTACGATTGATCCAAACGTCGGAATTGTAGAAGTACCAGATCAACGTTTAACAAAATTAACAGAATTAGTACAACCGAAAAAAACAGTACCTACTACTTTTGAATTTACAGATATTGCCGGAATTGTAAAAGGGGCAAGTAAAGGGGAAGGTCTTGGTAATAAATTCTTATCTCATATTCGTGAAGTAGATGCTATTTGCCAAGTAGTACGTTGTTTTGCAGATGATAATATTACCCATGTATCTGGAAAAGTAGATCCTATTTCTGATATAGAAACAATCAATTTAGAGCTGATTCTGGCTGATTTAGAATCTGTAGAAAAAAGAATTGGCCGAGTTGGTAAAATGGCGAAGCAAAAAGATAAAGAAGCTGTTGCTGAATTAGAAGTGTTAGAATTATTAAAAGCTGCTTTTGAAGAGGAAAAACCTGCTAGAACAGTAGAATTTACAGATGAACAGGCGAAAATTGCTAAGGGACTGCATCTTTTAACTATTAAACCTGTATTGTATGTTGCAAATGTAGGCGAAGATGAAATCGCTGATGCAGCGAATAATGAATATGTAAAGCTTGTGAAAGAATTTGCTGCAAATGAAAATGCAGAAGTAATTGTCATTTGTGCAAAAATCGAAGAAGAAATTGCAGAGCTTGAAGGGGAAGAAAAGGAAATGTTCCTTCAAGAGCTTGGAATCGAAGAGTCTGGTTTAGATCAGCTAATTCGTGCTGCTTACCATCTTCTTGGACTTGCAACATACTTTACTGCTGGTGTACAAGAAGTACGTGCCTGGACATTTGTACAGGGAATGAAAGCACCACAATGTGCAGGGATTATTCACTCAGATTTCGAAAGAGGCTTTATCCGCGCGGAAACTGTTTCTTATGATGATTTATTAACGAGTGGAAATATGGTTGCTGCTAAGGAAGCTGGGAAAGTCCGCTTAGAAGGAAAAGAATATGTAGTTAGAGACGGAGACATTATTCATTTCCGTTTCAACGTATAATGCAATAAGTAGTAAAAGGTCACTCATAAAAAGATTAATGAGCTCTTTTCATTTCAATTGAAAAAGAGGCTGGTTAATCTTTTTTGGGTGGTTTTTTAATTTTATAGGGGGAGATCGGATAGGATGTTTCTAAAGTGCTGTCATTTTTAAAAAGGGAGTGGAAAGAAATAAATGTACATTCTTTTTACATTTATTTAAAATTCCCCAAGTATTGTAGTGGTAAAATTAAATTAACTTAAAACAGCATGATAAAAGGGAGTGAAGTTTTTGAAAATCGCGATTTTTTCAGACACTTATTTTCCTCAAGTGAATGGTGTTGCCCAAACATTAAAGAGACTAACTAATCATTTGGAAAAAAAGCAAATATCCTATCAAGTATATTCTCCAGAAAACAAAACTTCTTCTACATATCCTAATATCAACCAATTTCCGAGTCTTCCATTTTTTCTTTATCCGGAGTGTCGAACTGTAATAGCTAATCCTAAGAAAATAGAAAAAAATTTAAAGCAGTTTAAACCAGATCTTATCCATCTAGCAACACCATATATGATGGGATTATATGGGATGTTTGCTGCCAAAAAGTTAGATATCCCTGTTGTATCATCTTACCATACTAATTTTGATCAATATCTTAAATATTACCATGCCTCCTTGTTAGAGCCATTTTTATGGAAATATTTAAAATGGTTCCACCAATCAACCGAAAAAATATTTGTTCCAAGCAAAGACACACAAAGAAAATTGGAGTCGTTACATTTTAGTGACTTAAAAGTTTGGGGAAGGGGAATTGATTCCAAGTTATTTAAGCCTAATACAGAAGCTAATGAACAAATTAAGAAAAAATACCGAATCAAAGAAAAACATATTTTATTGTATGTAGGTAGATTAGCTCCAGAGAAAGACCTAGAAACATTAAATAAGATCATTAATAGGACCTCTAATATAAATAATTCGGTCCATTGGTTAATAGTGGGGGATGGGCCAAATAAGGAGGCTTGGAGAGAAAAGGAACAAGAACAAAAAAACATTACCTTGACCGGTTATATAAAGGGGAAAGAATTGGCAATGATATATGCAGGAGCAGACCTTTTTGTTTTCCCATCTTATACAGAAACTTTCGGCAATGTCGTGTTAGAAGCTATGTCTAGCGGAACGCCAGCGATTGTTTCCAATGCCGGTGGTGTAAAAGATTTTGTCATTAATATGGTAAATGGAAAAATATGCGAAAAGCAAAATGCTGAGAGCTTTGTTCAAGCAATTAGTAAATTATTAGCGGATGAAACGATGCGATTACGGATGGGGATAGAAGCTAGAAATTATGCGTTAACGCAATCATGGGATACTATTTTTGAAGGACTATTAAGCGATTACTATGAAGTGATATATTCTCGTCAGAAGCTAAATGAAAAGTATGCTTAAAAGTAAGTATACTCATACCTTAGATAGTTTACAGGAATATGCAAAATAAATAAGAAGTGACTATTTTTAGTACATTGCTATTTATTATGAAGTATGCTATACTTTTACATTGTGAGTAATGTATAATTGCTCCTTGCCCAATAATGGGCCGTCTAGACCAAAAGGAGGTGAAAGTGATGAAAAAGTACGAAATTATGTACATCATCCGTCCAAATATTGAAGATGAGGCTAAGAAAGCTCTTGTTGAGCGTTTCAACGCTATCCTTACAGATAATGGAGCGGAATTAGCAGAAGCAAAAGAGTGGGGTAAACGTCGTCTTGCATATGAAATCAATGATTTCCGCGATGGTTACTATCAATTAGTAAAAATTAACGCTGCACCTGTAGCGGTTGAAGAATTCTCTCGTTTAGCTAAGATCAACGAAGATATCATTCGCCACATCGTAGTTAAAGAAGAAGCAAAATAATATATAAATAGTGTTTCACGTGAAACATTTAAAATGGAAGGGAGTTGAAACTGATGATGAATCGGGTAGTTCTTGTTGGCCGTCTAACGAAGGATCCAGATCTACGTTATACACCGAGTGGAGTTGCTGTTGCATCTTTCACACTTGCAGTAAACCGTACGTTTACAAACCAGCAAGGAGAAAGAGAAGCGGACTTTATTAACTGTGTTATTTGGAGAAAACCAGCAGAAAACGTAGCTAATTTCTTGAAAAAAGGAAGTTTAGCAGGTGTTGATGGTCGTATTCAAACTCGTAGCTATGATGGACAAGACGGAAAACGCGTGTATGTAACAGAAGTATTAGCAGAAAGTGTTCAGTTCTTAGAACCTAGAAACAGCTCTGGTAATAATAGAAGTGACAACATGAATTATGGGGCACCAAGAGAACAAGATAATCCTTTTGGAGGATCAAATAATTATCAGAATCAGCGACCTCAAACAAATAGAAACAATCAAGATTATACAAGAGTGGATGAAGATCCATTTGCAAATAGCGGACAAATCGATATTTCAGATGACGATTTACCATTCTAAAAACTAGTTTTGATAATAAAAAGGAGGTTAATCTCATGGCAATGGGTGGACGCAGAGGTGGCCGTGCTAAGCGTCGTAAAGTATGTTACTTTACAGCTAACGGTATCACTAACATCGATTATAAAGATGTAGACTTACTTAAAAAATTCATCTCAGAACGCGGTAAAATTTTACCTCGTCGTGTAACTGGTACAAGCGCTAAATACCAACGTAAATTAACGATTGCTATTAAACGTGCACGTACTATGGCTTTACTACCATACGTAAGTGGAGAATAATTAGCCTATAAAAAACCCTATTAGACTTTTGTTTAATAGGGTTTTTGTATTATATTAAAGGGGAAATAGTCTATATATGTACTATTTCTATATCACTCCCTTATTTGTATCATCTAAGGATTATGTGAAGTTTCTTCTTTTCTATAAACATAAATGTTTTTCTTCCTACTCCTCTTATTTCTTCTAATTAACTTCATTGAAGAAGAGAAGGAATGGTAGTAAAATACTAGTTAAGGGTGTAAACCCCTTCCTCATAAAAACTATTTCGAAAAATGGGTAAAAGGCCAATCAAGTTTTAGAAAGCGAATGTTCTAAGGTTACAGAAGTTTGCGAATAAAAAAATTGAAAATTGAAATGTATTTCATCTCTTATTTTAAGTAACAGATAGGGGGATAGACCTTTTTATATTTTAATTTAGTTTTATGGGGTATAATATTATCAGGTTTAATGAATACATAGTAAGGATTATTTGAAAATCTCACGAGTTTTAGGAGGAGAAAAATTGCCTACTTTTTTAGAGAAAGGGTCCATACGGTATCCATTAATATGCTTAATAGGTATTACCACTATCATGCTTGGAATCCTCTCTTTTTATAACTGGGTATTTTCCTTAATTGGGTTATTCCTTTTTGCAATTCCTTTTTATTTTATTTTACGAATGGATAGTCGTCAAAAAAAGGAAACAGAAGAGTATATAACCACTCTCTCTTACCGCGTTAAAAAAGTGGGGGAAGAGGCATTAATGGAAATGCCAATAGGAATTATGCTTATAAATGATGATTATTATATTGAATGGACAAATCCCTTTTTAGCATCTTGTTTTACAGAGGATACACTTGTAGGAAGATCTTTGTATGATGTTTCTCCATCGATTATTCCTTTAATTAAGCAAGAAGTAGAAACGGAAATCATTACATTGCATGAAAGAAAGTTCCGTGTTATTCATAAAGTGGAAGAGCGCTTATTATACTTTTTTGATGTTACAGAACAAACAGAGATCGAGAAGCTTTATGAAGATGAACGTACTGCCATTGCAATTATCTTTTTAGACAATTATGATGATTTAACACAAGGTATGGATGATCAAGCAAGAAGTAGCATTAATAATAGTGTTACAGCAATTTTAAATAAATGGGCTACAGATAATGGCGTCTTATTAAAACGGATTTCTTCTGATCGGTTCATTGCTATTTTTAATGAACATATTCTACAAAGCTTGGAAAAAGGGAAATTCACCATACTAGACGATGTTCGAGAATTAACTACAAAACAGAATGTTCCTTTAACACTAAGTATTGGAGTTGGAGCTGGTGTTTCCTCTTTACCAGAACTAGGGAATATTGCTCAATCTAGTCTTGATTTAGCCTTAGGAAGAGGCGGAGATCAGGTTGCGATTAAGCAACCGAATGGTAAAGTAAAGTTTTATGGAGGCAAAACTAATCCCGTAGAAAAGCGAACAAGAGTAAGAGCAAGGGTCATTTCCCATGCTTTAAAGGAATTAGTGTTAGAAAGTGATAAAGTTATCATAATGGGGCATAAGAATCCTGATATGGATGCAATTGGTGCAGCAATTGGGATACATAAAGTAGCTCAGATGAATCAAAAGGAAGCATATATAGTAATAAACTTTCAAGAAATAGATACAGCTGTTAGAAGATTGATGGAAGAAATTAAAAGGCAAGAGTCTCTGTTTACAAAGTTTATCACGCCTGATCAAGCTTTAGAAATAGCAACTGGCGATACTTTACTAGTAGTGGTAGACACACATAAGCCTTCTTTAGTGATTGAAGAGCACTTATTAAATAAAATAGAAGATGTAGTAGTAATTGACCATCACCGTCGTGGTGAGGAATTTATTGAAAATCCGCTGCTTGTCTATATGGAACCATATGCTTCTTCAACGGCAGAACTTGTTACAGAATTACTAGAATATCAGCCGAAAAGTGTTAAAATTGAAATGTTGGAAGCAACGGCCCTTTTAGCTGGGATCATTGTTGATACGAAAAGCTTTACTCTTAGAACAGGAGCACGGACATTCGATGCAGCTTCTTATTTGCGAGGACAGGGCGCAGATACAGTACTTGTACAAAAATTCCTAAAAGAAGACATTGAAAACTATGTTAAAAGAGCGAAAATTATCGAAAATGTGCAATTCTATAAAGAAGGAATTGCAATAGCCATAGCGAAGGAAGAAGAAGCTGTCGATGGCGTGTTAATTGCACAGACGGCTGACACTCTATTAACAATGGATGGTATTATTGCCTCCTTTGTAATAGCGCCTAGAGGGGAAACGATGATTGGGATAAGTGCTCGTTCTTTAGGAGAAATTAATGTTCAAATTATTATGGAAAGTCTACATGGTGGTGGCCATTTAACAAATGCAGCTACACAGCTTTCAAATATGCCAATGGAAGAAGTAGAGGCAAGGCTAAAATTAGCAATTGATGAGTATTTTGAAGGGAGAAGAAAAGAATGAAAGTAATTTTTCTAAAAGATGTAAAAGGTAAAGGAAAAAAAGGAGAAGTTAAAAACGTTGCTGATGGTTATGCACATAACTTTCTTTTAAAACAAGGCTTAGCTGTAGAAGCTAATGCTTCAGCGGTTAGCACGTTGAATGCTCAAAAGAAAAAAGAAGAGAAACAAGCAATTGAAGAGCTAAATCAAGCAAAAGAATTAAAAGAAAAACTAGAAAAAGTAACTGTTGAACTGCATGCAAAATCTGGTGAGGGCGGCAGATTGTTTGGATCGATTACAAGCAAGCAAATTGCAGATGAATTAAACAAAAAACATCAAATCAAAATTGATAAAAGAAAAATTGAGTTAAATGATGCAATTCGTTCACTAGGAGTTACAAAGGTTCCAGTGAAGCTTCACCATGAAGTGTCAGCAACATTAAATGTACATGTGAAAGAATTAAGCTAATATTGGAAGTTCCATTTAGCGCTAAACATGTTAAAATAGAATAAGCTTAAGAAAATGTGATGCAGGTTTAACTGGTCACATTTTTTGTTTGACTGTTTTTAATAGGAAACTAGAAAAAAGAGAAAAGGCACAGCTGATACGAAAACACCTTTCTTCAAATGGAAGGACTTTTTGCATAGATTGTTGCTTTTTTAACCTAGGCTATGTTATTAATCATATCCTCTCATTTTAAGGAGGTTTTATAGATTGACCGAAATCTTAAATGATCGAATGCCCCCTCAAAATATTGAGGCAGAACAAGCTGTATTAGGGGCTATATTTCTTGAACCACAAAGCTTAACATTAGCTTCTGAAATTCTGATACCAGAAGATTTTTATAGAGGTGCACATCAAAGAATCTATTCGACAATGCTTAAATTAAGTGATGAAGGAAAAGCAGTCGATTTAATTACAGTAACATCCGAATTAGCCACAACTAATAACTTAGAGGATACGGGCGGAGTTAGCTATTTAAGTGAACTAGCGGCTTCTGTGCCGACCGCTGCCAATATAGAGTACTATGCAAAGATCGTAGAAGAAAAGTCTTTGCTTCGCCGATTGATTCGAACAGCAACAAACATCGCACAGGATGGATATTCACGTGAAGATGAAGTAGAAGCTTTATTAAGTGAAGCAGAAAAGAATATTTTAGAAGTAGCGCAACGGAAAAATGCTGGAGCATTTCATAATATTAAAGATGTTCTTGTTCGGACATATGATAATATTGAAGAAATGCATAATCGCAAAGGCGATATAACCGGGATAGCAACAGGATTTGCTGAACTTGATAAAATGACAGCTGGATTTCAGCGAAATGACTTAATTATTGTTGGAGCAAGACCATCGGTTGGTAAAACAGCCTTTGCCTTAAATATCGCTCAGAATGTTGCTGTAAAAACAGGCGAAAATGTAGCGATTTTTAGTTTGGAGATGGGGGCAGAGCAGCTTGTAATGCGTATGCTTTGCGCAGAAGGGAATATAGATGCCCAGCGTTTACGTACTGGATCATTGACAGACGAGGACTGGGGCAAGCTTACAATGGCAATGGGAAGCTTATCCAATGCTGGTATTTTCATTGATGATACACCAGGGGTAAAGATTACCGATATAAGAGCGAAATGCCGCCGTTTAAAACAGGAACATGGCTTAGGAATGATATTAATTGATTACCTACAGCTAATCTTGGGAAGTGGACGAGCAGGTGAAAATAGACAGCAAGAGGTATCGGAAATTTCTCGTTCTTTAAAACAGCTTGCTCGTGAGCTTCAAGTACCTGTAATTGCCTTGTCACAGCTCTCACGTGGTGTAGAACAAAGACAAGATAAGCGCCCGATGATGTCCGATATCAGGGAATCAGGAAGTATTGAGCAGGATGCAGATATTGTAGCCTTCTTATACCGTGATGACTACTATGATAAGGAATCAGAAAGTAAGAATATTATCGAAATCATTATTGCTAAACAGCGTAACGGTCCAACTGGAACTGTACAGCTAGCCTTTGTAAAGGAATACAATAAATTCGTAAACCTAGAACGGCGTTTTGAAGATGGAGCGATGCCAACTGGAGCATAGCAAAAAAAGATTAGTAGATTTCAAACTACTAATCTTTTTTTATGCTATTTTTAGATGGATAAAAAGCGTTAGTAAAAGTAAATACTACTAATTTAGGTCAAATAATCTATCTAATTTTACGAACATAACATTAATTAAATAAAAAGATTGTTCGTGTTTGATTGACTTTTATGTTAAAAAGTTGGTAAAATAGGAATGTTTGATTAAGGATATAATAAAAAGATATAGAAACCTGTGGAGGTGCTCTAGGATATGTCATCAGTAGTGGTGGTAGGAACGCAATGGGGAGACGAAGGAAAAGGTAAGATTACCGATTTCCTATCTGAAAATGCAGAAGTGATTGCACGTTACCAGGGTGGTAACAATGCAGGTCACACAATTAAGTTTAATGGCGAAACATATAAATTACACTTAATTCCATCTGGGATATTTTATAAAGAAAAAATTAGTGTTGTTGGAAACGGAATGGTTGTTGATCCAAAGGCAATCATTGAAGAATTAAAATACTTACATGATCGTAATGTCAATACAGATAACTTAAGAATTAGTAATCGTGCCCATGTCATTCTTCCATATCATTTAAAATTAGATGAAGTAGAGGAAGAAAGCAAAGGTGCTAATAAAATTGGTACAACGAAAAAAGGAATTGGGCCAGCTTATATGGATAAAGCTGCACGTATTGGTATCCGTATTGCTGATTTATTAGATAGAGAAGTATTTGAAGAAAAACTTGCAAGAAACTTAGTTGAAAAAAATCGTCTATTAGAGCGTATTTATGAAACGGAAGGCTTTAAATTAGAAGATATTTTAAATGAGTATTATGAGTATGGGCAACAAATTAAGAAATATGTTTGTGACACTTCTGTTGTTCTAAATGATGCTTTAGATGAAGGTCGCAGAGTTCTTTTTGAAGGTGCTCAAGGGGTAATGCTTGATATTGACCAAGGTACTTATCCGTTTGTTACTTCTTCTAACCCAGTCGCTGGAGGCGTAACAATTGGTTCTGGTGTAGGTCCAACGAAAATTAAACATGTAGTTGGTGTATCAAAGGCGTATACAACAAGAGTTGGTGACGGTCCTTTCCCAACAGAATTAAATAATGATATTGGACATCAAATTAGAGAAGTTGGTCGTGAATATGGAACAACTACTGGTAGACCACGTCGTGTTGGGTGGTTTGACAGTGTAGTTGTTCGCCATGCTCGTCGTGTTAGCGGTATTACAGATCTTTCTTTAAATTCTATTGATGTTTTAACAGGAATTGAAACATTAAAAATTTGTGTTGCTTATAAATATAAAGGTGAAGTGATGGAGGAGTTCCCAGCAAGCCTTAAAGTACTTGCAGAATGTGAACCAGTATATGAAGAGCTACCAGGCTGGACAGAAGATATTACTGGCTGTAAAACACTAAGTGAGCTTCCTGCTAATGCACGTCATTATTTAGAAAGAGTTGCACAGTTGACAGGTATTCCATTGTCTATTTTCTCTGTAGGTCCAGACCGTACACAAACAAATGTTGTACACAGCCCATGGAGACAAAACTAATCATCATAATAAAGGCCGTTCTTAGAACGGCCTTTAATTAAGCAGATATTTGATTATGTAAGAACCTTGAGATTTTCGTTTGAAAAAGAGGTAACTGGGTATTATTAAATTTTAAATAATTTCGTATGATTTTTAGTTTATTTAAAATCGAGAGCGTAATGGCACGAACTACTTTATAAGAAAAAAGTATGTAAAAATAGTCATTTTAAAAGGAAAAGTAGTTAAAGACAAAATAAAAAAAATTTTTTAAAAAACTTTTAAAAAAAGTATTGCTTTTTATTTTGTTAATATGATAATATAAAAAGCGTCGCAAATGACAAAAACAAACGAGACAGCTCATCTTATATGAGCCATTAGCTCAGTCGGTAGAGCATCTGACTTTTAATCAGAGGGTCGGAGGTTCGAATCCTCCATGGCTCACCATTATAGATATCAATCACGGCCCATTGGTCAAGCGGTTAAGACACCGCCCTTTCACGGCGGTAACACGGGTTCGAATCCCGTATGGGTCATAATATCTTAGTAAAGATATTTCATAGTATAAAATGGTCCGGTAGTTCAGTTGGTTAGAATGCCTGCCTGTCACGCAGGAGGTCGCGGGTTCGAGTCCCGTCCGGACCGCCATTTTTTCTTCCTATGCATTTGCATATTTAATATATATTTTTTATCTAATACATATCGAAGACAAGTAAGAAATTCGACTTTTGCTTAAGTAATTAGAGCTAGTAAGCATTTGTCACAATAGTTTGGCTCAGTAGCTCAGTCGGTAGAGCAAAGGACTGAAAATCCTTGTGTCGGCGGTTCGATTCCGTCCTGAGCCACCTTAATTTTTCATCACAACGAAATAATCGTTGTTTTTTTTATGCCCTATTATTTCCCTGTAAATAACCTTCTATAGAATCGCTTCTATAACAAAATTCCACTAAACATGAAAATTAAGCAACAATTTTATTACAATATAATAGCAAATCGTCTTTCCTTGTATATGTATGTTAAAGTAAATGTATATGTCTTCTTCCTTATGAGTTATGTGAATAAGTAGAAATAGAAGAGCCTATTTAACTTTTAAGAAGATAGAGTAAGTAGAGGCCTATTATAGATAAAAAAAGGACAAGGTAATCCATTCTTTGCAGAAGGATAGCCTTGCCAAAATTAAGGGAAAATGAAACTCATCTATATAGACGATTGTCTAGCATAAAAGGTTTCAAAAAAATGGCTATCTACCGCTTTATTTTTTCCTATAATAAAATAAAGGGCTATCCAATAGTTTGCGATAGGAAAGAAGACATATATAGCAGCCTAGTATGCCTCACAGCGGATAGATAATAATTAAAAATAACAATCCTCCCTAAGAGGGTTTATAATCCAGTATGGAAGGAATGATTCAGTGGGCTAATAGAAAAGCTTCACTGTCTTTTTTATTTGGAGCAGTTTTAGATGGGAAGGGGATAATTATGAAAGACTCTGATTTAGACCCGAGACTATTTAATTCATCTTTAAAGGATATTTTGACTGCTTGTTAATGGGGAATAAGCTTATAATAGAAAAAAAGTGATTATATAAATTTAAAATGGTAAAGTAGACAGTAGAAGTAAACAATAAAAGTATGATATATGACGATAGATAAACTTGATATAAGGAGATTAACTGAATGAATAAAAAGATTTTAGTTGTAGATGATGAAAAACCAATTGCTGATATTTTGCAGTTTAATTTAAAGAAAGAGGGCTTTGAGGTTTATTGTGCTTATGATGGCAATGAGGCTTTGGAAAAGGTGGAAGAGATTCAGCCAGATTTAGTATTGCTAGATATCATGTTGCCGCAAAGAGATGGAATGGAAGTATGCCGTGAAGTCAGAAAGAAATATGAAATGCCGATCATTATGTTAACGGCTAAGGATTCAGAGATAGATAAGGTATTAGGCTTAGAATTAGGAGCAGATGATTACGTAACAAAGCCTTTTAGCACGAGAGAACTGATTGCACGTGTAAAGGCAAATCTTAGACGACATCAGCAAGTTTCTTCTGCTGCAGAAGAAGAGAAAGAATCTAATGAAATTGAGGTTGGTTCACTCATTATTCATCCAGATGCTTATATCGTATCGAAAAGAGGAGAAATGATTGAACTGACTCATCGTGAGTTCGAATTACTATATTATTTAGCAAAACATATCGGACAAGTTATGACAAGAGAGCACTTGCTTCAGACTGTATGGGGTTATGATTATTATGGGGATGTACGCACAGTAGACGTAACCGTAAGAAGGCTAAGAGAGAAAATTGAGGATAATCCTAGTCACCCAACTTGGATCGTAACAAGAAGAGGCGTTGGCTATTACTTAAGAAATCCTGAGCAGGAGTAAATGTATTAATGAAAAAAGTAAGTTTTTTTCGTTCCATTCATTTAAAACTTGTATTAGTTATTGTTTTGCTTATTCTCATTTCTATCCAGATTATCGGCGTCTATTTTGTAAAGACATTGCAGACAACGCTATTGGACAGTTTTAAAATATCAATTCAAGAAAAAGTCAATATTTTATCGATTTATTTAGAAGAGCAGCTTGTAAAGGAAAGAGTTGTGGAAAAGGGCGATGCCACGTTAGAAGATGATATAAAAAGAATTCTAAGTGATAATAATTCATCTGATATTAAAGAAATCAGGGTTGTTGATAGTAATGGCATTATAGTTGGAACTTCTGATCCGGAAAATCAACATTTAGTTGGGCAAAAAATGGTCGATATTTCGGTAAGACGGGTTCTCTCTAATTCTTCACAACCAGATAATCCGATCAAGCAGAAAAATGGAGAAAAAATCTATGAGTTGATTACGCCTATAAAAACAAATGGTGATCAAACAGTCGGAGCCATTTATTTAGTGGGCAAAATTGAAAATGTATATAAACAAATTGATAAGATTAATCAAATCTTTCAAAAAGGAACCATTATCACGTTAGTTGTTACCGCCATTTTAGGAGTGCTATTAGCAAGAACAATTACAAAGCCAATATCCGATATGCAAAAGCATGCTTTCGCCTTATCAAAGGGGAATTTCTCTCGAAAGGTTAAAGTGTATGGGTTTGATGAAATTGGTCAGCTAGCAATCACTTTTAATAATTTGACAAAGAAGCTTCAAGAATCACAGGCAACAACAGAAAGTGAAAGAAGAAAACTCTCTTCTGTTTTAGCCTATATGACAGATGGGGTCATTGCGACAGATAGAAGAGGGCGAATTATCCTTATTAATGAACCAGCTGCAAAGATGTTAGATGTTTCACGTGAAACAGTACTTTCTGAGCCGATTATTAATCTTCTTGATCTAAAAGAAAAATATACATTTGAGGAGTTATTAGAGGAAAGAGAATCGGTTATTTTGGATTATAGTACCCATTATGAGCCCTATATATTACGGGCAAATTTTTCCGTTATCCAAAAAGAGACAGGATTTGTGAATGGTTTAATTACAGTTCTCCATGATATTACCGAACAAGAAAAAATTGATATGGAAAGAAAAGAATTTGTAGCGAATGTTTCCCATGAATTGCGGACACCATTAACGACGATGCGCAGTTATGTGGAGGCATTATATGATGGCGCATGGAAAAATGAAGAATTAGCTCCAAAGTTCCTGAATGTTACGCAAAATGAAACAGAGCGTATGATACGCCTTGTAAATGATTTATTACAGCTTTCCAAATTAGATAGCCGTGATTATCAGCTAAATAAAGAACTGGTTGACTTTATCGTATTTTATAATCGCATTATCGATCGTTTTGAATTGACAAAACAACAAAATGTTATCTTTTTAAGAAAATTACCGAAGAAAGCAGCATTTGTGGAAATTGATGAAGATAAATTGACACAAGTACTAGATAATATCATTTCTAATGCACTGAAGTATTCTCCTGAAGGTGGGAAAATCACTTTTTCTATAAAGGAGCAGGAGCAGCAAATTATTGTAAGTGTATCCGATAATGGTGTTGGTATTCCAAAAGAAAATATCGATAAAATATTTGATCGTTTCTATCGTGTCGATAAAGCGAGAACACGTAAGCTTGGTGGAACAGGACTTGGTCTGGCCATCGCAAAAGAAATGGTAGAAGCACATGGGGGAAGAATTTGGGCATCCAGTAAGGAAGGAAAAGGAACAAAAATATCTTTCACCCTACCGTATATTCAATCTGAAGAGGATGATTGGGGATGAAATATGAAAGTGTAAAAAGCGGCATATTAGTCTTTCTCGTTGCATTAAGTGTGTTATTATATTATCTCCTTTGGACAGACCAAGTTGGAGAATTTGATGCGATTGGTAATAGTAGCTCGACTATGGCACAAGAGAAATTAGGGGATAAAAAGGAAGTAAGTGAAGTAGTAAAACCAGACGAAATTTACCAACACATCGATGGCATACATTATGGTACAATTTCAAAGGCCGAAATAGATGCTATTATCAATAAGCTTAAAGAGTTTGAATATGCAGACTTTCGCAATGTGACTTCAAGTGTTGATGGTATAGCCAATTTCTTAGAAGAACAGGATAATAGTTTAGAAATAAGATTTCCGGGACAAGTCCCTTTTCGTATTTATAAAGATATTTTAAGCATAGACCAAGATAATTCCTTTGATTTTGATACCATTTTGTTTTCTTATAAGGATGGAACTGTTTATTTTCTGTCTAAAGAAACAGAGAAAGTATATGAAACAACGATACATGCAAAAGATTTAGAACAGCTTAATAAATTGAAAGAAAATGTGTATACGGAAAAAACAGTGTATTCCACTTATTTCTCCTATAAACCAAATAATCAGTATTTAATCTACTTGCCAAATGGGAAGAAGGAAGTAAATAAATACAAGTATTTTACGCGACAAATTGAGTCTATTCGTATGAAGAGAGCGTTATTTACTGATCCAAGTATTGCGCAAAAAGAAATTCTAACGAATTGGGAAGAGTATACAGATGATTCGGGGTTATTACGAATATATAAAGATACCCATATTGTTAGCTTCTTTAAACCTTCAGGCATTTCGAATGAAATGACTCAAAATCATATTATTAATAATAGCATCGAGCTGATTAATCAGCGAGGTGGCTGGATTAATGACTATCTCTATGTCGGTCGAGATGAAGATAGAAAAATCACTTTTCGTTTATATAATACAAATGGAATGCCTGTATTTAATTTAAAAACGGAAATATCCGATATTCGATTATACTGGGAAAATAATAAGGCAAAGCGCCTTTTAACAAGTAATTTAGTTATTATCAACACAACTACTCCGTTTGATTTTTCGAAAGAGAATGTCTCATCAGGAGAAGAGGTTTTACAATATCTTCAAAGTAATAAAAAGTTGAAGACAGAAAAACTCCAGAATATTGTGATCGGATACGATATGCAGGTCGATTCGCAAAATATCGTTTCTTTACAGCCAACCTGGTTTTACCAATATGATCATAAATGGTATACCTTATATTCGGAAGGAACAGGGGGCAACTTAGATGGACTGGAGTAAGATAAAGACCATATTTATTATTGCCTTTTTATTATTAGACGTATATTTAATTTATGAATACGTAAAGATCAAGGAATACCAGCGTGCTGATGACTCTACAACAGAGCCACCAACACAAACACTTTCACGATTAGATATTAAATACGATAAAGAGAAACTGCCCGTAAATAATCAAAAGGATCAATATTTATCAGCAAAATCGAAGAAATTTACGGATGATGAGATTAAAAAGCTGGAAAAAGGTCTATTAAGTGGACAAGAAATTATAGTAAGAGATAGTATATACCTTCAGGCGGTTTTAGTAGAACCGATTAGTATTAAAGAAGAGTTTAGTCCAGATGATTTAACGGATTTCCTTCTTAATTCTGTGCTTAACGGTGCAGAGTATCACTTTTGGGAAAAGAAAGGAAATACCATAAAGTATTATCAGCAGCATTCTGGAAAAACATTGTATCGAAACCCTAAAGCAGAGCTTACCTTTAATGTAAATGAAGAGAACAAAATTGTTTCCTATAACCAGACGTATTTGGAAAACATTAAAGAAATGGATGAAGAAGAGCTCATTATCCAGCCCCTAGAGGTGATTCTTAACCTATTTAAAAATAATTTCATCGAAAGTAATTCGTATGTAAGTTTTGTAGAGTTAGGCTATTATACACAGCTTGATACTTCTGCACAGCTGCTTGCACCAACGTGGAAAGTGACCGTGAATGAAGAAGATTTTTATGTGAATGCGCTAGATGGACAAGTTATTCAGCCAGAAACAGAGGAAATGAAAGTGGAGTGAGAGAAAATGCGTTTTAGTGTTCTCGCAAGTGGCAGTACTGGAAATGCCATTTTTGTTGAATCAGGAGAACATTCCTTTTTAGTCGATGCAGGATTAAGCGGAAAGCAAATGGAAGGCTTATTTCAGGGCATTGAACGAAAAATGAGTGATTTAACAGGCATATTAGTGACACATGAGCATAGTGACCATATAAAAGGGGTAGGGATTGTAGCAAGAAAATATAAATTACCTATCTATGCGAATGAAAAAACATGGAAAGCAATGGATCCTTTAATTGGAGAAATTCCGATCGAACAGAAATTTCATTTTGATATGGAAACAGTAAAGACATTTGGTGATTTATCGATTGAATCCTTTGGTGTATCTCATGATGCAGCAGAGCCAATGTTTTATGTTTTCCATGAAGGTGGAAAAAAGCTCGTTCTTATCACAGATACCGGTTATGTAAGTGATCGCATGAAAGGGATTATTTCCAATGCAGATTCGTATGTGTTTGAAAGCAATCATGATGTGCAGATGCTCCGGATGGGTAAGTATCCATGGAATATTAAAAGACGTATTTTAAGTGATGTAGGGCATGTCTGTAATGAGGATGCGGCGATCGCAATGAGCGAAGTTATTGGGGATCGCACAAAGCATATCTATCTCGCTCATTTGAGCTTAGATAATAATATGAAGGACTTAGCGAGGATGTCGGTTGGGCAGACGTTAGAAAGTCGTGGAGTTGGTTTGGGTGAACAGGTTCATTTATTTGATACCGATCCAAGAATACCGACAAAATTAATGGCGATATAAAAGGAAGAAAAAAAGCGGATATTTAGTTATTCGCTTTTTTTACTGGGAAGAACTGAAAGTATGTCAGGAATGCTTTTGGGCATTATATATTATATGGAGAAACTTATTTAAGTTTTTCGTTTGTTTTTTTGAAAAAAAGGAAAAATAATAAGGATATAGGTTAGGAATTATTTTAGAAAAATGTTTTCGGAAAGGAATGAAGCTTGTGGAATATGATTATGGTAATCGGGGAGATGGACCAAAGAGAGGCTCAAGAAAGGGATATTTCTTCTCTGGATTTATTGGTGCGATTATTGGTGCAGTACTGGTATTATTACTAAGTCCACGTTTGATGGATTTAGCAATTTTTCCGGGTAATGAGGATACAGGAAGTTTGGTAAGTAATTCTGAGGGGATAAAAACACAGAATGTTTCGTTGAACGTGGAAACAGATGTAACGAAGGCAGTGGATAAAGCTGCAGATTCGGTTGTCGGTATTACTAATCTACAGTCCTCTAATTTCTGGGCCGACGAAACGACCGCAGAAGAAACTGGTACAGGTTCTGGCGTTATATATAAGAAAAGTGGCGGGAAAGCATATATTGTTACAAATAACCACGTGGTACAAGGGGCAACAGAGCTTGAGGTCACGTTATCAAATGGCAAGAAGATCAGTGCTGAGCTAATTGGTGCTGATATTTGGACCGATTTAGCAGTAGTGGAAGTAGACGCAAGTGAAATCACCAAAGTTGCCGAGTTTGGGAACTCGGATACGTTAAAAGCAGGTGAGCCAGTCATTGCAATTGGAAACCCTCTAGGCCTAACATTTTCAGGATCTGTGACACAAGGGATTATATCTGGATTACAGAGAACCATCCCTGTAGATATAAATGAAGATGGGACACCTGATTGGCAATCGGAAGTTATTCAAACCGATGCAGCAATTAATCCTGGAAATAGCGGTGGTGCCCTTGTTAATATTGAAGGACAGCTTATTGGCATTAACAGCATGAAGATTGCTGAATCTGCTGTAGAGGGAATTGGACTTGCAATTCCCATTAATTCAGCGATTCCGATTATTGAGGACTTAGAGCAGCATGGTGAAGTGCAACGTCCATATATGGGGGTAGAGCTACAATCGGTAATTGATATTCCAGGCTATTATCAGCAAGAAGCATTAAAGTTACCGAATGATGTAACGACAGGTGTAGCGATAAAAGATGTTGCACCAAACTCTCCAGCGCAAAAAGCAGGATTAAAAGAGCTAGATGTTATTGTGGAATTAGATGGAGAAGAAATAGTCGATTTAATTGCTTTAAGAAAGCATTTATATACAGAAAAGAAAATCGGCGATAAGATGGATGTGAAATATTATCGAAACGGAAAGCTAGAAACAACAGAGCTTACGTTATCGGAAGATCAAATGTAATAGGAAGAAGTAGAGCGAAGCATTTTTTTTAGTGCCGCTCTACTTTTTTTGTGTACGAATTTTTTAGACGGGGATACTATAGCTAAATAGAATGTACTCGATGAAAAAATTTTTTCAGAAAATAATGAAGTGCTTATGGATAAGGCTTTATAGGAAAAAGCAGATGAATTTCGTTAGAGTGGTTGCAGTTTTTGGGTAGAATGTTAAGATGGAGTGTGGATAACTAAAAATCAAGTCAAGGAAAAATATTATCCACAATTATTTTTAGAAAAATGAAAATAGCAAGAGGCAAAAGGAGAAGAAAAAATGATTTATAGTTGTGCTGAACACGTTGATATAGCAATAGATTCCGTTGTAAATGAGTATGAAACATTTCCGATTTTGGAACAAATTTCAGAGGAAGAAAAGTTATCAATAACCTGTGAATATTGTAAAAATAACGCCATATATATGGTGGCGAACAAGTGATTCCATACTATATGTGGATTAAAAATGTGGATATGTGGATAAGTTCTGTGGATATCTTGTTTGTAAAGTGAGGAAAGCGTGTGAATATCTCAATTGTTACAGTTGGAAAATTAAAAGAAAAATATTTAAAGCTTGGAATCGAAGAATATACAAAAAGGCTTTCAAGCTATTCTAAAATAGAAATTATCGAGGTGCCAGACGAAAAAGCACCAGAAGTTTTAAGCGAAGCAGAGATGCTGCAAGTGAAGAAAAAAGAAGGCGAACGAATCCTCGCCAAAGTTCCAACTGATGCACATGTTATTGCACTAGCTATAGAAGGTAAGCAAAAATCTTCAGAGGAATTAGCAGATACAATAGATAAATTAGGTACATATGGGAAGAGTAAGGTTACTTTTATTATTGGTGGATCGTTGGGTCTTAGTGATGAGGTATTGAAGCGAGCGGATGATAAGCTTTCGTTTAGTAAGATGACATTTCCCCATCAGTTGATGCGGTTGATTTTGGTGGAGCAGGTTTATCGGGCGTTTCGGATTAATCGGGGTGAACCGTATCATAAATAGAGGCAAAAAAAGTTGAAGATAAGGTGGATATTTTCCATTTGATTCAGAATTAGAAGGTGTTGATAAGCCTTCTTTTCCTGTTTCTAAATAGAGCATGTGGATAAGTGTAAACGTATTTGAAAGGTTAACTTCCGTAAAATCAAATTCAAGTTCAACTTTATCAATTTGACGTAGATGATCATTTGTTCATCCAACAGTGATCTTTTTAACCAACAGCTGTAGCAATTGCTTTTGTTTATCTCTGGTAGAGGACTTATAGACTTCTACAAATTTTCCTAATAGAAGATGTACCAACTCAGGAGGGATAACTTTTGTATCAGATTTACTTATTTCCGTTATTAAGTTATTCCTCTTTTGTTCAATTGCACTCTTTTCAATAGCCACTTGCTGTAATCGTTCTTGCAAAACTGTAACAGGAAAAAGATTTTGTTCAAAAGCTTCTAGATATCTATTCTGAAGTGCTAGTGTTTCCTCTAACTTCGAATCAGTTTCTTCCAGTTCTTTTTTTAGTATTTTTATGGATTCAATTGAGGTTTTAGTTAATGAGTTAATAGTTTCATCAAACCTTTGTTTATTGGATAAAAAGCTCTCTATACGTTGGAACAGAGCATTTTCAGCATCATAGGCTTTAACTGAATTGGCTTTACAGGCTGCTGATCCCTTGTTGTGAAAATCACTGCAAACATAATATCTGTGCTTTCTTTTGGTACCGTCACTTAAAGTGTAAGTAGTAATTGAAGGTACCATCCCTTGTCCGCAATCAGGACAGCGTAAGATACTGCTCAATAGAAATGGTTCGTTGGATTGTCTTTGCTTGAACGATTTACTTTTCCTACGAGATTGAACAAGACTCCAAAGTTCATCATTGATAATCGCTTCATGCTGACCTTCTACTAAAATAGGATTATCATTTCTGCCTCTTCTTCTCTTCTTATCCCAGTTTTCAACCTTTAACCAACTAATTTTTCCGTTATAGACTGGGTTGTCTAAAATAGTTGCCACTCCATTTATAGAAAAATGACGATCACGTTTGGTTCGATACCCATTTTTATTAAGCTGATTTGCAATGGCTTTTAAGCCCTTTCCTTGGGAATAAAGAGTGAATATCTGTTTAACTACTTCAGCTTCCTCTTTGTTTATTACGAGTTCCTTTTCAATAGAATCATAACCGAATATAACACCGCCATTCCATGAACCTTCTAAGGCTCGTTGTTTCATACCAAGCTTAACGTTCTCAGACAATGTATTTCGTTCCATTTCGGCAATAGAAGCCATCAGCTGAACGACTAGACGGCCTATTGGACTACTGGTATCAAAGTTCTCGGAATAAGAGATAAACTTTACTCCGTAATCTTCAAATTTGTCTAACAAAGTAAGAGTATCTAACATATTCCGCGATAAACGTGAGATTTTCCATACAAGTACCGCCTGAAATTTTTCCTGTTCAACTTCTGCTACAAGTCTTTGCATAGCAGGGCGGCCGGTGATATTCTTTCCAGAAATCCCTTCATCCACATACTCGTCGACGATTTCCCAATTATAAAGATTTACGTATTGTCGAAGAGTTTGTAATTGAGCGCTAATGCTATAGCCCTCAGATGCTTGTTCCTCGGTGCTAACACGTGCGTAAATAGCTACCTTTTGAATTTCCATTGCATTACCTCCTTGTATTAATCCTGAGTCCGTGACGTAATTAATAATAAATGTGCCCACAAAGCCTGATATAATAATGTTATCAGCTGATTTATGTTGATAATTTTATTTCACCAGGCAGGTGTTGAAATTGGTTAAGTTTATTTTAGAAGATTCCGATGATACATTAACGACCCATTCGGGTCTAGGTTTAATAGGTTTGCTTTTATCAAAAACAAAATTTTACAAACGTTTTTCATCCTTAAAGGTCCCAGAAATCAAGTCGTCTCCGGCCATTCTTAATGGGGATGTTACCACTTCTTATGTGGGTCTATTGTGCCAAGGTAAGAATGATTTCGACCATATCGAAGAATTTCGAGATGATCCCTTCTTTTATCGTGCATTGGATATTCAAGTGGTTCCATCAAGTCCCACACTACGGCAACGACTCGATCAAATTGCCAAGGTGACTGGATGGAAATCCATTGTTCTGGAAGAATCGGCTAAACTAATACGGCAATTTGATTCTCCTGTCACTCCAACAATTACTAGTGACAAAAAATCATACGTACCTCTGGATATTGATGTATCGCCATTTGATAACTCAAATACTAAGAAAGAAGGGGTTAGTCGCACATACAAAGGATGTGACGGGTATTCCCCTAACTTCTCCTATTTGGGTCAAGAAGGCTACGTTGTAAATGTGGAACTTCGGGAGGGAAGCACACACGTTCAAAAGGATACTGAGAAATTTCTCGAGAAAAGTATTATATATTCTCGGATGATTACTGATCTATCGTTATTGGTCCGTATGGATGCAGGAAACGATAGTGTCGAAAACCTAAAAGTTTGTGTGAATGAAAAGGCCGATTTCATAATTAAACGAAATCCTCGCCGTGAAAAGCCTGAAAACTGGCTCATGGTAGCTGAACAATTCGGTAAATGCGTTCAGGAGCGAGAAGGAAAACGTGTATTCTATGGTGCTTTAGAAACAACTCCAAAGGGAATGAAAAAAGCCATTCGCCAAGTCTATAAAGTAACAGAAAGAACGATTGATAAAAACGGCCAAATCCTCTTAATCCCAGATGTTGAGTTTGAGAGCTATTGGACTACCCTACCTAATGAAACAGAGGAAATAATTAGCCTTTATCACGAACATGCCACTTGTGAACAATTCCACAGTGAATTAAAAACGGATTTAGACCTAGAACGTTTCCCTTCTGGGAAATTTGCCACCAATGAATTAATCTTACATCTTGGATGTTTAACCTACAATCTCCTTCGGATTATTGGCCAAGAAAGCCTGAAATCAGGGGATGCGCCGCTTAAAAGAAAGGTCTTCCGTCGCCGAGTAAAAACGGTTATCCAGAATTTGATTACATTAGCTGCAAAATTGGTAAAGCATTCCCGAAGAATTTACTTAAAGTTTGGAAATCATAGTCCTTGGTTTCCTACTTTTAAACGACTGTATCTTTCATTTACAACATAAGCCTAGGAAACTGAATAGGTAATAAGACCTGAAAAAAATTATAGGTAAGCAGGTTTTATTTAGTGTACACAAAAAACAATCAATCCAACTTAAATTAGTACGAATGGCAAGAAAATAAGGAATTCCTAAAATTATCGGAAGAATTATTTTTTATCACGGATTCAGGTTAATGATACAGTGAAAATAAAAAAAGGAGAAAGGACAGTTCTCCTTTTCTCCTATACTAATGACAAGTTATCGGGACTAAAATTATAAATTATGCTCTTTATTTTACGCTGTTTTGTGTTCTCTTCTTTAAAGATATGAATTTCCTTAATTATATAATGACACAGTGATTTTCTTTCCTCATCAGAAAGTACTTCATATAAATCTGAAAAATTTTTTACAGAGTAAGCAATGATTTCGTTGGAGATTTGACTTTTTTTAAATCTTATTTGAACATTAATTTCTTCTAGTATTAATTTTTGTTTATTTAACTGTTCTTGATAACCCAAAAGTTTATTTTTAAATACTTTCTCGTCGAATGGGACAGTTTCATCGTCGAGTAAGTCCATGACAGTTTCCATCTTTTTATTAATATGTTTTATTTCTTTTTCAATTTTCTCTGCCTCTTTATATAAAGGTTCGAGTTCAAAACACAGTAATGAATCTGTTGCAGATTTAATATAAGGTGCTAGATTGAGATTTTGGAAAAAATTGTTTAGCTCATGTAAAATGGTCTCTTCTGCATATTCCTTTTTTACAAGGTTTGATGAACAAGCTGCCTTGCCACTATTTTTATTTTTACTGCATTGATAATACTTATATTTAGAGCTGCTATTACCTTGAACCATAGAAGATCCACATTCAGGGCATTTTAAAAGTCCTGATAGTGGATAGGAACCCGGATGAACCTTTTCTTGTTTATAACTTCTTGTTTTCATTGTCTCTTGGGCTAGATCCCAAAGAGGTAATTCAATAATTTTCTTATGGACACCTTTTCGGTATTCTCCCCTCCACTTGGTATTTCCTATATATATTTGGTTTTCTAGAATCGTTTTGACAGTATTAATGGTCCAATACTGCTTATTTTTTGTTTTAATTCCTTGAAGGTTTAGATATGAAGCAATTTTTTTATAGCCCCACTTTTCAATTGCGTATTTTTTAAAAATAAATTGCACTACTTTAGCTTCTTTAGGTTCAATAACTAACTTTTTATTAGATGTTTTATAACCATAGACTTTACCACCTAAAAATTTGCCTTCTTCTGCTCTCTTTTCCATACCAGAGAAAGTTCTCATGTTAATAAATTCTCGTTCAAGTTCGGCTACTAATGCTAATATATGAACAAGAATTTTTGAAGCTGGATCTTCAGTATTAACATTGTCTTTAATTGATATAAGGTGTTTTCCTAATGAGTTAAGTCGTTTCATAATATACAAAGTATCTAATGTATCACGTGAAATTCGATCTTGTTTGAAGACAATGATATAGTCTACATTATCCTTCGATCTAATTACATTATTGTACATTTCTTTAAACCCATCTCTGCCTTCAAACGATTTTCCTGATTTAAGATCATCAGTAAACGTATCAACTAACTCAATATCATTTTCTTCACAGTATTTCTTAATTTCTTCAAGTTGTTTTTCAATTGATGTGTTATCAGTAAATTTATTGGGGCTTTTTCTCAAATAAGCATAAGCTCTTTTTTTTCTACGAACTTCCTTATTTCTCATGTTTTTTTTATTTTTACTCATTAACTACACTCTCTCCATTCATGAGTTTTTTTTCTAGGGTCATTGAATGTTTAATAATTAGTTCAGAAATATAATATAAAAAGTCAGAAGCATTTATTTCAGCTTGGTCCTTATCTATGAGAAATGAATCATAGTATGAATTATAGTCAGATGATATTTCCTTCTTCATAATTAATCTTCCTCGAATATAAAAATCCAAATAATTGCCGGCTATATCTGGTTGAAAGACATAGTACCTTCGAAATTTTAATATTTTAAGATATTAAGAATAAAAATTTTAAGTTTAAATATTCAGAAAAATATAATGGTATTTATGGGTGAAAAGATCAGTTAAGAATGTTAAAATGAGGAAAGTGAGGGATTAAATCCTTTGCTTCCATATGGCAAGGCCATTGTGGATATAGAGCAAAATAATCCACCCTAACGGTTCACAGTGTAGCGGGGTGGATTATTTATTTACATCAATGTTTTAATATAAGCAAAATAACAAGATGTTTAATTCTATGAATTCTTTTTAGTATGAGGGGGGCGAATATGTATTTTTTACTATTTTTCTTAGTTTTTATGGTATTAATCATCCTAATTGTTATAAAGAGAAACAATAAAAAGTTAGCCATAGCTTTAGCTGTTATACTGTTTCTGCTTACTATTGGTGGAATTATGTTTATCAGAGATGTTGTGCAAAATTTTGCCCCATAGTTACTAACCGAGATCAGAATATAAACAGGAGTATGAAGAATGAAAAGCTCAAATAAAATAGTTGTTGCTCTTAAAGGTGTTATTGTAAATGAAGGCAGGGTATTAATAGTTCAACGTGCAAAAGAAGATAAAATCGGCGGCGGGACTTGGGAATGTGTTGGTGGAAAAATAGAGTTTGGAGAAGATTTAGAATCTGCACTCTTACGAGAAATTAAAGAAGAAGTAGGATTATCTGTTACAGTAGAGAAACTTTTATATGCTACTACCTTCAAAACGGATCCAACAAGACAAGTTGTTATTTTGACTTATCTATGTAGTAGCGATAGTAGTACTGCTATTCTTTCTAAGGAACATTCTAGTTTCAAGTGGGCCACTAAAGAACAATTGAGATTACTATTGTCTCCGGAAATAATAACTGATTTTGAGAAAAATAATGTTTTCTCTATAGAAGTATTGAATTAATATCATCTTCCTTGAAAAGTGATTGTATCAATAAGTGGTTCACTTACCATGGAGAAAAATCATAACAAATCATTCACTAAATAATTTAAGCTATATAGATTGAATTAATGTTTCTTACATGTGTTGATTTCCGCTCTTGTCGCACGCTTTCCGCGGGGCGGGCGGCAAGCCTCCTCGGCGCCCTTGCGCCTGTGGAGTCTTGCCTGACCGCTTCTCCCGCAGGAGTCGGCGACTTCCGCTCCAATCAACGATATAAACTGCGACATTCTTTAGTTTAACTTATATATAGGCAAAAATATTTTTTTTGAAAGAGTATATGTTTAGAATTTTGTAAGAGATAAACTTCTTGTTTTTGCTAATTCAAAATGACCGAAAGTTGACGGTGTTGCCTGTCCAGAATTAGACGGTTATAATGTCCATATGTACATGATTCGAAACATTTCGACATTTATGATTATGATTCTGGAGAAAGGAAAAGACGCCTCCCATTATGTATACCTGCGCCAACAGATATACGGGAGACGTCCCCTAAAAAACCATATGATTATTGTATCAGATTATAAACTAATTGAAAACAAAGGAGTTTTTAGTTAGAGGTGCGGGGAGGATTCCTTCTCCCTGTTGCGGGAAAAGCATGAGCGTAATTGGTACTAGAGATAGAAAATCAAGAGAAAGTTCTGGAGAGACAAAAGTATACAACATTCGGCGATTAGGTTGTGATCAATGCGGCCGGATTCATCATGAATTACCAGATTTCTTAGTTCCATATAAGAGGTATAAGGCAGAGTGTATTGAGTCGGTTCTTTCGAACCCTTCTTCACATGATGTTCCAGCTGATGAGTCTACCCTATTTCGTTGGTTAAATTGGTTTAATTATTTTGTAGATTACTGGGCTAATTGTCTTATGTCTATTGTGCTTCGAACTAAACAAGGCGAGGTCCCTTTGAATTTGACGTCCGCAAATTCAGAGCCTGCACTTCAAAGAATAGGACGGCTGGTGGGGAATGCCCCCAGATGGCTGGAGAGAATTGTCCGGCCAATTGTGAATTTTAATTTGTGGCTACATACCCGTTCTGCATTCTTGTCCGAAGAAAGCTGATTTACACTCATGATAATCACATTTGTAAAAGGAGTGTTATCATGAGAAATCAAAAAAAGGCAGAAGAGATTGCAGTACAAAGGTTCCAACTCATTGCCCCTTTGTTGGCGGAAGGGCTAGATGCTGGAAAAGCAAAGGAATTGAAAAACCATATATGTAAGACCAGCGGTCTTTCTGAAAGGACAATCAGACGTTACCTTGAGCAGTATCGTAATGAAAGTTTTGAAGGGCTAAAGCCAAAAGGAATCTCAGAACAAATGAAAAAAGAGGGCATTCCCTCGCATTTATTGGATCAAGCGATTCTTCTTCGAAAAGAAGCCCCTACTAGAAGTGTTGCCCAAATTATTCAAATACTAGAGTGGGAGGGCTTGGCTAAACCAGGGCAGCTAAAACGTTCAACCCTTCAAGAAAAGTTAACTGAAAGAGGATATAGTTCTAGGCAAATGAGGCTCTACTCTCAAACAGGAGTAGCGGCTAGACGATTTCAAAAGCGTCATCGTAACCAGCTGTGGCAATCGGATATTAAATATGGACCTTATTTGCCCATTGGACCAAACGGCACGAAGAAGCAGGTCTATTTAGTAGCTATAATAGACGACGCAACCCGATTTATTCTGCATGGTGCCTTCTATCCTACCCTAGATTCCAGGATTATAGAAGATGCTTTTCGAAACGCTATACAAAAATACGGCGTCCCTGATGCTGTTTATTTTGATAACGGTAAACAGTACAGAACTAGGTGGATGTCTCGTACTTGTTCCAAATTAGGCACAAGGCTAATCTATGCAAAACCGTATGCGGCTGAGTCAAAAGGAAAGGTTGAACGCTTTAATAGAGTGGTAGACTCTTTCTTAGGTGAAGCAGCGCTTGAAAAGCCCAATTCATTAGATCGCTTGAATGAGCTCTTTCAAGTATGGTTATCAGAGTGTTATCAAAATAAACCACATTCCGGTCTTGGGGAGAACATTAGCCCTGAAACTGCTTTTCGAAGCGATAAAAAAGCCCTTCGATTTATTGATCCTGACAAACTAGCGAATGCATTCTTGCATTGTGAGACGCGGAAAGTAGATAAGTCGGGATGCATTAGTTTTATGGATCAGAAATATGAGGTTGGCCTATCCTTTATTGGTCGTCAAGTAGATGTTGTTTATGACCCTGCGTACTTGGATGAGCTAACAATTGAATACGAGGGGCATTCCCCGTGGAAAGCCAAAAAGCTTGTGATTGGTGAAAGAGCTGGGAAACGTCCAACATTGCCTTCACATCTCCAATCACATAAAACTGATTCTTCCAGACTTCTTAAAGCAGCCGAACAGAAGCATCAAGAACGAAAAATTGAGCAAGCTCCAGCCGTTTCTTTCCGTGCTATTTGGAAGGAGGATGGCGAAGATGTTTGAGGACTTTTATGGAATGAAACATACCCCTTTTACTCGGGATGTTCCTCCAACTCAACTTTATGAATCGTTTACGATGCAAGAAGTTTTGGGCCGGTTAAAGTATGCGGCAGAAAGACAGTTATTTGCCGTATTAACCGGAGATTGTGGCACTGGGAAAACCACAACAATTCGGAAATTTGTCGATGGCCTTGATGGCGGCAAATTTCAAGTACTATATTTATCCGATTCAAAACTAACTCCCCGGCATTTTTATAAAGGATTATTAGAGCAGTTGGGGTCGGAAGCGAAATTTTATCGAGGGGATGCAAAACGGCAGCTACATCGGGAAATTGAGTTAATGAGAGGCATTCATGGGATCCAACCCGTAGTTGTAATAGATGAATCCCACCTGTTAGACCGTGAGATGCTTGAGGAGGTTAGATTTTTACTGAATTTTAAAATGGATGCGCAAAGTCCGATGGCTCTTATCCTTGTGGGACAAAGTGAATTATGGGACCGTCTGCGTCTTCAATCATACGCAGCCATTCGCCAAAGAATTGATATTCAATTTAGATTAAGTCACTATGATCAGGCTCAGGTTAATGAATATGTCTCACGACATCTAGATTATGCTGGGGTAGACCAACAAATCTTTTCAGACGGTGCTTTGGAGGAAATTCATCGGTTTTCTGGTGGAACGCCAAGACTTATAAATAAATTATGCACACACAGTCTCCTGTATGGAGCCCAAAATGGACGTCGTATCATTGATGATCATATGGTTAAGCATGTCATTCAGGGGGAACTGTCATGAGCAGACTGTGGTTGAATATGATCTATGAGAAGGATTTAGATTGCTGGTCAGTGGTAATGGATGATGATAACTACATGATACATTGTGGTGAGTTTTTTGAACTTTGTATTGAAGGAGACATTGGAATTCCTTGTCGGTTGGAATTAGATAGGCAGTGGTATATTGTAATGGGATCTGAAGGTGTAAAGCTTGATTTAAAGGAAAATGAGATATATAAAATTGGAATTTGATATTGAAAATGGAGGCTTAGTGATTCGCAGCCTCCATTTTTTGGTCATTTTCTCCATCAAAATCGGGACAAAGTATACCGTCAATTTCTGGACAATATAGTTTAGCATTAACAACTTCTTTTTAGATAAATTTTTTATAACTATACGTCAAAACAAAATTTATTAAAATGTATTGAGTGAGAAATGATGCCATTCCTATATTAAGTGTTAACAAACTCAAAGTTAACACTTAATATAGGAATGGCATTTTCCTTTTTTAAAATTACTAAAGTTGTAAGTAATATGAACGATGAAAAGAGGAAATCCATGTATTTACAAAAAGTTATACTTTATGTATAATGCTTAATTTCATATAATTATAGAATATGTGATTTCTATAAGAATGTACGTTCTGATATAATGTATATAGAATGAAGTACTGGGAGTGAAATAAATGCTAGAGAGAAAACCTACTGTAATTGATATGTTTTCCGGGTGCGGAGGGTTATCCAGAGGTTTTATGGATGCAGGGTTCGAGGTATTGCTTGGGGTAGATAACGAAGCGATAGCTCTTAAAACATTTAAGGAAAATCATGGGAATGCTGAAACTTTACAAGCAGATTTATTTGATCCTGCTACGATCCTTGAAATGCAAAAGGTAATAGGAGATAAAAAAGTAGATCTCATAGTTGGTGGCCCTCCATGCCAAGGTTTTTCATTGACTGGACCGAGAGATGCCGATGATAAAAGGAATACATTATTCAAATCAATGGTGGAGGCCGCAAAAGTTTTTCAACCCCAAGCTTTTGTCTTAGAAAATGTTCCGGGTCTTGCAACCTTATACAAAGGTAAGGCTAAGGATGAAATATTAGAGAGTTTTTCAAAATTAGGTTATACGGTTAATTATCAAGTGTTATATGCGCCTGACTATGGTGTACCACAAATACGAAAACGAATATTTTTTGTCGGTATTAAAGGTGAAACACCATTTGTATTCCCAGAACCGACTCATTTCCCACACGAATATGTTACTTGTGGGGAAGCTATTAGTGATTTACATGATAGAGAAGATAACAATCTTGGTGATGAAATAGATGTATATATGAATCAACCGTTAACCGACTATCAAAAATACATGAGGGAAAAAACATCTGTCCTATATAATCATGTAGGAACAAAACATACAGATCATGTAAAAGAGGTAATTTCTTTGGTGCCGGAGGGTGGTAACCATAAAGATTTACCTCCGGGAGTTGGGGAAAGTCGGAAGTTTAATGAAGCTTGGACAAGATATCATAGTCAAAAGCCTTCTAAGACAATTGACACTGGCCATAGGAACCATTTCCACTATAAATACAATAGGGTACCAACAGTACGTGAAAATGCACGGTTACAAACCTTTACAGACGACTTTGTGTTTTATGGAACAAAGACACAACAGTATCGACAAGTTGGTAATGCAGTTCCACCTTTACTCGGATACCATATTGCAAAAAAATTAAAAACCTATCTAAAGATAGAACAAGAAGTGTGAAATAGATGAGTAAATACAATGTAATTGATATATTTGCGGGCTGTGGTGGATTGTCTGATGGTTTTGAAAAAACAGGGATGTATAACCTGTTAGCAGCAGTTGAATGGGAGAAAGCACCTGCGAGTAATCTAGTAAATCGGTTAGAGACTAAATGGGATATATCCGATGCTAAAGAGCGTGTATTAGTTTTTGACCTACAGCGGACAGATGAATTATTCTCTGGTTGGAGCAATGATGAGAAATATGGTTCCAATCAGGGGTTAGACCAACTGATAGGTGATAAGGATGTGGACTTGATTATCGGTGGACCACCTTGTCAGGCCTATTCCATAGCTGGACGTATTAGAGATGGGAACGGTATGAGAGATGATTATCGTAACTATTTATTTGAAAGCTACATGAAAGTGGTAAAAAAATATCGTCCAAAGGCATTTGTCTTTGAAAATGTTCAAGGTATGCTGAGTGCAAAACCGGGTGATACTCCGGTAACTGAGTTAATTAGAAAAGAAATTGAAGACGCTGGTTATCAAATTGTTAATGACTTGAAAGAGCATGCACTTTTGGACTTTACTGAGTTTGGAATTCCGCAAAAGAGGAATCGAGTAATTATATTAGCTCTAAATAAGTCCATGTTTAAAAATCCTGAAAAAGTACTTTTAGATTTTTATCATAGAGTGTTACCTAAGTACAAAGAGGCAAATAAAAGTACAGTTAGAGATGCAATTGGAAATCTTCCACCTTTATACCCATCAGAACAGGATATTAAACAGAATGGAAAGAAATACTCACATATACCAAATGAAGTAAAAGTTCCGAATCATGATCCAAGGTATCACAGTAAGAGAGATATAGGAATTTTTAAGTTACTAACTAAGGATATTGAACAAAGGATTTTTAAATACGTATCAACAGAAGCCTTGAAAAGACTTTATACTGAGACCACGGGAAAAAAATCTAATGTACACAAGTACTATGTGTTACGGTGGGATGAACAGAGTAACACAATTCCTGCCCATCTATATAAGGATGGTTTGCGACATATACATCCGGACTCAAACCAAGCACGATCAATAACTGTTAGAGAAGCAGCAAGACTTCAAACATTTGATGATGATTATCAATTTATCAGTAGTGCGGGAGATAACTACAAGATGATTGGAAATGCTGTTCCGCCAAAGTTCTCCGAAAAACTTGCCCGTGCTGTTGCTGAAATCCTTTCAAATGATTATGAAGAATATTCTTATGAAAAAAGCGAAGCTTATAATAAAATATAGGAAAGACGGCCTAATAAGGTCGTCTTTTTTTACTGATTTTGTTAACATTATTCTTAGGGACTGAAAATGGAGGGGATATTACAAAATGCGTAATAATGAGAGCCTTTATTTTGATATATGGAGAAAAAAAGACTTTAAAGCACTGCTTATGGCTTATACACAGACAGCTCACTTATATAAGACTCAAGAAGAAATGCGTACTGGCTTTGCAGAGATGCTAGATATGTATGTTGAGGGTGGAAAGAAGAAATATATAGGTACAAAAAAACAATGGTTAAGTGCATATACGTTAGGAAGGGAGCTTGGAGTGTTCAGAAGGAAAGTAGGAGAACATTATGAGTTATCCAAGCTTGCAAAAGATTTTTTAGATAGCAAAATCCTTGCCAGTGAATATATGTTAAATTACTTATTGAACTTCAATCAGTTAATATCTGGTAAGGTGGTTCATCCACTTTATGAAGTTCTTATGGTAATTAGGGAGAATGGAGGTACAATCACAAAAAACAATATAAATAACATTTCAGAATTTAATCTATCCGCCAAAACTCCTGCAAATCAGCGACAAATAGTTAATATATTTCTACATAGATTGGTCGATGCCAAAATTTTAGAGCCTACAGGCCAAAGAGATTTATACCGCTTAACAAACAAAATTGATTTGGAGGAATTGATTAAGCACTGTAATATATATAATAAATCTGCCGATGAATTTGAAAATATTGAACATGAGGATTTTGTAGATATGTTAAGTTACCCAAGTCCTTTGATTCAAGTTTATAGATAAGGGGGTACTTAATACATTGGAAAAATTGATTATGGATAATTATATTATTTCGTTATTAGCTAAGCCCTTTGTAGTACTGACCGGAAATTCTGGTACAGGTAAAACAAGACTTGCTTTAAAATTGGCTGAATACCTTGAGAGTAAAAACTATCGTGTCAACACATGGTTACCTCTAGCGATTAATAAGAGAGGGCGAATATTGAATCGAGATGAAGAGGAAATAAGAGAGCTATGTCTCGATTCAAATGTGTTTGTAGCAAAGATTAATGAAAGTCAGTTTGAAGTTCAAATAGAGATGAATATACAGGTGAAATGCAATGATGAAGCTTTTTGGGATCTATTAGACGATGTTTCTACTGATATACAGTTAGGGGCAGCAGTCAGGTTATCAAAGGAAAAAAGGCATGTTTTGATACCGGTTGGTGCCGACTGGACTGATTCACGTAACCTGCTGGGATTCGTAAATCCATTTGGACCAGATGGTAGAACAGTATATGAGATCACGCCTTTAGTTGAGTTAATTTTAAAGGCGTTGCACCCAGACAACCGCTATTTGCCGCATTTTCTCATATTAGATGAAATGAACTTGTCGCATGTGGAAAGATACTTTAGTACATTTCTTTCTGCTATGGAGGCTAACAGAAGTACTTCAGAGGCAAGAGGTATACCTATAATAGATACCAATCATGTGTCAGTGATAGTCGATACCTTACGAAACATTAGTCATGTTGATCCAAAAGTCTTAGAAAGTGCAGAAATGTTATTAAGTAATAACGATTATATATCGTTGCCACCCAATATCTTTATTATCGGTACAGTTAATGTTGATGAGACAACCTATATGTTTTCACCAAAAGTTTTAGATAGAGCGCATATTATTGAACTCGAAACAATACACCCTTCAAAATATTTTAGTGGGTCTTATGGACAGAGTAATAACTTACATGATGGGGATGTTGTGCTTAATCACTTTAGAACTTCAATCGAATATAGAGAGTTAGAACAGCAAGGAGTGGATCCCATTTTGTACTTACAGAGTAAGTGGGGAGACCAATCAAGTTTTAATGAAGCCAAAAAGCAAATGGAGTCCCTTCTTTCGGGTGTTTATAACATTTTAAAGATAGCTAATTTTGATTTTGGATACAGGATTTTCAAGGAAACTATTGAGTATCTGTATTTTTCAATTATATATAATAAATCAAGCGCAAGTTGGTTTGATTATATGGATAATGTGTTATTGCAAAAGGTCCTTCCAAAACTCCACGGTAACAGAAGACAATTAGGCGATGTGTTGGAACTACTGATTAAGTTTTTAAACAAAGAAACATTTGAAGATTCTTTTGTAAACATTACAGTTAAGGAAGAAACGATGGGTTATCCAGCTAGGATTGAAACCGATATAGTTCGGAATAAATTAGATTTGCCAAAGAGTATAGCTAAGCTACATAAAATGAAAGCAACGCTCAATAGTGTAGGCTACACATCATTTATTAGTTAGGTGGCTAAGTTATGCTTTCTTTAAACCAATTTATTATCAAATGGCCAAATTCTAAAAAAAGCCTCAAGGTACAAAGGAATAGCGGGGGGATTGGACCGTCAGCTCAACTAGTAAATGAAAATGTACATTACAATGTAACCGCCTTTTTAGAGGCTAAAATGCTCGAAGAAATAACACCAATGATATCATACAATGAAGATTCTTCTAACCTGTTTCACCCTTTTGCTTTAAGGGAAGAAGGGACATATATAATAACAGCAATTGTTCCTAAACAGAGTTTAACTCAGGATTCAGGGCCATTTATAGATAACTATACAAATCATTATATTGAATTTTTTCCTATGGATTATTGGCGAGAAACAGATATACACGGAGAGTTATTCGTTGAAATTATAGGTGAACTCAGTACTAAGAACTTTGTGGGAACATTAGATCTTTCCCTTGGAACAGCAGAAGTATTTCTCTGTGAAATTGCGGCTAGAAAAATTGATTATGAGAGAGATTATACTTACTTTTTAAATGAAATTGCAGAGGAATCCAGTAACCTGCTAATGCAATTTGGCGGATTAACTCGGATACATATATCGAATAACGAGTTACATTCAGATAAATTTAGCCAAATATTCCAGCTTAGGAGCATTATGAAGGAACTTCCGGAAGCTATAGATACCGTACTCTTAAAGTTTCACAATAAGCTCTACTCTAATGAAATACATGAACCTATAGGACTTGGTAAGTTGCCTGATACTCAGTTAATGGCTCAAAAGATCTTTCATTTAGACTTGAAGCCAAAGGGGATATTAGATAAAAAATTTAATGGATATACACCGGAAAGAATAGTTACAACGGAAAAAAATGAAACTAATGACACTCCTGAAAATCGTTATATTAAAGCCTTTTTAGAAGAGTTACATTTTATTATTCAAAAACTTCATAAGACGCTAGAACAAAATACAAATATGGGAAATCCTAAAAAAATTTTTTTGTTGTATGAATTAGAGGTAAGGAAATGGTTGGATATCATAGAGAATTACCTAAGTTTATATGAATTTAGGGGTATTGGCAGAATGAACTTTTTCCCTTCTAACTCTCAAGTCTTACAAAATAGAGCCGGTTATCAGGATGTACTATTACTTGATTTAAGGTTACAAAGTGGAATGCAATTAAATTGGAACCCACTAATGGCTGTCACAAATGATATATATGTAAAACCTGTTTACGAATTATACGAGGTTTGGTGTTTTTTTATACTTCGAAATATACTTCGTGAGTTGTTGGGGTCTGAAATAAAGACCATCAATTTGTTTACAAATGACAGTAAAGTTAATTTCAATTTAAGAAAAGGTTCAGCCAGTGGTCTAGTCTTTCAGAAAGGAAAGACTATGCTTACACTCTACTATAATAAAGAATTTAGCAGACATACAAAGGGAGAAAAATCTTATTCGCTGAGTTTCAGGCCTGACTTTACATTCCAATTTTCCAACGAGGGTAAGGATTATCCTAATTATTTAATTCATTTTGATGCTAAATATAAAATTGATAACTTAAATGATTTAGAATCGGAAATCAAATCAAGCAAGAAAGAAGACATTATAAAAATGCATGCGTACAAGGATGGGATCCTTAATACATTAGGAGCCTATGTACTTTATCCCGGAAATGAATTCCGGAACTTTCAGGTAGGTAATGATATTATTCCGGGTATTGGAGCAGTGCCACTAGCACCGAATAATACAGATGCAAGATCTAAGCTAAAGTCATTTATATCAGATATTATTAACCACATGCAGAGTTAAAAAAGAGGCAAAAGAGAGTATTTTTTCATTCTCTTTTGCCTTCTTTGCTAATTCATATTTTCTATAAATTAACTCTACTTTAATCAAGTATAAAGTTGTGAATTGTTACTTGCATAGTTGAATATCATAATAAATTCACAGCTTAATTTTATCGTGTTTTGTTATGTTTATTCAGGGTGTACTCAGAATGAACACATAATTTCAAAATATTATAAGAAATCCTGTGGTAATTACAGCAGCAGATCCAGACATTAAAACGAATACAACGTTTGGTTCATTCCTTCTTTTTCTGTTTTACCAAATGAATTATTATTAATATAAATATAAAAATAGTAAAATATTGGAGTTCAATAACTGGATACTGATATATAAACCAACAAGGTTTGAAATACTGAGGGAAATTAGAGAGTATTTATGTTTGAGTGCGAAAATTACCATTATCGCACTCTTTTTTAATAAATACTGTATTACACATAATGTTATATGACTTTTCTTTTGGAGTTAAAGAAAAGGGTTAAGATTACGAATAAGGGATAATAAGTAATAATTTTTAAGTAAAAGTGACAAGAATTTATAATTTAAACCTTTATTGGTTAATTTTTGATAAGATTATATGGATAAATATAACAAAAAGGGTGTCGGAAAATGTGGGCAGATAATGAAACAGCAGTTGACTTTCTAGGCTTTAAGGTTCACTCTGATTTAATTAAATCTGTTGTGACAGATCCAAATCTACTACCTACTACGATAGGTTTGTTTGGAGATTGGGGTAGTGGAAAGACTAGCATTATGAAAATGCTTGAACATGATTTAGACCCTAATAGTTACACTGAACAAGCAGACAAAGAAAAATATGAAAAAATATTATGTATCTATTTCAATGGATGGTTATTTGAGGGTTATGACGATGCTAAGGCAGCAATTTTGACTTCTGTATTAAATCAAATTGCTGAGAAAAAAAAGCTGACCGTAAAAATGCGTGAAAAAGTAAGTGATCTAATACAATCAGTTAATTGGATGAGAATTGCAAAATTTAGTGTCAAAGAAGTTGGGTTACCTGCATTGGCTGCTTACTTAACTGGTGGTGCTAGCTTAATACCGACAGCAGTTTCAAAAGCTAAATCATTATTGCCCGGTCAAAGTGAAGATGAAAAAGGTGGATCAGAAGAAAAAAAAGAGTCCGAATTACCTCTAAATGAATTTATAAATGAGAGGCAACCTGACTCTATTCATATGGATGTTCGTACTTTTAGAGAACGATTTTCTGAGCTATTAGAAGAGTGTAATATTGATTCTTTAGTGGTATTAATTGACGATTTAGATAGATGTTCTCCTGAAAGAATTATTGATAATCTAGAAGCTATTAAACTATTTTTAAATGTTCCCAATACATCATTTGTCATTGGTGCAGATCCGCGAATAGTACGACACGCTATACAAGTTCGATATAATTCTGTTGAATTTGACAAAAAAGAAAATAATAGACTATCTTCTGACACATTAATTAATGATTATCTAGAGAAATTAATACAGGTTCCATACTATGTTCCTCGTTTGTCACCAGCTGAAGTTGAATCCTACATGACGTTATTATTCTGTAACAGAGACATCACGGAAGCAGAAATGTTTGATTCTGTATATACTCATTGCAATGAACAGAGACAGAAGAATAGATATGCTACATTTGGTTATTCTTCCGTAAACGAAGTGTTCACAAAGCAGGGTACAACAGTACCAGAAACTCTATCTAATAGTCTTGGTTTCTGTTCTTCGATTTCTCAATTAATTACTGAAGGTTTAAATGGTAATCCAAGACAAATTAAGAGATTCTTAAATGCTTATACACTTAGAAAACAACTGGCAGAGGTCGCATCTTTAGAAGAAATAAAAGACGATATATTGGTAAAGTTGATGGTATTAGAGTACTCACATCCAAGAGAGTTTAGACAATTATTTGAGTGGCAAGCAACACAAGAAGGATTGCCTGAACAAATAAAAGTATTAGAAGTAGCTTTAAGTCAAACTAACAGTAAATCAGAGGAAGTAGAAAAAGTAGATCCAAATTGGTCGACTTCATTTATGAGAAAATGGATATCAATGGAACCTTATCTTTCGGATATTGATTTACGGGATTATTTCTGGGTAGCACGTGATAAATTAGCTTCGACATTCAGTGGTCTATCCATGGTTTCTCCAATTGTAAGGATAGCACTAAAGGATCTTATATCAGATATATCTGCTAAGCAAAATCAAGCTATAGAGGCAGTAAAGGGATTTTCTGAGCAAGAACGAGCCTCGTTATTGGATATAATAGCAACAAATGCAGTCCGTAATCCTGATCAATCTGCGTTATACAAGGGTATAAGATTACTAGTTGAAAATGACATCGAGGGAAGTGTCTCAACTTATTGCAGAGTAATTAAAGAATGTAATCACGAATTAGCTCCAACAAGTGAGGGTATTGCAATCTTAACATTGATGAATACAAAACCAACATTAAAATCCGAACTGGAATCACTGATTACCATTCTAAAAGACAAGCCGGATACTCGTATAGGTAAAGCTATAATAGCGTCTGAAAGGAGGAAAAAATAAAATGGGTACTTCGACTGGATATGATGCTCCCACTACTCCCCAGTGGGGCGATTTAAAAAGTGATATTACAAGATTAGCTCGTGATGGTAAACCCACTTCAGAACAATCAAGAGAAATAATTAGAAAATATATTAATTCTAATGGTGGAAGTAGAAATATTAGTCAAGGAAAAGGTATTGTAAGCAGTAATTCCGCTCAAAGAACCGCCAGTAAATTGTCTAGATTCCTTTCCGATGTGAAGCAATACGGTTTTGAAGAAGCTGTACATCGATTACACATAAATTCATATAAAGGAATGGACGTATTAGAATTAACACTTACACTAACTGATTTTCTTAGCGAATCAGCAACATCATTAGATGATGCTGATTCGAGGAATGCTCTTTCTAGGTTGATGGAGGAATTATTTGATGATGCAACAAATGTCGAAGAATTGAACAGTATGCTGGAACAAAAAATAGATGAGTTTGAAATTGAGGGTATTCTAATGAAGTTTTTCAGTTACTATTTATATGAACAATTTTGCCGTGTTTTTTATGAAAGGCTGGTAACAAGGGTTGGAGATATAAAAGCAGAGTCTTTCCTTTCAGGTATCTTTGAGTATATTACCTCAGAAGTACAGCTAATGAATTCAGAAGAATCTCTAACTTTAACTGATTGGGGTTCAGCAGACCTTAATGGAATTTGTAGTGATATTTTACATAGGACATTAACAATTTATGGGGGATAATAATGAAATATAAAATTCAAATAACCTCAAGAGAGATTCAAAGGAATGGCATAAAGGATGTCAAAATTATTAGTGATGAGTTAGGAAATAACGTAGAATTAGACATTGATTTCACTAAATTAGTGAAATTTAACAGAACGGTATCTTCTACTATTAAAGACTTTCTTTTTTTCTCCACCATCGTTTATTCAATTGATAAATCTGTGAGTCGAAAAAGGTTCAGAGATAATTGGACTAGAGACCTAAGTATTGAAATACCTTTAGTGAATTTTGAATTATTTAATTCAGTTAAAGAAGAAATCGGAAATGCAGTATCTTTTTTGACAGGTGATAATTGGAAATTTGATTTTATTGAACTTAACGAAAATGTTTTTATTGATGACAATAGTAATGAACTAGACGATTCCTTTCCAAAACAGACAAGCTTATTTTCTGGGGGATTGGATTCACTAATTGGTGTAATTAATTGGTTAGAAGAAAACCAAGGAAAAGGTCTTGCTCTAGTAGGTCATTATGACAGGCATATAACTCAACCCAAAACAGATCAAGACTTATTATTTGATTTATTGAAGTCTGAATACGAAGGTAGGATAGAATTAGTACAAGTTAGAGTGGGACAATTTCACGGAGGGGAAGAAACTTCCCTAAGAAGTAGATCCCTATTATTTATTGCTCTAGGACTCTTCGTAAGTAATAGTGTTGATGCAACCGGTTCATTAATGATACCTGAAAACGGAGTAATTGCACTTAATGTACCTCTAACTCCTTCTAGAAGAGGTTCTTGTAGTACTAGGACAGCGCATCCTTTCTTTTTATCCAGCATACAAGAAATTTTGATTAAACTAAACATAGAAAATAAACTTACGAATCCGTTGAGCTACAGTACTAAAGGCGAAGCTGTAGCGAATTGTTTAAATCAACGTTTACTAAAGGAGTGTATCCCTTTAAGTGTATCTTGTGGTAAACGAGGACATACTGCAACATGGCAAAATCGTCATGCTAAAGGATGTGGAAGGTGTGTACCTTGCATTTATAGAAGAGCAGCTTTACATACTATAAATGCAGATGATGAAGTATATGGTGTTGATATCTGTTCAGAAAGCGTCGACATTGACTCTAATGGTGAATCAGAACAGGATCTGCGAGCATTTTTATCTTTTCTTAGAAAAAAATATACATCGGAAGATATCTCTAAGATATTAATATCAAATGGGAGAGTAGCACTCGATGAACTTTTTATTTATTCAGAAATGATTTATAGAGCTATGGAAGAATTAAAAACTTTATTAAAAGATAAAGGAAATCAAAAAATCAATGAAAAATCAGGATTATTCCAGAAAGAGTTTAATGGTTGATACCCATTGCCACGTCGACTTATATAAAAACCCCCATGAAACATGTGAGGAAACAGTAAAGAGTGGAATAAAAACAATAGCAGTTACGAATTTACCTAGTCATTTTGAAATCGGCTACCCTCATATTTTAAGGTATAGAAACATACGGCTTGCTTTAGGATTTCATCCATTACACATACAAAATCACGAATATGAACTTAAAATATTCGAGAGAAATGTGGATAAAACCTCTTATATTGGTGAAATTGGCTTAGATTTTACAAAAAAAGGGCAATATAATCAAAACTTACAGATTGAAGTATTTGAATCTATACTTAGGAAAATAAATACAAAACCTAAGTTTATAACGATTCACTCAAGAAAAGCTGAACAAGCTGTTTTAGAAATGTTAATGAAATATAACATGCAACCATGTGTTTTTCATTGGTATACAGGGCCATTAAATCTCATTGGTGAAATAGTTAAGTCGGGACATTATTTTTCAATAAATCCATCTATGACAACTAATGTGAATGGTATTAAAATCATTAATAAAATTCCTAGAGATAGGATATTAACTGAAACAGATGGTCCATTTGCAAAAGTTAATGGTGATACAATTTTACCTAAACATGTAAGAAATGTCATAGCATATTTGGCAGAAAGTTGGAAATTGAGTTTTGAAGAGGTACAAAATAAAATATACTCAAATTTTAATGAATTATTGAAACCAATTACAAGAACGGAAAAATAATAAAAAAATGTAATTTTAACTTGTTAGGGAACTCTATATACCTTTGTCAAAAAGAGTGCGAAAATAGATATTATCGCACTCTTATTTTATTCAGTTACATAAATTGTCTGTTAGCAATAAAACCTTTTAACGAAATGCACAAGGTAAAGAGAGTACACCAAAATGGAGAACTTTTTAAGATAAAATGCGCTGATAAGAGAGATCTTAGGGAAAAAACCTATTATAAATGCTATCAGCCGGATGTTTATAAGGTAAGAGAGTACACCGAAATGGAGAACTTTTTACAAAGAAATGCACGAAAAAGAGTACTTTATGGATAAAAACCGGTTCAACTTCTAGCAGCCAGTGAGTTTTATAAGGCAAGAGAGTACACCAAAATGGAGAACTTTTTAGGAGGAAGTATATACAAAAGCCAGTTATTCATAAGACTAGAATAACTGGCTTTTATCGATTTGCTTCTTATTAGCATTGAAAAGAAGGAGTTTACCGTTGGATATTTCATCTATAGCAGCGAATACTATATTGTCTATATCCATTCCGTTATTATCAACTATTTCTCTCGTTATCTTATCGGTGTTTACTTTCTTTGTTTTCCGAATGACATCATTAAAAAGTTCTTCTTTTCTTTTATACAATGCCAAGATCTTTGCATTGTATTTGAACCGACCATTGGCTGTAGGAACTGCATAATATGCCAACCTCTCCATGTCTTTTACGTTTCCTTCTCTAATAAATAGAGGAATAAAGTATTGTTCGTATTTATCTTCTGTATCCTGATAGTATCTAAACAAAAAATCCGGAATGAAGGTTAGATTGTTTGTCGATATGCCAAGAGTTGGATAAAAGTGTTTATCGACAACCATAAACTTCAAATTTTTCCAATTCGGTTTCAACCCTGCCTTAATTAAAGTGATAAATGTTTTTTTGTAAACTTCATAGGAATATGATTTTATGTTATTGATCAGTTCTAGATATAATGCTTCAACAACTGTGTAAAATCTTTTTATACCGGTAACATAAACCTCAATTTTCCAGTCTTTGTAGTCGTTCATATGAGCAATTTCATGTTTTAAGTTGGCAATACGAATGTCTTTGTTGCTATGGATGTTCTTGGTTATTACCACATCACTATCATCCATTAAAGCAAAGATGACTTTGTGGTTATGCTCTCTATCGTTCCTAGCCCAATCTTCATAGCGGTACAGTTTTCCTTCGATAGATCTAACATCATGCTTTTCAATTATAGTATTGGTATGATCACGTTTAGTTTTAATTTTTTCATTTCCACTATCCACTTCGATGTAGAGGTATGTGTCCCTAATTTTGAATATCCAATCTGGTATTAATCCAGTCTTATCACCAAGTTGCTTATCAATAAGCGTGAATTCCTGTGGGACAAAAGATTGCAGCACATCTAATTCTTTGTGTCTGTCGATGAATGGGGCCTTGTACTGTGATAACGATTTTAAGGGAGGAATAAAATCATTACCGAAGTTTTGCTTCTTATAGATAATGATAGGTTCTTCTAACTCTTCATCCTTATCTTCTCTGAACGGAATTACATATTTTCCTCCATCAGCAATATAAAAAGGCTCTTTTTGACTAACGCATTTTAAAACTTCTATAACAGATTGTTTAATAGCGAGGGTATGATCTAAGTTGCTTTTTGCTTGATATTTCAGTTTTTCTTGCATACCCAAGTAGCCGAGTTTTTTGAGTATTGTTTGGCCTGCAGGTGTTAAGTTGATAATTGCCATTTCATATCCATTTTGCATTTTTTCTTTACTTTTTTCTACAATGTTAGCATTGTCCCAACGGCTCATTTTTCTGCGGAAAGCAGCATCGCTTATATGTTTTAAGAGAGAGTAAAATTCATAAAACTGAGGTTGTGATAATATGCCCTGTTCGTTCAAGAAAAGAAGTGCGTATATATCTATGCTTTCTAATTGAATACGCCGTTTTTTCGATTTAGATAAATAATAATATACTTTCAAATTTCTATTCTCCTTTTTTCCTTACAAAAGATTTATTCGTTCTCTATGAAGTTAGCAAGTGTTTGTTGTACTGCTTTAAAAACTCATAAAAGGTGTTATTATCCATTTCCTTTATGCTTTCAAATTCGCAATTTTTTTGTTGACTGTTTTCTTTATTGCTAAGGGATCTTGAATTATTGATGGCTTTTTTATCTTCAATAATTTCTTTGATAGAGAAGGTTTGACTGAAGATATCTATATTCCATTCGACATATACATTTGTGAATTTACTCTTTGCCTTCTCAATTTCAATATGGTCACCTAAAAATATTTTGTGGCTTACCTCAGTTTCAGTCTCGAAAAGATCGATAACATTTTTAAGTGAATATTCATGAATGAATCCAAGCCCAGAAAAACAGTAAATGCCTTCCCCTTTCCAAGATATTTTCAAGGAAAGGTTCTCATCAATATCTTTGTCCTTCTCATCAATGTAATTTTCATCTATTAAAAATTGCAACGCTTGCTCTTCTAGATCCTTAACATTTGTTACATAAAATTTTCCTTGATAATTCTCTTCATTAATTAGCATTAGCTCTTCGTAAAGCGCATCATAATCCTTTTTATTTAATATCACATAGATTCCTCCAATATATTTTAAGCAAAAATAAAAGCCCCATAATGACGTTTAAACGCAATAGTACGTTTGTTTAAACTCAGCAATGGGGCTTTCCCTTATTCCATTTTAAATTTATATAAATTACACGTAACAACGATTTTATGAATGGTTTAATTAAAATGACATGTCACTTAAAGGAAGTTAAAAAGTGTTTTACTTTCTTCTGCCGGAGAACCACCTATCCCAAAGTTCTTGAAATAGTGTATTTCTTTTTATCATGACAACATATCCAATTGCAAGCATAGCAACAGCAACAGGCTGAACAGGGAGGCCAACGAAAATGTTAACAACAATTGTATATGTCAGAGCCACAGTAAAACAGATACCTAGGATTGTTAGCGTATAGTATTATTTTGTTGAAGTCCATGATCTGTCCTCCCTTAAATTATATCCTGACTATATTTCCCGATTATAAATTAGGAGCATCCTAGTAACAATCTAGTAAAGGTTATTGGATGCGATTAATTTGTGTAGGTTTAATTTATATCAAAAAGGTCTTTCTTTTTCTATATAGTCGGCATTTAAAAGGATTGTCCATATGGCACATAAACCATTGATATTACTGGTATTAGAGAAAGAGATAGTATACTCGTTGAACGGACCCCTTTAACGGATATACTTCAACGTGCATAGTTATCCTTTTTGTTGCTTGAAAAGCATGCTTGATTTAACTTTTATATGCCTCTTTGCACTATAAGTTTATTATTGGAAATTGCCATCATATAAATCTAAAAATGTCTCAATTGCTTTGTTAACAATGAATTTCTTCTCAAGTCCACTAGTGTTAGCAAAGTCGTCTAGTCGCTGCATTACATGCTCTTGGACTGGAACGTTCAGCTGTTTTGTTAAGGAATCTGTATTCCTATAAGCGGCATGTTCAAACAGAAGTTTTCCAAACAATTCGTATTTTAGCGTCTCAGTCTTCCTTTCATAATTCCCTTTTATATATTCTTCCGCAATTTTCTTTAGGGTGGTTATTTCCTGTTCATTCAAATCTAAATTATCAAAGGTGGTTTTTGATCTATCTTTTGAATAAGATATTGTCCAAAATTGCTTAGTAAGGATTCTTGGATCAATTTTGGTGAAGTTCCATTCGCCGTTAATATCACAGGTGGCGCCAACGGCTTTTAATCTATTAGAAACAGTAGAAGCAGCTTTGTAGCCTTTCGAGTTACAGATTTCTTGTTCTGTAGTTCCACCTTCAATTAATGAAATGATATCTTGTAAAGTTGCTTTGTCGATGTCTATCTCGATCTCCATTTTAATTATTCCCTCCTTTCAATTAAAGGTAAAAACATTTTAGCTTGAACTTTTTCCAATTCGAATAGAAAAATAAAAATTATTTACTTAATCTTGAATTTTTATTGGTGTTTCCTTTTAATGAAGTTAAAACAAATAGATGTTAGTTTTTTCTAATGAAACTGATTAAGTTTTTGCTAAGTTTCATTTAAGTTAAAGTAGACTTTAATGAAATTTACATAGAACTTAAAATTTTTTTGATAAGGGGTTCGAATACGGTGTTTGTCAAGATAGTTGTCGCATTTAACTTGTTTACTAGTGTAAGAACGTAAGGGTAACTACCGCGCTTTGCTTGGTGGCCTTCTCATCAAAGAACAGAATTCATTCTGTTCTTTGATGAGAAGGGAATGGGTAGTTCAAGCTCAGTCGCAGTGGGGCTATTTTGTTCCATCCTTTTCTATCTTGTCCTTTATTGGGTTTAAAGCCACTGAATCATGTGCACTCCAGTCTCTAGTTGAGCGCGTCCAACGTTCTGGATGCTTTTGTTTCGCTAGTTCATAAACTTCTTTGCGCTTTTTCAGTATCCCAATATGCGCACCTGTGTGGCATTGTTCTGGCGTCACAAAATTTATACCACTGTGTAAATGTATACAGTTATACCAATTCACAAATCTTAATGCCCATTCACGTGCAGCCTCAAGTGTTTCAAAGCCTCTGTACGGGAATTCAGGTCGATATTTCAGAGTCCGAAACATTGCTTCAGAATAGGGATTGTCATTACTTACTCTTGGTCTTGAATAAGAGCTTTGGATCCCTAATTTTTCAAGTAATACCTGAAATGTTGCGGCTTTCATGGGACTGCCATTATCGGAATGTAAAACGAGTGGTTTACCTTGGATTTTTTCACTAATAATCGTCTTCTTCATTAAATCTTCAGCGTGTTTTGCCTCCTCTGACTCCCAAATCTCCCAACCTACGATTTTTCTACTAAAAATATCGATAATTAAGTAGAGTCGATAAAACAAGCCTTTCACCGGCCCTTTTAACCACGTTATATCCCATGTCCATACCTGGTTTGGGGCTACTGCTAAATGACTTTCTGGTAATCTACCCTCGGGCTTTTTGCTTCTTCCCCGATGATTTTGCATTTTATGCTCACGAAGAACTCTATAAAAGCTAGATTCGGAGGCGATATAAATGCATTGATCTGCTAATTTTGGCACGATTTGAGTAGGCGGTAGGTCTACAAATTCCTCTTTTTTAACAACCTCCAGTATCTCTTGTTTTTCCTCTATCGTTAATTTATTTTTTGGCTCTGGACGTAACGCAATAGGGCGTTGATCCTCCTTGATTCCACCTTCTGAAATCCAGCGTTCATAGGTGCGAACGCTAATGTTCAATTCTTTACACGCCGGGGCTAATCGCGCACCATTTTGGTTTGCTTCTTGGATGAGTTCTACTGCTAGTGCGCGATCTGACGGGCTGATCATTCGTCCTCTTGGTCCCCCCAGATCGCTTGGGCCTTTTTTCTTAATAGTAATAAGGCTGCAGCTTCTGCCAATGCTTTTTCTTTTTTACGCAAATCTTTCTCTAATGCCTTTCCTCGCTTTTTCTCCTCTTTTAATTCTTGATTTAACTGCTTTGTTTGACTAGATTCTCGCCCATTTGCATTAAGGCATGAATCTCGCCATGCGTCAATCTGTTCTTTATAAAGTCCCTTTTTTCGACAATACTCCGCTAGCTCCGCACCATTCATTGAGTATGTTTCCATAACTATGAGAAACTTATCTTCACTGCTCCAGTGTTCAGAACTTTGTCCATCTCCGGGTGTGGGGTTTCCAGATGATCTAGCCTCTTTTCTCCACTTGTAAAGCGTGGGTTCAGTAATGCCCAACTCTTCACTTAATTGGCCAACCGATTCATTAGTGGGGGGCATCATTCTCTTAATAATTGATGCTTTCTCTTCCTTTGTATAACGTTTACCATTATTACTTTTCATGTCGATCAACCTCCGTGTATGATTTAAACTATACACTAAAGTTCCCTACGACATCTATCCTAACAGAGGGGGAATATCAAAAACAATAATTATAATATTTTAAGATTTTAGCTTGAAATTAAGGCTCTACGCCAAAATCTGTTCTTGCTTAAAAAAGAGTACAAAAAAACATCTGTATCCGTTAATGTTGAAAGTACGACCAAACAACAGAACGAGGTATACAGATGCATTCCCATTCTATCAAGGTTTTACTCGATTTACCAGAGTTAAATGTATGTGCTATTCAAAAAGTAAAAGATCAAGTGCTCATTGAAGTGACACCGATTGATGCCACACAGCCTTGTCCAGTATGTGCATCAACGCAAACGATTCGTCGTGGCACGGCTTATCAACGAAAAGTACGTCACCTCCCTGCGTTTGGGAAACGGGTGTATTTACTGCTGCCCGCTATCCGTTTAACATGCAAAGATTGTCATGCCCATTTTGTGTGGCATTACGACTGTGTTGCGCCAAAAAAGCGCTATACAAAGGCATTTGAAGCCACGTTACCGAAACAAGCGATAGGAGCGACGATTGCCCATGCGGCGCGCCTCTCTGAAACACCACCAACAACGGTTCACCGTGTTGTACGTCAATGGATGGCAGTGGAGTCGGTTCGCGTTCAAAGACGATGCGCACAACAGGCTAAAGTGAGTACGGGTCTTGTACTGGGTATCGATGACTTTGCGATTCGTAAAGGACATCGATATAACACCGGCTTACACGATTTACGTGGTGGCACGTTTTTAGATGTCATCCCAGGTCGTACGATTGCAGAATTACAGGATTATTATCAAGCGCAGCCGATTTGGCAGACGCTTAATCCCGTCGCTGTCGTCATGGATTTAGCGCAAGGCTATCATACATTCGTAAAAGAAATGTATCCAAATGCCATTCGAATTGCCGATCGTTTTCACGTCAATCGTTACGTAACGGATACCTTACAAACTATGCGAAAACAGGTTCAAAAGAGCCTTTCTCCCTGTGCGAAAGCCGATTTAAAACAACACTTCCATATTCTTGGTAAACGTCATGACCAGATCACAAGAGACGAAATGGTGATTTTAAAACGACTGCTTGGTTATGCGAAATTACTTCGCCAAGTGTATGAATGGAAAGAAGCCTTCATTGCTTGGTATGACTGCAGTCCATCGTATAGCCTTGCCAAAAAAGGTTACGAAAGATGGCTGGCGCAAGGAAAAGCAATTGACCATCCGATTGTAGAAATCTGTTTAAAAACGATGCACAATTGGCAAGAAGAAATCTGTAATTATCATCAATTGCGTTTTACGAATGCATCGGTTGAAGGAAAAAATAATAAAATCAAGGCTCTGCAGCGTCGTCACTATTTCACTCGCAATCCGGAGTGCTATAAGCAACACATTTTATTGGAGTGCAATGAAGAATGGATTCAATACGGCTACGGCTCTTAGTCAAGAACATGTTTTGATAAAGAGCCGAAATTAAATTATCAAAAAGAAGGAGGTCCCCTATATAAGTTAGTCTAATGAATTTCTTGCTAAAAAAATAAATAAAAAAAGGGAAAACCCCAAACTTGGTTAAGAGTGGCCTTATGAGCATCTTTACTTGTTTGGGGTTTTTATTATGGAGGAAAAATATGAGTCAAAAAAACAAAGTTGCAATGGAAACTAAAAGTCGCAAAAAGTCCAAAGTAGGAAGAAGTATAGGTTTATACAATGATGTGATGGTAGGAATTGAAGATTCTTCGGCTCGTAATGAGAATGAAAATATTCAGCAAAACAATAGAAAACTTCAGTCTGATTTGTATCCAACAGGAGGATCTTTTCTCAATAGTGATTGTCTTCGAATCAATAAAGAAAAAAAGTATTATTATGTTCGAGTAAAGACAGGGGAAAATACGTATAAAGAAAATCCAATCTCTAACTTTATTGTTGTTCCGCTCTATACGACCAAAAGACAAGGTGGCAAACAGATTTATATTTTAAAACTAATCTCTGACAGTCAGACAAAAGTGGTCGAATTTGATGGTGAGACTTTAGCAATTCATACAGCTTTTAAAAAACATTGCATGAATAACGGAAGATTTAATTGGTTTGGTAAACAAACAAACTTAGATAGTCTGATAAACATGATTTTAAAAAGCCCTATGAAAGAACTTGAGTTTATATCATATATGGGGCGGAATGAAAAGGAGGATATGTGGATTTTTCCATCACATGCGTTTTGTCGTGATAAGGTAATTTTTGCAGATGAAGATGGAATTATTGCAGTGAACGGTAAGTATTTTAAAGTGGATATTGATAAAGACGACGAATATAGAATACATCCACATATTGATAAAGCTCCCACTAAGGAGGATTTAGTCACATACTTTAAATGCCTTAAATTACTCTATGGCCAATATTCATATCTTGCTTTCGGTTATATTGCTGGAACAATGAATGTCGATACCATTGTAAAGGAAACGGATTATTTCCCGTTTTTATACCTATACGGAAAACACGGTCAAGGTAAGAGTACAGCCATTAAAGAGTATACAAAAATGGCAGGTATTAATGTATCGTTGAATACTCCGCCATCGTTGGATAGTTTAAGAAAGGGTATGAGTCGAAAATCCTCTATGCCTTTTGTCGTAGACGAAGCTGAAAATAAAAATGACAGTAGCAAGGGGATGGATTTTATTAAAACCTGTTCAGATTCACTTAAAAATAATGTTTATATGAGGCAGGATTTCATTAGAGGGCATAAAGATGAATCTACTATAATTCGATTTCCCGTAAAGGCGACTTTAATGTTAAGTGGGGAAGTATTGACTAGCGTGCCATCAATAATTCAAAGATCAGTTTTATTTGATGCTTCAAAGATTAGTTTTAATGAAGAGGCTATTAGAAAGGTCAAAGCTCTTAAAGAAGTACCATATTGGGTAGGACAGTATTTAATGAGAACATCGTATAGATGGAAGCATAACTTTTTACGACTTTATCATGAAATCCTTGATTATTTTAGTAGTAGGGGATGGAGTAATATTCACATTCGAATTCGGTCGCATTATGCTATGTTTCTTGCTTCAGCTTTTGCAGCCTTTGCCCAATTAAATGACTTTTTAGAGGATGAAATATTTTTTTCTAATCCAGAAGATAGAATTGAAATTTATCAATTTGTATATCAGGAGATGAAAGAAACGCAACAACTGACAATCGAAGACCATCCTGCTATGGATTTTCTGCGCAAGATTGGTTTACTGGCTAAGAAAGGTCAATTACAGAATAATAGTGATTATAAGTGTGTAATAGAAGATGGTTCCACCTATTTATACTTGGCTCCATCTAATACCTATGAAGCTTATAGGATGTCAGAAAGAGTCCCATTCTACCCATCAAGTAACAAGGTAGTTAAAGACTTACAAACGTATTCATTTTTTATTAGGAGTGTTAAACACAGAATTGGTACTAGTAATCCTAGGGCGTGGTTAATACAATTATCTGATCCGAGTAATCCTGAATCAATTAAGGATGGCATTGTTCATCCTGAGTTGCCCGATACAATGATTTACTTCTATAAATGAAATCTGTAGAGAAAGTTCCAAATGACGTTCCGAAATTAACAGATAAGATGGAACTTCTAAAATTCAGTAATATCAAGGTTTAACAACATATTGTTCCAACGTTCCATTACTTTTGAGAGAGCGTTGGTATATAAATTACACCCTGTAGGTTATACTTTCTTTCAAAAATAGTAAAAAAATCAGTATTTCGGAACATATTACTGATTTACTCATTAAAAACCTTTATATAAAAGGAAAAACAATTAAGGAATAATGTTCCGAATGGGATATATTATTCGGAACCTCTTCGGAACATAAATAGAACTGTAAAAATAATTGAGCAAAAAGTTAAGCAGTCCAATTCATAAAAGAGTCGGACTGCTTTTTTTTATGTATTTCATTCTCATTCTTTGATACTGGAAAATAAAAAAATGAACAATGCTTTTTTTTGTTCAAATGTCATCTTTGAAACTAATTCCCCGATTTTATGTTCAATTTCTTTGTCCGCATCGACAGCTTCTTCAAAATTTATATCCGAAGAAGTTTGGTGATATATACTATCCTTTTCAATCATTTGAAAAAATTGACTTCTTGTAATGTCAAATTCATGACATATAGATTCTAACAAGGAAAATGATACTTCCTGTCTTCCCGATTCAATCTTAGATAGGGACGGCTGGGATATTTTAATTTTTTTAGCGAAGTCAACCATTGTCATATTATTTTTCTTTCTAAGTTCCTTTATTAGTCTTCCAATTATTAAATCACTCATATTTCAACCCTCTGAAAATCGTCATTATTAGTAATCGTATCGTTATTGCATTTTACAATCAATATAAACCATGTTATATTCTAAATATAAATATATTCTTATTAAGAATAAAAGAGGGTGACAATAATGATCGATGGATTTCAAAAGGTAGTAAACAAGTTAATTGAAGAAAGACTCGAACAAATTATTACAAGTGAAGAGTATGTTATGTACTCGGAATTGCTTCATAAGGATCTAGATGAAAAGCTTGCACAATTTGAAAAGTTCGAGGATGAAACCAAAAAAGATGAATTCATTGATGATATTAGAGCTAACATTTTTGAGCAGGTACATATCCAAACGAAATTAGCATATCGCACTGCTTTTAATGATGCACTCGTGTTTGCAATAAACACCTTAGTAAATCCGCAGAAAATGTTTTAATGGGAGGCTCATCTTTGGCATATTCTAAACATTTAGGATTTATTCAAGTGGACTTATATAGAATTACAGAAATATATCAGGATCCTCGTACCGATATTTATGATGAACTTTTAATGGATATAATAACCGTCCTTGCAAAGTACGAGGTTGTAACTGAAAACTTTTTTTTTGACTTTAATAGTAGTGAAGATTGCGACAAAAAGGATATTTTTCACCTGTCACTTATAAAGGCGGGTAAGAGAATAGAGAAGGAAAATAACAGCTGAAAAAAGCAGTATATTCGCTATTAAAGGTGAGCGCTAGGGAGGACTAATAAATAGTTATAAGAGGGAGGCATCTGAGATGCAGGTATATTCAGGAAAGCTGGTAATAGATTTAGCAACAATTGTTGATGATGCAGATGAAAACATTATGAAAAATAATGCTCATGAAGCATTAACTTCAGGAGTGACACACGAACTGCGAACGATACTGGGGGCAGCTGGATATTTGGCTGGAAGTGTAGGAGCAACATTGGAGAAAGTTGAAGATGCTAACCCGTACGATTATTCCATGATTAAGTCATATGTAGAACAATCCAAGAAAGATGTACAACGAGTATATAACAAAGCCAATAGAGAAACTTATAGAATTGAGTAACAGAATTCTTCAAAAAGAGGGGTGTGGTTTTGTCTGGGTACTTATGTTCGTCTGTCTATTCTTCCTCATCAGATTTCACAACAAGATTGGATAAATGTTTATAAAGAAACAGTGAAATTACTGCAAGTTTATGATTTTGCAGAGTTAGGAGAAAAAAAGTTATTTGATATTCAAATCCCTGTATATGTTAAATCCGAAGAACATGAAGAGCCTTCTCGATTTTGGAGAACATGTGGGAACTTAGGCAGTAAGAAATTTGCAGAAACTTTCAGGCTTTACTCTGATATTAAAATGTATAGGGAGGCTGTGCCAGCTTTTAATAATGAAACAGATATTTTAAAGGGATACGAAAGCTCAGTTGTTGTTTTTAATGCTAAGACTCAAGGATATCCATACCATCTTTACATATTAGCCATAGCTATGCTAATTGAGAGCCGTTTCCCCAAGTTTGCTAGTGTAAGTGGAGATATAGATCATCTGCAGTGTGTAAAAGCAAAACAATGGGCAGACACTCATCTCTCAACCCCAATAAAGTTACCGTTACGCGTTGATCCACGGCAGTTGCTTAACCGATTTTCTCCTAAAAATGAAAGCGAAAAAATAGAATTGATTGAAAAATGGACTATTGCAGATCAGGAAAAAATCTTAGAGCTAGTTTATACGTACTCTGATAAAGAAACCTTCCACAAGTGGATTAAGGAAAAATTAGTTAAGCACTCTTCTCCAACACAAATTGGAGCTGTTAAGCTCTTGGTCTATTATCTGAATCTAGTTAGGGACGTTAATAGTTTGTTTTCTATGGCTTGCAAGGAAGAAGATGGCCCCAAGTATATACCTGAAGAAATGTTAAGGGCAATTACTCTTACTTGGGTAAGTATCCCTCCACAAAACTATGATTTTTTGAAGGCATTTCGCAAAATTGAAGGTCATCCAGCCATTGTTGAAAGAACATTTGGAATGATGGTAATGGATATCAAATTTCCGGGCCGAGAAATTAAAACCTATATACCTTTAAATGAGGTTGCGGAGAACTTCACCACTTGTTATCCAGAATGGGATAATAAAGCGAACCTTTTATTGCAACAAGGTAATAGTAGGATAGAAGAAGAACTTCAGGAATTTTATAGAAGTATTGCTCCTATGTTGGCTCTAAATAATGAGAAGGAAAGCGAAGGTAGTTTTTTGGATAATGAAGATGCTTTTCTTTATTTTAATAATCATTCAGTTTTGCTTTCCGAGGAGCAGGACTTTCATTTAAAAACAGTAGCATATAGCATTGAAAAATTTTTAACCAAAAATCCTGAAATTAAAGAACGGTTGTATGGGTATGATATTGGATCGATGAAGCTAATACTCGGAAAGATGCTTACTGAAAAGTTTCGGATGTTTCTTACAGATGATGCTTGGCTATGGATTGAAGGAATTCGGGAAGAAGAGTTTATTATGACGTTACTTGCAAAGCTAATACTCGATGACTCTTATAATCTTAAAATGAAAGCTAATAACTATAGGCTGTTAAGAGGCATGTTTGAAAACAAGCTAATCACTGAAAAAATAACAGAGTATAGAAAAGATCCCAAAGTAATAACCCACATTCAAGAAATGATTGATAAGGAAAAGAACACTAATAAAGATTGAGGGATGCAAATGAAGCTTCTAATGTGCCTTGAATGTAATGATATATTTAATCTGGATCTGTCAGAAAAAAGCTGCAGCTGCGGAAGAAGTAAGGGGAAATATATAAATCAGCAACTTGCTGAATATACTGGTGAATTTGCATTGCCCCTTGGCTTTACTAATTCATCTTTGATACAGGCAATTAAGCATCAACCGAATGAAGGAATGGGTAAGGAATTCACCGCTTTTGTCATCCCTAAGAACTGTGAGACTTTTTTTAAGAGGTTCTAAGCGCTATTTTTTTACTTTAGAAGTGTTAAATAGATGAATAAAGATAAATTGAGCATAGATCTAGCTATGATAAAATTTTCATCATAGCAATTGGGTTGGCTAAGAAGGATTTCAATGAAAGTAATCAATAGAAGTTTATTTTATCAGATGATGATATAGATTTGATAGAATTCATTATTAATGAATTCTATTTGCAAATAAGCAAAGAATTATCAACCGCATCGTTAAACAGACCCTAAAAATAAATGATATGTTATTACGGAGTAGGTTGTAGGTGAATTTCAATGTCAGTTTCTTTATATGATAGCCTGATAGAAGAGATAATCAAGAAAGGCGAAGTTAAAGTACCATTAACCGATTGTGATGCTCAATTTTATCTTGAAGATGTTTTAAGGGAGAAAGGAATACGATTTAAGAAAATTGTTCCTCTTAGAAATAGAGGAAGAGCGATTAAAACCCTAATTTATAAAATTCAATAAAACTATAAATTAGCTATTGCAAAATGCTAATTTAGGTGTTATTATTTTTACAACTTAATAAACGAACAAGGGAAAACCCCAACAAATAAATTTACGATATTAATTAATTCGTAGGTTTATTCGTTGGGGTTTTTTGTCGTATTTAAGCAAAAATATAGAAAAGAGAGTGATTTATATGTCAAAAAGGGACAGTTTAGAGCAAGGAAACAATGAAAACTTATATCAGTACTTTTTAGAAGAAGAAAGAAAGTATAAAACTGCGAGGATAGCATTAGGATTAAAAAGAGCAAGAGAACAAGGGCAGGTTATTATTAGCAGAGTACCTTTTGGTTACCGTTCCTCATATGGAAAACTACAAATCGATGTACAAGAAGCTAAAGTTGTAGAAAAAGTATTTCAATATTTAGCTGCGGAGAAATCTTATAAGAGTGTTTCTAACATGCTTAATAGTCATGGATATTCTTATAAGAATAGGCCTTGGACTCCAAGTAATATCAGATTAATAGCAAAATCTCCTATTTATATTGGAGAACTTTATTTTAACAAGACAATAACTTGGTATTTAGGTGACGGCAAATCTCAAATCATTAAAAATCCTCAAAGTGAATGGAAAAAAATAAGTGTGCCATCAATTGTGGCACCAGAACTTTTCAACAGAGTTCAAAGGATTTTATCAATGAAGACAGATAAAAAGATTAAACTGGAGGAAAATAAAATGACTAGCAATAAGAAAATCGTATTTTACCATAGAACAAATTTTGGAAGTAAAGAAGATTACCAACCAAGCGCTCAAATACTAAAGAGTAGACTTAATAATATTGATAAATTTTATATTGACGATTCATGCTCAGGTACATCTGATCCTTTTAAAAGAGGTTCGTTTCAGAAAATGAAAAAAGACATTGAAGCTGGAATGATTGGAAAGATGGTAATAAAGGATTATAACCGTATTAGCAGAAAAAATGAGGATTTAGCTAAAGTATTAGACTTTCTTCGTACAAACGGTGTTGAAGTAGTCATCTGCAATTAATAAAAATTTTTGAGAGGTGTTATAAGCTTGAGAAAATACACGAATGACATTGTATCGAAAAAAGGATTTGGCTATGTAAGAGTAAATGATAAAAGGATGCTACAACAATTTGAAGAAAAATTGTTAAAAGAGTTGAAATGCTTCTTAGAAGAATACAGGCGAATTAGAATAGCTACGGAAATTCTTCAGAATGGATACCAATAATGAAATGAATTAAAAACCGTCTAAATTGCAGACGGTTTTTTTAGGTTCATTAGGAATATCCCTATTTTCACCATTTTATTGGTGGATAATTAATTTTACTTGTGTGTATGATTCTACAAGAAAAATTGTAAAATCAATTGGATATTTCTGTTAAAATAAAAAGGGATATTTATAAAAAATTAGGTTGAAAATCAATTTCATATATTAAGGGGGGAACCATCGTAATGAAAATTACAAAGGGAATTATTATTGGAATTATTTTCGGTTTAATTTTATCGTTCTGTATTTCATTTATATTTATGGTAGTTGCACAAGGAATAGCAGGCGGCTTTACATCTTTATTTGGAGAGAGATGGTTATACTACGCAACGTTTATTCCCTTTGTATTAACCTTTTCAATATTAGGAGCTTACTTTGCAAAACGAGAATATGTATCAAACAAAAAAATTTGGTTATTGAGTCTAATATCGGCATTGTTTATAACCCTCTATAGTGGAACTATTGGGGCTTTATTTGGTGAGTATCTTGTCAGGGGAGGAAGCCTTAGAACTTATACAGCGGGTGGTTTTACTGGCGTTAATGTAGAGGGTGTCTTAGTTTGGGGAACCATTTATGCTTTTATTATGTTGCCTTTGACTGTACCATTGGCACGTTTGAGCATCCGAGTATTCTTCCAATTGCTTAGTAAATATAGAATACCGTGTTAAGCAGCAACAAGTTATCTCTTCGGATACTGTTATTAATTTGAAAAGGAGAAATTCCATTGGTGATGGTTGAAAAGTATAACCTTAATGAAGAAACGTTGAATTTTATACTTGATTTCGAAAAGAGAGTTGAAAAGGGTAGAGTTTTTACAAATAAGGAATTGGTAAAGCTGTTTGAATCGTCCTCTTTCTACAACGAGGTGGTGCAGTCTTATTATAAGACGGCAATACAAAAATCTATCTGGTGGGCTGTTAAAAGGAGTAATAACTGGTTCATGGAGAGAGGGGAATATACCAAATTGTAATAGAGTTTAGCTAGGGGGGAGATAGCTCCCCAAAAATCGTAGTGAAGCTACAGTTGAGAGATATGAACTGAATCTGTCGCCTTTCTTTACCTCTTACATAAAGAATTAATTGTATGTTTTCATAAACTAATTAATCCAGAAATATCTAGAGAAATAGACTCACTGCATTAAATAACTATTTAATGCAGTGAGATAGTTTTCAATAAGACCCGTCTTCCATAAACGAGCTAGATTGTGAAGTAACTCATGTATTACGTAGTAGACGAAAACTACGCAGCAAGGAATTTCAAACTAGTATAGATTAACCAACGGAGAATAGATACAAGTATTTTTACTCTTTTTATGAACTAATTTGTTATTTTCTGGTATTGTTTATATAAAGATACATGGTATTGTGAAGGTTTTCACTTAAACAGGCATTTTAGTTCCATAAGAAGGAACAAGATTGTTCTATGTAGAATCAAAAAAAAGGATATTTGATTTTGGGGCAAGTAGGGAGTTTAAAATCTATAATGACTAGTTTTATTGGATATTTTTGCCTCCATTTTCGAGTTGTGGATTAAAAGTCGGTTGTTAAGCCGATGAGATAGATAAAAGGAGTTGTTAGAATGGCGATTTTTCAAGAATCCTTTTTCATACCTGATGAAATAATGAAGAAGGTTACTACGGGAGATTATAAGATATTTGGTGGCGAGGTTCGTAATAACAAAGGGCAAATTGTAAAACTTCTTAGACCTGTCAGCAAGTTGGAGGCTACTTTATACTATGGCTGGAAATATAGGAAACCCCTTTTTATGGTGGGTAAGTTAGGTATGGCGGGTGTAAAAAGTTATATTAAATCAAAGAAAAAACAAGAGCCTGATGTTGTCGTGAAATTTAGAGAAGCTCTAATGGTCTACTTAAACGCTGTGCGCAAGGGTGCTCTTACAATGGAGATAATTTCAGATATGATGGAATGTTTGGGTGAACTGAAAATGTATCCTAAATTTGAAGTTATACTTTCAATTGAGGAGTTGGATGTGCTTTTGAATCGAATGTATGAGTATACAAAAAAACTTGCAGTAGATAATGCGATTGAACTAACCAGTCTAGAGAAAGAAACACCTTTGCAATCTGATAGTCCAATTATAGATCTGCAGCGTTATCTTGAAATACAAAAGCACATTTTTGAACTTGCTTCTTAGCTTAAAGCAAGAGTGAGTAAGCCACCACCTTATGGAACAATTATAACTATAGTTAATTTACTAAATGAATTGTGATATTTGAATATATCGTGTTATTAAAAAAAGCTCAATCGGGTTGAACAAGATTGATAATAGTATCTAAGGAGGAAGGCAATTGGGTAAAAGGAAAAAGCCACCTACTAAAATAGGTCCAGATAAAGGGCTAGCTGAGCAGGAGATATATAATTTAAATAAAGAATTTTATAATGATTATGCAAGAGATTACTTCGGGACTAAACTAGTTCTTTTATCTTCAATTTTGTCCAACCCTGATAAATTTATTGATGTGCTTCATGATGGTGAAGATGTTAAGGTTGGTGTTTTGAGCTATAAACTTGATGAAGATGATTTGACAAAAAATGAGCTTGAGAAGTTTGCACGACTGGAACTAGCTACAACGTATTACCATTGTCTCGAAACGTTTCTAAGATTATTTTTAGCCCATGTATCTATCCCTGCATGTCCATGGTTAGAAATATCAAGGGATACTGATTTTAGAAAGTTCAAAAAAACAGTATCAGAATTACTTGAAGATAATTTTAAATATGATGATACACAGTTCACTGTTGTGGAAAACCTTTTATATGTGTTTTATGGTAATTACCAAGAAGAAACTTTTAGCCAACAGGGTATTAGTATGGAAGAAGCAAAAGACATATTGATGAAATGGATCAAATGGGCAGCCAAAGATTTTATATCTGTATATGATTATAATGCTTTTAAGCATGGATTAACCGTATCTACAGATACTCAAGGATTAACCATTGGTCGTGTAGATGAAACCTTTAAATTAGAAGAACGTGGGGATGCATTAAAATTTATTGCTAAAAAACAGAAAACAGAAAGATGGGTTTGGGAAAAAAAATATGTGTTTACTCCACTAGATTTTAGAGCAGTTGCAATTAATATATATAGTGGTTTAATAAATAATTTGCTTAAAGTTGGAAGGGTCACTTATTTAAAAGAAGAAAAACTTGACAAAATGCTTTTCCTTGGAGGAAAGGATGCAGTACCAGAAAACTTCCATCAAATGGTTAAAACAGAAAACGAACTAGGCATTTCTCTTCAAGGTTATTCAATGGAATTACTGTACTATAGACTTGATAAATAAAGAACTATCTTTTATAACATGATCTTTGCTGCACAGTACAAATATACTATTCAATAGACTAATGTGATCTTCAACAATCGACGCGTTTGTGGAAAATCAAAAGCCTAATCCTTCGCAAAAAATATAGAGGGAATAGGCCTTTTTTTTCTTTCGAAATCCTTTGTTATTTTATTTGCAAATTTATGTTTTCTCTACGTTATCTGAACTACTTAATGAACTATCCATCTGTTTTTTTACTTATTGTGTATTTTGTTTTATAACGACGTAACCTTCTTCATAAATTAGTTGCAAAAATAAATCGATAATTTCTTGCGCTTGAATCAGATCTATCCCTTTTTCAATGGATATTTCTTTAGCTAATCTATCGCGAGTATTTCGTATCATTACGTAACCCCCCATTGTTTAAGATAAAAGCTGGAAGCTCAATATTTTACCCAGATTTTTGTAAGTAATTATTATTTTACTCCATTACTAATAATATGGAACACCTTGGCTGATTGACCTCTTACCTCCTAACATTGCTTTGTATGAAAAAAAGAATGGCTAACAAGAAAACTTGTCCTTGTGAATGTGGCAAAAGGTTAGGGTCCTGCAATTTTCACATTAGATTAAACAAATTAAGGATGGTGGCACCAAGATCATTTTATAAAAAACATTTATTAGAACTTATTTAGTAACCCTATTTTAACTGAGAAATATGAGAACCGTCCCCATGTATCGTTCTATCATAGAACCAATAACGGGGATCAAATGAAAATGTATCAATCACGCTCAATACCGTCTCCCTAAAGGCGGTATTTTTTTGATTATATTGATGTAGATAAAAGCAACTATCCTTAAAGCAGTAAGAAAAATATATGAAAATCATATAGACAGTTTACCGGCAGGTATATGATCATTTATATAAATCAATGTAGGAATATTTTGTGTAATATAAAAGGGAGACTAATTGAATTGGGGGTTATTTAGTGAGTTGGGAAGAAATGTACCGAAGAGAATATCCATGTAAGTGTGGAAAAAGCACTTATACTGAAATAGGAGAGAGATGGACGACTGGAATAGACACCGAGAATATAAGATAATGAATTGCTCCGAATGCGCAAGACAAGAAAGAATTGAGGCAGAAAAAAAGAGGGAAAAGCAAATTGAAAATGAGATGCGTCTTAGGGAGCTTGCGGCTGATATTAGGGCATCTTTTGAAAAAAATTATATGGATGAATGGATTACTATTTTCCAATCACTTAGAAGTAAAAAAGATGCTTGGCAATTAGCTTGTAGGATAGGTGTTGAAAATAAGAGCCTTTCTTCTTTTTACGAGTTCTCTAGGGGCAAGTCAATTAATGAATATGCAAGTATTCTTGTTTCAATTAGAAATATGGAAAAGATTATGGCTACGTTACGTATTCAAGATAATATTCTAAGGTCAAAGGTAAAAGAAGCAAGAGAGTTAATGGAGTCAACCTTTGTAGTGGGAATACATTGAATGAAATTTAAAGTGGAGTGATGGATGTGAACTTAGATCCCTTTTATGATGAGTTGGAAGTAGCTATGAAGGAGTCTTTGTCCCTCATGTCGGAGGGAGGAAATGTTCTTGATATTGGCTGCGGTAAAGGGTGGCTTACAAGATTCCTATATAATAATGTGAATGGAAATGTTATTGGAATAGATAGAGATAGAGCTAACATAGATGATTGTCGAAATAATGCTGATAATCTCCCTATTGAATATAAAGTTATGGATATGGATAATCTTACTTCTAATGACTTCCTAAACTCTTACTCTTTTATTACCTGCCACAATGTTTTAGGGTATATCTCAGACCCTTCAGAGCAACTGCATAAAATATACTCTTGGCTTCAACCAGAGGGGTTGTTTTCTCTTGTGGTGAGAACCCCATATGGCAGGTTTGCTGAGGTTTATGAGCGTTCGAAATCTGTAGATTTAGCACTTATACGATATAAGGAAATGAGAATGTATGGGAGTTTTGGCGATGCTTTTGAATTTTATCATTTACCTGACTTAAAGAGAATGATTGAGGTTGCTGGTTTTTCTATTATAAAAAGTCAGGGCCTATACCCGCTTGAAAAGTATTTGCCTCTAGGGAATGAGATACTAAAGAATATACTGTTAGAATCGAATAGTGACGAATATTTCTTTCAATGGATATTGTGTAAGAAAAGTTAACCATAATAATACGGATTGGGGGAAGAAGAAAGATGTTATTAAAAAAAATTAAAATTTTTAATTACAAGAAGTTCGAGGAATTCTCTTTGGAATTTGATAATAATTACTCAATTATGATTGGAAACAACGGTGCTGGAAAATCGACATTACTAGAAGCAATCCACTTAGCCTTAACAGGGACCATAAATGGGAAGCCAATCTATTATGAGTTATCTCCATACATATTTAATAGAAAAGTAGTAAACCAATTTATTGAGGCAGTAAAAGTGGATAATAAAATCAACCCTCCTGAAACAAAAATAGAATTATACTTTTCGGTGTCAGAAGATTCGGATCTTAATGAATTGATAGGTTTAGAGAATAGCGATAATACCAATTTGCCGGGGTTTGTATTCTCTATTAAATTCAATGAGCATTATCGCGAGGAATATCAAGAGTATATTAAGAACGAAAATTTAATACATATCCCAACTGAGTACTATACAGTCGAATGGAAAAGCTTTACAGGTACAACGATTACTACAAGATCAATTCCAATAAAATCTCACCTGATTGATTCAACCACGACAAATCTCGCTGCTAGTTCTCAAAAGTATATTATGAAGATTATTTCAGATGTCTTAGATGAAAAGCAAAAGGCTAATCTGGCTGTTCTATACAGAAGTTATAAGGAGAGATTTGGTGAAGATCCTAATATTGCTTCCATAAATGAAGTATTAAACCAGAAGAAAAATCTTATGTTAGACGATACTAGAAATTTATCGATATCGTTAGATGTGACTCAAAGGGCGACATGGGAATCCGCCATTGCTGCTTTCATGGACAATATTCCCTTCGATTATATAGGTAAAGGGGAACAGAACGTTATCAAGACTACCCTGTCAATTGGAAATAGGAAGCCTGCAAGAAACTTAATCCTTATAGAAGAACCGGAGAGTCATCTTTCCTTTTCAAACATGAGGATTTTATTAGATAAGATCATATCGGAATGTTCTGATCAGCAATTGATTATTACTACCCACAGTTCATATGTGTTAAATAAAATGGCAATGGAAAATGTTATATTGCTTGGTGAAAACAGAAGTGGAAAGTTAAATCAATTGCCAAAGGATACAAGAAGCTATTTTCAAAAGTTACCGAGCTATGACACTCTGAGATTTATATTGTCTAAGAAGGTTATATTAGTCGAAGGCCCAGCAGATGATTTGATTATTCAAAAAGCCTATCATCAAAAATATAATAAACTACCAATAGATGACGGGATAGATGTTATATCAGTAAATGGCCTTTCATTTAAAAGATTTTTAGATATAGCAAAATTGCTAAGTATAGAAACTATTGTGGTTACCGATAACGATCATGATTATGAAAAGAATATTGACAACAAATATAAGGAATACAAAGGTGGCACAATTAAGTTGTGTTTTAGCCAAAACAATGAGCTAAATACCTTAGAACCACAAGTGTTAAAATGTGATGCCAGTAATTATGAGAAGTTAAAAACAATACTTGGAAAACCTGATAAAACTGAGGAAGAATTGCTTGAGTATATGCTTAGTAACAAAACAGATTGGGCCTTAAAAGTATTTTCAAACAGCGAAATACAATTAAATTTTCCGGAGTATATTAATGATGCCATCCAATAAAAGAATTGTTAAAGCTGCTGCTGGTACTGGAAAGACTACGTTGTTAATTGGTGAAGCAGTAAAGAACTATCAAGAAGGCAAGGTATTATACCTCACATATACGAATGCAAATTTAAACTCTATGAAATCTGACCTTATGGAGTCAGTAGGAATAATTCCGAAGAACATAAAATGTAAGACATGGACGGACTTCTTACTTAATGAATGCGCTAAGCCATATAGAAAGGTGTTGGGTGGACCCGAAATAGGAGTGTTTAATTTTTGTTCGTTAGGTGAAATCCCTCGCTTAAAAGGTGTAAAAGCTGTTCATTGGAGATATTACTACGATTCTCAAGGAAGGCTTTATTATGAAAGGTTGGCGCAATTTTGTCATGCAATTTTAGAAGCTTCTGCTGGTGTAATCATTGATAGGCTTGAAAAAATCTATTCTACAATTCTTATCGATGAGGTACAAGATATGGGGGGATACGATTTAAAAATAATTGAGGCTATCTACCAATCTAACCTAAATCTCGTAGTTGTAGGAGACCATCGGCAGGCAACATATTCAACAAACTCAGACCGTTTCCTCAGCAGGTATAGAGGGGTTAATATCTTTAATTTCTTTACCGAAGTATTAAGACATGACACCCTTGAAAGCTTAGATGTCTGCCATCGTTGTCCTCAGATAGTTTGCGATCTGGCAAACACATTGTATAGTGACCTTAACATGCGATCAGCAAAGAGTGTTGTCCATGAAGATATAGGTACATACTTGGTCAGCATGGATAATGTATCTAAGTTTATAGAACAGTATAAACCAACATTACTTTATTACAATGTAAGTTCGCTAAATAAATTTATATCCAAATTAGACGGAGATATAAATTTTGAATCAATAACTTTTGGCAAATCGAAAGGGTTAAGTTATGAAAATGTTTTAATACTTCCTACTAAAGAGATGGAAAACCATGTTACCAAAGGGAATCACAAAATGTCCGATACAGTAATAGCACAGTTTTACGTAGCGATTACACGAAGTAAGAATAACGTTGCTATCCTTACGGAAAAATCTAGTGTCTTTGACTTTTTGAAGACATGGACAATTATCCACCCTCCGCAAGAGGTTTCAAGCAAGCAATAGGTATTGACTATTAAGGTTACAATATTAGGATTTGTTCAAAAGGAGGTTTTTACTTGGAAATCAAAATTACTGATTTTGTTGGTAAGGGGTCCTCATTACTTTTCAGTTTTCCTTTATATACAAAAATAAAATTTGATTTAGAAGTTGAATCAAGAGATGAAATAGAGGTTTTAGATGATAACGAGGAATTTGGTCCCACTATTCTTAATCATACGGAATATATTGAAGGGATGGATTTTAGATTTTTAAAAACGATTTTCTTAAAGGAGCATAATATCTATTCTTATTGTCCAGAGTGTAAGAGAGATAATTATATTGTAAGCAATGGACTTGAAGCAATTCTTGATAATGATACAGATGATATATTGACAATAGGGACAAATATTAGTTCAGCAGAGGAAAATGAGGCACACGAGCAATATGCACTGGAAAAGTTACAAAGTCGTGCGAAAGAATTTTTTGAAAAGGTGTTCGGCGAAACTAACACAATTCAACTTAAATTCCATTGCACATCTAAACATAAACATAAAATGTATGTTATTTTTCATTTAACGGAAGATGGTTACCTAATCAAAACGGGACAATATCCTTCAATCATGGACTTTGAAAAATTCAAAAATCTTGATGAGATTTTTGGTAAGGATAATGTATCCAAGAAAGATTTTAGGACTGCAACAATACTAAAGACTCACAATTACGGAGTGGCAGCGTTTCTTTATTTAAGGAGAATTTTTGAAAGGCTAATCATCTTGAAAGCTCAAACAGCTATATCAGAAGGATTGCTTAGAGAAGAGGACTTTGAAAAGAAAAAAATGCAAGAAAAAGTAAAACAATTACATGAGCTAGGTAAGATTCCTGATTATCTAAATGAAAATAAAACTTTTATTTATGGGATACTTAGTAAGGGTCTACACCAACTGACTGAAAAAGATTGTCTAGCAAATTATGAACCTCTAAAAGAAGCAATACTCATAATTCTTAAAGAGAATAGTGATTTGGAGAAACGAGAAAAAATAAAAAAGGAAACGAGTAAAAAACTTAATTCTATCCATACAGAAATGAAAAGTAAGTAATTATTTTATCATTAGATCCTTTTTCCTCTTATGAATATGGGCTAAAGAGATTAATTCTATTTGGGAAATGAAGAGTGGGAAGCAATTTTAAGCCAATAATATTTCCATTGTTAAATGGTTACTAGTAGGACAACCCGTTGATGAAATTGCCGCAGGAACTAATCTTTCCTTAAAATAAATGCCACTTATTAAAGAAAAGTAAGAATCCAATGTATAAAAAGATCTTGAGAGTTTATGTCTAGGAAGAAATGTCCTAGACATTTTTTTCTGCAAAAAGTGAAGGTTTTACTAAGGGAATGTTATTTACTGCCAAAGAATTTATAAATTCTAAACTTAAATAGCAGGGAACCTCTAACTGGTTTGTTTACATTATTAGCGGATTAACCCCCGTATTTTGGACAGTATCTCTCTTAATCTCGCTTTATCTTAAAATTACATTGTATTTCATTTCCTTTTGTCCTTTTGAGAGGATAGCCATTTCCTCCACTCCTTCAAGGGTAAAGGCTGCGCCCGACTAGCGTCGCCCTTGATTCCATTCCAGCAATGGCTGAAATAAACTTTGGGACAAAAGGAAGAAAAAATGGAAGGGGCGATTAAACCCGTACCTCTTTGATTTTCATGTTTTCACATTGTTGCTTTTCATAAAATTCATTTGGCGATAAGTCTAAAATGCTAGAATGCATGCGTCTTTCGTTATAAAACACCATAAACTCTGAGACTGCCTCATAGGCTTGTGCATACGTCTCGAACTGCCATCTTGATAAACAATCATCCTCAAAAATTCTATGAAAAGACTCAATGTGAGCATTCATATTTGGAGTTTTTGGCGGAATTCTTTCATGTTCTAGTGTATATTTTTCACAAAATTCCTCAAAGGTATGGGAAATAAACTGTGGTCCATTATCTGTTCGAATCACAGGTTTTTCCAATTCATTAATCTGTTGGCGTTTGAATAATGCCCGTAAAAGTGTTTGCTTTAGGTCTTTTGCCGTGCAGCTTAATCCCATATAGTATTCGACAATACTGCGATCATAAACATCGATGATCGATAATACAAAGAAGAATCGATCTTCACCTTCGATGTAGCCATATTTAATATCAATCTCCCACAATTGATTCGAACTCTTAATCGTACGATTTCGAGCTAGTTTTCTAGGATATGAGACTTTCTTTTGCCGTTGTGGGCGTAAAATATCTAGTTCTTTGCATAATCGATAAACCTTTTTCTTATTGATTATGAGATTGTATTTTCGACGAAGTAATTTAGTTAATTTGCGGTAGCCATAGTTAAAGGCATCACCTGCAATTTCTTCAAGTAGGTATTCTTTGATTTGTTCGTCTGATACTTTTTGACCGTCCTCTTTGATGGAATAACCGGGTGCTGGACGTCCCTCACTTACTTTTTTCTCTTCCACACGATAGTTCTTTTGATAATAATATGTGGATCGAGAAATACCGATAATTTTCAGCACTTTTGCGATTGGGTAGCCTTTTTGAATCCAATTATCGGCTACTTCAAGTTTTTCAGCAAGTGAGGGTTTTTCTTTTTTATAAGGTCTCGTAGAATAGCGATTTCAAGGTCTTTTTCACCTAAAATTATTTTAAGTTTTTCATTTTCCTTGGATAACTCTTTAGAATCAAGATCTGGCAGTACAGCAACATCTACTTCACCGTATTTGCCGTCTTTATATTCACGAATCCAACGACTTACCATGTTGGGATTCAGTTCATATCGACGGGCTACTAAGGAATTATTGCCGGTCTCAGTGGCTTCTTTTACGACTTGTAATTTGAAATCTTTTGAGTGTTTTGTTCGTTTCATGTTGTCAGCCTCCTTGGTACATTAAGTAGTATAATACTTATTACTCTTACTGTCCAAGTTCATTTAGGGGCTTTAGAGTTAGAAACTCCTTTAGTTAGTGATGTAGTAATAACCAAGACTTAATTATTATTCAAATTAACAATTGACTGAATAAACTAAAACAGACAGGAAAAATTTCACCCTGTCTGTTTTTTGCCTCTTAAATAACTACGGTGAACCGTACCAAAAGTAAATAAGCTAAGCAAAAAAACAGCACCTCTATTTTTAAGGGGTGCTGCTTTACTAACGTTAATATTCGCCTTTAATAACAAAAAACGAGCCTCGGATTGTTCCGGCTAACTTAGATTTCTGCCTAGCAAACTTAAATTTCCCTTCTAATTCCTTTGGTACTTCCATCCCATCTGAAAGCTTAAAACCAACGGCGCGCTTTTTCGGGTTATCTACTGTATACAGAACGTTAATTGCAAGACCATCCTCATAAAAGACGTAGGTCCATTTAATATTTTCTACTTGAAAGGTTGAAGTTTCTAAAGGCTTGGCTGCAAATTCAATACCACGTTCTTCCTTTAAAATCCGGTTCACATAATCTAGAGTTTCGCAGGACTCATTAGCTGGTACAACCGTAAATTCATGCTTATATTTGTTCATAAAGTACCGGGCCTCGTTAGCTCGTAAGCCAGCAAGTGCTTCTGCTACAGGTGAAGATTCTAAACCAATCGTAGACACATTTTTAAAATCAACGATATAGGCCATTCCTATCCCTCCATCCTTCTTATTTCCTTACAACAGGAATCCACATCTCACCAAGTAATAAGCCGTTTTGCTGTCCCATTTCTACCACTGTATTTGGTCCACCAACATAGGCGAAATTCTTTGCTTCAGGCAAGACTTGACCAAATGCAATGCCAGTAAGCATATTCTGCAATTCATCAGCGGTCTTACTTTCCCCTTTAACTACTAAGTATTCTCCTTTAGGAAATTGAATCATTCTGTCCGCTTCTGGTAATGATTGCTCTGTCATGACCCCGACATAATGCATCATCTTGTTGTTTACCGCTTCGTTTACGATAAAAATATAGTCATTTGTGGCAATGGCTTTTAAGGCGTCAAGCTTTCCTTCTTGTTTGACTACTTGCCAAAAGTCTGCTTTTTCCTTTGCTATGCCCGCATAGTCTGTATAATCACTCTTAAGTTCAGTTCGAATCCCTAAAACGATAAAGCTGTCTTTTTCTTCTAGCATATAGCCTGCCATATTCAACACTTCCTCTTTAAAAAATTAATCAAATGATTCTTCTTTTCACTTGATAGATATATAATAAACTTAAACCATGTCAAAAAATGATACTGTTTAGGGGGACGGGATGAAAAAGGTTGAACGAATTAATACCATTATGCGGTATATTAACAACCGCGCCAACTTTACAATTTCTGAAATCATGAGAGAATTTAACATCTCTCGTTCGACAGCAATTAGAGACATCAGAGAAATTGAAGCGATGGGGATGCCACTTGTCGCAGAAGTTGGAAGGGACGGGGGATATTTTGTTATGAACAACTCTGTCTTGCCGACTGTTCGCTTTACCGATAATGAAATTAAGGCTCTTTTTATTGCCTTTATGGCTACGAGAAACCAACAGCTCCCTTATTTAAAGAGTCGCCAGTCACTAGCTGAAAAATTACTAGGACTCATCTCAGAAACCCAGCAAGATGACCTTGTTCTTTTAAATCGCATCTTGCTATTTGAAGGGACCAACCCGAATAATCCTGATCTGCTTGATTTGTCAGATCTTCCTCATCCCATGTTAGAAAAATTAATCCAATTACTTATTATGGATAGATATTTACTGATTACCATTAGAGAGGAGAAAGTTATAAAGTCCTATCCTATTTACCTCTTGAACCTTTATCGTGAGAAAAGCCTGTGGCTGATTGAAGGCTTTGATTTAAAGGAAGAGAAGAAACGGATTTTGCCTGTTGACAATCTCACAGATGTAGAACCATGCACTATCAATAATAGATTAAGCAGGAAAAAGATTTTAGAAAAACTAAGTAAGCAGGAGGAAGTAATCAACCTTGTCCTTGAACTTGGTCCAAAGGCAATTGCACAGTATAAGAAATACCATCCGTTAAGAATGTCACTTTCTTATACGAATCCTTACCAAACTACAGCCATTCTAAAGACCTTTATTAATGTTAATCATTCCGAAGAATTAACGGAAATAATAAGTTGGCTATTATTCCTAGGTGAGGATATCAAGGTCAGGGAAATGCCTGTAGAAATCTTGGAAGGTTTACAAGGGAGACTATCTCTATATTGTCCATAATCATTGCTTGTTAGACCCCATTTATATAGATTACGTTGAACCAGTAAATAAGGTATTGGTTTATGCTTTTGACGAGTGAGAGACGAATCATTCTAAGCATTTCCGTTGTAACTGTATGATGATCATGGTGTCATGCTCAATATACTCCTGCTTTCATAAATCGATTGTCAATTGCTTTACCAATATCTTCCCTCCTTCCATTAAAAAGGGATTTCTTCAAATCAGCTATTATTGGATTATTTAGTAGTGTTGTTTAATTTTTCTGTCCTGACTCTGCTTCTATCACATTTCTTAAGAGCTTTACTCCTTCTGCTAATTCCGTATCAGTTAAATTACCATATCCGAAAATAAGCTTGTTGTTGTGTTTTCCTTTAATTAAAGCATGTTTCTCTACGGAAAAGATATTAACTCCTTTATTTTTGATTTCATCTAAGATCTTTTGTGGGAACTTAAAATTAAATTTAACAACTAGGTGAATGCCTGTTGAAGCACCAAGGATTTCAATTAGGTCTCCAAATTCCTTTTTTAGACATCCTATTAAGAAATCTCTCTTTTTTTTATATAGTTTCCTCATTTTAACTACATGTTTCTCTAAGTGTCCATCCTTTATAAAACGTGCTAAAATTACTTGCTCAATAGTGGGAGAGTGATAATCAGTGTATCTTTTAAGATTTTTGGCTTCTTCTACCAGTGCATTTGGCAAAATGACATAACCAATTCGCAGACTAGGTGATAAGATTTTACTAAAAGTCCCTATGTAAATAACTCGTTCAGGAAATAATCCTTGCAGTGAACTTACTGGATGACCAGAATAGCGAAATTCACTATCATAATCGTCCTCTAGAATATAACTATTTGTTTCCTTAGCAAAATTAATAAGTTGAATTCTTCTTTGAATGGGTAATATTCCACCTAAAGGGAATTGATGAGAGGGAGTAACGAAAATAATGTTTTCTTTTTTTTTCGTTGTAAGCCATTCTGTTTGCATTCCAAATTCATCGACTGGAATAGGAGTAATATTAGCCCCTCTTTCAATAAAAATTTCAGGAATTTCTTTCGTTACTGGATCCTCTATTAATACTTCGGAGTTAGTCTTTACTAATAGTTTAGCTAGAAGTGTGAATGCTTGAGTAGCTCCAGAGGTGATAATAATTTGACTAGGATGACAGTTTATTCCTCTAGTTCTATAAAGGTAGCTTGATAATACCACCCGTAACTCTTCACTTCCTTCAGGTGAACTATAACCAAATAATGAGTCTTCAATCGTTTCAAAAACGTCTTTTCCTATACTGGCCCACTTTTTTCGAGGAAACTTTTTTAAACAAGGTACGCCTGAACGAAAGTCAATGAAATTATTTGTCTTTACCTTACTTATTGAATCAGTACTTTTTTCAGAGATAGGCCGTTCCTCATTCGTAGGAAAACCCTCTAGTGATATTCCAGATTCCACGAAAGTTCCAGCTCCTTGTTTAGATTTAATGTATCCCTCAGCCATTAATTGATCATAGGCTTCGAGAACGACACTTCGAGACACGTCTAAAATGGTAGCTAAATCACGACTCGAGGGAAGTCGGTCCCTCTCAAGAAGTTCTCCTCGTAAAATCTGTTCTTTAATTTTCACGTATATTTGTTGAAATATTGGTTTTTCTGAAGTTCTATCTAATTCAATCCAAATCATCATTATCACCTAAAGTGTTCATATTGGTTTTAAAAATAAATGATAATTGGTTCTTTAATAAACCAATTTATAATGTTAATTTTACTGTAACACCAGTTTAAATGGAATAATTACTTGAGATGGAGTTGGTTATATTGAGTGAAAGGATAGTAGCATACCTTAAAGTTATTGCGGCAATGACCATTGTAGGTAGTTCGGTGGTTGCAGGAAAAATATTAATTCAAACGATGCCGATATTTTTAGCATCTGAGCTAAGGTTTTTAGTAGCTTCCCTAATATTAGTCCCTTTACTGATTTACAAGGAGGGGATTCCTTCATTAAGTAGAAGGGATATTGTCATTCTCTTTTTTCAATCTCTGACGGGAGTATTTTTATTTAGTATCTTTATGCTGTATGGTTTAAAATATACTACTGCAATGGAGGCAGGAATAGTTACTAGTACTTTACCAGCAATGGTTGCTCTTCTTGCTTACTTTATAATGAAAGAGAAACTTACAAGAAATAAAATAGCGGGTATAATAACTGCTATTTTAGGAGTCATCATTCTTAACGTTTCAGGAGTGATGCAAGAGATATCGGGCAGTCATCTAGAAATAGTAGGTAACTTCCTTGTTTTGGGGGCAGTGATGAGAGAAGCATTGTTTATCATTTTAGGTAAGTCTATATCAAAAAAAGTAAGTCCATTAACTATAACAACAGGAGTGTCTGTTATAGGGGGATTGTTATTTTTACCAATGGCTATTTATGATAGCATAACTGCTAATTATTCATTCGGTTCTGGTTATGATTGGCTTTTGATTTTTTATTTCGGAATGGTTGTTACTGTTTTGGCTTTTTTGCTTATGTATCAAGGCCTTGCTGTATTATCTGCTGCGACAGTAGGTATATTAACAAGCGTTTTGCCACTAAGCACAGTAGTTCTATCATTTTTCCTTTTGAAAGAACCACTTTATTATTACCATCTAATAGGACTATGCCTAATCTTTATGGCTATTTATTTTAGCTCGAGAGAAGAGAAAATACAGATGGATCAAGGGATTGGAAATAATTAAATCAAGTGCTAATCAGGCCACTAAGAGACAAATAATAGAAAAATAATCGGAAGATAGTGGAAAATTTAGAGACAAAAGCATCTTTTAGCCAAACCCACTAAAAGATGCTTTTTAATATCATAATCCAGGCCATTCTTTAGACATCTGGCTTATGGCAGAGCTAGTATGGATTGATAGCAGGCTGAGACGGGGTGGTAATCTGTTTTGGGAGGTGAGGTTTTTACATTGCTATATTTTTCATTCTCCCGGTTAAGCAGTGTATACCAACCACCATGTTCATGATCCATGAAATACTGGGCGGAATAAGTGAATAACTGATTATAATAATCCCAGTATTGTTGATTCTTTGTTTTTGCAGCTAGTAAGGCTGCGGCAGCGATTGCTTCTGACATACCCCAGTAATTTTTATCCGTATCAATGACTTCTAAGCTTGGCGATAGGGCAAAATAAATACCTCCATATTTTACATCCCAACCTTGTTCCCATCCTTTTGCGAACAATTTCTCTGCAGTCTCCTGCATCCAAGGTTCTGATTGATGTCTGTCAAGCCACATTAAGAGTTTACTCCATTCAAATTGATGACCAGGGATAAATCCATATGGGCGGAATTCATCTTTTGTGTTGTTTTTATTGAATTGATAATCAGGCAGCCAGTCCGGTGTATAGTTTTCCCAAATCATTCCACTTGCACGGTCTGCTAATTCTTGGGTAACGCCCTCTGCTAGCTGGTAGGCCTTCTTTAAGTATTTTTCTTCATTTGTTGCTTCATATGCAGTTAGCATGGCTTCACACATATGCATGTTTGGGTTTTGCCCTCTATAAGAGGAAAGAGTGGTCCACCCAGCATCCCATTGGTCTTTGTAATATCCATGTTCCGGATCCCAAAAGTGATTTTCCACCACATTAAAGACGTTTTCCATCACTTCTCTGGCTTCTTTTATGCCAGCTTGGTACGCAATAGAGGATGCTAATAATGCAAAGGCATGACCATAGGCCATTTTAGCAGCATCTTTTACATCCGTTCCCTTCATTTCAAAGTAGTATCCATTATACTGTTTATCTAAATGATGTTCATGCAAAAATTGGATCCCATGTCGTGCGGCTTCTAAACACCAGTCTGGTCCATCTAAAATCGCACCAATACTAAAAATATAAATATACCTGCTAGTCGCTACTAAATGTTTAGTATCTGTGTCATTAATAGTACCATCATCTAAAAACCCATTAATATATCCGCCCTTTTCCTCATCGATACAGGCCGGATAATAAAAATGAAGTGTCTTAAATATATGTTTCTTCAATTCTCCCTTATCCTGATAATGGTCAAACTGGATATAACTTGAACCTTCCATATTGGCTACCCTCCTCCATTATGCGAGACATTGAATAGATAGCAGCAATCAAGACAGTATTTCCCTACCATGAGGAAAATACTGCTTGATTTTTTTTGCTGTCCGAATGACTTATTTATCTAATTAAGAAGACATATATTGTCCACCATTCACATGGATGAATTGGCCGGTCATATAGGCAGAACCTTCAGAAGCAAGCAGGATGTATGGTTCTACAAGATCTGCTGGTTGACCAGGACGACCAATAGGGGTAGAAACGCCAAATGATTCTTGCAGGTCGGTTGTCATGGTTGCTGGAATAAGTGGTGTCCAAATCGGTCCAGGTGCTACACCGTTAGCTCGAATTCCTTTTGAGGAGAGTTCTTGAGCAATGGAACGAGTAAAGGATACAATAGCCCCTTTAGTAGATGTGTAATCAATCAACGCTTTATTGCCAACATATGCATTAATAGAAGCGGTATAGATTAAGCTATCACCAACTGATAAATGGGGAATGGCAGCTTTAGTTAAATACACCATTGAAAAAAAGTTTACGTCAAATGTACGTTTCAATTGTTCAGCAGAGATTTCTAGCACGCTGTTTTTTACTTCCTGACGTGCTGCGTTATTAACAAGGATATTCAGTTTTCCATGCTGCTGAATAACATCTTCAACTAGTTGATTACAAAATGCTTCATCCGCCACATCTCCAGCATGCAACGTACATTTTACGCCTTCTTGTTCAATACGCTTTTTCGTATTTTCCGCATCCTCTTGCTCATTTAAGTAGGCGAGGGCAATATCCGCGCCTTCCTTTGCATACCCAATCGCTACTGCCTTACCAATTCCACTGTCTCCTCCAGTAATCAAGGCCACTTTGCCTTTCAATTTTCCAGAACCAACATGGGTTTCTAGCTCATAAATCGGGATAGGGTCCATTTCCTTTTCAACCCCCGGCTGCTCGGATTGTTTTTGAGGATTGACTCCATTTGATAATATGGTTTGTTCATCTAATTTACTCAATTATAACGCCTCCTAAATTATTTATGTGTTATTTAACATTCCACCCTGTCTTGAGACTAAACTCCTTTTTGACATGCAACCGCTTAGTGGATTTTTTTACCTTTTTACCTAGGCGGAGTGTTATAGCACTATCTGTCATATCGGGAATACTAGAGAATGAGTGGAATAGTTGATATATACCTTTTCTAATTCGAGTGGCTCATATATTAATCGGATAATAGAGTGATGAAGTTATCATAAATAGTGGCAGATCAAGGGATGAAATGGGAGAATAGTAGGTTTCCAATTCTATGATCTCTTGCACAAGTTTGTAGCACATTATATGGATGAAGAAGATAGGGGGATCATAATAAAAAGGGAGCAATTAAACTCCCTCAGCTTGTTGACAAAAGGAATTTAGGAAATGTAAATGGAATTATTATGCATTGATTGGAGTGAAAGGGGTGAGACTCCTGTGGGATCTGCGAGACAGTCTGAGACCCTGCAGGCCTTTAGGCCGAAGCGGCTCAGCGCGAGCCCCACGGAAAGCGAACCCCTGCAACGGAAATCAACTCTTATTTAAAAGAATGTATATTTATAATCGAGTAGGAGGGAGTGATTAACTCCCGACCTCTCATACCACCGTACGTACGGTTCCGTATACGGCGGTTCAATTAAGATGAATAACGCAAAGTTTCGTAACGAACTTGCAGACTTTTCAGCCCTTGGCTTTCCCAATAGGAATTGCCGAGGGTTCTGTGTAATATGGGGCTTTTAGAAATGCGCCAGTACCCTTTTCGGGTGTTTCCCCACTCGTATGCTTTTCCAAAAGGAACTTTCAACCGAGTAAGATTTCTGACTCTTGTTTGAGGTTTCTTCCAATTCTTCCATAGACACATCCTTAATCTTCTTTTAATCCAGCTATCTAGTGATTTGAATGTGGAACTTGTATCTGCTAATCCAAAATAACCACACCACCCCATTAGATATTGGTTTAACATCTTGATTCTGTATTCCATGGAGTATGGCATCTTTCTTGAGGTAATCTCTCGTATTTTCTTTTTCATTCGAACTAGACTTGTTTTCGCAAGACGAACCTTTGGTTCTTTGTGACTCGTGAAACTAAAACCTAAGAACTTCCGGTTCCAAGGACGGTCTACCGCTGATTTCTTTTCGTTTACTTTTAAACGAAGTTTTCCCTCAATAAATCTTTGTACACTCGCCATTACTCTTAGACCCGCACGTTCTGTTTTCACATAAATATTGCAATCATCTGCGTATCGAACGAATTTATGTCCACGTTCCTCCAACTCTTTATCGAGTTCATCTAGAACTATGTTTGAAAGTAAGGGACTTAAAGGTCCACCTTGTGGTGTTCCTTCTTCTATACTTGAAATCACTCCATTTATCATGACACCAGCTTGGAGATATTTACGAATAAGTTTTAATAAAGATTTATCTGAAATTCGTTTCGCTAATGTTGCCATTAGTCGGTCATGATTGACCTTATCGAAGAATTTCTCTAAATCCATATCAATCACCCATCGATAACCTTCCTTTAAATAACCCTTTGCTTTCCGAATAGCGTCATGGGCACTCCGATTTGGACGGAATCCATAACTGTGGTCCGAAAATGTTTTGTCATATTCCTTTGATAAAATCTGCGAGATAGCTTGTTGAATAAAACGATCTGTCACGGTTGGGATACCTAGTAAACGCACACCACCATCTGGTTTCGGGATTTCGACTCGACGTACTGGTTGTGGTTCATAGGTTCCATTCAAAATCTGCGATTTAATGGTTTCCCAATTTTCGAGGATGTGCTGTCGTAAGGTTTGTACGGGCATCATGTCTACTCCATGGCTTCCTTTATTCGCTTCCACTCGCTTTAGCGCTTGTATCATATTTTGCCGTTCAAGAATTTGATTCAACATCACCATTTCGTTCCTTTCCGTGATTAGCTTATCTTATTATGCCCATCTGAACTCCACCCTCCGCAAATACCCTCGTGGGATTCACCACTACTTTCTAAGCGTGAGGTTTCTCTGTTTTCTGTGCTATTTCATTCTAGATGGAAAGCCAAGGGCTAATCTCTCTTAATTGTTCAGTCCTTCCGACTGGTTCTAGACCCAATCGTACTATGACCTCTGCTGACTTCTGATGATTCAGCTACTTGTCACCAAGTAGGTTATGAAGGGTACTTCACGTTTCCATCAGACCTCCCCGGGTAAGCACATGCACTTTCACACCATCTATCCGCCTCATTTACTAGGTATGACCTTCGACAGAAAGGACTTTGTTTTGTGTTGCAAACTCATCCAGTCGTAACTAGCCTTGTATGAGATTCGTGTTCCTCGGACCGGTGTTTTGCCTCCAGCTTCCTTCAGATTCCGCGTCACCACGGACACCCTAGCTCTTGGCTAACCTCTACTTCTGTCTTCGGGGTTCGGGACTCGCACCCTATAGTTCATGTGCATGCCGGGCGCACAACTAAGACAAACTCCTAATTACCGAATTAGGAGTTTGTCGACAGTCTGAGGGAGTAATGAAACTCCCTTTTTTCACAAATATTAACTCTTTATTGATAATTAATAATCGCAGGGCTAGGATCCAGCTTCAAGACCTCTTCAGGACTTAGCACAGGTTTATCTTTGTTATAAAAGATTTTAAATCCACCGTATTGCACTGCTTCATTGCGCACGAATTTGCGATAGAGCGCCATTTTAGTATTAGAATCGCCCCAACCGTCATAATTTAAGGCTACTTCTACATTCTCGGTTGGCTTGATGGCTTCTTTGTTCGTTAATGCTTCGTCCATAAATTGATGGACAAGGACAATTTTATCGGGCAAATTATTTTCTTTTACGATTTCCGTTAAGTACTGCACTGCTTCTTGTACTTCAGCTCCGTCTACTTGACCAAGATTGACACCTGGAGTTTGTCCTTCTTTTACATGAAATTCCGTATCAATCGCTAGGTGGACATGAGGGAGCTTTAGCCATTTCTCAAGTAATTTCACCTGATTTAGAACGGAATCTGTTCCAAGTTGAACATCCAGCATAAGCAGGGCATCGTTTTCTTCCGCGAGAGTAGAATATTCATCAATTTGCTCTGGTGAAGTTGGATGGTAGTACTTCCCATCCGTCCCTGGATCACGCTGTGCTACGGTAGAAATGAGTTCAATCATTGGTACGGCAGGGCGTGAAGGGTCTGCATCTGAATATGCTTGGGTCTGTTCTTTTAATTTTGCCATTAATTCATCTGGCTCCATTTCTCCCAATATTCCCATTTTGGTAGAGTTTGGATGTCCGTAATACGCTATAAGTCTATGATTCTTTAAGGGACCATCTGTTTGATCAACGGCATCTTTTACTAATGTTTCTCCAAGTGGAACCATTCTAGTGGGATCTTCTCCACGGGCTTCTGCACTCGGCATCTTCTCTATTTCCTCATCAGCAACCTTTTTGTCTAGAGAAGAAGCACCTTCTGTTGGTTCCAGCGGTTTGTAGGCTGGCGGAGGATTCTCTTCTTTTATTGCTTTCTTCTCACCAGAAGACTTTTCTTCCTGTGTCTGTTCTTCATCATGTTGTTCAGTTTCTTTAATAGTAGGAGTGTTTTTCGAACAAGAGATGAGGAGCACAACAAGTAGTACTCCTGAAAATAACAAGGCTAGTCTTTTCATGTTGTCACTTCCTTATGTATGGATTTCTTCCATCTATTATTCTAGATGTATTCCCCAAATGCAATAAAGTTAACAGGGAATATTTTATTTTTCATAGAATAGGAGCGTTTAGTTAATAGATTCTCCCTTTCTTTCCAAGCACTTACCTATTTATAAATTAGGGTGTAATCATGGAAGAGGAGAGTAAAAAAAAGCTGGATCAAACGTCTCTGCTTGATCCAGCTTCCGCCACTTAAATCTCACATTTCCTCTCGCTTATAATCGCCACTTTTCCCGCCGGATTTCTCCACTAGAAAGGTTGGCCCGATTACCATCCCTTTATCGACAGCTTTGCACATATCATAAATGGTTAAGCTTGTAACTGTGGCGGCCGTTAATGCTTCCATTTCGACCCCAGTGCTTCCTTTGGTTTTTACTTCTACTCGTATAATAAGCTCCCATTTATCCTCATTTTGTTTCCAATTAAATTGCATATCAACTCCACTTAGTGAAAGTGGGTGACACATGGGAATAATCGAAGAAGTTTGCTTTGCTGCCATAATACTAGCAACTTGTGCAACAGCAAGTACATCTCCTTTTGCAAACTCATGGTTCATTATTTTTTTATAAATAAGTTCATTCACGATAATACTTGATTGACTAATAGCTGTGCGAGATGATTCCTGCTTCTCGGTGATATCAACCATCTTTGCCCTGCCTTGCTGATTAAAATGTGTGAAGTTTGTCACTAATATCACTCCTTGTTTGTAGTATAACAAAAGTAAATGGATGCGTCTTGCATCATTATCGGCTAAAAAAGATAAAGGAGGACCATATGTATAAATGGAAAGGCTTGATTATTATTTGTATCTGTTTCTTTCTTCTAGCGGGCTGTTCCTCGGAGAAAAGAGAAGTGAAGCTAACCGTGTCAGCCGCCGCGAGTTTAACGGATGCGATGGAGGAGCTTGTGGAGGCATTTGAATCAAGAGAACCTAATATAGCTATATCGCTAAATCTAGCATCTTCAGGAGCATTACAACAACAAATTAGTCAAGGCGCACTAGTTGACATTTTTCTCTCAGCTGCTGAAGAGCCATTTGACTATTTAAATAAACAGGGTTTGCTAGATAAGTCACATCAAGAATTATTATTACGTAATCAGTTAGTCCTGATCAAAAGAAAAGATACCTTCTCTCAATTTCACGAATTTAAGGATTTACTAGACGAACAGGTACAAGAAATTGCTATTGGGACACCAGAAAGCGTCCCAGCAGGTATTTATGCAAAACAGGCGCTCGAACATGTAGGGATATTTCATTCCCTTGAATCTAAATTAGTCTATGCAAAAGATGTTCGCCAAGTATTACAGTATGTGGAATCAGGAAGTGTTGACTTTGGTTTTGTATATGCCACAGACGTAATAGCCGCTAAGCAAGTAGAAGTAGAGCGAGTAGTCGATGAAGAATGGCATGATCCTATCCAGTATCCAATCGGAATTTTGAAAGATACCAAGCATAAGGAAGAAGCAGTCGCCTTTTATAACTTTTTGCGAAGTACAGAGGCAGACACTATTTTTGCGAAGTATGGGTTCACCACCGTAAACAAGTAAAGGAGAGTGCAGAATGAAAAGTAGCTTTTGGCAGCCTATTGAGCTCTCTTTATTAATTGCAATTAGCGCGACGCTTTTTGTAATTATATTAGGAATTGTAACGGCATGGTTCATGACGAAAAAAGAGTTTCCGGGCAAGGCGATCATAGAAGTCATTCTGCTATTACCAATTGTGTTACCACCAACAGTGATTGGTTTCCTGCTGATTATGCTATTTGGCAAGAAGGGTGTGATTGGGAAAGCTATTGATTTTTTATTTGGCGAATCCTTAATGTTTACCGTTTCGGGAGCTATCCTTGCAGCTGTTGTGGTTGCTTTCCCATTAATGTATCAATCGGTGAAAAATGGGTTTACGAGTATGAATCCATTAATAGAGGATGCAGCTCGAGTAGATGGTGCAAATAGTTGGCGTCTATTTCGACATATTTCACTACCATTATGTTCTCCCTTTCTTGTCACAGGCACAATATTAAGTTTTGCCAGAGCCTTAGGGGAATTTGGTGCAACGATTATGTTTGCAGGAAATATTCCGGGACAAACACAAACGCTTCCATTAGCGATTTATGTTGCTTTTGAATCTAACAAACTTGTACTCGCATGGAGCTGGGTGATGATGATGGTGATTATTTCTTTTGTTATGCTGCTTTTTATTCAAAAGAGGGCGCGCCGCAATTAATGCATCCATGTGTGATGTATTTCACACCTTAAGCTAGTGGAGGATGTTTTAATAAGCTTATAAGCAACCTGATTTGATGACAGGTCGGAATATGGAGGGATAAGTCTGAAATAATTATTGAAATCACTATCTCAAAAAGAATGCATGACAAATAAACCATCATTGGATGATTTTTTTAAAATTTATACGACAAAATCAAGATGCTTCTAACACATGATAACCATGGTTTTTAGCTAATAAAATCGCTTGTTCTACCGTGATTTCACGGTTTACTGGAAGAACATCCGATTTTAAATATAATTCAGCGTTATAGGCTTCTTTCTTTTGAGAATATTGTAGATAGCTGTTAAAAGCATTCGTGCAATCGCAATAATTGCTCGTTTGTGACCACGGCGTTTTCTTAGCCGTAGGTAACGGTTTCGAATTTCGGGATGTTTTTCACTTTTAACCACTGCGGTTGCACATTGCACCAAAAGTGGTTTTATGTAACATCCAGCTCTTGAAATTCTTACTGACTTTTTCTTGCCGGCACTCTCGTTATTTGTGGGTGTAAGTCCTGCCCAGGAGCATAAATGCTTAGCTGTCGGAAACACGTCCATATCAACACCTATTTCGGAAACCACGGCAATGGCGGAAAAAATGTTTTTAAAAGACGGAACAGTTAAGATTAAGTTGATTTCATCATGGTAGGACGCGGCAAGTGAAAGAATAATTTTTTCAAGATCTGCTTTACGGGCTCCAAGGTCTTCATAATGTTGTTTAATAACCTTTAATTTTTCAGCCTGTTCAGATGTAATGTATCCATCAATAGCGAGCTCGAGTTCAGGAAGTTTATGCTTCATGGAGCCATGAATTAAAGGTTCTAAATCAAATGAGGTGTCTAATGGATCCTTTAGTAGCTTCTCAATAATGTTCATGGAGCTTTTGCCGAAGGTATCCGAAACAATATTTCCAAGCTGAATATTAGACACAGTTAAACTGTTTTGAAGACGGTTTTTCTCACTCGACATAAAGTTAGTCAGCTTGAAGCGATAACGCATAAGGTCACGAAGCTGCCTAATCTCAAGTGGAGGCATAAAGCTTCCGGCTACAAGATCATGTTTAAATAAATCAGCAATCCATTTAGCATCTTTTTTATCGGTTTTTTTACCGCGGATTGCCTTGACATACTTAGGATGCGCCAAGGTGATGTTACAGGAATCTTCTAGTACATTGAACACAGGAATCCAGTATTTCCCGGTAGATTCCATACAAACATCCTGACAATCATTTTCACAAAGCCATTGTGACAGCTCAAGCAATCCTTTTGTATAGGTTGAAAAGCGATGGCGTTTGTAAGTGGTTACTCCTTTGGAAGTGGAGGCAATACAAGCCACAACAAAGGATTTGTGGACATCAATTCCACAACAAATGGGATAAACAATTTTTAAAGCCATAGGGAAAACTCCTTTATAAGATTTATAGGGATAGACAACATTGACTGATTGCCCAGCGATAAACGAGTAATGTTTATACAAAGATAAGTCTGCGTGCTCGAAGTCACACTTATTTGTGCTTGGAAAGGCAATCTACACATATAAAAATGCGGTCACTCCACAACTGGAGCAGCCCACTCACCTCCGCGTGATTTGTAGTTGATTGGTATCCCTATGGCTATAGATTTGCCAAAATAACGCTCAGTGCAAACTTGTTTCATTACGTTTTGTGCCTTGAGCGAAGCGAAAGGAATGGATATAAAGATGAAGAAAAAACCATCTCCACTTTGGCAACGATTAAACTATTTGAAACCAAAAGAAACATATAGCAATAACCATAGTCAATTACAAGAAGGAGACCGGGATTGGGAAAATGTGTATCGCAGAAGATGGCAGCATGATAAAGTAATCCGTTCCACTCATGGAGTGAACTGTACGGGTTCTTGCAGCTGGAACATCTTTGTGAAAGACGGCATTGTGACATGGGAAGGGCAAAATGTGGATTATCCAACAACAGGACCAGACATGCCGGAATTTGAGCCAAGGGGCTGTCCGCGAGGTGCAAGTTTTTCCTGGTATTTATATAGCCCGTTGCGTGTGAAGTATCCTTATATTCGTAAAAAGCTACTATATTTATGGCGAGAGGCCATAGCGGAACACAAGAAACCATTAGATGCTTGGAAAAGCATTGTGGAAGATAAAGAAAAGGCCAATCAGTATAAAAGTGTTCGCGGAAAAGGCGGATTAGTACGGGCTGATTGGGAAGAAGTTACGCAAATTATTGCAGCGGCTGTTTTGTATACAACGGTAAAATACGGATCTGATCGTAATGTTGGCTTTTCTCCAATTCCAGCGATGTCCATGGTGAGTCATGCAGCGGGAAGCCGCTTTATGTCCCTAATAGGAGGACCGATGCTTAGCTTTTATGACTGGTATGCGGATTTGCCACCTGCATCTCCACAAATTTGGGGAGATCAGACAGATGTTCCAGAAAGCTCTGATTGGTTTAATGCTGGCTATATTATGACATGGGGCTCTAATGTTCCCTTAACACGTACACCAGATGCTCACTTCCTTGCCGAGGCAAGATATAAAGGAACAAAAGTGGTTTCTGTTAGTCCAGACTATGCGGAATCAACCAAATTCTCTGATGACTGGATGGCTGTCAAGCAAGGGACGGATGGTGCGGTAGCCATGGCAATGGGACATGTTATTTTAAATGAGTTTTATCATAAAAAACAAATACCATACTTTGAATCTTATGCGAAACAATATACTGATTTTCCTTTCGCCGTTCGTTTGAAAAAAGTGGGATCAAGCTATCAGGCTGACCGCTTTTTACATGCAAAGGATCTAGGCCTTTCTGGTGAGCATAATGAGTGGAAGCCTGCTATGTATAATGAGCGCACGGGGAATTTTGCTATTCCACAAGGAACAATAGGTTCGCGATGGGATAAAAAAGGGAAATGGAATCTGCATTTAGTGGATGAATATACAGGAGAAGCAATTGATCCAAAGCTAAGCTTTCTAGGGCTTGAAGATGAGGTGATGGAAATTCAATTACCCTACTTTGATGCAGAAAAGCGTTCCGTTATGAATCGTGCCGTTCCAGTAAAAGCAGTTGAATTAAATGGGCAAACAGAATATATCACAACAGTTTATGATCTTATGCTTGCTAATTACGGAATTGATCGAGGCATCGGTGGAGAAGTCGCGCAATCCTATGATGACATGGCGCCTTTTACTCCAGCATGGCAAGAGAGTATTAGTAATGTCGATCGAAACTTAGTTATTAAAATCGCGAAAGAATTTGCCCAAAATGCTATCGATACAAAAGGTCGTTCTATGATTATTATGGGTGCTGGTATTAACCATTGGTTCCATTCTGACACTATCTATCGTGCCATCATCAACTTAATTTTAATGGTAGGTGCGCAAGGAGTAAATGGGGGAGGCTGGGCACATTATGTAGGGCAAGAAAAGCTTCGACCAGCAGAAGGATGGAATACCTTAGCTACAGCAAAAGATTGGCAGGCACCGCCAAAACTGCAAAATGGGACATCATTTTTTTATTTTGCTACAGACCAGTGGCGTTATGAAGAAACGTCTGTTAATGAGATAACGGCTGCTACAGTAGAGAAAGCAAGATATGACCATCATGGGGATTATAATGTGCTAGCGGCTCGATTAGGATGGCTGCCATCCTATCCAACATTTAATAAGAATGGCATTGCTATTTATAAAGAGGCAGTGGTGAAGGGCTGTCAAACCCAAGAGGAAATTGCGCAATATGTAGCAAAAGAGTTGATGAATAAATCATTGCAATTTGCGATAGAAGACCCAGATAATCCAGTCAATTTTCCTCGTACGTTATTTGTTTGGCGTGCCAATTTAATCTCAAGCTCTGGAAAAGGGCATGAATATTTTCTAAAACATTTACTTGGAACAACACACGGATTGTTGAATGATGATCAATCTAGTATTCGACCAGCTGAAATAAAATGGCGGGAAGAAGCACCAGAAGGAAAATTGGATCTTTTAATCGATCTTGATTTCCGGATGGCAGGAACGGGATTGTATTCCGATATTATCTTACCAGCTGCGACCTGGTATGAAAAATTTGATTTATCAAGCACAGATATGCATCCATTTGTACATCCATTTAATCCAGCGGTTGCTACGCCTTGGGAATCGAAGTCAGATTGGGATATTTTCAAGAAGCTAGCAAAAGGGGTTTCAGAGCTAGCCGAACAAATCGATATGGACGTAATTAAAGAGGTTGTAGCTACACCGCTGCAGCACGATACTCCACAAGAAATGGCCCAGCCTTTTGGGGAGATTAAAGATTGGTCCAAAGGTGATTGTGAAGCAATTCCAGGGCGAACCATGCCAAATATTCATGTGGTAGAACGAGATTATAAGCAGGTTTATAAAAAAATGACCTCTCTAGGACCGAATGTTGCCAAAAACCCATATGGCGGCAAAGGGATAAGCTGGTCCATGGAAAAAGAGTATGAACAAGTCAAGCATGCAATTGGTGTAGTAGAAGAAGAAGGCATTTCCAAAGGTCTCCCAAATATTGAAAGTGCAAGAGACGCTTGTCAGGCCATTCTCATGATGTCATCTACGACAAACGGCAAAATCGCAGTCAAAGCTTGGGAATCACTGGAACAGCAAACAAGCTTGGAGTTAAAGGATTTAGCTGCAGAGCGTGAAGAAGATCTATTTACATTAGAACAAATTAATGCACAACCAAAAACGGTCATTACGTCACCTGCCTTTACTGGTTCGGAAAAAGGCGGGAGACGGTATTCACCATTTACAACAAATATTGAGCGAATGATTCCTTTCCATACCCTTACAGGAAGACAGTCCTTTTATTTAGATCATGAGATGATGAAGGAATTTGGGGAAGAGATGGCGACATTTAAGCCAATGCTCCACCATACACCTTTTCAGCAAGATCGTCCAAAAGTGGAAGGAAAAGAAATTACGTTAAATTATCTAACACCACATAATAAATGGTCTATTCACAGTATGTATTATGATGCACAGCCGATGCTGACATTGTTTAGAGGTGGACCAACGATATGGATGAACAAGGAAGATGCCAAAGAAGTAGATATAGAAGATAACGATTGGATTGAATGCTTTAACCGAAATGGTGTGGTCGTTGCCAGAGCGGTTGTCTCTCATCGAATTCCTAGAAGTGTTGCCTTTATGTACCATGCTCAAGACAGACATATTCACGTTCCTGGCACAAATCTTACGAAAAACCGAGGAGGGACACATAATAGTCCTACGCGAATCCATGTTAAGCCAACGCATATGATTGGTGGCTATGGCCAACTAAGCTATGGATTTAACTATTATGGACCAACTGGAAACCAACGGGATTTACATGTCGTCATTAGAAAGATGAAGGAGGTGGAGTGGCTTGAAGATTAAAGCACAAATTGGCATGGTGATGAATTTAGATAAATGTATTGGCTGTCATACATGTAGTGTGACATGCAAAAATACGTGGACCAATCGCCCTGGCGCAGAATATATGTACTTTAATAATGTCGAAACAAAACCTGGAATCGGCTATCCGAAACAATGGGAAGACCAAGAGAAATATAAAGGCGGCTGGGAGCTGGATAAAAAGGGTGAACTAAAACTGAAATCAGGTTCTAAAGTAAATCGATTATTCAGCCTTTTCTATAACCCAAATCAACCAGAAATTGATGATTATTATGAACCATGGAATTATGATTATGAAACATTGACAAACAGTCCAGAACGTAAGCATCAACCTATTGCCCGAGCAAAGTCAGCTATCACTGGCGAGTTTATGGATTTAGAGTGGGGACCGAACTGGGAAGATGACCTTGCTGGCGGGCATATAACTGGTTTACGTGATCCAAATGTTGTGCAAATGGAGGAATCAATAAAAACGGAGTTTGAAGATGTATTTATGATGTACTTGCCGCGTATATGTGAACATTGCATTAACGCACCTTGTGTGAGCTCTTGTCCATCCGGTGCGATGTATAAACGTGATGAAGATGGCATTGTACTTGTAGATCAGAATGCTTGTCGTGCTTGGAGACAATGCGTCAGCTCCTGTCCATATAAAAAAGTGTACTTTAACTGGAAAACAAGTAAAGCGGAGAAATGTACATTATGCTATCCAAGAATTGAAAATGGCCAGCCAACGATTTGCTCCGAAACATGTGTTGGCAGAATCCGTTATATCGGGGTCATGCTCTATGATGCTGATAAAGTATTGGAGGCAGCTTCTGTTAAAGAAGAGAAAGAATTGTATCAGGCACAATTAGATATTTTCTTAGATCCAAATGACCCAGAAGTAGTGAAGGAAGCGAAAAAAGAAGGCATCCCAATGGATTGGATTGAAGCGGCGCAGCAATCTCCATTATATAAAATGATCATCGACTGGAAGATTGCTTTACCATTACACCCAGAATACCGAACAATGCCAATGGTGTGGTATATTCCACCACTTAGCCCAGTTATGAATATGATAGAAGGAAAAGGCAGTCAAGCAGATACAGAAGATATCTTCCCGGCTATTGACGAAATGCGCATTCCGATTGAATATCTAGCTAATTTATTAACTGCTGGGGATACGGCTCATATTCGTACTGTATTAAAGAAAATGGCAGTTATGCGTAGCTATATGCGGGCCGAACAAACAGGGAAATCCTTTGATGTCTCTATTATTGAAGAGCTGGGACTCGAGGAAAACGACATTAAAAAGATGTACCGACTGCTAGCCATTGCTAAATATAATGATCGCTTTGTTATTCCTAAAAGCCATAAGGAAGATATAGCAGATCTTTACTATGACCAAGGCGCTTGTGGATTAGATTTTGCTAGCGGGCCTGGCGCCTGTGGCGTCTTGTCTTGATAAATGGTTCCACCCTTTCACGAGGAGAATAAATGATTAGAGCAAATATGAATGAAGGGAATTGCGTGGGGAAACCACAATCCTAGGAATCTGTAGCTGCTAGAATTTCGCGGAAACAGCATAAGCATAAGCTGGGAAAGGGCGCCACAATCTATAGCAGCGCCCGCCCTATTCGAGATAGGCAATGGATTACTAGCCACACAATAAACCTGCTTTGCGATAATAAGTAACCTGACAAAAAGGATGAACAAACATGAAACAAACAGAGCTTTATCAAATGCTAGCATTTTTATTACGCTATCCAAATGAAGAATTTAGGCAGATTCTACTTGGATTAACAGCAGAAATACAGGAAGTGGGCGACACGAGAATTCGTCAAAAACTGTTTCAATTTATAGAGCTGGTAGAGCAAACACCATTGGATGATTGGATTAATCATTATGTAAGCCAATTTGACTTTGACCGGAAAACAAATCTTTACGTTACGTATTTTAAAAATGGTGAACAAAAGGAGCGAGGCTTAGAGCTTCTAAAACTAAAAAAATTTTATCAGGCAGCCGGCTTTGACATTGTTGAAACAGAACTGCCAGATTATATACCGTTAATGCTTGAATTTTCTGCACAGGTTTCAGCTGATATCAGACAAGAGCTTTGGAAAATGCATGAACAAGCAATTTGGGAAATTAGAGAAACTCTCTTATCAATTAAAAGCTTTTATGGCTTACTTTTTGATGTTTTGATTCAGCTGTTTGAACAAGATGGCCTCGAGCATCATCTGACAGCCGAAAAGCAAACTCCTATACCAAATTTAGAAGATCAAGCTATTCTTGCAAAGATGCGAGATCAATTAATTAAGAACCAGCTAGGATAAGAGATATTAGCTGGAAGAAAAGGAGTAACCAATATGAACTCACTCAATTTATTACTTTGGGGAGTTTTCCCTTATATTGTCCTGACCATTTTTATTGGCGGTTTAATTTATCGTTATCAAAAGGATCAATTTGGTTGGACAACAAAGTCTAGTGAAATTTTTGAAAAAAAGCGACTGCGAATTGGATCGCTCATGTTCCACTGGGGGTTATTTTTTGTCTTGGGCGGCCACATTGCAGGGCTGATTGTTCCAGTATCTTTCTATAATGCTTTTGGTATTTCTGAGCACTTTTACCATAGAATTGCCCTAATCTTTGGGTTACCTGCAGGAATTGTTGCTTTTATTGGGATTCTGTTGCTTGCCCACCGCAGGTTTAGTGTGAAACGTATTAAAGCGACCTCTTCGATTGGCGATTGGGTAGCATTAATCTTGGTCATCATTGTTATTTTTACAGGATTATTAGCAACAAGCATGAACGTCGATTCACAAGGATTTGATTACCGGACAACGATCGCGCCGTGGCTTAGAGGTTTATTCGTTTTTCGTATGCAGCCTGAGCTAATGGCTGAAGTACCCATTTGGTTTAAAATCCATATTTACACAACATTTGCTTTATATGTTTCTTGGCCGTTTACTCGATTAGTTCATGCATTTAGTTTTCCGCTTCGTTATTTAAGTAGAAATTATGTGATTTATAAACGAAGAGTTCAACGTAAGGCTGGATGAGATGGGAAGCACCTATCATAGTGAAATAATTTTACAAATAAGGTTGGGATGAGGATGAACCATCAGGACATTCTTTTATTGGGGGCAGAGCTCGATAAAACACTCCAAGAGAATAACATGGCACAAGCAAAAGATATCGTGAGCCAGTTGGAACCTCATTACGAGGCGAGATCACAGGAGTTTTCCGTATCGAATCAATTAACCATTGCGTTGTCACTTGCAAAGTATTTTCGAAAAAGGAACCAGTATGATAAATCGGCTCATTATAGCAGACAGGCAATTCAACAAGCAAAAATAGGAAAGCTCGGACTAACTAGACCACTGGTTGACGCGTATTTAAACTATGCAAAACTAGAAAAAGATTATAACCAGATTGACAATGCTAGAAAACTATTAGCAACACTGTTGATGCAGCTAGAGAAAAATAAGGTAGAAGATAACTATATATTTGGTCTCGTCTATCATTTGTTAGCACAAATTGGCTTTCAAGATCTGGCCTTTGATACGGCTGTTGAACAATTTAAAGAAGCATTAACCTGCTTTCGGAAAGTAATTCCTGAAGAGCATCCTATTATCTATCAGACTATTAATGAATTGACAGAGACGTATATTCGCATGGAGCATTATCAGGACGCCTTGTATCTTCAAGAGAAGACCTTACAAGATTACCAAAAGACAGATGACAAGTTAACCCAAGCCTTGATCCTGTTACGGATGGGAGAAATCTACTTTTATCTTGATTTGAAAAAGGCAAGGAAAGCAATATCGCAATCGCTGGCATTTTTGAAAGCCCTTGAACAGCCACTGTTGCTTTACCAAGCAAAGGCGAATTTGCTATTAGCAGAGCTGGAGGAGAATCTAGCAAATGCTCCACGTTCTATCAATTATTATAAGAGAAGCCTTAAACAGCTGGAACAAGTTCATGAGCAAGAGCACTTCATGGTTGTCTATGCCTATTCAAAAATCGGAACGTTACTTATGAAGGTAAACCAATTAGAGGACGCCAAATACTACTTGGAGAAAGGGTTGCCGTTAACGAAAGGCCATCCCCGTATTCAAATGCAATTCCTTTATGCACTCGGGAAGATTTATTCGAAAGAACAGTCGTATGAACAAGCGAGAAATCTATATCAAGCTTTCCTAGATCAATTGGAAAAGGCAAATAAAAAACAATCGAAGGCATATGCAGATACATTACAAGCAATTGGATTTAATTTTATTCAACAAAACGATATGGAAAAAGCTTTTATCTGCTATCAAGAAGCCATTGATATTTATCAAAGCCTTAGACCGGTTAGTAAGGATTCCTTAGGATTTGCAAGTATTCGTCTTGCTTATTGTTATGAACAAAAGGCTGAAAAGGACATTGCAAAAGCAAGTGAGTGGTACCAGTATGGCGTAGAACAGATAGAAAAGCTAAAAGATAAGGCACTCTCTGAAGAGGCACTCGCAGCAGTAATTGATTTTTACCAGCGTCATGATTTTCCAAAGCAGCAGTCTTACTATGAAAACAAGCTAGTCAAATTGCAAGTAAACAGCTGAGAAGTATTATCGTATAAAAGAGAAGAAAGCGATCAAATATGAGGTTACAACCAACAGAGGAGAATTTAGCATGTTACAGGATAGGCTCGGTCGTCCATTACAAGATTTACGTATATCAGTTATTGATCGATGTAACTTTCGTTGTACGTATTGTATGCCAAGGGAAATCTTCGGTAAAGACTTTTCTTTCTTGCCCAAAGACCAGTTGCTAAGTTTTGAGGAGATTGAACGATTAGCTAAACTATTTGTTCAATTAGGCGTAAGGAAAATTCGTTTAACAGGCGGGGAACCTTTATTACGAAGAGACATTGCAACCCTAATTGAGAAGTTAGCTGCTATTGATGGGTTAGAGGATATTGGCTTGACAACAAATGGAATGCTGCTAGGGAAAATGGCAAAAAGTTTGAAGCAAGCAGGTTTAGAACGTGTGAATGTGAGCTTGGATGCATTAGATGATAAAGTTTTTCAATCAATTAACGATAGCGGTATACCGACTAAAAAAATATTAGACTCCATTGAACAGGCACGAAAGGCTGGACTCAGTGTAAAAGTGAATATGGTTGTCAAAAAGGGAATGAATGATCAACAAGTAATCCCAATGGCAAAATACTTTAAAGAACAGGAAATACCATTGCGATACATTGAGTTTATGGATGTTGGCCAAACAAATGGTTGGGATTTCAGCCAGGTGCTAACGAAAAAACAGCTGTTTGAGCAATTAAGCCATCATTTTGAGCTGGAACCTGTGGATTCTGCCTATATAGGAGAAGTGGCAAAGCGTTATCGTTATGTTGGAACTAATGCAGAGGTTGGATTCATTACGTCAGTTTCTGAATCCTTTTGTTCTACATGCACACGAGCCAGGCTAGCAGCAGATGGGAAGTTTTATACCTGTTTATTTGCAAGCGGCGGGCTCGATCTTCGAACATTATTACGTTCTAATGCAGATGACCAGACAATTTTACAATCAATTGTGCCAACATGGAAAAACAGAAACGACCGCTATTCAGATGAACGGACGGAAGAGTCAGCGAAGTATAGAAAGAAAATGGAGATGTCCTATATTGGTGGATAGATCAATAAAGGAGAGCAAAGCGATGAATAATCGATATTCCAGACAAATACGTTTTCAGCCAATTGGCGAGCATGGACAAGAGCAAATGGCGAAAAAGCACGTATTAATAGTAGGGTGTGGAGCTTTAGGATCGGCTAATGCAGAAGCACTTGTCCGCGCGGGAGTTGGGGAAGTATCTATTGTGGATCGAGATTATGTAGAAGAGAGTAATTTACAACGCCAGCATCTGTTTACGGAAAAAGATGTAGAGCAGCAGCTCCCTAAGGCAATTGCAGCTCAACAACACCTGCGGGAAATAAATCAGTGTATAAAGATCCATGCACATGTGATGGATGTAACAGGTGAAACGCTTGAGTCATTAATAAAAGATGTGGATCTGGTAATGGACGCAACTGACAATTTTGATACTCGATTTATCTTGAATGATGCGTTGCACCAGCATAGGATACCTTGGATTTTTGGTGCCTGTGTCGGTGCTACGGGAATGAGCTATACGGTTATTCCAAATGAAACACCTTGCTTACGTTGTTTGCTTGACGCCATACCGGTAGCAGGTGTGACATGTGATGCAGTTGGAATCATTGGTCCTGCCGTGCAAATGGTTGTAGCACATCAAACAGCTGAAGCATTGAAGCTCCTAACAGGTGCAGCAGGTAAACAACGAGCCACTTATTTAACGTTTGATCTCTGGAATAACCTTTATCAAACGATTAGAGTGGAGGGAGTAAAGCGGGATGAGTGCCTTACTTGTGGGATGACCCCGACATATCCAGCATTAGCATACCAAAATCAGGTGAAGACGGAAGTCTTGTGTGGAAGAGATACGGTCCAGCTTAGGGCGAGTACATCACACTCCTTAGCAGCATTAGCAGCCCGATTTCAAGTATTTACAAGTGTAAAACAGAATGAATATCTAGTATCGATTACGTACCAGTCCTATCGAATTGTCTTTTTCCTTGATGGGAGAACATTAATACATGGCACTAATTCCGTTACAGAAGCGAAAAAAATTTACTATCAGCTAGTAGGTTAAGGGGGGATAATGATGGAACGGCGAGAACCAATAAAAGTTACAGAAGCAATTGAACGAGTCATGCAATATGGGGCAGCAGGCGACATTGAACATATAGCATTGGAACAAAGTATGGATCGAGTTCTGGCAGAAGATGTTCTGGCCGATCATGATGTGCCCCCATTTGATCGTTCGCCATATGATGGATATGCTATTCGCTCCAGTGACACTTGCAGAGCATCAACAGAAAATCCTATCACACTATCTGTTATCGGCCATATTGGCGCCGGGGAAGTTTTTGCAAATACCGTTAGGGAAAATCAAGCGGTCCGGATTATGACAGGAGGGCCGATTCCTGTTGGATGTGATGCTGTTATCATGCTAGAACTAGTAGAGGAAGTATCCGAGCACAAGATTTGCATAAAACGTAAAGTGAAGCCGAATGATAACATTTCCTTTCAAGGCGAAGATACAACAAAGAATGATGCCATTGTTAGAAAAGGAACTCGAATTAACCCAGGAATTGTCGCACTACTTGCCACATTTGGCTATAAGCAAGTCCCTGTAGCAAAAAAGCCGACTGTAGGAGTGATTGCGACAGGCAGTGAATTACTAGAAGTAGATGAACCACTTGTACTAGGGAAAATTAGAAATAGTAACGCATATATGATTATGGCCCAATTAGAACGAGCTGGCGCAAAGGCAATCTATTTCGGTCAATTTATCGATGATTTAGAAGTATGTTATAACCAAGTAAATACAGCGATTGAACAGGTGGACTTTTTAATAACAACAGGTGGTGTGTCAGTAGGGGATTATGATTACTTGCCAGAGATTTATCGGAGAATGGGAGCAAATGTATTATTTAATAAGGTAGGGATGCGACCGGGCAGTGTAACAACTGTTGCCGAATTAGCTGGCAAACTGTTATTCGGGTTATCTGGTAATCCATCTGCGTGCTATGTCGGCTTTGAGCTTTTTGTAAGACCAGTGCTCCAGTTCTTTTTAGGAAATCCACTAGCCTATAATAAAGCAATCCAAGCTAGGCTTGGATTGGATTTTGCAAAGCCAAATCCATTTGATCGATTTGTGCGCGGCAAGCTTTATTTTACCGAAGCACAACCTGTTGTCACGCCGATCGGGCTAGATAAATCAAATGTCGTTTCCTCATTAGGAGAAGCAGATGTATTGATTGTATTACCAGGAGGCACAAGGGGATATGAACAAGGAAGCAGTGTGGTTGCCTTATTACTCGAATATGCAGAAGGGGATGCCGAGTTCTTAAACAATTATCAATTAAAGGAGAGACAGCATGGACACTAAGCGTTACAAAATCGTGGATCAGCCTATTGCAATCGATGAACTTATTGACAAAGTAACGCGTCCTGAGGCAGGTGCCATTACAACATTTATTGGAACGGTAAGGGAATGGACGAAAGGAAAGCGTACCATCTATTTACAATACGAAGCATATATTCCAATGGCAATAAAAATGTTGGAACAAATTGGACATGAGATAACGGAAAAATGGCCGAATACCGAAATTGCAATCACCCATCGAATTGGTAGATTAGAAATTACGGATATTGCCGTCGTAATAGCGGTTTCTTCCCCGCATCGTGAAGCTGCATACCAGGCAAATCAGTATGCGATTGAACGAATTAAGCAAATAGTACCAATATGGAAAAAAGAGCATTGGGAAAACGGCGAAACATGGATTGGAGATCAGCTCGAGCAAATCCCCTATCATGATCCATGGTCAACAAACGAGGGAGGCATTTAAAATGAAAATATTGGTGTTTGCACATTTACAAGAGCAGCTTGGCACATCAGAATTAGAGCTGGATTGGGAAGCACAGACGGTTCAGACATTTAAAGAAGCCTTTCAACAAAGCTATGGGATTGATTCTTTAGACCAGGTCATGATTGCCGTAAATGAAGAATTCGCAAGGGGCCAAGCTATGATCCAAAAAGATGATGTAGTGGCACTCATTCCGCCAGTCAGCGGCGGGTGAAGCAGTTAGTTCAATTGATATTAAAGGATGATAGCACATGCAATGTGTACAAATTATCGGTTATAAAAATCGTGGGAAAACCACTTTAGTAGAGCATTTAATAGGATACTTTTCAAAATACCATTACCAAGTGGCAGCAATCAAGCACCATGGACATGGAGGCCCTCCTTTAGGGTGGGAGAAGACAGATAATGCAAAACATCTTCAAGCAGGAGCAGATTTTGCTGGTGTGCAAGGAGAAAACCTGCTGCAAATTGCGACAAATAAGGAATGGAATCTAGATGTAATTTTACAATTATACACGCTATTAAACGTAGATATTCTATTTATAGAAGGATACAAGCATGAACCAAAGCCGAAAATTGTGCTAATTGGGGAGCAAGAGGATATCCATCTAATAAATAAAGTATCTAACCTGAAAGCGGTAGTTTCTAGTATTCCTTTAGAAGAAATATCTGTTCCGATATTTAAGCCTAATCAATTAGAAAAATTGGCCTGTTGGCTTCTGGAACAATACACGCAAAATCTGCTTCATTAATCAATATTACACATTTCCAGCGGGCAGTTTTCACAGCCGATCGCCTGACGTAAATACTCAATGTCGTGAAGGATTATTTTTCCTTGTGTATTCAAAGAAATAATATTGTTTTTCCGAAGGTCACCGAGCATGCGGTTCACACTTTCCCTTGTAGTTGCGCAGAACCTTCCTAGCTCTTGATTTGTTAAGGTCATGTCGATAAGGATGCCATCATCCACAGGGACACCGTAACTATTGGATAAGCGAATTAAGGTAGAATAGACAGCACCTTTTTTTCCATTTAATAGTAAATCGCGCAGCTTTGATTGGAATTTTCTCATGTGGTCACTTACCCAGCGCATGAATTCAAAGGTGAGTGCGCTGTTAGCCATTAATTCTTTTTCTAATTTGCTTCTTTTTATCACATAGACCTCACCGGTTTGGAGCGTTTTACAGCTTAATAGAAACTTTGGATTATCAGCAAACAGCGTTAGCTCACCGACGATATCATCTTGTTTACAAAGCCGCAGCAATAGTTCGTTTCCTTCTGCAGTAAGCTTGCTAATTTGAACTAAACCGGATTCTAGTAAATAAATTTCTTTTGCTTCTTCTCCTTCGCGGAATAGATAATGGTCTTTATATATTTTTTTCTTTGTACCAATAGACACAAGCAAATGCCGCAGTTCTGGAGAAATCATTCTTTTCCTTGATGCTTGTATTGGAATTTTCACGTGGAGACCCCCTTATCATGGTTTCATTTCCATGATAGCATGAAAAAAATGCAAGTAGCTCGTTGAAAAACTAAAACTTAATGACAATTTTTAAACAATAAGCGTCTAAGTATGGAGTGATGACATGCAGCAACCTATCGTTGGTATTTTATTGGCAGGAGGAAAATCAAGCCGCTTTGGTTCGCCGAAGATGTTTGCCGAGCATAATGGAAAAGCTTTTTATCATCATAGTCTGGATGCTATTACCCCTTTTGTTAAACATGTATACATGGTAACCCAGCCGCATTATGTAGATCAGATAAAAAGTGCAGAGGCAGATGTTTCTATCCTGATAGATTTGCCTTCTATAAAAGAAAAAGGCCCGCTTGCCGGGATATATTCTGCCATGCAGGAAAATCGAAGTACATGGTATTTAGTCATCCCTACCGATGTCCCATTTATGACAGAAGCTACGATTCATTTGATCGTAAAGGAAATCCAGCCTGGATATCAGGCAATTATTCCATCTTGTAAAGGAAGGTTACAACCTTTAGTCGGTGTATATCATGCGACCGTTGCTCCTCTCATTGAGGAAATGCTGCAAGCTGGGGACTATGCTGTTTATCAGCTCCTTCAAAAGCTAAAGGTAAAAACAGTTGAGGTGGAAGATGAAGAGCCTTTTTACAATTTGAATTATCAGCGGGATTACGATTATCTAATAAAGAAGTAGCCAAGAGTATAAATGCCTGGATAGATGCTATAAATTAGAGACAAGGAATATAAGGAAATGAACATAAATAAGGATACGAAGCAGCAATTACAGAAGCCTCTTTATAAATGGACAGTTCACGATTTATTATTGTTAATTAAATGTAAGGTATTATTAGCTAATGTTTTGCCAGTGCTGACTTCCTTTCTATTAGCACTGAACATCCTTAGAGAAGGATTTTTAGATTACTGGATGGAATTTATCTTTGTTTTACTTGGTTCAACTTTGGTAATGGGAGGAGCATTGGTACTGAATAATTGGTATGACGTGGATATTGATTCCATCATGGAGCGTACGCAAAAGCGCCCAACCGTAACAGGTAATGTGCCACTGCAGACGGTGCTTATTTTAGGAATAGGCTTCACGATAGCTGGCTTTATTTTTTTACTGATGGTGAATATGAAGACTAAGTTATTTGCGTTCATCGGTTGGTTTACGTATGTCTTTTTATATACAATGTGGTCTAAACGCCGCTATGCTTTTAATACATTGATAGGCAGTTTATCAGGGGCTGTGACCCCATTGATGGGATGGGCGGCAGTTGGGTCTATTCTTCATAAAATCCCACTTGCCTTATTTTTGCTTTTGTTTATCTGGCAAATGCCTCACACCTATGCCATCGCTATTAAAAAGTTTCAAGAGTATGCGGACGCGAAGGTAGCAATGCTGCCAGTTGTATCGGGAATAACTAAAACAAAATATCACATGTTATTTTATATTGCATGTCTGTTACCAATTCCCTTTCTCCTTGCTTCATTTGGAAAAGTATTTGTGATCGTGACATTTGTTTTCACAATGGGCTGGCTTATTTTAGCTTTATCGGGATTCTTGGTAAGAGATCAATGGAAATGGGCGCATTGGAATTTTTTATACTCTGTGAATTACTTAATGATCATATTTATTTACATGACTATCCTCACTCTTTGCTTCAAAGTTAAGTAGAGAAAAAATAAGAAGGCGAAGGATGATAGTAAATCATGGTCCTTCGCCTTTACACTTATATGAACTTAAGCGTTTATCTCCCTTTTTGCTGTACTTAAATCGTTAAATATCCCGACATAATACCGGACTTCCCCGACATTATTTTTGATGGCACTAATGGTCAACCATTGTAAATAAAAGGAGCCATCTTTTCTTTTATTCCATATTTCACCCTCCCAGAAGTCATGCTGATCAATCGATTTCCACATTTCTTGGTAAAAGGACTTGTCGTGTTTGCCCGACTGGAGGAGCACAGGAGTATTTCCTAAGGCTTCCTCTGTTGTATACCCAGTAATCCGTGAAAATGCAGAATTTACCCGTTTAATGACGCGTTTTTTATCTGTTAACATAATTGCTTCGGCTGTGTTTTCTATGATCTGCTTCTCGATGTTTTTCTCATCTTGATAATACATCCAAACTACAATAACGAAGCTAACCAATGCAAATTGGGACAATGCCATAAATCCGATCGAATATTGCCCTGTCATTTGTTCAACCGCAGTCAAAATAAGAGGTGGGAAGAACCCGCCTAAACCACCAATGGCAGAAACTATTCCATTCACAATCCCAGCTTGCTTTGGAAAGTGCAATGGAACTAATTTAAAGATCGTTCCATTCCCGATACCTGCTGTTACAGCGACAGATAATGTTCCGATCGTGTATAAAGTCAAGGTTGGGGAAAATGATAAAATGATACCTGAAGCAGTGATGCCGATAAATGTTATCATTAAAATAATATACGGGTTAAATTTATCAGCAAGCCAGCCACCAACTGGTCTTAGGAAAGTCGCAAGCGCTATGAACCCTGCCGTTCTCATTCCTGCATCAACCGTACTCAATTCAAAATGAGTAGATAAGAAATTAGGTAAATAAACGGTAAACGCCACGAAAGCTCCAAAGGTAATAAAATAGAAAAGACTTAACGCCCATAATGTCGCATTTTTGTATACAGCTTTAAATTGCTTAGATAAAGCGACATGCTCTTTACTTTCCTGCTTATCTCCTAAAAAAACAGTTAAAGCTATAAACAATAATAATAAGACAAGATACATCTGAACCGCTTTATTCCAACCGAGCATTGCTGCGATAACAGGGGCTCCGAAGGAAGTAACGGCTGTTCCAATGTTACCTACGCCATAAATTCCATTAATAAAACCATGTTTTTCTTTCGGATAATATTTTGGTAACGAGGTGACACCAATGGAAAAGACAGCTCCGCCGACTCCAAGAAATAATCCACCAATTACTAAATCTGAGAATGAATTAGCTATACTAATAAAGTAGACGGGAAATAGAAGAATAAAAAAACTAATACTAAATAATAGTCTTGCTCCATAGCGGTTTGTATAAAAGCCTATGGGAATCCGCAGGATAGAACCTAAAATAACAGGAAGCGCCGTCACTAATGACACTTGTGATGCTGTTAATGAAATATCTTCTCGAATACTAGGCATTAGGGAGGATAAGATCACCCACACCATGAATCCAATGACAAGATTAAACGTTTGCAGATTTAGTTGAATCGTTTGTTTTTTCATATGACGATATCCTTTCTTATGATTTCATATTTGTCCTCTATACAACAATAAAAAAAATTTTGCTGTCTACGTGTGATTTACTTCACATATAGCCAGCAAAATTTTATTTTTTTATTATATTTACTGTTAATGGGGCCAATCAATCTCTGGCTGTAAGGAAGGCGGTATCAGATAAACTTTGTCCAAATATTATTAAATGGGGATAATAACGACTTGAACATATCCTACTGTGAAAGAAAAAAGAATTACCATCAAAAAAGTATGGGTAATTCTTTTTTTAATAGTTATTTCTTTGTTTTATCTCTTTCTTGCATTTCTCTCACATTTTCTGAGTGGAAGGGAGAATTGCTCACTTCATTAACGACACTAAATGGGTTACCGTCCAAGTCAAAGAAATCAAAAAATTTCATTCCGCCAAAATCATCGATTTCGGTAGTAACGATGCCATTGTTTCTAAATTGTTGATGGGCAGCTTCAATATTATCAACGACAAAATTAAAATAGGAGTTCTTCTGATCCCCTTTAATAATAAATTCAGTAGGCTGGGGGGATTCTACTTTTACTAAGGCTAATTGTGTTGTTCCAGCTGGTAAATAAAAGCCGGCACCATCCTCCCAACTATCGATTATCTTCACACCAAGAAACTTTACATACCAATCGGTAGATTTCTTAATATCTGTAACGGGAATAAATATACTACCTACTTTAAACATAATCTTCCTCCCTTGAATGAAATTCTTCCTTATAACGAATATAATAATGGAAAAGTTACACTTACATGTAAATTTATATAAAAGAGGAGGAGACATGGTTTTTGAAGATATCGAGGTTGTGATTAAGAAACTTTATAAATATTGTTTAAGGTTGTCAGGGTCACCTTGGACAGCCGAGGATCTAGTCCAAGAAACGATCCTAAAGGTTTATAAAATAAAAAAAGCGGAGCCGAAAAGGGAGTTTACATTTTCTTATTTATGTACGGTGGCAAAAAATCAGTTTATCGATGAGAACAGGAAATATAAAGAGAGTATTTTATTTAATGAGGACATTTTCGGAGAAGCCTACGATTTTATAGATTACGATGGTTTAATAGAAATTTTACTTACCACCCTACCTTTAAAACAGGCTATGCTAGTTACCTTGAAGGATGTATTTGGCTACACTTCAAAAGAAATGGCATCCATGTTAAGAATAAGTAATGAGGCGATTAAAACAGCACTTCATCGGTCTAGAAAGAAACTAAAATTGCAAAATAATAATATGAAAATCCCCTCTTCTAATCAAGAAATTATTATTGCCCTCACTAAAGCAATACGGGAAGCGAAACCGATGCAAATATTTTATCTTTATCGACTATTAGAATCACAAAATTTTAAGGTAAGAAGAGGTTCTATCCATTCTCGATTCTATGTTATAGACCCAGATGGAAATATTTTAGAAATTACATCCTAATAAGTTGAACTATATTCATACTAATAAAACGTGGTATATTAGTTTTACCCACAATTAGAACGGAGACTAATTATAATAATATAATAAAAATTCGGGAGGCAAATATGCTATCATTTGAAGAAAAACTAAATATTATCGAGGAGTTCCCTCAATTAGAACGAAAGAATGTTTCATTAAAACGCGTCAATTTTCATTATGCGGAAAGTGGAAGTGACAAAAAGAACGTCGTGTATCACTTACATCCCAATGGGAACGGATTTGTATATGCGGACAAGCTGAGTGAGTATGAGACAGACGAAAAAGGGATGGTCAATATTAGAGATTTTTCAAAAGAAGAACTAAAAGAAATTATTGAAAAATCCATTCAATCATTAGGACCGAATATACAAGAAGAAGAGACGGTGGAGGAAGAAACCGTGGAAGAAGAAACATGGATTGATACGGAAAATAATACGCTCATACTTCTTCAAGAAGAAGGGTTTTGGAATATATATGCCGGAGTCAATCTAGAAAATAGTTTTTCAAGCTACGAGGAAGCTTGTGAATACTTAAAGGAAGAAGGCTTTAACAAATCTTCCATTTAAAATACGTAGGAAAAACAACGCAGAGGAAGGGACATAACTAAATAGATACTCTGTAAAGACGAACAATTTCTAATATAGCTAGTAAATAGCGGCTGCTTTCGCATACTTTTTACAAGAGGAAATATAATTAGTTGGAAAAACAGAGCAGCCGGAATACACGAAGACTCCTATGGGATTAGCGAGACAGTCTGAGACCCTGCAGGCCACAGGCCGAAGCGGCTCAGCGCGAGCCCCATGGAAAGCGAAGTGTATTCCGGCTGCGGGGAATCGCACCAAACTTCATGGAAACATCCTTTGAAAAACAAATAAAAGCCCGAACAATTATACGGAACATTCATTAGCATCTTCGTATAATTGTTCGGAATTATCCTTGGCTGGAATACTTATGTCCCAGCCTCGTTTTACTATTTTCATGAAAAAATGGAACAGCTCAAGGGCTTATCCAAAAAGGAGGAGAAAGAACTTGAGTCAAAATAGGTTGGTCCCCAATACCTTTTTATATACCTTCAATTATGCGGAGGAAGAAGAACATCTATGTAAATTAGAAGTTCGTTCTCTATTTCGTGCTGACTTACATGCCTTTGTATTAGAAAGCAGCATAAGTAGAGACCCTAGTAGGAGTCCTTTTATAAAAGAAAAAATAGCGGTTCTATTTACAGGTGATAGGTTAGAAGAGCTAATACAAAAGGTAGAGGCAATGCCTCCTTTGCGTGGTACTTATAAGGTAATCGGCATCAATTATCGGGACATCGATCCCCTTGATAAAATGGAATTTAATGAAAGGAAAGGAATCGCTAGACAAATTGGATGCTTGGTTCCAGGTGCAGCAAATCTTCATAATCCAGAGATAGTATTTGCTATTACCAAGTTAAAAGGAAAATGGTATTTCGGATACTATTCGGAAAATCAGGGTATGTGGCTTATTCATCAACAGAAACCTCATAACTACTCAACTGCACTAACTACCCGAGTGGCTAGAGCGCTAGTAAATATTGCAGTTCCAGAATTAAGAGGAGTGAAGGTGATTGATCCATGCTGTGGCATCGGGACAGTATTGGTAGAGGCTTTATCGATGGGAGTTAATATAACAGGCAGTGATTATAATCCCTTAGTCATGAAGGGCATTCGGAACAATCTCGCCCATTTTGGACTTTCTGGTCCTGTATTTTTAAGGGATATCAGAGACATAACAGAAATGTATGATGTGGCAATTATCGACATGCCATATAATCCTTGCTCCGTTGTTTCCGATGAGGAAAAATTTGCAATGTTGCAAAGCGCCCGTCGCTTTGCTAAAAAAATGGTCATCGTAACGACTGAAGATATAGATGGAATACTGGGTGAAGCAGGTTTTGAAATAGTAGATCGGTGTGAAGTCCCAAAGGGAAAATTTATACGGCAAACAATCGTTTGCTGCTAAGGCATAGGGATGGAATAGATGAGGATTAACTTGAATATTTCAATCTGCGATTTTATGATAGCCTATGATTAAGCGGAATTTTTATACAGATGTGGCCTTTTTTGTAGAGATAAGTCAAAAAGAGAAAACTATTTTAATAATGTTCCGTGTGGGTGGAATACTCTTGTAAAAGAGTATTCCACCCACACGGATCTCACCTGTATTCATCTTTTTCAATAATGATAAGCGCTTATAGTGATATAAAAAAGTAAAGCGATTATTTTAGGTATTTATTTTAGAATGAGTAATAGATTACAGAACTCTAAAGAATAGATTTTAAGAACTTTCTATGTTTAAAATAATTAATTGTATACTTATAACTGACGTATAATAGGGAAAGCCCAAATGCACCAAAATAAGCATAATCAAAGATTATCCATAAAACAATAAAAATTATAAAACCAATAGAAGCCAAACCGGTATACATCAGGAGAGAAGTCCTTTTTCTTTTCTCTCTTTCTATATATGATTCCTGGTCAGAAAAAATATCGCTTTGTTCATTTGAGGAGGAATCTCTATAAAAAATATGCTTGGAATACCACTTGCTTTTTGAAAGCAAGGTCCAACCAGAATCTTGAAAAATCTCTTTATACTCTTCAAAATCTCTCTTTTTATCAAAGCTTCGGAAATCAATTTTATAAATTATATTTTTGGGTTTTTCACTTTGGGTACGTTCGAAGATATAGTGACAGTCACCAATATCCTCAGAATCATAACCTTTAAGTATCCAACCTTCGTTTAACATACTTTTTAACCATTCTTCCTCCTTGGAAAAATCTGAAAAACGTTTTGTGACCTTTTTAATAGCATTATTTTTCACCTTTATCCATCTCCCCTTGAATGATTGTCTTTGAATAATTAATCATTCGAATATATCTCTCATACTCCGAATGAAGTACTTTTTTTCCTTGATCCGTAATACAATATGTTTTTTTCTTACGTTTTTCCCTTTCGACAGCTATAGTTTCTATCAAATTTTGTTTTTCTAAATTTTTTAATACTCCGTAAAGGGTACCAGGTGCGATGATATACTTTCCTTCACTGGTATTTTCAATTTCTTTTATAATGCCATAACCGTGAAGTGGTCCTTGATAAAGAGCTAATAAGATTAAATATGTAGATTCTGATAATGGATTTATAGGAATCACCTTTTCCTTCATATGTTGACCAGCGATATATCGATACTCATAATATATATTATAATATATCGACAGTCAAGCTATAAACCAAATTAAAACTTTACCTCATATCAGCATTTTCTTAAAATTAACCATAACTTTAAAAAATGTAATTAGATTCTAAAGAAGGATACCTCAAACATTAAGAAATTGTTAATATTTTTCCTCAATTAGCCCTGTTAGTTGAAGAATTGAATTACCTAAATTTGACCACACATTTTCTATACAATCCTACAAAAATTTCCTGAATGAGATAAAAGTTACATACCAAATAACAAGCAAACTAACACCCCGATTGCACGATGACAATATTTATTGTTAAGAAGCGATTAGGGGTGTTATTTGCTATATTGCAAGCTAGCAAATTTACATGTATTTATAGTGTTTTTTTCACAAAACGGAATTACCTACTATTAATCTACCTGACTTTTTTGTTTTATCAGAAGGATAAGGGGTATATATTTCCATAAGCAATATATCAAGTTAGAGGTAATGGTAAAAAGTTCTTACTATTGAGGTTATTTGGGTTAACTTTTAATGGAAAAATTAGAAATGAATAAGTGTAATTTTTTTGGATGATCTCTGTCTGTGTAGAGATCATCTTTTTATTAACTAGAACCTTATAATGTTAAAGATGTATTTTTTTATAAAATTTGAGGATTGTATGTAATAATAGAGTGAAAAGGAGAGCTGGAATATACACAAAGTACAATAGGAAAGACTTGATTAGAATAAGTGCGGGCTATGCTCTAGGAAGGATTAGATATCTTATGAAATACATGAAATCACAAATGAAACAGTTAATCAAAGATAATAAGGACTTGCAAATACGCTTAAAGGATTTAATGGATGAACATGAACTTGAGAAAAGTTCAGCATTAAGGGCTTTGTATCATTCAGAAGTTGCAGCAGGCGGAAAGTATCAATCAGCATATCAAGCATTAGACTTGCCTAAAGGGTAGGTCTTTTTTTATTTATACCTTAGTACATTTACAAAGAGAAGATAGCGTATAATAGAAGTTTGTATAAGGTACTAAATGTTACGGAAATAATAAGAAGAATAATTCAAAATAAAAGAGGCTTAATGATGAGTGCAAAGAATTTTCATGATTTTAATTTAAGTAATCAAATAGTAAAAGCTCTAGATAGTTTAGAATATAGAACACCAACAGAGGTTCAGAATAAAGTAATCCCTCTTGTACTAGAAAAAATCGATCTTGTTGTGAAATCACAAACTGGAAGTGGCAAGACGGCTTCCTATGGGATTCCTATTTGTGAATTAGTGGAATGGGAAGAGAATAAACCTCAAGCGTTAATTTTGACACCAACAAGGGAACTTGCTGTTCAAGTTAAAGAAGATTTTATAGATATAGGAAGATTTAAACGAATTAAAGCAGCAGCTGTATATGGAAAACAGCCGTTTGCTATCCAAAAAACAGAATTAAAACAAAAGACGCATGTAGTGGTCGGTACACCAGGTCGCGTATTGGATCATATCGAGAGAGGGACATTGTCCTTAGACAGAATTAGCTATCTTGTAATTGATGAAGCGGACGAAATGTTAAACATGGGATTTATTGAACAGGTAGAAGCTATCATCAATGCATTACCACAAAATCGAGTAACCATGTTATTTTCAGCTACCTTACCTGAGGCGGTTAAAGAACTGTCACAGCGCTATATGAAGACACCCATTGATATTGAAATCAAGGCGACTGGATTGACTACAGATAAAATTGAACACTCGCTTATAAAAGTAGAAGAGAAGGATAAGTTCTCTCTTCTTCAAGATGTAACGATTGTAGAAAATCCTGATAGTTGTATTATCTTTTGTCGTACAAAAGATAGAGTAGATACCTTGAGTGATCAATTAACAGATTTAGGATATAACTGTGATCAAATCCATGGTGGTATGGTACAGGAAGATAGACTTGAAGTCATGAATGATTTTAAAAGGGGAGAGTTCCACTATTTAATTGCGACAGACGTGGCAGCTAGAGGGATTGATATTGATAATATCACCCATGTGATCAATTATGATCTTCCTTTAGAAAAGGAGAGCTATGTTCATCGCACAGGAAGAACAGGGCGGGCAGGTAAAAAAGGGAAAGCCATCACATTTGTGACACCATTTGAAGATAGGTTTTTACAGGAGATAGAAGAATATATAGGTTTTGAAATTCCAATGATAGATGCTCCTGCAAAAGAAGAAGTTGCCAATAAGCAAGCTGACTTTGAAGCAAAAAAGAATGAAGAACCCACCATAAAAAAGGCGAAAAATGAAAAATTAAACAAGCAAATTATGAAATTATACTTTAATGACGGCAAGAAAAAGAAGCTTCGAGCAGTCGATTTTGTTGGAACGATCGCTAAAATAGAAGGTGTAACAGCAGAGGATATTGGGATTATTACCATAATGGATACTTTTTCTTATGTAGAGATTTTAAATGATAAAGGGCGTTTAGTATTAGAAAGAATGAAGAAAACGCCAATCAAAGGTAAATCATTGAAGGTATATGAGGCTAAGAAGGACTAAAAATCATAATCAGTTGATTTTTATAATAATACAGAGAGTAGTATAAATTTGCTGAAAAGAAGCGTTTTGTGATAAAGATTTTTCCTTATTAAAACCAAATAAAATACAATTTACAAAGGTAATGGTGATAAAACAAGTTGACGAATCTCGACAAAATACGGTACTATTAAAAATAATTGAATAAGACCTCACTTTTTAACAGTGAGGTAGAGGCGCGATATTTAACAGTCTTTAGCGGAGTTTGAGAAGCTATGATGCTAAGGAGAAGGAAATGTCGCCGAAGTGTGTAATATTTCTCCGTATTACATGCTGGGTCTGTAGTTAAGAACTGCAGGACTGTCTCAATAAACCACTTGTTTATTGAGTTGTGCTATCTCATTTGGGATAAAAAGAGAGGACTTTAGGGCTATTACATATACTACGACCTGAGTTGATCTCAGGTCGTTTTTTTTGTTTTAGTAGATTAATAGGAGGAGAGACATCATGAAAAACAAGTTTACATTATTTATGGTTTTAATGGTAGGAGCTATGCTTTTATTGGCAGGCTGTGGATCGAACAGTGATTCAGCTTCTGGATCATCAAATGATAATACATTTAAAGTAGGACTGGAAGCGGGTTATGCTCCATTTAACTGGACACAAAACAATGATTCTAATGGAGCTGTGAAAATCAATGGCTCTTCAGAATATGCTGGTGGATATGATGTGGAAATTGCGAAAAAAGTAGCTGAAGGTTTAGGAAAAGAATTAGTGATTGTTAAAACAGAATGGGACGGATTAGTACCAGCATTAGTTTCTGGGAAAATTGATGCAATTATCGCAGGGATGTCACCAACTGCAGAACGTAAAGAAACAATTGACTTTTCAGATAGCTATTATAAATCAAATTTAGTAATGGTTGTGAAAAAAGGAAGTAAGTATGAAAATGCTGCTTCTATCCAAGATTTCAAAGGTGCTAAAGTTACAGCACAGCTAAATACCTTTCACTATTCTGTAATTGATCAAATTGAAGGTGTAGAAAAAAAGACGGCTATGGATAACTTCCCAGCAATGAGGGTAGCGCTTGAGTCAGGAGTTATTGATGGATATGTTTCAGAACGTCCCGAAGGAGTTAGTGCCTCAACTGCAAATGACAAGTTTGCAATGGTTGAATTTAGTGATGGATTTGAAACATCGGAAGAAGATACATCTATCGCAGTTGGCCTTCAAAAGGGCAGTGATTTAACAGAGAAGATTAATAAAATTTTAGCAGATATCAAAGAAGAAGAACGTACAAGCATAATGGATAATGCTATAAAAAATCAACCAGCAGCAGAATAAAAAGGATAAAGAGGCTGGGAAATAAGTATTCCAGTCATAGATAAACCCGAACAACTATCAAATAATCCTAAATGATTGTTCGGGTTTTATTAGTTTTATAAAAGGCTGTTTCAGTACAGTTAGTGTTAATATCCGCAGCCTGAATACACTTCGCTTTCCATGGGGCGAGCGCCGAGCCGCTTCGGCCTATGGCCTGCAGGGTCTCGGACTTTCTCGCAGCTCCCATAGGAGTCTACGTGTATTCAGGCTGCTCCATATTTCCTACTAATTCATTTTTTCTAAAAAAACAATATTTTTTAGGGAATTGCCTTTAAAAACAGAGTGGAATGGAGCGGAAGACACTCGACTCCTGCGGGAAGTAGAGCAAAACCTAAGACCCCACAGGCTTTAGCCGAGGAGGCTTAGGTTGCTCCCCGCGGAAAGCGAGTTTCTGTAGCGCAATGGAACGAATTAGTTTTTACACTTGACTATATTTAAAAACATAAATAACCATTGTATAAAAGGAACCTTTATTTAAGTGATAAATTAGAGATTGTTCGTCTTTACAGATTGGCTATCTAGTTTTGTCCCAGCCTCTTTATACAGTAAAGTAAGTGAGGAGAAAAGATGAGTCTTGAATGGATCATTAAAATAATTTCAGAGAATTGGCCTATGTTCCTTCGTGGTGCTGGTTTAACCCTTTTGATTGCCTTGATAGGGACGATTATTGGGGCAGCTATCGGATTGGTAGCAGGTGTAATTCGCACGATCCCTACACCAGAACGAGGTGCAAAAAAAGTCATTTTAAAACTGGTCAATATCATACTGTCTATCTATATTGAATTCTTCCGTGGAACACCGATGATTGTCCAAGCGATGGTTATTTATTATGGTTCTGCGCTAGCATTTGGTATAAATATGAATGTTCTTACTGCGGCGATTATTGTCGTATCGATTAATACAGGAGCTTATATGGCAGAAATTGTTCGAGGCGGAATTATTTCCGTTGATAAAGGGCAGTTTGAAGCAGCGCATGCAATTGGGATGAATCATGTTCAAGCAATGTGGAATGTTGTTTTGCCACAGGTTATTCGAAATATCCTGCCTGCAACTGGCAATCAGTTTGTTATTAATATTAAAGATACGTCCGTACTGAATGTTATTTCAGTGACAGAATTATATTTCGTGACAAAATCGATTTCAGGAAATAACTTTAGATATTTTGAATCTTTCTTTGTAGCTTGTCTCATTTATTTTGTGATGACCTTTATTGTAACGAGAATATTGCTATATATGGAGAAGAAATTAGATGGATCTGATAGCTATACGGTGATCGGAAGAGATGACCAATTAAGAGGCAAATTTAAATAATGGAAGAAGGTGAAAAACAGATGGAAAAAATTATTGATATTCAGCATCTTAATAAATCCTATGGAACACATGAAGTACTTAGAGACATTAATTTTTCTGTAACGAAAGGAGAAGTAGTTTCCATTATCGGTTCGTCTGGATCTGGTAAATCGACGCTACTTCGTTGTATTAATCTTTTAGAAAAACCAAGTGGCGGGCAAATACTCTATCATGGAGAAAATATATTGGATGATAAACATGATGTTGCGTCCTATCGAAAACACTTAGGGATGGTGTTCCAGCAGTTTAACCTATTTAACAATCATAATGTTCTCAATAATTGTGTAGTAGGACAAATAAAGGTCCTAAAGAGATCCAAAGAAGAGGCCGAGAAAGTAGCGATGTATTACTTAAACGTTGTTGGTATGGATAAGTATATTAATGCACAGCCAAAACAATTATCAGGCGGTCAAAAACAGCGAGTCGCAATAGCAAGAGCTCTTTCGATGAATCCAGATGTTATGCTGTTTGATGAGCCTACATCGGCTCTTGATCCAGAAATGGTAGGCGAGGTTTTAAAGGTCATGAAGGAACTTGCCAATTCTGGCTTAACGATGATTGTTGTAACACATGAAATGGAATTCGCAAAAGAAGTATCAGATCGAGTTATCTTTATGGATAAAGGTGTTATTGCGGAGGAAGGAAGTCCGGAGCGAATTTTTCAAAATCCTACACAAGAACGTACTAGAGAGTTTTTAAAGCGGACGATTCTGCAACCACAATAAAATTTCATGATAGAAAGATAGGAAATTACCTAAATGAATAAAGGATTTATAAATAGATGATCTCTGTTTTCTGTAGAGGTCATCTTTTTTATTAGTCAGTACTTTAATTAATAGGAATATACACCTAACAATTCTGCTGTAAATTGTGCCCTAAGCCTTAGAAACTAATATCTCCATAGGACGTATAGAAAATAATGGATTTTTCTAGAAGGAGGGTATTAGATGAAAGCTTTACAAAGAGGGGCAATTTTAGTTTGTATTTTGTCTTTAGTGATAATCTCAGCTTGTGCAAAGGATCAAGTGCAACCGGAGAAGCTAAAAACTACTAAAACAACGACAACGGAGGAAGCTGTGGAAGAAAAAATCCCGCCTGCTGCCAAAACGGTAGAAGAAATGGTTGATCAGCAAGCAGGAGTATTAGTTGAAACACATATGGATCAGCAGTTAGAAACACTGGAAGGCTGGGACAGTCAGCAGTACCGAGATTTTCTAGAAGACACATTAAATCCGATTGCCGAGAAAGAGCTTGAGAATTATTTTATGAAACATAAAAATCTAAGCAGTGAGCAAGTGTATGATTACCTTGTTTATACGCTAGGGTCAGGAAATTATAAAAACTATTATGAGCAATTAGTTACATACGAGCATGGGTTTGTGATGCCTGAATTGCCGAGTGGTGAGGATGAAGTAACCACACAACAAAAGAAAATGAACGTTTTGGTGTTAATGGATGCAAGTGGCAGTATGAATGGGGAAATAGAAGGAAAAACAAAAATGGAGCTTGCAAAAGCAGCAATTGCGAAGTTTATGGAGCAAATTCCAAGTGATGCGAATGTTGCGTTGATTTCTTATGGACATGTTGGCTCATCGGCTGATTCAGACAAGAAAAAATCTTGTTCGGCCGTGGAATCGATATATCCGCTATCTGCCTATCAACCTAAAAATTTCACAAACTCATTAAATTCTTTTCAGGCAAGTGGCTGGACACCGTTAGCTGGGGCTATAAATGATGCTCAGAGAATATTGGCGTCCTATTCTGCAATGAGTACGAAAATTTGGTTTATATGGTGAGTGATGGAGTGGAAACATGTGATGGAGACCCTGTTACTGCTGCTAAACAACTACAAAATCAAAGTATTAAGGCTAAAGTAAATATCATTGGATTTGACGTAGATAACGAAGGCCAAAAGCAATTAAAACAAGTGGCCGATTCTGGTGGTGGGGAGTATGTGACAGTGAACGATCCAGCTGATTTGGAAGTGCAAATTACAAAAAAATGGCAGCCTACGATTGGGGAGCTTGTTTGGACACAAGGGGTGACGTTACAGCAAATGACTGCGGCGATGGAGAGGATGAATGAGATTTATAATCCTCTATATAGGGTTTCCGATGCAGAATGGAATCGAATTAAAGATGCAGCGTATTTCTTGCATGATGAGAAAGTGATTACCGATGATGTAGAAAAACAAGTTTTGAAATTAGCTCATTCACAGCACGATTTGCGAAATAAGCACTTCCAAGCTATAAAGGAAGAAAAGGAGTCGGAAAGAGATCGAGCAGCAAAAGAAATTAACGATAAGGTAGAAAAATGGCGTCAGCAATGGCAATAGGAGTATAGAGGAAGCAGGAAATTACACGAAAAGCAGTTCTTCCATTGTTTCATTTTTAATGAATAATAGAAAGTAACTGCTTTTATTTTTCAGGAGTTAATACCTATAATTAAGTCTTTTTGCCTATATTGGTAAATGGTATAATAGTTACAGTATATACATTTATTAACAGCAGGGAGAGACTCGTAATGCCGTTATTAGGAAAGAAAAAGGCTGAATTGTTATTTTCATCTTTAGATAACGTAGTGGTAGATTTTAATTTGCCAAAGGAATTGCTAACTCAAATTGAAATGATAGGCTTAACAGAAATGGATGTTAAACGATTGTTCGTTTTAAAACCAATAGTAGAAAGCGAAGCGCAAAATTTAGTGAATTCCTTTTATGAGACTGTCATGAAAGAACCTACTTTAATTACGATCATTAATACCTATAGCGATGTTGAAAAACTTGGAAAAACATTGTATCACCATATTACAGAAATATTTTCTGGGAAAGTGAATGAATCATATGTTATACAGAGAAAAAGAATTGCGCATGTTCATGTCAAAATAGGGTTAGGAACGAAATGGTATGTGAACGCTTTCCAACATTTATTGAATGCGATTGTAGAAGTTTTTTATCGAGAAATCCAAAATAAAAATGAATTGTATGAGGCTGTTCGCTCCCTTCAAAAAATCTTTAGTTTAGAGCAACAATTAGTATTAGAAGCGTATGAAATAAAGGAAGAATCCAATCGTCTAGTAAAAGAAAAAGAAAAAGAGAAAATACAAGAAAAGTTGAGGGAAACTGCCCATGAATTATCTGCTATCACACAAGAAACGAGTTCTTCCTTACAAGGTCTGATTAGCCAATTTGATAAAATTCAAATGTTAGCCAATGGTGGGAACCAGGCTATTCAAAAGGTAGAGGACTTGTCTGAAGAGGGAAAAAATAGAATGGGACAAGAAAAGGAATCTGCCACAGCGATCAAAAATCAGATTGTTGTTCTGCAGGATGAGATTAGTCAAATGAGCCGAGTTAGTCAAAAAATTGATCATGTAGTAGACGTTGTTGCTTCCATTGCTAATCAAATTAATCTTTTAGCACTAAATGCATCGATTGAATCGGCACGCGCTGGTGAACATGGCAAGGGGTTTGCAGTAGTAGCAGGTGAAATAAGAAAATTATCGAATATGACAAAACAATCTACGGAAGAAATTGCTTCTTTTGTTAAAGAAATTTCTCAACAGGTCAAAAAGGTAAATGGGTCTGTCACTACCTTTAACGAGGATATCGTGAAAAATCAAAAAATAACAGAAGAAACAATTGAGTTCTTCAATCAAATTGTTTATGCTGTCAAACATTCAAAATATAAAACAGAAGTAATATTTAAGGAAATTAAAAATAGTAACTTAATTGTAAATCAACTTCATGAAACAACAAATGAAATAACACATACGGCTGAAATGTTAGTTAAATAACAAAGCTGCGAATGGGACAAAGCCGCTTAAGGAAGGCACAGATAAGCTAATGGACGGATATGTTTTCTGAACCAGTAGTACTCGAACAGCAAAATGTTTCCACTGTGCCAAATTACGGATCGGGTATCGCACCTTACTTCTTGTCACTTGCCTTTTTTGTAGGTGGGGATAATGGCATCCAATATTCTTCCTCTTGGAAAACGAAAAGAGCAGATTGTAAATGGAACCCATCATTTAGTTAACAAACTAGGATTGGTTTATACGATTGGATTTGTTCAAGCGATTATCGTAGATATTATTGTTTTAAGTGTGTTTAAGCTGGAAGTAGCAAGTGTTCCATTATTTGTACTTTAATTGGCATGAGCTTCAAACCCAATTATTTATTTTGGTGACTTATCTTGCAATAGCTGGGATCATTGCATGGATTGCAAGTCATATCCAGCATCGAGAAACGTCTGTTTAAAGTTCGTTTCTTAAAGACCAAAACAGGCGACATAAGCTATCCTGTTTTAAATGACTTTGATTTAAAAGTGGAAGGAAAAGGTATGTAAACATCTTCATTTACATACCTTTTTTCACTATGGGAGGTATTACGTCATAAAGTGTTGAATATAGGAATGAAATGACCATTTATACAAACGGTCTCCATTCTAAATAGTGATTTTAAGTTGATTTCCATGTTATAACAATTGATTATTATATGGAATAAGGCAAACCAATTTAGCAAACTGCTATATCAGGAGGTATAAAATGAAACAACTTTATATAAAGCAAAAGGTGTTTAGTTTAAGTGGTAAATTTACAGTTAAGGATCAGCAGGAGAAGGATGTTTATTATGTAGAGGGAAGTTTTATGAAAATTCCTAAGACCTTCTCTATTAGGGATGAAAACAAAAATGAAATTGCGCTTATTACGAAAAAGGTATTAAGCTTTTTACCAAAGTTTTTTGTTGAAATAAATGGTCAAGAAGTCCTGACTATTAAGAAAGAGTTTTCCTTTTTTAAAGCACGGTATAATATTGAGGCAGCAGGTATGGAGGTACTTGGTAACTGGTGGGATATGGATTTTCAAGTATTACAAAATGGGAAAGTCATCGGTAAAGTAAATAAAGAGTGGTTCACTTGGGGAGATAGTTATAAGGTACAAATTTTAAATGAAGAGTTAGAGACGATTGTTATTGCCCTCGTCATCGCAATTGATTGTGTGAAAGCAGATGAAGCAGCTGCAGCTTCATCATCAACCCATTAACATTAAGTAGAGGTAAGGTCCCTCTGAGGATCCCTTTTTGTTATAATAGTATCTTTAATACCAATTCAATTTGTGGAGGAGTAATAAGAATGAGCAATTTGCCTAATTGTCCAAAATGCGAATCAGAATATACATATGATGATGGGACGTTTTTGGTTTGTCCAGAATGTGGACATGAGTGGACGTTTAGTACTGAAACCGAAATAGACGGAGACAGCAGAGTTATTAAAGATGCAAATGGAAATGTTTTGAATGATGGAGATACGGTTACTGTTATCAAGGATTTAAAAGTAAAAGGTAGCTCTTCGGTTCTAAAGCAAGGAACAAAGGTGAAAAATATTCGCTTAGTTGATGGTGACCACGATATTGACTGTAAAATTGTTGGTTTTGGTGCAATGAAATTAAAATCAGAATTTGTGAAAAAAATATAAAGTGAGAATCAAGGGGACGGTTCTACTGTTTCCCTTAAAAGTCCTCAGAAGAACCGTACCTCTGCCTTACTTCGTATCAAATGCATCTACATTTTCAATGGGGAAAATGGATTGGAAAGGTAGATGGCTATCACCGATTTGTTTTGTCTCTCTACTATGAATTTGATATTCTAGCATTTGTTCAATGTTTAACTCTCCCCTTTCGTCTCAGCATTTAGGATAGTATAGTCTGTAATAAGTTGGTTTTCTCTTTGCTCCACATCAGTTACCTTCATTTTATAATCAAACCGTTTAATTTCCTGCTGAATAATGCCCGAATATCTTTTGCTAAGCGGTTATCACAATGTTTCGCAGATAAAACATCTGCATGACTTTTGGATAACCGATTTTCCTTTTATAACAGAATCTGTAACCTAGTCATCTTTTGTTTTTCTATCGAAGTCATAGTAGCGGACCATTGCTGTTATTCATTTCCCCCAAAAAAAGTCCCCCTAAGAACCGTCTCTCTGCTTCCCTCGTTCATATGGAGTTCATATTTGTGTTTTATTATCGCTTCATCAGATGAAGAGGAGGATTTACTTGAATCAAATTATAAATAATAAAAAGATTATAGATAGTAGTGAATGGGCTGTGGAGGCTCGTGGTTTGGTGAAGGTATTTGGTGATAATCGGGCGGTTGATGGGGTGGATTTGAATGTTCGCGCTGGTTCGATTTATGGTGTGCTTGGCCCAAATGGAGCTGGGAAAACGACCACGATTAGAATGCTTGCAACATTACTGAAGGCAGATGCTGGTTCAGCAAAAATCTTTGGTTACGATATAGTAAAGGAACCGCAGCTTGTTCGCCAATTAATTGGTGTTACAGGTCAGTACGCTTCTGTTGATAAGTCATTAAGTGCTACGGAGAACCTAATTATTTTTTCTCGTCTATTAGGCTTAGGGCGAGCTGAAGCGAAGCGTAAAGCAATGGATTTACTAGAAGAGTTTGGTTTAATAGAAGCGGCAAAACGTCCATTGAAGAATTTCTCTGGCGGAATGCGCAGAAGGCTTGATTTAGCTGCCAGTCTCATTGCCCAACCACCGCTTATCTTTTTAGATGAACCAACAACTGGGCTAGATCCGCGAACCCGCAACCAAATGTGGGATACAATCCGAAAGTTAATTAATGGGGGCTCGACAGTACTACTAACGACACAATATCTTCAAGAGGCAGATGAACTAGCGGACCGAGTTGCGGTTATCGATCATGGGAAAGTAGTTGCGGAAGGAACCGTAAATGATTTGAAGGAATCAATCGGTACATCATCCTTACATTTAAGTATACAAAACGAGCAGTATATGCAGGATGCTCGCTTAATCGTGGAGCGTGTGCTTAACGTCCAATCAGCTGTTTCAGCAGAAGGTGGAAAAATCACAGCACCTATGGCCGATGCTGATAAAGTAACAGATTTGCTAATTACCTTAAAAGAGGCTGGTATTCCATTAGCTGAGCTAAGTGTACAGAAGCCAACATTAGATGAGGTTTTCCTATCTATCACTGGTTCAAAAGAAAATATCGCAGATACTACGAATAAATCTAGTAAAGTGGAGGAATTAGTATGAGCAGCACTATCATAAAACCAGCTCATGAACGGAAACTTCGTGGAAACTCAAGTTTTCGCCAAGCGGTTAGAAATTCATTAACAATGGCTTACAGAGGTTTGCTTAAGATAAAGCGTACACCTGAACAATTAATCGATGTTACATTGCAGCCGATTATTTTTACTCTTATGTTTACGTATATATTTGGCGGGGCTATTTCTGGAAATGTGCAAAACTATTTGCCTGTTATTATTCCAGGCATTCTCGTCCAAACTGTTATTACCACTTCTGTTGTGACAGGAGTACAGCTCAGGGAGGACATGGATAAAGGGGTCTTTGATCGGTTTAAGTCCTTGCCGATTGCCCGGATCGCACCTTTAGCTGGAGCATTATTAGCTGATACGATTCGATATACCATTGCAACAACTCTTACATTTACAATGGGATATGTTATGGGCTACCGACCAGAAGGTGGTATAGGCTTTGTGATCCTAGCAGGACTTCTTGTCATTGTCTGTTCTTGGGCAATTAGCTGGATCTTTGCTTTCTTGGGTGTTATTTCACGCACAGCTTCAAGTGTGCAAGGGATCTCAATGATTGTTTTATTTCCGCTAACCTTTCTTTCTAATGCCTTTGTACCAGCTGATACAATGCCTAATATACTTCAATGGTTTGTAAAAGTTAATCCAATTTCGCATTTAGTTACAGCAGTAAGAGATTTAACGAACAATGGCACAATGGGATGGGATTTCACGATCTCCCTAATTGGGGCAGCAGTCATCGTAGCAATTTTTGCGCCAATTACAGTACGAGCTTATATGCGACGTGCATGAGTTTTAGTAAGAAGAAATGGTAGAATAAAGAATAATCAAATGGATAGGAACGGCCATTAATTTGGCGGTTCTCCTTATTTTTTAAAAGGGATGAAGTGTATGGCAAAAATATTAATCGTAGATGATGATCCACATATTCGGGAATTAATCCGCATCATTCTGGCGAAGGAGGGTCTTTCCATTGTAGAGGCAGAAGATGGAGAAGTTGCTATGACTTTATTAGAGCAAGATAAAATGGATTTAATTATCCTCGATATTATGATGCCAAATATGGATGGATGGACATTTTGTCGAGAAGTACGAACCAATTATACGGATACAATGCCAATTTTAATGTTGACTGCAAAAGGAGAAACAACCCAAAAGGTAAAGGGCTTTGATCTCGGAGCGGACGATTACTTAGTAAAGCCATTTGCTCCGGCCGAATTACTAGCAAGGGTAAAAGCGCTTCTTAAGCGCTATCAAATTACTCTCTCCAATCGGATTGTGATTGGAGATGTCACTATTGATCGTGATTCTTATAAAGTCTCTATTGGCGCCGAAGAAATTACGTTGCCTTTAAAGGAATTTGAACTATTATTTAAACTTGCAACCCATCAAAAGAAAACTTTCTCGAGAGAACAATTGATTGAAGACATATGGGGCTTTGATTATGAAGGAGATGAGCGCACAGTTGATGTTCATATAAAACGCTTGCGACAGCGGTTTTCTCAAGAAGAATGCCCCTTTAAGATAATAACAATCCGTGGTCTCGGTTATCGTTTGGAGGGAAAATAGTGAAGTTCTCACAATTTATGAAACGAACAGCAGGCTTCCTTTCAATCATTGTATTTTTACTAGTATGCTGGTCACTAGCTTATTTGCTAACTGCATGGCTTTATGATGCAATTCAAATAACTCCTAGTGAATTCATCAGACAGTTAATAAATTCGATTGTTGGATTTTTCTTCTTTGGTTGTTGTATAGCAATTATCACAAGAATTCCATGGGTAAAATCAAGACAAGAGAAACACCTGCATCCAATCATTCAAGCAATAAAAATGATTGCAGAAGGAAATTTTAAGATTGATCTTTCTTATTATAAAAGTCAGTTTCGTGAAGGAGATGATGATCATCCCTATTATCAAATCGTATCAAGCATCAGTGATATGGCAGAAAAATTAGGAGAAATGGAAGAAATGCGTCAGGAATTTATCTCGAATGTGTCCCATGAAATCCAGTCTCCCTTAACGTCTATTAGTGGTTTTGCCCATACCTTGAAAAATGATGATTTAAGTCCAGAAGAACGAAAACATTATTTACATATTATTGAAATGGAAAGTACACGCTTGTCCAAATTAAGTGAAAATCTATTAAAGCTTACCTCTTTAGAATCGGAACACTTGCCTTTGGATCAAAGAGAATACCGATTAGATCACCAGCTTCGTCGTATTATTCTTGCTAACGAGCCACAATGGACAGAAAAAGAAATAAATATGGATATCTCGCTTGAGGACGTAAAAGTCACTGCAGATGAAGTCATGCTGGATCAAGTATGGATTAATTTACTGCATAATAGTATAAAATTCACGCCAACAAAAGGTACTATAGCAGTCGAGGCATTTAAATCGGATAATGGAAGCATCACTGTTAAAATAAAAGACACAGGAATCGGTATAGAACAAGAATCATTCATGCATATATTTGAACGATTTTATAAAGCAGATAAATCAAGAAATCGAAGCGCTGGAGGAAATGGACTCGGTCTTTCGATTGTCAAAAAAATCATTGATTTACACAAAGGCGAAATCCAAGTCCAAAGCGAAGTAGGAAAAGGAACAGAAGTAACGGTGAAAATAGGGAAGCAGAGGGATGGTTCTACTGAGGTCAATTAAACGGACCTTATAAGAAACGTTCCTCTGCTTCCACTTCTAAATAAGGAGTGAGTAACATGGTAAATAAAGTTGTCTTAAATGATTTTGAATTAACTGTTTCCAATTATAAAGAGAAAAAGATGAAAAGTAATAAGACCGAGAAGTATTTAATGCTCGTTAGTTTTGAATTTGAAGTAAGTGGTGGGGAAGAATACCATGTAGTGACGAAGTTTTTATATGAAAATGTTTTTGATGTAAGTATCCCAAATAAGCAATTGAATTTTAGAGGGAAAATCAATCAGTATTCTACTTCTTATACCGATTTCTCAGATGAAAATAGTATAAGTGAATTCTTTTTAGAATTGAAAGAAGTGGAATGAATTTACAAATATAATAGACAAACAGATCGCTGTTAATCGTTTTTATGATCTGTTTTTTGCTTATTTATACAACAGGGAGGTCTGTCAGATGAAGTTAAGTATTTTAGACCAAGCTCCAGTTTTATCTGGAAAAACGGCGCAAGAGGCACTTCTGGAATCGATGAAACTTGCACAATTTGGAGAAAAACTCGGTTACACAAGATACTGGATTGCAGAGCATCATGATTTCCCAGGTCTTGCTAGCTCTGCTCCAGAAGTCGTACTAGGATACATAGGAGCTAATACAGAAAAGATAAGAATTGGAGCTGGAGCTATATTATTACCACATTATAAGCCTTATAAAGTGGCCGAAACGTTTAATGTGCTGGCAACCTTATTTCCAAATCGAATTGATCTAGGAATAGGTCGAGCACCAGGCGGATCTGCTGAAGCTTCGATTGCTCTTTCTGGGAATTTTTTAGAAAATGTCCGGAATATGCCGGAATCCATTAAAGACCTTCTACATTTTTTATATAATAATTATCCATCTGATCAGATGTTTTCCAAAATAACTGCACATCCTCTTCCCATTGTTCCCCCTGTCCCTTGGATTCTAGGGACGAGCGAAAAAAGTGCTATCCAAGCTGCAAATTATGGGACAGCCTACGCATTTGGACACTTTATGAGCGAAAAAGATGGAATGGAGATTGTAAATACATATAGAAATGCATTTCGAAAAAGCGGAGGTATTCAAAAGCCCGAAGCTATCGTAACTGTATCAGTTATTTGTGCAGAAACAACCGAACAAGCAGAGGAACTTGCTTTAAGTTGGTTTCTATCGAAAATTAAAATAGATACAGGCGAAAAAACTAAAGGAATTCCAACAATAGAAGAAGCAAGAAACTATTCTTTTACTAGCGATGAAAAAGATAGAATAAAAGAAATGCGAAAAAAGATGATTATAGGGAATCCAAAAGAGGTTAAAGAGCAATTGGTTGATTTACAATCAGCGTATAATGCAGATGAAATGATGATTATTACTATTACTAATAGTTATGAAAGCCGAAAAAAATCCTATCAGCTTATTGCAAAAGAGCTATGGTAATCTTTCTAAAATGTGAGGAAAGAAGGGGATTCAAATGAAGTTGAGTGTACTTGATCAGTCTGTTATTAGTAAAAATTTGCATGCAGCGAATGCTCTTCAAAATACGATTTATTTGGCAAAAAGAACAGAGGAATTAGGATACACTCGGTTTTGGGTTGCTGAGCATCACAATTCAAATGGAATCGCGGGGACTTCTCCAGCGGTACTTATATCGAGTATTGCCTCTCAAACAAACAGGATACGTGTCGGTTCTGGTGGTGTTTTGCTTCCCCAGTACAGTCCATTTAAAATAGCGGAAGATTTTAAGGTGTTAGAAGCGTTATATCCTAACCGAATCGATTTAGGCATTGGGCGTTCACCAGGCGGATCTACTCCCACTCGATTAGCCCTTACAGATGGGATGAGGAAAAGCTTGAATGAGTTCCCACGACAAGTAACGGAACTTCAAAATTATTTAGCAAATACCCCGCTTGGTCTTGAAGTTCGAGCATATCCCTCCATTGAAACACAACCGGAAATATGGATGTTAGGTGTCTCACAGCGAGGAGCCAGATTAGCCGCGGAAAAAGGAACTGCTTTTACATATGGACATTTTATCAATCCAATTAGCGGAAGCATTGCGATGAAGCATTATCGGGAGAACTTCCAGCCATCTGGCACTTTTGCTAATCCAAAAGCAAATATATGTGTTTTTGTTGTATGTGCACCTACACAAGAAGAAGCAGAAGAAATGGCAATGAGCCAAGATCTTTGGCTGTTAGCAGTGGAAAAAGGAGAAGATACCTTTATTCTCTCGAAAGAAGAGGCAAAAAGGGCAGACCTTTCAGAAGAAGACAGAGAAATCGTAAGGAAAAACCGAAAACGAGCAATAATTGGAACGCCAGAAAAAGTAAAAGAAGAGCTTGTCCGATTAAGTGAAAACTATCAAACGGATGATTATAACAAATATTTATGATTTTGAAGAAAAACTGCAATCTTATGATTGAGTCAAGTTTTTGTGGGAGTTTTTTTAGCTCCCTTTTTTATAAAGTAAAACCTCTAAGTTTGTATCCGCTTTCCAATTGGTTTTGTTTTTCCAACTGTTGATTCTCTCATTTTTTAAAAACCTTTTAATCCCTGTAAGGCAAAGTGAACGGGTTTTCCAATCGCTTGATTTAAGTATGGCATGTTCTGACGCACGGTTTCTGTTACTAATTTTGTGGGTATTTTTCTTTTCGCTCGATGCTCTTTCTTTGATTTTTCCGTGGCTTTTTCCCATTTCCCATATATCGTTTGGATGGATAGGTCATCCTTCAATCCAATCCACAAGCGCGCCATGCTCATGACTCCTTTTTTGCTCCATGCTCTTCCATTCTTTAATCGTTTGGCTAATTGATTCATCATCGCCTCTGCACTTCCCATTGGACGATACGCTGTCGTGTCCACACCTTTTTCCTGTAACCAACTACGGTAATCTTTTATGGTTTCCTGATGATGCGTTAAAAAGGCAAGGAAATGCTCTAGTTTTTCTTCTTTTTCTGGTGTATCCATTGTTCCTACTGCGCTATTCAACTCTAGAAGTAATGTTTCTACCTGGTAGTTTTTTAACGCTCTTTTCATGTAGCGGTATCGAGGATGGCTCTTCATTAGTTGCTTCATCGAACGAGCGACATGAAAACGGTCCATGGTGAAAAAGGCGCGTTCCCGAAAATACTCCCGACATGCCGTTATCCAGCCTGCTCCATCACCATTAATAATAAGCAAGGTTTGGGTAGGATCATACACATAATGATTCTGTAAGAACGTTTCAAAGGCTTCCCAAAAGGGTTCTTTTCCTTCATAAAGAAAATGCCTTTTATTTCGGAGCCTGATTCGCTTTCCGTTTTCTTTCCATCCCTCGTGTCCAGCGGCGAATTTCAACTCCCATCCACGCTTTTTCTTTTCTTGACTCTTCACATATAATCCATCTACTTCTACAAACAATACCTTTTGAAAAGGACGTTTTTCCTTAGCGGGAAGTACGCTTGTTTGAAGAAGATGTTGCCGTAATGCTTCGTGGCTCATCGCCGAATAGCCTAAAAATTGTTCGAACGTTTCCACCGCCTTTCGATAGGAGGAGCCATTCGTCGCTAGTTCTAACCCCCATTCTTCTAGTAGCGGACTAAATCCCTTATTCCCCTGAAACTGTAAATAGTGATCTAATAGACAAATATATTTTTTAGTCACACGATCAAAATAATAATTACGCTTCAGCTCCACAGCTCCAAACGCTGTATCTACTCGTATTTCTCGTTTATCACGTAAAGCAAATCTTCTTTTGTCTCGTTGCTTGGAAATCTCTTGATCCCAATTTTCTAACGTTTGAATAAGGATTTCTTGAAACGTCATTTGTAGTGTTCGAAATAAAGTTTTTTCCAATTCTTTTAATGATGGCATTTTTATGTTACATTGATTCATGAGAGCCTCTCCTTTTCGTATTTTTCGCCAAATTCTACTTTACAAAAGGATGCTCTCTTTTTTAATGCTTAATTTTTTCCAGCTACCGCGCTTTCGCTTGGTGGCCTTTTTGTCTAGTTGGGGGACTCGTCCCAATGTCATAAACCTAAATTGTAAAAATATGTAAATATTAAAAAAGATTCATAAAATTGTTGTATAAAATTGAAAAAACCCCTTGACTTTTCAGAAACACCTCCATAATCAGCGTGAATACCAGTTCTTGGTATATCTCGTACGAAATGGGGTTTTTTTGTTGAAAAAAAGCAAGTTTTTAGAAGCGATTGAAGTATGTAGGGAGGTATTGTACGATTTCCATTTCATGTGCGATTCCCGCATGAAATCAACCTACTTTACACGTAAAGGAGGCAAATTGACTTTCCCAGAAACAATTTTGTTTGTGCTAAATCTAGTAACGAGAAGCTTGCAGATTGAGTTGAATGACTTTTTTGAGTTGATTAAAAAAGAAGGAGAAATTATAAGTAAACAGGGATTTTCACAAGCGCGAAAAAAAATAAAACCAGAAGCCTTCAAGACGTTATTTGACACCATTACGACGTGGTTTTATCAGACAAATAACTCCTTTAAATATAAGGGCTTCCGGTTATATGCGATTGATGCGTCTATCATAGAAATAGCCAATTCCCAAAGGCTAAGAGATACCTTCGGCGCATCAAAGGGCAATGGCAAGGAACTTGCCAGAGCCATGGTATCTACTATTTATGATATCGGAAATGATTTATTTGTAAAGGGGATAATCACAAAATGTACAGATAGCGAGCGCACAGTAGCGATAGAATTAATTGATAGTTTCCTAGAACTGCGTTCTAACCACGACCTTTTTCTTTTTGACCGTGGGTATCCATCTCAATATTTCTTTCACTATCTTTTGAAGAATAAAGTGAATTTTGTTGTTAGAACGCCAGTTAATTTTTACCGAGCCGCTATAAAAGAAGGGATCCCTGATCAGGTCATTGAACTCAAGTATAAAAGCAACGTCATGCGTTTGCGTGCGGTCCGTATCCCATTAGGCTCTGGAGAAGATGAATTACTTATAACGAATATATTAGATGAGTCTTTTGATATTCCGGCTTTTAAAGAGTTGTACTTTAAACGATGGTCAATCGAAACAAAATACGATGTCTTAAAAAACAAAATACAGATTGAAAGATTCTCAGGCGAAACAAAACAGACGATTGAACAAGAGTTTTATGCTGCTTTATTTTTAAGCAACATGGCTTCCCTACTAAAGCATGAGTCAGATGTGATCATCGCCGAGGATCAGAAGGATAAAGACTTAAAGCACAAATATAAAACTAACACCAATATTTTAATTGGCGCACTAAAAGATAAGCTCATTTGTTTAATCATTGAACCAAGTCAAAGGCGAAGAAAAAAGATGTATAAAGACCTACTGAACGAAGTTCAGCGAAATAGAGTCCCAATTAGACCTGGAAGGAAATTTAAACGTTCCAGAGGGCTAAATGCGAATAAACATGGATTTGGACAACGACCAGCTATCTAACAAAACGAACAAATAGGAAAATCAGGGAAATGCCAAAAAAATTAAATAGGCACTTCCCGGGCATCCTATTGGCTTTTTTAGTTATCAGAATATTATAAACATCAATTTTGGTTTACCACTGGTAATTACTGGTTTCTTAACTTGATGACATTGGGACTCGTCCCCCAACTAGACAAAAAGGATATTTATTCTCCCACAAACATTTTACTCATACCAATCTTATACATTACTAGCACAAGCAGTTCTTTGATATTTGGTTTAAACACCCGATAAAATTAGCTATAATAATGATAAAAGGGGGTGCTTACAGTTGGAGAATCACATACGATTGTCTGATACTACTTCCACTCATGCAAAGCCTATTATTAGAAAGGCGATACTTTGCATGGGGCGAAACGATTAAATTTATCGCTAACAAAGATTTCTAATATTTTGGCTTTGCACCTTATTTTAGACAAAATTAAAAATAAGGGAGCGGGCAAATTGAAATATACGAATGCAAACAATGTTTTACCTGAAAAACTTATTGCCGAAATTCAAAAATATGTTCAAGGTGAGACTTTATATATTCCTAAGCAAGAAAACGCCTATAAGAAGTGGGGAACATCTAGTGGCGGCAGAAAAATGCTGGATCGCAGGAATCATGCAATAAAAGCAGCCTTTGCAAAGGGAAGCACGATTTATGCTTTGGCGAAGGAGCATCATCTTTCAACAGAAACGATTAAGAAAATCGTGTATTCAAATAAGAATGAGGGATAGCACTGATGAGGTTCATCAGTGCTTTTTTATGTAGAGATTGTTTCTAAGTCATCTTTTCCATTTTAGAAAGGTAGGAACTTTATTAAAATAGTAAGAGGGGCGCAACCAATGATAGGAGAGAATGCATATGACAGAACAATTTATAAAAAATGAACAGCTGAATTTTATTGAAAAACAGATTGCAATCATTAAGGATAGTTCCAATAAAAACTTGCCAAAGACGGTGCTAACCGCAGTAATAGATTTAGCAAATGCAAAAATTTTGGATCTCTTTCCTCAAGCATCACTTGAACAGCAAGAGTTGTTAGATATTACAAAATGGAATACAAAGGAAGAGTATGAGCGATATATCGAACAGTTAACTGCTTGTTTACTACCATTTCCCAAAATTACAGAGCAGCAGCTCAAAAAATTATTTCCCAAGCAAAAAAAATTAAGGTTACCTGATTTATCAACGATAGATCACAATAAATTAACTTTTTTAAGTTGGAATGATTTGAAATCTAATAAAAAAGTTATTATTTATGATCTAGAAGGAACATTAGTTGGGACGGAAGGAAAAATGACACCGACTAGTAAAAAAAATATTTGTTCCTTCTGTAACTGCTTTGGAGAAGTAGCCTATTTTTCAACTGTGACAAAAGAAAAAAGGCCCAAAAATGCAGATTATTACAAAGCCATTGGCAATCTAATTTGCACAGATAGCAATGAATGCAATAAGAACATAACCAATACCGAATATTTGCGAGAATTTTTGAAGACTGCGGAGGGACGGTTCTACTAAGGACTATTAAATGCCCTCAGTAGAACCGTCTCCGTGCTTCCCTTTTGATAATTTGTGCTAAGGCTATCAATCCTCTCTCCAACTCATCGAATGATGCGTAGGAATAGGATAATCGTAGATGCTGGTCATCTGTTTTATCGTATACGATTCCTGGATTGATAAGAATTCCGTCTTTAAGGGCTAGAGAAAATAGCCTTTGTGAAGAGATGCTTAGCTTTAATTTTAGCCATATATAAAACCCACCTTTCGGCAATTTCCATGTGGCGATATCAGAAAAATATTTCTTTAATAGTTCATTTGTAAAATCTCTTCTATGTCTAAGCTCGTCTCTTATATTAATTAAAAATTCCTCATACCAACCTTTGCTCAGCCATTTTTCTACAGCAAATTGAGATAAGGTACTGGAACCATAATCTGTTTGCATTTTAATATCAGCCAAATGACCAATCACTGCCTCCGGACCTACTATCCATCCGATTCGAAGTCCTGGGCTTAATGATTTGGACATGCTCCCAATATAGAGAACATTTCCTTGGAAATCATGAGCTTTTAGAGGCTTAGGTGGTGGGATGTCTAACCATAAATCTCCGTATACATCATCCTCAATGATAGGGATTTTTTCCATTTGGCTAACTGCTATTAAATCTTTCCGTCTTCTTTCAGACATTACAATACCTGTTGGATTATGAAAATTAGGTATCGTATAAAGTAACCCCGCTTTATGTTGCTTCTTTAGTCGTCCGATAGTATCAAATGTTACCCCTTCTTCATCAAGTGGTAGGCCAAGTAAATGCATCCCAGCCGATTGGAATACATGGATGGAATTTAAATAAGATGGTGTTTCATGAAAGATTGTAGAGCCTCTTTTTAATAGCCCAATAGATAGCAATTGCAGTGCCTGCAGTCCGCCAGAAACAATTAAAATGGATTCAGATGAAGCAATGATTCCTTTCTTGCTTAAATAGGTACTGACTGTTTGGCGCAAAGCAAAGCTTCCCTTTGGTTCCGTGTAGCCAAGAGATAAGCTTTGCTTCTCATTAAATTGAAAAGTTTCTTCCATCCGTCCTTTAGGTAGCAGTTCTGGGGAAAGTTCCCCCGTACCTAGCCTAATCATATGGGGATTTGCTTCCGCTTTATTAATTTCTTGGATGATGGAAATATTCGGTTGGTGAATTCCTGATTTAACATAACTGATCCAATCAGGAGGAGGTGTGGCTGCAAGTAGACCCCATGTATTATTTATTATCTTTGTACCACTTCCCACTTTCGCTTCCATTAAGCCATCTGCAGCCAATTCTTCAAGTACTGCTACAATGGTGCTTCGATTCACTTGAAATTGTTTGGCTAAGTTGCGTTGAGAAGGAAGTTTCATACCGATTGTCCATTCACCATGCTGTATTTTTGTTTTCATATATGCAGTTATTTGTTGATGCAACGAGACAGTAGAATTCTTTTGTGGCTTCCATTCTATTTCTGCCATAAAAGTGTGCTCCTCTTCTTTGTTTTCTCTTATTTTACCAAAATGGTTGGGTTGGTGACCATCCAATTGGATGGAGACAAGAAAACGATTCTCCGCTATGCTGAATAAAGCGGTAGTGTCAAAAGATTTATGAAAACTACCTAAAGGGTTAGTTTCTCTCCTATTTACTGGATGGAGATGCGCCGCAATCGCTCTTGACAAACACGCCAATGGTTTGAGGATTGTTTAACAAGGGAGAAGGGAACAAAAGAAGGCATACCAAATAAGCCCTTGGTTGTTTCCATTTTAAACCATTGGCAAGTTCGGTTTGTCAAGAGTTCGCTCCGCCGATTGCTGAATTAGCTTAAGGGCTCAGCTAAACAAAAAGTTAGGCTTGTCTTTGTTCTACTATCCATTGTTGTGCTAATCCAATGAGCTTTGTCCAACGTGCTGGCATTGTTGGAAGCCCCTTGAGTTCTGGATTCACTACGGGCACTTTTCCTTCTAAGGCGGCATGCGGACGCAAAAAGTTAAAGTAGGCCGTAAATAAGGTGACGTATGAAATGGAACCATGTTCAGAGCCGAATCCATGAGTGGAGCGATAATTGCCCTTAAAGGTGCGGTTAAGTCTCTCAATTATTTGTTTCAGTGGTCTATATTCGGTCGAAACAGGGTCCTCATTGGTTAATCCAATGACCTGCTTCACATCGAATGAAATCCCATGTTGAGCGAAGAAATGTTGGGCTAAAAGATAGATTGGATTCCCGTCTACCACAAAGGTCAGATTTTCTGGAATCTCTTTCATCTTGATTAAGACCTCATCAATTGCTCGAATGGCTGTTGCTGTGTCTCGATTAGGCGACACCGGATACGAAAGAATAATCTTTTTCACGGCGTCAAAAAAGAAAAATAAATAATGCCATCGACCGTTTACTCTGATATACGTTTCATCACCGCAGAATTGGTCTGAAAGTTCATAGGGATAGTGATCCACATAAGGTTTAAGTAATAAAGCTACGCTATTTTCGTAGTTCAATACAGTCTGATGTGAAATCATCACTCCGTGTACGTCCTGCATAATCGCAGCTGTTTTACGGGCCGAAAGGCCATAGTTTACATGATAGGTTAGGATTAATCCTAATGTATGTGGTGATGCATAAATCTTTGATAAGTCAACGGCCGGCAGTTCTGGTGATTCCTTGGATAACGGCTGGAAATCGATATGAAACTGACGGAAAATGTATCTTAATTTAAATGCTTGAGGGTCCTTTTTGAACCTTTTCTTTTCTTTTGAAGTCATCCCATTGAGCTTCTTTTGATAATAAGAACAGTCATTGTTCTTGCACTTAAACACGTGAAAATCTTTTCTTTCTTTTATTTTCTCGAGAGTTTTGGAACAATGAGGACACTTCAGGATGGCTTCCTTAGAATAACGGTTCTTTTCACTGAAGAGCTCTGTACACACCTTGCATTGATACTGGCCTTTATCTCCATTGTTGGCATAAAGATAATCTGATGGAGCACCACACTTTGGGCAGTTCATGGATTTAGGTACGGAAACTTTTGCATTCTTACGCCTTTGAACAGGTTTAAGTGGTTTCCCGTTCTTCTCTAGATATTCACTAAGAAGAACTCGATAATCAAGCTGTTCCAGAACTTCAATGACCGGAAGGTCGTCCACTTGAAGTTTTCGATATGGTTTATTTACTGGCTGTTCAGTAGGCTTATCAAACATACTCTTACCAATCAATAAAGTAAGCAATGTTCGAATTAGTTGTTCTTGATAGTTTATAAAAGTTAATAAATAGGTTATAATTTGAGGGTACAAATTGTCACTTCCTTTTCTAGGTTGTTGAGAGTGTCGTAACCTCAATTATCCTTAGAATTCAGGGGGTGGCAATTTTTTTGCTTATAAAGCCCTCTCAGATAGGATTTAATAACCTATTTACTATAAAAGTTTTGACAATACGAATAAAGCAGAGGGGGAAGAAGAATGGAACCATTATTACATGGAATGATATTAGCATTTGGGTTAATACTACCTTTAGGTGTTCAAAATATATTTTTGTTTAATCAAGGGGCGACACATACAAGATTCATTGGTGCATTACCTGCTATTATTACAGCTAGCATTTGTGACAGTTTACTTATTTATTTGGCTGTTGCAGGCGTTTCTGTAGTAGTGTTTACCTTTGAGTGGGTTAAAGCGATGCTATTTGTTGTTGGCTTCTTTTTCTTAGTTTATATGGGATGGGCTATGTGGAAAAGTGCAGACAAGGAAGGGAATAGGCAGGAGCAAGTACCCTTTTCCCCCCTTCGCCAAATAGTTTTTGCTGCATCTGTTTCTCTATTAAATCCACATGCGATACTTGATACAATCGGGGTCATTGGTACAAGCTCTCTAGCCTATACAGGAGAAGATAAAATTATCTTTACTGTTGCTTGTATAAGTGTCTCATGGATTTGGTTTTGTCTTTTGGTGATAGTAGGAAGAAGACTCGGACAAATCGGCCACCAAGGGAAGCTGATAAAACGCGTTAACCAACTATCTGTAATGATCATTTGGGCGATGGCTCTTTATTTGGGTATAAATCTTATAAACTCATAAAGACTGCAGAGTGACGATTCTACTGTAGACCATCTAAATGACCTCAAAAGAACCGTCACTCTGCTTCCCACATTGGGCATTCAAAATGACATCGCCTCAATATTTCGCTATAATGAAAAAGTTGTGAGTACCCTTCAAATGGTAAAGGGGGTTTTTGTTATGATTCAATTGTGTAATGTCAGTAAGCGTTTTGCGTATGATGAGGTCATTAAGTCTATTTCTTTAGCGATACATAAAGGGGAAGTCTTTGGAATTATTGGGGCGAGTGGTGCTGGTAAATCGACGTTGCTTCGTCTAATGAATTTATTAGAGGTCCCGGATTCGGGAGAAGTAGAAGTAGATGGGCGAAAGTTGACCAGTCTTAGCTATAAGGAACTTCGCCAAGCTCGCCAATCGATTGGGATGATATTTCAGCATTTCAATCTTGTCGCGAATAAGACAGTTTACGATAATGTCTTAGTGTCTTTAGAATTAGCTAATTATCCAAGAAAAGACCGAAGAAATCGTGTAATAGAGTGTCTCCAATTTGTTGGACTGGAAAGTTATATGGAGAAATATCCTGCCCAATTAAGTGGTGGTCAAAAGCAGCGTGTGGCGATTGCAAGGGCAATTGCAAATAATCCACAAGTATTATTATGTGATGAACCAACCTCTTCCCTTGATCCGAAAACGACAGCGGAAATCTTACATGTATTAGGGGATGTAAATAAGCGACTAGGTGTAACTATTGTCATCGTCAGTCATGAGATGGAAGTAATTAAAAGTATATGTAATCGCGTGACAGTTATCGAGGATGGAGAAATTTATGAAACTGTTGCTATTGAACCAAAAGGAATTCAACAAATAAATAATACCTCAAAAAGATTGGTAGAACAGCTAAAGAAGGATGGTGAAGTTGACCATGCCTGAGATATTAGTTCAATATAGAATGGAAATTTGGCAATCAATCGGACAGACATTTATAATGGTTGGCATGTCTATTTTAGCAGCGATTATAATAGGACTTCCAGTTGGGACGTTGCTTTTCTTAAGTAGAAAGGGAAAAATGCTGGAGAACCCAATCGTTTTTTCTACGTTGAATTTATTAGTAAATATTATTCGTTCGTTTCCGTTTTTATTATTAGTTGTCTTTCTTATTCCGTTTACAAGAATTATCATTGGAACGGCTATTGGAACAGCTGCTGCCACTGTTCCATTATCAATTATCGCTATTGCCCATTATTCTCGCTTAGTGGAGCAATCGTTATTGGAGGTACCGAAGGGTGTCATAGAAGCAGCTATTTCGATGGGGGCCTCTGTTAGGGAGGTAATTTTTAAATTTCTTTATGTCGAAGCTCGCTCTGGACTCGTATTAGGACTGACAACATCGATTATTAGCTTTATTTCTTATTCAACCATTATGGGAGTTGTCGGCGGCGGCGGTATTGGAGATTTTGCTATCCGCTATGGATATCAACAATTTAAAACAGACTTGATGATTTATATGATTATTATTATGGTAATATTAGTACAGGCTATACAATTTACTGGAACAGCTATAGCGAAAGTGATTGATAAAAGGTAAAGGATAGGAGATAAGGAAATGAAAAAGATATTATTTTTAATGATGATTGGTATATTTATGTTGGCTGCGTGCGGTAAAGAAAATACCGAAACAGACAAAAAGAAAGTGGAGAATACAGAGCAAGAGGAAGTTACGTTAAAGGTTGCATCCTTAATTCCGCCAATGACGGAAATCCTTGATCTTGTAAAACCAACATTAGCAGAAGAAGGTATTAACCTTGATGTGGTTGTGCTAAGTGATAATGTGCAACCAAATACTGCTCTTGCAGCAGGGGAGGTGGATGCAAACTTCTTCCAACATGTTCCATACATGGAGGAGTTCAACCGCAGCAATGATGCAGAGCTAGTGCCTGTGAAAGCTATTTATTTTGCCAATTATGGAGTTTATTCAAAACAATATGACTCTATGGATGATGTACCAGAAGGTGCTGTAATCGCGATTGCGAATGATGTTTCCAATATAGATCGATCTTTGGCATTATTAGCTCAACATGATGTAATCAAGTTAAAAGAGAAAGAAGGCCCTTATTACACAAAAGCGGATATCATTGAAAACCCGAAAAACTATAAGTTTGAAGAAGTTGATTTATTAATGCTTGCAAGAATGTATGATGATGCTGATTTAGTCGTGATGACACCAGCTTATGCATCTCCACTTGGATTAACACCGAAAAGTGATGCATTGTTAACAGAAGGTGTAGAAAATGACTTTGCGATTACGTTAGTTGCTCGTAAAGATAATGCGGATTGGGAACCTATTCAAAAGTTAGCAGAGGCAATGACTAGTCCAGAGGTTCGTAAATTTTTAGAAGAAAAATATGATGAAACAGCAATTCCGGCATTTTAAATACGAGGGAAATTAAGAAAGTAATATTTTTTAAATAATAAGCATATCAATGCCTTATCCTAGTTTTTTACAGGGTAAGGCTTTCTTTTTGGGTAAATTCTGGCTTTAAAAAAAGGATTAACTAGCGTATAATTAAAGGTAACTATTTAAAATTTTTTGAAAATAAGTTGGACTGTAACCAGGTAATATTTGCTCCAGAAAAGATGGTTGGCTAACAATTTCTTACTTACTTCCATGTATTAAAAAGGGAACGCTTACATTCTTTCTGAAAATCTAAAGTATAAGGAAGGTTAAAATGAGCAGAAGAGAAACGAAAACAGACGTTATTTTAATTGGTGCCGGGATTATGAGTGCAACTTTGGGGATGCTTTTAAAAGAATTAGACCCGAATATGAAAATTACAGTGTTTGAAAAATTAACTAGCGCAGGAGAGGAAAGCTCCAATGAATGGAATAATGCGGGAACAGGTCATGCCGCACTTTGCGAACTGAACTACACAGTAGAAAAACCTGATGGCTCTATAGACATAAGTAAGGCGATAGAAATTAACGAACAGTTTCAAGTTTCATTGCAATTTTGGTCTCATCTTGTAAAAAATCAAGTACTACATAATCCACAAGATTTCATTATGCCACTACCGCATATGAGTTTAGTGCTAGGAGAAAAGAATGTAAACTTCTTACAGAAGCGTTTTGAGGCGATGGTAAGCAACCCATTATTTGAAGGAATGGAATTTTCAAGGGATCCTGAAAAACTAAAAGAATGGATTCCGCTTATTATGCAGGATCGTGAATCAAAAGAGCCGATAGCTGCAACGAAAATTGATGCCGGAACCGATGTTAATTTTGGTGCTTTGACAAGATTATTGTTTGCTGAATTAGCGAAAAAAGATGTGGGCATTAACTACAAGCACAGTGTAAATGATTTAAAACAGACAGATGATGGCTTGTGGAAAGTGAAGGTCCAAAATAATACCGGTTCGATAGAAACACATACTGCTAAATTTGTCTTTATTGGCGGCGGCGGAGGCAGCTTGCATTTATTGCAGAAATCAGGCATCCCAGAAGGAAAGCATATGGGTGGATTTCCAGTAAGTGGTATATTTTTAGTGTGTAAGAATCCAGAAATTGTTGCTCAGCATCATGCAAAAGTTTATGGAAAAGCAAAGGTAGGCGCACCGCCAATGTCGGTTCCTCATCTTGATACACGCTTTATTGATAATAAAAAGTCATTGCTATTTGGGCCATTTGCTGGTTTTTCTCCTAAATTCTTAAAGACAGGCTCCATGTTTGACTTAATTTCATCTGTAAAGCCAGATAATTTGTTAACAATGTTAGCAGCTGGTGCTAAAAATATGTCTTTAACGAGTTATTTAATCCAGCAACTCATGCTTTCAAAAGAAAAGCGAATAGAAGAATTGCGGGAATTCATTCCAAATGCGAAAGCAGAGGATTGGGATCTTGTGGTAGCTGGGCAACGTGTCCAAGTCATTAAAGACACAGAAGCAGGAGGTAAAGGAACCCTTCAATTTGGAACAGAGGTTGTCAGTTCTGCCGATGGTTCCATAGCAGCATTGCTCGGCGCTTCACCAGGGGCTTCCACAGCTGTCCATGTTATGCTAAAAGTTATTCAGAAGTGTTTTACAGAAAAAATGCCAGAGTGGGAACCAAAATTAAAAAAGATGATTCCATCTTATGGTGTATCGCTTAAGGATAACCCAGAACTATTGGATGAAGTTCACTCGTTAACAGCTCAAGCACTCAAACTATGTGAAAAAAAACCAATTCATCATTAATAATTTAATTTCTCAAATAAGCAAGTTGGCTAATTGGAGAAAAAATATTTTTTGAGCGGAACTTTAAGTTTCATCTCACTATTTTAGCAAAATATGAATGAACATAATAAAAAAGAACTTTCGTCTTCGGATGAAGGTTCTTTTTTTGAAAAAACCTCTTACAAATGTATAGAAAAATAAAATAATTAGCCTAGATGAAGTTTTTATATAATTTTTGCGAAATGATTGACAAACGCTTTCAAAATTGGTTAACTTAGTTTATACAACAAACAAACTAACTTGAAATACTAGTTGTATCTGTCATATTATCAGCAGGGAGGAAAAGATTTTATGAAGCATTTTCTAATTATTTAGAAAAGCAATCTCTTTGTAGTCTTTTGTGGAAACGATTCCACTCTTGATTAATAGCAAATAGTATCGTTATTTCAAGCATCATATGTTCAACAAAATAGTAAAAACCTCCAGCTAGATAAAATAAATCATTTTAGAGATAAGTAGTAACTTTCGGGGGCTTTTGAAGGAGGAAAGATAATGGCAAGTGAAAATTTAAAAAAGATTAGTATGAATGAGAAATTTGGCGATTATAAGGAGGATTTTAAGATGAAAATTATCAACCCAGTACTTAAAGGATTTAATCCAGACCCAAGTATTTGTAGAGTCGGTGAAGACTATTATATCGCAGTATCCACCTTTGAATGGTTCCCAGGAGTACAAATTCATCATTCTAAGGATTTAGTTAATTGGGAATTAGTTGCACACCCATTACAAAGAGTGTCTCAACTAGATATGAAAGGAAATCCTAACTCAGGTGGTGTTTGGGCACCTTGCTTAAGTTATAGCGACGGCAAATTTTGGCTGATTTATACAGATGTAAAAGTGGTAGATGGAGCTTGGAAAGATTGCCACAACTATTTGGTTACATCTGAAACAGTAGATGGCGATTGGGGAGAACCAGTTAAGTTAAATAGCTCAGGTTTCGATGCTTCCTTGTTCCATGACACAGATGGAAAGAAGTATTTATTGAATATGCTGTGGGATCAGCGCATTGATCGTCATCCATTTGGCGGGATTGTCATGCAGGAATACTCTACTGAGGAGAAAAAATTAATTAATAAACCACAAATTATTTTTAAAGGTACGGATATTAAATTAACAGAGGCACCGCATCTTTATCATATTGGTGAGTATTATTATTTATTAACAGCAGAAGGTGGAACTAAATATGAGCATGCTGCAACAATTGCTCGTTCTAAAAATATAGAAGGACCATATGAGGTACATCCCCATAACCCCATTTTAACTTCTTGGCATGACCCTAGAAACCCATTGCAAAAGTGTGGACATGCCTCTATCGTTCAAACACATACAGATGAATGGTATTTGGCCCATTTAACTGGCCGGCCGATTCATCCAAATGATGACTCGATTATTCAACAAAGAGGGTATTGTCCGTTAGGAAGGGAAACAGCGATTCAAAAGCTGGAGTGGAGAGATGGCTGGCCATATGTTGTTGGTGGAAAAGAAGGGAGTTTAGAGGTAGAAGCTCCAAAGATTCCTGAAACAAAATTTCCTCCGACTTACCCAGTTGTTGATGAATTTGATCATGAGGAGCTAAATATTAATTTTCAAACATTACGTATTCCATTTACAGAACAATTAGGCTCGTTAACCGAAAGGCCAAACCATTTACGCTTATTTGGCCAAGAATCATTAACATCAACCTTTACACAATCTTATGTAGCGAGACGTTGGCAAAGCCTTCAATTTGAAGCAGAAACAGCTGTAGCTTTTACGCCAGAAAACATCCAACAAGCTGCGGGATTAGTTAATTACTACAACACTGAAAATTGGACAGCATTGCAAGTAACATATGACGAAGATCTTGGTTGTGTCCTTGATTTAACAGTGAGTGATAACTTTTCGTTCTCTCAACCACTGAAGGAAAAAATCATTGTTCCGAGTGAAGCGGAATATGTATATTTACGAGTAACCGTTGAGAATGAGCTCTATTACTACTCTTACTCTTTTGATAAAGAAAAGTGGCATAAAATAGATATTATGTTTGAATCCAAAAAATTATCGGATGATTATATCCGTGGTGGGGGCTTCTTTACCGGAGCGTTTGTAGGAATGCAATGCCAAGATACAAGTGGTCAAAATATACCAGCAGACTTTAAATATTTCCGTTATCATGAAAAAGAGTAATGTTTTGAAGCTGGGACATAAGTATTCCAGCCGAAGATAAACCCAGACAATGATACGAATATAAAAAATATTTCGTATCATTGTTTGGGTTTTTTATTCATGTAAAAAGAAGGTTTGTGGTAATCATCCGCAGCCTGAATACACTTCGCTTTCCGTGGGGCTCGCGCTGAGCCGCTCCGGCCCATGGCCTGCAGGGTCTCAGTTGTCTCGCTAATGAGGGCACTGAAAAACTGGCCAGTTAATGATGATGGACGATAGCCACTTTTTAAACATAAGATGATCGATTTGTTTTCCGAGGCGTCCGCTCGCTTTCCATGGGGCGAGCGCCAAGCCTCCTCGTCACTACGTTCCTGCGGGGTCTCGGACTTTCTCGCAGCTCCCATAGGAGTCGAGCGGACGCCTCTCCAAACCAACCTTATTTTCACTTTCAAATATGCTTGCTCTTAATTTCACACGAAAAAAAGACTTTTTCAGTGGTCTCCTCGCTAATCCCACTGGAGTCTACGTGTATTTAGGCTGCTCTATTTTCCAATCTATTCATGTTTATCTTGGTAAAAGAATTAGGTTTTAGAAAATACCTTTAAAAACGAAGGGAAATGGAGCGGAAGATACTCGACTCCTGCGGAAAGCGAGTGTCTGTAGAGCAATGGAACAACATAGTTTTTATATTTAACTATATTAAAAACATAAATAATCAATATAGGAAAGTAACCAATTAAGTGCTAAATTAGAGAATGTTCGCCTTTACCTATTATCTGTTTAGTTATGTCCCAGTCTTTTTCTGATGAAAAATGAAAGTGTTAACATTTCATTTCCTCCTTTAGACGGAAAAACAATATGTTAAGTTGAAAGGGTTTTCGTTGTAAGATAAAAACGTAGTAATCATAATAAATAATTTACTTTAAAATAAATTACTCGGAGGTCGTTAAAATGAAAAGAATTTTATTAGCTTGTTCTTCAGGAATGTCAACTAGTCTATTAGTTTCAAAAATGAAAGATGCTGCAAAAGAAAATGGCATTGAAGCAGAAATTTGGGCTGTTGCTCAAGATAAAGCACAAACAGATATGGAACGTGCAGATGTGCTATTAATTGGTCCGCAAATGCGCTTCTTGAAAAAGAAACTAGCAAGTCAGGCAGAAACAGTTGGAATCCCATTAGATGTTATTGATCCAGTTGCTTACGGGCGTATTGATGGATTAGCTGTTTTAAATAAAGCGTTAGAATTAATCGAGAATTACAAGTAATCATTCGTTTTAAAATGAAAGCATTTACTAATAGAAGAAAGAGAGGATAAACTTTATGAATAAATTTATGGAGGTTTTGGAAAATATCCTGTTGCCAATTGCTGAGAAATTGAACAATAATCGTTATTTAGCAGCATTACGCGATGGATTTATGGTTGCCTTGCCGCTAATCATTTTTGGATCAATTTTTGTTGTAATTGCAAACTTTCCTTTCCTAGATAAGTTGATAAGCGAAGATGCATATGCTGCTTATCAAAATGCATTAGGACCAGCATCTGCAGCAACGCTAAGTATAATGGGGCTATTTGTCATAATGGGGATAGGGTATAAACTGACACAGCATTATGGTCTCGAAGCAATTTATGGAGCGGTAGTTGGGGTAGCATCTTTCCTTATCTTAAATCCACAAGAATTAGGGGAAGTAACAGGGGTTATTCCAACAGCAATTCTAGGTGCACAAGGAATGTTCTTAGGAATATTCACGGCATTTATTTCAGCAGAGCTATATCGATTCTTTGTGAAGAAAAATTGGACGATTAAAATGCCACCAGGTGTACCAGATTCTGTATCTAGATCCTTTAGTGCATTGATTCCGATTACATTAACATTAACGATCTTTTTAATCATTCGTATTCTTTTTAGCTTTACACCATTTGAAACAGTACAAAACTTTATTTATACAATCATTCAAGAACCATTAACTGCTCTAGGTAGTAGCTTGCCAGCAACAATCGTAGTGGTATTATTAATTCAATTATTCTGGTTCTTCGGTTTACATGGTCAAATTATTATGAACTCTGTACTTGATCCAATTTGGTATGCATTAAATGATCAAAACTTTAGTGCTTTCCAAGCAGGAACAGAGCTTCCAAATGTTATCACAAAACAATTTATGGATACGTTCCTAGTTGGTATGGGTGGTACTGGAATGACGTTGGGTGTTGTCATCCTTATCTTCTTAATCGGTAAGAGCAGACAAACGAAAGAACTTGGAAAATTAGGTGGGCCAGCAGGAATCTTTAACGTAAATGAACCAATTATCTTTGGATTACCAATTATTATGAACCCATTAGTTCTAATTCCTTGGTTATTAGCACCAGTAGTAGTAACTATTATTACGTATCTAACAATGTCAGCAGGTATTGTTCCGAAACCAGCAGGAATTATTGTTCCATGGACAACACCAATTGGTATCAGTGGATTTTTAGCAACTGGTAATGATTGGAGAGGGGCAGCACTGCAAATCTTTAACTTACTTGTTGTAATGGTGATTTGGTGGCCATTCCTTAAAGTTCTAGATAAAAATTATTATGAAACAGAAAAAAAAGGATAAGAAGTAAGAAAGATAGAAGTAGGATTTTAAATTAAGAGAAAGGGGTTTTTACCTTAGTTAAGCTTAAGTGTAAAATCCCCTTTGGTTTTAGAAATGGAGTGACAGGGATGGAAACAGATAACAAAATGACAGAAATAGCTTTTCAAATTATTCTCTTTGCTGGCAATGGACGTTCATGTGCAATGGAAGCAATACAAGAAGCAAAAGAAGGGAACTTTGAAGAAGCGGATCGATTAATAGAAGAGTCAAGTACAGAGCTTGGTAAAGCACATGGTTTTCAAACGAGACTACTCCAAGAGGAAGCGAGCGGAAATGGTGCTGGTGTGAATGTTATTTTAGTTCATTCTCAAGATCATTTAATGACAGCTATTACTGTTCGTGATTTAGCTATTGAAATAATTGAGATTTATCGTAATAAATAATTTTGGAGGTTTCTTAAAATGACTGTTCAATACAAATTTCCTGAAGGTTTTTGGTGGGGAAGTGCCACATCTGCAACACAAATTGAAGGCGCAGCAAATGAAGCAGGAAAAGGAAAAAACATTTGGGACCATTGGTATGAGGCAGAACCAAATCGCTTTTTTAATAATGTAGGGCCGGAAACAACTTCTAATTTCTATTATCAATACAAAGAAGATATTCAATTGATGAAGGAAATTGGTCATAATTCTTTCCGCTTATCTATTTCTTGGTCTAGATTAATTCCAAACGGACGGGGAGAAGTTAATCCAGAAGCTGTAACTTTTTACAATAATGTCATTGATGAATTATTAGCTAATGGAATCGAGCCATTCGTTACCCTGTATCATTTCGATATGCCGCTAGAAATGCAGAACATTGGTGGATGGGAAAATCGAGAAGTAGTAGATGCATATCAAGCGTATGCTTTACAAGCCTTCCAACTATTTGGTGATCGTGTGAAAAAATGGTTTACATTCAATGAACCGATTGTTCCAGTAGAAGGTGGATACTTATACGATTTCCATTATCCGAATATCGTAGATTTTAAGAAGGCTGCACAAGTAGCCTACCATACGGTTTTAGCTCATGCTAAAGCAGTTCAAGCTTTTCGAGGATGGAATAAAGACGGAGATACAAAAATAGGTATTGTCTTGAATTTAACGCCATCTTATCCAAGAAGCCAGAATCCATTTGATTTAAAAGCTGCAAATATTTGTGATTTATTCTTTAACAGAAGCTTCCTAGATCCTGCTGTTCTTGGTGAATATCCAGAGGAATTAGTAGAAATACTACGTGAACATGGACAACTACCAAATGTAGAACAAGGTGATTTAGAATTAATGAAAGAAAATACAGTCGATATTCTTGGGGTTAACTATTATCAGCCACGCCGAGTAAAGGCAAAAGAACATTTGCCGAACCCTTATAGTCCATTTATGCCAGAGTGGTTCTTTGATTCATATGAAATGCCAGGTAGAAAGATGAATCCTTATCGCGGATGGGAAATCTACGAAAAAGGTATTTACGATATCATGGTAAATTTAAAGGAAAACTACGGGAATGTGGAATCATTTATTTCCGAAAATGGCATGGGAGTTCAAGATGAGGAACGTTTCTTACAAGACGGTCAAATTCAAGACGATTATCGAATTGAATTTATTGAAGGTCATTTACAATGGCTGCATAAGTCGATTGAAGAAGGCTGCAATGTAAAGGGCTATCATTTATGGACGTTCATGGACAACTGGTCTTGGTCTAATGCATATAAAAATCGCTATGGTTTTATTTCTGTAGACATAAAGACACAACAAAGAACGCCAAAGAAAAGTGCCTATTGGTTTAAAAATGTAGCAACTAATAATGGATTTTAGAATCAATAGTTAATATTTCTGATATAATTTTTTAAGATATAAAAGATAGGTTCTGATCAAGGATTAAGATCAGAACCTTTTTGAGTAAAGTTGTTTTCTATAAGATTATTATTTCTAGTGATGAAAAATTTTCAAATAGCATGTAGCAGCCTTATTATATATGTAGACTCTTACGGGATTAGTGGAGAAAGGTAGTATGTGAAGCCTATAGAAAGTGAAGGGTATGTAGGCTGCATTTAATAGTAATACACCTTGTTATAATAATAGGAAGAAATTATATTCATATAGAAATATTTGTAAATATATTAAAGGAAGGAGACCTTATTTTGTTAAGCTCCCGAATGAAACAAGTTTTACGTGAATTATTGGCAGCGGATACACCTCTGACAGGTGAGTACTTAGCTACCGTTAATCAAGTGACAGCTCGTACAACGAGAGAAGATATTAAAAACCTAGATACTATATTAAACAAGCATGGTGCGAAAATACTATCTGTTATATCAAAGGGCTATACATTGGAGATTTGGGATAAATCCGTCTTTCAACAATATCTACATTCTATATTTGTAGAAAACGCACTATCTCATTCAGGCATTCCCAAAACCCCAGAGGATAGAGTGACTTATATTATTATTCGTTTTTTACTAAATGATCATTATCTTAAATTGGATGATCTTGCAGATGAGTTGTATGTGAGTAAGTCTACGATTCAACAAGACATTAAAAATGTGAAAGAAATTCTGCAAAAGTATGATATTACCCTAGAGGCAAGACCAAATTATGGACTTAAGGCAGTTGGGGATGAAATCAAGGTGCGATTCTGTTTATCGGAATATGTACTTGATCGAAAAAAACAAACAACAAACACTATCGACAGTCCACTACCATCGATTTTGGACGACGAAAATATGGAGCAAATCCAAGAAATTATTTTAAGACAAATCACTAGCGTCGCATTAAAATAATACAACGCCTTCCGGAAATCTGAATTTTCTGTAATATTAATGATACACAAAAAAATCCTTTATAATGGTTGGACGGTAGTAAACCATCCAAATCCAACATAAAGGACATAAGCATGGATAAGTTTACACGAAAAACATCATTTGAACAATGGTTTTCACCGATTTCCTCCACAAAACTTGAAGAATTGGTTGAAACCCATCAATTAAATTACTATACAAAGAAGCTACACATCGCTTCATTCCTGAAATTACTGCTGTTTGCGCAGCTGAATGAAACCGAAAGTCTGCGTGCTGTCAGTGATACATTGTTTTCAGACGACCTACAAAAAGCAACGAATTTGGAATCGATTAGCTTTTCACAATTAGGACGTCGATTAAATCAAGTACCGACAGAGGTGTTCCAGCAGGTGTTTCTAGATTTAGTCGCGCAAATTCATGAGAAAACGGATTTTGATAAGCGACGTAAAATGACAACACCACTGAAAATCATCGACTCGAGTACGTTGCCACTGAATTTGAACAATCATAAATGGGCTAAGTTCCGCAAAACAAAGTCAGGCATTAAGCTTCATTTACGTCTTGTTTACTTAGAAAAGGGTTGTTCCTATCCAGACAAAGCGGTGTTAACGAATGCGATCGAACATGATCGAGGTCAGCTAGAAGTACTCGTTGACGACAAAGAGTGCATGTACGTCTTTGACCGTGGCTACTTGGATTACGAGCGATTCGACCGCATGACCGACGATGGTTACTTCTTCGTTTCACGCTTGCGGAAAAACGCTGTAACTCATCAAATCGAGGAATTTGATCTTCCAAAAGATTCAACCGTTTTATCAGATGAAATGATTTCCTTGGGCACAGCACAAAGTCGAGCAGGTAATGAATTCAGACAATTGAAAGTGTTGGATTCAAAAGGAAATGAGTTACACCTCATAACGAATCGCTTCGACTTGAGTGCAGATGAAATCGCTGAATTGTATAAATCACGCTGGGCAATCGAGCTGTTTTTCAAGTGGATGAAGCAACATTTAAACATCAAAAAGTTCTACGGACAAAGCGAACAAGCTGTGCATAATCAAGTGTACATCGCGATGATCGTCTACTGTTTACATGTACTGGCTCAGCTGAGTACAAATAGTTCACGGACGTACTTACAAATCAGTCGGTGGCTAAAAGCAGCACCCTGGAAACCAGCACGTATTTGGATTCGAAAAATAGCAGGAAGAGCTGTCCCGTAAAGGTTTAACCGTTTCTGTCGCCCTCGCCAAAGGTTATAGTAAAAAAATGGATGATTACTACCTCTGTTCGCGTGTCTTCGTTTTTCTTCTCAAACGGGAATATCAGAAAACAGAATATTCAGTTAGAATTTATGCGACGTTAGTGAAGACAAATAAAAAAATATCAAATTACCTTATCTGATATAGCTATAAATAATTTATTAATTCATATTGTTATCGCCCAAAAACGAATTGTCAGTGGTCATTATGTGGCATTATTTCATGCAGATATGGATGAAATAGAACAACAACGGGAATTTCATGTTGCAAATGAAATTGTCAAAGAAGTAGAGGAACTATATCAAATTAAGTTTCCACAAGCAGAGGTTGCTTATATTGCCATGCATTTACTTGGAACAAAGCTGGTGACACAGAAAAAAGGTCATATCGATCATGTAATTGAAGAAGATATTCTTCAGTTAGTGAACTTTGTCCTGTCAAAAATAGAAGAAAAATTAGATTTAGGGATTGAGAAGGATGAAGAGCTTATCTTTGGGATGAGCATGCATCTAAAGCCTGCTGTCAATCGAATTAAATATGGCATGAATATTAGGAATCCAATGCTGCAAGAAATTAAGAATAATTATCCACTCGCCTATGAAGCGGGAATTATAGCGGGGCTCGCAATTAAGGAATTCACAGGAATTGAAATGGATGAGAATGAGATTGGCTATTTGGCTCTCCATATTGGTGCAGCGATGGAAAGAACCAAATTACAATCTGGCCCAAAGCGTTGTTTGGTAGTATGTGCTTCTGGTCTTGGAACGGCTCAGTTAATTTATTATCGCCTAAAATCTTATTTTGGCAGTAATTTAGAGGTAGTTGGAACTACAGAATTTTATATGCTCGATCAATATAATTTAACTGAGGTTGATTTTATCGTTAGCTCTATTCCAATTGAGGAGAGATTTGATGTTCCAGTAATTGAAGTAAATGCAATCCTAAAGGAAAGTGATTTAAAGGCGATTGAAAAATTTATTGTAACGCAAAGCAATCATCAGCCGATTGAATCTTTTTTTCTCCAGGATCTTGTCTTTTTAAAGAAAACATTTCATACTCAAGAAGAAGTTTTAACTTATTTGCATACACAACTCATGGAGAATGGTTTAGTGGGTAGCCCATTTTTAGATGCAGTATATGAACGAGAAAAAGTAGCGCCAACTTCTTATGGGAATTTGGTTGCTATCCCACATCCAATTACCCCACAAACAGAGAAGACCTTTTTATGTGTTTGTACGTTAGAAAAGCCAATTGATTGGAATAACAATCCTGTTCAAATTGTCTTCTTGTTATGTGTAAAAAAGAATAGTCAAGAAGATTTGCAAGAAATGTATGATGTTCTCGGAAAATTTATTGAGGACCATACAAGTGTTCATAAAATATTAAAAGCAAGCTCCTACGAAGAGTTTATGCGGATAATGAAAGAATCATAAAGCTTATTATTAAATCAAACACCAGCAAACAGGAAGGCACCACAAAGGAATCGAAACTCCAACTCCTTTGTGGTGTTTTTTTATAGAAAAGAAAACCCTGGGCTATGCCTAGGGTTCCAAAAAGCTTACAGCGTGGTATTAAAAAAACTTCCTCGTGGTGCTAAAATATTTTTTGGTTCGCCAACCGAAAATAAATAGCCAGGAGGAAGTCCTTATGTCAAAAGACAATAATAGTTTAGCACACACAACTTGGAATTGTAAGTATCACATAGTATTTGCACCAAAATATAGAAGACAAATAATTTACGGGAAAATAAAGAAAGATATTGGGCAAATCTTACGTACCTTGTGTGAGAGGAAAGGCGTAGAGATAATAGAAGCAACTGCGTGTAAGGACTACGTACATATGTTAGTGAGTATTCCGCCAAAATTAAGTGTATCAGCATTCGTAGGATATCTAAAAGGAAAAAGTAGCTTGATGATATTTGATAGACATGCACAACTGAAATATAAGTATGGAAATCGAAAATTTTGGTGTACAGGATATTATGTAGATACGGTAGGAAGAAACAAGAAGGTAATTGAAGAATATATCCGTAATCAAATACAAGATGATCTAGTCGCAGAACAATTAACGATTATGGAATATATTGATCCATTTACAGGGGAAGAAGTGAAGAAAAAGAAACGAAAAAATTAGGAGAGAAGGCCTTTGAGGTCTGGCCAGTAGAAGTAGTACAATTGGCGAACCTTTCAGTAGCCCTTTAGGGTTTGGTCAGTAACAAAGGCTTTCAGCCGCAGAGAAAACCACCCGTTCTCACGGGTGGTCCTTATTCTTTAATCTATAATTGCCCAGTAGGCAGGTTTTACCTTGTAGTTTTTATCAAATACAAATGGTGCATCGACACCCACGCCATTATTGTACTGCTCGGCCCGATCATTTAACCATGTATGGTTATCAGCGATGCCCCAGAATGTAACGCTACTAATTTTATCATCTAAGCTTTCAAACAAGTTAAATAATTGATTATATCTTTCTGCTTGTGCTTCAAAGCGATCAAGTGGTATTTCTTCATACGTTGAATAAGCTGGTGTTGGCGGCCAGCCATAAAGGCTGACATCTAGCTCAGTAATTTGATTATCTAAACCAAGCCCAGCAAATAAATTAATGGAAGCTTCAATATCAGAGATAGAGGGCCAGCCAATTTGAATATGGGACTGGTGACCAACGCCATCAATTGGTACTCCCTGTTTTAACAAATCTTGTACAAGATTATATAAACGGTCTCTCTTTGGATTGACCTCTGTGTTGTAATCATTGATATATAGTTTCGCATCCTTATTGGCATACTTTTTGGCTGTCTTGAAGGCTACTTTTATATAATCTGTTCCAGTAATTTTAAACCATGGAGATTCTCTTAGTCCTTTTTCGTTAGCTGGATTTCCATCATCAATAACCTCATTGACAACATCCCATGATTGAATATCATTCTTATATCGTTTAACAATCGTTTTAATATGGGTTTCTAATCGCTTTAATAAAAGCTTCTTATTTTTCTCTTGTTTTTTGGGATTAGTCTCATTTACCATGGGCTTTCCATCTTTATCAAGGAAAAACCATTCTGGTACTTGACTATGCCAGATGAGGGTATGAAAACGAAGTTCCATGCCATTCTTTTTAGCAAATTGGACAATTTTATCAGCTTCCTTGAAATTGAATTTTCCCTCTACAGGCTGAATATTAATAGGTTTCATCACATTTTCTGCAACAATGCTGTTAAAATGCCGTTTTAATACAGCTGCATCTTTTCCTTCTAGTTGATAGGGTTCTACAGCAGCACCAATAGAGAAGGAATCTTGATATCTTGTGCGAAGCTTATCTGCTTCTAATGCATGTACAGATTCTTTAGCCGCGGCACTAGACATTCCTGCAGGCAATAATAAAGTGAAAGCTAATCCAGTAATAATAGATGAACGTAAATGTTTTAGCATATTTAGGTCTCCTTTTGTGATGATTAATGAAAAGCCGGCTTTATGAACAAGAATGAAATAGTGGGTGTTCCTTACTTAACATAACAGCTCCGTTACGAAAAAATGTAATCGTATACATTTGGTTTTAGGTGAATGGTTGAAGATATTCTTTTGAAGAAATCCATGATGACATACAAGGTGGAACAGATCAGTTAACAGAACGCAATCCCCTCCTTACCAATAAGTGCATGATGATGGAATATTTTAATTTTGAAGGATAAGGAATATCTAAGTCCTTATCTAGACAAAAGTATAGCAAGGTTTAAATAGTTTGTATATGTAACGAACTAAGTTTTTTGTAGAATACGGAAAAATGAATCTTTTGTTCTAGGAAAAGATATCTAATGCGATAGTTTCTTAGGAACTGTTGAAAACGCAAATAAGCGGGGATATACCTACTTCGGTATATTCCCGCTTATTGATGAAATAGTTCTCTATTATTCTCCTACGTCAGCCCACTTATATTCATATGTTGCCCCGAATGGGTTCACGAACACATTTTGAACTTTTGGTGAAACTAATTGTGCTCTAGAAGCTTGGTAAACAGGTGCAATTGGTGCATCTTCAAATAATAGTTTTTCTGCTTTCAGGAAGTTGTCGTAACGAGCAACATTATCTGTTGCAAATTTTGTTGCAGTATCGCCAACTAGCTGATCGTATTCTTTATTAGAATAGCCAGTCTTATTGTTTCCGCCATCTGTAATCCATAGGTTCATGAATGTATATGGATCTAGGAAGTCAGGGCCCCATCTAGAAAGTTGAAGCTCATATTGCATATTGGAATCTAAATCCAGGCGTTGTTCTTTTGGAACTTGTTTAATGTTAACTGTTAAGCCTTCTAAGTTTGTGGAAAGCTGATTAGCAACATATTGAATTAACGTTTTCGTTGTTGCATCATCATCTGCTAAAAACTCAAGCTCAACTTTATCTGTGCCTAACTCTTCTAATCCTTTTGCCCAGTATTCTTTTGCTGCTTCTAAATCATATGTTACAAGATCTCCGCTTACTTTACGGAAGTCCTCACCAGTTTCTGGCATTGGAGTAAAATCAGTTGGAACAATTCCATTCGCAACGATAGAACCATTGTTTAAAATTTCATTAACTAAAGCATCTTTATCAAATGCACGGCTTATTGCTAGGCGAATGTTTTGATTTGCTAAAGCTTCTGAAGTTGTTTGGTTAAATTTAAGGAAGTACACAAATGTATCAGCTGAAACTACATAATTCTCATCTGTTGAGTATTGGTCAACTAGATCAGATGTAAGATCCATTCGATCAACAGATCCTTTTTCATATAGGTTAAGCGCAGTTTGTGGATCTTTTACTACTTCAAATGTTAGTTTATCCATGTTTACTGTACTTGCATCCCAATAATTATCGTTCTTTGCAAGTACCCATGAATTACTTGTACTATCCCAATTAGACATGGCATAAGGTCCATTTGCTAACAAGTCTTCAGAGCTTGTTGCAAATTTATCCCCTTTTTCTTCTACAAATTTTTGGTTTAATGGTAAGAATGTACCGAAAGTAGTTAATGTTTCAAAATAAGGTGTTGGATTTTCTAATTCTACAACAAGTGTATAATCACCGTCTGCTTTAACGCCTAATTGGTCAACAGCCAGTTCTCCAGTGCTGATAGCAGTAGCATTTTTGATTACACCATTCATCATATACGGACCATATTCTGATCCAGTATCAGGGTTAACAGCACGTTGCCAAGAATATACGAAGTCATTTGCTGTAACTGGGTCGCCGTTTGACCACTTAGCATCTTCTCTTAATGTAAAAGTCCAAGTTAAACCATCATCACTTACTCTATGATCTGTCGCAATTCCAGGTGATGGTTGTGTATCTTTATCTAAACGGTAAAGCCCTTCCATAGTAGCGCCTAAATAGATAAAGGAAGATTCATCTGTCGCTAAAGATGGATCCATTGACGGAATCGCTTCTGGATTTAAAAAGTTAAGGACCTTTTCACCTGATTTGCTTTCTTTATTGTCTGCATCTGTTGAAACGTTGGTATTATCTCCAGAGCATGCTGCTAAGACACTTAGCACAAATGCAAAAGTGAGAAGCAATAACCAATTTTTTCGCTTCATGAAGTATTCCCCCTAATTTGTATTGTTTAATTCTGAATATTGTATATGTAGTGAACATTCAAAACTATAAAAATTATTATACCTATTAATTAATGGACTTGTAAAGTTATTGTTGGATAATTATTGAAGAGATTAGTATATTTGGATCTATTTCAGGTTATTTATTCATATTTTTAAATAATAGGGAATTTTTTTATTATTCAAAAGATAATAAAGGGGATGGTATAATGGTTTTAAAAATTATTCATATCTATTTAAAAGGTGTAAATTTATTTTGAAATGAACGAATAAATATTTTTATCGTCAAGGATATAGGAAAGAGAGGAATTAGATGAATTATCGTAAAGCGACTGTTGATGATGCCAACTTACTAATGGAATGGAGGAAAATCCAGTTAGTAGAGGAGGGGATTAAAGCAGATAAAGATATTGATAAAGAGTTAGAGGCTTTCTTTCAAAAGAAATTAGCAGAAGAATCTCTTATTCAATGGATAGTAGAAGAGCAAACGGAGATCATTGCAACAGGAGCAATCGTTATTTATGATTTTCCCCCTTCCTATACTAATAAGAGTGGAAAAAAAGCTTACGTGACCAATATGTATACGAAAAATGATTATCGTGGAAAAGGAATTGCTACTGGTTTATTAACGAAATTAGTAGATGAAGCAAAAAGCTTAGGCATTACGAAAATGTGGCTTGGTGCATCAAAGCTTGGCAGGCCTGTCTACAAGAAGTTCGGCTTTAAAGAAACAGATGAATGGATGGAGTTAGAGTTATAAAGTGGAATGAACGAAGGGCTGTTCTGTTTTTAGAGTGCAGTCTTTTTTAGTTATCAAGAGGGTTTTAATTAAATAGGACTTCTCAGAGCCGGAAAGTGAGAAAAGGAGAAGAGAAAGGTAACAGAGAGAGCTATTTTAGCACAGGGATCAGCAGAATTCTAACAAAAACCCCCTCCTACTAAGCAGAATTCACACAATAAAAAGGAGCTCCTCAAAAAGGAAGCTCCTTTACAAACACAACTATTAGTTACGGATTAAATAATCAAATGCGCCTAATGAGGCAGTTGCACCTGAACCCATGGAGATAATAATTTGTTTATAAGCACTATCTGTACAATCTCCAGCAGCAAATACACCTGGAAGACTTGTTGCACCATGCTTATCAACAAGAATTTCGCCCATTCTGTTACGTTCAACTGTACCTTCTAACCAATCGGTACTAGGCACTAGACCGATTTGAACAAACACACCTGCAAGTTCGATATGTTTTTCTTCACCTGTTTCACGTTCAATATAAGTAATACCGTTTACCTTATCAGTACCAGTAATTTCTTTTGTTTGAACATTTTTAAGAACAGTAACATTAGGTAGGCTATTTAGACGATCTTGTAAAACAGAATCAGCTTTTAATTCTGGCATAAATTCAAGAACTGTTACGTGTTTCACAATCCCTGCTAAGTCGATAGCAGCTTCAATTCCTGAGTTACCGCCACCAATAACAGCAACATCTTTTCCAGTGAATAATGGGCCATCACAGTGTGGGCAATATGCTACGCCTTTATTTTTGAATTCTGCTTCTCCAGGTACACCAACATTACGCCAGCGAGCACCAGTTGATAGAATAACAGATTTACTTTTTAGAATCGCGCCATTTTCTAACTCGATTTCGATTAAGTCTTTCTTTTCTAAGCGTTTAGCACGTTGAAGATTCATTACATCAATGTCATATTCTTTCACATGCTCTTCAAGACTTGCTGCAAGCTTAGGACCTTCTGTTTGCTTCACACTAATGAAGTTTTCAATAGCTAAAGTATCCATGATCTGGCCACCGAAACGTTCAGCAACGATACCAGTACGAATTCCTTTACGAGCAGCATAGATTGCTGCACTTGCACCAGCAGGACCGCCCCCAACTACTAATACATCATAAGGATCTTTGTTAGCAAATTCTGAAGCATCAGCTGTACTGCCCATTTTCGCTAAAATTTCTTCTAACGACATACGACCACTGCCGAATGATTCTCCGTTGAGGAAAACAGTAGGAACTGCCATGATATCCTTGCTTTCGACTTCTTCTTTAAAAGCGGCCCCATCAATCATTGTATGCGTGATTCCAGGGTTTAAAAGACTCATAACATTCAATGCTTGTACAACATCCGGACAGTTATGGCAAGTTAAGCTAATATATGATTCAAAGTGGTAATCACCTTTGATTGCTTTAATTTGATCCATTACCTTTTGATCTACTTTAGGAGCTCTACCACTTACTTGAAGTAAAGCTAATACTAAAGAAGTAAACTCATGTCCAAGAGGGATACCAGCAAAAGTGATTCCAGTATCTTCTCCAACGCGGTTTACGCTAAAGCTTGGTGTTCTTTCTAATTCAGTAGTTTCTACTTTGATATGTGATGACATGGTAGCTAGTTCATCCACTAGGGCTAGCATGTCACGGGATACTTCATCAGATCCCGTGCTAACCTTAAGAACTACATCGCCTTCCATCATTTGCAGATATTGATTCAGTTGCCCTTTAATTTCGTTATCTAATAACATATAGAGCCACTCCCTTAAATTTTACCAACAAGGTCTAGGCTTGGTTTAAGTGTTGTGCTGCCTTCTTGCCATTTAGCTGGGCAAACTTCACCTGGATTGTTGCGAACATATTGTGCAGCTTTGATTTTGTTTACTAGAGTGCTTGCATCACGGCCGATACCATCTGCGTTGATTTCAACAGCTTGAATTTTACCATCTGGATCGATAATGAATGTTCCACGATCTGCAAGACCAGCTTCTTCATTTAAAATTTCGAAGTCACGAGAAATTCTTTGTGTTGGGTCACCGATCATAATGTATTCAATTTTACCGATTGCATCTGAATGATCATGCCATGCTTTATGAGTGAAATGAGTGTCTGTTGAAACAGAATATACTTCTACTCCAAGGTCTTTTAATTTTGCATATTCATTTTGTAAATCTTCTAATTCAGTTGGGCATACGAAAGTGAAATCAGCTGGGTAGAAACAGAAAATACTCCATTTACCTTTTAAGTTTTCTTCTGTTACTGAGATGAATTCACCGTTATGAAATGCTTGAGCGTTAAATGGTGCAACTTCTTTTCCGATAATTGACATTTTTAAATTCCTCCTATTAAAAATAAATTTATTACTAGTTTAGACGAATAATCTAAACTTATGCAAATAATAATAATTACAATTCAACATTTATTATTATATAAACTTAATTATTTTGTCAAGGATAAGGTGTTACTTAATTATAATTATTTTAATTTTAATGGACTGTGTATCCTGTCTAATTTGTAAAATAGTTAATAACATTAGCACTGAGTTTAAATTAATATCGCTTTCTAACCGTTAATTTTCATTTATTAAGGTTTTTTCTCAATTAAGGTAAATTTAATTAATCTATTAAACATTTAATGAATTTGTTTAAATCTATGATTCGGATGGATGGAGCAAATCTTTTTAGTAGGTTAGTGATTTTACCTAGTAAAAAGCATAAGTGAAATATACCGAATATTAAGAAAAAAATTCTTTTATAACTCTATATAATTTTTTCGAATATCATTCATGTATACATTATATAAACGGTAAATAGTAATTAATAAGAAAGCGATTCTTCTTTTCATAATTGTTTAAATGAAGGAGAAGATAAGTATACATAAAAAATTGGTGGGAGACAATATGATAGGTAAAAGTCTGAAGATAATCTTAGTGCTAGCTGGAGTCTATCTCCTTTATATTGTAGTTTCCTGTGTTATCGTACCTTCTTTTCATGAGCCCAAGGCAGATTCCTCTTGGAAGCCAAAGATTGATCTCAATCAGAATGATATAAAAGGAGTGTCACCAGACAAAGTGGTATTACTTCAAGATAGGGAAGACTCAGGTTTGGCCAGGTTACAGTTGATAAAGAATGCAAAAGAATCTGTTGATATTTCTACTTATGCAATTCATAAGGGACCATACGCCGATTTATTTTTTGGCTGTATATTTGATGCTGCCAATCGTGGTGTGAAAGTGCGGATCTTATTAGATGGAATAGTTAATAAATTCAATCAGGATCTACGTTTATATAGCTATGCAATATTTGCTCATCCGAATATCGAATTAAAGTATTATGAGCCACTTCATTTAGGGAAGCCGTGGACATGGAATAATCGATTTCATGATAAGCTTTTTATCATTGATGAAGAGGTTGCGTTAGTTGGTGGCAGAAATATAGGGGACAAATACTTTAGCGCGGCAGGCTCTAAAGGAGCATCAAATGACCGGGATGTGCTCGTTTTCACAGAAACAAAAAGAAACAAGGCCAGTGTATTAACACAAATGGCAGATTATTATCAATTTGTATGGGAACATCCATATACGGAGAAGGCAGTGAAGAAAATATCCCACAGAAAGGAAGCGTTAGGAAAGAACAAAGAGAAAGAGGCTCTTCGATCATTAAAAAATGCGAAAGATATCTATCCGTTACCGATCAATAAAGACATAGATTGGAAAAAGGATGCCTACCCAGCAGAGAAGGTATATTTTCTCTACAATCCACATCAACGAATCAATAAAGATCCACTTATTTGGAAAGAACTTGTTTCTTTAAGTGAACAAGCAACAAAGTCTATTTATTTAGAAAGTCCATATATCGTTCCGACTAAGAAAATGCTTGAGTATGTAGATTCAGAGAAGATAACAGTTAATCATTTGAAGGTACTAACGAACTCTATTGCTTCCACTCCAAATTTGCTTGCTTTTTCTGGTTATTGGTTTAATCGAAAGGAAATTATTGATTCGGTTGATGAATTATTTGAATATCAGGCAAAGACAGAATCTCTTCATGGAAAAACATATATTTTTGATGGGAGAATTAGTTTAATTGGTTCTTACAATTTAGATGCTAGAAGTACTTTTTTAAATACAGAAACAATGATTTTAATTGATAGTAAAGATTTTGCTCATTATTTACAAAAGGAATTAAATAAAACAATCGATCAACATAGTCTTCAAGTTTTAGAAGATGGAAGCTATAAAAATGATAATAAAGTAAAGGAATCAGAGGCAGCTATTTGGAAGAAGTTAGTCGTTAAGGCCTTGTCTTATGTTGTAAAACTTGTCGATTTTCTTGTTTAATTATCCTACTTTTAATTGGGCAGTAAGACCCAACTGTAAGCTATGGAAAAGCGAAGAAGCTAGGTGGAGGATGAGAAAAACCCTCCACTAATGGAAGTCTACTTTTTATTTCCTAGAAAATAAAAAGTAATAGTAATAAAGGCAAGAATCGTCTAAAAGCCTCCGTGTTTCACGTGAAACACGGAGGCTTTTAGGAGGGTTAATAAAGAACCATATTACCTGTTTCTTTTGCATGTGTTTCTGCCTTTTTTAACAAAAACACAGAGGAAATACATAATAATAGGATGATTGTAAGTAAGAGTGAATATTGTCCAATCATCTGGGTGAAATTTTTTCCGTTCAACACTAAATCCCGGAATATTTCTAGTACATAAGTTAAAGGGAAAAGGTATGCGATTGCTTTTCCCCAAATTGGAAAGGCAAGCACAGGAATACGGACACCGGAGAAGAACTGCATGGGCTCTTCAAAGATGGTAAAAAGTATTCCCGCATCACGGGAAAACAGAAATACAATATTTAAGAATCCGCCCCAAACAATAGCAGATACACTAAGAAGCAACAGTGCTAATGGAACATGAGTCCAATAAATATCAGCTGCTTTTCCTGTAACGACAAGCACTAATAGGATGAAAGCAGTAAATAGCCATACTGCTTCTAGAAGGTTTCCGGCAGCTCTAGCAAACATGATCATCAAGCGGTTTGCAGGAGTTAGAAAGATAAGCTCAAGTGTCCCTGCTTGGCGTTCATAGCTCATATTCCAAGCGGATTGGACTAGGCTCCAGAAAAAAATATAGCCCAAGTAGCCAGTTAGGAGAAACATTGTAATTTGATCAACATTCATATAGGCTGATAAGGGACTAGAGTCTGTTAAGTTAAAAGGCTTAAAAGAATAATAGGCGGTAACAAATAATAAAGCAGGCCAAAAAAGCAAGGAAAAATAAATCAGCTTGTTATGAAAATTATGCCTATGACTTTTTACCATCTCCGCATGTAAAATAGTCAACATCTTCATGCCGATTTCTCCTTTGCTAAGGTGAGAATCGCATCTTCTAATCGAGGACGCTTCAGCTCAAGTTTAAGAATAGAAATGGCTTCATTCATACAAATATTAATAAAGAAAGAAGTAGGGTCAAATGGTGCATCTATATGAATAGAGGTACTGTCTGTTAAATCAGTAAACTGTATAGTACAATTTACTAATTCCTTTTTGATTTTGTTTTGCAAAGCAACAGATAATGAGCTTGTTTCTATCATCAAATGATAGTTTTTTACAACGGAAGCAATAATTTTTTCTGGTGTATCATGTAAAATAATGGTTCCCTTTTCGATAATATAGACACGATCACAAAGCTCTTCCACTTCCTCTAAATAATGGCTAGTTAATAAAATTCCTTTATTCTCTTGACTAGCTAGGTCTTTTACTAATCCTCTTAATTGTTTAGCTACTGGTGCATCTAGACCGAGAGTAGGCTCATCAAGGAATAAATATTTTGGATCATTAATAAGCCCTCTAGCAATCTGTAGCCTTTGTTTCATTCCTTTGGAATACAGCTCGACAGGAACATCTTTTGAATCGGATAAACCAACTTGATCAAGAAGGTATGCAATTCTCTTCTCTAATTGGAGACCAGAAAGTTGATACAATTTTCCAAAATAACGGAGATTTTCTTCTCCAGTCAATCTCCAATAGAGCATTCTTTCTCCTCCGGCAATCATGTTAATCTTCTTTTTTACTTTCATTGCATCTTTTACCGCGTCGTCCCCATCAACAGTTATTTGACCTTCTGTTGGATTTAATAAAGTACTTAGCATTTTTATTGTAGTTGTTTTGCCAGCCCCATTTAAACCGAGTAAGCCAACAATTTCCCCCTCATTAATCGATAAATCTAACTTTTTTACTGCACAGACAATTTGTTTTTCTGAGCGAAAAAAGTTCATTCTTTTTTTTATCGTGTAGCATTTACTAATTCCTTTTGCTTCTATCATTTTTCTTCACTCCTTATCCAAAGTGCTTTTCTAATACGTACTTCTCCATTCTTTTCATTAAATACGAGCCGATGGGCAAATAAATCAGTCCGAGGATGACCATTTTTAGTAATGGGGTTAATAGGTCGTTTATTGCAACCCCCTCAATCCAAACCATTCGTAAGGCATCTACTCCATAGGTAAGCGGCATTATGTGGCTAATCCATCTCACACCTTCTGGTAAAAAGTCACTAGGGAAAGTGATGCTGCATACAAGCCCCATAAGAACAAATAGCGTATTTTGTGTAATATATGTATCTCTAAAAAAGAGCATAAAGGAGCCTAATACTAATGCCATCGAAAAGGTAGATAGGATCAATATGGCAAGAACAATTAACACATGAAACCAGTTAATTTGCTGTAAATGCAAGCCAAATAAAGAGCCAATAGCAATAATAACGAGAAATTCCATCATGATTCTAATCAATCCTTGAGCAACATATCCGAGAAAATAACCTTTTCTTGTTGAAGGTGTTAGCAATAGAGATTCTAGAGTGCCCTCTCTTAGTTCTGTAATGAGTGTGCGACTCGTAATCATCAACAGAGATACAGAAAACGAATATAATAAGCCTCCTAAAATACAGTAAGAAAGGTAATCATTTGTGCCCGCATAAGCAGAGAAGCTAGATGATAAGTCCCCCTTAAAAACAAAGAAGTAGGTCAGATAGGCAAAGATAATTATATAAATGGCACTTAATATATGACCTAGAAAAAAAGACCAAGGAAAAGCTCTTCTCATAACGAGATAGTTTCGCCAAAAGGTGGCAGAAATACTCAACCACATTTATGTATCCTCCTTTTGACCAAGGGAAGGCTGATCAAAAAACTGGTTTAAGTCGACCTTCAATTGGTCTAATTTTGGTAAATTCGTTTTATAAAAGACAAAATGTCCGTGTCTTTCACCAGTAATTAAATTTGCCTTTTCTAATATTTTTAAATGCTTAGAAATAGTCGCTTTTGCAAGACCTGTAGATTCAGATAATTGTTGTGTACAAAATGGATGTTCTGACATTTGTTTTAATAACTGTAACCTTGTTTTGTCTCCTAATGCAGCCAGAACAGAAAGCAAGTCCACAGGTACAATATCTTGCTTGTTCTCTGCCTGATTAGGAAAGGGAACATGTAAATAAACAATGATTGTCGGCACTTCCAAACCAACTAAGAGATGTGGAGCAATAAAGCTGGATGGATAAATCGTCAATGTTTCTATTTCTTCATAAGTAAAAATCCAGGTGTCTGCTTTATAAAATCGTATCGACTTTTGATCAAGCTTAAAGCGAGGATGGATAGAGTTCATCGCTTCATATGGATTAGCCTCTATTGCTTTTTTTAACTCATAAACAGACTTAATTAACCATGGTTCCATTCGATACAATTCACGGGCAAAATATGTTTGATGATAATCATAAAGCAAATCGCATAGCTGATTTCGGTAATAATTAGGCTTCTTTAGTAACTTTTGTTCCATAACATTTGCTTTTGTGTGTATTCTTTTACCAAGAAGGAAAGCGATAAATTGGTTTTCCGGAAGCATGCGTAATCGCTCAATTGCTTCTTCCACATGCTTCTCTTCCAATAAAAGATAATCGTCTAAATCGAGAAAATTGAGCCATCCATTGCTTAGTTCACCAAAAAGTTGGATCATTTCCCATAGCTGATTCGGTATTTCTTTTTTTATTTGTTCTGCCCATTCGAGCCTCGTCAGGTGGTGGGCTGGATTGTATATAACATGTAAGCTTGTTAATAATTCACGGAAGGGAGAGTAAATAATACGTACATGTTTTTTAATCCAAAGGTTTAGGTTATCCATGGATCTCTTCCTTTTACTTTAATTCGCTTTTGGGCGAATCAAATTTATAATTTTGCAAAATTATTTAGTATTTTATATAGAGAGGAAGGATTTGTCAATGGAAAATTTGGCGGGAATGTTGTTTTTTAAAAAGATGAAAGTGAAGGAAGAAGAGGGAGGAGTGGTGCTCATCAAGAGGATGAAAACCAAAAAAGCAGAAGCCCGAGGGAAAAGAGGTGTTCATAAAGGGGATGAAAGCCGAAAAAGCAGAAGCCTGAGGAAAAAGTGGTGCTCATAAAGGGGATGAAAGCTGAAAAAGCGGAAGCCTGAGGAAAAAGAGGTGCTCATCAAGAGGATGAAAACCCAAAAAGCAAAAGCACAAAGGAAAAGTGGTGCTCATCAAGAGGATGAAAGCCGAAAAAGCAGAAGCCTGAGGAAAAAGTGGTGCTCATAAAGGGGATGAAAGCTGAAAAAGCGGAAGCCTGAGGAAAAAGTGGTGCTCATCAAGAGGATGAAAGCCGAAAAAGCAGAAGCCCGAGGGAAAAGAGGTGTTCATCAAGAGGATGAAAACCAAAAAGGCAGAAGCTCGAGGGAAAAGAGGTGTTCATCAAGCAAATAAAAGTCAAAAGTGCAATGCTCAAGCGAAAAAGAGGAGTCCATCAACAGCAAATACCAAACCTGAAACTACTCCCACCTCAAAAACAAAAAAGCTACCTAATTAGGCAGCAATATTAAACTACTATCTCACTCATTAAAACATGTAAATTTCCTTCTATGTCACGGAAAAAGGCCATCCATGTTTCTGTAGTCTCCATCTTAGCGACAAGATGAGGCTCACTTACAACGGCGACTTCGTTTTTTATTAATTCCTCAAAAGCTGTTTTTATATTCTCTACTTGAAAATAAATAGTGGAACTCGGATGATCGAATTCCTTATTTTCTGGGAGACTGATAAGTAAACGTAAGCATTTACAATCAAAGAAGGCCATATTCTCTGTTTGAAATAATAGGGATAACCTTAACTTTTCCTTATAAAAGTGAAGGGCATTTTCTGATAAAAAGATTATACATAGAAATATTACCAATATCTATCAAATCTCTAATAGAGGATTCACTTCAGAATAGTAGAGGTATTTTACATATATCTTTTTTTTTCTACACACTCGTAGCACTTGAACCGTTCATCCTAATAGGAAGAGAAGGGAGGATGACGATGTTTTCCCTAAGTGATCTTGATAAATTTGCATGGGCCTTTTTCGTCATTTTGCCTATTGTTAGCTTTATTCATGCTGTTGGACACCATTTTTTTGTTTGTCTATTTGGCGGAAAGGGTGATTTGATCGTTGGCAAGGGTAAAGAGATATTTTGTATTGGTCCCATCCATATTCGTTTGTTTTATTTTATAGACGCAGCTTGTCATTATAAAGGGATTGAGAAAAAAAAGAGATGGCAACGAATTTTAATTCATGGGGGAGGCAGTTTATTTAACTTATTGACTGTTTTAGTGATTAATTTCTTAATCATTCAGGATATTTTACCAAGAAGCTCCTTTTTCTATCAGTTTGCGTATTTCTCTTTTTACTATATCTTTTTTGCATTGCTTCCTTTTGATTATGGAGAAAATGCGCCAAGTGACGGCCAAGCAATTCTTTTAGCATGGAAAAAAGGAAGGTAAGAGAGAAAGTGACTATTTTCGGAATACTTATTACTCCTTTTGGGTACATGACAATAAACCCGAAGATCTATAGAAGGAGGAATAATGTTATGTTAAATCAAGCAAGAAAAGAGTTTAGTATAGTAAAAGGAATTGCTCCTAATGTTAATCAGGATGCTTTATTTAATGATAAAAGAAAGGTATTTCTATTTGGATCTCCGAGTTATACGAATATGGGAGATCAGGCAATAGCATATGCGGAAGAAAAATTTATTGAAAATTGTTTTCCATACTATGAATATATTGAAATTATGGATTATGCAACAGATGAAGGAATAGAGCTAGTTAAAAAGATTATTAATGCAGACGATATTGTTTGTTTTACAGGTGGAGGAAATTTAGGAAGCTTATATGTAGATATTGAAGAGGATCGCAGAAAGGTAATTGAGTCATTTAAAGATTACCGCACGATTGTGTTCCCACAATCAGCCTTTTTTGAAGATACGGAGGAAGGGAGAGCAGAAAAGAAAAAAAGTCAGGAAGCATATAACCAAAACCCTAATCTAACATTAGTAGCAAGAGAGAAGCAGACTTTAGAAATTCTGAAAGATACTTTCCAAGCAAATGTGCTGTACACTCCGGATATGGTGTTATCTCTTTCCATTGAACCGAGGGACCTTGAAAGGGAAGGTGTTCTATTTGTCTTAAGAGCGGACAAGGAAAAGGTCACGGAAGAAAGTTTTGTGTCTGATTTAATGAACTTAGTAGGGAAAGATAATCATGTCGAGCGAACAGATACGGTACTTTCAGAGGTTGATGTGATCGATTATGCGGACCGAGAAGACCAGTTATTGAAAATGCTTGATAAAATTGGTTCGAAAAAATTAATTATTACAGATCGCCTGCATGCCATGATTTTTTCTATTATTACTAAGACCCCTTGTCTAGTATTTGGGAACAGCTATGGAAAAGCGAAGCATTCTTATAATGATTGGCTACACGAACTATCGTTTATTGAATATACCGATAATAAAGATTTAAATGGGCTGCCATCTATCATTGAAAAATTACAAAGTGCTGAGCCGAATAAGATTGACGTAAGAGAAGATTTTCAAGTGCTAAAGGATTTTTTTAGAGGGTAAACCTATTTTATTTTCGATGTCTCAACAACGCTTAAAGAGAAAAGTACTATCAATAAAAATTGTTGATAGTACTTTATCTTTAAACATTGTTGGGCATTTTTTTATCTTTGTGAAACGTTTCTATATATAAAATCAAATAATACGATTAGAAAACGCTTGCAAAGTAATAATTCGTGATATATACTTACTTATATCGAAACGTTTCTATAAAATTCATCTAAAAATGGAGGAAACAAGAATGAATTTCAAAAAGAAATTTGCATTGCTAGGAACCACAGCACTACTTGCAGTTGGATTAATGGCGGGATGTTCTGATAGTAAGAATGATGCTAGTAACTCAGAAGTACTGACAGTTTGGGGGATGGGGGATGAAGTGAAACAACTCCCTAAAATGGCAGAGGAATTTACAAAAGAAACTGGTATTGAAGTTAAAATTCAAGCAATTCCTTGGGCTAGTGCTCATGATAAATTATTGACAGCGGTAGCTTCGAAACAAGGTCCTGATGTACTTCAAATGGGTACTACTTGGATGCCGGAATTTCAAGCAGCTGGTGCACTAGCTGATATGGGGGAATACATCGATAAATACGATAATTTAAACCCAGATAATTTTTTTGAAGGTTCAGTAGAAACAACAAAGTTTGATGATAAATATTATGCTATACCTTGGGCTGCAGAAACAAGAGTTTTATTCTATCGTACAGATATTTTAGAATCTGTTGGATATACAGAGGCACCTAAAACGTGGGAAGAACTTGAAGATGCAGCAAAGAAATTATCAGAACGAGGAGACAATATGTATGGCCTAAATGTAGACTCTAAGGAACAAACATTAGGCTTCATGTTTGCACGACAAAACGGTTCTGATTTATTGTCTGATGACGGAAAGCCACATTTTAACGAGGCACCGTTTGTAGAAGCAGTTACGTATCTAAATGATATGATTCAAAAAGGTTATGCACCTAAGCAGGACTTAGGAATGGATGTTTCGCAAACGTTCTCAGGCAATGCTATTGTACCAATGTTTATTAGTGGTCCATGGATGGTAAAAGCGGTTAATGACACAGTGCCAGATATTGAAGGCAAATGGGCAACTGCTGTTCTACCTTCTGGTAAAGAAAATAATTTTTCAAGTCTTGGCGGTTCTAATTTAACAATATTTGAACATTCAAAGAAAAAAGATCAAGCGGCACAGTTTATTGATTTTATGGTGAAAAAGGAAAATCAATTAAAATGGTTAGAATTAACGAATGCAATGCCTACAGTAAAAGAAGCATGGAATGATGAAAAATTAGCTGGTGATCCATTATATCAAGTATTTGGAGAGCAAATGGAAAATTCTCGTCCAATGCCGTTAATTCCTGAATTTGAAGAAATTGCACAAAACTATTTGAAGCATTTTGAGAAAATTTATCTAGGTGGAGAAGATGTACAGTCAGAACTAGATGCGTTTAATACGGAAACAGAAAAAGTTTTAAGCAAATAAACGAGCAGAGAGGAGTATCTCAAACTTTGGAGGAAGCTATCTAAATACTAACGGTTCGATCAGAAGTAATAAAAAACTGATCAAATACGTTAGAAAAATAGAATCTTCCTTCTAGGAGATGCTCCTTTTCTATTTAAAGTAAAGGAAGTGCTTTAAAATTGAGAAACTTTACTAGTAAAAGAGCCCCTTACCTATTTATATCTCCTGCATTGCTCTTACTAATGTTGTTTTCCTTAATTCCAATTGTCGTAGCATTTTTTATTAGCTTTACAGATATTAGTTTAGTCGGATTAGCAGATTGGTCACAAATCAATTTTGTGGGATTAAGCAATTATAAGGAAATTTTAACAGACCCTGTTTTCCTTAAATCAATTGGAAATACCTTATTTTATGTGGTTATTGGTGTACCTTTAGTTATCGCTTGTTCTTTAGGTATTGCTGTCATGATTAACTTTGGAGAAAATAAGATATTTCAATTTTTCCGCTTAATTTTTTATACGCCATCTATAACAAATGTGGTCGCTGTAGCAGTAGTGTGGAGTTATCTTTATAATCCAAGCTTTGGGTTTTTAAACTATTTGCTATCCCTGATCAATGTTTCTCCGGTTCCGTGGTTGCAAGATCCAACGATGGCAAAAATTTCATTAATTATTCTCGCTTTATGGAGAGCAATTGGTACGAATATGATTATTTTTTTAGCAGCTCTTCAAGGTATACCGAAAGAATATTATGAGGCTGCTTCATTAGATGGAGCTAATCGACGCCAACAATTATTTCAAATTACGATACCGATGCTTAAGTTTGCTACTTTCTTTGTAACTATTACTACTATGATTGGCTGGTTACAGTTCTTCGAAGAGCCATTTATTATGACCAATGGTGGACCTTTAGATAGTACTACTTCAGTTGCACTATTTATTTACCGGAACGGGTTCCAATTTAGTAAGTTTGGTTATGCAGCAGCAGGATCATTTATTTTATTTATTGCGATTATTATCGTTACATTGATTCAATTCCGCATTCAGCGTAAGAGTGATGAAGAATCAATATAGGAGGAAATAGCTATGAATACATCTCTAAAACAAACGAGAACTTCGAAGTGGATTGTTGGAATTATTCTTACAGTTGGCGGATTTTTTATGGTCTTACCATTTATTTGGATGATCCTTTCTTCCTTAAAGACCGATGCAGAAATTATGCAGTTTCCACCAACCATTTGGCCACAGGAGTTTACCTTAGCTAATTTTAAAGAACTGTTTTTAGCGTTTAACTTTGCAGTGTATTTAAAGAATACATTAATTATCGTCCTTTGCTCATTTGGCGGATTAATTTTAAACGCGATGGCGGGATATGGATTTGCAAAATATAACTTCAAGGGAAAGAATATTTTATTTTATTTAGTGCTTGCAACGATGATGATACCTGGGCAAGTCACAATGATACCAGTTTATTTGATTTTGAATGCAATGGGCTTAACGAATACAATGGCAGGTATTGTTCTTCCGGGATTAGTTGGAGCTTTCGCTATTTTCTTATTCCGTCAATTTATGTCTACCATATCGAATGAGTTACTAGAAGCAGCTAGATTAGATGGTGCAAGTGAATGGAAAATATTTTGGAAAATAATAATGCCGGTTTCACGCCCAGTTATTGCAGTACAAGGAATCCTGACTTTTATTGGTGCATGGAACTCCTTCTTATGGCCGTTAATTATGGCAAATGATGAGAAATACTATACTTTATCTGTTGGTTTACAACTATTAAAAGGACAATATGCAAGTAATTATGCCTTACAGATGGCAGGTTCTACTTTTATGATTATTCCAATCATTATTGTATTCATGATATTCCAAAAATACATCCTGCAAGGATTTAATGTATCAGGATTAAAGTAAGGAGCATGTAAATGAGACAAGAAGAGTTAGTTAAATTAGTGGACGAATTGACAGTAGAGGAAAAAGTAGATCAGCTTCTACAGCTATCAGCCGATTTTTACACAAAAAAAAATGAAGAAATGACAGGACCATTAACCGATTTAGGGTTAACGGAAGAAAATATTAAACAAGCAGGATCCACTTTAGGCTTATCAGGAGCTCAAGAAGCTATACGTGTCCAAAAAGAATATATGAATAAGCATCGCTTAGGTATTCCAACATTAATGATGGCTGATATTATCCATGGTTTTCGTACCATATTCCCGATTCCCTTAGGATTAGGAAGTTCATGGAGTTTAGAAGCCGCAGAAAAAATGGCGCAAATTTCTGCATTAGAAGCCAGTGTATCCGGTTTACACGTTACTTTTTCACCAATGGTTGACTTAGTGCGCGACCCTCGATGGGGAAGAGTAATGGAATCAACAGGAGAAGATGCTTATTTAAATGGCAAATTTGCTAAAGCATTAGTGCGTGGCTATCAAGGGGAAGATTTGAAAAGCGATACAGATCGAGTAGCAGCTTGTGTGAAACACTTTGCAGCATATGGTGCTCCAGCAGGTGGAAGAGATTACAATACGGTAGATATGTCTGAACGTCAATTAAGGGAAAGCTATTTGCCAAGCTATAAAGCAGCTATTGATGCAGGGGCAAAATTAGTAATGACCTCTTTCAATACAGTAGATGGAATTCCGGCAACTGGAAACGAGTGGCTTTTTAGAGAGATATTAAGAGAACAGTTCGGTTTTGATGGGGTGGTTATTTCTGATTGGGGAGCAGTGAAAGAACTGATTGCCCATGGAGTAGCTGGAGATGAAAAAAAGGCTGCTGAGCTTGCTATAAAGGCAGGGGTCGATATCGAGATGATGACCACTTGTTATGCTCATTATTTAAAGGAGTTAATCGAGGAAGAAGTAGTAGAAGAAAAGTTGTTAAACGAAGCGGTACTGAGAATTTTAGAACTGAAAAACGATTTAGGATTATTTGAAAATCCTCATCGTGGAGCAGATGCAGACCGGGAGAAAGAAGTAATTTTATCAACATTACATCGAAAACAAGCTAGAGAAATAGCGGCAAAATCGATTGTATTACTAGAAAACAATGGTGTCTTACCATTATCAATGAATCAAAAAGTAGCAGTCGTCGGACCGGGAGCAGATTCACAGGACATCTTAGGAGCATGGTCATGGCAAGGGAAAATGGATGAAGCTGTTTCGTTATTAGAAGGAATGCAGGCAAAATCTGATCATATTATCTCTGCCGAAATGCCTTGTGACTACTTTGAATTATCAGAAGATATGATCTCATGTGCAGTAAAAGCAACGAGTGATGCAGAAGTCATAGTATTAGCTTTGGGTGAACAAGAATGGATGAGTGGTGAGGCAGCAAGTCGAAGTGACATTTGTTTACCGAAAGAGCAGATTAGACTATTCAAGCTATTAAAGGATACAGGTAAGCCGATTATCGTTACTTTATATAATGGCCGTCCATTAGATATTAGTGAACTAGATGGAGCAGCTGCCATTGTAGAAGCATGGTTCCCTGGTACAGAAGGTGGAAATGCGCTAAGTGACGTCTTATATGGAGATGTAAACCCAAGTGGGCGTTTAAGCATGAGTTTCCCTGAAAATGTTGGACAAGTGCCGATTTACTACAATGTAGATAATACAGGTCGTCCTTATGAAGAAAATCCGGATGAAAAATATGTTTCTAAATACTTAGATGTTTCTAATTACGCACGCTATCCATTCGGTTATGGATTAAGTTACAGTGAAGTTATTTACAGTAATTTACAATTAGATAAAGAGGTTATATCAGAAGAAGAAGCCATAGAGGTTACAGTGGAAGTAGAGAATAGAGGGGACTATCTCGTTACAGAAACAGTCCAGCTTTATATTCGTGACTTAGTTGGTGAAGTTGTACGTCCTGTTAAGGAATTAATAGACTTTAAGCAAGTTCAATTAGAAAGCGGAGAAAAGCAAGTGGTTACCTTCGCTATTTCCGAGAAACAGCTTCGGTATACACATAGAAATATGAACTTCTCTAGTGATAATGGTGATTTTGAAGTAATGGTCGGACCAAATAGTATAGAACTTCAATCAAAATGTTTTGAATTAAAAAAGATAAGAGGATAGGAATGAAGACATGAATACTCAAACAGTTACTTTGAATGGGAATGATACGACTTTTTCTTTTCTTCCTAGCGGGGATATATATGAAATTCGTCATAAAGATATAATGGTCAACCAACTCATAGGGAATCTATTAGATGGTAGTGCGAACCAAATCTATTTACGAGTGTTTAAGGAAGGGGAAATTTTCTCTACACCTTTACTTGGTGTTCGATCAGATAGTCAACTATCAGTAGGTGAGCACACATTAATTTGGAGCGGCAGCTTTGAAGGTGTATCCTATGAAGTCCAATTTTTACTAACTTCACATGATGTATGGTTTTGGGAAGTTAGTTTACAAGGGGATCAAACAGTAGATTTATTATATGGGCAAGATATTGGGATTGCAGCAAAAGGAGCAGTTCAATCAAATGAGGCATATGTGTCTCAATATATTGATCATCATATTGATACACAATACGGATATACAATCTGTTCTAGACAAAATCAGCCACAAGGGGCGAAGTTTCCATATCTTCAACAAGGGTGTTTACAAAAGACAATCGGATTTAGTACAGATGGCTATCAATTCTTTGGGAAGTCTTACAAAGAAACAAACATTCCTGAAGCATTGCAAAAGGAAAGCTTGCCAACGGAGGTATATCAATATGAAATGGCCTATGTCTCTTTGCAAACAGAGAAACAACATGTACAAGAGAAGCAATCGGTTGTTTTTTATGGTTCTATCTTAGAAAATCATCCAACAGCTGTAGAAAAACCATATTTCACTACTCAACAAATAGAAGAAATTTGGACAGAAGCAAACAAATTGGAGCAGGTTACGAAACCGGTAAATAAAATAACTAATATTGCTAATCAGGTTGTACAAACAGAAATATTGACGCCTAAAGAAGTAAATGAATTATTTGGCAATCAAATAGAAAAAGAGATGGTAGATCAAAAACTTATGTCTTTTTTCACGGATAATCAGCATCATGTCGTGTTAAAAGAAAAGGAAGTTCAAATGGAAAGACCACATGGGCATATTCTATTGAGTGGTACTGATTTAGTAGTAGATAGACCAGTAATGGCAACAACAGTCTATATGTACGGTATTTTTAACTCACAAATTGTTTTAGGAAACACCTCTATGAACAAGATGATGAGTAATAATAGAAATTCACTTAATATAATGAAGAAATCTGGTCAGCGAATTTATATGAAAATAAAGAATCAGTGGCAGTTATTAGCGATGCCATCTGCATTTGAAATGGGCTTTAACGTCGCTAAATGGTATTACAAGCTGGCGGATGATTTGATTGTAGTGACAAATTATACTTCTGTAGAAGATTATGAGATTAAATTAAACATCGAGAGTATAAGAGGGGAAAAATATGACTTTATCATTAGCAACCATATTTTAATGAATGATGGTGAAGATTCTATTCCATTCAAATGGAATCAATCAGATCAAGTCATCACTTTTAATGGAACACCTAATTCTACTGTTGGTCAAGGATATCCAGAATTAACGTATCATGTACATGTTGAACAACCCTTTACATTGAAGGATGAAACGGTTTTTGTTTCTTCTGAGGAGTCGTCTAGCTTCCCGCTAGTCATGGTAGAATTGAATCAAGAACATGCAGTAAACCTTACTATTCAAGGGAATTTGCATAAAGGAGATTATCAACATCATCGAAAGAATGAAACGGAAGAGACGGAAAGCTATGAGCGTTATCTGGATGAATTACTGAATGGTTTTCAAATGAAGCATGAGAATCCGCTAATTCAGGAAGAAGTAGAGAGAATGAACCTGCTTAGTAGATGGTATTCTCATAATATGCTAGTTCATTATCTATCTCCACATGGATTAGAGCAATATGGAGGAGCTGCATGGGGAACAAGGGATGTTTCTCAGGGGCCGGTTGAATATTTCTTTGCTGTTAATCGTCCTGAAATTGTTCGTGAAATTTTGAAAAAAGTATATGCGAACCAATTCGAAAATGATGGGAACTGGCCGCAGTGGTTTATGTTTGATCGCTTTGAAAAGATTAAGGCAGATGAAAGTCATGGCGATGTAATCGTATGGCCATTAAAGGTTGTTGGAGATTATTTAACATTTACAGGTGATACGAGCATATTGGATGAACCTATTCCATTTACAAGCAGACATACATTTGAAAAAACAGCGGCGCACTATCCGTTATTGGAACATGTAAAGAAACAAATTCATTATATAGAAACAAATTTTCTGCCGGATACGTTTTTATCATGCTATGGAGATGGGGATTGGGACGATACCTTACAGCCGTATGATAGCAGGTTAAAAAAGAATATGGCTAGTAGCTGGACAGTAGCTCTTACATACCAGACATTACGTAATTTGGCAAAGGCATTAAAGGATTATGATAATCAGTATGCAGAATATCTTTTTGATTTGGTGAAAAATATCAAAGCGGATTTTGATAGATTTATATTAAGCACAGATACGATACCTGGATTTGTTTATATGGAAGATTCGAATCATGTGGAATTAATGATACATCCAGAAGATGAAAAAACAAATATTCAATACCGATTATTGCCAATGACGAGAAGTATGATTGCAGAATTAATTACACCTGAGATGGCGGAGCATCATTATCAAATAATTAAAGAAAATTTATATTTTCCAGATGGCGTGCGTTTAATGAATCGTCCTGCATTCTATCAAGGTGGGGTAAGCACAAACTTTAAACGCGCAGAACAGGCTGCTAATTTTGGTAGAGAAATTGGTTTGCAATATGTCCATGCCCATATTCGCTTTACGGAAGCAATGGCGAAGTTAGGGAAGGCGGAAGAAACGTGGAAAGGATTAAATACGATTAATCCAATTAGCATCAAAGACCGAGTGGAAAATGCAGCGATTCGCCAAAGTAATGTTTATTTCAGCAGTTCTGATGGCGATTTCAAAACTAGGTATGAAGCACAAGAGAATTTTGGTAAACTTAAAAATGGCGATGTTGCTGTAAAAGGTGGCTGGCGTATTTACTCCAGTGGCCCAGGAATCTATATAAATCAGTTGATAAGCAATGTATTAGGAATTCGCCAAACGGCGACTATGTTTATTATAGATCCGGTTCTACCAGAAAGATTAAATGGCTTAACAGTAGCCTTTAAATTATTCGATAAACCTGTAAAAATTAACTATAAGATAGGACATGAAGATAGAAAGATAATTTTCAATGGCAATGTAGTAGAAGGTAAGTTTGAAGCTAATCTTTATCGAATGGGTGGAATATGCTTAGATAAAGAAGTGATCAAGAAGAGCTTACAACAAGAAAATACATTAGAAATATACTGCTAGTAGGAAGGGGTGAAGGCAATGGTAGGGATTAAAGATATAGCTAAGGCAGCTGGTGTTTCTATTTCTACCGTATCCTATGCACTAAATGGCAGTCCAAAGGTAACGGAAGCCACTCGTGCAAGAATAACTGCTATTGCAAATGAACTCAATTATATTCCTAATATGGCAGCGAGAACATTGAAAAAGCAGGAAACAAAAATTATAGCAGTCTACCTGGCTGATTATGGTGGGAGCTTTTATGGCGAGCTATTAGAAGGAATTAAAAAAGGTCTTGCTCATTACAACTACGATATGATTGTTTGTAGTGGGCAAAAGTCCCACCTTTTTCTACCGGAAAGAATGGTGGATGGAGGAATTATATTAGATTGGACCTTTAGTACCGAAGAAATTATTCAATTTGCCAATCGGGGTCATTCTCTCGTTGTATTAGATCGAGAAATAAGTTGCCCAAATGTTAGAAAAGTACTATTGGATAACAAAGGCGGAGCGACCTTAGCGATGGAAAAAATCATTGCAAGTGACCCTAATAAAGTCTATTTAGTAACTGGCCCAGAAGAAGCTTTTGATAGCCGCCAAAGGCTGGAAGCGAGTGAACGTGAATTAGCTCGCTATGGAGTAGAGTATGAGGTTATTCCATCTGCGTTTACAGAGGAATCAGGGTATGCTGCTGCGGAAATTATTCATTCGAAGATGACAGGTCCTCCTGTTACTATTTTTTCTTTTAATGATGAAATGGCCGTAGGAATTTATAAATATTTTAGAAATAAAGATAGAAAGATAGGTACAGATATTTCCCTTATTGGATTTGATAATATAGAAATCGGCTCCTTTTTAAATCCGTCATTAGCAACGATTTCTTATTCTAAGCATCGTTGGGGAATGGTTGCAGCTGAAAAGGTTGTTCAGCTGATAAATAATGAAGAAGCAGAGAATGAATCGATTATCACAAGTTTTGTAGAAGGCAAATCTTTTATCTCTAATAAAAAGTAGGTGTATAAAATGGCTATTTCTAAAGTGAATTTTCGTTCTGAGGTTTTAGGGAAAGTGACTTCTATGAATATATATCTTCCTGATAAAGAGAATAGCGCCCCTATGCCTGTTATCTATCTATTACATGGTTGGTCCGATAATGATGAAGCATGGCTAACTGCCACATCACTTGAAAGATATGCGTCAGACTATGAATTTGCCATTGTAATGCCACAAGTAGATTTAAGTTACTACACAGATATGGTACATGGAAATCGCTATTGGACGTTTTTATCAGAAGAATTACCTGCATTAGTTAGAAAGTGGTTTCGTATTTCGGATCAGAAAGAAGCTAATTTTGTTGCTGGACTATCAATGGGAGGGTATGGCGCAACAAAATTGGCTCTAACTTATCCAGATCGCTTCAATAGCTTCGCATCATTATCTGGAGCGATGGATGTCGTAGAACTATGGAAGAGAGATAGGAATAGAGACAAAGCATTTTCTACTATTTTTGGTTCTATTAACGAACTGGAAGGCAGTAAGAATGATTTATTTCACTTATTAGAGAACTTTGATAATAAAAATGAGTTAGCCATGCTTCAGATCTGTGGTACAGAAGATTTTCTTTATCAAGATAACCTTAAGTTTAGAGAGAAAGCAAAAGAAAAAATAAAGGAATTTCAGTATATTGAAATGCCAGGTGATCATAATTGGGCATTTTGGGATCATACGATTCAGATAGTTTTAAAATGGTTTGATGAGAACTATACTAGAGGAAATAATTAATGGAAAGGGACTATCCAATAAAAGGTAGTCCTTTTCCTATTCATAAGATGAAATAATGACTAGTTTAAGTAGTTTTTTATAAATCGCCAATGATGTTTGTCCCATGCGCTTCTACAATTCCTAATTGGAGGGATAGAAATGGAAGGTTAGCAGAGGTAATCCCTCCACCAGGAAGAATAATGATTTTTCCAGCAGCGTATTCGATATAACTTTTCAGCGTAGGTATATTATCTTCAATTTTAGTAGATAGGGGACCACCATGTGTTAATATCCGGTTTACCCGATGGGAAATGAGCCAGTCGATTGCTTGGTTCTTTAACTCAGGAGCAATATGATCAAAGGCCATATGAAAGGTAACCTCCAAACCAGTAGCAGCGGTTAAACACCTCTCCGTTGCATCTTCATCAATCCATTGCTCTTTATTTAAACAACCAATTACCACTCCATTGACACCAAGCTGTTTAAAAAGATGAATATCCTGGCACATAATATCCACTTCATCTTCGGTATAAATAAAATTCCCACCTCTTGGGCGAACAATTGCCATTACTTTAGTATTGGTTTTTCGACAAAAGGAGATAGTTTTAGCAGCAACACCATAGCTAACAGTCGTTCCCCCTACAGATAGATTATCGCAGAGCTCAATTCGATCTGCACCATTTTGAATAGCTCTTGGGACGAGTGTGAAGTTTTCTACGCAGATTTCTTTTATCATTGTCTCAACACCTTTTAATTAACGTCTAATTTAGCTAGTGTACCATATATTTACTGTGAAAAATCGGTTATACTTGATGAAATATAAAAATTTAGAAAATTAGTGAAATAAGGAGAGGGAATTGAGTGATATTACATACTTCTATTCAAGGAAAAGGAGAACCGATTGTATTTCTTCATACTGGTTTGCAAACAGGGTTAACAGATTTTGAGTATCAAAGAGCTTTTTTTCAAAGGCATTATCAGGTGATTTCTCCTGATTTAAGAGGGCATGGGCATTCTGTAGTTGCCAATTTTTCTAATTTCTTTGATGAATCTGCTAATGATTTGTTTGAAACGTTGGAACATGTAGGAATAGACTCTGCTCATATTGTAGGAGGATCATTAGGAGCATTGGTAGCCATCATTTTTGCAAAAAAGCATCCTAAAAAAGTAAAGAGTTTAACTATCTCGGGGGTTATGCCCTTAAAGCCTGTTAATTGGGAAGAGATACATCGTAAAGACATAGAGCAACAAAGTCACCTTTTGCAAAAGAAAGAGGTAGCTGATTATTTCAACCAAATTCATAGAGGGGATTGGAGAGAAGCCCTTTTAATAACACAAGATCCAACGTGGTATCCATTTCATGAACTTAAGGATATACATGCATTAAAGATGCCGATTCTTTGCATAGTAGGCGAAGGAAAAAGAGACGAGATAGAGGGCGCTTGCTATTATCAAGAAATAAATTCGAATACGCACATTGCAGCTGTTCCTTTTGCGGCACATTTAGTTCAGGATGAACAACCGGAGATTTATACTAAAATGTTAGACTCTTTTCTTATGAAATATGGCGATGCAAACATAAAAATGGGTGAGGAAAGTTAACCACTTATTAAAAAGTAAAGTGGTCTTGTATTCTAATTTCCAGTATGTTAAAGTATTTGGAAAATAAGAGGTGATTGAAATGGTTAACTGCGTACTTACTATCAACCTTTCACAATTACATCATCATAAACAGTAGTCTTGCTATTTCGATAAAAAATCGTACATAGGAAGACTATTTCTCATGAAACCGCATTTGATTAAGTTTTACTACTTAAATCAAGGGCGGTTTTTTATTTTATTTTAAATGGGAGGCATGAAAAAATGAAGAAGATGAATTACCAAAATGTAAAGGGAACGCTCGATTATTTGCCGGAGGAGGAAGGAATCAGAAGAATTATTCGAAGAACGATTGAAGATGTATTTATTCAGTATGGCTGTAAACCGATTGAGACACCTATCTTAAATTATCAAGAGTTGCTTGCTTCTAAATACGGAGGAGGAGCAGAAATCTTAGAAGAAATGTACACTCTTTCCGATCGGGGCAAAAGAGAGCTTGCATTACGCTATGACTTAACCATTCCATTTGCGAAGGTTGTGGCAATGAACCCAACGATAAAAATGCCTTTTAAACGCTATGAGATTGGCAAAGTTTTTAGAGATGGGCCGATCAAGACAGGCAGATACCGAGAGTTTACGCAATGTGATGTTGATATTGTAGGTGTTCAATCACAAATGGCAGAAGCAGAGCTCATGATCATGGCATTGGATATTTTTAAAAAGTTAAAAATGGACGTAACCATTCAATATAATAATCGGAAATTATTAGCTGGGTTTCTCCGTCAATTGAATATTACAGGGCAAATGATAAACCGAGTGATTTTGATTTTAGATAAAATCGAAAAAATTAGTAAAGATAAAATGAAGGCGGAACTAAGAGAAGCTGGATTAGAACAAATGGCGATAGACGCAATTGAAGCATTTTTACAAAAGGACTTGGATGGCATAGTGGAGCAGTATCAACAGATGGCTGAAAAGGAAGAGAGTATTAAACAAGGGCTAGAAGAATGGAACGAATTACAATCTTATATAAAACGGCTAGGAATGGAGCCATATTGTGTATTCAATCCATTTCTTGCGAGAGGTCTTGAAATTTATACAGGAACCATTTATGAAATTTTCTTAACTGACAAAAGAGTGAAGTCGAGCATTGGTAGTGGAGGAAGATATGATAACACGATAGGTGGTTTAATTGATTCCCAGGAAACCTATGCAACGGTTGGTATTTCCTTTGGATTAGATGTAATTTTATCCGCACTTTTATTAGAAGAGACTTGTTTAGACGCTAAAGGATTAGATTATTACATTATTCCGATTGGTTGTTCAATGGAAGCTCTTTTAGTGGCAAAAGCCCTTCGAGACCAAGGGTTTAAAGTAGAACTAGAATTAGGAAAGAAAAAACTTGCAAAAGCTTTAGAAAAAGCAAATAAAGAAGGTGTCAAAAAGGTAGTTATGATAGGAGAAAAGGAAGTGGCTGGAAATACCTATACAGTTAGAGATATGGAAACGGGAGAGGAATGGTTGGAAAAATTTAATTATTAATGGGGATGTGGCAGTAGATGGGGGATATTTACTGCCTTTATTTATGTTTGTCAAAGTTAGGAGCGTTGTTAATTGTTAAGGCCATTTTTGTGAAAAAGGGCAGTCAAGAGGTAACAGAGAAGCATTCTCTGTGACCGAAAACAAGAGGGAAAGCGGAAAAAGGTAACAGAGTCGAGGTCAAAGTCATTCATCCTAAAAAGAAAAGCAAAAGGTAATAGAAAAAACACATTCATTTTCACAAAGGTAGAAAAAGTCACAAAAGTCACAGAAAGTACCTTTTCAACAACAGAAGAAATCAAATTTCCGAAAAAACTTTTCAACAGACTATTTCCACACAAATGAAGCATACTACAAAAGAAAAAACATTCGATAAGAGATATTCATTGTAATGTTACTTAAATGATGATAACATAAAGTTATGTAACATTATTGGGAGGCAAACCGATGGAATATGTCGATCCTATAAAAGAAATTGAAAGTATTAATGCGATTAAAGAAGTGCTAAGGAAACAATCACAAAGAGATTTGCTCCTTTTTGTGTTAGGTATTAATACAGGAATAAGAGTTAGTGATCTACTCGCATTGAAAGTTCAGGATGTAAGGGATGAATCAGGGATTAAGGAGTTTTTGTATCTTCGTGATTCAGGTGAAGTAAAGGCATACTATTTAAACAGTAAGGTGCATGCTGAATTAGAAAGTTATTTGCAAGAACATGAATTCAAAGAGGATGAGTTTCTTTTTAAGTCTCAGAAGAATAATCAACCGATTACCCGCCAGCAGGCATATCGGATTATTAATAAGGCTGCGAAGTTAGTTGGAATTACGGGGAAGATTGGAATGCACACATTAAGAAAAACATTTGGCTATCATGCGTATCGAAAAGGGATTGCTATTTCGTTATTGATGGATGTATACAATCATACCTCTCGTTCGGAAACGCTAAAATATATAGGCATTAAAAAACAAGAAAAAAGACTAGTAAAAGTGGATGTCAATCTCTAAAGAAAAACTCCACCAAATTTGGTGGAGATTAGCCAGGACTATAGATAATCATCATCGTTACTAGCATTCGTGTCGATGTCAACATTTGTTAATTCGTTAACAATGTCCTCGTGTACTTGCACTTGCAGCGTTTCTTTATCTTTCATAAATTTGAATACACCATTATTAAAGTCCGTACCGTGTTCTTTAAAGAAAATTCCTTCATAAGCTACTTGTTTTGTATGATTGAAGATTAGGCGGTATCCATTTTGTTCTTTTACTAAATATGCACGTACACCTTTTTCATATTGTCCCTCTGGATTTTTCAAAAAGCGGGCAACAGAAATGATATGAAGATCAACAAAAGGAATTTCACGTAATAACGAATTAATAATCGAGCCTTTTGCAATCTGCTCCCAACGACTTTGCGCTGTTTGACCAAGGACGATTTGTGTGATGTTCTTTTCTCTAGCTACTTCTGCAACTACTTTGGAGATTGGTCTAGATTCCTTATCTTTAATGATAAACGCATCAGCGCTATGATGTTCAGCCAATTCTTTCCATCTTGCGATATAATTTGATTTTTCTGCATCTAACTCATCGAATGGCTTTGAATCCACTGTTAGGATATAGAGTGGACAATCAAGCATATTAGCTAATTTACAACCACGTTGTATAAGACGTTCACCGTTAGGACCGTAATAAACGCAGACAAGAATACTTTCATCCATGCGTTCTTTTCCATTTACCATGATTTTTTCACCTCAGGTATAGATGTGAATGATTTACACCATTAATAATAAACTATGTATGACTATAACGTATGCTACTTTATGAGTCAATGCATTTCTTAAATAATCCAAATGAACAAATATAATCTGTTTCTTTTACTAATAGTAAGGTTAGACATAGTTTCCGTTATAAATACCTTTTTGTCTTAAGTTAATCAAAAATAGAACCAATTTAAAGGAGGGGAATAAAAATGACTTGGTTACATTTTATGATCTTATTTCCATTTATGTTTGCAATATTTGTACCTTTTATTTATAAAAGGCTAACGCCACGAATTCATACTGGCTGGTTCGTGCTATTTGTTCCATTAATCATTTTTATTTATTTGTTGACGTATATCCCGAAAATGGCAAAAGGAGATGTTTTTACTTCTACAGTCAAGTGGATACCTGCATATAGTATTAACTTTACTACGTATTTAGATGGGCTTAGCCTAGTTTTTGGATTGTTAATTGCAGGGATAGGAAGCTTAGTCATTTTATATTCTATTTTCTATTTATCAAAACATCGAGAAGCGTTGCATAACTTTTATGTATACTTATTGCTATTCATGGGAGCAATGCTTGGGTTAGTAATGTCTGATAATTATTATGTTTTATATGTGTTTTGGGAAATTACTAGTGTGTCGTCCTTTTTGTTAATTGCTTATTGGTATGAAAGGGACCGTTCAAGATATGGAGCACAAAAGGCAATGTTGATTACTGTTTTTGGCGGACTTGCGATGTTAGCTGGTTTGATCATGTTGTCTATTATGGCAGATACAACAAGTATTAGAGAGACGTTGCTTCAACTTAATCAAATCCATAGCCATGAACTATTTATACCTGCTATGATCTTAATTTTGCTCGGGGCATTTACGAAGTCGGCCCAATTCCCGTTTAGTATTTGGCTTCCTGATGCGATGGAAGCACCAACGCCAATTAGTGCATATTTACATTCTGCGACGATGGTAAAAGCGGGGATTTATTTGGTTGCACGTTTAACACCAATTTTTGGAGGAACAATAGAGTGGTTTTGGCTTGTTGTAGGCATAGGGATTTTTACTTTATTATATGGGTCCTTTAATGCTGTGAAACAGACTGATTTAAAGGCATTATTAGCATACTCGACTATAAGTCAATTAGGATTAATTATGAGCTTGCTGGGGCTAGGATCTGCTGCGTTATATAAGGATTTAGGAGTAGATGAGGCAGCGTTATATGCGACGGCTATCTTTGCAGCTATTTTTCACTTAGTAAACCATTCAACGTTTAAGGGTTCTTTATTTATGGTAGTAGGAATTATTGACCATGAGACTGGTACTCGGGATTTGAGAAGACTAGGCGGTCTCATTCACTTAATGCCTATTTCCTTTACTCTTACAGTAATTGGCAGTTTTTCAATGGCAGGTCTTCCTCCATTTAATGGTTTCTTAAGTAAAGAAATGTTCTTTACAGCTGTAGTGAATGCATCGCATATGGAAATATTTAATCTTCAGCATATTGGAATCTTACTTCCGATTGTCGCTTGGATTGCCAGTGTGTTTACATTTATTTATTGTATGATTTTAGTTTTTAAAACCTTTAGAGGAAAAAATAAAGCACCTAAACTAGATAAAGAGGTGCATGAAGCACCAATTGGCTTATTAATCTCGCCAATGATCTTAGGTGTACTTGTGATTGTTTTCTTCTTTATTCCTAATCTCGTATCAAAGTATTTATTAAAACCAGCCTTTGCCTCTATTTTGCCGTCACTTGCACATACGGTTGACTCTAAGAAAATTAGTGCCTTCCATGGGTTTAATACAGAACTTTGGATGACAATTGGTGTGGTAGCATTGGGAACGATTTTATATTTACTACTAAAAAAATGGTATAAGATTTATCGTCTATATCCACAAGCCTTTACATTAAGCAACTTATATAATCTTAGCTTGGAGTATGTAGAAAAGCTGTCTAAATCCATTACTAATTTTTATATGACAGGATTTCTACGTGATTACTTAGTCTATATTTTTGGATTCATTATTATAATCATCGGAGGTTCCTTGCTGCTGTTTAATGGAGTTACGTTTGATATGTCTCAAGATTCTCCGATAAGTATTTTTGATATAGGAATAGTCATTGCGATGATTATTAGCTCCGTTACAGTTCTACTCTCCAAATCAAGAATTACCTCGATTGTGGCTGTAGGAGCGTTAGGGTTTCTAGTTTCGTTTTTCTTTGTTCTTTTCAGAGCTCCAGATTTAGCATTGACTCAATTAGTAGTAGAAACAGTAACCACCGTTTTATTTCTACTGTGCTTCTATCATTTACCGCAATTAAAGAAGGAAATCAGCAGAGTTCGTTTTAAAGCGGTTAATGCTATTGTTTCTATAGGAGTAGGTGTTGTAGGAACGATTATTGCTCTTTCTGCTAACGGTACACATTTGTTTGACTCTATTTCGAGTTACTATGAGGATTCCTATAAGCTGGCCGGGGCAAAAAATATCGTAAATGCCATTTTGGTTGATTTTCGTGGAATAGATACTATGTTAGAGATTCTTGTGCTTACCGTTGCAGGCTTAGGTGTATACACGTTAATAAAGGTAAAACTAGTAGGAGGGGATAAGTCTGAAATAATTATTGAAATCACTATCTCAAAAAGAATGCATGACAAATAAACCATCATTGGATGATTTTTTTAAAATTTATACGACAAAATCAAGATGCTTCTAACACATGATAACCATGGTTTTTAGCTAATAAAATCGCTTGTTCTACCGTGATTTCACGGTTTACTGGAAGAACATCCGATTTTAAATATAATTCAGCGTTATAGGCTTCTTTCTTTTTGAGAATATTGTAGATAGCTGTTAAAAGCATTCGTGCAATCGCAATAATTGCTCGTTTGTGACCACGGCGTTTTCTTAGCCGTAGGTAACGGTTTCGAATTTCGGGATGTTTTTCACTTTTAACCACTGCGGTTGCACATTGCACCAAAAGTGGTTTTATGTAACATCCAGCTCTTGAAATTCTTACTGACTTTTTCTTGCCGGCACTCTCGTTATTTGTGGGTGTAAGTCCTGCCCAGGAGCATAAATGCTTAGCTGTCGGAAACACGTCCATATCAACACCTATTTCGGAAACCACGGCAATGGCGGAAAAAATGTTTTTAAAAGACGGAACAGTTAAGATTAAGTTGATTTCATCATGGTAGGACGCGGCAAGTGAAAGAATAATTTTTTCAAGATCTGCTTTACGGGCTCCAAGGTCTTCATAATGTTGTTTAATAACCTTTAATTTTTCAGCCTGTTCAGATGTAATGTATCCATCAATAGCGAGCTCGAGTTCAGGAAGTTTATGCTTCATGGAGCCATGAATTAAAGGTTCTAAATCAAATGAGGTGTCTAATGGATCCTTTAGTAGCTTCTCAATAATGTTCATGGAGCTTTTGCCGAAGGTATCCGAAACAATATTTCCAAGCTGAATATTAGACACAGTTAAACTGTTTTGAAGACGGTTTTTCTCACTCGACATAAAGTTAGTCAGCTTGAAGCGATAACGCATAAGGTCACGAAGCTGCCTAATCTCAAGTGGAGGCATAAAGCTTCCGGCTACAAGATCATGTTTAAATAAATCAGCAATCCATTTAGCATCTTTTTTATCGGTTTTTTTACCGCGGATTGCCTTGACATACTTAGGATGCGCCAAGGTGATGTTACAGGAATCTTCTAGTACATTGAACACAGGAATCCAGTATTTCCCGGTAGATTCCATACAAACATCCTGACAATCATTTTCACAAAGCCATTGTGACAGCTCAAGCAATCCTTTTGTATAGGTTGAAAAGCGATGGCGTTTGTAAGTGGTTACTCCTTTGGAAGTGGAGGCAATACAAGCCACAACAAAGGATTTGTGGACATCAATTCCACAACAAATGGGATAAACAATTTTTAAAGCCATAGGGAAAACTCCTTTATAAGATTTATAGGGATAGACAACATTGACTGATTGCCCAGCGATAAACGAGTAATGTTTATACAAAGATAAGTCTGCGTGCTCGAAGTCACACTTATTTGTGCTTGGAAAGGCAATCTACACATATAAAAATGCGGTCACTCCACAACTGGAGCAGCCCACTCACCTCCGCGTGATTTGTAGTTGATTGGTATCCCTATGGCTATAGATTTGCCAAAATAACGCTCAGTGCAAACTTGTTTCATTACGTTTTGTGCCTTGAGCGAAGCGAAAGGAATGGATATAAAGAAGTCTGAAATAATTATTGAAATCACTATCTCAAAAAGAATGCATGACAAATAAACCATCATTGGATGATTTTTTTAAAATTTATACGACAAAATCAAGATGCTTCTAACACATGATAACCATGGTTTTTAGCTAATAAAATCGCTTGTTCTACCGTGATTTCACGGTTTACTGGAAGAACATCCGATTTTAAATATAATTCAGCGTTATAGGCTTCTTTCTTTTTGAGAATATTGTAGATAGCTGTTAAAAGCATTCGTGCAATCGCAATAATTGCTCGTTTGTGACCACGGCGTTTTCTTAGCCGTAGGTAACGGTTTCGAATTTCGGGATGTTTTTCACTTTTAACCACTGCGGTTGCACATTGCACCAAAAGTGGTTTTATGTAACATCCAGCTCTTGAAATTCTTACTGACTTTTTCTTGCCGGCACTCTCGTTATTTGTGGGTGTAAGTCCTGCCCAGGAGCATAAATGCTTAGCTGTCGGAAACACGTCCATATCAACACCTATTTCGGAAACCACGGCAATGGCGGAAAAAATGTTTTTAAAAGACGGAACAGTTAAGATTAAGTTGATTTCATCATGGTAGGACGCGGCAAGTGAAAGAATAATTTTTTCAAGATCTGCTTTACGGGCTCCAAGGTCTTCATAATGTTGTTTAATAACCTTTAATTTTTCAGCCTGTTCAGATGTAATGTATCCATCAATAGCGAGCTCGAGTTCAGGAAGTTTATGCTTCATGGAGCCATGAATTAAAGGTTCTAAATCAAATGAGGTGTCTAATGGATCCTTTAGTAGCTTCTCAATAATGTTCATGGAGCTTTTGCCGAAGGTATCCGAAACAATATTTCCAAGCTGAATATTAGACACAGTTAAACTGTTTTGAAGACGGTTTTTCTCACTCGACATAAAGTTAGTCAGCTTGAAGCGATAACGCATAAGGTCACGAAGCTGCCTAATCTCAAGTGGAGGCATAAAGCTTCCGGCTACAAGATCATGTTTAAATAAATCAGCAATCCATTTAGCATCTTTTTTATCGGTTTTTTTACCGCGGATTGCCTTGACATACTTAGGATGCGCCAAGGTGATGTTACAGGAATCTTCTAGTACATTGAACACAGGAATCCAGTATTTCCCGGTAGATTCCATACAAACATCCTGACAATCATTTTCACAAAGCCATTGTGACAGCTCAAGCAATCCTTTTGTATAGGTTGAAAAGCGATGGCGTTTGTAAGTGGTTACTCCTTTGTAAGTGGAGGCAATACAAGCCACAACAAAGGATTTGTGGACATCAATTCCACAACAAATGGGATAAACAATTTTTAAAGCCATAGGGAAAACTCCTTTATAAGATTTATAGGGATAGACAACATTGACTGATTGCCCAGCGATAAACGAGTAATGTTTATACAAAGATAAGTCTGCGTGCTCGAAGTCACACTTATTTGTGCTTGGAAAGGCAATCTACACATATAAAAATGCGGTCACTCCACAACTGGAGCAGCCCACTCACCTCCGCGTGATTTGTAGTTGATTGGTATCCCTATGGCTATAGATTTGCCAAAATAACGCTCAGTGCAAACTTGTTTCATTACGTTTTGTGCCTTGAGCGAAGCGAAAGGAATGGATATAAAAATGAAGAAACCAAATGATATTATTATTCGAAGTATCACAAAGGTTGCTGTCGTGATTATTCTCACCTTCGCCATAAATCTTTTTGTCTCTGGGCATCATTTTCCAGGGGGCGGATTTATTGGTGGACTCACTTTTGCTGCTGCGATTATTTTGCTTTTTCTAACCTTTGATATAGAATCGGTGCGGAAGAATATTCCCGTAGATTTTAAAGTACTCGCAGGGGTTGGCGTATTAATCGCTGTCTTAACGGGTATTGGCGGAATGGTATTAGGTGAGGCATTTTTAACGCAAGCCTTTGGTTATTTTGATTTACCAATCTTCGGAAAAACAGAGCTAGCAACGGCTGTTATTTTTGATATTGGAGTTGCTTTAGCTGTTATTGGGACGGCTATAACCATTATTATGACGATTGGGGATGATCGATAATGGAGACTTTAATGTCTATTCTTGTAGGAATATTATTCTCGATTGGAATTTATCTTATTTTAACAAAGACTTTATTACGAATAATTTTAGGAACATCAATTCTTGGTCACGGTGTAAATTTGCTTATTATTACAATGGGAGGGTTGAATAAAGGAGGTCCACCACTCTTAGGAATAACGGATCATACTTTTGCAGACTCATTACCACAAGCATTGCTGCTTACCGCCATTGTTATAAACTTTGCAACGACTGCTTTGTTTTTAGTATTGAGTTATCGAGCATATAAAGTACTTGGCACCGATGATACAGATCTACTGAGGGGTAATGAGGATGAATAATATTGTAATATTGCCGATCATCCTTCCGATTGTATTTGCGATGATTATGGTAATTTTTAGAGACAAGGTCATGCTCCATCGTGTACTAAGCTTGGTAGCGATTGGTTCTGTGTTTGTGGTGACTGTCATTTTGATTGGGCAAATAAAGCATGCAGGAATTCAATCAGTCCAGTTGGGAGGATGGGAAGCACCATTTGGTGTAAGTATGGTTGCAGATATGTTTGCAGCTATTCTCGTTTTAGTTACTAGTATTGTAAGTTTCTGTTGTTTACTGTACGCATTTCATTCAATCGGAGAGCAAAGGGAAAAATATTATTTTTATCCGTTATTTTTGATTCTGGTAACGGGTGTAAATGGATCCTTTTTTACAGGGGATATATTTAACCTATTTGTTTGTTTTGAAGTGATGCTAGTTGCTTCCTATGTTTTAATTTCTTTAGGTGGAACAAGGGTTCAGTTAAGAGAATCGATTAAATATATTTTAATTAACATCATCTCTTCTTTTCTATTTCTTGTTGCAATTGCTTATTTATATGCGATTACAGGAACATTAAATTTTGCGCATTTATCCGTTCGTATTGCTGAAGTTGGTCAAGATGGATTAATGACAACTGTAGCCATTCTCTTTTTAGTGGTGTTTAGTCTAAAGGCTGGGCTATTTTTATTCTTCTGGCTTCCTGGATCTTATAGTGCACCACCGACAGCTATCTCTGCTATTTTTGCGGCTCTTTTAACAAAAGTCGGTATGTATGCGATTATCAGAGTCTTTACCTTGATTTTTTATCATGAAGTTCAAATCACTCATCTATTGATTGGTATACTCGCAGCTATTACAATGACGCTTGGTGCGATCGGAGCAGTTGCTTATCGAGATATCTATAAGGTTATGACCTATAATGTGGTTATTGGTGTTGGCTTTATTTTAGCGGGATTGGCGACTTACACGACAGTAGGGTTGACTGGTTCCATCTATTATTTCATTCACGATATGGTAATTAAAGCACTTATTTTCCTATTGGGGGGCACCATTATTCATCTTACTGGTACAAGTAAACTAGATGATATGAATGGATTGATTCGCTTGCATCCTCAATTAGGTTGGATGTTCTTTATTGCAGCATTGTCCTTATCTGGAATTCCCCCTTTAAGCGGTTTTCTGGGTAAAATATTTATTACACAAGGAACTTTTACTGCTGAATGTTATTGGCTAGGTGCATTTGGACTGATAAGTAGTCTATTTGTTCTTTATTCCATAATGAAAGTATTTATGTCCGTGTTTTGGGGCTATACAGATTTAACGCTAGAACAAGAAAAAGGGACAACAAAGGGATTAATGCTACCTATTGCTCTGCTTACTTTCTTAACGATTGCTTTAGGATTAGGGACAGAAGGAATACATCAATATGTAGATACAGCAGTGGATGGGTTAATGAATCCTCATTATTATATAGAAGCTATTTTGGGAAATGGAAAATAAAGTGAGTGATTAAATAGGCAGAAAGGGGTGGTAACCATGCCCATGCAAATACTAATTAACTTGTTAATAGGTGTCGTATGGATGTTCTTGCAGGACACCTGGAATGTTTTAACCTTCTTTACAGGTTATTTATTTGGAATACTTGTTCTTTTCATTCTACGTCGATATATGCCTACTAAATTTTATTTAGAGACATTTATAGCTGTAGTTAAGCTATTTATTGTATTTATTGAACAACTGTTTACTTCGAGTGTAGTCGTTATTCGTCAAATAACCCAACCAAAACTTAATATTTCCCCAGGAATATTTTCTTTGGAGACGGAATTGGAGGGGGAGTTAGAGGTATCTTTATTAGCTTTATTGATGAACTTAACCCCAGGATCGGTCGTTGTTGAGGTTGCACCTGATAATAAAAAGTTTTTTATCCATGCTATGGATATACCAGCTCAAAAAGAATCAATTTTTCATTCGAAAGAAAAATTTGAAAAAGCTATAAAGAGGGTGACACGGTATGATTGATAACTTATTAGTTGGATCCTTAATTTTACTTATTCTGTCTATACTTGCAACAGTCTATCGGCTGGTCAAAGGACCATCTGCTCCTGACAGAATACAAGCACTAGATAGTTTAGGAATTAACTTAATTGCTGGAGTAGCTATATTTTCTGTCCTGCTTCGAAATACAGGTTTCTTTGAAGTAATTTTATTGATTGGGATTCTATCGTTTATTGGAACGATTGCTTTTGCCCGATACATTGAAAGAGGTGTGGTCATTGAACGAAAGCAATCCGATTGAGCTAATAGCTGTTCTGTTAATTTTCTGCGGTGCAATCTTCTGTTTTCTTAGTTCCTTTGGGTTAATAAGGCTGCCTGATGTGTATACAAGGTCTCATGCTGCCTCAAAGGGATCAACGATGGGAGTGCTTTTTACACTGGTTGGTACATTTTTCTTTTTTATAATAGAAGGCGTTTTTAGTATCCGGCTATTTTTAGGAATATTCTTTGTTTTTCTAACTTCACCTGTCGCCTCACATGTAGTGGTTCGTTCAGCGTATCGTTCCAAGGTTAAGCTTGCGGATGTAACAGTACAGGACGATTTAAAGGTGGAAATGGAAAAGGAAGGAATCAAGCCGCTAGAAGTTCAGCCTAAGTAGTAGGGGATAGATAGTCCAGAGCCGCAGAGGGGCGGTTCTACTGAGGTCCATTTGGATGTCCTCAATAGAATCGTCCGTCCGCGCCCCCTTTGCTTACCTCAAATTTCTAATTGACGAATTTTCGCCGATTCTATATAGTTAAAAAAGATACACCCGTACTGAAGCGGGAGAGGTTCATAGCGAATACCCTCTATAAAAAACTATGGATACATGCAATCTACGCCATGTCCATAAAGGATATGGCTTTTTTGTTTGATTCAGTTGGTTTTTCTGCTAAGGTAAATGCCTCTCTTTTCAGCAGTGTTGGGAAACACCAAACAAGGAGGACTCTTTCATGTCTGGAAGAAAGAACGAAGAAGGATTACAAGACTTAACTTTATTAGGAAATCAAAATACTCCATATAAAAGTGATTATGCACCAGAGGTATTAGAATCTGTAGATAATCTTCACTCTGATAGAGATTATTTTGTAAAATTTAATTGTCCGGAGTTTACTAGTCTTTGTCCAATAACAGGCCAGCCTGACTTTGCGACAATGTATATCTCTTATATACCAAATAAGAAGATAGTGGAAAGTAAATCTTTAAAATTATATTTATTTAGCTTCCGTAATCATGGTGATTTTCATGAAGATTGCGTCAATATTATTATGAATGATTTAATTAAACTATTGGATCCAAGATATATTGAGGTATGGGGTAAATTTACTCCACGGGGTGGAATTTCAATCGACCCATGGTGTAATTATGGAAAACCAGGAACGAAATTTGAAGAGATGGCGACACACCGTTTAATGAATCATGATATGTATCCTGAAAAAGTAGACAATCGATAATAAAAAACAGTTACCTGCTCGTTATTTTTCCGGGGAGGTAACTGTCTTTTTAGTTTAAATTTAGTTATGGTAAAATATTGCCCGCTGCACGGTAAATGCTGTACCACTCTTCCCTTGTCAAATGAACGTCACTTGCGTTACAGCAGTCTATTAAGCGATCTATATTCATTGTTCCAATAACGGGTTGCATTTTAGCAGGATGACGCAATAACCAAGCGATCGCAATCGTTGTATTGCTAACTTGATACTTGTCTGCAATTTCATCCATTTGTTTATTTAGTTCAGGGAATTTTTCGTTCCCAAGGAAGACCCCTTCAAAGAAACCAAATTGGAACGGAGACCAAGGCTGAATAGTGATATCATGTAAGCGACAGAAGTCTAAAATGCTGCCGTCACGGTTAATAGCAGAGTCATTTTCCATATTCACATTAATCCCATTTGAAATCATATTTGCATTCGTAATACTTAATTGTAATTGATTAGCAACAAGTGGCTGTTTTACATGCTTTTGCAACAATTGAATTTGCATCGGATTTTGGTTAGAAACGCCAAAATGACGCACTTTTCCTGATTGTTCAAGTTTATCGAAAGCCTCTGCGACTTCTTCAGGTTCCACTAATGCATCTGGACGATGTAATAGAAGAACATCTAAGTATTCGGTGTTTAGTCTTTTTAGAATGCCATCTACTGAATCTAAAATATGCTCTTTTGAAAAGTCGAACATGCCTTTACGAATACCACATTTAGATTGTAAGATAATCTTCTCACGAACACTTGGAGACATATGGATAGCATCTGCAAATATTTCTTCGCAAACACCACTACCATAAATATCTGCATGATCAAAGAAGTTAGCCCCTTGTTCTAAAGAAGTTTGGACAAATCGTTCTGCTTCATTTTTTTCTAATGAGTTAATACGCATGCAACCAACTGCAACTACAGGTACTTCTAAATTACTGCTACCTAGTTTCATTGTTCTCATGATTTCTATTCCTCCTAAATAAATTGGAAAGCGCTTTTATTATTTCATCATTCATTTTGACATAATAATGGCTTAAACAGCAAATATTAAGTACTTTTTATCCCGCTCTTAACGGGCAGTATGACCCAACCACAAGCTGAGGGGATTTTTTAAAAAAAAGAAATGAAAGATGTCCTATTTACTAGTCCGTCCTATTAAATTTATAATTATTAAGGAGGGTTGAAAACGCTTTCTTAACAAAGGAGAGGTGGGAGAAGAATGAAAGGTTTTATAGGTAAAACGTCTATTATTGTAATTATTATTTTCTTGTTGTTTCCCTTAGGAAGTGAGAAGTTCGCATCAGCGGCTTCTACAAATGGAACGATGATGCAATATTTTGAATGGTATTTGCCGAATGATGGAAATCATTGGACAAGGCTTCAAAATGATGCGGCAAATCTAGCTAATAAAGGAGTAACTGCTGTCTGGATTCCTCCAGCATATAAGGGAACAAGTCAAAATGATGTGGGATATGGTGCATATGATTTATATGATTTAGGCGAGTTTAACCAAAAAGGAACAGTCAGGACGAAGTATGGCACAAAAGCTCAATTAAAATCAGCAATCGCAGAATTACATAAAAAAAATATAAATGTATATGGTGATGTAGTGATGAACCATAAAGGGGGTGCTGATTTTACGGAGAACGTAACTGCCGTTGAAGTAGATCCCAATAATAGAAATAATGAAACATCGGGCAACTATCAAATTTCTGCCTGGACAGGCTTTAATTTTCCTGGCCGAGGTAATACTTACTCTCCGTTTAAATGGAGCTGGTATCATTTTGATGGGACAGATTGGGATGAGAGCAGACAACTAAACAGAATCTATAAATTTCGTGGAACAGGAAAGGTTTGGGATTGGGAAGTTTCCAATGAAAAAGGAAATTATGACTATTTAATGTATGCAGATATTGATTATGATCATCCAGAAGTAGTAAGTGAAATGAAAAGCTGGGGAACCTGGTATGCTAAAGAATTAAATTTAGATGGGTTCCGATTAGATGCGGTTAAACATATAAAGCATGATTACTTACGGGATTGGGTTACCCATGTAAGAAATCAAACAGGTAAAGAGATGTTTACTGTAGCGGAATATTGGCAAAATGATATTGGAACGCTAAATAATTATTTAGCAAAGACAAATTATAATCAGTCTGTTTTTGATGCACCCCTTCATTATAATTTTCATTATGCATCTAATAGTAATGGAAATTATGACATGAGGAATATTCTAAAAGGAACAGTAATGGAAAGCAATCCTAGATTGGCAGTTACCTTAGTTGAAAACCATGATTCCCAGCCAGGGCAATCTTTGGAATCTGTTGTAAGTACATGGTTTAAACCTTTAGCCTATGCTTTCATTCTTACAAGAGCAGAAGGATATCCATCTGTCTTTTATGGAGATTATTATGGAACGAAAGGGAATAGCAATTATGAGATTCCGTCATTAAAAGCACAGTTGGATCCGATTCTAACTGCCCGTAAAGATTATGCATATGGTACACAGCGTGACTATATTGACCATTGGGATATTATTGGTTGGACAAGAGAGGGAGATACTGCTAAAGCAAAATCAGGACTAGCCACCTTAATAACAGATGGTCCTGGAGGGTATAAGTGGATGGAAGTAGGAAAACAAAATGCCGGAGAAGTCTGGTACGATATAACGGGGAACAGAAAAGAAACAGTCACTATTAATAGTGATGGCTGGGGCCAATTCTATGTAAATGGAGGCTCACTTTCTATTTATATACAAAAATAAGGAAGAGAAGAGTTACCTTGCTCACTGGTAACTCTTCTCTTTGTATGTTGTTAAATTAATCTTCCATTGTAGAAAGGTCTCCAGTAGGGAGTCCAAGTTCCCAAGCTTTTAATACACGTCTCATAATTTTTCCACTCCGTGTTTTTGGAAGCTTTTCACAGAATTCAATTTCTCTTGGGGCAGCATGAGCAGCCAAACCTGTTTTCACAAATAAACGTATTTCTTCTTTTAATTGATCCGTTTTTTCATAGCCATCAACTAGTGCAATAAAGGCTTTAATAATTTCGCCTCTAATAGGATCTGGTTTTCCGATGACACCTGCTTCTGCTACGGCAGGAAATTCGATTAGTTTACTTTCTACCTCAAATGGTCCAACTCGTTCACCAGCGGTCATAATAACATCATCGACTCGACCTTGGAACCAGAAATAACCCTCTTCATCCAAATAAGCGGAATCTCCAGACACATACCATTGATCATGTTGGAAATAACTATTAAATTTTTCTTCCTTGTTCCATATTGTGTACATCATTGATGGCCAGCCTTTTTTAATGGCCAAATTCCCCATTTGATTAGGCGGAAGGATATTTCCATCATCATCTAAAATAACTGCTTCAATCCCTGGAAGTGGTTTCCCCATTGAACCTAACTTAATATCCATACAAGGTAAATTACATATTAGCTGAGCACCGGTTTCTGTCATCCACCAAGTGTCATGGATCCGATGTCCAAATATATCAAATCCCCAGCGAATTACTTCAGGATTAAGCGGTTCGCCTACGCTTAGAATATGACGCAGGGAAGAGAGTGTATATTTTTCTGTTACTTCCGCTCCAGCAGCCATCAGCATTCTAAAGGAGGTAGGGGCACTATACCAAACGGTCACTCCAAAGGATTCAATCGTTTTATACCATATATCAGGACTAAATCGACCACCTGCAACAACATTTGTGGAGCCAGTAAGCCATGGACCAAAGATTCCGTAAGAAGTACCTGTAACCCAACCTGGATCAGCAGTACACCAGTATACGTCATCTTCTTGTAAATCTAATACCCACTTTGCTGTTTGGTAATGTTGAATCATAGCATTGTGAACATGAAGCACACCTTTTGGTTTTCCAGTTGAACCAGAGGTGTAGTGTAGGATTAATCCATCTTTGCGATTGACCCATTCTATGTCTAATTCTGTAGAGGCTGTTTGAAAATGATGAAGGAAATCTTTTATTTTATCATCTTCTTGTATGTTTTCCCCAACAATAAAAATAGTTTCTAAAGCAGGCAATTCTGTATGTGGAATTCTATTTACCAGTTCAGGTGTTGTAATGATTACTTTTGCTTCACTATCATGCAGACGGTCTTTCACTGCATCTTCCATAAAGGCTTCAAACAGTGGACCAACAATGGCTCCTAATTTGATTGCTCCAAGTAAAGCAAAATATAACTCTGGTGAACGAGGCATGAAAATAAACACACGATCCCCTTTGTTCACTTTTCCTACATCCTTTAATACATTCCCAGCTTTATTTGAGAATTTCTTTAAGTCTTTAAATGTGTAAGTTTCTTTTCTTGATGGATGAAAATAATGGAGGGCTACTTTATTGGCGCGGTAGTTTTCAGCATGACGGTCAATTGCCTCATAGGCCAAATTAACTTTTTCAGTCTGATGCCAAGAAAAATCCTTTTCTGCTTGGTCCCATTTGAAATGTTGGTACAATTCCTCATAGTTTTCAAGGTTATGCTTGCCTTTAACAGGTGGAAACGCTTCCAATCTCATTAATACATCCCCCTCATTTCAATTTTTTTACAAGATTATTATAATTGGTAAACACTATATATACAATTTTAATGTTGTAATTAAATAAATATTCCTACATTTTGAAAAAATGAGATGGAATGTATGGGGGCAAAAGCCTATTTCAAGGCTCATAGTTAAACATAGTAAGTCAGTAGTAAAATTAATAAATAAATTAGTAGCATGGAAGCTTGAAATTTAAGGATAGAATAAATTCCTTTATTAAATTTTTGAGAAGGGAGAGGTTTTTCCTTCCATTCGTCCAAATAATCATTACTTTTTAGAATAACATGATGAAATCTTCGGAAACTGAATGTCACACCGTCCAAGAAGCCTCCCTTTGCAATATACATAAATAGAAAAATAACGAGATAAAAGAAAGTTAAATAATAGACGGAATTAATATAAAGAACAAAAGAATATTCTGAGGAAAAAATAAGAAAAAGAACGAACGTCATGAAGATATTTATTAGGAAAACAGACCATTTTTTATTATGCATGAATTTTCACCTTTATTAATAAGTTTTTAACGCGAATAATCGTATTTTACCTTAACTCGATCAGAAAGTACATTTTGAATAAAGTTGTAAAATACTTCTATTCTTACATTCTGAATTAACATTGTGGAATATTGTTTTCCTTTTACACTAAAAATAAGAAAAATCACCAATAGAATAAAATCACCTACTATAAAAAATACTACCATAATAAAATCATCTACTAATATAAGGTAAAAAAGTATATTGGCATATGGATATTTTTGACATAGCATCAGTCTTTTGCCATATTATATACCTATTAATTTAAAGAATTTTTTAGAATTTTATCAAAAAAGTAAGCGTTGTCTTTATTGGTTTAACGCATGATTGCCCTATCATTATATAACAATATTTGAAATTATCTCTATATTTAGTCTTTACAACTCTACTAGAATAATAGTATACTCACTTTAGCTTCTTTTTTAGATGTAATTTACAGAATAATATAACAATGGGGGGTCTTTTTTTATGAAGCGAAAATTTACTTGGCTGCTTTCACTGACGTTAGTGTTGAGTGTATTTTTAGCAGCATGTTCTGGTGGCGACGACAAAGGGTCTAAAGGTTCAGATAAGTCAGCAGAAAATAAAGATGTAGAACAAGTATTAAACTTAATTAACGGAGATGCGATTCCATCAATGGATCCATCAATGGCAACTGATGAATATGGTTTCCAATTCTTAGGTGCTACAATGGAAGGTCTTTATCGTTTAGGTGAAGATGCTAAAGTTGAAAAAGGTATTGCAGAATCTCATGAAGTATCTACAGACGGTTTAACTTGGACATTCAAGTTACGTGAAGATGCAAAATGGTCAAACGGAGATCCTGTAACTGCTAACGATTTCGTTTATGCTTGGCAACGTGCAGTAAACCCTGACACTGGTTCTGAGTACGGTCCATACATGATGGGCGGCGTAATCAAAAACGCTACTGAAATCAGCAAAGGCGAAAAGAAACTAGAAGAATTAGGAGTTAAAGCAGATGGCGACTACACATTAGTTGTTGAACTTGCTAACCCAACTGCGTATTTTGAATCATTAACAACATTCGGTACATTCTTACCATTAAATCAAAAATTTGTGGAAGAAAAAGGCGATAAATTCGCGACTAGCTCTGACACTCTTTTATCAAACGGTCCATTTGTTTTAGAAAACTGGGAAAGTACTGCGCAAAAGTGGAATCTTGCTAAAAACGACACATACTGGGATGCAGATACAGTTAAGTTAGAGAAAATCAACTATGTAGTAGTAAAAGACGCTCAAACAATGGTTGACCTATATGAAAAAGGCGAAGTTGACCGTGCTTCATTATCATCAGACTTAGTTGACCAATACTCTTCTCATGAAGACTATACAGTTAAAGCTGATAATTCAGTGTTCTATCTAAAAATGAACCAAACAAGAAACAAAGCGCTTGCTAATAAAAACATCCGTGCAGCGATCAGCCGTGCGTTTGATAAACAAGCTTTAGTAGACACTATTTTAAATAATGGCTCTTTAGTTGCTAACGGTTTAATTCCAGCTGATTTCACTCCAATGCCAGATGGCAGCGGTGATTTCCGTAAAGTTAGTGGAGATTTAGTAACATATGATACTGCTGCTGCGAAAGAATTCTGGGAAAAAGGCCTAAAAGAATTAGGTACTAAATCTGTAGAAATTGAATTCTTAGGTGGGGATACAGATGTATCTAAAACGATGAATGAATACCTTGCTAACCAATTACAAACAAACCTACCAGGTTTAAAAGTAACTCTAAAACAAGTACCATTTGAGCAACGTTTAGATTTAGATACTAAGCAAGATTACGATCTACAATTAGCTGGTTGGGGTCCTGACTACCTTGATCCATATACTTTCTTAAGCTTATGGGTTACGGATGGCGGAAATAACAAAATGGGTTACTCCAATCCTGAGTACGACAAGTTGTTAGAAGAAACGACAACAACTCTTGCTACAGACAATGAAGCTCGTTACCAAAACTTCTTAAAAGCTGAAAAAATTCTATTTGATGATGCAGCAATCGCTCCTGTATATCAACGTGCTGGCGCATTCCTATCATCACCAAAAATTCAAGGCTTAATCGAAAATCCATTTGGACCAACTTATGAATACAAATGGACTAGTGTAGGAGCTGCAGAGTAATTTCGCTTTTTTGAAAAATTCGATGCTATGAAATAAGAGGGAGTGTATGCTTTTATAGCATATACTCTCTTGTATTTTTGAGTAGGAAAATTCTGATTATAGCAAAAATAAATTATTATGCTATAATAAACAAAGAAAAATTAGGAGGTGCACAGATGGCTCGATATCTTCTTCGACGTTTATGGTATATGTTCATAACATTGTTCATTATCGCTACAGTATCCTTCTTCCTGATGAAGTTCCTTCCAGGGAGTCCACTGAAAGCTGACGATAAGTTAAGTGAAGAACAAAAAACAATTATTTTGGAAAAATATGGATTGAATGATCCGGTTCCTGTACAATATGTACGATACTTAGGAAACCTTGTGCAAGGGGATTTAGGTGTGTCATTTAAATTTGATAATACCCCGGTTACAAAAATACTATCAGCAAAAATCGGTCCGTCCGCACTTCTAGGTGGACAAGCTTTAGTGTTAGGAACTGTACTAGGGATTCTGCTAGGCTTGATAGCCTCCATTTATAGGAACGGTCCAGTCGATTATACGTCTACGATTATCGCTGTACTGGGGACATCGGTTCCATCGTTTGTATTTGCAGGACTATTACAATATTTCTTTGCAGTAAGATGGGATCTACTACCAGTTGCGCTTTGGGGTGGCTTTGAATATACCATTCTACCAACTATCGCACTTGCAATCTCCCCTTTAGCAGTTGCGGCGAGGTTTACAAGAACAGAAATGATTGAGGTATTGCATTCAAATTATATAACGACAGCTCGTGCAAAAGGTGTTACAGAAGCAGGAATTATCTTCAAACATGGATTGCGCAATGCACTGATTCCGCTAGTTACCGTTATAGGTCCAATGGCCGTTGGTTTAATGACAGGATCATTGGTTATAGAGAAAATTTTTGCTATTCCTGGAATTGGGGAACAATTTGTTACATCTGTTACTGTAAATGATTATCCAACAATTATGGGAACAACCTTAATGTTTGCTTTTGGCTTTGTTATTATAATTTTAATCATTGACCTCCTATATGGATTAATTGATCCGAGAATTAGAATTGCAGGAGGAAAAAAATAAAATGAATAAAAAGAATCTTAATCAAATAGATAAAAATTTATTTAGACCTCTTAAGCAAGAAGAGAATACAAGTGAGAAAATTTCTGCGCCAAGCAGAACATTTGCTCAGGATGCAAGAAGAACGTTATTAAAAAACAAGCCGGCAATTGTCAGTATATTTATAATACTATTAATAATCGTAATGAGTATTATTGGACCACATATGAATGACTACGGAAACGATGGACAGAACCTTTCCCGTGCGAAGCTTCCTCCTAGAATACCAGTTTTAGAGAATGTTTCTTGGTTAGGATTAGATGGTACATTATCTGGTAGATATGAAGGTACGAATGTAGAGGATGCAACTGCAAAAGCAATGGCTCGATATAAAAGTACAGATGAGTTTGTTGATATCAAAGTTTTAGAGGAAGGCGACGGTACAAGAAATTCTGCTGCCGTAAGAGCAACCTACCATATTTATGAAGCGAAAGATATGGATGATACGTATTTCTGGTTTGGTACGGATACACTGGGCCGTGACCAATGGACAAGGCTTTGGGAAGGTACTCGTGTATCGTTAATCATTGCGTTTGTCGCTGCTATACTTGATTTATTAATCGGTGTAACGTATGGCGGGGTATCTGGATTCTATGGCGGGAGAGTCGATAACGTCTTGCAGCGTATCGCTGAGATATTAGTAGGAATACCAAACTTAGTAATTATTCTATTAATGATGCTGATTCTCCAGCCAGGAATTGTCTCTATTGTTATTGCCTTAGCGATTACAGGATGGATCGGAATGTCTAGGATTGTTCGTGGTGAGGTACTTAAACTTACCAACCAAGAATTTGTACTGGCAGCAAGAACATTAGGAACGACAAATGGTACAATTATTAGAAAACATTTAGTTCCGAATATTACGGGGATAATTATTGTTAATACCATGTTCTCGATTCCTGGAGCTATCTTCTTCGAAGCATTCCTAAGCTTTATCGGACTTGGTATTGTTCCGCCTAATGCTTCATTAGGGGCATTAATTGAACTAGGATTTGCTAATTTACGATTGTACCCATATTTATTAGTTTTCCCAGCGACTGTATTGTCAGTATTAATGATTGCATTCAATATATTAGGTGATGGATTACGTGATGCATTCGACCCTAAAATGCATAAATAAGAGAGTAGGTGTTTATAAATGAGTAAATTATTAGAAGTCAAAGATTTAAGAGTATCATTTAACACCTACAACGGTGAAGTACAAGCTGTTCGCGGTGTTAGCTTTGAGTTAAATAAAGGAGAAACACTAGCAATTGTAGGGGAATCCGGTTCTGGTAAATCCGTTACTTCTAATGCTTTAATGAGACTACTTCCCGAACCGCAAAGTGTCATTAAAAGTGGAGAAATATTATTAGAAGGCGAAGATATTGTTAAAAAGTCCAAGAAAGAAATGCAAAAAATTCGCGGTAAAGATATTTCCATGGTGTTTCAAGATCCTATGTCTTCCTTAAATCCAACAATGAAAATTGGGAATCAGATCATGGAAGGTCTAATTAAGCATCAAAACATGAACAAATCTGATGCAAAGAAACGTGCTCTTGAGCTGCTTGAGTTAGTTGGTATTCCACAACCGGAAATTCGTATTAACCAATTTCCACACCAATTCTCAGGTGGAATGCGTCAACGTGTGGTTGTTGCAATCGCGCTTGCGTGTAACCCGAAGATTTTAATTGCCGATGAACCAACAACAGCACTTGATGTTACGATTCAGGCACAAATTTTAGAATTAATGAAAGACATTCAAAAGAAAACAGATAGTGCGATTATTTTTATTACTCATGACCTTGGCGTTGTAGCAAACGTTGCAGATCGCGTTGCGGTTATGTATGCTGGGAAGATTGTTGAAATTGGAACAGTTGATGATATTTTCTATAATCCGAAGCATCCATATACATGGGGATTAATAGGTTCTATGCCAACACTAGACAGTACGGATGAAGAGCTTTTCGCTATACCTGGAAGCCCGCCGAATATGTTAAAGCCTCCAGCAGGAGACGCATTTGCGCCTAGAAATCAATTTGCGCTAGAAATTGACACGGTAATGGAACCACCAATGTTTAAAGTTTCGGATACGCATTATGCAGCAACTTGGTTATTGCATGAAGATGCTCCAAAAGTTGAGCCACCAGAAGCTGTTAAACAAAGAATGCTTGGTTTCGCGAAAACAGGTCGCAAGGACGGTGAAAAACGTTGACTAGAGAAAAATTACTAGAAGTAAAAAACTTGCAAAAGCACTTTTCCGCAGGTAGAGATAGAATCATCAAAGCAGTGGATGGTGTATCCTTTGAAATTTTTAAAGGAGAAACATTTGGTCTAGTTGGAGAATCTGGTTGTGGGAAATCTACAACAGGAAGAACAATTATCCGTCTTTACGATGCAACAGGTGGAGAAGTTAAATTTGAAGGCGAAGATGTGCACGGTAAAAAATCAAAGGCAGAGCTTCGCAAATTCAACCAAAAAATGCAAATGATTTTCCAAGATCCGCATTCTTCTCTAAATCCACGTATGACAGTACTTGATATCATTGCAGAAGGTATTGATAATCATAAGCTTGCAAAAACACCAGAAGAGCGTCGTCAAAGAGTAGAAGAGCTACTAGAAGTAGTAGGATTGAATAAAGAGCATGCTACACGCTTTCCGCACGAATTTAGTGGTGGTCAGCGCCAAAGAATCGGGATTGCTCGTGCACTAGCTGTTGAGCCAGATTTCATTATCTGTGACGAGCCGATTTCTGCACTAGACGTTTCCATTCAAGCACAGGTTGTTAACCTTTTGAAAAAGCTGCAAAAAGAACGCGGACTAACATATTTATTTATTGCCCATGACCTTTCAATGGTTAAATACATTAGTGACCGTATTGGCGTTATGTATATGGGTAACCTGGTAGAGCTTGCAGAAGCAGATGAACTGTATGAGAACCCAATTCACCCATACACAAAATCATTGCTATCAGCAATTCCGCTTCCAGATCCACGTTATGAACGTGAACGTAAAAGAATTGCTTATGATCCATCTGTACATGATACAAGTGAACCAGCCGAATTAAGAGAAGTTGCTCCAGGTCACTTTGTACGTTGTACAACGAAAGAATTTGAGCAATACAAAAGCGAGTTAAGCTTAAAGAAAAACTAAGTAAGAATTTAATCTATTAAAGAAGATCCTTCCAAATAATCCTTGCCAAAGTGCAAGGATTTTTATTTATAGAAAAGAAAACCCTGGGCTATGCCTAGGGTTCCAAAAAGCTTACAGCGTGGTATTAAAAAAACTTCCTCGTGGTGCTAAAATATTTTTTGGTTCGCCAACCGAAAATAAATAGCCAGGAGGAAGTCCTTATGTCAAAAGACAATAATAGTTTAGCACACACAACTTGGAATTGTAAGTATCACATAGTATTTGCACCAAAATATAGAAGACAAATAATTTACGGGAAAATAAAGAAAGATATTGGGCAAATCTTACGTACCTTGTGTGAGAGGAAAGGCGTAGAGATAATAGAAGCAACTGCGTGTAAGGACTACGTACATATGTTAGTGAGTATTCCGCCAAAATTAAGTGTATCAGCATTCGTAGGATATCTAAAAGGAAAAAGTAGCTTGATGATATTTGATAGACATGCACAACTGAAATATAAGTATGGAAATCGAAAATTTTGGTGTACAGGATATTATGTAGATACGGTAGGAAGAAACAAGAAGGTAATTGAAGAATATATCCGTAATCAAATACAAGATGATCTAGTCGCAGAACAATTAACGATTATGGAATATATTGATCCATTTACAGGGGAAGAAGTGAAGAAAAAGAAACGAAAAAATTAGGAGAGAAGGCCTTTGAGGTCTGGCCAGTAGAAGTAGTACAATTGGCGAACCTTTCAGTAGCCCTTTAGGGTTTGGTCAGTAACAAAGGCTTTCAGCCGCAGAGAAAACCACCCGTTCTCACGGGTGGTCCTTATTATTTCCTGAGAAATCTTATTTACATTCTTTATTCCCCTCTTTGAAAAAAATAATCGTAAATAACAGAAAAACTATTTTCTAAAAATCGATAAAAACTGACATTCACCGTGTAGACTTAACAGTCATCTTTCTTACTTTTTTAAATAGATAGTGTTTATGAAACAAATCATTAAGAACCACCGCTGTTGAATGTTCCATGGCTACAGATAGACAGTATAATCGCATATCTGCACATAGAAAAAGAATTATGAAACGACAAGGAAAATCGAAAGCACGGATCGCTTCCGCTCATTTAATCCTAACAATTGCTTACAATATTTTAAAAACAAGGCAACCATATCAGGAACTAGGCCCTGATTATGTTGATCTCGAACAAAGTAAAGAACAAAAAATGATTCAATACTTAAAAAGGAAAGGGTATCGTATTGAACCCACTAATGAACAAATTGCTTAATGAATAGCAAAAGCACTATATTTAATCATTCCTAGCCTTTTAAAAAAGTTCAAATTTAGAAGGTTCAGCTTAGTGTTGCCTTTTACCTAAAGAGTTTTCATACAAACAGCCTAAATAAAACATAAGAAAATCCAAAAAATATTAAAAAAATCTACATGTCTAAGATAAAATAAAGGAAAATAAGAAAAAGAAGGATAGTAATCCATTATTATAGGAGTTCATCATGATAAATCCAATATTAAAAACCCAGTATGATAAAGCGGTTCAACAAACAAAAATGCATATTATAAAGGATGTAAATAAGTATTTAGAAAACAAAGAAAGTCTACCGACATTTGCACAGTATATGGCAGATCGGAAAGTTTATATAGAGCAAATTTGGTTAAACACATGGCTTAATATAGCAACTAGTCATATAAAGTACGCTGAAAAGAAACAATATCTTACAAATAAAGGATTGGATATTAGCGACCTTAGTAAAAAGCAGATCAATCGATTATTTCGAAGTGAAATACGAGATGTTGGCGCATTTTCTTATGAAGAGTGGCTGACAAAAAAGTTAGGGGAAGATAAGGAAAACTGGAAAAACAAATATAGAAAGCAACGAGTAGCATATGTAGAAAAAGTGGAAGAACAGAAAGACATGGAAACAAAGCGTAAATATACAGTGAAGTTTTCTTATTATATCGAACAATTGATAGAGAAACATTATGAGGAACTGTTTCTTTATATTCGCTATTTAACTGGAAGTAATATTGCGCTTGAGATAGACAGAAATGGTATTATTTTATCTTCCATGGAGTTAACCTTTGAAGAATATTTATCGAATGAAATGAATATGCCTTATAATCAATTTTATTTTTTAGAGGATCGGACAGAGGCATATGAAAATCTAATCCTTCAACATCTAATCGATTTTTTTCCTACTTGGGTAAAAGACAGATTGCCAACTCGTATAAAGGAAGAATATACAGAAGTATATAGTCATTCCTTAACCAATTCTTCTTTGCTTGAAGTAAGTATGCCGCTACTTCAAGAAGTGACAGTGGAATTTTTAGAGGATTTGTTGCCTGAATACGTAATAGATTTGGAAAAATTATTGGACATTCCTTTTGATATGGAGATTCATAAAGAGATTATGGAAAAAGATAGACAAAGGAAGGCGCAAAAGGAAGCAGAGGATCGGGAAGAGCAAAGACGTCGCAAAGAAGAAGAAGCTAGAATGATTGAGGATATATTTGGTAGGGAATATTATCCTCCAACCAATATAGATGTTAAATATGTACTTCATACAGGGGAGACAAATACTGGTAAAACTTTTCAGGCTATTAACCGGATGATGGAAGCTAGTAGTGGTTTATATTTGGCACCATTAAGATTATTAGCACTAGAAATTTATGAGAAACTAAATCAGCAAGGGATTCCTTGTTCCCTTAAAACAGGAGAAGAAGAAAAGCTTGTTCTTAATGCACAGCACCAATCAAGTACGGTGGAAATGTTTCATGAAAAAAACTATTACGAAGTGATCGTTATTGATGAAGCCCAAATGATTGCAGATAGGGAAAGAGGATTCTCCTGGTACCGGGCTATTACGAAAGCAAATGCGAATGAGGTTCATATTATCGCAAGTCTTCATGCAAAAAACATGATTTTACAGCTATTAGGCGATACAAATGTAGAGGTTCATGAGTATCGAAGAGAGACACCACTACAGGTAGAAAATGATTTATTCCAGCTCAGCCATACGAGAAAAGGAGATGCCCTTGTTTGCTTTTCAAGAAGGAACGTATTAGAAACAGCTTCCGAGCTACAAAGAAGGGGCTGGCAAGTCAGTGTTATCTATGGAAGTATGCCCCCGGAAGCAAGGAAAAAACAAATGGAGCGTTTTATTAAGGGAGAAACGAAAGTTATTGTTTCGACAGATGCGATTGGGATGGGGCTGAATTTGCCAATAAGGAGAATCGTTTTCTTAGAAAATGACAAATTTGATGGTATTAGAAGAAGAATGTTAACCTCTCAGGAAGTTAAGCAGATTGCAGGAAGAGCAGGAAGAAAGGGAATTTATGATATTGGGCGAGTTGCTTTTACAAGTGATCGTAAAAAGATGAAATATTTATTAGAAAAAAAGGATACGGACTTTTTTGGATTTACAATAGCGCCTACAAGTGCCGTTTTAGAAAGATTTCAAAAGTATTCCAATAATCTCGGCTTGTTCTTTTATCTATGGGGACATTTTAAAAGCCCTGAGGGAACGAAAAAGGCATCTTTAGCAGAGGAAATGCTGCTATATGAAATGATTATGGATACGATGGTCGAAGCGAGAATGTCCTTATATGATTTATTTAGTTTTTTGAAGCTCCCGTTTGCAACAAGTGAAAGTTCATTACGAGTCCAGTGGAAAACGAATATGGAAGCAATTGTTGAAAACAGGGATTTACCAGAACCAAAAATAAAGCAGGATAGCTTAGAGGAGTTAGAGCTTGCTTATAAATCTATCGGGCTTCATTTATTATTCTTATATCGATTAGAAAGAAGAACAGAAGCCTATTATTGGGAAAAGGTTAGATTGGAATTGAGTGATCAAATTAATGAGCAACTAAAGAAAGGGATAAAAGGAAAGAGACGGATAAAGAGATGTAAAGTATGTGGAAAAGAATTATCCGCCAAAAGTAAATTTTCAGTGTGTAATGAATGTTTTTACAAAAAATAAAGGATAACTAAACGAAGTTATTTTATAGATAGGCTGCTTACTATAAGATTGTTGTTTTTTATAAGGGGATAATTTTTCAAGAGATACTGAGTAGCCTGAAGATACATAGACGCCCGGAGGTTGAGACCTCGCAAGTGTATTCAGGCTTCCGGTTAATGGCAACAAACTATACTAAAACAGTCTTTAGAGAAAAAGGTTTTTTGCTTGTAAAATTGCCAAAGGATGTTTCAAAGAATAAGCTTGAAAAGTTGTACCATGAAAAAAAGTAATATAAACTATATGAAATAGAGTAAAATAGAACAAATTCCCTTTTCATTTTTGTTACAGATACTATACTATTAAAATAGAAAATAAGTTAAGGAAGGTAATCAAATGGAATCGAAATTTAAATTTGGAATTCGCTCCAAAATTATCCTTGGTTACATTGTTATCATTCTTTGCTTACTTGTGTCGGTAATTCTACTAAATAATCAAATTCGTTCCCTTCAGCAGGAACGTAACTCGATTATCAATTATGATTCTCGCATATATGAATTAACTTCTTCCATTGAAAAAAGTATATTAGATATGGAAACAGGTCAGCGTGGATATATAATCACAGGTAACCAAAGTTACTTAAGTCCGTATAACGATGGGAAGGAAAATTGGGAAACGCAATTTGATGAGCTATATCATTTAATGCAAAATAAACCTGCACAGCAGGACAATTTGCTAGAAATAAAGGAAAGTATTGAGAGTTGGATTAATATAGCAGGAGAGCCAACCATCCAATATAAAGCACAAAACAATACAGAGGCACTTAATGAATTTTTCGAGGCAGATATTGGTCGAGATTACATAAACGATGTTACAGCAAAATTTATGAATCTTAGAGATACTGAAAAGACAGCATCTGCTAATAGAGCGGCACAGCTAGATAAACAAAATAATATATTAACGATCGGGTTATTTGGTGCATTAGTTTTGATTTCACTTGTCGCTATTATGATGGCGAGTCAAACATCTAAATCAATTGTTAGAACGATAAGAGAAGTAACAGGATCTATTAAGACAATTGCTGCATCTAAAGGAAACGTCACTACCCGAATTCATGTCCGGACAAACGATGAAATAAAAGAGCTTGCTGATGCAACAAATGGACTTCTTGATGCCGTAGAGCAGAGAGAATGGTTACAATCTAATGTTGCTGATATTGTTATGAAATTTCAAGGGATTCCCTCTATTGAAACATTGGCTAGCGTGTTTATAACAGAAATAGCACAAAAAACAGATGCAAGTTTTGGTGCCTTTTATGTAAAGGATAAACAACAGAAAAAGGAAATGTATGTAAAAACAGCAACCTTTGCTGAATCAGGCGATACAATTGGAAGAGATTCTTTCCAATTAGGAGAAGGGCTTATTGGACAAAGCGCAAAAGAACAACGCATTCTGTACTATAAGGAAGTTCCAAGTGATTATCGCTTAATTGCAACAGGTTTAGGGGATGTATCGCCACGAAGCATTATTATTGTACCGGTTATGTTTGAAGGAGGCGTAATTGCTGTATTAGAGCTTGCAACCATGACAGAATTTACAAAGCTTCAACAAGATCTAATAGCTGGTATAGTGGAAACGTTCGGATTAACCATCAATAGTATTATGGGGAGAATGGAAGTAGTTCGCCTATTAAATGAATCGAGAGCCATGACAGAAGAGTTACAAGTACAATCAGAAGAACTGCAGACACAGTCAGAGGAATTGCAGTCCCAGTCTGAAGAGTTACAAATGCAAAAAGAAGAACTGATGGCTACCAACGAGCAGCTAGAAGATCGGACAAGAGAAGCGGAAGCGAAGACAAGAGATTTAGAAAAAGCAAAAGAAGAATTAGAAGAGAAAACAGAATTGGTCATTCAAAATTCTAATTATAAATCAGAGTTTTTAGCTAATATGTCTCATGAATTAAGAACACCGCTAAATAGTATTCTTATTCTATCAGAAATGTTAGCTGAGAATGATTCGAATCATTTATCGGCAGAAGAAATGGAATTTGCGAATGTTATTCATTCCTCCGGTAAAGATCTTCTTTCCCTTATCAATGATATTCTCGATCTTTCAAAAGTAGAGGCAGGAAAGCTCGATGTACATTTTGGAGAAGTAAGTATCCATGATATTACTTCACAGTTGGAAAGAAGTTTCGCTCCTGTTGCCAAACAGAAGGATGTAGAATTTGTTGTGAATAAACAGGAAGATCTGAAGGATATTTTATATACAGATGAAAAGAGATTCCAACAAATTATTAAAAACCTTTTATCCAATGCGTTTAAATTCACGGAAAGTGGAACAGTATCTTTAAATATTAAGAAGAAAAACCAAATGAGTCGTAGTATGAGAGAATTAAGCAGTGAGTGGTTGGAAGTTTCTGTGTCGGATACAGGTATCGGAATTCCGAAAGATAAACATAAGCTTATCTTTGAAACATTCCAGCAAGCAGATGGTGCTACTGTACGTAAGTATGGAGGTACAGGTTTAGGATTATCCATTTGTAGAGAATTTGCTAGATTACTAGGTGGTTGGATTTCCTTGAAAAGCACGGAAGGTAGGGGAAGTACCTTTACTCTCATTATTCCAAGTCTTCCGAATGGAATAGCTGATGCTAAATTGAATATTAGTGAAATGAATGTTGCTGCAACTATGGAAGTGAAAAAGCAAGAAGTTCGCCAAGAAATAGATCTAGAAGAACAAAAGCAAGTGGAAGAAAGAAAAACGGAAATCATGATGACTAATGATGACCATGAAAATGTATTTAAAGGGAAAAGGGTATTAATTGTAGATGATGATAACCGTAATATTTATGCTCTAAAAACGACGCTTGAAAAAAGAGGGATGGACGTCCTTGTTGCGTATAATGGTAGGGAATGTCTGGACATTCTCGATGGAACAACGGATTTAGATGTTATTCTAATGGATATTATGATGCCAAATATGAACGGTTATGAAACAATGACTATTATTCGTCAAACGATGAATTTGACAGAGATACCTATTATTGCCTTAACTGCAAAAGCGATGAAAAACGATCGAGAAAAATGTTTAGAAGCGGGTGCATCTGATTATATTAGTAAGCCGCTAGATTTAGATCAGTTATACTCGGTCCTAAGAGTATGGCTAGCTAAGTAAGGAGGAACGGTTATGGATCATCCATTCCTGAATAACGAACAAGAGGTAGAAAATCAAGATCATGCAGACGTTGAAGTAGATCTGCTGCTTGAAGGGATTTTTCGATTATCAGGTTTTGATTTTCGTCAATATAACCGATCCTCTATTACGCGCAGAATCTATTATAGAATGAAGATGGATAATATACCTACGATTACGAGATTGCTGGAAAAAGTGATTCACGAAGACGCTATTCTAGAGCAGCTTCTAAATGACTTTTCCATCAATGTAACGGAAATGTTTAGGAATCCAAGTTTTTTTCGCACATTTCGAGAGCAAGTAATTCCCCATTTGCGAAAGTATGATGAAATTCGGGTATGGCATGCAGGTTGTGCTACAGGTGAAGAAGTATTTTCAATGGCTATTCTGTTGGAAGAAGAGGGGTTAAAGGATAAGGCCGTTATTTATGCCACAGATATGAATGAAAATGTTCTTGAAAAGGCGAGCAAAGGTGCATTTCCTCTGCATAAAATGCAAGCATATACGAAAAACTATATGCTTGCCGGAGGAACGAATGCTTTCTCGGAATATTATAAAACAGATCATCAATTTGCTTACTTTCATTCTGATTTGTTGAAAAATATTATTTTTGCTCAACATAATCTGGTTACGGATCAATCGTTTAATGAATTTCATGTGATTATCTGTAGAAATGTTTTGATTTACTTTAATCCAATGCTCCAAAATCAAGTCCATCATCTCTTTTATGAAAGCTTAAGTAAAGATGGATTTCTTGGTTTAGGAGATAAAGAGACATTAAGTTTTGTTGATGTCATGCCAAAATATAGAGAGCTAGCAGGCGGAGAAAGGCTTTATCAAAAAATCTATTAGCTTCATATCCAGCTCTAACAACAAAAGAAAGGATTTCTCCTATGGTGAGAAATCCCTTTTTATTTATAAACATTCAATCACTAGTGTTGCATTAATTTAATTTCACTATTAAAAATACTCGAAATGTTCACTTTTATTATTTTATGCATAGAAAAAGTCCTTTATAATGGATAAGTCAGGTGGTAACCCGTCCAAATCCACTAAAAAAGGACAAATCTCATGGACAAGATTACACGAAAAACTTCATTTGGACAATGGTTTTCGCCAATTAATCTTCAATTATTTGAAGAACAGGTGAAAACATTGAAATTAGATTGCTATACGAAAAAGTTAACGACAGAATCATTCCTAAAACTATTACTTTTTGCACAATTAGAAGAAGTTGAAAGTCTTCATGCGTTAAGTGATTGCCTTTTTGATGATCATCTTCAAAAGGAAATCGACCTTGATTCTATAAGCATTTCTCAGCTCTCGCGCCGTTTAAATGGTCTAAATCCAGATTTGTTTCAAAGACTTTTCCTTGATTTAGTCGGACAAATTCACGCCAAAACACACTACACAAAACTTGTCATGCCGTTAAAAATTATTGATTCAAGTACTTTGCCACTAAATTTGACCAATCATAAATGGGCGAAGTTCCGCAAAACTAAGGCAGGCGTAAAGTTACACTTACGCCTTGTATTTATGGAAAAGGGAGAATCCTATCCCGAAAAAGCCGTGATGACAACGGCAAGCGAACACGATCGTGGTCAACTTGAGATTATGGTTGACGATAAAGAATGCATGTATGTGTTTGACCGAGGTTATCTAGACTACGAGCGTTTTGATCGCATGACCGATGAAGGCTACTTTTTTCTTTCTAGGCTACGAAAAAACGCAGTCGTACGGGAGGTTTATGATTTTAAACTACCCAAGGATTCATCTGTTTTGTCGGATCAAATGGTGTTGATTGGTACAACTCAAAACCGAGCTGAAAACTATTTTCGACTTCTAAAAATAATAGATTCAAAAGGTAATGAACTTCATTTAATCACAAATCGTTTTGACTTAAACGCCGAAGAAATATCGGAAATGTATAAATCACGATGGGCAATTGAGCTGTTTTTTAAATGGATTAAACAACATCTCAATATCAAGAAATTCTACGGTCAAAGTGAATGGGCGATTCAAAATCAAGTGTTTATCGCACTTATTGTTTTTTGTCTTCATGTTCTGGTACAACTCGAAACAAAAAGTAAGCGGAAAACCTTGCAAATTAGCCGTTATTTAAGGGCAGCATTGTGGAAACCAGCACATGTCTGGCTTCGCAAAATTGAAGGAAAAGCCATCCCTTAATCAACAAATTGTTGTCGTTGCACAGGTCTAATTGTAAATAAATTTCCAAATGGACAGGAGCCGCCTTTAGAAAGGTAATTACTTTTTTGGCTCTAAGTAGAGTAAACAATTAAACTGAAAATTATGACACTATTTACGCAACACTAGTGACATTCAATATAAATATTAATTGTTTGCTTTTGCTTGGATCATTAATACACACATATCATCTGGCTGATCGGACTGTTGCTCTTTTGTAAGTAAATGATCCATTACGGAACAGGTATGTTCCCATCTTTTAGAGGAAATAGAGCGAATTTGTTTTTCTGCTTCAAATTCGCAAGGACCCATTGCTTCTAATACCCCGTCTGTATAGAGAATAATTTGGACATCTTTCTCAAAGGAAACCTCTTTTGTATTAATTTCCATTTCATCAAAAAATCCTACTGCACAAGTACTTTGTTCTAACGTAACAACATCATTTTCATCCACTAACATATATCCATAAGGATGCCCTGCATTAACATACTCCACTGTTTTTTTCTTTGTATCAATTACTAAATAAATGGCAGTAAAGTAAAATGGAAGTCCCTCTTTTTCATTTTTTAATAAAGTCATGTAACGATTTAATTCTTTTATAACCAGGTTAGGCTGTACTAATTGTTTAACTGATTCTCTTAGGACAGAAGAGATAAACATACATACTAAAGAGGCGGAGATGCCGTGGCCCATCATATCTAAAAGAATAATTGCATATTTATCCTCATCGACTTTATACCAATAATACATATCACCTGCCAGATTAAAAGAGGGCAAATAGGAAACTTCGATATGCATATGCTCATCTTTTAAGGGAGAGCTCAATAAGCTTCTTTGTACATGAGTTGCTAAATCTAATTCGTACTGAATCTTTTTCTCATGTTGGGTATGCCAATCAAGTTCGGCTTTTAACCGTAGGGCAACGCGTATTCTTGCAAGGAGTTCAATTTTATCAAGAGGCTTCGTGATATAATCTACACCGCCAATATCCAAGGCTTCCGCAAGTTTATTTTTATCCTCTAATGCTGTTACAAAGATAATCTGTATATCCTTAAGGTGTTCCACTTTTTTAATACGTTTACAAGCTTCAATGCCATCTATTTCTGGCATCATAATATCAAGTAATATTAAGTCCACACTATTCCCTGTGGAATGAGGAGCATCAAGTTGTAAATAATGAAATAATTCATTGGCTGAGGTAAGTGAGACACAATCATCGTACCCAGCGTTTTTTAGTATTTTTTCCATTACAAATAGATTGACAGTATTGTCATCTACTAAAAGAATAGTCATAATTCTTATAACTCCTTGTCTATTATGATGATAAGAAAAATTATGTATAACTTGCTTTATTAATAACCATCAAGTATATATAATTATACAGCTATTTATTAGATAATAATAATTATTCGTACTGTATATAGAGAAGAAATAGAGGAAAAAAATAAAAACATCGAAGCATAAGTATGTCTTTGCTTCGATGTTTCTATTTTTATGCGGTGAAGTTGCCATCATAACTAAGCATAATTGCTGACTTTACACCATCAAGCTTAGAAATGTTATTGATGAAAGTAGCATTGTTCTCTTTTACACGAATTTCGTAAGTTACTTCAAAGTCATTTCCTGGCATAATTGATTTTGATTTAACCGAGAATTTTTTTGCATGATCGGAAATAGTCTTTGTTAACGAATCCTCCAATGATTCATTTGTATATTTAATAACTAATAAATATGGATTTTCGATCTTAATACGGTTTGTAAACAGAATAAGTACAATTCCAATTAAGAGTGCACCTAATATAACTAGAACAATAAATCCTGCACCACAAAGAATTCCAGATACAATTGCCCAGAATAAATATACTAAGTCCATTGGATCTTTAATTGGTGTTCTAAAACGTACAATGGATAATGCGCCGACCATTCCAAGTGATAGTAAGACATTGGATGATATTCCGATAATGATTAAGGCAGTTGCCATCGATATAATAATAAGGGAAATATTAAAGGTGTGAGAATATATTACACCTGAAAAAGTTTTTTTGTAAACATAATAGATGAATAAACCGACCCCAAAAGCTACTAATAGTCCTATTAATGAATCAATTACTGAAAAGTTACTTGTTTTTTCTAAAATACTTGATTTGAATATATCCTCGAAACTAATATTACTCATAATTGTTCCTCCTTGAAAATGTATATTTATTATCCGTACATTCTACTGATTTGATATTTAGAATAGGTTCCTTTTCTTCTATCACTTATTTGCAGAAGGTTTTTGATTATTTCAGGCAAAAATTCATCGTATTTAACCTCTAAAATAGTGATATTTGGGTTGGTTTCAACCATAGGTAAATCTCTGTTTAGAACATCATTATTGCGAAAACTTGTTTGAATAGAACTATCAAAGGTTACCCGGACATTTCCATAACGATATATAAAGACTTCACGTACATAATCTACAACTGTGTGTGGCTTTAGCTGATATAAACTCATATGAATGAATAATTCCTTGATCAAGTCACGAGGGTCATTTTCCATCCACTTAATATCTCCGATGCGGATTTTTTCATATTCTTCTGCAGTAATTCTACATTTATCTTTATAGGTCAAATTATTGCGTTTGCTCTTTCTTTCTAAATTTAAATAGTTTGTATTATAGTCATACAGCCTTACTCGAAATTTATCGCGATTAAGAAGACCTTCTTTTTTTTGTGTGAGTGCTTTGTTTTCAAAATTATCGAAGTAAACACTTCTAATTAGATACTTCCCATCATTAGTAGCATGGGGGTCAACTTCCATTACATGCTTTAATTTATTTCTTAATAGATAACAATCTATTTGATTTAATTCATGTTTTAGTTCGGTTCTACCATTTAAACCGTTTAGTTTTTGTGCTTCCATGTTGATTCTCCTTTCTTTTAGCTGCTTGGACACATTATCATTTATAAACCTTAATCTATCCTTAAGATTTTTAAGTAGGTTTTAATTTTTTATAAAAATAGTGTAAAAGCAATTGGTGGAGAGGCTAGTAGAGGAACTTTTCTCCCATATATAGAAAGAAACAGGAAAAATAAATAAAAACCAACTTCTAAAGGAATTGTTAAGGTTTTGCACTCATAATGAAGGCATAGTAAAAGAAAGGAGACATGATAATGAAAAAAAGTAAAATGAAAAAGTTAGTCTTGCCTATTGCATGTACCTTGCTTTTATTTGCATGTAGTAAGGATAGTGATAACTCTAAAAATAGTAATGCTGGCTCACTTAGTGAAATAGATGTGAGTGCATATATTAGTGAAAATATAAGTTATGAGGAGGAGGATTATCAAACGAATTGGGAAGACGAAAATTCTATTTCTATTACTTTAAATGGAGACAAAGTTTCTTATGATGAATCTGCGGCAATAATGACATCTGGAACGACTATTACAATAAGAACTGGAGGGGTATATGTTTTAAGCGGTGACTTGGAGGACGGACAGATAGTAGTTGACGCACCGGATACAGGAAAGGTTCAACTCGTTTTAAATGGAGTAGACATTCATAATAGTAAGTCTGCGGCGATTTTTATAAAGGAGGCAGAGGATACCATTATTACCCTTGCAGAGGGTACGGAAAATCAGGTGTCTGATGGAGAAACTTATACGGAAGATGATGGATCGGGTGAGCCCAATGCAGCAATCTTTAGTAAGGATGACTTAACAATAAATGGGACAGGTGTTTTAGAAGTAGTTGGGAATTATGATAATGGGATTGGAAGTAAAGACGATTTACGAATTATGGAAGGAACGATAAAAGTAACTGCTGTAGATGATGCTATTTTGGGCAGAGATTTAGTAGCGATAAAGAGTGGAACATTTGATATTAATGCGGGTGGAGATGGCATTAAATCAACGAATACAAATGATACAAAAGGTATTATTGCCATTGAAGATGGTACATTTAATATAAAAGCTGGAACAGATGGTATACAAGCTGAGTCCTCTCTCTATGTGGCAGATGGTGATTTTACCATTACAGCAGGTGGAGGCAGCCCTGAGACTATCGAAGTAAGAGAGGAAATGATGGGAGGACAACCTTGGGGAGATAGCGCGGAAGAAGAGACGGAAGTGGAGGATACACCAAGTACAAAAGGGTTAAAGGCAAATAAGGAGATCGCTATTGGTAGTGGAGCGTTTGAGATAGATACGTTAGATGATGCTGTTCATAGTGATGCAAACATTACAATCATGGATGGTGAATTTACTATTCTAACTGGTGATGATGGTATTCATGCAGAGAATGAGCTTTTAATCGCTAATGGAACGATCGATATTAAAAAAAGTTATGAAGGAATAGAAGGAAAAACAGTCACTATTAATGACGGAGATATCTCCGTTATAACAGCAGATGACGGTATTAACGTTAGTGATGGTAGCAGTGAAAGTGCCGCCCCTGGTGAAGGAATGGGAATGGAATCAGCAGGGAATGCATTGCTAACCATTAATGGAGGAAATGTCTACGTAGAGGCAGATGGAGATGGATTGGATGCAAATGGATCAATCGTGGTAACAGGCGGTACGATCATTGTTAGTGGCCCAACGAATGACGGAAACGGAGCGTTAGACTATGATGGTAGTTTTGAAATAAGTGGAGGGACATTAATAGCACTAGGCAGTTCAGGGATGGCCCAGGCAACATCTGATACATCTGAGCAAAATTCTATAATGATGACTTATTCAGAGACACAAAAAGCAGGCACACTTGTTCATTTAGAAGATAGTGATGGGAATGCTATTGTAACAGTAAAACCGAAAAAAGATTACCAAACAGTTGTGATTAGTTCATCGAAGATTACAAAAGATAGTACTTATGTATTGTACTCTGGTGGAAGTAGCACAGAGGTAAAAAGCAATGGTTTATCGACAGGATCATATGAAAAAGGAACAGAAGTTGTTGAATTTACTGTTTCCGATACATTAACCTATGTAGATGAATCTGGTATTTCAGAGGCACCTACCAATAATATGGGGGGCCCAGGTGGTGGCGGTGGCCGAGGACAAGGCGGAACACCACCAAGCGGTAATTTCGAAGGTGGCCGAGGACAAGCCCCCGAGGGTAATCAAAATAATGGACAAACTAACGAATCTAGTTCTCAATAAATGTTGTTCATTCTTGTCAATTTAGAAGAACGAAAAAGGACATTGAGCATTTACTCAATGTCTTTTTTCATACTTTTTTATTATATTACCTCTCGTTATTTTTCTCTAAAGGTTAAATACCTCTTTGCCCGCTTTGGATATACTCCTGCTGTAAGAAGTAGAGACCAAGTTGCTTGACCTTCTAAGCGCCCGATAGAGCCATGCAGAATTATCCCGAGAAACTGTTCATCAACAGGAATTTTATTTACTTGAAATTGTTTATTTGTATGGATATTGGAAAGATAAACGGTGTTTCCATCTATATTGGTTATTTGAAAGAAATTATCCTTCACCTCCTTACATTCCTCTAGGCGTTGGCTAACCTTTGTTAAATCTTCTTGATAATTCCAATCTGATTCGAAAAATTGAGGATACATTTGGAGATATAATCTATTTAACAATTCCTCGCATAACTGTAGCTCATTAATCGTCTGTTCATAAGGAGTTAACATCTTTGTCCATGTCGTTTTCTCCCTGTGGTCTAGCCATATGGAAAACTTTTTAAATTCGGAGATAAAGTATTGGATACTATCGCTTTCTTTGGAGATTTTTAAAGCATTAGGTAAGTGAATGTAAAGGAGTAACTCGATGAAAGATTTTTTGCATTTATGCCAAGAGGTGGGCATGTTATCTTCTAGGTAGTCGGTCAGATAACTGGAGAAGGTTCGGAGAAATTCATTACGGAAAAAATCAGTAGGATTTTCTTTTTTATAAGCAATTAAGTCATCGCCGTAATACTCAAACAGTCCTCTATATCGCATATTAAATTGGGAGCTAATTTCTATTTTCTTTAGTATCTCGCTTCTGCTTTGTGTGCCGGTAAGTGGGATGAGTTTAATTCTCGTTTCTGGGGATTTCGACCGTTCGCGGTGGTTTGTGTGGAAGGAAAAGCTCTTCATAAAAATTCAATCAACCTTTCTTTTTCTATTTTGGGGATTATAAGAGGTAATTCTAGAGGTTAACTATATTATACTTTGATTAGGAATCTATGTCACTATTTAACTGGGTGTTTCTGTAAAAAACAGGAGGATGGGACATAACTAAATAGATACTCTGTAAAGACGAACAATTTCTAATATAGCTAGTAAATAGCGGCTGCTTTCGCATACTTTTTACAAGAGGAAATATAATTAGTTGGAAAAACAGAGCAGCCGGAATACACGAAGACTCCTATGGGATTAGCGAGACAGTCTGAGACCCTGCAGGCCACAGGCCGAAGCGGCTCAGCGCGAGCCCCATGGAAAGCGAAGTGTATTCCGGCTGCGGGGAATCGCACCAAACTTCATGGAAACATCCTTTGAAAAACAAATAAAAGCCCGAACAATTATACGGAACATTCATTAGCATCTTCGTATAATTGTTCGGAATTATCCTTGGCTGGAATACTTATGTCCCAGCCCCCTGTTTTTCTTGAAAATTAATATACCTTATCTCCATTAAAAATAGAGTTTTTAACGATAACATAATCAACATTGCGAATGGCATCTAACTTTTTGCCGCCAGCATAAGAGATGGAAGATTGAAGATCTTGTTCCATTTCTGTTAATGTATCTTGCAGAGAGCCTTTATGCTCTACAAACATTTTTTTGCCTTCGACATTTTTCTTTTCTCCCTTTTGAAACTCAGAAGCAGAGCCGAAATACTCTTTATATAGTTTCCCTTCTTTTTCGGTTGTTTCACCTGGAGACTCTTCATGTCCAGCAAATAATGAACCAATCATAACCATTGTTGCTCCAAAACGTACAGATTTTGCGATATCACCATGTGTACGGATACCACCGTCTGCGATAATTGGCTTACTCGCAGCTTTTGCACACCAGCGCAATGCAGCTAACTGCCAACCACCTGTTCCAAAACCTGTTTTAATTTTTGTAATACATACTTTTCCAGGGCCGATTCCTACTTTTGTTGCATCTGCACCTGCGTGCTCTAGTTCTCTCACTGCTTCAGGAGTTCCCACATTACCAGCAATGACGAAGCTATTAGGTAAATGCATCTTGATATGCTTAATCATCGCAATCACTGCATTCGAATGACCATGAGCAATATCAATTGTAATAAATTCAGGAACGAGGTTTTCCTCTGCTAATTGTAAAATAAAGTCATATTCTTCTGATTTTACACCAACACTGATAGAGGCAATCAATTCACGAGATTGCATATCACGTATAAAAGTCTTGCGTGTTTCTGGCTGGAAACGGTGCATAATATAGAAATAGCCATTCTCAGCTAAATATACTGCAATTTTTTCATCAATAATGGTTTGCATATTGGCAGGAACTACGGGTAGCTTAAATGTATGACCGCCAAGTGTTACGGTTGTATCACATTCTGAACGGCTTTCTACAATACATTTAGCCGGAATTAATTGTATATCTTCGTAATCAAACACGTTATCCATTAAATACACTCCTAAACACGAATATTAAGGTCGGTATGATCTAAAAATGTTCGACCATTAGGTACTTTACATTATTTTTGCTAAGATGTCAAAGATTTTCATCTAATAAGAAATTATAATTGAAGCGTTCTCATTTTTTGTGAAGAGGTAGAATATGTGTGGAAAAGTGGAGAGGAGTAAGAGAAAACCTTATATCTTAAGATACAAGGCTTTAGATCTGCTATTATATATAGTTGAATCAATTAATTCGGATACCAAAATATACCTTTCTGGTGCAGCACCAATATATTGAAAGGGATAGCAGGTAGAAACAGTTAATGTTGCTTTTGGTTTTGGAACGATCACTGACCGATCTTCCTTATCGACAATTCGTACATTTTTTATTTTGTAAGTAAATTCCCCTGCAGAGGTGGTTACAACAAGTAAATCTCCCTTACCTACTTCTCCAAGACGGCGAAAAACAGTGTCACGATGCCCGGAAAGTACAGAATTATCCTTTTCGCCTGGTAAAACACTTCCTGCGAAATGTCCAATTCCTTTTTCTAATTCATCTTCATTTGTCCCATGGTAGATGGGGAGTTCCATCTCTAATTTAGGAATATACAGCTTACCGATATTATCGCCAACATTTGGACGAGAGGAATATAGCTCTTTATTCTTGGTTTCTTCTTGTATATTTTCCTTAATTTTTTTTGGTGTTTCAGCAGAAGTTATTTGTGCAGATTGAAAGAGAAAGTATCCTTTAAGAAAAGTATACGCATTTGTAGTGCTGAACCATATACCAAATCCTACGAGGATAACAGCTGCAACAGATAGAATCACATGGTGCTTCTGTCTTTGACTTCTCCATTTCTTTCTTTTTGTTCTCATGTTAAATCTCTTTTTTACGAGATCTTTGTAATAGGAACAGACCAGCTATCATAATTACTGTTCCAATCAATATATTCTGTACATAATTTGCTGCTGTTTTTGGAAGCTTTGCGCCTTTTACTGTTTGTATCGTTTGAGGTTTTTTCACCGTTTTCTTTGCATCAGCAGTTTTTGCAATAATCTCCTTTGCTTCTTGCAAATCTTTTCCGGTTTCTTTAATCACTTCACTACCAAACATTTCAGCCGTAAAAAGAATATCAGCTAAAAATTGTCCTTCTTTACTATAAATCTCTAATAGTAAATCAGCACCATTCGTAGATTGTAAGGATAATAGATTATTTATTGATATTTGCTCTTTTTGCCCATCTTTTACAAGGTAGTACTGAATATCAATTTGAAAAATATCAAGTAATTCTGTGAAAATACTTAATAGCTCGCTAATTTGTTCCGCAGTTAATTCATCCGCCGATTCAAATTCTTCAAAAGCAATCATTCGATCACTAAGGACGAGTAAACGATCTAAGACAGTAGGGTCCTCAAAATCTAGTTTCTCCAAATGGTTTAATAGATTTTCAATTTCTGCTTCTGTTAATCCGATTTCATCGAATAAGCCAAAAATTTCTTCATCTGTAAATAAACCATTCTTATAGAGATCAACCATATAATCAAGGTCCTCAATGTATTCGTAATCATCTAAGGAATCATTGTTGTTTATTAAAAAGGCCTCTAGCTCCTCTTTTGATGCAAAGCCGTACTTAGTTAGTAACTCTTGAAGATTTTGTTCATCAATTGGAGTACCAAACTCACCGTTGATATAAAAGTCAACAAAATCATAAAGTTCTTCCGCGAAAATAAGATATTCTCCGTCAAGAACATCTTGACCTTTATCTATATCCCCATTTTCAATAAGAAGTTCATTTAATTCTTCTCTTGTTAATTCAAAATCTATTAATACTGGCTGAATGGACTCTTCACTGAGAGGAGTGCCTAATTCGTCAATCGAATAAAAATCTTCTAATGTCCATCCTTTACTTGTTAAGTAGCTAATATATGCTTCCTTTTCCCAGCCGATATCTTGTAAAAACTTTTCAAGTTCCTTATCATTAGTTTCTATTGCAAATGAAGTACTAGGCAATAGAGTAAAGCAAAGAGAAAAGCAAATTACAAGAGATAATAGTTTTTTCATAAGTTCCCCCTAGGAAATATTAGTAGTATTACCAGATAATTATAATTGGTAGAACAATTTTTGAATAGAGGGGAATTTATAAAATAATAGGGAAATATTAGAAATAGAAAAATGTTACTTTTTAATAGGAAAATTTAGCTTCAACCTTCGCTTCTATCATTAACTGTCCAGGTTCTAGATTAGTAGAAACTCCTCCTACCTCCGCAAATGAGACTTTTGCAAGCGGGATAGGAACATTAGATCCAGATGGAATCTCTAGTACCTTTACTGGGATAGGGTCTATTGTTATGCGCAAGGTTTCAGCAATTGCCTTTGCCTTTGATAAAGAATCTTTAATTGCCTTTTGAAGTGCTTGCTCGTAATGATCTGAACGATTGCTAACATCAAAGTGAATACTGGTCACTTGATTTGCACCGTTTTGTACGGCTGTATCAATAACAGTACCAGCAAGCTGAATTGTTTCTACGAGGATAGATAGCAAATGGGTTACTTTATAGCTTTTGAAAACTTGTTTATTCTCTACGTAGTCATACTGAGGAAAAATAGTATAGTCAATGGTTTGAATATTGGCAGAAGGGACGCCTAAACCTAAAATAGAAGTCACAACCTGTTGGTGTGTACTAGCATTTTCCTGCTGGGCAGTTGTTACATTTTTGGACTCTGTGTTAATACCAAGTGTGATCTTGCAAATATTCGGTTCAATTGACAACGTACTATTTCCATATACTGTTAAGCTTCTTTTTGACGGGACATGTGTGTAAGAAAGTGGAGAGGAAGGGTACATTATTATTCACCTCTGTATTTTTTATTAATTCTATAACAGTTGTTTATGTGGCAGTGTTTATTCGTCTCTTAAAATTTTCTTCTATATATGAAATACGTGATCCATTACCTTTTTTCCTTCTTTAGAAAACGTCTTATATCGCTTGGAACTACTTGTTTGGTGTATGAAAGTAGGAAAAACAGTTTTATAAAGAATATACAGATTATAGAATTATATGAAGAAAAAATTCAATCCTAATAGATATTTTGAAAAATATGATCCATCCGGAAAAGGATATGATCCAAAACAAGAATATATGATCCGATCTCAAAAAAGGACTGCCTATTCAAGGGCAGTCCTTTTCTCACATAGAAGATGAAGCAAAAACTTTCGTCTTTCTTTCTAATCTTCCATAAAGAAGATAATAAAGAACGATAACAACAAGAGCCAGGGCGCTTAATATCATATAAAGATGAGGATACCCAGTAAGCGGTATAAGGAAACCAAGTACATATGGGCCAAAGCCTAAGCCTGCATCTAAGAAAATGTAGTAGGTAGATGTTGCAAGTCCAATGCGATGAGGAGCGGTCACCTTGACTGCTACAGCTTGAGCACAGGATTGCATATTACCAAAACCAAATCCAATGAATACTCCAGATAATAATAAAGTGAAGCTGCTTTCTGACTGGCTTAATAAAAGCAGACCTGCACTAAGTAGAATGATAGCAGGATACATGACGTAATTCGCACCCTTGCTGTCCATTAGTCTGCCAGTAAATGGTCTGGAAACCATAATCGCTGCTGCATAGACGATAAAAAAGAAGCTAGCTGCATCTACGAGATTAATTTCCTTTGCATAAAAATTAATGAAGGATAGAACGCTGGAATAGCAAAGGGAAACAAGTAGGATAATAAAAGCGATAGGTAAAGCCTTTGGCTCCAAAAAGCTAGATAGTTTTAAGCCCTTTGACTCGGCTGTATTTTCAACTGTAGCTTTTGTTAACTCAGGTACGGTTACTAAAATTCCAATAAAAAGAGAGATGATTCCTAAAAGCAAACAAAAGCTAAAAATAATTTGGAAGGTGGTATGCTGGCTCATAAATAATCCAATGAAAGGGCCAATGGCAGTTGCTAAGGTGGTGCTCATGCTGAAATAGCCAATTCCCTCACCTTTTCGGGAAGATGGAATAATATCTGCCACAATAGTTCCGGCAGCAGTACTAGCAATTCCAAGTGTAATTCCATGTAAAAATCGATTAAATAAAAGAAAATTAATACCCAAATCTACAAAATAGAGACCGGTAGTAATCGTAAAACATAGAAGACCGATCATTAATGTTTTTTTCCGGCCAATACGATCGATGGTCTGCCCGATAAATAGGCGGCCAATTAACGTTCCGATAATAAAGATTCCTGTTACTAAACCAGCTTGACTTGTTGTAGCATGAAATTCATCGACTGCAAAGACAGCGATGGTTACCATTAATAAATAAAAAATAAGCGTTAAAAAGAAATTGACAGAGGAAATAACAATAAATTCCTTTGTCCATAATTTATCCTTTGGCGTTTCCACTAAAATAATCCCCCTATTTTAATAAATTATTTCGAATACTGCTCATAATTTGAATCGCTTCTTTTAAATCATTTTCAGTTAAATTATGAACGATTTCTTCTTCAAATTTGTCGACAGCAATACGTACTGTTAAATACGTTTCTTTTCCTAGTTCGGTTAACTGCATTCTCTTCTCGCGTTTATCTTGGCTTGTCATCTGTTCTACGTAGCCTAGTGCTTCCAGCTGTTGGATTGTTCTTGTAATCGTTGGTTTCTCCACCCCTTGATAACTAGAAAGCTCCACTAAGGTTGCAGAACCATATTCATATAAATAAAACAGGATGGTCCATTGTGCCCTTTGAATATGGTGGGTTCCTAACACGTGCACAAGTTTGTTTTCAAATGGTCGATACAGCAATAATAGTTGCTGAAAAAAACGCTGTGATGTTTTCATAAGTTTTTCCTCCTTTCGAAAATGGTTATCTAAGGTAACTGTTATCATTGGTAACTATTAATATAGCAGATACATAAGGTACTGTCTACGGGGTAAAAGTATAGTTTTCACTAAGGAAGGCTTATAAATGTAAGGTTTGGGAGGAATAAAAAAGATTTGCTTATATCTGATGAATATAAGCAAATCTTTTTACGATTATACGGTTCTACTCCAAAATCTAGCTTCTGCTACACCTGTAACAAAGTTATTAATGGTAACTTTAGTAAGATCAAATATACCAGGTTCATTTATGGTGACTCGGCTTTTTTCTAGTGCAGCATAGTCACTTACGGAAATACCTAGAGGTTTAAAGTGATTAAAAGTCATTTCTATAAATTCGATGGCTTTATTCTCGAGTTTGCCATTTGTGCTAATAAGTAATGCAGCATCAAAAAGGCTAGCATCGGCAGTATCATATGTGTCTGTTACTTTTAATTCTCCATCTATCGTATGCAGATTTTTATCAACGATGCTAAAATTGACTTTATTAGCTGCTAAAGCCTGAACCCATTGAAGTAATTGGGCATTATCTGGCTCTCCGTTTAAAAGAATCGCAACACAACGAGTGTCGGGTTTCTTTACAGTAGTGGCCATGCTTAAGGCTGGAGATTTATTGGCTGATTTTACTTCTAGGTTATCTTTAGGCAATACTGCCCCAATGTTATTAGCAACTTCTTCTGCAATACTGCGATCAATGCGGTTGAGAAGTTCTACCGCATTGTTTTTAACTGCTTCTGATTTGCACTTTCCAAGTTCAAAACTAAAAGCATCTCTCACATGCTGTTGTTCAAATGGTGTTAAGCTATTATAAAAAAGTTTAGCTTGTGAATAGAAATCAAGGAAGCTTTCACTACGCCCCCTAATTTTTCCACCATCCACTTTTTCCTGATAATGCTCATAACCGCCTTGATCAACAGGTACTGGTTCTGGCTGATTATTATTCAATCCATTCTTATGATAGCTTGTTTGTCCCTGATGAATGGTCATTTGATGCATACCATCTCTTTGATTATTGTGAAAAGGACATACTGGTTTATTAATCGGAATTTGGTGGAAGTTAGGTCCGCCCAGTCTAGATAATTGGGTATCTGTATAAGAGAATAGACGCCCTTGTAATAATGGATCATTGGAAAAATCGATTCCAGGTACAACATGTCCAGGGTGGAAAGCAACTTGTTCTGTTTCCGCAAAGAAATTATCTACATTTCGATTCAAGGTTAATTTCCCAACAATCTTAACAGGAACCTCTTCTTCCGGCCATATTTTTGTAGGGTCTAATATATCAAAATCAAATGCAAATTCATCTTCTTCAGAAATAATTTGCAGACCAAGTTCCCATTCAGGGTAGTCACCTTTCTCAATCGCTTCGTATAAATCCTGGCGATGGAAGTCAGGATTTTTCCCAGCTGCTTTTTGTGCTTCATCCCAAACTTGAGAATGAATACCAAGTTTGGGTTTCCAATGAAACTTAACAAAATGAGCTCTTCCTTCTTTATTAACAAGTCGGAAGGTATGCACACCAAAGCCCTCCATCATTCGGAGACTCCGGGGGATAGCTCGATCGCTCATTGCCCACATTACCATATGGGCTGTTTCATGGTTTTGACCAACAAAGTCCCAAAAAGTATCATGTGCACTGGCTCCTTGGGGAATTTCATTATGGGGTTCCGGCTTTACTGCGTGCACGAAATCAGGAAATTTAATGGCGTCTTGGATGAAGAATACTGGAATGTTATTTCCAACTAAATCATAATTGCCTTCGTCTGTATAAAATTTAACAGCAAATCCGCGCACATCGCGAACAGTATCACTAGAACCTCTAGAGCCTTGGACAGTAGAAAATCGAACAAAAACAGGTGTTGTTTTATTTGTATCATTTAGGAAATCAGCTTTCGTGTATTCTTCAAGAGATTCGTATAATTGAAAAACGCCATGTGCACCGACTCCACGTGCGTGAACAATACGTTCAGGAATTCTTTCATGGTCAAAGTGAGTCATTTTTTCCCGAAAGTGAAAGTCCTCCATTAAGGTGGGACCTCTTAGTCCAGCTTTTAAGGAGAATTCATCCTCTGCCATTTTTAATCCTTGATTGGTTGTTAATCCAGCCTGTTGTTCATTATCAATGGTGTATTTTTTTAACTGCTCGATTTTTTTGTTTTCCATCAAAATACCTCCTAAATGATAATATGTATCAATTAATAATCATTATTTTTATTTATACCCAATATTATGTATTTAAAACATGCCAAATAAAAAAGCTAAGACTGCCTATAAAGGGTCCTAGCTCTGTTTATCACACACTTCACGGACAGATAGACTCAACCGAAAGCTTGCAAGAATTAGAGGAAAACAGGTGGAAGAACCATTATCCGTAAAGGGTCTGAATGGTTAAATAACCATTAGTGAGGGAGGAACCCCACACTAATGGAAGTTTCCTTTTTAAATAACTTCTGAGGTGTCTTCTTGATTTACAGGCCATTCCCCTGTAAATTCTTCGACATCGTATTCGTAAAAATCTTTTAAGTTAGCGTCCTTATCATCCAAAAATAATTCATCCGTAATGGCTGTAACAATACGGGGGATTCCATATCTCATGCCAGAAAGGGCAGAAGCAGATAAGCCACAGCTAATCAATGCAGCATAATTAAAGGAGTATATGCCATGAAGCAATGGTTCGCCTTCTTTGTCACGGCTAATAAAAGCGAAGCCAGGGCTCAAATAAGGATGCGCATCAAGCGTTGGAGCTGCAATTTCTGCTGGAGCTGCATAGCGGTCCTTCCAACGGGTGATATGCTTTTGTATTAAACGTAACTCTGGACGCAATTTAGGGTCTGTTAATAAACCAGTGCTAATGAATAAGAAATCAAATAAATAAGTACCTTTTGGGGTAATTATTTCTGCTTGCTTTCCTTTTTCTGTTACTTTCACCCATGGAGAGCTAAGGTGAAGATGGAATCCTGACCAGGAAGATGCGCGATTAAAGGTATCATTTGTTGGTGGTTGATTATGCTGAAAAAAGTGAGCAATGCCTGCATATTTATCTTTGTCTGATAAGGCAGGAAAATGCTCGATCATTCCAGACACTTCCATTTGCCTGATAGGATTAATACGTTGCATTTTTTTGCGCCGAACGAAAACATGAGCTTCGGCAATCCCTTGAGATAAGGCGTAATGGGCATTATCAAAAGCAGAGGCACCACCACCCAATATAGCGATTTTTTTCCCTTCTAATGAATCAAAATCAATTAGTGAGGAGGTATGAGCATATAAATGAGAAGGAAGATTATCAGAAATCATTGGAGGAACATGCCATTCACCGCCCCCTTGGATACCAGTAGCCAGAATTACCTTTCGAGCAAGCAAGGATGAGGAAGCTCCCTTTTTTTTAATATGCAGTCGATGAAGCCCCTTTTCTAAAGGTTCAATTAACGTTAGCTTTACTTCATTTTGAACAGGTAATTGAAGGGTTTGCCGATACCATCTTAGGTAATCCATCCAATCTCCACGGGGAATTTTATCAATCTTTTCCCATCCTTCTACCCCAAACTGTGCTTCCCACCAAGAACGAAAAGTAAGAGAAGGAACTCCGAGATCAATAGAGGTTAAATGTTTAGGAGTACGTAATGTAACCATACGGGCATAGGTCTCCCATGGTCCCTCTAGGCCTTCTTTATTTTCGTCGATTACAAGAATGTTTGATACTCTTTCACGTAAAAGACCAAATGCGATTCCTAAACCAGATTGTCCGCCACCAACAATGACGACATCAAAAACATGTCCTTCTGCATGCGTCTTTGGACGAACCCAATTTGGTCCTCGATAATTAAGGTAAGCTAGATCTGATTGTACGCGTTTATTTAAGGTTTCTAAGCTCATAATACTAACTTCCTCTCCTTTTAAAATAAGGCTGTTTTCGTAAAGTTTGTTGCAATTACCCGCAGTCGGAATACACTTTGCTTTTCGTAGGGCTAAGCTTAAGCCTCCTCAGCTTCGCCTCCGGGGTCTCAGACTGTCTCGCTAATCCACGTGGCGTCTTCGTGTATTCCGGCTGCTCCAATTTTTCTACTAATTGTTTTCTCCTATTGAAAAAACAACAATCCTTTAGAAAACAGCCTAAAATAAAGTATATGTAAACATTCCTCACATCAATATGCCATGCCAATATATTAACATGTTCCTTTGTTTATTGTATGTATATAATATCTAAATTTTCTAAAATCTTTTAGTTAATTCGTTTAAAAGCTTTACATTAAAAAAACGAATAATTACAGAAGTCTAAAGCTCTCACCATTGGCTTTTTGGCTTTTGTTATTATTCGTAAATGTCACATTCTTTTTCTCATGCCAACACTCTGTGCCTTATTCCTCCATAATATTTCTTTAATGATTGGGGCATCTTCTTTTGAGCTTTGGATAAGTACAATAATTTCTGGCATGCTTGGATGCATCTTATTTTTTTTCTTTCGTTGGAAAAGATACAAGCAATAACCGCTGAAAAATCCGATAATCGCTGCAAGGATTCCACTAAAAATTGGTCCTACTACTAATTTAAAGCCCACGCTTGCTCCAATGACTGCTAAACCAGTAGCAAATGCAATACCGATTTCAAAAGAAGAAACATGTAGATCTGCAGAGTCCTTTTTTTTATTGCTTTTAGGAGGGAATTCATCCATATATAGTACCATCATTTCTTCCGGAAGGATCCCTAATTCTTCTATTTCGGAAAGTGCACGCTCGATTTCGATAGATGGTTGAAAGGTTCCGACTATAATCATCCCTTTGCACCTCTTAAACTAAACTTGGAACCTGCATACCGATCTGTTAAGCGTTTTTGTTGAGAATCATTTGCAAGCTTATTATGTTGAATACAGGTAATATACGAATGGTAAACAGAACCCCCAACTACTGAAGGCATGAATAGTAACCAATGTGGATTTAAAATGGTAATGGAAGAATCGAAATTACCTGTAATAATCAATACGATAGCTTTATGAGCGTGAGATAGTATAACATATGTCCACCACCAAAATATCGCATAAAATCCTAAGAATATTCGATGGTTATACAAATGTCCTAATCCAGGAAATGTTAGAGAATAGAGAATCCCTAAAAGAGGACTCTTATTTTGCAAATATTGTATTTCAAATGGAAATATTTCTAAACTAGCTAAATCTGGTGTAGAGAGTTCAACGAATTTATTTAATTGAATGGCTGAACGATAGCTATCCCCTATAGTTATTAAATAAATAACAATATAGCCAATCATCCAATCTATATTGATAACCGATTTAGCTAGCTCTATTTCTCCGCAAAAGGAGTAAATCATAGCTTCATTAATGTGGGCACCAGTATTAATAATCACTTCTAAAATGGTTAGGAGCGTCGCACGAGCATACTGATTAAGAAGGTAATGCCCAAATCCTGGGAAAACAGCTGACCACCAAGCGACTAAACAAGGTTTTTGATGCATTAAATAGGTAATACCAGCTGTACTATACTTTGCTTGAGGAAAGGTTAAGCTTGTACTCATTTACATACCTACTTACTTATTTTGGAATATACATTAGGTTATGATATTAACAAAATCCTATTCATGTATTTACAAAAAATAGGAGGTGGAATTTTTAGTAGAAAGCGGAATATTAAGGAAGTATTTATCCCTCTCTGTCTGTTAAGATCCGATAAGTAGGAGGAAGAACTCCTGCTGATGGAAGTTTTCTTTATATGTTCATCATGTGAATAGGCTTTCATCATATAAGTTGACTAGACATGTTGTTTATATTAAAATGTATTTATACTTAAAAATTGCATACTCCAAAGGGGAGTAGCTAACAGTTACGTCGTCAATACGCGATTAAATCGCCGGCTTAACTGGCAACTGGATGTTGTTTGCGAGACCTTTGCCGTTCTTGGTAAAGGGATAAATAGATACATTTTTAAAGCCTTTACCAATCAAATGGGAGGGCTTTTTATTTTTCCTGCAAATACTAACAAGGTAAGGAAAATATAAAGTCTAAGGTATGCTTAGTATACAAAATCGATGATAATTATCAGGAGGAATAAGTCTGAAATAATTATTGAAATCACTATCTCAAAAAGAATGCATGACAAATAAACCATCATTGGATGATTTTTTTAAAATTTATACGACAAAATCAAGATGCTTCTAACACATGATAACCATGGTTTTTAGCTAATAAAATCGCTTGTTCTACCGTGATTTCACGGTTTACTGGAAGAACATCCGATTTTAAATATAATTCAGCGTTATAGGCTTCTTTCTTTTTGAGAATATTGTAGATAGCTGTTAAAAGCATTCGTGCAATCGCAATAATTGCTCGTTTGTGACCACGGCGTTTTCTTAGCCGTAGGTAACGGTTTCGAATTTCGGGATGTTTTTCACTTTTAACCACTGCGGTTGCACATTGCACCAAAAGTGGTTTTATGTAACATCCAGCTCTTGAAATTCTTACTGACTTTTTCTTGCCGGCACTCTCGTTATTTGTGGGTGTAAGTCCTGCCCAGGAGCATAAATGCTTAGCTGTCGGAAACACGTCCATATCAACACCTATTTCGGAAACCACGGCAATGGCGGAAAAAATGTTTTTAAAAGACGGAACAGTTAAGATTAAGTTGATTTCATCATGGTAGGACGCGGCAAGTGAAAGAATAATTTTTTCAAGATCTGCTTTACGGGCTCCAAGGTCTTCATAATGTTGTTTAATAACCTTTAATTTTTCAGCCTGTTCAGATGTAATGTATCCATCAATAGCGAGCTCGAGTTCAGGAAGTTTATGCTTCATGGAGCCATGAATTAAAGGTTCTAAATCAAATGAGGTGTCTAATGGATCCTTTAGTAGCTTCTCAATAATGTTCATGGAGCTTTTGCCGAAGGTATCCGAAACAATATTTCCAAGCTGAATATTAGACACAGTTAAACTGTTTTGAAGACGGTTTTTCTCACTCGACATAAAGTTAGTCAGCTTGAAGCGATAACGCATAAGGTCACGAAGCTGCCTAATCTCAAGTGGAGGCATAAAGCTTCCGGCTACAAGATCATGTTTAAATAAATCAGCAATCCATTTAGCATCTTTTTTATCGGTTTTTTTACCGCGGATTGCCTTGACATACTTAGGATGCGCCAAGGTGATGTTACAGGAATCTTCTAGTACATTGAACACAGGAATCCAGTATTTCCCGGTAGATTCCATACAAACATCCTGACAATCATTTTCACAAAGCCATTGTGACAGCTCAAGCAATCCTTTTGTATAGGTTGAAAAGCGATGGCGTTTGTAAGTGGTTACTCCTTTGTAAGTGGAGGCAATACAAGCCACAACAAAGGATTTGTGGACATCAATTCCACAACAAATGGGATAAACAATTTTTAAAGCCATAGGGAAAACTCCTTTATAAGATTTATAGGGATAGACAACATTGACTGATTGCCCAGCGATAAACGAGTAATGTTTATACAAAGATAAGTCTGCGTGCTCGAAGTCACACTTATTTGTGCTTGGAAAGGCAATCTACACATATAAAAATGCGGTCACTCCACAACTGGAGCAGCCCACTCACCTCCGCGTGATTTGTAGTTGATTGGTATCCCTATGGCTATAGATTTGCCAAAATAACGCTCAGTGCAAACTTGTTTCATTACGTTTTGTGCCTTGAGCGAAGCGAAAGGAATGGATATAAAAATGAAGAAAATTTTATCAGCAATTCTCACATTAGGATTGGTTTTATCACCAGTAAGTATCGTGTTTCAAGACTCGGTTACAACAGTTGAGGCAAAGTCTTATAAGTCCGGAAAAAGAAGCTTTAACAACAATAATAGCAATACAAATAATAATTCCTTTTTCCAAAAGAAAAATAATACAAACGATACGACAAAATCAAATCAATCTAGTACAACAAATAAATCAGGTGGCTTCTTCTCTGGCGGCGGTTTAATGAGAGGTTTAATGGTAGGGGGGCTTGCTGGTTTATTATTTGGTAGCCTTTTTGCCAATATGGGAGCATTTGGATCTATTTTAGGGCTGTTAATTAATATTATTGCGATTGTATTGGTATTCAATTTAATCAAGAAATTATTCACTTTCTACCGAAACAAGAAAAGAGAGGAAGCAAATAATTGGAGAAACTAATCATTCCGGAACAAGATATTATTAATGCGATATGTGTTTATATCTCGCGAAAAAAGCAAGTGCGACCAGAGGAAGTAGAAGTAGAGCTAATGTATGATGATGACTATGGATTTTCTGCCGAAGCATACGTCCAAGATCGTAAACAAGTGCTAATCACTCAAAATATGATTGAAGCACTGCGATTATGGTTAGATGAGTATTTAAATATGGATCCCTATATGGGGTTAAAATTAGTGCTCGATGAAGAAGAGGGAATTATTGCGATAGCAAAATAGAGAAAAAGTAGAGGATACCAAGGTTTGTTAACTGGTATCCTCTACTTTTTGGATTAAAATCAATCAAAATTTAATTTATAGTCGTCCGATTTAATCATTTTTAATTTTTTTGAAAAAATGTACAGGAAGAACACATTTAAAAGAAACGGAATAATTAAGAAGGTAGAAACCATTATAGTAATATTTTTACTAGTCCAGCCGCCTTCTGCTAAGCGCATAAAATTCATAGGACCGACTAATCCTGATAATCCAAAGCCAGCGCTATAAGGTGTCCCTTGGATATTTAAATAGCCAGCTAATCCACCTAATACAGCAGCAGTAATAATCATTGGGATAACAATCTTTGGTTTCATAAAGAAATTCCCCATCTGGATTTTAGGTGATCCAAGTACATGTGCCAATGCAGTCCCTAGAGAGTTTGCCTTATAGCTTGCTATTGCTAATCCAATACCTGCTGCGACAATTCCTAGGTTTGCAGCCCCTGAACCAACTCCAGCCAGAGAAATAACGGTTGCCACCCCTACTGTAGAGATAGGAGAAAGAATAATTAAACAGAATACGACAGCAATAATAATACCCATTAGGATAGGTTGTAGGTTTGTAATATTTTCGATTGCAATACCGATTAATCCAGTCGTAGATTTCATATACGGCAATAATAAATAGCCCGCCATTCCTGGTATTAAAATACATAAGGTTGGTAGTAGAAGAATAGAATATGCTTTCAAGCGGTCGCCGACAAAGCGAACAAATAATACCGCAAGTGCAGCGGTAATACCAGTATTTATCACGACCCCAATGCCATTTAAGGTAAATAATCCATCTGCTGTTTTTTGAACAACACCACTTCCAACCATTGCGGCAATGCCGATACTAGCTGTTTGAATTGAGGACAGCTTGAAGGATATTCCGACCATTACACCAATCAACACAGGTAATAAGCTCATAATAAATGCAGTAATATCTAAAACGTGCTGAAGCGGAGGAAAGAAAGGAATAAAGAGCTTTAATATTTCACCAAGTAATGCATTTGGGATTAAAGAAACGACGATTCCGATACTCATACCATTTAATAATTTACTGAAAAACTCTTTCACCTTAGAACTCCCCATTCTCCTTGAATTTGGAGTTTATTATATTGTAATATTTGGATACTCGTCAATGATTATTTTTAACGCTTCAACGCAGGAAAGTAAAAGTGATGCTAGTTTATCTATCTTCTATATAAATTGCAGTAAATTAGTTGATTGATTTTAACAAATGTAAAATTATCCGTTAAAAAAAATGCAAATTGTCAAAACGAAAGAGAGTTCCTACCTTTTTGAGGGGAACTCTCTCTGAAAAGCTAATGAAATACTTTAACTTTTATTATTTAAATAGTAAAAATTAAGAATGTAGTTGGTTTTCTCCTATTTTAGTTTTCCGGACATCTCGAGGTTGTTTATCAAAGCCGCGGAAATACTGTTCTAATTGCTCTAACGTTTTTCCTTTTGTCTCAGGCAAGAATTTGCTAACAAACGTTATCGCAAATATACCCAGTACCGCAAATAGAAAGAATGAATTGGATAAGCCGATATTATCGAGAAGTATCGGGAAAACTAAACCAATGAGAAAGTTTGTGGTCCATAAGCAAAATACGGAAACACCCATTCCAACTCCTCTAAGCTTTAAAGGAAATATTTCAGCTAGCATAAGCCATGTAACGGGGGAAATCGCACCTTGTTGGAAAGCTAAAAAAGTAACAGTCATGCTAAGTACAGCATAAGGCAGAATGGTTGTTCCACTTAAAGTGAAGGAGAAAATTCCAATCAATAGTAGGGTAGTTGTTGTACCGATTAATCCTGTAATAAGCATCGGCCTTCTACCTACACGTCCAAGTAGCCAAATTCCTACAAATGTAGCTAAAACAGAAATGACTCCATTCGCTATATTTGCTATTAAGGCAACTTCCGTAGTGAATCCTGTATTTTGCAATATTTGTGTACCATAATACATAATCGAATTTACACCGGTAATTTGCTGAACGATTGCGATTCCGATGCCGAGAAAAACAATTCTTCTAATCCATGGTTCTGCCAAGTCTTTGAAACCAACCTGTTCGACTTTTGCTTCTGATTCGACTGCTTTCTTGATTTGCTGTAATTCTGCTTTTGCTCTTTTTTCTTTTCTAATATGCAATAGTACGCGAAAAGCTTCTTTAAATCGGCCCTTCGATGCATACCATCTCGGACTTTCAGGTACTACAAGCATTCCAATCCATAAAACAATAGCAGGGATTGATGCAATGACGAGCATATATCTCCATGCATGTCCTGCTCCGTCCATTGTATTTCCGATAATGGCATTTGTAATATAGGCAAGTAATTGACCTGTAACAATCATTAATTCATTTTGTGTTACCATTTGGCCACGGCGTTCGGCTGGGGACATTTCCGCCAGAAAAGTAGGAACAGCTACAGAGGCTCCTCCAACCGCGATACCTAGTAAGAAGCGGAAAGTAATCATTATGGGGATATTCGGTGCAAAAGTACAACCGAGTGTTGTAATAAGAAAGATAACAGCAAGATAAAGAATAACCTTTCTTCTTCCATAGCTGTCTGCCAGTTTACCACTGAACATCGCTCCGAAAGCTGCTCCGAATAATAGGGAGCTAGCAACGAGACCCTCAGTAACTGCATTGAGGTTAAGCTGATCTGGACGGGCCATATAAGGTAAAGCACCATTAATTACTCCAGTATCAAAGCCAAAAAGAAGACCACCAAATGTGGAGATAATTGCAATAATTTTTAAATTGTTTTTTTGATTTGTTTTTGGGTTCCTACTGTCAGGATTTAATTGATCACTCATAGTTATTTACTTTCTCCTCCTCTTATAATAATGTTTTTTCCGTGTGTTCATTATTATATTTGTGATTGAAATGTAAATCGATGTTCATCTCCTTTGCTAGTTTATATGTTCTATCCCTTTTAAAAATGGAAACCTTTCAGTGTAAGACAAAGGTAATTGTTTTACTAGAATAATAAAAGGAATAAATCTCCTTTATTATACATTATTATCAGAATATTTCAAATTGTTCGTAGCGTTTTATTATGTAAGGGATAGGCGTACCAATATATTACCCTGATAAAAAATTTTAAAAACATATTTAAATTCGGGGAAAATTTTTTTCTTCCCTTTATGTGGCTATTCTATTTTGTGATGGAAGAATTTCTGAAAAAGGCTGTTTTCGTAAAGTTTATTGCTATTACCCGCAGACGGAATACACTTCGTTTTCAGTGGGTCTCAGACTGTCCCGATAATCCCACAGGAGTCTTCGTGTATTCCGTCTGCTCCATTTTTCCAACTAATTCTTTTTTTTCTATTGAAAAAATAACAATCCTTTAGAAAACGTCTTGAAAAAAGGAGACCCGTTAAAACTAAGTAGTTCAGTTTTTGTGGAGAAACATCGTAAATAGCACATAGATTATCATACCTTTTAGCACAGTAAATAGCAGAACTATTTTCCTTGATATATCAACGTTTTTATAAGAAATTAACAACAAACTATCATAACAAATAGCACCCAAAATAATAACTTGACAATGCCTATTGTCATTGTGCGAATTAGTGTGCTAATTTACTTGTAAAATACTATGTGATTATCAGTCTGTTGCGAGAAAAATCAAGGATTTATAACAGTATGTGGTAAAATACACTTAAAGATTATGAAAATTTAGTTCTTCAACTAACGAGGCAGGATAGTTGAATTAGGAGGATATTAAAAATAATTGTCGAAGTTTACAATTATCTATTATTTTTAGATAGGAGGGATAATTTGAATTCATATCCAAAACTACCATTATCTAATGATGAAAAAAAACAGTTACGAAAAGCTAAAGTAAAAATAGGTGAAATACATACACTTAATACAACTCAAATTGTAGAGATATTAGAGACTTCAATTGAAAGGGCACGGCTAGTTAAAGCCTTAGCAGAATTTCAAACAGTACCGACTATCGGATATGAACTAGCAGAAAAACTGGTGTTCCAGTTAGAACTTTTTTCTTTAGAAGAGATAAGTCAAAAAAATGGGGCTCAGCTTTTTGACAAATTAGAACAGAAAATGGGTGTATGGACTGATAGTTGTGTTGAGGATCAAATACGTTGTGTAATAGATTATGCAAATAACCCAGGCAGTAATAGAAAATGGTTTGATTTCACGAATGAAAGAAAATCATATAGAAGTACTTTTGGATATCCGGAAGATAGGCCCAAAAAAGCCTGGTATGATAAAGGGAGGATATAATGAAAACAAAGTTATCACACGTTAGAGTAAATGTTAAAAATTTAGATACAGCATTGAAGTGGTATACTACTGTATTAGGATTTAAAGTCGCTGGTACTTGGCCACCAGAAAAACCCAACTATGCACACTTTGAAGCTGACGTATTCGCTATTATGGAGGATGAAAATTTTCCATCATACGGAAGGTTTAATTTTGATGTTTCAGATGTTGAATCATTTTGGAAAGAAATAAAAGATAACGTAAATATAATTGAGGAACTTTCCTTAACCCCATGGGGTTAAGGAAAAATTTACAATTCGTGATTTAGACGGGAATGAACTAGGATTCGTTCAAGAAGTTGAATAGAATAAAAATCTAAGATTGTACAATATCTCACAAAAATTAATGGGTGCGATACTTTTACTAAAAGGTATCGCATTTCTTACTAAAGTTGGATAGTTGAACTAGAGTGAATAATAGATGTGCCAAAATTGGTAATAATTGTGGGATTGGGTAAATATAACATACAAGTGTAGGGAGATTAAAAATGGAGATTCGTTCAGTATACAGTTTAGATTACTATGAAATCTCGCCATTACTAAATCAATGGTGGGGAGGAAGACAAATGGCAGATAAGTTACCAAAGCTCTTTTTTGATCATTTTACAGATACAAGTTTTATTGCTGAAAAAGATGGGAAAATAGTAGGATTTCTTATTGGGTTTTTATCACAATCAAAGTCTGAAGAGGCGTATATTCATTTCGTTGGAGTACATCCAGAATATAGAAAACACAATGTAGGAAAAACACTCTACAACAAATTTTTTTATGTGGTTAAACAAAAAGGTGGTAATATAATCCGTTGTGTAACTTCACCTATCAATAAAGTTTCAATTTCCTTTCATACTAATATGGGTTTTGATATTGAACAAGGAGATGCAGTCGTAGATGGAGTTCCCGTGTATAAGGACTATGACGGACCAAATCAAGATAGGGTTTTATTTAAAAAGAATCACTAGTGTTGCATTAATTTATTTTTACTATTAAAAATACTCAAAATGTTCAATTTTATTATTTTATGCAAAGAAAAAGTCCTTTATAATGGATAAGTCAGGTGGTAACCCGTCCAAATCCACTAAAAAAGGACCAACTCATGGACAAGATTACACGAAAAACTTCATTTGGACAATGGTTTTCACCAATAAATCTTCAACTTTTTGAAGAAACCGTGAAAACGTTGAAATTAGATTACTATACGAAAAAACTAAAAACAGACTCATTTCTAAAATTACTCCTTTTTGCACAGCTACAAGAAGTCGAAAGTTTGCATGAGCTAAGCGATTGTCTTTTCGACGACCAACTACAAAAAGGCATTGATCTTGATTCAATCAGTATTTCTCAGCTCTCACGCCGATTAAACGGTATAAATCCAGATTTATTTCAAAGGCTTTTCCTTGATTTAGTCGCACAAATTCATGCAAAAACACATTATACAAAGCTTATTATGCCGTTAAAAATCATTGATTCAAGCACATTGCCACTTAATTTGACCAATCATAAATGGGCAAAGTTCCGCAAAACAAAAGCGGGTGTCAAGTTGCATTTGAGACTTGTGTTTATGGAAAAAGGGAGTTCCTATCCTGAAAAGGCTGTTTTAACAACGGCAAAAGAACATGATCGTGGTCAGCTTGAAATCATGGTTGATGATAAAGAATGCATGTATGTGTTTGACCGTGGCTACCTAGATTACGAGCGCTTTGACCGAATGACAGATGATGGTTACTTTTTTCTTTCAAGGCTACGGAAAAACGCAGTCATACGGGAAGTTTATAATTTTAAACTACCCGAGAATTCAGCTGTTTTGTCAGATCAAATGGTGTTGATTGGTACGACTCAAAACCGTGCTGAAAATTACTTTCGCCTTCTAAAAGTGATGGATTCAAAAGGAAATGAACTGCATTTAATTACCAATCGTTTTGATTTGAGTGCCGAAGAAATTTCAGAGATGTACAAATCACGGTGGGCAATTGAGTTGTTCTTTAAATGGATCAAACAGCATCTCAGCATCAAAAAGTTCTACGGTCAAAGTGAATGGGCGATTCAAAACCAAGTGTTTATCGCACTGATTGTTTTTTGCCTACATGTTCTCGTACAACTTGAAACAAGAAGTAAGCGAAAAACCTTACAAATTAGCCGTTATTTAAGGGCTGCATTGTGGAAACCAGCCCATATCTGGCTTCGAAAGATTGAAGGGAAAGCCATCCCTTAATAAGCAAATTGTTGTTGTCGCACAAGTCTAATTGTAAAAAAAACCCAAATGGATGGAGCCACCTTTGAATAGGTATTTACCTTTTTGGCTCTAAACAAGGAGGATAATCAGACTGAAAATTGCGACAATATTTATGCAACACTAGTGAAAAAGAATTTATAATAAATTTGGGACCCTCATAGAACTATCGGGGTAATAATCCATGAAGGATTATTACCGTTTTTGGTTATGGTACTAACAGGGCAGCATTCCTGTAATAAGTGGAATCTTGCTTATGGTAGAAAAGGGGCAGGTTTGTGGAAGAAGGTTTTTCCTTTTAATTGGAGAATAGTTATTATGATAAATGTAGGCAATATCTAAAATTAGATATTGTCTTTTTATTTATAGAAATTAGAAACCATTTCGTCATGGGGGACTCTTATTATGAAATATGATGAAAGCAATAAGATGATTACTACTGAAAGGCTAGTAATTAGATTATTCCAAGAATCTGATGTAGTAAATGTAGCCAACCTTTGTAATAACTATAATATTTATAAAAATACACTTTATTTACCCTATCCATATTCAGTGGATGATGCTAAATCTTGGATCCAAAACCATCTTGAAAATTATAATAATGAAATGTCTTATGAGTTTGCAATAACTGATAAGGAAAATGGTGAGCTATATGGAGCTATAGCACTATTAAGCAATCAGAAGTTTAACAATGGTGAAATAGCATACTGGATTGGTGAAGAATTTTGGGGAAATGGATATGCAACAGAGGCAGCGCAAGCAATTTTATGGTTTGCATTTAATGAAAAACACCTACACAAAGTATTTGCTCGTTACTTTAAAACAAATCCAGCCTCAGGAAGAGTTATGCAAAAACTAGGGATGAGGGAAGAAGGGGTACTAATTGATCAGGTAAAGAAGGATAATCATTATTTAGATTTGGTTTATTATGGAATCATCAACTCATATAAATAAGCAATCGGGATAGCAATCCTTTAATAGTTAGAAACCTAGCTTATGGCAGAAACTGGCATTTTTATGCAATTCTTGAAATTGATGAGACAGGGATTGCTGAAGTGAGGTTTAAAAAAGTATCCTATGATGTTGAAAAGGAACTAAACAATGCTGTTAGTAAAAACCTTCCTTTTATTGACTTATATCGAGAAACGCTCGAGACAGAAAAACTCATTCCCATGAAATAGAATTACTACAACAAATTATTGATAAATTTGGTTATAAAAATGAAATAATAAAATTTTTTGAAAAGAATTATTGGTGATTAAAAGAGTTTTAAGAGCAAAGATAAGGTTCTCATTTGGGAACTTTTTTTTTATTTAGAAACAATCCTGGTAGCATAATAAATGAAGAGAATCTTTTGTGTCACAAACCTCGCAGAATAGTTTAAGTGAAAATGATTTACAAGTCCATAGTGAATAGTAAAATAAGACATCTTAGTTATCAAACTAGGCATAAATGTACAATTGAATTATTTTGGAGTTCCAATACGTCTGTAAAAAAATGTATTTACATACATAGAAATTCTAGGTAAAATATAATTAATTATGGGAAAAATTGAGATAATACTTAAGAAAATAAACAAGGTGGGAAGAATGAGAGTAAATATTTTTCTATTGATTGCATTAATTATATTAATTGCTATTCTAGGCTACCGAATAGTTCCCTTCTTAACAGAGGGACGAAGCTATTACTTTAAGCATACTGATTCAATCGACCTTTCAAATGAATCTTTTGGGCATGTACGACTAAACGATAATATTAAAAATCAATCTTTTATAAAACGTTTTGGAAAGCCACTTTCCATGGAAGACAATGATTTATATGATTATTATCATTGGGAAGGTGGATTAGAAACTGCCTCCATTAACAGTGGGAAAAACAAAGGGGATATAATTCGGATAATAATTAATGAATCAGATGGAGTAAAGAAAAACACCCGTCTTAAAACAGCAAAAGGAATTGAAATTGGGAGTACGAAAAGAGAGATTATTGCTTTGTATGGATCAAGTTATTACAAAAGAAGCGAACAAGGGGTTGATATTATAGGTTATGTTGACCATAAATATGATGTAACTATTGAATTTTGGTTGATAGAAGGCGATAGAGTTGGAGAAATAAGATTAGATTACGCAAATATTAACTGATGCGGCAGACTTGCCAGAATAGTTAATAATTCTTTTTTCTTTCTATGATAAACAGGAGGAGAAAAACAGAAATTTTTAAATTGGGAGAGAACACAATGTCACAATCAATTATTTTTGATATGGATGGAACACTGTTTCAAACAGATAAAATTTTAGAACTATCACTTGAGGATACTTTCAACCATTTACGGTCATTAAATAAATGGGATACAGTAACACCAATAGATAAATACCGTCAAATTATGGGTGTACCTTTACCAAAAGTCTGGGAAGCATTGCTACCTAATCATTCCAATGAAGTAAGAAAACAAACTGATGCTTATTTTCTGGAAAGATTAATTGAAAATATAAGAAGTGGAAAAGGTGAGTTATATCCAAACGTTAAGGAAGTTTTCAGTTATTTAAAAGAAAATAATTATTCAATTTACATAGCAAGCAATGGTTTATCGGAATATTTAAAAGCAATCGTTAATTACTATAATTTGGATAATTGGGTTACTGAAACCTTTAGTATACAACAAATTGAGTCGTTAAATAAATCAGACTTGGTTCGGACAATATTAGTAAAATATAATATTACATATGGAGCAGTTGTTGGGGACCGATTATCTGATATTAATGCCGCTAAAGATAATGACTTAGTTTCAATTGGATGCAATTTTGATTTTGCTCAAGAAGATGAACTTTCTCAAGCTGAAGTAATAATAGATGATATAATTGAATTAAAAACAATATTACCTAGATTGACTAATACGAATTTTATTAATGAGTAAAAAGCACTTTTGCTAATTATGCCCCTTTCTTAAAAAATAGATAGAGTTGTGAAGATTTCACTTACCGCAACCGATGGCGGGTAGCATAAGTTGGCATAATGAAAGGAAATTAATAGATGGCTAAAGAAATGTTTGTGCAAATAAGTGGGTGTAAAATTTATACTAAATTGGTGGGAGAAAATAACGGAAAACCAACTGTCATTATGGATGCTGGATATGGAGATTTTTCCAAGGCTTGGGATTCAGTAATTAGGGATATTTCAATGCTCTCTATGTTCTAATTTATGATAGAGCAGGGCTTGGGAAAAGTGAAAAAAGTTCTAACCCCCGAACCAGCATTGAGATGGTAAAAGAATTGAAGGAACTTCTTAAAGAAGCCAGGATTAAACCTCCCTACATATTAGTAGGTCATTCATTTGGTGGAGTTAATATGCGAATATTTGCAACTGAATATCAAAATGAAGTTTGTGGACTTGTTTTGGTTGACTCTACGCCTGAAGATTACAGAGAAAGGTTTCTCCCAACAATGTCACAAGAATTTCAACAAGCATACAACAAGCAATTCGTGTATGAAGGCAATTATAATGAATTTATGGAAAGCCTAAAGCAGTTAAAAGATACTAAACTTAAATTAAATGTCCCACTTATTGTTCTTTCAGCTGGTAAAAAAACTCATTATTCAAAGGAATCACAAGAGTTATGGAATGAAATGCAGGAATCGATTCTTGGTATTTCCTCTGAAAGTGAATTGGTGATTGCTGAAAACAGTGCTCATTATATTCAAAATGATGAACCAGAAGTGGTAGTCAGTGCAATACAAAAGTTAATTGACAAGATTAGTTTGTGAAGAAATGTACTTAAACAATCGGGGGCTTTAATTGAATAAGAACAACACATTCTATAAAAAAGCTTGGGATATCCCAAGCTTTTTTTGTTGCGTTAATTGTATTGTTAATTCGCTTGCTATTTACGTTGCGAAAACGTATGTTTTTGGGGCTGTGATTTTAAGTTTTCTCCACGTTATCTGAACTACTTACGTTAAAACGGAACTCCTTTTTTACTAGCTTTGTAGTTGCTTTAATTGAAAAAATTTTCCCCTTTTGATCATTAGTTCATCATATGTACCAAATTCGATACAGCTTCCGTTCTCAATCACAGCAATTTTATTTGCGTTTTTTATGGTGGATAATCGATGAGCTACAATGAATGTTGTTTTAATTTTTCCTCAGAATGGCTGTCAGAGACATTCAAGGAATTTCACAGCTTAAAAAATTCCTTATAAACGGTAATACATTTCCTTTAAATAATCGATTGCAGGTCTAATTGCTTCCCCTTGCGTTTCTTCTAAAGTAGCATGAAGAAAAGGTCTGTTGTCCTTTAAGTATGCTAGAATTGGCTCAAAATTTAGCATTCCCTTGCCAACAGGGACAATCTCTATTTGTCCTTTATTAACGGTTAAATCCTTTAAATGAATCATTGCAATATGCTCATGTAATAAGTCTAATGCCTCATTAAGAATAAAATCGCTTTCTGATACATTATCAAGGTTTATTAAATTCGCTCCATCTAGAATAATTTTTAAATGAGGGGACTGTACCTCGTCTACTAAACGCTTCGCTAAAGCAGCAGAATAGAGAGGGTGGTTAAGTCCAGCCTCAATTCCAATAGTTACTCCAAAATGTTCAGCATACTCTACTAATTCCAGCACAGAGCTCCTTGCGATTTGATAAGCTTCTTCTGTGAAGTTTTCAGGCGTAAAACCCTCTCCAACACTGCCAGTTTCTGTACCAACGAGGCTAGCACGAAAGTCTCGGGCAAGTTGTATATGGGTTTTAAAGCTTTCTAATGCCTCTTTGCGAACAGCAAGATCTCTGCTTGAAATATTAACATAGCAGCCTAATGTGCTAATTTTTATCCCGTTGTTAGCAAAGTAGTCGCCAAAAAAGCTTGCTATTCCTGGTGAAAGACTCTGAAGGGAAGGTACATATTTTGGAAAAGATTTTTTAATCGCAAATTGAATATTGGTAAATTGATAGTCTTTTAATTGCTTACATAATTCCGCTAGGCTTAGTTGACCTAAATCATGGGCACGAATACCAAGATTAAGTGTTAGCACTAGTATCCCTCCTGAACGATTATTTTAAGAATCTCTTTAAAGGTAGATCACTTTCTTTTAGCGCATTACTAATAAGCTGGGCTATTGCTTCTGCCCCATATTCATTAAAATGGGTATTATCTTTTATTCCATTTGGATAATTGCTAGATTCATGAGCTTCAAGGTGAAGAAAATAGTTTTTAGACAAGTCAGGGCCTAAGGATTGGAACAGTTCCATCGATTTTTTATGAATATCCAGAAGCGCTATATTGTGTGTCTTTGCAAATTGCTTCATTGCTAGTGGATATTCGCCAAGAGACATAGAATCAATGAGTTGGTCGGTGAAATGCCGGCGAGAAACAGAAGTGAGTAATACTGGTTGCGCACCATGTTTAAAGGCGGTATTTATAAATGTATGTAAGTTTTTTTGATAGTCTCCGTAAGGTTCTGTTCCGCGCACTGGATCATCTTTTTGATCGTTATGTCCAAATTGAATAAATAGATAGTCTCTAGGACGAATAGTGTGCTCAATGGCAGATAGTCGTCCCTCATTTATAAAAGATTTTGTGCTTCTGCCATTGATGGCTCTATTATCAATAACAATTTGGTCTGTGAAAAAAGCAGAAAGCTTCTCTCCCTAGCCAGTTTCCGGGCGCCTATCAGCTGTTTTTTCTGCTGCTGTAGAATCTCCTGCTATAAATATTGATATTTTGTCTGGCATTATTTTTCCTCCAGTATTCTAGTCAGTGAAATGGATTTATCATACAAAAATAGTTTTTAACCAAGCTTCGGCTAAGCTCAGCCATCGATGGACATAGGGGGAATCCTCTGCCAATGCTAATCCATGTTTTCCAGAAGGAAAAATATGATATTCAAACGGAATGCTGAACTTTGCTAAGCTTTCTGCTAACATGATGGTATTTTGAATAGGAACAGATTGATCGTCCGCTGTGTGCCATATAAAAGTTGGTGGCATATTTTTATCGACTAAATGCTCAACCGAATAGGCCTTCACTAGATGGTTAGGCGGATTTTTTCCTAAAAAATGCTCTCGACTTCCAGAATGCCCATATGGTTCTGTAAAGGTAACAACTGGATAGCATAAAACCAAAGCGTTAGCTCGATTACTAATTTTTGTGCAGGCTAGACTTGCAAGATGTCCACCAGCAGAAAAGCCTAGCACACCTATTTTATTCTCTACTAAATGCCAGTTATCTGCATTACTGTGTAGTTGCATAAATACTTCTTCCAGTTGATTGATGATACTTATAGGATTGATTATTCCAACAGGATAATAGAGGATTCCAGCATGATATCCAATCGAATGAAGCCAATTTACGATAGGTTTTGCCTCTTTTTCTGCTAAATGGTGGTACCCTCCACCTGGAAAAACCAGTATGAAGGGTCTTTTTTTATCATCCAAAAGGGAGAGACTTAATGTCATATGCTGATTTGCCTCTAGATTATGATTATGATTACCGTGGATGATTTTCAACATAAGAACGCTCAAATCCGAAGTATTGTTTAGCATTATCATAGCTAATGGCTTCTACTAGGCTACCGAGCAGGTCTTCGTCTGCTGGTGCTTCGCCACGTTCTACGATTTCTCCAATAAACTCACAGAGTACTCGGCGGAAATATTCATGTCTTGTGTAAGAAAGAAAGCTTCGCGAGTCTGTCAGCATCCCTACAAAAGAGGAAAGAAGACCAACATCACTAAGAACTGTTAACTGATGACGCATTCCAGCTCTCGTATCGTTATACCACCATCCTGATCCTAGCTGAAGCTTACCAGGTGTATTTTTTTGAAAGGATCCCATTAAAGTAGCTAAAACAAAGAAATCATTTGGATTTAGAGAATAAAGAATCGTTTTAGGTAATTTCCCGTCTTTTTCTGCTCGATTTAAAAGGCGCTGCAAAGGAATTGCAAGAGGAAGGTCGTTCACTCCGTCATATCCAGTATCAGGACCGATTTGATCAAACAGTGCTGAATTGGTATTGCGATATGCATGGATATGAAGCTGCATTGTCCAATTATGCGCATGATAAAAACCGATTAAGCGAGATAATGTCTCGGTACGATAAGCGCTGATTTCATAGGAAGATAATGCTCCATTTTTAAGTCTTTTTTGAAAAATAGCTTCAAGCGTTTTTTCATCTGCCTCCTCATACGTTAATATATCTAGTGCATGATCAGATAGTCTGCCACCCATTTGGTGGAAATAAGCTACACGAGTTTTAAGAGCGTCTATTAATCCTTGATAGGAAGTGACGGAAACTTGTGATTGTGTACTTAGCTTTTCTATCCACTCTATAAATCCATTTTGGTCAATATTTAATACTTTATCGGGACGGAAGGAAGGAAGCACCTGAAAATGCTGTTCTTCGTCCTTTAATAGTTGATGGTAGTGTAAGTCATCGATAGGATCATCGGTCGTACAAACTACTTTTACATTTGAGTTAGTGATAATATTACGACGCTTGAAGTCGTCAGTAGTTAATTTTTCATTTGCTAAGTCCCAAATAAGAGGAGCATTTTCCTCATTTAGTAATAAATCTATTCCGAAGAAGCGCTTTAATTCTAAGTGAGTCCATGTATATAATGGATTGCCAATCGTTTTTGGCACAGTGCGTGCCCATGCTAAAAATTTATCATAATCAGAAGCATTTCCAGTAATATAGGACTCTGGAACTCCATTTGCACGCATTAATCGCCACTTATAATGATCGCCAGCTAACCAGGCTTCCGTTAGGTTTTTAAAATGTTTATTTTCATAAATTTCCTTAGGGTCTAAGTGACAATGGTAATCAATAATAGGCATCTGCTTTGCATGGTCATGAAATAGTTTTTGCGCGATATCATTTTTTAATAGAAATTGATCATTTAGAAACATTAGAATCCCTCTTTCGTTATTTATGATTTATAGTTGCTTTTATTATCTCAGAGCCCGTTATGCCCAAAAGAAGATAAAAAAGGTAACAGAGAAGACACCTCAGAGCCTCCAGCTTCCAAGAAAGTACCAAATGAACTTCTTTTCAAGTACAAGCTAGCACTACGCTACATCAATCTTCTACACTTTTAGCCAAACTCCTTGATAAACTTCTAATTTACAAATCTGTTATAAAGTAACTCCTGTTTTAAATATAGCGATTTCGCGGACGCCATTTGCTTCGTTGCGCGTTTTTTCTCCGCTTGCGACAGCAATCACTTTTTCAATAAATTCTTCCAGAACTTCATTCATTTGCCGCTCTAGTAAAGGACCAGCATTAAAGTCCATCCAATGCTTTTTGTGTTCATAAATAGTTGAGTTGGTTGCTACTTTCACTGTTGGAACAAAACTGCCGAATGGGGTTCCTCTGCCTGTTGTAAATAAAACTAAGTGACAATCAGCTGCAGCGAGAGCAGAAGAGGCAACTAAATCATTGCCTGGTGCCTGCAGTAAGCTTAGCCCTTTTTTGGAGATTTTCTCTCCGTACTGCAGAACATCTACAACGGGTGCTGTGCCAGCTTTTTGGGTACAACCTAATGATTTATCTTCTAGAGTAGTAATCCCGCCAGCCTTATTTCCTGGGGAAGGATTTTCATACACAGGCTCCCCATAGGAATGAAAGTATTGTTTAAAGTCATTGATTAAGTGCACAATATCCTCAAAAACCTGTTCGTTTTCCGCTCGTGCCATAAGCATTTGTTCCGCTCCAAACATTTCAGGTACTTCTGTTAAAATGGTACTGCCGCCCTGGGAAATTAAGAAATCGGAAAATGCCCCTAATAGCGGGTTAGCTGTTATACCAGAGAAACCATCGGAACCGCCACATTTTAAGCCGATATTTAGCTCAGCTATTGGAATTGGTTCTCTATGATCATATTTAGCAGCTTCATAGATTTCTTCTAATCGTTCTAATCCTGCGTCTATTTCGTTGCCTACCTCTTGGGCAACTAAAAATTTAACTCTTGAAGCATCATAATCTCCTAGTAATTCTTTAAATTCAGCGACCACGTTATTCTCACAGCCTAATCCAAAAACAAGAACCCCTCCAGCATTTGGGTGCTTCACTGCATCTATTAATATACTCCTTGTATTTTCATGGTCTTCGCCTAATTGAGAACAGCCATATGGATGTTTTAAAATCGTAATATTATCAAATGTACCTAGGTCAGGATGAAGAGCTTCGAATTCTTTCAACATATACTCAGCCGTGCCATTTACACAACCAACAGTCGGAACAATATATAAGTCATTGCGAATTCCGACTTTTCCATTTGCTCGTCTATATCCTTGGAAGGTGAGGTTCTTTTTTGGATATTTGACTTGATGGATATCTTGCTGGTACGAATATTTTAGTTCTCCATCTAAATTTGTTTTCACATTATGAGTATGAAGCCAATCACCACGAGTAATTTCCTTTAGCGTATGTCCTATAGGATAGCCATATTTGATGACATTGGTAGATGTACGAATATTTGTTAAGGCTATTTTATGTCCTTGTGGTATATCATGGTTAGCTGTAATAGAGATGCTATCTAGGTATAATGTTTCTGAGGCTGTAATTGGTCGCAGTGCAACCGCCACATTGTCTCGTTCGTTCAACTTTAATAGGGAAGGGGGCTGTTTTTTGTTTAGCATCTTTTTTAAAACAGCTCTTGCTCCGTCTTTTCGAAGTTTATGGATATAGGTAGTAACCTCGTCAACTAGATCAGGAACCGTTGATAAATCTTTTTCCCATAGATTTTTATTGCCTAAGATAGTAAAGGCAACTGTTTCCGGATTTTTCCAAGCTTTTGAAAACACCTCTAGCACCTCTTGACTATCATTTGGTTTATACTGGCTTCCACGATAGGTCAGGAATAATGCAGCAAGGGAAGCTGTCATCAACGGTGGCAATTCTTGATTTTTTTCTTGGTATTTTATTAAAAGTGGCAATAAGCGTGCTTTATATTTTGAGACACTATTTAAAGCGATAGAGGTTAATTCATGGCGAATAAAAGGATTTTTAAATCGTTCCATAATCGATGTTGCATATGTGTTTAATTCTTCTGTTGGTAGAGGCAGTAAAGGGATAATTTCTTGGGACATTAAGTGATTTACAAAAAAAGCAAAATCTTTATCATTCATGACATCTTCCACTGTTTCTAGACCAGCAAGCAATCCAAGTGGAACCATTGCTGTGTGAGGACCGTTCAACAAATGAACCTTTCTTTCCCGATATGGTGTCATATCATTTGTAACAATTACATTTAACCCTGCTTTTTTAAGAGGAAATGTTTCTTTTAATTCTTGTGGACCTTCGATAACCCATAGTAAATAAGGCTCTGCTTTTACCATAAGGTTATCGATATAACCATGTTCCTGATTAAGTAGTTCAGCTTGATCACGTGGATAGCCTGGTACGATACGATCAACTAAGCTGCAACAAAATGTATTTTCAGCGTGAATCCAATTAATGAAGTCTTGCTCTAAATTCCATAGGCTTGCATACTGTAGGACAACTTCTTTCAGTTTTTCACCGTTACGATCAATCAATTCACAAGGGATAATCGTAAATCCTCGGTTTTTTAATTGAAAGCGCTTATATAAAAGGGCAGTAAGTTTTCCAGGAAAGCTAGTAGAAGGTTGATCAATGAGACAGTCCTTTTCATCAAATTGTATTCCTGCTTCTGTCGTATTAGAAATGATAAAAGCTAATTCTTCATCTTCTGCTAATTGTAAATATGTTTCCCATTCGTCATAAGGATTAATTAATCGATTAGCAGTCGTTATAATTTCACTCGTATGAACAATTTCCCCTTGGAAGAAACCTTCAAGGATGACAGTATAGAGATAATCTTGCTCCTCTAATGATACTTTGGAAGGATGTCTTGTAGGTTTCACAAGCACAGCACTGCCATTAAATAAATGTTGGTTATTCATTTGCTGTAGTTGCCAATTAAGAAATCCTCTCATAAAATTACCTGATCCAAATTGAATGACTTTCTCTGGAAAAAAAGATCTATTTGGCTTTAGTTGTTTTGACAGCTTCTCCACTATATTTCCTCCTTTTGCACACGTTAACATTTTATGATAAAACAAAACAGTTATGACTGTTTTGTTGGGTAACTAAGGGATTCTCTTTTAACTAAGAATGTATCAACTAAAATTTGAGTTTCCTCTAACGTTTCACTGTTCATTAATGCTATAAGCTTTTGCGTGCCAATTTCGCTAATTTTATCAATGGGCTTATGAATAGTAGTTAAGGATGGAGTAGAATATTGGGCAAAGGCAATATCATCAAATCCAATAATCGAGATATCACTGGGTACCTGCTTATTTTTCGAAAAACAAGCCTTTAATGCACCAATTGCCATATCATCATTAGCACAAAATACGATGGTTGGTGGGGTGGGAAGTTCTAATAGTTGAGTCATTCTATCATATCCACTTTCCATGCTATAGTCACCGTCTACCAAATATGCTGATTGTATCGGCAGATGATGTTTAGATAAACTATTAATAAATCCTTGTTTTCTTTCCGTAGAGGAACGAAAAGAGCTTTTTCCGTTGATATACCCCAATTTTTCATGCCCATGCATAATCGCTTCATCGATTGCATTTTCGACGCCCAGCTGATCATTCGCAGAAACATTTGGAATAGAGGGATCATCCAACCTGCGATTTAGCACGACCATTGGGATTCCGATTTGCTGTATATAGTAAATAAATGCGTTGTCTGTATCACTTTGACTTAGTACGATGATTCCGTCAAATCGCTTGGAAATAACTTTATCAAAATGGACGAGTGTATCTATCCCGTTGACTGCTATGCTATAATTTTCGTCTAAAACAGAATTAATTCCTTTAATGACATCAACTAGAAAACTCGAACTTGTTCCATGGCTAATGCTAGAGAAAAAAACACCAATTGTGTAAGATTTCTGGTTTACAAGACTTTTAGCATTAAAGTTTGGGACATAATGCAATTCTGCTGCGATTTTCTTAATTTTGTCTTTTGTAGCTGGTTTAATGAGGGGACTATTATTTAGCGCCCGTGACACAGTAGTGTGAGAAACGCCTGCAAGCTTTGCAATATCCTTTATGGTAACCATAGTTCCTCCTAGTAATTATGTTAACGTTCACATTTTATAATTCATCTATCTATTTGTCAATCAGACATATGATGCACACGTGAAAAAATCCTCTCGCAAAAGATAAGAAGTATATGCTATTATATGTATATTGTAATCCAAAAACTAGGAAATAATCTTTTTCCAGATATAAGAAAATGATTATTTTTTAGTAAATAAAGTTAAACTATCGAATGATTTGATAACGCTTTCAATAATAGTGTGATAAAATTAGTTCAGTCAAGGAGTGTGAGAGCTTGAAGAAATTAAGGTTGTTTTACAAATTGTTTTTTCCCTTTTTCTTATTAGGGATTAGTATTGTAGTAGGCTTTAGTGTATTTATCTATAACTCTACCTATCACTCCGTCGAAGAGGAATTTCTGAAAGATAAGCAAAACTACACAAAACAAATCCTTAACAATGTAGAGCAAAAGGTCCGAACGATTGAATATGGATATACAGCATATAGTTCTACTGCAACTTTCGAGACAATTTTTAAGCAGCCTTTGTCGGGAAAAGACTTTGATACATACCGGGATATAAAAAAGGAAATCAATTATATAGAAATGATGGGCATAGAAGGAAGTAAGCATAATCTCATTAGCATTGATCAAAATTGGGGAATTATTGAGGGTTCTCTGAAAGAATTATCTGAAGAGGAAATTGCAGAATATAAGCAAAAATATATTAATGAAGCAACCCAAAGCTTATTTTGGCGACCAACTAGTACCGGTATTGAGATGATTATGACCTTGCCCATTTATCAAAGGGATAAATTTGCCTTAGGAATATCCAATATTCCAAGAAGCAGCATTGATGAGATTGTTGATAATGAAAAAGATAATTTAGTAGAAATTTATAATAGCAAAAATGAATTATTATATTCAAGTAGGAAAAAAGCAAGGCTATTGTCTCTCGAAAATTATGAAGCAATCATGAACGAGGGAGAAGACATCAAAATGGTAGACGCAGACGGCGAAAAGTATGTGTATGCCCAATCAGACTATAATCGCTGGATTTATGTAGTGCAAATTAATCCGACGGAAATATCCAATATGATTAATAATACAAGGATTGGTCTATTAATCGTCTCGACCCTGTTGATCATTTTGGTCGGTATCATTTCTTATATGCTTGCTAACTCATTTTCTCGGCCAATCCGTAAAATTCAGGAGAAACTAGCTATACATGATGTGAGTGGCCAGAAAAGTGAACTTTCTCTTGTCGCTGATTCTGTTGATAAAATTATCGGACAGAATGAAACATTAGTGGCTAGCTTAACTATGCAAAAACCGCAGCTCGAGACTTTGTTTGTCTTAAGCTTATTTAGAAATAGAATTACAGCAAATGAAGCAAAGCATCGATTAAAGCAATTTGGTTATTTTTTTAACGAAACGAATCATTTTTACACAGGGTTAATTCAAATCGACAATATGGATAGTCAAAAAATTGTGGAGAAAGATTTATACTTATTGGCTTTAAATAATATTGTGGAGGAAATAGTCCCTGACAAGGAAAGATTAATCCCCATTGTATTAAACGATGAGATGCAAGCGACCATATTTATAACCGATGAAAATGATTATGAGTCTAGTCGAAGAATTATGAAGTATTATGAGGAGATTCAAACTGCCGCAAAGGAGTATCTGGATATCACTATCAGCGTAGGGATAAGTCCTGTTTATAAAACACTAATCAGCAGCAAAAAAGCAGTCGATTTAGCAAAAGAAGCGCTACACTATCGTGTAAATGTAGGGCCAGAGTCGATTATTTTTTATGATGATATTGCTCCTCTTTTGAATGATGCTTCCATTTCTAAATATCCTGTAGAATTGCAAAATGAGCTAGTAAATACGATTCGCTCAGGTAATGAGGAGGAAGTGAAGGAGACAGTAGACACGTTAATTGACGAAATCTTCCGGATGAATAAAAATCCAGTCAGCTTAGAAGTAACGCTTATTCGATTAATTAATGAGATTATTCAATTGGGTCAGCTGTTAGGTGCGGAAGCGAAAATTTTTGACAGTATAAAGCCGCTTTATTATGAGGCGATAAATGCCTATTATCCTGATCGAATAAAGCAAATGCTAATTGAACACCTTATTACGCCAATCATTATAAGCACACAGGATAAAACAGATAAGGAATTTCGCTCTTTATCCGATAAAATTGTTCAAATCATTCAGACAGAGTATGACCAAGAAATTTCTCTAGATATTATTGCCGACCGTCTTCATTATAATCCTAATTACTTAAGCAGTGTTTTCAAGAAAGAATATGGAGAAAACTTTGTTGACTATCTAATGGGTTTTCGGCTACAAAAGGCAAAGTCATTATTACAAGAAACAAATATACCAATCAAAGAGATTGCCGAAAAATTACAGTATCGAAATTCCCAAAACTTTATTCGTTTTTTCAAGAAAAAAGTAGGAATGACTCCAGGTGACTATCGAAAACAATATAATCATTAACAAAAAAAGCGTGTAAGATAGAAGACATCCTATACTTGCACGCTTTTTCATATTGTGGGTTAACACCGATAATTTTTATGTTAATAGGGAAGGAATAACTAACTTTTATCCTTTCACAGAACCAACCAATGCTCCTTTTACGAAATACTTTTGAACAAATGGGTAAGCAATAAGCATAGGAACTGTAGCAATAACAATTACAGCCATCTTAATCGTTTGTGCAGGAGGAATTACATCAACAGATGAGCCTTCTGCTTGCATGCCACTCGAAACAATAACAATTTGACGCAATAAAACTTGAATAGGCCATTTTGTAGAATCATTAATATAAAGGATAGCAGTCATATAAGTATTCCAGTAAGTAACAGCGTAAAATAAAGAAATTGTTGCAATAGATGGTAATGCTAATGGCAACATTATTTTCCAAAAAACACCTAAATCCGTACAACCATCCATTTTAGCCGATTCTTCTAAACTATCAGGTAGTGCTTGGAAAAAGTTTCTCATAATAATTAAGTTAAATGCGTTGATAGCTACAGGCAAAATTAATGACCAATAAGAATCGATTAATCCAAAGGCCTTCACTACTAAGAATGTCGGAATCATCCCTCCGCTAAATAACATAGAGAAAACAACAAGAAAGTTAAGAAAGCCCCTGCCATGAAGATATTTACGAGACAAGCCATAAGCCATGAGAGACGTCAGAATCATACTCACTAGTGTACCAATTCCGGTGACGCCAATCGAAACAGCTAAAGATTTAAAGAGTGTCGGAGTAGATAGGATATAACGGTATGCATCTAATGAAAAAGTTTCAGGAATCAAGATAAATCGTTTAGCCACTACTTCTTGTGTAGAAGCGAAGGAACTAGCTATAACATTTACAAAAGGTAAAAAACAAATGAAGGCGATAATAAGTAGAATTGTTCCATTAATAATGGAAAAGGCCCGTCCTCCTTTTGTTATTTTCTTATTCTTATACGTTTTTTCCATATAGATCCTCCTTCATATTTTGTCTAGCTAGTTGTTCCACAACAACTAATAATGTTTTAATTGCTGCGTATTTAGAAGTAAAGCTAACCACAAGCTTTTAAAGAAATAACCTATCCTCTTTCTATAAAGCTACTTTATCAGGAGAAGCTAATTCCGTATATAATCAGTATTTAAGAAAAAGAAAACGCTTACCAAATGAGTGGTTTATCATATTAGAGAACCAGATAATCATGTGGGCAAAGTAGTAATCATTACATTGGATTGAGTGCAGGAGACCAGTGATATAACAATTGTTGTAAGCGTTATCGAATAATGATTATATACGTAATTCTACTTTTTCAATATGCTAAGGTAAGAATCAAGCATCACATTATAAAGTGAGGGGGTACAAAATGGAAAGTGTCATTAAGCCTAATGATCAAACATTATCAGAGTTAAAAATGAAGCAGCAAAAAAAAGTCAGAAGACAAAAAACTTGGGCTAATGTGAAAAAGAATAAACTTCTTTATTTAATGATTTTCCCTGGCTTTCTCTATTTTATTATTTTTAAGTATTTACCAATGGGCGGGTTGATCATTGCTTTTCAAGATTATCAACCGTTCTTAGGAATTATGGGCAGCCCATGGGTAGGGATGAAGCATTTTATTCGCTTATTTACAGAACCGACCTTTTTCATGCTTCTAAGTAATACACTTATCTTATTTGCTTTAAATATTTTCATTTTTTTCCCCATGCCGATCATCTTAGCGCTTATGTTAAATGAAGTCAAAAACAAATATTTTAAATCTAGTATCCAAACGTTAATTTATATCCCCCATTTTATGTCCTGGGTAATTATTGTTTCCATTACATATGTATTTTTAAATGTCGATGGTGGATTAATTAATGAAATGTTGGCGGCAGTGGGCTTTAATAAAGTTAGCTTCCTAACATCACCTGATTGGACGAGAACAGTTTATATTGCACAAGTGATATGGAAAGAACTAGGGTGGTCTACGATCATTTATATTGCTGCTATTACCGCTGTAGATACGCAACTATATGAAGCGGCAGAGATGGATGGAGCAGGAAGACTGCGAAAAACATGGCATGTAACATTACCGGCAATACGACCAGTAATTATTACATTATTAATCTTAAAAATAGGCAGCACGTTAGATTTAGGATTTGAACACATGTACCTATTACTGAATTCATTAAATAGAAGTGTTGCGGAGATTTTTGATACGTATATTTATACGGCTGGTTTGAAGAACGGACAATTGAGCTTTAGTACAGCTGTTGGTTTATTTAAGGGCTTAGTAGGCTTGGTTTTAGTGATGCTTGCGAATAAGCTTGCCAAAAAGTTTGGTGAGGATGGTGTTTATTAAGGTTAGTTGAAAGCGGGGAGTTCGATGTTAAAATCGGTGGAAAAAATAAACCACATTTTTACAACGATATTAAATCTGGTGTATGTGAATTTCCTCTGGTGGCTCTTTACTTTATTAGGGGTGGGACTCTTTGGTGCCGGACCAGCAACCTATGCACTAGTTAGTATCCTGAGACAATGGATGAGAGGAAATACGAATATCCCTATTTTTTCTTCCTATTGGAAGTATTATAAAGAGTCTTTCAAGGAATCAATGATTACAAGCTGGATTTATGTACTGATTGGTTATGTATTGGTGATCGATTTACTTTATGTTACTAACTGGTATCTAAAAGTTTGCCTGATTATCATATGCTTTCTTTTTTTCCTTTCAGCTATTTTTATCTATCCACTAATGGCTCATTATAACTGGAAAGGAATATTCTTTCGAATAAAAATGTCTTTTATCTTTGGATTTTCCTGTTTACAATACACACTATTATTGTTTGTGGTAATTGGTGCAACTTATTGGACAGCAATAACGTTTTTTCCTGGGATTCTCACTTTCTTCGGTATTAGTTTTCTATTCTATGTGATTACTTGGACAGCAAATCAAGTGTTTACGAGAATAGAATTACAAAATACAGAAGAAGTAGAAGATAAAACTATTTATCCCACTCTTAACGGACAGTAAGACTCTGGACGTAAACTTATGAGGATTCGAGAAAGATAGGCGGGAGATCAGCTGTCCGTAAAGGTCCGAATGGTTCAACTAACCATCCGTGAGGGATAACGGAAAACCCCCGCTGATAGAAATTTCACTTTATCAAATTACAAAGGAGAGTACAAATGAAAAAACTATTAAAGTTAGCTAGTGTTAGTTTTGCGAGTGTGCTGTTTTTGGCAGGGTGTAGTGGTGGAAAAGAGCAATCATCTGGCACGTATGATGAAAATAGTAAGGCTGAAATTACTTGGCTGAATATTTTACATACAGCTTCCCCGCCAACTGATACGGTCTTAGATAAAATGGAAGAGAAAACAAATACAGAAATTAAATTTTCTTGGATACCAGATGCTTCAAAAGAAGAGCGGATTAATACGGCATTAGCCTCGGATTCATTAGCAGATATTGTTACATTAACAATTCTTGAAAACTCATCTGTCCGCAATGCGCTAAAGTCAGGGATGTTTTGGAATGTAGAAGACTATTTAGATGAATTCCCTAATCTAAAAGAAATCTCGGAGGATGTGCGTGTTTCTGCTTCTATTGAAGGGAAGCTTTATGGCATTCCATTTCAGAAAGATTTAGCTCGTAATGGTGTTGTTTTGCGTAAAGATTGGCTTGATAATTTAGGACTTGATGTTCCTAAGACAGTTGATGAATTAATGAAAATTTCGAAAGCGTTTACAGAAAATGACCCAGACGGTAATGGCAAAAACGATACGACTGGGTTTGTTGATCGTAACGATTTAATATATGGAGCATTTAAAACATTAAGTTCTTATTATGGCACTCCTAATATATGGGGAATGGATGAAAATGGAGACTTTATTCCAGAGTTTGAATCAGATGGATATGTCAAAACCATGGATTATATGAAGGAGCTTTATAAAAATGGTTGGATAAATAAGGACTTCGCTGTTACAGCAAAAACGGACCAACAACAAAGCTTTGCACAAGGAAAAGCAGGGATTTATATTGGAGCACTTTTCGACGCTAAAAACCTGCAAACAATGGCTACGGGTATCCAAGATAATATGGAATTAGCATTAGTGAATGATATGGTTTCTGATTCCCAACCTGAGCGTGCGATTTGGGCAGCGAATAACGGAATTGGTGGATTATTGGCATTCCCTCGTTCAGAAGTAAAGGATGAAGCGGAATTAAAGAGAATTCTCAAATTTGTAAATGATCTATTAGATTCAGAAGTATACACGTTAATGACATACGGAATGGAAGATGTTCATTATAAGTTAACAGATGATGGTGCATATGAAATTATCAATCAGGACTTATGGACACAAGAAGTGCAGCCATTCGCGGCATCTAGACCAAAAGAATCATGCTATGGATTAAAGGATCCCAATCCTATTAAAGCATTAGCAGATGAGATGATTGCAGACAATGCTAATTATGCAGTGTTAAATCCTGCTTATTCTTTAGAATCTCCAACAAATACGTCACAAGGTTCTGAATTACAAAAGATCATTACAGATGCTACTTATCAGTATATATTAGGCGAAATTGATTTAGATGGATTTAAAAAGGCAGTAAAAACTTGGAGCGATTCTGGCGGAAATACAATTAAAGAGGAGTATAAAGCAGCATACGAACAAACGAAATAAGCCAAAAATAATTAGAGCATACTTTGACAAAAAAAAGGTGAGAGGAAAGCAGATTTCGGCTAGACGCTCACCTTGAAAAAATTTAGGTTGTTGTTGCTTATAATCAATATTTCAAACAAGACTGGAATGGAGCGTAAGACACTTAACTCTAGCGGGGAAGTAGTGGAAAGACCCTTCGCAGCTTGAGCTGAGGCCACTGAAAAAGTCTTTTTTTCGTGCGAAATGAAGAGCAAGCATATTGGAAAGTGAAAATAAGGTTGGTTTGGAGAGGCGTCCGCTCGACTCCTATGGGAGCTGCGAGAAAGTCCGAGACCCCGCAGGAATGTAGCGACGAGCCTCGGAAAACAAATCCATCATCTTATGTTTAAAAAGTGGCTATTGCCCATCATCATTAACTAGCCAGTTTTTCAGTGCCCTCGCTTGAGCTGGGGTTCTTACTACCCGTTAAGAGTGGGGAAAAAATCTAAATAAGATGGGAGAATATAAGAATGACAGAAATAAGTTGGTCAGAGAGAACAGCTCTTTCCATTATGGAAAGACTTCCACATTTATATGAGGATAGAGGTTATAACGGAAAATGGTCTTATGATTATGGAGTCGTTCTAAAAGGGTTTGAAAACCTCTGGATACGAACCGGTAATGAGAAATATTTGCAGTATATAAAAGAAAATATTGATTATTTTGTTCAACCAGATGGATCGATAAAAGAGTATGAAGTATCGGAATTTAATATTGACCATATTAACAATGGAAAACTACTGTTTCAATTATATAAAGAAACAGGCGAGGAAAAGTATCGAAAAGCAGCTGATTTATTGAAATCACAATTAGAGCAACATCCAAGAACTTCAGAAGGTGTCTTTTGGCATAAGCAAATCTATCCGTATCAAATTTGGCTAGATGGTTTATATATGGGAGCACCATTTTACGCACAATATCAAATGGAATATGCAGATGGAGAGGGGCTTGACGATATTCTGCATCAATTCAAAACTAGTTATCAACACTTATTAGATGAAAGGACAGGACTTCTTTATCATGCATGGGACGAGAAGAAAGTACAGCCTTGGGCTAATAAAGAAACAGGATTATCGGAGAATTTTTGGGGAAGAGCAATGGGCTGGTATGTGCTGGCATTAGTAGATACATTAGAAATTATTCCAGAGGATACGCCAGAACGTTCCTTTCTAGAGAAGATTCTTAAGAAAACATTAGAAACAATACTAAACTATCAAGATAAGGAAAAGGGAGTCTGGTATCAAGTAGTAGATAAGCAGGGCGAAAAAGGCAACTACTTAGAAGCATCTGCAAGCAGTATGTACGTTTGTGCAATAGCAAAGGGGATTCGCTTAGGAGTTCTTGATAAACAAGAATGGATTGGTCCATTAAAGAAGGGCTATCAAGGTCTTTTAGATGAATTTGTTCTTCTGACAAAAGAGGGTTGGGTAAACTTGAATAAAAATTGTCAGGTAGCAGGACTTGGTGGAGCTGACAAACGAGACGGGACCTATGCCTATTACATTAGCGAGCCGATTGTTTGTAATGATCAAAAAGGCTTGGGTGCATTTTTGCAAGCATTAGGGGAAGTGGAGGAAGTAATTAACGAATAAGGAGATTATAAAATGAGCGACTATATCATCACTGAATTCGGTGCAAAGAATGATGGGGATTTATGTACAGAATCTATTCAAGAGGCGATAGATAAGGCATATAAAAATGGTGGAGGCAGAATTGTCATTCCGCCAGATGAGTTTCTGACCGGGGCACTTTTATTAAAGGATAATATTGAAATCCATTTAGCAGCAGGAGCAATATTGAAATTCTCTGATCGGCAAGAGGACTATTTCGTTGTTACATCCAGATGGGAAGGTGTAGCTAGAGAGGTCTATGCTTCGTGTTTATATGCGGAAAATAGTTGTAATATTGCTATAACTGGCTTTGGAACAATCAATGGAAATGGTGAACGATGGTGGCATATTTTTCGCAATGAGCGGGAAAAGCTGCTTTATCCGAGACCAAAATTAATAAGTTTAGATGGATGTGAAAACATTTCGATTAAAGATGTGAGCTTAATAAATTCTCCGAGTTGGACGATTAACCCCATTTGCAGTAATAACATTACTATCGATAATTTAACCATCAATAATCCGAAAGATTCACCAAATACAGATGGCATCGATCCAGAATCCTGTTCCAATGTAAGAATCAGCAATTGTCATATTGATGTAGGCGATGATTGTATTGCGATTAAGGCAGGAACAGAGGATACGGCAGAGCGTGTAGCTTGTGAAAATATAACGATAACGAATTGTACGATGGTTCATGGCCATGGGGGAGTAGTACTTGGCAGTGAAATGAGTGGGGATATACGAAATGTAACGATAAGCAATTGTATCTTTCAAGATACAGATCGTGGCATTCGATTGAAGTCAAGACGAGGGCGTGGAGGTGTAGTCGAAGACATCCGTGTAGACAATATTGTAATGGAAGGTGTTATCTGTCCATTCATTTTAAACCTATATTATTTCTGTGGTCCTAAAGGGAAGGACAAATATGTATGGGATAAACATCCATACCCAGTAACAGTCGATACACCAATGTTTAGACGCATTCATTTTGCAAACATTACAGCAAGGAATGTTCATGCCTCTGCTGGGTTCATTTATGGCTTAGCAGAGCAATATGTATCAGAACTTACTTTTAACCAGATAGATATTTCGCTGGCGGAAAATGCGATTCCTGGGAAACCGGCGATGATGGCAGGGATCGAGGATATGAGTAACCGAGGCTTTTATGTTGGCTTTGCAAAGGATATTTTATTTAATCGGGTAACGATCGAAAATCATGAAGGTCCGGCCTTTTATCTCGAATATAGTGATGATATCGAATTAACCAACTGTAAGTCCAAAAATACAAAGAAGGAAGAAGCGCTTTTGAAGGAAGTGAAGGCGTAAAGTGAAGGAGAGACGAGAAAAGCTCATTGAGTTATTAGGAGATTATCCAAAGGCAAAGAATAGGACGGTCCAACTAATAAGAAAAGAAACAAAAAATAACTATATTTTAGAGAGTCTCTTGCTGCAATTAAATGAAGAGGAATCCGTTCCAGCTTATTTTGCCAAACCTTTAAAACAGGACGATCCGCTTCCTATTGTTATTTTTAATCATTCACATGGAGGGAATTTTGATCAGGGAAAAGAAGAGCTGCTAGTAAGTAGCAGCTACTTACAATCCCCTCCTTTTGTCGAGGCAATAACGAATTTGGGATATGCTGTTGGCTCCATTGATATGTGGGGATTTAATGAAAGAAAAGGCAAAGCAGAAAGTGAATTAGTCAAAGAAATGTTATTAGAGGGTCGGACACTATGGGGCATGCGGATTTTTGATAATATTGCTTTCCTGGATTATCTTGTGGAGCGAACAGATGTCGATAAGAACCGAGTTGCGGCAATTGGAATGTCAATGGGTGGCCTCATGAGCTGGTGGTTGGCTGCACTAGACAATCGGATAAGAGTAACAGTTGATATTGCTGCACAAGTGCATATAGAAACACTAAAGCAAAAGCGGGGCTTGGATCATCATGGATTTTATTACTACGTGCCAGGTTTTTTAAAAAGCTTCTCTACTTTATCCGTGCAAGCGTTAATTGCCCCAAGGCCACGGTTGAGTCTTGTTGGTAAAGACGATCGCATGTGTCCGATTGAAGGGGCCATGCTATTGGATGAGGAATTAGTAAAAATGTATAGAAAATATAATGCGGAGGATCATTGGAACAGCCGGATTGTAACAGGTGGTCATCAAGAGACAAAGGAAATGAGAAAACAATGGGAAACTTTCTTACAGAAGCATTTGTGAAGAATCAATTTCAATTTGTCATTGGAAAAAATAATAGTTGTGATTTTAAGTGTATACAAGATGGGATTGCTCATTGTTCCAATATAGAAAGTCCAGTTACATTCATCATTTTAAGTGGAGATTACGATGAAAATATCAGTCTCTATCAATCAAATAGAAAACTAATCGGTATAGGAAATGTTCGGATTATTGGAAACAAGTATGCACGTCAATTGGATGAGAGTGGCTGTGAGATAGGTACCTTTCAAACAGCGACCCTTTTTATCAATGCAGAAAATATTTGGTTAGAGAATATGGAAATAGTTAATAATGCTGGACCTGGGGAAACAGTGGGGCAGGCAGTGGCTCTCTATAATGAAGGCAATAAAGTGAAATTCAAAAATTGTTCGTTTAAAGGGTTTCAGGATACTATTTGTCTCGGACCATTGCCAGATCTTCAAAAAGATGGGACTCCTTTCTCTAAACCAGAAATAAGAAATGAATATCGAGACAATCTAATAACTTTTATTCATTGTTATATCGAGGGAACCGTTGATTATATATTTGGCGGAGGAGAAGCACAGTTTGAAGAATGTGAATTGAGATCTCTTAAGCGTCCAAAAAACCATCCAGGATATGTAACAGCAGCGAGTACAGCCAGCGGGAAAAAGGGTTTTTTATTTTCTCACTGCTATTTAACCGCAGAGGCTGGTATAGTAAATGTCTATTTAGGTCGGCCATGGAGACCTTATGCGAATGTAACTTTTTTTCAATGTAGAATAGGTGCTCATATTCACTCAGATAGATGGAATGATTGGGGAAAGAATGAGAATCGAGAAACAGTAACCTACCGGGAAATAGAAAATTGTTATGCTCAAAATGGTCCAATCAAAAAGTTAGATTGGGTTTATATGGAGACTAGTAGAAAGGGACGGGAGAAATGAAGCGAAAATGGGAAGCAATAATTGGAATGGTAGGGATTGTATTTTGTGTCATATTTCTAGGGGGATTTTCGCTAACGATGACCTCTATGGATGAAGAAACATATAAAGAAACAGTCTTTCCCATTCTTCAGGATGGCGTTTCTTTAGGTGCTGTACAAGATAGCCTAGAGGCAATGAAGGTCTTATCTATCTGGTTTGGCATCACCTTATTACTCGTACTAATTTTCGTTGCGACTGCGACTGCCTTCATTTGGAGAAATTGTTATCCGAAATGGGCAGCAGTACTATACCTAGTTGCTGGGCTTTCAACCTTAATTGGTACCCAATTTATTGCTTTTCCAATCGCATTTCTCTTTTTTCTAGCAGGAGCTTTATGTTTGTTTCGAAAAGGAGCTAGTTTGAACAAGAAAGGAGATGCCTATGTTTCGAATTCCTATTAAAAATCCCATCTTACGTGGGTTTAATCCAGATCCCAATATCTTAAGGGTAGATGAAACATATTATATTGCTGTTTCATCTTTTGAATGGTTACCAGGTGTGCGTATCTATCAATCGAATGATTTAATCCAATGGGAGCATCAAACAGATGTGATTACAAATCAAGTAGATTTAAGAGGAAATCCACAGAACGGTAGTATTTGGGCTCCACAAATTAGCTATTCAGACGGGCTCTTCTACCTTATTTACACCGATGTAAAAAGTACGAAAAGGCCATTTAAGGATTGCCATAACTATTTGATTACCGCACCAAATATAAATGGACCTTGGTCCAGTCCTGTCTATTTGAACAGCAGTGGTTTTGACCCTTCCTTATTTCATGATAAAGATGGGCGCAAATGGCTGTTAAACGAAATATGGGATTACCGAATGACAACAGGAAATAAATCAGCAGGTATTGTTATGCAAGAATTTGACACAAAGAATCAAACATTAATTGGTCCAGTTTATAAAATATTTGATGGCACAGAATTAGCTAAAACGGAAGCTCCTCATTTGTATTATTATAAAGATTATTACTATTTAATAACCGCAGAAGGAGGGACTGGAAAGGGACACTCTGTTACTGTTTGTCGATCAAAAGCAATAACAGGTCCTTATGAATTAGATCCTGAATACCCTATGCTTACTGCAAGCGATAAACCCGAATCATTACTCCAATGCTCAGGACATGGAAGCATTGTGCAGACACCGTTTGGGAATTGGTATATGGTTTATTTATGCACAAGGCCATTGCAAAAAAAAGCTGCCATATTAGGAAGAGAAACGGCGATAGAAGAGGTTTATTGGACAGAGGATGGCTGGCTTCGTCTTGCCTCAGGGGAAAAAGGTCCCAGTCTTTTGACTGAAATTGTTACGAGTGAACAGGTAGTCTTCAAAAAGGCTACTGATTTCGAAGATGATTTTACAGGACCTTTAAAAAAAGAATGGAATACTTTACGCATTTTAGCGGATGATTCTTGGTGTGATTTAACAAGTAGAAACGGTTATTTGCGCATGGTTTCAGGCGATTCCGTTCAGTCTTTGTTTGAGCATCATATTCTAGCCATTCGTCAAAAGGACTTTCACTTTCAGGTAGAAACAAAAGTGGAATTCCATCCTACAACTTTTAATCAAATGGCTGGACTTATGCTTTATTTAAACGATAGCAACTATCTATATGTTTACGTAACATATGAGGAAGAGAAGGGGCGTGTTCTTCGGTTCATGCGTTGTGAAAGTGGACTGTTTCAACTAGACCCAACGATAATACCTATTACTAGGAAAGAAATACAACTAAAGGTCATTGGAAATGGAGCTACAGGAAACTTTTGCTTCCGATCAGATGAAGAAGAACCTTGGCAAGAAATAGTCAGCGCTCAAGACCTCCTATTTTTAGCAGGCGGATTTACTGGAAACTTCATTGGAATAGCTGTCCACGATATGGACAAAAAAGCAGCCACCCACGCCGATTTCGCATACTTCCATTATGAGGGGCTAGATAGTTATTGATTTGCCTAATTCGTATAAGGCATCCAATTCGGACTTTAGACAAACTTCTTAAATAAGAGGTGGGTTTCAATTCAAATCAAATTGACCAATTAAGTAACTCGAATTTAAAGATTGATGTTATCCCAAATACAAATCATTCCTTAAATAGAGGAGAATTTGAAGTAACAAATTCCATTTTTATTTTATCCAAAATAATGGAAGTACTTTAAGAAACCATCACTTTAAACTGCAGTTATCAATAGCTTAATATAAATACGAGGATGGGACATAACTAAATAGATACTCTGTAAAGACGAACAATTTCTAATATAGCTAGTAAATAGCGGCTGCTTTCGCATACTTTTTACAAGAGGAAATATAATTAGTTGGAAAAACAGAGCAGCCGGAATACACGAAGACTCCTATGGGATTAGCGAGACAGTCTGAGACCCTGCAGGCCACAGGCCGAAGCGGCTCAGCGCGAGCCCCATGGAAAGCGAAGTGTATTCCGGCTGCGGGGAATCGCACCAAACTTCATGGAAACATCCTTTGAAAAACAAATAAAAGCCCGAACAATTATACGGAACATTCATTAGCATCTTCGTATAATTGTTCGGAATTATCCTTGGCTGGAATACTTATGTCCCAGCCTCTTAATATAAATACAAAAGAGGTGCTAATTTGCACCTCTTTTAAATAGTGAATTTTGTACTTTAAAACTAAACTTGTTATTTTTAAGTAACTCGTTTTTTCTTTATTTCCCTAACATCGCATTAACTAAATCTTGATTATTATCAATCCATTCCTGCGCAACTTCTTCCTCATCTGCCCCATTGTCAATCTTCACAATCATTTCTTCAATATCTTCAACAGGCATGCTCCAATTACTTAAAAATTCGTGTACTTCAGGTGCTTCTTCTTTCAAACTATTATTTGCAACGACATGAACTTCAGATGTTTTAAAGAAACCTTTTGGATCTTCTAATACCTTTAAATCATAATCAACAAACATTGGATGTGGACGCCATCCGAGGAAAAGAACGGGATCACCGCTTTTCATAAGCTTAGACGCTTGCGCTAACATACCACCTTCACTAGAAGCAACATATTCTAAGTCTAACCCATATTCTTCAATCATTTCTTTTGAAGTAATAGTCATTCCTGCCCCTTCTTCAATACCATATACTTTTCCACCGAAAAGATCCTCTTTTCCTTTCAGATCTTCAATGCTATCAATGCCTTCCACATTAGACGGAATAACCCATCCAAGCTCCCCTTCTGTATAGCTGACTGCTACATCTTCAATTTGACTTTTGTATCGATTCATATAATTTGCATGCATATCAGGTAACCAAGAATCCATAAATACATCTAAATCACCTCGAGAAAGGCCAGTATAAACGCCACCAGCATCTGCATTTTTCTCTTCCACTGTATAGCCCATATCTTCTAATAAAAGTTTAGCTACTTTTGTTGGAGGAACTGTACTAGTCCAAGGAGTCACTCCAAATGTGATCGTTTCGCTATTGTTCGTCCCATTTCCACCAGTATTTTGCGTTTGAGAAGAACATCCAACTAAAAGGGTAAATAGTAATAACAGTAAAAAGCTAAATTTCCATTTTTTCATAAAATTTATACTTCCTTTCTTTTGTAAAATAGTATCGTTTTTTTATGCTTTTTTTCCTAATCCTTGTGTAATTCGATCCAGTATAATCGCAAGGACAACAATACCTAATCCACCAGTAAGGCCTAATCCAACATTTACACTAGAAATACCGGATAAAACAGTACTTCCTAATCCAGGTGAGCCAATCATCGAGGCGATAACTGCCATTGATAATGCCAACATAATCGTTTGGTTAATTCCTGCCATAATAGTTGGAATGGCATTTGGAAGCTGAACCTTAACAAGTAACTGCCAAGAAGTAGAACCGAAAGCCTTAGCAGCTTCCACAATATCAGCAGGAACTTGTTTAATAGCTAAACTCGTCATGCGTACTGCAGGTGGAGTAGCAAAAACGAAAGTAGAGATAACTGCTGGTACTTCTCCTAGACCAAAGAGTAGAATAGCAGGGATTAAATAGACAAAGCTTGGTAATGTTTGCATGAAATCGAGAATTGGTCTAACAATATGATCCAATGTTCGATTTTTAGCTGTAAATATTCCCAATGGGATACCAACAACGATTGAGAAAAAGGTTGCTACGATAACAATAGCTAATGTTTGCATAGCACCTGTCCATAAACCTACTGAACCTAAGTAAAGTGCACCAATAATTGTAAAAATTGCGATTCCTCTTCCGGCAAGGCGCCATGCTAATAGTGCTAAGAGGATTGCGATTATTTCAGCAGGAATAAAGGTAAATAAATTAGTGACAGCATTAATAAATATGCTTAACACTCCGCTAAAGGAGTTGAAAAAGTCACCTAAGACTGGCAATAGCCAATTGTCTACAAATTGATTTGTCCAATCTTCTAGTGGAAAGAAGAAATAATTCATACGATAGCCTCCTTTTGTTCTTTTCCAAGAATAAGTCCAGACAATATAGAGACTCGAACGATGATTCCTAGCAATCTATTATTTTCTGTGACTGCAATGGGGAATTTTGATTCTGCTGCAACGCCAATTAAATCATTTAATGGTGTATCGTATGTGGTTGAATGGAAGTCATGCTCTAATACATCCTCAACCCATTTATTTTCTTTGAACGCATTAATGGCAGCATCAATGGTCAGGATACCTTTAAGTTGTTTATCCTTATCTACGACAAAGATACTTGATAGACCAGCTTCCTCCATTTTCCTTACCGCTACTCTCGGGCCATCCTTCCAAGTAGTAATTAAATCTGGTTGTTTCATAATATGACCTGCCACTAATACCTTGGAACGATCTACATCTTCAACAAAACTAGAAACATAATCATTCGCAGGCTTTTCTAGTATTTCTTCCGCTGTACCTAATTGTACAATGGAACCATTTTTCATAATTGCAATTCGATCACCTAACTTAAGTGCTTCATCTAAGTCATGGGTGATAAAGATAATCGTTTTGCCTAGCTTGTTTTGTAAACGGATGAGCTCATCCTGCATTTCTTTCCGAATAAGCGGATCTAACGCACTAAATGCTTCATCCATTAACAGGATATCGCTATCATTGGCTAATGCTCTAGCAAGACCTACGCGTTGCTGCATACCGCCACTAAGTTGATTAGGATAACTTGCTTCATACCCTTTTAAACCAACATCATGGATAGCTTTTGTAGCTTTTTTTGCCCGATCGTTCTTAGGATGACCTTGAATTTCTAAACCGTATTCCACGTTTTCTTGAACTGTTCGATTTGGAAATAATGCAAAATTCTGAAAAACCATACTAAGTTTTTTCCGTCGGATATCGATAAGCTCTTTTTTATTCATGCTGGTTATATTTTTTCCATCAATTAATACTTCACCAGAAGTTGGTTCGATTAGTCGGTTAACTAGGCGAATAAGTGTAGATTTCCCACTGCCGGATAAACCCATAATGACAAAGAATTCTCCTTGTTTTACATGAAAGGAGGCATTATCTACCCCAATTGTCATTCCTGTTTCTTTAAGTATTTTCGTTTTTTCTTCGCCAGCTTGGAGTCTTTTTAGTCCTTCCTTTGGGTTTCCTCCAAATATTTTTGTAAGATTTTTGACTTCGATTTTATACATTCATCACTTCTCCTTAAAGTTTTATCTGGGAGATTTTTTAGGATATGGATAAATAAAATGGAAATAGAAAATAAAGTTGATTATTTTTAGAGGAATAGTAGGAATTAAGCGAGTATAATGGCAATACTTAAGGTGGAACTTTGGTTAGAATGGTTTTGTAAAGTATTACTTGCTTTGTATTACTCCCAGTATGGTAATGGGATTTATCCATATCCTTCTCCTGTAGAGCTACAATAATTATATAAAACATTTCTTATAAAGGGCAAACATGATAATAAAGCATATACAGTTCATATCGTTCATAAAGTTTTTTCTGATTAAACTAAATAGGCAGTATGCTTAAAAATACTACCTAATCCACTAAATAACTCTTAATTCTATCCTTTACATAGACAAAATGAGCTTTTTCTATTTCTCGCCCGCCATCTTTAAAAGTTTTCTTTATAGGATTGATAAAATTCAAAAAAAGAGGTAGTATGTAACTGAGAATGATAATCAATTTAACTAATAAATAGAATGATGTAATCATATATAGATAGTACAAAACTTTAATAATAGGAGTGAGCGGGTTAATGGATCAAACAGAATTATTCGATGTGACGATAATTGGCGGCGGACCAGCAGGCTTATATTCTGCTTTTTATAGTGGACTAAGAGAAATGAAAACAAAAATTATTGAATTTTTGCCACAGCTAGGTGGAAAGCTGCATTTATATCCAGAGAAAATGATCTGGGATGTTGGCGGCATCACTCCAATGCCAGGTGAGAAGTTAAGAGAGCAGCTTGTCCAGCAAGGTTTAACTTTTAAACCAGAAGTAGTAACAAATACGAAGATCCATTCTATTTCTAAAAATGAGGAAGGGATATTCTTATTAGAAACAGATTCAGGAGAAATCCATTATTCTAAAACAGTCATTGTTGCAGTAGGAAGTGGAATCGTTACTCCACAAAAATTAAAAATAGAAGGTGCAGAAAGATTTGAGGTATCAAACTTAAACTATACAGTAAAATCTTTAATGCACTTTAGAGATAAGGTTGTCGTTCTTTCTGGTGGTGGAAATTCAGCAGTTGACTGGGCACTCGAACTAGAGCCAATCGCAAAGAAAGTGTATTTAACATGTAGAAAAGATACCCTTGCAGGTCACGAGGCAAAAGCAAGAGAACTGTTAGAAAGTAACGTAGATTGCTTATTCCATACCTCTATCACGAAATTGATTGCCAACGAAAGCCATAATTGTATTGATTCGGTTGAATTAACGAATACAAAAACGGAGGAAATGACTACTTTGAAAGTAGATGAAGTAGTCATCAACCATGGCTATGAAATGGATTCTTCCTTATTAAAGAATAGTAAATTGAAAATTGAGATGCTTGAGGATTTTTACATAGCAGGCAATGTTAACAGTGAGACATCTGTACCTGGAATATTTGCCGCAGGAGATATTCTAAAGCATGAAGGAAAAGTTCATTTAATTGCAGGAGCTTTCCAAGATGCCGCAAATGCAGTTAATAAGGCGAAATTATTTATCCAGCCAGACGCAAGCAATAGCGCGATGGTATCATCTCATAATGAACTATTCGAAGAGAAGAACAAAGAACTAATTAAAAGTATGATCCAATGTGATGATTGTTCAGTGATGAAAGTACGGGTCTAAATTCCATTAGGTGTGTTTATAGTTTTGAATACGTAGTTTGTAGTTGGAACATCGCTCGCTCCATATGAAGAGAAAATGTATTCTCAAGTCAGTATTCTTATGAAAGAATAGTATAGAAAAAAGAGTTATTGGAGAAGAGAGAGTTACTACTTTTCCAACAACTCTTTTTTATATAGAAGTTTGGCTGCAATCCAAGTGGATTTAACCAATATTCTCAAAGTATCATGATTTTCCAGTTATGACTCATTCTGTTGAGACAGTCATCATTAAAGCATTTATCGGCACTTCTGCAGTTTCTAATGTATAGACAACATTTCCTTCTTCCCATCTCGCCGTTATCTCTACTTCCTCCGCATTTTTTGGATAGTTTACTTCCACTCGTCCATTTTCTTTAGGTACTGGGAGGGCATTCTCCTCTAAATAGTCCACCATCTTTCTTGCAATATCAACAGAATCTAATTGATCTTCAGAAATCGATTTAATTTGTAACACCCAACGTCCTTCTTTCCAAACTAAATACGAACTTCCAGCTGCTCCTTCCCTCATTCCGGTAATTTGATGCCCTAAATCTACCTTCATGTCATCCGGTACAGAGTCTAATGAAACTTCAGGGAAAAGTTCCTTTTGTTTGTTTTCATCATCGAATGTTTCAGCTTTAAAAGTCGCAATCAGATTGTCATTTGTAGCTAAAGACTCATCATTGATAGAGACAGCTTCTTGCGTCTGATAGAATGAAATAGAATATCCATCTGTTTCATTTTCATTAATTTTAGCTGCAATATATTCAGAATCTGTTATAGGAAATTTCGTCGGTAATTTATTATCTTTCATCTTAAGCATAGATCGAATTTCTTTAATCTGTTCATCGGTTGAAGGGGGTTCCTCAGTAGTCTGATCAGTTTCCGTATTAGCTTGTCCAGCAGCATTTGCTTTTTCCTCTGTCGGTGAATCAGGTTGACTGTCTGTTGAACCATTGGAACAGCCACTTGCTATAAGAGAAAAGGTGAAGAGTGAAAAGAATAGAATTTTTTTCATTCGTAGTACTCCTTTCTATGTCTTATTAGTACTGTTTATTCCCTATAATAAGAAAAAAATGAGTTATATAAAAAAAATTTAAAAATTTGCAGATGAATTTTTTGGAAAATAAGCTTCTGTTATGTTAGAAAATGTAACTTGTGCTAATGACAAATATTTCTAGATTAACGATTGATCATTGGAAACTGCTATTTTATGAAATAATTATTTTTTATTTTGGTAAAAATTCTGACAAGTAAAAAATAATTATTTCATATTTAACAGAATTGTTAAAAAATATTCAAAATTCATTCCCTTTAGCGTCAGAAAATGTAACATTTTATTGAGGTTTGTCGGGTATTGATTATTTTTGTCTAGTTCGTTATGATTAATTTCGCAATATAAAAATGATTTGAATAGTCTGACTAGTCGAATTAATAAAATTTATTTTGTAAAACTCTTTCAACATTTAGAGTTATTTTCTTTTTATTGTCAGAATAATCAAATAAACATAAGAGGGGATTCAGTATGAAGAAAAAATTAAGTCTTTTAATAACAGCTTCTACATTAGCTGCTGGTATATTGGCTGGCTGTGGTGCCGGTGGAAATAATGCATCCAAAGAGGATGAATTTAAGATAGGAGTTAACTTGGAGCTTTCGGGAGCTGTTGCGTCTTACGGACAATCATTAGAAAGCGGCATTGATTTAGCTATTAAAGAGATTAACGCGGATGGCGGAATAGATGGCAAGAAAATAGTACCAGTTAAAGTAGATAATAAATCTGATTTAACGGAGGCAACTAATGGAGCATTGAAACTAATCGACCAAGATAAAGTTTCAGCAATTATCGGAGCAGCTACAAGTGGCGATACAGTAGCACAGGTACAAATCGCTAATGACAAGAAAACGGTCTTATTAACTCCATCAGGTACAGCTCCAAACGTTACTGTTAATGATGATGGAAAGCTAAATGAGTATGCATTCCGTACATCCTTTATTGATCCATTCCAAGGAAATGTGGCTGCTAATTTTGCTATTAATGATTTGAAAATTAAAAATGCTGCCATTTATGCTGATAGTGCAAGTGATTATGCAAAAGGATTAGCAGCAGCATTTAAAGAAACCTTTACAGCTGCTGGTGGAAAAATAGTTTCAGAAGAATCTTATGTTGCAAAGGATACAGATTTCAGCGCGACATTAACGAGAATCAAAGGGAAGAATCCAGAGTTTGTATTTATTCCTGGCTATTATGAAGAAGTTGGATTAATCATTAAGCAAGCTCGCGAAATGGGTATTACAGCTCCTTTCATGGGTGCTGACGGCTGGGATTCTCCAAAATTAATTGATTTAGCTGGAGCAGAGAGTTTAAATAATACGTTTATTACAAACCATTATTCTTCGGAAGATCCAGATGAGAAAATTCAAAAGTTTGTTTCCGCATTTAATGACGAATACGGAAAAAGTCCAGATGCATTTAATGCTTTAGGTTATGACTCTGTGTATCTATTAAAAGATGCTGTTGAAAGAGCAGGAAGTACAGATTCAGAAAAGATTAAAGAAGAGTTGGCAAAAACAAAAGACTTATCACTAATTACTGGGTTAGTTACAATCGACGAAAATCATAACCCGATCAAATCAGCAACAGTTCTAGAATATCAAGATGGAAAACAAGTGTTTAAAACAAAGGTTGATCCAGAATAAGACATTATGGATGGGGAGGGAGAGCCTCCCTATTTTCCATTGGAAGAATAAGAATAGAAAATTGGAGATATGAAAGAGTAATAGAGATAGAGAGTAAGAACACAAAATGTGCTTTATACGAGTTAAGTAGCAGTAAGCTTTGCGAAAATATTTTTCATTGATTATTGCTTAGCAAAAGGGAGTGAATAAATAGATGGAATGGATACAACAGCTAGTTAACGGCATTTCCTTGGGAAGTATTTATGCCCTTATTGCCTTAGGATATACGATGGTATATGGAATCATTAAACTTATTAACTTTGCCCATGGAGATGTATTTATGGTCGGGGCCTTTATTGGCTTTTATGCTATTACTGGCTGGGGGCTTAGTTTTTTTCCAGCATTGATTGTTTCCATGATTGCTTGTGCTATCTTTGGAATTATTATTGAAAGAATTGCATATAAACGGTTGAGAAATGCGACGAGAATTGCGGCACTAATTACAGCAATCGGGGTTTCTTTATTGATTGAATATGTATTTATTTATTTTAGAGGGGCAGGATTAGAAACCTATCCAAGTGTTTTACCAACAAAGACATTTGATGTGTTTGGTGCACAAATTACAAGCAAGTCTCTGATTATTTTAGGAACGTCAGTAGGATTAATGTTAATTTTGCAATTTATTGTCCATAAAACGAAGACCGGAAAGGCAATGCGGGCGGTTTCTCATGATATAGATGCAGCAAGATTAATGGGAATCAATGTAGACCGGACCATTTCAGCAACTTTTGCGATTGGATCTGCCTTAGCTGGAGCAGCAGGCGTAATTTTTGGTGCTTATTACACAAAAATTGAACCACTGATGGGAGTCATTCCAGGATTAAAGGCATTCGTTGCAGCTGTTTTAGGTGGAATAGGGATTATTCCAGGTGCAATGATTGGCGGACTTATTTTGGGAGTAGTAGAAACGATTGTTAGTGCTTTAGGCTTTTCTTTATGGAGAGATGCCGCGGCTTTTATTATTTTAATTTTGATTCTTATCTTTAAACCATCAGGCATACTTGGTAAGAATACAAAAGAGAAAGTGTAGGTGACTGGAAGGATGAAAAAATCAAAAACTTTTTGGATATTCCTTATACTGTCCGCACTTATTTATGGCGTAATTCAGTTCCTAATGACTGGAGGCTGGATTGACTCTTTATATAGCAATATGATTATCTTAATGGCAATTAATATTATGCTAGCAGTTAGCTTGCATCTTGTAATAGGTATTACCGGTCAATTTTCAATTGGACATGCAGGCTTTTTGGCAGTGGGGGCATACGTGTCAGCTATTGCCACTATGAAGTTTCAATTGCCTTTTCCAATTGCTATTTTAGCTGGTGGACTTGTTGCCGCACTAGCAGGGCTATTAGTTGGAATTCCAACATTGCGATTAAGAGGAGATTATTTAGCAATTGCTACATTAGGATTTGCGGAAATTATTCGAATTTTCTTCTTAAATATTGATTATGTCGGTGGAGCAGCAGGAATGCAAGTTACCCATTTGACTACATGGACAAGTACGTTCATTTGTTTATTTATTACAATTTTGGTCATAGTGAATTTTACTAATTCAAGACATGGTCGTGCAGCAATTGCGATTAGGGAAAATGAAATTGCGGCAGATGCGATGGGAATTAACACAACTTATTATAAGGTGGCGGCTTTTGCACTAGGGTCTTTATTCGCTGGAGTTGCAGGGGCGCTTCAAGCACATAACTTCTATATTATTAATCCAACTAACTTTGGATTTTTAAAGTCCTTTGATATTTTGATTTACGTCGTCCTTGGAGGATTAGGGAGTTTATCAGGATCTGTTATTGCCGCTAGCTTTTTGACAATCATTTCTACTTATCTTCAAGATTATCCAGAAACGCGAATGATTATATATAGCCTTGTTTTAGTAATCGTAATGCTATATCGCCCAAAGGGATTAATGGGAACGAAGGAAATTACAGATTTGTTTAAACGCAAAGGGGGTAATTCCAATGACTAAGAATGAACCTTTATTGCAAATGAAAAATGTAGGTATTTCTTTTGGTGGTTTAAAGGCAGTCTCCGCGATTGATGTAGAACTGAATCAAGGAGAGTTAATTGGCCTAATAGGTCCGAATGGTGCGGGGAAAACGACTACTTTCAACATGTTAACTGGTGTATATGCGCCAACGGAAGGGGAAATTCTCTTTGATGGAAAGAGTCTAAAGGGATTGCAGCCTTTTCAGGTAACAAGAAGAGGGATTAGCAGAACCTTTCAAAATATCCGTTTATTTGAAGAGCTATCCGTTTTAGATAATGTAAAGGTAGCCTATCATTCTTTGGCAAAGCACTCGATGCTAAGCAGTATTTTGCGGCTTCCTTCTCATTACAAAGGGGAGAAAGAAATGGAAGAAAAGTCAATAGAGTTTCTAAAGATTTTTCAACTCGATCGTTATATGAATGAAAAAGCGAAGAATCTTCCGTATGGCCAGCAACGCCGTCTAGAGATAGCAAGAGCTTTAGCGGCAGGTCCTAAACTGTTACTACTAGATGAACCAGCTGCAGGAATGAATCCTCAGGAAACGCATGAGCTGATGGAATTGATCGCATTTATTCGAAAAAAATTTCAGTTAACCATTTTGCTTATTGAGCATGATATGCCCCTTGTTATGGGGATTTGTGAGCGAATTTATGTTTTGGATCATGGACAATTGATTGCAGAGGGAACACCTGAAGTGATTAGAAATCATCCAAAGGTAATCGAAGCTTATTTAGGAGAGGAGGTTGCTGAATAATGCTTCATATAAAGGATCTTAATGTATACTATGGAAATATTCAGGCGTTAAAGGGAGTAACGCTTGATATCGAAGAAGGCGAAATAGTTACCCTTATCGGTGCGAATGGAGCGGGTAAAAGTACATTATTAAAGACATTATCCGGTTTAATTAAGCCTAAAAAGGGCTCTATTGAGTATTTAGGGAAGTCTATTGCAGGAAAACCAGCGCAATCAATCGTGAAAGCTGGAATGTCACATGTACCCGAAGGACGCCGAGTTTTTTCTAATATGACAGTGGAAGAAAATCTGGAATTAGGCGCTTTTTTAAGAAAAGATAAACAGGAAATTCAGAAGAATTTACAAAAAGTGTATGAGATTTTCCCGCGGTTATTTGAGAGAAAAAAACAGCTAGCTGGCACCCTATCTGGTGGGGAACAACAAATGCTGGCAATGGGAAGAGCCATAATGGCAAAACCGAAATTGCTTCTTTTAGATGAACCATCGATGGGATTAGCACCGATTATCGTTCGTACGATCTTTCAAGTCATTCAAGAAATTAATGAAGAAGGAACGACTGTTTTATTGGTGGAGCAAAATGCTCATATGGCATTATCGATTGCGCATAGAGGATATGTCATCGAAACAGGAAAAGTGGTTTTATCAGGATCTGCACAAGAACTACAGGAAAGTGATGAATTAAAGCAGGCTTATTTGGGTGGGCATTAATAAGAGGGATTGGAAAAGGCTGAGACAAAAGTATTCCAGAAAATGATAAATCCGAACAATTATACGAACATGCTAATGAAAGTTCCGTATAATTGTTTGGGTTTTTATTTGTTTTTAAAAGGTTATTTCCATGAAGTTCGGTGCGATTCCTCGCAACCGGAATATACTTCGCTTTCCGTGGGGCTCGCGCTGAGCCGCGGTCTGCCTTTGGCCTGCAGGGTCTCAGGCTGTCTCGCTAATCCCACAGGAGTCTACGTGTATTCAGGCTGCTCCATATTTCCTACTAATTCATTTTTTTGAAAAAACAATATTATTTTAGGAATTAGCCTTTAAAAACGGAGTGCAATGGAGCGGAGGACACTCGACTCCTGCGGGAAATAGAGCAATCTATAGACCCCACAGGCTTTAGCCGAGGAGGCTTAGGTTGCTCCCCGGCGAATCGTGTGTCTGTAGCGCAATGGAACGAATTAATTTTTACACTTGACTATAGTTAAAAACATAAATAATCAGTATAGGAAAGTAACCTTTATTTATGAGCTAAACTAGAGATTGTTCGTCTTTACAGATTAACTATTTAGTTTTGTCCCAGCCTCGTTTTTTTTATGAAATTTCATTGGTATAATCTTTATCTCTAATAAGAAGGAAAAAGTAACTTCTAACAAAAATTTTGTTAGAATGGTCTATATATAAGAGGAGGTAAGAAGATGAGACCTTTTACAAAAAAGGTAGTTGAAATCATTGTAGATATTCCAGAAGGGAAAGTAATGACATATGGACAAATAGCTGCTATAGCTGGAAGTCCAAGGGGTGCGAGACAAGTTGTTAGAATTCTTCATACCTTATCGGAAAAATATCAACTACCATGGCAACGGGTACTTAATAGTAAAGGATGCATTGGATTACCAGGTGAACATGGACAACTTCAAAGAAGGATGTTAGAAAAAGAGGGGATTATATTTGCGGAAAATGGATTTGTTAACTTAATAGAGTACGGTTACGAGCCACTCCATCTATTGGATGAAGAAAATAGATAGAAGCCTATTATACGTTGATAGTAATAGGCTTCTATTATCTATTAATTTAAGGTAGATTCCATTGTTTGTTTAAGAACTTCAACAGAGTGATTAAATTGTTCTGTTTCTTTTTCATTTAGTTCTAGCTCAAGTACTTCACGAATTCCTTGGCGATTAATAATTGCAGGAACACCAATATAGATGTCTTTATGACCATATTCGCCATCAAGATATGCAGATACTGGTAAGATAGAGTTTTCATTTCCGAGAATCGCTTTTGTAATTCGGACAAGTGACATTCCGATTCCATAATAAGTGGCGCCTTTACGCTCAATAATATGATAAGCGGCATCTCGAACATTAATGAAAAGTTCATCTAAGTCTTTTTGAGAGTATTTGTCATTTTTAGCTAGCTTTGTTTCAATGCTTTCTAAGCCAATCGTTGTACTGCTCCATACAGGAAGCTCCGTATCTCCATGCTCCCCAATAATAGCAGCATGTATGTTGCGTGTATCTACATCGAAATACTCACCTAGCATATAGCGGAAACGTGCAGAATCTAATGTAGTCCCAGAACCGATTACTCGCTCTTTAGGAAGCCCAGATTCTTTCCAAACTACATAAGTAAGGATATCAACTGGATTTGTTGCAATTAAATAAATACCATCGAACCCACTAGCAGTTATTTCTTTTACAATGCTTTTAAAAATAGCTGTATTTTTCGCAACTAAATCTAAACGAGTCTCACCTGGTTTCTGCGGAAGACCTGCAGTGATGACAATTAAATCAGCGTCACCACAGTCAGCGTAGTCACCAGCCCATACTTTTGTCGGTGCAGGGGCAAATGGGATACCATGATTTAAATCCATTGCTTCCCCTTCTGCTCTTTCTTTATTTACATCTATCAAAACAAGTTCTTCGGTAACACCTTGGTTAATTAATGAGTAGGCATAGCTGCATCCTACAGCACCTGTACCAATTAAAACTACTCGATTAATATTTTGCTGTTTCATCTTATTGCAACTCCTTTTTCTAATTTAATAGATTAATAGTATTTAAAGCTATTTCATTACTAAATGGAGAACAAGATTCGTTAATAATTTACTTTGTTTCTACTTTTCTCCATAGTATCTTAAAATTCATTCTTTTGTAAAATGTTATTACTGTTTATATAGTGATTATATACTTAAATTATGTGAAAAACATCACATGAATATGTCAATTTTGTGAAAGTTTCTTTAAAAGTAAAGGGAAATACAGCATACATAATCAGAATTTCATTAAAGGTATTCCCCTTAAGAATAGGGGATAAACAGAATTATCAAAAAGAATATGTGAAAAATGATTGACAAAAATTATAGACTTTCGGTAATGTATTAAGTAATTGAATAGGAAAATCCACTAGGGGAGCCTTATTGGCTGAGACAAGAATACTTGGACCCTTTGAACCTGATCTAGTTCATACTAGCGTAGGAAAGTGGAGTCGGCATAGAATAGTAGTGTTATTTTATTCATATATAAGCCACTCCATTTTTGGAGTGGCTTTTTTGCATATCAAAGTTGCTCCATGTTTTCCTTTTCATGAAAAAATCTTAATGGTTGGTCATAAGGACCAAAGAAGGAGGAAATCAAATGAGTTTTTCACAAGAATTACGCAAGCAGGCAGAACCAATCTTTCAGGCAATTATGGAACATCCATTTGTTCAAGGAATTGGAAAGGGTGATTTAAAGAAAGAACAGCTTATCCATTATGTGAAACAAGACTTTGAGTATTTAAATGCGTTTATGAAAATTTATGGTTTGGCAATTTCAAAAAGTTCGAATAGAAGAGATATCGAACTTTTTAATAATCAAATATCTTTTGTGCTACATAGCGAAATACATCCACATAATAATTTTTGTGAAGTAGCAGGTGTTAAATATGAAGATCTACAAGGGTTTCCAGTAGCTCCGTCTGCACATCACTATATTCGTCACATGCTTACAGTTGCACAGCAAGGTGATATTGCCGATATTTTAGCAGTGCTTTTACCTTGCCCATGGACATATGTGGAAATCGGTAAAAAGCTTTTAGAAGAGGTTAACCCTGATAGTGCCCATCCTTTTTATGACTGGATTCACTTTTATGGAGATGGCCCAATGACTGTCACTACACCATTTTGCCAGCGACTAGACGAAATTGCTGAAACGCTTAATGAAGCGCAGAAAGAAAAGCTAATGGAATATTTTCTATTAAGCTGTCAACTAGAATACAAGTTTTGGGATATGGCTTATAACCTAGAGGAATGGCCAGTAAAAACGCTTGAGGTGTCAGTATGAACTGGAAAATCAAAGAGGTTGTCTTATTAGTAGTAATTGCGGTAGCATGTGGTGTTCTTTATATGGGGTGGTCCACTTTATGGCTCCCGATTTCAGCATTAGTTGGTCCAGTCGGTGCTAACTTTATGTTTGGAATATGGGTTATTGCAAGCCCGATTGTTGCCTATATTTTGCAAAAACCAGGCGCAGCCTTAATTGCCGAGGTAGTTGCAGCTTCTGTTGAACTTTTAATTGGCAGTCATTTCGGCTTATCAGCGTTGTTAATTGGCGTATTCCAAGGAATTGGTGCTGAAATTGCATTCGCGATATTCCGCTATAAAAAATATCATGTATCTGTTTTAATGCTTTCCGGCGCTTTAGCTGCTTGTGGAAGTATGCTATATAGCATTCTAGCAAATGGTTTTTCCTATTATACGACGACGACACTCGTTCTTACCTTTATTATTCAAGTAATCAGTGGATTGATTTTAGGGGGATTATTAGCGAAAGCAATTGTTGAGGGGCTTGGTAAAACAGGCGTTTTAAATGGTTATGCTATTTCTAGATCGAACCGAAAGAAGGAGACTAATGATGAGTTCATTGTTAGGATGTAACCATCTATCTGTGCGCTTCTTTGAGGATAAGGAACCTATCCTCAAAGAAGTGTCACTACATATTAATCAAGGGGAAAAAGTATTGATTCTAGGTCCAAGTGGCAGCGGGAAATCTACGCTAATATCTGTTTTAGCCGGCATCATTCCTGAACATATAGAAGCAAGTGTTTCAGGAGAAGTCATTAGGAAAAAAAGAGTCGGTGTCCTTTTCCAAAATCCTGACACGCAGTTTTGCATGGAACATGTAGAGGAAGAAATTGCTTTTAGCTTGGAGAATCGAAAAGTACCTAGGGAAGAAATGGATGCTATCATTTTGGAACTTCTCCAAACCGTTGGGTTAACGATTGAGCCGCATACTCCTATAGCTAATCTTTCAGGTGGCATGAAGCAGCGACTCGCTTTAGCTTGTTTATTAGCGTTAGAGCCAGAAGTACTTTTTTTGGATGAGCCAACAGCACAGTTAGATCCTTCTGGTCGAAAAGAAGTTTTTGAGGTGATAAAAAATACTGCAACTAGAACTGGACAAACAATGGTTATGGTCGAGCATGTGTTAGATGGCTGTATAGAATGGATGGATCGTGTCATTCTTTTGGATAAAAAAGGACAGATAATTGCTGATGGCAAACCAGAACAGATTCTTAATCAGCATAAACCAGAGATGCAAGAGGCAGGTATATGGATTCCTCAAATATACCCTCATAAATGGGAGGATATCATTCAAAATGAAGATCATCCAAAAAGAATAGCGTTACTGAAAGAATATGAAATCAGAAAAGAAACGGCAGATTCTAGAAAGCTATACGATCCAGTTCTTGAAGTAAATCATTTAGAAGCTGCTTACTTTAAAGAAACTATATTAGAAAACATAAATCTTACTGTGAATAAGGGAGAATGGATTGCTGTTATTGGTAATAATGGTACGGGGAAAAGTACCTTCTTGAAAATGCTCGCTCATCTTAAAAAGAGCAAAAAGGGAGACATCCGCTTTCATGGAAAGGAACTAAAAAAGTGGCGAGATAGAGACTTATATCAGCACTTAGGTTTCGTATTCCAAAATCCAGAGCTCCAATTTATTAATCAAACGGTCTTTGGTGAAATTGCGTTTTCTGGTATTCAATATCAATGGAAGGAAACGGACATTAACAAACGCACTACAGAGCTTTTGAAGGAATTTGGTTTAGAGCCTTATCAAAATCAACATCCCTTTACCCTTAGCTTTGGACAGAAAAGAAGATTGAGTGTAGCTACGATGCTGTTATTAGATCAAGATATTCTTTTATTAGATGAACCTACCTTTGGGCAAGATGCGAAATCATCACATGATTTATTGCAAGTGCTTGAAAAGAGAAAGAGGGAAGGAACTTCTATTATTATGGTTACACATGATATGGATATTGTTGATCAATATGCAGATAAAGTTGTTGTTTTACATCAAAAGAATCAAGCTTATGCGGACCATCCATATCTTCTTTTTTCCAATCAAGAGCTTTGTAAGAAGCTAGCTATTATACCTCCTATCCACTATCAATTAATCGCTGATTTAAAGGAGGTTGAAGACAATCAAAAGCAACGAGTCTTATCTATCACATCTTAACCCAGCGATGAAACTAATGACCCATATTTTGCTAATGGTTATTTTGATGACGATTCAAAGTGCGCTTTCTACGTTAGCTATTTGGATATATGTTTTCATCCTTGGTTTAACGCTCGGAGGATGGAAGGGGAAATTTCTTGTAAAGGTTCTGCTTCCTTATTCTATCTTCTTTGTGCTTACGTTTTGGATGCTAGCCGCATTTGGGAAAGGGGAAACGGTTGTTTGGAAATGGGCTTGGTTTCAAGTAACGGAAGAAAGTATCGGAAGTGGTTTGCTTATCTCGATGAGAATGCTTGCCTTCGTTACGATTGGCTTACTTTTTACAACTACTACTAACTTGTATGAATTAATGATGAGCCTTATCCACCAATGGAAATTATCACCGAAATGGGCATATGGAATGATGGCTGGCTTTCGCTGTATTCCAATGTTCCAATCAGACCTAGCGCAACTGAAGGAAGCCCATCGGATTAGAGGATATAAACATAGTGGCACTTGGAAGGCTTTCTTTCGCTATGCAGTTCCCTTGCTAACACAAGCAATCCGTCGTTCAGAGCAAATGGCCATAGCAATGGAAGTAAGAGGATTTACAGGAGAGAAAGATAGAACGTATTATCAAAAAACATATATCACTTTATTTGATTATTTTTATTGTAGTATGATGTTACTTATTGGAATTTTCATTGCTCTATTTGTGTAAGTACTAAATTCTCAGGTCCATACAATATTCATTACAATAGCATTTTAGTGCCTTGTAATGAATAGATTGTAAGGGCCTGTTTTTTTTGTTTTAATGATGCCAATAGAGCTACTTGATGAAGGAGTGAACTTTCTCTGTTCCCTAAATAATTCTTCTTAGCCATGCAAAAATATTTATTTTTATTGTATTGACACCGCCTGTATATACAACTATAATGAAAACGTAATCAAAACTTGTATATACAGGTTTTGGGTATGCAATAGAAATTATAATTGATTGATTAATACATGAGAGTAAGGCAAAAGGGGGAAGAATGATGGGAAAATACACAGAACAAGCAAAAGAACTTCTTGAACATGTTGGTGGAAGCGGAAACATTTCCGTAGTAACACACTGTGCAACAAGAATGCGTTTTGTTTTAAATGATCCATCCAAGGCTGATATCGACAGCATTGAAAAAATGAAGCTTGTAAAAGGAACGTTTACACAAGCAGGTCAGTTCCAAGTTATTATTGGGAATGAAGTTTCATCTTTTTACAATGAGTTTATCTCGATTGCGGGAGTAAGTGATACTTCTAAAGATGAAGCTAAAAAGGCTGCAAAACAAAACATGAATTTCCTGCAAAGAATGATTGCTCATTTAGCAGATATTTTTACACCGTTGATTCCGGCAATCGTAGTTGGAGGATTAATTCTTGGTTTCCGAAATGTTATTGGCGAAATCAAATTAATGGAAGACGGAACAAAAACATTAGTAGAAGTATCCCAGTTTTGGGCCGGAACAAATAGTTTCTTGTGGTTAATAGGGGAAGCAATCTTTCACTTCTTGCCTGTCGGAATTACATGGGCAGTAGCAAGAAAAATGGGTGCGACACCAATTCTTGGAATCGTATTAGGGATTACATTAGTATCACCGCAATTATTAAATGCCTATGCAGTAGCAGGAGCAGAAGAAGTTCCATTTTGGGATTTTGGGTTTGCTCAAGTTGACATGATTGGTTATCAAGCGCAAGTGATTCCCGCTATCTTAGCAGGTTTATTATTATCATTCCTAGAGTTACGTTTGCGTAAAATTATTCCGAATGCCATTTCGATGATTGTTGTACCATTCTTCGCATTAGTACCAACCGTATTAATTGCGCATACAGTACTAGGTCCAATCGGATGGAAGATTGGTTCTGTCATTTCTGATGTAGTCTACTCTGGATTAACTTCTTCTTTAGGATGGTTATTTGCAGCAGTATTTGGTTTTGCTTATGCACCACTTGTAATTACAGGATTACACCATATGACAAATGCAATTGATTTACAATTAATGAGTGTATTTGACGGAACAAACTTATGGCCAATGATTGCCTTATCAAATATTGCACAAGGGTCAGCGGTATTAGCAATGATTTATTTAAATCGTAAAGATGAACAAGAAAAACAAGTATCAGTTCCAGCAGCAATCTCGTGTTACTTAGGTGTTACAGAGCCAGCCATGTTTGGTATTAATTTAAAATATGGTTTCCCTTTCCTAGCAGCCATGATCGGTTCGATGGTTGCAGCAGTTATCTCAGTTGGATCAGGGGTAATGGCTCATTCTATCGGGGTAGGGGGAATACCAGGATTTTTATCTATCAAAGCGGAACATATGCTTACATTTTTAATAGCAATGGTACTGGCAATTGTTATACCATTTATCCTAACAATTGTTTTTTCTAAACTTAATATGGGGAAAGTATCATTAAAAAGAGTAAGAGGATAAAACCTCACTAATTAAGAGTCAGAACTGTTCGCTTAAAGAGGGATGGTTATGGCTCTTTTCATTTGTTTTTCATGTGGAGGTAGGTGGACGTTCTCTAAGACTCTAAGCCCATTACGGTTAATTCGTATGGAAATATGGATATTTACCCAATAATAGGGTAATTTATACATTGTTGTGTTTTGATGTTACATTCTGTTATCGGTAACACAGAGAAAGCGATTGCATTGAAACGGTTTCAATTCTACAATAAGAATGTGAGATAAACAAGGAGGGAAAATTTTATGATGAGTTATAAAAAACTATTAATGTCAGGAGTAGCATTACTTACTGCATTCTCTTTAACCGCTTGTGGCGGCAATGATACGAAAGAAAGTTCAAAAGGCGGATCTTCTGACGGAAAACAAACATTAACAGTGTCAGTAGATGGCGATGGGTATAAAAAATATATTGATAGCATTAAAGGAGATTTTGAATCTGAAAATAATGCAGAAGTAAAAGTAGTAGTGATGGCAATGACAGATCAAGCAGATGCATTAGCATTAGATGGTCCTGCTGGAACTGGTCCAGATGTATTTATCGCTCCTTATGACCGCGTTGGTTCAATGGGTAGCCAAGGTCATTTAGCTGAAGTAACAACTCAACCAGAAGGAATTACTGAAACAGAAGAAAAGCTAGTAACTTTTGACGGAAAACAATATGGTACACCATTTGTAATCGAAACATTAGTTGGTTACTATAATAAAGATTTAATTAACGAAATGCCAAAAGATTTCTCAGAAGTTGAAGCATTAACAAAAGATAGCAAATATGCATTCGCATCTGAGTCTGGCAAGAACACCGCTTTCTTAGCAAAATGGACAGACTTCTATTTTAGCTATGGTTTAATTGCTGGATATGGTGGATATGCATTTGGAAGCGAAGGAACAGATCCAACTGATATTGGTTTAAACAATGCAGGTACAATTGATTCAATTAAATATGCAAAAACTTGGTATGATCAATGGCCAAAAGGTATGCAAGACGTAACTGGTTCTGGTGACTTCATTACGGAAATGTTTACTACTGGTAAAACTGCTGTAATTATTGATGGCCCTTGGATGGCATCTACATTTAAAGATGCTGGTGTTAACTATGGAGTTGGTGCAATCCCAACATTACCAAATGGTGAAAAATTCGCTGCATTCGGTGGAGGAAAAGCTTGGGTAGCTTCTTCTTATGCAAAAGATCCGGAATTAGCTGCTAAATGGTTAGAGTATGTTGGTAATGCTGATAATTCAACAAAATTCTTTGAAGCTACAAACGAAATTCCTGCAAACACTATCGCACGTGAAGCAGTTCCTGCAGATAACGAATTAGCGCAAGCTGTTATTGCAAACTTTGAAAACGCTTCGCCAATGCCTAATATTCAACAAATGGCAGAAGTTTGGGATGGCGGACAATATCTAATGTTTGATGCAGTTTCTGGTGCAAAAACACCTGAACAATCTGCAGAAGACACAGTGAAGAATATTAAAGAATCTATTGAACAAAAATATTAATAAATAATCTAAATGAAGGGAGGTATTTCGCTCCCTTCAGTCGAAATTTCTAATTATCACAACTGATAATTAGAAATTTCTTCTTTACTTAACGCAATCGTTTGCATTGAAAATGCTTTCAAAACCAAATTGGTTTATCAAAAGAAGTTGGTCGAGTGATGATTTCTTTTGGTAAATCAATAAATTACCATGAATGCAACAATTATGCAATTTATAGAAAGGGGATAGCCCGTAATGAGTCGAAATGAAACAAATCATAAAAAGAAAGCATCCCTGTTATCCATTATTCCTGGGTTAGGTCAGTTTTATAATAAACAAGCTTTTAAAGGAATAGTCTTTTTTGCTCTCTTCTTAGTTTTTGCAATAGAGATGGCGCTAACTGGATTTCAGGCTTTAGAAGGCTTAATAACATTAGGAAGTGTACCTCGTGATGATCACTCGTTATTCCTAATGATTAAAGGAACATTGCAGTTAATCTTATCCATTATCTTTCTCTTCTTCTATATACTCAATATCCTAGATGCACGTAAAATAGGGGCTTTAAGAGATAGAGGAGAAAAAATTAATACGAAAACGCTTGAGATTTTGAAAAATCTTTGGGAACAAGGATTCCCTTATATCTTTACATTCCCATCTTATATATTAATGGCTTTTATCATTATTTTCCCGGTACTAGTTACATTATTTATTGCCTTTACAAACTATGATTTTCAACATATACCACCATTTAAACTAATTGATTGGGTTGGTTTTGAGAACTTTACAAATATTTTCTTCTTAAGTTCTTACCGTGCAACATTTATGAAAATTCTCGTTTGGACATTGATTTGGACATTTGGCGCAACTACTTTACAAATCGTTCTTGGTGTCGTTGCTGCTGTTGTGCTACATCAGAAGCATGTGAAAGGTAAAGCATTTTTCCGAATTTTATTCTTATTACCATGGGCTGTACCAGCATTTATTTCTATCATGGGCTTTTCTAATATGTTCAATGACAGTATCGGTGCTATTAACGCTCAAGTAATTCCACTGATTAATCATTTGCCGCTCATTGATATACCGGCAATCTCTTGGAAGACAGATGCTACGTGGACAAAGACAGCACTTATTATGATTCAAGGCTGGCTTGGGTTCCCATATATTTTCGTAATGGTAACAGGTGTATTGCAATCTATCTCAGATGATTTGTATGAAGCAGCAAACCTTGATGGAGCAACTGCTTTGCAGCAATTCCGTAATATTACATTACCGATGATTTTATTCGCGACAGCGCCAGTTATGATTACACAATATACATTTAACTTTAATAACTTCTCTATCATCTATCTATTTAATGAAGGTGGTCCGGGAAGTATCGGCTGGAATGCAGGATCAACAGACATTCTAATTTCTTGGATTTATAAGCTAACAACAGGTCAGGCACCACAATATGCAGTCGCAGCAGCGGTAACATTGATAATTTCTGCAATTGTTATTGCGGTATCACTCATAACGTTTAAGAAAACAAATGCTTTTGGCAATGAGGAGATGATGTAGGATGAGCATGAGATCATCGCGACTTATAAATAGAATATTAACGTATGGTTTTCTCGGAATCCTATCTATAGTAATCATTTACCCATTATTGGTAACAGCCTCAAGTGCGTTTCAAGCAACTAATATGGCGGCATTTACGTTGAAATTAGATGCAAACTGGGGACTAGATAATTTCCGAAGACTTTTCAGCGAAACCAACTATTTAAGCTGGTATAAGAATACGATTATTATCGCTATTGCGGTAATGATTGTGCAAGTAACTTTAGTAACGCTGTCTGGATATGTATTCAGTCGTTATCGCTTTGTTGGTAGAAAATATAGCTTAATTTTCTTCCTTGTTATTCAAATGGTTCCAACGATGGCAGCATTAACAGCATATTACGTATTAGCAACGGTTCTTGGAGCAATTGATTCCTATTGGCTATTATCATTAATCTACATCGGCGGTGGAATACCGATGAACGTATGGTTAATGAAAGGATACTTTGATACGATTCCACGTGAATTTGACGAAAGTGCACGTATTGATGGAGCTGGCCATTTAAGAATCTTTGTACAAATCAATTTACCATTGGTACGTCCAATGCTTGCAGTTCAGGCATTATGGGCATTTATGACACCATTTAATGATTTCTTACTATCTAAGTTCTTATTACGCTCCAACGAATTATTAACATTAGCAGTTGGGTTGCAAACGTTAATCTCTAACCCACGAGAACAAAAAGTAGCCTTGTTCGCAGCAGGAGCAGTACTAGCAGCGTTACCAATAGTTGTTTTATTCTTCTTCTTACAAAAGAACTTCGTATCTGGTTTAACTAGCGGTGGTTCGAAAGGATAAGTAGAAAAAACATGGCTGAAAAGCAAGACCCTGGAAAAAGTGTTCTAATTTAGATAAATAAATGTTATTTGAAAGTGAAATTATGCTAGTTTGAAGAGGTGATAGTTCGCCATAGTGAGCTGTCACCTCGGAAAACAGAAGCAATATTCGCAAACAGAGTAAAGTTATATAAAAGACCAATTAAGCATATTTAATGAAGTAAGAGAGTGGGATTACAATGAAGAAATCGGAACCATTTTTGATGCAATATTTCAAGTCTATCATTACACCGACAAATGTATTTAAGGGTAAGAATCTATTAACATGGCCAAAAATGATCTTCCTTTTTATTTTCTTAATTGCATGTATGATGATGCCGACCTCTATTCAAATGGCAAAATTAACGACTTTCCCTTTTGAGTTTCTGTTTCCACGGACAGCCGAATTAATCACAGATGACTTTGTAGAAGCTTTGTCCTCTAAACAAGTGAAAGATGGAAAGTTAGTGGGAATAGATAGTCAATATACAGAAGAATCAGGTGGAAATGTCATTGCAATTGATAACGACAATAAATATCAAATGACTGGCGAAGATCAGACATTTAGTATAAAGGGATATGCCAATGCCATTGTTTTTAAAGAAGACTATGCAATAATTGCCGAAGAAAATGGATTTGGATTTCAATTGTATTACCCAAAAAATGAGGAGAAATATCCTTTCAAAATAGAAAGCAAGGAAGATGTCCTGCAATATATCGGTACTTTATGGTATGTGCAGAACAAGGCATTTCTTCTACCAATCCTGTTACTATTACTAGCTGGTGTATATATAGCAATGAATGTATTGCAATTTCTCTTTATGTCACTTGTATTGTGGTTAACAAAGAAATCGAATATTACGGATATAAGAACCTTTAAAGAGGCAGCAACGATTGTCCTTAATGCAGCAGGACTACCAACTATACTAGCGGTCATTTATGGATTTATTCAATTTGATGTTGCGACTTTAATAATGATCCAAGGCCTTGGAACGGTATTAATGATTGCATTTGCATTTTTTAGAACAGGTTTTAAAGAAAAAGGATTAAAGGCAGATTCAGATAAAGCATAGGGAGAGAAGATTATGTCAAATAAGCGTCTTTTCGAAATAAACAGCTGGAAGCTAATATCAAATAAGTTGGAAAAAAAAGAAAAGCGATTGCAGGAAAGTCTAACCTCCATTGGAAACGGATATATGGGGATGCGTGGTAATTTTGAAGAAGGCTACTCTGGAGATTTCCATCAAGGTACGTATATTGCAGGTGTATGGTTTCCGGACAAAACAAGAGTTGGCTGGTGGAAAAATGGCTATCCTCAATACTTTGGTAAAGTGATTAATGCTCTTAACTTCATTGGTGTCGATATTTATATAGATGGTACAAAAGTAGATTTATATAAAGAAAATATCACTGATTTTCACCTTGAACTAGATATGAAGGAAGGAATCTTAAAACGGAGCTTTATCCTTCAAAAAGGAGAAAAACAAATTCGCTTTGAATTTGAACGCTTCTTAAGCATTGCATCTAAGGAAATTTGTGCAATAGACATTAAGGTAACAGCATTAACGGGAACGCATAAAATTGAGTTAATCCCATATTTAGATGGTGATGTGACAAATGAAGACTCCAACTATGAGGAGAAATTCTGGGAAGAGATCGGGAGAAAAGTAGAGGCTAATTCAGGTAACCTAATAATGAAAACGGTTGATAATCCTTTTGGAACACCGAGATTTGCGGTATCTGCCTCTATGGTTAATACAATTAATCATCTAGAAGTAACTTCTTATAATGAAAGGCCAATGTATGTGGCCAATGCATATAACAATAAGCTTAATCAAGGAGAAACTATCCATCTTCAGAAGTATGTCGCTATTTCCACTTCTCGTGATTGGGAAGAGGAAAGATTAGCAACTGTTTCTGATATGTTAGCAAAACAAGCGAGAGAAAAAGGATATACTGTTTTAAAAGAAGAACATATTGCTGCATGGGCAGCTCGCTGGGAAAAGGCGGACGTTCAAATTGATGGAGACGAAGAAGCACAGCAAGGAATTCGATTCAATATTTTTCAATTATTCTCTACCTATTATGGCGAGGATGCTCGTCTAAATGTGGGACCAAAAGGTTTTACAGGGGAAAAATATGGTGGTGCAACCTACTGGGATACTGAAGCATATATTGTACCGATGTATTTAGCTGTTGCAGAACCTAAAGTAACAGAACAGCTATTACGTTATCGCCGTCAACAGCTACCTGGTGCAGAACATAATGCAAAACAGCAAGGGCTTAAAGGGGCATTATATCCTATGGTAACTTTCACTGGTGTTGAGTGCCATAATGAATGGGAAATTACATTTGAAGAAATTCATCGTAATGGTGCCATTGCCCATGCCATTTTTAATTATTCAACATATACAGGTGATGAAACCTATGCATTAAATGAAGGATTAGATGTGTTAGTAGGAATCAGCCGTTTTTGGGCAGATCGTGTACACTATTCGAAAAAGAATGATCAATACATGATGCATGGTGTAACCGGACCAAATGAATATGAGAATAATGTAAATAACAATTGGTACACCAATAAAATTGCTACATGGACATTAAAATACACATTAGAATTACTGGAAAAGGCAGCTCCAAAAAGAAAAACGGATTTAAACATTGGAAAAAGCGAATTAGTAAAATGGCAGGAAATCATTGATAAAATGTATTTCCCAGTTGATGACGAATTAGGAATTTTTGTACAGCATGATACATTTTTAGATAAAGATCTACGTTCTGCGGATACACTCTTAAAAGAAGAAAGACCACTTAATCAAAATTGGTCTTGGGACAAAATTTTGCGTTCTTGTTTCATTAAACAGGCTGATGTTTTACAAGGAATGTACTTCTTAAATCATGAATTTAGCTTAGAAGAGAAAAAGCGTAACTTTGATTTTTATGAACCAATGACTGTTCATGAATCAAGTCTTTCACCTTGTGTTCATTCTATTTTAGCAGCAGAAATTGGCTTAGAAGAAAAGGCTTATGAGATGTATCAGCGAACAGCAAGACTAGATCTTGATAATTATAATAACGATACAGAAGATGGACTGCATATAACTAGTATGTCAGGAAGCTGGCTAGCTATTGTGCATGGATTTGCTGGAATGCGCTCGGCAACAGGGACCCTTTCCTTTGCTCCATTTGTGCCTAAAGGCTGGAATAGTTACTCGTTTACAATAAATTATCGCAATCGATTAATTCAAGTAACAACAACTTCTGAGAATGTAAAACTAGAGCTTTTATCTGGTAAGGCGATAGAAATTGAGTTATATGGAAAAGCTGTATTACTTGAAAAAGAGTATGTTGGTAAGAAATGATGTTTCATAAAGTTTGTTGCTAAAAACCCGCAGCCTAAATACCCTTCACTTTCCATGGGGAGAGCGGTGAACTATTCCCATAGGAGCCTACGTGTATTCAGGCTGCTCCGTATTTCTATCTAATAAGATTTTATCTATCGCAAAGATAACAATCTTTTAGAATAGCCTAAGAAATAGATAGTTAGGAAGAAAGGAGCCACTGATTGATTATCATTCTAATGCTAGGGGAAAAAGCATCAGAATTATAGAAGCAGGGCTCTTTTTTACCCCACTCTTAACGGACAGTAAGACTCCCGCCTCAAGCTTATGAGAATACGAGGAAGCTAGGTGGGAGATCAACTGTCCGTAAACGTCCGATTGGTTCAACTAAACATCAGTGGGGGAGGAAGGTAAACCCCCACTGATGGAAGTTTCACTTTATCTAGGGAGGGATTAATATGTTAAAAGGAATTATTTTTGATTTAGACGGAGTTATTACAGACACAGCAGAATATCATTATTTAGCGTGGAAGAAAACTGCTGAGGCAATTGGCGTTCCTTTTGATCGCGAGTTTAATGAAGAATTAAAAGGTGTTAGTCGAATGGACTCTTTATATAAAATATTGGACCATGGCGGAATTCGCGGGCAATTTTCCGAAGCGCAAGTCGAAGAGCTGGCGCACGATAAAAATATTTACTATCAAGAACTAATTAAAGAAATAACGCCTAACGACTTATTACCTGGGATAAAAGATTTCTTGCTGGAATGCAAGGAAGCTGGGTTAAAACTTGGTCTCGCATCTGCAAGTAAAAATGGGCCTGTAATATTAGATCGATTAGAAGTAACGACTTTATTTGATACAATCGTAGATCCTGGGAAATTGAAAAAAGGGAAGCCTGATCCTGAAATCTTTGTAAAAGCAGCAGCGCAGTTGCAACTACAAGTGAATGAATGTATTGGAGTGGAAGACGCAGAGGCAGGCATACAAGCAATAAAAGGGGCAAATATGTTTGCGATAGGTGTTGGCACCCCAGACCGAATGAAGTTAGCAGATTGGCAAGTCGGAAGTACAACAGAGATTACCCTTGAACGTTTGAGAGAGAAGTTAGGGGAATAGAAGAGGAAAGGGAATGGAGTGGAAAATTTGCTTCATTCTTTTTTTTATTTCAGGACTGTCTGAGTGAGGAGGGAAAGTACGTTTATATAAGAGAGGGGAAGATGGTGTTCATAAGCTGGATGAAAGCCGAAGTTGAAGAGAAAAGAGAGTAGAGTGGCGTTCATGCATCAAATAAACGCCCGTCATCATCCAAACAGAAGAAGCAAATAGCAATTTACTTCCATAAGGTCCCATCCAATCCCAATACACCAAAAAAAGCGAGTACCTTAAGAAATAACTCAAAGTCTCGCATTCTGAATAACTTAAATATAAACACCAAAATTAATGGGAAGTCTTAAATTGCAATATGGAAAACGCACCAGGAGCTAAGGTTAATTCTTTTTCTAGACTCCAAATGATTTCTTTATCATGATACAGATCGTAAACATTTTTATTGTCGATATCCTGTACTGGAATGGTAAAAGTTTGCTCTTCATCCGTATTGTTAATCGAGAAGATAATATGCTCTTCTTTGTACGTTTTTTGGTACATAACAATATTGCTATCTGCTTCTATAAAGGTAAATGAACCTTTATTTCCAAATGCTGGATGATTCTTACGAAGAGTAATTAATTTTTGAATATGGGCAAATAAATCAAGATCCTGTTTGTCTTTATCCCACACCATACATTTTCTACAGCCTGGATCTTGTGTGCCATTCATTCCTACCTCATCCCCATAATAGATACAAGGTGTTCCAGTAAAAGATAAAAGGAATAAATATAATAGTTTTGCTTTATCTTTTCGATCATTTGCAAGCGTCAAGATACGCGGAGTATCATGACTGTCCAATAGATTAAAAGATACTTCATTAACACTATTTGGGTACATGTGAAGCACATTGGTAATCGTATGCTTAAAGGCGGTAGAAGTAATCGAATCTTTAGCAAAGAAATGGACAGCACCAGTTGTAAATGGATAATTCATTACGGCATCAAACTGGTCCCCTTGCAGCCATGGCATGGAATCATGCCATATTTCGCCGAGAATATATACATCAGGATTTAATGCTTTTACTTCTGTTCGAAAATCTCTCCAGAAATGGTGATCGACTTCATTTGCTACATCTAATCTCCAGCCATCAATACCAAATTCTCTAACCCAATAGCGACCTACCTCAAGTAAATATTCTTTTACTTCTGGGTGACTTGTGTTTAGCTTTGGCATAAAAGGGGTAAAGGCAAAAGTATCATAGTTTGGAATTGGTGCTGTTTGTATGGGAAATTCACGAATATGGAACCAATCTTTATAAATAGATTCTTCTCCCTTCTCCATGACATCTTGCCATTGAGGGAAGAAATAGCCACTATGATTAAACACAGCATCTAGCATAATCCGAATGCCATTATCATGAAGAACATCTATCATTTTTTGAAACGTCTGTTTATCTCCAAACTGGGGATCGATTTCCATATAGTCGATTGTGTCATATTTATGATTGGAGTAAGCTTTAAATATTGGTGTAAAATAAACACCATTAACTCCTAAATCCACTAGATGGTCTACATGATCAATAACACCTTGAAAATCGCCGCCAAAGAAATTTGTAGGTGTTGGCTCTGTACTACCCCATTCTTGCGTATCGGCAGGATTAAGTGCTGGGTCCCCGTTAGCAAAACGTTCCGGGAAAATTTGATACCATACCGTATCTCTCACCCAGTCGGGAGCATGAAAAGAATCTTCTTTATGCACAAAGGGTACACAAAAATAATAGGCAGTATCGTCTGTTGGAATTGCTTCATAAAATCCTTTTTCTGTATAGATAAGTGTTTCCTCTTTAGATGAGAGCTCAAATCCATAACGTAAACGTCGGTATTCAGGCTTTATTTCGATAAACCAATAATCATAAAGTTCCGTGCTTCCACTTTTTTTCATGGGAGCTTTTTCGTATTGCCATGCTTGATTTACAAAAATGTAAGGGTCACCAAAAAGGAGGTGAACAGAGTCAATATCCGCTTTTTTTGTCTGGAGGCGGATGTGTACCGTATCGTCTTTATAAATATAAGAAAAATTATTGCCAGGTCGATGATAAATCGCTTCTTTTAACATAAAATCTCCCTTTCTACGCAATCGTTTGCATTATTAAAAGTTGAGTATCTAACGAAAAACTATTATAATATAAAAAGACAAAAGGAAAACGTTTGCACCCTTCTATTATCAACCCATTTCTGTTATTTATCAAGCATATTTATAAAAAAGTTTAGAATTATGATGATGGTGAATTTTTGTTGTAGAATAAATGAAGATATTAATTAGCATGATAAACCGCTTTTAATAATTTAGTAATCATATGGACAGAGAAATTTAAATTTATACTGGGGGAGTTCCATTGGCAACACTTTCAGATGTGGCAAAGAAAGCAAATGTCTCAAAAATGACAGTGTCAAGAGTGTTAAATCATCCAGAGCAAGTTACAGATGAGTTAAAGCAGCTTGTATATAAAGCAATGGAGGAATTGAGTTATGTTCCTAATTATGCGGCAAGGGCATTGGTTAATAATCGAACACAAGTGATTAAGTTGTTGATCTTAGAAGAAATGGATACCGTTGAACCGTATTATATGAATTTACTAACTGGAATGAGCCGAGAGTTGGACAAGAACCATTATTCTTTGCAGTTAGTGACAAGGACATCTCTTAATATAGGTAAATGTGATGGAATTATTGTTACAGGGATGCGGGAGTCAGACTATTCATTTATTGAAAAATTGACGATTCCAGTTGTCTTATTTGGAGAGAATTTGCATGGATATGATTTCGTTGATGTAGACAACAAAAAGGGAGCATATGTAACGACTAAACATATTTTAGACTTAGGATATCAACAGCTTATTTTTATGGGGATTGATGAGGACGAGCCCTTTGGACAGCTTCGTGAGGCTGGTTACCTAGATGCAATTTCTGAAGATGATTTAGAAGGCAAAATTATAAGAGTAAAAAATAGTTCAAGAGCAGCTGAGGCTAAAGTTTCTGAATTCTTATCAAAGAACGATGGCAAATTTGGATTTGTATGTGCTTCTGATCGTATTGCGACAGGCGTAATTCGTGCGATACAGAAAACAGGAAAAAGTGTGCCAGAAGATTATGTCGTAACTGGATTTGACGGCGTCTTTTTAGATAGAATTTCCTCACCTAAAATTACAACAATCAAGCAGCCACTAATGGAAATGGGGGAGGCGTGTGCACGCATGCTCCTGAAGAAAATTAATGAAAGAAATAAAAATCAAGGAAAACATATTTTTGAGCCGAAGTTGATTATTCGAGAATCGACTATATTAGATACCTAGATGAAAATAAGAAAGACTACAGAATGAGCTGTAGTCTTTCTTATTTTCATCTATGGGGGATAAGGTATAAAGTTTTGCCTTTTCTATAAAAATGCCAATTACCAACGTGAAAAATAAGTTATCACCTGAATTATTCATAGAAAATCATTAATTGGCAACTAACGCCTGTATAATAAGCTTTTTTGTTAAGAAGTAATTCACTTAATAAATGAAAAAAGAATCCGTTTCTGATAAGGTTAAAGCAACTACGAAATAACCATCAGAAAGGATTCTTATAATGGCTACTTTACCGCAATTAACGCTTGATTTCAATCATAAGGTCAAATTATCAAATGATGGAGGTTCTCTTTCGTCCGATACGGGTGAATTCATCTTTAGAGAATTCGATGAAAAAATTGGTTTTTCAGAAACATTGGCTAAACATTTAAATTTGAAAGATGACAGACTTTACTATTTTCATTCAAATGAAAACTTGCTTCGTCAAAAGATATATCAAATCATTGCTGGCTATTCCGAAGACGACGCTGCCGATCAACTAACGAAAGACCCTGTATTCACTCAAATTATTGGAACGGATGCATTAGCTTCCCAGCCTAGTTTGTCACGATTTTTTAAACGGTTTGATAGCCAATCCATAGCGGAATTAAATCTAGCTAACCAAGACCTTATTGACAAAGCACATCAAATCAGAGAGTCCAAAGCACTCATCTTTGATTTGGATTCCACGCATTCAGATACCTATGGAAATCAAGAGTCCGCGGCTTACAATGCCCATTACGGAACAGTCGGTTTCCACCCATTAGTTGCCTTCGATGGAGTAACCGGTGACTTTATCAAAGCTAAGCTTCGTCCTGGGAATGTCTATACTTCTAACGGTGTTGTTGATTTCATTCAACCGCTCATTGAACATTACAATGAAAAGTTCCCAGAAACTACACCACTTGTTCGTGGTGATAGTGGCTTTGCCATCCCAGCTCTGTACGATTTGTGCGAAAAAGAATCAGTCTATTACGTTATTCGACTCAAAGCAAATGCCAATCTACAACGAATTGCGGATGAACTCCATCCATCATCTATGACTTCCGAGGTCACGAATACGGAATGTTATTATGAAGAAACCATTTATCAAGCGAAATCATGGTCTAAGCCTAGAAAAGTGATTATTAAATCCATCCGTCCTGCAGACGAGTTGTTTTTCACGCATTCCTTTTTTGTAACGAACTTGATAGACGCCTTTTCACCAAAAGATATTGTTCTTTCTTACCAGAAAAGAGGTACGATGGAGAACTATATCAAGGAAGCCAAGAATGGTTTCTATTTAGATAAAATGAATAGTCATTCTTTCCAGGTAAACGAAGTAAAGATGATGTTGAGTCTGCTAGCTTATAACCTAACGAATTGGCTGCGTACACTTTGTTTTCCGGAAGAACAAAAGACTATGCAAATCGAAACAATACGAACACGGATTATTAAAGTTGCTAGTAAATTAGTAAAGTCAGGAAGATCCCTTTACTTTAAACTATCTTCAAGTTTTGTGTACCAAGAATTCTTTTGGAAAGTACTTCGGCGAATTCAGAACTTGAAGCTAGAGTAACCATCTTAATACCTGTTTTTTAAAAGTTAATGTCTGACCAAGGGAGTAGTCTGCCCAAAAACCGACTTTCTTCAAGCACTTGCTTGAAAACCACATCGAAGTGTCCCAATTTACTATGAATTTTTTCGAGGGTGTAGAAAAGTATTATATTTTGGTATTATTTATGACTTAAGTTCGAAGTATGAATAATTCAGGTTATCATTCCATATTGCTATGCCGCTTAAAGACTTCCTCGAATCCAATCTCATTTAATTCTGCAAAGTTAAGACAAATGGTATCAAATACAAGATGAGCACATTGATCAAATAAGGAGCCTAAGGGTTGTATAGATTTCATCTCAGTTGCCTTACGATATTTTGTGCTTGCGGGAATACAGATTGTATGAGTTGCTGCTTGCACAAGCGGAGAGTTAAGGTCAGTAGTTAGAGCTAAAACACTGCAACCTAGTTTATTGGCTGTTTCAGCTGTCCATATAACAGATTTTGTCTTACCAGAACCAGAGATAGCGACTAAGATATCCTCATGAGAAATGGAAGGTGTAATGGTCTCTCCAACTACATAAACAGTTGCTCCCAAATGCATCAATCTCATTGCAAAGGATTTGGCCATTAGGCCGGATCTTCCTTCTCCAACCACAAAAATTCTTTGTTTTTCTCTAATTAGTGCTGCTGTATCGACTAATAGGTGTTCATCAACCTGAGCTAACACAGCTTGGATTTCTCGTTGAATAGTAGTAAGCTTACTCATTGATAAAAGCGCCTCCTTTTGCTAGTTTTCTAAACTGTTTTGCTACATTCGATGGATTATCAGCTTTCGTGATGGCCGAGCCAATAATGGCTATATCGATCCCGCTAGCTAGAAGCTGTGGTAAAGAATCTAGTGTTATTCCTCCTGCTGCGGCAATTGTGTGCTTAGCTGTTAAATAGCCCGCTGCAGTTTGATTGTTTTTCCATGCCCTTTCTCCCATCAATTCTTGTTCATCCTTGCTTATATGCAGGCAAAAAATAGCCCCCTCTATCGCAAGAAGAGATTCCTGCTGCTCCCTAGAAGTGTTTAAGAAATCAATCATTACTCTCTTTTTATATTTTCTAGCCATTTCCATACAAGTTTCAATGGTTATTAATGGAGCCGTTCCCATGACGGTAATAATATCTGCACCAGCAGTGAAACTAATCTCTGCTTCATATTTCGCATTATCGATTGTTTTCGTGTCAGCAAGGATTGTTTTATGAGGAAATGCATTTTTCATTTCTCGAACACTATCCATTCCAAACTCTTTGATGAGAGAGGTTCCAACTTCAATCCAATCAATATCAGACTCTACTAAACGTGTTAATCGTATTGCTTCAGGAATAGTTAATCGATCTAAAGCTAATTGAATGTTCATTTGTATTCACAGCCCTTTCTTTTATTACTAAACCGGTTTAGTAAAAATCAAAAAAATAATAAAGCGAGGATTGTCTAAGAAGCGTTGTTCTATTCTAGAAGGAACGCTTCACCAATTCCCGAAGATCTTCAAAGCTTCTTTATCGAGGATTGTCTAACAATCAATTCACATGGATAAATAATTTTTTCTGCTTCATAATGATCCTTATTAATTTGCTTTAAAAGTATCTCCGTAGCCTTTCTTCCCATTTCAAAAGCAGGCTGTGCAATCATAGTCATTGGGGGATTGGAAAGGTGAGCAAAAGGAAAATTATCAAAAACAATCAGAGAAACATCTTCAGGAACGCGAAGTTGATTTTCCTGTAAAAAGGCTAATGTCTCTAAAAACACTAAATCATTCCCTGCTAAAATAGCCGTCGGTGGATTCTCTTTCTGAAAAAGTTGGCTTAATTCTGTCTTCACATTTGCTATTTCAGAACTAATGATATAGTCATTACATATGTCTATCGAGAATGTTTGCAACGCTTTCTTATATCCTTCAATTCTTTCCTTTCTTGTTGAAATGGTTAATGGCTGTGTTAAAATAGCAATATTTGTGTGTCCATTTTCCAAAAACAATTTGACAGCTTGAAAGCTAGATTCGACATTCGTTGAAAGGATAAAAGGAGCGTCTATTTCAGGAATCTCTCTATCCATAAATACAACTGGATAGTCTTCCTCGATCATTTTTGCGTAAACATCAATGTTTTGCCCTGTTGGAAAAATAATAAGCCCATCTACCTGCTTCGCACGTAACGTTTCTATATATGTTTTTTCCTTCGTAGGATTATTATCAGCATTACAGATGATCGCTTGATAGTCATGCTCAAAGCAATAATCTTCAATGGAACGGCAAATTTCCGTAGAAAAACGGTGTACAATATCTGCAACAATAATTCCAATCATGGATGTTTTCTTTTGTTTAAGGCTGCGAGCAATATAATTTGGATGGTAGCCTAGTTCTTCTATTGCACCCTTAATTTTTTTCCTTGTGTCTTGACCCATGTACTCATATCGTTTATTGATATATTGGGAAACGGTGCTTTTGGAAACACCAGCATATTTTGCCACATCTGCCATGGTTACTTTCGCCATTTGTTTTCCTCTCTCACACTTTAATAGATTCTTTTCTAGTATAAAACAATCTATCCTTACATGGAAAGGGAAAGAGGAAAACGCTTAAAATTAGTCGTGTAGTGGTCGATGTGTTAATTTAGATTTATTTTTAATCATAGGCTTTTCATTTTTCGTCGCAATGATAGTTAAAATAGCCGACAATAATAAGGAGATTGCCATGAAATTATAGGAAGCTCCAAAACCACCTGTTAAATCATTTAAATAACCAACAATGTAAGCTCCGGCAAAAGAACCTAATGCTCCCATACTGTTTATCAATGCCATTGCACCACCAGAGACATTTCTAGGAAGTATTTCAGGAATAATAGCAAAGAACGGACCATATGGTGCATACATTGCTCCCCCTGCGATAGAAAGGAGAATAAAGGATAACCAGAAATTACTTGTTCCAATTAAATAAGAACCATAGAAGCAGATTGCTCCAATTAAAAGAAACGGATAGACGAATAGTTTACGATTTTGATATTTATCAGAGAAGTAAGAAACCGTTAACATAAGAATACAGGCTAATAGATAAGGAATAGATGCCAGCCAGCCAGTTGTTACAATGCTTGCATTTGGCGCTGAGTTAATAATCGTTGGCAGCCACATCACAAAGCCATAGACACCTATGCTCCAAAGGGCATATTGAAGACTAAGCAGGATAACAGTCTTAGATTTAAAAGCTTCTTTATAATCTTTAACAGGCTTAAGTTCCTTTTGTTCTTCTAATAATGCTTTGTTAAGTGCTGTTTTTTCCTCTTTGTTCAGCCATTTTGCATCTTTTGGATGATCATTCACTAGTTTCCACCATAAAAATGCCCAGATAACGGCAGGTAAACCTTCTAAAATAAACATCCATCTCCAACCGAGCGATTCCAAAATATAGCCTGAAACGATACTCATCCATAAAACCGTTGCTGGATTTCCGAGTATTAAGAATGTATTCGCGCGCGAACGTTCTGCTTTTGTGAACCAATGACTTAAAAATACTAGCATGGCCGGCATAACAGCGCTTTCTACTACACCGAGGCTAAAACGTATAACGAATAAAATTTTTACGTTTGAAATAAGTCCTGTTGCTGTTGCTAATAAGCCCCAAAGAATTAAGGACCAAAAAATTAATTTTTTAGCACTTTTATTTTCTGCATAATGGGCGCCTGGAATTTGAAAGAAGAAATATCCTAGGAAAAATAGCGCTCCTAGTAGAGAAGAGGTAGCGGCAGTAATATTTAGATCCTCAGCTAAGCCACCTGCAGCACCAAAGCTATAATTTGCTCTGTCTAAATAAGCTAAGCTATAGGTAATAAAAACAATCGGGATAAGGCGAATCCATCTTTTTTTAGAAAGGGTATTCATATGTTTACACTCCTTTGAGATTGATTGTTTATATAATGAAGCAGTTCATGCTTTTCTGGATATCCGGTATTGTCACCAAGAGATTGAACAGCTAACGCTCCAATAGCATTTCCTCGTTGTACAGACTTCTCGATAGAAAGGCCTTCTAATAAACCACTAAGAACACCTACTGCAAATCCGTCACCTGCTCCAACTGTATCGATCACCTTTTCGACATGGTAGCCATTTATTGTTCCCTCTTCGTTAGGTGATTTAAAATAGGCACCTTGTTTGCCAAGTTTAATGATTACTAATTCCACACCAGCATCTAAATAGTAGGAGGCAATATCACTAGGTGTTTTATAACCGGTTAGTGTTATGCCTTCCTCTAATCCAGGTAAAACGTAGTTAGCTTGTTTAGCGAAGGAGTTAATAGTATCAACCATTGCCTTTTCTGAATTCCAGAGCTTCGGTCTTAGATTTGGGTCAAAAGAGACTTTTTTAGCATGGCGTCTAAAATAGGATAAAGCATGTTGTGCAAAATCTCTAGTGTCGGAGGATAGGGCTAATGGGATGCCTGTCATATGCAAATGCTTAGCTTTTTGAAAGTATTGCTCATCAAAATCTGCAATACTTAAATGACTAGCGGCAGAACCCTTTCGAAAATATTGAACTTCTGGGTCTCCTTGCGTTACACGAGATTTTAATTGAAATCCTGTTGGGAAATGGTTATCTGTTATGATCTGGTCGACATGAACATGATTTTTTTGAAGTCTTTCGATAATAAATTTCCCAAAGGCATCAGCACCTACCTTACTTACAAAGCTTGCATCGAACCCTAATTTAGCTAAACCAATTGCTACATTTGTTTCTGCCCCCGCCAATTCCATTGTAAAATGCTGTATCTCATGTAATGGACCACAAGAATCGGCTATAAACATGGCCATTGCCTCACCGAACGTAATAACATCAATTGATTGCATGCGAATTTTCCCTCCCTTGATTGGATTGAACAATATCTATATATTTATTAATTTCCTCCATCGATTTCTCAAGGGAAAACTCCAGTGCTCTTGGAATGGATGCTGAGATACCTTGATCTATCCTTCGCCAATCAGCAGTTTGTTCAGGTGGTAAGGGCACAGTAAAAAAAAGATTATCCTGCTTAACTACATGCTTTAAATGGAAATAGAAAATATAAGGATGGAAAATTTGAAAAGCTTCATAAGCATCTTCTTGTTGGAAAGCCCAATTACCAATATCAAACGTCATCCGTATTTTTAACCCTAGGATAGAAGCGTTTTCAAAAAAAGATGCTAGTGGCTGTATTTTTCCACCTTCCACTGTTTGGTCGTTTTCTACTAATAAAGAGACGTTAGGGTATTTCTTTAGAATTTTCCCTAATGCTTGTAGATCTGATTTCTTCTTATCATAATGCCCAAGTGGAAGCTTCACCCATTGGGCAGAGAGAAAGTTGCTTTCTTCCAAAACAGTATGAAGTGCCTGTTCGTTTACAGTGCCTAAGTTATTCCATACGGGAATGGGGGCGGAGTAAACGGTATATAAGTCAGCTTTGTGAAGAATAGGTTGGATATTTTGCAGGACAGGTAGCAAATCTTCTTCCTTTATTAATTCCCTTCTAATTTCTATTCCTGTTGCCTTTGATTTTCCAACGATCGAAATAGCTTGAAGCAAATCTTTCATGGATATTTTTTTATCAAAAAAGGAATTTAAAGGGATATATATAGCAGACATTTCACTATCACCTCTCATAAAACGATTTAGTAAACCGGTTTAGTTGTATTGTAAGTTGTATGAAAGCGCTTTTCAATACTTAATTTAAATTTTTCAATAATTAGGAGAAAAGTTGGGGAAGGTTAATTTGCGAAAACTATTGGTTTATTCGCGAAAAGAGGAAAGATATTCGCGAAAACATTTAAGAAATTCGCGAAAAAGAAGAAAATATTCGCGAAAAGCACAATTTATCAGCCAAACCAAAAAAGGTCTATGTAAAAGACTCTTTTACATAGACCTTATAAAAAATTTCTTTATGCATGACTCTTCATGGAACGATTAACTTTCACTCGCTCCCAAGGCTTTGATTTCCAACGTCTAAAGGCAAATATGCCTCTAAACCATTCGTCTAGTCCTTGAGCAAGCCAAATACCGAGTAGACCTAATCCTAATGTAATCCCTAGTGCATAGCTCAATGTAACTGCGATTCCCCACATAGAAATAATACCGATTATTACAGGGAAACGGACATCTCCAGAAGACTTTAAGGAACTCATTAAGACAATGTTCATTGCTCTTCCTGGTTCTGTAAAGACAACTGCCCACAAAATAGGTAATCCAATAGCGATAATTTCGTAGTTGTTCGTGAATAGCTCTAAAATTGGCTGACCGATAAATGCCATCACCAGTGCGGCAATTAAGGAGACTATCATGGCAAGTCTAAGTGTTTTAATGCCACGTTTTAGCGCACGATCAAACTGCTTTCCACCAATATAGCGGGCAACAAGGAGTTGGGTCCCTTCAGCAATTGCTAAAGTAAATAAGTAACAGATCATCGAAATATTACTAATATAAACCCTTGCTGCTAAGGAAGCATCTCCAAGAGAAGCAACGATGGCAGTAATCATCAATTGAGAAAATTGATACGACAAATTCTCCCCAGCAGAAGGAATACCGATATATAACATATCCCGTATATCCTGTTTATTCACTTTGATAAAATCTTTTACTTTAAAAGTTAAAGCGATTCGCTTGTAAACTAGATAAAGCAAAACGAGCACGGCAAATGATCTGGCAATAACAATCGTCCAAGAAACGCCGACAACACCTGTAATAGGTAAGCCAAAAATTCCGAGAATACTAATGGCATAACCCAATACGCTGATTACATTCATCAAAACACTAACAATCATGGATTCTTTTGTAAAACCGTGGCTTCTTAATACAGCGCTAAGTGCAAGTGAGAGAGATTCTAAGAAGAGGGACGCACCACATATACGAACAAATATTAATCCGTATTCTAATACTTCACCGCGGATATCAAATAGTTGTAATAAATGTTCACCGAAGACAACAACGAGGGCTGCTATTATCATTCCAAACCAGAAGTTTAGACCAACTGCCGAACGGGCAAACCTTCTAGCTTTATGAAGCTCATTAGCTCCTAGTTTTTGTCCAATCAATATCATAGCAGCGATAGAGGTAACATTAAAGACAAGGATAAAAATTCCAAGAAGTTGATTGGCAACCCCGACTCCTGCAGCAGCGCCATCTGAATAATGGCTGAGCATTAAAGTAGCTGTTACTCCCATTCCCATGTGTAAAGCAAGTTCAATAAACAATGGCCAAGATATATTAAAAAGAGACTGATTTTGTATTTTAGTTGTTGAAACGCTCAACAGTTAAGCTCCCCTTTACATTTAAAAATAACAAACATAAGAACCATTTTATGCTTATTTAAAAGAAAGTAAAGAGAAAAACAATATATTTTTTAGGAAACTTTTCAAAAATCTTGAATATAGTAATAGTTGCGCTTTTTTCGTTATTTTTCTTGGGATTTTTTAGAGGTAATATTCATAACTTCCCATAATTAGACTTCGAAATATCGATGTTCCATTGATTGTTCATTTTGTTACTGTTTTTCTCGATAATAAAAAACATTTAAAAAACAGTTAAAATGTAATGATTAGTGTCATGACAAGTGTTATTATAGTAGATAGTTTTCATAAATATATGATCAGTGGGAAACATAAGGAAAAAATGGGAGGATAGCAATGAAAAAAGAAATATCACAAAGAAAGATTCTTGGCATAGCAGGACTAGGATGGATGTTCGATGCGATGGATGTTGGAATGCTTTCATTTATTATTACTGCTCTTCAAGTTGATTGGGGATTAACTGGAAAAGAAATGGGCTGGATTGGCAGCATGAATTCGATAGGAATGGCTGTTGGAGCGCTTGTCTTTGGAGTAATGGCAGATAGAATCGGAAGAAAACATGTGTTTATGATTACGTTATTATTATTTTCTATTGGTAGTGGGCTGTCTGCTTTTACCACTTCGTTAACTATCTTTTTAATCCTGCGTTTCTTTATTGGAATGGGACTTGGTGGAGAATTGCCAGTAGCATCCACACTTGTTTCTGAAAGTGTGCCAAAGGAAAAACGTGGGAGAGTAGTTGTATTACTTGAAAGTTTTTGGGCTTTTGGGTGGTTATTAGCAGCTGTTATTTCCTATTTTGTGATTCCAAAGTATGGCTGGCAAGCAGCACTTTTAATTAGTGTACTCCCAGCTTTTTATGCGATTTATTTGCGGTTGCATTTACCTGATTCGCCGAAATTTTTAAAAGTGGAAAAAGAGAAGAAGTTAACAATAAAGGAAAGTATGCAAGCGGTATGGTCAAAAGAAAACCGGAAGCAAACAGCGACATTGTGGATTCTATGGTTCTGTGTCGTATTTTCCTACTATGGAATGTTTTTATGGCTTCCAAGTGTAATGGTTTCGCAAGGTTTTAGTATGATTAAGAGCTTTGAATATGTATTAATCATGACATTAGCACAATTACCAGGTTATGCAGTGGCAGCCTATCTAATTGAAAAAGCCGGAAGAAAGTTTGTACTCGTTTTATTTTTAGCTGGGACAGCCGGAAGTGCATTTATGTTTGGGGTAGCGGACAGTACAGCAATGCTGCTTACAGCAGGAATCCTTTTATCCTTCTTTAATTTAGGCGCATGGGGTGCTCTTTATGCTTATACACCAGAACAGTATTCTACAAAGGTTCGTGGAACAGGTGCTGGGATGGCAGCAGCAGTTGGAAGAGTTGGAGGAATCTTAGGACCGCTATTAGTTCCTTACTTAACAGCTCAAAATGTATCAATACCTACTATTTTTACTATTTTTTGTATTGCTGTATTAATTGGTGCTGCAGTAGTTCTCTTTTTTGGAAAAGAAACAAAGAATATAGAAATCATTTAAGAGTGGTTCGCCACTCTTTTTGTTAAATATTCTGACAAAACTTCAATTATTAAAAGAATATCTATTCTTTCCTTCAAATTGATTTTATTTCACCTAAATAATAATCATTTCCCTCAAAAAAAGAAAAAAAACCTTTCATTATGCTATTTATGATAGCGTTTTATTATATTCTGAAATAAAATAGTTATTTACATTTTCAGAATATTGGTGATATTATAACTAAACAATAATTAACCGTTTAGGAGGAGCATATCATGAAAATCAAAGCAAATACATTACTAATTATTATACTCATATTATGCTCTTAGGATTAAATAATCCCTTTTTATCATAACGGGAATTGTTTAGTCCAGTTTTTGTTTATTAAAACAAGGCACTAAACAGTTTGTAAGGTTTGACGGTGCCTATCCAAATATTGGACAGGTTTTTTTGTTTTTATTGATAGGATGATTATTTTTTAAATAGAGGAGAAGACAACGATGAAGAATAAAGAATATTTCATGGAACAAATGTATAAAGCCTCAGCAGGAATGTCTAATGCCGTACTTGTAACATTAGGAATGGGATTGCTATTAGAATCGATCGGAAAAGCATTTGGCTGGGATGTATTAATCCAGATTGGTGGAGTAGCAAAGGTGTTGCTTGCACCTGCATTTGGAGCAGGGATTGCCTACCAGTTAGGTGGGAACACATTAGTGATTTTTAGTGCAATGGTCTGTAGTACGATTGGGGGAAATGCTTTACATGCAACAGATGCAGGGATGGTATTAGTTTCTGGACAGCCAATTAGTGCTGTGCTAGCTGCAATCGTCGCAACATATGTTGGTAAATGGGTTAATGGAAAAACTATTTTAGACATGGTAGCAATTCCAGCGGCAGCCATTTTTGTTGGAGGAATCGCAGGAGTAGGATTAGCAGCAGTAACAACGCCAATGCTGGAATGGATTAGCGCACAAATTACATCTTCTGTTCAAGGCTATCCACTAGTGGCACCAATGGTTATTTCACTAGTATGGAGCATTCTTTTAATGACTCCGGCATCATCAGCTGCTTTAGCAATTGCATTACAAATGGATCCTGTTTCAAGTGCAGCGGCGTTAATCGGTTGTACCGTACAATTTGTCGGATTTACAGCAATGTCTCTTCGTCAAAATGATCTAGGAGGATTTCTTGCACAATCAATTATTACACCAAAAGTGCAGTTCCCGAATTTAGTGAAAAATCCATTATTAATCATTCCGCCTTTTGTGGCAGCAATCATTTGTGCACCAATTGCTACACTAGGATTTGGATTTACTGCAACTTACGAATTAGCGGGATTAGGATTAAATTCCTTAATTGCACCGATTAGCGTTCTAGCAACACAAGGACTGCACGGATTTTTAATCTATGTTGCTGTAGGCATGGTACTTCCAATTGTGATTACGTTACCTCTTTATTATGTTATTCTTCGTGTAGGTTGGGCTAAAACGGGAGATTTGGCTATGAGGGTACAATAAAGTTAGTTATAAATCGAGTAGGGAAGGCTAGGTGCCTTCCCCCTGCTCGATTTATTTATTAGGGATGAATTTAATCTTTTCTAATTGGTACATCTTATCCTTAAAAGTATATGTAATATGAAAATCACCTACGTATCCACCTGCTGGCGAAATAGTCGCTCCTATAATAGCAGTCAATTTATTATCCAAAATTTCGATTTTACTTATATTACTAATTGATATATCTGGAAATAAGTCTTTCGAATTAATCCCTATTTTATCTATTTTTAAAACAGTTTTTTTAGTTCCTATATTAATAATTGCTTCTGTTTTTGTTAATTTTGTTTTGACATTTTTTAAAATAATCGCCATTGGATTATCCACAAGTATTTCTTTATAAGAGTTACCAAGATTGGTTTTAATTTGATGAAATACATGAACATTTTGTTTTACAATATCATTTCCATACCCTGTTGTTAAAACAAAAATTAGTTCCTTTTTTCCATCTTGATTAATGTCTTTATAGAAAGTATTTGGCCAATAAGTCTGATTTGATACATTAAACCAAAACGGGAGATACTTGTCACCACTTAATAAGTGTAACCTAAAATTTTCTAACATCCCTTCTCTTTCAGTAGCATACAAATTAATTCCTGCTTCAGGTAGACTCTCGACAAGTATTTCTTCTGTTTTATGTTGATTTGTAACAATTTTAGAAATACTCTTTTCAACTGCATAAGTTTCTAATGGAATTAACATAAATAATATTACAAAAAGCACCGTGAATTTTGTTAGTAACCTCATATTTATTTCTCGCTTATTTTTTATAATATTATTCCAAACAATTTATCCTTTATCCATTAAGGGCTTTGATTTTGGAATAAATTCCCTCGTTTTTTCTTGTGAATTTGATCACAAAATAGTTGCATTAAGAAATATTCGATGTATAATAAAGGTGTGAACGAAATGTGAATTGCATCACAATATATGTGATTTTTTTCACTAAATAAGTGAAGTTTTTCACATATAATCTATTACAAAGGAGTTTTTGAACGATGAAAGTAGTTGTAATTGGATGTACACATGCTGGAACAGCAGCAGTAAAGACGTTAGCAAATTTAAATAAAAATATAGATATAACAGTTTATGAAAAAAATAATAATGTTTCCTTTTTATCTTGTGGTATTGCTTTATATGTTGGTGGCGTGGCGAAAGATGCGAGTCAATTATTCTATTCTTCACCAGAAGAGCTAAAATCCCTTGGTGCAACTATGCATATGGAGCATGAAGTATTGGATATTGATACAGTAAACAAACAAGTACGTGTGAAAGACTTAAATACAGGAGAAGAAAAGATTGATCAATATGATAAATTGGTGATGACAACAGGATCTTGGCCAATTATTCCACCAATTGATGGCATTAATTTAGATAATATTTTGCTTTCTAAAAACTATAACCAAGCAAATGAAATTATTGAGCGATCCAAAAACGTAAAGAATGTCACTGTAATTGGTGCTGGATATATTGGTGTCGAGTTAGTGGAAGCATTTGCGTTAAATGGAAAAAACGTGACGTTAATTGATAGTGAAGATCGAATCTTAAATAAGTATTTAGATAAAGAATTTACTGATGTCGTAGAGGCTGAATTTGCAGAGCGCAATATTCATTTAGCTTTACAACAGACGGTAACAAAATTTGAAGGAAATGAACAAGGAAAAGTAACAAAGGTTTATACAACGAAAGGCGAATATGAAACGGATTTAGTTATCTTATGTGTGGGATTCAGACCGAATACCCATCTGTTAAAAGGAAAAGTAGATTTACTGCCAAATGGTGCGATAAAAATTAATGAATATATGCAATCAAGCGACCCTGATATTTATGCGGCAGGTGATAGCTGTGCAGTTAATTACAACCCTACAGGAGAAAAGGTATATATTCCCCTTGCGACAAATGCTGTGCGAATGGGTACATTGGTAGGACATAACATAGCTGGGCAGCCATTAAAGTATATGGGAACACAAGGAACTTCTGGATTGCATATTTTTGGATTAAATATGGCATCTACTGGCTTAACAGAATTGACTGCTAAGTTTAACGATATTCCTTATGAAGTAGTAGAAGTAATTGATAATGATCGTCCAGAATTTATGCCGACATTCCATGAAATTCGCTTAAAAGTACTTTTCCATAAAGAGTCAAGACAAATTTTAGGGGCACAATTAATTTCAAAAGCGGATGTGACACAAATGATGAATACATTATCTGTATGTATTCAAACTAAAATGACGATTGATGAATTAGGATTTATCGATTTCTTCTTTCAACCGCATTTTAACAAACCGTGGAATACATTAAATCAAGCTGGATTAGCAGCTATAGCGAAACAAAAAGAACTTGTTAAGCAATAAGCACTAGGTGAAAAGAATCATCTCTTTTTATAAAGGGATGATTCTTTCTTTTTTGGGGGAAAGAAACGTATACTAGAAGAAATATAATAGGAGAGAGAGACGATGATTGATTATATAAACCAGTCAACAGAAGAAATAGCACGACTACTTTTAGGAAAAAAACTTATTCATAAAACGCCGGCATATACGTATAGTGGTTATATTGTAGAGACGGAAGCCTATGTTGGGATAGAAGATATGGCTTGTCATAGCTATGCAGGAAGACGCACGCCTCGATTGGAATCGATGTATAAGTCAGGTGGAACAATCTATATTTATACGATGCATACCCACCATATGTTAAATATTGTTACAAAAGAAGAGGGAAATCCCCAGGCTGTTCTTATCCGAGCGATTGAACCTTTTGAAGGAATAGAAGGGATGGAAAAGAATCGACAAGCAAATGGAGTAAATGTATGTAATGGACCTGGGAAGCTTACAAAAGCAATGGAAATCACCAAAGCTTTAAATGGTATCTTAATAAATGAAGAATCTTTACGGATTGTAGATGGGAAAGTACCATCCCAAATAATTGAGTCTCCGAGAATTGGGATTCCAAATAAAGAGGAATGGACGTCGAAACCGTTGCGATATTATGTAAAAGGGCACCACTGCGTATCAGGAATGAAAAAAGGCGAGATGCTTTCTGCTGCAGATTATTGGCATTATGGATAATGGATAATTTGTTTAGAAACCGCTTTCTAATAAAAGGCTGATAAGATATGATGGATATAACTATCATAGAAGGGAATTGGTTAAAAGGAGTGAGTGAAATTGTTACCAATAAGACAACAAAAGATACTGCATCAGCTTATGCAGTCAAAGTCTCCGCTTTCCAGTGATTACTTAGCAAATGCCCTGGATGTAACCACGCGAACAATTAGAAGTGATATGAAGGCATTGATTGATACATTAAAAGATAATGGAGCAGAAATAGTACTGACAAGAGGGAAGGGATATGAATTAGTTATTGGAAATTATCATTATTTTAAACCATTTTTAACAAAAATAATGAATGAAAATAACGTAAGTACACCCCTTCCAACGGAACCTGAGGAAAGAGTCGACTATATTCTAAAACGTCTATTATTGGCGGAAGAATACTTAAAAATCGAACAATTTGCTGAGGAGCTTTTTGTAAGTGAATCCTCTATTAAAAATGATCTGAAAGAAGTAAGAAGATTATTAAAAGACTTTAATTTAAATCTAGATAAGAAGCCAAACTATGGTTTGAAAATCAAGGGGCAAGAAGCTAAGCTGCGTTATTGTCTTGCGGCATATGTGTTTGACCAGGATCAAACAGATTGGATACTTCCGAATAAAAAACTAGAAGAAATAAGAAACATTATTATCGAACAAGCAGAAAAGGCATCTATTTTTCTATCAGATATTGGCGTAAATAATTTAGCAACACATATTGCGATTGCCTGTATTCGCATACAAAATGATAATTATGTTTCCATGCCTTTAAAAGAAATGGAGCCTCTTAAAGAAAAAAGAGAATTTACGATTGCCAAAAAGATTGTCTTTTTTCTAGAAAAAACGTTACATGTTACTTTTCCTGAATCAGAAATAGCCTACATAACTATTCATTTATTAGGTGCGAAAATGGTAGTTTACCAGTCTGATAGCAGAGAGAATATGTTAGAAATGATAGAGGAAGACATTTTAGCATTAACAAAAGCGATGCTCCACGAAGTGGAGCAAGAATTGGATCTAGAAATAGCCTATGATGAAGAATTAATTTACGGGTTATGTCTGCACTTAAAGCCTGCTATCAATAGATATAAATACGATTTAACCATAAAGAATCCCCTTCTTGTTGAAATCAAGAAAAATTATCAAATGTCCTTTGATGCTGCTGTTATTATGGGGAAATACTTAAGTAGACATAAGGGATTGGACATTAATGAAGATGAAATAGGTTATTTAGCATTACATATTGGCGCAGCGCTTGAGCGAAAGAAAGCAAAAGGCAGTGTGAAAAGATGCTTGATTGTCTGTGCTACTGGGGTGGCAAGTGCTCAATTACTGTATCACAAGCTTCAGTCCACCTTTGGCAATAAACTTGAAATTGTAGGAACTGCTAATATGTTTACCATCGATAACTATGATCTAAGTACATTAGACTTCATTGTTAGTACCATTCCTATTAAAAGGGAATTAACCATACCTGTTATTGATGTACATACTATTTTAAGAGAGGAAGACATTAGTAAATTAGAGCATATGGTTGTAGATAGAGTTGAAACTACCTTGCAATATTTTTATCCTGACCTTGGATTTTTTCAACAAGAGTATCAAACGAAAGAGGAAGTATTAGCATTTTTAGCAAGAGAAATTATACAGAAGGGGATTGCGCCAGATCATTTCTTTGAGTTAATCATGGAACGAGAAGAGATTGCTCCAACAAGTTATGGAAACGCCATAGCCATTCCTCATCCTCTAAAACCAATCACCGACAGTACTTTTTTATCTATTTGCACATTAAAAAAACCAATTCAATGGGGCGAAAATAAAGTGCAGCTTATTTTCTTATTAAGTGTACAAAAAAAGTACAAGAAAGATATTCAAAAGCTATATCAGCTGCTAGTCAAAATATCAGGAAATGCCTATATGGTGAATCAGCTATTAAAGGTAAAGTCCTTTGACGAATTCAAAGAATGTATTTTAGCTATTGGACAATAGGAATTTATAGAAGGGAAGGAACTCCGGACTAGAGTTCCTTTTTTTGAGTCAGCCATTTCCAGTTTAAGGTGGAAAATAAGTGTATGTAAATGTAAGCGCTTATCCAATAGAATGGAAAACAAGAAATGAAACATATCATTTCCATTTAAATTAGGAATGGAGGTTAATCAATGAGTTTTAAATACAAAGCTACAGAGACCCTTGGAAATGTTGCTTACAAAATAACAAATCAGAAATATATTATGGCCATAAAAAAAGCTTTTGTGACGTTAATGCCTGTCATTATAACAGGGGCGTTTGCCGTTTTAATCGCGAATATGGTGATGGGAACAGAGAGTGGTTTAGCCCATTTTAAAGCATTTGCCTTTTTGGCTGATTACCAGCCAATTATGAAGGCGATCCAATATGCTACCTTGAACTTCCTTACAATTGGGGCCGTTTTTCTTATTGGGATAGAGCTCGGACGGATCAATGGCCATCAGTCGTTATTCCCTGGAATATTAGCATTAATGTCCTATGTTTCTGTTGTTCCAACAACGCTAGAACTGCTTGTTAATGAGAAGAACCAATTAGTGGTTGATGTTTTAGCAAGGCAGTTTTCTGACCCAAAAAGTTTATTCCTCGGAATGATTATCGCCATTGTATCGGTTGAAATTTATTGCAAGTTATCGAAAGTAGATAAGCTGCAAATTAAGATGCCTGATAGTGTTCCGTCAAATGTTGCGACTTCGTTTTCAGCACTAATTCCTTCTATTTTAACTGTAACGATTGTTGCTACTTTTGGATTTCTTTTTTTCAAAGTTACAGGGATTTATTTATATGAAGCAGTATATAACATTGTACAAAGACCGTTAGAAAGTGTCATGCAAGGACTGCCAGGAATTCTGATTCTTATGTTTGTGGCCCAATTTTTCTGGGTGATTGGTATTCATGGAAATCAAATGGTAAAACCGATAAGAGAACCACTGCTGCTGGCATCTATTACTGTTAATATGACGGCATTCCAAGAGGGAAAGGAAATTCCTAATATTATCTATTATTACCCCGCTGATTACAGGGACAATCGGTTATATTGCTACAGTAACTGGATTTGCTGCTAAGGCTGTCGTCATGGTTCCTTGGACGACCCCGCCCATTATTAATGCATACCTATCCACGGCCGGAAGTATTGGAGCGGTTATTACCCAGATTATTTGTATTATCGTATCTGTTCTAATTTATTTGCCATTTGTATTGATTGCTAATAAGGCTCCTGCTGTTCCAGAAGACGAGTAATTTAATACGGGAAGGGAGGAAGAGATAAATTTGACAATCGGATTGTATAAGATAGACGCTGTGATTCCTCATTTCTCCTATCCGGCCAATACTTGTGAGATGGTCTATGATGGATTATTAGGAATCATGAATTTAATAGTTATTTGTGAAGAGTAAGGAGGAGAAATAATGGAACAAATGAAAGTTAGTATTCCAGATCATTTTATTTTAGGAGCAGCATCATCTGCGTGGCAAACAGAAGGATGGGCTGGAAAGAAGGACTCTCAAGACTCCTATATGGATATCTGGTATAAAAATAATAAAAATGTTTGGCATAATGGCTACGGACCAGGAATCGCTACAGATTTTTACCATCGATATAAAGAAGATATCAGCATAATGCAGGAAATAGGGTTAACGCATTACCGGACATCGATCAATTGGTCTCGTTTCTTGGTGGATTATGAAAACGCAGTGGTAGATGAGAATTATGCTGGATATGTCGATAATGTTATTAATGAGCTGATAGATAAAGGTGTAGAACCAATGATTTGCTTAGAGCATTATGAATTACCGGCTGCTCTTTTTGAGAAATATGGAGGATGGAACGACAGACATGTTGTGGACTTATTCGTCAAATATGCAGAAAAAGTATTCGAGCGTTACGGGCGTAAAGTGAAGCACTGGTTTACTTTTAATGAACCAATTGTTGTGCAGACCCGTGTATATTTAGATGCAATACGTTATCCATTTGAGCAGAATACCCAAAAGTGGATGCAGTGGAATTATCATAAAGCACTTGCCACTGCTAAGGTTGTTGCCTTGTTTAAAGAAAAGCAGCTGCATGGACAAGGGGCTAAAATTGGGGTTATTTTAAATCCAGAGGTAACATATGCGAGATCTTCGGCTCCGCATGACCAAGATGCCGCCCGTATTTATGATTTATTCTTTAACCGAGTATTTCTAGATCCATCGATTAAAGGAGAATATCCAGCAGAATTAATGGATCTTTTACACAAACACAATATTTTATTTGAACATACAGAAGAAGACTTAACGGTAATAAGAAATAATACCGTTGATTATGTGGGGATTAACTTATATTATCCTCATCGCGTAAAGGCTAGAACAACGTCATGGAACGAAAATACCCCTTTTCATCCAGCTTATTATTATGAAATGTTCGATATGCCAGGCAAAAAAATGAATCCATTCCGAGGCTGGGAAATCTATCCGCAGATTATGTTTGATATGGCAACTCGCTTGAAAGAGGATTATGGCAATATTGAGTGGTTTGTGGCCGAGAATGGAATGGGTGTGGAAAATGAGTTTAAGTATAAAGACGAAAGTGAAGTAATCCAAGATGATTATCGCATTGAGTTTATTAGTGAACATCTTAAATGGTTATTAAAAGCAGTCGAACAGGGAGCAAACTGTAAAGGATATATGCTCTGGGCATTTACAGACAATGTTTCGCCCATGAATGCTTTTAAAAATAGATATGGACTAGTTGAAATTAATTTAGAAGAAAATCGAAACCGAAAATTGAAAAAGTCAGCTTTTTGGTATAAGGAAATCATTAAAGCTCGAGAAATCACCGTAAAAAATGATGATTTTATTAAATAACAGGAGGAATGAAGGATGAAAAGAATAATATTAGCTTGTGCAGCAGGTATGTCTACTTCCATTGTAGTATCAAAAATGAAGGCAGCTATTAAGGCAAGAGGCGAAGAAATTGATGTTTATGCCATTCCAGAAGGAGCAATTGCTGATGAATTAGCAACCTCAAGCGAAGGGGTAATGGCCATTCTTCTAGGGCCGCAAGTACGATTTATGAAACAGGCGGCAGAAAGTGCTGCGAAACCATATGGAATTCCAGTGGATGTCATTGATACAAGATTGTACGGTACAGCTAATGGAGAGAAAATACTAGACCATGCATTATCATTAGCTAAAAATTAACCAAGAGAATAGAGGTGGTGAAATTGAATACTTTAGAGGAAATGCAGACAGCAGCTTTTCAGATTATTTCATTTGCTGGGGAAGCAAGAAGTTGTTATGTAGAAGCTATTCAGATTGCAAGAAATGGAAAAATGGACGAAGCGAAGCAAAAAATAGAAGAAGGTGTTCAATTTTACAATCAAATTCATCAAGTCCATGCTTCTCTTATCCAAAGAGAGGCTGCTGGAGAACAACTGCCATTCTCCCTTATTCTCATGCATGCAGAAGATCAAATGCTCACAACCGAAACATTAAAGATTATGGCAAGTGAGATGATAGAAATGTGTGCCATGATTATAGAGAAAAAAACATAAAAATCAACACGAAGCAGACAACATAGATTTTTATAGGGTTAGCGAGCAGAAGAAGTCAAAACCTCAAAGGCTATGTTGCGGCGATCGAAAGTCAGCCGCTTGGAAAGTGAAATGTATTTTAGTCTGCGGGTAATACCCACAAACTATTAAAAACCCAAACGATCGATAAGGAAAATATTAGTAGTATTTTCTTATCAGTCGTTTGGGATTATCCTCTGTTAGAATATTTAAAACCACCTCTTGATTTTCAAATGAATTAAGAAATTTTCCCTTCCTTTATTTTCCCTACTACAGGCTTTTCATAGACTAATTTAATAAAGTATCCATATAAAGCTGCTAGAATTTGTTGGAATAGCATACCAATCACAACGGGAACTGCTACTGCTGGAGGGAAAAAGCTCACAGCGAGAACTGCTCCTGCACTAATATTTCTCATCCCGCCAGAATAGATCATTGCTATTGTTTCTTCTTTGCTTCGTTTTGTAACTACCCCTAATATCCAGGCAAAAAAGTATCCGGATAATGCTATTACAAAAACAGTAAGTGCTACTTGGAGAAACTTTTTATCAATATTTCGTAAGTAAGGGGCTACTACAGAACTATTAATACTAACAACTAGTGCTAACCCAATTTTAGAAAAAGGGGATAGTGTATGATTCCACTTTTTCGCCTTTTCCACTGAAAACTGATTAACCATCATGCCGAAAATAGATGGCAGAACAATCATTCCAAGCAGCCCCTTCATCATCCCCCAAACCTCAAGCTGTACCGTTTCTCCTACAAAAAGGCTCATGCTTAATGGAACAAGGAACGGAGACAGCAAGGTATCGAGCAAGATAATCGCAAGAGTAAGTGCAATGTTTCCTTTATAGAGGCTAACCCAGATAACACTTGTGATTCCAGTTGGAATAACCACAGCTAACGTAAGCCCTGTAATCGTGTAAGGGTCATTTTGGAAAAATAAGTGACCAATCCCAAATGCCCACAAAGGAGTAAGAATATGTAGAATAGCCAGTGTCAAAAGCAAAGAAAGTGGATGGGTGATTGTATATTTCACTGATTTTAAATTAGATGTCAAGCTCCCTATAAAAGTCATCACTGCAAAAATCCACGGAACTAAGAAAGAGACATGATGAAGGATATCTGATAGCAATACCCCAATTAGGACACTAATCGGGGTTAAAAGAGGCATCCACTTCCCAAGAAAAGCATTCATTTTTTCTAACATATACAGGACTCCAGTTCTTGTAAAAATATAAGTTCATTTTAACATAGAAATGCTGGTGGATATGCTGTAGTCGTGAAAATTTTCAGAATATTTATTTCGGAATAGTCTCCTGTAAAGCCATCATTTATTCGATTGAACTTTTTTCTATAATAATTACCCATTCGCCTCATTTTACATATAGTATAGCAAGAGCAAATTTAGAAGCATGGCATATTCATTGGCAATAGGGAGTTTTAAAGGCTGTTGATCACTTTTTTCTCCATTACAAGAGACCATGTGAAGGGAATGATAAATCAGCTGATTATAACAGGAACGAGAAATTGGTCTATAAAAAATCTATTAAAAATATGAATATTTCAGAACGGAGGGCTGTAATTGTATAAATTAGAGGTTAAGGACAGTAGTAAGGTTTTTCGAAAAAATGGCAAGGAGTTTTTCGCATTAAAGGATACAAATTTGCAGATTCCAGAAGGGAAATTTGTCAGTATTATCGGCCCAAGTGGATGTGGAAAATCAACACTATTTAATATAATTGCAGGATTAATAACACCATCAACAGGTCATGTCTTGTTAGACGGAAGGGATATTGTTGGAAAGAGTGGGCATGTTGGCTATATGCTTCAAAAAGACTTGCTTCTTCCGTGGAGAAATATTCTTCATAATGTGATTTTAGGATTGGAGGTAAAGGGTGTTCCTAAAAAAGAGGCGATCCAAAGAGCATTACCTTTATTAGAGAGATATGGATTGGAAGGGTTTGAAAAGCATTTTCCGGAAGAACTTTCTGGAGGAATGAGGCAGCGTGCGGCTTTGTTGCGAACATTGCTTTATGACCAAGATGTTATTTTACTGGATGAACCTTTTGGCGCCTTAGATGCACAAACACGCTTATTTATGCAGGAATGGCTTTTGCAAATATGGGGAGATTTTAAGAAAACTATTTTGTTTATCACCCATGATATAGATGAAGCCATTTTTTTATCAGATGATATATATATTTTGACGCCAAGACCAGGCACCATTAAGGAGAAGGTATCAATCCAATTACCAAGACCAAGAAATGAACAAACACTACTAGACTCTAAATTTATTCAATTAAAAGAATATGTACTACAAGCACTAAAATCAACAGAAGAAACAAAATAGGGAGGGAGGAATGGAGAGATGGAATCAAAGGATAAAACGAAGGTTCTTTATATAGAGGATGATGAGGTCATTGCCCGAAGAAAAAGGAAATTTACTCGCATTGGGCAATGGAGCTTTGGAATTATATTTCTCCTTGCGTGGGAGCTGCTTTCCAAGTGGAAACTAATTGATTCGTATTATTGGAGCAGTCCATCAACAATATGGAAGACGGGTTATATAGCTTGGACAGAAGGATCTTTATGGAGTGATTTATTATATACCTCTGGTGCGACTATCTTTGGTTTTGGACTAGGAACCTTCTTTGGCGCCCTATTAGGACTTTCCTTTTGGTGGTCTTACTATTATGCACGTATTTCAGAACCTTATTTAATTGCCTTTAATGCAGTACCGAAGCTAGCTCTTGCACCAGTTCTTGTTATTTTATTTGGAATAGGGTTTAGCTCCAAGGTAGTTCTTGCCTTTATGATGACTATTATTACAACAGCTCTTGCCGCTTACAGTGGAGTGAAGGCAGTAGATAAAGATTTAGAAAAATTAATGTATTCCCTTGGTGCAAAGAAATGGCATGTTTTCACTAAAGTTGTCATACCAACGACAATGCCGTGGATTGTAAGCAGTTTGAAAATTAACATAGCATTAGCATTGGCTGGTACAATTGTCGGGGAATTTATCAGCTCTAGACAAGGGATTGGCCGAATGATCCTATATGCTGGGCAGATTATGAATATCAATCTTGTCTGGGTGGGCGTAGCTGTGCTGTCTATTCTTTCGATTGTGATGTACTTTGCTACAGTATGGATAGAAAAGCTTCTTTTGCGAGGAAGAAATGCGGAATAAAATATTTTCCCCTTTGAAAAGAACATAAAGAGAAAAATGTTCCATATATATGAAATAGAATATGTATTTCCATTATCCGCAATATACTTCTGGTTCATTTTCATTTTCTTATCTACTACTAAATTTCCCATTCTATTCATATATGAAAAAGGGGGCTTTGCCTTGAAAAAGTGGAGGCTTTTTCTGCTTATGTGTCTTAGTTTCGTCTTAATCCTTGCAGGATGTTCTTCAAAAGAAGAAAAGGGAACGAAGGATGGATTGAGGAAGATTGTTATTTCAGAGCCAGTACATTTGATCGGCTATCTTCCACTGTATGTTGCCATAGAAGAAGGTTATTTTAAAGAAGAGGGATTGGAAGTAGAAGTCATTACAGCAACAGGAGGTGCCCATGTTACATCCGTTGTTAGTGGTGATGCCTGGGGTGTTATGGGCGGACCAGATTCTGTGCAAATGGCCAATTTAGGAAGCTCTGATCCGATTCAGTCAGTAGTAAACGTCGTTAACCGCGCTAATGTTTATTTGATGGGAAACTCAGAGGAAACGATTGATGGTACAAACGATGAAGAGCTGGCAGCTTACTTAAAAGGAAAAGTTATTGCAGCTGGGCGCTATGGTGGTAGTCCCAATCTTTTAACTAGATGGCTGTTAATGGAGCTAGGTTTAGATCCGGAAAAAGATGTGAAGTTAGAAGAACCAGCTGATGCCAGTGCAGTAGTTTCCCTTGTAGAATCCGGAAATGCCGATATTGCTAATGGTGGAGAACCGCAAATCACAGAAGGAATGAAAAAGGGAGCATGGAAAGAGCCATTCTACAGTTTTGCCAGTTTGGGAGACTATCCTTATTCTGTTGTCAGTGTAAAAAAATCCACAATTGAGAAAGAGCCGGAAGTTGTGGAGAGCTTTGTAAAAGCTGTTTTAAAAGGACTTAAGAAGGTGGATGAAGACCCAGACCTATCCATGAAAGTGTTAAAAGCAGAATTTCCAACTACATCGGATGAGATTCTACAAGCATCCTTGGATCGTGCTTATGCTGATGAGTTATGGAGCAAGGACGGTTACATCTCAGAGGAAGCTGTTGCAAAACCAATGGATGTTGTCGAGAAAACGGGTGTCTATACGGAAGGCTATAAATACGAAGAATTAATCGATATGCAGTTTGTGGATAAATTGTCCAAGAAACAATAAGAATAATTCTTTGCGTCCTAAATGAAATAAGTTAAAATGAAGCTATAAGCATATATGGACTACTAGGGGTGCCAGTTGGTGGCTGAGAGAAAAACAAATTCGTTTTTTAACCCTAACGACCTGATCTGGATCATACCAGCGTAGGGAAGTAGCGGATTCACTCTATTTCTTTTGACTTTAGCAGTCAGGTCTATTTAGATCTGGCTTTTTTAGTTTGTGAAAAGCCGTCGTTTAATAGCCCTGTAAGCCTTTTGGGTCTAGTCAATAGAAGGTTTGCTTAGTCTCCATGCTTAAAACTATTTTGAGTGGAGGAAATAATTACGATGAAAAGAATTAAATTATTGGTGATTATGGCCATGTTTACGGCAATTGGGACATATGGCTCAACCTTAGTATGGTTTCCGGCAGGTATTGCCAAGGCATATCCTGTTCAGCATGCTTTAAATGTAATAGCGGGAGCAATACTTGGATCGGTTCCAGCAGTTATCATTGCTTTTGCTACTTCCTTGTTAAGAAACCTATTAGGAACGGGATCCTTATTAGCATTTCCGGGAAGTATGATAGGTGCACTTTTGGCAGGCTATCTATTTCATAAAACAGCTAAGCCAATCTTTGCAGCTTTAGGTGAATTTATTGGAACAGGCGTCATCGCCTCCTTAGTGGCAGTACCATATGCATCTTTTTTCTTAGGGACAAAAACGGGTGCTCTCTTTTATTTGCCATCCTTTGCTGTTAGCAGTTTTGCAGGATCCATCATTGGTGTCATCTTAGTAAGTCGTTTAGTAAAAATAAAATCAATTCAAATGTTAACTCAAAATTAGCAGCATAATAGATGAAGGACCGGTTAGAACATACTTATGGGATAACCGGTCTTTTTGTGGATAGTATGTGGATAACATAGGTAATTTTTATTGTATTTGTGGAAAACTAAGTAGAAATCAGGTGATATTTAGTAGAAGAAAAGATGTTCTGTGGATTTATTGTGGAAAACTAAGCGAGGGAGAAGGCTGGGAAAGGGAAGTTAGAATGAAGAGAATAGAGGAAAAACAGTTGGAACAAAAAGAGGCTGGGACATAAGTATGCCAGTCATAGATAAACCCGAACAACTATCAAATAATCCTAAATGATTGTTCGGGTTTTATTAGTTGTATAAAAGGCTGTTTCAGTACAGTTAGTGTTAATATCCGCAGCCTGAATACACTTCGCTTTCCATGGGGCGAGCGCCGAGCCGCTTCGGCCTCTGGCCTGCAGGGTCTCGGACTTTCTCGCAGCTCCCATAGGAGTCTACGTGTATTCAGGCTGCTCCATATTTCCTACTAATTCATTTTTTCTAAAAAAACAATATTTTTTAGGGAATTGCCTTTAAAAACAGAGTGGAATGGAGCGGAGGACACTCGACTCCTGCGGGAAGTAGAGCAATCTTTAGACCCCACAGGCTTTAGCCGAGGAGGCTTAGGTTGCTCCCCGGCGAATCGTGTTTCTGTAGCGCAATGGAATGAATTAGTTTTTACACTTGACTATATTTAAAAACATAAATAACCATTGTATAAAAGGAACCTTTATTTAAGAGATAAATTAGAGATTGTTCGTCTTTACAGATTGGCTATCTAGTTTTGTCCCAGCCTCTTTTGATTGCCTTCTTCAATAATTCCGCTCAATAACAAAGTGTGCTCTGTCTCCTCGGAAAATAGTTTTGGAATATTCAATGGCAGTTTCATCTTCTGCATAAGCAAAGGTTTCAAGTAGAAAGCAAGGGGATCCTGCAGGAATTTCCAATTTCTTAGAAATAGTGTCATCTGCTAAAACTAATTCTAAGTGCTCTATTGTTTTGCGGATTTTTATATTATACTTCGTTTCCAGCATTTTGTATAAAGACTTTTCGCAAGCAGCGCTATCTAATCCTGGTGCCTTGTGCCAAGGCAGATAAGAGATTTCATATTGTAGTGGAGCATCATTTACATAGCGCATGCGTTCTAAGCAGTTAACGGGATCCCCTATATTTTGATTGAATTGCTTGGCTAGAAAATCGGTCGCTTCAATAACCTTCAGCTGAAGCACCTTGATAGACGGGGCTTTCCCTTGCAAAGTAATTTGTTCAAAGAATTGCTCTACTGTACTAGTTAAAGATTGTTTGATTTTATTTTCGGCTACAAAGGTACCTTTCCCTTGTACTCGATAAACATAGCCCTCAACTGTTAGTTGTTGAAGGGCTGTGCGAATCGTTGTTCTGCTGACACCGAATGTGTTACAAAATTCAGCTTCGGTTGGTAATTTAGTATTTGGTTGATATTCGCCGCTTTTAATCATGTCGATAATGGACTCTTTTACAATCGAGTGTAGCGCAGCATCTTTGTTCATTTCTTCCACAATCGTTTCCCTCCATATTGTCCCTAAATATAGAATATCTTTTCTATTCCTAATAAGCAAATAAATAACAAATTTGTAGTAACAAATAAATTTGTATTGAAATACATTATATTTGTTATTACAATATGGATATAAGATGTTACTACTTTCCTAAGAAGGGTGGCTGATAAAAAGACGTACGAAAGGAAAAAATTTTAGAAAAATATCGGAATAATCTATCAATTAAAAGGGGATGGAATAGTGAATATTTTACTATGTTGTTCAGCCGGAATGTCTACAAGTTTATTAGTTTCAAAGATGGAGAAAAGTGCCAGAAACAAAGGGATAGACTGCAAGATTTGGGCAATAGCAGCCTCAGAAGTGAACAACGAGATAGAGAATGCTGATGTTATTTTGTTAGGTCCTCAAGTACGATTTCTATTACCACAAGTAAAAAAGGCCGGCGACCAAAGAGAAATTCCAGTTGCAACAATTAATCCACAGGACTATGGATTATGTAATGGTGAAAAAGTGTTAGAACATGCCGCAGCTTTAATAAAGGGGGAATAAAGAGATGATGGGATTTATTGAAAAATATATTATGCCTTTTGCATTAAAGCTTGGCAACCAAAGACATTTGCTTGCTATCAGGGATACGTTAATTGGAATGATTGCTATTACCATTGTAGGTTCATTTGCTGTACTTTTTAATAATCTCGGTCAAATTATTCCCCCTTATGGAAAAATGATGGAAGCGATATTCGGAGCTAACTGGTCGACTTTGGGCGGGGACATATGGTTTGGAACATTTGCTTTTCTTTCTGTATTTGCAGTCTTTGGGATTTCCTATAAATTAGCTAGATCCTATGGGGATGAGGGGTTTGAAGCAATGCTTATTTCTGCTGCATGTTTCTTTTTACTTTTGCCCCAAACAGCAAGTGTCACGTTACCAATAGATGAAGCCGCTACTGAAACAGTTGCAGGTGGAGTCTGGGGGCTAGTATCTGTCAATTACTTCAATGCCACTGCCCTTTTTACTGCTATTATCGTAGCGATAATCGCTACAGAAATTTTCTTGCGCTTATCGATAATCAAGGCTTTAATCATTAAAATGCCAGATGGAGTACCGCCGGCTGTTTCAAAATCCTTTGCTAAATTAGTACCAGGTATGGGAACTATTTTTCTAGTTGGCGTGTTTGGCGTTATCTTCAGAATGATAACAGATGGAAAAGTTCTAAATGATTGGTTAAATACGGTTATTGTCTCTCCATTAACAAATGCAGTTGATTCCCTTCCATTTGCAGTATTAATTGTTTTATTAGTGCATTTATTCTGGATGGTTGGACTTCATGGTCCAAACATATTAGGTGGGATTACGACACCATTATTTGAAAAAACAGGAGCAGAAAACATTGATTTAGCTCAATCAGGAATTCAAGCATTAGGAGAATATCATATTTTAGCTGGATCCTTCCTAGATGCATTTGTTTACTTGGGCGGATCAGGTGCTACTTTAGGATTAATTATTGCGATGATAATTGCAGGGAGAAAACGGTATAAACAAATGATTGGTCTTGGCGGGGCGCCTGGGGTATTCCAAATTAATGAACCAATCCTTTTTGGTTTGCCAATCGTCTTAAACCCTATTTGGTTTATTCCATTTGTAATTGGGCCAGTTATTACAACTGTCATTTCTTATCTTGCTGTGCAGTATGGCATCGTTCCACCGGTAACGGCTAAGATTCCATGGGTTACACCACCGATAATTGGCGGGTACTTAGCGACGGGGGGAAGCTTTTGGGGAGCTGGTTTGGCAGCATTAAATTTACTGATATCAACAGTTGTTTATTTACCATTTGTTTATGCACAAGTAAAAATTGATTCCAAAAATAAAACAGAGCTTACGAAAGATTCGGATTCAGTTAGTCTCTAAAGGAAAGAAGGGTGCAAACATGAATAAGGAAGAATTATACCAACTCTCCTTTCAGCTGATTACATAGTGGAAATGCGAGAAGCTTTGCGATGGAAGCAATTCAAGACGCGAAAAAAAAGGATTTTGCTGAAGCCAAAAAGAAGATAACAGAGTCGGAAACAGAACTATCGGAGGCTCATAAAATCCAGACCAAATTACTCCATCTTGAAGCCGGCGGAGATCAATTTATGATTCCGATTATTCTTATTCATGCACAGGATCACTTAATGAATGCAATGACATTGAAGGATCTTGCGGTTGAAATAATTGATTTACGGCAGGAGTGTATGCAACAGACAACGAGAAAGGGGTCGGTAGAATGAGTCGCGGTTTAAAAATTGTAACTATTGGAGGTGGCTCAAGCTATACACCGGAACTAATAGAAGGCTTTATTAAATATCATAACGAGTTACCAGTTAAAGAAATTTGGCTGGTAGATATTGAGGAAGGAAAGGAAAAGTTAGAAATTGTTGGGGAGCTTGCGCGTAGAATGGTAAAGAAAGCGGGAGTTTCTATTGATATTCTTCTTACGCTGGATCGAAAAAAGGCTCTGGAGGGAGCGGATTTTGTTACAACACAATTACGAGTCGGTCAGCTCGCTGCAAGAGCACTTGATGAAAAAATTCCTTTGAAGTATGGAGTCATCGGACAGGAGACAAATGGACCTGGAGGTTTATTTAAAGCTTTTCGAACTATTCCGGTTATTTTAGAAATAGCGAAAGAAATGGAGGAGCTTTGTCCGAATGCCTGGCTCATAAATTTTACAAATCCAGCTGGAATGGTAACAGAAGCAGTTCTTCGCCACAGTCGCATCACAAAAGTTGCTGGCTTGTGTAATGTGCCAATCGGGATGGAACGGGGGGTTGCTGATTTACTAGCAGTTGATCCTGCCAGAGTAAGAATTGATTTTGCAGGGTTAAATCATATGGTTTACGGTCTAGATGTTTATATAGATGGTAAAAGTGTAAAGGAACAGGTCATTAAGTTAATCACAGATCCGGAAAAGGCTATTACGATGCAAAATATTCACGCGATGGGCTGGGAACCCTCGTTTTTAAGAGGATTGAATTTATTTCCTTGCCCTTATCACAACTATTATTATAAAACAGGAGATGTGCTCGCCCAGGAATTAAAGGAAGCAGAAAAGGGGAAAACGCGAGCAGAGGTTGTACAGAAGTTAGAAGAGGGGTTGTTTGAATTATATAAAGACCCAGAATTAGCGATTAAACCCCCTCAGTTAGAAAAGCGCGGAGGAGCTTACTATAGTGACGCTGCTGTACGTTTAATTTGCTCCATTTATACAGATAAATGTGATATTCAAGCGGTGAATACTGCTAATCATGGTGCCATTACAGGAATTCCATATGAATCAGCGGTAGAAGTAAGCTGTATAATTACCAAGGATGGTCCCAAGCCAATAGCAGTTGGAGAACTTCCAGTAGCAGTTCAAGGATTAGTAACCCAAATCAAGTCCTTTGAAAGGGTAGCGATAGAAGCAGCTATTTCCGGTAACTATGATAAAGCATTGCTTGCTATGACCATTAATCCCCTTGTCCCAAGCGATCGAATTGCTAAACTGATCCTAGATGAGATGCTTGAAGCACATAAGGAATATTTACCACAGTTTTTCACGGAAAAGGAAAGTATTCGTATGTAAAAGCGGAGTTATGCTGAATGAAACACATGACTAGCTTTAAAGGAGACGAATCCATGACAAAAATAATCATTAATGCAGATGATTTTGGTTTTAGCCGAGGAGTCAATTATGGAATTGTTGATTCCCATCTTAAGGGAATTGTTACTTCCACAACCATGATGATGAATGCAAAAGCGACAAAGCATGCCATCACTTTAGCAAAGGATACACCTTCTTTAAAGGTTGGCGTCCATCTTGTATTAACATGGGGAAGGCCACTTTTACATGATGTTCCAACACTTGTAGATGAAGCAGGTAATTTTAAAAAGCAGACATTGGTATATGGTGATCCAGAATCTATAAGCTTAGATGATTTAGAAAGAGAATGGACAGCACAAATTGAAAAATACCTTGCTGCCAATCTTACTCCTTCTCATTTAGATAGTCATCATCATGTGCACGGAATAAAAGAATTCTATCCAGTGATAAAAAGGTTATCAGATAAGTATGAGATACCTGTGAGAAATGCAGGTTCTCATTTTACGGATATTCAAATATTAACCGATATTTTTTTTGATGATTTCTATGGTGATGGAATTACAGAGAATTATTTTGAAAAATTAGGAGAGCGTGTGGAACTTGGAAAAAGCATTGAAGTAATGACACATCCCGCTTATATAGATGAGACATTAATGCAAGAATCATCTTATAATATGCAAAGGATAAAAGAAACAAAGATATTAATGGAAACAAGCCTAATAAACGGCTAATTTAATCCTGCATGACAGACCTTTCAAAGGAGTAAATTCTTTTGAAAGGTTTTTTGTTGGGGGAAAGATAAAAGGGAAACAACCTCTAATGCTTTTTACTAGAGAGAACAAGCAAACGAGAAGTGACACTGTTTTGGCCGAAAGAATATAATCTTCTAAAGATTCTTATTGTTGAAAGCGTTATAAACGAGATAAAATAAAGATATAACAAGATTGAACGATTTTAGTAAGCATTTTGGAGAGGAGTAGATGGATGACAGCTGAGCCGCGAAACCCGTTTAGAAGGGATATGTATGATTCCCTTGAAAGTTTTGTAGATCATGTTAGTGAATTATTAGGATGTCCGATTACGTTGGAGGATCCTCATCATCGTGTGCTAGTATACAGCAGTCATGACGAAGAAACGGATATGGTCAGAATCTCTACCATAATTAGCCGCAGGGTTCCGGAGAGAGTAATCAATCGTTTATGGAAGGATGGAGTGATTCCGCAGCTTCTTCAAAGTAAAAAGCCAATTCGAATTAAAGAGAAAAAGGAAATCGGCCTTGGAAATCGGGTGGCAGTTTCCATTTGGAGAGGGGAGGAGGTAATCGGATATATTTGGGCCATTGAAATGGGTACCCCTCTAACAGAGGAAAAGATGGGGTTTTTAGAGAACGCGGCGTCAGTAGCGCGTCATTTATTGTCACGCTTTGCTGCAAGTAAAACTCCTACTTTACAGGACAATCAAGAATTTTTTTGGAGAATGTTAACTGGGTATGTGAAAGAGACAGATATAGACGAAAAATTAAAGGAAATGGGAATGCCTGCAGCAGCTTGCTTCACGGTGATGATTTTTCCGTTTTCTAAAATGATTACAAAGGAAATAGAAAAGCATATCCTCTATCTATTGAAGGTATCCCAAGATGTAAAAATTTCTTTCTCTACTATAGAAGATAACGAATTAATTATTTTGGCAACTCCCCTTGAGGATAACGGGGATTCTATTGCTTGTTATAAAAAATTTATTAGTAGTTTTCAACAAAACCTAGAAGAAAGATTTTCTATTAAAGAAGTAAGGGGGTCCTTTGGAGGAATTTACAAACAGTATCGAGATATACCAAAGAGTTTCAGAGAAGCGAGGACTGTTTTAGAGGTACGTGAGAAATTCCCTCAGGAAGCAGGGGCATTCGTTCACTACCAAGAGTTAGGTATCTATCAGTTTTTAGATATCCTCTTAGAAAAACGAAGACAAGATGGATCGGAAAATGTTGCCATTCGAAATCTAAAAAAATATGATTCAACCCATCATACAGAATTATTAGCAACCTTAGAAGCTTATTTAGATGAAAGTGAAAATATTCAAAAGACAGCTGCACGTTTGCACATCCATCCTAATACGCTTACTTATCGTTTAAAGCGGATGGTAGAAATCATGGAAGTGGATTTGTCGGTGCCTAGTCAAAAATTTATGATTTACTTAGATTTAAAATTAATGCATTGGCAGAAAGAATAGAAATAGGAGAATATAAAATTAGAAATTTTCCTTTTTCTTAATTGTAGTAATAAGAACAAATAAATAGGAGGGGCAGTCTTGCGAAAATTAAACATGTTATTCATTACGATTACAATTATTTTACTGATTTCTTGTGAAAACAAGGATGTAGAAAAGGAAGAATCCAACAAAGAAGAATTTTTTTATACATTTCACCATCCAAGTACGAGCCAGAAATTCAATATTATAAATGTTTATAAATTATATGAAAATTACGAACAAGCATTGAAGCAGAAATCAGACGCTAGTTCATTTACCATATTCAATCAAAAGGTGCTTAATCCTATATATAATGCATGCTATAAAGGTGGTGAACACTTTAGGGATACTATACAGCCTCCTAAAGACTTAAAAGAAATAAATAATACTATAAGTTCTATAGATGAAAAGCAGTTAAATAATTCTATTAAAGAAGCATTGATTGAGTCTTCAAACTATTTACCTTCAGAAAAAACGACTAATGTATGTGTATTTCCTGTAGAAGGCGGTGAATATGCAGAATCTGCTTACACTACAGGTTCCGGAAAAATTAGTCTATTCTATAGAGAGAACTATGATGTTGAATCACTGAAAGCGTTAATTGCTCACGAATATCATCATAGCATTTATACTGAGAAGTTTTGGAATAAGGAAGTATCTAACAATTGGACTTTGCTAGATAACCTGGTTGCGGAAGGAAAAGCAGTTATGTTTGAAAAAATAGTTTATCCAGATATTACTTGGACTCCAATCAGATATAATACAAACACAGAAATATACTGGAAAGAACTCATACAACCAAATCTGTATAAAAAAAATGACGCTAATTTAGCACGACAAATCTTACTAGGAGGGAATGGAATACCTTATGACTTTGGGTATAGCGAAGGATATAAAATTGTGAAATCTTATTTAGAATTAAATCCCAATCTCACAGCCGAGGAATGGACTGCACTTAGCGCTAAAGAGATATTTGAAAATGGAGATTATATGAATAATTAAAATGATAAAATTGATTGAATAATTCTAAATTCAACATTTTTTATTTTTCAATTTCTATCTGAAATATTAAGTCTATTTTGAATGTCCTAAATACATGATAATTTAATCACTAGATTCATATCATCGTTCAAGTTTTCTTTTTGTAAGTGAATGTTTTCGGGCTTTTAAGAAGATTTCAATTTTAGAGTGATAGTAAAAAATGCTATATAATGGGACGTACTCGAATATAGGATATTTCATGAGAATATTCTTATATTCGAGTACGTTTTTGTTTCATAAAAAAGAATATCTTTCTAGCAGTGGTTGATAAGAATCATATAGACATCCTTCCATATTAATGAAAGAAGACTTCTACTTTTTTTATGATTCCTATTAGATAAAAAAATGAATATTCAGATAAAACGGTAGCGAATAATTGATAATGGAGTTAGAATTATCTTGTACATATTTCTAAAACTGGATATTAACTGGGGAATATTTGAGAAGGAGAGGAGAAAATATATGGCTAAAACTAACTCAATTAGAAACGATGAAACATTAAAAGTTGTTGATGAAGAGAACCAATTAGGATTAGGATTTGGATTTGATAATAATTTAGTAGTTCCTTTTGGTCCTGTTGATCCAGGTGGAACAAATCCAAAACCACCCGTATGGAATCCAGGTGGTGGTTCAGTTGGAGGTTGCAACACTGTTGGTTGTATTGGACCAGGACCAGGATCTGCTGGAACAAATAAAGTGTTAAATTTAAGAACAATAAAATAAGTAAAAGGGAATAAAACTTTCATATCAGTAAGATATATGTACACGCATTCAAGGTAGGTAAAACTCTAACTACCTTGAATTTCTTAATTTTTTATTAAATTTAATGAGCAAGGCTTTGATGTAGATTTATTATTTGATCAAAAAAATTACTAGCATTGAAGTATTTCCTATTCGAAGAATCCTATTAGTTTTATATCTCCCCTTCATTTCATTTTCAAGACTATTTTTGCATAGGACCAAGATTTACCGGAATGGGTGAGGTGAAATTTTCCTTAGTATGAAAATATAAATATTATTCAAAAAACAAAATGGGTGAAAATGGTGTGTTTTAGATGTTAATGTGTATGAAATAGCTCATAAGCCCCAAAATGAACTTGGACAATAAGAGTAATATTTATTATACTGCTTAATGTACCAAGGAGGCTGACATCATGAAACGAATAAAACATTCTAAAGAATTTAAATTACAAGTCATCAAGGAAGCCCAAGACACAGGGAAGAATACCCTTGTAGCTCGCCGGTATGATCTGAATCCCAATATGGTTAGTCGCTGGGTTCGTGAATACAAAGATGGTAAATTTGGTGAAGTAGATGTGGCTGTGCTGCCAGATATAGACTCCAAAGAATTATCCAAAGAAAATGAAAAACTTAAAATGTTATTAGGTGAAAAAGACCTTGAAATAGCGATCCTGAGGGATCTTATAAAAAAGAAAAACCCTCACTTGCTGAAAAGCATGAAGTAGCTAACAAATGGATTCAAAAAGGCTACTCGATTTCAAAGGTGCTTAAAATCATAGGTATTCCTCGATCCACATACTATTATCAAAAGAATTATCGTGTTGAGGAGAAAAAAGTAAGTGAGGGACGTCCAGCACCAGGTTATTCGATCCAAGAGGACGGTCAAAAGATATCAGACGAACAGATTAAAGAATTTCTACTAGAAGAGATTGCCGGTGATTGCTATAACTATGGTTATCGCAAACTCACTAAGGTCTTAAGGCGAAAATACAAACTTAAAATTAACAAGAAAAAAGTATACCGGATTTGTAAAGAATTGGGCATCTTACGCCCACAGCGCCAAAAGAAAGTCTCATACCCTAGGAAACTAGCAAGAAATCGCATTATTACAAGATCTAATCAGCTATGGGAAGCTGACATTAAATATGGCTTTATCGAAGGTGAGGATCGCTTTTTCTTTGTCATGTCCATCATCGATGTTTATGACAGGGGCATCATTACCTATCATATGGGATTAAGCTGCACTGGAGATGATGTCAAACAGACACTGAAAAGGGCATTATTAAAACGCCAACAATATGATGAATTGGAAAAACCTGTAATCCGAACAGACAATGGACCGCAGTTTATTTCCCATACTTTTGAAAAGTTTTGTGAAGATTCCAAAATTGAGCACGAAAGAATTCCACCAAGAACACCAAATATGAATGCTCATATTGAGTCTTTCCATCGCATTTTTGAGGACGATTGCCTATCCAGATGGCAGTTTGAAACCTACACAGAAGCATATCAAGAAGTCATGAATTTTATGGAGTTCTACAACGAGAGACGTATGCATTCTAGTATACTAGATTTGTCACCAAAGGAATTCTATCAAAAACAAGATTCATTGGTGATCAAGGAGGTTCGGGTGTAATGGATGTATTCATTCAAAGCATCAGCTTGATTTGGAGTGGCGGGCATGATAGCCTCGTTCGGCGATGCCAATGTTGTAAAACAGCTGGCTTCTTGGCAGGAGAATCATGCCCGCAGAGGCTCCATGTCAAGCAACATGGCCTTTTTGAAGAATAATGAAAGAAATCTATAAAATAAAAAACTGAGGAAATGAAAGAATAAGAGAGTTATTGTCCAAAATTCGGGGGTTAATCCGCTATGTCACTCAACTAATAATGAGGAAAACTGGTTCAATAAGTCTTCCTTTATTGTTTTCTAATGAAAATATTGATTTACTACATTTTTTGAGAACAAATTCTACTACAAAATTGGGTTCTCTATTCACTTATACAACAACAATATTTTCAAGCATAGTTACATTTATATTTACCTTTTCATATTTGTTTAGTTACATACCTTTATACACAGTCCTTGTAGTTCTTAGTAGTATACCTATTGCTTATACCCAAATTTACTATAATAAAAGGAATTTTGAATTGTCAAGGAAATTAAATAAAATTAACCGCAAGCAATTTTATTTATCATTTATATCTACTACACCTGATTATTTAAAGGAGATTGTTCAACACTTTTCTATGGGGTTTATTATAAGTTCTTATAAGAATTTATTTAATAAGATATATAAACCAACTAAATTTTTGACCAGGAAAATTATGATTGCAAATATTCTTGTTTCTTTAATCGGAGTAATTACAATAGCATATGCACAATATAAAACAATACTTCTTGTATTCGGAGGATCAATATTAATAGGGACCTTAATGTCAATAATACAGTCTCTAGGGATGATATTTCAAAGGGTTCAAAATTTACTCTTATCATTTGGTGGGTTTCACAATGATCTTTTGTATATTAACAACTTAAGAGAGTTTTTAGAAACGCAGGAAGTGGAAGGTGAAAGTGAAAATGAGTCAAGCTTTAATGCAGTTAAGTTAGTTGCAGAAAATTTATGCTATAAAGTTGGAGATAGGACCATTATAGAAAATATAAATTTTGAGTTTAAGTCAAATACTATAATAGGAATTAAAGGGAGTAATGGTGTTGGGAAATCTACACTAATAGATATTATACAAGGAATTAAAAAACAAACATCGGGTGATTTATTTATTAATGGTATTAATTCATCTGAGATAACAGAAAAAAAAAGACTCCATTTGTGCCAAACCTTAAGACAAAATCCTCCGAGGTATGAGTTTACCTTAAATGATAATATAGCAATTTCTGATTATAAAAAGTTAAGTAAGGGGAATGTTGTAGAACATATAAATTCGTACGATCCGGACTCATTTATATTTAATAAAGATATAGATATAAAAACTATGTTAGGAGAATGGTATGAAAACAGCAAACAATTATCCGGAGGGCAATGGCAATTGATTGGACTTTTTAGATTATTATATAGAACTTCTCCAGTTTATCTATTAGATGAGCCTACGAACAATTTAGATTCAAAGTCTATTCAATTGCTTAAAAAAATTATTGCAAAAGCTTCAAAAAAATCACTAATAATTATTGTATCACATGATGAATCCTTTTTGGAAGATATTTGTACCCGAATTTATAATATGAAGTGGAATGAGCTTAGCTTAGTCAAAGACTTAGAGAAAGAACTTGTAACTTCAAAATAACATAAAAAAAGGGGATAAAATTCTAATGAAAAAGAGTATAATAATTTTAATAACTATAGCGGTTGAATTTATTATTTTATATTTGGTTTCATGTTTTATTGGTTGGAATTACATCGACACAGTATTCTTAGGAAGTATCCTTGTTTTAGGCATTTCATGGTTATTACCACTGTATTCTAATCAAGTTAACAATCGATTCAATGCTCATTCAAAAGCATGGACAGGTAATGAAGGTGAAACCATAAAACCCTATATATTTAGGTTAAATGCAGTAATAATTGGACAAATTATTTTTATGCTTATTTCACTAGTAATAACATTTTTGTATTATTTTCAGTATTTCGTTAATTAATCTACTATGGATTTATGAAATCAAAAATGAATGTTATATATTTTAGTTATTCTTTTTAGAAGGATTACTAAATATATGTACTTTGAAAATCATCTTGTTATAAATAATTAAGAGGATTCTTCATATCTACAAACTGATGGGTCTCTTTAGTTGTCAGCCATTAAGTACGGAGGGGCTTCACTCAGACTTAGGTATAGAATATAATTTGAATTGGTCATCCTCCTTCCCCTTTGTGTTTTTTCACAAATGAGCGATTTTTGTTTCATTAATTTTAACAAAGATAATTTTCTGAATTCGTCCTATTATAATATTAAGACAACTAACAATTAGTGTTAGTTTTTATAACAAGGGGGAATTCTCATGATTATTGGTATTCCAAAGGAAATTAAAAACAATGAAAATAGGGTCGCAATTACTCCTTCCGGTGTGTCTTATTTAAAGAATAGCGGCCACGAAATTTTAGTAGAACAAAATGCAGGAATCGGCAGTGGCTTTACAGATGAAGAATATGCGGCGGCGGGTGCGCAGATAATTGACTCAGCTGCTCAAGTATGGAATACAGCTGAAATGATTATAAAAGTAAAAGAACCGCTCGCTTCAGAATACCAATATTTCCGCAAAGGACTTATTTTATTTACGTACTTACATTTAGCGGCAGAACAGGAACTAGCAAAGGCGTTAACGGTGAATGGCGTGACTGGAATCGCTTATGAAACAATTGAAGTAAATGGTAAATTACCATTATTGACACCAATGAGTGAGGTTGCAGGAAGAATGGCTGTTCAAATTGGTGCTCAGTTCTTAGAAAAGCCTCATGGAGGAAAGGGAATCTTATTAGCTGGTGTCCCTGGTGTCAAAAAAGGGAATGTAACCATCATTGGCGGTGGAGTTGTGGGAATGAATGCAGCGAAAATCGCCATTGGTTTAGGGGCGAATGTAACGCTGTTAGACTTAAATCCAGAAAGATTAAGAGAGTTAGATAATCAATTTGGTGCAAGCCTAAGTACTGTTATTTCTAACCCAGCAAACATTGAAGAAGCTGTAGTGAATGCAGATTTGGTGATTGGTGCTGTATTAATTCCAGGTGCAAAGGCACCGAAGCTAGTAACAGAAGCGATGGTGAAGAAGATGGCTCCAGGTTCTGTTATTGTGGATGTGGCAATTGATCAAGGTGGGATTTTTGAAACAGTAGATCATATCACTACCCATGATAATCCTACCTATGTGAAGCATGGAGTTGTGCATTATGCTGTAGCAAATATGCCTGGTGCTGTTCCGAGAACATCTACGATTGCCTTAACAAATGTAACAATGCCATATGCACTTCAAATTGCTAATCTAGGCGCAGTAACAGCAATTGAAACGAATTACGCTATTAAACAAGGTGTAAATACTTTTGCTGGACAAATCACCTCTGCTCCAGTAGCGAAAGATCTTGGTTATGAGTATAAATCAGTTCAAGAACTTATTAACAATTTATCAACAACGACTGTTTAATAATTCTATAAGAATAGCCACAACCGTTCCCTCTGAATAAATCAAAGGCGAGCGGTTTTTTTATTTGTTTTTCCTAAGAGTTATAGCAAATTTGGCCTGCTCTCATTAGAAAAAACATGTAATCAGCCAGTCTGTTGTCATATTGGAGAAAAAAATTTCCAAAAAAGTTTATTTAATTGAAACTTTTTTGGAAAAAAATCGTATTAGTATACGGAAAGTGAAGGAATACATCTTGTGGGTAGAGGGAACTACTTTAGAGCAATTATATAGAAGGGAGAAAAAAATGAGCTTAAATGCATTAGAAGTCACAAATCTCACTAAGAGAATTAAAGGCAGGAACATTGTTGATAATGTTAGTTTTTCTGTGGAAAAAGGGGAGATATTTGGGTTATTAGGTCCAAACGGAGCGGGGAAAACAACGATTATCCGCATGATTGTTAATCTAATAAATAGAACGAATGGAAAAGTGGTCATAGATAGCTATAACGTGGATGAGAATTTTTCAGAAGCGATGAGCAGCTTAGGTGCGATCGTAGAAAATCCTGAGTTCTATAAATATATGAGTGGATATAAGAATTTAAAGCATTATGCAAGAATGGCTAAAGAGCCAATTTCGGAAGAACGCTTTAATGAAGTAATTAAACTAGTAGGATTAGAAAATGCCATTCATCAAAAAGTGAAGACCTATTCACTTGGTATGAGACAGCGCCTTGGGGTTGCGCAGGCGTTATTACATAAACCAGCTCTTCTTATTCTAGATGAACCTACAAATGGTTTAGACCCCCAAGGGATTCGCGAATTTCGTGATTATTTGCATTTATTGGCGAGCGAAGGGATTTCTGTTTTAGTATCTTCTCACCTTTTATCGGAAATGCAATTAATGTGTCATCGATTTGCGATTATTGAAAAGGGAAAATTAATTCATATCTCCAATATGGATGAAACGGTTTCGGAAGAAGAAGTAAGTGTAAGGGAAGTAACGTTTGAATTAGACTCGCCGGAAAAAGCGGTTGAACTCCTTCGTAATAGTGAATATGAAGTCGAAGAAAGCTCCGTAAAAGGCAGCGAGTTGATGGCGAAGCTGCCTAAAGATTCAATTCCTCTTGTTAATAAGCTGTTTGTCGAGAACAATGTTGCCGTATACGGCATTTATGTTGTAAAAGCTACATTAGAGGATCGCTTCTTAGAAATAACCAATCAGAAGAGAGAGGAGGAAACAAAATGATTGGATTAGTACAAAATGAACTTATAAAGATTTGGGAAAAGAAAAACAGCTGGATATTTCCGATCATTCTCTTATTTGCCCTTATTGGCGGAAGTTTCTTGGAAACGAAGATAACTCCCCAATATAAAGGAGATGACTGGCGAGCGAAAGTGCAAGCGGAAATAACCGAGCTGGAACAGAAGCTGCCTACAGCTAAGACAGAGGATAGTTTAATAGAAAGTGGAAAAGATTTTGATTGGGATGATACGAAAGAATCGATTGAAATGAAAATCCAAGATTATCAAAATAATTTAAAGCAGGATGTCAGTCCATATTCAACTACTTGGTCCAATATGAATGGAATGGTTATTGGCATGAAGTCTCTAGTAACTTTATTTGTGGTAATTATATGCGCGGGCAGCGTTTCCTCGGAATTCTCTGATGGAACCATTAAGCAATTGCTGATTCGACCGTATAAACGTTGGGCAATCCTTTTATCTAAATATATTGCTTTATTGATATATACTGCCATTTTAGTTGCATTTTTAATGCTTGTTGGCTATTTAGTAAGTATTGTTTTCTTTGGAGTAGGAAATTTTGAAGATAAAGTGCTTGTTTTTGGGACAGTTGACCAGATTGTAGCAAGTGGTGGGCCGTTCTTTTTGAAAAGCATCCTATATTATTTACCGGGATTATTGTTTGTATTAACTTTATCCTTTATGCTATCGACATTATTTAAAAATCAGGCAATTGCAGTGGGTGTTGGGGTATTTATATTGTTTGTATCCTCAACAATTGGCCAAATTATTCAATCATTAGCTGAAAAGTATGCATGGCTAAAATTGTTAGTGTTCCCACATTTAGACCAAACGATTTTCTTGTTTGAAGATAAAATAATCGAAACAGTAACCATGCCGATGTCTTTAGGTATCTTATTTGTTTACTATGCAATAATCATGATCATCACTTTTTGGTTTTTCAAAAAGAAGGATGTTAGTATTTAATGAATCATCACCATCTGTTAGTTCCCCATTTTAATGGGTTACTAACAGATGGTTTTTTTATATTATAAAAAATAGACAATCACTTGCGATTGTAGGTAAATTCTTATAAAATGATGTTAGGTTTATTAACAATTAGGTGACATGATTTGTTTCTTTGAAAATAAATGAATGATAGAATCCCTGTTTATAAACATAAAGGGGATTCCATCAATCAATTTTGATTGGGAATTCCTCTATATAACAACATGAATTGTAAAGGTTATACAGTTTGTTTAGCTATTTTGAACAATTCGAAGAAGTTCATGGGCGTGTTCACCCGCAACTTCTGCTAAGTGTTCCCAAATCTCGTCTCTCAAAAGATCAAGTTCCACAATCTTTTTAGCTAAATCGACTGCTTCTTTGGTTATCATCTAAGAAGGCTCCTCTCCATTTACAAAAAATAATACCGATTACCGATTACCTATTCCTTGGCTGAAAATTAAAAAATATCGTTTATACATTTAGCATTTTAACGGAAAATATAGAAAAAATCATTGAAAATGTAAGGAAATCTTACCTATTTTTTAATTTTGTGTTAGGAAATATAACAAAAGGTATTTTTCTTTATCTGAAAAGTATTATAATTAAGATAAATGAGAATACTACTTTACTTCATGAGGTGAGATGTAATGGATCATGAACCATCCTATAAGAAAAGAAAGGTCATTACTATTGGTGTTGTAAGTGAACTAACTGGATTAACGGAAAGACAAATTCGATATTATGAACAGCGAAAATTAATTTTTCCGGAGAGACCAGAAAGAGGAAATAGAAAATATTCATTCTCTGATGTAGAAAGACTAATTGAGATTGCTAATAAACGAGAAGAAGGCGTTCGGACACATGAAATTAGACAAGAGATTATGAAAAAAAACAAGGAAGAAGAAGAGCGGAAAGTCAAAAAGCAAATGCTCCGTGGTCAAATCAATGCGAGATTTGGCATCCAGAACGATTAATAAAAACACTATATGTTATTTTTTTAGTCCATTTGATGTCATAATGGACTTTTTATTTTGGAAAAAAATTTTTTCACTCTTCTGTTTTGTTAATAAAAATTGTATGAGTAAAATGTTTGTGGGAGAATAAATATCCTTTTTGTCTAGTTGGGGGACGCGTCCTCCAACTAGACAAAAAGGCCACCAAGCGAGAGCGCGGTAGCTGGAAAAAATTAAGTATTAAAAAAGAGAGCTTCCTTTTGTAAAGTAGAGTTTGACTAGAAAACTACGAAAAGGAGAGGCTCTCATGAATCAATGTAACATAAAAATGCCATCATTAAAAAGAATTGGAAAAAACTTTATTTCGAACACTACAAATGACGTTTCAAGAAATCCTTATTCAAACGTTAGAAAATTGGGATCTAGAGATTGCTCAGCAACGAGACAAAAGAAGATTTGCTTTACGAGATAAACGAGAAATACGATTAGATACAGCGTTTGGAGCTGTGGAGCTGAAGCGTAATTATTATTTTGATCGTGTGACTAAAAAATATATTTGTCTATTAGATCACTATTTACAGTTTCAGGGGAATAAGGGATTTAGTCCGCTACTAGAAGAATGGGGGCTAGAACTAGCGACGAATGGCTCCTCCTATCGAAAGGCGGTGGAAACGTTCGAACAATTTTTAGGCTATTCGGCGATGAGCCACGAAGCATTACGGCAACATCTTCTTCAAACAAGCGTACTTCCCGCTAAGGAAAAACGCCCTTTTCAAAAGGTATTGTTTGTCGAAGTAGATGGATTATATGTGAAGAGTCAAGAAAAGAAAAAGCGTGGATGGGAGTTGAAATTCGCCGCTGTACACGAGGGATGGAAAGAAAACGGAAAGCGAATCAGGCTCCGAAATAAAAGGCATTTTCTTTATGAAGGAAAAGAACCCTTTTGGGAAGCCTTTGAAACGTTCTTACAGAATCATTATGCGTATGATCCTACCCAAACCTTGCTTATTATTAATGGTGATGGAGCAGGCTGGATAACGGCATGTCGGGAGTATTTTCGGGAACGCGCCTTTTTCACCATGGACCGTTTTCATGTCGCTCGTTCGATGAAGCAACTAATGAAGAGCCATCCTCGATACCGCTACATGAAAAGAGCGTTAAAAAACTACCAGGTAGAAACATTACTTCTAGAGTTGAATAGCGCAGTAGGAACAATGGATACACCAGAAAAAGAAGAAAAACTAGCGCATTTCCTTGCCTTTTTAACGCATCATCAGGAAACCATAAAAGATTACCGTAGTTGGTTACAGGAAAAAGGCGTGGACACGACAGCGTATCGTCCAATGGGAAGTGCAGAGGCGATGATGAATCAATTAGCCAAACGATTAAAGAATGGAAGAGCATGGAGCAAAAAAGGGGTCATGAGCATGGCGCGCTTGTGGATTGGATTGAAGGATGACCTATCCATCCAAACGATATATGGGAAATGGGAAAAAGCCACGGAAAAATCAAAGAAAGAGCATCGAGCGAAAAGAAAAATACCCACAAAATTAGTAACAGAAACCGTGCGTCAGAACATGCCATACTTAAATCAAGCGATTGGAAAACCCGTTCACTTTGCCTTACAGGGATTAAAAGGTTTTTAAAAAATGAGAGAATCAACAGTTGGAAGAACAAAACCAATTGGAAAGCGGATTCAAACTTAGAGGTTTTACTTTATAAAAAAGGGAGCTAAAAAAACTCCCACAAAAACTTGACTCAATCTAAAAATTCCTCTATTTTATTTTCCCTTCAATTATTGATAAAATAGCCATATTTCATATAAACTGTAATTTGTTGCTTATGATAAAAATAGCTTTTTAAAATGATCAATAAAGAATGCTAAAAGTACTGATGAGATAAAGCGTCTAATGGAGGATCTTAAGAGTACCTATACTGTTTTAGTTGGAGAGATAGTATGACATATATATCAGTGGAAAAAACATATGACATTATGGAGATCTGCATATTAGCAGGAAGTATTATGCTCCAAAATGGAGCGGAGACCCATCGAGTAGAAGATACAATGACAAGAATAGCAACTGCATATGGCGTGACCGATTCTGACTGCTTTGTAACCCCAACAGGCATTATTTTATCGTTAGAAGGGGTAGAACCGACAAAGACGAAATTAAATCGGATTATTGAGCGGACGACTAATTTAGAAAAGGTAGCTCGAGTAAATGATATTTCACGTAAAATAAGCACAGGAACAGTGAGTATGAAGGAAGCGTACCATTTATTGAAAGATGTGGAAGATGAAAAATGTACGTATTCGGATTCCTTTCAATTCATCGCAGCTGCCATTGCAAGTGGCTGTTTTTTAATTATGTTTGATGGAGTTTGGGGCGATTTTATCCCTGCATTGCTAGCTGGTGGTTTAGGCTTTTTGTGTTCCTTGTATTTTCATAAGGCTTTGCAAATAAAGTTTTTTGCTGAGCTCTCGGCAGCATTTGTTATTGGACTAGTAGCTTTTTTCTCTATTTCCATTGGTTTTGGTCAAGAGGTAGATAAGATTATTATCGGCTCTGTAATGCCGCTTGTACCAGGTTTGCTTATTACGAACGCGGTGCGGGATCTAATAGCAGGTCATTTAGTATCTGGTATTTCAAAAGGGGCAGAGGCCTTTTTAACAGCTACAGCAATTGGTTCAGGGATTGCCGTTGCATTTTTTGTTTTTTAAGGAGAGGAATAAGTAATGAATGAATTTTTAGCACAGGCAATAACTAGCTTTGTTGCAACGTTTGGCTTTGGAATTATTTTTCATATTCCTCGGAAATTATTAATTCAATGCGGATTTGTAGGAACAATTGGATGGATGGCATATTGGACAATTGTTCATTTTCATCAAAATGAAGTAATTGCGGCCTTGTCAGGCTCCTTTCTTGTCGCCGTCATAAGTCAAGTGTTCGCCCGAATATATAAATCACCAGTTATTATATTTAGTGTCGCAGGAATCATTCCTTTAGTTCCGGGGGGAACTGCTTATAATGCGATGCGTAATTTTGTCGAGAATAATTATTATGTAGCGGTAAGCTTAGCAGCAAAGGTCTGCTTAATTTCAGGATCTATTGCAATGGGTTTAATGTTTTCGGAAGTAATTAAACAATTAATATTTCGGGCAAACGCTCGGAAAAAGTCACTTGATAAAGGGTAAAGCCCCTTTATCAAGTGACTTTTTAAGCAATAAAGCAAAGTAATTCTATTGTTCTTTTCTAAAAGGGAGGAAGAATCCTTGTGAAACAACACGTTTCTCTTTTGGAACACGTTCCATTATGTGTGAAAAAGTCCTAATTCCCAGCATCCTATTTACTCGGGTCTAGTTAGACGTTAAGGTTGTAAGTGAAGAGACATTCATTTATCGGTAATTTTGTAAGGGATTGCAGAAATAAGTAGAAAAGGAAGGCGATCTATTATGGGAAAAGGGATTAAAATTGTTACTATCGGCGGTGGGTCAAGCTACACACCTGAATTAGTGGAAGGGTTTATTAACAGATATGATTCATTACCTGTGCGGGAACTATGGTTAGTAGATATTCCTGAAGGAGAAGAAAAGCTTAATATTGTTGGAAATCTAGCGAAGAGAATGGTGAAGAAAGCAGGTTTACCAATTGAAATTCACTTAACTCTAGACCGAAGAGAAGCGCTTAAGGATGCAGATTTTGTTACAACTCAATTTCGAGTTGGCCTACTAGCTGCACGTGCTAAAGATGAAAGAATCCCTCTAAAGTATAATGTGATTGGGCAAGAAACGAATGGTCCAGGAGGGCTGTTTAAAGGATTAAGAACCATTCCTATCATTTTAGATATTGTAAAGGATATGGAAGAGCTGTGTCCAAACGCTTGGCTCATTAACTTTACAAACCCAGCTGGAATGGTAACAGAAGCTGTTCTTCGTCATAGTAATTGGAAGAAGATTGTCGGGCTATGTAATGTACCGATTTCTATTCAAATGGGTATCGCTAAGCTGTTAGAAGTAGAATCTAGTCGTGTGCATGTTGACTTTGCTGGCTTGAACCATATGGTATTTGGGTTAAATGTATATTTAGATGGGAAGAACATTATGCCAGACTTTTTAGAGAAAATGTCGAAGCGTAAAAGTGATACGATGAGGAATATTGCTGCTATTGACTGGGAGCCAGACTTTATTAAAGCATTAGGAGTTATTCCTTGTGGATATCACCGTTATTATTATAAGCAAGCAGAAATGCTGCAAAATGAGTTGGAGGAAGCAGCAGAACAAGGTACACGTGCTGAAGTCGTTCAGCAATTAGAAAAAGAGCTGTTTGAACTTTATAAGGATGAAAACTTAGATAAAAAACCGCAGCAGCTAGAAAAAAGAGGTGGTGCTTATTATAGTGATGCAGCTTGCAGCTTAATTGATTCTATGTACAATGACAGAAGAGATATTCAGCCTGTCAATACAATAAATAATGGAGCTATTGCAAGCATTCCAAATGAATCAGCTGTAGAAATTAGCAGTATTATCACAAAAGACGGACCAAAACCGATTGCGATCGGTGATCTGCCTGTTGCAGTTCGCGGACTTGTTCAACAAATTAAGTCCTTTGAAAGAGTGGCAGCAGAAGCGGCAGTTACAGGAAGTTATCATACCGCATTATTAGCTATGACGATTAATCCGTTGTTGCCGTCAGACAAAGTGGCAAAACAAATTTTGGATGAAATGCTAGAAGCACATAAAGAGCACTTACCGCAATTTTTCAAAGAAGAAGTAGTATCTTCATAAGATAAGATTAAATGGCTATGTATTCGGGAATTCCGTAATACATAGCCATTTTTTAATTCCGCTATAGCGGATAGTATTTTGGAAGAATAAGAATTGTCTCCTCGTAAAAACTAAAGAAACTGGCTTGACTAAAAGAAAGAAGGGAAAAAGTTGACCAAAATTCTTGATTGCATTATTATAGGCGGTGGCATAGCGGGATTGCAGGCAGCGATTCAATTAGGAAGATATAATCATGATGTGCTGATTATTGATGCAGAGGATGGTCGATCTACGATATGTAAAAGCTACCATAATATTTTAGGATATCCTAATGGAATCAGCGGCTCAGAATTGCGGAGTTTAGGAAGGAAACAGGCAGAAAGCCTTGGGGTAGAGTTTCTTAAGAGTACTGTTACTTCTTTAAAAAAGGAAGAGGGGCATTTTACGGCAGCAACTGAAAAGGGTCTGTTTCAATCTCGGAAAATTCTCCTTGCAACAGGTGTTATGGATAATATTCCCTCATTTGCCGAATTGTACCCTTGTCTGGGAATCAGCGTCTACTTATGCCCGGATTGTGATGGATATGAAGTAAAGGATAAAAAAACAATAGTGATTGGAAATGGAAATGTTGGGGCAAATATGGCCCTTACTTTGTTGTATTGGACAAGCGATATTACGTATATTAATCATGGTGGAGAGACTACTTGCGAAAAGCTGGCTAGACAATTAAGTGATAGTGGAATTTCCGTTTATACAGAGAGAATAGATCGAGTATTAGCAGATGATTCCCAAATCAAAGGGTATGTATTGGAAAATGGAAAGATGCTCGAGACAAAGCATAGTTTTATTGCATTTGGCGGGAATAAAGTAAAGTCAGATTTAGCAGTGCCTTTAGGAGTCGAGATAATGGAGAATAATCATATTATCGTGAATGCGCGTACGAAAATGACTAATATAGATGGCGTCTGGGCAGCAGGTGATGTTGTGGCTCATTCGGAACAGGTTACAATCGCAATGGGAGAAGGATCGCAAGCAGCTATATGGATTCATAAAGCTTTACTAAAGGACAGCTGAAAATAATAAAAAGAGGTTTCTCAAATGGAGGCTAATCCACTGAGAGCCTCTTTTTTTACAAACTAGCTCTATATACTCGGTAGCCGATTATATCCCCGTAAGTATAAAGAATATAGGAATGGTCCATCAATTTACTTTCTAATTGGACATTCGTTGGTACCGTTCTATCAATTGCTTCATCTTCCTTTTCCATTCCCGTCATCATATGGGAAAAAACAGAGTGTCCAAGTTTTATTTCTACTTTGGGAAAACCCGCTTCCTTCATTAAATCTATCCATTCTTTTTCTGTATAGACCTTTTCAATGCCATAAACTTCACACATATTCTGATGTTCTATTGCATGGAGACTTCTTTCCGCAGTCATTTCTAATAACAGTAGGATGCCGCCTGGCTTGAGCACTCTTTTAATTTCGGCAAGAGAATTTCTGCAATTAGTGAAAATTAGTACAGATTCTATTAAAATGATGTCAAAGCTGTTGGAAGGAAAGGGCATCTTTTCTAGGCTTCCTTGCACTAATTGAATCGACAGATTTTCTTTTTTAAATCGTTCTTTTGCTCTTTGCACCATTGTAGGATGATAGTCAATACTTGTGACAGCACAGGGGTAGTTCTTTTTTATATAAGCTGAAGTTTGGCCAGTGCCGCAGCCGCCATCAAGTAATGTTGTATGGGTCGTAATTTTTTCTTGTTCCAATAAGAACTTTGTTAATGTTAAGCCACCTGGATGTGCACCGCTCACCCCGAAATAGGCAAGGGCATCTTGATAGGTCGGTTTCATTTTATTCCTCCCAGCAAGTCGATCGTATTGTCAAAACTTTTATAGTAAATAGGTTATTAAATCCTATCTGAGAGGGCTTTATAAGCAAAAAAATTGCCACCCCCTGAATTCTAAGGATAATTGAGGTTACGACACTCTCAACAACCTAGAAAAGGAAGTGACAATTTGTACCCTCAAATTATAACCTATTTATTAACTTTTATAAACTATCAAGAACAACTAATTCGAACATTGCTTACTTTATTGATTGGTAAGAGTATGTTTGATAAGCCTACTGAACAGCCAGTAAATAAACCATATCGAAAACTTCAAGTGGACGACCTTCCGGTCATTGAAGTTCTGGAACAGCTTGATTATCGAGTTCTTCTTAGTGAATATCTAGAGAAGAACGGGAAACCACTTAAACCTGTTCAAAGGCGTAAGAATGCAAAAGTTTCCGTACCTAAATCCATGAACTGCCCAAAGTGTGGTGCTCCATCAGATTATCTTTATGCCAACAATGGAGATAAAGGCCAGTATCAATGCAAGGTGTGTACAGAGCTCTTCAGTGAAAAGAACCGTTATTCTAAGGAAGCCATCCTGAAGTGTCCTCATTGTTCCAAAACTCTCGAGAAAATAAAAGAAAGAAAAGATTTTCACGTGTTTAAGTGCAAGAACAATGACTGTTCTTATTATCAAAAGAAGCTCAATGGGATGACTTCAAAAGAAAAGAAAAGGTTCAAAAAGGACCCTCAAGCATTTAAATTAAGATACATTTTCCGTCAGTTTCATATCGATTTCCAGCCGTTATCCAAGGAATCACCAGAACTGCCGGCCGTTGACTTATCAAAGATTTATGCATCACCACATACATTAGGATTAATCCTAACCTATCATGTAAACTATGGCCTTTCGGCCCGTAAAACAGCTGCGATTATGCAGGACGTACACGGAGTGATGATTTCACATCAGACTGTATTGAACTACGAAAATAGCGTAGCTTTATTACTTAAACCTTATGTGGATCACTATCCCTATGAACTTTCAGACCAATTCTGCGGTGATGAAACGTATATCAGAGTAAACGGTCGATGGCATTATTTATTTTTCTTTTTTGACGCCGTGAAAAAGATTATTCTTTCGTATCCGGTGTCGCCTAATCGAGACACAGCAACAGCCATTCGAGCAATTGATGAGGTCTTAATCAAGATGAAAGAGATTCCAGAAAATCTGACCTTTGTGGTAGACGGGAATCCAATCTATCTTTTAGCCCAACATTTCTTCGCTCAACATGGGATTTCATTCGATGTGAAGCAGGTCATTGGATTAACCAATGAGGACCCTGTTTCGACCGAATATAGACCACTGAAACAAATAATTGAGAGACTTAACCGCACCTTTAAGGGCAATTATCGCTCCACTCATGGATTCGGCTCTGAACATGGTTCCATTTCATACGTCACCTTATTTACGGCCTACTTTAACTTTTTGCGTCCGCATGCCGCCTTAGAAGGAAAAGTGCCCGTAGTGAATCCAGAACTCAAGGGGCTTCCAACAATGCCAGCACGTTGGACAAAGCTCATTGGATTAGCACAACAATGGATAGTAGAACAAAGACAAGCCTAACTTTTTGTTTAGCTGAGCCCTTAAGCTAATTCAGCAATCGGCGGAGCGAACTCTTGACAAACCGAACTTGCCAATGGTTTAAAATGGAAACAACCAAGGGCTTATTTGGTATGCCTTCTTTTGTTCCCTTCTCCCTTGTTAAACAATCCTCAAACCATTGGCGTGTTTGTCAAGAGCGATTGCGGCGCATCTCCATCCAGTAAATAGGAGAGAAACTAACCCTTTAGGTAGTTTTCATAAATCTTTTGACACTACCAAGTCGATTTCTCCTTTCCATACTATATGAGAAATAAGGAGCTTTGGTTCAATAATATTTAACATTCATTTTTCTGATGATATGATTTAATAAGACAATGATTTACAACGAATTGGGAAAGGAAGCGTATAATGATGGCCATTACTAAAACAAATGCAATGCGAATCTTGGATGCCGAAAAGATTCCATATAGTGTGCATACCTATGAAAATAAAGATGGGAAAATTGATGGTATTTCCGTTGCAGGCAAGATTGGCAAAGAAATCGAAGTAGTGTATAAAACACTTGTGGTCAAAGATGCTGGCTCCGGAATTTATGTATTTGTTATCCCAGTTGAAGCTGAGCTTGACTTAAAAAAGGCAGCGAAAGTAGTAAACGCAAAAAAATTAGAAATGATTGCCGTGAAGGATATTCAAAAAATGACCGGCTATATTCGAGGTGGCTGTTCCCCAATCGGCATGAAGAAAAAGTATGAGACAATCTTGGATGCAAGTGTGAACAAGCAATCCTCTATTATTATCAGTGGAGGAAAAATCGGTGTTCAAATCGAAATGGCAGTTGAATACTTAATTCAAGTTACGGATGCGAAAGTAGAAAAGGTTATTCATTAAGGATAATTTGAAAAGATCACTAAAAAAGGAACGGTCCGAATACACTTTTCATCGTTGTTTAAGGGCTGTTCCTTATCTACATAGTCTTTTCTGCTAATTTTCTTTCAGGGCTTTTTCGTTTAAGAGAAAGTAAAAGAATGGTGGTTAAAATGAAGAAGGCTCCAATCCATTCATAAACACTAAAAGGGACTTTTAACCAGATAACGGCAAGGAATGCTGCGGATAACGGCTCTGCACAAGATAATAAGCTAGTCTCAGCGGCTTCCAAATGTTTTAAGCTTTCTAAATAACAAAAGAAAGCAACTAAGGTACCAATTAAAATGACAAAAACGATCGCTAGAATGGAAGAAAACGAAAACACCCCGTCGCCCGTCTCCCAAGGTGGAGAGACAAAGGACATCCCGAGACCTCCAATTATCATTCCCCATGCAACAACTATTGTGGAACCAAACTCTTTCAACAGCTGTGCGGGCTGTAATGTATAAAGAGCAAGGAAAAAGGCAGAGCTTAACCCCCAGGCTAAAGCTTCTGGTCTGATTGAAATCGTAGAAAAATGCCCTGCAGAAACAAGAAAATAGGTCCCCAATAAAGCAGTGATAATCCCAATTACATGCTGAAAGGGAGGAATAGTTCTCCTTTTCAAGGCGATATAGAGAATAATAAGTACAGGTGCTAAGTACTGAAGTAATGTTGCTGTTGCGGCATTACTTGTTTCAATCGCAGCAAAATAAGTAAATTGAACACCAGCCATTCCTAGCAGACCAAAAATGAGTATGTTCCCCACACTCGCTCTTCTTTTCCAAATATTCCAAATGTCCTTATTCTTCGTTAATCCTAAATAACTGAGCAAAATTACTCCGCTCGTAAGAAGGCGAATACTGACGAGCCAACCTGTGCTAAAGTGTTTCTCGGTAAACAAGTATTGTGCTACTGATCCAGAGACTCCCCAGGAAATTGCAGCAGTTAAGACAAGGAATATCCCAATAGACTTTCGTTTCATATATATTTCCTCTTTTATCAGAATTTATTTTGTATTTATTATATACAAAATAAAGAAGTTTGAATATACAGAAAATAAGGTTGTGGGCACTTTTTTTTCCTCCTTGCATATGTTATCAAAGATAATTGCCTAGAGAAGGAGGGAATGGAATGTATCCAGAATATCCTTATTACGGTCATAAAAAAGAAACGAAGGATGTACCAATTGCATTTCCACCCCAGCATCAAGATAGAATGCCTGGGTTTGAATATGTCATGAATCCACGCCCTATTTCTGAAAATCCACATTATAAAGGGAGCGATAAACTTAAAGGAAAGGTAGCTATCTTTACCGGCGGAGATAGTGGAATTGGAAGAGCGGCTTCTTATGCTTTTGTAAAAGAAGGTGCAAAGGTAGTCATCGTTTATTTAAACGAAAACCGTGACGCAGAGGAAACGGAACAAAGGATTAGAGAGTTAGGTGGAGAATGTTTACTAATTCCTGCTGATTTGACGATAGAAACAAATTCTACTTTAGTTGTTCGTAAAACATTGGAACGTTTTGGTAAAATGGATGTCCTTGTCAATAATCATGCTGTGCAATATGTAAAAAAGAGTATATTAGATATCTCCAATGAACAATTAGAACATACATTCAAAACAAATGTTTTTTCCTATTTTTACTTAATTAAAGCGGTGCTGCCTTATCTAAAGGCAGGAAGCTCGATTATTAATACAGCTTCGATTACCGTATATAATGGCTTTAAAGAACTAATTGATTATTCTTCTACGAAAGGTGCTGTAGTTACATTAACTAGATCCTTAGCTCTTTCCTTAGTGGAGAAGAAAATAAGAGTAAATGCGATTGCTCCAGGCTCTTTCTGGACACCGTTAATTACTGGAAGCTTCTCCGAAAAGAAAGTGATGAAATTCGGTACCGACTCACCAGCCAAAAGAGCAGGGCAGCCATTTGAGCTTGCCCCAGCATATGTGTATTTAGCATCAGACGACTCTATGTATGCAACGGGGGAAGTTATTCATGTAAATGGAGGACAGATGGTAACAACTTAATGATATTACGATTGTAGGTCATCTGAAAGGGATAGAGAGCGTTTGTTGAAGTGAGAGAGAAATTGATGGGGGATTTCAAAGCCCTTTTGCAGGAATCCAAGATTGAAAAGGTAATAGAGAGAAAGTCTCAGAGCCCTTTTGCAGGAATCCAAGAGTAAAAAGGTAATAGAGAGAAAGTCTCAGAGCCCTTTTGCAGGAATCCAAGATTGAAAAGGTAACAGAGAGGAAGCCGCAAAGCCCTTTTGCAAGAATCAAAGAGCGAAAAGGTAACGGAAAAGCAAGCCAAAACCAATAATATAGATAAAAGGCAATCTTCTTAACGAAGATCGCCTTTTATCCATCAGTATTCTGGATGATCTAAAGCATATAATTGCTGGTAACGGCTACTTGTTGCAAGCAGATCATGGTGAGTTCCTCTAAGCACAATTTTGCCGTGATCCATAAAAATGATCTCATCCATCTCTTCAACGCCTACGAGATGATGGGTAATCCAGATCAATGTTTTTCCTTCTAGTGAGCTAAAGATTGTTTTAAGTAAGGCTTTTTCTGTCTTTGGATCAAGGCTGGCATTCGGTTCATCCATAAGAACGATAGGAGTTCTTTGGAGTAATATTCTAGCTAATGCTACTCTTTGTCTCTCTCCTCCAGAAAAACGTTGTCCTGTTTCCTCCATAAAAGTATCCAATCCGTTCGGTAAGGAGGCAACTAACTCTTCTAATTGAGCTAATTTAACCGCTTTTGTTATTTCTTCTTCCGTTGCTTCTTCAACGCCTAGTAGAATATTATTTCGTAATGTTGTCGCAAACAAATGAGGTGTTTGATTGAGTACAGAAATAATCGAAGAAGTATCCTCTTGAAAGGAAGCCGTTGCTTCGTCATTGTATGTGATATTTCCTTCAGTCGGTTGGATTACTCCTTGGATTAGTTTCAGTAAAGTTGACTTACCAGCACCACTTCGTCCGATTACGGCAATTTTTTTCCCTTGTGGAATGTCTAGGCATACATTGGATAGGGATAGTGCTTTTTCTCGATCATATCGGTACGAAATTTGATTAACTTGAATATCCACCTTATTTGTCTCGATTACTGGTCGTATGTTTTTGTTTTTTTGCTCAGGAGCCTCTAATTTTTTAAGTCTTGCTAACGAATCTTGGTAGGCTGGTAACTTTTCAAATGCATCCGAAACGACTAAAAAGGCGTCAAGGATTGGTAAGGAAACCAGAATAATAGCAGCAATCAATGTAACAGGGATAGCCCCGTCGATATATTGTTGACTAGACCAAAACACGAGAGAAAGGATAATTAGTGCAGCGACCGCTTGAGAAGCAAAGTTTCGCCAACGAGTAAATTGAACAAGCTTATGATTAATTTGTGCGACAATTACTTCCTCTTTTTCATACTCATCTATAAAGTTCTTCGAACGACCACTGATAACCCAGTCGCTAATTCCTAAAATGTTATCTGTTAACTTTTGATATAGTCCATTTCTTCTTTGCTTAAATTCCCTTTGTTTTTTGCGCATAAGCACGAGAGAAAGAATAGGGAAGACGAATAATAACAATCCCAAATAAAGTGCCATAAGTAAGGCAAAAGGAATATCGAGTATGCCAATAGCACAGACAACAATGATATACAGAACAGATGTTGCAAAAGTTGGGAAAATAGTTCGTAAATAAATATTTTGCAGCTTCTCAATGTCATCAGAAAGAATTCCTAGCATATCGCCAACTTTAAATCTACTTTTTAAAAACAAAGCTTGTGGTTCTAATATTCGATATAGCTTTATCCGCATCTCTGATAAAATACGGAGAACGGTATGGTGCCCGGCTAATTTCTCTAGATAGCTAAAGACTGCCCGACTAATACCAAAGGTTCTTACGCCGACAATCGGCACATAAACCATTAAAATATTCTCGACTGGAATGGCTGATTTGGAAATAAGGTAGCCAGAGGTAAAGGTGAGCATCGCAGCTGTAAGTAAAGCGAGGATGCTCAAGAAAAGAATTAAGATAATTCGACCACTATTTGCTTTTAGAAATGGAGAAATCCATTTATTTTCATTCAACTTAAGTCATCCTCCTTACTGTTGTAATAGCTTATAATAATAACCTTTAGCTGCAATTAGTTCTGCATGTGTGCCTATTTCTACAATGGAGCCTTGATTCATGACGATAATAGAATCCATCTCTTTCATCCAATGAAGCCGATGAGTCGCTAGGAATACTAGTTTTTTGGTAAATAAAGGAAGCATCGTTTCTTTTAATTCAAATTCGGTTTCAATATCTAAATGGGAGGTAGGTTCATCTAACAGCATGATTTTTCGGTTGGTTAAGAAAGCTCTTGCTAATGCAATCCTTTGTTCTTGCCCACCACTTAAATTCCTTCCTCCATCTCCTAATAGTTCATCTAAACCATTAGGGAAAGTAGTGAAAATGTCTTGTAAACCAGTTGCTTTTAATGCTTGGATAATTTCTTCATCGGAAGCATTTGGATGGTAAAAGGCAATATTCTCTCTTAAAGACATGCTAAAGATATAAGGAGACTGCGGGATATAGGTAGTCAGCTGTCTCCATTCATCTGTCATAAGACTAGATAAGGGAGAGCCATTCAAAGAAATCGTTCCTCCGCAATGCTCTGAAAAACCACTTAGCAGGTCAATAAGTGTAGATTTGCCTGCACCACTTTCGCCAACAATCCCAATTTTCTTATAGCCATCAATCGTAAAGGAAAGATTTTTTAATGTTATTTCTTCTTCAGGATAATGTTGAAATGATACACGATCAAAGGATAAGCATGGATTGTTTCCTAAAGAAATAGATAGCTCATTTTCCTGTATACGGTTCGGAGTTTGAATAATTTCCTGAATTGCTTCCCCGGCTTCCTTTCCGTCCAATGTTGCATGATAATCCGCTCCGACCATTCGGACAGGCAGGAAAAATTCTGGTGCCAAAATTAAAATCATTAAGGCAGGCAATAAAACTAAATCACCATTTATTAAGCGCAAACCTAAATTTACTGCTACAACAGCCACAGAAAGAGAGGTAAAGAAGTCTAAGGAGAAGGAAGATAAAAACGCTAATCTTAAGGTTTTCATTGTTGCCCCACGATATTGTTCGCTAACCTTTTCAATATTTCCGCTATGCTGTTTGCTTCTTCCCAAAAATTTCAGTGTTTCTAGACCTCTTAAAGAATCTAAGAAGTGATTAGATAATATTTTGTATGTGGCAAGCTGTCGATTCATTTGGCTGCTGGCTGCCATACCAACAAGAATTAAGAATCCTATTAAAATCGGCATTGTAACTGTTAGAATTACACCTGAAAGCCAATCATTCCAATATACATATAGAATTATCATGCCAGGAATAACGCCTGTAGCAAGCATTCTTGGTAAAAAAAGTTCCAAATAGGTTCTATATTGAGTTACTCCTTCGAGTACAAGTGTAGCAATGTTTCCACTTCCCTGTTTTTTAGTGAATTTAGGTCCAAGTTCAAACAGTTTTTGCATTAAGTGAAAACGAAGTTCCTTACTTGTCTTTTCCGCAAAATTAGTAGCAATGTTTTGCTGGATAGTGTGTAAAAAGTGTCGCCCTAGAAAAGCTAATAAGAACAATATGATTTTTACATACTGCTCTTGAAAGGTTGCCCCGTTATATAAAGAGGCTATTATTTCTGCAAGCCATTTGGCCTGCAGAATAATAGCAGCTCCTTCCACAATTGTTAATATTCCTATAATCGCGAGAATCGGCTTGATCCCATTAAGTTTTAAAAGATTTTTATCCATCAGTATTCTAAATGGGACTTCTCAGTAATACGTTTCCGGAAAACAATATAGCTCCAAATCTGATAGCCTAAAACAAATGGCAGAAGAGTTAGTGCTACAATTGTCATCACTTTTAAAGAGTAATGACCGGAAGCCGCGTTGTGAATGGTTAAGCTAAATGCATCATTGATGGAACTTACCATTACTCTAGGGAATAAGCCGATGAAAATGGAGGCGAAGGATAAGGCGATAACTGCACCTGTCATTCCAAAAGCCCAACCATCCATTTTTCGAGAAATAAAGAATCCGCCAACGACAAAGGCAATAACCCCTAATGAGAAAATAAAGGAAAGGATTAAGCCGCGCTCTTGGAAAATATCTGTTTTAATATAGGTTAACGCAGAAAACAGAGTTAACAAGATACCTAGTAAAGGTAGAAGTTTTTGTGCTAAATTGCGCGCTCTTTCGCGTAAATCTCCGACAGTACGTAATGTTGTAAATACTAATCCATGTACAAGACAAAGGACAAGCACTGTAAGACCACCTGTTAATGTATAGTAGTTTACAATATCGAAGAAACCGGCTTTTAATTCCATGTTTTCATCAATTGGTAGTCCCTGCATAAAGCAAGCGAAGACGACTCCAAATAATAAAGGAGGAAGGAAGCTGCCTAAGAAAATACAGACATCCCACGCCTTTTTCCATGTAGGGTGACTATCCTTTGCACGGAATTCAAATCCTGTAGCCCGAACAATTAATGCCAATAAAACAACTACAAGTGGTGTATAAAATCCACTAAACATCGTAGCGTACCAATGAGGGAATGCCGCAAACATGGCACCTCCTGCAGTAATTAACCATACTTCATTCGCATCCCAATAAGGACCGATGGAGTTAATGAGTATTCGTTTTTCTAGGTCATTTTTTGCTAAAAGCTTTGTTGACATTCCTACACCAAAATCAAAACCTTCTAAGAAGAAGAATCCAATAAACAAGACAGCGACTAAGATAAACCAAAGGACATTTAACTCAAACATGGAAACCCTCCTTCGCAAACGGGTCATTCGTTACTTTTTCGTCTTCTTTTTCCATCATATATGGCCCTTTTTTTATAACTTTTACATATAAGTAAACCATGATAGCGCCTAAGATTGCATAAATTGTACAGAATGAAATAATAGAGAATAATACTTGCCCAGCTGAAACGCTTGGGGAAATACTATCTTCTGTTTTCATTAATCCAAAAACTGTCCATGGCTGTCTGCCAATCTCTGTCATAATCCATCCAGAAGTGTTGGCGATAAAAGGTAGAGAAATACCTGCGACCATTAAACGATAGAACCATGTATTTGGTTTAGATACTAATTTCTTTTTCCATGCTAGAAATACGCCATAAATTCCAAGGAGAATCATCGCTACTCCTGCTGCAACCATTATGCGGAAACTCCAGAAAGTAGTTTTAACGGGAGGGATATAATTGCCATCCCCATATTGTTGAACATACTCTGCTTGCAGTTCATTCATCCCTTTGACACTTCCATCTAATGTATTATAAGAAAGAATGCTTAGTAGATAAGGGATTTTCAGTTCAGCACTATTTTGTTTATTTTCTACATCGATATTGGCAAAAACGGTCCACGGTGCTGGATCTTCACTGTTTTCCCATAAACCTTCACTTGCAGCCATTTTCATTGGCTGTGTTTCTACCAAAAATTGTGCTTGGGCATGCCCTGCAACAAGTGTTAAAAAAGTAGCACTTAATGCAACAGTAATACCGATTTGAAAGGATTTTTTAAAGAAATCCACATCTTTTTTTCCTAATAATTTAATGGCACTAATCCCACAAACTAAGAATGCGCCAGTAGCTAATGCTGCAAACACTGTATGAGGGAATTCAACAAGTACTTGACCATTGGTAATAAGGGCAAAGAAATCATTCATTTCTGCTCGACCATTATTAATCTCAAATCCCACTGGACGTTGCATAAAGCTATTTGCTGCTAAAATCCAGAAAGCAGACATAGTTGTTCCAAATGCAGTTAACCAAATACAGGCTAAATGGACTTTTTTTGATAAACGGTCCCAGCCGAATATCCATAGTCCAATAAAAGTACTTTCCATAAAGAAAGCAAGCAATGCCTCAATCGCAAGTGGTGCACCAAAAACATCACCAACAAAGCGAGAATAATTAGACCAGTTCATTCCAAATTGGAATTCTTGAAGAATCCCTGTAACGATACCAATAACAAAGTTTATTAAAAATAATTTACCCCAAAACTTAGCCATTTTTTTGTATTCTTCATTGCCTGTTTTCACATAAAAAGATTCCATGATTGCGATAATAAATACTAATCCAATAGAGATAGGCACGAATAAAAAATGGAAAATGGTTGTTGAAGCAAATTGCAAACGCGATAGAAAAATCATATCCATGGATTTTTCCTCCTTTTTTTGTATTTTGAACAGATTTGTGAATCTTACTATTCATTAAAGCGATAAAAATCATTGCATAAGATGAATTTCAATTAGATTAGATTGAGATAATAGGATAAAAAAACTTGTTAAAAGTGCTTTTCCTTGATGCTCATCCTATGTAATTTATTGTTGGAAAAAGTCGATAAACATTGGTATAAAAGGATTTATCAAAAGTTATTTTTCCGATCGTCTCCTTTTGGTAAAAGATAGGTATATCATAATGAAATTTTTTCTGTTTGAGGTAAAGTTCACTCAATGTTTGAAAAATGTTCACATATTCGTTCACAGAAATGACAAAAACGAGAGAGGGTTTAGTAGATTGGAAGATCGGGGAAGAAGAACAGCGAGATTGTTGATGGAGAATTTCAGGAGTTGAATTTCCTCGTAAGCAACCAGCCTATCCCAATAAAAGTACTGTAAAACCACAGCCACCTATAAGGCCTCTTCCTTTTGCTGGTTGTTCTTTCATGTTATGATAATAAAGGAATAAGAAAGTTCGAAATGATAAAAGCTGAATAAAATATTGAGGGTGTTTAGATGATTAGATGCATAGCGATTGATATGGATGGTACGTTATTAACATCCACACAAGAAATTACTGAAGAAAACAGAGAAGCAATTAAATATGCGCAAAGCAAGGGAGTAGAAGTAGTGATTGCTACTGGCCGTGCATATGAAGAAGCAGGGGATCTTTTAAAGGATGCGGGAATTATTACCCCGATGATTTGTGCAAATGGTGCAGAAATTAGAACGAATGAGCATATCATTGTTGATACAAATCCGTTAAATAAGGAACTTGCGAGACAAATTGCTGATACTTTACATAAACATCAAGTCTATTATGAGGTATACACCAATAGAGGGACGTATACGGTTGATAAAACAGTGGCAAGATCGCTTATTATGGACATTTTTACTGTGAGTGGTCATGTTAGGGATATGGAAGAGATTAAAAAAGCGGCAGAGGAACGATTAGCGGTTATTCATCAATTAGATAGCTATGAAGAGTTATTTGAAGATGATGACCAAATTATCTACAAGTTACTAGCATTCCATTTTGATCCGATCGTATTAAGTAATGTCAGAGAAGAGTTGACTAAGCTGGAGGAAGTGGCAATAAGTGCTTCCGGGAAAGAAAACCTAGAAATTACTTCTGTACATGCCCAAAAGGGAGTTGCTTTAGATAAATTTACGAATGCTCGCGGAATCTCCCTTTCAGAAACGATGGCTGTTGGTGATAATTATAATGATGTTTCGATGTTTCAAGTGGCAGGTAGAGCAGTAGCAATGGGAAATGCGGTAGAAGATATTCAACGTCAATGCCATTTTGTAACGGGAACAAATGAAGAAAGTGGAGTAGCACAAGCGATTAGAAAAGCACTAGAGGAATAAAAATAAATAGAAACTCAACAAACGACAAACAGTGGATAAACCTCGGTAAATGGGGTTATCCACTGTTTTTTTTATCCCACTCTTAACGGACAGTAAGACTCAACCGTAAGCTTATGAGAATACGAGAAAGATAGGTGGGAGATCAACTGTCCGTAAAGGTCCGATTGGTTCAACTAACCCCCACTGAGGGAAGTTTTACTTTATAATGAGTGCTTATTCTCTTGGTTTTAATCCATAGAGGATAAACTGAATAGTTCGTTCAATTTCTTCTTCATCGTCCCACTTAATTTCGGGAAGAAGAAGATGACGAGCGAGAAAATAACCAAATATGGATGTGACCGTTAGGCGAACGGAGCTAAAAGGCGGAATAGGAATAATTTCTCCCTTTTCTCGATACGAGTCCATAATTTCTTGAAGGCGTCCGAAAATATTCTTAGCGATCTGATTTTTAAATGTTTCTCGAAGATCATCATGAAATGGGATTTCTTGAATTAAAATTTTAAATAGTGCATTATTTTGTTGTAAAAACTCCATTCTGTTTTTACAATAGCTCGAAGAAAATCCTCAAAATTATTGTGAGAAACATTTAGTACTTTATCGAAATCCTTTATGACTCGTGGTGCAATCAACGTACTTAATAACGGCGAGAGAAGAGTTAACAGTAAGTCCTTTTTTGTTTTGTAATGTCGAAAGATGGTACCCTCTGCAACGCCTGCCATTTTGGCAATTTCACTAGTAGAGGTTGCGGCATAGCCTTTTTCAGAAAACGCATCAATGGCAGCTATCAGTATTTTTTTTTGTTTATCTGTTATCGATTGTTCTTCTTTTAAAATAATTTCTAATATATTCTCGCTATTATTCATTCAGAGGAAACTCCTTTATCCATGCAATCTAATTTAATTATAAAGGATTATGGAGGAAAAATATAATATCGTCAACCACTCCTAACGAAAGTTAATAAGGCTCTTGCCAGCAACCTAAATACTACGATATTTTTTTAAAACAAAAATATTGATAATCATTAAAACAATAGAATAGCCAAAAAGGATACTAAGGGAACCTATTATTTCCATAAATCCATTGCCACGAATCATTACTTCTCTCAAGGCGTCTGCAGCATAATATAATGGGGTCAAGTAAGAGATCCAGCTAATGGCAGAAGAAATCGTATCTAAGTTAAAAAGCCCAGAAAAGAAAACTTGTGGGACAATGACAATGGGAATAAATTGAATCATTTGCAGTTCATTATGGGCAAAAGAGGATAAGAGAATCCCCAACGTAAGAGCTACTAATGCCAATAATAAAGTAATCAATAATACATATAAAATGGAACCAGCATTTGACATCTGAAGAACATAGACCGAATAAACGACAATAATGCCTGATTGCACCATTGTAAATAATCCAAAGCCGATGATATAAGCAAGAACTAGCTCCCATCTTCTAATAGGACTGGAAAGCAATCGCTCCAGTGTTCCCGTTGTTCTTTCTCTTAAAAAGGATACACCTGCTACTAGGAAAACAAAGAAGAAGGCAAAAAAGCCAAGTAAAATAGGTCCAAATGAGTCAAATTGTTTCATATCCATGGAACCATAAAGTACGTCAATATCGATTGCAGCTTTAGAGGGAGACAACGTTTGAACGGCCTCTTGTATCTTGGCAATCGTTGTTTTGCTAATAGAAGGATCACTTCCTTCTAACATTAATTTTGTTTGACCACTTTCGACGATAAAATAAGCATCGATTTTCCCATCTTTTAATGCGTTCTCTGCCGCTACCTCGCTAGTGTAAATAGATGTTTTTAATTCTTCTTTTTCGAAGGCTTCGCTGATGGAATCAGGAGTATCAATTAAACCTATTTTTGTTTCGTAGTCATTCCCATTAAAAACTAGATTGACTAACGTTAAAATGAGAATAGGAGCTAAAATCATTAATGCGAGTGTTCTTTTGTCACGGTAGAATTGTTTCATAATACGTAATACTAAGGCGTTAATTCTCATTTGCTAAACCTCCATAATATAAGAATGCTTCCTCCATCGTCTGGGCATTACAGCTATTCATTAAGTTTTTCGGAGTATCAATAGCAATGAGCTGACCATTTCTTATCATTCCCAGACGATCGCATTTCTCTGCTTCATCCATTACATGGGTAGTGACAATGATAGAGGTGTCATTTTCTTTCAGATGGTTAAAAGTTTGCCAAATAGCTTTTCGGAGGATAGGATCAATCCCCACTGTAGGTTCATCTAAGATTAGTAGTTTTGGATTATTTAACAGCGCAATACAAATAGATAATCTTCTTTTCATTCCCCCTGAATACTGGGACACAGGCTTAGAAAGATGCTCTGATAATTCTACTAAAGAAGCAGTATCTTCTATTCTGCTTTTCTTCTCTGTTCCTTTTAATCCATATAATCTAGCGAAGAAATCGAGATTCTCTTTAGCGGTTAAATCTTGATATAGCGCATCTGCTTGTGCCATATAACCGATTTTTTCCATTGTCTTCAGGTTAGGCATTTTTTCATTCAATACGTGAATAGAACCACTATCAGGTAGATCTAATCCAATAATTTCTTTTACAAGTGTTGTTTTTCCCGCCCCAGACGGACCTAGTAATCCTAAGATCTCACCAGGATAAACTTGTAAGTCAATTTGATTTAAAATCTGTTTCTTTCCAAATGATTTGGAAAGATTCTTAACAGAAACAATGGGTGGAGCGATCATAAAAAGACCACCTTTCTGAATTAATGAGTGATTACTCACTTCTATCTTACAAAAAGGAATGTTATTTGTAAGGTGAGTAATCACTCATTTTGAAATTACTTTTAAAAACCAATTATTCAATTTGCTAGTTATTCGCTATAATAGAAATGATTAACCGAAAAAAAATGCTGATTTCTAAAAGATTGTTGTTTTTTCAATAGGAGAAAACAATGAGTTGGAAAAATAGAGTAGTCGGAATACACGTAGGCGCCACGGGGATTAGCGAGACAGTCTGAGACCCCGGAGGCTCAACGCGAGCCCCATGGAAAGCGAAGTGTATTCTGGCTGAGGGTAAACGCAACAAACTTTACGAAAACAGCAAAAAAGAAAGATCCTATTGAGGTGGAAAAATGGCTGATTTTAATGCGAGTGTTATTATTTGTGAGCCCATTGACGAAGTTTTTGCCTATTTTGCAGATATGACAAATGCTCCAGAATATATGAGTAAAGTGGCATCAACAGAAAAACAGACAGATGAGCCGATAGGGGTCGGCACAAAATATAAAGAGATAAGAAATGTTCGTGGAAATAAAGTATATGCTGAAATAGAATACCTTACCTATGAAAAAAATGTGGGATTTATGCGGAGAAGCAGTTCAAACGGATTAATAGTTGACTATGCTTACCGTTTTTCAGAGATACCTGAAGGCACACAAGTGGAGTTTGAAGGAACAGTGCATGTTAAGGGACTTAAAATGTTACTGATGAGAAAGTTCCTCGTGAAAATGGTGAAATCAGAAGACAACGATCATGTGCAAAATGCAAAAGAAGTGTTAGAAGGAAGAGTAGAAAATTTATAGGGAAGGGGGATGATGCAAGGATGGATTTTTTTGCATCAGCTTTTTTCAATAAATAATAGTTATGTAGAGAAAGAAAATTATTATTTTAAAATGATTAGAACTTATGCTTTAATAGAGAACACCTGCGACTTCAGTCGTGGGACGAATCTCTTTTCTTTTTTGAAAAAATAAAATTGAATATAGAAAACGTATGTTCTGTTTGGTAAAATAATCTTAGAGAGAGGTGCGGAATTTGAAAAATACGGAGAAACAATTTGGAGTACAAAAAGAAATATTGAAGGTAAGAACAAAAAAAGAATATTTAGCATTGCGTAAATTAAGTCAATTAAGCAAGAATATGTACAATGTTGGTTTGTATTCGGTTCGCCAACACTTTTTTGAAACAAAAAAATATTTCCCCTATAAGGAAAATTACCATGCATGTAAATCCAATGAGAACTACAAATTAATGGGTTCGGCAGCGGCGCAACAAACGCTCAAAAAAGTGGAAGAAAACTTTAAAAGTTTCTTTGGGGTGTTGAAAGTAAAAGGTCAAGGAGCAAGGATTCCACGTTATTTGGAAAAAGATGCTCATTTTGAATTAAGTTACCCACAATTTAAACTACAAAAAGATGGGACATTCTATATTCCTGTTTCTCCTGCCTTTAAAAGAGAATACGGAACGATTAATGTTCGTTTCCCTTCAAATTTAGCCCCCTCAGAAATTGCTGAAATAAGCGTCCTTCCTAAATATAACGCACATTATTTTGAAATCGAGTATGTCTATAAAAAACAAGTAGAACAGTAAAAATTAAACAAAGATGAAGCACTTTCTTTGGATTTAGGAATAGATAATTTCATTGCCGGTATCGATACACTAGGTAATACTTTTTTAGTTTCTGGTAAACGAGTAAAGTCCTTGAACCAATGGTACAATAAAGAAATTAAACGGTTACAGTCTATGAAAGATAAACAAAATATTGCCCACCTAACCAATCGACAGGTTTGTTTGTTGAGAAAAAGAAACAATGTATTACGCGATTTTTTAAACAAAACAACACACTACGTTATCAAACATTGTTTGGCTAACGGAATCGGTAAACTAGTTGTTGGACTCAACAGGGGTTGGAAACAAAACATTAATATCGGAAAGAAAAACAACCAAAAATTTGTACAAATTCCACACAGTAAGTTCATCAAAAAAGTTGAAAATATGTGCAAAAGACACCGCATTGAACTCATCGTTCAAGAAGAAAGCTATACTTCAAAAGCTAGTTTTCTAGATAATGATGAACTCCCTGTATATAATAAAAATTCGAAAGAAAAGCCCGTTTTCTCTGGAAAACGAGCGTTTCGAGGGCTATACAAAACATCTAGGTCTATTTTGGTGAATGCTGACCTAAACGGAGCAGCAAATATTTTAAGAAAATGTAACCATACATCCGAACTGTCGGACAAGGTGGCTAGGGGGCTTTTGGCAGTCCCGATGAGAATAAAATTAGTATAACCAAAAGGTTTATTAATCAGTTCTTATAGAATCTCGGTACTTAAGTGCCGAGTAGTTCAAATGTCCAATATCGCTCTGTATATAATCTAGTTAGCACATCTGGTTCCTGATTATTTAACCCCTCTTGAAGAGTAGCTGCATATTGTTGCGTTTGAGAAAGATGGGCTGCAATTGTTGCTATTTTTTGCTCTGCAAAATTTTGAACATCGATTTCTATATCCGGCTGTCCAAGATCTTCTTCACAATTTTTCGAGAATGCTACACAATAAAGTTTGGGTCTATTAGCAGCATCTCTTTTTTCAATAGCTTTTACAACGGCTGCTCCTGTCGCGTCATGATCTGGGTGAACAGAATATCCTGGATAGAAAGTAATAACTAGAGACGGATCTAGTTCATCTAGTAATGCAGTAAATTCATCAACTAGTACTTCCTCCTTTAGGAATTCAATCGTTTTATCACGATAGCCTAACATACGGAGATCTTCTAATCCCATTGCTCTTGCAGCTTCCTGTAATTCGTTTTTGCGAATTTCTGGTAAGGATTCTCTTGTTGCAAATGGTGGGTTTCCTAAATTTCGTCCCATTTGGCCAAGTGTTAAGCAAGCATATGTGACCGGAACTCCTTCGTGTATAAATTTAGAAATGGTACCAGATACACCAAATGCTTCATCGTCGGGATGGGGGAAAATAACTAATACTTGTCTTTCATTTTCCATTTATACTCCTCCTTTCATGAAATGGTAATCATTTATTTTTTAAGAATATTTCATGCTATTTTACTTTCTCATTCAAATGGTGTTTCACTTATTTGTAAGGCAACTGCCAATTTTCCTGTGAAATCTAATCCTGCTAATAATAATCTATTTTTTTCATCCACTTCATAATGAGTAACACCTTCTGCATAAACCCAGCCAATTCCCGTTTTTAAGCCAACTCGATAGGGACCGTTTCCTGTGATCTTGCCATATTCATAGGAAAGCTGTGCATTGCGGATATAGGCGCCGGAGTTAAAGAAGGTTTCGTCATTATGTGTAGCATAGGCGCCATTAGTCGTTTCTAAGTGAATATATATTTCTTTTTCACTCAAACGCTCGATTTCTTTTTGGACTTTCTCGATTTGTACAAACTCCAAAGAATATCCCTCCTTTTTACTAGTCTATTTAAAGGGAGAAAAATGGTCAGGGCATTTTTTTCTTTTATTCAAAGCAAAGAATGCTGTGAGACCATTTTTAACCTCTTTTACTTAATACGAAGCTTCTCTTTTTCGTTACGATATGCTCCGTGCATAGTTGGGCCAACATACTCATTTAACTTAAAGCCATTGCGAATAGCGGCAGTAATAAAGTCTTTAGCTGTTTGAACAGCATCTTTTACTGTTGCACCTTTTGCTAATTCAGCTGTAATCGCAGCAGAGTTTGTGCAGCCTGCTCCATGTGTATAGGTTGTATCAATTAGTTCACTCTCTAAAATCGTAAATTCTTTTCCATCATATAGAAGATCGATTGCTTTTTCATGTCCTAATTTGCTGCCACCTTTAATGAGAACATATTTTGGTCCAAGTGCGTGAATTTTTACTGCTGCCTCTTTTAAATCTTCTATTGTTTTAATAGGCTCATCTGTTTGTGCAAGCTGCCAAGCTTCAAATAGATTAGGAGTCACTACCGTTGCTCTTGGAACAAGCAATTCGCGAAGAGCATCAGCTGTTTCTGGGTGAAGGACTTCATCTTCTCCTTTACAGATCATGACAGGATCAATAACAACATTTTTAATATTGTTCTCATCAATTAGTTTTGCTGCTGCTTCAATAATTTCAACAGAACCAAGCATTCCGGTTTTCATTGCATCAATACCTACAGATAGAACAGTTTCCAATTGAGCGTTTACTGTGTTTATATCCTGTGGAAAAACATTATGATGCCAATGATTTTTTGGATCCATTGTTACGATTGTCGTTAAAGCGGTCATTCCATAAACGCCTAGTTCTTGAAATGTTTTTAAGTCTGCTTGAATACCTGCACCACCACTAGTGTCAGATCCTGCTAAAGTTAATACTTTCTTCATTGTTATGCCTCCTATGTAATTGCCACTTTTTAGCGAAAAGTAATTTTGTTTGATTGAATAATTGTAGACTATTTTAATTAATCATACAACTTTTGCGCCATCCTTGCCTTAGTTTGGTTCTCATGTCGTTTTTACATACCAATCGAAGGAAGTTAAAGGCGTAAGGTGATAATAAGTAAGAGAATTCTGTCTACATGTATGGTAATCTTTATATATATTTTTTACGATGGAAAAGCAAGAAGCAATATAAATGCTCAAGGAAATAGAGAATAATGCAGAGGGGATATAGCGATGAGGTTTGAAATAATAGATCAGCCGATTAATATACAAAATGTTATTGATAAAGTAATAAGAAGAAATGCGGGTGCTGTTACTACGTTTATTGGGACAGTGAGGGAAATAACAGCAGGGAAAAAAACACTATTTTTAACATATGAAGCTTATACTCCAATGGCAACAAAAAAACTTGCGCAAATAGGCGAAGAGGTTAAGCGGAAATGGGGAGATATCGATATTGCTATTACTCATCGAATTGGCAAGCTAGAAATTAGTGATGTCGCAGTAGTTATCGCTGTTTCCACTCCGCATCGAAAGGATGCTTATGAGGCAAATCAATATGCAATCGAAAGAATAAAAGAAATTGTACCTGTTTGGAAAAAAGAGCATTGGGAAAATGGAGAAGAGTGGATCGGCAATCAAAAGGGGACTAAAATGTATCCCAATGGTAAGCCAGGTGAGGAGGAATTACATTGATTACATTGCTTTTTTTTGCGGGTGTGAAAGAAACAATAGGAAGCGAGACGTTAACATTGAAAGGGAAACAACAGACAATAGCGCAAATTAAGGAGTACTTACTAAATACATATCCATCTTTATCCCTTCAAGGAGTAATGGTAGCGGTTAATGAGGAATTTGCACTGGATGAGGATATTGTGAAGGAGAACGATACAGTAGCTTTTATTCCCCCTGTTAGTGGAGGATGAGGAAGGAGTAAATGCAAATGAATCAGAAGAGATATTCACGCCAGATACTATTTTCTTCTATTGGAACAGAGGGGCAGAGAGAAATTAGGACGAAACATGTGCTAATTATTGGTGTTGGTGCGCTAGGATCGTCCATTGCAGAGATGTTATGTAGAAGTGGCATTGGGAATCTTACTATTATAGACAGAGATTATGTGGAGAAAAGCAATCTTCAGCGACAACAATTGTATACAGAACAGGATGCAAAAGAGCGGATACCAAAAGCTGCTGCTGCAGAAAGAAGATTAATGGAGATTAATAGAGAATGCAGCATTAAGAGTATTGTTGGGGAAGCAACGGTAGAGCTATTGGAGCAGTTAGCGGAGAGCGTTGATATAATAATGGATGCAACTGACAATATGGAAATAAGAATGATTGTAAATGATATAGCGGTGAAGCATGAAATACCTTGGATTTATGGAGCTTGTGTAGGGAGTTCTGGAATGAGCTACACGATTGTACCAGGAGAGACACCGTGTTTACATTGCCTAATAAAATCTATGCCGATGACCGGTATGACATGTGATACTGTAGGGATTATCGCTCCGACTGTTCAATTAGTAGTTTCCCATCAAGTGACCGAAGCGTTAAAAATATTAGTCGGAGATAAAGCTTCCTTACGAGGAACATTTTTAACCTTTGATTTATGGAAAAATGAACACCATAATATTAAAGTTAATCGCGTGAAAAGGGAGGACTGTCCAACTTGCGGAGAAAATCCGACTTATCCTTTTTTGAAAAAAGAAAACCAGACAAAGACAGCTGTTTTATGTGGAAGAGAAACGGTTCAGATTCGTCCTTCTAATCCAAAGGATATCCCATTTCAGCAACTAGCAGAAAGTCTTCAGAAGAAAGGATATACAGTGAGGCAAAATCAATTTCTCCTCAGTGTTCAATTAGAGGCGAACAGAGTAGTGTTATTTAAAGATGGCAGAGCGTTGATACATGAGACAAATGATGTAGTATATGCTAAAACTCTTTATGACCAATTATTAGGATAGTAAAAAAAGCCTCGCGCTGTTATTTCAACGCGAGGCTTTTCTTATTGTTCAAGTGAACCAACGACAACTAATTTACCTGTATCTAAAACTTCCTCGTATTTAGCGGCTTCTGCTTCTGTTAATCCGACTGATTGCATTTTTGAACGCAATTCGTCACCTCTTTTTCGGAAAACATTACTGATGGAATCCAGTAGTCCTTGTTCCTTCATGGATACATTTCCTGTTTCCGTTGCATTTGTTAAGTCTTCTGAACGATCCTTATCGTGGGCGAAAATATAAATGTTTTCCTTTTTATACCCTTGGTTTTCTAATGCGTTAATAATGTTGCTTGCTTGTACACCATTTTCTACTATTTCTACTTTATACATAATGATAGCCTCCTATTAATGTGGAATTTATCTATGTGTTTTATATACCTCTTATAAAAAAGATGAAACTCTTTTTCCATTGGTAATATTTTCATTGTCTATCCCTTGGGAAATTATACATAGACAAATATCCCCACAATCGACAAAATTCCCTATATAATATAATTAAGAGAATCATAGAAACAGGAGGGGGCAAATGGTAAGCAAAAAAGAAAGAGAACAAATTAATCGAGAGCTAAGCGCTGGACAAAAGGAACAGGCAAGTACAACAATGGAGTTAAATAACAGAAGAGGATTTCGATTTCCTCGATTTGGTTTATATAAAGTAAAGAATCGGATAAATAGAAAAATCATGCTTTTTTTAAGTATTTTAGTAGTGGGGTTGATAGTCGGAATAGTTGGGCTTTGGAAAGTTGCTTTTCCAAAAGAACCAGTAGTAAGAACAGGTGCTTATTTAGAACAGATGAAGGATTTATCAACATTAGCCACCTCGCAGGCCTTTGTAAAAACAATCTTAGAAAAAGAAGATAACGAGATTTTTGGAAAGGGAATTGAGGCAAATATTCCAGGAACGAAACGAAAAATACTATTAGTGGGACCTGGTACACTGACAGCTGGAGTAGATTTATCGGAAATAACAGAAGAGCAAATTAAAATTAATGAAGAAGAGAAAACAATTTACATTCTATTACGAAAAGCGGGCTTTCTTCAAGATCCTTCTATTAATTTTGATGAAGTAGAAACGTATTCTGTTTCTGGCATTTTTAGAGGAGAGGTGGAATGGGAAGAAGCTTATAGCTTAATGGATGAAGCAAAGGAAGCGATGAAGGAAGAGGCTGTGGAACAAGGACTATTGGTAAAAGCAGAGGAAAATGCCCAAAAGACATTGAAAGAATTCTATGGGAGACTAGGATATACTGTTGAAGTAAAGTTCACAGGGGAATAAAGGAGGGGGAAGCATGACCGCATCATGGCAACAATTATTAGAGCAGGAGCGCCAAAAGGATTACTTTATTCAATTAGAATCCTTCTTAGAAGTAGAGTACAGGGAATCAACTATTTATCCAAAACGCGAAGATATCTTTAATAGTTTAACGTTCACTCCATATGACAAAGTAAAGGTAGTCATTTTAGGACAGGATCCTTATCACGGTCCCAATCAAGCACACGGATTAAGTTTTTCCGTTAAGCCGCAAGTAAAAATACCACCATCTTTAAAAAATATCTTTAAAGAGCTTCATGAAGATTTAGGGTGTCCTATCCCGAATCACGGCTATCTAAAGAGCTGGGCCAATCAAGGGATCCTTCTGTTAAATACGGTTTTAACCGTTCGTGCAGGACAAGCTAATTCTCATCGTGGAAAAGGGTGGGAAATATTTACAGACCAAGTAATAAAAATGCTGAATGAAAGAGAGGAGCCAGTTATTTTTGTATTATGGGGCAATCCTGCCCAAAAAAAGCTTGCTCTTATCGATCAAAAAAAGCACGGTATCGTCTTATCAACACACCCAAGCCCGCTTTCAGCACATCGAGGTTTTTTAGGAAGTAGACCGTTCTCTACGATTAATCGCATGCTAGCAAATGGGGAACAGCTTCCTATCAATTGGTGTATAGATGATTTTTTGGAAAAAGAATAATATAATAAAGGAAATATACATGAGCAGTGATTTCTCCAGATAGGAAAAGAAATCGCTGCTCATCGTGTGTATTTTCCTGCAAGGGATTGGAAGGGTATAGAATGGACAAGAATAAGGTAAATTGCTATAAAGTGAAACTTCCATCAGTAGGGTTCCTCATCCCCCACTGATGGTTAGTTGAACCATTTGGACCTTTACGGACAGTTGATTTCCACTTATTTTTCTCGTATTCTCATAAGCTTGAGGAGGGCTTACTGTCCTGTCCGCTAAAAGTGGGATAAATGTAAATTCTACTATGTTACATGGGATAGTCAGTTCCCTAAAGGTGTAAGGCATTCCAATTTAAAGCAAGAATGCTGCCATCTGTCGAAGTAAAAAGAGCATCTGGACACGAATGTCTTCGTTTCCAGGGGTAGTGTCAAAACTTCTATGAAAAAGTAACCTGAAGTCTTTTTCTTCTTTCCTTTTTGAAGTGGAGAGGCTCGCAATCGCTCTTGACAAACACACCAATGGTTTGAATTCAGGTTATCAAGGGCGAAGGGGACAAAAGAAGGCATGCCAAATAAGCCCTTGATTTTTTCCATTTTAAACCATTGGTAAGTTCGGTTTGTCAAGAGTTCGCTCCGCCGATTGCTGGTTCAGGGCTCAGCTAAACAAAAGCTAGGTTGTTTGTTCTATAATCCAATCTTGAGCTAATCCAATTAGCTTAGTCCATCTTGCTGGCATATTGGGAAGCTGAAGTAACTCTGGATGAATCACAGGTACTTTTCCTTCTAAGGCTGAATGAGGCCGTAGAAAGTTAAAGTATGCGACAAACAAAGTGACGAAAGAAACAGATCCATGATCAGATCCAAACCCATGAGTCGAGCGATAATTTCCTTTAAACGTTCGATTGAGTCGTTCAATAATTTGCTTGAGTGGTCGGTATTCTGTTGATACTGGATCTTCGTTGGTTAATCCAATGACTTGCTTCACATCAAACGAAATATCATGTTGGGCAAAGAAATGTTGGGCTAATAGGTAAATCGGATTGCCATCTACAATAAACGTGAGGTTTTTAGGGATTTCCTTCATCTTTAGAAGAACCTCATCGATAGCCAGAATGGCTGACTGAGTATCTCGATTAGGAGAAACAGGATAAGACAGAATAATCTTTTTTACGGCATCAAAAAAGAAGAATAAATAATGCCAGCGACCTTTCACTCGAATGTAGGTCTCGTCTCCACAGAATTGATCAGAAAGCTCATAAGGATAATGGTCCACATAAGGTTTAAGCATCAGTGCTACGCTATTTTCGTAATTCAAAATGCTTTGGTGGGAGATGGATACACCATGTACATCCTTCATGAGTGCAGCTGTTTTACGGGCTGACAACCCATAGTTCACATGGTAGGTCAAAATCAGTCCCAATGTATGTGGCGACACATATAGTCTTGATAAATCTAACTTTGGTTTCTGAGGTGAACGCTTCGATAAGGGTTGGTAATGATACGAAACTGACGGAAAATATAACGCATTTTAAATGCCTGTGGATCCTTTTTAAACTGTTTTTTCTCTTTTGAAGATAGTCCATTTTGTTTCTTTTGGTAATAAGAACAGTCGTTGTTTTTACACTTGAATACATCGAAATCTTTTCTCTCTTTGACCTTTTCAAGCGTTTTAGCACAGTGAGGACATTTTAAAATTGCCTCTTTTGAATAATGATTTTTTTGGTTAAACAAACATGTACACACCTTGCATTGATACTGTCCCTTGTCTCCGTTATTTGCATAAAGAAAATCAGATGGAGCACCACACTTTGGACATTTTATGCTGGAAGGAACAGTTGTTTTTGAATTTGAGTGTCTTCGAACAGGTTTAAGGGGTTTCCCATTTTTCTCCTGATACTCATTCAACAGAAGTTTATAATCAAACTTTTGTAGGGTTTCGATGATTGGGAGGTCGTCTACCTGTAGTTTTCGATAAGGCTTATTTACAGGTTTTTCTACAGGTTTATCAAACATACTTTTCCCAATCAAAAGAGTGAATAATGTTCGAATAACCTGATCTTGGTACTTAATAAAAGTAAGTAAATAGGTTATAATTTGAGGGTACAAATTGTCACTTCCTTTTCTAGGTTGTTGAGAGTGTCGTAACCTCAATTATCCTTAGAATTCAGGGGGTGGCAATTTTTTTGCTTATAAAGCCCTCTCAGATAGGATTTAATAACCTATTTACTATAAAAGTTTTGACAATACGTTTCCAGGCAAAGGAGGGATGAAATGAATATCTCTATACAACAATTATTAGCTAAGATAGAAGATCAGTTAGCAGAAGCTAAAACAAGCAATTCCGATGCAAGAATAAGAGAAAGAGTCTACGCGATTAAATCCTTATGTGAATTGGTTTTAGAACAGGAAGGAATACAAGGCGTAACCTATCAGCAACCCGTTCAGCAACCAACCTTCCAAGCTGTTCAAGCGCCATTAACCATTCCAAAACAAACCATACAGACACAAACAAATAAAATAAAAATGGAAGAAGGAAATGGCGATTCCTTATTTGATTTTTAGGTTTGAAGAGAAGTCTGCTTGACTCTACGGAAAATGTGGGAAAGTCTGAGAACCTGCAGGAGTGCAACGGATCGTTAATTTAGTAGTGCTTAGTTATAGGAAGAGTCTATCTGCAGAAAGCACGAATAAGGTGCAACAATCAACACTTCATACATAGATCCATTTATATAAAAAGTTAAAAAGAAGGAGATAAGTCTGAAATAATTATTGAAATCACTATCTCAAAAAGAATGCATGACAAATAAACCATCATTGGATGATTTTTTTAAAATTTATACGACAAAATCAAGATGCTTCTAACACATGATAACCATGGTTTTTAGCTAATAAAATCGCTTGTTCTACCGTGATTTCACGGTTTACTGGAAGAACATCCGATTTTAAATATAATTCAGCGTTATAGGCTTCTTTCTTTTTGAGAATATTGTAGATAGCTGTTAAAAGCATTCGTGCAATCGCAATAATTGCTCGTTTGTGACCACGGCGTTTTCTTAGCCGTAGGTAACGGTTTCGAATTTCGGGATGTTTTTCACTTTTAACCACTGCGGTTGCACATTGCACCAAAAGTGGTTTTATGTAACATCCAGCTCTTGAAATTCTTACTGACTTTTTCTTGCCGGCACTCTCGTTATTTGTGGGTGTAAGTCCTGCCCAGGAGCATAAATGCTTAGCTGTCGGAAACACGTCCATATCAACACCTATTTCGGAAACCACGGCAATGGCGGAAAAAATGTTTTTAAAAGACGGAACAGTTAAGATTAAGTTGATTTCATCATGGTAGGACGCGGCAAGTGAAAGAATAATTTTTTCAAGATCTGCTTTACGGGCTCCAAGGTCTTCATAATGTTGTTTAATAACCTTTAATTTTTCAGCCTGTTCAGATGTAATGTATCCATCAATAGCGAGCTCGAGTTCAGGAAGTTTATGCTTCATGGAGCCATGAATTAAAGGTTCTAAATCAAATGAGGTGTCTAATGGATCCTTTAGTAGCTTCTCAATAATGTTCATGGAGCTTTTGCCGAAGGTATCCGAAACAATATTTCCAAGCTGAATATTAGACACAGTTAAACTGTTTTGAAGACGGTTTTTCTCACTCGACATAAAGTTAGTCAGCTTGAAGCGATAACGCATAAGGTCACGAAGCTGCCTAATCTCAAGTGGAGGCATAAAGCTTCCGGCTACAAGATCATGTTTAAATAAATCAGCAATCCATTTAGCATCTTTTTTATCGGTTTTTTTACCGCGGATTGCCTTGACATACTTAGGATGCGCCAAGGTGATGTTACAGGAATCTTCTAGTACATTGAACACAGGAATCCAGTATTTCCCGGTAGATTCCATACAAACATCCTGACAATCATTTTCACAAAGCCATTGTGACAGCTCAAGCAATCCTTTTGTATAGGTTGAAAAGCGATGGCGTTTGTAAGTGGTTACTCCTTTGGAAGTGGAGGCAATACAAGCCACAACAAAGGATTTGTGGACATCAATTCCACAACAAATGGGATAAACAATTTTTAAAGCCATAGGGAAAACTCCTTTATAAGATTTATAGGGATAGACAACATTGACTGATTGCCCAGCGATAAACGAGTAATGTTTATACAAAGATAAGTCTGCGTGCTCGAAGTCACACTTATTTGTGCTTGGAAAGGCAATCTACACATATAAAAATGCGGTCACTCCACAACTGGAGCAGCCCACTCACCTCCGCGTGATTTGTAGTTGATTGGTATCCCTATGGCTATAGATTTGCCAAAATAACGCTCAGTGCAAACTTGTTTCATTACGTTTTGTGCCTTGAGCGAAGCGAAAGGAATGGATATAAAAATGAAAGCTTTTATCATTATCGGAGCAATTAATGCTCTATTATCGGTAGCTTTAGGAGCATTCGGTGCCCATGGGTTAGAAGGGAAAATACCAGAAAAATATCTTGAAACGTGGAAAACAGGTGTTACTTATCAAATGTTCCATAGTACGGGATTAATTCTAATCGGTTTACTCTTAGGGAAATTTCCAGAAAGCAGTTTGTTGAATTGGGCAGGATGGCTAATGTTCATTGGAATTATCCTATTTGCAGGAAGTTTATACATATTGGCCGTTACCCAAATCAAAATACTAGGAGCTATTACACCAATAGGTGGAGTAGCATTTTTGACAGCGTGGCTATTAATTATTGTCGCTGCTTGGAAATGGATGTAATTGGATCGTATAAAAAGGATAGGTAAGCAAAGGATTGATATTCTTACCTATCCTTTTTTCTTACTTTTCCAAAAGAAAAAGTACTTTGTAGTAGGAGGTTACTCTTGAAAGTTATATTTAGCAAATTTAATAAAATGAGCAAGAAAAAGAAACTCTTTTTTATTGTCGTTTTACTTTCATTTATAGGGTCTATCGTGTTTGTGCATAACAATTACTCCTTCTATGAAAAGCCAATAGCAGAAGTCGTAAAAACGTAACTAATAGATAAAACGGAAGTAAAGGATCAATTTGATAATAAGGATTATATTTTTATTCAGCAAATTATTGGGGTAGTGAAAAATGGGAAGGAAAAAGGGAAACAAATTTATCTAATGAATGAATATTCTTCTTCTAAAGCCAATAATGATGAATTCTATGTCGGAAATGAATTATTTGTTCATATTGATTCTAAGTTAGGAGAGAATGGCTATCTGAAAGGAAGCGTACAAGATGTAAAAAGAGATACATATTTGTTGATGATTGGGTGGGTTTTTATTTTTGCCTTGCTATTTGTTGGTAAAAAACAGGGCTTGTATTCTCTTATTAGCTTGATTATTAATGCCGTCATCTTATCCGTTGCATTGGACGTTTATATAAATACGTCTGAAAAGAGTCTGCTGTTAATTTGCAGTATAAGCGTGATTATCTTTACGATTATTTCCCTTATACTTGTGAGCGGGCGAAACGAAAAAACATATGCTGCGATTATAGCGACCTTACTAGGTACTTTTATTTCTCTATTTATTACTTACTTTGTTTTATGGTTAACTTCAGAAAAAGGCCTTCGCTATGAGGAATTACAATTTATTACGCGTCCTTATAAATTGGTCTTTTTGGCAGGACTATTTCTCGGATCCCTCGGCGCTGTTATGGACGTCGCCATTACCATGTCTTCTTCGATATTTGGATTGTATGAAAAGAATAATAATATATCTGTTAAAGCATTAGTAAAGTCAGGAAGGGAAATTGGGAAAGATATTATTATCACAATCCATCTATTAGTAGAAAAGAATTGTACAAAGCTGGATTAAGTATTGGAAAAGATATTCTTGGTACAAGTACGAATACGTTATTTTTTGCTTTCTTTGGTGGCTACCTCGCACTGCTGATTTGGTTTAAAGATTTGTCCTATACGTTAGGGGAAATTGTAAATTCAAAAATATTTGGGGCAGAAATGATTACGATTCTTAGTGCAGGAACAGGTGTTACACTTGTAATCCCTATTACCGCATGGATAACTGCCTATTTTTTGGTGAAAGATAAAACGTCATAACTTAATATAAGGGGGGGACTTTTTGAAGTCCCTTTTTGTGCCTCTAAATCAAAGCATAAAAAAGTACACCACTATATAAGTGATGCACGGAATTTCTCTTTGTTATCTAGGTGGATATGTAGTCAAGTTTGGTGCTGCAACGCCATACGGATACTCATACTCAATCTCTTCATCAAAAGTGACATAATCGATATATAGCATGGGCAGTAAATAACGAATTCCAGTTTGCGGGTCGCTTAAAATAAGATGGTCACGCCCTGCTGCTTCAACAATGCCTTTAAAGATTTTAGCATTCCATTCTCTATTGTTTTCAAATGTTGCATATACGGTTGCGATTTTTCCTTTGTTAAGACGTAAAATATTCTCGATATAGGATACTTCAAGTGGCAGCTGTCCTGGCAGTGTAGTAGGTGTAGGAGTAGGGACCCCTTGTTGTATTGGTGTTTGTGGCTGATACACTTGCTGATTTCCATAGGTAGGAATTTGCCCGGGGTAAGTCCCGTATCCTTGTGGATAACCGTAGTTTCCATAATTTGATTGACTCATTTTCATCCCTCCATAGTCTTCTATTCAATCTTCCCATACATACTTCCATCATTCAGAAGTTGACCATAAAATTTACAGATAAGAAGTAGACGGTGAATGTTAGTTCCTTCTTAGGTCATCGCTCACTATTTCATCCTATGAGGAAAAAGAAAAAGTTATGACAAGGAGTTAAGAATTTATATCGAAATCAACTGGATTTATTTAGAGAAGATGCAGTTAATCTTTAAGAGAATAGAAAAAAGAGAATTCTCCAGTAATCTCTACTAGAGAATTCTCCACTTCATTTAGTTTACATGCAAAAAGTTAGTGATTGCCTCTTGTTTAAGAATGGTGCCTACAAAGAAAGAACCAAATTCGCCATAGCGTGCGCTTACTTCATCAAAACGCATTTCATATACTAATTTTTTGAATTGAAGCACATCATCTGAGAATAAGGTTACGCCCCATTCGTAATCATCAAAACCAACAGATCCTGTAATAATCTGTTTTACCTTTCCAGCGTATTGGCGGCCAATCATGCCATGGCTACGCATTAAGTTTATGCGGTCTTCCATAGGAAGCATATACCAGTTGTCTTCTCCTTGGCGGCGTTTATCCATTGGATAGAAGCACACATAACTGGATTCTGGAAGGATTGGATATAATCTAGATTTTACATATGGATTTTCATATGGATCTTGATCTGAATCAGAAGGAAGATAATTACTTAATTCTACAACAGAAACATAGGAATGAGCTGGAATAGTAAACTCAGCTAATTTTGTTTTGTTAAATTCTGTTTCTAGTTGTTGTAATTCTTCCATAGTTGGACGGAGAATCATCATCATGAAGTCCGCTTTTTGTCCAACAATTGTATATAGGGCATGGCTGCCGCTATTGTTTTCTTGAACAACATTCCATTTTTCCAATAAACCTAGAAATTCATTGATTGCCTCTTGTCTTTCATCGTTAGGTAACATTTTCCATGTAGTCCAATCTACTGTTCGGAAATCATGCAGGCAATACCAGCCATCTAATGTTTTTGCTGCTTCACTCATTTATATGTTCACTCCTTATTTAATAACATTTATCCCACTCTTAACGGACAGTAAGACTCCCCCTCAAGCTTATGAGAATACGAGGAAGATAGGTGGGAGATCAACTGTCCGTAAAGGTCCGATTGGTTCAACTAACCATCAGTGGGGGAGGAAGGAAGACCCCCACTGATGGAAGTTTCACTTTATACGATTTTAACTATATCATAGTTTCTCCATATATTAGTGGAATAACCCTTGAAATAATTGTGAACAAATTGTGACTTCTAGAAAAAGGAAGTTTCAGTTCGTCTAAAAAAGTATAATGAAGTTACATATAGGGAATTATCAGATTTATAAACAGAACTTCCATCAATATTTCATCTTCATCTTCTTTGCATTAGTAGATGAACGCATCATGCTTTATATGGGATAAAAATAGAAGAAAGTAAGGAATATTCCTTGAAATTTTATCATGGTAGAGTATCCTATTAAGTGTACATAAAAAGGAGGAAGAAAATTAATGAGTGATTTATTTACAGGTTTAAAAGAAAAAGTAACTGGCCAAAACGTAAAGATCGTTTTCCCAGAAGCATTAGATGAAAGAATTTTAAAAGCTGCTGGTCGTTTAGCAGAAGATAAAGTGTTAATTCCTGTTTTAATTGGGGACATAGAAGAAGTTCAAGCAAAAGCAAAAAATCTAGGTGTTTCTTTAGAAAATGCAGAAATTTATGATCCAAAGAAATATGCTCAATTTGATGCATTAGTCGCTTCTTTTGTTGAAAGACGTAAAGGAAAAGTAACAGAAGAAGACGCGCGTAAAATCCTTTTAGATGAAAACTATTTTGGGACAATGCTTGTTTATGCTAACCAAGCAGATGGTCTAGTAAGTGGTGCAATTCATTCAACAGCTGACACTGTTCGTCCGGCTTTACAAATCATTAAAACAAAACAAGGTGTTAAGAAGACTTCTGGTGTATTCATCATGGTTCGTGAAGATGAAAAATATGTATTTGCAGACTGTGCAATCAATATTACTCCAGACAGCCAAGATTTGGCAGAAATTGCTGTGGAAAGTGCGAAAACAGCAAGAATGTTTGACATTGACCCACGCGTTGCAATGTTAAGCTTCTCAACTAAAGGTTCTGCAAAATCACCAGAAACAGAAAAAGTAGAAGGTGCATTAGCTGAAGCAAAACTAAGAGACCCATTATTAGTAATTGATGGTGAATTCCAATTTGATGCGGCATTTGTTCCATCTGTAGCGAAACAAAAAGCTCCAGATTCTCCAATTCAAGGAGATGCAAATGTATTTGTATTCCCAAGTCTAGAGGCTGGTAATATCGGTTATAAAATTGCACAAAGATTAGGTAACTTTGAAGCAGTCGGACCAATCCTTCAAGGCTTAAATGCTCCAGTAAACGACCTTTCTCGTGGATGTAACGAAGAAGATGTTTATAAATTAGCATTAATTACTGCAGGACAAAGCTTAGCAAAATAATTATTTTTAAAGAAGCTTGGACATAAGTATTTTCAACCAAATAACCCCAAACGATTATACGTACATGCTAAGAAAAGTTCGTATAATTGTTTGGGGTTTTATTTATTTTAAGAAAGAATGAGAGATTGAGGTTCATCAAAGGTTTTAGAAAAAGTTGGGATGTATTTAGAAGGTGGAATGCGTGAAGATTTGTTAATTAAAGATGGTTGGCGTGACTCTTTACTATATAGTGTTTTGGAACATGAATGGGAAAAGTAATATAACTAGTTTTCTTTATCTAAGATGGGCTTCAACGAAAGTAGCATCGTGGAAATGTAAAGCTCAGAGTCTGAGCTATTGAATGTGTTAAATAGTATGTGTTATATGATGTGAATTCCAATGTAATTTTCATTTCCCCATATTAATTGAACTGCTTAGCTTTAGAAAAAGCTCTTTTTTCGTTATAATAAATCATTGTGAATGAATAAAGAAAACTATATCTTTTAAAAATAGGATAGATGGTTGTTAAAACAAAAGGAGCTAAGTGATGGTCGGCAATACTAGTTTGTTAAAACAAGATAAATGGAGAATCATTGATCAGTCAACAACAGGTTTACATGTATCAGCGCTACACTCTTTCGGCATGGATGATACTTTATGTTCCTCTGTTGGAAGTGGCATAGTACCTGCTACGGCACGAACATGGGTACATGATCGGACGATTGTATTAGGAATTCAAGATACGAGATTACCTCATCTGAAAGATGCATTGGCTTTTTTAAAGGAGCAGGGATACCAATACATTGTCCGTAATTCTGGTGGACTTGCTGTTGTGTTGGATAAAGATGTGTTAAATATTTCGCTTATCCTGCCAGAACAGGAAAGAGGAATAGATATTAATAGTGGTTATGAGACGATGTGGGAATTAATTAACTATATGTTTAAAGAATATGGGAAAACGATAGAAGCAAAGGAAATTGTCGGATCGTATTGTCCAGGCAGCTATGACTTAAGTATTGATGGGAAAAAATTTGCAGGCATTTCTCAAAGACGCTTAAGAAGTGGGGTTGCGGTTCAAATTTATCTTTGCATAAATGGCAGTGGAAAGCAAAGAGCGGAAATTATCAAGCAATTTTATGCTGCAGGACTGCAAGGAGAGACAACCAAATTTGCTTATCCAGAAATAAAACCGGAAGTAATGGCTTCTTTAGCTGAACTATTAGACGTTCCACTAACGGTTGATCAAGTGATGACAAAGTTGCTTCTTGCTTTAAAAGATCACGCAGAGTTTTTATTTGCAGATCAATTACAAGGTGAAGAGCTACCACTGTTCGAGTCTTATTATAATCGTGTCGTTGATCGAAACGAGAAAATTATGCAGGCATTTCGTTAAAATCAAAAAGAGGATAAGGAAGGTGATTTTTTGCATCCCTTTCCTTATCCTCTATTTATAATCGAGAATGGTTGCCAACTCCAAAAACTTCTCTCTTTTTTGTTATGCGTTTTATAAGCCGCTGAACGGTCCCTTTCCGCTTTTTAATTACTCCAGCTCCGGCGCCTATCAGCTAGCAAACTTCGGTCTCCTCCCTACGATAAGTCAACATCGACTCACTAGCGTTCGTCGTGTTTCCTTTATCTCAGTCGAAGCCCTCCAGTTTGTACGCTGATAACCAGGCGCCTCCACTTTTTAATCAATCTAGCTCCAAGGGACCAGCGGCTGATGGGCTTCACAACATTTCCCTACAATAAGTCAACATCAGATCGCTATCGCTCTCTGTGTTTCCTTTATCTCAGGAAATGCTGCTCCACCCCACACGCCGCTGAACGGTCCCTTTCCGCTTTTTAATTACTCTGCGACTTTTTCGAGGTTTCCGTTTCGGTCCATTTTAAACTTGGTTGGGCGCTCATCTTCTTCTAGTACCACAAGTTTACGAGCTCTGTTCATGATTTTCATGAGTGTTTCGTAATCTTCTTGCATCATTTCTGAGTTGTTTTCGATTTGATGTAGCTTTTCTTCTAACTCTTTGTTGCGACTTTTGATCGTGGCCATTTCTCTTTTTAATCTTTCATTCTCACTTTTTAAGATTTCCAGCTGTATTGGAGCACTTCGGAAATTTTGTAAGTAAGAGAGAACGGCATCAAAATTAAGTGTGCTAGCTTGATTGTAGCTCACTCCTGAGTAAACAGGAGTTTTCTCTACTTCAATGCTGGTTTGTGGTTCTTCTGTTTGATAGTTTGCAAGCTCATCTTCTTCTGGACTAGTAACATGTGTATCTAATGTTTCTAGTAAATCGAATGTCTCCAACTCCATTGAACCAAGTTCTAAACTAGTGGAAGCAGTAAGAGCCTCGAGATCGTCCACTGTTGGTACTGGTGGTGAGTATAATAGTTTCTTTTTACCACCTTGATCTTTTCCTAGCATCCGTTGACGTTGTTTTCTCTGTTTCTTCGCAAGTTGCAGCGCCTTCTCATATTGATGACGAACGACTGCGTTCCAGCGGAATCCACACGCAGCTGAAGTTCTATTTAATTTATCCCCAACTTCTTCAAATGCGTTTAACTGTGTACTTCCTTCTCTGACATGTCTCAAAACTGTTTCTGCTAATAATAAATCGTTTTCTTCAGACCATGCATCTTGTCTAACCTTCATTCTTAACTCAACTCCCAACTTAATCACGATAAATAAATATTTCTAGTTCCATCTTTTCCAGAAACATGTTTGTTTATACAAAAGAAATACAAGGATAGTAGATTTTTTTATAGTTTAGAAAAAAGGAAAATTAGCGGATAAAGAGGGTTGAAAAAAAGCCGGCAACTTGGCCGACTATTTTTGATACATATACGATTAAATTTTCTATGCTCTTTTTTCTATTAAAGTTCCTTCGTTGCGGATAAAGAAGGCTGATAAAAATGCAAAAATACTTACAATAAATCCGAATAAGAAGAGATGGTGAATACCATCCATAAAGGTAGTACCACTATTTAGCAAAGATCCCATAATGGTTACACCGATTGCTGTTCCCATATTTCGGCAGAACATAAAGAAAGAAGTAGAGATCCCTTTTTCGTGATTTCCTACTAATGCTTGAGCGCCAATAACACCAACAGTACTTAGTAGTCCAAATGCTAATCCTTGAACAATCATGAGGATAAAGACGTACCAGAAGCCGTTTGATTCATTTAATAATACTAATAAAATTCCTGACAGTAATAGTAATGTATTTCCAATTATTAATAGAATGCGATAGCCATATTTTAATATCCATTTACCAGCTGGAACCGACATGGCCATCCATCCAACAGACATACCAAGGAGAGAAACACCACTCCATAGGACAGAAAGGCCAGCTTGGTTTTGCAGGAATAATGGAATATAGCTTGATGTTCCAAATAAGGCCAATGTTCCAACAAATCCATTAAGGAAAATCCAAGTAATTGTTTTATTCTTAAAAATGGATAATGGAACAATAGGAGAAGATTGTCTTTTCTCAAAGAAATAAAATGTGATTAATAGAAGGATACCGACTATAGCAAAAATAAACAGATAACTTTCTAACACGGTAACTAGTAATACACAAGTTATGCCGACTCCAAACAGGACAGCACCAATATAATCTACTTGTGCCTTTTTAGGTTGATAAACTTCTTTATATGGAATCAAAGTTAATAGTGCAATGATGCATACTGGAAAATTAATGTAAAAAATCCATCTCCAACTCAAAAACTCTACAAAAAGAGAACCAAGTGTGGGAGCTAATACGGCAGATAATGCCCACATGCCAGTAAATAATGCTTGGATCTTCCCTCTTTTTTCAATAGAAAAAAGGTCTCCAGCAATGATAGCAGGAAATGGCATCATGAATCCAGCTCCCATTCCCTGTAGTGCGCGGAAAATGACTAATTGAGGCATAGTCGCTGCAATTCCACATAAGAGTGAGCCGATTAAAAAGACGATAATCCCGAAAGCAAACAGTTTCTTTCTACCAAAAAGATCAGAAAGTCTGCCGGCAATTGGTGACAGTATGGTGCTAGCTATCATATAAGCAGCAAAAGACCAAGCGTATAATGCCGTTCCGCCAAGTTCCTCTGCAATAATTGGCATGGTTGTATTCATAATAGTCGTATCAATAGAGGCGATCAACATTGCAAGCACAATGCTGCACATTACTAATAGTCTACTTTTATTCATTTAATAACCTCCCTATATTCAAGAGAAAATTATAACGCATATTGATTAATTAATATAGAGAAGGGAATTAGTTTAGAAAAAATACTGCCGTAGCAGATAGACAAAAATAGCATAGTAGGAGCGGATTTATTCCACAAATTCGTCACTGTTTTACACTCTTTTGCATCTTGCATTGCTAGTGGAGAAGGGGTAAAATACCATATAGTAATGAGTGAGAATGTTGTCGATTAGATGATTGATAACTTTAATAGAGAGCATTTAAAGAAAGGGTTGTCCCAATGGCAAACGAATTTCGTGTTTGCGACGATTGTCAGGCAGTAAATTTAAAAACGTTAATACCACGTTTAAAGCAAATAGATCCAGATGCAAAAATTGAAATAGGATGTCAATCCTATTGTGGTCCTGGTCGCAAAAAAACATTTGCTTTTGTCAATAATCGTCCACTAGCTGCATTAACAGAAGAAGAGTTAATGGATAAAATTAATACAAAGTTAAAAAAATAATAGAAACTCATCTATTATTTGAAATCTTCAAATGAAACAACAACAATGAAAAACAGAGTCTTTGTAAAACCAGAGGAGCTTCCACTAGATAGTTATTTTATGGAGAAAACCATGATTTTTTTCCTTTTTAAAATGCCTACACGGAACCCTCTTTTTCTATCTTTAGAATATGGAGCGTACTCTAAATTACTAGAATGAATAAAAAATAGCCAATAGAACGAAAGAGAGTGAGAAAGATGCCATATTCGACGGATAAGCTAAACGAAGAGAAAGTATTTAAAGATCCAGTCCACCGCTATATCCATGTTCGTGACCGAGTGATATGGGATTTGATTGGGACGAAAGAGTTTCAGCGCCTGCGAAGAATTAAGCAGCTTGGCACGACTTATCTTACTTTTCATGGTGCGGAACACAGCAGGTTTAATCACTCTCTAGGAGTATATGAAATTGTTAGAAGAATAATTGACGATGTTTTTGAAGGCAGAGAAGAATGGAATAATAACCAAAGATTGCTTTCTTTATGTGCCGCACTCTTACATGATTTAGGACATGGTCCTTTTTCTCATTCGTTTGAAAAAGTGTTTGATCTCGATCATGAAGAATTTACACGCAGAATTATCTTAGGAAAGACAGAAGTAAATAAAGTCTTAACAAGAGTAGAGAAAGACTTTCCCAAAAAAGTGGCCGAAGTAATCGCAAAAACATCAAAAGAAAAACTAGTTGTTAGTCTAATCTCCAGTCAAATTGATGCAGATCGAATGGATTATTTACTAAGAGATGCATACTTTACAGGGGTTAGCTACGGAAATTTCGATATGGAAAGAATCTTGCGTGTCATGCGTCCACGTGAAGATCAGGCTGTTATTAAGAAAAGCGGAATGCATGCTGTAGAAGATTATATTATGAGCCGTTATCAAATGTACTGGCAGGTATATTTCCATCCAGTGACAAGAAGTGCGGAAGTAATTCTTACGAAGATTCTACATAGAGCGAAACATTTACACGAACAGTTCTACTCTTTTAAATATCACCCCATTCATTTTTACTCACTTTTTGAAGAAGAGACATCCTTAGAGGACTACTTGAAATTGGATGAGGCTATTATTCTCTATTATTTTCAAATGTGGCAAGAAGAAGACGATACTATTTTGAAAGACCTTTGCCGCAGGTTTATGAACAGGAATCTTTTTAAATATGTTGAGTTTGATCCAGCGAAAGAGTATAAGAAACTCCAAGAATTATCTGGGTTATTTCAAAAAGCGGGATTAGATCCGGAATATTATTTAGTTGTAGATTCCTCGTCTGACCTACCTTATGATTTTTATCGACCTGGGGAAGAGGAAGAACGGTTGCCCATTCATCTATTGATGAAAAACGGAGAAATAAGAGAGCTTTCCAGAGAATCGGAAATAGTCGACAGTATCTCTGGAAAAAGAAGAACCGATCATAAGCTGTATTTTCCAAAGGACATTTTAAAGGATGACAGTTCTAAAGGGAAAATCAAAAAACAAATTCGTCAATTGTTGGATATTCAATAGATGTATGTCTTAGGATTAAATCGAGTAGGAGATGACCCAATTTGTTAAAAGATCATGCCAAAGTAATGAAAGCAATTGCTGCTTCGGGCGAAATTATTGGAAGAAAAAAGCTGCAAAAAATGATATATATTGCGAAAAAGCTTGATTTTCCGTTTCATGAAAAATATCAATTTCACTTTTTCGGTCCCTATTCAGAAGAGCTGACCTTGCGAATCGAAGAACTATGCAATATGGGATTTTTAAATGAGATAAAAGAAAAAAAGGGAGGCTATTTCCAATACCGTTATACCTTAACCGATAATGGGAAAGAGTTTCTGGCACTTAATGAAGTGGAGATGCCTAATTTATCGCCTTGTCTGGAAGATATGAATGGCCAGAATTCAAGATTTCTTGAACTTGTTTCAACCGTTCTATTCTTTGATACTTTACCAAAGGAAGAAGTGAAAGAAAAAGTTTTTACTTTAAAAGCAAAGCAAAAATATACAGAAGAAGAAATAGAGATAGCCTACACATATATTGAAAGCTTAAAAGAGAAAACCATTCATTAAAAAAGATCCTACCATGCAATGAAACGATTTGCTTGGTAGGATCTTTTTTAATGGCATTATTGATCACTTAGGCGTTTGCCTGCAACAGCGTAATGGTTTGTAGGCATTTCCTCAATGAAGACAACTACTTTTTCCTTTGAGGCACCTGTTGTTTCTACAACAGCATCGGTTACTTTTTCTACTAGATTTCGCTTTTGCTCTTCTGTTCTACCTTCTAACATCTTTACAGTTACGTATGGCATCTGTTAGTCCTCCTTGGTTTTTGTTAGTAGTTTTTCATATTTTTTGAAAAAGTGCAAGTTTCTAATCATTTCTTTGTAATTAAAAGGGGGGATTTTTATTTGCTCCTTTCCTAGGAAAAGAAAATTTTCCTTTCCAATTTATAATCATGTATAATTTTAGAAGGAAACATTACTAGATAGAAAAAAACGATTTTCCGTAGAAACTGTTTATAGAGGGGAGCTAATCATTTGTTATTTTCGCAAAATTTGGCGGATTTGCCTTATATTATTATTTCCATTGTTATAGGTTTTACCTTCCATGAATTTGCACATGCATACGTAGCTTATAAATTTGGAGATCCAACAGCGCAAAAGCAGGGAAGATTAACGCTAAATCCTATCGTTCACATCGATCTCATTGGTGCAATCTTTATTTTGATTGCTGGGTTTGGATGGGCGAAGCCAGTGCCAGTTAATCGTCATTACTTTAAACGACCGAAATTAGCTGGAGTATTGGTTTCTCTAGCGGGACCTGTTAGTAATTTAATACTAGCTTTTCTTGGTTTTATTATTATTGCACTATTAATAAAGTTAAATGTTCCAGTAGGAAGTAATTTTGATTTATATCCGTTTTTTCAAATTTTTGTCTATATGAATTTATTACTTTTTGCTTTTAATTTAATTCCGCTACCACCTCTAGATGGCTACCGAATTATAGAAGATCTAGTTTCCTCTCGAGTTAGAGCAAGAATGTCTAAGTATGAGGTATATGGATCTATTTTATTTATTGTATTAATTGTTACCGGTTTATCAAGTTATACAATATTCCCTTGGATTGAGTTTGTGCGAGTCTTTTTCCTTCAACTGTTTAATCAATTATTATTTTAATTTGTTAGAATGGAAAAATTGTCTTTCTTGCACGACAAATAAGAATCGTTAAGCAGTTAGCAATCCGCGATCGCTTAGAATAAATCGCAGAAGGAGTATGAAAAATGGAAGAAAAAAAGAAAAAAACAGTAGGCTTTAATATTATTAAAAATGACCCAACAGATGGGCATAAAGGTTTTGGAATTGGCAGTCTTAGTTTAGAAAATGTATCTCCTGTTATTATTGATGTGGAAGCAGGAGAAGCAATCGTTGATATTGGGGCGATGCATGCAAGGAGTGCTGTAGAGCGTGGTATCAAGTTTTTAAAAAGTAAAGAAGAAGTGCCAAATGGCAAGGCTTATTGGCTAGTATGGGTAACGATTGACCGCAAGCCTGAAGGTCCTTACTATGCTGGGGTAACAGCTTGTGAAATGACCGTAGATCGTTCGATTCGCAGAGGCTATAAATCCTTGCCAGACCATGTGAATAAGATGGATAAAAGTATGAAAAGGCATATTATGGTTGATAATATGGATGATAAGTCTAAAAAGGTGCTTGCTGATTTCCTAAAAAATCATGATCAGCAACTCTGGGATAACTCCCTAGAACAGCTGAAAAAAGACTTGTTAGGATAATTTTTTGAAAATGTTGACAAATGTGAAGAGAAATCGATAAACTAAAAGAGAAACAAATAAGGCTACGGATAATAGCAACAAACTATCCGAAAAAAGCCTTCAATAAAAAGCCCTTTTAAAGGAGATTGTTTTATGAGTGTGAGTGTTCTTAACTAACCGTTAATTTTATACGGCCTTGAATGTTGTTAAAAAATCGGAATTCTACCGGTTTATTTAGCATGCGAATTTCAAGGAAGGTTAAGAATAAGCCTCGTAGCGAGCAATAGACGATCCAAGCTATGGCATATTTGTCATAGCTTTTTTACTTTATTGCGAAGGATTTCCTTATGCCGCAAACAAGCGGATAGGTTTACCCAAAAAAGCTAGTGTGAGCGTTTGTTCATGCTGGCTTTTTTCTGTTTTCAAGGGTTTTTCAAGAAAAAATCAGGAGGTAATTAAATGAATCAACAGACATTTGAAGTATTAGGCTTCTATAAAATTTTAGAGGATATAGAAGCTTATGCGAAAACAAATTTAGCGAAAGAAACCATTCGGAAGCTGCGACCCATTCATGATAAAAGAAAAATGGAGCAGTCGATAAAGGAAATAGAAGAGGCTATAAAAATTATAGAAATATCTAGTAGTGTTCCCATTCATACGCTTGATGAAATGTCCCTATATTTAAGTCAAGCAAAAAAGGGGATTTATATTCGAGCAGATCAATTTCCATTTGTTATTTCCTTTTTAGAGCATTGCACAAAGCTTAAGCAGTTTATGCGTGATAAAGAATTTGCTGCTCCGAATGTTTCACTGTATGTTCAATCTATCCCTGATGTTAGGGAGCTTACAGAAGAAATAACAAGATGTATTAGGCATAGTAATGTCGATGATTACGCATCTAGTGATTTAGCCTATTTAAGAAGACAGTTATCTATCTTGACAGATCGGGTTAAAGAAAAGGCTAACCAACTAGTGAAATCAAAAAAATATGCAAGTTATCTTCAAGACAAAATTGTGTCCGAGCGTAATGGACATTTGACTCTCTCTGTTAAAAGAGAATACAAAACCAAAATGCCAGGAAGTGTACTTGATACTTCTGCATCTGGTGCAACGGTATTTATCGAACCAATTGAATTGGCAGATATGCAAGCGGAAATAGAAACAATGAAGCTGGCAGAAGAGTATGAGGTAGAACGAATTTTATATGAATTAACAGAAAAGCTATTAGCAGAGGAAAATGCGATAAATCTAGCTATCGAAACGATGCATTATTATGATGTTTTGTTTGCGAAAGCAAAATACAGCAGAGCAATTGATGCAAAGTCTCCCGTTTTAACAGATGACTATATGATTCATTTAAAAGAAGCTCGTCATCCAATGCTTGGGCAGAAGGCAGTCCCTTTAACCATTTTATTTGGCGAAGAGCATCGTGCCCTCGTTATTACAGGGCCAAATACAGGTGGGAAAACAGTAACATTGAAAACAATTGGTTTATTAACAATGATGGCACAATCAGGCTTGCTAATTCCTGCAAAAGCAGGGAGCAAAATAGCGATTTTTCAGCATATATTTGTGGATATCGGTGACGGACAAAGCATTGAACAAAATTTAAGTACGTTTAGTTCAAGGCTAGTGAATATTATTGATATTTTAAGAAAAACCAATGACCGTTCGCTTGTATTGCTTGATGAGCTAGGATCTGGCACAGATCCTGGAGAAGGGATGGCCCTCGCTATTGTAATTTTAGAACAGCTTTATCAAAAAGGAGCAACATTATTTGCGACGACTCATTATAGTGAGATGAAGGAATTTGCGGATCAAACAGAAGGGTTTTTAAATGGAACAATGGAATTTGATATCGTTACATTACGGCCGACATATAAGCTGTTATTGGGGCAAAGTGGGAGAAGCCAAGCGTTTGAAATTGCAAGCAAATTAGGACTGCACCCTGAGCTTATTGAAAAAGCGCATGAGATAACGTATAAAAAATATCGGAACTTCCATGATGATCAAAATGTAAATGATCCAAGCTATAAGCAACAGGTAGTTGTTAATAAATATGCCCGCAAATTAGGAATGACAAGGCCGGTTGATACGCCAAGAGCACAAGAGCCAATATTTGAGCAAGGAGATAATGTAATTCTTACAGAGACGAATGAAATGGGAATTGTTTACCAAGGACCAGATGCACAAGGGAGATATATCGTGCAGGTTCGCCAGGAAAAAAGAATAGTCAATCAAAAGCGATTGAAGCTTTATATTAAAGGAACAGAGCTTTATCCGGAAGATTATGATTTTGATATTATTTTTAAATCAAAAGAATATCGAAAAATAAGCAAGCAGCAAAAAAGAAAATATGTAGAAGACGTTTGGTTGGAGGAAGAATGAGGAGAGCGGCAAGGTAACAGAGAGAGGTTGTCTAAGCCCATTTGGAAGAGGAAGAGAGAGAAAAGATAACGGAGAGAGGATCTCTAAGCCCTTTTTAAAACGGAACAGCCAAAAAGGTAACAGAGGCGAGGTTTTGCCTCGCCATCATCCGACCAAAACAAAAAAGCATACCCCGCCAAAAATAGGCGGCAGTATGCTTTTTCAATCTTTGCTTCTACCAAGGTAAAATTCGTTTATACCATGGTACCTTTTCATTTGTTTTTTCCTTATTTGCTGGTTTTTCACTGGAATCGTCTTTCGGTAGATCAGCACAATATTCTGTCGGTACAGTTTCCTTCGTAAAGTACATTATTCTTTTTGTGCCACACGCATTTGATGCAAGTTTACCGCTCTTAGGGTCGATATATACACCAACTGTTCCTTTTGTAGGAGTGAACCCTTTGATTGGCTCTTTATTCAAGCTTTGTTCCATAAACTGAGCCCAAACTTTCTTTGCATATGTTTTATCAGCTGTTAACGTGATGGGTTCTCCTTGATCATATCCGGTCCAAACGGCTGACACTAATTGCGGGGTATAGCCAATCATCCAGCTGTCTGATTCTGTGGAACCAGATTTACCTGCATAAATTCTTGTAATATCGTTTGCGATGGTACTTCCCGTTACAGAGGCATAGCCACTTAAATTAGGGTCAAACATTCCTGTCATCATTTGGTTCATGACAAAAGTTAAATCTGTATCTAACACTTTCTCTTTCTTTGCTTTATGTTCATAGAGAATTTGTCCATCATTTGTTTCAATTTTTGTAATGAAAACAGGAGAAACACTGTTTCCTCCATTGGCAAACATACTATAGGCATTTGCCATCTCGATTACCCGCACATTAGAGGTTCCTAGAGCAAGTGAAGGTACTTCTTGTAAATCGGTTGTAATGCCGAATCTTTTTCCTGTTTTTACTAATGTATCCTGCCCTAAAAACAAATGGGTTTTAACAGCATATACATTATCGGAAACCGCAAGTGCCTGTGCCATTGTAATATTGCCATCTGCATATCGATTATTAAAATTATGCGGTGTATATGGATCTCTGCCGTCATCAAAACGGAAGGTCGTTTTCTCGCTACTCATCATGGTCGCTGGTGTAAATCCATGTTCAAGTGCTGCGTAATACAACAAAGGTTTTATCGTCGAACCAGGCTGACGACTAGCTTGAGTTGCTCTGTTAAATGGGCTTTCTTCATAATTTCTTCCACCCACCAATGCTTTAACATAGCCTGTAGTTGGATCCATAGCTACAAAGCCTATTTGTATATTACTATCTTTGTTTATCGTGTGATTAATGGTTTCTTCTGCAATTCTTTGCTGCTCGGTATTCAAGGTAGTGTATACTCTTAATCCGCCTAATTGAATCGTTTTTTCATCCAGGTGAAGCTGGTTTTTCAAAATGTTTTTAACGCTATCTTGAAAATAGGGAGCTGTTTCCATATTTGCGTTCGGGAATTCTCCTACTAGAGATAGCTTTTCATTTAAAGCTATCTTTTTATCTTCTGCTGTTATATAGCCATTTTCAATCAAGGAATTAAGGATAATGCTTTGTCTTTTTTTTGCATTCTCCATTGATGAAAAGGGAGAATAAATACTGGGTCCCTTCGGAATACCAGCAAGCATGGTAGCTTCTGCTAGCGTTAGTTTTGATGCCTCTTTTCCAAAGTAATATTGGCTCGCTGCCTCTGCTCCATATGCTCCGTGGCCATAATAAATTGTATTTATATAGCCCTCTAGAATCTCATCCTTCGTATAAAATATTTCTAGTCGAAGTGTATAAAAAGCCTCTGCAATTTTTCGCTTCCATGTCTTTTCATGCTCTAAAAATAAGTTTCGGGCATATTGCTGCGTTATCGTACTTGCCCCTTGTACTTTTGCCATTGCTTTTATGTCTGCTAAAATAGCACCGCCAATTCGTTTATAATCAAAGCCGTGATGAGAATAAAAGTTCTTATCTTCAATGGAAACAGTAGCATCCACTAAATATGGGCTAATATCATCGATGGATACCCAATATCTTTTTTGCCCATTACTGCTTTCTCCAATGATACTACCGTTATCTGAATAATAGATAGTTGACTGAGAAACGGCTAAAGGAGGGGGGCCAAGTGTACGAGCGTATACATAAACTCCGATAAAAATGATGCTTGCGGTTATCATGAAAAGGAGTCCCAATATCACGAGTATGCGTAAATACTTTCCAGAGTTTTTTAATTTATTGACAATGACTTCCAATACATGACACCTCCTAAGTAGAAATTTCTTTGTTTTTTATCGTTATGAAACGAAACGAAAATAGATAGCACTAGTATGTGGTAAAGATTGGTGTTTTAAACATTTTTATCATGGAATATAAAAAAATTCTTTGCATTTTTACGAATATGCACTATACTTTTTTCGTGTTTGTTATTTGTTTGATTGGGAAGTATAAAAAGAAGATTGTTTTCATTAGAAATGTTTCTTTTTTGATTGCTTTAACTAATCAAATGAATGGAGGATATGAAAATGGGAATTTGGTTTACAGAAAAGCAGACCGATAATTTTGGAATTACAATGAAAATCAAACGTACATTACATACAGAACAGACACCGTTTCAAAAGTTGGAGATGGTAGAGACAGAAGAGTGGGGAAATATGCTGTTATTGGATGATATGGTGATGACTTCTACCAGAGATGAATTTGTTTATCATGAAATGGTAGCGCACATTCCATTATTTACCCACCCGAAACCTGAGCATATTCTTGTTGTTGGCGGCGGTGATGGCGGAGTTATTCGGGAAGTATTAAAGCATCCAAGTGTTAAAAAGGCGACGCTTGTAGATATTGATGGTAAAGTAATTGAATATAGTAAGCAGTTTCTACCAGAGATAGCTGGAAAGCTGGATGACCCAAGAGTGGATGTACAAGTAGGTGATGGCTTTATGCATATTGCCAAAAGTGAAAAGGTCTATGATGTAATTATGGTAGATTCCACAGAACCAGTGGGACCTGCTGTTAATCTGTTTACAAAAGGCTTCTATGCTGGGATAGCGAAAGCTTTAAAGGATGATGGACTTTTCGTTGCTCAATCGGACAACCCATGGTTTAAGGGAGAGCTTATTCGCTCCGTACAAAGAGATGTAAAAGAAATATTTCCAATAACCAGATTATATATCGCTAATATACCGACATATCCAAGCGGAATGTGGGCGTTCACAATTGGATCAAAGCAATATGATCCATTACAAGTGTCAGAGAGCCGTTTCCATTCAATAGAAACCAAGTATTACACGAAAGAATTACACAAAGCAGCCTTTATTCTACCGAAGTTTGTTCAAGATCTTTGTGAAGGGGATAGTGAATCAATTTAGACTTAAGCTGTTTTGAATAAAAAAGGAGTGATTACCAATGCGTTTTGATGAATCATATTCAGGAAATGTATTTATTAAAAGTTTTCCAAATTATGAAGAAAGCCAAGTAGTATTGTACGGTATGCCAATGGATTGGACTGTTAGCTTCCGCCCTGGGTCCCGTTTTGGCCCTGCCCGAATTCGCGAGGTTTCGGTTGGCTTAGAAGAATACAGCCCATATTTAGATAGAGAGCTGGAAGAGGTAAAATACTTTGATGCGGGAGATATCCCGTTGCCATTTGGAAATCCACAGCGAAGCTTAGATATGATCGAAGAATTTGTGGACAAAGTATTAGGCGATAATAAATTCCCACTTGGAATGGGTGGAGAGCACTTAGTATCTTGGGGCGTATTCCAAGCAATGTATAAAAAATATCCAGATTTAGCAATCATACATATGGATGCTCATACAGATCTTCGTGATGAGTATGAGGGGGAGCCGTTATCTCATTCGACACCAATCAAAAAAGTAGCAAATTTAATTGGTCCAAAGAATGTTTATTCTTTTGGTATCCGCTCTGGAATGAAAGAGGAGTTCCAATGGGCAAAAGAAGTTGGCATGCATATTTCTAAGTTTGAAGTGCTAGAGCCTTTAAAAGAAATCTTGCCAACACTTGCAGGCAGACCTGTATATGTAACAATTGATATTGATGTATTAGACCCAGCACATGCGCCAGGTACTGGTACAGTAGATGCAGGGGGAATTACATCAAAAGAATTATTAGCGTCTATTCACGAAATTGCACGCTCCAATGTTCAAGTAGTTGGGGCAGATTTGGTAGAAGTAGCACCAATTTATGACCCATCTGAGCAAACGGCAAATACAGCTAGTAAATTAATCCGTGAAATGATCTTAGGATTCGTAAAATGATCATTTCATAGATAGTCCTAAAAAGGGGATGGGACATAAGTATTCCAGCCAAGGATAATTCCGAACAATTATACGAAGATGCTAATGAATGTTCCGTATAATTGTTCGGGCTTTTATTTGTTTTTCAAAGGATGTTTCCATGAAGTTTGGTGCGATTCCCCGCAGCCGGAATACACTTCGCTTTCCATGGGGCTCGCGCTGAGCCGCGGTCTGCCTGTGGCCTGCAGGGTCTCAGACTGTCTCGCTAATCCCATAGGAGTCTTCGTGTATTCCGGCTGCTCTGTTTTTCCAACTAATTATATTTCCTCTTGTAAAAAGTATGCGAAAGCAGCCGCTATTTACTAGCTATATTAGAAATTGTTCGTCTTTACAGAGTATCTATTTAGTTATGTCCCATCCTCTTTTTTGTGGACTCTGGTTTAATAAATAGATTCTAGAAATTCCTAGGAAAAATGCTTTGTATATATGTTAAAATATAGAAAATAATGAAAAAGCTGAGTTATGATGAAAGGGATCCATACTAGTAGCTGGCAATGGAAATATAGTTGCTTTGTAATCTGCTTTTTAAGAAACTGAAATAATCATCTGATAAACTTTATATGAACCATTTTTGCTGCAATTTTTATATGTAAAATAAGATGGAGCATGACATTTACATAGGGAGAAGGAATAAAATGAGTAAAAAGATTTTTGTTATATTAATAGGGATCATAGTAGTATTTGCAGGCTTTTATTCGGCAAATACCGTGCAAGCTGCCAGCAAAAAAACGAAATATGTTACAGCAAGTTCCCTTAATATAAGAAGTGGAGCTGGTACCTCGTTCAAAGTAGTAACGACGGTAAAGAAAAATCAGGCTGTAACAGTAACCCAAACAAAAGGGTCTTGGGATAAGGTGACAGTTGGAAAGAAAACAGGCTGGGCATCCAATAAATATTTAACAACAAAGAAGCCGGCAGCAAAAGCAGCAACAACGACGAAAACGATGTATGTCACAGCAAGTACGTTGAATGTGAGAAGTGGTGCAGGTACCACTTACAAAGTAATTACAACAGTCAAAAAGAATCAATCTTTAAAAGTATCGCAAACAAAGGGTTCTTGGAGCAAAGTAACGGTAGGCACCAAAACAGGCTGGGTTTCGAGTAAATATCTAACAACAAAAAAGCCAGCTGCACCAAAAAATTTGGCAGCAGGTCTAAAAACAGTGGGGAAAAATAAGCAATTGATTCTTGTAACATCAAATGGTTATAATACATCCTCTGCTGAAATTCGCACATTTGAAAAGAATACAAAAGGAGAATGGGTTCCAGTTCTAACTACAGCTGGACACATCGGTAAATATGGATTTACATCAAATATGAGTGAAGGCGGTAAAAAGTCACCCATTGGGAAATTTACAATAGGGACAGCTTTCGGTACAGAAAAGAACCCTGGAACAAAATTATCTTATCGAAAAATTACCAATGACGATGTATGGGTAGATGATCCAAAATCTAAGCTCTATAACACGTGGCAGTCTAAAAAGAAAACTAGCGGTCAGTGGAAGAGTGCAGAAAATATGAATGTGCCGGCATATAAATATGGTTTTGTCATTGACTACAACACAAAACGCATTCCAAACAAAGGAAGTGCAATCTTTTTCCACATTGGGAATAGTTACACCCTTGGATGTACGGCAACATCAGAAGCAAATGTAGTGAAGATTCTAAAATGGTTAGATCCTTCTAAAAACCCGGTAATTATACAAACACCAATTAAAGAGATAAATAACTATTAAAAATGAAGGGGCTGGGACAAAAGTATTCCAGCCAAGGATAAATCCGAACAATTATACGAAGACGCTTATGAGAGTCCGTATAATTGTTTGGTTTTTTATTTGTTTTTAAAAGGATGTTTCCATGAAGTTTGGTGCGATTCCCCGCACCCGGAATACACTTCGCTTTCCGTGGGGCTCGCGCTGAGCCTCCTCAGCTTCGCCTCCGGGGTCTCAGACTGTCTCGCTAATCCCCGTGGCGTCTACGTGTATTCCGGCTGCTCTGTTTAACCAACTAATTATATTTCCTATTGTAAAAAGTATGCAAAAGCAGCAGCTATATACTAGCTAAACTAGAGATTGTTCATCTTTACAAAGTATCTATTTAGATATGTCCCATCCTCTTTATCATTCTTAAACAATGATTAAATTTATTATATGCGCATCATTTGACGAACCTTCTTGCACTTCCCCTATAAAAAATTTATACTTATAAAGTTACACAGTAAAAGAAAAGGAAGTGTTGTCGTTGTCTCAAACATCAGCGCAACAGGTGCCTGTAAAATTACAAGTTACAACACATATATATAATGGGAAAAATAAAGAAAGTATTGAGTGGATTGGGTTTGGTCAATACTTAGAAAAAGATACTAGTAAATATATAAAATATGAAGAAATCATAGAAGAAGGCACTATTAAAACAATTATAAAAGTCACTGGAAAAGAAGGTTTAATCCTTCGAAGCGGGGCAGTGAAAATGCGCCTGCCTTTTCTGATTAATAAACAAAAAATTGGCAGCTACGAAAGTCCGTACGGTGTCTTTCAAATAGTAACAGATACAAAGAGGCTTGCGTTAGAAGTAGAAGAGCAAGCAACAGCAGGATCATTAGATATTTTATATGATTTAAAAATGCAAGGCAGCAATAATGGAACCTATCATATGACTATTTCATTTAAGGAGGAGACAGAGTAAGAATGAATATTGTAGATCAAATAAAGGAAAAACTAAAGGAAGAAATTAAACAAAGTGTGATAAAAGCTGGGTTAGCAGCAGAAGAACAAATTCCAGAAGTGATATTGGAATTACCAAAGGACAAAGCACATGGTGATTATTCTACTAATATGGCGATGCAGTTAGCGAGAGTCGCGAAGAAAGCACCACGTATGATTGCAGAGGCTATTATTGACAATTTCGATCAAACGAAAGCTTCTATTAAAAAAGTAGAGATAGCAGGACCTGGCTTCATTAATTTTTATATGGATAACAGCTATCTAACTGATTTAATTCCAACTATTCTTAAAGCAGGAGAGCAATATGGACAAACAACAGTTGGAAACAATGAAAAAGTGCAAGTGGAGTTTGTTTCTGCAAACCCTACTGGAGATCTTCATTTAGGACATGCACGTGGGGCAGCAGTAGGAGATTCCCTATGCAATATTTTAGATAAAGCTGGTTATAGCGTATCAAGAGAATACTATATTAATGATGCTGGTAACCAAATTAACAACTTGGCATTATCTGTAGAAGCACGATATTTCCAAGCATTAGGAATGGAAAAAGAAATGCCGCAAGATGGCTATCATGGAGAAGATATTATCGGAATTGGGAAAGAGCTAGCAGAGGAATATGGCGATAAGTATGTCCATGTTTCGGAGCAAGAACGTTTTGATTTTTTCCGTGACTACGGTCTGAAATATGAAATGGCTAAATTAAAGCAGGATTTAGAAGATTTCCGTGTGAAATTTGATGTGTGGTTCTCCGAAACGTCTCTTTATCAAAATGGAAAGATTGATATTGCCCTAAACAAATTAAGAGAAAATGGCTATATTTTTGAGTTGGATGGAGCGACATGGCTACGTTCTACTGATTTCGAAGATGACAAAGACCGTGTTCTTATTAAAAATGATGGTTCGTTTACTTATTTATTACCAGACATTGCTTATCATAAAGATAAACTAGATAGAGGTTTTGAAAAGCTTATTAATATTTGGGGTGCAGACCATCATGGTTATATCCCTCGTATGAAAGCTGCAATTCAAGCATTAGGATATGACAAAGATGCTTTAGAGGTTGAAATTATTCAGCTTGTTCATCTATATAAGAATGGTGAAAAAATGAAGATGAGTAAGCGTACTGGTAAAGCTGTTACAATGAGAGATTTAGTGGAAGAAGTAGGCTTAGATGCAACTCGTTACTTCTTTGCAATGAGAAGTGCGGATACGCATTTAGATTTTGATCTAGATCTTGCTGTATCGCAATCCAATGAAAACCCAGTATATTATGCACAATACGCGCATGCTCGTATTTCCAGTATCCTTAGACAAGGAAAAGAACAAGGAATCGAGCTTGGTGATGAATTGAACGCTGCGTTAATTACTGCAGAAAAAGAATTTGACTTATTGAAAAAACTAGGAGAATTCCCACAAGCAGTAGGAGAAGCGGCATTAAAGAGAATGCCACACCGTATTACTTATTATATTTACGACTTAGCGTCTACTTTCCATAGCTTTTATAACGCAGAAAAAGTATTGGATGTAGACAATTTAGAAAGAACGAAGGCACGTCTAGCATTAATTCAAGCAACGCAAATAACGTTAAGAAACGCCTTAGCCCTAATCGGCGTATCTGCACCAGAAAAAATGTAATTAATTAAGAGAGGAGAGCATAAAGTGATGCTCTCCTCTCAGACTGTAGACAAACCCCTGAATTTTAGAAATAGAGGTTTGTATATAGTATATTTATTAGTACCTTTGAATAGGTATGTTGCTTTCCCTCCAAGCAACGCATGAAAATTCAATATAAGTTTCTAAGAATCTTTTTGTCGACAAACTGAGGAGACTGGGACAAAAAATATAATAGATAAAGACGAACAATCTCCAATCTAGTAGCGAAACCAACTCGTTCCATGATTTTTAAAGAAAATATAATTAGTAGGAAATACAAAGCAGACTAGACTCCTATGGGAGCTGCGAGAAAGTCCAAGACCCCGCAGGAACATAAGAAACGAGGAGGCTTGGCGCTCGCCCCATGGAAAGCGAAGTATATTCAGGCTGCGGGTTATCACCACAAACCTTCCTTCTTAAAATGAATAAAACCCTAAACAATCATACGAACTCTTCTTAGCATATACGTATAATCGTTCAGGGTTATTTGGTTGAAAAGACTTATGTCCCATCTTCCTTTTTTTATAAAGAAATCATTGGATATTTCTAATCATCTTTTCGAATAATAAAAAGCATCTACTTCAGGAAAGGGAAGATGCTTGTGAAATTAGTTCTATTTGCTTTACTTACTGGGTTTTTAACTGGATTCATCTTTGGGCTATTGAAACTACCCATACCTGCTCCAGGTGCATTTTCAGGGATTGTAGGCATTTTTGGAATATACGCCGGTTACCGTGTGTTTGAGTGGGTCAGTGTCTTTTTTCAAAGATAATTAGAAGTGCAAATATGATGCTCAACTAGATGGCCGCTTACTATTCCAGTGAGCGGCCATCTAGTTGAGCATGATTAATTGTTGTATTTAGAGTCCTGAGCATGCTTTACGAAACAGTCCTTTTATAAAAAGGGAGCAAAAAGACGGGAAACCCATTCCTTTAGTTTACTTCTCATCGTGATTGTATTTAAACCCTCAAGCGATAATTCCTTTGCTTGCTGTAAATCCATCTCTGTAATCTTGTTCATTTTTTCAATAAATACAGGGTCATAGATGCAACAATTCAACTCGTGATTTAAAAAGATACTGCGTCTATCAAAATTGGATGAGCCGATAATAATAATCTCATTATCAACATTAATTAATTTGCCATGAAAAAAGCCATTCAAATATTGATAAACGCTCGCTCCATTTCCTATCAGTGAACGTAGATAAGGAAAAGAGGCCTCTTTAACAAGCATATGATCCGCTTTATCAGGAATAAGGATCGTAATGGAAACATTTCTATGTAATGCTCTCACTAACTCTTCTGTTATTCGCTTACTAGGGATAAAATAAGGAGTAGCGATAAAAAGCGATTTTTTGCTGTTTTTGACCAAGTTACAGATTATTTCTTCTAAATAAACCCCTTGTGTAGGAATTAGTTGATGTCTAGATTCTCCCTTTTGCTGCATAGGGAAATATATAGGATTTTGCAGTAGATTAACTTTAAAGGCTTTTAACCAGTCGATTAAAAACTCCCGCTGTAAGTCATCAACTCCTTCTCCAGTTAATTGAAGATGATAGTCACGCCAAGGGCTTAATTTGAAGTTGGCATGAATATAATCTTTGCCAATATTAAAGCCGCCCATAAAACCAACTTTTCCATCAATGATGGCAATTTTCCGATGGTTTCTAACTTGTAAGGAATAAAAAAGGTAAGGGAATGTTGGGAGTTGGAAAAAAGCAAACTGAACACCAGCCTTTTTTAAATTCTCTCTAATTTTTTTTCGTATTTTAATACTTCCCAACCAATCCAAAATAAGGCGTACTTCCACTCCTTCATGTGCTTTTGTTTCTAAAAGGTTAAGAAACTCCGTGGAAATACTGTCTGTCTTAATAGTATAGAAAAGGACATGAACATGGCTGTTTGCCTCTTTAATGGTCTGAAACAGGGCTGGAAACAACTCTGTTCCGTCCGAATAAATGTGAAAGTTAGTATATCTAAAAGGATAGTTTTTTCGATCTGTTTTTTTTTGCTGGGCTCTCTTTCCTAATTGGAAGTCAATAAAGAGAAGGAAAATCAGTATGGCAATAATACTTATGATTATCAAGAATGTCTTCATTCACTATGCCTCCTTAAAAGGATAGTATTCCCGATATTCTATGCCTTTCATACCTCGGTTTAAATTATATTGTTTTTTGTTGAATGAGAAAGAATAAGGAAAGCTGTAATAAGAGGAGCAAGGTACGAGAAGAGCGTTCATATAGAAGAGGAACACTTAAACAAGAGGGATCTAGAAACGTTCATCCACATTCATTTCAATGTGATAATAATTTTAAGGGGAAAATAAAGAAGAGACTTGCACTTTACTTGCTACAATCGTTATTCTAGAAGTAAGAATAATCAATTATTTAGGTTGGGATGGATGAAAGGTGCGGAAACTTTTGATATTAACAGGACTGCTCCTATTTTTAGGAATCTTTTATATTCTTTATAAGCATCAATTAGGCTCGATTGGTTTTTTTCTTTTATCCCTTCTGTTTTTTCGCCTAGCTAAAAATAAACAAGCAAGTCAAAAAGGAACCACCAAAAGGAAGGAAACCTTCTATTTCAAAGAAAAGTTAAATAAACCTTAACTAGAACTAGCATATTCACCTAAAATTTGTTTATAATGGAGAATATGTATTTTTACTATTTAGTAAAGGTTTCCTTTCTTAAAATGAGCCTACTAAAAGTAGACAGGTAATTAGATTGATTTGTTAAAAGATCAATAAGATGTATAAAAAATAATAAACTCCCGACACATGAAACTTCCACCTGAATTTTGGTCCAAGCTTTCAGGAAGGGGATTGAGTAGAATATGAAAGGAAGTGCGAAAGAATGAGTGTTGACAAATACACAAAAGAAGAACTAAAAGAAATGTCACTAATTGATGTAGCATATGAAATAATGAATGGTGGCAAAACACCTTATGCATTTAATGAACTAATGAACGAAGTAGCAAAGTTAGTAGGACTAAGTGAAGAAGAAGTTAACGAGAAAATAGCACAATTTTATACAGATGTTAATATTGATGGTCGCTTTTTATCACTAGGTGACAATCGTTGGGGACTTCGTTTATGGTATCCAGTAGATAAATCAGAGGAAGACGTTGTAACTGTTACAAAGCCGAAGAAGAAGAAAGCTAAAAAAGCTGTCGATGATGACTTCGATGATTTTGATAGCTTAGAGGAAGATGATGACGATTTCGATGACTTTGATGCAGATCTAGATGATGAAGAACTTCTAGATGAGGATGACGATTTGGATGAAGAGGAAGACGACGATCTATTGGATGACGATTTGTCAGAGGAAGACGAAGACTTCGACGAAGATTTAGAAGAAGAATATGAAATCGAAGATGAGGAGGAAGAGGAAGACGAAGACGACGAATTTGAAGATGATGAGGATGAAGATAAATAATTCTTCTACTCTTGACATTTACAGTCGTTGCTAGTAAAATCTTTTTTGGGCTCCTTAAAAAGAGGAACGAACTTAAATTCGCTAAATATAGCGCTCCCTTACTTGTAGAAAGTAAGTGGAGCGCTTTTTATTTTTTAGTAAGGAAGTTAATAGCAATCGTTTCATACCCCTCTAAAAAAATTAGTTAATTCGTCTTAAATAAAGAGGAATTGGAGCAAACTTAAATCAAGGGGGATTATATAATGACAAAATATATTTTTGTAACAGGTGGAGTAGTATCTTCACTAGGAAAAGGGATTACAGCAGCTTCTCTTGGTCGCTTGCTGAAAAACCGTGGTGTAAGTGTAACGATTCAAAAGTTTGACCCGTATATTAACGTGGACCCAGGTACGATGAGTCCTTATCAGCACGGAGAAGTATTTGTAACAGATGATGGTGCAGAAACAGACTTAGACTTAGGACACTATGAGCGTTTTATTGATATCAATTTAACGAAATATAATAACGTTACAACAGGAAAGATCTATTCTACTGTTTTAAGAAAAGAGCGAAGAGGAGATTATCTTGGAGGTACGGTTCAAGTAATTCCACATATTACGAATGAAATTAAAGAGCGTGTATATAGAGCTGGGCGTGAAACAAATGCAGATGTGGTTATTACGGAAATTGGCGGAACGGTTGGGGATATTGAATCATTACCATTCTTAGAAGCAATTCGCCAAATTAAAAGTGATATTGGCCGCGATAATGTTATGTATATTCATTGTACATTAGTACCTTACATTAAAGCTGCAGGGGAAATGAAAACAAAGCCAACTCAACACAGTGTAAAAGAGTTGCGTAGCTTGGGAATTCAGCCAAATGTTATTGTTGTAAGAACAGAAAAACCAATTTCTGAAGATATGAAAGACAAAATTGCGTTATTCTGTGATATAGACAATAAATCGGTTATTGAGTGTCGTGATGCCGATACACTATATACGATTCCTCTAGCATTACAAGAGCAAAACCTTGATCAAATTGTATGCGACCATTTAAAGCTAAAATGCCAAGAAGCAGATATGACAGAATGGATTGAATTAGTAGATCGTGTACGTAATCTTTCTAAAACAACAAAAATTGCACTTGTTGGTAAATATGTAGAACTACAAGATGCCTATATTTCTGTTGTAGAAGCATTAAAACATGCTGGTTATGCATTTGATGCCGATATCAATATTGATTGGATTAATGCAGAGCATGTAACGAAAGAAAATGTCCAAGAATTACTACAAGATGCAGATGGAATCCTTGTACCAGGCGGATTTGGAGATCGTGGAATTGAAGGAAAGATATTAGCAACACAATATGCACGTGAACAAAAAGTGCCTTTCTTAGGAATTTGTTTAGGAATGCAGGTTGCTTCTATCGAATTTGCACGTAACGTTTTAGGTTGGAAGGATGCTCATTCTTCTGAAATTAATGAAGCGACTACTCATCCAGTTATCGATCTTCTACCTGAACAGAAGGATGTAGAGGATTTAGGCGGAACACTTCGCTTAGGTTTATATCCATGTAAACTAAAAGAAGAAACAAGAGCTTATGAAGCCTATCAAGATGAAGTAATTTATGAGAGACATCGCCATCGTTATGAATTTAATAATCAATATCGTCAAGAAATGGAAAAGGCAGGATTTATTTTCTCTGGAACTAGCCCAGATGGCCGTTTAGTGGAAATTGTTGAGTTAAAAGACCATCCTTGGTTTGTTGCATCTCAATTCCACCCAGAATTTATTTCAAGACCAACTCGTCCACAACCGCTATTCCGTGAGTTTGTTGGTGCATCTATCCGCCTAGCGGAAAAATAATAAAGAAAACTTATACTGTCTTAACTGTTAAAAAAGAGGTTACTCCATTTGGAATAACCTCTTTTTGTGATCTTTTCTAACGCTTAGCGTTATGTTTCTTCCTATTATATAGTGTATTCCTTTAAAATTTCATCGGTTGTAAACTTAATGCCGTGATAAATAAAGAGAGCCGCAATTAAAGAGGGGTAGCCGTATCTATTTCCTTCTTCATCAGGCAATAAGCCTTTAGTGAGTTTTAAGTTGATAGTAACTTCCGCTAAGTCAACCAATGATTCTATTTCAGGGTTGGTAATCGAACAGATAGAAATAAAGGGAACTTGAGCCTCGTGTAATTGTTTGGCAAAAAGATTTACCTCTTCTTCTTCATTGGTGCGAGAAAACAGAATGAAACGATCATTAGAAGTAATAAGATCAAGTGATGCGCCTGTCCATTCTACTGCATTTGGCATTGGCTCCATTCCCTTCGTCGCCTCTTCTATCACTCCAGCCATTTCATTTGTTGCATAGAAGTAAACTTTTCCGTCACTCACGATGGCTTGGGCTAATAATCTCGAGCTGTCTTCGATTGTCTCCTCTTCTTTTTCGTGTAACCTTTTAAATAGTCCACTTAATTGAGTGGAAAACATTTTAAGCACGTGAAAAACCTCCATTATTATAAAAATTAACAGTAAATCACTTCATATAGTAGATAATTATAATTAAATATAGGGAAAAGGTAAAATTTAAGGGAATTAGCAGGAAAAGTTGACCAAATAGTAGAAAGATAACTATGATAAAACCGAGACGATACATACATAACTCGACTGAGAAGGGAAGGTTCAATTATGAAAGGGAAAATACTAATCGTTGATGATCAATTCGGCATAAGAATCCTTTTGAATGAAGTTTTTCAAAAGGAAGGATATAAAACATTTCAAGCTGCAAATGGAAATCAGGCGTTAGAAATAGTGACAAGAGAATTACCAGATTTAGTATTACTTGATATGAAGATTCCTGGAATGGATGGAATTGAAATATTAAAACGAATGAAAAAGCTTAATCAAGATATTCGTGTCATTATCATGACTGCCTATGGAGAACTTGATATGATTCAAGAAGCGAAAGACCTTGGAGCACTCACGCATTTTGCTAAACCGTTTGATATTGATGATCTTAGAGAAGCTGTTAAGAAATACATTAATCAGTAATTGCTCAAGTATATACATATTAATTACCTAAACGATACGAAGAAGATATCTCTTATCCTTAAAATATTTGTTTTTAGTTAGGGACTAATAATTTTTTGAAAATTAATCTGTGATATTTTTTACAAAGAAATAAAACAGCCATCAATCTGGAATAGTGAAATTGATGGTATTTACAGTGTTTTTTTCTCCAGTTTGCGATGCATCTAGTTTTGAAGTGCTTTCATTCGAAAAAAAGAATGCTAAATTGTGACAAAATAGAAAAAAAAGCTGGAACGATAGCATTTCTTGTTTAATTTTGGTATGATTACAATTGAGTTTAAAAGGAATGATTCGTTTTCGTTTACTTGAGGTATTATATACATATTCAACTTTCCTTTGGGAAATTTAATAAAGATTCTCTTGTAACAAAGAACGATCATTAAATAAGGAGGAAGAAATATGCCTTTAGTTTCAATGAAAGACATGTTAAACAAAGCAAAAGCAGAAGGCTATGCTGTTGGTCAATTTAACTTAAATAATCTTGAGTTCACTCAAGCAATTCTTCAAGCTGCAGAAGAAGAAAAATCTCCAGTAATTCTTGGGGTATCTGAAGGTGCAGCCCGTTATATGGCTGGTTTCAAAACAGTTGTGAAAATGGTTGAAGGTTTAATCGAAGACTATAATATCACTGTTCCAGTTGCTATTCATTTAGATCACGGTTCAAGCTTCGAAAAATGTAAAGAAGCAATTGATGCTGGTTTTACATCTGTAATGATCGATGCTTCTCATCATTCGTTTGAAGAAAACGTAGAAATTACTTCTAAAGTAGTAGAATATGCACATGCTAAAGGTGTTTCTGTTGAAGCAGAACTTGGTACTGTTGGTGGACAAGAAGACGACGTTGTAGCTGAAGGTGTAATTTATGCTGATGCTAACGAATGTGTGGAGCTTGTTAAACGTACTGGTATTGACACATTAGCTCCTGCTTTAGGTTCTGTTCACGGACCTTATAAAGGTGAGCCAAACTTAGGTTTCAAAGAAATGGAAGAAATTGGTAAATTAACTGGTTTACCATTAGTATTACACGGTGGAACTGGTATCCCAACAAAAGATATCACAAAAGCAATTTCTTTAGGAACTGCTAAAATCAACGTTAATACTGAAAACCAAATTGCTTCTGCTAAAGCAGTTCGCGAAACATTAGCTGCTAAACCAGAAGAGTATGATCCACGTAAATATTTAGGACCTGCTCGTGATGCGATTAAAGCAACAGTAATCGGCAAAATCAAAGAATTCGGTTCTTCAAATAAAGCATAATTGTTATGAAATGAAAGAGGATATCTTTTTAGGGAATACCCTTTAAAGATATCCTCTTTTTTATATATCCCAAAAAGCTTTAGAGTGGGTGGTCTAAAGTATTAGAGGGCTTTATATAGGTAATACTAAAAATGTTTGTACTTTATCTCTCTCTTAACGGATAGTAAGATCCACTTCCAGCTTATGAGTATACGCGGAAGATAGGTGGGAGATCAACTGTCTGTATAGGTCCGATTGGTTCAACTAACCAAACCCCCACTAATGGAAGTTTCACTTTATTAACAAATGAGAACGAAAGTTCATACATAGATACTTTTCCATTAAGTCTTAATATTTGGTATAATAAGTAACAGTAATTCAAACAAGATTCTACATCCAAGCCTCATCTTGATTAACTATAGCAGAATTCGTACTTTTGCATTGGCTTAGAAGGGAGCTAGAAATGGAAAAACTTATGATTGCAGGTGGATCGCCTTTAAAAGGAACGGTTAGAGTTAGTGGTGCAAAAAATAGTGCAGTTGCACTTATTCCAGCAACCATTTTAGCTGAATCTCCAGTTACAATTGAGGGGCTGCCTGACATTTCAGATGTTCAAATATTAAAAGAAATTATGGAAGAGTTAGGTGGAACGGTATCTATATCAGAGTCTGATATAACAATTGATCCCTCTTCTATGATCTCTATGCCTATGCCGAATGGAAAGGTTAAAAAATTACGTGCTTCTTATTATTTAATGGGAGCCATGTTAGGACGTTTCAAAAAGGCAGTGATTGGATTACCTGGTGGATGCCATCTTGGACCAAGACCAATAGATCAGCATATTAAAGGGTTTGAAGCGCTCGGTGCACAGGTTACAAATGAACAAGGAGCCATTTATCTTCGGGCAGATGAGTTAAGAGGAGCAAGAATTTATTTAGATGTAGTAAGTGTCGGTGCAACAATCAATATTATGCTGGCAGCAGTACGAGCAAAAGGGAAAACCATCATTGAAAATGCAGCAAAAGAACCGGAAATCATTGATGTCGCAACACTTTTAACCAATATGGGTGCAAAAATTAAGGGAGCTGGAACCGATGTAATTCGGATTGAAGGGGTAGATCATCTACACGGTTGCCGTCATACTATTATTCCTGATCGTATTGAAGCTGGTACGTATATTATTATTGGTGCTGCAGTTGGAGACGGTGTCGTTGTGGATAATGTAATCCCTCAACATTTAGAGTCTCTTATTGCAAAATTGAGAGAAATGGGAGTTTCAATTGAATCAAGTGATGAACAAGTGTTTGTAAGTTCAAATAACTCCCTTAAACCTGTAGATATAAAAACGCTTGTATATCCTGGATTCCCAACAGATCTACAGCAGCCATTCACGTCTCTTTTGACCAAAACAAATGGTACAAGTATGGTTACAGACACAATCTATGGTGCTAGATTTAAACATATAGATGAGTTACGCCGCATGAATGCGACGATAAAAGTAGAGGGGCGATCTGCGATAATTAATGGACCTGTTCATTTACAAGGTGCGAAAGTAAAGGCAAGCGATTTGCGTGCCGGAGCATCATTAGTTATAGCAGGGCTTATGGCAGATGGAGTTACGGAGATAACTGGTCTAGAACATATAGATAGAGGATATAGTCATATAGTGGAAAAGCTCACTGGTTTAGGTGCCACAATATGGCGTGAAAAAATGACGGAAGAGGAATATGAACAAATAAATAATGGTTAATGCATAGTAATACGCAATTGCGATGCAACATTCATTTATTGTAAGGCTGTTTTCTAAAAGATTGTTGTTTCTCTAGAAATAATGAATTGGTTGGCTACAGGTAATGGCAATAAACTTTACGAAAACAGCCGTTGTAAAATATGTCTAACTTTTTTCTATTCTTGCTTTTTTAAAAGGAAAAAAGGATAATCGGGGGAGGACATTCCCCTGTTCCGTGCAAAAATATAGAAGAGAATAAAATATATAATAGATTCGGATACGTATAAAAAGGTAATAATTTCACTATAAAAGGATGTTAGGACCATCCTTTTTCATTTACGTTGATGAAAGAATCAATGTCCTCCCAAAACGGGAATATTCATTAAGCATCCTCCAATACCTTCCTTTTCGAACTATCCTAAAAAGAAGGATAATAAAGAGTCTTTATCCATATTCCACTTCCATTATGGGTTAACAAGAAGCCAGTTGAAAAATTCTTGTTGCACATTTTTCGTAGATGGAGGTAAAATAGAGATTGCTTTTAATTGATTCTCGTAGAAGCATTAGAAACATGAAGGATAAAATAAAAACTCCTCTTAAGATAAATTTATATTCGAAGCCATTCTTATGAAAAGAGCTATAAGAAAAATGAAAGTATACTATTTATCGATAGCTGGAGAAGAAGTAGGAATCTTCTTTTCCATCCTTCACTTTAATTATTTCTCGCATCAAAATTTCTCTTCACAAAAAGCGTTCGCCTCAAACAGAAGAATAACTTTCCCACATTTCGAAATAAATGGTAGGGATAACTGAAAATATAAAAGAGTGGTGTAAAAATGGGATTAAATATATCTAGTTTAGAAAATATGAAATTAAAAGAGTTATATGAATTAGCTCGCGAATATAAAGTTGCCTATTATAGCAAGTTGACAAAAAAAGAACTGATTTTCTCCATTTTAAAAGCGAGAGCAGAGCAAGAAGGCTACTTCTTCATGGAAGGTGTTCTTGAAATTATTCAGTCAGAAGGATTCGGATTTTTAAGACCGATTAATTACTCTCCAAGTTCACAGGATATATACATTTCGGCCTCTCAAATTAGAAGATTTGATTTAAGAAATGGGGATAAAGTTTCGGGGAAAGTCCGCCCTCCGAAAGAAAACGAAAGATATTTTGGTTTACTTCAAGTAGAAGCCGTTAATGGCGATGATCCGGAGACAGCTAAAGAAAGAGTTCATTTTCCAGCCTTAACTCCCCTTTATCCAAATCGACAAATACATTTAGAAACTACACAGAGAAATGTATCTACTAGAATAATGGATGTGCTAGCACCAGTCGGTTTTGGGCAGCGTGGTCTTATTGTGGCTCCTCCAAAAGCAGGTAAAACGATGCTTATTAAGGAAATCGCAAATAGTATTACAACTAATCATCCAGAAGCGGAACTTATTGTTTTACTAATTGATGAAAGACCAGAGGAAGTTACAGATATCGAAAGATCTGTAAGTGGAGATGTAGTAAGCTCTACTTTTGATGAAGTTCCGGAAAATCATATTAAAGTCGCTGAATTAGTATTAGAAAGAGCGATGCGCCTTGTAGAGCATAAGCGTGATGTAATTATTTTGATGGATAGTATTACAAGATTAGCACGTGCTTATAACCTAGTTATTCCTCCAAGTGGTAGAACATTATCAGGGGGGATCGATCCAGGAGCATTCCACCGTCCGAAACGATTCTTCGGTGCAGCCCGTAACATAGAAGAGGGTGGTTCTTTAACTATATTAGCTACAGCCCTTGTAGATACTGGTTCTCGTATGGATGATGTTATTTATGAAGAATTTAAAGGTACAGGTAATATGGAACTTCATCTAGACCGTGCATTGGCAGAAAGAAGAATATTCCCTGCTATTGATATTAGACGTTCTGGAACGCGTAAAGAAGAGTTATTGATTCCGAAAGAGCATTTAGACAAGTTATGGGCTATTCGTAAATCGATGTCTGATTCACCAGACTTTGCTGAAAAGTTCTTAAGAAAATTAAGACAAACAAAAAGCAATGAAGACTTTTTTGCCATCCTTGGAGAACAAATGAAAGCAGGTACTGCTAAACGCTCTTAAGATAATAGAGATACAGGTAAGTTTTTAACCTTTCATTTGATAAAGAAAAACGTAAAGGTTTTTCATTATTTGGAAATTCAATGCAGTGTTAATAGTGTTGCAAAACAAGAATGTCCTTGTTATAATATAATCAATGTGTTTTAACAATTACAGTGCTTATGGCATTGTTTTATAACTCTGTTTCGAAAGTTGCAGGGCGGAAGGAGATGAAAAGGAATGAAAACAGGAATTCATCCAACTTATAACGAAATTACGGTGAAATGTGCTTGTGGTAACGAGTTCACAACTGGTTCTGTTAAAAAAGAAATCAAAGTTGAAACTTGTTCTGAATGCCATCCATTCTATACTGGACGTCAAAAATTTGCTGAAGCTGGCGGACGTGTTGATCGCTTCAACAAAAAATACGGTCTTAAGTAATATGAAATATCAAGAACAGGCAAGAAGTTACTTTTCTCCTTGCCTGTTTTTATTTTGGGCTATTATAGGATATTTAAGAATGAATGTAAGTTGATAACTTTTATTCTTAAGTATCTTATGGTATTTTTTTATCCCACTCTTAACGGACAGTAAGACTCCCCCCTTAAGCTTCTGAGAATACGAGGAAGCTAGGTGGGAGATTAACTATCTGTAAAGATCCGATTGGTTCAACTAACCATCAGTGGGGGAGAAAGGAAAACCCCCCGCTGATGCAAGTTTTACTTTATCCGTTTTTCTATCAAGATGCTGTTAAAAAATGATGATTGAGTCGAATATATTATTTCAATTAGTATCAATAGCTGTTAAAGTATGTAAGAGAGAATATTGGTAGTGATTATCCTACTTTGACTATTAAATAGAAAAAATATAAATAGAGTAAGGAAAGAGACAAGTTGTTTTTATTCTAGGAAGGAGCGGTTTCATGTATGTAATGAAACATCATGGATGGGTTGAAGTTATTTGTGGAAGTATGTTTTCAGGAAAATCAGAAGAACTCATCCGTCGTGTAAGAAGGGCACAATTTGCTAAGCAGAAGTATATAGTGTTTAAACCAAGTATTGATAACCGCTATAGTGAGGAATCAGTTGTCTCACATAATGGGACAGCAACAAATGCAATTCCTATTAGTAAATCAGCCGACATTTTTGAATATGTGACTTCCGATATAGAGATAGTTGCAATAGATGAAGTACAGTTTTTTGATGATGAAATTGTGGATGTTATTCAGCATCTGGCAAACAGTGGTCACCGGGTAATTTGTGCTGGCTTAGATCAAGACTTTAGAGGCGAGCCATTCGGGAAAATGCCAGAATTAATGGCAATTGCCGAGTTAGTAACAAAGCTTCAAGCGGTTTGTGCAGTTTGTGGCTCTCCAGCAAGCAGAACGCAAAGATTGATTAATGGAGCACCAGCTTGCTATGAAGATCCGATCATATTAGTAGGGGCATCTGAATCCTATGAACCAAGATGTCGCCACCATCATGAAGTACCTAGAAGTTCGGAGAAGGCAAATAAAGATAATACATCGAATGCATTATAAGAAAAGAGGCTCTTGTGAAGAATGAATTGGTCGTTCTTCATAAGAGCTTCTTTTTATTTGAATGTAAATATTCTTAAGAGAGAGCAGCGGTACAGGGTTATCAATTTACTACATTAGATAACAACACTAACTACAAACCATAACGTGTTACTGTACAGATATTTTTGTATGTGCTATTATAGAAATATCTTATTTTGCAGAGGGGGTTTTTTCATTGGGAAGGCGTTATTGCGTATTGGCCAAGTGGCGAAATTAAGCGGATTGTCTACAAGAACAATTGATTATTATACAAGTAATAAATTGCTTCCTGTAACGCGGTCAGCTTCCAATTATCGTCTTTATTCGGAAGATGTTCTTCATACATTGGAACGAATCAAACTTTTGAAAAAACAACGAATGTCTATTGAGGAAATTCGAAAAGTCATTCAATCAACAGAAGACGAAGACATAGAACCAATTATGAATGAGGTACAGGCCGAAATTGCTTGCTTGCAAAAAAAACTGACATCATTGGAAGAAAAATTAAAAGATGCGCCGCAGGAAGAAAAAAAGAAAGTGTATCGTACACTTGAAACTAAATTATTAGACGTAATGAAATTACTGTCTTTAATGTAACTATTCCTGGAGGTGAATCCCTCAAAAGAGGGAAATAATTGGACATAATCACGATAACAAATTTATTTTTACTTGCACTATTATTAGTGCTGACGGCTTTCTTTGTTGGTTCTGAATTTGCTGTAGTTAAAATTCGTATGTCAAGAATAGAACAGTTAATTGCAGAAGGAAATAAAAAGGCAATTGTCGCCAAAAAGGTAGCTGGTGATTTAGACTATTATCTTTCGGCATGTCAACTAGGTATTACCGTTACAGCACTAGGACTCGGAGCGCTAGGAAAACCAGCAGTCGAAAAATTATTATATCCAGTGTTTGATCTGCTGAATGCTTCTCCATCCGTTGCGTCTGTTGCATCCTATGCTATCGCCTTTGCATTGGTAACTTTCCTGCATGTTGTGGTAGGAGAAATGGCTCCGAAAACACTTGCTATACAGTTCTCTGAAAAATTAACCTTAATGCTGGCACCGCCATTATATTGGTTTGGTAAAGTGATGAAACCTTTTATATGGGCATTAAATGGATCGGCGCAAGTATTGCTTCGTTTAATGGGGATAAAACCTGCTAAGCATGAACAGGCTTATTCAGAAGAAGAATTGAAAATAGTAATGACACAAAGTTATCAAGGTGGAGAAATTGACCAAACAGAGCTTGAATATATGGAAAATGTTTTCTCCTTTGATGAAAGAGTAGCAAAGGACATTATGGTTCCTAGAACTGAATTTGTTACGTTAAATAAAGATATGACCTATGACGAAATAGTAAAAGTATTGGATGAACATAATTATACACGCTATCCAGTAACAGAAGACGGAGATAAAGATCATATCGTTGGTGTCGTGAACGTAAAGAAAATGCTAACACAAATGGCTTGGGGCAGAAATCGCCAATTAGCAGAATTTGTTCGGGATCTTCCTGTCATTTTAGAAGTAACGCGCTTGCAAGATGCTTTGCTAAAAATGCAGCAAGAGAGAGTGCATATGTTGTTAGTAATCGATGAATATGGTGGTACGTCTGGTATTCTGACGATGGAAGATATCTTGGAAGAACTTGTTGGTGAAATCCGTGATGAGTTTGATGCAGATGAAGTAGCGGACATCCGCGAGTCGGGAAAGAATAAATATTTTATTAACGGCCGTGTGTTGCTAGATGAATTAGAAGAACGTTTTGGGATGCCGTTTGAAGAAAGCGAAGAACTTGATACAATTGCAGGTTGGATTCAATATCAGCTGTTAGATACCGCCAAGATTGGGGATCAAGTAGAGCAAGGAGACCGTTTATGGACGGTGACGGATATGGATAACTATCAAATTAAAGAGGTTAGTCTTACTCAAGGCGTAGTGAAAAACTAGCTAAGATGTGAAAAGCTGCTTTATCTATAAATCATGGAGGTGAATCCCTCAAGAACGAGGGAAATAATTGGACAGTATAATACTATTGAATTTGTTTTTAGTAGCAGTATTTATTATGTTAACAGCATTTTTCGTTGGTGCTGAATTCGCGATTTTAAAAGTGAGAATGTCAAGATTAGATCAACTAATTTCAGAAGGAAATAAAAAGGCAGTAATAGCAAAGAAAGTAGCGCATGACTTAGATTATTATTTATCTGCCTGTCAGCTTGGGATAACCATTACTGCATTGATTCTAGGAGCATTAGGAGAACCAACTGTAGAAAAGCTGCTTCATCCATTATTTGAAAGGTTTGATGTGCCTGGTGCTTTATCAACTGTGCTTTCTTATGCGATAGCTTTATCGGTTGTGTCCTTTTTACACGTTGTAATTGGAGAATTGGCTCCAAAGACATTAGCTATCCAATATGCAGAAAAAATGACGTTAATGCTAGCTCCTGGTTTGTATTGGTTTGGAAAAGTAACAAAGCCGATAATCCATGCATTAAATGGCTCATCGAGAGCAATTCTCGGATGGTTTGGGGTTAAACCGACTGGACATGAAACGGCTCATTCAGAAGAAGAATTAAAGTTGATTGTGACACAAAGCTATGAAAGTGGCGAAATCAACCAAACGGAATTAGCCTATTTAAAGAATATCTTTGCGTTTGACAATCGAATTCTAAAAGAAATCATGATTCGGAGGGAACAAATTGTAAATGTAGAATTAGAAATGACATTTGAAGAAGTTTTAACTGTTTTGGATAAACATGAATATACTCGATATCCTGTGACGAAAGATCGAACGAAGTTGGTGGGTTACGTAAATACTAAAGAGATGTTAACAAATGTAGTAGCAGGAAGAGAGACAAATATGGAAGAATTTATTCATGAGATGCCGATTTTTCTGCAAACATCACCAATTAAAACCGTGCTTCTTAAAATGCAGCAAGAAAGAGTGCATATGGCACTAGTGAAGAATGAAAGAGGCGTAATTGTAGGTCTTGTCACAATGGAAGATATTTTAGAAGAAATCGTTGGAGAAATTCGCGATGAATATGTAGGCGAAAAGCTACTACATTGATTTTACTAGTTTAATAGAAAGTAAAGTTTGTTGCAGTAAACCGCAACCTAAATACACTTTGCCTGTTTGGTCTATGTGTATTCAAGTTGCCTTAAAACAACAATCTTTTAGAAAAGAAAAAGAACAATATAGCTAAAACTCCGATAAATCCCATACTTTTTCAATTAGGATAGTAGGAATCCCTAAGAGAATTAGTAAGGAGAATTTATTGGAGTTTCTTTGTGAAAATGCAAATGTAAAAGAAAATTAGTTAGGATTGAGGTTTAGGTTTACTTGCTTTATCCATTGGCACTTGCTGAAAAGATAATGCTTGATTAAGCGTACTGTATGTTGGAACTTTCCCTAAACCAATTCCCAAGGTAGTAATCATTTGAGCGGTATCAGGACTTAATCCAGATAGAGTAGATTCAATACCAATGAAAGAAAGGATTTTAGTTAATTTCATTAGTTCATGTAAAACCATAGTATCGATAGAAGAAATACCAGATAAATCAATGAACAGATGTTGAATTCCTTCCTCTTTACATTTAACAGGAACTGTCTCTAAAATCAGTTTTGCTCGTAAGCTGTCGATATCTCCAATTAATGGAATGGCGCCAATAGACTCTGTAATCGGAATAACCGGAACACTTAGTTGCTGGATTAACTCTTGTTGAGAATGAAGTTTCTGTTTAGTATAAGTGTGATACATGTTTGTGAATCGATTGGTCAATCGATCAAAAGTAAGGTGATATTTAGAACTCCATTGTAATACAAATTCGGTCGGGATATTATTTTGTTCAAGGATAAACTGTTCAATCGTGTTCCATATCGTTTGTCTCGTAATACTTAATGCTTCTAATACTTCATGAACAGGTGTTCCTAATTCTACTCTGCTTTTAGCAACCTCATTTGCCCATTGCTCTAGATTTTCAGCAAAAATATGCTCATCTTCTAAAAAAGCGCTTATGACGGTTTGAATCGTATATGCATGCTGTTTTTTCAGCAGCTGTTCAACAGACGGTGTGGAATTTTTTGAGTAAATAGACCCTTCTTCTCCATCTTTAATGGCAAACGACTTTTGGGTTATACTTGGGGCCTGGTCCATCACATATTGATAAATGGATTGATTGGTTAGGGACATATGGTCATACCCTCTCTTCTTATTATTAAGTCTATTATAATAGATTAATGAAAAAATGGCTCTCCTAATCATCTGCAAATACCATTTTTCATAAGAATTGGTTTTGACGGGGAAAATAGCCTATAATATAATGAATACGTTATGGATAAAAACGAGGTGAATAGTGTGTTTGATCGTCTTCAAGCTGTAGAGGATCGTTATGAAAAACTTAATGAATTATTAAGTGATCCTGAAATTGTAAATGATACAAAAAAACTGCGTGACTATTCGAAAGAACAATCGGATATTCAAGAGACAGTAGAAGTTTATCGTGAATATAAAGAAGTGAAAGAACAATATTTAGAAGCGAAAACAATGCTGGAAGAAAAGTTAGACCCAGAAATGCGCGAAATGGTTAAGGAAGAGTTAGATGAGACTGGTACACGCATTGAAGAATTAGAAGCACGCTTAAAAATTCTATTAATCCCTAAGGATCCTAATGATGATAAAAACGTTATTATGGAAATAAGAGGAGCAGCTGGTGGAGATGAAGCCGCACTATTTGCAGGTGATCTTTTCCGTATGTATAGTCGTTTCGCTGAGGCTCAAGGCTGGAAAATGGAAGTAATTGATGCAAGTTCAACAGGCGTTGGTGGCTACAAAGAAATCATTTTTATGATTAACGGAAAAGGCGCATACAGCAAATTGAAATTTGAAAATGGTGCTCATCGTGTACAACGTGTCCCAGAAACAGAATCTGGTGGTCGTATTCATACATCTACTGCAACAGTTGCATGTTTGCCTGAAGCAGAAGAGGTTGAAATTGAAATTCATGAAAAAGATATCCGCGTAGACACATTTGCTTCTAGTGGACCTGGAGGACAAAGTGTTAACACTACCATGTCTGCGGTACGCTTAACTCATATTCCAACAGGGACAGTTGTTTCCTGTCAGGATGAAAAATCACAGATTAAAAATAAAGAAAAAGCAATGAAGGTTTTAAGAGCACGTGTTTATGATAAATTCCAACAAGAAGCACAAGCAGAATATGATCAACAACGTAAATCAGCAGTAGGTACAGGGGATCGTTCGGAGCGAATTCGTACGTATAACTTCCCACAAAACCGTGTAACGGATCACCGTATTGGATTGACTATTCAAAAGCTAGATCAAATCCTTCAAGGAAAAATGGACGATATTATCGATGCACTTATTTTTGAAGAACAATCTAGTCGTTTGGAAAGTGCTTCTGATGTGTAAGGTATTCGAAGCCCTAAAATGGGCTTCTTCTTATTTAAAGGACCATAACAGAGAAGAATATGCAGCGGAGTTATTGGTAAGGCATACCTTACAAGTCAGTAGATCTGAAATGCTAATAAAATTTCGGGAAGACATGGAAGATGAACAATTCGAGAGCTTTCAAAAGCTAGTCTATTTACATGCCCAAGGACAACCAGTCCAGTATATTATTGGTCAAGAAGATTTTTATGGCAGAGCCTTTACAGTTAATAAGGAAGTGCTTATTCCTCGACCTGAAACAGAAGAGCTTGTACAATCTGCACTTGCACGGATAGACAGGCTGTTTGGAAAAAATGCAGCCTTAAAACTAGTAGATGTGGGAACAGGAAGCGGAGCAATTGCCGTGACTATGAAATTAGAAAATCCATCCTTGCAGGTAGTAGCTACTGATCTTTATGAAGTGTCCTTATCTGTAGCAAAGCAAAATGCAAAAAAACTAGGGGCAGAAGATATAGAGTTTATTCAAGGAGACCTGTTACAGCCACTTATGGAACAAGGGAGAAGTATTGACATTGTTCTTTCTAATCCTCCGTATATTCCAGAAGGGGACATCCAAACAATGTCTGACATTGTCACGGAATTTGAACCTCATAGAGCCCTCTTTGCAGGCGAAGATGGACTAGTTCTTTATAGAAGGCTTTGTGAAGAATTACCGCTTGTTGTTAAAGAAAAAGCGATTATTGGATTTGAAGTAGGAGCAGGCCAAAGCAAGGCAGCTGCCAAGCTGTTAGAAACCGCTTTTCCGCAGGCAAAAGTAGAAGTACAATATGATATTAATGGCAAAGATCGAATGGTATTTGCAGAAGTAGGATTTTGAGCTATTTAACTTCTGTTTTTCGGTTGCTTTTAAACGAGGGTTTTATTTTTTAGAAAGATATATTCTAAACACAAGTTAAGGTGTGTGGGATATGTCTTTTTTATTGCCGATTTAGTTGGACCGTTTTTGGTAAAGGAGGGGGAGGCGCAAGTAAAGGTGCTAAACTCGCAAGTAAAGGTGCCAAACCCGCAAGTAAAAGTATGAAACTCGCAAGGAAAAGTGCCAAACCCACAAGTAAAATCGAAATCCCCAAACTAAAGCATAAAACCTTCAAGTACTAACACCAGAAAATTCACATATCTGCAAATAGTAGTTGCCTCTAGAAAACAACTCAAGAAAATGAATTTTACTAGTTTAAGATTCTATTAATCTGTCCAGACTGTGTTAGTGAAGGGGCGGTGCTAAAAGATGAAAAACAAACCGATGGCAACTATTTATTTATTTGTACTTATTCTATCTACTATTATGAGTTTATATATTCCTAAAAATGAAGTAACAGCAAATAGCGAGGTAATCATTCCAAATGATGCGATTCGTTTAAGAATATTAGCAAACAGTGATAAGGAAGAAGATCAGGCATTAAAAAGAAAAGTGAGAGACGCTGTAAATGAACAAATCACAAACTGGGTTTCAGAATTAACTTCTAAAGAGGCAGCGAAAGATTTATTGAAGGAAAAGTTACCAGAGATTCAAGAGATTGCTGAAAGAGTAGTAGAAGAAGAAAAAGCAAACCAAGCAGTTAATGTTACTTTTGACAAGGTTGATTTTCCAACCAAACTTTATGGTGAGTTTTTATATCCAGCTGGTCAATATGATGCAATTCTGATTACGTTAGGGGAAGGTGAAGGTGCGAATTGGTGGTGTGTCCTTTTCCCACCGCTATGTTTCTTAGACTTCTCTAACGGAGTAGCAGTCAGTGATGGATTTGAGGAAGAGAAGAAAGAAGAAAAAGCAGAGAAGAAAGAAGAAGAAACAACAAAGGAAAAGGCAGTAAAGGAAGAAAGGAAAGCGGAAGAGAAACAAGATCCTGTATTTGTTGAAGGGGAAAAAGAGGAGGAAGTAGAAGTGAAATTCTTCCTTGTAGAATTATGGGAAAAGATTTTTGAATGATATCTAGTACTAAATAGGTTTAAGAGAGATGCTTTTAATAAAGGCATCTTTTTTCTTTGTATAATCCTCAGACAAAAGCAATCTAAGAAATTTTACCTAATTATGCTTAAACTATTGACATTTTTCAGATAGTTAAGTGTTTTGTATACAAACATAAAAGTTTCCTTAGAGAAATAAATTGTCCATAAGGTATGTTTTTTGTGATGATGAAAAGTAGGAATACTAATGTGGAAATCCGTACTAACAGGATTGCTTATGACGTTTGTTTTTTTAACAGGATGCTCAAATGAATCAACAGAATCAATGGAAGAGATGTTGAAAGAGAGCGGTAAAACAGTTACTGAAATAAAAGATGAAACAGGAATTAGTAAATCTACGTTATATAGATATTTGGAAAGTGAAAGTTAAATATTCTGTATTAATCGCAAAATAAAAAAGCCGATGATTCCTTAGCGTAGGAAAAATCGGTTTTTCATTTCCATGAATTGTCTTAGCGTATGTTTTCCGCGTTTTGCTGGTAGGACCCCATCCGCCATCAAGCTAGCAATAACGAGTTACCCCAAAACGATAAAAACGAGTAAGATACACAAAATTTTCGTTCTGGGGTATTATGATCTCTTACCTTGATGGGCATGTGACGCTACCCCTAAATATAAAGATTATTTTACTCTCTTGTTTTTTGAACCCTTATATTCAATAAATGTGAAAGCTAATACGCCAATAAGAATACAAGAAATAACAATAGAATCTTTAGCATTACCATTATAAATTGAGAAAATTAATGGAATAATGGCAAATAAAGAAAATACTATAGTTCCTAAAATAAAAATTTTTTTCATTATTTCCCCCCATTAGTCTTCAACGTAGATATAAAATAATCTTCTAAAGTAGAATGATTTTCAGTTACCAAAGTGATTGATAGATTATCTTCTAGTATTTCCCCATTATTAATCAATATGAGCGTATCGCAAAAATGCTGGGCTACTTCTAATTGATGCGTAGATAAAAGAATGGCATTCCCGTTATTAACGTAATCCAGAAGAATTGCTTTGATTATCTTCATATTAATAGGATCAATACCTGAAATAAATTCATCCAGCAATAAAAGTGATGGATTACTTAATAAGGTTGTAAATAAAGCAATCTTTTTCTTATTCCCCAAAGATAAATCCTTCACTTTTTTGTGCAGCTCGTCATCCATATCGTAACGATAGAGGCTTTCATATGGATTTTTCTTCTTTATTTGAAACATGTCAATCATCATCTCTACATACTCAAAACCTGTTAATTCTTCATATAGCAAGGGATAGTCAGGGATAAACATAACTGGATTGGTTGACTTATAAAGTGATTTTTCATTTTCATTTATAATGATTTGACCTGATTCATGTTCTAATAGACCCGCAGCTATTTTAAGTGTAGTAGTCTTACCTGCTCCATTTGGTCCTAAAAAGGCAACAATTTTCCTTTTCGGTACTACAAAACTTATATTTTTTAAGATTGGTTTCCCTTCAATTATTTTTTTTACGTTTTGAAACTCCAAAATACTATTCAATATAATCCCTCCTATAAAGAAAAGTCATCCAAACACTTGAGCCTTACTAATTTATGCTTAATAATTGTAACTAAGCTTCCCGAAAGTATTAAAAACAATACAGTGATTCCAATTGCGTTTATATGTAAATACTGTGAAATACTAATGAAATCGGACATTAAAAGTGCTATAGGTAACATTAAACAAGGGATAAAAATACCTACTGTTAAGTACCTGATAAGGTTCCGTACTGCTTTTTGATCTGGATAATCTTCTAATTGTTCAATATTTAAAAAGTTGTAATGCGGACTAATCACTGATGGTAAAAATATTATGATAGTTAATAAAAAATAAAATAGTAGGTGAGATACCCCAACTATAATCGAAATATTTAAAGGAACTTGATTGATAATCATAAAAAGAATGTCACACACAATAAATAACGGAAGTGTAGTAATTAAAAATAATTGAAATTTATAAAGAAAAATTGACCAAGCATTTTTTTTAGACAAAAGATGCAAAATGATATGTTTGCCAACACTATCCATTGAGAACATTCCATTTAAGCCCCAGAACATTGTAAATACATAAAAAAATACAAAAAAGAAGAAATAAAAAGCTAGAATAAAATGATACATTTTATCGAATGGCTCAAAGACTTGAATAAAACTCGTAAATATGCCCAATTGAATCCAGAAAGACAATGGCCCTAGAAGTATAGGAAATCTATGAAAGAAATAGGTAGTACGAATATCATTTCTAATTAAAAAGGTTATATATGATTGTCTATTCACAATAGCACTTAGAGAAACAATCCACTTTTCATAAAAAGAAAATGGATAATAAATACCTTTAGATGGCTTACTTTTAGAAAAGGCAAGAAGGACTGTAAATCCAACAAATATAGTCAATATTACACTGGAAATTAGTAAGTCCTTTAAATCCAGTTCCCCCATGGCATAAGTTGCTAAGATACTATTCGGTAATAGAGAGAATGTAATTACATCTTTTATCGGTTCAAATAATTTTGCTAGAGAACTGGTGCCAAGTTGCATCCATTGGTAATATTTTTCAATATCAATTTCATTTGATGTTAGTGGGAAGTTTTTAATCCAAGGCACTAATCGATTACTCATATTTAAGGCTAGAACAAATAGAAAGCACCTTATCAGTATATTTGTAACAAGTCGTAATAAAAAATGATTTCGTTTCCTTTGTAAACACATATATTTATTATGGAAAATAGAACTTATTATTCCCAAAACTATAAAAAGCAAAAAAGTAATGAACAAAATTAAGATTATTTTTATTGGTGTTAGATTTAGTAAATACCCAAGTGATAATATGATTGGAACGTATGCCATTAGAAAAACTTTTGAATTCCAAGTTAAAGATTCTAAATAAATATAGATATTAGATTTTTGTTCGCTAGTCTTTAGATTTATCATTAACCAGTCTCTATCTACAGCCTGTAGCTGCCATTTAGATGAAGCGATTCCGGAAATTATTGCATTTATAAATATAATGAAAAAAAGTAATGACCATAATAGAAAATGATTTTCCCTTAAAGAATACAGAATTTGAAGAGCAAGGGTTGATAAGATTCCTGATGGTTGATCACTTACAGTTAATTTTTCATTTAGGATAGTTGTTTTAAAAAGTAAGTAACTACCTCCTAGAAGGGTACTAAAGCTTATCAAACTCCATAATACTACCCAAACCCAAATATTTTTTACCTGTTTTATTTTTTTAAAAAAAATGAAATTGTTCATTTGACTTTTCCATCTAATTTTTAATTTCCATTTAATCCAATTAATTAACAAAAAAAGCCCACCTTTTTCTTTGCTTGAAAAGTACTAGATATAACGTATTTTATGTAGTTATGCTTCTAACCAATTTACTAATAATAACCAACACGGCACCTATAACTAGATAAACCCACCATTCAAAATTAACCTCTGGTCCAAAGTCAGGCATTATCCTAGTTAAGAACATAATAAGTGCAAACGAACCTGCTCCAAAAAAACCGGCCTTCCAGAAGGCTCGTCTTCTTTGTTTTTTATTAACGAAAAGTGTCGAACGAATAAGTTTGAAAATAACGAACACTCCGAAAGCAGTAACAATCATAATTACAGTTAATAGCACAATACTATTACCAAGTGAAATAGTTTCATCTACTTTTGTAAACTTTAGTAAAACAAGGTTTACCATTCCATAAATTAAACTGAACCACCCTAGTAAATTGAACACTAGAGAAAACACATAAGGAATGACATTTCGTTTCTTCTCGTGCGGAAGTCCTGCTATTAGCTCATCTGCGTATTTTCGTGGGTGAGACCCAAATAAGTTAGTCGCTGTCTTTCCGTCTTCCTGTCCTTCTAAAAGATGATCAAGTAAATCCATTAGAAGTTCCTCACTTTCGTGCTCGGCTACTCGTAAATCGGTTCTGATATATAGTGAAAAATCCTCATATAATAATTCATTCTCGGCATTTAATAGCTTACGTTTTTCATTATTTTCATTGATTAATTGTTTTGTGCTTCGCATTGTTTTCACCTCTTTTTAATAAATTGCTAACTGGACTTGCAATCAGCATCCACTCTTTTGCAATCCGTTCAAGCTCCTCTGTTCCATTATCCGTTAAAAAATAGTATTTTCGGTTAGGACCTGAATCAGAAGGCCTCATTTCACTACGAATAAATCCGTTTTTCTGCAATCTCAGTAACACTGGATAAATCGTCCCATCACTTATATCAGGCAGTTCAGCTTTTTGTAGCTTTTGTGATAATTCATATCCATAAATGGCCTGCTCTTCTACGATCGCCATAACACATGCATCTAGAATTCCTTTTAACAATTGACTTCTTATCGTCAAGCTCTTCCCCCCCCATTACCTTGTAATACAAGATAGCGTTTTATATTTATAACTAATTTGCATTACAAGATAGCTAATTACAATATATATAGATACTCTTTTATTGTCAAACAAAACCTCTATACTTTTTTAATTTACACATTTAACATGCCAAATGAATTTTCCCTTTTAGCCCAGATAACATGCATTTTCCGTATTTTTTTGATACGACTCTTAAATGTTTTAATCAGTCTAACTGTACATTTTAAACCATAATCTTATATTTTCACACTATGGTTAGAACAACTTGTTTAGTTGTAGCTTTGAAAAAAGTTTGATCAAGAATGTCCCTTGATTCTTTTCTTTTATGGGGAAATTAGGGTCATATGCAAGACAAAATAAATTAGCTACTGCTTTACGAGAAATGGGAAGAATTGAAAAGACCATTTTTATTTTGGATTACATATCTAACGAAGCCCTACGTCGTCGCATTCAACGAGGATTAAATAAAGGTGAAGCGATGAACGCTCTTGCAAGAGCTTTATTCTTTAGGAAACGAGGATTCCAAGATCAGCTTCAACGCGCCAGTGCATTAAACATTTTAATTAACGCCATTAGCATATGGAACACTGTATATCTTACTGAAGCCGCAAAATTGCTGAAAGAAAAAGGAGCTTTACGAGAAGACTTACTAAAACATATTTCCCCATTGGGATGGGAACATATTAATTTTCTTGGGGAATACACGTTTGATATGAACAAAGTAGCAAGTTTAAATTCACTCCGTCCCCTTATCCGATAAAATAAAGGCCGATGATTCCTTAGCGTAGGAAAAATCGGCTTTATTCATGTCGAATTTTGCTTAGCGTATGTTTTCCGCGTTTTGTTGGTAGGACCCCATTAAGTAGTATATTTGGGATCTTGTCCGCATTTATTGGCTATTATATGGCTGTATGGTTAGATACTTCTATCTCTGGAGCCATGGCCTTCTCGACGGGAATCATTTTTATGATAAGTTTTCTTGGCTCGCCAAAATATGGAGTTTTAGCAAAGTACATTTCAAGAAGAAAACCTAATCAGAGAACATATAAAATCAGCTAAGAGATTGTCTTATAAGTACTCTTCTTAAAAAAGGCTAAATTATAGCCGCTTTTAAGAAGAGTACTAGTGGACAATCTTTTTTTGTTAGTTATGCGCTTCCAGTATTCTATCTAATCGAATAATAAAAATTAATCAGAAAATTATAGATTTTACAGCGAGTACTATTGTATAATCAAAGCATAAATTAAACACAAATGTACAGTGAATACATTTTAAACAAAAGTGTTCAAAAGGGGAGCCTGATAATGGAAGTTGCATTGAGAAATATGTTTCAGTCATTAGCTAAGAATAAGTCTGCAAATAAACTAGCTCGCAAATATGGTCTTCGCTTTGGAGCAAAACGCTTTGTTTCTGGAGAAACCATTGCAGAGGCAATTTCAAAAGTCACAGAATTAAACAAATCGGGTAGAGTAGTCACGCTAGATCATTTGGGGGAATTTGTCTACACCAAAGAAGAAGCTAATGAGTCCGCCATTATGTCTCTGAAAACATTGGATGAGATTCATGCATCAGGAGTTCAATCGCATCTATCGGTAAAAATGACTTCTCTTGGGTTAGATATTGATAAAGATTTATGCTTAAACAACATGCGAAAGATTGTTTCCAGAGCAAACCAATACGGAAATTTTGTCCGCATCGATATGGAAGACTATGCACATTGTCAAATAACCATCGATATATATGAAGAGCTCCGCAAAGAATTTGATAACGTTGGTTTAGTTATTCAAGCTTATTTATATCGGACAGAAGAAGATATGAAGCATTTGAATGAATTAAAGGCAAATCTGCGTTTGGTGAAAGGAGCGTATAAAGAGTCGCCAGATGTAGCCTTTCCGGAGAAAAAAGATGTAGATGAAAATTATAAAAAGATTATTGAAATGCATATGTTAAACGGAAACTACGCAGCTGTTGCAAGCCATGATGAAAAAATAATTCAATTTACAAAAGAACTTGCAGCTAAGCATGGGATTGATAAAGACAAGTTTGAATTCCAAATGTTATATGGAATATGTGAAGATTTACAAAATAAGCTAGTGAAAGAAGGCTACAAAGTAAGAGTGTATGTACCCTACGGAAAAGATTGGTTTGGCTACTTTATGAGAAGATTAGCAGAAAGACCAGCAAACGTGTGGTTTATCTTGAAAAATTTGTTTAAATAAGCCAGTAAAAGAGCTCCCCTTTTACCCTACTTATCCTACTCTTAACGGACAGTAAGATTCTCCCCTCAAGCTTAGGAGAATACGAGGGAGATAGGTGGGAGATCAACTGTCCGTAAAGGCCCTATTGGTTCAACTAACTATCAGTGGAGGAGGCAGGAAAACCCTCACTGATGGAAGTTTCACTTTATATAGTAAGATTAGTAGATTTAAAGGTTGGAAGAAAATTTTAAATAAAAGGAGAAATAAAAATGACGAACATTACGAGTATCCCCCCTTATAAAAACGAACCATTTACTGATTTTACAAAGGTTGAAAACCAACATGCGATAGAAGAGGCTATTCAAAAAGTAAAAGGAGAATTAGGAAAAACGTTTCCCCTTGTAATTGGTAAAGATAAAATTATTACAGAAGAAAAAACAGTTTCCATCAATCCGGCAAATGTAGATGAAGTAATCGGTAAAGTTAGTAAAGGCAATAAGGAATATGCAGAAAAGGCCATGCAAGAAGCGTTACATACTTTTGAAACATGGAAGAAGGTAGAAGCCTCTGAGCGTGCTGAATATTTGTTTAAAGCAGCAAAATTAATGCGAGAAAGAAAGCATGAATTTTCTGCTTACTTAATCTTAGAGTCAGGGAAGAATTGGGCAGAAGCAGATGCGGATACTGCTGAGGCAATTGACTTTCTTGAGTTTTATGGAAGAGAAATGCTCCGTTTAAGTGAAACATCCATCCATCAACCGCTTTATCCAACAGGTGGTGAAATAGATAATAAAATTACCTATATTCCGCTTGGGGTAGGCATCGTTATTTCTCCATTTAACTTCCCACTTGCTATTATGGCAGGGACAACGGTTGCTGGAGTAGTTTCTGGGAATACAGTTATCTTAAAGCCATCTGATAATACACCAGTTGTAGCTGCCAAGTTTGTAGAGTTAATGGAAGAAGTAGGTTTGCCATCGGGTGTTATTAATTATCTTCCTGGAGATAGTTTGGAAGTTGGCGAATACTTAGTAGAACATCCGAAAACAAGATTTATCTCCTTCACTGGATCTCGTGCAGTAGGATGTCGCATCTATGAACGTGCATCTGTTGTGCAGCCAGGACAAATCTGGTTAAAACGTATTGTCGCTGAAATGGGCGGAAAAGATGGCATTGTCGTTGATGAGACAGCAGATCTTGACGCGGCAGCAGAAGCAATTGTTGCAGCAGCATTCGGTTTCCAAGGGCAGAAATGTTCCGCTGGATCAAGAGCAATCATTGTAGAATCTGTATACGATGAAGTAGTGGAAAAAGTAGTAGCTCGAACGAAAAATTTAGCAATTGGTCTTCCGGAAACAAACGCAGCAGTAGGACCGGTTATTGACGAAAAGGCATTAAATAAAATATTAGGCTATATTGAAATTGGAAAAGACGAAGGAAAACTAGTAACAGGTGGGTCTCGTGCAAAAGGAAACGGTTATTATATGGAACCAACGATTTTTGCTGACGTTCCTGCAGACGCTCGTATTATGAAAGAAGAAATTTTTGGTCCAGTTCTAGCAATCTGTAAAGTACCTGATTGGAAAACTGGTATTAAAGTATATAATGATACGGATTATGGATTAACAGGCTCATTTTTTTCCACAAAAGAAGACCGAATCGAATACGCTTTAGAAAATCAGCATTGCGGCAATCTGTATATTAACAAAAAATGTACAGGAGCATTAGTAGGAGTACATCCATTCGGCGGCTTTAACATGTCTGGAACAGACTCAAAAGCTGGAGGATTCGACTACCTCTTACTCTTCACACAAGCAAAATTAAGCACTAGAAGAGTACTGTAATAATAAGAGATTGAGTGTTGCTTTTTATGGAAGGAATACCGACCAGGCTTAAGTGTAGCCCTATGGGAAGTATAGTGTACTTCGCCTGCGATTTAGATTAAAACAAATCTTATCAAGCTGTTTCCATTTTGGAACACAAGAATATTACTAGAAAGAAGTAAAAACTTCTGCATATTAATTATTCAAGTGTATGCCTTTTTTGGAGACAGCTTTTTTCTATAACATAAATCCCATCCATTATCCCCTTATTGGAAAAAACGCTTATTTAGTGATAAATTATCAATAATAAGGAAAGAAAGGATAAAGATATGTTTACAGATTCACAAATGAAGATAGAAACTTCATTTACCATCCTCTCAGATGATGAAAAAGTCGGTACCCTAACAGAAGTATTACAAGATTACTCCTATATCATTATAGAAAGTAAGCAGCTATTTGTGATTGGAAAAGCAGAGCGATTCCTTGTAGCAGCTGTTAGGAAGGATCAAAAGATAAAAGACTGGTTACAAATAAGCGAACTATTACCCTCAGAGTATTTTTCCATACAGGATATACAAAAGGAAAAGATAAATTGGTTAAGACCAGTAATTATAAAGAAACAAAATGAATATCAAGGCATCGTGACCGCTGCTGAAAGAATTCGATCTTTGCAAAGGGAAAATAAGTATATCATGACTTATTTTGAAACACTTGCAGAAACAATGAATGATGCTGTAACAGCGGTAGATAATAATGGAACAGTATTTTACTGGAACAGTGTAGCCGAAGATACGTATCACATAAAAAAAGAAGCGATTATTGGTAAAAAAATTGGAGAGCATTTCGACTCAGAATCGATTCAATTACATCAAATTTTAAAAGTGGGAAATCCAATTAGAGGTACTTATCATCGTCCAAATGAACATACACATGTGTTAATTAACGCTTCACCTGTTCTTGTGGATAATAAAATCATAGGTGGTATTTCAACAGAACATGATATAACAAAGTTAATTCACTTAAATCAGGAATTAGATTCGAATTCAGTACTTTATGTACAAAAAGAGGCACCTTTTTCATCTGTATTATCAAGTAGCAAAGAGGTGAAAAGAGCGGTAGAAATTGCACAAAAAGTAGCCTCAGCAGAAATACCTGTTCTTATTTCTGGAGAAACAGGCACTGGAAAAGAACAGCTTGCACAAGCCATTCATTATGGGGGATCTAAAAGGAAGAATCCACTTTTATCATTGAATTGTTCCACGATTCCAAAAGATTTAATAGAAATGGAACTGTTTGGATATCAGAAAATGACCTTTGATTCTGGAGATACAGAAGAGATAGAAGGAAAGGTAGAACAGGCAGAAACAGGAACGCTATTTATTGAAGAAGTGGATAAGATGCCTTTAGCTGTTCAGGAAAAACTTCTGCACTATATGACAGAACAATCTTTTACTAGAGTTGGAGGAGAACCGCAGAAAAAACCAGCAACAAGGTTTATTTTATCTTCTACCCAGCCTCTAGGAGAGTTAGTAAGAAAAGGGGAATTTAATGAAAAGCTTTATTACCAAATAAGTGTTATCCATATTGAAATCCCTCCACTTCGCAAACGAAAAGAAGATATACCACATTTAGTTAATAATTTTATTAAAATGTATAACGAAAAATATGCTAAAAAGATAACGAAAATAAATGAACAAGCATTGCATATTTTATGTGCATATGATTGGCCAGGCAATATAAAAGAGTTAAAAAATGTGATAGAGCACAGTGTGTTAGTAAGTGAAGGCAATAATGAATTAACACTTGAATATATCCCTGCTGAAATTGTGGATAACTATAAGGTTTCTATTCAAGGGGGAAAAGGGAATAAAGAAGATAATGAAATGGAACGAATAGAAGAAGCACTCAAAAAAACATATGGAAATAAGAGCGCAGCAGCCACATTGCTAGGAATCTCAAGAGGAACTTTATATAACAAAATAAAAGAGTTTGGTTTAAAGTAAGAAATCTAGCATTTTTTTCTCCACCTTTTCATAGTAATAGAATAAATACTAGAAGATGGGGTGAGGGAAAAGATGCATATCATTCGACAGGCCCAAACAGAAGATGTAGAAAAAATTAATGAGTTTTTAACAAAAGCAGAAGTAACCGTAGAAGGAATAGAAGCATGGTTGAATTATTTTTTACTGATGGAAGCAGAGGAGGATAAGAATCTTATAGGAACAATTGGGATAGAACCCTTTGGAAAAATAGGTTTATTACGATCGATGGTTCTTTCGAGAGGAACGGTAGAGGATATTTTATTTTTAATTCAACAAGCCTTAAAATTAGCGAAGGATAAAGATATGGATGCTATCTACTGTAGAGTTCATAATCAACATTCTATTCAATTATTTCAATTACTAGGGTTCCAAGAGATAGAAGAAGTAGATATTCCAGAGGTGCTGAAGGAGTCGAATGTTGTAAAAAGCGTTTACACTGTTGATAAGTCACATTTTATGTATATCTCGATGAATATTGTGGACAAATAGTATAAGTTATCCACTTTTTGGGGTTATTTATTCACAATTTGTGGACAAGTCAAATTTTTGTCCCCATTTTTTGAGAGACTTGTCCTTTTCGGCAAATGGTGGTATTGTCGAAAAATGAGGAATTAGAGGCGATTTTAAGAAAGAAATATTAGAATGGAAAAAGGTGGATTTAAATGAAGACAAATTATTGGTCAGTGGATAAAAATGTGGATAAGAAAGAAAGTTATTCACAAATAGAACAAGCTGCTGATCTTTTAAAAAGAAATGAGGTCGTTGCGTTCCCGACAGAAACAGTATATGGCCTAGGTGGAAATGCAAAAGAAGATGCCGCCATCACGAAAATATTTGCTGCAAAAGGAAGACCTTCTGATAATCCGCTTATCATACATATTGCGAAACTAGAACAATTAGATGAATTAGTAGAAAAAGTGCCAACAACAGCCCGAAAATTGATGGAGGCATTTTGGCCGGGACCTCTAACAGTTATTTTTGAAAAGAAAAAGGGAGCCTTATCAGAGGTTGCCACTGCTGGTTTATCCACCGTAGGCATCCGAATGCCAAATCATCCAGTTGCTTTACAACTTATTGAACAATCAGGCTTACCAATCGCTGCGCCAAGCGCTAATCGTTCTGGAAAGCCAAGTCCTACAAAAGCGATTCATGTAAAAGAGGATCTTGATTCCCGTATTGCCGGGATTGTAGACGGGGGTCCAACAGGTGTAGGGGTAGAATCGACGGTTGTAGACTGTACGGGTGATAAGGTAGTAATTCTCCGTCCTGGGGGTATCACGAAAGAACAACTGGAAAGTGTTGTGGGAGAAGTCAAAATCGATCAAGCTCTGATTAATAAGGAAATCAAGCCAAAATCGCCAGGGATGAAGTACACCCATTATGCTCCAAATGCACCATTATTTTTAGTGGAAGGCACAAAGGAAAAAATTCAATTATTAATTGCAGAAGAAAAGCAAAAAGGACATACAGTGGGTGTTCTTACTACAGAAGAAAATAAAGCATTTTATCAAGCTGACTATGTTTATGCTTGTGGACAACGAACAGATTTATCCACAGTAGCTACAGACTTATATGATGGCTTACGAAGCTTTGATCATCATCAAGTAGATATTATTTTTGGTGAGATGTTTCCAACAGAAGGTGTTGGACAGGCAATTATGAACAGATTAATGAAAGCAGCTTCTCATCAGGTAATAAGATAGTCTTTTAAGATAAGAAAGTGAAAGTATTCTTTTAGACTGTCTTTTATAAGAATGTTGTTTTTTCAATAGGAGAAAAAATAAGTTAGAAAAATAGAGCAGCCGGAATACATGTAAACTTCTATAAGATTGGAGATCCCGCAAAGCTCGCGGTTCGCCCTGTGGAAAGCGAAATGTATTCAAGTTACGGATAACTAGCAACGAACTTTACAAAAATAGCCTCTCTTAAAATATTTGCAGATTCTTACTTCTAAATAAACTTGGACGTGCATAATCTCTAATTAGCAAGTCCAAGGGGGCCAAAAAATGTCTGCAATTGTGGGAGAACTATTTACACTTATTTTAATGGCATTTGCTTTAGGTATGGATGCATTTTCTGTTGGGCTAGGCATGGGGATGTTTCAACTAAGATTAAAGCAAATAGCAAAAATCGGCTTTGTAATCGGAATCTTTCATGTAATAATGCCTCTGCTCGGGATGATTACAGGGAAACTCCTTTCGGAAAATTTTAGTGAAATAGCCGGATATATAGGTGGAGCATTACTTGTGCTACTAGGGATTCAAATGATTTGGAATGGATTTAAAGAAGTAGAAACAAGCCGAATTACACCGGTTGGTTTTGGATTGCTTTTATTTGCGGTCAGTGTAAGTTTGGACAGCTTCTCCGTTGGCTTGAGCCTTGGGATTTATCAAGCAAGAACGGCAATTGTTCTATTAAGTTTTGGCATAAGTGCGATGGTAATGACATGGCTAGGCTTACTGATTGGCAGAAAGGTAAAAGGCTGGTTAGGTTCCTATGGAGAAATGCTAGGAGGAGGAATCCTTCTTATTTTTGGAATTAAGCTGCTTATTAGTTTATAGTTGCGTAAGTATAGGAGAAGTGGTTTTCATCAAAGGGATGGAATCCGCTTTTTAAGTTGGTTTCAGCGCTCCTAGAATGTTGGTAATAGAATCGATCATAATGAAGCAAATTAACTTAATAAATAGTTACAGATTATTAACAATACATAAACACTAAAAATGTACTAGTTTTAACCGATAATAAACCAGTATTTGCTTTGTTTTCTTTGTATGTTAAATAGGAATTTTAGGTAAATTGGTCTATAATAGAAGCATATAAAGGAGGATAAAAGATGATTCGCGTATTGTTTGTTTGTACAGGTAACACGTGCAGAAGTCCGATGGCAGAGGCTATTTTAAAGCAAAAATTTGCTTCTGAAGTGGAGGTTAAATCAGCTGGAGTCTATGCGATAAATGGTGGTGCCGCTTCTTTTCAAGCGCAGGAGGTTCTTTCTGAACAGGGAATCGAGCATAATCATTCTTCCGCTATGGTAACAAAAGAGCTAATAGACTGGGCGACTTATATATTTACCATGACAAAGGGGCATAAAAATATACTCGTATCAGCGTATCCATCCTCAATAGAGAAAACGTTTACGATAAAGGAATTTGCAGAGGATGATCCAAATGGGGATGTAAGTGATCCTTTTGGCGGATCTGTTTCTATGTATCGAGAAACCTATCAGGAATTAGAAAAATTGATAGATAAAGCAATGGGGAAAATAACAAAGAGTGAATGGTAAAGTGTCTTTTATTTACAAGGGGGATAAAAAGTGGGAACAAAGGTGCATTACAAGTTTAGCTTAAGAAAAAAATTAGCGTTATTTATTACAATTCTAGCGATTATTACCTATTCAACAAGTGCTTTTTGTATGTATATCGTTTATCCAGCTATTGAAAGTAAACTGGCTATTAATTCCGTAATTTTTAATATTGTCACCTTATTATTAGGGGTATTTTGGTCTGGGTTTTTAGCTTTTTTAGCGGTAGGTCTTATTATTAAGCCGTTAAAGCGACTGGAACAAAGCGCATTAAAAGCTGCACATGGAGATATTAGTCAAGATGTGGAAGTATCGAAATCTGATGATGAAATAAAGTCCTTAGGTCTAGCTTTTAATCATATGCTTTATAATTTACGGGAAATGGTTCAAAGTATTGAAAATAATTTTAACAAGACAAATAAAACAGTAAAAATGATTTCTAGTGAATCAGATAATGCATTAGAGCAGACCTTAGCTATTTCTAGCTCAGTAGGAGAAATTGCTGGGGGAGCGGAGGTTTCTGCACAAAGTGTACAAGCTTCTGCGGAATCTGTGGAAGAGTCAATGAATATCGCTCTTACAGTAGAAGAAAAAGCGAATATGTCAAAAATGATTTCAGAGCAAATGACAGAAAAATTGGTGCAGACAAATAAAGTTGTTCATTCATTAGTAGATGGTATGAAAGACTTGGCAGTGGAGAATACGAATTCCCTAAAGTCTGTGCAGAATTTAGAAGTTCATTCAAAGGAAATCGAAGAAGTCTTAAAGCTTGTTGGAGAAATTGCGTCACAAACAAATTTATTGGCGTTAAATGCTTCCATCGAAGCAGCTCGAGCAGGAGAACATGGTGCCGGCTTTAGTGTAGTTGCCGAAGAAGTAAGAAGGTTGGCAGATGAAAGTGGAAAAGCGGTAGAAGGAATTGCCGAGATAATTCGCAATATGCAAACCGAAGTTAAAAATGTCGTCGTGCAAATTACAAAGCAAGTAGAGAATGCCCAAGAAAAAGCGAAAACTGGGGAGAAAACAAATTTAATTTTCAACGAGATGAATGAAACAACAACTAAGATGGCTTATGCAACGGCTGATATTACGGAATTGATTCATAAGCAAAAACAACAGATTTATGAAACAACACAGCAATCCCAAGAAGTAGCTGCAATTGCAGAAGAAACAGCAGCGGGGGCACAGCAGGTAACTAATATTGCTGAAAATCAAACCGCGCTTATTCGGAAGGTGGATAGTTTGGCTTTAGAATTACAAGCGCATGCAGAAGAGTTACAACAGACAATTTGTCGCTTCCAAATTAAAGAATAGTTTGCTTGTACTTGCAATATCTTTGTGCAATGATGGTTATAGTAAAAGAAATGTAGGTAACTTGAAGAGGGGTGTTTTATATGAACGAGGAAACACTTAAGCTAAAGGAGCAGTTACAAACGATTCTAACCGAATATCAAGAACAGGCACAACTTAAAGAGCAGCAACTGTTTGTGATTGGCTGCAGTACAAGTGAAGTGATTGGACAAAAAATTGGGACTGCGGGAACCGTCGATGTCGCTTCGTTAATTTTCGAAGAATGTCAAAAATATCAACAGCAATCAGGAGTTTCCCTTGCTTTTCAGTGCTGTGAACATTTAAATCGTGCATTAGTAGTAGAAAGAAAAGAGCTACTTGCAAGAAACTTACAGGAAGTATCTGTTGTTCCTGTGCGTCATGCGGGCGGAGCAATGGCCACATTTGCTTTCGGAAAGATGGAAGATCCGGTTGTTGTAGAGTTTATTCAGGCGGATGGTGGAATAGATATTGGTGATACCTTTATTGGAATGCACTTGAAGCATGTTGCTGTACCAATTAGAACAACGCTGAAGCAATTGGGAAATGCCCATGTCACACTAGCGAAATCCCGCCCTAAATTAATTGGCGGACCAAGAGCTGTTTACGAAAAAACAAAAGAAAATCTTTCTTGTTAATTGAAAGCCAATGAAATTCCTTAATACTCTTTAGGAATCTCATTGGTTTTTTGTTTTTGTGCTGTCATTGGATTTGAGGATATCCTAGTGAATGATTGTTGATGAAGGAAGGGGATGAAAGCCAGAAATGAGAAGAGAGAGAGGGAAAATGGTGTTCATCAAAGGGATGAAAGCCGAAAATCCTCTCCCCTCCCTCACAATTTCTCTGGTACTATCGTTAAATAATAATTCTCTCCCAGAAAAACCATCCAACCACAATAAAAAAATATAATTTTAACGCAGGTTCATTTTATTGAAATAGTAGCAAAATAAATATTTTCGTATATTTTTAAATGAAATAACGAAAAGTGGCTGAAAAAACTTTAAAAAACCGAACGAATAACATATGGATCACTTAATAATTCGTGAATTACCCCTTTCCTTTTAAAATATATACATGATAGAATAGAGGCAGATTTACGGTGGAAAAGAGAGAATAGTCGGGAGGATATACATATGAAGCATTTAGCAGAGCAAGATGAACTTGTTTTTAAAGCAATACAGCAAGAATTAGGTCGACAAAGAGCGAAGATTGAATTGATTGCGTCAGAAAACTTTGTTAGTGAAGCGGTAATGGAAGCGCAAGGATCTGTATTGACAAATAAATATGCCGAGGGCTATCCTGCTAAACGTTATTACGGCGGATGTGAATATGTAGATATTGTGGAAGATATTGCTCGCGATCGTGCAAAAGAAATCTTCGGTGCTGAACACGTGAATGTACAGCCTCACTCAGGTGCACAAGCAAACATGGCAGTTTATTTTACTATTTTAGAGCATGGCGATACAGTGTTAGGAATGAATTTGTCTCACGGTGGTCATTTAACACACGGAAGCCCTGTTAACTTTAGTGGTGTTCAATATAATTTCGTAGAGTATGGTGTAGATAAAGAAACACATTATATTAATTACGAAGATGTGCGAGAAAAAGCAGTGGCCCATAAACCAAAATTAATCGTGGCTGGAGCAAGTGCTTATCCACGTGAAATCGATTTCGCTAAGTTCCGTGAGATTGCCGATGAAGTTGGAGCATATTTAATGGTGGATATGGCTCATATTGCAGGATTAGTTGCTGCAGGTCTACATCAAAATCCAGTTCCTTATGCTGACTTTGTCACAACAACAACACATAAAACATTGCGTGGACCTCGTGGTGGAATGATTCTTTGTAAAGAGGAATTTGCCAAGAAAATTGATAAATCAATCTTCCCTGGAATTCAAGGTGGCCCGTTAATGCATGTAATTGCGGCAAAAGCAGTGGCATTTGGAGAAGTGCTTCAAGCAGATTTCAAAGACTATGCTGGAAATATTATTGCAAATGCAAAGAGATTAGCAAGCGGTCTTCAAAAAGAAGGATTAAACTTAGTATCAAATGGAACTGATAATCATTTATTATTAGTTGACCTTCAATCATTAGGTTTATCTGGAAAAGTAGCAGAACATGTATTAGATGAAGTGGGAATCACTGTAAATAAAAATACTATTCCATACGATCCAGCAAGTCCGTTTGTTACAAGTGGAATCCGCATTGGAACAGCAGCAGTAACATCCCGTGGCTTCAGTGTAGAAGATATGGATGAAATAGCATCTATTATCGGTTTTACACTTAAAAACCATGAAGATGCTGAGAAGTTAGCGGAAGCTGCTAAAAGGGTAACGGCATTAACTAGTAAATTCGAATTGTACAAACAATTATAATGCGAAGAGGACAATCAAAGGCGCAGAGCTAATTATGATTGTCCTCTTTTTAATTCCACTCTTAACGGACAGTAAGACTCCCACCTCAAGATTACAAGTATACGAGGAAGATAGGTGGGAGATCAACACTGTCCGTAAAGGTTCGATTGGTTCAACTAACCATCAGTAGGCGAGGAAGTAAAACCGTCCACTAATGGAAGTTTTACTTTATAAGTCCGGTTTTTTGTCGTTTTTCGGAAAAACTATCATAGAATTTTCAAATTTAGAAATGGATTTCAGTTGATTCGTTAATACTTTTTCTGTAGAATAAATAGAAGTGTGTTAACGAAGTATCCTGTCGAAAAATGAGGATATTTATACTATTAATGAAGGAACGGAGTGAATTTTGTGGCAAAAGTATATGTATTTGATCACCCATTAATTCAGCATAAACTTACATACATCAGAGAAACGCAAACAGGTACTAAAGAATTTAGAGAGTTAGTAGACGAAGTAGCAACATTAATGGCTTTTGAGATTACGCGTGATATGCCATTAGAAGAAATTGAAATTGAAACACCAGTTGCTAAGACAAAATCAAACGTGCTTTCAGGTAAAAAACTAGGTATCGTTCCTATCTTGCGTGCTGGTATCGGGATGGTTGACGGGGTTCTTAAACTAATCCCTGCCGCAAAAGTCGGACATATTGGATTATATCGTGATCCTAAAACCTTAAAACCGGTAGAATATTATGTGAAGTTACCTTCAGATGTAGAAGAAAGAGACTTTATTGTAGTCGATCCAATGCTTGCTACTGGTGGTTCTGCAATTGAAGCGATTCACTCTTTAAAAAACAGAGGCGGAAAAAACATTAAATTTATGTGCTTAATCGCAGCTCCTGAAGGGGTAGAAGCATTAAAAGAAGCACATCCAGATGTAGATATCTATATTGCAGCACTTGATGAAAAATTAAATGAAAAAGGTTATATTGTGCCAGGTCTTGGAGATGCAGGAGACAGATTGTTTGGTACGAAATAATAGTTTTTACACAATAAAATGCTCAGGGCAAATAGCCATGAGCATTTTTTAATCTATCGTCTAAAAATTAATATAGATAAATGGCAAAGATATAGTGGTTTCTTTTGTTTATGAAAAAGTGATCAATAAACATAAAATATTCACATTTGTATGTGTGATAAAAGTCACACTTGAATAATTCCAATCTCTAATGTCAAATACATAAAATAACAACTTGCGGTCAAAATAAAAAGCATAATGATTTGCAGGGGGCGATTGGTATGCTAAAAAAAATGCTTAGAATATTCCTCTTACTTCTATTGTTAGTACCTCATTCGGCCATGGCAGTATCCTTAAACATTCCAAAGCTTCCCGCACAAGATCCAAATGAGATTCAAACCGTTATAGTACATACAAAAACGAATTATACCGAACAGGAAATTGACCAACTTTTAAAGGACTTTCCTCATTTAGAAAAAAGATATATTTTTAAGGAAGTGTTTAGTGGTTTTTCTGTAGAAGGACCAGTGCGTGAACTAGAAAAAATAGAACGAAGTGAACGAGTGAGTCAAGTTTCAAAAGTTCAAACCTATATGACAGAAGCGGAAAATCCGGTTGAAATTATCGGAGCAGATGAAATAAGAAATTACTTAGGGAAATCCCTTGAACATTTAAGCGGGAAAGGAATCAAAGTAGGGGTAATAGATACTGGAATAGATTATCGACATCCTGATTTGCAAAAGAATTATAAGGGTGGCTATGATTTTGTTGATAAGGACAAGGACCCGATGGAAACGAACGGGTTAGGAAATAAGGACACTTTTCATGGTACCCATGTTGCGGGAATTATTGCAGCCGATGGAAAAATGAAAGGAGTTGCTCCGAATGCTACTGTTTATGCGTATAGAGCACTAGGTCCTGGTGGGGCTGGAACAACGGAGCAAATTTTAGCAGCGATTGATAGGGCTGTCCGAGATAAGATGGATATCATTAACTTGTCATTAGGTAGTGACGTGAATGGTCCTGATTTGCCAATTAGTCTTGCTCTAAACGAAGTGGTGAAGAAGGGGATAATTGCAGTTGCGGCGGCAGGAAACGCTGGTCCCGCAGAATGGACAGTGGGCTCTCCTGGAACAGCCACTAAGGCTATTTCCGTTGGAGCTACTACGCCAAACATAAATACTCCTTTTTTTACAATAAATGAAAAAAAAATAGCCCTAACAAATATGGAGAATAGTAAGGAATGGGCGGAAATGGGATCCATTCCATTAGTGAATGGTGGGTTAGGCAAGATGGATCAATTAACAAATGTAAAAGGGAAACTCGTGTTAATAGAAAGAGGGGAACTGACGTTTACGGAAAAAGTTCAGAATGCCTATGAAGCTGGAGCTGTTGGCGTATTAATATTCAACAATGTGGCAGGGGCATTTCAAGGGATGTTAGAAAAGGAAGTGCCGATACCAGTAGCAGGAATTACAAGGGAAGAGGGAGAATTTATAAAGGAGTCTGTTCAAAAGAAAAAAATATATTTAACAATAGAAAAAAAGTGGGAAAAAGATATACTAGCAGAGTTTAGCTCGAGAGGACCTGTTACTAGTACATGGGATATCAAACCAGATGTTCTTGCGCCTGGGGTTGTGATAAATAGCACAGTACCTGAAGGATATATGGCGTTGCAAGGAACTAGTATGGCGGCTCCTTTTGTTGCTGGAGCATGTGCTTTATTGTTAGAAGCTCATCCAGACTGGGGTCCAGATGAAGTGAAAGCAGCTTTAATGAATACGGCAAAACCAGTCAAAAATAGACAAAATGTGACATATAAAGTGTATGAACAGGGAGCTGGCCGAATTCAAGTGGATAAAGCGATAGATGCAAATATTCTAGTTATGCCAGGAAGCATTCGCTTTGGTAAATATAAATTAGTAAAAGAAGAAAACCAATATAAAGCATATATTACGATAAAAAATGTCGGTAAAACGATGGAGAAAGTATCCTTTGATTTTCCAAAAGGAAAGCGAGGGGTTAGTTGGAGATTGCCTATGCCGTTTACATTGAAACCAGGGCAAAAGAAAAATGTCCCAATTATAATGAATATTGATGATAACCTTTTCACTGATAAACTGCAAGATGGTATAATTAAGGTAAGAGCTGGTAGACATTTAATTGAGTTGCCATATTTATATGTATTGGAAGAGCCGGATTATCCACGAATTATGGGTTTTGATTTTCTAAAAAAATCTGGAGATGACAGCTATGAATATGAGACTTATTTACCGACTGGGGCAGAAGAATTTGGAATCGCTCTTTTTAGGAATGATACTTTGCAATTTGTGCGGTTTTTAGATTGGAAAAAAGAAGTAAAGAGAGGTAGATTAAAAGGTGAATTTAATATAACGAATATGGACAAAGCGGGTACCTATCGAATGAAAATTTTTGCGAAGAAAGCCGGGAAAGAGGACATGCTTGAAAAAATATTAAAAATAAAATAAGCTATAAGAAAGAGATTGTTAAATGGTGAGCAATGAATTTTTTTTTTGTATTTAAATGCATTGACATTGACAATACCCTATTGTATGCTTACAAGGGGTATGAATAGGTTTTCACCCGCGGAGTATCAAGATTTTAACACAGATATAGTGTTAATAGTGTTAAGGGGCGGACGAAAAGAATGTTATATTTATCTTCAAAACTGGAGGGTAAATAGGAACGCAAAATGCCCGAAAATGATACAAAAGGAATGTGCTTTTTCTCTGCTTCGCTTTATTTTTCGCGGGTTTAGAGTGTTGCCCTGAAAATAAAGGAGGATAGAGAATTGGAACAATTATTTGAGATATATATGAGGGTCAAAAAATACCTTTATTTCTTTTTATCATTTTGTGCATTTGCTTGGGCGCTCACCCCCTATCAATCTGTTTTTCTTGGTTTATTCGTTGGGACAAGTGCCAGTGTATTCAATCTCACCTTACTGGTTAGAAGAGCAAAGGTATTTGATAAAGCCATTGAAGATGAAGGGAAAGTTTATGGTTTAGGAACGATTTCCCGAATGGCTACAGCAGTAATAGTTTGCTTAATTGCCGTAGAATATCCACAAAAAGTTCACTTAATAAGTGTTGTAATTGGATTGATGACAGCTTATATTGTCATTATGGCAGATTATTTAGTGCGTTATTTTATTTTACATAAGAATGGTGAGAAAAGAGGTGAGTAATATTGCATCATGAAGCACCAATTTATAAACACTTTGGACTATATTTTAACTATTCCAATGTTTTAATGATTGTTGTATCAAGTTTAATAGTTTTCTTAATTGCGTTTTTTCTCACTCGAAATCTTCAAATGAAGCCAACTGGCCGACAAAATTTGATGGAGTGGATTATGGACTTTGTCCGTAATATTATTAAAAATAACATGGATTGGAAAGATGGCGGAAGATTCCACGTATTAGGAATCACTCTTCTTATGTACATCTTTATTTCCAATATGTTAGGTTTACCTTTTGCTATTACAGTAGACCATCAGCTTTGGTGGAAATCACCAACTGCCGATCCTGCGGTAACCCTCACATTAGCAATCATGGTAGTCGGTTTAACTCATTACTACGGTGTCAAAATGCGTGGTACAAAAGGATACTTTAAGGAGTATGTTCAACCGGTAGGGTTTTTATTACCATTAAAAGTAGTGGAGGAATTTTCTAATACGCTCACACTTGGTCTTCGTTTATACGGAAACATTTTTGCGGGTGAGGTTCTACTAAACTTACTAGTAAATGGTTTAGCAAAAACAAATGTTTTAGGTACAATCGCAGCCTTCCCATTAACAATGGTATGGCAAGGATTCTCCATTTTTATTGGTAGTATCCAAGCATTTATTTTCACCTTATTAACAATGGTTTACATGGCTCATAAAGTAAGTCAAGACCATTAATATATATACCCAGTTCAGAAATTGGACAAACTTTATAATAATTACAATTTAGGGAGGATTTTAATAATGGGTTCATTAGCAGCAGCAATAGCAATTGGTTTAGCAGCACTAGGTGCAGGTTTAGGTAACGGTTTAATCGTTTCTCGTACAGTAGAAGGGATTGCTCGTCAACCAGAAGCAAGAGGTATGCTTCAATCAACAATGTTCATCGGGGTTGCATTCGTAGAGGCGATTCCTATCATGGCGGTTGTTATCGCATTTATGGTTCTTTAATAGAATAAGAATAATAATTATTCCTTAGTTATGGCGAAGATCATTCGATAAGAACCTTCGCCATTCCTTTATTTAAAACCAACAATTCACAAAAAAAGTACGCTCAAATGAGTATGTTAATAGCTAAAAATTGTTCCTATTATTTTATAAATAAGCATATTCACCTTTTTTCCATAAGCGAATAAAGGTTTCCTGTATGTTATAAAAACATTACCTGAAAGGAGTGAATCAAGCGTGTTCACAAATGGATTAGTAATAGGTGCCGCAATGAATTTCGCGGGCGGTGATGTAATCGTTCAATTAGTATCATTCTTATTATTGTTGTGGGCAATTAAAAAATTCGCATGGGGTCCTTTAATGAAAATGATGAAGGATCGTGAGGAATTTGTTGCAAATGAAATAGATAATGCAGAGAAAAGTAGACATGAAGCTGCAAAGCTATTAGAAGAACAAAGAGCGTTATTGAAAGAAGCACGTAATGACGCACAAGAGTTAATTGATAGAGCAAAACAGCAGGCTGACGCTCAACGAGAAACGATCATTGACGATGCTAGAAAAGATGCAGACCGTATTAAAAATTCTGCTCTAGTAGAAATCGAACAGCAAAAAGAAAAAGCTGTTGCTACGATTCGCGATCAGGTTTCTTCTCTTTCTGTTTTAATCGCTTCTAAAGTGATCGAAAAAGAATTAAATGAGCAAGACCAAGAAAAGTTAATTCATGATTACATTCAAGAGGTAGGCGAGAAACGATGATGGATACAGGTGTTGCAAAGCGTTATGCTTTAGCCCTTTTCCAAATCGCCAAAGAAAACGGACAGATCGATCAGTTGGATGAAGAAGTGCGAGTAGTGAGAACACTAGTAACCTCTTCACCTGAAATTCATACATTTCTCCAATCTCCTAATATTTCATTAGAAAAGAAAAAAGAAATGGTGAAAGTAGCATTTGCTTCTGCAAGCGAGTATATTCAAAACCTTTTAATGCTATTGATTGATCGCCATCGGGAAGAGATGATTACTAGTATATGTGATCAATTTATAGCACTAGTTAATGAAGCAAAAGGGATTGCAGATGCAAAAGTATATTCAATCAAACCGTTAACAGACGATGAGAAAAGAGCTATTTCAGCTACATTCGCTGCAAAAGTTGGGAAAATATCGCTAAATATTGAAAATATCATTGATTCTAACCTATTAGGTGGAATTAAGGTAAGAATCGGTAATCAAATATATGATGGTAGTCTTCAAGGGAAGCTAAACCGTCTACAACGACAATTATTAGGATAGTAATTCTTTAGATAGGGGTGAAACGCATGAGCATCAAAGCGGAAGAAATCAGTGCTCTTATAAAAAAGCAAATTGAAAGTTACCAATCGGAAGTTCAAGTAAGCGAAGTTGGTACAGTAATTAATATTGGTGATGGTATTGCTCGTGTACATGGCCTAGATAACTGTATGGCTGGAGAACTTGTTGAATTTTCTAATGGGGTAATGGGCTTAGCACAAAACCTAGAAGAAAGTAATGTAGGTATCATTATTCTTGGTCCTTACACAGATATTCGTGAAGGCGATGAAGTTCGTCGTACTGGAAGAATCATGGAAGTTCCAGTAGGGGATGCGCTAATCGGACGCGTAGTAAACCCTCTAGGTCAACCAGTAGATGGACTTGGTGCAATTAATACAACAAAAACACGTCCAATCGAATTTTTAGCACCTGGCGTTATGGATCGTAAATCCGTAAGTGAGCCACTTCAAACAGGGATTAAAGCAATTGACGCACTAGTGCCAATCGGTCGTGGTCAACGTGAATTAATTATCGGTGACCGTCAAACAGGTAAAACATCTGTTGCGATCGACACAATTCTTAACCAAGCGGACCAAGATATGGTATGTATCTATGTAGCAATCGGACAAAAAGAATCTACCGTACGTAACGCTGTTGAAACACTTCGTAAAAATGGTGCATTAGAATACACAATCGTTGTAACAGCATCTGCTTCTCAACCAGCGCCACTACTATACTTAGCTCCATATGCAGGTGTAGCAATGGGTGAAGAGTTTATGTATGAAGGCAAACACGTTTTAATCGTATATGATGATTTAACAAAACAAGCATCTGCTTATCGCGAATTGTCTCTATTACTACGTCGTCCTCCAGGTCGTGAAGCTTATCCAGGGGATGTTTTCTACTTGCATTCTCGTCTACTTGAGCGTGCTGCAAAATTAAGTGATGCAAAAGGTGGAGGATCTATTACTGCTCTTCCATTTATTGAAACGCAAGCTGGAGACGTTTCTGCTTATATTCCAACAAATGTAATTTCGATTACAGATGGACAAATTTTCTTACAATCTGATCTATTCTTCTCTGGGGTGCGTCCAGCAATAAATGCCGGTTTATCCGTTTCTCGTGTTGGTGGTTCTGCGCAAATCAAGGCAATGAAAAAGGTTGCGGGAACATTACGTCTTGACCTTGCATCATTCCGTGAGCTTGAATCATTTGCTCAATTTGGTTCTGATTTAGATAAAGCGACACAAGATAAATTAAATCGTGGTGCTCGTACAGTAGAGGTATTGAAACAAGATCTTAATAGACCGTTAAAAGTTGAAAAACAAGTTGCGATTCTATATGCACTAACACGTGGTCATTTAGATGATATTCCTGTTGTGGATATTAGACGTTTCGAAGAAGAATTCTTAAATTGGCTAGATCACAATCATACAAATGTGGTGGAACATATTGTTACGACAAAAGATCTTCCATCTGATGATGAGATGAAAGCAGCAATTAATGATTTCAAAAAAACGTTTGTAGCTTCTGAATAAGAAGGCAAACTTAAAGATTGGTGGTGAGAATCTTTGGCATCTTTACGTGATATAAAAGCTCGTATTGACTCAACAAAAAAGACTAGTCAGATTACAAAAGCCATGCAAATGGTGTATTCGGCTAAAATGAACAGAGCGGTTATTAATGTTAAAGCATTTATTCCGTATATGTCTAAAATGGAAGAAGTGACACATTCTGTCGCACTGGGAAGCTCAGGCGTTAGCCATCCAATGCTTCAATCACGTCCTGTGAAAAAAACATGTTATCTTGTTATTACTTCAGAACGTGGATTGGCGGGAGCCTACAACAGTAACGTACTTAGAAAATTGAATCAAACGATAAATGAGCGGCATCAATCTAAAGATGAGTATGCCATTATTGTTATTGGAAGAATAGGGAGAGACTTCCTATTAAAACAAGGACATAATGTCATTTTGGATGTTGTTGGTATACCAGATTTACCAGATTTCCTAGATATTAAAGATGTAACAAGCAAAGCTGTAGGCATGTTTGATGATGGTACTTTCGATGAACTTTATGTTTATTACAGTCATTATGTAAGTGCTATTCAACAGGATGTAGTAGAGAAGAAGGTTCTTCCGTTAACAGAAATGGATGCTACGAATACTACATTAACATCTTATGAGTTCGAACCATCAGCAGAAGAAATTCTCGATGTTCTATTACCACAATATGCAGAGAGTCTACTATACGGTGCTTTACTAGATAGTAAAGCAAGTGAGCATTCTGCACGTATGACAGCGATGAAAAATTCTACTGATAATGCGAAAGAATTAATAGGTAATCTAAGTTTACAATATAACCGTGCAAGACAAGCAGCTATTACACAAGAAATTACGGAAATCGTTGGTGGAGCTGCAGCCTTAGAATAATGAGATAAATAAGTTCTGCTAGACTTTAAAGTTTTAGCAGAGCCTGCTTTAAGAAAGTTTAGGAGGGAAATAAATGAGCACAGGACGAGTTCTTCAAGTTATGGGACCAGTTGTTGACGTGAAGTTCGATGGAGGAAGTCTGCCTGACATTAACAACGCATTACGAGTTGTTCAAGGTCCAAATAGCACTTCTAACGTAGAATTAACACTTGAAGTGGCCCTTCACTTAGGTGATAACACAATTCGAGCTATTGCGATGTCTTCTACAGATGGCGTTACAAGAGGCGCAGAGGTAATAGATAATGGAAAATCTATTTCTGTACCTGTCGGAGATGTGACTTTAGGTCGTGTATTTAATGTATTAGGAGAAACAATAGATTTAGATCCAGAAATCCCAGCAAGTGCTAGACGTGATTCTATTCACAGAGAAGCTCCTAAGTTCGAACAATTATCAACACAAGTGGAAATTTTAGAAACTGGTATTAAAGTAGTAGACTTATTAGCTCCATATATTAAAGGTGGTAAAATTGGTCTATTCGGTGGAGCCGGTGTAGGTAAAACGGTTTTAATTCAGGAATTAATTAATAACATCGCTCAAGAGCATGGTGGTATTTCTGTATTCGCGGGTGTTGGGGAACGTACACGTGAAGGAAATGACCTTTACCATGAAATGACGGATTCTGGCGTTATTAAGAAAACAGCAATGGTATTCGGACAAATGAATGAGCCACCAGGTGCTCGTATGCGTGTTGCCTTAACAGGATTAACAATGGCTGAATATTTCCGTGATGAACAAGGACAAGACGTTCTTTTCTTCATTGACAATATTTTCCGCTTTACGCAAGCTGGTTCTGAGGTTTCTGCATTACTTGGCCGTATGCCATCAGCGGTTGGTTACCAGCCGACATTAGCAACGGAAATGGGTAGACTACAAGAACGTATCACATCAACGAATGTAGGTTCTGTAACATCTATCCAAGCAATCTATGTACCGGCGGATGACTATACAGATCCAGCGCCAGCTACAACATTTGCTCACTTGGATGCAACAACAAACCTTGAGCGTAAATTAACAGAGATGGGTATTTATCCAGCAGTAGATCCACTTGCTTCTACTTCTCGTGCCCTTTCACCAGAAATCGTAGGGGAAGAGCATTATCAGGTAGCAAGAAACGTGCAATCTACATTACAACGTTATAGAGAACTTCAAGATATCATCAGTATCCTAGGTATGGACGAGTTAAATGATGAAGATAAATTAATCGTTCATCGTGCAAGAAGAATCCAATTCTTCCTATCTCAAAACTTCCACGTTGCTGAGCAATTTACAGGTCAAAAAGGATCTTATGTACCTGTAAAAGAAACCGTAAAAGGATTTAAAGATATTCTTGATGGCAAATATGATCACCTTCCAGAAGATGCGTTCCGTTTAGTTGGACGTATTGAGGAAGCTATAGAAAAAGCGAAATCTATGGGTGTAGAAGTATAAACTAATCAGGAGGGGTAGTAATGAAGACGATTAAAGTCAATGTAGTAACTCCTGATGGCCCGGTGCATGAATCAGATGTAGATATGGTGATCGCAAAAGCAGAAAGTGGAGAGCTTGGCATTTTAGCAGGCCATATTCCGATGGTTGCCCCACTTAAAATAGGAGCTGTTCATTTGAAAAAAGGTTCAGATTCTGAATATCTATCGGTGAATGGTGGAATTTTAGAAGTTCGCCCAGATCAGGTGACAGTACTTGCTCAATCTGCTGAATTAGCGGAAGAAATTGATTATGATCGTGCCTTACGTGCTAAGGAGCGTGCGGAACAAAGGTTACATGCCCAGAAGTCGGAGCATGTAGACTTTAGACGTGCAGAACTTGCTCTTCAACGTGCAATGAATCGTATATCCATTGTTGAGAAAAAATACTAAAAAAGTCCCTATGGGGGCTTTTTTAGTGTGATGAAATTTTTTAAAAAAAGTATGAAGGATAACTTCACTCTTAACATGCAGTAACCACTTGCTCAATCTGCAGAAAGTCAAGGCGGTTAGATTGGTTGTGTTAAACCTCCCCCGCATTGGTCCTATAACCAGCAGTGAGAGATTAACGCCGCGGGGGTTAGTCTTTGGAACCAAAGGAGACTTAAGCATAGGCGACGGTATGCGAAGTGTAGATAATATCCGGAATTGTTCTTGCTTTTAAAATTCCTCTTATCATTTTTTGATAGGGGTTATTAATATTCATTTTATAGAATGAAAAAATAATAAATTAAAGTGAAACTTTTTGATAGGTCAATACGTCAAATAAGAGTTGAAACAGAAGGCTAGATAGGAGGAAAAAATGGTAGAAGCTTTTGGACAACAAGCATTACTGAGTATTTTAATACATATCGTTTTTATTGCTCTTTCGTGGTGGGCATTACAGTCCCTAAATTTTGAGAAATTCCTTCGAAAGAACCGAGTTTTTCAAGCAAGAGTACTGTATGTATTGCTAGCAGTAATAATGGGATCAATTGTCAGTAATTTTTTACTCGACTACTTAATTTGGTCACAACAATTACCATTAATATTGAAGTAATTACCAAAACAAGAAATAATTAATTACAAAGATAGGTCTTCATACATGTTTTCATTGCTACTTTTTTTCAGTAAAATTCAATTTGTGTGCTTAAATAGTTTGTTCCTTGATCAACGTTTTATTCATGTCAAAAAGTGACGATTAATCATTAGTATGCAATTCTTCTCCTTGGAAACAATGGTAGTATGGGGGAGGAATAACAATGAAGATAAATAAAACGTTAATAATAATAACCTTTTTGATTGGTTTGGCTTGTCTTACATTTGGGAATAACATCACTATCGCGAGAACGAAATCTGATTTAATAACAATAAATGAAATTTTACAAAAACAAGAAAACGTAACAATAAATGAATGGTCTCTGCATGCAAGAGAAAGGCTGGAAAATGTTACAAGCATAAAAGATGCAAAAGCATATCAGTCAAAATTAAGCAAAGTTTTCCCAAATAGTGACTGGGTAGAAACGAAAAACCACCAAAGCTGGCAAGCAAAGATGGTGTTACAATCCAGTAGCAAAATGGAAGAAAGTATAATCTTAACGACTTCTTTAACCACTGACGCCGTTCAAACATATATTATGTATGAGGTGAGAGGGAAGAAGTTAGAGGATACAGAAATGAAAAGGTTAGATATGGAAATTAACAAAAAAATTTCTGACATATTTCGTGGGAAACCAACAATTTTCTCTTGTATTAAAGGCGAATTCAGTGATAAGATGAATGAGACTTTGCCTTATAAAGTTAACCATTTGCTAAATGCATTTCAAGCAAAAAAAGTAGAGGCGTTGGAAGAGGATGATTTTATATCCACCTCCGCTTATACGCCCTTATTTGAAGAACGAATTGATAATAGTGAAAAGGAAATGAACGTACAAATAGGATTGAGAACACAAGATATGGGAGGAAAAACTACCTTTGTAGTTGGCACACCCATCATAACGATTGAATATTAATATAGAGATATTGGACGCGGAGGGGAATAGACTTTGGATAAAATCATCGTCCGCGGCGGAAAAAGGTTAAATGGTACGGTTAAAGTAGAAGGCGCAAAAAATGCCGTTTTGCCTGTGATCGCCGCTACATTATTAGCAAGTGATGGTAAAAGTATAATTAAATCAGTTCCGACTCTTTCAGATGTATATACGATTAATGAAGTATTACGATATTTGAATGCAGACGTACATTTTGAAAATGGAGAAGTAACTGTTGACGCATCGAAAGAATTAAGTGTGGAAGCACCATTTGAATATGTTAGAAAAATGCGAGCATCTGTTTTAGTAATGGGATCTTTGTTAGCAAGAAATGGTCATGCAAGAGTAGCATTACCTGGAGGCTGTGCAATTGGTTCAAGACCAATTGATCAGCATCTAAAAGGTTTCGAAGCAATGGGAGCAAAGGTTCAGGTTGGTAATGGATTTATCGAAGCATCTGTAGATGGACGCTTAAAAGGAGCAAAAATCTATCTTGATTTCCCAAGTGTAGGTGCTACAGAAAATATTATGATGGCTGCTTCATTAGCAGTAGGTACAACTGTTATCGAAAACGTAGCAAAAGAACCAGAAATAGTGGACTTAGCTAACTTCCTAAATAAAATGGGAGCAAAAGTAAGAGGTGCAGGTACAGGAACAATTCGAATCGAAGGTGTTGATGTTCTGCATGGTACAGAACATGTTATTATTCCAGACAGAATTGAAGCTGGCACTTTCTTAATTGCTGCCGCTATTACGAATGGAAATGTACTAGTACAAGGTGCTGTTCCAGAACATTTATCTTCCTTAATTGCCAAGATGGAAGAAATGGGTGTTGTCTTTAAAGAAGAGGAAGATGGAATTCGTGTAATTAGTGCAGAAAATTTAAAAGCTGTAGACATTAAAACAATGCCTCATCCAGGTTTCCCAACAGATATGCAATCTCAAATGATGGCATTACTTCTTCGTGCAAAAGGCACAAGTATGATTACAGAAACTGTTTTTGAAAACCGCTTTATGCATGTAGAAGAATTTAGACGTATGAATGGCGACGTGAAAATTGAAGGCCGCTCTGTTGTAATGAACGGACCAACCAATCTGCAAGGTGCAGAAGTAGCTGCTACTGATTTACGCGCTGCTGCTGCTTTGATTTTATCTGGACTTGTAGCAGATGGTATTACGCGTGTTACAGAGCTAAAGCACTTAGATCGTGGTTATGTAAATTTCCATGAAAAACTAGCTGCTTTAGGCGCTGATATCGAAAGAATTACGGAAGAAAGCGAATTAACATTAACTGCAAGTTATGTTGCGGATTTAAATGCATAATACAAAGGGCAAACTTTATTTATCGATTATGTACAGATAAATAAAGTTTGTTTTTTTATGGGCAAAATTATACATATAATGAAAAATTATTTTTAAAAAATATGTCATTACTGTTGAAAACATGAATACGTTTAGATGTTATATAATAGAGGAAATAACATGTGGTGTTTAAATAACAGGATTGCTAAAATAGTATGCACAAACGAGATATTTAGAACCATTTTTTTTGTTAAAACCTGTATATTTCAACAGAAAAATAAGGAATAAAAGCTTGTCCACCTCCATAAGAATGTTTTAGAGACAATTTTGAAGATCTTATTTCTATCTTATGGAGGCTTTAATTCATGATTAAAATCAAACCTTTCATCGTACTAGGAGCTATTCTGTTTGCCATCACTTTACTTGTTCCCACAATCCTTGTTCTGCCCTCTATTCAGGATAAAAAGGAAGAGGCAAAGATTAATACGGAATCTGCCGAAGTGTCAGAGCCTGCTATTGAAGTGGCAGTCTATCGGGAAAATAAGCAGGAAGTAGAGAAATTAGACTTAGAAGACTATGTAGTTGGGGTTGTTGCCTCAGAGATGCCAGCAAAATTTGAATTGGAAGCATTAAAAGCACAAGCCTTAACAGCAAGAACATATATTGTAAAAAGAATGACGAGTCAAGAAAAAACAGATTTACCCGATGGCGCTTTAGTAGGCGATACCATTAACTATCAAGTATATAACAATCGCGACGAGCTAAAGAAAATTTGGGAGAATGCCGGTTATGACTGGCAAAAGAATATAACGAAGATTGAAGAAGCTGTAGCGGCTACAAAGGGGCAAATTTTAACGTATGAGGGTACACCTATTGATGCCACATTCTTCTCCACAAGCAACGGATATACGGAAAACTCAGATGATGTTTGGGCTAATTCTATCTCCTATTTACAAAGTGTTGAAAGTCCATGGGATGTCAATTCACCCAAGTTTAAAGGAGAAGTTACAATGCCCGTTAAGGATTTCGAAAAAAGTTTAGGTGTTACGCTAGCATCTGGCAGTGAAGTATTAGAAGATGTTAAATACACAAAAGGAAAGCGAATTGCAAGTGCAAAAATAAACGGAAAAGAGATATCAGGAATAGATATTCGGGAGAAGTTAAATCTAAAATCAACTGATTTTACAATGGAACGTAAGGGAAATACCGTTTATATTGCCACAAAGGGTTACGGCCATGGAGTAGGAATGAGCCAATATGGTGCAAACGGAATGGCAGCCAACGGAAAAAACTATGAAGAAATCGTAAAATACTATTACAAAGGCGTAGAAGTAACAGCATCAGATGATATGCTAGCGAAATATACAGCTCAGAAATAAGGAAATCAGCCAAAATAAGAAAATATCAGCCAAAGCAGCGCGGAAATCAGCCAAAATAAGAATATATCAGCCAAAGCAGCGTGGAAATCAGCCAAAATAAGAATATATCAGCCAAAGCAGCGTGGAAATCAGCCAAAACAAGAATATATCAGCCAAAGCAGCGCAGAAATCGGCCAAAATAAGAAAATATCAGCCAAAGCAGCGCGGAAATCAGCCAAAATAAGAAAATATCAGCCAAAGCAGCGTGGAAATCAGCCAAAACAAGAAAATATCAGCCAAAGCAGCGCAGAAATCAGCCAAAACAAGAATATATCAGCCAAAGCAACGTGGAAATCAGCCAAAATAAGAATATATCAGCCAAAGCAACGTGGAAATCGGCCAAAATAAGAATATATCAGCCAAAGCAACGTGGAAATCAGCCAAAATAAGAAAATATCAGCCAAAGCAACTTGGAAAACAGCCAAAATAAGAATATATCAGCCAAAGCAGCGTGGAAATCAGCCAAAATAAGAAAATATCAGCCAAAGCAGCGCGGAAATCAGCCAAAATAAGAATATATCAGCCAAAGCAGCGCGGAAATCAGCCAAAATAAGAAAATATCAGCCAAAGCAGCGTGGAAATCAGCCAAAATAAGAAAATATCAGCCAAAGCAACGCAGAAATCAGCCAAAATAAGAAAATATCAGCCAAAGCAGCGTGGAAATCAGCCAAAATAAGAATATATCAGCCAAAACAGCGCAGAAATCAGCCAAAACAAGAATATATCAGCCAAAGCAGCGCAGAAATCAGCCAAAACAAGAATATATCAGCCAAAGCAGCGCGGAAATCAGCCAAAATAAGAATATATCAGCCAAAGCAGCGTGGAAATCAGCCAAAACAAAAATATATCAGCCAAACCCAAGCAAGTCTCTATTCCGAGACTTGCTTTTTAGCCATCAATAAAAAATTTCCTTTTCCATGTATAGAAAAAAGAACTTTGTCGAAAAATAAGTCTAAAAAAATTTTTTAGCAGGTAGGTATATATTTATCATTATCTGTTCAGAATGATTGCTGAGGTGATGATAAAATGAGAGAGGAAGAAAACAAACGTACTTCTCCAAAGTCAAAAGTAAAAAGCTTTTTCAAAAAGCGTTGGGCATTTCCAGCCATTTATATCGCAAGTGCAGCTATTATTCTAACAGGTGTCCTTTGGTATCAAAATAGCGCATCAGAAACAGATAAGTATAAATATGATAACGCTGATATGCCAACGAAACAAACAGATGAACCTGCAGAACCAGTAGCAAAAGAATTTGAAAATTTTGCATGGCCAGTAATAGAGGAAGATTCGTTTATTACACAAAAGGAATTTTACGACAATACGGCTAGTAAAGAAAAACAGGCCGAATCATTAGTGTTTTATAATAATCAATATCAACCAAATACAGGTATCGATTTAAAACGCGAAGACGATAGTGAATTTGAAGTGGTAGCTGCCCTTAGTGGTACTGTTACGAAAGTAGCAGAAGATTCTCTATTAGGAAATACGATTGAAATTGACCATGAAAATGGAATTAAAACATATTATCAATCTGTGAAGGATTTTCAAGTAGAAGTAGGCGATGAAGTTAAAAAAGGTCAGCCATTAGCTACTGCTGGTAAAAGTAAGTTGAATCAAGATGCAAGTGTTCATGTTCACTTTGAAGTAAGAAAAGATAATGTAGCTGTGAACCCAATTGATTATTTTGGCAAGCCATTAAGTGCTCTACAAAGTGATGATACTTCTGGTGCTACGTCAGAGGCTGGATCAGAAGTAGAAGAATCAAGCACTTCTGAAGAAGAAATGCCAACAGATAACTCATTAGAAAATGGTTCAAACTCTAATCAGGATGAAGATGCAGAAGGTTCTACATCAACTGATCCAAACGCTTAATAGAAAGCAGACTGGGTATATTCCTAGCTGTTACAGATAATAAAAGGTTGCTATTAATAGCTAATACAAAGCATGAAATAAAGTTTATGCGAAGTAATAGCTACTTGATAGCAACCTTTATTTTTTCCTCGAAAAAAGGCATTGTAAGCCTGGGAAATGTCGAAGGAAGACGAGCAGCAATTTTTAGAAAAAGAAAATTTTGAAATAAAATCGCATTCCCTTTAGTAGTAATGAAAACTAAATAAATGAAAATAGGTTATAAGTAATAGTGTAATTTATCTATTAGTAAATGGCTCATAAAAAAATAAACCCTCAGAAACAGAAAATGACAAATTTCTCGGGAAATAATTTACCCTCTATTAATCATTAATTTCCGATATATGCCTACGACTCCAACAAAAATCAATGTTCCAACTTTATTGAATAATCTTTATTAAGAAAACTTCCATCCCTGAGGATTTTCACTGTGAAATTTCTCCTTAAAAGCTTACTTTCCACCAAGAGATTTTTCCTACAACTTCGTTAACTTCATTCCAATTAGCTTACATAATAGAAAAAATAGCTATAAAACTCGTTGAAAATCAAAGGAATAATAAAAAAATTTAGACAAACCTTGTCCCTATTCATATTTTTCTGCATAAAGTCTTACCCAAGCTAATAAAATGTTACAAACCTTACAAAGAGGAAGTTTGGAGTGAGGGGTCGTTTAAAAGAAAATGGATATGTAGTTGAGGACATGTTTAATCATTATAAGAACAGAAAGCCTTTGACTTTCTGCCGCATGAAGAAAAGTATTTTGCAGGAAAGGAAACGTGCGGGATGAAGAATTTCGATGAAGCGAAGAGCGAGTCTCATTTCACACTTCTCACATCCAATTTAGGGAGGGCGAGTGGTGTGCACGATTACATCAAAGAGAGAACTATCAAGATTGGAAAGTATATCGTGGAGACGAGAAAAACGGTTCGCGTAATAGCGAAAGAGTTTGGCGTATCCAAAAGTACAGTCCATAAAGATTTAACAGAAAGACTTCCTGAAATTAACCCAGATTTAGCAAATGAAGTGAAGGAGATCCTTGATTATCATAAATCTATTAGACATCTACGCGGTGGGGAAGCAACAAAAATGAAGTATAAAAAGGAAGAGCTTGAAGGGGAAATTGTACAGTAAGAAAGAACGGGGCAAGCTTTGTCATCATTAGAGAGAAACACGATGGGATAGTGATTTATCCAAAATTGTCCTGAAGATTTTTTTAATAGAAAGGAAAGTTCAGAAACATGGAGTTACAACAGTCTATCGATGGAGGCGACTCCATCGATAGAGAAAAAGAGTTTGTATAAAAAAGGCTTCATTAGGAATGCTAATAAAGGGTACATAATAGCTTCAAAGGACTTTGGGATCAATGTCCTTTTTCTTTTGCAAGTAAAACAGAAACAGACTGAAAAATCCTTTTTCTCCCAAAGGGTGTTTGGACAGTCTATTTTGTGAAAAAAAACGCATTTTTTTGACAAAAAGTTACTTATTTCTGCATCCGTATGATAAAATAAAAAATTAGAGTGGTTTAAATAGATAGAGAAAAAAACATACAAATTTTAACCTAAAAACATACATAATTCACTTTGCAAAAAGGGAAAAATGGTTGATTTAATATAGAGCGATAAGAAAGACATATTTAAGCGATGTAAATATTTGGTGGCGTGTTTAGAGAAAAGCGCTATAAGCTGTATGAATAGAAGACGTTCTAGACAAATGTTTTTTGTTCTACGTCATTTAATGAAACTTAAGTATGAGGATATCGTTACATATAGTGTGAAAGCCAGCTCTTTGTCTCTATAAGGAAAATGAAATGAAAAATGAAAAAAATGACAAGCTAAAGACGAAGGAGGAGCGTATATCATGTTTGCTAGAGATATTGGTATTGACTTAGGAACAGCAAATGTTCTCATTCATGTTAAAGGAAAAGGAATTGTTTTAAATGAACCTTCTGTTGTGGCATTAGATCGCAATACAGGAAGAGTATTAGCAGTTGGAGAAGAAGCGCGTCGTATGGTTGGACGTACGCCTGGAAACATTGTAGCTATCCGCCCATTGAAAGACGGCGTAATCGCTGATTTTGATGTGACAGAAGCAATGTTGAAGCATTTCATCAATAAATTAAATGTAAAAGGATTTTTATCTAAGCCGAGAATTCTTATTTGCTGTCCTACGAATATTACGAGTGTAGAACAAAAAGCAATTAAAGAAGCAGCGGAAAAAAGTGGTGGAAAGAAAATCTATTTAGAAGAAGAACCAAAAGTAGCAGCTATCGGTGCAGGAATGGATATTTTCCAGCCAAGCGGAAATATGGTTGTTGATATTGGTGGCGGTACAACAGACGTAGCAGTGCTATCAATGGGGGATATTGTTACTTCTTCCAGTATTAAAATGGCTGGAGATAAATTTGATAATGAAATTCTACAGTACATTAAACGCAGGTATAAGCTACTAATTGGGGAACGTACTGCTGAGAATATAAAAATCAATATTGGAACTGTTTTCTCTGGATCAAGAAAAGAAGAAATGGATATCCGCGGACGCGATATGGTTTCGGGCCTTCCAAGAACTATAACGGTTTATTCGGATGAAATTGAACAAGCATTGAGAGAATCAGTATCTGTTATTGTACAAGCTGCAAAAAGTGTCTTAGAAAGAACACCTCCTGAGCTGTCAGCAGATATTATCGATCGTGGGGTTATTTTAACTGGAGGCGGTGCATTACTTCACGGGATTGATTTACTATTAGCAGATGAACTAAAGGTTCCAGTGTTGGTAGCTGAAAATCCTATGGATTGTGTGGCAATCGGTACAGGGATGATGCTGGATAACATTGATCGTATCGCAAAAAGGAAATTAAGCTAAATAAAATGGGGGAGCATAAACAAGTACAAAGCTACTTGTTTATGCATAGGAAAATGAAATCTAGTTATTTCATACCCGTTCATATAAGTCTTAAACCAAAAAAATCGGAACTTAAGAAAATTTTTTCTTGTTCCGATTTTTTTATGTGTTGATGAACTGAATAGAGAGAAAGACATGTAACTCCTTCGTTCTATAGAATATCTTGAAAAAATCCCTTAAAGTTTTTTAAAATAAAATGGGGAGGAAGCATATTTGAAAGTAAAACATATTCAACATCTAAGATTAAAAAGTGGGTACGGTAAATGATCTTAGCTGGCCAGTTTTTCAGTGGCTTCAAGAATTCCCCCTATATCTACCAGTAGATTGTTTTAAAGGAAAGCCGATATAATAAATAGTGAATATAAAACATTTTTAGACTTTTTTCAACAAAATTTAATGTAATATTTGAATATTTTTTTTATAATAGAATATATATGTTTGAATCGAAAATTTGTATAGATTGGAGACAGTTATGTTTAAAGGGTTCTATACAGCAGCTTCCGGTATGCTTGCACAGCAACGCAAAACCGAAATGCTTTCTAATAATATGGCTAATAGCACGACACCAGGTTTTAAAGCAGATCAATCATCCATGAGAGCTTTCCCTGAATTATTGCAGCAGAGTGTTAGGAAAAATGGGGTTGGCGCTGTTGAAAAAGAGCAAGTAGGCTATTTGGCAACAGGAGTCTATATGCAGGAAGCTATACCAAAGTTTACTCAGGGTGACCTTAATCAAACAGAATTAAAAACAGATTTAGCACTTTTAAATGTAAATGTTCCAGGGAATGGGACTAATGCTGGTGGCGGATTATTTTTTACCATCCAAAATGCAAATGGAGAAGCAGCTTACTCCAGAAATGGAAACTTTACTTTAGATGGACAAGGATATTTAACAACGGCTAGTGGTTTATATGTTTTGGATGAAAATAATGAGCGAATACAATTAACAAGTACGGATTTTAGCGTTACCTCTGACGGTGTAATTACAAGTGGTAATGGAGAAGCTTATCGCCTTGGGATTAGCTATACAGATACACCAGAACAGCTTGTGAAAGAAGGCGATGGTTTGTATCGAGCACAGGACGGAGCAGTTCTCCAAAGTGCTTATGCAAATAATCAAGTTAATTTCCAAGTGAGGCAAGGATTTTTAGAAAACTCAAATGTAGATACAGCGCAAACGATGACAGATATGATGACAGCCTATCGAGCATTTGAAGCAAATCAAAAAATATTACAGGCTTATGATAAGAGTATGGATCAAGCAGCAAATGAAATCGGTAAGATATAAACCCATTTCCATTAGATAAAAGTAAAGGGGGATTGCTATGAATAGAACGATGATAACCGCTAGTAATACTTTGACACAATTACAAAAGCAAATGGATCTTATCAGTAATAATATGGCTAATGTTGATACTACTGGTTATAAAAAGCAAAATGGGACGTTTACTGATATGCTTTTTCAGCAATTTAACAATCAGAAGGATGAGACTCAGGAAGTCAATCGTCTGACTCCAAATGGAATCCGACAAGGTGTAGGCGCTAAACTTGCTCAAACACAATTAGTGATGACACAAGGATCGATTCAAGCCTCTGATAGGGTATTAGATACAGCCTTGACAAAAGAAGGGCAATTATATCGAGTACTAGTGCAAGACGGCGGTACAACAGAAGTTCGTTACACAAGAGACGGAGCGATGTACTTATCTCCTGTTTCTGATAATGAGAATATGCTCGTGACAAAAGAAGGGCATGCAATCCTTGATGAGAATAATAACCCAATTTTATTAAATAATAATGTTAAGGATTATATTTTTTCATCAACTGGTACTTTAACCGTTCAGTTTAATAATGGAGGTCAGGAAACCATTAATTTAGGGATCTCGTATGCCAATAATCCACAAAGCCTTGAAAAAACAGGGGACAATTTATACCGACTTTCAGATATGGCTGACGAAAATGAAGCAATTATGGATTTAAACGGTGCGAGAAGAAGCGAGATTGCGATGAAACAGAATGCATTGGAGCAATCCAATGTGGATATAAGCAAAGAAATGGTTAATCTGATTGCTACACAGCGCTCCTATCAATTTCAGTCCAGATCCATCTCTTTAGCAGATCAGATGATGGGATTAGTGAATGGAATACGTTAAGAAGGAGAATAATGATGGCATTAAATAGCAGTAGTCAGGAAATGGTTAAGACAAGGGAAGAATTTAAAGAAGAACAAAAAGAAAAGCAGAATACAGAAGAAATGGCTTCTCCTAAGCGAAAGATTAGAGTTCGTCTGTTTCCTATCTGGCTACGCATCATTGTCATTATTTTAATAATGGCTGTCAGTGTTCTAGCTGGAGCGATTGTAGGGTATAGTGTAATGGGAGATGGAAGAGTTAACGATACCTTCAAAAATGAAACGTGGGCGCATATCAGCAATTTAATAAATGAAGAGTAAACAAGAAGGGGATTTGTAAAAATAACTACATATTCCCTTTTTTTTGTTGGGGAATAATGGAAGTGTAGATAGCATAAGCATAATCTGAAAAATTGCTCGAAAAAAAGAAGTCTATGGAGCACTTGGTTTATGTTCTGTAAAAACATTTTAAAAGAGAAGGGATATTCCTTCCTTTTTTATAGCTTTTTTTAGTACAATGGTATATAACTACATATTAGTAGGAGGTCACAAAAATGTTAGATATTAATCAAATTAAAGAAATTATTCCTCATCGATATCCATTTTTATTAGTAGATAGAATTTTGGAAGTGGAAGAAGGCAAAAGGGCAGTCGGCATTAAAAATGTGTCTGCAAATGAAGAGTATTTTAATGGCCATTTTCCCGAGTATCCTGTTATGCCAGGTGTATTAATCGTAGAAGCATTAGCGCAGGTTGGAGCGGTTGCTATGCTGATTAAAGAAGAAAATAAAGGGAGACTCGCATTCTTTGCTGGAGTCGATAGCTGCCGTTTTAAAAAGCAAGTGTATCCTGGTGACCAACTACGTCTTGAAGTGGAAATGACAAGAGTGCGTGGAAACTTTGGCAAAGGAAAATGTGTAGCGACTGTTGATGGAGAAATTGCTTGTGAAGCAGAAATCATGTTTGCTTTAGGCGATAAAACAGAAGCATAATAATAGGAATGGAAGAAGGAAGTGCATGTTGGGATTATACAAACATTCCTTCTTTTTTTTGTTTTCTTGTTTAACAATTTTGCTTATTATTGGAATTAGCGAACAATGCGTAATAATTTTCTTTTCTTGGATAACCTAATTACTGACCAATTAATGGTCTTTATGATACTTATTTAAGAAAAGGGGTAAAACGAATGACTAAATGGATAAAGTTATTAGGTATTTCGGCGTTATCTGCCATGCTTTTAACGGCATGTGGTGACAATGACGATCAAAGTCCAGCACCGGATGATGATACGACAATCGAAGATAATGATTTAGATAATGATGATGTTGTTCCAGATACTGATTTGGATAACGACAACGCACCAGATGTACCAGATGAGAATACAGATGATGATCTAGATCCAACTACGGATGATAACGATCCTGGTGAAGATATGATCGAAGATAAAGATGATGCTAATGATAAAGACGATGTAGACGAATAATAAGTCTACATCTAATTCAAGGTTTCATTCTTACCTGAACCAATTCTAGGTTCAGGTAAGAACGAACCTGTAAAATCTAAGTAGTCCTAACGTCCAATTGCAGCACCATCGCTTCTTGGATCGACTCCACCATATAAGAAACCTTGGCTATCAATGAGAATGGCATTGGCATGGCCCATGATATCATCAAAGTCTTCTACACATTTCACTAGATGACCGGACTGTTTTAGTTTATCTCTTACTTCCTTTGAGACACGACCTTCTATTTTTAATTCTTCCGTTGTATTTCCCCAAGTTCTGCCCCAGACAAATCTTGGTTCATTAATGGCTGTTTGAGGATCTACCCCATAATCGAGCATTCTTGTAATGATGGCTGTTTGCGTTTGTGGTTGTCCTTCTCCGCCTTGTGTCCCGTATAACACAATTGGTTTTCCATCTTTAAAGGACATAGCAGGCATTAAAGTATGAAAAGTACGCTTGTTTGGTTCTAAACAATTGACATGATTCTCGTCAAGGGAAAAGAAAGACCCTCTGTTTTGCAAAATAATCCCAGTGTCTTTTGCAACAATTCCAGACCCAAATTCAAAATAAATGCTTTGAATAAAGGAAACGGCATTTCCTTGTCCATCAACGACTGCCGCATATGCAGTATCATTGCCAACACTTTGGGTAGTAATGGCATTGGTATGATCCAAACAAATAGTATCTGCCAATTCCTTTGCATAAGATTTGCTTAATAAGCGATCCAATGGAATTTCATGAAAATCCGGATCAGTTAAATATTTGTTGCGATCTTGGAAGCTTAGCTTTAGTGATTCAATAAGTAAATGATAGTACTGATACGAATGAAGTGGGATAGAAGGTAGTTCAAAGTTTTCAAGAATATTTAATGCCATTAATCCAACAAATCCTTGTGAATTTGGGGGAACTTGATACATGGTGTATTCCCTATAAGTAGAAGAGATAGGCTCCGTCCAGTTACCATAATGATTGGAAAAATCTTCTTTTGTTAATAATCCACCTTTGCTTTGTAAACTGGATACAATTTTTTCTGCTAATGTTCCTTTATAAAATTCATTACGCCCTTTTTGCGCAATTTCTTTTAAGGAACTGGCAAGATCCTTTTGAACAAATTTTTCATTCCTTTTAGGTACTTCATTTTCCTTGAGGAAAATGGCTGCAATATCTTCATCTTCTTGTAGAATGTCCATATTCTTAAACGTATTTTTAATTTGATCGTTTGAAACGGGAAATCCAAATTCTGCATAATGGATCGCTGGAGCAAAGACTTCGGATAATGTCATTGTACCGTACCTCTCCAATACAGCAGCCCAGCTATCTACCATACCTGGAACGGTAAGAATACTTCTTATCCCTCTAAAAGGAATAGCATCTTCACCTGAAAAATGGGCGCGAGTAATGTTAGCTCCTGAGCGGCCACTCCCATTATAAGCGTCTAGCTTGTTCTCTTTCGCATTGTACATTAACCAAAAGGAATCACCACCAAGTCCTGTCATATGTGGATAGACAACCGCTAGACAAGCACTAACAGCTACTGCCGCATCAAAGGCATTTCCTCCTTTTTCTAATATGGAATTTCCTGCAGAAGATGCTAGATAATGAGGACTTACAATCATGGATTTTGTTCCAACTATTGATTGTTTCATGTCTATTCCCTCCTATGTAGTTTCAAGTATGTAATTAGTTTTTTTAGAATGGACGTATTTCGTCTATGAGAATCCAGCCTAATAAGGAAACTCATCCATGATAAATCAAAGATGAGTTTGTGATTCTTCATGATTGGAAGGAGTAGTTTTTGCCTTCCCACTTTTCTTTAATTGAATGATTGTGAAAATAATGGAGCCAACAGCAAGAATCAAGAAAACAAGGGAAATCGGTCTTGTGAAAAATGGTATGATGCTTGGGTCCATTTGGTAAGCTCTAGTCATTTCCTTTTCCAATGTTGGTCCTAAAATTAACCCCAGAATGATCGGCGATAAAGGAACATCTATTTTATGAAAAATAAAGCCGATTAATCCAAAAATGAATACAAGCATGACATCGAATAGTTGGTTATTAAGGGCAAAAGCGCCTACTGTACTGATAACTAAAATACAAGGGACCATTAACGATTTAGGAATAGCTGTAATTTTTGTGAAGACAGGCAACAGCAATGTTTGGATGAAAAAGATGGAAATGGCACTAAGGATAATAACAACATAGATGGAATTTACTAAAATAGGCTGTTGGGTAAATAATGCCGGTCCAGGATTAATTCCATGCAAAATTAATGCACCAATCATTACTGCTTGTGCGACATCACCAGGTATCCCTAAAGTGATCGTGGGAATAAAGGCTCCGCCAGCAACCGCATTATTACAGCTTTCCGAAGCGACGATTCCACCAGGATGACCTTTCCCAAATTTCGCTTTATTCTTTCCAAACTTTTTAGCTTGATCATAACTAATAAAGGTAGCAGATTCTGCTCCAGCAGCAGGAAGGCATCCGATAAAGCAGCCAATGACAGAGGAACGAAGCACATTCCATTTTTCCTGAAAAATATCAACAAACACTTGCCCGTAAGGAATGCGAATTAATTTCTTCATGTTGGAAGTAGCTTGATTTGTAGGAATAGCGCTTTTCAACTCTTCTACATTCATTAGTAACTGGGAGATGGCAAATAGACCAATTAGAACAGGTAAGGTTGAAAATCCTGAGGAAAGTTCAGGGATTCCAAAATCAAATCGAACCGTTCCAGTTGGAGATACACCAACCGTTCCAATTAAAAGGCCAAGACAGCCAGCGATTAACCCTTTAAGCATAGATTTACCACTTAAGCTAGCGATAAGAGTGAGTGCAAAAACAACGAGAGAGAATATTTCCCATGGTCCGAAAAGAAGACTCCCCTTAGCAATGATTGGTCCTAATAGAAATAATATAATCGCACCAATAATGGTTCCAATAACAGAAGAGACGATGCCTACACCGAGTGCTCGTGGTGCTTCTCCATTCTTTGTCATTGGATAGCCGTCAAAGGTGGTAACGACAGAGGAAGGAGTACCAGGAATTCCTAAAAGTATGGAAGAAATCAACCCTCCAGAAAGTCCGCCAATATAAATGCCGATCATAACGGCTAAACCTTGAATTGGTTCCATTCCAAAGGTGAATGGAAAAGCTAAAATAAGGGCCATTGTAAAGGTGAACCCTGGGATTGCACCAGCTATAATCCCAACCAAAACGCCAATAACGATAGATAGAATCATCATAGGATGTAATACTTCTTGAAAAGCTGCTAAAACCATTGAAATATCCAACTTAATCACGCTCCATTATGGTAGATAAATATGTAATACTTGTTCAAACACAAGAAGTACGATGACAGGAAAAGCCACTGACAAAATAATATTTGTAGTCATGTATTTTTTTTGGAAAGGTCGTAAGATAATCGTAGAAATGAATAAAAAAACAATCGAACAAATTAAGAACCCTACTATATTTAAGAAAAGGACATAAAGAAGGAATAAGAACAGTATCAATAAAACACGAAAATGCTTTGAAATATAGGTCTTTATAGTTTCTAAAGAGAAGGAATCCTTATCTTTATTTAGGAAACTTTTTATCAGTAAGCATAAAGCTAAAATCATCATTAACCCAATGATAACTCTAGGGAAAAACGAGGGGGCAAAAGTCTGCACCCCTGATTTTTCGGAAAATCCATTGGAGTTTATAAAAAAGATACTTCCTACAATTAAAATAAATATGGAAAATAATCGATTAACCAATTTTATTCAGCCCCCTTATTAAAACTCCATTTTAGGAGCAAGTTTACCCATTTCACTATCTAATTCATTAACATGGTTAGAGTACTCATCAGAAGTCATGTAATGAGGGAAACTTCCTAATTCCTCAATTTTTTTCTGCAATTCTGGATCCTCTAGCGCTTTTTTAAATGCATCGTTAATAACTTGGATTCGATCAGGATCAGTTCCTTTAGGAGCAAGAATACCTCTATCTACTGTAACGGAGAAATCGATTCCTTGTTCTTTTAATGTTGGTACATCTGGTAAGAAAGGATTACGTTCATCAAAAACCATTCCAAGTGGTACAAGAGTTCCATCATCATAATATCCTTTTCCTGATGCATAGTCGGCAATCATCCCATCCGCTTGATTAGCTAAGATTGCAGCATATTGAGGTCCAGTTCCATCATAATGAATATAATTTAATGATTTAGGATCTACGCCAGCGGCATCCAGCATAGCAGCGATAGAATAATGGTCTTCAGAAGCAACCGTATAAGCCCAATTCACTTTATTGCCCGCTTTTACATATTCAATAAAATCATTCATTGTTTTGATATTGTGTTCTTCGCTAAATTTTTTACTAATAGATGGAATATGGGGAGTAGAAGTCATTAGCACAACCGGATCAAAAGCAGAGAAACCATAGTCTACAACTCCTGTATGTTCAGCTGTTGCAACAACTTGGTGTGTACCTAATATTGTATACCCATCTGGTTCAGCATCCTTTACAAAACGGGAACCAACAGTAGAAGTGGCACCAGCCATATTTGTAGGTACAATAGTCTGGCCTAAATGTTTTTCAGCATATTGAGCAACTAAACGAAATAATACGTCTGTTCCACCACCTGGAGGATAAGGAATAACTAATTTTACCGGTTTTGTTGGAAACTCTTCTGATTTAGATGATGAGCTACTAGAAGAACTGCAGGCTGCTAAACTTACAATTAAAATAATAGAAATAATGCTAATTAAATATTTTTTCACTTTGTTTCCTCCTATTTTTTAAAATTATTGTATTTTTGATTAAATATTATGATTTTTCTGAAAAATAAACTTAAAAAAATAGACAGCAAAATATATATTGTTATTCTAATTTTGCCATTTCCTCTATAATCGCATCACAAGTTATTTGGATATGCTCCAGAATAAGAGAGGTCAAATCATCTAATTGCTCTTCTTTGATTAATTCTAACATTTTATAGTGTTCTGCCTGGGCGGAAGAAAGGTGTTCAGATGAAGAATAAATATTCATATAGGACTCTACTCTTCCCCATAGCTGGTGTAATAGCTCTAATAGTGGTTTAGAATGTGCGTGTGAATATAATTCGAAATGGAATGTTTTATTTAGTCGTCTCCATTCAAATGGGGAATGAATATTCTCATCCATTTCTTTTATTATGTTTTCAAGTAATACTAAATCAGAAGGACGAATATTAGGTGTAGCCCATTCAATCGCTTGCTTTTCAAGTAATTTTCTAATGGCAAATATTTCGATTAGTTCTTTGGTAGAAAGTTGATTCACTATGATGCTTCTTCTATCAAATTGAACAAAACCTTCTGATTCAAGCTTAGATAAAGCCTCTCTAACAGGCATTGTACTAACTCCGTATAATTCAGCTAATTTTCTTATGGAAAGCTTTTGTCCTGGTGCAAATTCTCCTCTAATGATCTGGTTGCAAATAGCTTTATACACTTCTTGGGCTACAGTAGGGACGACAATCGCAGAATTCTTCAATCTGATATACACCTCCAAGCTAGTGGTATTTGTGATCACATATTTGATATCTCATAGCTGCATTCTATCTATTAAAAAAAGCATAAACAAGTAACTTGTCAGATTTTATAACAAGGTTTATTTTAGACTAAATGAAAGATAGGAGGGAGAAAAGGCTTAATAACATGAATGGAAACGCTTGTATTCTAACGCGATTTTTTAAAAGAATTATCAGTTAAACATTAATAATAAGGACATTCGATTCGGCTTTAAGTCCTACTTAAAACAAAAAATTTCACAAAAACAGCCAATAAAAAAAGAACTTTGCGATTAAAGTTCTTTTCCGATAGTGATTTATTTCGCTTCTATCTAGCAAAAACACCTTTCAACGTTACAATTTCTTTTCCAAAAACGTTTGTGGTTTACTTTGCATCAGCTCGGTAAATTTAGTTGATAATCTATTTCCTTCATACCCTTCCTCAATTAAATATTGGAGCAGCAATTCTGCATAGTCTTTTCTATCTCTTTTTAATGTTCCTTCTAACAGAATACTTGCTTTGTCTCCAAACTTTTGAATAGACAGAATGGTTACTTCAAAAGGCGCAGGGTCATTTTCTTTTTTTGTAATAACAGCCTGAACAAGCAAATCATCCTTCTTATTAAAGGCTTCATCAAGAAAGGCCAAAGAAGAAAAATCCGTATAAACCTCGATAAGCCAATGATTATAATCATCTTCCTTATTGATAATCAATCCATCGATTAATTTAATTGGTATCAGCTTTTCCTTCGCTAGAATCTGTAAAGAAATCAACTTAAAGGTTTTCAACGGTAGCCCTCCCGTGGTAAATTCACCATTTTCTTTTATTATACCTTACTTGAAACATTTCATCTAAACTCACTGAAGAGTAAAGTTTTATTTTGTAACCAAATAAAACCTACATCTATATTACAAAAATGTTCTTTCACGGCCTCTTGTTTCAGGATATACCGCAAAAATATATATTGAAATTATATCACTAGTGTTGCGTAAATAGTGTCATAATTTTCAGTTTAATTGTTTACTCTACTTAGAGCCAAAAAAGTAATTACCTTTCTAAAGGCGGCTCCTGTCCATTTGGAAATTTATTTACAATTAGACCTGTGCAACGACAACAATTTGTTGATTAAGGGATGGCTTTTCCTTCAATTTTGCGAAGCCAGACATGTGCTGGTTTCCACAATGATGCCCTTAAATAACGGCTAATTTGCAAGGTTTTCCGCTTACTTTTTGTTTCGAGTTGTACCAGAACATGAAGACAAAAAACAATAAGTGCGATAAACACTTGATTTTGAATCGCCCATTCACTTTGACCGTAGAATTTCTTGATATTGAGATGTTGTTTAATCCATTTAAAAAACAGCTCAATTGCCCATCGTGATTTATACATTTCCTATATTTCTTCGGCGCTTAAGTCAAAACGATTTGTGATTAAATGAAGTTCATTACCTTTTGAATCTATTATTTTTAGAAGTCGAAAATAGTTTTCAGCTCGGTTTTGAGTTGTACCAATCAACACCATTTGATCCGACAAAACAGATGAATCCTTGGGTAGTTTAAAATCATAAACCTCCCGTACGACTGCGTTTTTTCGTAGCCTAGAAAGAAAAAAGTAGCCTTCATCGGTCATGCGATCAAAACGCTCGTAGTCTAGATAACCTCGGTCAAACACATACATGCATTCTTTATCGTCAACCATAATCTCAAGTTGACCACGATCGTGTTCGCTTGCCGTTGTCATCACGGCTTTTTCGGGATAGGATTCTCCCTTTTCCATAAATACAAGGCGTAAGTGTAACTTTACGCCTGCCTTAGTTTTGCGGAACTTCGCCCATTTATGATTGGTCAAATTTAGTGGCAAAGTACTTGAATCAATAATTTTTAACGGCATGACAAGTTTTGTGTAGTGTGTTTTGGCGTGAATTTGTCCGACTAAATCAAGGAAAAGTCTTTGAAACAAATCTGGATTTAGACCATTTAAACGGCGCGAGAGCTGAGAAATGCTTATAGAATCAAGGTCGATTTCCTTTTGAAGATGATCATCAAAAAGGCAATCACTTAACGCATGAAGACTTTCAACTTCTTCTAATTGTGCAAAAAGTAATAGTTTTAGGAATGATTCTGTCGTTAACTTTTTCGTATAGCAATCTAATTTCAATGTTTTCACCTGTTCTTCAAATAATTGAAGATTAATTGGCGAAAACCATTGTCCAAATGAAGTTTTTCGTGTAATCTTGTCCATGAGATTGGTCCTTTTTTAGTGGATTTGGACGGGTTACCACCTGACTTATCCATTATAAAGGACTTTTTCTATGCATAAAATAATAAAAGTGAACATTTCGAGTATTTTTAATAGTGAAATTAAATTAATGCAACACTAGTGAAATTATATTAATAAAGGATTGTTCTATATTGTTCATTATTTATTCGGTAGATTTGCATCAAGGCTACCTAATATTTCATTACTTTTGGATTAGGAGTCAACTGCCACTTCCTCAATTAATAGGCATCTCAAATAGAACCTTCCAGTATTGAGTTATCCTGAAAATGGTAGAAAAGTAGAATAACTTCAGCTTGTGACGAATAAAGAATAAAATTGCGATATGTACTGACTAAATTACTAGCATCGTTATGGAAGATACGGTACTTTTGTCACTTAATAAATGAAAGAATATTATGATATTTTTATATAGTTCGATATATTCGGAAAATATAGAAGGTTCAGAGGGGAGTTTTACCGTGAAGAAAAGTAAAGTGTTTGTTCTAGTGATTATACTCTTTATGCTATTCTCGAATAGTGTATCGGCAGCGACAGTACCAGACAAAGTAATCACTTCGAAAGGAAAAGAAAATCAGCTCCAAGTGCAAACGATTAAGGTGGACGAGCTAGAGACAGCTTATAAAGAAACAGATACGGTTCGTGTAGTGGTAGAAATGAATACAGAGCCAACTGTCCAATATGCACAAGCACAGGCAAAACAAGTAAAGGAATTACCAAAAGCAACGACAGAAAAATTAAAAAGTGAAAAATTAGCGGAACAGAAAAAAGTAAAAGATAAAGTAAAAGCAAAAAAAGTAAAATTTAAAGAATTAGAGAATTTTACAACAATCTTTAATGGATTTAGTGGAGAAATGAAGTACGGTGATATTGAAAAAATTGAGGAACTTCCAGAAGTAGCGAAAGTACATATCGCAACAGCATATGAAAGACCAGAAGAAGAAACAGACATGATTTATAGTAAAGAACTTGTACAAGCTCAAGATGCATGGCGTGACTATGGATTTAAAGGGGAAGGTATGATTGTTGGGGTAATTGATACAGGGATTGACCCTAATCATAAGGATATGGTTCTTTCAGAAGAAACAGAAGAGGAATTAACAAAGGATGAAATTTCTCAATATAAAGAAGCCAATGGACTAAAAGGGAAATTTTATAGCGAAAAAGTACCTTATGGATATAACTACATGGATGAAAATGATATTATCCAAGATATTGCAGAAGGGGCAAGCATGCATGGGATGCACGTTGCAGGCACTGTCGGAGCAAATGGAGATGAAGATAATAACGGAATCAAAGGGGTTGCTCCTGAAGCACAGCTTTTAGCTTTAAAAGTTTTCGGAAATGACCCTAGTGTCTCTACTACTTGGGGAGATATTTATATTAAAGCAATCGATGATGCAATTGTATTAGGAGCGGATGTCCTTAATATGAGTTTAGGATCTACGGCAGGATTTGTTGCTGCTGATGCTCCAGAACAACAGGCAATTGAACGCGCAGTGGAAAATGGAATCATGATGTCCATTTCTGCTGGAAACTCTGCTCATTTTGGAAATGGTTTTGCGAATCCATCTAGCTCAAATCCAGATATCGGTGTTTCTGGATCACCGGGTGTAGCGTATGATAGTTTACAAGTGGCTTCTATTGAAAATAGTTTCATAGATATTGATGCACTTTCTTATCAATATGGTGATACGTCTGGACAAGCTGGATTCTTATCCGCAAGCAGTGTTCATCCAAATACAGTAGCAGAGAAAACATTCCAGATCGTATATGCTGGCTTAGGGACACCAGAAGAATTAGCCGCAGTTGATGTAAAAGATAATTATGCGCTAATTCAAAGAGGTGGAATTGGATTCGTTGATAAGGCTATCAATGCACAGCAAGCAGGAGCGGCTGGTGTCATTATATATAATAATACAGATGGATTTGTTAGCATGGCGACAGATGCAAGTATTAACATTCCACAGCTGTTCTTATTAAAAACAGATGGGGATAAGCTAGCGGCAGCTCTTCAAGCTGGAGAAAATATCTCGATTACATTTGGTGGCGAGAAAACGACTTCAGCAAATCCAGAGGCTGGAAAAATGAGTAGTTTCACGTCTTGGGGACTAACGCCAAACTTAGACTTTAAGCCAGAAATTACAGCACCAGGTGGACAAATTTATTCAACTCTTGAAAATAATCAATATGGTATGAAGAGTGGAACATCAATGGCAGCTCCGCATGTTTCCGGGGGTTCTGCGCTTGTGTTAGAACGTGTGGATAATGAATTTGATGTCTCAGGTTTTGAACGAGTAAACATGGCGAAAAATCTATTGATGAACACAGCAAAACCAGTAACAGATATTGGAACAGTGAACAGTGCATTTGACTGGGATGTTCCATATTCTCCACGTCGCCAAGGTGCAGGTCTTATGCAGTTACATGCAGCGTTACAATCACCAGTTATTGTAACGGAGAAGAAGACAAAAGAAGGAAAAGTTGCATTGAAAGAAGTAGGAAAGACTTTCACTTTTACGTTAGAAGCGAAAAACTATAGTGATAAAAAGGTAAAGTATGATGTTGCTGCAAATGTACAAACGGATTTTGCTGCATACGGGGAATTAGGTTATTCCGCTGATTTGTTAGAAGCACAGAAAATTTTGGATGCAAAAATTAAAGTAAATGGTAGTGATCAAACAACCATTACTATTCCGGCAAATAAAAGCAAAACAATCAAAGTTTCTGTTGATTTAAAAAATGCAAAAGTAATTGATCCTTCTCTAACAAGTAGCTGGGAAACACCTGTAGCAATTGATCGTGTATTTGAAAATGGTTACTTTGTTGAGGGATATGTAACCTTAACAGATCCAGAAGAAACAAATGCAACATTAACAGTTCCTTACGTCGGATTTAAAGGGGATTGGAACAAAGCACCGATTTTGGATGGTATGAAATATGATGAAACTTCTTTCTATGGCATGGCCGGAGCCGTGACGAAAGAAGGGGAAGACTTCCTTTACCTAGGATATGATCCTATTACAAGTAAGTTTACAAAAGAGGGAATTGCTATTTCTCCAAATAGCGATGGAGTACAGGAAGAGATTATTCCAGTTCTATCGTTTTTAAGAAACGCAAAGACGGTTCAATTTTCAATCATTGATAATAAAGGGAAAACGGTAAGAACTTTAAGAACACAAGAGGAAATTAGAAAAAATTACTATGATGGTGGTAGAGGAACAAGTTATGCCCTTGATTCGAAATGGGCATGGGATGGTAAGGTGAATGGAAAACTAGTCGAAGGTCAATATTTCTATCGCATTAGTGCTACTCTTGATTATCCAGGAGCGAAGCCGCAAGTAGTTGATATTCCAGTTATTGTTGATACAGTAAGTCCGTCTGTTGAAGTAGCTTTAGTAGAGGATAATAAAGCGTTGGAATTTGCTGCATCAGATAATAAAAATGGCTCAGGCGTTTCACATTTAGATATTTTAGTAGATGGAAAATCTATTTTAGAGACTCTATTGAGTGGAGAGACAACAGAATATACTTTACCAAATGAAGTAGAGGAAGGCACAGCTGTAACAGTCGTTGCTTATGACTATGCAGGCAATAAGCAGGAGACGAGTATCGTTGCAGAAGAAGTGAAGAAGGATAAAACCATCCCAGTAATTTCCCTAAATACCCCAGAAGCGTTAGAGGTGTATGGAGATAAAGAAATTGCATTTAGCGGAACAATTAAAGATGAATCTAGCATCAAAGCGTTTACGATTGGCGGAAAAAAAGTAGACACTGTCTACAATGAGGAAAAAGCCGAGTACACATTTACTACGTCAATTCCTTATGATAATGGCGTTCATTCCGTGGAAATAAAAGCAACAGATAATGCTGATAATACGGCAGTATTTAAACGCAGCTTTATCGTCGATGCAGAAGCTCCATCTATTTCTTTCAATGGACTTTCTGGTAATCGTATTGTTAATAGTAATGGTAAAAATCCAACTGTTCACGTTACGGTAAAGGATAATTTTGATGAAATTCAGTTAGCCTTAAATGGAAGTGAGCTGTATTATCAAACATTCAAACAGCCATATGCAATGAGAAGTTTAGAAAAAACAGTGAAAAAGGTGGAATTAGATCTAGAACCAGGCTTGAACGAATTTGAATTCACAGCAACAGATTTAGCCGGTCATCTAACAACAAAAACTGTTTATTTCTATAAGATGAGTAAAGAAGAGAAGCGAAAAGATATAAAGATTCCTGAGGATAAATAAGAAGAGGCTGGGACAAAACTAAATAGCCAATCTGTAAAGACGAACAATCTCTAATTTATCTCTTAAATAAAGGTTTCTTTTATACAATGGTTATTTATGTTTTTAAATATAGTCAAGTGTAAAAACTAATTCGTTCCATTGCGCTACAGAAACTCGCTTTCCGCGGGGAGCAACCTAAGCCTCCTCGGCTAAAGCCTGTGGGGTCTTAGGTTTTGCTCTACTTCCCGCAGGAGTCGAGTGTCTTCCGCTCCATTCCACTCCGTTTTTAAAGGCAATACCCTAAAAAATATTGTTTTTTTAGAAAAAATGAATTAGTAGGAAATATGGAGCAGCCTTAATACACGTAGACTCCTATGGGAGCTGCGAGAAAGTCCGAGACCCTGCAGGCCAGAGGCCGAAGCGGCTCGGCGCTCGCCCCATGGAAAGCGAAGTGTATTCAGGCTGCGGATATTAACACTAACTGTACTGAAACAACCTTTTATAAAACTAATAAAACCCGAACAACCATTTAGGATTCTTTGATAGTTGTTCGGGTTTATCTATGGCTGGAATACTTATGTCCCAGCCTTATTCAATGAAACCAAATCTTTTAATTCATCGGTCGTTAGCTCGGTCATCCAATTTTCATTTTGGATGATTTGATCATTTAATGATTGTTTTTTCTCAAGCATCGCATCAATTTTTTCTTCTAATGTTCCTGTACAAATAAGTTTGTGAACATGAACGAAACGAGTTTGCCCAATGCGGTATGCACGGTCTGTCGCTTGATTTTCAACAGCTGGATTCCACCAACGATCATAGTGAATGACATGGTTTGCCGCTGTTAAATTTAATCCGGTTCCCCCCGCTTTTAGAGAAAGAAGAAAAATGGGGAATTCTCCATTCTGGAATTGTTCAATTAAGCGATCCCGCTGTTGCTTGGACATACTTCCATTTAAAAATGGTACTTCAACCTTGAAGTTCTTCATCATCATTTCCTGAATCATATGCCCCATCTCAATGTATTGAGTGAAAATAAGACAGCTTTCTTTCCGCTCCATAATGGTTTCGGTCAGTTCCGCTAATTTTTCCATTTTCACTGATCGATCCAATAGGCTTGTTGGTGTCTGTTCTTTTAAGTAAAGTGCAGGGTGGTTACAAAGCTGCTTTAATTTACTTAACATTTGTAAGACAAGCCCTTTACGCTCAAATCCAGATAGCTGCTCGATTTGGACAAATGTGTCTGTTACTAGTTGTTCATATAAGGCGGCTTGCTCTGTTGTTAGCGGACAATATTCCTTTTGTTCCAATTTATCAGGGAGATTTAAGGCAACCTCTTCATCCTTTTTCGTCCTTCTTAATAAGAATGGGCGAATAAGTGTCTGCAGTTGCTGAATCTGTTTGGGTTTATTTTCTTTTTCAATCGGAATCACAAAGCGCTTTTGAAATTGTCCAAGACTTCCTAAATAGCCATGATTGGTAAAATCAAAAATAGACCAGAGCTCATTAAGACGATTTTCCATCGGTGTTCCAGAAAGCGCAATGTTGTGCTGACTCTTTAACTTTCTTACGGCTCTTGACTGCTTGGTTTGCGCATTTTTTATATTTTGCGCTTCATCAATCGCAATGGTACTCCATGTTAAGTCTTGAAAGCTTTGCAAATCAATATGTGTTAATCCATATGAAGTTAAGACAACATCTGATTCCTGTGCCTTTTGCACAAATACCTCATCTTTTAAGCGGTTCGCGCCATAATGAAGATAAACGTTTAAGTCAGGGGCAAATCGTTCTAATTCCTTTTGCCAGTTGCCAAGTACAGAAGTAGGGCAGATGATAAGTGCAGGGGCTGTCTGTTCCTTTTCAATCTCTTTTACTTTTAAAAGATAAGAGATTAGCTGGACCGTTTTTCCAAGTCCCATATCATCAGCTAATATAGCACCAAATCCATACTTTCTTAAGAAGAGGAGCCAGCTCATTCCAAGTACTTGATAGTCGCGCAAATCTCCTAAAAAGTTTTGCGGAACTGCCTCCAATGGCAGATTCCTGACTTCCTTTAATTGATGAATCATTGTTCGCCATTGTCTATTCAGTTCAATTTGGATTTTGGCAAACGTTTTTGGATTCTCTAGCTCATCATTTTGCTGTTCTTCTGCCTGCATTAATTCCTGCTCGATAATGTCGCGGACATGCAAACCTTCTTTTTCGGCTTTTTTCATTAAATCTTGTATTTGTCGAATGAAAGCAGGATCTAATTTTATCCAACGCCCTTTAATAAAGACGAGTCGCCTTTTTTCTTCTACTAAGTTATGGAATTCCTCTTCAGAAAGCGTAACACCATTCATAGAGAACCGCCAGTTATAGTCCAGCATCGCTTGAAGGCCTACATAGGATGGACGATGACTTGAACTGGACACTTTAGCCTTCACTTTCAGATTTGCTGATTTCATTGCTTGCCACCAAGAAGGAAGAAGAATATCTACGCCAAGTGCGAGGAATGTCTCACTCGCTTCTGATAAGAAAAGCCATGCTTCTTCCTCCGTTAATTGATTCGTTATTCCTTTTGTTCCTTTTAGCCATGGAAAAAGAAGGAGCCAACGCTGCTGTTCTTCCTCTATATAGGAGGCATAATTCAGCCACTTTTTCGGCATATTGCTTTCATCATAGATATCCACGACAAGGTCAGGATTTTCCTTCGATTTCAAAAATAAATCCAAATCCCATGTTGTATCAATTTCTGTCGGTTCTTCTAGGCGAATCCCTAATGTAAACGGATAGTCTGTCTCTTTTAGCCCCATCCACTCTTGCCATTTATCCTCTGTAAAGTAAGCAGCTAGTTGCTCTGATGGAATATTTGCATTCTTTAATGTGTCCATTCGTTCATGGAAACTTTGTTTCGTCTCTTTATGGCCCTCTAGATAATGATTAAGAGAATGTTGGAACCAGCGATTAATAAAGTCGTTATTCGTTTGACCTTCTAACTCATCATGAAGCTCCATTTCCCAAAAGCTTGGGTCAAACTCATCGATCACACGATGTGGAAGGGACCATTGGAAGTTTCCGACTTCCCACTGACTGAAATCTGGTATCCATTCTTTATGTTTAATTGATTCAAGGATACTTGGTGCAGCAGCAAGGCAAACTTGTGCAGTATCGTTCCAGTCCCATTCGATATATCGATTAAATCCCTCGGTAGCAAGTAGAGTGACCAATTGCCACCCGCTTACTAATATTCCTTCTATCCCGTCTATTGTTACAGTATCTATAACCGTACCGTAATAGCTTTCCTGATGCTGTTGAAAAAGAAGCCTTTTCCAATAGTTTGGATAAAGATAATGATCCTCTATTTCACCCGTTAAAAAAAATCCTTTATTCTCATAATAATGAACATTTATTTTTAAATAATTAGTTTTTAACATGGATTAGCTTTCCCTTTCTACATTCTTCATGAAAGGCTCTTAATCGTTTCGTACGCTCTAAGATAACCAGTAAGAATTGCTCGAATTCGGTTTGCTTTTTCATTTTTTTGTAAAGGGTACGCAATTTCTTTAATTGCCGGACAGCGATTCGATAATGGTCCCTATTTTTCCCCTCAATATGCTCTTGAATAGAACGGTGATATAAAGAAAGCAGTAAAGAATAATCGTAATCCTGCAATAATTTTATCTGCTCTTTATGTAGATTATCTAGTCCGTATCCCATCATTGTAAATAGATCGATCCATTTATCAAACTGTTTTTTCTCATACAGAAAGTCCTCGTATTTCCGAAAGCTATAGGGAAGGGTATGAATATACGCTTTTTCAAGTAAATCTTCTTTATTCATAGCCAGACAATAAGGAAGAATCGCTCGTAACGCCATTGATGTGAATTCATAGCAATATTCGTCATCTTCATCTGTACATAAATATTTTTTTAGTTCTTGAATAAAGGCTGGTACATATAAATCCATCCGTTTCCATGCTTTGCGACTTGACAAATAATCAATCCAATAAAGCAGGTAAGCAGTAACTTCTGAATCAAGAGACTGAATCACATGAAGGGCATCTTGGTCTTTTTGAAGAAGTACATCAAGATGGATGATAGCAACTTTCTCAGAAAACGTCGGATTGTTGTTAGCTAATAGTGTACTTAATTCATCCTGTCTCCAGTTTTTCGTGGCAAAAAGATCTGTCCACATCAGTCGATAGAGCTGTATACATTCGAATGTTACTAGTGGTTGAATCGTCAGTATGGACTGGACGTCCTCCTTGAGTCTAATTAAGAAGTCGTCAAAAGCAAATGGCAAGGTAAAGTTCGATAGTTTATAAAGATTATCATCAATGCTGTTCATTAAATCTTGGAAAAGATGTCGATAATAACGATTAATCGTTTGTGTATTATGATCCAGATTTTTGCTAAGTGTTAATAATTGTTTAAATGTAAATACTTGAGCGATGACTAAATAAAGAAGCTTCCACTCTGTTTGCAGAGGAGTTGCTGCTTTTATTTTTCGCATATAAATATAATACGTTTCTGCGATCATATATGGTTTATTTTCATTCGTAGGCATAAGCGAATGAAAACTCTTATCAAAGGTTTCCATCCAGTCTTCGTAATTTGGTTCTTTATCCTCGGATTCCTTCAATAAGTCGCTTGCTCGCATAATGCCGAGATTCTTTAGCAGTTCCGTATTTTTAATTGGCTTTCTCCAAGCCTCTAACCAAGTTGACACCTTTCCAACTTGAGCAAGTAAATAGAAAAACAAAGCAAGCTGATGGCGACAAAAACCTTCCGCATGACAAGTACAAGAGCTGTATTGAATATAATCCAAATCCAATGTTGCCTTCACTGGCATAACATCCTGGATCATTCCAGACACTATTTCATTGGAAAATTTGACTTGATAGACAAAGCTTTGCCTATATAAAAGAAGTCCCTTTTCTACAATGTTTTTCATTCGGGGATCATTTGCATCCAATAAATTCATTAAGTTTTCTGCACAAAAATTCAATGGCTCTAAATATTTTTCTTGAAGCATAATGTATCCCTCCCAAGAACATTTATTAGTTTATTGATTCCGTATTATGCTTTTTTTGCGCTTCATAAATAACGTTGAAAAATGACGCGCGAAAAAAGTCCATTCTTTAATTATAACGCTTTTTGCGAGGAGATGGTAGAGGACATAAGAATGGAAGTAAAGAAGGAACTAGTAAATAGTTTTAAAGCTGAGAATATAGGGAATGAACAAAAATATGTCCGGATAGCTGTGACTTGGGCAGTGAAAAGAGAAAAATTAATTGTAGTAGTGCTGATATCAGCCAAAATAGAGGGGAAATCGGCCAAACTAGGAATATATCAGCCAAAGTAGAGAGGAAATCAGCCAAACTAGGAATATATCAGCCAAAGAGAAGAGGAAATCAGCCAAACGGAGAATATATCAGCCAAAGAGAAGGGGAAATCAGCCAAACTAAGAATATATCAGCCAAAGAGAAGAGGAAATCAGCCAAACGGAGAATATATCAGCCAAAGAGAAGGGGAAATCAGCCAAACTAGGAATATATCAGCCAAAGAGAAGAGGAAATCAGCCAAACGGAGAATATATCAGCGAAAGAGAAGGGGAAATCAGCCAAACTAGGAATATATCAGCCAAAGAGAAGGGGAAATCAGCCAACGCACAAATATATCAGCTAAAGTGAAGAGGAAATCAGCCAACCCAAAAAATCACCCCACAACCAGAAAAACACAAAAAGGCTGCCAAATTAGACAGCCACCATCAACCATTATCTTTTAATACAAGCGTTTAAAACTATCAAAATGCTCTTTATAATACGAGTTATCTAAGCTTGTAACACGAACGCCGCTTGAATCAGCGTGAATAAATTCATTGTTGCCAATATAAATACCTAAATGAGAGATACCTTGTTTGTAAGTATTTTTAAAATAGACAATATCCCCAACTGCTGGAATATCTACATAATAGCTGCGATCATAGTAGCCTTCAGCAGAATAACGTCCAATTGATTTACCGCTTTGGTTTAATACATAGTAAACAAATCCACTGCAGTCAAAGCCAGCAGTAGTCGAACCGCCCCAAACATATGGTAGGCCAATTAGACTTTTTGAAGCAGAAACTACCTTAGAAGCATAGGATTGTCCATTATTTCCCGTGGAAATAGGGGTTGCTGTACTAGATGAGGAATTATTATTCCCTGTATTCGTTACCTTTTCAGAAGCAGTAACCTTCAGTTTTTGCCCTGGGAAAATTAAATCAGAATTAAGATTATTTAACTGCTTCAATTGACTTACAGACATTTTATAAGTAGAAGCAATTTTGCTTAAAGTATCTCCACTTTTAATTGTATATGTGGCTGTAGATGCAGAAGTAGTTTCTTTAACCGTTGTATTGCCAGCGTTTCCAGGATTATTGGATGAATTTGACGCTGGTGTATTGGTAGCAGTTCCAGGTTTGGAAACATATAAAATATCACCAGGATAAATAAGCGATGATGAGAGATTATTCCATTGCTGTAACTCACCTAAAGAAATAGAATGCTTATTTGCTATTTTTATAAGGGAGTCCCCTGAAACAACTTTATACGTTTTTGCAGCAGTGCTTGTCTTTGTTGAAGATTGATTACTTGTAGTAGTATTGCTACTTGTAGACTTTGAGCTATCTGCAATTGATAATTTTTGATTGATTAAAATAAGGTCTGAGGAAAGATTATTAAGAGATTTTAACTCATTAACAGTAGTATTGTATTTCTGCGCAATCTGTCCTAATGTATCCCCTTTTTTTACTACATAAGTACTAGCCGAGGCGTTTGCTGCGAAAGTGGTTGACAGAATCGCGGTAGTTGCCAATACTGTGACTTTCTTCTTCATTTTTTATCACTCACTCCTAATGAATAAACTTTGGTATACCTATCTTACCATAACCTATCAGACTATTGACCTTTTATTTCGCTAAAAAAAATAGAGTTTTAGAAAAATAGGTAATTTCTCATAGTTAATTATCAATAGGGCTTAGGATATCGTGGAGAGGACTTGGTGAATCAATAAAGGTATAATTAACCAGGTATATTTGAGGGGGGGAAACAAACAAAAATGCCTTCAAATATCATCCCACACATTTAAGTGGGGAGAGAATATTTGCAAGACATCTTTCCAACTCTTAACGTTTGATAAGTGTAACTATCCATCCGTGGGGGACCTCTGTGATGGAAGCTTTCTTTATAAACGATTAGTTTTGCCAACTATTTATTTTATTTCCAATATAGTCCGTATACCGAGAGTCTTTTACTAATTGGAAAATCATGAGGGCATCTCTCATATATTGAGAAGCTAGGTCAAAATTCTTTTGTAATTCGTAGTTATATCCTATATGATAGTGAAAGTGAGCTAACAGATAAAGATTATCCTGCTGAATAGCCCAATCAATTCCTTCCTTACAATAGTTAATCGAAGTATCGTACCGCGACTGATCTGTTAATGATTTAGCAATATTAAAGTATAACCTACTTTTAATTGTATCATCTTGTAAATAAGGAAGTTGATTTACTGCTTTAAATGCTTGTTGATAAATGGTCAAGGAATCATCGATGAAACCTTCTTCATAGTAAAAGATCCCTTTGCTAATAAAGATTTCTAGCTCTCTTTCTGTGTAGACGGTATCAAAGGTAAGCTCAATTGCTTCATTTATAAGGTTTACCGCTCGATTAAAATCACGGTCGATTTCAAAGACATAAATCGCCTTATGCCAAAGTAACATTTGATAGTTTTTTTTATGGTGCGTAAATAGAGGGTTTTTTTCTTCTGCTTTTACAATTTGTTTTAATGTTTGATAGTCGGTATTTCTTCGTGCTGTCTTTAATTGTCGAAAGGTTTCTTCTACATAATCAAGTCTTGGTGTTGTGCCGATATCGAAGAAATAGTTCACATCAACGCCTAGCCGCCGAGAAATAAGATAAAGAGTAGAAGACAGTGGAAGCACTTCTCCCTTTTCTATTTTACTAATTTGCGCCTGTGTGCATATATTGTGAGCCAGTTCTTTTTGTGATAACCCCATTTGCTTGCGTAATTCCTTGATTTTTTCTCCAACCGCTGAAAAATCCAATCGCTTCACTCCTACTTAGAAAAGCATACCTTTTTTATGAATATTCCTAAAGTTATATTTTGTAATGAATTTTGGGGAAAAACAGTGTGAAATGCCGTAAAATGGCGATATATACTTGGAAATCAAGAATTCATCTATCTTTATAATATGATTTAATTGGTTTTACCGCAATATATTAAGAATATTTTTGCTATTTTTAGAAGTGCCCACCTACGCCTTCTAATTATGAGCACAATAAACTTAATTGAGCATTTTTAATAGAAATTGAGATTTCTATTAAACCCCAATATCTGTTTTACGAGTAGTCCTTTTATCTCCAATTTTCTGCCGTTTTCTGATGAGAAAGCGGTCTTTTTTGCTTTTTTTATTGCAAAGATGATATTTGGAAAGGTAATGGAGCAGTTCTTCAGTAATTGTTTTGACTTTGAAAAAGCAAACGGAGAGAGGATCAGAGCATTTTGAAAAAAGAACATAGAAAAAAAGAGGGGCTATTACAAAAAACGCTTCTTCATCTCTTCTGTTGGAAGCATACAAGAGTCTTGTTTGCCGAACCATCTATAACGATTTCTAGCAACAAATCGATAAAGAGGATCTCTTATGAAGGAAGGAATCCCTTTTAAAATAGCTAGAAGCTTCCATCCACTAGAAAGATGGCGGCAAATTTCCAAAGCCGCATCTGATTCTATATAGTACATATCATCTTTAATAAGAACGACACTATCAACCTCGGATAGATGATGTTTTTCTAAAAGACTTTTTCCCATTTCACTTTGCAGAGAAGCGAAGAAGAATTGGTTATGCGGATCCCTTTTTATAATAAATTGCACACTTTTATTACATAAATTACAAACCCCATCAAATAACACAATCATACGTGTTCCCCCTTAACCTGTATTTTAGCAAAAGATGCTAAAAAAGTATGTCAAAAACTATTTTGTAACTTTTTTGATTGGTTTTCGTAATAGAGTTATTATTTTTTTAGGAAGATAATAATATACAGAATGTAGGAAATAAGAGATAAAAAAATTACAATTTTGTGTGTAATTCTTTATCCGTTTTGATGAAAAAATGGTACGCTAGTAGTAGTAGATTAGAAGGGGAGATAGGAATGAAAAAGAGATGGATGCTTTTACTGATATTAATTTTGATAGCAGTGGTAACAGGATGCAATAAAAATGATCCTACCCCAGATGAACGGCTATCACAATATATAAAACTTTGGAATGATCAGAAATTCAAAGATATGTATGCCTTTCTTTCAACAGAAGCAAAAGAAAGTATTTCGGAAGAAGACTTTGTTGCCAGATATGAAAAAATCTACAAAGACTTAAGTATTAAAGATTTAAAGATCACATATAAGAAACCAGCAGAAGACGAAAAGTTCAATAAAGTAGAAAAAGCAGAAATTCCATTTTCGGTTAAAATGAACAGCATGGCAGGAGAAATCAGCTTTGATAATCAGGCTGCACTGGTGAAAGAAGAGAGAGAGAAAGACGAGAATTGGTATATTAATTGGGATACTACTTATATTTTTTCGGAGTTAGGTCCTGACGACAAAATTTCTGTCAACACGATTCCAGCAGAACGAGGCAGTATTGTCGATAAAAATGAAAATCCGTTAGCAATGAATGGTGTAATTTATGAAATTGGACTAGTTCCAGAACAAATGGGAGATAATTCAGATGCCGTTGTTAATGAACTAGCAAAGCTTTTAGATATTAAAAAAGATACAGTAGAGAAAGCACTCAATGCAGATTGGGTACAACCAAGCTTTTTTGTTCCTATTAAAAAAGTAGCAACAGGAGATCGTGCTTATTTAGATAAACTTTTTGCATTACCTGGTGTGCAAAAGCAAGATACAAAAGGAAGAATTTATCCATTTGGCGAAAGTGCTGCACATTTAATTGGCTATATCGGCAACATCACTGCAGAGGAACTCGAGAAAAATCAGGAGAAAGGCTATTCAAGCACAGATGTAATTGGAAAAAGAGGCTTGGAGCAAGTACTGGAAGAACGATTAAAAGGTTCGAATGGTGAACAAATTTCAATTAAAAAGGCAGACGGCAGTACGGTTACTTTGGCGAAAAAAGAAGTGCAAAATGGTGAAAATATAAAGTTGACAATAGATGCTGATTTACAAAAAGAAATATATGAAAAAATGGATGGAGAAGCAGGTGCAGCAGCAGCTATTAATCCACAAACAGGAGAAACACTTGCATTGGTTAGCAGCCCTGCATTTGATCCAAACAAGATGGTTGTTGGTCTGACAACGTCTGAGAAAGAAACATACGATAATAATAAGCTAGATCCTTTTACCAATCGTTTTAAAAATAAATATGCACCTGGTTCTGTAATGAAGCCTCTTGTAGCAGCAGCTGCATTAACAGAGGGCGTGATTACTCCTGAACAGGAAAGGAAGATTACCACAAAGCAATGGCAAAAGGATAAATCATGGGGCGGTTATTTTGTTACAAGAGTGCATAGCAGCTCAGCTCCAGTAAATCTTGCAGATGCTTTGCTTTACAGTGATAATATTTACTTTGCGCAAACAGCGCTTGATTTAGGGAAAGAAAAATTTGCAAACGAGTTAAAGAAATTTGGATTTGAAGAGCCGTTTACTTATGCTTTTCCAATTGAAACATCCACATATGGCAAATTGGATACAGAAATTTTATTAGCAGACTCAGGCTATGGTCAAGGGCATGTAGAAATGAGTGTGATTCACCTTGCGACAGCATATACTCCGTTTGTTACAGGTGGAAATCTAATGACACCTACCCTATTAGATAGTGACGAGAAGGGGAAAGTTTGGAAAGAAAAAATCATGGACGAATCGGTTGCCAATACGATTTCAGATGACTTACAGCAAGTTATTGAAAATCCAAATGGTACAGCACGTGGCGGAAAAATAAGTGGCAAAACGTTCGCAGGAAAAACAGGAACAGCTGAATTAAAAGAAAAGCAAGGCGAAAAAGGAACAGAAAACGGCTGGTATGTCACTTATGATAAAGACAAAAAAGACTTCTTGATTGCAATGATGATGGAAGCCGTGCAAGACAAAGGCAGCTCCGGACACGTCGTGAAAAAAGTGAAAGAGATAATAGAATAAAGGAAGAAGGAGTGTTCCTAGTGAATGCTCCATTTTCTTTTGAAATGAAATCTGTGAAAAGCAAAGGAGTGTAAAACAGAAAATAGTGTTCATCAGGCGAATGAAAGCCGAAAAGCAGAGGAGGAAAGCGAAAAGTGGTGTTCATCAGGCGAATGAAAGCCAAAAATCAGAGAGGGCAAGCGAAAAGTGGTGTTCATCAGGTGAATGAAAGCCGAGGATCAGAGGGGGCAGGCGAAAAGTGGTGTTCATCAGGCGAATGAAAGCCAAAAATCAGAGGGGGCAAGCGAAAAGTGGTGTTCATCAGGTGAATGAAAGCCGAGGATCAGTCAAGAGTAAAGTGCTACTCTAGGAGATCTCCCAAAAGATTAAAATCCACAAAAAGAAGTATCTCTACTCATCCCAAAAACTCTACCTATCTTATAAATAAAAACCATCGATCTATCGCAATTTCTATCCAATTTACACATGATTCACTTTTTCCCTTCATACATTAGTTTAAACGGTGAAAGGAGAGAGCGGAATGAATGAGGTAGAACAAAAGGAATTAGAATATGCCATTGACGAAATTACCGAGATTGCTTCTGGATTTGGACTAGACTTTTATCCAATGAGATATGAAATTTGTCCTGCGGATATCATTTATACATTCGGTGCATACGGAATGCCTACTCGATTTTCCCATTGGAGTTTTGGAAAACAGTTTCATAAAATGAAACTACATTATGATTTAGGATTGTCAAAAATATATGAATTAGTTATAAACTCAAACCCGTGCTATGCATTTTTGCTTGATAGTAACTCGTTAATCAATAATAAACTGATCGTTGCCCATGTTCTGGCACACTGTGACTTCTTTAAAAATAATGTGCGGTTTCAAAATACGAAACGTGAAATGGTCGAAAGCATGGCAGCAACAGCCGATCGAATTCGCCAATACGAAATCAAATATGGAAAGCATGAAGTGGAAACGTTTTTGGATGCTGTATTAGCCATTGATGAACATATTGATCCAAGCTTGATGAGACCTAAATTGGCATGGTCGATGGATGATGTAGAGTTTGTGGAGGAAGAAGAACCAACCAGTACTCCTTATGATGAATTATGGGGATTGGATGACCGAAATAAACCAAAAAAGCAAAAGAAAAAGGTAGCGAAGAAATTCCCGCCACAGCCTGAGAAAGATTTATTACTTTTTATCGAAAACTTTAGTAGAGAGCTCACGGACTGGCAAAGGGATGTTTTAACGATGATGCGAGAGGAAATGCTTTATTTCTGGCCTCAATTAGAAACAAAGATCATGAATGAAGGCTGGGCATCCTACTGGCATCAGCGAATTGTCAGGGAATTAGACTTAACAAGTGCAGAAGCGATTGAATTTGCGAAGCTAAATGCAGGGGTTGTACAGCCGTCTAAAACGGGCATAAACCCCTATTATCTAGGATTAAAGATATTTGAAGATATTGAGGAACGCTATAATAATCCAACTGAGGAAATGAAGAAACGCGGAGTTAAGCAAGGTTCAGGACGGGAAAAGATGTTTGAGGTTCGCGAAATAGAATCAGATATTTCTTTTCTAAGAAACTATTTAACAAAAGATCTCGTGATGAGAGAAGACATGTATCTTTTCCAAAAGCAAGGCAGAGATTATAAAATTGTCGATAAAGCATGGGAGCAGGTACGTGATCAATTAGTAAGCATGAGGGTTAACGGTGGATTCCCATATATTACAGTCAATGATGGTGATTATAATAAAAATGGTGAGCTATACTTAAAGCATGGTTATGAAGGAATTGAATTAGACTTGAAATATTTAGAAAAAGTACTTCCGTATATTCATCAATTATGGGGGAGAGGCGTGCATATTGAAACAGTGGTAGAAGATAAACAGCTTGTTTATAGCTATGACGGAAAAGCGCTGCACCGAAAATATTTATAAGAAGAACAGACCTACAGGGACATATTGCGCTGTAGGTCATTTTTTTTGTTTTGGTGTTTTCTAAAAGATTGTTGTTTTTTCAATAGGAAAAAAGAATTAATAGGAAAATTGGAGCAGCCGGAATACACGAAGACGCCACGGGGATTAGCGAGACAGTCTGAGACCCCGGAGGCGAAAGCTGAGGAGGCTCAGCGCGAGCCACACGGAAAGCGAAGTGTATTCCGGCTGCGGGTAATAGCAACAAACTATACGAAAACAGCCTGTGCTTTTATCTATTCCAATTCCAAAAACTTATTTCATCAATGCGAATGTCGTTTATCCAGCTTTCCTTTTTCAACTTTAATATTTCCTCTGTGGGACCTGTAATGACAATTCCATAGTGATAAACCCCATGCTTTTCCAGATACTCTAATCGCTTGCCTAAGTCTAAATGACCGAAATGAAACTTTTCTGCCTTTTTTTCATAGGGCTCTAAAAATTTTAGTGTTTTTAGAAATTGTTGATGTAGAATCTTGGAATCTCCTTCTGTATACTCAGGTGAAGAAGCGGAGCTGGATTCCACTGAGAACCAAAAATTTCCTTCCTCTTCTACGGAATCCGTGATCATATCATCATCATGCCATATTGGTGTACTAGGAAATCCAATGGCTTCGAATCCATATTCCTCTTTAGCTTCTACTCCTGTATCTACTGCAAACCAGATAATATCTAAATTTCTATCTTTAAAATGATCAAAGACTTCATTAGTAGATAATAATTCAGAAAAGGACAGATAAACAGACGAGACAGTACCACTCTTTACTTTTTCAAGTCTGTTCCATTCTGATGGAGAGGTTTCTTTTGATAAAAAAGAAAAAGAGGGTTGTTGCTGTGGTATAATTCCCTCTGTTTCCTTTTCTGGAAAACTCATCATCGAAAATAAAAAATTTGTTTTATATTCTCCTACTTTAAAGATTTCATCTCCAACCCGTTTTTCTATATCTGTTGTTGCTTCCAGTCCAAAGTAAGGTTTTGTATTTGTGCTGGTTCCACTAAACTGACCGTATGGATCTGTTACAGTTAATGTTAAATCAATGATGTTTCGGTATACATCCGTTCTATCTGGAGTGCCCCAGGAGTAATAAACAGCAGTTAAAATGGAAGAAATAATGGTGAAAGTAATTATTAGTCCTAAGGCAGTAAATGCTGTTTGAAATCTGGCTTTCCATTTTCCCTTTCTTAAAATTTTCTTTTGTTTTTTTTGATCCATCATCGGAGTTACAGCTTGTTCTTGATTTCCCATTTCAGCTTCCTCAAAAACTTGTAAATATTGTTCGACTTTTTCTAAATCCCTTTCCATTTCTTCCGCTTCCACTTCCGAAAGTTCTCCTCGTTTAAAGGCCTCTAATTTTTTTTTGTATTCCTCACTCATGGAATTCTTTCCTCCTCTGTCTTATAATCTGTCTTCCCCGGAACAGTAGTACTTTAAAGTAGGTAGGACTAACGTTCATGACCGCTGCGGCTTCTTCTGTTGTTAGTTCATGAAAATCAGCTAATAATACAGCCATCTTTTGTTTCTCAGGTAATATTTTTAGAATGTCTATAACCCTTTGGATATCTTCTTTTAGTACGATTGTCTCCTCTATTCTCTGTGCGTTATCCATCTTTCTTTGAAAGAAATCATCCTCTTTGATTACTAGTCGCTTATTTTTTCGAAACTGATCGATAAATACATGATAAGCAACAGTAAAAAGCCAAGCCTTCACATTTTTTCCTTGAAAATTTTCTAGATAGAGATGTGCCCTAAAAAATGTTTCTTGAACTAAATCTTCTGCAGAATGATGATTATGGCAGAGTGAAAGGAGAAAATAATATATATCATTAAAATAAGTTTGATAAATAGTATCGATAGAATCCTTCATCTTCGCCCCCTATTATGTATAACACGGTGATGCAAACGAAAAGTTACAGTAAATTTACTGACATCAAAAATTTTAATCCAAAATAAAGGAAATAGTTACAAAAAGACAGAAATCTATAGCAAGAAAAGCAAAGAAAGGAATAATAAAGGCGATGAAGCAAAGAAAAATAGTTATTACTGGATATGGCACAGTTGCTAAAGAATTTGTCGAATTATTATATCGTAAAAAAGAAGCGTTCATAGAACAATATCATACAGAATATACAGTAATCGGAGTGGTTGGCTCAATTGGGATGATTTATGACCCAGAAGGATTAGATCTATCTATATTGCACGGGCTCCCCACAGGATCAATTGGAATTTCGCAATATGCTAGCATGAAAGATTTAGTGCTTGAATCTCCATCAATGAAAGGGGATATTCTCGTAGAATGTACACCAACGAATCTAGAAACAGGAGAACCCGCCCTTTCTTATATAAAACAAGCGCTTGAGGCGAATATGGATATTGTTTCTGTCAGCAAAGGGGCACTTGTTCATTCCTTGCCTGAATTACTGGCAATTGCAAAGGCAAAAGGGCGGTATATCAAGTATAGTGGAGCTACAGCAGCAGCGTTACCTACATTAGATATTGGTGAATTTAGTTTGGCAGGCAGCACTATTCAATCGATAAAAGGGATTTTAAACGGGACATCTAATTTCATTCTGACAAGTATGTCAGAGGGGAATCTAACTTTTGAAAAAGCATTGCAGCTAGCACAAGAAAATGGAATTGCGGAGAAGAATCCCGATTTAGATATTAAAGGATTGGACAGTGCATGCAAAATACTGCTACTAGCAAATGGCTTATTTCATACTAATCTAACATTAGAAGATATTGTGGTAGATGGCATAGAAAAGGTCACAAAAGCGGATATGCAACGCGCTAAAATAAATGGGTGTGAGTGGAAGCTGATTGCATCAGCAAAAAAGCAAAGAGATAGGTTGGTTTTACAAGTAAAACCAGAAATCATTCCTCCTGAAAATCCGCTAATTCATGTAAAGGGAACAAATAAAGGAATTTTGTTTGAAACGGAAGAGATGGGAACCATTTGCTGTGTTGGCGGTGCGTCTCATCCGAAGGGCGCAGCAGCGGCAGCAATGAAAGATATTATTAATCTTATTCGCTAATTAGTAATCGGTTTAGATGAGGATTCGCAGAGGATTTATGTATAGTATTCTATTTTTGAGCCATTTTTTTCTGATACATGACAATATATGTGTCTAGCTGTTCACTTATTTGAATGGTATTGGGATCATTTAAGCCTTTTTCAATCCCATATTTAAGCAATTGGGTCTTTAGTAAATCGATAGTGTCTAGTAGTTCACATGCATTTTCAATATTAATGCGAGAAAGTACCATTTTTGACGCTCCTAATTTTGATAGATTGCTTTCCTATTTTACCAAATTGAATTGGAAATATTAAGTGCTTTTTCTAAGGAATTTACAAAAAAGTGTATGGATGACTTGTTTCTTTAAGAGGAATGCAACCTAACAAAGTTTTCTAAACAGGAGCCTGGAGGATACGCTGCTTTTTTAGTTGGAAAAGCAGCGTATCCTCCAGATTATTTTTCCGAAGCAATGTTAAATAAATATTCAAGGTAGGATTCTAATTCGAATTTATCTTTGTCAATAAAATCAGTCATTGCAGTATTTGTTTGTAGTTTCATCATGATCCTCTCCTTTAAAAATGCTTTTTCTTTTTCAGTAGTATTTGTCTATAATATTCCCAAACTATTAAACTTTTATACATAGTTTCTAAAAAAAATTGGGAAAAATAATTTTTTCGGAAAATACCAGAAAGGAGAATGGTGTAAATGAAGGGATGGTACGGGCATCTTGATAATGATTTCCCCTTTGAATTATTTTCTGTATCCCATCTAGTTATGATAGGCATTCTTATTACAGGGGGTGTGTTACTTGCTGTTTTTCGGAATGACATCGAAAATCGAAGTGGTATTGTTCGATTTGTCTTTTTCCTATTACTACTAGGTTTAGAGGCGATGTATCATTATTGGATGTATAAGGATCGGTTATGGAATGCTACTTTTATGCTGCCGTTCCATCTTTGTTCCATTAGTTTAGTTCTTTGCTTGCTGCTACTAATTACTAAATGGGAGCTTGTTTTTCAAGTAGTTTATTTTATTGGAATTATAGGCGCATTAATGGCTATTGTCACACCAGAATTGTTTTTTGGTTATCCCCATTTCCGTTATTTTCACTTTTTTGTTACGCACATTCTTATTATATGGACATGTCTTTACTTTGTGCTTGTCCACCAATATAAACCGACAAAAAAAGGATTGTTTCTGTCATTCGCCTTTCTAAATAGTTGTGCTGGACTGGCGTGGATGGTCAATAAATATACAGGTGGTAATTATATGTTTTTAGCCTCTAAGCCAGCAAATGGTTCCCTTTTCGATTATTTGGGACCATATCCGTATTATGTGTTTGTTCTTGAGGTAGTCGCACTTTTATTGTTTTTAGCTTTGCTAATTCCATTTCGATGGAAAAGGGGACAGCAGAGGAGAAAAGGAGCCTTATAAAAAGACTGCTTCATTAGAATATAGTGAAACAGTCTTCTTTAACGGGAAAATGAATTCAATTCTTTTTTTAAGGCTGTTTTCTAAAGGATTGTTGTTTTTTTAATCGAAAAAAAGAATTAGTTGGAAAAATGGAGCAGCCGGAATACACGAAGACTTCTGTGGGAGGCTCAGCACGAGCCCGACGGAAAGCGAAGTGTATTCCGGGTGCGGGTAGTAGCAACAAACTTTACGAAAAACAGCCTTTTTTAATGATTTACTCGCTCTTTATTCAATAACGCTAAAAATTGTTGTTCATTGATAATTTCAATTGCCTTTCCTTTTGCTTGTAAATCGTATGCTTTTTTCTCTTTTGAACTTATGCCTTCTGATCCGACAAGCTTTTGGTCTTGTACGCCGACAACCAAATAATCGGTTTTGCTGCTGACGCCACTTTTGATGACTCCACCTAAGTCGACAACTTGCTGCATGGCTTCTTTTCGTTCAAGTGATTGTAGATCGCCAGTGAAAACAAGGTTTTTTTCATAAAGTGGGTGGTTCTCATCAAAAGAATCAGTTGTTGGCGTAATTTCTGAAATGGAAACTGATGAGAATTTTTTGACTGGCTTTCTTTTAGAAAAAGTAGTAGCTCTGCCAAAAGTAGTTTGTGGTTTTAGTTCAGAAAATTGTTTAATAGGAAGAGTTGGATAAGAAGCACAATAGGTACTTAACGAATCCTTTTTTCTCGACTGAATGCAAGCAATGACAAGCTCTGCACATGCTCGCGCATCCGAACCTGCGTGATGATGTTCTTCCATTGAAATACCAAAATAAGATGTTCGCTCCTTCAATGATTGGCCCACCTTCGCCCCTCTAGTTGCGCGATTACTAATGGGAATGCTACAAATATAAGAAAAATCAGGCATATCGAATTGATATTTTTCCAGACAGCAATAGAGAACACTCATATCAAACTGAGCATTGTGGGCAATGATGGTATGAGAAGAAATAGCTTCTTTTATCCATTCCCAAACCTCCGGAAAACTTTTCGCTTCCTCAACATCTTTTTCGGTTATTCCATGAATCGCTGTAAACTTTGGATCAAATAATAGACTTGGAGGTTTAATTAAAAAATATTCCTCTTTAATAATAGAATTATTTTCTACATAAGCTAGTCCTATTGAGCAGGCACTTGCCATATCCGCATTCGCTATTTCAAAATCGATAGCAATAAAATCCACGGCTTACACGCTCCCTCTTTTTTTCTATTAGTATATCATGTTCTATCTTTTCATCAGAGAAATTAGGTCAGATGGAGAAAGAAGATAATGGTATTAGAGGAATATTATTCTTATATAGTATTGTAATAGAATTGTAATCCAATTTCTATAAAGATGTAACCTAATTATCTGAATAATATGAGAAGATAGATTTGTTGATAGAAGGAAGCCTTGGGAACATAATCTTACGTAAATGAGGTCACTGGATGAAAAAGGTTATTGTCTTGTCACTCCTGTCATTTGGATTGTTTTTTTCTGGCATATTTGGTACCAATGAAGCAAGTGCCGCTTCAAAAAAATCGGTTGTTACCGTTGCGAAGAATTATATAGGTACTCCTTATAAATATGGAGGAACCACTCCGAAAGGATTTGACTGCTCCGGATTTGTTGGTTATAGCTATAAAAAAGTTGGCAAATCTCTGCCAAGAACAGCCGCGAGTATGTATACAAAAGGGAAAAAAGTAAAGAAATCTGAATTGAAAAAAGGAGATTTAATCTTCTTTGAAACATATAAAAAAGGTGCATCCCATGTTGGTATATACATAGGAAGTAATCAGTTTATTCATAGCTCCTCTTCAAAAGGAGTAAAAGTGGACAAGCTATCCAACTCTTATTGGAAAACAAAATATTATGGTGCAAAAAGAATTTAACCCTTTCTTTAGAAGGGGTTTTTTGTGTTTGCTGAGAAATTTGATTTTGAAAAAGGATCAAATTGGTAATCTATCATATTTATTAAAATGAAAAATTTCTATATGATAGGAGAATAAGTAAAAAAACTAGCAACTTGATTTCAGTTTTGGAGGAATAGCATGAGCGCAGCAATGAAATTTGCATTATCAATGGCTATATTTGGTTCGATTGGCTATTTTTCTGCTAAAACGAATTTGCCAGCTATCGAACTGGTATTTATTCGATGTATTTGTGCGTGTGTCGTATTAAGTATTGTCTATTTATTTTCACAGCGGAAAAAGGAAGCGATTGAGAGAAAAGAAATTGGCTACAGTGTGCTGTGTGGCGTGTTTCTCGTTGTGAACTGGGTCTTCTTCTTCCGTTCATTTGAGCATATGTCAGTGACTGTTGCGGTTTCCATTTATCATTTGGCGCCAGTTCTTGTCGTTTTATTGGGGAGCTTTCTTTATCGGGAAAAAGTCAGTTTGAAAGTATTGCTAACAGTTATTATTTGTTTTATTGGAACGTTATTGGTTGGTGGAATTCAAGATTATTTGTCTTTTGATGATCTTATTTCAGCTGGATTGCCATGGGCATTTGGGGCTTCCTTATTTTATGCGTTGACGACATTGACAGGGAAGAAAATTGCAAAGTTAAATCCGATTTTAACAACGATTATTCAAACAAGTGTTGGGATTATTATGCTATTGCCACTGGTCAGATGGGATTATTTTAACCATTTAACAGGAGAAAACTGGTTTTATATTTTATTGACAGGAATTATACATACTGGATTTGTTTATTATTTGTTTTTTAGCAGCTTGCCAAAGCTATCTTCTGGGACAATCGCTGTTCTTGTGTTTATAGATCCTGCAGTTGCAATCTTTATGGACATCGTATTAACAGCATATCGTCCTGATTTTCTGCAAATTATCGGTATTTTGCTTATATTTTGGGGGCAAACTCACGCTGCGCTTAAGCGGAAAATGAGTGAATCAGGGAACTAGCGAGTAAGATAAAAAGAGCCTGATAACAGGGGCATCGCCTTCTAACCATCAGTGGGGAAGAGGAAAAACCCGCACTGATGGAAGTTTTCTTTATCTCATACTTTTGGATAATGTAACTCATAAATTGGCTTTTTATAATAGGGTGGTTTTACCGTTGTTTTTGGCATCGACCATTTGTGGTTGATATATGTCATATGAACAGGTTCGCTAGAATGTTTTTGCAGCAATAATTTTAATTTTGGATGAAATTCATACCTCATAATAAGACCCTCCTCCATTTTCTTCTTTTTAGCGTATTCACTCCCATCAAAAAGAGAGTTAGTCCATGGAAGATAAGTAGGCACAAAATAGGCAGAACCACATAGGATAATTTACTACTATTAATGGAGGGATTAGTATGTCCTTTTATCCGCATGATCCGAGAGATCCAATGTTTCAAGTGCCACAAGCTTATTATGAATTAGTAGAGCCCAGAAATCACCAATCTGAAAAGTACATCGAGCTAAAAGAAGTGCAGGCGTTATTTGAAGCAAATAAGCAGACAGATCCGTATCCGCTTTATCCGAATTATGGAAAAGTGACAAAGTATGAGGAAATTCCGATTAATTTTCCTGAAAATAGACAGCTCCGTCAGCCAGGATTAGAAAGTTATATGGTTCCAAAACCAATTATTGAAAATGACCACTACATAGGAAGTGGAAAGCTGAAAGGGAAAGTAGCCTTAATAACAGGGGGAGATAGTGGTATTGGTGCAGCAGTTGCGATTGCTTTTGCGAAAGAAGGAGCTGATGTAGCAATCGCCTATTTAGATGAGCATGAGGATGCCAATCGGACAAAAAACAGGGTCGAAGAATTAGGGCAACATTGTCTATTGCTGCCAGGTGATTTGCGCAAGAAAAAACAGTGTATCGATATTGTGGAGAAAACGGTAAAGACATTTGGAAAACTAGATATTCTTTGTAACCATGTCGGTATACAATTTCAACAGGCGAAATTAACGGATATTACCGATGAACAATTTGATGATACATTTAAGGTTAATATTTACTCCCATTTTTACACAACAAGAGCGGCCCTTCCCCATTTAAAGCCGGGAAGTAGCATTATTAATACAGCTTCCGTCGTTGCTTACGCAGGGGAACCGCTGCTCATTGATTATGTTGCCACAAAAGCAGCAAATGTTGGTTTCACAAGATCCCTCGCCAGAAGTGTTGTCAAAGAAGGAATTCGTGTGAATGCAGTAGCGCCAGGACGCACATGGACACCATTAATTCCAGCGAGCTTCTCCTCTGATCAAGTAGCAATCTTTGGTTCTGCTAATCCAATGCAAAGAGCAGCACAGCCATTCGAATTGGCACCGACCTTTGTATATTTAGCTTCTGATGATTCCCGGTTTGTAACAGGGCAAGTTCTTCACGTAAATGGAGGCGAGACAGTAAGTTCATAAAAGGAAATGGGCTAGCAGCTAGCCCATTTTCAGTGATTAGCCAAGCAGTTTTACAAACTTTCTTTTCCCTACTTGAATAATTAATTCCTTGTTGATCGTAACTTCAAGATCTACTTCTTCGATTTTCTCTCCATCGATGCGAACACCGCCGTTTTGAATCATCCTTTTTGCTTCACTTTTTGAGGGTAATAGATTAACGTCTACTAGCAGCTGGACAAGTGATTCAGGATTGTTGCCAGTCCACTGGACGGTTGGAATATCCTCAGGTAAAGCTCCTTTTTGAAAAATAGTAATGAATTGCTGTTCCGCTTTTTCTGCCGCTTCTTTGCTATGGTACATACGGACGATTGTTCTTGCTAGCAGCATTTTAGCATCTCTAGGATGAAGAGACCCAGCATGCAAATCCTTTTTAATTTGGGCAATTTCAGCAGGTTCTAAGTCTGTAATAAGCTCAAAGTATTTGCTCATTAATGGATCAGGGATGGACATTGCTTTTCCGTACATTTCATTTGGGCTTTCGTCAATGCCAATATAGTTATGCTTTGACTTAGACATTTTTTCAACACCGTCTAATCCCTCTAACAGGGGCATTAATATCGCAATTTGCTTTTCTTTTCCAAACTTTTCTTGGTAGTGACGTCCCATGAGAATATTAAAATGCTGATCTGTACCGCCAAGTTCAATATCTGCCTCTAATATCACGGAATCATAGCCTTGCATCAGTGGGTAGAAGAATTCATGCAAGGAAATCGATTTTCCATATGCTAACCGCTCTTCAAAATCATCCCGTTCTAGCAAGCGGGCAACGGTTATTTTTCCAGCAAGTTGAATGACATCTTCAAAGGAAAGGGAAGAGAGCCATTTAGAGTTGTAATGAAGCTCGACCTTTTCCATGTCCAGTACTTTGCCGAATTGCTCAAAATAAGTTTTCGCATTCTCCTTCACTTCTTCATCTGTCAGCTGTTTTCTAGCAGAAGATTTTCCAGTTGGATCACCAATTTTGCCGGTGAAATCACCGATGATTAATTGAATCGTATGCCCGTTTTCTTGGAATTGGCGCAGTTTATTCAGTACAACTGTATGGCCGAGATGAACATCTGGAGCAGATGGATCAAGGCCGAGCTTTACTTTTAACGGGGTATTTGTCACAAGTGACTTAGCGATTTTTTCTGCTAGTTCTTCCGTCGGAATAATATCTTGCACGCCTTGACGATAAACATCAAGTTGCCTCTTCATTTCTTTTTCTTGGTCTGTAGTTAACTGTTCAATAAATGGACTCATCTTTCTTTCTCCTTTCGTTGAATTGGTTTGTAAGAAAGGCGCAAGCTCCTTGTTCACCACCTAGCAACCTGGGAGGTGACCTGAAGTTTGCTAGGTGGTAGGCGCTGGAGCTAGACACCAAATTGACTTTAGAAAAACTGTAAAAAAAAACCACGCCCCTAAACAAGGGACGTGGTTGCTTTTAAGCACGTGGTACCACCCTAATTGAAGAATATATAGCTATTCAACACTCATTATGGGTAACGGCTCATCCGTTCTCTGCTAATCGAGTAAACTCTTTCACAAAGAATGCTCCTGGAGGTAATTCGCCCCTATTTTTGTGTCAATTTGCACCAACCATTGACTCTCTAATAACAGGGAAATAGGCACTACTGATTCCAATCAAAGCATATATATTTAAAAGGTATAATTAGTAAAATTTTTCGTTAGCGCTAACTTGTAAAAGATACTAACAGATAAAGTTCAGAAAAACAAGAGGATAATTTATTTTCTTTTGAAAATATTTTTTGTAACATAATCCTCATTTTTAAATAAATGGCGATACTTTCAACGTTTTTAAGTCATTCAGTGGCTTCGCTGCCATCTGGATTTTTTTAGGTTCTTATTCATAATATCCTTCTAAAAGATAAGAATATGTAAGCATCTCTTGACCTTTTTAATCTTATAATTTACTATATATGTAATATTAATGAGCGATGAGGAAGAAGAGTAAGCAGTTAAGAGGTTTCAGAGAGCTGATGGGTGGTGCGAATCAGTACGGATTGATTGCTGAATGGGCTTCTGAGCTACAAGGCTGAACCCACTAGTAGGCTGCGCGGAACGTCTTACCGTTAAAAAAGACAAAGTATCGGAACAGCTATGTTTCTGTACGGATTAAGTGCGTTTATGTGAAATAAACGAATGAAGGTGGCACCACGGGGTTACTCGTCCTTTTTATAGGATGAGTGGCCCTTTTTGTGTTTTATAAAAGGGAGGATAAGCAGATGGGAAAAATAGTTTTAACTGGTATTAAACCAACTGGACAAATACATTTAGGAAACTATATAGGGGCAATTAAACCTGCTTTGCAACTAGCGGAAAACAGTGATTATCAGGCAGCTTATTTTATTGCAGATTATCATGGTTTAACGAAAATTCACGATCGCGAAGAGTTTCGAACGTTAACCTATGGGGTGGCAGCAACATGGTTAGCTCTTGGGTTAGATCCGGAAAAAGTAATCCTTTATCGGCAGTCCGACGTACCGGAAATCTTTGAATTAAATTGGATATTAGCTTGTTTTTCTCCAAAAGGGTTGATGAATCGCGCACATGCTTATAAAGGAATCGTCGACAGCAATAAACAAGCAGGAAAAGAGGTTGATGATGGCGTAAACATGGGACTGTTTACGTACCCAATCCTCATGGCAGCCGATATTCTTGCTTTTCAAGCCAATATGGTACCTGTAGGAAAAGATCAAATCCAGCATGTTGAAATTGCGCGAGATATTGCCGACAGCTTTAATCATCATTATGGGGAAACTTTTGTGCTACCGGAATATATAGTGGATGAAGAAACTAGTATCTTGCCAGGCTTGGATGGTCGAAAAATGAGCAAAAGTTATCATAATACAATTCCTCTTTTTGAAGAGCCAGTAAAGTTACAAAAGCTTATTAATAAAATCAAAACCGATTCTCTCCCACCAGAAGCACCAAAAGAGACGGAGACGTCTATCTTGTTTACTTTGTATAAGGAATTTGCAAGTGCTGAAGAAGTAGCGCAAATGCGCCAAAGATACGAAAATGGAGTCGGATGGGGAGAAGTGAAAAAGGAATTGTTCCAAGTCATGAATCGATTCTTAGAAGAACCACGCAAGAAATACAAGGAGTTAATGGGTAATCCTGAAAAAATAGATGAGCTTCTCCGAAAAGGAGCGGAAAAAGCAAGAGCTCGAACACTGCCATTTTTACAAGAAGTAAGAAAGCAAATTGGAGTGGCGCGTTAAGGAGAAGGAAAGTTGGAGATGTGGTGAGTCGCAAGTAAGCGGGTGAAAGTCGCAAGTAAAAGGGTGGGAGTCGCAAGTAAGCGGGTGAAAGTCGCAAGTAAAAGTGCGAAAGTCGCAAGTAAAAGAATAAAAGCCACAAGTAAAGCGCCAAAACTATAAATAAAATCAACAGAGTCAACAGCTATTAGCCTTAACATCTAAAAATGTGCTCCATCAGGTGCGAAAAAAGATATCCTTTTTACGTATCGATTGCTCTAAATAGTTTTATCTTGAATAAACTTCCATTTAATTGTAAACATTATAGGTAAAAACACGAAGAGGTGTACATCATGGCACATAAAATGGAAGCATTTCTCGACTATATTAAGACGAGATTTGACTCTGAACCGAAGCCGCTACTTCATATTGGAGAGGCGATGGGTTGCTGGACATATCAAGCTGCAATAGCGGATGAAATTCCTGTACTTGAAATGGCTCTTAATACAACAACAGACAATGTTTTAATTAAATTGATTAATGAAGCAAGAGAATTAGCAACAGAACAGCGAAACAACCTAGAGGAATTCATGATAAATGAAGGCGTGCCTCTTTCCAGCTCTGCTGAATCTAAACCAAAATCTGATCCAAATGCCATTCCTTTAGGGGCGAAATCTACCGATATGGAAATAGCAAACTTACTAGCTGCCAAAGTAACAGGCAATATTGTTATGTGTTCCACAAATATCACGCAAAGTGTTCGTAGCGACGTTGGCTTAATGTGGATTCGTTTCCATACAGAAAAAAGTATTTATGGGATGGAGCTTAAAACGAGAATGAGGGAACATGGATGGATTAAAATGCCGCCAAGTTTCTATCCACCTGGCGCACCGCATGAGTAATTCACAAATATTTCGACCTGTGCTATAGTAAGAAAAGAGCACCTTCCCTTAAACAAACGAGTGTAGGAAAGGTGTTTTAGCTAAAAACAAATAAAGGTTTCACACAAATCTAGTGTTGCGAGCACTAGATTTTTTCTTTTTAAGGAGAAGTGCACATTTCATGTGATCGTCACCTTTACATAAGTTCCGTCTTTTAGGCAAATATCAACAAGTGGCTCAGACAGAGAAGTGTATTTAAGCTCTTTACTCAACATTTTTAATAAAAATTTTATATCACTAGCGTTCCTATAGATGGCCACGGCTGTTTGCTCCTTCGTTCGGTTGTGAATAAATTTCCATAACCGTTTTGAAAAGGCGAAATTAATAAAAGTACTTAACAGAAAAGTAGGGAGAATGATGTAATAACGTTTATGTTTTTCTGTCTGGACAGTTACCTTTACCATAGTTTCACTCCACTATTCCACATACACATTGATGCTGTCACCGTTCGCTAATTTGGCATTAACAATTTCGCCGACTAATTCGCTATCAATGGCAGTTAATAATAATTCCACATCGATATTTTCCGTATAGGTTTGGGCTTGGGGGATTTTTGCCGCGATACCTATTCCGGTTTGAAGCAGTACTTTTACTAGTCTAATTGGAACATTAACGTTAATATTATCATTTGTTTCCGATTGGATTCGTACTTTAAGTAGGCGATTTAGATAAGGGCTATCTTCAAGCAAGGTTTTCTTTTCCGTTTTTTCCTCCATTGAATCGATAAGTGTCGTTGCTTGATCAGATGTTAGTTTTCCGTTTTCAACCATTGTTAAAATTCGTTTCAATTCATCATTCATGTTTCATATCCTCCTTAAATGTTCTTCATTAATTGGATGGCTTCCTCTGCTGTTATTTCATTATTTTCTAGCTTTTCTAGAATATCCGCTTTTCTTTCCGTACTAATTTTACTTGGTTGTCTCTCTGTTTCTTCCCCTTCGCCTGTCATAATCCGAATAATATCATCCAGCTTTCCTCGAACAGTTGGATAAGAAATACCAAGTTTTTTTTCTACTTCTTTAATGCTTCCTCGTGAAAGGATAAATGTTTCAATAAAATGCATTTGCTCATCTGAAAAAGAATGCCAATTGGAAAGATGAAAGCGATTTTCAATCGTTGTATGGCAATGACTACATTCTAGCTTTGTTACATGGAGTTCGTGATGACAGACAGGACAATCATTAATAACTGGATAATTCATATTAATGCCTACCTCCTTTCTATGTTAGATTAATAAATTATATTAAAAAGTCAATTTAATAGTTGAAAAAATAAATAAATTAGATTTTAAATATAAGATTATTTAATTTTACATTTAAATTTATTGAAATAACAAAGAATGTAGAAAATCAACAGCTACAAGTTGAAACTTTTTCCTAAATGGGAGCGTAATAAAGGCTATATGGAAATCAAGGCGAAAATACTTTTAGAAGGGAACAATTTATATGGAAGATTTTTATACAGGTGGGGATGATATCATGTTCACGATTGGACCGATTTTCATCTTTGTGGTATTTGTTATTATTATTGGTCTTTTTATTTTTGCTATCATCAGTTCAATTGTGAAATGGAATAAAAACAATCAGCAGCCACGACTTTCTATCCCCGCTAAAGTGGTTACGAAAAGAACGAGTGTACATGGTGGTGGGGAAAGTAGCTCGTATAGCAACTATTATATAACCTTTGAATTTCCCAGTGGAGATCGCACCGAATTTCAACTAAAAGGAGAAGAATATGGCATGCTGGTAGAAGGAGACAGCGGGGAACTGCAATTTCAAGGAACGAGATATTTGGGGTTCACTCGAAATAAACACATAGAGGAGAATAGGTAATGGACTTTTCTATACAAAAGATGACAGAGCAAGCAACGAGGGAAATTCTTAGCTGGACTTATCCCGCTCCTTACGATTTATATAATAGTGAAGTGACAGAGGAATCGTTGCAAGAGTTCGCAGAAAATCCCTATTATGCAATTGAACATAATGGAGAGTTAGTGGGATTCTATTGCACAGGCTATGCTGCCCAGGTTCCGATCGGCTACCTTTTTCAAGCATACCCAGAAGGATACCTTGATATTGGTTTAGGCATGCGCCCTGATTTAACCGGACAAGGTCAGGGAACCAGCTTTATGCAATGTATCCTCGATTCTATAGAGACGGAACATCCTTTGCGTCTCACCGTTGCAACTTTTAATAATCGAGCCATCGCTTTATATGAAAAGTTTGGTTTTCGCAGAATCTCTGCATTTAAGAATGCTAATGATGTAGAATTTTTCATAATGACAACAGAAGAATAAGATAAAAAATGTTCTGGTGATTAGCCAGAACATTTCAGACTGTAGTCAAACTTCTGAATAGTATATTTATTAGTCCCTTTGAATAGGGATGTTGCTTTCCGCTCCAGGGGTTCGCTTTCCGTGGGGCTCGCGCTTAGCCGCGGTCTGCCTTTGGCCTGCAGGGTCTAAGCTGTCTCGCTAATCCCACAGGAGTCTCACCCCTTCCACTCCAAGCAACGCATGAAAATTCAATGTAAGTTTCTAAAAATTTTTTTGTCCCACTTTTAACTGGTAGTAAGACCCCCATCGAGAGAAGTTTTCTTAAAAAAAATGACATTTGTCATCCGAGATTCCTGACATCTGCGACTAATCAGTTCTCCTGCTGCTAGCTAAAATAAAGATAGAAGCTTGGAGGTGGAGAAATTGCAAACGATTGTAGAGTTAAGGAACGTAACGAAAGAATTTCAGCAGAAGAAAGCAGTAAAGGACGTTTCTTTTTCGATTAAACAAGGGGAAATGGTAGCGATCTTAGGAGCGAATGGAGCAGGGAAAACGACGACGATGCGGATGCTGCTAGGCTTAATGAAGCCTACACGAGGAACTGTCTCCCTTTTTCAAAAGAATCCAAGACAAAAGGAAGTGTTAGAAAAGATTGGTGGAATGCTTCAAGAAGTCAGTGTAATGGATAGTTTAAAGGTAAGAGAGCTGATTCAATTAATTCAAAGCTATTATCAAAATCCCATTGAATTGACTACCTTGTTGGAACTAACAGGACTTCAAGAAGAAGACTGGAATCAACGGACAGAAAAGCTCTCCGGTGGCCAAAAAAGACGACTAAACTTTGCGCTGGCACTAGCAGGTAATCCTGATTTGCTGTTTTTGGATGAGCCAACCGTTGGCATGGATGTAACATCAAGAGAACAGTTTTGGAAAAAAATGAAGGAACTAAACAGGCAAGGAAAAACAATCCTTTTTACAACCCATTACTTGCAAGAGGCAGATGAAGTAGCGGGGAGAATAATCATGATAAATAAAGGTGAGGTTGTAGGCGACGGTACGCCAGCACATCTAAAGGAAAAGCTAACAAAGCCAAGAGTTATGTTCCAAGAACGAACCCCTTATACATTAGATTTCTATCAGAATTTTCCCTTTGTTGAGGATGTGCAGAAAGAGAAGGATAAAGTAACACTTGTTGCTAAAAACTCGGATCAACTCTTAAAAGAAATCTTTGATAGGCAACTAAATATCTACCATATTGAAGTAAAGCTAGGTCGATTAGAAGAGGTTTTTTCACAGCTATTGGGAGAGAAGAAGGAGGTAGGCAATGAAATGTTTTTGGATGCAAAGTAAAGTAGAAATCATACGAATGCTTCGAAACAAATATTATATTTTTTGGTCCTTGCTTGTTCCCGTCCTTTTCTATTTTTTATTTACAAATATTTTCACAGCACCTCGAGATGATGAGGCATTATGGAATCTTCATTATTTAATGTCGATGACGACCTTTAGTATTATGGGTTCTAGTATTATGACCTTAGGAATTAAAATCGTGCAGGAAAAAGCAGAAGGCTGGACAATTTATTTACAAATTACTCCACTATCCCAATTCGTTTATTATGGTGCAAAAATGATAGCACAAACAGTGATTCATCTATTTTCCATCCTTGTTATCTTTACCGCTGGGATCCTCATTAATAATGTTAGCCTAACTTTTTCTCAGTGGATGCTTTGTGGTCTTTGGATATTATTTGGATCACTGCCGTTTTTGGCGCTTGGAACAATTATTGGTACCATTAAAAAAGTAGAAACTGCTTCAGGAATTAGTAATCTTATCTATATGACTATGGCCATAACAGGGGGAATGTGGATGCCAATCGAGGTATTTCCATCCTTCATGCAGCAAGTGGCAAAATGGGTTCCTTCCTATCATTTTGCAAACGGAGCATGGGAAATAATTAGGAACCAGTCCCCCTCTTTTTTTAATTATCTGATGATTATCGGGTACCTCCTTCTATTTATGGTATTATCAACTTATATTGGAAAAAAACGAGAGGCGGTGTAGGAGAAAGATGGATACCAAGAAGAGGTTCGAGCTTTTTCCGAGAAGATATGGCTTTTTTCCTTATATCTTTTTAGTATATGTACTCCTTCCGATTATGCAGGTGATGAAGGAAGAGGGGATTAAGCAAATAGTCGGATTTCTTCTTGTACTTGTATTTCTTCTGTCGTACCGACAATTATACAGCAGTATAGAAGAGAATCGATTTAATTATTGGCTTGTTATTCAAATTTTGCTTGTCATGTTTTTTAGTATCTTTTATGATCCTAATCTATTATTTATGGGGTATTTCCCTGCAAATTTCATCGGATATTATTCTGGGAAAAAATATTTCTATTATTTTTACAGTCTGTTTGTCCTCTCTTTACTAATCCCAATTGGAATCAGTTGGAAGGATATCAACCCTAATTCCCTGATCTTTTTGATTCCCTTCTTTCTTATTATGCTGATTTCTCCTTTTGGAATCCGCTCCATGAATCGTCGTATGGATTTAGAAAGGCAGTTGGATTTAGCGAATGAACAAATTAGTTATTTAGTTAAAAAAGAAGAACGCATGAGAATTGCCCGCGATTTGCATGATACGCTCGGCCACACTTTATCGCTCCTGACATTAAAGAGCCAGCTCGTTGGAAAAATGGTCTATCCCCAACCAGAAAGCGCAATTAAAGAAGTGAAAGAAATGGAAGGAATTTCTAGGGCAGCTTTAAAACAAGTTCGTGAGCTAGTGTCTGACATGCGGGCAATTACTATTCGAGAAGCAATAATAGAGGTGCAAACAACTTTGCAAGCAGCAGGGATTAATACAGAAATTACAATCGACATGAAAGATAGCGAAGTGCCGCTTTTATCACAGAATATTATTAGTCTTTGTTTAAAAGAAGCTGTTACCAATATTGTTAAGCACAGTGCTGCAACAACCAGCAAAGTAGCAATTCAACAACATATAGGGACAATTGAACTTATTGTTCAGGATAATGGAAAAGGCTTGGAAGAGGGACGGAATGAGGGAAATGGACTATTGGGAATGCAAGAAAGACTGGAGCTAGTAGACGGAAAATGGAGAATTTCATCCAGTAATGGAACAACCCTTCACATCGTTGTTCCAATCATTCGAAAGGAAAGACGAAAGGAGGAAACATGGTGATTCGAATTATCATCTCAGAAGACCAACGCATGCTTAGAGGAGCTTTAGGAACACTGCTTAACTTTGAAGAAGATTTAGAAGTCGTCGGCCAAGCAGAAAATGGTGAACAAGCATTAACCCTTATTAAAGAGCATAACCCAGATGTTTGCTTATTAGATATTGAAATGCCGATAAAAAGCGGCCTTGATGTCGCAGAGGAATTGAAGAAGCTGAAATCTCCTTGTAAAGTTGTTATTTTAACCACATTTGCACGACCAGGATATTTTGAAAGAGCCCTAAACGCGAATGTCCATGGCTATTTATTAAAAGATGGTCCAAGTGAAGAATTAGCGGAAGCAATTCGAAATATTATGAATGGAAAAAGAGAATTCGCTTCTGAATTAATTTTTGGCAGTATCGGAAAAGAAAACCCATTATCAAAGCGGGAAAGAGAAATATTAATACTAATTGAAAAAGGGAAGTCAGTAAAGGAGATTGCTGCAACACTTTTTTTATCATCTGGAACAATTCGCAATTACATCTCCGAAGCAATCAGCAAATTAGAAGCGAAAAATCGAATGGAAGCCATTGCGAAAGCGAAGCGGAATGGTTGGTTGTAAAGGTACCTCGCTTCGCTCCCCATTAACCTTGTTTCTCACTGCGAATAAAGGTTAAATGCCATCTTGTATAAAGTAAGGCAAATGCATAATAAATTCCTGAATACCATAAGTGCCATCCGCTATAAGTAAGGAATTCGAAGGAAAGCAGGAGATACTCCAAAAGAACAGAGTAAACGAGCCAAGCGCAAAAATAGGGGATATAGCTTTTGAAGTGCTGGGGCATAAAATTTAAATAAATTATTCCATGAGTGGCACCAAGTGTTAGTTCAATAAAATGAACAGAAAGCTGTACTCCTTTTGGTCCTAACTCATACATATGGAAGACAAAACTTAAGATGAGGTCCGAGCTTAAATTAATTAAAGCGACCACAAACCATGTTACATATATTTCTACTTTTGTCAGGCGCTTTGGCATGAACAAAAGGATGATTAGAGTCAAAAGGAGATAAAGATAAGGAAACCACATCATATATTTCACTCCCGAAAAGATACATAACATAAGTATGACCCACTTGTTATGATTTAAACCGAGAATGCAAATGAAATAGGAATCATCTATTTACTAAAAGCATATAAAACAATAATTGATTTTATCCCACTCTTTACGGATAGTAAGACTCCCCCTTAGGCTTAAGAGAATAGGAGAAAGAAAGGTGGGAGATCGACTGTCCGTAAAGGTCCGATTGGTTCAACTAACCATAAGTGGGGGATGAAGGAACCCTCAACTGATGGAAGTTTCACTTTATATCACCTGCTTATTTTTCAAGTTTTTAACAATTCATTTCCTTATTTTGATAGAATGTTAGTAACTATCCTTTGGGAGGAACAAATATGGTAGATAGTCAGAATATCCGTAGGGGAATACAATATGCCTTAATAAAACTAGCAGGAGCAGGTTTTGCGGCATCAATCTTTTTTTCCTATCTTTTTCTATCAAGTTTTGATCTATATTTATTTTCGCATGAAATTAAAAATCCATTCTTCTGGATAGGTTTTTTTGGTTTTGGGATTCTTCTTTCGATGTTGATTGACTGGATAGCTAAATATTTTCCAAAGCTAGAGGTATGTTTGTATATTTTAGCTGGCCTTTGTCTTTTTCTGCCGATAGTTTGGAATGTTTTCCCTCTATTTGCTGCAACTTCTGGTTTAATTAGCGCGTTATTATTTTACATAGGGATTAAAATCGCAGCAAAAGTAAGCTGGTTTAAATGGACATTTGCTATTACACCGATTTTTTTCCTTTTGCTAACAATTCCTGATTTCACTGTAAAAAAGGAATGGAATACCATAAGAGGCGAACAATCCTATGAAGCATATTTTGCTTATTTTAATGGGGAGGAAGAGGTTCCGATTAAAGCCAAAAAAGGGGAAAATGTTACCGTCCACATTGATTTTACCAATCGTAATGGTGGTGGCTTTGGCTACTACTTAATAGACGAAAAAAACCGTAGAATTGGTTTAAGTAATGAAGAGAAGACCATTTTAACCTTTGAAGCTAAAAAAACAGAAACTTATAAGCTCATTGTTACCGGAGATGGATTGCAGGGCGGTTTTGAGGTGAAATGGGAGAAAGAGTGATGTAAGTGAAAAAAAGAATGTTAATTATTAGCCTATTAATAGGCATCTGTCTGTTTTTTTCTTTCTATCAAAATAATAGTCTGACTACCTCCACTTTCACTCTCTCATCCCCAAAAATAGGGGATTCGTTAAAAATAGTGCAGTTATCGGATCTGCATAGCAAGCAGTTTGGAAAAAACCAAAAGCGGTTAGTAAATCGTGTAAAACAGCTAGATCCGGATCTCATTGTTTTTACTGGAGATCTAGTGGATTCAAAAAAATATGACGAACAGAAAAGCATGACACTAATGGAAAAACTGGTTGAACTAGCTCCGGCGTATTATGTTACAGGAAATCATGAATCATGGTCAGGAAAATTTCCTTCGTTAGAAGAGAAATTAGAGCAAACCGGCGTTCAAGTATTAAGAAATGAACAGACCTTGTTCCATATAGGTGGAGAGACGATAAATATCATGGGGGTGGATGATCCTGCTTTTTTGTCAGGAGAACAAGAGCTGTCTAGAATAGTAGATAGCTTATCACAAGAGGAACATTTTAATCTGTTGCTCTCCCATCGACCTGAATTATTTTCCCTCTATGAAAATATCGATCTAGTGTTAACTGGCCATGCACATGGCGGCCAAGTAAGACTGCCTTTTATCGGTGGTATAATTGCGCCAGATCAAGGATTCATGCCGAAATATACAGCAGGTATGTATAAAAACAAAGAAACGGTAATGATCGTTAATAGAGGTTTAGGAAATAGCATTATTCCCCAAAGAATTTTTAACCGACCAGAGATTGTGGAAGTAGTGTTGAAGAAAGAGTGAGGAGCATTCCGAGTTTTCATTGGAATGCCCTTTTTAAAAAATGGAAAACCATTCATTTACCATTGTTAAAAGCCAAAGGAAAATAGGCAATGCAATAGATAACAGACTATGTGTCCAGGTGAAGAAACGGTCTTTTTTTCGAAGCAGCCGATCAATGAGGTAAAATAGCAAAGCAGCCGGCAAACTAATAAAAAGAAGGACAGACCCAAATAATAGATGGAGCAATAAAGAAATGTGCCAAGCGAAATTATTTTCCCCTGTTTTCCGCGCCAACAATTCCCCAATCTTATCACTTACAAAAGAAGTGAACAGACCATAAACAAAGATTGCTGGTATCGTATAAAGAAAGTAGATGGAAATACTTGTTATTACCGATTGAAAATATGTTGCCTTGCTATCAATTAAATCTGGTACTAATAATCCAAGCAGTATCGTATAAAGAGAACAAGTAAAACTAGCAGCGATTAATTTTCTTTTAAAAATAATCCTCACCCCTTTGTCATCGGGTATACGGTAAAAAATTCAGTATAGTTTGCGAGAGAAAAGTCAGCAAAATCACACTGGTTTTGGAACATACAGGTGGGGATTCCTAATTCCTTTGCTGGAATTAAATCCAGTTCCCGATCCCCAATGGCTAAGTCAATTGAATATTTTGTATGTAAATATTGATAAAAATTTACTGCCGGCTTTCTGGGAAAGCCATTCGCTAAAGTAACAATTTCCGCAAAATAGTTCTCCCATCCATAATACCGCAAAAACTTCATTACACCCTCATGACTTTTGTCCCACTCTTAACGGACAGTAAGACTCCCCCCCTCAAGCTTATGGGAATACGAGGAAGCTAGGTGGGAGATCAACTGTCCGTAAAGGTCCGATTGGTTCAACTAACCATCAGTGGGGGAGGAAGGAAACCCCCACTGATGGAAGTTTCACTTTATGTGTCATAATCACATTTGTTTCCGCAGCCTTTAAAATTTCCTCTACACCTGGAAAAGGCCTCACTTCACTAACAACAATTCCTTTATTCATCTGCTTAATCTCATTTCGTTGCTCTTCTGTTAAGTGAAAATACTCAATTGCATGGGAGAAAGAAACTTTCAACTCTTTATAAATAGCTGCCTTATCCACCTTTTCTTCCAATACTGTATAAAGAATATCTGTATAAGCAGGATATGTATCAAATAACGTACCATCAAAATCCCAAAGAATATTCAAATTTTACTCCTCCATAAATACTGTTTTCTTACATGGTAATATACTTATTTTGGAAAGTCTATTGGGAGATTGCTAGAGGAGGAGTTAGGGGGTGAAGATGAACACCAAAAAGCAGAAGAGGCAGGAGAAAAGTAGTGTTCATCAAGTGAATGAAAGCCAAAAGTAGAGGAGGCAGGAGAAAAGTGGCGTTCATCAAGTGGATGAACGCCAAAAAGCAAAGGAGATAGGAGAAAAGTGGTTTTCATCAAGTGGATGAAAACCAAAAAGCAAAGGAGATAAGAGAAAAGTGGCGTTCATTAAGTGGATGAAAACCGAAAAGTAGAGGAAGCAGGAGAAAAGTGGTGTTCATCGAGTGGATGAAAGCCAAAAAGCAGAGGAGGCAGTAGAAAGGTGGCGTTCATTAAGTGGATGAACGCCAAAAAGTTGAGAAAGCAGGAGAAAAGTGGTGTTCATCGAGTGGATGAAAGCCAAAAAGCAGAGGAGGCAGTAGAAAGGTGGCGTTCATTAAGTGGATGAAAGCCAAAAAGCAGAGGAAACAGGAGAAAAGTGGTGTTCATCGCTTAGATGAACGCCAAAAAGCAGAGAATCAAACGAAAAAGTAGCGTTCATCTCGCACAGATTCCTCCCAGCTTACTACCATCAAAACAAACAAAATCTCCCTAAACATTGACGGTTAACCAAATAAAGTATATTATTTAACTGACATAAATAATATATGTTTGTAAAATAACAAACATATAAACGAGGTGTTTGTTTTATGGGGATTTCATCTTATTTTCAAAATGCAACGATTGATGAATTAAAAAAGGGCTATATCGATGAACAGGATTCCTATCTTTGTCTTTTATGTGGGGAGCAGATAGAGAAAGGTATTATCTATCCACAAGATGGAACATTATATGAAGCGGAAAAGTTCATGCAGCACCACATAAAAGATGCTCATCAATCTGTTTTTCATTATTTACTTAGCTTAGATAAAAAGATGACAGGGTTAACGGAGCATCAGACTAAATTGCTGGAGCTATTTTATCATGGGAAAAGTGATGAAGAAGTGAAAAAAGCGCTGGCAATTGGCAGTGCTTCAACCATTCGGCATCATCGCTTTGCTCTTAAGGAAAAGGAAAGGCAAGCGAGAAATTTTCTGGCGATTATGGAGTTAATGAAGGAAAAGGATAATCATGCGCCTAGCTTTGTTCCTGTTCATAAAACAGCCACAATGGTAGACGATAGATACAATATTACGGAAGAAGAACAGGAAAGCATAACAGCTAAATATTTCAAGGATGGGGTTTTGAGTAAATTTCCAATCAAGCAAAAGCAAAAATTAATTGTTCTCCGGGAAATATCCAAGTATTTAGAAGAGCAAGAGAGCTATTCCGAAAAGGAATTAAATCAGCTTTTAAAGACTATTTATGATGATTATGTTCTGATAAGAAGATATTTAATTGAATACGGATTTCTTGATCGCAAAGCAGATGGAAGCCTTTATTGGTTAAAAAAATAGTTTTTTTCAAAAAGAATTTTGTTTTTTCAATAGAAAATTAATTATTCAAGCTGTGGGGAACAGCAACAACCTTTACGAGAACACAAAAAAATAATAGAAAGGTGATAGACATAACATGGACCGCAAAAAAGAGCTAAAACAACAGTATAGAGAAATTCCGATTGAAGCTGGTATTTATACGATAACGAATAGTAAGAACGGGAAAATTTGTGTTGTTAGCACGAGAAATTTTAAAACAATTAATGGAGTGAAATTTTCACTGGAAAATGGCGGATATGCCAATAAGAAATTAGTGGAAGAATGGAAGGAATACGGGAAGGACGCATTTTCATTTGAGATTGTAGAAGTGCTAAAGCCGAAAGACGATCCTTATTATAATGAAAAAGAAGAGCTAGCAAAGTTGGAGGAAAAGTGGTTGGAGAAATTACAGCCATTTGGTGAAAGAGGCTACAATAATAAGAAATAGGATGGAGATGTCTGAATAGGACATCTTTATTTCATATCCGCAATTAATAGAAAATACTTTCATTTTTCGTCCCTACTTGGTATCTTACTTAATAAGATTAGTATATTAGAGAGAATTTTTTTAATAGTAAAAAAGGGGATAAAGCGATGATCCGAGAGATGAAGGAAACAGATTTAGGAGAGGTTTTAGAAATATATAATGATGCAATCTTACATACGACTGCCGTATATGATTATCATGCACACTCTTTGGAAGACAGAAAAGCATGGTATGATCAGAAAGTGGAGAGCGGGTATCCTCTCTTTGTTTTTGAAGAGGATGGAAAAGTATTTGGATTTGCTACATATGGTCCTTTTCGGGCATGGCCAGCTTATAAGTATTCGATTGAGCATTCGGTGTATGTCCATAAAGAAGCAAGAAAGAAAGGAATTGGTACTCAATTATTAAAAGTACTAATTGAACGCGCAGAAGAAGAGGGCTATGCGACCCTTATTGCTGGAATCGATAGCACAAATAAAGGAAGTATTTTCATTCATGAGAAACTAGGATTTACGTATTCGGGCACGATTAAAAAAGCAGGCTATAAATTTGAGAAATGGTTAGATTTAGCTTTTTATCAGCTAGAATTAGCAGGTCCTAAGTCTCCAGTAGAAGGGTAATGTAAAGCAACAGTAGGTTCGCTAATAACGGAGAATCCGCAGTCAATATCGGTAGTGGACGTCATCAGTTGAAACGGATAAAAAAGATATATTGTTTGAACAAACTGAGAGATTCCAATTAGGGAATCTCTTTTTAAGCGGAATAAGTCTATTTACAAAACAATGCCCAAACAACATAATCTACATAAAAATGAGAGAAACTAGAGAAAGAATTTTCAAGGAGACAACAAGATGGAGTTATTAATTACAATCATTTTATTACTGCTTTGCTTACTGATTTCTAATATTGTTAGCCATTATCTTCCGTCCATTCCAACTGCGCTAACGCAAATTGCGTTTGGAGTGTTGATGGCCTTATTATATTCTGAGTTTGAGCTCGAATTGGAGGCGGAGTGGTTTTTGCTCTTATTCGTTGCTCCATTGCTTTACAACGATGGTAGGCATTTTCCAAGAGAAGAGCTGTGGAAAATGCGAGCTTCTATTTTAGGAAATGCCATTATATTAGTATTGCTGACGACAATAGTCGGCGGCTACTTTATTCATTGGCTCATTCCAAGTATTCCGTTAGCGGCAGCGTTTGCTTTAGCAGCGATTCTGTCCCCGACAGATCCAGTTGCAGTAAATGGAATTGCCAAGCGAATTCATATACCGGCAAGAGTGCTCAACCTTGTAAGAGGGGAATCGCTTATTAATGATGCTTCTGGGTTAGTCGCATTTAATTATGCGGTTGCTGCTGTTGTAACTGGATATTTCTCGATTACAGAGGCACTTACTGATTTTACTTATACGTTCTTTATAGGGGCAGTTGCAGGTCTTGTTTTAGGCCTTCTTATTATCATGATTCGTTTTATATTGCGGAAACAAGGGATACAGGATGTCACCTTTCACTCCTTATTACAAGTGTTGACGCCGTTCTTAATCTTTATCGTGGCAGAGGAAGTGCTTCATGCCTCTGGGGTTATTGCTGTTGTAGTTGGGGGAATTATTCATTCATTAGTAAGTGAAAGAACAGAGACGATGCTTGCTGAGGAACAGGTTCTGACGGAAAATATTTGGTCTATCGTTATTTTTATTCTCAACGGGATTGTATTTTTACTATTAGGCTTAAATATTCCATCTTCTATTGTAGATACGGTCGAAGATCCTTCTTTGAGTAACTGGTTAATTATTGGATATGTTATTTTAATTGGTGTCGTGATTCTTAGTATTCGCTTTTTCTGGTCCTATTTATTTTCTATCTATGAATTTAAAACAGATAAGACGAAGGAAATCGAAAAGCCAAGTATTAAGCATACCTTGCTTGTCAGTTTGACAGGAGTTCGCGGAGCCGTAACAATGGCAGGGGTGCTATCAATTCCATTTGTCATCCATACTGGACAAGGATTTCCGGAACGCTCCTTAATCCTCTTTCTAGCAGCAGGTGTGATCCTGTTCACCTTACTTGCAGCAACGATATTCTTGCCATACCTTAGTAAAAATAGTGGAGCAGCGGAAATAGATGATGAGGATCTGTTAATTAGAGCGAAGAAAAAGATTATGTTCTCTACGATTGATAAGCTCTATTTAGAAATGAATGAAGAAAATAGTGCGGCGGCTTATGAACTAATTGATGAATATAAACGACGCATTCGGCAGTTAAATCAAGTGAAAAGAACAGAAGAAGAAGAAACCAATTTCAATGCAATGGTTGAAATAAGATTGCGTGCACTGAAGGAAGAGCGAAACTATGTGCATCAATTATTAAAGGAGGATAAAATCACAGAAGAAGTGTTTGAGATCTTTGAAAAATCATTGGATTATCGAGAAGAAATACTTTCCACAAACGTGCAGGCAGGGACCAAATTTTTATTTGGAAAGGCAATGAGAGGATGGAAACGCTTTGCACGAAAGCAACGTGGCACCAAATTGGATCGAAGGGAACAAATGCGTATCAGCAAAGAAATTTTATTGGATTCGATGAAATCTGCCATTTCTTATTTAGAAAAATGGAAAGAATCTGCTGAGAAAAAACAACTAGTAGAGACCGTTATTCTAGAGTACCGACGCATGGTCGATCGTTGGGAAAAACCAACTGCATCATTTAATGAAAAGCTGCAGGAACAAATAGGAGAATTGCGTCTAGGTATTGTGGATCAACAGCGAGCGACGATTCAGAAAATGTATGAAAAAGGGGAAATGAATCGAGAACAGGCAAAAGAGCTTCGTCGATTTGTTAATTATATTGAAAGTGCAACATTGTATGAATACGAAGAATAAGAAAAGGAAGGACAGTCCCTCACTGTATTAAAGCAGTGAAGGACTGTCCTTTAATTTTAAGAAAAACAAAAAATCATCCAAATAGTCGGAAATTTACATGCTATAATAAAAGGATATTAAACTTATAAAGAAAGTAGGGGGTTTTTAATGGCTGTATATACTCCTCAGACAAGATACCATCCAGAGATTGCTCTTACAAATCTCTCCGATTTGACTTGCGGCGCACATATCATGTACATAACAAGCAATGAAGAAAAATACATAACCAATGCAGCGTCCTTCATAAAAACCGGTCTGCTTTTAGAGCAAATAGTTGTTTTAGTAGATCAGAAGAAAATATGGCCACTAATAATCAAGAAGTTGGAAGAACATGGACTGTTTAATGAGCAAATCGATCGGATTCATTTTATTGATAGTGAAGAGGTCTATTATCGAAATGGGGAGCTTTATTTAGGTAGTATTTTAGAAGCAACCAATGGCTCCATTAATTCCGATTATTTTTTTAATAAAGATATAACGATTCGTTATTGGGGAAAAATACCCGTCCTCCTCAAGCAAGAGGAAATCATGGATAAATTGCTTCAATATGAGGATGAGGTAGATAAGTATATTAGAACTTATCAGAATTACACGGTATGTGCCTATAACGGGACGGAGTTATCTGCAAGTAATTATATTGATTTAGCAAAGCACCATCCATATGTGATGACCGATACAGAATTCACATTATCCAATGGGTATGAAAAGGAAATCTTGTCTCCTCCCCTCGTGAGAAATGGCAAATACGAAGAGACCATTGCCAATCTACAACTAGCACAAACCTACTATTCCCGTCTAGTAGAAGATATGCTAGATGCTGTCTTCATTACTTCCAACAATATTATTATGTATGCTAATAAAGCAGCTGTAAAACTACTTGATACAGAAGACCTTGTCGGAAAATCTGCTTATGAAATTATGGAACCAGACTTTTTAGAAAAGTTTTTAGAAAAGAAAGAGCTTATATGGCAGGAAGAAATAGTAACTCCATACGAAATGGAGCTAATTACACCTAATGGAAAGGTAGTCGAGGTGGAGCTGTTAGCTTATCCGTTCCTTTTTGAAGATTTAAGTTCCACAATCATTATTATAGCTCGAGACATAAGTGTCAGAAAAGAGAACCAACAGCTGCAGATCAAGAACGAAAAACTAGGAATAGCTGGGCAATTGGCCGCAAGTATTGCCCATGAAATTAGAAATCCCTTAACCGCTATTAAAGGATTTCTAAAACTTGCATACCAAGGAGCAATGAAATTAAAAGACATTTATCCAATCCTTGATATTGAAATCAATCGGATTGAAACAATTGCGAGCGAGTTAATGTTTCTAGGAAAACCAGCAAAGTCAGAAATTAAAGAAATAAACATCGGAAAAATTCTTCTAGATGTTTATACGTTGATGCAATCACAAGCAAATCTTGATAATGTCGTAATTAATTTAGATGCATATGATAATGATTTACATGCTTTATGTAATGTTGATCAGATGAAACAAGTTTTTATCAATTTGGTTAAAAATGCGATTGAAGCGATGGAAAACGGTGGAACCATCAATATGGAAGCAAAACTTGATGGGAAATGGATTGTTGTCACCATCAACGACAATGGTAAGGGAATTCCTGATGACATAAAGAATAAACTGGGAGAACCTTTTTACACGACGAAAGAAAAAGGAACAGGTTTAGGGTTAGTAATTTGCTATAACATTATTGCAGAGCATAAAGGCCAAATAGATTTCATTTCAGAAGATGGTGTTGGCACAACCTTTACTATTCGATTACCTTTAGCGAATAAATAGACCAATGTTTAAAATTTCCTCTTTAGTGAAAGAATTCATAATAGAGGAGGTAATAGAATGAAAAGTAGACATGTTTATATCGCTGCAATTTTTACCGTATTGTTATTGTTTTATGGCTGTTCCTCCGGTGAAAAAAATAGCGACAATCAAACGCAGTCAAACCAATCCGAACATGGGCACCAAGAAACTGGCTCACCAGATATTCCCGAAGGTTTAGAACCGGCAGCGAATCCAACATATAAAGAAGGTAGTCAGGTGGTTTTAAAAGCAGATCACATGGAAGGGATGGATCGTGCAGAAGCAACGGTGTTAAATGCATTTGATACGATTGCTTATCAGGTTACTTACACTCCAACAACAGGAGGAGAACCGATCAAGCATCATAAATGGGTTATCCAAGATGAAATAAAGGATGCTGGAAGTGAAATGCTTGAGAAGGGAACAGAGGTTACCCTAGAAGCAGATCATATGGAAGGAATGAAAGGCGCGAAGGCTATAATCGAATCTGCTGAGAACACAACTGTATATATGGTAGACTACCAGCCAACAACAGGTGGCGAAATGGTAACCAATCACAAATGGGTTACAGAGAAAGAAGTTTATCCCGAATAATGTAGAAAAAAAAGGGTTGTCATTACAGCTCTTTTTTTGTATGCTAAAATAACAAGTTTTCTGAATATTCAATTCTTAAAATGGTTAAAAGGACATTTGACAAAAAATTGTAAAAAGTGATAAGTTTATTAACAAATACATATAAAACTATTTTCAAAAATGCTAGAAAATGGTATGATAGTTGTGCGTTATTAAGAACATTTTAATACTTGTTTTGTTTTATATATATATTATATAGAACAAATTTTTAAGCATTGCTAATAATTTACAAAGAAGAAATTCGTATTTAAAACCCTTTTTAGCAAAAAAATGGTATAATCATAAAGTTAATTGTCTAAAGGAGGAAATAAGTTGAAAAAAGTAAGAAAAGCGATCATACCAGCCGCTGGTCTAGGAACTAGATTTTTGCCAGCAACGAAAGCAATGCCGAAAGAAATGTTACCAATTGTCGATAAGCCTACTATTCAATATATCGTAGAAGAAGCAATTGCTTCTGGTATTGAAGATATTATTATCGTTACTGGTAAGGGAAAGAGAGCGATTGAAGATCACTTCGATTACGCACATGAATTAGAACAGAATCTGCGTGATAAAGAGAAATTTGAATTACTTGAAAAAGTTCAATATTCCTCAAATCTTGCAGATATTCATTATATTAGACAAAAAGAGCCAAAAGGTTTAGGACATGCTGTTTGGTGTGCGAAAAGCTTTATTGGTGATGAGCCATTTGCTGTTCTACTTGGCGACGATATCGTACAAAGCGATACACCATGCCTGAAACAATTAATTGACCAATATGAAGAAACGCATGCTTCTGTTATTGGTGTTCAAACTGTACCAGATAATGAAACACACCGTTACGGAATTGTAGATCCAGGTGAAAGCGAAGGAAGAAGATACCAGGTAAATAATTTTATTGAAAAACCAGCTCCTGGAACAGCACCTTCTAATCTAGCAATCATGGGTCGCTACGTGTTAACACCAGAAATCTTCATGTACTTGGAAAATCAACAAACAGGTGCAGGCGGAGAAATCCAATTAACAGATGCTATCCAACAATTAAACCAAATTCAACGCGTTTTCGCTTACGATTTTGAAGGTGACCGCTATGATGTTGGTGAAACGTTAGGATTCGTTAAAACAACATTAGAATTCGCATTACAACGCGATGAAATGCGAGAAGAAATTATGGAATATATGAAGACAGTACTTGATAAAGCTGATTTAGATAAAATCAAAGTATTGTAATAAAAAACACCTTTTGAATGTAGAGTTATCTGCATTTGAGAGGTGTTTTTTTTAACGTACTTTTCAACTGGTAGGTTAATTTCATTCTAGGAGTCTCGTACTAGGGCTCACTAATCTTCTAATCAGCTCACAATCTCATACATAATTCGCGCAATGATGTCTTGATTGTAATTGCCGAAGTTTTTTCCGTATAGGGTAAGTCCGCCGATGTTTCCTTGATCGGCTACTGCTAAGCGGAATTTAATGTCTGATTTTTGATCTAATATAATATCGGAAATGGTGACATTGGAGATGCGGCAGCCATCGATAAAGGTGCCGTGTTCATTGATGCGCAATAATTTTAGTAAGCCATATTGGTTTAAATGGGGTGGCCACCATGCAGGAGTACAGACTCCTTTTTCTCCCCCAAAGTCTCCAGGCGAAGTCCATTTCCCTAGCTCCTTATTATTTAAGGAAAAAACGATGTCAGAAGGCCAATTGTTATTATAATAAGGTGCCTCTGAGCCTATTTCAAAAATGAATTGGATTTCCTTAAAGTCTTGATTTTTTTTTAAGTAATTGGGGATGCGGTATTCTAAGAAGCCTTTCGTTAACCATACGATGCCTGCTTTTATATGTTCTGGATCTGCGAAATAGCGAGGATCATCAAATTCTCCAATAATGCTGTCCTTTGTAGCAAGTCCACATGTTGCTTCCGCCAAATAATCGCAATAATGCCCCACCTTTATTTCATATTCATAATAATTTTCACTTTTATTGTTTTGCAGCTCAACTGTAAGTAGATTCTCATTTAAATAGCAAATTTTTTGAATACCATGTTTGCCAACAGCCGTTGATACATCGATTATTCCGCTCTCTTCTAGTTTTTTAATGTGCATGGTTACAGCCCCATTGGACAAGTTTAATTTTTGAGCAATCTCATTTAAATTAAGACTTCCATTTTTCGTTAGTAATGAAAGGATTTCAACCCGTATTTCAGAGCTTAATGCCTTGAAAATAGGAATACCAGAACGTAAATCTTTAATATGTATCATGACATCACATCCTTAAGTTTGTTGTTGAATAGCTCTTTTCCTTTCGTATTGTGTAAAGGCCGAGTTGGCAACCCACATCATGTAAAGAGCTGGGATACATCCGCCAAAGAGAAGAACAAATCCAGGAAATGTAATGAATAAATAGCTAATGGTTCCAAGACCGATGATATGCTTCACAAAAGAGATAGGTGCAATGAAGCCAATAAGAAAGGCATTTTTAATCAGCTGGAACCCTTTAGTATCATAATGAACGTACATTGGAAAAAAAGAAAGGATAGTAGATAGGTATAACCCACAAATAAGAAGGAGCGGGACATACAAATAATGTAGAACGATAATAGTAGTTTGTTGAATCATTAGTAAATGAGCATATAGGACAAGCCCGATAAAAAGCAGAAGAGCTCCTAAAAGGTTGCTCGGGATAAATTCCTTTTTATACGCACTCCAAAAGGTTGAAAAAATAGAGATATCGCGATCCCCCAACACCCACTTCCGACAAACAGTAAACAGCGCAACCGTAGCGGGGAAAAACCCAAATACAATCAATCCCACTAGCATAAAGATCCCCCATAATAGGTTCACATAGCATATTTTTACTATCCAATTGGAAAGGGAGTAGATTTTATTAATAAGAGGATTAGTAAACATTGTAAATGACCTCCTTTATATTTTGAAGTTTGCTAGATTTAAAAGGATTAACCTCTTTTTAAATCATATGTTTTAGGTTTTGTTAAAAAGAAGGAAAAAGATAAATTCGTTCTTTTGACTTAGAAGAACAGATATTTCTTTTAAATAATGAAAAGGGTCAAGCTTATGGAACTAGGAATAGACGTTGGATGAAGAAGAATATGAAAATATTACATAAATTCTATGCCAATTGAACGAAAAATGAAAACGTATTCATTAAACTTTAATTTAGTTAATACTATGTAAACATGTAAATCAATTTAAACAAATCTAAAATAAAGAACAGCTTTTAGCCATGGCTTAAATCCTAATAAGGGTTAGCATAAAAACAAACTAAGAGGGGATAAAAAATGAAAAAGAGTATGTTTGCTTTTCTTGTCATGCTGCTTGTATTCTCCGTATTTTTAGCTGGCTGTAATAAGGATAGTTCTAACTCAGGCTACTCCAATGAGGGAAAGGGGACAAAAGTAGAATTATGGACCTTTAATGAATTGCATGGACAGTATTATGAAAAAATGGCGGAAATGTGGAATGAAGAAAATCCAGACGATCAAATCAGCATTAAGGTAAATACGTATCCATATGAAGACTTGCATAATAAATTACTTGTCGCCTTGCAATCAGGAAAAGGGGCTCCAGATATTTCCGATATAGAAATTAGTAAATTTGGTAACTTTTTAAAAGGAACACCTCAGATTTTACCATTGGATGATGTGGTCGATCCAGAAAGAGAAAATGTCGTGCAATCTAGACTAGATATTTATTCGAAGGATGGAGTCACCTATGGAATAGACTTTCATGTTGGGGCAGCTGTTATTTATTATAACAAAGAAATAATGGATAAAGCCGGTGTAAATCCAGATGATATCGTCACATGGGAAGATTTTAAAGAAGCAGGAAAATTGGTTGTGGAGAAAACAGGTATACCAATGACAACACTTGATGTGGAGGATCAATGGTCCTTTTGGCCACAGGTTGCTCAACTAGAGGGAAATGATGATTTATTAGACCATAATGGCAACGTCAATCTAACTGATTCGCGCATTGTCGACGTATTAAAATACCAGCAAGAATTAGTAAAAGAAGGTATTGCTATTCCAGCACCCGGTAATGATCACCATGCTGAAGAGTATTATGGTTTCATGAATAATGGGGGTGCTGCTTCTGTTTGGATGCCAATGTGGTATATGGGAAGATTCACAGATTATATGCCAGATTTGAAAGGGAAAATAATCATTAGACCAATGCCATCATGGAAAGAAGGCTCTCCAAGATCAGCCGGAATGGGTGGAACAGGGACAGTAGTAACCAATCAATCAGAACATCCTGAGTTTGCGAAAAAATTCCTCGCCTATGCAAAGCTATCAAAAGAAGGGAATATCAAGATTTGGCAGTTATTAGGATTTGATCCTATTCGCACAGACGTTTGGGAATTACCAGAGTTGAAGGAATCCAACCAGTTTACGGAATATTTTGGTCCGAATATTTTTGATACATTACTTGAGGTAGAAGATGAAATCGAAGGAGTAAATATCGGTGAAAAAACACCAGACGTTTCAAATGCGGTTAAAACAACAATACTCTTTCAAACACTGATTGATAGGAAGGATCCACAGCAAGTTCTAGAAGAGGCCCAGAAGGAATTAGAATAAATTTTACAAATGAGGGGGTGTTTGATTGTTGAATACTCCCTATAAAAAAAGATAGGAGGAGGGTACATGGATAAGGGAAGTATAGGAAAGCAGCTTGGGAAAAAGAGACGTACTAATCTATTATATTCACAAAAAGCAGCTCCATATTTTTTTGTTCTACCTTTTATTATTTCTTTTGCTATCTTTTTTGCCTACCCGGTAGTATCTACTTTTATTATGAGTTTCCAAGAAGTATTGCCAGGCCAAACTACTTTCATCGGTATAGAAAACTATGCAGGGTTATGGAATTCTACCTTTCTAACAGCAATAAAAAATAGCGCGATATATACGTTATTGACTCTTTGTATTCTTATCCCATTGCCATTGATATTGGCAGTACTACTAAACTCAAAATTAATGTTTGCGAAAAATTTTTTCCGATCCGTCACATTTATACCAGCGCTAACCTCTGTCGTAGTAGCTGGAATTATCTTTCGTCTCATTTTTGGAGGCCAAGATGGAGCACTATTAAACTCCATTCTTTCTACTTTTGGATTAGAGCCAAGAGCTTGGCTTAATTATGCTGGAACAAGTATGTTTGTGCTTGTTGTGCTTGCTACATGGAAGTGGATGGGGATCAATATTCTTTATTTCTTAGCAGGTCTGCAAAATATTCCAAAAGAACTTTACGAATCAGCAGAAGTAGATGGAGCATCTACTTGGAAGAAATTCACACATATTACCCTACCTCTATTAAAGCCAATATCTATTTATGTTTTTACGATTAGTATTTATGGTGGACTTTCCATGTTTGCAGAAAGCTATATGTTATATGGAAGCAATCGCTCCCCCAATAATATTGGTTTAACAATCGTTGGCTATCTTTATCAGAAGGGAATTGAACAAAATAGCTTAGGATTTGGCTCCGCTGTGGGCATTACATTATTGGTGATCACTTTTATCATTACCTTTATTCAATTAAAGTTCTTTGGGATGTTCAGAAAGGAGGAACAGTAGATGAATCCTGCAAGAAAAGGCAAGAAGTTAACATCGATATTACTCTTTCTGTTGTTCCTTGTCATTAGCGTTTTTGCCTTATTTCCTTTGTTTGCTATTGTTCTTGGCTCATTAAAACCATCCACAGAGATATTAAGATTTGGACTGAATTTGAAGTTGCAGCCAGAGCTTTTGTCTTTAAACAACTACTCCTTTTTATTTACTGGGGATACGGACTATTTTATTTGGTATAAAAATAGTATTGTGATTACGATTATATCAACTTTATCCTGCTTATTACTCACAAGTATGGTTGGTTATGGGCTAGCAGTATATAACTTTAAAGGAAAGAACGTCATTTTTGGTTTAGTCTTAATCGTTATGATGATTCCAGTGGAAATCATCATGCTCCCTTTATATAAGTTAACAATGAGTCTAGGATTAATGGATACATTGCTTGGGGCATTTCTTCCTTTTGTGGTTGCTCCTATTCCTATATTCTTTTTCAGGCAATATGCAAGTGGTTTACCTAAAGACTTACTTGATGCTTCCCGTGTAGATGGCTGTACGGAAATTGGCATCTATTTTCGTGTCATGATGCCATTGATGGCGCCACCTTTTTCTTCAATGGCTATCTTGCAGGCTTTAGGAAGCTGGAATAATTTCTTATGGCCACTTATTGTTTTACGATCTAGCGAAAATTTAACACTTCCTATCGGTTTATCCACGCTGCTAACACCGTATGGAAATAATTATGATGTATTGATTGCAGGTTCGGTAATGGCGATTTTTCCAGTACTAATTCTTTATATCTTCTTCCAGCGCTACTTTATTGAAGGAATGACAGCTGGCGGAGTGAAAGGATAAAAGTCTACTTCTATAAATGTTTTTCCGTAAGGCGGAATATAAATTTTTCAGCAGAAGGGATGATTCCATTGAGTCAAAAGGCAAAAATGATTATTGAAAAGGATTTTAAAGTAGCAGAAATAGATAAGAGAATCTATGGTTCCTTTATTGAACATCTTGGGCGTGCTGTATATGGAGGCGTTTATGAACCAGGACATCCATCGGCAGATGAACAAGGTTTTAGAAAAGATGTCATTGGCCTAATTAAAGAGCTAAAAGTGCCAATCATTCGTTATCCAGGTGGAAACTTTGTTTCTGGTTATAATTGGGAAGATGGTATTGGACCTATTGCAGAACGTCCAAAGCGTTTAGAGCTTGCATGGAGAACGACAGAAACAAATGAAATTGGCACAAATGAATTTATGGATTTTACTAAAAAGGTGGATGCTGAAGTCAATATGGCGGTCAATTTAGGAACAAGAGGGATCGATGCAGCTAGAAATCTAGTAGAATATTGTAATCATCCAGGTGGCTCCTACTACAGTGACTTACGAATTAGCCATGGTTACAAAGAACCGCATAAAATAAAAACCTGGTGCCTTGGGAATGAAATGGATGGTCCTTGGCAAATTGGCCATAAAACGGCAGCAGAATATGGGCGAATTGCCCAAGAAGCAGCGAAAGTGATGAAATGGGTGGATCCATCGATCGAACTTGTTGCTTGTGGAAGCTCCAATCGCAGTATGCCAACATTCGCAGAATGGGAGGCGACAGTATTAGATTATACGTATGATCATGTAGATTTTATATCACTCCACCAATACTATGGAAATTATGATAATGATATCGGAAATTATTTAGCCCTTTCGCTGGAAATGGATGATTTCATTCGCTCTGTCACCAGTATAGCGGATTATATCAAGGCAAAAAAACGTAGCAAGAAATCTATTTATTTATCTTTTGATGAGTGGAATGTATGGTATCACTCCAAAGAGGCAGATAAAAGAATAGAACCATGGACTGTTGCGCCACCTCAATTAGAAGATATCTATAATTTTGAAGATGCCCTTTTAGTAGGCTGTATGTTAATTACAATGTTAAAGCATGCAGACCGGTTGAAAATTGCCTGTCTTGCTCAATTGGTAAATGTAATTGCGCCTATCATGACAGAAGCAAATGGTCCTGCTTGGAAACAAACTATTTTTTATCCATATATGCATACTTCTATTTATGGAAGAGGAGTTGCATTGAATCCGATTATTTCCAGTCCAAAATATGACAGCAAGGATTTCACAGATATCCCGTTCCTAGAATCTACGGCAGTCTATAATGAAGAAACAGAAGAGTTAACGATTTTTGCAGTTAATAGAGATCAGGAAGAGGGTTTACAGCTAGAATGTGATATTCGTAACTTTGATGGATATAAAGTGGTCGAGCATATAGTCCTGGAAAATCCAGATTTAAAAAGAACAAATTCCGTTCAAGCTCAACCGGTTGCCCCGCATTCTAATGGAGATGCGAGTGTGGAAAATGGAAAAGTGTCCGCTTTATTACCGAAGTTATCTTGGAATGTGATTCGGTTGGGGAAGTAATGGGGGGAGGAGGAGTTTGGCTGATATCGTGATGGGTTTGGCTGAAAAAGCGAAAGTTTGGCTGATATCGTGATGGGTTTGGCTGAAAAAACGAAAGATTGGCTGATATCGTGATGAGTTTGGCTGAAAAAGCGAAAGATTGGCTGATATCGTGATGGGATTGGCTGAAAAAGCGAAAGATTGGCTGATATCGTGATGGGATTGGCTGAAAAAGCGAAAGATTGGCTGATATCGTGATGGGATTGGCTGAAAAAGCGAAAGATTGGCTGATATCGTGATGGGATTGGCTGAAAAAGCGAAAGATTGGCTGATAAGAGTTGAAATTTGGCTGAAAAAACGATAGATTGGCTGATATGAGCTGAAGTTTAGCTGAAAAAATAAAACTTTGGCTGATATACAACATTTTCGTTCCAATCAGAGTGACTCTGGCTCGGCTAAAATAGAATTTTCATCATTCCCACCACCACCAAACATCAAAAAGGCTGTAATGCTTGTTCGAATAACAAACACTACAGCCTTTTTCTTAAGTGAAATACTACTAGAGCTCCTTTGCTTCATTCTTCAGCGCAGTTCGACTCTTCTTTTGCCAAAATTCCTTCACTTTGACCATTGCATCCTCTGTATTTTTTACATATAAATCGATGGTTTGTTCATCTTTGTATTGCATCGCTGTTCGCTCATAGAGTGGATCGTAATAGTAGGTTAACAGCAATTCAACTGCTTCAGCATAATTTCCAGTTTGTAAAGCCTCTTCTGTTTTAGCAGCAGCTGGTGTGTGGATGCGCCGCTTAATTAGGTGAAAGGCTTCGACACATTCATCATGATGGTCCCAAGGAGAATAGTCTGCTAATATATGCTGAACACGTTCTTCGATTGGCATATGGATGAACAGCTGATGGCCAGACTCCTTTTTTTTCAAAAGTATGTCAGGAAGCAATACTTTACCAATCCGTTTGCTTTCACCCTCCATTAAAAAATAGGGAGAAGAGGGCAGCTTTTCCATTTCACTGACAAGCAAGGAGTCAAATGTCTTCTGATTATGCGGCTTCAGCCCAATTTGTCCGAAAATGGAACCACGGTGATTAGCCATTCCTTCTAAATCGAGAACAGGAAGCCCTTCTTGTTTTAATTGTTGCAATATAACGGTTTTATTGGAACCAGTATAGCCGTTTAAAACAATTGCTTCTTGAGCCAATTCGATTGTTTCCAATTGGTGAATGACCCATTGACGATACGTACGGAATCCTCCTTGCAAACGGTAGCTATGAACCCCCATTAGATCAATAACTGTTGCTGCGGTTTTACTGCGCATGCCGCCTCGCCAGCAGAATACCACTACATCCCTCGATAATTCTTGAAATGATTTAATGAAAGCAGGCAATTTTGCAGATACAATTTCCAAGCCACGTGCCTTTGCGGCTTCTACGCTGACCTGTTTATAAAGAGTCCCAACTTCTGCTCTCTCTTCATCTGTAAAGAGCGGAATATTAATGCTGCCGGGAATGGTGTGCTCGTTAAATTCAGAGGGAGAACGAACATCCACTAAAGAAAATTCCTTTTTCTCCCGTAATTCAAGTAATCGTTCTATTGTTATATCTTGAAACAAGGTAGTTCCGCCTTTCTTACCCAACAAAAATATGGCCAGGGCTCTCTACTGTGACTTCACCGATGATGGCAGCTTCTACGCCCGCATCTATTAACTCTTGCAATAAAGAATCTGCTTGCTTGCCCTCAACAGAAATGAGTAAGCCACCAGAAGTTACAGCATCGCATAAAATCAACTGATCAAGTTCGTCTAATTCAGAAGAGAACGTTACACTGCCCTCTAAATGGGCAAAATTATTCTTCGTACCGCCAGGAATGACGCCTTGCTCCGCCAATTCTTTTACACGAGGAAGAACAGGAACTTGTTTGCGATCAATATGGATAGTGGTATTGCTTCCTTTTGCCATCTCAGAAGCATGTCCAAGCAAACCAAATCCCGTCACATCTGTACAAGCATGGACTTCATATGCTTCCATCACTTCAGCTGCTTTTTTGTTCAGTGTAGCCATAACTTTTGTCACACGATCAATTTCCTCGGCAGTTAAAAGGCCTCTTTTAATCGAAGTCGTTAAAATACCGACACCAATAGGCTTGGTTAAAATTAGTTTATCAGTAGGCTTAGCTCCTGCATTTGTACGTACCTTATCTGGATGAATGGTACCAGTAACAGCAAGACCAAATTTAGGTTCTTTATCATCGATAGAATGCCCCCCAACAAGAGTAGCACCAGCTTCTTTTACTTTATCGCCAGCTCCACGCATAATATCTGCTAGAATTTCTTTTTCTAAAACAGAAATAGGGAAAGCGACAATGTTTAAGGCAGTCAACGGTTTGCCACCCATTGCATAAATATCACTTAAAGCATTTGCAGCAGCAATTTGTCCGAACGAGTAGGGATCATCCACAATTGGAGTAAAGAAATCTACAGTTTGAACGATCGCTAATTCATCTGTTAGCTTGTAAACACCAGCATCATCGCTCGTATCTAAGCCGACGAGAAGATTCGGATTTTTCTCTGCTGGCGGTAGTGTGCGAATTACTTCTGATAAATCAGCAGGACCGATTTTACAGCCGCAGCCTCCTTTTGAAGATAAAGATGTAAGTTTAACGGAATAAGACTGTGTCATATGACACCAACCTTCTTTCTAGTAAAATAAATATTTTTATTAAGATCCTTACCTATTATAAAGCAATGGGCAGTTCATTGCATGCTTAGTAGATTGGATGGGAAAAAAAGGAGACAGGAATCTTTTTAGAGTGCCTAAATATTAATATATGATATAATTTAATCGCAATTAATCTAATTACATCGAAGGTGAAAGAGATGAGTACGTTAACAGAGGAGCAATCAAGCAGAAAAAGAACGTTTTGGTTCGCTTTTCTATTTATTTTAATCGCGGTTATTGGTCTCACTTATGTGAAATGGTGGCCATATTACCATAAAGCCATACTTTCTTTTCAAACCCATTCTATAGGAGATTCAATCCTTCAAGATCAAATTTCCGCATCTTTTTCATGGAGTGCTGCAGTAGATTATACGATTGCTTACTTTCAATCCGTTTGGAAGGCAGCAATATTAGGTATTCTCCTTGGATCACTTGTTCAAGTACTTTTGCCGTCAGGATGGCTATTAAAGGTACTTGGAAAAACAAGTTTTGGCAGTACAGCAGCTGCTGGCCTTGCATCTATTCCAGGAATGATGTGTTCTTGCTGTGCCGCTCCAGTTGCTGTGGGACTTCGCAAAAAAAATGCTTCAGTTGGCGCAAGTTTAGCCTTTTGGATTGGGAATCCGACTATTAATCCAGCAACCTTAATTTTTATGACCTTTGTCCTTTCGTGGAAATTTACGATATTACGTCTTGTGATTGGACTAGTTTTAACCTTTGGAGTGAGCTTTCTAGCGAATCGCTTTGTAAAAGATACGAAGCCTGTATCTATTGATCAATTAATAAAAGATACAGAAGTAGATAAGCGCCCATTTTTAAAAAGATGGCTAACATCTCTAGGAACCATGGTTCTTTATGTTGTTCCAGCATATGTTCTGTCCGTTTTAATTCTAGGAGCAGCTCGCTTTTGGCTATTCCCGCAATTAAGTGACAGCATGTCTAATAGTTTGATTGCCATTCTGATTTTTGCCATCGCTGGAATGCTTTTTGTCATTCCTACAGCAGCAGAAATCCCGATTATTCAAACATTAATGGCAATGGGGCTTGGAGCAGGACCAGCGGCAGCCTTGCTGATAACTTTACCAAGCATTAGCTTGCCATCACTATTAATCGTAGCGAAATCTTTCCCAAGAAAAGTGCTTGTATTTGTAAGTATTTCAGTCGTTGTTTTAGGGATTATCAGTGGATTAATAGGAAAAGTAGTTTTATAGGATGACAGATCCGCGTGTGTTAGGACACGGCGGATCTGTTCTTTTTTACGACGTCCGTTGACGAACGTATCACTAGTTCTGGTTCATAAATAATAGGAGGTTCGTTTGATAGATTAAGTTCTTTTCCTTCTACTGCCGCAATAATCCATTTAGCAGCATCAATCCCCATACGGCTTTTCGGATGGGCAATGGTTGTTAATAGTATCTTTGTTGATCCAGCTGGTTTAACATCATCAAATCCGATGAGAGAGACATCCTCTGGTACGGACAACTGTAATTTTTCTAAAACTTTATGTACTGACATTGCGATAAAATCATTGTAACAAACAATCGCAGTTGGCATTGTGTTTTTATTTGTAAGCGTATTCAAAAGTTTTTCTGTAAAATCGTCATTTAATTGTTCGGTAGTAAAGGTTACGACATGCTCTGGACTAATTGGACGTTTTCCGCTTCGCATTGCCTGCAAAAAGCCTTGCATACGATGAACGCCTTGCAAATCATCAGACTTAAAGATTCCAAGAATTTGTTCATGACCAAGCTGAATCAGATGATCTGTTGCCATATATCCTCCTTTGACATCATCTATTTTTAAATGGAAGGGAGAAAGCTGAGAATAGAACTGATTAATCATTAAATACGGAATATTACGCTCTTCCAGTTCAAGATAACAGTCCATATTAGGATTAAATTGACTGCTTTTAGTAGGCTCCAAAATAAGGCCATCCATGTTCAAATCAAGCAAATTGCGGAGACATAGCCGTTCTTTCGCATGGTCATTTTCCGTACAGACTAATGTTAAAGAATAACCTCTATCCGTCAAATAGGTCTCCATTCCGCGAATAATCGATGGAAAAATATAATCGGAAAGATAAGTCATCATCACCCCTATATTTTTCCCATTTGTTTTGCTATCGCCTTTCTTACTAGCAAAAGGCTCGCCGCAAAAAGTGCCAACACCCTGCTCCCGATAAAGCCACCCCTCATGAACCAGCTCTCTCATCGCTAGACGAACCGTATGCCTACTCACATCAAATAATTTCGCCAGTTCATACTCTGAATAAAATCGCTCTCCTGGCTTCACTCTTCCATCCATCACCCAATCCTTTACCGCATCAACCACTATTAACTTCTTCGAATGTCGTCCCACTGTAAAGCCCCCCTTTAAAAGCAAATCTGTTACTTCTAACAAATGCAGATAATTCTGCAGATATACATTATTTATGCTTTTTTGTGAAAAGTTTCTTTATTTTGGGTCGAAAGAGTGAAGGAGTATTAGGTGGTGAACCGCAAGAAAAAGAGTGGGAGTCGCAAGAAAAAGAGTGGAGTTGCAAGTAAAAGGGTGGGAGTTGCAAGTAAAAGGGTGGGAGTTGCAAGTAAAAGGGTGGGAGTTGCAAGTAAAAGGGTGGGAGTCGCAAGTAAAAGGGGGAAGAGTCGCAAGTAAAGAAGCTGATATCGCAAATAAAAGCGTGGAATCGGCAAGTAATAGGGAGCAAAATCACCAATAAAATAGCCACACCAGCGAGTTAACGCTATCACCCAAAGTTTTGGTTTTACATTTTTAAAATAAATATAGACATTTACAATTTCAAGTATATACATTATAATGAAAGCGATAACAGTATGGAGGTGCCCTTCATGAAAAAAGAGCAGGTAATCAATGAATATCGAGAATATAAAGGCTCTGGTAGAAAGCCCGCGGATTATGATGTGTTTTGGGATAAGGCGTTGCAAGAGCTGGATGAACAAAGCTTGGATTACGAGTTAGAAAAAGTAGACATTCCTTCAAAAATAGCAGACTTTTACAATTTATATTTTACAGGTGTAAAAGGTGCTAAGATAAGATGCCAATACATCCGACCGAAGAAAATAGAAGGAAAAGTGCCTGGTATGCTGATGTTCCATGGTTACCATGGGGACAGCGGTGACTTTGGCGATAAGCTTTCTTGGGTAACAGAGGGATTCGCCGTTCTTGCGATGGATTGTCGCGGGCAAGGCGGAGAATCAGAAGATAATACAACCGCAAAAGGAACGACATTAAAAGGGTTAATTATTCGTGGTGTCGAAGAAGGACCAGAAAGCCTTTATTATCGAAGTGTATTTTTAGATACTGCTCATGCTGCAAGAATTTTAATGAGCATGGAGGAAGTCGATGAAGAGGCGATTTCTGTTCAAGGGGCATCGCAAGGCGGAGCTTTATCGTTAGCCTGTGCAGCACTTGAACCGAGAGTGATAAAAGTCGTCGCACAATATCCATTCCTTAGTGATTATCGAAAAGTGTTTGAGTTAGATATTAACGCTTCTGCTTATGAGGAATTGGCTTATTGGTTCCGATTCCGCGATCCAATGCATGACAGAGAAGAGGAATTTTTCGATACATTAGAATATATCGATTTACAGCATTTAGCGCCTAGAATTAAGGCGGAAGTAAAGTGGGCGATTGCTTTAGAAGACGGGGTTTGCCCGCCAGTGACACAATTTGCTGTCTACAATCAGATTTCATCACCAAAAGAGATGATATTCTTCCCAGAGTATGGGCATGAATATTTGCCGAAACTAGGAGATAGAGTCAGGGGGTTCTTGCTAGATCATGAGTAAAATGATTACGTTCAATAAAGAAACACTAGAATTTCATTTAACAAACGGATTTATTAGTTATTTATTTCGTGTCATAGAAAAAACATCTCAGCTAGAGCATCTCTATTTTGGCAAAGCAATTAGACATCGTGATAATTTTCAATACTTACTAGAAAGAGAGATTCGTCCCTCGAATAACCAAATAGAGGGGGATCATACCTCTTCCTTAGAACATATAAGACAAGAATATCCTTCTTATGGAACAACTGACTTTCGTACGCCAGCTCAGCAAATCCGCTATCCGGAAGGAGATCGAATTTCTGATTTTCGTTACGATCACCATAACATCCTAGAAGGGAAACCAGCATTAACTGGGCTACCTGCTACTTATGTAGAGGACAAGGACGAAGCGGAGACATTAGAAGTTGTATTAAAAGATACGTATTCTGATATAAGTATTCATTTATTTTATACCATTTTTGCAGGAAGAAAGGCGATTGCTCGCAGTGCGAAGTTTGTAAACAACGGAGAGCATGAATATGATTTGGAGTCGGCGATGAGTTTAAGCCTTGATTTTCCAGATAAGAACTTTGAACTTGTTCATTTGCATGGTGCCTGGGCAAGGGAAAATCATATGGAGAGAAAGCCAGTTATAACAGGTATTCAAGCTGTCTCTAGTGCGAGAGGGGCGAGCAGCCATCAACATAATCCTTTTATGGCATTGGTGCGACCAGATACAACAGAGCATACAGGCCAAGCTTATGGCTTCAGTTTAATTTATAGCGGCAACTTTTTAGCACAAGTAGAAGTAGATACGTATCAAGTTACAAGAGCAATGCTCGGAATCAATCCATTCGAATTCGCTTGGCGATTGAAACCAACTGAAGCATTTCAGACACCAGAAGCAGTTATTGTTTTTTCGGATGAAGGATTAAATGGGATGAGCCAGACCTTCCATGAACTTTATCGTACAAGACTTGCTCGAGGCGAATGGCGTGATAGGGAGCGTCCGATTCTCATTAACAACTGGGAAGCAACCTATTTTGACTTTAACGAGGAAAAAATCTTAGATATTGCCAAAAAAGCGGCAGAGCTTGGTGTCGAATTATTCGTTTTAGATGATGGCTGGTTTGGGGAAAGGCATGATGACACTTCCTCGCTAGGTGATTGGTTTGAAAACAAAGATAAATTGCCTAATGGCATCAAAGGCTTAGCAGAGAAAATTCATGCATTAGACCTAAAGTTTGGTTTATGGTTTGAGCCAGAAATGATCAGTAAAGGGACCAAGCTTTTTAATGAACATCCTGATTGGCTCATTCATGTTCCTGGAAAAAGAACATCCCATGGCAGAAACCAATTTGTCCTCGATTATTCTCGTCCTGAGGTTGTCGACGGAATTTTTGCCCAAATGGATGCACTTCTTTCGACCAGCAAAATTGACTATATCAAATGGGATATGAACCGCTATATTTCCGAAGTCTTCTCTATTGCATTGCCAAAGGATCAGCAAGGAGAAGTATTCCATCGCTATATTTTAGGCGTATATTCTTTATATGAGAGATTGCTAGATAAATATCCACATCTGTTAATTGAATCCTGTGCTGGTGGCGGGGCGCGATTTGACCCAGGAATGCTTTATTATGCGCCGCAAGCATGGGCTAGTGATGATACGGATGCGGTAGAGCGTTTGAAAATTCAATATGGTACGTCTTTGGTTTATCCGCTATCTAGTATTGGAAGCCATGTATCAGCAATTCCGAACCATCAAGTTGGCAGAATGACAAGTCTAGATACAAGAGCAAATGTTGCCTATTTCGGTACATTTGGTTATGAGCTAGACATTACGAAAATGCCTGAAAAAGAACATGCAAAAATGAAGGAGCATATTGCCTTCTTTAAAAAACATCGCAAATTGATTCAACAAGGAACATTTATCCGTCTGCAAAGTCCTTTTACCAATAACGAAACAGCTTGGATGGTTGTTTCCCAAGATAAAACAGAAGCAATTGTTGGCTACTATGAAGTTTTAGCGAAGCCCAATAGACCATATGAACGCTTGCAGCTAAAAGGTTTGGAAGCAGATAAATTATATACAGTAAATAGTGACTTAGAACGATATGGCGATGATTTAATGGAAATCGGGCTTATTTTTGCAGGAAACTATATCGATCGAGCTAGCGATTACTGGTCAAGAGAGCATATTACCGATTACAACAGCAAAATATTTTACTTAACGGAGAAACAATAAAGGAGACGAATATCATGAAAAAGTTCCCGGAAAATTTTTGGTGGGGTGCAGCAACATCTGGACCGCAAAGTGAAGGTCGTTTTAATAAACAACATGCAAATGTTTTTGACTACTGGTATGAAGTGGAGCCAGAATTATTCTATAACCACGTAGGACCAGATACAGCATCTAATTTTTACAATAGCTATGTAGAGGATATTGCTTTAATGAAAGATATCAACTTAAACTCTGTTCGTACTTCCATTCAATGGACACGGTTAATTGATGATTTCGAAACAGCAAGCTTAAACGAAGATGGGGTACGCTTTTATAACAATGTCATTGATGAATTTATTAAACAAGGAATTACACCGGTTATGAATTTACACCATTTTGATTTGCCAGTAGAGCTATATCATAAATATGGCGGTTGGGAATCCAAGCATGTCGTCGATCTTTTTGCAAAATTTGCTCGTCGCTGTTTCGAATTATTCGGCGATCGTGTCAAGCACTGGTTCACATTTAATGAGCCAATGGTAATTGTTGATGGACAATATTTGTACCAATTCCATTATCCAAAAGTAGTAGACGGGAAAAAGGCAGTGCAGGTGGCATACAATCTAAATCTTGCTTCTGCAAAAGCAATCAAAGAATTCCACGATTTGAAGATGAACGAAAAGGGTGCAAAAATAGGCACCATCTTAAACCTGACGCCTTCTTATCCAGCAAGCGATAAGCCAGAAGACGTGGAAGCAGGGCGAATTGCGGACCTATGGCGCAATGAAATGTTCCTTCATACAGCAGTTTACGGTGAATTCCCACCGGCATTAGTGGAACTTTTAACAAAAGACAAAGTAATTTGGGAATCAACGGAAGAAGAATTAGCTATTTTAAAAGAAAATACGATCGATACTCTTGGGGTAAACTTCTATCATCCATCACGCGTAAAAGCGCCGGATGTAGCACCAAATAGTGTTGGAGACTGGATGCCAGATCGTTATTATGATAATTACGCAATGCCAGGTCGCCGCATGAACTTAGATAAAGGTTGGGAAATCTTCCCTGAGGCACTTTATGATATTGCCATCAACATTCGCGATAACTATAAAAATATCGAATGGTTCGTGTCGGAAAACGGCATGGGTGTTTCTCGAGAAGATCGCTTCTTAAATGAAGAAGGCGTGATCGAGGATGATTACCGAATCGAATTTATCCAAGAGCATTTGGAATGGGTTCATAAAGGAATTGAAGAAGGCTCTAATTGTTACGGTTACCATTTATGGACGCCAATTGATTGCTGGAGCTGGATGAATGCCTACCGTAACCGTTATGGATTTATCTCAAACAATATTCATACACAAGTGAAAACAATCAAGAAGTCTGGGCATTGGATCAAAGAAGTAAGTACCAATAATGCGATTGAATAAATAGTAAGAAGATCATCGCTTACCTTTTGCGATGGTCTTTTCTTAAAGTACAATAAGAGTGAAAGCGCACACATGAGGGGGTGTTCATATGTCTTTATTAGTAATGGATATAGGCGGGTCTTCCGTAAAGTTTGCTGTATGGGAAAAAGAACAACTAGTGGACAAAGGCTCTTTTGTCACTCCCAAAACTTGGGATGAGATGAAACAAGAGATGGTTCAGCTAAAAGGAAAGATGGACGCTAAATATACTATTGATGGTGTTGCATTCAGTGCTCCAGGTGCGGTGAATCAGAGTAAAGGTGTGATTGAAGGGGCAAGTGCCGTTCCTTATATCCACCACTTTCCGGTTTTTTTCGAGTTAGAGAAGTTATTAGGCTGTCCGATTTCAATGGAAAATGACGCCAATTGTGCTGGGCTTGCGGAAGTATGGAGAGGTGCAGCAAAAGGACTGCAAAATGTGCTATTTGTTGTGATTGGTTCAGGAATAGGAGGCGCTGTTATCGTTGATGGTAAAGTCCGCCACGGAAAACATCTATTTGGCGGTGAATTTGGCTACATGCTCCTTAAAGAAGATAAAACGTTCAGTGATCTAGGCACCGCCGTGAATATGGCAAAACGCTATTCTAAACGAATGGAATTAGAAACCGAATTAAGCGGCAAGGAAGTATTTGAACTCGCAGAACAAGGAGATGAAATCGCAAAAGAAGAGGTTGAAACGTTCTATCACTACTTAGCAATAGGCATCTATAATCTGCAGTACAGCTTTGATCCAGAGAAAATCATTATTGGCGGCGGCGTCTCCAGTAAAGAAGGACTACTTGACGAGCTCAACGTTCATCTAGCAAAAGTAGTAGAAAGCGCAAAAATTGCCCCATTTATCCCGGAAGTAGCTATTTGCGAGTTTCAAAACGACGCTAATTTAATTGGTGCTGTTTATAATTATGAGCTTGCTTTTGGGAAGTAGGGATCGCAAGAAAAAGTGCCGGAGTCGCAAATAAAGTGTGAGAGTCGCAAGAAAAAGTGCCGGAGTCGCAAGTAAAGTGGTGAAAGTCGCAAGAAAAAGTGTCGGAGTCGCAAGTAAAGTGTGAGAGTCGCAAGAAAAAGTGTCGGAGTCGCAAGTAAAGTGGTGAAAGTCGCAAGAAAAAGTGTCGGAGTCGCAAGTAAAGTGGTGAAAGTCGCAAGAAAAAGTGCCAAAGTCGCAAATAAAATCGCCAAACCTACAATTAAACTAGGAAAATGCGCATATAAAACTGCTAAGCTCACAAACAAACTGGCACGGTTCCGCCGAAGTGGGGACTAACCACCAAATGATCTGCCTAAATTCGAATAAATCGTTAGTCCACTTTGTTATTTTTTTTTCAAAAAGTAGCAGTTAAATAATTTGAGAAGAGGGATACATTATGTATATTGCAGACGAAAATAGATATGAGAAGATGTTGTATAATCGTGTTGGGAAAAGTGGGTTGAAATTATCGGCGTTGTCTTTAGGGTTATGGCATAATTTTGGGGATGTTGATTTGTTTGAGAATGGGCGTGCCCTTGTGAGAAGAGCGTTTGACTTAGGGATTACGCATTTTGACTTGGCGAATAACTATGGGCCTCCTGCTGGTAGTGCGGAAGAAAACTTTGCGAAGATTTTGGAAAGAGATTTAAAGCCGTATCGCGATGAACTGATTATTTCTACAAAAGCGGGTTATGGGATGTGGGCTGGTCCTTATGGAGATGGTGGCTCGAAAAAGTATTTAGTCGCTAGTCTTGACCAAAGCTTAAAGCGAATGGGACTTGATTATGTCGACATTTATTATCATCATCGTCCTGATAAGGAAACACCTTTAGAGGAGACTGCGGAAGCATTGGATTTATTGGTACGTCAAGGAAAGGCTCTATATGTTGGCGTTTCGAACTATTCGCCAGAGCAAACTAGGGAGATTGCTGAAATTTTTGCAGCGAAAAAAACGCCATTCATTATTCATCAGCCGTCCTATAGCATGTTTAATCGCTGGATTGAAGATGGTTTGAAGGATGTACTGGTGGAAAAACAGCTCGGGGCAATTGCTTTCAGTCCGCTTGCACAAGGGTTATTGACAGATCGTTATCTAAATGGCATTCCTGAAGATTCTCGTGCAAACCGAGAAACGGGATTATGGCTACATAAAGAAAATGTTAACCAGACAATTGGTAAAGTGAAAGCATTAAACCATATTGCCAAAGAAAGAAGGCAAACACTTGCGGAAATGGCTGTTGCCTGGATTTTACGCGATGGCATTGTAACAAGCGTTCTAATAGGGGCGAGTAAAGTAAGCCAAATTGAAGACAACGTGAAGGCATTGGACAACATTCACTTTAGCGAAGAAGAACTTGCTGCGATTGACGAGGTGCTAAAAGGATAGAAGATAAGAGGCTGGGACAAAACTAGATAGCCAATCTGTAAAGACGAACAATCTCTAATTTATCACTTAAATAAAGGTTCCTTTTATACAATGGTTATTTATGTTTTTAAATATAGTCAAGTGTAAAAACTAATTCGTTCCATTGCGCTACAGAAACTCGCTTTCCGCGGGGAGCAACCTAAGCCTCCTCGGCTAAAGCCTGTGGGGTCTTAGGTTTTGCTCTACTTCCCGCAGGAGTCGAGTGTCTTCCGCTCCATTCCACTCTGTTTTTAAAGGCAATTCCCTAAAAAATATTGTTTTTTTAGAAAAAATGAATTAGTAGGAAATATGGAGCAGCCTGAATACACGTAGACTCCCTCCGGAAAAGTTGATATACCAACGTTTGTAGTAGATTATTGGTGAAATAAAAAATTTTTTTTAACTTATTTCAGACTTATCACAGGTGGTTTTCCCCATTTTATAAAATAACTGGGAATGAAGAAGACGCTTCGCTAGAGTCAATAGGGATTAATTGACAAAGGTACATTATTTGATGCACTTTGGTCTCTACTATTCTTACGAGAACGTACCCTCCCATGTCTCTTAGCGTCGCGCGCTTACATTCCTTCGTTTGGTTTCATCATAAGGTAGAGGCTGGCATCCTGCTCCTATATAGACTCTAAGTCGTATGTCTTTTTATAAGCCAGCTACTGTGTCATCTTGTGAATTATTTTTTACATTAAGCTCTACCTTGGATATGTTAGGCGGGGAAGACGGAAATATCCTGTCTCATCCGTTCTCCATCAAACAAAACTTCTTGGTGACTTAACCCATGAAATACTTTCAATAGTTTACTACAGAGTATAACAAGTGCTTCTTTTTTCTTTAGTGGATTATTTGTCCTGGTAATATAATATTGATATAAATCGTGAAAGACCTTATTGTTTCGTATTAAAGGGAGTACTGCCCGATAGAGAAGCGATCGTAGTTTTCTTCTCCCTCGCTTTGAAAGACTTTTTCGACCAATATACTTTCCAGAAGAATTTTCTCGTAATGTTAATCCCGCTAATTTTATGAGTTGGCGTGGATGTTGATAATTCTTTAGAGATCCTACTTCTGACAGTAAATCAATCACTGTCTCTTCCCCAATACCCGGAATCGATAAGAGATAGTGAAATTCAGCTAGGTCTTCCACCATGTCTTTTAATTCTTGATTCACTGTTTCTAACTGATTTGTATATAGTTCATATTTTTGTATCAACATAACAATTTCCAGTCGTGCCATTTCAACGCCTTCTGTTAAGCCGATGGATTGTTCTGCCGCCTTTATTAATTTGGCTATTTTGGATCTTGCTGGATAGGCCAGCTGTTCTTTCTCTCGATAGAAAGTGATCAACTCTTCTACCTCTCGTCCTACTAAGTCTACTGGTAAAGGCGTCTGTTTTAACACCGCACAAGCATTCTTTCCTAACTCCTTAAAAGCAGTATAAAATTCAGGGAAATATCGGTCTGTCCATCGAATGATCTGGTTTTTTACTTTCGCTATTTCTTTCTTCACACTCCCCCGAATAGAAGATCCTTGTCTAAGTTCTGCTTCTATTCCTTCTAGCTTGCGAATAGAACTAAAATAGCCGTTTGTGATTAATTTGGCAATAACTCTCGCATCTTTCTTATCATTCTTTGTTTGGAGATTGTCATCCATTTCCTTCGATCGTTTTACATGTAAGGGATTCACAATGACGTAACGAATGCCTTTGGAGGCAAGAAATGCAGCGAGATTCATCCAATAATGACCTGTAGGTTCAAAACCGATCAAAAGATCCTTCTTTCCCTGTTTCTTCATCAATTGATGTAAGTGAATATAAAATTGTTGAAAGCCTTGATTAGACTGATGGACGGCGAAGGATTTACTTAATTCCCGTCCTCTATCATCCACTGCACAAGCATAATGCGTTCTTTTTGCTATATCAATGCCAATGATAAGAGTAGAATTAGTGACTTGATTTATTTTTTGATTACGTTTATTATTCATAGTAGATTCTCCTTGCTGCGTATTGATTGGCGTTGATACATGCATCATATAGGAGTATCTTTTTTTATGCAAGCCCCTAAAACTACCCCCACAGGAATGCTCCTATGGGAGCTGCGAGAAAGTCCGAGACCCTGCAGGCCATAGGCCGAAGCGGCTCGGCGCTCGCCCCATGGAAAGCGAAGTGTATTCAGGCTGCGGATATTAACACTAACTGTACTGAAACAGCCTTCTATAAAACTAATAAAACCCGAACAATCATTTAGGATTATTTGATAGTTGTTCGGGTTTATCTATGACTGGAATACTTATTTCCCAGCCTCTTTCCTTTTAATAACTTAAACGTTTAATCATTTCTAAGCACATCCGAGCATTATGGTATGGGCATTTCCATGAATCGACGATGTTTTCTTGTGAATAGTATTTAGTATCACGCAGGGAAGAAATAACTTCACCATTTGCATCAATGCGGGAGTACCATTCTCCACCTTCGCGCTGATCATGGATAGATGCTTGAATGTATTTCCATACATCTTCACTATACATTAAATAGTTTGGAATATTCGTTAATTCATAGGCGTTGTGGAAGCCGATTACTGCTTCGGCTTGGCCCCACCAGACTCTTGTAGGGTGAATGAAATCATTTGCCTTGTAATCCATTAGGGATCCATCATCTGCGAGTCCCTCTCTTGCAACCTCAAGTGCCATAAGCTTATTTATTTCCACGATCTCGGGACGATCAAGCTTTGTTACTGTTAAAGCTTCTGTTAAAAGCCAGCTCGTTTCAATATCGTGGCCAAATGAGAAAGTATCCTTAATGCTATTCAAATTTGGATCAAAGGCAGCTTGGCAATAATGCTTTTCATGGTCGAAAATATGAGTATGGAAAAGGGTTAATAGATTATCGATTTTACTTAATAGCTTTTCGTCAGGCCAAATTTGATAGAGTGTCGTATAAGCTTCGATAATATGCAAATGGCTATTTGTTGTAAAAGCAGCCTCCGCACCTTCATTTAATAAAACATTTTCCTTCTTCGTCCAATCGGCATGAAACTCTTCCAGATACCCATTCAAGGCTTCAGAATAGCAAATATTTTCAATGAGGTAAAACAATTTTTGTGCTAATGCTAATACTTCCGTATCTTTAGACACCTTATAATACTCACTTAAGCCATACAGTGCAAAGCTTTGTGCATAAACGTGTTTTGATGAAAGAACAGGATTGCCTTTATAATCAACGAGCCAATAGATGCCACCATTTTCATGATCCCAAAGCTTATTTTTCAAAAATTCATAGGCATGATGGGCTGCTTCTAAATAGGCTGGGTCTTGTTTGTACTGATATGCAGCGGAAAAGGTCCACAAGTTTCTAGCACCTAAAACGCCTCCTTTATGGGCTTCAGGATGAATCTTGAGATTGTAATCAACGACTCCATAAAAACCGCCATTCTCCTTATCTACTAAATTCAACCAAAATGGCAGTATGCGATTCTCTAACTCTTCGATAAACTCTACTTTTTTCATCGTAACTCCTCCTCTTTTTTACACTCTTTACCCTTCAACGATATTGCGAATCCATTTTTTCGTATAAGTTCTTTTTATTCCCAAGAAAGCTCGAATAAAATCATGGGAGTTAGCAAGTGCATAGACAGCAAACAAAGGTAGCTGGAAGTATACGCCTAATGCCGCAAGTGGCAGACCTATGAGCCACACGCCGATCGTATCTAACCACATCACGTATTTTGTATCTCCACCGGCACGAAGAATGCCTACATTGTTAATATAATTTAAATTTTTCGCAAGCGAATAGGGAATATATACAAATATAATTCCGTAAACAAGTTGTTCTACTTCTGGGGTAAGTTGATAAAGAGATAATACATGTGGCAGCGCAATCAGAATTAGAATTCCAACGACAACAGAGGTACCCGTTGTAATCCGGATGAAATTCTTAGCATACTGAAATGCCCCTTTCTTATCATTTGCTCCAAGCTGGTTTCCAATCATTACCGCTGAGGCATCACTTATTCCAGTAAATATACAGGTGCAAATAAAAATAATCGGATCAATCATCGAAATAGCGGCTGTTTGATTTGTACCCATCGACGCATACAGCCAGAAAAATAGTGTATCGCCGAGTGTCCACGTACCATGGTTGATAATTGATGGCATCGTGATTTTAAAATAATGCTTGCTTAAACTGCTTCGGAAAACATCGAGATTCTTTTTAATAATCGATAAAGAAATGAACTCTTTTTTTACAAGGAGCATAAATAAAAGACCTGTTTGGATGATCCGCGCAATTAGCGTAGCAATCGCAGCTCCTTCGACCCCTAAAGCAGGCGCCCCGAAGTTACCGTAAATTAAGACATAGTTTAATAGGGTATTAACTAATAAAGCAATTACGCTATAGTAGGTCGGTTTCCGTACCTCGCCTGTTGTTTTTAAAGCGATTACAAAAATCATCGATAAAGCAGTAAAAACATAGGAGTAACCAAGGATATGAAGGAATTCGCCTCCCAATTGTTTAACAGACATATCCGATGAAAAGAAGCCAAGAATCGGATAGGAGAAAAACTGGGTCAAAAGCGTAAAGAAAAGGGAGAAAATCATGGTGAGTACGCTTACAAAAATAACAGAGCGACTAATGCCATTTTTATTTCTGGCCCCCCAGTATTGTGCACAAAAAATCGTCGCGCCACTAGCAAATCCCTGTAGCAGAATTGTTGGAATTTGCGTAAATTTATTGGCGATACCGACAGCGGCAATACTATCTACTCCGAGTCTACCTACCATAATCGAATCAATTATATTCAGACCCGAAGTAATCAAAAGCTGAATGGTTATAGGAATCGTGAAATACAACATTTTCCTATAGTATTCTTTCTTGCTATCTTCCATTCTGTCACTTTCTTTCTATTAAATTGTCTATTTTTTCTCCCGATTGGTTCTTTACATATCAGAAGTCGAAATATATAATTAATTTACAACAAAAGTATAGACAATTCAATATAGAACTTTATATTTATATAGGTTTATAGATGAAAAGGAGAGAATCTCGATGGAATTCATTAAAGGTTTTAGCTTTGGATTTATGAACAAAAGGGGAGAATGGCAAGACGCAAGAACAAAAGAATCACTACAGTTGTTAAAAGAAAGATGTGCGGTTGAGCATATTGTCCTTACTGTTGTTGCAGAGCAGGATACCCCACAATCCATCACTATCAATTGGAGGAATCATCCGAATGTAGTTAGTGATGAAGAAACGATAGAATTAATTGAATGCGCTAACAAAATGGGTTTGAAGGTTATTTTAAAACCAATGGTAAACGTTTCGGACGGCACATGGCGTGCCCATAGTAATTTCATCTAGCGGCTATTATCCGATTGATGCGTGGGAAACACAATGTTCATCGAGGGGGTCAAATCAAAGTAAAGCTGGGAGAGCAAGCAAAAGGTAACATGGCAAGGTTATCAAAGCCTGTTTAGTAGCAAGTATCTCAAATAAAAAACCAACTACTATCTCAAAAAACAACAAAATGTATACGCTTAACCACTCATAAAACAACGGAAAATATTTGTACTTACTTTTATAATAAAAGTCTATACAAATGAAAATATCCATGGTAGAATATGTTTGTAAGCGCTTAATGATAGGGTTTTCAGAATAGCTTCAACTCTTTATATGACCTAATTATTTGGAGGGAAAATAGAATGGGGATCAAAAAAAGTAACAAACTATTTCGTTTTGGCCTAATTGCTAGTGCAGCTGCGTTAATGCTGGGTGCTTGTAGTAGTGATTCGGACAAGCAAGGAGAAAAAGGCGCAGACGGTAAAGAGACAATCACTTTTATTAACCACAAAACAGACTGGTCTGGGAATGGGAAATGGGATGAATACATTGCTGAATTCAATGAAAAACATCCTGACATTGAAGTGAAAGTAGAGACAATTACTGACTATGCTGGCCAAATGCAAATTCGTATGAATTCAAAAGACTACGGCGATGTATTAATGGTTCCAACAACTATTAAGCCAGAAGACAACACAAATTTCTTTGAGCCACTTGGTGATCAGAAAGAATTAGAAGAAAAATACTTACTATTAACAGACCGTGCATATGACGGAGTATCATACGGTATTCCTATTGCAGTAAATACAACAGGTGTACTTGTCAATATGAAAGTGTTCAATGATGCTGGAATCACCGAATTCCCAAGAACACCAGAAGATTTCATAGCAGCATTAGGAAAAATTAAAGAATCCAATCCGGATAGTACACCATTATATACAAACTATGCTTCTAACTGGGCAATGTCTAACTGGGATTTCGTACGTGAATCCGCAGCAGGAGATCCAAACTTCACGAATGAGCTAACAACAGATAAAACGCCATTTGACGATGGAAAGCCAATGAATACTATCTACAAATTACTTTATGATACGGTAAAAGAAGGCTATTCAGAAGCGGACCCAACAACGACAGATTGGGAACAATCTAAGCAAGATCTTGCTGATGGAAAAATCGCAGCAATGGTATTAGGAAGCTGGGCAATTGAACAGGTTCAAGCATTAGCAGAAAATCCAGAAGATATCCAATTTGCGGCATTCCCAACAACACATGATGGAAAACAATATACTACAATTGGTGGAGACTACAATATCGGTATTAACGTAAACAGCAAGCATAAAGAAGCAGCGCGTACTTTCTTAGATTGGTTTGTAGAAGAGTCTAACTATGCTGCTGATACTGGTGGTATTTCTCCAAAAGTTGGAGCACAACTACCTGCTGCTCTTAAATCAATGGAAACAGCTGGCGTGGAATTCTTCCAACCAACCCCTGCACCTGCTGGAAAAGAATCATTATTTGCTGATATTAACAACAGCTCTGAAATTGGTTTAGGCACAACAGATGCAACGAAACAACGAATCGTGGATTCTGCAAAAGGAAACACGAAAGAATCTTTTGAAGATATCATGAAAGACCTCAACGAAAAATGGGGCAAAGCAATCGAAGAAGTTGGTCAATAAACCAAAAAAGCAGTTACATGCTCATGGTTTAATGAGAACGATTAGAACACAACAACAACAGATAACAGATAGAAAAACAACAGTTTTAAAGAATGGAGGGTTATCTTAAAAGAGTCAATCTCTTAAGGTAACCTTCGTTATTATAAGTTTTTGTAAAAATCATTTTTTAGACGGAACACAGCAGAGAGTAGCATCCATACTTTGTAGCTATTATTTATCCACTCTTAACGGACAGTAAGACTCAACCGTAAGCTTATAAGAATACGAGGAAGATCAACTGTCCGTAAAGGTCCGAATGGTTCAACTAACCATCAGTGGGGGAGGAAGGAAAATCCCCACTGATGGAAGTTTCACTTTATTCCTTTTACATTGCTATAACAAAAGAGAGTTCCGTTCTAGGTAGTTTTATATTTTGCTCCGGCGCCGATGGAGGTGAATAAGTTTTCCATAAATAGGCGTTATCGAAAGAATAAAGAGGTGTAGGCAAGATGAATAAAATTAAATTGGGGTACGATGGGCAAAGAAGATTAATCATTGTATTGTTCTCCGCACTACCAGTATTTTTGCTTTTGTTATTTTCATATTATCCTTTATTTAAAATGGTACAGTATAGCTTTACAAACTGGAATGGAATAAGTCCAACAAGTGAAAGTGTTGGCTGGGATAACTATATTCGAATTTTTACTACTCCTGAATATTTCTCCGTTTTTAAAGTAAGTTTATATTATTTCTTTGCAACATTCGTGCAATTAGGAATCGCATTATATTTTGCAACGGTTTTAACCTTTAAAGTGAAATTTGCGAATCTTTGGAAAGGGATTCTTTTCTTCCCATACTTATTGAATGGGGTAGCAATTGGGTTTATTTTCTTATACTTCTACAAAGGTGGAGGGACGTTAGATACTGTTTTATCTTTCTTAGGATTAGAAGATCAAATCCGTTTATGGTTAGGAGATCGCTCGATTAATAACGTTTCGATGGCATTTACGTCGATCTGGCGTTATATGGGCTTTAACTTCATTATTTTTCTTGGTGCTATTCAGTCTATTGATTCAGAAATTTATGAAGCTGCAGAGATTGATGGAGCAAATCGCTGGCAGCAATTCCGATATATTATCATGCCAAGCATTAAACAAATCATCTTCTTAAATATTATTCTCGGTATTAGCGGATCACTAAGCGTATTCGAAATTCCTTACATTATGACAGGCGGATCAAATGGTACAAAGACATTCGTTATCCAGACGATTGACACTGCATTTAAGTTCAGCAAAGTCGGATTAGCCTCTGCGATGGCATTAGTATTACTTGTTATTGTCATTGTTGTGACCTTGCTGCAGCAATACTTAACAAGAGAGAAAGGAGCGAAATAGTATGAAATCACAAGCAGGATTTGAAAAACAAACAGGAATAAAAAGCGACAATGGATTAACGACTGCGATGATGATAAAGAATATCCTTGGATTTTTCGTCAAATATGGAAGCTTATTACTCGGAGCAGCCGTTGCTATCGTACCTGTTTTAGTTGTGATTATCGGCTCCTTTAAAACCAAACAGGAATTTTTGACAACAGGTGTCTTAGAATTGCCGAAGAATTTTACTTTCAGCAATTACGTAACCGCATTTATCGATGGGCAAATGCTTACTGGTTTTAAAAATACGATTCTTATCTTTATCGCATCGATTATTGGAAAACTCCTTTTAGGAACAATGATAGCTTATGTTCTTGATCGCTTTAATTTCAAAATGAAGAAGGTTATTCTAGCACTATTCCTTCTGGCAACACTCATACCGGGTATTACAACACAGGTGGCAACTTTCCAAATCATTAATGGAATGGGTTTATTCAATACCATTTGGTCTGTGATTGTGCTTAACTTAGGAACAGATGTAATTGCCGTTTATATCTTCCTACAATATTTGAAAAACATTCCTGTTTCGCTAGACGAAGCAGCAATTTTGGAAGGAGCATCATATTTTACCATCTATCGTAAAATCATTCTTCCATTATTAAAAGCACCGATGATCACCATCCTAATCATCAGTGGCGTAGGAATTTACAACGATTTCTATAACCCGTTTCTTTATATGCCGTCACCAGACTTGAAGGTTATTTCAACTGCACTATTTGCCTTCAAAGGTCCATACGGCACAGATTGGCCAGTTATCCTAGCAGGTGTCATCATCGTTATCCTGCCAATTTTAATCGTGTTCCTGACATTACAGAAACACATTTATAATGGAGTATCTGGTTCAGTCAAATAAAACTAATTTTAAGAGTGCTGCTGCGTATTATTTATAAAAACAAGAAAATAGTTAATAAAAAAGAGGCTGGGACATAAGTATTCCAGCCAAGGATAATTCCGAACAATTATACGAAGATGCTAATGAATGTTCCGTATAATTGTTCGGGCTTTTATTTGTTTTTCAAAGGATGTTTCCATGAAGTTTGGTGCGATTCCCCGCAGCCGGAATACACTTCGCTTTCCATGGGGCTCGCGCTGAGCCGCTTCGGCCTGTGGCCTGCAGGGTCTCAGACTGTCTCGCTAATCCCATAGGAGCATTCCTGTGGGGGTAGTTTTAGGGGCTTGCATAAAAAAAGATACTCCTATATGATGCATGTATCAACGCCAATCAATACGCAGCAAGGAGAATCTACTATGAATAATAAACGTAATCAAAAAATAAATCAAGTCACTAATTCTACTCTTATCATTGGCATTGATATAGCAAAAAGAACGCATTATGCTTGTGCAGTGGATGATAGAGGACGGGAATTAAGTAAATCCTTCGCCGTCCATCAGTCTAATCAAGGCTTTCAACAATTTTATATTCACTTACATCAATTGATGAAGAAACAGGGAAAGAAGGATCTTTTGATCGGTTTTGAACCTACAGGTCATTATTGGATGAATCTCGCTGCATTTCTTGCCTCCAAAGGCATTCGTTACGTCATTGTGAATCCCTTACATGTAAAACGATCGAAGGAAATGGATGACAATCTCCAAACAAAGAATGATAAGAAAGATGCGAGAGTTATTGCCAAATTAATCACAAACGGCTATTTTAGTTCTATTCGCAAGCTAGAAGGAATAGAAGCAGAACTTAGACAAGGATCTTCTATTCGGGGGAGTGTGAAGAAAGAAATAGCGAAAGTAAAAAACCAGATCATTCGATGGACAGACCGATATTTCCCTGAATTTTATACTGCTTTTAAGGAGTTAGGAAAGAATGCTTGTGCGGTGTTAAAACAGACGCCTTTACCAGTAGACTTAGTAGGACGAGAGGTAGAAGAGTTGATCACTTTCTATCGAGAGAAAGAACAGCTGGCCTATCCAGCAAGATCCAAAATAGCCAAATTAATAAAGGCGGCAGAACAATCCATCGGCTTAACAGAAGGCGTTGAAATGGCACGACTGGAAATTGTTATGTTGATACAAAAATATGAACTATATACAAATCAGTTAGAAACAGTGAATCAAGAATTAAAAGACATGGTGGAAGACCTAGCTGAATTTCACTATCTCTTATCGATTCCGGGTATTGGGGAAGAGACAGTGATTGATTTACTGTCAGAAGTAGGATCTCTAAAGAATTATCAACATCCACGCCAACTCATAAAATTAGCGGGATTAACATTACGAGAAAATTCTTCTGGAAAGTATATTGGTCGAAAAAGTCTTTCAAAGCGAGGGAGAAGAAAACTACGATCGCTTCTCTATCGGGCAGTACTCCCTTTAATACGAAACAATAAGGTCTTTCACGATTTATATCAATATTATATTACCAGGACAAATAATCCACTAAAGAAAAAAGAAGCACTTGTTATACTCTGTAGTAAACTATTGAAAGTATTTCATGGGTTAAGTCACCAAGAAGTTTTGTTTGATGGAGAACGGATGAGACAGGATATTTCCGTCTTCCCCGCCTAACATATCCAAGGTAGAGCTTAATGTAAAAAATAATTCACAAGATGACACAGTAGCTGGCTTATAAAAAGACATACGACTTAGAGTCTATATAGGAGCAGGATGCCAGCCTCTACCTTATGATGAAACCAAACGAAGGAATGTAAGCGCGCGACGCTAAGAGACATGGGAGGGTACGTTCTCGTAAGAATAGTAGAGACCAAAGTGCATCAAATAATGTACCTTTGTCAATTAATCCCTATTGACTCTAGCGAAGCGTCTTCTTCATTCCCAGTTATTTTATAAAATGGGGAAAACCACCTGTGATAAGTCTGAAATAAGTTAAAAAAAATTTTTTATTTCACCAATAATCTACTACAAACGTTGGTATATCAACTTTTCCGGAGGGAGTCTTCGTGTATTCCGGCTGCTCTGTTTTTCCAACTAATTATATTTCCTCTTGTAAAAAGTATGCGAAAGCAGCCGCTATTTACTAGCTATATTAGAAATTGTTCGTCTTTACAGAGTATCTATTTAGTTATGTCCCATCCTCTTTTGGTTTATTTCACCTTAGGCACAATATATTTTGTCAAAAAAATCGTCAGTGGCGGAGCAAAGAAGATGAATACTAGCAAATTAATACGAACGAGAAAACTAATTGCAATTAATGTTGCGAGAATGATAATGCTATTAAAGAAACGACGAATACATGTGTCAAATGCAAGGGCATAAATCCATTTTTTCTCCCCATTGCCCCTCGGAGGATCAGCAAGAAAATAGATGCAGTAAATATAATAAATCCATGCAAAAAAAGTGAAGAAAACAAGTGGGAATTGAAAAAAGCCAAGTACTGGGCTCACCACAATTAAAGAATAGTAAACCGAAATCAGACTAATAATGGTAAGAAAAAAGACAATAAAGGAAAGCGATTTATTATCTTTATGTTTCTGGTAAGCCTCCTCGAAGGCAATACGAATGCTATATTCTACCTCGTTATGAATGCTCTCCATGCTATGAATCAGACCAATGCCAGCAGGAACTAAGCCATACACTAGACCGCCACGAAAAAGATATATCCAAAAATAAAACCCAGCAGTCGTATACTGAGCGACTGTGTTGATGAAAAGTATAATCTTATTATTCAATATGTTCACCCTTTTTCATGTCTATATGATAGTTATACATGTAAACGGAAACATAATCAATAGAGATTTAGCGGAGAAAGGGGAAAGGATTTTATCCCTGTTCCCCATAGATTTAAAAATGAAAGGTATTCTTTTTCAACCGATTAACAATATATTCAGCTTGAACAATCATAAATAGAAAAAACAACGGGATAGCTATCCAAACAAGCTTGCGATGCCACTGCAAATTACGGTGCAAGAGAAAGGTAGAGAATAAATTCGTCAGCAGAAAATTAGTCATAAAAAATCACCCTTTTTTTCTTAGTGTGAGAAGAAAGGGTGATTATTATTCAATCATCAGTAGCTGAAATAGCTTCAAGCGCATCCCGACATGTTGGGTAAACACGCATATTTAACTTCTTTCCATATGTATATTCAATCGTATCAATTGCCATGTTGACTTGCATACCGGTAATAATTAGTTCTGTGCCCATGAGCGCAAGGATATCTTTAATCCGGATAATTCCTTGTTGAACAGTTTCATCATATTTAAGCAGTCCTTGTAAATCGATTATAAAATAGTTTTCTTTTGTTCTAGCGGCATATTCCGCAATATTGGTGACCATCTGGCTAAAACGTTCTTCGGTTAAATTGCCGATAAGGGGAAGAACAGAGGCATTTTTTTGCACAGAAATAATTGGTGTCGATAAGTTATTAATTTCATCTATGTATTCCTTAATAAGCTGCTCCGATTCCTTTTGAACGGTAATATCTTTTTGAATGCCGACAAAGAATAACTTCTTTTCCTCACCAATATAGATAGGATAGAGCGACAGTTCATTCCAGAACATTTCTCCATTTTTTCGATAATTCTTTAATGTAACCACAATGGATTCTTTCTTCGCAATCGCATTTCGAAGGTGTTGAAGCTGGGGCTGATCTTTGGCTCCTTGTTGTAAAAAACGACAGTTCTTTCCTAAAATATCAACCGCTTGATAGTTGGTTAGTGTTTCAAAGCCTTTATTGACATAAATAATAGGATTATCTTCTAAGCTAGGGTCTGTAATGACAATCCCTGCACCGACACGGTCGATAGCTTCTTTGATAAATGTATCTCGGAAAATCTGTGAATAATCATATTGTCTCACTTTAGTCGCCCCTTTCTTCTTCCAGTATAACAGTTTCAAGGATTGGCGACATGGATGAGCAGGTAACATTTCTGTTACAAGCCAAAATTCAGCTGACCTTTTATTAGCTTTTTTTCTATATAAAAAGAAAAAGGAGTGATAAAGATGACACTAGGATTTGATTGTGCTACCAAATTAATAGAGAAAATGGCAAAGGATTTAAAAGGAGCAGGATTCCGCTATGCGGCACGATATTTAGGAGACAGCTGGAAGTCATTTGACAAGAAAGAGGCAGAGATTATCCAAAAGACAGGAATAAAACTAATTAGTATTTTTCAAAAAAGCGCTAATAAACTTTCTTATTTTACGGAAAAGCAGGGAATAGTGGATGGAAAGGATGCAGAAAAGTGGGCGAAGGCAGTCGGGCAACCTGAGGGAACGGCCATCTATTTTGCCGTTGATTGTGATGTGGCAGGGAAGCAAATGCAGCTAATTCAAGCTTATTTTTCAGCAATAAAAAAACAGTTAAGGTCATATAAAGTAGGGATATATGGTTCCTATGCAGTGATGTACGCATTGCGGGATTATGCTGATTATTTTTGGCAAACTTATGCGTGGTCGCGCGGAGAAATCGCTCCCTTCATTCATATGTATCAACATGAAAATAATATTATCATAGAAGGCGTTAATATCGACCGAAATCGAATTATGCAAGAGCCTGGATATTGGGGAACAGAAGTGGTACTGACGAGTAAGTATACGGTACGACAAGAAACTGATGCATTCCTGACAGCGGCAGATGCCAAATCTGGTCAAAATAAAAGAGGAACCGTCAAACCAGGAACATATACGATTTTTAATACCTCCCAAGGGATGATAAATGTTACAACGGTAGCAGGAAAGCCCGGATCTTGGATTAACCCACAAGAAGAAACGATCCATATTGTCTCAAGTGGCGAAACATTAACGAAAATCGCCAAAACATATGGTACCACTATTTCAGCAATCCAAGCAAAGAATCCACAGATAAAGAATATTAATCTTATTTATACTGGGCAAGTAATAAAAATTTGAATTGACTAGACATATTTATAAAAAATAAAGGGTTTTAAAAATAGAATAGCGAATAAGAAAGGGAGGTGAAAAATAAAAATGAAATTGATAGAAAATGAAGTTCGTTGGGGAATTATTGGCTGTGGAGATGTAACAGAGGTTAAGAGTGGACCAGGCTTTCAATTAGCAGAAAATTCAAAGCTAGTCGCAGTCATGCGAAGAAATGGAGAATTGGCAAAGGATTATGCCGAGCGTCATAATGTTCCAAAATGGTATGACAATGCGGAAGCCTTGATCAACGATCCAGAAGTAGACGCGGTTTACGTCGCTACTCCACCAGCTTTTCATAAAGAATACACAATCCTTGCCGCAAAAGCAGGCAAACCAGTGTATGTAGAAAAACCGATGGCAAGAAATTATCAAGAATGCCTAGAGATGATTGAAGCATGTAAACAAGCAGATGTCCCTTTATTTGTCGCTTATTATCGACGAGCACTTCCTCGTTTTCTTAAAATAAAAGAAATTATTGATAGTGGTGTATTAGGGGATATTCGATTTGTGCGAACGATTCAATATCAACCTGCCTTAAAGGACGATCAAGCATGGAGAGTGCAACCAGAACTTGCAGGCGGTGGTCTTTTCCTTGATCTAGCAAGCCATACATTGGATATTCTAGATTTTCTACTAGGTCCAATTAAAGAAGCGAAAGGATTCGCAACCAATCAAAATGGCAGCTATCAAGCAGAAGATATAGTGACCTGCAGTTATCTATTTGAGTCAGGTATTCACGGAACAGGCACATGGTGTTTCAGTGCCCATGACCACATCGATGAAAATGAAATCATTGGAAGCAAAGGCAAATTAACCTTCGCAACCTTTGGCAATGGTCCCATTACATTAACAACACCAGAGACAACGGAAGAGTGGGTAATAGAAAATCCCCGTCACATTCAGCAACATTTGATTCAGTTAATGGTGGATGAGTTAACTGGAAAAGGTACTAGTCCAAGCACTGGAATCAGTGGCGCAAGAACAAACTGGGTAATGGATCAGTTGATTAAGGGATATTATGGAGGAGAAGCATCTCGTTAGGAGGTGCTTCTTTTTTGTTTTGGGAGAGGAAGTTTGTTTAGTGCAGGAGAGCTATTTTATCTTAAAAGTTTTTTTAAATTCAGCTATGCCAATAAACAGCATCCAAATGCTCAATGGAATAAATACAATCACAAAAACTATCTCTGTAATCATATCTACACTAACTAAAATTAAAAGAAAGATGGTCACTATAGTTGCGTAATAGAATCTATTAATTTTCATCACCTTTTCTTAAGGAAATAGTTTACATTAAATATACAATATTACACTAGTGTTGCATTAATTTAATTTCACTATTAAAAATACTCGAAATGTTCACTTTTATTATTTTATGCATAGAAAAAGTCCTTTATAATGGATAAGTCAGGTGGTAACCCGTCCAAATCCACTAAAAAAGGACCAATCTCATGGACAAGATTACACGAAAAACTTCATTTGGACAATGGTTTTCGCCAATTAATCTTCAATTATTTGAAGAACAGGTGAAAACATTGAAATTAGATTGCTATACGAAAAAGTTAACGACAGAATCATTCCTAAAACTATTACTTTTTGCACAATTAGAAGAAGTTGAAAGTCTTCATGCGTTAAGTGATTGCCTTTTTGATGATCATCTTCAAAAGGAAATCGACCTTGATTCTATAAGCATTTCTCAGCTCTCGCGCCGTTTAAATGGTCTAAATCCAGATTTGTTTCAAAGACTTTTCCTTGATTTAGTCGGACAAATTCACGCCAAAACACACTACACAAAACTTGTCATGCCGTTAAAAATTATTGATTCAAGTACTTTGCCACTAAATTTGACCAATCATAAATGGGCGAAGTTCCGCAAAACTAAGGCAGGCGTAAAGTTACACTTACGCCTTGTATTTATGGAAAAGGGAGAATCCTATCCCGAAAAAGCCGTGATGACAACGGCAAGCGAACACGATCGTGGTCAACTTGAGATTATGGTTGACGATAAAGAATGCATGTATGTGTTTGACCGAGGTTATCTAGACTACGAGCGTTTTGATCGCATGACCGATGAAGGCTACTTTTTTCTTTCTAGGCTACGAAAAAACGCAGTCGTACGGGAGGTTTATGATTTTAAACTACCCAAGGATTCATCTGTTTTGTCGGATCAAATGGTGTTGATTGGTACAACTCAAAACCGAGCTGAAAACTATTTTCGACTTCTAAAAATAATAGATTCAAAAGGTAATGAACTTCATTTAATCACAAATCGTTTTGACTTAAGCGCCGAAGAAATATCGGAAATGTATAAATCACGATGGGCAATTGAGCTGTTTTTTAAATGGATTAAACAACATCTCAATATCAAGAAATTCTACGGTCAAAGTGAATGGGCGATTCAAAATCAAGTGTTTATCGCACTTATTGTTTTTTGTCTTCATGTTCTGGTACAACTCGAAACAAAAAGTAAGCGGAAAACCTTGCAAATTAGCCGTTATTTAAGGGCATCATTGTGGAAACCAGCACATGTCTGGCTTCGCAAAATTGAAGGAAAAGCCATCCCTTAATCAACAAATTGTTGTCGTTGCACAGGTCTAATTGTAAATAAATTTCCAAATGGACAGGAGCCGCCTTTAGAAAGGTAATTACTTTTTTGGCTCTAAGTAGAGTAAACAATTAAACTGAAAATTATGACACTATTTACGCAACACTAGTGACAATATTATATAAAATGTGAAAATGGGATAAAGTATGAAATAGTTTAAGGGGAATCCGCGTTGAAAAAGGTGATCATTAGAGATGAAAGCCACTTTTAAGGTAATCTTCGAGGAAAGTGGCGTTCATCAAGGGAATGAAAGCCACTTTTAAGATAATCCCGGAAGAAAGTGGGGTTCATCAAGGGAATGAAAGCCAGATTTAAGGTAATCCCCGAAAAAGTGGTGTTCATTAAAGAAATGAAAGCCAGATTTAAGGTAACCTTCGAGGAAAGTGGCGTTCATCAAGGGAATGAAAGCCACTTTTAAGGCAATCCCGGAAGAAAGTGGGGTTCATCAAGAAAATGAAAACCAGATTCAAGGTAATCCCCGAAAAAGTGGTGTTCATTAAAGAAATGAAAGCCAGATTTAAGGTAACCTTCGAGGAAAGTCGCGTTCATCAAGGGAATGAAAGCCAGATTTAAGGTAACCTTCGAGGAAAGTCGCGTTCATCAAGGGAATGAAAGCCAGATTTAAGGCAACCCTCGAAAAAAGTGGCGTTCATAAAAGAAATGAACCCCACTTTTAAGGCAACCCTCGAAAAAAGTGGTGTTCATAAAAGAAATGAACCCCACTTTTAAGCTAACCTCCGAAAAAAGTGGGGTTCATCAAGAAAATGAAAACCAGATTCAAGGCAATCCTTGAAAAAAGTGGCGTTCATAAAAGAAATGAACCCCACTTTTAAGGCAACCCTAAGTAAAAATGACCTTCATAAAATCTCAGTCCCCATACCTACGCCAAAAAATCCCGAAGCATCACGCAATGTCTCGGGATTTTTCAAATTTAATTCTCTTTCGAACCTGTATTAGCTCTTCGGATAAAGAACGATAGAACCAATGCAACACTAGCAATAATCGTTGCCACAATAAAGGCGTCGTTAATGCCGCTAATCGTAGATGCTTGTGCTGCTTTTCCATAGATAGTGGAAATAGCTAAGGTTTGGCCAGCTCCTGTTGGTAATCCAGTAAGGCCTGCTAAACCTTGACCCAGCTGTGCAAACTTCTCTGCGATATAGGGATTTGCTGAAGAGATAATATTGTTATAGTTATCTAAATGAAAGGCTGTGCGATTTGTCATGACTGTAATTAAAAAGGCGGTACCGATACTTCCTGCTACAGTTCTTGCTGTATTGGAGACAGCAGTACCGTGGCTTGTTAAGCTTAATGGAAGTTGATTCATTCCTTCTGTCATAACGGTCATCATAATAAAGGACATCCCGAACATCCGGAAAATATAGAGCATCATTAAATGGGAATAGGATGTTTGCATCGTTAATTGTGTGAATCCCCATGTAGTGAGCACCGTAATAATCAAACCGATAATTGCAAGCGGTCTGGCGCCAAAGCGGTCAAAGAGTTTTCCAGCAATCGGCGACATAATCCCCATGATAATCGCACCTGGTAACATTAATAATCCGGAATCTAGTGCAGTGAATCCGCGGATATTTTGCAAGTAAATTGGTAAAAGCAGCATTGCTGCAAACATTGCCATATTTACAATCATGCTTATTAATGTTGTTAAAGTAAAGATACTATATTTGAATACACGTAAGTCGACCATAGGAGCATCGGTTGTAAGTTCTCTCCAGACGAACAGGCATAAGAAGATAACACCAATTATTAGAGAAAGAACGACAACTTTGCTGTCCCAGCCGTTATTCCCAGCTTCACTAAATCCGTAAAGCAAGGAGCCTAGACCGACTGTACAAGTAATAAAGCCGATTGTATCAAAGACTGGATTCGAAACTTTTGTTACATCTTTCATCCATGCAATTGCGATAATTAAATCGAGAATACCAATTGGAATTACAAGCTCGAATAACACTCTCCAAGAATAGTGACCAATTAACCAGCCTGATAACGTTGGACCGATGGCAGGGGCGAAAATCATTACAACACCCATGATCCCCATTGCTGTTCCGCGTTTTTCTGGCGGGAAAATAATTAAAAAGACGGTCATTAAAAGTGGCATTAATAAACCTGCACCTGCTGCTTGGATGATGCGTCCGATTAATAGCATCGAAAATCCAACAGAGGTAGCACAAACAACAGAACCAATCGTAAAAGCGGAAATCGCCGCAATAAGTAATTTCCTTGTGCCTAGTTTATTAATCAAAAATGGGGTGATTGGAATAAACACGCCATTTGTCAGCATATATCCAGTGGATAGCCATTGGACCGTGCTTGTTGATACATTTAAATCATTCATAATATGTGGAATCGCCACATTTAATAAAGTCTGGTTAAGAATTGCAACAAACGCACCTAGCATTAAGGCGACAATTACTTTGCTGCGGTTTATTTCTTCGGTAGTTTCTAATGGTTTATAAGGAGCTTTTGTTTTGGATTCTTTAGCTTCAGCTAGGTGATCCTCTTCGTCCGCTATTGCTTTATTAGATTCCATAGCTTCGGCTACGCCATCTTCTATGTCAGGCTTCGCTTTATCAGCTTCCTCATTCATAGCCTCCGCGTGTTCTCCCATATCAACTTCCTTAGACGGTTTTACCGGTTCCACCATATCCGCTTTTTCAAGGGATGACGGAATGTCGTTTTCCCTTTTAGCATCTTCTATTACGCTGTCTGGTTTAGCTACTGTCTTCTTTTTTCGTAAAAAAAGATTGATGATTAGTAGGAGAAGTAGGCTTCCTATAATATAGCTTGTGATGTAAGTGGTCATATCCATCACCTACTTATGAATTCTTACGGAAACGTTCATACCTGGGATTAGTTTTAGACCGCCGTAGTTATCAATAGAGATTGTTACGGGAATAACTTGTGTTTCTTTTGTATAGTTTCCTGAGCTGTTGTTGCTTGGCAGAAGGGAGAAGGTGCCTGCTGTTGCAAGTCCTAGACTGTCTATTTTCCCTGTTAATACGGTATCTGGGTAAGCATCGATATATAAATCTACTTCTTGGCCGACTTTTACTTTGTTGATGTCTGTTTCATCGACATATTATTGGATTCTTTGGATTTGCCGTGCATATGTTTCCTGGTTGTGGAAAGAGCTTGTTAGCTGAATCTTTTCCTTCCATCCTACCTTCATTAACAAATCAAGCACAACTCGAAGTGATGAGTTTGTATCAGCTTGCTCGTGAAAAACGCATCCATGTTCCATCTGTTCCTTTCAGACATCCCCACCATTCTGCTTCTGCTGTCGCCATTATTGGTGGTGGGGCGAACCCTCGACCAGGTGAAATTTCGATGGCTCATCATGGGATTCTTTTTCTCGATGAGATTGCAGAATTCTCTAAAAAAACGCTTGATATGCTCCGTCAACCACTCGAAACAGGTGAAGTAACCATTAGTCGAGCGCATTCTACTGTGACGTATCCAGCTTCTTTTATCCTAATAGGTGCTATGAACCCTTGTCCATGTGGATACCTCGGTTCTCTTCAGCATTATTGCACCTGTTCCCAAAAGCAAATTCAAGCCTACCGAAATCGGTTGTCAGGTCCTATCTATGACCGAATGGATATCCTCTTATCCTTACAATCGGTAAATGTTAACCAGGACTCCGCAACACAAGAATCTTCTAATGATATTCGTAAAAGAGTGGAAAAAGCGCGCATGCGCCAGTATGATCGGTATCAACAAGAAATATCCAATGCAAAGGTTCCGTTTGAAACCATAGTGGAAACAAGTCCCTTGACAACAGCACAAAAAAAGACGCTTACTCAAATTTCTTCTAAGCAAAATTGGAGCAATCGTGTTCAGATTAAAATTATCAGACTCGCAAGAACCATTTCTGATTTAGCAGGGGATGAAAGAATAGCGGATCAAGCCATTTGGGAAGCGATGACCTTAAGACGCTGGGGGCAGAATAAACAAACGACGATTGCGAGGGAGAAATGATGCCCTATAAGAAAAGAGTATATATACCAGAGCGATTTTATCATATTGTTTCCCGGGGGAATCGACGTGATCCCTTGTTTCGGAATGCCAGTGATTTTCAAGCTTTTCTTCATATCCTAACTCAACTCTACGAAAAGTACCCCTTTGAAATCGCCTCTTATTGCCTCATGAATAATCATTTCCATTTCCAATTGCGTTCTAGTGAAGTACCCATCTCAAAGCTAATGGCACTAATCAATAAACGTTATGCCAATTACTATAACACCAAATACCGTTTAACTGGCCATGTCTTTGAAAAACGTTTTTATGACAAAGTTATTGAGAACAAAGAAGGTATGTTAGAAGTTAGCCGTTATATACACCTTAACCCAGTAGAGGCGAGGATGGTTAAGCTGGCAGAATACTATCCTTGGAGTAGCTATCAATATTATAAGAAGGATTCGACAGTACCTTGTTTTATGAATGTGAATTTTTTACTAGATTATTATGAAGGGACACCGACACAGAAACGGGAAAAGTATTGTTGTAGCGTAACCTTTAATTAATATAAATTCAGGTGTCAGACACCGCGAAAAGTCTATTATCTTTCTCAAGAAGAATATCCAATAAAAGTAGATTATTACTATTTATCAAGTATCCCCCACTCAAACTTCAAGTTTAACATCTATTATTAAAGCTTCTTTCCTCTTTTAAGCTAGATACTTTCTTTTCCTTCCATCGAAGTATGTATCTTCTTTCTATAAAGTAAAGGTACCTAGGAATAACAAGAAAAGTGCTTTTCTAAAAGGAACCGATAATGGAAGGAAAGACGTATGATCAATTAGTCGAGGAGTTTACGCCGATGATCCATCATATGATGAAAAGGATGACTATTTATAAAGATAAGCAAGAGTTTTTTCAAATTGGGTTAATCAGTATTTGGGAAACAATGTCTACATTTGATGAAGAAAAAGGCAAATATAGCAATCATTTATATCGGCATATGCAAGGCAGATTTCTCGATGAATTGAAGCGCCGCACAAGAGAGGCGGAAAGAAGTGCTTATCCAAGTGAAGAGTTTTGGGAAGTAATGGAAAGCCCTATTTTATACAGAGAAGAAGAGGACTATATAAAAGGACTTTGTTATGAATTAAACGAAGGAGAAACAAAGTGGGTCATGTTTACCTTTATTGAACAGTTAACAGTTAAAGAGATTGCGAAGAAAGAACAGGTTTCTCCTTCAGCAGTTAAATGGTGGAGGAAAGGAGCGAAGGAGAAGTTGAAGCGGACGTTGGGCTTGTGAGGGAATCGGAGGGACGGTTCGGACCGTCCCTCTGCTTCCGTTCCATTGAACGGCCAACCTGATTCCGTTGCTCATTTTGACAAAAAAAGTTATGCTTAACGGAAAAAGGATTGTTTGCTATGGTTATTTTTTTTGGTATTTTGATAGTAAGTCTATTAATTCCGATTATTGCTTTGGTCTTGCTGAGTATTATGAAACTACTTAATCAGGAGTTTGATTATTTACATATGGAGAATAAACAAATTCAATTAGAAAAGCAGCTGCAGCAAATGGAGTATGAACAGCTCAGTCAAAAGATTCGTCCGCATTTTTTGTTTAATAGTTTAAATGCGATGATGTCCCTTGCTCGTTTGAAGCGAAATGATGATCTCATAACAGCTATGGAGCAATTTTCTTTATTTCTAAAGTATCAGCATGCAAATCAGACAGCGCTTGTCTTATTTGAAAGGGAATTATTCCATACAAACAATTACTTATCGATTCAGCAGCTTCGTTTTGGAAAAAAGCTTACGATCACGTATGAGCTAGATGAACGAGCCTATCAAACCCAGCTGCCGTCTTATACGTTACAAACGCTTGTAGAGAATGCCTTTAAGCATGGCTTGGAGAAAAAACGTGGCGAAAAGCATTTGATGATTGCCTTAAAGCGACATGGTGATTGGGTGAGATTAACAGTTTCTGATAATGGGGATAGAGCGATTGAGCAAAAAAGTGGGCATGGAACAGGGTTGGAAAATATTAAAAAACGGTTGGAATTATTATTTGAAATGTACACAGATGTTTCATTAAAACGTAAAGATAACGCAACAGAGGCAACAGTCATTTGGCCATATACGGTAGTGTCAAAAGATTTATGAAAACTACCTAAAGGGTTAGTTTCTCTCCTATTTACTGGATGGAGATGCGCCGCAATCGCTCTTGACAAACACGCCAATGGTTTGAGGATTGTTTAACAAGGGAGAAGGGAACAAAAGAAGGCATACCAAATAAGCCCTTGGTTGTTTCCATTTTAAACCATTGGCAAGTTCGGTTTGTCAAGAGTTCGCTCCGCCGATTGCTGAATTAGCTTAAGGGCTCAGCTAAACAAAAAGTTAGGCTTGTCTTTGTTCTACTATCCATTGTTGTGCTAATCCAATGAGCTTTGTCCAACGTGCTGGCATTGTTGGAAGCCCCTTGAGTTCTGGATTCACTACGGGCACTTTTCCTTCTAAGGCGGCATGCGGACGCAAAAAGTTAAAGTAGGCCGTAAATAAGGTGACGTATGAAATGGAACCATGTTCAGAGCCGAATCCATGAGTGGAGCGATAATTGCCCTTAAAGGTGCGGTTAAGTCTCTCAATTATTTGTTTCAGTGGTCTATATTCGGTCGAAACAGGGTCCTCATTGGTTAATCCAATGACCTGCTTCACATCGAATGAAATCCCATGTTGAGCGAAGAAATGTTGGGCTAAAAGATAGATTGGATTCCCGTCTACCACAAAGGTCAGATTTTCTGGAATCTCTTTCATCTTGATTAAGACCTCATCAATTGCTCGAATGGCTGTTGCTGTGTCTCGATTAGGCGACACCGGATACGAAAGAATAATCTTTTTCACGGCGTCAAAAAAGAAAAATAAATAATGCCATCGACCGTTTACTCTGATATACGTTTCATCACCGCAGAATTGGTCTGAAAGTTCATAGGGATAGTGATCCACATAAGGTTTAAGTAATAAAGCTACGCTATTTTCGTAGTTCAATACAGTCTGATGTGAAATCATCACTCCGTGTACGTCCTGCATAATCGCAGCTGTTTTACGGGCCGAAAGGCCATAGTTTACATGATAGGTTAGGATTAATCCTAATGTATGTGGTGATGCATAAATCTTTGATAAGTCAACGGCCGGCAGTTCTGGTGATTCCTTGGATAACGGCTGGAAATCGATATGAAACTGACGGAAAATGTATCTTAATTTAAATGCTTGAGGGTCCTTTTTGAACCTTTTCTTTTCTTTTGAAGTCATCCCATTGAGCTTCTTTTGATAATAAGAACAGTCATTGTTCTTGCACTTAAACACGTGAAAATCTTTTCTTTCTTTTATTTTCTCGAGAGTTTTGGAACAATGAGGACACTTCAGGATGGCTTCCTTAGAATAACGGTTCTTTTCACTGAAGAGCTCTGTACACACCTTGCATTGATACTGGCCTTTATCTCCATTGTTGGCATAAAGATAATCTGATGGAGCACCACACTTTGGGCAGTTCATGGATTTAGGTACGGAAACTTTTGCATTCTTACGCCTTTGAACAGGTTTAAGTGGTTTCCCGTTCTTCTCTAGATATTCACTAAGAAGAACTCGATAATCAAGCTGTTCCAGAACTTCAATGACCGGAAGGTCGTCCACTTGAAGTTTTCGATATGGTTTATTTACTGGCTGTTCAGTAGGCTTATCAAACATACTCTTACCAATCAATAAAGTAAGCAATGTTCGAATTAGTTGTTCTTGATAGTTTATAAAAGTTAATAAATAGGTTATAATTTGAGGGTACAAATTGTCACTTCCTTTTCTAGGTTGTTGAGAGTGTCGTAACCTCAATTATCCTTAGAATTCAGGGGGTGGCAATTTTTTTGCTTATAAAGCCCTCTCAGATAGGATTTAATAACCTATTTACTATAAAAGTTTTGACAATACGCCATATACGCCGGAGGGTGAAAGATGAATATATTAATAGTAGATGATGAACCATTGGAACTGGAACAACTCTCCTTTCTAGTAGCAAAGAAATTTCCAGATTGGAATATCTATACGGCAGAAGATGCGAGTGAAGCAAAGCTCCTGCTAAGAGAGACAAACTTCTCCCTTGCATTAGTGGATATTCAATTACCAGGTGAATCAGGTTTGAAGTTTTGTGAATTTTTGCAATCTAATAATAATCAAATAGAAGTGGTCCTTATTACCGCACATCAGGACTTTCAATATGCTAAACAAGCAATTAAGCTACATGTGATGGATTACTTAGTGAAACCAGTTATTGAGAAAGAATTCTACGATATGCTTGCTGACTTTATGGATAAACACGCATGGATTGATACCAAGTCGACGCTCGTTAATAGCGTGCTTCAGATTATTCGCGAACATTATCAAGAAAAACTACAGCTTGCAGATGTAGCGAGTCAAGTATATGTTTCTCCAACATACCTTAGTAAAAAATTCGCGGAAGAAACGGGGGAAAAGTTTACAGGGTATATAACAAGATTTCGCATAAAAAAAGCAAAACAATTGATGCAGGAAAACCCACATTGGTCCTTATTTGAAGTAGCCCAAAGAGTTGGATTTTCCAGCCAGCATCACTTTAGTAATTCCTTTAAGAAAGTGGAAGGAATCACCCCTAGTCAATTAAAGGAGAAGCTCCATGATTGATTGGTATATTCTCTTATTTATCGGTTTTTTTGTCCTTATCCTTTTTATTGAAAAAATTGGTGCACATCGCAGTATCCATGAATACATGGTAACAAGTCGTGAACTTGGGTTAAGTGCAGGGACGTATGGAATCTCGCTACAATTTATCTCAGGCGTGACCGTTGCTGTCCCTATATTGTCCATGCAAGCTTTTCAGTTAACGACATTTCCCATCCTGATCATCTGTACATATGGTTTGTACCTATTATTGAACAACATCATGACCAAAGAAAAAGTGAAGCAGGTTACAGACGCGAAAGGTAATTCCCATCTGTGGTTCTTTGCTTTTTCCAGCATGGCAAGACTATTTGTGCAATTTACGATTCTTGCTTATTTTTTATTGGATGTATTATCCGTTGGAGGAATTGCCATTTTTATCAGCTTTTGCTTCGTATTTTTTGGCTTAGGTGGAAGCTATGGTGTTAGGAAGATAGGCTCAACCATCTTTTATGCAATCTTCCTTGTCGGAGTTATTGTTACATTATTTTTATATTTAGGGGAAGGGGTTCAGACTATATACACTAAATATCAGGGAGAGATGTTTAGTGGCAACATTGCTGATGTGATTTTTGCCAGTATGACGTTTGTTTTGGTTGTATTTGGACAAGCTTGCACAAACCTAACTTTTTGGCAAACAGCAAGTGCTGTGAAGTCCAATCACCGAGTCACCGTATTACGTCTTTCTACTTTTATTTGGTTCGCATTTATGCTTTCGATTTTTTCCTTTAGCTTCTTTCTGTTTGTCCAAAATCAAGCAGTGGAGCAAATGAATCAAGTGATCATTCATATCATCATTTTTATCGTACTAGGAGCATTAGCAATTGGAATCGGGACATCCCTATTTTCACTAATTAGTGTCTTTTTAAAGATAAAGAGTAGGGACAGAACTAATCATTATGCGTACAGATTACTAAGGCATGGATACTTAATAGGGGTTATTGCTTGTAGTGTGTTAGGTCTATTAGCGATCTTCTTGTCGGAGAGTATGTCTGCATGGCTTCCGTTTTTCCTAGGTTTTTTTGGAGCGGCAGGTTGTCCTTTTATAATCGGACGAACATTTCGGGCAAAGAATGTTACCCTGATTATGGTAGTTATGACATTAGTGAGCATTGGATTGACTATATGGATGGAAGAGATTTGGTTAGTCGCTCCAATCGCAGCATTGATTTGCTGTTTTGTATTATTTATTTTGGAAAAATATAAATAATCTGAAAATAAGCCAGTTTTGTGCAAAAAGACTTCAAAATTTTGCAAACATTCTCCGGGTAAACAAGCTAGAATAGGTAGTAACATTTCTAGGAGGGGATAAGCATGGCGAACCATTTATCAAAAGAATCGTATATTTATGCAATGGATAAAGCAAACAAGCCGGCAATGACACTGCAGTCAGGATCACAAGTGGTCATTGATACATATGATTGTTTCCAAGATCAGATTACTTCCAATGACACAACATTTCAGGCAATTGACTGGGATCAAATTAATCCGGCAACTGGACCAATCTTCGTGGAAGGAGCGCAGCCAGGAGATATTCTGAAAGTGAAGATTGATAACATTGAGCTTGGAGAAAGAGGGGTTATGGTAGTTGGTCCTGGCCTTGGCGTGATGGGGGATGAAATCAAAAACTTCACGGCGAAGATCATTCCAATTCAAGATAACAAGGCGATTTTTAATGACAAACTAGCATTGCCATTAAATCCAATGATTGGTGTAATTGGTGTTGCTCCGGAAAAGGAAGCAGTCAATAACGGAACACCAGGAGCGCACGGTGGAAACATGGACACAAAACTAATCACAACTGGCGCGACACTTTACTTTCCAGTTTTTCAAGAGGGAGCCTTATTTGCATTAGGCGATTTACACGCTGCAATGGGAGACGGGGAAATTGGTGTATCTGGTATTGAAATTCCTGCAAAGGTGACGGTAACGCTTGAGGTGATTAAAGGGCATAGCTTGAACTTCCCTGTTCTTGAAAATGAAGAGGGCGTAGCTTCTTTAGTTTCCATGAAATCATTGGATGACGCCGCAAATCAGGCTGTAAAAGAAATGATTCATCTATTAAGACCACATACTGACCTATCGCTCGAAGAATTCACTATGTTAATGAGTGCAGCTGGAGATTCGCAAATTAGTCAGATTGTCGATCCATTGAAAACAGCACGCTTCTTCGTTCCAAGAGCTATTTTGGAAGCATACAACATCGAACTTTTCCAAGAAGGAGCGAATTAAACGATGGCAGTTCCAGAGAAATCAACTTCAAACAATGCCCAAGTGTCTTCCACTGGCTATAAGCAAGAGCTTAAACGCTCTTTAACGTTTTGGGATTTACTGATATATGGTTTAGTTTTCATGGTACCAATCGCACCATTTGGTATTTATGGATCGGTTGCTCAAGGCTCCAATGGGATGGTTGCCTTAGCGTACTTAATAGGGATGGTTGGGATGATTTTCACAGCATTAAGCTATGCAAGAATGTCTGAGGCATTTCCAATCGCAGGCTCTGTTTATTCTTATGCACAACGTGGGATCAATGAGTCTGTTGGTTTTATTGCAGGCTGGTTAATCTTACTCGATTATATTTTTGTACCAGCGCTTTTATATTTAGTTAGTGCAGCGGCATTACATGATATAGTTCCAGAAATTCCGCTTTTAGTATGGCTTGTTATTTTCATCGGAATTAACACGGTAGTTAACGTAGTAGGTATTGAATTTACAGCAAAAGCGAACAAAATTATTGTTGTATTGGAGCTTATTGTTTTAGCTGTATTTGTGGTAACAGGTATTGTTGCCATTGTACAAGGGGTGAATGGAGCTGAATTCACATTTAAACCATTGTATGATGCGGATAACTTCAGCATGAGCGTGGTCATGGGAGCTGTGTCGATTGCGGTATTAAGCTTCTTAGGCTTTGACGCGATTTCAACATTAGCGGAGGAGTCCAAAGGTGGTAGCAAAGCAGTTGGTCGAGCAATTATCTTCTCCTTACTTGTAGTTGGCTTATTATTTATTATTCAAACATGGGTAGCAGCACTAATCTGGCCAGATTATACGACATTTGAAAATGCAGATGTTGCCTTCTATCAAATTGCGGAAATAGCTGGTGGTACTTGGTTGAAATGGACAACAATCTTAGCTACAGCCCTAGCTTGGGGAATAGCTGACGCACTCGTTGCACAAGCAGCCATTTCACGAATTCTTTACAGTATGGCTCGTGACCGTAAGCTACCAAAGTTTTTATCAAAAATTCACCCGAAATTCAAAACACCATATGCAAGTACATTAGTAGTAGCAGTAATCTCTTTAATCGTAACAGCATTCTTTTCATCCAAAATTAACTCCTTAGCTTCCGTTGTTAACTTTGGCGCGTTATCAGCATTCTTATTCTTACATGCATCGGTTGTCATTTACTTTATTAAAAAACAAAAAAGTAAAGATTATGTTAGACATCTCGTGTTACCACTAATCGGATTTGCCGTTATTGGCTACGTATGGATTAACCTAGACCCATTGTCTAAGAAATTAGGATTTATTTGGTTGGCAATCGGGATTGTTTATTTGATTTTGTTGAAAGTTTTTAAGAAGGATACTTCTTTGGATTTGGAGGAGTAGAGGTAATAGGTATGGTGCCAGGCACCATAAAAAGACAAATTGTACATTCTGTCTTTCTCAGAAGGACAAAGGGAAAGGAATCCAGGCTGTCGAGAAAGTCTCGACAGCCTTTAATTTTTTATATTTACTTTATCTATTCACCGCGGTAATTTGATATAATATAATTATCAAATATAGGTTGGTGATTTCGATGTTACATACCCGTTCTCATACTCAAAACGAAGTAGAATTTGTTCTTTTAGATGAGCTTGTTCCAGCTAATCATCTCTTACGAAAAATTGATAAACACATTGATTTTTCTTTTATCCTCGATAAAGTCCGTCCTTATTACTCCGAAGACAATGGTCGTCCATCTTTAGATCCCTTGATTTTATTTAAAATGATGTTTATCGGTTATTTATATGGCATCCGTTCCGAAAGACAATTAGAGCGGGAAATTCAAGTAAATCTCGCTTATCGTTGGTTCCTTGGTTTAAAAATTACCGATCCTGTTCCTCATCATTCTACGATTAGTTGGAATCGGTGTAATCGATTTAAAGATACCACTGTCTTTCAGGACATTTTCGACGAGATTGTTCTTTTAGCGATGAATCATAAAATGGTTGGAGGGAGAGTTTTATTTACTGATTCTACTCATTTGAAAGCGAATGCCAATAAACATAAATTCACCAGAGAAACGGTGAAAGTGGAAACACGTGAATACGTGGAAGAATTAGATAAAGCGATTGAGGAGGATCGGACTGCCCACGGAAAAAAGCCTCTAAAGAAAAAGGAGGCAGTGGAGGAAACAAAGGAAATTCGGGTCAGTACAACGGATCCTGATTGTGGCTTTATGTCCCGTGATAATAAAACAAGAGATGTTCTGTTATTTAGATCACCGTACGACGGATATGAAGTTTAACATCATTACGGATGCCTTTGTTACCCCAGGGAATGTCCATGATTCTGTTCCTTATTTAGACCGACTTGATCGTCAAATCGATCGTTTCCAATTTCAAGTGGAAGCTGTTGCTTTAGATTCTGGTTATTTAACAAACCCTATTTGTAAAGGGATAGAAGAACGAAATATTTTTGGAGTAATCGCACATAGAAGATATAGTCCAGTAAAAGGACTCTTTCCCAAATGGAAATTCACTTACGATAAAGAAGCCGATTATTACACTTGTCCAAACGGAGAAATACTGCCTTATCGCACAACAACTCGCGAAGGATATCGAGAATATAAATCAAATCCCAAACGATGTAAAGATTGCCCATTGCTTTCCCAATGTACTCGTTCTAAAAATCATACAAAAGTAGTTACTCGTCATGTTTGGGTAGAAAACAAGGAAAAAATTCGGTTAAATCGTCTTTCTAAATCAGGGAAGGCCCTTTATAAATTTAGAAAAGAAAAAGTAGAGCGAAGCTTCGCAGATTCAAAAGAACTGCATGGGCTTCGCTACTGCCGGTTACGTGGAAAACAGAAGGCTGCCGAACAAGTATTAATGACAGCTACCTGTCAAAACATAAAGAAGATTGCCATGCATCTATCCAGAATGGGATAGGGGCATGAGAGTCTTTTTTTTAAAAACTTCTATAAAAGAACCTACCATTCCATTTTTGATAATCCTATAAAAATAAAAAAGTGTAGAGAAAATAATACTTTCTCTACACTCTGAATCATTTAATTGATTTCTTTTCCTTTTTTTGTTTATTAACCTTGAACTTTGAAATTCGCTAATAATATTTATTCCTTTCTTCCCAAGCATGCTTGAGATTTTCTTGCTCATAAAAGGAAGAGGCATCTTCTACACTCTTATTTTGGTTAACATGGTTATTTTCTGCTAATTCCTCATCGGTTTGGCCAATTGCATTTAATACCGTTCCTACTGCTTGTATCCAGCTTCCACTAATTACTAAAAATAATCCTTTATCTTTATTGTTAAAGAGGATATGCTTCCCGCCGATTGCTTGGAAGGAGTTACCGACTGCCTGTGTGGTATTACCTAAGATATTTAATGTTTGTTCCGGTCCTGAGTTATCCAGCACCTCATCGACAGCTTCGACAAGTGCGCCGAATGCCTGAAGCCAATTCCCTTTAATGATTAATTTACTTTCTAAATCCTCCTCCAATAAAATATACGAACTGGCCACAACGGTATTTCCAATTGCTTGGATTTGTGTGCCAATCTTTTCAAATGTGACCGTTTCTTGTTGATCTGCCTGGACGGCATTTCCGAAAGCTTGTAAAATATTCCCTACTAAATCCAAGTTTTTAACTTCATCTTCACTAAGTATTTTCCAAGCACTATTTCCTAAAGCAGCAAGGACTGTTCCGATCACTTGCACCCATACAGAAGCAATTTCAACGCGATTCTTCACAATACCACGCTCGCATTTTCTTATTGATGTTTTTATAGGGTATTCAACTATGTGGTGCCTGGTACCTCAAAACTTATGGTCACAGTGACGCCCCAAAATTTGTCGAAGATTGATAGAGAATTAGATTGTGTGAATGTGGTGAACTGAAATAGCAACTGAATGTTGTGAGGATGGTTGGTTGTTGCGCTTTTTTCCGTTTAGGAAAGGAGGAGATGATCATAGAAACATTTCTTGAATTTCTTCATGTATGGTGCACAGTGACGCCTCGAATAATCTTGTTTCACAGGAAAGCTTCACGGACGTTTTATTTGTGATGGTTATAGATATTGTTAAAGAAGAAGTACAGCAAATGTATTGTTGTCTTCTTTCTTTTTATTTTCATTTTGGCAGGAAATTTGATTATTTTGTAGAATATTGGAGTAGTAGATTATATCTTTCCCTCTGTTAGTTGTTCAGTTGTTCTTGTACTAATAAGAATTCCTTCTATTTTAACCTCGATTGATTTATCTTCCTATTTTAATCTTTCTTGAATTGTTTCTTTCTCGGTTAATTTTCATTCATCGTACTATAAAAATAAATAGTTTGGAGGGAGTTGTATGACTTCAAAAGTTTCAAGTATTGGTTTGAAAGGTTTGGAGGGCTATTGTGTGCAGGTGGAGGTGCGGATATCACAGGACACGGAATCTATGGTGATTGTTGGGTTGCCTGATGCTTCTGTTAAGGAGTCTCGAGAGAGGGTGTTGGCGTCGATTGCTCATTTTGATTTGGATGTGACGGATAAGAAGGTAGTTGTGAATCTATCTCCGCCTGATCAAAAGAAAAATGGTTCGCTATTTGATCTGGCTATCGCAATTGCTGCTTTGAAGGAACTGGGGGAGGTGAAGCGTGAGATTCCCACAGATACGGCGTTCATTGGGGCACTATCCCTTGATGGTTCGGTTGTGAGTGGGGAAGGGATACTACCTGCTGTTATTGCGGCAAGGGGACTTGGGATCAAACGAGTGTATTTACCATATGATTCGGTGCTGCCACTCCATATGCTTCAGGATATAGAATGTATGGTTGTGCGCCATATCGAGGAAGTCGTTCAGCATTTGGAAGGGCAAGAAAGTATGTTGTCTCAACCTTCTTTTTCTTCAGAGAATCATCTAACACCAGAGATTGCTACACATCAAAAGGATTTCTGTCATGTGATTGGACAGGAGAAAGCAAAAAGAGCATTAGAAATTGCTGCAGCTGGTGAGCATAATTTGCTGATGAATGGTCCTCCTGGTTGTGGAAAGAGCTTGTTAGCTGAATCTTTTCCCTCCATCCTACCTTCATTAACAAATCAAGCACAACTCGAAGTGATGAGTTTGTATCAGCTTGCTCGTGAAAAACGTATCCATAATCAATTTGTTCCTTTTAGGCATCCACACCATTCTGCTTCTGCTGTCGCCATTATTGGTGGTGGGTCGAACCCGCGACCAGGTGAAATATCGATGGCTCACCATGGAATCCTTTTTCTCGATGAAATTGCAGAATTCTCCAAAAAAACGCTTGATATGCTCCGTCAACCACTTGAAACAGGTGAAGTAACCATTAGCAGAGCGCATTCTACTGTGACGTATCCAGCTTCTTTTATCCTAATAGGTGCTATGAACCCTTGTGCGTTCATCTACAAAACCACAACTACTTTGAGGGGAGTCCCCCTCGTTAGTTAAAACAGTTCCTTTGTTGTCAAGTTCTTCTTTGACAAGTGTTTCTTTATACTCTGGGTAATGTGGGTCGAAAGGCTCTTTATTAAATTTTAGATAGATTTCAATATTATCTTTATCGTGAAAAACAACTCTATCTAAAAAACGCTTAAAGAATGTTTTTAAATCATTTGTATTGAGAGATGAAAATATTTTCTCTGTATCATTTTTAAATTGAATTAATTCTTCTGTACTAATAACGTAACTGTTTGCTTGCTCTTTTTCTTTTTGTAAATCTGATAACTGTTTTTGTTTCCTACGCACATCATCACCTAGATTGTCAAGTTCCTCTACTAAGTCCTCTGGATTCTTAGAAAGTGAGATAACCTTTAATAAATTTGATTGCCTATCTTTTAACTCTTTAACCTCGTTTTGAATGAATTGAATTTCTTTATCATATTTCTCGCTAAGTTCTTTTCTAGTTTTTTCTTCGTTTTTTGCAGCGTCTAGAACAGCAGTAAGAACATAAGAAATTTTTAGTTTGTCAAATACATATTGGTCAACATAATCAGCCCGAACAGGCTTGCCGTTACAAATATGGCTATCTGTGGTCGCAAGAAGTCTTGCCGTATTGCAGTAATAATATTGATAGGTTCTGTTTTCATCTCTCTTATCAGTTCTGCCATTCATATTTTTACCACAACAACCACACTGAATGAGCCCAGAAAGAGCATACTTGTTTTTATGGCTTATTCTTTGTGGCTCTAGTTTTTTGTTAGTAGAAAGTCTATGCTGTGCCTTTAAATATGTTTCAAAATCAATTATTGGCGGAAAGTCATAATCTTTTATAGTAAATTGACTGTTCCAAAAATATTCTTTGTCAGTGTTAATTTCTATGTTTTTGCTCCATACCCATTTTTCTGGAGGGTTTGCTTTATGTGTCATTTTGCCGTTTTTACTTTTCGTTTTATGACGTCTACCATATACAAAAATACCAGTATATAGGGGATTGTTTAATATCCTTTGAATTTTTGAAGTGTTCCATATTAAGTCTCGATTGTCTTCGTTAAGTTGCTTATTTTTACGGTACTTTGTCAAGTCTAAATCGGTCCGTAATGGAAATTCGTCTATATTGACAGTAAAATATCTGGATAATTGCCTAATGCTATAATTTTCGTTGACATACAAATCAAATATTTTTTTAATCATTGTGGCTCTTTCTTCGTTAATACTGATTTCTTTAGTATCTTTATTGTAGTCAAAGCCGTCTGGAATTGCTCCCCCTGTAAAATCCGCTTTCTTAGCCATGTTAATCATAGTGTTTTTTACATTGTAAATTATTTGTTCCCTTTGCAATTCAGCAAGGCTACCGAAAATATTTGTTAGGAACTTTCCGTGAATAGTGGTAGTATTTAAAAATTCCTCTGAGATGGAGATAAAATGGACCTTGTTTTCTTCAAGGATTTTTAAATAATTATTAAGGTCACTTACCTTTCTTGAAAATCGGCTCAAATCATAACATAAAACCGCTCCAATTCTAATTTTTTGAGTAGTAATATCATTAAACATTCTTTGAAAGGCTGGCCGTTGGTCTGAGCCCCCAGACTCGTCTAAGTCCTCATAGTTTCCAATTAAGTTATAACCCTTCCTTTTACAATAATCTTTTATTAGATTAAGTTGAGTTTCTGGTGATTCCTTTTCCCAATTATCGTCCATTCTTGATACACGAACATAACTTAAACTTATCACGTCATTGATTGGATTATCGTTCATATACAAAACAACAACACCTCCAATTAGATTGTAACATGGTCTAATTAATATGGAAGGACCTAAATTTAAAAAAATTTGCTATAAATACAGATAAGAACAAGTAACATACTAAAACCCTCTTAAATCCTTTATTATCAAGGGTTTAAGAGGGTTTTTACTATTAATCATTATTTGTTATACAGTTAAGCAAAACTTGAATTTCTTGCAACATATTGACCTTGTTTTTGATAGTTGACACTTATATTAAATAAATATTTTGATGGTGTTTTAATAATCATTTATACTCAAAAACACAATAGAGAATCAAAAACAAATGTTCCTATTGACAAAATAGAAAGGGGATTGATAAGAATGCACTTTTTGAAATTAACTGATAATCAAAATAAGTTTACGGAAAATGAAAGTAATGCAACTGAATTATTTTTAATTGGTTTGATAACTAAAATGAGCCAAGAGGAACTCATAGTATCAATTGCTGTTTTATCTGAAGTGTTAAAAGAGAGTGAAGGACATATTAAAAATGTTCTAAAGAAATGTATTGACAAAGGGTTTTTAATCAAAAAGCCAGATAGAAGATTTAGTATAAACTATGAAAAGATTATTTCAACCGTTATAAAAAATGTTGAAGTGCTAGAAAATGGAACGAACATTGTAGAGGAAACTAAAAAATTATATTTGTCAAGAAATGTATTTGAGCCAGTAGGAAGTAAAGATTTTGCTATTATCTACCTAACCAATATTCTCGATGTCCTCTGTATTTCTTATGAGATGAAAAATCCCGTCATTGGAAAGATTGTAATTTCAATGGAAAAATATACAGTTGTCGAGGTGATTGATTATGATTAGGAAAAAAAGTTTTGAAGAAACCTATGCAGAAACTAGTAAGGTCTTTATAATTCCTGCAAAGGCTAAAGATCCAACACATTTTATAAAAATATTGTATAATAATTTTTCTGACTTAAAACATGTGCCAAATTCTGTGGTAAATGATTTTATTATTCTTGCTTGTCGTTGTGCAGAATTTACAGAATTTGATACAAATGTGATTAGAATGAAATCTTCGGTGCTTGCAAAAAACTTGGGTATGACACCGCAAACTTTAAGTACAAAACTAACTACTTTAGAGAAATACAATTTGATTAAAAGATTTAAAGACCCAGAAACCGGGTGTTTCAGTATAATAATAAATACAAACTATTCTTATAAATGTTCTGATTATAAGTATATTACTTTGCAAAAACAAATCTTTGAAAAAAATGGTTTGGATATTGACTTAATAAAAGAAATTCTTGACAAAATAAAAACTATAAAGAATTATAGTAATTTTAAAAAGAAGGAATATGCTGACAGAGAAGGAAAAAGGGAAATTGACCATTTGGAAAAACGAAGAAAGTTAGAATTAACAGAGAAGGAAAAGGAAATTGAATATTATAATAATCGAATTGCAGAACTAGAAGAAGAAAAAGGGAAATTAATGAATTGAAATAGTAGGGTGTACCCCCTACTATTTTTTTCAAAAAATATGCCCTATTTTGCCCCTAAAATCGATTTTAATAGTTTATTAAGGTGTAGATATGCCTTTTTAAATTACGCTGATTCTAGACCCCATAAATAGACCTTTTTTAAATCCTCCCGACCACTTCCATGTGATAGGTGACGCTGAACAACATATTCTGCGGCATCGTTTTTATTCCAACCTTCTGATAGATAATAATGATATGCAACGCTGCTATGATATTTTCTCAACTCATGATTTTTATAACAAACGTCGACTCCTGAATTTTTTGCACTTCTGGCAATCGCTTTTCCTATATAAGTTCGTACTTTTTTTGGGTCTTTTGGTACTTGTGGAAATACACGCTGACCATCGGCAGTATTTTCTTTTAGTGAGCGAAAGAAATCAATATATTGAGGTAATATTATTCTATAAGATTCCTTGCCATTTTTGCCTTTAATGTACACTGTATTTTGTTTGTTGACAAATCCGTCTTTTTCTGTATATACTAAATCGCTACTTTCCAAAGTGATATGTTCTTTTCTAATGTAAGACAATTCATGGACCCGTGCGCCCAAATACGCCATGGTCAAAATTGGATTTTTATAAATACCCTTGACATTTGCTAAGATCCTTTCTATCTGTTCATCTGTGTAAAACCGTTTTGTAACTTGTCTAGCGTTCTTTGTATCTCCGTTTCGTTCGCCTTCCTGTTTTATATTAAAATTTCTTACCCTTTCAGTATAAAACGCATTATTTCCAAACTTGACATTTGCAGAATGTGATAATTTCATCAATGCATTTTTATAACTTAATAAAGTCCGTTCTTTACACGTATCTTTCTTTTCTGTCAAAAACTCAATACAATGGTTTTCATTTATTTGTCGAAGTTTTTTAACTTCTGGGTAATTGGTTTTTAACCAACTAACAAAATGATTACAACGTTCTAAAGTGTCTTTTGCTGAACGAATAGAAAAAATAAATTTTTCGGATAGTTTTTGTTTTAATGGCTCGCCTGTTTTTGTTTTCAATTCGCTGTCAACTTTAATTTTTTTAAAATCCTTTTTTGAAGTGTCACTTTGGTTTTCGCCAGTCACACGCTCGAAAATTTCATCTCTTTGGTCTTTATCAATTAAAATAATTTCGTCTAGACAACTTTTTACTTGATATTTCATACTAGTGTTTCTTTTGCCCATATTTCACCATCTCCTTTCATAAAATGATATTTTTCATAAAAATTCATTGGATTTTATCAATAATCTTATTTATTCTTTTATTTTCCATTTTTTTCGCGCTGAATTTATTTTTTTCAGTATCTTGCAGCCGGTGTTTGTCAAGATAGTTGTCGCATTTAACTTGTTTACTAGTGTAAGAACGTAAGGGTAACTACCGCGCTTTGCTTGGTGGCCTTCTCATCAAAGAACAGAATTCATTCTGTTCTTTGATGAGAAGGGAATGGGTAGTTCAAGCTCAGTCGCAGTGGGGCTATTTTGTTCCATCCTTTTCTATCTTGTCCTTTATTGGGTTTAAAGCCACTGAATCATGTGCACTCCAGTCTCTAGTTGAGCGCGTCCAACGTTCTGGATGCTTTTGTTTCGCTAGTTCATAAACTTCTTTGCGCTTTTTCAGTATCCCAATATGCGCACCTGTGTGGCATTGTTCTGGCGTCACAAAATTTATACCACTGTGTAAATGTATACAGTTATACCAATTCACAAATCTTAATGCCCATTCACGTGCAGCCTCAAGTGTTTCAAAGCCTCTGTACGGGAATTCAGGTCGATATTTCAGAGTCCGAAACATTGCTTCAGAATAGGGATTGTCATTACTTACTCTTGGTCTTGAATAAGAGCTTTGGATCCCTAATTTTTCAAGTAATACCTGAAATGTTGCGGCTTTCATGGGACTGCCATTATCGGAATGTAAAACGAGTGGTTTACCTTGGATTTTTTCACTAATAATCGTCTTCTTCATTAAATCTTCAGCGTGTTTTGCCTCCTCTGACTCCCAAATCTCCCAACCTACGATTTTTCTACTAAAAATATCGATAATTAAGTAGAGTCGATAAAACAAGCCTTTCACCGGCCCTTTTAACCACGTTATATCCCATGTCCATACCTGGTTTGGGGCTACTGCTAAATGACTTTCTGGTAATCTACCCTCGGGCTTTTTGCTTCTTCCCCGATGATTTTGCATTTTATGCTCACGAAGAACTCTATAAAAGCTAGATTCGGAGGCGATATAAATGCATTGATCTGCTAATTTTGGCACGATTTGAGTAGGCGGTAGGTCTACAAATTCCTCTTTTTTAACAACCTCCAGTATCTCTTGTTTTTCCTCTATCGTTAATTTATTTTTTGGCTCTGGACGTAACGCAATAGGGCGTTGATCCTCCTTGATTCCACCTTCTGAAATCCAGCGTTCATAGGTGCGAACGCTAATGTTCAATTCTTTACACGCCGGGGCTAATCGCGCACCATTTTGGTTTGCTTCTTGGATGAGTTCTACTGCTAGTGCGCGATCTGACGGGCTGATCATTCGTCCTCTTGGTCCCCCCAGATCGCTTGGGCCTTTTTTCTTAATAGTAATAAGGCTGCAGCTTCTGCCAATGCTTTTTCTTTTTTACGCAAATCTTTCTCTAATGCCTTTCCTCGCTTTTTCTCCTCTTTTAATTCTTGATTTAACTGCTTTGTTTGACTAGATTCTCGCCCATTTGCATTAAGGCATGAATCTCGCCATGCGTCAATCTGTTCTTTATAAAGTCCCTTTTTTCGACAATACTCCGCTAGCTCCGCACCATTCATTGAGTATGTTTCCATAACTATGAGAAACTTATCTTCACTGCTCCAGTGTTCAGAACTTTGTCCATCTCCGGGTGTGGGGTTTCCAGATGATCTAGCCTCTTTTCTCCACTTGTAAAGCGTGGGTTCAGTAATGCCCAACTCTTCACTTAATTGGCCAACCGATTCATTAGTGGGGGGCATCATTCTCTTAATAATTGATGCTTTCTCTTCCTTTGTATAACGTTTACCATTATTACTTTTCATGTCGATCAACCTCCGTGTATGATTTAAACTATACACTAAAGTTCCCTACGACATCTATCCTAACAGAGGGGGCAGCCTAACCGCTAAAGCGTTTAGGCTGCCCTTTTATAACCGTGTCGCTTCGCTACGGTTAGGATCACGAAAAGAAAGTGCAAAGTTTAAAAAACAAAACTTTACACTTTCTTTTCGCACTACATGGTGGGTATTGCCCTTTATGCCCAAGTATGTTATTGCACAAATTGAGACCGTTTTCAAACGGTAGAGAGCCCAAAATTTCGGCTCAAAATATAATAGGTAATATTTACACGTTTTTATTACTTTTCTTTTGTCAATATCTAATTTTTTGTCAGTTTTCCCACCTTTCATTTGTTATGTTTTTTAAAAAGTTTGAGTCCCGCCAATTTGTCATAATAATTTTCTGGAGTTTGGGACTCAGTCAATCTGTCAAGAGTGAATTTGAGGTAATTTGCTATTCTATCTTATTTGTATATCTATAATTTATTTGAAGAGGTTAAAAGTCCTTTATTTTTACTATTCCTTTTTATTCATAGTTGGGGGCGTTAGGCAAGTTTAACCATTATTATCAGCCCTTAATCTTAAACTTAGAGATTACTAAATGTAACTCTTCTGCCAATGAAGAAAGTGATTGAGCCGATGAGGCTATTTCCTCCATTGTGGCTAGTTGCTCTTCTGTAGCGGCACTACTTTCTAGACTTGAAGTTACACTCTTTTCTGCAATGTCCCGTACATTTTCAAGAGCCATTGATATATTTAAACTAATGGCTTCAATATCTTGAATAGATACTGAAACATCTGTAACTTTATTTGAAACATCTGACATAGAATTCTTAATATCATTAAAGGATTGTTTGGCTTCCTCAGTTGAAGAAATACCCTCTAGTACCTTTAAATTTCCTTCGTCAATCGATAATACTGCATTCTTTGTTTCTGTTTGAATTTCTATAATCATTTCTGCTATTTGGTCTGCTGATTTTTTGGATTCCTCTGCAAGTTTCCTTACTTCGTCTGCTACAACTGCGAATCCCTTTCCATGTTCTCCTGCTCTTGCGGCCTCGATGGCAGCATTTAGTGCCAAGAGATTAGTTTGATTTGAAATATCGGTAATTAATGCTAAGATATTCCCAATTTCTTTTGAACGATTATCAAGTGAGTTAATGACAGCGTTCATTTGATTAAACGACGCCTTAATATCTTGAATACGATGTACAACTGTTTCAACAGATGTCATTCCTTTTTCAACAAATTTAGATGTGATTTTTGTTGATTTATCCATTTCGGTACTATTATTACTTATATCTTTTACACGTTTGACCATTTGACCTAGTGAAGCAGAGACATTATCAATCCGATTTAACTGTATTTCTACACCTTCTGCATTAGTTTGCACAAGGTTTGATAATTGTTCAGAGGCATTTGTACTTTGCTCAGCACTTGCAAATAATTCCTCTGAGGAAGATGCAACTTGGATTGCTGAATTGTTTGCTGTCAAAACAGTTGCATTTAAATCTATTAACATTTTATTGAGTGAACTAACTAGTAAACCAATCTCATCTCGATTACGAATTTTTAAAGGCTCCATAGTCAAATCACCATCGGAAATAAGTTTTAAAGTATCTGTTACTGAGACAAGAGGTTTACTTATGCCACGCGTGATAAAGAACGCTACTCCAATTGCGAAAAATAAACTTATACTAATAAAGATTATGGATTCAGAAAGCCCGCTTTGATACAAATTACTAGCCTTTTTGCTTGCATCTTCAGCAAATTGCATGTTTAATGCAACTAGTTGATCCATATCCATTGTCATTTCATTAATTTTCTCTTGATAATTTGCAACTTTTATAATTGCTTCATCGTCATTATTTCCAGCACTTAATGTAAATACATTATTAACAAAGTTATTATATAATCCAATTTCGTTTTTTATCTTATCAATTAAGTTTCTTTCGTTTTTAGTTGTTATATATTTTTCGTATTCTATAAATAACTTATCAAGTTTTTTCTTATTGGTTTTATACTCCTCTTCTTTTCTTAACATGGATTCATCGTCTGGTGAAATAATATGCTCACTGATGATGCCGAAATTTTCAGAAATAATATATTTCATTTCGGTTATAGTGTATAGTGCTGGTATTTTTTCGTTTGTAATAAATTTTGTTGAATCATTTAATTGTCCTAACTTGGTTATTCCAATCCATCCTAAAGTGCCCATTAAGAGAACGATAATAAGAAAACCACTATATAATTTTTTTCCAACTGTGAATTCCAATATTTAAACCCCCTTTATTTTTTAGGAAAAAAGACCTATTTTATTATATGAACTGTGGTGCTTCTTGTCAATTATAATTAATGGAATTTTTTTAAAAAAGGCACTTATTATTAAAGTGCCATGAAAGTTAATCTATTTTAAACATAACTACTTTATAATTATTTTTGTGTATTTGTATATGAACCCTTGTCCATGTGGATACCTCGGTTCTCTTCATCATTATTGCACCTGTTCCCAAAAGCAAATTCAAGCCTACCGAAATCGGTTGTCAGGTCCTATCTATGACCGAATGGACATCCTTTTATCCTTACAGTCAGTTAATGTTAACCGGTCCTCCACGACGCAAGAATCTTCTAATGATATTCGTAAAAGAGTGGAAAAAGCGCGCGTGCACCAGTATGAACGGTATCAACAAGAAGTATCCAATGCGAAGGTTCCGTTTGAAATTTTGGTGGAAACGAGTGCCTTGACAACAGAACAGAAAAAGACGCTCACTCAAATATCTTCTAAGCAAAACTGGAGCAATCGTGTTCAGATTAAAATTATTAGACTCGCAAGGACCATTTCTGATTTAGCAGGGGAAGAAAGAATAGCTGATCAAGCCATTTGGGAAGCGATGACCTTAAGACGCTGGGAGCAGAATAAACAAATGGCGATTGCGAGGGAGAAATAATGCCCTATAAGAAAAGAGTATATATACCAGAGCGATTTTATCATATTGTTTCCCGGGGGAATCGACGTGATCCCTTGTTTCGGAATGCCAGTGATTTTCAAGCTTTTCTTCATATCCTAACTCAACTCTACGAAAAGTACCCCTTTGAAATCGCCTCTTATTGCCTCATGAATAATCATTTCCATTTCCAATTGCGTTCTAGTGAAGTACCCATCTCAAAGCTAATGGCACTAATCAATAAACGTTATGCCAATTACTATAACACCAAATACCGTTTAACAGGCCATGTCTTTGAAAAACGTTTTTATGACAAAAGGATTGAGGACAAAGAAGGTATGTTAGAAGTTAGCCGTTATATACACCTTAACCCAGTAGAGGCGAGGATGGTTAAGCTGGCAGAATACTATCCTTGGAGTAGCTATCAATATTATAAGAAGGATTCGACAGTACCTTGTTTTATGAATGTGAATTTTTTACTAGATTATTATGAAGGGACACCGACACAGAAACGGGAAAAGTATTGTTGTAGCGTAACCTTTAAATGATATAGATTCGTTGTGAATACCACCACCATATTAAGTGGTCAGCCCCAAAAAAGACAAAAATCATAATTAGTTCATCTAAGAAATACATGTTGAGGAAGAAATTAATAGTCAATATTTGCTGGTAAATACATACAGCCGTTTTTATGCGCCTTTTGATGCTTGAAGGGAATTGGAGGGGGCAAGCTGATGTAACTGCATGGTGTGCTTTTTTTTGTTGTCGATTCCGTACAAAATTAAAAGAGGACCAAATTCTCGCTGCACAGTGACGCCCTGAAAAATCTTGTTTCACAGAGCTGTTTCACTTTGACTTGTCGATTGATATTCATATGGAACTGAATATCAATCGACAGAGAGGTGATAGTCGGACCGTATTCGCTGTTTTCCATTTAGACATTTTGTAAGGTTTAGATGGTAGAGGGGAAAGTGCGAATTTCTCCTCATCCTCAGGTGTGGTCACTGTGACCACGAATTGATACTATCCTGTTTTGTAAAGTCCGTTAAGTTTGCAGGATTGTCTTCGTACACTTCATAAATACGCTTAACACAACGTTCAATTGTCGTCGTTTTATTTAAAATAACATCATTCATTGCCGAATACACTCCCTCTTTCTTTGATCGCACTAATAATTGTAGCACGTTGCTCACTTAACGTAGCATACATGCTATAAGCACGCATTTTTTGGCATGTAAATTCGTTCTCGTCATGTATATAAATCGGATTGCCTTGCTCAAAAATCTGCATTGTAAATACTGTATCGATTTGTTTAATGTCGACTAAATCGACTTCCCGACCGGCAATTGCAGCAAGCTCAGAAGCAAGCATAAAACGTTCATAAGATGATAGCTTCTTGTCACTGAAATAAGTAAGATCGATATCACTTTCATCATGTGTCGTGCCTTTAGCGAATGAACCAAATAGAATGACGAAGGCTGGGTTTGTGTCTAGAATGATTTTATCAACTAACTTCTTTTGTAATTCTTCTTTTAGCATGCTTATCACCGTCCTTTCTCATATTATAAAGCTTATAAGGAAAAACCGCACATATAGGGACATGGGGTCAAGAATTAGTGTCAGGCACCGCAAAAAGACAATTATCTTTCTCAAGAAGACAAAAGTAATTCTATTTGCAATTTGCACTAAAGAGAAATAAAATACAGCCTGGTATCTTTATATTTACTTGATTAGTGGTTGTTTTGTGTTTGGCAGAACACACCAATCTTATATCGTTGGCATTACAACAGGACAAATGATAGTTCCTTGCAGGGATTAAAAGGAATATAAAATAGTTCCTATCAATTCGTTTAGGTGGGGGTATCCTATGGTTAATAGAAATAGGAGGAATTTCAAGAAAACCATTGCTTATTATATATCGGACTATGGATATGGGCATGCGGCGCGTTCTGTTGCGATTATTAGAGAACTTTTGGAGAAAGAGCCTTTTTTGTATATCATTATTTGTCATACATTTGCTATTCCTTTCTTGAAGAATTCTCTTCCTTTCAAACAAGTTTCTATTAGAGAAGTATCAACTGATATTGGTTATTTTCTTAAGAAGCAAAGTTTGGAGCCAGATAAGGCAAAATTGAAAGAGAGTTTTGATATATTTTTTAAAGACTGGAAAAGCAAGATGGAGAAGGAAGAGGATTTTCTTATAAGTAACAAAGTAGATATAGTTATCTCTGATATTTCCCCATTACCGTTTGAAGCAGCTACGAAAGCAGGGATTCCTTCTATTGGAATTTCTAATTTTACTTGGTATAGTGCCTATGAACTCCTTTTGGATAAGGAAAGGTTAGAGAGATTGAAACAAGCATATGAAAGGATGACTTCCTTTTTCTTATTAGCAGGCAATAATGAACGAAATTGGCTAGGGGATAAGAGGGATTTTTCCTTTTTTTCTAGAAAGATTGAAGATGAGAAGGTAGAAGAGATTCTTGATAAGGTAAATCCTTCTAGGAAAAAGACTGTTATTTTCTTTGGCCTAGGAATGAAGATAAATCATATTAATGTAAGTTCGTTGCCAATCTGGGATAGTAAGGATTGTGTATTTATTGTCTCATCGAATGTAAGAATGGAAGGAGATAATGTTTTCTCCATTCCTGCTGATGAGACTGAGTCACAGCATTATATTGCAGCAAGCGACCTTGTCATTACGAAGGCCGGGTGGGGAACGGTAAGTGAAGCGGTAATTTATGATGTGCCTTTACTCCTTTTAAACAGAGATGGAATGAAAGAGGATCAGAATACAATCGCATTTGTTTTAAAGCATGCATTAGGAGAGGTCATGGAGTGGGAGGAGTTCTTAGATTTTCGATATGAGCGAGGAAAGCGTGAACGGAAGACAAGTAATGGATTTAGGAACCAAGTGGATGTGATCGTGGACGAATTATTGTTGTTTCTATTTTAGTGTTGAGTTAGATAGAGGGAAAGGTGATATGCTCCCCTTTAGGTAGACAGATTAAAAAATAAAAATCTGGTTACTTGTAGGGGAGTATTTTTATGTCTAGAAAATCTTATTCTGTAGAAGAGAAATATCAAATAGTGAAAGCTTTAGGGGAAGTAAATTCGTCACTCCAAGTTTCATCGATTTATAAGGTGCACTTTTCTACCGTTTTGGAATGGAAATATAAATTTGATACATTCGGTTTAGAAGGACTAAAAGAGACTTCTTCCTGGAAAAAGTATTCTAAAGAACTAAAGTTATCCGCTATTCAAGATTATGCCTCTGGAAATTACTCGATTCGTGAAATTACGAGAATGTATGAAATATCCGATCCATCTGTCCTTAGAGGGTGGATTAAGAAGTATAATAGTCATAGTGAAATAAAAGATACGTCACAAGGAAGGACGAGCTCTATGACTAAGGGAAGAAAAACGACTTGGGAAGAACGAATACAAATTGTGCTAGATTGTTTAGGGAACAAAAAAGACTATCAAGAAGCAGCTAATACTCTAGACTAACCTAAATTAATGAGACAATATAAAACACCTTCGAAATGGTACAATTAAACAAAGTACTAAATTCGGAGGTGTTTTGCATGGGCAAAAACGTATATTCAAATGAGGTTAAGTGGGCAGTTGTTAGAGATAAGATGAGCGGTCAGTTTACGAATCAAGAAATCATGCAGAAACATGGGATTAAAAATGTTTCTCAAATCAAAACGTGGATGAAATGGTATCGGGAAAATCAAGTTCATCGATTCGATCAACCAATAGGAAAGCAATACTCATATGGGTATGGACCAGATGGTTCAAGTGATGAAGAGAAAAAGGAACGCCAAATGAATCATTTAAAGCAGGAGAATGAAATCTTAAAAAAGTATTTGGAGATCGAAAAGGAGCTGAAAAAGAAATTGTCCTCCGACTAGTAAAGACATTACGAAAAAAGTATACTATATCAGCTATTTTATCCGCTTTACATGTACCAAGATCTACTTATTATCGCTGGGCATCTTCGCAATCTGCCAAGTTGTCTAAACAAGAGGAAACCATTATTTTCCTATGTAAAGAAACAAAGTACCGATACGGTCACCGGAAGATCAAGGAGCTGTTAAAGCGTAACTATCAGATTAAATTAAATCGCAATACTGTTCAACGCATTATGCAAAAATACCATCTTCAGTGTAGAGTAAAGCAAAAGAGAAAGTGGAAATCACAAGGGGAATCTGTCATTGTTGCACCAAACTTATTACAGCGAGAATTTTATGCAAGCAATCCTAAAGAAAAATGGGTAACAGATATTACCTATATTCAATATGGTCCAGATACTTTATATTTATCTACCATCATGGATTTGTTTAACATTCAAATCGTTGCCTATAGGCTTTATCCCCATCAACAAACTTCTTTAGTAATGGATACCTTGAATGAAGCACTAGCAAAACGAGGAAACCCTGAAGGAGTAATCATCCACTCAGATCAAGGAAGTGTTTACGCCTCTTATGCGTATCAAAATCGGATCAAAGAGAAGAATTTAGTCAGTAGTATGTCACGCAGGGGAAATTGTTGGGGCAATGCAGTCATTGAGTCCTTTCACTCAAACCTAAAATCAGAAGAATTTCAGTATGTTAAATTTCATTCTTTGTCTTTAAAAGAAGTTACAGAACGTGTCGATCAATTTATGAGGTATTATAACGAAGAGCGTATTCAAGAAAAATTAGGCTACTACACACCAATAGAGTTTGGTAATATGGCAGCCTAAGAAGGTGTTTTATAACTGTCCCATATTGCTAGGTCAGTCTAATAGAAAGGATAGACTTTTTTATCTAGATTAGTAATGATATGCTTAACTTGATGGCTATGGCCTGGCACCTGTTTCATGACTCTTTAACAGAAGCATCAGGCAAACCAACAATTCGGTGCACTGTGACCAAGAATTGTCAAATTGACATCTGTTAATCCCAATTTAATGTTTACTGCGATTGCGTAAAATAATGAAAATAGTAATATAAATAATTGCGATTATTGCTAAGAATGCTACTACAAAAAATAGATTTCTCATAAAATCCTCGTCCAAAGGCCTTTTATCAAACCCCGCCTTCTTCCATGCTTCTTCTGCATAAACATTACTTGGAATCACCAGATACAGACAGATTACTGCAGTCGATCCAAAATAAGCCAACTCCTTTTTTAGCCAATTTGCTTTTGCGCTTACTAACTTCTTCATAGAGACTCCTCCTTTTTTTCACAAAAAAAAACAAAAAAGTCCCTGAAAATGCTATCGAGTTTGTACAAGCAAATGTACAAACTTCCATAGGATTCTCGGGGACTTCCCGTTAGTTTTTTATTGTATCTTTATACTAATATATCAATAGGATTATAGTCAATGAATTATCAGTTTTTTTGAATCAATATTTTAATTAACTAAAATTCGTAAGTTCATTTTAAAATTTTTATAAATGAATTTACGAATTTGATTTCAAGACGTCTCTGTGCAACTATACCCTATTAGTAAAATAAGGGTTAAATAAGATTTGCTCTATTCTTCTGCAACAATCCATTAACAAATTTCTATAACCATCACACACATATAACATCCCGTGAAACATTCATGTGAAACAAGATTTTTCTGAACGTCGCTGTGCAACGAGTTCACACAATCTAACTCTCTATCAATCTTCGACAAATTTCGGGTCGTCACTGTGACCAAACCTACTATTTAGTACTGAAAACTCTATTACTTTAAGGTATCGAAAAGGTGGAGGATATGGTGGGATAACATATGATAATGAAGGCTACGTAACAGAGCACTTCGAAAAAATTAGCAAAAGTGAAGTTGAACCATTATATCTTGACCGCTATTCAAATATAGACTTACCAGATTAAATGAATTGAAATAGTGCTAAGTGTTAAGATATATCTTTTGCATTTATTATAAAAAATCGTCCCTTTTGGTGAAAAAAGTAAGTGGCTAGACCAACATTTTGAAAGGGACGATTTTTATTCGAATTTAAATGATTAGTAATGAAAATCATACCATATAATCAATTCTTCTAGAGATGCAAGACGATAAGAGGAGAGAAAGCAAAAATTATCTCCTACTTTCATACCTCTTATAAGACCGTCCCCCTGAAATTCTACCCATCAAAACACAGGCAACTTCTCTAAATAAACGATATCATCTCTTTCGGCAGCATCACCCTCAGCAAGAATGGCAGCTTTGGAAACAATGATTCCTCCTGCTTTGGTAACTAGTTCCTCGAGTATTCGTATCGACTCTCCGGTGCTAATGACATCATCTATTAAGGCAATGCGTTTTCCTTTAATCTTGGCGGCGTCTTTTCCATCTAAACAGAGTAATTGTTCTTTTTGTGTGGTAATGGACACGACTTGATTGATTAGCGGTTCGTCCATATAGGGTTTTACACTTTTTCGAGCAACGATATATTCTGGCATGTTTAGTTGTTTCGATAGTTCATGGACGAGGGGAATTCCTTTTGCCTCGGCTGTTACTAAATAATCGATGTCTTTCAATTGCTCTGCTAAGAGGGAAGCGGCTGCAACGACGATTTCTGTATCGCCTAAAATAACAAAGCTTGCAATCTTTAAATCATTTGAAATTGGGATAATTGGTAACTTTCTTTTTACTCCGGCAACAGCTAGTGAATAAGTCTCCATCATAAATTCTCCTTTTTCTTAAACTCCAAAGAGTCCTAGTAAAAATTCCATCACAACGCCAGCTAATAACCCTAAAAATGGATCGGCAATGGCTGTTACGATGATAGTAATGGCTCCAACAATAGGGGAACTAGCTTCTGTACCAGTTAGTGCGGCTGTTGCATTGCCTGGTAATGTCACAATCGCACCTAAGACGAAAAGGAAACCGGCAATGGATGAACTAGGTACATATTTTCCAATCTTCGGCAAAAGTTTGAAGAACAGGATCGCTGCCATGATGGCCATTGTTAGAACACCTGCCCATACTGCATGGGGAGCAGAAGCAGTCGCAGAAATAATGATTTCCACAGGTCCTCCGCCAAATAAAGAAGAGACCATATCTGCTAAACTACTAATAATCGTTAGCGTGTCAATATTCACATTTGCTCCGGCGATTTCTCCATTGATTTTTCCAAAGGCAATATTAGCACCAATATTCAAACAAACAAGAGCGAGTGCCCCGCGAATAACAGAAGGGTTGAGAATAAACTTTTGGAGCTTAAATTTATCTTCTGTTAGCATATTTGTTACAGTGGCAGATTCTTTTTTAGTGAAATGATAGACAATGCTAGAAAGCAGCACAGAAACAGTGATTGTATATACTAAGTCTTTTGAAATAATATAGGTTAATAAGGCACTAGCGAATGAAGTGACCCCAATCAATCGATCGTTTTTTGCCATATCCCAGGCAACCTTTGCAAGCATAAAACCAACACCAGCCATCATCCCGTTTGTAATAACAGGACCAATCCAGGCAACGATTTGTTCCATCAATCCAAAAACACCTATAATAACTAATAAAAAGGCACCAAAAAAGATGGAAGAGAGCCGTTCGCGCATATTTTTCCCCATTGTTCCTGCAACTGTTATGGTTTCCGCCTGAAAGGAAATAACAGCTACATTGCTTGTTAAGCTATTCCCAGCAGCACCTACAAGAAAAGCAAGTGCGGTTGGCACGGACGCAAAGCCAAAAGATAGCGCCAATAACCCTTGGGGCAATCCATTTAATACAACACTAAATGCTGCTAGTATGTCTTTTAGTATATCTTCCATTTTCCTTCTCCTTTACTATTTCCCGCAATGTCCTATAGAAAAAAACCGTTCAGCAAAGTAGAACGGTTTCTAGAAAAAGAAATTTTCCGTCCATAGTAGAGTGATTTAGGGCCACTCTGTAGAGACTCCCAGACCATATTACCGGGATTATACGGGTTATTTACGTACAATATTTACATTGTAACTTAAAAAGTTCGTATTTTGAATAAAAATTTTGAAAAAATAGAAGATGAGGACTTCTTTTGGCAGTAGAATCTGCTGAAGGATGAATACAGTAGTTATGGCGATTTTCTTTATACGCTCCATGAAAATAAAAATAGAATGCTAACCTGAAATTTCAAAGTTAACACCCTATTTTCTACTTATGATACTTTCTTATCTGTATTTTGTTTCAATTCCATTTTCTTATTTTCTTTTCTCATTTGTTTAAAGTACCAGCCGAATAACAGGATATAAGCGATAAGCGCTAACACGGAGAATCCTATTAATTTGATATCCCAAGCATCGACAGCTTTCCCAAATAGAATAGCTAGCATTTTTTCAATTGGATCAGAGTCCACGGAAGAGAACAGGGCATCTGCATCCAATCCATTAGGAAAATTCCCCATAGCTTTAGAGGTTTCTGTCACGAATTTAGCAATAAAAGTTGCTCCCCATAAGAATAAAGGAATTAAAATGGTTCCAATAATGGTCATGCGTACTACTCTTCCCTTTGTCACGATTAAAAGGGCTGGGGCTAATACAGTAAGCAGAATTCCTCCTAATGGAAGGACTGTATTGCCGGGAAGAAAGATAGCGACTAGCAGCAAGATTGGTGCTAAAATATTCGCTACTGCCCATAGTTCTGCGCGTGTCGCCAGGATTGGCCAGTCGATTCCTATCAATAATTTCCGGCCTTTAAAACGCTTACTCATTTTCGATGTAATACCTTCGGATAAAGGACCAATAGCTGGGCCGAACCAACTGCCAACTAATGCAAATAGTTCAAGGGCAACAGCACCAGTAAAGGCTAAGGTGAAAATTTCTGCGACCGACAATTGTCCAGGGTTTTTTGGGAGTCAGGCACCATAAAAAGACAAACGGTCTATTTTGTCCATAAGAGATAGACAGTTAAATTAACAGACGCAATTTATTTATCATTCTTTTTAAAAGAAGGATTTTTTCTGAAGGTGATTCTGATTAATGCAATCGTTTGCGCTATTTTTGCAATTAATTACTAAAATTATAAATATTTTTCTTGTAAAATGGTTGATATATTACTATAATCAAAGATAAGTTTTAGTGCAAACGTTTTAATTGTAAATAGGAGGGAACACAATGAAAAAGATGTTGTCATTTGAATTTTGGCAAAAATTCGGAAAAGCATTGATGGTAGTGGTAGCTGTTATGCCGGCAGCTGGGATTATGATTAGTTTAGGTAAGCTGATTGCCATGATTGATGCTTCTGTTTTTATCACAATTGGAAGCGTTGTAGAGAATATTGGCTGGGGGATTATTGGGAATTTACATATTTTATTTGCCTTAGCAATTGGTGGTTCGTGGGCAAAGGAAAAAGCAGGCGGAGCCTTTGCTGCGGGAATTGCCTTCTTATTAATTAATAGAATTACAGGCTCTATCTTTGGGGTCACAAATGAAATGCTATCTGAAGATGGTGCATTTACGCATACTTTATTTGGAACCAAGATTTTAGTAGAAGGATATTTTACAAGTGTATTGGAAGCGCCTGCACTTAATATGGGTGTTTTCGTGGGGATTATCTCTGGCTTTATCGGAGCAATTGTCTATAATAAATATTACAATTTCAGAAAGCTGCCAGATGCACTGGCCTTCTTTAATGGAAAACGATTTGTACCGTTTGTGGTTATCCTTTGGTCTGTTATCGTTTCCTTGATCCTTGCGGTGATTTGGCCAACGATTCAAACAGGCATTAACCATTTTGGATTATGGATTGCGACTTCAAGTGAAAGCGCTCCAATCCTAGCGCCTTTTATCTATGGTACAGCTGAACGTCTACTTATTCCATTTGGTCTACACCATATGTTGACGATTCCAATTAACTATACCTCACTAGGTGGAACGTATACGATCATGTCTGGTGTGATGGCTGGTAAGGAAGTATTTGGACAAGATCCACTTTGGCTAGCTTGGGCAAGTGATTTAGTAAATCTACAAAATGCGGGTGATACTGCGGCATATAATCAACTGCTCTCATCTGTTACTCCAGCACGTTTTAAAGTAGGGCAGATGATTGGTGCAACAGCAATTTTGATGGGAGTCGCTGTTGCAATCTACCGAAATGTGGATATGGATAAAAAGAAAAAATATAAATCAATGATTTTTTCCGCAGCCATCGCTGTCTTCTTAACAGGGGTTACAGAGCCATTAGAATTCATGTTTATGTTTGCTGCTCCAGTACTTTATGTTGTTTATGCTATTTTACAAGGATTAGCTTTTGCCTCTGCGGATATTGTCCATTTACGGCTCCATTCCTTTGGAAACTTAGAACTGATTACACGTTTGCCGATTGCTTTTAAAGCAGGCTTGGGAGGCGACGTCCTAAACTATGTAATTGTATGTATTGTCTTCTTTATAGTGAGCTATTTTATTGCGAATGTCATGATTAAGAAATTTAATTTTTCAACACCAGGTCGTAATGGTAACTATGAAAGTGATGCAGATTCTAACACCACTGAAGCTGGGAACGCTGGTCCTACTAACAGCCAAGTGTTAGAAATTGTCGACTTATTAGGCGGAAAAGCTAATATTACTGATGTGGATGCCTGTATGACAAGACTGCGTGTCTCTGTAAAAGAGCTAGATAAAGTAGGCGATGAATCGTCATGGAAAGCAGCTGGTGCAATGGGCTTAATTAAGAAGGATGGCGGTGTTCAAGCTATCTATGGTCCAAAGGCTGACATTCTGAAATCAGACATTAATGACTATTTGGAGCAAAGTGAATGAAATTATTAACATTAAATACCCATAGCTGGATAGAAGAAAGTCCTTTAGAAAAACTGGAAGCGATCAAGGTGCAATTGCTTGCTGATTCCTATGATGTTATTTCCTTACAGGAAGTAAATCAATCGATGGATGCAGAGGAGGCAGAGGTGGATTCTTTTTTCATTGCCCCCAATCAAGATACGGTAATTAAAAAAGATAACTTTGCTTTTCTTCTCCAGCAGGAGCTGAAGAAAGAAGGGCTTGAATATTATTGGAGCTGGGTTCCTAGTCATATTGGTTACGACCAATATGATGAAGGAATCGCCATTCTCACTCGATTTAAGGTAACAAATGCAAGAGGGATATTGCTGTCCCGCAAAGATGATTATACAGACTATCATACAAGAAAAGCGTTGGAAGTTAGTTTTCAAGCAAGTGAAAGAAACTATTTAGTATACGGATTGCACCTCTCTTGGTGGCAGGATGAAACCGAAAGCTATCCTTTCTTGTATGAATGGAACAAGCTTGTTGAAGCATGGGAAGCGGAAGCACGGGCAGGTGGATATATCTTGTTGATGGGCGATTTTAATAACCCTGCTCATATCGAGAAAGAAGGCTATAGCGTTGTTTCCAAGCACCCCCATTTAAAGGATGCTTATCTAGATGCCACGGTCAAAAATGGCAGCCATACTGTGGTGAAGAAAATTGATGGCTGGGAGAATAATAGTGATCTGCTTCGGATTGATTATATCTTTGTTTCTTCTAATCTATCTGTTTACTCATATGAAACTGTTTTTGATGGAAGAACCACGCCGGTTGTGTCTGATCATTTTGGGGTTAAGGTAGAGATAGGGTGACAGGCACCAAAATTCTAGGTCACAGTGACGGCCCGAAATTTGTCGAAGATTGATAGAGAGTTAGATTGTGTGAATGTGATAAACTGAAATAGCAACTGAATATTGTGAGGGTGGTTGGTTGTTGTGCTTCTTTCCGTTTAGGAAAGGAGGTGATAATCATGGAAACATTTCTTGAATTTCTTCGTGAAGTTCTGAAGGGGATTGTGCATGAGATAAGCGCCTATTTCTTTCGGAAGAACATATTAGAAAACAAGAAAACCACCCTACGCCGTCGCAAGCAAAAGGGTGGTTCTCAACCAAAATAATATTTAATTGACAACCACACCCTGACGGTAGAGGTTGCAGGGAGAAGTGTTCGTGCACTTCTCTTTTTCATGATATACGTTTATTATATAGCTTATAACAATTGTTTTCAACTGTGTGTTGTTGTTGATTGAGTCAAGTTTTTGTGGGAGTTTTTTTAGCTCCCTTTTTTATAAAGTAAAACCTCTAAGTTTGTATCCGCTTTCCAATTGGTTTTGTTCTTCCAACTGTTGATTCTCTCATTTTTTAAAAACCTTTTAATCCCTGTAAGGCAAAGTGAACGGGTTTTCCAATCGCTTGATTTAAGTATGGCATGTTCTGACGCACGGTTTCTGTTACTAATTTTGTGGGTATTTTTCTTTTCGCTCGATGCTCTTTCTTTGATTTTTCCGTGGCTTTTTCCCATTTCCCATATATCGTTTGGATGGATAGGTCATCCTTCAATCCAATCCACAAGCGCGCCATGCTCATGACCCCTTTTTTGCTCCATGCTCTTCCATTCTTTAATCGTTTGGCTAATTGATTCATCATCGCCTCTGCACTTCCCATTGGACGATACGCTGTCGTGTCCACACCTTTTTCCTGTAACCAACTACGGTAATCTTTTATGGTTTCCTGATGATGCGTTAAAAAGCCGAGGAAATGTGCTAGTTTTTCTTCTTCTTCTGGTGTATCCATTGTTCCTACTGCGCTATTCAACTCTAGAAGTAATGTTTCTACCTGGTAGTTTTTTAACGCTCTTTTCATGTAGCGGTATCGAGGATGGCTCTTCATTAGTTGCTTCATCGAACGAGCGACATGAAAACGGTCCATGGTGAAAAAGGCGCGTTCCCGAAAATACTCCCGACATGCCGTTATCCAGCCTGCTCCATCACCATTAATAATAAGCAAGGTTTGGGTAGGATCATACGCATAATGATTCTGTAAGAACGTTTCAAAGGCTTCCCAAAAGGGTTCTTTTCCTTCATAAAGAAAATGCCTTTTATTTCGGAGCCTGATTCGCTTTCCGTTTTCTTTCCATCCCTCATGTACAGCGGCGAATTTCAACTCCCATCCACGCTTTTTCTTTTCTTGACTCTTCACATATAATCCATCTACTTCGACAAACAACACCTTTTGAAAAGGACGTTTTTCCTTAGCGGGAAGTACGCTTGTTTGAAGAAGATGTTGCCGTAATGCTTCGTGGCTCATCGCCGAATAGCCTAAAAATTGTTCGAACGTTTCCACCGCCTTTCGATAGGAGGAACCATTTGTCGCTAATTCTAGCCCCCATTCTTCTAATAGTGGACTAAACCCTTTATTCCCTTGAAACTGTAAATAATGATCTAACAGACAAATATATTTTTTGGTTACACGATCGAAATAATAATTACGCTTCAGCTCCACAGCTCCAAACGCTGTATCTAATCGTATTTCTCGTTTATCTCGTAAAGCAAATCTTCTTTTGTCTCGTTGCTTGGCAATCTCTTGATCCCAATTTTCTAACGTTTGAATAAGGATTTCTTGAAACGTCATTTGTAGTGTTCGAAATAAAGTTTTTTCCAATTCTTTTAATGATGGCATTTTTATGTTACATTGATTCATGAGAGCCTCTCCTTTTCGTAGTTTTCTAGTCAAACTCTACTTTACAAAAGGAAGCTCTCTTTTTTAATACTTAATTTTTTCCAGCTACCGCGCTTTCGCTTGGTGGCCTTTTTGTCTAGTTGGGGGACTCGTCCCCCAACTAGACAAAAAGGATATTTATTCTCCCACAAACATTTTACTCATACTTGTTGTTTGCTAAAGGTTACAGGTCACAGCAACACCTCGAATAATCTTGTTTCACAGGAAAGTTTCACGGGAGGCTTTGGATGTGACCTAAAAATCAGGTGCCAGGCACCAGGCACCACCAAAAGACAAAATGCTATATTCTGTCTCTCTGTAAAGGTCAAAGGGAAGGAGCCATTTTGGGGTTTCATTTTCTTATTTTTTGCTGAAAATAATTTTAATAAAGTGCGAATCCCCTTTAACTAAGAATCCGCACAAGCTCGTAATGACGAAATTTTTTATTTCTTTTTGTATGACGATCAGTGAATAATAATCCTTTTTCTACCAATTGATTCGAAGACTTTCTAGCAGTATTTGGAGACATGTTTAGAGCTTTTGCAACAGTAGAAACATTTGTAAATGGATTAGAGAAGGTATATAACCAAACTCGTGTATCTGAAGGGGTTTCACATAGTTTCATACCAGCTGTAGCAAATTCTTCAGCATTATCTAGTTTAGTATTATTTTTTTCAGCCATACGATTACATGCACTTAGGAAGAAAAGAATCCAGCTATCCCAATCAGGCTCTTGTCCACGGACACCATTTAATAGATCATAGTATCGCATACGTTCCTTTTCTAATTCCTCACTTACAAAGAAAATGGGTTTTGTGACAAGTTTTGATTGCATAAGGTATAGAACAATTAGAATCCTTCCTAAGCGACCATTACCATCAAGAAAAGGATGGATAGATTCGAATTGAGCGTGTATAATTGCCGCTTTTATAAGAGGGTCGCTATTTTCATCGAATATAAAACTATCAGTTAACCCAGCTAAATGGTTAACTGATAAGTTTTGATTGTAGGGAAGACCATTAATAAAGTTTTCAAGATTACTCATGTAATCATTAATCTTATCAGCTGAAATAGGGATATAAGACGCATCCTCAATCCTATTTGTTGGGCCAATGAAATTTTTGATTTTCCGAAAGTCTCCACTTGATTGTATGGAACCTCTTGCTCCTTCCATAAGTATTTGGTGAAGCTCCTGAATCAATCTAGTTGTTATCGGATAACCATTCCGTATACGTTCAAATCCCTCGAAAAATACTTTTTGATAATTATTTACTTCAATTCTAAATTAAAAAAATTAAACCCAAGTATCGAGAGGGATTATTTTTAAAATATATATTAGAATTAAAATATGATGAAATCGCTGTAGTGCTAGATATGTAAGCGTCAAACCATGTGGGTATAGTTTGACGCTTACAAATATAGTATACTATAAATTTATCGAAAAATGGTTATTTTTCCCTTTGATAGAAATGAATGGATATAAAATGTCGGAAGGAGCTTTGTTATGAATTTTCAGCAACAAAAAATACAAAATAAATATAGAAAAATGATAAAAGAAAATAAGCAAAAAAGAAGCCGTATTCTAGAAATCATCCTCTTATTATTACTAATTCTGCTGTCATTTAGGTTCCTTTTTCCCAATGCTCTAAATCATAACTATATCGAATCATACAATGAGGGTGCTAGATGGCTAGTTGTAACTTCCAAAATTGAAAATAAACTAAAAATATCATCCATTCATTATGAGAATGTATCATTAGATGAGGATTCTCAACTAATTACTTATTATATAAAAACATCACTTTCTGCTAACAATAGAGAAAAGAGTACGAAACTAATTAATCAGACAAACAAAATAATTGTATCGAATAAGTTACCCTCCTTGTTAAAAGAAGATCAAAGATACGAAATTATTGTTTTAGGAAAAGAAAATGAAATACTTAAAAGTAAAGCATTTTAGAAGCAATGTCATCAGAAATAGAGTGATAGGATAAAAAGAGCAATCTCTCAGTGGAAAAGAGATTGCTCTTTTTGGTAATTTTCTAATCAAACGTTTGATTGAATAAGGTTCTTAAGAACGGGAGTGAGCTTTCTCTCCCTTTTTTGGTTATAGAGACATCCTGAATAATCTTGTTTCACGGGAGATTTTGTAATTCAGTTTTAAGGTAGGAATCGCATATAGAAACCAAAATCACAAAGGAAGTTGCATTGTTTTAACATTATAATTCACACAAAAACGCAAGGGAGTATATATAACCTTGCGTTTTTTTTAAGTCGGTTTAACTATCTCTGTATACTTGCAACATAAAAGGTTTGAATAACAACAAAAATGATAAATAATGTTAAGGCAAAAAAAGTAATAGCTTGCCATTTGTTTTTAAGCATATATTGCTCAATCCCCGTTAAAAACATCGATATTGCAAGCAGAATTTGTATAACGGCCGTATAGAACAAATTTACAGTGTTTGATGTAAAAGTTAAAATTACGATAATTAGCAGTGGGATCACCAATATTAACTGAGCAATTGCGATAGGCTTTACTCTATTCTTAAAAAAACGGTCACTTAATTTCATTGTTCTCTCTCCAATAGGGGAAATTTAAAATTTTTCCAATTTCCTTTTTCTTAAATTATATCATCAAATTTTCAAAAGTATGTTATTGAATTTAGTAACTTAGGAAGCTTTGGGATAAAAAGAAAGATAATAATCGTCTAATACTTCTGTACGTTTTGCACTACTTTCTCCTATTTTATAGTCAAAGAAATAGAGAAGAAAGACCAAGTCTCTCCTTCTGTAGTAAAAGGGTGGGGAAAGGGAGTGATGAGTATTTCAAAGGAAAGCCATAGAACCGTCCCCCCCTGATTCCCTTCAAAAAGATAAATTTAATTTAAAAAATTCAAAAAAATTTAAAATCATACTTGTACTTTTGTGTGTAGAGTAGTAAAGTTTATATATCTGATATGTTAAATCGGGATTAAGAGTGTAGGAGGAATGGAAATGGTAAACAAAGTGGCAAACATCGCAACTAATTTAACTCAACTCATTGGTAATACACCTCTGTTAGAACTTGTAAACTTTAATGAAGCAAATAATGTTGGAGCACAAGTTATCGCTAAATTAGAGTATTTTAATCCAGCTGGAAGTGTAAAAGATAGAATTGGTCTGGCGTTGATTAGAGATGCAGAAGAAAAAGGGCTAATTAATAAAGACTCGGTTCTTATTGAGCCAACAAGTGGTAACACTGGTGTAGCATTAGCATTTGCCGCAGCAGCATTAGGATACAAACTTATCATTACACTGCCTGAATGCTTTAGTATCGAACGTAGAAAATTGCTTATTGCCTTAGGAGCAGAGTTGGTTCTAACACCAGCGGCAGACGGTATGCCTGGAGCAATTAAAAAGGCGGAAGAATTGGCTGCTGAAATTCCTAACTCTTATATCCCTCAACAATTTAAAAACCCAGCCAACCCAGAAATTCATAAAAAAACAACAGCGGAAGAAATCTGGAAGGATACAAATGGAGAAGTTGATATTTTTGTAGGGGGAGTGGGAACTGGCGGTACGATTAGTGGAGTAGGAGAAGTATTAAAATCGAAGAAGAATTCTGTTCAAATTATTGCAGTGGAACCTGCTAGTTCACCAGTTTTATCAGGCGGTACAAAGGCTCCACATAAAATTCAAGGAATTGGACCTGGATTTGTCCCAGATAACTTCAATCGTTCTGTAGTGGATGAGATTTTTACTGTAGCAAATGAGGATGCTTTTGATGCAGCAAAGCAATTGGCAAGAACGGAAGGACTAATCGTAGGCATTTCTTCAGGAGCAGCTGCTTTTGCAGCAACTCAAATAGCGAAAAGACCAGAAAATGCAGGGAAAACAATTGTTGTTCTACTTCCTGATACAGGAGAAAGATACTTATCAACAGAACTTTTTCCAGCAGAATAGAATAAGGTCACAGTGCACCGAGATCTAAAAAGTAGACAATATAAATTCGGTTTAGTTTAATAAATCTAATTAGGTTAAGCAATAGAGCACTTTCTTAGTAAGGTCAGAAATGTACTCATTGGTGACAATTCATCACCCCTTTTATCTTCATAATTAGATTGAAAATCCCTTCCCTTGGCTCTTTTAGGTAGGGGATTTTTATGGTTAAAATGGATTAATTCTTAGACGACATTCCAATTCGTATATTTCTCTATTTAATTTTCCAAGCTCATCTTTCAGTTCTATGTTTTCTTTTAATAATCTCTCTATTTGTTCCTTTTCATTTATGCCCTTTTCAAAAGCAGTCCCTTCCCACCTATAGTATTCTAGGAAATTATAAACGTCATCTTCGCCTACAAAGTATTGGCCGGTAGCTTCTTTTGAACCTTTAAGTATTCCCTCATCTAGCCATTGTCTTACCTTTTCTTTACTGCATTTTATTCCACATGAATGCATTAATGAAGTAGCTTCTTGCTCTGTTAAAATAGTCAATGTATCAATCCTCCGATATCTTAACTGTTCCCTGAATCCGTGATAAAAAATAATTCTTCCGATAATTTTAGGAATTCCTTATTTTCTTGCCATTCGTACTAATTTAAGTTGGATTGATTGTTTTTTGTGTACACTAAATAAAACCTGCTTACCTATAATTTTTTTCAGGTCTTATTACCTATTCAGTTTCCTAGGCTTATGTTGTAAATGAAAGATACAGTCGTTTAAAAGTAGGAAACCAAGGACTATGATTTCCAAACTTTAAGTAAATTCTTCGGGAATGCTTTACCAATTTTGCAGCTAATGTAATCAAATTCTGGATAACCGTTTTTACTCGGCGACGGAAGACCTTTCTTTTAAGCGGCGCATCCCCTGATTTCAGGCTTTCTTGGCCAATAATCCGAAGGAGATTGTAGGTTAAACATCCAAGATGTAAGATTAATTCATTGGTGGCAAATTTCCCAGAAGGGAAACGTTCTAGGTCTAAATCCGTTTTTAATTCACTGTGGAATTGTTCACAAGTGGCATGTTCGTGATAAAGGCTAATTATTTCCTCTGTTTCATTAGGTAGGGTAGTCCAATAGCTCTCAAACTCAACATCTGGGATTAAGAGGATTTGGCCGTTTTTATCAATCGTTCTTTCTGTTACTTTATAGACTTGGCGAATGGCTTTTTTCATTCCCTTTGGAGTTGTTTCTAAAGCACCATAGAATACACGTTTTCCTTCTCGCTCCTGAACGCATTTACCGAATTGTTCAGCTACCATGAGCCAGTTTTCAGGCTTTTCACGGCGAGGATTTCGTTTAATTATGAAATCGGCCTTTTCATTCACACAAACTTTTAGGTTTTCGACACTATCGTTTCCTGCATCCATACGGACCAATAACGATAGATCAGTAATCATCCGAGAATATATAATACTTTTCTCGAGAAATTTCTCAGTATCCTTTTGAACGTGTGTGCTTCCCTCCCGAAGTTCCACATTTACAACGTAGCCTTCTTGACCCAAATAGGAGAAGTTAGGGGAATACCCGTCACATCCTTTGTATGTGCGACTAACCCCTTCTTTCTTAGTATTTGAGTTATCAAATGGCGATACATCAATATCCAGAGGTACGTATGATTTTTTGTCACTAGTAATTGTTGGAGTGACAGGAGAATCAAATTGCCGTATTAGTTTAGCCGATTCTTCCAGAACAATGGATTTCCATCCAGTCACCTTGGCAATTTGATCGAGTCGTTGCCGTAGTGTGGGACTTGATGGAACCACTTGAATATCCAATGCACGATAAAAGAAGGGATCATCTCGAAATTCTTCGATATGGTCGAAATCATTCTTACCTTGGCACAATAGACCCACATAAGAAGTGGTAACATCCCCATTAAGAATGGCCGGAGACGACTTGATTTCTGGGACCTTTAAGGATGAAAAACGTTTGTAAAATTTTGTTTTTGATAAAAGCAAACCTATTAAACCTAGACCCGAATGGGTCGTTAATGTATCATCGGAATCTTCTAAAATAAACTTAACCAATTTCAACACCTGCCTGGTGAAATAAAATTATCAACATAAATCAGCTGATAACATTATTATATCAGGCTTTGTGGGCACATTTATTATTAATTACGTCACGGACTCAGGTGTTCAAGTAATTTCCAATGTATGTAATGTCCTTTTCTTGTTGTTCTCTTATCATCTTGGCGAAGTGTCTCAGAACCCTGGGAGCCTGTCAAGGAAGGCACTTGACAAGCTCCCAGAATTCTGAGGTGTGGTCTGTAAGATGACAAGGAGAAAATATAGCCTGTGGCTCTCTGTTTAACTAGCCGCGACATATTGATTAGGTGTCTTATAGTTCAACGTACTTTGAATTCGTTTATGATTATAGTAATAGACAAAGTCATTAATAACCTTTATAGCTTCAATTTGATTATGAGCCACCTTTAGTTCTTCTAGGCGTTCCGTCTTTAGATAGGAGAAGAAGCTTTCAATACAGGCATTATCAAAAGGATTGGCCTTTCTAGACATACTTGGCGTAAGTTGGTTTTTTGCCACTAATTGATGCCACTTGGTTGAACGATAGGTAAAACCTTGATCAGAATGAAGGATTAGTTTCTTGTTTTTATTTTTTCTCTTTTTCAATGCGTCTAGTAAGGAGGCCTTTACTAAATTAACGTCATGGATTTCAGCTATCGAATGCCCTAATACTCTATTATTGTGTAAATCTAGGATTGTAGACAAATATAGTTTTCCATTTCCATAGGAAATTTCGGTTACGTCAGTGACCCATTTCTCATTTATTCGTTTGGTAGAAAAGTCTCTTTGTAATATATTTTCATATATAAATCCTGCTGAGGCACTTTATGCTGTTTAGTTCCTTTTTTCCATTTACGCGCCTTGCTTTTCAAACCTAACTCTTGCATTAGTCGGCGTACAACTTTCTCACTTGCGGGAATGTTATACTGGTTATTTAAAACAGCACGTATTTTTCTATAACCATACCTACTTTTATGTTCCTCGTAAATCAATTGAATATACTCCTTTAACTGTCTTTCTTTCTTTGATTCTCTTTTCTTTTTTTCTTTCTTTTTTTCATATTTATAGTAGCCGGCTCTTGAGATTTGTAGTTTTGCACAAATCTTCCCTATTGGATATTTCTTTTTTAGTTCGTCCACTACCTTGAATTTATACTTTTTCCCTCCTCGTTCAGAATTGCTAGATACTTTTTTAAAATTTCATTCTCCATTTCTAGTTCCTGTATTAATTGATCTTTATCCATTTGAGGTTGCTTTCTTCTTTTACGTTTCAATCCTACTTCACCATATGTTTTATATCTATTAATCCACACATAGATATAATCTGGGTCTGGAATTCCATAGTCAGAAGCAATAATTAATACGCTTTCTCCTGCCATTGCTCTTTCTACTGCCTCTAACTTCAACTCTGGTGAATACTTGTTATTTTTTCGTTTACTTGTAGACATGTATTATCGGCTCCTTTTACTATCTGTATGGTCACTTTTTCCCGAATTTATACATGTCTACTAATAGGGGCTCACTGCACAGTGACGGCCCCAAATAATCTTGTTTCACAGGAATGGATTCAAAAGCAAGTAATAGGCGCCACAAAGCTCAATTTTTCTTTTTGTGAAGGATAAAGGGCTATATAGCGAGAAAGGTAGCTCAAGAGAGGATGATACTATTGAATATTGATAGAGATAGATATTTTTTGGAGTTAGCACTGCAAGAAGCAGCAAAAGCACTTAACGAGAATACATATCCAATCGGAGCAGTTATAGTAGATGAAAACTATAACTTAGTTGCGAAAGGTCGTAACAGAGTACATACTCAACAAGATGCAACAGCTCACGCTGAAATTGATGCAATTCGAAATGCTGGAAAATCAATATTTAATGCAAAAGTTAATCGTGAAAAGTTTACGATTTATATCTCTTTGGAACCTTGTCCGATGTGCACTGGTGGTATATTATTTGCCAATATTAAAAGAGTAGTCTGGTTACTTAACGACGATATGGGTTTCGGCGGTTATAAAAAAATACAAGGTACAAAAGTATTTGATAAGAAATTCTGTGAGGTTGAAGTAGTTGAAGAACCTTTTGATGATCTGAAAGAGAGACAAATGGAATTGATGAAACTATGGTCATCAAATCCTAATAATGTTATAAACTTACGAAAAGCGGCTATTCAATAAAAGGGATTAAATGAATAAGGGACTCCGTAACAGAGTCCCTTTCTGGAAAATCTACTTATGATAAGAATTATATTCAGACAAGAAATGACGATAAGTACTTTGGATCACCTAAGAAATTGAAGCATATGTAAAATACATACCAGATTTTAAAAGACCCGTATGAACTTGATGAACCCGATGATTATTTTAATTGGCGAGACCTAATCGAGGAATTAAAAGACATCAAGGAACAGAGCTGAGTATATACAACTGCTTTTTGAAGCAAATCCGCAATTGTTTAACATTTCTTTAATTCCAATGATTAAATTAAAACGAGCTAAAATTGAAGCTATTTTGCCGTTTAATAACCATAATATATATGGAATAATTCCTAAAATTAAATTTATAAATTGTTGATACCCTCATCTAATTTCCAGATGGGGGTATTTGCATGATTGATTCCACCTTTAAAAAACTGAAAATAAAAAATATTGTCATATTTTCTGACAATATAATAGATTTCCAAAAAACTTAGTAGTATCATACGTTTATGCTACTTAATTCTGAAACATCGTTCCGTTCAGTGAAACATTTGACGGTAGAAAGACATGATAGATTGTATTTTAGGAGAGGAGATAGGGATTATTTATTACTTCTGCTAGAAAGATGGGAGTCTTTTTTTAGAAGGATAGAATGAAATTTTGTTAAGGGGAGGATTTATCCAGTGAATATGAAAGCATATGAAACAACAGAGGTACCAGAAAAGAAAATAACGGGTTATCAGTGGAAAACATTATGGTCTTCAACGGTTGGCTATGCCATGGATGGGTTGGATATGATGATCTTGGCTTATACGCTGCCACTTATTATTGCTTTTTTTGGCATTAATCAAGCTCAGGCGGGAAGTCTTTCTACGATTACTTTGCTAGGTGCTGTAATTGGTGGGATTGTGTTTGGGGTAATGGCTGATAAATATGGGCGAGTACGAGTGTTTACTTGGACTATTTTAATTTTTTCTGTTTTTACAGGTTTATGTGCTTTTGCGCCTAATTTAGAAACATTTGCCGTCTTTCGTTTTTTAGCTGGTTTAGGGCTTGGGGGAGAATTTGGAATTGGGATGACACTCGTAAGTGAGACTTGGCCGAAGAAGTATCGATCTCGTGCTACTTCTGTTGTAGCGGTTGGATTTCAATTAGGGATTGTTCTTGCTACTTTAACGGTATTGTTTGTTGCCCCAAAATTCGGATGGCATGGTGTCTTTCTTGCAGGGGTTTTACCAGCAATTTTTGCTTTTTGGTCCCGTAGAAATTTAAAGGAACCAGAGATTTGGACAAAACTGAAGGAAGAAAATAAAAATAAGATAGCGATTGGACAGTTATTTGCTTCAAAGGAAACAACGAAGATAACGATTGGCTTAATTATCGCTACAAGCGTTCAAAATTTTGGGTTTTATGGCATTATGACTTGGATGCCGACCATGCTTGCATCAGAACTAGGCTATGATTTTAATAAAACAACGTTGTGGACTGTAACGACGATTATTGGCATGATTATCGGTATCTTAATTTTTGGTTATTTAGCAGATAAAATTGGCCGTAGACCATCTTATATAACTTTCTTGATTGCAGCAGCAATCATTGTTTGGATCTATTTCCAAGTTACTTCAATGGCAGCCTTATTGCTTCTTGGTGGAGTATTAGGATTCTTTGTAAATGGAATGATGGGTGGATATGGTGCACTTCTAGCGGAGCATTATAATACAGAAGTTCGCTCGACTGCGGAAAATATTATTTTTAATGTCGGAAGAGCCATTGCGGGATTTGCGCCATTTATTATTGGTTATATTTCGCTCAATCATTCTTTAAGCTATGCACTTAGCTTATTATCTGGTGTCTATATTTTATCTGCATTAGCCTTTATCTTTTTAATTCCTGAATCGAAGGATAAAGAGATTGTATAACAGGCAGAGGGATGGTTCCATTTACGTTTTATCTATATTTTTTGTGAGGGAGAAGGGTGTATTTATGGCACCTTCTCTTATTCTAAAAAAATGGAACAGTGTTCCGCCAAGAGAAACTTATTTTTAAAGGAGAGAAAAGGCATGGAATGGCTAAATCGCTTTACAGATGTAATGGACTGCCTTTCTTCTGGTTCGAATATGGGGATGGGAGTTAGTGAACTTGCGAGAGAGACCAATTTAAGTAAGGGTACCATTCATCGAATGCTTACAAGTATGTGTGAACAGCAGCTTGTTATCCAGGATAAAGCTACTAAACAATACTATCTTGGACCGAAAACGATGTTGTGGGGAAGTCAATTTTTAAGATTGCAGGACCCTATTAAACTATTAGGCAGGTATGGAGAAAAATTATCAAATCAAACCAATCTTTATACCTTCATTTGTAGATATCATGGGGGAGATGTGTACTGTGTTTATACCCATCAGCCATCAGATTTACGTAATAAGTATTTTGTGCATGTGGGACAACGGATGCCGATTCATTGTGCAGCTGCAGCAAAAGTAATTGTAGCCTATCAAGAGGAAGCGACTATAGAGAAAATCGTGCAAGAAACATCCTTTGAAGCTGCCACTCCATACACCAAAACTAATCCTCACGACATAAAAAAGGAATTAAACGAAATCTATCATTCCCAACTTGCCTTTTGCGTAGAAGAATTGGAAATAGGTGTATCTGCCATTTCTGCGCCGATATTTTACGATGAGAAAAAAACGAATGTCAGTATCAGTATCGTTGGAGAAAGTGAATATATCGAGATGTATCAAGAAAAATTAGTGAAACAAATAAATGAAGTGGCGAAAGAGGCCAGCGAGCATATGAAATCTATGCATCTATTAAGTTCTATTCGCTTATAAAGAGAGGGTGGAGTAAACGGCTATTTTTTCTCCAAAGTTCATAATCAAGGAGATAGAAAGATGGATCGAAAAAGAAGATATGAAGAGCTTTTGAATAATATGAATCAATATAATTCGGGAAGTAAAGGGATTACGAGAGTTGCCTTTACGAATGAGGAACAGGCATGCAGTCATGCATTTATGCGATTGTGCAAAAATGAGGGGCTAGAAATTAGGATGGATTATGCCGGAAATATTATTGCCAAAAGAGAAGGGAAGCATAAAAAACTTCCGCCAGTAGTAATAGGTTCCCATCTCGATACGGTTTACCAAGGCGGGAAATACGATGGGGTAGTTGGAGTTACTGCGGGATTAGAAGTAATAAAACGACTAAACGAACAAAAGATTGAAACCGATCATCCGATTGAAATTATTTCATTTGCTTGTGAAGAATCCTCGAGATTCGGTGTGTCTACGGTGGGAAGTAAGGCAATGGCAGGAACCTTGCACAAAGAAAAGTACCAGCAGCTAAAGGACAAGGATGGAATCACTTTTGAAAAAGCTCTTTCGCTTTGTGCGTTACGATTTGATCAATTGGATTTAGCGAGTCGGTCGCAGGAACGCTTTAAGGCTTTCTTTGAACTACATATTGAACAAGGTCCTATTCTTATAAACAACAATAAGAAAATTGGGATTGTAACAGGGATTGCCGCACCCGTTCGACTCATTATTGAAGTAAAGGGAGCAGCTTCTCATTCTGGTACAACACCAATGAATATGCGGAAGGATGCCTTGCTTGGAGCAAGTGAAATAGCACTCGCTTTAGAAACAGCAGCTAAACAAGAACAGCATCATGGAACAGTCGCAACAATTGGGGTTCTTTCCATTCCGATGGGGGCGATGAACGTTGTCCCAGGGATAGTGGAAATGAAAGTAGACATTCGCTCCACTTCCATCGTCTCAAGAAATAAGGTACTCAATGCTCTGTCTAAAAAGTTGGAAGATGTAAAGGAAAGAAGAGGATTAGAGATTATATCGCAGGAGATTAGTAAGGAAGATCCTGTCCATTTATCGGAGGAACTTTCCCTGCAAGTAGAAAAAATTTGTCAGGACAAAAGTCTTCCTTATCAATGGATGCAAAGTGGGGCAGGGCATGACGCCATGAATATGACTTCATTGGGGCCGGTAGGCTTAATCTTTATTCCGTCTTTAAACGGAATTAGTCATCATCCAGATGAGCATACCGATTTAGACGATATATTGACCGGAATCGATGTGTTAGAGGCAGCTGTTTTACAGCAGGCAGTAGATCTGTCTTCATAGAGTACAAGCAAACGTGGTCTACACGGATACACACTTTTTGCTAGATCAGTACAGCAAGAGAAAGGGGAGATAAGGATGGCAGTGAAGGCGGAAATTTTATCAAACCAGCAAGTAAGCAGACGATATTTTCATCTAAAAGTAAAAGTCCCAAATAAACAGTTATTCCCCGTCCAAGCAGGGCAATTTTTTCATATAAAATGTAGCGATGATGCCAAGCCTTTGCTTCGCAGACCGCTCAGTATTTTTCGCATCAATGAAGAAGAATGTACATTGGAGTTTCTTTATCTAGTGAAGGGCGTAGGGACGAAGGCATTAGCGCAGCGAAAACCGCAAGAAATGCTTGATATATTGGGACCATTGGGCAAGGGGTTTAGCTTGAAAGAAGAAAGTGAAAATATTCTTGTCGTTGCAAGAGGCGTAGGGATTGCCACACTTTCTGCACTGGCATTTAAAGCGAAAAGTAAGAATATTTCGTGTTTTGCTATTATAAGTGCCAGAGCAAAAGAGGATTATTTAGTGGAAGCGGAGTTAAAGGAAGCGGGGGTTGAGGCGATCTTTGTAAATGATGAGGATGGAACTAGTGATCCTCGTTGTGTAAAACTTTTAGCAGAAGCTCTGATAAAAGAAAAAAAGATAGATGGAATCTATACATGTGGTTCACGAAGATTATCGGTATTAATGAAGCAAGTGGCTTGTGAACATCAACTATTTGCTGAAATTGCCTTGGAAGAAAATATGGGATGCGGGATTGGTTCTTGCTACGGATGTGTTTGTCAAATAGAAGAAGAGGAACGGATTCGTCCTGTACGTATTTGTTTGGAAGGACCAGTCTTTCCTTTAGAGAAGGTGGTTTTTGCATGAGTGGCTTGGAAGTAACGTTAGGTAATCTTCATTTGAAAAATCCATTAATGCCTGCATCGGGAACATTTGCGGAACAGATGACTAACTATATTGATGTTAATCAGATTGGTGCGATTATCCCCAAAAGTATTACGAAGCATCGGCGAACAGGCAATCCAACTCCGCGTATCTGTGAAACGAAGGCTGGTGGCATGATCAATTCGATTGGGATTCAAAGTGAGGGGTTAACGTATTTTAAGAAAAAGACGGTCCCTTTTTATGCTTCTTTTTCTACACCATTTATTGCGAGTGTTTCAGCAGAAAGTATGGAAGAATTTGCTGAGGTTTGCGAGGAACTTGGTGAAATGGGGGATGTGGATGCTATCGAATTAAATATTTCTTGTCCGAATTTGAAAAATAACGGTTTAGCTTTTGGAATGGATCCATCTGTCACATATGAATTAGTAACGCGTGTACGAAAAGTGACAAATAAGCCGCTTATTCCGAAGTTATCACCCAATGTAACTAGTATTACGGAAATTGCTCGAGCGTGTGAAGCTGCCGGCGCCGATATTTTAACGGTTTCTAATACTTTTTTGGCAATGTCTATCGATGTTCATTCACGAAAACCGAAAATCAGCAATATTATGGGCGGATATTCTGGCCCTGCCATTTTGCCACTTGTTGTGCGAATGGTTTATCAAGTATATCAGGCTACCTCCCTCCCGATTATCGGATGTGGTGGTATCATGACTGGTGAGGATGCAATAGAGTTAATGCTAGCGGGTGCCTCTGCTGTTCAAATTGGCACGGCTTCATTTGTTGATCCCGAAGCGATGATAACGATACGGGAAGAGATGGAAGCGTATATGAAGTTGCATGGAATAAAAGAGATAGAAGAGATAATCGGTGGAGTGCTGGTTCATCAAGCGTAGGGAGTGGGGGTTGGCTGATATTTTATGAAGAATTGGCTGATAAATTGTGGGTTTGGCTGATATTTGTGAAGAATTGGCTGATAAATCGTGGATTTGGCTGATATCCATGAAGAGTTGGCTGATAAATTAGAAGTTTGGCTGATATCCATGAAGAATTGGCTGATAAATCAGAAGTTTGGCTGATATCCATGAAGAATTGGCTGATAAATCAGAAGTTTGGCTGATATCCATGAAGAATTGGCTGATAAATCAGAAGTTTGGCTGATATTCATGAAGAATTGGCTGATAAATCAGAAGTTTGGCTGATATTCATACAAAATTAGCTGATAAATCAACTTTTAAAACATGAAAAAAGGAGTGGAGAAAATGTTGTGGGATCATGTCATAAAAAATGGCTATTTATATACTGGAAGTGGATTTGATAAAGGGCATCTTTACATAAAAGATGGAAAAATTGCTGCTATCTCTAAGGAAGAGTTAACGGGAGAAGCTTTGGAAGTAACGGATGGAGAAGGATTGTATGTCTGCCCTGGCTTTATCGATACACATGTTCATTCAAGAGATCCAGGTCCCACTTATAAAGAGGATTTTTACTACAGTACCAAGGCAGCAGCTGCTGGGGGGATCACAACTGTTTTTGAAATGCCCAACACCAATCCGCCTATTAATAATGTGGACAATTTTGAGAAGCAAAAGGAAAATCTTACATCGAAGGCACATGTGGACTTCGGGATATGGGGCATTTGCTTAGGAGATGCCAATAAAGCGGATATCGTTCCCCTTCATCATGCTGGTGTTATCGGCTTTAAGTTTTTCTGGGGCTATGCGATTAATAAAGAGACTTATCAGTTAATGTATAACTATAAGGATGGGGACGAAGGCGTAATTCCGCCCCTCTCAGATGGAGAGGTATATAGTATTTTCCGAGAGGTGCAAAAAACAGGACAAATTCTTGCCATTCATGCGGAAAATAATCAAATTATTCAAAGGCTGACAGAGGAAGTAGAGGCTTCGGGAAAAAGAGATTATAAAGCACTTCTTCAAGGACGTCCCAACCTAGCAGAGGAAATGACGATTCAATCTGGCATTGCCCTGGCGAAAAAACTTGGAACGAGGCTGCATATTCTCCATGTAAGTACAGGCGAAGGAGTTAAGCTAGTAAGACAAGCACAAGCAGATGGCTATGCGAATATTACATCAGAAACTTGTCCACATTATCTCTTTTTATCCAATGAGGATTATGAAAGAGTAGGCCCACAAATGAAAGTATATCCACCTGTTAAATATAAAAAGGACCAAGAGGAGCTGTGGAGAGGGATTCAGGACGGAACAGTATCGATTGTGTGTTCTGACCATGCTCCACACACGGAAGAAGAAAAGGAAGGAAGTTTATGGGATATCCCTGCTGGAATGTGTGGAGTAGAAACCCTTGCACCATTATTATTAAATGCAGTAAGCGAAGAAAAAATCTCTTTAGTCGATGCATGTAAGCTACTCTCCGAAAATCCAGCAAAACAATATGGAATCTATCCACAAAAAGGATCATTACTGGTAGGAACAGATGCAGATATTACTATAGTAGATAGGAATAAAAAACATACTATTAAAAGAGAACAGCTCCATAGCAAAAGTAAAGTAACAGCATACGACCAAACCCCCATTACCGGAATGCCAGTAGCCACAATTGTCCGAGGAATAAAAGTGATGGACAATGGGGAAATCATAAGCCAACCAACTGGGAGGATTGTGGTGCCAGGGAGATAAAGCAAGTTTTCGGTTTAGTAGATAAAAAGACTGTTTTCAAAAAACAGGAGGAGAGAGGATAAATGAATAAAAAAGAAAAGCTAGATTCCTTTGTAAAACTATACCACTTAATTAACTTTTATTACGAAAACCGCGACCGCCCAGTAGATAGGGAGTTTGATTTCTTTGAAGAAGTGAAGAGCAATTGTGATACATTAGAGATTGATTATGATTCATTTATTCAGGAACTTCGACTGCAGCGGTTGTGAGGAGGAAGCTGGGGGGGCGGTTCTACGGATACCTTTAATTATTTGAAGGAGTAGAAGGGGGAGAGCTGAATAACTCGCTTCCTTAAAATGAAAAATCTTCCGTCTTATTGGGAGATTTTTTATTTTGCCTGAATGGCGATAGCTAGACTAATGGAACGTACGTTTGGTATAATTAATTTATTCATAAGTACAAGTTCAGAGATAAAAAAAATAAACAAATAAAAAATAGCTCAGCCCCACAAAACGGTAGCGGGGAAAAGCTATCTTTACGATTATAGTTACCAGCACTACAATACGGTAGCAGAGAAAGTAACTATCAATATTAATTTATTCTGTAATTATAACATCTATGTACTAAAAGTCAATATTTTAATTCAAAGGGGAAAAACATGAATTACTTAATCTATTTTGATGAATCGAATAAAATTGATCAATTTAATAAAGAGTTTTCTTACTATGGTGCTTATAGTGGAACAGATAAATCATTAGCAATGATAGTTAATAAGATCAGAAAAATTTTTGAGAATATACGAATAAACATACTAATAGTCAACAATGAGGATGCATTGACCTCTGCAACAAAAATTGGCCTAAATGCTTCTGAACTAAGGAACCTGTTTTATATTAAAATACCAGAGAGATTATTTTACGGATTAACTAGAGACCTTTCCCATCTAGATAATCAAACTAATGAATTGGTAGAAGTGAAGATTAAAATTGATCGTAATGACGAATATGACAAGTTATTTCTTAATGATAAGATAATTGAACAAATGAATGCACATTCCGCATATAGAAATAAAAATTATAGAGTAAATAAAGTAATTTCTCAGGACTCTAGTAAATCAATTCCTCTTCAAATCATTGATACATTTATCGGTATAGTAGTCTTCTTACTTGAAGAAAGTTACCTAGAAGATACTGATCGAACTATTGTTAAAAGTGATTTGATTTATCGTTTTTTAATGGAAAATGCTAATATTAAAAGGTTTCAGGAACAAGTGCGTCTATTTAAATGGACTGGAAATGAAGAACTAACACGTATTAATATTGCTGAATACCTATCTCCGTTTATGGTATACAAGATCAATTATGATATTAGTGAAATAGTCAAGGTCCAAGAAATTTTAACTATGGAACCAACTATTACTACGAAGGAATTAAGAATAAAAATGAAGTATCCTAATACAAGATTGAGACAATTACTTGGATATAAAGATCAACTAAGTGGCATAGGGCGAAATACCTTTCTAAAAAGCAAAGAATGGTGATTAATTATACATGGAAAATCACTAGTGTCGCATTAAAATAATTCAACATAGCTAAATAAATTAAATTTTCCGCAAATAAACTTTTCTATAAAAAAAGCCTTTATAATGGGTTGGTGGTAGTAACCTATCCAAATCCAAAATAAAGGACTAACGCATGGATAAGTTTACACGAAAAACATCATTTGAACAATGGCTTTCACCTATTTCCAACAATTTGTTGGAGGAACAAGTGAAAAACTATCAATTAAATTACTATACGAAGAAGCTGCATATGACTTCCTTTTTGAAATTACTACTATATGCACAACTCCATGAAACGGAGAGTTTGTGTGCATTAAGTGATTGCGTGTTTTCAGAAGAATTACAAAACGCCACTCAACTTGATTCCATTAGTTTCTCTCAACTGGGTAGACGATTAAATCTGGTTCCAACGGAGTTTTTCCAAACTATTTTTCTTGATTTAGTCAAGCAAATTCATCGGAAGACTGATTTTCAAGCGAGACGAAAAACGACAACACCTCTTAAAATTATTGATTCCAGTACATTACCATTAAACTTGAACAATCATAAGTGGGCAAAATTTCGAAAAACCAAATCTGGTGTGAAGCTCCATCTACGCCTCGTATTTATGGAAAAAGGTCATTCCTATCCAGATCAATCCGTGCTTACAAATGCCAACGAACATGACCGAGGCCAGCTTGAGATCCTGGTCGATGACAAAGAATGCATGTATGTGTTTGATCGTGGATACTTGGACTATGAACGATTCGATCGCATGACAGATGAAGGCTATTTCTTCGTCTCTCGACTGCGTAAAAATGCGGTTGTACGTAGCCTTGAAACACTCTCGTTACCAGAAGATTCTTCTGTGTTATCGGATGAGATGGTCGTCATTGGAACCACACAAAATCGATCGGAGAATGTTTTCCGTTTGATCAAAGTATAGGATACAAAAGGAAATGAGCTACACTTGTTAACGAATCGTTTTGATTTAAGTGCGGATGAAATCGCTGAACTTTACAAATCACGGTGGGCCATTGAACTGTTTTTCAAATGGATGAAAGAGCATTTGAATATCAAAAAATTCTTTGGACAGAGTGAACAAGCTGTGCACAACCAAGTGTATATAGCGATGATCGTCTATTGCTTGAATGTACTGGCTCAACGGAACACGAAAAGTAAGCGATCGTACTTACAAATTAGTCGTTATTTGAAAGCAGCTTTATGGAAACCGGAACACATTTGGTTGAGAAAAATAGGGGGAAACACTGTCCCATAAGCCAATCACTGTCTCTATCACACTCGCCACAAGGTATAGTGAAAAAATGGATGTTTACTACCTATGTTTAATCATCTTTCTTTTTACTCAAAAGTAAGGATAATTAATAACGGAAAATTCCGTCAATGTTTATGCGACGCTAGTGAAATAGTATATATATACTTAATTGAGTTGTTGCTTTTTTGACGAAATGAATCGAGTCTCGGTCAATCAATAATATAGAAAGGATATTTACTAGCACAAGTATCCCTGTTAAGGAAAAACTTGATTTGATATTCAGCATTTCCTTCAAACTTCGTGTTATAGCCCAAATACATAAACACATTGGAGGCATTACAACAAGTAACCATGAGAAAATGAAAATATATTCGAATCGTTCAATAAAAGGAACTTGAACAATTTTTGTCATGGAGAGTGTTGGCCATATTATATATTTCAGCATTCCTTGATTATAAAAAGCATACGTTATGATCGTTAAAATAAGATAGGTCAGGGTTGTAAATAGCAATCCTAAATGTGCCCATCTTTTTGTACTCTTCCCTTTTTTAATAAAAGGAAAAAATAATAGGACGGTTTCAAAACCAACAAAGGAAATGATTCCTTCTTTAGAAGACAACAGTATTTCTTTGATATCATGATTAAAAAAGGGTTGTAAATTAGAAAAGTGACTAAACTTTAGTGTATATCCTAGTACGAAAACTAAAATAATCGGTATTAATGTACTCCAGAATGATATTCCGGCAATCACTCTAAACCCACCTAATACGATATAAAAAATTACCACGGCAATCACTAACCCAATTTCCCATGGAGCAACAATGGAGTATACCCAAATTTGCAATATTTCAATATAAGACCTAAATACAAGTAAAAGCAATAAAAAAAAGTAAACTACAAAGACCATAGACAAGATATTGCCAAAGTATTGTTGGTGTAGGGAAATAACATCACCATTATTAGAGCTTGCTAAAATTTTAAAGAGCATTAAAAATATGACATGAAGATATAATCCAGCAATCACTATTCCTATCCAAGCGTCTTGTTCCGCGTATTTAGCAATATCTCTTTGCATGCTTAACATACCAATGCCGGTTTGTGAGGAGTGAATGAGAAAGAAAAGGAAAAATGGAGATAGAGTTAGACTTTCTCTAATTTTTATTTTCTCATTACTCATAAGTATCTTCTCCCACGCCTGATTGCAATATATCTATCTTAATAGTTGATTCAAGTTTTAAGTTTGGATACCTCTTATTATAGAAAACTTTCTCGTTCCAATTCTTATTTTTACTTCTATAGATATCACCAATTCCTAGAGGATCAACGTGATTGTCTTGGAATTGCTTAAATAGTTCTTGATATTTTTTTTGAAAAAATTTTTTATTTCTTTCTCTAAAAATGCGTAATCATCCGGAAGCTTTATCCATTCAGGATAATCAAGTATGATGGTATCAAGCTTTAGCCTTAATAGGACAATATCATTATGATTAGATTTTATGTTGGATTTTCCACGTAAGCTTTTTAATGTGATACTGGCTTCTTTCCCATCCCTTTCAATAGGTACTGGAAAGAAGATTTCCTTGGATTGGTCCTGAATTAGTTTGATGAGTGTTGCGTCCTCTTCTTCTAATAGGAGTCGAGCGGACGCCTCTCCAAACCAACCTTATTTTCCCTTTCAAATATGCTTGCTCTTCATTTCGCACGAAAAAAGACTTTTTCAGTGGTCTCGGACGGTTCCACTGATTCCTTTAAGAATGTTCATGCTAAAGCTAGAGAAGGAAGATACATTCACTTTATAATAGTTTTAATTTTTTCAACGTTGATATTCTTTCCCTTTACGATTTATAAAACGCAACGATTTTTCTAGCCATCTGATAAATTTCCTGTTGCAATGAGTTAGGGAAGATGACTCTGATTTGGTCACCGAAACCAAGGATATAAGCAATTGCTTCTTGTTCCGTATCACAGCGAAGACTTACGGGTATCCATCCATCGGCAGTCGGTGGTTCTATATTTTCTATTTGCACAAAACGTCCAGTGAATTTCATTCTGTGAACGATTGATGGTGACACTTCCACCTCTGCCTTATATTCAGGGAGAGTGTTAATGAAGTTTTGCGTTGATTCCACCCAGTATTTTTCCAAATGAAAGTCATCCGGTCTCGTAAAAAATTTATCTGTCATCTCTACAGTAAGGAGTCTTGAAGCTCGGTAATTTCGTATCTTTTCGTCTGAGGAAGCAATTAAGTACCAAGTACTACCTTTTGCTACCAATCCTAAAGGATCGACTGTTCGAAAAATCTCCTTACCATCTGCTCGTTCATATTTTATCTGCAGTACTTTTTCCTGCCAAATCGCTTCCTGCAAAATTTTAAAGGAGTCAATTTTTTCAGATGGTTGCTTCCAGGCGGAAGTGTCTATGTGGATGCGATTCCAAACATCGAGGGATCCTTTGCGAAAAGAGTTTGGTAGTGCAGCAACCATTTTTTGACGAGCATCATACCATTCCTTCGATAAATCTAGATCGGAGAGCAATTGAATAGAAGGAGAAATAAGCAAAGATATTATTTCATCATACTTTAATCCAGTTAAATTCGTGCGATACTGGTCAAGTAATTTCCAACCGCCAGATTTTCCCCTCACAGCTATAATAGGTATGCCCGTTGCACTTAATGCTTCCATGTCCCGATGTATCGTTCTCTCCGTAACTTCCAATTCCTTAGCTAATTCCTTTGTTGTCATTTTTCCTCTATTTTGTAAGAGGAGCAAAATGGATAGCAACCGATCAGCCCGCATACAACCACCTCTAAAAATTTCATATATGACAAAGGATGTCATTATTGAGCATTATACTATAAATATCAAACTTTTTAGGAGGAAAGTATATGCGAAAACAGCGAAATATTGTATTATTCATCGCAACAAGTCTGGACGGTTATATTGCTACAAAGGATGATTCATTAGATTGGTTATTTAAAGTAGAAGGTGAAGGGGACAATGGAATTTCTGAATTCTACGAAACGGTAGATACGATTCTAATGGGAAGAAAAACATATGATTGGATCATCACTCATATGACGGAAGAGTTCCCATATAAAAATAAGGAATGTTACGTATTTTCGAGACAGGAAAACGAGGATACGGAGGATGTTAAATATATAAAGGAAGACATAATCGATTTTACAAATAAATTAAAAAATGAAGAGGGGAAGAACATTTGGATTGTTGGTGGGGGAGATCTATTACACTCGTTTATCAAAGAAAAGTTAGTGGATGAGTTTATCATTACAATCGCCCCAACAATAATAGGAGAAGGAGTTCCTTTGTTTAAAGAAGATGAATATCAATTGGAGCTATATTTAAAGGGAACGAGATGTTTCAATCAATTTGTAGAGCTACATTATAAAAGGAGAAGGTAGAGAAAAACTAACTAAAGTCATATAAACTAGTCTTCCAGTATAAAGAGGAATGAATGATTAACTGAACTTCGAATGGTTAACATATGATGGTCTATAACGATTGTATAAACTATTACTATCCAACCAATATTTTCTCTGTGTTATACTATTCTTACAACTACATAGGTGCGGGTGGTATGCACTCTTTTCCTGATTTAAAGGGAAAGGAGGTGATATACCAATGGATTTCGTATTGGACTTACTCAAAGAAGTGGCAAAAGCCTTTTTTACTACTCTGGCTGCAGGCATTGCAAAGCGCATAGCAAGCAGAAAAAAGAACAAACGAAAAACCACCCCGCGCCGTAGGAAGCAAAAGGGTGGTTCTTCTAAATAAAATTTAGCATACCACTCGTAAGTAGTTGTCCAAGGAGTTCCAGCTCCTTGGTTTTTTTAGTTTAATTCTTATATATAATAATATACCCTAACTGAAAAAAATTCAATCATCATGCAGGTGTCAGGCACCAAGAAAATACATTAAGGGAAGCAGTAAAACGCCCCCTCTGCTTCCCTTTTATCTTAAATTTGGATATCCCTGCTGTCGCAATGCTTCGAATACCAATATTGCTGCTGTATTTGAAAGGTTCAGTGAACGGATATGTTCTGTCATTGGTATTCGTAAAAAATGGTCTTTATGTGTTTCGAGTAGGTCTTTCGGTAATCCGGTTGTTTCTTTTCCAAAGATAAAATAATAATTCTTTGATTGATCTGTGAAATCATAGGATGTATATGTTTTTTCTGCGAATGTTTCAATATAGTAAAATTCACCTTGATTTTTTACAAAAAAATCATCAAATGAGTCGTAATACGTGATGTTTATAGTCTCCCAGAAATCTAGTCCCGCTTGTTTGATCATCTTTTCATCGGTTGAAAAGCCAAGTGGTCGAATTAAATGTAGGGCTGTTTCTGTTCCTGCACAAGTACGTGCAATATTGGCAGTATTAGCCGGAATTTCTGGCTGATACAATACAACGTGTATTGCCATAAATGTCACCTCTATCTTTATTTTCCCCTTCGAATTATAGCATATTTTCTAGAAGTTGCAGGGTTCAATTCGCTTATTCAAGTGATATCTGTCTATGAAATAGTGCTATTTATCAAGTAACTCCCACGATAACTTCAAGTTAGCCGCCATTTTTAAACATTTATTTCCTTTTTCTCCTCGTAACTTTCTTTTTCTTCAATCGAAAAGAGTCCTTTCTTTCCATAAAGTAAAGGTACCTAGGAATAAGCAAGAAAAGTACTTTTCTAGAAGGAAACGAGTATGGAAGGGAAGAATTATGAGCAATTAGTGGAGGAGTTTACACCGATGATTCACCATATGATGAAAAAGCTGGCGATTTATAAAGATAAACAAGAGTTTTTTCAAATTGGCTTAATAAGCATTTGGGAAACAAGGAGAAATTTTAATAAGGAAAAGGGGAAATATAGCAATTATTTGTATCGGCATATGCAAGGGAGATTTCTTGATGAGTTGAAGCGCCGGACAAGGGAAGCAGAAAGAAATGATTACCCAAGTGAAGCGTTTTGGACCATGATAGAAAGTCCTGTTTTATATCGGGAAGAAGAGGACTATATCAAAGGACTTTGCGATGAATTAACCGAAGGAGAAACAAAGTGGGTAATTGCTACCTTTGTTCATCAGCTGACGGTGAAAGAAATAGCGAAGAAAGAACAAGTCTCACTTTCCGCAGTTAAATGGTGGAGGAAAGGAGCAAAAGAGAAGTTAAAGCAAACGCTGTGGTCCTAATGGATACAGGGGGGACGGTTCTCCTGTTTTCCTCAAATGAATGCACCTTTAGAGATGACTCTAATTTAGAACTTAGTTTAGCTTAAAAGGAATTTATGCCATAATAATTTTAACTATTCAAATGAGGTGAAAGAATTGGTTAGAAGAAGATAGCTAGCCTCCTAAAGTAGATGTTGTGATTGTTTTAGGAGGCTATGTTAAATGATAGGAGATGGAAAGTATGAAACAAAATAAATATGATGATAATAATTTCTTTTCTGCGTATGAAAGAATGCCACGTTCAGTTCAAGGACTTGATGCTGCGGGAGAATGGCATATATTAAAAGAAATGATACCTGATCTACAAAATAAAAGTGTCCTTGATTTAGGATGTGGGTTCGGATGGCATTGCCGTTATGCTCCTGAACAGGAAGCAAGTTCTGTAATTGGTGTAGATATATCAGAAAAAATGCTACAAAGGGCTCGGGGAATGACAGATGACTCTGCAATATCCTACATCAAAATGCCAATTGAAGACATAAATTTCTCAGAAGCACAATTTGATGTTGTCATTAGTTCATTGGCTTTTCATTATATTAAGTCATTTGAAGCAATCTGTAAAAAAGTTTATCATTGTCTAAAATCTGGTGGTTCGTTCGTATTTTCAGTGGAACATCCAATTTTCACTTCTCGGAACGAACAAGATTGGTATTACGATGACCAAGGGAACCGTCTACATTGGGCCGTTGATAATTACCAATCAGAAGGTTTGCGGGAAACAACCTTTCTTACTGAGAATGTTATAAAATATCATAGAACTTTTTCGACCTATGTCAATGACTTAATTAATGCTGGGTTTATTATAAAGGAAGTTAAAGAACCAATTCCTTCTGAAGAAATGCTGAAGAATAGTACTAATATGAAAGATGAACTGCGAAGACCGATGTTTTTAATTTTTTCAACAGAAAAATAAGACGGTTTATTAAACGGAGTGTACTTTATAAGCAAAGGGACTGGGATAGTATGAGTAAAATGTTTGTGGGAGAATAAATATCCTTTTTGTCTAGTTGGGGGACGAGTCCCAATGTCATCAAGTTAAGAAACCAGTAATTACCAGTGGTAAACCAAAATTGATGTTTATAATATTCTGATAACTAAAAAAGCCAATAGGATGCCCGGGAAGTGCCTATTTAATTTTTTTGGCATTTCCCTGATTTTCCTATTTGTTCGTTTTGTTAGATAGCTGGTCGTTGTCCAAATCCATGTTTATTCGCATTTAGCCCTCTGGAACGTTTAAATTTCCTTCCAGGTCTAATTGGGACTCTATTTCGCTGAACTTCGTTCAGTAGGTCTTTATACATCTTTTTTCTTCGCCTTTGACTTGGTTCAATGATTAAACAAATGAGCTTATCTTTTAGTGCGCCAATTAAAATATTGGTGTTAGTTTTATATTTGTGCTTTAAGTCTTTATCCTTCTGATCCTCGGCGATGATCACATCTGACTCATGCTTTAGTAGGGAAGCCATGTTGCTTAAAAATAAAGCAGCATAAAACTCTTGTTCAATCGTCTGTTTTGTTTCGCCTGAGAATCTTTCAATCTGTATTTTGTTTTTTAAGACATCGTATTTTGTTTCGATTGACCATCGTTTAAAGTACAACTCTTTAAAAGCCGGAATATCAAAAGACTCATCTAATATATTCGTTATAAGTAATTCATCTTCTCCAGAGCCTAATGGGATACGGACCGCACGCAAACGCATGACGTTGCTTTTATACTTGAGTTCAATGACCTGATCAGGGATCCCTTCTTTTATAGCGGCTCGGTAAAAATTAACTGGCGTTCTAACAACAAAATTCACTTTATTCTTCAAAAGATAGTGAAAGAAATATTGAGATGGATACCCACGGTCAAAAAGAAAAAGGTCGTGGTTAGAACGCAGTTCTAGGAAACTATCAATTAATTCTATCGCTACTGTGCGCTCGCTATCTGTACATTTTGTGATTATCCCCTTTACAAATAAATCATTTCCGATATCATAAATAGTAGATACCATGGCTCTGGCAAGTTCCTTGCCATTGCCCTTTGATGCGCCGAAGGTATCTCTTAGCCTTTGGGAATTGGCTATTTCTATGATAGACGCATCAATCGCATATAACCGGAAGCCCTTATATTTAAAGGAGTTATTTGTCTGATAAAACCACGTCGTAATGGTGTCAAATAACGTCTTGAAGGCTTCTGGTTTTATTTTTTTTCGCGCTTGTGAAAATCCCTGTTTACTTATAATTTCTCCTTCTTTTTTAATCAACTCAAAAAAGTCATTCAACTCAATCTGCAAGCTTCTCGTTACTAGATTTAGCACAAACAAAATTGTTTCTGGGAAAGTCAATTTGCCTCCTTTACGTGTAAAGTAGGTTGATTTCATGCGGGAATCGCACATGAAATGGAAATCGTACAATACCTCCCTACATACTTCAATCGCTTCTAAAAACTTGCTTTTTTTCAACAAAAAAACCCCATTTCGTACGAGATATACCAAGAACTGGTATTCACGCTGATTATGGAGGTGTTTCTGAAAAGTCAAGGGGTTTTTTCAATTTTATACAACAATTTTATGAATCTTTTTTAATATTTACATATTTTTACAATTTAGGTTTATGACATTGGGACGAGTCCCCCAACTAGACAAAAAGGCCACCAAGCGAAAGCGCGGTAGCTGGAAAAAATTAAGTATTAAAAAAGAGAGCTTCCTTTTGTAAAGTAGAGTTTGACTGAACACTACGAAAAGGAGAGGCTCTCATGAATCAATGTAACACAAAAATGCCATCATTAAAAGAATTGGAAAAAACTTTATTTCGAACACTACAAATGACGTTTCAAGAAATCCTTGTTCAAACGTTAGAAAATTGGGATCAAGAGATTGCCAAGCAACGAGACAAAAGAAGATTTGCTTTACGTGATAAACGAGAAATACGATTAGATACAGCGTTTGGAGCTGTGGAGCTGAAGCGTAATTATTATTTTGATCGTGTGACTAAAAAATATATTTGTCTATTAGATCACTATTTACAGTTTCAGGGGAATAAGGGATTTAGTCCGCTACTAGAAGAATGGGGGCTAGAACTAGCGACGAATGGCTCCTCCTATCGAAAGGCGGTGGAAACGTTCGAACAATTTTTAGGCTATTCGGCGATGAGCCACGAAGCATTACGGCAACATCTTCTTCAAACAAGCGTACTTCCCGCTAAGGAAAAACGCCCTTTTCAAAAGGTATTGTTTGTCGAAGTAGATGGATTATATGTGAAGAGTCAAGAAAAGAAAAAGCGTGGATGGGAGTTGAAATTCGCCGCTGTACACGAGGGATGGAAAGAAAACGGAAAGCGAATCAGGCTCCGAAATAAAAGGCATTTTCTTTATGAAGGAAAAGAACCCTTTTGGGAAGCCTTTGAAACGTTCTTACAGAATAATTATGCGTATGATCCTACCCAAACCTTGCTTATTATTAATGGTGATGGAGCAGGCTGGATAACGGCATGTCGGGAGTATTTTCGGGAACGCGCCTTTTTCACCATGGACCGTTTTCATGTCGCTCGTTCGATGAAGCAACTAATGAAGAGCCATCCTCGATACCGCTACATGAAAAGAGCGTTAAAAAACTACCAGGTAGAAACATTACTTCTAGAGTTGAATAGCGCAGTAGGAACAATGGATACACCAGAAAAAGAAGAAAAACTAGAGCATTTCCTTGCCTTTTTAACGCATCATCAGGAAACCATAAAAGATTACCGTAGTTGGTTACAGGAGAAAGGCGTGGACACGACAGCGTATCGTCCAATGGGAAGTGCAGAAGCAATGATGAATCAATTAGCCAAACGATTAAAAAATGGAAGAGCATGGAGCAAAAAAGGCGTCATGAGCATGGCGCGCTTGTGGATTGGATTGAAGGATGACCTATCCATCCAAACGATATATGGGAAATGGGAAAAAGCCACGGAAAAATCAAAGAAAGAGCATCGACCGAAAAGAAAAATACCCACAAAATTAGTAACAGAAACCGTGCGTCAGAACATGCCATACTTAAATCAAGCGATTGGAAAACCCGTTCACTTTGCCTTACAGGGATTAAAAGGTTTTTAAAAAATGAGAGAATCAACAGTTGGAAGAACAAAACCAATTGGAAAGCGGATACAAACTTAGAGGTTTTACTTTATAAAAAAGGGAGCTAAAAAAACTCCCACAAAAACTTGACTCAATCACTGGGATATAAGTATTCCAGTCTCTTGCCAAAAATATTATAAGGTTATCAATAGTTCAAACATTATTGGCGGCATCATTTAACTGCTCAGCTGAAGCGGCTACACCCGAAGTGGCTTCTCCTATTTCTTTTATTATCTCCGTTAGTTCAATCATCTGACTACTTACTTCATTTGATTGATGGACGTTATGGTCAGAAGAATATAAAATGTGTTGGAATGTCTCATTCGTTTTTTCAGCCTTTGATTTCCCATCGAGAACAGCCGTTTTAACTTCTAGTAGAGATGATGTAACACGTGTTGTATAATCGCTTGAATTAGAAATAAGTTGATGTATTGTATCAACAGCCTGTTTTGTTTGCATCGCTAGTTTTCTTACTTCGTCAGAGACTACTGCAAAGCCTTTTCCATGTTCGCCAGCTCTAGCTGCCTCAATGGCAGAGTTTAATGCTAAAAGGTTTGTTTGGTCTGCAATCTCTTTGACGATTTGAACAACATTTAGTATTTCTATAGAAGATTCCTCTAAGCTAGAAACCATCTTTTCCATATGTTCTGTATCTTCTACAACCTTTTCGATGGTATGGTGTAATGTATTCATTTGTACTTGTCCATCTTTAACAAATTCTTGTGTTTTAAATGTTTCTTCACTGCTTTGCTTAACAATATCCTTAACCACATCACTATTTTGGATTAATGTTTCTACAGAAGCAGAAGTTTGTTGAGAAAGTGCAACTAAACTAGTACTGATATCAACAATTTTTCCTTTGAGATCTTGTTTCACTTCCTCGTACTGTGCTTCTTTTGCCAGCCTATTTTCATTCTCGTATTGCTCTAATACTATTTGTTGCTCTAGGCTAATAATTTTTGTAATAGCCTTAATAATCGGAGGTATTTCATTTTTATTACTTAAGGACGAATAGATAATATCGATTAGTGATTCTGTAATACTTTGAAAAGCTCCCATATACCATGCTGGTTTCAAACCAAAATGAAAATGGATTTTAGCTACTTGAAGTCGCTTTTCAAGGAAACTAGAATCAAATTTCACATTAAAGAGCTCGACAATATGACCACTTAGCGTATTTCTTAATCGATCAAGTGTACTATGTGTGTTTATTATTGTATTAAGTTCTGGTACTTGCAGAATTCTTTCATAAAAGGAATCTACCAATAATGAAATATTTTCCTTCACGATTGGCTGTAGACTTTTAATTATCTTTAAATCTTCCTCGGAAAGATTAAGCATGTTAATTTTATCTTTAATGCTAGGATGGGTGCTATTTATGGAAACATCTATGTCAGTAGTCTTTGCTAACCAGCTAGATTGCTTTTTCTTAAAGAACTTTTTCATATTCATTCTCCTACTTTTAACCTTGGTAAATGAACTATTTACCTTCAGTGATTGTATTTTTCATTTTGTAAAAGAGAACAGCCATTCCGCTATCATATGTTGAAAAATTCCTGTTGAGTTATCTAAAGGGGAGCTGTTTTCTAATTTTATTTACTGCCTTAAAACGTAATCCCTTTCTTTTGTAGTAAAATATACCTAATTATATAGGAGGAGTCCCAAAAATTGAATCTTTTTTTATCTGTAATTTTTCTGGGAAGCGAGAGGGCGGTTAATCGTCTTTTAACGAAGGTTTAGTTTTTACATCTAATCCCTAAAAAAGTAACAAAATGTTAACAAATTCCTTCCTACAAGAAGTACTACAACTAACTAGTCTCCTTCATAATAGTTCTAAAGGAGGTGAAAATTTTGATAGGAAGAGGGGAAAAAGGTTGTATTGATTATCGGCTATTGAAAAAGAGAAGGTTAGAAAAGAATTTATCTCAATCTAGGCTTGCGAGTGAGACTGGCTTAAATCAAAATCATCTTGGCCAAATCGAAAGAGGACAAAAGGTACCAAAAGTGAAAACATTATACAAGATTTGTGAAGCGCTTGATTTACAATTGGATGCAGTCCTAATTAAAGAAAAATCGGAGGAACTGGAATAAAAGAGTAAGAAAGAAGGAGTGTATAGGATGAAGGAAGGAATCATTCTAAATAAATATATTGCAAGTGATACCACTATGATAATTATGCCGATTAAAGCGATAGAATATTATGCGGTTGTAAGAGAAATCGATCGGACTGTCTATGTTAAACAAACTCCTTTTGAAATAATAAAGGAAAATCTATTAATTGGAGGTTCTGATTATAATGGAAGAAGACGTTCCATTACATATAAACTAGGAATGCAGAAAAAACTGCCAATGCCAATTAACCCCGCTAGAAATATTTATGCATTTCCCACCCATGCTCCAAGTCAATTTCACTGCCAATGGATATTCACCGAGCATATTGATCATATACACCCAGTCAAACACAATAAGAAATATAAAAGCGCTATCCTCTTTAAAAATAGTGAAAAAGTATTTACAGAAGTATCGCCTTATATTCTAGAAACACAAATCATAAAATCATGGAAAGTAAGAAAGGCAATGGAGGGAAGCAGAGGGATGGTTCGAGGGCACTGAAAAACTGGCTAGTTAATGATGATGGACAATAGCCACTTTTTAAACATAAGATGATGGATTTGTTTTCCGAGGCGTCCGCTCGCTTTCCATGGGGCGAGCGCCAAGCCTCCTTGCGGGGTCTCGGACTTTCTCGCAGCTCCCATAGGAGTTGAGCGGACGCCTCTCCAAACCAACCTTATTTTCACTTTCAAATATGCTTGCTCTTCATTTCACACGAAAAAAAAAGACTTTTTCAGTGGGCCCGAGCGGTTCTTCTATAGACATTCTTTTTATTTATAGTTAAAAGAAAGCAAGAGAACCGTCCCTCTGTACATCTAGTATAAACTTCTAATGGCTTCTTTCATGTCTGTATACTGAAATATATATCCGTTTTCAAGAAGAACAGTAGGTGTAACATATTGACCTTCCGTAATTAATAGGCTCATTTCACCAAGTGCGATTTTCAATAATGGTTCTGGAATAGAAAACCAATTTGGGCGTCTTAAATGATTGCTGATACAGCGATCTAATTGACTCATTTTTATTGGTTGTGGAGAGGTGAAATTTACTGGCCCTTCTATTGTGGGATGATTGATGATAAAGAGAAGGGCCCCCACAACATCTTCTAGCTTTTATCAAGGTCCCTTTTGATACGTGCAATCATTAATAGCTCGGTTGCATCACGTTCACTTAAAATAGTAAAAATATCAATTAATTCTTTTGCTTCTTTAGATAAACTTAGAAGTTTATTGGTAGTTGAATCATAGGTTGTTTCCATTAGTTTATTGGTCCCAATTGCGGGCTTGTCATCTTTTATAAGGATGTTCCCGCTTCTCAGTGCCGAGTCCCCTATGTATTCTTCTCCACCAAGTATCCAATCAGATGATACTTCAAATTCCCTCGAAATTGCGTAGATTGCTTTTGCACCAGGTAATGATTTTTTTTTATCACTCTCCCAATCTCCAACATTTCCAGAAGAAACGCCAATTCTTTTTCCAAATGCTGCCTGCGATAATCCGTGTTTTTCCCTCAATAATTTAATGCGATCTCCTATGTTTTCAATATTTTTCAACTCTTTTCCCCCTTTACACGAAAAAACGTAACAATATACGAAAATTCGATTATTTTTAGTTGACTCACTCGAAAAAACGTGTATAATTTTAATTAATAAAGGATAGATGGTGCACCTAACAGTTAGGTCAAGCTACATAAAAAGTATTAAAAAGAGTAACAAAAAAAGTTCATAGTTGTTTCAAGCCAATGTCATTAGTTGGTTATTTGGGTGATCCCTTATACTTTCAAAATAAACAATACTCTATTACGTGGTGTTGCCGAGAAGCTTTTGTGCGCACTTCAAAGAAGGGGTAGCTTACCTCCCAAATCTAGTAGACTAGCAATCCCTAAAAATAAACTCTGGCTGCTAAACACAGTCTCATCCGAAAAGTTATTAACTTAATTTAATGAAGCGAAAGTTTTTTCAAAATACACAAGCATTGTTTTAAAACAAGGAGTGGATTTAATGCAAATTGGAATGATTGGTTTAGGAAAAATGGGATACAACCTTGCGTTAAACTTAGCAAACAATGGTCATTCTGTCTATGGTTTTGACCAATCTAATGAGGCAAGAATTAGTGCAAAAGAAAGCGGTATACATATTGTGGAAAGTATAGATCGAATGCTTACAAGCATGCCGTCTCCAAGAGTGGTATGGGTAATGGTACCGGCAGGGAAATCTAGCGAACTGGTGATAGACGAGCTGTTTCAAAAAATGAAAGCGGACGACATTGTGATTGATGGTGGAAATGCGAATTATAAGGACTCAGTCCGCCGAGCAGCTCAAGCGGATGAAAAGAAAATGCATTTCTTAGATGTTGGAACATCTGGGGGCATTTCAGGCGCTAATGAAGGAGCATGTTTAATGATTGGAGGCAAACGTGAAATTTTTGAACGTGTGGATCCAATATTTAAAAGTGTTTCGATTCAAGATGGTTACTTATATGCAGGAGAATCTGGTAGTGGCCATTTCTTAAAAATGGTTCATAACGGAATTGAATATGGATTTATGCAAGCGATTGGAGAGGGATTCCAAGTGCTAAAGCAAAGTCAATATCATTTTGATTTAGCTAAAGTAGCTACAGTCTGGAATAATGGTTCCGTAATTCGTAGCTGGCTTTTGGAATTAATGGAATCCGCATTCAAAAAAGATGCTAGACTCGAAAATATTCGTGGAATGGTGGCATCGTCGGGTGAGGCCAAATGGACGGTAGAAACAGCGTTAGATTTAGAAGTTCCTGTTCCCGTTATTGCTTTGTCGCTTATGATGAGAAACCGATCTTTGGAAGAAGATAGTTTTTCTGCGAAAGTGGTTGCTGCTCTCCGTAATGAATTTGGTGGGCACAGTGTGATAAGGAAGTAATTTATATTAAATATAATTATTTCATTTTTATTATTCGAAAGGAGGTTAGCTTTGTAGTAGTTTGTGCAATTATTAACATTTTTAAAAACATAAGGGAGTGATAAGACAAATGGCAACACTATCCGTTGGTCAAGCACTGATAATAGCCATTTGGGTTGCAATCGTTATGTCCCGCGGTATTGGGTATGCAACCTTAACATTGCGCTTTAGCCCGTTAATGACGGGGTTAGTTGTTGGAATTGTTACAGGACATATAACAGAAGCAATGATTATTACGGCTGCAATTCAATTGGTTTATATGGGAGCAGTAGCACCAGGAGGAGCATTACCGAGTGAACCTGCTATTGCCGCAGCCATTGCTGTAACAGTGGCAGTATTAGGTGATTTTACACCAGAAAAAGCAGTAGCTATCGCAGTTCCAGTTGGGATATTAGGCAGTTATGCTTATCAATTCCGCTTCTTTTTGAATACGTTTGCATTACGTGTATTAGATAAGTATGCAGCAGATGTAAATGACAGAGGAATATTTACGTCCGTCATCATTATACCTATCGTCATAAGTTTCATTCTTTATGTCCCATTAGTGTTTGTTGCTCTTTATTATGGAGCTCCTGTTGTCGCTGATTTTGTAAATTCTATTAGTGACGGTCCAATTATCCACGTGCTTGAAGTAGTTGGTGGAGGTCTTGCAGCTCTTGGAATTGCCGTTATTATGCATGTAATCGGCAAGAAGGAATTGCTTTTATTCTTCTTCCTTGCATACTTCATGAGTGTTGCTTTAAAAGACTTACAAATTAACACTGTTACTTATGCTATTTTCGGTGCTATTCTTGCTGGTCTCTATGTATTATTCACGCGAAGAAAGGAATCAGCTTAAGAAATTTAAAAAGGTGGGTTAATAGATGAATACGGAAGAAAAGAAACAAAGTCCAGTGAGTTATCCAGATCCTATTACTAAAAAGGATTTGCTTAAGGCTTGGTCAAGATGGTGGTGGGCAAATGAAATCCCCCATACATTTGACAGAATGGTAGCTCCTTCCTTTTTATTCGGGATGACACCAATATTAAAAAAATTATATAAAGATAAAAAAGATCTAAGCGAGGCGTATCAAAGACACTTATTATTCTTTAACACGCAAGCAATTTGGGGTGGAGGTACGTTGACTGGGATTACAGCCTCTCTTGAGGAATCTCGTGCAAAAGCGCTTGCGGAAGGAAAAGAAGAAGAAGCGCCTAGCCCAGACATGATTAACAATACAAAAGTAGGATTGATGGGTGCTCTAGCTGGTATTGGAGATGCGATTGATTCAGGTACTGTTCAATATATCTTTATAGCAATCGCTTTGCCATGGGCAATGGCAGGTAGCCCACTTGGTGCATTGTTTCCGTTCCTTGGCTTCACGCTTGTAACATTTCTTTATGGCTACTATTTCGTCAGAATGGGCTACGGTTTAGGCCGAAATGCTGCAAAAGAGATTTTAGCCGGCAGCCGGATTAAAACCATGATTGACGCTTTATCTGTTCTTGGATTGTTTATGATGGGGATATTGGCAGGATCCTATGTAAAAGTAAGTAGCTCGTTATCTTTTACTCTATCGGAAAAGCAATTCGTCCTGCAGGACATACTAGACTCGATTTTACCTGGCTTATTGCCATTATTAACCGTATTAGGCGTTTACTTATATTTTGATAAGAAGGGCTTTAATATTACAAAAGGTTTATTATGGCTAACCGGTACATTAATTGTACTTGGGACAATCAAAGTCTTATAAGATTGCTATTTATAGGATGTTTAAGGGTTAATAAATTCTAAATGGAGTATAAAAACATAATTAACAATACAAAATGGGTAACTTAATAACTTTTATCCCACTCTTACCGGAAAGTAAGATGCCTCCTCAAGCTTATAAGAATACGAGGAAGATAGGTGGGGGATCAACTGTCTGTAAAGGTTCGATTGGTTAAACTAACCATCTGTGGGGGAGGAAGGAAAACCTCACTGATGGAAGTTTCCCTTTATAGCTTCATTAGGTTATCCAAAAAATAAAGGAGCAGGAGTATGGCAAATCGGGCAATTTTGGTTATTACACATGGTGAGTTCGGCATCGAGATCATTAAAAGTGCTGAAATGATTATGGGTCCACAGAATAATTTGCGTGCATTAGCACTTAGACCAGGTGAATCAGTGGATGCCCTGCGGGAAAAAGCAAATGAGATTGTGGAAGAGAACGAAAAAAACGGTTTAGAAACAATTTTATTAGTAGATTTATTGGGGGGCAGTCCTTCTAACGTATCATTGTCTTTATTATGCAAGTACGATTTACACATATTAACAGGGATCAATATGCCGATGTTAATTGAATTATTAACTTTCTACCAAACAGTAGAAGAAACAAAAAATTTAATAGAAACAGTTCAAGGAACAGGTGCTAGTGGGATCCATCATTTGAATCGGAGTTTCTTAAAGAAATAAATCTTTATCGTTGAAAGGGAGGCCAGTATGGGGAAAATCAATTTAGTAAGGGTAGATGATCGCTTAATTCATGGGCAAGTAATGACAAAATGGTCGAAAGGTTTGGGTACGAATGCCCTTTATGTTATTGATAATGAAACAGCATCTGATGAATTTATGAAAGATATTTATATAAATACAAACTCTTCTTCTGGATTAAAGATTCAGGTATACAGTAATCAAGAAGTAGTTGAAAAATGGAATAGCGATCAATTTGGAAACGATACTGTTGTCCTTCTATTTAAACATATTGCTAGTGTGAAAGAAGTCATTGAAAGTGGCCTGCCTGTTACTAGACTAAATGTAGGCGGAGTTTCAAAAAAAGGGAATGCTCAATTTGTTATCCCAACTGTTGCTCTAACTAATACTGATGCTGAAAATTTAAAAGCAATAGACGCAAAAGGAATCGAAGTGTTTTTCCAGACTGTTCCAGATAGTAAAAAAGTTTCGTTGATTGATGGATTAAAAACAATTAAAAAATAGTTCTCAGGATTAATATCATTCCATCTAAGTATGTTCAGTAGTAAACAATATAAGTGGAAAGGAACAAAAGCAATGGGAAATAAAATCGCAATTGTAAATTCAAGTAGCTTTGGAGAAAAATTCCCTGATCAAATAGAACGTCTTGAAAAAATTGGAGAGGTAAAAAGATTTACATTCCCTGTAAATACTTCTGGAAAAGTACTAGCAGAAAAATTGTATGGCTTTAATATTATCATATCTAGCGTCACTCCCTTTTTTACAAGGGAATTCTTTGACCAAAAAGACGAAACACTAATTATTTCACGTCACGGAATTGGTTATAACAACATTGATATCGAAGCTGCAACAGAAAAAGGAACGATTGTGACAATTGTATCGGCATTAGTAGAAAGAGATGCAGTAGCTGAAAATGCAGTGACTAATCTCTTAGCAGTAGTGAGAAAAACATATCCAGCAGCAACCGCGGCAAGAGAAGGGCGTTGGACCGATCGGGCTCAGTTTATTGGACACCAAATCAATGGTAAAACAGTTGGTGTGATTGGATTAGGCAATATAGGAAGTAGAGTGGGTGAGATTTTAAAGAATGGATTTAATGGTAGATTACTAGCATATGATCCCTATCAAACAAAAGAACAGTTGAGACAAAAAGGTGCAGAAAGTGTTACTTTAGAAGAATTATTAGTACAGTCCGATATTATTTCGTTAAATGCTTTTGTTAATGAGGGAAGCTATCATCTGCTGACTGACAGTGAATTTTCTTTAATGAAAGAAGGCGTATATATCACTAATACTGCACGAGGAGAATTATGGGAGCAAAATGCTGTATTGCGAGCATTGGAGAGTGGAAAAATTGCTGGGCTAGCAACAGATGTTTTAGAAGGAGAACCAGTTGATAAAACTCATCCATTTTTCCAATATGAAAATGTTCTTGTAACGCCACACACTTCTGCTTATACAATGGAATGCTTAAGAGGCATGGGAGAGAAAGTAGTTTCAGACATAGAAAGAAGTATTAAAAAAGAGAAACCTGACAATGTGGTAAATGTAGAGTTGTTTCTGGGATAAACTGTCTCGAGAGAGTGATGGTTGTAACAAGTGTTGTATCAATTGAAAGGAGAATCGGTTTGGGACTTCCATCTTTAGTTATTTTTGATATGGATGGCTTAATGTTTGATACGGAAAGGTTAGCCTATGAAGCTTGGCAAATTGCATCTGACCATTATGGCTTTCAATTTGAAAGAGTGCTATTTGAACAATTTATCGGCATTACGAATCAAGATATTGTCCGTAAAATGGCGGATTATTATGGGCCAAGTCATCCCGTTCAAGAGTGGCGAGCATATATGCGTTCTAAAAAGTATGAATTAGAGCACTCATTTATTAGAGGACCTCATTTTAAAAAAGAAGGGTTGGATAAATTACTCCAATTTTTAAAGTCTAAGGGCATAAAAGTAGCTGTTGCATCATCAAGCTCAACTGAAGTGATCAACAGATTTCTAACGGTATCTGATACTTTACCATTTATAGACTTATATGTTTCGGGAGAGGAAGTGCCAAAGGGGAAACCAAGTCCTGATATTTTCCTTGAAGTCTGTACTCGATCAAAAGTGAAGCCGAAAGATGCAATTGTACTGGAAGATTCTCCAGCAGGTATTCAAGCAGCCAATAACGCAAGCATACCAGCATTTTTTATACCGGATTTTGTGAAAGAATCAGAAGTAATCTGCAAGCTTTCACCAAAAAAATTTGTGAATTTAGCTGAAGTCGAACAGTATTTACGACTACTATAATGTTCCACAATAAGCAAACGAAAGGAGGAGGGAGATAGATGCCCAAAGTATTAATTACTCCCCGATCATTTGGAAAGCACAGTGATGAGGCCAAGCGGATATTAACAGCTCATGGCTTTGAGGTGGTTACCAATCCATACGGAAGAATTCTGACAGAAGAAGAAATGAAAAAGGAAATTGTTGATGTAGACGCAGTCATTGTGGGTGTGGATCCATTGAATGCTGATGTATTAGCTTTCGCGAAAAACTTAAAAGTCATTTCAAAGTATGGCGTAGGTACAGATAATATCGACATAGAATATTGTAAAGCCAACAATATCCCAGTAACGATTACTCGTAATGCAAACTCAGACTCTGTCGCAGATTTTACTTTTACCCTTATGTTAGCGATTGCTAGGAGAATAGTAGAAATAGATAAATCATGCCGCGCAATGGATTGGGGCAAAAAAACAAGTATTGGGATATACGGAAAAACCCTTGGTGTTATAGGCACAGGTGCAATCGGAAAGGGTGTCATTAAAAGAGCATATGGCTTTGACATGACTGTTCTTGCCTATGATATGTACCAAGATGATCAATTAGCAAAAGAATATAATGTAAACTATGTTGAACTTGAACAGCTTATTAGAGAAAGCGACTTTATAACACTTCACTTACCAGCAACGCCAGAAACAACCAATATGTTTAGTGAGAAAGAATTCAGCACAATGAAGGATACAGCCGTGTTGGTCAACACAGCTCGCGGAGAACTTATTGATGAGGACGCCCTTTATGAAGTCCTAAAAAACAAGAAAATTTGGGGAGCAGGGCTTGATGTTTTCAAAAAAGAACCACCTGAAAAGAAAGAATTACTTGAGCTGGATAATATTATTGTAGGAGCACATGCCGCTGCTTCCAGTGTCGATGCAGTCAACAAAATGAGCTTAATGGCGGTGGAGAATATCCTTGCAAATTTCAAATAAAACGAAAAGGTGATCTTTTATGGATAAAATTGAAATTTTAGCAAAAATGAGAGAGGAAAAGGTTGTAGCAGTTATTCGAGCACAAAATGAAGAACAAGGATTGCTCGTAAGTGAGGCAATACGTCAAGGTGGAATTAAGTTTTTAGAGCTTACCATGACGGTTCCGGGCGCGTTAGATGTTATAAAAAAGCTATCTGACAAATACGCAGGAGAGGAGGTAATAGTTGGTGCTGGTACGGTATTAGATCCTGAAACAGCACGCCTAGCTATCTTGGCAGGAGCAAAATTCATAGTAGGACCAAATCTCTCACCTGAAGTAATTACTATGTGTCATCGCTATCGTGTTGCCGTTATGCCAGGCGTTATGTCACCAACTGAAGCGTTAACTGCTATAGAACTTGGCGCAGACGTCATCAAAGTCTTCCCAGGTGGAGCCTTTGGACCAAGTGTTGTCAAAGATTTTAAAGGACCACTTCCACAAGGAAACTTCATGCCAAGTGGAGGCGTCACCGTAGAAAACGCGAGCGAATGGATCAAAAATGGCGCCTTCGCCATAGGAACAGGCTCAAGCTTAACTAAAGGAGCCACTACAGGAGATTACGAAGCAGTCACCCACGAAGCAGAAAAATTTGTTGCGATTGTGAAATAGGGAAACATAGGGACGGTTCTTACGAGGACAATACCCTCCATAAAAAAACCGTCCCTTGTCATTCTATCTATAAAACCTTTGGTATTCGTACCTCTACTGTTGTCCCTTTTCCTCGCTTGCTAGTATAGGATAAACCATATGCTTCTCCATAGGCCAACTTAATTCGATGATGAACATTCTGTACGCCATATCCTTTTGTTTTGGTAGTTAGAATGGTTTCTAGTATTTCTGGTTCCATACCAGGACCGTTATCCGAAATAGTAAATAGGAGATCGTTATCTGTCTGTTTTCCGATAATCGTTACTATTCCTCTCTCTCTATCTTCTTTATGGTCTATTCCGTGATTAATTGCATTTTCTACTAGTGGCTGAAGTAGTAAGTTAATCATTGTATATCCAAGTATTTGATCGTCCACATTGATAGAAAGATCAAAGGAATTGCTATGCATCATTTGCTGTATTTTCATATAGGAAATCGTATTTTCTAGTTCATCTTTAACGGTTATCATATTTTTCCCTTTATTTAAGGTAGTGCGATAAAACGTCGAAAGGAGTTGTGCCATCTCGCTAATGTCTTCTTGCTCCACAAGGATAGCCTTACTATTAATTAGAGAAAGGCTATTATAAAAAAAATGCGGGTTGATTTGTGCTTGTAGTGCTTTCATTTCATATTCTTGCTGGGCAATTTTGCTTTTATAAACTTCATCAATCATTTCTTGGAGATTGTGAACCATGTCTCCAAACTGTCCAATTACATCGCCAATTTCGTCTCGAGAGGAATGGGTCACAGTAACGGTTAAGTCTCCTTTTTCAATTTGCTTCATATTGGCTGCTAGTAACTCCAATGGCCGGACCACAACCTTTGAAAGAAAAAAAATAGAAAGATAGAGAGTAAAAATACATAGGACAATAACAATAATTACCCAAGTCATAATAGGTGAAGTAGATTGAGAGACGATATCCAATGGTCGAAATAAATAAGCAGACCACTCGTTTGATTGGAAATTAGCACTTTTATACACATATTCGGTTTTAAGTGACCCATTATTGATTTTGTTTAACAACTCGTCTGCTGAGAGTGTATAAGATTGACCCTTTTTATTAAAGTTTTGATGGATGTAAACAGGTTGCTTATTCTCATCTAAAATAATGAGTCCATAGGAATTTTCAAATAGATTGGATAACGGATTAAAGAAAGATTGATAATGGATATCCATGTAGACAATATTTATATTATTTCCGTTATAATCAAATATTTTGCTGACCATTTCAAAAGAGCTTTTATCAGAAGAAACGATTAAATGGGCGGAAGCATTGCTGATGACTTCCGGAAACCATTCTGATTTTCCTACATCTGTAAGAGGTCGAAGAAAGTTCCCATGTGGGAATAATGTATTGTTATTGCTATAAACTGTTATCCGATTGATATCGGTTTGTGAATTTTTTACATTGAAAATAAGTGGCTTAAGATGATCACGGTACATCGTATACATATCAAAGTTATTGTCATAATTAACGGTTAACCCGCTTTTTATATTTTGATTCCAAACAATTTGATTCAGGGCATCATTATAGGAATTAATTTTATAATCGAGACTGAGAATAGCCTGATGTAAGGTTTCTTCTAAAACTTCCTTTTCTCGATTGATTAATAGTTTTTGAATTTGAAAGTAGCAATAGCTTCCTAATGCAGTAACAGGCAATAAACTGGATAGAAGGCAGATTACCAATATTTTTCTTCGATATTTTAAATCTTTAAACCATTGGGATAGTTTATTCATTAATTCGTCTTCTCTTTCGTCTTTCCATTTGATTGTCTGAATTTTTCAGGACTTAGACCAAAACTCTCGCGGAAACTGCGGACAAAATAGGAAATATTCTGATATCCTACTTGCTTGCAAATATCATTGATTTTCATATTTGTATGAATTAGTAAGTTCTTGGCCGCATCCATTCGAACCTGTTTTATATATTTGTTGATCCCAGAACCGGTTTCTTGAATAAATACATCACTTAAATAACGCGGTGATAAGTATACTTTATCAGCAAGAATATTCAGGCTTAAGTCTTCAGCATAATGTTCATGGATATATTGCATTACAATATGAATGACATGTTTAGGTGACCTTTCCTTTTTCTCTAGGAAGGATAAGACACTCCTTTTTACTTCTTCTATTATTTGTTCTATTTCTGAAAAATGAGTGCATTTATAAATAGCTGATATTTTTTTATTTAATATCGTTTCTTTGTACTCCGGTAAGGCATTACATAAAATCTGAAGCAATCGTGAAAATAAATAACGTACATAAATATGCGATATTTGTTTTTTGCTATGATATTTTTGAAAAAGGGCATCTATGCTAATTCGAAAGCTAAATGTATCTACATATTGAATGGCATTCTGTATCGATAGCAGAAAATTTTCATCCTGCTCTAAATATTCCTCTTGTTCTAACTTTCCACATTCAATCGGATAAAGATAGTTATCTTTATAGAAAAATCGATCTTCTAAATAATATTCGATTTGTTTAAATCGTTCTGGAATGTTTTCCGGTGCTTCCACTTCTTCACTAATAGAAAAATAACCATGTATCCCAAAAGTGGAGTGAATCTGCTGATGAATATTCTTGGCTATCAGTCTTATTTCTGTTTGCTCTATTGGCTTCTTTAATAGAAGTAATAATTGATAGGGATTTAGATGAAGATAGTCAAAAGACATTCCTTCCATACATTGCTTGATTTGTGCAAAAAGTAGGGAGGTCTCTTCTTTGAGCAATTTATCAAATAAAGGTACATCAAATTGCATCAGTATCATTCGTCTATATTCATGTAAATAATCTATATCTATGAAAGGGTATTCATTTTTTAGTACATCTATGGAGGTGCCATTCAATAACCGATATAAGAGATGATTTTTAAGGAAAGCAATATTCGATTTTTCTCGCTTCAGCTCCCGATTTTGTTGTTCCATGTTTTGGATAACAGAAGATATCGTTTGTTTTAATTCATTTGGATTAACTGGTTTTAATATATAGTCAACGGCTCGCAGCGACAAGGCATTTTTGACAAAATGGAAATCATCATGGCCGCTAAAAAAAATAAGTTGTATATTAGGATTTATAGACTTGGCCATTTTAGCTAAATCTATGCCATTGACAAAAGGCATTTTCACATCGGTAAATAAGATATCAATGGATTCTTTCTCTAATAAGTGGATAGCATCTTTTCCATTAGCTGCTTCTATAATATCGAGTTGAAATTGAAATTTATCAAGAAGAAAACGAATAACGCTACGTTCGTCCTTTTCATCATCTGCTATTAATATACGATACATAGTAATACCTCCTGACTAAAATTCTAGTTGATTATAACATATTGTCCTTTTTATTAATGATGAACAGAAAAACTTCCGGAAAAAAGTACATGAAAACGGTTTATTTAATATATTCATCTCTTTGTTAATCAAGTAAACTTTAACTATATTTTGGTAACATGTAAGATTTCTTAAAAAACTTATTTCATTTGCTATCACTTATATAAAAAAGGGAGGACATTTTATGAAATACAAAACATTTTGTAAGCGTGCGGCATTAGGATTAATGGCAACTTCATTAACACTATCACTAGCAGCATGTATGGATAATTCTTCATCCGGTGACAGTGTGACAGAAGATGGGAAAACCATCATTACGATGGGACGGGTAACCGCAGCAAATTCTAAATTGCCTGAAGGAGACACTTATGAAAACAATGCATATACAAGATTAGTAGAAGAGAAACTAGATGCTAAAATAGTGGATCAATTCGAAGCAGAAGGCGATGACTATAATCGTCAAGTTGCACTTGCGATCGCATCCGGTGAGTTGCCAGATATGATGCGTGTAGATAGTCGTGAAGAGCTGAAAGAGCTAGTGGAAAATGACCTAATTGCTGACTTGACGGAAGTGTATGATAAAAATGCAAGCGATTTCATTAAAGAGGTTTATGGCACGTATGATAACAGAACGCTAGAAGATGCTACATTTGACGGGAAATTGATGGCTATTCCAGGTACAATTGGAGATTCTGCGCCAAATATAGTGTGGATTAGGAAAGATTGGATGGATACATTAGGGATTAAATTGGATACAGATGGAGACAGACAAATTACTTTAGACGAGTTAGAGAGCACTGCAAAAGCGTTTGTTGATAAGGATCCAGGTTCCACGGGGAATCCAGTGGGTATTCCATTTGCTTCTTGGTTAAATGCAGGTGATTATGGTGGTAGCGGCATGAATATGACTAGCATTGCCGGAGTGTTTAATGCTCATCCTCGAATGTGGTTAGAAGATAGTAAAGGAAATATTGTCAATGGTTCTACAACCGAAGAAACGAAACAAGCATTAGGGGTAATGGCAGATTGGTTTAAAAAAGGTATCATAGATCCTCAGTTTGGAACAAGAACATGGGATGATATTATGGCACTTGTTACTAACGGTCAAACGGGGATAGTTACGGGACCATGGCATATACCGGATTGGGGATTATCAACAGTAAGAGGAATGGATAAGAATGCTGAGTTTGCTGCTTATGCAATAGAAGGAGAAAACGGTAAAGTAAATGTATTTCATAATAACCCAACAGGTCAATTTATTGTTGTCCGGAAAGATTATGAGCATCCAGAATTAGCAATAAAAATATTAAACTTATTCTATGATGAAATTTTAAACGCGGATGACTTACAGAAAGATTATCCAGAAATCTATAAATATGGCGAGTTGGCAGTGGATGGTTCTACAAGACCATTTAATATTGAAGTTTATAAATCCACAAATATTATAGACGAATATAAATATATTCAAGAAGCTGTGGAAGGGAAAATTTCCATGGATGATATTCCTACTGCTGGTTTAAAAATCGATGCGAAAAGTGTAATGGCATATCAAAATGATCCAGAAGGTGCAGGAACGTCTGAATGGGCAAAATATCATTCGAGAATGCTTGGTATGAGTATGATCGATAAATTTACAAACGAAGAGCAATTCAATTGGACTACCCCTGTATTTTTCGGTAATACTCCAACCATGGAGAAAAAGGGTGCCAATCTTTTAAAATTAGAAGAGGAAGATTTTATTAAAATTGTTACAGGTAATAAGCCACTAGATTATTTCGACACCTTTGTAGCTAATTGGAAGAAACAAGGAGGCGACGAAATAGCTGCTGAGATAAAAGAAGAGTTAGCCAATAAATAAGATAGATTCTAAGCTGTTCTAATCATGTAATTCTTCTATTAGGAAGGAAAGTCATCATTAGAACAGCTGAATTGTAAGGAGGGGTTAGAATGTTTCAGCAGCCGCATTTGAAAATAGAAAATGGTAAGGATCCATTAGCTAGCACAAAAAGGAAAAAAACAAAAAAAATAGTAACGAAAGAAGAAATGTTTTATCATTCGATGTTGCTTCCTGGAATGATTTTTTTGATTATCTTTACGTTTGTTCCAATGTTTGGGGTAATCATGGCATTTCAAGATTATGTACCTGCAAAAGGAATTAGGGCTTCAGAATTTGTAGGTTTCGAACATTTTAAGTATATGTTCTCTTTACCTGATATCGGTAAACTTTTCAGAAACACAATTGTTATCGCTATCGGAAAAATCGTTTTAGGATCTCTGTTGGCGATCGTTTTCGCTATCCTATTAAATGAAGTTAGATTGAAACTGCTTAAGAAATCCATTCAAACAATTGTTTACTTACCACACTTTCTTTCATGGGTAGTGCTAGCATCTGTGGTAGTTAATATGTTCAGCCTAGATGGAACAATCAATCAAATTCTTGCTTTTTTTGGCATAGACAAGCTGAATTTTCTTGGAAGTAATAAACTTTTTCAACCGTTGCTGATAGGGACAGACGTATGGAAAGAGTTTGGTTATAATTCAATTGTTTATTTGGCAGCATTAACAGCTATTGATCCTGGTCTTCATGAGGCAGCAAGCATAGATGGCGCAAATTGGTGGAAGCGAATCTGGAACATTACCCTTCCCGGTATGCTGCCGATTATCCTATTGTTGGCAGTATTAAGTTTGCCTAATGTTTTAAATGCTGGATTTGATCAAGTGTATAATCTTTATTCACCAATGGTATATGAATCAGGTGATATACTGGACACTTATGTCTACCGAGTAGGATTAATGGGTCGGGAGTATAGCTTTGGTACAGCAGTAGGTTTATTTAAATCAGTAATTGGAATTATCTTGATTATATCAGCAAATAATGCAGCAAAAAAATATACTGATCGCAAATTATTCTAGGAGGGAAGAACGCATGATAGAAAATAAGAGCTTTTCTGCACGATGTGGCCGATTAACTATTTATGCAATCGTCATTTTCCTTGCCCTTACTTGTTTGCTTCCACTGTGGAATATTGTGGCGATATCATTTAGCGGAGGCGATGCAGTAGCTAGTAATAAGGTTGGTCTAACACCAATTAATACGACCTTTGAGGCATATAAAATGATTATGGAAGATAGTCAGTTTTGGCGCTCCTTTGGTATTTCGATTCAAAGAGTAATATTGTCATTGGTTATTAACATGGTGTTAATTGTTACTATGGCCTATCCTCTTTCGAAAACCAAAAGAGAGTTTAGAGGCAGAGGAATCTATATGAATCTGCTTATCTTCGCGATGCTATTTAATGGCGGAATGATTCCAACCTATTTGGTTGTGAAAAACCTTGATATGTTGAATACGATTTGGGCACTAGTTCTTCCAGGAGCTGTTCAAGTTTTCAGCATTATCCTTGTAATGAATTTTTTTATCGGCGTTCCCAAATCACTAGAGGAAGCAGCAATTATGGATGGCGCGAACCCATTACAGGTACTGATTAAAGTATATATACCGATATCGATGCCTGCTTTGGCGACAGTTGCTTTATTTAGTATCGTCGGAAACTGGAATGACTTTTTTTCAGGATTGATCTATATGACAAAAGTAACTAATTATCCATTAATGACATATATCCAATCATTGACAATCAGTATTGAGGAAATGCTAAAAGCCGGAGCAACTTCAAGTGACCTAGCAAATGCAGGAGAAGTATCTAACAAGAATCTTAATGCAGCAAAAATTGTTGTTTCCTGTGTTCCATTGCTATTAATCTACCCAATGCTGCAAAAATACTTTATTACTGGTATTGTAGTAGGTTCGGTGAAAGAATAGCCAGATTGATTTGCTTAAAAGGAAAAAGAATGAGGTTATCCAGTGAAACTCATTCTTGTGGTTTTATTAGAAAGGATAACCTCTAAACTTAGGAAAGGAAGGAATTGCGGTGAATAATATTTTTGAATGGAATGGACCTTTCTACCGATTTCTAGCAAAAATAGTTGATTTATTACTATTAAATGCTCTATTTCTCATTTCTTGTTTGCCTATTGTTACAATAGGATCGGCACTAACAGCTATGTATTCGATAACAATAAAAATGGCTAGAAATGAGGATGTATCAATCATTAGGGGATATGTCGCTGCCCTTCAAAAAAACTTTAAACAGAGTACCATCATATGGTTGATTTTATTAGCAGTCGGCGTTGTGTTGTATATGGATTACTATTACCTGAATCAATATACAGGAAATTTACTTTTCCTTGTTAAGGTAAGTCTTGGTCTATTTTCTTTTGCTTACTTCCTATTGTTTAACTTTATTTTTCCTTATGTTGCAAGATTTGAAAATTCAGTAAAGGATTCAATCATTAATACATGGAAGATAGCGCTAGTTCACCCCATTAAAACAATTTCTGTCCTTATGATTACTATGATTCCCATTATAACTTTGTGGATATCAGTCTATTCCTTTTTCTTTCTTTTATACTTTTGTCTATTTATTGGCTTTTCCTTCTTTGCTTATATAAATACTTTTATTATCCTCCATATTTATGAAGGATATGAGAAGTGAAGAGGGAACCGTCCCTCTGCCTCCGCGTCCCCTGTCGCTATCTGTCACATGCCGTCGCAATGTCAAATTTCCCCGAAATATTTCTTCTTTTATTAGTTGTATCTCTATTTCCACAGTGTTAACATTGTTTTTGTAAGCGTTTTCTTGTATTGGTGCATGACCATTAAATTATCTACTTTTTAAGGAGGAATTCGATGAACCAACAGACTGTAGTTTTAAAAGAAAAGGTTGAAAAGTTCCTAAGTGGTAAGAAAAAGTTATTTATTAATGGTGAATTTGTAGAGAGTAAATCACAAAAAACGTTCGACAGTTATAATCCAGCGACAGATGAGGTTTTAGCAAGTGTGTATGAAGCAGGTCCAGAAGATATTGATTTGGCAGTGAATGCTGCACGTAAGGCTTTCGATGTGGGACCATGGTCAAAAATGAGTGCTTCTGAGCGCAGTCGTCTTATGTACATACTGGCCGATTTGATGGAGGAAAACAGTGCAGAACTTGCCCAATTAGAAACGTTAGATAACGGAAAGCCGATTCGCGAGACTACGAACGCGGACATTCCATTAGCAATTGAACATATGCGCTATTATGCTGGTTGGTGTACAAAAATTACAGGACAAACGATTCCTGTTAGTGGACCATACTTTAACTATACGCGTCATGAAGCGGTAGGGGTAGTAGGACAAATCATTCCTTGGAATTTCCCACTTTTAATGGCAATGTGGAAGCTTGGAGCTGCTCTTGCAACTGGATGCACGGTTGTATTGAAGCCAGCTGAGCAAACGCCATTATCCGCGCTTTATTTAGCAGAATTAATCAAGGAAGCTGGTTTCCCAGATGGAGTTGTGAACATCGTTCCTGGCTTTGGAGAAACAGCTGGTCAACCATTAGTTGATCATCCTTTAGTAGATAAAATTGCCTTTACAGGATCCACAGAAGTAGGAAAAATGATCATGGCAAATGCCTCTAAAACATTGAAAAGAGTAACACTTGAGCTTGGCGGAAAATCACCAAATATTATCTTGCCAGATGCGGATTTAACAAAAGCTATTCCAGGTGCGTTTAACGGTGTTATGTTCAACCAAGGCCAGGTATGCTGTGCTGGTTCTCGGGTGTTTATTCAGAAGAAGCAATTTGATAATGTTGTTGCAGATATGGCTGCACAAGCGAAAAAGATGAAACAAGGTGCTGGAATCCATGCTGATACAGAAATTGGACCACTTGTTTCCGTTGAGCAGCAACAGCGAGTTCTTGGCTATATTGAGAGAGGGTTAAACGAAGGAGCACAACTTGTCGCGGGTGGTTTCAATCCACGTGAAGAAGGTTACTTCGTTTCTCCAACCGTTTTTGCAGATGTGCGGGATGAAATGACGATTGCCAAGGAGGAAATCTTTGGACCAGTTATTTCTGCTATGCCATATGACGATTTAGATGAGTTAATCAATCGTGCAAACAACAGTAATTACGGATTGGCAGCAGGCGTTTGGACACGAGATATCGCCAATGCCCACTATATCGCCAGCAAATTACGCGCCGGAACCGTTTGGGTCAACTGCTATAACACATTTGACGCAGCTTCCCCATTCGGCGGCTACAAGCAATCTGGCATTGGTCGCGAAATGGGCTCCTACGCATTAAATAACTACACCGAAGTAAAGAGCGTTTGGGTTTCCATGCAATAAGGAAAGCAAGGGGACGGTTCTTGTGTCTCCCTTATTGAATAAATGATATAGAATCAGAGGCTGACTCAGGAGGCGTTAACAAAACAACTTCTTGAAGTCAGCTTCCTTTTGTTAAAAGAAAATTATATATTTGAGGGAGTAGTAATAAGGTGTCGTGTATTGATTATGCGATATTTTTTTTGCAGTTTCGCATAATAGTGCATAAATTTTCATTAATGAATTAAGGGAGAAGGGAGAAAACATGAGATGAGAAACATTCTTTTAATAGCTGCGTTTGCTTTAACAGTTGTGGTAATTTATTTTATTGCCACACGTCCTAGTCCGACTAAGCCTGTCATTATTCCTACTACCTCCTTGGAAGAAAGTGTATGTGAAGAAGTATCGGCACAGTTTGGCGATTGCAAAAGAATTCTTTTGTTTGATGCTCAGTCCCATTTAGTATTTGCTGAAAGTAGTTCGGGCATCATTCCTGTACTTACTAATAATGAATTTACGGACTTTAAAAAATTTATTTATCCCATATTGGATTTTCAGGAGTTTAAAGAGGAGAAACAGGAGAGAGATTCCATTACCTGGCAAGCGGATAATAATGTTCAAAAGGATTTCTCCATTATATATGGGTTTGCCGAAGATAACGTTAAAACTATCGTAATTACTAGTGAAGGCAATAGACAACCCAATAAGTTCTTCCTTCGAGATAACCTATGGGTATGGTATGCTACCTTCCCAAAAGATAAAGTCAAATTGCCAGTTGAAATAGAGGTTTATGAATAAAAGGAAGCAGAGGGACGGATCTTCTGCTTCTCTTTATTTGCTAATTATATGGGAGGATCGATGCTTTGTTGTGTGTTTGATCACTTCCTTCAGGTTGTTGAAGATGGAGAAGTAAAAAACTATATCGAGTTTGCTATTACACTTTCTCAAAAACATCTTAAGCAAATGGAAAACATCTTCAATCGAGAAAATATTCCTATTCCTGTTGGATTTGGGGAGCAGGATGTTCGGAAGGATGGACCACGTTTATTTAGTGATATCTTTATGATTTTTTATATTACTCAAATGGCCGGAGCAGCTGTAATTACATATGGTCATGCTTATACCAATGCGACAAGACAGGACATAATGGACTATTTCAGAAACAATATAGACGATGCAGTTGAAACCTATGAAAAAGGTATACATTTATTGTTTTTAAAAGGAGTGGATATTAGCCATCCTACGATTCCGTATCCTAAGAAAGTGGACTTTGTGGGAAAAAAATCATTTATCTCTATCTTTACTGGAAGAGATAGACCGCTTACTGCTAATGAAATAAAACATTATCATTATAATATTATTACGAACATATTAGGAAAATCTTTGATGATAGGATTTAGTCAAGTCGCCTCTTCAGAAAAGTTAAGAGAATATTTTCAAGAAGGCGCAAAACTAGCTAGTAAACAAATTAAGATTTACACGAATCGCTTAATCAATCAAGATTTACCATCACCTAAATTAATGGATACTCACATAACTGATTCAACAGCATCTCCTTTTTCAGATAAGCTTTTGATGTATCATGTTTCGTTGGCAGGAAACATGGCTTTAGCAAATATTGGTACTGCCCTTTCGGAAATGTTAAGGCACGATTTAGTTGCAGAGTATATAGCGTTAATTCCTACTATTGGAAAATATAATAATGATGGATTAAATATAATGATTGAACAAGGATGGTTGGAAGAACCATATACAGCAGCGGACAGGAAAAAACTTTCTAAGCATTCATCTGGAAATCAGACATAAAAATCAATCATATTTTTTAAAAAAGGTGGCCTGGGAATGATGTGAATAAGAATTCGTTTGAAAAACTTCTATGGTCTATCGCTTTACCTGGATTTGGGCAGCTACTTAATAAGAAATATACAAAAGGAATTATTCTTATTGTTCTTGAGGTAGTAGTGAATGTACAATCAAACTTTAACATAGCGATTATTTCAAGTTTTCATGGAGATATTTCTGCATCTTTAGAGGAAGTTAATTTGAGGTGGCTAATGTTTTATCCATGTCTCTATTTTTTTGCTATGTGGGATGCAGTTAAAGATGCTGATGATCAAGGAAAAAATTCTTCCTTCTTATTCCTACCTTTTGTGTTTGCTGCCTATTTTGTAACGGTAGGATTAATCTATTCATCAGAAGTTAAGCTATTTGGGCATTTGATAGGTCCTATATTTTTACCAATACTTTTTGTTATACCAGGAGTAATCGTTGGGTTGGTAATAAGAAAATTAATCAAAGTATTTGTGAAAAAAAACACCATTTTGTAAAAAAGCAGATGGTGTTTTATTTTTCTTTTGAGGCTTTCATGTTGGTAGTCAATCATTAGTAAAAACGTTTCGACGAGATTTAGAAGAAGGATATGAACAGCATTTAGTGCTGAAAAAATATTTGAAAGGGCGTAGAGGGAGGGTTCTACCGCTTCCCTCTGTTTCCTTCCTTACATATACTTAGCTACCAATTCATAGCATCTGTCTTTTGTAACAGACGCTTGTGTTGCCACATATTCCAATCCTTCCATTGTGCCACCTTCATATTTGAGGGAAGCCTCTTTAGCTTTTTGATCTCTTTCCTTTATCCAATCCCGTTGTTCTTCTCGCAATTGCTCCATCTCTTCGGCAGAAAGCTGTTCATTTAGGATGCTATATATTTCATTTAATGCTTCGTCCCAACGATCCAATCTTTCTGCTTCCTCTTTTTCCAACTCTACTGTAGTACTAGCCTTTGAGGTGTCTGCAGGTACTTCTCTGTCTTTTTTATCCATTTCGTTTAGTTTAACTAAATACTCATCTTTCAAACTGTTAGAAGTATCTTCTTTGTCATTCGGTTCAGTAGCAGTATCCTCATTTGACGAGGAGTCGCTTTCTTCCGTTTGAGTAGAGTCATTATTAGAAGGCAGGTTATCTGAGGATGAAACAGTACCATCAGTTGTTTTTCCACAAGCAGCTAAAATAACTCCGACTAAAGCTAACATTGTGATGAAAAAATTTTATTACCTTTCATGTTTAATTGCACCTCCACTAGTTGAATAGGATCTTCCGTTTTATCCAATATTCTAATCGAATCAAAGGGAACCGTCCACTAATTTCCTTGATTCCCTGTATCCATCATTCAAAAACATATCAGCGGCTTTCTCTGAATAGGCTGTAAGAGAATAGAAAACGGATGGTGGTAATGATGGATCTGCCGTTAATTTTGTCTGGGCCGATGGTGCGTAGGGTGGAGGTAACCTCCGCCTATCTTTGGATTGCTTTAAGTGAAAAATACCGATTGAACGCTAAGGTTTACTCCATTGAAATAAATCCAGAAACAGGGGAATATGATTATCAACCAATTAGTATCCAGTCGGATGCGCAAATCTTTCGCTTAGGAAAAAAAGTATATGTATATTTGATCAAAATCCAGCCTAACTCCAAAATCCTTCCTTCTCAAACTTTGTTAGGATACAATATTGAACTAAAAAAAGGGAACCGAAGCTATGATTTAAGTGACTTTGGCTTGCTGTCCCCAACACATCCCGCTTCTATTTGTTATGGAAATTTACAATACCCCACTTTTTTTATTCCAGCAAGGGATCAATCAAACATCTTATATGGTTCCTGTCGTAAACTACATGGAATTGGCAAGGATGCGTTAAGCTTAGGAGACGAAAAACTGCAGGAATACTATTTTCAGTTAGAAAAAAGACCAAATGCACTTTTTCTGACAGGTGACCAAATTTATGCAGATGATGTCCCAGCGCCAGTCGCTCCTTTCTTATCTGCATTAGGTAAGCAACTGATAGGTAAGGAGGAACCGTTAAAGGAATTATGCAAGGACTTTAATAGCAAATCCCTCCAAACAGCCTTCAGCCAGTTAAATGGAAGAAAAGAACTAATAAAGAAATACTGCCAGTTTACTTCAAGGAAGGCTGATAATCACCTTATGACACTGGGTGAGTATGCGGCAATGTATATCATGAACTGGAATCCTGAAATTTGGGAGCTGGCAAACAAGGCGGGGTATTTGAAAGATTTTGATGACTATTTAGTAGATGACGAGATTTATATAGATAGTGATAAAGAACAACCAAAAGAGTATGGAAGAAAAATCAACATAATAAGGAAAGAATTTAATCAGCAGCAAAAAGATATGGAAAGGTTCCAGCAATATCTGCCAAAGGTGCGCCGTTTATTGGCAAATATCCCGATTTATATGATATTTGATGACCATGATGTAACAGATGATTGGAATATAACAAAAGAGTGGCAGGAAAAAGTAGCGAGTTCGCCGCTTGGAAATCATGTCATTGCTAATGCTTTAACTGCTTATTGGGCTTTTCAAGGCTGGGGTAATAATCCGGAAGCTTTCCCTCTTTCTTTTTTCACAAAAATAGGAAACTATACAAAAAGGTTAAAAGTACACACATTAGCATATACAGAGTGGCTTCAGACGATATTAACCTTTCGTTCATGGAGTTATGTAGCACCAACAAATCCGAGAAGCCTCATATTAGACACTCGAACACAACGAGCTTATCCAGCAGAACGGACCTATGTTATTGGAAATGTCCTAAAGCAGCGGACAAACGGACCGAATTTAATCCGGAAAAAGGAATGGAATCATTTATCAGAACTATTATTTTCAAGTGGATGGCAAACGCAAACGCCATTAGTCATCATCTCTGCGACTCCCTTATACGGGGTTCATTTGATTGAGTCCTTTCTAAAAAATTTCATTCTGCCTCTTACGAATATCCTTCCTTCTCTGCAAAAAAGTTTAGATTTGGAATGGTGGAGATTTAACGGAAGAGGTTTTTCCTTTTTCCATCAACAAATAGCTGAATGGAATCCAAGCAATTGCATAATTCTTTCTGGAGATGCCCATATGGCTTCTTCGATTGCGGTAGAGGTATATTTTCAGCAGCAAAAAAAACGAAGTCTTCATCAATTTACAAGCAGTCCCATAAAAAATCAGTCTTTTGATGGATTATCTGGAATGGCATTAAAAAGCATTCTTCACTTTAGAAAGAGTAGTACAAAGCAACAGAAAATGTCGCGATATTGCGGGAATGATTATGTAATTCATGAAAAAGAGGCTTCTGCATCCTTTCTATGGAAGGAAATAATCTCCCATCAAGTTTTAGCAAATGGATCGATGATTGATACAAAGAATAATTTAGGGTGGCTAGCTTTTAATAAGGATAGTTTTAGACATAGTTTTCTAAAAAAGTAATCATTTTTTAAAATAAGAGAGGACTTCTTTTGGCTTCCCGGCACTATTGAATAAGAGGAAGCATCAGTAATAGGCACTGATTTAAAGATTCATCCTTTTGATGCGTGTTTGATTAATGGATATTCTGCACATGCTCTAGATTTAGATGATGTTCATCCGGAAATTCGAGGACATCCGTCTGCGATTATTTTGAGCTTATTACATTCACTAATAGAAAAGAAGCGTGATAGAGAACGCTTCTATGAGGCTTATTTAATAGGGATTGAAACGATGAAGTGCTTTGCTCAATTATTAGGTGCACAGCATTATGAAAAAGGGTTCCATACAACAGCAACTGCAGGAATTTACGGAGCGGTTGCTGCTGGAGCCCATTATTTAAATTTCGACTCGGAGAAATTCGCGCAAGCTATTAACTTATGTGTCTCAAAACTAAGCGGTTCTCGGAGTCAATTTGGAACAATGGTTAAACCGTTGCATGCTGGTATGACAGCCCAAAGTGCTTGGCAGATTCTTCATTTTGTTGATAAAGGGATTGCAGGAAGTATTAATACAATTCAAGCAAAAAATGGTTTAATCTCTATGTATGTGGAGCAAAGAGAAAATCTATTTGAGATTTTCGAAAAGTGGGGAGACCCTTGGGCAATAGATAAACCAGGACTATGGTTTAAATTATATCCATGTTGTTCTGCGAATGCACATGCAATTGATGCAATCCAGTATATAAAGACACAGAAAAAATTTTCTGTAGATGAGGTTGCCTTTGTGGATTTGTACTTCCCACCCAATGGTGATGCTGCATTAGTTTACACCCACCCACAGAATGGGGAGCAAGGGCGCTTTAGCGTAGAATACTGTGTAGCTTTATTATTACTGGGGGAAGCGTTATCTATAGAGAACTTTTCTGTCGATCAAATTGCTACTGATGTCAATCAAGTAATGAAAAAAATTCATCGAAAGTATGATCACCGAATTCCAGTAAAAGTGGATAGCTATCCAAAAGATAGATATTGTATGGTAAAAGTAACTTTAAACGATGGTCGACAGTTGGTTTCTAGAGTGGATGCGCCAACAGGTTCACCAGGTAAGCCGCTAATAATGGAGGATTTAGTCAATAAAGCTAACACTCTATTGGGCGAACAAGCAAATACGTTAAACAAGTATTTTGCTGGAGGAATAGAAGGTTGGTAAGACAGTCGGTGTCAGGCACCATAAAAAGACAAATCATATCATTTTGTGTTTATCCGCAGGACAGTAAAAGTGTAGAATAATTTCGATAAACTTATTGTGTCCATCAATTATTTATTAGGCTTTCTCCCTTAATGCTCAGAAACAATTTCATCTAAGGTGACCTGCCAAAAATCTGGTGTAATGGTATAACTCCTTGTGCTGCAATATCTCTATATCTTTCAAACAAATATGTAATAGAGGTTGGGGAGAATTTTAAACAACAATTTAACTCTCTGTTTCAAAGAGCAAAGAAAATGGCTGTATTCTTTTATAGGCGATTTTAATAATAGTGCAGCCTTCAAAAAAAGGACGTTTTCGGTAAAAGACTCTTATACCGAGAACGTCCTTTTTTTATCTTTCTTTAATCAACTGCACCCGTCCTACCTGTCCATCTTCTAGGCGAACCTTAATTCCATGAGGATGAAATGGAGACTTTGTTAAAATATCTTTTACAATGCCTTCTGTTCGTTTCCCTGTTCTTTGGTCTTGCTTCAGCACAATTTCAACGTGCAAGCCTGGAGCTATGTCTTTTCTATTCTGGCCGTTCATTACACACCCATGCGTTTTCTTTGATTATTTGGCTTTTTCGTCAGCTGACTTTTCATTTTCTGCATTTTTTGATTGCCGCTTAAACTTGCTTTTCCACCTTGTCCTTGCTGCGTTTTATTTGCCAACTGTTGTTTCATCGCTTCCTGCAAGCTAATTTTCTTTTTGCCTTCTTGCTCATTTGTCTGATTATCGTTCACGGAAGTTCCCTCCATTATTATAGAAATAAGGCTACTATCCCCATCATAACAAAGGACGGTGGATACTTCCAATCCAAAATCAGTGTCAGGCACCATAAAAAGACAAAAATTAGTTTTTATAAAGAGGGTTTTAATCATGTCCTTTAGCTTAGATAAAAAGAGAGTGCCATTCTTAACGGGATTCTGCGAAGGATGGCACTTTCAGATGAGAGCTTTGATAGAGCATGGCTTAGGAACTGGTGCCGATTATATTTTACTTGGATAATGGTAATTTATCAGGGTTCATAGTCATATACATTTCTTTAATTTTGTCCTTGATGATGTAAAAGCTCAAGATACTATGAAGTGTTCCATTCATGTAAATAACGATCGCGGGCTGACTATTGACATTTCTAATCTCAAAATAAAAGTCTTTTGGGACTTTTTTTATGATACCGTATAATAGGGATAAAACATTGGGCAGAGATACGATTGGGCGAACAGCAGCCCTAACTTTTCCTCCACCATCTGAGTAAAGGGTGACATTTTCATATATAAGTTCTAATAGGGAATCCATGTTTTGCGTTTGAAATGCTTGAATAAAGCGACTAATAATAGATTTATTCTTTTCATAGTTTAAACTTTCATCCCCTATATAAGGGATTTTTTGCTTAGCACGACTGAGAATTTTTCGACAGTTATCTTCGTTCTTACCTATGATAGTAGCGATTTCTGAATAGGAAAAATCAAAGACTTCTCTTAAAAGAAGGACTGCTCGCTCATTTGGTGATAAATGTTCCATCATTCGTAAAAAGGCAATACTCACTCCTTCTTTTTTCAATATAATTTCAGATGGATCTGAATCATTGGTTTCCTCTTGCAATAATGGCGCAGGATTCCATGGTCCCACATATTGTTCTCTTTTGTGTCGTACTGCCTTTAATTCATCAAGACAGCGATTAGTTACCATTTTACAGAGATACGCCTTCTTATTATCTATTTTCTGTTCTTCCATTTGATACGCTTTTAAAAAGGTTTCTTGCACAATATCTTCGGCATCCACCATTGAACCTAACATACGATAGCCTATGGAGAACAACAAAGGTTTAAATTGTTGATATTCTTCAGTGCTAATCTGCACAATATCCACTCTTTTCTTTTAGGCTGTTTTCGCAAAGTTTGTTGCAATGAACCCGCAGCCTGAAACACATTGCTATTGCTTTCTGTGGATTTTACGTGTATCAGACTGCTCAGTATATTTAAGTCATTTTTATCCCATTGCAAAAGTAATAATCTTTTAGAAAACAATCCTCCTTTTTAAAATTTCCTCTGCAATTTCCTTCGCACTACTGACTGCCCCCTCTGACAAAATAGAATTTGGAGAAGTCCAATCTCCTGCTATATATAATCCAGGAATTCCTAATTTAGAACACTGTAGCATCTGCTCATCTCCTATCTGAGGTAAGCGTTGATTAACTGTAATTTTAGGAAGGAAACGGCTAGTTATTTCATAGTTTTTCCACCCAGGCTGTATCTTTTCTAAGAATTGTTCAAGTTCCATTTTAATCTGCTTGCTATCTATCGTATCATCTGGATGGTGGTATCTAAAGACATGCATGACTGTCCCTTTTGCATCGTCAGAGAGTCGGGCGTAATTGGAATGGACGGAAAAATAGATTGGATTCTTTAAGTCCATGGCGAACAATTGTTTAGGATTAGGTAATTGTGATAAAGCAACATCGAACGTGGCTCCCTTTACAGGTATAATTTTGGTAATAGTGTCATTTGGAGCGAAGGGAGAGTTTTCTCCTAACATATGATGAAGTTCGTGTGGTCCTGTTGTACATATTACATGTTTTGCAAATATTTTCTCATCATTTGATAGAACTATTTTAAAATTGTCAGGTGCAAGGGGTGCGATGTGCTTAACCCGCTTATGTGTTTGAATCTGCACACCAGCGATAACAGCCTTATTATGGAGCTGGTCTATCATTGTCTGCCAACCGTTATCTAAATAATGTACGCCGCCACTAATGACAGTTTTTAAATGGGATACAATAATTTTGGCACTTGCTTTTTCGGGAGCGTGACAATAAGTAGCAAGTCTACCTAGTAAATAGAGTAATGCTTGAATGTTTTCTGAACTGGTTGTTTTCTGAACCCATTGTTTGAAGGTCTGTTGTGCTAGCTTTTCCTCATTAACGAAAACTACTTTTATCAAAACATTCGCCCATTCCATTCGTTCTTTCCAATTTAAAAAATTTGTTTTAATAAGGCCTGGAAAAGTAAAAGGTGCAGTATATTTTAGGCTATCTTTAACTAAAATACCTCCTAATTTAGGTGACTTTCCTAGAAGCTGTACATTTAATTCTTCGAGAATTGACTTGGCTTTTCCTCTTTTATATAGTGCATGTGGACCTAAATTGAAATATTGTCGTCGTATCTGATCCGTTCTAGCCCTTCCACCAAGCTTTTTCCCTTTTTCGAGTACCAATATGGATAAATCGTTACGCGCTAAATAATTTGCTGCCACGAACCCCGACAGTCCCCCACCAACAATAACAACATCCCACTTTTGAATCATCTGATAACCTCCAATTGTTATTTTCATAAACAAGACGATGAAGAGGTAATAATTGTGACAAATTATTTTGTTGCTGGTATTGATATCTTTGGTAATTCTTTTTAGTTTCTGGTAAACGAGAAAAGTCCTTGAATCAATGGTACCCATAGAAAATAAAAGATTATAGTTCTATTAATGATAAACAAAATATGGTTTATTTAACCAATCGTCAGGTTTGTTTTGGTGGAAACAAATAGAGGAACGGTTCTTATAAGGTCACTCGACCCTCAAGAACCGTCCCTCCGTATTCCTTGTTTAATATTCCACCATCATTTTGGCTTTTGAAAGCTGAACATTACTAAACGCAATTCCCCCTAATATAAGAGCAACGCCGATCCATTGTAACATTCCCACATGTTCTCCTAAAACTAGCGCAGACATGGAGACAGCTACTGGAAGCTCAGATGCTGTTAAGATAGTGCCAAGTCCTGGACCGATCTGCGGCATCCCAATGGAATAGAGGAGAGGCGGAAGAACAGCACCGAAAATTCCAAGCAGCAATCCGTATGGTGCTACTCCTATTAAGGTTGGAATATCAACTAAATAAACGGGTGGGAAAACTAGAAAAACAACGAATAAACCACCCGCTGAAAGAAGACCACTCTTCAGAAGAGGAGCGGTATTTTTCCCGACGGATCCGCTAAGAAAAATGAATGTTGCAAAGGTAAAGGCTGAGAGTAGTCCCCAACCGGCACCTTGCCAGGAAAGGTTCATTCCCCCTTCTAAAGAAACGCCTCCAGCTAAGATGGAACCGAATAGGAGAATGATGATCGCAATTACCTTCTCTAAGGTAGGTTTTTTCTTATAAATGATCGTTTCGAAAAGTGTACCAATCCATACAAATTGAAACAATAAAATGATTGCTAGTGAAGCATTAATTGTTTGCAATGCTTGATAATAAAAGATTCCCGTCAATCCAAACGGAATTCCAGATAATAGTAGTTTGATAGCTTGAACGCGCGTAACCTTATATTTCCTTGTAAATAAAACAAGTATCCAAGTAATTAATGTACCAAATAAATATTGTGCTCCTGTTACCTCAGCCACTGAAAATCCAGCTGCGTATGCCAGTTTAACAAATGTAGATAGAATGCCGTAGCAGCACCCTCCTAAAAAAACAATTAATGCATAGTTCCATTTTTTCAAAATGAATATCCTCCTTTTCAACATAAAAAGCCACACAACTGTCTATAGACAATTGTGTGGCGAAAATAGAGTTTCCTCTAGAAAAATCCACGTCCTACGTAAGGTTTTATTATTCCATTCGTAATTTATCCCACTCTAAATGGACAGTTAGACTTCCGCCTCAAGCTTATGAAAATACGAGGAAGCTAGGTGGGAGATCAACTGTCCGTAAAGGTCCGATTGGTTCAACTAACTATCAGTGGGGATAAAGGAAAACCCCCACTGATGGAAGTTTCACTTTATTATAAGAACAATCTTGTTAGTTGTCAAAGGATTCAAAAGGATGAAGCCCCCCTGACTGATACGGATGGAATGAAATAGTAAATAATAGTCAGTAGATCAATGAAGTATATGTAATGCTAGGATAATAGAACGTTCTGTTAAAAAGACGAGAGCATTTAACTGGTTGGGAATTGATAGGATATATTTGACAAAATTCTTCGCCGTTTTGTCAAATATTGAATCATTTATCAATTTAACAATGATAATCATTATCACTTATAGTTAATTTACAAATGAAAATTATTCTCATTTAAAAGGTGGTCAGAGTGAAGGTATTAATTAGATATGTGAGTATGACAAGCAATACAGAAGACATAATGATTGTTATAAAGAATAAATTAGAAACATTAAATTGTGAGGTTAAAGTAGAGGAATTAGACTTGGTCCCCCTCCAAAAATTATCCGCGTATGATCTTGTTCTTTTCGGAAGCTATACATGGGGAGATGGCGATTTACCATATGAATTGGAGGATATGTATGAAGACTTAGATGATGTGGATCTAACTGGAATTTCCTTTGGAATCTTCGGGTCAGGTGATCGTTTTTATCCTGCCTTTTGTCAAGCTGTAGATCTTTTAGCAGACAAGGTAAAGGAAAGAGGGGGAGATGTGTTTAGCTCCTTATTAAAAATTGAGTTCAGTCCGGATAGTGAGGAGGAAGTGTTGGAATGTGAACAATTTGCAGTTGGTGTGTATGAGTGGGTAAAGGAAAAGGATACAAGTCATGCACGCTAATGGGGCGACCGCTGTCATTTCTACTTCGCCAAAAGAATTTTTAGTCTCGATTAAGAGGAAAGGAATTTTTTCATTTAAAAATAATAAATGGAAGCTTGTGATTCCATTACATGACTCTATTTATCAGCTAAAGAGAATTGGTGAATATATAATGGGGGTTGGTGAGAGGGGAAGATATATTCAGCTTCATTTGAAATCAGGAAGATGGAGAACGTCTTTCTTTCCAACTAGGCAGCGCCTATGGGATATTATTGGCAACGAGAGGGGGCTAGTTATTACCCATGCAGGGACACAATTACTAGTATCATATGATTTTGGGCAGAAATGGAGCATAATTTCTCTTTTTAAAGAACTTTCCGTAAGACCGATTATTCGTTCATTAAACTTAAATGATGAAGAGATATACGTAGGTACACAAATACATAAACAGAATGGTGGGTTATGGAAATACTCATTGTATTCCAATCGACTGGAATCGTTACGTTATGAAAAAGATAAGATGGTTTCATCTATTTATGTAGACAATTCTTTTCTTTGGATGACAACAGGGGCATGTCAAACCAAAAAAGGCACAATCTCCTTTCGGAATCATGGAGAAAACGAATGGCATTCGTTTTCTTCTCAAATAGAAGAACGTGTATTTTTAAGTATGGTACATTCTGATGATAAAATTTACGTTTGCTCCAGCAAGGACGAATATGGCTATTCGCGAATCTATTATTGTGACTTGTTGCAAATGAAATTAGTGCTAGTCGAAACAATAAAGGGTCATTGCTTTTGTGGAGCTGTTAGTGACGGAGACCTATTTTGGGCTGGCGGAGAAGAGTCCAAATGGATAAAACAAAGCTTAAAAGAGAAGCAAATACTTCATTGAGCTGGGAAGTAGAGGGGCGGTTCTAACGTAACCTAATAAAAGAATATAGTTGGCCTAAGTTAGAGCGGAATGTTGGATAATGTAAACAAAATGTAACTTTGATGTTAAGTGTCAATTGCGAATAACTAGTGGTAATGGGGTTAAAAACCTCGTCTGAAATTGTACTGCACCCCAAAAGCTAGAGTGAAATCTAACTTTTGGGGTGTTTTTAAATCATGAGTCCAGTTCAATATCAAATCCATACCAGCCAATTAGCTGCTTAAATATAAAACTCTAACTTTTTGGGATCACCTCAAGAATACAAGATTCTTAGTGGGAGTTTTTCAGTATCTTGAACCATCCCTCTAGGTTTTTATCAACTAGCATTAACTTAAAAAAATATACTTTTTTTATTTCTTGAAACTTCTTTTAATAAGCATTGTAAAAGTAACTCCTCAACTGCTGACAATAGAGCAATCGCTAAAAGCGTATATAAGAAAAAAATGCTGTTATTTAATAAAAAAAATGGAAGATAGAGAAATAAGGCGAAACCAGTTAGTTTATTTCCATATGTATGAATGGAAGTAAATGTGTGAAATTTATAATAGCCAATAGCCATAGCACAAACTCTTATCAATCCAATAAGCATTATCATACTCCAGATCCAAATTGGAAGCACGGTAGATGGCAGGACAATCATACCAACAATTGCTAAAAACGTCATATCTGCAATCGTATCTAAAACTTCCCCTTGTTTACTTGTAACTTGAAATTTCCGTGCAAGATAGCCATCTAACATATCGCTAATACCACAGATAAAATAAACTATCCAAAACCCCAATCCGCTATGGAAAAATAATAAGGTCAATGATAAAAGGATTCTAATGCCAGAAATTATATTTGGTATTAGACGTACCACATAACTCACCTCTATTCTGTATAAAGTATATCGCTTTTTTTGTTCGAACAGTGTGTTATATAAAAGAATTATGAAATATATGTGAAATAGTACACAAATTGGAGTGTTTTCAAAGTAACTGGAGTAAAATAGGGGTATAAAGGAAAGAAGGAGAGAAGTGAAATGTACTCTAATAATCAAACGCTTTCAAATATTGATGGTTATGTCAAAGGTTTTCATGTGAAGCCAATTCAAGAGACTTGTTTTTATGATACGGGATCTTATTATTCAAATGGTATTAATATTGAAGTACAGCTAAGTACTGAGCAATATGCGAATCTACTAAAATACGGATATTCTGGTAAGCAGCACAATGTCTATTTTACAGCAAGATCTAATCATTATGCCCATCTTTATGCAGCTTCAGCGGAAGACATTAACCAACTCCTAGAAGTAATTAGTAATTAAGGGAAACAGAGGGACGCCTCGGAAAACAAATCCATCATCTTATGTTTAAAAAGTGGCTATTGCCCATCATCATTAACTAGCCAGTTTTTCAGTGCCCACGGACGGTTCTTGTGATTCCTTTCCAGAACCGTCCATCTCTATGCTTTTATGTACCTATTCGGTAAATCTTCCTTGGTCTTCCTCTTGTAAGTGGAACTTCTTCACCGATTATTTTGGCAAGTCCTTGTTCTTCTAAGTTGGTAAGTATTCTTCTTGCATTTCTCGCGGTCATTTTAAGCCATTCCGAGATGTCTGCTGCTGTTATTGCGTGCTTTCCTAAATTTTTTTGGACAGAAGCCATTTTATTGTAAGTACTAATGGTTACTCCAGCTTTTTTGAGTTTATTGCTAAGTTCTTCATCTGTCACTCTGTAATTAAATCCAATCGTCTTTTTTTGATGAAGAGGACCAGTGATATTTCCTTTATCATCGACAAGAAATCCTGTATAGGTACCATATGCTTCGGCGTGTTCAAGTGCTAGGATTGCATTTTTTTCAGCGATCATGGCAGTATCCCCATAGCCGATGCCAACATTTGCTTTAGAATCTGTGAGTAGCTCTATCTGGAAAAGAAGAGAATTTCCTTCTTGGCTATTCCTTTCTATAGAGCCCCTTGTAGAGAAAATAAGAAAGCTTCCAATGCCGGTCGTAATAAAAGATCCGGAAACAGATTCGGCAAAATCTAATACCGAGTTTTGGATTTTTAAGTTTAATCGATGTAAATCATAGGAAATCGAATCCTTTGCTGCTGTATCCATCATCTCCCCGATTTTTATCATCATGACCGCAATTTGGGAATTACGGAAATGAAACTTTTCCCATTTTTCATATCCTTCGCTAATAGTTTGTTTAATATTTTCCTTTGTAGCAGTCACTCGATAAACAGGAGTATTCATCGAAACAAGCTTTTCATAAACTGAACGTAGGGAGGTGATACAAATATCTACTTTCCTAGTTCGAAAGAGATTAGCATGATATTCTACAATTTCACTGGATGGAAGTCCTACATTATGTAATAAATGTAATTGGTCTAAAGGGATATGATTTTCCTGGTAAAGGTCGATAAATTGCTGTTTAAAAAAACTATCGATACTAATTCTTTCAATATTTTTTCTATCCTTATATAGAATATTTAATAGTATTATTGCGATGGACCCTTGATTAAAGCGTGGATAAAAGAATAATTGTTGTTTATGATATTTTTTCGTTAGATAGTAAGGGGTATATCCTGTACATATCCAAAAATCAACAAAATGCTGATTTTGTTCCACAATTGCTTCTGATTCACTTGGTTCGTTATAAATATAGGGGATAACTTCCAGCTTAGATTGAAAATTTGCAGCAATTTCCATTATATTTTGCACCGAGTCTTTTGGTCCTAGCAGACCAGCTTTTGCCTTCATGTATGCCTCCAACTGTACTTTTTCTAGAGTATACTATACAAAATAAAAGGTTTGCAAATTATATTTCCGTAATAATTCTGTAATAAATGATAGGTGGATTTTTTATGTCAGATAATCTAATAGTGTTTTTAATATACATTATTGACTTTAATAATTTGTCTCTCTATACTTTAATTTAAGGAATAATTAAGGAATAATTCCGAATATAACGATGGAAATAAAGGGGGAGCAAAATGCAAGATATGATTACATTTGCTGCAACGGGTGATTCCTTTATCACTCGTAAACTTCCAGCAAAAAATAAATCTTATAAAGAAATTGCCGACATCATTAATCAAGCTGATTTTCGATTTACAAATTTAGAAGTAACGCTCCATCAGAATGAAGGCATCCCAGGAGCGGTAAGTGGAGGAACTTGGGCCATGGGTTCTCCAGAATTGCTGTCTGATTTAAGGAATTATGGATTTAATACGTTAGCATGGGCGAATAATCATACATTGGATTATTCTATTGATGGCCTAAAAGCAACAGAAAAATATTTAAATCAGTCAGGATTTGTGCATGCAGGGGCTGGACAGAATATGGCATATGCTAGCGAACCAAGATACTTGGAAGCGGAGACGGGAAGAGTTGCCTTGATATCAGCCACATCAACCTTTCATGAGTCTTGGGTGGCAGGTGAGCAGCGCCCTGACATGATCGGAAGACCTGGCATCAATCCACTACGTTATAATACCATCCACCAGATTACATCAGAGAATATGAACACTTTAAAAAAAATTGCCTCAGCCACTTATATAAATGCAACCCAAGAATTGTCAATTAAAGAAGGTTTTCGCTTAAGAAGAAATGATGGAATCTATTCATTTGGCGAATATTTATTCGAAGAAAGTAATGAAGAAGGTCAATCGACGACTCCTGATGAGCAGGATATGAAACGAATTATAAGAAGTATCAAACAAGCAAAAAGGCAAGCTCATTATATTATTGTTAGTATTCACGCACATGAAATGAGAAAAGGAGAGAAGGAACTACCTGCTCAGTTTTTAGAGGAATTTGCAAGAGTATGCATTGATGAAGGAGCACATGCTGTCATCGGACATGGACCTCATGTATTAAGAGGGATAGAAATTTATAAAAATCGACCAATATTTTATAGCTTGGGTAATTTTATTTTTCAAAATGATACTGTTCCTTATTTGCCAACAGACTTTTATGAAAAGTATCAATTAAGTCATACAGATAATGTCGCAGATGCCTTAGATAAAAGAAGTAAGAATAACACAATAGGATTCGGAATCAATCATAAAATCTGGGAATCAGTCATCCCTGTTTGGACAATGGAAAAAGGAGAATTGATAGAGCTAAAGCTTTATCCAGTGGAATTAGGCTATGGTAAAGACAGATATGAAAGAGGTTGGCCAGTTCTATCAGATAATCAGGACATATTGCTAAGACTAGCTAAACTCTCAGAGCCATATGGTACAAAAATCAATATAGAAGGAAATATAGGAGTCATTCGTTTAAATGAAAAAATAACTGCGGCTAAAATAGACAGAATCTTTTTATAATTCTAATATTAATAGAGGGGGAAATGCTTTGAAAAAGTTAGCAATGATTATTTCTGTTTTATTTTTACTTATAAGTGTTGGTTGTAGTAAGTCCTCAAGTTCTGGTGGGACATCAAGTGAAGATTCCTATGGCGGGAGTTTGAATATTGCAATTAGTGTCCAGCCGCCAACATTGGATGCTCATTTGACTACTTCTTCTGATGCTATTGAAATAATGAGAAATATTTATGAGACATTGGTTACGCAAAACAAGGACCAACAAGCAGTGCCGATGTTGGCAGAATCGATTGAAACAAGTGAGGATGGCTTAACTTATACGTTTAAGTTAAGAGAAGGGATAACGTTTCATAACGGAAAAGAGATGACTTCAGAAGATGTTGTTGTTTCCATGAATAGATGGCTGGAGCAATCCTCTCGAGCAAAATTATTATTGAGCGGAGGAAAATTTGAAACAGCCGATGAGTATACGGTCACATTAAAATTAGCTGAAGCAGTTACTGATGTGTTAGATATTATGGCAGGAAAAGGGCAGTTTCCCGCTATTATGCCATCTGAAGTAATAGAGGAGGCTGGTAAAGATGGGGTTTCTGAATATATTGGGACTGGACCACTTAAGTTTGTGGAATGGAAACAAGATCAATATATCAAGTTAGAAAAGTTTGCCGACTATGTAGCATCTGAGCAAGAATCCAGTGGTCTATCCGGTAAAAAGACCGTCTATATAGATGATGTTACTTATCATATTGTTCCAGATTCGTCTACAAGACTAGCTGGCATTCAAACAGGAGAATATGATATTGCAAATAGCATGCCTTTTGATAACTATGAGCAATTAAAGAATACACCAAATCTTAAAACCTTTGCTTCCTTCGATTCTGGAACGTTGAATGTAGCTTATAACAAAAAGCAAGGGATAATGACAAACCCGGAGATAAGAAAAGCAATTAATACTGGTATTAATGCGAATGCTATTATGCTTGCCAGCTTTGGTAGTGAAGATTTATATAATTTAGATCCTGGTTATATGAGTCCAGAACAAAAAGACTGGGCTACAGATGCGGGAAAAGAAGTCTTTAACTTAGGTGATGTAGAAAAAGCGAAACAAATGCTAAAAGATGCTGGGTATAATGGCGAAGAAATTATTCTCTATTCTACAAGGGATTATGACCATCAATACAATTCTTCTGTTGTATTAAAAGAACAGTTAGAGCAAATGGGAATAAAAGTGTCACTAGAACTCTATGATTGGCCAACTTTGACTGAAAAACGTGCTAATCCAGAAAATTGGGATTTGTTAATTGTAGGTACTGGCTATGTTACCACGCCATCACAATTATTAGTAGTTAACCCAGATTATGTAGGCTGGACAAATGATGAAACAATGACAACTTCCTTGCAAAAAATTCGTACAGCAGCAACAAAAGAGGAAGCAAAAGAACTCTGGGCTGAGATGCAATCCTATATGTGGAATGACTATGTTCCTTATACCCTATTCGGACATTATGCAAGTATTATCACGGCTACAGATAAATTGGAGGGCTTCACTGTATTTCAAGGACCTATTTTATGGGACGTAAAAAAAACGCAGTAAATTCATTTTCTTCATAACTCACTTAAATAGGACAATGCTTAGCTATAACTCTTGTTCCTTTTTAGGAGGTAAGTGCCACTAGCCATCAGTGGGTAAGGCGCCACTGATGGAAGTTTTCTTATTTTCATCGAATGTAAAAGGAGGAAATTAGATGAAAATGTATCTTGTTAATCGATTGTTTTCGTTACTACCCGTTTTATTTGTTGTATCGGTTGTTATCTTCTCTATCATTCACTTAACGCCTGGTGATCCTGCTGCTGTTCTCCTTGGCGAGGAAGCAACAGAACAACAAATTAAGGAATTACGCATGGATATGGGATTGGATTTACCGATCATCGAACAGTATTTTAACTGGATAAAAGGAGCGGTTCAAGGTGATTTTGGTGTTTCTTATTTTATGAAAATGCCTGTCCTTGAGGCAATTACCAGTCATCTCGGTCCAACCATTTCTGTAGCTATTTTAGCTGGGATAATATCGCTAGTTTTTTCTTTGCCACTTGGTATTCTAGCTGCCATGCATAGAGGGACAGGTACGGATCAGACGATAATGGGAATTTCTTTATTAGGAATGTGTGTACCTAGTTTTTTGCTAGGATTGTTTTTAGTATTGCTCGTTGGTGTTCAACTGCAATGGTTACCTGTAGCAGGATATCGACCATTAAGTGAGGGGATATGGGAACATTTAAAATACTTAATTTTGCCATCTATTTCCCTTGGAGCGATGCACACAGCATTGATTTCCCGAATGTCTCGCTCTAGTTTGTTAGAAACATTAAATACCAATTATATAAAAACAGCAAGAGCGAAAGGTGTTACAGAAAAACTTATCATTTATAGACATGCCCTTCGAAATGCTTTTCTTCCTATATTAACGGTTATTGGTCAAACCTTTGGCTCATTGGTAGCTGGGGCTGTTGTAACAGAAACAATCTTTAATATTCCAGGAATTGGGCAATTAATCATTAATTCGGTAGAGCGAAGAGACTATGCGGTCATCCAAGGAGTAGTGTTATTTGTGACCTTCATCTATGTCATTATTAATTTAATCGTCGATTTATTATATGGTGTAGTTGATCCAAGGGTGAGATTGGAGAGGCAATAAAAGCTTATGGGGAAAAATGATAATTTTTAGCGATAAACAGCAGAGGAGGGGAATCGATGAGTGTATTAGAGCGAGATTTGAAGTTTATAGAAAGTAAGAATGATTTAAAAAAGCAGCAACGTCTTTTACTTTTTCACAGAATTATTGGTAATAAGCTGATTGTAACAGGGGGAGTTATTCTAACGCTTTTAACATTACTAGCACTTATTGCTCCGATCGTTGTTCCGTACGGTCCTTATGAAATGCAAGTGGAAAATCGTCTGAAAGCACCAAGTGTCGATCATCTACTGGGAACAGATAACTTTGGGAGAGACTTGCTTTCCCGAATTGCATATGGTGCAAGAGTCTCCTTAGGAATAGGGGCAATGGTAGCATTTTTCGCCTGCTTAATTGGGTTAATTATCGGGTTACTCGCAAGCTATTTTAAAACATTGGATAATATTTTGATGCGCATTTGTGATGGATTAATGGCTATTCCAGGAGTTTTATTAGCCATTGCTTTAGTCGCTGCATTAGGACCATTAAAACAAAATGTAGTCATTGCCCTTGTGATTGTTTTTATTCCTAACGTAGCTCGAATTGTTCGATCTACGGCATTGGTCATAAGAGAAGAGACTTATATTGAAGCGATTAGAGCGCAAGGAGCGAGTACTTGGAGAATTATTGCTCTGCATATTGCGCCAAACACGATTTCCCCATTAGTTGTTCAAGCATCCTTTATTTTCGCAGATGCCATCATTACAGAGGCGGCGTTAAGCTTTCTAGGTGCGGGCATTCCAGCTCCCAACCCAAGTTGGGGGAACATTTTATATGATGGGAAAATTGTCATTTTTAATGCATGGTGGATGACTGTATTTCCAGGGATTCTTATTATTCTATCCGTACTGGGACTAAATCTGTTAGGAGATGGTTTAAGAGATTTATTAGATCCTAATATAAGCAAAGGGAAAAAAGGAAGATAGTAAGGAGGGAAGGGCATGAGTTCGGATACGTTATTGGATGTGAAAGACTTAAAAACTCACTTTTTTACAGAAAGAGGAAAAGTGACGGCAATAGATGGTGTCTCATTTCAAATCAATAAAGGGGAAATCGTTGGAGTAGTAGGGGAATCAGGTTGTGGGAAAAGTGTTACTTCCCAATCGGTTCTGCGCCTGTTTGATGAAAAGCATCTTGTGAAATATGAAGGAGAGATTCTTTTCGAAGGAGAGACAGATTTATTAAAGCTCTCAAAAAAGAAAATGCAGATGATTCGGGGAAATGATATTTCCATGATTTTTCAAGATCCTCTTAGTTCTTTAAATCCTGTGTTAACAATTGGTTTTCAAATAGCAGAGGCGATCATGCTTCATCAAGATGTCACCAAGAAGGAAGCTTATGAAAGAGCAGTCGAAATGCTAAAACTTACTGGTATTCCGTCGCCGGAAAAGCGCGTTAATGACTATCCTCATAATTTATCAGGCGGTATGCGACAACGTGTCATGATCGCTATGACATTAGCATGTCAGCCTAAATTGCTGATAGCTGATGAACCAACAACAGCTTTAGATGTGACGATTCAAGCGCAAATATTGGATTTAATTAGTGAGCTCAATCAAAAGCTTGAGATGGGCGTTATGTTTATTACCCACGATTTAGGTGTGGTGGCAGAGCTTTGTCATAGAGTAGTAGTTATGTATCTTGGCCAAATCGTCGAAGAAGCTAGTGTAGAAAGTTTATTTGAAAGCCCCCTTCATCCTTACACAAAAGGATTAATCAAGTCCATTCCACAAATGGAGGGAGATCGTTCACAAAAACTGCATGTAATCGAAGGTACTGTTCCTTCCCTTGATAGTATACCAATTGGCTGTAGGTTTGCACCAAGATGTCCGTTTGCTGATTCTGTATGTTTAGAAAAGGCACCAGATTTAACCGAAACCTCCTCTAATCAAAAGGTTCGATGCTGGCACTTTGAAAAAATAGCGCAAGAGGAGGAATGTTATGCAAATGTCTCAAGCTGAACAACAAGAGAAGAAAATCCTGTTGGATGTGCAAGGGTTAAAAAAATATTATCCTGTAAAAAGTCCTCTTGGGAAACTGGGAGGAATAAAAAATTATGTTAAGGCAGTCAATGATGTTTCCTTTCAATTATATGAAGGAGAAACATATGGATTAGTTGGGGAGTCGGGCTGTGGAAAAAGTACAACAGGCAAAACATTGATGAGACTAACTGATCCAACGGAAGGTACAGCTATTTATAGAAATCAAGATATTTTTCAGCAAAAAGGTAAGGGATTAAAAAAGATGAGAGAAGAAATACAAATGGTTTTTCAGGACCCTTATTCTTCTCTCAATCCGCGAAAACGAATTGGAAATACATTAGAAGAGCCCCTGATAATTCATTCCATTGGCGATAAAAAAGACCATACGAATAAGGTGATGGATATTATGGGAAAGGTTGGCTTACAAGCAGATCACTATTATCGATATCCACATGAATTTTCCGGAGGTCAACGACAGAGAATTGGGCTGGCAAGAGCTCTTATTGCTAATCCGAAGTTAGTCATTTGTGATGAACCTGTTTCTGCTTTAGATGTTTCCATTCAGTCTCAAATTATTAATCTTATGCAAGAAATTCAAGCAGAGTATCAATTAACCTATCTGTTTATTGCCCATGATATTAGTGTTGTAAGACATATTTCAGACCGGATTGGAGTTATGTATTTAGGAAGAATGATGGAAGAAGCAACTACGGATGAATTGTTTGCAAATCCATTGCATCCTTATACAAAAGCCTTATTATCCTCCGTACCAATCCCAAATCCAAAAAGAAAACGAGAAAAAATACAGTTGAAAGGAGAGTTGCCTTCACCATTGGATCCTCCAACAGGATGTGTATTTCATACAAGATGTCCATTTGCAATGGATCGATGTAAGCAAGATGTACCTACAAAATTACAAGTTAACGATAAACATGTCGTTGCTTGCCATTTATATGATTAACCGAAAAAAAGAAATTAATGGAGAGGGAGTTCATTTACATGGAAAATATAGAACAAAAAACAGCGGCTATTACAGAAAAGGTGGAACAGGTATATAAAAAGCTTGCCCAGAATGAGCAAGTCAAAACAGCGCTAGCGTTTTTAAAAGAAGATAATGAAGCAACGACCGAGGAACAAATTGAGCTCACGGAAATAGAAGCACCAACCTTTGAAGAAGATGAAAAAGGAAAGTGGTATAAAAAGAGATTAGTAGAGCTAGGTGTTCAAGGAGTATCTACAGATGAGGTAGGGAATGTTTTTGGGGTGCTGCCTGGAAGTGGGAATGGTCCTTCCCTTGTTGTTTGTGCACATCTAGATACTGTCTTCCCAAGAGGAACGAATGTAAAGGCAATACGGAAAAACGGGTTAATTTATGCTCCTGGGATTTGTGACGATGGGAGAGGGTTAGCCGTTGTCTTAACGATTATCCGTGCTCTCACTGCAGCAGGGATAAAGACAGAAGGAGATCTCATCATTGGCGCGACAGTTGGAGAAGAAGGACTGGGTGATTTAAGAGGAGTGAAGGCATTGTTTGACAATCGCCAAGATATAGATGGATTTATCTCCATCGAGCCTGGAGATCCAAGCCGTATTACCTATTTAGGTACAGGAAGTAAAAGGTTTAACGTTTTATTTACAGGGCCAGGTGGACATAGTTTTGGAAATTTCGGTATTCCCAGTCCTATTCATGCATTAGGGAGGGCTATTGCTAAAATTTCTGATTTGCAGCCACCTGCCGAACCAAAAACAACTTTTAATGTAGGGATGATTAAAGGGGGAACTTCTGTTAACACCATTGCCGAAACAGCAGAAATGTTAGTTGATTTGCGCTCCAATTCCCAAGAAGAGCTAGAAATAATCGAAAGTAAGTTTTTGCATTTGATGGAACAAGCCAAAGAAGAAGAAAATGCTCGATGGAACGTAGAATCACAAGTAAGTCTTCAAATAGAAAAAGTAGGTGATCGTCCAGCAGGATCACAAGATAATGATGCTATTATAGTGCAAGCTGCTCGATGTGCGACATCCGTTCTAGGATTTGAGCCGATTTTAGATAAAGCAAGCAGTACCGATTCTAATGTTCCTATTCATTTAGGTATTCCTGCCTTAACACTTGGCGGAGGTGGTGAAGGGGGAGGATTCCATACATTACAAGAGTATTATAATCCTACAGATGGCCACATTGGTGCACAAAAAATCTTATTAACAATTCTAGGTTTAGTTGGATTAGAACAGGTTACCTCATCATTATTGGAGAAGAATAAATCAAAATGTTAAATGGTATAAGGGAGAATTCAACTATGAAAGAAGTATATCAATATATTGAAGATCATAAAGAAATGTATGTAAAATGGTTGTTCGATCTTTGCGAGCAACCGAGTGTAGCCGCGCAAAATAGAGGGATTAAGGAGACAGCCGAAATGGTTGAGCACCATTTGAAGAACCTAGGGGCAGAAGTAGAGTTAGTGGCAACAGAAGGAAATCCAGTTGTTTATGGGGAGATACAAAATGGCAAGGAGAAAACTCTCTCCTTTTATAATCATTATGATGTTCAGCCAGAAGACCCGATTGATCAATGGTTAAGTGATCCATTTACTCCAGAGATCCGTGATGGAAAAATATATGCACGAGGTGTTGCTGATAATAAGGGAACACTTCTCTCTAGAATTTGTGCTGTCCATGCGTATCAAGCAGTATATGGTACATTGCCGATTAATCTGAAGTTTTTGGTAGAAGGGGAAGAAGAGATCGGCAGCCCTCATCTAGAAGAGTTTATTATCAATAATCCTAAAAAAATCCAAGCAGATGGATGTATTTGGGAAAATGAATTTAAAACATTAGATGGGAGACTGCAGATTACTTTAGGCTGCAAAGGAATGTTGTATGTAGAGTTAAGAGCTAAAGGGGCTAATATTGACTTGCATTCAGCGAAAGCAGCCATCGTGGAAAATCCGGCTTGGCGATTAGTATGGGCCCTTTCTACATTGAAAAATACGAAAGAAGAAGTATTAATAGAGGGATTTTATGATAAAGTCAAAACTTTGACTGAGGAAGAAAGAAAGCTGACAGAAGAAATGGAACTTGATGAAGCAGCTGATTTAGAAAATTTAGGGTTAAAAAACTATGTAAATAATTTAACTGGTTTTCCTTTGAAAGAAAAATTAATTTTTCAACCAACTTGTACGATTTGCGGAATCGAATCTGGTTATACAGCAGAAGGATCTAAAACGGTTCTTCCCTCGACTGCAAAAGTAAAACTCGATTTCCGTCTAGTATCAGAACAAGATCCAGAAGAAATTTACGATCTATTGGTAAAGCATTTAGATAAACACGGATTTGGTGACATCGAAGTTATCAAGTTAAAAGGGCAAAGAGCAGGCACAACTGAATTAACTGATCCACTTGTCGAGAAAGTTGTCAGCACTGCTCAGCAGTTCTATGACCAAAAGCCACAAGTCTTACGCTCGCAAGCTGGAACAGGTCCTATGTATAACCTTTGTCAAAAATTTGGCATTCCATCCCTTGGATTCGGAGTAGGCAACGCAACCTCCCAAAACCACGCACCAAACGAAAACATAAACCTAACCGACTATATAGAAGGAATAAAGTTTATGGCATCCGTATTACGGAGCTATGCATAGGGAAGCAGAGGGACGGTTCTTGTGGGGACATTCGACTCGCAACAGCTGTCTCCTGTATTTTGCCAATTAAATGAAACCAATTGCACCACCATAACGTATGAATATTATGATTAATCAATCATATATGTATGATGGAGGTGTTTGAATGATATTTTTATGGTTATTTGCACCAGTAGCAATTGTGATGGGCCTTGTTCTATTTTTCGAAAAGAAATCTGGCATGACAGCACCTGATGAAAACAAACAAGCAGAAAAATTAGGAGAAGTAGTACATTATAATCGAGTTAATTCCAGCGGTGGACCAGGAGGAATGGGATGAATGATGGGGAAGCAGAGGGATGGTTCTTGTGAGGACATATCATACATAAGAACCGTCCCTCTATTTCTTTTAGCAATGCAGGGAGTCCCCCTGCTTCCATTACTTGATTACCACATACTCCAATCCAACAAGTTTTGCGTAAGTGATAATTTGATCGGTTGTTAAATTTAAGGAAACAACTGTATGGTGACCTCCGCCATTTTCTATCCAAGCTTTCACGCCGTCTTGGAAATTTGGCTTAATTGTCCATAGTACTCTGGCTACAGGTAGATTTGGCGCTGGAACAGTTGGTTCAAATGCTGATACTTCATTAATTAATAGTTTGTAATGCGTACCGAAGTCAGCCATTGAAACAACGACTCCGTCTCCAGCTTTCCCATCAAAAACTAAACGAGCGGGATCTTCGCGATTGCCAATTCCTAACGGAGATACAATCATTTTAGGTTTATTCCTTGCTAAAGTTGGATCGACTTCCAGCATATGTGATTGAAGAGCTGCCTCTTGACCAACCGCTAATTCATAGGTGTAATCTTCCATAAAGCCTGTTGATTCATTATGGCTCATTACTTTTAGAAGGCGATCAAGTGCAGCTGTTTTCCAATCACCTTCACCAGCGAAACCATATCCTTGTGCCATCAAACGTTGGACAGCCAGACCAGGAAGTTGCTTCATGCCATATAAATCCTCAAAGTTAGTTGTGAAAGCATTGTATCCGCCTTCATCTAGAAAACGTTTTATCGCAATTTCGTAGCTTGCTTGTACTTTCACACTAGCTTCCCAATCTTCCTTACTATATGTGCCGTAATCAAATTCATAGAGTGTTTCATATTCTGCAAATAAATCATTAATCTCTGTTTCGCTTACCTCATTTACATATTGGACAAGGTCTCCGATTCCAAAGTAGTCAACTGTCCAACCAAATCGTATTTGTGCTTCGATTTTATCGCCTTCTGTAACCCCTACATTACGCATATTGTCCCCAAAACGAGCTACTTTAATATGGAAGCTTTCATTATAAGCTACTGCTACGTCCATCCAATCAGCAATTTGCTGTTGTACTTTTGCTCTTTGCCAGTGACCTACAACTACTTTATTTTGTTTTTTTAAACGGGCATTGATGAAACCATATTCTCGGTCACCGTGAGCTGCTTGATTTAGATTCATAAAATCCATATCAATCGTTTCCCAAGGGATACTCTCATTGTATTGTGTTGCTAAATGAAGCAATGGTTTTTGCAATAGTTTTGTTCCACGAATCCACATTTTCGCAGGAGAGAAAGTATGCATCCAAGTGATGACACCAGCCACTTCATCACGATAGTTGACTTCTTTCATAACATTCGTAATAGTATCTGCACTGACCGCTAATTCTTGTAAAACAAGTGGATATGGTAAAAGTCCACTTTCATTTAAAGTGTCTGTCATTGTTTGTGCGTGTGCCTTGACTTCTTTTAACGCTTCTTCTCCGTAAAGATGTTGTGAACCTACAACAAACCAAAATACTTTGCTCGTTGACATATATGCCCCTCTTTTCAAATTTTATTGTTTAATAGATTGCATTACTTTTGTCCGTAATAGGCATTTTTTCCATGCTTTCGTAAATAGTGTTTATCTAAAATACGTTGAGGCAATTCTTGAGAAAAACGGTTTAATTCCCGTGTAAATAAATTCAACTTCGCCACTTCGTCTAATACAACACTGTTCATTACGGCCGATTTGGCATCTTTGCCCCATGTGAAGGGACCATGACCATGAAGTAAAACTCCAGGAATGGCTAATATATCTAATCCGCGTTCTTCGAATGTTTCGATGATTACCTGACCTGTTTCTTCCTCATAACCACGATCAATTTCTTCTTGAGTCAAAAAGCGGGCACATGGTACAGCACCATAAAAGGTGTCTGCATGAGTGGTTCCCATTGCAGGAAGATCTAGACCGGATTGCGCCCAAATAGTGGCCCAAGTTGAATGTGTATGCACAATTCCACCAATTTCTTGATAATGCTTATAAAGAACTGCGTGAGTAGCTGTATCAGAGGAAGGGTTCAATTCTCCCTCCACTACATTGCCCTCTAAATCAATAACGACCATATCACTAGGTTGCATGGTTTCGTAATCAACACCACTAGGTTTAATAACAAATAGACCACTATTGCGATCAATCGCACTTGCATTTCCCCACGTGTATTTTACTAGTCCGTGTTTCGGTAAATCTAAATTTGCGAAGAATACTTCTTCTTTCAAATGTTCTAACATATTAATCCCTCCCATTCTGACTTAAAGAATTAAATTTTCTATTGCAGCTTTCTCGATAGCCAACCCTTTTTTGTATCGTTCAATAAATTCCTCAAAGCCTTCTACATCAAAGCGATCAGGGTAAATTTCTTGGTTATCAACCTCTTTAAATACTTTTTTGTCGAGGAAATCTTCTAAACTAGCATTATCGTTATTATTCATCATATAAGAAGCAAGAAGAGCAATTCCCCATGCTCCGCCTTCACCTGCAGTTGCCATTACGGATACAGGAGTATTCATAGCAGCTGCAACAATTTTTTGGCCGACGACAGGGGTTTTAAATAAACCACCATGTCCTAAAATGCTATCAATTGCTACGTTTTCATTTTTTGTCAAAATATCCATGCCGATTTTTAATGCACCAAAGGCAGTAAATAGGTGTGTTCTCATAAAATTCGCTAAATTGAAATGGCTTTCTGGTGAGCGGACGAATAACGGTCTCCCACTTTCTAGACCTGTGATATTTTCACCGGAAAAATATCCGTAACTAAGTAAGCCTCCACCATCTGGATCCGCTTCCAATGAGGTGTTCAATAAGACGCTAAATAATTTATCCGTATCAACCTTTTGTCCCATTGCCTCTGAAAATTCACGGAATAATCGCATCCAAGCATTTAAATCGCTCGTACAGTTATTCGCATGGACCATTCCAACTGGACTTCCATCTGGAGTTGTAACGATATCAATTTCTGGATAAACTTTTGAGAGCTCTTTTTCTAGCACGATCATGGCAAAAACGGAAGTTCCAACAGAAATATTTCCAGTTCGTTTTCTCACACTATTGGTTGCGACCATCCCTGTGCCTGCATCACCTTCTGGAGGGCATAGTGGAATACCTGGTTGTAAATTTCGTGAACGATCTAGAATTTTTGCTCCTATTTCCGTTAATTCTCCTGCCTGTTCTCCCGCAATAGCGACTTTAGGAAGGATATCTTTTAGCTTCCAAGGATATTCCTTAATGGCAATTAATGCTTCAAACTGCTCGATCATTGCTTCATTATAATCTTTTGTAGTTTCATCAATTGGGAACATACCGGAAGCATCCCCGATACTAATTACCTTTTGACCAGTCAATAACCAATGGATATATCCAGCTAAAGTGGTGATATGGTTGATTCGCGGGATATGCTTTTCATTGTTTAATATTGCTTGGTAAAGATGGGCAATACTCCAACGTTCTGGAATATTGAATTGGAATGTATCGGTTAATTTTTTTGCAGCTCTACTGGTTGTTGTATTGCGCCATGTTCGAAAAGGAACAAGTAGTTCACCAGTATGATCAAAGGCCATATAGCCATGCATCATAGCTGAAAATCCAATAGAACCAACTGTGCGAATAGTAATCCCATACTTACGTTCAACCTCTTGTTTCATTTCACTATAAGCTGTTTGTAAGCCAGTGATAATATCCACTAAATTGTACGTCCAAAATCCATCTTCTAAAAGGTTTTCCCATTCATAACTTCCTGATGCGATCGTTTCAAAGTTATGGTCAATTAATACAGCTTTAATCCGAGTGGAACCGAATTCAATTCCAAGTGAGGTTAATCCGTCAACAATTGCTTGTTTCGTGTTTGTTTGATTGTTTTTCATATATTCCCTCCTTGATAGCGATTTCATATACTGTAATCGATTGGAGTTGCTTTTTATTAGGATGTTTTCTAAAGGATTGTTGTTTTTCAATCGAAAAAAAAGAATGAGTTGGAAAAATGGAGCAGCCAGAATACACGTAGACTCCTATAGGCTCAGCGGAAGTGTATTCCAGTTGCGGGTAATCGCAACGAATTTTACGAAAACAGCCTTTTATTATTTCAAAACTTTACACATTCACGATAATATATGTACGTACTTTTGTCAATGATAAATAAATTTGTTCGTATTGAATGGGCAAGCTTATACTTTGTATTTATCTTAATCTTTGTAATAAAGGTTTTTTTATCTATTTAATAAAAAAATCAAAAAAAATTGTTTTTTAAAAATTGTATGGTATTTGTATGTTGATAGTATATTTAGTTTCATTCATACTTATGTTAAAATGTGACCATACAAATAAAGAAGCGTTTTAATCGGGGGACTATTTTCGCCCTTTATTAGTTTTAATTGAAACGATGGACTTTTAAATATTTTAAATGGTAGCAATCAACAATGAAGGAAGTGCGTTAATTGAAATTAAAGTATCAGATTATTATTGATGATATAAAAAGTAAGATTCTTTCAGGTGACTATCGCGTAGGTGAACAAATACCTACTGAAACAACCTTGCAAGAAAAGTATAAAGTTAGCCGTCATACTGTTCGAAAGGCGATTTTAGAGCTATCAAATGAAGGCTTTCTCAGAAGTGAAAAAGGTTCGGGTACGTATGTTTCTAATCAATATCAGTCCAAAACAAGTGGAAAATCAAATAATAAAACAATTGGTGTAATCACCACCTATATTTCAGATTATATTTTCCCTTCCATTATTCGTGGCATTGAAGGGAGATTGAATGCAGAGGGGTATTCGTTGCTGTTAGCTAGTACAAATAATGATGTAGAACAAGAAAAAAAAGCGTTGGAAATGATGCTGGCATTTGGAGTAGATGGATTAATTGTTGAACCTACGAAGAGTAATCTATACAACCCCAATATTGCTTACTATTTATCATTCAAGGAACAAGATGTTCCGTTTATTATGGTCAATGCCTATTATGAGGAATTAGAAGTTCCGTTCTTTTGCCTCGATGACGTAGAATCCAGTTATCTCGCAACAAATGAATTAATTTCAAAAGGGCATACTAAAATTGGTCTTATTGCAAAAATGGATGATTTACAAGGGAAATTTCGCATGAAGGGATATATCAAGGCACTGGGTGAAGCCAAGCTGCGCTTTCAGGCTGAACATGTCTTTTCTTTTACTACAGAGACTAAGTTGGATTTAAATGTAAACTTGCAGGGGTTTTTAATCGAGAATATCGAAGAAATGACTGCCATTGTATGTTATAACGACGAAGTTGCATTGGAAGTTGTAAATGTATGCAGACAACTTGATATTCCGATACCGGACAAATTATCGATTATTGGTCAGGACAATTCTTATATCGCTAAAAATGCCAATATAAAACTTACAACTTTAACACACCCACAAGAAAAAATGGGACACGATGCAGCTGATTGGATTATTAAGAAATTACAAGGAAAAAAAGATTTACTAAATGAAAATTACTATCAGCCTGAATTAATAGAAGGGGAAACGATTAGGGAGGCAGAGGGACGGTTCTTGTGAGGTCATTCGACTTACAAGAATCGTCCATTTGTATATTTTCTCAGACAATTTTGCTTAATAGGCTTTCCTATAAGAAGAAGATAGTATTTAATAGATAGAAAGATGAAAGATAGTTAAAAATGGTTTGATATACTATTATATCCATTTTTAGCTATGGATTGAAAAAGGGAGGACGTTCATGAGTCTTAAAGAGGAATTAAAACATGAAATGCAAAATTTAAAAAGGGATATGGAAAAAGAGGTTCATAAGGTCTGGACCATTGATTATAAAGGACATTGTATTGAAGTTATCAATCAAATGAAAGAAGAGTTTCTAATCATTGATGGAATAACAGTTGATGAAAATAAACGAAAGTCTTTATTTTCACATATTATTCCTTACACAAAGTTATCAGGAACTCTTACATTAGAAGATGGGAAAAAGCATAAGGTTTCTGTCAAAATTGGTGGCTATATTAAACTAAACTGTATCATCAAAATTGACCATGAGATTATTATAAATAAATCAGAAAAGCTTGAATTCCTTCCATGGGAACATAAAGAAAAAATTGTTCCCTATATCCAAAAACAAGTACAAGCAAATCATAGAATAGTAGATGGACAGCTACCAGATGATGACTACTTTTTTGGTACAGATAAACCAAGATTAGATCCAGGTCTATTTGATATTATCGTGAATGAACCACCGACACCTTTATTTATGAATAGACTAATGAAACTTTTTAAAGAGCAGCTGGAACACCCTACTGTAAAAACGAGAAAGTCGACATACGACCAAATTATTTTTGATCATATTGCTATCTATCGAGATGAGCTCATTGAGCAATTAGGGCAAGCTGAATTGGATGGGCATGCGTTACAGCAAGAGGCACTATGGCTTCTCGAACATGCTGCACATAGAGATGTTGTCAAATTTGCTATCCTTGTACTTGGTTTTACCAATTGCGAAGAATATCAAGATCTCTTATATACAATTGGCTTGCACGATGAATTTACTCCATATGTTATATTTGCAATAAGAAATGGAGGGAAGGGAGTAAATGATCAAATTTGGAGTCTGGTTCAGTCTGTCCAAGGGATGGGTAAAATAACAGCGATTGAGCTCGTAGAAGCCAAAACGCCTGAAATGAAATATTGGCTGCTTACCAAGGGTTGTGAAAATAGGAAATTTGCTGATTTTATAGCTCTGCGTTGTGCTACAAAGGGAGAGTTAGATGTGGCACTCTATGAAAAGGATATTTCGAAGGAACTATACACTGGAGCAGCCATGATTATTGAAGGTTTATTAGATGAGTCAAATCCAGACGGTATCGATAACTATCCTTATGCTGCTGCTGTGCTGACACGTTTCCTTTACCATGCACATACTCATTGTGAAAACTTGGAGGATTTCTATCCGTTTTTAAAAATAAGTGAATTTCTACATGCTGATGAAGAAATTTGGGAAGAACGTTTGAAGGAGCAATGGAAACAGCATGAACGTACGTTACTTCAAGAAGCACTTCAACCATTTTTAGATAATCCTAAATGGTCACATTTAGCATTTGATGCATTGAAACAGGACTCAGAAGTTGATTTTCGAGCGATTAAGGTTGCACAATTCTATCAATTGGACATCACTTCTTTATTACTTAAAATACTAAAGAAGGAACCGTCAAACAGTGCTTTATTTGCCGCAATAATGGAGACAAAAGATATTCAGCTTATTAAAGAGCTCTGTGCTTTTGCAGAAACGCGTTTCCCTTTACCAAGGTTAACGATAGAAGAACAAGAATGTTTAGAATTCATTATTCAAGATTTGCAAGAATTTGAGGGTGTAGGTTTACCGTTAATTCAGGTAGCGCTTGAATCAGAGAATGAAAGATTACGCTGGCAAGCACTAACTGTACTAGAGAACTGGTCTCCATCAGTCTGGAATCAGCCAGCTATACAAGATGCACTAAAAACAATAACAAAAACCACAAAAGATAAAGAAGAACGCCGATTTGCCAAACAATTATTAAGTAGATAAAGAGGAAGCAGAGGGACGGTTCTTGTGAGGTCATTGACTTCACTTCAAAACCGTCCCTCTGCTTTCTCTTAAAAATATGGAACATTTATAGGGTGATAAGAGATAGCTTCTGATGAATATACCTCAATGAGTACATGATTTCCTAGCATTTTTGCTTGGAGGAGTACTGGTCGTTGGTAGTTATTTTCAAACACAAAATCTGGTCCGTCCCAGCTAACTGTGGCGTCTCGTTTAGGTGGAACATACGGGATTTTTCTGCTATGTGAATAGCGATGGACAATTTTTAATCCCGCATTATCTACCGCATTAAAAAGAGTAGAAGAAACTTGGCATATTCCCCCACCAATATCTTCTGAAAATTTCCCATTAATGATTACTGGAGCTTGTAAATATCCTTTTTCTACGGTTCTCTTTCCGACAACTTGATTAAAGGAAAATTGTTCATTTGGAAAAATTACACTATTATTTATTGCTTTTGTAGCAAGCGAAATATTCATGCTTCGTTCTTTATTATTTCTGTTAAAGGTTGTTATATATCTGCCAATCCTTTTTCGGCGAATACTTTCTAATAGTTCGCTATCTACTTTAGGATAAATGACTTCTAAGGGGAACTCCTGCTTACTGGAAGTATCATTAAAATAATGGGCATACATTTGATCAATAAATTTCAGTCGATGGAGACGATATCCAACTTTTTCGGGAACAATATTCCCAGATTTATTAATTCTGGCGTCTTTTGGTTTGATATATACTTGTTTATCTATTTCATCCATCACTTTATTAAATTCTTTTGTATCGATGACTGGCAAACTAGGGGATTTCCATAAAAGTTCTTGTTCCGTAACCTTTTGCTGTGCGGAACTTTCAACTGTTCTAAAAAAATCGCCTGGTAAAATTGCTGCATATGAAAATAGGATGAGTCCGATTAAAAAATGAGAATACATTCGAAACAACCTCCATAAAAATCTCCGATATCCTTTAATATGTGTTTGTTTTACAATTTAATGTATTTATTTGTAAAATTACTGATTCCCTTTGTGCTCATGTAAAAATAAATATAATAATTACAATAATGGTGAAGGAATTCTATGTTTCTAATAGAAGTATTCAGAAGATTCATTAAAGAAAATTTAGGAGGATACATATGGGGAGACCAATTCATTTTGAAATTCATGTGGATGACATGGAACGTGCAAAAAAGTTTTATGGAGAGGTATTTAATTGGAAGTTTGAAGATTGGAGTGATTATGCTGGAATGCCGTATTTTGGAGCAGTGACCGGGGATGAGAGTGAGCTAGGTATTAACGGAGCTTTAATCAAACGCACCGTTCCTCTCCCAGAAAAAATCCAAGCTGTAAATGGGTATGCTTGTACAATGGGAGTAGAAGACTATGATGTAGCCGAGGAGAAAATTCTTCAAAATGGAGGAACAGTTGCATTGCCAAAACACGCTTTACCTGGAATGGCATGGCAAGGCTATTACAACGATACAGAAGGAAATATATTCGGCATTCATCAACCTGACAAAGACGCGAAATAATGGGCGCAGAGGGACAGTTCTTGTGAGGCATGGACCTCACGAGAACCGTCCCTCTGCTTTTCTTATCCTTCCTTTTTCAAAATGCTGTATGTACCGCTGAACATGGCCATAAGTAGTCCTGATATTGGGAATATAATCCAATTGATATGCCAGTTTCCGTACACAAATCCAGTAATTAAGAAAATGGCAACGGCGAGTGGCCAGATAATTGCTGCGAAGGCACCGATTACTTTATCTTCATGCTTTTTTTCAAAAGAATGAGATGCTTCCTTTAAAAGTTTGTCGTAAGCATCCTTTTTTCCACCACTTACAATAAATAGGTAAACTGCTATGGCAATAAGAACTAATAAAATACAGACGCCATAGTTTGCTGCTTGATCGTTAATGGCGATTGTCACTAATAAAGCGATAGGGGATAAAATACATAATGCCACACCGATAATAAGCGAACGGAAAAAGATTGGCTGATATGTTTCTTTTTCCATTTGTATCTTTTTTTTCAAATGGATGGGAAGCTTAAAATTAGTACCTTTTTCAATATATTTATATTTCTCTAATAGTTGGCCACTATAAATGAATAAACTAACTGCGAATGCTATGAATAAAAGTAATTGTGCTACACCAATTAAGGTGGCTGTATTTTCTGTAATCCCGGTTAGAAAACCTTGCTCAAATAGTTGGATGAAGAAGACTAATAGAGAGGAACCGAGTAAGCATAGCATCACACCAATTCCAATAGATTTCATAGCTTTTGAAGTTTGTTGAAAAAAAGTATCTACTTCTTCTTCTGAGAGTTGGGGGACTTGGGGTTTTTCCTCATTTAATGGTAAATCAAGTTCACTCAATAGTTCGTCTATATTCCCAAATTCAGATATTACGATGCCAATAGCTTCATTTTCCGTTTTTCCTTCTTCCTTCAGTTCATAATATTTATCTTCCATGTTTGAAAGCATTTCTTGTTTCAGTTTTTCCATTTCGGATGTTTTTGGCAGGCTGGCAAAAACATTGTCCAAATAATTGATAATGCTATTCATTGTAACCCTCCTTAATAAATAAGTTAACTACTTCCTGTGTAACGGCCCATTCTTGGCATTTTTCCTGATAATACTTCCTTCCTTCTGCAGTAATGGTGTAATATGTCCTTCTTTTTCCAAATTCGCCTTCTTTGTAATAGGAGTTAATATAGTTATTTTTAATTAATCGATTAAAAGCGGAGTAAAGGGTCGTTTCTTTAATAATGTATTTTTCCTTTGTAAATGTTCGAATATCTTTTGAAATCTCATAACCATAAGAATCCTTTTCCAATAATAGAGAAAGAATGATGGTGTCATTATATCCTCGTATGACATCACTGCTGATCAAGAAATCACTCCTTTCTGATACTTCATCTAACATACTATGACTGTCGTAGTAATTATACTTTACCATATATACTACGACAGATGAAGTAAAATGTTAAAAATTTTTAAGGGAACAGTCCCAATGTCATAAACCTAAATTGTAAAAATATGTAAATATTAAAAAAGATTCATAAAATTGTTGTATAAAATTGAAAAAACCCCTTGACTTTTCAGAAACACCTCCATAATCAGCGTGAATACCAGTTCTTGGTATATCTCGTACGAAATGGGGTTTTTTTGTTGAAAAAAAGCAAGTTTTTAGAAGCGATTGAAGTATGTAGGGAGGTATTGTACGATTTCCATTTCATGTGCGATTCCCGCATGAAATCAACCTACTTTACACGTAAAGGAGGCAAATTGACTTTCCCAGAAACAATTTTGTTTGTGCTAAATCTAGTAACGAGAAGCTTGCAGATTGAGTTGAATGACTTTTTTGAGTTGATTAAAAAAGAAGGAGAAATTATAAGTAAACAGGGATTTTCACAAGCGCGAAAAAAAATAAAACCAGAAGCCTTCAAGACGTTATTTGACACCATTACGACGTGGTTTTATCAGACAAATAACTCCTTTAAATATAAGGGCTTCCGGTTATATGCGATTGATGCGTCTATCATAGAAATAGCCAATTCCCAAAGGCTAAGAGATACCTTCGGCGCATCAAAGGGCAATGGCAAGGAACTTGCCAGAGCCATGGTATCTACTATTTATGATATCGGAAATGATTTATTTGTAAAGGGGATAATCACAAAATGTACAGATAGCGAGCGCACAGTAGCGATAGAATTAATTGATAGTTTCCTAGAACTGCGTTCTAACCACGACCTTTTTCTTTTTGACCGTGGGTATCCATCTCAATATTTCTTTCACTATCTTTTGAAGAATAAAGTGAATTTTGTTGTTAGAACGCCAGTTAATTTTTACCGAGCCGCTATAAAAGAAGGGATCCCTGATCAGGTCATTGAACTCAAGTATAAAAGCAACGTCATGCGTTTGCGTGCGGTCCGTATCCCATTAGGCTCTGGAGAAGATGAATTACTTATAACGAATATATTAGATGAGTCTTTTGATATTCCGGCTTTTAAAGAGTTGTACTTTAAACGATGGTCAATCGAAACAAAATACGATGTCTTAAAAAACAAAATACAGATTGAAAGATTCTCAGGCGAAACAAAACAGACGATTGAACAAGAGTTTTATGCTGCTTTATTTTTAAGCAACATGGCTTCCCTACTAAAGCATGAGTCAGATGTGATCATCGCCGAGGATCAGAAGGATAAAGACTTAAAGCACAAATATAAAACTAACACCAATATTTTAATTGGCGCACTAAAAGATAAGCTCATTTGTTTAATCATTGAACCAAGTCAAAGGCGAAGAAAAAAGATGTATAAAGACCTACTGAACGAAGTTCAGCGAAATAGAGTCCCAATTAGACCTGGAAGGAAATTTAAACGTTCCAGAGGGCTAAATGCGAATAAACATGGATTTGGACAACGACCAGCTATCTAACAAAACGAACAAATAGGAAAATCAGGGAAATGCCAAAAAAATTAAATAGGCACTTCCCGGGCATCCTATTGGCTTTTTTAGTTATCAGAATATTATAAACATCAATTTTGGTTTACCACTGGTAATTACTGGTTTCTTAACTTGATGACATTGGGAACAGTCCCTCTGTTTTTCTTTACACAAATTTTATGTTTATTAATATTCACTTAAAGGCTCCTTAAAATAAGAAATCTATGATTCTAGTGAGTAGGATAATAGATTAAGGGAGGAATGGGCTTGTGTCTTTAAAAAAGAGGATAGCAAGGAGGGCTTTTGTCGTCTTTGTTATAGGGGTATTTTTCTTTTCTACTTATTTTCCAGCATTTCCAGGTTTAACGATTTATGCAGCAGAACGAACTGGGGAAAAAGTAGATGAAAGCACACTAACAACAGAAACGGATAGCACGTTAGAAGCATCAGAAACAGAAGCAACAACAGTAGAGCAAGAACAAGAAGTAACAAACGAAGAGGAAAAGGCTCATTTAGAAGAGGAGGAATCATCGTCTTCTAAACAGGAGGAACCAGTAACGAAAGAAGAAAATAAGCAGCAGGAAAATGATGTGAAAGAGGAAAAAACTGAAGAAAAAGCAGAAGAACCACTAACCGAAATAGAACAAGAGCAAGAAGAAAATCAGCAAGAAACCATTGATTATGCAAAGCTACCACCACTACTTATTACTGAGTTAGCGCCTGATTCACAAGGAACCGATAACTTTGAATTTATCGAACTCTATAATAACACCAATCAACCGATTGACTTAAATAGCTATTATTTTTATTACCATTACATTGGTGGTAGTACTCCGGACAAAATAATGTCTATTCCAGCAACGACGATAGCACCTCAACAATCTATTGTCCTTTGGTTTAATGTAAAAGATCTTAAAATAGAGGATTTTAACAAGCATTTTAGCACTTCCTTAACAGAACATCAAGTCATTTCCTTTAAAGGAGATTTTCCTGGATTTGCTAATGGTGGCAATAGAGGAGTTGTGATAAAAAATCTCGATGGTCAAGAAGTAGTATCCGCTACATATTCATCAGGTGAAACAGATAATACCGGTTTAGATGTTCATTACGCTTTTCCAACAGAAGGAACAGAAATGGTAAAGCAGCAAGTGAAAGCTTCGCCAACACCAGCTGTATTAGGAGATGGACAAGTTCCAACTGAGCCGCTGCAGGAAAATCCAAAAGGAGAAGATACAGAAGCTCCAGTTATTACGCATGAAGCAAAGACAACAGCTAAAGGGGGAGAAGCGATTTCATTCGAAGCAACAATAGTAGATGATCATAAAAATCCATCCGCTATCTTGTATTATCAAGTAGAACCAGATCAAATATATAAGGCAATCGAGATGCAGCAAGATTCAGCAAATCCGCACAAATTCACAGCTAACATACCAAAGGAAGCTGTGCAAGGTAATATTGCTTACTATCTCGAAGCAACAGATAATAAAAATATTGCTAAAACATCAACGTATACGATTGAACTAGAAAAAGAAGAAGCGCCAGAGCCAGCTGATACATATAGTGATCGTCCACTCTTGATTACAGAACTTGCTCCTAATTCAATTGGTGGTGGAACCGATTATTACGAGTATTTTGAGCTATACAATAACTCCAATCAAACGTTAAATTTAGCTGCTTATTCTTTTTACTATGTATATACAGATCTTTCAAGAGAGCCAGTTTTATTCCCATTGCCGCCAGCAGCAGAGATGAAGTCAAAAGAAAAGCTTGTTTTTTGGTTTAATAATGGGGATAAAACGTTAGAGGATTTTAATAAGGAATATGGGACAAACCTTACAAGTAATGAAGTAGTTATGTTTACTGATAAAGCCTTCCCGGGATTCGCTAATGGCGGAAATCGGGCGCTTGAAATAAAGGATTCCGATGGGAAAGTCATGATTTCAGCTAGTTACTTAGGTTCTGAAAATGACAATGATGGCAAAGTGGTTCATTATCAATTTCCTCATGAAGGAATGGAAATGGCGAAATACAAAGTGTTAGCAGATCCTTCTCCAGGAACAATTGAAGCGAATCAAGTTCCAACAGATGTTGTGGAATTACCAGAAGTACCAAAAGATACGGAGCCACCGGTTATATCTCATAATCCAATTCAAACAGCAAAGGCATTTACCGCAATGACAATCGAAGCAATTGTAACCGATAACGAGGTAGCAAATCCGATTGTAACTTTATTTTATAAAAAATCAGCAGATGACAATTTTAAATCTTTAGCAATGTCTAAAGATGCGCAAGGTCGTTATTCGATATCTATTCCGGCGGCTGAAGTTGATGGGGAAATTGTCTATTATATCGTTGCCAGTGATGGAATCAACGAAAGTAAAACAGAAGAATACAATATTTCTGTGGAAGAAACAGACATTGATTTTACCAAGATTCCTAAACTACTCGTGACAGAGGTAGTGCCAGATAGTGCAAATGTGGGAACTGCGGATGGATATGAATATGTTGAAATCTACAATAATACCGATAAAGCGATTAACTTTAAGGATTATAAAATTCAATACAGATATAACGCTGATCCTGCAACAGATGTCATTTGGCCTTCTATTCCAGATGATGTCGTAATCGAACCACAAAAAACACTGGTATTTTGGATTATTAATGCACAAAATGGCGAAATGACAGTCGCTGATTTTAATGCGAATTACGGTACTAGTCTTGTAGAAAATAAAGACATTGTTCGAATAAAAAGTGACGGTATGGCAAATGGCAGTATGCGTGGATTAGTTATCGCTACGAATACAAAAGAAGAGATAAACGTTGCTTATTATAATGATGAGGCGACACAATTAGATACGGCAATGAATATGGGAATTCTTTATAAGTTTCCTGAGGATGGTTCTACCCAATCGGTAAAAATTAGTGCAAAAACAAAACTAGGAACACCAGGAACTGTAGAACCGACACAAGTACCAGCACAACCGGTCCATGTTGAAGATGATACTGTGCCACCAACTTTAACAAATGCTACAAATATTCAAGAAATCAATCAAAATGATGATGTAACAATTCGTGCAAAAGCGACTGATGACAAGGGGATTAAATCTGTTGTTCTGTATTACCGTACAAACGATCAAGCGGATTATGAAAAATTACTTTTAACAGTAGATCCAAGTGACATCGAATATTATGTTGCGACTTTATATGCAGCAAACTTTATTGCTAAAGAAAGCATTGAATATTATTTTGTGGCAACAGATGGGCAAAATGAAGTAACTTCCGAAAAATATGTCATCCACATTAAAAATGATAGTAGCAATGAGCCTATTCATTTAAATGTCAAAGAGGATGATATCTTATCTGGAAATGTTATTTTAAAAGCAACATCAAAAGAAAATAAAGCAGATGATGTAGAGCTTTTTGTGGATGGAAAAAAAGTGGAGCAAAGCTCGTACAGCTCTTTGGAATCTCAAGCTTATCTTGCCGTTGATATTAGCGGGCTAAATATGTATTTTAAAAATGCGATTACAATGGGTGATGAAATAATTTATTTATTGGATAAGGATAATAATTCCGATTGGAAAACATTTACGATTCCGATTGATCCTAATAAATTGTCCATCGGAGAAAATATCATTACTGTACGTTCTGGTAATAAAGCATCTCCATTTCAATTAGATGAAAGTGAAGAAAATAGAGATGACTATAACTTAAGAAATGTTCGCTTAATTTTAGCAGATGGTACAGTTATTAGGGATCCGAAAAAGGCGAATCCTGTTCAAGTATTTGATATGGGAGATGATGGTACTTACCGCCCATTCGAAGACTTTACTTTTACAATAACAGAAGAACAAGCGAAAGCAAAAACGTACCTCTGGGAAACGACAGCTGTTGCAGATGGAGCTTACAGCATTAAAGCGGCAGATAAAGAAAATGAAGTAACTGCAACGGTTAAAGTGGACAATACGGCACCAGTAATGAAAACAAATATGGAAGCAAATAAGGAATACAAGGGAGCCTTCGCGATTGAAGCAAGTGCAGTAGATGGAATCGCTGGAGTTGAATCATTAGAAGTAACATTAGATGATGAAAAAATTAGTGTTCCATTTGACACTGCTTCCTCAAAGCTTGCTCCAGGAACGCATGATTTAAAAATGGTGGCAGTAGATAAGGCTGGTAATAAAGCAGAGACTGTTATCTCGTTCTCTGTTACAAATGAAAATCCTAATAAGCCTGAATTAATTGCACCAGCTAATAATGCAGCAACAGCAGTAGATGGAGATCCTGCATTAAAAGTTAAAGTAACGGATCCAACTGAAGATTCAATGGATGTTACTTATTATAAAGGGTATAAATATGAAGCGAAGGATAGTCAAGTAAAATCATTTGAAAATGCTAGCGATACAGAACCGCCAGTAGAGCTTGTACCCGCTGGAGAAAAGGCGTTAACTGCTGAGGATGTTTCCGCTATTTCTTCTTTAGATGGAAAGTACTTAACAACAGATTCTAGTACACAATTTCCTTACCATCGCTTCGAAGTGGAACTAGATTCTTCTATCGATGAACAAGATCAAGTCGAGTTAGTGTGGAATGGAAAATCATTAGAAGGAAGAAAGGTTTCCATGTATGCATGGAGCATACAAGAAAATAAATGGAAACTATTAACCTATAAAATTGCTAGAGCAGAGGATTTTGCATTAAAAGCAGATGTGCATATAAGTGAGTTTGCCGATGTGGCTAACAAAATCAATGTGTTAATTCAAGACGAAATTCCGAGTTCTCCAGATGAATATGATTATACATTTGTCTGGATGTCTGATACCCAATACTATTCAGAAAGCTATCCATATATTTATAAGCGACAAACAGAATGGATTGCCGAAAAACAAGAAGAGATGAAAATTAAGTACGTCTTGCATACTGGAGATGTAGTGGACGAATCGGATGACGAGCAACAATGGCTTTACGCAGATGAATATATGCGTGTTTTAGAAGACAACGGTGTTCCATATGGCGTACTTGCAGGAAATCATGATGTAGATCAATTGTCTAATGACTACACAGAATTCTCTAAATGGTTTGGAGAAGATCGCTTCAAAGATCAACCCCATTACGGAGAATCCTATAAAGATAATCGCGGTCATTATGACTTAATATCAGCTGGTGGAAATGATTTCATTATGATTTATATGGGCTGGGGTGTAAATGATGAGGATATGCAATGGATCAATGATGTGTTAAAACAATATCCTGATCGAAAAGCAATTCTCAATTTCCATGAATACCTATTAGTTTCTGGAAATCGAAGTCCGATCGGAGAAGAAATTTTCCAAAAGGTAGTAGAAAAGAATGAAAATGTATTTCTTGTGTTATCCGGACATTATCATGACTCAGAGACGTTAATCAGTGAGGTTGATGATGATCAAGATGGAATTGCTGATAGAAAAGTCTATCAAATGCTCGGAGACTACCAAGGTGGTCCGGAAGGCGGACAAGGCTATATGAAGCTCCTTCATTTTGATCAAAAGAATAACCGTATCGTTATTAATACGTATTCACCATATCTTGATGATTATAATTTCTATGAACCAGATGAATATCCATTAAAAGATGAATTAGTGATTGATTTTGATTTAACTGTTCAAGAAAAACAAGTAGCGACCGATTACTTTGCGGTAAATGTTTATACGAATGAAGAAATCGGCCAGCAAGAGAATGTAGCAAGCGGCGATACTTCTGAAGTTGTTTGGAAAAACCTTGAAGAAGGGCAAACCTATGACTGGTATGTAATAGCTGCAGACAATTATACAGGAACAGCTATTTCTGATATTTGGTCATTCACAAAAGGACAGCCAGCACCAGAAGTACCTTCAGAACCGGGTGATGGAGACGGAGAAGATGGAGGAAGCGAAGACCCGACGATCCCGAATCCAGATGATAATGATGGCGGAAGCGAAGACCCGACGATCCCGAATCTAGATGATAATGATGGAGGAAGTGAAGACCCGACGATCCCAAATCCAGACGGGAACGGTGAAGGAAAAGATCCAAGCAAGGACAATACAAATCAAAGTGGGCAAAAAGATAATCAATCTTCTATCTTACCAAATACAGCAACTGCAAATTATACAATTATGTTGGTAGGAATAGTATTATTGATTGTTGGAATGGTGATAGTTTCCTTCCGAAGGATTCGCAAGGAAGCATAGGGGACTAGAAGATATTACGTCAACTCGATAAAATAGGAGCTACTCAAAGTCAAGTGACTGATTTTGTAGCTCCTTTTTATTGTATAATGAAATTTTAGTAAGCGCATCACCTCAGAAATTCATTAATCCTCTCAATATAACTATCTTTTAGATAGTTATTATATAAAAATCCGGAAAGACGGACAGGATCACCAAAAAAGTATCGCTCATATTGCGTTTGTCTTGTACCGAAAGAGCTCATTGTCAAATCCCAGGCTAATCGAAAAATTTTATTGCGTTCGTCTGCAGATTTACACGTTGCTTGAAGGTATTGATTTAAATCTTTCCCCACTTCAGAGAGAAACATTTTTTCAGTTGGCAATGAAACTAAGCCGCTTGCGCCAATTAATTGAATGATTTCTGAAAATCGGGGATAAATTTTCGGGAAAATATTACTAGCAACTTGAAGCGGTGTTGAACTTGGAATCATCCATCCTTGTTCATTGACCGTAGCGTCGTTCTCTGACTTTTCTAATAGTGCCTTCATCGTTTCTAATCCAATAATGATTTCTGCCATTTTTTCTTGGATATGTTGATATTCGCCTACATCAATTGTATTTATCATTGTTTCTGCTAAGCCTAAAATAAACTCTGTTTTAACAATCTGCCTCGTAATTACTTGATGATAAGCAAATGGGTTAAAAGAACTTTTTGTTAAAAACATATTGGCAATTCTGATATCACCATAGAAAAATACACGCTCCCACGGTACAAGGACGTGATCAAATACGACAATGGAATCCATTTCTTCAAATCTGGAGCTTAATGGATAATCAATAGTGGAATCTCCTCCTACAAAGGATTCTCTACATAGAAACTTCACTCCTTTTGTGTCTGAAGGTATGGCAAATGCAAATGCCTCCTCTGGGTCAAATTTGGGAGCGCCAAAAACTAAGAGCTCATCTGTAAGTCCTCCCTGTGTGGCTAGAAGTCGAGCCCCTTTAATAATTAGCCCTTTATTATTTTTCTCGATTATTTTTGCTGCAATTGGCTCATTAGAATATTCTAGATACAGACTTGAACGATTTACTTGTGGGGTTATAAATGTATGGGTAAAACTAAGATCTTTTTCTCTTGCTGTTTCATATAAGGATTGGATATGATCGGGGAAACAATTTTCGCTTTCCTTTAATAGGGAAGCAGATGAGGCAAAGCTCATGATAACCGTATTTAAATAATCTGGACTTCGGCCCATCATACCTGCCGTTTCCTTCGCCCACCGTTCCATCATTTTTCTCCTTTTTAACAAATCTTCTTTTGTTTTAGGCTGTAAGTAGGACACACCTACAGATTCACCAGAAAGCGGGGACGAAAAGGTCATTTCCTCCTTGAAGTTTGGATCACATTGCAAATCATAAAGCGATGCTTTAGATTGTAGAATACCCTTAAAAGCAAGATGATCAGAGATATTTTCTATTTTTTCTCCGTCCAGCCAAACTTCCGTATTTAGCTTATTTATTCTTTCTAAAAATGTCTTTCCATTCACTACTCCCATAATTCCCTTCTCCTCATTAATAAGAATGATAAAATACATTATTTTTTAGTATTTTATTAATGTACACAACTTTCAGTGCAAGTTTCATTGAGAATTATGGGGGCGGTTCTATTGCTTCCTTTTTGGAAGAGAAAACAAATAAAAAACTATCCTGCAAAAAGGATAGTTAGTTGGAAAAGGGAAGGACAAGAACCATCCGAGCCCACTGAAAAAGTCTTTTTTTTTTCGTGTGAAATGAAGAGCAAGCATATTTGAAAGTGAAAATAAGGTTGGTTTGGAGCGGACGCCTCGGAAAACAAATCCATCATCTTATGTTTAAAAAGTGGATATTGTCCATCATCATTAACTAGCCAGTTTTTCAGTGCCCTCGAACCATCCCTCTGCTTCTTTCTTAGTTATGAACAAAAACTGTTTCAAAAACAAAACTTTCATGCAGATGGCGTGTGATGGAGTATGATGGAGTATTCGAAGACTCTTCCATCCTCTAACTGTGCTAATTTTTCAATTTCCATCATGAAGGAGTTGTCTGGAATTTTGAGTAAAGAACAATCTTCGTTATTTGCTTTGTCTCCTCTAATCCAAACATGGGTGCTATGCATTTTTAACTTTAATTCTTCACGTATATAATTATAGATCGATCCTTCTAGATGTTTCGGTTCTAATCCAGTAATGATGGATAAGGGCATGTATGTGTGTTCGAGTGAATAAGGCTTATTATTAATATGTCGTGTTCGAATAATTCGATAAATGTATTCGTCCTCAATCTCAAGCCTTTTGGCAATTTCTAAGGACGGTTTTTCTATAGAAAAAAGAATGATTTTTGAGGAAATGTTCTCTTTCCCAACAATATTAGATAAACCTTCTAATGGACCTAATGCAATGGCTCCTCCCATCGAGTTTGTAGAATAGCATGGTTGGTTATATCGATTAGGAATCAGATTACTTTTGGTACCTAGATGAAGCGTATTTTTATCTGCAAAACCATAAAAAAGTTGCAATACTTTTATTATTTTTGTCCTCCGAATAATCAATAATGTCTGATTGAATGGTAATAATTACCTTGAAAAGTCCTGTTATCGCCAATCCAGTAATCAATAGCTAAACCGTCTTTAAATGGAAGCTGAAGAACCTTCTTCTTGAAGTCTTTTTTTATATTGTTCTGGGGAAAGTCCAGTGTACTTTTTAAAAACACGAAAGAAATATTTAGGGTTATCATAGCCTACTGCTTTTGAAATTTGATATATTTTTCGATCGGATTTATTTAATAGTTCTTTTGCTTTTTCAATACGTACTGAATTTAAAAAGTCTATATATTTTTGTCCTGTTCTTTCTTTAAAAAGAGTAGATAGATAAGCACTATTAAGAAAGAATATATCTGATAAAAAGTCTAATTTTATATCTTTATAATAATATTTCGAAATATAACTCTTCACATTTTCAATAGTATCCTTAGAAGCATAAATTTTTTCATAGCTCATACTTTCAGCTATATTCGAAAGGAAGTTTATGAAGTACTCTATTAATTTTTCAAAGGAAAATATTGTTTCATAAACTGCTTTATAGATATCAGGTAATGTATGGTTTGTATTTGTATTATAAAAATTGTTTAGCATACCTTTTGTTTGCTCAAGAAGAAAAATACCGATGTGTTTGACTTCTCCTAAAGTTAAATTATTTGTTTTTATCATGTCTGTAAGGATAGCTGTCAATCTTTCTTTCAATACATTGCTTTTTCCAGATTCAATAAAGAAAATAATCTCATTTATTTTTTCAAAGTGGATTATACGCTTTTCTTCGTTTCTTTTATAATGAAATATATTTTTTATTTCGCTACTCTGCTTTGTATTAATTGCTGTAATTGTTTGTTTATACGCTTCGAAAAGCTGTGTTGGATTATCCACTTTTTCGCTGATCCCACATAGAAATGAATTGGACGTAAATGAAAAGCTGGAAAGTCTGTCACAAAAATTTAATTTTTCATCCTCTTCTAGAATGACGAATTCCATATTATCTTCCTGTGGATGAGGCAAAAGGATATAATTATCTGTTAGTGTTTTTGCTTGGATTGCTTGCTCATAGTAAATAGTTGCTAATCTTAATTGCTTATTAGAAAATTCTTTGATTAAATGTATTGGAAGTTTATTAATCGTTATGTTCCCTATAATAAAATGGCTTAATACATTCCATTCTGCTATATTCGATGTGTTATTTTTCTTTTCCTTCTCTTCTTGTAATGTCTCCATTATTTGGGTAAGGATCGTACTAATAGTTTCTCGACTGAAGGGTTTTAAAATATAGCTTAGTGCTTTTGCTTGGATAGCCTTTTGGGCATAAGAAAAATTTTCATATCCACTAATAACAATTACTTTTAGATTAGGGTGATTTTTTATTAGATTGTCTAAAAGCTGGGTGCCATCCATTAAGGGCATATCCATATCTGTGATAATAAAGTCAGGTTTAAGTTTATTTAGTAAACCTAAAGCTTCTAGTCCATTAGATGCTTCCCCAATACAAGTTAGCGGATAGTTGAGTTTTTGTATTTTTTTTAATGTTCCTTTTCGAATTATTTCTTCATCATCAACAATAATAAAATTATACAAGATGTTCTGTCCTCCTAATCATCAAGGGAATTAAAACGATTACATTCGTACCCTGATCTAGCGCACTTTCTATAGTTAAGCCATAATCTTTTCCAAAAGTAAGTACCAGTCGAGTTTCGATATTGATTAAGCCTATATGAGATTCTAAATGCCGAATAATTGTAACTGCATCTTTAAGTTTCTTTCTCGATTTATGTAATTCTGCGTTACTCATTCCCCTTCCATTATCAGAAACTTGGATTAGTAGATTATCACCATGTAAACTGATGTGGAGCCGAATTTTTCCGTCTAGATGTCCTTTATTAAAACCATGATTTATCGCATTTTCAACTAATGGTTGGAGTATTAATTTTGGGACAATTGAATGATAGAGTTCATCAGATTGAATTTTAACTTCGTAATCAAATTTCTTCTGATAACGAATTTCTTGTATTTTAAGATAATCTTCTACATGTTTAAGTTCATCTGAAAGTTGAGCGTCGTTTGCAAAACCGTTGGACGCATATTTAAACATATCTGAAAGGGCAATAGTTATTATGGATATTTCTTCAATATCTTCGAGTTCTGCTAAAGAATTGATGGATTCTAATGTATTGTAAAGAAAGTGGGAATCAATTTGGTTTTTATATACATTCATTTCTGTTGTTAATAGAGTTTTCTCAAATGCTATTTTTTCAGTAAGATATTGATTAAGTGTAGTCAACATTTTTTGATATTCTCGATAAAGGGTTCCAATTTCATTATTTTGGTTAGAAAAAGAAGAGTCTTCCAAACAATAAATATTATTCATGGAGTTTTTTCTCATTACCTTTGATAAATTAATAATCGGTAAAGTGAATTTTTTTGAAAAAAAGTAAAAAATAACAGAAGACACAGCAAGTACAATGCCCAAAATAAGAATGATTGTGACGAATGTCTTGAAAAGTAACTTGTGGTAATCACTAAAGTCAATAAAGGCACGAATTTGAATGGGATATTCTGTTGAAGCTAAGGTTTGATTTTTTATATATGGGTTTGTATCCATCTGTTTATTTAAATTTTCATAAAGCGTCTCAAATGAGTCTGATTTGATTACTTGAAATCCAACCATATTCTGCAAGGAATTTTCCGAAATAAAACGAAAATAGTCAGGCTCGCAGTTAACTAGCATTACTCCTAATAGTTTTTTAGAATAAAAATCATAGATTGCTCTTGTAAAAAAGATAGTAGATTCGTTATATCCGTTAACGATGTAGTTATTTTCTTGTTGTATGCTGATAACCAGATCACCTTTCGCTTTTAATGCTTCTTTATACCAAGGTTCACTAAGCGGATTAAATCCATAGGAAAAATCTTTATATGTATTGGAATAGGAAAAGATATGACCGTTTGGTGTGGTGATTGCTAAGAAATTAATATTGCTTGTACGATATAGCAATGTAGAAAAGATCCCTTTTATTTCCTCATTAGTGTAATATAGGTCCTCTTTCGAATAGTTATTTGATTTATACTTACGCAAATCATTCATTAAATTATAGGAACTTTTGGAATAAAATTGTGCTTTTTCCGTTAGAATGTCTATTTCGTCTATTTGTTTATTGAGGGTATCTATAGCCTGGTGCATAACAGAATTTGTATTCGCTTTCATTTCTTTCGAAGAATTATTGTAGTAGAAAGTATAAGAATAAAATCCGAGCGATAACAAGGACAAACCAGTAATTACTAAAGTATATAGCATTAGCTTTTTTTGAATTTTCAAAACGGTCACCCTAACATGAATAATCTAAAAAAAGTATACCATAACAGTAAAAAAAAATATACTTCACCTATTTTATTATGGACATATAGAAATGAAAAGGGGGATAAATGATGAAAAAGGTTTTAACAATAATTATTACTATGCTTTTTATAATGATACTGTTAACTGCTTGTGGAAGCGATAAGAGTTCTGGTGGTACAGGTAATAGTAATACCATTACCGTAATGGCATCAGGTGTGAAAAACGGTACACAGGGAATTTATTTAGAGCGGTTTAAAGAGTTAGTAGAAAAAGAATATCCAGGTACAAAGGTTGAATATACGTTATTACCTGATGATCAATACTATACAGCTTTAAAAAGTAAATTATCTACAGGGCAATCACCGGATATGTTCCTAGTTCAACCCAAAAAGGCTAGTGCAAGTTCGGTAGAAGAAATGGCAAAAGCAGGGTACATTGAAGATTTGTCTGACCTAGAAAATTGGGACAAACTTGTTGAGCAAGGGAAAGAGGATATGTCTTATAAGGGTAAACCGTATGCTTTATCCAGTGGGATTGGTGTATTAGGAACATGGTATAACAAAGATGTATTTAAGGAGAATAATCTTGAAATCCCTAAAAATTGGGATGAATTTCTAAATGCGTGTGAGGTACTTAAAAAAGCTGGTATTACTCCTATTGTAATGGGGGATAAAGATTCTTTTATGATTCAATTTGGAATGTATCAAATCGCTGCTAACCAAGTATATCCAAACAATCCTGATTTTGATAATCAATTATACACAGGGGAAACCAATTTTACAGACACTTTATGGGTTAATACAATTACATTGTACAAAGAACTTTATGATAAGGGATATGTAACTAGTAATTCATTGGGGTTAGGCCAGCCGCAGGCACAGCAAATATTTAAAGATCAACAAGCAGCAATGATTTTTGACGGAGATTTTAGCTTTCCTGCACTAGAAAATGATCATTTTGAATTAGGTTTTATGGGATTACCGGCAAATGATACTGGAGATTCTTATATCGCTGCGGCAACTGCAGCTGGATATGCAATAAGTTCAAAAAGTGAACATAAAGAGATGCTGAAAGAAATTTTTAATAAAATGTCAGATGGTGAATCTGCGTTTTATGATGCATGGATTCAAACTGCCACTTCTTTCACAACCTATAAAGGAGTGGAATTAAGCAATCCTGTATTTAATGATGTTATTCCTGCATTCGAAGCAGGACGCTCCTTCTATTGGTGTAATCAAGCCTGGCCATCAGGAACAGAAACGGAAATGCAAGCGAAGTTTAGTGAAATGATTGGTACTGGTAAACTGGATCCAAAAGATGTTGCCAAGGCGATGCAAGCGAAGTTTGATGAGTTGAAGAGTGAATAGTATAGAAAATGATAGAGGGGCAGAAATCCCCTTTATCCTCTTTTGGAGGAGGAGTCATCTTTCATGGAAACTGTTAAAGAAATTAAAGCGGAGTTAAATAGACCTAGAAAACCGAAAAAGAATATCTTGATGAAACAGCAGTCTCTAGTTATGAATAATCGATTATTTATTTTTGTAATCCCAGCTTTATTAATATTTGCTATCTTTTGGATATGGCCATTTTTAAAACTGTTTACTTTTAGCGTTACTGATTTTAACGGCTTTAACATGAATTATAATAATGTTGGGTTCAATAATTTTAAATCGATTATCGAGTCTGGAACTTTAACAAATTCAATAAAAAACACTTTAATATACACCGTTTTACTAGTTATAGTAGGAAATATTTTGGCTCTTATTTTGGCAATGGCTTTAAATACCAAGATAAAAGGAATGGGATTTTATCGGTCAGCAGCCTATATTCCTGCATTATTTAGCGCAATAGTAATTGGCTTTATTTGGAGCTATGTTTATATGCCTCAATCAGGTATGATTCCATCCGTTATGAATTTGATTGGAATCGATGCAAGTACATTTAATATTTTAGGTGATTACCAAAATGCCTTATATGGAATAACAGTAGTTGATATATGGAAGAACATTGGACAAACGATGATCATTTATTTAGCAGGGTTACAAACAATTGATGATTCCTTGCTTGAATCGGCAAGTATGGATGGGTGTAATGAGTTACAACTTATTCGTTATGTGAAAATTCCTTTATTAGCTCCTGCTATTACCATAAACATAGTATTATCCGTTATTAATGGTTTAAAAGCATTTGACTATCCATTTATTATGACTAATGGCGGTCCTGGTGATTCAACTAATACATTGATGTTTTCTATTTATAAGATGGCATTTACAGAGCAGCAGTTTGGAAAAGCAGCAGCATTCTCTGTCGTTTCGTTTATTGTAATTATAATTATTACAGCCCTCTTATTGGTCATTATGAATAAGAAGGAGAGTGAAATGGAATGAAAATAAAATATGGAAAAATGGGAATTCACTTAGGGCTCATTATTTTCTTAATAGTAACATTGGCACCATTAGCGATAGCGTTGTCAACTTCTTTCAAACCGCCTGGAGATACTTCATCTCCGTTAAAATTGTTTACGGAGTTTTCTTTTGAAAGTTATAAGACAGCTTTTCAGGCAATGAACTTTGGCACCTCCTTTATAAATAGTATTATTACTACTTTTGGTAGCGTATTTGCTGTTGTTTTGCTAGCTTCAATGGCTGCTTACCCACTCGGAAGAATCCGAAATAAATGGAGTAGATTCCTATATATTCTGTTTATTTCGGGCTTGATTATCCCGGGACAAATGGTGGTAATACCTATTGCACAAGTATTTGATACATTAGGTGTACCTAGTAATCGATTTACACCAATGATTATGTTTATTACCTGCAGCATTCCATTTTCAGCATTCTTATACACTGGATTTATGCGAACGATTCCAGCTGAAATAGAAGAATCAGCTTATTTAGATGGGGCAAATTTATTTACTCGCTTTTTTAAAATTGTCTTTCCATTATTATCTCCTGCAACTGTTTCGGTAGTGATAACACAAGGTATATGGATTTGGAACGACTACTTCTATCCATTAATCTTTGTCAGCAAACAAGCGGAAATGAGTCTCCCGGTTACGATGCTTAATTTCTTAGGAGATAAAGAAAATCCAGCACAATGGAGTGTTCTTTTTGCAGCTTGTATTCTCTGTGCTATTCCGTTAATTATCACTTTCTCTTTATTACAAAAACATTTTGTAAGCGGTATATCCTCAGGTGCGGTGAAAGGATAGAGATGAAATGAGAAATTTTTTGGAAAAGGGCTTGAGCTATTCCAATTACATTTATCAGTTTTTTATTTTGAATAGTTTGTTTTTAATAACAAATGTATTGTTTTTTCAATTCTTTTTTGCGATTGATTTTAGGCTTATCTTTTTCCCTTTGTTTTTTCTTGTAAGTCAAACTATTATTCCTTCTTGCGTTGCAAGTGTAAGATGCTTGAATAAGCTATTGAAAAATGAATCAACAAGAATATTTTATACATTTTGTAAGGAACTAATTTATACAGTAAAACATGAGTGGAAAATATGGATGGCATGTATATTATGTATATTTCTAACTTTGGCTACTTTATATGTTCCTTTGCAAGCATCCTATGTAACCAATGTATTTACAATGATGAATGTCATTTTCTTTTGCATAGAAGTGTTAATGGTAATCATTATGATTGGCAATGCTCAAAAGTATGAAGGGAAAACATTATTACTATTTTGTATGATAAATTTTTTTAAACAAATTCCATTAAGTGTATTAATGATTGTTTTGATGGCAGCACTGATTATTGCTGTTCAGAAAATCTCTTTTATGTTTATCCTTTTTATTTTCAGTACAGCTTTATATTTTCTCTACTTTCTGTTTAGAGCTAATACGAAATCAATTCGCTTAGTTAATCTCGAATAAGATGGAGTTATTTTCTCATTTTACGCAGTAGGTATTTAAAAAATAAGTTAGGAGCATATTAGATGTATTTGGTGATTGATATAGGAGGAACTTTTATAAAATATGGATTAATGGATACGGAAGGTAATCTTCACTGCAAAAATAAAAAAAGAACGACAACAGAAAATTTAATTGCTTTTAAAAATATTCTTTATGAAATTGTGGAAGCGCATGACCTAACGAATATAAAGGGAATTGCCCTTAGTTGTCCTGGAACAATTGATGTGAATACAGGGATGATTTATTATGGTGGCTCTTATCCATTTTTGCATAAAGTAAATTTGGCTTGCGACTTGCAGGAGAAATACGGAAAAAAGGTGACCATTGAGAATGATGGGAAATGTGCAGCATTAGCTGAGCTATGGCAAGGTAGTTTAAAGGAAGTGAATGATGCAGTTGTTTTGATTCTCGGTAGTGGAGTTGGAGGAGGTATTATCCTTAATAGACAACTTCATCGTGGAATAAATTTATCTGCAGGTGAGCTCAGTTATGTGATGAGTAATATAGATATAGCAACAAAAAAGGGAAGGTTTGTAGGGAATGATTGTTCGGCTGTTAAAATGGTAAAACATATTGCAGAAATAAAACAATTGGATGATTTAACAGACGGAGTAGCAGTTTTTGATTATATTAACTCTGGTGATAAAGAGGCTAACGAGATTTTTGATGAATATTGTCTTTATATAGCTGCCCAAATAATGAATTTACAATATATTTTGGATCCAGAACTATTTTCCATAGGGGGTGGGATTAGTTCGCAACCTATTCTACATGAGAGAATCCATTGGGCAATGGAGCAATTAAGAAAGGAAAACCCTTTCCACGTAGCAAAACCAGTAGTGGTTCCTTGCAAGTTTCTTAGTGATGCTAATTTGTATGGGGCTCTGTATCAATTTTTAAAAGGAATGAAAAAAGGTGGGGAAATCGTGTATGAGTGAAATGATTTTTCAACAAAATCAAGATAGAATGATTATCGAGAATAAGAACTTTTTACAAAAGGCAGAGAGATTACTTCCTAGATTAAAAGAAGCAATTGTTCTTCCCGTTCAAATAGTAGATGTAGTTCCTGATGATGAAATCATACATGGTTGGAAAACAAAACATATTCATTCCATAGAAAAATTACCTGATTTAACTTTAGGTAAAAAGGATCAAATTATCCTTGACTTTGATAATCATCAAGTAGGCTATTTATCCCTGCACATTAAACCAGTAGGGAGCCCACCGGATGCGCCGCTTCATCTGAAAATCACTTTTGGAGAGATGCCAGTTGAAGTCGCCGAGGATTTTTCCACCTACAATGGAATTATAAGCAGTGCTTGGTTACAAGAAGAATTTATTCATATGGATGTATTACCTGGAATCCTTAATTTAGAGAGGCGCTATAGTTTTCGATATGTAAAAATAGAAGTACTAGCTACCTCACCAAAATACAAGGTTTGTTTTAATAATATAGTTTGTAAAAGTGTAAGTTCAGCAGACACAGCAGCTGTTAGCAAACTGGAGAATTCAGATTTACTTCTGAAGAGAATTGACGAAGTCAGCATAAAGACACTTGTTGATTGTATGCAGGAAGTATTTGAAGATGGTCCGAAACGTGATCGCCGTCTATGGCTAGGAGATCTCCGCCTTCAAGCGTTAGCTAATTATGCAACAGTTAAGAATAATGACCTAGTAAAACGCTGTCTATATCTTTTTGCAGGCACACCAGACGATAAAGGTAGGATTGCTGCCAATTTATTTATCCAACCAGCTGTTATTGCAGATGATACTTATTTCACTGATTACTCTCTCTTTTTTATGGATACATTAGTAGACTACTATAAAGAAACAAAAGATACGGAGACGCTGATTGAACTATGGCCAATTGCTTTTAAACAAATAGAGAATACCTTAAAGTCTTTAGATACAAATAATCTTTTAAAAGGAGAAGGATTCTTTGCTTTTATTGATTGGGCTGAAGGATTGGAAAAGGAAACAGCTGCTCAAGGCATCCTTATATATATAATGAAAAAGGCACTTTCGATTGCAGAGATAGTTAATAAAGAACACGCAATTTTTTTAGCGGATAAAATTCCTCTATTAGTAGAGGCAAGTAAAAAACATCTGTGGGATTCAAATACTGGTTTATTTATTAGTGGTAAAAATAAGCAGATATCCTACGCAAGTCAGGTATGGATGATTCTTGCAGGTGTTCCTTCGACAGTGGAGGCACAATGTATTCTAAGGAAATTATCAACGGTCTCTGCTATTGAACCATCGACTCCTTATATGTATCATCATCTTGTAGAGGCATACATAGTTGCAGGAGAAAAAGAAACCGCTGTGAAAAAAATGAAAGAATATTGGGGAGAAATGCTAAAAGATGGAGCAGATACATTTTGGGAACTCTATAATCCAAAAGATAAAACTTTCTCACCTTATGGAGGCTACCTAATTAATAGTTATTGCCATGCCTGGAGTTGCACACCAACCTATTTAATCAGGAAGTATAATTTATAACAGACCTTTTTATTTTTTCACCTTTAAATAAAATTACATATTGGAATTTGAGGGATATAGAGGGACAATTACCATGAATTGGTTGGATATATTCGCAGTAGAATGGTCTTTTTGAATACATACTAAGGATTGAAGTGAAGTATTAGATTAATTTGCGGTTATACGATTTAGTATTCTTTATAGTTAATTCAAAAGATATCATTTCCTATGTAGGATTTTATAGGGAGGGATGGTTCTCCTGCTTTCTTTTTAGAAAATTTAGGAGAACCATCCTTATTTTCATCATTTTCTCATTTTTTTATACTAAAATGGATGAGCAAAAATTTAACAAGGAAAGTGAGAGCGTGAATGAGAACAAGGAAAAGCAAAAAGAAAAAGATATGGATTACTTTAGGAGTAATTATTGGAATACTTGTTATTGGATTAGGGTCTTATGCGTTTTATCTATTTCATAGCGTAGAAGAGACAGCAAACAAAATGTATAATCCTCTTGAAGGTGATTCGAATTCAGAGAAAAAAGCAAGAGAAGAAAAGCTTGATAATACAAAACCAATCTCTATTTTGCTCATGGGTGTGGATGAAAGAAAAGGTGATGTAGGAAGATCGGATACTCTCATTGTCATGACTTTGAATCCAAATAATGATAAAATGCAGATGGTAAGTATTCCTCGTGATACGAAAACAGAAATCATTGGGGATGGGCGAGTGACAAAAATCAATTCAGCCTATGCTTATGGCGGAGTGAAAATGGCTAAGGATACGGTAGAAAATTTCACAGGTGTTAAAATGGATTATTATATCCAAGTAAATATGGAAGCGCTAAGTGATTTGGTTGACGCCCTTGGCGGAATTACTGTTCAAAATGACTTGGATTGGATTGATGAAGGATATTATAAAAAAGGCTATCATTATAAAAAGGGAACTTTAACATTAGATGGTCCTCAAACATTGGGATTTGTTAGAATGCGTCATCTAGATCCAAATGGTGATTTTGGACGAAATGATAGACAGCGGGAAGTCATTTCAGCTATTATTGATAAAGCTACAGGAGTATCAACAGTAGCTCATTTTGATGAAATACTAGATGCACTTGGAGCAAATGTCAAAACAAACATTACGTTTGATCAAATGATGAGCATACAGAAAAACTACCGTGATGTGCGAAAATCCGTAGAGCAATATGAAGTAAAAGGACAAGGCACTCCTCCTGGACAAACCTATTATTTAAATGTTCCAGAAGAAGAAAAAACGAAAGTTCATGATATGTTGAGTGAGAATTTACAATAAAGAAGGTTAAAAAGGTACTAGCTGACAATAGCTAGTACCTTTTTTAGGGAGGACAATTATCCTGTCTCTGTCTTTGCTAAAAGGATGCAATGAATTGCAAATTTCAACAAGTATAGGAATTTCTTCTTATAACCCAACTGCTCTTTCTTATATGGATGAACAAAAAAACTGAAGAAAGCAGTTTTTTTTGTTTTTCTAAATTGTCAGGAAAATTTTCACTATAATAAATATAGACATACTGTATTCCAATAGTAGAGAGAGAAATACTTTATATAGAAAAAAGAAGGTGGTAAGTGAAATGGCGAGAAAGAAGGTCTTAGTAACAGGTGGGGCAGGGTTTATTGGAGGAAATTTTGTTCAATATATGGTGAATAAATATCCGGATTATGAAATTTATAATTTGGATTTACTAACATATGCAGGTGATTTAATAAAGCATAAAACAATAGAAGGAAAGGAAAATTATCACTTTATTAAGGCAGATATTGTAGATAGAGATACCATCCTTGCTCTTTTTGAAAAAGAGAGGTTCGACTATGTAACACATCTTGCAGCAGAAAGCCATGTTGATCGCTCTATTACAATTCCAGAAATTTTTGTAAGGACAAATGTTCTTGGCACGCAAGTATTATTAGATGCGGCAAAAACAATTGGCGTGACAAAGTTTCTACATGTATCAACAGATGAGGTGTATGGAGAATTAGACTTCGATTCCACTTCCTTCTTTACGGAAGATAGCCCACTTCAACCCAATAGTCCCTATAGTGCAAGTAAAGCATCTTCAGATATGTTTGTTCGTGCCTATCATGAAACATATGGTTTACCAATTAATATTACCCGTTGTTCAAATAATTACGGACCCTATCAATTTCCTGAGAAATTAATCCCTTTGACGATTTCTCGTGTTATAAATGATCAAAAGATTCCTATATATGGAGACGGGAAGAATATTCGTGACTGGCTACATGTATATGATCACTGTACAGCCATCGATTTAGTGCTCCATAAAGGTGAAAACGGAGAAATATACAATATTGGTGGGCATAATGAACGAACAAATTTAGAAGTAGTAAAAACCATTATAAACATACTAGGTAAGTCAGAAGAAATCATCGAATTTGTCCCTGATCGCCTCGGCCACGACAAACGATATGCCATCGACCCAACAAAAATAACAGCATTAGGCTGGCAGCCAACCTTCACATTTCAAACTGGCATAGCCCAAACTATCCAATGGTATAAATAGAAGCAGTGGGAAGTATCTTCTGCTTTTCATTTAGATTGGATCATTAGGATAATTGTGACTGAATAGGGAATAATATTTCTAAAATGCATGAGGTAATAGCTATTTATTCTTCCTTTTTCTATTCCTGTGGTGCCTCCCGCAAGCAAATAATTTTTTTTCTTGTTAAGCAATTGATATGATTAAGAATGACTTAAACAAGAAAGGATCTTGCAAAATGGCAAATTTAAATATACCTTTATCTGTATTAAACCTTGCTCCAATTCGTGAAGGACAAAATTCTAAGGAAGCTATTGAATCAATGGTGGATTTAGCACAAGCAACGGAAAAAATGGGTTATAAACGCTATTGGATTGCTGAGCATCATAATACTTCTACACTTGTAAGTTCGGCAACTGCAATCTTAATTAAGCATACGCTTGAACACACAGATAGTATTATCGTAGGCTCTGGTGGAGTTATGCTGCCTAATCATTCCCCATTAGTGGTTGCAGAACAATTTGGGACGATGGCAACGATTTATCCAAATCGAGTTGATCTAGGTCTTGGAAGGGCTCCTGGAACTGATATGCTGACTGCGAGTGCATTAAGACGCTCTCAAAAGGATTCAGTCTATACATTTCCTGAGGATGTTAACGCCCTTCTTACGTACTTTGGACCTGAAGAAGAACAAGGATATGTAAAAGCTCATCCAGGAGTTGGTACAAATGTACCGATATATATTCTTGGTTCTTCTACTGACTCTGCTTACTTAGCGGCAAGTCTAGGTTTGCCTTATGCTTTTGCTTCTCACTTTGCACCAAGATATATGGCAGACGCAATCAAGATTTATCGTGAACGTTTCAAGCCTTCAAAGTATTTGGATAAGCCTTATATGATGGTTTGCTTGAACTTGATTGCAGCTGAGACAGACGAAGAGGCGGCCGTATTGCAGACGTCTACTCATCAATTTTTCCTGAATGTTGTACGTGGTACACAAATGCCGCTTCAGCCACCAGTAGAAAGTTTAGATGGCTTATGGAATTCACAGGAAGAAGAAATGGCAAAATCGATGTCAAGTGTCACTCTTATAGGAAGTAAAGATTCTGTTCGGAAGCAGCTTATCGCTTTCCAAGACCGTTTTAATGTGGATGAAATAATGGCTGTTTCTTATATTTTTGACCCTGAAAAGCAGAAACGCTCTTATGAGATATTGAGAGAAGTGGTAGAGGGGAAATAGGTTTTACTTGAATGAAATATAGTGATATGAAAAATGGTACTTGCTCTCCTGAGAGCAAGTACCATTTTTCATTATTTCTCTTTATCCTCTTTCTCCTTTTCCTGTTGCTTCTTTTCCTGCTCCTCCGTTATCTCAAAATCACGATCTACCGTTTTGTTTTTTAAATCCTCATTTTTAACCATATATTAACGCCCCCCTTTTTCTTATATATAGACGATTTGAAGGACATTAAACATGAATGAATTAGGAAAAATGGGATTATGTGGGGTTTGGGAGTCGGTGGGATAGTTCTCCAGCTTCCCTAAGCTTAACGCACCTCATAAAAGGAATCAGTAGAACCGTCCCTCTGAGTACTATTAATGAAATTCGGGTATTAATAAGGTAATAGGGAGGTGATAGTTGATGGCGGAAAATAAAGGGAAGTCAGCTTCTTATAATCCACAAATGGATATGGATAATCCGGAACAATATCCTACAGAGAATGAGAGTATATTTGATAAGTTTGAGATAGAGCAGACGGTTGATCCTATTCCAATGGAAGATTTAAAAGAAGAGCTAAGAGAAGAAAAGGCAAAACATGATACAAAAAATACGTCTTCAAGTGAAAAAAAATATAAAACAGGTATGTGACATAGAGGGAAGCATAGGGACGGTTCTTTTGAGGTTATTAAAATAAAAAATCGAGACTTGATAAGTACTCGATTTTTTTGTTGTTATAGTTTTCTTTCTATGTGGTAAATATGTATATTGCAAATAAAAACATAAATAAAGGGGCTGGGACATAAGTATTCCAGCCAAGGATAATTCCGAACAATTATACGAAGATGCTAATGAATGTTCCGTATAATTGTTCGGGCTTTTATTTGTTTTTCAAAGGATGTTTCCATGAAGTTTGGTGCGATTCCCCGCAGCCGGAATACACTTCGCTTTCCATGGGGCTCGCGCTGAGCCGCTTCGGCCTGTGGCCTGCAGGGTCTCAGACTGTCTCGCTAATCCCATAGGAGTCTTCGTGTATTCCGGCTGCTCTGTTTTTCCAACTAATTATATTTCCTCTTGTAAAAAGTATGCGAAAGCAGCCGCTATTTACTAGCTATATTAGAAATTGTTCGTCTTTACAGAGTATCTATTTAGTTATGTCCCATCCTCTTGAGAGAGTCAATTATTTTTTTGTGAAAACAACCTTATTTAAGCTGGAAATATTTATCCGGTCTCCTGTTTTTAGTGTAGTGGTTACACTAGTTACAGAGTAGCCATCTGATTTATTAGAAAGAATCTCATTTACTAACAAACTATTTCCTCTATAAATAATTAAATTGCCAGAACCGCTTGGTGTTGTTATTTTATATTTTCCTGGATTAATATCCTTCCCTACAGTCCAATATCCAGCATGGAGAGTATTTGATTTAACGTTGGATACTTGCTTAAACTGCACATTATTTAATCCTGCAATTTCAATGGAATCGCCATTTTTGATATCGGTTGTCACAGCGATAACACCGAAATCATCTTGCTCGCTTGAAAGAATTTCGTTTATAAATCGATCGGTTCCCATTCCGATAAATAAATTGCCACTACCAGAATTAGTTGTAATTTTGTAACGACCAGCAGGAAGGTCTTTGCCTGCTTTCCATGTTCCTGCACTTAAGCTTTTTACATAAGGTACAGTTATCGTAGCAGTTGCGTTTTTTCCATTGGTAGTGGAAGCGGTAATTTTAGCCGTACCTGCACCTACTGCGGTTACTTTTCCTTTGCTGTCTACTTTGGCTACTTTGTCATTCGATGTTTTCCATTTTACTGTTTTATTGGTTGTATTACTAGGACTAACTGTTGCAGATAAAGTTAGTGTTTTTCCTTTATCTAAAGTAGCGGCTGTTTTATTCACCTTTATTGATTTAGCAGCAACTGGGGCAGTAATTGTCACTTTTACCTTTACCTCTTTAGCTCCTTTCACTGAAGCTGTAATGGTAGCTGTACCTTTTTTCACCCCTGTTACTTTCCCTTTACTATCTACTTTTGCTACTTTGGTATTGGAAGATTTCCAGCTAACTGTTTTATCGGTACTATCTGAAGGGGAAACAGTTGCTTTGAGTGTTTCTGATTTCCCTTCTGTAATAGATAAACTAGTTTTATTTACTTTTACCGTTTTAGCAGAGACAGTGACTGCAACTGTTTTAGCAACTTTTGAGTTATCCTTGGCAGTAGCGGTAATCGTTGCTTTCCCATTAGCCACTCCTTTTATATTCCCTTTTGTATCAACCGTTGCAACTTTTGTGTTAGAACTTTTCCATTGCACCGTTTTATCAGCTGCATTTGCAGGTGTTATAGTAGCAGATACTTTGAATGTCTGATTCTTTGTGATATTTAAAGTAGACTTACTTAGTTTCAAATCAGTCGGTACAATTTTTGTAACAGTAACGGTAATGCTCTTCTTTATATTAGGATTGCCTTTTGCTGTTGCAGTGATTGTTGCATTTCCTGCTTTTACGGCTTTCACATTTCCGCTTGCATCAACTGTAGCTACTGCCGCATTATTTGTTGACCAGGTCAATCCTTTATTTGTAGCATTTGCTGGTTGTACTGTAGCAGTTAATTTTTCAGTTTGGTTTACTTTAAGCGAAACACTAGATTTATTGAAAGTAATGCTTTGTGGAATGATGTTTTTTCCGTAAAGCTTATTGTACCAATCATATAGTAGACGTATACTATGTCTCCTTTAGAGATAGTATCCGAATAAGGTTCGTCTTCTGGATAGAGGATATCCGTTCTTTTTTCATTATAGTTTTTATCGTAGATGCCTATATATACTACATCTTCTTCATCATCAGGATTATCAAAATTAATGGTTTAATTTCCTGCAGGTATATCGGTTCCAACTTCATAAAAACCATTGGATATTTTCTTTAAGTTAATTTTTGAAATAGACGCGACTTCTACTGGAGAAGAACCTCGGGATAGATCGAGTCCAACTATATCCCCTTTTTTTAAACTGGCAACAAATTGATTGGAACTATAGTAATTATCACTATCAATTTCTTCCTCAATAATTGTATAATCTCCTCGATCAACGTATAATTCTGCCGTACCACTGGAAATGGTAAATTTATTTAAACCTAGGGATAAATCCTTTCCTACAACATAAACCCCGGTTTTTAAAGTTTTAGCGGCAGCTTGTACATCGAGAGTAGTACTTCCTGACGCTAATGAAAAAACTAATAACAGCATAACAATAGCTTTCATAGCTAGATTCCTTTTCATTCGAACCCTTCTTCCAATAATAGATTAGTAGTATTACAGGATGATTATAAACGTTTTCATTGGAAAAATCATCAAAAAAAGGGAAGCAGAGGGACGGTTCGAGCCCACTGAAAAAGTCTTTTTTTTCGTGCGAAATGAAGAGCAAGCATATTTGAAAGTAAAATAAGGTTGGTTTGGAGAGGCGTCCGCTCGACTCCTATGGGAGCTGCGAGAAAGTCCGAGACCCCGCAGGAACGTAGTGACGAGGAGGCTTGGCGCTCGCCCCATGGAAAGCGAGCGGACGCCTCGGAAAACAAATCCATCATCTTATGTTTAAAAATGGCTATTGTCCATCATCATTAACTAGCCAGTTTTTCTGTGCCCTCGGACGGTTCCTCTGCTTCCCTTTTTTGGGGTACTAAATTAAAAGAGAAACGGTAGAACCGTCCCTCTGAGAGCGTTACTTACCTTCTAGTTTTTCCAAAGCAGATGCTGCAATTGCTGCGCAAATGTCCCCAACAGTGCTTAAGAGACCAAGAACAAAATCTATCACTTAGCAATCAGCTCCTTTGAGAAGATAATACCATAAAATGGAATGAATCTGCTAGTGATGCCTTTAAAAAAGAAATCACTAGAACTATCTCTCTGCGTCCCTCTAGAAAAACGAGCACCTGAGAAGTTCTTTCCCAGGTGCTCGTTTATCAAAAATTATCACATATCCCTATCTCTGTGGAAATGCTACCGTATATTGTTTAGGAATTTCTGTTTCTTTTCGTAATTGTGCAGCAGCTTCAATGGTCCAATATGGATTGCGAAGCATGCCTCTTCCAACTGCAACAAGATCTGCATCTTCGTTTCCGATAACAGAGTTTGCTAATTCTGGTGAGTCTAATCTTCCAACTGCAATAACTGGTACAGTTAATCCTTGTTTAAATGCACGAGCTAAAGGAACTTGGTATCCGACATGTGTTCCTGGTTTACCTGCAGCAGCAATTGGACCTTCTCCACCCGCACTGACATGGAAAATATCTACTCCAGCTTCTTCATACTTTTTAGAAAATGCAACACTGTCTTCAATATCATATCCGCCCTCAACATATTCTTTACCAGAAACACGCATGATTAACGGCATATCTGCTGGCATTTCCTCTTTCACAGCTTTAATGATTTCTACACCGAATTTTGTTAGATCTTTGCCGTATTCATCTTCCCGTTTGTTTGTGTAAGCAGATTGGAACTGGTGAATTAAGTAACCATGAGCACCATGCAACTCGATTGTATCGAATCCAGCTTTAATAGCACGAGCAGCAGCCTGGCGGAATTTCTCTACCATGCCTTTTACTTCTTCTGTTGATAATTCTCTTGGTGTTTTTGACTTATCATCAAATGGAATAGCAGATGCTGATACTGGCTGTGGTGCGTCTTCTGCTTTTCTACCAGCATGGGCAATTTGAATACCTACTTTTGCGCCGTATTGATGACATGCATCTACAATGCGTTTTAATGGTGCGATATGCTCATCAGACCATAAACCTAAATCATTATCGGAAATACGACCATCGGGTTCTACATCTGTCATTTCAATAATGATTAACCCAGCTCCACCAATCGCACGACTTACATAATGGACATAATGCCAATCTGTTGCGATTCCATCTTTCTTCTCCACTGAATATTGACACATTGGAGGCATCACTACACGGTTTTTTAATGCTAATCCTTTATAAGAAAAAGGAGAAAATAGATCTTTCATATCCATGCCTTCTTTCATTGAAATTTAATTGTTTGTCTAAAAATTACCACCAGCGATCGTTTAATTCAAATATTCTGCTTTCAACAAGAAATTATTATGCACAAAAGGGGGAAAAAGATCCGTTGTCTCCCTCTAGTATGTGTGGATTTTAGAACCTTAAATACTAGTAAAAAAAATTATCCATTAAGAGAAATCAATTTTAATATTAAAATATTTTAAATATACAGTAAATTAAAGGTATATTATTTTATCTTATTAATATGTTGTTATATAATGAATATAATTACTAAAATGCGGCTTCAAGTAAAAAAAAGGCGCAACTTCACAGAGGAAGACAATTGAATACTCAAATTATTGGGGGATGGAGATGATAAAGTGAAATTACGTTCCATTATCTGTTTTCTTAAAAGACGGCATAAATTTAGCTATTACTCCAATAAGTGTGTGCGTTGCGGCAAAAAAAGAGAGATATAAGTCTATACTTAATAACTAAATGAATTAACTTTTATAATACTCTTAATAAGGAGTATTTTTTTGTTTTAAAAGTTATTTCTTGCTAAAACTAATGGTATTAGTTAAAATAAAAACTAATACCATTAGTTTTGTTGAGGAGGTTAATCTATTGAGAATAATCCAACGTAATTATTTATATCAGTTAACATTTCTGCCAATGATTTTTCCAGTAAACTGCTATCTGGTTGAAGAAGGAGAAGAATTAACATTAATTGATGCTGCTTTACCTTTCAGCTATAAAAAAATTCTAGCGTTTGCGGAAGAAAGAAAAAAGCCAATTACGAAAATTATTTTAACCCATGCTCATGGTGATCATATTGGATCATTGGATGCTTTAAAAGAGAGACTACCGAACGCAAAAGTTTATATATCGGTAAGAGATGCTCGAATATTGAGTGGGGATCATACCATCGATAAGGAAGAGGAGCCATTTGTTTTAAAAGGTGGCCTACCAAAAAATATTCAAACAAAACCAGACGTTTTAATAAAAGATGGTGAACAAATTGGTTCTCTGTTGTGCATTGCTTTACCAGGTCATACACCTGGGAGTTTTGGATTTCTTGATAAGCGAGATAATAGTTTGATTGTTGGAGATGCTTTTCAAACAAGAGGAGGCCTCGCTGTTAGCGGTCAATTTAGAGCTTTTTTTCCATTCCCAGCAATGGCTACTTGGAATAAAGCAGAAGCGATAAAGAGTGCAAAAAAAATACTTCCTCTTAATATAAGTCTTCTTGCCACTGGGCATGGAAACTTACTTGAAAATGCTCATCTATCCATTGAATCATTACTTGAAAGAGAAAGGGGATAACTATGTCACCACGAGCAGGGATAACAACCCAAGATATTATTACATCAGCAATAGAGATTGCCAATACAGAAGGGATAAAGGAAGTAACGATGGCTAACTTGGCGAAGCGACTTCGAGTTAAATCTCCTTCTCTTTATAATCATATTAGCGGACTACCCGATATTATGAATCTACTCACATTACGAGCTCTCGAAAACCTCTATCAAGTACTGAAACAAGCAGTTTCCCAGGTCAAAAAAGAAGTGGCGATTCATCCGTTAAGTATTGCTTACTTAACCTTTGCTAGAGAGCAGCCAGGATTATATGAGTTAACTATCGAATCCACTTCAAAGAAAGGGGCGGAAATTACCGCTGCTGCCAATCAAATAATTGCATTGTTGACAGAAGTATTAAGCCCTTACAATTTAAGCAGGGAAGATACCATTCATGCTATTCGTGGCTTAAGAAGCATTCTCCATGGCTTTGCATCCATAGAAAACCATAATGGGTTTGGGATGCCGATAGATGTGAATGAAAGTTTTTATTATTTAGTTTCTACCTTTATAGAAGGCTTGGAAAGGCATTAAATCGTTTATCCCACCCTTAACGGACAGTAAGACTCCGCCCTCAAGCTTATGAGTAAACGAGGAAGATTGGTGGGAGATCAACTGTCCGTAAAGGTCCGATTGGTTCGACTAACCATCAGTAGGGAGGAAGGAAACCCCCTACGGATGGAAGTTTCACTTTATTGGAGTCACTATTCGTAGTGGCTCTTTTTTTTGGAGAAAAATTTGCTGAGAAAACATATATGTGGTTTTAAAAAAAAGAACGTGTTAAAATAGTTCAGTCACTTAACTAATTAATGGAATATCCTCTATTAATAATAACGATAATATTCGCAATAGTAAATATACAGCGGCTAATCGATAACATTAGTCATTTTTTAAAGAGCAAGACAGAAATAAGGTAGTGGATGCGGAGGGAAAGGAGTAAACTATGTCAATAAGGACAATTATAGCTGATAAAGACAACCGAATAAATGCCTGTATTTGTCATTATCTAAAAGCACATTCAGATATTGAAATTATTGATGAGTGTAATAATGGCAAGGACTTACTAGATAAAATTATCAAGTTCAAGCCAGATTTAATTATTACTGAGGTAAATCTGCCATTCAAGGATGGATTGGAAGTAATGCAGCAGTGTTATAAATTATGTAAGGATGTTAACTTTATCTTTATTGCGGATTCTGAAGAGTATGCACTAACTGCATTAGAATTAGAAGCAATAGATTATCTAATGAAACCAATTAGGAATTTTCGCTTATCAAAATCGATTATAAAAGCAAAACAAATAATAAAAAAGCAAAAAGAGAATCAGGCATTCCACTCTATCAATAATTTGCCAGTTAAATATAGTAAGGGCATGTACTATATTAAAAAAGAAGAAATATATTTTATTGAGAAGATAGATAAGAAATGTGTTATCTATACAACTAGGGATGTATTTGAAACACGAGAAAATATCGGAGAGCTATTGCATCAATTGAATGGCTCATTTTGTCTGTCTCATCGCTCCTATATTATCAATCTAGAAAAAGTCACGGAAATTAGTCCATATAAGGAAACATATATTGCTTCCTTTAATGGAGTTAATAGACAAGCGAAAATATCCAAGCTGAAAATTGATGAGGTCAAGAAAAGGGTATTGATGTTTTTATAAAAGTAGTTCTTTTTTATCTGTTAGTTAGAAATAAATATGTCGAAATGTGGAACATTTTGTAGAAGCTCTGAAATGTATCAAGTTCTGTTTAAAATGTATGCTTTTCATTCATAAATGACTGAAAATACGTCTCAATGGCGGTATATCGAATAGACAATTAATGACAATTTCGGTACATTTACTTGTATGATTAGGTCAAATGGAGAGAATCAGGACTTTTAGTTTATTTTGGAGGATACCCTAAGTGGATATAATAAAAAGATTAAAAAGCCAAAATTTTTATCATGTATACCAGCCTATTTGGAATATAAAAGAATGGAAAATAATTGGATATGAATCATTGTTGCGTATTTCTGATGATCCAGACTTACCGTTAGAAACTTTTTTTGCTAATGCAAGAAAAGAGAATTATTTATCTAAATTAGATACCTTTCTTATCAACGATACGATTGAACACTACCAGACACTTTCAGCAAGAAGGAAGAAGCCACTATTTATCAATATATTTCCATCGACTCTATTAGATGAATTATTTGAATCGTTTATATTATCATTAGTAGAAAATTTTCCTGCTATGAAAGGCAAGATTATTTTCGAATTAAATGAAACCGTGCTAGATAGTGAATTATGGGATTTACCACTATTTAAAGAAAAACTCCAGTTTTTAAAGGAAAACCAGTTTCAGATTGCATTAGATGATTTTGGAAAAGGGGTCGCTAACTTTCAAAATATCATGGAGGTGTCTCCAGACTATCTTAAACTAGATCGCTATTTTTCTAATAATTTAGCCTTTTCTCCCGAAAAACAAAAAATAGTTCATTTACTAATGGACTTTGCAGATGAAAAGATGAAAGTTATCCTTGAGGGAATTGAAGAAGAGACAGATTTAGCTATGACAAAAGCACTTAAGGTTCCTTTTGGGCAAGGGTTTCTGCTAGGGAAACCAGAAATGTTAGTATAAGCTGATTATAATGAAAGGTCCATCTTTTTTCTTCTTCTACTCCTATTTAATAAAGAGAGTAATGGGTATAATATTGTTTTATCTCACTCTTAACGAGCAGCAAAACCCAACCGCAAGCTGCAGAAAATCGAGGAAGCTAAACTGCCCGTAAAGGTCCGATAAGTGCAACTAACCTCCACTGAGGGAAGTTTTCTTTATAGAAAAAGCTGTCGTAACACTTTGTTTAGATTTCGCTTTCTAACATGCGATTCAAACATTTGAGGGCAGCTATTTTTGTATAGCTAGGATGGAAGACCCGAGAGAATAGTTCAAAATGCCATTGGAATATTATAAGAAAGTAGTTATATTTTACTTAAAGACTTAGAGATATATGAGGGAGTATGGGACGAAAACCTTGTTGCTAGTAAAAGGAATAGATGGTTATGTTAAACTTTTTGGTTACTTTAGTTAGCATTTAGGACTCCTTAACTATACAATCATTACCCAGATGAAATGGGAGATAATCAAATGGATCATCAGGTGTAGTCTTATATAGAAAGGAGAAAGAATGGAAACGCTAACGATAGCGGTAGCTGAAGTAGATTCACATATAAGTTCTTTTTTACAAGAATCTATTGCTATACATTCTAGTTTTAAGATAATAGGTGAAGCAAAGACTGGTGAAGAATTATTAGAATTAATTTATCTGGAAAGACCCAATATTATTATTGTTGACTATGATTTACCCTCTATCCATTCCACTATTTTTAATAGCGCGTATAAGGATTATCTTCCCGCTTTTGAGTTAATTTTAATAGGAAGGGAAAAGAAGTTGGCAATAGAAGCATTCAATTATTCAGCAATTGGTTATTTATTCAAGCCTATTGAGGAATCACGACTGCTATCCCTTTTATATAAAATAAAAGAATCACATTCCATAATTAAAAGAACTACTCAGAACGGAAAAGACAAGAGAATTCTAATTAAGTTAAGCAATCGTTTTTTCTATTTGCGAATAGAAGATATACTATACATAGAGATAATAGCTCGAAAGACAATCATTCACACTGTAAAGTCATCTTATGAAACAACGGAGGCTTTTCTATCTTTTGTTGATCGATTACCTTGGTATTTTTATCGTACCCACCGTTCCTTCCTTGTAAACCTAAAGAGAATCACTCGAATTGAATTATTCGGTGAATCTTATTTGGCTTACTTCGAAGGAACAGATAAAAGCGCAAACATTTCAAAATTAAAAATTCGAGAAGTTCATTCGCTGCTGATTCGATAAGATTATTTGAAAGGAAAGAAGAGTAGAGGGACGGTCTTATTGAGGGCACTGAAAAACTGGCTAGTTAATGATGAAGGGCAATAGCCACTTTTTAAACATAAGATGAGGGATTTGTTTTCCGAGGCGTCCGCTCGCTTTCCATGGGGCGAGCGCCGGGGTCTCGGACTTTCTCGCAGCTCCCAGAGGAGTCGAGCGGACGCCTCTCCAAACCAATCTTATTTTCACTTTCAAATATGCTTGCTCCTCATTTCGCACGAAAAAAAGACTTTTTCAGTGGTCTCGGTCTTATTGTGGGCTGTTTTTCTGCTTTTTTACACATCGAGGCTCTTGTAATAACGAAATAGTCCTCACAAGAACCAGCCCCGAATTCCAACAAAAAGAACCGCCCCTCTGCTTCCCTTATTCCTTAATAAGAAGATAGATAAAATATGGTGCTCCTAAACAGGATAAAACAAGGCCGACTGGTATTTCTGAGCCAACCATTAGACTTTTTGCGACTATATCTGATGTTAAGAGCAGAAGGGCTCCTATTAGTGCTGCTACTGGTAGGAGTCGCTGATGTTTTGGACCGACAAGCATTCTTGCTAAATGTGGGGCAAGAAGTCCTAAAAAGGAGATTCCTCCGCCGACAGAAACACAAGCTCCTGAAAGTCCGACAGCAATGAGTAAAAGTATTCCTCGTTCTCTTTCAATGGAAACACCGAGTCCTTTTGCGAGGTTATCTCCTAACTGCAATAGATTAATTGATTGAAACTTGCTCATTGCAATTGGAACTAGAATAAGGATCCAAGGTAAAAGGGCAAGAACATAACTCCAGCTTGCACTCCAGATACTCCCTGATAGCCAAATAGTTGCTTGGGTAAAATCACGAGGATCCATCATCAATTGAAAAATGATGATTAAAGCACCAAAAGCAGAATTAATTCCGATACCAACCAATACTAAGCGGACAGGTGTAACCCCATCTTTCCATGCGATTATGTATATTAAGGCGGCTGCAACTAATGCTCCAGCCAGTGCAAAAAATGGCATGATATAAACAGATAAGGGACCAGCTTGAAAAGAGCTTCCTTGAATAAAGAAGATATAAAGAATAACTGCGAAGCCAGCACCTGAATTGATACCAATAATCCCTGGATCCGCTAAACTATTTCTGGAAATACCTTGTAAAATTGCCCCGGCAATAGCCATTCCAATTCCTATTAAAATGGCAATGACTGTTCGTGGGAGTCTAAAATTATATAAAATATTAAAATTTTGAGTGGAGCCTTTGCCAGTAAAAGTTTCTATCACTTCTATTGGGCTAATTTTTATGGTTCCCATATTTAAACTAAGAAAAAATACAAAAATAATTGTCCCAATTAGAATAGCGCTAATGATATATAATTTCCTATTAGTTGAATTTGAAGAAAGCATTATAGACCTCTCCCTTCGCGACGTGCTAAATAAAGAAAGAAAGGAACCCCAATTATAGCAGTTATTGCTCCTAATGGTGTCTCAAAAGGAGGGTGAACTAAACGTGCAATTACATCTGACAGCACTAATAAAAGAGCACCTACAACTGCCGAACAAGGAATAATTAAACGATAATCCGATCCTACAATAAAACGAACGATGTGAGGAACAACAAGCCCTACAAAGCCTATTGTTCCACCGACTGCAACTGCAGCTCCAGTTAAAAGTAAAACAACAACGGTACCCAATAGTTTCACAAAACCAACTTTTTGCCCTAAACCTGCAGCAACGTCCTCCCCTAAACTTAAAATCGTAATGGATTTGCTAATGAAAAAAGCAAGAATTAATCCTAAAATTGCTATGGGAATAAGTAATTGAACATTAATCCATTGTACGCCTGCGACTCCCCCTGCATACCAAAAGCTAATATCCTTTGCAACATCAAAGCGAAGGGCGATGCCAGTTGAAATTGAACCAAGAAGTGCACTAATAGCAGTACCGGCAAGGGCTAATTTCATTGGTGTTAATCCCCTTTTGGAGAGAGCACCGATTAAAAACACTAAAGCCGAACCTAAACCTGCGCCAATGAAAGCAAATAACATAATCGTCATGTTTGAAACAAAAGGCATAAAAGCAAATGCAATAGATACAGTAAACATAGCGCCAGATGTTACACCCATTATAGAGGGAGAAGCAAGTGCATTTCTCGTCATCCCTTGCATTATCGCACCTGAAACAGCAAGACTTGCTCCGATAAAGGCTGCCGCAAGCGCTCTCGGCAAACGTAAACGATAAACGATTTGATGAGCGGTTGAAGTACTATCATAATGAAAAATCCCTTGCAAAACAGTTGAGAAGTTAATGTCAGCGACACCTAGTATGATGGACATGCAAATAGAAAAAAACAGCAAGATGAGTCCAATAATAATAACTAAAGTTGCTGCTTTTGGTCGAAATACCGTTGCTTTTTCACTTTCTATAGAATGACTTTTACTCATGAAGAACCCACTTTCCAATTAGGTAAAATAAAGATAATAATAATATGTAAATTGTCGAATAATAAATAACGGTGGTAAACTTTTTAATTAATTCTACTATAAAATTAGTTGAAAATCGATATTTATATTGAAAGTGATAATCGTTATCATTTATAATCTAGTTATATCATATTAGGAGGATACATAATGAACAACCGTAAAGTGAAGTTTGTATTATTTACATGCTTATTACTTGTCTTCACAGTGTTAGCAGCATGTGGAAATAATAATAGTAAGGAAGATAATGGAAATAAAGAGAACGGATCTTCCGAAGAAGCGAAGGATCGTACAGTAACAGATGCAATCGGAAATGAAGTAACAGTTCCAGCAGAGCCTAAAAGTGTTATTGGTTCTTATCTAGAAGATGACTTAGTAGCCTTAGGAGTTACTCCAGTTGCACAATGGTCCATTCAAGAAGGAAAAGGAGTGCAAGATTACCTTCAAGAATATTTAAAGGATGTTCCAACTATTGATTCTGCATTGCCATACGAAGCAGTATCTAGCTTTACTCCTGATTTAGTATTAATGTCTTCAGCTTCAGTAGTAGAAGGGGCGAAATATGATCAATATGCGAAGATTGCTCCAACATATGTAGTTGCCAAAGAAAATAATAATGACTGGCGTACTAGATTACAAACAATAGGGGATGTAGTAGGGAAAAAAGAGGAAGCAGAAAAAGTACTAGCTGACTATGATAAAAAAGCAGAAGAAGCAAAAGGAAAAATTCAAGAATCCATTAAGGATGAATCAGCAGCAGCAATCTGGCTTGTATCCAATCAATTATTTATTGTAGGAGAAAATGTATCAAGCGGTGCGGTATTATATGGAGATTTAGGGTTGAAAGTACCAGAAGTTGTAAAAGAAATTTCTGCTACAGCAACAGGTAACTGGTCAGCGATCTCATTAGAAAAATTAGCACAACTTGATGCAGATCATCTTTTCCTAATTAACAGTGATGGAGAAGGAGCAGAAGTATTAAAAGATTCCTTATGGTCCAATATTCCGGCCGTGAAAAACGGAAATATTTACGAATACAGCCCAGACTCAAGCTGGCTATACTCCGGTCCAATCGCTAACACACAAATCATTGACGACGTTGTGGAAAGTTTAGTGAAATAAGAGTATATACTCTTTGATTTTGTAGTGGAGGAAAGCAGGGGAACGGTTCTACTGAGGACATTTCTCTAAATTATAAACGCCAAGAAAAAGGGATGAATACTTTTTCTTGGCGTTTTATTTTTTCTAGGAATTTTAGTTTAAACAAATAAAACTCCATGAATTGTCCTCACAAGAACCGTTCCTATGATTCCCTTCTTCTATAATATCGAAATCTTGAAACGAGCATGTCCATTACGATTTGATAGATAAAGGAGTGGGTTTGGATATCTGTTTGATGTGGGAAGAGAATGGAATCGGCAACAAAATCGTAGTCATTTACCTTTGGATTGGAGGAGATGACGACGATTTTTGCTTTTGTGTTTTTAAATACATTTTTCTTAGGTGTTCCTGCCCGAAGTTGCTGTTTTTCTAAGAAGTTTCCTGAATTAGAAAAAATAATGATTAGCGTATCCTCTTCTGCTTCTGCAATGTATTCCTCTTGTTTAATATCGCTTTGAAAGGTTACAATAAATTTCCCATTATAAGCTAATTTATATTGTAGATCAAAGGCCGCTGATTCTGAGAATAATAAGCCAAATGAAGCAACATTTTTGAAATGAAGGATATCCCTTGCTAGTCTGTCAATAGCTTCTAAATCAATTTGCTTTTTGTATGCTTCAATATCTTTTATGATGGCATCAAAGTAGCTTTCTGTCCCTGATTTTTCAATAGAAGACAAGATATTAGAGACATAATTTAAATCATTTTGATATCGGTTCTCAATAAAAGGCGCTGCATCTTTTAAGTCAAAGTAGTCATCAAATCCGATAGAGCGTGCAAATTTCTTTATTAGAGCCTAACTTTGTAGGACTTGTAACGGAAAATGGAACTACTGTTGATTTTCTTGGCATTCCGACTGTTTTAATGACTTATTCTGGAACAGTAATTCCGGCAATTGTTGCCATTTATGTTTATTCTCACTTAGAGAAAATTTTAAAGCGCTTTATTCCAAAAAGCATTCAAATTTTTGCCCTCTCAATGGTTGCGTTGCTAATTATGGTACCCCGGTTTATCCGTTATGCCGCTATTCAAGAAAGATTGATTGGACCGGATGGAACTTATCCTGTGATTGGTCGTTCCAGTACATATCGATTTGGAGCATTTCAAGCTTTGGCTCAAGCAGCGCTGCAAGATTCCTTACCTACTAATGTCACGCCTGCTCAAGTAAGATGTGGTTTAACAGCTGTGGTTGAAAAGGGAATTCGTGCAGCTGGGACGTTTGATGAAAAAGGGTGGCTCTTGCCTGGGGTATGTGGACATCAACCTGCTTTAGCTGAATCCTATATTGGAATTGGAAGTTTATACCTTTGTTTAGCAGTATTTCTACCATTGGGGATTTCTGAAAATGCTGCTTTTTGGAAAGAGAAGGATACAGACTGGAGTAGTAAAAAAATATGGCAAGGGGAAGAAATTGCCATTGATCATAGTATCTAGAATTTCCATCTAGAATGTAAACAGAGTTACTGTAGGTAATAAAAAATTATTTGTTAAATTGGATCACTAGTGTTGCATAAATGTTGTTAGAATATTCAGTTTAAATATGTCCCCTGTTAAGAGCCAAAAAAGTAAATACCCAACTAAAGGTGGATCCATCCATTTGGAAATTTTTTTACAATTAGACTTAAGAGACGACGACAATTTGTTTATTAAGGAATGGTTTTTCCTTCAATCTTTCGAAGCCAAATATGTGCTGGTTTCCACAAAGCTGCCCGTAAATATCGGCTAATTTGTAGGGTTTTTCGTTTACTTTTTGTCTCGATTTGTGCGAGAACATGCAGGCAAAAAACAATAAGTGCGATAAACACTTGATTCTGAATTGCCCATTCGCTTTGGCCGTAAAACTTTTTGATATGGAGATGTTGTTTAATCCATTTGAAAAATAACTCAATCGCCCAGCGTGATTTATACATCTTTGAGATTTCTTCAGCACTTAAATCAAAACGATTTGTGATTAAATGAAGCTCATTTCCTTTTGAATCAATCACTTTTAGAAGACGAAAGTAATTTTCGGCACGGTTTTGCGTCGTACCAATCAACACCATTTGATCCGACAAAACAGATGTATTCTCGGGTAGTTTAAAATCGTAAACCTCCCGTATGACTGCGTTTTTTCGCAGCCTAGAAAGGAAAAAGTAGCCGTCATCTGTCATCCGATCAAAGCGTTCGTAGTCTAAGTAACCACGGTCAAACACATACATACATTCCTTGTCATCAACCATTACTTCAAGCTGACCGCGGTCATGTTCTTTGGCCGTTGTCATAATGGCCTTTTCGGGATAGGATATACCTTTTTCCATAAACACAAGGCGTAAGTGCAATTTAACACCCGCTTTTGTTTTGCGGAATTTTGCCCATTTATGATTAGTCAAATTGAGAGGCAATGTGCTTGAATCAATGATTTTTAATGGCATCACAAGTTTCGTGTTGTGCGTTTTGGCATGAATTTGTGAAACTAAATCAAGGAAAAGCTTTTGGAATAAGTCTGGATTCATGCCATTTAAACGGCGTGAGAGTTGGGAAATACTGATAGAATCAAGATCAATGCCCTTTTGCAGTTGATCATCGAAAAGACAATCGCTCAGCGCATGCAGACTTTCGACTTCTTCTAGCTGCGCAAAAAGTAATAATTTTAGAAATGACTCTGTCGTTAGTTTTTTCGTATAGAAATCTAATTTCAACGTTTTCACGTTTTCTTCAAATAATTGAAGATTTATTGGTGAAAACCATTGTCCAAATGAAGTTTTTCGTGTAATCTTGTCCATGCGATAGTCCTTTTTAGTGGATTTGGACGGGTTACCACCTAACTTATCCATTATAAAGGACTTTTTCTTTGCATAAAATGATAAAATTGAACATTTCAAGTATTTTTAATAGTTAAATTAAATTAACGCAACACTAGTGAAATTGGATAAATAAATTACTGATATAAGTCACGTTTTATAGGGAGTTTTTTAGCTCCCTATAAAACGTGTTCCATAAGGTTTTATCAGGAATGTGTAATTTCTTACATGTTCTACTTGAAGCATTGAATGACCTTAACGGATTTACTAATTGCCGAAAAGAAAATTTAAATATCTTTACTATAGAATATCTACAAAAAATGAATCGGTTGCCTCTATTAACCAAGAAAGATTATTATTGGCGAAGAAGATTGGTACGACAAGTGTGGTTGTAACTACGAAAAATGCAAAAACGGATACAATCGTTGTTAGGGTGACGAAATGAATGGTACATTGCTGTTCATTTTACAATAAAAAATAATTTTGGAATAAATCTTATAAAATACGAAGTTATTTCGTAAAGGCTTTTTATAAAGCTCGATTGCTAGAATGGCCAATCAGCGAGGAAGTAGTAATCTCACTGATTGGCCATTTTTATCCCACTTTTAATGGGCAGTCATCCCCACTGTTGGACGTTTGCTTTATTGTTCTTATTTAAATAGAAATACGATGGTTTCCATGAAAGAAAAAAGATAAAAAACATAGTATCATGCTACTTATCCCAATATTCCCCTAAAAAGGAGTCACCATTGCGGTAAAATCGTGGATCATATATGCCAATTCTATTATTATCATCTACAACTACAACAAAGGGTGACCATTTATAAAGAGTAGCTGCAGCAGGATTTTCTGCAAATAACAGATTAAGATCTGCCTCATTGCTAGAAGTAATTCGCTCCACGAAATCAGCCTTTGTTAGAAGCGAATCATTAATAATATCAATTGTATTGTCATTTTTGCCAATAACGGTAAAATGCCAAGGGACAAAGCTGGCGGATAGTGCAAGATCCTGATAATCCGTCTTATAATTTTTGTATAAAATAGAGCCTTGTATAGATTGAATAGCAATATGAAGCACAATTAGCACCCAGCCAATACGGAACAATACATGTGTTTTTACTTTAGGATAAAGCTTGGATCCGATAAATGTTAATAAAAAGATGAACCATATCACTAAATCAACGATAGGAACCGTACCGAAAGTTAATCGAACAGATGAAAATGGTTCGAGATAACCTGTTCCCCATGCATTAAACACATCACTAGTATTGTGGATAAATACTGCAAGAAGTGCAATGAAATAGGATTGAATTCCCTTTGTTTTAAATACCAAACGATTGATAATGTAAAAGAATAATGCCCATAGAGGAGCTAGAAAAATAGAGTGCGTAATTCCTCTATGCCACATCTGATATTGACCAGTAGTATCCCAAAGCTGTGATATAACATCAATATCAGGGATTTGACTGGCACCTATGGATGTAATAAGAAGGGCATATTTTTGTTTCTTATTCATTTTTTCTTTATTGACACTTTGATAGATTCCGACTCCAAATAAGGTATGTGTAATAGTATCCATATTTCCCCCGCTCTTGCAACGAATAATCTTTACTTTATCCCACTTTGACAGTAAAACTCCCTCCTCAAGCTCATGAGAATAAGAGGGAGATAGGTGGGAGATCAACTGTCCGTAAAGGTCCGATTGGTTCAACTAACCATCAGTGGGATGAAGGAAAACCCCCACTGATGGAAGTTTCACTTTATTTTCTCTAATATTTCAATATATAGTTCGTTTTTGGTGGATGTTCTTTTATTCATCTTTACAAGGTGATACATCACAATGATGAAAAAGAAAATCCATGTGAATAGTTGTACAAAGAAATCAAATTCAGCATTTACTGTAATTTCTATGCTGAATATCCTCGGATTTTGAATGAAATACAAAAGGACTCCAGCGAATAGAGTAGAAAAAATAGCCATAATTGTGGCGGGAAGGGAGACTGTATTTCTTTGTGCCCTAAAATAGGCTAGTAAAAGCTCTCTTTTCTCCTTATCGATTTTAGTAAAGGCCTCTTTTATAAGCTCAAGGTTATCCACAAGATTATATTTTGGCTTGATGTCTTTAAAGAGATTTTGTTCTAGTCTTCTGCCGCCATTTCCTCCATCATCAACCCATTCTAAAAGGTTTTTATAATGTTTCTTTTTCCATCTTGTTTCACTATTAGAAAGAAGTTGTAAGAAGCTATCTAAAAGAAACATAATAAAGACAGAAAGTAGAATCGAAAAAATCCCATTGATAGCTGGTTGATTTAATACTTCCATTGCACTCATTATTGCTAATCCTAAAAATAATACAATAAAAATAAAAGTAGCCCATAGTATTCTGTTCATAAAATCATCACCAATACATGTTAATTTAAGTAATATTTAACTTTACTTTCATTATAGCAATTTATTGGAGGGAAACATAGGGACGGTTCGAGACTACTAAAATACGGCATAAATTGACGATTAAAAATAGCATAGTATTAAAATGGGATATTGTAATGGATTTCCGAGACGATTGCCATGCTTTCTGGGGCTATTTCGAATTTTCTCGCAGCTCCCATCGGAGTCGAGCGGGCGCCTTTCCAAACAAATCTTATTTTTATTTTTAAATAGGCTTGCTCTTCATTTCTTTCGAAAAAAAGACTTTTTTTAGTGCTCACATTCATTACACCTCATAGCAGAAACGGTTTCTCTTAAGAAAAAGGAAATGAGTCGAAATATATAGGTATAATTAACTATTGTTCCAATAAAAGGTATACCGTTCATTTTATTTTATGGTAATATTGTACTATTGTTGAAAAAATTTAATAAGAGGAGATGGGGAAATGAGAGAAGTAGTATTTTCGATGAATTTATTATTCTTTTGGATTAAGGGAAAAGTAGAAGTCGATAGTAGGTTTGTGAAAACAAATCTATCAAACACAATATTAGGATTTATTCCAGCAGGTAAAGACCAACAAAGCATTCCTTTAAAAAATATTTCTGGGGCTATTTTATCATCAAAATATCATATTAAACGCATTCTTTTAGGACTAATTATATTTTTTATAGGATTAGGTTCTTTAAGTTCCAGTATTTTTGGATTGATTATACTCCTAATAGGTGTAGGGATTGTTGGGAATGGTATACAAACTATACTTACAATTGAAAAATCAGGGACAACCAATGTTATTAGTGTTCCTTTTTTTGAAAAACAAAAGATGCAATTATTACAGGATAGTATACATAATGCCTTAGCAGAAGATACAGATAAAACAGATCTAAATTTATTTTTTGATAAAAAATCGCAAGAAGTATAAATTTATTTTCATGAGATTAGTGCTATTGTATCCATATTATTAATTGCAAAATGTGGCTTCTAAAAAGCTGTATACAAGTCTTTTTAGAAGCCCAATCAATTTTAAGCTATCAAAATTCAATCGAAATCCAACTGACTCTCATCACAAGAACGCCCTTTTATCTCTCTCAAACTTCGAATGAAACGACTTTGCCTTCGTTCACTGCAATCAACCCATAGTCTGTTATCTTTAGGGCGGGACTTACAGGCAAGGAAAGGGTACTTAAAGACATGATTACGTTGTAATGTTCATACCCTAATGACTTTAAAGCATCTGTTAACTTTTCTACTTGAGAAGCAATGACTGCTAAAGGTTCTTCAGAAAGAATGCCTCCAACTGGTAGTGACACCATGGAAAGGATCTCTCCATTATGCACACAGCATATACCGCCTTGGTTTTTGATGACTTCATTTGCAGCGAGTTGCATGTCTTCTTTATTTTTCCCTACAACTAATAAGTTGTGATTATCATGGGAATAGGTGGTTGCGACAGCCCCTCTCTTTAGAATGTCTCCACCAATTAGGCCATGGGCTTTATTTTGATTTTTTCCGTAACGTTCAAATGTTTTCACTAAACAATAAGAGCTATCCATCCATTGCAATTTACCCGCCTTCACAGCCAGTGTATCTTGTCTTTCTTCTGTAAAAGTAGAGCCATTTTGCACATGAATGGTACGAACGGTTACACTATTCTTATCTGTGTCTATACGCACTTCAAAATCTTCTTCATGAAGTGGTGAGAGTTTTACACTTTCATAGAAAGAGGCAGGAAATTGTTTAGAACGGGCGCTCTGCACATATGGTAGTTTTTTATCAAACACCTTTTCGCCATCTTTATACACAGCATCAATGGAAAAGTCCGCTATATTACTGACTACCACAAAATCAGCGATTTTACTTGGTGCAATGACCCCTCTATCATACATTCTCATTCGTTGAGCAGGAGTATAGGTGCAAGCATAAATGGCATCCTCAATAGACAGTCCCATCGAAATAGCTTTCTTCAGTAATACATTTAAATGACCCCTTTTTTGAAAGGAATCAGCCATAACATCATCCGTAACAAAGCAGAAATGTTCTTTTACTGGATTTTCGATGAGATACTCGATTACTTCTGGTGTCATCGATTTCTCTTGAATTTCTAAAAACATCCCAATTCCAATTCTTTCCTTCATGCCCTCAACTGTTTGGTGAGTATGGTCAGAACCAACGCCAGCGAATGCTAGGCCTTGTAATTCCACATCTAACAATTTAGGAACATGACCTTCAATGATTAGTTCAGGATAGTTTTCGCGAACAAAATCTAGAATTTGATTGGTTTTGCAATCAGGCTTTGTAAGAACATCATAGTAATTCATAATTTCGCCTAAACATTTGATAGTTTCTGTCTGCAACAACTCTTCCATATCTTCTATATCAATGGAACCACCTGTAGTTTCCATTGAAGTAGCAGGAACAGAGCTTGGGATACCGTAAAACATATCGACCACTTCATTTTTGCTTGCTTTTATCATTTCTTTCACACCAGAAATTCCAAATACATTGGCCATTTCATGGGGTTCCGGAATGATCGTTGTTACCCCATTTTTTATTAATCCGTAGGAAAATGTTGCAGGTGTTACCATTGTACTTTCGATATGCAGATGAATATCAATTAAGCCTGGTACAATGTATTTTTCAGCAGCATCAACAATCTCCCTTGCTTGGAAAAATTCTTGCCCCTTTTTTCCGATATAAAAGAACTTACCATCCTTGATGGCAATATTTTCTTTTCTAAATTGTTTAAAATAACTATTGAATACTGTTCCGTTTAAAACGAGTGTATCAACTTGCATGAAAACCCCCTCCTTTATTCCACAAGCACCATTTGATTTTGTGGAATAATTACCGTTACTTCTTGTCCGTTTTTAAATGGTTGAACCATTTCTTTATTAATCGTGAAATTACCGAGGGCCGTTTCCACCACATATTGATAGCTTCTGCCAAGGAATGTTGTAATTTTGATTGTTCCATTCATGCCGTTTTTTGGGATAGCGGTTGAGCTTGGTTCCATCATAAAATCATCGGGGCGGATGGCACCAACTTTTTTATTTGGATTTTCCATATGGGCATGGCGATCTATTCTAAATACTAATCCAGCTTTTTCAAGTTCGATATAATCCTTGTGATCGGTGCGTTTATCAAATGTAATAAAGTTTTTAAATCCAATAAAGTCAGCGACGAATTTCGTTTCTGGATATTTATAAATGGTTGCAGGGTCGCTTAGCTGTTCAATGACCCCTTTATTCATAATCGCAACTTGATCTGATATGGAGAAGCATTCCTCTTGATCATGAGAGACATAAACTGTAGTTATTCCAAGTTCCTGCTGAATTCTGCGGATCTCGACTCTCATATTAACGCGAAGGTTCGCATCTAGATTACTTAACGGTTCATCAAATAATAGAATGTCTGGTTCGATAACTAACGCTCTTGCAATCGCAACTCGTTGTCTTTGACCACCAGATAATTCGCCAGGAAAGCGGTGTTCAAATCCTCTTAAGTTTACAATTTCTAGCATATTTTGAACCCGTTTCTCGATTTCCTTTTTGCTAACTTTACGTAAACGCAGGCCGAAAGCAATATTGTCAAAAATGGAAAGATGGGGAAAGAGTGCATAGTTTTGAAAAACAAAGCCAAAATTCCGTTTGTTCACAGGAACCTTTGTATAATCTTTATCTTGAAAAATAAATTTTCCTTCACTCGCTTCTAAAAAACCAGCAATCAAGCGCAAAGTCGTTGTTTTTCCACAACCACTTGGTCCTAATAAAGAAACAAGCTGTCCTTTTTCAATACTTAAATTAAAATCTTCTAATATATTTTTCTTTTCATAAGCGACAGATACATTTTCTAAAGTAAATAAAGCCATTTTTATCCTCCATTATCTTTTCGTGAAATAAGACAAGCCCATTAATCTTTCGACTGCAAACATAAAGATGGCAGTAAGGAACATTAATAGAACAGAGATGGCTGCTACAGTAGGGTCAAAGTAATTTTCTACATAGAGCAGCATTTGAATAGGGAACGTACTTACACCAGGTCCAGTCATATAAACGGATATATCTACATTATTAAAGGACTCTAAAAAGGCAATCATGACAGCTGCAATGATACCGGATTTAATATTCGGCAATACCACGCTAAAGAATGTTCCGATTCGAGTCCCGCCAAGACTAAGTGCTGCTTCTTCTATAGAAAAATCAAAGTTTGCTAGACTAGAAGAAATCACACGAATAATAAATGGCAGCATGATGACCGTATGACCGATAAATAGGGATAAATAAATAGGAAGGTTGTAGGTCACAACAATATAGCGTAAAAAAGAGAAACCTAGAACAATTCCTGGAATAAGAATCGGAGAAACAAAGATAGCATTGATGATTCCTTTGCCAGCAAAGTTGAAGCGGCTCAGTGCATAAGCTGCTGGTACTCCGAGTAATAAAGCTAAAATATTTCCAGCTAGGGAAACAATAATGGATGTTTTAAAGGTGCTTAAAAACATCTCGACTTTAAAAATATTTTCATACCATCTAAAGGAAAACTCTTCTGGAGGGAATTTCAGAATGCTTCCACTCTCAAAAGAGGTAATCGATATTATTACAAGTGGTCCAAGTAAAAAAATAAAAACGAGGATAGTAAATAGGGCCAATCCTCTATGTTTTTCCTGCATACACGTTTACCCCTTTGGATTTAGTTTTTTTGCAACACCATTCATGATTGCAATAATGATAAAGGTACAAATAATCATTATTGTTGCTACAATGGAGGCAAGCTTCCAATCATTTAGGGTAATTGCATTTTGATAAAGAAAAGTGGAAATAACCCGTTGTTTTCCACCTAGTAAAGCAGGTGTTGTATACGCAGTAAAGCTTCCTACAAACACTAAAATACTCCCAATAACAAGGCCAGGAACACATAATGGCACAATGATTTTCATAAATGTCGCAATTTTGGAAGCACCAAGGCTTTCTGCTGCACGCAGTAAATCACTGTCGATATTCTCCATTACGCCGACGAGTGTTACGATTATTAATGGAAGAAAAAGGTGAACCAGACCGATAATAATGGCATTTGGCGCATATAAAATGTTCAGTGGTTCTTGAATAAGGCCTAGGTTCAATAACGTTTTATTTAGCACGCCATTCTTCCCAATAATAATCATCCAACTAAAGGAGCGAACAACAGGGCTTGTCAGCAATGGGAAAATGGTAAACAACAAGAGAATGGCTTTCCTTTTGCTAGGTAGCTTTGCAATATAATAGGAAACCGGAAAACCAATTAAAATACAGATAAAGGTAGTGAGTAAACTAACGCGTAAAGTAGTAAGTAGGATATCGATAAAGTATTTATCCTTAAAAAAATCGATATACCCTTGTAAACTAAAGGTTCCTTCGTCATTGAATGTTGTCCCAATCATAGAAAGGATTGGAATTACTAAAAAAATCGTTAAAAATAATACACCAGGTAACAAGAGTAAATATAAATATCGTTTCTTCAAGACGTCACTCCCTTTCCTCAAAGTGACCATTTAAAATGTCGATAAACATCTGGAAGAAGGCATCATCATCTACCTTTAAGGAAACATATAAGTTCGATTCCTTATTTAGACGATTTTGGAAATCACAGACGAGTTGACCATCGCATAACTCACTTTTCGTTTCAATATCGACGAAATACTTTTCTGTTTCTACGATTCTTTTGTTTATGGCAATTCCAACTGCTAGTGGATCATGCATAGCACAAGCATGGATTCCATAGCGGTTATAGTATTTCTGTTGATAGTCATTTGTGCTTTGCGTAATATAATCTTTTAAAGGTTTATCCATTATTAAATCAAGATGGTTTTTCGTTAAAAGTGCTTTTCTTGTTACATCCAGACCAACTTGAGTGATGGAAGAAAAGCCTGCATGTAAGACAATTTTTGCCGCTTCAGGATCAACATAGCTGTTGAATTCGGCAGTTGGCGTCACATTGCCAGGTCCTTTTACTACACCACCCATGAAAATAACTTCCTTTACGTGATTCGTAATTTGCGGGCATTTTTTAACGGCTAGTGCTAAATTCGTTAATGGTCCAGTCATCACCAATGTTACTTCACCAGAAAAGCTTAAAATGGAATTAATCAAAAAGTCAGGAGCAAAGCCGTCACTCACAGGGTGAGTAACAGCTGCCTCCTTTAGTGCTCCGCCTAAACCATCTTCTCCGTGAATGCGGTGTTCAAAGAAAGCTTCCCGAAGGAGGGGAGTGGCAGCACCCTTTATAACAGGGATATGATCAGCTCTAACTAAATCTAGTATTTTACATGTATTTGTAGTGGCTTGTTCTAAGGAGACATTTCCATTCACGGTTGTAATCCCCAAAATATCAAATGCTTTACTTTTTACTGCTAGTAGAATACCAATTGCATCATCAATGCCAGTGTCTACATCCAATATTAGCTTTTCTTTCATGATGACCCTCTTTTCTATTATTGAACTAGCTCTCGGTTCCAGTGATCAATCCAACCTTTTAAGTTATCATTGATAAATTTCATATCTAATGTGTGTAAGCTTGCAATAACATCTTCTCCATATGTTAGCCCTTTAGCTTCTTCTTCTGTTAGTACAACCTCCGTATTTACGGGAGAATCTACTTTATTTTTTGCAGATTTCTCTTGTGCGTCTTTTCCTAAAATATAGTTGATGAACTTTTCAGATAGTTCCTTTTGGTCTGTATCTTTTACGACGTTGATTGTATTCATAACAGCATATCCGCCTTCAGCTGGAGTAACAAATTCAGCATTAGGTACTGCTTCTTGTAAATCTGCAAAATACATCTCCATGATGGGACCAGCTGCAATTTCTCCTTGAGCAAACATGTTTACATATTCAGAAGTCTGTCCATATTCTTTAACAACGCTTGGCATTAATGATTTTAACTGTTCAAAAGCTTTATCTTCGTTAAAAGTCGGTTCACCGCTAACTAAGGAAGCCGTATCTACGATCATTGGTCCTGTAGTTGATGTAATGCTTGGTATGGTTATTTTTCCTTTTAAATCATCGCTCCATAGGTCTTTCCAAGAAGTAATTGGGTTTGTTACTTCATCTGGATTATAAGCAATTCCGAATTGAGCAATGGTGTATGCAGGACCATATTCTTCACCAAGCGGAGCTTTTGCTACTTCATAAATATTATCTAGATTAGACAGCTTGCTACGATCAATTGTTTCAAATAAATTATCTTCAATTCCTTGCTGTGCATAATAGTCAGAAAGGAAAATGACATCTACATCGGAATTTCCTTGTCTTACTTTATTTAAGCGATCTGCATTATTACCAGTATCCAAAACGATTTCTACATTATTTTCTTTTTCGAATGGTGCATAAATTTCGCTGCGGAAGAAATCTTCATTAAAGCCCCAAGTGGAAACGACTAGTTTTTCCTTCTTTTCTTTACTGCCGTTTGATGCGTCATCTGAGCTACAAGCAGCTAATAGTAAGAAGGATGATGCTGCAACTGCACTAACTAATTTTTTTATTTTCATTTTTGAACCCCTCCGAATGATTTTTTAGGTTTGGTATACTATCTTTCAAGTAAGCTATAAAAAAAATAAAAAAAGACAAGCTTAAATAGAATTATCCTTCTACTTAAGATTGTCTTTTCTTTGTAAACAAAGATTAAACTTATCTTGTGTATATAGTGGCGTTCTACTTAGATAAATCCAAGAAGAAATCCAAGTTTAATTTTTATCTAATACAATGTTTGTAAAAGCAAGCTGTGTGAAAGAATCATAATCCCTAAGAATTGCTTCGATATTCCAATTTGTATCTACTTCTAAATGTTCTTTTAGCTTCTTCTTAAAAAGTAAGGACAGATGAAAGTCAACCTCTTGTTTAAGGCTGGGCACTTCTCCTTCCAAAGCAGCAGAGCGCGAGGCGCGAGGATGCTTCGCATGAAGTGTTATGACATTCTGATCGATTGTCACTTTTAGCAATGTCGTACCAGCACCAAATAATTCCTTAGAAATTTTATTGTATACCTGAGATAAAAATCTCTTCATTTCATTTGTGTCGATGATAACTCACCTGCCAAACTATTGATATTGGTTATTATACATATCATTTTTTGATATTTCAATAGAATGTGCGGATTTTGGTGAAAAAAATATTATTTTGTCGTTTTTTCTATAGTTAAAGAAGTAAAAAAACGAACTTTATAGGAATCGGAGGGTCGGTTCTTCTGTTTACCTATAGAGCATACTAGCAGGAACAGAATAGAGTTTTTAGTATCTTTATTGCAATTTTAATATTGGTAAAATTGCGTATATTCATAACTTTATTACATTATCTTTTATTTTTCTAGTGTGGGGTAAGATTTTTTAACATTATTTTAGATTAAACGAGAGAATGGAAACTGTAGGTCGTAAATTGGAATGACGAAAGTTTTTGGTCGAATAAGTAAATGAAAAAATTGTGCATGCTTTCGATGAAATTATTTTGCCTACTATAGGGGAAGTAAAGTGAATGTAAGCAATACTTGTTGATTTATCCTATTCTTAACGGTCGGTAAAACCTCGGCTGATGGAAGTCTTCATTATAAGAGATAAAAAAAATAGAGATTTTTATAATATTGGTTAAGGAGCTAATTTTATCGGTTATTAACTGAGGTTTTGTGCAAATGAACAAGGAATTTTGGTTGATTTATCAATTGTTAAAGGGCTTTCAATAGAATAGAATGAAAACGTATTCAATGTGGTCTAGTTGCAAATGGTTTATAAGGGGTATACAACAATTTGTAAGCAGTAGAGAAACAAGAGCGGAATACAGGATGATATTTTTAAAGGGACTATTGATTGGGAGATTCGGATGTAATAGGCCGTTATTGTAAAGAGTAATAGATTAGGAGGATTATTTATGGCAACTGGGTTAGATATTAGTTGGATTGGAGCCTTGTGTGGATTGGCGCTGGCAATTATTTTAATTTTGTTTAAGTTAGCCCCAACCTATTCACTTATTTTAGGAGCAATCGTTGGAGCATTTATTGGTGGTGCTAATTTTACAGAAACAATTACTATTTTAGTATCAGGGACACAAAGTGTACAAGGAACGGTTATCCGTATTATTGCTGCAGGTGTTTTTGCGGGTGTTATGATGGAATCTGGGGCAGCAGAAACAATTGCCAAGTTTATTGTAGATAAGCTCGGTGGAACGAAAGCAATGCTATCTTTAGCATTAGCTACGATGATTATTACAGCTGTAGGTGTATTTATTCCAGTAGCGGTACTGATTGTTGCACCAATTGCACTGTCTGTAGCAAACAAAATGGGCTATTCTAAAATTGCGGTCTTAGTTGCGTTGTCTGGAGGTGGGAAAGCAGGAAATATTATCTCTCCTAATCCCAATACAATTGCCGCGGCAGGCGGATTTGAGCTTGATGTTAACCAAGTGATGATTGGAGGACTGATTCCAGCTATTTTTGGTGTTGTGGTAACAGTAATCCTTGCATCTCTAATCAAGTATAAAGGAACTAAAGTGACAGATGAGGAGGCCGAGGAGCTAGAAAAAGCGAACGTTTCCAATCTTCCGGCTTTATCTAAGGCTTTAATAACGCCAATTATCGCGATTGTTCTTTTGATGATTAGTCCAATAGGATCAATGCTTGGAATGGAGGTTCTTACGAAGCTGAATATTGACTCCTTGTTTATTTTGCCTTTTGCTGCAGTCGTCGGAACGCTAGCATTAGGTAAAAAAGAGAAGCTTCTAGATTATTGTACAGCTGGCTTAAATAGAATGACTCCAACCATTTTAATTATTATTGGTGCAGGTGCTATTGGTGGATTGATTACTGCTTCAGACTTGCCTACACAAGTAGTTGCATTGGTAGAGTCCTCTGGCATTTCTGGTACATTCCTTGCGCCGATTGCAGGAACTTTAATGGCAGCGGCAACAGCATCTACTTCAACAGGGGTTATTTTGGCAACTGGTTCATTTTCAGAAGCAATATTGAATACTGGAGTTGCACCTATAGCTGCTGCAGTGATGACACATACTGGTGCTACTGTAATCGACCACTTACCACATGGAACTTATTTTCATGTTACCCGTAATGCTATGAACATGAGTATGGCAGACAGAATGAAAGTGGTAGGGTATGAAAGTATTGTTGGCTTAACCATGACTATTGTAGCAATAATCCTATACGGATTTATCTTATAAAACGAGGTGGAAGCAATGGGGAAAACATTTTTATTAGCTCCTGATTCATTTAAAGAAAGTATGACAGCCAAGGAAGTTTGCGTTGCTATGGAAATAGGGATAAAAAGAGCGATCCCTGATGCAGAATGTATTCATGTACCAATGGCAGATGGTGGTGAGGGGACTGTTCAATCTTTAGTAGATGCAACAGGCGGAACACTAGTTACGAAGGAAGTTACAGGACCTCTTCAAACGGCGGTTTTAGCTCAATATGGTATTTTAGGAGACGGAAAGACGGCTGTTATTGAAATGGCATCTGCTAGCGGAATCCATCATGTTACTAAGGAAACCAAGAATCCTCTTATTACAACCACTTATGGGACAGGGGAACTAATAAGGGAATGTATAGAGCAAGGAATTACTGACATTATACTGGGAATTGGCGGAAGCGCAACTAATGATGGTGGCACAGGAATGGCCGCAGCGCTTGGTTATAAATTTCTTGATGAAGATGGAAATGAACTGTTATTTGGTGGTGGGTATTTAAATGAACTAGTTACAATCGATGATTCCAATGTTATTCCACAGTTGAAAAATGTGAATATTTTGGTTGCATCAGATGTAACGAACCCTTTATGTGGGGAAAATGGAGCATCAGTTGTCTTTGGTCCGCAAAAGGGTGCTACACCAGAGATGATTGAGATTTTAGATAGAAACTTACGTCACTACGCTAAAAAGGTAAAAGCGCATCTTGGAATGGATATAGTAAACACGCCTGGTGCGGGGGCTGCAGGTGGTCTTGGAGCAGGTTTACTGGCTTTCACTAATTCAACAATGAAGAAAGGTATAGAGATTGTAATCGAATATACAAATTTAAAAGAAAAGTTGAAAGCTGCAGATTATTGTTTTACAGGAGAAGGCGGCATTGACTTTCAAACAAAATTTGGTAAAGCACCATATGGAGTTTCTCAAGCTGCTAAAAGTGTGAACAATGATATGAAAGTGATCGCACTGGCAGGTTATATTGGTCAGGACGTGGAAGTTTTGTATGAAGAAGGCTTTGACGCTATTTTTGGAATCGTCCCTGGAGCAGCTTCCATTGACACGTTGCTGGCTCAGGGAAAAGTAAATGTTGCACGAACCGCTGAAAGCATTGCTAGACTATTAAAATAGCTAAGAAAGAAGAAAAATTAATTATGCAAGCTTTTGGTAGAAGCTGTTCCTTTGACTTGGGAGCAGCTTCTTCACTTAATACGATTAATTAACATAAAGATTAGTTCTAAAAGATCCAATATATTCTTAGGATCTTTTCCTGTAATTTTGTGAATTCTATTTAATCTATAGTTTAATGTATTTCTATGCACAATAAGTTGGCTGGCTGTTTCATTCATGTTCATATTGCAGTTAAGATAAGCCTGGAGGGTCTTAATAAGTTCATCGTTTGTTTCAAGCAAATCTGATTGAGGGGCTGTTTTTTTTATTTTTCTCAAAGAATAGGATAGATCGGCAATAAATTCACAATCAGCATAAAAAATAACTTTCTGATGAAAAAATAATCCCTTTAATACTTTTAAAGCTAATTTTGTCTGAAGAAACCCATCAGCAATCTTATCATTTATTTTACTTATGGAAATGAAGACGTCTTGATACTTAGCTAACTGCTCTTGTAGTTCTTTTATGTTGTTTGGCTCTTGCACAACTACGCATAGCGTATTTTGATATGGTTGAAAGAAAGGATAGTTGTTGACTATTGACTTATTAACGTTTTTGGGAAATTCAATATACACCAATTGGCTGGGCTTATTTAGGTGAACATCATAGAATAATGCCTGGTCTGTTATGTCTTTTGTATAAATGGTAGTAGGATCTATTAATAAGTTGAAAAAATCATGCTTTATATTCTTTCTCCTATTTTCTTTTTCTGATGCGATGCTTTGTTCGATTAATAACAGAACGGTTGATTTAACTAGTTTTCCGAAGGGACTAGTTTCCTTGATCTCACCGCTAATACCAACTACACCTAAAATATCATCATTCCATTCAATAGGCAGATTAATTCCTTTCTTAACGAATTCTTCATCCTTTTCGATAGGAACGATTTTTTTTTGTTTGATGGCAGCAACTGCACCGTGATGGAGCGTGCCAATCCTCTTTTTATTTCCACTTCCAATGATAATGCCTGTTTTATCCATAATATTAATATTATAAGGAATATCCTTCATCATTTTATTTACAATTTTTTGCGCCTGTTTTGGTGTTAATTCATACATATTAATTGGTTCACCTACCTTTTAAAAAAAGAATAACTATACTTGTTATTATATAGTGTAATCGAGGAAGTATAAAACACAATTAGGACGATTCTTCTGTTTCGTTTGTGGGAAGCAGAAGAACCGTATCATGCACCATTAAAAAGCATCTGAATATTCTTCTTGGAAAAACTGTAAAAGTGCTGGCAAGTTTTTCTGAAATTCTAAGCAAAGTTGTTGTCCTAAAGGAACAGCGTAAATGAGTTTATGGCAAAATGGGCAGATATCCTTTTCTTTAAAAAAATGTTTAACACCTAAAGGAAACGGGTGGGTAGAATTTCCAATAAGAAATTGATAATCATGATGGTGGACACGAAATAAAATTTCTCGTCCCTCAAAACTACTTGAGGGATAGATTTGTATCGCTTCAAAAGGTAATTCTCTAATCGTAAGCATAAAAAAACCAATCCTTTTGTTTTTATTGTATAGTCTTTTTATAAATTAAACTATATCACTGATTGGGAATGTACTCAAATAGAAGATTTATCCCACTCTTAACGGACAGTAAGATTCCCCCTCAAGCTTAGGAGAATACGGGGAAGAGAGGTGGGAGATCAACTGTCCGTAAAGGTCCGATTGGTTCAACTAACCATCAGAGGGGGAGGGAGGAAAACCCCCACTGATGGAAGTTTCACTTTATATAGAAAGGATATTATTTTTTTCAAAAGTATAGAATATTTAACAATGAGTAATCGTAAAAATGGAAGGAATCAGAGGGAAGCTGGAGAAATGTCCCTTTGATTCCTCCAATTTTTATGGAATTTTAACATGTTCTTCATGTTTTTTTTATAAAAGTATATTGTATGTCCTACTTACAAAAGTTATAGGAGCTGTATTGGGTTAAATACTTAGTTTGGGGCTAAAAGATAGGATGTCTTTGAATTGTCTTCCTATCATACCAAGATAAGGAGGAGAGTGTTAGTGTCTAGAAAAAATAAAAAAAAGTTTCTGTACTTAAAATGGCTTCTGTCTATAGGAATTGTCAGTTTTATAGTTTTCATCGGAATATATTTAGCGGCTGGAAATGGAAAGATGGGGATTGGGGATAATTTGCAAGAAGACACTCAATCTTCAAAACCGAATTCTTCTGTAATGGAACCAGAAAATCCTTCTAACAAGGAGGAGATAAGTGATAGAATTGAAAGAATTTATTCCTTAGCAAAAGAAGGGAAAACTGATTATGGAACATTTGTTGTTGGCAAAACTAGTCATAACGAAGTCACAGATATATTAGGAGAACCTTCAAGCAAAACAGCTAGCAATCATTCTATTTATGAAGATTATGATAGGCAATATATAACGATTGGATATCAAAATGATACAGTAACGGATTTTAGAACAAGGAATGAAGAGGTTAAAAAGGTTCATTATAATGACATTATCCAGACGCTGGGTAAAGCTGATCAGGTAAGTTATTATAAAGATGATAATTATAATCAAATTATTCTTAGCTATGATGCACCTCCTTCTTATCGATTAAGATGGGTATTAGACAAGCCAGACGAAAGTAATAAAAATCCAAAAAAGAAATCAATAAATGGAATAAGCTTCCTCTATTTATAAGTGTCGATCAAGAGGAAGGACGGATTTCAAGGTTGCCAGAAGTAGAAAATACCCCTTCAAGTCTGGTGATTGGGAATAAAAATGATAAAGAATATGCTTACAGGATTGGAAGGAAGATTGGAGAGAATGTAAAATCGTTTGGTTTTAATCTTGACTATGCTCCAGTACTTGATATCAATAGTAATTCAGAAAATCCCGTTATTGGTGATAGATCGTTTGGAAATAATGCTGATATAGTTCATGATACGGGGATACAAGTAATGAAAGGTATTTAGGCAGAAAAGGTCATTTCTGTTGTAAAGCATTTTCCGGGTCATGGAGATACCGTAGTGGATTCCCATATTCAACTACCAAAGGTGAACAAATCTTTAACTCAGTTGCAAAATCTAGAACTAATTCCTTTTGAATATGTGATTAATAATGGAGCCGATGTTGTGATGGTAGCGCATATTTTACTACCAAAGCTCGATAAAACCTATCCGGCATCTATGTCAAAAGCGGTAATTACAGATTTATTAAGAAATCAACTTCAGTTTGATGGAGTGGTAATAACAGACGATATGACTATGGGAGCAATTGTGGATAATTTTGAGATTGGAGAAGCTGCAGTGGATTCTATTTTAGCTGGTAGTGACATCATACTAGTAGCGCATGATAACACAAACATACACACAGTTATAAAATCAATTAAAACAGCTGTAGAAAATAAATATAATTAGAAGATTGAATTCTGATAAATAAAATTTATATATATGAAAAGAGCAGAGTGGACTAATTACTTTATTTTGCCTTACACTGAATGTAACAGTAGGGCAAAATAAACTTACAATACTGAGATTCTGGAAATACTATATATTTTTGGCTTGCTGAAGCAATTATTCAGGAAGCCTTTTTAATATTTGTTTTATTATAGCGTGTGAAAAATTGAACTTAGCTGGGATACTTTCACAAATAAAAGTATTAATAAACCGAGAACAAACACATTTTTTTGCAAATTTAAAATCTCTGTTATATTCAAACGTTTACCAATTCGGTTACAACCCAATTTACCCTTTTCAAAGTCATGCAATAGAATCCTTCTTAAAGTTGGGTTATAGGAAGCTTATCTTCAATATACGACTTACATCAGGACCTCCTAAAAAAAAGTATTGCTTCTATATTTTTCCATGTTATAATATTAAATGAATTTTGATAATAGTGAGGGAAGTGCTAATAGTGAAATTATAATTTACAAAACAAGTTCTTTATTCGGAACTACTATGTTCCCGGACTTCTTTCGGATTACGACCATGCCCTTTATGTGTAGATTAAATTTTTTTCTTTTGAAGTATCTAATCTCTTGCTTCAATGTATGTTGCTGAGAAATCACTAATAAACTACCTATGGTTGTTTTATGAATAATGTTTCTTTTCCTTCATGTAAATGATTTAAATTCATTGATGATTTAAATCATTTGCGAATAAGCTCTCTACAATAGAACTAAATTCGCTATCCAAAACAACTTTCACGACGGAATGTCATCTCATTTTTTACTCGTTTGATTAACTTTAAAAGGAATTCGTTTGTATTCTCGCACTAAAGAGTAGTTATAGTTCCATTATTAAGTTTAATAGGTCTCTTTTGTCGTATAGAAGTCATAAGGAGTGTTCCTCTGGTAGATTCTGTTTAGTCAATTAACATTCTAACTGGAGATAGTAACTCTTTTTTGTGTTTTAAGACACTTGATTCTCTGAGGGGAAACTTTATAAAACTGGTCATTATTGGTTAGTTATTATTAATTCTTTATAGTTTTTACATAGGTATTTAGAAGTGGTTATTTAAAACTATTTTTTCACTCGTTTTTTTAATCAGGAACTTCTGACATATTTACATAAATCCCCTATTGTAATTAAAATTTTTTAGTTAGATATTAAAAAGAGAAACGAAAGAAGGAAGATTATGAGTTATAAAAAATTTTTTTCACAAATAGAAGACGAGATTTTATTAGATATTTTTAATAGACACTCTTTACATGAATTGGTAACAAAAGGGGATAGAATTATAACCGAGTATATAAAAGAATCGTATATTCATCCAAATGTTAAAATTGCAAAAAATTGTACGATTGAAGGTCTTGTCTATATAGGTGAAGGAGTATCTATACAAGACTATGCATTTATTAGAGGACCAGTGATTATATTAAATAATTCTTTAATAGGGAAATCCGCATTTATTAGAAATGGATCTATTATAGGGTCTAATACAATAATTGGACATTCAAGTGAAATAACTAGAAGTATCTTACTTAATAATACATCTATTGCTCATTTTAATTGCATTACTTACTCAATTATTGGTAGTAATGTGAATTTTGGATCTCACGCATGCACTACTTCATTTCTCTTAAAAAATAATAATATTAATTCATTAGATATTGATATGTATTACTATATTGATGAAAATAACAAACAGAAAGTAAACAGCAAAAAATTTGGAGCTGTAATAGGAGATAACTGTAGATTTGGAGCATATTCAATGACCAATCCAGGCGTTTCGATGGAACCAGACTGTATAGTTTATCCTTATACATCTGTTAGAAAAGGATATTATTTTCAAGATACCCGACTTTCTGATAGGAGAGAACGGGAACTAGTTTAATTAAAAATAATTAGAAAAGGCTAGGAGAGAAAATAAAATGATATATAGCAATATGTTAAGTCTTAAAGAAAAAACTGTTGAATTTTTTGAAAATATAAACTTTAAGCAGATTGAAGAAAAAAATTTATTAGATACTAAAAATGGACATGACTTTAACACTTCTTTATTAGTTGCTCATGCAGAGGAAATTTTAGAGGAAGATACAGAAAAGTTATTTTCAATTCAGAAGGTCTTTTATCCTTCAGGGCATGATGAATCAATTAGATTTCCGTTATTTTCATTTTTTTCAATAATGAGTAATTTTTATATGAAAAATATCTCTTCTCTTGATTACTCTCTCAATATTGCAGCAAACTATTTAAAAGACATTTGTAATATAAAACTTGAGAATATAAAAATAATTATTAATGAAAATACCTATAAAAAATATAAGGATGAATTTGATTCATACTTTAGTTTCAAACAAATTTTTTTAACTCCAAAAAAAAATGAGTATACATTTACGAATAATGGTTCTCTTATTAAGGGAGAGTATGTAAAATTTGTGTATTTCAATTCGAATGGTTTCTTCCCAATATATGATTTCGTTCTTATGAAGGAGGGTAGTAAGTTACATATTGAAGCTGGAGGCATACTAGATAGATTTATTTTTTTAAACATGGACAAAGATACTATCTTTCAAACAGATATCTTTGAAGAAATGATTTTGGCAATTAATGAAAAAATGGGTTCCGATGTATTTACACCTAAATTTGATTACATTGGTTACTATATAGCACATATGATAAGGTCTTTATCATTTGTTATATTAGACGGTTTAAAACCCTCAAATAGAAGTCCTAGGTCAAAAGCACTTAGGTATTGGATGAAATACTTAATGATACGGATGAGTTTTTATAATATTAGCCCGTTTGTATTGTTGGATTTGTTAAGTGTCGTAAGATTTAGTATAGAAAAATCAGGTTATCTCTATAACAATGAATCTTATGAAAGAAATAAAAAGTATTGGATAGAGGAAATAAGTAATCTTTATAGAAATCATGCAAAAGAAATTCTGAATATTAAAACTGGAGATTTAAATAATTGTGGAAGTATATATAAAGATGTATTATCAATACTTAGTCTTGATAAGCAATTGGGTAAGATAATTGACACAACTAGAATATCTCATGGATATCCATTTACAGATGAAAGTGAACAATTTACGGTTATACGGAAAAATTTTAATCAGTTTATTAAAGAGTAAAACTATCTAATAATATGGAGTCTATACATATGAGAAAATTTAGCATGAATTTTATTAGTGAACGATTAGAAAATAGAATATTCAAGGAAACAATAAACACAAATGACATAACTCGTAAAGTATTTAGAAAGACACCAAAAAAAATTGGAAGTTCAATTCACTAACGTCGCATAAATATTGACTGAATTTTCTGTTTTATTATTTTTCCGTTTGAGAAGAAAAATGAAGACACGTGAACAGAGGTAGTAATCATCCATTTTTTCACTATAACCTTTGGCGAGGGCGACAGAGACGGTTAAACCTTTACGGGACAGCTCTTCCTGCTATTTTTCGAATCCAAATGTGTGCGGATTTCCACGGTGCTGCTTTTAACAACCGACTAATTTGTAAGTACGTCCGTGAACTGTTTGTACCCAACTGAGCCAGTACGTTTAAACAGTAGACAATCATCGCGATGTACACTTGATTATGGACAGCTTGTTCGCTTTGTCCGTAGAACTTTTTGATGTTCAAGTGTTGTTTCATCCACTTGAAAAACAGCTCGATTGCCCAGCGTGATTTGTACAGTTCAGCGAGTTCATCCGCATTTAAGTCGAAACGATTCGTGATGAGGTGCAGCTCATTCCCTTTTGAATCCATCACTTTCAGTAGTCGAAACTCATTACCAGCCCGACTTTGTGCTGTGCCCAAAGAAATCATTTCATCTGATAAAACAGTTGAATTTTTTGGAAGGTGAAATTTCTCGATTTGATGTGTAACGGCGTTTTTTCGTAAGCGTGAGACAAAGAAATACCCGTCGTCTGTCATACGGTCAAATTGCTTGTAATCCAAGTAACCACGGTCAAAAACATACATGCACTCTTTGTCGTCAACAAGTACTTCTAGCTGACCTCGATCATGTTCAATCGCATTCGTTAACACCGCTTTATCCGGGTATGAACAGCCCTTTTCTAAGTAAACAAGACGTAAATGGAGCTTAATGCCTGATTTTGTTTTGCGGAATTCAGCCCATTTATGATTGTTCAGGTTCAATGGTAACGTACTTGAGTCGATGATTTTCAGTGGTGTTGTCATTTTCCGTCGCTTTTCAAAATGCGTTTTCTTATGAATTTGCGCGACTAAATCTAGAAACACCTGCTGGAACACCTCTGTCGGCACTTGATTTAGCCGGCGTCCCAGTTGCGAAAAGCTAATTGATTCTAGTTCGGTTGCTTTTTGTAGGTCATCCGAGAATAACGTATCACTAACCGCACGTAGACTTTCGGTTTCGTTGAGTTGTGCGAATACGAGTAATTTCAAGAATGAAGCAATGTACAGCTTCTTTGTATAGTAATTTAATTGATAGGCTTCCACAAGTTCCTCTAGTTTTGTGGAGGAAATCGGTGAAAGCCATTGTTCAAATGATGTTTTTCGTGTAAACTTATCCATGCGTATGTCCTTTATTTTGGATTTGGATGGTTTACTACCACCCAACCATTATAAAGGATTTTTTTGTGCATGAATAATATTGCAGAAAATTCAGATTTATAAAGGGCTTTGAATTATTTTAATGCGACGCTAGTGAGTTCAATTAAATATGATAAAAAATTCAATAAAATAAAAAACAGGAAAAATAAAGACTTAAATATTAATATGGAAGATTTATTAAATCGTAAATCTGTAATATTAAATTTAGATGGAGTTTTCAATTATATACTTGATAAAGTAGTACTCGTTACAGGTGCCGGAGGGTCCATCGGTTCAGAGATATGTAAACAATTATTACCATTTATGCCCCGAAAAATAGTTCTTCTTGGACATGGAGAATATAGTATATACAATATAGAGATGGAATTAAATAGATATAATGAAAGTAATATAACTGAAATTGTAACAGAAATTGCAGATATCCAGGATAAAAGGAAAATATATTCAGTAATGCACGAACATAATCCAGATATAATATATCATGCTGCTGCACATAAACATGTTCCTCTGATGGAAAGAAACCCAGAGGAGGCTTTAAAAAACAATCTAATTGGAACAAAAAATGTTGCTGAAGCTGCTAATTTATTTAACGTGGAAACATTCGTAATGATATCTACGGATAAGGCTGTCAATCCAACAAATGTAATGGGGGCAACTAAAAAATTAGCAGAAATGATTGTGCACTACATGGATCGTACTAGTAATACAAGATTTATTACAGTAAGATTTGGAAATGTATTAGGTAGTCGTGGAAGTGTAATTCCACTTTTTAAAAAACAAATTGAGAATGGTGGTCCCGTAACTGTTACCCATCCTAAAGTAGTTAGGTATTTTATGACAATTCCAGAAGCTTCAAGGTTAGTAATCCAAGCAGGTAGTATTGCTAAAGGTGGAGAAATATTTGTTCTTGATATGGGTGAACCAGTAAAAATAATTGATATTGCAAATAAATTAATTGAACTTTCCGGCTTTTGCGAAGGTGACATAAAAATAGAATTTAGTGGCTTAAGGCCTGGTGAAAAAATGTTTGAAGAGCTTTTGGATGAACAAGAAATTATTCAGAAATCAGTATATCCTGGTATATATATAGGTAAATCTATAGACATCGATATAAATGAAATATATAAATTAATTGAGGAATACACAAAATATAATAAGAATGAGCTGAGAGAATATTTATTAAGGTTAACCAATGAACAAAAAAATACACAAGAAACTGTTTTATTTTTTTCTTAATGGAGAATTGTTGCTATGAATAAAAAAATTTATCTATCTTCACCTCATATGTCAGGGAATGAAATGCAATATATTAATGCAGCTTTTGATTCTAATTGGATTGCTCCTATTGGAGAGAATATAGAATTTTTCGAAAAAGAACTATCAGAATATGTAAATATTAAACATGCTGTAGCACTATCCTCTGGTACTGCAGCTATACATATGGCTCTTAAATTCCTTGGAATAAGTAAAGGGGATTTTGTTTTTTGTTCATCACTAACTTTTGCAGCTAGTGCCAATCCTATAGTTTACCAAAATGCTACTCCAGTATTTATAGATAGTGAACCTAATAGTTGGAATATGAGTCCAATTGCTTTACGAAAAGCTTTTAAAAAATATAAACCAAAAGCTGTAATAGTAGTACATTTATATGGACAGGCAGCTTCTATGGATGAAATTATGCAGATATGTAAAGAATATAATGTTCCAGTTATTGAGGATGCAGCTGAAAGTTTAGGTGGTACATATAAGGGTAACTATACTGGTACAATAGGGGATTTTGGTATTTATTCATTTAATGGAAATAAAATCATAACGACTAGTGGAGGCGGGATGCTAGTTTCAAATAATAGAGTCGCTATTGATAAGGTCCGTTTTTGGTCATCACAATCAAAAGATAATGCTAGATATTATCAACATAGTGAGCTGGGATATAATTATAGAATGAGTAATATTCTTGCAGGGATAGGAAGAGGACAATTAACAGAATTAACAAATAGAATTAATAGCAAAAAGTCTATTTATGATAGCTATTTAAAATCATTTGAAGAAATTGAAGCTATTAAAATGATGCCAATTCAAAACTATGGAACTCCTAATTATTGGTTATCATGTTTTACCTTGGATATCAATTGTGGATTAGACCCAATTGATATAATTATAGCTTTAGAAAAAAATAATATTGAAAGTAGGCCAGTGTGGAAACCTTTACACTTACAACCGTTTTATAAATCATGTGACTTTATAAATCATAATAATTATGGGATTAGTATATCTGAACAAATATTTAATAGAGGTATTTGTCTTCCAAGTGATACTAAAATGAGTGAAATTCAAATAAATAAGGTAGTGAAAATAATTAAAGAATTATTTAGATGAATTTTCTTATATTTCATAAAGATAAGATTAATTTATTCTTTTTCTGTATAAAATTCAATTAAAAAGGTAGGGTGAAATTTGCATAATAGAAATTTAGAAAATGATCAATTTAAAGAGTTGCTGACAAAAATTTATAAAAAGAGCCTCAAAGGTGAAATAAATACAAAAGAAATTTTAGATGAGCTAAAAGATGAACTTAGTAAAATTATAAAATAAATAATATAAATTCTTTTTATAAAGAATTAGTAATTTGTTTTATCTAAATAAACGCTTAATAGAGGTTGCTTAGTATTGGGAAGACGGACTAACTTCTTAGATAAAATATGCTTTTATACAGATAATCGTATTTGTAGCTGTAATTGGTAGAATATTTGTTTGATTTCGCTAATCTATCTCTCAGTAAGATATGTTCTCTATTTGATTGTTATAAAAATACGGTTTAAATTATTGGAATTTGATATATATATTGGAGAATATGCTGTCCTATACTGATAGTTCAAATATTAATAGTAAATAAAATTATATTAGTCAGCAACAAAGATGAAAATAGCAAATAAAATAACTCCTCAATGAGAATTTTCCTAAAAAAATATACTAAACTAAGGTGTGATTGATTTGAAAATATTATTTTTAAGTAGAGTTCCTTTTAAAGTTTTTAAAAATTATTCGGATGTTATTACTGATAAAATATTTGTTGTAACAGATTCTAGGTTTTTTAACGAATATATTCAAAATTTAGAAAATGTATATCATTTCGATTATTATTTAAACAATGATAAAATAGTTAACTTTTCAGTAGATTTAATAAAAAATAAAAATATAGACTTAGTAATAGCTGTAGATGAGTCAGATGTTGAACGAGCAGCCGTGATAAGACGTTTAGCAGGTTTAACAGGTCAAAGTGAGTTTTGTGCCATCCGCTACAGAGATAAATTAATAATGAAAGATACTTTGAGAGATTATGATATTGAGATGCCGATATATCAATCAATCAAAAACAAAAAAGATATAGAAAAATTTGGAAGTGAATATGGATATCCTTTAGTTCTAAAACATAAGAAATCATGGGCAACAAATAATACATTTAAAATAAATTGTGCGAGTGATTTAGATAAGGCATCTGAGAAAATCGAAACATTCGAAGATTATATTGTTGAAGAATGGATAGATGCACGAATGTATACAGTAGAAGGAATACAAAAAGATGGATCTCTAATTTGGTATGCCATCCATGAATATGATAGAAATTGTTTAGAATCAGTAATAAATAATGATGATGGTTTTACAACTTTAACTAGTAAAATAATGGATAACCAAAGAAAGAGGGAACAAATCAAAACTTATACTGAAAAGATTTTGAACCTACTTAATAAGTCAGAAAAATTTATCTCTGCTGTCCACTTAGAATTTTTTATAACAAATGATAATAGACTTATTTTCAATGAAGTAGCTTGTAGGATAGGTGGTGGGAAAACAATTCAATTATTAAAACATGCCTATAATATAAATTTTATTGAACTGTTAATAGAACAACATAAGAACCAATTAGAAAATATAAAAGTAGAATTTCCACCTATTACAAAACCACAAAATTATATCGGTGCCTATAGAAAATATTTTATAGAAAGAAAAGTTGAGTTAGATTCACTAGCGGAAAAGAATAATTGGATATTAGAACTAGAAAAGAACCAAATGAAAAATGTTAATGAACCAATAGTAAATATAAATAATTTTGAAGCAATGATTTTAATAAAAGAAGATAGTTATGAAGCTTTGAATAATAGACTATTAGAGTTAAAAAACTATTAAAAATAACGGGTTATCTTCTTTGATTGTAATATACAGTTTAAATAGTTTTTTATCAAATTATTTTTCTAGTTTGATTGAGTCAAGTTTTTGTGGGAGTTTTTTTAGCTCCCTTTTTTATAAAGTAAAACCTCTAAGTTTGTATCCGCTTTCCAATTGGTTTTGTTCTTCCAACTGTTGATTCTCTCATTTTTTAAAAACCTTTTAATCCCTGTAAGGCAAAGTGAACGGGTTTTCCAATCGCTTGATTTAAGTATGGCATGTTCTGACGCACGGTTTCTGTTACTAATTTTGTGGGTATTTTTCTTTTCGGTCGATGCTCTTTCTTTGATTTTTCCGTGGCTTTTTCCCATTTCCCATATATCGTTTGGATGGATAGGTCATCCTTCAATCCAATCCACAAGCGCGCCATGCTCATGACGCCTTTTTTGCTCCATGCTCTTCCATTTTTTAATCGTTTGGCTAATTGATTCATCATTGCTTCTGCACTTCCCATTGGACGATACGCTGTCGTGTCCACGCCTTTCTCCTGTAACCAACTACGGTAATCTTTTATGGTTTCCTGATGATGCGTTAAAAAGGCAAGGAAATGCTCTAGTTTTTCTTCTTTTTCTGGTGTATCCATTGTTCCTACTGCGCTATTCAACTCTAGAAGTAATGTTTCTACCTGGTAGTTTTTTAACGCTCTTTTCATGTAGCGGTATCGAGGATGGCTCTTCATTAGTTGCTTCATCGAACGAGCGACATGAAAACGGTCCATGGTGAAAAAGGCGCGTTCCCGAAAATACTCCCGACATGCCGTTATCCAGCCTGCTCCATCACCATTAATAATAAGCAAGGTTTGGGTAGGATCATACGCATAATTATTCTGTAAGAACGTTTCAAAGGCTTCCCAAAAGGGTTCTTTTCCTTCATAAAGAAAATGCCTTTTATTTCGGAGCCTGATTCGCTTTCCGTTTTCTTTCCATCCCTCGTGTACAGCGGCGAATTTCAACTCCCATCCACGCTTTTTCTTTTCTTGACTCTTCACATATAATCCATCTACTTCGACAAACAATACCTTTTGAAAAGGGCGTTTTTCCTTAGCGGGAAGTACGCTTGTTTGAAGAAGATGTTGCCGTAATGCTTCGTGGCTCATCGCCGAATAGCCTAAAAATTGTTCGAACGTTTCCACCGCCTTTCGATAGGAGGAGCCATTCGTCGCTAGTTCTAGCCCCCATTCTTCTAGTAGCGGACTAAATCCCTTATTCCCCTGAAACTGTAAATAGTGATCTAATAGACAAATATATTTTTTAGTCACACGATCAAAATAATAATTACGCTTCAGCTCCACAGCTCCAAACGCTGTATCTAATCGTATTTCTCGTTTATCACGTAAAGCAAATCTTCTTTTGTCTCGTTGCTTGGCAATCTCTTGATCCCAATTTTCTAACGTTTGAACAAGGATTTCTTGAAACGTCATTTGTAGTGTTCGAAATAAAGTTTTTTCCAATTCTTTTAATGATGGCATTTTTGTGTTACATTGATTCATGAGAGCCTCTCCTTTTCGTAGTGTTCAGTCAAACTCTACTTTACAAAAGGAAGCTCTCTTTTTTAATACTTAATTTTTTCCAGCTACCGCGCTTTCGCTTGGTGGCCTTTTTGTCTAGTTGGGGGACTCGTCCCCCAACTAGACAAAAAGGATATTTATTCTCCCACAAACATTTTACTCATACTTCTAGTTTAATCTAATTTAAGAAACTCCACTTTTCTATGCTAGTTTTCTTTCATTTTTTTTTAAAAGATAATTAAAGCTAAAAATGATTACGGCCAACGAAATGTACCACCTCTGACATAATTTTTACCACTGAATGACATGGAATGTACCAGTAAATGCCATGCGTTTACCACTTCATACCTTTGTATAATTAATGAGCATACCTTCGGGTGTGACATTTTTTATATGGAGGTATTTTTTTATGATCCATTATCAAAAGATATTGGAGTTACACGATGAAGGAATCCAGTCTTAGAGGCATCGCTGCAAGTACTGGCAACTCTCGTCAAAAAGTAACAGAGATTATCCATCTCGCTAAAAAGAAGGGATTAGTCTGTCCGTTAGATGAAGAAATGACAGATAAATGAATTGAGGAATTTCTCTATCCTGAGAAGACTTTGGAGGGGTCAGGAAGACTACCGTTGGACTTTGATTAAATTCATTGATTATTGCAGATGAAATGAGCCACTTATGCGGAGTTTTGAGCCAGTCATTGCGGAGAAAAGAGCCACCCTTTGCGGAATGGAGAGCCATTATAAATAGAATCACGAAAGCCTCTTGTATAATTATGTTGCATGCAATCAAGCATGACACTAATATACAGGAGGTTTTTATTATGATTAATTGTCGTAAGATTCTGGAACTTCATTTTGAAGGAATCAGTCAGAGGACCATTAGTTCTAGTACTGGACATTCAAGGAATACCGTTTCTGATGTCGTTCAACGTGCCAAGAAACTCGGTGTGGAAAGTTTGAACGATACAATGACCAATCCATGGTTAGAAGCTTTTCTTTTTCCAGAGAAACAAGCTATGGAGAAAGGATACTTTCCAGTTGATTGGGAAAAGGTTCATAAGGAGTTACAAAAAAAGAATGTCACCTTGACTTTATTGCATCATGAGTATGCGACAGAAGCACGTGATGGTGGAAAAATTCCCTATGCCTATCGTACTTTTTGTGAAAACTATGGAAAATATGCGAAGAAGTATAAGTTAACAATGCCTATTCGAAGAAAGCCAGGTGAAGTCATGGAGGTAGATTGGGTTGGATCTACGCTACAAATGATAGATCGTTCAACAGGAGAAATGATTCCAGCATATGTTTTTATTGCGACCTTGCCTTATAGTCAATTCAGCTATGTTGAGGCATTTTTAGATAGGAAGTCAGCTAATTGGCTTACTGCTCACATCCATGCATTGGAGTATTTTGGGGGAGTTCCTGAAACACTGGTTCCCGATAATTTAAAAACAGGTGTTACGAAAGCACATCGAGAAGAGCCTATTCTGAATGAAGCCTATCGTGAATTTGCAGATTATTACCATACTATCATTGTTCCGAGCCGTATTCGCAGTCCAAAAGATAAAGCAAGCGTCGAAGGAACTGTTGGATATATTTCTCGGCAAATTATCGCTCCGTTAAGAAACTATCAATGTTTTCATATCGGAGATTTAAATCAACAAATCTTTGAAAGGCTAGAGGAAATCAACACCGTTGATTTTCAAAAACGACCTGGTTCGCGTAAAAAGGTGTTTGAGGAAGAAGAGAGATCCTACCTTCAACCGCTTCCTCAAACACGGTATAAACTTGCGGAATGGAAAACAGCAAAAGTTCAACTGAACTACCACATCCAAGTTGAACGAATGTATTATTCCGTTCCATATGATTATGTCCGAGAGAATGTCGACGTTCGACTAACTACGGATTTAATTGAAGTTTACTTCAAAGAAGTCCGTATTGCATCCCATAAACGATTAAAAGGTGAAATTGGTCAGTTTTCTACAAACATAGATCATATGCCTGATAATCACCGATTATATTTAGAACATAATCCTGATAATAATCGGAAGTGGGCAGAAACGATTGGACCATCCATGACTAAGTTTGTTTCTTATATCTTAGAAGTAAATGTGGAGAAAAAGGCATTAAATATTCTTAGTGTACTAAGAAATCTATCAACAAAACACACAAAGACAGACATGGAGAAAGCAGTAGAAACATTACTTGAAATATCATCAAATCCAACGGTTTCTGTTTTAAAAAGCGTATTGGAAAGAAATAAGAAAAGAAAACAAAAACAAAATACAGTTATTAGCAACACCTCTGATGATTATGGATTTGTCCGTGGGGCTAAATACTTTGGGAGAGATAATAAATGATGAACCAAGAGACTTTACGTAAATTAATAGAGATGAAAATGGGTGCGATGGCTGAATTATATCAGCAACAAGGACAGAATAAAGATTACAAGGGGATGGATTTTGATGATAGATTCAATCTCTTAGTAGATTATGAATATGATAGAAGAAAATCTAATAGACTAGAAAGATTAATTAAACAAGCGACCTTCAGTGAGCCGACAGCAGCCATTGAAGATATCGAATATCATCCAGATCGCCATTTAGACAAGAAGCAAATACTAGAGTTAGCAACAGGAAATTATATTCAAAACCACCATAACATTATTTTAATGGGAGCCTCTGGGAACGGGAAAACGTGGATATCAAACGCCTTTGGTGTTCATGCATGTCGCCAATATTACAAAGTAAAATATATTCGATTACCAGAATTACTTGATGAATTAGCAGTAGCAAAATATGAAGCAGATGGAAGTTTCCGTAAGTTGATTCAAAAATACAAAAAGATCGATTTACTGATAGTAGATGAGTGGTTATTAACAGAGCTATCAGAAGAAAATGTACTCCATGTGTTGGAAATTATTGAATCAAGGTTAAAGAAAGCATCAACTATTTTCTGTTCTCAGTTTTCTCCAGAAGGATGGCACTCAAAACTAGGACAGGCACAAATAGCAGATGCGATTCTTGACCGAATCGTTCACGACTCCTATAAGATTCTGGTTGATGGCGAAGTTTCGATGAGAGAACGTCATGGATTGAGGGTATCTATATGATTCCCATAGAAGTTGAAAATCGTATAGCAAGATATTTTATGCATATGTATTTACCCGATGAAGTAAGGATGGCAGTGGAAGAAAGACTATTACCTACCTGCATATGGAATGAGGAAGAGAATTTAGATCAAGATGAACTGGTCCGTTGGGCAATTGAGATTATTGATAAGCACTTAGGAGATAAAGGATTCAGATAATACAAGCGGCCATTGGAATGAAACTTGTTCTAATGGCTTTTTAATTACTTTGTATTTTAATAATAGTGGCTCTTTCTCCGCACTTACTGGCTCAGATGTCCGCAAATAGTGGCTCAAAACTCCGCACTGCCGGCTCAATCTATTCGCAATACTCATTCATGATGAGTTAGCTAAGCCTAACGTAACACTTTCTCTTCTACATCATGAATATGAAGCGAAGTGCCGGACAAACAATAAGATTCCTTACTCCTATCGTAGCTTTTTACGACATTACAGTAGATACGCAGATAAATATAAAGCTACTTTACGTATTCGTAGAAAACCAGGCGAAATCATGGAAGTTGATTGGGCGGGATCGACCTCCTTCATCATTGATAGAGATACCGGGGAAAAGGCTAAGGCTTATGTTTTCGTTGCGACATTACCGTGCAGTCAAATATCTTATGCCGAAGCAACCTTATCAATGGATTTACATTCGTGGATTTCCGCACACAACCACGCTTACAAATATTTTGGTGGAAGCACACAAATTATTGTTCCAGACAATCTTAAAGCAAGCGTGACGAAACATACCACACGCGAGTTAGTCTTAAATCCTACTTATAGGGAAATGGCAGACTACTACAATACTGTGGTCATGCCTGCCCGGGTTCGAACACCTAAGGACAAAGCTAGTGTAGAAGGTTCCGTTAATGTTATCTCTACATGGATTATTGCAGGATTAAGAAATACACATTGTTTCAGTATCGATGAATTGAATGAAGAAGTTTGGAAGAAATTAGCCGAATTCAATGAGCGCCCCTTCACGCGCAAAAAAGGGTGTCGTCTGTCGGCGTTTGAGGAAGAGGAGAAATTCGCACTTTCCCCTCTACCATCTAAACCTTACAAAATGTCTGAATGGAAAACAGCGAAAGTACGTCCCGACTATCACATCTCTGTCGATAGTATGTTTTATTCAGTTCCATATGAATATATCAATCGACAAGTCGAAGTGAAACTTTCAGACGACCTCGTTGAGGTATATTTCAATCTTATGCGGGTAGCTTCCCATAAACGATTATATGGGAAATTCGGTCAATTATCTACTATTCGTGATCATATGCCAGAAAATCACAAGTTATATGTGGATCAAACTCCAGAAGCTGCATTTGAATGGGCTGAAAGTATCGGAGCTTCCACATTGAATGTTGTTAAATATATTCTAGATACATCTCAAACAGAAAAACTCGCGTTACAGTCTATATTTACTTTGAAAAAATTTGAGCGCCGTTATACAAAATATGAAATTGAACGTGCATGTAAAATGATTATTTCTATGACAAAAAGGCCAACTGTTAAAAGTATTCAAACTATATTAAAGAGCAATAAAAAGAGTGATGCCGAGCAAGAAATGAGACGAAAAACAGAGACTAGCGAAAATAACTTTGGCTTCACAAGAGGATCTAATTACTACGGAGGAACGGACAAATGATGAATGACCAAACGTTAAAAAATTGCACGAAATGAAATTAAGTGGAATGGCAGAAGCCTATAAAGAGCAGGCATTGAACAAGGAATTTCAAAAGATGAATTTCGACGATCGCTTTTCTTTGCTTGTTGATTTAGAGTTTTCTCGTCGTAAGAGCAATGCGCTTCAACGTTTAATAAAATCAGCCACTTTTATAAATTCGAATGCTTGTATTGAAGATATAGAATATTACGAGGATAGAAGATTAGAAAAAGATTTGATTTTAAAACTTGCCAGTGGTACCTATATCCTAGAAAGCCACAATATCATATTGAAGGGTCCTACTGGTTCAGGTAAATCTTATTTAGCTAGTGCATTCGGAGTATCTGCTTGTCGTCAATTCTATAAAGTTAAATACATCCGTTTGCCAGAATTACTAGATGAACTGTCACTAGCAAAATTAGCTGCGGACGGAAGTTATCGTAAATTAATCAAAAAATACACGAAGGTCGATTTACTTATTTTGGATGAATGGTTACTGACAGATTTATCAACGGATGAAGCAGCAATCTTACTAGAAATCGCAGAAGCTCGCCATAAAGTAGCTTCAACAATCTTCTGTTCGCAAATTGATCCTAGAGGATGGCACACGAAATTAGGGAATGAAACGATAGCAGAAGCTATTTTAGACCGTATTATCCATGATTCTTATCAAATCTTAATAGATGGCGAAATATCCATGCGTGAGCGCCATGGACTAGGTGGAGCACTCTAATATGGCAGTAATGACTAAAAAAGAACTACGGAAGTTAGAGGAATACTTCTACTATGTCGGATACAAAAACTGGTACCCATTTCCCCAGGATCTAAAAAAGCAGTTAATGGATATCTATGGAAAGAAACCTTTTCCACAGGAATGGAATGAACAGGACATATTTGAGGGGTCAAAAAAATTGATTAGAGAGTATTTTAAAAATAATTCTAATTAGCAACAGTCAGTAAAAGAAAAGCCCTACAGTTTATTAAGCTAGTTAATCTGTAGGGTTTTACTATGCTTGGTAAACGAATTGGCATTGTGTGGTACATTTATTGGCGAAGACTGGTAAAAAACATGGCAAGGGTGGTAAAATCACCTGGCCGTAATCAAAAAGGTTAAAAAATCTGATGAGTATTAGTGAATATAGTACTCTAGCTTTAAGAAATTACTATCTTCTTATAACAAACCACCCATAAAAGGTTTATAAAAATTAGCCCCCCAGCAATTACCCCTATACTTAGTTTATAAAAATCTTCTAAAAGGTAGCCAAAGAACAAGCTCCCTAGTGGGAGTAGGACATTTGATAAAATATATGAAACAGAAAAAACTTTACCTATGTATTCTTTATTTACATCTGTTTGTAGGAAACTTTGAAGAGCAACATTGTATCTTACATAGAAAAAATTTAAGATGAAGCAGATAAAAATAAGTAGGAATTTACTATTAAATAATATTAGGCTACTAAGTAAAATACCTGAGAAAAAAATTCCTATCCTTTCCTTTATTATCATTTTATCCACAATAATATATTTTGTGGATAACGCCCCACATAGTGCTCCTATTGACTCTAAAGAGAGAAAGACACCATAGTAAAAACTATTACCAACTTTATCTAACGCAAAAACCGGTAGTAAAAGATTAAAACCAGCTAAGAAAAAATTAGAAATTCCACCTGTTAAAATTAGCATAGATAATACTTTTCGATTTAATAAATATTTTAATGTATCCCAATAACCAATTAATTTTGATTTTGAGTTAAGTTCGTTTAATTGTATACCTTTTACAAATAAAAAAGATATAAAAAATGAAATAGCATTAATAATTAATGCACCATTAAGAGTTAATATATCGAATTGGTATAGAAAAGTTGATATTAGCGGCAATGCAATTTTTAGTATTTCACTATACATAGCTAAAATACTATTAAAAGATATTATTAACTCTTTTTGTACTACATTTGAAACCAGTGATTTAATTAATGGCGCTGTTAACGCTATATTAATGTTAAGTAAGAAAACCACTAAGTAAATAATATCCTTGCTAAAAGAAGAAATAAGGAAAACACTTATAATACAAAATATTGCAGAGGATAAATCAGCCCAAAGGAGAATTTTTTTTAAATAATTACTATCTGCCAAATATCCTCCTAAAAGGCTAAATAATAATGCGGAAATTCCTGAAATTGATAAGATTACACCTAAAGTATGTGAACTATTAAATATATCCAATATCCATAAGTTTACAATTGTGTTGAATACAGATGTACCAAATAAAGAACTAACTTTTGATATTAATATTTTATTTTTCATAAGAGCGAATATCCTTCCTTGTTGTCTAAATTCACTAAATATTATAACATGGTATATGTTAGAAAAAATATATTTTTTTAGGAGAGGAATTATGAATATATTAATTTTTGCATCACAAAGTATTAAATACCTACCGCTTGATCAATGGATTTTCAATGATCCCATACACGAGAAAAATACCTATGTTTTATTTGTTAAGAAAGAACATGAAGAAGGATATCAAGACATAAATCAGTTACCTAATGTTAATATATATAGTTTTGATAACTGGGAGAAGAATAATAATATAGAGAAAAAAGCAATAGATCTCCATTTCAAAAATAATTTTGATAAATTATTATCTGTAAGGGAAGGAGATGTAGAAAGAGCTTCATACATACGTGATTATCTAAACATATCAGGCCAGAGACCATATAGTGCAAAAATCTTTCGCGATAAGTATATTATGAAGAGTTTTGTTGCGAACAATGGATTTAAAACTCCTAACTTTCAAAAAGTTCATTCATATATAGATGCTTTAAATTTTTTAGATAATTATAAGTATCCAGCCGTAATTAAACCAATCGATGGAGCTGGTTCAGTAAATACTTTAGTATTAAAATCTAAAGAAGATCTTGATAGATTTGCCGCATCGAATTCTTTTGCTAATATGATTATAGAATCTTTTGCTAAAGGAGAAGTTTATCATTTAGATGGTATTATCCTTGATAATAAACTGGAATTTATTACAGTCTCAAAGTATATTAATAATTGCCTAGCTTATCAAGAAGGAAAATCTACAGCGAGTATATTTATAAATCAAGATTCACCACTATCAATAATTTTGAAAAATTACGGTAAAGCATTATTGAATATTTTACCATGTCCTCAAAATATGACATTCCATTTAGAAATATTTGTTGACAATCATGAGATTACTTTTTGTGAAATTGCTTGTAGAACAGGTGGAGGAAGAATCGCTGAATGTATAGAAGCTGAACTCGGTATTCATATCACTAAAGAATTTATTAAAAGAGAATGTGGTTTTAGTAACGTAATTGATGTTCAAAAAAACAAATGGGATAAATATAGAGGGTGGATATTGAGTTCGCCTTTAAAAGGTACATTAGTTTCCATGCCCGAAGAAATTCCAAATGAGTGGGTGTTTGACTACTGGAAATTTGCTACAATTGGAACTAAATTTGATGGTGCAAATTCCTCTGTCTTCTCAACCGCTGCATTATGTTGTGAGGCTGATACAGAGAGTCTTTTAACTGAAAGATTAATTGAAATAGATAAATGGTTTAAATCTAATTGCACATATCAAGAAGTGAAATCCTAAAAAATGTCAAATATACTTATAATAGACTTTAGTATGTGAGAAATGCTTCAAAAGGCATTTCTCGCCTATAGGTTAGAGCTATAAAATATAATTGGTGACCGATTAGTAACCGTGACGGTTTTAAAAATATTAATGAAACTATGATAGTAATAAGCTCTTTAAGGTGTATTTATCTATATTATTCACCTTAATAAATGGGATTATAAGGTTCAATGTTTCAGATTCCATATGTAACAGAAATTGATTTAGGCAATAATAAATTTCTCAATACTTTTTGTTAATAATTCACTTGAATCTGAAGTGGTAACATGATACTATAATTTTAAAGATTGAATCGTCGTCAATCTTTCTCTTTTAAATGTAAATGTCTTCTAGGATTCTAGAAGACTTTCATACCGAAAATACGCAAATTAATATAATGACTAACGGGAAGCACCCGAATGTAAGACAATTCTTTGTAATTGCCTTGTGTTCGGGTGTTTTTTTGTTTTAAAGGAGTTTTAGTATGACAAAGAAGGTTCTTATAGCGGTAGGTGATAAAACCTATACCAAGATTTTAATTGAGACCTTTTCAAAGTATCCTGAAGATTTCACTTTAAGTAAACAAGAAATTTTACATCGAAAATATCTCTATGAAATTGTTAAAGAAGAAACTCCTTCAATACTAATTGTGCATGATACTTATTTAGAATCCATGCAAGAAAATCAAAAAGATAAAGATATTGAGCTGTTAAGTATTATAAAACAACTCCGACTTGATTTCGACGACGCATTAAGAATTGTTTTCCTATGCGAACGATCAAGCAATGATCCGCTTCTTTCTCGACTAGTTAGTATGGGAGTACTTGATATATTCAATACCCAAAGAATAGATATTGAACAATTTATAAACCAGTTAAAAGGGAAAGTCTCATTCGCAGAAGTAGCACGTTTTATCAATAACTCTCTTAGTATCGATGGTGAAGTGATTCCCTCTCTACTGGAAGAAGATTCGGAAGAGGAATCTGTTAACGAAGATGAGAACGGTAAAACACACAAAGAAAAAAACACTAAAGAAAAAACTATCGTACAAAGAATCGTTCAAAAAAATGTCATAAAAAGGGAATACTCAATTCACGTACATAATGCACCCAGTGAAAAAGTAGTAGGTGTTCCAGTTAGGAAGAAAACTATCCTTGTAGGTAGCTTTTACCAACGCAATGGTACAACATTTATTTCACATCTATTAGCTCGTAGCATAGCAAATTACCAAGTTAGCACATTATATGTGGAAGATCCCTTGCTAAATCCCTATACATATGACCGTTTTTATGGCCATGAATTTGCTCCAAATTACGTAAATAAGTGGAGTGCACAACAAGAGAATACTTCAGATATTCAAACAGAGTGGTTTCGTGAAGGTGTTGAACTTATATGTCATAATCCCACTTTAAGTGAGGAACCAGTAGGAATTAGCTTTGAGGATTATATAAAGTTACTCTACACTAATTCATCACTTGTAACGATTATTGATGTTGGTAGCAACTTAGACAATGAGGTAGTCACTGATTTATTAGAGATAGCAGATCATCTATTCATTGTTCTTGACTCAGATGTCACCCAACTTCAAGGGCTTGGTGAAAATCCACTATTCTCTAGCCTTATCGAATCTGAGAAAACACATATCATTGGTAATCGTTTCAATGAAAAAATAAAGAAAAATCCCTTAATTCAAGATTTATTTAAAGATAAATTAATCTCTATAATTCCCTCTTTTGAAGATGAAGATGTATATGAAGCACAGTATCAAGGGATATTCCTTAACGACTATAAGGATTATAAAAGCAAAGTAAATGAACTTTTGGTACCTATATTAGAACTTTTACTTCCTAATAAACTCTTGAAAACTAAAGCAAGCGGGATATTAAACAAACTCTTCAATAGAAAAATTAAGATAGAAAAAACGAATCCAGGAGGTAATCAAAACGAATGAATTTCTTTAAAAGACCTTCCATCAAAATAATCAGCGGTCTATTGGTAGGTGTATCAGCTATCGGTTTAACCTTATTCTATGATCAATTTTTACGAGTACGAATTGATTCAACAGAGGTTGTAGTGATTAAGCCCTCTTCTGAAATATTAAAAAATGAACCTATTACAGAAGATAAGATACTGATAGAACGTAGACCTAAACAAACTTTAATGAATGACGTCATCCTACCTGCAGAAGTGGATGAAATTATTGGATTAGATGCTAATCAAATTATCCAAGGGAATTCACTTCTTAGTAAAACAATGATAGATTACGACGAACTTTTACCAAATGAAGAGGAAGGCGAAGCTATTCGCCCTATAACGAAAGAAATGATTTATGCAATGCCTGGTTCTTTAAGAAGAAAAGATACCGTTAATATTTATTTGATTTATAACGATGGAACTACAAATTTAAATAAAAATGGTCCATCTACTACTAGCTCTGAGGATACAAAAGAACAGATCGAAAAAATATCTAATTCAATGGAAAGTGAACCGTTCTTAAAATCAATAAAGGTTGTTTATGTAAAAGATTCGAGTAATAAAGAGGTAATCTCATCATCAGAAAACAACAAAGAGGATAAACGACTTAATGCTACTTCAAGCATAAGTGATTTGGAGATTATTTTAAATGAAGAGGACTTTAAAAAGTTAATGAACGAAGTGCTCGGTAAAGGAGCAAAATTATATATAACTTATCAATAGGGAGAAGGACATGTAATGGAAATATTAATTTTTAGTCAAAACTCTATCTACAAAGAACTAATTGACAAAATGGACAACCTCCATGCTCATATGGGCAATATTGATTATTCAAATAAGGAAAAAATGGATGCTGTTTTATTAGATGGAGATTCATTTGACATCAATAACATAGGAGTAGTTAGAGAGAAATATCCCTCTATTCCCATGTATTTTAAGCCTAGTCAAATCAAGAGCGAACAATTTACTAAGACAATTACAAGACTATGTGCAGCATATAAAGTAACCCTTATTCATGAATATTCTACAGAACTTCAAGTAGTTGAATACTGTATCAATAACCTAACGAATAAAGATGATTATTTATCAAAGAGAATCATTGGCATATTTGGCACACATAATGGTGCTGGTGTTTCCTCTACTACTTTAAATTTAGGAAGAGCATTATCACTCAAAGTAAAAGAAAAGGTTTTAGTTTTGAGTTTAAATAGTTGGGATCCAGCCGATTATTTTTACTTGTATCAGGGTCAATATTTAAATGATTTGAAAGTAGATCTCAATGTCAAAAATTTAACGATAAACAGGTTATCCGAAGCTATTTATTATCATGATTCCTTTTATCATTTGGCCGGCAACCGCGATATTAAAATGCAAAGATTTTATAAACCTTATGAAATTGAACATTTGATTCAAACAGCTCAACAGTTATTTGATGTAATTTTAATCGATTCGGGCACTCACTTTGATTCTGCACTTGCAGCACAAGCTTACTTAAGTAGTAATATGAAATTTCTTGTTACTAATCAAGAAGAGAAAGGCTATAGAGGATATTATCCTTATCTATACCAACAAATAATTGAACCTTCTGGTGGGAAAAATGATGATTTTATGCTTGTTATCAATAAATTCCAACCTGCGAATGCATTAATAAGCGAAAAAAAACTTGAGGAAGAACTAAATATGAATCGAGTTGTCACAATACCAGATATGAAGGAGCTAGGATCCATTGCTACTTTTGAGAAAAAATTACTATACGATTTTTCAGATAGTAGCTATAACAAGCCAATAGATGTTTTAGCCAATGTCATAATTGCTGAAGCTAAATTAACAGAAAAAGAAGATATGAAGACGCACAAAGATAAAAAAGGATTTTTATCTATATTTAACCGGTAAAATGGAGGCGAAAAAATGACTTCAAATGCAGCTAAAAATGATACAGAACAATCATTAGGATTAGAAAGTGAGTTTGAGCCTTCCCAATGGTTATCTAAAACTATTGAGGAAAAAGGGTTAAAAAAAGATTTTGTAACTACCTATGAAAGAAAAAAGACATTTCGTTTAATTTGTAACCAAGTTAAAGAAGAGCTACAAAGTATCATAATAGCTGAATCTGTAGAAAATGATCAATCTTCCTCTTTAATAAACGAAGATTCAAATAGTGATGATGTTTGGTTAAACAGACAGCACCAAGCAGTTATTGGTGACAAACAAGCTATATCTTACTTTATAACAAAAATAAACGAAGTCTTACAAAAAGAGAATATTACGTCCGATGAATATCCCTCTTTTTATGATTCTTTACCAGAAGCTATTTTCCATGAAGTATGGGGCGTAAGTATTCTACATAAATGGGATAAGGAACCTAATAGTGAATCAGCTGTTATCAGAGGGACAGAATTATGGATCGATAAAAATGGTTATTTTCAAAAACAACCAGAAGAATTTGAAAGTACAGCAGTCGTAAATCGTATAAAAAAAGCTTTTCAAATAAGAACAAAAGAAGCACTGATTAATGAGCAGCAACCAGAACTGGAAATAGAACGAGAAGATGGTTCGCGAATCACCATGATGATGAATCCTAGAACTAAACTAGACATTATAGTATTTAGACGATTCGTAATTAAAAATAACAGTTTAGAAGAACAAGCAAGATTAGGAACAATCCCACAAGATGATGTTCCTTTTTATCGAGCCTTATCAAGAAGCATGGCTAACACCATTTTTGCTGGAAGAGTTCGATCTGCAAAAACAACTTTTATGAAGTCTATGATACGCGAAAGACCACCTGAATACACAATTGCAGTATTAGAAAAACATTTTGAATTAAATCTAACCGAGGATTTAAAAGATCGTTTAATTTATGAAGTTCAGGCCACAGAAGGAGACCTACATCATGCCGTACCAAGACTTCTTCGTATGGAACATGACTATATTACTGTTGGGGAAATTCGTTCTCTAGAAACTGAGGGGTACTTACAAGCTTGTGAAAGAGGAGAACGCGGTGCATTTTCTACTTACCATTTAACAGCCGTTAAAAATATCGTTGCTCAGATTACCCGACATTTATTAGATGAATTTCCCAATCGGAAATTTGATAACGAACAAGAGAGGGTAGCGAGAAATATTGACTTGGTCATTTCCCTGAGCGCGGAAAGAGATAGAAGAAAGAAAAGGGTTATCGGTGTAACAGAAATTATATGGGATGAAATCGAAAAAAAACCAAAAGAACAAGATCTCGTTCGCTACCACCCAATAAGCAGACAATACTATTATTCTTCTAACATAAGTAAGGAACTTTTATATCTAATGGCTGAAGAAAGTGTAGAGGATACTAAAATTCTATTAAATCATCTAAAGAAGAAAGAAAAACTTTTTCCAATGAGCGAATACGAGAGACAAAAGGATAATATTCTTAATGATTTATTAGATGGTGCTTTAAATGAATAATTTTCAATGGCTTTGGCAATCTGGTATCAATTACGTTCTCTATTCCATCGTAATCGTTTCTGGGCTTTATATTTCCTATCAGATTATGATGGATTCAGTCAAAATAAAGTATCAAGAAGTTAATTATAAGTATCGAATAAGAAGAATCAAAAGTGGTAATGCTTCACCTGAATCGCATACTTATAAGCACCCTTTTTTTAAACACATAAGCTTATTAATAAGAACTACAAGTAATCATCGTAGTGACAATGATACTGGAGTATTTCTCCTATTCACCGCATTACTTGGTTTGACTAGTTTCGCTTTTATCTATTATTTAATAAAAGATTTTGTTATCGCCCTACTATTCGGGTTACTTCTGATGACCGTACCATATTTAATGTTAAGGATAAAATTAAACAAATTGAGATATGTCATGAGTACAGAATTTCTAAGTATGGTTCAGAAACTAACCCAAGCCTATAGTGTTAATAAATATGATATTTATTACGCTTTAAGTGCCATGCAAAACGAAATACAGAATAAAAGTTTAAGAAAAGTAACAGTTCGCTTAATTACTGATCTTCAGTTATCTCGAAATGAACAAGAATTGAGAGATAGCATTCAAGTTTTCACTTATACAACTGGAACCAATTGGTCAAAAAGATTAGGAAGTATTATTTTAAAAGGCTATAAGTATAAAGAAAACGTATTACATTCCCTCTTAGTTCTAACAAAACAAATAGAGGATACAGAAGAAATGTTAGAAGAAGAACAATCTCTAACTGTTGAATCTATTTATGATGGATTCCTAACGGTTCCATTGTTTATTGGCTCACTATTATTAGGTTATTTTACAAGTGGAGCACAGGATTGGTTTAAGCTTCAATTTGGAGAAAAATGGACATTATTTACCTTTTGCCTTTCCGTAGTAGGGACTGTTTTTTCACTTATAATTTCAATTTATTTAAAACATCCTAAAAACGACCTATAACAAGGAAAGGAGTAAAATTTTTATGGAATCAGAAGTTCTATTATTTAAATACATAGATGTATTTAAATACTTAGTTGTGATTGTTCTGTCTTTTACTTCAGGATATTTAGTGTATTTGGGAATGAACTCAACATCTGAACGAATGCAACACCGTTTACGGTTCAAAAGCAATTTACAAAAAAATAAGAACTCTATTTTAGGACTTGCTAAAAATTCTAAAGCCGAGGAATGGTTTAAACAAGCAAAGTATCCATTAGGACTAAATGGTATTAAATACTATTTAATTCTATATTCAGTAACAGCATTTTTAGTTCTTTATTACATAGTTTTTCCGGTTTTATTAGGGAATATGGATTATCTTGCACCAAAGGCTGCTGTTATATTACTTCTATTTGTTTTCGCTCTTCCTAGTAATCCTATTTCGTTATTTGTTTATATCATGAAAAGAACCATTGACTATCAAACATCGAAATTACATTCAGAGATTTTTATGCTCTATGATTTAATCATTAACGAAATAGAAATGATGACTGTCCATCGTCTTAATACTTATAGTATTTTGCAAAATATAAAGCCATTTTTCTATTTGCTACAAAAACCGTTAACGGAATTACTAAGTTCATGGACTAGTGATGGACCAAGTAAAGCATTAGAACAATTTTCTAAACACTTAGATTCTAAACCCAGCGAGGCGCTAATCGGAGTTTTACAAAATCTAGACAGTATGAAAAGAGAGACCGCACTTGAACAGTTAAATGGAATGCATGGAACATTTGCAAAAAAACAAGTTGAAAATTACAGAAGAAAAAGAAAAATAACAACAGATCTATTAAAAATTCCTATCAAAGCTACACATTTTATTCATATATTAAACTTTGTACTTGTAGTAGTAATGATGGTAATAGCTATATTAGATAAATCACAAATGTAAAGGTGGAATCTATTATTCTTTTAAGGAGGTGACCAACAATAAATACGTCGCTAAGTACTTTCATGAAAGTCGCCATTACAGCCATTGTGATAAGTACATTTATTTTTGTAGCTTTGTATCAGGAATTATCTGGTTTCTCTGATTCTATGGCTCTATATACTGCAAAAAGCGGTGGATAACGAGGGGATATTATTATGAATAAATCACTATTAACATTTATGATGATGGCAGCAATTGTATCCATTATGACTTATTTAATTTTAGGAACCTCATTTAATGCTTATAAAGCAAAAAACAATCAGTATCAAGATATGCTACAAAATGAACATCAAATAAAAATCAAATTGTAAAAGGGGAATTTTAAAAATGAACACAACTTTAGCTCAATTCTTGAAAATCGGACTTACAGTAGTAACAATTAGCGCATTCTTATTCTTCATCGGATACAATCTAGTAGGTTCAAATACTACTACTTATTCCGCAAAAATTAACGGAGCACAAAGCAACCTTCCTACTGGTGCTGGTGTATCTAGTAATAATTAAAAGATCAACATTTACAGTCAAAGGAGTTTACCGCTCCTTTGATTTTTTCAAAGGGGTGTTCTAAATGGCAAGAACGTTAGCCGAATGGATGGTATTGTTTATCACAGTAAACCTTATATTCACACCAATATTAGCATCAATTGATAGTATGCATCGTGAAGCAATTGAAGTTACTTTAACTGAAGGAGCAAAAAAAGCATCTATTGAAGGCAGATTAACACCAGAAATTATTAAGGAAATGAAAAAAACTCTAGTAGAGGGTTATAACTTTGACGAATCTAAAATTATCATCACAGGAACATCTAAATTAACCCCTCGAAACGAATATATAGAAGCTACTATTGAAGTGCCACGAACTTTTATATTTATTCTTAATATATTCAACCAAGGTCCTAGAACTATTTCAAAAAGCACCAAAATCTTAAGCGAATATTAGGAGTATATAATGAGTACAACATTAAGAACTTTATTATTTGCACTACTTTTTGCATTAATTATGCAATTACAGCTTAATTTAGATACAGACAAAACCGCTTCTAGACAATTAAAGAACTCTTTAGAATTAGCAGTTCATGATGCTGGTCTTGCGATTAATCCAGCTGCATTATCTGAAGGAAAGATAATCTTTGATAAAGAAAAATCATTAGAAAATCTTAAAAATAGTTTAAATAATAATTTAAAACTTAAAAGTTCTCAGGGCTATGTTTATACACCTACCGCAAACTCTTTTTTTCAGAAAGAATTGTACTTAGTTCATCTAGAATTTATTGATGATAGTATATCCAGGACCTATCCGTTTGTATATTATAACGATAACTACCAGGTATTCGAAAACGTAGAAGGTCCTTGTGTAATTGCCATTGTAACTACTGAAAGCCCCCGCTGGTTCAAAGGAGATCTTGCAATGATACGACAAGCAGCGGTTTATGAGTATAAAAATAAATAACAGGATAAAAGAACCATGCTAATTGTATGGTTTTTTCTTTTAATATTCCAAAATTATCCGATATAAACAGTGAACATGGTTAAAACAACCAATTTTTTTTACTTTTATAATGAAATTATCTTAAGAACCGGGTATAATTAAGGCATATCAATACTATTTTTTATTTTTTGTGCCATCAATGGCTATTCGATTAATGAAAAAAGATGCGGTTCTTTGGGACTATGTTTTAGAAGTTGATTAGGGTGATTATACTCTGATCCATTAAAACGTCCCATTGGATCGCTTTTTTTCGTTTATAAAGGACAAAAAATAAAGTAAAAAAATTGAGAGGGGAAATTTATATGAAAAGAGTAATAACGTTATTAACATTAATACTAATTTTAGGAGTATTAAAACCAGTGCATTTGCTTGCAGATGAGTTACCTTTAGCATCCTGTAGCATGACAATTAATTCAGATAAGGCTACACAAGCTAACCCAGCAAATGCAAGTGGATTATGCAGAGATATAGTGTATGGATATTATGCAAAGGCTGCAGATACTTTTAATATTTTTGGTGGGGTTCATCAATCTGTAACAAAAAGTGGTCAAAAGTTTATAGTACCCGTTTTTTCAGATAAACACACTCATGCAGAATTAACGGTTTATATTAACAGGGTTGCTACTAAGCCAACTCCTAAACCTACACCGAAGCCTGAGCCAAAGCCCGAACCTAAACCTACACCAAAGCCTGAGCCTAAACCAGACCCTAAACCTGCACCAAAGCCTAAACCAGAGTCCAAACCGGTTACACAACCGAATTCTGATAATAAAGCAACAAAACCTTCTACTTCTACAGGTAGTAAAAATTCAAGCAATACCAATACTAGTAAAAATAACTCAACTAATACTTCAAAATCGAGTTCTAGTAAAAGCAACTCAACTAATCTATCAAAATCAAGTGGAACAAGCAATAATTCAGAAAGTAAAAAAACAAACAGCAGTTCTTCTTCCAATAGTTCATCAAAATCAAGTCAAAGTAGTTCTTCCGATAGAAGCAATAACGAGGAAAATAAAGTTGTTGCCTCTGTAACAAAGATAAAGGAAGGAAGTAATACATCTACTGATAAAAATGATAATAAAACAAAAGAAAGCACAATGGAAACTGAGCAGAAAAAAGAAAGTTCTGATAAAAACGACCCTTCTACTGAAAACAAGGAAGATAACATGGATACCAATATTACAAATGAAAACAATGATAATATTAAAGAAGAAGCAACTCGTTCTTCAATTCTAGATGAAGATGAGTCTAAATCTAGTAAACTCCCAATAATTATTTCGGTAGTAGGAGTACTAATTATCGGAGCTGCAGTAATCTTCATTATTAGAAAGAAAAAATTAAAAATTTAAACTTGTTATTTATTGATTCCCCATTTAATTTGCTTTAAAATATTTAATATAAACTTTTATATTAAATGGGAACGACCCAAGACGAAGTAGTTTAATAAACTGCTTTAGTTTTGGGTCGTTTTTTATTATTAGGAGGTGAAATGTTAATTTTTTTACAAAGAATAGAAAGCGGGATTTAAATGAGAAATGCAAAGATTTTTTTTCTGATTCCTATTTTATTTTTTTATTTTTACTTTTTATTCAAGAGCATCATGCTCACGCAAGTACTGGTGATGAAGATATATATAATGTTTCATCAACGGTTAAGAATAATTGGAATAACCTAATGGGATCAAAAGATTTCACTATGACTAGTGGAAGAAAAATAGTTTACGATGTATATTCAGACAAGTTTGTTACAAATGGTTATCAAGTTACAACAAAAAATTTTGGGAAAGGTAGTCAAAAATATATTAGATTTTCGGGTTGGTCAGTATTATTTGGACATCGTGAACATACCTCTTCTAACCAAGATACGTATATAGTTGCTAGAAAATCATCTGGTGATAGTGGTATCGGCACAGTAAAAATTTATAAAACAGTTCAAGGAAGTTTAGATGCAACTGAGGATCTAGAATATAATAATCAAGGGGCTGGCATATGGAACCAATGTCCATCTAGTGCAACAAATAGATGGAACGATGATTGCAATATGAAATATCAAGATGTAAGTTTTAATGCTTATTTACCCTTAGAAGAGCTTTTCAATAAAAAAGAAAAAGCTAATTGGGATTTATTTATCGTTAAAAAAGTGCAAAATCAAATTGTGTATACGCCACTTATTCTTCCTTTCGAATTTAGTAATAAAGCATATGAGGGAGGAAAGTTATCGCTTTCAAGTGGTACCAATACTAATACCTTAGAAATGAATGCAGAAGGTGTATTACGAAGGAAAACGCCCAGAGAAAGTGCACCCTCTGTCATTGATGAATTAGGTAATAACAGATACTTCACTCAAGGGAAAACTTATACAAAAGTCGATTTTGAAGAATCACAAACAGCTGTTTGGTATGGAGTTAGAAGTCCACATGATAGTAATAAAACCAAATGGGCAAATACCGCATATTTTACTTTTAAAGGAGATCAAGCTAAATTATCATTTCAACCAAATAGACCTCCTATTGCAAAATGGGAATGGGATCCTTCCAATAACGTCTATAATGATACAACTGTCAAAATGATAAACAATTCGTCTGATCCCGATGGCGACCCTTTAACTTACAAATGGTACAGGAAACCATATGGATCAGCTGATAGTAATTATGTTCAAATATCAACTGCTAAAACGCCATCTAGCTTTAAGATTGCAAAAGGAAAGTATACCTTTAAATTAGTAGTTTCTGATGGAAAAGAAGAGGCAGAAGCTGGACATGCTTTATATGTAAATAACAGGCCTCCTGTTGCAAAATGGGAATGGGATCCTTCCAATACTATTTATAATGATACACCAATCAAGATGGTTAATAGTTCTTCAGATCCTGACGGAGATTCTTTAACATATCGCTGGGAAAGAAAACCATATGGCAGCGCAGATAGTAATTATGTGACTGTGTCTACTGCAAAAACGCCGTCAAGTTTCACTATAGGAAAGGGAGACTACACCTTTAAACTCACTGTTTCTGATGGAGAAGATGAAAGTGTTGTCGGTCATGCCTTATATGTTATTAATAGACCTCCAATAGCTGATTTCACTTGGAATCCTAGTACCATTTACAATGATACTTCTGTTTCTTTCAGTAATAAATCTTCAGATGTCGACGGTGACTCATTAACGTATAAGTGGGAAACTCAAAAGCCTAATGAGACTACCTGGAGTACATTTTCTACTTCTAAAGACCCTCCTTATACTTTGAATAAAAAGGGCGTTTGGAAAGTTCGTTTAACTGTCTCAGATGGAGAGGCCAGCCATAATGTAACTAAAAATATTACTGTACAGAATAGAGCACCAGCTGCCGATTTTTCTTGGAGTCCTAGTACCATTTACAATGATACTTCTGTTTCCTTCAGTAATAAATCTTCAGATGCTGACGGTGACTCTCTAACGTATAAGTGGGAAACTCAAAAGCCTGATGACACTAATTGGAGTACGATTTCGACTTCTAAAAATCCCTCTTATACCCTAAATAAAAAGGGGATTTGGAAAGTTCGTCTAACTGTTTCCGATGGGGAAGCAAGCAATAATGTGACTAAAAATATTATTGTAAAAAACAGAGCGCCGAATGCTGATTTCACCTGGAGTCCTAGTACCATTTACAATGATACTTCTGTTTCCTTCAGTAATAAATCTTCAGATGCTGACGGTGACTCTCTAAGGTATAAGTGGGAAACTCAGAAACCTAATGAGACTACTTGGAGTAGCATTTCCACTTCAAAAGAACCTTCTTATACTCTAAATAAAAAGGGCGTTTGGAAAGTTCGTTTAACTGTCTCAGATGGGGAAGCTAGTCACAACGTAACTAAAAATGTTACTGTGCAGAATAGAACTCCGGTTGCTGACTTTATATGGAATCCTAGTACCATCTATAATGATACGTCCGTTTCTTTTACTAATAAATCTACGGATGCTGATAAAGATTCTCTAACGTTTAAATGGGAAGCTCAGAAGCCAAATGAGTCTACTTGGAGTACCATCTCTTCTTCTAAGGACCCTTCTTACACTTTAAATAAGAAAGGGGTTTGGAAAGTCCGATTAACGGTTTCAGACGGAGAAGCTAGTCATAATGTGACTAAAAACATTACCGTTCAAAACAGGATACCTGTAGCAGATTTCACTTGGAGTCCTAGTACTATCTATAATGATACGTCCGTTTCTTTTACTAATAAATCTACGGATGCTGATAAAGATTCTCTAACGTTTAAATGGGAAGCTCAGAAGCCAAATGAATCTACCTGGAGTACTATTTCTACTTCTAAGGACCCTTCTTACACTTTAAATAAGAAAGGGGTTTGGAAAGTCCGATTAACAGTTTCAGACGGAGAAGCTAGTCATAATGTGATTAAAAACATTACTGTTCAAAACAGGATACCTGTAGCAGATTTCACTTGGAATCCTAGTACCATCTATAATGATACGTCCGTTTCTTTTACTAATAAGTCTACCGATGCTGATAAAGATTCTTTAACGTATAAGTGGGAAGCTCAGAAGCCAAATGAATCTACCTGGAGTACTATTTCTACTTCTAAGGACCCTTCTTACACTTTAAATAAGAAAGGGGTTTGGAAAGTCCGATTAACGGTTTCAGACGGAGAAGCTAGTCACAACGTGACTAAAAATGTTACTGTTAAAAATCGAGCTCCTGTTGCGGATTTTACTTGGAACCCAACAACCATTTATAATGATACCACTGTCTCTTTCACTAACAAGTCATTTGATACAGACGGTGATCCATTAACAAATATATGGGAATATCAGGAACCAAATAAAACGACTTGGACCAAATTCTCGACTGAAAAAAATCCTAAAAATATTTTCACTAAGGTGGGAGATTATAAAATAAAATTAACTGTTACAGATGATGATGGAGCTACAGGTACAAAAGAGAAAACTCTAAAGATTACCAATAGACCACCACAAGTTACTCTTACATATACACCAAAGGATGTATATGAAGGTGATACCGTAAATGTTTGTATAAAAGTAATTGATTTAGATAAACAACCAATGACAGTTAAATTATTTTTAGAAAAGGATTATGGGAATAAACAAACCGTTTTAACAAAATCAAATATTAACTCTGGTGAAGAGGTTTGTTATGTTTTTGTTCCAGACGTAGGGAATTATGATTTTACTACCGAAGTGGATGATGGCCATGATAAAACGACTGTAGATATATCCTTTTATGCTAAACCACTAATCATAAAAGGACATGTAAATCATACAGCCGATTGGAAGAAAAAGCATGAGAAACTTGGAAATACACTAGATAAATTTTTTAGTGGTGAAAAGTTTTTACTTGAAGCAGATACTTCACCTTATGAAACTATTTATGTAAAGAGTACTTTATCCGCGGTTCAAATGGATAACAAAAATACTACCTCTCCTGTTGATTTAAATAAAGTAACTAATATATTGTATAATGGTTCGCTTTATGAAGAAAAACATCAGTACTATCCAACTATGTTGAAAGTAGGAGAAGCTAAATTTGAATTTGAAGTAAAGTATAAGAATGGAGTAATTAAAAAGGATACCGTTAAAATAAATATAATTGATAACGCATTTAACTCATCTAGATATCATCGCAAATTTTAATTAATGTGGTCAATTATAGTATGGCTTGTCATAATACCAGTATTAACAAACTATTGTTAATACTGGTTTTTTTATTTATATTGGTGTTCACGAATAATAATGTCCCTTTAAACAACTATATAGTTGTTTAATAAACAATAAAGTTATTTAAAAACGAATAGTATTCATCGTAATCTTGCCAGTTCTTCTAGAACTAACGGGGCAGGAGAGTTAAAGAAGGATTTACATATTTTTTGGTGAATATTTGAATGAACTTACTAAATTTAACAGAAGATGATGTAATCCATATGGCTAGTAAATCAGATTTATAATGAAAATTTCGCTTTTTAGAAATTATGTAGATATATGCGAAGGAGGATATACATGACTGAAATAAAAACACTTTCAATTCCAGACCCAATAACTGCCCTGCTAAATAACTATGAGATGACTATTGAAAGGTTATATATATTTAATAGGTTACTACCAGAAAGGGATACCAAAGAGAATGATTTATATCAACTAGCTGCAGAGTACTATAAAGTTTTAAAGCATGTTTCTAAAGAGCTATATAAGGATTTTTCAGTGGAATTATTACCGGTTGGAGAGTTCTTCGAAGAAATGTCCGAGAGATTGGATGACGACGAAATTCAGGAATTAATTAAACCATTCTTAGAATAAATCTTGAGTAGCAAGTCCTAAATAGTGTTTCCCTAAGTTTATTATTTTTGCTCTAGTGGTGTTTTTAACATTTATCAATAAAACCTAATGAAAAATTCTTTAGAAAGATCGTGCTACATTCCTATAATAAATAAGATGCTTCTTTTGTCGCTATAGGGGCAGGATAGTTTAAGTGAATTTCTTCACAAACCTACGAATAGCAGCTACTTTACTTTTTGGATCTGGGTATACTTCCACAAAATAAAAAATATAATGATTGGGTTTCATTAGTTAATGTATTTGTCACATTTCCTTAGATAATACATATGAACATATTAAGAATGCAGAAAGGAGAATATATATCGTGAAAAAATTTCTGTTTTTCGTTTTATGTATATTAATGATATCACCTTCAATTGTTAGTGCTCATTCAGGCATTGTATCATCTAATCCAAAAGAAGGAGAAATATTAACCGAGGAATTCAATCAAATTAACCTTTATTTTAATACAACTATAAACGAAATAAGCACAATGAAACTTTTGAAGGATGGAACCGAAATTTCGTTTATTGATATTGAAGTTAAAAGCAAAAAAATGATTGGAACCTTAACAGAACCTTTAGACAATGGCTCGTATAAGATTGAATGGTATATTGTCGGGAAAGATGGTCATCCAATAAGAGGTGAAATTAACTTTCTTGTACAAATAGAACAAAAAGAGGGAGAAAAAAATACAACTCAGCAAATCACTAATGAAGAGGAAAAAAGCCAAGTCCAAAATAATAATGATGGTATAAGTGAAAATACAGATGACAAAAACATCTTAGTAACATTAATGGGGCTATTTCTTATCTTTGCAATTGTGGTTATATGGTTAATAAGGAAAGAACTTTAACAAAACGCACTTTAAATATTGGTTTTTGTCAGTACTTAAATTACTTACTTTTCAATATAAAGAATTAAATCAAAAGTTAAAGTATGTTATGTGTTTATATAGAAGATGCAGGTAAAAAAGGGAACTTCTGTCCAGTCAGAAGTTCCCTTTTTTACCTGCATCCTTATTTACATATAACTTTCATTATTTCTTTATTGTATTTAAGGACCCGAAGGGTGAGGCATCAAGTGGTGATCTACTAGTGTATCATAATAAGAATGATTCGAATTTTTCAGGCTCGTAAAACGTATGTCCGTATATAATTCATATGTAAAAATAAAACTTCAATAAATAGACACATTTAATAAATTTTAATTTATGTATAATAATGATAGCACTACTAAAATAGTGTTAATGTTTTTTCTACAAATATAATATAAATTCATAGGGGGTTACGATGAAGAAAGTCATTTCTTTACTTTTAGTAGGATTGTTTTTTCTAAATGCAAATAATGCTTTTGCACATACAGGTTTAAAAAGTTCTTCACCAGAAAATGGGGAGACAGTAAAGGAAGAATTTAATCAATTAACACTCACATTTGAGACGAAAATTGAACAGGGAAGTACATTTACTCTTGTGAATTCAGCCGGAAAGGAAATTTCCGTTCAAAATATTGAGTTATCAGATGACCAAATGACTGGAAGGTTGTCTTCACCTTTGGAGAATGATAACTATGATGTAACATGGCAAATTATTGGAGTAGACGGGCATGTTATAGAAGGGGAATATTCATTTATAGTTGATTCGCCTGTTACAGAAGAAGAAAATACTGGTGTAACGGAGGAAAAAGCAACAGATGAATCTGTAACGGAGGAATCCACACAAGACGAATCACAGGAAGAAGTGGATCATTCCTCCATGACTCCTGAGGAACATGCTGCTTATGAAAAGAGAAATTCAGACCCTTCCACTGTTTTAATTCCTGCAATAATAATCTTAGTAGGAATTATCCTTCTTATCATAGCTGCGGCCTTCATTATAAAAAGGAAGAAATAAAAAATGGTGATTATAGGTACTCTTACTCAAGCTTTGTTATATGTTTGTTATGCCATGCTAATGGGGAGCTTTATTCTCGATCTTGTACCTAATAAGCACCGACCAGTGGTGCATGTACCTAAAAAAATATTACTATTCTCCCTCGGGGGGATAGTAATATTTTCATTTATACCCGTTTTGCAACTCATCTTGTACTTAAGTTCATTACGTGGGTTCTTAGAGGCTTTACCTTTGGTTTTATTAACTTTTGAAACAGGGAAATCCTGGTTCTTTTGTTTTATTGTCTCTATTATATTCTTCTTCTTTTTGTTACATTCTGATAATGAAAAGAAGTCGCACAACTTTATAGGGATATTGCTTACCTTTATCTTAATATGTTCCATGGGTTGGTCAAGTCATGCTAGTTCAATAAGTCCGATTAAAGGATTTTTTAGTGATACTGTCCATTTTACAGCAGTCAGTGTTTGGGTTGGTGTAATTCTTGTAGTTAGTTGGTTTTCCAAAGGCGAATCTAATTGGCTTCCATTTTTAAGTTGGTTTACACCAACTGCTATCTTTTGTTTAGGTTTGACAATAATATCTGGTTTTTTATTAATGGACCTTGTTGTTGACTATGAAAGCTACTTTAATTCATGGATGATACCTTATGGGCAAGCATTATTATTGAAACATCTTTTGATTATTCCTTTACTTGTCTATGCAATGATCAATGGAGTTCTTATTAGAAACAAATTAAAAAAAGATATAAAATTTAAGCCGAGGTCATGGGTAAAGGTAGAAAGTATTGTTATATTGTTGATTTTTTCTGCAACAGCGGCATTAGGTCAACAATCACCGCCAAAAGAAACAGCTATTACAAATGAAACTATTTCCAAAATGACTTCACTCTTTTTTAGAGGAGATGTTGTACCTGATATACAGGTGCAAATAAGCATTCATTTAAACAGTATCATACTGTTAATATTTGCTTTACTTTTTTTGGTTTTATTAGTACTTTCCTTTATAAATAAAAGGCATGTGATTTTATCGTTCTGTATGTGTCTCCTGTCCGTTATTAGTTTGTATATTTCATTAATGCTTAGCATGGAATAAAAACTTAATTGGAAGAAAAGTTCCTATTTCCTTCGATCAATTCAATTAATGAATTGATCTTTTTTATCTTATGGATTATTTCCCTTTTTTAATTTAGATTTTACATATTATAGAATTTTTTTGACTTTTAATAAAGACGAGTATATAATAATTATATGAATATATGTTCATATATTGTAATAAGAAGAATATATAACATCTTTTAGTTTCAAGAGTGTGCGCTAAAATACATTCATTTATTTTATTGGGGTAGTATATAATCAGATGTTTTATTAAGGAGGTATTATTATAATGGGGCATGATCATAGTCATAGTCATAATCATACAGGTGGATCAAACAAAAAGGTGCTTTTCATTTCTTTTATTATTATTACGAGTTACATGGTAATTGAAGCAATAGGAGGAGTTGTTACAAATAGTCTTGCGCTTCTATCCGATGCAGGACATATGTTAAGTGATTCCATTTCATTGTTGATTGCACTCATAGCATTTAAATTAGGGGAGCGAGCAGCTAGTCATAGTAAAACCTTTGGGTATAAACGTTTTGAAATAATAGCAGCTGTTATAAATGGAGTTACTCTAATACTTATTTCTCTTTATATCTTTTATGAGGCAATTAACCGTTTTGCCAATCCACCAGAGGTAGCAACAACAGGTATGCTTTATATTAGTATTATTGGTTTACTTGTTAACATATTGGTAGCTTGGATTATGATGCGAAATGGAGATACAGAAAACAATTTAAATATGCGTGGTGCCTTTTTACATGTTATTAGTGATATGCTTGGTTCAGTTGGTGCCATAATAGCTGCATTGCTTATCATGTTTTTTGGATGGGGTTGGGCAGATCCATTGGCAAGTGTATTAGTAGCTGCTCTTATTTTAAGAAGTGGTTACTATGTAACCAAAGATGCTATTCACGTTCTTATGGAAGGAACTCCTTCAAATGTAGACGTAGAGGACATTATTACCACAGTTAGTAAAACACCAGGAATACAGATTTAATTCGTCAATGTTTCATCCAATTTCGCTGCCAATTGATCGAAGAAAAACTGATCGATCAAGAAGCGATATTTATCGATGGTACAAAGATTGAAGCGAATGCGAATAAATTTACGTTTGTCTGGAAGAAAGCGATTGAGAAATTTCATCAGAGTTTAATTGATAAGTCAAACCAGTTGTACAATGAGTTGCTTGAGAACGAAATCATACCCCAAATTGAACGGAAAAGTGATGAACAGCTATCATTTGGAGAGCTCACTCAAATGGTTCAAAAAGTAGACGAAGTAGTGACCGAATATGATAAACAAATTGAAGAATCTTCAGACGTTACTGAACGAAAAGCCTTACGAAGTGAACGAAAATACCCGAAACAAGTGCGTAAACAGTTGATTGATTTTGTCTTGAGAAAACGGAAGTACCAACAGGATTTTACAATCTTTGGACCACGTAATAGCTATTCTAAAACAGATCTAGATGCGACATTTATGCGAATGAAAGATGATTATATGAAAAACGGGCAATTGAAAGCTGGTTACAATGTACAAATCGCAACGGAAGGTCAATATGCGCTTGCTTATAGTTTATTTCCAAACCCAACAGATACACGTACGTTAATTCCATTTTTAGATGAGATAGAGCAACATTATTTCGAGTTACCGAAACATATTGTTGCAGATGCAGGTTATGGTAGTGAACAAAACTTTAGTGATATTCTCTCAAACAGAAACCGAGAAGCACTGATAACATATAACATGTTTTTGAAGGAACAAAAGAAAAAGTACAAACAAAATACATTTAATCCTGATAACTGGGTATATGATCAAGAAACCGATACATATACGTGCCCTAATCAGAAACGTTTAGAATTTCAATATCATTCTGTCCGAACCGACGCTACAGGTTTCCAAAGGAGTTTCAAAATCTACGAGTGCGAAGACTGTTCAGGATGCCCATTCCGTTCATCATGTACCAAGGCAAAAGAAGGAAACAATCGAAAACTAATGGTGAACAAAAAATGGGAACAGCAAAAAGAATATGTGAGAGCGAAGCTTTCAGAAGAGAAAACGAGTGCCATCTATCGAAAACGCAAAACCGATGTGGAACCAGTTTTTGGATTCTTGAAGGCTAATTTGCGTTTCACTCGATTTTCTGTACGAGGAAAATCGAAGGTGGAAAACGAAATGGGCCTCGCATTAATGGCAGTGAATTTAAGAAAATTCACTGCCATTAACTAAGATAATAGAAGAATTAACACGAAAAAAAAGAGAAAAGTGAATTTGAGTACCTCAAATTCACTTTTCTCTTTTTTAGAGGCTAGTTATGTCCCAGCCTCTTGTTATATATTAAGGGGGATAAATACAATGTTGGACACACTAGTTATTGGAGCGGGCCAGGCTGGTATTTCCATGGGTTATTATTTAAAAGAAACGGGTATGAATTTTCTTATTTTAGATAAAGGAAAAGAAATAGGGGAGAGTTGGAAGTCCAGATATGATTCCTTGATTTTATTTACTCCTAGAATATATAGTTCTCTACCTGGTTTTGCAATGGAAGGAGATAAGCATGGGTTCCCTACAAAAGATGAGGTAGCTTCTTATTTGAAACAATATGTTAAAAAGTTTGAACTACCTATTAAATTTCAAACAGTAGTAACAAGTATAACAAAACAAGAAGAGGAATTTGTAGTATGTACAAATAGAGATACGTACACGACACGTAATCTAGTTATTGCCACAGGTCCCTTTCAAACACCTATGATACCGTCATTCTCCAGTGATTTATCTAATGAGATTTATCAAGTGCATTCTTCTCAGTATAAAAATCCACAGCAGTTAAAGGATGGGAATGTCTTAGTTGTAGGCGGTGGAAATAGCGGTGCTCAAATAGCAGTTGAACTATCCGAAGAAAAAGAAACATACTTGGCACATAGTAATAAATTAGTATTCTTGCCATTAATTTTTAAACAAAAAAGCATTTTCTGGTGGTTTGATAAATTGGGAATTTTAAGTGCAAGTAAGAATTCTTTATTGGGAGGGTTCATCCAAAAAAAGGGTGATCCTATATTTGGATTCGAACTGAGAGATGCCATTAAACGAAATAAGGTGAAATTAAAAGAAAGAGTAATGGTTATAAATCGCGATAAAGTAATATTTAAAGATTTATCATCACTAGAAGTTAACAATATTATTTGGGCTACTGGTTTTACAAATTCATTACCTTGGCTGAACATAGATGATTTATACAATAAGGATGGAAAACTAATTCATCAACGAGGCGTTACCAATATTAAAGGTCTATATTTTATAGGTTTACCGTGGCAGCATAGACGTGGTTCTGCTTTACTTCAAGGAGTTGGATACGATGCAGAATATATAGTTGCAAAAATAAAATAGAAAAGTTGTTTAAGGGAAGAGGATGGACTTTACTTGTATAAGATAAAGTGGGTAGAGTCCTCAATAAAAAATAAATTAATTGACAAAGAAAATGTTTTTCAGATATCCTTTATATATGCATATCTGTTCATGTAAGAATATATTTATGTATAGGAAAAGAAGGTGGGGGAAGTGATGAGGAAAGAAGTTCTCTCTTTGTTATCGGATGAGAATATAAAAGGAGTTTCTCAACTATGCAAGGTGTTAACCAATCCAACAAGAATAAAAATCTTATCTTTAATTTACAAAAAGGACTTAACGGTTAACCAAATTTCCGATCGACTTAAAATGTCTAACTCAATGGTTTCTAACCAGATAAACTACTTGAAAAATATAAATTATATCGAGTGCAAAAAAGGTACAGAGAACTTTTATAGGCATGACGATGAGAAATTAATTGTTACCATTAATCGACTTTTAGAGCAATCTTGTTAAAAAGGTTGCTATTAAAATAAATAAAAAATATAAAGAAACCTGATAATCCCAGTGGACTATCAGGTTTCTTTATTAATTACTCATCGTTCTCAAATTTTTTATAAATGTATTGAGAAGGATCGATAGGGGTAAAGTTCTTAGGTGTATAAAATCTTAATAAATCACCATTAACCACTTGGTCTGAAAGGGATAGGATGTTAGCAACCTTTTTTTGAGTTTCAATGGCTTCTTCAATTTTATCAGCTTCTAATAACTCTCCTGTCTCCGAGTTATAAAAATTGTCATCAACTGAGGAAATGGTTGGGCTAACAAATTCACCGTTTCTAAAAGGTACAAGTTGATTATGTTCTTCTGACAGTAAGTCTGAACCAAATTGAATATACTCTTTTGTATCCATACCAAGAAGGTGTAGAAGAGTAGGCAATAAATCTATCTGACCCCCGTACTCTTCTTTAATTCCACCTTCTTGTCCAGGTACACGGATAAATAGTGGTACACGCTGCAAGCCAGCTGATTCAAATGGAGTTATTTTTTTCCCTATAACCTTTTCCATTGCTGAGTTATGGTTTTGGGAGATACCGTAATGATCCCCGTACATAATTATAATGGAATTATGGTATAGACCAGAATCCTTTAGGTAATCAAAGAAATTTTCAAGTGCTTCATCTGCATAGCGGGCAGTTTGAAAATAATCATCTACTGACTTATCACCTGTATTATTTGCTTGGATAGTAGTTTCTTCTTGATTTATGGAATAAGGATAGTGATTAGAAACAGATATAAATTTTGCGTAGAAAGGTTGTTTCAAAGAATTAAGCAATGGAATGGATTTATTAAAAAAGGGCTTGTCCATAATTCCATAATCAGTCATCTGTTCCTCGTTAATGCCACTATAATAGCTTTCATCAAAAAAGTTGTTATAACCTAATGATTTATACATCTCATTCCTGTTCCAAAAACTGCCTGCATTTCCGTGGAATACTGCTGAAGTATAGCCTTTCTGCCCTAGAATACCCGGTGCTGCTTGGTAGGTGTTCCCACTTTTCATGGTAAAGGCTGAACCACTAGGTAAGCCATATAGAGAATTTTCTACCATGAATTCTGCATCAGATGTTTTTCCTTGTGCAGTTTGATGGAAAAAATTTTTAAAATATAAAGTATTTTTTTCCTTCGTTAATGAGTTTAAAAATGGAGTAACTTCTTCTCCATTTAATTTGTAGTTAATAACAAAGTTTTGAATCGATTCTAAATGAAAGTAAATTACATTCATGCCTTTGCCAATACCATAATATTCTGGATTAGGTTTTGCATAATTTGATTTAGTATAATTTATTACTTCCGTCATTTCATCACTTGATGCCATGACCCTTTGGGCAGATGCTTTTGAACTCTGTATGCCATCATAAATAGTGTAGTTATATAACCCCAGATATTTTACAATGTAATTTCGATCGAATCCCCTTGTTAACAATTGTGGTCTGTCAACTTCAGCTAAAACGAGGTTTAAAATAGAAAAAATCATAGTAACTGTAAAAATACCTAGTTTAGTTCTTCTTCTAGGTTCTTTCATATCTATTTTAACTAACCGAAAGACTAGGAAAAGAATAAGAATTAATAAATCTAGAAAAAACAGAACATCATAAGGTTTTAATAATGATAATATACTACCACTTACATCTCCAAAATTTTGAGTTTGGGTTAATGTGGGCAAAGTAATAAAATCGTTGAAAAATCGGTAATAGAGAACATTTACAAAGAGTAACAAAGATAAAAATAGATACATGGAAATTAAGATTAAGTACTTCTTTTTAGCTTTAAATAACATTGAAATACCTAAAAAGAATAATGCTGAACCGAGTGGATTTAATAGTAATAAAAATTGCTGCATTAAGTTGGAAATTCCTAAGTCAAACTGAGTGAACTGGACCAGATACGTTTTTATCCAAAGAAAGAAAACTGATAAGAGATAGAAAAATAAAAAACTTATCTCTACTCTTGTTTCTTTTATAGAGGAGACCCTCATTTTTACACCACCTAATTTAAGAAATATTAATATTAAAAAATGTTTCAAGTAATTATAAGCTTTATCTAAACATGCTTACATGAACATATATAATTATAGAGTATAGAAACAAAAAATTATAGTAATAACCAAACTGTTATGGAATAAATTTCCTTCAATATTTTGTCACATTCCTATGATTTTTATTGTGTTAACATTATGAGAGTAGTGTAATCTAACTTAAAAGGTATAGTTAACACTAAAATGAATAATTGCGCATATGTTTTTATTTAAATATGCTTAAATGTTCATGTATGCATTATTCAGAAAGGAGAAATCAACTTTAATTTTACAAGGAAAGGAAAATAAATATGAAATTAAAAAAAATCTTATATTTTGCAACCTTACTTAGTCTTGTTGTTTTAACGGCATGTGAGCCCTTAATGGTTTTAGATCCAAAGGGACCGCAAGGTCGAATAACTGCAGATGTCATTAAAATTTCCATTTGGACAATGGCAATCGTAGTTATAGTAGTTTTGTCTTTATATTTTTATATGCTTTGGAAATATAAAGCTTCTAAACAATCCAAGGACTATGAACCACCTCATATCGAGGGAAGTATTAAATTAGAAATTATATGGACTGCTATTCCCATTCTGATAGTGGCATTCCTATCTTTTATAACCATTAAGTCAACCTATGAGGTAGAAAATGTACCTAAAGGATACAAGGAAGAGCCGTTAGTAATTTACGCTTCATCTTCCAACTGGAAGTGGCATTTTAGTTATCCAGAAGAAAATATAGAAACCGTTAATTATTTGTTCATTCCTACAGATCGCCCGATTCAGTTTAAGTTATATTCTTATGGCCCGATATCAAGCTTTTGGATACCGCAGCTAGGTGGGCAAAAGTACGCAATGGCAGATATGCTAAACACATTAAATTTAGCAGCCGATGTTCCTGGAGAATATATGGGACGTAACGCAAATTTTACTGGTGAAGGATTTGCTCAACAAACCTTTAATGTTCAAGCAATGTCAAAGGAAGAATATGAAAAGTGGATATCAGAAGTAAAGGATACTGCTGACACGCTAACAGAAGATAAATTTGAGGAGCTTTTAAATCCTGGACACTTAGGTCAGTTGACTTTCAATGGTACTCATTTAGGCTTTTCACCACCACCTCATGATATGAAAAAATCTACTAGCGAAGAGAAAAACGAAGACACAGAAAATACAAAAGATATGGACATGGAGGATATGGATATGGAAGGAATGGACCATTAATTATATATTCTTCAACACTAGTGTTGCATAAATGTTGTTAGAATATTCAGTTTAAATATGCCCCCTGTTAAGAGCCAAAAAAGTAAATACCCAACTTAAGGTGGATCCATCCATTTGGAAATTTATTTACAATTAGACTTAAGAGACGACGACAATTTGTTTATTAAGGAATGGTTTTTCCTTCAATCTTTCGAAGCCAAATATGTGCTGGTTTCCACAAAGCTGCCCGTAAATATCGGCTAATTTGTAGGGTTTTTCGTTTACTTTTTGTCTCGATTTGTGCGAGAACATGCAGGCAAAAAACAATAAGTGCGATAAACACTTGATTCTGAATTGCCCATTCGCTTTGGCCGTAAAACTTTTTGATATGGAGATGTTGTTTAATCCATTTGAAAAATAACTCAATCGCCCAGCGTGATTTATACATCTTTGAGATTTCTTCAGCACTTAAATCAAAACGATTTGTGATTAAATGAAGCTCATTTCCTTTTGAATCCATCACTTTTAGAAGACGAAAGTAATTTTCGGCACGGTTTTGCGTCGTACCAATCAACACCATTTGATCCGACAAAACAGATGTATTCTCGGGTAGTTTAAAATCGTAAACCTCCCGTATGACTGCGTTTTTTCGCAGCCTAGAAAGGAAAAAGTAGCCGTCATCTGTCATCCGATCAAAGCGTTCGTAGTCTAAGTAACCACGGTCAAACACATACATACATTCCTTGTCATCAACCATTACTTCAAGCTGACCGCGGTCATGTTCTTTGGCCGTTGTCATAATGGCCTTTTCGGGATAGGATATACCTTTTTCCATAAACACAAGGCGTAAGTGCAATTTAACACCCGCTTTTGTTTTGCGGAATTTTGCCCATTTATGATTAGTCAAATTGAGAGGCAATGTGCTTGAATCAATGATTTTTAATGGCATCACAAGTTTCGTGTTGTGCGTTTTGGCATGAATTTGTGAAACTAAATCAAGGAAAAGCTTTTGGAATAAGTCTGGATTCATGCCATTTAAACGGCGTGAGAGTTGGGAAATACTGATAGAATCAAGATCAATGCCCTTTTGCAGTTGATCATCGAAAAGACAATCGCTCAGCGCATGCAGACTTTCGACTTCTTCTAGCTGCGCAAAAAGTAATAATTTTAGAAATGACTCTGTCGTTAGTTTTTTCGTATAGAAATCTAATTTCAACGTTTTCACGTTTTCTTCAAATAATTGAAGATTTATTGGTGAAAACCATTGTCCAAATGAAGTTTTTCGTGTAATCTTGTCCATAAGATAGTCCTTTTTTAGTGGATTTGGACGGGTTACCACCTAACTTATCCATTATAAAGGACTTTTTCTTTGCATAAAATGATAAAATTGAACATTTCAAGTATTTTTAATAGTTAAATTAAATTAATGCAACACTAGTGAGCCAATATATATATATAAATTTAGTTGAAAGTTTAAAAAAAATAAAAAACAAAAGGCAAGTAATTATAGTTACTCATAACCCCAGCATAGTAACTAATGCAGGTGCAGAGCAAGTTATTGTCCTAGCTTCAAATAATGGAAAAGGGTGGGTTGAAGCTCAAGGATATCATGGCAATGCCAAGATAACTAAACATATATTGCAATATCTTGAAGGTGGTGAAGAATCTTTTCTCCACAAGATGGAGACATATAAAACAATATTAGGTTTAGGTAACTAATTTAAATCTTACGATAGAATTTATATTAAAGAGATGAGCGGAAGTTTCATTTATTAATTTGACTTCAAAGAAAAAAGCGTATTCATCTTTAATAGATTAATTAGCATTCGTTTGGAAAATAAACAAAATGACTTCACCTTTTTTCGTAGACCTAGGTATAATTCAGCAAAAATATATAGTGAAATAGTTAAAGCTTCGCAACTTTCTTTATTTATGTATGGCGACATATTTTTACTAATTGGTTAATTCATCAACAAATTTGCTGAATTAAGCTAGGTGAATTGTTTTTTGGAGAATTAACATCACTTGAAACTTCAAAAGCTTCCATTTGTTCAAAGTCAAAGGGAACAAGTAATTTACTTAACGAGTTAGTATCTGTATTTGTTGGATTTAGCCAGAATTGTTCATCTTCAGGTTTTAATATTACTGGCATTCTATCATGTATTTCAGTCATTAACTTATTTGGTTGAGTGGTAATTACAGAACAAGAATATATCATTTCTCCTTCTGGGGATTTCCAAGATTCCCATAAACCAGCCATACCAAATGGTTGATCATTTTTCAGTTTAATACGCATAGGAATTTTACGTTCATCTGTACGTTTCCATTCATAGAACGAATCAGCAAGGATTAAACAGCGTTTCTTTTTATAGGCATTTCGAAAACTTGGTTTTTCGGCAATTGTTTCTGAACGAGCGTTAATCATTTTATAACCGATTTTCATATCTTTAGACCAGGGAGGAATCAATCCCCAACGTAAATATCCAAGACGATTCTTTTCCCCATCATTAATCACAGAAAGTACGGATTGAGAGGGAGCTACATTATAATTTGGATTATAAAGGGATTCTTCAATTGCTGAGTCGATATTAAAGCGGTCAATAATTGTTCCAAAGTCAGTAAATAAAGTAAAGCGACCACACATGCTATCACCTGCTTTTTAGGTTAAGTGTAGCAAAGTAGAATACGGAAAACAAACGAGTAGTAACTTATCGTCAAGTACGATAACTACTACTACTTATTATTATATTATTAATAATACGAAATCAGCCTTAAAAAAAATAACGCGCTACCTTCAGGCTGCGCGTTTATAAATATAACTACTATCCCTACTATTTTTCTCTTTATATTTTTTTCTTGTTCCCATTTAATAACTAAACGCAATTAAAAATTTCTACCCGACTTTTTTGAAATAACTTTAAATTTTTCTTTCAGTCTTCTATTTGATAACCTATGAGATATTTTTTGATAACGGCAGTTCTTTTATATTTGACCATAAAACTTCAATTGTTTTTTTTCCATTAGCAGCATTAAAGGTGATTTTATTTATATAAGTAAGTTTAACTAGATGCTTCTCAGTATAAAAGGTAGATGTTTTGTAAACAAGAGAGTGTTTATTATTTTTAGATTTTTTTATTAGCAAAATTATCATCCTTTATTTTTTTCTTAATTTTATTAAGAAAAGTGAGGTTGAAATGATAATTTTGACAATGAATTTTTCATTTTCTTTTTCTCCAATTGTATAGAGATAATAAATACGTTTTTTTGACATAAAAAACAAGAACCATCCTACGATATATTGTAGGATGGATTATTTAAAGTTGTTAATTTTGTATCACTATAATTATTCTTATCTTCGAATTTGATAATAAAGTTGTTTGATTTTTAATTAACTAACGCCCCCTATTGTTTAAGTGTTATTTTTCACAAACTTATTCACTAGGTACTTTATTATTTATTATTGGAATGCAACCCCGTTTGGACTTCATAAAATATTTTATGAAATTCCTTTGTTTTCTAACATATACATCATTTTTAGAAAACTGACCTAGGATATTTGTTTTTTATTCTATTGAAGATGATAAAGGGCTTCTCTGTATCTACCCTTGCTTATATTTTTGATTTGTTCCTTGTTAAAAAAAGGCATTCCTGCTAAAAACAGGAATGCCACCTAATAAAGTTATTAATTCTTTACCTTTAATAACCTTAAACTATTTAATGTTACCAAAAGGGTTGCTCCCATATCAGCAAATATGGCTATCCATAATGTTAACCAGCCAGGAATTACTAAGACTAAAGCTAATAATTTTATAGCCAAAGAGAAAGTAATGTTTTGCTTGATAATGGTTAAAGCTTTGCGGCTTAATTTAATCGTATACGGTAATTTACTTAAATCATCAGACATTAGAGCAATATCTGCTGTTTCTAGTGCTGTATCAGTTCCAGCACCTCCCATAGCCACACCTACTGTTGAAGCTGCTAGTGCTGGCGCATCGTTTACACCGTCTCCAACCATTGCAACACTTTGATGTTTGCCACGAAGTTCTTTAATATAATTTAGTTTATCCTCTGGAAGCAAATCAGCTTTAATATCCGAAACACCAACTTGTTTTCCAATGGCTAACGCAGTCCTTTCATTATCACCAGTTAGCATAACTGTTTCAATTCCGTATTTGTTTAACTTGTCTATTACTTCTCTGGAAGATTCTCTAATTTCATCAGCTACAGCAATTAATGAAAGGATCTCTTGATTTGTTCCTAGAACCATAACAGTTTTACCCTCAGTTTGCATACGGGTAATATGTTCTTCAGTGGAACTTTCAATCTTGCCATGTAATTCTTGGAATAGGTTAGGGCTTCCAACATAGTACATTTCATTACTAACTCTTGCTTTTACACCCTTACCTGTAATGGATTGAAAATCTTCTACAATCACTTCATTTATATTCAATCCTGTTTCTTCTGCTTTTCTTAAAATGGCGGAAGCAAGGGGATGCTGTGAACCTTTTTCAATAGCTGCTGTAACTTTTAATAATTGTTCTTTATTTCCGTTAAAAGTAACTAAATCCGTAACAGCTGGAACACCTTTAGTTAAAGTTCCTGTTTTATCAAATGCAATTGCTTTTAAGTGTCCTGTTTCTTCTAAATGAATTCCACCTTTTATTAGAACGCCATTTTTTGCAGCATTCCCTATAGCAGTTACGATGGAAACAGGAGTAGAAACAACTAATGCACAAGGACAACCGACAACTAGTACAGCCAAACCTTGATAAATCCATTCACTCCAATCACCACCAAACAACGGAGGAATTACTGCTATTAAAACTGCCAGAATAACAATTGCAGGTGTATAGTATTTGGCAAATTTATCAACAAACGCTTGAGAAGGTGCTCGTTCAGCTTGTGCTTCTTCAACAAGGTGAATAATTTTAGATAATGTCGTGTCTTCTACTCGTTTCGTTACTCTTACTTCAAGTAGTCCTTCTTCATTTAATGTTCCTGCAAAAACCTCATCGTCAATAGTTTTTGTCACAGGAACACTTTCACCTGTAATGGCTGCCTGATTCAGTGTAGATGTTCCTTTGACAACTGTCCCATCCATCGCTAGTTTTTGTCCAGGCTTAACAATCATGATGTCTCCAACTTGTATATCATTTACATGAATTATCATCTCTTTATTTCCACGACGAATTAACGCTTCTTTTGGAGCGATATCCATTAGTGATTCAATAGATTGACGTGCTTTATCCATTGAATAGCGCTCTAATGCTTCACTAATTGCAAATAAAATAACAACTGTTGCGCCTTCACCCCATTCACCAATAATAGCAGCACCTATTATCGCAATGGTCATCAGTGTATTCATATCAAAATTTAGCCGAACAAGATTTTTTAGCCCTTTTAAGAATAAAGAATATCCTCCAATAACAATAGATGCTGCATAGCCAATATTCGTAAGAATATGTTCTTCTCCAAATTGCTCTCCTATAAACCAACTTATAACTAGTAATATGGCGGAAATATACACTTTAATGTTTTCTTTTTGTTTCCAAAAGGGTTCTCGTTCCACTTGTTGTTCTTTTTCATCACGAATTTTTAGATTCTCAAAAGCTCCGGCTTTTTCTAATTCTTCAATGGTTGTGTTTCCTTGAACATAAACCTTAGATGCTCCAAAATTTACTTTTGCATCCTGTACTCCAGAAAGATTTTTAACATTGTTTTCAAATTTGGCTGCACAGTTCGTACAAGTGAATCCTTGAACACGATATGCTTTCATTTCTTGTTCGGATAGTTTTCCTTGCTGATCAGACATTTACTTTCACCTCATTAATATTAGTTAGAGCAATCATCATTATTTGCCGAATATGTTCATTACCTAAGGAGTAAAACGCTAATTTCCCTTCCTTCCTATAGTTAACAATACCTTGCTTATGAAGAGTTCTTAAATGATGAGAAGCATTAGCAACGCTTGCACCAATAATATTAGCCACATCACAAACGCATAATTCTTCATCTTGGCACAAGGCATAGGTAATCTTTGCTCTATTTTCATCAGCAATGGATTTTAACAATTGGGACAAACTAGAGAAATCAACCTTGTTCAAATCTCCTTGTATTCGATTGACTTTTTCTTCGTCATAACAATAAATTTCACATATATCCTTTTTAATCATTTCTTTCCCCCTATACTCGTTCATTCAAATATACATTTGAATATAGTATACCCCTTACTCATCTTTTTATTCAAGTCAATATTTGAATAAAGAACAAACAAAATGAGAAGCCAACTAATCAAAATATTTATAAATGGATAATAATCCTAACTATTCAATTTTAAAAATAGTAATCTAGTATAAATTGTCTTTTAGTTGGCTATTCTTTTTTATAAGGGGAGTTGAAAAAAATGAAAAAATCCATATTAATTTTATTATGTCTTTTACTACTAGTAACTATTACAACCAAGGAAACTAAAGCTTTTTATGCAGATAATGAGTTAAGTCAGATTACAAAAATAGCTAATAAAAACAATATAAAGGTAACTACATGGAGTATGTATATAAAAGAACCAATTGGACAATTTACTAAAATGAGAGATCTTGATCAAGCAATTTCCACTTTCATGAGAACGGAAAAAGATTATACTTGGTCTAAAAAACAAGCTGAGAAAGATCATTATAAAATTGAAGGGAATAAAAAGTCTTCCAATTTAGAAATGGAAGAGAAAATCTTAATCATTATTTATTCTCAAAAAGGTAAATATAATTTAAGTATTACTTATGATGTAAAAGGTGATTGGAATGAAAGCAAATGGCCAAGAATTTTCAATATGTATAAACAAAAAATAGAGAACTATTCTACATTTTATACGGTTCAAGGAACTACAGATATAGAACAACCTTTGTATACAGAAGCATCCGAATTATTGGTTAGTTTTTCGGGAGAAGAATTACAAAGTCTTAATGAAGATAATTTTATTTCGCTATCTGCATATACAAAACGTTTGGAAACTAAACTTCCTCTTGGTGATAATCAATATATGAACCTTCATATCGCATACAGATTGACTAATGAATCGGCGGATCAGGTAAAAGTAACGATTGGTACCCCTATTATTACGTCAGAGTATTAACACAAAAAACGAGATGTCGTTATTAGACATCTCGTTTTACAGTTTTACTTTTCATTCGTAGTAACATAATGCATTTAAAATAACGGTTAAAGCTGGCCCTGTATCACTTATGAGCTAGCCTTTTCTTCAGACTTCGGAGACAACAATCACTTACTACTTTCGCTGCATCCTTAGTAGAATCTTTACTACAACATCCGCTTCTGTATAATCCATGGCTAAAGGCCAAATGATTAAATGTTTTTTACTCTTAATATTCTCATTGCATTCAGAACAGCAAGTAAGGTAACACCTACATCTGAAAATACTGCTTCCCACATCGTAGCAATTCCAAAAGCTCCAAGTAATAAGAAGATCGCTTTTACTCCTAGTGCGAATATGATATTTTGCCAAACAATACTTCTAGTCCGCTTAGCAAGTTTTATTGCTGTTGCTATTTTAGATGGTTCATCAGTCATTATTACAATGTCTGCAGCTTCAATTGCTGCATCTGATCCTAATCCACCCATTGCCATACCAACATCTGCTCTAGCTAATACAGGTGTATCGTTTATCCCATCACCAACAAACAAAATCTTATCTTTAGAATTCTTGGCAGCATCTAATTTTTCAATCTCTTCCACTTTATTTTGAGGAAGAAGTTCTGAATGTACCTCATCGATTCCAAGGATATTTCCAACTTGCTCGCCAACTGATTTTGCATCTCCAGTTAGCATTACTGTCTTTTTAATCCCTTGTTGTTTTAATGATTGAATTGCCTCAGGAGAATCTTCTTTAATCTTATCCGAAATGACAATAGATCCGATAAAATTCTTATCATAAGCTACATAGACAATCGTACCAATTTCACTATAGTTGTGATACTTTATATTCTCTTTCATCATTAGTTTATGGTTTCCAGCTAATATTTCTTTACCGTCCATTATGACTGAAATTCCATGGCCTGGTATTTCATTATAACTTTTAATACTGTCATCCTGTATTTCTTTCCCATAAGCCTTTTTAATGGATTCTGCTATTGGATGATTAGAATATGCTTCTGCGTAAGCAGCATATTTTATTATTTCAGCTTCTGTAAACCCGTTAGCCGGATGAATAGAAACAACCTCAAATACACCTTTAGTTAAAGTACCAGTCTTATCAAATACCACATACTTCACATCATTTAAAGCCTCTAAATAGTTACTTCCTTTTACTAAGATACCCTTTTTTGAAGCTGCGCCTATTCCGCCAAAGAAACCTAAAGGTATAGAGACAACTAAAGCACAAGGACAAGAAATAACTAAAAAGATTAACGCTCTATATAACCACTCGGAAAATGTAGCACTAGGCATTAATATCGGAGGTACTACAGCTAATAAAACAGCTATTATTACAACCACCGGAGTATAGTACCTAGCGAATTTCGTAATAAAGTTCTCTGTTGGAGCTTTACGACTGCTTGCATTTTGTACTAACTCTAAGATTTTAGAAACGGTGGATTCACTAAACTCTTTTGTAACTTTTACAGTTAAAAATCCATTTTTATTAATGAATCCGCTTAGTACATCATTACCACTTTCAATATCTCTAGGGACTGACTCCCCTGTTAACGCTGACGTATCGACACTAGATGTACCCTCTAAGACCACGCCATCTAAGGGCACTCTTTCGCCAGGTTTTATTACAATAATGTCCCCAATAGAAACTTCCTCAGGGTCGACTTTTTTTATTTCTGAACCTATTTTAATATTTGCATAGTCAGGACGAATCTCCATTAAACTGCTAATTGATTTCCTAGAACGATTAACAGCGATACTTTGGAATAACTCACCAACTTGATAAAATAACATTACTGCTACACCTTCTGGATACTCTTGAATCGCAAAAGCTCCAATAGTTGCTAAAGCCATTAAAAAGTGTTCATCAAACACCTGTCCTCTAGTTATATTCTTTATAGCTCGAAGAACAATATCTCCACCCACTATTAGATAAGCAATTAAGAATGTTACCAATTCTAAAGTCCCGCTTAATGGAGCAAAGATACCCAATCCAAAAATAATGCCTCCTATAATTAACCTGCTAATCATTTTCTTTAGATCATTACTTCCATGTTCATGGGTATGCCCATGAGCATGTGAGTGCCCGTGGTCGTGATCATGATTATGATTATGATCATGGACATGTTCATGGGTATGTTCACCTGAGTGTGATTGAGCTTTTTTCTTCTGCCTTTTTTGTTTCTCTAAAAGTTTAACATGGGGTTCTAGACGAGTAATTGTTTTTTCTGCTTTCGTTAATATCTCTACCTCTTGCTCTTTATCGTATTGCAAAGATATAGTCTGGGTTGCAAAATTAACATTACATTCTTTAACCCCGTTTATAGAAGAAACACCTCTCTCAATCTTCATGGCACAATTTGCACAATCTAAACCTTCTAAGGTAAATTCCCTTTTTAATTGATGTTTTCCTTCTCCCATAGATGTACCCCTCCTATATAGATATACCCCAATTTCCGAATTGTAAATATATGAACAGATATACATATAATCATATATAAATTATATGTACACAATTGCATTTGTGTCAATATCAATTTATATTTTATCCTTAGATGAAGATGGGGAAGGAAAAATCCCCATCCTTCAAATTGAATAACACATTCCTTTATGGAATTGTTAATGTTGGGCATGATCTATCATTTGATTTAAAACACTCATAACATGTTCATCATCACATGAATAAATAATGGTCGTTCCTTCTCTTCTATATTTTACAAGGCGAAGATTTTTCAAAAAACTTAATTGATGTGAAACTGTAGATTGCAGCATTTGTAACTTTTCAGCAATTTCGTTTACTGAGTGTGGTTTATCTGAAAGTAGATGTAATATCTTAATCCTTGTTGGTTCAGAAAGAGCCTTGAAAGTTTGAGAAACGATAAAAAGAGTTTCTTCATCTAATTTATTATTATAGTAATCCGTTGTAGAACCATTATAATCTTTATCTTCACCTAAATGTTCCATAAATTCTTACTCCTTGGTAATAATTTCTTACTATTATAGCATATTTTTTCAAACACCCTTCTTTAGATGCTCTAAATGTTATTAACCAACTATAGTATAGATTAACTCCCTTTAGTAACAATTATAATTACATTAAAACTAAATTATATTCACATTAAAAAGGCGGAGTATATAATTAACAGCAAAATTAAAAATTAAAAATTAAAAAAATTGTACCAAATTTTTCAAACTATAACTCAAAAACTCTAGAGTTACATGGTAAATGAAATCTTTGAATGTATATTTTAATACCTAACAGAAAAAAATAACGTCTGTAGTGAATTTTAAAAATGGAGGTATGAATTATGAGTCACTTTACTGATCATCATCACTCAGGGGAAACTGTAAAAGAATCTGGCCAGTATATAGATGCAGGCGGAGCAAAACAGGAACTAATTCAAGGAGATACTTTTCCGAATTGCCCCAATACAGGAAAGGAAACAACTTGGACACATGCTAGTCACACTCATCAAACAGGAGATACTGTTATGGAGTCTGGACATTATATAGATGCGGATGGCGAACATGTGGTGCTACAGCAAGGAGACAAGTTTCCATCATGTCCTAAAACTGGTCAATCAGTTACTTGGACACATGAACAATAATTATATTTGTTCAATAAAGTAAAAGATAATTATTTTTTAATTAAAACACAAAAGGCATGGTATTAACCATGCCTTTTGTATTTTTATCATTATTGATCTAAAAGTTGTTAAATTTTATAAAATGGAACGGGTTAGAGTAAAGTAGTACTCTTTTTTAATAATATCCCCATATTAAAGCGAGCAGTGTTCCGAAAACAGTTACAATCGCAATAAATAGACCATAATATATACTAGTGTATATGACTTTTTTGTCTTTTGATTCACCTGCATGCATGAAAATTACTAGTTGTACCAAAGCCTGAATAAAAGCTGTTATTAACAGTATGGTAGAACCCATAGCAAATGAAAGGTCAAAAAAATAAACAGTCAATGCTATGGCGGTAAGTATTAAAGAAGAGAGAAAGCCCATAACATGTTTTTTAGGAAATAATTCACTCATATTTACATCATCCCTTTCAAGAATACAAAACTATAAAGGAATATCCAGACAACATCTATAAAGTGCCAGTAAAGAGAGAAAATAAATGCTTTATTGGCTGTCCTTTCATTTATCCCATCTCTTTTTATTTGTAGTATGATTAATGTACCCCATAAAATACCGAACGCTACGTGAGCTCCATGCGTTCCTAAAAGAGTGAATAGGATTGCAGTAAAGCCACTAGTTTGTAAAGTTGCTCCCTCATGAATGTAGACAACAAAATCGTAAATTTCCACTCCTAAAAATGCTAAACCAAGTACAAGAGTTGCCGCAAAAAATGCAAGCATAGCTTTTTGTTTCTTCAGTCTCATCGCATTTATAGCTAATCCTATTGTAAAACTACTTCCTAATAACAATATTGTCTCAATAACAACAGGTGTAATTTCAAATATTTCTGCACCAGTTGGCCCGCTTCCTGTCCGATCTACAAGTGTAAAATACGAGGCAAAAAGCGTTCCAAATAGTGCTATTTCTGCACCAAGGAATATCCAAAAACCAAGAATGTTTAAGCGATTTTGTTGGGTACTATATTCAAGAGGCAATGAATTATCAATCTTCATTATTTTGGACCTCCCAACGAGTCTTCAATTTTTTCTACTGTTTCCTTAGAGATATACCTTCCATTGTCTTTTTCAGTGGAACGCAATGCTAAACAAATAAATATAGCTACTGTTGCTAGGATTAAAAGTATCCAAAGTGCGAATACAAATGCAAAGCCCCAAATAAAAAATAGGAATCCAAAAATAAATGGCATGCCACTATTATTTGGCATGTGAATCTTTTCAATATTACCTCTAAATAGTTTGTATCCCTTTTTCTTGGAATCCCAGAAGGCCTCGGTTGAATCAACTGTCGGAGTGATTGCAAAATTATACTCTGGTACAGGTGATTTAGTTGCCCACTCTAACGAGCGAGCGTCCCATGGATCTGACGAAATATTTCTTGGTGAATTTTTGTAACTGTATAAAATATTGTAAACTATTAAAACAAATCCTACTAAAAGACCTAGAGCTCCTATAAAGGAAATCATATTCCAGATACCGAAACCAGTTGACTCAGAGTAAGTGTACATTCTTCTAGCTTGTCCATCTAAACCTGATATGAACATTGGGAAAAAGGCTACACAAACACTTATCGAAATAAACCAGAACGCCCATTTTCCAATTCTCTCGTTTAGCATGTATCCAAACATCTTTGGCCACCAATAAGTAAGACCAGCAAGCATTGCGAATACAACCCCAGGAATTATAACTAAGTGAAAGTGAGCTACTAAAAACATGGTATTGTGGTATTGATAGTCAGCACTGGCCATTCCAAGCATTACTCCTGTTACCCCACCAATTGTGAAAATAGGAATAAATCCTAAAGAATAAAGCATAGGAACTGTAAATTCAATTTTCCCTTTTCTAAGCGTAAACAGCCAGTTAAATATTTTGATACCGGTTGGTACAGCAATAGCCATAGTTGTGATAGAGAAAATACTATTAACCAAAGCGCCTTGTCCCATAGTGAAGAAGTGATGAACCCAAACTAAAAAGGACAGAACAGATATAGCCACTATGGAAATTACCATTGACTTATAACCATATAGATTTCTTCTTGCGAATGTTGGTATTATTTCACTGTATATTCCGAACGCTGGTAATATGAGGATATATACTTCAGGATGTCCCCAAACCCAGAATAGGTTTGCCCAAAGCATATCCATCCCACCATCAGTGGTTGTGAAGAAGTTAGTACCAAAAAGTCTATCCATTGTCCCCATAATTAACGCTATTGTTAAAATGGGAAAGGCAAAAACAATAATTAAGTTTGTAATCAATGCTGACCAAGTAAACATCGGCATTTTCATAAGAGTCATTCCTGGAGCTCTCATTTTTAGTATAGTAGTAACAAAGTTAATACCTGTTATCAATGTACCAATCCCAGAAATTTGTAAAGCAATCATGTAATAATTGGTACCTACTGACTTACTAAAATCTGTACCCGCTAGTGGAAAATAAGAAGACCATCCTGCATCTGGAGACCCCCCTACAACGAAAGATATGTTAAATAACATAGCTCCAAAGAAATATAACCAGAAACTAACGGCATTGAGCCTAGGAAAGGCTACATCTCTTGCGCCAATTTGTAATGGTACAACAAAGTTCATAAGTGCCATTATAAAAGCCATCGCCATAAATATAATCATAACTACACCGTGTGTAGTAAATACTTCATTATATTCCTGAGCATTCAATAAATTATTATCAGGAACAGCTGTTTGTGCCCGCATCATAATGGCATCTGCTCCACCACGGAAGAGCATTAGTAATGCGGAGATTAAATACATAATCCCTATTCTTTTATGGTCTACAGTTGTAAGCCACTCTCTCCATAGATATCCCCATTTCTTTGTATACGTAATAAATACTAGGATGCCTATCATGGTAAGGACTATAGCAACCATTGAAGCATAGATTGTTGGCCCAGGATTGGGAACAGCAAACCTATCAAAAAAATCCATGTAATAGTACTCCTTTCAAGAAAAAATAATTTTATTTGAAGAATCACTAGTGTTGCGTTAATTTAATTTAACTATTAAAAATACTTGAAATGTTCAATTTTATCATTTTATGCAAAGAAAAAGTCCTTTATAATGGATAAGTTAGGTGGTAACCCGTCCAAATCCACTAAAAAGGACTATCGCATGGACAAGATTACACGAAAAACTTCATTTGGACAATGGTTTTCACCAATAAATCTTCAATTATTTGAAGAAAACGTGAAAACGTTGAAATTAGATTTCTATACGAAAAAACTAACGACAGAGTCATTTCTAAAATTATTACTTTTTGCGCAGCTAGAAGAAGTCGAAAGTCTGCATGCGCTGAGCGATTGTCTTTTCGATGATCAACTGCAAAAGGGCATTGATCTTGATTCTATCAGTATTTCCCAACTCTCACGCCGTTTAAATGGCATGAATCCAGACTTATTCCAAAAGCTTTTCCTTGATTTAGTTTCACAAATTCATGCCAAAACGCACAACACGAAACTTGTGATGCCATTAAAAATCATTGATTCAAGCACATTGCCTCTCAATTTGACTAATCATAAATGGGCAAAATTCCGCAAAACAAAAGCGGGTGTTAAATTGCACTTACGCCTTGTGTTTATGGAAAAAGGTATATCCTATCCCGAAAAGGCCATTATGACAACGGCCAAAGAACATGACCGCGGTCAGCTTGAAGTAATGGTTGATGACAAGGAATGTATGTATGTGTTTGACCGTGGTTACTTAGACTACGAACGCTTTGATCGGATGACAGATGACGGCTACTTTTTCCTTTCTAGGCTGCGAAAAAACGCAGTCATACGGGAGGTTTACGATTTTAAACTACCCGAGAATACATCTGTTTTGTCGGATCAAATGGTGTTGATTGGTACGACGCAAAACCGTGCCGAAAATTACTTTCGTCTTCTAAAAGTGATTGATTCAAAAGGAAATGAGCTTCATTTAATCACAAATCGTTTTGATTTAAGTGCTGAAGAAATCTCAAAGATGTATAAATCACGCTGGGCGATTGAGTTATTTTTCAAATGGATTAAACAACATCTCCATATCAAAAAGTTTTACGGCCAAAGCGAATGGGCAATTCAGAATCAAGTGTTTATCGCACTTATTGTTTTTTGCCTGCATGTTCTCGCACAAATCGAGACAAAAAGTAAACGAAAAACCCTACAAATTAGCCGATATTTACGGGCAGCTTTGTGGAAACCAGCACATATTTGGCTTCGAAAGATTGAAGGAAAAACCATTCCTTAATAAACAAATTGTCGTCGTCTCTTAAGTCTAATTGTAAAAAATTTCCAAATGGATGGATCCACCTTTAGTTGGGTATTTACTTTTTTGGCTCTTAACAGGGGACATATTTAAACTGAATATTCTAACAACATTTATGCAACACTAGTGAGAAAAAATGAATGGTTAAATTTTAGAGGTGTTCATTCATTTTTTCTCCTCTTTCTTCTTTTTTTAATCTCCTATGAAATGAACTTTTCCATTCAATCAAGTGACTGTACAAGTATATGTAAATGGTATTTTTCTTTTCTCTATGATTAATCTTCATTATTTACCAAATACTAGTTGTATTCTGGTATCTTTTTAGGAGGTTTAATAGTGAATATCAAAGAAAGCGAATATAATAAAAAGGTTCTCCATTTACGTGGCTTGAATGAATTAAAGCTAATGGAAATAAGGAATCCTCAAAAACGATATGAATATAAAATTTCTAATCCTCGAAAGAATAGTAATTATTTGATTCATTCAGGGTATGGTTTATATGAGAATGGTTTGAATGGTTCTCGTAGGATCTACGTAAAAATGAGTCAACACCCTATTCTCACTACTCTCACTGCTATCAGTATAGGAACAATGGTTTTAAAAGTAATGAAAAATTCAAAGAAATAATGGAAGGATTCATACTGTTGTTTTTCTAAAATTGATAACCGTTCAGGTTTAAAGGAGAATCAGAAATGTCAACAAAATCCAAAATACCTTCAGAAAAAGGATTAGATAAAACTGTCACTCTATTAAAAGAAGGATATTTATTTATTAATAAAAGAATGGATAAGTATAAAACGGATATTTTTAAAGTGCGTTTATTAGGGCAAAAAGTTATTTGTATAAGAGGAGAGGAGGCAGTGATAATCTTTTATGACGCGGAGAAGTTTCAGCGTAAAGGTGCAGCTCCTATGCGTGTGCAACAGTCATTGTTTGGGAAAAATGCGATTCAAAGCTTGGATGGTGAAAAACATCTTCACAGAAAGCTGCTCTTTATGTCTTTGTTGACACCTGTTCATCAACAAAAACTAGCTACTCTTACAACAGAATCTCTTGATAATGAAAGGAGAAAATGGGAAAATGCTGACCAAGTTGTTTTATTTGATGAAATGAAGCATCTTTTATGTAAAGTAGCTTGTCAGTGGGCAGGAGTTCCACTTGCAGAAACAGAAGTGACAGAACGTGGGAACGATTTTATCGCAATGGTTTATGCTTTTGGAACAATTGGTCCCGAGCATTGGAAAGGTAGAATGGCTCGTAATCGAGCAGAACAATGGATGAAGGATTTGATTGAAAATGCACGTAATGGAAAAGTAGAAACGGAGCAAGGAACTGCTCTACATGAAATGGCTTTTTATAAAAAAATAGATGGAACACAGCTTGATACACAAATGGCAGCCATAGAATTAATTAATGTATTAAGACCAATTGTGGCTATTTCTACTTTTATTACGTTTGCTTCATTAGCTATGCATCAGTATGTGGGAGAAAAAGAAAAACTTCGTTTCGCTGATAATCATTATATAGAAATGTTCATCCATGAAGTACGTCGATATTATCCCTTTGGTCCATTTCTCGGTGCCCGTGTACGAAAAAACTTTACTTGGAGCGGGTATTCCTTTAAAAAAGGGACACTTGTGTTATTGGATATATATGGGACCAATCATGATGCTCGTCTATGGAAAAATCCAACTCAATTTAATCCTAGCCGATTTGAAAATTGGAAAGGCGGATTATTTGATTTTATTCCACAAGGTGGAGGAGATCCGGCAAAAGGACATCGATGCCCTGGAGAGGGAGTTACTGTCGAATTGATGAAAGCGGTTATACGAATTCTTTCAACAAAAATTGAATATAACATTCCAAATCAAGATTTACAATATAATTTAAGTCAAATGCCAACATTGCCAAAGAGTGGATTTATCATGAATAATATTAAAAACTTAGTAGAATAGCACCTTTCAAAGAAACTTGACCTATTGTTCTTGGGTAGGACAAGTTTCTTTTGCTTTTCTCTTTGGAAATAGTTCAAAAATGCTAGTAAATTTTTTTGCGAAAGTAGGGAAAATTCCAATATATATTTTCAATAAAATGGTATAAGAGCGATATAATAATTGTAATAACAATTTAAATGGAAGAGAAGGAAAGAAGGAAGATAAAATGGTAGGTGAAAGAATAAGACAACTGCGAATACATAAACAGTTAACGCAAAAGGAGCTTACGGAAGGAATATGTTCTATCACTTATTTAAGTCGGATTGAAAATGGGCAAATAAATCCTTCGGCAGAGTTTCTAAGAAAAGTATCGAAAAGACTTGGTTATGATTTAACTGAGTTAAGCAGCCCAAATAGAGACGAAAAAACATTGGGGATTGTAGAAAACTATAAACAGAACGGTGAGATAACAGAAGAAGAACTCTCTTATTTGCATATCCAAACACTAGAGTTGAATTCTGCTAAAAGCAATCTTGGGATTTATGGTGTTCTATTGAAGTACTATACGTTGAAAGGCGAAATAGAACATGCGCGAAATATTTACAATTTATCCAAAAGATTTATTTCTGGAGAAATGAGTGTGGAGCTAGAAGAAGAATATTTTTACTATTTTCTCGCGTGTGGCAATTTCTTTTATTATCTTCAGGACTTTACGCTTGCCAATCATTATTATTCAAAAGGAGAGAGTTTACTAAAGTCTAGCGATGATTTGGATGCTGCTAGACTGTACTATAACCTCAGTCTAGTCAAACAAAGAATTCATACAAATACAGAAGTGAGCTTGACCTATTCCAAAAAAGCATATGAAATATTTAAAAGATATAGTGAAAATGAAAACATTATTATTGTTTTAATTACACTGGGTGTGCAATATCGGCTTAATAATAATTTAGATACCTCACTGGAATGTTTAAAGCAGGCATCATCATTAATTTCTCAGGCTGAACAGGATATGTATTTCAGGTATACTGCAATGATTAAATATAACATAGGTAGAATCTTTTCTATTAAGAAGGATTATCAAAATGCAGTAGATTATTATGAACAAAGCATTAAAATAAATGAAGCTTATTCAGCAGAAAAAGAAACTGTTCATTCATTAAGAAGATTAGTTGAGTTGTATATAGAATTAAAAGATTGGATTCAAGTTGAAAGATTTTTAAAAAGAGCTATTGGGATTTCGGAAAAATATCAGCTGAAACATGATTATTTTTTATTAAATCTATTGAAGTTATCTATTAATAAATTACAGGGGGAGGATAATTTCTATGAAAAAGGAATGCAGAAAATGTTGGAGTCGGCAATCCAAACTAATCAAGGATTTCTAATACAGCAAATTTCTAGAGAATTAGGTAATCATTTTTATGATAAAAAGGCATATAAGAAAGCAGCGGACTATTTTAAAAAAATATATGATTTAGAGATGAGTGAGTGATTAAAAGAACATAATTCACCAATAATAGTTGCTAGAATATCTCTTTGTTAAATTTTGATAGAAAAAACTCTATTAAATAGTAAAAAAAGTAATAATATTTTACTACTTTTTTTAACATACTATTTTAGCTATAGTTTAATATATAGAAAATTTAATGGTAGGAGTGATTGTAATGAAAAAATTGATAGTAGCATTACTAGTATTATTAACATTGACTGTTGGTGTAAATATGAATAAAGCTTTTGCAGAACATGAATATCAGCCAGGACCATTCGGGGTAATAAAAAAGGGCTTGGAGTAATTTGGATATGGTGGAGATGAATAATCAGTTAATGCAACGGATATTTGTAACCTATCAAGAGCAAATGAATCGGGATTATTTGCAACCATCAACTTCTCATATTGTCGCGTGTTCCATCGAAAAGCATCATAAAAATATAGGGAAAACAGGGGATTCACTTTTTCACAAAAATACACTCGCACAGATTTTGTTTGAGGTGTTTGAAAAGTTTGAACCAGAATTTATCCAAGCTATTTCTCCTTTAATTATTAAATTGAATCAAGATGTTGTTACAGGAATACCTAATAATGGTGTTTACAAGTTAGATGCAGACAATGAAATTTTTGTTCAGCTTGACCGCATCGAGAGCAATCAATTTCAAGAGGTTGCAGTCCATCAAAAGCAACTTGGCATAAAGTCTAATTTAGGGATTTCCTATAAACTTTTAAGAAAAGATAAAGAGACATTGGATACCTTAATTAAGGTGATGAAAAAATTAAACTATTATCTCTCCTTACATGGAGGGGTAGAATCTACTATTGCTATAGCTGATATTGTATCTGAGCAACAAGAGAAAAAGCTGCTATTGCCTCCTTATATTTTCATACAGTGGTTGTATCCTACTGGTAATTTTAGAGATACTTTTATCTCGTAGTAGGGAAAATTTAATAGTTTGGTGATAAAAAGGCGATAAACAAAATCGTCTTTTTTATTTGGAGTAAAATCATATCTTTTGTAAATGGGATTAAATTTAAGAAGAATTATTAGAGGATATTGATACTTTGCTTCTTTCTGCATCTAGGGATTTATGAATAATTATTGTTGTGTTTGATTTTTCTAAATATTTAAAATAATAATTGACCTCCTTAATAAGGGGAAGTATAATAATTTTATGTTATAAGAAGTGACATCGAATGACTTTCATCAATTTTTTGACATTTTTTTTGTTAGAAAATATAACATTTTTTTGTTGTGTACAGGTTATATACATAATAAGGGGGAAAACAATGAGAAAATGGTGGATGTTAAATGTATCAGTAATGGCAGTATTAGCTCTACTACTTAGTGGATGTGCTGGCTTTAGTTCTAGCGAAGAAGAAAAATCTAGCAATGAAGAAGTTAGTTCATTGAATCTTGCGTTAGAATCGGACATACCAGATTTAAACCAAACGAAATCAACGGATGGAACATCTTTTACCATCCTAAATAATGTCCTTGAGGGACTCTTTCGTCTTGATAAAGACAATAAACCTCAACCGGCAATGGCAGAAAGTGTAGAAGTTTCTGAGGATGCATTAACCTATACCTTCCATTTAAGAGAGGGAATTAAATGGAGTAATGGAGAACCTGTTACAGCAGCAGATTTCAAATATGCTTGGTTAAAAACGTTAGATCCTGATACAGCAAGTGAGTATGCTTTCATTATTGCTCAGTTTGTAAAAGGAGCAGCAGAATATAATGCTGGCGAAGCAGATGAATCAGCTGTTGCGGTAGATGCACCAGATGATAAAACACTGGTTGTGACATTAAACCAGCCTACGCCATTCTTTCTTGATTTAACTGCATTTGTAACTTATTTCCCACTAAATCAAAAGTTTGTGGAAGAAGTGGGGTATGACAAATATGCACTAACAGCAGATAGCATTCTTTATAATGGCCCCTATATATTAACCTCATATGATCAAGGAAAAGGCGTTTCATTAGAAAAAAATAAAGAATATTGGGACAAAGATAATGTTGCAGTAGATAAAGTAAATTTAGACGTTATTAAAGAAGCGAGTACCGCTTTGAATTTATATGATTCTGGAAAACTTGATAAAGTTTATTTACAATCCTCTGACGTAAATAGCTATAAAGATAAAGAAGGATATGGAACAGAAACGATGTTCCGTACTTATTTTACGCAAGTGAATTTACAAGAAAAACCATTTGATAATGAGAAAATTAGACAAGCGTTTCAATTAGCATTCGATCCGAAAATTTTAACAGACACTATTTTAAATAATGGTTCCCTACCTGGAACAGGGGTAGTTCCGGCTGGAATTAGCGGAAATAGTTCCTCCACTTATCGTGAAATTGCAGGTGATATTTTTACACCAGATCCTGCTAAAGCAAAAGAGTTGCTTGAAGAAGGAATCAAAGAGAGTGGAGAGTTACCACCTATCGAACTATTGGCATCAGATGATTCTGTTTCTAAAGATACGGCTACATTTTTACAAAGTGAATTTAAGAAGAATTTAGGGGTAGATGTTTCCATCGTCACGAAGCCGTTTAGTGGAAGATTGGAAGCGATGCGTGAGGGAGATTTCATGATCGCGGTAAATAGATGGGGAGCAGATTATAATGATCCGATGACATTTATTTATGAATGGTTTGGACAGCCAGCTTCCGCATCACGAGGCTATTTTGAAGACAGCAAGTATCAAGAATTAGTACTAGCTGCTCAAACAGAAACAGATGTAGATAAACGTATTGATTTATTTATCGAAGCAGAGAAAATTCTGATTGATAAAGGGATTGTTGGCCCACTTTATTTTGATGGTAGAGCGTTTATGATCAATCCGAAAGTAAAAGGGTTAGAATTGCCGCCTGGAGGATCATTAGAATTGAAGTATGTAACAATTGAAAAATAAAAATGGAGATAGGAGGGAGATTTTTTCCCTCCTAATCTATTAGATTGTTCTCCAACTAGTTAAGGAGGAACTTCTTTAGAAGAAATTAAGTATCTTTTCATGGGAAGAGGTGTTTTTATGGGGAAATTTATTGGCATAAAAATCTTAAATATAATCATTACATTATGGATTATTGCAACAATCACTTTTTTTCTGATGAAGCTGTTGCCGGGCTCTCCTTTTAATGAAGAAAAATTATCGAGTCTCACTGATGAAGCAAGAATGGAGTTTCTTGCAAAATATGAATTGGATAAGCCGGTTTATGTACAATATGGAAAGTATTTAGTGAATCTAGTAAAAGGGGATTTAGGAATTTCCTATTATTACAAAGGACAGTCGGTTAACGAGCTTTTATCTAGTCGTATTCTCCCTTCTGCATTTCTTGGTGTGCAGGCTATCATACTTGGATTATCTATTGGATTAATTTTAGGGATGATTGCAGCTTTAAAGCATAATACGGTTTGGGATTATGTCACGATGTTCGTTGCAGTAATTGGTGTTTCTGTTCCCAACTTTGTATTTGCTGCCCTTTTGCAATATGTAGTTGCCTTGAAATGGGGGTTGTTTCCAGTGGCGTTTTGGGAAGGATACGATAGTTCTATTCTTCCATCGATTGCCTTATCTTTAATGATTATCGCACTTGTTTCCCGATTTACACGAACAGAAATGCTAGATGTACTCCAGCAAGATTATATTCTAACAGCGAAATCAAAAGGACTGAGTCAATGGGGAGTTATTATCAAACATGCTGTTCGAAATGCGATGATTCCAGTTATCACGATTCTCGGGCCGGTTGCGGTTAGTATTTTAACTGGTTCATTGGTTATTGAAAATATCTTTAGTATTCCTGGTATTGGTAGTCTCTTTGTGGACTCTATTAAGTTTAATGATTATACAACCATTATGGGAGTAACACTATTTTACAGTGCCTTTTTTATTCTAACAATGCTTGTTATCGATCTTTTATATAGTGTTATTGATCCGAGAATTCGAATTAGTGGATTAAAGGGGTGAAAATAAATGGCAGAACCAAATCGTAAAATAGATCAGTTACCGGATGAGCTATTTGAGGTAGTTGGAAGGAAAGAGGAGGAGCTTGAACAAATATCTCAGCATTCCTTTTCTTTTACGAAAGATGCATGGATTCGCATAAAAAAGAATAAAGCAGCTATTGCTAGTTTAGTTGTTTTATTATTGATTCTTTTGCTTGCAATTTTTGGTCCTTATATGAACGGCTATTCCTATTATCAAACGGATTATGATAAAACCTATCAACCTCCTAATGGAGAACATTGGCTTGGGACCGATAAGTTTGGAAGAGATCAATGGACGAGAATATGGGAAGGGACAAGAATATCTTTATATATTGCCTTTTTAGCCAGTATTCTTGATTTAGCAATTGGAGTCACTTTTGGTTCTATATCTGCATTAATTGGTGGGAAAGTGGATAGCTTCATGCAGCGAGTTATTGAAATTCTGATGGGAATTCCCCATCTAGTTATTGTCATTCTATTAATCATGATGATGAAGCCAGGGATTTTTACCATCACGGTTGCGATGGTCATTACAGGCTGGGTTAATATGGCTAGGATTGTAAGAGCACAGATTATGAAATATAAGAATCAAGAATTCGTTCTTGCTGCTCGATCTTTGGGTGCAGGAAATAAACGGATTATTGTCAATCATATGATACCTAATACAATTGGCTTAATTATTATTAACATGATGTTTACCATACCAAGTGCTATTTTTACAGAAGCATTTTTAAGTTTTATTGGATTAGGATTACAAGAACCTGCAGCTTCCCTTGGTGTTTTGATAAATGATGGTTTCCACTCGATGCGGAATCAATTTTACTTATTGATTTATCCGGCCATTGTTATTACTGGATTAATGGTGAGCTTTAACTTATTAGCAGATGGATTAAGAGATGCATTTGATCCCAAATTGAGAAAATAATTTAGGAACAATTGTACATAATGATAGACTTTTGGGGAGGCATAGAAAATGGATACAATTTTAGAAGTGAAGGATTTACATATTTCCTTTAAAACATATGCCGGGACAGTTCAAGCAATTAGAGGAGTTGATTTCATTTTAAAGAAGGGGGAAACATTAGCAATTGTAGGAGAATCCGGCTCAGGAAAATCAGTAACGTCAAGAGCAATCATGAAATTGTTACCAGAAGGAATCTCGACTATTAGCAAAGGGGAGATTCTATTTAATGGCCAAGATTTGGTTTCTTTAACGGAACGAAAAATGCAAAATATTCGTGGATCTGAAATTTCGATGATTTTTCAAGATCCTATGACTGCCCTGAATCCAACAATGAAGGTTGGGTTGCAAGTAGTTGAAAGCGTAAGAAAACATCGGAAAATAGCTCAAAAGGAAGCAAAGAAAATAGCGTTAGAACTATTTGAACTGGTAGGAATTCCTAATGTGGAGCTAAGATATAATCAATATCCTCATCAATTTTCTGGTGGTATGCGACAACGAATAATGATTGCATTGGCATTAGCCTGTAATCCAAAAATTTTAATTGCAGATGAGCCAACGACTGCACTTGATGTAACAATACAAGCTCAAATTCTCGATTTATTGAAAGATATTCAGAAAAAAACAGGGACTGCCATCATTTTGATTACCCATGATTTAGGAGTAGTTGCAAATATTGCAGACTCTGTTGCTATAATGTATGCCGGGAAAATTGTCGAAAAAGGTACGGTTGATGAAATATTTTACGATCCAAGACACCCTTATAATTGGGGGCTGTTAAGCTCTATGCCGAACTTAGATACGAAAGGAGAACTAATTTCTATCCCAGGTTCCCCTCCTAACTTAATGAATCCTCCAAAGGGCGATCCATTTGCTGCAAGAAATGAATATGCAATGGCTATTGATTATCAATTAGAACCACCCATGTATCAAATAACAGATACGCATTATGCAGCAAGCTGGCTGTTACATGAAAAGGCTCCTAAAATTACTCCTCCTGTAAGTGTGAATGAAAAGGGAATTTCTTTAGTCCAGAAATCGCTGGAAGTAGAAGAGAAGGAGGAGAATCGGTATTTTTCTGGTGAACCAATTATGGAAGTGAAAAATCTTAAAAAGTATTTCCCACTAGATAAACATCAAACATTAAAAGCGGTTGATGATATTAGTTTCCACATTATGAAAGGAGAGACACTTGGGCTTGTCGGGGAATCTGGTTGTGGAAAATCTACGACTGGGAGAACGATATTAAAGCTATATGAAACAACATATGGAGAGGTTATTTTTAATAAAAAGAAAATTAATGGAAATGTAAAGAACGACGAAAAAAAGGAGATCCATCGGAAAATGCAGATGGTATTCCAAGACCCATACGCATCTCTTGATTCAAGGAAAACCGTGGAAGATATTATTGCAGAGGGGATGGATATCCATCAATTGTATCAAACGAAAGAGGAAAGAACGGAAAAGGTGAAGGACTTACTAGAATTGGTTGGACTTCAAAAAGAACATGCAAGCAGATACCCCCATGAATTTTCAGGTGGACAACGGCAGCGAATTGGAATTGCTCGTGCTTTAGCAGTTGATCCAGAATTTTTAATTTTAGATGAACCTATTTCTGCTTTGGATGTATCTATTCAAGCACAAGTAGTTAATTTACTGAAAAAGCTCCAAAAGGAAAAAGGATTAACCTATTTGTTTATTGCCCATGATTTATCAATGGTGAAGTATATTAGTGATCGTATTGGTGTGATGTATTTAGGGGGACTTGTAGAGCTTGCTCCTGCAGAGGAGTTATATAATGAACCATTGCATCCTTATACAAAGGCGTTATTATCTGCGATTCCAATTCCAAATCCGAAAGTAGAGCGACGGAGAGAACGTATTGTATTAAATAGTGATCTTCCTAGTGCAATTGCTCCCCCAACAGGCTGTAGATTTCGGACTCGATGTCCGATTGCGACAGAAAAGTGCAAAGAAGTACCAGTGTGGAGAGAGGTTAAGGAAGGTAGATGGGTTGCTTGTCATTATAGTGAAACAATGAATGAGATGGCTTAAAAAGAAAGGAAGTAAGGAGATTTTATGTTTCCTTGCTTTTTTTATGGATAAGCTAGAAAGAGTGTATGAATGGCTAATTTTAGTCCCCTCTAATTATCATCGCCTGATATCGATATGACATATGAAACGATGAATGGTATTGATCGAAGCAACAATATAAAATCTATGGCCTCGAACCAGATGGAATTGTGCCAACACTTGGAAGAATCCTGCAATTTATCCATCCAGAAGATCGTGAAAAATTTGAACAGACATATCGAAATGCTATTAAATTAAAGCACGATTTTAAACATGAATATCGAATTCAACGAAAAGATGGGGCTATTCAATATGTCATAGAGAAAGCAAATTAATACAAGATCAGAAATAGTATACCCTCAAATTTATTGGACGATAAAGGATATTTCCTTAAGACAGATTGCGGAGATTAGGCTTCCGAAATTCAGGGTTATCTATTTAATTGAAGGTTGTAATTTCATTCAAGAAGATGAAAGAGCGTATTTGAATAAGTGAGATAAGGAAAATTATATTTTTTAAAGTCGTGGGGAAAAGACTAAGATGTTCGTTTTGGTAAAAAAACCATGCGAGATAGAGGGGGTATTCTCCGCTATTAATATCTTGTGGATTAAGCATATTTAAAATTTTTAAAACAGTACCTTGCAATAAACAATACTAAATGATATATTATTGTCAGGAAGTATTAATTTTACACCAGTACTGTTTAATGTAAGATACTATGTAATAAGTATAGGTAGGTGGAAAAGGTGAATGTACAGTTTAAAAAAGGTGTTTTAGAGTTATGTGTGCTTGTACTTTTGGATAAAAAAGATCGCTATGGCTATGAGCTAGTTCAGAAGATATCAAATCAAATTGAAATATCAGAGGGTTCCGTTTACCCACTGCTTAGAAGGTTAACGAAGGAAGAGTATTTTACAACCTATTTACAAGAGTCAACAGAAGGTCCTTCCCGTAAATATTATAAGTTAACCGATAAAGGAAGAACGTATCTTTACGAACTTATTGCAGAGTGGAATGAATTTTCCACTGGTGTGAATCAATTAATAAAAGAAGGTGTGAATAATGACTAAAGATCAATTTTTTAAAGAGCTGCAAGTTGGATTACGAAAGCTTCCATCTGAGGAGCAAAAAGATATCATGCAGGATTATGAAGAACATTTTTTTATGGGAATGGAAGAGAGGAAAACAGAGGAAGAGATTGCTCATTCTTTAGGATCCCCGCAGCAAATAGCTAAGGAGTTGTTAGCCACTTATCATCTTGAAAAGGTTGAAAACACAGTTTCGACAGGAAATATATTTCGAGCATTATGGGCTGTAATTGGATTAGGCTTTTTTAATATGGTAATTGTTCTTGGTCCTTTTATTGCATTAGTAGCGCTAATTGTATCAGGTTGGATAGTTGGAGGTTCTTTTATCCTTTCTCCATTGCTTGTCATTGTAGATAGTATACTGCAACCAAGTGGATTTGCGTTTTTTCAATTGTTTATGTCCATTTTACTTGTTGGATTAGGAATTTTTATTGTAATTGGCATGTTCTATCTAACTAAATTTTCCATGAAGGGATTTGTGAGCTATTTGAAGTTTAATGCTAAATTGGTGAAAGGTGGCTTAAAGAATGACTAATTTGAAAAAATTAATGATCGTTGGGATTGTTTTAATTATAGTGGGCGCGTTAGGTAGCCTGTTTACATTTCGTGATAGGGGAATAGATATCGCGGAGGAGAAAGTGTTCAAAGAAACCAATATAACTAGTGTAGAAATAGAGTCGAATAACGCCGGAGTTGAAATTATACCAACAACAGATAAGCAAACTAAAGTAGAAGTATTTGGTACAGGATCCAAAGATTCAAAGGCAAATTTAACTGCAAAAGTTGAGGGAGAATCGCTTATTGTTAAATGGGAAGAACAACAGTTTGGTTTTCTTCACCTAGATTTTAATGATTCTCTTACAGTAAGGATTACCTTGCCTGAGAAACAGTATCAAACGATGACGATTAACAAAGATAACGGAAAAGTCTATCTAGCAAATCAAACTATCGAACAGATTAAAGCGGAAAGTAATAACGGCAGAATAGAAATGAAAAACATCTTATCAGAAAGTGTAGAAGTGAAATCTGATAATGGGAGAGTATCATTAGAGCATGTCAGTGGTACTATCAAAGGGAATTCCAATAATGGGAGAATATCCATGAAAACAGCTAATTTAGATCAACCAATTCAATTAGAAACGAATAATGGGCGTATCGATATTGAAACAGAAAATGAACCAGCAAATGTAACTTTTGATGTCCAAGTCGATAACGGCAGCATTAACATTTTGGATAAATATAAGGGAAGTACTGTGATTGGGAATGGGGAGACTCTAGTAAAACTGACGACGAATAATGGAAAAATTCAGGTGTTGAAATGATACAGGCATCTTTTTGAAAAATAGACCGCTTAATACATTTCTCAAAGGCAACTTTATACAGAAGTTGTCTATTTTTGTATGTTCAGATAACTATTGAAAAACTTTTTGCAAAAAATAATTTTTAAGAAAATTGGCAACGTATACATACTGTATAAAAAATAAATGTCTCCGATATAAGTAGAAGGTATATAGCTAAGGAATAAATCATCAATAAAATAGCTTTGTGAAAAGGCAAGAAGAACACAGGGGGATAAAATGAAAATAAAATATCAATTAGCATTAATTTTCTTCATTTTAATAATATCTATGTTAGGAATCGGTTTATACAGTAATTCCAGTCTGCAAGCTCTAATAACAAACAGTAAAGAGCTTACAGATGCAAAAGAGATGCAGCGTCTTGTTACGCATTTACAATATCGTATTGCGGGAATTTCTAATGATGAACGAGGCTTTCTTCTTACAGGAAATAATGAATATATCGATGGAATCAATAGCAAACAATCGGATATAAATGAGACATTGAACACAATGGAGAATTTATCGAATTATCGTGTTTATGAAGAAGGTATACAGACTTTCAATGCTAGTCTTGAATCGTATTTAACGACAAGTGATCAAGTGTCCGCGGTTTATAGAGAGGATAAAGCTTCTGCAGAAATGCTTCATTTTGAGGATTTACGTACATTGAGAAAAGAAGTACTGGATCCAGCTGTGAATGAATTAGTAGAACACATCAATCAAGATGTCATTTTAATCGAAGAAAAAAATCAACAAAATAATGAATTAACGAAAATGATATTAATAATAATTATTGCTATAGCGACTATTTTAAGTATCATATTAGGAGCAATTTTACTTAAATCGATTTTGGGACCATTAAACAAAATAAATAGTCAATTGCAAAATATCGCATCTGGCGAAGGGGACTTAACACAAAGAGTACAAGTAAATGGGAAAAATGAATTTGGTCATTTAGCAAATTCGTTTAACACATTTGTTGGATCGCTTCAGATGATGATAGGCAGTGTAGGGCAAACTTCTAAAAATGTGGCACTTGCATCAGATGAACTGGCTTCTAGTATGGAACAATCAACTGTAGCAGCAGAGCAGGTGGCGGATGCTGTTCAAACTATAGCGGAGAATGGAAATAAGCAAGATACACTTACTCAAAACAGCTTAATAGAGGTTAATAATTCATTAGAAAATATTAAGCATGTAGCAAATACTGCTAGCGAAGTTGCTAATGAGTCCCTACTTATTAAAGAAAAAGCAAAAGATGGAGAGTTAGCGTTGGCAGAAATGCAAACACGGATGGGGGCAATTCATGCATCTGTTGATTTGGCAGGCGATGGGTTAAAGTCCCTTGTTTTAAGTACAAATGAAATCAATCTAGTACTAGCAAGCATTCAAGATATATCTAATCAAACGAATTTGCTAGCATTAAATGCATCGATTGAAGCAGCAAGAGCTGGAGAACATGGAAAAGGCTTTGCGATTGTTGCAGAAGAAGTTCGAAAACTGTCAGAAATGACAGGTACTTCAGTTAGTCAAATTCATACACTTATTAGCTCTATTCATGATCATTCTAATACTACAGAAAAAAATATGTCGTTAGTAAAAGAAAATGTAGATGCTGGAACAAAATTATCTGATACTACAAATGAACATATAAAGGAAATCCTAAATCGCGTAGAATCCATCGCAGATCATATTAAAAAGATGGCTGAAACAACACAAGAAATTACAGCAGAAGTTCAAGAGGTACAAGAGTCTGTTGAAGCAATTGCTCATACTTCTCGTGAAACGTTAGAAAGAACAGAGAGTGTTGCAGCAGCAACAGAAGAGCAAACCGCTTCCTTCCAAGAAATAACAAGCTCAAGCATTGCATTATCTAAAATGTCAGAGGAACTTCAGCAATTAGTCTCTCGATTTAAAGTTTAGGGAAGGACATTCTTTCTTATTAAAAAAATTTTTAGAAATAAAAGAGGAGCACTTTTAATGTTAAGTAGTTCCGATAACGTGGAGAAAATGCAATAATGCAATCCAAATAACACACAGTTTTGTAGCCTGAATTACAAGTGAATTAACAACATAATTAGCACACAAAAAAGCTTGGGACCCCCAAGCTTTTTTTCTTTAATGCGTTGTTCTTATGCAATGTAAGCACCCGTTTGTTTAATAATTTTATACGGAATCATCTGTTTCTTTTTTCTTAAATATTCCTACTAAAAGCATAATTAGTCCTATGATGAAACCTATTGGAAACAAAATTATAATTGTTCCAGGTATTGCCCATCCGTTTTCAATAATAAATCCGTATGTTAAACCAATTGCAAAAGATAAAAATGGTGAAATTGCCACCATAAGAGCAATACCCCAAACAATGTATTTTCTATTTTGAGATTTATCTTTGCTTAGATAATACGCTACAAGTGCACCTATAAATGCAACTCCATACCCCACAACGAATGCCATTTTTCCAAGCCTTTCTCTATTTTATTTTTAAATACCGTTTTATTTCACAAACCTTCTCCATCAGTTAAAGGACTAACTATTCTGAATCTTTAACTATATTTTAACATATAAAGATACAAAATCTTTGTATTTTTCATAAGAACATAAAATTAACACATCAAATAACAAATAAAATAGCATCTTGACAATATCTATTGTCATCGTGCGGATTAGGGTGCTATTTAATATACTATTTTAAATCTAATTTACTTAAAAACACTGTTATATCAAAGAAAATAGCTATGAGATTTACCGTGTTAAAATGGTTGTTAAATACTTATGCTATTTACAATGTTTCTCCACAAAAACGGAACTACTTATTTTAATGTGACTCCTCTTTTATAAGTTTCAATTAAAAGAAAAGGCTATTCGCCTGAATAAAAAACTGGGATTGTTGGTAGTTATACGTTACTTTTGAAAAGTCAAAAGGCTGTCCATTTGTTAAATGAAAGAGGCTTTCTACTAATAATTTAGGGGAATTCTTTTCCAATCCTAAGTATGTTGCTTCTTCCTCATTTAACTTATCTACAAGTAAATAAACATCAGAAAAACCAACCTTTAATCCTAAAGCCTCTGTTATATAATGAAAGATAGATTCTGAAACGATTTCTTTATTTAGATAAGTAATGATCGCTTTATTATAATAGGATTCCTCTAAACAAAGGGTTTGCCCATTTATATAGCGAATTCTTTTCACATAATAAACATCTTCGTTTAGGTCCATATTTAAATGGAGAGCGACTTCTTCTGACGGTTTTCTTACCTCTAACTCGATAATTTTCGAAGTAAGTATATAATCCTCTAAATCTTTTTTAAATCCTTGATTAGACAGTAAACTAATATACCCTTTTCTTTTTTGTCTTCTTACAAAAATACCGCTTCCTCTTACTTGAAAAATAATTCCTTTTTTTTCTAGAAGCTCTAAGGTTTTCGTAATCGTGCTTTTACTTACACTGTACTGCTTCATTAATGACTCGATAACAGGCAGCTTACTTCCTTGTTTAAGTTCGTTTTCTTCAATATATTTTTCTATTTCTCCTGCGATTTGCTGGTACTTTAACATATTCATTCCTCGACAATCTAAATGTTATAGCTCGATTATAGCATATAGGATAAAAATGTTAATCTTAATTATTTGTGTATAAAATAATTATATTGTATTTTTATAATTATACCGGTACAATTATAAAAAGAATAATGTTTATTATTAATAATCGTGGAGATAACAAAATAAATAGGATTACGCTAGATGAGAAGGAGGAAGAAATGTGACTAAAATGCCGAAAGATTTCTTATGGGGTGGAGCGTTAGCGGCACATCAATTTGAAGGTGGATGGAACCAAGGAGGAAAAGGACCAAGTGTTGTAGACGTTATGACAGCAGGTGCCCATGGAGTGCCAAGGAAAATAACAGATACAATGGAAGAAAATCAATTCTATCCGAATCATGAGGCGATAGATTTCTATCATCGCTACAAAGAAGATATTGCCTTGTTTGCAGAAATGGGATTAAAGTGTTTACGAACTTCAATTGGATGGAGCAGAATTTTTCCAAAAGGAGATGAACTAGAACCAAACGAAGAAGGCTTACGCTTCTATGATCAAGTGTTTGATGAGTTGTTAAAGTATGGAATCCAGCCTGTTATTACCTTATCTCATTTTGAAATGCCACTACATCTTGCAAGGGAATACGGTGGCTTCAGAAATAGGAAAGTGGTTGATTGTTTCGTACGATTTGCAGAAGCATGTTTCTTGCGCTACAAAGATAAAGTGAAATATTGGATGACCTTTAATGAAATTAATAATCAAATGGATGTATCAAATCCGTTATTCCTATGGACGAATTCTGGCGTAACTGTAAAAGAAGGAGAAAATGCCAAAGAAGTAATGTATCAAACTGCACACCATGAATTAGTAGCTAGCGCGTTGGCTGTGTCAATTGGGAAAAAAATAAATCCTGATTTCCAAATTGGCGCAATGGTTTCTCATATCCCTATTTATCCTTATTCTTCTAATCCAGAAGATGTTATGTTAGCAGAAGAAGAAATGAGACAAAGATATTTCTTCCCAGATGTACAAGTTCGAGGCGCTTATCCTAACTATGCATTAAAGGAATTTGAGCGAGAAGGATATTCTATTAAAATCGAGCTAGGAGATGAAGAAATTTTACGAAATGGGACGGTTGACTATTTAGGGTTTAGCTATTATATGTCTACTACAGTAAAGAGTGATGTGAAAAATGACAATGCAGGAGATATCGTAAATGGTGCCTTACCAAATGCGGTAGAAAATCCGTATATTAAAGCGAGTGATTGGGGTTGGTCGATTGATCCAACAGGTCTTCGCTATGTGCTAAATCGCTTGTACGATCGCTATCAAATTCCGTTATTTATTGTAGAAAATGGATTTGGCGCAATTGATACGATTGAAGTAGATGGCTCTATCCATGACAAAGAAAGAATAGAATACTTAAAGGCACATATTGAAGCTTTAGAAAAGGCAGTAACTTACGATGGGGTAGATTTGATTGGATACACGCCATGGGGAATTATTGATATTGTGTCCTTTACAACAGGCGAAATGAAAAAGCGTTATGGCATGATTTATGTGGATCGGGATAATGAAGGAAAAGGATCAATGAATCGTTCAAAAAAAGACTCCTTTTATTGGTATAAAGAAGTTATCCAATCAAACGGAGAAAAATTATAAAGATTGCAAAAGAGGTTGGGAAATAACTAAATAGATACGCTGTAAAGACGAACAATCTCTCATTTAGCTAGTAAATAGCGGCTGCTTTCGCATGCTTTTTACAAGAGGAAATATAATTATTGGGGAAAACAGAGCAGCCGGAATACACGAAGACGCCAAGGGGATTAGCGAGACAGCCTGAGACCCTGCAGGCGAAGCCGAAGCGGCTCAGCGCGAGCCCCACGGAAAGCGAAGTGTATTCCGGCTGCGGGGAATCGCACTAAACTTCATAGAAACATCCTTTAAAAAACAAATAAAAAACCAAACAATTATACGGAACTTTCATTAGCATCTTCGTATAATTGTTCGGATTTATCCTTGGCTGGAATACTTATATCCCAGCCCCTTTTCGGTTTCTTATTTTTTTAATAACTTGCCTCAAGTTCATCTATTAAACTACCAACATAAGCAACGGCTTTTTGGATTGGTTCAGGTGTTGACATATCCACATTCGCTAATTTCATTAGATCAAATGGTTTTAACGTGCCTCCAGCTTTTAGAACCTTTAGCCAGCGGTCAACTGCAGGCTGTCCTTCTTCCTCGATCATTTGAGATACGGCAGTAGAAGCTGTAAGTCCTGCGGAGTAAGTATATGGGTAAAGTCCCATATAATAATGTGGTTGCCGCATCCATGTTAGGCCGGCTGCTTCATCAATTTCCACACTATCCCCCCAAAATGACTTTAAGACATCCACATTTTGTTCACATAATATCTTAGCTGTGATTGGGGTTCCTTGTTCTGCTAAGTCATAAATTTTTCTTTGTAAGGCTCCTTCTAAAATATGGGTAACGAAATTATGATAATACGTTCCTAAAGATTGAAGAATGACCCATCTTCTTATTTGATCGTTTGTCGATTTTTAATAATATACTTGCTTAAAAGCATTTCATTCATAGTTGATGGTGCTTCGATAAAGTAGCGAGATGGTCGTGTGTTTGAAATAATTTGATTTCTGCCAGCGAGAGCAAAATGTCCAGCATGTCCAAGCTCGTGTGCCAGTGTAAACGTATTGCGCATAGAGTTATGCCATGTCATTAAAATATATGGATGTGCTCCATAAGGGCTGGAACAGAAGGCACCTGATCGTTTCCCATGGTTATCTGCTAAGTCTACCCAACGATCTTTTAAGCCTTTTTCCATGATTTCCATATATTCTGGTCCCATCACATCAAGTGCCTCTAGAATAAGCTTGGATGCTTCTTCATAGGTGATTTCGGGATCATAGGTAGTATCGAGTGGTGCCTTTAAATCACAATAATGGATTTTTTCTAAACCTAATATCCGTTCTTTTAACTTAGCGTATCTACGCATATGTGGTGCCAATTCTGTGAGGATGGTATCCAGTTGGTTATGATACATTTCTTTCGTTACTTGTTGTTCTTGTAATAGCATATCTGTTACAGATTCATAGTTTCTTAGACGTGATTCGATTACTTGTTTTTTTACCTCTGTTCCATAGATAGCCGCATATGTATTTTTATAGCGATCAAGCCCTTCTGAAAAGGCAGCATATGCTTTTTTTCTTAATTCTTTATCAGAGGATTCTTCATATTTTTCAAAGGAATTGAAAGTCAATGGATATTCAGAGCCGTCATTTGTTACAAAGGAGGAAAATTTCATATCCGATGTTTTGCTTCTTTGATAAATCATATAAGGAGAATGATGGATTTCCCCAAAGGCAGCTAATACTTCCTCGGTTTCTGGTGTTAACATATGGGGTTTTAATTCCATTAAGTCTGTTAGTGTTTTAGAAAAAACTTGTAGCTCTTTTTCATCCTGTATGTATGTATTTAGTTTTTCGTTTGAGAGAGTAAGAATTTCCGAATCAATAAAGGAAAGACTAGAGCTTGCTTTTGCATAGAGGGAAGAAACAATCGCATCGTTCTCTTGATTAACAGGATTAGATCCATCTGTAGACTGATTAAGGTTTGCGTAGGTGAGAGCCCTTGCTAATCTTTCGCTTAGTGCATCTCGTGCTTTCAAACAATCCAATAATGTTTTTGCATCCTGGCCCAATTTTCCTTTATATTGAGTGACAGTAGGAATGTCTTCTTCAATGGCTAGTAATTCTACTTTCCACAATACTTCACTTTCGAATAAATCTCGTAAATCCCAGGTGTGTTCTACAGGAACCTCTGAACGGTAAAGTGTTTTTTCCATCTCTTTATTCATTATCATTCTCCTCTGCTAGTAATTTATCCCACTCTTAACGGACAGTAAGACTCAACCGTAAGCTTATGAGAATACGTGGAAGAGAGGTGGGATATCAACTGCCCGTAAAGGTCCGATTGGTTCACTAACCATCAGTGAGAGAAGAAGAAAAACCCCACTGATGGAAGTTCCATTTTATTTCGTTTTTCGAAACGATTAATTTGATTATACAATAAACGAATGAAAAGTGGGAATAGTTTGTTTATTTTCTCTGGAGTAAAGATAAAAAAACTACGCTTCCTCCCATAAATAATTGTATAATGGATAAAAACCGCTCACCAATTCACTAAATTTTACATTTTGAGGTAAAAGGAAAATTTGCTGAAATTGGAATAAACAAAAAGGAATGAATGGAAATTGCCCTTGAAAATCTCCCGTAAAAAAAGATTTTATTTATTATTTTTTATCTGTATTACCTCCATGTTTATTATCTTTCTCTTCTCCCATATGCCATATGAAGAACAAGATATAAAGCCATTCTTAAGAGATAAAATAGACCTTTCAAATGTTCCTATCCCCTCCATTACCTTTGAGTACGATGGACAGGTTATTTCCTCAGATTCTGATCCTTACGGTTTTATCGAATTTTTGTTTCGGAAAGCAGGGCATGTACTTGGCTATTGCCTCCTAACTCTTCTGCTTTTTCTCACCATTATGCAAACAAAGCTTAAACGAGCATGGGTATATATACTAAGCGGTGCTCTTGCAATATTTTACGCTTTAACAGACGAATGGCACCAAAGCTTTGTCCCCGGAAGAACAGGACATTGGCAAGATGCTATTATTATTGATGGAATCGGTGTAATATTAGGGTTACTTATAGGTTATATAGGAACCTTCCTTTTTAAAAAGAGAGAAACAAAGAGGATGGGACCTAACTAAATAGATACTCTGTAAAGACGAACAATATCTAATTTAGCTAGTAAATAGCGGCTACTTTCGCATCCTTTTTACAAGAGGAATATAATTATTGGGAAAAACAGAGCAGCCGGAATACACGAAGACGCCACGGGGATTAGCGAGACAGCCTGAGACCCTGCAGGCGAAGCTGAAGCGGCTCAGCGCGAGCCCCATGGAAAGCGAAGTGTATTCCGGCTGCGGGTAATCGCACTAAACTTCATGGAAACATCCTTTAAAAAACGAATAAAAAACCAAACAATTATACGGAACTTTGATTAGCACCTTCGTATAATTGTTTGGAATTATCCTTGGCTGGAATACTTATATCCCAGCCTTGTTCACTTATACCTTCTTATACTGTCGATAGGCAAGTACAGCTGTGATTAAGGCAATGGTTGATATCGTTATGGATGAATAAAAGTAACCTAATACAAGTAACCCTGCACTAATAAATATCCATATTTGGACGATCGCTTTCATTGTCTTTACTCCTCTAGATTAAATTGATATTCTTTGTTCTCATCCATTTTTTTTATGTTTAGTGCATCAAAAATGAGTGCTTTTGCAGCGACATATGCGTTATACTCAACGCGCTCTAGCATGTCGTATGCTTTTCGTAAGGTCTTATCAAGTACCAAAATTCCATGTTTATTTAACAGCATTGTTTTCGGTATTGCTTCTTCTTTTAAACTGGCAACATACTCTTTCACTATTAGCGCTAACTCCATGGATGTCGCTGGAGCGAAAGGGAGGACTGGGATTTGGCCAAGCTTTTGAGTGGCTTCTGTTAAATTAGGAAGATCCATTCCAATCGTCGCAAAAACCATTGATTCTTTTGGATGAGCATGAAGAACACAGCCAATGTCACTTCGCTCCCGGTAGCAAGCCATATGCATATTAATCTCCCTCGTTATTTTGCCATCTCCTTCGATTTTTTGCTCTTGCATATCGACGACTAAAATTTCTTCTGGGTTTAAGTCACAGTGCTTAGCTTGTGACATTAATGTAGGGGTCATAATAATATGATTTTCATTCATTCGAACACTAACGTTTCCACCAGCTGCATTTGTTTCAAATCGATCAAACATTGTTTTGACAACTTTACATAAATCTTCTCGCTCTTTACGATACAACATCCTCATCGCTCCCTAATTTTTTTATCGAAATTCTATTAAAATAACTTTCTGCTTCCTTTATGTCAAAATCAGTAGAATTGTGCTTGGTAACCTTTGAGGCTGAACAGCCTGTCGCATATTTCATGATAGTCTTCAGATCTTTTCCTTGAACGAATTGAGCGATAAATGATCCTACGAATACATCACCAGCACCTGTATCATTTCGTTCTTTGACAGTTGGAGAAGTAACTTGGTAAAGGTTATCCTTGTGTGCGACATAACTGCCATCCTTGCCTAAGCTAACGACGACATAATCAATCTTAATTGCAAGTTCTTTTATTTTTTGAATAAGTGTAGTCTGGTTATTTTGAAAAAGTACTTCCACTTCGTATTGGTTCGGTTTAATAAAATTTATGCCCATATCTACAACGGCAGCAAGAGCTTCTCCTGACAAGTCACAGGCGATAAAACATTTCTTGTTCTTAATGGTATTAATAATTTCCAGCAATTGTGCTATAGTGTAATTAGGCGGCATAGAGCCGGCAATAACAACAATATCTTTTTCTGTTAAAAACTGATGGAGAAAATCAATTAGTTTAGAATGGTTTTCTTTCGAAACGTGGAAGCCATTTTCTGTTATCATCAAACTCCCTGCATTGGTGTCGTCCATTACAACTATGCATTCTCTCGTTGAAGCGCCATCTTCAACGAGAAGGTGATGACAGATATTCTTCTTAGCCAAAATACTCTCCATTAATGGTCGATTTGTTTCTCCGATGTAACCGAGTGCTTTATTTTCCATATTGAATTTTGTTAATACATTGGAGACGTGCAACCCTTTTCCGCCTAAATCGTATTCTACTTGATGAGCTCGATTCGTTCGTTTTTTTGTTAGTGTTCCTTTTACTTTTATGAGCCGATCGATTGCCGGATTAAGAGTTATAGTGTAAATCATCTTTTCACCCTCTTTTTAGGCAGCAGAATTTTGTTCTTCTTCCTTCTCAAATTTCTCTGTTCGTTTTTTCATCATTTTATAGTAAGCGACAAATAAAGCGAGCCATACTGCTACCATAATAATTCCGATAATATTTCCCTCCGATGCACTTGCAAAAATATAGCGGAACACTGGGTATTCAAGTGTACTCCAGGAAATTAATTGTCCATCTTGAACGGTAACTGCACCTGTATCGTTCGCTAATTTTGTAATAGTGGAAGCAAAGCCAGTAGCAACATATAAGAATACTGGGGTTGTAATTACACCCAGAAGGAGCATGCGAAGCAAGTTGCCTCCTGTAATAATTAAAGCTGGTACTGCTAAGGAAATATTGATAATTCCTGCGAATGGAAGGATATTATTTCCTGGTAGAATAATTGCATAAATTAAGGTGATTGGGACCATCAAAATCATTGCTACCCAAGCTTCATTACTACCAGCTAAAATAGGCCAATCTAGTCCAATAAATAATTCACGGTTTTCAAATTTACGCTTCATAAAATCAGAAATAGCTTCAGACAACGGAGATAAAGCTTGCATAAACAATTTTGCTACCATTGGGAATAAAGTTAAAGCTGCGGCTGCCTGTACGGCGAGCATTAATATGTCTTGGAATGAATAACCTGCAAAGATGCCCAGTAGCCCTCCAATAATAAAACCCATGACATGATTTTCTGCAAAGATTCCAAGTTTATCTTTTAATGTATCAGCATCAACATGTTTATCTAAGAAAGGTATTTTACTTAATAGCCAATTGAAAGGAAGAAGGAAAACGGCAAATATCATCATGCTATGAGAACAGGTAATACCTGGAATACCAGTGATTTTTTCTATCTGTTTTTGGTTTACGTCGGCTAACAGCAATTCAACGACCATTTGAATGGCAGCAACGATAAAAGCTAAAACAATACTTCCGCTAACTCCTATAATTAAGACAGCTGTCAAAATCTTGCCCCAAACATTCCATAAATCAACATTTAATGTTTTCGTTTTATTAAGCACCAGTAAGATAGCGTTTACAAGCATTTGCAAGGGAAACATTAAGAATGCTAAAGGCCAAGCCCATGCAAGAGTAGCCATGGAAGTCCAACCACCATCTATTATGTTTAATTGAATTCCCGTTTTTTCTACAAGAGACTGTGCAGCAGGTGTTAGTGCATCAAGCATAAATCCTATTACAATCCCCATTCCGATGAATGCAACCCCTAAGATAATCCCAGAACTTAAGGCTTCACGGAATTTCATTCTTGCGATGATCCCGACGATAATCATTAGTAAAGGAACGAATACTGCTGCTCCAAAATCTAAAATATATTGAAAGAAACTTTGAATTACATCCATTTCTTTTCACCTCATATTATTTTAATAGAGAGATTAACTTTTCTGTTTCTTCTTGTAATCCCATCCCAGTTAGAAAGGCAATTCCATTTAATGTCGGAATATCATATTGTTTTTTTGCTTTCGTGATGGCAATATAGACATCACTTGATTTAACATGTAAATCTAAAGATTTAATATCGACTGCTTCAACATTTGCGCGAACTCCGTTTTTCTCTAAGATTTTTTTAACCTTAGAAACTACTGTTTGGCTAGTTGCAACTCCTGAACCACAAGCTACGATTACTTTTTTCATTTTGATTCCTCCTTAAAGAGATGTTTGTAAAAACGTAAATAAATCTCTTCCTTCATATTTTTTCAGTTTTTCAACAAATGGAGGCATATTAAAGCGTTCCATTAAAGTCTGAAGTAGTGAAATATGGCCATTTGGATCGGTAATGCCGAGGATAAAGAAACAATCAATATCAATAATATGATCATCTGTCCCCATATGAACAAAAGGAAGTTTATATTTATTTTTGACAACAGCAACAAAAGGTTGTTTGATATGCACAGAGTCTGTATGGGGAATGGCAACATTAAATTCTTCCAAAGCTAATCCTGTTGGGTATTCCTTTTCTCGATCAATTACTGCTTGGATAAAAGTCGACTTTACATAATCAAGTGCAAGAAGTTGATTACCGATGAAGTAAAAGAGCTCTTGGGACGTCTTTGCCTCTATGTTTGTAAAAATTAGCTCTTCTTTAATTAGGCCAGTTTTAAGCATATAATTTCACCTCCTTTCAGTAGCAGAATTTAAGCAATTCAGTATTTCGTCTGGCTGCGTTGCTTTGTAAAGAATTTCTGCCCTGTGTTCATCTAAAAATAATTCATTCAGTGCTAGTAGTGTAGGGACATGATGGTTGTTATCTTCAGGTGCTATTACTACAATCATTTTCGCAAGTTCTCCATCTGGCATATAGATAGGGTGTTTACATACTAGGAGACTAAAGTCTTCTTTTAATACGCCCTCAGAAGGTTTGGCATGGGGGAGATAGACAGATGGACCAATCATCATTCGACTACTGTCATTTTCAAATAGCTCGATGACTTTTTCTCCATAGCGTTCTGTTATTGAGCCCCGTTTTTGCATAGGTTCTAAGGCTATATTTAATGCGGATTTCCAGTCCATTTCCGTTTGAGTAAACAGAATGTTTTCAGGATAAAAAGTAAATAATTGCTCTGTATCGTTTACATGTTTCTCTATAACTGGTTCTGCCATTGTTTCTTGATAAAAATCTACTATTTTATTAGAAACTTTTTCATAATCATCGGTATTTAAATATTTTTTTATATGGTGAACTAACTCTTTAGCCTTTTTGTTTATATCCTTTTCAATTGATGTTCTTATTTGTTTTTTCAGTGCAAGGCGGTCTTCTTTGTTTAAGACTGGGTTTACAATCACTAGTTTTTTTGTTGTATTTAAGGGAACGGTAGCAAAGATGAAATCTACCTCATCTTCATAATTTTTAAAATTTCTTTCTGCAAAAGCGCCAAGAAATCGGAAGGTGGGAAACATGCCCTTTAAAGTCTCTAATAGAAATTTAGAGACAGATGTCCCGTTGCGGCATACTACCATTGCAGAAAAAACGTATTCTCTATCATCTTGTGTTTTATAGAGCCACGCTTGTATATGCATCGCAAGATAGACGATTTCTTCTTTGGAAAAAGGTTTTCCAGCAAAATTTTCGAGCGGGTACACCGATTTGGAAATAACAGCGAAAAGGGAAGAATATTCTTCAATAAATTGTTCAATAATAGCATTTTGAATATTTAATCGCATCCAAGATCGATAGATAGCTGGTCTTAAATGGACAAGTAACTTTTCCTTCATTTCTTTTTTTCGGATAAGGTCAATTGCTAAATTTTGTTCTACTACATCTAGAAACTCATCTATAGCAAATTGTAAATCTTCTCCTCGAGACAAATCCAAAGCTGATTCCAACATATTAGAGGATAAAACTTGAAGGGCCAGATAAAGCTTATCCTTCTCAGATAAGTCTGTTAAGTCCCAGAATATATTTTTTAATATTTCTAATTCATTGGTATTCTCTAAATCAAATCTTTTAATTTCTGAAAACCATTCCCGATTATAGGCCTTCATTCTTTTTATCAAGAGGGTTAGTATAATGGGAAGGTGTTCAATTTGTTCATCCGTGAATGAAATTTTAAGTGCTTTTTCGACTTTCAATAGTCTTTGTTCTAATAAGAAAAGCTCATTTCGAACAATAAATTTCTTTTTTTCTAACAGTGGAATAGCAAAATCATGAAGTAGTAGTGTCTTTAATTCAGTAACTAATAATTTGCGAAGGTTATATTCTGTACCGATAATTTTATATCCCTTTGTTCTTGAATATTCAACTTGTACGGAATAACCTTTTACTCGTTCCTTGATTATTTTGATATCATTCAATAACGTATTCTTACTAACGTCAACGAAATCAGCTAAGCCTTGGAGAGAATAATAAGATGAACTTGTAAGCAATAATAAAATAATTAAACTCATCCTTACTTCTGGTGATAAATAATCTAGATTGATAAATTTTGATGATTTAAGAATGTGATAAAGATATTCTCTTGTTTTATCTTCTAATTTAACACGACCATCGTAGTCAATCGAAATGGGTGGTATTTTATTCGTCCTCAAATATTTATTAATAAAATGAATTTGTTCTTTAGGTGATATTTTCTTATCAGGAACATCTCCTTCAATCCGCGTTAAAGAAGTAGATTGGTTGACTAAAAGATGAAAAATAATTTCATTTAATTCACTCTTCAATGTTTTCACCTCCATATCTATCTGTTATATTACTTGTATTACGCTACCGTTAATTTCATTATACACAATAAAAATTCCCTGGAAGATTAGTTAATCACAATTATGTAAATGCTTACATTTTGCTGATTGTGTTTTAAGTAAGCATGGACTACAGAGGGACGGTTTTAAAAAGAGAGGAGAGTTAAAGATATTGTATCAAGATAAAGAATTGACATTAAGACCGATTATGGAAGAGGATCTTTATCGTCTTTGGACGCTGGCGTTTAAAGAGGAAGCCCCAGAATGGAAAAAGTGGGATGCTCCGTACTATCCTTATAAACCAATAAGTTATGAAGATTTTTTAACAAAAAAAGAACAATATGTAGATAGAGATGATCGCTGGTCAATTATTGTAAATGAAAAGTTGATTGGTATCATCGGTTATTATTGGGAACATGAACCATCAAGATGGTTAGAGATGGGAATTGTTATTTATGATCCAAATTATTGGAGCGGTGGATATGGAACAAGAGTGATAAAGATTTGGATGGACCATCTATTTAAAGCATTGCCCTTAGTTCGAGTTGGATATACAACATGGTCAGGGAATGAGCGAATGATAAAGGTCGGAGAAAAGCTTGGAATGACGATGGAAGGGCGGATGAGAAAGTGCCGTTACTATAATGGAGTATACTATGACTCCATTCGAATGGGAATATTAAGAGAGGAATGGGAAGCTTTAAGAGCAGGAAGCAAATCAATTTAATGGAAACGAGAATGTTTAATAATCGAACAGAACTGCTAGCGATCATTTTATCTATATGTGCTTTCTAGCATAGTTAGGCAAAAGTTGCATAAAGTTATGTCCTAATATTCATTCTTTTCTATGCAGGCAAGGAGTATAATGGAAGAAAAGCTGAAGAGCAAGCTGTATATGTAGTAAATGTCAAATGGAATCAAGTAAGCGTGAAAAATGAATGAATGGAGTGAGGTCCATGAAGAAAAAGGTTGAATACGTATTCTTCTGCCAGCATTGTGGATTGCCTCAACGTATTCCAGCGTTTGTGCTAAAAACGTATTTATGTGATGACATGGTAAAACAATACTATTGCAACAATTGCAGCCGAGAAAATCTAATTCCTCCATATATAAAAAAGCTGAAAACAGAACTTTAATGGATGATGTAATCATATCTAGAAGAGGCTGGGACATAAGTATTCCAGCCAAGGATAATTCCGAACAATTATACGAAGATGCTAATGAATGTTCCGTATAATTGTTCGGGCTTTTATTTGTTTTTCAAAGGATGTTTCCATGAAGTTTGGTGCGATTCCCCGCAGCCGGAATACACTTCGCTTTCCATGGGGCTCGCGCTGAGCCGCTTCGGCCTGTGGCCTGCAGGGTCTCAGACTGTCTCGCTAATCCCATAGGAGTCTTCGTGTATTCCGGCTGCTCTGTTTTTCTAACTAATTATATTTCCTCTTGTAAAAAGTATGCGAAAGCAGCCGCTATTTACTAGCTATATTAGAAATTGTTCGTCTTTACAGAGTATCTATTTAGTTATGTCCCATCCTCTTTTTTCTGAAAGAGTAATTGTTTAGACCAATATAGTTGAACAGAACGAAAGATTTTCCATTTTTAATGAGTAATAACCAATAGATTGTACAAACTATTTAAAGTAGAACAGTGGCTCATTGTTGGTTAGTGGAATAAAAAGGTCTCTTTAGCTTTACTTATTGGAGATGCTCATTACATCTTCAATCATGGAAACTTTTAAGTAGTAGTTGAATAAAGTGAATTACAAGGAATACTGGGACAAAATTAATGAACAGAATGGCATATTGCATTCTTTATATAGTTCCTATTGGCATAAATACTCGGATTTTTCTACATGGCAGTTTTGGGTCATTCTTATTTCATTACTTTTACCATTATTAATCCTTTATTTTGTAGTAGATAGGAAAAGGCTATTCGAAATATTTTTCTTTGGCTATACTGTTCATTTATTTTGGGCATATATTGATATAGCGCTTAGTAGAGGAACCTATTTAACCCATACATATTTTCTTTTTCCGTTACTCCCTAGTGCATCTAATATTACAGGATCCTTTCTTCCAGTTGGATTTCTGTTGGTATACCAATATGCCACAAACCATAAAAAAAATTTTTATATCCTAACAATACTGTTAAGTGCTGCAAATGCTTTTATATTTGCCAATATCGAAGAGGCAGTTGGCTTAGTAACATTTCATAATGGGTTTAATTCTTTTCATTTATTCCTTTTGGATTTGGTAATTGTATTTGTAGCATACTGGTTTACTAAGCTAATGTTACGATTTAGAATTCATACGAAAGAAGAAGAGTAAGATAGCACTTTTTTTAATGAGACTGGGACATAAGTATTCCAGCAAAAGATAAATCCGAACAATTATACGAAGATACTAATAAAAGATCCGTATAATTGTTTGGTTTTTTATTTGTTTTTAAAACATGTTTCCATGAAGTTTAGTGCAATTCCCCGCAGCCACCTCACTTCGCCTCCGGGGAAACTAGTTTCATAAGGAAGATGAAAGCCAAAAATCGAAGAAGCAACGAGAAAAAAGGCGTTCATAAGGAAGATGAAAGCCAAAAATCGAAGAAGCAACGAGAAAAAAGGCGTTCATAAGGAAGATGAAAGCCAAAAATCGAAGAAGCAACGAGAAAAAAGGCGTTCATAAGGAAGATGAAAGCCGAAAATCGAAGAAGCAACGAGAAAAAAGGCGTTCATAAGGAAGAGGAAAGCCAAAAATCGAAGAAGCAACGAGAAAAAAGGCGTTCATAAGGAAGATGAAAGCCAAAAATCGTAGAAGCAACAGAAAAAAGGCGTTCATAAGGAAGATGAAAGCCGAAAATTGTAGAAGCAACGAGAAAAAAGGCGTTCATAAGGAAGAGGAAAGCCAAAAATCGAAGAAGCAACGAGAAAAAAGGCGTTCATAAGGAAGAGGAAAGCCAAAAATCGAAGAAGCAACGAGAAAAAAGGCGTTCATAAGGAAGAGGAAAGCCAAAAATCGTAGAAGCAACAGAAAAAAGGCGTTCATAAGGAAGAGGAAAGCCGAAAATTGTAGAAGCAACAGAAAAAAGGTGGCCATAAGGAAGATGAAAGCCAAAAATCATAGAAGACTCCAGAAAAAGATCGTTCATCTCCCAACTCTTTGCAAATAGCAAATAATCTAAAACAATGCATTTGAGCGAAAACGAAACGAGGTGTATACTTGCCAAAGGAGATTATTAAAGGAGGAATTTATTTTGTTACAAAAGCCAAAGGCTATTTTTCTGGATATGGATGGGACTATCTTGAATCATCAGAATCAGGTAAGCCTAAAGACAAAAGAGATTATTGATGATTTACGAAAGGATGGTTTCTTTGTATTCATTGCAACGGGAAGATCCTTTGATGAAATTGCATCTGTTGTGCCAGAAGGGTTTGAAGTGGACGGATATGTTACTTCTAACGGCATGGCCGGCTATATAGGAAAGGAGCCTGTTTTTCAGCACACGCTCCCTCTAGAATTGGTTAAAACAATTATTGATAAGGCAAGAGAACATAAAGTGTATTACGAACTTTTCCCTTATGACGATCCTCGGATGGTATTAAATCAGGATAAAGAGTATGTTATCCATGAAATTAGGGACCCAAAACCAGACAGTGTTGGAATTAACGAATGGCTGTCTCGTAAAGAAGCTATCAGCGGAAAAATTGCTTGGAAGAATACAATTGAAGGAAAAGAATTTTCGAAGTTTTATTTTTTTGCTCGTACAAGAGAGCATATTAATCAATGGAAACACGTATTAGAGGAACTAAGAAAAGAAGTAGATTTTACTGCCTCTACTTCTTCTGCACATAATGTAGAAGTAATGGTTGCGAATGTAAATAAAGCCACTGGTATTAAGCAAATGTTAGAGAAATTTAATCTTTCAGAAGAAGAGACAATGGGAATTGGCGATAGTGATAACGATATCCAAATGCTTCAATTTGTTTCCATGCCGGTTGCTATGCAAAATGCACCAGATCACATTAAAGAATTAGCAGCAGAAATAACAGAGTTAACCTGTGATGAAGATGGGGTTTGTCATTTCTTAACATCTCGATTTAAGTAATGAAGCTGCATTTTTAATTCCTGTTTTTACCATATTAATGATTGCTCGATCTGGAAAACCTACTATAGGTAAAAGAAAGGAGCATGAAAAATGACAAAGAAATTTAATAATGGTAGTAAGAATCAAAACGCACCTAGAGGAAACCAGTCTAGTGTTAGTGGCGATAATAGCAAGGGAAATAAGCGGAACAAAGATCAAAGTGATAAAACAGAAGATTAAGTAAAAGCCAGCTTCATATGAGCTGGCTTTTACTTAATAATAGGTTCAAACGCGTTCTTGCAGCTTTTGAATATTTACAGAATGAAAAGGCTAACCCCCTGGTTCATCCACCACACTAGATGGATTTCCATCCAAGTCGTAAAAATCAAAAATATTTCATGCCCTCAAAATCATTGATTTCCATCATTTCCCCTCCGGTGTTTGTAGCAATATTTTATCTCACTCTTAACGGATAGTAAGTTTCAACCGTAAGCTTATGAGAATACATGGAAGATCAACTGTCCGTAAAGGTCCGAATGGTTCAACTAACAGGGGATATAGGAAAAACACCACTGATGGAAGTTTAGCTTTATCCAATTTTAAACGTAAATATATTGTTATTTTAGGAATTTAATAGCCACTCGGAATTTGTCGAGGATTATCTTGGGTTTTTAAAAGGGTTTTAGTAGAAATGGCTCGAATTATAAATTAGCTAAAACTACTTAGAAGGGCTGGTTCTAAATTGTTGGCTTTTCCTAATATCGAACAATTATCGTATCATTTATTAGTAATTATCTTACCGATCGTTTGGTACCTTTTAGTAAGTAAAGAAGATGTTTCTCAACGAAAAAAACTAATTTCTAATTTTTCTCTTATCCTTTTTATCATGCTTTTTTTCACTATGGTGCATCCAATTCAAATGGAAGAGGGCTTGTTTTATGATCTTAAAGTGGTTCCCATTCTATTAGCTCTTGTTTATGGTGGATTAAGCACGAGCATTCTCTTAACTGTCATTTTGATTGGTTATAAATTTTTCATACTAGGAAACGGTTTTTACATATATATTTTAAATTATTCTATTGCAGGAGCCATTATCCTCTTTTTAAAAAATAAATTGGTAACTCTTACATTTGGAGCGAAATGGAAATTGATAATGGGTGTTTATTGGCTTTGTGCTTTGACACGAGTTATATTTGTTTTTATAACAGAACAAGTAGCCCAGCTTCCTTTCGTATTGATTTATTCATTTACTACGTGGGGAGCATTATTTATCGTTACCAGCATTATTCAATATAATGATGAGAAAATTCTCAATCAGAAAAAAGTTCAAATAGCAGAGCGATTAAATGCGGTAAGTCAATTGGCTGCTTCTGTTGCCCATGAGGTACGGAACCCGATGACGTCGGTAAAAGGATTTTTGCAACTAATAAGTGGGGACAACAATTTATCTGGAAAACAAAGGAAATACATAGAAATCTCCTTACAAGAATTAGAGCGGACAGAAACAATCATCAGTGATTATTTATCGATGGCAAAACCAGTTTCAAAAGAAGAAGAAGAAAATTTAAATATTACAACAGAACTAAGAGGCGTTATTGAAGTAATGACTTCTTATACTAATACTCATAATATTATAATCGATGCTGTTATCTCTAATCAGCTATATTGTAAAGGAAAGAAAAATGAATTTAAGCAGGCAATGATTAATATGATGAAAAATAGTGTAGAAGCCATGAATGGAAACGGCGTTTTAAAGGTTCGTGCATATGCTTTAGGAGAAAAGATTTTTATTGAGATCGAGGATAATGGGATAGGGATGACGAACAAACAGGTCAAACAACTAGGCACGCCTTATTATTCCACGAAAGATAAAGGAACAGGTATTGGCTTAACCTTAGTATACCGAATTATTCGAGATATGAAGGGGGAAATATCTGTTGTCAGCAAAAAAGGGCAGGGAACAACGTTTAGGATAGCTTTGTTGAAAACAATTGTTTGATAGAAAAGTCGGTTCTCCACTAAATAGAATCGACTTTTTTATTGTTTTTCCTTGTCAGCTCAATGATAAAATAGTCGATCCAAGTAATGAGTGGGATGAAAAAAGGAAGTATATAAAAAGAAGTATGCCCAATCCCAAATAATCTTACTTCGTCATTAAGTAAATAGATAATCCACGTAACACCTACTAAAAAAACTGTATTCCAACAGAAAGTCACTAGCAATGCTATCCATTTATTTTTTGTTTTGGTGAAAGTAAAAATAGATAGGGGAACAGAAAACAAGAAAGATATTAAAATGAAAAGTATAACCAACAGATTCCCTCCAAATTTTTCTAATTTAAATATATCCTGAATCCGTGATAAAAAATAATTCTTCCGATAATTTTAGGAATTCCTTATTTTCTTGCCATTCGTACTAATTTAAGTTGGATTGATTGTTTTTTGTGTACACTAAATAAAACCTGCTTACCTATAATTTTTTTCAGGTCTTATTACCTATTCAGTTTCCTAGGCTTATGTTGTAAATGAAAGATACAGTCGTTTAAAAGTAGGAAACCAAGGACTATGATTTCCAAACTTTAAGTAAATTCTTCGGGAATGCTTTACCAATTTTGCAGCTAATGTAATCAAATTCTGGATAACCGTTTTTACTCGGCGACGGAAGACCTTTCTTTTAAGCGGCGCATCCCCTGATTTCAGGCTTTCTTGGCCAATAATCCGAAGGAGATTGTAGGTTAAACATCCAAGATGTAAGATTAATTCATTGGTGGCAAATTTCCCAGAAGGGAAACGTTCTAGGTCTAAATCCGTTTTTAATTCACTGTGGAATTGTTCACAAGTGGCATGTTCGTGATAAAGGCTAATTATTTCCTCTGTTTCATTAGGTAGGGTAGTCCAATAGCTCTCAAACTCAACATCTGGGATTAAGAGGATTTGGCCGTTTTTATCAATCGTTCTTTCTGTTACTTTATAGACTTGGCGAATGGCTTTTTTCATTCCCTTTGGAGTTGTTTCTAAAGCACCATAGAATACACGTTTTCCTTCTCGCTCCTGAACGCATTTACCGAATTGTTCAGCTACCATGAGCCAGTTTTCAGGCTTTTCACGGCGAGGATTTCGTTTAATTATGAAATCGGCCTTTTCATTCACACAAACTTTTAGGTTTTCGACACTATCGTTTCCTGCATCCATACGGACCAATAACGATAGATCAGTAATCATCCGAGAATATATAATACTTTTCTCGAGAAATTTCTCAGTATCCTTTTGAACGTGTGTGCTTCCCTCCCGAAGTTCCACATTTACAACGTAGCCTTCTTGACCCAAATAGGAGAAGTTAGGGGAATACCCGTCACATCCTTTGTATGTGCGACTAACCCCTTCTTTCTTAGTATTTGAGTTATCAAATGGCGATACATCAATATCCAGAGGTACGTATGATTTTTTGTCACTAGTAATTGTTGGAGTGACAGGAGAATCAAATTGCCGTATTAGTTTAGCCGATTCTTCCAGAACAATGGATTTCCATCCAGTCACCTTGGCAATTTGATCGAGTCGTTGCCGTAGTGTGGGACTTGATGGAACCACTTGAATATCCAATGCACGATAAAAGAAGGGATCATCTCGAAATTCTTCGATATGGTCGAAATCATTCTTACCTTGGCACAATAGACCCACATAAGAAGTGGTAACATCCCCATTAAGAATGGCCGGAGACGACTTGATTTCTGGGACCTTTAAGGATGAAAAACGTTTGTAAAATTTTGTTTTTGATAAAAGCAAACCTATTAAACCTAGACCCGAATGGGTCGTTAATGTATCATCGGAATCTTCTAAAATAAACTTAACCAATTTCAACACCTGCCTGGTGAAATAAAATTATCAACATAAATCAGCTGATAACATTATTATATCAGGCTTTGTGGGCACATTTATTATTAATTACGTCACGGACTCAGGTATATTTTAACATGATTGTTCTTAAAATATGGTTCCTAATAAATCAAAAATTTACATTCCTTTACTAAAATTATAAAAAAGGTTAAAAGGGAGTGAAAAGTAAGATTGTATACTTTATTTATTGAGATTAGAATCCCCTTCTTGTTTGTTTCCAAGTAGTTTTGGTTTAGTCCGTCCGGAATCTTTTACATAAGGAGTTTTGATAGATGAATATAACAGTGGCAGGTACAGGGTATGTTGGCTTAGTAACAGGTGTTTGTTTAGCAGAAGTGGGTCACCAGGTTACTTGTGTTGATGAGGTTAAAGAGAAAATAGTTCTTCTAAACTTAGGGATTTCCCCTATTTATGAGCCGGAATTAGATACATTAATAGAAAAAAATGCAAGTGCAGGGAAATTGACATTTACAACCGATCACGAACAGGCATATGCGCATTCAGATGTTATTTTCATAGGGGTAGGAACTCCAGAAAATGAAGATGGATCAGCTAACTTAAATTATGTTTTTCAAGTTGCAAAACAAATTGCTGAAAGTGTAACCCATGATTGTTTAATTGTCATTAAATCAACTGTTCCTATTGGGACAAATGATCGTGTTGAAACTTATATTAAAAATCACTTGAAACATAAAGTAACTGTTGAGGTTGCGTCAAATCCAGAATTTCTTGCCCAAGGCAGTGCAATTAAAGATACGTTGCACGCGTCACGAATTGTGATTGGGGTAGAAAGTGAGCAAGCGAAGGAAATATTGACAGCTATATATGAACCTTTTCAACAACCGATTTTAACGATGAATCGCCGCAGTGCAGAAATGGTGAAATACGCATCAAATGATTTTCTTGCCCTAAAGATTTCTTTTATTAATGATATTGCTAATTTATGTGAAGCAGTTGGAGCAAATATAGAGGATGTAACAAGTGGGATGAGTTATGATGAGCGTATTGGAAAAAAGTTCTTAAATCCTGGTATTGGGTATGGCGGTTCTTGTTTCCCAAAGGATACAAAGGCTTTGCATTGGCTTGCAGAAGAAGAAGGTTATATTTTACGGACGGTAAAGGCTGCTATAGAAGTAAACGAGAAGCAGAAATTTAAGTTGATTTCAAAGGCACGGAATGAATTTTCCTCATTCAATGGATTGAAAGTGGCAGTATTAGGACTTACCTTTAAGCCTGGAACAGATGATTTACGGGAAGCTCCTTCTATCCCAAATGTACGATTATTATTAAACGAAGGAGCTAGAGTTCATGTATATGATCCAGTTGGAGAAGAGAACTTTAAAAAGCACTTTTCGACAGAGGTTGTTTATGAAAAAACAGCAGAACAAGCATTAGAGGAGGCAGATCTTTGCTTCATTTTCACCGAATGGGAGGAAATTAAAGCTATTGATTTATCCTTTTTTAACAAAATGAAAGTACCGTTTGTCTTCGATGGAAGAAACTGTTTCTCACTAGAAGAGGTAAGAAAGGCGAAGATTAATTATTTTTCTATTGGACGACCAGAAATTAGAATGATGGAAGTTGGAGGAAGAGGTGGAGACGGTTTTCTAGTTACCTAGTGTAATGATAAAAAACAGCCTATATTGTGGGCTGTTTTTTAATTTTTCTTAGTACAGTGTTTTAGGTAATTTAATTGTAAATGTTGTGCCAACATCTACCTCACTTGTTACACTGATAGTTCCTCGAGGACTTTCGATAATCTAAAAGCAAATCATAAGGCCGATTCTTGTTCCTTTGGATTTTATTGTAAAAAAGGCTCGCCAAATTTACTTAGCACCTCTTTTGAATTCCTTTTCTTGACCCACCATTCAATTTATATAGATAGGATCTAAATTGAATGGATTCTAATAAAATACATTCATATTTTTAATGAGATCGATAAAGAGTTGCTTTATTTTAATCATTGACTAAAACACTTATTGTAAGATAATGAAGGTAGTCTAAATATTTTGAAAATTATCTTAAAAGGAGGGTTTTTATGTTCTGGACAGAGAAAAAGTTGGATGCACGAATCAAGGAGCTAGAAAAATACCGCTACCGAGAAGCTATTTCATTAGAATCCTTTCAGATGCAATTAGATAAAGAAGGAGAAATTGGCGCGAGACCACCGGAAAATGGGGAATGGACAACTATTCGTGTTGGAAATAATTGGGCAGGAAGGGATCATTATGCTTGGTTAAAGGCAGAGGTATCAATACCTGCTAACTGGAATGATAAACAAGTATTGGGATATTTTGATTTTGGTGTAACAGATGGTGGTACGAATTCTGGCTTTGAATCACTATTGTATGTAAATCAGAAAACGTATCAGGGCGTAGATGCCAATCATCGAGAAGTATTTTTTAAAGAAGAACATTGTGGAACAAATATCAGTTTGATTTTTCGTTTATGGTCTGGCTTAGAAGGCGGCGGTGAACCACGCATCCAAGAACATAAAATAAAAAAGGCAGAGATTGGATGGCTCGACGAAGCGACAGATGATTTATATTATACGGCTAAAGCAATAATCCAAACGATACATATTTTAGATGAAAATCGACCAGAATATCAAACTCTTCTAACTGCTTTAAATCGAGCTTTTTATGAAATAGACTGGACGGAGCCAGGCTCTGATCTATTCTATGAATCTATAAGCAAAGCAAATAATCATTTGAATACTTCATTAGAAAAAATGGATAAACATACTGCTGTTACCATTCATGCAATTGGTCACACACATATTGATGTTGCGTGGCTATGGCGATTGAAGCATACCAGAGAAAAAACAGCGCGCTCTTTCTCAACAGTATTGCGCTTAATGGAGAAATATCCAGAATACTTATTTATGCAATCACAGCCACAGCTATACGCGTATATCAAAGAGGACTATCCAGAGATTTATACCCAATTGAAGGAAAGAGTAGCAGAGGGAAGATGGGAGCCAGAAGGCGGGATGTGGCTCGAGCCTGACTGTAATTTGCCATCTGGGGAATCCTTCGTCCGTCAATTATTACACGGAACAAGATTTTTAAAAGAAGAGTTTGGTGTAACGAGCAAGTATCTATGGTTACCAGATGTCTTTGGTTATAGCTGGTCGTTGCCGCAAATTTTAAAAAAATCAGGTATTGAGACATTTATGACGACAAAAATTAGCTGGAATCAGTACAATAGGATGCCACATGATACCTTCCAATGGCGAGGCATTGATGGGACGGAAATTTTGACTCATTTTGTTACGACTCCATATCCGAACAGTAGAGGCTGGGCATATGACTATAATGGAGAAATGCAGGCAGATGTCGTTCAAGGCGCTTGGGATAACTATAAAGACAAAAATATTACTCAGGATTTACTTCTGTCATATGGCTATGGAGATGGTGGTGGTGGAGTAAACCGAGATATGCTGGAGATGCGGAGAAGATTTGACCGAATTCCTGGTCTGCCAGCTGTGAAATCGACAAAAGCAGGAGATTATTTTGACGCCCTTCATGAGAAAGTGAATAACACAGAGGAATATGTCCATACATGGGACGGAGAACTTTATTTAGAATTTCACCGAGGAACTTATACTAGCCAAGCATATAATAAAAGAAGTAATCGAAAAAAAGAATTATTGTATCGGGAAACGGAACTGCTGAGTGTATTAGCTAGTATATTTACTGAAGATTGGTCTTTTTATCCGCAGGAAGAGCTTCACAAAGGCTGGACGATTTTATTAAGAAATCAGTTCCACGATATCATTCCTGGTTCATCCATTCGTGAAGTATATGAAGATAGCATTTTAGAATATGAAGAAGCAGAAGCGCTAGCATTTGAAGCGCAAGAAAAAGTTTCAACTAGTATAATAGAAAAAAGTATCTATCACTATACAGTGATAAATGACTCTTCTTGGACACGTTCAGGATTGGTAGAAATTCCAGACAAGCCTGAGTTAGAAGAGGGACAATGGCTATCGGAAAAAGAGAAAGTATTGCAAGCTGAAAAAGTGGCTGGAAAGTGGCTTGTGCAGGTGGAAAAGATTCCATCTCATGGATTAGCTAATCTTTTATTTAAATCGACTAAAGCTAGCGATAGGAATAAACAATCTTCTTTTGTGATCAATGAATCTGGGATAGATACACCTTTTTATAAAATTCTTTGGAATGAAAAAGGCCAATTAATTCGAATTTTTGATAAAAAAGCCAAAAGAGAGATCTTAAAAGAAAAGCAAGAAGGAAATGTACTACAAGTATTTGAAGATAAACCATTAAGATGGGAAGCTTGGGATATTGATATTTTTTACCAAGAAAAGCATCACGAGATTTCAGCTCTTGAAGAGATTGAAATAGTGGAAGATAATTCTTTACGAGCAGTAATACGATTTACCTGGACATATCACCATTCTAAAATAGAGCAAGAGCTTATTCTCTATTCAGAAAACCAAAGAATAGACTTTAAGACATTTGTTGATTGGCATGAACAGCATCAGCTATTAAAAGTGGCGTTTCCTGTTGAGATTCGTTCTACTCAAGCTACCTATGATATTCAATTTGGAAATGTCCAAAGACCAACTCATTGGAATACAAGCTGGGATTATGCAAAGTTTGAAACCGTTGGACATCAGTGGGCTGATTTATCGGAGCATGGTTATGGAATAAGCCTATTAAATGATTGTAAATATGGCTATGACATCAAAGATTCTATGATGCGTCTATCTCTCATTAAGTCTGGTACTTATCCAGATTATTTGCAGGATCAAGGAGCACATACATTTACTTATTCTCTTTTCCCACATGAAGGAGACTGGAGAGAAGGCGGTACAGTTCAAGAAGCATGGGATTTGAATCAGCCATTAAAAGGTTTGGAAGGAAAGTTAAAATCTAAAGATTTCTCTTTATTCCAATTAGCGTCTGACCATTGTATGATTGATGCTGTTAAAAAAGCAGAAGATGAAAATAAAATCATTGTTCGTTTACATGAATTTATGGGGAAAAGAGGAGCGGTAGAATTAACCTCAGATGCTTCTATAAAATCGTGGCAGGAATGTAACCTCATGGAGGAAACAATGGATGAAAAACAGGAAAATGAAGAGATAACATTCGAAATAAAACCATATGAGATTAAGACATTGATAGTGGAAATTTAAATTTTAAGGAGGCAGATTTTAAGGTGTTAATAACACTTTAAAATCTGTTTTTTGTATGTTTTCTATAGCGATGCTTATACTAAAGTGGAAAAAATCTATAGTGAGGATTTAGTTAATATGAATACAAATAGAAGGAATGACAAAAATAATCTATGCTGTTACAAAAAAAGAAGTCCAATGCTACAGAGGTGCTATTTATATAGAAATGAAAAAACTTGTGTCTATAATAACGAAACGAAGTTAATGTACTTTTTTCTTTGTCCGTTGTAAGGTCTTTTCTAAGGCGGTTATATCTTTTTAATTATCTTTAAATCGGAGTGGCATTGTTTTAAGAGTTTCTGTATTTCATTCCATTTATTGTTTGGATTCATTCATGATTCTCCTTACATAATTATGATAGTAATAAAAATTATGTGGAGTAGCGAAAAATTATTCATATTAAAGACGATTTTCTTTAGGGTGAGACATACTTTTCAAGTTTTACTCAAAAGGCAAGTTTGCTAGAAGTAATAGTATCCGATGAAGGAAGTAAAGGTTAAGAAGAATACCACTAAAAATACTTCGCCTGAGTGAAAAGCTTTCTGCGATAGCTGTTTGGCGATTACTTCATGCATGTTAAGCCTCATTCAAATTATTGAAAGTAAGAAGAAAATGGAGATTTAAAATCACTATCTTTGACAAACGATACTTACTAATGGTAAGTTAGTTCTTGAATATAATGAACTAATTAGTTGGAGGAAGAATAATGTCACAATTAGAACAAGTTATGAAGAGTCGTAAATCGGTTAGAGCGTATGATTCCACATACAAAATAGAAAAAAAAGAATTAGAAGAAATCATTGAATTAGCAACGAGTGCTCCATCATCTAGTAATTTGCAGTCTTGGAGATTTATTGTGATTCAAGATCAAGAACTAAAAAAAGAGCTAAGAGAAATTGGAAATAATCAAGCACAAATAGAGGATTCTTCTGCTATTATTGCTGTTTTAGGAGATACGGAGGCTTATAGAAATGTAGAGGAAATCTATGAACAAAATGTATCCCTTGGATATATGGATCAATCAATTGCAGATAGAACGGTAAATAATACGCAAAGCTTATATCCAAATCTACCAAAACCAATTCTTACACAAATTGCTAGCTATGATGCAGGATTAATTTCTATGCAGATTTTATTACTAGCAAAAGAACGCGGGTATGATACAGTTGTGATGGGTGGCTTTGATAAGGCTGTATTTGCGAAACGTTTTGAATTGCCAGAAAATCAATTTCCTATTACACTAATTGCGATAGGGAAAGCAGCTGCGCCAGCCTTTAATACAAGCCGATTACCAATAGATAAAATTACGAAATTTTATTGATTAATAGAGAAAAAGTGCCTTGATTCTTGAAAGAAAAAGGCACTTTTCTAAAAAAAATTATTCTATCTCACTTGCAGAGGTTTCACCAGCTATACGGCCAAATACGATAATGTCAGCAACTGCATTTCCGCCAATTCTATTCCCTCCATGAACACCACCAGTAACTTCACCAGCAGCATAAAGTCCTTTAATTGTATTGCCCTTTTTATCTAGAACATGAGTCTGTGTATCAATTTTTAATCCACCCATAGTATGATGGATACCTGGAGTTACAGGAATAATATAATATGGTCCTTCTTCTAACGTTTGGGTTAGATGAACTCGGTCAAACTCTTCGTCTTTTTTATTTTTAACGTATTTTGTATAATTTTTTAAAGTAGTAGCAAGGGTGCTGCTGTCTATTCCACTCTCGCTTCCTAAAGATTCTATTGTTTCTCCTTTTGTAGCGTAACCATCTTCAATATATCCCGCTAATGAGGCATTTTCATCTGCCATTTCTTGATTTACGACAAGATAAGCTACTTTATCTGTTTGTGCCAAAATATTTTTGGAAACAACATCACGTGTCAATAATTCATTGGTAAATCTTTTTCCTTCTTTGTTTATTAAAATAGCTCCGTCACCACGTAATCCTTCTGTAAATAGATATCCTGTTTCTGGATCGGTTGTTGGATGTATTTGGATTTGGTCTATATCGACGAGATCAGCCCCAACTTCTTCTGCCATAACAATTCCTGATCCTGTTGCTCCAGCATGATTAGTTGTAGAGAAACCTTCCAAGTTTTCATTGTATTCAATAACCATTTCAGCATTTGCACCAAAACCACCAGTTGCTAAAATAACAGATTTTGCAGTAACGGTGAATGGATTCATATTTTTATCGGTAGCTTTTACTCCTACGATCGCGCCATCTTTTTCAATTAAACTATCAGCTGTAGTGTTTAATCACTTATACTGCCTGTTTCTCCATCTGCACTGATTTCAATTTTCTCAATCTTATCTTTTGAAACCGTTACAGTGGCTTTAATTTCTCCTCCATGACCATTGGAAACGCCTTCATATGTACCAGCATTAAATTTTCCTTTTTCTTCTGTATTCGTACTGTTGCTACATCCTGCTATTATGAGCATAAATATAGCGATAAGGACGAGCGATATACTAGACAATTTTCTCATAAAAATTAACCCCTCTCTTTTTAGTGTTCAATGTTTCACAATGTCTATCATAGTGAAAATGTCCAACTACTCGTTATGTAAATATCAATGTTCAAAATAAGTTCATAAGTCTATGAAGGTTTTGTGAATATTTGTATCCCACTCTTAACGGACAGTAAAACTCCCCCTCAAGCTTATGAGAATACGAGGAAGATAGGTGGGAGATCAACTGTCTGTATAGGTCCGATTGGTTCAACTAATCATCAGTGAGGGGAAGTTTCACTATATGGTATACAAAGCCGTTCTTTTGTAATTCATTACAAAGAGGAAATATAATTAGTTGGGAAAATAGAGCAGCCGGAATACACGAAAACTCCTATGGGAGCTGCGAGACAGTCTGAGACCCTGCAGGCCATAGGCCGAAGCGGCTCAGCGCGAGCCCCATGGAAAGCGAAGTGTATTCCGGCTGCGGGGAATCGCCCCAAACTTCATGGAAACATCCTTTGAAAAACAAATAAAAGCCCGAACAATTATACGAACATTCATTAGCATCTTCGTATAATTGTTTGGAAATATCCTTGGCTGGAAGACTTATGCCCCAGCCTCTTTTACTTTTGTTTACAGTTAAGAACTTATAAGTTTTCTGAAGTTAATTTGGTGCCCTCTGTTTTCTTAACTATTAGAAAGGATTTGTTCCTATAACAGTAGCTGCTTTTACATAGATTCTTGGATGTAATTTTAACTGTGAAACAATCAGTTCAGCAATATCTTCTGGCTGCATGTACTTCTCTGCACTGCCTTTAATCAAATCTGTTTGAACAGCTAACTCTGTGGCAACTGTGCTTGGTGTTAAGGAAGTAACACGAATATTGTTTCTACGTACCTCTTGTGCCAATGATTCTGTCATTCCGATTAAACCGAATTTAGAAGCGCTGTATGCACTGGATGTTGCTGCCCCATTCAAGCCATTTGTGGAAGAAATGTTGATGATGTCTCCCCCATTTTTTTCGATTAATTGTGGTAAAACAGCTTTTGTTACATAGTATGGTCCCATTAAGTTTACATCAATAATCTTTTTCCATTCTTCTGGGTTCATTTCTAAAAGTGACTCGAATTTACCAATTCCTGCATTATTGATTAAAATATCTGCTTTTCCTAGCTCGTTTGTTAATGTAGAAATTGCTTGTTCTACTTCTTCTAAGGATGATACATCAACCGTTGCATATGCAGCTTTAACACCAAGAGCTTCAACCTCTTTAACGACTTCTTTTAACGCTTCTTCTGTACGAGCAAGTAAGCCGACATTTACGCCCTCATTTGCTAATGCAATCGCTACTGCTTTCCCAATGCCTCTACCTGCTCCCGTAATGAATGCTATTTTTCCTTTTAAAGATTGTGCCATTATAAGTAACTCCTTTCAACCTATTGATTCTGTATATGATACTTTGTCTATTTTATTATTTTCAATACGCGATAGCAAGAAAGCCGCTTATAGGAAAGATATTTTCATTTTTCGTTGTATGTGGGGGGAAAAACAATGATAATAAAATCACATAGTATCCACTAAAAAGGAGGATTTTAAATGTCTTTTTCCTTGTCTCCAATTGGTATTTTTCTTGCTATAGGCTTACTCGTACCGAATATCCTATTTATTCTCTTATTTCCACCAAAAAATATACCTTCAAAATCAAATAAAACACCATGGCTTTTTGTTGTTTTTGAAAGGGTAGGACAAATAGGCTGCCTATGTTTAGTAATCATTACTAAAAATCCTGCTGGAGAAATAATTAATAGCTGGCTTCTCTTATCCTTTCTTTCTCTTATTCTATATTATCTACTATGGGTGAGGTATGTTAGAAGTGACCGAGAATATCGGTTTCTGATGAAGTCTTTTCTCTTCATACCCATTCCGTTAGCAGTCTTGCCATGCTGTATTTTTATTACTGCAGCTATTTGGGGACATTCTTTTTGGTTAGGAATAGCAGCTATTGTATTTGCGATTGGTCATTTAAAAGTGAGCTCAGATAATAAGGAATAGAAGTCCTAACTTATTGGGAAATTTCCCGTTGGTTGGGACGTTTATCTATAAATGATAGAGTTTACCTAACTGCTTTGAGTTTATTGAATCCGCTTTCATCTGATATTTAAATAGAAATAGAAGTTAACAAAATACAGAAAAATAGTTATAGAGAGGTAATTTATATGATGCAAAAGCTTCAGCGATATGGGGGATCTATGTTTACACCAGTACTTTTATTTGCCTTTTCGGGAATTGTACTTGCAATAACTATTATGCTAAATAATCCTCAAATTGTAGGAGGTATAGCAGAAGAAGGTACCACATGGAATAGTATCTTAAGTATTTTGGAAAATGGAGCATGGACTGTATTTAATCAGATGGAATTGTTTTTTGTAATAGGTATTGCACTTGGATTAGCTAAAATAGCTAATGCAAGTGCTGTAATGGAAGCAGTCGTCGTATATCTAACTTTTAATTATTTTCTTTCAGGTATATTAGAATACTTTGGATCAACATTCGGAGTTGATTTTAGTCAAAATGTTGGCAGTACTAGTGGAATGAAGCTAATTGCTGGCATAAAAACATTGGATACAGGGATTATCGGAGCCATTGTAATTTCTAGTTTAACTGTATGGCTACATAATAAGTATTTTGAAAAGAAACTACCCGAATGGCTTGGCATTTTTCAAGGTTCTGCTTACGTGGTAATCCTTGGTTACTTTATGATGATTCCAATCGCAGTTGTCGTTGCCTGGGTTTGGCCGATTGTTCAGTCTGGAATCGGTTCTCTTCAAGGGTTTTTAGCTAGTTCGGGAACAATGGGTGTTTGGTTTTATCATCTTTTTGAAAGAGCATTAATCCCAACAGGTTTGCATCATTTTATTTATACACCATTTATGTTTGGTCCAGCTGTTGTAGAAGACGGAATTGTGAAATATTGGATGGGGAATCTTGGTAGCTTTGCGCAAAGCACGGAATCATTAAAGGCAATGTTCCCAGCTGGTGGCTTTGGGTTATATGGAAACTCCAAAATGTTTGCAGCACCCGGTATTGCATTAGCTATTTATTTCACTGCTAAGAAGGAAATATTCTCTCAATGTAATAGAATAGCAGAATTAGGTTCCACAGAAGGATCAGAGTTAGAAATAGATGAACATGCTTCTTATATCGTAGACTTAGCTTGTGCAATTGCATATGACACACAAGAAAGAATGCTTTTAATTGTCGAAAATAATGGAGCGAATGGTCCAGAACCATTAGTGCAAGGAACTATTCCAAGATTCCAAAAAGGATTAATGGAGCAACAAGTAGCCGTAGAAAAATTAGTAGTGTAAGCTTGGGAAGAACATTCCTATCAAAAACTTTGGCAAGCCATTACATTATCTAGAATGGTGCCAAATGCTAAAATAGCTAAACAGATCTTAGACGATTTACTGGAAGTGAATAAAGAATATTGGCCAGAGCTTAATTAAGCAAATGGACTGAGGTTGGGACATAACTAAATAGATACGCTGTAAAGACGAACAATTTCTAATTTAGCTAGTAAATAGTGGCTGCTTTCGCACACTTTTTACAAGAGGAAATATGATTAGTTGGGAAAACAGAGCAGCCGGAATACACGTAGACGCCACGGGGATTAGCGAGACAGCCTGAGACCCCGGAGCTGAGGAGGCTCAGCACGAGCCCCACGGAAAGCGAAGTGTATTCCGGCTGCGGGGAAACGCACTAAACTTCATGGAAAACTCCTTTTAAAAACAAATAAAAAACCAAACAATTATACAGAACTTTCATTAGCATCTTCGTATAATTGTTCGGATTTATCCTTGGCTGGAATACTTATGTCCCATCCTCGTTCGTTGTAAGGAATAGGCATGTTTTTTAAGATGCATTCATAGTTTAGTATATATACCAATTTTAAAGGAGAGAGCTACATTGAGTATTACTAGACTAGCAGATCGCTTTTGGGACGGCATGACTTTAACGTATGTAAACCACAAAGGAATCATTTATCCTTACTTCGCTTTTATGATTACTGCGTTTCTATTTGAATTATTTCTTACAGTGTTAATAGGTATATCTATTTATTTCTTTTATCAATCAGGGTATTATCCTAATGTCCTGTTTTATATTGGATGTTGCGTTGTTTTTTTGCTACTTATCATGACAATGGTTACGATAAAATCTATCTATCTAAAGATTAAGTATGCATCAAACAGCCATTAGAGAATCTCGTTCTTTTTACGTAAATAATAGTATAAAATCAGACAGCAAATGGAACAAAGTATAGATAGTAATGCAATAAATCCATAGCCTGCCTGTTGGCCAATGACACCATTACTGGAATAAAACAAACGATTTATCCCATCTATAATTACGCCAATTAGCAGGTTGCCGAGTACACTAGCGATTCCCATTAAAGTAACAGTAAAGGTGATAGCTGTACCAGTTCCTTTAGGATATCGTTTGGCAAGCAGTGCCATGACGGTTGGATAAATGGGGGCAATACCAACTCCTGCGATAGCAAAAAGAATGGCACCCTTTTCTCCAATAATAATGCCAGCAAAGCTACAAATACCGGAAAAAGCAGCAAAAATCATAATAGAAATGGTATAGCCAATTTTATCTGTTAAAGGGCCAAGAAATAGTCTAGACAGCATAAAAAACAGGAAAAATATCGATAGCATACCAGATGCTGTTTCTACATTCCATGAATACGCTTTAATTAAAAAGTTAACTAACCATCCTCCTACAGCCAATTCCGATACTACCCCAAAGGAGAGAATCATGACAATAAGCCAAGCAACTGGATCCCGGAGTAAAAATCGATAAGAAACTGTCTCATCATCGCTTGTTTCTTCCTCTGGGAATTTACCAAAAAAAGAAGGGATGATGGGCAAAAGGGCTAACAACAACACAATGAAGTACATTCCTCGCCAGCCTAATTCTCCTCCTGCAATTGTCCATCTCATCATCCATGATGCAATAATCGGCGCTATCATTGAACTTAATCCATAGAAAAAATGAGCCAAATTCATCATAAAGCCAGTATTTTTCGTGAAAATACGAGCCGCCATTATTCCAAGGCCGATTTCAAGCATTCCGTTTCCAATATATAAAAGAAAGTAAGAGGAAGAAAGGGCGAAATACTTTTCTGAGAAATAAAGACAAATCCCAGAGATAGCCATAGAGGCAAAAGCAACAATACCAGTCCATTTAATACCAATTCGATTTGCGAGAGCAGCAGTAAAGGTACAGGCAATTAAATAGCCAAGTGAGTTGATAGCAAGTAAAAAACCTATTTGTGACTCACTTAAAAGGAAATCGGCTTGAATAATAGGAATGGCAGGACCTTTGACATTCTCTGATAATCCGAAAATAAGGAACCCGCCAAAAATAATAACAAGTAGAACATAGTAATTGAATTTCGCTTGTTTCTTACTAAAAGTATTCACACAATCCATAGATAATCCTTTCTTTTTTCTAACGTTGTAAGTAGTGAGTTTCTAAGGAAATATTATTTGTGATAACGAGAATGTCGAGAAGGAAGGTTGCTATCTTCCGTTGGACTATTATTATCACTATTAGATGGAAGCTTTTGTTTATTAACGATTTTTTTAATGCCTTTAAAGAATAAGGTAATGACTAGATATATTCCGAAAAAAAGGAGAAAGCCATTAATCCCTGCAACAGCATCTGCGAATTCCATATTACCCCTTCCTGTAATCCCTTGTTGGATTTCAATTGCAAATACTAATACAAGGATAAGCGTAAATGTATAGATAAAAGAAATGCTTTTGATGCTCCAAGCTGCTAATCGTTTAAAGATAAATTGAACAATAAAAAATGATATAATCCCAATGATACCGATAATCCATAAATGTAAATCCTTGTCTGTAGCTTGCCAGCCAAGGATTGTAGCGACGTCCATAATAATATCGTGAAAAATGTTGACAATCTCAGCGATAATTTTAAAAAACTCTACCATTATTTTCCTCCTTTTGGGAAGTTCCTTTCATTAAATTATACTTTACGATAAGAAATAATAAAATAAGTAATCAATTATTCTATCATTAGTAAACCCTCTTCAAGTTAAAGTATAAAAATGTTAATATAGGAGAAAAGACGTTCAATTGAACGAACAAGTATAGAATTTATTTCGTTGAAGGGGCAATGTCTATGCTGCTTTGGGATCGTAATAGGCAAATATGGGGACAAATTACGTTAGTTTCTATCTCCATATTATTTACTACTTATCAATTTGTGATAAATCATGAACCATTTTTCAACATTGATTTTTTCCTGTTTACGATAATAGCATGGATTGTTGGCTGGAGGTATGATGTATCTAAATACTACGAAAAGAAAGCCAAGGATAGTGAAGAAAGCTACCGTCTTCTAATGGATTCATTACCTGAATCTATATTTATTCAATCATATCCAGAAAATAGGTTGATTTATGTTAATCATGCTGCTGTTAGAATGATGGCGGCAGAGAGTAATAAAGAGTTAATTAATCGTTCATTTGGAGAATTTGTAACAGCTGATTATATGGAACGATGGAAAATGAGAATAAAGATTGCGTTAGAAAAAAAAGGCCACTCTCGCATATTGAATATAAAATGAAGCGTGTGGATGGAAGTGTTTTTTTCTATGAGGCATCTTGTTTAGCGATTAAGTTAAATGGTAATGACGCAGTATTATCAATAGGAAAAGATGTCACTGCGAGTAAAGAAGAAACGATGAATTTACTACAAAAATCAGAGAAACTAGCGATTTTAGGAGAGATGTCAGCAGGAATTGCTCATGAAATTAGAAATCCATTAACATCAATAAAAGGATTTATTCAACTTGCCAAGTCAGAAAATCCGAAGAACAAGTATTTTGAAATTGTATTGTCAGAAATTGAAAGAATTAATAGTATTGTTGGAGAATTACTATTTCTTGCTAAGCCTACAGCTGATGTTTTCTTAGTTAAAGATATTCGCAGTATAATTAAAGATGTAGTTACGTTAATACATACTCAATTGAGCTTACATAACATTCAGATTAAGGAAGTATATGAATGGGAAATGCCAATGATTTTATGTGAAGAAAAACGCCTAAAACAAGTATTTATTAACCTCTTGCAAAATGCAATCGAAGCCATGCCAGAAGGTGGCTATATTTCAATTAAGGGAACGTCCTTGGGAGATGGTAATATATCGATTGAAATTATTGACCAGGGAGTAGGAATTTCGGATGAAAGAATTAGTACACTTGGGGAACCATTTTATACAACAAAGGAAAAAGGGACAGGCCTTGGTTTAATGACTTGTTATAAAATTATTGAAAGCCATAATGGTAAATTGATTTTCCAAAGTGAATTAAATAAAGGAACAAAAGCAACGATAATCTTTCCAGCTGCTACACAGGACACTTTACTTGGTACTGTTTCTAAAGGTTGAAAGAGCTAGATGTAAGACCCGCACTGATTAGTGGGGGTTTTTGTATGAAGCGGAATTTTAGGTTTTGGAACAAGTCTTATAATAATATTACTCCTCTATGGAAAAATCGATAGACTTCTTCAAGGTTAATTCTTTTGAGGGAAAGACAAAATTTATAGTATAAGAACCATGAGGTAACTTTTTCACTGAAACGTCATAGACAACTGTTCCCCCAGGTTTCAAGAATAGAGTTGAAGGAAGCTTTTTATTGGTTGTCATTTTTAGCTCTTTCACAACTTCTCCATCCGCTTTTCGAATAGTGAAAGTGTATTGTTGCATTGTATCAAAATGAAAAGTAAATGGATGCTTGGCGTTGTTGGTTATTTGAAAAACAAAAAGTAAGACATCTTTCTCTTGGGTATAAGAAATAGAAGCTTCTATCATGCTTAAAACATTCTTGTCCCCATCTTGGAAGTCGAAATCATCTTTTGCAGGAATAGAAGCCTCTATATTTTTATCGATTTTCACTGATTTATGTGATGGCAATTCAATAGATGATTCACTTTGTTTGCTGGAAGGTTGTTCCTGAGTTTCTGTTATCTTTCCGTTTGAACAAGCTGTTAATAATAGGATGATGGAGAAAATAATTCCTTTTTTAAGCGCCATGAAAAAGCTCCTTTTCTTATTTTGATTTAAGCATAGAAAGAATTACAGAACATTATAGTGTTACACAATATCAATTTTATTATAATAGTATTATATTAGCGGGTAAGAAAAATGAGTAAAAAGTAAGAAATTTTCAATAATTATAAAAATATATTCTTTTTCCCTATTGTTTTTGTTATAGTATTATTCAGACATCTCAGAATATTCATATATCTGTATTTATTATACAGTGACAGAGCTAAAGAGAGGACATTAAATCTGTCATAAAAAACATTGGGGGATATGAAATGGTAAATTGGAAGAAAGTAATGGGAACGTTCGTATTATCGGCAAGTTTAGTTTTTACTTCCTTTGCTTCATTATTTGGATCAGTTAATAAAGTAGAAGCAAAGTCCACCCCAGTATTACATACTCATGATGATTCAGCTCTACCTTTTGTGAGCAAACATGCAAGTGGTCCATTTGACATTGGAATGGTAAATGAAGAAAAAGTACTTGCATCTTTAATTGAACAAGGAATTATTAGTAAAAATGCCTCGAAAGAAGAACAACAAAAGAAATTATTATCCTATTTAAAGAAGCGTGCTGATAAAGCGGAGGCATTAGTTGATGATCCGAAAGAAGTACGAAATGGTATTCAAAAGAAAGCAGGACTAGGGCCTGTAGCGGCAGGTACTCCGAAAGAGTCAAAAAAAGAGAAAATTGCAGCGAAAAAGACATCACCAGACTCTATTATAGAAGAAAATTGGGATGGTGAAGTAACTACAGATGAAGTATTAGTATTACTTATTGACTTCCCTGATTATCCACATAGCAGTATTACTAAAGAGGATAATCCTGTTCTATTATACGATGACTACACAAAAGAACACTATGAACAAATGGTCTTCGGAGACTCTACATACAAAGGTGGAAATGACGAAAATTTCATTTCAATGAAAGCATACTATGAAGAACAATCAGGTGGGAGTTATACAATTGATGGCGTTGTATCTGACTGGTATACTGCAAAGCACCCAGCTGCTTATTATGGAGGAAACTATCCTACAGCAGATGGAAGTGACATTCGACCGAGAGATCTAGTACAAGAAGCATTAGAAGCTGCATCAAAAGATCCTAATATTGATTTGTCACAATTTGACAAAGAGGATCTTTACGATTTAGATGGAGATGGCAATTACCGTGAGCCAGATGGAATCATTGATCATTTAATGATTGTGCATGCGGGCACGGGTGAAGAAGCTGGCGGTGGTGCTATTGGTGCTGATGCTATTTGGTCTCATAGCTGGAGTTTAGCAGAGCCTACTGTTATTCCTGGTACGGAAGGACAAGCAGAAGTTCCTTACTGGGGTGGAGGGTTAACTGCTTATGACTACACCGTTCAACCTGAAGATGGTGCAACAGGCGTTTTTGCCCATGAATTTGGACATGACTTAGGTTTACCTGATGAATATGATACGAATTATACGGCTGGTGGTGTAGGTGCTCCTACAGATTACTGGACGATCATGGCCTCTGGAAGCTGGGCAGGGATCATTGGGGGTACAGAGCCTACTGGATTTAGTCCATATGATAAGGAGTACTTGCAAAATAAATGGCCAAATTCTAACTGGTTCAAACCAGTAGAATATAGCCTAGAAGATATTATAGATGGTACAAAAACACTTAATATCGACCAAGCAAGTATGAAAGGGACAAACGCAGATGCAGTAAGAGTGTCTCTTCCTAATAAGAAAACAGTTATTAATACACCAACTAGTGGGCAATATGAGTATCATAGTGGAAGTGGAAATGATTTAAATAATGATCTTGTTACAACAGTAGATTTAACGAAAGCAACACATGCTGAATTTACCTTTAATGCTAATTACGATATTGAAGAAAATTGGGATTACGGATCTGTCCAAGTAGATGACGGGTCAGGATGGAAGGCAATACCAGGTAATATAACAACAGATCAGGATCCAGAAGGATATGGACAAAATCCAGGGCATGGTATTACTGGAACATCGAATGGATGGGTAACTGCTTCATTTGATTTATCTGCATACGCAGGTAAAACAATTAAACTGAAAATTAATTACTGGACAGATAGTTATGTTGCGATGCCAGGTTTATATGTAGATGATTTAGTTGTAAATATTGATGGAGAAGACGTTATTGTAGATGATGTAGAATCTGATGATGCAGCATTTACACTTGAAGGTTTTACTAAAAGCGATGGTTTAAAAGAGTCAGAGCATTATTACTTAGTGGAATGGAGAAACTGGGCGGCAGCGGATACAGCGTTAGGTAGAATAACACGCGGTAACTCTGTATTGACACTTGATCCAGGAATGGTTGTTTGGTATGTGGACAATCTATATGACAATAACTGGGTAGGAGATCATCCAGGTGACGGATTTTTAGGAGTAGTAGATGCACATCAAGCAACCGCAGCTTGGTCTGGTGGAGAAGTAGCTTCTACTAGATACCAAATCCAAGATGCAGCATTTTCTTTAAATCCAACTGATAAAATGTTTATCGACTATTTAGCTGTTGATAATACAAGTATCACGTTACCTTCTCAGCCAGCAGTTCCGACTTTTAATGATTACAAAGATTATTCTAATCCAGGTCAAATATACTCTGGACGAAATGTGCCGAAATATGGATTAAATATTAGTGTACTTTCACAAGCGAAGGACAACAGTGTAGCACAGATTCAATTATCTTATGATGATCATAATCCAAAAGTAGAAGTTAGTGGCTTGAAAGAAACTTATTCAAGCAATGAAGGCTATAATACCCTTGATTTATCTGTCATTAGTGACGATGAAGCATTAGATCAAGCTATTACTGTAACAGCAAAAGTAGTAAATAATAAGAAAGATACGGTTGTTTCTGCGGAACAAAAGTATGTCTCTGATTTAGAAGAGAAAGAGTTAAACTTCCAGCTGACTCTTCCTGAAAAATTAGAATCTGGTCAATATACGCTAGAAGTTACCGTAGCAACAGCAGACAAAGTAATCGTGTCAAAAACAGATACATTTACGGTAGATAATGAAGCGCCAATTCCAGATGTTGGAGAAAATAATGGTTCAACAGAGCCAATTAATCATGTTTCAGTAACGGTGAATATTCCAGATGCGAAGGATGATACCCTAGAATATTTATGGTCTGAATCGAAAGAGTTAGATTCTGTAGAGTCCGTAACGGCAAAAGGAATGAGAAACTCGGTAACAGAACTAAATGCGTGGAAACCATTTAAGAATGGAGATACATTAACCTTAGAAGGACAGAGTGGAACCTATTATCTTCATGTTCGTGGGAAAGATGTATTAGGAAATTCAATTCAGTGGACGTCTAATGCATTTAATGTTGATACAGAATTACCTGCCATCACATTAGAAGGTGATAACCCATTAGTCATTCAAGCTGGTACTGAATATGTAGAACCAGGATATACTGCCATCGATAATGCAGATGGCGATTTAACCTCTACGGTTGAGGTAAAAGGTTTAGAATCACTGGATGTAAAGAAACCAGGAGAATATGTATTAATTTACACAGTAAGTGATACTGCTGGAAATAGTGTAGAAGTCCAAAGAAAAATCCATGTTGTCGATAAAGAAAAGCCTTATATTTCCTTAACAGATGGAACAGTAGAAGTAGAAGCTGGAGAGGAATATATAGAACTAGGATATACTGCTATCGATAATGTCGATGGAGATATTACAGCTAAAGTTGAAGTTACTGGTGAAGTAGATATATCGAAACCAGGTGAATATACGTTAACCTATACAGTTACGGATTCCAGTGATAACAGCTATTCTGTTACACGTCTAGTAAAAGTAATAGATACAACTGCACCAAATCTAGCTTTAGAGGGTGGAGAAAAAATCGTCATTGAGGGCGGTACAGAATATGTAGAATCAGGATATACTGCTACCGATATTGTCGATGGAAATCTCACTGAATCTGTTGCGGTATATGGAAGCGTAGATGTAACAAAAGTAGGAGAATACGAATTGAAATATCATGTAATCGACTCTAGTGGTAATGAAGCAATAGCGACTCGTACGGTTACGGTTCAAGATACGATAGCACCAGTAATTAAGCTTTCTGGTGAAGACACGATAACCTTAGATTTAGGTCAAGCCTATTTAGAGCCTGGATTTACCGCTACTGATACGTTAGATGGCAATATTACGGATCAAGTAGTAGTATCTGGAACACTTCGCTTTGAAGTGGGAACTTATACAATTATGTATACAGTGACAGATGCTGCCGGAAATGAATCAACTGCTAAACGTACTGTTAAAGTCGTTGATAAAACGGCACCAGAGTTAACCTTAAAAGGTAGCCATTCTATTACGCTTATAAAAGGAGAGAAATATAAAGAGCCTGGTTACAAAGCGAAAGACAATGTCGATGGTAATATAACTGATAAAGTAGTGATTTCTGGACGAATAGATACGAATAAAGTAGGAGCCTATACACTAACTTATACAGTTGCTGATTCTTCTGGCAATAAAATTTCTGTAGAAAGAATCATTATTGTCAATGAAAAACCGGATATAGTTAAGGATGATAATGACGGATCAGATAATGGTACACCATCCGATTCTACTAAAGATGGAACTGCAAATAATGGTCATTCAAATGGAACAAAAACCACAGGGGGTACAAACAGTAGTTCCGGTAGTAATCTGCCTAACACGGCAACTTCGACCTATAATTGGATTTTAGCAGGTGTGATTATTATTGTTGCTGGTATAAGTTTATTCATTATTCAAAGAAGAAAAAAAGCGTAAATAATGTATGATTTCATACTGTACAGAGAAGAGATAGTATCTTTTCTCTGTATAGTATTTTTTTTAGAGTTTTAGTTGAATGAACGTTTTAGGAAATGTTAGGAACAGGTATTTTGGTTGTTCTCCATGTTATAATGGCTTCAAACTAGAAAAAGGATGGTGGATGTAGTGATTAATAACTTCGATGAAGTAGTAAATCGACGGAATACGTATTCCATTAAATGGGATGGTGGAAAGATTATTAAGCAGATGGGGCTAACAGAGCGATATGATGAAGAAACTATTCCGCTATTTACGGCAGATATGGATTTGCCTGTGCCACAAGCCTTAGTAGATGCATTACATAAAACGGTTGATAATCGCATATATGGATATTCTATTTTTCCTGATGAGTATTATGAAGCGATTCAGCATTGGTTCAAGAAAAGACATAATTGGGAAATAGACAGAGATTCTATTGTCTACAGCCCAGGAACGGTTCATGCTATTAACATGGCTGTTCGAGCTTTTTCAGAGATTGGAGACGGTGTAATCATCCAACGTCCAGTGTATCCACCATTCACTTCTGCTATTGAAGGAAATGGAAGAGTGGTTAGAAATAATGCATTACTTGAAGATGAAGAAGGATACTATACAATAGATTTTGCCGATTTTGAAGCAAAAGCAAAAGAAGAATCAACGAAGCTGTTTATTCTTTGTAATCCCCATAATCCAACTGGGCGCATTTTTACAGTGGAAGAACTTACGCGTTTAAATGAGATTTGTGTTAAACATAATGTGTTAATTATTGCAGACGAAATCCATGGTGATTTGATCAGATGTAATCAGAAATTCACTCCAATTGCTATGGTAGCAGCAAATAATGATCATTTGATTACATGTACGGCTATCAATAAAACATTTAATGTGGCAGGACTCCACTGTACTAATTTAATTATTCCGAATGTAAAGTTGCGAAAGGCTTTTAATAAAGAAATGGGTCACCAATTGGCATCACCTTTTACGATCTCTGCACTTATTGCAGTATATAATGATGGAGAAGAATGGCTCGAGGAACTAAAGGAATATATTGACGGAACAATGGAATGGGTAAAGGCATACATAGATGAACATATGCCAAAGGTGAAAGTGACGATTCCGGAGGGAACCTATATCATGTGGATGGATTTCAGTGGTTATGGGATTACACCAGAAGAAGTACATGAGCGTATTTATCATAGAGCCAATGTGTTACTAGAAGATGGAAGTATGTTTGGAGAAGAAGGCATTACTTATCAACGAATTTGTATTCCTTCGCCTAGACCAATTATAAAAGAAGCGTTAGAAAGAATCGCGAGAGAGTTTGCTGATTTGAAATAAGTTAGTCTATGTGTAGGGTCTGATTAATTAAGATCCTTTTAACATAAGTGTACTTGAAATGAATACACTTGTTTAAAACGTATCTTTTATGATTAGGCCCTTTTCCTTGTATTCGTTTTTTTACTTATATAGATAGATTACATAGCTATCCTACTGTATAAAAAATGAATAAGTGCTTAAGCTGGTATTTATTGAGCAGTACACGAGAATGAAAAAAATACCAAAATATATTTAGATAGTTTTAAAACAATCAAAATGCAGCATATTCTTATATTTAACCTTTAAAAGTTTTTTTATAAAACGTGACGTATTCTTTACCAATAGGCTAAGGATAATATATAATAGAGAGGAAGGAATTCCACTTTTTTGTGGACTTGCTATATTTTTTCTACTAAATCGAAAGGATGATTTTTATTGTTATTCAACAGGCAGTACAAACCGAATTAATTAAAAAGTATTGGGAAATGTATGAAAGTAAGAAAGAGAGGACGTATATTGTAAAGCCCTCGATGCCAATTATGTATTTTGGTAATAGTAAGAAATATTTTGAATCCCCTATCCGCATCATTACTGTAGGTCTAAATCCGTCTAGACGCGATTTCCCTGACCCTGACCCTTTCCAAAGGTTTCAATCGATGAAACGAGACCATCACTATCAATTCAATCAACAGTATATTACTGCACTTGACCAGTATTTTGAAAAAGACCCATATAAAGCATGGTATGAGCCTTCTTTTGAACCGTTATTGAATGGAATAAATGCAAGCTTTTATGGTAACAAAGAAAATACGGCATTGCATACAGATATTTGCTCACCGCTTGCAACAAATCCTACTTGGGATAGTTTAAGCAAAGAAGCGAAGAAAGACCTTCAAGCAGAAGGTGTAAAATTATGGCATGAACTTATTGAATACTTACAACCAGATGTTATCCTTATTTCGGTTGCGGGAGAACATTTATCAAAAATTAAATTCGAGACAGAGAGTGATTGGGAGACAGTTTATACGGTTCCTAATTCACGTTATTTAATTAATAGTAAAAAAATAAAATTGGCTAATAAATCAGCTAATATTTACTATGGAAGATCAGCGGAAATTCCTTTTGGCCAAGTTTCCCCAGAGAATAAGGTGAAGATTGGTGAATATATTAAGGTGATTACAGAGAAAAAAGATCAGGCAATTGATTTCAGAACCTTTCATCATGCGGTTTTAGAGTCGGAACAGAGAGAGAATGAACTTTTTGGCTGGAGCCAGGAAGCAAATTAATGAAAAAAGGAATCAGACATTTTTGTTTGATTCCTTTTTTCATCCACATTAAATACATGTATTCAATGAAAAGCACGGATTTAAATTTTGAAGTTCCCCGTTAGATTCAAACGAGACGATAAGAAGATATTTGGGAAGCTTGAATGACACCAAAGCATTCGGCATCAATGAAATCCGTCATACAAGAATAAGCGGTGCGTCTTCTCGGCGTATTGCTACCGAAAAAGTATAAGGTATCCAATTCAACTAGGATGTGGGGATTTGAAATTTCTTTAGAAATGGCAAAAGGTTAAATAACTATTCCAATAAGCAAATGGATGATCGATGGGTTTTTACCTATTCTAAGGAAACTAAATAAAAGCACGGTTATTTAAAGTGAAAAAGCTGGAAACTTTCACCTTTTTAAAATTTTAGTTTTCATTTCAGCGAAAATCCGTTATAATCCATTATGTTGTCAAATAATCAAACAATATAAAACTCGTATAATAGCAGGAATATGGCCTGCAAGTTTCTACCAGATGACCGTTAATCGTCTGACTACGGGTAAGCGTATAAAATGGAGATATACTGATCTATGCATAAATAGAGCAGTCTATTTTGCTCGAAAAAGCACAGTCGCTTACTCATAGAGTAAGTAACTGTGCTTTTTTTTGTATTATTTAAGGATAGTCGAGCATCTCTTTGCTGCTAAAAACTGTCCTCCAAAAAAGGAGAGAGTCTAGTAATGGAGTTATTGAAGAAAAAAATTGAAGCAGAAGGTATTGTTTTAAGTGATAATGTATTAAAAGTAGATTCTTTTATTAATCACCAAATGGACCCTCATCTGATGAAAGAAATTGGCCTAGAATTTGCGAACATTTTTAAAGAGGCAGGCATTACTAGAATATTAACGATAGAGTCATCTGGGATTGCACCAGCTATCATGGCTGGTCTAGCATTAGATGTTCCCGTAATCTTTGCAAGAAAAAGAAAGTCGCTTACGTTAACAAGTGACTTATATACTGCAACGGTTTATTCCTTTACAAAACAAGAATCGAATGAAATTACTGTTTCCAAAAAGTATATTCATCCAGATGATCATGTTCTCGTAATTGATGACTTCTTAGCTAATGGACAGGCTGCTTTAGGCTTAGCAAATATTGTCGAGCAAGCTGGTGCTAAGGTAAGTGGGATTGGGATATTAATCGAAAAGTCATTTCAGCCTGGAGCTGATGATTTAATTGCTAAAGGCTATCGCTTAGAATCATTAGCCAGAATAGCATCCTTAAAGGATGGAAAAGTTACATTTGCGGAACAACGAACACATGAAGGCATTTATGCAGGAGGATATTAAAATGGAAAAAATGACAGTAAAAACGTGGTCTGTAGGTCTGCAGCATGTGCTAGCAATGTATGCTGGAGCTGTACTAGTGCCTTTAATAGTTGGTGGAGCATTAAAATTAACACCTGAACAACTAACCTATTTAATTTCGATTGATCTTTTAACTTGTGGTGTGGCTACATTGCTACAGGTGTGGAAAAATAAATTCTTTGGGATTGGTCTTCCCGTTATGCTTGGCTGTACATTTACTGCTGTTGGTCCGATGATTGCAATAGGGAGTAAGCATGGAATAACTGCAATTTATGGCGCCATTATTGTTTCTGGTATTATTGTTGTACTTATTTCTTCTATTTTTAGTAAACTAGTAAAATTCTTTCCGCCGGTAGTAACTGGTTCTGTAGTAACAATCATTGGTCTAACTTTGATTCCTGTCGCTTTTAATGATATGGCGGGAGGACAAGGAAGTGCAGACTTTGGTAATCTAAAAAACTTAGTTCTTGCTTTTGGAGTACTAGCTATTATTATATTGCTTAATAAATTTACAACTGGATTTATCAAAACAATTTCTATCTTACTTGGTATTATTATTGGCACGATTGTTGCAGCGTTTATGGGGATGGTTCATTTTTCAGAAGTAGGAGACGCAAAGTGGATTCATGGAATTACTCCGTTTTATTTTGGAGCACCAACTTTTGATTTAACTTCTATTATTACGATGACCCTTGTGGCGATCGTAAGTTTAATTGAATCAACAGGCGTTTATTTGGCACTTGGTGATATTACAAACAAAAAGGTTTCAGAAGAAGATTTAGGAAAGGGATACCGTGCAGAAGGGTTAGCATCTGTTATTGGTGGAATTTTCAACTCATTTCCATACACTGCGTATTCTCAAAACGTTGGTCTAGTTCAGCTAACTGGTGTAAAAACGAAGAATGTCATTTATGCTGCTGGTACAATTTTAGTTATTTTAGGATTTATTCCTAAAATTGCAGCTATTACAACATTAATTCCTACAGCAGTACTTGGAGGAGCTTCGCTTGCAATGTTTGGAATGGTTGTGTCCTATGGAATTAAAATGTTAGGAAAGGTTGACTTTAATCAACAAGGAAACTTATTAATTCTTGCCTGTTCAATTGGAATGGGTCTTGGTGTTACGGTCGTTCCTAATATTTTCATGGAATTCCCAGAAAACATCCGTATTCTTTTCCAAAGTGGTATCGTAGCAGGTGGAATAACCGCTATAATCTTAAATATTTTATTTAATATTATTCCAAGTTCCCGTGCAAAAACAGCACAAATAGAAGAAAAGACAGTAGCTTAATTTTAGACGCTAAAATAGAGTGTTAAAAAAAGACTTTTCCAAAAATAGGAAAAGTCTTTTTTGTCAGAAAAATTAATGGTTCTAGAGGAAAAGAGAAAAAAGTCTGTCAGATAATATTACAAAGTACTTTTCAAAGCAACCAACTTAATATATTATGTAAACTACACGGTGTAAAGTTAGAAAATTCAGAAAAATAATCTTCCTTTCTTTCTTTCATTTACCACTTTTTCACAAACAAATTTAATCATTAAAATCATATGGCATTAACTAATAAAGGAGGTATGTATTATTACTAAAGTAGTCACGTTAAATGATACCATCTCATTTGGAGATAAAGCTCCATTTGTTCTAATTGCCGGCCCCTGTGTTATAGAAGATGAGAAACTTGTCATGGAAACAGCAGAGCAGTTAAAAGAGGTAGCAACGAAGCTAAACATTCCATTTATTTTTAAGGCTTCCTATGACAAAGCAAATCGTTCTTCTATTCATTCATTTCGAGGACCGGGAATGGAGAACGGGCTAAAAGTTTTAGCCAAGGTAAAGGAGACATTTGATGTTCCAATCACATCAGATGTACATGAGCCAGCACAAGCAATAGTCGCAGCAGAAGTGTTAGATATTCTGCAGATTCCTGCTTTTTTATGCAGACAAACAGATTTATTAGTAGCGGCAGCAAATACTGGGAAGATAGTGAATGTAAAAAAGGGACAGTTTTTGGCACCGTGGGATATGAAAAATGTTGTTACAAAAATAAGGGAGGTTGGAAATGAACAGATTCTATTAACAGAGCGTGGTTCTACATTTGGCTATAATAATTTAGTTGTGGATATGCGATCTCTTATCACGATGAAGGAATTGGGAGTTCCAGTTGTTTTTGATGCGACCCATAGTGTCCAGATACCTGGTGGAAATGGCACGACGACCGGCGGGAAAAGTGAGTTTGTCCCTTATTTGTCCAGAGCCGCTGCTGCGGTTGGGATTTCGTCGATTTTTATGGAGGTTCATCCTAATCCAGATGAAGCAATGTCAGATGGACCAAATATGGTGAAATTAGCTGAGTTAGAGGAAGTGTTAAAGCCGATTGTCGAGATTGATGCATTGGTGAAAAATCTGTAAAGAATGGGAGTGGTTGATATGCAAGAAATTAATTTGCCAAAATTCGATTATACAGATACTTTAGCAATCGTTCTAGAAAAAGAAGCAAAGGCAATCTTGGATTTAAGAGATATATTGGATGAATCAGCAGAAGATGCTATTCAATTAATTTTAGCCTGCAGAGGAAAAGTGGTTGTAACTGGGATAGGCAAGTCGGGGATTATCGCTCGAAAGATAAAGGCGACTTTCTCAAGTACTGGAACGCCATCTTGTTTTTTACACCCATCTGAAGGCTTACATGGGGATTTAGGAATGGTGACGTCTGATGATATTGTGCTTGCTATTTCCAATAGTGGAGAAAGTGATGAAGTAGTAAGATTACTTCCATCCATTGAAACAATTGGGGCAAAGTTGATTGCTATTACGAAAAATGTGTTTTCTACTCTAGGGATGAAAGCCGATGTTACATTATGTTTAGGAGAGTTTGAAGAGGCTTGTCCGTTAGGATTAGCACCAACAACAAGTACAACGGTAACACTTGCATTAGGTGACGCACTTGCAATTGCCTTACTAGAGGCACGCAAGTTTAGGCCAGAAGATTTTGCTCTTTATCATCCGAACGGTTCGTTAGGAAGAAAATTATTATTAAAGGTAGATGATGTTATATTTCACACAAGAAAAAATCCAGTTGTCCACAAAGGAGATAAAGTAAAGGACGCTTTATTTACGATGACAGATCAAGGACTAGGAGCCGCATCGATTGTAAATGAGAAAAATGAATTAATCGGTGTCCTTACAGATGGTGACATTCGTAGAGCATTTGCGCTCACAATGGATGTATTGAATGAAAATGTGGAAAATTTAATCTCTGCTCCCTCTATAGTAGTGGAAAAAGGAGCTTTAGCTGCTGAAGCACTACAATTAATGGAGGAAAAAGAAATTACCGTATTGCCAATTATTGATAGCCATCATAAACCCGTTGGAATGCTTCATCTTCATGATTTAATGAAATTAGGTATATAACGTAATTAATGCGGATTAAGCTAATTGTATTAGACGTTGATGGTGTATTAACAGATGGGAGACTATATATTGGTTCAGATGGTACCGAGTTTAAGGCATTTCACACACAAGACGGTATGGGCATTAGTCTGGCAAAACAAGCGGGGATAAAGACAGCTATTATAACAGGCAGGAAGTCGAAAGCAGTCAGAAAAAGAGCAGAGGAATTGAGCTTTGACTATGTTTTTGAAGGAATTCACGATAAATTAGAAACACTTCAGAAGATAATCGATGAAATAGGAATAGGCTTTGAGGAAGTATGTTATATGGGTGATGATCTCAACGATATTCCTATTTTAACAAAGGTAGGATGGCCATGTGCTCCAAAAAATGCAATGGATATGGTAAAAGATCAAGTCATGTTTGTTGCAGATTCAAATGGAGGAGATGGGGCAGTTCGAGAAATGATCGATTCTCTTCTCCTACAAAAATATAGTCAAGAAGAAATAGTACAGCTTTTTTTATCAAAACAAGCAGAAATAACTCAATAGAACGAAAAGGAAAGTGCTAATGGAAAAATAGCACTTTCCTTTTTTTATAAAAAATATTATTCCGATTTATTTAGTGTGTATTAATGGATTTTTATTATATTTATATATAGTTAGATTCTTAGGTGTAAGGAATTTTTACGTATGGGTGAATCTTTATTTAGTAATATTGAGCAGTCAGCATACACATAGTATCTTGTGGGATTAGCGAGACAGATTAGACCAATCAAGAGTGAAACGACGACGAAGCGGCTCAGCGCGAGCCCCATGGAAAGCGAAGTGTATGCTGACTGTGGGCATGGTGAAAAAAGATATGTTGATATAATTTAAAAATAGGTTTTTTTATAGAAAATTTAGCGAAAAAAACAAAAAATAAAAAAACATAGTTGACAATTTATTTATCTAGTTTTATAGTTGTTATCAAATCTTACAAAATTAAATAAAAACATTTTTCTTATCCAGAGAGACGGAGGGACAGGCCCGAAGAAGTCTCGGCAGCGGATTTATTAAATACCGTGCCAATTCCTGCAAATGCTAAGTTAGCATTTGAAAGATGAGAAGAAGTAGTTTCTTTGTCTTATAAAGGCCCTGCTTTTTCTTTCTGGAAAGAAGAAGCAGGGCCTTTTTGTATCTCTTAATAGACCTGTTTCTTCTTCACAAGATACTTATGTTTTTGATACTGCATAGGAGTGAGGGGCAATGATTGAATTTCAGAAGGTAGCTAAGACCTTTAAGCTTGGCAGTCGTGAAGTAAACGCGGTTAAGGATGTATCGATATCCATTGCACAAGGGGAAATCTTTGGGATTATTGGTTTTAGCGGAGCAGGCAAAAGTACCTTATTACGACTTGTCAATTTATTAGAAACACCGACAAACGGAAATATACAAGTTCAAGGAGTAGATGTTTCGTCCTTATCTCAAAAAGAAATCCGTAAACTTCGCAGAAGAATTGGGATGATTTTTCAAAACTTTAATCTTTTTTCTTCTCGAACGGTAGCAGGGAATGTTGCTTATCCTTTAAAGCTCGCTGGTGTACCGAAAAAAGAAATAAAAGAAAGAGTGGCAGAGCTTCTGCAATTTGTGGGTCTATCCGATAAAGCAGACGATTATCCAGAACAGTTATCAGGGGGACAGAAGCAACGAGTTGGTATTGCACGTGCCCTAGCAACTTCTCCAGATATATTAATTTGTGATGAAGCAACCTCTGCACTGGATCCTGATACAACTGGGGAAATACTGCGTCTATTAAAAAAGGTAAATAAGGATTTAGGCATTACTATTCTATTAATTACGCATGAAATGCATGTTATTCAAGAAATATGTGATCGAGTGGCAGTAATGGAAAATGGAGAAGTAATAGAGAATGGTTCCGTTTTTGAAGTATTCACAAATCCGAAACATCCAACCACGCAGCGCTTTATTCAGTCTGTACAGCAGGATCGTCCTTCTGACTCCTTATTAGCGGAATGGAGGAAAAAGGGTGGTAAACAGTTATACAGAGTAATCTTTAAAGGTGAAATTGCAAGTGATCCAGTACTTTCAAAGGTCACAAAAAAGTTTAATGTCGATGTAAATATTGTTTATGGCTCAGTTCGTGAATTGCAAGAAAAGTTCTACGGCAATCTGCTCGTATCCTTTGAAGGAAGTAAAGAAAATATTTTATCTGTTCTTAATGAATTAGAGACATTAGTCACAGTTGAGGAGGTGCTTATTTAATGAAGGTCGATTGGAGTACTTTTTGGCCACGCATTGTGGAATCAACAGGAGAAACAATATTAATGGTTATCATGACGCTTATTTTAGGCTCTATTATAGGAATTACAATAGGTTTACTCCTTTTCGTAACAAGAAAAGGCAATATTTTAGAAAATAAATTAGTTTTCCGTTTGCTTAATATTTTAATTAATATTATCCGCCCTATTCCATTTATTATTTTTCTAGTAGCAATCAGCCCGTTAACAAGAGCGATTGTAGGTACTACGATTGGGACATGGGCAGCGATCTTCCCAATGACTATTGCAGCCTCTTTTGGAATTGCTAGAGTAGTAGAGAATAACTTAGTTAGTATTGATCCAGGTGTTATTGAAGCTGCTAAAGCGATGGGAGCAAGTCCTTTGCAAATCATTTTTACAGTGTTAATTCCTGAAGCGTTAGGACCACTTATTCTTGGCTTAACTTTTGTAACCATCAGCTTAATTGATTTTTCTGCGATGGCTGGTACCGTTGGTGGAGGCGGACTGGGACATGTCGCGATGACATATGGCTATCAACGATTTGACGGCAGTGTAATGCTTGTTACCGTTATTATCTTAATTATTCTCGTCCAAATCGCTCAATGGATTGGAAATACATTATCAAGAAAAATAATGAGACGTTAAGGGGGATATTGCTTTAACGGAGGGATTTTTATAACTATTTAAAGTTAAAATTATACAAAATTTACTAATTAAGGAGAATGTGTGATGAAGAAATATTTTGCTATTTTACTATTATTAACGACAATTTGGGCACTTGCAGCATGCGGGTCGGAAAGTACATCTGGTGGGGATAAAACGGTGAAGGTGAAAATTGGTGTAACTGGATCTGATGGAGAGGTTTGGCCAATTTTGAAAGAAAAGGCGAAAGCAGAAGGGATTGAAATTGAGCTTGTTGAGTTTTCTGACTATACATTGCCAAATCAAGCTTTAGCGAATAACGAAATTGATATTAATTCGTTTCAACATATCGCATTTTTAAGTCAATTTAACCAAGAAAATAAGACCGACTTAACGCCAATTGGAGCAACTGTGATAGCGCCGATGGGGATCTATTCTGAAAAGGTGAAAGATGTAAGTGAAATTAAAGAAGGCGATAAAATTGCTATTCCGGACGATCCTTCCAACCAAGCACGTGCTCTAAAATTACTTGAATCAGCTGGATTAATTACTTTAGCAGATGACTTTGGACTATTTGGAGATCCATCTAAAATTGTGGGAAATCCAAAAAATCTCGATATCTTACCGATTGTTGCACAGCAAACGCCAAGAGTATTACCTGATGTTGCAGCATCTGTTATCAATAATGGTGTTGCCGGTCAAGCTGGCTTTGATCCTGTAAAAGATCCTATTTATTTAGAAGATGCAGACGATGAAAATGCATTGCCATATGTAAACATCTTTGCAGCTCGTACAGAGGATGCAAATAACGAAACATATCAAAAAATTGTGGAGCTTTATCATGAAGAAGATGTGATTAAAGCAGTTGAAGCAGATACAAATGGTGGTTCCATTGTAGTAGATATTGACAAGGACGAATTACAAAAACAATTTAAAGGACTTTAAGGAGGAGAGGGAAAATGAGTAACACTTTATCTGGTATCAATCTTATTCACGAATCCATTCTTGCAAATAAAGAACTGTATATTGAAACAAGTCAATCGATTCATGCGAATCCTGAAATCGGGAACCAAGAATTTTTCGCAAGTAAAAAGCATGTAGACATTTTAACAAATGCTGGATTCAAAGTGGAAATTGCCGTAGCTGGTCATGAAACATCTTTTTATGCAGTAAAAGATAGTGGGATATCTGGTCCAACCATTGCTTTCCTCGCTGAGTATGATGCACTCCCTGGATTGGGTCATGCTTGTGGGCATAATATTATTGGAACTACAAGTGTAGCAGCTGGAATTGCACTTTCCCAAACACTTTTCGAAACAGGAGGAAAGGTTGTTGTCTTAGGGACACCAGCGGAAGAGGGAGGACCAAATGGAAGTGCAAAAGGAAGCTTCGTGAAACATGGTTATTTAAAGGATGTTGATGTGGCCTTAATGATTCATCCTGCTGGTCAAACATCATTAACAAGTGAAACGCTTGCTGTAGATCCACTCGATTTCCATTTTTACGGGAAAGCGGCACACGCATCAGGTTCACCTGAAAAAGGGATAAACGCTCTTGATGCAGTTATCCAATTATTTGTTGGCATAAATGCGCTTAGACAACAGCTTCCTGATGATGTAAGAATTCACGGGATTATCACAAACGGGGGAGATGCACCTAATATCATTCCGGAATATGCGTCTGCACGATTCTACATTCGAGCAGAAACATGGAATAAAACAGAAGAGGTTGCTACAAAAGTTCGTGCGATTGCTGAAGGAGCTGCCCTTGCAACTGGAGCAACTGTTAAAGTGGAAAGATTCCAAAATGAAGTGAAGGATTTTGTATTAAACCCAATTTTAGATGAGATATTAAAAGAAGAGCTAGAGGCAGTTGGAGAGACGGTTGTAACAAAAAGATCTCGTGGAAAAGGATCAACAGACGCTGGGAATATAAGCTATGAAGTACCAACAGCACATCCGCATATTAAAATAGGACCAGATGATTTGATTGCACATACGAATGAATTTAGAGAAGCAGCGAAATCTTCAATCGGAGATGAAGCTATTATTAAAGGTGCTCAGGCGCTTGCTACAACGGGATATCGTTTGCTTTCAGATAGCGTGCTTTTAAACCGTGTTAATAAAGCATTTGAAGCTGCGAAGATCGAGAAAGACAGCTCGCTTTAAATAAATATATATAATAGAAAAAAAGCAATTTGAGGTATCAATACCCCAGTTGCTTTTTTATTTGCCATCATTTTTAAGAGATTATTTAGAATGATGGGAATTAAATATATTTAGATAATATTTTGAAAGGTTTAAATTTTATTAATTTAATTTGTTAATCAATTAATGGATGACAACGTCCTTAATATAAGGTAACATCTAAAACTGTATATCTTTTTTAATGTATTAACAATGTTTTTCAAATGTATATTAACTATATTGAAATAGTTTGATGTATTCGATGAAGGATTGTTATTGCTTTTTATTTAGGAGGAATTTTCTATGTCAATATTAGTTGGGATATTAGGTATCATCGTAACGATAGCTATCTCCTTTTTATTATCAAATGATAAAAAAAGGATTAACTATAGAGCTATTATCGTATTATTTGTGCTGGAATTTATTGTAGCTCTAATAATGTTTAAAACCACTGTTGGGCTAAAAATTGTAGAAGCTACATCAAATGGAGTTTCCAATGTGCTCAATTATGGATATGAAGGCGTTAATTTTGTTACCGGGGGCTTAGTTCCAGAAGGTGGAAGTGTCTTTTTTATAAATGTATTGATGCTGATCATTTTTACTTCTACTTTATTATCTTTATTAACGCATATAAAAGTATTGCCATTAGCTATTAAATATATTGGCGGGGCATTGGCAAAGATTACAGGGTTATCAAAGGTTGTAACATTTAACAGCATTAACTCCATCTTTTTCGGTCAATCGGAATCACTTATTGCTATTAAATCACATTTAGATTCGATGAATGCTAATAAGTTATTTATTGTCTGTACATCTGCAATGGCATCTGTTTCTGCTTCTATAATGGGAGCATATATGGAAATGATTCCACCTCAATTTGTACTTGCAGCGATGATTTTAAATGCATTATCAGCACTAATTATAGCAACATTAGTTGCACCTATTAGCAAAGAGGAAGATGAAACCATTAATGTCAAAGATGTTTCCAATACAAATTCTGTATTTGGTGCGATTTCAGCTGGTGCGTTAGATGGTGGTAGAGTTGCTTTAATTGTTGCTGCAATGTTAGTAGCATATGTCGGTCTACTTGCTTTAATTGATGGTTTCTTCACAAGTGTCTTTGGAATTGGGTTTACCGGAATATTAGGTTATATATTTGCTCCGGTGGCATGGATAATGGGTATTCCGGTTAGTGAGATTGTAACAGCAGGCTCAGTAATGGGAACGAAACTGGCTGCAAACGAATTTGTGGCAATGCTGCAATTCCAGCCATTAATCGGGGAGCTTTCAGAGAAGACAGTAGGAATTGTTTCGACATTCCTTGTTTCTTTTGCAAACTTCTCTAGTATTGGAATAATTGCTGGGTCTATTCAAGCAATTAATGCCAAAAAAGCAGATATCGTTGCAAAATTTGGTTTGAAAATGTTATTAACAGCAACATTAGCTTCTATTTTAACAGCGACAATTGTAGGGTTATTTTTATAATAATGAAAAAAGGGACTGTTTCTAGTCCCTTTTTTTCATTATAGTCTCTTAATTTATTTTTTTATCAATATCTGTTGTATCCACTTTATTACCAAACCATTCTGCAAGCTTTGTTCTTGCTTTTGATTTGATATCATCGTCAATATACATCGCTACTTGAAATAAGGCAATTCCTAATGCGCCAAGATCATCTGTGTAGCCTATTCCTACTAGAAAATCAGGTATCAAATCAATTGGCAGGATGAAATAGCCTAAAGCTCCAATAATTGTCGCTTTGACTTTTTTAGGTACATTTGGTTTTTGTAAGGTGTAATACAAAAGCAACACCGCGTAGACGACAGAAGAACCAGCCTTTTTAGCATACCGAGCGAGTTTTGCCCAAAATTTTTCTTCAGAGAAATGCTTTCCTGATACAGTTATTTGTTGTTCTAATTTTTCTTTTGAATCTTCCATTATGAAAGCTCCTTTCCTAATGGTTTTTATGCCTATTCTTATAATGATTATATGCTCTTGCTGCGTATAAGTAAAATATTTGCCTATCGTTTCAATCTATTTACCAATAAAAGTAATAATAATCCGAAGCCATCCAAAAAAAGAAATCCATAAAGGAATGCTGATGAGCATGCCAAAAAATAAACCTTTTCCTATATTTCCGGTTTCTGGTATTTGATAGCTATGATCCTTTAAAAGTACTGATTGTTTTACTAATAATTCATTATTATTTTTTTGTCTCACTTTTATAGTCCCCTTCATTTGCATCGTCGAAGGTGTATTCGGTAGCTGGCTGGCATGAGTAGTTGAATGATTGGGAAAAGGTTTTGTCCTTTTTAGTCTAGCCCGAAGCCCCTATAGCTTTGCGTCATCATTTTTCAATGATTTTGCCCTTTCGTCGATTGGTTAAATTATATACTTAAGATTAGTGCTAAGTAGTTCATTATACCAGTTACTAAAGTCCTGAAAACTATGATTTTATTCCATCTTCCTTTTTAGTGTGTTTCTTTTGTCCTTTTATCTTTCTTTTCCCCCACTTAAGAATAGATTTTCCATTCATTAATCCCCATATGATGATAGGGGATAATATATTAAATGCCAGAACAAAAATAACAATAATCCACAAAAGCCACTCTGTGTTTAAAACATGTTGATAGAGCCAAGTATGATAAAAATTCAAAATATCTCCGCCTTTATTGATGCCACTAGTCTCTTTTTTATACGAAAAAAAATGCTTTTATACATTTTTTTGATATACGAATAGAATTTCTTTTACTTGGTTAAGAAGATAATAGTAAAAAGTAAGGGTGGACGATATGGAAACAACAAGTAAAGACATGAGGTTCACGACGGAGTTAGAAAAAAATATAGCTAAAATTAAAAAGCATTTGGGAGATAGTGTCGATCTTGTAAAAAGGAAAATTTACTTTTTAGGGAATAGACAAGTTTCCTCTGTTTTATTTTATATTGATGGGCTCGCCAGCGTAGAGCATGTGGAAAAAGTAATTGATGCAATGATGTATGAAGGAAATGAATTTATTAAAAGAAACCAATTAATGATCTCTGATCTGGAAACTTTAATCGAACAACATGTTTTAATGAATACTTCTTTTTCCATGATTACAGAAGTAGAAAAGGCTTTAGTAGCAATCCTTTCTGGTGATAGTATGCTTTTTGTAGATGGATGTGAAAAAGCTTTCCACATCCAAACAAAGGGTTGGGACACGAGGAGTGTTGATGAGCCGCAGACAGAACAGGTTGTCCGTGGCTCAAGAGATGGCTTTACGGAAAATATACGAACAAATACTGCATTAGTTAGAAGAAGGCTCCGCGATCCTGAGCTGCGATTAGAAACAATGAGTATCGGAGTACGATCAAAAACGGATATTAATATAGCCTACATTACAGGAACAGTAAAAAAGGGATTAGTAGATGAAGTAAAGAAGCGATTAAATAATATTAAAATTGATGGAATTTTAGAAAGTGGCTACATAGAGGAAATGATTGCAGATTCGCCATTTTCCCCGTTTACAACGGTAATGAGTACCGAGAGACCCGATAAAGTAGCTTCTGCATTATTAGAAGGAAGAGTAGCGATTTTCGTTGATAATACCCCATTCGTTTTAGTAGTTCCTACTTACTTTTGGCAATTTTTGCAAGCTAGTGATGACTATTATATGGGATTTATGGCAGGCAGCTTTTTTCGAATCATTCGCTATATAGCCTTTGTAATTAGTCTGACGCTTACTTCCATCTATGTCATGTTAGTAAGTTTCCATCAGGAGATGATTCCAACGCCTTTAGCATTGACCATTGCATCTGGTCGAGAAATTGTTCCTTTTCCCGTTCTTTTAGAAGCTTTATTAATGGAAATAACTTTTGAGCTAATGCGTGAGGCTGGGCTCCGAATGCCAAAACCAGTTGGGCAGGCTGTAAGTATTGTTGGTTCACTTGTTATCGGACAGGCTGCGGTCCAGGCGGGCATTGTCTCTCCGTTTATGGTAATTGTTGTAGCAGTTACTGGAATTTCATCCTTTGCAATACCGAATTATTCTGCCTCCTATTCCATACGCTTAATCAGGTTTCCGTTATTGATTGCTTCGGGAACATTAGGGTTGCTCGGCTTTTCCGTTATGTTCTCTCTATTAGCGATTCATGCTCTAAGTATTCGTTCGTTTGGTGAATCTTATTTGGCGCCAGCAACTCCTTTTCAGCCAAATGATCAAAAGGATACTCTCATTCGGTTTCCTTGGTGGGCAATGAAAAAAAGGCCACAGCTTGCAGATGGAGATACGATAAAGTTAGGTGATCATCAGAAGCCTTCTCCGCCTGATAAAGTAAAGAAACCTTTAAAGCTGAATGACGAAAATCAATCTGAATCAGAAAAGACGAAAAATGATGAAGATAATAACAAAGATTACGAGGATATTACCGGATTAAGAAGATGGAAAAAGAAAAGTGGAGGTAATAAAGGAGAGAAAAGAAAGGAATGAAGCGAGCTAATTTAATTATTCTCATTATTTTTAGTACTTTGCTCCTAACTGCTTGTGTGGGAAAAAGAGAAATAAACGATCTTGCTCTTGTAATGGCAGTCGGAATTGATAAAGGATCAGAGGATGGAAAGATAAAAGTTACTGTGCAAGTTTCTAGACCAGGTGATGCCAGAGGACAAACTGGTGCTCCTACGGGCCAATCAGGAGAAACGACATGGAACGTAGAAGCAGAAGGAGAGTCCATTTTTGAGGCGATTCGTAATTTAACTGGTGTTGCGTCGCGAAGAGTATTTTGGGCTCATAATTTTATTATCGTTATAAATGAAGAAGTAGCCAAAGAAGGGATTGGAGACATAGTTGATTTTTTTACAAGAAATCCAGAGCTTAGGATGAGAACATTGGTTGCTTTAACCCCCGATAAGGCTAGCGAACTAACCTCTACGATAACAAGTTTGGAGGTTACGCCTGGAGAAGCATTAAGTAAATTATTTCGGTATACAAATATCTCAACACTTGCCCCGTATACGGAAATAACAGACTTGTTAGCTGCTTATTTAAGTGAATCTTCTGAGCCGCTACTTGCAAGGGTATCTTTGAAAGAAAGAAAAATTGATGGACTTAAACCAGAAGAAGGGGCAAAAGGGAAACAAGTAGAACTATCTGGTGCTGGGGTATTTGAAAATGATAAATTGGTAGGAATCTTACAAGCAGATGAATTACAAGGAATTATCCTTTTTAGAGATAATATTGACTCGGGAGTAGTGGTTGTTTCATGTCCCAAAGAGAAGAATAACAATATTAGTGTTGAGTTAAATAAGCAAAAGTTTGAAGTAAAACCAACTTACAAAAATGAAGAGGTAGGTTTTAATGCTAAGCTGGACGCTTCGGTTACAGTGGTTGAAGCGGGCTGCTCCTTTTCCATTAGTAATAAAGATGATGTGGAACAATTAGAAAAAGCGGTAGAAGCTAAATTAAGAGAAGATATCAATAAGTCTATTGAAAAAATCCAAAAGGAATATAAAACGGATGTACTAGAATTAGGAAAAGTTTTTCAAAATAAATACCCTTATGAGTGGAGGAAGGTAAAGAAAGACTGGAAAAATAGTTTTTCAGCTGCCGACATAAATCTTACCATTCATGCAAGTGTAGACAGTGGTTCATTATTATTCCAGCCAACTATATCTGGTAAAGAAGAAAGGAAGGAAAAATAATGAAGGTTCAAATAACGAATGGTATGCTAATGGCATTAATTATTAATATGCTTTATGCAAAATCTATCGGAATGACACAAGGTATAATGGCACGGGAAGTAAAAGGCGATATCTGGATATCAACGTTTTTCTCCACATTTCAAGGACTGCTAATTATAGCATTAATCGTTATAGTGATGAGGCGTATACCAGAGGGAGATTTAATTGATCAATTCCACCAAATTTTAGGGAAATTTCCTGGGAAATTTGTCGCTATTTCTGTGTTTGTCTTTTTTATAGGAGCATATGGAAGTATTATGGCAACATTTGTTTATCATTTAAGAGATTATTTTTTACCAGAGGCTCCTACAGTATTATTTATATTGGCTGCTTTTTTAATAGGCATTTATGCTATCCATTTTGGAATAGAAGTGGTCGCAAGAATGGCATTGATAGGCGTATTTTCTATCCTTGCTTTAAATATTTTATTAATGTTAGGCTCTCTTAGTAATTTTGATATAAAAGAATTACTTCCTGTTTTTCAATCAGGATTTACAGAGACGGTATGGGCGAGTAGACACCATAATACAGATTATGCAATGACTGCGATGATGGTTTGCATGATCCTTCCGTTAGTAAGAGATAAGCAGACTTGGATGAAATCTTCTACTGCAGGTATGTTTTATGGTGGAATGATTGTAGTTATGTGGCCAATACTTGAAACAGGTGTTCTTACGGCAGATGTTACAGCACAATATATTGTTTCTTGTATGCAAATGGCAAGAAGCGCGGAAATTGGGCTATTTATTCATCGTTATGAAATGGTTATGGTTGCCTTTTTTGCATTATCAATTTTAACCCAAATTATTATGACATTTCTCTGTTCAGCTATTGCTGTACAAAAACTTTTTGGATTAAAAGATTATCGTCCAGTAATTATCCCAGTTGGAATCGTTTTAAGTATAACTTGTTATTGGTTAGTAAAAGATCATCATCGAGCTATGCGTTTTATTGAAGGCCCGTGGGTGTTATTAAGTATCGGAACCGTTGTCGGGTTAGTCGTTATATTATGGGTTTCTGGTTTTGTCTTCCGCAAGAAATGGAAAACAAATCATGAAGTGAAGCAATAATTTGTAATGTCCATAGGAGATTTATTTTTAGGATGAAATCAATTAAGACCTTGCACCTCAATTGGGCGAATTGCATAGAGTAATACATCAAAAACGAAAGGGGAAAACTGATGTATTTTCAGCCGTATTATCCTTACTATGGACAACAAGTAAATTCACAACCACAAAGTAGACTTATCATCTCACCAATAGGTGGTGGAACTGGTATAAATCTTCCACCAATTGGCGGAGGCACTGTTCCAAGTTTACCTCCAATTGGTGGGGGGGGATTGCCACCATTTCCTGGAGGTCAAGTTCCGCCTATAGTAGGGGAACCACCAGCTTTTCCGGATGGCCCACATATTGGAGGAGGAGCGGACCATGGACCACCAACAACACCACCGCCATCCTATACACCACAATCAAACCAGTCACTTGTAAGTACATTTGCGATTGATTCTGGATCCATGCGACCTTGTTTGTTCCGCTTTACGTATGTTTGGCTAGAAAATGGCCGCGGATTTTGGTTCTATCCAACCTTTGTTGGCCGCCAATCTATCGCAGGATATCGCTGGCGGATGAATCGTTGGACTTATTACGGAACAGATACTAACCGCATCCGTTCTTTTCAATGTACTTAAAGAAGCAAGGAGGTGACCTTTACTAGGTTCACCTCCTATTTAAATGGGAAAGATTGAGTTTAGCTTGATAGAAGCTATTGGTGGTGAGTGTGTTCGACAAAAAATGTGAATTGGAAAATCAATTTTTTTATGGAAGATGATGTTGAATGTACAGGAAGTAAAGGGAAAGAGGTCTTCATATTGAAGATGGAAGCTGAAACTTTAATTTCAATATGATGAGACTCACGAATAAAGGGGAAGTGGGATGATTCAGTAGTTCATTATTTTGAATTGATTTCTTATTATCAAGAAAAAATTTGTTCTATAAAAGAAACAAAAAAGTAAAAGAAGTAATTGACTATGTATAGATTATAATGATAATATGTTCTTAAATAAGAACTAATGGAATATAAAACAGAGGTAAATTATTATTTTTTGCTTAGTTGTTCTTTTTAAAGAACAACTAAATTGATAGAAAAGACACCCTGATGAAGTCTAACGTGTAGTGATCATGAAAGGTTGTTTTCTAAAGGATTGTTGTTTTTTCAATTGAAAAAAAGAACTAGTTGGAAAAATAGAGCATCCGGAATATACGTAGACTCCTGTGAGATTAGCGACTCCGGAGGCGAAGCTGAGGAGGCTCAGAGCGACCCCCACGGAAAGCGAAGTGTATTCCGGCTACGGGTAATCACAACAAACTTTATGAAAACAGCCTCAAGAAAAAAGAAAGTTGGTGGATTCATTGTCCTTAGTAGTAGAAGAGGAAAAAGGAAGTATATCGTTTTTTAGCATGCCTGGAGTAAAGAAATCGTATATGAAACCGAGAATTGTCGCTTTAATTCCCGCTCATAATGAAGAAAAATCGATAAGGGATTGTTTAGCTGGATTAAATGATCAATTGCTTCCAAAGGGAGTAGAGTTAGATGTCTATGTTATTGCAGATAACTGTACGGATCGCACCGAGGAAAAAGCGATAAAGGCAGGAGAAGAATTTGGCCTAAATCTTAAGGTGATTGTTACAGAAGGAAATAAGCTTCGTAAAGTAGGAGCTTTAAATAGTGGGTGGAAATTACTGTATGGCGACATTATGGATTTTTATCATATGCAATTAACCGAATCCCAAGAATTATATAAACAAAGTATTAAAGCGATTCTTGGAATGGATGCAGATAGTCGTTTAGCTCCTAACTGTTTAAAGTATCTGTGGGAAGGCTTAATGAGTGGTCGTAACATTGGCGGAGTTATGGCAAAGTATACAATGAGGATGCCGAAAAAGAAAAGCTTATTAAGTAAAAATGATGTCTATTATGAAGAAAAATTAGCAAGTGGTGAATATGGTGGTCCAATTAGTAGATGGTGGACTCATCAACAAAAACAAGATATGGCAAGCTGGTTATTAGATCTTCAATATCATGGAGGGAGTACATATGTACTTGGAGGGCAAGCAACATTGTTTCGCCCAGAAGCCCTGCAAGAAGTAGTTAATCATAATAAATTAGATGGACCTTGGCAAAATGATAGTGATGTAGAAGATATGCTGCTTACATGGCAATTACAGAAATCGGGATGGAAGACGCTTATTAGTCCAAAAGGACGTTGCTTTGTTGATGCAATGCGTTCCTACCATACCTTTAGAGAACAACGAAATAAGTGGAATTCAGGAACAGTAGATTTATTAACCAATAAAGATTTAAGTATTCATACGCGCCATAAGGGGAAAATTTGGCGAAACCAGTTGAAATCCTTATCGGACTTAGTAATCCGAGTTCTTTTCGTTGTTTTGTTAGGGATAGCTCTAGCAACAGACCAATTCTATTGGTCTTGGATTTGGTTAACACCGATCGCCTTGGCATCCGTCCTGAACACTATTCTAGCTCTAAAAACACCGATGTATCGGCCGATCGATATTATCCTTGCCACGTTATTAATAGGACCAGAAATTTATTTATGGGTGAACTTAATAACATTTAGCCAAGTGTGGCTCCAAAAGCTTTCCGCTAATAAAAAGGATGGTTGGGCCAATCAATATGCAGCAGAGTCTGGGAAAACACGTAGTAAATTAGCACAAGGAATATTAGTTGCCATTATATGTGTCTTAATTATCGGATATGTGTGCTTCTATTATCGTGATTATTTAACTAGTGAGGCTGTTCAACAATCAATTAATCCATATTTAATGGGCGGATGGATAACGTTAACTTACTTAACAATTATAAAATCTCTCATGATGGTTTATCAGATTTGGACATTGCGTGGGCGGCATACAGCTTAAGGATATAATAAAGAAAACTTCCATTAGTGGGAGTTTTCTTTATCTCTGCTTGTTCTTAGTTGCACTCACTTCCCAGTAAGAGCGGGAAAGTTAATTGGTTTTACTAATTCATTTAATGGGGGAGAGTTATCCCCCCATTGTTTGAAGTTTTCCCTTATCATGAATTAGGATTTGCTTGTTTCCGATTAATGTAAGGATTCCTTTGTCTACAAGTTTTGCAAGTTTTCTACTAATGGTTTCTCTAGTAAGACCTACATAACTGGAGATTTCTTCTCTTGTAATGGGGAGCTTAATAAGCACTGTATTTTGGTTTTCTGATCCAAATTTCTCACAAAATTCTAGAAGCATATCAGCAATTCTTACTTCAGGGTCTTTCGTTGCTAAAGTTCTTGCTAAATCTTCTGTATGGGATAAACGCTTTGTGATTGTTTTTAGCAATTTGAAAGAGATGTCCGGATTATTTGCCATTATTTGATCAAAATCTGTTTTCTTTAATAAACAGATCTTTGTATCTTCTAAAGCGTGGCAACTTAAGTTCATGACGATGTCATCATGGAAGAGGTTGCTTTCTCCAAAAAAATCACCATCAGTTAATAAATGAACAATTTGTTCTTTCCCCTGAACGGTTAATTTAGATAGTTTGACTTTCCCACTATGAATAATAAAAAGGGATGTAGAAATTTCCCCTTCCTCTATAATCATCTCGCCTTTTTTAAAAAGTCTATGGTGAACAACATCTGTTATTTTTTTTATTTCTAATTCGGATAAAGAATGAAAGATAGGCACCCGTTTTGGGCACGGGGTAATTATATGTTGTTGCATAATTAACACCACCAATATGTTTGTGTATTTTTTCACAATTAATACAATGAATATCTAATTAAATTATAACAATGTTTAATCTGTGATTTCAATCCTATTTTATCTTGTCTTTATCTTCTATACTGTAGCTATTCTAATAAAGGAGAGTGGCGATATGAATTCCATTTTTACAGATGATACAAAAACAGGCGATATTATTATTAAGTTCCCGGCAGCTAGTAAGCTCTTTAAAGAATATAAAATTGATTTTTGCTGTGGAGGAAATCGTCCGATAGGTGAGGTTATTAAATCTCTACAACTGGAAGATAAGGACCTAGTAAAAGTTCTTAATATTATGTATGAACAAATGCAGACCACGGAAGAAATAGACTGGATGAATATGCCATTAGCAGAATTAGTGAATCATATCATCCACCATTATCATGCAAAAACGAGAGAGTTATTAGAAGAATTAGATGGATTTGTGAGTAAAGTATATCGTGTACATGGAGAGAGAGATTTATATTTGAAAGAAGTGTACACTCAGTTTTACTTATTAAAGGATGAATTAGAACAACACTTACTTGGAGAAGAGCAACGAATTTTTCCAAAAGTAATAGAATATGATGCAAATAATGAACTAGAAAGCCTTGAAGCAGCTAGAGCTGAAATAGCTATATTGGAAGAGGAACATGAAGGAGCAGGGGAAATATTAAAGAAAATCCGTCAAGCTACGAATGATTATGAGCTTCCACTGAATGCATGTAATACGTATCGATTAACGTATTTAAAATTAGAAGAGTTGGAAAGTCTGACATTCGATCATATTCATCTGGAGAACAATGTATTATTTAGAAGATTGTAAATGATAAAATGCTTCCTTAATTTTCTTAAACTATTTATTAAAGTGAGATAGGATTAATATCTGAATTAATTGAAAATATATGATAATATGAATATATCTCAATGATGAAGAGTTCACTTTGTAAATTAGTGGAGGGAAATGATGGAGAAGGTTAATTTAGCTGAAAAGTTTGCGTTATTTCATGATTATTGGAATCCTAAAATTGTTGGTGACTTGAATGAATCTTATGTTAAGCTAGCGAAGTTCAAAGGAGAGTTTGTTTGGCATCAACATGAAAATGAAGATGAAATGTTTTTGGTAGTGAAGGGAAATTTATTGATTAAATTTCGCGATCAAGATGTTTGGGTAAAGGAAGGCGAATTTCTTGTTGTTCCAAAAGGTGTTGAGCATATGCCAGTTGCGGAAGAAGAAGTTCATGTTCTATTGTTAGAACCCAAAACCACATTAAATACAGGAAATCAAGTGAACGAAAAAACGGTAACTGATTTAGAGTCGATATAGAAATAGAGGAAGCCTATTAATTATAGAATAGGCTTTTTTTAATGCTCTTTTACTATTCAAATGCTTTAATTAACGTATTTTAAAAGCACATATGGTAAAATGTGTATGAATATTACAAAGAAAGGACGGGATAGCTGCATGAAATTAGGTTGGATAGGATTAGGAAATATGGGAATTCCAATGGCTTTGAATCTAGTAAAGGCTGGTTATGACTTAACGTTTTATAATCGTACACCGGATAAAGGAGAGGAACTACTTGCTGCTGGTGCAAAACAGGCTCAATCGTTAACAGAACTAGTTGATAACTGTGACTTAATTTTTACGATGGTGTCTGATGATAATGCTGTGAAAAGTATCTATCTTGAAAATGGAATTTTATCTCATGCTAAAGCTGGAAAAGTATTTATTGATATGAGTACGGTTTCCTCGCAAACGTCTCAATTCATCTATAAGACTGCTTTAGAAAATGGAGTGAAGTTTCTTGATGCTCCTGTATCAGGAAGTGTACAGCCGGCTAAGGACGGCAAACTGCTTGTTTTAGTTGGCGGAGAGGAACATGTGTACGAACAGATCAAATCTGTATTGGAACCGATGAGTAAGCTCTCTATTTATCTCGGTCCATCTGGGTCTGGAAGCAATGCAAAACTTGCCATTAATCTATTATTAGGAATCACTGTACAAGGGATTGCTGAATCCGTCCTTTTTGCGGAGAAACAAGGGATTAAAAAGGAAAATATGTTAACCATTATTAACGAAAGTGCAGTTGGTACAGCTATTTCCAAAATGAAAACACTATCCATTTTGAATGATGAGTTCCCAGCAGCATTTGCATTAAAACATATGGCAAAAGATTTACGCCTAGCAAGTGAAACAACGGAATTAAATGCTATCGGGGCTTCTGCAAATAAAACATATCAGTCTGCTCTTGAAAATGGGTTAGGGGAATTAGATGTGATGGCTGTTTTAAAAGAGTTAAAAGGAGATGGACCAACATCGCTTTAAGCGATGTTGAGTTCCGTCCCTTTTTTTAGTTTCTTATATCTGCTTAATGCTAGTTAGGCTTTCGAGGACGTTCATTGCCGCAATAACCTCATCTGCACCATAAGAACCCATAAGCTGAAGAGACTCTTTCGGATTAACAGCATGAGTAGCAATTTTTTGTAAGGCATCTGTTTGGTTGTCAACAATATTTAAATCCGCTAAATTAGTTGGAAAACCAAGCTGTTGATAAAATGGCAACAATGCTTCGATTTCGTCTATCCGGTTTTCTAAAGCAAGCTGTACTAAAATACCATAAGCAACTTTTTGACCATGAAGAATTGTGTGTGTTTCTTCGATAAAGCTTAGACCATTATGAATCGCGTGTGATCCAGACATTCTACCATATCGTCCACCGAATCCACCCACTGTTCCTGCCAAAGTAATAACGGCTTCCACCGTTTTTGTAAAGCTTGGTGTCACTAAACCAGATGCACTGTTTTGTACTGCTTCTATGCTTTCCTTTAATAAAATATCACGGATGAAAATAGATTGGCTTAATGCTGCTTGTACAAATAAAGAGTGAGATCTTTCATCATTTGCATTACGAATAATGGCTTCTGCTTCATACCACTTTGTTAAAGTATCGCCAATTCCGCTTTTTAAATAATCAATTGGTGCATGAATTAAAAATGCTGGATCGACCAATGTTAAATAACTAGAACGATGATGATAAGCTACTCTTTCAAATGCTCCTTCTGGAGAATAAATAACACTTAATGGAGTGCTTGCCGCACATGTTCCAGCAACGGTTGGAATTAAAATAACTTCGATATTTAATGTATCTGCAACAGCTTTAGCGGTATCTAAAATAATTCCACCTCCGATGCCGATAATAACATCGGTTGCTGTACAGGATGGGGTGATTTGATCAACTGCTTGTTGAGAACTGTAGCCTCCATGCTGAATAATTTTCCAATGAGTAGGAATAGAATCGACATACTGCGAAAAAGCTTGAAAAGACTTATAGCCTGTTATGATTGTAGGAGTTTGAAAAGGGGACAGTAAACTGTCTAATTCCTTTAGAATTTCTTCTTTACAAATATATTGATTCGGACCACTTCTAACAATATCCTCTGGTTGAATGTGCATGATTTTTTCCTCCTTACAGATAGTCTCTATGAATAAATTCTATTATTCTAAAAATTATACAACTTTCAGTAAACGAAATGTAGGTATTCTTTGCAAATAATCTAATTAACTAGATGAAGTAATAGAAAAACAGCAGTATAAATTTGCTATAGTTAAGAGAAGAATAATCTATTTGGGGGATAATGATAATTATTGAATTAATGGTACATTGCGTTCAGTAATAATGACAACAGCCTATGAGTTAGAGAAAAGAGCGAAATAGTATTTGTTACAGGATTTTGATATGTATGTATAAAGAATTCTCCGAAGCCCTTCCAATTCCTTATCACTGATTAATAAAGCACTCTCCTTCCTGCGGGAGGGAGAGCGATATAAGAATATTAAGCCCATCTTCTAAGACCGAAAGTAACATGTGGCCCTATATATGGAAATAAAGCAGGGAAAGTTTCAGTTCCAGATGGCGCAGGGCTAATAGAATAGTGAGTACCACCAATCATATAATGATAGGGGCTATCTCCTAATATTTGTTGATTCCATGCGCCATAGTAGGGCAGAGGGAAATTTTGATATATTGGTCCATTCAGTCCAGTAATTATTGTTGGTTGCTTAACCTATACCTCCATTAATTTTTTGTTTTAGTCCACTTATTTGTATAAGATGATTGATTGCATAATAGGCTAAAGCAGATTAACTTATTTAAGGAAAGCTTATTGAAACAGAAGATTGAGTCAAGTTTTTGTGGGAGTTTTTTTAGCTCCCTTTTTTATAAAGTAAAACCTCTAAGTTTGTATCCGCTTTCCAATTGGTTTTGTTCTTCCAACTGTTGATTCTCTCATTTTTTAAAAACCTTTTAATCCCTGTAAGGCAAAGTGAACGGGTTTTCCAATCGCTTGATTTAAGTATGGCATGTTCTGACGCACGGTTTCTGTTACTAATTTTGTGGGTATTTTTCTTTTCGCTCGATGCTCTTTCTTTGATTTTTCCGTGGCTTTTTCCCATTTCCCATATATCGTTTGGATGGATAGGTCATCCTTCAATCCAATCCACAAGCGCGCCATGCTCATGACTCCTTTTTTGCTCCATGCTCTTCCATTCTTTAATCGTTTGGCTAATTGATTCATCATCGCCTCTGCACTTCCCATTGGACGATACGCTGTCGTGTCCACACCTTTTTCCTGTAACCAACTACGGTAATCTTTTATGGTTTCCTGATGATGCGTTAAAAAGGCAAGGAAATGCTCTAGTTTTTCTTCTTTTTCTGGTGTATCCATTGTTCCTACTGCGCTATTCAACTCTAGAAGTAATGTTTCTACCTGGTAGTTTCTTAACGCTCTTTTCATGTAGCGGTATCGAGGATGGCTCTTCATTAGTTGCTTCATCGAACGAGCGACATGAAAACGATCCATGGTGAAAAAGGCGCGTTCCCGAAAATACTCCCGACATGCCGTTATCCAGCCTGCTCCATCACCATTAATAATAAGCAAGGTTTGGGTAGGATCATACGCATAATGATTCTGTAAGAACGTTTCAAAGGCTTCCCAAAAGGGTTCTTTTCCTTCATAAAGAAAATGCCTTTTATTTCGGAGCCTGATTCGCTTTCCGTTTTCTTTCCATCCCTCGTGTACAGCGGCGAATTTCAACTCCCATCCACGCTTTTTCTTTTCTTGACTCTTCACATATAATCCATCTACTTCGACAAACAATACCTTTTGAAAAGGGCGTTTTTCCTTAGCGGGAAGTACGCTTGTTTGAAGAAGATGTTGCCGTAATGCTTCGTGGCTCATCGCCGAATAGCCTAAAAATTGTTCGAACGTTTCCACCGCCTTTCGATAGGAGGAGCCATTCGTCGCTAGTTCTAACCCCCATTCTTCTAGTAGCGGACTAAATCCCTTATTCCCCTGAAACTGTAAATAGTGATCTAATAGACAAATATATTTTTTAGTCACACGATCAAAATAATAATTACGCTTCAGCTCCACAGCTCCAAACGCTGTATCTAATCGTATTTCTCGTTTATCACGTAAAGCAAATCTTCTTTTGTCTCGTTGCTTGGCAATCTCTTGATCCCAATTTTCTAACGTTTGAATAAGGATTTCTTGAAACGTCATTTGTAGTGTTCGAAATAAAGTTTTTTCCAATTCTTTTAATGATGGCATTTTTATGTTACATTGATTCATGAGAGCCTCTCCTTTTCGTAGTTTTCTAGTCAAACTCTACTTTACAAAAGGAAGCTCTCTTTTTTAATACTTAATTTTTTCCAGCTACCGCGCTTTCGCTTGGTGGCCTTTTTGTCTAGTTGGGGGACTCGTCCCCCAACTAGACAAAAAGGATATTTATTCTCCCACAAACATTTTACTCATACGAAACAGAATAGATAATACTGGTTAAAATAAACAAAGAATTTGGTGATACCGTTTGAAGGATATTATTTTTCGGCTATTAGATTTTATTAATAATCATAAAACAAAAGATACGAATTATTTCATTGCACTGGCTTTATTAAAAGATGTGCAACAGATTGCTAATATGAATATTTCTGTTTTAGCAGAATCCTGCTATACCTCACCAGCAGCAATTACAAGGTTCTGCAAAAAAATTGGCTATGCTTCCTTTCAAGAATTTAAAGATATTGCTAAAAAAGATAGTATAGAAAATTCAATCGATGAATATATTGAGCAAGGATTGCAAGTGAATGAAGTAGCAAAAGTGCTTCACAAACAGTTTTATCAGAAAATGGTTGAGTGGCTGCATACAATGGAAACAGGGATGAATGTTAGTGATGTTAGAGAGATTTTAGAAGTAATCCATGACGCAGAGAAAGTTTCTTTCTTTGGAACGCAGCTATCTCAAGCAATGGCTCAAGATTTTCAGTATCGTTTAGTGAAGTATGGAAAATTCGTTCATGCTTTTTCAGATATCCAAGAACAAATGGAGAATATAGCAGAATTAGATGACCAATCCGTTGCTATTATCACAAGCCCCTCTGGAAGATTTATAGAAGGGAATGTGGAATTGATGCGACTTATTCAAAAGAGTAAAGCAAAAATAATTATTATAACCCATAATGATGAGATTCCTTTTATAGAGAAAGCTGATATTGTATATCGACTGCATGGAAAAACATATGATAGAACAGGATTCTCTTCCGAGCGTTTTGGTCTCATGTATTTTTATGATTTTGCGATTGCTTTCTATCAAAAGTTATATCCAGGCGATAAAAGTTAGAAGGCGTAAATGGTCATCGCCATATGTAGGAGGAAATCTGTATTTTTACTATAATCATAGGGTAATTCCTTTGCTTTGACCTGTTATTTTTAAATTGGTACTATGAGTACGAGGTGAATTAAAAATGAAAAATAATTTCCAAGCAGTCGTAGTTGATAATAAAGATAGTAATTTTTCAGTACAAACAAAGCAGTTGGGGTTGGAAGATTTATCCGCTGGTGAAGTAGTAATAAAAGTTCATTATTCTGGAGTAAATTATAAAGATGGGCTTGCTAGCACTCCTGACGGCAAAATTGTGCGTTCATATCCACATATTCCAGGAATCGATTTGGCAGGAATTGTTGTTTCATCAGAAGATAGTCGCTTTAAAGAAGGAGACTCTGTCATCGCTACTAGCTATGAAATTGGTGTATCTCATTCTGGGGGATATAGTGAATATGCTCGTATTCCTGCAGATTGGATTGTTCCACTACCAGCGGGATTAAGCTTAAAAGAAGCAATGATCATTGGAACAGCAGGCTTTACCGCAGCTCTTTCTGTGCAACGATTGCAGGATAATGGCTTGAAGCCAGAGAATGGACCTGTATTGGTTACAGGTGCTACTGGTGGTGTCGGTAGCTTTGGTGTGGCGATGCTTTCCAAATTAGGCTTTGAGGTTGTAGCAAGCTCTGGGAAAAAAGAAGCTGCAGACTATTTAATAAGTATTGGAGCATCAAATGTTATCGGAAGAGAAGAAGTATATAACGGCAAAATAAAGGCGTTGGACAAGCAAGTATGGGCTGGTGCAGTTGATCCTGTCGGTGGTGAATCTTTGGCAGCCATTATTAGCAAAATAGTATATGGTGGATCCGTTGCAGTAAGTGGATTAACAGGTGGCGGAGCAGTGCCAACAAGTGTATTTCCATTTATTCTGCGAGGAGTAAACCTTCTTGGAATCGACTCTGTTTATTGCCAAATGGAGATTAGACAAAAACTGTGGGGAAGAATTGCAACCGACCTTAAACCAGAGGAACTATCTTCATTTATTTATAAGGAAGTATCCTTACAGCAATTACCTGAAGAATTGCCAAAAATATTAGAAGGCGGTATAACAGGAAGAATTATTGTTGCAGTAGAATAAAAAAGAGAGGCTGTTCTTACGGAATGGCCTCTAAGAAAAGATAGAAAGAATGAAATAAATTAGTATGCTTTATAAACCTCGTGCCGTATCTCCAGAAATCCTCGTTTTACAATCCTTGAATCTACGAAATGAACTAGATTTAAATGAAAAACAGTATTTAGTTCATCTGCAAAAAGGCTGGGAAGGAGAAAAATGTTTGATTACTTCACAGAAAATCTTTTAGAGGACTGTTATATAATCAATGATTTACTACTGCAAATAAATAACACTACCTTTCAAATGGATGCCACTATTATTAGCTCTGAAGGAATTCACCTTTTTGAAATAAAGAATTATGAAGGGGATTATTACTATCAAAATGATCGAATGTATACGATGAATCATAAGGAAATCAGTAATCCGCTTAATCAAATCAGGAGGAATGAAACGCTATTTCAACAGTTACTTCAAAAGAATGGTTGGGGAAATAAAACAATTACTTCCTCTGTTGTTTTTATTAATCCCGAGTTTACCCTCTACCAAGCCTCCTTATCTTTACCATTTATTTTTCCAACGCAAGTTCAGCGATATTTAAAAAGAATGGATTATCATTCCTTAAAGCTAAACAAGATTCAGAAGCAACTGGCTGGAAAATTAACATCATTGCATATTGACAATTCCCCTTTTCAAAATTACCACCATATGACTATAAAGAATTACAGAAAGGAATATTCTGTGAAACATGTAATTCATTCGAAGTAACAGAAGCAGGAATGAATGTGATTTGCGAAGAATGCGGCCATGAAGAAACAGTCGAAACAGTGGTATTACGCAATGTAGATGAACTTAAATTACTTTTTCCTCAAGAGAAAATAACAACGCCCTTATTATAATGATTGGTGTAGGATCATTCATTCCAAAAAAAGAATTCGTAGAATATTAGAAAAGCACTATAAGCTAACCGGATTCAATCGTTGGACTTATTTTGAATAATCTTGGAAGAATAATAGAGTTTATTAATTGTCAGTGGGAAAATGAAAGAAAGGAGAGAGTGTAAGCACATTTTTTATTGGAAATTGTATTAGAAGGTAACAGAGAGTATGCTCTGTACCCTTAAGTAAGAAATGAAAGGGAGAAAGGTAACAGAGGAGCTGAGTCTGTTACCATAAGCAAGAAATAGAAGAGAAAAAAGTAATAGACAGCACGTCTTTCTTGTTCTATCAAGAATATTCAGTAGCATATGGAGGAGAATAGATAGAGCGATAGTGCTAATCTGATTTAAAACTTTTAGGTTGTGGAATTTTTTCGATGATTTATGGATTTAAGAAAAGAATTTCTATATTTATTTGAAAAGTGTAGCGAAGTTGGTTTTTAAAAAAACAGCATGCCTGTATAATACAGGTATTAGCTGTTTTTTTATTTTTCTAAAACCTAAATTAAAGAATGAGAGGAATGGAAGTTTCTCTTTATATTGAAAATAGTAATTATAGTGATGAATATAAACATTTTATTTAATACCTCCCCTATATAAACTAAAAAAATTGCTTAAAGGGAGAAAGAAAGGAGAGAGGCTAATGGGAAAAAGCCTGATACAACAACAAATAGTAACGAAGGATAGTAAAGGTCTTTTTCTTACAGGTGATGGGTTTGATACAATTGCCGTCTCGCCGAATGTTAATGAAAGGTTCGTAAAAAAATATTTAAATCCTATTAATACTTATCACATACCAAGTGACTTAAAGAAAAGTGGCGAAAAAGAAATAGCTGCCTATCCGCCGCTATTTACATTTATACAGCCTGAAACAGGTGAATTAGTGCTAGGAAAAGCAAATTTTGCCCCTGCAGAAAGCGCGAAACAAAAGAACCGTCTTTTTGTACATAATTATATTATTCCGGCTATTCGAAAAGAGGAATGGATCCATCACTCATCCAAAATCTTTCACATCGAACATTTTTACGGCTTGGAAGATACAGAGCATTTAAAGGAAGAACTAGAAGAAATAGAGCATCTCGCATATACGAAGGAAAATATATTTGCTAAAAAGCAAGAACTGTTTCATGTTTTGCAACTAGATGAAAAGAAATTCAAAGAACTATTGTTTGCTTGTATTACTGCTGTTGCCGAAAACAAAAGAGTATATATATCGTTTCAAGCTTCACATGATATGCAACATAAATATGCAATGTGGCTATTGGAATTGCTATTTCTTTATATGCCCTATGAAACAAGAAGGTTGTTTGGTGCGACCACTTTTCATAATGAGCCAGAGATTATGGAGAATGTTCATGTGATGTTTGTAGAACAAGGATCAATTCGTCTCAGAAATAAAGCAGTGGAAAATCAATTTACTTTTGATTTAAGCCAGGATAAAATTAATGGTTTGAATTTCAAGGAAGAAGAACATGATTATCTTCATTTTGCCTATGAAGCCCTTGTAACAGCGACAGAGCTTGACGAATTTTTCATTTATTGTGAACGGGCCTTAAAAGGCTTGGATAAACAGACAAAACTAACGATTCAAACGTATAATAGCTTATTTCTCTTATTTTATATGGAAAAGCTAGATTATTATTTTTACGATAATGATAAAGTTGCTACCCTAGAAATGCTGTTAGTTTTTCTTCAAAAAAAACATCGGGAAAAGCTTGAACTCGTACATATTTTCAAACAAGTGCTGCATAGAGAAGAGCTGATGAAAGATGCTTCCATTGTTCAGGACTATCTGAAATTAGTTTTGGAGATTCAAAAGGTAGTAGAACATGTCGATGTTGTTGAATTTATAGTTAAAACGATTGCCTACTATGAAGGAGAAGCTGTCTGTCAATCACTATGGCAGATACTGGAGAAGTATCCAGATACGTATCAGCAAGTTTTATCTTATATGAGCGATATTTTTTCTTATGCGGAGATCATTGAGGATTATTTAAAGCATCAATTTAGTTTTCAGCATTCCTTATCAAAAGTATTGATTAATATAAAAAATTTATTGCAAATTAATTCTTCTTTTGAGCACAACGGCACTTTCTTAAAATCAACGAAAAATAGACTTGTGTATGAGGTCAAAAAAAATAGCCATCCTATTTCTATTGTTTTTGAAATAGTTACCTATTTTCAAAGATCCCTTCCTTTTGAATCGTATAAACGCATGGTGCTGCCTGATGTAAAGGGACAGCTTTTAGTGCAATTACAGTTAGAAAAAGTAAATCTTGCAGATGTTAAACATTTTGGAGAGATATTTTTACTCGAGAAAGAGGAACGTAGCTTTGAGATAAAGGGCTGGGAAAAAGAAAAGTTTGAAGTACTAGAGTTACTGTATACCTACTTTTATCTAGCGTTTGAACAAACACAATATGTTTTTCGGATGGCAAGTGCGCCAATTACAGCGAAAGCATGTGAATTAGCCCAGGATATTATAAAAGAAAATGGTTTATTTAAACCATATGAACGATTTCTGCTTCTATTCCCAGGCGGAATGGAAGGTGTCGAACATCGTCAAGTATTTTCTTATATTGCTATATACGGCTCTGAGGATGAAATGCTTAATTATATTGAATGGTCGCTGAAAAAATTTGGAACAAGTCCAAGATTCAGTCATGCCTTAAAAAATTATTTAATCACTGATCGAAATTCTATTTGGAAGAAAAAAGAAATGAAGAGAGAATTAGCAAGCATTCGTTCACAATCCTTGAAAAAACTATTAAAAGAGGTGCGCGAACAAACCGCAAATCCAGGAGTGAAATTCTTTCGGAAATACGGAGTGCTTTTGATAGTAGTTGTCATTCTTGGTGTTGTAGCGTATTTTTATACCACTTTTAACGGACAGTAAAACTCCCCCCTCAAGCTTAGGAGAATACGAGGAAGATAGGTGGAAGATCAACTGTCCGTAAAGGTCCGATTGGTTCAACTAACCATCAGTGGGGAGGAAGGCAAACCCCTACTGATGGAAGTTTCACTTTATGTGCATTAATGGAAAGACAGAGTATTCTTTAAAAAAGGCTCTGTTAAATTTTAATGTTGATAATTCAATAAAAATTGAGGAAACTCGTTCGGGTTTCCTCAATTTTAATTTTCTATGGTTCAGAAATTCCATTTGCCAATAGTAACAGAAATAACCATATTGATAGTGGTATCATAAATGCAATGTTTGAAAGGATACTGAATACTTTTACAGTCTTATTTTTTTGATTCCCAATATTAAAGACACAATAAATCCTACATCTATCAAAATATATAAGAAAATGGGAATCCATAGATTAATATTTGGGAATATCCGACCATTAAAGACAAAGAAAACAAGTAGTGCAACTAAGAACAATACTAAAGTTAAAATTATTGGATAAAATTCTTTTTGTTTTTTCAAGATACTACCTCCTTTCATCTATTCACGTTCCAATTGTAACAGAAAAATGTGATAATTTTGTAAATTTTTGTAATTTCTACTTCGTTAATTGAATAAGGGCTACACATTAAATTTTGATAGCCTCAAACTATCATATGTGTCAGTCATTTCAAACACAAATGATGTTAATAGGAACTCTTTTAAATGTTGATTAGTGCTTTCGTTACTACGACTATCGACAAATAACAACCAAGCAAGGTAATTATCAAGATATTTCGTAGCCACACCTTTAAAGCGATTTATCCATTGTTTTAAACGAGAATGGAGACCATTGACGTTCTGGATGTGATATAAGCCCTTAATAACGTGTTTTCCATTATCAGATTTTATCCGATAATGCTCTAAACCTTTTTCTTTTGCATAGGTTTTATAGGCTCTCCACGCATCGGTTACAATCACATTCTCGTTTGAAAGTTTAGAACCAATCAAGGCATCGACTTTCGGTTTTACAATACGCCCCATACAGGCAACTTTGGAGATAGTTGATTTAGTTCGGTCTCTGGCAACGAGAACACAAACCTGTTCGTGGCTGATTCCTCTGAGCTTGGATTTACCGCCACGTTTGCGAGGTTTACGGTCAGCGATGCCACGTTGCCCCTTTTGAGAGTATAGGAAATAGGTCTCGTCAATTTCAACGATACCTTCAAAAATGTTCAACATCCATTTGTTTTAAAGCAGTCAGTAGTTTATGCCGCCAGTAAAAAAGCGTAACCCAAGTTACCCCAACGATGTCAGCCGATTTTCGTAGGGAATATCCTTTGAACATACAATCAACAAATGTAATCCATTCGTTACCTTTTCGTGTGCGATAAAGAACTGTATTAGTTGTATCTGTAAAGGTCTTTCTGCAACTTTTGCAACGATACCGTTGATGACCCTTAACTTTGCCGAACCGAACAACGTGTCCCTCATTTCATTGATTAACCGACCACCAGCCGAGGAAGAAGGGTCAACATAGCGTTTAACCCATTGATACACTTGTTCTTTTTGGGTGTGGTAATTTGTCTATATGCTTTAACAAGTTGCTAAACGCTTTGCTCACCTTGATAACCTCCCCGAATGTTTGTTCTTGTGTTGATTATATCAAGATTTGCGACAGGTATCAAATATCAACATTTACCTTAAACAGAGCCTTAAAAAAAGATGCTCTGTTTTTTTTATAAGAGTCGTAATCTAAATTTAATTGTATGTCGAGACAAAGCTAATCAAGTGGAATTAGCGAAAATCTTTGTTATGATAAGAAAACAACATTGGAGAAAGGAGAATGAAAATGCAGTATATGAATGGGGAATGGCGTCATTCAGTCTCAGGGGAGTCTTATTCTGTCTATAATCCAGCTACAGGAGAAGTTATTGAACATGTAGCAAGAGGAGGAAGAGAAGACGGACATCTGGCGATCGATGCAGCAAGTAGTGCGCTACCTTTATGGGCGAAGAAAACAGCTAAAGAACGTTCTAACTATTTAAAAACGGTAGCAGATAAGCTCCGGGAAAAAACAGAGGAATTAGCAAGAATCATTACGACTGAAATGGGAAAACCGATTGCAGAATCAAAGGGTGAGATTAACTTAGCTGCTGATTATCTGGAATGGTATGCCGAAGAAGGAAAACGAATCTATGGTGATACGATTCCTGCTAGTTCTGAAACAAAGCGGATTATTGTATTAAGACAGCCGGTAGGTGTAGTTGGTGCGATTACACCATGGAATTTTCCAATTGCTATGCTTGCCAGAAAAATTGCTCCAGCACTGGCTGCAGGGTGTACGGTTGTTTTGAAACCAGCTGAATCGACTCCTTTAACAGCAATCGAGGTAATGAAGGTATTTCATGAAGTCGGACTGCCAAAAGGAGTGTTGAATTTAGTCCACGGTGATGCAGCTTCCATTGGAGATGCGATGATGGAAAGACAAGAAGTAAGAAAAATAACCTTTACAGGCTCAACAAAAGTTGGAAAAGAGCTAGCAGCAAAAGCGTCTGCAACGATGAAGAAGATTTCAATGGAGCTGGGTGGACATGCTCCTTTTATTATTTTCGAGGATGCTGATTTAGAAAAAGCAGCTGAAGGTGTTATTGCAAGTAAGTTCCGTAATGCAGGACAGACATGTATATGCACCAATCGCATTTATGCTCAGAAAACAATTGCAGAGCGTTTTGCTGATATCTTGGTAACAAAAATGAAGAAATTGGTTGTTGGAAATGGTCTGCAGCCGGAAGTAACAATTGGACCACTTATTAATGAAGCAGCTGTTGCGAAAACAGAGGATCATATTCAAGATTCTATTAATAAAGGGGCTCAAGTAGTATATGGAGGAAAAAAACCAGCAGGCGAAATGTTTGAAAAAGGTCATTTCTATGAACCGACGATTTTATTACATGCCACCCACGAGATGAAAATTGCGACAGAAGAAACATTCGGACCGGTAGCGCCAATTTTTGAATTTGATACAGAAGAGGAAGCATTACGCTTAGCCAATGATACTTCCTATGGATTAGCAGCATATTTTTATACAAAAGATGTATCTCGAGTCTTTAGAATGTCTGAAGGACTTGAATATGGAATAATTGGTATCAATGATCCAGTACCTACTACTGCGCAAGCACCATTTGGCGGAGTAAAAGAATCTGGAGTGGGCCGTGAAGGTGGAAAATATGGATTAGAGGACTATTTAGAATATAAATTCCTTTCTTTAGAACTTGACATCTAAGTAGTTTACCTGGTTTTTACAATCTGCTATAAAAAATAGAGTAAGAAAATCTGACAAAATGAAAGAAAGTCGTACAAAGATATGGTATTATCCAATAAACAGAATATTCTATTTTTTATACAAGTAGATTAAGTTTTGCTTATGTGCTTGGAGCATTTGATAGGCAAAGGAATGACTCATTCGTTCTGCTATATCTATTGGGGGGGATAATTATATTAGTTGATCAACTACCAAGAACACTAGGAGAATTGAAACAAAGCATCATGAGGGAAAACAATCTTGTAAATCAATTGATTTTTAAAGTTGGTCTAACCGAACAGCAGATTAGTTTAATGGATAATAAAATTATCATTATTGCTAAGCATAAGCGTATCCCTGTACTGGAAATTATCGAAAGTTCAAGTGATAGCCTAGCGGAGATCATTGATCGTCTACTAATTGACAAATACAAGGAGTTGCTTTTGCGTAACTTAGAGGAAAAACTACACTTTAACGTGCAGTTAATATTAAAGGATTATGATTCCATGAAAGAAATAAGTGGAACGATTATCGTCTTGGACAAGAAAATTGAATCCTATTTGGCTGGTTAAATGAACTCCTTACAAGAGAGCAGGAAAACCGTCAGAATTACACTGAGTTATAACACTCAGGAAATTCTGGCGGTTTTTTTTATTGGGATTAGCAAGTTCAAGCAATGAAAATTAACGTGGTGTATTTAAAGAGAACAATATTCTTAATGGAAGGGAGCTCATTTATGTATAAACTAGAAGTTCGCCATACGAATAAGATTTTTAAAAAAGAAGGAAAGGAAGTAGTGGCCTTAAAGGATGCCAATTTGAAAATCACAGAAGGAAAATTTATCAGCTTAATTGGTCCAAGTGGATGTGGAAAATCGACATTATTTAATATTATTGCTGGTCTAATTAAACCCACAAGTGGTGAGATTCTCCTCGATGGCAAAAATATTGTCGGCAAAAATGGAAATGTAGGCTATATGCTTCAAAAAGATTTACTTCTACCGTGGAGAAGTATTTTACAAAATGTGATTTTAGGATTGGAAATCAAGGGGGTGAGTAGGAAAGAAGCAGTTGAACGAGCAATGCCGCTTCTTCAAAAATACGGGTTAGAGGGATTTGAACATCATTATCCAGATGAATTATCTGGCGGAATGAGACAAAGAGCTGCATTATTACGCACACTTTTATATGACCAAGATATTATTTTGCTCGATGAACCATTTGGTGCTTTAGATGCACAGACACGATTATTGATGCAAACATGGTTGCTCCAGATTTGGACTGATTTTAAGAAAACGATTCTGTTTGTGACCCATGATATTGATGAAGCGATATATTTGTCAGATGAAATCTATGTGTTATCTCCAAGACCTGGACGAATAAAAGAAAAGGTAGAGGTACATTTACCAAGACCAAGAAATGAAAATACGTTATTACAGCCAGCATTTATTGATTTGAAACAGCATTTATTTGCGTTATTAAAGGAAGAAGTTCTGCTAGAAAAATAAATGTAGGGTAGGAGGAATAAATATGCGCGACAATTCAGAGCAAATCATCTTCCAGCAGGAGCTAAAAATGCAAGAGGTAGAAGTATTTCCCGTTATTATGGAGGATGAAGAGCTGAAGGAGAAAAGGAGAAAGCGAATAACTATTATTGGGCAGATTTTAATAGGGATCCTCTTTTTTATGTTTTGGGAACTGCTGGCGAAGTGGAAAGTAATCGATTCTTATTATTGGAGTAGCCCGACGATTATATGGGAAACAGCCGTTATTGCCTTTACGGAAGGAACTTTATGGAGTGATCTTATATATACTTCAGGTGCTACTATTATCGGCTTTCTTTTAGGGACATTTTTTGGTGCGTTGCTTGGATTATCTTTTTGGTGGTCTTATTTTTATGCAAAAATAGCCGAGCCTTATTTAGTTGCCTTTAATGCCATACCAAAACTAGCGTTAGCTCCTGTTTTAGTTATTCTTTTTGGGATTGGTTTTAGTTCAAAAGTGGTTTTAGCACTTATGATGACCGTTATTGTAACAGCGATAGCTGCACATAGTGGGGTAAAAAGTGTTGATGCTGATTTAGAAAAGATGCTCTTTTCCCTCGGAGCGAAAAAATATCATATTTTCATGAAAGTCGTTATTCCATCAGCAATGCCATGGATTGTCAGCAGCTTAAAAATCAATATTGCTTTAGCCTTAGCTGGGACAATTGTAGGTGAATTTATTAGTTCAAGACAAGGAATCGGCCGCATGATTTTATATGCTGGCCAGATTATGAATATAAATTTAGTTTGGGTAGGAGTTGTTGTTTTATCTATATTATCTGTACTTATGTATGGAGGCACCGTTTGGTTAGAAAAACGCTTATTGAGAGGAAATCGAATTAGAGAATAAATGCTATTAGCTTTATCAAATGTATATAAAAAGTGTGCATATAGGGGGAGAGTTCACATGAAAAAGAGTGGTCACTTTAAAGTTGGAGTTTATCTGTTACTTCTTTTAATGATTTTGAGTGGATGTTCGTCAACCAAAGGAGCAAGTGAAGAAAAATCGTCTGGAAATGGAACAAAGAAGCTTGTCATTGCAGAGCCGGTTCACTTAATAGGCTACTTGCCTTTATATGCAGCGATTCGAGAAGGTTTTTTTGAGGAAGAGGGGCTTGAGGTCGAAGTAATTACAGCAACAGGTGGCGCTCATGTTACTTCTGTAGTTAGTGGTGATGCCTGGGGAAATATCGGTGGTCCAGAATCGAATCAAATGGCAAACACAGGGAACTCTGATCCAATTGTTTCGGTAGTAAATGTCGTAAATCGAGCCAATGTATATTTAATGGCGGATACAGATCAAACAATAGCAAATACTAGTAAGGAGGGCCTTGCTGACTATTTAAAAGGGAAAACAATTGCAGCGGGACGTTTCGGAGGAAGCCCCAATTTACTAACTCGATGGTTAATAATGGATGTAGGATTAGATCCTGAAAAAGACGTCAAACTAGAAGAACCAGCAGATGCAAGTGCTGTCGTTTCATTAGTAGAATCAGGGCAAGCAGATATAGCAAATGGAGCAGAACCCCAGATTACAGAAGGAATAAATAAGGGAGTCTGGGCTGAACCATTTTACAGCTTTGCCAGTCTCGGCGATTATCCCTATTCTGTATTAAGTGTAAAAAAGTCGACAATAGAAGAACAACCAGAGACGGTAAAAAGCTTTGTAAGAGCTGTGATGAAAGGACTAAAGGCGATAGATGAGGATCATGAGTTAGCAATGGAAATTTTAAAACAGGAATTTCCTTCTACTACAGAAGAAAGCTTGAAGGCTTCACTTGATCGAGCATATGCAGATAGCCTTTGGAGTAAAGATGGATTTATTTCCGAAGAAGCCCTTGCAAAACCAATGGAGGTTGTCGAAAAAACAGGCGTTTATACAAATGGATATAGCTATGATGAATTAATTGACATGCAATTTGTGGAGGAGCTTTCTAAATAACTGGTAATCATTTTTGAAAAGAAGGCATATGGAATGAGGTAAAAATCACGAAAATGAAATTGTCTGGAAAGGATGAAATGGATGAATCAGCTGGAATGGGATCCTAAACATAGTGCTCTACTAATTGTTGATGTTCAGAATGATTATTGTCATAAAGAAGGAAGTTTAGCTAAACAGGATTTGGATGTATCTATGGTGGATGAAATGATGCCAAATCTGAAAAGCATGATTACTTCCATGAAAGAAATAAATGTCCCCATTATTTATATTCAAACCATCCATGAGGATAGTACCGATTCAGAAACGTGGATTAAACGATTAAAAGGAAAAAATCAGAAGAACCTTTGCAGAAAGGATACGTGGGGAGCAGAATTTTATCAATTAGAACCAGAGAATAAAGATGTAATCGTGATAAAACATAGATATAGTGCATTTATTAATACAAGATTGGATTCCGTATTGAGAGCTTTGAAAATCCAAACTCTTTTAATGGCAGGTGTTAGTACAAATATTTGTGTGGAATCAACAGCAAGAGACGGCTTTATGCTTGATTATGATGTTATTTTCTTATCTGATTGTACTGCCGCCTTCTCAAAAGAGGCACATGATATGACTTTGCAAACAATCAATCAATTCTTTGGAACAGTTGCTACAAGTAAAGAAGTTGTTAAATCTATTCATGCTTTACCAGTAGGAAGCGAATGATTTTATTGTGAATGGATGGAGTGGAATAGACTTGATTTCTGCCGAAAGTGGGTGAAGGCAAGAAGCTCCCATTCCTCCCATAGGAATATTGTAGATTTAGCGGTATGAAAGGATATTACCAACTATGAGAGAATAGTTGAACGTCATATTATAGAGAACACAGATGTTCACCATCATAAAGGATGATTCGAATGGTAAAAAACAAAGTAACTTATTTCGAGGCTAGGGATGGCACCAAAGCGGAGGACCATAAATTCCAATCCATACTTTTATTGATATCTGTCTGTACTGGGGCATTTTTGTCCCATTTTTCTGCTGGATTTGTCAATATTGCCTTAACAGATATATCAATAGACTTTTCTGCAAAGCTTTCCGTTACACAATGGATTGTCAATGGCTACCTTCTATCGATTATGTTATTTTTACCTCTAATGGGGAAACTAGCTGATCAGTTTGGCAAGAAACGTATACATAATCTTGGTTATCTTATTTTTGCAGTGGGAGCATGTGGAGCAGCTCTATCTTTCAATATTCCTCTGTTAATTATTGCAAGAGTAATCCAAGGCAGTGGTGCTGCTATGCTCCAAGCAGTTAATATGGCGATTGTTACAGATGCTTATCCAGAAAAACATCGTGGAAAGGCGCTTGGGATTATTAGTACCTCTGTTGGGATTGGTGCATTATTAGGTCCATCTGTTGGTGGTTTTTTCATTGAAGCTTTTTCGTGGCATAGCTTATTTTGGACTGTGGTGCCAATAAGTATTGGGGCATATTTTTTAGCGCAAAAATTTGTTCCAATGGATCGAAGCTTTGAAAATTCTAGCTTTGATTACAAAGGAAGCATCTATTTTGGTGTGGGAATCGTAACTTTTGTTTTTGTACTTAATTCGATTGGAGAAGGCGTTTATAAGGTATATTTATTAGTAATAGCTTGTGTCAGTGTTGCCTGTTTTCTTTTCTTTTTTTTCCATAGCAAGAAAGAAGAGTACCCATTTATACAGCCATCGATTTTTTCATCTCCGATTGTTAAAGCAGGTGGATTAATATTAATGGCAAGCTATTGTGCTGCATTTGCTTCCACTGTTATTTTGCCATTTTATTTAAGGGGTGTTTTGGGATTTTCTGCCGAGCAATCGGGGCTATTATTGATGTGCTATCCTTTGTTTCTTGCTGTTCTTGGACCAATCAGTGGATCTTTATCAGACAAGTTTGGAGGAGCAAAGGTAGTAGTTGTCGGCTTAGGACTGTTGTGTATTACGATGCTAGGTTTAAGCTTTTTATCTCCTGGGACATCTTTATCCACTTTAATTATTTTGCTTAGCTTATTAGGCTTTTCTATGGGGATTTTAACCTCACCTAATTACAGTATTATGATGCTATATGTGCCCCTGCAATATTTAGGAATGATGAGCAGTACGATTGCTTTGCTTAGAAATATAGGAATGGTAATCGGAACAGCACTTGCGATTACCTTTATGAATACATGGTTAGACGGAACGATAACCGATTGGATGAATGATACTAGGCGCTCAGAATTTGAGGCAGTGATGTTAGGATTTCATTATTTATTTTTACTTTTATTTATTCTTCTAGTGTTGATTGGTATTTATTTTCTTTATTCGGTATTTCGAAGAAAAGAACGAGATGCAGAGGGAATTTTTTAAAGACTTGTTTGTGTAAAGCTGTTTTTTTTATTTATGCTTCAATAAATAAATATTATTTGATGGTTTCGAAAACCCCTGGCTATGCCGGGGGTTCCGGAGAGCTTATAGCGAGGTAACAAAAAAACCTCCTTTCATGGTAGGATAAAGTTGGTTTCCCGACCACTTTATCTCACGCAAGAAGGAGGTATGCCCTTATGAAGGACATGAACAGTTTAGCACATACAACATGGAATTGTAAGTATCACATAGTCTTTGCCCCAAAATACAGAAGGCAAATTATTTATGGCAAATACAAAAAGAGTATAGGACAAATCATAAGAGAGCTATGTGAAAGAAAAGGTGTCATTATACATGAAGCAAATGCCTGTCCGGATCATATCCATATGTTGGTTAGTATTCCACCAAAATTAAGTGTATCGCAGTTCATGGGTTACCTAAAAGGAAAAAGTAGCCTGATGATATTTGATCGACATGCGAATTTGAAATATCGCTATGGGAATCGTAAATTTTGGTGTCGTGGTTTCTACGTTGATACCGTGGGGAGAAATAAGAAACAAATACAAGAATATATAAGAAATCAGCTGAAAGAAGATTATATGGCTGATCAGCTAACTTTGTTCGAAGAATTCGATCCGTTCACGGGTGAGAAAAATCGGAAGTAAATAAAGAAATTCTTTAGAATTGGTGAGTGAATGTGGTGCAGAAGGGAAACCTTTTCAGTGGGCCTTTAAGGCCGAGGCCGGTAAGAGAGGCTTTTAGCCGCAGAGCAAACCACCAGTTCACACTGGTGGTTTTGATTAGATAAACGCATCGAGATATCAGCCAAAAAGAAGTTATATTAGTGAAATATATGGAGATAGGAGTCAAAAAGAAGTTAAATCAGTGAAATATATGGAGATAGGAGTCAAAAAGAAGTTAAATCAGTGAAATATATGGAGATAGGAGTCAAAAAGAAGTTAAATCAGCCAACCCAATCGAGATATCAGCCAAAATCAAAGTATATCAGCCAACCGCATCGGGATATCAGCCAAAATCAAAGTATATCAGCCAAAATCAAAATATATCAGCCAACCCAATCGAGATATCAGCCAAAATCAAAGTAAATCAGCCAACCCAATCGAGATATCAGCCAAAATCAAAGTATATCAGCCAACCCAATCGGGATATCAGCCAAAATCAAAGTATATCAGCCAACCGCATCGGGATATCAGCCAAAATCAAAATATATCAGCCAACCCAATCGGGATATCAGCCAAAATCAAAATATATCAGCCAACCGCATCGAGATATCAGCCAAAATCAAAGTAAATCAGCCAACCCAATCGAGATATCAGCCAAAATCAAAATATATCAGCCAACCCAATCGGGATATCAGCCAAAATCAAAGTAAATCAGCCAACCCAATCGGGATATCAGCCAAAATCAAAGTATATCAGCCAACCGCATCGGGATATCAGCCAAAATCAAAATATATCAGCCAACCCAATCGGGATATCAGCCAAAATCAAAGTATATCAGCCAACCCAATCGGGATATCAGCCAAAATCAAAATATATCAGCCAACCCAATCGGCATATCAGCCAAAATCAAGTTAAATCAGCTAACCCAATCGAGTTAAATTTCTCACACCCAAAAAAAGAGTATAGAACAATCAACCAGATTATTCTATACTCTCCTTAACATTAAAATTTAAATTTCTTCTTTTTGATTAAACTGGGACACAATTTCCATTAATTCTTCTGCCATACTGGATAAGGATTCAGCAGAAGCTTTAATTTCTTCCATAGATGCCATTTGTTCTTCTGTAGAGGCAGCGACTTCTTCTGTACTGCTCCCGTTTTCTTTAGAAAGAAGGGCAATCTCATTAGCAACCCTTACGACGTCTTTGATCTGTGTCGTGATCGTAGCCACCGTTTGGGCAACTTCTTCTATGGCTGGAGCTACTTTTTGCGTGTTTGTTACAATCGTGGAGAAGGATTCAACAGTATTTGTTGATATACTTACTCCTGTCTTCGCTCGATCTAATGTCTCGTTTAACATCGTGACTGCTTCTGATGTATCTTGTTGAATTCCCTGTAAGGATTGCGAAATATCTTGTGTGGAAGCTTGTGACTGCTCCGCTAATTTCCGCACTTCATCTGCTACAACAGCAAATCCTTTTCCGTTTTCTCCTGCTCTAGCCGCCTCGATTGCTGCATTCAACGCTAACAGATTAGTTTGATTAGCGATATTGCTTATTAATTCAATCATTTTTCCAATTTCATTTGAACGCTCCGCTAGGGAAGCAATAATCGAATTGGAACGCTGAACAGAATCATAAATGAACTCCATTTGCGTTAAATTATCATGAATTTGCTTTGTCCCCTGTTCTGCATTCGTAAAGGCAACTTGCGATAATGAAGAGACGTAATGGGAACGGTCTTTTATCGCCTCTACTCCGCTTAAGATTGAATCCAAGGCAAGGGCATTATCAGAAATTTTCCCAAGTGTATGCTCATTGCTCTCAGCAATCGACTGAATGGAAGAGGCTATCGTAGTAGAGGCATTGCTTGATTGTTCTGCACTTGCATGTAATTGTTCAGCTGATGCTGCTACCATATTTGAGCTCTCCGACATATTAGAAATCATTTTTGATAAATTGTCTTTCATTTGTTCAAAAGCTTCATTTAAATGATAAATTTCATCTTTGGCTTTAATAGAGAATTTAGCTGTATGTAAATCTCCTTTTGCAACCTTCTGCATATTTGTTTGTAATTTTTGAATCGGTTTCGTAATAAGTGAAGATTGAATGAAACCAATCGTCAATGAGATAGCAGTTACTATTGCACTAAAAATTACAACAAGAAACATTCTTTGTTCAGACTCTCTCTGGGCATTTTCAATTTCTGGCTTCAAAATATCATTTGTAAGCAAATTATTTAAAATATCAGCCTGATCCGACAAAGTATCTGATAGAGCAGTAACCTCATCTAAAGCAGATTGAGAAGGGCTATTGCTGTTCATCAGTGCGTTTCCTTTATGTGTAAGTTCTTTGTTTAAAGCCGCTAATTCCGTTAATCGTTTTTCTATATCTCCGTCAGCGGAAATTTCTACCCCCTTGTCAACAAAGGTATTGATATTACTGCTAGCACCATTGAATCTGTTTTTGAAACTAGGCGTAGAGTAGACAAAATACCCCCTTAAGTAGGAGATTTGTCTCGCTGCATTCGTTTTAATTTGTTCTGAAATAGAGCGCAGTTCTGTAACTGTTTCGATTAGGTAATCATATGTTTCTACTGTTTCCTTTGTACTTTTATAAGAATAATAAGACAGTATGATAAATAAAATGGAAACAATCAAAAAACTTACAGATAATTTATGTTTAATGGATATTCTCATTCTATTCTCCTTTCTTTTGATAAAACATTTTTGTTAAGGTGCTTTAATTAGCTCCCAAACATAGGAACATCGAATTATATCGGCGGAAATTTCCTTGTTTGTAGTAGAAAGGTAAAAGTCGGAATTAAAAGAAAAGTGGTAATTATTGAAAATAATGGTGCAAGTTCATAGATATAGAAACAAAGGAATGATTTAAGAAGAAGGAGGGTATATAGTAATATCACAACAGATAGAGAGGTGTGCATACATGGCTAATCCAGATATTACAATGTATTATTTTGAACAAAATAGGTATATACCTAACCACCCATATTTACCAGCACTTCATTACAAGAAGGCAATGGAAAATAAGGAAGAAAATATCGAAAAAGTTTTTCATTATAATAATTGGAAAAATAGTTGGACGAATGGAGTTTTTCCATATCATCATTATCATAGTAATGCACATGAAGTTCTTGGGATTAAAAAAGGCTCTGCTTTACTACAAATAGGAGGGGAAGGAGGCTCTAAGCTTATTGTAAAGAGTGGAGATATCTTGCTACTTCCAGCTGGAACTGGTCATAAGAAATTATCAGCTTCACCAGATTTTCAAGTCATCGGTGCCTATCCGAGTGGGGAAGATTATAATATCAAAAAAGATGTAGAGGAAGATTTAAACGGTGTACAAGAGGAAATAGAAAACGCAATTTTTCCTGAAGCGGATCCAGTCTATGGGGAAAGTGGTCCACTTGCAAAGATGTGGAGACAAAAATAATTAGCATAAAATGTTGATGGGACCCTTAGTAATGTGAGTATTAAGACCTAATCAGGGAGGAGGGTTCCACAATGATGGGTTTTAAAAAATCTTTACTTATATACATATTTTAGGTAATGTAAAGATAGATAGTTACATTAATTTAAAGGTGGGAGAACAGCGACAATGGTTTATAAACAAATCGTAGAAAAATGGACAAGTTTTGCAGGATTAGAAGCTAACTTAAAAGCGCAACTAACAGAATTACAAACATCTGATAAGTTGCTGGAGGACAGTTTTTATAAGCACCTAGAATTCGGTACTGGTGGTATGCGTGGAGAATTAGGGCCTGGTATTAATCGCATGAATATCTATACTGTTCGTAAGGCAGCTGAAGGATTAGGGAAATACATAGTAGAACAAGGGGAAAAAGCGATGAATCGTGGGGTAGCTATTGCATATGATTCCCGTCATCAGTCTCCAGAATTTGCATTAGAAGTTGCGAAAGTAGTCGGTAAGCTTGGAATTAAGTCCTATGTATTTGAAGAGCTTCGTCCTACACCTGCATTATCTTTTGCTGTAAGATACTTAAATACATTCGCGGGAGTAGTGATTACCGCTAGTCACAATCCTCCTGAGTACAATGGATTTAAAGCTTACGGAGAAGATGGTGGACAACTTCCTCCTGAGGCTGCAGATATCATTATTAAATATGTAAATGCAGTCGAAGACGAGCTAACGATAGAGGTTTTAGAAGAAAAAGAACTATTAGAAAAAGGCCTATTAACATATATTGGTGCAGATGTGGATGCTGCCTATGTTGAACAATTAAAAACGATCCAATTAAATCGTTTGCCAGAAGCAAAAGATTTAAAAATTGTCTTTACTCCACTACATGGTACAGGAAACAAGCCAGTTCGTGCAGGATTAGAAGCATTTGGATTTGAAAATGTAACAGTCGTAAAAGAACAAGAATTACCTGATTCTAACTTTTCTACAGTAAAATCGCCAAACCCAGAAGAGCATGCAGCTTTTGAAATTGCGATTCGTTATGGAAAAGAAATCGATGCAGATGTTCTCCTTGCTACAGATCCAGATGCAGATAGACTAGGGGTTGCTGTGAAGGATTTAAGTGGCGAATACACCGTTCTTACAGGAAATCAATTAGGTGCATTAATGCTAGAATACTTATTATCCGAGAAAAAAGCGAAAGGGATCCTGCCAGAAAATGGTGTGGTTATTAAAACAATCGTTACCTCTGAGATTGGCCGCACGATTGCTAAGTCCTATGGCATTCCAACAATCGATACATTAACAGGATTCAAATTTATTGGCGAAAAAATTCAAGAATTTGAACAAACACATGAGCATACTTTCCTTTTCGGATATGAAGAAAGCTATGGCTATTTAATCGGTGATTTTGTTCGTGATAAAGACGCTGTTCAATCTGCTATTTTTGCGGCAGAGGTTGCTGCTTATTATAAAGCAAAAGGCTTAACGCTTTATGAAGGATTACTAGAAATTTTTGAAAAGTATGGCTTCTATCAAGAAGGTTTAGAGTCATTAACGTTAAAAGGAAAAGATGGAGCAGAACAAATAGCTTATATTATGGATACATTCCGTAAGGCTCCAATCAAAGAAATAAATGGCTTAAATGTAGTTGCAGTAGAAGACTATTTAACAAGTCAACGTCAAGAAGGTCTAACAGAAACATTGATTGATTTACCTAAATCCAATGTGATCAAATACTATTTAGAAGACGGTTCTTGGTTCTGCTTGCGCCCATCTGGAACTGAACCAAAGGCAAAGTTCTACTTTAGTGTGAATAGCCCTTCCTTAGAAGAAAGTTCTAGTAAACTAGAAGCATTGAAGACAGGCGTAATGGAGCAAGTGAACGCTGTAATCGATGGATATAACAAATAATTCATCAGATTAATAATAAAAAACTCCTTCAAGGAATGTGTTAGTAAAGAGAAGTCATTCTCAGTCTAGACATTCTGAAGGAGTTTTTTATTGGAAAAATTTAAAAATGCAAAAATTGAGTTTTAGAGCGTTTTATTGCCCTAAAGTTCAAAAATCGCCTAGACGAAACTTAAGTTTTCTATATGTAAACACTCCCCAAAATTGAATTTTTGACATTTTCCATTTGCTGAAATTCATAGTATGATTTTACTAATTTAGTAGAGAAAGGAGGGAAAAGATGATTAATCAAGTTACTTTAGTCGGGCGACTAACGAAAGATCCAGAATTGCGAGTAACACAAGAGGGTACATCTATCGTCCATGTTATTGTCGCAGTTAATAGAAACTATAAAAATCAAGCTGGTAACTACGAGGCTGATTTTGTCCAGTGCATATTTTGGAATAAAGTAGCAGAAAATACAGCACAGTATTGTCATAAGGGATCTTTAGTAGGAATCGTTGGAAGAATTCAGACAAGAAATTATGAAAATCAGGAGCAAAAAAAAGTTTATGTGACCGAAGTTATTGCAGAATCTGTTCGTTTCTTGGACCCGAAAAAAGTGGAACAAACCATTCCATAAAGGAGGAAAAAATTGTGAATAATGTGCCAGATGTAATGGTTACATTAATTAAAATGCAGGCAAAGACAAATGAAAAATTAGAGCAATGCAATGTAAGAATCAAACAATTAGAACATATTATTTACACCGAAAAAATCACTCGTACTTCCTCAGCATCTTAAGACTTTCATTCTATACACTACTCACACTATTATCTTTTCGTTTCAAAACTCCTCTTTGAAACAATCAATCTTTATTAGAAAGAATCAATACACACTCCGATTATATTCCCCATTATTTAAGTGCCTTTGTGGCACTTTTTTGTTTGCTGGTAGTTCAATAATAAATACGGAAAATTCTAGTAAGGATTTAAGGGGAAGGATAATACAGAAGGTTATCAACGTAGAGAAGAGAAAGAAAAAACATCCTTAATAAAGAAATTTCCTATTAAGGATGAATCGCTATAATTATCGAATATTCTGATATTTTACCAATCGACTTTTTCTAGTATTGTTAGTACAGCCCGAACTTCTTCTTGCGTAAAGCCTTGTTCTTTTGCCTCCATTATGAGCGATATCCATTCATTGTCCAAATTACTTTCTTTTGAAACTTTGGTGGGAAACAAATTAATCATGATAATTAACCTCCTTATAGAATATAAGGTGGCCTAGCCATCATAGTATAAATCTACCTTAGACCTGAAGCTTTGCGTCCCACCTTTTCAGATGGTTTGCCTTTATCTGATAATTGTACTATTTAAATTTTATCACTATTGTTCAAAAGTTAACAACTTTTTCATAAACAATGTTTCGACATATTCCAACATATCTATAGTAATTAATTATTCGGAAAGCAAATATAGTCGGCAGAAGCAAAAGAGTTAGGACAAGTCCGCAGTATTCTACTGCTTTTAGAGTAACTATTTCTAGCTCGAATTGTTTCTAGCAGACAATTTTTATATAATAGAAAGGGGCTTTTTTAAAATTTTTTCATTAGGGGATACATAATGGATAAGAAATGGTTAGGAAATGTAAAAGTAAATATTTTAAGCTCGGAGGAAGCTATTACTTATATAAAAGAAAAACTAGCGAAGAAAATAGCTTCGGATATTTTTTTCCTAAATGATCATGGATACAATATTGCGCAAAAGGATTCAGCATATCTTGACATACTGAATAATGCTGATTTGTTGTTAAATGATGGAATCGGTATCGAAATGGGAGCAAAGTTTTTTGGATTTTCTTTTAAAGAGAATTTAAATGGCACTGATTTAATTCCAGCATTATTTCAATCTTTAAACGAAGAGAAGGGTAACCAATATCGTGTCTTTCTTTTAGGAGCGAAACCTGGTGTTGCCCAAAAGGCACAAGAACGCCTTCAAGAAAAATATAATAATATCCTTTTTGTAGGCTGTCAGGATGGATATTTTCCGAAAGAAACCACAGAAAATATAATTGAAGAAATTAATAAGAGTAAAGCAGATATCCTTTTAGTAGGATTTGGAATGCCGCTACAAGAACAGTGGATTAAGGAACATCGATCAAAGCTTGAGAGCACGATTACAATGGCTGTAGGTGCTTTTATCGACTTTTCTTCCGGTGAAGTTACAAGAGCTCCTAAAATTTTTCGCGACCTTCGTCTCGAATGGCTATATCGAATGGGAAAAGAGCCGAGAAGATTATGGAAACGAAATTTCGTGGGGCATTTCGCTTTTTTCTATTCTATTTATAAGCAAAGAAAAACAGAGAAAAATACCTGATAAGGAAAACTCCTTGTCAGGTATTTTTTCTCTGTTAATTAGCTGTTCGCTTTTTCCTTTTTTGTACTAGAAATACAATTGCCCCAATTAGCAGGAGACTTAACCCAATTAAAAGAAGGTTATAAGTACCTGTAGCAGTATTAGGAAGTGATTCTCCTTTTCCTTTGTTTGGATTACTTGATGATTCTGTGACTTGCTTTGAATCCTCCGAGCCTGGTGTTTTAACATCGTTACCACCAGAAGCAGGCGGTGGTGTTTCCGAATCTGTTTCTCCAGAAGTAGGTGGTGTTTCTGGTTCAGTAGGCTGAGTTGGCTCTTTCTCATCAGCATCGACTAATAGAATAGTTCCACCGTCTTCTCTAGAAGGAAGGCTTATCGTAATTTTATTTTCACTAATAGGATATGTCTTTCCAGAATATAAATCTACTGCTTCCTTAGCAAATGGAACTTCAAAAGTTACTTCATTTGCTGTTTCTTTCGTATTTAATCCCACAAAAACTTGCTGATTGGAGTATTCACGTTTAAATACAGAATAACCTTCTTCATCACTCCCCGTTACTTGAGCACGAGTTCCTTTTGAAAATACGCTGGAGTATTCTTTTCTAGCATTTAATAGTTTTGTATAGTGTGATAGGACATCATTGTTTTGTGTTAAATTCCAATCAATACTATAACGGTTATCATAGTAAGGGTAATTATTTGCTCCTGACAGTCCAAGCTCTTCTCCATAGTAAATGACAGGTTGACCTTTGGAAGTAATTTGGAGAGCTGCTGCAAGTTTAAGCTTTCCTATGTCACCACCAACAGATTCTAAAAATCCATCTTCATCATGACTACCTAAAAATTGGCCTAATGTTCCTGTATTTGAAAGCTTATTATTTCTTTCCTCTAATGCAAGTTGGACACGCTCTATATCGCCATTTGCAAAATCACGTGCTAAATATTTGAAATCGAAATCTAATAAGGAATCCATCATGCCACTATTTAAATAGCCTTGATCATCATTTACCTGTGCTCCCCAAGCTTCTCCAATTAATTTAAAGCTTGGCATAATTTTTGATAATTCATTTTTGAAGCTCATCCATGTTGTATTTTCAACGTGCTTGACTGTATCGACACGGAAGTAATCGATCGTGTTGCCTTTCGCTGTTTTTGATTTTTCAATCCAGCTAGTTTGCCAATCTACAATTTGTTTTCGTACTTCTGGATTTTCGGTTAAGAAATCAGGTAGTCCAGATAGTTCCCCTTGTACAGTATCTGTGCCACCATCACGGAACATTCCAGCAAAACGATTTCGATCTTCCGATGTAGGGAAGTTGGCGATTTTTCCATCATTTACTGCATCACTTGCTTTTAAACCATAGCCGGCATGGTTTACGACAACATCAACCATAATTTTTATCCCACGATCATGGGCTGCATCAATTAGCTCATGAAAATCTTCCATTGATCCAAAATGAGGATTTAACTTTTCAAAATTACTAGCCCAATATCCATGGTACGCATAATAAGGGGTTTCTGGATCTTCATTGCGAACATCGTACTGGATATTTTCTACTATAGGATTAATCCATATTGTATTAATTCCAAGGTTTTCGAGGTAATCTAACTTTTTCGTTATGCCCTTAAAGTCTCCACCGTGATAGGTTCCAGGTTTACTCGTATCATAGCCAATACCGTACGGATCATTGTTGGATGTATCTCCATCAAAGAATCGATCGGTAAGCATAAAGTATATTCTTGCCTCATCCCAGTCAAAATCATCTTTTCCTACTGAGTGTCTTGCTTTAATGGTGATTTCTGCTTTTTCTGTATGAGTGTTGCCATACTGATCGATAATATATACTGGAATTTCTTTTGGTCCAGTAGTTGTATTTTGGTCAATAGCAATGGTTAGTTCCTTTAATTGTGGATCAATCGCTACTTTTTCTTTTCCACCAATTGTTCGTAAATCAGCATAAACTTCTCTAATAGCTGTATTCTTGTTTGTTTTCCAATCAACCGTTAGTACTGCATTGTCGTTATAAGTAGCTTCTTGTGGATAGATATTCGCAAGTATATTTAAATCTGCTTTTTCATAAGCGAGAAGGGACTTTCCATCGACTGTATTGTAAGGATCAGTAACCTCTGTTTCTATCCCATCAATTGTGACAAAGAATGAATAAGGATGCGTTCCTTCTGGAATATTTTCTATCGTATAGGAAAAACGTTCATTCTTTGTTTCATTCGCCATCTTATAACGTTTTCCATTGTATTGAAGTTCTACTTGCTCGATTTTGTCCATTTCATTTTTAGCAAATAAATCTTTGTCTCTGTAGTAGAATGTGGCATTTCCGTTTTCCAAAACAGGACCAGTAACTTCAGGGACAATATAAAGATCCTCTTGACCACTAGTTACATAAACCTTCGTTATTAAATCTGTTTTATTTAGAGGAATATAACGGTCTCCATTACCTTCTTTAATAGCAGTATCCCAATTCTCACCCTTTCGTAAAATAAATCCAACGTTTTGCGTTGCTTCACTTACATTAATCGTTGCAGTCGCCATGCCATGGAGATTTTGATCGAAATCGATTTGATCATCTTTTACACCAGTTCCCCAAACCCATATATGCCAATCCTTGTAATCTGAATCAGGTCGATCATACATAAATTGAATATGTCGTCGTTCATAATTACCGCCCTTTAACTTATCAATGGCTTTAATAGCTTCTTCTTTCGAGTAAAAAACAGTTTCTAATCCTTCAATTATCCATGCTTCAGTATCTTGTTTGCCATCAGCAACAACAATTGTATTTTGCGCATCTTGTGCTTCCCAGTTTCCTTTGCGGGGGATAATGGTTATCTCGTTTTCTGGAAAAGAATAAGTTCCATTTATAAACGTATAATCATTTGTAACATCCTTCGTAAAAGGAAAGCCATTATCAGGTATGCCACTGTTAAAAATCCATAAATCCCATTTCGTATAGTCTTCATCGAAACGATAATAGTTTATATTGTACGTATACATGCTTCCAACAATCTCGATTTTCTTTTCTGCTTTTTCCCCATCTTTTTCAGCAAGAAGGGTAAAGGATTCATTTGCTTTTGCATTGTCATGCACTTTTAGTTGTCCATCCACAAGCTCGACACCTTCAACTTTGTCTTTCAGTGACCAAGTTAGCTGCGTTTCGTTCTGCACACTGCCATCTTTGTTTACTAGTGTTGCTTCTAATGGATAGGCTTTATTTTTTTCAACCTTCACAGGAATTAAATCAAGATTTAAGCCGGGAACAACGAAGGTACTGTTTCCATTTTCTATCTTTTCATTGGCTGGATCTGTTATCCATTCATTGTCCACGATAAACTTATATTGATAGACACCTGCTGCGAGATTCGGAACGGTAAGCGACCATCGATTATCAGCATCCTGTTCCATTGATAATGCTCCATTTTGCCAATCCGTAAAGCTTCCTGCCACTTTAACTTCCTTTGCAGCTGCATTATCATAGAAAAACTGCACGGACTTATCAGCAGTAAGGATAGGGGAATCTAGTAAACTATCTGCTTGTGCTTTTTTACTTGGAAGATAGCCTCCAAAGCTGCTGAAAATAAGAAGAAAAATTAAACATAGTGCGAGATAAGGATGTTTTTTCGTTTTCAAAAAACATTCTCCTTTCCATTTTTTTATGAGAAACAGAATGACTTCTGTTGCTACCTATGTATTGTTTCCAAGAAAACGATTGCGCTAAGAAAATAAAGGTATTTATCGAGAAAGTGAAGTCATGATGAAAAGGTTTGTGAAAACGTTTGCGCAAAATAGCAAAAAAAGAAGATGGTTGAATTTAATTGTTGAAAACGTTTTCTGCTGATTCTTTTTAAAGATACTATGTTTTTCGGTTTTTGACAATAGTTTTTGTAGTTTTTAATATGAGAAAAAGTGATATAATGACTAGATTATTTTAATTTTTATCTGACAGAGTAAGGTATCAATATAGGTTTTTCTTTTTAAGTTATTATATTAAACTTCTTATAAGAATAATAAATGTAAAAGATGTGATAAAATAGGAAAGAATTTAAATTGTAATTTAAAGGAGAATTATTCTTATGATTTTAGTAGTAGGTGGAGCTGGCTATATTGGTAGCCATCTAGTCAAAGAATTAGTGGAAAAGGAAGAAGTGGTAGTACTAGATAATCTTGCTACCGGACATGAGGAAGCTGTTGATTCTCGTGCAGTTTTCGTAAAAGGTGATTTAGGAAATGTGGAGGACTTAGAATCCATTTTTTCGAAGTATCCAATTAAAGCAGTCATGCATTTTGCTGCTTTTAGTCTAGTAGGTGAATCTGTTCAAGATCCGTATAAGTATTATGAGAATAATGTTGCTAATACATTAACATTATTAAATGTCATGTTAAAACATAATGTTAAAAACTTTATATTCTCATCTACTGCGGCTACATATGGAATTCCGAAGGAGGAAATAATTGTAGAAAAATCAGAAACTTCCCCTATTAATCCGTATGGAAGATCAAAATTAATGGTAGAACAAATTTTAGCTGATTTTCATGCAGCTTATGGACTTAATTATGTAGTATTACGTTATTTCAATGCCGCAGGTGCTCATGTATCAGGCGAAATCGGCGAAAATCATGATCCGGAAACACATTTAATTCCGATTATCTTACAGCAATTATTGGGAGAAAGAGAGTCTATCTCTGTCTTTGGTACAGATTATCCAACAGAAGATGGGACTTGTATTCGCGATTATATCCATGTAACAGATTTAGCAAATGCTCATATAGCTGCATTAGACGCCCTATTAAATGGAACAAAGAAAGCAGAAACCTATAATCTTGGCAATGGGGTGGGCTATTCTGTAAAACAAGTAATTGAAATGTGTGAAAAGGTTACTGGTGAAAAAGCGAACGTAATTCTTGGTGATAGAAGAGCAGGAGACCCAGCAAGATTAGTTGCTTCTTCAGATAAAATATTCAGCGAACTTGGCTGGAAAGCAGAAAGAGGCTTAGAGACAATTATTGAAAGTGCTTGGAAATGGCATAATAAATAATACTGAAGGCGAAGGAATCAATACAATTTCTTCGCTTTTTTCTAACACTCCGGTCTTATTTTAGGTTGGATAGCTTGTCTCAGCAATCGTATTTAACACAAAGGGAGCTAAAAAATGTTTAATGTAAATCGTATTCATCATATAGCAATTATCTGTAGTAATTACGAAGTTTCTAAACAATTTTATGTTGATCTATTAGGTTTTAAACCACTAAACGAAGTATACAGAGAAGAAAGAGACTCATATAAGCTAGACCTTTTAGTAAATGATATTTATCAAATTGAACTTTTTTCTTTTCCTAATCCAAAGGAAAGACCAAGTTATCCTGAGGCTGCTGGCTTACGTCATATTGCATTTGAAGTGAATAACATAGAAGAAACTGTACAATATTTACAATCGAGCAATATTACAGTTGAAGAAATTCGGATTGATCCAATTACAGCCAAAAAGTTTTCCTTTTTTGCAGATCCTGATGGGTTACCAATTGAACTATATGAGGCTTAAATATTATAGGCTTTTCCCTTTATATTGAGAAAGGCTACTAATTGTTTTTAAAATAAAAAGCTTGTCTTGGGTAGTTAATGAACGCCAACTACGTACTTTTATTTTCATTGTGAAACCTCCTCTTTTTAATATGAAATATCTTATAGTATTTATATACCGCGTTTAATTTCATTGAAAACACTAAAATTATCAACAAAAGCTGACAAGTATTTCTCGAGAAATGTCGGGAGGTGAAAAAGTGGCCTTTAGCAAATTGCAAAGACCACTTTTTTATAAATATTATTTTGTTAACCAGTTATTTATAGTTTGAACTACGTTTTTACTAGAACTACCAACTGAATACGTATTCCATTCTTGATGAAAATCTGCAATTTTTTCTAATTGAAAAGAAGAATGGTGAATGATTTCAACGATATCTTCGGTTGAAAAAGCAATGGGACCAGGAACAAGTTCATGATAAGGTACCCAAAAACCTCGAGTCTTTCTGTATTCTTCTAAATCATAAGGATAAAAAATCATTGGCTTTTGCAAAAATGAAAATTCAAAAGGTATAGAGGAGTAGTCCGTTATTAATATGTCGGTAATAAATAATAAATCATTCAAAATAGGGTAATCAGAAAAATTATAAACAAAGCCGTTATAGTCACTAAAATCTATCTGATTATTAATGCTAGGATGAAGACGAACAAGAATGATGTACTCCGATGCTAAAGCATTTTTTAAATAGGAAAGGTCTAAATGAATTTGATTAGATAATTCTGCTTCATTTTCTCGAAAAGTTGGAGCATAGAGAATAATTTTCTTGTTTTTTAGATTGGTATACTTTTTATAAAAGAAGCTTGTCACTTTCTCTATATGTTCTTTATCAAAAAAAATATCTGTTCTTGGTATTCCCATTTGTAGTATTTGACAGGAGGAAGCAGAGAAGGCTTCACAAAAGATAGCAGACATTTTTTCTGAACCAGAAAGAATATAGTCAAACTGTTTATAAACAGCCGCGAATCTCTCTTTCGCTTTATTTGAACGATCCTTGACACTTAAATCTTTCCAGCCAAAAGTTTTAATTGCGCCATTCGCATGCCAAATCTGTAATTTTTTTACACTTTTCTTGAATGTGATAGAAGATAAGAAACCATAATAATTATCTAATATAATCACTTGAGATGTTGCTAAAAAATATATTCCTTTAAGGAAAGATAAAGGATGTTTTGGAGAGAAGTGCAAAACCGTATCTCTTGTAATCCGTTCTTTAAAAAAAGGATGAGTTTTATCATCTGTTAATAAAATGCATTGGATGTTTGGGTAATTTTTCTTTAATTCCTCATAGAGATGAGTAGTATTTTCAACAAAAGACACACAAAAAACTATTTTCTTCTGTAAAGGAAATAGTTTTGCAATTCCAAATAGAAAAGAAAATAGTTTTAAGTATAAGTAAATGGCTAACTCTCTAACCATTTACTTTAAATAAGTCCTTTTTAATTTTTGTTGTGGAAATCCCAACCGTTCTTGGAAGATAAACCACTTCACAGTAATCCTTTAAGAAGTCAAATTTTCCTTCCCAATCGTCTCCCATAACAAAAATATCAATGTTATGATCTACAACATCTCTTATTTTTTGGTCCCAATCATGCTCAGGAATTACTTCATCAACATAACGAATTGCTTCTAAAATCATTTTTCGATTATCATAAGTATGGTATGCTTGCTTGTTTTTAATTGCATTAAATTCATCACTGGATAGTGCTACTGTTAAGTGATCTCCCAACTCTTTAGCTCGTTTCAAAATATTTATATGGCCCCAGTGTAATAAATCAAAGGTACCATAGGTAATTACTTTCTTCATTTTTTTCCTCCTATAATGATAGACAATTTAATAAGGATAGAATTATTCTAAAGGATGATGATTAGGTAATCCTTCTGCAACACCCTATAATCTGTATTCCATGTTTGAATCATTGGCGTTAAGTAGTAAAACTTTTTTTTTAGCTTTCCCTAATTATTTTATTTTAAAACTTTTTCCGCTTATTGACAAGTATCAGCATTGTTTTGTCATAATATGAAATATATATGCAAAATTTGTTTAAAATAAAAGTAAAGATTTTTTTTATTTATCAAATTTGTTGGATCAATTTTTTTTTAGACAGTGAGAACATCATTTAAAAAAATGCAAAAAGGTAAGGTGATACTTCACTGCAAGTATATGTGATATTAATGCCTGATAGGAGTTTAGCTATTTTGATTTTATGGTTGATTGAATTCCAGCACATTGTTATATATAATGTTGGTTAGGTGTTTTATGAGATAATGTTCATAATAAGAAGTTTATTTTTTCTTTTTCAACAATTATACGCTCTTTTTTTAAGGTGTTTATGTAGAGGAGAAGAGATAAACTTATTAATTAAATAACATTATTAAATGGAATTTGCATTTTGGAGAGGGGATTCTTAATGAGTGAATCTGGGTTTAACCATAAACAAATACAAACGATTAGCATTATCCACAATATACTCCGTTTTCAATTTGGATTTAAAACAAGTATATTGGAGGATAATAAAGCCTCGTTTCTCATTTTAAATAGAAAGACAGAAAGCGAAAAATACGTTCCGTTTCATACAATAGAAGATGAAAATACTGTCGGAAGTTATGAAGTTAAAATTGATTTACATAAAGAAATAGGATTTTTTGGACAACCAGGGGTATGGGATATATATGTTGTAGTAGAGTCAGAAGATGATGAATACAAAAGATATCGTTTAGTAAGTAATCGCCAAGAGTTGAATTTAATTTACTATAATTATGCAGATATGGGAACAGTTTTTTATCCATATACGACTAATAAAATGAATGTTTCTCTGAAAACGACAAAAAAACCTTTTATTGCGAAAGTAGAGGATGCTTTTCTCGAAAAGGATGGTTCATTAAATATTAGCGGATATGTATTAAATACTAATCTTACTGTTAGCAATAAAGAAATAAATAAGACATTAATTATTACGAATCATTTAGATGAAGAGCAATATCGTTTGCCTTTAGAAAATATAAAGAGAACAGATTTAACGGAATTGTATGGGGATGGGATACGAAACTATGATGAGATCGGCTTTAAAGGTACTATTGATTTAAAAAATTATTTGCATACATCTGAATTATTATATTTCCGATTTTATATTGAGTTATCATCTATTGAAAATGGAGAAGAGGTAGTTACAGTTAGTCCAAGATTAACTTTTAATCCTTTTAACCCACTACACTCGAGAAGAGCGAAGGTTATAAAAATTGATGGAATAGATAGAAGGATTTTTATTAAAAAAACAAAGGTAAAGAGCTATCTTTCCGTTAAAGTATATGTGTATAATCGTTCGAAAGAGTGGAAAAGTAGAATTAGAAGGAAAATGACGGATATAAAGAGAAGCAGGAAGATAAAGATACTTTACAAAAAAGTCTTTAAGTTGCTCGGGTATGCTCCAGTTCGTAAAAAATCTGTTGTATTTGAAAGCTTTGCTGGAAAGCAGTTTAGCTGTAATCCGAGAGCAATATTTGAATATATGAAGGAATATAATCCTGAATATAAAATGTACTGGAGTGTTGATAAAAAGTACATGAAAAATTTCGAAGGCAGAAATTTAAATATTGTGCCCCGTTTTTCTATCAAATGGTTATTTATTATGGCAAGAGCACAATATTGGGTGAGCAATAGCCGTTTACCTTTATGGATTCCGAAACCAAAGCATACAACTTATCTACAAACATGGCATGGTACGCCACTGAAAAAATTGGCTGCTGATATGGACGAAGTGCATATGCCTGGTACAAATACAGTTAAATATAAGAATAACTTTTTAAAAGAAGCATCTAATTGGGACTATTTAATTTCTCCTAATGCTTATTCTACGGAAATTTTTAAAAGAGCATTCGACTTTAATAAAACAATGATTGAATCTGGCTATCCTCGAAATGATGTGTTGCATGTAGATAATACGAAAGAAAATATAGAAGCCTTAAAACAAAAGTTTGCATTACCGATGGATAAGAAGGTAATTCTTTATGCACCTACTTGGAGAGATAATCAATTTTATGGAAGAGGCAAATACAAATTTGATTTAGAATTAGATTTAAATATGCTTCGTGAACAGCTTGGAGAAGAGTATATTGTATTATTAAGGATGCATTATTTGGTGGCAGAAAACTTTGATTTAACACCATATACAGGGTTTGCATTTGATTTTTCAAATTATGAAGATATTAGAGAGCTTTATTTAGCTTCTGATATTTTGGTAACTGATTATTCTTCCGTGTTTTTTGATTATGCAAATTTAAGAAGACCAATGATATTCTTTGTATATGACATTGAAGATTATCGAGATAATTTACGTGGTTTTTATTTTGATTTTGAGAAAACTGCTCCAGGTCCACTTGTGAAAACGACAGAAGAAGTTATTGAGTCAATCAGAGATGCAGAAGTAAGTCCTATAAGTGATAAATTCAATGATTTTTATGATAAGTTTTGCTACTTAGAGGCTGGGAAATCTGCTGAAAGAGTAGTGGAAGAGGTTTTTAACAAAAGATAAGAATTCAAAAGCAGAATATTAGAGGCAATAAAAAAAGAGCTGGGTAGGTCTTTTTTTATTGCCTTATTTTTTATCCTACTCTTAAAGGGCAGTAAGACCCCCGTTGATGAAATTCTTCTTTATTGTACGTCCAAATGTTCTTTTAACTCATTTTGAATTTTAGTTTTTTCTGCATCGTCCACAATTAAATACCATACTTTATTAATTGTTTGTCCAGAACCATTGATGGTTAACTGATCGATATTGCTAGCGGCTGCTTTATATTTAGATTGAATGTCGATCATTTCATCAAAAGTGATATTTGTTTTGATGTTTTTGCTTAATGCTTCAAAAATTGAATCGAAGTTTGTTAAAGAATTTAAGCTAGCTCCTTCTTTAATAACAGCTTGGATAATTAGTCTTTGTCTTAACTGTCTACCAAAGTCACCTCTTGGATCATCATAACGCATTCGGGAAAATTTCAATGCATCCTCGCCATTTAGATTAACAGGGCCTTTAGCAAAGTGAACCCCTTCGTAAGTGAAATCTAAATCATTTTCTACCGTTACCCCGCCAACAGAATCAACAATATCTTTAAAGCCTTCCATATTAATTTGCATATAGTAATCAATAGGTATATCAAGGAAGTTTTCTACTGTATCCATCGACATTGGAACACCACCAAATGCATATGCATGATTGATTTTGTCTGTAGTGCCGTGTCCCACAATTTCTGTACGAGTATCACGAGGTATGCTTAGCATTTTAACAGATTTTTTATCAGGATTTACCGTAAGTACGATCATTGTATCCGATCTTCCTGAGTCTCCATCACGTTCATCCACACCTAACATTAAAACAGAGAATGGCTCTTTGTCCCCAAGGCTCAAAGTATCGGTTCTTTTTGAAGTCTGTCTTTCAATTGGCTCATGCATATTATTCACAGCAGTGGAAAGAGAATGCCATACAGTATACAGATATATTCCTATTCCAATAACAAGGAGAAGAAGAATAATACCCGTGACTTTTAACCATTTTCTCTTCTTTTTTTTCGGCTTATTTCTACTCATTTAACAATATCCTCCATATCTTGACAAAAAATGATAAACTTATTTAAAGAATAGCAGAAATCATCTCTACTGAACATTCTTTTTTAGTATAGGATGAAAAGAACTAATGTTCTTTTTAATAGTAAATAATAGCACTTCTATTTTACATTCATATTCATAAGGAATATTTTGTGATTAGTAAGTGTTAATCATGGATAAACTTTTCCTATACTATTAAATAAAATGAGAGCTCTTGAACAATTTTTATCTTATTATTTGAGGATACATTAAGAATTATCCCCCAAAGCTATTTTTAATAGCATTATTTAGTTAAGCTTAGTTCAAAAGTATTCTATTAATAGATGATGATATACTGATACCTGAATATATAGACGACCTTTTTAAAAGAAAAGTTGCAAAAGATAGCGTTTACACCATTTTTTTCTGAGCAGATAAGATGAAATTGATAGAAATACAATAAAATAGGTCCAATAATAGTGCTTTTCTAATGATTGAAGTATACTAAATAGTAGTAGCAAGTGACGCACTAAAAATTTATTTATAAGAGAGGTATTTTTTATGAGTAAAGTAAAAAAAGCGATTATTCCTGCTGCAGGATTAGGAACTAGATTTTTGCCAGCAACAAAGGCGATGCCAAAAGAGATGTTGCCAATCGTTGATAAGCCAACGATTCAATATATTGTGGAAGAAGCAATAGCCTCAGGAATCGAGGATATTATTATCGTTACTGGGAAAGGAAAAAGAGCTATTGAAGATCACTTTGATAATGCTTTAGAATTAGAAGAAAATTTAATTGCAAAAGAAAAATTTACTTTGTTAGAAAAAGTGAAGGAATCTTCCAATGTAGATATCCATTATATACGACAAAAAGAACCAAAAGGTTTAGGGCATGCTGTTTGGTGCGCGAGAAATTTTATCGGGGATGAGCCGTTTGCCGTATTGTTAGGAGACGATATTGTTGATAGCGAAAAACCATGTCTAAAGCAATTGATGGATCAATATGATCAAACCCTTTCTTCTGTCATTGGTGTACAAGTCGTACCTGACTCGGAAACGCATCGATATGGAATAATAGACCCCTTACCAGATACAGGTAGAAGATATCAGGTAAAGAAATTTGTTGAAAAACCTAAACAAGGAACTTCGCCGTCTAATTTAGCCATTATCGGAAGATACATATTTACACCACAGCTGTTTCACTTTCTTGAGTCACAGGAAATTGGCACTGGAGGAGAAATCCAACTAACAGATGCAATTGAAAAACTAAATAAAATTCAACGTGTATTTGCTTATGAATTTGAAGGAAATCGTTATGATGTCGGTGAACAATTCGGTTTTATTCAAACTACAATTGAATTAGGGTTAAAACGTACAGATATAAATGCACAATTAAAAAGTTATATATTAGAGCTTGCTGAAAGATTAAAAGAAAAGGAAAAAAATAAACTTTCTAAGTGAGTGTTTAGATAAATTAATGAAATAAAATTCTTTTTAATAATAGCGAAAGACTGCCTTCATTATAGGGGCAGTTTTTTTGTCGTCTTTTTATAATAAAGACTTTTAGTAGGTATTTTAAACTACTTATTTTGCATAGTGAAATTTTATGAAAATGAAAATTTTGACAAGAATCGCTAAAAAATAGATAAAATTACCCATTATTTTTTGTCGAATGCTCTTAACATATTTACCATTTTACTAGATAATAGAAATATAGAAAAAATAGTTAGGAGTGAGTGGAAAATAGAAACTCGAATATTTTGGAGAATAGCAGGTACATCTTTGTTTTTATGTTTTCTTTTGTTTATAATTTCACCCCAAATGAACATAAAAGCAGCAGAGAATACATGGTCCTCCAATTTTTACAATAATAAAAACTTAACAGAAACACCTGTTTCCAAATTGTATGACAATATACGATTTAATTGGGGGAAAAACGAGCCTTTAGCAGGAATCAATAAAGATAATTTTTCAGCTAGTTTTGAAAAGAATATAAGTATTTCCGATTCTCAAAAAGATTATTATTTTCACACATATGCTGATGATGGTGTGCGTATGTATTTGGATAATCAAATAAAAATCGATCGATGGACAAGTTCGAGTGGAAATTACTTAGCAGCTCCAATGACTAATTTGTCCCCAGGTAATCATACAATAAAAACGGAATACTATGAGGGAGCTGGCAATGCTGTATTATTTGCAGATATGCTTCCTTTTGGATCATGGATTGGTTATTTCTACAACAATGAAAAATTCAGCGGTAATCCAGAAGATGCTCTAGTATACACTCCAGACAAAAATGGCGATTTAAGCTTTGATTATCAGTATGATAAGCCCAATGTGAAAGGTATTGGATCCAATCATTTTTCAGCTAAATTGTTTACGTATAAAAAATTACCAGCAGGAAATTATCTTCTGCAAACAAAGCATGATGATGGTACTCGTATCTATATTGATGGGCAATTAGTTTTAGATAGTGATCGAGTTTCTCAAGATACTAGATTAATTACAATCGAGAATAACCAAGGAAATGATGTTCATGAGATTCGCATTGAATACGTAGAGAAAACAGGAAAAAGTTATTTGCAATTCTCTCTAAAATCTGTTCAAGACGTATTATCGACATCTACTTGGTTTTCATCTTATTATAATAATACGAACGTTTCAGGAAATGCATTTGTTTCATCTGGAATAAAAGAGATTAAATATAATTGGGGAAATTCAGCACCAAATTCTAGTATTAACAAAGATAATTTTTCAGCCTCATTTTATAAGCTCTTAAATAAAGGAGATTACTTTGTTTATTCATATGCTGATGATGGAGTTAGAGCAAAAATTAATAACTCAATCTTGTTTGATCGTTGGTCAGGAAGCTCGGGTAAAGCAAATAAAGCATTAATCACTAACCTTAATGAAAATAATAACGTCTTTCAATTAGATTACCTTGAAAAGTCAGGAAAAGCTCTTATTAATGCTGATGTTCTTCCATTAGGACAATGGCTAGGCTACTATTATTCTAATAATAGCTTAAAAGGTGCGCCAGCTAATAAAGCGGTAATAAAGGGTGACGAAAAAGGAGCATTTAGTTTTGATTATGGGAAGAACGCTCCGATATCAGCTATACCGAAAGATAACTATTCTGCCAGTTTTACTACTGCATTAAGGCTTGAACAAGGAGAATATGTTATCCGTTCTGTGGCTGATGATGGAATTCGTGTTTATGTGGATGATAAATTAGTAGTAAATCGATGGAGCTCTGCAAATTCAAAGGAAGATGCGTATAAAATTAATATAAGTGATAGAAATGATGAAGCAGATTCATCTAAAAGAAATATTCATTGGATAAGGGTAGAGTATCTTGAGAAAACAGGAAATTCAAAATTGAATTTTGATATTAAACCTATTAATCAAGTAGTTACTAGCCAGGAATGGATGAATATTTTTTACCCAAATACTAATTTATCGGGCACTGGAACAGTTATAGGTGGCTTGAATTCGAAGAATAAGGTTTCAAGCATCCAGTATCAGTGGAAAAAAGATGCTCCTTTAGCTGGAATTCCAAAAGATAATTTTTCAGCATCATTCTTGCGGAAAGTTTCAGGAAGCAGTGATTATTTTGTTTCTACATTTGCAGATGATGGCATTCGTGTCAAATTTGATAATAAAACTTTGATTGATCGTTGGAAAAGTTCTAGTGGTACTTTTGATAAAGCAATTGTAAGAGGGGTAAGCACTGGAGAACATATTACTCAAATAGATTACTTAGAGAAATCAGGGAACGCCTATGTGTTTTCTGAAATTCAGCCGTTAGGTAATTGGATCGGGTATTACTATAATAATAAGAATCTCTCAGGTACTCCTGTGACATCAAATGTTATCAATAATTCTAATTCAAACACGCTCACACAGAATTATGGGAAAAATGCACCGATTTCTAAAGTAAATAAGGATAATTTTTCAGCTAAATTTGTAACTGCTAAGAGAATGAACGCAGGCGAATATATTATTAGGGGATTATCTGATGATGGTGTAAGAGTGTATCTTGATGGAAGACTCGTTATTGATAATTGGAAAAATGGTTCTTATCGTGAAAAAGCAACAAAGGTAAAAATAGATAATGTAGATGGTGATAATATCCACTGGATTGAAGTAAGATATTATGACAACACGTCAACTGCTAAATTCCAAGTTTCTATTCAGCCATACAATGAACAAAATATGCTTGATGGGACTTGGTATGCAGAATATTATCCAGAGGTAATAGATAAAAATCAAGCACCTTCTTATAAAGTAACAGATTCAAAGAGAAATGTTGTCATAGGAGGAAAGGATTCTCTAAATAAAATCTACGATATCGATTTTAATTGGAAAAAAGGATCTCCTGATAATGCAATTCCTTCTGATAAATTTTCAGCTGTTTATAAAAAAGTGCTTAACGTTACAGAGAACACTAACTATAATTTTAAGCTTAAAGCAGACAATGGAGCAGTACTTGAGGTTGATGGTAAAGTTCTAATCGATGCTTGGAATGGTAATATCGGAAAAGAAAATGAAGTAATCGGTTATTATCTTCCAAAAGGAAAGCATACTTTTGTCATTAAATACTATGAGGGAAGTGGCGATGCATATCTTTCTTTTGATATGGAAAAGTCAAAGGCAATTACAAAGACTTATAGCTACTTGAATACCACATTAAATGATGCTGTTAATATTCAACTGAGCAAAAGTGCACAAACTGATAAAAAATATAAAGCATATATGAGAGAAGACGCTTTTAAATATGTTAGCAGTAGTGTCGATTATGGCATTATAAACAGCGGTACATGGAATGTTAGAGGTGGAACTAATACAAGCAGTTGGGTTATAGGTACCTTTAAAGGGGATTATAAAATTACCATTCTATCAAAAACAGCAAAGAAAGATAGTGATGGAATGTTTTGGTATGAGATTGACTTTTATAAATATTCTGTACCGGTCGGCCAAGTTAAACCAGATATAACACCAAAATATACGGTGAAATACAATACTTGGGTAAATGCTAGTCCTACGGATATTAGTTACTATATGAACCCAAGTAATTTTGAGAATGATGATAAACAGAAACTACAATTCTTATTATTATCTTCAAGTGCGAATCTTAATTCAAAAGAAGTCAATGATAAAATACTCAAAAATAAGGGGATTTTATCTGGAAAAGGAAGCTCATTCAATGAGGCCGGAGAAAAATATGGTATTAATGAGATTTATTTGATTTCTCATGCTCTATTAGAAACTGGAAATGGGACTTCAAGCTTGGCAACTGGTATTAAGGTATCTTCTGTTGATGGAAAGGCAGTTACTCCAAAAACTGTATATAATATGTATGGTATTGGTGCAGTTGATGGCTCTGCACTTAAGAGTGGATCCGAATATGCATATAAGATGGGGTGGACTACTCCAGAGAAAGCGATAATAGGCGGTGCTGAATTTATAGGGAAGAATTATATTAATAATATTACTTATAAACAAGACACTCTTTATAAAATGCGCTGGAACCCTAGTAAACCAGGTGAACATCAATATGCTACAGATATAGGATGGGCGAGTAAACAAGTAAGCAGTATGTACAATTTATATAATATGTTAACATCCTATCGAATGGAATTAGAGATACCTAAATATAAATAAAAAACTAATTAGACGTGTATTCTATGCAGTATTGTATTCGCTGCATAGAATATTTTTTTATTGCTACGGATTTTTTAAAAAATTTTGGGTAGTAATTGTAATTGAACTAGTAATTTTTTCTATTGAATTAGAGGAAATCAAGCGATTTATTATAAGGTTTGAAATCTATCTTTTTTCTTTATATAATGTTTGATAGATTGTATTGGTTAAGATTGAAAAAAATTAACATTTTAAAATATGTGGAAAGGATGTATAGTATTAATGGCATTGTAATTTATGCCAAAGTATGTTTAATTTTAAACAAAGAATAAGATTAATATTACTGAAAATAAATATATTTAGTGTAATCCCATTTATTTTAGTGAAAAATAGAAATGGGAACAGCTTAAAGAAAGGTACTATAAGATTATGGCTTCTATCGTTAAAGTATTAAAAGAGCAATTTAATCATTTTCATTTAATTAGAAGACTATCCCTTTATGAATTAAAAAGTGCAAATAGGAATAACTATTTAGGGATTTTATGGGAATTGATCAATCCAGCAATCCAAATTGCTATTTATTGGTTTGTGTTCGGTTTTGTACAAAAGAGACGTGGTGTGGAAGGAGCTAATGGAGAGGTATTTCCTTATTTTATTTGGATGCTTGCAGGTATTACACTTTGGTTTTTTATCTATCCTGCCATTACAAAAAGCTCTAAATCTATCTATACACGTTTAAGAATGGTTTCTAGAATGAACTTTCCCTTAAGTGTTATACCGTCTTATGTCATTATGTCTTTACTGTATCCACAGTTATTACTAATGGTCATAGTAATCGTTATTTATCAGTTTATTGGGTATCCAATTTCAATATACTATTTGCAAATTCCATATTTCTTATTTGCGGCAATTATGTTTTTGTTTGCCCTTGCTTTAATAACATCTACAATCTCCACAATTATAAGAGATTTTCAGATGCTTTTACAGTCTTTAATGAGGGTTCTGTTGTATCTTACTCCTATTTTATGGCCAGCAAATCACTTAGGTGAAAAGTTTGAAAAAATTATGCAAATTAACCCGCTTTATTATTTAATGGAAGGTTATCGTTATGCCTTGTTGGGACAAGGGTGGTTTATAACGGAGCACCCAGGAATGACGATATATTTCTGGAGTGTAGTACTTATATTGCTTCTTGTTGGGACGTATATGCACGTTAGATTTAGAAAACACTTTATTGACTTTTTATAATTGGAAGTGGTTTAATGGAAAAATCAGTTATTGTTAAAAATTTAACAAAACGATATAAATTATATGAAAATAATGGCGATAAATTAAAAGATATTTTCTTGCCTAGAAGCTATGGGGAACCATTTTATGCATTAAGTAATATAAATTTTGAAGCAGATCATGGTGATGTTATAGGTTTTGTTGGCGTAAATGGATCAGGTAAGTCTACTCTATCGAATATTATTGCAGGTATTGTTCCGCCGACAGAGGGAACAGTAGAAATTGATGGACAAGCCTCTTTAATTGCCGTAGCTGCTGGTGTGAACAATGAGCTTACGGGCAGAGAAAATATTGAATTGAAATGTTTGATGCTTGGTTTTTCAAAGGAACAAATAAAAGAGCTGGAACCGGGAATTATTGACTTTGCTGAATTAGGAAAGTTTATTGATCAGCCTGTGAAATCATACTCAAGTGGAATGAAATCACGATTAGGCTTTGCTATTTCCGTAAATACGAATCCAGATGTTTTAATTATTGATGAGGCGCTATCAGTTGGCGATAAAGCTTTTGCTGAGAAGTGTTTAGCTAAAATGGATGAATTCAAAAAAAGTGGAAAAACAATGTTCTTTGTTAGCCATTCCATTGGACAAATGAAAAAGTTTTGTCAAAAGGGAATATGGTTAGAACATGGGCAACTGAAAATGGAAGGGAAAATCGATGAAGTTATCCCTGCCTATGAAGAATTTTTAGCCAAGTATAAAAAAATGAGTGATAAAGAAAAAAGGGAATTTAGGGAACAGGGCTTTAAAAAGCAAAGTGACCCTGAATATATTGGTAAAATATAGACCGCCATACAAGGCGGTTTCTTATTATAGAAAAGAAAACCCTGGGCTATGCCTAGGGTTCCAAAAAGCTTACAGCGTGGTATTAAAAAAAGTTCCTCGTGGTGCTAAAATATTTTTTGGTTCGCCAACCGAAAATAAATAGCCAGGAGGAAGTCCTTATGTCAAAAGACAATAATAGTTTAGCACACACAACTTGGAATTGTAAGTATCACATAGTATTTGCACCAAAATATAGAAGACAAATAATTTACGGGAAAATAAAGAAAGATATTGGGCAAATCTTACGTACCTTGTGTGAGAGGAAAGGCGTAGAGATAATAGAAGCAACTGCGTGTAAGGACCACGTACATATGTTAGTGAGTATTCCGCCAAAATTAAGTGTATCAGCATTCGTAGGATATCTAAAAGGAAAAAGTAGCTTGATGATATTTGATAGACATGCACAACTGAAATATAAGTATGGAAATCGAAAATTTTGGTGTACAGGATATTATGTAGATACGGTAGGAAGAAACAAGAAGGTAATTGAAGAATATATCCGTAATCAAATACAAGATGATCTAGTCGCAGAACAATTAACGATTATGGAATATATTGATCCATTTACAGGGGAAGAAGTGAAGAAAAAGAAACGAAAAAATTAGGAGAGAAGGCCTTTGAGGTCTGGCCAGTAGAAGTAGTACAATTGGCGAACCTTTCAGTAGCCCTTTAGGGTTTGGTCAGTAACAAAGGCTTTCAGCCGCAGAGAAAACCACCCGTTCTCACGGGTGGTCCTTATTTGTGTAAATTTGTTTTAGTTTGGGAAATATGTGGAATAATAATGGAAAATTACTTTTTATTGGTATATGATGAATTGTAGACATAATGGTTAATTTTATTGAAAAATACATATGAATTGGGGAGGTTAATGGAATGACTGAATCCTATAACCGAAATAGCTTTGAAAAAGCAAATGATATTAATTACAATAATGATGGATATTATGTATATGAAAAAAAGGCAAATATCTTAGGGTTATTTAAGAAAAAAATGGACAAATTAGTTACAGTTGTTACTCCGGTTTATAATGCAGAAGAAAATTTAAAGAAAACGGTTGATTCTGTTATTAATCAAACTATAGACTTCAATCTAGTTGAGTATATCCTCGTAGATGACGGTTCTACAGATAATTCGCGACCTATCTTGTTAGAATATGCAAAAAAATATCCGAATAGTATTAGAGTTGTATTCTTGGAGAAGAACACTGGTACCCCTGGACACCCAAGAAATTTAGGAATACAATTATCAACTTCGCCATATGTTACATTTTTAGATGCTGATGATTGGTTGGAAGCAGATGGATTGCAAACAATGTATTCCATTTTAAAAGAGACAAATGATGATTATGTTGTAGGAAAAACAATACAAGTGGAAAGTAAATCAACAAAGATTGTTGGAGAGCATGAATCATGTATGGAAAGAAGAAGTGTTCTTCCAACTTCCATTCCACATATCTTCCAACATTTAGGGCCAAGAGCTAGAATGGTAAAGACGTCTTTATTAAAGGAAAATAATATTAAGTATCCAGAGATGAAATTTGCAGAGGATAAGCAATTTTTTATTGATGTCTTAGTCAACGCAAAAGCAATTTCCACTACAACCAAAACAATTTATTACTTAAATCGTTTAGATGAAAATAATGCTTCTCTTACAAAACAAACAGATATTATGCATAAAATGGATACTAATATCCGAGTTATTAATTATGTTAAAGGGAAGCAATTAGATGTGCAGATAGAAAAGATGATATTAAATAGATTATATGAATTTGACTGTATTACGAGATTTTTTAATAGACAGCATTTCTTTAAAAGTAAAAATAAGGGTGCTTACTTTAAAAAATTTGCAGAGGTAGTGGAAACTACTAAGAATTTAAATTATGATATCACTAATCAATTTTTTCATCACATCAATAAAGCTGCTTATCAGATGTACTTAAATGGTGAATATGACCAATTAGCGCAATTGTTTATGTGGGATAAAAGTCAAAAAGTGAAGGAGATTATCGTTAATGATAATTTACCTTATATGATTACTCCTGTTGCTGGGTATGAACATATAAGGATATCCATGGCAGCGTTTTTTGAAGATGGAAGGTTTGAAGAAGATGGTTATAGAGTTAAATTCAATATTTATGGAGACTATACTGAAAATATCAATGAATTAATTTTCCGAAATCGAAGTAATCCAGAAGATCAATATTCTTTTTCTATTTCTAAAGTGGATGAGTATCTCTATGAATCGTTCTTGCCGAACTCGGCATTAATACAGTTAGCAAAAGGAAGCTATGGGATATTTATAAAGTATAATGACTATCAAAAAATTAATATAAACCGAATAGATCCTCATCAAAAGGAGCTAGATAAAAAATCTTTTCATTTTTATACAACCATTAACTCTAACTTAGGGTTAAATGTTAGCAAATAATAATAATAAAAGTGGCTACGCAATAGCCACTTTTTCTTACATGAAAATAAGTTGTTTTGAAGTTGCTAGTAGAAAGAAAATAACTTTAGATAAGTTGAAACCTTCTGGACTTTTTTACGTCTTATATTATGATAGTTAATAAAGCAATTATTTTTTTGTAATATAAAAAAAGATAGTGATTAAAGAGACCAAGTATCTCATAAATATGCTATAATAAATTTCGATATTGTAAGGAAAGACAGATGCCTACAAATGTGCGTTTTAAGGGCATTAGGGAGGATCTACATGATTTATATAATGCTTGTTGTATGTTTTATCGCTTCTATCTTGCTTACTCCTTTAGTTAAAAAGCTAGCATTTAAATTAGGAGCAATGGATAAACCAGAACAACGTAAAGTACATCAGAAAGTTATGCCTCGTATGGGTGGTTTAGCAATATATATTAGTTTTGTTATCGGAGCATTAGTTATTAATCCTGATAAGGCCTATCATTATCCGATTTTACTTGGTAGTGCCATTATCATCGTAACAGGTATGCTGGATGATATTTATAATCTTTCAGCTAAAGTAAAATTTCTAGCCCAAACATTAGCGGCAGTTATCGTTGTAATTTGGGGTGGAGTACAGGTAGAATTTATCAATCTTCCTTTTGGAGGAAAATTGGAGTTCGGATTCTTAGATATTCCAATTACGATCCTTTGGATTGTTGGGATAACGAATGCGATGAACTTGATAGATGGGTTAGATGGGCTTGCCTCAGGAGTATCTAGCATCGCTTTATTTACGATCACTGGAATGGCCATGATAATGGGTAATGGATATGTAATAGCGATTTCATCGATCGTGTTAGCAGCTACATTAGGCTTCTTACTCTTTAATTTCTATCCAGCTAAAATATTTCTTGGAGACACAGGAGCGCTATTTCTCGGCTATATAATAGCAGTCATGTCATTATTAGGCTTTAAAAATGTCACGCTAATTTCCTTTGTTATTCCTGTGATTATTTTGGGAGTTCCAATTTCAGATACTTTTTTTGCTATCATTCGTCGTTTAGTTAATAAGCAGCCTTTGATGGCACCTGATAAATCACATTTGCATCATTGCTTACTAAATATTGGTTTTACCCATAGACAAACGGTGATTATTATTTATGCAATGGCTTCCTTTTTTGGATTGGTTGCAGTAATATTCTCTCAAGCGAAAGTATGGGGGGCAATGTTGTTAATTGTAACAGTACTGCTAATTATTGAACTAATAGTAGAAAAAATAGGTTTAGTAGGAAAGAATTATAAACCCATTTTAAAATTTATTAATGATATAAGATATTCAACAGAAAAAAAATAAGAAAAGTCGGGAACACCATTTTGTGTAGGTATTCCCGACTTTTTAATTTAAATCCAATTATGTTAAATTGCTGTCTTGTTCAGAGATAGAATCTATTTCCTCCCCATCTTCATCATCAAGATGAAATATATCACTATCATAATGCTTTAAGCTTTCAGGAGTAATTTTATTAAACATCCCTAGTTTTTTCACATTTATCCCTCACTTAGCGAAATAATCCTATGCCGATAGTAATAGTATGTACAGAATTACAAAGTTTTAATAATATTTCTATGAGAGGAGAATAAAAAGTTGAGAAAACCTAGGGTTAAAATAATAAAGCACAGAGACAATGGCTCTGTGCTTTATCGTTTTCTTATTTTACATTTTTTACATATTGTGCCGATACATAACCAGTGACTTTCCCATATTTGATTTTATACCATAAACCGCTTTTTGCGTATATGGTTACTTTCTGATTATTAGGGACTGTTCCAACCCTTTTGGAAGAGGGGGATGCCTTTTGTCTTATATTTAGTTTTGAAGCTTTTACAGTCCCTGTCTTCACTTTATATAAGCTAAACTTTTTAGTTGCTGTTTTCTTTAGTTTGCTTCCATTTACAGACTCTACAGAAACTGAATAACTACCATCACCTGTGTTTCCGACACTCCAAGTGAATGAATGAATTCCTGCATTCAATGACTTATTTACACCCAAGGTTTTCACCGTTTTTCCTTTACTGTTCAAGATTTTTACCGTTGTTGCTGTCGATTGATTGACGTGAAAGCTAGTCTTTATCTTGTTTCCGCTTGTATCATAGCTAGCCTTTATATCTTTAATTGTCGGGGCAGTCGCTTTCTTCAGGGTGAAATTTTGTTTGGCTGTTCTTTCTTTGCCGCTACTATTAACTGCTTTAATTGTTAATGTGTACGTTTCATCTTTAACATTACGGACATCCCATTTATAAGTAGATGTTCCAGCAGACATAGATTTATTGCTAGCTAATGTTTTGACTACCTTATTCTTGCTGTCTAAAATCGTAACCGTTGTTGTTGTCGGTTGATTGATAGAAAAGAATGCATTAATGGTGTTTGCTTTTGCATCATACACTGTTTTGATTGAATTAATAGTGGGTACGTCAATTTTTATGATTTGGAATCCAATAGTACTTGTTACTTTATTGTTCGCACTGTCTGTTGTGATGATTTCTGCTGTGTAACTGCCATTAGTCCAGCTTGAAACATTGGCATTATAAACAAAATTTCCAGCCTGCAACAATCCGTTATTTAAAAGGGTCGTCATTACTTTACCATTTTTATCTTTTATTCTAACGACTGTATTAGCTGTTTTAGTTAGCGTAAAACCAACGTTAACGATATTCTTCGCTTGATCAAACATAGCTTTACTATCTTTTATTTCAGGAGCTAAAATAGCAGCTTTACTATATTCTGTTACTAGTTGTGTTCCAGGATAATAAAACGCTAAAATTGTGGTGTGCTTTTGTCCGGCATTTGCACGATTATTTGCTCCATATTGGCTTAGTCCAACCCCATGACCAAATCCTCTACCGGCTATACTGTGTATGTCAGTAGTAGAAGCGCTTTTGGTTACGAGATAACTTTTAACATAATTCAGACCGATCATTGCTCTTACTTTAGATGCTGCAATATTTGTCTGATTAATTTCTTGCAAAATTAGTTCTCCATTGGAGTCCTTCATATTTTTTACATAAAATTGAATGGAGATGGTACCTGAGCTTACTCTTTTCGTGATAGAAGGATTATTAAAAGCTAATGTAGGAATACGAATAATTTTGATGTCTTTATCTTTATAACCATTTTCGTTTAACCATGTTTTAATATTAGTAATAATAGCAATGTCTTTTTCAGTAACTTTATTCCACCAAGTATCTGGATTTGCCAAATCCTTATCTTTCATATCTATTTGTGTCGTATGAACGTTGAAGTTCCAAGTATAGCTTGTATCAAAAGGATCTGCGGCATTCATTAAATAGGCAAAATCATTTCCCCATACGTTATTAGCTGAATCCATTAATCCACCATTGCTGGCAGAGAAAACAGCGTCAATTAAGCGATTATTATATTTTAAGACTTGCCCAGTAGTAGCTTCCACTGCAGCATCTGAATTAGGATGAGAATCATTTAATCCGCCGTAAACTTGATGACTAATTGTATCTGTAATGGTCTTGCCGCCATAATTCCAAGAATAGGTACGAGCAGCAACTGCCTGTGCTTTTAAAGCTACTATATTCCAGGAAGCAGGCACTTCACTTGGAACAACGCCTTTAAGATATTCTTCCATTCCAAGAGTGTTAACTGGGCGAATATAATTAGAACCATTTATTGTTTCCATCATAAATGTAAAAGAACCTTTGTATTTTCTATTGTCAATTGTTAGATAATCATCAGGATTGGATGGAGTAAATGTTAACGAATCAGCTTCATAAAGAAAAGTACTTCCTTTATATAGCTTAAGTTTGGCTTGTTCTATTTTAAGGGTATAGGTTGTTGTATTGTTTAAAGAAATTTTTCCATCTGTCGTTTTATATGTTCCTGATGGTGTAATGCTAATTTGAGTTTTGTTTCCTAGGTAATTTTTTAGCATCACATGTATTTGTGGTTCACTGCCGCTCTTGCTGCATAAGTAGGCTGTACAAATGCTGGTAGTAGAGAAATACATAAGGTGAATGATAACAACAATGAGAATGTTTTTTTCAATATCGTTGCTTCTTTTATTTAATTGATGTAGATCTGTAATTTAATTGAAATACCATTGGAACGGGAGAGGAGAAAAAGGAGAAAAACTTTCTTTTATCATGAAGCTAGTATTCTATCATACTTTTATACTATTGTTTTCGTAGAAGTCGAGTGAAGGCAAATATAGATGCAAGTAGAAGAAATATACATTTTTTGAAAAAAAGACATACACCAGAAGATCAGTGTATGTCAGGTATGAAGATTAATTTAAAGTAGAAGTGTCTGTTGTTGTGCTTGTATTAGTATTAACATTTGATTCAGTGTCTATTGTTGTACCTGTATTCATGTCCGTTGTACTGTCGGAGTCAGATAAAAGACTGTTAGTTAAGCCTAAATGTTGCTGCAGAATGGATTTTGTCTCCGCTAATGCTGTTTCATCTAATTGATAAATATATTTACCATCTACACGGCCATCCGTACCCGCGAGTGTAAGTGTTTCTACTTGTAAACCGTTATCGGCAGTTGCATAAGCAATTAAGGACTGCATATCGCTGAATGATAGGTCTGTTGTCATATTGCTTCCGACAGCTTCCATTACTTTTGAATATTTTGTTATCCCTTCAACAGAGATCGCTTTTTTCATGATGGCTTGCATAATTAATTGTTGTCTTTTTCCACGCTCAATGTCGTTATCAATTTTTCTTGTTCTTGCAAGGGCAAGTGCTTGTTCTCCGTCCAATTCCTGATATCCTTGTTCAAGATGGATAGCGCCTGCTTTATCCTTCGAGTTTTGTTCTGTAAATGTCACTGGGACATCGACATCAATACCACCTAAAGCATCAACTACATCCATAAAGGCGTCGAAATTCATTTTTACATAATAATCAATCGGAATCTCTAGTAATTCTTCTACTGTATCTAAAGTAGACGTAACTCCACCGAAATAGTGTGCATGAGTAATTTTATCGGAATAGCCGCGTTCCGGAATATATACATAGGAATCACGTGGGATGCTGAGTAATTTAACCGATTTTTCTTTCTCATTTAAAGTCGCTACCATTAAGGCATCGGAACGAGAACGGGTAGTACCAGATTGACTAGATCTTTTCTCGCTGTCATCTACTCCAATAAATAGGATGGAGACGTCATCGATATTAGGATCTACTTTTGCGTCTCTTTTCGAATCACGATCAATTGGCTCATACGAATCATCTGCAACTGATTTTGCTTTTGAGTATAAGGTTGCTCCATAACCGATGCCTGCTATAAGGATCACAAGTAATGGTACAAAAATAAACAATTTTACTTTTTTTCGTTTCTTTTTCTTTGTATCCTTTATATAAGTTTCTCTTGTATTATTTGCCATAAGTTTCTCCTTTGTGAATTAAGAAATACGTAATGAAATCATAGTTACTATATTACCTCTATCTCTATTCTGCGTAAATTAGCAGTTTATTTCTATTCAAGGTATATTTTTGTAATAATAGTAAATAATTCAAATATGGGTTTCTGCATACAAGGTTTCTTTTTCTTTAATTATACCTTGTCCATTCGTTAAGTCTGTTATCCAATCTTTATATGTCTCCACCTGTTCAGAATCAACAAAGACATCGATTTCGACATTTTCTAAATAATGAATATCTTTGATTTGATAATTTGATGATCGTAATTCATTTTCTATTTTTCCAAGTAATGGATACTCGATGGATACACTAACGATTTGTTTTAATTTTCTTTCAATGATACCCACATTTGCTAATCCTTCGGAGGTAGTTTTTCCATATGCGCGAATAAGACCTCCAGCGCCAAGCTTAATCCCTCCATAATATCTTGTAACAACAACTGTCGTATCTTTTAGTCCTTTTTTCTTTAGTACCTCAAGAATTGGCACTCCTGCCGTTCCACTTGGTTCCCCGTCATCATTCGCTTTTTGAATTTGGTCATGTTCTCCAATTAAGTATGCAGAACAATTATGTGTGGCATCTTTATGTTTTTTCTTTATTTCTCCTATGAAAGCCTGTGCTGCTTCTTCAGTTTCTGTTCGAGCGATATGAGCAATAAAACGTGATTTTTGAATAATTAGTTCATATTCTCCGTAGCTAGGCACAGTTAGATAGGAAGGAAGCACAATGGAAAGCTCCTTTCTGTGTCTTTATCCTATACTTGTTATCCACCAAATATCGTAATGAGATTCTTCTGTTCGTTATATAAGTCAGTATTTGTAACTTTTTCTATTTGAAAAAAAATAGAAAATCGATAATTAGTCTTATTTCATTATAATTCGACATTCTTTTTTCTTCAATTATTGTTCTCTTTGTAATCAAATCTTAATATAGCGATTTAGCAAGCGTGATATAATAAGTAAAACTCAATGCTCGAAAAGACCCGCTACATATGTTATGGGCTATATTTCATGGATAGGCTTAAGATTCTTTAATTTCCAGCTTCTTTCATCTATTTATCTTCTTTTTCTTTGTTTTTGGTTTAGAATAGGATAAAATTATATTATTGCATTTTTACATACTTTTTCACAGTAATTCTTGTTGGTAATAGGTCTTGAGGCATGGTTTTTGGTAGGGGAAGATGTGTCTAAATAACGATTTTAATTTATTTTACGATGAATTATACATATTATTAACTTTCAAGCTAAAATAAGAATGGATGTTGGAAGGGTTTTAGCCTTTTTGGAGGAATTATATATGTTAATAAGGAAATTTGACACAAAAACGTTAGATTATATTGTGGAACAAATGATTAAGACCGTTGGTTCCAGCAAAGACGAGATTTTTCGTATTGGAGAACAATGTCGACAAGATTATGAAACCCTTACCGAAGAATTAAAAGAAATGAAAGTACTCGTGTTAGATACGATAGAAAAAGGAGACAAGCTAGAGATCCAGTCTCGATTTGCTCGTAAACGCTTATCAGAAGTGAGTAAGCATTTTAATGAATACTCGGAAGCGGAAGTTCGGGAAGCTTATGAAAGAGCACATACGCTGCAAATGGATTTAAGCATGAATCGTCACCTAGAAAAGCAATATCGAGAAAGACGAGATGATTTAGAGCGTCGATTGTTAGGACTAGATGAAACAATTGAGCGTGCAGAACATCTGGTAACGCAAATTTCTGTCGTGATGAATTACTTAGTTAGTGATTTAAAACAGGTTGGCGAAGTAATCGAAGACGCCAAGCAAAAGCAGGATTTTGGACTAAAAATTATTGGTGCTCAGGAAGAAGAGAAAAAGAGACTTTCTCGGGAAATACATGATGGGCCAGCACAGATGATGGCTAATGTAATGATGCGCTCTGATTTAGTAGAAAGAATATATAAAGAGCGTGGCGCAAAAGAGGCTTTTGAAGAGATTAGAAATTTAAAGGTAATGGTACGTAGTGCATTATATGAAGTTAGACGAATCATTTATGATCTTCGTCCAATGGCTTTAGATGATCTTGGCCTTATTCCAACACTAAAAAAATATTTACAAACAATAGAAGAGTATCATGAATCAACGAAAATTGAGTTTGCCATAATCGGAAAAGAAGCAAGACTCCCAAGTAAGTACGAAGTGGCAATTTTTCGCTTAGTTCAAGAATCTGTCCAAAATGCTTTAAAGCATGCAGAAGCATCTAATATTTCTGTTAAAGTGGAACTACGAAGAGACCAAATTATTGTCTTGGTTAAGGACAATGGCAAGGGATTCGATAAGGATCAGAAAAAGGACGAATCTTTTGGTTTAATTGGGATGAGAGAGCGAGTACATCTTCTTGATGGGGAATTAACCATCGATTCAAAAATCGGAGTTGGAACCATTATTATGATCAACGTTCCTATTAGATGATATAAGGGACTGTTTTTCATAGGAGAATCCAATCTTTGTAAGATAGTTAATTGAGTAGTATTGACTAAAGCAGATAATCTTGACTTCTGAGGGAAAGGAGGTCCCTAAACTGAAAGGGGCTATCCTTCCTGGATTAACTGTTTGTGTCTGTAATCAAGGACTTCATACATAGCAAAACGTATTATTATTCGAAAAGAGCCTAAAGAAAATAAGGGAGGCGGAGCAGTTGACTACTAAGATAGTTATTATTGATGATCACCAATTGTTTAGAGAAGGGGTAAAACGAATTCTCGACTTCGAATCGAGTTTCGAAGTCGTAGCTGAAGGGGATGACGGTACACAAGCTATTCAGCTAATTGAAGAATACCAACCAGACGTAACAATTATGGATATAAATATGCCTACAATTAATGGAGTAGAGGCAACAAGACAATTGTTAGAGAAATTTCCTGATACAAAGGTTATCATTCTATCCATTCATGATGATGAAAACTACGTAACCCATGCATTAAAAACAGGTGCTAGCGGTTATCTACTAAAAGAAATGGATGCAGATGCACTTATTGAAGCGGTTAAAGTAGTAGCTGACGGAGGTTCCTATTTACATCCGAAAGTAACCCATAACCTAGTAAATGAATATCGTCGTCTAGCATTAGAAAATGCAAACTCTGATGAACACCATGTACAAGTTGTAGAAATTAGAAGACCATTACATTTATTAACTAGACGTGAATGTGAAGTCTTACAGCTTCTTGCAGATGGTAAAAGTAATAGAGGAATCGGCGAGGCATTATTTATTAGTGAAAAAACGGTTAAAAACCATGTAAGTAATATTTTACAAAAAATGAATGTAAACGACCGTACGCAAGCAGTTGTTGTTGCTATTAAAAACGGTTGGGTAGAAGTTCGTTAATAGGAAAGGTGCTACCTGAATCACTAGTTGGTTTAAGGAGCTCCTTTTTTATTTGTCCTTACAGTAGTTTGTGGAATTGTCATAATATTGTAAGTGAATTAGGTGTTTTTACCTAGGATTATTGATAAGATATTGGTAAAGAAGATGATAGGAGGAATTCCAATGAATGGAATCAAGAGACTTCCTGATCACACCCTAATAGAAGCATATTTAGAAGCGATAAAATTAGAACTCGCCGAAGAATTCATCCTGCTCCTCTTTGTAGAATTAAAGAGAAGAGAAATTCCCATTCCGAATCAACCTCAAAAGTAAAAAATCTGTTATAATATTTTCTTGCCTATTAAAATTCCATATAAATTCCTCTTTTTGTGCATTATAATAGAGTTAATATATAATGCAAATAAACTCTTTTTTAGTTAAAATGGAATACAAACGAATAGATAAGGAAGGTAACTAATTGGATGAAAACAGCTATTGTTACAGATAGTACGGCTTATATCCCTAAAGATGTAAGGGAGAAGTACGATATACATATGATTCCATTGACGGTCATTCTTGGGTCAGAAGTGTATGAAGAAGAAAAAGAATTAACAGCATCCGAATTTTATGAAGAAATTAAAACAAAGGAGCTGCCTACTACTTCTCAGCCATCAATTGGAAAATTTGTGGAGCTATTTGAAAAACTCTCCGAGAATTATGATGAAGTAATTAGTATCCACTTATCAAGCGGAATTAGCGGTACTTATCAAGGCGCCATCTCTGCGGGAGACATGGTAGAGGGAATTAATGTATTTGCTTTTGATACAGAAGTGAGCTGCATGGTTCAAGGATTCTATGCCATTGAAGCAGCGAAATTAGTCCGTGTAGGCAAAACAGCAGCAGAAATTATGCCAATTCTAGATGAATTAAAAGAAACAAGCCACGCCTACTTTATGGTAGATGATCTGTCCAATCTCCAACGCGGAGGACGCCTTTCAAGCGCCCAAGCAATCATAGGAAGTCTCCTGCAAGTAAAACCGTTGCTACATTTCAAGGATAAACTAATCGTCCCATTTGAAAAAATCCGCACAAAAAAAAGAGCAATGAAGCGCATTGTGGAACTTTTACGCGAAGCAACAAACGGAGACAGCTACTATGCTGTCATTATCCATGCTAATCGCGAAGAAGAAGCAAAAGAATGGAAAGCAGAACTAGAGCAAGAATTTCCGAATATTGAATTCTCCTTAAGCTACTTTGGTGCCGTAATTGGAACTCATTTAGGTGAGGGGTCTATGGGGCTTGGGTGGATGAAGAAGAGATAATAGGTTGTGTTAGAGAGATCCCGGTTCTTGATGAGAACCGGGGTTTTTTTGATGGGGGTTGGTTGATCATAAGTAAAGGAGTGGGGAGTCGCAAGTAAAAGGTGAAAGTCGCAAGTAAAAGGTGAAAGTCGCAAGGAAAAGTGGAGGAGTTGCAAGTAAAAGTGGGGAAGTCGCAAGTAAAGTGGGGAGTCGCAAGTAAAAGTAGAGAAGTTGCAAATAAAGGAGTGAAAGTCGCAAGTAAAAGTAGAGAAGTCGCAAGTAAAGAAGTGAAAGTCGCAAGTAAAAGAGTGAAAGTTGCAAGTAAAGTGCAGAGTCGCAAGTAAAAGTAGAGAAGTCGCAAGTAAAGGAGTGAAAGTCGCAAGTAAAAGTGGGGAAGTGGCAAGTAAAAGAGTGAAAGTTGCAAGTAAAGTGCAGAGTCGCAAGTAAAAGTAGAGAAGTCGCAAGTAAAGAAGTGAAAGTCGCAAGTAAAAGTGGAAAAGTCGCAAGTAAAAACTGTAAAACGGCAACTAAGATTGCTACCACTCATATCAGAAAGCACAGATTATATTAACGTTCGTAATTTTTTATGAAATATGCAGGAATTCAAGCCAAAGTATAGAATAAACAGTATAAAAATGAAAGGAAGTGATCAGTTGATTGTAAAACCAATTGAATATCCATATCGAGCGCTTCAATTAGAAGCTTTACTTTCCAGAATTAGAGCCCATCATCCTAATATTTCTTTAATAAATCAGGATTATCAAAGAAAATTGGCAGGCTACAGGGGGGAGAAAGCTGTAGACTTCCCACTTAGTTTTTTACCAGATGAGGACTACTTTATTCTTCATGATTTACGTCTATGGGATGGAAAACATTTTTTTCAAATTGATGTATTAATTCTTCATGCAAAATATGCCCTAATTCTTGAAGTGAAAAACATAGTAGGTGAACTGTACTTTGATATTGATTTGCATCAAATGACACGAATAAAAGGAGAGGAAAAAGAGGCCTTTCCGGACCCTATTATTCAAGTAAACAGATTAAAGAGACAACTTGAAGGCTGGTTACTAGCCAATCAATTTCCTGCTATTCCGATTTACTCTCTCGTTGTATTTAGTAATCCCAAATCGATTTTACGTTTATCCCCTCCTCAAATTCAAACCTTTAAAAATATCATAATTCATAAAGAGTATTTGCCAGAATTAATTCCTAAACTTACTTTATCTTTTAAAGCATCCTTCCTCCCAGCAGATGAAAGGAAGAAATTAATCAAATGCTTAAAGAAAAAGAACACTCCTTTAGATACGGATATTCTGCAAAAGTATCAAGTTAATAAAGCAGATATCATATCCGGAGTGAAATGCGAATGTTGCAACCAATTTTTAATGAAAAAACATATGCAACATTGGTATTGCCTTGGTTGCAAACACAAGACAAATCAAGTGATGATCCCAACTTTAAAAGATTATTACTTTCTTTTCGGGGAGCAAATCACCAATTCTCAACTCAGGGAATTTTTACAAATAGATTCTATTTACACTGCTTCCAGAATACTAGCGAAATTAAACTTAAAAGTGACTGGAGCAGGAAAAATGACTGTCCATCACTTACCCTTAAAACTATTTAAATCAGAATTAGGAGGAAAATAATGCGATTTTATCAAAAGGACAATATATTAATCCCCACTAAAAGTAATCCCCCTCACTCTTTTCGAATTTCGAATGCTTCACCAAATCTGCTCTTAACGCCCCCACTTAATAGTGCTTATCCATTTAATCCCCAACTCCAAGCTACTCTTCAAGGTAAAGCATTACTACTAAATGAACTGCCTTTTTCAGAAGAAGAAATCCAAGCACATTACAAAAATGGATATTGTTCCTACATGCAAGGCATTGATAAAAATACTCGCAATAAATATAGCTGTAAGCGATGTGGTAATGAGAATCAGCAGCTGTTTGCAAGTTTTCCATGTGCGAGATGTCAAGAAACATGTACCTATTGTCGGAACTGCATCATGATGGGGAGAATTAGTGAATGTACTCCATTAATTACTTGGAATGGACCTAAATTAATTCAAGAAACTTCAGAAATTGCGCTACAATGGAGCGGAACATTATCACCAGGACAGCAAGAGGCATCTGATAAAATGGAGGCAATTATCGAAGACCAATCTGAACTACTTATTTGGGCGGTGTGTGGAGCTGGAAAAACGGAGATACTTTTTAAAGGGATCGAAAAAGCATTAAAGCAAAACCAACGAGTATGTATTGCAACCCCTCGCACAGATGTTGTCCTCGAATTGGCCCCTAGATTGCAGGAGGTTTTTCCAGACATAAAGGTTCTTCCTGTTTATGGCGGCAGTGAAGATCGTCATCTATATAGTCCCCTAACGATAAGCACAACACACCAGCTTTTTCGTTTTCAACAAGCATTTGATCTCGTCATTTTGGACGAAATGGATGCTTTCCCCTATTCAGTTGATACATCCCTTCAATATGCTGTACAGAAAGCGAGAAAAGAACACTCGACACTTATCTATTTAACAGCAACCCCTGATAAAGCTTGGCAAGAAAAATGTAGACAAAAGAAGATTCCCTTCGTCACCATCCCTGCTCGTTTTCATCAATACCCTTTACCAGTTCCTACTTTTCAGTGGTGTGGAAATTGGGAAAAAGGATTAAGTAAGGAAAAGTTACCTGCCACACTTATTAAATGGATTCATGAACGAGTTCCCGAGAAGAAACCAATGCTTTTATTTGTGCCGAAAATTTATTATATGGAAAAAATAAAAACGCTCTTACAACCAATTATAAGTAGCTTAGAAACTGTTCACGCAGAAGATCCTAATAGAAAAGAAAAGGTCCGGAAAATGCGTGATAAAAAAGTGGACTTGCTTATCACGACAACCATTTTAGAAAGAGGGGTAACTTTTCCTAATGTAGATGTTGCGGTGTTAGGGGCCGAAAATCAAATTTTTACCGAAAGTGCTCTTGTTCAGATTTCAGGAAGGGTAGGCAGGAAAAAAGAATTTCCGGATGGAACGATTACTTTTTTTCATTTTGGAAAAACAAACAGTATGGTTTCAGCACGAAAACAAATTATGAAAAGTAATAAAGAAGCAAGAGAAAGGGGGATGCTTCGATGATTTGTGCGATTTGCTTAGCTCCAGTAACCCCAGAATTTAATTGGACTTATCTTTTCTCAAGAGAGCCAGAATGTTATTTATGTGCAGATTGCAAGGGGAAATTAGAAGTGATTAAAGGGGAGATGTGCCAAGTATGTGGTCGATCTCTTCAAATGCTGGAGACTAGACATGTTAAAGATAGGGTATGCCGCGATTGCCAAAAGTGGGAAGAACTAAATGAATGGAAAGGTATATTGCAATCGAATCAGTCGTTATTTTTATATAATGATTTTTTGAAAGAGACAATTGCTCGATTTAAATATAGAGGAGACTTTCGCTTAGCTTCTGCCTTCGTTTCTTTTTTACCGAAGGATTTAGGGGAAAATAAGATAGTTGTGCCCATTCCATTAAGTGAGGAACGCTTGTATGAGAGAGGATTTAATCAAGTAGAGGCTGTTCTTTTTTATACGAAAATCCCTTACACTAATTGTCTTGTGCGCATACATAGCGAAAAACAATCGAAAAAAACAAGACAAGAACGCTTGCAAATAGAAAATATATTTAAACTAGAGAAGAAAGAGTCGATAATTGCTCAAGATATTCTTCTTGTGGACGATATATATACTACAGGTGCAACGTTACGGAGTGCAGCAAAATTATTAAAGGAAGCGGGAGCAAAGTCCATCTCTTCCTTTACAATTGCAAGATGAGGAGGAATTTTGGTGGCAGAACTAGGGAATTGCCCACAATGTGGCGATATTTATGTGCTAAATAATATTCGCGATGTGTGTCTAAAATGCTATAAACAAGAAGAAGCGGATTTTGAAAAAGTCTATCAATTTATTCGCAAAAAGCAGAATCGAACAGCGCAAATGGATGAAGTAGTGGAAGCAACGGGCGTAGAGAGAACGCTGATTTATAAATTTATCAAAAAAGGCAGAATTAAGCTCGCTCAATTTCCGAACCTTGGCTATCCTTGCGCGCAGTGCGGTACGATTATTCGTGAAGGCAAGCTTTGTAATTCTTGTTTAACGGGGATAAAAAATGACTTGCATGCAGTCGAACAAGAAGAAGAAAGACAAAAAGAGCTTAAAAAAAGGACTACCTATTTTACACGTTAATTCCAAACAAGCGCCGAACTCGTTCGGCGTTAAACCTACAACCTAAAATCCCCTCTAGGAATATACTCACACATATGATTGGGAAAGTAGTTATTTTGACGTATTTTTATAAAAATTAAAGGAAATGATTAAATAAAACGCTAATCATCCGATACTAGTAATAAGAATAAAACTTGTACGGGAAAGAAAGCGAGGAGTACACAATGAAAATTAATAATTATGGAACACAGGGCATTAATCCATATAAAAAAGTAAACAAAGTCGACCAATCCAATAAAGCGGAAGGAACAAAAGGAGCAGATAAAGTTGAAATCTCTGCGGCTGCGAAAGAATTACAGCAAGTTTCCCAAGTTTCTGCTGCGCGCACGGAAAAAATCGATGCATTGAAAAAACAAGTACAAAACGGAACATATGAAGTAAATCCGCAAGATGTAGCAAAAAGCATCTTAAACTTTTATTCCAAAAACTAATCCATTCATAAAAAAGGAGGGCTAACATGTCAGCAACATTATTAATACAGACACTGGACAAGCTTGTGAAGTTACATCAAAGTTTACATGAAGTAGCAAAAAAGAAGACAGAAGCAATTAAGATTGGCGATATGGACGCCCTCAAGCAAATTATGAAGGATGAACAAGCTCATATTATGAGCATACAAAAACTGGAAGAAGCAAGGGTTACTATCTCTAAACGAATGGTTCCAACTATTCCAGATCCTACAGTGATGGATTGCGTAAAGTTTCTTGATTCACAAGATGCAGAGAAAGTATCGGAAATTGCCAATCATCTGAAAGAAATTATCATGAATTTAGCAGAAACAAATTCATTGAATCAACAGCTTCTTCAACAATCCATGCAATTTGTCAATGTTTCCTTAAATTTATTAAAGCCGACGCAGAAAAGCATTAATTACGGTAAGCCGAGCGGCAATAATATTCAAACGAACGCAATTGGAAAACAAGGAAACAGCTTATTAAATATAAAGGCATAATGGGGGAAATAAAATGGCTTCAACGTTTATGGGATTAGAAACCGCAAGAAGAGGAATAACAGCACAACAAGGTGCTTTATATACAACCGGAAATAACATCGCTAATGCAAATACTTTAGGCTACACTCGTCAAAGAGTCGATTTACAGCAATCAGAAAGTTTTCCATCTGTAGGGACAAATGCACCGAAAATGCCGGGGCAAATGGGAACTGGCGTTGTAGCAGGGGCAGTTGTGCGTGTAAGAGAAACATTCCTTGATACACAGTATCGATCTGAAGCGAGCAAGCTCGGCTACTGGGAAAATCGCTCCGCAGCATTAAGCAATTTAGAAACCATTTTGAATGAGCCGTCTGACTCTGGTTTATCTGCAGCGATGGATTCTTTCTGGAAGTCACTTCAGGACATGGCAGTTGATCCGCAAAATGCTGGTGCTCGTGCAGTAGTGCGCCAGCGTGGGATTGCAGTAGCAGAAACATTTAATTATTTACATCAAACTGTTTCTGCAGAAAAAGCAGATGCAAAAAATGAATTAAGTGTAGCTGAAAAAGAAATAAATACATTGCTTTCACAAATTGACCAAGTAAATAAGCAAATTGGCAGTATTGAGCCAAATGGCTATTTGCCCAATGATTTATATGATAAAAGAGACGGTTTACTAGATGAACTATCAAAGTTTGCGAATATCAAAGTAAGCTACGAAGCTCCAGGCGGAAATGCATTAGCACAAGCAGAAGGAAAAGCAATTGTTACTTTAGTAGATGATAAAGGGAATGCTCTAGGAACATTGGTTGATAAAGATGGTGCTAAACAAGTAAAGATAAACAGCAATGCAGATGATACAGCTGTTCAGTCTATTTCAATCGGAGATACAGTAGTTGACATTAATAACTTTAACTCTACTGGAAAATTAAAGAGTGTAGTAGAATCGTATGGATATGTAGATCAAAATGGCGAATTAGCTGGGACTTTTAATGATATGTTAAAAGAATTAGACAATCTAGCATATACTTTTGCAACAGAATTTAACAAGGTGCATGAAGAAGGACTAAGCCCGAATGAAATAAAAGATGGCGACAAAGCGATTTCTTTCTTTGCCGATTCGGAAAGTGCAGATGGTAGCATTACGGACCGCAATGGCTTTGCGAGCAGAATGACGATTTCACAGGATATTCGAAACAGCTTGGATAATATCACAAATGCAGATCCTTCAAATCCAACACTTGGTGATGCAACCTATGTGAGTAAATTAGCAGAAATCATCAATAACAAATATGATTATGGTAATAATTCAGAGCAGTCAAATTTCCGCAACTATTTTGAAGGGGTTATCGGAAGTATGGCAGTAAGCGCACAAGAAGCAAATAAGATGGCTGCCAATTCTGCAACACTTCAGCAAACGGTTGATAATAGACGAATGAGTGTTAGCTCTGTTTCATTAGATGAGGAAATGACGAATATGATTCAATTCCAGCAAGCATATAATGCATCGGCAAGAATGATAACGGTAATGGATGAATTGCTAGATAAGATTATAAACGGCATGGGCGTCGTTGGAAGATAGGTGAATAAATAATGCGTGTCACACAATCAATGGTATCAGCGAATTCCCTTCGCAATATTAGCAGTAGCTACAATAAATTAGCTGAACTAAATAACCAAGTTGCAACCGGTAAAAAAATAACAAAACCATCTGACGATCCAGTCGTTGCAATGAAAGGAATGTACTTCCGTTCCAATTTAAATCAAGTGGAACAGTATAAACGAAATCTTTCCGAGCTTCATTTGTGGATGGATAACTCTGAAGCTGGTCTTGAGCAAGCTACGAGTGGGCTTGACCGTGTTCGTGAGCTTTTACTTCAAGGGAAAAATGGTACAAATGATACGGATGAAAGAGCAGCAATTGCAAAAGAAATTGCTCAGATTAAAGATGATTTAGTGAATGTTGCTAATACACAAATTAATGGAAAATACATTTTCCATGGAACAGATGTATCCAATCCTTTAGTGACAAATGGTACACCACCAACTGTTGCAGCTAATATTAATGACCCAGCAATTGATAGTTACGGGGTAGAAGTTTCTCAAGGAATTACGATGAAAGCAAACGTAAGTCCTTCTAGTACATTTAATCAAGAAATGTTTGATGTACTACAAGGAATTGAAGATAAGTTTAATAGTAATGATACAGAAGGTTTAGATGATTTATTAGGACGTTTAGACGGAGTTATTAATTCGATGAATAGAGAGAGAGCGGAGCTTGGTGCTCGTTCTAATCGATTGGAAATGGTTGAAGCAAGAATAGATGCTCAGGAAGTAATGGCAACAAAGGTACTTTCTGATAATGAAGATGTCGATATGGAAAAAGCGATCACTAATTTATCTGTTCAAGAAAGTGTGCATAATGCAGCATTAGCAGTTGGTGCACGATTGATTCAAACGTCTTTAATTGATTTCTTACGATAAAAATAGAAGGAGGCAAGCCTGACTATTGTTTTGGTCTGATGGTTTGGCTCCTTTTTTAATAGTTCCTTGTTAATAAATGTATAGAAGGGTGTGAAAATATGTTTCCGCAAATTAGATTACAATCGACGCCAGCGCGTTTGGATATGTGGGTAGATAAAGGATCATTAGAGATTCAACAGAAACAGGCTGATTTGGAGATAGAACAGCCGAAAGCAGAACTAACAATTGAAAGAAGACCGTCTCAATTGACGATTGATCAAACAAAGGCTAGAGAAGATGTTGGATTTAAAAGTGTGCCAAGAATGATTGAAGATGCTGCTGCAGAAGGAAGGCAGGCAGTTTTGGAAGGGATAGCAAGAAGAGGGCAAGAGCGAAATGAATTGCTACAAATTCAAAATGGTGGGAATCCCATCGCTGCACAAGCGAAAAGAAATAGTCAAGGAGCTCCAAAGCAATTTGGCCTAGGATGGATTCCGTCTCCAAATAGTGTGCAAATTAGTTATGATCCAGGCGAAGTAAATATTTCAGTTGAACCGAAAAAAACAATCATTAACAGTACAATAAATAATCCAGAAGTGAATTACACTCCTTCTAAAGTAAATGTACAACTAGCACAGTATCCATCTTTAAAGATAGATTTTGAAAATTTAAAGTATATTGGGGTAAACTATGAACAATACATATAAAGGAATGATATAAGTGAAAATTGCGACGAAGTATCATGGTGAAAAAGAAATACAAGAAAAAGAAGTGATTACTTTTCCACAAGCTATTCCTGGATTTCCTGACGAAAAGGAATTTGTTCTTTTACCTCTTGATGATGATGGGCAATTTAACGTTCTTCAATCATTGGAAAATCAGCAATTAGCTTTTGTACTTTCGAATCCATTTACTTTTTTTAAAGAGTATGATTTTTCATTAGAAGAATATATTGTTGAGTTATTAGAAATTGAATCAGAAGAAGATATTTTTGTTTTCTCTATTTTAACTGTTCATGATCCATTTGAAAAAACAACTGCCAACTTGCAAGCACCAATAATAATTAATAATAAGAAAAACATGGCAAAACAAGTAATTTTAAATGAACCAAATTATCACACAAAACACCCGTTATTTGATAAATCAAAACCAACATTGGTGAAGGGGTGATTCGATGTTAGTTCTTACACGGAAAAAAGGTGAGGTAATAAAAATTGGGGATGATATTGAAATCACTATTGTTGCAGCTAAGGGAGAACAAGTAAAAATTGGTATTTCAGCTCCGAAAAATGTAGAGATATATCGCAAAGAGGTATACGAAGAAATCATTGCAGAAAATCAACAGGCATCAGCAGATGTGGCTACGGTTATGAATTTGTTTAAAGGAAAGAATTGAAATTATTTAATAAAATGGCGTAGCCCAGGCTATGCTTTTTATTTGCTCTTTATACACCATTAAACTATTTCTCTAAAATTTTTTTATAAAAAAATAAAAAAACTATTAAACCTTTGAAAAGTAAAGACGATATATAAAGTAAGAGGGGGAAGGGCGGCCGACCTTCCTAACTCCTATCAAACTATCATGTTCACAAGGATGTGAACACCTAAATTCAAGGAGGAAAACAAACAATGAGAATCAATCATAATATTGCTGCTCTTAACACTTACAACAAGTTAAACAGCGCAACAAACGCACAAAGCAAATCAATGGAGAAATTATCTTCTGGTCTACGTATCAACAGCGCTTCTGATGATGCGGCAGGTCTTGCAATTTCTGAAAAAATGCGCGGACAAATTCGTGGATTAGATCAAGCTACTCGTAACGCACAAGACGGTATTTCTTTAATCCAAACTGCTGAAGGTGCTTTAAGCGAAACTACTGATATTCTGCAACGTATGCGTGAATTAGCTGTTCAATCATCTAACGATACAAATACGGATGATGATCGTGCAGAATTACAAAAAGAAGTTGACCAATTATCTCAAGAAATTACAAGAATTGCCGAAAATACAGAATTTAATACAAAAAAGCTGATTAACGGTGATGCAAAAGATGTAACATTCCACATTGGTGCGAATGAAGGACAAAATATCAAATTAACAATAAATAATATGGATGCTCAAAACCTAGGAGTTGTAGGACAAACTGGTGAAAATACTGCTCTAGATGGTAATGCTGCTATTCAAATCAGAAACGATAAAGGTGAAGAATATACTGTTAAATTTACAGCTGCTGAAACTGATGTTAATGGGGCAGCTATTGATAAAACAACTGCTTTACTAGATGAGGAAAATAAAACAATAACCATTACATTAGCTCAAGCAGGAGGAGATATCACTGCTAAGCAACAAGATGTTTTAGATGCTATTAATGCAGCAGGAAAAGGACATGTAGTTGCAACTGCAGTAGAAGGTGGCGATCTTGATGAACTAGCAACAGTTGGGGATGATACAACAACTAGTACTGAACTTGAAGTGGATACAACTAAAGGAATAAATATTTCAAGTCAAACAGCAGCATCAGATGCTATTAAAACGATTAATACAGCAATTCAATCAGTTTCTGCTGAAAGATCAAAATTAGGTGCATATCAAAATAGATTAGACCACACTATTAATAATTTAAGTACGTCTTCTGAAAACTTAACTGCTGCGGAATCTCGTGTCCGTGACGTTGATTATGCTTTTGCTGCATAAATGCAGTAACAAGCACAGTCGTCCTAGCTGGTAACGGCTAGAGATTACGATCGGGTGAATTGCTGGAAAACTCTTAGAGCTTTTCTTACTACAACGTAACTAGAAATGGTAGGCGTGAATGTGTGAAAAAAGAAAAGATTGGGCAATCAGCAGCCAAGCTCCTTACTTGAAAAAGTGGAGAAGGTTCAACGACTAGGATAAACCATCTAAGGCTGAAGCTATGATGATGAAATCCATAGGTAAAACAATATACATCAGTATTGTGAATCCGAAGTGCCCGACCCCTACTAGAAATATTAGAGGGTGAAGATATAGTCTAGTCATTTATGAAAGTAAATGTTCGCACGATGGCGAAAGAAATGATGGCACAAACTAAGAATTCTATTCTTTCTCAAGCAGCACAAGCTATGTTGGCTCAAGCAAACCAACAGCCGCAGGGTGTTCTTCAATTATTACGTTAATAGTGAGTTTTTTTAAAGAGATATCAGTTTTTCTGATATCTCTTTATTTAGTAGTTTGTTGATTTAATAGGTTACTAATTTCTTTCTCACTCATTTTATTTATTCGGTAGCAAAGTTCAGTAATTTGGCTATTGTTTAAACCACTAATATAATTACATTCTTCTAATAAGTCCCTATGCTCTCCTTTAATAATAATTTGATAGCTTTTCTTCGTATTAGTAAAATTCTCTAAAAAATAGTCGTTTATAAATAAATTTCTATATCCGTTTTTAGACTTAATTAATGATAGTAGGTTTGGAAGTGTATTTAGAATTTGATAGATTTCTTCTGTAGGACATTTTATAGTTATGGATAGTGGAAGTTTTATCGTTGTTCGTTTATCAGGTAATTTAGAAGGGAGAAAAAGAGCTACTCTCCTTTTTCTATTCATACAGGAGTGTAAATATGGATCTATCATATGTAAAAAATATAGTATCTGCTTTTGATCATAAAGAAGTAGTCTATTTTGTTTATCTTGAGAAAATTGTATATGAAACTTTTGGTAAATTAATTGGGCTAACAATTTGTTTTCTTCCATACTAAAGCATTCGGTAGATAAGATAATCTTTTTTATTTTTGAATCTTTCATTATTAAACATCCATCATCTTGATAAAACCATGCAAGGGCTAAAACATTTAGGTATCTCTCTAAGAATGTAAATGGAAGGATTTTTTTACCTTGTGGATACCAAATATTCATTAACTCAGAAAAATACTTGCTGTTTCTTGATTGTGAATAATAATGTTCTGTATAGCCAGCTGAAATTCTAGGATCTACTATTTTTCTGTATTTAGGCATAACTAAAGGTATACATTGTTTTAGTTCATGATAACAATGATAAGTCCATTCTTTATCCTCCATTCGATGACTAAAACGAAATCTAGCTTGTCTTCCAGGCGATTGAAATAAGTTGCCATCCCCAAGAAGTTTCCCTGTTATCATGCATAATCCCTCATAAGAAAATTCATTTTCTATACTAGCGTATTTATCCAATATCATCATTATCCTTTCGAAAAGAATATACGTTCTATTATATTATAGGTCATTTATCCCTATTAAACTAGTAATATTATCCCTTTAAGCAATCTTTCGGTAATATTTCTTAAATCTTTCACTATTTAACCGATATAAAAAATATAAAATTCTAGATGCATTCACAGGGGGATAATTTATGATTGAACGGATTGGTTCCCAACATAATATCTACACACCTAGACAAGCGGAAAACACTAATGGTATCGAAAAAAAATTAGATAGTATGGATCCTCAGTTACAGCTTTATGGTCCAAAACCAAACAAACAGCAATTAAACGAAGTAATTGAAAGTATGAATGCTTTTATGCAACCTTCACATACTTCCTTGAAATTTGAGCTTCATGAAAAATTAAATGATTATTATGTAACAGTTATTGATGATGATACGAAAGAAGTTGTCCGCGAGATTCCTTCTAAGAAAATGCTCGATATGTATGCAGCGATGAAGGAATTTATGGGCTTAGTGATTGATGAAAAGATATAAAAGAGGTGAATTAAGATGGTATTAAGAATTGGTGGTTTAGCTAGTGGAATGGATATTGATAGCCTTGTTGAACAGTTGATGACAGCAGAGCGGGTACCACTAGATAAGATAAATCAGAAAAAGACATATACAGAATGGCAGCGAGATGACTATCGAGAGATGAATTCCTTGTTGCTAGATTTAGATAATACTATTTTTAATGGAGTATCAAAGCAAGCTAGTTTTATTAAAAAAACAGTTGCTATTTCTAATTCAGATGCACTTTCAGTTAAAAATGTGAATTCTACGATTGATTTTTCTGGATCGATGTCAATTAATAAGTTGGCTACTGCTGCAACTATGCAAAGTAAAGAAAAGACTGATATTACTAATTCCTCAGAGAAACTTACAGGTTTAGTAGGGCAAACAATTACAATTAAGGCTATTACAAAGGATGGAAAGCTGCAAGAAGAAGCATTCAAAGTAGAAATTACTTCTGAAGATACATTAGACAGTATTATTGCAAAAATAAACAAAGATTCTGGTGTAACTGCTTTTTTTGATAATAATAGTAAAAAAATCTCATTTACAGCAAAAAATACGGGAGATAATTCTGAAGGAGCGGAAATAATTCTTGAGGATGACGGTTCTTCAGGAAACAAATTTTTTAATGATATATTAAAAGTAAACACTGATAATGATAGAGCATTTAATAACGGTTCAGGAACAAAGGGATCAAACGCTGATATAACCTATAACGGTCTTAATATCACCCGTCCATCCAACACCTTTACCATAAACGGAGTAGAGTTCACTGCCAAAAAAGTAACAACAGAAGCAGTAACATTTTCTTCTACACCTGATGTCGATGGTATTTTAGACACAATAACACAATTCGTTAATAAATATAACGAAGCAGTGGAAAAGATTCGTGCCAAAACAACTGAAACAAAGTACCGTGATTATCCACCACTAACAGATGCACAAAAAAAGGATATGGAAGAAGTAGACATTGAAAAGTGGGAAAAGATGGCGAAGAGTGGTACGCTAAAAAGTGATTCCATTTTAACGAATGTTTTAACGAAAATGCGTTCTAATTTTAGCTCTCCGGTGAGTGGAACATCTACTTATTCACAATTATCTCAAATTGGGATTACGACTACCTCAAATTACTTAGATGGTGGGAAGCTAACGATTGACGAAGATAAACTAAAAGCAGCAATTTCTGCTAATCCAAACGCTGTTTATGAGCTATTTCAAAAGGATGGAGCAACGAGTTCTGAACAGGGGATTGCACGTCGTTTAAGAGATACCTTAAAAACAGCTATGACTGATATTACCGCAAAAGCTGGGAAATCTACTAGTGTAAATAATACTTTCACGTTAGGTAAAGTTTTAAATAACTATGCAGACCAAATTACTCGTTTTGAAGATAGACTGACATCAGTCGAAAATCGTTATTGGGCTCGTTTTACAGCAATGGAATCTGCAATTAACAAAGCAAACAGTCAGTCATCATATTTAATGAATATGTTCAGTTCTTAATAAAAAGGAGATTTAAAAAATGGCCATTTCTAATCCTTATCAATCTTATCAGCAAAACTCAGTAAACACTGCATCTGCTGGGGATTTGACATTAATGCTATATAACGGCTGTCTGAAATTTTTACATTTAGCCAAAAAAGCAATACAAGATAAAGACATTCCAACTCGAAATACGAATATCCAAAAATCACAGAATATCATTAAAGAATTAATGGTAACCTTAAATATGGATATTGCGATTTCACAAAATTTGATGACTTTGTATGATTATATGAATCGTCAGCTTATAAAAGCGAATATTGAGAATAACATAGAAATTATCGAGGAAGTAGAATCTCTCGTAACAGAATTTCGTGATACTTGGAAAGAAGCAATTGTCCTTAACCGTCAAAAGCAGCATGGTCAGGGCGGCCAAGCATAATGGAAGCATTAAAGCAATGCTATGCGATTACGAATGAATTAGTGGAGCTGTTAAAGGGAGAAGCGGAAGTAGATACGGAGAAAGTTAATCAGCTTCTCGATCAGAGGCAGGTTTGCTTGACACTTCTAACGCCACCAACTACAGAAACCGAAAAGAAAATCGGACAGGCTCTCTTACAACAAGATAAAGAATTGTTTGCATTGCTGCAAAAGGAAAAGCAATCCATTCAAAAAGAATTACGAGGCTTAGAATATAAAAAAACATCCAATCAAAAATATGTAAATCCATATCAATCTTTGCAAACGGATGGCATGTTTTACGATAAACGTAAGTAGTGGGTCAAGGGGACAGGTTCCTTGTCCCACTTTTTTTCTATTTAGTTAGAGGATTAGCTTTATTTTTGTTGAAATAATTAGGTATAGTTATTTCTTTTTTTCTCCTTCTTTTCCACATGATTAATCCTTCCACAAACTATTTCCTTAAAACGAACAAATTTTCATGAGTAAATTTAGTTATTGTATAGAGGTGGTGCTTATTGGCAAGAAATCCAAGGAAAAAGAGTGTTAATGGTATTTATCACATTATTATAAGAGGTATTAATAGGCAAATTATTTTTGAAGATAACGGTGATAAAATCCAATACTTAAAAATATTAAAAAGATATAAGGAGATTAGTAAGTATAAGTTATATGGTTATTGCTTGATGGATAATCACATCCATCTTTTATGTAAAGAAACAGATGAATCTATTTCAGATATAGTGAAGAGAATTAGCTCCAGTTATGTCCATTGGTATAATGCAAAATATGAAAGGAGTGGCCATTTATTTGAGGGGCGATTTAAGAGTGAGACCGTTGAAGAAGTGAGATACTTTCTAACAGTGCTTCGATATATTCATCAAAATCCTCTAAAAGCTGGTGTGTCAAAGAGTGTTTTGAATTGTAAATGGACTAGCATAAGGGAGTATCTTGATAAACCTAATTTGGTTGATACAGAACTGGCTCTTCAACTCTTTTCACACGATGAGAAGAAAGCATTAGAATTATTTAAAGCATATACTTGTGATCTTAATAAAGAAAATTGTTTAGAAGTCAAAAACTCTGTTAAGATTGCTGATCAAGAAGTTTTAGAGATAATGAGGAGTTTAGGAATACCAAATAGTTCTAGCCTACAGCAAATGAATAAAAAAGAAAGAGATAAATTATTAAAGAGGCTGAAAGAAATAGAAGGGGTAACTATTAGACAAGTTGCAAGGATAACCGGAATATCCAAAAGTGTTGTTCAGCGTGCAAAATAAGCATATTAGTTTCATCAAAAGTAGAAAGGGTGGCTAATATCTAAATTAGCCACCCTAATGGGACAAGGAACCTGACCCCACTGTCCCAATTCAAATCACCCTCGACAACCCAACACGACTCTGCTTATTCTCCATACTCTCCCCAATGAACACAATCTCCGAATCTGCGTCTTCAGGAGCAATAATACTATGATCCTCAATAGTCACCTTACAAGCTGTTACACTTTTTTCGATGACTACATTTTCACCGATAACGGTTCCAGGAAGGAGTACAGAATCTTTTACGAGGGATCCTTTTCCGATAATGACATCATTGAAGATGACGGAGTTTTCTACTGTTCCATAAATTTCGCAGCCTTCACTTATAATGGAGCGTTTTACGGTAGCGGATGATTCAATATAGGATGGGGCAAAGCACTGTTCGTGGGTGAATACGGTCCAGTCTTTGTCATTTAGAAAGATATTGCTTTCCTTCGATAATAAGTCCATATTTGCTTCCCAGAAGCTGTCGATTGTCCCAACGTCCTTCCAGTAACCTTTAAATGTATAAGCGTGTAATTTGCGGTTATCTGTCAGCATAGCAGGAATAATATCTTTCCCAAAATCTTTTGAAGATAATTCATTTTTTTCTTCTTTTTGCAGATAGTTTTTAAGCGTTTTCCATTTGAAAATATAAACACCCATTGAAGCTAAATTCGATTTTGGGTTAGATGGTTTTTCTTCAAAATCGACAATGCGATTATTCGTGCTATCTGTGTTCATGATGCCGAATCGGCTAGCTTCCGCCCAAGGAACTTCCGTAACTGAAATCGTTGCATCTGCCCCTGTTTTTATATGCTGTTGTAGCATTAGATTATAATCCATTTTATAAATATGGTCACCAGAAATAACAAGAACATAATCCGGGTTATACTGGTCAATATAGGATATATTTTGATAAATAGCATGGGCTGTACCATCATACCAGCGCTCTTCAGTACCACATTGGTATGGAGGGAGGATGCTAAGTCCGCCATCTCTGCTGTCCAAATCCCAATCTTTTCCGTCTTTAATGTAATTTTGCAGTACATGTGGCTGGTATTGTGTCAATACACCAACTGTATCTATACCTGAATTACGGCAGTTACTTAATGTAAAGTCAACAATACGATATTTTCCTCCAAAGGGTACTGCTGGTTTTGCTAATTCTTCTGTTAGTTTTTTTAATCTTGTCCCTCTTCCGCCAGCCAATAGCATTGCAATACATTTCTTATTCAAAATAGATCCCTCCAGTATGCGTTGTCAAAAGTTCATTAGTTAGAAATTCAAAAGAAAGTAATATATTACTTATATTTCCAGAAAGTTTTCAAATTTTAAGAACATCTCTTGGAAAAGCAAATGTTCTTGATTTTTTCTTATCAAGTAGATCTATTTCGGTTTATAAACGATCATCTTCCCAGAGCTTGTAATAGTATTCTTCCTCTTCCATTTCTTTTAATTCTAATTCAGGTTGGTTTTGTAAGATTTTCTCACTCATTCTTTTACCTCCAGGTTAAATTCTTAATGTGTTCATTGTAGCAAATATAAAACAATGAATTGTAAAAAAATTCTGATTAATTTCGCTAAAACTCGACATATAATGGATAAGAGTTACTCATAATTCCATTTATCATTAGGAATATAGGCTTCTTCTCATAGATTATGTCGAAATGTTTTTAAAAAAAGGAGTTATTGTATAGATCTTTATATACAATAGACTTAACTTTTGATAGGGAAAATACTAGGAATGCATCCTTCTTTGCCTATCTAATTTTTTTCAAAGAACTAGTTCTTTTACTAGTAAACCGGCTACTTCTTTTTTTCGTATCGAACTATACGTTTTAATTATGCTGTATATATAACCTCTACTAATCAATTTGAAACATTTTCTGACATAAAAAATTTCTTAGAATAATTTTCCTAGGAATACTCACTAGTAGTTCATTTTTGAAAAAAGTTCACAAATTTGTCGAAATTCATTCTCGTTTTAGCAGGATTTTGAGAGGGTATGCTAGAAATATATTGTATAGTCAAAATGATTTCTTATATGGTATATTTTCATTTATCGTTAGGAAAAAATAAGACTTGCACTGGAAATTATAAAGGAGGAGTAACTTATGAACTTCAACATTAGAGGAGAAAACATTGAGGTAACTCCAGCAATTAGAGAGTATGTAGAAAAGAAAATATCAAAATTAGAAAGATATTTTTCTGAAACACCAGATGCACAAGTGAATGTGAACTTAAAAACGTATAATGACAAAACTTCTAAGGTCGAGGTTACAATTCCAATGTCCCAGTTGCTGTTACGTGCAGAAGAAGACCACATGGATATGTATGCAGCCATTGATTTAATCTCTGATAAATTAGAAAGACAAATAAGAAAACATAAAACAAAAGTAAATCGTAAGCATAGAGAAAAAGGAAATCTTAACGAACTATTTGGTTCTTACGAGAGTGCGCCAAATACAGAGGAAGAAGAACAGGATCTAGAGATTGTCCGTCAAAAACGCTTCAATTTAAAACCAATGGATAGCGAAGAAGCAATCCTACAAATGGACCTTTTAGGCCATAACTTCTTCGTCTACACAGACGCAGAAACAAACAACACTAATATCGTCTATAAACGAAAAGACGGAAAATACGGCTTAATCGAAGCACAATAATAAAAAGCCTGCAGTCTAGACAAGCTGCAGGCTTTTTATTATTTAAAAACCTATATAATAGGCAAAGTTTGGACTAATAATAAGCTGCCTTTGTTAGCAAAAAATAAGACTAGGATAGATTTGAAACCTAGAGTTATTTCCTTCATTTTCATACTTTCTCCAACCTCAAATAAGTCAATAGACAACCCTACTAAATTTTTCAAACACTTTTGTATCTATCTGTGAAATTTTGAAAATTCTAAAAAATACTTCCTAATTTCTAATCTACAAGCTATAATGAAACATAATTTAAAACAGAAGATGCGTGGTGGTTAAATGAAGTTAGATGAAACAGATAAACGAATATTAGATTTACTTACAGCAAATGGCAGACTATCTTATGTAGAGATTGGAAAAGAACTAAATTTATCACGAGTAGCAATAAGAGAGAGGGTCAGCCAACTTATCGAAAATGGAGTCATAGAGAAATTCAGCGCTGTTATCAATTCTGAAAAAGTAGGCAAGACAGTTTCCGCCTTTTTTGAAGTCGACTGCGAGCCAGCTTCTCTTATTCAAGTAGCGCAAACGCTAGCGGAAAATCCAGTTGTAGCAAGCTGCTATCAAATGACAGGTCCAAGCACTTTACATATGCACGTCCTAGTCGAAGACTTCGAAGCACTAGAAAGCTTTACCAACAACGAGCTCTATTCTTTAGAAGGAATCACAAGAGTGGAAAGCCATATCCTTTTAAGAAGATTTAAAAGCAGAAATGGCTTGAAAATTTGACAATAATACAAAACAAAAGATCAAATTTACTATTTTATCTTTTGTTTTGTATTTTTTTATGTTCTTAGTGGGTCCTATAAAAAAAGAAGGCTGCTGGTAATAGCAACAAACTTTACGAAAACAGCCAAAAAGAAAAAGCAGAATAGATGTAATTGCCAAGCTAAGGGCGGCGTAACTTCAGACAGTTTAAGGAATGTACATTTTTATTCTTATCGCTTACTCTTGGTAACAGAGAAAACTGCTCTGTGCCCCTTTTGCGCTTATTCTTCTGGTATTGGCATTATTTGCGTTTTCATTGTTTTTGTCACACCGACAAGAATAGCAAATATCGGGAGCGTGGTTGGGGATTATACAACATTTTTTCTTACGGGAGCTGGTATCCTGCTATCTATAATTGCACTATTGATGAAGACAGAGAAAAAGCTAATTCCTGTTATAGCTTTAATACTGTCCTCGTCTTTGTTTATATTTTGGATAATCTTTATTTTCCTATTGTTTACTGGGCAAATTGAATTTGCTCCGTAATAATTAAAGAAATTTGATTTTGCGTGACCTCTTTTAAAAGGAATAACTTGATTTTAATGATTTATATGAAAAAAAGTAATTGGTTCTCTAGAAGCATTGAACAACACAACAGGTGCTTCACCACCATTAAGGTTCTTCAGTCTGCGGATGATTACCACAAACCTTCTTTCTTTAAATTAATAATTTCGTATAATCGTTTAGGTTTTTATTTCTTCTTCAACTTCCTTTACATAGGTGAACTCTATTTTAAACATTTGATTTTCACTGTAGGAATTTCATACCTCGCTCTCCAATCAACCTTCTGATCACATCATTATAAAATTCAGATTAATTGTAAGGATATAGAAACCCCAACCAATTCCCCCAAGAAAATTTATAAATTACTTTTAAAAATTCTCTAACTAAAAATATAAGGAAATTTACTTTTTTGAAATAGTATTCACCGTTTAACATTCCTACCAATCAGAACGAATCCATCCATATAAATTACTATAAGAGAATAAAGATAGTATAAAAATACCCGAAAATGTATGATTATTAACTGAATCCAATCCCCGTAATCTATAGAAACTCTCCTTTTTTCAAAGTCGCTAACTTTGTGAAAAACATATTACTATTTCGATAAAATAAATATTAGAGAAGCGAAAGGGTTTTCTTGTTTTCTGTAAATATCGAATATATAAAATTATTAATTTTTTTAGAAAAATCACTAGAATTCTTTTTGTAACTGTCTTATAATCATGAATATTAATTATTTGCTTTCGTTTGTTAATTAAATGAAAGGATTTAGTTTACTTTTGAAAGTTAATATTGGTTATTTTGCAAAGAGGGGGAAGGTGAGACGGTTGATCTCGATGATTATTAGAAGGCTATTTCAGCTCGTATTATTACTTATTGGAATATCTTTCTTAGTTTTTGCTAGTATGCACATGGCACCAGGTGATCCAGCTTCGATTATAGCAGGACCAACGGCAACTGATTCTGATATCGCCGCCATTCAAGAAAGTTTAGGTTTGAATAAGCCTTTTCTTGTTCAGTATTGGGACTATTTAAAAAATGTATTACAGGGTGACCTGGGTTATTCCTATCAAACGAAACAGTCTGTGTCAGAAGCGATTGCGCTAAGATTTCCGAATACACTGAATTTAGCAATTGCAAGTATCATTGTTGCGGTTGTGATTGGATTAGTAGCTGGTATTATCTCAGCACTTAAACAAAATTCATGGCTAGATGTATTCAGTACTGTATTTTCATTAGGCGGGATATCGATCCCTAACTTCTGGCTAGGTTCTATCTTGATTCTCGTATTCGCCGTCAACTTACAGATGCTGCCGGTTGGAGGATTGGATGCTCCGTTTTGGACAATTGAGGGAATGCAGCAATTAATTCTTCCTGCTATTACATTAGGAACGGGCTCAGCTGCGATGATTGCTAGGATGAGTCGTTCCTCGATGTTGGAAGTGATTCAAGCGGATTATGTCCGAACGGCGAGGGCCAAAGGAGTGAAGGAAAAATCAATTATTGGCGTCCATGCAATGAAAAATGCAATGATTCCTGTCATTACCGTAATTGGCGTTAACTTTGGAGGATTATTAGGGGGAACGATTATTACCGAACAGGTTTTTGCAATAAATGGTGTTGGGAGATTAATGATTAATGCGATTGCATCAAGAGATTTTCCGATGGTGCAAGGCTCCGTATTATTGGTAGCTTCCCTTTTTGTTTTAGTGAATTTAATCGTTGATATTATTTACGTCTTTGTAGATCCGAGAATTAGCTATGACAATTAAGAAAGGAGGAAGTCGATGGAAACAGTAACAAACCCGCAAGTGTCACCCATTGTAAAGAAGGCAAAGAAAGATTCGTTTCTATTATCTACTTGGAAAAAGTTGATTCGAAATCGTTTGGCCGTTGTTGGACTGATTCTTATTATATTGCAAGTAGCAATCGCTATAACGGCACCGTTAATCACAAGCTATGACCCTGCACGTCAAAATCTTGAAGCGACAGAATTACCGATGTTCTCTGAAGGACACTGGCTTGGGACTGATAATTATGGTCGTGATATGTGGAGCAGAATAGCTTATGGGGCAAGAATCTCCTTAGTAGTTGGTAGTATAGCCGTTACGCTTGGATTAGTAGGCGGCATTACGCTAGGCTTGTTGGCAGGCTATTATCGTAAATTAGACGGAATTATTATGAGAATCGTAGACTTACTATTTGCTTTTCCAGGTATATTGCTTGCAATGCTTATCATTGCCGTTCTTGGAACGAGCTTAGTAAATGTAGCGATTGCTATCAGTATCTGGTCGATTCCTTCTTGTGCCAGAATAGTCAGAGGCTCTGTTTTATCTGTAAAAAAACAAGAATATATGCTGGCAATGAAATCTCTTGGAGCAAGCGATATTCGCATTATGTTTAAGCATATTTTGCCAAACTGTACAGCACCAATTATCGTGTTCGCCACCATGCGTATGGCGACCGCAATTCTTTCGACAGCTTCTCTTAGTTATTTAGGATTAGGAGCGCAGCCACCAACACCTGAATGGGGAGCAATGATTTCTCAAGGACAGGCGTATATGTGGACATCCCCACATATGACGATTATTCCTGGTATTGCCATTATGCTAACAGTATTTGCTTTTAATGTCTTAGGAGACGGATTAAGAGATGCGCTCGATCCAAATATGAAAGTTAATCAATAACAAATACATATAATGAAGGGGAGTTATTTATGAAGAAGTTAGTTTTTGCTATGTTAGCATTATTACTGCTTGTTGCAGCAGGCTGTTCGAAAAGTTCTAGTGGAGGATCAAACGGAGGAAATGTTACCCAGGAAATAACGTATGCATCAACTTCAGATGTAGTAGGACTATCGCCCATTTTAACAAATGACTCTGTTTCTGCCTCTGTCAATGAGCAAGTATACGAAACATTGTTCACGCGTAATTCAGAAACAATGGAAATTGAACCACTTTTAGCGGAATCCTATGAAAATCCTGATGAATTAACATGGGTAATCAAGTTAAAAGAAGGAATTACGTTCCAAGACGGTACACCATTTAATGCGGAAGCAGTAAAGTATACATTTGATAAATTCCGCGATCCTGCAACTGCTGCACCACGTGCTTCATTGCTTGAACCAATTGAATCTGTCAATGTACAAGATGAATACACAGTAGAAATTAAAACAAAGTATGCATATGGTGCATTACTTGCAGCACTTTCTCATTCTAATGCAGCAATTGTTAGCCCAGAGGCAGATAAAAACGGCGATTTAATGAAAAATCCTGTAGGTACTGGTCCATTTAAATTTGTTAGCTGGACACCAGGAGAATCTGTTGTATTAGAAAAATATCCTGATTATTGGCAAGGGGAAGCAAAACTAGACAAAATTACTTTTAAAGTAGTGCCAGAAGTAACAACAGCAATTTCCATGCTGCAATCAGGAGATGTTCAATTTATTGACGCAATTCCAACAGAGCAATTGTCTCGTGTAGAAGGGCTTAAAAATGTAGAAATAACGAAAAAAGAAGGAACACCTGTTTACTGGTTTGGATTTAACATGCAAAAGGAACCGATGAACAATTTAGAATTTCGACAAGCAGTAGCATATGCATTGAATCGTGATGCTTATGTGAAACAACTTAACGGTTTAGGGGTTGCTGGTAATAGTGTTATTGGGCCAAAAGTATTCGGCTATGATGAGGCAAGCAATGACGTTGGTTATGAATATAACCTAGAAAAAGCAAAAGAATTAGTAGAGAAAAATGGCTTTGGTGACAAAGAGTATACATTACTAGTTGCGAACAGAGCGAACTATATGAAAATGGCAGAAATCAGCCAATCTCAATTGCAAGAAGCAGGCTTTAAAATCAAAATTGAAACAATGGAATGGGGAACATATCTTGATGCAACCCGGACTGGAGATTATGAGTTGAGTTTCTTAAGCTGGTCCAATTCAACAGCAGATGGAAGTGAATTATTATATCCAAATTTCCATTCTGATAATGTAGAATCCTCTAACAAGGTGAAATATAGCAATGAAACATTTGATAAATTAGTAGAAGAAAGTCGTGAAAGTGTAGACCAAGATGTGCGTGCAGCGAAACTAAAAGAAGCGAATGAATTTCTTGTAAAAGACGCACCAGCCATTGTTATGAACCATGGAGTAGTAACACTTGCTTATGATAAATCTGTTAAAGGATTAGAGATTGATCCAACAGGAACTTGGTCACTATATAAAGTTTACAGAGAGTAGGGATTAAAAATGGAGAAGAAGCTATTATCTGTAAAAGACTTACGGACAAATTTTCGTACAGCTGATGGGGAACTATCAGCTGTACGAGGAATTTCTTTTGACTTAGATAAGGGAGAAACATTATGCATTGTCGGAGAATCCGGTTGTGGGAAAAGTATTACCTCCCTTTCACTTATGGGGCTTCTTCCGAGTAATGGCTATATTAGCAAAGAGTCTTCGATTAATTTGAATGGCACCGATTTGTCAAAACTCCCGAAGGAACGACTGCGTTCTATCAGAGGTCGCGACATCTCGATGATTTTCCAAGAACCGATGACGGCTCTAAATCCGGTTTTAACAATCGGATATCAGCTAAGAGAGCCGCTAATGCTTCATCAACAATTATCGAAGCAAAAGGCACATGCGAAAGGAATTGAATTATTAACACAAGTTGGAATTCCCTATCCTGAAAAAAGAATGAAGCAATACCCACATGAATTAAGTGGCGGGATGAGACAACGGGTTATGATTGCTATTGCCCTGTCATGCCGTCCGCAATTATTGATTGCTGATGAACCAACTACTGCGCTAGATGTAACAATTCAAGCACAAATATTGGATTTAATGGATGATTTAAAGAACCAGCTTGGCATGGGTGTTATTATGGTTACCCATGATATGGGAGTAGTTGCGGAAATAGCGGATCGAGTAATGGTTATGTATGCCGGGGAAAAGGTGGAGGAAGGCGATGTGGAAAGTATCTTTACCAATCCGCAGCATCCTTATACAAGAGGCCTTCTAAACTCTGTACCTGATATTGATGATCCATCTTTTGAACTTGAAGCAATTCCAGGTTCATTGCCTAACTTAAATGAAGAAATCAGTGGATGTCGCTTTCATCCGCGCTGTCCATTTGCGACAGATAGATGTAAAGCAGATTCCCCGAAAGAATATGAGCTGCATTCCGCTCATCGCGTAAAATGCTGGTTGCAGGAGGAGGTGGAAATACATGCAGACGATCGAGAAACCATCCCTTCTTAAATTAGAAGGGGTTAAGAAGTATTTTCCTATTAAAGGTGGCTTATTGCAAAGAGTTCAAGGCAATGTAAAGGCTGTCGAAAATGTTAGTTTAGAAGTTTTTGAGGGAGAAAGTGTTGGTGTTGTTGGAGAATCTGGCTGTGGGAAATCGACGCTTGGCCGAACGATTCTTGGATTAGAAGAAATAACCGATGGAAAGGTGTATTTCCAAAGCCAAGATACACAGGCACTTTCGAGTAAAGAACGAAAAGCAATCAAAAAAGATATGCAGATGATCTTCCAAGATCCATATGCTTCCTTAAATCCGCGCCAAAAAATTGGCAATGCATTAGAAGAGGCATTTGTTATTCATACCAATCTATCAAAAGAAGATAGAAAACAAAGGGTAGTAGAACTTTTACAAGAGGTCGGTTTAAAGGAAGAACATTATGATCGCTATCCCCATGAATTTAGTGGCGGGCAGCGTCAACGTATTGGGATTGCGCGTGCAATTGCTCTTAATCCTTCTTTGATTATTTGTGATGAAGCAGTTTCTGCTTTAGACGTTTCTGTTCAAGCACAAGTATTAAAATTAATGAAGGGATTAAAAGATAAATATCAATTAACATATCTGTTTATCTCTCATGATCTAGGGGTAGTTCGCTATTTTTGTGATCGAGTTTTAGTTATGTATTTAGGGAATACGGTGGAACTTGCTTCCTCGGAAAAATTATATGAAAATCCCCTTCATCCTTACACAAAAGCATTGTTATCCTCGATTCCGCGACCTAAAATGGGAGGAAAGGGTGAACGTATTCGCTTAAAAGGAGAGATCCCTAATCCTGCTAACCCGCCATCTGGGTGCCCGTTCCATACACGCTGTCCGATTGCGACTGACTTATGCAAACAATCGAAACCAGAGTGGAAAGAAGCAGAGGCGAATCACTTCGTAGCCTGTCATTATGTCGGAAAGGAATTGAATTAATATGAAACTAGATTACTTGTATCATCCTTATCCATCCCAACGTAACACTGTATTTGCCAAAAAGGGAATGGTCGCTACTTCCCAGCCTTTAGCTGCTCAAGCTGGTCTTGAAATTTTGCAGAAGGGTGGGAATGCGATTGATGCGGCTATTGCAACAGCAGCAGCCTTAACAGTAGTGGAGCCAACATCGAATGGAATCGGCGGCGACGCGTTTGCCCTTGTATGGGTAAAAGACAAGTTGCACGGATTAAATGCGAGCGGCCCGGCACCAAGTTCTATTTCTATTGACGATTTAAAAGAAAAAGGGTTAGAGAAGATGCCAACCCATGGCGTTATCCCCGTTACTGTACCAGGAGTTCCATCTGCATGGGCTGCACTTTCAGAAAAGTTTGGAAAGTTACCTTTGAGTGAAACGTTGGCACCGGCTATTCGTCTGGCTGAAGAAGGTTATCCAGTTAGCCCGACTTTAGGGAAGTATTGGGATCTTGCGTACAATCGTTTTAAAGAGAAGTTTCAAGGAGAAGAATATAAACCTTGGTTCGATACCTTTGCACCGAATGGCAGAGCGCCAAAAATTGGCGAGGTTTGGTCATCAGAAGGTCATGCTTCTACCTTGCGTTCTATTGCAGAAACAAATGCGGAGAGCTTTTATCGAGGAGAATTGGCAGAAAAAATTTCGCAGTTTATGGAAGATCATAATGGCTATCTTCATAAAGACGATTTAGCTCGTTTTTATCCAGAATGGGTAGAACCAATATCCGTTTCTTATAAAGGTTATGACGTTTGGGAAATTCCACCAAATGGTCAAGGGTTAGTTGCTTTAATGGCATTAAATATTGCTAAAGGCTTTGATTTAACAGAGAAGGATTCGGTACATACATACCACAAGCATATCGAAGCAATGAAGCTTGCATTTACAGATGGAAAAGCATTTATTACGGAAGAGAAAGAAATGCCTCATACAGTAAGTGAACTATTAAGCGAAGAATACGCGGCTTTAAGAAGAGAAAAAATCGGCGAGCATGCCATTACTCCAGAACCATTATCCCCTCCAAAAGGAGGAACGGTTTACTTAGCCGCAGCAGATGAAGAAGGAAATATGATTTCGTATATTCAAAGTAATTACATGGGCTTTGGTTCGGGAATTGTTATTCCAGAAACAGGAATTGGCTTGCAAAACCGCGGGCATGATTTTTCACTAGATCCCACTCATCCCAATGCATTAAAACCAGGAAAAAGAACGTATCATACGATTATTCCAGGTTTCCTTACGAAAAATAATAAACCAGTCGGACCTTTTGGGGTTATGGGTGGTTATATGCAGCCACAAGGACATTTCCAGGTTGTCACCAATACAATTGATTTCCATTTGAACCCACAAGCGGCATTAGATGCACCAAGATGGCAGTGGTTGGAAGGAAAGAAAATTCTCGTAGAACCTCATTTTCCAAACTATCTTGCCCAAGCACTTGCAAGACGTGGACATGAGATTCAAACCGCGACGGAGTATGGGCACTTTGGCAGAGGACAGATTATTTGGCGAGATGAAGAGACGGGGGTATTAATTGGCGGGACAGAATCAAGAACAGATGGAGCGATTGCTTCCTGGTAAGACTTCGGAAAGGTTGTTGATTTTATGACACATTGGCATCTATTTCTTGCATTTTTCCGAGTTGGGATACTAGGATATGGCGGTGGTCCATCTTCTATTCCCCTTGTAAAAAATGAAGTAGTCGATAAATATAAATGGATGACAGATGACGAGTTTTCTGATGTTTTAGCATTAGGGAATGCTTTGCCTGGACCGATTGCGACAAAGATGGCCGGGTATATTGGTTGGCAAGTAAAAGGAGTCCTCGGAATGTTAAATGCCATTATCGCATCCGTTGTTCCGACGATTTTATTAATGATTGTTCTTTTAACCTTTTTAAATTCCTTTAAAGATAAGCCTTGGGTATTAGGAATGGCCAAGGCAGTTGTTCCCGTAGTTGGGGTAATGCTAGCGGTATTAACAGTAGATTTTCTAAAAAAAGTAAATGCTCATTTTGGTGTGAAGCTAACGATTGGATTACTGATAGCAAGTCTTATCCTTTTAGTTCTTCTTAATATCCATCCAGCGATTGTAATTGGAGTTGTTATTGTTGTTTCCCTTCTTAGTAAGCAGGAGAAGCAGGAAGTAAAAGAGGTGAAGGCTTCATGATTTACTGGCACATCTTTTGGGCATTTTTTCTTCCTGGGATACTTGGCTATGGAGGAGGACCCGCTTCCATTCCTTTAGTGGAAAAAGAAGTAGACGACCGGTATGGCTGGGTTACGGAAAATGAATTTAGTGAAATGCTGGCAATGGGAAATGCATTGCCTGGACCAATTGCAACAAAAATGGCAGGCTACATCGGATTTCAAGAAGGTGGTGTAATTGGAGCCTTTATTGGTGTCTTTGCGACGGTTGCTCCATCCTTGTTACTCATGATTGCCTTGCTTCGTCTTTTAATGAAATTTAAAGATTCACCTAAAGTAAATTTACTGACAAACTTAGTTCGACCAGTGATAGCGGTTTTACTAGCAATGATGACGATTAGTTTTTTTCAGAATTCGTATGATGGAATCGGAATTTACCAGACAGTTTTCATAGGCGTCGTAAGCTTACTTTTACTAGAAAAAGTAAAAGTTCATCCTGCTTATGTGATAGCAGGTTCCCTTATGTATGGGGCTATTTTCTTGGCTTAAATGGAGAAGGAGGTTAGGCAATGACATTTTCGATTATTGGCTATGATCCACAGGAAAAAGAATGGGGCATTGCTGTCCAGTCTAAATTTCTTGGCGTTGGTGCAGTTGTTCCTTGGGCAAAAGCAGGAGTGGGAGCCGTTGCGACGCAATCTTATGCAAATACGTCCTTTGGTCCAGAAGGCTTGCGTTTAATGGAAGAAGGAAAATCAGCAGAAGAAGCCTTGCATACACTATTAGACAAAGACCCAGGAAGAGAGCAAAGACAGGTTGGCTTTATTGATGCAAATGGGAATGCTGCAACTTTTACGGGAAAGGAATGTTATAACTGGGCTGGAGGGGTAACAGGTCCTCATTTTGCAGCACAGGGAAATATTCTTGTTGATGAAAATACAGTACAGGCAATGGCGGATATTTTTCAAAAAACAGAAGGGAAACTAGCAGAACGGCTACTTGCAGCATTGCAAGCAGGACAGGACGCTGGTGGTGATAGTAGAGGGCAGCAATCAGCAGCGCTGCTTGTTGTAAAAGAAAGTGGAGGATATGGTGGTTTTAATGATCGCTATGTTGACTTGCGGGTAGAAGATCACGAGGAGCCAATCAAAGAACTTGCACGCATCTATCAATTACAGCAACTCTATTTCGCCCCATCAAAGCCAGAGAATATTATTTCGATAGAAGGAAAGACGCAAGAAGAACTAACGACACACTTACAAAGATTAAACTATCTAAACGAAAATACAACAGACGTATCAACAGCGCTAAAAACATATATTCATACCGAAAACTTTGAAGAACGAGAGCAACCAACAGGACTCATCGATTTAGAAGTACTTGAGTATATGAAAAAACAGAAGTGATTATCGTAAAAAACTTCCTAAATTGATAGGGAGTTTTTTTGTGTGTCTTGATAGAATCCATTGTTCTGTCAAGGTATAAGTTGTCACGCTATTGTGGAAATGGTAAGATGTATAGATGATACTAGTTTCATTTTAAAGAAAAATGGGTATTTAGCCATCATTTTTCTTCTATAATATATAGTATGCGATATAATTAAAGGTAATTAACTAAAAAATTGATTTTTTTCGATGAAATCACGGATATGTTAACAAAGAAGACAATTAATTTTCATCTGCTTTTAATGAAAAAGAGATAATCTTCCCAATATCTACTACGATTTCTCATTATAATAGAAAAAGGAGCGTTTTTTAATGCTTGGAATTTTAAATAAAGTATTTGATCAAAACAAACGCGATATTAAGAAATTAGCAAAAATTGCTGATAAGATTGAATTGCTTGCAGATGAAACTGCAGCATTATCGGACGAGCAATTAAAAGGAAAAACAGAAGAATTTAAAGCGCGTTTCCAAAAAGGGGAAACATTAGATGACTTATTGGTAGAAGCCTTTGCAGTAGTGAGAGAAGCTGCCAAGCGTGTACTTGGACTTTATCCATATCATGTACAGCTAATGGGGGGAGCATCCCTTCATGATGGAAATATTTCCGAGATGAAAACAGGGGAAGGTAAAACATTAACGGCAACAATGCCTGTTTACTTAAATGCCCTATCTGGTAAAGGAGTTCACGTTGTAACAGTCAACGAATATCTTGCTACTCGTGATGCCGCAGAAATGGGTCAATTATATAATTTCCTTGGATTAACAGTCGGACTTAACTTAAATGGTCTTTCTAGAGAGGATAAGCAAGCAGCTTATAGTGCCGATATCACATACGGAACAAATAATGAATTTGGTTTTGATTATTTGCGTGATAACATGGTTCTTTATCACGAGCAAAAGGTACAAAAACCATTGTATTATGCAGTAATCGATGAAGTCGATTCCATCTTAATTGATGAAGCTCGTACTCCACTTATCATTTCTGGTTCTGCACAAAAATCAACACAGCTTTATGTTCGTGCTAACATTTTTGTTAGCAGCCTAAAGCCAGAAAAAGATTATACCTATGATGAAAAAACAAAAGGTGTTCAATTAACAGAAGAAGGTATGTCAAAAGCAGAGCGTGTTTTCCAAATCGAAAACCTATTTGACGTTTCCAATGTTGCGATTAACCATCATATTACCCAAGCATTAAAAGCTCATGCTAGTATGCACAAGGATATAGACTATGTGGTTCAAGATGGCGAGATTGTCATTGTTGACCAATTTACAGGCCGTTTAATGAAAGGCCGCCGCTATAGTGATGGCTTGCATCAAGCAATTGAAGCGAAAGAAAACTTAGAAATTCAAAATGAAAGCATGACGCTTGCAACGATCACATTCCAAAACTATTTCCGTATGTATGAAAAACTTGCAGGGATGACTGGTACAGCAAAAACGGAAGAAGAGGAATTCCGCAATATTTATAATATGAACGTTGTTGTTATTCCAACAAACCGTGATATCGTTCGTGATGATCGTCCAGATTTAATCTATGCATCAATGGACGGGAAATTTAGAGCAGTCGTGGAAGATATTGCAGAGCGTCACAAAAACGGACAACCAGTACTTGTTGGTACTGTTGCAATTGAAACGTCTGAAATCATCTCGAAGTATTTAACGAAAAAGGGAATTCCGCATAATGTCTTGAATGCGAAAAACCATGAAAGAGAAGCGGAAATCATTGCAACTGCCGGGGAACAAGGTTCTGTGACCATTGCAACAAATATGGCTGGTCGTGGTACAGATATTAAACTTGGCGAAGGTGTTAAAGAATTAGGCGGTCTATCAGTTATCGGTACAGAGCGTCATGAAAGTAGACGTATTGATAACCAGCTTCGTGGTCGTTCTGGTCGTCAAGGAGATCCAGGGGTAACACAATTCTATCTATCCATGGAAGATGAATTGATGCGCCGTTTCGGTTCAGACAATATGAAAAATATGATGGCGAGACTGGGTATGGATGATTCCCAGCCTATCCAAAGTAAAATGGTATCCCGTGCTGTAGAATCTGCACAAAAACGTGTAGAAGGAAATAACTTCGATTCACGTAAGCAATTACTACAGTATGATGATGTTCTTCGTCAGCAACGTGAAATCATCTACTCACAGCGTAATGAAGTATTAACTTCTGAAAACTTGCGCTCTATTGTGGAAAAGATGATTAAATCATCATTAGAGAGAAATGTCCAAGCACATACTCCAGATAATGCAGACAGAGAAAGCTGGGATTTACAGGCTATCGTGGATTATGTAAATGGAAATCTTCTTAACGAAGGTGATGTAAGTGTAGCGGATCTTCGTGGAAAAGAAAGTGATGAAATCGTTGAATTCATTTTCACGAAAGTATTACAAAGCTATGATGAAAAAGAAGAGAAGCTTTCGCCTGAACAAATGCGCGAATTTGAAAAAGTTATTGTTCTTCGTGCAGTTGATAGTAAGTGGATTGACCATATCGACCAAATGGATCAATTACGCCAAGGTATCCATCTTCGTGCATATGGACAAATCGATCCGCTTCGTGAATATCAATCAGAAGGATTTGCTATGTTTGAAGCAATGGTTATTGCCATTGAAGAAGACGTTGCAAAATATATCATGAAAGCAGAAATCCGCAATAATCTGGAAAGGGAAGAAGTGGCAAAAGGCCAAGCAGTAAACCCAAAAGAAGAAGGCGGTGACAAGAAACCAAAGAAAAAACCAGCAGTTAAGCAACTAGACATCGGACGTAATGCACCATGCTTCTGTGGCAGCGGAAAAAAATATAAAAATTGCCATGGCGCAAATTTATAATATATAGTAGTTAGGGGTCTACCTTTTCCTTTTGGAAAACGGTAGACTTTTTTATTTGGATGGGGGCGGGGGCTTGGAGATTGGATTAGAATGCAAGTAAAAGAGGGAAAGTCGCAAGTAAAGGTGAGGAAGTCGCAAGTAAAGGTGGAGAAGTTGCAAGTAAGGGTGCGAAAGTCGCAAGTAAAAGTGCGAAAATCGCAAATAAGGGTGGAGAAGTCGCAAGTAAAGGTGTGAAAATCGCAAGAAAGCCCGCAAAACGCACGATCAATTTCCCGCTTCACTATTAAATTAACAGGAAAACATGCATTTTTTTTCAAAAAGCCATATAATACATAAAGGAAGTAGTAAACTACTTAGAACTATAATTTATATAAAGGGTGACATTAATGGAATTAGCAGATATTCGCAATGAGTTAGAAAAGATAAATGTAACACTAGAAAACTTTAGGGGGTCTCTTTGACTTAGAGAACAAAGAGGCGCGTATTGCTGGGTTAGAAGATGAAATGCTTCATCCTGACTTCTGGAATGATCAGCAAGCAGCTCAAGCAGTAATTTCAGAAAGCAATGCATTAAAGGACCAGGTTCATGAATTCTACCAATTAGTAGAAACATTTGAGAACCTTGAATTAACTTACGAATTGGTGAAGGAAGAGGACGATGCTGAGCTTCGTGCGGAGTTGGAAGAGGAGCTTACGGAATTAGTTGATCGTTTAAGCCAGTTCGAATTAAATTTATTATTAAGTGGACCGTATGATAAAAATAATGCCATCTTGGAACTGCACCCAGGTGCGGGTGGTACAGAGTCTCAAGACTGGGGCAGCATGCTTCTGCGCATGTATACAAGATACGCAGAGAAAAAAGGGTTCAAAGTGGAGACCTTGGACTATTTACCAGGAGACGAAGCTGGTATTAAGAGTGTAACGTTAGCGATTAAAGGACATAACGCATATGGATACTTAAAAGCGGAAAAAGGGGTTCATCGCTTAGTGCGTATTTCACCATTTGACTCGTCTGGCCGCAGACACACAAGTTTCGTATCCTGTGATGTAATGCCTGAGTTTAACGATGAAATTGAAATCGAGGTTCGTACAGAAGATTTAAAAATTGATACGTATCGTGCTAGTGGAGCGGGTGGTCAGCATATTAATACAACCGATTCTGCTGTTCGTATTACGCATATTCCAACAGGCGTTGTTGTTTCCTGCCAGACAGAGCGTTCGCAAATTAAAAACAGAGAAACCGCAATGAAAATGTTGAAAGCAAAATTATATCAACGTAAAATCGAAGAACAAGAAGAAAAGCTTGCGGAAATCCGTGGAGAACAAAAGGAAATTGGTTGGGGAAGTCAAATCCGTTCTTATGTTTTCCATCCATATTCCATGGTTAAAGATCACCGCACGAATACAGAAGTTGGGAATACACAATCTGTCATGGATGGTGACCTTGATATCTTTATTAATGCTTATCTTCGTTCCAAAATTAATTCTTAATAAACAGAGCCAAATTCGGAATGGATTAGTGATTGCTAATCCAGGCGAATTTGGCTTTTTTATATAGCACTAATGAAAGTATCCGTTTTCACTTTCTGTTTACTATTCTTTTACAGTTTTTTTACATAATATTTTCCAATTAATGAAACTATTTCACAGTTTCACCGTCTTACTTAAGTGGGGTATTTAATAAAAAGATATTTCATTATAGGAAAAAGTGGAAAGAAAAGAGGTATTACAAATGCAAAAAACAATATTAACCATTGCTGTACCTTGTTTTAATGAGGAAGAAGTTTTTGATCAGACAATGGAAAATTTACGAACCGTTTTGTGCGATTTAATGGGAGAAAATTTAATCAGTGAGCAAAGTCAATTACTGTTTATTGATGATGGCAGTAAAGATTCTACATGGGAGAAAATCGAAAATGCTACTTTGTTTGATCCGTTAGTAAGTGGAATGAAACTATCGAGAAATTTTGGCCATCAGCGTGCATTATTAGCTGGATTGGAAGAGGCAGTCAAATTTTCAGATTGTGTGATAAGTATCGATGCTGACCTTCAAGATGATACAGGCGTAATAAGAGAATTCATTATTCAGTATTTACAAGGCAATGAAATCGTCTATGGAGTAAGAAGCAAACGGAATACAGATACTTTTTTCAAAAGAAATACGGCCCAAGGCTTTTATCGATTAATGGAGAAAATGGGCTTGTCACTTGTTTATAATCATGCTGACTATCGATTATTAAGTAAAAGAGCAATCGAGGAAATGCTTCGGTTTAAAGAATCAAACATGTTTTTAAGAGGTGTTGTCCCTCTATTAGGCTTCAAATCTACAAAAGTTTATTATGAACGAAAGGCTAGAGCAGCAGGGGAATCAAAATATCCTTTCCGTAAAATGATTGCTTTTGCTTTAGATGGAATCACTTCTTTTAGTGTAAAACCAATCCGTCTTATTACGATGTTAGGTTTCTTATTTTCGGTGATTAGTGTATTTGCTGGTATCTATGCGTTAGTTCAGAACTTTATGGGGCATACAGAATCTGGATGGACATCTTTGATGATTTCTGTTTGGCTACTTGGTGGATTAATGCTTATGAGTATCGGTTTAATCGGAGAGTATATCGGAAAAATTTATGAGGAGGTTAAGCAGCGACCACGTTATATTATTGAAAGTAATTTATGCAAGAAAGTAGGAAATAAATCAAAGGTGCATTCTAGATGAAGGATAAATCGTTTCTTATATTCTTAATAGTTGGTCTTATGAATACTTTTATTGGTTTATCTATCATTTATTTATGCTTGAACATACTGCATTTCCATTATTGGACTGCAACGTTTATAGGAAATGCAGTAGGAGCATGTGTAAGTTATTTTCTAAATAAACGATTTACATTCAAAAGCACTGCGGATTTAGGAAGTAGTGGACTACGCTTCATCGCAGTCATTTTAGCCTCTTATTTTCTTGCTTATAAAGCAGGCTTGGTAATTGTGGAAATGCTGCTGAGTGAAATGGCCTTTTTATCTTTCTATACAGATGAAATTGCCGTTCTATTTGGAAGTGGTTTCTATACATTATTAAATTATGCAGGGCAGAAATATTTTGTTTTTCCGAAACGATATCAAGAAAATGCTAGGAGCGTCAAATGAATTATTTAAAGAGAGAAAGAACGTTTTTTTATATAGCAATTGTAATTGTTTTACTGTGGGTACTGCCTTATTTTGTGCTAAATGAAGATGCTCATATGCGAGTACATGACAATCTAGATTCTAACTTGGGATGGTATGAAGTAATGAAAGATAACGGAATTGCCTTCTCTCCGTTACATACACCAGTGGAACAAATTATGAATGGGGAATTTTCGAGAGACACTTATTATTCCGAGTATTATGCGATGGTCTTCCTATTTCAACTATTCCCTCCTGTCATTGCATATGGACTTAGTCAAGCAATTACTCACTTTGTTGCATTTTTAGGGATGTATTTATTATTGAAAAAATATGTGATGAAAGAGGAGCATAAAAATGCTTATCTGATTACAATTGGCGTTGCGCTAGCCTTTAGCTTAACACCGTATTGGCCGTCAGGAATGCTCAGCATTCTTGGAATGCCCCTTGCCTTATGGAGTATGATGAATATTAAAAACGGAGAAAGAAACTGGAAGGATGCAGCTGTTTTAACGATCATTCCCTTCTTTTCAACCTTTGTTATTGGCTTTTTCTATTTCCTTGCAGCGATGGGAATGTTTTGGCTATACGACAGTATCAAGAACAGAAAAAGAAATTGGGCATTTCTTATCGCCATTATCTATATGATTTTTATTTATTTAGCAATCGATTATCGTCTTGTTTTTTCCATGATTGCACCACTATCGGATGAATTAACAAACAGAGATGTATTCTATCAATCAAAGTTAAATTTTGTGCAAACCTTGAAGCTTGTCGTGAAAAATTATGTGATCAGTCATAATCAAGATCGAACTATTCATCAATTTATTATTTTACCATTAACTTTATATGGTCTTATCATCGTTCGTTTGAAAAAAACGTGGAAGGAAAATAAATTATATGTAGGTCTTCATTTATTGAATATCGTCCTCTCAACATGGTATGCCTTTTGGTTTTTTGAAGGATGGCAGCCATTAAAAGAGAAGTTTGGTATTTTAACAAGCTTTAATTTTGCTAGATTTCATTATTTGCGACCGGTGATTATCTATACTTTATTTGCACTTACTTTGAAAATGATCTGGAAGAATGGCTATTTCGGTCGTAAGCTTGTCTATGTGCTGATAATCGGTCAGTTACTAATTTTAGTGCTGACAAATGAACAGATCATGTATAAAAATCAACCAAGCTATAAAGAATACTTTGCTGAAGAGCAATTTGCAGACATTAAGGAATTTATCGGAAAGCCGCTGGATCAATATAGAGTAGTAAGTATCGGCATCCATCCAAATGTAGCACAGTATAATGGGATGTATACACTGGATTCCTATAGCAATATTTATCCATTAACATATAAGCTTCAATTTAGAAAAATAATCGAGCCAGAGCTTAACAAAAATAAAGCGTTAAGAAACTATTACGACGACTGGGGCGGTAGATGTTATATTTTTGTCGATGAATTGGGCAAGTACTATCAATATTCTAAGCAATCCGATAAAGAGATTAACCATTTACAGTTAAATGTAGAAGCATTGAAAGAGATGGGGGGACAATATATTCTATCTGCACTCCCAATCAATAATGCAGAAGAAACAAATCTTGAATTTATGAAGGATTTTGAATCGAAAGAAAGCAATTGGCATATTTATTTATATAAAGCCATGTGAAAAAAGAGCCTGACTTGGCTCTTTTTTTATTTTTCGATTCTAGATTAAGGCGTTAAAAAATATATTTAAATGGACATGCGTTAATTTTTGTTGAGTATTTTTCTGTAAAGCACGCCCATCTTTCTAAGAGGAGGAACTTCATGGAGATTATCATTGCTATTATATTAGGAATAGTAGAAGGATTAACTGAGTTTGCTCCAGTTTCATCAACTGGCCATCTCATTTTAGTTGCGCATTTATTAGAATTCACAGGGGAGAAAGCCAAAACGTTTGAAATTATTATCCAATTAGGAAGTATTCTTGCGGTAGTCTTTGTTTTTTGGAGACGAATTTTAAGTATTCTAGGAATAAAAAAGTGGCAGAAGGGGGAAGAGGTTGGGACATTAAGCATTTTTCATATTGCCATTGGAATTATTCCCTTTGGGATAGGAGGCGTCCTATTTTATGATTTTATTAAGGAAGTACTTTTTCGATCAGGAACGGTTGTAATTACGCTTATTATCGGGGGTCTATTGATGCTGGCAGCAGAGAAATGGAAACCGCACAAGCCTACAGCAGAAACCTTAGATCAAGTTACTTATCGACAAGCATTTGCAGTTGGAATGTTTCAGTGCTTTGCATTGGTACCTGGCTTTTCCCGTTCTGGGGCAACTTTATCTGGTGGTTTGCTCGCTGGAATGAGCCACAAAACAGCATCGGAATTTACTTTTATTATGGCAATTCCGATCATGGCAGCTGCGACTGGTAAGGATTTGTTCGAAAGCTGGAACTATTTAACTCCACAAGACCTTCCTCTTTTCCTGACTGGTTTTTTCACTGCTTTTATTGTTGCATTATTAGCTATTAAGTTTTTCTTGCAGCTAATCAACAAAATCAAGTTGGCTCCTTTTGCTTATTATCGATTCGGACTTGCCTTCCTCTTTTGGATTTTTATTTTATAGTCTTTAACAGACCTCGCAAACTACTTTTGCGGGGTCAAATCTTCTTATTTCATCGCTTTACCACGCTAATTTATCACCATTTACACTTCAAATAATAGATGATATACTCTCTGCTTGGGAAGAATCAGTTCATTGAATGATGAATAGAGGAATGAGAATCGCTTCCTCTTTTTCGTTTGTTTTTTTTTTAATAAATTGCACTGATTATAAAAAGGATGTCATATTTTTGATTATGCTCTTTACAATTTTTACATAATAAAAAAGATTGTCGAATAAGAATGCTTTGAAAATGTGACAGAAATTGACAAGAAAATAGAGGTGTAAAAGAATGAAATTGCGCGAGTATGTTTATGTGCTAATAGGGTCGGCAATTGTCGCTTTATCATTTAATTTGTTTTTATTACCTAACAATATTGCCTCTGGCGGAGTAAGTGGTATTAGCACGATTACAAAGGCAATGTTTGCGTGGGAACCAGCCTATGTGCAATGGGCATTTAATATTCCATTATTTATTTTAGGCGTCCTTTTATTAGGAAAGAGCTTCGGAGTGAAGACGTTAGTGGGTACCGTATTTTTACCATTTGTTGTGTACCTTTCAAGAGGGTTAGAGCCATGGACAAATGAACCATTACTAGCTGCCCTTTATGGTGGAATAGGGATTGGACTTGGCATAGGAATTGTTTTTAGAGGGAAAGCATCTACTGGTGGAACAGACCTAGCTGCTCAGATCATCAATAAATTTACAGGTATTTCGTTAGGCAAATGTGTCGCATTAATTGATGGGATTATTGTTATTACTGCTTCTATCGTATTTAGTATTGAACAAGGTCTTTATGCATTAATTGCTTTATTTGTAACGAGTAAAACAATCGATCTTGTTCAAGTAGGATTTGGAAGTTCAAAAATGACTTTGATTATTACCGATAAACAAGAAGAAGTAAGGGAAGGTATTTTAAATAAGATTGACCGTGGTGTAACAAGATTAACTGCACACGGTGGCTATACTGATTCAGAAAGACCAATCTTAATGTGTGTCGTAGATCAGTCGCAATTTATAAAGCTAAAGCAATTAGTAAAATCTATTGATGAAACAGCATTTGTGGTTGTAACAGACGCCTCAGAGGTTCTTGGGAGAGGTTTTAAATAAGATTATCCCACTCTTAACGGACAGCCATCCATGAAGCAAGCTTCACCAACAAGGATGAAAATAGGTGTTGATTGCCCATACTGATACTACGGCTGGAGAGGAAGGTCGACTTACTGTGGTACCTCGAGTCCATCGGACAGTCTGACACCAACGATCAAGGTGCACCAACAATTGTCGCTCTCTTTGAGAAGCACGCATGGGAGATTAACCCTATTCTGGTTGTTGCACCAGCCTCCATAATTAGTGGCCGTAGAAAGGATGCTTTTTTATGCAAGTAGTTGTGGAACGTGCATGTGGGTTAGATGTTCATAAGAACAGTATAACCGCATGTGTAGTTACTCCAGAGGGAAAGGAGATTAAAACCTTTTCTACTATGACTGTATTTTTATTAGAACTAGTAGACTGGGTGAAGGAACATGGATGCACACAAGTGGCGATGGAAAGTACTGGGGTATACTGGAAGCCAATTGTCAATTTATTAGAATTGGAGGAAATCGGTTATTTAGTTGTCAATGCCCAACATATCAAAGCAGTTCCTGGAAGAAAGACAGATGTAAAAGATGCCGAGTGGATCTGTGAATTACTCCGACATGGATTACTAAAAGGTAGCTATATTCCAAATAGAGATCAACGAGAATTAAGAGAACTTGTTAGATATCGCCGAAGTATGGTGGAGGAACGAGCACGACAACATAATCGAATCCAAAAAGTACTGGAAGGTGCCAATATTAAATTAGGATCCGTTGTTTCCGATATTTTAGGAGTATCAAGCCGAGAAATGCTTCAATCGATCGCTGATGGCGAAGACAACGTGGAGATATTAGCTAATTCAGCTAGAGGAAAGTTAAAAGAGAAAAGACAGGAACTAGAACTTTCCCTTCAAGGAAGAATAACTGCCCATCAACGTATGATGTTAAAGTCGATTTTAAGCCATATAGATTTTTTGACAAAACATATTGAAATGATTGATGAGGAGATCGAATCTAGATTAGAACCATCCAAGGAAGATATAGAAAGATTAGATTCTATTCCAGGGATTGCCATTCCTACTGCCCAACAGATTTTAGCTGAAATCGGAAATAAAGTGGGGGAACAGTTTCCAACTGCAGCTCATTTATGTTCATGGGCGGGAGTTGTACCAGGGCACAATGAAAGTGCGGGTAAAAAGAAATCATCTAAGACGAAAAAAGGGAATAAATACTTACGGTCAGCATTGATAGAGGCGGCTCATTCGGTTGCAAGATCAAAAACCTATCTCGGTGCGCTTTATAGAAGAATTTGTGCGAGAAAAGGAAGAAAGAGAGCTGGAATGGCTGTTGCCCATGCGATGTTGAGAATTGCCTATTACCTCTTAACCCGTAAGGAATATTATGTTGATCTTGGAGAAGATCATTTTGATAAACAAAAACAACAGTCAATTGTTAGTTATTCCGTAAAAAGGTTAGAGAAACTTGGCTACCAAGTAATCATCTCAAAAGTATCTTAAGCAAACGGACCATTCATAAATTGGAATATGCGCTCTCTTTCAAAAAACACGAATGAGCTGCGTCGTATTTAGTGTTGCCAAATTTCCAAGATGACAACAGTTTATTTTCATGGGAGTAAGACTCCCCCTCAAGCATAGGAGAATACGAGGAAGATCAACTGTCCGTAAAGGTCCGATTGGTTCAACTAACCATCAGTGGGGATAAAGGAAAGCCCCCACTGATGGAAGTTTCACTTTATTGAGAATATCTTTTTTAGGGATGATTCATTGGGTTTAAAAGGAATCGGAACTAAAGAAGATATTCTTTTTATTAGGCTGTTTTCTAAAGGATTGTTGTTTTTTCAATCGAAAAAAGAATTAGTTGAAAAAATGGAGCAGCCGGAATACACGTAGACGCCACGGGGATTAGCGAGACAGTCTGAGACCCCGGAGGCGAAGCGGAGGAGGCTTAAGCTTAGCCCCACGGAAAGCGAAGTGTATTCCGGCTGCGGGTAATCGCAACAAACTTTACGAAAACAGCTTTTTATTATAAATTTGTCGAATTTTCTTTTTTTAGAATGTAGTATACAGGAAATGAATTTTGTGAATTTTTTGTGTCTTAACAAAAGATGGTTTTTAATATGTAAATAATGTTCAATAAAAATTAATGGATTCAGGTATATAATACTATTTATCGAAAAAAATAACGAAAATAAAGGGGAAATAGGTCGATTTGTAGTACTATATTAATAGAAATTGTTGGCATATGATGAAAACAATAGTACTTTATGTTATGTTTGAAAAGAAAATGTAATAATTTTTTACGTTAATTTGACGTATTATGATGATATAATAGCTTAAGTAAGCAAAGGGGCAGCCTGTGAATAATTGCAGATTGTCACTTTAAGTCGGTTGAAAGTTGTCGAATTTTGGTTTTTGAATCATATGGAAAAGTAGAAGGAATAGGTTAGGAAAATTAAACTTATTGCCAGAGGATAAATTCATAAACCAAATCACTTCCATATAACTCTTCTGTGATTCGTTTATGTTTTCAAACTCATATGTAACTTCTTCACTTTTCAATAATCCATACAAAAAATAATTCAGGTGTGATAATAGATGATAGAAATGAAGAATGTAATGAAGAAGTATGCTAACGGTGTAATAGCCGCTAATGGGATAAATGTTAGGATCAATCAAGGTGAATTTGTTTATGTAGTAGGACCAAGTGGTGCAGGTAAGTCTACATTTATTAAAATGATGTATCGTGAAGAAAAGCCTACACAAGGAAGTATTCGAATTAACGGTATAAATTTAGAAAAATTAAAAGACAAGAAGGTTCCATTATTAAGAAGAAACATGGGAGTTGTCTTTCAGGATTTTAAGCTCCTTCCTACGTTAACTGTTTTTGAAAATGTTGCCTTTGCGTTAGAAGTTATTGAAGAAAACCCAAAATATATAAAGAAAAAAGTCATGGAGACTCTAGAACTGGTTGGATTAAAGCATAAGGCAAGGATGTTGCCAACAGAATTATCTGGAGGAGAGCAACAACGTATTTCCATTGCACGTTCCATTGTCAATTCCCCGAAATTAGTGATTGCAGATGAGCCTACCGGAAATCTGGATCCTGAAACATCATGGGAAATTATGAATATTTTTGAAACGATAAATAATAGAGGTACAACAATTATAATGGCAACCCATAATCGTGAAGTAGTTAACACGATAAAGCACCGTGTTATTGCTATTGAAGGCGGCAGAATTGTACGTGATGAAACGAGAGGTGAATACGGATATGAAGGCTAGGACAGTAGCTAGGCACACAAAAGAAAGTTTTAAAAGCCTTCTTCGTAACGGTTGGATGACATTTGCCTCTGTTAGTGCGGTAACCATCACATTAATCCTTGTTGGAGTATTCTTCGTTATAATGATGAATTTAAATCATGTAGCGACTTCTATTGAAGAAAATGTAGAGATAAGAGTGCATATTGATGTAGCAGCAACAGAGGAAGAGAGAAACACGCTAGAAGATCAAATAAAGGCTATTCCAGAAGTCGGTAGTGTTGTCTTCTCTCCTAAAGGGGAAGAATTGGACAACTTAATCAGTAGTCTAGGAGAAGATGGGGATGCCTTTAAACTCTTTGAACAGGATAATCCATTAAATGATGTCTTTGTTGTGAAAACGAAGGATCCAGAAGATACATTAACCGTAGTAGATAAAATTGAGAAGCTTGAACACGCTGCAAAAGTAAGGTATGGACAAGGTACTGTTGAAAAGCTATTTAGCGCAATTGATATGAGTAGAAATGTAGGGATTGTGCTGATCATCGGTTTACTATTTACAGCAATGTTCCTTATTTCCAATACGATTAAAATTACGATTGTTGCGAGAAGAAAAGAAATTGAAATTATGCGTTTAGTAGGAGCAACCAATTGGTTTATCCGCTGGCCATTTTTCCTAGAAGGTATGTGGCTTGGCATATTAGGATCAATTATTCCGATAGCTGCGGTTAGCGCAGTTTATTATTATGCGTATCAATTTTTAATAGCAAAATTAGCAGGAAGCTATATTCAAATTTTAGATTATACTCCGTTTGTATTCCAAGTGTCTGGATTACTTTTAGTAATGGGAGCAGTAATTGGAATTTGGGGTTCTGTAATGAGTATCCGCAAGTTTTTAAGAGTGTAAGTTGGTTGTCGATAAAAAAATTAGTCTAAGGGTCAATAGCTTGGAGAACGAGAACTATAGTGCTTCAAGCTATTCTATTTGAATAAAAAGAGAGAAAGCAACAAATTTACCAAGTTTACATATTGGTATACGGGGAAGGAGCTTGTACTAAATGAAAAAGAAAGTTGCAAAATTAACACTTGTGTCTGCGTTAACTATAAGTAGTGTTATCGCTTATACAGCATCAACTACATCACCGGTATATGCCCAAGGTTCGCTAAGTGAGTTGAATAAGGAAAAAAGCAATATTGAGAATAAGCAAAATGATGTGAAATCCAAACTAGATGATTCTTCTAATAAATTAAATGATATTCATTCAGAACAAGAATCAGTAGAAACAGAGATTAAGAAATTAAATACGTCTATCTCAAGCACACAAGTCAAAATTACCGAGAAAAAAGAGCAGATTTCTACTACAAAAGAAGAAGTGAAAAAATTAGAAAAGCAAATTGAAGAAGTAACAGCAAGGATTGAAAAAAGAAATGAATTACTGAAAGAGCGTGCGAGATCTTACCAGCAAACTGGAGGTATGGTTAATTACCTAGATGTGTTAATGGGTTCACAAAGCTTCAGTGATTTTATTGATAGAGTTGGTGCTGTAGCAACAATCGTAGAAGCGGATCAAACGATAATTAAAGAGCAAGAAGCGGATAAAAAGCTATTAGAGGACTCTAAAGCAGAGCTAAAGTCGAAATTAAGCTCACTAGAAACAATGCTTGCTGATCTTGAATCGCTAAGTTCTCAGTTGAATACAGAGAAAAAAGCAAAAGACAAATTAATGGCTCAATTGAAAGAAGAGGAAAATCACGTACATGCAGAAATGCTTTCTTTAGAGGAAGAAGAACAGCTACTTAAAGATCAACAGGTAGCTATGGAAAAGGCGATAAAATTAGAGAAAGAAAGACAAGCAGAATTAGCAAGAAAAGCGGCAGAAGCAGAAAGACAACGTAAAGAAGCAGAAGCAAAGGCTGCTGCGGAAAGAGCTGCTACACAAAAAGCTGCTGCACAAAAAGCATCAGCTACTAAATCTAGTTCGAATAAAACTACATCAATCAGCTCGTCTAGTGGAGGCAGCAGTTCTCCAAGTGTATCGAAGTCATCTACTTCTGTATCATCTGGTAACTTTACCCGTCCAGCAGGCGGCGGCTATTTATCTTCAGGGCTTGGACAACGTTGGGGTACTTTCCATGCAGGTGTTGATATTGCAGCGACTGGAGCTGTTCCGATTTATTCGGCTGCAGATGGTGTAGTTATAAGATCGTATAATTCAAGTAGTTATGGACAAGTTATCTTTATTAGTCATTACATTGATGGACAGCAATACACAACGGTTTATGCACATATGAGAGATGGCAGTCGTTTAGTAAATGCTGGAGATGTTGTTTCAAAAGGACAACGTATCGGTACAATGGGTAATACAGGTGATTCTACTGGACAGCATTTACATTTTGAATTGCATAAAGGACCTTGGAACCAAGCAAAATCAAATGCAATTAATCCAATTGGAATTGTTCCATTGTAATAGAATAGTATAGTACTAGTTTATCCGAAATAAGGAGAGTTAAACATGAAATGATAGGCATATGTTATTTCTCCTAAACCCGACTTTATGGCGTTCATTTTTAAATGAACGCCATTATTTCTTTTGGTGGAAAGAGTTGGATATCAGAAGGAAATAGAAGGAGTCATGTCGCTACAGAAAGCATAAATTTGTATGCTATAATAGATGGAAAGGTTTGTAATAATAAAGGGGTAAGATTATAGATGAGCGAATTTAATGATAAAAATGAATCAATGGATCCAATAAATAAGCATGAATTGGATGAAGAAACACTATTTATTGTTTCTCAAACGTTTAAAGCACTATCAGACCCTACAAGGATAAAAATCCTCCATTTATTGTCAAAAAAGCAGCATTCTGTTAATGAAATCGCAGAAAATCTGCATATGCTCCAATCGACTGTTTCTCATCAACTTCGTTTTTTAAAGAATTTGCGCTTAGTTAAATATAAGCGAGAAGGAACAACAATGATTTATTCCTGTGATGATGAGCATGTAATGGGTGTATTAAAACAAATGATTGATCATGCAAGACATCACTAAGTAACAGATACTTTCTAATATCTATATTGACTGTAGAAGCTTCTAGAAGGAAAGGGGATTCTACAGTCTTTTTGATGTTTTCAAGATGCCTTCTCTTCTTTTTTATACTCCACTGATGGAAGTTTCTTTCTTATAAAAAATCAGAATATAGATTGACACTTTTATAAGATAATTCATATAATATAAATATGAGTATATGAATAATTGTTCATATATTAAAAAATAATATAAGTCAGTGTGTAATAGATAAAATTTTCAAAGGAAAGTAGGGATAGAGATGGGAGAAGAGAAGCAGCTATTGAAAAAAGAATTTACATTAGAAGGCTTAGACTGTGCTAATTGTGCAATGAAAATAGAAAATGGAATTTCCTCCATTAATGGAGTTAGTGAATGTAATGTCAACTTTGCTACACAAACGTTAAGTTTACAGTTAGATGAATCGAAACAAAACAATATTTTAGCAAAGGCTGAAAAAACAATTACGAGACTAGAACCACATGTGAAAATGGTGGAAAAGAGAAAAAGAGCTACTTCTACCTCCCATAATCATGCACATGATCACGAGCATGACAACGATACACATGGACATTCGCATGATCACGGTGCGGAAAATACAAAGAAATTAATTGGAAGATTAATCGCTGGAACGATTGTTGCAGCGATTGGAATTATTGCTCCGTTAACTGGAATTATCGAATTTGCTCTTTTCTTCTTAGCATATTTAATTGTCGGGGGAGACATTTTATTTAGAGCGATAAAAAACATTTTACGTGGGCAAGTATTTGATGAGCATTTTCTAATGTCAATTGCAACATTAGGCGCATTTGCTATTCAAGAATATCCTGAGGGAGTAGCAGTTATGCTTTTCTATCAAATAGGTGAGCTATTCCAAGGGGTAGCCGTCAATCGTTCCAGAAAATCGATTACTAGCTTAATGGATATACGGCCAGACTATGCAAATGTAAAGGATGGAACAGAATTAAAGAAGATGCCACCAGAGCAAGTGAAAATTGGTGATATCATTATGGTAAAGCCAGGGGAAAAAATTCCGCTTGATGGACGGGTTATAGAAGGAAGCTCTTCTGTCGATACATCAGCGTTAACAGGCGAGTCCGTCCCTCGTGATATCGAGATTGGTAATGAGGTACTAAGTGGATTTATTAATAATCACGGAGTACTAACAATCGAAGTAACAAAGGATTTTGGAGAATCAACAGTCACGAAAATATTAGAGCTTGTACAAAATGCAAGTAATCGCAAAGCACCTACTGAAAATTTTATTACTAAATTTGCAAGATATTATACGCCGGTAGTAGTGATTACAGCTGCTTTATTAGCTATCGTGCCACCCCTATTAATAAGTGGTGCAACTTTCTCAGACTGGTTGTATCGTGCACTAGTCTTCCTTGTTATTTCTTGTCCTTGTGCTCTTGTTGTCTCTATACCGTTAGGATTCTTTGGCGGAATTGGTGCAGCATCAAAAAAGGGGATCTTAGTAAAAGGGAGCAATTATTTAGAAGCATTAAATGATATTAAGTATATTGTTTTCGATAAAACTGGTACTTTAACAAAAGGAGTATTTGAAGTAAATTCAATCAAAGCCTCTCCTGGATTTTCAGAAGAAGAAGTTTTGGAATATGCAGCTTATGCAGAAGCGCATTCTAATCATCCGATTGCGGAATCCATTAGAAAAGCATATCATGCTCAAATAATCGAGGAACGTTTGGAAGAATATCAGGAACTATCTGGCCATGGAATTATTGTGAAGTTTGATGGGAAGAAAGTGCTAGCTGGTAATCAAAAATTGATGTTAAAAGAAAACATAGATTACTTACAAAACGAAGAAGTTGGTACGGTTATTTATGTGGCAGTAAATCAAGAATTTATTGGTTCCATTGTTATTTCTGATCAGGTAAAAGAAGATGCAGAAGAAGCTATTCAACGTTTAAAAGAGTTGGGGATAAAGAAAACGGTCATGTTAACCGGTGATGCTAAAAAGGTTGGCGATAAGATCGGCGCTTTATTAAAAATAGATGAAGTTCATGCGGAGCTGTTGCCACAGCATAAAGTCGAGGAAATAGAGAAACTAGATGCACAAAAGCAGGTGAAAGAAAAAATTTTATTTGTTGGGGATGGGATAAATGATACTCCTGTTTTAGCAAGAGCTGATGTAGGAATGGCAATGGGCGGTTTAGGTGCAGATGCAGCGATTGAGGCAGCAGATATTGTCATTATGACAGATGAACCTTCTAAAATAGCAACAGCGCTGTCTGTTGCAAAACGTACAAGACGAATTGTATGGCAAAATATTATATTCGCCTTAGGGGTCAAAGCGATCTTTTTATTACTTGGAGCCTTTGGCATTGCAACGATGTGGGAAGCAGTTTTCTCCGATGTAGGTGTTACGGTTCTTGCCGTTCTAAATGCAATGCGCGTGCTGAGGATAAAAGAGTTGTAAGGAATAATAAATTTACTGATCCACATGTATACATTCTTTTAGAAAAAGAAAAACGGTGTTAAAGCTATTTCGTCTTTGGCACCGTTTTTTTTTGTATGAAATAGATTCATCATAAGTTGTCCGAACCCATCATATACATAAAAAAGGGATAAATACATCGTTGTAGAAGAAGGGACGGTTGAAATGAATCGAAAATGGTTGGCTATTTACATGGCAGGCTCCTTACTAGCGGGGTCAGGAATGACATATATGGGAATAACCGTTTTAGAAAAAAGACAAGGGGATCAAACGAATGATCAAACAAGTGAGACAACATCTCTTTATAAGTTAGATAAAGCCTATCAGATCATCCTGCAAAATTATGTAGAAAATGTAGACAAGCAGAAATTAGAGGATGGAGCAATCAAAGGGATGCTCGCTACCTTGGAGGATCCATATTCTGTTTATATGGATCAAGAGGCTGCAAAACAATTTGAACAGGCATTAGATTCTTCTTTTGAAGGAATTGGCGCAGAAATTAGTATAGAAGAAGATAAAATGATCATTGTTTCTCCAATTAAAGGTTCTCCAGCAGAAAAAGCGGGCATTAAACCACAAGATCAAATTATTTCCGTTAATGGAGAAAAGGTAGAAGGAAAAGACTTAAATGACGTAATTGGCCAAATTAGAGGGGAAAAAGGAACCAAGGTTGAACTAGAAATTAAACGAGCATCGGTAGATAAACCGCTAAAGGTAGACATTGTACGAGATGAAGTTCCCCAAATAACGGTTTATTCTGATATCAAAAAAGATGGTGGAGAAAAGATTGGCTATATAGAAATTACGTCTTTTTCTAAAGATACGGCAAGTGAATTTGAAAAAGCGTTAAGTACTTTAGAGAAAAATGAAATTTCTGGTCTTATCTTAGACGTCCGCGGTAATCCTGGTGGATTGCTTACTAGTGTGAACGCTATTGTGGAGCAATTTTTAACTGACCATAAACCTTATTTACAAGTAGAGAATAGAAATGGAGACCGCGAACCGTTTTATTCTGATTTAAATAAACAAAAGGACTATCCAGTTGTAGTGCTGATTGATAATGGTAGTGCGTCCGCTTCGGAAATTTTAGCTGCTGCCTTGAAAGAAGGGGCAGATTATCCGCTAATTGGGGAGAATTCCTTTGGAAAAGGAACAGTCCAACAACCAATTTTGATGGATGATGGCAGTGAAATCAAATTAACCGTTTCTAAATGGCTGACTCCTGATGGAAATTGGATCCATAAAAAAGGAATAAAACCAACCATTGAAGTAAAGCAAACAGATTTATATCACACTCATCCTTTGCAAATTGTAGACTCGCTAAAGTTAGAAGATAATGATGAACAAGTCAAATATGCACAAGAAATTTTGACAAGCCTAGGGTTCACGACAGATCGACAAGATGGCTATTATAGTCCGCAAACAGAAGTTGCTGTGCGAGCATTCCAAGATAAAAACACGCTCGAGGTAACTGGCATAATTGATTCAAAAACGGCTGCGAAGCTGGAAGAAGCGGTTAAAATAGCGAAGCAAAAAGACGAAAATGATATCCAATTACAAACGGCTATACGATATTTAGTACATTAAATTGTGAACGATAAAAATGAGAATCTCCTGCCCATTTTTCAAAAGCAGGAGATTTTTTTGTAAAACCTTATTTATTTAGCACACTATCTTCCAACACTAAATTTTTATCTCCATAAATTTTAGTTATATGAGTGTCTCCCCAAGCACAAAGGGCATTTAAAATAGGCTCTAAACTTTTTCCATAGTCACTTAATTCATATTCTACTTTTGGTGGTATTTGCTGATAGATAATACGGTTAATTACGCCATCTTCTTCTAATTCTCTTAATTGTTGTGTAAGCATTTTTTGTGTAATATTTGGCATTAATCGTTTTAACTCACTTGTTCTCTTTTTACCATGTGTTAAGTGGCATAAAATCACACATTTCCACTTCCCCCCAATTACTTCTAAAGTGGCTTCGACGGATATATTATATTTCTTATTTTCCATGATATCCTCCATTTTATAGGTACTTTTTTGTACCTATATAACTTTTAGGTTCCTACATTACAAAAAAGTACGTACTTTTCTATTTGTCTTATATGATTCATAATAACACTTGCCGGTTAAAATGCAAGATAAGAAAAAAACTACCACTAGTGGTTAACGATATATTTAATAGGAGGAAAAGAAAATTGAAGCATAGAAAGAATACTTTCGCTTTAATTGCATTAGCTATTAGTGCTTTTGCGATTGGGACTACGGAATTTATAAGTGTTGGTTTACTTCCATTAATAGCGGAAGATTTTCATATAGGGATTACAACAGCGGGATTAACCGTTTCTATTTATGCACTCGGCGTCACCATCGGAGCACCAGTTTTGACAGCTATTACTTCAAATTTTTCACGAAAATCACTATTATTGTGGATCATGATTGTTTTTATTATCGGCAATAGTATAGCTGCATTTGCACCAAATATCACAATCTTACTGATTGCACGTATTGTATCAGCTTTTGCTCACGGTATATTTATGTCAATTGGTTCAACCATAGCAGCAGATTTAGTAGAAAAAGAAAAAAGAGCAAGTGCAATCTCTATTATGTTCTCCGGATTAACCGTTGCAACCGTAACGGGAGTTCCATTTGGGACATTTATCGGACAACACTTTGGATGGAGATTGGCATTTATCATCATTGTTATTATTGGAATTATTGCGTTTATCGCAAATAGTGTACTTATACCAAGTAACTTATCTAAGGGCGGCCGTGCAACCTTTAAAGACCAATTGCGGTTAATTACAAACGCTCGACTTTTAATGCTCTTTTTAATTACGGCATTAGGATATGGTGGAACTTTTGTCGTTTTCACTTATCTTTCTCCATTGCTGCATGAAATAACAGGATTTCAGCAAAATACGGTAGCAGGAATTTTATTATTGTATGGCGTGGCAATTGCGATTGGGAACATGATTGGTGGCAAGCTATCTAATAAAAATCCGCTACAGGCATTATTTTATATGTTTATCGTTCAAGCAATGGTACTGTTCATTTTATCTTTTACGCTGCCATTTAAAGTAATTGGCTTAATAAGCATTCTTTTTATGGGATTATTGGCGTTTATGAATGTTCCGGGATTGCAGGTTTACGTAGTAATGCTTGCAGAACGCTATGTACCAAGTGCGGTAGATGTTGCTTCTGCTGTTAATATTGCTGCCTTTAATGCAGGAATTGCTATCGGTTCTTATTTAGGAGGAATAGTAACCAATTCACTAGGACTAATCCATACTTCTTGGGTTGGCGGAATAATGGTTGTCGCTGCTATCTTCCTAACAGGTTTCAGTTTAGTTTTAGAAAAAAATTCATTACAAAAAGGAGTTTTAACACGATGAAAAACTTACAAGATACAGTTAATTTAACAAACGGAGTAAAGATGCCTTGGTTAGGATTAGGCGTATTTAAGGTGGAAGAAGGTCAAATACTCGTTGATGCTGTAAGCTCTGCGATTAAAAATGGCTATCGCAGCATTGATACGGCAGCTATTTATGGGAATGAAGCTGGAGTTGGTGAAGGAATAAAAAAAGGAATGCAAGAAGCAGGAGTTGCGAGAGAAGACTTGTTTATTACTTCAAAAGTATGGACAGACGATTTAGGCTATGAAGAGACACTAAAAGCTTATGAAGTAAGTCTAGAAAAATTGGGACTAGATTATTTAGATTTATACCTTATTCATTGGCCAAAAGAAGGCAAATATAAAGAAGCATGGAGAGCATTAGAAACACTATACAAAGCGGGGAAAGTAAGAGCGATTGGGGTAAGTAATTTTCAAATCCATCATTTAGAGGAATTAATGAAAGATGCAGAAATGAAACCAATGATCAATCAAATTGAATTGCATCCACGCCTAACGCAGAAAGAATTAATTGCTTATTGTGTGAGTCTTGGAATTCAAGTAGAAGCATGGTCTCCATTAATGCAAGGCCAATTATTAGATCAGCCTGAATTAGTAGAGATTGCTACAAAGTATCAGAAATCTGTTGCGCAAGTAATTATTCGATGGGATTTGCAAAATGGTATTGTTACGATTCCGAAATCCGTGAAAGAGCACCGTATAATCGAAAATGGAAATGTATTTGATTTTACTTTAACAAAAGAAGAAATGGATAAGATCGATGCATTAAACATGGATCAACGAGTTGGTCCAGATCCAGATAATTTTGATTTTTAATATATGCTTTATCTTTTAATCAAGTAGCAGAAAAAGAGGATGGACATAACTAAATAGATACTCTGTAAAGACGAACAATATCGAATTAGCTAGTAAATAGCGGCTGCTTTCGCATACTTTTACAAGAGGAAATATAATTAGTTGGAAAAACAGAGCAGCCGGAATACACGAAGGCGCCACGGGGATTAGCGCGAGCCCCACGGAAAGTGAAGTGTATTCCGGCTGCGGGGAATCGCACTAAACTACATGGAAACATCCTTTAAAAAACGAATAAAAAACCAAACAATTATACGGAACTTTGATTAGCATCTTCGTATAATTGTTCGGAATTATCCTTGGCTGGAATACTTTTGTCCCAGCCTTTTCATTTTTCCATAAAGACTGTTAAACATCACTACTACTATTAAAAATTAATAAGTTTTCACTTGAAACCGAATACAAATGGTTGCTTTTATGATAGAATACATCTGAAAAAGAACCATCATAACTAGGAAGGATGGATAAGTTTATGAAAATAGCAATAGCTAGTGATCATGGCGGATATCAGCTAAAAGAAGCGGTAAAAGCACATCTACTTAAAACTGGCTTGGAAGTAGAGGATTTTGGTTGTCATAGTCGGGAAAGTGTAGATTTTCCAGATTACGCCAAAAATGTTGGCGAATCTATTGTGAATGGAGCGAACCAATTAGGGATTTTGTGCTGTGGAACGGGGATTGGTATGAGTATTGCTGCAAATAAAATCACTGGAATACGTGCCGCGGTTGTCGGAGATGTGTTCTCAGCTAAAGCAACAAGAGAACATAATGATAGCAATATCCTTTGTTTAGGAGAAAGAGTTACTGGTGAAGGATTAGCATGCTTAATTGTAGATACGTGGTTAAGCGCAGAATTTCTAGGTGGAAGACATACTAATAGAATTAATGGAATTAAAGAATTAGAATCATATTATTGTTAATAGTAGGACAAATTGACCTCCTATTTATCAAATGAAACATATTATAACTTGTACGTACCATTAATAGGTTATACTAAATATGTATGGTTTATTCTTTGAAAGTTGTATGGTATAATGGTTTTGGAAAAATATATCATTGAGAAGAAAAGGTAAAAAAATACTTTTTCTTCAAAAATCATGGACATTTTTCTGTATATTATTAGTTACGTATAGCTTATGTAAAAGTTAGGGGGTAAGATGTTGAAGGTTGGTGTGATTGTCTTAGGTTGTGTGCCTTCAGGGGTAAAACAAATTCTTCATCGATTATATGAGGAGTTAACTTCTATGCATCAACTATTTGGACTTGAAATAGACAGAGAATCAGGTGAAGTCACTTATACGGAATTGAAAGAAGTTAGTGATGCACCATATTTAAGCCATGCTATCTTAAAGGTAAGCTCTACACCAGTAAACTATCAGTGGAATCAAGCACTTGCTCCAATGGATATGACAGTTGTAATTGGGGATGCGCATGCCAAAGAAATATGGCAAACTTCTATAGCCAATAAAGAAGCCATTCGTACTTTATTTGTTCCAGTTTCCATTTACAATAACCTGAAAGGAAATGACTGGACTTTAGGGTATGATACAGCACTTAACAGTATTACTCAGAATGTGTTAAAAGTTCAGGATACCATTCATTCTCTTAAATATGATAAACCAAGATTATTTGGTTTTTCGATAGAGGGGAATCCGTCGACCAATATGTTGCAGGACATCTCTCTTGCAGTGGATGGGAACTATTTAGCAGTAGATTACGAGGAAGAAGAAATTACCGCCTTATGTGACGCAATAATGAAGAGGTATACATATATAAAAACTTCTAATGTCTTAATATACAGCGAAACTTCAAAAGAGGTAATCCAAAATTCCGTGATTAGTAAGCTTGATGTAGATTGGAAATATACAGAAATTGATGAAGCATTATGCATGGGAGTAAACCCAACAGCCATCGATCGAATCCTTGCAAACGAACTAGCAGATGAAGTATTAAGATGGATAAAAAATAATTGTTTAACAGGTGAACTCGCCGTTCAAAAGGATGGAATTCAATTTAAATAAACCCCTAAGCCTAAGTTAATAAAGCCATTCAATAGTTTAGGTTTAGCATTAAATAAATCAAAAAAGGATGAGGAAAATGAGTAATCAAGTAAAAACAAATATTGAACAATTAGCAATTAATACGATTCGTACTTTATCAATCGACGCTATTGAAAAATCAAATTCTGGTCACCCAGGAATGCCGATGGGGGCAGCTCCAATGGCATATACACTATGGGCAAAAGAAATGAATCATAATCCAGCTAACCCTAACTGGTTCAACCGTGACCGCTTTGTGTTATCAGCAGGACATGGTTCTATGCTTCTATATAGCTTGTTACATTTATTCAATTATGGTGTTTCAATTGATGATTTAAAGAACTTCCGTCAATGGGGAAGCAAAACTCCAGGTCATCCAGAATTCGGACATACACCAGGTGTTGAAGCAACTACTGGTCCATTAGGACAAGGTATTGCAATGGCAGTTGGGATGGCAATGGCAGAAAGACATTTAGCAGAAACATATAATAAAGAAAACTATCCAGTGGTAGACCACTATACGTACAGCATTTGTGGTGATGGTGATTTAATGGAAGGTGTATCTGCAGAAGCTGCTTCACTTGCAGGTCACTTAAAATTGGGCAGATTAGTAGTTTTATATGATTCAAATGATATTTCTTTAGATGGAGATTTAAATCTTTCATTCTCTGAGAGTGTCCAAAAACGTTTTGAAGCATATGGATGGGAAGTTATTCGCGTCGAAGATGGCAATGACTTAACAGAAATTCAAGCAGCAATTTCGCAAGCAAAAAAATCAGATGTGCCTACATTAATCGAAGTGAAAACAGTAATTGGTTATGGTTCTCCAAATAAAGGTGGAAAATCAGCATCACACGGTGCACCACTAGGAGTTTCTGAAACACAATTAGCGAAACAAACATATGGTTGGTCATATGAAGAGGCATTCCATGTTCCAACAGAAGTTTCTGAGCACTATACAGCATTAGCGCAAGAAGGGGCAGATAAAGAAAAAGCTTGGAACGAATTATATGAAGGCTATAAAGCTGCTTATCCAGAGCTAGCAACTCAATTAGAAACAGCTATCAAAGGCGAGCTACCTGAAGGTTTACAAGAGAGTTTACCTGAATTTAACGCTGGGGATTCTATGGCAACAAGAGACTCATCTGGTAAAACAATTCAAGCTATTGCTAGTGCAGTACCTTCTTTCTTTGGCGGATCTGCAGACCTTGCTGGTTCAAACAAAACATTAATAACTAGTGAGAAGAACTTTGCGATTGATGGCTATGCTGGCAGAAATATTTGGTTTGGTGTACGTGAATTTGCTATGGGAGCAGCGCTAAATGGTTTAGCACTTCATGGTGGTGTGAAAGTATTCGGAGCAACATTCTTCGTATTCTCTGATTATTTACGTCCAGCAATCCGTTTAGCAGCATTGATGAAATTACCAGTAACGTATGTATTCACACATGATAGTATCGCAGTTGGTGAAGATGGTCCAACTCATGAGCCGGTTGAGCAACTAGCTTCTCTACGAGCAATGCCAGGACTTTCTATCATTCGTCCAGCAGATGCAAAAGAAACAGCTGCTGCATGGCAACTTGCTGTAGAAAGTACAGATACACCGACAGCTCTTGTATTAACACGTCAAAACTTGCCAACATTAGACTTAACAAAAGCAGAAGCATATGAAGGTGTGAAAAAAGGTGCTTACACTGTTTCAACTGGTAAAGAAGCAGCTCAAGCATTAATCTTAGCATCTGGTTCTGAAGTATCTCTTGCAATGAACGCACAAGCAGCGTTAGCAGAAGAAGGAATTTCAGTAAATGTGGTAAGTATGCCAAGCTGGGATCGTTTTGAAAAACAATCTGCTGAATACAAAGAAAGTGTATTACCAGAAAGTGTTCAAGCACGTGTTGCAATTGAAGCTGGTGCATCTCTTGGTTGGAGAGAATACATTGGTTCTAAAGGAGAGCATATTACGATTGATCATTTCGGTGCATCTGCTCCTGCAGATAAACTTTTCCAAGAGTATGGATTTACGGTAGAAAATGTAGTTGCGAAAGTAAAATCTTCTATCGCAAAAACAAAATAATCAAGGGAAATGTACTTGGTGAAAAGAAAGAAGCTAATGACCATCAAAGATGGTTATTAGCTTCTTTCTTGTGCAGGAGAATTTAAAGAAAGGATCTATAAAAATGTTATTAAATAAATTTTGTCTTAGTAGCAGGTGTCAATTTTAGCGATAGTTTAGCTGGAAAAAGTAGATAAATACAGTCAAAATAAGTAATATGCTTATAGAGATTTATACATAGTTTTATCAAATTTGGCAACAATTCCTTCAGCAAAAAAAATAGAGAAGGGAAAGCTGTTTGTGCAAGTTAATCACTTAGTGACACAATTCACAAACTAGTTATGGAAATGAAAACGGATACAATATCTTTTTCATCCATGCTACAATGAAATCAAGTTAAGAGGTGATAGATAATGTATCTTGACGAAAGAAGTAATATTTTATTAAAGGAAGTATTAAGCAATCCTGATACTTCCAACATAAAGCTAGAGAAAAAATTTCACCTATCAAGAAGACAAGTTAGTTACAGTTTTCAGAAGATCAATGATTGGCTAGAATCGAATAATTATCCTGCTATTAAAAGAACAAATGGCGGAAAGTTCATTATTAGTCCAGTCATTATGGAGTTATTCGCTGAAAAGACAGATGAACAAGCGGATAAGCATTATATCCCATCTGAAACAGAAAGAGCTCAATTTATTCTATTGTATATTATCAGTAGCGATGATGAGCTGTCCTTACTTCATTTTACTAGTGCCTTAGGGGTAAGTAAAAATACGATTCTTCGGGATATGAAAACAGTTCAGCAAATGATTGAGCCTTATGAACTTGAGGTTAGTTATTCAAGAATGAAAGGTTATGAGTTAAAAGGGAAGGAATGGAATGTTCGTAAACTATTAGTGGAAGTACTAGAAAATATCTTATCTATATATAATGGCGAAATATATATTCAAAAGTTTATCAATGTACCTAAAGATAATTTGATTACGATAAAAGAAAGACTAGCAGAAGTCGAATGTAGTTTAAATCTCCAATTCATTGATGAACGAATTAACTTATTGCCATATATTTTAGCTGTAATATTAAAGCGTATACAAAAAGGAAAAGTAATCCAGGATTTTTACCATATTGATTATCGTTCCTTATCTGATACGAAAGAATTTATTGCAGCTGAGATTTTGATTAAAGATATTAAACATATTCCGAAAGAAGAACATCTGTTTATGACCTTGCAGCTGTTAACATCCAAGATATTATCAGCACAATTCTTAGCTGATCACCAAATCCCGGAGTTAACGAAAGCTTTGGAAACATTTCTTCATACTTTTGAGTACAAAGCATGTATTGCATTTAAGGATAAAGCGGCATTACTTGAAAGGTTAGTACTTCATATGAAGCCTGCTTATTACCGAATGAAATACAATCTATCGACGAATTACACAATGATGGAAAAAGTAAGCGAAGAATTCGAAACGATTCATTTTATTGTAAAGGATTCGATTGCTCCAGTAGAAGAATATATAGGATGTCCAATACCAGAAAGTGAATTAATGTTCATCACTATTTTTGTCGGAGGACATTTAATTAGCTCAGGAGAAACCATTCAGAAGAAGAAGAAAGCAGTTGTTGTTTGTCCTAACGGTGTATCTATCTCGCGTCTAATGGAAAGCACCCTACGTGAATTATTTCCTGAATTTTATTTTCATCAAGCTTTATCGATTCGGGAGTTTCACCAACTCAATTATCAAGTTGATATTATTTTTTCACCAGTACCATTACAAACGGATACAAAGCAATTTGTTATCAATCGGATACTATCAGACTTTGAAAAAGTTCAACTTAGACAGAGGGTACTTAGAGAAATATTTGACTTAAATACAAATGTAATAAATATTGAGCAATTAATGGGGAAAATCGAGAAATATGCGTCTATAAAGGATAAAGAATCTTTGAGAGATGCGTTGCAAGAACATTTTACTATTACGACAACTAGTGAAACTCAGGAGCCAATGACAAAAACGGATTTATCGCTCGCATCTTTACTAACTCCTGAAATGATTACAGTCGTACAAAGCGTAGAAGACTGGCAGCAAGGAATACAAATAGCAGCTGGTCAGCTATTGAAAAATGGAAGCATCACAGAAAATTATGTAGAAGAAATGTTGAAACAGTATCCAGCAATGGTTCAACATATCGTATTAAGAAATGTGATTGCCATTCCTCATGCTGATCCTGAAGCTGGCGTAAATAGAGTCGGCATGAGCTTATTAAAAATAGAAGATGGTATCCCATTTAATGAGAAGGTTAGAGTCCATTTTATCGTAGTGCTTGCATCTACAGATAAGCATAAACATCTTTACGCGCTAAGACAGCTTATGAGCATATCAAAAAATGGCGAAGAAATCAGTAATCTAAAGATCAGCAAAAATCCAGAGCAATTATATGAAATTATCAAAAAATATTCTTAAAGTTAAGTGAAAGTGGAGGAGTTTAAAATGGCAGTTGCTTCATTTATTAAAGAAAGCTTAGTGAACGTCGGATTAAAGGTGGAAAATCAAGATCAGCTTTTTAATGCAATGTTTGAAAAGGCATATGAGCAGGGTTTTGTAAAAGAAACATTCCTACCAAAAATTAAGGAGAGAGAATCGATCTTCCCAACAGGACTAAGTGTCAATGAGTATAGTATCGCTATCCCTCATACTGATCCGGAGCATGTAGTGGAGCAATTTATCGCTGTTTCAGTTTTAGAAAAACCCGTATCCTTTCATTTAATGGAAGATAACACAAAAACAACGGAAGTTCAGGCGGTATTGATGCTTGGCCTGAATCAGCCACATAGTCAAATTGAAGTTCTACAAGAATTAATGCAGGTAATCCAAGTAGAAGATCATTTAGAAAAGCTTATTCATGCGAAGGATAAATCAGATATAACAGCATTATTTCAAAGTATTAACGTTTCCTGAAAGGGTGGTGAGTAAATTGAACAGGCAAACAATACTGGTTGCTTGTGGCGCAGGGATTGCTACATCGACTGTTGTTCTTGATCATTTAGAAGAATTAGTTGAACGAGAAAATCTAAAGGTGGAGCTTGTTCAATGCAAAATAGCAGAAGTTGCTAGTTTACAGTCTAATGCAGATTTAATCGTTTCGAGCACAATATTACCAACAAAATATTCGATTCCGGCTCTTAGTGCAACCGCTTATATTAGTGGGATAGGAATGGAAGAATTAGACAAAGAAATTTTAAGTTATTTAAAAAAATAATGAAATGCATAAAAGGTTAGATAGCAAAAAAATGAATTGCTTCTATATAGATATTACGAAAATTGAAGGGAGATTATTAAAATGAAAAAAGGTAAAATTCTTGTAGCTTGTGGAGCTGGTATTGCAACATCAACAGTAGTATGTAACCGTGTAGAAAATTTGGTGAAAGATAATAACTTAAACGCTGAAGTAGTTCAATGTAAAATAGCAGAGGTTTCTTCACTTCAAGCAGATGCAGATTTAATTGTATCAACAACAATCCTTCCAAAACAATATGATATTCCTGCTATTGTAGCAACTGGTTATATTAGTGGAATCGGTATGGAGCAAATTGATCAGCAAATTCTTGGTCATTTTAAAAAGTAATTTCTTAAAAAGGGTTACATCCTAGAAGAACATCTTGCCAAAAAGTAGAGGCGGGGAAACCTGCCTACTACAATCCCTTTCCAAAAGTGGTGTATAGGATACACAAATATAAATAACATATGATGAGAGGAGATTCAAAATGGGTCAACTTTTAGATGGAGTACAGTACGTCCTAAGTTTAGGACCAACCGTTATCTTGCCAATTGCCATACTTATTATTGGACTTATTTTTCGTACAGGATTCAAAAAGGCATTTCGTTCAGGTTTAACAATTGGAATTGGTTTTGTCGGCATTAACTTAGTTATTGGAGTTCTAACAGGCAGCTTAGGGCCAGCTGCACAAGCAATGGTTGAAAGATTTGGCTTGAATTTACACGTAATTGATGCTGGTTGGCCAGCGGCGGCAGCAGGTGCTTGGGCATCACCAGTTGCAGCAATTCTTTTACCGATTTGTTTGGGCGTAAACTTATTAATGATTTTCTTAAAATTAACAAAAACATTAAATGTAGATATTTGGAATTACTGGCATTTTATCGCCGCTGGTGCAACTGGTTATATTTTAACAAATAGCTGGATATTTGCAATCCTTTGTGCGGTAGTTTATGAAGTAATTGTATTAATTATTGCAGATAAAACACAGCCAATGGTTGAAAAATTTTACGGTTTACCAGGTATTACATTTCCAACAGCTTCAACAGCATCATTTGCACCACTTGGTATTTTAATAGGTTTATTGATTGAAAAAATCCCAGGACTTCAAAAGATAAAAGCAGATCCGGATGTTATTCAAAAAAGAATGGGTATTTTCGGAGAGCCTATGATGATGGGCTTTATCTTAGGAATTGTCATTGGTATTTTAGCTGGTTACAACGTAGGCGACGTATTCCAAGTTGGTATTTCAATGGGTGCCGTTATGCTATTATTACCGCGTATGGTTAAGATCTTAATGGAAGGTTTATTACCAATTTCTGAAGCTGCACGTGAGTATTTAAGAAAACGTTATGCTGGCAGAGAATTATATATTGGTCTAGATGCAGCATTAGCTGTAGGACATCCAGCAGTTATGGCAACTGCACTTATTTTAGTACCAATTACATTGTTCTTAGCAGTAGTTCTTCCAGGTAACCAAGTGCTACCTTTTGGAGACTTAGCAACCATTCCATTTTTAGTAGCATTCATTGTTGGTTCTAGAAAAGGAAATATCATCCACTCCGTTATTGTGGGTACAATTATGATAGCGCTTTCCCTATATATGGCAACAGATTTTGCACCAGTATTTACTCAAATGCTTGCAGGTGGATCATTTGAAATGCCGGGCGGAGCTACTCAAGTATCCAATTTAGACACTGGAGGAAACTTGCTGAACTGGTTAGTTTTAAAGGTTTCTCAACTTTTCCAAGGTGTAATTTAATCCATATTTAATTGATTAAAAAGGCTATTTTCTAAAGAATGTTGTTTTCAACAGCAACAAACTTTACGGAAATAGCCATTAAAAATAACGAGGAGGATTTATGCAATGAAAGCTGTAACAAAATTAAAATCTGGCTATGATGAAATGGAGCTAGTCGATATTGATGAGCCCTCTGCTTATGATGATAAAGTAAAAATAAAAGTTGCTTATACAGGTATTTGTGGTTCGGATATCCATACTTTTAAAGGTGAATACAATAGCAAAAATACTCCTGTAGTATTGGGTCATGAATTTTCTGGTGTAGTAGTAGAAGTTGGTAAAGATGTCTCCACAGTAAAAGTCGGTGACCGAGTAACAAGTGAAACAACCTTTACAACTTGTGGAGAATGCATTTATTGCCAAGAAAAAGACTATAACCTATGTCCAAACCGAACAGGTCTTGGTACACAAGTAAATGGTAGTATGGCAGAGTATGTGATTGCTAGAGAAGAAAGTGTACATGTATTAAATGAGAATGTTAGCCTAGAAGCAGCAGCACTGACAGAGCCATTAGCTTGTTGTGTCCATGCAGCATTAGAAAAAACAACAATTGAAGAAAACGATACTGTATTAGTATTCGGTCCTGGTCCAATTGGATTGTTATTAAGCCAAGTAGTAAAAGCACAAGGTGCCTTCGTTATTTTGGCTGGAATCACAAAAGATAGAAAAAGATTAGATCTTGCAAAAGAGTTGGGCATAGATGTTGTGGTTGATCTTTTACAAGAAGATTTGAGCGAAATTGTTAATCAACATACCAATGGTTATGGCGCGGATAAAGTGTTTGATTGCTCTGGTGCTGTTCCAGCCGTAAACCAAGGTCTTGCATTAACGAAGAAAAAAGGTACTTTCGTCCAAGTAGGACTATTTGCGAATAAAACAAATGAGATTGATCAAGAATCTATCATTCAACGAGAAATTAACTATATCGGATGTCGTTCTCAAAAACCTAGCTCTTGGGATATTGCTTTGAAATTACTTGAGGATGGAAAAATTGATACCGATAAAATGATTACAAAAGTCGTATCACTTGAAGAATGGCGCAATGGTTTTGAAAAAGTAATGGCTGGTGACGAAATAAAAGTTTTAATTGAATCATAAGCACTGCAATAAGATAAAAAATACTCCTCTTACATCGTTAAAGTGGAGTATTTTTATTTGTTTACTTGGATAAATGGAAATACCAAATCACTATAGTTTACAAAAGGGTAGACAATATTGAAGATGAAAACGTATACAATAAGCTGTATTTCATGTGATAAAATGAACATGTCAAGAAGAATAATGGAATGTAATGGAAGTTAATTGTTTCATGAAATCCTCTATTGCTAGGTTTTTATTAGGTGAATAGCTTATCTAGCTAATAGAGTTGATTAATAGAAAGGATGAGGAGCATGAAGTTAGCCATTGCATGTGATCATGGTGGATTTTCATTAAAAGAAGCAGTAAAAAAATATTTATTGGAGCAAGAAATAGAAGTGGAGGATTTTGGCTGTCATAGTAGAGAAAGTGTTGATTTTCCAGACTACGCAAGAAAAGTAGGAGAATCCATTATGGCAGGTAAAAATGAATTAGGAATTCTTTGTTGTGGGACTGGTATTGGAATGAGTATTGCAGCAAATAAAATAAAGGGAATCCGTGCCGCTGTAGTCGGTGATGTATTCTCAGCAAAGGCTACAAGAGAACATAATAATAGTAATGTCCTTTGTTTAGGAGAGAGAGTTACAGGAGAAGGATTAGCAGTATTAATAGTAGAAACATGGCTCCAAGCGGAATTTTTAGGTGGCAGACATGAAAAAAGAGTTGGAGCTATTGGCGAATTAGAGAAACATCTTTGTTGATAGAAAAGGCAGTTTTCTATCAGATTGTTGTTTTTTCAAAAGGAAAAATGAATTAGTTGGAAAAATAGAGTAGCCGGAATACATATAGACTCCAGTGGGATTATCGAGACAGTCTGAGAAGAAAGCAGGAGCGTAGCGGCTCAGCGCGAGCCCCACGGAAAGCGAAGTGTATTCCGGCTGCGGGCGATAGCAACAAACTTTACGAAAAAGCCATAGAAAAAGATAATTACAAAGATAAAAGGATGTTAAACAGCTAATGGAATAGAAATCTATGAGGCTTGATAAATAAGGATAAACAGGAGGCATCTTTGTGAAAGTAGGCATCATTATTGCGGGGGTACTACCTGCAGGAGTTAAACAAATTATTCACAAAATGTTTAATGAATTGGCTCCATGCCATCAATTGTTTGGGATTGAAGTAAAGAAAGAAACAGGAGCAGCAGACTATCTTGAATTTATTGTAAATAATGATTCTCCCTATCTTAGTGAGTCAGTGCTGAAGCCTTCAACATTATCAGTTAACGTGAGGTGGGAAGAAATTTGTGCCCCAATGGATAGTATTATTTTTATTGGTGATGCTCAGGCAAAAGAACAATGGCAGAAATCATTAGTAAGAAGCGGAAAAATCCATTCGTTATATGTTCCTGTTTCTATATATAACGATATCGAAGGTTCTGATTGGTCTTTAGGCTATGACACGGCTATTAATAGTATTACGCAAATGATTCTAAAAGTGAAAGACACGATTCACTCCTTAAAATATGAGAAACCAAGATTATTTGGCTTTTCAATTAAAGGATCACCATCACCATCGATTAATATGCTTGAAGATATCTCGATGGCAGTAGATGGACATTTTATAGCAAATCCATTTGAACGAGAAGAAGGGGAGCTTTTATCCAATAAAATTGATGGTAGTTTTAACCATGTTCATACGTCCTCTGTATTAGTATACAGTCATACAAACAGAGAAAGAGTGAAAGAGCATTTAATTAATCATTTGAATGTGGATTGGAAATACACAGAAATTGATGAAGCACTTTGTATGGGAACAAATCCAACAACGATTGACCGAATATTAGCAAATGAAATAGCAGAAACGATTGTATTGTGGTTAAACAATCATCATCCTACAGGAGAAATAATGGTGAAAAAAGATGGCGTTCTTTACCAAAATAAAAAATATGAAGGAATGATAATATGAGTAACACAGTTGTGACAAATGTAGAAAAACTAGCAGTTAATACGATTCGTACTTTATCGATTGATGCCATTGAAAAATCAAATTCTGGTCACCCAGGAATGCCGATGGGGGCAGCTCCAATGGCTTATGCATTATGGGCAAAAGAAATGAATCATAATCCAGCTAATCCAAATTGGTTCAACCGTGACCGTTTTGTTTTATCAGCAGGACATGGTTCTATGCTTCTTTATAGCTTGTTACATCTATTTAATTATGGTGTTACTATTGATGACTTAAAGAACTTCCGTCAATGGGAAAGCAAAACTCCAGGCCATCCAGAATTCGGACATACACCAGGTGTTGAAGCAACTACTGGTCCATTAGGACAAGGTAATGCAATGGCAGTGGGGATGGCAATGGCGGAAAGGCATTTGGCAGAAGTATATAATAAAGACAATTTTCCAGTAGTAGATCACTATACGTATAGCATTTGCGGGGACGGTGATTTAATGGAGGGCGTTTCTGCTGAAGCTGCATCACTTGCAGGTCACTTAAAGTTAGGTAGATTAGTAGTATTATATGATTCCAATGATATTTCCCTAGATGGTGATTTGCATCTATCATTCTCTGAAAGTGTTCAAAAACGTTTTGAAGCTTATGGTTGGGAAGTAATTCGAGTGGAAGATGGAAATGATGTAGAGGAAATTCATAAAGCCATCACAAAAGCAAAACAATCAGATATTCCTACATTAATCGAAGTGAAAACAGTTATTGGTTATGGTTCACCAAACAAAGGTGGAAAATCGGCCTCACATGGTGCGCCGTTAGGAGCTTCTGAAACAGCGTTGGCAAAGCAAGCATATGGTTGGCAATATGAAGAAGCATTCCATATTCCAACAGAAGTTTCGAAGCATTATGCGGAATTGGCTAATGAAGGCGAAGAAAAAGAACAAGCTTGGAATGAGTTATATGAAGGATATAAAACGGCATATCCAGAATTAGCAACCCAATTAGAAGGTGCGATTAAAGGAGAGCTACCCGTTGATTTACAAGAAAAGCTACCTGAATTTAATGCTGGAGATTCTATCGCTACAAGAGACTCTTCAGGAAAAACAATTCAAGCAGCTGCGAAAGAAATCCCATTCTTATTTGGTGGATCTGCAGACCTTGCTGGTTCGAATAAAACATTAATGACTGCTGAGAAAAACTTTGCGATTGATGGCTATGCTGGCAGAAATATTTGGTTTGGTGTGCGTGAATTTGCAATGGGAGCAGCTTTAAACGGATTAGCATTGCATGGTGGAGTGAAAGTATTTGGAGCAACTTTCTTCGTATTCTCTGATTATTTACGTCCAGCCATGCGTCTAGCAGCATTAATGAAATTGCCGGTAACATATGTATTTACACATGATAGTATTGCTGTTGGAGAAGATGGTCCAACTCATGAGCCAATTGAACAATTAGCTTCACTTCGCGCTATGCCGGGACTATCGATTATTCGTCCGGCAGATGCCAAAGAAACAGCAGCAGCATGGCAACTTGCATTAGAAAGTACAAATACACCGACAGCGTTAGTATTAACACGACAAAACTTGCCAACATTATCGTTAACGAAAGCAGAAGCATATGAAGGGGTAAAAAAAGGAGCGTATACCGTTTCCGCTGCAAAAGAAGAAGCACAAGCATTAATCTTAGCAACTGGTTCAGAAGTGTCTCTTGCTATTAAAGCACAAGCAGCGTTAGCAGAAGAAGGAATTTCAGTAAATGTAGTAAGTATGCCAAGCTGGGATCGTTTTGCAGAACAGACGGAAACATACAAAGAAAGCGTCTTGCCAGAAAGTATTCAGGCTCGTGTTGCGATTGAAGCTGGTGCATCATTAGGTTGGAGAGAATATATCGGCGCAAAAGGAGAACACATTACCATTGATCATTTTGGTGCATCAGCACCAGCAGATAAACTCTTCCAAGAGTATGGATTTACCGTAGAAAATGTAGTTGTGAAAGTAAAAGCTTCAATTGCTAAAACGAATTAACAGGAAAGAGAGGTCAATAATCTTTTAAGGTTATTGGCTTTTTTGTTGAGAATAAATTACATAGGTGCTTATCCTTCATTAAAGGAAAGTTAGCACCACTGATTGAAGGTTCACTTTATCAATTGTTCTTTTTCCATTTAATCTAGTAAACAAACAAGAAAAAGATAACAAAGAGAGAATAATTCTGCCCATAGTCTTTCTATTACCATATTAGTAGAATATAATAGATTTATAATATAAAAAGATTAAATTCCTTTACTTAGAGGAATGAATAGATTGGAAGCTTATTGTAAGGATGGGGGAAGTTTTTATGTGGCAAGATTGGTTGCTCGAACTTTTAAAAGGATTTGGTAAATTATTTTTGCATCCTGTATTTTATTTATCGTTTTTATTTGCCGCTTTTTTAGGGGTTAATAGAGTAAAAAAAGAAAGAAGAAATTTTACGGTAAGAGCACAGAATGCTTATTTTGAATTAAAGCAAATGGTACCACTCGGGCTGATCGTAGGATTGTGTATATCCATTCTTTCTATCGGCCTTGTCTTAGTAGTTCCTATGGAATTTATAATTTATACAGGGATCTTTACGGTTGTATTAGCGCTCATTGGGAAAACAAGAATATTATCACCTGTATACACAGCTGGATTAGGAATAATAGTAAGTAGTGTTTCGATTTTCCTTGGATGGGATTATTTCTTGTTTTCTCAAAGTAATCTTCAGTCCTCTGAATATATTTTTCCAACAGCTATCATTTTATTAGGCTTCTTGATTATTTCCGAGGGAATATTTGTTCGTGGAAATGGTGTTAAAGGAACTTCACCGAGATTAAGGAAGAGTAAACGAGGTCAAGTTATCGGCGTGCATCTTTTAGAAAGAGCATGGATATTGCCAGTGTTTTTATTTGTTCCTTCTGGGATCTTATCAATTCCATTGGAATGGTGGCCAATGCTTACTGTTGGAAACCAAACATACTCTCTCATCCTAGTTCCTTTCTTGATCGGATCCAAAATGCAAGTTCAAGGAGAACACCCATTTTGGGCACTAAGAAATGTAGGACGAAATATTATTATTCTTGGTTCTATTGTAATAGTAGGAGGAGCTGCATCTTATTTCTTTCCACTTGCTTCTATTGGTTTAGTGCTAGTAGCAATTATAGGTCGTGAATGGATTACAATTAAGCAGAGAAATAAAGAAAAAAATCAGTCCTTCTATTTTTCTAGAAAAAACAATGGGGTAGTAATATTAGGAATTGTTCCAGATTCTCCTGCAGACAAAATGGGGTTGAGAATTGGAGAGATGATTTCTAAAGTAAATAGCATCCCAGTCCAAGATAAAAATCAATTATATATAGCTTTACAGAAAAATTCAGCCCATTGTAAGCTTGAGGTCTTTGATAATGATGGTGAAATTCGTTTTGTGCAAAGGGCTTTATTTGAAGGAGATCATCATGAATTAGGCTTACTGCTGATTCCGGATGAGAAAGTTCATGGGAATGAAGCGGTGTAAAAATGTGTGGTTTTCATAATTACCCGGAATGATTTGTCATAACAATTCGAATATAATTGAGTTAGTTGCATTAAAAAAAAGTTCTAGATTTGCAAAAATGTTCTTTACTGATTTAAAGAAAATACAAATAACTAAATATCTAAAGGAAAATAAATTATATAAAAAACAGAAAACCTCTGCTCATAGATGACGTAGAGGTTTTTTTATAGTTTTTTTTCTGAAAAATAAGAAGAGAGAGAATGATTTCATGTTTCTTATCCATACAAGGATGAAGTAATGTACAGCGTAATTTCAAGTAATTTATCAATATATTGATAAAGTGTTTGGTGTTTTATGGATGATTGATATTAAAGAAAAATTACAGGAGTAAGGACGAGAGTTTGAATCTTACTATAAAGTTTTAGAGGTTTGTAACCTACATAAAGCACATAGGGTGTTAAAGGAGAATTTGTTAATTGGAATTTCCTATCATGTAAAATGATTGGTTATACTGACCGGGGAAAAACTAAAATTGGCATGTCTAGGCCAACAGCTTTAGCTAATTTAGTAAATAATGAAGAAATCAAGAAACTTGCACAAGATAGTGAGACGGTTTCATTGGCTGTATTAATAAAAGAATATAAAACTTAAAGTTGAAGTAGTTAAGTTATAAAGTCTCCTTAATCCTTGAAACTCTGTATGGGTGATTCAAGACTTGATTCCATGTAATAAGATCAGGTTCTTTTTAGTTCCGCACACTGAGTTTAAATTTTTTAAACGCTTTCAACTTCCAACGCTACGTTATCAAACAATGGATGCAGGTTATGATTATGAACCAATATATGAACAAATTCATCGAATGGATCACCAATCGGTTATTGCTTATAACAAGCGTAACGAGCCTGAGCCAATAGGGTTTGATATACATTTCGCACCTACTTGTTTCCGAGAACATTCGTACCGATATGATAGTTTTGATATCAAGTATGAAACACTTAAATATACACGTCCAAAGGAATGTAAAAACTGTCCGCTCGCCGATGAAGATAGTTGTCAAAAGATATATAAAGTGAAAATCACTACAGATCTACGGAAATATACAGCACCAGCTCGTGGTTCAAAAGCTTGGAAAACCATCTTTAAACGCCGAACTGCCGTGGAAAGAGTGAATGCGTATCTAAAATTATACTTTCAATTAGACAATGTTCGCTACCGGACAGGAAAACGTGCTAAAGTTCACTTTGATCTAGTGACCTTAGTTTATAATGCTTCAAAATTAACTGTTGATCGACTGAACACAGCTTTGAACAATCAAAAACAAGCAGCATAATTTTTAAAAATCGATGAAGCGAAATTCTGCAAAACTGTGTTTCTTTAAAATAAGGGATTATGAAATTGATTCAAATGTGAAGATATTGTGAAAGAAATCCAAATAATCTTCACAAAAGGAATTTATATTCTATAATACCCATATAGGTATAAACCTAATGGGGTATATTTAAAAATATTGATGCGAATGAAATAATAAATAGTTGGAGGGAATAACATGTCACAGAAATTCATTATCGTAGGTGGAGTTGCAGGTGGAGCCACAGCTGCAGCAAGATTAAGAAGAATAAGTGAAGATGTAGAAATTGTTCTTGTAGAAAGGGGAGAGTATATTTCATTTGCTAATTGCGGACTTCCTTATTATATTGGGGAAACAATCAAAGACAGAAGCAAATTATTAGTCCAAACTGTTAAAGGGATGTCAGATCGATTCAATTTGGACATTCGGAATTTAAGTGAAGTATTATGCGTTGATCCTAAAAATAAAAAAGTTACCATTAAGAATTTACAATCTGGGAAAGAGTATAAGGAATCCTATGACAAGTTATTATTATCACCAGGGGCTAAACCAATCATTCCACCAATTCCAGGATTAAGTGAAAATGAGGTATTATTTACATTAAGAAATATTCCAGATACAGATAAAATAAAAAAATATATTGATACCAATCATCCTAAAAAGGCGATTGTAATTGGCGGAGGATTTATTGGAATTGAAATGGCTGAAAACTTGTTAGAAAGAGGAGTAGAAGTAACGATTATTGAAATGACAAAGCAAATTATGGCACCAATTGATTTAGAAATGGCTAGTATTTTACACGGAAACATAAAAGAAAAAGGTGTGAATCTAATATTAGAAAACGGGGTCCAAGCATTTGCTAATAAGGGAAAGAAAGTTATTCTCTCTGATGGAACAGAAATAGAAACCGATATGACCATTCTTTCTATAGGTGTTAAATCGGAAAATGAATTAGCTAAAGTAGCAGGACTTGAATTAGGCGAGCGTGGAGGAATTGTTGTAAATGAATACCTTCAGACTTCTAATGAAGATATTTATGCTGTCGGGGATGCAGTTGAGGTGGTAGATTATATTAGCGGGAAAAAAGCTATGATTCCACTTGCAGGGCCGGCTAACAGACAAGGCAGAATTGCGGCAAATAACATGATGGGGAAAAAGGAGAAGTATCATGGCACATTGGGAACTTCCATTGCTAAAGTATTTGATTTAACGGTTGCGGCAACTGGCAATAATGAAAAGACGCTGAAACGCTTAGGAGTTTCATATGAAGTTGTTCATATTCATCCAAGTTCTCATGCAGGGTATTACCCAGAAGCAGTACCAATTGCTTTAAAATTAATCTTTGATAAAGAAACTGGAAAAATACTTGGTGCACAAGCTATAGGAGCAGATGGAGTTGATAAACGGATTGACGTAATCGCAACAGCAATAAAAGGTGGATTAAAGGTGAATGATTTGACCAATTTAGAATTATCTTATGCTCCTCCATATTCTTCAGCAAAAGATCCTGTTAATATGGCTGGCTATGTAGCTTCTAACATAATTGAAGGTGAATTAGAAATGGTTCAGTGGCATGAAATCGATGAGATTGTTAAAGATGGAGGGTTATTGATTGATGTGCGCGAGCCAATGGAAAGGGAATTTGGATATATTAAAGGTTCCTTGAATATTCCGTTAGATGAAATAAGGAACAGATTAGATAGTCTTCCAAAAGAGCAAACAATATATGTCAGTTGTCAAGTTGGATTAAGGGGATATCTGGCAAGCAGGATATTAAAGAATAGTGGATACATTGTTAAAAATGTTGATGGAGGTTTTAAAACGTATTCCTCTGTATTTAGAAGCGTTATAAACAAAACGATTGAAACGAAAACAAATCAAATTGGGGAATCAGATACAGAACATATTGATGAAATACAGGTGAATGCTGTTGTTGATGTTACTGGTTTATCTTGCCCAATGCCGATTGTAAAACTAAAAAAGGCGATTGAGCAGTTGGATAGCGGTCAAATATTAGAAATCCATGTGACAGATAAAGGTGCATTAAATGATCTGCCTGCATGGTCAAAAAATGCCGGACATACCCTTTTAAAAACAAAACAAGAGGAAAAAGTGATTAAATTTTGGATTGAAAAAAATGAAGAAAAATTAAAGGGAAGCATTTAACTTCTGTTTAATCAAAAATACTTTTAAAAGCATGCCTCTTGGAGTCATACTTTTTATCTTTCGTAAAATAATCTGTCAAAGTTAACAGTACGGCATTAGGGAATATAATTAATAACTAATGTTTTTGTATACTCATTCTTTGTTGGAGGATATAGTCTTAGTTCCCATAAAATTTATGATTCCTGTCATTTTAATATTTTTTAAGAAACATGATTGCTTTCAACATACGTTTCAAGAGCTGGATGATATTCTTTTTGATAATGATTATCAGGACAAGACTTTTTTACTATTGAATTCATAAAAGCTGTTTTATCCGTTACTAACGTTTTCTTACATTCAGGGCACTTTTCGCTAAATAAAGTTTTAAATAAACTCATAATGGCACCTCCACAATAACCTTAAAATCATATTGTAATACTTGGTATTATAAATGAGTAATTAAAAAAACTCAATGGATTGAAATCCAAAAGTTAAAATAATAGGAGGTAATAACAGCAATTATACTTATTCGAAATTATCAAGGTTTTCAAATGCTTGTGCTCTTGAGTAAGAAGATGTCCAGTGATTAAGTAATAAAAACAAAAAGGAGTGTTGACAAAATACCTATTGGGGTATAATATAGATTTTGTCAGTTATTCCTGCCTCTTTCATTTAGGAGGAAAGATTCATATGACTATTGCTATTTTAAGTTTTATCATTATTGGTTACTTTATCTTTAGAAGGAATATCCCAATAATTGGGGTTCCACAAATAAATAAAAAAGATATTGAATTAAGTATGTTGAATGTTGTAGATATAAGAGATTATAATGTTTCTTATAAAAGCCCTATACAAGGTGCGATTAACATTCCAGTTTCTTATATAAATAGGCATTACACAGATATATCAAAAAGCGATCTGATTGTAGTAGCTTCGAATCGCTTGGAAAAGAATGTAGGAATTCGTTTATTAAGCCAAAAAGGTTTCAAGATAGTTGGATATATCCTTTTTGATGAGTATGAAATGGGAGAACATAGGTAACGATAGGAGACAAGTTAAAAAGTAATTATTTGTTAAGGAGGATAATCATATGGAGTACAATGAGCAAATGAAAAATAGAGTAAAACGTATTGAAGGCCAACTTAGAGGAATTTTAAGGATGATGGAAGAAAACAAAGACTGTAAGGATGTTATAACTCAGCTATCTGCAACACGTGCTGCTATTGATCGGACAATTGGTGTTGTGGTTAGTTCTAATTTAGTAGAGTGTGTGCGCAATGCAGAAGAAAGTGGAGAAAAAAACACAGAAGATTTAGTAAAAGAAGCTGTAAATCTGCTTGTGAAAAGTAGATAAAAATAAAAGGGTTGACACCCACTTTTATTTTTATTACTATTATACCCATAGGGGTAAATGTAAATGATGAAAGGAGAGTTAATAGAATGAATATAGATAAATTGTTAGATACAAAAGGATTAGCATGTCCAATGCCAATTGTAAAAACAAAGAAGGCAATAAACGAATTAACTGCTGGTCAAGTATTAGAAATCCATACTACTGATAAAGGTGCAAAGAACGATCTCACTGCTTGGGCAAAATCGGGTGGACATAAGCTACTAAAATATGAAGAAGCGAATGATGTATTAAAGTTTTGGATTAAAAAAGGTTAAAATTTTTTTGTTTATAAATATACCCATACAGGTAAGGGTGACTGATACATGAGGAGGAACTACAATGACAGAAAAGAAAAAAACAACGATTGTATTATTTAGTGGCGATTATGATAAAGCGATGGCAGCTTATATCATTGCGAACGGGGCAGCAGCGTATGATCATGAAGTAACCATTTTTCACACATTTTGGGGACTAAATGCCTTGCGAAAAGATGCAGATATTCAAGTGAAAAAAGGCTTCATGGAAAAAATATTTGGTAGAATGATGCCAAAAGGTGCAGATAAAATGGGGCTGTCAAAAATGAACTTTGCTGGTTTTGGTCCTAAAATGATTAAAAATGTGATTAAAAAACACAATGCAATGCCACTTCCAGATTTAATCGAAATGGCAAGAGAACAAGATATAAAGCTTGTTGCCTGTACGATGACAATGGATTTATTAGGACTTCAAAAAGAAGAACTGTTGGATAATATTGAATATGCAGGTGTTGCTGCTTATTTGGGTGATGCAGAAGATGGAAATGTAAACCTATTTATCTAAATCAGTAGGGGATTCTTCCCTGCATAAAAGGGAGAGATAATCTTGGAATATCTAAACTATATAATAATTGGGCTACTGTTAATTTTTATTATTAGACGATTCATTCCTACAAAAGGTGTAAGACAGATTACAGCATTAGAGCTACGGGATGAGTTAAAGGATAAAAATAAACAATTTATTGATGTCCGTACTCCTGGGGAATATAGAGTAAACAATATTAAAGGATTTAAAAATCTTCCACTTCAACAAATTATGCAAAAAGCGGAGAAAGAACTCTCAAAAGATAAAGAAGTAATTGTTATTTGCCAAAGTGGAATGAGAAGTCAAAACGCAATTAAAATGTTAAAAAAATTAGGATATACTAAAGTGACCAATGTAAAAGGCGGAATGAGCGGCTGGAGATCATAAGGAGGCAAAAGTATGAAACAATTAACTGCAAAAGAAGTAGAGAAACTTTTAAGAGAAGGTAAAGCGTTAAATATTATTGATGTTCGAGAAGTTGATGAAGTTGCAACTGGTAAGATCCAAGGAGCCATTCATATCCCACTAGGGCTAGTAGAATTCCGTATGCATGAATTAGATAAATCTAAAGAATATATCATGGTTTGCCGTTCTGGTGCAAGAAGTGGTCAAGCAAGTCAATTTCTAGAAGATCATGGATTTAAAGTAATAAATATGACTGGTGGAATGCTTGCATGGGAAGGCGAGACGAAGTAAATATTTTCGGTTAATCAAATACCCAATGGGGTAAAACGGGAGGTTTTAATAAGATGGAATCATTAAAAACAGATTTTTTATTAGATGCAAAAGGGTTAGCTTGCCCCATGCCAATCGTAAGAACAAAAAAAGCAATGAATGATTTACAAGCTGGTCAGGTCTTAGAAGTTCAAGCAACAGATAAGGGCTCAAAAGCTGATATTCAAGCATGGGCTAATAGTGCTGGTCATCATTATCTTGGCACAATTGAAGAAGACAATATATTAAAACATTATTTAAGAAAATCATCTAATGATGCTTCAATTGAAAGAAAACATCCCAATGTAACTAGCAATGAAGCACTTGAAAAGAAGCTAGAAACGAATGAAAACATCGTGGTTCTTGATGTAAGGGAAGAAGCTGAATATGCATTTAATCATATACCTAATGCGGTTTCGATTCCGTTAGGAGAATTAGAATTGCGTTTAAACGAATTAAAAGCAGATGATGAAATCTATGTGGTATGTCGCACAGGTAACCGTAGTGATCTTGCTGCTCAAAAGTTAGCTGAAAAGGGTTTTGATAATGTGATTAATGTGGTTCCAGGCATGAGTGCTTGGACAGGGAAATCGGATTCTTTAATCAAATAGAGAGATTAATATGGACGAAGTAACAGTATATACTAATTCATGTTGTCCATAGTGTGTTCTGTTAAAAACTTTTTTGGCAGAACACACTGTTCCTTTCCTAAAGGTGAAAGTTGAAACAACAAACAGCAGCAACAGATATTGAAGTGGCCATTTTCTTTACTTTTGAAGGGGGGAACTTAATTTATAAAAATGAATACAAACAGCTACCAATGCCTCAATGTAAAGAACATTTCGCGCAAGGGTTTGCTAATGCAAATGTACCAACTATTTTAGAATTAGTTGCAATGGCCCAAGAAATGGGTGTTAAATTCATTGGTTGCCAAATGACAATGAATGTTATGGGATTAGAAAAAGATGCTTTTGTTGATGGAATGGAAGTAGGAGGAGCAGTAACCTCTTTAGAATTTGCTAAAGATGCAGACGCAACACTAACTTTTAAGAGGGTTTATTATTTTTTTAACCGAAAATATACCATAGGGGGTAAATGATATGACTGTTAAAGTTATGCAGACAAAAGAAGTAACTAAAAAAATATTTAACAAAGAAGAATTATTTATTCTAGATGTTCGTAACGAAAGTGATTTTAAGGATTGGAAAATTGAAGGGGAAAACTTTGATTATTTAAATATCCCGTATTTTGAATTACTTGATGGAGTGGAAGAAATTTTAGAAAAACTGCCTGCTACAAAAGAAATATTAGTTGTTTGTGCTAAAGAGGGTTCTTCTGTAATGGTGGCAGAGATGCTTTCAGAACAAGGTTTAACTGTTTCTTATTTGCAAGGTGGTATGAAGGCATGGAGTGAACATTTAGAGCCTGTAAAGATTGGGAATTTAACGGAAGGTGGAGAATTACACCAATTTGTTCGCATCGGAAAAGGTTGTCTATCCTATATGGTGATTTCTAACGGAGAAGCTGCAATTATAGACGCCACTCGTATGACAGATATTTTTCTAGACTTTGCGAATGAAATGGGAGTAAAAATCACACATGTTTTTGATACTCATCTTCATGCAGATCATATTTCAGGAGGAAGAGTCATCGCTGAAAAAACAGGTGCAACATACTGGTTACCTCCAAAAGATGCGACGGAGGTAACTTTTGAATACAACGCTCTAGAAGGCGGCGAAGTAGTGACAATCGGAAAAACAGAAATTGATATTCATGCGCTGTACTCTCCAGGTCACACAATCGGTTCTACATCATTTGTTGTGGATGGGAAATTCCTTCTGTCAGGTGACATCTTATTTATTGATTCAATTGGAAGACCCGATTTAGCAGGAATGGCAGAAGATTGGGTAGCAGATTTACGTGAAAGCCTCTACTCTCGTTACAGAGAACTTTCAGAAGAACTAATTGTACTTCCAGCTCACTTTATGATTATTGATGAACTGAATGAAGACGGTAGTGTATCAGAAAGATTAGGTACATTGTTTGAGAAAAATCATGGTTTAAATATGGAAGACGAAAATGAGTTTAGAAGACTTGTAACAGAGAACCTACCACCACAACCAAACGCTTATCAAGAAATTCGTGAAACAAATATGGGGAAAATTAGTCCAGACTTAGATAAACAACGTGAGATGGAAATAGGGCCAAACCGTTGTGCAGTCCGATAATTTATAAATAGGAGGAAAATATGATAATGGAATCAACTAAAGTATTAGATGCAAAAGGGTTAGCTTGCCCCATGCCGATTGTAAAGACAAAAAAAACAATGGGAGAGATGGAATCAGGTCAGGTATTAGAAGTTCATACAACTGATAAAGGGGCTAAAAATGATTTAACTGCTTGGGCTAAATCAGGAGGGCATGAATTATTACAACACGAAGATGAAAACGGAGTGTTGAAATTTTGGATTAAAAAAGGTTGAACTATAAGGGGACCAATTAAGGTTCCTTTTTTTTCTAAGGTAGTGTCAAAACTTCTATGAAAAAGTAACCTGAAGTCTTTTTCTTCTTTCCTTTTTGAAGTGGAGAGGCTTGCAATCGCTCTTGACAAGCACACCAATGGTTTGAATTCAGGTTATCAAGGGCGAAGGGGACAAAAGAAGGCATGCCAAATAAGCCCTTGATTTTTTCCATTTTAAACCATTGGCAAGTTCGGTTTGTCAAGAGTTCGCTCCGCCGATTGCTGGTTCAGGGCTCAGCTAAACAAAAGCTAGGTTGTTTGTTCTATAATCCAATCTTGAGCTAATCCAATTAGCTTAGTCCATCTTGCTGGCATATTGGGAAGCTGAAGTAACTCTGGATGAATCACAGGTACTTTTCCTTCTAAGGCTGAATGAGGCCGTAGAAAGTTAAAGTATGCGACAAACAAAGTGACGAAAGAAACAGATCCATGATCAGATCCAAACCCATGAGTCGAGCGATAATTTCCTTTAAACGTTCGATTGAGTCGTTCAATAATTTGCTTGAGTGGTCGGTATTCTGTTGATACTGGATCTTCGTTGGTTAATCCAATGACTTGCTTCACATCAAACGAAATATCATGTTGGGCAAAGAAATGTTGGGCTAATAGGTAAATCGGATTGCCATCTACAATAAACGTGAGGTTTTTAGGGATTTCCTTCATCTTTAGAAGAACCTCATCGATAGCCAGAATGGCTGACTGAGTATCTCGATTAGGAGAAACAGGATAAGACAGAATAATCTTTTTTACGGCATCAAAAAAGAAGAATAAATAATGCCAGCGACCTTTCACTCGAATGTAGGTCTCGTCTCCACAGAATTGATCAGAAAGCTCATAAGGATAATGGTCCACATAAGGTTTAAGCATCAGTGCTACGCTATTTTCGTAATTCAAAATGCTTTGGTGGGAGATGGATACACCATGTACATCCTTCATGAGTGCAGCTGTTTTACGGGCTGACAACCCATAGTTCACATGGTAGGTCAAAATCAGTCCCAATGTATGTGGCGACACATATAGTCTTGATAAATCCAACTTTGGTTTCTGAGGTGAACGCTTCGATAAGGGTTGGTAATCGATACGAAACTGACGGAAAATATAACGCATTTTAAATGCCTGTGGATCCTTTTTAAACTGTTTTTTCTCTTTTGAAGATAGTCCATTTTGTTTCTTTTGGTAATAAGAACAGTCGTTGTTTTTACACTTGAATACATCGAAATCTTTTCTCTCTTTGACCTTTTCAAGCGTTTTAGCACAGTGAGGACATTTTAAAATTGCCTCTTTTGAATAATGATTTTTTTGGTTAAACAAACATGCACACACCTTGCATTGATACTGTCCCTTGTCTCCGTTATTTGCATAAAGAAAATCAGATGGAGCACCACACTTTGGACATTTTATGCTGGAAGGAACAGTTGTTTTTGAATTTGAGTGTCTTCGAACAGGTTTAAGGGGTTTCCCATTTTTCTCCTGATACTCATTCAAAAGAAGTTTATAATCAAACTTTTGTAGGGTTTCGATGATTGGGAGGTCGTCTACCTGTAGTTTTCGATAAGGCTTATTTACAGGTTTTTCTACAGGTTTATCAAACATACTTTTCCCAATCAAAAGAGTTAATAATGTTCGAATAACCTGATCTTGGTACTTAATAAAAGTAAGTAAATAGGTTATAATTTGAGGGTACAATTTGTCACTTCCTATTCTAGGTTGTTGGGTGTGTGGTAACCTCAATTATCCTTAGAATTCAGGGGGTGGCAATTTTTTTGCTCAAAAAGCCCCGCTATTATAGGATATAATAGCCTATTTCTATATAAAGTTTTGACAATACGTTTTCTAAAGAGGGGGGATCTATATGGATATTAATTTCATCATCACTATTTTCACAATTGGCTTTATTGGTTCCTTTCTTTCTGGAATGTTAGGAATAGGAGGAGCCATTATAAATTATCCAATGTTATTATATATTCCAGTAATTTTAGGGGTGGGTCATTTTACATCACATGAAGTTTCAGTAATTACAGCCATCCAAGTGTTCTTTGCGACGCTTGGTGGTGTTTGGGCTTATCGTAGTGGCGGATATTTAAATAAAACATTAATTGTTAATATGGGAATTAGCGTTTTAATTGGGAGTTTTATTGGGGGAATGAGTTCCACTCACATGTCGGATAGTGGAATTAATATCGTATATGGCATTTTAGCTATTATTGCTGTTATTTTAATGTTTGTACCTAAAAAAGAAATCGATGCTAACCGTTTAGATCAAGTCAAGTTTAATAAATGGCTAGCTGCTTCATTTGCCTTTATCGTAGGTGTAGGATCAGGTATTGTAGGAGCAGGAGGAGCATTCTTATTAGTTCCTATCATGCTTGTCCTATTAAAAATACCAACAAGAATGACCATTGCATCATCCTTAGCCATTACGCTTATTTCATCAATAGGAACTGTCTCAGGAAAAATCTCAACAGGCCATGTACCTATATTGCCTTCTCTTATTTTGGTTGTTGCCAGTCTGATTGCTTCACCTATAGGAGCTAACGTTGGAAAAAAGGTCAATACAAGGGTCTTACAAGGAATAATGGGAATTTTAATTTTAGCGACAGCAGTGAAGACTTGGATGGAAATATTATACCTGAATTATTCATAGAAAATCATTAATTGGTTACAATCGTTATTCCAATAAGCTTTTTTGTTAAATGTTAATTCACTTGATAAATGAAAAAAGAATCCATTTCTGATAAGGTTAAAACACCAACGAAATAACCACAGAAAGGATTCTTATAATGGCTACTTTACCGCAAATTACCCTTGATTTCAATCGCAAAATTAAATTGTCAAATGATGGAGGGGATCTGTCCCAATGTCATCAAGTTAAGAAACCAGTAATTACCAGTGGTAAACCAAAATTGATGTTTATAATATTCTGATAACTAAAAAAGCCAATAGGATGCCCGGGAAGTGCCTATTTAATTTTTTTGGCATTTCCCTGATTTTCCTATTTGTTCGTTTTGTTAGATAGCTGGTCGTTGTCCAAATCCATGTTTATTCGCATTTAGCCCTCTGGAACGTTTAAATTTCCTTCCAGGTCTAATTGGGACTCTATTTCGCTGAACTTCGTTCAGTAGGTCTTTATACATCTTTTTTCTTCGCCTTTGACTTGGTTCAATGATTAAACAAATGAGCTTATCTTTTAGTGCGCCAATTAAAATATTGGTGTTAGTTTTATATTTGTGCTTTAAGTCTTTATCCTTCTGATCCTCGGCGATGATCACATCTGACTCATGCTTTAGTAGGGAAGCCATGTTGCTTAAAAATAAAGCAGCATAAAACTCTTGTTCAATCGTCTGTTTTGTTTCGCCTGAGAATCTTTCAATCTGTATTTTGTTTTTTAAGACATCGTATTTTGTTTCGATTGACCATCGTTTAAAGTACAACTCTTTAAAAGCCGGAATATCAAAAGACTCATCTAATATATTCGTTATAAGTAATTCATCTTCTCCAGAGCCTAATGGGATACGGACCGCACGCAAACGCATGACGTTGCTTTTATACTTGAGTTCAATGACCTGATCAGGGATCCCTTCTTTTATAGCGGCTCGGTAAAAATTAACTGGCGTTCTAACAACAAAATTCACTTTATTCTTCAAAAGATAGTGAAAGAAATATTGAGATGGATACCCACGGTCAAAAAGAAAAAGGTCGTGGTTAGAACGCAGTTCTAGGAAACTATCAATTAATTCTATCGCTACTGTGCGCTCGCTATCTGTACATTTTGTGATTATCCCCTTTACAAATAAATCATTTCCGATATCATAAATAGTAGATACCATGGCTCTGGCAAGTTCCTTGCCATTGCCCTTTGATGCGCCGAAGGTATCTCTTAGCCTTTGGGAATTGGCTATTTCTATGATAGACGCATCAATCGCATATAACCGGAAGCCCTTATATTTAAAGGAGTTATTTGTCTGATAAAACCACGTCGTAATGGTGTCAAATAACGTCTTGAAGGCTTCTGGTTTTATTTTTTTTCGCGCTTGTGAAAATCCCTGTTTACTTATAATTTCTCCTTCTTTTTTAATCAACTCAAAAAAGTCATTCAACTCAATCTGCAAGCTTCTCGTTACTAGATTTAGCACAAACAAAATTGTTTCTGGGAAAGTCAATTTGCCTCCTTTACGTGTAAAGTAGGTTGATTTCATGCGGGAATCGCACATGAAATGGAAATCGTACAATACCTCCCTACATACTTCAATCGCTTCTAAAAACTTGCTTTTTTTCAACAAAAAAACCCCATTTCGTACGAGATATACCAAGAACTGGTATTCACGCTGATTATGGAGGTGTTTCTGAAAAGTCAAGGGGTTTTTTCAATTTTATACAACAATTTTATGAATCTTTTTTAATATTTACATATTTTTACAATTTAGGTTTATGACATTGGGATCTGTCCTCCGATACTGGTGAATTTCTTTTTAGGGAATTCGATGAGAAAATTGGATTTTCAAAAACACTAGAAAATCATTTGAGGTTAAACGATTCTAGGGCCTATTACCTCCATTCAAACGAGAACTTATTACGTCAAAAGATTTATCAAATGATTGCGGGCTATTCCGAGGATGATGCAGCTGATCATTTAACGAAAGATCCAGTTTTCACCCAAATCATAGGAACGCCAGCGCTCGCTTCACAACCGAGTTTATCTCGTTTTTACACACGTTTTGATAAAGAGTCTATTGATCATTTAAATCAAGCAAACCAAGAATTACTTGATAAAATCCATTCATTTCGGGGGTCCGAAGCTTTATTTATCGATTTGGATTCAACCCATTCTGATACTTATGGAAATCAAGAGGATTCTTCCTACAATACGCATTATGGAACAATGGGTTTTCATCCATTGGTTGCTTTTGATGGTGCTACAGGTGACTTTCTTAAAGCGAAGCTTCGTCCCGGAAATGTATATACTTCAAATGGTATTGTTGAGTTTATTCAGCCATTAATTGAACACTACAACCAAAAGTTCCCTGAAACGAATTTATTCCTTCGTGGAGACAGTGGGTTTGCCGTCCCCGCCTTGTACGAATTGTGTGAAAAGGAATCCGTTTTATATGTGATCCGATTAAAATCTAACCTACAATTACAAAGTCTTGCTAAAGAATACCATCCTTCTTCTGCACCACGAGATGTTTCAGAAACAGAGCGCTATTTTGAAGAAGCCACTTATCAAGCCAAGTCATGGTCGAAACCAAGAAAAGTGATTATCCAATCGGTACGACCAGCTGGTGAATTACTTTTTGCCCATTCCTTTTTTGTTACAAATTTTGAAATAGCTTCTCCAAAAGACATCGTACGAGCTTATCAAAAAAGAGGAACGATGGAGAACTATATCAAGGAATCAAAGAATGGCTTTTATTTGGATCACATGAATAGTCATTCTTTTCAAGTCAACACGGTAAAAATGATGCTAAGCCTGCTTGCTTATAATTTAACGAATTGGTTACGAACCATTTGCTTTCCACAAGGTCAAAAGATGATGCAAATTGATACCATACGTACAAGGCTTATTAAAGTTGCCAGTAAACTAGTGAAATCAGGTAGATCTTATTACTTTAAATTGTCATCAAGTTTTGTCTATCAGAAATTCTTTTGGAACGTATTGGGTCAAATACAAAAACTCCAGATTGAGTAGCTTAACTTGGTTTTACCAACTGAAAAAAATTTAAATTTCAGTTAAGGGGAGAAGTCTGCCTAAAAATAGGACATTTCCAATGGGAAATAAATTAATTAGATTTTAAAGGTTAGAAAATGTTCAATCTTATAAAAAGATAGAAAACTCTCACCTGCATTTTAGAAAAACGTGCATCTTTTAAAGTGCTATGAATATTTCAGGTTATAAATATTTATTGATTAAATAAGTCTCAATCATAGCATTAAGACAGGAGATATTAAATCGTCTAAAATAGTGTGGATAAAATTACTTTAGATAGCAATATGTATTTAATCTAGTTAAAATAACTCAAGCTGTCGATAACCTTTTCAAAAAAGAAAATCGACAGCTTTTTTGATTCCTACCTTTTCTAGAATTAAAAGGAATTTTTAATTTTTTGTGAACTTATGCACAAACTATAATTATGATGCTATACTTTGGTAGAGGAATGCATCAGAGCAATTATCAGATTATGTAATTTTAATGGAGGAAAAAGTCTGAAATAATTATTGAAATCACTATCTCAAAAAGAATGCATGACAAATAAACCATCATTGGATGATTTTTTTAAAATTTATACGACAAAATCAAGATGCTTCTAACACATGATAACCATGGTTTTTAGCTAATAAAATCGCTTGTTCTACCGTGATTTCACGGTTTACTGGAAGAACATCCGATTTTAAATATAATTCAGCGTTATAGGCTTCTTTCTTTTTGAGAATATTGTAGATAGCTGTTAAAAGCATTCGTGCAATCGCAATAATTGCTCGTTTGTGACCACGGCGTTTTCTTAGCCGTAGGTAACGGTTTCGAATTTCGGGATGTTTTTCACTTTTAACCACTGCGGTTGCACATTGCACCAAAAGTGGTTTTATGTAACATCCAGCTCTTGAAATTCTTACTGACTTTTTCTTGCCGGCACTCTCGTTATTTGTGGGTGTAAGTCCTGCCCAGGAGCATAAATGCTTAGCTGTCGGAAACACGTCCATATCAACACCTATTTCGGAAACCACGGCAATGGCGGAAAAAATGTTTTTAAAAGACGGAACAGTTAAGATTAAGTTGATTTCATCATGGTAGGACGCGGCAAGTGAAAGAATAATTTTTTCAAGATCTGCTTTACGGGCTCCAAGGTCTTCATAATGTTGTTTAATAACCTTTAATTTTTCAGCCTGTTCAGATGTAATGTATCCATCAATAGCGAGCTCGAGTTCAGGAAGTTTATGCTTCATGGAGCCATGAATTAAAGGTTCTAAATCAAATGAGGTGTCTAATGGATCCTTTAGTAGCTTCTCAATAATGTTCATGGAGCTTTTGCCGAAGGTATCCGAAACAATATTTCCAAGCTGAATATTAGACACAGTTAAACTGTTTTGAAGACGGTTTTTCTCACTCGACATAAAGTTAGTCAGCTTGAAGCGATAACGCATAAGGTCACGAAGCTGCCTAATCTCAAGTGGAGGCATAAAGCTTCCGGCTACAAGATCATGTTTAAATAAATCAGCAATCCATTTAGCATCTTTTTTATCGGTTTTTTTACCGCGGATTGCCTTGACATACTTAGGATGCGCCAAGGTGATGTTACAGGAATCTTCTAGTACATTGAACACAGGAATCCAGTATTTCCCGGTAGATTCCATACAAACATCCTGACAATCATTTTCACAAAGCCATTGTGACAGCTCAAGCAATCCTTTTGTATAGGTTGAAAAGCGATGGCGTTTGTAAGTGGTTACTCCTTTGGAAGTGGAGGCAATACAAGCCACAACAAAGGATTTGTGGACATCAATTCCACAACAAATGGGATAAACAATTTTTAAAGCCATAGGGAAAACTCCTTTATAAGATTTATAGGGATAGACAACATTGACTGATTGCCCAGCGATAAACGAGTAATGTTTATACAAAGATAAGTCTGCGTGCTCGAAGTCACACTTATTTGTGCTTGGAAAGGCAATCTACACATATAAAAATGCGGTCACTCCACAACTGGAGCAGCCCACTCACCTCCGCGTGATTTGTAGTTGATTGGTATCCCTATGGCTATAGATTTGCCAAAATAACGCTCAGTGCAAACTTGTTTCATTACGTTTTGTGCCTTGAGCGAAGCGAAAGGAATGGATATAAAGATGAAAAAGAAATTAACAGCTGCTTTTATTTTTGCTTTTTCGCTAGTGCTTGTTCTTGCTGGCTGTGGAAATGATAAAGCGAGTAACACGTCAAAACAAGAAAAAGAAGAAAAGGAAGCTGAAGCTGTATCAGGAGCATCTCAAACGAGCTACACACCGTATGAAGAACTTAAAGATAGTTATGATATTATTATTGTTGGAGCTGGTGGAGCTGGAATGACAGCTGCATTGGAGGCAAAGGAAAAAGGATTAAACCCAGTTATTTTTGAAAAAATGCCGGTTGCGGGAGGAAATACAACAAAAGCCTCTTCCGGAATGAATGCTTCTGAAACTAAGTTTCAAAAAGAACAAGGTATAGAGGATAATAATGATAATTTTTATGAAGAGACATTAAAAGGTGGACATGAAACAAATGATAAAGAAATGTTACGTTTCTTTGTTGATAACTCTGCAAGTGCGATTGAATGGTTAGATTCAATTGGTATTCGTTTGAATAATTTAACTATTACAGGTGGAATGAGCGAAAAACGTACCCACCGTCCTGAAGATGGCTCAGCGGTAGGACAGTACATAGTAGATGGGCTATTGAAAAATGTGCAAGAAAAAGGCATTCCCCTATTCGTTAATGCAGAAGTGAAGGAAATAACGGAAAATGATGGAACTGTAAATGGAGTTAACGTTTTATTCAATCAAACCGATGAAAAAACAATTACTGCTAAAGCAGTCGTTGTCACTACTGGTGGATTCGGTTCTAATATGGAAATGATCAAAGAAGTAAGAAGTGATTTAGGAGACTATGTAACAACAAACCAAGCTGGTAGCACTGGTGACGGAATTAAAATGATTGAAAAATTAGGCGGGACAACAGTTGATTTAGATCAAATTCAGGTCCATCCAACTGTGCAACAAGATGAATCTTACTTAATTGGTGAAGCTGTTCGTGGCGAAGGAGCAATAATGGTTTCTGCAGATGGAAAAAGATTTTCCAATGAATTAGATACTCGTGATAAAGTTACTGCAGCAATCAATGAGCTTCCAGAAAAATCTGCATATTTAGTGTTTGATGCTGGTGTGAAATCTCGTGCGAAAGCTATTGAACAATATGAAAAAATGGGCTTTGTATTAGAAGGGGAAACAATCGAAGCTCTTGCTGAAAAGATGAATGTTTCTGCTGAAGAGTTAAAAACAACGCTAGAAACATGGAATAGTGCTGTTAACAGTAAAGACGATAAAGCTTTTGGAAGAACAACAGGAATAGAAAATGATTTATCTACTGCACCTTTCTATGCAATAAAAATTGCTCCAGGCATCCATTATACGATGGGAGGAGTAAAAATTAATACAAATACAGAGGTGCTTAATAAAGAGGGAGAACCAATCCCAGGATTATTTGCCGCAGGAGAAGTAACGGGTGGTCTGCACGGTGAAAATAGAATCGGCGGAAATTCAGTTGCTGAAATTATTATCTTTGGTCGTCAAGCTGGTGTGAAATCCGTTGATTATGTAAATGCACAATAAGTATTATAAATTCAAGTAAAAGTTTAGCTCTGCTGGACTGTACTATAGGGGATGTAAAAGGTTCAAATCGCTTTTGATTTGAACCTTTTATTGTGCAATTATTGATTATGAAGTGAATGTTCGACTGTATGGATCATTTGCGGACATTGGACAATCTCTTTCTTTCATACGCTAAATGCAAAGGGGCGATGGAAGAAATGAATGATAACAGAAAAGAAGTAATTATTGTAATTATAGAACTTTCGCAAATGAAAAGATTTTTTATGATGGATATGGGGATTGGTACCTTGTCATATTATTTAGTTAAAATGATTAATGGGAATATCATTATTGATTTAATTGGAAGTACTATTATTACAGAAGGAGTAAAAAGAGTGTATAAAGGGATGAATAATAAAGAAAAAAAAACAATCAAATAAATTTCAAGATATAGATTTTGAAAATACATAAAAGAGAGGAAAGAAATTTACTTTTTTACGTATAATTTAAATAAGTTATCTTAATGGTTCCATCATTGGGGGGACTTTCATTCCCTACTCATGGTTAGTCGAACTATAGTAGATATCCCATCTATCTTTCTCGATTTTTCATAAGCTTACGGATGAGTCTTACTATCCGTTAAGAGTGGGATAAATACAATTTACACATAATATGTATATATGGATTGACGAATATTTGGATTTTGGTTAAAATTTTTCCTAAGAGAAACATTTTTAAATCAAGATATAATTTTTCACTAGTGTTGCATAAATAGTGTCATAATTTTCAGTTTACTCACCTTCCCTGTTTAGAGGCAAAAAAGTAAATACCCAATCAAAGGTGGCCCCATCCATTTGGAAATTTATTTACAATTAGACTTTTGCAACGACGACAATTTGCATATTTAAGGGATGGCTTTTCCTTCAATCTTTCGAAGCCAAACATTCGCTGGTTTCCACAATGCAGCCCTTAGATAACGGCTAATCTGTAAGGTTTTTCGCTTGCTTCTGGTCTCGATTTGCACGAGAACATGTAGGCAAAAAACAATTAGTGCGATAAATACTTGATTTTGAATCGCCCATTCGCTTTGACCGTAGAACTTTTTGATGCTGAGATGTTGTTTGATCCATTTAAAAAACAGCTCAATTGCCCACCGTGATTTATACATTTCTGAAATTTCTTCGGCGCTTAAATCAAAACGATTTGTAATTAAATGAAGTTCATTTCCTTTTGAGTCCATCACTTTTAGAAGCCGAAAGTAATTTTCAGCACGGTTTTGAGTCGTACCTATCAACACCATTTGGTCTGATAAAACAGCTGTATCCTTGGGTAGCTTAAAATCGTAAACGTTCCGTATGACTGCATTTTTGCGTAGCCGTGAAAGAAAGAAGTAGCCATCATCAGTCATGCGATCAAAGCGCTCGTAGTCTAGATAACCACGGTCAAACACATACATGCATTCCTTGTCATCCACCATGATTTCAAGCTGACCACGGTCATGTTCTTTTGCCGTTGTCATAACGGCCTTTTCAGGATAGGATATACCCTTTTCCATAAACACAAGGCGCAAATGTAACTTTACACCTGCTTTTGTTTTGCGGAATTTAGCCCATTTATGATTGGTCAAATTAAGTGGCAATGTGCTTGAATCAATGATTTTTAACGGCATCACGAGTTTCGTGTAATGCGTTTTGGCATGAATTTGTGACACTAAATCAAGGAAAAGCCTTTGAAATAGATCAGGGTTTATGCCGTTTAACCGCCGTGACAACTGAGAAATACTAATAGAATCAAGGTCTATCCCTTTTTGAAGCTGGTCATCGAAAAGACAATCACCCAGCGCATGCAGACTTTCAATTTCTTGTAGCTGCGCAAAAAGTAGTAATTTTAGAAATGACTCTGTCGTTAATTTTTTCGTATAGTAATCTAATTTCATCGTTTTCACGTTTTCTTCAAATAATTGAAGATTTATAGGTGAAAACCATTGTCCAAATGAAGTTTTTCGTGTAATCTTGTCCATGTGATGGTCCTTTTTTAGTGGATTTGGACGGGTTACCACCTGACTAATCCATTATAAAGGACTTTTTCTTTGCGCAAAATAATAATATTGAACATTTTGAGTATTTTTAATAGTGAATTTAAATTAATGCAACACTAGTGATAATTTTTATATAAATGAAAAAACGTAGAAACTACAGAAAGATTAAGGGGGATTTAAATGCCAGAAAATTTATTGATTGCCTTTGGTTTAACCTTATTAGCAGGTCTTGCTACGGGAATAGGAAGTATGCTTGCTTTTTTTACTTCAACGACGAATACGAAATTTCTTTCATGGATGCTTGGATTTTCTGCCGGAGTCATGATTTATGTATCAATGATTGAGATATTTGTAAAAGCAAAAGATGCGCTAGTCGGATCATTGGGGCAACAAACCGGTAATTGGCTTACCGTTGCAGGATTCTTTGGAGGAATCTTGCTAATTGCTTTAATTGATAAATTTGTACCAGAGCAAGGAAACCCACATGAGTTAAAGAAAGTAGAAGAAATTAATAAATCAAATGTGAAACAGACAGACCATTCTTTATTAAAAATGGGAAGTTTTACAGCACTAGCTATTGCTATTCATAACTTTCCAGAAGGAATTGCAACCTTTACTGCAGCTTTACAAGATCCAGGGCTAGGTGTAGCAATTACAGTCGCAATAGCAATACATAATATTCCAGAAGGAATCGCAGTAGCAGTGCCCGTATATTTTGCCACAGGTGATCGAAAAAAGGCATTTAAGCTTTCCTTTTTATCAGGATTAGCAGAACCAGTTGGCGCATTAGTTGCTTTCCTCATCTTAATGCCATTTCTAAATGATGTTATGTTCGGTCTAATATTTGCAGCAGTTGCAGGAATCATGGTATTTATTTCTTTAGACGAATTATTACCAGCTGCTAAGAAATACGACGAAGGACACCTCTCGATATACGGTCTAATAGCTGGAATGGCAGTCATGGCAGTAAGCTTGTTGTTGTTCATATAACATTGTTGAAATAGGCTGTTTTCTAAAGGCTTGTTGTTTTTCAATAGGGAAAAAGAATTAGTTGGAAAAATGGAGCAGCCGGAATACACGAAGACGCCACGGGGATTAGCGAGACAGTCTGAGAACCCGGGGGCGAAGCTGAGGAGGCTTAAGCTTAGCCCCACGGAAAGCGAAGTGTATTCCGGCTGCGAGTAATCGCAACAAACTTTACGAAAACAGCCTTGAAATAAATGGTGATGAACATTTTAGCTTTCTTCGTATAAAATTAATAAATATGAAGTTATGAGTTGCTTCTAAGTGCGGACACTTGATTCCTGCTGAAAGAAAGTGTCTGTAGTGGAAAACAGCAGGTCTCATTAAATGAACAAACAAATGCTTCCAAGTTTTTACGACTTTGGAAGCTTTTTATTTTACAATAAAAATCATCATTCCCTCTTTTCCAATAAATTATTTTCTTTTTCCATTTTCACCACTTCTAATTTTAATTTATCCGTTTCTATTAAAAAGTTTTCATGTTTTAATCTTTCAAGCTCCAATTGATCCTTTAACATAGCATGGTTAAGTTTTGCCTTTTTTTCCAAATGATCAGTTATGATACCGGCTAGGGGAATGGAGAATACAGCTAAAACAATAATGATAGTAATCATTTTTTTTACTCCCTTATTTTTGTTTTACTAATCATACGACAATAGCCTTCTGATGATAAAATCAAGCTAGCAGAGGCACAGGAAAGACCACTGTTGCTAGCAACAATAAAAACAACCATGAACTTTCGCTCTCAATCCAGGAATGAAAATAGTTTTCCTTCCCCATAATGTAGATACCACAAACAGTGAGCATATAACGTGTCTTTTAATGTGGTTTTACCCTGTAATAAAAACTGTTGGAATAAATTTGGTGTACAACCCATTGTTAGCTCTCTATTTTTAGAGATGAGTTATATAGATCAAGAAGAGGTGGAGAAAAAGATACATGGAAGAATGGCTCATAAAAAGCAATTAATTGCAGATTCATTATTTGGTACATTAAATGACCATCAACTTTTTCTAATCAAACAATCTTGGATGCACATTATTTATCTTGAAGAACTAATATCTGATATTGAGAAAAGAATCGATAAGACCTTACTAAATTATCAGGAAGAAGTTCAGCTTCTAATCACGATGCCAGGTATTAAGAAGATACAGCCGCAATTATTATTGCAGAAATAGGTGTAGACATGGAGCAATTTCCTACTTCTAAACATCTGGCTGCATGGGCAGGGCTGTCACCTGGAAATTATGAAAGTGCAGGAAAAAGGAAAAGCACACGAACATTAAGAGGAAATCCACATATTAAATCTGCATTGTGCGAGGCTGCATGGGCTGTTTCTAGGAGTCGAAATAAAAGATTAGGAATTAAATATTGGTCGTTAGCTGCAAGAAGAGGAAAGAAAAAAGCACTCGTTGCCATCAGACATCGAATGCTTACTATTGTCTATCACATGCTTCAAAACAAAGAACCCTACTACGAGTTAACTTCCAATTAGCATCATAGACAAAAAATAGAAAAGTTATACGAGAAACCGTAAAATATGGTAGCTCTGCTTTCCTATTGCCAAATTTCAATTAATTATAGCTTTAACAAAAATGATCTAGTTTAAACCATTATTTATTTTCACAGAAAAAGTAGAAGCAGATTTAGAAATGTTTTCGTTGCAAACAGATAATCAAGAAGCAAAAGCCATGTATAGAAAAAATGCAGATAAAATGGAGCAGGTGATAAATGAAGTGAAAGTTTATTTAGGAGATAATTTCTAATGAAAAATAGATGAAAGAGTAGGAGTTATCATCTATTATAGAAGGAAGATAACTATTTAGATAAATATAAAATAAGTGTGTAGGTGAATAAGATGGATAGACAGAATGAAAAAGCGTTAGTAGGGGAAGCAGCAGTTATTCAATTTGTAAAGGATGGAATGGCAGTTGGACTAGGTACAGGCTCTACAGCTTATTATGTTATAAAAAAAATGGGAGAAATGATTAAAGCTGGCATGAAACTAAAAGGAGTTGCAACTTCAAAAGCCACAGAAAAATTAGCAATTGAATGCGGAATTCAATTGATTGATATAAATGAGGTAGAAGAATTGGATCTTGCCATCGATGGAGCGGATGAAATTGATGCTAATTTCTATGCCATTAAAGGGGGAGGCGGAGCATTGTTGCGAGAGAAAATAATTGCTAATGCTGCTAAAACCTTTATTGTTGTTGCTGATGGAAGTAAAAAAGTCCAATCATTGGGTAAATTTCCTCTCCCTATTGAAGTGGTTCCCTTTGGCTATAAACAAACCGAGAGAGCAATCCGCAAATTTGGCTGCAAAACAGAGATACGGGAAAAAGATGGGGAGATTTTCGTAACAGATAACGGAAATTATATTGTGGATTGTTCTTTTTCTAGTATCCAAAATCCCACTCAATTACAGCAGGACTTGAATAATATAGTAGGGGTAGTAGAAAATGGCCTCTTTATTGATATGGTAGACGTATTAATTTCTATTAAGAAGCATAAAGAAATTAGCGTAGAATATGTTAAAAATTAACGCTTTGGAAAAGGACGTTAGTGGATTTTAATGAGTATTGGAAAGTACTCCGTTTTTACAGACAGGTGATCCTTGCTATTTCGGAAAGGACAACTGTCCGTAAAAAATAAGTCTATCTAAATTGATTTGAGCAGATTTTAAGATATTCTTTATTTTTTCTTGAAAGCGTTTCTTTTTTTAATTATACGGTATATCATCTTAGATAGGGAGGGGAATCCTTATCAAGAAATGCGGCCAATTGAAGGCAGCAATCATGTAAGAGGAAAATGCGCTAAAAGGGAGAGATAGAATGTCTTTACGAGAAGATGCTTTACATATGCATCAAGTCAAACAAGGGAAATTGGAAATCCAGGCGAAGGTGGAAGTGAAAAATGCCCAAGATTTAAGTTTAGCCTATTCTCCAGGGGTGGCAGAACCGTGTAAAGAAATTTTTGAAAATCCGGAAAAGGTATATGATTTTACGATGAAAGGCAATATGGTTGGTTTAGTAACAAATGGTACATCTGTACTTGGTTTAGGGAATATTGGAGCAGAGGCATCCCTTCCAGTTATGGAGGGGAAAGCAATCTTATTTAAAAGCTTTGCGGGGGTAGATGCTTTTCCGATTGCCTTAAATACAACCGATGTAGATAAAATAGTTGAAACAGTTAAACTGATGGCACCTACATTTGGCGGGATCCATTTAGAGGATATTGCTGCACCACATTGTTTTGAAATAGAAGAACGACTAAACAAAGAACTAACAATTCCTGTATACCATGATGATCAGCACGGTACTGCCATTGTTACATTGGCAGGGTTAGTCAATGCTCTTAAGATTGTTAAGAAAAAAATGAATGATTTGAAAGTTGTTATAAACGGGGCTGGTGCATCGGGAATAGCTATTTCAAGGCTTCTCTATTCTTATGGTGCAACTAATATGATTATATGTGATACTAAGGGTGCGATATATGCTGGAAGGCCAGTTGGCATGAATTCAGCAAAAGAATCTGTAGCGGTATACACAAACGCTAAGGGAGAAAAAGGCTATTTAAGTGATGTAATGAAAGGAGCGGACGTATTCATTGGTGTTTCTGTTGCAGATACCTTAACAATAGAGATGGTGCAGACGATGAAGGAAGATGCGATTATCTTTGCCATGGCTAATCCGGTACCAGAAATAAGTCCCGCAGATGCAAAAGCAGCAGGTGCTATTATAGTAGGAACAGGACGATCTGATTTTCCGAACCAAGTGAATAATGTATTAGCATTCCCAGGTATTTTTCGTGGCGCTCTTGATGTTCGTGCAACTACAATTAATGAAGAAATGAAAAAAGCAGCTGCTGAAGCCATTGCAGCTTTAATTGCGGATTCAGAGTTGACGGCGGATTATGTAATTCCAAGTCCTTTTGATCCCAGAGTAGCTCCAGCTGTAGCAGCTGCTGTTGCAAAAGCAGCCATGGAAACAAATGTAGCTAGAATTCAAGTTGATCCAGAGCAAGTGAGATTGAAAACAATGAAATTGACGGCAATATAGAAGTAAATATAGGTACTAATAAAAGAGGCTAGTTCAATGAACTGCCTCTTTTAGTTAGACTGCGAGTGATAACAACGAAAACAGCCTTTATGAAATGGTATGTGTTTCACTTACCTCTTGTTTGTTAAGAAGGGAGGCACTAGTGCTTTTTTTACTTGCTTTTACATTAAAAAGAAGATTTAAGAAAATCGCTGCTAGACTTCCAGTAATAATTCCATCACTTACAATAATACGAAGTGCAGAGGGAAGTTGATCAAACAGTGTAGGAACCGCTGTTGCACCTAAACCAATGGAAATGGAACAAGCCATTATTAATAGGTTAGCTTGATTCGTGAAATCAACTTTGCTCAGCATTCTAATGCCAGAAGCAACAACCATCCCAAACATAACAACTGTTGCCCCTCCCAAAATTGGTGTAGGAATAATAGTCGCAAAAGCGGCGATTTTAGGAATAAACCCTAAGAAAACGAGGATCCCACCTGCTGCGATAACGACATTTACAGTTTTGACTTTTGAAAGTTGCACAAGACCGACGTTTTGGGCAAAGGTATTATACGGAAATGCATTAAAGAGCCCACCGATAGTAATTGCTAGACCTTCCGCGCGATACCCCCTCGTTAAATCTTTTTCACTTAGTGGCGTATCGGTAATTTTACTTAGTGCAAAAAAAACTCCAGTTGATTCTATGACAATGACTAAACCAACAATTAACATCGTAAGAATCGGGCCAATTTCAAAGCTAGGAGTTCCAAAATAAAATAGTTCAGGGAAATGGAACCACCCAGCCTCTTTTACTGGGGAAAGATTCACTTTTCCAAGAAAGGCAGCAACAACAGAACCTACTATAATTCCGATTAAGACAGATAATGATTGCATAAATCCTTTCGTGAAACGGTTTAGTAAAAGAATGAACAATAAAACACCGAATGAAAGCAGCAGATTTTCAATGGATCCAAAATCGTCACTTGTTGCACCGCCGCCCATATTTTTAATGCCTGATGGAATAAGCGATAATCCAATAATTGTTACAACAGTTCCGATTACAACAGGAGGAAAAAGCTTTGTAATTTTGCTGAAAAAAGGAGCACAAATAATCATGAATAGTCCAGTAATAATAATAGCTCCATAAATTGCTGTTACCCCATAATTTGTACCAATTGAAATCATTGGGGTAACAGCGACAAAGGAACTACCGAGTATAACAGGTAAGCCAATTCCTAAATATTTATTTTTCCAAGCTTGAAGCAATGTAGCAATACCGCATGTTAATAAATCAATTGCAACAAGGTATGCAAGTTGTTCTGTGGTTAAATTTAATGCCCTACCAACTAATAGTGGGACCAGTATAGCACCTGCATACATCGCTAGCACATGCTGTAGTCCTAAAGAAAAAATTTTCAAACCCTTTTCTTCGCTCTGAGCCATTATTTACACTCCTTTTCTCCTTTGTGTTAGAAATGATAACACGTATAGTTATGTTAATTAACATAATAGTTAGCAAGGAGAAAGAAGTCATTGGTTATATTGTACAAAATATTTAGAAAATATAGATTATATATCTAATATATTGGCGTCTGTTTTTTTCTTTCATTTGTTTTTAAAATCGATTTTATCCGGAAAGCAAAGCGAAGATGGAAGGTAGTTTCAGGATCCTTTAGGCTTTTTCCTAATAGTTCTTCGCATTTCTCCAATCGATAGATTACTGTGTTGCGATGGACATAAAGACGTTTTGCAGTTTCGGAAATTTGACAATGGGTCTCTAAGTAAACAGAAAGTGTGTTGAGTAGTATTTGTTCTTCGTCCTGCTGATGATTGCTTGAGAATGCTTGAAAAATATGATCATAAAATTCCAGAAGGTCCTTTGTTGGAATGATTCTTAACATTTCAAAGACATCCTTTGGGCGATGGATCTGAATAAAAGGCGTATTTCCAGAAAGGTTTCCAGTATGTAAAGCACTAAGAGCTTCTCTATAAGCATTAGGTAAATTTAAGAGTTGCTGGTAAACGTTGCTTATACCAAGTGACATATGTCTTTTAAAGGTGTTTGCAATATAACTTTGAATATTTTGCAAATAAGGAAGAATGGAGCTGTCTAGATCATAAGAGGAATGCACGACTTCCATGATAAGAATACAATGATCATCTTTTATAAAAAGCTGGGAAGCGAAAGGTGCTTTCTTTATTTCAGTTTCTAAGAATTCATAAATATAATCGATTTCTACAGAATGTTGGGTAAAGGATTTATATTGCTCGCTGCTATCCATTTTGCCTATGATTGCGATGGAAGCTTGTTCTCTCTTTAAGGAAAATTCTTTAGCTCTACTTTCGATTTCCTCAGCAAAAGTAAACTTTCCTTCCACAAAATGAGTGAAGAAATCATTTCTTGCTCTTCTGGTATATTGTTTAACTGTGTTTTCCCTCATTAGTTCAAAGGAGAGGACGTTAGTTGCTTGTTCAATTGTAAGAAGTAAGCTTTGGTCTTCTAGTGGGATTTCCCCTAGCACAACTAAAAAAGCTGGTTTTTTCATGTGCGTATAAATAGGGAAGATAGTAAAAACCTCTTCTGTATTTCTGCTCGAAAAATAAGAATAGGGCGAGTTTGGTAGTAAAAATTCAAATCCACTTGTATGGAGCGAACTAAAAAAGTTCTCAATGGAATTTCTATTATAAGAAGAAGTATGCAGCTGAAAATGTGCATCAAATAAGACAATACGCTTGTTAATCATATGAGATAAGTCATCAACAAGTCGTTTTATACCTTTCCCTTTTAGTATATGTTGTGTGAATTTACGATGGGTTTCAAATGCTGTAGTTAATTCTGCTGTTCTCTGACTCAACATATAATTTAAAGAGGCATTAACGATTTCACCAAGGGATGTTTCTAAAGGAATTTCTAAAAGTGGAAAGCCTTTATCATTGGCAAATTGTATCGCTTCATTTGGTATATGTCCTAAAAATCTTTTTGATTTAATTCCTAAAGCAGTACAATCTTTTTCCTGCATACTTTTTATTAAAGAAAGCAAGACACCAGGCTTATCTTTTAGGTGGTAGGCAGTAGTGACTAGTAAATCGTTCGGGTTTAAGTAGTCCACGATATCAGGTGCATCCATCATTGTAATATGCTTTATTTCTTTATTTAATCCGGTGTGACCTGCAATTACTTCTACTTTATCAAAGACAGGTTTCTGTAGAATTTCTGCTAATTTCATCGTATTCCTCCTAAAGCAATTTCTTTATTATCAATAAATATAATTTAGTTATGTTACACAAAGTATTTAGATAATTCTAACACTTTATCTAATGTATTGCTAGAAGGTGCTTATTAAAATAATGGTTACATAATAATAGCGCGTAGTTAATGTTTTTATATATCAGAAAAATATTATTGGAAAATAACAAAAAGCTTCCGTAGGTTTTAGGTGTATTTTGAATGAATAGGGTGAATCAGCGAGAGGAGCGATAGAAATGAAGACATCTATTGATATAGATACAAAAGAGGTGGGTGAGTGGATAGACTGGCTGGCTGGATTTGGATACACGAAAAACGGTGGGGTTACACGACTTCTCTATGATGAAAATTGGCGGTTAGCGCAAAATTCCCTTTTTCAAAAAATGAATGAAAGTGGTTTAAAGACACATTTTGATGGTGTCGGCAATCTGTTTGGCAGGCTAGATGGGACGGAAAAAGGCGAGAAAACTATTTTAACAGGTTCCCATATTGATACAGTTATAGATGGTGGTAAATATGATGGTGCATATGGAATAATTGCAAGTCTCATTGCTGTAAATTATTTAAAGCAACGCTATGGATCACCCCAAAAATCGATAGAAGTTGTATCTCTATGTGAGGAAGAAGGGAGTAGATTTCCTTTAGCATTCTGGGGATCTGGATCAATTACGGGTAAGTTTAATAGGGAGGATTGCTCTGGTTTATACGATACGAAGAAGGTTTCATTTTCTCATGCGATGAAATCCATGGGATTGCAAACAGATAAAGAACAAGTAAAACGAGATGATATTGATTGCTTTATAGAAATGCATATAGAACAAGGTGCTGTATTAGAGAAGGAGAAAAAGTCCATTGGCATTGTCTCCCATATCGTTGGACAAAGAAGGTTTACTATTAAAGTAAAGGGCGAGAGTAACCATGCAGGTACAACACCAATGCCTTATCGGAAGGACAGTATGCATATCGCAGCCGAATTAATTACATATGCACTCAAACAAGTTACCGAAATTGACTCTCAGTTAGTTGCGACAGTTGGAAGAATACTTGCAATACCCAACGTTCCCAATGTTATTGCGAAAGAAGTTACCTTTACATTAGATGTTAGGCATCACCAAGAAGAAGTGCTAGATTACTATTGTGAGAAAGTTTTTGCTTGTTTTGAACAGAAATGTAAAGCAGCTGGCATGAATGTGGAGTGGGAGCAATGGCTGGATGTTAAGGCTGTTGCGATGGATGATAAATTAACAGAACTAGCCTATACAATTGTTCAAGAAATGGATATTCCTTATCGAAAAATGATCAGTGGAGCAGGACATGATGCACAAGTCTTTGGAACATACTGTTCGACAGCGTTAGTATTTGTTCCAAGTGTAGGGGGAATCAGTCATTCACCAAAGGAATACACAAAACTGGAAGATTTAACGAGAGGCATTATAGTACTAATTGAATTATTGTATCGATTGGCTTATTAAAATGTTAGCCAGTGAATGAACGCCAAAAAAGCAGAGGAGCAAAGGGAAAAGTGGTGTTCATCAAGCGAATGAACGCCAAAAAGCAGAGGATCAAAGAGAAAAGTGGTTTTCATCAAGTGAATGAAAGCCAAAAAGTAGAGGAGCAAAGAGAAAAGTGGTGTTCATCGGGTGAATGAAAGCCAAAAAGCAGAGGCGCAAAGGGAAAAGTGGTTTTCATCAAGTGAATGAAAGCCAAAAAGCAGAGGAGCAAAGGGAAAAGTGGTGTTCATCAAGCGAATGAACGCCAAAAAGCAGAGGAGCAAAGAGAAAAGTGGTTTTCATCAAGTGAATGAAAGCCAAAAAGCAGAGGCGCAAAGGGAAAAGTGGTTTTCATCAAGTGAATGAAAGCCAAAAAGCAGAGGCGCAAAGGGAAAAGTGGTTTTCATCAAGTGAATGAAAGCCAAAAAGCAGAGGAGCAAAGGGAAAAGTGGTGTTCATCAAGCGAATGAAAGCCAAAAAACAGAGGCATAAGGGGAAAAGCGGCGTTCATCAAAAGTAAAAATAAAACAAATTAATCTAGCGCTTTCAAAATATAGATAAAGAAAGGATGTAAACAATGACTTTTTCAGAATTAAGCACACCCTTAAGAACGATTATGACACCAGGACCAGTTGAAGTGGATCCGAGAGTGTTAAGGGCATTGAGTACACCGATTTTAGGTCAATTTGATCCTGCGTTTACGGCTATTATGAATGATGTGATGGGAATGATACAACAAGTTTTTCAAACAAAGAACCAGTGGGCATTTCCGATAGATGGGACATCAAGATCAGGCCTTGAAGCTGTATTGGCCAGTGTCATCGAGCCAGGAGATAAAGTGTTAATCCCTATTTATGGGAGATTTGGACATTTATTAACAGAGATTTCCGAAAGATATGGTGCAGATATTCATTTGCTTCATTGCGAATGGGGAGAAGTTTTTGATCCAGACGTAATTATTGCGGAAATGAAAAAAGTGAAGCCGAAAATTGTTGCTCTTGTTCATGGAGAAACATCAACTGGGTGCATGCAACCGTTAGAAGAGGTTGGCAGAGCATGTCGTGAACAAGATATTCTCTTTATCGTTGACGCGGTTGCGACAATTGGTGGAGTAGATGTTCAATCAGATAATTGGTATATAGATGCAGTTATAGGTGGAAATCAAAAATGTTTATCTGTGCCATCAGGCAATGCTCCAATCACTTATAATGAACGCATTGAAAAGGTATTAAATGCGCGGAAAAAAGTAGAACGTGGGATAGCAACCGATAGTGAATTAGCAGAGAAAAAAATGCATGCTCCTATTCGTTCCAATTATTTAGACTTAGCACAATTACAGGATTATTGGAGTCCAAGAAGATTGAATCATCATACAGAAGCAACTTCGATGTTGTACGCACTATATGAAGGTTTAAGAATAGTATTAGACGAAGGCTTGGAGACTAGATTTGCGCGTCATCAATACCATGAACAAGCACTAATCGAAGGAATAGAAGGAATGGGTCTTGAATTGTTCGGTGATAGAAGATGGAAACTGCCAACTGTAACATGTATTAAAGTACCAGAAGGAATCGATGCAGAGTCTGTACGGAGTATGATGCTCCAGCAATTCGGTGTAGAAATTGCAAGCTCCTTTGGTCCTTTACACGGGAAAATATGGAGAATCGGAACGATGGGCTATAGCTGCCGAAAAGAAAACGTCCTATTTGTGCTTGCCAGTCTAGAAGCCTGTCTCATCAGACACGGAGTGAAAATCCCAGCTGGTCAGGCACTCCAGGCAACATTAGATTTTTATTCAAGAGATTAGAAGGGATACTATAAAGTGAAACTTCCATCAGTGAGGGGTTTCCGTCCTCCCCCACTGATGGTTAGTTGAACCAATCGGACCTTTACGGACAGTTGATCTCCCACCTTTCTTTCTCGTATTCTCCTATGCTTGAGGGGGAGTCTTACTGTCCGTTAAGAGTGGGATAAAGTGAAACTTCTATCAGTGGGGGGGCCTTCCTCCCCACTGATGGTTAGTTGAACCAATCGGACCTTTACGGACAGTTGATCTCCCACCTATCTTCCTTGTATTCTCCTAAGCTTGAGGTGGGAGTCTTACTGTCCGTTAAGAGTGGGATAAAGTGAAACTTCTATCAGTGGGGGGGGCCTTCCTCCCCACTGATGGTTAGTTGAACCAATCGGACCTTTACGGACAGTTGATCTCCCACCTATCTTCCTTGTATTCTCCTAAGCTTGAGGTGGGAGTCTTACTGTCCGTTAAGAGTGGGATAAAGTGAAACTTCTATCAGTGGGGGGGGCCTTCCTCCCCACTGATGGTTAGTTGAACCAATCGGACCTTTACGGACAGTTGATCTCCCACCTATCTTCCTTGTATTCTCCTAAGCTTGAGGTGGGAGTCTTACTGTCCGTTAAGAGTGGGATAAAATAGTTTCTAAAAAGAATAAAAAAATCCATATTGACAATAATGTTTCTATCCGATATGATTTTTCACAAAGAAATGAATAAAGAAACTATAAAAAGGAATAGTATGCAGCAATGTCTATTAAAGAGAGGGTCTAAATGCTGAAAGGACCTATAGGCTCACCTGTTGAACCTGCCTTTTTCGTTCTGTATCGAATAGACTTTGTTTAAAAAGATTCAGCGGTTCAAGACCGTTAACATGGAAGAGTGTAAAGCTTTGCTTTGAATTAGGGTGGTACCGCCATTATTTGGTCCCTAATGAATGGCAAAGCTTTTTTTTATGGTCTTTTTTCAAAGAAAAGGCCAATCGAAATATTTTTAAAAACGACTAATAAAATAGGAGGCCCCTAAAATGGCAAAGGATTTTGTAAAAAGCATTACCAGTATGGAAGACGATTTTGCCCAGTGGTATACAGATGTTGTAACAAAAGCAGAACTAATTGATTATTCCAGTGTAAGAGGTTCGATGATCATTCGACCATATGGAACGGCAATTTGGGAGAATATTAAAGAAGCATTAGACAAACGTATTAAAGAAACAGGTCATGAAAATGTCTATATGCCATTATTTATTCCTGAAAGCCTTTTACAAAGAGAAAAGGATCATATCGAGGGATTTGCACCAGAAGTAGCATGGGTTACACATGGCGGAGACGAGGAATTAGCAGAAAGACTTTGCGTGCGCCCAACATCAGAAGTCCTATTTGCAGAGCATTATAAAAATATCATTCATTCCTATCGTGATCTTCCAAAGCTATATAATCAATGGGCAAATGTAGTACGATGGGAAAAGACAACTCGTCCATTTTTACGTACATTGGAATTTTTGTGGCAAGAGGGGCATACATGCCATGAAACAGAAGAAGATGCAGATAGAGAAACCATTCAAATGCTTCAAGTCTATGCTGAAATATGCGAAAAATACTTAGCACTTCCAGTTATTAAAGGGCGTAAAACAGAAAAAGAAAAATTCGCAGGTGCAAAATATACGTATACGATTGAAAGTTTGATGCATGATGGAAAAGCATTGCAATCAGGAACCTCTCATAATCTAGGTGATGGCTTTGCTAAATCCTTTGGCATTCAGTTCTCGGATAGAGACGGAAACCTCCAGCATGTACAACAAACATCATGGGGCTTTACTACTAGAATTATTGGTGCAATGATTATGGTTCATGGCGATGACCGTGGTTTAGTAGTACCGCCAATGATTGCTCCAACGCAAGTGATGATTGTACCAATTGCCCAGCATAAGGAAGGTGTATTGGATTTTGCTTATGTTTTACAGAAGAAATTAAGCAGTACAATCCGCATTGGCATTGATGCAAGCGATAAAAAGCCAGGCTGGAAATTTAATGAGTATGAAATGAAAGGAATCCCTTTGCGTTTAGAAGTAGGACCAAAAGATATGGAGAAAAACCAAGTAGTTCTTGTGAGAAGAGATACAGGAGAGAAACAATTTGTCTCGATGGAAGGATTAGAAGAAACAATTGCGCAATTATTAATCGAGATTCAAGACAATTTGTTAAAGAAAGCCACAGATCATAGAGAAGAAAACACTCATACTGCTTTAAATTTTGATGAATTTAAACAATGGACAGTGAAAGAAAAACCAGGGTTTATTAAAGCGATGTGGTGCGAAGATCAAGCTTGTGAAGACAAAATAAAGGAAGAGACAAGTGCAACATCTAGATGCATGCCTTTTGAACAGGAATCAATCGCCGAGACTTGTGTATGCTGTGGTAAAAAAGCAAGTAAATTAGTGTATTGGGCAAAAGCATATTAATTTTTGATGTGATATAAATAGAAAAACGAAGGATACGAATTCCTTCGTTTTTTCATTCTTAATGGGCAGTAAGACTCTCGCTGCTTGCTGGAAGTTTTCTTTACTGTTTTTCTTCGTCTGGCTCAATATGGACATGTACCTCTAACACATTAAATTCATTTATTAAAGCATTCTCTACAGCAGAAGAGATATCATGGGCATCGGTAATATCTAGTTTCTGATTAACAGTAATAACAACATCCACGACTGGACTGTTCCCATAGTTTCTCGCTTTAATTTCTTTTACAGCTTTAACGCCATCCGTATGTAGAATGGTCTTTTTATAGTTGTCAATCAATAGAACATCAAATCCATCTGTTAAATAGTGAGTTGTTTCTCGGAATATTCCCCAGGCTGTTTTACAAATTAACAGGCCGACAATACAGGCTGCTAGCGGATCTAAAAAGCCTAAGTTTAATTGTGCTCCAAAAATACCAACAGCAGTCCCAAAGCTAACCATCGAGTCGGAGAAGTTATCTTTTGCAGCTGCCTTTACAGCTTGGCTATTTATTTTTTTCCCTAATCGTAAATTGATGCGATAGACGAAGAACATAACCGTACCACATGCAATAGCTGTATAAGCTGCCACTAAATCAGGTGCTTGTCTTGAATGAGTAAAGAAAGACGATACTGCTTGGAATAATACTTGCAAACCCACGCTCATCATAATGAAAGAAGCAATTAACGAAGCGACAGTTTCCGCTTTCCAATGACCATAAGGATGATCTTTATCGGCTGGTTTTTGGGATAGTCGCAAGCCGATTAGAACGGCAACTGAAGCAATAATATCGGTGAAATTATTCCAACCGTCTGCTTTCAATGCTTGGGAATCAGAACTGTTCCCAATAAATAATTTCACAGAAGCTAAAATAATATATGTAAAAATACTTAATATAGCAGCTCGTTCGCCGAGTTTTAAGTCTGCATATTTTTTATCCATCACAAACGCCCCCTTAACTAACCCACTAATCATATCAAGTCATTATAGGGTGGGTCTAGAGCAACGTTTTTATACATATCAACAAAAGTGTTAGCAAGAGAAAACAGTTTGACAGAGGAAAACTTTTCATCCATAAAAAAGAAAAAGTCAGAGGGAATGAGATATGTTCGTTCCTCTGACTAAGTCTATTGAACCGATGCTTATGTTTACTTTATATATAAATCACTTACTAAATGATCTTTTATGATTTCTGTCGGAATAGGAAACTCGATCGTACCCATATAACCTGGTGCTACCTCATATTCATCAAAGCAAATCACTAATTGATGGTTTGTGTTTATATAGAAGTTTTGAGAGCTATCGATTTTTTCAAATCCATCTGGATCGTTTTGATTTTTTATGAAGTAATTTCCGGTCTCTGCTTTTATTTGTTGATTCATTTCATTTAAAATATACTCACTGATCGAATTAATATAGGATTCATCCTTAAATAAGCTAGGTAACGTGATTAATAGTTCGTTTTGCTTATCGATTGTAACATAGTGAATAGTTTCTGCAGCCGATGCCTTTATTTCTGTTGTATATCTACCAAGGGAGAATATTAAATCATCATCTGTTTTAACGATATAGCCACTTTCAAGTGAATAGTTTCCAGCTTCATTTGCTGTTTCTTGTTGAAATTTAGCATAAAGCTCTTTTGATTCTTGTACATATTGTTGGTTTAATGCATGTGAAAGAGCTTCATTCTCTAAGCCAGTTACTTTAGGAGTTTTTAAATTTAGCTGACTATTTTCCTTCGTTTCTTTCCATTCTGCTATTGTAACGACTTTAATGACTTTGTTTAAAAATGGAATATCTGCTAAGGTGCTTGCTGCTGCTGGACTTATATTAACTGTCGTAATTAATAAAAGAATGGATGCTGCTAGGAAGATAGCATTATGTGAAATTCTTTTTAAAGTACGATGCCTTTTAATGGACTTAAGTATTCGCTTCTCAAGTTCCTCTGGAATTGCAACACTTAAATATTCATTTTTCATATCCTCAAATTTTTTATCCATTATATTCCTCCATCATTATTTCATTTCTATGTGTAGTATTTTTAGTGCTTTATAAAGCTTCGTTTTGACTGTATTAATATTTTCGCCTAATACAGAAGCAATTTCCTCCAGCTTTAAATCTTCAAAAAAACGAAGGATAACAATTGTTTTGTAAGATGGAGGAAGCTGATTAATAGCTTGTTCTAAATCTAAATTTTTGTAAGTATCGACTGAACTTGAAGCGAGTATTTCCAGATTTTCATCGTCTGTAACATGCCATCGTTTCCTTTTTCGCAAAAAATCAAGAGAGGTAGTAGCGACTATTCGATAAAACCAACTTTTCATCATAGAAATATCCTTTAATTGGTGCTGTTTTTTAAGTGCTTTATGAATAGAATCTTGGACAATATCCAAGGCATCTTCTTGATTTCGTACATAGGAATATGCAAATCGATAGAAGCTTGCTTTATTATCCATAATAAATGCAATTAACTCCGTTTCTTTTTTATTTTTGTTAAACATACAAGAGCTCCTTTATGGAATTAAATACGTAATAACTTAAGTTTTACAAGTGATAGACGGATGGGAAGAGGGTTTTGTTTTAAGAAATTGAAATTTATTTAGAAAAAATGGAGAAGGCTTTTTTAAAACTATGCTTTTTTTATTTAGGATAAGCAAGGGTGAGAGGAATAAGTTTGAAGATAAAAATTCCTCCAAGGCTTCTCTTAAAATAAGCTTGGAGGATTGAATAAAGTGAAACTTCTATCAGTGGGGGTTTTCCTTCCTTCCCCACTGATGGTTAGTTGAACCAATCGGACCTGTACGGACAGTAAGAGTGGGATAAATTATTCGTTTTCTTTTACATGAATTTTCTTGCTTGGCCAAAAGACAGCATTTCCTAATAGGGAAGTAATTCCTGGTACTAAAAAAGGTCTTACAATAAAAGTATCTAAAACAATTCCAATAGCCGTTATCGTTCCAAAGTGGACAAGTACTTGCATAGGTAAAGTAGTCAATACCATAAAGGTAGCAGCTAAAATAACTCCAGCAGAAGTAATAACGCCACCTGATTCTGCAACGCCTTCTTTCACTGCTTGTAAGAGCGGCATCTCTTTGCTTTTCTTCCATATACTTGAAATCATAAAAATATTATAATCTTCTCCTAATGCCACGATAAATACGAAGGAGTACAACGGAATTAACCCTTGAATTGCTTCTACGCCAAAACCATAATGGAGAATAATCCATCCTAGACCTAACGCACTAAAGTAGGAAAGAAGAACAGATGCGATTAAATAGATGGCTGCCGTAATGGAGCGTAGATAAATAAGTAAAAGGATGGCAATCATAACTAAAATAACCGGAATAATTAGTTGGGCATCTTCGTTTGTTACTTCTCTTGTATCATATTGTTCTGCAGTAATTCCAGAAAGCCAAATTTTATCCTTTGGATTTTTAATGCCACTATCTTGAAGTTTCTGTTCCAATGTTTCACGAATAGTTGGTAGTTTATCCATCGCTTCATTCGAATAAGGATTGTTTTGGAGTTCCAAGGAATACTTTACTAATTCAGGGTTGCTTTTACCTATTTCAGCCTCTGATACGGTGGCGATAAAATCCAATTCTTTTAAGGATTCCTCCACTTTTACATCTTTTCCTTCTGTATTAATCATAACAGAGACTGGAGCGAGTTCTCCCGCATTAAAGTGATCTTCAATTAAAGCAAATCCTTCTCTAGAAGGCATATCATCAGGGAAAGAGGACAATAAGTCATACGTATACTCTGTTTTAAGGGAAAATAGAGCAAAAAAACCAAGCAATATTGTCGTTAGAATCGTCACTTTCCATGGATGTTTTGTTACCATAGTACCAATCGCGTTTCCAAGTGATTTTCTTTGATTAGGTAATTTATTTGCACCTTTTTTTAATAATAATTCCTCTGTTTTAGGAACGAATGGATAAAAAGACAATCTTCCGATAATAGATAGAATAGCAGGTACTAGACTCAGACTCGCAATCATCATAATAAGGATAGATAAGCTAAATGGGATAGCAAATCGATGGACAGCGCCATACTGAGCTAATAATAATACAAGGAGGGAAAACACTACTGTTAAGCCACTCATTGCTACTGCTCCGCCGGAACGTTCCAGTGCTTTTTGCATCGCAATTTCTTTTATAGATTCTTTTGTTAATAAAGTTCGATATCTACTAATTATGAATAAACAATAGTCTGTACCAGCTCCAAAAAGTAATACAGTCATTATGGCAATGCTCTGAGAATCGAATTCAATCCATCCTAACTCTCCAAAGAAGCCAAGTAAAGGGCTGATTACTCCATAGGCGATACCAACTCCAATTAAAGGAATTAACGCTAACACTGGAGAACGGTAAATGATGAGCAAGCAAATTAATACAATAATAACAGTGCCTATAAGTAATGATAAGTCACCTTGGCTAAATAGCTCTGTAGCATCAATAGAGATGCCGACAGGACCAGTCGTTCTCGCATGTAATTTCGTATCGTCTTTTAATGTAGTATTAAAAGGATTATCCTCCAATATGTCGTTTGCAACAGTTTCTAGTTCTTTCATACTTACTTTTAGTTCAGTTGTTGCTAAGTTGTTCTCAAATAATATAGGGAGAACTATAGTTGTTCCATCTTCGGAAATTTGTTTTTTTATTGCCTCTAAAGGTAGTTGATGATAAGGAATAATCGTTTCCTGATGAATAAGTGGGTCCTCTGTTAATTGGTTGGTAAGTTTCTGAATTTGTTCTAAATCTTGATCGGATAAGCCGGTTGATCGAAACCATGCAATTAACGCAGGAGTTCCTTGTTCATTAGAAAATTCCTCTTTCATTTTTTCTTCAGCCTGCTGTGATAAAGCGGTAGTTGGAATATTTCCAGCCAAATCATTTTTTTGGGAACTAGCTTGAGGTAGGAGCATGCTTAATATCCCGACAAGGAGAAGCCAAGAGATTAATGTGATCCACTTTCCCGTTTTACTAGTTACCGCGGCAAAATAACGATAAATATAATGTTTCATTTTTCCACTCCTTAAAAGCGTAACGTATCAATCGATAAGCAGGTTCTAAAAAAACTTATCAATTGATAAGTTGAGTATATATTTATTTTTGCAATAAATGAAGTGTTTTTTGAAAGAACATTACCTATTTACTAGTCCAAATAAAAATAGGTGAACGATTAACTTTGCTTTCCGCTTAATTTCCTTTTTTTGTTGTTCAGTGGAAAGTTGTTTCATATAAGCAGGTTGCATGGCTGTTTGAATGTATTGAAGAAACATTAACGCAATTTCCTCGCTATTACTCTCTATGGTTTGAAAGGAAATACTGTCATTGCTCTTTTCTTCTAGATCAAACACTTGAATAATGGGTTTTAAAAATCCCTCTTGCCAGCGAATTCTTAATTGCGTTTGTATATCATTTGGCATTTCATGTTGTAAGTCGTGGAACATTTGCATTAAATCTTCTTGATAATTTTCTAAAAAGTAAATAGCGATTTGATAGATACATTCTTCTAGATTTTGAAATTCTTCCGTAATTTTTAATAGAGCGTGTTCTGTTTGTTGAATAGAGGTATTAATTACTGCTTTATAAATGTCTTGCTTATTCTTAAAATGGTGATATAAGGCTGGCTGTGTTATCCCACAATGTTCTGCAATCATTCTTGTACTAACTTTTCGATATCCTAATTCCATAAACAGCTGATAGGAGACACGGATAATAAATTGATAGGTATCATGATCAGCACTTGTTCTATCTATTTTTTTATTCACACTGTAAACCCTTTCATTGTTGATTTTATCACATTTTATATTATAGAAAAAATAAGGGGATTTTTCAAATTTGTATAAAATGTGAACAACATTGTGAAAAACTGCACAAAATTTTATGAATAGGCTTGAAGGTTTCAGCAAGTCGTTATATGATTAGTTTGTAAAGAAAAACAACAAGAAACTACGAAAAGATGCAACAAGATTGTAGGAAGTTAGTAGGCAAAGTTAACTACTATATTAGTAGTTTTTCTTTAAAGTAATTTGTGAATAATTTAACATTATAATTATTCTCTATATTGGAGGGATCTACGATGTCAGTTGTTGAAAAAGAAGTAAAAGCGAAAAATGAGCAAGTAGATGTGCAAGCAGTTATTGATGAAATGGCGGCGAAAGGGAAAAAAGCTCTAAATGAGTTTATGTCCTTAGATCAAGAGCAAGTAGATGAAGTTGTAAAAGCAATGGCTCTTGCCGGTTTAGATAAACATATGTATCTAGCTAAACTTGCTGTTGAAGAAACGGGAAGAGGCATTTACGAAGATAAAATTACAAAGAATATATTCTCGACTGAATATATCTACCATAATATTAAGTACGATCGTACCGTTGGCGTAATAAATGAAGACCAACAAACAGGAATTGTGGAAATTGCTGACCCAGTCGGTGTAATTGCAGGGGTAACACCTGTTACAAACCCAACATCTACTACTATGTTTAAAGCAATTATTGCTATAAAAACACGTAATCCAATTATTTTTGCTTTCCATCCATCCGCACAAAAATGTAGCAGCGAAGCAGCAAGAATCTTAAGAGATGCAGCTGTGAAAGCAGGGGCACCAGAAAACTGTATTCAATGGGTAGAAAAACCTTCTATTGAAACAACAAAAGCGTTAATGAACCATAATGACATTGCTTTAATTCTTGCAACTGGTGGACCAGGAATGGTTAAATCTGCATATAGTTGTGGAAAACCTGCACTTGGTGTTGGAGCTGGTAACGTACCTTGTTATATCGAAAAAACAGCAAAAGTAAAAAGAGCAGTGAATGATTTAATTCTTTCTAAGACATTTGATAATGGAATGATTTGCGCATCTGAACAAGCTGTAATCATCGATAAAGAAATATATGATGAAGTCAAAAATCTATTGATAAGAAATAGTTGTTACTTCTTAAACAATGAAGAGCTAGCAAAAGTAGAAAAACTAGTAATCAATGAAAATACATGTGCAGTAAATCCGGATATTGTTGGTAAATCTGCTCATTATATCGCTGGTTTAGCAGGAGTAAAAGTTCCAGAAGATACAAAAATTCTTCTTGCAGAATTAGAAGCTGTTGGACCAAATTACCCGCTATCAAGAGAAAAATTGAGTCCAGTACTTGCATGCTATAAAGTAGAATCAACAGAAGAAGGAATCAAACGCGCAGAAGAAATGCTAGAATTCGGTGGATTAGGACACTCAGCTGTTATTCACTCTGAAGATCCAAAAGTAGTTGAAAGCTTTGCGTTAAGAATGAAAGCATGCCGCATCATCAACAATGCACCATCTTCTCAAGGCGCAATTGGTGACATCTACAATGCCTTCATGCCATCTTTAACACTTGGCTGCGGATCTTATGGTAAAAACTCTGTATCTACTAACGTAACAGACATTCATTTATTGAATGTTAAAAAACTAGCTAAAAGGAATGTAAATATGCAATGGTTTAAAGTTCCATCAAAAATTTATTTTGAGAAAAACTCTGTACAATATTTACAAAAAATGAAGGATATCTCTAGAGTATTTATCGTAACAGATCCATACATGGTTAAATTCGGATATGTAGATAAATTACTTTATAACTTAAGAAAACGTTCAAACCTAGTGCAAGTAGAAGTATTTTCAGATGTTGAGCCAGATCCATCTATTGAAACAGTTGTTAGAGGAACAGAAATGATGGCTAAATTCCAACCAGACTGCATTATTGCGCTTGGTGGTGGATCTCCAATGGATGCAGCAAAAGGTATGTGGTTATTCTACGAACATCCAAATGAGGAGTTCTTCGGATTAAAGCAAAAATTCTTAGATATCCGTAAAAGGGTTTATAAATATCCTTCTTTAGGTGGAAAAGCTAAATTTGTTGCAATTCCAACTACTTCTGGTACTGGATCTGAAGTAACATCTTTCGCAGTAATTACAGATAAAGAACAAAATATTAAATATCCATTAGCAGATTATGAATTAACACCAGATGTAGCAATCATCGATCCACAATTTGTTATGACAGTTCCACCAGCAGTTACAGCAGATACTGGTATGGACGTATTAACACATGCGGTGGAAGCATATGTATCTAATATGGCCAATGACTATACAGATGCATTAGCTGTGAAAGCAGTTCAATTGATATTTGAATATTTACCAAGAGCATATCGTAATGGTAATGACGAAGAGGCTCGTGAAAAAGTGCATAATGCATCTACAATAGCTGGTATGGCTTTCGCAAATGCTTTCTTAGGAATTAACCATAGTTTAGCTCATAAATTAGGAGCAGAATTCCATATTGCCCATGGGCGTTCAAATGCTATCTTAATGCCACATGTTATCCGTTACAATGCGGAGAAACCGAAGAAGTTCACAGCGTTCCCTAAATATGAATACTTTAAAGCAGATGAACGCTATGCAGAGCTTGCAAGAATTCTAGGATTGCCAGCTAATACAGTGGAACAAGGTGTAGATAACTTTGTGAAAGCAGTAATCAGACTTGGAAAAGAGTTAAATATCCCAATGAGTATTGCAGCACAAGGAGTAGATGCAAAAGAATTCGAAGCAAAAGTAGATTATTTAGCAGATCGTGCCTTTGAAGATCAATGTACAACAGCAAACCCTAAATTACCGTTAGTAACAGAATTAGCAGATATTTATCGCAAAGCATATAAAGGGGTTTAAAGATAAGAAAGAGAAATTTTCGTGATGGACAAAAAATAAATGTTAGCGAACTGTTCCAAACAGAGGTTCAGACCCTACAAGAACAATACTTGTAAGGTTTGATACCTCAAGGACAGTTCTTTTTTTGGGGAAACAACTTGATAGATTAAGTTATCCTTATTTGACTTTTGTGAATTTTTTGTGAATAAAAATGAAAGCCTTTTCAATAAATTGCGAAAAAATGTTTTTTTATGTTGAAGATTTTGGAAATACCTTTTAAAATGATACATGAAAAGAGCATCCAAAGAAGGACATCAAATTAATGATGAAAAAGGGGATGTGGTCAATTGAATAAATAGTTTCTTTTGGGAGAAGAGAGAAATCGCTAGCATTCTTTATGTGAGCGCTATCAAAAGAGAGGGGTGTAGTTAGAAATGTCGATTACAGAAAATGAGGTAAATAAGAAGAAAGAAAATATCGATTTAATGAATGAGATGGCGACCAAAGGGAAAAAAGCATTAGAAGCATTTTATCAATTAGACCAACAACAAGTTGATCGGATAGTAAAAGAAATGGCAGTAGCAGGCTTGGATAAGCAAATGTATTTAGCCAAGTTAGCTGTAGAGGAAACGGGGAGAGGGGTTTATGAAGATAAAATTATAAAAAATATTTTTTCCACTGAATATATCTATAATAATATTAAATATGATCGTACAGTTGGGATAATTCGTGATGATGATCAAACTGGCATTGTGGAAATTGCAGATCCTATTGGGGTTATTGCAGGTGTAACACCTGTTACGAATCCAACATCTACGACGATGTTTAAGGCGATTATTGCAATTAAAACAAGAAATCCGATTATATTTGCATTTCATCCATCTGCCCAGAAATGTAGTAGCGAAGCAGCTCGAATCTTAAGAGATGCGGCTGTGGAGGCCGGTGCACCAAAAGATTGTATTCAATGGATTGAAAAACCATCGATTGAAATGACACAAGAGCTAATGAATCATCCGGAAATTTCGTTAATTCTCGCTACAGGTGGGCCAGGGATGGTGAAATCCGCTTATAGCAGTGGAAAACCAGCACTAGGAGTTGGCCCAGGAAATGTTCCATGTTATATCGAAAAATCAGCAAAAATTAAGAGGGCAGTCAACGATTTGATTTTATCAAAAACTTTTGATAATGGAATGATTTGTGCTTCTGAGCAGGCAGTAATTATTGACAAAGAAATTTATAATCAAGTTAAAAATGAGTTAATTCATTATAAGTGTTATTTTTTGAATGAAGAAGAAAGAAAAAAAGTAGAAAAGCTTGTTATAAATGAAGCAACCTGCGCTGTAAATCCCAATATTGTAGGGAAATCCGCTTCTTATATAGCTAAATTAGCAGGGGTTGAAGTGCCTAAGGATACGAAGGTATTACTAGCAGAACTGGAAGGTGTTGGAGCAGATTTCCCGTTATCCAGAGAGAAGTTAAGTCCTGTGCTAGCTTGTTATAAAGTTAAATCGACAGAAGAAGGAATAAAGCGAGCGGAAGAAATGCTAGAATTCGGTGGCTTAGGACATACAGCAGTTATTCATTCGGAAGATGATGAGGTAGTAAAAGAATTTTCATTAAGAGTAAAGGCTTGCAGAATTATCAATAATGCTCCGTCTTCACAAGGTGCGATAGGAGACATTTATAATGCTTTTGTTCCATCTTTAACGTTAGGCTGTGGATCTTATGGTAAAAACTCTGTTTCTACAAATGTAACAGATGTTCATTTACTCAATACTAAAAAACTAGCTAAAAGGAATGTAAATATGCAATGGTTTAAAATTCCACCAAAAATTTATTTTGAAAAGAATGCTGTTCAATATTTACAAAAAATGAATGATATTTCTCGGGTATTTATTGTAACAGATGGTTTTATGGTGAAGTTAGGATATGTAGAAAAATTATTGTATCATTTACGAAAAAGATCAAATATGGTGCATGTAGAAGTCTTCTCAGACGTAGAACCAGATCCGTCATTAGATACGGTTCAAAGAGGAACAGAACAAATGGTTAAATTCCAGCCGGATTGTATTATTGCATTAGGCGGGGGATCTGCAATGGATGCCGCCAAAGGAATGTGGTTATTCTATGAGCATCCAGATGAAGAGTTCTTTGGCTTAAAACAAAAATTCTTAGATATTCGTAAAAGAGTGTACACGTATCCAAAATTAGGAGAAAAAGCAAAAATGGTAGCGATCCCAACCACTTCTGGAACTGGTTCAGAGGTTACTTCTTTTGCCGTAATTACAGATAAAAAACAAAATATCAAATACCCATTGGCAGACTATGAATTAACTCCAGATGTTGCTATTATCGACCCACAATTTGTGATGACTGTTCCTCCTGTTATTACAGCAGATACAGGAATGGACGTGTTAACACATGCTGTTGAAGCATATGTTTCCATTATGGCCAATGACTATACTGACGCATTAGCTGTGAAAGCCGTGCAATTAATCTTTGAATATTTACCAAGAGCGTATCGCAATGGCAATGACGAAGAAGCACGTGAAAAAGTGCATAATGCATCTACCATAGCAGGGATGGCATTTGCTAATGCCTTCTTAGGAATTAACCATAGCTTAGCTCATAAATTGGGTGCGGAATTCCATATTGCCCATGGACGTTCAAATGCTATCTTAATGCCGCATGTAATTCGTTATAATGCAGAGAAGCCGAAAAAACTGGCTAGTTTCCCTAAATATGAGCATTTTAAGGCAGATCAGCGTTATGCAGAGCTTGCAAGAATCTTAGGTTTGCCAGCTAATACAGTGGAAGAAGGAGTAGAAAACTTTATTAATGCGGTAATCCGTTTAGGGAAAGAACTGAATATTCCAATGAGTATTGCAGCACAAGGGGTAGATGCAAAAGCATTTGAAGCAAAAGTAGATTATTTAGCAGACCGCGCTTTTGAAGATCAATGTACAACAGCTAACCCTAAATTGCCGTTAGTAACAGAATTAGCAGATATTTATCGCAAAGCATATAAAGGGGTTTAAAAATCTTAATCAGAAAAAATGGCCGAATCATTCGTGATTTGGCCATTTTTATTGGTGGAATAATTATTATTAATTTGCTAATCCAGAAATTTTCAAAGAGGACGCCCTACGTAAGTCTATATAAGCATCCTTTTGACGAACTAATGGTAAATGTGGCTCATTTTGATGGATAAAAATGATTTCTGCTATTTCATTATTGGATAAGGTGACCTTTTTAAAAAGTTGTTTCCGCATAATAAAATTGGTGAAAGGTATAACAATAGCAGGATTTAAAGCATTCCCATATGATTCATTCACTAATTCATAGATGGCTTCAAAGTGAGATTTCTTTTCTTTATAGGTATAAGCAGAGCACATGCTATTAAAGCTGTCTGCTACGGAAACGATTTGAATTAGGAAAGGAATCTCCTTTTCCGTTCGTTGAGATGGATAGCCTTTGCCATTTATTTTTTCATGATGTAATAGAGCAGTTCTTGATATTAAAATATCCAATTGAGCAATTTGAAATAACATACTTTTTCCATATATCGTGTGTTTTTGGATTTCCTTATATTCTTTTTGGGTCAAGCGATTCTGTGCTTCTATAATAGATGAATCGATTTTTAGCATGCCGATGTCGTGAAATAACCCCATTTGACTAAGTAAGTGACATTGTTTTCTAGATAAGCCTAGTATTTTTCCGATAATCGCTGAAATAACACCAACGTTAATACTATGTTGATAAATATAGTCTTTTGGCGAAGTTTCTTGATGAATAATTTCTAAAATATTTAATTCTTGCAGGGAAAAATCTATTATTTTTTCATAAGTATGTAGAAGATTTTCAACCTTGCTATCATCCTGTTCTAGTATATGATGGAAGGTTTGTTTCACTTCATCTAATAAACTAGTAAATGTATCACTTACGGAGACAGGTGAGGTTTCTTCTGTAGAGCTAATTACATCAAATGGATTTACTTGATGCTTCGTGAGCAATTCTACATGTTTCTTTGTAAGAGTTGCACCCTTTTTTAGTAGAAATAAACCTTCAATGGAGTTAGAATAAACATCTTTTTTTATACGATACCCAATAATATCTTCCGTTCCTTTTTCCATATCATTTGTCTCCTTTATATAATGGTCATATTGCTACGTCGCATCCCCTTATTAGTAAATATTACCTTACCTCCATCTTGGATAAAACAGACTTTTTAACTAGTTGGAATAATTCTTTTTGCCTATTTTAGTAGAAGTTACTAGGGAATAAGGCCTTTGACATTGTTTTCCTATTATAATAGCTATATATTGACCAGAAAATATAGAAGGAATTGACCAGATTAGAAGATATAAGACGTTTTTAGAGAGGAGAATACACATGAATAAAAATCTATCGAAATCGTTGCTTATACATAAGGAAAAGAAATATCAATACCATATAAATCTTATTCATAATGAATTAATGAAATATCACACGATAAAAATACCTAATCAAAATATCGAAATTAAAAATCAGGAGTTAGAAGATTGGATTATAGAAAAACTAAGCCCAGAAGAAATTGATGAGATCATCTTTTTATTAGAAAATGCGAAGAAAAGAGCATCATCTGTGAAACCAATCTTTCAAGTGATTGCAACGAGTCTATTAAAAAATGTCTAAGTTGTTCCTTTTCTCTCTTACGAAGAAAAGGCTTCTTGCTTGTTTCACTATGGCGACAACTATATAATAGTATATATTTATCCCACTCTTAACGGACAGTAAGACTCCCCCCTTAAGCTTCTGAGAATACGAGGAAGATAGGAGGGAGATCAACTGTCCGTAAAGGTCCGATTGGTTCAACTAACCATCAGTGGGGGAGGAAGGAAAACCCCCCACTGATAGAAGTTTCACTTTATCCCACTCTTAACGGACAGTAAGACTCCCCCCTTAAGCTTCTGAGAATACGAGGAAGATAGGAGGGAGATCAACTGTCCGTAAAGGTCCGATTGGTTCAACTAACCATCAGTGGGGGAGGAAGGAAAACCCCCCACTGATAGAAGTTTCACTTTATCCCACTCTTAACGGACAGTAAGACTCCCCCCTCAAGCTTCTGAGAATACGAGGAAGATAGGAGGGAGATCAACTGTCCGTAAAGGTCCGATTGGTTCAACTAACCATCAGTGGGGGAGGAAGGAAAACCCCCCACTGATAGAAGTTTCACTTTATCCCACTCTTAACGGACAGTAAGACTCCCCCCTCAAGCTTCTGAGAATACGAGGAAGATAGGAGGGAGATCAACTGTCCGTAAAGGTCCGATTGGTTCAACTAACCATCAGTGGGGGAGGAAGGAAAACCCCCCACTGATAGAAGTTTCACTTTATCCCACTCTTAACGGACAGTAAGACTCCCCCCTTAAGCTTCTGAGAATACGAGGAAGATAGGAGGGAGATCAACTGTCCGTAAAGGTCCGATTGGTTCAACTAACCATCAGTGGGGGAGGAAGGAAAACCCCCCACTGATAGAAGTTTCACTTTATCCCACTCTTAACGGACAGTAAGACTCCCCCCCTTAAGCTTCTGAGAATACGAGGAAGATAGGAGGGAGATCAACTGTAAAGGTCCGATTGGTTCAACTAACCATCAGTGGGGGAGGAAGGAAAACCCCCCACTGATAGAAGTTTCACTTTATCCCACTCTTAACGGACAGTAAGACTCCCCCCTCAAGCTTCTGAGAATACGAGGAAGATAGGAGGGAGATCAACTGTCCGTAAAGGTCCGATTGGTTCAACTAACCATCAGTGGGGGAGGAAGGAAAACCCCCCACTGATAGAAGTTTCACTTTATCCCACTCTTAACGGACAGTAAGACTCCCCCCTCAAGCTTCTGAGAATACGAGGAAGATAGGAGGGAGATCAACTGTCCGTAAAGGTCCGATTGGTTCAACTAACCATCAGTGGGGGAGGAAGGAAACCCCCCCCACTGATGGAAGTTTCACTTTATTTACAAATGCGAAGAATTCAATTCAAAAAAGTAAGAACGACTAAATATAGTGGTGAATATATCGATTTTTTCTATGAGAATTTGATATTATAAAATGCAATGAAGCATTGTTTCTTGAATTAGGAGGAGAAATAGTTGGAACCATGTATGCAAAGCCTATATACCTTTTTAAATGATCATCTTGTAGATATGCGCAAGGAATGGTTAAACAAAATAGAAAATAACCCATCTAACTTTTATTCAATCAATAAATCAGCAGAGAATACAGAAGAACTAATTACAGCCCACCAAATTCTTTTGGAAAATGTGATTAAGGTTTTTATTGAGGATGAAGCTGTATATTCAGCAAATATTTCTAAATGGGCTGTTAAAGTTGCAGAAAAACGTGCGAAAGATTTAGTTCCTATTTTGGAATCGATTGAACAGCTTAACACGGTTAAAGGAATTCTTATATCTTATGTGGAGAAGTTTTCAGAGGAATCTACTGCTCATTTAACAATAACTACCTTGTTTGAATGGATACGTCTCATCCATTATGCTTTTGATTTATTTGTAAATATATTTATTGGCTCTTACGATGAATACAAATTCCAGCAATTAACTGCACAACAAGAAACCATTTATGAATTAAGTAGTCCGGTTATACCGATTACAAAGGGAATTGGTGTGTTGCCATTAATTGGCGATATTGATACAAAGAGAGCGCAATTAATTATGGAAAATACATTGAAAGAATGTAATGAAAAACGATTTAATCATTTATTCATTGATTTATCTGGTGTACCACTAATCGATACAATGGTTGCCCATCAAATATTTCAAGTTATTCATGCTTTGCGATTAATTGGCGTAAAAGGATATCTTTCTGGATTAAGACCTGAAGTCGCACAAACAGCTATTCAATTAGGCGTTGATTTCAGTCATATTCCAATTTTTAATAATTTAGCCAGTGCGCTTGGGAAGTTCGGTCTAACGGTCAATGAAGTGAAATATGTGTAAATAGAGGTGTATGTAGATGGGAAAATATCTAGCTGCCCTATTTTTTCCGTGTTTATTAGTAATCCTATTTTCAAGAGCGACTTATTATCCAATTATCGGCTTAGTTTTAACCGTCGCCTTAATTGCTGCTTCCGTTTATAGAGGATATACTGATACATTTTTGCTCATTGTCGTCGATGCTTTTTCCATGACGGTTGGCTATATGATTAGTAGGAAATGGAAAGATCGGTTAGCAAATAAAGATGCTTGAGTTTAAGTTGAAAAAAAGAAAAAAGAATAGAGAAGGAGAATGACTAAACGAATTTACGTCGATAAAGATGATAGGTATTTTCGTTAGTCATTTTTTTATGGAATTTTGCTTTTTAATACAGATGAAAAGCGTGATAAAATAAATCGAATGTTTGTTCTCTTTTTTGTGGTTTGAAAAGGATGGTTTGTGGTAGAATGGTGATATGTTGATTACATAGCTTAAATGGATAGAGTGGAGACTGTTAAACGAATGTGGTTTTACATTTAAAGGACCATAAATAAATCTTTATCATAGAGTGTCAAAGAAATGTACGAACGGGAATAGAAAGTATACAGATCGGAGGATGGTTTAGTGAGTCATGATTTTGAGTTAGTTTCAAAGTATACTCCTCAAGGTGATCAGCCAGGAGCGATAGAAAAACTAGTATCAGGTATTCGAGCAGGTGACAAAATTCAGACGTTGCTAGGGGCAACTGGTACTGGTAAAACCTTTACAGTAAGCAATGTGATTAAAGAAGTAAAAAAGCCAACGTTAATCATTGCTCACAATAAAACATTAGCTGGTCAATTATATAGTGAGTTTAAGGAATTTTTTCCTAATAATGCAGTAGAGTATTTTGTTAGCTACTATGATTATTACCAACCAGAAGCATATGTCCCACAAACAGATACATTTATCGAAAAGGACGCAAGCATCAATGATGAAATCGATAAACTTCGTCATTCAGCAACATCCTCTTTATTTGAAAGAGATGACGTCATCATTATTGCCAGCGTTTCTTGTATTTATGGATTAGGTTCTCCAGAAGAGTATCGAGAAATGGTTGTATCGTTAAGATCGGGGATGGAATTAGAAAGAAATCAATTGCTGCGTAAATTAGTTGATATCCAATATGATCGAAATGATATTGATTTTAAACGGGGAACATTTCGTGTTCGCGGGGATGTAGTGGAAATTTTCCCGGCATCTCGTGACGAACATTGTATCAGAGTAGAGTTTTTTGGAGATGAAATTGACCGGATTCGCGAAGTAGATGCATTAACAGGAGAGATATTAGGGGAACGAAACCATATTGCTATTTTTCCTGCTTCTCACTTCGTAACAAGAGAAGAAAAAATGAAAATAGCGATTGAGAACATTGAAAAGGAATTAGAGGAACAATTAGAAAAATTAAGAGCAGATAATAAATTAATAGAAGCTCAACGGCTAGAACAACGCTCACGTTATGATTTAGAAATGATGAGAGAGATGGGATTCTGTTCTGGAATAGAAAACTATTCAAGACATTTAACATTAAGACCTCCTGGATCTACTCCTTATACTTTGTTGGATTATTTTCCAAAAGACTTTCTTCTTGTTATCGACGAATCTCATGTTACATTACCGCAGATTAGAGGAATGTATAATGGTGACCAAGCACGGAAAAATGTGTTGGTAGATCATGGTTTTCGCTTACCATCAGCCCTTGATAACCGTCCGTTGACCTTTGGAGAATTCGAGAAGCATATTAATCAAATGATTTGTGTATCTGCAACACCTGGCCCATATGAAATTGAGCATACTCCAGTTATGATTGAACAAATAATTCGTCCGACTGGATTACTTGATCCGACGATTGACGTTCGGCCGATTGAAGGACAAATTGATGATCTAATTGCTGAGATTCATGAAAGAATTAAACGAAATGAACGGGTATTGGTAACAACACTTACGAAAAAAATGTCAGAGGACTTAACTGATTATCTGAAAGATATAGGAATTAAAGTACAGTATTTGCATTCCGAAGTAAAAACGTTAGAACGGATTGAAATTATTCGGGAATTACGTCTTGGAAAATATGATGTACTAGTAGGAATTAACTTATTAAGGGAAGGACTGGACATTCCAGAGGTATCATTAGTCACAATTTTAGATGCTGATAAAGAAGGTTTCCTTCGTTCGGAGAGATCGTTAATTCAAACAATCGGGCGAGCAGCAAGAAATGCTAATGGTCATGTCGTCATGTATGCAGATAAGATGACTCATTCCATGGAAGTTGCCATAAGTGAAACGAAAAGACGTAGAGAAATTCAAGAGAAATATAATGAAGAACATGGAATAATTCCGCAAACGATTCAAAAAGGCATTAGAGATTCAATCCGTGCAACACAGGCAGCAGAAGAGCCAGAAGAATATGCGGCATCTACTAAACTTGATAAATTGACGAAAAAAGAAAAAGAGGCAATGATCGCACAAATGGAGTCAGAAATGAAAGAAGCAGCCAAAGCTTTGAATTTCGAAAGAGCAGCAGAGCTTCGCGATCTATTGCTTGAATTAAAGGCTGAGGGGTGAGAGAAGCAATGGCAAAAGATAAACTTATTGTAAAAGGTGCAAGAGCAAACAATTTAAAAAATATTGATATAACTATCCCAAGAGATCAATTAGTAGTCATAACCGGTTTATCTGGTTCTGGGAAATCTTCCCTCGCTTTTGATACCATATATGCGGAAGGACAACGAAGATATGTAGAATCTTTATCTGCTTATGCTCGTCAGTTTTTAGGGCAAATGGATAAGCCAGATGTTGATTCGATTGAAGGATTATCACCGGCTATTTCCATTGATCAGAAAACAACAAGTCGAAATCCACGTTCTACTGTTGGGACAGTAACGGAAATTTATGATTACTTAAGGTTATTATACGCAAGGGTTGGGAGACCAACTTGCCCAGAGCATGGAATTGAAATTTCCTCACAGACAATTGAGCAGATGGTTGACCGAATCCTAGAATATCCTGAAAGAACGAGACTTCAAGTTTTAGCACCTGTAGTATCAGGGCGCAAAGGGACTCATGGGAAAGTGCTTGAAGATGTGAAAAAGCAAGGATATGTTCGATTACGTATTGATGGAGAAATGCATGAAATTGGCGATGATATTTCTTTAGAGAAAAACAAGAAACATAATATTGAAGTAGTTATTGATCGTCTAGTTGTAAAAGAGGGAATTACAGCTCGTTTAGCAGATTCATTAGAATCAGCATTACAATTCGGAAATGGCAAAGTTATTATTGACGTTATTGGACAGGAGGAATTATTATTTAGCGAGCATCATGCTTGTCCAATTTGCGGTTTCTCGATTGGCGAATTAGAACCTAGACTTTTTTCCTTTAATAGCCCATTTGGAGCGTGTCCAGATTGTGATGGACTTGGAAATAAATTAGTTGTTGATGTGGACTTGATTATTCCTGATTGGAATTTAACTTTAAAAGAAAATGCAATAGCTCCATGGGAATCCATTAGTTCTCAATACTATCCACAGCTTCTTGAAAGTATATGTAATCATTATGGTATTGACATGAATATACCAGTTAAGGATATTCCTAAAAACCTAATGGACAAAATTCTTTATGGATCTGGAAAAGAATATATTCATTTCCGTTACGAAAATGATTTTGGTCAAGTGAGAGAAAATGATATTCAATTTGAGGGCGTTATTCGAAATGTCGAAAGAAGATACAAGGAGACAAGTTCTGACTATATTCGAGAACAAATGCAAAAATATATGGCAGAACAGCCTTGTCGTACATGTAAAGGATATCGTTTAAAAAAAGAAGCCTTAGCTGTATTAATTAATGGACAGCATATTGGGAAAATTACGGAAAAATCAGTTGTGGAATGCTATCAATTTATGGAGCAGGTTGATCTAACAGACAAGGAAAAACAAATTGCTAATTTGATTCTTAGAGAAATAAAAGAGCGAGTTGGATTTTTAATAAATGTTGGGCTGGATTACCTAACATTAAGTAGAGCTGCAGGTACCTTATCCGGTGGTGAAGCACAGAGGATTCGTTTGGCGACACAAATTGGCTCAAGACTCACTGGTGTGCTCTATATTCTAGATGAGCCTTCCATCGGTCTTCATCAAAGAGATAATGATAAATTAATTGATACATTAAGACAAATGCGCGACATAGGAAATACATTGATTGTTGTAGAGCATGATGAAGATACGATGATGGCTGCAGACTACTTAATTGATGTAGGACCTGGTGCTGGTGTCCATGGAGGAGAAATTATTTCAGTCGGAACTCCTGAGGAAGTAATGAATGATTCAGAATCGATAACAGGTCAATATTTATCAGGGAAAAAGTTCATTCCACTTCCGTTAGAAAGAAAGAAAAGTGATGGCAGATTTATTGAAATCACTGGTGCAAAAGAAAATAATTTAAAAAATGTAAGTGTAAAAATCCCACTAGGAATGTTTGTTTCTGTTACAGGTGTTTCTGGTTCAGGGAAAAGTACATTGATTAATGAAATTCTCCATAAAAGCTTAGCCCAAAAGCTTAATCGTGCAAAAGCGAAGCCGGGTGCGCATAAAGAAATTAAGGGGATCGAACAATTGGAAAAAGTCATTGATATTGATCAGTCACCAATTGGACGAACTCCAAGGTCGAATCCTGCCACTTATACTGGAGTGTTTGATGATATTAGAGATGTTTTTGCAACAACTAATGAAGCAAAAGTACGAGGGTATAAAAAAGGTCGTTTTAGTTTTAATGTCAAAGGCGGAAGATGTGAAGCTTGCCGTGGTGATGGAATTATAAAAATTGAAATGCATTTCCTACCAGATGTTTATGTTCCGTGTGAAGTCTGTCATGGAAAGCGATATAATCGCGAAACATTAGAAGTGAAGTATAAAGGAAAAAATATTTCTGACGTATTGGAAATGACAGTGGAAGATGGTGTAGCTTTCTTTGAAAACATACCGAAGATTCATCGTAAACTCCAAACAATTGTAGATGTTGGTTTAGGATATATTAAGCTAGGACAGCCAGCCACTACTTTATCAGGTGGAGAAGCTCAAAGGGTAAAATTAGCTTCAGAATTACATCGACGTTCTACTGGTAAATCTTTTTACATTCTTGATGAGCCGACTACGGGCTTGCATGTTGATGATATTTCAAGATTGCTGACTGTCCTGCAACGATTGGTAGAGAATGGCGATACCGTCCTCGTCATTGAGCATAATCTGGATGTTATAAAGACAACAGATTATATTATCGATTTAGGACCAGAAGGTGGCGATAAAGGTGGTACAATCTTAGGATCCGGAACACCTGAAGACATTGCCAATTTAGAAGGCTCCTATACTGGTAAGTATTTAAAGCCAATTTTAGAAAGAGATCGGCAAAGAATGAAAAAAAGTATCGAAGAAGCAGAGAAGATTGCTACAACTTAATATTGAATAAAGAGATGGGGAGAGCAGATGAGTCGACTTATTAAAGTTGCTCACCTACCAGAGGGCCTCGTCTCTTTTTCATTTCTTATAGAGAAATTCTTCTGAAATAGAAAATAACTACATAAAATAAAAAGGATTCTTAGCAAAGAATATATTCGAAATGAAACTTTTAGAAGGGATGATTCGTATAAAAATACAGAAGCCGATAATATGAAGGTTACTGAATGTTTGAGGCAATTTGTATTAATAGTAAATGCAGCCAATAAATATCATTAAAAGTAGTTGTTTTCAAAAAAATGTTGCTTTTCATTCTTTGTTCTAAATCGGGAGTGAAATGGAGCGATTAAGTTTTTGCGTTTAGCTGTTTTCTAAAAGGTTGTTGTTTTTTTCAATAGAAGAAAATAATCTTATTTTTGATTACATTCATTTTATAATGTGCAGTTTCGTATCTTATCTAATTTAGGTGGAGGTTTTAAAGGAATAAAATCGTTCATTTTTGAGGAGGATTTAAAGTGGCAGATGAGAAAAAGCGAATTTTAGAACTAGTGGAAAGTGGCAAATTGACCGTAGATGAAGCATTAAAGCTAATGGAAAAGGTTGATGAAGTAAATGAGAAGAAGTCACTCAATGAAGACGAAAAGAAAATATTAGAAGATTTTCAAGAAGAAACAAAGTTTCATGAAAAGAAGAAAGAAACAAATTCAAATTATGGATTTAATTTTCAATCTGCGAAAGATAAGCTCTTTGACTTTGTTGATACAACGATAAAAAAGGTGAAGGAAGTAGACCTAGATTTAAACTTTGGTCATTTTGAAGAAGTTTCTCATATTTTTCAATACAATAATATCACACCAAAAAAGTTAGATATTGATATTCCAAATGGAGAAGTGGAGCTTATTCCATGGGATCAAGAAGAAGTTAGTATTGAATGTAAAGCAAAGGTATATCGCGTAAATTCGTTAGAAGAAGCAAAAAATGTGTTTTTAAAGGAAGTAGATGTAATTGTAGATGATGAGAAATTACTAGTAAAAACGAATCATAAATGGATGAAGGTAAAAACGCAAGTTTATATCCCACAAACTTCGTATGAATCAGCCATCGTTCGTTTATTTAATGGACCCATTACTACATTTGATGTTAAAGCGGAAAAATTGTATGCTAAAACGGCTAATGGTAAAATAACGTTACAGGCTGGTGAAAATAAAAAAGTAGAAGCGGATGCGGCAAACGGCAGTATTAAAGTCGAAAAAGGCAATATAGAAAAACTTGACGCTGAAACGATAAATGGATCGATTACAGTTGAAGGTTATTTTAATAAAGTCGATTTACAATCCTTTAACGGCAGTATTTTATGCACAAACCATTCGGAAACATGTGAAGTGTTTGAACTTCAAGGAACAACAGGTAGTATCGAGGTAAGCTTACCAGAAACATTAGCGGTTAGTGGAGAGTTAAAAACGAATTTCGGTGGATTTAATGTAGAGTTAGAGGGGATACAAATAGTAGAAGAGAAAAATGAAGTTCTTCAAAAGACGTTACAATTTAAATCGATACAATCAAGTGAGCATCATACAAAAATTGATGCTAATACAAAAACAGGATCGATTAAAGTGAAGAAGATTGAAAAAAATAATTAATTATAATAGAGGAAACCGATAAGGAAAATAATGTCGGGATGGAAAGACTGTTCGTTTAGATTGTTTTCCCCTATAACCTGTATCGGTTTCTACTATGCTTAATGAGGAGTAATTGGAATGAGATGGATAGTAGGAATACTAATTAATGCTATTTTCTTTGTAGCATTGGCTGGTTTATTTCAGGATCAATTTTATTTATCAGGGATTGGGGCTGCGATTGGAGCAAGCGTTATTTTATCCTTGTTAAATATTATTGTTAAACCAATATTAATTTTATTGACATTACCTGTAACAATTCTTTCGCTAGGACTATTTTTATTTGTCATCAATGCTATTACATTGTCATTAACAGACAGATTGATGGGAGACAGTCTTGAAATTTCAAGTTTTGGTATGTGCTTGCTTTTTAGCATTTTACTTTCACTTTGCAATATAATTGTTCAAAATACAGTCCTTCGAGAAAAAGGGTAAGAGGCTGCCAGATATAGAAGTGGAAACTATTCCATTGCTTTATCTGGCAGTTTTTTTGTCTTTTTATCCTACTGTTAACGGATAGTAAGCTGCGGAAAATCGAAGAAGATATCCGTTAAGTACAACTAATCATTAGGAGGGGATGAGGAAAAAAACTATTGATGAAAGTTTTCTTTATTTTAGAATACCTTTTCCTAATAATTTGACTGAATTCTAGCATATATTTATCTTTTAATGCTAAAATAAGGTGAATATGGAATTATAAATAATGACTAAAATTAAACAGTTTTTTTCTGTTTATAAAAACTTAACAGCAAGGACCTTTAAAGGAGGAGCTTCATGGCGGCAAAAGTACTAATAAAAGATGTGATTGAAGAGTTTGATTTAGAAATTGTAAGTGGAGAAGAAGGTATTAATCGACCAATTACAGTTAGTGATATATCAAGACCAGGTTTAGAAATGGCTGGTTATTTTAACTATTATCCTGCAGAGCGTGTTCAGCTGTTAGGTAAGACTGAACTTTCCTTTGCAGAACGATTAAGTGAGGAAGAAAGAGCAAACCGCTTAACGAAATTATGTAGTGATACTACTCCAGTAATCATTATTACGCGAAATATGGAAGTACCACCGCAATTAATCGAAGCATCAGAGGAATTAGCAGTACCAGTATTACGTTCTAAGCATAAAACATCGCTTTTTTCCAGTCGACTTACTAATTTCTTGGAAAGAAAACTAGCGCCTACTACGGCTGTTCATGGTGTTCTTGTTGATATTTATGGTGTGGGCGTGTTAATCACTGGTAAAAGTGGTGTAGGTAAAAGTGAAACAGCTCTTGAACTTGTTAAACGTGGACACCGATTAGTGGCTGATGATTGTGTGGAAATAAGACAAGAAGATGAAAACTTAATTGTCGGAAGTTCCCCAGAACTAATTGAACATTTATTGGAAATTCGTGGTTTAGGGATTATTAATGTAATGACTTTATTTGGAGCAGGGGCTGTGCGAACGCACAAAAAGATTTCATTAGTTATGTCGCTAGAACTATGGGAACAGAACAAGCAATATGACCGTTTAGGCTTAGATGAAGAAAAAATGAAAATAATTGATACAGAAGTAACGAAGCTTACAATTCCAGTTCGCCCAGGACGAAACTTAGCGGTCATTATTGAAGTAGCGGCAATGAATTTCCGTTTAAAACGCATGGGCGTGAATGCAGCAGAACAATTCACAAATAAACTAAATAATGTTATATCGGACGAAAGAAAGTAAATAGATGGTAGAAAAAGGGAACTAAAAGGCGAGATAAAAGCAAAATATTTATTATGCCTTTAAACATTCCTTGGGAATAGGAGGAAATCAGATGGAAGATATACGACCAATTGATCCAGTTGCATTTTCATTAGGACCAATCGATGTCCGCTGGTATGGACTTATAATCGGTTCAGGATTGATTCTTGCGCTTATTATTGCAATGCGCGAAGGGAATAGGAGAGGACTTGGAAAGGATGACTTTCCCGATTTAATGCTATGGGCTATTCCAATCTCGATAATATGTGCAAGAATTTATTATGTCATTTTTGAGTGGAGCTATTATAAAGACCACCTAGGAGATATCCCGAAAATTTGGAATGGTGGTATTGCCATTCATGGGGCTTTAATCGGAGCTGTCGTTACTACTTATATTTTTACAAAGAAAAAGGGCATATCTTTCTGGAAAATGGCAGATATAGCAGCACCAAGTATTATTCTTGGACAAGCAATTGGCCGCTGGGGAAACTTTATGAACCAAGAGGCCCATGGCGGGGAAGTAACACGTTCGTTTTTAGAAGGATTGCATTTACCAACTTTTATCATTGATCAAATGTATATTAACGGAACATACTATCATCCTACTTTTTTATATGAATCAATATGGAATATTGTTGGATTCGTGATTTTACTAGCTTTACGAAAAGTAAATTTACGCAGAGGAGAAATATTCTTATCCTATGTTATTTGGTATTCGATTGGAAGATTCTTTATAGAAGGAATGAGAACAGACAGTCTAATGATTGGTGAATTACGAATGGCTCAATTAATTTCCTTAGCTTTAATTGTTCTTTCTGCTGTCACAATTGCTTATCGAAGAAAAGCAGGATTGGCACATGAACGTTATTTAGATACAAATGGTTAATAATAGAAAGGATGTTTCGGTTGACTGGAAAGATTAATGCAGCATTATTTGATTTAGATGGGACGCTAATTAATACAAATGAATTAATTATTTCCTCTTACTTACATACATTAAATCATTATTACCCAGGAAAATATGAGCGAAAAGATGTCATTCCTTTCATGGGACCGCCATTATTAGAAACATTTGAATCGATTGATAAATGGAGAGCGCCAGAAATGATGACGATGTATCGTAGTTATAATATTGAAAATCATGATAAAATTGTCACCATTTTTGATGGTGTATATGATGCAATCAAAGAACTGAAGCAAAGAGGCTTTAAGCTAGCGATTGTTTCAACGAAATTATCAGATGTAGTAGAAATGGGTCTTAAATTAACAAAATTAGATGAGTTTTTTGACGTAGTGGTTGCTTTGGATCATGTAACAAAGGCAAAGCCAGATCCAGAGCCAGTCCTTCTTGCACTTGAAAAATTAAAGGCATCCCCGTCAGAAGCGATTATGGTCGGAGATAATAAACATGATATATTGTCAGGAAAAAATGCGGGTACTTTAACAGCAGGTGTAGCTTGGACACTAAAGGGGAAGGAATTCTTACAGGAATACAACCCTGATTATATTTTTGAGAATATGAAAGATATCCTTTCTATTCCTGAAGTCCAATCATCATGAGAAAGACGACAAGATATCCGGTAAGTGGACCAAACTCGCTGTGGCATGTTTATAAAACGGTCCCTTTTTTAAAAGTAATCAAAAATTTTATCGTTATCCAGACAGCAAGATATATGCCTTTTTTAAAAGCGAAGAACTGGATGTACCGCAAGCTTTTGAAAATGAAGGTAGGAGACCAAACTTCTTTTGCTTTAATGGTAATGCTAGATATTATGTTTCCTGAAAAAATCAGGGTAGGCAAGAATAGTGTCATAGGGTACAATACAACCATTCTTGCTCATGAATATTTAATAAAGGAATACAGGCTAGGTGAGATTGAAATTGGCGATGAAGTAATGATCGGTGCCAATTCAACGATTCTTCCTGGTGTGAAAATCGGTGACCGTGCGATTGTCTCTGCAGGTACACTAGTACATAAAGATGTTCCCGCTGGATATTTTGTTGGCGGAAATCCGATGCAAGTCATTTATACTGCAGAACAAATGGAAGAGCGCAGAAAAAGCGAGCCTTCCTATGTAATGGATGAATAAATAAAGTAAACCTATCTTCCGTTATTCCAAGATTTATTATCTTTGAGTAACGAATAGATAGGTCTTTTTAAAAATTTCAGAATTAATAAAAAATATGATAAGCAATTACTTTATCTCACTCATAAAGACTATCTCAAGCTGCGGAAAATCGAAGAAGCTAGGTGGGGAATAAACTGTCCGTAAAGGTTCGATAAGTGCAACTAACCATCAGTGGTGTTGAGGAAAAAACTCAACTGATGGAAGTTTACTTTATATAGTTGGGGTTTTATTAATTAGGCTGTTTTCTAGAGGATTATTATTTTTTCAATAGGAAAAATGAATTAGTAGGAAAAATGGAGCAACCGGAATACACGTAGGCTCCTGTGGGATTAGCGAGACAGTCTGAGACCCCGGAGGCGAAGCTGAGGAGACTTAGCGCGAGCCCCACAGAAAGCGAAGGGTATTCCGGCTGCAGGTAATCACAACAAACTTTACGAAAACAGTCATTAATTAAAATAATAATTTTTAGAAAGATCCAATAAATGAAACTTTTCTCTTGACCTATGATAAGGCGAAGAGTACACTAAAAACAACTCTTTAATTTGGTAGTATATTAGCGAACTAAAGCATTCTGAATTTTAAAACACGAGGTGTAATGATGAGTAGCTTATTTATGTTTGAAAAGCCATTAGGCATGAGAGATACATTACCAGCGATTTACGAAAGAAAATATAAAGTAAAACAAAAGATAGATGTAGAAATAAAAAAATGGGGCTATCAATTTATTGAAACTCCGACATTGGAATACTATGAAACAGTTGGGACAGCGTCTGCTATTTTAGATCAGCAGCTTTTTAAATTACTGGATCAACAAGGACATACACTTGTACTTCGCCCAGATATGACAGCCCCGATAGCGAGAGTAGCGGCATCTAAGCTTTTATCAGAAGAATTGCCATTGCGCCTTGCTTATAATGCGTCTGTTTTTCGCGCGCAGCAACGAGAAGGAGGGAGACCAGCTGAATTTGAGCAAATAGGCGTTGAGTATATTGGCGATAAAACAATTAGTGCAGATGGAGAAGGGATTTCTTTGCTTATTTCCTCTCTCCAACAAGCTGAAGTAGACAATTATCAAGTATCAGTTGGACATATAGGGTTCGTCCAGGCGTTTTTTCAACAAATCCTTGGAACGAAAGAAAGAGCAGATAGTTTAACGAAATATTTATATGAGAAAAACTATGTCGGATATCGCCAGCATGTCGAGCAGCTTGCTTTATCAAGCATTGATAAACAGCGACTAAATGATTTCTTAAAGCTTAGGGGAAGTGAAGAAGTTATAAGTCTTGCTTATCAATTAATAGAAGGAAATCAGGGGGCAAAAGCAATTGATGACTTAAAGCAGCTTTGGGAAATTCTTGTTGATTATGAAGTAGCAGATAGAGTGACATTTGATTTATCCCTTGTTAGTCATATGAGTTACTATACTGGTATTGTCTATGAAGTTTATGCAGAAGGGGTAGGTTTTCCGATTGGGAGCGGCGGACGCTATGATTTACTATTAGAGAAATTCGGGAAAAGAACTGGAGCTACTGGGTTTGCTATTCGGGTTGATCGATTATTAGAGGCACTTGGGAATGGGAAAAAACTAGCAACTGCTCAATGCATATTATTCAGTAATGAGCGTAGAAAAGAAGCGTTCCAATTAGCGCAAGAAAAAAGGCAAGCTGGAATCCATGTCATTACGCAAGATATTAATGGAGTTAAAGATGTGGATGCTTGTACGAAGCAATACAGTGAAATCATCCTATTGGTCGGGAAAAAAGGAGTGGAGGTTGTCAAATGAATGAGATGTTAACTATCGCCATGCCGAAAGGAAGAATATTCGAAGAGGCAGCTGACTTATTAAGAGATGCAGGCTTTCGTTTACCAGCAGAATTTGATGACTCCCGTAAATTAATTATTGATGTCGAAGAAGAAAACTTCCGCTTTATCTTGGCCAAACCAATGGATGTTCCAACATATGTGGAGCACGGGGTTGCAGACTTAGGAATCGCTGGGAAAGATGTTATGTTAGAAGAAGAAAGAGATGTATATGAATTATTAGATTTACATATTAGTGCATGTTATTTAGCAGTAGCAGGTCTTCCTCATACAGAGCTGAATGAAATTGCGCCAAGAATTGCAACGAAATATCCAAATGTTGCAGCAGCTTATTTTCGTGAACAAGGATCTCAAGTAGAAATCATAAAACTTAATGGTTCAATCGAGCTTGCGCCAATCATTGGCTTAACAGATAGAATCGTAGATATAGTTTCGACGGGAAAAACCCTTGTAGAAAATGGTCTTGTTGAGTACGAAAGAATAGTAGATATCACCTCGAGATTAATTGTAAATCCGGCAAGCTATCGATTAAAGGATAAACGAATTAGTGAATTGGTAGAAAGAGTTCAGCAAGTAGTAAAGGCGAATTTAACAGTGAAATAACTAGAAAGGGGTTTCTAGATGAGGATTGTGACAGATATAGAGAATATTTGCTTAAAGCGTTCTGTTGATGCTGGATCAGAAGAACAGCGAAAAGCGGTTATGGAGATAATGGACCAAGTAAAAAGAAAAGGTGATCAAGCGCTTATAGAATATACAAAAAAATGGGATGGCGCAGAGCTGACAAGTCTCCTAGTAAGGGAAGAAGAGATAGCGACTGCTTACGATCATGTTGAAACGGAAATGATTTCAATAATGAAGGAAGCGGCAGCCAACATTAAAGAATACCATCAAAAACAGCTGAAAACTTCGTGGAACTTTACCCAAGAAAACGGATCAGTCCTTGGTCAAAGGATTCTGCCTCTAGATTCAGTTGGAGTATATGTACCTGGTGGAACAGCCGCTTATCCTTCATCCGTGTTAATGAATGTGATTCCAGCGTTAGTAGCAGGAGTGAAACGAATTGTGATGGTATCGCCACCAAATGAGAACGGCAGTCTTCCTAGTGCAGTTTTAGTGGCAGCTGATATAGCGGGAGTAAAAGAAATTTATAAAGTAGGAGGAGCACAAGCTATAGCAGCATTAGCGTATGGCACAGAGTCGATTGAGAAGGTTGATAAGATTGTTGGTCCTGGAAATATTTTTGTTGCCCTTGCAAAGAGAGAAGTATTTGGAGATGTAGCGATAGATATGATTGCTGGTCCGAGTGAAATTGCCATCCTAGCAGATGAAACAGCAGTTGCAAAAGAAATCGCAGCAGATCTATTATCACAGGCTGAGCATGACGAAAGAGCTTCATCGGTTCTTGTCACAACATCTATTTCATTAGCAGAAGAGGTTTTTAATGAAGTGGAGCAACAGTTAAATGATTTACCAAGAAAAGAAATAGCGAAAAAATCAATTGATCAATATGGGTTGATAGTAGTCGTTAAAACACTAAATGAAGCCACCACAGCAATTAATACAATTGCTCCAGAACATTTAGAAATAATAACAGAAAATCCATATGATATCCTCGAAAACATTCGACATGCTGGCTCTATATTTATAGGGAGATATAGCTCAGAACCAGTTGGAGATTATTTTGCTGGAACAAACCACGTACTGCCAACAAACGGAACAGCAAGATTCTCCAATCCATTAAATGTGGACGATTTTCAAAAAAAATCCAGTATCACCCATTACAGTGAAGCAGCCTTTAAAGAAAATGCCTATAAAATAGCCAAATTTGCACGGTTAGAAGGCTTAGAAGCCCATGCAAGAGCAATAGAAGCACGATATGAGGAGTAGTGCTATTTATAAAAAAAATTGGTATTGATTGGGACTTGGAATCGATTAAAATACCTGCATAAAGGAGGAAGGAAAATGGGAAGAACCGCAGCGATTAGTAGAAAAACAGGAGAAACAAACATTCAGTTATCATTAAATGTAGACGGAGAAGGGGTTTCTGAAATCGATACTGGTGTACCGTTTATGAACCACATGCTTGATTTATTTACAAAGCATGGGCAATTTAATTTAACAGTCCAAGCAAATGGAGATATCGAAGTAGATGATCACCATACAACAGAAGATATAGGGATATGCCTCGGAATGGCACTAAAAGATGCTCTAGGAGATAAAAGTGGTATAAAGCGTTATGGAAATAGTTTTGTACCAATGGATGAAACATTAGCACAAGTAGTGATCGATTTAAGTAATAGACCTCACTTAGAATTCCGTGCAGAGTTCCCGAGTGATAAGGTAGGAACATTTGATACAGAACTTGTGCACGAATTTCTTTGGAAATTAGCTTTAGAAGCTAGGATGAATCTTCACGTTATTTTACACTACGGGAAAAATACTCACCATATGATAGAAGCAATCTTTAAAGCATTGGCACGAGCTTTAGATGAAGCAACGACCATCGACCCTAGAATTAAGGGGATACCTTCTACGAAGGGAATGCTGTAAATGATCGGGATTATTGATTATGGGATGGGGAATTTGTTCAGTGTTAGCAAGGCATTAGAACGATTGAATGCGCCTTATTTTATTTCAGAGAACAAAGAAGAATTGCTCCAAGCAGATGCATTAATTCTTCCTGGTGTAGGAGCATTTAAAGATGCGATGGAAAAACTGAAGGAAACGGGCTTATCTGAAATGATTCATACATTTGTCGAGAACGGTAAACCTTTATTAGGAATTTGCCTCGGTATGCAGTTACTGTTTGAATCAAGTGAAGAGAATGGCTTAAGCGAAGGATTAAAGTTATTGCCTGGCAAAGTGATACGCTTTTCAGGTATCTCCAAAGATGGTACGTCATATAAGGTACCTCATATGGGGTGGAATAAGCTTCATTTTAAGAAAGACTCATTAGTAACACTTAACATGGATGATGATTTTGTTTATTTTGTGCACTCTTATTATGCAGATACAAAAGAGGAAGTCATTATTGCAAGTTGTTCGTATGACAAAGAAGTTCCAGCAGTAGTAGGACGAAACAATGTATATGGCATGCAGTTTCATCCAGAGAAGAGTAGTAAATTGGGTATGCATTTATTAAGTAACTTTGCGAATTTAATACAGAAAGGATGACCCACATGACCTTTACTTTATACCCTGCTATTGATATGAGGGACGGAAAGTGTGTCCGTTTACTTCAAGGAGATTATGAAAAGGAAACAATCTACGGTGATTCTCCTTTTGATATGGCCAAAGGTTTTGTAGAACAAGGCGCAAAATGGATACATATGGTTGACCTTGATGGGGCAAAAGATGGCAAAAGAGTAAATGATCAATTTGTCATTGAAGCTGCTAAAAAATTAGGTGTTCATGTGCAAATCGGCGGCGGCATTAGGCAAGAAGCAGACATTGTTCATTATTTAGAGAATGGTGTAACGCGAGTAATCATTGGAAGTATAGCCGTTTCACAACCAGACTTTGCGATGGAAATGATTCGTAAATATGGGGATGGAATTGCAATTGGAATTGATGCGAAAAATGGTTATGTAGCAACGCATGGATGGCTATCTACTTCTGAGGTGAAGGCTGTGGAGCTTGGGAAACGCTTTGCAGATGCCGGAGCAGAAACTTTTATTTTTACAGATATTGCTACAGATGGAATGCTAAGTGGACCAAATGTTGAGGCGATTGAAGAACTGGCGATCGTAACAAAAAAAGAAGTAATCGCTTCAGGTGGTGTAAGTAGTATGGAGGATTTGAACCGACTAAAGGAAATTTACGTTAAAGGTGTCGGTGGTGCGATTATCGGTAAAGCATTATATGAAAAAAAATTCACACTGCAAGAAGCATTGGAACAAGTGTATTAACAAAGAGAAAGAGAGAGCTCATGGTGAGAGGGGGTTTAATAATGTTAACGAAGCGAATCATCCCATGTTTGGATGTAAAAGACGGCCGTGTTGTAAAAGGAATCCAATTTGTTCAATTAAAGGATGCGGGTGACCCAGTTGAATTAGCACGCTATTATGATGAACAAGGTGCAGATGAACTCGTGTTTCTTGATATTTCCGCTTCACATGAAGGAAGAAAAACAATGGTAGAAGTCGTAAAGGAAGTTGCTTCCCAGCTTGCTATTCCTTTTACTGTTGGGGGAGGCATTCATTCATTAGAGGATATGAAGAAAATTCTTCGGGCAGGTGCGGATAAGGTATCTTTAAACACAGCAGCCGTGTTAAATCCCTTGTTAATTGAAGAGGGGGCCAATTTTTTCGGTTCTCAATGTATTGTAGTAGCAATTGATGCTAAATACGATATAGAGCTCAGCACATGGCGTGTTTATACACATGGCGGTAGGAATCCTGTAGATAAAGATGTGATTACTTGGGCAAAAGAAGTAGTCGCTCTTGGAGCAGGGGAGATATTATTGACAAGTATGGATTCAGATGGAGAGAAAAGTGGCTTCAACCTAGCTTTGACAAAAGCGGTAAGTGAGGCGGTTTCTGTTCCCGTAATCGCTTCAGGAGGAGCTGGGAATGCCAAGCATTTTGAAGAAGCATTTAAAGAAGGAATGGCCGATGCTGCACTAGCTGCCTCTATTTTTCACTATAAAGAAACATCCGTGCATGAAGTAAAAGAATACTTGAAGGAAAAAGGAGTGCTTGTTAGATGAAAGTAGAGGAATTGAAATATGATGAAAAAGGATTAATTCCTGCTATTGTGCAAGATGCTGCTACGAAAGAAGTGCTAACACTTGCTTATATGAATAAGGAATCCTTAGAGAAATCTTTGCAAACAGGGGAGACATGGTTTTATAGCCGTTCTCGTCAAGAACTTTGGCATAAAGGTGCAACAAGTGGAAATACACAGCAAATTGTAGAAATTAAATATGATTGTGATCAAGATGCTTTAGTAGTATGTGTTAAGCCTAATGGACCAGCTTGTCATAATGGAACCAACAGCTGTTTCGTAGAGAGTGTCTATCAAAATAAGGAAGCAATCGAATCTAATGTTTCAGACTATCAAATTCTCGCAAATCTAGAGAAAATTATAGAAGAAAGAGATATTAACCGCCCTGAAGATACATATACAACGTATTTATTCGAGAAGGGAGTAGATAAAATATTAAAGAAAGTGGGAGAAGAAGCAGCAGAAGTAATTATTGCTGCAAAAAATCGAGATGTAGAAGAACTCAAATGGGAAGCTTCTGATCTGATTTACCATTTATTTGTCTTATTAAGAGAACAAAAATTGCCATTTTCCGATATTTTAAAGGTGTTGGAAGCACGTCATGAAGAAAAGCAAGGGAAGTAAGGGAGAATATTTATTTAATTTATATCTTGGTAAATTTATTATCTGAGGTCAGTGCTCGCTTTTCAGGAGCGAGCACCGAGCCGCTAGAAATACTTTAATCTCATCAAGAATCCTCAATAAGTGAAAGCAATAGTATTTTGCTTCCATACTCTTCCCTAATAACATCCCGTTTTTCTAACGATAGCTAAATATTCTGTTTAAAACCGTACACTTTTTTCCCAAAAGGGCATTGACTCTTCTCCGAATTGTATATAGTATGGTATACTTGTTTGGTTAACAGGAACAATTTATTTTAGCTTGCATTTAACTCTTGCTTTAAAAGGGAACATATATATTGGAGGATTTATGAATAAAAACTCAAATAGAGTACAACCGGTGGGTAAACTTATTACATTTAATCCTACAGGCGAATTTTATTTTAACAAAGGAATTAAGGCATATCATCAAAGAGATTATTATAAATCCCTTAAATATTTGCAAAGAGCACTGGCTTTAGAACCGGGAGAACCAATGATTGCATGTCAGCTTGCAGTCGTATATGCAGATATTGGAGAATATCAAAAATCTAATGAGCTTCTCCATGTTATTATCGAAGAATTAGATGAGGATATGGTTGAGTGTTATTATTTCCTAGCGAATAATTACGCCCATTTGGGATTTTTTAAAGATGCATATTATCATGCAAAACTATATTTAAGCTTGGATAAAGACGGAGAGTTTGTAGAGGACACAGAAGACCTTATGGAGGTTTTATCTCTGGAATCGGATGAGTTGGAGGAAGAGGAAGCCAACGAGGAAGAAGACCTAATTACGAGACAAGAGCAGGCAAGATCATTGCTTGAGTCTGGCAACTTTGCAAAAGCTGTGGAAGTATTAACGAAGGTCATTCAGGATTATCCAGAATATTGGTCTGCTTATAATAATTTAGCGTTAGCTCATTTCTACCTTGGTCAATCGGAAAAGGCTAGTGAGATTTTAGAGCATGTATTAAGCAACAATGTTGGAAACCTACATGCATTATGTAATAAACTTGTATTTGCATATTACCAAAATAATGAAGCTCACGTCAAAGAAATGGCAGCCATTTTAAAGAAAATCAATCCTATTTCAATAGATCATCAATTTAAACTTGGCACTACTTTTGCTTTAATTGGCGAATATGATACTGCTTATTTCTGGTTGAAGAAAATCTATAAACAGGGATTTCAAGGAGACGGTTCTTTTTATTATTGGTTATCCTATGCAGCTTATTACACAGGGAATAAGCAAACGGCAAAAAAAGCTTGGAAAAAAGTAATAGATGAGCATCCTGAGAAAGAAGGGCAAGAGCCTTGGAACAATTTAGAATATAAGATTAGTGGTTTTGAAGAGCATCTTAGTTCTATTTTGAAAAGGTTTGAAAGCAGTCACGTAGAGGAAAGACTGTTTGCTACTTTCTTAACTTCTGTATCTAGTCAAAAGGATAAAATTCTTTCTTCTTCTGCAATACAGCAAAAGAATGTTCTTACGCAAATAGAGAGAGAGTATTTAGCCTTTGTTAAGACTGGTAACGAGATTGAGGATCCATACTTATATGTTGCGCATCATACTGCTGAACAAATTTATACAAATTACCATCCGATTGGTACAGAAGAGACTAGTTTGTATTTATTATGGTTCTCAGCAATCATGGAAATGCAAAGTGCAGGAATGTTATTAAAAAATTGCATTGCTAGTGCAGCGGCTATTGACTATTTATGGAATCAGGCGAAGACGAAAAAGACACAGCAAGAAATTGCTGACCAATATGGGCTTTCTATAACCACTTTACAGAAATATATAAAGTCATTGAAATCCTTTATGCAACCCATCTATAGTTAAGATTCCATCATCTTTGCTGTCTTATGTATTAAAAATGATGACGTATATATAAGCAGTCTGAGTCGTATAGAGTCTAGACTGCTTTTTTTAATGTCAACTAATTAAATAGATGATAAAAAGAGTTATAATGAATCTAATGATACATCTATTTTACGATATAAATACAACCCATTTATTACTGCAAGGATGTTAATGATATGGAGGGTGATTAATTCCATATGGTTAAATATTAATATGGAAGAACCACAAATGATGATACAGAAAAGAAGCATTCCCAATGCAGACCAAATCGGTATTTCCCTTGCCTTTATTTGCACCATTCCGCTTAATCCCCCATCTAGAGTGGACGATATCACTCCAATTAACAACATATTATATCCTCCATTAAAAGTAACGTTAGGAATTAGGACATTTTTCTAAAAGATTGTTGTTTTTTCAATAGAATAAATTAAGAAACAGCCTAAACTAATTAAATATGATGGGGTAACCCCTATATCAATAAAAGGGAGAGTCGAAAATGAAAATTGGGGAGTTCGCAACGTTATTAAATACAACAAAAGAAACGGTACGGCAGTATGAAGAATTAAATTTATTGCAACCTCATAACAAAAAAGATTATGGCGATAAAGAAATTCTCGATTTTCAAGTGGTAAAAGAGCTACAGGAATATGGTTTTTCCTTAAAAGACATCCAGCTAATCTTTTCTTTAAAAGAAGCAGTAGACTGTGGGGATAAACAACTCATTGGTCAAGTTTATCAAATTTTTACAGGTCAATTAGAGAAACTTTTGCAAGAAGAAAAAGAAATACAAGAACGGAGATTGATTATAGAAAATGAGGCAAAGAAATTAAGGGATTTGCTATAGATAATCCTTTATCCCACTCTTACTGTCCATAAAGATCTGATTGGCTCAACTAACCATCAGTAGGGAAGGAAGGAAAACCCCCACTGATGGAAGTTTCACTTTATGATAACTTTTTCCACTTTGAGCAGATTTTTGGACGGATAGGGGATTAGTTTTATAGGATAGTAATAGATAATCATCCTTATAATAAGAAATGGACATTAATTCTTTTATATGAGCGTTAATTTAGTATAATAAATGCATTGGTTAGTTAATGGAAAGGGAGTTTTTGAAATGACGGAAGAAAAAATTTATGATGTTATCATTATTGGGGCTGGCCCAGCTGGAATGACAGCTGCTGTTTATACATCTCGTGCTAATCTTTCTACTTTAATGATTGAAAGAGGAATACCAGGTGGACAAATGGCGAATACAGAAGATGTAGAGAACTTTCCTGGATTTGAAAGTATTTTAGGTCCAGATTTATCTAATAAAATGTTTAATCATGCAAAAAAATTCGGTGCTGAATACGCATATGGCGATATTAAAGAAATAGTGGATGGAAAAGAATATAAAATAGTAAAAGCTGGTTCAAAAGAATTTAAAGCAAGATCCATTATTATTTCTACGGGTGCGGAATATAAAAAAGTCGGAGTTCCAGGTGAAAAAGAATTAGGTGGACGCGGCGTATCTTATTGTGCTGTTTGTGATGGTGCGTTCTTTAAAAACAAGCGTTTATTCGTAATTGGGGGTGGCGATTCAGCCGTAGAAGAAGGTGTATATTTAACTCGCTTTGCTTCCCAAGTTACCATTGTACATCGCCGTGACGAATTGAGAGCACAAAAAATTCTTCAAAAAAGAGCATTTGATAATGAAAAAGTAGACTTTATTTGGAACCATACCATTAAGTCAATCAATGAAAAAGATGGAAAAGTCGGTAGTGTGACACTTGTTTCTACAGTGGATCAAACAGAGCGGGAATTTGAAGCAGATGGCGTGTTTATCTACATTGGCATGGTTCCACTGTCTAAGCCGTTTGAAAGCTTAGGAATTACAAATGAAAATGGATATATTGAAACGAATGATCAAATGGAAACAAAGGTTCCTGGCATCTTTGCAGCTGGTGACATTCGTGAAAAAACACTCCGTCAAATTGTTACCGCAACAGGTGATGGAAGTATCGCTGCGCAAAGTGCTCAGCACTATGTAGAAGAGTTAGCAGAGTCATTAAAAGAAGCGTATTAAAAGTGTCATTCCGTTTTAATTGGAATGTAACAGTAGTGAAACATATTTGGGGTATCATATAAGTAGAAATTGACCCCCTTTTAAGATATATTTTTTGCATAGGCCCAACATGGAGCCTATGCCTTTTTTTGTGGATGTGACCAGATTTTTGTTTTGGCTGATAAGCATTATTTTTCGCGAATAACTGGTATGTTTTAGCGAATACTTTGTTTTTTTCAAGAATTTTAGAGGGAATTTCGCGAATATAGTGTTAAATGACGTAAATACTTTCCTGAATCCGTGATAAAAAATAATTCTTCCGATAATTTTAGGAATTCCTTATTTTCTTGCCATTCGTACTAATTTAAGTTGGATTGATTGTTTTTTGTGTACACTAAATAAAACCTGCTTACCTATAATTTTTTTCAGGTCTTATTACCTATTCAGTTTCCTAGGCTTATGTTGTAAATGAAAGATACAGTCGTTTAAAAGTAGGAAACCAAGGACTATGATTTCCAAACTTTAAGTAAATTCTTCGGGAATGCTTTACCAATTTTGCAGCTAATGTAATCAAATTCTGGATAACCGTTTTTACTCGGCGACGGAAGACCTTTCTTTTAAGCGGCGCATCCCCTGATTTCAGGCTTTCTTGGCCAATAATCCGAAGGAGATTGTAGGTTAAACATCCAAGATGTAAGATTAATTCATTGGTGGCAAATTTCCCAGAAGGGAAACGTTCTAGGTCTAAATCCGTTTTTAATTCACTGTGGAATTGTTCACAAGTGGCATGTTCGTGATAAAGGCTAATTATTTCCTCTGTTTCATTAGGTAGGGTAGTCCAATAGCTCTCAAACTCAACATCTGGGATTAAGAGGATTTGGCCGTTTTTATCAATCGTTCTTTCTGTTACTTTATAGACTTGGCGAATGGCTTTTTTCATTCCCTTTGGAGTTGTTTCTAAAGCACCATAGAATACACGTTTTCCTTCTCGCTCCTGAACGCATTTACCGAATTGTTCAGCTACCATGAGCCAGTTTTCAGGCTTTTCACGGCGAGGATTTCGTTTAATTATGAAATCGGCCTTTTCATTCACACAAACTTTTAGGTTTTCGACACTATCGTTTCCTGCATCCATACGGACCAATAACGATAGATCAGTAATCATCCGAGAATATATAATACTTTTCTCGAGAAATTTCTCAGTATCCTTTTGAACGTGTGTGCTTCCCTCCCGAAGTTCCACATTTACAACGTAGCCTTCTTGACCCAAATAGGAGAAGTTAGGGGAATACCCGTCACATCCTTTGTATGTGCGACTAACCCCTTCTTTCTTAGTATTTGAGTTATCAAATGGCGATACATCAATATCCAGAGGTACGTATGATTTTTTGTCACTAGTAATTGTTGGAGTGACAGGAGAATCAAATTGCCGTATTAGTTTAGCCGATTCTTCCAGAACAATGGATTTCCATCCAGTCACCTTGGCAATTTGATCGAGTCGTTGCCGTAGTGTGGGACTTGATGGAACCACTTGAATATCCAATGCACGATAAAAGAAGGGATCATCTCGAAATTCTTCGATATGGTCGAAATCATTCTTACCTTGGCACAATAGACCCACATAAGAAGTGGTAACATCCCCATTAAGAATGGCCGGAGACGACTTGATTTCTGGGACCTTTAAGGATGAAAAACGTTTGTAAAATTTTGTTTTTGATAAAAGCAAACCTATTAAACCTAGACCCGAATGGGTCGTTAATGTATCATCGGAATCTTCTAAAATAAACTTAACCAATTTCAACACCTGCCTGGTGAAATAAAATTATCAACATAAATCAGCTGATAACATTATTATATCAGACTTTGTGGGCACATTTATTATTAATTACGTCACGGATTCAGGACTTTTATTTCATTCCAAAAAATCTTTTGTCGGGTAATAAATTCTTCCTCGATTTTCACCTGTATAAGGTAATTTCATCGAAACAAGAAGTCGATTAGCCGTATCTTTGGAAGAAATATGGACAAATTCACGAAATTCCTTACTAGTAATAGAAGGTTTGATTAAAAGGAAATAATCTTCCACTGCTTTTATATGGGCTTTTTTATCAAATGTGGAACAGGATGGACAAAACCAGTTACGCTTTTTTCTAATCATCGCAAATGCTTTGCAGTGAGGGCACTGAACACCTGTTATAATATCCTTTTTGCTTATATTGTATTTTTCCAATACATTAGTATTATCAGGACTATGATGCTTGCGGAGAAATTTGGAGATTTTACGAAGGCTCTTTTCATCTAGAACATTTCCTTTATATTTTCTTTGTAATTGATCCCATTTTTCAAGAAAACTATGGCTGTGGAGAACATGACTTTTTATCGAGGGATTTCCTTTTATGATAGTAGACGGTTTGGAAATAATAACGATGGGTTCAATAGGAGGAATAGTAAAGTGGCTTTTTCGTAAGAAAGATTCTAATTGCCGCTTTAATCTTTTTACTTGAGAGATTGGATCCAAGTAGCCTTCTTCTTGATTATTTCGAATTCGGGTAAATTGGTTTAAGGTTGTATCAAATAGTAATGTGCCTAAATAGTTTTTACAATCAATAATAATAAAAAAGAAATGTGTCAGTAAGAGATAGTCTATTTGAAAATAAGATTTCCCATCATATAAACGAAGATTATGAATAATAAAGCATTCTTTATCTGGGATAAAATCGAGATAATAGGTTAGTTCCTTTTCTCCTTTATAGCCGCGCAAATGAATAGAAACATCTTTTTGGATGGCCGAATATTTATCTCCGCGTTTTAAGAGTGCTTCTAATTTTCTTAACTTCAAACTTTTTTTAACAAGATTAACATACAAGAAAACCCACATCCTTATTCTATAGATTATCTAAATTATTCTCTGTAATGAATAAAGAATCCTCCATAATTGGAAAAGGCAATTTATTGTGAGGGCATGACAATAATAGTATAATAAAAGGAATGGTTAAAAGCAGTGCCTACATATAGAGAAAATTGGGGTGAATAATTTGCAACGTGTGACAAATTGTTTGTTACTTAAAGATAATAAAGTCTTATTGCTACAGAAACCAAGACGTGGTTGGTGGGTAGCACCTGGCGGGAAAATGGAGCCTGGAGAATCTGTGAGAGATTCCTGTATTCGCGAATACAGAGAAGAAACAGGTATTTATTTAAGAAATCCTAACATCAAAGGTATATTTACCTTTATTATAAAAGATGGAGATAAGATTATTTCGGAGTGGATGATGTTCACCTTTTTCTCTACGAATGCAGATGGTGTCAATGTAGATGAATCAGCTGAAGGGAAAATTGTCTGGCACGATTTAGATGATGTGAAAAACTTGCCGATGGCTGAAGGCGATTATCATATTTTAGATTACATGATCCATGGTAATGGAATTATCTATGGAACCTTTACTTATACACCAGATTTCGAATTAATTAGTTACCGATTAGATCCAAGCTAAAGATTTATTAGGGGGAATTAAAATGAGTGCAAGTGAACCACAAGTCGTAATCATCACAGGAATGTCAGGAGCGGGAAAAACAGTCGTTATCCAAAGCTTTGAAGACTTAGGATTTTTTTGTGTAGATAATTTACCGCCTACACTTTTACCTAAGTTTCTTGAACTTATGAAAGAGTCGGAGAATAAGATGAATAAGGTTGCTCTTGGGATGGATTTACGGGGCAGAGAATTTTTTGATGATTTATTCGCTGCACTAGATGATTTAGCAACTTCCTGGGTTGTACCGAAAATCCTTTTTCTAGATGCTGATGACAGCGCCCTAGTTAGAAGATATAAGGAGACTAGAAGAGTTCATCCCCTTGCACCATCTGGACTTCCTTTAGAAGGAATTAAATTGGAACGAGAAATGTTAGAAGAGCTCAAAGGAAGAGCGCAAATTATTTATAATACATCTCAAAGCTCTCCTAGAGAACTTAGAGAAAAGATTTTAAAAGAATTCTCTGTTAATAAACAATCCATCTTTACTGTAAATGTGATGAGTTTTGGATTTAAGCATGGACTTCCTATTGATGCAGATTTAGTATTTGATGTGCGTTTTTTACCAAACCCTCATTACGTTGAGCATATGAGACCAAAAACTGGGTTAGATGTCGAGGTATCCAGTTATGTGTTGAAATGGACAGAGACAGGCCAATTTTTAGAAAAGGTAATTGATTTACTAACATTTATGTTGCCTCAATATAAGAGAGAAGGAAAATCACAGCTTGTTATTGCAATTGGCTGTACTGGGGGACAGCATCGGTCTGTTGCATTAGCTGAATATATCGGCCATCACTTTGAAAAAGAATATAATATTGCTATTGCTCACCGTGATATGGAGAGGAGAAAGGACCAACAGGCATGAGTGAAAAGGAACAGCCAAGAATAGTAATCATCGGAGGAGGAACTGGCCTTTCTGTGCTTCTACGTGGACTAAAAAAATATCCAGTAGACATTACGGCAATAGTAACAGTAGCCGATGATGGAGGAAGCTCTGGAAGACTAAGAGAGGATCTTGATATCCCTGCTCCTGGAGATGTTCGCAATGTGTTAGCGGCATTATCCGATGTAGAGCCCTTAGTGGAGGAAATGTTTCAGCATCGATTTACAAATAGTAAAGACTTAGATGGACATTCATTAGGTAATTTGATCTTAGCTGCCATGACTTCCATTACTGGTAATTTTACCTATGCGATTCAAGAAATGAGCAAAGTACTGAATGTTCGTGGTAAAGTATTACCTGCAACTAGTCATAGTGTTATTTTAAATGCATTAATGGAGGATGGAACGGTTGTGGTAGGAGAATCCAGTATTCCGAAGGTTGGGAAGAGAATAAACAAAGTTTTTCTAACCCCAGAGGACTCTGCACCACTTCCTGAAACCATTCATGCTATCGAGCAAGCAGATTTAATTGTAATTGGACCTGGAAGCTTATATACTAGTATCTTGCCAAATTTGGTAGTCCCAGAAATCAAAGAGGCAGTCCGAGAAGCGAAAGCAAAAAAAGTATATGTATGCAATATTATGACACAGGCAGGAGAAACATCCGATTATACGGCAAGTGATCATGTGAAGGCGTTATATGAGCATGTAGAAAAACCATTTATCGACACTATTATCGTGAACAAAACGAACATACCTGCAAATGTACAACAAAGATATGATGAAGAAAAAGCAAAGCCTGTGGTTTTTGATATAAATCGGCTTGAACGAATGGATCTCGATGTAATAGCAGGTGATATCATCAAGCTTGATCAAGGTGTTATTCGCCATAATACAGTAGAAGTGGCGAAGATTCTTTATTCCATTATTGATTGAAGAAAGAATGGCTTTTTAGACAAAGGATATTTACAGGAAATCAAGTTAATAACTGTCTAAAAGCAACGGATTTCATTTAAAGAAATATATTTAAGAAGAACACCTGCTTTTTTCTATAAGGGGGGAAGGATATGTCTTTTGCTTCAGAAACAAAAAAAGAATTAACAACAATTGAAGCCAAAAATTGCTGTGGAAAAGCAGAATTATCAGCACTGATTCAAATGAACGGGACACTTTCCTTTTCCAACCAGAGGCTAGTTGTGAATATACAGACAGAGAATGCGGCTATTGCAAGAAGAATTTACACCCTAATAAAAAGGTATTTTGATATACCAGTTGAATTATTAGTTCGCAAAAAGATGCGCTTGAAAAAGAACAATGTTTATATAGTGCGTATTTCCAATCATGGTAAAGAAGTGCTGGAGGAGCTAAGTATTCTTAAAGAAGGTTTCGTGTTTACTCATGAAATCTCTCCAGAGTTAATTAAGAAAAAATGTTGTAAACGATCCTATTTAAGAGGGGCCTTTTTAGCTGGTGGCTCTGTAAACAATCCAGAAACATCTTCATACCATTTAGAAATTGCTTCTTTATACAAAGAACATATCAATGCACTTAGTGATTTAATGAATACATTTGGGTTAAAAAGTAAGACGTTAGAAAGAAAAAAAGGGTTTATTGCTTATTTAAAAGAAGCAGAAAAAATAACCGAATTTCTTAATATTATTGGTGCGCATGGAGCGCTTCTACGTTTCGAAGACATTCGAATTGTTAGAGATATGAGAAATTCAGTAAATCGATTAGTTAATTGCGAAACGGCCAATTTAAATAAAACAATTGGAGCAGCATTAAGGCAAGTCGAGAATATCCGTTATATTGATAAAACGGTTGGGTTACAAATTTTACCTGATAAACTTAGAGAAATTGCAGAACTTCGCGTAGCTTATCAAGATGTTACGTTAAAAGAATTAGGTGAAATGGTATCTTCTGGTAATATTAGCAAATCCGGTATAAATCATCGGTTAAGAAAAATTGATGAAATTGCAGATGCTCTTCGTCGTGGAGAAGCAGTAAAATAATTGGAATGGATAATATATCAAGACAAGGGTATATATTATCCATTTTTTATTGCTACCTAAACTTTATTATCAGAAAAATTCATCTAAACTGAATATTCTTCTCTCTGAATACAGCAAAAAACTCATTTTCCTTGTATAATAGATATATTACTATTTTGATGAAGGGGAGGATGTTCAATGGTGGAACAAGAAATTACTGTAGATTTAAAATCAGGTCTACAAGCGCGACCTGCAGCTTTATTTGTACAAGAGGCTAGCAATTATTTATCAGAAGTATTTATTGAAAAGGACGGAAGGAGAGTAAATGCAAAAAGTATAATGGGGATAATGGGATTAGCCATTAATTCTGGGGCAACAATAAAATTAATTGTTGATGGTAGTGATGAAGTGGAAGCGCTTCAGAATTTAAAAGGGTTGCTAAAGTGAATTTTTTATAAAATATAAAAAAGACTGTTCCAAAGAGGAGGATTTTAGAGGTAATATCCATCTATTCTGAGTGGTTCATTACCTATAAAAATCTAAGACCTTTGTTTGAAACAGTCTTTTTTTTTAAGGCTGTTTTCGTAAAGTTTGTTGCGATTACCCGCAGCCGGAATACACTTCGCTTTCCGTGGGGCTCGCGCTGAGCCTCCTCAGCTTCGCCTCCGGGGTCTCAGACTGTCTCGCTAATCCCACAGGAGTCTACGTGTATTCCGGCTGCTCCATTTTTTCAACTAATTGTTTTTTCGATTGAAAAACAACAATTCTTTAGAAAACAGTCTTTTTCTAATGATTAAGTGATGTTTTATTTATTTTTTTTGTCTTCAAGAGAATTGCGGCTGATAACATGGTCAACTAAACCATATTCTTTAGCAACATCAGCAGTCATAAAGTTATCGCGTTCTGTATCTCTTGCAATCACATCAATTGGTTGACCTGTACGCTCAGATAAAATACCGTTTAATTTATCACGTAAGAATAAGATGCGTTTCGCAGCAATCTCAATTTCAGTTGCTTGACCTTGTGCTCCACCAAGTGGTTGGTGAATCATTACTTCACTATTTGGTAAGGCATAACGCTTGCCTTTTGCACCAGCAGCAAGTAAGAATGCACCCATAGAAGCAGCCATACCTATACAGATTGTTTGAACATCTGGCTTAATATATTGCATAGTATCAAAAATGGCCATTCCAGCAGTAATGCTTCCACCTGGGCTGTTGATATAAATAGATACATCTTTTTCAGGATTTTCTGTTTCTAAAAATAAAAGCTGGGATACGATAGAGTTAGCTACATTATCATCGATAGCACTACCAAGCATGATAATACGGTCTTTTAATAAACGAGAGTAGATATCGTAAGCACGTTCTCCTCTATTTGTTTGCTCAATAACTGTAGGAATTAAATTCATTTAAAATCCTCCTTTTTAATAATCTGTTCGAAAAGCATAAGTATTTGTTTCTTCAGTAAGATGAAAAACATCCAAACTGTATGTATTCCTAATGATACACGGATGGTCAATTAAGGTCAAACATTAAAGCTTGAATAACCCAAAATATCATTCGACATCTTTTTTAGAGATGGGAGAGATATAAGGCTATTAATAATAACCATTCTTTTATTTCGTCTACAATCCTTTCTCCATGATACCCATTGCTCCTTTTTTTAAACATCGTCTATTGCATAAAAAGGGAACTTCGCTTATAATATGAAGGCGTAACTTTCATGTTACAGTACTTTATTTTTATTATGCCCTCGTGGTGCAACGGATAGCACGTAAGATTCCGGTTCTTAAAATGGGGGTTCGATTCCCTCCGAGGGCGCTAATAAAAGTCTTGACATTATAGTGTTTCTGCGAATTTTTTAATCGTGGAAGCACTATTTTTTTATGGTTTTTTCACTTTAAAAATACCACGAATAGTACCACGCATTCCAATACCTCCTAACTAAATAGTAAAGGGGGTTTTTCCAATCAAAAGAAGAAAAGATGTCACAAACTCCACTGTAAAACAAACACTAAAAAATATCTCAAATGAAAAAATTACTTCCTCAAATTATCAAAATGCAGTAGATGAATTTTTAAAGCATTGTAAAATTAAAGGTTTATCCATTGATACGGTTAAGTTTTATGACAAAGAATTGAAGCAAACAAGAAGAAGTTTTGTTGATATTGATGTTCCAATAGATGATTTACGTCAAATAAAAACTAAACATATTGAAAACTTCATTGAACATCAACAAAGTTTAAATCGTGCAATCAATACAATTAATTCACGCATAAGAGCAGGGAGAACATTCTTTAACTTTTGCTTAAAAAAAGGTTATATCAACAAAAACCCATATGACGATATTCAACAATTAAGAATACGTCATGAAGTGGGAGCAACTTTTTCTAAGCGTCAATTAAAAAAATTATTAGATGCTCCAGATACGACTACTTTTATAGGGTTACGTGATTTAGCCATTATGCTTACCCTTGCTCATACAGGAATGAGATTGACAGAATTAACCTCATTACGTATACAAGACGTTTCTTTTGATGATAAAGGAGCAATTAATATCCAACGTGCTAAAAATCGCTATGCACGTAGAATACCCCTTACAAGACGTTTAAAGGTGGTATTGAAATCCTATATGTCTGAACGTGGAGTATTAGACAATGATAGCCTATTTATTACCGTTGAAAATCAACCAATGGGAGGTAGAGCAATTCAAGATAGATTACGTCAATATGGATTGCAAACAGGAGTAAGTAAAGAGGTTGCTGTCAGTCCTCATGCATTTAGAAGGACATTTTGCCGATTGAAAGTAGAAGCAGGAACAAACTTGTTTGTATTGCAACGTATGACTGGACACCAATCATTAGAAATATTAAAGCGTTATGTACAGATATATGGAAAAGATTGAGGAAGGTTTTGAGGATATATGAAGCAGTTAGATAATGAATGGATTCTTCTTATTTTTAAAGCCAAACAACTAGGTCTGACAGTTGAGGAAATACAAAAATTCTTAAAACTTAATCAGAAGGAGAAATAATCATGCTAACAGATTCCCTTAAACAATCAATCTATATGATAGATGCTTTCTTAATGCAAAAACAATATGGAACATTGATAGTAGATGATGGACAAGCCTATTTAGATTTACCTGTGGGAGAATTAATTACTCTAAACGATAGTTTTAAAATAGAAGTAATAAATGACGGTGAGTATATATCAATTACTTATGATGAAGCAGTAAACACGATGTCTACTGATGGATGGAGTTTATTTGCAGGATTACAAGCAAGAGTTAAATAAAATGTGAAGTAGTTTAGGGAGTCTTCTGTTAAGAAAGTTTAGAAGTTGGCAATCCCTTGATATATCTAGGTTTCTAGCACATGAAGTTTTTCTGTACCTAATGAAGAGAAATGGGGCTAGATGGTTGCAGCCACCTAACCCTAAGAAATTTGTCAAATAAATCCCATAACTTAATATGGAATTTCCCTGCCTTCATTCTACGAAAAAAAATTGTAGATTGCAAGGTCTAGTTTCCTATTGTCTTTTTTAGGAAATTCCGGTCATGGTCGCCCAATAACATGACTAAAATCAAAACTGGAAAGGTAGTGACTCAGCCAATGCAAAAAATGAGGATAGGACACAATGAACATTCCCTATTTATGTTCGTGTCTGAATGGTGAAAGCCACCATAAAACGCTGATCGAAGGAAGGGTAGTGCGTCAATTTAGACGCAGTAGGACAAGTCATAAGTAACTAGAGGGAATATTCCCCTTAGTGAAACTGTGAGGGCTACTTGTAACAGTAGACTTGTCGGAGCAATCCACAACAAATAGGGTTCATACATACGGATATCTGAGCATGATATGCCATTTGAAGTTGTCTATCTTGTTGCATTGATTATTTTTTTTTTAATCTTTGTAACAAGGTAGTCAACCTTTCGCCAGCCGTTTTCCTGTCAATCAATCCATTTGATAAAAACATAAAAACAAAGTCAAGAAAAATAGTAGAAGTTTAGAGATTTATTTATCAGTATAGGGGGACAAGGGGAAATGGTAGCGAAAATGAAAATGATGTCCTAGTTTAGAAAACCCTTGGGAACACTAGAGTTTAAAGGGTTCATGAAAAAATGAGTCTAAATTTGTAAGAGGAATAGAAGAGAAAAAACGTGTTAAGAAAACGATAAAACGTTGAATCCCTTGGTATGCCTGACTTTATAAGACTATGAGTCTATTTTTGTAAGAGGAATAGAAGAGAATAAGATAAAACCTTTCTTTTAAAAATAATACAAAGAAAATGACGAAATAGAAACTTATTTATCAGTATGGATAACAGAACAAAACATAAGGTAGCGAATGAATATGGTATTTATCAGTATGGATAGATGTCCAAGTTTAGAATGGTATTTATCAGTATGGATACATAATAAAATTTTTCTTTTAAAAAAGCGTTATAAAAATGAAACTAATCAACCCATTGATATACATACTCTTATAAAAATAAATAATAGGAAATGTTGGTGTATTAACCTTTGTTTAGACTTAATGGATAGTCTTTAAAGGAAGAAAGTGTTCGATTCAGAAAAAACCTTGCAACCCTTGATACACAAGGGATTGTAACCTTAACAAAAAAAGTAAGTCCGCTATAAACCTTGATATATCAACATTCTTCATAAAAAATGGATGGTATTTAAGGGAGAAACACTATGTCACGCTGAGTTTGTTTGGAAATGTTGATAAATAAGCAGTAATTATAAACTTTTAGTTATATTGATAGAATCAAAAACGCTGAAACCGTTGATATTACTAGACTTTAAGTACATAATTTATAAAATTGAAGAATCTCCTTTAAAGGAAGGAAAATAAGTGATTATAAATTAGAGAAATGCTTAAGCCCTTGATATATCTATCTTTCTAACACTTTCGGAAATTCTGTACTATTTGAATAGGAATACAACTAAGACATTTCATTGACTACCATTCCAATATGATAATGAATGAAGTATCTTACTTCAAAGTCACTTTTTGACTTTTACCTTCCTTTTTTATTGAGGGGGTGCTTATAAACACATAGGCACTCTCTCCTTTTTTTTACTCATAATTTTAACTATTAATTTTAATATCATATACAGGAGGTGTTGACAAATGGATTTAACATCTATTCCAATTGACCAATTAGTTAGTAATGGGATATTTGCAGTATTGTTTATATGGCTATTAGTAAATCAACAAAAAGACAGCCGCGAAAGAGAAAGCAGATTAACTACACAAATCGAAAAACAAAATGAAGCACAAGATCGAATAGTACAATCGCTAGAACGATTGGAAACTCAAATATCACAATTAAAGGAGGTTAAATGATGGCTGAAATAACAAGTGCAGCATATCAAGATTTACGAGATTATATTCAATCTCAATGGAAATATATCGAATTACAAGACGAAAGTGGAGTAGCGATTATTAGGTTGTCACCTTCTGACAATAGAGTGACATGGAGTCACGCAGTCAATGACCAAACATTAAAATTACAAGTAGTTGTAAAGGGTTCTGATGCAGATATTAATACTCCTACTACATTTGCTAAAAGTGCCATATTTAAAGTGGTTACAGGTGGAAGTGCTTATAGCGTTGAAACTTTTACACCATTTACAATTGAATCAGATCAAGACGAATTAACGGTTATTCATTCTATACAAGTACCGCAAGTAGTTTAGGAGTTGATGCTCAATGTTAGGAGCAGGAACACAAAGTAATCCTTACATCGTATCTACTCCACAGGATTTAAACGCTATTAGAAATAACCTTACAGCCTACTATGAGTTAGCAAATGATATTGATATGTCTAGTTTTGGTAATTTTGCTTCCATTGGCAAAAGTTCTCCATATTTTAGAGGTTATCTTGATGGGAAAGGCTATAAAATTAAAAATCTTACTATCAATGAGACAAATGGTTGTGTAGGATTGTTCGGAAGCATTGCAAATGACTCATCATATATTAGAAATTTAGGGTTAGAAAACTGCAATATATCTGGTGGAACAGTTTCAAACTGGTGTGGCTCGATTGTAGGAGCGCTTAACCATGGGACAATAGAAAATTGCTATGCATCTGGTACATTGCAAGGTAAGTATATGGTCGGTGGCTTAGTAGGACAATTCCCATATGGCACTATTAAAAACTCCTATGCAAATGTAAATGTTACAGGGTTTGCAAGGGTAGGGGGATTAGTAGGCTATTCTACAAGTGTAAACAGTATTGTTGAAAATTGTTATTCAACTGGAATAGCAACACATACAGAAATAGGAACAGCATACCCAGCAGGCGGATTAATTGGAAATGCAATTGCAATTACTGTTATTAATTCGTATTGGGATATACAATCTAGTGGTTTAACCTATTCGCAAGGTGGAACGGGTAAAACAACAGCAGAAATGAAAACTCAATCTACATATGTTGGATGGGATTTTACATCTGTTTGGGGATTTAATAATGATTATCCATATTTACAAGTGTTTGGATTACCTGTAGCACCACCTAAGGTCGTAAGTATTTCTCTTACTAGCAATATTCTACCTATCATTTCTACTACCAACATCAATAAGAAGGTTTCTAAGTCCACAGAATCAATTCTAAGCCGAATAAACGCCTATTTGAATAAGGAAAAACGAACTGAAAGGAATGTATCGACTTATTCCTTATCGTTGTATACAAGTGTCTTAAAATCTAACAGAACAGTTAGAAATAGCACTCAAAATGTAAATACGTATATTTTACCAATTAATTCTAACGTATACAGAACAAGCAAAAAGATAGAAGAATTACTATCCTATATTAAGCCTATACAAGCCCGTACAGACGTTTTATATCCACTTAATACAAATATATATAACGCTTATTTAAACGTCCTAGAGAACCATTCTATGGCTTCTTATACACTTAATATGACAAATGTAAATGCAATAGAGAATCCATCTATTGTGGAGGTGATAGAATAATGGCATTTGTAGGGGATACAGTTAGATTAAGAGTTCAGTTTAAAACTTTTACAGGACAAGTAGTTAATCCCAATGATATTAAATTAACGATTTATGATAAGCAAAACAATCAAATAGAAGAAATACCAATCACAGACAGCGATAAAGAAAATATCGGTGTCTATTTTTATGACTACATTATACCCGATGATATTCTCGACTATTTTATTTTCGAGTTTGGAGGGCTACATAATGATAAGCCTATCCTTGCAAGAGGAAAGGTTAATGTCAAATTTAATTAATTTTAAGGAGGTGAAAGCATGGCTGAAGAAATTACATATACACAAGAGCAATTAAACGAAGCATTAGAAACAGCAAAAAATGATTGGAAAGAACAAGAATTAAATCCAATTGTTGCTGAAAGAGATGATTTGCTTCAATACAAGCCAAAAGAAGTATCCGAAGCAGAAAAATTAATGGCTGCTAAACAGGAAGAATTGTGGAATAAAGAAGTTTCTCTTTCACTAAAAGAAAATGGGTTAGAAAGTTTTGCTTCCATTGTGAAAGTTAGCAATGAAGAAGAATTAACAGGAGTTATTGAAACTCTAAACACATTTGTAAATGAATTAAAAGTGTCAATGGGTTATGTGCCTAATGACCATAACAAACAATCAGAATATAGTGCATTTGAATCCAAAAAGGATACAAAAGGCATGATTGCTTCAAAATTTAGCAAACTATTTAACTAAAACAATTATAAGGAGAATGATTATTAATGTTTAAATCATCTAATTTTACTAACTTGGAACAAATTTCACTTGCTAAGGAAATCGCATTAATTGGAGTACAAGCAACTCCTTTCACATCTATGTTAATGGCAAAAGGAAACGTTGAGAAAGCCCTATCTACTGTATATACATGGAGAGCAAAAACACTTGATAATGCAGAAGATTTATCTGCGGTTGAAGGTTCAGAGGAAATTGTATTTTATGAAACTGCTAGAGCAGAATTAAGCAACATTTTAGAAATCTTTAAAAAAGGTGCAAGTATTTCTGGAACAGCAGTTGCTATGAAATCTACTCAATTTGCAGAAGAAGTAAATGACCGTTTACTAGAATTAAAAATTAACATGGAGAAAAAATTCATCAATGGATTAAAAGCAGATGGTTCTGTAACACCATTTAAACGTCAATTAAGCGGATTAATTGAATTTGCAGACGCTACTAATGCTGTATCTGCGACTGGTGCTGTAACAGAAGATACAGTAAAAGAAGTTATGCGTAACCTTTGGAATCAAGATTTAGCAGAAGGAACAGTATATGCTTTCGTTAATGCTGATATTAAAGAGCAAATTGATGCTATCTACAAAGACCGTTATGGATACTCTCACGTAACAACTAACTTTGGTCTATTAGTGGACAGCATTAACACAAACTATGGAACAGTACATTTTGTACTATCTAAACATGTTCCTGCTGACAAAATGGTAGTATTCAATGATTCTTACGTTGATCTAGCATACCTACGTGAGCCACACTTTGAGCCATTAGCAAAAACTGGTGACAATGTAAAAGGTCAAGTTATTGCTGAAGCAACTCTTAAAGTAGGTTCACCAAAAGGTGTAGCAGTTGTAACAGTAGCATAATCATACATAGTGAAGGGGTAGGCAAATTGTCTACTCCTTTTTTATTTAATCTAAAAGGGAGAAAAAGTATGAATATTAAGGATGTGTATTTTTTAAAACGTAGGCAAAAGAAAATATCCATGCAAAAGATAGCCAAATACATAGGATGTTCCCAATCACTCATAAGTAGATATGAGACAGGAGATTGTGGAATGTCAAAACCAAAAATAGAACTATACAGAAAATATATAGATAGAAATTAATCACACAAAAAATCAAAGGAAAGTAGAGGTGAAAAAGTGAGAGTTATAGTAATTCGTTATGACTACTCCTTCTTTTAGTTTCAGTATATTAATTATAAACAATTAATTAATAAAATTTTTACTGAGGATTAAAAGGAGGAATCTAACGAGCGTAATTTTACGTTGGTTAGAGTCATAGACGACATACCACAATATTGTTGTCAGAGGGTTTTGCCATGAGAAGGTAGTAGGAGAGTTTAAACTTTCGCTATTACAAAATGAAAGCAATATTAAAGGATAAATTCCCACAGTGGTGTTCTGATATGGAACGTAATCAAAATACATTAATGTTAACAGATGATTTTGACTCTTTATTAGGTTGTGCAATAGAAAAGTATGTTAAAGGGAATGAAATTAATTATTTCTACAATTTTAACAAAATATTTGTTGCAGATAGAGAGGATAAAAGAAAGGCGATAGGAATTGACCTTGCTTTACATAAGGGGAAATCATGGTGTAATCATGTAGTTAGAATTAATGAAAATGATTATGTTAATCCACAAACAGCCAATATAAATGCCTTGTTAAAGGTTCATAGTGGGAATTATACAAAGAAATATGCAATGAGTACCGCCTTAACGATGTGGAGTTTTTATGGTTTACCATTACCAAAAACTAAGGAAGGGAAAATGCTATTACTTTGCGTAGATAGTTCATTCTTAGGGCATTACAATGACTCATTTAAAAGTATCCACAATCAATATTTGCAATTGTTGGGCTTTGATGAATTAGTAGACCTACTAAACCAAACGACTAAGAGTGAATATTTTAATCTACAACGAAAATTTAATACAAAAGCAAAAATACAATTGAATAGAGAAGGATACCTTCAAACAGAGTTACCCCTTGCAGAGTTGCAGGGGTTTTTTGATTTTCCCATTGAGTTACCTGCTCAACAGTTTACTTTGAGAAACACATTTAAAGAAGCAAAAGGATATACACAAACTACTAGATCAAAGGATGAATTGAACAATCTAGTTAGTTTTGCCTTAACAGGTAAAAGAGAATTCAAATATACATTTTTAGGCTAACAAACATATATAGGAAGTATAGGGAGCATGTCCATCATGCTCCTATTTTATTTAATCTAGGAGGAAAATATTATGAAAAAATCATTCTTTTTTTGCTACAACAAAAATGTATCGGAGTTTTTATCAAGTAAGTATATTCCATTTATCACAGTTGCAAGAGATGTAAAAACAGGAAAAATTTTCAGTTTGTATCAAATTGACGAACGCTTACAAACAGCATTAGACGAATACAAAAATAGATAATCTGAGAATCCAAAATTGTATTCTCAACGAACTAATCTTATATAAAATCGGAGGAAACTATTCTATGAAATACGAAGAATTAGAGAAATATTTACAATATGATGAAAATGAAAGCAAAGTGTTTATGCCAAATGAAATATTTGAGGATTTACAAAACAATATGAAAAATGGTACGCATATTGCATTTGCCTATTCTTTTTATTACTTAATCTCATGGTTATACAGATATACAAAGTATCTATACACAGTTGAAAACATAAAAGATATTAAGAGTATTCTTGGATACAATCCTAATGCTAAAACAGTAGATTATATAATTAAAAAGAATGGAATATTAGATATAATGGGATATACTTCCACTGAAAGAGATTTTCCGATTATATGGCATTTTAAAGATGATATATACGATTATGAAGCATTATCATTTACTATGTTCAGCGAAGATAGAGAACTATTACCAACGGATTTTTTAAATAAAGTAACCAATAGATTTGTTATCAAAGAACCTATTAAAGCATTTTATCGAACAAAAAAAGATTATGAGGAAGGAAATGAAAATGGAACTTTCTTTGAAGTAGACAATACTCATTTAATCCCATTTGAAGTGTTCTTGTATTGTATGACAAATAAAAATATAGGTTGCACTGGGTTCTATCTGTACAGTTATATCAAAATGCAGAATCAACGATATAAAGGTAAATATGATTGTCCTATGCTGACGTTAGCAGAAAATACAGGACTGGCAAATAGAACAATGAAGGATTATTTATCACAATTGAGACAATATAAACTTGTGGAAGGAATACATAATCAGGAATTTTTCTGTACAGCATTGGATAAAGGTAAACGGAAAGCAAATTCATACATAGCAAATGATTGGATAAAATTTTCTGGTAAACCTATTCCATATGAAAAAATAAAGGTTATGGAAGCAAAAGAATATTTTCAGATGTTGGAGGATAAACGGAAGGAAGAAGAAGGGGAAACAGAATCATTCCCACTTGATATACTACCCTTCTAGTTGCTAAATCCAAAAGGTGCGTTTTTCGCCCTACATATAATATAGGTGAGCAACCTTGTCAGATTATGTTATATGTGATTATTTAAAAGGTTACTTATTTGCCCTACATATTATATATATAAATATACTAATAGTTAAATATGAAAAGTAAAAATTATAACTATATTAAGTATAGGGCGAATATCGTACCTTTTGAAAATGTTAATTAAATTTTAAAATTAATAGTAAATTATTAGTATATTAAATGAGGAATCAAAAGTTTACAACTTATATTAAGTATAGGGCAAAAAAGCAACCTTTTGACATTTCAATTGTGGGGGAGGGTATCGCAAAATATGTGATGCTCTTTTTGTCGTGTCTAAATTTAGTGTTCCAAAATATGGGGGATGGGAAACTGTCCTCCTTTTTTATATTCAAAATTAACTTAATCGAAGGAGAAATGTACAAATGGAAAATAGAACTTTTAGCCAAATTGTTGAGGAAATTCAAGAAGATTTTAATGTATGTCAAAGCAACATTAGAAAAATGATTAAAAATAGTGAGCGTATGACTGAAATACTTCAAGAGATGTCAAAGTTTCTCGAAGAAAAGAATGGTGATGAATGATGAATATTTATGATGCATTAGATCAGTTACCAAACGAAAAGAAACTATATTTTAGTTGGAAGCATGATATTCGATTTAGACGAGATATTCCGAAAAAATCGGAAGAGGATTTTTGTCGTGAAGTAAACAGAAAGACATTAGATGGCTTTGTTAAATGGGAAAAAACAACCGAATACAAGCAATTGTTAATGTTGTTATTGGACAGTAAGATTGCCAATGACTTTGAAGAAATATATCAAATTGTAACGAATAAAGCAAAGGAAGGAGACGAGAAATCTATTCGTCTCTTTTTAACTTTACATAAGGAAATACAATCAAATGCTAAACTTGCAGCCAAAACATTTGAACCTGTACATGATGAAGAAGAACAGGAAGAAGATGGCTTATTGTTGGATTAATAAGGTAGTCGAAAACACGACAGAGGGGGTACTTTTCGGTACGCTCTCTTTTTTATGTTCGGAGGTGAGTAAGTGGTAATCAAAAAAACTAAACATAGTAAAGCAATACAAAAAGTATTAGGTGATTTTCGCCTATTTGCTAAGAATTTTATCAAGATTATTGACAACAATGGTGATAGTGTACCTTTTATACTAAATGCTGAACAGGAACAATTCTCAAATGAAATGACTAAGTATAATATCATCCTAAAAGGTCGTCAGATTGGCTTTACAACGTGGTCATTGGCTTATATGTTGTATTCTGCTATGACTAAATCAGATACTTCATATATCATCATGACACATCATAACAAGGTAACACAGTCCTTATTGCGTAAATTGAAAAAGATGTATAATTCCCTTCCTCATGAGAAATATCCTAACCTATTTCCTACCCTTGAAATTTCCAATAGAGATGAAATGTATATGAGTAATGGTAGTCGAATTGTTGTAGGAACTGCTGGTGGAGAGGACAGTATATCAGGTAATACATTTGAATTAATCCATTTATCAGAGATGGCAAAGTATCCTAATGAAGCACAAGAGGAAATCATAGCAACAAGTATTCCTGCTTTGGCTAAAAACCCTAACAGTAAGATTATCATTGAATCAACTGCAATGGGCTACAATACATATCAAGAAATGTTCATGAAGGCATTTAGAGGTAAAGAATCTGTATGGAAAGCACACTTTTATTCATGGCTTGCAAAGGCTTATAGTAGCCAATTTAAGCATAGTTTTGATGAAGCCGAAGAATGGTTCAAGGTACATAATAAAGGGGCTAGAATGGCTTCTAAGGACTTAGAACATGATGAAATAGAGTTGAAGGAAAAGTATGGTGCTTCTTTTAGACAGTTAATGTTTAGAAGATATTACATAGAAACAAATAGTATTGATAAGTTTCATAGGGAGTTTCCTACTACACCAGATGAGGCATTTGCAGAAAGCAATATGTCAGTATTTGATACTAAATTGATTATTGAGCGATTGCAGAATGTAATGAGTCCGTTGTCCATGAAAGAGACCACGAATGATTTACCAGACACCTTAAAGCCATATCTCAATAAAAGTTTATTCCTATATCATCTACCGAAAAAGGGAATAAAACATTATGGTGGGGTAGACGTTGCGTCTGGTACTGGTGGCGATAATGATAACTCTACAATAAGTATATACAATGCAGAAGGGCAACAAATGGCTTCCTTTTATGCAAATGATGTACCTGTTTATCAATTCGCTAAAATAGTGAACAGTTTAGGCAGGTTTTTTAATTATGCCTATATTTGTGTTGAACGAAATAGTTATGGATTGCCATTGTTGGAGAAGTTGCGTAAAGAATATGGATATATGAACCTATTGAAACAAAAAATATTCGATCAAAAAGGTAAGAAGAAACTGCAACTAGGATTTATGACTACAACCACTTCTAAGCCTATTTTAATCAATGATTTTAAGGAAAACTTTGAACTAGGCATGATTAACATAGAATGTGTACAGACATTGGAAGAGATGAAAATATTCCAAGAAATTAAAGGGAAAATGGGCAATAAAAAGGGTGCTAATTTACATGATGACTTGGTGATTGCTAATGCAATGGCTTGTCAGGCAATGAAACAAAGTAAATATTATGTAGACATTTAACTCTGACATTATGTCTGAGATAAAAATATCTGTGGTAAACAATCCTTGCATGAGATAAACAATCCTTCAATTGTGAAGGAGAGAAAGGGGAAAGAGTATGGATAAATTAGAAAAGTATATCCAAGAAAAGTATGATAATGATACTAACTGGTTCGTTGAAGAAGTAGAGTCCATAGACAATCAACAACGTGTAAATGATATATTAGAAAAGAAATATTATCTTAATGGTAATCATAAAATATTACATAGAAAATCGTATAAGTACAATGGGAAAGAGTTTACTCCACGTAAAATTGTACTGCAATATGCTAAAACGTTATTAAATTTCCAAAAGGCATATCTTCTACAGAATCCTTTAACGTTGACTGGTAATGAAAATATTGTGAAAGAGTATCAAAAAGTCAATAAAAAGGCGAAATATGACCGTTTAAACATGAAAATATTAGATAAAGTGCTTAAATATGGTCAAGTTGCAGAATATGTGTATATAGAAAATGGAGTTATTAAAAGTAAACTCATTGATGCAGGAGAAGGCTATCCAGTATATGATGAAGAAAATAATCTTATTGCCTTTATCGAAGCCTATATAAATGATGGTATTAGTTACTATACAGTGTTCAAAAAAGATATTGTAGAAAAGTATAATAACAAGGGTGGAGAGTCTATTCAGTTGACTGATAGGTACGTCAATCTTAGTGGATTGCCAATTGTATATCATAATGAGAATGAATTGAGTGATACAGAAGGCAGAAGCGAATTAGATGATTGGATAAGTATCCTTGATTCTATGGAGGATTTAATCAGTAAATATACAGATAGTTTCTATAAGTTTATGAATCCTATTCCAGTAGCCATTGGACAACAATTAAAAGGTGAGGGGCTTCCTAGTGATGTAATAGGGGGAGGAATAAGCCTAGACGATGGTTCAGAGTTTAAAATGGTAGGTAATCAATTAGACTATCATTCTTTTGAAACTATCTATAAGACATTGCTACAGTCATTACTAGATGTATCACAGACACCTGCTGTTAGTTTAAATAAGACAGACATTAGTAATCTTAGTGAGGTTAGTATTAAGTTGCTATTCCAATTGGCTAACATTAAAGCAGGAATGAATGAACAGTTTATGAGAGACAGTATAGAGCAACGCTTTGAAAAGATCAGAGTATTGCTAGGTTATATCGGTAAACAGTACAGTGAGGAAGAATATGAGACATTAGATATAGTATTCCAATATGCTACACCTTCGAATGATAAAGAGATTATTGAGAATCTTAAAGTATTAAGAGAGATGGGAGCAATTAGTTTAGAAGGAATACTAGAGGACAGTCCATATACTACTGACGTTCAATTCGAGTTGAATCGAATAATGAAAGAAGGAAATAATGTGGGAAATAGTGAACAGGATAAGGAAGAGAAAGAAGAAGTAACAATATAATAGGAATGTAGTAGTGTCAAGGGATTATACTTTATGATAATATTACGATTTCCGCTTACAGGTTATGGCGTAGGGGCGATATTTAAAAAAATAGTGTAAAATGTGCCGACAATTTTTTAATTTTTTTATAATTGTAAAGTAAAAAAACTTGACGCTTTCTATTCTTAATAATCATTCTATATTATTTATGCAATATTTTATACATTTTTATGTATGTGCAAAGGGAAATAATATGAAAATAAATCCTGTTCAATGGAAGAGATTATACAGTCATAAATGGCTACAAATAAGCGTTTTTGGTGTAAATTGTATAAAATTTCCTAAAGTACAACGGAATGGTTATTCTATCGTACTTAAAAGGGTGCTTAAAAACGTTGATTTATCAATATTGATTATTTTGATTGCTGTGTATAATAGGACATTACGTAAACTAGATTACCATTAATTTACAATTAATATGTATTTGATTAGTATAAATATACAAATGTATTCCGTGGATTATTGCTTAAATGATAGTGTAATTGATAATACGATACCCCTAATTGAGAAAATGAAGTCGCTAACTATCCATTTTACACACCCATGAAAAAATTCTACAAATTTTAACAAAAAAAATAAAGGGTTTTTGTTCTTTATAACGAATGTATTTTGTATTAAGGAGGGGGTATTATGAGAAAAATATTGTTATTGATTATTAGTGTTGTATTATTAACTGGATGTTCCTTATCAAGTAATGTAGACTCTGAAAAAGAAACAACAAGGAAAAAAGAAGTTACATATGAAGAAGAAGTTAAAGGAATTATTGAAATCATTAATTCTGATATTAATGAAATTAAAAATTACACAAAGCCACTTCTACTCTTAGATTCAACAGAAGAAATGTCAGTAATAATGGATAAACAAGAAGAACAAACATCTAATGCTAATGAGGTATTAACAAAATTAGAAGATGTGAGTGTTCCAGCAAAATATGAAACTATACATGAAAATTTAACTAATTCTATGAGAGATTATAGAGATAATTTACAAAATAAATTAGGTTTCTATAAAGAAAATCAATATGATATTACTTCATCAAACAGTTTGGCGAAAGAAGGAAATTGGGTTTCCATGGGAGATGTAACAGATTTTCAACAAGAAAGTGAAAAGTTGGATTCTAATTTAGAAATGGCTGTACAGAACATGGAACAGAGATTAGCGAATATAGAAGAAAAATTCAACCAGTAAACTATTCTGCCCTTCATATTTGAGGGGCTTTTTTATGTATAAAATTAACAAAGGAGGTCACAGAATGAACAACCTACAACGTTTACAATTAGAAACAAAAGGTATTAACCTATCCCAAGAGGAATTAATCATCTACCTACAAGAGAATAACTTGCAGCCATTCGATGAATATTCCCCACAATCAGCCACAAGCAAGAAAAATATTTATTCTTCTGCATTATCTATACTTGAATCCATTGCTAATAATCCTAGTGGAATGAAGTCATATAAATTGGATGATATGACGGTATCGGACTTCCATGACAACCTATTAGCACGTATAGACCAATTGGAACGGAAAGTTAGATTACTTAAAACAGATGAACAGTTACAAAATGAATCAAGTTTCTTTATGCTATTTGATAACTAGAAAGGGGGTAACGTTTTGTTTAGTCCTAATATAAAAGATTTAGAGTTTCTTTTTGAATCAGCAGGACAAAGTATTTATATTAATAATGTAGCCACACAAGCCATTATCACGAATACTACACTTGCTGAACATGAAAAGAAGCATATACATACAATCAGCCCTATTAAAATGGGGGATTTAGTTACTATTGATGATGAAAATTATTTGATTACAAGTGATACAGCCATAAAACGATATGGGAAATATAAAGCGATTATGGAACATTGCAATTTTATGATTACTATTAAAGTAATCACTAGGGTTTTAATGAGAGATGAAAACGGTAATGTCGTTTATAATGCGGGAGGTGATCCCGTATGGATTGAGATTGAAGGAGAACCTATTTTAGTTCCTTCTATTATAGATCAGCAATCATTTACTATTGAAGGTAATCAATTGAGAGTAGCAAATAATCAAATATTGGCTATCGTACAAGATAATGAGACAAATAGAGATAAACTAAAAGTGAATAATACTTTTACATTTGTTGGGGATTATAAGGTGTTAAATATGGATTATACCAATAAAGGGTTATTAATTTTAACTGCTGAAAAGACTACTTCATAATCATTTCCAATAATTTAGTTGACAATCCATTTACCTTTTATTACTATTATATTAAAGTTAAGGTGCGTATTTGAATGTAGTATTATTCAGTAGAAATACTGTAATGTCGTCTAACCCTTGGTAATTCAACCTTTATAGAACAATCACTAAAAAGTGGTGCAACGGATAGCACGTAAGATTCCGGTTCTTAAAATGGGGGTTCGATTCCCTCCGAGGGCGCTAATAATGTTTAAAAAAGGTTTTTTGAGTTTTTCGTTTTCCAGGCGATCTCTTAAAAAACCTTTTTTTTGTTGTGTTAATTTCTATGATGTATTATAAAAAAGTTAAAAATCGATTATTCCATAGTTTCTCATGATGCTCAATAATTGTCTTTGCTCCTAGTAAATCATTATTTAGTGTAGTGGTTAGTCCTTTTTTCATATACAAAGAATATCCTAAGCCATGGGCCATTCTAATTGTTGTATCAACACAATATTCCGTTTGTGCTCCACAGATTTCAAGTGTATTTATTTTTAATTCCAATAATTTTGCATTTAAATCAGTATTGTAAAAGGAATTGGCGTGTGTTTTGTTAATGTAAATATCTGTATCCCTTGCGTCTAATTCAGAAAATAAATTCCATTGTTTGGTGTTGAGAATCAATTCTTGGTCATTATGTTGAATAAAAATAATGGGATAATTCAACTCTCTGAAAACTTGAATTCTTTCATTAACGCCCTTAATAACATTATCAAGATTATAGAGGGGGGTATTAGAAGGCTGTACGCCTACTTGTAAGTCAATAACGATTAAAGCTTTATTTTCCATCTCCTATTCTCCTATCCTATAATTTCTTTTCTTCGAAAGGTCTGTTCTGTAGATTTAATTTGAATGAGTGAAGAGATACTTCAAAAATAAGTATGACATAACAGGCACAGCATTGTTATCCCCTAATAAGTTCATCTTATTATTTTTGCTAATCTAGAAAAAAGATGAAGAGAAATGAAACTTATAGGTTGATGAATAAGATGAAGGATTTCAAAATTAATAGAAGAATATCATTTATATTTCTTCCTTATTATTCTGAAATAAAGTATCAGATTTATATAAAAATGTTTCATATACTTTAATTACTTCTATTTCTACTTCTACGGAGAAACCAATAAAACTATTTCAGAAAAAACGAGAAAAATTGATGGATAATAATTAATTTTTTCCAAATAGTAAGAAAAGAAAGAACGACACTTTTTCGTCAAATTTTACAAAAAATAGACACATATCAGTTGAATTCATACTATACTGGTGTTAGAATTGTTCTTGTAGCAGGGAAGTTATTTTTTTTGTAGTATCCGGGACGTAAAATGTCTATGCGGGACTTCTGACGACCACTGTAAGTGAAGGAGCGCAACAAGCATGGTTTCATTTATTGAGATTCAAAAAAGATTATTACCTGATTTACTTACAGTTATGCAAAAAAGGTACTATATTCTTCAATATATTAAGAATATGCAGCCTGTCGGAAGAAGAAGTCTGGCAGTGAGCCTAGGACTGACCGAAAGAGTCTTGAGAAGTGAAGTCGAGTTTTTAAAAGATCAACAGCTTATACATATTTCAAACATCGGCATGACAGTCACTTCAATAGGGGAAGAAGTGTTGGAAAGTCTTTCTAGTGTAATGAGAGAAGTAACGGGTATTAACGAAATGGAGCAGCTATTGCAAAAAAAACTTGGCATTAGCCGGGTTATTATCGTGGCTGGAGACAGTGATCATTCTCCATGGGTAAAAAAAGAATTAGGACTTGCGACAGCAAATTGTATGAAATCTCTTCTAAAAGGAAATAATATCATCGCAGTTACTGGTGGGACTACTATGTCTTCCGTTGCTGAAGCGCTAACGCCTAGTATTGCTGATGGCGAATTATTATTTGTTCCTGCTCGTGGCGGAATAGGAGAAGATGTCAAAAATCAGGCGAATACAATTTGTTCGATGATGGCAGACCATACATCATCAAAACATCGAGTTTTATATGCTCCAGATGAGGTCAGTGAAGAGGTGTACAAAAGCATTTCTACAGATCCTCGTATAAGTGAAGTATTAAAACTTATTCGTTCAGCAAATCTTCTAGTTCATGGGATTGGCGAGGCGCTTACAATGGCAAATCGCAGAAATACTAGCAAACATGATCTAGAAAAAATTAAAAATGCAGAAGCTGTTGGTGAAGCATTTGGGTACTACTTTAATGAAGAGGGAGAGGTTGTCCATAAGGTTCAAACAATTGGCCTGCGACTGGAAGACTTATCTTCTGTACCTAGTATTATTGCTGTAGCTGGTGGAGCATCAAAATCAAAGGCTATACGGGCTTATTTTAAAGAAGCACCGCCTTCAACTATTTTAATAACAGATGAAGGAGCCGCTAAAAAGTTGATATAATGGGTAATCCCTTTATATATTTAATACTCTTAAAATTAGAGGAGGAAATTTACAATGACAGTAAAAGTAGGTATTAACGGTTTTGGACGTATCGGACGTTTAGCATTCAGAAAAATCATGGAAAACCCAGAATTAGAAGTGGTTGCAATCAATGATTTAACTGATACTAAAATGCTAGCACATCTTTTAAAATATGATTCATCTCAAGGAACTTTCCAAGGTGAGATTGAAGTTCACGAAGGTTACTTCTTAGTAAACGGTCAAAAAGTTGTTACAACTGCTGAAAGAAACCCAGCTGACCTTAAATGGGGAGAACTTGGTGTAGATACAGTTATCGAATCTACTGGTTTCTTCACAACTAAAGAAAAAGCAGAAGCTCACATTCAAGCAGGTGCTAAAAATGTAGTAATCTCTGCTCCAGCTACTGGCGAAATGAAAACAGTTGTTTATAATGTAAACCATGAAATTCTTGATGGAACTGAAACAGTTATCTCTGGTGCTTCTTGTACTACTAACTGTCTTGCTCCAATGGCACAAGTTCTTCAAAGCAAATACGGAATCGTATCTGGTTTAATGACTACAATTCATGCTTACACTGGCGACCAAAACACTTTAGATGCTCCACATCCAAAAGGTGACTTCCGTCGTGCTCGTGCAGCTGCTGAAAATATTATTCCAAACTCAACTGGTGCTGCTAAAGCAATCGGTTTAGTATTACCTGAACTTCAAGGTAAATTAGACGGTGCTGCTCAACGTGTTCCAGTAAAAACTGGTTCATTAACAGAGCTTGTTACTGTTCTTGATAAAAAAGTTACAGTTGAAGAAGTTAATGCTGCAATGAAAGAAGCTGCTAACGAATCTTTCGGTTACACAGAAGAAGAGCTTGTTTCTTCTGATATTATTGGAAGTAGCTATGGTTCATTATTTGATGCAACTCAAACAAAAGTTATCACTGTTGGTGATCAACAACTTGTTAAAACTGTTGCTTGGTATGACAACGAAATGTCTTACACTAACCAATTAGTAAGAACTGTTAAGCACTTTGCACAGCTTGCAACAAAATAATTTCCCTTTTCAAATGGAATTTTGTGCGAGTTAATAAGCACCCCCTTTAATCAAACAGCGGAAACAATTTTGTTTCCGCTCTTTTAAAAATATGCAGTGGAGGGTACCTATAATGAACAAGAAAACAATTCGTGATATCGATTTAAAAGGGAAAAAAGCTTTTGTACGTGTTGACTTTAACGTACCAATGAAAGATCAACAAATCACTGACGAAACAAGAATTCAAGCTGCACTTCCAACTATTAAAGAATTAGTTGAGAGTGGTGCAATTGTCATTCTTGCAAGTCACTTAGGACGTCCAAAAGGCGAAGTAGTAGAAGAGTTACGATTAACTCCTGTAGCAAAACGTCTTTCTGAACTACTAGGTAAAGAAGTTGCTAAAGCAGATGAATCTTATGGTGAAGCTGTTAAAGCACAAATTAGCAAGTTATCTGAAGGTGATGTAATCCTTCTTGAAAACGTACGTTTCAATGCTGGTGAAGAAAAAAATGATGCAGAATTAGCAAAACAATATGCAGAGCTTGCAGATGTATTTGTAAATGATGCATTTGGTGCTGCACACCGTGCGCATGCTTCTACAGAAGGAATTGCTCATCATATCCCAGCTGTATCTGGATTATTAATGCAAAAAGAACTAGATGTTCTTGGCAAAGCTTTATCAAATCCTGATCGCCCATTTACTGCTATTATTGGTGGGGCAAAAGTTAAGGATAAAATTGGTGTAATTGAAAACCTTCTTGATAAAGTTGATAACTTAATCATTGGCGGAGGCTTAGCTTATACTTTCGTTAAAGCACTTGGTCATGAAGTTGGTCAATCATTATTAGAAGAAGATAAAATTGAACTTGCTAAATCTTATATGGATAAAGCAAAAGAAAAAGGCGTTAAATTCTATATGCCTGTTGATGTAACAGTTGCAGATGATTTCTCCAACGATGCTAACATCAAAACCGTTTCTATCGAAGAAATTCCATCTGATTGGGAAGCATTAGATATCGGACCTAAAACACGTGAAATCTATGCAGATGTTATTAAAAGTTCTAAATTAGTAATTTGGAACGGGCCGATGGGTGTTTTCGAATTAGATGCATTCGCTACAGGTACAAAAGCAGTAGCTGAAGCACTTGCTGAATCTCAAGATACATATTCCGTAATCGGTGGTGGAGATTCTGCAGCAGCAGTTGAAAAATTTGATTTAGCGGATAAAATGAGTCACATTTCTACTGGTGGCGGTGCTTCATTAGAATTCATGGAAGGTAAAGAACTTCCAGGTGTAGTGGCATTAAACGACAAATAATATCTTTATAGATATGCATGAAAGGATGTATAACCATGCGCAAACCAATTATTGCAGGTAACTGGAAAATGAACAAAACGCTTCCTGAAGCGGTTGAGTTTGTTCAAGAAGTAAAAGCTTCTGTTCCATCAAGTGAAAAAGTGGATACAGTTGTTTGTGCTCCTGCGTTATTTTTAGGACAATTAGTAGAATTAACAGATGGCACAGATGTAAAAATCGGTGCACAAAATATGCATTTCGAAAAAAATGGTGCATTTACTGGTGAAATCAGCCCAGTAGCATTAGAAAATATCGGTGCAAAATATGTAGTACTTGGTCATTCGGAGCGTCGTGAGTTCTTTAACGAAACAGATGAGTCTGTTAACAAGAAGACAATCGCTGCATTTGAAAATGGTTTAACTCCAATTGTTTGTTGTGGTGAAACACTAGAACAAAGAGAGAACGGCGAAACAAATGACTTTGTTGCAACTCAAGTAACAAAAGCGCTTAACGGCTTAACTCCAGAACAAGCAAAAGCAACAGTTGTTGCATATGAGCCAATCTGGGCAATTGGAACTGGTAAATCTTCTACTTCTGCAGATGCAAACGAAGTATGTGCACATATCCGTAAAGTAGTAAGTGAGCAATTCTCTCCAGAAGTTGCTGAACACATCCGTATTCAATACGGCGGTAGCGTTAAGCCTGAGAACATTAAAGAATATATGGCACAGCCAGATATTGACGGAGCATTAGTAGGTGGAGCTAGCCTAGAGGCTCAAAGCTTTTTAGCTTTATTGGAGGCAGGTAAGAATGAGTAAATCTCCAGTAGCTTTAATCATTTTAGATGGTTTTGCTTTAAGAAGCGAACGCATGGGAAATGCAGTAGCACAAGCAAATAAGCCTAATTTCGATAAATATTGGAACGCTTATCCTCATGCTACTTTAGTAGCTAGTGGGGAAGCTGTTGGTCTTCCAGAAGGACAAATGGGTAACTCTGAAGTTGGACATTTGAATATCGGTGCCGGCCGGATCGTATATCAAAGTTTGACTAGAGTAAATGTTTCTATCAGAGAAGGCGAATTTTACAAAAACGAAACTTTCGTTAATGCAATGAAGCATGTAAAAGAAAAAGGCAAAAATCTACACCTATTTGGATTATTATCTGATGGTGGAGTTCATAGCCATATTGAACATATGTATGCACTTCTTCGTCTAGCAAAAGAAGAAGGAATCGAAAATGTATATATTCATGGAATCTTAGATGGCCGAGACGTCGGTCAAAAGACTGCTGAAAAATACATTAAAGCTACACAAGAAAAAATCGCTGAATACGGTGTAGGTGAATTTGCTACGATTTCTGGACGCTACTATTCAATGGATAGAGATAAACGTTGGGATCGTGTAGAAAAATCATATCGTGCAATGGTATATGGAGAAGGACCAGTATATTCTGATCCATTACAAGTAGTAGAAGATAACTACAATAACGGAATCTTTGATGAGTTCGTACTTCCATCCGTAATCACAAAAGAAAACGGTGAGCCTGTTGCGACAATTAAAGATGAAGATGCGGTTATTTTCTATAACTTCCGTCCAGACCGTGCGATCCAAATTTCTAATACTTTCACAAATGAAGACTTCCGTTCATTCGATCGTGGAGAAAAACATCCAAAAAATCTTTACTTTGTATGTTTAACTCATTTTAGTGAAACAGTAAATGGGTATGTTGCATTCAAGCCAACAAACTTGGATAACACATTAGGTGAAGTCCTTTCACAAAATGGGTTGACTCAACTTCGTATCGCTGAAACAGAAAAGTATCCACATGTTACTTTCTTTATGAGCGGTGGACGTGAAGCAGAGTTCCCTGGTGAAAAACGTATCTTAATCAATTCACCAAAAGTGGCAACTTATGATTTAAAACCTGAAATGAGTGCGTATGAAGTAACAGATGCACTATTGAAGGAAATTGAAGCAGATAATTTTGATGCAATCATTCTAAACTTCGCTAATCCTGATATGGTTGGGCACTCCGGAATGCTTGAGCCAACAATCAAAGCGATTGAAACAGTTGATGAATGTTTAGGAAAAATTATCACTTTAATTGAACAAAAAGGTGGTAAAGCAATTATCACAGCTGACCATGGTAATTCAGATGAAGTGGTAACACTTGATGGAACACCGATGACAGCACATACAACAAATCCAGTTCCTGTAATCGTAACAGATAAAAATGCTGAATTACGTACAGATGGTATATTAGGAGATCTTGCTCCTACTATGTTAGATTTATTAGGACTTGATAAACCAGCAGAAATGACTGGAACATCTATTATTAAAAAATAAGTAATAAAATTAAAGGAGAGAATAAATATGCCTTATATTCAACAAGTTTATGCTCGTGAAGTATTAGATTCACGTGGTAACCCAACAGTAGAAGTAGAAGTATTAACTGAATCAGGATTCTTTGGTCGCGCACTAGTTCCATCTGGTGCTTCAACTGGTGAATACGAAGCAGTTGAATTACGTGATGGTGACAAATCTCGTTACCTTGGTAAAGGTGTTCTTAAAGCAGTAGAAAACGTAAACGAAGTAATTGCTGAAGCAATTATCGGTATGGACGTTACTGATCAAGTTGGAATCGACAGAACAATGATCGAGCTTGATGGAACAGAAAACAAAGGTAAATTAGGTGCTAACGCAATCCTAGGTGTATCTATGGCTGTTGCACATGCTGCTGCTGAAGTAGTAGGTCTTCCATTATACCGTTACCTTGGTGGATTCAATGCTAAACAATTACCAACTCCAATGATGAACATCATCAACGGTGGTTCACACGCTGATAACAACGTAGATTTCCAAGAATTCATGATCTTACCAGTAGGAGCTCCAACTTTCAAAGAAGCTCTACGTACTGGTGCTGAAGTATTCCACGCATTAAAAGCAGTTCTTTCTGCTAAAGGCTTAAACACTGCTGTTGGTGACGAAGGTGGATTCGCTCCAAACCTTGGTTCTAACCGTGAAGCATTAGAAGTAATCATTGAAGCAATCAAAAAAGCTGGATACGAGCCAGGTAAAGACGTATTCTTAGGTATGGACGTTGCTTCTTCTGAGTTCTATAACAAAGAAACTGGTAAATACGATCTTGCAGGAGAAGGCCGTACTGGTTTAACTTCTGAAGAATTAGTAAGCTTCTATGAAGAATTAGTTAGCGAATTCCCAATCATCTCTATTGAAGATGGTTTAGATGAAAACGACTGGGAAGGTCACAAATTATTAACAGACCGTATCGGTTCAAAAGTTCAATTAGTAGGTGACGATTTATTCGTTACAAACACTAAAAAATTAGCTGAAGGTATCGAAAAAGGAATTGCAAACTCAATCCTTATCAAAGTTAACCAAATTGGTACTTTAACTGAAACTTTCGAAGCTATCGAAATGGCTAAACGTGCTGGTTACACAGCAGTAGTTTCTCACCGTTCTGGTGAAACAGAAGATGCTACAATCGCTGACATCGCTGTTGCTACTAACGCTGGCCAAATCAAAACTGGTTCATTATCTCGTACAGACCGTATTGCTAAATACAACCAACTTCTTCGCATCGAAGACGAGCTTGGCGAGTTAGCAGTATACGATGGTCTTAAATCTTTCTACAACCTAAAAAAATAATTGAAGTTAAGGATTCCTTAACTTGATTGCACTCTAGCTTTAGGAGATTTCCTATAAGCTAGAGTGTTTTTTTATTAATAGTGAAGGAAGAGGGGAAAGAAGAGCATCATCATTCCTCTGTGACCGAGAGCAAGAGAAACAGCAGGAAAAGGTAACAGAGAACAAACTAGCAAAGATCATCCCTTAATCAAGAGAGTTCTCTCTATTACCTACCATCAAAAAATACATTCTACTAATTATTATGATAAAGACGCGACATACTATTGTGACAAAACATAAAATATGATACATTTAAACTAATGTAGGTTGGTTTTAATGGAGGTGTTTGAGATGATACACACAGTTTTGATTACTTTATTGATTATCGTTGCAATTGCATTAATCGTAGTAGTACTTCTTCAAAATGGTAAGAGTGCTGGACTATCTGGAGCAATTTCTGGTGGTGCAGAGCAGTTATTTGGTAAACAAAAAGCACGTGGTTTAGAATTAATCCTTCACAATGCAACAATCGTTTTAGCGATTCTATTCTTTGTTTTAACGATTGCAGTTAGTTATTTTGATCTATAATAACGAAATTCGGTATAGATAAAAAAACCTGGCCATGAAAGGTCAGGTTTTTTTTCGGAAAACAAGTTGGTTCATACATAAGTGCTGATTAAAAAGACGGAACGACTATTAATGAAGTAATCAAATTACTGGATTCTTCTATTTCTTTTTTACTACAATAGAAGGATAGTTCTTTTTCTAACAAACATAGTAATTTAATTATATATAAGGACGAAGGAGAAGATAATAAGACAAAGGAGCGTTTATCTAATGAAAATAGTAGAACAGAAACCATTAACCTTTAAAGGAGATAATAAACGTGCAGTGCTTTTATTGCACGGCTTTACGGGAAATACATCAGATGTACGCTTACTTGGCAGATATTTAAATACAAAGGGCTACACTTGCTATGTACCTTTATATAAAGGTCATGGGGTACCGCCAGAGGAATTAGTGGAATACGGTCCAAAGGATTGGTGGAAGGATGTAACGGAAGCCTACCAGCATTTAAAAGAGATGGGGTTTGAAGAAATTGCCGTCGGAGGTCTTTCTTTAGGAGGGGTATTTTCCCTTAAATTAGGTTACACTGTACCTGTAAAGGGTATCGTAACTATGTGTGCTCCAATGTACATTAAAAGTGAAGATGTTATGTATGAAGGCGTACTTGAATATGCTCGTAATTATAAGCAGCGAGAGAAGAAATCAGAAGAAGTTATTGAGCAGGAAATGGCTCAATTTAAGCCAATGAATACATTAAAGGAATTACAAAATTTAATCAAAGAAGTAAGAGAATCGGTTGATCTTATTTATTCACCAGTTTTTGTTATTCAGGCACGACATGATCAAATGATTGATACAAATAGTGCGAATATCATATATGAAGAAGTGGAATCGATTCAAAAAGATATTAAATGGTATGAAAACTCTGGACATGTTATTACACATGATAAAGAAAAAGAAAAAGTTTTTGAGGATTTCTATCAGTTTTTAGAAAAACTAGATTGGAATGAATAAGATGTAAAGGAGGTTTTTTGTTTGGAAGATATAATTAAGGAAAATGTCGAGAAGCTATTAACTTATATGAAAGATGAAGCATATAAACCACTAACCGTGCAAGAGCTAGAAGAAGCTTTCGGAATAGAGGATTCTTCTCACTTTAAAGATTTTGTCAAGGTACTTGTACAGATGGAAGAGAAGGGGCTAGTTGTTCGGACAAGAAGCAATCGCTATGGACTTCCAGAGAAGATGAACCTTATTCGGGGGAAATTAGCTGGTCATGCAAAAGGATTTGCTTTTGTTATTCCTGAAGAACAAGGCATGGATGACATTTTTATCCCGCCAAATGAAGTTAAAACTGCGTTAAATGGTGATATTGTATTAGCACGTGTCACTTCTGAAAGCTCTGGACAAAGAAGAGAAGGAACGATTGTACGAATTATTGAAAGAGGCGTACAGCAAATTGTTGGTACATATTCAGAGAGCAAGCATTTTGGCTTTGTAATACCAGATGATAAAAAAATCGCGACTGATATTTTTATCCCAAAAGGAAGTACAAAAGGTGCTATTGAAGGCCATAAAGTAGTGGTTAAATTAACTTCTTATCCAGAAGGCAGAAAAAATGCAGAAGGGGAAGTTGTTAAAATACTAGGACATAAAAATGATCCAGGTGTTGATATATTATCGGTAATACATAAGCATGGATTACCACTTGCTTTTCCTGATAATGTATTAGAGCAAGCAAACAGCGCGCCAGATACCATTGATGAAAAAGAAATTGCTAATAGACGTGATTTACGCAATGAAACGATTGTTACCATTGATGGTGCAGATGCTAAAGATTTGGATGATGCTGTTACCGTTACTCTTTTAGAAAATGGTAATTATAAACTAGGGGTTCATATCGCTGATGTTTCCTACTATGTAACAGAAAATTCCCCTATTGATGTAGAAGCAGAGGAAAGAGGTACGAGTGTTTATTTAGTAGATCGTGTAATTCCCATGATTCCTCATCGTTTATCTAATGGGATTTGCTCTTTAAATCCAAAAGTGGATCGTTTAACGCTGTCTTGTGAAATGGAAATTGCGCCAGATGGTGAAGTTGTGAATCACGAAATTTTTCAAAGTGTTATTAAAACAACAGAACGCATGACTTATGCAGATGTAAATTCGATTTTACATGATAAGGATGAAGCATTGAGAGAGAAGTATGAACCCCTTGTACCAATGTTTGAGCGCATGGAAGGGCTAGCAGCAATCCTTCGTAAAAAACGTATGACTCGTGGTGCAATTGATTTTGACTTTAAGGAATCAAAAGTAATTGTCGATGAAGATGGGAAGCCTCAGGATGTTATTTTAAGAGAACGTTCTGTTGCTGAAAAATTAATTGAAGAGTTTATGCTTGTAGCTAATGAAACAGTTGCTGAACATTTCCACTGGATGCAGGTTCCTTTTATTTACCGTATTCACGAAGATCCAAAAGAAGAAAAGCTAAGAAGATTTTTCGAGTTTATTACAAACTTTGGTTATATCGTGAAAGGTACAGCGAATTCTGTTCATCCAAGAGCGTTACAAGAAATAATTGAAGCAGTACAGGGAACACCTGAAGAGATGGTTATTTCAACTGTCATGCTGCGTTCCATGCAACAGGCGAAATACTATCCTGAAAGTCTAGGCCACTTTGGTTTATCAACCGAATTTTATACGCACTTTACTTCACCTATCAGACGGTACCCAGATTTAATCGTACATCGTCTAATACGTACGTATTTAATTGAGGGAGATGTTAGTTCGGCGATACAAGAAAAATGGAATAGCCGCTTAACCGAAATTGCAGAGCACTCTTCTAATATGGAAAGAAGATCAGTAGAAGCAGAGCGTGAAACAGATGAATTGAAGAAATCAGAGTACATGCTTGATAAAATTGGCGAAGAATACGATGGTATTATTAGCTCTGTTACGAATTTTGGAATGTTCGTAGAACTTACCAATACGATTGAAGGACTAGTCCATGTAAGCTATATGACAGATGACTACTATCGTTATGATGAACGTCATTTTGCCATGATTGGTGAGAGAACAGGGAAGGTCTTCCGCATAGGAGACGAAATTACTGTTCGAGTCGTAAATGTAAATAAAGATGAACGTGCCATCGACTTTGAAATTGTCGGCATGAAAGGAACACGCCGCAGAGATCCGAAGAAAGATGGCAAGGTATTCTCCACGGGCAGTGTCTCTCGTGCACCACGTAAAGGTAAATCAGACAAAGATGCTGATCGAAAAGGTAAATCAGGAGAATCCAGACGAAAAGGAAAGAATGATAGAAAACACTTTGAGAATGCACCAAAAGCAAAGAGAAAGAAAAAGAAACGTTAATAAAATAGATACATGATTGTATGGGGATTCTTTAGAATAAGGAAACCCCATGCAGGGGATGTTTGAACATTAGCGGTTCTTTTGTTAAAATTATTGGCAGAGTAGGGGGAAGAGATATGCCAAAAGGTGAAGGGAAATTAGTTGCTCAAAATAAAAAAGCAAATCATGATTATTTTATTGAAGAGACTTATGAGGCAGGGATTGTTCTACAAGGAACAGAAATTAAAGCAATTCGTGCTGGAAGAGTAAACTTAAAAGAATCGTATGCGCGTATTATTAATGGAGAAGTCTTCTTGCTTGGTATGCATATTAGTCCATATGAACAAGGAAATCGCTATAATCATGATCCATTAAGAACAAGAAAGCTTTTATTACATCGCAAACAAATTAATAAGTTAATCGGGGATACAAAAGAAGCGGGCTATGCTTTAGTTCCACTGAAACTGTATTTTAAAAATGGCTATGCAAAGGTTTTGATTGGTCTAGGTAAGGGTAAAAAGAACTATGACAAGCGTGAAACTTTAAAACGTAAAGAAGCAAATCGCAGTATTGAACGTGCTTTACGTGAAAGGCAAAAAATGTAATCCAAAACTTTACAATTGAAATACGCTCCAGTTATGTTATAATAATTTATGTCGATAAGACAACATAACTTTAAGCTCCTATTTCAGAGCTTCCGAAACGTTAAGCTTAAATGCTAAGAATCTTGTAATGTAACAATTACTTGATTTTATCCTTATAATGGGGACGCTACGGATTCGACAGGGATAGTTCGAGCTTAGGTTGCGAGTCGAGGGGATCGGCCTCGTTAAAACGTCAAAGCCTATAACTGGCAAACAACAAAACAACTTCGCTTTAGCTGCTTAATAGCGCTTAGCGGTTCCTCCCTCCATCGCCCATGTGGTAGGGTCAGGGACTCACTTTAAGTGGGCTACGCCGGATTCCACCGTCTGAGGAAGAAGGAAGAGAACAACCAGACTAGCTTATCGGACGCCTGTCAACAGGCAGAAGAATAAGCGAAATACGAATATGTTGACTACACTCGTAGAAGCTTAAGTGCCGATGTTTCTGGACGTGGGTTCGATTAATATTAGTCGCCTTGTGTGGTAACATGCAAGTGAAAATTTGGCTTTATCGGTGAAACCTAAGTCACATAGATTGTGATAAGGCAATGCCGAGCGGTATGTGAAGTAATTCAACAGCCGTGTATCGACTTATAGGCTGCCAAGGAACTTGGTAGTACTAGGATACGAAATGCTACTTTTAAGTAAATTTATATTTCGTATAAGACGCCAAAGGACCTAACTAAATATTACAGGTTCAAGATATAGTCAGTGCCATGACGAAAGCATGGAATTGCACGTCCCACCGTCTCCACCAAATACATATTTGGTGGTTTTTATTTTGTGTTTTTTGAACCAAAAGTTTGCCACTTTGGCAAGGTTAGGATTCAAAAAACTTTAGGCAAATAATTGCTTCAAAAAGCGAAGTTTTTTCTAGGAACTGTAGATTATACTATAGTTCACAGTTTGTAAACAAAAGGGAATCAGAATGTTTTCATTCTGATTCCCTTTTGTTATTCTAGTTTTTTCGTTACTTTATTGTATTTAGCATATTTCTGGACTGTACCAAGTCCAGTTTGCCATTTTCTTTAGGTTCATGGTGTATCGCCAGCATAGACAATTTTTTAAGTCCCCTTAAAGTTGTCCATCGCATGCCTTGCTCTTCTTTTGCAGCTGGGAAAACACGTTTAATTGTTTCTTTCGCTTGGCGTAAATCTCTTTATATCTTGTCTATGACGAAGATGATCTGCTTCCTCCACATACTTTTCCCATACATGTCTTTGTATGAGTTTTTGGTGGTTTTGACTTTATGCACATTGAGATAAGAAAGGACATATTTCTTGTGTTATGTGGATATTAAAGGAAATATCTCGTTGAAAAGGTGTCTTATATCTCTATTCAACAGTTTATATTAAGTAAACGTTTTCTTTTATAAAAAAAAATAAAAAATGAAGATAAATAATCCACTATTTCTAAAAATGTTAACGGTTTCAAAAAGATTAGTTATATAAGAAAATGGTTTTGTAACAGATAGAATAGATAAAAGGGGGAAAAGAAAGAAGTTATTTATCGCTACGCAGCAAGTTTACGTAAACGTTTACCTCGTGATGAATGACCATTTTTTCTGATTTTTTACTGTTACAAAAGAATCATTAAACTCATTATTGTGGAGGGTCACTATGAAAAAAAGATTGTGTTTATTCTTATCATTATTAATTGTATTTTCACTTCTATTATCTGCATGCTCTAATGATACAAAAACAGATGAATCTGAAAAAGAGAAAAATGATTACGCTGGTATTGTTGGAATTGATGAAGATGAAAACGGAGTTCCAGATTGGCAAGAAAAAGAAATTGAATTAGTTTAGGCTCTTTATCAAAACATGTTCTTGACTAAGAGCCGTAGCCGTATTGAATCCATTCTTCATTGCACTCCAATAAAATGTGTTGCTTATAGCACTCCGGATTGCGAGTGAAATAGTGACGACGCTGCAGAGCCTTGATTTTATTATTTTTTCCTTCAACCGATGCATTCGTAAAACGCAATTGATGATAATTACAGATTTCTTCTTGCCAATTGTGCATCGTTTTTAAACAGATTTCTACAATCGGATGGTCAATTGCTTTTCCTTGCGCCAGCCATCTTTCGTAACCTTTTTTGGCAAGGCTATACGATGGACTGCAGTCATACCAAGCAATGAAGGCTTCTTTCCATTCATACACTTGGCGAAGTAATTTCGCATAACCAAGCAGTCGTTTTAAAATCACCATTTCGTCTCTTGTGATCTGGTCATGACGTTTACCAAGAATATGGAAGTGTTGTTTTAAATCGGCTTTCGCACAGGGAGAAAGGCTCTTTTGAACCTGTTTTCGCATAGTTTGTAAGGTATCCGTTACGTAACGATTGACGTGAAAACGATCGGCAATTCGAATGGCATTTGGATACATTTCTTTTACGAATGTATGATAGCCTTGCGCTAAATCCATGACGACAGCGACGGGATTAAGCGTCTGCCAAATCGGCTGCGCTTGATAATAATCCTGTAATTCTGCAATCGTACGACCTGGGATGACATCTAAAAACGTGCCACCACGTAAATCGTGTAAGCCGGTGTTATATCGATGTCCTTTACGAATCGCAAAGTCATCGATACCCAGTACAAGACCCGTACTCACTTTAGCCTGTTGTGCGCATCGTCTTTGAACGCGAACCGACTCCACTGCCATCCATTGACGTACAACACGGTGAACCGTTGTTGGTGGTGTTTCAGAGAGGCGCGCCGCATGGGCAATCGTCGCTCCTATCGCTTGTTTCGGTAACGTGGCTTCAAATGCCTTTGTATAGCGCTTTTTTGGCGCAACACAGTCGTAATGCCACACAAAATGGGCATGACAATCTTTGCATGTTAAACGGATAGCGGGCAGCAGTAAATACACCCGTTTCCCAAACGCAGGGAGGTGACGTACTTTTCGTTGATAAGCCGTGCCACGACGAATCGTTTGCGTTGATGCACATACTGGACAAGGCTGTGTGGCATCAATCGGTGTCACTTCAATGAGCACTTGATCTTTTACTTTTTGAATAGCACATACATTTAACTCTGGTAAATCGAGTAAAACCTTGATAGAATGGGAATGCATCTGTATACCTCGTTCTGTTGTTTGGTCGTACTTTCAACATTAACGGATACAGATGTTTTTTTGTACTCTTTTTTAAGCAAGAACAGATTTTGGCGTAGAGCCTTAGTTTATGCAAATAATTTTTATGGGGAAAATGATGAAACAAATCCAATGGTTCTTAATATCAAAAAGTTCATGGAAAAATATCCTAACATAACGGTAACAAGAGATCGTCAATTTACAGGAGAGATGGATGATTTCGAAAAAATGGAAGTATTAACAGCTAGAGCATCTGAAGGTACACTTCCAGATGTATTCTATTCCCCGTTAGCTGCAGAAGCCTATGATAGAGAGTTAACATTAGATTTAACTCCTTATATTGAAAGTGATGAAGAGGCAGATTCTATTTCCGATAATGCCAGAAGCTTTATGATGAGTTATGACGGAGAGGAAATATACGGTGTTCCTTGGATGTCTGTTTCTCAATTTCCAGCAATCAATTTAAAGCTATTAAAAGAGAATAATATTTCGATTCCTTCTTATGATTGGACTTATGAGGAGTATGAAAATCTTCGTAGTGAAGTGGCTCAATTAACACCATCTAAACCAATTTTTCCAGGTATTATTGACTTTTCAGAGCTTGGACCACACTATTTCGATAGCATTCCAAATGGGTGGAAAGGATATAATAGCGAAACAGAAAGATGGGATTTTTCTGGTAGTCCGAAATTTGGAGAATGGTTTGAGTTAGTTGCTAAAGAAGGCAAGCAAGGATTGCATTTCTATGATTTAACAGAAGAAGAACGTGTAAGTAAAGTTGGAAACTTAGGTTGGCCATGGGGAGACGGTTTAGAAGCGATTGGAAATGTATGGATGTATGCATTGAGTTCAGATGTTAATGAGCTAGTGAAAAATCGTGAAATGGATATAGATATTTATCCAATGCCACAAGCTCCTGAAGGTGGAAGCACAAGTTTACATGGGTATTATGATACATTAAGCATTTCTAGTTCTTTATCAGATGACCTAGTGAAAGCAGAAGCAGCTTTTCAATTAGTAAAATGGTTATCATTTGGGGAAGAAGGACTTCTGTCTAAATGGAGTTTAATTGACGAATATTCTGGTTTAGAAGAAGATGCTCCGTTACGTGCAGAAGATAGTTTAATGGACTTTATCCAAGGATGGCCAGTTACAACTGATAAGGATGTTTTAGCACAACACCCATTTGTTAAAGGATTCGCTGCAGATAGCCCGTTAGCAATATTCAATTTTGAAGCATTTAAAAGCGAAGAATTTCAACAACAGCTAAGTAATCCAATTCCATTCCCAAGAAATATGCCTGCTGTTGCAAACGCATTCAATAATTTAGATACTTGGACTTTAAAAAATAAAATTAAAGATGAGGGAGTTAGATTTGGCGATATTGCAGCTGAATGGGATGAAACAATGAATGCTTATTTAGATGACTACTTACGCCAATATAATAAATAACAATAGAGTAAAAAGAGAATGTCTGATAAAAACAGTAGCGACAATCTTTTATAAAAATGATCGAGTTGACTACGGATGAAAACGTTTTTAAAAGATGTTCTCTTTTAAAGGAAAATTTGATTGTTAGGTTGGGATCAAATGACATTAAAAAAGAAAATAATACTATTGATCTGCACGCTCCTAATCATAGCTATTTCAGTCGTTATGATAATAGGAAAAGGGAATTTAAAAAAAAGCACGGATGATGAATTAACAAAAATAGAACAAGAAAAAAGCATGGAAGCTATAGAAGCTTATATTAGTGGATTTAAGAGTGAAAGCAATTATTATACGGTGGAGAAGCAATGGCAAACGAAGAAAATTGCCACTCCCAGCAAGAAGTATGAATTAACACCAGAGGAAATGCAAGGTGGAAAACGATTTGATCCATCCCAAAGTGAAGGATATGGAAAAGATGTTATTCGTTTAGAGCCAAAGGATGAACTAACTTTTGATGTTGAAATAGATCAAGAAGGTTTATATGAGTTTTGGTTGGATTATTATATTTTACCAGAAACAAATCTATTAGCAGAAGTATCTATGAAGATTAATGATGAAGTACTATTTAATGAAATGAATAGTTTCAATCTTTCACTAGATTGGCAAACAGAGACACTTGATAAAGGGAGCAAATATGATCGATATGGGGATGAGCTAAGTCCTAAATCGAATATGGTTTTAGAATGGAAGAAAGAAGGGGTACTAGACCCTAATCATTTTGCATATGAACCACTTAAATTTAAATTAAATAAAGGAAAAAATACGATTAAGCTATCTGTAACAGAAGGGTATCTTTTAGTAGGAAATATAGAGATTGCAAATACTACATCTGATACGCCAACTTATGCTGAATATTATTCGGAAAATAAACAGGATAAAACAGATACTAATAAGTTGATTACGATTGAAGCAGAAAATATTTCGAAAAAGAACAAACAAAGCATCCGTCCAAAGTATGTGAGAGATCCACAAATAACGCCATATGATTATAAAAATAGAATATTGAACGTGTTAGATGGTTATTCATTTGGAGATTCTGGAGACCGTGTTCAATATAATTTTGAAGTTGAAGAAAGTGGATATTACAATATTACCTTAAAATACGCTCAAGATACAAATAATGGAATGCCGACCTTTAGAAGAATTGAATTCGATGGAAAAGTACCATTTAAAGAACTAGAACTATATATGTTTTCCTATTCTAGTAGCTGGAAAAATGAATTATTAAAAGATAATGAAGGAACACCTTTCTCCGTTTATTTAGAAAAGGGAGCTCATACGCTGACACTTTCCATTAATCATTCCAATGTAAAAGACATTTATCATGAATTATTGACTACCTTAGAAGCAATTGATTCTGTTTCTAAAGATGTGAAGAAATTAACAGGTGGAATTGTAGATAAAAAAAGAGAGTGGAGAATTGAACGATATATTCCAGAAATTAAAGAGTATTTAATTGGTATATCAGAAAGAATCGAAACTCAAAAGAAAGCACTTCAGGAACGTTATGGAATGGATGATCTTCCAATTATAAGTGAGCTAGAAATTGCTCAGAAAGTGATAAAAGAATTTATTAAGAATCCAGAAGACCTTCCGCATTATATGAATAAATTTATCGAAGATGAAACCTCCGCTTATTCTAGAATAAAAATGATCTTACCAATGCTAGTGTATAATCCAATGCATTTAGATAAGATCTATGTTCATACAGAAGGAGAAAAGATTCCAAAAGCAAATGCAAGGTTATTTACAAGCATCGTAGAGAGTACGAAAGCATTTACTTATTCCTTTTTTAATCCTAGATATAATCAAGAGGATGTAGTTGATGATGAAACCATTGAAGTATGGGTAAATCAATCGAGATTATACGTAGAACTTATGCAGCGAATGATAGATGAGGAATTCACACCAAATACAGGAATTAAAGTGAATCTATCTTTATTACCAGATGAAAATAAAATTATTCTTTCAAATTCCGCAAATAGTACGCCAGATATTGCATTAGGGGTAAGTCATGCGAGACCGTTTGAGCTTGCGTTACGTGGAATTATTGAGGATTTAAGTAAGTATGATGGATTTTACGAGTTAACAGAACAATTTAATCCAAATACGTTTGTCCCTTTTATTTATGATGAAGGGGTATATGCAATTCCGGAAACGCAAGATGTAAAACTGTTATTCTATCGAAAAGATATTTTATCGTTTCTAGGTGAAACACCACCACAAACGTGGGAGGATGTTGTTGGATTAGTGCCGATGCTTCAAAGGTATAATATGAATTTTTATACCCCACTTGGATCCAATAATTCATTCAAAGGATTTGATACAACTACGCCATTTATTTATCAGTTCGGCGGTAGATTATTTAATGAATTTGGAAATCAATCTGTGATCAATAAGGATGGGGCTTATGAAGCTTTTGATTTTATGACTAGTTTATTTACTGTCTACAATATTCCTATCACTACTTCTGAATTTTTCCAAAACTTTAGAAATGGAAAATCACCAGTTGGAATTGGAGACGCCAATACGTATATCCAATTAAAGTATGCTGCACCTGAATTGGCTGGACAATGGGGTGTTATGCCTATACCTGGTGTCGAAGATTCAAAAGGTGTTATCGAGCGATGGGATCCAACTTATGGAAGTACAGGGATCATTTTCAGCGATAGTAAAAAGAAAGAAGAGTCATGGGAATTATTAAAATGGTGGGCGAATGCTGATACGCAAAGTAACTTCTCTTATAATATTCAGTCCATATTAGGAAATCAATTTTTATATTTAACAGCAAATATCGATGGATTTAAGAAAAGTGCTTGGCCATCTGATTCCAAAGGCGAAATATTAGAGCAGTGGAATTGGATTCAAACAACTGGAAAGGTTCCAGGTGATTACATGGTAGAGCGTGAGATTAGTAATGCTTGGAATAAAGTAGTGTTTGATAAGGAAAATCCTCGAATCGCTATTGATCAGGCAGTGAAAATAATTGATAGGGAATTGGAACGTAAATTAACAGAGTTTGGTTATATGGAAAATGGAAAATTAATCAAACCGTATAAGGTTCCAACCATTGAAAATGTAGAAGAGTGGGTGAGAAGGAATGAAAAAGTACAGCAAGAATAAGCTGCCAAACGATGTTAGCGATACAGGAAAAAAGCGTAAAAGGATACATGGCATTTTTAGAAAAATAAAGGACTCTTCCTACTTTTTTATTTTTCCTTATGTCACTTTATTTACACTCCTTATCGTACTACCAGTGGTTGTGGCAGCTGTTTTATCCCTTACGTACTTTAACACAGTACAATCGCCTGAGTTTATCGGTTTCAAAAACTACATTGATTTATTTACAGGAGATACGGTATTCCTACAGAATGCAATCTCCAATATGTTAATTTATTCGATTATTGTTGGACCGCTTGGTTATATATTTGCCTTTTTTCTTGCGTGGCTATTGTCACAGGTTCCTCATCGAATAAGAACCATCTATACAGTTATCATTTATTCCCCATCCATTACAGGCCCTATTATGATGGGGGTTGTATGGAGGGTGCTATTTAGTGGGGACCAGGTAGGTTATATTAACTATTGGTTATTAGAATGGGGACTAATTAAGGAACCACTACAGTTCTTACAGGAACCAAGCTTATTGATGCCTATCATGATCTTTATTGGATTGTGGGGAAGTATGGGAGTTGGTTTTCTTGCGATGCTTGCAGGATTGCTAAATATTGACCGCTCCTTATATGAAGCGGCACATATCGATGGTATTCGTAATCGATGGCAAGAAGTATTCTATATTACGATTCCTTCCATGAAACCACAAATGCTATTTGGAGCAGTAATGGCGATTATCGGAACCTTTAATGCTTCTGGATTAGCAGCGACATTAAGTGGGGGAACCCCTCCACCACAATATGCTGGTTGGTTAGTTGTAGACCATGCAAATGATTTTGGTTTTACACGATACGAGATGGGGTATGCTTCAGCCATTACGGTTGTTCTTTTAATTATCGTCGTATTGTTCAATAAGATAAGCTATAAATTATTTGCAGAAAAAGATTGAAAGTAATTTCTTAAGTGAGGTGAGTGCTTTGGCAAGCTCCATAAAGTTTAATCCAAAGAAATTTCATAAGGATCAGTGGAAGTTCCATCTAACGTTAACTATATTATCCATATTTATGGGACTCCCTATTCTTTTTATTATAAACCATGCTTTTAAACCATTTACCGAACTATTTGCGTATCCACCTCGGTTTTTTGTAAGACAACCGACGTTTGAAAACTTTAAGCTATTGTTTAATTTTTCAGCAGAGTCTGGTATTCCGTTGTCAAGATATGTATTTAATAGTTTATTTACAACTATTTTAGTTATCCTTTTTACTTTACTAATTAGCTCTTTGGCAGCATTTGCTTTGTCGAAAATGGAGTTTAAAGGGAAAAAGGCATTGGATAAAATAAACACACTAGCTTTAATGTTTGTACCAGTGGCTGTAGCTATTCCAAGGTTCTTTATTATTGTAAATATCGGTATCTTTAATACGTATTGGGCACATATTATTCCATTGCTTGCGATGCCAATAGGAATCTTTTTATTGAAACAATTTATGGATCAAGTACCGAATGAATTGTTAGAAGCGGCAAAAATGGACGGGGCAAGTAATCTACGAATCTACTGGAGCGTCCTTCTTCCTTTAGTAAAACCAGCACTTGTAACGGTTGCAATCTTAACATTCCAAGCAAGCTGGGGGAATTCGGAAGGCTCTTCTCTATTTATGGATAAGGAGTCCATTAGAACGCTTCCATTCTATTTAGACACATTAGTAGCGCAATCTGGAAATATTGTTGCTGGCGCTGGATTATCTGCTGTAGCAGGGTTAATTATGTTTTTACCAAATTTACTGTTATTTATCTTTTTACAAAATAAAGTCATGAACTCCATGGCTCATACGGGGATTAAGTAATATGAGAAGGATATGGAAACTTACAATCATCATGCTTAGTAGTGTGTTTATCTTATTTTCCAGCAATACATCCGTATTTGCCCAATCCCCTTATTACACCTATACGAGTGACCATAATGGGAAGTTAATTGATACACAGACTGCTTATAATCCTGTGCAGCAGCTTGGCGTTATTAATGGCGAGCGATTAATAACGGCAGAACATGCCTTTGTTGATGAAGAAGATTATATCTATATAACAGATAGTACACTAAATAAAGTATTTATATTAGATAAAGAATTACAATTTGTTAGAGAACTAACAAGTGAAAAGTTCTCTGCTATAAAAAGTACTTTTGTTACAGAAAATGAAATATATGTTGTGGACAGCTTTGAGAGCAAAATTTATGTGTTCGATAAAGTCACACATGAGTTAGTGAAAGAAATAGGGGAGCCTGATTCTCCTATATTTAAAGAAGGCTATAAATTTAGTCCAACGCATATTGCTGTAGATATTCGAGGTAATATGTACGTAAGAAATAATGAATCGGTTAACGGATTACTGATGTTAAATAGAGAAGGGGAGTTTATCACCTTTTTCGGGGCAAATCCTTTAAAGGTCCCATTATTGGATCAAATTCGTTCATTCTTTTTGACGAAAAAACAAGAAAAGAAATTAGAAAAGGTTTTTCCTGATGTTCCAAGTAATATTGCCATAGATGCAAAAGGGTTCCTTTATACAGTAACCTCTTCTGTTGAAAAGAATCCAATTAAGAAGTTTAATGTTTCTGGAACAAACTATTTCCCAGATAAAATGATTGGTACATTTGGAATGGAAAGTATCTTTGTTAGTAAGAACAATAATGTGTATGCAGTAAGTTCGGATGGGTGGATTTTTGAGTACAATTCAGAAGGAGATCTTTTGTTCTTATTTGGAGGAAAGGATTTTAGTTCTAGTAGATTCGGATTGTTAAATCGTCCAGTTAGTATTGCAGCAACTTCTACGGATGAATTGATTGTAATCGACCAAGGACAAAATCTTATTCAAACATACGCACCAACAAAGTTTGCAGATTCTGTTCATGAAGCAATGAATGCATACCAGGATGGAGAATACACAAACAGTAAAGATTTATGGGCCTATACATTAAAGTATAATTCTATCTTTGATAATGCTCATATTGGTTTAGGCGATGCATATCTTCGTGAAGGAGAATACCAAAAGGCTTATGAGGAATACAATGATGCCAATGATACAACAGGCATATCAGAAGCATTTTGGGAAATAAGACAAGAATGGTTTCAACAGCATTTACAAACTATTTTCCAACTGCTACTTGTAACCTTATTAGTTTGGCTCACAAATAAGTACTTGAATAAAAAATACCGCTATTTAGAGAAATTTGCTCAAAAATGGAACAGTCTCAAAAGATTCAAAATGGTGGATGATTTTCTATACATCTTCTCTTTTCTAAAAAGACCATTGGATGGTTTCTATGAAATTCATCGGGAGAAAAGAGTGGCTAAACGATCATCAACGCTTCTATTTATTCTTTGTGTAGGAGTATACCTTTTATACTATAAATATACTAATTTACTTTTTGTACCAGTAAATGAATATATTCTTTATGAATTAATGATTGTTGTATTTCTGTTCATCCTATGGCTAGTATCAAGCTATTTAGTAGCTACCATTAGTGATGGAGAAGGAAGTTTTTCTAGTGTATATAATGGTACCGCATACGTCCTAAGTCCGCTTATTCTTGTAGTTCCGATTGTAGTACTAGTAAGCAATGGACTGACTTTAGAACAAATTGTATTCTTTAAGCTTCCACTACAGGCTATGTTTGTTTGGATAGCTTTTATGCTCTTCTTTATGATAAAGGATATTCATAACTATCATGTGGGAGAAACATTTAGCGTGATTGTTAAAAGTGTATTCACTATGCTGATCATTGGATTGTTCTTATTTGTTCTATATTCAGTAGGTAATCAATTAATCAGCTTCTTGTTTGATGTGGTTACGGAGGTAAGTAAACGATGGTAAAAAAAAGAGGCATTTATGTTGTAAGCACTCTATTGCTTGTAGCAGTAGTTATTGGTCTAATCTATTGGGTGAACTCAAAAGATGTTGCTTATGGAATAGAAGTGGAAAAAGATCATTTTGAACAAATTACAGTAAATGATGAATTTATATCCTCCAAGTTTCAGTATGAGGAAACAACGATTCCATCTTCCTTTAAAAAGGTAGCAGAGAATGAACAATTAGAGCTTTATTTAGAAGAAGAAACGATTGCTATTGCAGTGAAACAAAAAAGTAATGGCTACGTTTGGTATTCTTATGATCTACAAGAAAATGTAGGAGAAAAAGAAGATAGCCAAGAAATTAAAAACTATATTCAATCAGGTATCTCCTTGATTACGTATGATAAATTTACACCTAATAGAAAAACGGCATTAGATAATAATGTAGAGAAATCGTATGAAATACTTGAAAACGGTTTTAAGAGTACTATTGACTTTACCACATTAAAAATAAAATTTGATTTATTTGTTACCGTTCAAGGTGGGGATTTGTTAGTACATGTACCAAGAGAAAGTATTGATGAATACAATCCAAATTTATGGAAGGCTGGAAACAATGATATTTCTTTAAGCGAAATGATTGTTTATCCGTTTTTTGGAAGTGTTCGTGAGAAAGAAGATGGCTATATAGTTGTTCCAGATGGATCTGGTGCCATTATTCGTTTAGATGAAAAGCCTAAATATAAGGGAGCATATTCTGCACCGGTTTTTGGTAAAGACACGGGGTATGAAAACATTGGAAAGTTAAGTGAAAAAAAACTATCTGTTAAGCAGTTGGAAAAAGTAAGCTTACCAGTATATGGAGTTGTACATGAAGTCGATAAGACGGGAGTTCTAGTTATAGCAGAGAGTGGAGATAGCTATGCTACTTATAACTATGAATCAAAGGATTCCACGACTCCGTTTTATCAATCTTATTTTTCCTATAATTATCGAACAACTTATGCTCAATTCCAAAGTCGGGTAAATGAAGAGCAGCATGTACTAGGATTTCAAAAAGACCCAAATTCTTTTGATTTAGTCCAACGATATGTATTTGTTGATGACTCTCAAGCCAATTATGTTGGAATTGCGAAAAAATATAGACAATTTTTAGAGAAAAAAGATGGGTTAAGTAAAAGTGTTTCTACCTCGTTTGAGAAGATCCCTATGAAAATTGATTTTATTACAAACGAAATGAGATTAGGAACATTAGGTTTAGAGACGATTCCAACAACGACGTATAAACAATCAGAAGAGATTACGAAAGACTTAATCGATAAAGGAATGGATAATTTATCGATTACGTATAAAAGCTATTTAGATAAATATAATAGCTATCGCTTTGATGTATTAGGGAAGCTTGGAGGAAAAAGAGATTTTCAATCTGCAATAGAATTCTTTAAAGAAAATAAAATTTCATTTCAATACTATTTGGATTATGCACAATCTTATTATGAAAAAACAAAGTTTACAGCTAGTAAAATGAACAGGCAGGATTTTTCAGTCTATAACACAAGTAAAAATCTATTAAACTTTATGAACAATCCTAAATATTATCAGAGTTTTGCTGAAAACGACTTAAAACAATTCAATAAATATGATATTCAATCTGTTGCTTTAGATGGGATGGGTGGAAATATATTTACTCATTATGACAAAGGAAAGATTGGAAGTAGTACAGAGGGATTGGAGTACTCGAAGCAGCTTCTTACTTATTTGCAAGAAAATAATGTGCAAACAAGTGTGTATGCTCCAGATGCCTACCTTTACAAATATATCGATAAATATTATGATGCACCAATTTATTCCTCTGAATTAATGGTAACTGACTCGACGATTCCATTTGTTTCGTTAGTATTGAGCGGGTATAAAGAGATGTATTCACCATATTTAAATTTTTCATCTAATGATCGAGATGAAGCGTTAAAATTAATCGAATTTGGTATTTATCCGTCCTATGTACTGACTGGAGAATCTACCTATTACTTAAAGGAAACCGCTTCAAGCAATATTTATGTTTCGCAAATGGAGCATATTGGTGAACGTATGAACGAATCGTATGATTTAATTAACAAAGCTTTAAAAGAAACGATTGGCAGTGAAATGATTAATCATATGATCATTGATAAAGGAATTGTCAAAGCTACGTACAGCAATAGTGTAGAGATTATCATCAATTATAATACAATCGATTATCAGCTTGACGGAGTGGAAATTAAAGCTAAAGGGTTCGTGATTCTATGAAACTAAGTATGAAACAAAAAAAAGCATTTACAGGTGTGATATTTATTAGTCCATGGATAATAGGATTTTTGGCATTTGTTGCATATCCATTATATAGAACGATTTATATGAGCTTTTTTAATGTGATGTTTGGAAATAAAACTGGATGGAGCTACAAATGGGTAGGGTTGGAGAATTATAAAAGGATTTTATTTGAAGAAATTGATTTTGTAGTTGCTGCCCAAAACTTCTTTATTAGTACATTAATATATGTTCCGATTATTATTGCACTATCAGTTATTATTGCCATGCTACTGAATCAAAACATTAAAGGAAAATCTTTTTTCCGCCTGCTCTTCTTCTTACCAATTATTATATTGAGTGGGGAAATGATGGAGAATATGAGCACGTATGGAGGTATGTCCTTTTCGTCAAATCCATTGATTTTAGATGCTATCTCTATCGTCATTCCATCGGCAAGTTTAGTAAAGCTCATCGTCTCGACCTTTGAGTTAATTGTCCAATTATTATGGTACAGTGCAGTTCCAGTCCTTATCTTTCTAGCTTCCTTGCAGAAAATTAGCAAAGATATGTATGAAGCTGCGTCTATTGATGGGGCATCTAAATGGGTAGCCTTTTGGAAGATTACCTTGCCGACCATCTACCCTTTAGTTAGTTTATGTGTGGTTTTCTTAGTAGTTTTCCTAGCTAATTTTGATACAAATCCTATTAATGGAATTATATTAGAATCGAAATATGATGGTTCAAGAAGAGATGGATATGCATCCGCACTTTCCATTCTTTATACCTTTGTTCAAATAGCTCTAATCGGGATTCTATATTTTGGCACACGGAGTAAAAAGAAAGAGGCGAGGTGAGTAAAGTGGGGAGTAGCATACTAGAAACGTATAATCAGTGGCAGGAAAAAATGAAAAAGATAATTCCACCAGTAAAGAAAAAACTATTCGGGATGAATATGAGTGATGGGATTCTATATAAAGTAGCAACTTACTTAGTATTGATTATTTTTGGGTTTGTGTTTCTTTATCCAATAATTTATATGTTTTCTGTAAGTTTAATGTCCAATTTAGATTTAGTGGATAATAGTATTGAATGGATTCCAAGTAGCTTTTATACCTTTAACTATGAGATGACATGGAAAGCGTTAAAACTACCAGGTTCTTATTTAACAACTATTTTGTTAGCAGGAACATCGACACTATGTGTGATTATCTCATCTGCGATTATTGGTTATGGATTAGCAAGATTCGATTTTAGAGGAAAGAATTTAGTGTTTATTTTAATGATATTTACGTATATCGTACCAAAAACACTCTTTTTCATTCCAAGATTTCAAATATTTACGGAATTAGGTCTAAAAGGGAATATTGGGGCATTAGCAGTCCCTGCTTTAACAGGGCAAGGGGAACAAGCAGCACTGTTCATTCTGATATTTTTTCAGTTTTTTAGAATGATGCCGAGTGCTTTAGAAGAGGCAGCATACTTAGATGGAGCAGGCCCGATTCGAACATTTTTGACGATTGCCCTTCCAATGGTGGGTCCAGCATTTATCATTGTTGGAGTGTATGCCTTTGCACTATATTGGAATGAGACATTTTTAACATCTTTCTATTTAGATGGAAAGATGCAAACGGTACCGATTTTATTAGGAGATATTCAGGAAAGCTTTGGTCAAGTAGCTCAATCGAGTGGTGGTGGGGATTTCGACAAAAATCCAAATATGAACTTTACAGAGGCTAAGGCGTTTGCTGGTACATTAATTTCTATCCTTCCTTTAGCACTTATGTACCTTGTTGTGCAAAGATGGTTTGTAGAAAGTATTGATAAATCGGGTATTACTGGAGAATAAGCTTGCTTTATTGGAAAAGTAAGAGTGAATGAAAGAAATCAGGTGGAGAGTCTCCACCTGATTAAAATATCTCCTCATTATTATTTTGGAGAGAGATAAAAAATGGGATTCGACATCATCAAAGATCGTTAGCTGTATTGGTATTTGTGTATGAAAAAAATAATTTCGAAAGATTGGAGTCGATAGATATGGCAAGTAAAAAGACGAAGTGGACGGTTCTTATTACTTTACTATTAGCAGTGCCTACACTTATCTCTTGTAAATCAAACGCTTCTGATTCATCACTTCCTAATGTGGAGAATCCTGGTCAATGGATAACAGGGGTACATACAGATAAGGCAGTGTATACTCCAGGTGAGAAGATAACCTTTCAGCTTACCTTTCAAAAGGAAGTGGAAAAAGGCGATTTAATTATTAAATATAAGCATCTTGCAGAAGATGTGGAGGAGCAGAAGATACAATTAACGAATGCAAGCACGTATTCCTGGGAATGGGATCCAGGTAAGGATGACTATAAAGGATATATGGTTGAAGTGTTCTTGAAGGATGGAAAGAAGACGTTAGACCATCAGAATATTGCTGTAGATGTATCCACTGATTGGAGTAAATTTCCTAGATATGGATATCTTGCGGATTTTCCTTCCATGAGTGAAGAAGGACAGCAAAAGGTGATTGATAATTTAAATAGATATCATATTAATGGGCTCCAGTTCTATGATTGGCTTTATCGACATGATCAGCCTGCTAAGATAGAAAATGGAGTACTTGCAGAGGAATGGAATGATATTGCTAATCGTGTAGTTTCTAAGCAAACAATTGAAAATTATATTAAATTAGCACATGACAAAAATATGAAGGCGATGAATTATAATCTCCTTTTTGGTGCATTTGAGGGATATGAAGAAAATGGGGTAGAAAGAGAATGGGGAATCTTTAAAGATGCAGAAGGCAAGGTTCAGGATTCTCATGATCTTCCAGACTCGTGGGCTAGTGATATTTATTTAATGGATCCTTCTAATCCAGAATGGCAGGAGTATATTATAAACACCCAAAAGGATGTATTTCAACATTTAGACTTTGATGGTTGGCATGTCGATCAATTAGGGGATAGAGGAAGACTTTGGAATGGAAAAGGAGAAGAAATAGATCTTAGTAAAACCTATACGCCTCTTCTTGAAAAAGCAAAGCAAGAGCTACAAAAAGATATCGTAATGAATGCAGTTGATCAATATGCCCAAAAAGAGATTGCAGAAGCACCTATTAATTTTATGTACTCTGAAATATGGAGTGCGCCAACGTATGAATCTGTAAAAAAAGTAATTGATCAAAATGATTATTATAGTAAAGGGGAGTTAAATTCTGTCCTTGCAGCTTATATGAATTATGAGCTTTCTGATTTTCAAGGAATGTTCAATACGCCAGGGATTTTAATGACGAATGCCGTTATATTTGCTGCTGGTGGATCTCATTTAGAATTAGGGGAGAATATGTTATCAAAGGAATATTTTCCGCACAAAAATTTAACAATATCCACAGAGCTGAAGGAGCAGTTAGTTCATTATTATGATTTTCTAGTAGCCTATCAAAATCTTCTTCGTGATGATGTGAAGGAAATTACAAAAATGGTGAAAAGTGAAGAGAAAGAAATAAAGAACTATCCTGCAGTAGGGTCTATTTGGAATTTCACAAAAGCAAAAGATAAGAAAGAAATATATCATTTGATTAACTTTACAGATGCAACAACACTAGAATGGAAAGATAATCAAGGAATACAGGCAGAGCCGCAAGAAATCAAGGATATTCCATTAACCATAGATGTGAAAGAAGAAATTGATAAAATATGGGTGGCATCTCCTGATATCAATCATGGCTCTGCACAAGAAATTAAATTTAAGCAAAAGGATGGAAAAGCGACAATTACCCTTCTATCATTAAAATATTGGGATATGGTTGTTGTAGAGTATAAATAAACGCCATTTCATAAGCAAAGATAGTAATGTATGACATAAAAGGTAGTTCAAAAGGGTCTAACCTCAAAAGTGATCTCCATTTGTAGTGAATTTAACTACTTCAGTTACTACAATTGAATGGGATAATTACTTTGTGTGTTTTGACCCTTTGTTTAAGGATATGGAAGTTTTCTGAGATCTGAAGGATGTCTAGATCAACCGCCTATCAAACTTCAGGATCCACTCTTTTGCGTAAGCCAATATTGAATTGACTACGCTCTTCATGTTTGTCGATGCCCCTCCAGTTTGTACGGCGATGAGCAAGGCGCTTACGTTTTTCTTATAGGAAACCCAACTCTAACGAAAACGTTTACGAAAATAAAAGAAAACAATAAAATGTATGCGTTTTTATGATAGGATTATAGTGAAGAAAGGACGAGAGAGGGATTGTATGCTAATATACAACTGGTTAAAAGATCATTTCACCGTAAAAGTAGTTTTCACCATTTTAATCGTTGGTTTAATCCCTGCTATTTTTATTAGTTCTTTAATTTACCTATTTTCCAAAAATATGATTAAAGATAGAGTAAGAGAATCATCACAACTTATTACACAACAAGCTGCTGCTGCGCTTTCACATATTTTTACCAGTGGAACAGATCAGTTGGATCAAATATATAGCAATATTTCACTACAAGAAATGGTTATACAAGATACTGATCCAACCATTTCTTCTTTTGAAAAGACGAAAAACAATGAATATATAACATCAGTATTAAATGCTAGTATATATTCTAGTTCCTTCGTACGTGCAATCTATGTATTGAAAGAAGATGGTACAAATTGGGGGAGTGGCTCCTATTCTCCCTATAAAAGAGAACGAATAAACTTGTTAGAACAGGAGTGGGTGAAAGAGGCTACCGAAAAAGACGGAGAATCGGTTTGGAGTGGATTAACCTATGATTATTTAAGTGGTGCAGGCCAATCGAATGAGTTGTTTTTACCAGTTAGTAGGGTGATGAAAAATTTTGATACATTACAAAACATAGGATATATTCAAGTACTTATTGATGGAAGGGGTATATTGGATATACTAAATAAGTTAAAACTAGGAAATTCAGGTGTTTTTTTTGTAGTGGATGAGAAAGCAGAAAATATTACAGTAGACCCAACATTAAATCATTTGAATCAAGGTGTAACGAAGCAAGCATTATTGAAGCAAATTCAAAATGGCAATAGAGAATTTGAATTTGTGGATCATGGAGTTAAATATTATGGAATAAAAGAAAAAATAAATAATGGCTGGTTTCTTATTGGGGTTGTACCTGTACATGAGTTAACAGGTGAATTACAAAAGATTCGTGAGATTGCTTTATGGAGTAGCTTATTAATTGGTATTGTAGCCATTATTATAGGAAGTATATTGGCGAGAAAATTTGTCCAGCCGATTAGTCAGTTGACTATTCAAATGAAAAGTGCTGGGAATGGAAATTTCAACGTAAGAACAAAGGTAACTTCCAATGATGAAATAGGAATACTAAGTAAGCAATTTAATAAAATGATACAGGAAATAGAGCATTTATTACAACAAATTAAGAAAGAACAAAATCAAAAAAAAGAAGCAGAATTACGTGCGATTAAACATAGAATTCATCCTCATTTCCTATTTAATACACTAGGTACGATTCGATGGTTAATTAAATTTAACCAAAATGAAAAAGCAGATATGGCGTTATCCTCATTATTAACATTATTAGAAGTAAGCATGGGGAAAAAAGGGACCTTTATTTCTGTGAAAGAGGAATTGGAAATCGTAAAAAAATTTATGATTATTTTACAAATCCGTTACGAGCAAGAATTTCGTCTTGTTTTAGATATAGATAAGGCTACAGAAGAATTTATGATTCCAAGTATGCTGCTACAGCCTATTGTTGAAAATGCAATCTTTCATGGCATTGTCCCAACGGAGAAAGAAGGACTTGTAAGAATAACTGGGAGAGCAATAGATAATGGGGTGGAAATTATCATCTCTGATAATGGAAAGGGTTTTGATACGAAACTATTAAATGATATGGAGAATCTCTCCGAATCTAATAATAAAATACTGGGAATAGGATTTCAACATATATATGATTCTGTCAGACTTTATTTTCATCTTACTTCAAAGATTGATGTACAAAGTGGTCAAGAAGGAACAACAGTGAAATTGTTATTGCTACTACCTAGAAGGGAGGAGTAAGTAGATGCATCAAGTCGTAATCGTAGATGATGAACCGATTATTCGTTTTGGGCTAAAATCTTCTATAAAATGGGAAGAGGAAGGATTACATTTAATAGGGGATTTTTCTAATGGAAAACAAGCATTAGATGCCATTCAAAAGCACCATCAAGTAGATATACTTATTACAGATATAAAGATGCCAGTAATGGATGGGATTCATTTAATGAAACAAGCATTAGCATTATTTCCAAAATTAAAAGTAATTTTAGTTAGCAGCTATAATGATTTTGAATATATAAGAGAAGGGCTACAGTATGGAGCGATTGATTATGTACTAAAGGCAAGTCTAGAACCAGATGCTTTCTTACAAATAATAAAAAAATGTACAAAAAAGCTAAAAAAAGAAAAAGAAGAAGAGGAGGCATTAAGAATTGCCAATCAAACAAACTTGTTGCTAGAGAAAAAGAAAATGGCACAGGAAGTTAGAAAAGTATTGCTTGGGGAAACAGAAGTGAAAAAATTAACACAATTTTTCCCAGATGATAGCTCCTTTATAACTATTTATATCAAAATGAAAGATATTCAAAAGGTAGAGGAAGAGAAAGGCATCTTATATAAAAGTTTACTATTAGAAGAAATACAAGCTTTGTATTATGAAGAACATGGGAAAGGGATTCTCTTTCCAATAAGTGATGTGGAAATGTTTTATCTATGCCCAATAGAAAAAGATCCTATAGAGGTCATTCATTATTTACAAAAATTGATTACTAAAATTACAACTATTTCTTTTTATTATGGATATAGGACGATTGAGCATTTGTATGATCTCCCAATTGGTTATCAAAGAAGTTATATAGCTTGTAGCAAACATTTTTTTGAGCCTAATCAACTACAATTTTGTTATGATGACGAAATAGATGGAAAGATAAAAACAGAGAGTGTAAATTATGAAAAATTAAAGGCACTTTTATTTCCATACGAAGAAACAAAAGCAAGAAGTATTCTGGAAGAAATATTTATACACTGGAGACAACAGAAATATACACCAGATACTGTTCGAAAAGAGGCTTGTGAGATTGTTAGCATTTTATTTATGAATAAAATAGAGGTTACACAATGGATGGAACATATGGAACGGGTAAAGACCGCAGAATCCGTTCATTCCGTCATTCAAATACTATCGTCTTTTTTTGATTTATATGAAGAAATTAGTCATAGTACATGGAAAAAAACATATACGGAAAATGAATTGGTGGAAAAGGCTCTTGAATATATTCATGCGAATTTCACAAAGGAATTAACGTTGCAAATTGTTGCTTCCCATATTCATATAAGCAGAAATTATTTTAGCATTTTATTTAAACGATTAGTTCATCAAAATTTTATTGACTATGTAATTGAATTGCGTATTAAAAAGGCGAAGGGGTTGTTAAAAAATTCCACAAAAAAAATCTATGAAGTGGCAGAAGAATCTGGGTTTAATGATGTAAAATATTTTAGTAAGTTATTTAAAAAAGTAACAGGAATGTCGCCAGGAGAATATCGGATTTACAAGCAGAATGGAGGATAAAGAGGGTGCTGACAATGTTCAAAATTCGATCAGTTTTATTGTTTTTTGGAATATGTGCTTCTCTAGTAGGTTGTGATAATACATCTATTATTAATAAAAATGACGAGGTGAAACAAGGAGATAGCGGAAAAGTTCAACTTGTTGTTTGGCATACCTATAATGAAAATGAAACAAAGATTTTTGAAAATGAAATTATTCCGATATTCGAACAGAAATATCCATCTATTGAAATAAAGCCTGTAAGTCAGTCCTATAATTCCCAATTGATGTCTGCTCTTATTTCCAAGGCTTCTGCTAATAAGCCGCCAGATATTATTAGAATGGATATCACTTGGGTATCTAAGTTTGCCGATTTGCATTTGCTCTATCCAGTTAATCAATTCGGGGACTTTGAACGTGTTAAAGACAACTTATATCCAGTCCCGTTACAAACTAGCTTATACCAGGGACAATACTATGGGTTACCAGTGAATACAAATACGAAAATTGCTATTTATAATAAGGAGCTATTAAAGAAATATCATATTGAAAAACTGCCAGAGACAATGGACGAATTAATGAAAATTATTGAAAAAAATCCAGTGCTTTTAGGCATGGCTGGAATGAATGCATGGCAGAGTTTACCATATTTTTATGGACTTGGTGGGAATTTATTAAATGATAGGAATACAAAGGCAACAGGTTATTTTAATAGTGAAGAAAGTATACAAGCAGTTGAAAAAATGTTAGCGCTTTATCAACAAAAAAAGCTTAACGAAAATACAATTAGTAGAAACTACGATTTGTGGGATGGGCTTTTATCAGAGAAGTACATCATGATTGACGAAGGTCCTTGGTTCTATAATGTGAATGCAAAGGAACAGATAGATTATATTATCAGTCATACGGTAGCTGCACCTTTTCCTGGAAGCAAAGATAGAAGATCTGTTTTAGGTGGAGAGGTACTTAGTATAACGAAAGGGACAGAGCATGTAGAGGAGGCGTGGGAATTTGTGAAGTGGATGACCACAGAGGAACCTCAAAAAAGGTTTTTAATGGAAGGATTACTTCCAACAAACAAAACCGTATTGAAGGATGAGATGGTGGAGGAATATCCTTATTATAAAGCGTATGTACAGAGCATCGATCAATCCTTTTTACGACCACAAATTGCAGAGTGGAGGAAAATAGAAAGCATCTATACGGAATGCTTAAAGCAAATATTTTCTGGACAAACGAATATAGAAGAGGAATTAACCAAAGCAGCAAGGAAAATGGATTTGGTATTACAGTAAATAAGTTGGAGCATGGGGAGAGATTCTTTACTACATTATTCGTTAATGCGATGAAGAATCTGTCTCCATGACCAAGTGTCTGTTTATTGAATCATTTTGGAAATATTCTTTGCTGTACTGCATTAATTTTCTACTAATCGCTTTATCCTCTCTAATAAAATATATTAATGGTCATGGCGATGCACTTGCCGGTTTTATTCCGGTGTTTAAGAATATGTATCCGTTTTTTTTTAGAGGCACACCAATTGTTAGTTGCTGCGAATATTAACAATGGTGAATTATCTATAAATGGAAAATATTCCTAAATTAAAATTGTATGTTTTCTGAACTTCGTATTGCGCTCTATTGTTAATACAGGTTGGGGGTAGGATGACTTATTAAGGGAGTAGTGGGACAGGTGAGAATTCAAAGAAGCTCACCTCCCAATCCGTGGAAAAGTAGGAGCAATCTATAAAATAAAAAGCTTTATCCCTTTTTATTAGTGTAAGACTAAGTGATGTAAGCAATGTAAATAGCTTTGGCAGGCTGTCGATAAACGCAAGCTTCTCCAAAGGCTTCATGCATTGAAAGATAACCGTTCTAGATCATCCTGAAAATTTGTGTTCTTTTAGTTTAACTCCACTCAATGTAAATAACTTTGTAACTTTGCCGCAAGAGTTAATTCCTTTTTTTTGAAATAAAGGTGGTGGAAATCCCCAATTTTAAGCGTCCATTTAGAACTTTTTTTATTATTTTTTCAGGAGATTGAATTTGTTGTAAAACTTGTTTAACGGCTGCTTCCCCCATCTCATATTGTTGCTGTTCAATATGAGTAAATGCAACATCTTCTTTACTAAATAGATTTGCTGGATAGTCAAAGCAACAAATAGAAAGTTCATTAGGGATGTTCTTATCTATCTGCTGACAAGCCTGTTTTATTAGCTGTGCAATATTATATTCTGCTGCTACAATTGCCGTCATTTGAGGCTGACTTTGAATAAAATTCATTATTTTCTTTTGATCAGATTTTATTGATTCGTAATAATTTGGAATAACAGATTGGATGAAACTTTGTTGTAAAGCCTGATCCATTTTGACTTGATTAGCCGCATGTGCCTGAATATATCCTTGAATCCTCTCCTTTACACTAGAGACAAGATTCGTAGATGTTAGAATACCAATATTTTTATGCCCAAGTTCCATAAGATAAGAAGTTAATTTCTCTGCTGCTTCGATATTATTAGAAGTAATGCACGAAATAGGTAAGTTATTTAGTGTTCGATCAATCACAATTATAGGGAATTTTTTTGCTGCTAAGTCTAAAATAGTTGGAGCAAGAAATTGGGATGATGATGGCAATAAAATAATGCCATCAATGTCAGATTGAATGAATTCTCGGATTATTTCATCTTCTTTTTTTTCATTACCCATTGTTTTTTTTAAGATAATATTTACTCCAGGAGGGCAATGATCAAGTATGCCATTAAGTATGTTTGTTCCAAATGTATCATCTAAGTTCGTCACAATTAAACCGATTGTGAATTTATGTAATTCTAATTTTTGTGTGTTTGTTATTTTTCCTTTATTGGAAATAACAATAGTCCCCTCTTTCGGCTTTCTAGAAAGGTATCCTTGATTTTTTAATTCATTTAATGCACGTTTGATCGTTATACTACTAACGTTAAATTGAGACGCTAATTCTGATTCAGATGGAAGTTTTTCATTTAGTTTCCATTCCTTTTTTATAATTTGCTTTTCAAGTTTTTCATAAACTATTTGATAAAGAGGCTTTTTCATAATTTCACCTGTTTCTTCATAAATGTTATACATACCGATAAATACCCACTAGCGTCGCATTAAAATAACTTTTTAATAAACAATAGATTGTTTTTTCTGTCAATTCATTTCTCCATAAAAAAATCCTTTATAATGGTTTGGTGGTAGTAACCTATCCAAATCCAAAAATAAAGGAAATCGCATGGATAAGTTTACACGAAAAACATCATTTGAACAATGACTTTCACCCATTTCCAATAATCTTTTTGAGGAACAAGTGAAAACCTATCAATTAAATTACTATACTAAGAAGCTTCATATGACTTCCTTTTTGAAATTACTACTGTACGCACAACTCCATGAAACAGAGAGCTTGCGTGCTTTAAGTGATTGTGTATTTTCGGAAGAATTACAGAACACAACCCAACTTGATTCCATTAGTTTTTCTCAACTGGGTAGACGATTAAATCGGGTTCCAACTAAGTTTTTTCAAACCATTTTTCTTGATTTAGTCACGCAAATTCACGAAAAGACTGATTTTCAAGCGAGAAGAAAAACGACAACTCCACTCAAAATCATTGATTCAAGTACATTGCCATTGAATTTGAACAATCATAAGTGGGCAAAATTCCGGAAAACAAAATCTGGTGTGAAGCTCCACCTTCGCCTTGTGTTTATGGAAAAAGGATGTTCTTATCCAGACCAATCTGTGCTTACGAATGCAAACGAACATGACCGTGGTCAGCTTGAAGTACTTGTCGATGACAAAGAATGCATGTATGTGTTTGACCGTGGATACTTGGATTATGAACGATTCGATCGCATGACAGATGAAGGCTATTTCTTCGTTTCCCGTTTGAGAAAAAATGCTGTTGTACGTAAACTTGAAACATTTTCGTTACCAGAAGATTCTTCAGTTTTATCAGATGAAATGGTCGTCATTGGAACGACACAAAATCGTTCTGAAAATGAATTTCGTTTGATCAAAGTACTAGATTCAAAAGGTAATCAGCTACATTTATTAACGAATCGCTTTGATTTAAGTGCAGATGAAATCGCTGAACTTTACAAATCACGCTGGGCCATTGAATTGTTTTTCAAATGGATGAAACAACATTTGAATATCAAAAAATTCTATGGCCAGAGTGAACAGGCTGTACATAACCAAGTGTATATTGCCATGATCGTGTACTGTTTGAATGTACTGGCTCAGCTGAACACGGGAAGTAAGCGAACGTACTTACAAATTAGTCGCTATTTAAAAGCAGCTTTATGGAAGTCGGCTCGCGTTTGGTTGCGAAAAATAGAAGGCAATACAGTCCCATAAGGATCTCAAAGCCTCTGTCACACTTGTCAATGGTTATAGTAAAAAAATGGATGTTTGCTACCTCTACTTGAGCATCTTTCTTTTTACTCAAAATTGGACAAAATGAAAAACTGAAAATTCATTCAATATTTATGCGACTCTTGTGGTTTAATCTGCTTATTTAAAATCAAAATAAATAACATACAAGGGACTATTTTCATTGCAATGAAAATAGTCTCTTGTATGTTTTAGAACTTATTTATTTTTTCTTTTTTTACCTATTTCAATATCTTCCCCATCGGCATCATCAATTACTGCACCAATTTCTCCTTCTGTATATGTATCGCTAGCTTGCTCATGCGTCGTTGCTAATCCAGAAGAAAGTTGGTCGTTTTTTTCATAATCACTAGGATTAAATACACGACCGGCTACATCGGTGTTTTGATCAGAATTCTTTTTTTTCAACGGAAACACTCCTTTTTCGTAATAAGATCTTCAGATGTATTTTTTTCTAAATGATAACAAATTACTCATGAAATTTTAGTTTTGCTGAAAATTAAATAAGCAATGATTTAATCTTGCTATTAAAAAGGATACTTTTTTAAAATTTATTTTCCTTTAATTTTAAGCAAAAAAAGAGCTTGTGAATAGCACAGTTCTTGTAATAGATACTTATTTTAAATTCCGACTCAGAAAAGCTTTCGTACGTGCAGATTGAGGATTTGTAAAGAAGCTGCTTGGAGGACCGGACTCCTCAATTACCCCGTTGTCCATAAAAATGACTTTGTTTGCTACTTCCTTGGCAAATCCCATTTCGTGGGTGACGACAATCATGGTCATTTTTTCTTTTGCTAAATCTTTCATCACTGCTAAGACTTCCCCTGTTAGTTCGGGATCTAATGCGGATGTAGGTTCATCAAAGAGTAAAATTTCCGGTTCCATCATTAATGCACGGGCAATAGCGACACGTTGTTTTTGCCCCCCTGACAGTTTTGCTGGATAGACATTTGCAAAATTAGAAAGACCGATTTTTTCAAGTGTTTTTATGCTTCTTTCTTGAATGGTAGCAGCTGATTCCTTCTTGACCAATTTTGGGGCCAGCTCTATATTTTCTTTTACAGTAAGATGTGGAAAGAGATTGAAATGCTGAAAAACCATCCCCATCTTTGTTGTAATTTGCTTGATTTTTTGGGCTTGTGAGTAGTGACCGTCTTTAACTAAGTCTTCTCCACAAACACGAATGCTCCCCCCATCTATCTTTTCTAAATCGACAAGACAACGGAGCATTGTGCTTTTTCCAGAACCAGATGGTCCAATGACAGCAATGACATCATTGGTATTGACATCAAAGGTAATCTGCTTTAATACTTCAATCGTGTCAAATGACTTCTTGATATTCTCTATTTCAATGATTGCCATGAGTATCCGTCCTTCTTATTCATATTTAAATCTGCGCTCTAGCCATTTAAATAGCGCTGTTAATAGCAGGGTCATGATTAAATAAATAATGCCCGCAACGAAAAATGGCACAATTGTAAAATCGCGGTTTACAGCAGTTTGTGCAAAGTGCAATAATTCTGGTACAGCAACAGCATAGAGTAGGGCAGTATCCTTTACTAATGTAACAGATTCATTTGCCACAGCAGGTAGTGCAATGCGAAACATTTGTGGCAGTACAACACGTGTTGTTGTTTGCCATTTATTTAAGCCAAGAACTTGAGAGGCTTCATATTGACCTTTATCGATAGCCAATAATCCTCCACGGAAAATTTCTGCGAAATAAGCTGCATAATTTAAAATAAAACCTAAAGATGCAGCGACAAAGCGATCTAATACTAAATATTCCCCAATTCCCGGAATCATCGGTAAACCAAAGCAGATAAATAATAATTGTAGCAAAAGCGGTGTCCCGCGCATTACATAAACGTAACAGCTTGCCAGCCACGTAATTGGCTTAATACTGCTTCTAATAGCGAGAGTTAATAGGAAACCTAATGGAATAGATACTACAATCGCAATCAGAAATAAGAGAACGGTTGCTTGTGCACCTTCCAACATTGGTTTCAGTATGGATAATATATAATCTAACGACATTTTTATTCCTCCAACAAAACAAAACAGGCTTTCGGAAAGAAATCCTGTTTTGTTTACGATTCATTTGCTAAATCTTACTGTAATACTTTATTTTCACCAAACCATTTTTCTGAGATGTCAGCGGCTGTACCATCTTCATTCATTTTATCAAGTGCTCTTTGAAGCTTCTCCAATAAAGCTTCATTGCCCTTTTTGACACCAATTCCATATTCTTCTGGAGCAAGTGATTCATTAAGTACTTTAAAGGAATCTTGTTCTTTCGTCATATAATAATCAATAACAATTTCATCAATAACAACAGCATCTAAACGACCGGATTTTAAATCATTTAATGCTAATACATTATCAGAGAACTCCGTAACTTCTTTAATTTTAGATTTGATTGAACTGTTATCTAATGCATCTGATGCAGAGGAAAGCGATTGAAGACCTACAACCTTTCCTTCTAAATCATCTAATTTCGTAATCGGTGAATTAGCTAATGTAACAACAACTTGTGCGTTTTTTAAATAAGGCTTTGTGAAAAGGACCTTTTCTTTACGCTCATCTGTAATCGTATAACCATTCCAAATTAAGTCAATTCGACCACTGCTTAGTTCAGATTCTTTTGTTTTCCAATCGATTGGCTGAAATTGAACAGACATATTCATTTTTTCAGCTGCCGCTTTCGCATAATCAATATCAAAACCGACAATCTCATTATTGTCATCCCTAAATCCCATTGGAGCAAATTTATCATCAATACCAATGATTAATGTATCTTCTTTTTTGTCTTTAGAATTGTTGGAACAAGCTGCAAAAACGAAAAATACTGATGCTAAAATAACTAAATTAATTGCTAAACGTTTCATGTTGAAAAGCCACCTTTATGAATTGTTAGTTATATTTCCAGAAGATAAATCTATTAAAATAACGGAAAAATCCTTTAGTTCGATAATATGTTAGAGTGATAAACCAATGAATAGAATTTACCATATTAAAAAAGGAATTGTCAATAAAATATTTTAGTATATTAGTATGATAAAGGATTTTGGCAGAAAAATAAGCTAATAACAGAGGGAATTTTCGGAATGAGTACTTTTTAAAGGGAAAGGATGTTTATTATACTTAATTTATGTGATTCCTGCGGGAAGTGAGGGAAAAGGGAGGTCAATAGGCGAAGCCGAGGAGGTTTAGTGATTAATGCTAAAAAACAATAAAGCATTAAACACTTAGCCACCGTAAAAAGAACTTTCTATAATGCATAAGGTTTTATTCTTGCAGTAAATGGTTATTCTGGTATGTATTTTTGTGAAAAAACAAGTTTTTCTTTTTTCAAAATATAAGGATGAGTTTCTAATAAAATAGTTTCCAAAGTACTTGGCATTTTCCGTTCTCCATATGCGCATATCAACGGAAAGGAAATTTCGTTGACAGCGTTATCTACTACTCTTTCGAAATCTCCAATTAAATGGAAGGGTTCATCCATTGTTGCCCATTCTACATGTGCCCATGATCGAAAGGTGATATTTTGATTAATATAAGGTTGAACGGTTTTATTAAAGTAATCTGTAATTGCTGGTGGATGATAGCTCCCACTGGAAAAATAAAAATCTAAACTATTTACGTAATGTAATTGCTTCAATTGGATGGGGGTCAATCGAGCTTTTAATTGTTCTGAAATCTTTTTGAAGTTTCTGTCATTATCAATAAGGACTACGTACTCCCCTGCTTCTATTCCAGCATAGATAAAGCCGAGAACTTCCTCTATATAGCTTTGCATGCCGGTGTAGAAGAATAAAACATGTAATTTCTCTTTCCCCTCAAAAAATAGCTGCTTCTTATTTTCCAAATATGCACCTCTTCTTTTAATAATAATTTCATTATAGAGGATTTTTTAAGAGAAGATAACTAATAAAATATGAAATAAAAGGAGGAAATAATTTGTTATATGAAAAAACTTTCTAATTCCTAGTTGACTTATAAGATAAATGAGTATAAATTAATAATAAAAAATTTATTAAAAATACTTAATATTCCGAGTTGGAAGAAAGCTGATCAGAAAAACTGAAGGCTACTACCGTATTATAATGACGGTAGTAGCCTTTTTTTATAAAAAGAGGGGGAATCATACAATGAAAAAAGAAGTAAAATCGTTATTTAAAATTTCTACTATTCTACTAACAGTATCATTAATACTTTCTGGATGCAGTGATTCCAAAAGCAGTGGTGCTAATTCGGATGCTTCATCGATAGAACTTTTGAATGTTTCATATGATCCTACGAGAGAACTTTATCAAGAATATAATGAGGCATTCGCGAAATATTGGAAAGAAAAAAAGGGACAGGATGTGACGGTTCAACAGTCACATGGAGGATCTGGAAAACAAGCGCGGGCGGTCATTGATGGAATCGAAGCAGATGTTGTTACACTAGCTTTGGCAGGAGATATTGATGCGATTGTAAAAGAAAGAGAAGGCATCATTCCAGAAGATTGGCAAACAAAATTTGAGAATAATTCTACCCCTTATACGTCAACTATTGTATTCCTTGTAAGAAAGGGTAATCCCAAAAATATTAAGGATTGGAATGACCTTATTAAAGAAGACATCTCAGTTGTCACTCCTAATCCTAAAACCTCTGGTGGTGCAAGATGGAACTATCTAGCCGCATGGGCTTATGCTGCTAAACAGTATAATGGCGATGAGGAGAAAATCAAAGAATTTATTAAAGGACTATTTCAAAATGTGGAAGTTCTCGATTCGGGTGCACGCGACTCCACTAATACATTTGTTCAGAGAGGGATAGGAGATGTATTAATAGCTTGGGAAAATGAAGCTTATTTAGCAATTGATGAATTAGGAAAAGATAACTTTGAAATAGTTAGTCCCTCATTAAGTATATTGGCGGAACCACCAGTAGCTGTAGTAGAAGGGATTACAGAGAAAAAAGGCACTACAGAAGTGGCTAAAGAATATCTTCAATATTTGTATAGTGAGGTAGGGCAGGAAATTGCAGCGGAAAATTACTATCGACCAAGAGATCCAGAAGTATTAAAAAAATATGCAGATCAATTTGAAGATATTGAATTAGTTACGATTGACGATGACTTCGGTGGCTGGACAGAAGCGCAAGAAAAACATTTTAGTGACGGGGGAACATTTGACCAAATCTATATTCCTTCTAATTAATTTGTAAAGAAAAGTAGTATTAAAACATTGCTGATTATTTCTATTAGGTAAAAAACATATTTTTCAAATCATCATTCCCATTTAACTATACTTAAGCGGGAATGATGATTTGCTGTTAAACAACATAAAAAGCAGTCTATCAATATTAACTATGGCTGTTTTCAAGCTTACAGAGGTGATGAGATGAGTAATGGAAGGAAACAAAAACGAGGTTTTAAAAAAAATAATGTTCTTCCTGGTTTTGGACTGTCCTTAGGATATACGATGCTATACCTAAGTATCTTGGTAATATTGCCATTAACCATGATCTTTTTTAATACGTCAAAAATGGGATGGACAAGATTTTGGGATACGGTTTTAGACCCAAGAGTAGTTGCCTCCTATAAATTAAGTTTTGGAGCGTCTTTCACTGCTGCCTTAATAAATGTAGTGTTCGGTGTATTACTTGCATGGGTATTAGTTCGCTATTCCTTTCCAGGTAAAAGGATTGTTGATGGGTTAGTTGATTTACCTTTTGCTCTTCCAACAGCAGTTGCAGGAATTGCATTAACAACTCTCTATGCGCCAAACGGATGGATAGGTAGTCTCCTTGGATTTAAGGTAGCCTTTACTCCTATTGGAGTAACCATTGCCTTAACTTTTATCGGCTTGCCCTTTGTTGTCCGGATGGTTCAACCCGTTCTGCAAAATCTGGAAAAAGAGATAGAAGAAGCGTCAGCAAGTCTTGGGGCAACTAGACTTCAAACATTTATTAAAGTAATTATTCCAGAGTTACTACCAGCAATTCTTGCAGGTTTTACACTGGCATTTGCTCGATCGTTAGGAGAGTATGGTTCTGTTGTTTTTATTGCCGGAAACATGCCGATGAAAACAGAAATTACGCCATTATTAATTATTACGAAACTCGAACAGTATGACTACGCAGGTGCTACTGCAATTGCATCTGTCATGTTATTTATCTCTTTTGTCTTACTTTTCTGTATAAATCTATTACAGTGGTGGACAAATCGAAATATGACTACGAACTAAGAAAGGAGGAGTTATTATGGCGGGAAACGTACCATTACAGCAAATCTCAGCACCTATTCAAACTAATTCAAGTACTTCGGAGCCAAAATGGCTACGCTTTGTTTTAATAAGCATTGCGCTTATATTCTTAGGTATATTTCTATTACTACCTTTAATCACCATTTTTATACAAGCATTTGACCAAGGCGTAAAGGTCTATCTTGCAGCTATAACAGAACCTGATGCTTTAGCTGCAATAAAGCTTACTTTATTGGTAGCAGTGATTGCTGTGCCGTTAAATGCGATTTTTGGAGTTGCTGCAGCATGGGCTGTATCAAAGTTCCAATTTAAAGGAAAGAATCTATTAATTACATTAATTGATCTACCTTTTGCCGTTTCGCCAGTTATAGCTGGATTAGTATTTGTGTTGCTTTTTAGTACACACGGTTTATTCGGAGAATGGCTTTTTGCTCATAATATAAAAATTATCTTTGCAGTTCCAGGGATTGTATTAGCTACAGTTTTTGTTACCCTGCCATTTGTTGCGAGAGAATTAATTCCTTTAATGCAAGCACAAGGAACATCGGAAGAGGAGGCATCTCTTACACTTGGTGCAGGAGGATGGAAAACATTTTGGTATGTGACACTACCGAATATAAAGTGGGGTCTTTTATATGGGGTCATTTTATGTAATGCAAGAGCAATCGGAGAATTTGGAGCTGTCTCCGTCGTGTCAGGCCATATTCGTGGATTGACAAATACGATGCCTCTGCACATTGAGATCTTATATGGCGAGTACCGTTTTGCAGCTGCATTCGCAGTCGCCACACTTATGTCTATATTAGCAATTATTACCTTAATTATTAAAAGCTTACTAGAGTGGAAGACCAAAAAACAGCTTATGAATAACTAGTCATATGAGAGGAGGAAATAGAAGATGAGTATTTTAATAAAAGATGTTTCCAAAACATTTGGTTCTTTCCAAGCATTAAAGGATATAAATTTAGAAATTAATACAGGGGAATTAGTTGCATTACTAGGTCCTTCAGGGTCCGGAAAAACCTCTCTATTAAGAATTATTGCTGGATTGGAGACCGCAGATCAAGGAGTCATTTACTTTGGAGAAAATAATATGACTGAAATAAGCACAAAAGAACGAAATGTTGGGTTTGTGTTTCAGCATTATGCTCTTTTTCGTCATATGACAGTCTTTGAAAATATTGCATATGGGTTAAAGGTAAGACCAAGAAAAACTCGCCCTTCTAAGCAAGATATAGAATCAAAGGTAAATGAATTATTACGTTTAGTCAAACTAGAGGAACTGAAAAATCGCTTTCCTTCTCAGCTATCTGGAGGCCAAAAACAACGTGTTGCATTAGCAAGAGCATTAGCAGTAGAACCTAAAGTTCTCTTGTTGGATGAACCATTTGGGGCATTGGATGCGAAAGTTAGAAAGGATTTAAGACGATGGTTAAGACGACTACATGATGAATTTCATATTACGAGTGTATTTGTAACACATGACCAAGAAGAGGCACTGGATGTTGCCGATCGAATAGTCGTCATGAATGAAGGGAAAATTGAACAAATTGGTTCACCAGAAGAGGTATATGAACACCCAAACAGTCCATTCGTATATGACTTTCTCGGTAATGTAAATTTGTTTTATGGAAGGCTTGAAAACGGAAAGCTTCATCAAGGAGAAAGTATTTTTTCTGTTCCAGAATGGAAGCATGAAAAGAACAAGCAAGCAGTAGGATATGTTCGTCCCCATGATATTCATATTAGTAAAGAAGCACTAGGGGAAGATTCAATTTTAGCAACCATAAATCATATTCATATTGTAGGTCCGATTGTCCATTTAGAATTAAAGAGACAGGATTCTGATGAATATTTAGAAGCGGAAATTACAAAAGAAAACTTTCGTATTCTATCATTAAAGCAAAAAGAACAGGTTTATATAAAGCCAAACCAATTGAAGATATTTATTCCAGAAGATTATTCTATTTGAATAAAAATACGCTTTTTACTATGCTGTTATGCAGCATAGTTTTTTTCTGAGAATTAAAATTAATATGGTTTTGGAGAATGGCAATAATGATAGGAGAGGAAGGACTAGTTAGTTTTAGAGCCTTCCTCAATAGGAGTGTCTTTTGGAAAGGGCGTTTTCTAAAGGATTGTTGTTTTTTCAATCGAAAAAAATAATTAGTTGGAAAAATGGAGCAGCCGGAATACACGAAGACGCCACGGGGATTAGCGAGACAGTCTGAGACACCGGAGGAGAAGCTGAGGAGGCTCATCAGCGCGAGCCCCACGGAAAGCGAAGTGTATTCCGGCTGCGGGTAATCGCAACAAACTTTACGAAAAAAGCCTTTGGAAAATATAAAATCATGAAGATTGAAGATATTTGTAGAAGAAAAAAAGAAAGATGGATGAGAATGAGATTATCGACAGTTTTTCCATTTTAAAAAATATAGAATCGTGAAAACAAGAAATGTTACGCCAAAGATAACAAATATACTCATAAGTAATCTTTCCATAATAAATTTTAAATAAGGATTAGAACAAATCCATAAAAAGATATACATAAGAATGCCTGGAAGGATAGTATATAGAATTAACCTTGGATTAGATATTAAAGAAAGAAAAGTGTCCTTATAAGTTATTTTCCTTTTTTTATACGTAATCAGTTCATCGTTAGCTTTGTCATCAACATCTTTTTGGAACTGTTCTTCTGCCCACTGTTTGGCTAGTTTATTTATTTCAGCAGGTGTGTAATCTTGGTTAAAAAACGCTGCTTTTCTTTCTATCTGCTTTTTATATTTGCTATGTAGTCTTTCCATATGTCCTTCATCCAACAGTTTATTCTTTATTTGGATGGAAAAAGACTGATAAGGATCTTTCCTTTTTTTATATAAATAAACAAAACCAGCAACAAAACTAATTGGTAACCCCAAAATAATGATCGCTAAAAGATATAGTGGGCGTTTTTGAAGCTTGAAAAACGTTCGCTGAATATGGTCGCTAAATTCAATGAACATAGATTCTCTATTTCTATGAATGGGTGTTTCAGTATTCAAATATTTTTTTCCTCCTTTCTTTAAATTACATTATTCCGACCTGTATAGTATATTTTATTTGTAGAATACTAAAAAATCAATATATTTTGAAAGAAAAAAGTAAATTAGTAAATACATAGAAGGTGAAATAGGTGAACAGTATATTAAAGGTTGATAATTTAAAAGTTTCTTTTCTTACTCAGAATCAGGAATTTGAGGCAGTTAAAGGAGTAAGCTTTGAAGTGAAAAAGGGGGAAACGTTAGGAATAGTTGGTGAGTCAGGTAGTGGGAAAAGTGTCACAGCCCGTTCTATCATGAGACTCCTTCCTTCGCCACCTTCTTTGATGAAGGACGGCGTCATTACCTTTTTGGGAGAAAATCTTGCTGAGAAATCGGAAAAAGAAATGGAGCATATTCGTGGGAAAGAGATTGGCATGATCTTTCAAGATCCGATGACCTCCTTAAATCCGACAATTAGAATTGGTAAACAAATAGCAGAAGGTCTATCCAAACATCAAAAATTATCAAAAACAGAAGCGAAAAAACAAGCATTAGAATTGTTACGTTTAGTAGGAATCCGAGATGAGAAGGAACGCTATAATCAATATCCACATGAATTCTCGGGAGGAATGAGACAAAGGGTAATGATTGCGATTGCCCTTGCATGTCGTCCCACTTTATTAATTGCCGATGAGCCAACGACCGCATTAGATGTAACGATTCAAGCTCAAATCCTGGCTTTAATGAAGAATATGCAGAAACGGTTTGGTACATCCATTATTTTAATCACCCATGATTTAGGGGTTGTTGCAGGTATGTGTGATAATGTCGTAGTGATGAAAGATGGTGAAGTAGTCGAATCTGGAACAACAGAAGAAATATTTGAAAAGCCTAAACATCCCTATACAAAAAAACTTTTACATGCTCTGCCAAGGCTTGACGAAAAGAAAAAAATAAAGCCAGCTCCTATTCATCTGCCAATCGAACAGGATCATCCAATTCTTGAGGTGAACTCATTAAACAAACACTTTACTATTGGTAAAGGGGGAACTTTAAAAGCAGTAGATGATATTAGTTTCCATATCCGAGCAGGAGAAACATTAGGCTTGGTTGGGGAGTCAGGTTCAGGAAAATCCACAACAGGGCGATCCATTTTACGATTACATGAACCGACGAGTGGTGAAATATTATATCAAGGAATTCCCGTTCATCGATTAAATAAAACTGAATTGAAAATGCTCCGTCGTCACATGCAAATTATCTTTCAAGATCCATATGCCAGTCTTAATCCAAGGTTCAAGATAGTAGATATCATTGGGCAAGCACTAGATATCCATCAATTATATAAAAATCCTACAGAACGTTTAAAAAGAGTAGAAGAATTATTGGAAATGGTCGGATTGGATCCTTCTCATGCCTTTAGATACCCCCATGAATTTTCAGGTGGGCAACGGCAGAGAATTGGCATCGCAAGAGCGAACCGTCTTTTATCGTTTGTGATGAACCCTTATCAGCGTTAGATGTTTCTATTCAAGCACAAATTGTAAAGCTTTTAGAGGATTTGCAGCATAAACTGGGCTTGACGTATTTTTTTATTGCCCATGATTTATCGATGGTAAAACATATTAGTGATCGAGTAGCTGTTATGTATGCTGGGAAGATAGTTGAAATTGCAGAAAGTGAAGAATTGTACGCGAATCCACAGCATGCTTATACGAAAGAATTATTAGCAGCAATTCCTATTCCAGATCCTAAAGTGGAAAAGAATAAAAACAGGAATATTACGGAAGGTAATCTTGGTGAAGATAAATATCAAGTAAACAATACAAGGCTTGTAGAAGTATCAAAAGATCATTGGGTAGCAATGCCTATTTAGAAATTATTAGGGGATAGGTAAATATTTAACTCGGCAATATCCAATCCCTAATATAAAAATGCAAGATGTATTTTTGTACTTTCCATTCCCTTAGTATTGTTGGAAATTTAGTAATTAGTTATAATAAGCGAGAAGATAAGGAAGATTTCTATTGTTAAAAAACTGATTATTTTGATTTTTTAAACAAACGGGGAGGGAGAAGGGAATGAGTATATATCAAATAGTACTATTTGACTTAGATGGTACGCTTTCAGATCCTAAAGAAGGAATTACGAAGTCGGTTCAGTATGCATTGCAAAAATTAGGGCAAGAAGAATCGGATTTAGCCAAGTTAGAAAGGTTTATTGGACCACCACTCCAAGAATCATTTTCTACATATTATGGTTTTAATCAAGATATCACGAATCAAGCAATAGCCTTATACAGAGAGAGATTTAAGCAATTAGGAATGTTTGAAAATAAATTATACTCAAATATAACCACCTTGCTTGACTCCTTGAGAGAAAAAGGCTGCATTTTAATTGTAGCAACTTCTAAACCAACTGTTTTTGCAGAAGAAATTCTGAAATATTTTCAAATAGAAAGGTATTTTGCTCATATTATTGGCAGTAATCTGGATGGTACTAGATCATCCAAAACAGAAATTATTCAATACATATTAGCGTTGTATCCAGCATATCAACATCGTGATTTTGTGATGATAGGGGACCGAGAGCATGATATTATTGGGGCAAATAATACAGGAATTGATTCTATAGGTGTTACATATGGATACGGCACATACGAAGAGTTAAATCACGTAAATGCAACATTCATAGTAGAAAGTATTAATCAATTAAAAGAAATTTTAATAGATAGAAAGAGAAAGGAGCGAATAAGCCTTGTGACAGAGGAAGAGGCTCCGATTGTACATAAATTAATGCTAGAAGCATTTGAAGATTATCGTTATATTGAGGTACCTTCCAGTGCATTGACAGAACCAGTCGACAAATTAATAAATGCTCTTAAAAGTGGAACGGAGCAAGCTATTATCTATTGGTTAGATGATATCCCCTACGGTTCCTCCCGTTTGCAGCTAAAAGATGATTCTCTTTATTTTTCCAGACTTTCGGTAATTCCTTCAGCAAGAGGGAAAGGGATAGCAAAAGCGATGCTAGCTTGGATGGAGGAATATGCATTGTTAAACAGAAAGCAGAAAGTAGAATGTAAAGTAAGAGCAAATATTCCGAAAAATATTGAATTATATGAAAAATTAGGTTTTGTTATTACAAAAGAAGAAACAGCTGCTAATCCAAATGGAATGGCAGTGAAAGCAGTCTATATGGAGAAACTTGTAGAAAGGGTAATCTCTATGAGAATTTGAGTAAAGTTCTTCAATTGATAGGGAGTTACATCAACAATTGTGAAAACGGTCTGATAGTGACATTCAGACCGTTTTCCTTTTTTATATCACTAAGCTAGGGTCATGAAAATAAACGATTTTTGTCTATTTGTATTAACCGATCCAGTATATAGCTAATCCTGCTGTAATTATGGTAACCAGTACCAGTAGTAGAAAAGGAATATTTGGGAACAAACTTACGATGGATAAAATAATAACTATAACTATTAACGTCACTATCAATGAAAAGAGCAAACCTTTCCATACTGGGTCTATTTCTATATAGGCAGATATATAAGCAATTAAAAAGAGAATTATAGCATAAGCAAAATTTGTTAATAGATATTGTTCGGGAAGAAGAAAAAATAATCCAAATAATATAAGGATAAATAAATTTTGTTGACCTTTTTTTCTTCTAAGATTTTCTAGCCACATTTTCATAAGATACCTCTTTTTATCTTCTATTTTATTTTTTTATTGAAATACCCTCTTTTTATTCAGCTGCATCAAAAGGCATATTCTTATCTATTTATTATAATAAATACAAAAAAAATCTGAAGTAACTATAATCTTAAATGTCAAAAATATATTCAAAAGTAAAATGTTAAACTATAATGAATATACTGAATATTCTAGTCTGAATAAATAGATAGAAGGGGGAAGAAGTATGAATTACAAATATGCCAACCGAATAGAAAGAGTAAAACCATCAGCTATTAGAGAACTATTAAAGTTAGGGGCAGATCCATCTATTATTTCATTTGGTGGGGGATATCCAGACCCTGAAATTTTTCCAATAGAAAAATTACGAAAAGTGTATGATCAGGTTTTACAGGAAGAGGGAAGATTAGCACTTCAATATACTGGTACAGAAGGATTAATGGCGTTAAGAGAGAAGTTAGTGAATCGGGTAAAGCAGATTGGTATCAGCTGTTGTGTCGATAACCTTTTTATAATTCAAGGAGGTCAACAAGGGTTAGACCTTGCAGCGAAAGCTTTTATCGACAAAGGAGATATCATTATAACGGAAAATCCAACTTTTTTAGGTGCACTTGCTGCATTTAATCCATATGAGCCAGAATATGTAGGTGTATCTATGGATGAAGATGGTATGCGAATGGACGAGCTGGAAGCAGCTTTACAGAAGCATCCAAATGTGAAACTCATTTATACAGTTCCTGAATTTCAGAATCCAACTGGAGTGACAATGAGCTTGGAGCGAAGAAAGACATTAGTGGAATTAGCGAATAAGCATAATGCTGTCATTGTCGAAGACAGTCCGTATCGTGAAATACGTTATGAAGGGGAAGATTTACCATCTATTAAAAGTTTCGACACGGAAGGAAGGGTCATTCATATTGGTAGTTTTTCTAAAATCCTTAGCCCAGGATTACGTCTTGGCTGGTTAATTGCTGATCGTGCTTTAGCGGAGAAACTAAGTTTATTAAAAATGGCTGCCGATACGCAAAATTCAACCTTAAATATGTATGCAGTGAACCGATTTATGGATATGTATGATTTAGATGAACATATCGTACATATCCGTGAAACATATAAACATAAAAAAGAGTTGATGTTTCAAACTTTACACGAAGCTTTTCCAAAGAGTGTAACCTATACAAATCCTCAAGGTGGATTGTTTACATGGCTTACCTTTCCACAGCATATTGATACCAAAATCTTCATGCAGGAACGTAGTTTGCCTATTGCGAAAGTGGGCTATGTTCCAGGAGAAAGCTTCTTCCCTAATATTCAAGAGAAAAATCATTGTCGAATTAATTATTCCTATATGTCAGAAGAGAATATTATTAGAGGTATTACAAATTTAGGAAAGTTAGTGCAAGAAATATGTTAGGTGTACTTTTTTGATTTACAAAAAATAAAAGTAAGTTACTTTTAATAACTTTTTAAATAAAAGTAAGTCGTATTATTTGCAATTGAATAATCTCAGTATTAGGATAAAAATGTAGTAAAAATTTTTAAAAAAATACGGAGGTTAAAATGATGAAAATTGGAATTATCTTAGGTAGTACTCGTCAAGGAAGAGTAAGTCCACAAGTTGGAGCATGGGTGAAAGAAATAGCTGACAAGCGTGGGGATGCTGAATATGAAATCGTTGATATTGCAGAGTTCAACTTACCATTTTTAGGAGCAGCAGAAGGGCAAGAAAATGTGGCAGCTTGGAATGAAAAATTAGCAAGTCTTGACGGATTTGTTTTTGTAGTAGCTGAGTATAATCATAGTATTACTGGTGCATTGAAAAATGCTTTAGATTCTGCAAGAGAAACTTGGAATAATAAAGCAGCAGGAATTGTGAGTTATGGTTCAACTGGTGGAGCACGTGCAGCAGAACATTTAAGAGGAATTCTAGGAGAACTGCAAGTCGCAGACGTTCGTGTTCATCCAACCCTTTCTTTATTTACTGATTTTGAGAACTTCACAACATTTAAGCCATCTTCTCTTCATCTAGAAAATATCAATGCAATGCTTGATCAAGTAGTAGCTTGGAGCACAGCATTAAAAACAATTCGTGGATAATGGTTATACATGGGGCTGGGACAAAACTAGATAGCCAATCTGTAAAGACGAACAATCTCTAATTTATCTCTTAAATAAAGGTTTCTTTTATACAATGGTTATTTATGTTTTTAAATATAGTCAAGTGTAAAAACTAATTCGTTCCATTGCGCTACAGAAACTCGCTTTCCGCGGGGAGCAACCTAAGCCTCCTCGGCTAAAGCCTGTGGGGTCTTAGGTTTTGCTCTACTTCCCGCAGGAGTCGAGTGTCTTCCGCTCCATTCCACTCTGTTTTTAAAGGCAATTTCCCTAAAAAATATTGTTTTTTTAGAAAAAATGAATTAGTAGGAAATATGGAGCAGCCTGAATACACGTAGACTCCTATGGGAGCTGCGAGAAAGTCCGAGACCCTGCAGGCCAGAGGCCGAAGCGGCTCGGCGCTCGCCCCATGGAAAGCGAAGTGTATTCAGGCTGCGGATATTAACACTAACTGTACTGAAACAGCCTTTTATAAAACTAATAAAACCCGAACAATCATTTAGGATTATTTGATAGTTGTTCGGGTTTATCTATGACTGGAATACTTATGTCCCAGCCTCTTTGGAAATAAAATGATATCCAGTCGAGAAACTTTTGGAAAGTCATTTTAAGAATACGACAAATGGGTATTATATATATGAAAAAATTTTCGATTGGAGGAGAAAAATGAGTGCATTTTTAGAGGCGATTAAAAACCGACGCTCATACTATGGTCTTAGCAAAGAACAGGTAGTGTCTGATGAAAAAATCCAAGAAGTTGTGAATGAAGCGGTACTTCATACACCATCATCCTTCAATTCTCAAAGTACAAGAGTAGTGATTTATTAAAGGAACAGCATGATAGACTTTGGGATATAACAGCAGATGAATTGCAAAAAATTGTTCCAGCTGAAAATTTTGCTACCACTAAAGAGAAAATTAGTTCCTTTAAGGCTGGCTATGGAACAATATTATTTTTTGAAGATCAAGAAGTAGTAGAAGGGTTACAAAAGCAGTTTGCGCTCTATGCTGAGAACTTTCCTGTTTGGGCAAATCAAACAAATGCAATGCATCAATTAGTCATCTGGACTGCATTGGAAGAAGTCGGATTTGGCGCTTCCTTACAGCACTATAACCCTCTAATTGATGAGGCTGTACAGGTGGAATGGGATATACCATCTTCTTGGAAGCTCGTTGCACAAATGCCATTTGGTAAGCCAACAATAGAACCCGGAGAAAAAGAATTTAATCCGCTAGAAAATCGCGTGAAAATTTTTAAATAGAGCTTGTTTTAGAAGGACTCCTGAAAAAGGAGTTTTTCTATTGCACAAAGTAAGGCCTTTCCTTTAAAGAAGGTAGAGTTCAAAAAGAATTATTGAGTAGTCTGAATACAGGCAGACTTATGCAAGGTTTAGCGAGACAGTTGAGACAAGGAAAAATCTTGCCCATGGAAAGCTATGTGTATTCAGACTGCTCATATATTGCATGAAAACAGTCAAAGCAAAATAAAAGTAATATTCCTACTACTGTGATAGGATGATAACATCACTATAAAGAAGGTGGAAACATGAAAATTGAAGTATGGTCAGACTATGTGTGCCCATTTTGCTATATTGGAAAACGCCGTTTAGAGATGGCTTTAGAACAATTTCCTTACAAAGATCAAGTTGAAGTAGAATTTAAGAGCTTTGAATTAGATCCTAATGCTGAAATGTATGCTGGTAAAAGTATTCATGAAGTTCTTGCTGGTAAATATAGAATGAGTGTAGAAGAAGCGAAAAATGCGAATAGTAATGTTGGAAGTCAAGCAGCAAGTACAGGCTTGAAATATGATTTTGATAACATGAAACCAACAAATACATTTGATGCACACCGTTTAACAAAGTATGCACAAACAGTCGGAAAAGAAAAAGAGCTAACCGAGAAATTATTGTATTCTTACTTTACAGAAGGAAAATTAATAAGTGATCATAATACGTTAGTAGGAATAGGAAAATCAGTAGGACTTGAAGAAGAGGATCAACGAAAAGTATTAGCAGATTCAACAAGTTTTGCAAATGACGTCAGAATTGACGAGGCACTAGCAAGTCAAATTGGCGTAACAGGTGTTCCATTCTTTGTTATTAATCAAAAATACTCTATCTCAGGCGCTCAACCTTTAGAGACATTCAAGCGGGTTCTTGAGCAAGTATGGCAGGAAGATCATCCAACCCCTAAATTTCAAGATCTTTCAGGTGCAGGTACAGAAGGTGCGGTATGTACAGATGAAGGCTGTGAAATTCCGAAAAAATAATCACTTTTATATCATAAAATGAAAGGCTGGGACACAAAGTATCCCAACTAAATATAAATCCGAACAATTATACGTAAATGCTGATTGAAAAGTTCGTATAATTGTTTGGGGTTTTATTCATTTTAAGAAGGAAGGTTTGTGGTGATCACCCGCAGCCAGCATACACTTCGCTTTCCATGGGGCGAGCCCTCGTTCCTGCAGGGTCTTGGACTTTCTCGCAGCTCCATAGGAGTCTACGTGTATTCAGTCTGCTTCGTATTTCCTACTCATTATATTTTCTTTTTAAAAAAAGGATGAAACGAGTTGGTTTCGCTACTAAATGAGAGATTGTTCGTCTTTACCCATTAGATATTTTGTTTTGTCACATCCTCTTTCTGCATTTCCCCCTTTTTCATCAACAGTTACTTTTCCTAAATCTCCTATTACCGATATGGTTTTCTGATTTTTTTGAAAGCGTTTTTAAAAAGGTATACGATTTATAAGGAAATGTATTATACTATAAATAGAGATTTCAAGGGTGCATTTTTAAAGTATAGACTTTTGTAATTAAATGCTTATAATTAAAAAGACATTTTGTTTTCGTTGAAAAAAGCAAGATTATATTTTATCCCACACTTAACGGGCAGTAAGACTCCCCCCTCAAGCTTATGAGAATACGAGGAAGATAGGTGGGAGATCAACTGTCCGTGAAGGTCCGATTGGTTCAACTAACCATCAGTGGAAGATGAGGAAAACCTCACTGATAGAGTCTTCGTTATAGATTATTTTTTATTAATTAAGGTGGTTCGTTTATGAACAAGTATGAAGCAATAGCAGTTGAAGTGAAACGTCGTATTAAAGAAAACTTTTATCCATTAGATCATCCAATTCCAGATGAAATATCTTTGTCTAAAGAGTTTTCATGTAGCAGAATGACCATGAAAAGGGCATTAGACAAACTAGTAATGGAAGGACTTCTGTATCGAAAAAGAGGGCATGGAACTTTTATTGTTCAATCGGCACTACATGATAGTAGGGTAAATGTGCTAACGAATGAAATATTAGGATTGTCTAAGCTGTTAGATGGAGAAAAGATAGAGAGTAAAATCATTAAATTTGAAGTTCATTTTCCTTCTGAAGAGGTTGCAGCACACTTAGCAATTGATGTGAAAACACCTGTTTACTATTTAATTAGATTACGCTCTGTAAAAAACGAACCATATGTTTTAGAAATTACGTATATGCCAACAACAGTAATTACTGGTTTAAATGATGAGGTGTTATATGGATCAGTTTATGAGCATATTACAAAAACTTTAGGGTTAACAATAGCTGGATCTCATCGGAAAATAAGAGCATGTAAATCGACTGAATTAGATCATGAACATCTTGAATGTGAATTGAATGATCCAATTCTAGAAGTAGAGCATGTGGGTTATTTAAATAATGGTGTTCCATTTGAATATTCTTTTTCCCGTCATCGTTACGATAAATTTGAGGTAACAACCGTAAATTTAAAGCGGTAAATAGATATGGAAAAGCTATGTTTATAAAAGTAGGAAAAAGACTTAATAAAAAAGCAGTTATCATTTTCTTTGTGATAACTGCTTTTTTGCAAAAAAAATGATGAAAAAACTATTTACATTTACGTTACGTCAACGTTTACGATTAAATTGTCAGGAGGTGAAAAAATGGAGTATACCATAAATGCATTAGGAAAGTTAGCAGGAATAAGTACAAGAACATTACGCTATTATGATGAAATTGGCCTTCTTAAGCCGGCGAGAATCAATTCATCAGGATATCGGATTTATGGACAAAAAGAGGTAGATTTATTACAGCAAATTCTTTTTTATCGTGAACTAGATGTTCCATTAGAAACAATTAAGAAAATGATGGCTTCTCCTTCTTTTGACGTCAAAGAAGCTTTAAAGCAACATCATGAAAAACTCCTGGCAAAAAATCAACAGCTTCAGCAATTAATTACAAATGTTGAAAAAACGATGAAAACATTAGAAGGGAGAACGACCATGTCTGATAAGGAAAAATTTGAAGGGTTCAAAAAGAAATTAGTAGATGATAATGAAGCAAAGTATGGAAAAGAAATTAGAGAAAAGTATGGAGAAGACACAATTAATCAATCTAATGCAAAACTAATGAATATGTCTGAAAGTGCGTATCGTAACATGGTAGAAGTAGAGACAGAGCTTTTTTCAACATTAAAAAAAGCAGTAAAAGAAGGTAATCCAGCAGGAGAAGCAGCCCAAAAAGCTGCAGATTTGCATAAACAATGGCTTTCTTTTACATGGCCGGAGTATAAAAAAGAGGCCCATGCAGGATTGGCAGAAATGTATGTTACCGATGAACGTTTTACCTCTTATTATGATAAAGAGCAAGTTGGAACAACTGCCTTTTTACGAGATGCAATTTTAATTTATACAGGAGTGACTTCTGATAGCTAGGTAATAATAAAAAAGTTCCTTGATTCTCTTTTGAATCAAGGAACTTTTTAAGTAACGGTCAACTTAAGAAGCATTTCGAACTTTTTTCTCTGCTACTTTACGAGATACAGCATATCTCCACCCCGTCAGAATCAAACCAATAAAGCATAAACTGCTAGATACGAGAAATACGACATGCATACCACTAAGAAAAATATCAGGTCTTTCTGGAATAAGGGCAGTCACTCGGTAGCCTGCTTTCATGCTCATAACAGAGAATAAGATGCTTGTCGCAAGAGAAATACCAACAACCATACCTAAATTACGAACCAGTGAATTAATGCTGCCTGCAATCCCCAGTTGTTTTCGTTCCACTGTTGACATAATTAACGAATTATTAGGGGATTGGAAGAGACCAGAACTCGCTCCAAGCATAATGATCCATAAAGCAAGACTTGTAATAGAACTTCCTTCATGAAGGAACGTTAACCCGATTTGTGCGACAATCATTACTAATAATCCAGCAAAGGTAATAGCTTGACCACTTATTTTATCCGATAATGTCCCGCTTATAGGAGCAACAATTGCCATCGTAATCGGAAAGAGCATAAGAATGTATCCTGAATGTAATGCAGACATCCCTAAAATATCCTGCGTGTAAAAAGGAGACAGGATATTAAAACAAAAATTCGCAATAAAAACGATAAATGCACAAAAGATACTAATAGAGAAAAGTGGATTTTTGAAGATAGAAAGTTCCAGCATTGGATTTTCTTTTCGATATTCCACGATGATAAAACTGATAAAGGAAATAGCACCAATAAAGATAGAAGAGATAATCCCCCAATTAGCATAGCCATATTGCTGACCAAGTAATAAACCACCGATTAGAAGAATAATGGCAAAGCTAAATAATAAGCTGCCTGCTATATCTATCTTTGTTTTCGTTAATGTAACATCCTTAGGCAATATTTTCCACGCAAGAGAAATAGCTATAACGCCAATGGGAATGTTAATCCAGAATATATACTCCCATCCTAAGCTGGAAATAATAATTCCACCTAAGCTTGGTCCAGTAATACTCCCTAAAGAGACAAAAGTTCCAATTAGTCCTAATGCTTTTCCTCTTTCTTTTGCTGGGAATATTTCTGTTACAATTCCTTGGCTATTTGCCATTGTCATCGCTGCGCCAATTGCTTGGATAATGCGAGAAATGACTAAAAAGGAGAGTGAGTTACTGAATCCACAGAGGAAAGAACCAATGATAAATAGAACAGATCCCCATTTAAATACTTTTATTTTTCCAAACATATCCCCTAGTTTTCCAAAGAAAAGGATAACGGTACAGATGGTTAGTAAGTAACTAATGACAATCCACTGGGAATTTGCAAAGGCAAGACCTAATTGCTTAGATATAGTTGGGAGAGCAATATTAACAATACTAGCATCAAGAGTAGACATAAATGTAAATATATTTAAAACAGTAAAGATGAGCCATCGTCGTCGATAAACTTCATCATTGTGCTCAGGTACAGAAGCTTGCAAATAATCACCTCATTTATTTAGTTGCATAAGCAACTATTCTTGCTCCATTTTAAAATAAGTTAGTTGCGTACGCAACTATTTTTTTGTATGCTAACAAAGTAGCAGTTTTCTGAAGTACAATCTGTGTCTGGCGTACGAAGCCTAGCACCTATTAATCTTCAGGTCTTCTCTTTTGTAAGTCGACATCGATTCACTACTAACGTTCATCGAGTTTCCTATATCTCAGTCACGCAGTTTTAGTTTGTATGGCGATGAGCAAGGCATATGCGCTTTCTAGTATGTTACAATCAGTGAAATTAGTGTTAGCTTTCCAAAGGGAAACTATCCGAGGGGGTATCATAATGAATGAGATGCCGATTGGAAGGATTGTCTCGATGATTCACAGACAGAATCAGAAATTCCTTTCAAAGGAATTGAAACCCTATGAATTAGGGAATGGTGGGCAGCAAGCTTTTTTGAAAACAATTATTGCCAAACCGGGGATAAACCAAGACGAACTTTCCTCTCTTTTAAAATTTGATAAAGCAACAACAGCTAGAGCGGTAAAGCATTTAGAAGCTGTTGGATATATCGATAGACATACAGATACTAATGACCGACGATCTAATAATCTATACCCAACAACTAAAGCCAAGAACGTTTTTCCAGAAATACAAAAAGTGTTAGCAAGATTAAATAATGATATTACGAGAAATTTATCAGAGGATGAAGAAAAACAATTGGTTCAATTATTAAAAAAGATTTATCCAGAATTAATGCACAATACGGGGGAGAAGGATAAATAAGAAAGAGATAAAAAGAGGGGAATGAGAAAATCCCCTCTTTTTAATGAATAGCTGATCGAATTATTTTTCTGCTAAATATGTAGCCAAGCTTAACCAATTGTTTTCAATTAAGGTAGGAAGTTGGGTTTTATCTCCTTTTGATAGACACTCAATAATTTCTTGATGCTGTTCAATCGACTTTTGCCCATCGAAAGAATTAAATTTTAGTAACTCCAGTCGGCGAATTTTAGGAAGAAGGCGACCTAGAGCTATAACTATTTCTGGATTTTGAGATGCCTCTAAAATAACTGCATGAAATTGATCATCCTTTTGAATTGCTTGAAATTTATCCGCTGCTTTTAGAGCTTTAGCAAATTCGTTATTAATTGCTGTCATTTGTTCAACATGTGCGGAAGATAAAGTAGTTAAAGCCAATTTAGCCGCTAATGCATGAAGGGAGGCTACTACTGTAAAGGCATGCATCGCTTGATCTACTTCAATTAAACTAACAATTGTTTCAGAACCTGGAGAAGTTACAATTAATCCTTCATCCTCCAATTTTTTGAGTGCTTCTCGTACTGGAGTTCTACTTACACCGAATTGTTCAGCCAATGTTTTATCATTAATTCTTTCACCAGGCTTTAATTCAAGATGAATGATTGCTGATTTTAGTCGTTCATATATTTGTTCTCTTAATGATAGACGAGGAATTTGCGTAATATTTTTCATAGCAATAATATATCATATTTTGGTTATATTAGTGGAAAAGAGCTTCATTCATAAATTTGTCATTATTTATATTTTACTTTTATACCATACTAGGGTATGATATATGTATACAAAATAAGCAAGGGGGAGCTTTATTGGAAAATAACGAACAAGAAATGGAAAGTTGTCATGTCACTAGTGACAGAAGAAGTCACCATTCAGATAAAGTAAAGCAAAACTTAGTTACTAGATTAAATCGAATTGAAGGACAAATTCGAGGGATAAAAGGTTTGATCGAAAAAGATACGTATTGTGATGATGTTATTACGCAAATTTCAGCGACTCAATCTGCTTTAAATAGTGTAGCAAAGATTTTATTAGAAGGTCATTTAAAAAACTGTGTGGTTGAGCGTATCCAAGAGGGCGATATGGAAGTAGTGGACGAGGTTCTAACCACGATTCAAAAACTAATGAAAAAATAAGGAGTGTTCTAAATGGAAAACGTAACATTAAAAGTGGAAGGTATGTCTTGTAATCATTGTGTAAAAGCAGTTGAAGGAAGTGTAGGCGAGCTTGCTGGTGTATCTGATGTTAAAGTTAATTTAAAAGAAGGCTTAGTTGATGTTTCATTCAATGCTAATGAAGTAGCACTAGAAACAATCAAAGAAACTATCGATGAGCAAGGTTATGATGTGAAGTAATTTAATTAGGAAAATGTGCTGTTATGACTGCACATTTTTATTTTCGATAAAATATACCCTATATAGGTATAAGGAGTTTTGTGATATGGCGGAACAAAGTGTCGTGAAAAGTAAGGAGAAAATAAAGGAACAAACCTTTGAAATTACGGGAATGACTTGCGCTGCTTGTGCCACTCGTATTGAAAAAGGACTAAATAAGATGCAAGGCGTTGAAAATGCAACGGTTAATTTGGCACTGGAAAAAGCAACCGTTAAATATAGAGATGGTGAACTTTTCCCAATGGAAATAAAAGAAAAGGTGGAAGGGTTAGGGTATGGCATAGTAACGGAAAAACTTGAATTAGATATTTCAGGAATGACTTGTGCTGCCTGTGCAACAAGAATCGAAAAAGGTCTTAATAAAATGACTGGTGTAAACAAGGCAACGGTTAATCTTGCCTTAGAAAATGCTACCATTGAGTACAATCCAGCAAGTATTGTTCCAGATGAATTGATTGGTAAAATAAGTAAACTCGGCTATGAAGCAACGAGGAAGGAATCAAAACAAGTCACCGTAAATCAAAAAGAAGCGGAATTTGAGAGACAAAAACGAAAATTTATATTCTCCATGATTTTATCTCTGCCACTTTTATGGGCAATGGTTGGTCACTTTTCCTTTACATCTTTTATATATGTTCCAGATCTATTTATGAATCCATGGGTACAAATGGCGCTATCCACCCCTGTTCAATTTCTTGTCGGGAAACAGTTTTATATAGGTGCATATAAAGCTTTGAAAAATAAGAGTGCCAATATGGATGTTCTTGTGGCGTTAGGAACTTCTGCAGCTTATTTTTATAGTGTTTATTTATCTTTCGAGTCATTAGGTCATTTTGGCCATCCTGTAGGACTTTATTTTGAAACAAGTGCCATTTTGATTACCTTAATTATTTTAGGAAAATTATTCGAAACGAAAGCAAAAGGAAAATCTTCGGAAGCGATAAAAAAATTAATGGGGCTGCAAGCGAAAACGGCAGTTGTTATTCGCGATGGAGAACAGATGGAAATACCTTTGGAAGAAGTTTTAACAGGAGAAGTACTTCTTGTAAAACCTGGTGAAAAAATTCCTGTTGATGGGGAAATTATCGAAGGACAGTCAGCCGTTGATGAATCGATGTTAACTGGCGAAAGTATTCCGGTTGATAAACAAGCAGGCGACACGGTAATTGGAGCAACAATAAATAAAAATGGCTTTTTAAAATTGAAGGCAACCAAGGTTGGCAAAGAGACAGCACTAGCCCAAATTATTAAAGTGGTCGAAGAAGCACAAGGTTCTAAGGCGCCAATTCAGCGTTTGGCTGATCATATTTCTGGTATTTTTGTTCCCATTGTAGTAGGTCTTGCCCTTCTTACATTCTTTGTCTGGTATTTTGCTATCACACCTGGCGATTTTGCAGAAAGTCTAGAGAAGTTAATTGCAGTATTGGTTATCGCATGTCCATGCGCGCTTGGGCTCGCTACGCCAACTTCCATTATGGCAGGTTCGGGTAGAGCAGCAGAATACGGTATTTTATTTAAAGGTGGAGAACACCTAGAAATGACTCATAAGATTGATACCATTTTATTAGATAAAACGGGAACAGTAACAAATGGAAAACCTGTTTTAACAGATATAGTAACAGAATGGGAAGAAGAAGAATTACTATCCTTAGTTGGAGCAGCAGAAAGTAAATCAGAGCATCCTCTTGCAGAGGCAATTGTCAAAGGAATAACCGATCGTGGGATTGTTCTTCCGGAAACAGCTGACTTTGAAGCAATTCCAGGTTATGGAATTCGAGCGAATGTGGATGGTAATGACTTATTAGTCGGAACACGGCGATTGATGGATCGTTATCGGATAAATGTTGGAAAAATTCTTCCTAGGATGAAAGAGCTAGAAGCTCAAGGGAAAACTGCAATGCTTATAAGTGTAAATGGCAAATATGCTGGACTCCTGGCAGTAGCGGATACCATTAAACAAACTTCAAAAGCGGCAATTAAACGATTGAAGCAGATGAATTTAGATGTCATTATGATTACGGGAGATAACCAGCAAACAGCAGAGGCAATCGGAAGACAAGCAGGAATTGATCACATCATTGCAGAGGTTCTGCCAGATGGAAAAGCAGATGCTGTGAAAAAGCTGCAACAACAAGGAAAAAAGGTAGCAATGGTTGGGGATGGAATCAATGATGCGCCTGCCTTAGCACTAGCAGATATTGGGATGGCTATTGGAACAGGAACTGATATTGCCATGGAAGCAGCAGATATTACACTTATTCGTGGAGATCTACAAGCCATTGCAGATAGTATTTTAATAAGTAGAAAAACAATTACAAACATTAAGCAAAATTTATTTTGGGCTTTTGGTTACAATACACTTGGAATACCAATTGCGGCAATTGGGTTGCTTGCCCCATGGTTAGCTGGTGCCGCAATGGCATTTAGTTCTGTGTCTGTTGTATTAAATGCCCTTCGCTTGCAACGTTTAAAACTGTAAAGGGGAAAACAATTTTCTGTTTGTTTCATAATCTAACCCACTTTATCTCATACTAGAATTGTACGTAATAACTACTAGCAGGAGGTAACGAACATGGCGAAGCAGAAAAAGTCTGAAGTAAACAACCAATGGGCAACTGCTAATACAGAAGTTACAAGTAAAAAGCAGCATAAGACAGCAACAGATAACCAATGGGCTTCTACTAATAAGAAACAGTAATGATTTTTGCTGAAAATAAAAGCATACCAATAACAAAATTGGTATGCTTTTTAGATTGTTTAGCTGTTACTTTTTGCAGCTTCCTGCATGGCTTTAAAGCGTTCAATATCATCTGGATTACCAAAGCTTCGTTGATTTGTGTCGAGAGAAGTAATGGTCTTAATATCGTCTGCATCAAGTGCAAAGTCAAATAAATCAGCATTTTCGATAATACGATGCTCATGAACAGATTTAGGAATAATTATCGTATCGCGATCTAAATGCCATCTTAAAATAACTTGAGCAACTGTTTTATTATGTTTTTTGGCAATCTCAGCTAGAGCAGGTGAATCAAATAATCCATTCTTTCCTTGCCCAAGTGGAGCCCAAGCTTCATGTGCAATATCATGCTGTGCCAAATAATTTCTTAATTCCACCTGCTGAAATAACGGATGTGTTTCTACTTGATTTAACATTGGCGTTATTTTTGCAGTTTCAGCTAATTTCTCAAAATGATGAATTTGGAAATTACATACACCAATAGCACGGACTAATCCTTCTTCATAAAGATCTTCAAGTGCTCTCCATGTTTCTTCAAAACCAGGTGCTGCCCAGTGAATAAGGTAAAGATCTAAATAATCTAATTGTAGCTTTCTTAATGATTCATGAAATGCCTTTTTTGTTTCTTCATAGCCGAAATCCGTAACCCAAACCTTTGTCGTAATAAATAATTCTTCACGTGGTACGCCAGCTGCTTTAATAGCATTGCCTACAAACTCTTCATTTTCATATCTTGTTGCGGTATCAATAGAGCGGTATCCATTTTTAATGGCAGCAAGTACACTTTGTTCACATTCTTTTGGATCATTCACTAAAAAAACCCCAAAGCCCAAATAAGGAATTTTTACGCCATTGCTTAATTTCTTTGTCGCATTGATTGATAAATCCATCCTGTCACCCCGTTAGAATAATTTTTTCTATCCTAAGAGTAGCGGTTTCTTAGGGGATTTTCAAATAATTGAGATGGGGAACGGGGGAAAGTAAGAGTTGGAAAGTTGCAAGTAAGAGTTGGAAAGTCGCAAGTAAGAGTTGGGAAGTCGCAAGTAAGAGTTGGAAAGTCGCAAGTAAGAGTTGGAAAGTCGCAAGTAACCCTCAAAGAACTGCAAGCAAACAGCCAATATTTACGAATTAGATACATCCTTAAGTTTGCTATTTACTTGTAATCGTCATAAAAATAGTTTCAAGTCATCTCCAATAGGGAAAAGTCCTAACAACCTCGTCTACATACAAAGAAAAACCCTCCACAAAATAGAGGGTTTTTCTACCAAGACGCTATTATTTTACTGTTTCAGGAACACTTAAGCCTAAACCTTCAGCAACTTTTGTGCCATACTCAGGATCTGCTTTGTAGAAGTGACCGATTTGACGAAGTTTGATTTCTTCTAATGCTACAGGTTTCATTGCGCCAACAATGTTTGCCACTAATCTTTCTCGTTCTTCTGTAGACATTAAACGATATAAATCTCCTGCTTGTGTGTAATGATCATTGTGATCGAATGCAACACTTTCTGCAACTCCAGATACAGCAAATGGAGTTGTTTTGTTTTCAGGAGTTTCTTTTGGACCACTAAAGCTATTTGGCTCGTAGTATACTGAACCACCGCCATTGCCATCAAAGCGCATTTGACCATCACGTTGATAGTTATTTACTTCGTTGCGAGGACGGTTAATTGGAAGTGAATTATGGTTTGCACCTACACGGTAACGATGTGCATCACTGTACGCAAATAAACGGCCTTGTAGCATTTTGTCTGGTGAAACCTCTACACCAGGTACTAATGTTCCAGGGGAGAAAGTAGCTTGCTCCACTTCTGCAAAGTAATTCTCTGGATTACGATCAAGTACCATACGACCAACTTCGATTAATGGATAGTCTTTTTGTGACCATACCTTTGTTACATCGAATGGATCAAAACGATACGTATCTGCATCCTCTAAAGGCATAATTTGAACATAAAGTGTCCAAGCAGGAAAATCTCCTTTTTCAATAGCGTTAAATAAATCTTCTGTATGATAATCAGGATTATCCCCAGCAAGTTTAGCTGCTAGATTCACATCAAGGTTTTTAACCCCTTGTTCTGTTTTAAAATGATATTTAACCCAAACGCCTTCTCCATCTTTGTTCACCCATTTAAAGGTATGGCTTCCGAATCCGTGCATATGACGAAGTGTTGCTGGAATACCACGATCTGACATAAGAATGGTTACTTGGTGCAAAGATTCAGGTGAATGAGACCAAAAATCCCATACAGCTGTTGGATTTTTTAAATGTGTTTTTGGATCTCTTTTTTGAGTATGGATAAAGTCAGGAAATTTAATCGCATCACGAATAAAGAATACAGGTGTATTATTGCCAACAATATCATAATTTCCATCTTCTGTATAAAACTTCACAGCAAATCCACGCGGATCACGAACGGTATCAGCAGAGCCTAGTTCCCCAGCAACTGTTGAAAAACGAATAAACATGGATGTTCTTTTTCCAACTTCAGATAAGAAGTTAGCTTTTGTGTATTTTGTTAAGTCATTGGTTACTTCGAAGTAACCATGAGCTCCTGCCCCTTTAGCGTGCACAACGCGCTCAGGTACACGTTCTCTATTAAAATGAGCTAATTTCTCAAGTAAATGTACATCTTGAATTAAAGTAGGACCACGATGTCCGGCAGTTATGGAATTTTGGTTGTCTCCAACTGGTGCTCCCCAGCTAGTCGTTAATCGATTGTTTGACATATAAAAAATCACCTCATAATTTAGTTCTTTAGCATATATATATTATAATATCATCTCTAAATAAAAATCAATATAATTTTATAATAATTATAAATAAGTTTTTTCGAGAAAATAGTTTGAAAGGTAATTATAAGCTAATAAACGCTTGGAATATGACGGTAATAAGAGAACGTAAGGAAAAACTAATAGAGAACAGATATACATGAATGAGAATAAGAGAAGGAGGAAAGAAGCTAATCTATTTATGGAGAGGAGTATTATATTATTCGCTACATTTTATGAGAGTAGTAACCGATTTATTCCTAATAATCTGCTAGGATATAGGCTGTGTTTCCCTTATAATAAAAGAAAGATTTTTGTCGGACATAGATCATAGGGGGCATTATTTGATGTTGCGGAAGGAATTAGCGAAAGAGAAAAGCATTTTATTAATTGGGTTTATGGGAGTTGGGAAAACGACGCTTGGGAAAGCGCTAGCGGATAAACTCCAACGGGAATTTGTAGATGTTGATCATCAATTAGAAATTATATATAACATGAAGATTACGGAAATATTTAGCCATTATGGAGAAGCATTTTTTCGAGAAAAGGAGAAAGAGATAATCAAAGTGCTCACAGAACAGAAAGGAAAAGTTATTTCTTTAGGAGGTGGGGCTTTTCTGCAAGAAGACGTTCGTAACGTCTGTCTAGAGAATGGGATTGTCTTATATTTAGATATGTCCTTTGAAGCATGGAAGGAGAGAATTCCCTTTATAATCGATAGCAGACCAGTCCTGCATGGAAAGTCGGAGGAAGAAATAAAGGAATTATTTAATGTGCGAAAAGAAATATATGCTAATCATCATTTGAAAGTCACCATGGATGGGAAAGAGCTAGAGGAAATAATAGACTCTATTGTACATTCATTGAGTCTCATAAAAAAGTAAGTTGTTGGAGGGAAAAAGGTGAGCAAAAGCATAAAGGTAAGAGAAGTCATCATTGGGGACGGAATGCCAAAAATTTGTGTTTCTCTTATTGGAAGAACAGAACAAGAATTAAGGGAAGAAGCAGTCTTACTTAAAGAACGGGAAATCGATATAATCGAATGGCGTGCCGATTATTTTTCAGAAGTAGATAATATTAATAGAGTGACACAAGTACTTCCCCACTTAAGAAAAACGATTGGGAATATTCCTTTACTATTCACTTTTCGTACCTTGAAAGAGGGAGGAGAGAGACAGATAGACGAGGAAGACTATTTCTCTTTAAATAAAAGTGTATTAGAGACGGGAATGATTGATTTACTCGATATTGAATTATTTATGGAAGAAGTGACAATTAAACAGGTAATAGATATGGCACATTCTCATCAAATTGCTGTCATTTTATCTAATCACGATTTTGAAAAAACTCCGTCGAAGGAAGAAATTATTTTTCGGTTGCAAAAGGCACAGCAACTAGGTGCAGATATACCAAAAATTGCGGTAATGCCTCAATCTGTAAAGGATGTTTTAACATTATTAGATGCGACGGCTACGATGAAGGAAAAGGCACCAGATCAACCGATTGTAACGATGTCCATGGGAGGAAGAGGAGCTGTGAGCAGAATGGCAGGAGAAATATTTGGCTCAGCTATTACATTTGCTGCAGCAAAGAAGGCATCTGCTCCAGGGCAAATTCCTATAGAAGAGTTGAGAAATATATTAACTGTAGTACATAAAAGTTTATGATAAGGAATTCGCATAAGAAACGTATGTTACACCGTTCTTATGCGAATTTCTTTTTATTTTTTGGCTGTTTTCTAAAGGATTGTTGTTTTTCAATAGGAAAAAAGAATTAGTTGAAAAATGGAGCCGCCGGAATACACGAAGACTCCTGTGGGATTAGCGCGAGCCCCGCGGAAAGCGAAGTGTATTCCAGCTGCGGGTAATCGCAACAAATTTTACAAAAAAAGCCTGTTTTTTTGAACAGTGCCTTCATAATACTTGCTTACTTTAAGAAAAAGTTGATACACTCATGATTAAATAATACCCATTAAGGGAGCGTAAAAAAATGGAAGTAAATGAAAGATTAGCACAAACAAAATCATTCTTTTCAACACAAGCAACATTGCCACTTGCTTTTCGAATAGAACAATTAGAAAAATTGAGAAATGCTATTGTAGAAAAGGAGCAAATCCTTTTAAAAGCATTGCAGAAAGATTTAGGAAAGCATCCTTTTGAGTCGTATGCCTCGGAAATTGGATTTGTGCTTCAGAGCATTCGTCATACAATAAAACATCTAAAAAAATGGATGAAACCAAAAAAAGTAAGAAGTACGTGGAGTCTATTTCCTTCTAAGGGAGAAATTTTAAATGAGCCATATGGAACGGTCCTTATTATAGGTCCTTTTAATTATCCTTTTCAATTATTGATTGAACCTTTAATTGGCGCAATTGCTGCGGGCAACTGTGCAATTTTAAAGCCTTCAGAACTTGTGCCAACTGTTTCAGCCGTTGTAACGGAAATGATTAATACTACCTTTGAGCCAGCTTATATCAGTTCGGTTGAAGGAGGAGTGGAGACAAATCAAGCATTGATCCATGCTAATTTTGATTATATTTTCTTTACAGGCAGTACGAAGGTAGGGAAGATTGTGATGGAAGCCGCGGCTCAGCATTTAACTCCTGTAACACTGGAGCTAGGGGGGAAAAGTCCTGTCATTATCGATGAAACGGCTAACTTAACGATAGCGGCTAAGCGTATAATATGGAGTAAGACTTTAAACGCAGGCCAAACATGTGTGGCGCCAGATTATATTATGGTTCATGAATCAGTTAAAGAATCCTTCATCGTAGAAATGAAAAAAACGCTAGTAAACTATTTTGGAGAAACGATTGAAGATAAAGAGGATTTTGGCAGAATTGTGAGTGAACGACATTTTCTTCGCTTAAGAGAAATGCTAGAAGTAGATCGGAAAGCTATACTGTTTGGAGGGAAAAGTAATCGAGATACACGTTTTATTGAACCAACGATTTTGGACGCTACATGGGATTCAGCAACGATGCAAGAAGAAATCTTTGGGCCGATATTGCCTATTCTAACTTATAAAGAACTAGAGAAAGCAATCGAATCGATTAGAAAGCTAGATAAACCGTTAGCCCTCTATCTTTTCACGAACAATAAGGAGACGGAAACGAAAGTGCTTCGTGCCATTTCCTCAGGTGGAGTTTGTATTAATGATGTGTTAACCCATATTGTTCCTCCTAATTTACCCTTTGGTGGAGTAGGTGCATCTGGAATGGGAGCTTATCACGGTGAATACAGTTTCACCACTTTCTCTCATCAAAAAAGTATACTCAGAAAGAGTACAAGAGTTGATATTCCAATTCTTTATCCACCATATACAGAAAAGAAAGAGAAAATGATTCGTAAAGTGCTTAAATAATTATGGGAGGGCTATTTTGTTGGCAAATACACTTTTTGAAGAAGCAAAATTGTTTATTGATACAGCCTATAAGGAACTGAATAAATCAGAAGCAGCAATCGAAAATCGTCTAATACAAATAGAAAAAGAGATCAATGAAAATGGGGATTATGAGCATACGAAAGAAGAATTAATATATGGTGCAAAAATGGCATGGCGTAATAGTAATCGCTGTATCGGTCGATTGTTTTGGGAAAATCTCCATGTAATAGATAAGCGGCATGTTAAAACAGAAGAAGAAGTAAAAGATGCGCTGTTTCATCATATTTCCTATGCGACAAATGGCGGGAAAATTAAGCCAACCATTACTATTTTTCAGCAAAAAAAGAGGAATTCTTCTTTCCGAATATGGAATCATCAACTTATCCGTTATGCAGGGTATGAAACAGAAGAAGGAATAATCGGGGATCCTGATTCAATCGCTTTTACATATGAGTGTTTAAAGCTTGGCTGGACGGGGGAGAAAACAAATTTTGATATTCTTCCACTTGTTATTCAAATAAATGAGCAAAAGCCGAAGCTTTATGAAATTCCTAAAGAGCTTATATTAGAAGTGCCTATTCAACATCCGGAATATCCATGGTTTGAGGAGCTCGCTTTGAAATGGTACTCTGTACCGATTATTTCGAGCATGCGCCTTGAAATTGGCGGTATTTCTTATACAGCAGCACCTTTTAACGGCTGGTATATGGGTACGGAGATTGGCGCAAGAAATTTAGCAGACGAAAATCGCTATAATATGCTGCCAAGAATTGGCGAATGGCTTGGTTTGAACATGAAAAAAAATGTGACCCTTTGGAAGGATAAAGCTCTAGTGGAATTAAATGTTGCTGTACTGGATTCATTTCAAAAAGTAGGGGTAACAATTGTCGATCACCATACAGCAGCACAGCAATTTAAGACGTTTGAGAATAAAGAAAAAGAAAAAGGGAGAGATATTACGGGGAATTGGGCATGGTTGATACCACCGCTATCTCCTGCAACTACCCATATATTTCATAAACGATACAATAACGATGTGAAAAAACCAAATTATTTTAATCAAAAAAACCCATTTGCCTAAATGGTAGAATAAGAGTGGAACTTTTTGTATAGATTAGTTCCCTCTAAATTCCGTAATTCCAAATGTTTGATCATAGTTATAACCATTAAAATAAATATCTAAATCATGAAAATATCGATGCAGATTTCGCATAGCAACTCGATCATCCTTCTCTGCCACTACTTTCGCATTTGTTGCAATATCATTTATGTCTTCTGCAATTTGTTCATCGACAACTTTAATGTCCTTTAGCCCATCCAGAATAGATATTGCCGCTTCTTTTTGCTTTTCGTAGCTTGTTGTTTCAAGTCTTCCCCATCCTAGTGATTCGTTATAAAAATCATGCCAATTAGAAATAAATGTATGTCCACTAGTGCCATTTGTTAAAACAACAACTTCTTCATCAACAGGCGTATTAACTTGCTTTGTATCAAAGTTTTCTTCTGTTTCAGTGGAAGCTTGTTTTACTACAGAGCGCTCATTTTCTGTCTGTAAGGGAGATTTCTTGTCAAAAAGTGCTTGCATAACAAAAAAGGAAGAAACACTAATTGCTGTAACGGATAGTAAAATAATCATAGTCCAAGTCCAAAATTTCATATGTGAAATATTACCTCCTTTTGAAATGTTCAACTATTAGTCTATCATTTGTCAAATATGAATTCAATCAAGCAAAACTAGTTGAATAAATTCAATCAAGCTGGACAACGTAACAAAAAAGGGGAGTGTTAGGATGGACGGAGAAAAACATTTACCTAAGGAATTTAATTATCGCATGCACCACTTATTGGATCATTTACAAGATAAAATTGAAAATCTAAAGCAGACGATGGTCGAAAAAGATTGCTGTATCTTGAATGACTTTGAAGAAGTAAATAAGTTATTTAAAAGTATCCATCACAATGCAGCTACATTTTATTTGCAACTATATTTAGAGCCTTATACGAAGCATCTAGAAATTCTTACTGTATGTGCACAAGCTCTATCCGAAAAACGCCATGGTGCATTAATTGCCATTAAGCGAAAAGATGCTATTGATACACTTGTTCATTCTGGAGTTCCGTTGCATGCAAAATTGTCGGCATCTTTATTAGAAGCAATTTTCTATCCAGGCAATCCATTGCACGATGGGGGAGTGTTAATCGAGGAAGATACGATTATATCTGCGGGGAATATTTTTCCTTCTGCAGTCCACTTTAAAGGTAAGGAAAAAGTAGGGACAAGACACCGTGCAGCTATTGGTTTAAGTGAGATATCTGATGAGTTAGTGATGGTTGTATCAGAAGAAACAGGAAGAATATCATTTGCCTTAAGCGGCGCATTGTATCCAATCCAGCCTGGAGGTATAAGCTTGTAGCATGTCTTTATAAAAAGAGATAGCAAAGGGATAACCTTATAATTAATGAAACAATGAAAAAAAGACCATTTTTGGTCTTTTCAGTTTGTCGACAAAAAGATTTTTAGAAACTTACATTGAATTTTCATGCGTTGCTTGGAGTGGAAGGGGGGAGACTCCTGTGGGATTAGCGAGACAGCTTAGACTCTGTAGGCTGTAAACAGACAGCGGCTAAGCGCGAGCCCCACGGAAAGCGAACCCCTGGAGCGGAAAGCAACAGCGCTGTTCAAAGGGACTAATAAAGAAGAGGCTGGGACAAAACTAGATAGCCAATCTGTAAAGACGAACAATCTCTAATTTATCTCTTAAATAAAGGTTTCTTTTATACAATGGTTATTTATGTTTTTAAATATAGTCAAGTGTAAAAACTAATTCGTTCCATTGCGCTACAGAAACTCGCTTTCCGCGGGGAGCAACCTAAGCCTCCTCGGCTAAAGCCTGTGGGGTCTTAGGTTTTGCTCTACTTCCCGCAGGAGTCGAGTGTCTTCCGCTCCATTCCACTCTGTTTTTAAAGGCAATTCCCTAAAAAATATTGTTTTTTTAGAAAAAATGAATTAGTAGGAAATATGGAGCAGCCTGAATACACGTAGACTCCTATGGGAGCTGCGAGAAAGTCCGAGACCCTGCAGGCCATAGGCCGAAGCGGCTCGGCGCTCGCCCCATGGAAAGCGAAGTGTATTCAGGCTGCGGATATTAACACTAACTGTACTGAAACAGCCTTTTATAAAACTAATAAAACCCGAACAATCATTTAGGATTATTTGATAGTTGTTCGGGTTTATCTATGACTGGAATACTTATGTCCCAGCCTCTTCTTGAAGTGTTCCTCTTGTTTCAGCATTTTTTTCAAAACTGATGCCGGCGTGAACCATTTTTTTTACCAACTCAGGTCTTAGTCCAGTAATAATTGCACTGCACCCCATCATCGAAATGCCTGCCAGAACTTTTTCGAAATAATCAATTACATCCATTTCCATTATTGCGGTACCAGAAAGATCTATTACTAATGTCTGGATTCTGGATTCTGCTATATCATTTAGTACTTTTTCCTCAATTATTTTAATTCGGTACGAATCGATCGAGCCGATTAATGGTAAAACCGAAACAGAGTGCTTTATAGGAATGATTGGGACGGATAAATGTTCAACCATTTCTCTTTGTTTATGTATCATTTCATCTTTATAGTGGGAATAGCTAAGGAAAAAATTATTTAAAAACTGGTCTATCTTTTCATTAAATAATTTTTCCATACTGTAATAATCTTCACGATTATGCAGTATATTCTTTTCTTCATCAATGATGCTAATAAAATGCCATAAAGTCCTCCTAATTGCTTGAACCCATTCAAGCTTCAACTCTAGAGTTAAAGAGTGCTTTGCCCATGCAATTCCTTCTACTTTCGCAAAAGTAACGAGATCTTCCTCTTGTTGATCTACTGTGTAAAAAATTAATTTTTTCGCATTTTTTAATAAATCAATATTACCTTTAGTTAATATGTCTGTAATTTTGGTGGAAACGTTTGTTGCTTCCGTAAGTAATTTTTGGTTAAATATTTTTTCATTCATTAATGAAATGCTTTAATTCTTCCTTTATGTACATTATCGTATTCATTTCCGTTGCTCCCATAGATAAAATTAAGGTAGAAAAACACTAATTTACACAAATCATAGATTTTGATAATAGCTATTTACCCTATTAATAACATGATTAAACCTAAAAAGATTGAATTTTGGATCTTATCTCCCATATGAGTATGAAATTTTGTAACTAAGAGAGAGGATTCTAAATGTTGGAGTAAAATTTCCTCTGTATCTATAGATACATATTCCTTTTTTTTACATAACGATAATTATTTTATGTAAAGGCTTTCAACTATAGTGTACAATAAATAAAAAAAGGAATAAGGGAGATGGGAGATTGGTACACATTTTATCAAATGGCGTCTATAAGTTTTGCGAATGGGTAACACGACTGGCTTATGTAAATATACTATGGCTCTGCTTTACTGTTTTAGGCTTAGGTTTATTCGGATGGATGCCAGCAAGTATGGCAATGTTCGCTGTGACAAAAAAATGGGTGAATGGGGAAACCGATATCCGTATTTTTCCTGTCTTTTGGAATAGCTATAAGCAAGATTGGTGGAAAGGCAATATTCTTGGGATAATTATTGCCATTACCTTCTTTTTATTTTATCTGGATTTTCGGATTATCGGAACTTTTGAAGGAAATACAACACTTTTGCTTTTCGTTATGCTTGGCTTGTTTCTGTCTGTTAGTACTACTTTTTTTTATCTTCTACCTGTCTTCACTTATTACGATCTTAGGTTATTAGAGTATATAAAATATGCATTTATTATCGGGTTTTTACGTCCGTTTCATACGGTAGGAATCTTCATAGCTGTTTTAGGTGTAACTTTAATTGCTTCACTTCATATTACGCTCCTTCTATTCTTTAGTATTAGTTCTCTTGCATTTGTCATCACATGGATTGCCAATAAAGCTTTTGCCAGTATTGATCATCGCCTGCGTAAGGTAAATCAGCAAAGGCTTGTTTAATTCAAAGAGGAGCTTTCATATGAAAAACTGGATTTCTTCTGCAATGAATAAGTATCGGCAGTTAAAAATAAAAAATAAGCTCATTCTAACTATTTTATTAATCATGATTGCTTCTCTGTCATTTTTATTAATCGGATTCCAATATGCCTTTCATGTTTATGATCAGTTATATTATCAAAAAACAACCGAAGTTTTACATATGTCTACCAATCAATTAGAAAAAGAATTAAAAAATATCGAAGAAATCTCTTATTCATTAATGACAGATAATAAAATTCAGAAAAATTTAGTCGAAGTGAAGGAGAACGCCAATCCCTATCAACGATATCAGTTGGAAAATGAACTTTGGGATTTACTAACGGAGTATGTAGGATCTTCTAAATATATTCATTCCATTCATTTATTCGATGTAAATGGAGATGAATATCGGGCTGGTGGGTATACATCTCCTATTATTTCCGAGCAGAAGAATGAATGGATCGCGATTGGCGAAAGGAGTAATGGGGCGAATCAATGGATAACAGAGACCGATAGTAATAAAATCTTTGCAATTCGAAAAATAAGAAGACATCAAAATTTAAGCTTGGAAACATTAGGGACACTGCTTATTCAAGTTAATTTAGATAAAATAGTGGAAGATAGCGCATCAACAAATAATAAAATGACTAGTAATATGATGATTAGCAGTGGAAACAATCCATTTTTTTATAATGGGTTATTTCATGAGATAGAAAAAATTCCATATCTTCCGAATACGAAGGTTGGCTATCAAATACAGACATTGGATGGAGAGAAATACTTTATAACCCATACAACTTCCTCATATGTTGATTGGGTTTATTGGAACATCGTTTCCTTTGATGCGATTATTTCGAAAGTGAAAACAACAAAATATGTTATGATAGCAATCTTCCTTTTACTAAACCTAGTTGTGCTATTGATGGCAATTCTTTTCTCTAGTAAATTAACAAAGCCAATTGAGCAGCTTGTGTTTGCGATGAAAAATGTGCAGAAAGGAGATTTATCGATCAATAATACGTTACAACCTGTTGAATCAAAGGATGAAGTCGGCATTCTCACGGATCATTTTATTCTGATGATTGACCGAATTAATACATTAATTAAAGAAAATTACGAAAAACAGTTATTAATCAAGGATACTGAGTTTAAGGCTTTGCAGGCACAGATTAACCCTCATTTTTTGTACAATACGTTAGAATCGATTAACTGGCAGGCAAAAATGAATCAGCAAACAGAAATATCAAGCATGGTTGAATCTTTGGGCTATTTATTGCGAAATGCTATTAGTGTTAAAAATGACGTAGTATTGCTCGAAGAAGAGCTTTTTATCGTTTCCCATTATATAAGAATCCAAAAATATCGATATGGCGATCGCTTGATTTTCCGCGAAATTATCTCGCCTGAGACAAAGAAATGCTATATTCCTAAATTGATGATTCAGCCTCTCGTCGAAAATGCGATCCATTATGCGCTTGAAATGATGATAGAGCCATGTGAAATAAAGGTTTCTGGCTATCTTCAAGAAAGTAATTTACATATTACCGTTGAAGATGATGGACCTGGGATGGAGGAAGAACTATTAGCAAAGGTTAGAAAACAAGAGGTAAAAACAAGAGGGACTGGAATCGGGCTTTATAATATTGATTCACGGATTAAGCTTTTATATGGTGAGGAATTTGGTTTAACAATCAAAAGTAAATCTGGAATGGGAACCCAAGTTCATTTAATCATTCCAAATAAATGGCGGTGATAACATGTATAAGGTTCTTCTAGTGGATGATGAAAGAATCATTTTAGAGGGTATTTCAAAGATTATTGAATGGGAAAAGCTGCATACCATGTTAGTAGGGAAGGCAACCAATGGCATAGAAGCATATCAATTAATTGTCGATTTACAGCCTGATATTGTTATTAGTGATATAAAAATGCCTGGTATGAATGGAATGGAGTTAGTTTCGAAAATAAAAGAAGAATATCCCCATATCCATTTTATTCTTTTATCTGGATTCGCTGAATTTCATTATGCCCAAAAAGGAATGGAATATGGAGTTAAACACTATTTATTAAAGCCTTGTAATGAAAACCAAATTATCGAAGCAATTCAACAGACAAGTAGCGAAATTCGTATGAAAGAGAAAAAAGAACATTATTTGATACAGATGAAAAAGAAAATGGAAACTGTGCAGCCCTTTGTGAAAAAGCAATTATTGACAGAGCTAGTTACTAGCAAAAAATCAGAAAAGAAGGTTTTGGCCTACTATGAACGGATCTTTCATACCAAATTGGAAGATAAGCAGATTTGTGTTGTCTTGTTTCATTTAGAGGGAGACTTTAACTATGAACACTTATTTATGTTGGAGAATGTAGGAAATGATATCTTTGAATCTCCTATTCTTTCTTCTAACATTGGAGAACATATTTTGTTTATTGTCGATGCAAAGAGCGGTCAAGATGAACTGCAAGAAAGAATGAAGCAAATTCGAAAAAACTTTTCTTTAGTATATGAGATGGATATGACGGTCGCAGTAAGCAGGATAGGATCTATAACCCTCACAAGAAAGCTTTACCAAGAAGCGCTTGAATGTCTAAGTCATCGTTTCTATTTAGGAGAGGGAAGCATTATTACCAAGAAGGATATACAGCAAGAGCAGGAGATAGATAGTCTAGACTTTGGAGATTTACCATTATTTTTAGAAATCAAGTCAGGTAATTGGGCCAAAGCGGAGGGAGAAATGAACGAAATATTCGAACAGATTTCAGCTAAACGAGATCCTATTCACTTAACAAGAACTCACATCATTCAACTTTTTCTTTCAATCATCCAAGTATGCTGTGCCAAAAGCCTTTCTGACTATATGGGGAAAATATCCTTTTTATTAGAAGCGAAGAGCATTCAGGCGATGAAAGAGTTTCTGCTTTATCATACAAAAGAAATTACCTTTACATACTATGATAAGCACAAATCTTCGCAGTCGCATGTAATCGAGCAAATAAAAGAATTAATTAATAAGGAATTAAGTAATCCGGCGCTTTCCTTAAAATGGGTTGCTACACAAGTTTATATGAATGCAGATTATCTAGGGAAATTATTTAAGCAAGAAACAGGTGAAAAGTTTTCGACTTATGTAACGAGAATGAGAGTGAATAAAGCATTGGAAGAGATTGAGAAGACGGATGAAATCAAAATATTCACCCTTGCGGAAATGAGTGGATTTGGCGATAATCCTCAATACTTTAGCCAAGTATTTAAAAAGCATACGGGTTATACTCCTTCCGAATACAAAAATGCACGCTAGATTAAAAAGTCCTAATTACTCTGGGAAAGAAGTGATTAGGACTTTTTAGCGATGTTTTAAAAAGAATACCTCTGTTTTTTAAACAGGATATCTCTATTTTTTAGATTCCATCAAGTGGGAATAACACGTAAAATTTAAATGAAAGCACTTACAATAAAGAAGGGAGAGGGGGATTGGATGAGGAAGCTTCTCATTTTAGCCTTGAGTCTGTTTGTGGTAACGGCATTTAGTGGTTGTAGTGCATCTAGTAGTAATGAATCAGGCGGAGAAAATGGCAGTGAAAAGATTACGATTCGATTTGCATGGTGGGGTGGGCAGCCTCGTCATGATTACACGACAAAAGTTATTGAGATGTATGAAAAAGAAAATCCTAATGTAAACATCGAGCCCGAATTTGCTAACTGGGACGACTATTGGAAAAAGCTAGCTCCACAAGCTGCAGCAAACCAATTACCAGATGTGATTCAAATGGATATGGCCTATATATCACAATATGGAGAAAAGGGTCAATTGGAAGATTTAACACCTTATCTGGATAATGGAACGATTGATACTAGCTCTATCCCAGAAAATAATATTTCAGGTGGAAAAATAAAAGATAGTCTTTATGGATTGCCAGCTGGTGTGAATGTATTGTCGGTTATTTCTAATGATCGATTAGTAAAAGAAGCTGGGATTGAGATGGATAGTCAAACATGGACATGGGACGACTATGAAAAAATTGCATTGCAGCTACAAGAAAAACTAGGGGTTTACGGATCAAATGGGATGCATCCCCCAGATGTATTTTTCCCGTACTATTTAAGAACACAAGGTGAGCGTTTTTATAATCAAGATGGTACAGGACTAGCTTATACAGATGATCAATTTTTTATCGATTACTTCGAGAGACAATTGCGATTAATTGATGCAGATGCATCCCCAACTCCAGATGAACAAGCACAAATAAAAGGAATGGAAGATGATTTCATTGTAAAAGGTGCTACAGGGTTTACTTGGAATTATTCCAATCAATACTTAGCGTTTTCGCAACTAACAGATGATTCTCTTACAATTAACTTTCCACCAGAACAAGAAACGGAAAGTGCCTTATTCTTAAAGCCGAGTATGTTATTCTCTATTCCAAAAAGTTCAAAGGTGAAAGAAGAGGCAGCTAAGTTTATTGACTACTTTGTAAATAATATCGAAGCCAATAAGATTATTAAGGGAGAAAGAGGAGTTCCAGTTTCTACAGAAGTATCTGATGCAATTAAACCAGAATTAAGCGAATCAGAAACAAAAATTGTGGAGTACGTAGAGTCTGCCACACAGCATGCAAGTCAAGCTGATCCACCAGATCCGATTGGGAGTGCAGAAGTAATGAAAGCACTAAAAGACGTTTCCGATCAAATCTTATTTAAGCAAATTAAGCCAGAAGAAGGCGCGAAGAAATTTAGAGAACAAGCAAATGAAATTTTAGGAAGAAATAAATAGGGAGTTACGCAATGTTTTCTTAGCGATAGTTGGCTTTACTAAGCAAGTTAAGAGAGACGACCGCTCGTTTAAAAAAACAGTTTTCCTTCCGTTCTATATAATTTTAGAACCTATGAAAAATTCACAAAAATAAATGCACGAAAAGTTCAACTTTGAATGATTCGTGCTCTATTTCTGATAGAGAAAGGAGTTGTTTTAGAAATGAAGTCACGTGCTTTAAAAGATAATTTATCCGGCTATGCCTTTATATCGCCATTCATTATCGGCTTTACTGCATTCACCGTTGTGCCGATGCTTATTTCCTTGTATTTATCTTTCACTAATTATGATTTATTTACAACACCAACATGGATAGGGCTTGCCAATTATAAAGAAATGCTCTTTGGAGATGAAAAGTTTTGGAAGTCGTTAAGTGTGACGTTTTATTATGTGCTTGCAGGTGTGCCTCTTCGCTTAATGTTTGCGTTATTTGTGGCAATGCTTTTAAACCAAAATAGGAAAGGAATTGGGATTTATCGAGTTCTTTTTTACTTGCCGTCGATTATCGGAGGTAGTGTAGCAGTTGCTATTATGTGGCGTAATATTTTTGGCAACGAAGGAGTAATCAATGCATTATTGTTCTTTATGGGAATTGATAAGAAAATCCTTTGGTATCAAGATCCGACAAGCGCGTTATGGACATTGATATTGCTTGCTGTATGGCAGTTCGGTTCTTCCATGCTTATATTTCTTGCAGGATTAAAAAATATTCCGCCAACCTATTATGAAGCTGCAAGTGTAGATGGAGCAAGTGCTGTACATAAATTTTTCAAAATTACGCTCCCATTATTAAGCCCAATTATTTTCTTTAATTTAGTCATGCAAACAATATCTGCATTTATGACTTTTACACCAGCCTATATTATTTCCAAAGGGGAAGGTGGTCCTCTTGATGGAACGTTACTGTACCCACTTTATTTATTCCAAAAAGCATTTAATTTTTTTCAAATGGGATATGCATCTGCTATGGCGTGGGTCATGTTAATTATTGTTGGACTTACAACACTGATCTTATTTAAGACATCATCCTTATGGGTTTATTACGAGTCGAAGGAGGATTGATAGACATGGAGACATATAAACAACCGACAAATAATGTTATCGAGCCAAACATCAAGCCAACGATAGAAAAGAAACGCACAAAAATAAATCCCAAAAAAATACTTTTTCATGTAATTACTAGTATTATCGCCATAATAATGCTCTATCCTGTTATATGGTTAATCATGAGTTCTTTTAAAGAAAGTTCATCTATCTTTGTGACTGCTCATTCCCTTATTCCTGATAAATTTATTTGGACCAACTATGCAGATGGATGGAAGGGAATTGCCGGGCAATCCTTTGGAACGTTTATTAAAAATTCATTGACTATTGTAGGGCTATCTACTATTGGGGCAGTAGTGTCCTCGGCTCTAATTGCTTATGGATTTGCGAGAATTCAATTTAAGGGAAAAAGCTTTTGGTTTGCTTGTATGATGGTGACCATGATGCTTCCACATGAAGTATTAATGATTCCTCAATATATCATTTTTGCTAAAATCGGCTGGATTAATAGTTTTAAGCCAATCATTGTCCCTCAATTTTTTGGGCATGCCTTTTTCATCTTTTTAATCGTCCAGTTTATTCGAACGATACCAGTAGAATTAGATGAAGCAGCTAGAATAGATGGTTGTGGCCGTTTTAGTATCTTCTTTCGTATCATTTTACCTTTAATAACACCAGCACTAGCTACTTCTGCTATCTTCTCTTTTTATTGGAAATGGGAAGATTTAATCAATCCAGTTTTATATTTAAATAAGGCTGAATTATATCCAGTTTCCCTAGCTTTAAAATTATTTCTAGATACAGAATCCGCATCAAATTGGGGAGCGATGTTTGCGATGTCTGTTGTTTCGTTAGTACCTGTTATTCTGATCTTCTTTCTATTTCAAAAATATATTGTGGAAGGGATCAGTACAAGTGGTTTGAAATAGTTGAAGTTCTTCGTCCAAATATTTTCTTTATGGAGGGAAAGAGATGGTTGATACTAAGCAAATTTTGGATAAACAACATGTCATTGTTTCGATTGAAAGACTAATGGAGAATCTCGCAAGTATTAAGGACCAAACAGGAGAATACTTGCTCCATTTTGACGGAGTTGTTGTCGATGATAAAAGCTGGGAAGTATGGAATTGGCCCCAAGGTGTAGGCTTATATGGAATCTATAACTATTGGAAAATATCGAATGATCAAAAGGCAAAGGAAATAATGACAGAATGGTATAAGCGCAGATTAACAGAAGGGGTTCCCCCTAAAAATGTAAACACGATGGCGCCCCTGCTTACATTAGCTTACTTGTATGAAGATACGAAAGATCAAACGTATTTGCCTTATTTAGAGGCTTGGGCTGACTGGGTATTATACGAAATGCCAAGGACAAAAGAAGATGGGTTGCAGCACATGACCTATGGGCCAGAAAATAAGAATCAACTATGGGATGACACGTTAATGATGACGGTCTTGCCTCTAGCGAAAATTGGAAAACTTCTTAATAATCAAGCGTATATCGAAGAAGCGAAAAAGCAGTTCCTTATCCATATAAAATATCTTTCTGACCGGAAAACAGGCTTATGGTTCCACGGCTGGACATTTGAAGGGGATCATCATTTTGCCGAAGCATTATGGGCGAGGGGGAATTGCTGGATTACCATTGCTATTCCTGAAATAATCGACATGCTTGAGCTGCCACAGGGAGATTTCTTTCGTGCGTATTTATTGGAAACACTTGCTAGACAGATAGAGTCATTGAAAGAATATCAACATGAGACGGGTATGTGGCATACATTAATAAACGATCGTACTTCTTATTTAGAAGCATCAGCAACAGCTGGCTTTGCATATGGGATATTAAAGTCCATTCACAAAAGGTATATTGGAGCAGAATATAAAGAGGTTGCTCTTAAAGCAGTAAACGCAATTATAAAGGAAATAAATGAACAAGGTGCATTACAAAAAGTATCTGTTGGGACAGGAATGGGGGATTCCTTAGATTTTTATCGCCAAATTCCGAAGACTATCATGCCTTACGGACAATCATTAGCGATTTTATGTCTATCTGAATTTTTATATAGTTATTGCTAGAATCGATAAGCTGTAAAAAGGAGGGGACAGACTTGAGGAAGTTATATCACGGGGCTGCTTTTTATCCAGAATTATGGGAGAAAGATGTAGTCGAGAAGGACATTGTGCATATGCAAGAAATTGGAATTAATGTTGTTCGAATAGGAGAATTTATTTGGTCTTTTATAGAACCAGAAGAAGGAAAAATAGACGTTTCCTACTTAATCGATGTAATTAAGCGATTAAATGATCATGGAATCGATACTGTTTTGTGTACCCCGACAGCAACTCCACCTATCTGGTTGTCGTATCAACATCCTGAACGAATGCATGTAAATAAAAATGGGACTATTATGAGCCATGGAGCGAGACAGCACGTTTGCACAAATAATGCCTATTTTCGTGAGAAAGCTGCTATTATTACAGAGGCTCTTGCCAAAAGCTTAGGGAAACTATCAGGTGTAATTGCTTGGCAGCTAGATAATGAATTTAAATGCCATGTTGGAGAGTGCTATTGTGATACCTGTAAATCCGAATGGCATGGTTGGTTAAAGCGCAAGTATAAAACAATTGAACAGTTAAATACAGCATGGGGTACCCAGATATGGAGCCAATATTATCAATCATTTGAGCAAATCCCGCAGCCTAGTACAACGCCATTTTTGCACAATGCCTCCTTGCAAACAATGTATAAATTATTCACACATGAGAAAATAGCGGAGTTTGCTAAAGAACAAGCCGCTATTATTCGTTCCTACTCAGATGTACCCATTACACATAATGCCACAGTCTTTTTTGATTTGGATCAAGCATTACTATTTGAAAATCTTGATTTTGCATCGTTTGATACATATGCAGTAAAGGAAAATGCCAGCTCCTATTTTATGCTATGTGATTTGTATAGAAATATAAAGAAAGATACTCCTTTTTGGCTGATGGAAACAAGTACTTCCTTTAGTGCTTCCCTTGAAAGATATGCAGCACCACATCCAGATGGATATTTACAAGCTGAAGCAGTGTATGCCTATGCAGCTGGAGCAGAAGGCTTTTGTTACTGGCTTTGGAGACAGCAGCGTACAGGCTGTGAGATTACCCATGGATCTGTTATTAGCGCATGGGGAAAACCGACGATTGGGTATCAAAATGTATTAGAAGTAGAAAGAGTACGGAAGGAATTAGAACCTTTGCTTCTTTCTTCAAAGCCGATGCAAGCAGAGGTGGCCATTTGTTATTCGGACCGGGCAAAAGCTTATTTTCAAACAGAACCATTTAATGGGATTCAGTATAAACAAATTTTAACTGGTTTTTATGAACGATTTATTTCATTAGGAATTTACCGAGACATAATCATGGAACAAGCAGAATTAGATGGGTATAAGTTATTGTTTACGCCATTTATCCCTTATCTTTCCGATGAATATATACAGAAGGCGAAAGCATTTGTAGAGAATGGAGGGATTTGGATAGCAGGTCCGCTAACTGGAGGACGCAGCGGTGAACATGCTATTCATACAGATTGCGCACTTGGAGAGCTAGAAAAACTTGCAGAGGTAGATACATTATTTACGAATCCGTTAGATGGAACTAATACTTTTGGTGAAGCATTTGGTATAACAGCCGAATTAGGCTTATGGAGTACTATTTTTGATACCAAAAAAGGAGAGAATATAGGAGTAATCAAGGAAGGACTAGGTGCGGGCTATTCTTTTATAAAAGAGACGAAAAGAGGTAGAGGCAAGATTGTCATGCTTGGTAGTTTGCCACTTGGTGAACAGGGAGAGAAAATGATAGAAGCGTTAATCCTTCATTATGCAAAAGAAGCTGCTATTAACAGAGAAATGGAAACTACATCGGGTACTGTTCTTATTCCGAGAATCGGAGAAGATGCTACTTATTGGGTTGCAGTAAATATGAATGGGAAAGCAGGCGAAATTACCGTTCCCGAAAATAGGATGGAATGGAGAAGTAATAAAAAACTAGTAAGTGGGACATATGAAATTCCGCCGTTTGATTATAGAGTAATAAAGTACGATTTTTAACTTTCGAGCCTATTTATTATAGGGGTGTTAAAAAAATATTGCGGGGATGCTGGCAACAATCTTTGTGAAAATACTATTACTATAAAAGGTTAAATGGAGGAGGATACGCATGACGAAGAAAACATATGTCCTAGTAGGAACTGGAGGACGTGCGGAGTTTTTCTATGGAGCTATTGCACGCGATTTTAGAGATACTGCAGATTTAGTAGGCTTTTGTGATATCAATCAAACAAGGATGAATTATGCTAATCATTTATTAGAAACAAAGTACTCCTATCAATCAGTTCCTACTTATAAAGCGGATCAGTTTGAACAAATGCTCAAAGAGCTGAAACCAGATTACTGTATTGTTACGACAATGGATCGGACCCATCATACATATATAATAAAGGCAATGGAATTAGGGTGTGACGTCATTACAGAAAAGCCATTGACTATAGATGAAGAAAGAGCGCAATCGATTTTAGAGGCAGTTGAACGGACGAATCGAAAGCTGCGGGTTACCTTTAACTATCGCTATGCCCCGCACAATACAAAAATCAGAGAATTAATTGAAGATGGGGTTATTGGAGATGTGCATGCGGTTCATTTTGAATGGTTGCTTAATACAGAACATGGAGCGGACTATTTTAGAAGATGGCATCGAGACAAACGCAACAGCGGTGGTTTACTTGTTCATAAATCAACCCATCATTTTGATCTTGTGAATTTCTGGCTGCAATCCTATCCAGACACTGTTTTGGCTATGGGAGACTTAATGTTTTATGGCAGAGAAAACGCAGAGAAAAGAGGAGAAACTAAGTTTTATCAAAGAGCTTATGGAAATGATTACGCAAAGTCGGATCATTTTGCCTTACAGTTAGAGGAAAACGAACATTTAAGCAAAATGTATCTTTATGCAGAGAAAGAAGATGGCTATCAACGCGACCAAAGCGTTTTTGGTGATGGGATAAGCACGGAAGATACGTTAGGGCTAATTGCTAAGTTTAAAAATAAAGCTATTCTAACTTATTCCCTACATGCTTATGCACCATGGGAAGGTTTTAATGTTGCTTTTAATGGAACAAAAGGGAGAATCGAAGTCAAAGTGGTGGAAAAGTCGTATGTTAATTCTGGTGGCACTAAAGAGGAAGAAGGTGCACTTTCCTCAATGAGTCTTACTGTTCATCCAATAGTAGGTAAGCCTTATGAGGTAGATATAGAAGAAGGAGAAGGTGGACACGGTGGAGGCGATCCAGTGCTGCTTCGGGATATATTTGGAGAGCCAATCGAGGATCGATTTAATCGGGCAGCTACCCATATTGATGGAGTAAAGTCCATTTTAACGGGAATCGCAGGGAATATTTCTATTAAGACAGGAAGACCTGTGAAGTTAGATTCGTTAGTGGAATTTTAGTAACGGGAATGTATAAATGATGAGTGGATTTGCAAATAGTCTTTAAATTTGAAAGGTCTTGTATTTGGAATAGTCGGACCTACTTTCTCAGTACGATGAGCTGACATATGTATAGTTATGTGAAAAGTCGATAGATTCGAATAGTAATGACTTTTCTTGTTATTATTCTTGTGTGAAAAGATTAAAGACGATATAATAAAAGTATCTTACAAAGAAAAGAGGTGGGGAAGGATGTTAAGTTCAACTGTTTTAGTGCAAGGTTATATGATGGAAAGCCTTTATATTAACCGTGCAAAATTTGCGATGGTAGTTGTTAACGGGATAAGTATGCCCTTTTTTAAACAACTAAATAGCAAACTAAAACAGTGAAAACATCTCTTACCCACATCTATATGGACGGTTAAAGGAGTGCATTTTCATGCGCTCCTTTTTAAATGGCTTAAATGAAGGGAATAGTCATTTTTTATAGAAGGAAGTCGCGTATGCTTATGCAAACGCATCTTTCTAATTGTACATTTAGAGGTATTTATATTTGATGAAAAGGTGAATGAACTTTTTCTAAAAAATAATGTGCCATGGAGAACTTGTTTTCCATGGCTTTTTTGTGTAGACAAAACTGTCCATTACAGACGGAGGGGAAAAGAGATAATCATAATAAAAGGAGCGGTAATATGATTATTTGCAGTGTAAATAATATAGGGAAAATGTATGGAGGAAGTTCCATCTTTGAAGATATTTCGTTTGAGATTAAAGAAAAGGAGAAAATTGGATTGGTTGGTAGAAATGGAAGTGGTAAAACAACATTATTTCGCCTTATAGCAGGAAGGGAAGCTCCTGATTTAGGACAAATTCATTGGAAAAAAGGACTGAAAATTGGATATCTGGAGCAAATACCTGACTTTGAGCAATCATTAAAGGTTAAGGAAGTTTTAAAAAGGGCCTTTTCAAGTCTCGTTACTTTAGAGGAAAAGATGAAGCAGATCGAACAAGAAATGGCAAGAGACAATACCCCAGAGCAATTACAGCTATTAATAGATGAGTATGGTAAATTGCAGGAATTTTTTACGAATGCTGGAGGATATGAAATAGATGCAAAGATTGAAAAGATTGTTAACGGCTTAACTATCCAGCATTTAGTTACAAAAAAGTATGGAGCATTGAGTGGCGGAGAAAAAACAAAGATTGGTCTAGCGATGATTCTTCTTAAGGAACCTGATTTTCTTTTACTGGATGAGCCAACAAATCATTTGGATTTAATGGCAGTAGAGTGGCTTGGGAAATATCTTAAGGAATATGATGGTACAATTTTAGTCGTTTCCCATGATCGCTATTTTTTAGATGAAGTTATCGGGAAAGTCATTGATTTAGAAGATGGGGAAGTAACTACCTATTATTCTAATTTCACCAATTATACGAAGGAAAAGGAAGAAAGACTCTTAAAAGAATTTCAGGCATATGAGGAACAGCAAAAGAAAATCAAAAAAATGAGGGAAGCAATTAAACGCCTTCGCGAGTGGGCAAATCGGGCAAACCCACCTAATGAAGGACTTCATAAACGTGCGAGAAATATGGAGCGTGCGATAGAGAGAATGGAGAAGTTATCTCGTCCTATTCTTAATAGGAAAAAAATGAATTTTGAAATGGAAGCAAGTGAGCGAAGCGGAAAGGATGTTATTCAGCTTCGCAATGTATCCAAAAGCTTCGGAGAACAACTCTTATTTAATGATGTGCATATGCGGATTAGCTATAGAGATAGAGCTGCAATCATTGGAGAAAATGGTACTGGAAAATCAACCTTATTAAAGATGATTCTTCAACAGCTGGAAGCAGATGAAGGAGAGATTAGGATAGGAAGTAATGTGAAAATTGGTTATCTTTCTCAGCATGTATTGGCAGAAATGGAAGGAGAAACAGTGATTGAAGCATTTCGCAATGAAGTGCAGGTGACAGAGGGAGCGGCGAGGCATATCTTGGCACAATTTCTATTTTACGGACATTCCGTTTTCAAAAAAGTCTCCAATTTAAGTGGTGGAGAGAGAATGAGGCTTCGTTTGGCACAGCTTATGCATCAAGAGATAAATCTGTTGATCCTCGATGAGCCAACGAATCATTTAGATATTGATTCTCGTGAAGTATTAGAAGAGGCACTAGAGGATTTTGATGGTACAATACTTGCTGTTTCCCATGACCGTTATTTTCTAAATAAGCTTTTTCAAAAGATTTATTGGATTGAATCCCAAGGCCTACACTATTTTGAAGGGAATTATACGTATGCCCGAGAAAAGTCTAAGGAAAGGCAACGGATAAAGGGGAAAGTAATCACTACTGCAAAATCAAAAAAGGAAATGCCGGTGGTTTCGAAAGACCAAAAGAGAGAAGTAACATTTAAGCAAACCTATTGGGAAAAAGAGTTAGATGTATTAGAAAAACAGATAACAGAATTAGAAACAAGAATGAAAAAGGAGTCAGAATGGGGTAAATTGGAGCAGTTATTTTCTGAGAAGGAAGAGCTCGAGAGAAAGTGGGAGGAACTATATGGACGAATAAATGAAAAGTAAAAAGAAGTTGGGACATAACTAAATAGATATGCTGTAAAGACGAACAATCTCTAATTTAGCTAGTAAATGTGGCTGCTTTTGCACACTTTTTACAAGAGGAAATATGATTAGTTGGTTAAACGGAGCAGCCGGAATACACGAAGACTCCTGTGGGATTAGCGAGACAGTCTGAGACCCCGGAGGCGAAGCTGAGGAGGCTTAAGCTTAGCCCCATGGAAAGCGAAGTGTATTCCGGCTGCGGGTAATCGCACTAAACTTCATGGGAACATCCTTTAAAAAAACAAATAAAAAACCAAACAATTATACGGAACTTTCATTAGTAGCTTCGTATAATTGTTCGGATTTATCCTTGGCTGGAATACTTATGTCCCAGCCCCTTTTATTTCATTATGATACACAACGTTTGCGTATATAACCTTTGTCTTTATGATAGAGGGCTAGTGCGATAATTAAGATGAAGGCAGATACCCATATGGCTTTATTGCCAAATTGTGTTGTAGTAAATGTGCCTAATAGTGCTCCAAATAAAAAAGAGCCGATAATAATGGAAAACTCTTTAAATTGAATCTTTGCTTCTTGACTTTGCTTTGTAAATGCAGCATAAGCAGCTTGAGTAGCAGTCCGTAAATTTCCAGTAGTCATGGTCGAATTATACGCCCATTTATCAAGCTTATTAAAGGTAGATATTTGTAATGATGACACAAAAGATATGCTAGTTGTAACAATAATATTCGGTACAGATGTTGGCAAGAAGCCGACAATAATTAAGACAATACACTCTAGAATAAGGATGGAACGTCGGTAGCTATGCAAGATTTCCCTAATGGAAGGAATTTTTACAATTTCTGAAACTAAAACTCCTAATATAAAAGCAATGAGTGGAGGAATAAAGATAAGCGATTCCTTCCATTCACCAGTTGCCGCATTGACCGCGAATAACACGATATTCCCTGTTTGTGCATTAGCGAATACCCCGTCTCTGCTTATAAATGTATATGCATCTAAAAAACCGCCAACCATCCCTAATAAAGCTGCTAAGAATACGGAGTTGGAAGATAAAGAAGGGATCGGTTTAATTTTATCAATCATATATATTACTCTCCTTGCAGGATAATTCTTTCCTGAATAAGTGCTAGGAAAACATAACTATCTTAACATAAATAACTTCATGATAATTTGAACAAAAACCGAATTTTTAAATTAGCTGTTAGAATAGCTTTTCCTCTTTTTTCTACTAATAGTGAATTTTCCTTAAGTAAACTTCTTTTCAGAATAACGAAATATCTCCTTTCCGTTAATAAATTTACAAAAAGATAGTGTGGATTTTACATTAGTCAGTTATTTTTATATAGTACCCTGCTTCTATTAAAGTGGTAATAAAGCAGAAGAAACAAAAAGGAATACAGAAACTCCTGATAAAAAAATAGAAGCATCTTTGCCTGACAACAAAGATACGGTAAAACAGTCAGAGCTTGGAAAAGGAAATCTATTGTCAAATACTGTGGCAATGACTTACAATTTAATTATAGTAGGATTGTTATTGTTCAATATAGGAATTATGGCTTTTATACAAATAATAGAAGAAAGGCATAAGATAATATGAAGTGGACTAAATGGTTATCTCTTCTACTTATAGTAGGAGGAGTGCTTTTTATTGGTTATGGTGTTTGGAATATCATGGACACGAAAGCGCAAACGGAAAATTCTTTATCAGAAGCTAAGGCGGCCATAAACAACAAGGAAAAGGAAAAATGGGTGGATAAAGAAAGTGAACGATTTGTACCACCCATTGGTGATGCGGTAGGACTATTAGAAATTGAGAAGATCGATGGAGTGTTACCAATTGTAGAAGGTACCGACCCAGACGATCTTGAAAAAGGAGTCGGCCATTATAAAGGCAGTTTCTATCCCGATGAAAATGGACAAATTGTCTTATCCGGTCATCGAGATACGGTCTTTAGGAGAGCAGGAGAATTAGAAATCGGGGACGAGCTGAAAATTATTTTACCTTATGGTGAATTCTCTTATCAAATTACTTCGACTAAAATAGTAGAAGCAGATGACCGATCGATAATTACATTAGATGATTCAAAAGAAGAACTTATACTAACGACATGTTATCCTTTCCGATTTGTAGGAAATGCTCCACAGCGTTATATTATTTATGCAAAAAGAATGTAAAGAGCTAAAAATAAAGATCGATTATTGTAAAAATCAACTGAAATGTCACAAATAGTATTTATTGGTGCATCACTCATTATTAGTGATGTACCTTTTTTTATATCGCGAACTATCTTTGTAACCTTTCGAATAATAATCAGTGTTGCTAAATATTAAAAAAATGTAAAGATGGAAATTTATATAATGAAAATCGTAATAGTAATAACCAAGGTAAATAACTTTATTTAATTTTTTGTTTTTAATAGGAAGGGGAGAAGTTGGATGGCATGGTTACTTTTACTTGCGGTTATTATTATTTGGTTTATTCTATTTTTACGCAAAAAACTCATCTTTAAATTTAGTGTATCTCCTAAAGTATTAGAGATAAAGCCACTTAAAGGATTAAAAAAATTAAATGATAATCTAGAACGCTCCCTTACAAGAAGTTACATGGAAAATGTAGAAGAGAGAGTAAGGAGAGAGAATAGATTAAAAGAAAATGAATATGAATGGCGTTTGCTTGATTTAAAACGTTATTTTGTTTTAACATCCGTTCTAAAAGAGTCACCAATGTTTAGTAAGAAAGTCGATGAATTATGGCATCAAATGCTCATGTTCACTCGTGAATACGATGATTTTTCCAGGAAATATCTTGGCACTACCCTACATCACAGCCCTAATGTCAAGGTAGAGTCTAATTCCGATTTGCGAGGATTCTTTGATTGGGTTTATGCAGAGCTTTTTCTTATACGAAGAGAGAATATCTATTTGTATAATGGTTTTTTCCGGCATCCTGTCCATCCAATTATTATTGAGGACTTTAAAAATTTATCAGAAGATGAACTGATTAACCTATATTTTAAAAGTGATACGAAATATCCAAATACGGTACTTGCACTTATCGCATCCATGAAAAAAACAGTAAAAAAGGTAAGAGATTATCAAAAAAGCGTTATCTATGACAGAATGAAAAAAAGCAAAAGCGAACAAAAATTCAACTCCATGCTAGTTCCTTTTTTGTCCGTTTCTTATTTTCATTATGAGGAATTTTCAAGTTATATGAGCAGGAGCAATGGTAATTCGTCAAGCTGCACAAGCTGTGGATCTGGATCAGTTTCCTCTTGTAATTCTTGTTCGTCCGATAACTCTTGCGCATCAGGTAGCTCCTGTTCTAGCTGTGGTGGGGGTTCTGATTAAAAAGGTAAAAGGGATAGAGAAAGCATATAGAAAATGCTTTTATCTATCCTTTTATTATATGAAAAAATATTATTCTAAATTAGCGTGCTTTCCATACATCTTATTGGAATCTAGTTCTTTTATGTCCATATATTTTAAGATCACACTATCCAAGACAATTAGGAGTAACTGCTCGAATAAGGAACCCATTGGTTGAATGCTTTTTGCTTCTTCCTTTCCTCTATCTTTTGGAGAACCAGGCAATTTAATAACTTGATCAGCTAATTTTCCAACAGTAGAATCAGGAGAAATAGTAAGAGCTGTAATCCTCCCACCGATGTTTTTTGCTTTTTCCACTATGGTAAGAATACTTCGTGTTTCTCCAGAACCTGTTCCTACGATAAGAAGATCGCCCTTTTCATAGGTTGCAGTAACCGTTTCTCCTACCACATAAGCGTCAATTCCCATATGCATCATTCGCATCGCAAATGCTTTAAGCATAAATCCAGAACGTCCAGCTCCATAGACGAAAACTTTTTTTGAATGAAGAATATGCTCAACTAGCATTTCTAAATCCTCATTTGCAATAAGTGATCCAGCTTGAGATATTTCGAGAATAACTTGGTCCAGATAATTGCTTGTTTTCATAGTCTTATCCTTGAGCAATTAGTTCTTTAAATTTAGAAGCAGCTTCACTTAGATTTTTTTGGCTAGTAATTCCTCCACCAACAATAACTAAATCAGGTTGTGCAGCAATAACTTCAGCTAATGTTTCTAATTTAATTCCACCAGCTACAGCAGTTTTTGCATTTTTTACAACGCTTTTAATTGCTTTTAAATCTTCAAAAGAGTTTTTGCCAACAGCTTGTAAATCATAGCCAGTATGAACGCAAATGTAATCAACACCGAATTCATCAAGTTGTTGCGCACGTGCTTTAATATCTTTAACAGCGATCATATCTACAAGAATTTCTTTGCCAAGTTTCTTTGCCTCTGCAACAGCGCCTTTAATGGATTCATCTTCTGCAGCAGCTAAAATTGTGACAATATCTGCACCAGCATTAACAGCTTGGCTTACTTCGTATCCAGCTGCATCCATAATTTTCAAGTCCGCTAAAATAGACACGTTAGGAAACGCTTCTTTTACTTGCTTTACAGCATGAAGTCCTTCGTTTATTACAACAGGAGTTCCAATTTCAACGATATCAACGTATTGTTCAACCTGTGAAACAACCTCAATTGCTTGTGGGATATTAACTAAATCTAATGCTAATTGTAATTTCATTTTGATTTGCTCCTTTTCTTTTTAAGTTTTGTATGGCACTTAGATGTTTTTGAAATATGGTTAATTTCTGTACAATCGTCATTATACGTTTTATAATCCTTTTAAGTAAGTACGCACTTTATTTTTATATAGTGTTAAAAAGTATACTTAGTATCTTTTGAAGGGGGTTTTTTGTTGGAACGAATGGCAGGCAAGGAATTTAATTGTGAGAAAGAACTGACCTTAAGCATAATAGGCGGAAAATGGAAAATGCTTATTCTCTGGCATTTGGGAAAGGAAGGAACAAAGCGATTTGGAGAATTGAAAGCTTTGATACCTGGGATAACACAACGTATGCTTGTGAATCAATTGCGCGAATTAGAAAATGATTATATTGTAAAAAGAGTTGTCTACCCTGTTGTCCCACCAAAAGTGGAATACTCCTTAACAAAGGAAGGGGAATCTCTCATGCCTATATTAGATGCTATGTATAGCTGGGGAAAAAACTATATGGATACAGTACTAGAGAATCCTCCTGTGATAAAGGAACTGTAATCATGGAAGAAACGATGAGGATGGGACATAACTAAATAGATACTCTGTAAAGACGAACAATTTCTAATATAGCTAGTAAATAGCGGCTGCTTTCGCATACTTTTTACAAGAGGAAATATAATTAGTTGGAAAAACAGAGCAGCCGGAATACACGAAGACTCCTATGGGATTAGCGAGACAGTCTGAGACCCTGCAGGCCACAGGCCGAAGCGGCTCAGCGCGAGCCCCATGGAAAGCGAAGTGTATTCCGGCTGCGGGGAATCGCACCAAACTTCATGGAAACATCCTTTGAAAAACAAATAAAAGCCCGAACAATTATACGGAACATTCATTAGCATCTTCGTATAATTGTTCGGAATTATCCTTGGCTGGAATACTTATGTCCCAGCCTCAATATTTAACCTTAGATTTCTTGTTCCTCAAGTTTAATTTATTATTGATATTAACTTTTTCCTATGGTATATTCTACATATGTTAGTGCAATCGTTTGCATGAAAAGGTGTATAAATATATAATTTTTTTGATAGTAAATGATAGCGTTTACCATAATAGTGCTAAAAATGATGGAGGTGCAAATATGGTAGTAACCATTAAAGATGTTGGTAAATTAGCAAATGTTTCTCCCTCCACAGTTTCAAGAGTACTTGCAAATCATCCTAAAATTAGTGATGAAACAAAGCGCAAAGTTCGAGAAGCAATGGAGGAACTAGGATATCATCCGAACCTACAAGCAAGAAGTTTAGTTGTAAAGAGCACGAAAACCATTGGTATTGTTATGCCACATTCAATGGAAAGAGTGTTAGAAAACCCGTTCTTTCCAGAAGTACTAAGAGGAATTAGTCTAGAGGCAAGAAAAAGCAAGTTTGGGATTTATTTGACAACTGGGGCATCTGAAGAGGAAATACTGCAAGAAGTAGTCGAGATGGTACAGGGAAAAAGAGTAGATGGAATTATTCTTTTATATAGTAAAACCAATGATCAGATTATGGATTATCTGTTACACAATAAATTTCCGTTTACGGTCATAGGTAGACCGTATCAAAATGCTGAAAGAATTACATTTGTTGACAATGATAATGTGTTTATTACAAAACAAATTACCGAGCATTTAATCCAATTAGGCCACAAAGAAATTGCTTTTATTGGCGCAAATATGGAAATGGTTTTTACAATTGACCGTTTGAAAGGTTTTAAACAAGCATTGAAGGAAAATGGAATTGCCTATCAAAAGGAACTGATTATTTATGACAAGGAGCTAGCTGGCCGAACAAAAGAAAAGCTTACTGAGATATTGAATTTAGAGAATCGGCCGACAGCACTTGTTGTCTCTGACGATTTTATAGCTATAAAGTTAATTAGCTATGCCGAGGAACTATCTATATCTATTCCAGAAAATTTGTCCATAGTAGCGTTTAATAATATTTCAACAGGGAAGTATATGAAGCCATCGTTGACAAGTGTTGATATTAATATTTTTCAGCTTGGTGTCGAAGCTACAAAATGCTTACTAGATGATATAAAGTATCCAAATTCGGTAACGAAGCGAATTACAGTGCCGGCGAAAATGGTGGAAAGAAACTCTTGTTGTAAAGCGGCGGAGTAATACAAGCCTTAAAGTGGTAATAAAACAGAAACTAGATATAGAAAGGGAGAAAAGTTTTGACACAAAAGTGGTGGAAAGAAGCAGTAGCATATCAGATTTATCCTAGAAGTTTCATGGATTCAAATGGAGATGGAATTGGGGATTTAAAAGGGATTATTACAAAATTAGATTATTTAAAAGAACTAGGTATTGATTGTATTTGGATTTGTCCAATGTATAAATCGCCAAATGATGATAATGGCTATGATATTAGTGACTATCAAGATATTATGGATGAGTTTGGAACGATGGAAGATTTTGATTTGCTTCTTTATGAAGTGCATCAACGAGGAATGAAATTAATTATCGATTTGGTTATTAATCATACAAGTGATGAACATAAGTGGTTTTTAGAATCACGTTCTTCCCTTAATAATCCAAAAAGAGATTGGTATATTTGGAGCGATGGTGTCGATGGAAAAGAGCCTAATAACTGGGAGAGCATATTTGGAGGCTCTGCATGGAAATTAGACGAGACAACGGGACAGTATTTTATGCATATTTTTTCTACGAGACAACCTGATTTAAATTGGGAAAATGAAGAAGTAAGAAAAGCGTTATACGACATGATTAATTGGTGGTTAGACAAAGGGATTGACGGATTCCGAATTGATGCTATTAGTCATATTAAAAAAGAAGCAGGATTTAAGGATATGGATAATCCTTTAGGGTTAGACTACGTTCCTTCCTTTGATAAACATATGAATGTAGAGGGAATTCAACCATTTTTAGAAGAATTAAAGAATGAAACATTTGCGAAGTACGACATTATGACAGTTGGAGAAGCAAATGGAGTAAAGGTTGAAGAAGCAGAGCTATGGGTTGGAGAAACTAAAGGGAAATTTAATATGGTTTTCCAATTTGAGCATTTGGATTTATGGGATAATGAAAAAAATTATGGCGTAGACGTCATGGAGCTAAAACAAGTTTTAAATAAATGGCAGAAAGGTTTAGAAAACAAAGGATGGAATGCTTTGTTTATCGAAAACCATGATAAAGCTAGATCTGTCTCCACATGGGGAAATGACAAGGAATATTGGAAAGAAAGTGCCAAGGCTTTAGGAATGATGTATTTCTTTATGCAGGGAACTCCATTCATTTATCAAGGACAAGAAATTGGCATGACGAATGTTCAATTTCCAACGATCGAGGAATATGATGATGTAGCAACGAAAAATCTTTATAAACTGAAACGTGAAGAAGGCGTCAGCCATAAAGATATAATGGAAATAATTTGGTCCACTAGCCGTGATAATTCCAGAACACCGATGCAATGGTCGAGTGAGGAATATGCCGGATTCTCTAAACACACACCTTGGATGGGAATCAATCCAAATTATTTAGATATAAATGTAGAAAGCCAAAAGAAAGATACGGATTCTATCTATCATTTTTATAAGAAAATGATTGAGTTGAAAAAATCAGGTCCAATTTTGACATATGGAACATTTGATTTAGTTGATGAAGATAATAAACAGGTTTTTGCTTATACTCGTACCTTGGATGATAAAAAGATGGTGATCATTACTAACCTATCAGCAGAAGAGGCAGTATTTGAAAATCGTGTCGTTGAGTTAGAACATGAAAATTTACTGTTAGCAAACTATCCAGTAGAAGAACATGAGCCAACTACATCGATTTCCTTAAAACCATACGAAGCAAGATTATATATTTGCAAGTAAAATATTTAGTTTAATGGCAAAAGTGCATCTAAAAGTCAGATTAACTGGCATTTTAGATGCACTTTTTTGTGTGTTAAGTGAAATTAATCAGTAAATTAAGTGGGATTAAAGCATAATAGTGAAGATATCAGCCAAAAAGGAAATAAATCAGCCAACGCGAGCAAGATATCAGCCAAAAAGGAAATAAATCAGCCAACACGAGCGAGATATCAGCCAAAAACCAAATAAATCAGCCAACGCGAGCGAGATATCAGCCAAAAACCAAATAAATCAGCCAACGCGAGCAAGATATCAGCCAAAAAAGAAATAAATCAGCCAACGCGAGCGAGATATCAGCCAAAAAGGAAATAAATCAGCCAACGTGAACAGGAAATCAGCCAAAAACCAAATAAATCAGCCAAACTAACAAATCACTTTTCTAAACAAATTACCGCCATCGTACAACGTGAGACGCAAATTAGTTCCTCTTTCTCATTCACTATTTTTATCTCGTAAACCATGCTAGATTTTCCTTGATGTATAACTGTAGCAGTTGCGGTTACAATCCCCTCTTTTACCGACCGAATATGGTTTGCGTTTATTTCTTGCCCAAAGACTGCTTGTTTTTGCCCATCAATGAGGCTTGCTGCTCCAACACTAGCAGCTGTTTCTGCTAAAGCTACTGAAGCTCCGCCATGTAGGTAGCCAAAGGGCTGTTTTGTTTTTTCATCAACTGGCATGGACGCAATACACACCCCATTTTTTTGAACTTCCACTATTTTGATTCCTAGGCTTTCCATAAGCGTATTTTTCATTGAAATGTTTGGAAACATAAACTTATTCTCCGTTCATTTTTTTCCTTATTATAGCATAGTAAATCTTTAAAGATAGGCGCTATTGCTACAACGATTTCCTTCGCTAAGAGATAAAGGAAAATGCTATCCATTCTTATCTTTTTGGAATGAAATTTTTTTGTTGACATAAAAATAGCAATAAAGTTAAAATGTTTAATAGTTAAACTCTTTAACTAAAAAGACAAGAGGTGACCGTTATTAATCGAACAGATATAGATCTAATCATCGACCGATATGTCAGTATAAATTTTTCGGTTAATCGTAAATTTGATCAGTTAATTAGGAAGGAAATAGGAGATGTTCTTACAACAGAACAGCATTTTACAATGCGTCATATAAACAATGTGGAAGTATGCACATCTTCAGAACTTTCGATCGTCTTCGGTGTGAAGAAAAGCGCCATTACCCCCATTATCAACCGCCTAGTTGAAAAGGGATGGGTAGAAAGAACAAGGGATGAAAAAGATAGACGTGTAATTTATTTAACGTTAACATCAGCAGGAAAAATAATTTTTGGCGAAATGGAGAAAAAAATCCAAAGTGTGATTGAATCTGTCATCTCAAAATTTGAGCATGTTGAAATCCAAAATTTCTTAGATACTTTTGCTAAATTAGATAGACTCATAGAAGAAAATAAGGAATAGAAGTTGGAGGGAATAAAGTGAATGCTATTTTAAAAGGAAAATGGTTTATTCTTGGAGCATGGATTATAGCGATAGTCGGTTTATTTATCATAGCTCCAAATATGGGAGATCTAGTTAAGGAAAAAGGGCAGATTACGATACCTGATGAATATTCCTCTTCCGAAGCTGGAAAAATTCTAGATGAAATCCAGAACCAGAAAAATGTAGGAGAACAGTCAACGGTAGCACTAGTCTTTCATAATGAGAAGAAGTTGACTGATAAAGATATAGCGGAAGCGAAAAAAGCGGTTGAGGCATTAGAAGCTAATAAGGAAGAGTTAGGGATTACCGATATTCTTTCGTCATTTAAAGATGAAGATTTAAAAGATCAATTAGTTTCAGATGATGGAAAAACGATTCTAACTTCATTAACCATCAGTTGGAATGACCGAGAAGCAGATGAGGTAAGTGACGTATTATATAAAACGATTGAGAAATATGACGTAGATCACTATTATACGAGCAATTGGATGATCGATCAGGATTTAGTAAATAGTTCACAAGAAGGATTAAAGAAAACAGAAGGGATAACAGTTGTCTTTATTCTTGCAGTATTGTTAATTGTTTTTAGATCGGTAATTGCCCCATTCATTCCATTAATTACAGTAGGGCTTACGTACTTAGCATCCCAATCTATTGTGTCTATTCTAGTGGATCAATTCAATTTTCCGATTTCCACTTATACACAAATATTCTTAGTTGCTGTTCTCTTTGGGATAGGGACGGACTATTGTATTCTTCTATTAAGCAGATTTAAAGAGGAAATGATGCATAGAGAAAGTATTTGGGAGTCGGTAGTAGAAACGTATAAAAACGCAGGAAGAACAGTCTTTTTCAGTGGTGTTGCTGTAATGATTGGCTTTGCTGCTATTGGATTTTCGAAATTTGTGCTTTACCAATCTGCTTCTGCAGTAGCGGTTGGGGTAGCTATTTTATTAATTGCTTTATTTACAGTAGTGCCAATTTTCATGCTGCTATTAGGCAATAAATTATTCTGGCCATCAAAAGGGTCAGCAGAACACGGGGATAGCAAGATCTGGGAAATGGCAGGTAATTTCTCGTTAAAAAGACCGTTGTTATCCTTATTAGTTGTTGCGTGTATCTGTGTACCATTCCTAGTGACATATGACGGGGACCTTTCATTTAATTCTTTAGAAGAAATTAGTGATGATTATCCGTCTATTAAAGCATTTAATGCGATTGCTGACAGTTTTGGTCCAGGGGAATCGATGGCAACAACTGTGATCATTAAAAATGATGATGAATTAGACACAATCGAATATTTAGCGTTAGCAGACTCGATTACAAATGAACTAGCTAAAGTAGATTTAGTCGATAAAGTTCGTTCTGTAACAAGACCAATGGGAGAATCGATTGAAGATCTTTATATTTCTAACCAAGCTAAGACATTGGAAGAAGGTTTGGGGCAAGGAAAAGAAGGAATTGATCAAATAAGCGATGGTCTTCACAGTGCAGGAGATGAGCTGCAAAAGTCAGAACCACAGTTAAATGAAGCGGCTGATGGAATTAATGGACTCATTAAAGGAACAAATGATGTGAAATCTGGGTTGGGAGAAATTCAAACCAATCTGGAGAAAATTGAACAAGGTATCCGCCAAGGCTCTGCGGGTTCTGATCAAATAAAAGCGGGATTACAAGAAGCAAAATCAGGGGCAGAAGCATTATTAGCTGCACATAAAGATTTGCAGAATGGTTATAATCAGATGGAAACTAATCTTTCAACTATTCTAGGGGGATATGAGGAAATTAGTTTAGGTATAAAGAATTTTTCAGAAAAACTAAATCTAATTCAAAACAGTACCTTTGACATTTTAGAAAGTAATCATGCTGGATTAGCTAAGGATCCCGTATATAATGGAATAAAAGAAGGATACCTAGGAGCACAGCAGCAATTACCTGTAATTAGTGAAGGGATAGATAAATTGAATAAAGGATTAGCCGAATTACAAACTGGAATGAGTAAAGCAAATGCCGGCTATGCAGAAATCCTAAAAAATCAAAGCAATATTTCGACTGGATTACAGCAATTAATTGATGGTATCGACCAACAGCAAAAAGGGTTAGACCAATTAGCAGATGGTCAAGGTCAAATTGTTAGCAATATGCCTAAATTAACGAACGGATTAAGCAGTATTAATGATGGGCAAAAACAATTATTAGATGGATTTAGTGATATTGGCGGACAGCTTGGTCAATTAACAGATGGACTTACACAAAGTGCAGATGGATTAGATCAAGTTTCCGATGGGCTCGGTTCAGCAACTGATTATTTATCAGGTTTATCAAAGAATGAAACAAATAGTTTCTATATTCCAGAAGAAGTATTAACAAGTGATGAATTTAAAGGAGCATTAGATACGTATCTATCTCCAAATCGCAAAATCATGACGTTTGATGTGATATTTGCTGAAAATCCTTATTCAAATGAAGCAATCGATCAAATTGATACGATAAAGGATAGCGTCGATCGAGTGACAAAAGGAACGAAGTTAGAAAACGCAGCGATTGCTATTTCGGGAATTACAAGTACGAATGCCGATCTTCAGGCGATGTCAAATGCTGATTACACCAATACCGTTATTTGGATGATGATCGGAATTTCGATTGTACTAATCTTTTTATTCCGCTCCATCATTATGCCAGCTTATATTATTGGATCATTGATTTTAACTTTCTACACAGCGCTTGGAATAAATGAAGCTATTTATGTCAATATGCTTGGTTATACAGGAATCAGCTGGGCAGTCCCATTTTTTGGCTTTGTTATTCTAGTAGCTTTAGGGGTAGATTATAGCATTTTCCTTATGGATCGCTTTAATGAATATAAGGACTTAACGATAAAAGATGCAATGTTAGAAGCAATGAGGAAGATGGGAACTGTTATTATATCAGCAGCGATCATTTTAGGTGGAACATTCGCGGCGATGATGCCTTCGGGAATGCTCTCATTATTGCAAATAGCTAGTATTGTATTGGTTGGATTATTCTTATATGCATTTATCATTTTGCCATTGCTTATTCCTGTACTTGTAAAGAACTTCGGAGAAGCAAATTGGTGGCCATTTAAACGAGTAAAAGATTAATTAAGAAAGAGGAAGACCACTAGGTTATGAACCTTATGGTCTTCCTCTTTCTATTTGACTGTTTTCTAAAATGTTTTTTTAAAATGGAAAATAGCCTTTTATTGAAGCGTTAATGAATTGATTTTTCGCTGGAGTCATTTAATTTACTATGCTTATAACCATATGCAATATAAATAATTAAGCCGATAGCTAGCCAAATGACGAATCCTTTCCAAGTAAAGCTGCTTAATTGAAGCATTAAATAAACGCAGAAAATAACAGCTAGTGCCGGGATAAATGGTACGAAAGGTGTTTTAAATCCGCGTTGCAGGTCTGGTTGTGTATAACGTAATACAACGACACCGAGTGAAACCATTGTAAACGCAAATAATGTACCGATATTGGTTAGCTCTGCTAATCGATCAAGTGGCACAAAACCTGCAAATATCGCTACTAAAGCAGAGGTTATCCATGTGCTAACAATCGGAACTTGCGTTTTCTTACTAACCTTTTGCATAGATTTTGGAAGTAAACCGTCTCTACTAATAGCGTAGAAAAGGCGAGTTTGTCCAAACATCATTACCATTAGGACAGTCGTTATCCCGATAATGGCACCAAGAGAAACAAATCCGGCTACCCAATTTTGATTAATAAAGCTGAGCGCAAAGGCAACTGGATCCTTTACATTTAATTGATCATAAGGAACAATTCCCGTTAATATAAGGGAAACGATAATATAAAGTACCGTACATATCGTTAAAGCAGAAATAATCCCGATAGGAAGATTTCTTTGTGGATTTTTTACTTCTTCTGCGGCAGTGGAAACAGCATCAAAGCCGAAATAAGCGAAAACGACAACAGCAGCCCCTGTTGTAACACCAGAGAAACCATATGGTGTAAAAGGTACCCAGTTATCAGGCTTAACATACCAAACGCCAACAAATATAAATAGTAATACCACTGCAAGTTTAATAAATACCATAATGATATTCCATTTAGAGGATTCTTGAATTCCTCTCGATAATAAAAGAGTAATGATAAAGACGATAATAATGGCTGGGACATCGACAAATGTTCCGTTAGCTGGGTTAAAAGCGCTTGTCATAAAGGTAGGTAAGTGAATACCAAACCCTGATAATAGGCTTTGAAAATAACCGGACCAGCCACTTGCAACAGCTGCAGAAGCAAGTCCATATTCTAATACTAAATCCCATCCCAAAATCCAGGCGATGACTTCTCCAAATGCTACATAGCTATAGGTATAGGCACTACCGGACTGTGGAATCATTGAAGCAAACTCAGAATAGCATAAAGCAGCAAAAGTACAGGCAAGACCTGCTATTATAAATGAAAGAATAAGAGCAGGTCCCGCATATTTAGCGGCAGCAACACCTGTCAATACGAAGATACCAGTACCAACAATTGCACCGACCCCTAACATTGTTAAATCAAATGCTCCAAGAACACGATTTAGCGACGTGTTAGTGTTTGCAGTTACTGTCTTTTTTCTAAAGATATTCATGTAAACCTCCTGTTGAAAAAATATTGCGAAAGTTCCCTAAAAATGTCGACTGAATGAAAACGACTTTCCTATATTACTAATTATCGACTAAACTGTAAAGAAAGATTTTTCAAAAAAATAAAAAGTTCTATCATAAAACAGTATATTTTTGTTACAATTTCGTGAAAATGAAAGGATAATGTACAATGTTCCTAAAACACGCAAAGAGAAAGAAAGTAATAAAAAATTCAGTCGTTTTTTCTTGTTATTTTTCATTATTGGATTGATAATAAGTTATAAAGGAAAAAAAGAAAAATTTCCTCTTAGGTAGGTATTTTAAATCGTCAGGGGTCTTTAGCATGGAAACGGTGCTTCAATTTTTTCAGAAAAAAGGGATTAAAAGAATTTTTATTTTGTTTTTAATTGGTTTGTGCCTTTACTTTGTTCGGAGTATGATAAATCTGATTTTATTTACTTTTATTTTTTCTTACTTAATGGATAGACTTGTTCAGTTTTTTACAAGCAAGTTTGCCATAAAACGGACTATTGCTGTTATCTTGCTTTATTTTTCTGTTTTATCATTGCTTATATATGGGATTTCCACTTATCTGCCTGTTATCATTCAACAGATTTCGGTGTTAGTCATCCAAATGACAGATTTTTATATGCAGCCACATGAAAATGCTGTATTAAATTTTATCGTAAACACCTTAAATAATTTTAGCGTTACGACTTATTTGCATCAGGGCTTTACTTTTATTTTCAAGTATTTTACAAATATTTGGGGGAATTTACTTCAAGTATTTATGGCAATTGTATTAAGTCTTTTCTTTCTGTTGGAAAAAGAAAGACTACGGTTATTTGCTAAACGTTTCCATAGCAGTAAAATAGCATCGATATACTTTGAATGTAAGTATTTCAGCAAGAAATTTGTGGCTACTTTTGGAAAAGTAATAGAAGCACAATTTATTATCGCCATCATTAATTGTGTTTTAACAACAACTTCTTTATATTTTCTAGGCTTTCCTCAATTGTTTGGCTTAGGTATTATGATTTTCTTACTGGGGCTTATACCAGTGGCAGGCGTAATTATTTCTTTTATCCCGTTATGTATTATCGGATATACGGTCGGGGGAATAACACACGTCATTTCAGTGATTATTTTAATTATGGTTATCCATGCGATAGAAGCATATATACTAAACCCAAAATTAATGTCTTCCAAAACGGATTTGCCAGTATTTTTCACCTTTATTGTGCTAATTTTTTCTGAGCACTTTTTCGGCGTATGGGGCTTAATTGTAGGAATCCCTATTTTCATATTCTTGCTTGATCTATTAGAAGTAAAAAGTGATAAAACGCGATTAAAAAAGGGAGAAAGTATTTTACCCTAATCAAAAAGTCATCTCAAGTTTGAGATGACTTTTTGATTTAGGATTACATTATTAGTAAGGTTTTTAAAAGAACACGACCATGATAATAATAGCGATAATAATACGATAAATCGCAAATGGTGTTAATTTAATTCGATCAATTAGTTTTAAGAAGAATCGAATGGATATTAGCGCAAAAATAAACGCACTGATAAATCCAACAATAAAGAACGGAAGAGCCGCTGATGTGATATATTCCCAATTGTTTAATAAAGAAATAAAGCTAGCACCAGCCATGATCGGAACAGCCATGATAAAGGTAAAGTCTGCTGCAACACGGTGGCTTAGTCCCATCAAAACCCCACCTGATATAGTGGAGCCAGATCTTGAAAACCCTGGCCATAAGGCAATACATTGAAATAATCCAATGAAAAATGCTTGTTTATTTGTAATTTGATCCAAAGAAGTAGTTGTCGGTTTTTTCTTCTTTTGCGTATAGTCTGCGAGAATCATCAAAATCGCTCCAACAATTAAAGCATACGCAACTGTTTCAAAATTAAATAAATGTTCATCAATGTAATCATCAAACAGTAGTCCTAATACACCTGCTGGGATTAACCCGATAAGAATTTGTACTAAGCTTAATTTATGTCCCGTTACTTTTTCACCATTAATCGTTTTTTTCAAACCAAGAATATTTAGGAAACGATCTTTGAAGATAATAACCACAGCTAAAATTGAACCTAGTTGGATAACAACCTTAAAGGTATTCGCTACTTCAGGTGAAAATATCTCTCCTGATTTCAACCACAAATCATCAACAAGTATCATGTGACCGGTCGACGATACCGGTGCAAATTCAGTCAAACCTTCTACTATGCCTAAAATAAAGGCAACTATTAATTCCCATAACTTATCCAAACTTTGTTCACTCCTATTTATCCATTAATTTAAAAATTATCTTCTTTTTAAAAGGCTGTTTTCGTAAAGTTTATTGCGATTACCCGCAGCTCCATTTTTCCAACTAATTGTTTTTTCCTATTGAAAAAACAACACTCCTTTAGAATACAGCTTTTTAAAACATACGCTTATCTATCATATCAAATATTTAGCAAAAGCTGAACGCTAAATATTTGATTTTCCAGTTTGAAAAAATACATAAAGTATAACGCATAAATAGATAAGTAAGTTTCACCATTTTAATGAAACTATTTTTATTGTCTAAACTCTGCTGGTGGAATAAAGGAGATATACTATAAAGGTAGAACTGATAGAGAGGAAGATAACATATGGCTCGAAAAGGAGTTTTATCTCTTGGCGATGCATTTATCGATTATGTTTCACGATCGAGTGATAATAATCGTTTTGAAAGAAAATTAGGTGGAGCTTCTGTAAATGTTGCTGTACATATAAGTAGATTTGCAATTCCGAGTTTTTATATGACGAAGCTAGGGGAGAGAGAAGATAGTCAATTTGTAGAAGCAGAGATGATAAAAGAAAAAATATATTTGGATGATAGTGTTCGTACACCAACAAAGCAAATATCGAAAGTATATGTTCATCTAGATACTTCAGGGGAGAGATATTTTCATAAATATGAAAATGAAACCCCTGATGAAGTTGTATTCGAAACAGATATTAAAGAATCAGCTTTTGAAAACAAAGCCATTTTTTATTTTGGGTCAGGTACACTTTTTCATCCAAGAGCGAGGGCTGCGACAAAAAAGGCAATAGGCATTGCAAAGGAAAAAGGATTAATCATTGCTTTTGATGCAAATATTCACATCAAAAGGTGGAATAGTGAAGAAGAATGCAGACAAGTGATTATGGAATTTTCGTCTTTAGTTGATGTCCTAAAATTATCAAAAGAAGAACTCTGCTTTCTTTTAGAGGTGAGTTCAGTGAAGGAAGGATTGGCAAATTTGGAGAGAATCCAGATACCATTCAAACTAATCACCTTAGGCGAAAAGGGTGCCGTTGGCCAATTGTATGAGCAAAAAGTATATATACCTGGTGAGGTGGTAAGTACGATAGATACTAATGGTTCCGGCGATGCGTTTATGGCAACAATTTTAGCTTGTATTTATGAAAAGGGCTTTCCTACTTCTGAAGAAGAGCTGAAGAATTATATAGTTCGTGCAAACAAGCTGGGAGCAATGGTAGCAACTAAAGCTGGTTCATTGCCTAAACTTCCTGATTATCAAACTATTACTAAGAAGAGTTGATTAAGGGCCAGACTATAGATATTAACTGCAGTTCAAGGATTTAGATATCCTTTTGTGAAGCAAAACGAGCAAGGTAATCCTGAACACTTGTTAACAAGTGGTGGATTCGAAACAGAATTATTTAAAAGCTAATTGACAAATGGAAATATATAACCAAAAGCATACTTTCTTAGAAGGAAGAATCATCTGAATGGCAGAATTCTAAGGGAAGTATGCTTTTTTGTAACCTTTTTAAGTCTAAAGACGTAGATAAAAATAATCCAAGAGTTTGTTACAAGTTTTGGCTAATCTTTATATGATAGAAAAGAGGAAAGTAAGAAGAACACAAGTGAGTGATTAGTAATTTTAAATGAAAGAAGGGAATGTTTGTGTGACTAGTAAAAAAGTATATATCATATTAACGGATACGGGCACTTTATTCACTCGCTGCATTAAATTATTCACAAGAAAGCCCCATAATCATGCATCTATTTCCTTTGATCCGCAATTAAATGAGGTCTATAGTTTTGGAAGAAGGAAGCCCAGCAATCCTTTCATCGGTGGATTTGTGAAAGAAAACGTACAGCATGATTTTTTTCGAAATAGCCGTTGTATTATTTATTCCATTTCCGTGACAGAAGCTCAATATGAAAAAATGAAGAATAAAATTGAACAGATGGAGATAGAACAAAGAAATTATCGTTATAATTTACTGGGACTTTTATTTATTTTGTTTAAAATCCAGTATAATCGAAAGAATGCTTATTTTTGTTCTCAGTTTGTTGCATCAATTTTGCATGATAGTGGGGTATTACTTTTTAATAAACCACCGTGTTTGATTACTCCGTATGATTTATTAGACGAATACAAAATGGAAAGAGTTTACGAAGGAAAATTACATCTCTATCCACTTGTGTTTAGAAAAACAGCAGCGTAAAGCAATTATTATCATTTTTTTTTTTTTTGATTCTTATAAAATTGGAAAAAAGTGACCGTTTAAAAGGTCGCTTTTTTTGGTATGAAATGGATATATCAATCATGGTTAATTTCAGAACTTTTGGTGAAAATAAAAAGGAGAATGAATGCTTTGACAAAAGGTATTCCCATATAATATGATAGCAATTGCTGACAAGTCTTATCGGAATTAGGAGGAATAATATGAAAAAATTAAGTATAATATTTAGTTTATTATTGAGTCTTACCATTGTTTTAGCAGCTTGTGGTAGTAAATCAGATAATCAATCAAATGATTCTGCAGATAAAAATGCTGATAATAACACAGATTTATTAGCACAAATTAAAGAAAATGGAAAATTAGTAGTTGGTACGGAAGGTACATATCCTCCCTTCACTTTTCATGATAATTCAGGAACGTTGACTGGTTTTGATGTGGAAATTGCACAAGAGGTTGCGAAACGTTTAGGTGTCGAAGCTGAATTTAAAGAAACGCAATGGGATGCAATGTTTGCTGGTCTTGATGCAAAGCGATTCGATATGATTGCAAACCAAGTAGGGATAAATGATGAAAGAAAAGCGAAATATGCTTTCTCTGATCCATATATTTCTTCTGCTGCTGTTCTTATTACGAGAGAAGATTCAGATGTGAAAAGCTTTAAAGATATTAAAGGATTGAAGTCAGCACAGTCATTAACAAGTAATTACGCAGAAATAGCAAAAACTAACGGGGCAGAGTTAGTTGGGGTTGATGGTTTCAATCAAGCGATTGAACTTCTGAATGCTAAGCGAGTAGATGTTACAATTAATGACAAATTGTCTTTCTTAGATTTTAAAAAGCAAAAGCCTGATGTAAAAGTTGTGATTGCTGATACTGCTGATGATGTAGCCCAAAGTGGATTAATGTTTAGACAAGGAAATGATACGTTAGTAGAAGCGGTAAATAAAGCATTACAAGAAATGATTGACGATGGTACGTATAAATCAATATCTGAGAAATGGTTCGGAGAAGATGTACTTAAATAATATCTTCACAGACCCAGAAGCATTTCAGCGATATTATGATATTGCAGTTAGTTCCCTTCTCCCTTTGGTGAAGGGGGCTATTTTATATACGATACCACTATCGATTATTTCCTTTATTATTGGGCTAATTTTAGCTATTTTAACCGCTTTAGCTAGATTATCAAGTATTAAAATTTTGCAAATTATTGCTGGCATTTATGTTTCCATCATTCGTGGAACACCTTTACTTGTTCAGTTATTCATTATTTTTTATGGGCTGCCGAATGTTGGTATTACCCTTGAACCGTTTGTAGCAGCAATTATAGGTTTTTCCTTAAGTGTAGGAGCGTATGGATCAGAAATAGTGAGAGGCTCCATTTTAAGCATTCCTAATGGTCAATGGGAGGCTGGTTATTCCATCGGAATGAGCTATGTTCAAAATTTAAAGCGAATTATTTTGCCACAGGCCGCTCGCGTTTCGATTCCTCCATTGTCGAATACATTTATAAGTTTAATCAAAGATTCGTCTTTAGCAGCCTTAATTCTGGTGACAGAAATGTTTCGAAAAGCACAAGAAATTGCAAGCACTAATTATGAATTTCTACTGTTATATTCAGAGGTTGCCTTCTTGTATTGGCTCATTTGTTTCCCTCTTTCTATTATTCAGCAGGGACTGGAAAATCGATTCGGACGTCATTTAAGTAAGTAAAAGGGAACTTCCATTGTCCAGAAAGATAAAAGACATAGAAAGGAGTGTACAGTATGATTTCGATCAAGGGGTTGTCTAAACATTTTGGTGATTTACAAGTACTAAAGGACATTAATCTTGAAGTGGAAAAAGGGAAAGTAATCGTTGTTATCGGACCGTCTGGTTCGGGAAAAACGACGATGCTTCGTTGCTTAAACATTTTGGAAACGCCAACGACTGGTCATATTACGATTGAAAATAAACAATTGGATTTTTCGAAAAAAGTAACGAAGAAAGCTGTCACAGATTTTCGGAAATTAACCGGTATGGTTTTTCAAAGCTATAATCTTTTTCCCCATAAAACAGCAATTGAAAATGTGATGGAAGGTCCAATCACAGTGAAAAAGCAATCAAAGGAAAAGGCGAGAAGTATCGCGGCTGACTTATTGAATAAAGTGGGACTCGGTGACAAAATCGATTACTATCCATTTCAATTATCAGGTGGCCAGCAACAGCGTGTTGGTATTGCGAGAGCACTTGCGATGGAACCAGAAGTAATGTTGTTTGATGAACCAACTTCTGCTCTGGACCCAGAGCTTGTTGGCGAAGTATTAAAAGTAATAAAACAACTTGCTAATGAGGGCATGACAATGATTATCGTTACACATGAGATGAAATTTGCACGAGAAGTTGCAGATGAAGTAATTTTTATGGATGGTGGATATATTGTGGAAAAAGGAAATCCACAGGCTATCTTTTCTGCACCCAAAGAAGCAAGAACGCAGCAATTTCTGCAATTAATTCAATAAAAAAAGAGTTGTTAAGGAATCTCGGTAAGGAGATTTGTTTCCGTAACAACTCTAAAACAAAAGGGGGAATTACACTTTGTAGTATCATTGTGGACCCCTTTTTCTTTTTTTATACATAAGTTGATCATTTTTTTGAAGGCTGTTTTAAAGAATTGTTGTTTTTTCAATAAGAAAAAGAATTAGTTGGAAAAATGGAGCAGCCGGAATACACGAAGACGCCACGGGAATTAGCGAGACAGCTTGAGACCCCCACGGAAAGCGAAGTGTATTCTGACTGCCGGTAATCACGACAAACTTTACGAAAACAGCCTTTTTGAAAAAAGTAAATTATTGTTCATCGTGAATTTTCTTATGTATGACCTCCTCTTCTAATAAACTGAAGAAAGCTACGATTACTCCTGAAATCAAGGAAGCAATGGTGTAAACCGACAAACCAGTCATGGCATAGAAAAGAAACGTTGTGAAGATGGTCAATAGACAGCAATAGATGATGGAGTTTACATATAAGGTATTTTTCATTTTGAACCTTCTTTCCGCTATTCATATATTTTAGTATATGTAGAGAATAGGAAATATACTACCGCGAAAGGATGATTGCCCTTTTTTATAGATAAAGGGGGATAAGCCCTCACTGTTTTTGCAAAAAAGCATATCTAATAAGTATAAAGAATAGCTTGTATCACCTTCTTAGAAGCTGAATACACAGTTATATTCTTTATACCGTAACCCCATAACCTCCTCTCACTTTGGGTATAGCCGTTCGTTTGGCTATACCTCTTTTTTTATTTACGTTTAAAATTGCTTAAAACAATTATCTTTTGTAAAATAGGTATAAACCACTATTTTTGTGAAAAGTTATTTGGATTTATGAATCTTTTATCACGATATAAATATTTATAAATAAAAAAGTGGGATGGTAATAAGAATGATAGGGTATAAAGAACTATAAAAGGTCAGGAAGGAATATTTTTATGAAGAAATATAGAATTTTTCGTAGTTTAAGAACAAAAATGATTGTCATCATATTTTTTGCTACATTATTTAGCACAATGATCTCCTTTAAGCTTCATGAAATGATAAGAGAATTTGGGATGATTCCTCCAGAATTCAGTATTTTTGTAAATACTATCATTAATCTAGTGTTTGTAACTGTTATTGTTGCATTATTTACGCGACGAATTATCATCTCTCCACTAAAAAAATTATTGCATTCTACAAAGAAGATTACAGAAGGCGAACTGGATATTGAAATCAGCAAGACTTCCAATGATGAAATTGGTCAATTAACAGATGAATTTATTTTGATGAAAGAATTTATTAGAAACTTAGTTCAGAAAGTAAATGAAACATCGGAACACATAAATACTTCTGCTGAAAAGCTAACTGCCAATACAGTGGAAACAAGCTATGTATCGGAGCAAATTTCTTCCGCTATCCAAAGTGTTGCAGCAGGTTCTGAAGAGCAAACAAAAGGAATGGAATTTATAGTTGATGCAGTAGCAGTTGTTAATGACGAAATTAAAGATATTACGAAGAATACAGAAGAAATGGTAAAAAGCACGAATAATACTGTTTTGAAAGCAAAAGAAGGACAAGCAGTTGTGGATAACACTGTAACTCAAATGAGCTTAATCCAAAATTCAGTGAAAGAATCCAATAACTCCATCGTATTATTACAGGAGCGTTCCCAAGAGATTGGTCAGTTCTTAAATGTTATAACGGAAATTGCTGATCAGACAAATTTATTGGCATTAAATGCGGCCATTGAGGCAGCAAGAGCTGGTGAGGCGGGCAAAGGTTTTGCGGTAGTAGCAGAAGAAGTAAGGAAGTTGGCTGAGCAATCCAATGAGTCTGCTAAGCAAATTGCTGTATTAGTAAATGAAATTCAAAAAGATACTCTTTCTTCCGTTAAAACGATGAAAAGAGTAACAGAAGAAGTAAAAGATGGGATTAATATCACCAATGATACAAAAGAAAAGTTTACGATTATTTCTGAATCTATGTTAACAATGAGTGACCAAATGAAAAATATTCTAGAGGCTGCCAATAAGATTTCGACAAATATAGTCGAGGTCGCAGGATCTGTAGATCAAGTTACTGGTATTGCGAAGGAAAACAGTCAAAATTCCATGAACGTATCAGAAGCTTCCCAAGAACAATTAGCTGCGATTGAAGAAATAACTTCCTCCACGAAATCTTTAGCTAAAATTGCTGATGATTTAGTGGAATTAACAAAAACAATTCATGTAAATGAAAGTGCCTAGAAAAGAAAAAGTTTACATAAAAGGCTGTTTTCTAAAAGATTGTTATTTTTCAATCGAAAAAAAGAACTAGTTGGAATAATGGATCAGCCGGAATACACGTAGACGCCACGGGGATTAGCGAGACAGTCTGAGACACCCCGGAGGCAAAGCTGAGGAGGCTTAAGCTTAGCCCTACGGAAAGCGAAGTGCATTCCGGCTGCGGGGAATCGCAACAAACTTTACGAAAACAGCCAAATAAAAAAGAATGATTAAAAGAGACAGTTAATATCTCCCAGAAACATTTTCTGGAGATAAACTCTTTTGATCATTCTCTTTTTTTGGGGGAGAATAAAAATGAATCGTTTTATTCCCGTATTAATGGACAGTAAGACTCAACCATGAGATTATGAGAATTCGAGGAAGATAGGTAGGAGGTCCACTGTAAGTAAAGGTCCGAATGGTTCAACTAACCATCAGTAGGGGATGAAGGAAAAGCCCCACTGATGGAAGTTTCAATTTATGACAATTTAAACAGTTTTCATTCAATTTGGTTAAAGTTAGGAATCAAAATAATTAATTTTGCGAAAATGATTGTCGAAAGTTGTTATTTTATGCAAATACAAATATAATGAAGAATTGTAAATATGTGAATTATGCTATTCATTTAGTGTAAATACAAATGAAAAAAATTGGTATTTTTAGAGTGAAAAATAATAGCCTACTGTTAAAAGTTTTACTGAACAAGGAGCAATGACAATATGTCCCCAAAAAATTCATCGAAAATAGATTATACACTTGTTCTAATATTAATGCTTTTATGTTTAACAAGCCTTATTGCTATATATGGAGCAAATTCATCTTATGTGTTAAAGCAAGTTTTGTTTTATGGAGTTGGTATAGGAATTATCATTGGAGTGATTCGTTTAGATTCCGATCAGCTAAAAAAACTGACTTGGTATTTATATGCATTTGGTCTTGTCTTATTAATATTACTTATTCTGGCACCAGAAAGTATTGCCCGAGAAATTAATGGTGCAAAAAGCTGGTTTACACTACCTGGTTTTTCCCTGCAGCCATCTGAATTTGTTAAAGTGTTTTTAGTACTAGCGCTCTCCCGATTAATTGTGGATCATCAAGAAAAATATATCGTAAAGACGATAGAAAGTGACTTTTTTCTTTTATTCAAAATTGGATGTGTAACAGCACTTCCGTTATTTCTAGTAATGCTACAACCTGACTTAGGAACATCCTTAGTATTTCTCGCTATTATGCTAGGAATGGTTTTTATCTCTGGTATCTCTTGGAAGATATTAATGCCTATTTTCTCAAGCTTTGCTGTTATTGCAACAGCAGTTCTTTATCTTGTCATTTGGCATCCTGATTGGATTACAGCGTACTTTGGCGTAAAGGAATATCAAATGGGAAGAATCTATTCTTGGTTGGATCCATATACGTATCAAAGCACAACAGGCTATCATTTAACACAATCCTTACTGGCAATCGGATCTGGACAAACGACAGGGAAGGGAATTGGTACTAGTGAAGTAGTGCTTCCAGAGAATCATACGGACTTTATTTTCAGCGTAGTTGGAGAAGAGTTTGGGTTTATAGGTGCTAGCATTATTATCAGTTTGTTTTTTCTGCTTATTTACCATATTACAAAAGTAGCATTAGAAACAAAAAATTCATTTTATACTTGTATGAGTGTTGGAATCATTAGTATGCTTTGCTTTCATGTTTTCCAAAATATTGGGATGACAGTAGGTATTCTGCCGATTACAGGAATTCCACTCCCTTTCATCAGCTACGGTGGTAGTTCTTTAATGGGGAATATGCTATCAATGGGATTGATTTTTTCGATTAGATATCATTATAAAAAGTATATGTTTTCAAGCGATGAATAATCGTTTTAACTTTTACGACAAAAAGAGGCTGACAGGGAGCAGCCTCTTTTCGTTTATTCTTTCTCGATTCTTAAAATGAGGGGGTAAGAAAAGGAAAGAATATCAATATGGGAAGTTAATGATATTGATAATCATTATCATTAGGTGTAATCTTATAATAAAACAATTTATTATCGTTGTCAACGCAAATAGTAAGGAGGAAAATAAAAAATGAATGAAAAATTTATGGCGGAATTTGATTCCTTGTTAAGTAATTATACGGAATTACTACTTGGAGAGGAGGATGACGAGTTAAAAGAAAAAGTGCAAGTATGGATGCTCTATACTTTTATGTCGAAAAATATGCCAGGCTTAGTGAAGCATTGGAATGCTAAATTCCCAGATGGCAAACAAACGATTATTCAAATTATTACTGAAATAAAAAAAATGAACGAGATGAGCAAACAAAATCGAGAGTGAAAACATATGCTATAAGGAGAACTGGACAAAGCGTAAAAAAATCATACCACCTGTACGATGCCGTTTGGGTGGTATGATGGAAAAAGGGTTACTGGATATTCGTATTTCCGTATGGGAATTGGTTGCTATATCCTTTAAATTGCTGATAAGACTGCTGAAGCTTTTGTTGCTCAGCAGCTTCAAGCTTATACCAACCTTTTTGAAACATTAAATCATACAATTCTCTTTGCATATTTTGTGTTTCTGTAAAAATCGCTAATAAATCTTGATATAGTGGTTCATTACTAGCTTCATTTAAGGCTGTTGAATAAGAGTCAGTCATATATTTTTCTGTTGAAAGCAGATCATTAGTATAATCGCGGTCATTCATTTGTGGCGTTTTTGGAACTTGTGCCTTAGGATTTTGAATTGGTTGTTGGTTCATTTTATTTGTCCTCCCTCACAAGGTTATTATTTAAAAAGTCTATTGCTAATTCATATCCTTCCACTATGTAGAAGGTGCCCATTCTGCAAAAGGCAATGTCAACAAAGAGGTTTGGCATTCTCTTTAGCAGAATGAGCATGATAAATTAACAATCACAAATTTTTTGTAAATACTTATTGTGGTTGTTGTGACACTGGCTGACTGTTAGCATTTAGGTGATTAAGTATTCTTTCATAATGGTGCTGATGCATTTGTCCACATTTTTCAAGCTGTGCTTTTATTGCCGGGTCTTGGGCATTTTGGGCAAAAAAATGTGCCTTTTTCATTGCTAGTAAATTCCAAGAAAGCATATCTGTTAAGTAAAGGGAATCTTTGACTGTTACCATAATAGGTGGTTTCATCATCATTCCATTTGGTTGAGTCATATTATTTGGTTGTTGTTGCATTAAGTTCGACCTCCTAAAAATCTATTGCTTTTTATATTGATTATTTTGACTATTAACTTTTCCACCACCATCATTTTCAACGGTTGGACCAGCATTTCCTTTAACACTTGCTGCACTAACTCCTGCTTTAGAAGGGTTCTTTTTAAGACGAGCCATCTTTCTATTCACCTCCCTTTTCTTATTCCATACTAGCATTTCCTATTTTTCTTATTTAATGAGTGCTCAGCTTGGAGAAATAAATGAATATATTGTTTGTTATAGCTGTTTATGTACAGACTTGTTAAAAGTCATATGTACGTATGAAAAATCAATGAGTCAATAAATAGTCATTTAAACTTAGAAAATTCCATTTAATCTAATTTTCAAGGAGGATGTAAGGTGAAAGAGATAAAATCTGCTGCGGTTATTGGTTCTGGAGTAATGGGTGCAGCGATTGCAGCACAGTTTCTTAATGCTGGGATAGCGACGATTCTTTTGGATATTGTGCCAAATCAGCTAACAGAAGAAGAAAAAGAAAAGGGGTTAACAATAGAGGATAAGGTGGTAAGAAATCGATTTGTTCAGCGGGCCGTCGAAAGAATGAAAACAGATTTGCCAAGTCCACTCACCTCCGTCCATAATTTATCAAAATTAACGATAGGAAATTTAGAAGATGATTTCGCTTTATTACAGGATGTGGATTGGATAGCGGAAGCAATTATTGAAGATATTAACATAAAAAAAGAGCTCTTTAAAAAGATAGATCAACTTAGAAAAAAAGGCTCTATCGTAAGTAGTAATACTTCCGGTATATCAATAAATAAAATGAAAGAAAATCTTTCTCCTGATTTCCAAGCACATTTTTTAGGTACACACTTTTTTAATCCGCCTCGGTATATTACATTACTTGAAATAATTCCTACAAAAGAAACAGCCCCGATTGTTGTCAAAACCATAAGTGAATTTGCGGAAGAAACGTTAGGAAAAGTGGTAGTAAAAGCAAGTGATACCCCTAATTTTATTGCTAATCGTATTGGTTCCTATGCTTTTTTAAATATTGTTAACGAAATGATAAAAGCTGACTTAACGATTGAGGAAGTAGATCAATTAACTGGTCCACTTATTGGCCGGCCTAAAAGTGCTACTTTCCATACTTTAGATATGGTAGGGCTAGACACATTTTATCAGGTAATCCAAAACATGAAAGGAAAAATGAAGAATCCAGAAGAAATAGAGACATTTAAACCCCCAGCATTGTTAGATGAAATGATTAAGAAGAAAATGCTCGGTAGAAAGACGAAAAAGGGATTTTATCAAAAAACGAAAGAAGGACTAAAAGTATTAGATTACCATACAATGACATACAAAGAGCTAACTCGAATGAAAGAGAAAGCAGAAGGTAAATCACTGACTTTGTTTTTGCAAGAACCAAATAAAAAAGGACAATTTCTTTGGAAAGGAATTGCACCATTTTTACTTTATTCTGCAAAAATGGTCGGAGAAATCACCGACTCTATTTTTGAAATAGATCAAGCTGTTCAGTCTGGATTCAATTGGAAAAATGGACCGTTTCGCTTATGGGATGAATTATCTTTAAAAGATACAGTGAAACGGATGGAAGAAGAGTCAATGGATATTCCTAAATGGATTAAAGAAATGATGAATGCTGGTTTTGAGCAATTTTATAAAGAAGTGAATGGTGTCATTCATTATTATCACCAAGGAGAATATTTGCCTCTTCCTAAAAGTGTAGACCAAATAGATATTCAAGAAAGCAAAAAGCAAAGAGGCATACTTCTTTCCAATGATGGAGCAAGTTTAATCGATATAGGGGATGGCGTATTATTGCTTGAATTACACAGTTCGAATATGAGCATTGGTATGGACATTCTTTCGATGATTGAAAAGTCGATAGAAAAAGTAGAGTCAGAAGCATATAAAGGGCTTATTATCGGCAGCGAAAAAAAGAACTTTAGTCTTGGAGCTAATTTAGCTTTAATGCTATTAGAAGCCCAAAATGGAGACATTATAGAACTACAAATAGCCGTCCGCCGTTTTCAACAAGCAATGAAGCGCATAAAATATTGCCAAAAGCCAATTGTAGCTGTCCCATATCAAAGAACTTTGGGGGGAGGAGCAGAAATTTGTCTAGCGGCAAGCAAAGTGCAAGCATCGCTAGAAACTTATATTGGTCTTGTAGAAACAGCGGTAGGACTTATCCCAGGTGGGGGAGGTACTACTGAATTATATTGTAATAAGATTAAGCAATACCAAAACCCGTCACAAGAAGAAATATTACAGCATACCGCAGAGATCTTTCAGACGGTATTAACTGCGAAGGTTGCTACCTCTGCTGCTCATGCAAAGGAACTGGGATTCTTAACTAATAAAGATGGGATAACAAATAATGTCCGATTTTTATTAAGAGATGCTAAAAAGGCGGTTTTGCAATTAGCTAATGAGCAGTATCAACCACAGCAAAAAGAAAAGATAGTAGTTGCAGGAACAGTTGGTTATGAATTTTTAATGAAAGAAATTAAAAAGCTAGGAAAACTTGGTTTTATCTCCGAATATGATGCATTTATTGCGAGTAATCTTGCAACCGTCCTTACAGGAGGCAAGGTAGAATGTGGCACATTGGTGGAGGAGGACTATTTATTAGATTTAGAAAGAGAAGCGTTTATTCGATTAATTCAGGAACAGGAGACACAAAAAAGAATGCTACATCTATTGCAGACAGGGAGGCCATTATTGGCTAGAAAAAAGATTTAACCATTTCTTTAAATGAAGATTAAGTGGATATAGAAAGGAAGGAAAAAAATAATATGCAAAAGGGTGGAAGTTTTTTAACAGAACAAGTCACCGAAGAAGCTATTTTCACACCAGAAGATTTTACGGAAGAGCATCAGATGATTGCAGAAATGACGAGTGAGTTTGTTCAGAAAAGAGTATTACCACATTTGGCCGAAATGGAAAATCATCAATTTACTATTACGAAACAATTGATGGAAGAGGCAGGAGAACTAGGATTATTAAGTTCAGATATTCCAGAAATATATGGTGGTTTGGGCTTAGATAAAATCAGTACTGCTGTTATCTCTGAGATGATGTCTGTTGCAGGTGGCTTCTCTGTCACTCATGGAGCTCATATAGGAATTGGTTCATTATCGATTGTTTTATTCGGAAATAAAGCACAAAAGGAAAAGTATTTACCAGATTTAGCTACAGGTAAAAAAATAGCATCCTACGCACTAACAGAACCTACTGTTGGATCAGATGCACTTAGTGTAAAAACAACAGCAGTTTTAAATAAAGAGGGTACACATTATTTATTGACTGGTGAAAAGCAGTGGATTACGAATTCAGGAATTGCGGATATCTTTGTCGTATATGCAAAAGTAAATCAACACCATTTTACTGCCTTTATCGTTGAAAAAGCCTTTTCTGGGGTTTCAGTAGGAAAAGAAGAAAATAAATTAGGAATTAAGAGTTCGTCAACTTGCGCTGTCCGTTTTGATCAAGTAGAAGTACCTGTGGAAAATGTGTTAGGAGAAGTAGGAAGAGGTCATTTAATTGCATTAAATATTTTAAATATTGGACGCTATAAGCTTGGCCTTGGAGCAATTGGTGCAAGTAAGGAAGCATTAAAAAAGACGATAGCCTATACAGATAAACGAATCCAATTCGCGACCCCGATATCTCGCTTTCCGCTTACTATGGAGAAATATGCAACGATGGCATCCTATATATATGCTGCCGAAAGTACTGTTTACCGAACAGCAGGATTGCTCTCAGAAGCAATGGGTGGATTGCCAGATGAAGTAGATATGAAAGAGATGGCAAAAATAATGAATGAATACGTTATTGAGTGTAGTCTAAATAAAATTTTTGCATCTGAAGTGTTAGATATGGTCGTAGATGAAGGTGTTCAACTCCATGGCGGTAATGGCTTTATGGAAGACTACGATATTGCTAGAATGTATCGCGATTCCAGAATTAATCGTATTTTTGAAGGAACAAATGAAATAAACCGATTACTAATACCTCCTACCTTGGCAAAGAAGAGCTTGAAAGGGGAAATCCCATTATTGTCACTCGCTGCAAAAATGGAAAAGGAAATGATCTCTTTTCTTCCAGAAGACCCAGATGGGAAGCCCTTATCCCAAGAAAGAATGCTTCTATCAAATTCTAGAAAAATAAGTTACATCTTATTTGGAATGATGCTTAAAAAATATAAAGAGCAGTTAGAACAACAACAAGAGATTATGGTGAATCTAGCCAATATTATCAATGCTATCTTTTCGATGGACTCTTGTATAGTAAGAACACAAAAAGCAATGGCAAAGAGTGGGCAAGAGGAGAAGCAAAGATTACTTTATACAGAAATATATTGCCAAGAAGCATTTCAACAAGTGATTGGAGAAGCAACAGATACGTTAGCATATATGCTTAGTGGCGATGAATTAAAATTAGCCCTTTCCGTATTGAAAAAATATACTAGACATACGCCAAAGTCGCTGATTACAAGTAAAAGAGAGGCTGCAAAGAGTCTATTAAGGGCTGGAGAATACCAGGTATAAAGTTACTTATCCCACTCTTAACAGACAGTAAGACTCCCATCTCAAGGTTATGAGAATACGAGGAAGATAGGTGGGAGATCAACAGTCCGTAAAGGTCCGATTGGTTCAGCTAACCATCTGCGGGGGAGGAAGGAAAACCCCTCACTGATGGAAATTTCACTTTATAATGAAAAAGGTTCCTTTGTCACTAGTTGAAAAGAATGAAGAACCTTTTTCTTTTAACATGACGATAGAGAATTTTAAGATAGTACAGTCAAAACAAGAGAATCCAGTAATTTCGAATAGTATATACTCTTCTTGGATGAGGAGAAAAGAACGGAGAAATCCAGAAAAGGAAATAACTGACCGAAAAAGTGGACAGTAATCGAAGTTTTACTTTATACAAAATTGTGATAATATTTAGTTGAATGTTTCAAAATACATAGATTATGGGTGATGGAATGAAAGTTACTTTTTATTGGTATCCAAAATGCTCAACCTGTCGAAAGGCGAAAAAGTGGCTCGATGAAAATCATGTGTCATATGAAGAAGTACATATTGTAGATAATCCTCCTTCCCGTGCATTATTAGAGGATTTGTATAAAAACAGCGGTCTTGAATTAAAGAAGTTTTTCAATACCTCTGGCCAGAAATACAGAGATCTAGGATTAAAGGACAAAATAAACGAAGCTTCAGAAGGTGAATTGCTAGATTTGCTTGCTTCTGATGGCATGCTAATTAAACGCCCTTTAACAACAGATGGAAATAAAGTAACATTAGGGTTTAAAGAAGAAGTGTTTGAAGAAAGTTGGGGATAAGAATCCTGCTTTTTTTAATAGTGACTCTGTTTAACAGAGTAATATGATAAATACGGAGGGGTTATAATGGCAGTACCAAAGGATTTACGATATTCAAAAGAGCATGAATGGGTTAAAGTTGAGGGAGAAAACGCACGTGTAGGAATTACATATTTTGCGCAATCTGAATTAGGCGATATCGTATTTGTTGAACTACCAGAAGTAGGCGATGAAGTAACGGCAAATGAGCCTTTCGGAAGTGTAGAATCTGTTAAAACAGTTTCTGAATTATATGCTCCTATCAGTGGAAAAGTAGTAGAAGTGAACGAAGAACTTAGCGACAATCCAGAGTATGTTAACGAATCTCCTTATGAAAAAGCATGGATGGTTGTTATCGAACCAAGCGATAAAGCGGACATTGAGGCACTTATGTCATCAGAACAATACGAAGAAATGACGAACGAAGGTTAATTGACTATTAAAGACATCGGTAATTTGCCGATGTCTTTTTCTTGAGAGAATTTCTAGTTAAAGGGTAAAAATAGTGGACTTAATGAGGTTTTACAATGGCCAATTATATCGTTCTTTTTCAAACCTCATACCATAAAATCTACTTCTTTCTTTTCTTGTTTGAAATATGTTAAAGTAAATGAAATAACTCCTTTAGGTGATCAAAATGAAAAAAGTAATCATTGTTGAAGGCAAATCAGATAAAAGAAAAGTAGAAAAGATTGTGCGTGAACCAGTTGATATCATTTGCACTAATGGAACAATAGGTGTATCGAAACTGGATGAATTGCTAGAAGAGTTAATGGATAAAGATGTGTATATTTTAGTGGATGCAGACAAGTCTGGAGATAAGTTAAGGAAGCAGTTTAAAAGAGAACTTCCAGAAGCAGAATTTCTTTATATAGATCGAAAATATAAAGAAGTGGCCGCCTCACCAGAACATCATTTAGCAACACTCTTATTGCAGGCAAATATCGAAATTGAAGCCAAATATTTAGATATAAGGATGAATGGTTTATGATAGAATGGAAGCCCGATCAGTGGGAGAAACAAATAAAAGATGCATCAACTGCCTTTTTTTATTTATATACTCCTCTTTGCGGAACATGTATGGTTGCTTCTAAGATGCTAACGGTATTACATACAATGAAGCCAGATTTAAACTTAGGAAAAATGGATTTGAATTATGCTCCAGATTTAGCAACAAAGTTTGAAGTTGAAAGTGTTCCTTGTCTATTGATTATCGAAAATGGGGAGTTAAAGGAAAAAGTATATCGCTTTGAATCGGTTCCTCATTTACTGGAAGTGATTAATAAATACACGAGGTAGAAAGACCCTTTTCCGTGGATGAAAGGGTCTTTCTTTTATTTGCGATTATAATACAAAGTATTTTAATCAGTGAAAGCCAATTTGCCTTGAATGGGAGAGAAGAAGGGAACAGAGAAGCCTGATCAGAGCCCGTTTACTCACAAGAGAAGGGAAGAAGGGAACAGAGAAGCCCGATCAGAGCCCGTTTACTCACAAGAGAAGAGAAGAAGGGAATAGAGAAGCCCGATCAAAGCCCGTTTACTCACAAGAGAAGAGAAGAAGGGAACAGAGAAGCCCGATCAGAGCCCGTTTACTCACAAGAGAAGGGAAGAAGGGAACAGAGAAGCCCGATCAAAGCCCTTTTGCTCACAAGAGGAGCAATAAGGTAATAGATCGGCTCTTCTCAAAATGCTACCCTTTGAAATCCCCGACTACCAATATTGATTCCAAAACAGATTTTCCAAAAGATTGTCCTTAACAAAAAAGGTTTTTTCTATTCTTGCAAGAATAAGTAATATAAGATTGTTCGGCAGAAAGTAGGAGATGCTTTTGCAGGAGTGGATGAAAAGTTTTGTAGATAAGTTGAATCGTAAAGAGTCTTTAAAACCATTATTTCGAAACACTTCGCTTTCATTAGCGATATCATGCCAAAATGATGTCTATATAATGGAGTTAAGGGACAATCGTTTTTCATGGAGAAGGATGACAGATGAAAATCCAGATGTATGGTTAACGGGAGAAAGAGATAGTATAATGAAGGTTTCGACGGGTGAGATTCTTCTTAGAAAAGCGAAAAAAAGTGAATTGATTCAACTAGAAGGTTCTTTAAGAAAAATTCTTTTACTGGAATCTTTGTTTTTCTTAAGTAATTCACAGCCTGTAAATCGAACCGGTTAAAGATGGAAATCTAAACTGAAAATAAGAGTTGATGCTCACCTGGAAGCTCATTTTCGCACAGAAAATGAAGTATATTTCAGGTTGTTTTTTTAGGGGAATCTTTATCAGCTTCATCACTAAATCCAACTGTGCTTCCCTGATTAATTATGTTAGAAAACCTTACGTAATAAATTGAAAATTCAGAAAAAATATTATATTAAAAAATGTATTGACACTAATATCGGGAAATGGTAAATTACATCTATCATATTAACGAATTTAAAATTTCATATAGATAAAGAACTCTTATCAAGAGAGGTGGAGGGATGTGCCCTATGAAACCCGGCAACCGTCAGTATACTGAAACGGTGCCAATTCACACAAAGCGTTTAGCTTTGATAGATGAGAGAAAGGGATATTATTAATAAAAAAACCTTTCTGCTCATCTTGCAGAAAGGTTTTTTTATTATTTGGAATGATATGATGTGCTTTGTTAAAACTATTTTAATATAGTGATCGATAGAGTAATTTTAAATAGAAGTAGGTGAACACATTGATTAATGTCAACTCAGTAAAAAAAATATACTCCTCTAGAAGTGGGAAGGTCACTGCAGTTGATCATGTGGATTTAAATATCCATTCAGGAGAGATATTTGGAATAATAGGATATAGTGGTGCAGGTAAAAGTACATTAATCAGAATGCTGAACGGATTGGAGATTCCTACTGAAGGAAGTGTTTCGGTTGCAGGTCACGAAGTTTCCAAAATAAAGGGAAGCGAGCTTCGTAAGGCGAGACAAGAAATCAGTATGATTTTTCAACATTTTAATCTGTTATGGTCAAGAACGGTAAAAGAAAATATAGCTTTTCCTTTAGAAATAGCAGGAGTAAAAAAAACAGCAAGAGACAAGAAAGTATTGGAGTTAATCAAGTTAGTTGGATTGGAAGGACGAGAGGACGCTTATCCTTCTCAATTAAGCGGTGGGCAAAAGCAGCGAGTTGGTATCGCAAGAGCACTTGCTAGTGATCCGAAAGTACTTCTTTGTGATGAAGCAACATCTGCATTGGATCCACAAACAACAGATGCAATCTTAGATTTGTTAGTAGACATTAATAAACGTCTTGGTCTTACTATCGTTCTTATCACTCATGAAATGCATGTTATTCGAAAGATTTGTCATCGAGTAGCCGTGATGGAAGATGGGAAAGTAGTAGAAACGGGGCCAGTGATTGATGTCTTTAAACAGCCGAAGAAAGAAATCACGAAACGTTTTGTTCAACAAGTAATTGAACCAGAAGATGCGAAGGATACAATCGAACATTTAATAGTACAATATAAAACAGGAAGCATCGTCATGTTAGGATTTGTTGGCGAAAGTGCTGAACAGCCTGTTATTACTAATCTTATTCGCGCTTTTTCGGTTTCTGTGAATATCATTCAAGGTAAAATTTCTCCGACTCAAAATGGCTCATATGGAACATTATATATCCATCTGGATGGAGAGCAAGAGGAAATAGATAAAGCAATTCAATACCTGCATGCACAAGAAATTAGTGTGGAGGTGATTGAAGGATGATGGAAAGCTTATTACCAAATGTAAATTGGGAAATCATGTGGAATGCCACTAAAGAGACCCTATTTATGACTGGATTCTCGATTATTTTTACCTTTATACTCGGAATTATTCTCGGAATTACGTTGTTTTTAACGGATAAAGGAAATATGTGGAATAATGTCTTTTTTAATAGAATCATCAGTGCAATCGTAAATATTTTCCGGTCTATTCCTTTTATTATTTTATTAGTTTTATTAATTCCATTAACGACCTTGCTAATTGGGACAATGATTGGACCAAAAGCTGCTTTACCTTCTCTAATAATTGGAGCTGCTCCATTTTATGCAAGGCTTGTGGAAATAGGACTTCGAGAAGTGGATAAAGGTGTTATTGAAGCAGCAAAGTCAATGGGTGCAAAACCAATTACTGTTATCTTTAAAGTTTTATTACCAGAATCCATGCCTGCTCTTGTGTCTGGGATTACTGTTACGACAATTGCATTAGTAGGATCTACTGCAATGGCTGGAATTATTGGTGCAGGAGGGCTTGGGAATCTAGCCTACTTACAAGGATTCCAAAGAGGTAATGGTGATGTGACACTTGTTTCAACTGTTATTATATTAATCATTGTTTTTATCATCCAATTTATTGGTGATTTTATAACAAACAAAATAGATAAAAGATAAGGAGAATAACACATGAAAAAATTATGGTCTTTACTTATTGCGTTAACATTTGTATTTGTTCTTGCTGCATGCGGAAGCTCTAACGATGATAGCAAGGAAAGTGGTGCTTCTAACACAGACAAAGAAACAACTAAATTAGTAGTAGGTGCTTCCAATGTACCACATGCAGAAATTTTAGAAAAAGCGAAGCCGATTCTTGAAGAAAAAGGAATTGATTTAGAAATCGTTCCTTTCCAAGATTATGTATTACCAAATAAAGCTTTAGAATCAAAAGAAATCGATGCAAACTATTTTCAACATATTCCATATTTGAACCAACAAATTAAAGAGAATGGTTATGAGTTTGTAAATGCTGGTGGAATTCATATTGAGCCAATGGCTGTTTTCTCTAAGGAATATAAAAGTTTAGATGAGCTTCCAGATGGAGCAACTATTATTCTAAGTAACTCTGTTGCCGAGCATGGTCGTGTGCTTTCTCTTTTAGAAAAAGGTGGATTAATTAAACTTAAAGATGGAATCGACAAAGTAAATGCAACAATAGAAGACATTGTTGAAAATCCAAAAAATGTTCAATTAAAAGCAGATTATGAGCCAGCTTTACTTCCACAAATTTTTAATAATAATGAAGGGGACGCTGTTGTTATCAATGCAAACTATGCATTAGATGCAGGTCTAAACCCTGTGGAAGATTCCATTGAAATTGAAGGAAGCGAATCTCCATATGCGAATATTATTACGGTTCGTAAGGGAGACGAAAATAGAGAAGATATCAAAACTTTAGTAGAAGTATTACATTCAAAAGAAATTCAAGATTTCATTAATACGGAATATAAAGGTGCAGTTGTACCAGTTAATGAATAATGATTAAAAAGATGTTCCTATAAAAGACCAAAACACAAAGTGTATATCCAATTGAGAATTAAGTCAGTTCTATCAATAATGGATATAGCATGTGTGCAGGTCTTTATAGGGGCATTTTTTTTATTTTGAAAAAGATTATTGGGAACATATGTTTCTTTACATAGGAATGAGTTTTCAGGATTACTTTTCCGATAAGTACTAGGGCTAAATTTAAAGGGTGTATAAATACTAAAACGAAGCTGTTGATAGAAAGAATTTAACGGAGTTTATTAAATAAATCTAAGGCAAATCATTTATGCAAGTATATTGTTTTATTTATAATAAGGGAAGAAGTTGTTTCATTTTTAAAGAATACATATTTTTTTGAAAGTGAATCAGGGGATTTATTTGTTTTAGGTGAATTTTCCTTATGTAACAGGAATCAATAGGTTGCTATCAGATTTTATTTGTTATAAGATTAGAATGATAATAAATTGATAATGAAGTTTCGACAATTTTGTGAACAAAACTTCTTTTTACTATGGAGGTATATAATATGAGTCAACCTAAATTAGTCATTAATGATTTACATGTTTCAATCGAAGAAAAAGAAATTATTAAAGGTCTTAACTTAGAAATAAAGGGTGGAGAAATTCACGCAATCATGGGACCAAACGGAACTGGTAAATCTACTTTATCTTCTGCAATCATGGGTCACCCAAAATATGAAGTAACTAGCGGTGATGTAAGTCTTGATGATGAAGATGTATTAGAAATGGAAGTAGATGAGCGCGCTCGTGCAGGTTTATTTTTAGCAATGCAATATCCAAGTGAAATTAGCGGTGTAACAAATGCTGACTTTTTACGTTCAGCTTTAAACAGCCGTTTAGGTGAAGGTAATGAAATTTCATTAATGAAGTTTATCCGTAAAATGGATGAAAACATGGAATACTTAGAAATGGATCCTGATATGGCTCAACGTTATTTAAACGAAGGTTTCTCTGGTGGGGAGAAAAAACGTAATGAAATCCTTCAATTAATGATGTTAAATCCAAAAATTGCTATTTTAGATGAAATCGATTCTGGTTTGGACATCGATGCATTGAAAGTTGTTTCAAAAGGAATCAACAAAATGCGTGAAGAGCGTAAAGAAGATTTCGGTTGCTTAATTATTACTCACTACCAACGTTTATTAAATTACATCACTCCTGACTACGTTCACGTAATGATGCAAGGTCGTGTTGTTAAATCTGGCGGTCCAGAACTTGCTCAACGCTTAGAAGCAGAAGGATATGATTGGATTAAAAAAGAGCTAGGTATTGAAGACGAAACTGTTGAACAAGAAGCGTAATCGTTAGGAGGATTGACCAATGACAACGGATATTAAATTACCATTTGACCAAGAGTATCTTTCCTCTTTTTCGAAAGATATGAGTGAACCTTCTTGGCTAACGGAGCTGCGTGTAAATGCTTTACAACAAGCAGATGCCCTCCCAATGCCAAGACCGGACAAAACAAATATTAAAAACTGGAACTTTACACAATTTGAAAAACACATTGTAAGCAGTGAGGATTTTTCTGATGTAAATGATTTGCCAGAACAAGTGAAAGCACTTATTGATTTAGAAAAAAATAAAACACTTTATATTCAAAGAAACAATCGTCCAACTTTCTTAGCTGTTTCTAATGAGTTAAAAGAAAATGGCGTAATTTTTACTGATATATTTACAGCTGCAAGAGAATATAGTGACTTATTGCAAAAATACTTTATGAAAGATGCTGTTAAGGTAGATGAGCATAAATTAACTGCATTACATGCAGCGCTTCTAAATGGCGGAGTATTCTTGTATGTTCCTAAAAATGTAGTAGTGGAAGAACCAATTCAATCTATTTTCTTACATGATGATAAAGAAGCGAACCTTTTTAATCACGTTATTGTAGTGGCAGAAGATAATAGCTCTGTTGTTTATGTAGAAAACTATATATCTACTGTTGATCCTGAAGAAGCAGTGTTCAATATTGTAACGGAAGTAATTGCAAATGCAAATGCAAAAGTTCAATATGGTGCTGTAGATAATTTAGCGCATGGCGTTACAACTTATGTAAATCGTCGAGGTATTGCAGGTCGTGATGCAAAAATTGAATGGGCATTAGGCTTCATGAATGATGGTAATACGATTTCTGATAATACAACTTACTTGATGGGCGATGGATCTTTTGGTGATACAAAATCAGTAGTAGTTGGTCGCGGTGATCAAAAGCAAAATTTCACAACTAAAGTTGTACATTATGGTAAAAGTTCTGAAGGCTATATCTTAAAACACGGTGTAATGAAAGATAAAGCTTCTTCTATCTTTAATGGTATTGGAAAAATTGAACATGGTGCAACGAAAGCTAATGCTGAACAAGAATCTCGTGTTCTTATGTTAAGTGAAAAAGCTAGAGGCGATGCCAACCCAATTCTTTTAATTGACGAAGATGATGTAACTGCAGGTCATGCTGCATCTGTTGGTAGAGTAGATCCTTTACAATTGTATTACTTAATGAGCCGTGGTATTCCACAACATGAAGCAGAAAGATTAGTTATTCACGGATTCTTAGCGCCAGTTGTAGAACAATTGCCAATTGAAGGCGTGAAAAAGCAATTAGTTGAGGTAATTGAAAGGAAAGTAAGATAATGGATAGCAAACATATTCGCTCTTATTTTCCAATTTTAAACCAAGAAGTCAACGGACATCCATTGGTTTATCTTGATAGTGCAGCTACCTCTCAAAAGCCTGTTCAGGTAATTGAAACGATAGAGAAATACTATCGAGAATATAATTCCAATGTTCATCGTGGCGTTCACACCTTAGGAACTAGAGCAACAGATGCATACGAAGGAGCAAGGGAGAAGGTAAGAAAGTTTATCTCTGCTTCTTCTATAGAGGAAATTATCTTCACTCGTGGAACTACAACTGCGCTGAATACAGTTGCTCAAAGTTATGCGATGGAAAATGTGAAAGAGGGAGATGAAATAGTCATCACCCCGATGGAACATCATAGTAATATTATTCCTTGGCAGCAAGTTGCCAAAAAAACGGGAGCAACACTTAAGTATTTGCCCCTTCAAGCAGATGGCACAATTGCCATTGCAGATGTAGAAAAAACAATCACACCAGCTACTAAGGTAGTATCCATTGCTTATGTTTCCAATGTACTCGGAGTTATCAATCCAATAAAGGAAATTGCAGCTATCGCTCATAAGAATGGAGCTGTACTCGTCGTAGATGCAGCACAAGGAGCTCCACATGTGAAAATAGATGTGCAAGATTTGGATTGTGATTTCCTCGGATTCTCAGCCCATAAAATGTGTGGGCCAACCGGAATTGGGGTACTTTATGGAAAGAAACATCTTTTAGAAAATATGGAGCCAATTGAATTTGGCGGTGAAATGATTGATTTTGTTGGTTTATATGAATCTACTTGGAAAGAACTTCCTTGGAAATTTGAAGCTGGTACACCGATCATTGCAGGAGCAATTGGTTTAGGTGCAGCAATCGATTTTCTAGAAGAGATTGGGTTAGAGAATATAACAGAACATGAGCATAAATTAGCAGCCTATGCGATCGAGAAAATGTCTTCTATAAACGGTTTAACTATTTATGGTCCACAAAGTGCAAATAATCGGGCTGGAGTTATCACGTTTAATATTGAAGATGTTCATCCGCATGATGTTGCAACAGTGTTGGATGCAGAAGGAATTGCTGTACGTGCAGGACACCACTGTGCACAACCATTAATGAAATGGCTAAATGTTTCTGCAACCGCTAGAGCAAGTTTTTATCTATATAATTCGGAAGAAGATATTGATAAGCTTGTGGAAGGGATTGGCAAAACAAAGGAGTATTTTAGCGATGTCTTTTAATAACTTAGATTCACTTTATAGAAGTGTTATCATGGATCATTATAAAAATCCTCGGAACAAAGGTGTTCTTGAAGGTAGCTTGACCGTCAATATGAATAATCCAACATGTGGGGACCGCATTCTTCTTACGATGAAAGTAGAAGATGGGATTGTCACGGATACAAAATTCGATGGAGAAGGATGCTCCATTAGCATGTCTTCTGCATCGATGATGACGCAAGCAATTAAAGGAAAAACAGTCGAGCAAGCGTTAAAAATGTCTGAAACATTCTCTGAAATGATTCAAGGGAAAGACTACGCTGAGGATATTGACTTAGGGGATATTGAAGCACTTCAAGGTGTTAGTAAATTCCCTGCAAGAATTAAATGTGCAACATTAGCTTGGAAGGCTATGGAAAAAGGGGTAAACGAAGGATTGAATTCGTAACTTACCACCAAGGTTGCATGTAGAATGGAGGAAAATGAAATGGCAAAAAAGATGCCCGATATTGGGGATTATAAATATGGATTTTCAGATAAAGACGTTTCTATCTTTCGTTCTAAACGTGGATTAACGAAAGAAATCGTTGAAGAGATTTCAAAAATGAAGGCTGAACCACAATGGATGTTAGACTTCCGCTTGAAATCATTAGAGCATTTTTACAAAATGCCAATGCCACAATGGGGTGGAGACCTGTCCGCTTTAAACTTTGATGAAATTACGTATTATGTAAAGCCGTCAGAGAAAACAGAGCGTTCTTGGGATGAGGTACCAGATGAAATTAAACAAACATTTGATAAACTTGGTATTCCAGAGGCTGAACAAAAATACTTAGCAGGTGTATCTGCTCAGTATGAATCCGAAGTTGTTTACCATAATATGCAGGAAGATCTAGAGAAAATGGGAATTGTTTTCAAAGATACGGATTCTGCATTAAGAGAGAATGAAGATATTTTCCGTGAGCATTGGGCAACAGTTATCCCGCCTACGGATAATAAGTTTGCTGCATTAAACTCAGCTGTATGGTCTGGTGGATCTTTCATCTATGTTCCAAAAGGAATTAAAGTAGATACGCCATTACAGGCATATTTCCGCATTAACTCAGAAAATATGGGGCAATTTGAAAGAACGTTAATCATCGTGGATGAGGGTGCAAGTGTTCATTATGTAGAAGGATGTACTGCACCAGTATATACAACGAACTCTCTTCATAGTGCGGTTGTAGAAATCATCATCAAAAAGGACGCATATTGCCGTTATACTACGATTCAAAACTGGGCAAACAACGTATACAACCTAGTTACAAAGCGCGCTGTTTGTGATGCGAATGCTACAATGGAATGGATCGATGGAAATATTGGTTCTAAATTAACGATGAAATATCCTGCTGTAATCTTAAGAGGTGAAGGCGCAAGAGGGATGACTTTATCGATCGCACTTGCTGGTAAAGGACAACACCAAGATGCGGGAGCAAAAATGCTTCATTTAGCTCCAAACACATCTTCTACGATTGTTTCTAAGTCTATTTCGAAACAAGGCGGAAAAGTAACATACCGTGGTATTGTTCATTTTGGACGTAAAGCAGATGGTGCTCGTTCCAATATCGAATGTGACACATTAATTATGGATAACAAGTCTACATCTGATACAATCCCATACAATGAAATTTTAAATGACAATATTTCATTAGAGCACGAAGCAAAAGTTTCGAAAGTATCAGAAGAGCAGTTATTCTACTTAATGAGTAGAGGTATTTCGGAAGAAGAAGCAACAGAAATGATCGTAATGGGCTTTATCGAGCCATTTACAAAAGAATTACCAATGGAATATGCAGTAGAAATGAACCGTTTGATTAAGTTCGAAATGGAAGGTTCTATTGGTTAATATTTTTAGTGAAGAAGGCGGACTTTTGAAGTTCGCCTTCTTCTTTTTTATAAAAGGATACTTCCTAAATTATTGATGTGATAGTTGTGACTTATCTAAAAGTTTTTAATGTTGATAGAAGCATTTCGAAGTCTTCTGTCATGAAGAATAATATGGTTACATTTTTGTAAAAGTAAAGTTTCATTTCAATCTTTAGCATAGAAAAATTTCAAATAAAATGTAATTGCTTTCAGTAATTTTGTGTGCTATATTAGCCTCAGTACTTATTAAAGATATTTAATAAGTTTTATTTTAGACACTTATTAAATATCTTTAATAAGTTGAATAGAAAGGGTGTGAATGATGTGGATACAACTCCAAAGTCGATGAAATTTATCATTCCGCAAAATATCCGACAATTCCTTTTATCTAATGGAAGTGCTACGAAAGTGGAGCTCAGTAGTAAATTAGGAATTAGTTTCCCAACGATTAGTAAATTTATATCGCAGATGGAAAAGGATGGAGAACTGCTATCAGCTGGTCTAGACGATTCAAGTGGCGGTAGAAGGGCGAAGCGATATACATATAACCAAGAGTATATGTTAGGGCTAGCTATTTTTTTAGAAAGAACAGTGACGAATTATATTGTGTTTAACTGTCTAGGGGAAATCAAAGATGCTGGAAAAACTTCTAGTGCGTTAAAGGATGACAATGTAAAGTTGCTGACCGAGTATGTGGAAGCGTTAAAAAATAAACATCCAAGAATACGGTCTATTTCGATTGGTGTACCTGGTTCAGTCGATAATGGACGAATTATCTATATACCTGAATATGAACATCTCCAGAATTTCGACTTGAAGGGATACTTAGAAAATCACCTTTCTATTCCTGTTGTATTAGAAAATGATATGAATGCAGCGGTGTTAGGATATCACGCTCGTAAGGAGAATAAGAAAAATAAATCGCTTATCTATCTATATTCAGGTCAAAATGGACCAGGGGCTGGGATTCTTATCAATGGAGATGTAGTGAGAGGCAGCTCTTATTTTTCAGGGGAGGTTTCATTTGTCCCTCAATATGATGATCGGAATTTTGGAGAGGCTATTGAAAATGAAATTGGAAAAAAGAAAATCTTTACGAAAGAAGCTGAAATAGATGCAATAAGCAGACTTGTAGCTTCATTTGTAGCAATTATTAATCCACATACGATTATCTTCTGTGATGATGAAGTCAACCAAATAACAATAAATCAAATAAAAAAACAAAGCTCTAATTATATTCCAGCAGAACATCTCCCCGAATTTATAATGAGTGATTGGGAACAAGATTATCTGTACGGATTACAAAGTCTTGGGCTCGATTTAATGATTGCTGAAATATAGTAAGACAAAATAATATCTTTAGAAAAGTAAGGCGGGGGTTATCTATGGCAACATTCTTTTTAGTAATCATTTATTTGGCTTTTATCAGTTTAGGTTTACCGGATTCATTATTGGGTGTGTCATGGTCTTTGATGCAATTAGATTTTAAGGCGCCACTTGAAACTGCAGGAGTGCTGTTTATGACAATTGCTGGTGGAACGATTATTTCCAGTTTTATCAGTGGAGCAGTACTTAAAAAATTTGGAACTGGCATGGTTACGTTTATCAGCTGTTTAATGACAGCTGGAGCACTTTTTGGGTTTTATATGGCACCTTCTATCATATGGTTGTTTCTATTTGCTATCCCCCTTGGATTGGGAGCTGGAGCAGTTGATACGGGATTAAATAATTATGTTGCCACACACTATAAAGCACATCATATGAGTTGGCTTCATTGCTTTTGGGGTGTTGGCGCCACTATGGGTCCGATAATTATGGCCCAATTTATTTCAACGCAGAATTCCTGGAGAAGTGGTTATCTTGCTATTGCTGGTATGCAATTTGCGTTAGTGGTTATTTTATTTTTCGCATTGCCTCTATGGAGAAAGGTTGGAGAGAACAGCAAGATTAATGAAAAGAATGAGCAAGAAAATCCCGAAAATTCATTGGATGAGACAGAATTTGATAATAAAAAGGCATGGGAAATTAGCGGAATTAAGCTAGCTTTGCTATCTTTCTTATTTTATTGTGGGGCAGAAGCAACAGTGGGGCTCTGGGGAAGCAGTTACCTGGTTAATATAAAAAATATATCTATCGACGTAGCGGCAAAATGGGTTTCTATGTATTACGCTGGAATTACAATCGGTAGATTTATCACTGGCTTTATTACTTTGAAAATGAGTAATCGCAAGCTTATACGATTGGGACAAATAATTGCGTTAGTTGGGGCCGTACTTCTGTTACTGCCATTTCCATCTAGTTGGTCATTGGTAGGGTTTATTATGGTCGGCTTAGGATTAGCGCCGATATTTCCATGCATGTTGCATGAAACACCTGCAAGATTTGGGAAGAAACATTCTCAAACAATAATGGGATACCAGATGGCTGTTGCTTATACTGGTAGTACATTTTTACCCCCTCTCCTTGGTTTTATTGCTGCCCACTCGACAATAGGAATTTTTCCATTTATGATTGCAGGCTTTATTACCATGATGTTATGGGGCACTGAAAAATTAAATGCTGTATTAAATAAAAAGGATTATAAAAAGGCGAAAAAAGGTAACTCTACAGCCGTTTAACCATTTAAAGGAGCGAGAAGAGATGAAAATAGAACATATAGCCATTTGGGTCCATGATTTAGAGGAAATGAAAAAATTTTATACGACATACTTTGATGGGATTGCAAACGCAAAATATCACAATACAGAAAAGAAATTTGAGTCATATTTTATTTCATACATAGGGGGAGCTCGCATAGAACTTATGCGCAAATCAGGTATAGATAAGCCGGATGTTAATGGTAGGGTTGGCTTGGCTCATATTGCTTTTTCTGTAGGAAGTAAGGAAGCTGTAAATCAGCTGACTGAACGCTTACAAAAGGATGGGTATCTCCTAGTTAATGGTCCAAGAATTACAGGGGATGGCTACTATGAAAGCGTAATAGAAGATCCAGAAGGAAATCTTTTAGAATTGACTGTGTAAAGAAGGTAAATTAAAGAAAAAGGGGATGAAACGAATGAAATCTGAAAAAGAAAAGATGGTAAATGGAGACCTTTATAACCCTGCAGATCCAGAACTAGTACAGGGAAGAATGAATGCTAGAAAACAAACGAGAATATTTAATGAATCACTCGAAACGGATGAAGGCAAAAGGACAGTATTATTAAAACAATTATTTGGTTCTACTGGAAATAATTTATTCATAGAACCTACTTTTCGTTGCGACTATGGTTATAACATCCATGTAGGAGAAAATTTCTTTGTTAATTTTGATTGCGTATTTTTAGATGTTTGTAAGATTAGAATTGGTGATAATTGCTTCATCGCTCCAGGGGTACATATTTATACAGCTACACACCCATTAAATGCGCAAGAAAGGATAGCGGGAGTCGAATACGGAAAGCCAGTGAATATCGGCGATAATGTCTGGATTGGCGGAAGATCTGTTATCAATCCTGGAGTAAACATAGGAAATAATGTTGTTATCGCTTCCGGTTCTGTTGTAACAAAGGATGTACCAGATAATGTCGTTGTAGGTGGGAATCCAGCAAGAATTCTTAAACGAATCGAAGAATAAATACTAGCTTAGGAGGAATTCCGATGATTAAATTAGTTCTAACAGATATGGATGGAACATTTTTGTCTAATAGCGGTGATTTTAATAGGGAACTGTATAAAGATGTAAAAAAAATAATGAAAGATAAAGGTGTTGCTTTTGCTCCTGTTACTGGCAAACAATGCGAACGCATCGAAGAGCTATTTGGAGAAGATGCAAAGGATATATGGATTTTAGGGGATAGTGCAACTCGAATAAAACATAATGGGAAATTTGTCTATGAATCTCTGTTAAGTAATGAGCTAGCATTAGAAATTATTCGTTTACTAGAGGAAATCAGTCTAAATTATACTATTATTGCTTGTACTAGAAATGGTGCATATATAAAGGATAGCATTGCACCTGAAGAAGCATCAATTGTCAGAAAATCTTATGCGCAAGTAAGCAAAGTATCTGACTTTGAAGAAATAACAGATGATTTTGTGAAAATAACGATTCATGATCCACTACTTAAATGTTTTGAAATAAAAGAAAAACTATCTTCCTTTTTTGAATCTGCTTATATTGTAGCATCTGAAGCAGCATGGATTGATATAGCTAATGCAAATGTTCATAAGGGTACAACGGTCGAGCACTTACAGCGGATATTGAATGTCACACCTGAAGAAACGATGGCATTTGGTGATGGTTATAATGATATTGAACTCATGTCGCGTAGTACCTATAGCTTTGCTGTTCGGAATGCAGTGGAAGAATTAAAAGATGCAGCAAATTTTATTACCCGTACGAATGAAGAGGATGCTGTAATGAAAACAATTATACGAATGTTGACCTTATGATAAAAATATCTTCAATATGTCCTTGTAGATACAGCTATTTCTTCACGAAAATTTTTCTGTCTTACATTTTGGTTAAGAGGACTTTTATTTTACCCACTTTTCGTATATAATTTCTTTATTGGAAAAGAGGGTGTATAATGGAGAAAACGAAACCGTATGGAACTGTCCTATTAAGAGCTGCAAAAATTATGGATCATCTTTCAGAAAATCCAAATCAGTCTTTGCAAAACATTGCCCAAAATACAGAGATGACCACTTCTACTACATTGAAAATATTGGATACTTTATTGTTAATTGGCTTTGTTAGCAGGGATAAAAATAAAAATTATCGATTAGGATCGAAGCTTATTCGATATGCCAATCAAGGTGTAGACCAACTGGACTTAGTAGAGCTAACATTGCCGTATTTAGAAAAACTGCAAAAGATGATTGATGAAACAATCCACCTAGGTGTTCTCGTAGACAATGAAATTTTATATGTTAATAAGTTAGAGGCTAAACATCAGACAATAAGAATGTCATCAAGAGTAGGGATAACAAGACCTTTGTATAGTTCCGCAATGGGAAAAGCAGTTCTTGCAGAATTAGAAGAAGAGGAATACTTAAATTATATAAAGGCAACCACATTAGTTCCGTATACAGAACATACAATAACTAACTCTTTAAAATTAGCTTCTGAATTACAGAAAGTTAGAGAAACTGGCATTGCCTTTGATGATGAAGAAATGGAGAAAGATATTTTCTGTATTGGAGCTTCTTTAAAAAAAGATGGGAAAATCATCGGAGCATTTAGTGTAAGTATGCCAAAATATAGGCTCACAGAAGATTTTAAAAATCAAATAATTAAGGCTATCGTCGAGACAAAAAATGAGTTAACGCAAGCTGTGACTCACTAAATCGTTTCGACGATTTTTTTATCCCACTCTTAACGGACAGTAAGACTCCCCTCTCAAGCATATGAGAATACGAGGAAGATAAGTGGGAGATCAAAGGTCCGATTGGTTCAACTAACCATCAGAGGGGGAGGAAGGATAACTCCCCACTAACGGAAGTTTCACTTTATTTGAGGAATGCGTTTACATTTTTCAAAAAAGTATGTATAATCAAGTTATATATTTCTTAATAATAAATTTGTATTTCTAAATAAGAAAAGAGTGGTGGAAATGAAACGAGTTGAAACGTTACAACGTTTAAAGAGTGCTGGAGTTATCGCGGTAGTTCGCGGTAATAGTAAGGAAGAAGCAGTGAAAGCAAGTAGTGCAGTCGTCAAGGGAGGCATGAAGGGAATCGAATTAACTTTTACCGTTCCCAATGCGGATAAAGCGATTAGTGAATTAGTGGAAATGTATAAGCATGATTCGGATATTGTAATTGGTGCAGGTACTGTTTTAGATGCAGTAACGGCTCGTCTAGCAATTATGGCTGGAGCAGAATACATTGTTAGCCCGAATTTTGATAAAGAAACGGCTGAACTATGTAATCTTTATCAAATACCCTATCTTCCTGGATGTTTAACGATTACGGAGATGAAAGAGGCATTAAAGGCTGGAGTAGATATTATTAAGCTATTCCCTGGTAGTGCTTATGGACCGAGTATCGTTTCCGCTTTCAAAGCGCCGATGCCTCAATTAAATATTATGCCAACTGGCGGGGTAAGCTTGGAAAATATGGAGAACTGGTTCAATGCTGGGGTAGTTGCTGTAGGGGTTGGAGGAAATCTATTAGCACCCGTAGCAAATGGAGACTTTGATAAAGTTACAGAGGTTGCTGGTCAGTATATGGAAAAATTTCATCAAATTAAAGGAGCATAAATATGGGGAAGGTTGTCACATTAGGTGAAATCATGCTTCGTCTTTCGACTGATTCTGGAATTCGCATTGCACAGGCCGAAAATCTACATGCTCACTATGGCGGGGGAGAAGCAAATGTAGCAATTTCACTTGCTAATTTTGGCCACGATGTCTATTTTGCAAGCAAAATTCCAGACAATGGTGTAGGAGAAGGAGTAAAAAAGCATTTAAGTCGTTATGGCGTTCATACCGATTTCCTCTTAAGCGGGGGATCTAGATTGGGCACTTATTATATGGAAGCGGGAATTGGTGAAAGAGCAGCGAATGTCATTTATGATCGAGCAGGTTCGAGTTTTGCGGAAATAGCTGAAAGTGAATGGCAAAAGGAAGAACTATTTAAAAATGTCGATATCTTTCATATTTCAGGTATTACTCCTGCTTTATCCTCGAATTGGAAAAAAACAACTATTACGCTCATAAAGGCGGCAAAAGAGGCTGGCTGTAAAATCAGCTTTGATATTAACTATCGAGGTAAATTATGGTCGCAAAAAGAAGCAGGAGAGACAATTACAGAAATTTTGCCGCTGGTAGACTACTGTTCAGCGGGTAAGCTTGATGCTATCTATCTGTTAGGAATTCCTGAATACACTGGCGATGATAATGAATTAGTATACTACTATCAAGAAATACAGAAGAAGTTTCCAAATATCGCTATTTTATATTCTACGAAAAGAAAAGTACTTTCAGCTAGTAGCAATGAATTAATAGGAACATTATGGATGAATGACAGCTACTATGAATCTCAAATACATCTAATTAATCCCATTGTTGATAGAGTAGGAGGAGGGGATGCTTTAGCGGGAGGCATTCTTCATGGAATATTAGTTCAAAACACTCCTCAGGAGATTATTAATTTTGCTTCAGCTGCATCTGCTTTAAAACATACTATTTATGGTGATTGTAATCAATTTAGTGAACCAGAGGTCAAGAGCTTTTTATTAGCTGGCTCTGGAAAAATAAATCGATAGGAGTGACTTAAAAATGCAAAATATGGAAACGCGTTATACACATAGCCCAGAGGATATTCGTCATTACTCTACAGAACAATTACGAAAAGAGTTTTTAGTAGAAAAAGTGTTTATACCTGGAGAAATTAGTTTGACTTATACACATAATGACCGCATGATTTTCGGTGGAGTTACGCCAACGGAAATGTCATTGGAAATTAGTTTAGATAAACAATTAGGTGTAGATTATTTCTTGGAACGTCGCGAGCTTGGAGTCATTAATATTGGAGGCCCTGGTTATATCGAAATCGATGGAGAAAAAGAAGAAATGAAAAAGCAAGATGGTTATTATATTGGCAAAGAAACACGTCATGTAGTCTTTTTTTCTGAAGATCCAAAAAATCCAGCTAAATTTTACATTAGTTCTGTGCCAGCCCACCACAAATATCCAAATGTGAAAATTAGTATTGATAACATTAAACCGATGGAAACCGGTGAACCGTTAACATTAAATCAACGAAAAATATATCAATACATACATCCAAATGTATGTGAAAGTTGCCAATTGCAAATGGGTTATACCATTTTAGAACCTGGTAGTGCATGGAATACAATGCCTTCTCATACACATGAAAGACGTATGGAAGCATATGTCTATTTTGATATGGAAGAGGATACGCGTATTTTCCACATGATGGGCAAGCCAGATGAAACAAAGCATCTAGTTATGAGTAGTGAGCAAGCAGCTATTTCGCCAAGCTGGTCTATTCATTCCGGAGTTGGTACAAGTAATTATTCCTTTATATGGGCAATGTGCGGGGAGAATATCACCTATACGGATATGGATATGATTCCGATGGATAAATTGAAATAAAGTGAAACTTCCATCAATGGGGGGGCCTTCATCCCCCACTGATGGTTAGTTGAACCAATCGGGCCTTTACGGACAGTTGATCTCCCTAGCTTCCTCTTATTCTCATAAGCTTGAGGGGGGAGTCTTGCTGTCCGTTAAGAGTGGGATAAAAGGAGAGAGAAAAATGACATTTGGAATGGATAAATTCCGCATAGACGGAAAAGTTGCATTAGTAACAGGAGCAGTTTACGGAATTGGTTTTGAAATTGCAAGCGCCCTATCAAAAGCGGGAGCAAAAATTGTATTTAATTCTTTAAATCAAGAATCTGTAGAGCAAGCTCTTCGAAGTTATGAAGAAGCTGGAATAGAAGCGAAAGGCTATGTTTTTGATGTAACAGACGAAGAAGCGGTGCAAGCAGCGATTGTGCAAATCAAAGAAGAGGTTGGTCCCATTGATATTTTAGTAAACAATGCTGGGATCATCAAGCGTATTCCAATGGTAGAAATGTCAGCAGAAGACTTCCGTCAAGTAGTGGATGTAGACCTGAATGGACCGTTTATCGTTTCAAAAGCAGTTATTCCCGACATGATTCAAAATGGTGGCGGTAAAATCATTAACATTTGCTCCATGATGAGTGAGCTTGGTCGTGAAACGGTAAGTGCCTATGCTGCCGCAAAAGGAGGACTAAAAATGCTCACAAAGAATATTGCTTCTGAATATGGAGAATACAATATTCAATGTAATGGAATTGGACCTGGTTATATTGCGACACCACAAACAGCTCCATTACGCGAAAAGCAAGCAGATGGATCCCGTCATCCATTTGATCAGTTTATTATAGGAAAAACACCTGCTGCTCGTTGGGGAAATCCTGAGGACCTAGCTGGTTCAGCTGTATTTTTAGCATCCGAAGCATCAAACTTTGTTAATGGGCATATTCTCTATGTTGATGGGGGAATATTGGCTTATATTGGTAAACAGCCTTAAATGATAAAAGAGATAAAATAATATTACTCTAACATTTGTTTAATCAATTAAATTTATAAAACGCAGTAATCAATAATCTTGCTGATTTTGTGGCATATATAATAGATAAAACAAATTTGTCTCCAAATAATCTATATAAGCATCCCGTGTTTCATCCTCTGACGTTAACACGAGCTCAATCTGTTAATTTCTTGTGTTCTTAATTGTATAAAAAAACTTCCATCAGTGGGGGATGAGCCCCCGATTGATGGAAGTTTTTTTATCCCACTCTTAACGGACAGTAAGACTCCCCCCTCAATCTGATGATAATTAAGATGTGTAAGTATATTTAAACTAGATAAAAAAATATCCCAACTTCTTTTGTACTAATTCATTTATCAAAAAAGGCGTACAACAGGTATAGAGCAATGCAGTTATGTCCATTTGCTTTTTATTAGTTATTTAAGGTAATTATGATATGATATTTAGTATGGAAGATTAAATAATATTGTTTTGATTTTAAACGTAATTATGTCTAATCCATATAAATTCCACCTAGAGAAAGACATTGTTATAGAGGTGATTTAATTGATTCATATTGGTTTAACAGGTTGGGGAGACCATACTAGTCTTTATGGAAAAAATACTTCATCACAAAATAAGTTATTCGAATATGCCGGTTATTTTCCTACTGTAGAAGTGGATGCTTCTTTTTATGCGGTGCAATCAGTGCATAATGCAGAAACTTGGGTAAGGAAAACACCTGATTCTTTTCAGTTTATTGTAAAGGCATATCAAGGAATGACGGGACATAATCGCGAAGATACTCCGTACTCCTCGAATGAAGAAATGTTTTCTGCATTTATCGATTCCTTAGTACCGTATAGAAAAGCAGGGAAACTAGCAATGGTCTTGTTTCAATTTCCACCTTGGTTTGATTGTACAAAGGGAAATGTCCAGTATTTAAGAGCATGTAGGAAAAAGATGGGAGATATTCCTCGTGCTCTTGAATTTCGACATCAGTCTTGGTTTGAGCCTAAGTATCGAGAAGGAACGCTTCGGTTTATGAAGGAAGAAAATTGGATTCATAGTATTTGTGATGAACCGCAAGTAAAGCCAGGTTCTGTTCCTACTGTACTGGAAGTTGGCGGTGAAGAAAAAGTACTGATTCGTCTTCATGGTAGAAATCATTATGGATGGCAGCAAAACAATAATCCAAACTGGCGAGAAGTTCGTTATTTATACCGATATAATACTGTTGAATTAAAAGAGTGGGCAGAAAATATTCGCCAGCTTGAAAAGATATGTAGGGATATTTATGTTGTTTTTAATAATAACTCTGGTGGAGATGCTGCCGACAATGGGAAAGAGCTTATTAAATTGCTAAATATAGAATATACGAATTTAGCTCCAAGACAATTAGATTTATTTTAAATGGGAGAAAAGGCAAAAGGAATCATCTCCAACAAATAGAGAAAATACAAAATAAGGAAGGCGAGAAGATGGAAGTCATCCACATATATCATACCAATGATTTACATAGCCATTTTGAAAATTGGCCAAGAATATATGAATTGCTGCGTGAAAGAAAAAAATGGCATAAAGAGGCTGGCGAAGCTGTTTATTTATTTGATATAGGTGACCATTTGGATTTGTCTCATCCTTATACTGAAGCGACGAAAGGCAGAATTAATACGAAGCTTTTAAATAAAGAACAATATGACGCTGTGACAATAGGAAATAATGAAGGAATTACCCTCTCCTATGAGGCATTAGATCATTTATATGATGATGCTTTATTTGATGTAATTGTTGCTAACCTTTATATGAGTGATGGGAAACGACCAGCTTGGGCGATTCCTCATCAAATATACGAGACGGACCAAGGGACAAAAATAGGCGTGATTGGAATTACTGCCTATTTCGAGCGGTTATATGAGCTCTTAGGCTGGAAATTGACTGAGCCAATTCAAGAACTTTCTCAACAAGTAGAAGCGCTTAGAGGACATGTTGATATCATAGTATTGCTATCCCATTTAGGAATAAACGATGATGAAGTTATTGCAACAAATTATCCAGAAATTGATGTGATTTTAGGTGCACATACGCATCATATTTTTCACCAAGGGAAATTAATCAATAATAATCTTCAAGGTGCTGCTGGTAAGTACGGCTATTATATTGGTCATATTGAATTAAAGGTCGATGACTCAAAAAATATAATCGATAAAAAAGCGATATTATATGATACAAGCAAATTACCAATTGCGCATGAAGAGAAAGCTATTATAGAAAATTATTATTTACAAGGAAAGCAAGCATTAGCTGAAAAAGCAGTCACAACAGATGCGCATATTTCTCGAGAAGTCCTAGCAAAAATGCTCTGTGAGAAATTAGTTTCTTGGTGTCATTCAGATTGCGCCATTATTAATGAAGGGTTAATACTAAATGGATTGGATGAAGGAGATGTCACTTACTTTGATTTATTATCGATTTGTCCACATCCAATTAATCCGTGCAATGTTACTTTAACAGGAGCTGAATTAAAAGAAATTTTGCTCGATATGAAAGCAGCAAAATGGGAGACATTGCCTGTAAAGGGTCTTGGATTCCGTGGAACATTAATGGGCAGAATGATATCAGCAGGAATTACACGCGAGATAATTGGAGAAAGAGAAAAATTTTATATACATTCCAAAGAAATACAGGCTGATCAGGAATACATCGTTACAGTTCCTGATATGCTTACGTTCGGTAATTTTTTCCCATCTATTTATCGTGCAACAAAGAAAGATTATTTTCTTCCAGAATTTATGCGGAATATTCTTGCTGATACGTTACGCGATAAGGTAAAAGCTTAAAATTTTTCTTGAGACATAATAATCACTGAATCAATTTCTTCTCTCTTGAATATAATTACCATGAAGGTAAAGAGAGGAGTTGAGCACGAAGTATTATGATTGATGTGTATCCTGTTGATATCAAGGGACATACCTTTATTGCGGTCTCAGTACTATTGCCTAAAACTACTTTACTTGCTGTGAAAAATGATAAAGGTTATATCATGTGCGGAGCGCTAGATGTAGGATTATTAAATGATAAGCTGAAAGACCGAAAAATAATTGCTGGCAGAGCTGTTGGTGTTAGAACGATTGAACAATTGCTGGAGGCACCTTTAGAATCAGTGACAATAGAAGCCGAAGCGTATGGAATCCATAAAGGTATGATTGGAAAAGATGCATTGTTACAAATGGTTTAAATAAAAGCTGTAAAGAAGGTTTAACGAATGGAGGATATTTATCTTTTCGTTAAGCCTTCTTTTTTTATTGCAACAAACTTTATGAAAATAGTCTTTTCTAAAGAAAGAAGCACACTACGATTTAACTACTTAACATTATTTTTAATTTTCTTTCTATAGGTATAAAGAAACAGGAGAGAAAGTACGGTATAATAGTTTGTATACAAATTATTAGGAGCCAATAAAGCATGAGATTAGTTGGGACAAAGAATATAAAAGAGGGTGCAATCTTAGCTAAGCCCATATTAAATAATCATGGAAAAGTGTTAGTAAATAGTGGAGTCCGATTAGAGCAAAGAATTATAAAAAGGTTGCTTGATTTTGGTGTCAGCTATGTTTATTTAGAAGATAAGCACACACAGGATATTAAAGTAAAGGATATTATTTCAGAGCAGGTTAAGATAGAAGCGATGCAAACCATTGAAAAAAGTTTCGATATGATAAAAAGTGCTGATTCTACAAATATTTCAATGGTAATGGAGAAGAACACTCCTGCTTTTAAGAAACTAGTTGGAAAAGTATTGTCAGAATTAAAAAATTATGAAGGTCTTTCATCCATTATGTCTGATGTATATCTTTATGATAATTATATTTTTTCACACAGTTTAAATGTAACTATTTATACATTGGCATTAGGGTTAGAGTTAAAACTTTCACCTAAACAGATGGAAATTCTAGGGTTAGGTGCTATTTTGCATGATATTGGCAAAACAACCATTCCTTTAGAAATTCTTACGAAGCCTGGAAAACTAACAGCAGAAGAATTTGAGATAATAAAGAACCATGCAGAAGCAGGCTTTGAGATTTTAAGAAAAGTGGAGTCCTTGCCACTATTAGTTGCCCATTGTGCTTACCAGCATCATGAACGCTTAAATGGTTCTGGTTATCCAAGAGGTTTGGGAGAAGAGGATATACATTTATTTGGAAAAATCATTGCTGTAGCAGATGTTTTTGATGCGATCACTTCTAATCGCGTTTATCATGATGCCTTATTGCCCCATGAAGCGCTAGAAATTTTATATACAGGGTCTAATCGTTTATATGATGCAACAATTGTCGAGGCTTTTAGAAGATCTATTGTTCTTTATCCTAATGGTTTAAGTGTAAAGTTATCTAATGGAGACAAAGGCATTGTTTGCAAACAAAATAAAGGAATGAATGAAAGGCCAATTATACGAATTGTCGAGAGCCAAGGAAGAGAAATTCCTCCATTTGACTTAGATTTAAAAGAACATCTTTCTATTGTGATAACGGAATGCGATACCATTCAACATCCTTTCTAAAAGTTAATAAGGAGATGAGAATGAAATAACTTCATTCTTATCTCCAAGGAAGTAAAGAGTAGTCATTATTTTTTATTTTTTTGCTTTTATCTGTTCTTGTTTTTCCCATAATCGTAAGTGGGCATATGGATCAAAAGACCATTCTGTATACCCATTATCTTTATAAATCCCATAATGTAGGTGAGGTGGGAATTTCCCAGAAGTACCTGGTGGTCCATATCCCGAACTTCCAACTCCACCTATAATCATACCGGGCTCAACAATCATTCCTGCCTTAATCTCTTTCGAGAATCCACTTAAATGGGCAAAATAATGATAGTTATTATTAATGTCCCGTATTCCTATTCGCCATCCACCATAATTATTCCATCCTTTCATTTCTACAATTCCATAAGAAGTCGCTTTTACAGGGACTCCATAGTCTGCAAAAATGTCTGTTCCTTCATGGATTCGCTTTCCTCCCCATCCTCGAGCATCACCCCAAGTACTGCGATAGCTGTGATTACTTCTTAGAGGAAGAGGGAAGGCATGAGCATCTAAATTTAGCCTACCAAAATTCTTGTATATGGCAGCTTTACCCATTATGATACTTACTGTTTTATCTCTTTTATAGTAATTCCATAAACCAATTTTGAAGTTTTCCTCATCAATTCCGTATTGGCTTATATAATTAGAGAACGCGATAAGGATATCTTCATCATTAAATCTATCTGCTTTTCCATCCCCATCTCCATCCGCTCCAAGCCCTCCAAATAATGGGATGGTTAAAGGGTTCGTGTCCTCTGAATTTGGATTGATAATACCGGCCCACTTTTCTTTCGTAAAATATATCCCAGTCCATCCTTTTGCTTTAGGGATATCTTTTCTTGAGATGCGTATATTTCGTTCATATTGATCGACAGCAGCTATATAATACCAAGGAATTTGATATAATGTTTCTACTTTTTTGTAGAGTTCCATCCTTTTGGTATAAGGATCATCTGTATTTTCATTCGCATATGTGACAGTGTTAGATAGTAAAAACATAAGTATAATGATTAAAAACATTAATCTGTGCAAAGATTAGTCCCTCCCTTCATATTCTGTCGTTATATTTTGTGAGTTATAGCGAAAAAAATAATTATCAATTAATGGTAATCTTTAAAAGGAATAACTTGTAGAGGCATTTCCATTATGTTAAAGTGACAAATGAAAGCGAGGCAATCTTTTTATTGTGTATAACATACAAAGTTTTGTGATTTGAGACTGTTATACAATACTGTTTTTAGGTAAAAATGATGAAAATTATTTTACTAGGAGATGAATATGGTGTCAGAGAGAAAACAAGAATATTTACGCAAACCTGAATGGCTGAAAATTAAATTAAATACGAATGAAAACTATACAGGTTTGAAAAAAATGATGAAGGAAAAGCAGCTACATACGGTTTGTGAAGAAGCGAAATGTCCAAATATTCATGAATGTTGGGCTGTAAGAAGAACAGCTACTTTTATGATTTTAGGAGATATTTGTACAAGAGCTTGTCGTTTTTGTGCGGTAAAAACAGGCTTGCCAACAGAACTAGACTGGCAGGAGCCAGAAAGAGTGGCTGATTCTGTTTATACAATGAATTTAAAGCATGTTGTTATTACTGCTGTTGCCAGAGATGATTTAAAAGACGGCGGAGCAGCTGTTTTTGCAGAAACGGTTCGTGCCATTCGTAGAAAAAATCCATTCACTAGCATTGAAGTATTACCTTCTGATATGGGAGGCGTAGAAGAAAACCTACGATTATTAATGGATGCTAAGCCTGATATCTTGAACCATAATATTGAGACAGTAGAAAGATTGACCCCTAGAGTACGTGCAAGAGCAAAATACCAACGTTCCCTTGAGTTTTTACGTAGAGCAAAAGAAATGCAGCCTAATATTCCGACTAAATCTAGTATTATGATTGGGTTAGGGGAAACGAAAGAAGAAATTATTGCAACAATGGATGATCTACGAGCAAATAATGTAGATATTATGACAATTGGTCAATACTTACAGCCAACTGCAAAACATTTAAAAGTTCAAAAATATTATCATCCAGATGAATTTAAAGAATTGAAAGAAATTGCATTAAGTAAAGGATTCAGCCATTGTGAAGCTGGACCATTAGTACGTTCTTCTTACCATGCAGATGAGCAAGTAAACGAGGCAAAAAAGAATCAGCAAATGGCTGAACATGCAAAAGAAGCATAAAACATTGAGATCCCTTACAGAGGGATCTTTATTTTTAACTCCTATTGATTCCTTCCTATTCTTACGTTAAGAAAATTTCCCATTTATTAATAAATATTTAATCGTATAAAATAAAAATTCTGTATTTTATAGGAAGATTTTATTGTTAGTGCTATGTAAATATCATTCCTAGGGTTATAATGATAGTGGACGAATGTTATGATTTGACTATTTCTCCCAATAAATACTGTCCGTAAAGGTCCGAATGGTTCGACTAATTAGTGGGGGATGAAGGAAAACTCCGACTGATGGAAGTTTCACTTTATATGAAATATATACAGGTTTTGAGGTGATACGATTGGTTTGCATTAATAACCATTGTTATGAACTGATTGAAGAAAGAAAATCAGGTTTTAATGAAGAAGCATTTAAAAATAGATTTAGTGATATATTGACGAAATACGATTATATTGTTGGAGATTGGGGTTATGGACAATTAAGATTACGTGGCTTTTTTGATGACCATAATCAAAAATCAAGCTTTGATACGAAAATTAGTACATTAACAGAATATTTGTATGAATATTGTAATTTTGGATGTGCTTATTTTGTCGTGAAAAAAACAAAATAATAATACGGTAATCCTTCGTTTTGATCTTGAAGAAGGAGCTTCCATTCTGTAAGAAAACAAGAAATGGCTCTGTTTAGCAGGGGAAGGACTTTCTCCCTAAACAAAGCCATGCATGTTTTTCTTTTTACATTTAAAAATTCCTAATGTGACTTTTTGCTTCTAAATTAAATGTTAGCTTTGTAAGGGTAGAAGTAAAGGGAAGTCCATCTATAGAGAAATAATTGCTTTAGTGACAGAAAAAGTTGGCTTTTTGAGAGGAATGGAGCTATGAAATATCAAGAGACTGTATATGCTAGGTTATTGAATTGGGGGAAATTATTCCTTCCAGCAAAATGTATAAAGTATTTTCCCCCATCATTTGTTCTACGAGACCCGATCATTCATCAAGTAGAAAAAGCGATGAATAATGGATATGAAGTAGCCGTTATTGTGATGGATATAACGAATTTACATAGGATAAAGCAACAGTTAGAGACAGAGGATTTTTTTCATTATATCCGAGTGCTAAAAAAATCGTTTCGTACAACGATACAATCAACTGTTTCTAATGAAATCATTGCTATTCATGATTATAATCCGAACGGATTGACCATGTTTATTAGATGGGAGCAAGGAACTGAGTGTTTGGCCATGCTAGATGGCTTAGTAAAAAAAATTATACATAATGTTGAAAGTGGCTTGCGTGCCTCGGGAAGTATTCACCCAGTATTTAATACAGGGTACATGTTTATTGAGAAAAAATATACCTATCTTTCTGAAGCCATTCAAACCGCTCATGAATTTGCGCTTGCCATGGCTCATAAAAGATCAGATACAGAATTCAATAAATTAGTCTATACATTAAGCGATATTGTAGCCAATAAAAGCATCCACTTATTGGCCCAACCTATTATGGATGTAGAAACAAATAAAATTCATGCCTGTGAAATGCTGACGAGGGGACCTAAAGGAACTTCATTAGAAAATCCTCTTCAACTCTTTTCCTTAGCAAGGCAAACGAAGTTTTTGTACGAGCTTGAAATGATTGTTCTCGAAAAAGCTTTTGAACAAATTCAGCAAACAAAATGGCGGCATAATATCTTTATTAACTTCACACCGGTTACAATAGGGAATCCTCGGTTTATTAAAGATATTAAAGCAGTTATTCGTCGATTTAAAGGGATTTCTCCCCAAAAAATTACGATTGAAATTACAGAAAGAGATTCTTTTGAAGGGTTAGAGCATTTTACTAATAATCTCAAAGTATTAAGAATGCTTGGTTTTTTAATCGCAGTTGATGATACAGGGGCAGGGTATGCAAGTTTAAATTCAATTAGTGAAATTATGCCAGATATTATCAAAATCGACCGCTCTGTTATTCAAAATATTGATAAAAATTCAGTAAAAGAATCGATGTTAAAAGGACTGCTTCTTATAGCAAAAGAAGTTGGATCTGTTGTGGTTGCAGAAGGAATCGAAAGTGCAGAGGAAGCCTCTATTTTATCGAAGAATAAAGTCGACTTAGCTCAAGGATATTTCTATGCCAAGCCTACTAGTTTAAGCAATCATTTACAAATCTCATAAGGCACGAAAGGAGTAATGGAATATGTATTTTGTGGACCGAGAAAAAATAGAAGAACAGTTAACCTATTACCATGAGCTTATCAGTCAGTTTGAAAAACAAGATACTTGGAGTACATTTCTGGAAAAGGTGGCACTTGAGAGGATTACCCATATGATGATTGAAGTCATTTTGGACGTGGGAAATAGTATGATTGATGGTTTTATTATGAGAGATCCCGGAAGTTATGATGACATTGTAGATATACTTATCGATGAAAAAGTTATTACACAGGAAATAGGGGAAGATATTAAGGGACTAATTCTTTGGAGAAAACAGCTTGTTCATCAGTATACGAATATTGATCATACGGGACTAGTTTCTGCATTTGAAGCGAAGATGCTTTCCATAAAAGCATTTCCCCCATCTGTAAGTAACTATTTAACGCATGAACTAGGGCCTGTTTCTGCATTTAAAAATTAATATCTAGCAGTGAAAGGATTTTTTATCAATGAAAGCATATAGAGGATATTTAATTGATTTAGATGGTACTATGTATAGAGGAACAGAGGTTATTGCGGAGGCAGCTGAATTTGTCAAACAATTAATTGCGGCGCAAATTCCCTATTTATATGTAACGAACAATTCAACGAAAACACCAGAACAGGTAGCGCAAAAGCTGAGAGAATTTCAGATACCAGCAAAAGCGAATGAAGTATTTACTTCCGCCATGGCATCCGCTAATTATATTGCTGAAAAATCCCCAGGAGCAAGAGTATTTATGATTGGGGAAGAAGGCCTTCAACGAGCATTAGTGGATAAGGACTTGAAGCTAGTGGAAGATTCAGAAGATGTTGATTATGTGGTTGCTGGGCTTGATCAGCAGATTACCTATGAAAAATTAACAGTAGCATGCTTGGCTGTTCGAAATGGAGCAAAGTTTGTGATTACAAATGGTGATACAGCGTTGCCAAGTGAACGGGGTTTATTGCCAGGAAATGGGGCTTTAACTTCTGTCATTTCTGTAAGTACACAACAACAACCAGTCGTTGTTGGAAAACCAGAATCTATTATCATTAACCAAGCAATAAAATTATTGAACTTACCTAAAGAGGATGTTTTAATGGTAGGAGATAATTATCAAACCGATATTATGGCAGGTATCAATGCAAATATGGATACTCTTCTTGTCCATACAGGTGTTACAACGAAAGCGCAATTAAGTAGTTATTCCGTCCAGCCGGCTTATACAGTAGATAGTTTAAGTGAGTGGGTCATAAAAAAATAATGACAATAATAAAAAGAGGACGTTTCAATACCATACAGGGTTTGAAACGTCCTTTTTTGTAAAGCATTCAACTTCTTGACTTATTCCTCCCCTTTAGCACGGTGGGCTAGTCTACTTGAAGCAGCTGCTGCTATGGCACCGACAATGTCATCTAAAAAAGTATGACATTCACCAGTACTCTTATCATTTAACTTTTGTAAAATACCCGGTTTTAATTTATCTACATATCCGTAATTTGTAAATCCAATTGAGCCATAGACATTCACAATAGAAAAGGCAAGTACTTCATCTACCCCATAAAGACCTTCATCAGTTTCCACTATTTCTTGAAGGGGAGATTCTAAAAGCTTCTTTTCTGCCAGCACATCTAATTGAATTCCTGTAATAATAGCATTTTGAACCTCTCTTTTTGAAAGTACTCTTTCCACATTGTGAATACAGTCTTCCATTTGTAAATCTTTATGATACTTCTCTTGTAAAAGAAAAACAAGCTTCGCAATATCTTCTATGTCAACTCCGCGTTCATGTAACCACTTTCTAGCTGTTTTTTCTGTTAGGTCTTTTAATGACATGAACTTCACCTTTTCTTTATTTATTCACTATGTATTCACAGTGTTTATTATTATATGCACAATCATTGATAAATGTTCCTCTACTCCTATTGTTTCCAGGAACTTACTTTTCATTAATTTAATCCTCTTAACAAGTTTTAACAGTCTCAATCATATACTCCTAAAAGAGAGGGAAATGAGGAGGAGGAGAAATTGATTCAGAATATTTTATCTTCAAAGTATGGGATTGATGTGGAAGAGGAAACTAGAATTGGCCACTACGAAGCTTGTATTAGTCAAGGGAGACTATATACACTTGTTCCTGTAGGGAGTATAGACGAAGAAGAGCTAGACGAAAGAGACCAAATAGCTGCACATATATATCAGACTGGAGATCGACATGTCAGTATGTTATTAGAGACTAAAGAAGGCACAAAACAAACAGAAATGAATGAGCAACACTTTTGTGTACTTATTAATGATCGAATACGTCCATTTCAATCTCGACAATTAGGACGGAAACTGGGAAAGTTTCATTTTAGAGGAAGAACCGTTCAATTTGGTGTCCAAAAAATAAGTAGGATGGGACAATGGAAAAGTATGTGGGAACAAAGAATGGATCAAATGGAAGGTTTCTGGAACAGTATGTTATATAAACAACCAGAAAGTGACTTTGATAAATTATTTTTAGAGTCTTTTCCCTATTATATGGGAATTGCTGAGAATGCCATTCAATATCTTGTGGACACAGAATTAGATGATGATCCGAGCGCTGTAGATAGTGGTACGATTTGTTATAACCGTTTTACCAAAGATACATGGGCAGGAGAATATTATATCAAAAATCCATTTGACTGGGTTTTTGATCACTGTGGTAGAGATCTTGCTGAATGGACAAGAGATCGCTATTTTAGAAATATTAAAACATATCATAGAGAAGTGAAGACGTTTTATGAGGAATATCAAAGTGTCATGCCATTAAGCTCTTTTGCATGGAGATTAATATATGCCAGACTGTTATTCCCTATCCATTATGTTGAATGTGTAGAAAATTATTATTCTGCTACACATGAAGCAGACCAATTATTCTTAGAAGAAAAGTTAAAGAAAATGCTCAATCAATCAAGGGATTTAGAAATTTTTCTAAAGGAATTTTACCAAAATACAGAAGTACCAGTTAAAACAATGAAAATACCTATTGTTTCCTGGCTGTGAATAATGGGGAGAAGCAATGGTTATAGAAGATCTTGTTAAAATCACATTTTATGTTTTTAATAAGGTCTTTTTATATTTCATTAGGCTGTTTTCTAAAGGATTGATGTTTATTCGATAGGAAAAAAGAATTAGTTGGAAAATGGAGCAGCCGGAATACACGAAGACGAAGCGGAGGTGGCTTAAGCTTAGCCCACGGAAAGCGAAGTGTATTCCGGCAGCGGGTAATCGAAACAAACTTTATGAAAACAGCCTTTCATTAAAAGAATATATAGATTAGAGTGCGTTATATCTAGGGAGAAGAAAAGGTAACAGCAAAGATGATTAATCTAAACCTTCGCTCACATGTAAACATAATAGAGCGGAAAAACCATTAAAAAATATAAAATGTAAATAAAAATCTAAATATACATAAAATTTATAATTTTCCTTTTAGATTATTATCATCTTCCTATATAATGGATTCAATAAGTAAACGAGCATTCTTTTGATTTTTTTTAGAATAAATACATATATATTCTATCACTAGTGTTGCATTAATTTAATTTCACTATTAAAAATACTCGAAATGTTCACTTTTATTATTTTATGCATAGAAAAAGTCCTTTATAATGGATAAGTCAGGTGGTAACCCGTCCAAATCCACTAAAAAAGGACCAATCTCATGGACAAGATTACACGAAAAACTTCATTTGGACAATGGTTTTCGCCAATTAATCTTCAATTATTTGAAGAACAGGTGAAAACATTGAAATTAGATTGCTATACGAAAAAGTTAACGACAGAATCATTCCTAAAACTATTACTTTTTGCACAATTAGAAGAAGTTGAAAGTCTTCATGCGTTAAGTGATTGCCTTTTTGATGATCATCTTCAAAAGGAAATCGACCTTGATTCTATAAGCATTTCTCAGCTCTCGCGCCGTTTAAATGGTCTAAATCCAGATTTGTTTCAAAGACTTTTCCTTGATTTAGTCGGACAAATTCACGCCAAAACACACTACACAAAACTTGTCATGCCGTTAAAAATTATTGATTCAAGTACTTTGCCACTAAATTTGACCAATCATAAATGGGCGAAGTTCCGCAAAACTAAGGCAGGCGTAAAGTTACACTTACGCCTTGTATTTATGGAAAAGGGAGAATCCTATCCCGAAAAAGCCGTGATGACAACGGCAAGCGAACACGATCGTGGTCAACTTGAGATTATGGTTGACGATAAAGAATGCATGTATGTGTTTGACCGAGGTTATCTAGACTACGAGCGTTTTGATCGCATGACCGATGAAGGCTACTTTTTTCTTTCTAGGCTACGAAAAAACGCAGTCGTACGGGAGGTTTATGATTTTAAACTACCCAAGGATTCATCTGTTTTGTCGGATCAAATGGTGTTGATTGGTACAACTCAAAACCGAGCTGAAAACTATTTTCGACTTCTAAAAATAATAGATTCAAAAGGTAATGAACTTCATTTAATCACAAATCGTTTTGACTTAAGCGCCGAAGAAATATCGGAAATGTATAAATCACGATGGGCAATTGAGCTGTTTTTTAAATGGATTAAACAACATCTCAATATCAAGAAATTCTACGGTCAAAGTGAATGGGCGATTCAAAATCAAGTGTTTATCGCACTTATTGTTTTTTGTCTTCATGTTCTGGTACAACTCGAAACAAAAAGTAAGCGGAAAACCTTGCAAATTAGCCGTTATTTAAGGGCAGCATTGTGGAAACCAGCACATGTCTGGCTTCGCAAAATTGAAGGAAAAGCCATCCCTTAATCAACAAATTGTTGTCGTTGCACAGGTCTAATTGTAAATAAATTTCCAAATGGACAGGAGCCGCCTTTAGAAAGGTAATTACTTTTTTGGCTCTAAGTAGAGTAAACAATTAAACTGAAAATTATGACACTATTTACGCAACACTAGTGATATTCTATTTATAAAATAGAAATTTTTAAAGAATGTATAAACACCCCTTGTAAAAAAAGGATTCAAACACTATAATGTCTACTATACAAAGACAGTTGTTCTTGTAAAAAGAACATCAGCGGGAGGTAAACAGATGGAGACAATCTCAATTGGACTACTCGGATTAGGAACTGTTGGATCGGGTGTTGTGAAAATTATTGAAAATCATCAGGATAAAATTATGCATCAAGTTGGATGCCCAGTGAAAGTGAGAAAAATTCTTGTCAAAAATATCAATAAAGAGAGAGATGTTGAGTTAACAGATATTCTCTTAACGGGTGATGCAAATGACATTTTGGATGATCCTGAAATAGATGTGGTAATTGAAGTAATGGGTGGGATTGAAGAGACAAAGAATATCTTACTTAAAGCGTTAAATAACAAAAAGCAAGTAGTGACAGCCAATAAGGATTTAATGGCTGTACATGGGGCGGAACTTTTACAAGCAGCGTCCCATAATAATTGTGATTTATTTTATGAGGCTAGTGTTGCAGGGGGAATTCCGATTCTAAGAGGTTTAGTTGATGGATTAGCCTCAGATCGAATCGTTAAATTAATGGGAATTGTCAACGGGACAACTAATTTTATATTAACAAAGATGAGCCAGCAACAAAGAGCGTATGAAGATGTCCTAGCAGAAGCACAAGAATTAGGATTTGCAGAAAGTGATCCTACGTCAGATGTGGAAGGCCTAGATGCAGCAAGAAAAATGACTATTTTGGCAACACTTGGTTTTTCTATGAATATTGGCTTAGAAGATGTAAAAGTACAGGGGATTTCTAATGTAACAGATGAAGATATCCTGTATGGAAAGCAGTTAGGCTATACAATGAAGCTCATTGGCATTGCACAAAGGAACGAAGAAAAAGTAGAGGTTAGTGTGCAGCCAACTTTTATTGTAGATAGTCATCCATTGGCATCTGTTCATAATGAATACAATGCTGTATATGTGTACGGGGAAGCGGTTGGACAAACAATGTTTTATGGGCCAGGAGCTGGTAGTTTGCCTACAGCAACTGCTGTTGTATCTGATTTAATGAATGTATTGAAAAATATGAGATTAGGTGTAAATGGAAAAGGTGCCATTGCTCCACAATTTAAAAAGAAGCTAAAAGAACCAGATGAAATGTTCTCAAAATATTTCTTACGGTTACAGGTGAAAGATGAGGTTGGTGTGTTTGCTGAAATTACCTCCATCTTCTCGCAACACGGAGTAAGCTTTGAAAAGATTCTTCAATTGCCAGTGAAGGAAAAAGGATTAGCGGAAATTGTCTTAGTTACCCATCATGCTTCTTTATTAAACTATGAAAATATTTTATTAGAATTAAGCGATTTAGCATCTGTGCGAACAGTAAAAAGTTCTTATCGAGTTGAGGGAGGAATAAAGTAATGAGATGGAAGGGCCTTTTAGAAGAATATAAGGAATATTTACCAATAAATGAATCTACACCAATGTTAACACTGAATGAAGGAAATACTCCACTTATCAAGCTGGAAAAGTTGTCTGCAGAATGGGGAGTAGAGTTGTACGTAAAAACAGAAGGAACAAATCCAACTGGCTCATTTAAAGATAGAGGTATGGTAATGGCTGTTGCCAAAGCAAAGGAAGAAGGAAACTCAACAGTTATCTGTGCATCTACTGGAAATACATCAGCAGCAGCAGCAGCTTATGCTACACGTGCAGGAATGCGCTGTATTGTTGTTATACCTGAAGGGAAAATAGCGATGGGGAAACTCGCACAAGCCGTCATGTATGGTGCAGAGATTATTGCCATTGAGGGGAACTTTGATCAAGCTTTGCAAATGGTTCGAAAAATAAGTGAAACAGAACCAGTTGCACTTGTAAACTCTGTAAATCCATACCGATTAGAAGGGCAAAAAACAGCTGCATTTGAATTATGTGATCAATTGGGAGGAGCACCGGATATCTTAGCAATTCCAGTTGGAAATGCTGGGAATATTAGTGCCTATTGGAAAGGATTTAAAGAATATCACGAAGTAAAGCAAACGGGACTGCCTAAAATTCATGGCTTTGAGGCAGCGGGGGCAGCAGCGATTGTGCATAATCGGGTGTTTGAGAATCCAGAAACGATTGCTACAGCAATTCGTATCGGTAATCCAGCAAGCTGGAAGTTAGCTGTTCAAGCGCAAGAAGAGTCAAATGGAATTATAGATGAAGTAACAGATGAAGAGATTGTGGCTGCATATCGTGCGATTGCTGCTAAAGAAGGCGTTTTTGCTGAACCAGGTTCCTGTGCGTCTATTGCAGGTGTGTATAAACATATCCAAAATGGAAAAATTCCAAAGGGCAGCAAAATAGTAGCCATTCTTACAGGAAATGGCTTGAAGGATCCAAATACAGCTATCGATGTGAGTCCATTAAAACCAGTAGTGCTGCCTAATGATGAGAAAGCAGTCGCTAATCATATTAAAGGAGTCGTTCATATATGAACGAAGGTGAGATGTTACTGATTAAAGTTCCGGCAAGCACCGCAAACTTAGGTCCAGGCTTTGATAGTATTGGATTAGCGTTAAACTTATATTTAACATTGGAAGTTGCTCGAAGTGAATGTTGGGAGGTTATTCCGTTAACAGAGGAGCTGAAGGAATTTCCAAATGATGAAAGTAATTTCATTATTCGAACAGCAATCGAAGTTGCGAAGACATTTGAAACTATTCTTGCCCCTTGTCAGATTAAAGTTGACAGCAATATTCCTTTAGCAAGGGGACTAGGATCTAGCGCTTCTGCTATTGTTGCCGGAATTGAGCTAGCTGATCAAGTGGGGAATTTGCAGCTGACTAAACAACAGAAGTTTGAAATTGCCTCCAAAATGGAGGGTCATCCAGATAATGTTGGTGCGAGTATTTTTGGTGGATTAGTTATTGGCTGTCAAATAGGAGAAGAAGTGGATGCAGAAATCATTCATTCCATAGATTTAGATGTGTTGGCGGTCATTCCAGAAGAAGAGCTCTTAACGAAATCATCGCGGGGAGTATTGCCAAGCTCTCTTTCTTTTGGAGAAGCTGTTTCAGCAGGTGCCGTCTCCAATTTGCTAGTTGCAGCTCTGTTAACAGGCAATTTAAAGCTTGCAGGCAAGATGATGAAACAGGACAAGTACCATCAACCATATCGAAAAGAGCTTGTTCCACATTTGCAAATAATGGAGGAACAGGCCTATAAGCTTGGTGCATATGGTGTGGCTTTAAGTGGGGCAGGACCAACGGTGTTATGCTTTGTAAAGCCTGGAGAAATGGATTCGTTAATGGAAGGATTAACGGCTATACTACCTGAAATGTGTTTTCTACCTTTGGAAATAGATAAGGAAGGAAGTATTTGTTCTGGAGCTATTGCAACAGAGATTAAATAAGGAAAAGAGGATGCAATCGCATCCTCTTTCTCTTTCTGCTTTTCAATGTAGGAAGGATTAAAATACTTGCTCTACTTCATAAACGCCTGGTACTTCTTCTAATAAAGCACGCTCAATACCAGCTTTTAAAGTAATGGTAGAGCTTGGGCAGCTTCCGCAAGCACCTAGTAAGCGTAGCTTAACAATACCATCCTCAACATCAACTAATTCACAGTCTCCACCATCTCTTAAAAGGAATGGACGTAATTTATCTAGTACTTCTTGTACTTGTTCTTTTATTTCAACTTCTTGCATACATATCGACTCCTTTCCTATTATTTATTATAATCACATTAGGATAAAAAATCTATAATCAAGGAACACGAATTAAATAAACAATAAATGGATAGGTTGCAGATAATAGCAACAAACTTTACGAAAACAGCCAATGGATAAATAAAAAGGCACTATTATGAGTGTTGAAATATAGGATTAGCAAGCGTGTCTATATAAGGGGGAGATTTTATTTGAAAAAAGAAATTGAAGTAAGTATATATGGTGCAGATCAAATTTGTGCAAGCTGTGTTAATTTGCCATCCTCTAAAGATACATATGAATGGCTACAAGCTGCCTTAAGTAGAAAATTTCCAGAACAAACTTTTCACATTAATTACTATGATATTTTTCAAGCTAATTACGAGGAAGATAAAAATGAATTTTGCCGGAAAATTATTGATGAAGATTTGTTTTATCCAGTAGTCGTAATTGAAGGAGAGATTGTTGGTGAAGGCAATCCAAAATTGAAGAAAATATATGAGGAATTTAAGAAATACGGATATACGAGTATATAAATAGAAATAAAGAGTGCTGTTTTCCTATTGAAAACAGCACTCTAGTGCGTTATTAGTCAGTAATTTTATTTTTTTTATTTTTATCTTTCCATAAGACTCCGTGTTTAATTAAACGGGGAATTCTTCCTGTTAAAGCAGTTTTGGCAATGAGACCAAAACCGACTTTTTTTCCTAATGATCCAAGGACTCCTTTTAGCTTTATTGGAGGCAAATGATCTGGAAGTACTTTCCCTTTCCATCTTGATGTCAGGACAAAGGCAATTTGTTCTGCTTGACCTTCAGCAAGCTGTGCACTTGGGGGATGCTTTAAACTAGCACAATCGCCGACAACAAACACACGATCATTATTAGGAAGGTGATGATACTTTGATAAGGTAATTCGTCCTTTCTTATCTTTTTCCACATCTAGTGTTCGTACTATTTTATTTGGCTGTATGCCAGCAGTCCAAACAATGCAGTCAAAAGGAATCGGGCTTCCATGGTTATAAACGATATCCTCTTCTATACGCGTAATTACACTGTTTTTAATAACAATTACTTTTTTGTCCTTAAACCATCGTTCTACATAATTTCTTACTTTTTTAGGATAGGAAGATAGTATAGCATCCCCACGATCGAAAAGTGATATTTGTAACTTACTACTTTCAGCTAATTCAGCTGCTAATTCCACTCCACTTAATCCACCGCCAATAATAGCTATCTTTGCTCCCTCAGGTAAGTGGCGGAGCTGCTTATGTGTACGTTTAGATTTACTTATGGTTTGAATGCTATGAGTGTATTTTTCTGCACCTTCGACTTGATGATAATTGTCTTCACAGCCAAGTCCAATAATTAAATCATCGTATTCAATTGGATTTTTTCCCGTCAACCAAACTTTATTATTGTGTAAATCAATTTTTTCCACTTCTGCTTGTATTAGGCTTACTTGAGGGTGATTAGGAAAAGGAATTTGTAGGCTCTTATCATGAACAGTACCAGCGGCAATTGCATAATATTCTGTCTTAAGAAAGTGAAATGGTACTTTATCTATTAAGATGACCATTAAATCATATGGTAAATGAGGTATGATGGAGGATAAAACGCGCATACCGCCATATCCACCACCTAATATTACTAATTTTTTCATTCTTTCCCCCCTTTAATATAAGCGCAAAGATATCTATAGCGATATAAATCGTCCATAAAAGTCGGAGCTTCTCCTTAGAGTATATTAAAAGATTAGGACAGTTTATTCGTTTTTACAGTAGGAAAATGGCTTTTTCTCTTTAGTATTCTTTGCAACAATTCCAAGAAAAAACTAGTATAATTTACAGGAGAGAGGTGAGACGTTTGTTTAAACCATTGATCGAATTTTGTCTTAGTAACCTTTCATCTGGTGCTTACTAAGCGAAAGAAATGCTTGAGCAGGATGAAACGGTAGATGTTATTGAGTATGGCTGCTTAAGTTATTGTGGACAATGTGGAGAAGCGTTATTTGCTCTCGTAGATGGAGAAGTAATAACAGGAGAAGATTCGAAAGATCTGGTGAAAAATATTTATCAATATTTAGAAGAAAACCCTTTTTAATAAAAACAGTTTAAATCAGCGGCGAGAAGAAAAAATTAACCCACTGATTTAAACTGTTTTATATGAAAGTTTTTTGGTAATCTCTCATTTCCTGCCAACTTTCTTTGGCAAGCTTCACAATTTGTGTTTCCACTGTTCTACTTTGTTGCTCGATTACTTTCGAAAAATATTTAGTAGCCTTTTCAAGATTATTCGTACGCTTAGAAAGATCTGCTATTAAATAAATCGTTCTTAATTCTGATACTTGGGTCCCTTGGTAATCACCAACCGAATAGGAGGTCTCATATTCTGATAATGCAAGGTTTATAAAACGCATTTCCTGGTCTGTATTATTTAACATCCGATAATGCCATGCAATTCGCAGATGAAGACCTGCGAGGGTAATATGCTTGTCCTTCCGTAAAGATGCGCAATAAGCGGCTAACTTATAAGTTTTAACACTATCTTCTATACTACGCACCTCACCAAATGAATGAGGAATCCATTGGGAACATACTTTTTCAATCAGCATCATTTTACTATCGGGAGAAAAAGAAGGAACTGTATCATCACTGTAAGAAAAGCCACAAGCTGGGCAAACATTTATGAAATAAAGGAGAGGATTATGCTCAGCGTAAATAGGAAAAAAATCTGTATCTAATTTCTCCAATTTAACAAATCTTGAACGTAATTTTTTTGTAGTAAATTTAGTATGACAAAGCAAACAAGTGCATTGTTTATCATATAATGGTTCAATTTTGTTCAAGTTGCTCACTCCTTTGTCTGATGGGTAATAAGGCGCATTCGCTATATACTATTATACATTACAGTGAGTAATACTCCTTATACAAATATTATAAATAGGTAAAAAGTCTTTGTTTTGAGTATCTGTCGGTTTTAGTGGGAAAGGAAAACGGATAAATTTGTATTTATGATGAGGTAACAAATGATTATTTTGCAAATACTTGCAACAATACGTAACCTTTTGTTACTAGGTTTTACACAAGTCCCTTCAGTTGAGTAGTTGGGAATAGAGGTATATAATAAAAAATAATGATACGTTGAAAGGAGAATGGACAGTGACAGAAGAAATTGTACACATAACAGAAGCCGCTGCTCTTCAAATAAAAGAAATGATGAAGGAAAATGACGAAGAAAATTCTTATTTAAGAGTAGCAGTAAAAGGTGGAGGCTGCAGTGGTTTATCTTATGGAATGGGCTTTTCACCAGAAAAAGAAGAGAATGATCAATTGTTTGAGCAATTTGGTATTCGTGTTTTAGTAGATCAAAACGATGGTCCAATTCTAAAAGGAACAAAAATTGATTACAAACAATCTCTAATGGGTGGAGGCTTCACCATCGATAATCCAAATGCGATTGCTTCATGCGGTTGTGGGTCATCTTTCCGTACAGCAAAAGTGGCTGGGACACCTGAAGAGTGCTAATTACGAAGAGCTGAATAATGAACACGACTATTCAATTAGATGATAGTCGTGTTTTTTGTTAGCAACAAATAAAATACTGTTATCAATCTTTGTTTTTTCAAGAGCAATTCAATGAATTGTGAAAAAGAAGCAAAAGATTGTCCTCCGTCTTAGTAGGTTTATTTAAATAAAGAAGTACTATGAAGCGGTTGTACTCGCGCTTTCGGATCCATATATGTTTTGGCATTATTAACAGCTGTAGGTGCTTCGCCGAATCCAGTAGCAATTAATTTTACTTTTCCGTCATATGTGCAGATATCGCCTGCAGCATAGATACCTGGAATATTCGTTTCCATTTTGCTGTTAACAACAATGGAGTTCTTTTGAATATCAAAGCCCCATTCTTTAATTGGACCTAAGGAAGAAACAAATCCGTAGTTTACAATGACTGCATCTACATCAATAATTTCTTTTTCTTGTGTTGTTACATTCTCAAGAATAACTTGTTTAATCTCCTCATCTCCCACTAATTCAGAAGGAATATAAGGTGTTTTAATGTTAACTTTTGAATTTTTAAGGTTTTCTACGCTATGCTCATGTGCACGGAATTTATCGCGTCTATGTGCTAGATAAACGGTATCAGCAATAGGCTCTAGCATTAATGCCCAGTCTACGGCAGAATCCCCACCGCCAAACACCATTACTTTTTTTCCTGCAAATTGATTTAAGTCATTGATAAAGTAATGAAGGTTTTTTCCTTCAAATTCTTTTGCTTGCTCCAATTCTAATCTACGAGGTTGGAATGCTCCGTTTCCAGCTGTAATAATAATTGTTTTGGAATAATGTACTTCTTTATCTGTAGTGATTTTGAAAATACCATCCCCTTGTTTTTCAACCGTTTGAACAGCTTGTTCTAGCACGATAGACTGTTCAAATTTTTTCATTTGCTCTTCTAAGTTATCAACTAACTCTTGAGCGCGAATTTTCGGAAATCCAGCAATATCATATATATATTTTTCAGGATAGAGTGCTGTAAGCTGACCGCCAAGTGCAGGGAGACTTTCAATGATTTTGACGGTTGCTTGTCTCATCCCTCCATAGAAAGCAGTGAACATTCCAACAGGTCCACCACCAATAACTGTAATATCATAAATGGTTTGATTTTCTTCCAATTTTCCTAAACCCTCCTAATAAAGATTGATTCTACAAGCTATCATATCACAATGATTATGATTTCTCACTTTTTTAATCTTCAGCAGAACCACATCCTACTTTTTTAAAATGGTATAGTTAAAATTTGGTAGTTTTCCTCTGTTAACATCGATTATTGACTAGTGGAAGGAATAAGAAACAATCGATTAGTGTATCCTAACTGATATTTTTTTGCATTATTTGGTATTTTACTAGGGGAAAAGTTCCGCTTTTTAACTATTTATGAATAAATTCTTTGAATATGGGAAATGAATAGTTTTGGGAGGAGTGAAAAATATGAATTTTTATAAAAAGTTTTTTAGAAGGGTAGGCATGGTTCTACTTTTTATGGCAGCACTACTAACCACATTTCAGTCAATTTCAGGTGTAAAGGCTAGTTCGATAAATTATAGCAGTTACGAACAAGTAGAAGCAAGCGAAGATAACGATCAGTTTGATCATACAATAAAGCAAATTGGTGTAGCATTAAAAAGCTTTAAAAAAGTATTAGTGGACAAAACACAAATTTCATCAAGTAAAGAGGTTGCAGGTAAACCTCCTTTGCTAGAAAATATGAAAGATTGGTCACAATATCCAACAAAAAGAGTCGTTGCAACTGGATATACAGCTGGATATGAATCAACAGGTAAGAATCCTGGGCATCCCCAGTTTGGAATCACTTATTCAGGAGTAAAAGTAAAAAGAGATTTATATAGTACAATTGCTGCTGATACTAGTGTATTTCCAATCGGTACTATTCTTTTCATCCCTGATTATGGATTTGGAGTAGTTGCTGATACTGGTTCAGCGATTAATGGAAATAAACTAGATTTATACTATGAAACCGTAGATGACGTCTATAGTCAATGGGGCAAGAAAACAATCGATGTATACATAGTGGAAATGGGTAAAGGGAAATTAACAGAAGAAACATTAAGTTCATTAAATGAAGAAGAATCTATGCAAGTATTCCGTCAACAGTATACTAAAGCAGAAAATAAATAATTACATAGATAAATCGAAAACCGATGTCTTATAGAAAGTGTTTTTTACAAGAATCAAGAAGGTTTGTGTGAGCCTTCCTTTAGGATATCCACATTTTTATACTAGAATTAAAGGCTGGAACAACAGTATTCTAACCAAGGATAAATTCGAACAATTATATGGAGATGTTAATCAAATTTTCGTATAATTGTTTGTTTTTTTCATTCTGAATGGGTTTTGTGGTAGTCACCCGCAGACTGAATACACTTCGCTTTCCATGGGGCGAGCGCCGAGCCGCTTCGGCTTCGCCTGCAGGGTCTCGGACTTTCTCGCAGCTCCCATAGGAGTCTACGTGTATTCAGTCTGCTCCGTTTTTCCTAATAATTATATTTTCTTTATTAAAAAATGATGGAACGAAACAACCTTTAAAAACGGGGTGAAATGGAGCGGAGGACACTCGACTCCTGCGGGAAGTAGAGCAAAGCCTAAGACCCCACAGGCTTTAGCCGAGGAGGCTTAGGTTGCTCCCCGGCGAATCGTGTGTCTGTAGCGCAATGGAACGAATTGGTTTTCCTACTAAATGAGAGATTGTTCGTCTTTACGCATTATATATTGGTTTTGTCCCAGCGTCTTTATTATTCAAATAGCAGTATAATAAATTAACATATGTAAAAGTAGTGTTAATAGAATTCCTGTTAGTCCACCAAAAAATACCTCGATTGGTTTATGTCCCAATAATTCTTTTAATTCTTTTCTTTTTTCTTGTTCTGGTTTGTTTTGCCATCCTTTTGCTTCGTTTAAGAACTTATTAAAATCATTTACTAAACGATTTAAAACAATGGCTTGTTCTCCTGCTTGCCTTCTAACCCCTGTTGCATCAAACATAGTGATAATCGCAAAGATTGCAGCAACAGCAAATATTGGTGAATCAAATCCTGTTTGAAGTGCAATCCCTGTTGAAAGGGCGGTCACAGCGGCTGAATGAGAACTTGGCATGCCTCCAGTACTAGTTAACAAAGACCAATCAATTTTTTTTGTAACAAAAAAGGTAATCGGTACTTTGACAAATTGTGCAAAAAAGATTGCAAATAAGCTCGCAAGTAAAGGGAAGTTAGCTAGTAGTTCCATAAAAAAACACCTCGTCATTTCTTGGTAGAATCTGTAGTACTTTTAGTATGTATACCTTATTTAACTCATTATTAATCTTTCATATAAGGAATGTTAATGGAAATAAGGGGGTAGACAGTGGAGTTAATAATAGAGTGTAATGATTTTCTTTATGTATGTATATTTTTAAAGCCATCGAAGAGTAATAAATGCCATTATGGTTGCCTATTAGGATAGCATTGACTACGCCTCTAATTTTTGCGTTTCCACTTATCTTATTATAACATAACCAATTATCGAGCTTTCTACTTAAATTCGAAAAAATCTTTTTATATTTGCAGAATAGATGTTAGAAAATTTAATTAGCTATACGAAATGATGAATAAATTCGTTATAATGGAAGAAGAAATGAATGGAGGAATGAGTATATGTTTTCATATCAGTCAGAATGGGAATTGCAAAATAACCATGAAAGTATCATTGTCGGGTTATTTGATAAATCTATTAAATTAGAAGGAAAGCTTCAACAATTAGATGAACGCTTTGATGGAGAGTTAACCAATCTAGTAAAAGATGGCGATATTTCAGCAAAGAAAAAATCCATTACGGTTATACATACTTTTGGGAAAATTGGAGCAAAAAGAATTGTTTTTGTTGGATTAGGCAAGGAAAAAGAACTTTCTTTTAATGAACTAAAAGAAATCTTTGGAGCAACATTTAAACGTATTAAAAGTGAAAAATGGGTGGAAACAGCTATTTATTTGGATTCCTTTGTAACAGAACAGAATGAAGCACAGGATGTTGCGCATGCATGCAGTGAAGCATTTGGGCTTTCTACGTATGAATTTGCAGGCTATAAGCAAAAGTCTAATGAACCAGAAAAGGAAATTATGGAAATTACCGTCTATAGCAATGCGGAAGGTGAAGAAGTAAAGGCATCACTAACGGTAGGTTATGTATATGGACAAGCAACAAACTCTGCTCGTACGCTAGTTAATCTACCAGGAAATATGTTAAAGGCAACAGATCTAGCAAATTTTGCTTTAGAATTAGCAGGAAAATATGGATTTGAAGCAGAAATCTTAGAAAAAGAAGATATGCTGAAGCTTGGGATGGGTGCGTTACTGGCAGTAAACCAAGGTTCTACCGAGCCCCCTAAAATGATTGTTCTAAAATATCAAGGAAAAGAAAACTGGGAAGATGTCATTGGCTTAGTAGGAAAAGGGATTACGTTTGATACAGGTGGCTATTCTATTAAGACAAAAGCAGGTATTGTTGGCATGAAAACAGATATGGGTGGAGCTGCAGCAGTACTTGGGGCAATGGAGATTATTGGAGAATTAAGAGCAGAACAAAACGTTGTTGCCGTTATTCCATCTACTGACAATATGATAAGTGGTCATGCATTTAAACCAGATGATGTTATCACATCTATGAGTGGAAAGACAATTGAAGTATTAAATACGGATGCAGAAGGTCGGTTAGTTTTAGCAGATGCAGTAACCTATGCTAAACATCATGGAGCTAATTATCTTGTTGATGTTGCAACACTAACAGGTGGGGTAATCACTGCATTAGGGATGGAGACAACTGGTGCCATGACGAATAATGAATCATTATTTGAACAAGTGCTAGAAGCATCCTATGAAGCGGGCGAGCAAATGTGGAGATTGCCTATTTTTGATAGTCATAAGAAATTAGTACGCAATAGCCCGATTGCTGATTTAAATAATTCACCAGGTGGAGCAGGGCATGCAATTATGGGTGGTGCTTTTATTGGAGAATTTGCAGAGGAAACTCCATGGGTACATCTAGATATTGCTGGAACGTCAACGCAAAGTAAAACAACTGATTTAGGTCAAGCAGGTGCAACGGGCGTCATGACAAGAACTTTAGCACTATTTGTGGAACGATTTGAAGGTGCAAAATAAAGATATTTTATCTCGCTCTTAACGGACAGCAAGGCGCCAGCTCAAGCTGTGGAAAATCGAGGAAGCTACTAGGTGTGGAAGCTTTCCTGTAAAGGTCCGATAAGTGCAACTAGCCATCAGTGGGAGATGATAAAAAACCACTGGTGAAAGTTTTCTAATATATGTAATTTGCCAAAGCCCCTATAAGAAACGGGGCTTTGGCATCTTTTTTGATGGTTTCGAAAACCCCTGGCTATGCCGGGGGTTCCGGAGAGCTTATAGCGAGGTAACAAAAAAACCTCCTTTCATGGTAGGATAAAGTTGGTTTCCCGACCACTTTATCTCACGCAAGAAGGAGGTATGCCCTTATGAAGGACATGAACAGTTTAGCACATACAACATGGAATTGTAAGTATCACATAGTCTTTGCCCCAAAATACAGAAGGCAAATTATTTATGGCAAATACAAAAAGAGTATAGGACAAATCATAAGAGAGCTATGTGAAAGAAAAGGTGTCATTATACATGAAGCAAATGCCTGTCCGGATCATATCCATATGTTGGTTAGTATTCCACCAAAATTAAGTGTATCGCAGTTCATGGGTTACCTAAAAGGAAAAAGTAGCCTGATGATATTTGATCGACATGCGAATTTGAAATATCGCTATGGGAATCGTAAATTTTGGTGTCGTGGTTTCTACGTTGATACCGTGGGGAGAAATAAGAAACAAATACAAGAATATATAAGAAATCAGCTGAAAGAAGATTATATGGCTGATCAGCTAACTTTGTTCGAAGAATTCGATCCGTTCACGGGTGAGAAAAATCGGAAGTAAATAAAGAAATTCTTTAGAATTGGTGAGTGAATGTGGTGCAGAAGGGAAACCTTTTCAGTGGGCCTTTAAGGCCGAGGCCGGTAAGAGAGGCTTTTAGCCGCAGAGCAAACCACCAGTTCACACTGGTGGTTTTGATTTAAATAGACGTACTATGAGCTCTCAGCCAAGATTCCATCGGCTCTGGCATATGTGATTTCGCAACAAGACCAGCATGTCCCCCTTCACATAAAACAAAGGATTTATCTTTGCTTGAAACAAGATTCATGATTGGTTCGCAAAGTGAACTAGGAACAAGAGGATCATTTTTGGTGGAAAATACGAGTAGATTGGATTGGATGTTAGAGAAATCAATTTCTTCTCCATTGATTGTTAATCCACCCTCAACCATTTTATTATCCCTTACAAAATCATTCATAATTTGTTTAAAAGTTTCACCAGCAACTGGAATGTGATCAAGTGTCCATTTGTTCATTCTTGCCCATTTCTCGGTGTAATTCTTTTCTCCAGAACGATTGAGAAGTGCTAAATAATGACTGAATGACAAGGGGGCAACAAGTAATCTTGTCCCGTATTTTACCGATTCTGGTGGAATGATCCCCATTTTATCAATAAGTTCGTCAATCTGTAATTCATTTTCGCGAAGGGCCATCAGCCAATTATTGTAATCAGGAAAAGCAGAAAAATCGATAGGAGAAACAGCTAGAATTAAATTTTTTATATGATGATTATCTAATGCAGCAAATATGGTAGCAAGTGTTCCTCCTAGACAAAAACCAATGACTGTAAAAGAATCCGTTCCGGCATGTCGAATTGCCCTTTTAAATCCTTGCTGAATGTACTTTGTTATATAATCATCTATTGTTAAGTGGCGATCTTCATATGCAGGTATACCAAAATCGATTAAATATACATCATATCCTGCAGTATTAAACGCCTCGATTAAACTCATAGAAGGACCTAAGTCGAGAATATATGGTTTATTTACGATAGAATAAATAAGGTAGATGGATTCTTTGTATTTTCTTCTTTTAGCAGGGTAGTACCACAACGTTGCTTTATTTTTCTTCCATATTGCATATCTTTCTGATTGCCCGACAACTGGATCGTACGATAAGGTATGAATGAAATTAGCTAGATTTTTTTTTGCCATTTTTATATCGCCTGATTAGTAAAGTTGAATTCTTCTTTTTGGGAATCCAATTGTTGTCTTGCTTGCACTAATTCATTTTGTAGAGTAGAAATTCTTTGCTCTTGCTCGGTGATTTTATTGGTCAATTGATTGGAATAATCATCAGAAGGGTTACTGCCTAGTTGTTCGATTAGTTGTTTAACTTCTTTCATCATATTTGTTAATTCAAATAATTGATCATCTAGACTATCAATTTTTTCTTCAGATTGAAGAATTAGTTGGGTTGCATTCGCTAAATCTGTTTTAGTAGGAAGATTAATATAATTACTTAATTGTTCTGTGTAATTTTGAATTTGATCTATTTTGTTGGTTAATGGATTTGCTTTTGAATTAGTTAAATCAATGACAGACATTTGATTTAAGCTATTTTTAATTCGATTATTTAATCGATATTGTAGCAATGTTCCACCTTTTTTTAATAACTCATAAAAGTCGATTGTAACATGAGCCATTTTCCTATCCCTCTTTCTTTTCTTTTTTTAGCTTGCACTTTACTTATAGACTTGAAGAAAGTCCACCATCAATGGCAATAGTTTGTCCGGTGATATAATTGGATGCTTCTCCGGACAAGAGAAGAATAATTCCGTCTAAATCAGTTAGTTGTCCTAAACGTCCTGCCGGAATTCTTGCAGTAATTTGTTTATAATGGTCTTCAAATACTGTCGTTATTTTTGTCGGGAAAAATCCTGGTGCAATCGCATTTACTTGTATATTGTAGGGGGCTAATTTTATAGCTAATTCCTTAGTTAACGTAATAAGTGCACCCTTACTTGTGTTATACGCAATCGCATCTAATAATTGTGGTGGTGTACCATTAAATGCTGTAACGGAAGAAACATTGATAATTTTGCCTTGTTTTTGCTCCACCATTTGTTTAGCGACTGCCTGTGAAAATAAAAAAGAACCTTTAAGATTAACCTCGAGCACTTTGTCCCATTTGTCCTCTGGATAATCTAGAAAAGGTGCCATCCAGGAAGTACCACTGTTATTAATTAAGATGTCTATCGTTCCGAATTTGGCGATTGTTTTACTTATAACACGGTCTATCTCCTCTTTTTTGGATACATCGCAAGGAAGGGCTAATACGTTTACCCCTTTATTCTGTAACTTAGTAGCTGTCTTTGAACACTGTTCTATGTTTCTCGAACAAATGACGATATTAGCACCTGCTTCCCCTAATGTAGTAGCTATCTGTTCTCCTAATCCTCGACTCCCTCCAGAGATAATTGCTGTCTTATTCGTGAAATCCAAAAGTGAATTCATTTTATTTACCATTCCTCCTGCGACATCTATTCCATATAGTATAGACAAGCAATGTCCTAAGGGTGAATAAATTAATGGATTTACCTATGCCTATCCTAATTCTTCCTTATTTACAAATAGTGATGGCTTTGTCCTATTTGGAAATTTAGGATTAACAGGCGATAGCCCAGTCCAAAAAGAGGACATTCGCATAGAAAATAGAGAGAGAGAAATAAGTCTAAAAAGAGAGTGGAGGTAATTGTGAATGATGCATGGATATCCTTATCAATATCCGCAGCAAGATTCCAGAGCTTGGTTTGTAGCACCATTTGTGGGCGGTTTATTAGGCGGTTTATTAGGCGGAGCTTTAGTTAGACCTAGACCGTTTTATTGCCCGGTGCCATATTGTCCAGTCCCATATGGCCCAGTACCATACGGACCTTATCCTTATTACTAAAATATCGTGGTTATATGTAGCTTTTACCATAAATGAAGATCCTACTTGATAGAGGTAAAATCAACGAGCTTCCTAAGAGAAAGTAATAACGAGTATTGAGAAAAAATTTAAAAAATAAATAGCGTTTCGTTTAGATTATTTCAGGCTGAACTTATGTACAGTCTGAAATAATCTATTATTCATGAAAAGAGGGTTTAGCGCCATCTTAATTGAACAGACAAATAGCAGCAATGTGGGGGCTTATTTTTATGGTCAAAATTTAACGTTATTCCATCTGGATTATAAGATATCTTCGGAATTTCTTTTATACCAATTGATTTAATTAATTGTTCAACTGTTGCTGTTTTCGATAATTGGGCGGCACTCATTAAGTTTTTAGAAAAGTCAGGGGAATTAACTAATTGATTTAAACATGCTTCCAAGTCGGGTAAAAGTGTTAATGTATCCTTAGCAGAATCCATAAGTTTAGCAGGATTTACCTCGGGAAATTCTCGAAAATAAATTGGGTAATGAAGATATGGATGGAATGCTGCTGAAGTAGTAGTATTGCGATGATAATAAAGAGCTTGGTACATAGTAGCCATTCCTTTCGTACATAAAATTCTAACTTCTTCCATCATATTCTCTATAGAGGGAGAATATGATTAGCGCGAAAATAAAGACTTGAAATCACTTAAAGGGCAAATTTGCCTTTGATTTCAAGTCTTTAAAATGGGATCGATTATTCAACGCGCTTTCGCTTTTCTTAAAATTTATTGCGATGTTCGACTAAGTCAATTGCTCCTAAGACAACATGCGCTAGTCCGAAACCGAAAACAGTATTGGAAATCATGGAATCAATTTTCCGATTTTGCTTCATTACGATACCAGCAGTTGTAACGGCTGTTCCTAGGACGGTGGGAATTAATCCTTCACGAATATTCTTCATATGTTATTCTCCTATGATGTTTTGGTCCAATAGAAGGACGTCCTTATTATTCACTATTTTGTACAAGCTAAACCCACCGAAACAATGGTTGATTAGGCAAATCATGGCTTATTTGCTTCTTTCTGCTGCATCTTTTGCCTGTTTTAAATCATCTCTTATCGTTTCCTCTGCCATTGGTACTTCACTATTATAAGCAGAGCGAATAATAAGTTGCCCAGCTACGGGAGATGTTAAGAAAATAAAAGCAATCGCAAGAATTAAACGAGAATTAAAAATTTGTTCTAATTGGAAAAAATACAGACAGGCACCAAGGAGAATAAACATTACTCCCAGCGTCGCTGATTTCGATGCTGCATGACTTCTTGTATACACATCTGGTAGCCTCAATACTCCAATGCTTGCAATTAGACTTAATAAGGCTCCTAAGAGAATAAGAATCGCTATAATAATATTAATGATTGTCTCGGTCATTGTCGATAATTACTCCTCTCTCCAGGTACTTAGAAAAAGCCACCGTACCAATAAAGGCTAAAATACTAATAAGAAGAATAACTTCCAAAAAGGCCGAAGTTTTTAATACTACTGATAAAATAGCAGTAATAGCAACAAGATTAATTCCGATTGCATCAAGTGCAACCACTCTATCAGGGGTGGATGGTCCCTTTACAACTCGATAAATGAATAAAATAGTCGAAATAGAAATGATAAGTAAAGATATATGCATGATCGTTTGGAACATTAAAGACTCACCTCTTGGATCGCTTTTTCAAAGCTATTTTTGATACTGCTGATTGTAGCCTCTTTATCACGAATGTCCATCGCATGAATATAGAGAATTTTATTGTCCTCAGATATATCCACAACAAGCGTTCCAGGTGTGAGGGTAATAAGGTTACAAAGGATCGTTATTTCCCAATTCTTTGTTAAAGCTGTTTCTAGGGCGAAAATTCCGGGTGTCACTCTTAGCCTTGGTCGAAGTATAATTTTTAACACTGCAATATTGGAAAGTACTAGTTCTCTTAGAAAAATACCTAAAAGTTTTATAATGGAAACAACTCGATATAAATAAAACTTATCGGTGAAAAATCTTCTTGTAATATAAATGAGCATTAATCCGATAATAAACCCGATTAGAAATGTGTCTGGAGCGAAGGAACCTTTCAGAAACATCCAAACAAAACTGATTAAGAAATTTAATAATAATTGAAAAGCCATTGTCATCACTCCTTTAATACGGCATGTATGTAGTTTTCCGGTTGCAACAGGCTCTCAGCGGCTAGAGAAATATATGGTAAAAGCATCTCTACTCCAATGCCTATAAGGAAGGAAAGAAGAACTAGTATACAGCCAGGGAATAAAAGTGTCTTTATAGGCTTTTTCGTAACATTATCTGATTCATCTCCCCAAAATGCTTTAACAAAAATCTTGATAACAGAAAGTAATACGAGGAGACTAGATAGAACAATAAGAAAGCCACCAATATAATTACTTTCTTCAAAAGCCCCTTGGATAATGAGTAATTTACCGATAAATCCACTTAATGGCGGAATTCCCGCTAGCCCAAGTGCTGCAATAAAGAATGTCCAAGCAAGTAGAGGATATCTCTTTATTAATCCACTCATAGATTTTAAATTACTAGTTCCGGTAATATAAATTATGATTCCGATTAATAAGAATAGAGCTCCTTTAATAATCATGTCGTGTATCAGATAAAAAATCGCTCCAGTTAGTGAAGCTGTATTAAATGTCGAGAATCCAAATAAGATAACACCAATCGCCGTAACAATATTATAGATAATTATTTTCTTTACATCATTATAAGCTATGGAACCGATAGCCCCTAAAATGATCGTAATAAGAGCAAGAGTGCCTAATAACGTAAAGACATATGAATCCTCGTAAAAGAATAAAGAATATGTTCTAGCAATTGAATAAACGCCAACCTTCGTTAATAAAGCTCCAAATAATGCTAGTATCGGTATTGGTGCGGCGTTATAAGATCCTGGAAGCCAGAAGAATAATGGGAAAATCGCGCCTTTTAGTCCGAAAACAATTAAAAACAAGACCGCAATAACGGTTAATATGCCAGTACCACCTACTTCACTAATTCTCTCTGAAATAAACGCCATATTTAAAGTACCAACAACAGAATAAAGATAAGCAACTGCAATAACAAAGAGTGCTGAAGCGACAACATTTACAACAATATACTTTACCGTTTCTCTTAACTGTATTTTGGTATTTCCAAGAACAAGTAGTACATAGGAAGCCATTAACATCACTTCAAAGAAAACAAACAGGTTAAAAATATCCCCTGTAGAAAACGCACCAATAACACCAACTAAAAGAAATTGAATCATGGAGTAATAAAAGTAATTTTCTCTTGCTCTGTCGATTCCTTTAAAAGAATAGAGGATACAGCAGAATGCGATAACGTTTGTTGTTAACACAAGAAGCGCAGATACCATATCTGATACAATCGTTATCCCAAACGGTGCATCCCAATTACTTAAATTAACTGTTTGAATTCCTGCATTTTTAATTTTATCAATCATTACTAGTGCAACAATAATAGAAGTACTAGTACTCAATAAGGAAAAAATACGTTGTAAAATGATTTTCTTATGAAAGAAAATCAAGATAATTCCCATAAATAAAGGAATTAAAATTGGAAATAGAATTAGATTAATCATACTTTTTCCCTCTCAATTTCTCCATATTATCCGTTCCTAATTCCTGATAAGTTCTGTATGCGAGCACTAACAAGAAAGATGTAACACCAAAGCTAATAACAATGGCAGTTAATATTAATGCCTGGGGTAATGGGTCAGTATACCTTTCTGCATGCTGTCCTAAGAGAGGGGCAGCACCTTTTTTTAATCCGCCCATCGTTAATAATAATAAATGAACCCCGTGGCTCAAGAGTCCTGTTCCAATAATAATTCGTAAAAGACTCTTAGAAAGAATTAAATACGTTGCACACATAAATAGAATGCCGATGATGAATGCCATTAAAAATTCCATTAGTCATCCTCTCCAATCGTTTGAATAATGGTCATTGTAACGCCAACTACTACTAAGAAAACACCCAAGTCAAATAATGCAGCAGTATGAAGAGACGTTTCTCCTAATAAAGGTAGGTGCACATGTTTATTAAAAAAATGGGTTAAAAATGGTTTGTTAGAAAGTACAGCAATCATTCCTGTTAAAAAGCTTATTAACAGTCCTATTGCGGTAACGTAAATAAAATTTACAGGGAAGATTTTCTTCACAAATTTTAAATCGTAAGCAATAAGTAATAAAACAATCGCTCCACTTGCCATTAATCCACCGATAAATCCTCCACCTGGTGTATAATGTCCAGCAAAAAAGAGATCAACAGAGTATAGGAGTATTAAAAAGACAATGACTTTAGTAATCGTTTGTAAAACTAAATTATTTATTTTCATTTTTCTTTCCGCCCATTCTTAAGGTTATCATCGAATAAATACCAATTGCAGCAATAGCTAGTACTGTAATTTCAAAGAGAGTATCAAATCCTCTGAAATCAACTAAGATAACATTGACCATATTTTCTCCTGCCGCTTTAATATAGGTATTATCCACATAATATGGAGAAATGGAATCGAATAATTTTGTGCTATAAGAGGCAATGGCAATCAGCATTACAACCAGCCCTACTAGCACAGAAATTACTGCATTTGATATTTTGAAAGGAATACTTTCCTTTTTCCTTGCGTTTCTAGGTAAATGATAAAAACATAGTAAAAATAAAGCGACAGAAACTGTTTCAATGACCAATTGAGTTAACGCAAGGTCAGGTGCTCGAAATACTACATAGAATAAAGAAACGGTATAACCGACTGCACCTAAAAGAATAATAGAGGTCAAACGTGATTTAGAGAACAATATCGCTATAGTCGAAATAACAAGAACAAGCGATAGAACAGCTTCATATCCTCCAATTGGTGCTAGTAGGGAAGTGTCTATTTTAAATCCATCCTTTGCAAATAAGGTATAAGAAAGGATTAGAATAAAGAAAGAAAAGATATAAATCAAATAGGTTCGAAGGGAACCAGTCATATATTTATTCGTCAGTTTGTTAAATGTATTTTCTGTTTCTCCAAATAACCAATCATATATCCGATTCCAAACAACAGGAATAGCTTGATAAATAACAGACCATTTCGTCACTGATAAATAAAGGATTGTTCCAAAAACGATAACGCCAATTGTCATAAATAATTCTGGTTGGAATCCATGCCAATGATAGATATGCAAATCATAAACGCCTCCACCATAAATAGATGTAATGGCAGGGGATAGAATAGTATTAGATAATACCCCGGGAAATAACCCGAAAATCACAACAAGAGATACTAATATAATTGGTGAAATTAACATTCCCATTGGTGCTTCATGTGGCTTAGTAGATAATTTTTCTGGTTGATATTTTCCGGTAAAAGTCTTAAATACAAGAATCATACTATATACGAATGTAAAGATACTACCAACCCAAGCGATGATTGGTAATAGAACTCCCCAAGTATCTAAGTTAAACATATTGAAATCACGAATATTCAACATGCTCGCAAAGAACATTTCCTTACTAAGGAATCCGTTCAATGGTGGGATACCAGCCATTGATAGCGAACCAATCAATGCAATAGCAAATGTGATCGGCATAATTTTCATAAGGCCGCCCAAACGACGAATATCTCTTGTACCTGTTTCGTGGTCAACAATCCCAGCCATCATAAATAAACTACCTTTAAAGGTTGCATGATTGACAAGATGAAAGACTGCCGCAGCTGTTGCGATATAATAAATACTTTCATTGTCATAATGAACACCTGCAGCACCAATCCCTAGTAAAGACATAATCATTCCGAGCTGACTGATTGTTGAGTATGCAAGAAGTCCTTTTAGGTCTACTTGTTTTACGGCAAGAAATGATCCGTACAATAGGGTAATAATCCCGACAAGTGATACAATCCAAAGCCAATAACCAGATACTGCAAAAACAGGACTTAAACGGGCAATAAGATAAATTCCCGCCTTAACCATCGTAGCTGAATGCAAATAGCTGCTGACTGGAGTTGGAGCTTCCATCGCATCCGGCAACCAAATATGGAATGGGAATTGAGCAGATTTTGTAAATGCTCCTAGTAAGATACAAATCATCCCTAACATAAATAAAGGATGAAAGATAATAGAGTTTTGTTGAACAGAAGTAATAATTTCTGAAATATTGAATGACCCTGTCATTAAATATAGGAGTACAATTCCAGCTAATAAGGAAAGACCACCAAATACAGTAATAACCATCGATTTAATTGCTCCATATCGAGAGTTACTTCGGTTATTCCAAAAGCCTATTAAAAGAAACGAAGAGATACTTGTAATTTCCCAAAACATATATAAAACAATCAAATTATCGCATAATACGACTCCAAGCATAGCTCCCATGAAAAAGAGAAGATACACGTAGAATTGATTAAGCTTTTCTTTATCTTTATCTAAGTAATAGATGGAATATAAAATAACAAGTGAACCGATTCCAGCTATTAATAAGGAGAAAAGCATCCCAAGACCGTCTAATTTTACTGCGAAATCAATTCCTAATGATGGGATCCAAGGGATTGATGCTATTTTTGCCTGTAAACTGGAGGTTGTCCCAATATTACTGGAAAAATAAACAAATAGTAGAATTGGAAGTGGAAGTACGAACCATCCTGTATGTACCCTTTTCAAAAGTTTGTATGTGATAGGAATCAATAGGGTGTATATAAAAGGCGCAAGTACAGCCCAATGAAGAATAGACAAATTAAACCCTCCTTAATTAATCTGAAAAAGTCGCTTGATAATGAATGAACATATTAAAGTATAACGCAAAAAAAATGACTGTGCACAGAGGAAACATGAAATATATTGGGCGATAAACTTTGCTATTAAATAGGAAGAAACCGGTCAAAAAACGGGAAAATTTTTTTTGGTTTTTGGTGTAAAATAACCACCTTTTTGCTCAAACTAATGATGAGGTGGTTATAAACATGCATATGAAAGCAAAGATATGGATGTCTATTTGTATATTTTCTCTTTGTCTTTTAGTAGGAATCTTCTTGAATGATTTTCAAAAAAGGGAGTTTTATTCATTAACGGAGCTCCTATTAATAGAAGAAGACGACTCTCTTATTCTCGAAGAAACAATGATTCCATTTGAGCCAAGAGAATATATCCGGAAAATGGCAGTAGAATAATGGTTTGAAAAAGAGGGACAGCCTTACATAAGGATTTGTCTCTTTTTTATGTTTTACCGGTGAGATAAAAATATGTGCAGGAAGAGAAATGTTTTTGCTTAACTATGTGATAAAAACAAAGCTTTTTTCTCTCCAAAAAACACAGTGAAAAAATACAGAAAATTAAAAAGGTTAAGTGATATTCTGTTATAATATAGATAGATAAATAAGGGAAACCAGCTTGTGTGAAGAAACATAGTTTGGAATTATTTTTGAAAAGAAAGAACAAATTGAACACGCGATCATGTGAAATATTGATGAAAAAGAAGGTGAAAGAATGGAAAAGCAACATTTATTTATTGACTTTGAATTCACCATGCCGGAGAAAAGTAGTAAGTTTAAGGGGTTTTATCCAGAAATTATTGAAGTAGGTATTGTCGCTGTTGTAGGTGATTCAATAAGGGAACAGTTTTCGTCTTACGTTGTACCCCGTAAGTTTTCAACACTTTCAAGGAGATGCAAATCTTTTCTACATATTTCACAAGAACAAGTCAATAACGGGATATCTTTGTATGATTTAATGAAAAAGCTTGAAACAATTTGCGGAGGATACCAAAATATCATTGTTACATGGGGAAACATGGATATGAAAGTGCTTAAGGACAATTGTCAAAAGGCACAGCTTCCCTTTATCGTGTCATGTAAAGAAGTGGATTTATCGATGGAATATAAGCGTTTTTTCGGTGATAAAAACCAAACTGGTTTATGGAAAGCGGTTAGGGAGTACGGAAGAGAAGGAACTGGAAAACATCACCGGGCACTAGATGATGCTTTAACCACCTATCATATTTTTAGACTAGTTGAACAAGACAAGAAATATATGGGCAAATCAAATCAACCAACTATTGGAGATTTAATTGATATGTCCAAATTACTGAATAAGTTTGCCTAAAAAGACGAAGAGGTCAATCTTCGTCTTTTCTGTTTAGGCTATTTTCGTAAAGTTTGTTGCTATTACCCGCAGCCGGAATACACTTCGCTTTCCATTGGGCTCGCGCTTCGCCTCCGGGGTCGTAGAATGTCTCGCTAATCCCACAGCAGTCTACGTGTATTCCGACTGCTCTATTTTCCAACTAATTCTTTTCTCCTGTTGAAAAAACAACAATCTTTTAGAAAATAGCCTTTGTTCACATGCATTTTAAGGTAGCTTATAGTATTCCGTATTTAGTATGTCTAAATTTTTCATACTTTGAATAGCGAATGCAGACTCGTCTGCTTGGAGTTCTTGGCGCATTTTTTCTAAGGCAACTTGTAATGATTCATTATAAGAAGGGATTGAATCCTCTTTATACAGTTTGACCATTTTCTTTGGAGCATTCATCTGTTCCCGATAAGAAAGAGCTTTTCTTTCATGGAATATTTCAACCATTGCCTCTTTCGGCTGATGCAAATCACCTTGCATCGGATGCTTTAAGACTGCAAGAACTCGTACTAAATAACTCTGAGGACGGATTTCCGTAATTTCTCCGATGTATTTTCCTGTTTTATAAAAGGCGGTTACAATAGAACCGATAGATAGTTCTGACAATCAAATCCCTCCAAGTATTATTTCCTTTTATAGTATCACAAATAGACTGTATATGATAAACGAGAAGAGCTGTATAATAATGAAGGCTTTTTCAAATAATAATACCAAACCGTCCATGGAGGAAAAAAGATGAAAAAACTGAGTTTATTGGCATTTATAACCCTTTTCCTAACCGGCTGTGCGGAAGGTGAAGTGACGAAATTAGAGGTAGAAATGTTTAATGATGTTGGAGACTCTTTAGGAACAATTGAGCTACAAGAACAGTCTAAGGGAGTAAAATTATCTTTAAATTTAAAAGGTTTAACTCCAGGGATCCATGGTATTCATATACATGAGACGAATAAATGTGATGCTCCTGATTTCCAATCTGCAGGTAATCACTTCAATCCAGATAATAAAGAACATGGTTTACTTCACCCAGAAGGTGCCCATGCTGGTGATTTGCCCAATATCCTAGTAAAGGAAGATGGAACAGTAAAAGCTGAGCTAATGGCACCACAGGTAACTCTTAGAGATGGAAAAACATCATTGTTTACAAAGGATGGGACGTCTATTGTTATTACTGAACAACAAGATGATGGAATGACTCAACCAGCAGGCGATTCTGGGGAAAGAATTGCGTGTGGAGCAATTAAGAAGAAATAGTTCTTGGTGAAGAAAAAAGACAGGCGACTCTTGAGTTAACGGGTTCGGATGAAGAGTACAAAAACTTAAATAGCATATCAATTTTAGGTTCAAATCGCATATGATTTGAACCTTTTATTTTTGTTGATTTAAAAGGGTTTAATCGCAATTGACGTATAAAATAGCACATAAATTAGCATACTAATTAACAGGAAGACAATAGCTAATGTCATACATTCGAAAAGTATGCTAAAATGTATCCCAAAATAATTGCTAAAATTGAGTCAAATATAGAGGTGAAACAAGGATGAACTTTATTAAACCGAAAAACAAGAATGTTGAAAAAGTCGATTGGCTGTTGTCAGAACGGACCAGAGCCATTGTTAAATACTACATAAAGGGGTGAGGAGTGTTGGATACATTCAATTGGATTGTTTTTCTTTGGCAGGTCTCCTTCGGGGTTTCAATAATTACATTACTAATTGGATTAGTAAAGCGGTCTTGGGTATCAATGCTTATCAGTTCTGTAACGTTCCTACCAGTCGCTTATTACTTTCTTGGTGCAGAAAACGGATTGAGGCTAATTGGGTTTATACCAATTCTACTTCTTATACTCACAATAGTATTTTGGCGAAGTAAGAAAAGAGCATAAATAACATTAAAAGAGGGATGGTTTCCATCCCTCTTTTGGCGATTTTTAATGCTAATTTAACTGATAATTATCGGTTGAAAAATGTGTTAATCGGTACGTTTTTTTTATTGTTAATTTAAATTTTGTACTTCAAAACCGAACCCGTTACTCTTGAGTCTCCCGTCTTTTCTTTGTTTTTTTCTGGAAAAATGTTTTCGATAGCGGCAATTACTACACATGCTACGAGTTACTTGCATCAAACTTTATAAAAATAGTTTTTAAAATATTTTCTATGTCATTACTGAAATGTTTGAACAAGAATAAAGAGGTTTAATGCGACAATTAAAATAGCCATTATCCATGAAATAACCGTAATCCATTTCGTGTTAACTAGATTTCCCATGATACGTTTTGAACTAGTAAACATTATTAGTGGAATAAGAGCAAAACCAATTCCAAACGATAAGATTACTTGACTTGCGACAAGTGCGGTCGTTGGATTAATTCCGAGTGCTATGATAGCAATTGGTGGTACCATTGTAATAATTCTTCTAACATATAATGGAATACGAAAATGGATAAACCCTTGCATAATCACATCACCGGACATTGTACCAACAGATGAGCTAGATAATCCGGCTATTAATAATCCCAATCCAAATAGAATGGCTGAAAGGGGGCTAACTAATTGTCCGAAATAGTTAAAAGCTATATCTAAATCTTCCACAAATAATCCATTCTTATGAAATAATGCACTAGAAACGATCAACATCGCTCCGTTAATAAAACCTGCAATCAACATGGCAATGAGAATATCGATAAATTCAAAGCGGAAAATTTGCTTTTTCTCTTTATCTGTTTCCCCAACAATTCTTTTTTGTGTTAATGCAGAATGTAAGTAAATAGCATGGGGCATAACAGTTGCGCCAAGGATTCCTGCTGCTAAAATAACACTATCCATTCCATCAAATTGAGGGGTAAATAATCCGTGAAGTAAAGATGGAACATCCGGCTTCGCAAAGAACATTTGTACGATAAATGAAAGGACAACAATGAATAACATGCCGGTAATTCCCGCTTCTAGGGATCGATAGCCTCGTCTTTGTAATTCAAGAATAGCAAAAGACCCGACAGCTGCAATTAGACTAGCCTCCAATAGAGGAATGCCAAAAAGGAGGTAGATACCAAGTGCAGCCCCAATAAATTCTGCTAAATCTGTTGCCATAATAACAAGTTCGCCTTGTATCCACAAACCGATAGAAACTGGTTTTGGAAATTCTTCTCTAGCTACTTCAGCTAAGTTTTTGCCTGTAGCAATTCCTAATTTTGCTGATAATGATTGAATGACTAATGCCATAATATTGGAAAATAGAATTACCCATAATAATAAATAGCCGTATTTTGATCCAGCAGCAATATTCGTTGCGAAATTTCCTGGATCAATGTATGCAATCGCTGCAATGAATGCTGGACCTAAAAAGGGAAGGATTCTTTTTAGACCTTTAACTTCCCCATTTAAAATACTTTTTGCTGATCTAGAAGGGGTACCTTCTATTGATTGGTTTCTTCCCATTTTTCTCACCTGATTTTACTTTGGTTTAAAAAGTTTCTCTAATGCAACTTTTATATAAAAGATATTCCTAAATTAGAAAATTGTCAATCTATTTGTGTTAAATAAGTTAGGAGAAATTTTGTGAATTTATCCTATTCTTAACGGGCAGGAAGATTCCTGCCTCAAGCTGTAGAAAATAGAGGAGGCTAGGCTTAGACGTTGAAACTCGCCCATAAGGGACACTAATCATCAGATAGGGATAAGGGAAACCTCCCAATGATGGAAGTTTTCTTTAAATAGAGAATAATATGGGAAGATTTTTTTGTAGGAGGAGAGGAAGAAGGATGAAAAAATAAAATAAAAAAACCTAGCTGAGTTTCAGCTAGGTTTATAGGCTATTATTGTACTTCTTGTTCACCAGTTACTTCTCCATCAATTACAGCAGATGCTTTGAATTCATCGCTCTTGTAGTATACATTACCATCAACTTTTGCAGTTGCGTCTACAGTAAATCCGTTAGCTTCTACATAAACATCACCAACAAATGTACCACCTTGAATTTTGAAGTTTTCACTTTGTACTGTCATTTTAGGAGCAGTTAAAGTGAAAGAATCAATGATGTTATGATCTTCATCTTGTGTATAAAGACCAAGTTTACGATAAAGTGGATTTGCAGCATCACCTTTATCGTGGAATTCACCTGCAACTACGATATCGCTGTCAACTGTTAAATCTTGAAGTGTTGCAACAATCCAAGTACCGTTTTCACTTAATCCATTAACTAATGCATCTGCTTCGTTAACGATAGAAGCAGTTGTTACTACATCAGCTTTATCCTCAGCTTTATTATCTTCTTTTTTTGGTTCTGTGTCTGTATTTCCGCAAGCAGTTAAAAGCGCTCCTGCTAAGATTGAAGCAAGTAAAACTTTTGGTGTAATTTTCATCATTTGTTCCCCCTATAATTGTTCTTTTTTATTGTCTGTGAATGGATTCACAATACAACATTATATTAACACACACATTGCAGTTGTAGAGAGGGGAGGTGTGTCCAATTTGTGAAAGAAATAAGGTAAAAATGTGACTTTATTTTAATAATCAGAAAATAAAAATAATTTAAAATAAGAAAAAAGCAAGCTAGGCTGAGATAGAGTTTCTCAGTCTAGCTTGCTTTACTACGTTAGAGCAAATATTTGTTTACTTCATCCACTCTGGTTTCCCAAAGCCTTCAAATTCTTCATCAATTACTTTTTCAAACTCTGCTGATTCAACAGCTGCTTTAATGTCTTTAGCAAATGGAGTATCTAAATCTTTTGTATTAACAACAACACGGTTACGATATTGGTCCAGCATATTTTCTAATTGAAGGGAATCTAATAAATTCATTTTAGCTGCTAGTGCGAAGTTCCCTGGAACAGCAGATAAATCTACACTGTCTACAGCACGTGGTAATTGTGCTGCTTCAATTGGTTCGAATTTTAAGTTTTTAATATTTTTCGTTACATCTTTATCAGAGACAGTAAGTGGATCGGCAGCTGAATCAATTTCAATTAAACCTGCTTCTTCTAAAATTAAGAAGGCACGAGCTGCATTAGTTGGATCATTAGGGATAGCAATTGTCGCACCATCTGTAATGGCTTCTAAACTGTCAAATTTATTTGAATAAATGCCCATTGGAGCAGTTGGAACAGAAATTAGTTCGGATAACTCTAAATTATTTTGTGCAGCAAAAGATTCCATATAAATTTTGTGTTGGAATAGGTTCGCATCAATACTTCCTTCAGCTAATGCATTATTTGGTTGCACATAGTCAGTAAACTCTGTAACTTCTACTTTATAGCCTTTATCTTCAAGAATAGGTTTAATTGCTTTTTTTACCATGTCTGCATAAGGGCCAGAAGTTGCCCCTATATTAATCTCTTTTTTCTCTCCTGCATCCGCATTGTCTTTCTCTTGTCCACAAGCGCTAAGTACACTAAATGATAGTAGTAAAAGAATTCCGATAAGTATTTTTTTCATTGTTTTTCCTCCTAAAGTATTATTTCGATTTAACGTTTATCCAATGTTTTTGATATTTTGTCTCCGAAAAATTGAATGATTTGAACTAAACAGATAAGAACAACTACGGTTGTAATCATGACAGTATTATCATAACGATAATAGCCATATTGAATCGCAAGATCGCCAACACCGCCGCCGCCGACTATTCCGGCCATGGCAGAATAGGCTATTAAATTGATTATCGTAATAGTAATCCCTTGAATGATTCCTGGTCTCGCTTCTGGAATTAATACTTGCCAAATAATCATCAAGGGGGAAGCTCCGATAGCGACTGAAGCTTCAATAACCCCTTTATCAATTTCTCGAAGAGCTTGTTCCACTATTCTCGCAAAAAAAGGAATGGCAGCGACTGATAGAGAAACGGAAGCCGCAGTTGGACCGATTGTTGTGTTTGTAATCCATTTTGCTAAAGGTAAAAGAGCTATTAATAAGATAATAAAAGGGATCGAGCGAACCATATTCACAGCAAAGCCAACAATGTTTTTAATAAATGGGTTTTCTAGAAATAACCCTTTATCGGTAACAAATAAAAGTATTCCTAACGGTAAACCCACAATAATGGCCACAACAATAGAGATGCCTACCATATATAAAGTTTCAAAAAAAGCAGAATTTAAATCAGGAAGTAATTCTATAATATAATTCCAATCAATGCTAAGAGGCATGATGGATCACCTCCACGTTTTTGGTGCGATCTTTAATATACTGAATCGCTTTTGTAATCTCATCGTCCTCACCTGTTAATTCCATGATGAAAATACCAAGTGGATTGTTTTGGATATATTCAATCTTGCCATGTAGAATATTTCCTTTCACTTTGTAGTGCTGAAAGGCATCAGAGATAATTCCTTCTTCTGCAATTGGTCCCTGAAAGGTAACCTTAATAATTTTTCCTTTTCTTTCCTCTAATAAGTGGTTTGGTAATTCAAACTGAAGAATGCTGTTCACAAAGTTTTTAGTAAGCTCCTGCTTCGGATTAGCAAACATATCATAAACTGACCCTTCTTCAATGACCTTTCCTGCTTCCATTACAGCCATTCGATCGCAAATATCTTTTACGACTTCCATCTCATGGGTGATGAGAACGATAGTTAAACCAAGTTCTTTATTAATTCTTTTTAATAATGCAAGAATAGACTTTGTGGTTGTTGGATCAAGTGCTGAAGTTGCTTCATCACAAAGCAGTACTGCTGGATTGTTAGCAAGTGCCCTAGCAATTCCAACCCTTTGTTTTTGTCCACCGCTTAATTGTGCTGGAAAGACATCTTTTTTATCTGCTAACCCTACCATCTCGAGTAATTCTATTACCCGTTCATGAGTTTTCTTCGCTGGAAGATTTGCTGCTTTTAAAGCAAAAGCGATATTTTCATAAACTGTTTTACTACTTACAAGATAAAAATGTTGAAAAATCATTCCTATTTTTAACCGGGCAGCTCTTAATTGCTTTTGATTTAATTTTGTTAAGGAAATATTATCGATGATAATTTCGCCGCTTGTAGGCTTTTCCAATAAATTGAGACATCGAAGAAGAGAGCTTTTTCCTGCACCACTGTAGCCTACAATTCCGAATATTTCTCCTTTTTTAATGGATAAAGAAACATGGTCAACGCCTACGACTTGGTCTTTTTTCGTTTTATATACTTTTACTAAATCGTTTATTTGTATCATTAGAAATTACTATCCCCCTTTGCATAACCATTTGCTTGTTTAATGCCGTCTTTAAAAGATCGTTTTCTTTAAGCAGATTTATGAAATATTTTTTAAAAATATCTGGAAAATAAAAAAACTTCTTTCATTTGAAAGAAGTATCGTATACATATACCGATCTTATCTTTCAGAATAAGTCATTCTGCAGGAGTTAGCACCTTCCTTTAGGAAAGGAGGTTGCTGGATGTCATCGGGCCTGTTCCCTCAATCTCTCTTGATAAGTAAATATGAAATTTTCACTAAATGAATAATAAAGCTAAAATACTGAATTGTCAATATAAATTTACAATTTAAAACGGTCTGATTCTATCCGATAATCCCTTCTTTTCGCTTATGTTCTTTAAAGGGATATATGATAGAATGTTCTTTAGCAAACAGGAACAAAGGGTGGCAACGAATGAATAGTCAAGAAATGAATTTAGAATTTATCCGTTTATTAAATGAATGGGATCCTTTTTCAATAGGTGAGGGGAATTATGAAACAGAGATTGCGGACAGTCTTCAAGCTTTATATGATTTGGATTCGGAAGAAGAACTAGCGAATGCTATCCAAGCTATTTATGAATTTTCTTTCGAAGAAGTCATTCCATTAGAAAATTGCTTAGCAATCTCAAATAAACTAATGTATGTAAAACGAAGTAGTTCTTGTTCTTTTTAAAGGGAAAACTGAATTTTTGTGCATTTATCCAACTCTTAACGGGCAGTAAGTCCCCGAGCTCAAGCTGCGGAAAAGCGAGGAAGTCAGATGGTGAAACTCGCCCGTAAAGGTCCCCATCATAAGTGGTGGGGGCGGAAAAAAACGTTACAGATGTAAGTTTATATAAAAGATTAGTCTAAATGTTCATTCCTGTTGGGGGTTCCCTTTTTAATTCATTATGGCGGAAAAAATCATTTAAATAACAGAATCAAAAAATGAAATGATCACGATAAATTTAGCGATAATTTGGTATAATGAGAATATTTCAAGCGAGTAGGAGGATAAACATGAGATTAACAGATAAGGAAATTGAAATTGCGGAAATTCTAGAAAAAGATGCGAGGATTTCTGACGAAGATATAGCAAAAATGATTGGAGAAAATATAGAGACGACGAAAGAAATGATCACGAAACTAGAAGAAATTAATGTGGTTGTTCGCTATACATCGATTGTAGATTGGTCAAAAGTAGAAGGCCATGAAGGAGTAACGGCAATGATTGATGTCAAAGTGACTCCGAAAAGAGGAGTTGGCTTCGATGAGGTTGCGCAAAGAATTTATCGTTTTAAAGAAGTTAAGTCATTATATTTAATGTCTGGTGCATATGATTTATCTGTCATTATTGAAGGGAAATCGATGAATGAAGTAGCTAGATTTGTTTCCGAAAAGCTTTCAACGCTGGATTCGGTTATCTCCACTACTACTCATTTTATTTTAAAACAATATAAGCATGATGGAACGATTTTTGAACCATCCGATGATGATAAAAGAATAGTGGTGTCCCCATAATGAAGCAAACCAAAAGTTATGTCGCACAAAAAGTAGAGGAAATGAAGCCATCTGGAATCCGCAGATTTTTTGATTTAGCTTCTGGGATGGAAGGCGTAATTTCTCTTGGGGTAGGAGAACCAGACTTTGTAACTTCCTGGTCTACAAGAGAGGCGGCTATTTTATCGTTGGAACAAGGATATACCTCTTATACAGCAAATCCTGGACTACTAGAGCTTCGCGAGGAAATTAGTCATTATATGCAAAAAAGATTTTTTGTTTCATATAACCCTGCATCCGAAATAATCGTTACGGTTGGAGCTAGCCAGGCAATTGATATTGCTTTACGAGCTATTCTTAATCAAGGAGAAGAAGTAATTGTTGTAGAACCGTGTTTTGTTTCCTATGCACCGTTAGTGACGCTTGCTGGCGGGGTTCCAATTACGGTTCAAAGCTTAAAAGAAAATGATTTTAAAATCAAACCATTTCAGCTAGAAGAAGTTATAACGGACCGCACAAAAGCAATCATGCTTTGTTCACCTAATAATCCAACTGGAACAACACTTTCCAAAGAAGAGCTTGCAGCAATCGTGGCAGTTGCAGAAAAACATGATTTACTTATTCTATCCGATGAAATTTATGCAGAGCTTTGCTATGATGAGGAATATACAAGTACAGCGGCGATAGAGGGAGCGTGGAAGCGGACGATTCTTCTTTCGGGTTTTTCTAAAGGTTTTGCTATGACAGGCTGGAGACTAGGTTTTGTATGCGGTCCAGAAGAATTAATCCAAGCGATGTTAAAGATTCATCAATACAGTTTAATGTGTGCCCCAACAATGGCACAATATGCTGGACTTGAGGCATTAAGAAGTGGTCAAAACGATGTAGAAGAAATGAAGAAAAGTTATAGACGAAGAAGGAATTTTATTGTTCAGTCATTAAATGACATGGGGTTAACTTGTCATATACCTGGCGGAGCCTTTTATGCCTTTCCTAATATAACCGCAACAAAAATGAACGCTGAGACGTTTGCTGAAAAGCTTTTGATGGAAGAGAAAGTAGCGGTTGTACCTGGAAGTGTATTTGGAGAAAGTGGAGAAGGGCATGTTCGTTGTTCTTATGCAACTTCTTTGCAACAATTACAAGAGGCAATGAAACGGATGAAACGCTTTGTTGATAAATATGCGTAATAGGTAAAAAAGAGGTGTTTATATAAGTGGAACAACTCATTGATTGGCGTAAAGTTGTTGTTCTTCCTTTATAACATCTCTTTTTATTGTGTTAATTTTATCCCTTTAAAGACATAGTTTATGCAATTGATAAACGGGAATCATAAATACAATAAATAAATCCTTTTGTAAATATGCCGATATTGTGATATAATCTTATAATGCGTATAAAAGGAAAAATTAATATAAACAATTAGGAGTGTTCTCATGTCAGATAAAATCGAAGTTGGAAGTGTTATTAAAGGAAAGGTTACAGGTATTCAACCTTACGGAGCGTTTGTTTCTTTGGATGAAAATACACAAGGTTTAGTTCATATCTCTGAAGTAACACATGGTTATGTAAAAGATATTAACGAATTTTTAAAAGTTGGAGATGAAGTGAACGTTAAAGTTCTTTCAATTGACGAAAACGCAGGAAAAATTGGTCTTTCTATCCGTGCAACAGAAGAAGCACCTGCACAACCGGAAGCTGCTAAAGCAAAAAAACCTCGTCCTAAGCGTCAAACAGCTACTGTAGTTGAAACAGAAAACGTACAAGGTTTTAATACGTTAAAAGATAAATTACAAGAGTGGATTGATCAATCCGACCGTAACGATTTAATTAAAAAATAATTAATATTTATAAAAAGGCTGTCCATTATGGCTTTAAACTTCATTTGTATTAATCAGATGAAGTTTGCGCTTATGGGCAGCTTTTTTTGATGGGAAATTTGCTTTTTTCATAAAATCTTTAAATGGAACTTGGCCATCGAATAAAATAATGTATTATTAGAAAATATCGATAAAAAAATCTATCCTTCCACTGAAAAATCGGCTAAAGTTAATCTATAGAAGTTTCATTTTATCCCACTCTTAACAGACAGTAAGACTTCCCCCTCAAGTTTAGGAGAACACGAGGAAGATAGATGGGAAATCAGCTGTCCGTTAAGGTCCGATTGGTTCAACTAACCTTCAGTGGGGGAGGAAGGAAAACCCCCCACTGATGGAAGTTTCACTTTATACAACGAAATGGAAGGATGATTGGATGGTACAAGAAGTCAATAAATCAATCTCGTTAATTGAACAGTCTGAGAAATATGGAGCAAAAAATTATAATCCACTCCCAATAGTCATTTCGGAAGCAGAAGGTGTGTGGATTAGCGATCCTGAAGGAAATAAATATATGGATATGTTAAGCGCATATTCTGCTCTAAACCAAGGTCATCGTCATCCCAAAATAATTGAAGCGTTAAAAAGACAAGCAGATCGTGTTACGTTAACATCCCGTGCTTTTCATCATGATCAATTAGGTCCTTGGTATGAAAAAATCAGTGCACTAACTAAGAAAGAAATGGTTCTACCGATGAATACAGGAGCTGAAGCGGTAGAAACTGCTATTAAAGCTGCAAGAAGATGGGCGTATGATTGTAAAGGAGTAGAAAAAGATAAGGCAGAACTAATCGTATGTGAAGGGAATTTTCATGGAAGAACAATGGGAGCCGTTTCCCTTTCCTCTGATAACGAATATAAGCGGGGGTTTGGGCCACTGTTGCCTGGAATTAAAATTATTCCTTATGGAGATATAAATCAATTGAGAGAGGCTATTACAGAGCATACAGCCGCATTTATTGTTGAGCCAATTCAGGGAGAGGCAGGTATTATCATTCCTCCTCAAGGTTTCATGGAAGAAGCATATGAATTATGTAAAGCAAAAAATGTTTTGTTTATTGCAGATGAAATCCAAACAGGCCTATCAAGAACAGGCAAATTATTTGCGAGTGAATGGTACGGTATTGTACCAGATATGTATATATTAGGAAAAGCGCTTGGAGCAGGTGTGTTTCCTATCTCTTGTGTAGTTGCTGATTCAGACATTCTAGGAGTATTTAATCCAGGCTCTCATGGATCAACATTTGGTGGAAACCCATTAGCTTGTGCTGTATCGATTGCTGCGCTAGATGTCATTATAGAAGAAAATTTAACCGATCGTTCGCGACAATTAGGAGATTATTTTCTACAAAAATTAACAGAAATTAAAAACCCTATTATAAAAGATATTAGAGGAAGAGGATTATTTATTGGAGTTGAGCTTACGGTAGAAGCAAGATCCTACTGTGAAAAGCTAAAAGAAGTGGGATTATTATGTAAAGAGACTCATGAAACGGTAATCCGTTTTGCTCCTCCATTAACGATTACAAAGGAAGAGCTAGATTGGGCGCTAGAACGTATAAAACAAATATTAAATAGTCCAATTTAAAATACGCTCTTATAGATAAAAGCTGACATTTAATAAAGAAGGCATGTCAGCTTTTATCTGTTAAATTTGTTAATTATCGAGTCGATCTAGGTTCGGGGTCTCGAACAACCTCGGCAGTTGGCTTAAATAGCAGCCCAAGGTTTATTAAGCCGGCAATTCCAACAAGACCATAGATAATTCGGGAGATTGCAGCTCCTTGACCACCGAAAATGCTTGCAACTAGATCAAATTGAAAGAAACCAATTAGTCCCCAATTTATTGCTCCTACTATTGTTAAAACCAATGCAATTCTTTGGATTGCGCTCATATTGTATCCTCCTTATAGTAGAATCCCTTTTATTTTTTGTTAAATCCATAAAACTATACATACAGAAAAGTTGTACGAATAATTCATAGTTGAGAATACACATACTATCAGTCGGTGCGAAGCTTAATCTTTTGATTTTCCGAGCAGTTTGATTAATAATTAGGCATACAAATTAGTTTTTGTTACTAATTTTAAAAAGAAATGGGAGGCGTTTTATTTGGAAAACTTTGTTTTTTATAACCCAACAAAACTTATTTTTGGTAAAGGGCAATTGGCGCAATTAAAAGATCAATTAGCTTCCTATGGAGAGAAAATCCTGCTTGTTTACGGGGGAGGAAGTATTAAAAGAAATGGTCTTTATGATAAAGTAATGGCTATCTTAAATGAAAATGGTAATGAGGTATTTGAATTATCTGGTGTAGAGCCAAATCCTCGCTTAACTACTGTACAGCGTGGAGTAGATATTTGCAAAACAGAAGGAATTGATTTCATTTTAGCAGTTGGTGGAGGCAGTGTTATTGACTGTACAAAGGCTATAGCTGCCGGTGCAAAATTTGATGGAAACCCATGGGAGTTCATTACGAAAAAAGCAGCTCCAAAAGCAGCTTTACCGTTTGGAACAGTTTTAACGCTTGCTGCAACTGGATCAGAAATGAACGCTGGATCTGTTATAACAAATTGGGAAACACAAGAAAAAGTTGGCTGGGGAAGTCCATTTACATTCCCTGTGTTCTCTATCTTGGATCCGGAAAATACATATACAGTTCCAAAGGATCAAACGATATATGGAATTGTGGATATGATGTCTCATGTTTTTGAACATTATTTCCACTTAGAACAACATACAGAACTTCAAGATTATATGTGTGAATCTGTATTAAAAACTGTCATAGAGTTTGGACCAAAACTTGTTAATGACTTAGAAAATTATGAATATCGAGCTGCTATTTTATATTGCGGTACGATGGCTCTAAATGGAATGCTCAATATGGGATACCGTGGTGATTGGGCTTCGCATAATATTGAGCATGCTGTTTCAGCAGTATATGATATTCCTCATGGTGGTGGACTTGCAATTCTATTCCCTAATTGGATGAAACATAATTTATCTGTAAAACCAGAACGTTTTAAACAATTAGCCGTTCGTGTATTCGGCGTAGACCCAGAAGGGAAAACAGCAGAAGAAAGTGGGCTTGAGGGAATTGAAAAACTTCGTGCTTTTTGGAATGAGTTAGGAGCTCCTTCCCGTTTAGCTGATTACGACATTGATGATAGCAAGTTAGAATTAATGGTTGAAAAAGCAATGACAAATGGTGGATTTGGGAATTTTAAAGTGTTAAACGAAAAGGATGTTTTAGCAATTTATAAAGCATCTCTATAAAAGAATAAAAACGTACAAACATTTCGTATGAATTGTTTGTACGTTTTTATGCAACAGAGAAGGAAATTGAATAATTGGTGAAAAATGAAAAAAAAAGATATTGTATTCGCTTTCATAACGAGTTCTTTCTTGATTCCTTTTTCTACTTCCGATAAAGTGGAAGAGGAGTATAAATAAATATTATATTGGAGGATCATTTATGACACACGTTCGTTTTGATTACTCAAAGGCATTAAGCTTCTTTGGAGAACACGAAATTACATATTTAGAAGATGCAGTAAAAGTTGCTCATCATTCCTTGCATGAAAAGACAGGACAAGGAAGCGATTTCTTAGGATGGATAGATCTTCCTGTAGCATACGATAAAGATGAATTCGCACGCATTTTAAAGGCATCAGAAAAGATTAAAAGTGATTCAGAGGTATTACTTGTAATTGGTATTGGTGGTTCTTATTTAGGCGCACGCGCAGCAATCGAAATGCTAAATCATAGTTTCTACAATTCTTTATCTAAAGAAAAGAGAAAAACACCACAAATTATCTTCATTGGAAAAGATATTAGCTCCACTTATATGAGTGATGTCATTGATTTCCTTGGCGATAAAGATTTCTCTATTAATGTTATTTCTAAATCAGGAACAACAACAGAGCCTGCAATTGCGTTCCGTATTTTCCGTAAATTATTAGAACAAAAATATGGAGTAGAAGAAGCAAGAACGAGAATTTATGCTACTACTGATAAAGCTCGTGGGGCGTTAAAAACTTTAGCGATGGAAGAAGGATATGAATCATTCATCATTCCTGATGATGTAGGTGGACGTTATTCTGTGTTAACACCAGTTGGTTTATTGCCAATCGCTGTTAGTGGTGCAGATATTACGGCTATGATGGAAGGTGCGGCAGCTGCACGAACTGATTTCAGTACATCTGAATTAAAAAATAACATTGCTTATCAATACGCAGCAGTTCGTAATGTCCTTTATAATAAAGGAAAAACAATTGAAATGTTAATTAACTATGAGCCAGGCTTGCAATATTTCTCTGAATGGTGGAAACAATTGTTTGGTGAAAGTGAAGGGAAAGATCAAAAAGGGATTTATCCTTCTTCTGCAAACTTCTCAACAGACTTGCACTCATTAGGACAATATGTTCAAGAAGGCCGTCGCGATATTTTTGAAACAATTGTAAAAGTAGACAAGCCTCGTCATGAATTAGTTATTGAAGCAGAAGAAAATGACTTAGACGGTTTGAATTACTTAGCAGGACAAACTGTTGACTTTGTAAACAATAAAGCATTCGAAGGAACACTGCTTGCACACACAGATGGTGGAGTACCAAATCTTATTGTAACAATCCCAGAAATGAATGAATATACATTTGGATATCTAGCATATTTCTTCGAAAAAGCTTGCGCAATCAGCGGTTATTTACTAGGTGTAAATCCATTTGATCAACCAGGAGTAGAAGCATACAAAGTAAATATGTTCGCATTGCTTGGTAAACCAGGATTTGAAGAGAAAAAAGCAGAATTAGAAAGTCGTTTATAAGATTGTAGTGATGAAGCTATCGGTAAACTCAGAAAATGAGGGTTACCGATAGTTTTTTTAGTCTCTCTTTCTATTCTATTGATGCCATTTCGCTTTTCAAAATGTTTAAAGGTTTCATGAAAGGTTAAATAAATAGAAATAGGTATTAGAAGGAGGAAGTAGGGATGCTTGTGGAAAAAGAACAGTTATTAATTAAAACATTACAGGAATGTATGATTGTTTGTAACCATTGTCTAAATGAATGTTTAGCAAGTGAGAAGGTAACACCAATGCTTGATTGTATTCATGCCAATAGAGAATGTATACAGTTTTGTAGTTATTTAGAACAAGCTATTATTAGAAAGTCTCCATATGCAAAAGAGTTTGCGGAGATTTGCTTATCTGTATGTACCGATTGCGCTAGCGAATGCAAGAAACATGACCATCGCCATTGCCAATATTGTGCAGAAATTTGTATGGAGTGCGCTAATGCTTGCAAAACTTTTTTAGAAGCTTAAGGATAATCCTTAAGCTTCTGAGGCATACTTTTTGTTTCTTGAAAAGCGAGTAGTATGCCTCAGAAAATAATCTATTATTAAATAACTTCACTTAGGCTAAGTGATAATAATTAATTCATCATTCTCTTCAAACTGGAATGCAGGATTAGGATTAAGGTAACTAGTCCCCCCTCTTTTCACCCCTAATAATAGCTTTCCATCTGCTAATAAATAATTGTTTAATATCAAATAGTCTCCTAATTCACCATGAATATTTGTTAAAGGGATAAATTGAAGCTTCTTATCCTTCAGTTGATTTAAAAGCTCCAGAAATGCAATCATTGTATCTTGAGAAGTTAAACTATTGTGCATAACAAAGCTCGTTAAACTATTTGTCTCAATAATTTCATCTGCACCAGCTCTTTTAGCGTTCTGGATTTGTTCTGCAGTTAGTATTTCAACAATACATGGTATCTTAGCATTCAAACCTTTTATCGCAAGTAACGACAATATTGAATGCATGTCAGCTTGTAACTCTTCTTTGTTTTGATCAGCTGTAATAATAACCTTACTAGCGGTCATTATATTTGCTTTCAGCAGGACGCTGTCTAAGTTTGAATTGCCTCTTACGAAGTGGATGGTTTCTGGCACTGGATTGGTTGTTAAAGACTCATCAACTAATGTAATAGGGATATTTTCCTGGTCTTTAATAATAGAATGAATAATCAGCTTTGACCGTTCATTCCACCCAATGATAATCAAGTGGTTTTGCCCTTTATAAGTCGTTTTTCCTTCTAGATAAGCATTTTGTTTAGCTACAGCCGCAGTAGCTAATGTCACTAAATAGGTCGAAAGGAATCCTACCCCTGTTAATATTAATAACATTCCTGTTATTCTCCCCAAAACGGTAATGGGAGCATAATCACCATAGCCAACTGTGGAAGTCGTAATAATCGCCCACCAGATTCCTTCAAATATAGTGGGAAATGTTTCTGGTTCAATAAAGGTGATAAAGAAACCGAATAGGATAATAATAGATAAAGAAATTGTTAATACACGAATACTTAACGGTAATCTTAAGAATCTAGAAAGTATAGAATTAGGCAAAGTAAACACCTCATAAAGTTGTTATCCTTTGCATTATTGACCAATAAAAAAACTTTCATAATCAAATGAAAGTTTTTTAGTAGAATATACTCAAAGTTCTATCTGATAATAATCAGCAATCTTTTTTTGTTCTGTTTGAAAGTCATCATAACCATTCAAGTTATAAAGCATTCCCTTGATAATTGGGACTCTTGGTTCTTCTGCATGGATTTCTGTCATTAATACTTCCAATGTTACTTCTATTTCTTCCTTATTTGCAATATGCTCCATTTTCTTTTGAATAGAGTTAATAGCATCTACTATATGTTGATGATTATCTTCCATAAAGTTGATAGCAGGCTTCTTAATAATATATTTAAGAAAAACATTGGAAAAGAGAGGATGCTCGTTCTCTTTTACCATATCCGTTATAATGGAATCTAATCTTTTTAATAAGTAACTGGCAATATCTTTGGACGAGACATTAATGGAATCTAAAATCGAAACTTTCAAAAAAGAATGAATAAGTCCATCTTGGATAATAAGCAAATCTAAAAGGTATTTCTTCTTCTCTTCCCCATAAATAGCAAGGAGACCTTTTAGATTATAGTCTTGCAGTTCTGCTTGCATTTTTGCTAAGAGTTCCTTAATAGAATTGTTTAAAGGAATTGCCTGTTCTTTTGATTGCATAATGATAAACTCTTTATGCTTTAATGCGTGATCGAACATAAAGGTCAGTTGATCTATATATTTATCTCTAGATGGGACTGGCCTTTGACTAATTTCTTCAAGTGTTTCGATCAGTTCATCATAATAATATTGTAAGATTTTATAAAGAAGGGAATCTTTTGATTTAAAGTATAAATAAAAGGCACCTTTTGATATCCCACAATCACTTGCAATTTCTTGTACAGATGTAGAAGAAAAGCCTTTTTGCGCAAAAAATTTTATCGCAGAATCGATAATTATTTTTTCTTTTTCTTTCACGTAATTTCCTCCTGTGCATATAGGAAGTAAAGTTGACTAAACGGTCATAATGATATTGAATTTGTGACTAGTTAGTCAAATTATATAGTAAATGAAAAGAAAAATCAATTAATAGCGCTTTTCTTCGCAGCTCTTTGGTGAGAAGTAGAGAATTTTCGAATTGTATGAATGAGGGATTTGCTATATGATAGTAGTCAGAAAAGATTTAAGAACAAAAGTTGAGTAATCCAATTGGTTTATAATGTTTAAAAGAGCTGATTACTTGACGTTAATTTCTTATGATTGTAAACTTACTTACGCATAGTAAGTGAAAAGGGGATTAATAACCTAAATTCTTTTTTACAAACTATAAGATGAAATTTATTTATAAGTGATATATTAGCTGATACATGAAGGAATAATACGACAAAAAGGGGATTTTCGAATGGATCAAAATATTATCGATCTTCTTCAAGATAAAATGGAAATAATCGCATTTAATGAAGAACAGAATTTAAGCTTAGTTGGACCAGTGAAACTGCCAGTTCAATTAGATGATCAAGTGGTTACTTTTCAATGGTATACATGGTTACCAATAAATAAAAATGAAACGAAAGAAGAAGTTCTTCGTTCCTTACCAGCTCTAGATTTAGCAGATTATCAACAATCATCTGTTTTAGTGTATGGGGACTTCGCATCAGAAGAAAATGCATTAATACGTATGCATAGCATTTGTCATACGGGCGACATTTTCGGTAGTAAACGGTGTGATTGTGGATATCAATTAAAAGAATCTATGAGAATGATTGTGGCGAATGGAAATGGCGCACTCTTTTATTTAGCCAATCATGAAGGAAGAGGTATTGGATTATTTACAAAATCCCTTGCGTACCTTTTACAAGAAAATGGTTTCGATACAGTAGAAGCGAATCTTGCACTTGATTTCCCAGATGATTTGAGAAGCTATGAAGCACCTCTTAAAGTACTTCAATTTCTTCGTCAAAAGCCAGTGAAATTAATAACCAACAATCCTAAAAAGCTAGAAGCTCTTAAGAAACTGGGGCTAACAGCTGAAGAAAATGTTCCGTTATGGGGGGATGTTTCTTCTTATAATGAGAATTATTTAAAGACAAAAGTTAATAAATCTGGTCATATTCCCTTGAAAAATACGGTGACCATTTAAGGAGAATAGGTATGAAGCTTGATCAAGATTATATGAGAATGGCGTTGGAACTTGCAGCATCAGCACTAGGGAAGACAAATCCGAATCCAGTGGTGGGAGCTGTGATTGTAAAGGATGGAGTAATTGTCGGCACAGGTCTTCATCGGAAAGCTGGAGAACCACATGCTGAAGTCCATGCTTTTAGAATGGCAGGAGACCATGCAAAAGATGCAACCCTTTATGTTACATTAGAGCCTTGCTCACACTATGGAAAAACGCCGCCATGTGCACTTTTGGTTAAAGAATCTGGGGTGAAAAGGGTAGTAGTGGCAACAGAAGATCCTAATCCACAAGTAGCGGGTAGGGGAATTAACATCTTAAGAGAAGCGGGAATTGAGGTTGAAGTTGGAATCTTACAAAAAGAGGCCCAACAATTAAATGAGCGTTTTATCCATAATATGATTCACGGAACTCCGTTTGTCATTTCCAAGGTTGCAATGACTTTAGATGGAAAAATTGCTACTCATACTGGACATAGCCAATGGATTACGGGTGAAGCGGCAAGAAAGGAAGTCCATCTTTTAAGAAACGAAGTGGATGGTATTTTAGTTGGTATTGGAACAGTATTAGCAGATAATCCTAGATTGACAACCCGATTAGAGGGACCATCAAAAAATCCTATTCGTATTATTTTGGATGCTAATTTAAGGACTCCTTTAGAAGCTCACATAACAGATTGTAAGGAAGCGAAGACAATTATTGTAACTTCTGCAATTGCTCATTCTTCCAAAGCAATTGCTTTGGAAGAAAAGGGAGTAGACCTATTGACAGTTCCTTCTATTAATGGGCAATTAGATTTAAAAATAGCATTAAAGGAATTATATAAGCGCGGAATTACGGATATTCTTCTTGAAGGCGGAAGTGAAGTAAATGCAAGCTTTATGCGGCAAGGACTTATTAACAAGTATCTAGTATATATTGCCCCTAAAATAGTAGGTGGTACAAATTCCTATACGCCATTTAGAGGAGAAGATATTGATAAAGTAGAGGAGGCTGTACCATTACGTTTTGAAAAGACGGAATGGGTTGGAGCAGATATTAAAATAACAGCTTATCCTGTGAGTAATAAATAGTAATTCTATGGAGGAAGTCAATGAAGTTTGGGTTTGATATAGATGATACACTTATCAATTTAAGGCAGCATGCTTTTGAACTTTATAATAAAAAGTTAAAGAAGAATATTACGTTAGAAAGCTTCCATGCATTAAAAACAGTCGAAATTCATGAACCATTTGGATTAAATGCTATTGAAGGAAAGCAATTATGGGATTCCCTTAGGGAAGAGATTTACTTTACAACTTGTCCCCCTTTTCCATCAGCAATAGAAACACTAAATGAGCTTGTAAGTCATGGTCATGAGGTTTATTATATTACGGCACGGAAAAAACAATTTGCAGAAAAAACGAAAGATTGGATGAGAGAAGTAGGTTTTCCAATTTTGGATAGTCATTTTTATTGCGGAATGGAAGATCATGAAAAAATAGCTATCATCCAAGCGCTTAAGTTAGACTATTATTTTGATGATAAGCCAGCTGTACTGGAAACACTTCAAGAACAATCAACAAAGCTTTATGTGAAAGATCATCCATATAATCAGCATCTTGAGTTTAATCGTATTAATGATTGGGCACAGCTAAGAGAACTGTATTAGCGTTGATCACAAAGAGGTTGGGACAAAACAAAATATATAATAGATAAAGAGGAATCATTTCTCATTTAGTAGCGAAACCAACTCGTTCCATTACGCTACAGACACTCCCTTTCTGCAGGAGTTGAGTGTCCTCCGCTCCATTTCACTCCGTTTTTAAAGGTTGTTTCGTTCCACCATTTTTTAAAAAGAAAATATAATGGGTAATACAAAGCAGACTGAATACACGGAGACTCCTATGGGAGCATATCATTCAGTCTGCGGGTAATAACCACAAATATTCTTTCTTAAAATGAATAAACCCCAAACAATTATACGAACCTTTCTTAGCATGTACGTATAATCGTTCGGGGTTATTTGGTTGAAAATACTTATGTCCCAGCTTCTCTTAAAACTCCACTGATAGAAGTTTTTTATAGCTTCATGCCGATTCTGCTCTTATATCGTTTGATAAGAATTTGACAGTCTACACTAACAACACCTTTTATTGCATACAATTTATTTGTGAGAAAGGACTCCATTTCTTGGTTATCAATAAATATTCCATGCATATGTAATTTACTTGGACCTGTCATATGGTACAGACTTGTAACCGCAGGATCATCTGCAAGTGTATTAGCCACGCTTTCTAAGTATTGAGGTTCTACATCAACATTAAAGAAAGCAGAGACCGTTTTCCCAACTTTAGCAGGATTAATAACAGTTGTGAACTTCTCAATTATGCCATTTTCAAATAAAGTATTTACTCTTGTTTGAACAGCAACTCGAGAAATCCCAATTTCTTTTCCGATATCTGTATAGGAGATCCGGCTATTCTCGTGAAGCAAGGACAAAATATGTCGATCAATTTTATCTAATTTTATATTAGGAACATAAAACTTTTTATCCATAAAAAATCCTCCAACTAATTTTCTTCGCCTTAATTGTTTAACTTAAGTGAGGAACAATGAGGCCACCGTAAAGAAAGGCAAGTATAATGACAAATGCGGGATGCACCTTCCATTTTTGTAGCAATAAAAATGCAACTAATGCAATAACACCTGATTGAATAATACCTATGGAATGATAGGAATCCTGAAACATTTCAAAGGTCAAAACTAGCATTAATGCTGTTATGACAGGTTGAACTAGAAGGGTCATACCTTTAACAATCACTGAATCCTGATGTTTTCTCATTATTTTCAATAAAAAAATAAGTGCTATAGCTGAAGGGAGGATGGTTGCAAGTAAAGCAATAAAAAACCCTCCCCAACCACCAACTCCAAATCCTACATAGGCAGCGATTTTTGTCGCAATTGGACCAGGTAAGGCATTAGCAAAAGCTAACATATTCGAAAACTCAGTGTTGGATAACCAATTATATCTATTTACTATTTCTTCATACATTAACGGAATAGAAGCGGGACCGCCTCCATATCCCAATAAATTAGCAACAAGAAAACTGAGAAAAATACTGACAAATATCATATTCACTGGCCTCTTTCTTTCTTATGTATAAATTTTTCTTTTAGTTTAAAATGGAATGCTCCATAGGTAAGAAAAACGAGCACAACAATACCAGGATGAATGGAAAATGTTTGTAAGAGGATGAGACAGACAATGGTAAGTCCAATTCCCACATAGATTCCCAGGCCTTTCACTGCTTTTTCTCCAAATTCATATGCCATTAAGCCAAGCATGACGGCAATTACAGGAACAACTGCTGAAATCATGCTTGTTATTATTGGTGAGTGACTAAGAATAGATATAAAGGAAAATAAGAATACCATTGCCAAACAAGTCGGTAATATGTGAGCTAGAACACTAACGATTGCTCCGACAGTTCCCTTTTGGCGATAACCTAAATAGGCGGCTATTTTAGTAGCAATTGGCCCAGGGAGTGTATTGGCAATTGCTAATACGTCTCCAAATTCTTCATTATCCATCCATTTATATTTTGTCACCGCTTCGTGACGAATTAGTGGAATGACAGAAGGACCTCCTCCAAATCCAAAAATACCTGCACGTAGCATGCCTAGAATTAAATCTTTATACATGAATTTATTTCTCCTTTCTTAACAAGTGTAACGATATAGAAAAAATAATTACGATACGTAACTATAATACCACGATTTATTATTAATGTGTTTAAAGAAAATGTTAAATCTATACTAATAGAAAGTTTATTTGGACTATCTTATCCATTGAAAAATAAATCAACATATAATAAAATAATAAAAATATATTTAAGTAAGAGTTATCTTCATCCTAGCTTTCGTAAATAATGGCTCATTATACTATTCCTTATTGCCTTAAGTCTAAACGTTTTCAGAAAGTAGTAGTTCAAATTATGATAGCAAAATAATTTAATGGTGTAGATATGAAATAATTTACCCACTCTTAATGGGCAGTAAGCTACAGCTTAAGTTGCGAAAAATCGCAGAAGCTAGGTGTTAAACTCTCCCGTAAAGGCGCGATAAGTGTAACTAACTATCAGTGGGAAATGAGAAAAACCAAACTGATGGAAGTTTTCTTTATAGGATGTAACCTTCTATATTTTTTAGGAATGATTATATTATTTTATGAAGTTTGAATATTCAGAAATATAAAGGAGGTACTTATATTTGAGAGAGCAATTGGAAAAAAGAATTAGAATTTCTGCAAAAAAAGAAATTGCCGATATAGTGATTACCAACGCTAAAATTGTTAATGTGTTTACAGGCGAAATAATGGAAGGGGACTTAGCAATTGCTGATGATACAATAGCTGGTATTGGGCGTTATAAAGGAAAACAAATAATTGATGGTCAAGGAAAGTATATTGTTCCTGGTCTCATTGATGGACATGTCCATATAGAAAGCAGTATGCTTACCCCTCAGGAATTTGCGAAAATTCTACTTTTGCATGGTGTTACAACTGTTATCACAGATCCACATGAAATTGCAAATGTTGCGGGGGCGGCTGGAATTCAGTATATGTTAGATAAATCTGAAGAGCTTCCGTTAGATATTCGTATAATGTTGCCATCTTGTGTTCCTGCTGTACCAGAGGACTCAAATGGTGCAACATTATATGCTAAGGATTTAGCGCCTTTTTATTCCCATGAAAGAGTACTAGGATTAGCAGAAGTTATGGATTTTCCCTCTGTTTTTGAAACGCAGACGGATATGATTGATAAACTAGTCCTGACAAAAAAACATAATCGCTTGATTGATGGGCATGCTGCAGGAATTGAAAGAGAGAAATTAAATGTTTATAGTGCGGCTGACATCCGGAATGACCATGAAGCAACAACATTACAAGAAGCAAAGGATCGGTTAGATTTAGGAATGTATCTGATGATTAGAGAAGGTACAGTGGCAAGAGATTTGAAGGCTTTGTTACCTGTTGTAACGTTGAGAAATTCACGTAGATGTTTGTTTGTAACAGATGATAAACTTGTAGATGATTTGGTGGAAGAGGGCAGTGTTGATCACAGTATACGCTTAGCAATAGAAGAAGGATTAGATCCGATTACAGCGATTCAGATGGCCACGATTAATGCTGCTGAATGTTTTAAACTAGATTCAATTGGAGCGGTATCTCCAGGCTATCGAGCTGATTTTCTACTTGTAGATAATCTTGAGAAATTAACCATTCACTCTGTTTTTAAAAATGGTCAATGTGTTGTAGAAAATGGAAAGTTAACAGATGAGAAATTTGTTAAACATCCTTATTTAGATGCTGAGTTACCTTCCATTAATTGTGCAGAAGTATCTTTAGAAGATTTAAAGCTTCCTTTAGCTTCTAACACATGTCATATCATCGAAATTATTCCCAATAGTATTGTTACAAAGGAAGTCATTGAAAAAGTAAACAGGCAAAATGGGTATTTTCAACCATCTATTGAAAAAGATCAATTAAAACTAGTAGTAGTGGAAAGACATCACCAAACTGGAAATGTAGGAAAAGCTATTGTAAAAGGATTCGGTTTTAAAAAAGGTGCAGTTGCTACAACCATTTCTCACGATTCACATAATATCGTTGCGGTAGGAACAAATGACGCTGATCTATTATTGTCCATTCATACATTACAGGACATAGATGGAGGAATTGCGGTTGTATCAGAAGGGATAGTAGTTGCTACATTGCCTTTACCGATAGCTGGCTTAATCTCGGATCAGGACTATTTAACGTTGTATGAGCAGTTAAAAATTTTGAATCATAATGTCAAAATTCTACAAGGGTATGATTCTTTTAATCCATTTTTAACATTATCCTTCTTATCATTAACTGTAATCCCAACCTTAAAATTAACGGATAAAGGATTATTTGACTTTTATGCTTTTTCTTATAAAGATATTGCTCTAGAGATTAAATAGTTTTTTATTTTTTAATCTTTTGTTCATTATTTGTTCATAATTATTCGTTATTCTATAAATAGGTTAAGAGTTTCCCCTCTTAAAATATATATTACCCGAAAGAAATTTCGGGCTTTTTTCATTTTTAATTTCCCTTTCCTCCATTAGTAGGAATTGTTAATAAGTAAATGAGATGTATGTTTAAAATTACTATATAAAGTGAATACTTTTATATAGGTATACAAATATACAAGGTAGACAAAGAACTTATAAGAAAAACAGGAATAATGAAAGCGTTTTCTGATATAATGAAGGTATAGATGATCTACTTACTAATAAGGAGTGGATAACGATGGAAGAACAAACAAACTTTTTTAATGGACTTAAATGGGGCGTTATTATTAGTATACCTTTATGGATTTCGTTTTTTGGTTGGATAAAATTATTAATTCATTTGGCTTAATAGAGAAGCTTCTTTGGAGTGTTAATTATATAAATAAAAAGAGGCTGGGACAAAACTAGATAGCCAATCTGTAAAGACGAACAATCTCTAATTTATCACTTAAATAAAGGTTCCTTTTATACAATGGTTATTTATGTTTTTAAATATAGTCAAGTGTAAAAACTAATTCGTTCCATTGCGCTACAGAAACTCGCTTTCCGCGGGGAGCAACCTAAGCCTCCTCGGCTAAAGCCTGTGGGGTCTTAGGTTTTGCTCTACTTCCCGCAGGAGTCGAGTGTCTTCCGCTCCATTCCACTCTGTTTTTAAAGGCAATTCCCTAAAAAATATTGTTTTTTTAGAAAAAATGAATTAGTAGGAAATATGGAGCAGCCTGAATACACGTAGACTCCTATGGGAGCTGCGAGAAAGTCCGAGACCCTGCAGGCCATAGGCCGAAGCGGCTCGGCGCTCGCCCCATGGAAAGCGAAGTGTATTCAGGCTGCGGATATTAACACTAACTGTACTGAAACAGCCTTTTATAAAACTAATAAAACCCGAACAATCATTTAGGATTATTTGATAGTTGTTCGGGTTTATCTATGACTGGAATACTTATTTCCCAGCCTCTTTTTATTCTTATGCTTGTGGTAGTGGAGGATCTATTCCTAAAACTTTCTCTCCATTAACGGTTAACCAAATATAGTAACGATCGATTTCTTTACCAAGGATCTTTTCGATTTTAGTAATTACTTTTTCTTGAACTTCAAAGGAAATTTGTGCAGTTTGTTCACCTAGAGGTACATTTTTAAGTCCAAGTGCATCTGCAATTTGTCTTGCTTGATCATAAGATACTTCGATATATTTGTCATACTCAGGTAAGTAAGCAGCTTCAGCAGGCTTTACTTGAAGTGACACAATTAATACTACAGCTAATAAACTCCATACTAATTTTTTCATAAAATCTCTCCCTTTTCATTTATGATTTTTTCTTTTAGTGCTATAAAAGTATCTACCACTAAGGGGTGATACATAGTACCCCGATTATTTAAGATTTCTTGAAATGCTTCTTCGGCAGCTTTGCCTTTTTTATATACTCTATCTGTTGTCATTGCATCGAAGGAATCGACGACTGATATAATGGCAGCTTCAATAGAAATCTCACTTTCTTTGAGACCTTTTGGATAACCTTTTCCATCATATCTCTCATGATGCTGTTCAACTATTAATCCAACTTCACAAAGAACAGGTATTTTTGTCTCTTCAAGTAAATCTCTACCAAATGTAGTATGTTTTTTCATAATGGCCCATTCATCTTCTGTTAATTTAGCGGGTTTTTGCAGAATTTCTAATGGAACTCGTACTTTGCCAACATCGTGAAAAAAAGAAGCCAAGTTTAATCTTGTAATCTGTTTTCTATTAAGATCTAATGCCTCTCCAACTAGCATGGAGTAGTGTTTAATTCTTTCACAATGATCTACTGTGTAACCATCCTTTTCTTCTATAGAAATCGCAAGTTCCATTAAATCTTTAGAACATTGACTATAATAATGAAAAACTGGTTGACTTGTTATATAAATAAATTCTGTAATTTCTTCTGCAGTAAAAATACTGTACTTTTTAATAGGGCTCTCAAAAAAAGCTTGTCCTGCTTTCATTTCAACAATATCTTCATCAGTTCGATGGGATAATTTCCCAGAGAGTATATAAAAATATTCAAAACCATCCCAATTATCTTCAGGAGTCATTGCCCAACTAGAACCAGGTTGTAATTTATGATAGATTACTTCGGTCCCATCTCCAGCAGCCATTAACGAAATTTGGAGACCTTTAAAATAAACGGTTTCTATAAACTCACCTGCATTAATGATGCCCACGATTTACTCCCTCTTCTCTTTATACAATAAAAATAGATTAATATAATCTATAAAAATTCAATTATAGTTATTTTAAATCATAAATAATGTTATTTTAATAGGTACATTAGATTATATTATATTCTATTGTTCAAAGGGGAATATTATCGAAATTTGTAAAACTTAACAAAAATATTGTATCAAAAGTTCTCTGGAAATAATAGCTTTAATTGTAAAAACCATTTGCTTAAATAATAAATATAGAATAATAGGTTAGCAGAGGGTAGGATAAGCAGAGGGAAAAGTAAGTTGTAGTGAAAAAAGAAATCTTTGAATTACGTTTACAAATAATGTATCATAAGAAGTAATAAATAGATGAAAAGGGCTAACCAAATACAAAGAATCGATCTTGTAAAGGTCAGCCCCTTATGGATTTTTAAATTAATTTTTATCTTTTACTTTTTGTTTTTTGGTAGAGTATCCACTTATTTGTTAACGTATTGGTATGTTTGAACAACGGACAGGTCTGTAGCCATTAATCGTTATCGTTACGAGAATTTCCGCCTTTTCGACCAATTTCTTGGTAAAATTCCTTGTCATGGTTTTCAGAGGTAGCCTGTCCACCTTTTTTACCAATCTCTTGGTAGAATTCCTTGTCATGGTTTTCAGAAGTAGCTTCTCCACCCTTTTTACCGATTTCTTGGTAAAATTCCTTGTCATGGTTTTCAGAAGTAGCCTGTCCACCTTTTTGTCCGATTTCCTGATAAAAATCCTTGTCGTGATTTTTTGAAGTAGCTTCTCCGCCTTTTCTACCTGCTTCTTCTCTGCTCATTTTGTTGTCTGCCATTTCTATCACTCCTATTAAAGATTTTTAATTAACGTTACTAGGTTATATAGCCGAATTCAAAGAGAATAAACATTAACATTTGTTTTTTTGAGTATAGTAAATATTGGTAAAGGGGAAATGTATGTATGATGGTTTCAAGAGAAAAATTTATGAAAGTGGTACAATTTGCTGAAGAATTAGGTTGCAAAGTTGTATATGATTCGACAAAAAAAATAAGTTTTAATACGAAAATGTATATTACAGTTCCATATCAACTTACATTGGAAAATATCTATGCACTTGCCCATGAAATTGGTCATGTTATTGATTATGTAAATGGTGAATTAGAACATGATAAATGGCTGCATGATTGGTCTTACCGTGTAAATGCGGAGATGAGTGCATGGGTCCATGCTTATAAATTACTAGAGAAGAATGGTGTTTCGTTACATAATTGGCAAACGCATGTAAATGCTAAGTTAGCAAATTATTTTATTCTTCCAGAAGTAATCTAAGGTGAACGTAATAATGTCGGACTAATAGAGGTAAGAGGCAGTTATTCCATTTCCTTGTCCAAAAGGAAGGAAAACTGCCTTTTATTAAGAAAAAAGTGAAATTTAAGGTTAAATTAAGCAGTTATTATTAAAATAGAGATAATATATACTTTTGTAATGTTGTAAAAAATGGAGAAGAAAGTAAGGAGAACTTTCAATGAAATTACTAATTGTAGAAGACAATAAACTGTTACTTGATTCTTTAAAAACAATACTGGAAACAGAATATACAGTGGACACGGCAGATAATGGGGAAGATGGAATGTTTTTTGCGGAACAGAATATTTATGATTTAATCATCTTGGATGTGATGCTCCCATATGTTAACGGTTTTGATATTGTTAAACAGATTCGAAAAGAGAAAATTAAAACACCAGTATTATTTTTAACTGCAAAAGATGCACTTGAAGACAGAGTGAAAGGGTTAGAATATGGAGGAGATGATTATCTCGTAAAACCATTTCAAACACCAGAACTTCAAGCACGCATTAAAGCTTTATTAAGAAGAAGTGGTTCTCTTGACCTGGATGAAGGTATCAAGTATAAGGGAATCGTCCTTACTGGGAAAGAAAATGATGTTTTGATTAATGAAGTTCCAATCAAATTAACAATAAAGCAGTATGATTTACTCGAATACCTTATTCAAAATAATGGAAAAATAGTAACGAAGGAGCAAATATTCGATCGAATATGGGGATTTGATTCAGATACGACCATTGCCATTGTGGAAGTGTTTATCCATCAAATTCGCAAAAAATTAGAACCTTTTGATTTTCATAAAGATATTCAAACTGTCCGAGGTGTAGGCTATATTTTGAAGGACTATTAAGGGGCAAATAGAAAAATGTTTCGTAAAACAAGAATCAGGCTAACTATATTAAATTCGATTGTCTTCATATTATTAATGGTTATAATAGGTTACACCATTTATCTATACACAGAAAAGCAAACATATCGTGAAGTTAATAATTCTCTTCTTAATGGAATAGAAGACTTGAAAAGAATGGGCGAAAGGGACGGTAGAGGACCGGTTCCCATGTTAGAGCCTAAATTAATGCTTATCCAATGGGGGACGAGTGGAGAAATCGAAGGGGCTTCGGAAAATTCATTTATTGATTATACAGCAGAACAAGAGTATTTAAAGCCAAGTTCTACTAATACATTAGAAAAGAAAACTTCTTCTGAAGGATATCGTTTTCAAACGATATCCACTAAGTTAGAGGTTAATGGGGAAACAAAAACGATTCAAATAGTAAGAAATATTGATTCTGAAGAGAGCATGCTAGCTCAATTAATCATTATTATGTCTGTTGGAATAGGTGTTGGCAGCCTATTTGCAGTACTGGGAGGTTACTTTTTAGCAGGTAGAGCTTTAATCCCCATTCAACGATCGTGGGAGGCTCAACAACAATTTGTTTCGGATGCATCCCATGAACTAAGAACACCGCTAGCTGTTATTCAGTCCCGTACGGATGTGCTTTTTCAAAAACCTGAAGCTACAATCCAGGAAAGAGCATTTGACATATCTGTCATTTCGAAAGAAACAAGAAGATTGAGTAAACTTGTAACAAATTTACTGACATTGGCTCGATCAGATTCAAACCAAGCAGAAATAGTAAAAACACAATTTGCTGTAGAAGAAGTCATTCAAGAGGTTGTGGAACAATATGAAGATATTGCAGATTTTCAAGGGAAAAAAATCTATGCTTCTGTAAAAAACAAAATTTCATTTATTGGTGATAAGGAGAGAATTCATCAATTGCTTGTTATTCTGGTTGATAATAGTATGAAGTTTACAATGGAAGGGGGAGAGATTGAGCTTCGAGCCATTGAGCGAGCTAATTCAGTAGTCATTATGGTAAAGGATAATGGAATAGGTATACCTAAAGAAGAGATTTCAAAAATTTTCAATCGCTTCTATCAAGTAGAGCAATCGAGAACAGATCGAGAAGGGACAGGTTTAGGCCTTTCTATTGCGAAGTGGATCATTGAAAAACACGATGGTTCTATAAAAGTAGATAGTGCGTTAAATAAAGGGACCACTTTTGAAATAAATTTTCCAAAATAAAAATGCTGTTTCCAAGATGGTTATTCACCGGATTGGAAACAGCATTTTTTCTGCTAGATATGCATATCTTTCGCAAGGAATCCTTGTTGTTTAATCATTTTTGCATTACTTGGATAGTAGGATTTATTATAAAAGTTTGCAATTCGATCGGTCCAGCCTACTGGGGTTTCTCCTCGGTTCTTTAAGTATTCTTTATATGTATCGTTATAGTCTTCAATGAAAGGTTGTTGGTTTTTATCGTATTTTTCTTCTTGAAGAATACTTTTTAAGGGTAATCTAGGTTTTAAACCAGGGTCCTCATCAGGGTAACCAACACAAAGTCCAGCAATAGGAATGACATAGGTAGGAAGCTGTAAAAATTCAATGACTTGTAAGGAATTGCGACGAATACCCCCTATTGGAACAGTACCTAATCCGAGTGATTCAGCAGCAGTTATGGCATTTTGCATGGCAAGCCCAACATCAGTGGCTCCTATTAAAAGTGTATCAATATCTTCGATTGCTTTAAAATCCTTTCCTTCCATCTCACTAGCAAGTTTTGCTCGATAGAAATCTGCGCAAAAAACAAGAAAAGCAGGGGAGTTATCCACATGTTTTTGATTCCCACATAATTCTGCCAATCTTTTCTTTCTCGCTTCATCTCGAATAAGGATAGCCGTTACATGCTGACCGTTCGTCCAAGAAGGGGCGGCTTGTGCTGCTTCCATAATCAATTGGAGTGTTTCGAAAGTTACTTCTTTATCCTGATAATTGCGGTAAGAACGACGGTTTTTCAATTGTTGTATTGTTTCATTCATGGATAGATTCTCCTTTTTTCGGTATTTTCTTTATCCCACTTTTAACAGGCAGTAAGACCCTCCTCTCAATCTGTGGAAAACCAAGGCAAGGAAGCTTAATGGGGGATAACCGCCCGTTAAGGTCTGATAAGTTAACCATCAGTGCAACCCCCACTGATGCAAGTTCTCTCTATTTTAGCATACGATAGGGAGAATACTGCATTTAGTTGCTCTATCTACTCGCGTATAAAAATTAAAGGTAGATAGCAAATAGCTTTAATCCATAATAAACCCTACCAGATAATTGTCAGGTAGGGTCTATATTCTCTATAAAAGAGACTCTGCTCCATCAATATATACTTCTGTTCCAGTAATATGACTAGATAAATCAGAACTTAAAAAATATACTAAATCAGCCACTTGCTGTGCACTGCCTGATTGATGAGATAGTGGCTGGTTACCTTCCGGATATTCAACAGGGATGGCTATTTCTTCTAAGTGTTTTTCATCTTTAAAAGTATTCTTTTCTATATTTGTATCGATTGCACCTGGGCAAATCATATTCACTCGTATTTTGTATTGTGCTAATTCAAGTGCAGCCATTTTTCCAAAAGCTACTTGACCAGCTTTAGAGGTACTGTAAGCAGACATTCCAAAGTTTTTAAAAATGCGATTCCCATTTATGCTACTTGTAATTATAATGCTTCCTCCATTGGTTTTCATAAAAGGAACACTATATTTAACCGTTAAAAATGTACTTTTTAAATTTGTTTCAATCGTATTATCCCACTCGGATGGTGTTAGATCTTCGATGGAAGAAACTGCTCCGTTAATTCCAGCATTAATAAAAACGGTATCTATTTGCTGCCATTTTTCAACTGTTTCATCAATAGCCTGTTGAATAGAAGTGGGCTCTGCAACATTTGCTTCCAGTGATATAGCTACTTGACCTTTATTATTAATCGTTGCTTTTACTTCTTCTAAATCATCAACATTTAAGTCTACTAATGCTACTTTCATGCCTTTGTCGGCAAGGGAGGTGGCTGCAGCCTTTCCAATACCAGAAGCGGCTCCAGTTATAATGGCTACTTTATTTTCAAGGTCATTCATGTGTGGGTCCTCCTCGATAAATATCGATATTGATATTGTTAGTATGATAGCTATAAGATACTAATATCCCTTTTTAACGAAATAGAAACGTTTTATTAATTAAATGAGAAAAGGAATACGAAATTTTCGAAAAAATCGAACGGATTAGGTAATATGGAAATAAAGGAGATGAATGATGATGAAAGCGATGATAATAGAAACATTTGGTGATTCTTTCGTTTTTAAATTGAAAGAAATAGAATCACCGGATTTATTGCCAGGTCAAGTGCGAGTAAAGGTAAAAGCCACGAGTGTCAATCCAATTGATATTAAAGTGCGATCTGGAGCTGTACCAGCAGTTTCTCCAGCCTTTCCTGCCGTATTACATGGAGATGTAGCAGGTGTTATTGAAGAAGTGGGGGAGGGGGTAAAGTCTTTTCAAATAGGAGATGAAGTATATGGATGCGCAGGTGGTTTCAAAGGATTAGCAGGGGCATTGGCGGAATATATGATTGTGGATGCAAAGGTCCTAGCACATAAACCTCAGAATATTTCAATGGAAGAAGCTGCAGCAATCCCTCTAGTTGGCATAACGGCATGGGAGTCTTTATTTACCAAAGGTGGTTTAAAAGCAGGAGAGGATATTCTAATTCATGGCGGTACAGGAGGGGTGGGGCATATAGCCGTTCAGTTAGCTAGGTGGGCTGGAGCAACTGTTCATACAACGGTTTCATCCATGGAAAAACAAGCAATTGCAAGAGAATTGGGAGCTAATCATGTTATAAATTACCGAGAAACATCAGTTAAAGAATATATGGAAAAGTATACAGCTGGAAAAGGATTTTCGATTATTTTTGATACAGTTGGTGGTAGAAATTTAGATAATTCCTTTGAAGGTCCGCTGTAAATGGAACAGTATTAACGATAGCTGCTAGATCTACACATGATCTAACTCCCTTACATTCGAAGGGACTCTCTTTCCATGTTACGTTTATGCTTCTTAAGCTGCTTGATGAAACAACTCGTTTTGAACATGGGGATATATTACGGAGTATTACTGCCGTAATAGAAGCAAATTGTTTAAAGCCATTACTAGATAAAAAAACGTTTTCCTTCGAGGACGTTGGAGAAGCACATGATTATTTAGAATCGGGTAAAGCTGTAGGAAAAGTTGTTCTTGTGAATAAATGGTAGTATGTGTTAATCAAGAAGCTTTGCATAAAAAATTCAGTAGACATCCAAAATACATACGTAGCATATTAGGAAGGAGGAATAATGATGAGCTTTCAAAAGCCCAATCCCGATAATCGTTCTGATAATGTAGAAAAATTACAGGACATGGTGCAAAACACAATCGAAAATATCGACAAAACAGAAGAAACACTGGTAAATGCTAGTTCTGATGAAAAAGAAATGCTTCAGCAGAAAAACAAGCGAAGAGAAGCTGCGATTCAATCATTTAGAGAAGAGATCCAAGATGAAGCATCTGATAGAGAAAATGGTTATCAGTAATTAAAAAACAATATTTTGTTAGTAGAAGGCTGGATACAAGGTTCTGACTTTATAAGCAGTTATTTAAGTTACTTCTTTTGAATTAGAAGAATTAGCAGATAATTGTCTTTGTAAGTTGGTTGAACTTTGGTGCAGCCTTTTTATTTGTGGCAATTTGGACATTTTCTCTTATTTTACTGATGTAAATCAATTTTCATAGTAAAATACATATGTAAGGAATATTTTATAGGAGAATATATATGAAATCGGTTATTACTGGAATGGGGATAATTGGCACAGGTTTTTCTAATATAAAAGAATATACGACTGTACTTGAAAATAGTAAAAGTATGTTGAAACAGGAAAAATATGAAGGAAAATACATATATACAGGCAGAGTGTATGAAGAACAATTAAACAAGTTAAACAGGAAACAAGATAAAATGTCTAAACCTGTTCGTATGATTCTCCAAGCATGTAAAGAAGCAGTTGAACAAGCAAATATAAGTGTTAGAGATTATCGAACAGCAGTAATTGTCGGTTCTTCAGGTGGAGGCTTAGCAGAAATAAGTAAAGCTACTATGTCTGCAGAAAAAGGAAAAAGGATTTCTCCTTATACCATTGGAAATATGAATGCTAATTCTTTATCATCAAGTATTAGTGCTGAGCTGCAATTACATGGTATGTCTTTATCATTAGCGAATAGTTGTACATCTGGAATAGATGCACTAAATTTAGCAAGAATATTAATTAAATCAAATCAAATAGATGTTTGTATAGTCGGTGCAAGTGATGAACCGATTTGTGATACCGTTATAAAAGGTTTCCTTCCGCTTCGTGTCTTACAAGCAGGAGACAATCCTTTGCCAATATTTGGACCTTTTTCTGGGGGGAGAGGTTTTTCGATTTCAGAAGGAGCTGGTGTGTTAATTGTGGAAAGTGAACAAATAGCAATTCAGCGTAATGCCGCCATATTAGGAACAGTCGAGGCGACAAGTGTAACTCAGGATGCTGTTTCCCCTTATCAGTCAGATTCAACAGGATTGCTAATGGAAAAGGCGGTTGCCGAATGTATAAAGGAAAATATGCCATCCTTTATAAATAGTCAGGCTTTAGGAATAATGGAAAATGACCATATTGAAGTAGGGGTTTATAAGAAGTTTTTTGCAAACTCTAATATACCTATTACTTCGATTAAAGGCACGGTTGGTCACCCAATGGGGGTTGCGCCTCTTTTTCAAATAATTGCATCATTAATTAGTATAAGTAAAAACTTTATTCCGCCAACGATAAGCGAAGAAATAAATAGTTATTACCATCACTATCCAATAGTTACAAGCTTAATGGAACAAGAGATTGATCGTGTTTTAATAACGGCACATGGATACGGAGGAAATAATGGGTGCGCAATGATAACAAAAGGAGGAGCATAATATGGAAGCTATATTATTATTGATGGTTTCGTTAGTTCCGCTCATTATTTCTGTGACGATCATTTTTTACTCACAGTCTCAATTAACGAAGGCCTTATCTCTTTTCTTATGTATGCTATCCTTTTGGCAAATGGATATTGCTGTATTATATGCAGGAGATTTTTTGAGTCAGGATACAATTGAACTTTTATTTAAAATATTTCGAATTGGAACCATTTGTATAATGCCAGTAATGTATTATTTTTCTTATTATTTGGTAAGTGAAAATATAGAATTTAAACGATTCAGAGTTTTATTCAATAAGCCGTTTTTATACGTTTTAATATTCTATAGTTTATTCGCTTATTTTATAAATTTTACAAGTCTTGGCATTAAGGATTTTGTGGTGATGGAAGGAAGTTTGCTTTCATCTGAATATGTTCTACCAATTTATGGTGAATGGAATATATTATTCATTCTTAATATTGTCTTATTATATTTAAACACTATTATTTTATTGATAATCTCATTTAAAATAAGGGATCCAATTTATAAAAGTTTTTATATGAAATTTGTCATAGCTGTTTTAATCATCTATATAAATGGTGTATTTAGTGGTTTTATTTTTATTCCACTGTTCTTCTCAAGTTTTAATTCTTTAATAGCTGCGGTTATTTTATTTTTAAGCTTTTTCCAAATGCAATCAACACATTTGAATAGTATGAATGCAGAACTGTCGAGGCAGAGTGAATTATTAGAAGCCATCATGGATATAAATCCTAATTATTTATTAGTTAAGAATGGGAAGGAACAGATAGTGAAGATGAATCCTTCTTTCTTACATCTATTATCGTTAGAAAACAAGAATTGGTTGGGTCGTCCGTTTTCTTATATTACAGATCGTATTAATATGGTAACAGAGAAACCACATCGCTATGTAGACAGTAGAGGGAACAACTATTTTATTATTTGGGGAAAAAAAGAACTTATACATAGTACTGGGGAAGAATATCATATCTATTTTGGTCATGATATCACTGAGCAGAAGCAAAATGAACAACTAATGATTTCTTCTGAGAAATTAAAAGTAGTAGGGGAGATGGCATCTAGTGTTGCCCATGAAATTCGAAATCCGTTGACTACCATCAGAGGTTTTATTCAGCTTCTAAAGGAAAAAAATGATGCTTCTGGTTATGAAACCATTTTACTTGATGAAATTGATCGAATTAATGAAGTCTTAAAGGAATTGCTTATACTAAGTAAACCTGAAGCGAAAGAAAATGAAAATAATATCCTTCCTGTAACAAAGGCATTTTTAGAATTGAAAAATATAAAAGTTTTATTTCAGGCTGTGGCTAATGAACAAAATAAAGAGATTATTGTAGAAAATAGAGAGGAAAGAGAATTAATTGCTTCCATTGATAACTCGCAGTTTAAACAAGTATTATTAAACATATTAAAAAATAGCATTGAGGCGATTTCACCCCAAACTGGCAAAGTAAAGGTGATTCTTGATCAAAAAGAGACTCATTGTCGAATTAGAATAATTGATAATGGAGATGGAATAAGTAAAGAGAGGCTAGCTAGAATAGGAGAGCCTTACTATACAAGTAAAGAAAAAGGAACTGGAATAGGTTTAACTATATGCCTGAAGCTTCTTAAACAAAATAACGGAGACATGATAGTAAAAAGCAAAGAGGGTTGGGGAACAGCTGTAACTATTATATTGCCATGTATTCAATAAATTTAATCGATTAAATGTGAATTTGAGGTATCAAGAAGGTAAAATATAATAAAAAAGAGCTGTTTTCTTTGGAAATTACTGTGCGCATTATTTTCTAAGGCTGTTTTCGCATAAATTGTTGCTTTCTTGACCACACTTTTAGAAGCTTTGATATAATCGTGGTTCAAGGAGGTATTCAGTATGTGGTTAGGTGTGTATGAGAATGCAAATGGACTTACAAAAGAAGAACGATTAGAACTTTTTAAAGCATTGAAAAATGACCTTTTCCCCGATGAACCAGATAAAATTTCTAAGCTGCTGAAACAAATCCGTGAGACTCGTTTTAATAGTGGTATGGCTTGTGTTCATTGTGGCAGCACGGCTGTTAAACGAAACGGAAAGTACAGGTCCCGCCAACGTTATCTTTGTAAGGATTGCAATAAAACGTTTAATGATATGACTAATACTCCTTTTTCAGGCTCTCGCTATCCCGAAAAATGGGTGAAGTATATGGAAATGATGGTCGAAGGTTATACACTTCCTAAAATCGCTAAACGTTTAAAATTACACATTTCAACCGCTTTTTATTGGAGACATAAAATACTGAATGCATTACGTTCATTAGACTTTAACCAACTACAGGGTATCATTGAAAGTGATGAAACCTTCTTTCGAGAGTCTTTAAAAGGTCGTGAGGTTACGCACCGGGAACCAAAGAAACGGAAGACTCCTGACGAAAAAAGGGGGATTTCTGACCTGAAAATTGCCGTCGTAGTTGCACAAGACCGTAATAACAACATCATCGCTCTAAAAGCTGGCACTGGTCGTGTGAAAGCGGAAGAAATTGACGCTGCCATCGGAAAATATATAGACCCGAAATCACTACTATGCACAGATACAGCTACCAACTATAAGAAATTTGCCAAAATAAAAGGTTTGAAACACGAGCCAATCAATGAGCGGCAAAAACAACGGGTAAAGAAAGGTATCTTTCATATTCAAAATGTGAACAACTTCCATAGCCGCCTTAAAACTTGGATTAGAAGGTTTCAAGGAGTCGCAACAAAATACCTTGATAATTACCTATACTGGTTCCGCTGGCTAGACCTAGATAAGCATTTGTCGTTTGAAAAACAGGTGGAACAGATGCTTATTTCGGCTTGCCAAAAATCAAATTACAGCACAGTAGAACTCTTAAAGAGCTACTAAAACGGAGGTGAAAATATTGAATTACAATGAATTTACGAACCCTGATAATTGGATTGGAGGATTCTATGAACTTTCAATCGAGTTTCACCCCGTTGGAGATAATAATAGATTGAATCAAGCACTTATTGCATTAGAAAACATCGGATTCTTCAACGGGCTTTGGCAAGAACGACAGGACTTCCTATCGGATTCAATTTCATTACCTATAAACATTGATGATGATAGTGTAAATCAATTTTATGGGACTTTAAATTTGACTGATGGGAATACTTTACCGAGTTTGATTTCTGTAATAAGAATCGAGGGCGAATCAGATTGGTTAGATATATCCATACCACAAGCTACACTTGAACAGCTCTATCCTTATGAATATCCGCTTACTAAAGAACTCAATCCCTGGTTGGCTAAAATTGATGAGATATATATAAGAATAGCTGAAACTATTTATAACAATTCCCCCTTTGAATTAGCAATGATTGGGGAAGAAATCTCAGGCTATACCAACCAAGAAGAAATTACTAAAGAAGATTCAGAAAAAATAACTTTCATTTTACCAATTCGTTTACAAAAACGTCTTGGAATCCAAGACAAAGGGGAAGAACTATCAAAACAACTAAGGTTGTTCAGGTAAAAGTTTTCCCCTGCCAAAAACAACAAACTTTGCGAAAACAGCGTTTTCTAAAAGCGACCTGTTCTGATGTTTAACCACAAAAAAGCAGATGTTGGGGTAGCGTCAGGAAAATGCGGATTTACAACGTTAAGGAAATCAAAATATAAAAAGCCTAATTTCTCGGTGTTATAAGTGAAAAATTAGGCTTTAGTTACTTCATTAAAGCGCCTGATTGTTGAAGACTAAAGTTTATATTCACCAAGAAAATTGATGTGCTCTTATCCTAACAAATTTTATTTAGGACTTACATGTATGCCTTCACTCTCTCGCCAATCTGCGTAAAGTATACGCTTTACATTATCATATCCATTGGTAGTTAATTGGTTATCTAACCACTGTTGATCAAATCCGAGTTCATGTAAATTATCCCATAAAATTTCCCCATCTATAATTAACGATGTTGGGAGGTCTACTGGACTTTCTGGAAGATTGAGATCTTGCTTGTCTGGTTTTTGATACTTGGATTTTAATAATAAACTTATTTGCCCATTAGCTTCCAATATACCGTATTTGACTTCGCGAACTGAAAAGACATTATTTTGACGGAGTATACTCAATACTTGATTTACATCCAATTTGTTCTTTGTAAGTAACTTTCTGTCCATAACACCATCTCGAATGATGATGTTAGGATTGCCTAATAAGAGAGAACGTGTCGATTTATTTTTTAGAGTCATAAACTCTATTCCCAACATAAGAAACGTCCACAATCCGATGGTATATAAAAAATGAAAAATCCCTACCTTATCTTCATAAATGGTATTTCCTAAAAAATCTCCAAGTACTAACACAAAAACTAAGTGAAACGGGGTTAACTGATAGATGGATGTTCTGCCTGTTATGATAATGATAAAAAATAAAGTGGCAAAACCAACGATGACTTTGATCGTCAGTAAACCAATATTAACTTCTTCCAAAGTTTTTTCCTCCAATTTAAATTTTACTTAGTTGTAAGATCTTGAGGTTTAGATAAAGAGGCTAGTTTTAGTATTAAAGCTCGAGTTACAATTCCAACAATGATGTAATATATGAATGAATATCTGTATCTCCACTCTAAATAATTAACAAGTTTGACCCACTCGCAAAAGGGTTCACCAATATAGGCATATGTTAGTGCCATAATGATCTGGGCTAAAATAAAAGATTTCCATGTTCTAAAATATTGATATAACAACATGTAAGCTACAGGTACCATTGAAAAATCAAAAGGAAAGGCCCTAGGAATAAAAGGTAGGAATGCAATGGGGTAATCCTAAAAACTGTATTGTGCACCAACTACATCTAATAAGGTTGTTGTCAAGATAATTATGGTACCAAATAACAAAATTTCTAAAATAATGTCTCGTTTAACAAGTTTAGCCCATATAACCCAAGGCACACCTAAAAAAACGACTAGTATCCACCATTCCCAAGTTAAAAACTCATTTTTTTGCCAACTATTTAATTCTAAATGATAGAGCTTATCTTCTAATAAACGTATTTCCTTAAGATTTTCAAATATATTATCTATTGATATCACCTCTATATTTAAATGAAAAGGTAACAGATATTTTTGAATTCAAACTCTTTGAGCTGCCTTTTTAGTATTACCGTTTTTTAGTAATGAATTTCCATCGTAAATAAGAAAAAACCCATGTTGGAAGTTCTTTTTCAAATAAGTCAGAAATATATTAAAAACAAAGTTAAATCTAGATTTAAGATAGAACAATAAAAACAGGATACATCAACTTATAATAATGGAGAAAGCACGCGAGCACCCTGTTCAACAATGCGCTCGGTCAGGGATCGTTGCAACAAGTCTTCAATTCTTAATGGTACAGAATCAGTAAGATCCCTCTCGAACTGCTCTGTGAGTTCTCTTGCCACATCAGCACTGTACACGACTTGACACACCTCATAATTCAGGCGAAAACTTCTCATATCATAGTTTGCTGAGCCTACTTCTGCAATTTCCTCATCAATGATCATCAGTTTCGCATGTAACATTCCTTTGTCGTACTGGTAGATTTGGACCCCAGCTTCTATAAGTTCCCCGTAATAGGTACGACTTGCAAAGCCTACGATTTTTTGATCAATGTGGCGAGGAACCAGCAATCTTACGCGCACACCACGAGCCACAGCTGTTTTTAACGCCATGATAATATCTGTTTCTGGTACAAAATAGGGTGTTGTTATATCAATAGTCTTGGTCGCCTGTGTTATACATATAAAGTAAGCTTGACGAATAACTGGGGTAGGAATTCCAGGGTTTCCTTCCAACGTATGGATGTACGCTTTTTGCAATTCTCCTGTCTTTGTTTGGGTATTGTCTGTTTTACCTTCTATAGGCCATAACTCAGATCCTAATTCGGCAGGCCATCTTGAAAGATCTATGCTGCCGGTTGGATTGATTTCCTTTGATTTATATTTTGGGATTTTAGTGGCCTTTTTCGTTGCCTCAGATTTTGTTTTTGACTTTATCCTTTCCGGCACAGCGATTTCCCAATGAACATCAAAAACAGTCTGCAAGTCGCCTGTTGCTTCCCCTATAATTTGCAAATGAGTGTCCCTCCAAAATCCTACGTCTGGCTTTAATCCTGTATATTCATACCCAACGTTCATACCGCCAGTAAAGGATTCCTTTCTGTCAATCGTCACAATCTTACAATGATCCCGATAATTCCAATTGGACAAAATCCAGGGAAATCGCAGAGGAAATATTGTCCTGCATTCTATCCCTGCTTCAACCATCTGCCGGATTTTTTCACGCGGGAATTTATAACTCCCCAAGCTATCTCTCATAAAACGAACCTGCACTCCATTTAATGCTTTTTCGATTAGCAGTTCTGTGATTCGATTACCAATTTGGTCGTTCCGATAGATGAAATATTCCAGATCAATGGTTTCTTGGGCTTTTTGTAGGGATTCGATAAGTTGTTCATATTTTGCTATCCCATTGTTAAACACTTGGACTTGGCCCATTCGAAGCCCATTCACAGTGAAATGCCGTAAAGCATTGGCAATTACCGATGCTGAAGCACCGAATGTCTCAGGTAATTTGTTAGATTCATTTTTAGAACAGGTCAATCTTTTTCGATGAATAAACTTAGGGTTTGATATGCTAAGATATAGCCAGAAACCAATGACAGGTAAAAAAAGGACGATTATTATCCAATTCAAAGCCTTGGCAGGCCGACGAACTTCCCAAATTGCTATGAATAAGATAAAGAACGTATTTAACAGGTATAGATAAAAAATCCACTCCAACTGGAATCCCTCCTTCTGTTTCTCTTATCATGTACAAACTATGTAACCAGTATACGTATGGAATATGAAGGGATTGTCTGTTATATATTATGGACTACCTTTATAAGAACTTGTATAAGATATTAAGAACGAAAAAAAGAGAATTAAGGTTGGGAAAGTTCTGACATCAAGAAAGGCTTAATGATCTGGGCACTGTCCTAACTAGAGACTTAGTGATTTTGAAAATTACCATCTGGTAAATTCCTAAATATAGGTATAATTTTTTATAAATTTGGAAAATGAAATTGGTAAATGCAATAAGGAGTAAATAAGAGAAAACATTAATTTATATTGGGAGGAAATCGTCTTAAAATTAGTCGTTAACATCTTTTTTGTTAATGTTTAATGAATGATCGGTATCTCTAACAGCAGCATAAAAAAAATCTTTGATTTGAAGATATCACTTTGCCTTTAGTTCTTCCTTTAACCACTTTTCATTTTTGTTGATAAATTTTAATTTACGCTTTTGCACTTTCCCTTCAATGACAACGACTATGGGTAATCCGCGGTATTCCACTTTCATATGTAAATCTTTTGGAGTAATAGGAACTAATTCTTTTCTTGGAAAAATGCTAATTTCACCTGTTGCTTCCAAAATCGCATATTCATTATCGTGAATATCCGGATATCCTGTTGTTCTTAAATTAGACAACAGCTCAGGTAAAGGATATCTACTTTCCTTTAAATTTCGATTAAGATAAAAAAGAATCGCTCCAAAATCATGAGGGGTAAGTTGGGATAGAGCTGATTTCCCTAAAATATTTACTGCTACAATAAACACAATATAGATAAAAATAACTTTAACTAAAAAAATAGACACTTCTAACACCTCGTAAAAAAATTCACCTTAGTCCGAAATTGGACTAAGGTTTTTAAACTTATTTCAATTAAAAATGGTATCTTTTTTTCGTCATGTATGAATCTAAGCTAAATCCTTATCCTTTTAAAATAGGGGTCACTTTATCAATGGCTTCTTGTAATTTTTCACTGTTTAACCTATACATTTGTTTGGCGTCTTTTGATTCCGTTCCAAGAGCAAATAGTTCTAAGTCTGCTTGACATTTTTTCAAGGTTGAAAGAATTAAGGGTCTTTCTTGTGGGGGGGCGACTTGTAATTTATCGTCAAACAGATCAATCGTTAACTCTCCGTAAGAATTAACCTGTCCCAGAAATACATTTTCAATCGTTACCCCTAGTTTTTCTAATTCAGTTTGTAGCCAAGCCCGACTTCGTCCAATCGTGGCTAGTGGTTCATCCATTATTGTACCATCCATAATAATGGTCTGAGGCTCCTTGATTGAAGCAACCTTCAAGTTTATATCCTTTGCTGTTAAAGGTTGATTTTCTTTCTTTAGCATCACAGATAAATCACCTGTTGCCTCTAAAACAGCAAATTCTACATCAGAGACTTGAAAGACATCCTTCCTGCGAAGTAGCTCTAACAGTTCATCTGTCGTATATCTTTCCTTTTTTAAATTATCTTCCATAATCTTCCCATCTTTGATAAATACAGTTGCTTTTCCTTCTATAAAATTGCGAAAACCTTTACTTTTTAAGGAAATTAAACCAGTGAAAAAGGGAATAGCCGCAAAAATGACAATTCCAATAATTCCGTGAAAAATCTTCCGTTCAAGTCCCGTAGCCACTTCTGCACCAATACTTCCAATAGACATACCGGTGACATATTCAAAGAAAGATAGTTCTGAAATTTGCTTTTTCCCTAACCATTTTGTAATGAAAAATAAAACAGCAACAAATAATGCTGAGCGTACAGCTATATCTAACCATTCAGGCACTGCTTACACCCCCTGTAAATATAGTTTTTCTAGAAACCTTTGTACTGAAGTTCCTCTCCTTCTAGTTCTCCTACTCTTTTTTTTAAATCTTTTGTTACTTCGTGTACTACCATCATAGCCTCATGCAAAGTTCGCTTCGATTCATCATCAAGAGTCCGTAATGCTAAACTTGAGAGACTTGCTTCTACCCCTTTTAGACTGGCAAAACACTGTTTAACATCTGATCCTACTGTCATCCTAATTCTCCTTATCCTTTTGGCTTAAAAATTAAAGCTCCTATCATGCCGAAAACAATGGCAGCTGAAATACCAGAACTAGTTACTTCAAACATTCCTGTCAGTACACCAACTAACCCATGTTTTTCTGCTTCCTGCATCGCACCATGAACAAGCGAATTCCCAAAACTTGTAATCGGAACGGTAGCCCCTGCCCCAGCAAAATCAATCAAAGGCTCGTATAGTCCAAATCCATCTAAAAGCGCCCCAATCACTACAAGAGCACTTAAGGTATGACCTGGTGTCAATTTAAATACATCAAACATAATTTGCCCAATGATACAAATTAAACCGCCTACGACAAAAGCCCAAAAATAGATCATGTTAATTGTTCACCTCCGTATTCAATTGACACTGCATGGGCGATACAAGGAATTGTTTCATTTTGCTGAAAGGACAACGGTGAAAGCAAAGCACCTGTAGCCACAACTAACATTCGTTTAAATTCACCTTTTTTCATACGGTTTAATAAATGCCCATAAACTACCGTTGCTGAACAGCCTGCACCGCTTGCTCCTGCAAGAACGGGTTGTCCTTCCCGATAAATCATAAGGCCACAATCTTGGTATTGTTCTTCACTAATAGGAGTTCCATGCTTTTTAAATAGATCCATGGACACTTCCTGTCCGATTTGGCCAAGGTCACCGGTTACAATTAAATCGTAATAAGATGGCTCAACATTTCGTTCCTTTAAATGGGCTTCAATGGTATCAACCGCAGCTGGCGCCATAGCTCCTCCCATGTTAAATGGATCTGTCAATCCCATATCGATTACACGACCAATTGTGGCAGATGTGACATGAGGTCCTTCCCCAGAATCACTTAATAGGGCTGCACCTGCACCAGTAACCGTCCATTGTGCCGTAGGTGGCTTTTGTCCACCATACTCAGTTGGATACCGAAATTGTTTTTCAACAGCTGTATCATGACTGGAAGCTCCTGTTAACAAATATTTCGCTCCTTTTGTATTTACAATATAAGCACCTAGAGCCAGTCCTTCCATAGAAGTAGAGCAAGCACCGAATAAGCCAAAATAAGGCGCTCCAATCGTTCTGCTAGCGAAACTTGTTGGGGTGATTTGATTGATTAAGTCCCCAGCTAGGATAAATTGAACTTGATCCTTTTGTATGCCCCCTTTTTCCATGGCTTTTTGGCAAGCCTCTTCAAAAAGGATTTTATGTGCTTTCTCATAGGAATCCTGCCCAAGCCATAAATCAGCATGAAGAGTATCGAAATCATCTGGGATAGCACCATTGGCTTCAAATGGTCCACCAACGGTTCCAGTGGAGATAATGACAGGCTTTTGTTCGAAGATCCATGTACGATGACCTGCTAGCATTATAAACCACCCCACTGGATTAAAGTGGTTTTAATTAAGGCAATGACAAAAGAAGAAAAAACACCAAATAAAATAACCGCCCCCGCTAATTTAAACATGTTGCCACCTACGCCCAGTACAAATCCTTCGGTTCGACTCAATGGCAGGCGATATAACCGCATTGCCAAAACCTGTTACAGGTACAGCTGTTCCAGCCCCACCAAATTGGGCCATTCGATCATATACGCCAAAACCAGTAAGAAGCATTGTAATAAAAATTAACGTACCCACCGTCGGATTTCCGGCCGTTTGCTCAGTAAAATCGAAATAATAAATGTAAAAGTCTGAAATAAGCTGACCAATCAAACAAATAAGTCCACCGGTTAAAAAGGCCTTAATACAATTTTTAACAACCGGTCTTTTGATCTCTCGTTGTTTTTGCAATTTTTGATATTCCTGTTGCACAGGAGTAAGTTGTTTCTTTTGATTGTTAGACATAACTCGATCCTTCCTCTTTAGGTTTGTTCCTTCATAAGACTTTTCAGTTTGTTCAAATCATTTTTTAAGTTCTTCTTATTCATATCGTTTTTTTTCAGTCTTTGCTCGACCTTTTCAAGCTCCCAGAATATTTTTTTATCAGTCGAAACAAAAACTTTATAGTCGGGATATTTTTTTTCTAAGTCGGATTTTACTGACTTCTCGATACTCTTTAATCGAAATCGATCAAAATTCTCAACTTTAATCGCTGCCATAAGCTCTTTATCAGTATTCACAGCTTTTACGTCTGTAATATCTTCCTTGGTAATTATCTTTTCTTTCGCATGATTGGCAACGGATTGATCAATTGGCTTACTTGTATGTACTTGTGAAATACCAAAAGTACTATTACCTTGAATAAATTCATTTTGATTACCATTACATCCTGATGCGAAACCAATGACCATTATAATAAAAAGTAGGTTTTTCAATGTGGTTATTTTATCTTTCAAAAAATCACCTCCATTTTTTCCTATTATTTGAACAGCTGAAAAAAGGTTGGTTAAGAGGCCAACCTTTTTTCGCCTTACTAATTACTGTTGTTTGTATTGAGGTTCTTCTTGTTCGATTTGTTGAACACGTGGTTCAATGCTGTCTACAACGGATTGGGTTTGCTTAGCTGCATCTTGGTAAAGTTGCTTAGCTTGTTGATTATCTGTACTAAGAGCAAATGTTTCAAAGCTAGCTTGAGCACTTTTCAATCCTGCTAGAGCTGTTTTAACGTCATTTATGACTGTCATGAATAACACCTCCTATTATTTTTTTTGAAACCTTTCTTAGAATGTTTGAAGATAGAAATATTTATTCATACAAAGTTTTTAAAATTCGAATTATATTTTTATTATTTTCGGAAAAAATACTCTTGGCAAAAAATCAAGGAAGAGAGAATAGGGTAAATTTGACGGTTGTACTTTTGTAAAAGCTGATTAAAGTACAATTGTTTTACAATTCGAGGGGGATTTTCCTTTTCGAGAAGCAAGACTGGTATGCTTATTTAGAAATGGAGTATTGATGCAGTTTGTATTTTTCATAAAATTAAAAAAGAGGTAGACGGAGTATGTATAAGGACTATCCTGAAACGATTTATATGGACCAAAACCACGAGCAAGGTGTAAGCAATTTAATAAAAATATAAATCAGTATTTTTCCAATCCTATTATACATAAGGAAATTAATGGTGATAAAATATATGTTGCCTTGGACCTAGACAGAATCTGGAATAGTATAAATTAATATTTAGTTTAGCCACAAATACTCCCCACCTGCGTATAGGTGGGGAGTATTTAATGCTATCTAGAGGTGGGGGAGTCTATAAAACTATTCTAAAATACCTGCATATTTTTGACCGCTGTGTGGCAATCTACCAAAGTGATTACAACATTGTTAACAAGGAGGAAACATCATGCAACAAATGCAGACGGGTATGAATAATCAACAAGCACAAGCTTTAATGACACAACCGCCTGAAATAATGTCAACAAAGGATCATCTCTATGTAAACGATATGTTAAGCTGGAATTTACTTGCGATGAAGAAAATGCATTTTTTCGCTCAACAATGTCAAAATCCAGAAGTAAGAGCAGCACTTGAACAAGCTGGACAAATGCACGACCGACACTATCAACAGCTGCTTCAACAGATGCAACAGTATGTAACTCAACCTTCACAAAATATGAATCAATAAGGAGGATACGATAGTGGAAAATAATAATCCAAACAAAATTAAGAATCCTGAAACACCAGTTCCCAAGACGCCGCAAATGAACGATAGAGATTTTCTAAACGATGCCTTAACTACGGAAAAATATATATCTTCCTCATATTCGACTGCATTAAAAGAAGCAAGCCATGGGTCGTTGTATCGTACAATTGCATCTATTTCCCAAGAAACTGAAGACTGTCACCGCAATCTATATAACTTAATGTTTAAAAACGGATGGTACGCTTTGGAAAAAGAAACTCCACAAACTATTAAACAATCGGTTCAGCAATTTTCTAACTACATGCAAAGTCAAGATCCATATAGAGGCAATTTAATACAATAAAGAACAAGTGTTCAAGGAGAACAAACTCAGGGTACACACAACAATAATTATGCAAGACAAAAGGTTGGTTGGATGTTAACCAACCTTTCTCTTCTTTAGAACCTTCCTACAAACGTGTTCAAAGTATTAAATTGCTCAAATCCTGCCATATAAATACTAAAATAAAGGTTGTGTTAAAAATGAATCAAGAAACTAAAATTGCAAATGAGCTTCAGAAAATGTTGACTGAAAATCAAATCCCTGTTTCCGTCCAGGAAGATATTAATGTGCTCTCTGAAAAATTAGCTAATGGAGATATTACACTTGGTGAATTAGAAAATAAAGATCAGTTTGTAGAAGAGGTTATTCAGAAAGCAAAAAATAGAATCGGATAAAATAGGGAAACTTTGTAATATTATCTATCATAAGTCTATACATAATTGCTTATTGCTGTATTTCATCAAATTTCTTTTTAGACTATCTGAATAAATAAAGAATAAACGGAGAAAATAATTTAGAAATTACAACAATCGAAAGGGCGGTAAAGATGAATCTTAAGTGGATGAAACTTTTATCAACAGTTTTTCTTTCAATTTTCTTGTTATTGGGGTGTAATAATGGAGATGACGATAATAATCCACCACCGGAGGATGTAACTCCAGGGACAGAAGAACCAATTGAAGATCCAATCGACGCAACAGATCCAGATACTATTGATGAACATAATGTCATCCCTGATACAGAAGAACCAATTGAAGATCCAATCGACGCAACAGATCCAGATACTATTGATGAACATAATGTCACCCCTGATACAGAAGAATCAATTGAAGATCCTGAAGACGCAACAGATCCAGATACTATTGATGAATAAGTTTATACACCGTTTGTTCTCAAACGGTGTTCTTTAGTGTGCCGGGCATGTTCACTAGCTAGGCGGTGTAAGTCCGCTATGGGCGTTGGGATATGCGAACCATTAGTCGAAGGCAAGGGTGTCCGTGGTGACGCGGAATCTGAAGGAAGCCCTAGGCAAATCCTTGGTCTGAGGTATACGAATCACATTAGAGGTTTTCATTTCAGGATGAGTTTGCTAAACAAAACGAAGTCCTAAATATCCCCGGATGAAATGAGAATAAATGTGGCAGATAGATGAGGAGAAAGCGAGTGAACTTACCCCGGAGGCCACTGAAAAACTTAAGTTTTTCAGTGGCCTCCTTTGTGACTAAGGTTGTTTTTTAAAAGTGTTCTCGAAAAATACAGCCTTGCTTTAAATCTGAGTTTAGCGTATATCTCCGTTAAAATGTACTCGGAACCCTTTGATGATCGTGCCTAGTTAGATAAACAAATATTGATACTTCCTTATAGAAATAGCCTGCTTGGTTAGGTACGTTGTTTCACAATCCCCGGAAATTTTTAATATAAGTAATGAATGCTTATTTTTTTCCTTCCGATAGCTTTCTATATAAAGAAGCTCTAGATACATTTGTAATTTCACAAATTTGATTTACAGTCATATTTCCTTCTTTATATAGCTTTACTGCATAATTCATTCCTGCGTGATTTTTATGATATTTCTTTAACCGTCCTTTAAACTTCCCTTCTTTCTTTGCGAGCTCAAAGGTAGAGAATTGCTTACACTGGAACAGAGGCAAGATTTTATGCAAATCCCTGAAGATGAATGGATATTGGGGACCTACTTCACTTTTTCCAATACTGTTAGTCAATCTCTTACAAATGAACAAAAAGGAAAGCTTGAAGAGATCATTACTTCGCAGCATCCATCCGAATCCAATAAAACGATATTGGGTTGGTTAAAGGAACCGCCGGGTCATCCTTCACCCGAAACATTTCTAAAAGTAATAGAACGACTCGAATACATACGAGGAATGGAATTAGAAACGGTACAAATTAGTCATTTGCATCGCAATCGCCTGTTACAACTATCTCGCTTAGGCTCAAGATATGAGCCATATGCATTCCGTGACTTTCAAGAAAATAAGCGATATTCGATATTAACCGTCTATTTATTACATCTTACTCAAGAGTTACCGGATAAAGCTTTTGAAATTCATGATAGACAAATACTTAGTCTGTTATCAAAAGGCCGTAAGGCTCAAGAGGAAATTCAGAAACAAAACGGTAAAAAGCTGAATGAGAAAGTTATACACTTTACGAACATCGGACAAGCTTTAATCAAAGCAAAAAAGGAGAAATTAGACGTTTTTGAGGTTTTAGAATCCGTTATCGAATGGAATTCTTTTGTCTCTTCGGTCGAAGAAGCTCAGGAGCTTGCACGCCCTGCCGACTATGATTATTTAGACTTACTGCAAAAACGATTTTATTCACTTAGAAAATATACGCCAACGCTATTAAGGGTATTGGAATTTCATTCTACAAAAGCAAATAAGCCACTTTTACAAGCTGTTGAGATTATCCGTGGAATGAACGAATCCGGAAAGCGAAAAGTGCCTGATAACTCACCTGTGGATTTTATTTCAAAACGTTGGAAAAAGCATTTATACGAGGATGATGGTACAACAATCAATCGTCATTACTATGAAATGGCTGTTTTAACAGAACTTCGGGAGCATGTTAGGGTAGGAGATGTTTCCATTGTTGGCAGCAGACAATATAGAGACTTTGAAGAATATTTGTTTTCAGAAGATACATGGAATCAAACGAAGGAGAATACAAGATTATCAGTTAGTTTATCATTCGAGGATTATATGACGGAGAGAACCAGCAGCCTTAACAAAAGGTTAAAGTGGTTAGCTACCAATTCCAACAAGTTAGACGGGGTTTCTCTTGAAAAAGGAAAGCTGTCAATTGCACGCTTAGAAAAAGATGTTCCAGAAGAAGCAAAAAAATTTAGTGCAAGCCTGTATCAGATGCTACCAAGAATAAAATTAACCGATTTACTGATGGATATTGCTTATATAACAGGATTTCATGAGCAATTTATTCATGCTTCCAATAATCGAAAACCGGATAAAGAAGAAACAATTATTATTATGGCTGCTCTTTTAGGAATGGGAATGAATATTGGTTTAAGCAAAATGGCTGAAGCAACACCCGGACTTACATATAAGCAATTGGCCAATGTATCACAATGGCGCATGTATGAAGATGCAATGAATAAAGCCCAAGCCGTATTAGTAAATTTTCATCACAAATTGCAATTGTCCTCCTATTGGGGAGACGGTACAACATCCTCGTCCGATGGTATGAGAATGCAGATAGGCGTTTCATCGCTACATGCAGATGCAAACCCACATTATGGAACTGGAAAAGGAGCCACCATCTATCGTTTTACAAGTGATCAATTTTCTTCTTATTACACAAAGATTATTCATACTAATTCAAGGGATGCGATTCATGTTTTGGATGGTTTGTTACACCATGAGACGGATCTAAATATAGTAGAGCATTATACAGACACGGCTGGTTACACAGACCAAATATTCGGACTGACCCATTTATTAGGATTTAAATTTGCTCCAAGAATACGAGATTTATCAGACTCGAAATTATTTACAATAGATAAGGCAAGTGAGTATCCAAAATTAGAAGTCATTTTACGTGGACAAATAAATACAAAGGTCATTAAAGAGAATTATGAGGATGTTTTGCGATTAGCTCATTCTATAAGGGAAGGAACAGTTTCAGCATCCCTTATTATGGGGAAATTAGGTTCTTATTCAAGACAAAACAGCTTGGCTACAGCCTTACGTGAGATGGGCCGAATAGAAAAAACGATCTTTATTTTGAATTATATTTCGGATGAATCATTAAGAAGAAAAATACAAAAAGGATTGAATAAAGGAGAAGCCATGAATGGACTGGCAAGAGCTATTTTCTTCGGAAAACAAGGAGAGCTTAGGGAACGAACCATACAGCATCAATTGCAAAGAGCCAGTGCCTTAAACATCATTATCAATGCCATCAGTATCTGGAATACTTTACATCTAACAAAGGCAGTTGAATATCAAAAACGGTCAGGTAGTTTTAATGAAGAATTATTGCACCATATGTCACCTCTAGGTTGGGAACATATTAATTTACTTGGAGAATACCATTTTAATTCGGAGAAAATGGTCTCGTTAGATTCTTTAAGACCCTTGAAACTTTCTTAACGTTGTTAAAACTGGGGGAATAGTCGGGGAAATGGGCTTAGCGTTGTAAATCCGCATTTTCCTGACTGTACCCCATGTTTAAGGGAATGAGTCCTTTTTAAACATCTGCTTTTTTTCTTTAGAAACTATTTATTTAGGATAAGCGATTACTATAATCTTCAAAGACAAATTGACGAACAACTTTTAATCCTTCTTCGTCATTATAAGAAGCAATAGAAGGTAAGTTAACACCATTAAACATATGATTTTTAACCATTGTGTAATGAGCCATATCACAGAATACGATCTTATCACCAGGCTTTAATGGCTCTTTGAAAGAATAATCACCGATGACATCTCCTGCTAGACAGGTCATTCCACCAAGTCTATAGGTATATTCATTATCACCAGGCATTCCCGCATCTATAATATTTGGTCGATAAGGCATTTCTAGTACATCAGGCATGTGACATGTTGCGGACGTATCAAGAATGGCAATATCCATCCCATTATGAACAATATCAAGGACAGTGGAAACTAAATAACCTGTGTTTAATGCGATAGCCTCTCCAGGCTCTAAATAAACATCTACATTGTATTTTTCTTTTATAAACAAAATGGATTCAACAAGTGTTTCGATATCATAATCTGGACGGGTAATATGATGTCCCCCACCGAAATTAACCCACTTCATTTTCTTTATATATTCGCCAAATTTTTCATCCACTACTTTTATGGTGCGTTTTAAAGTATCGGAATTTTGTTCGCACATTGTATGAAAATGAAGGCCGTCAATACCGTCTAATTCATCTGGATTAAAGTTATCCAATGTAATGCCGAATCTTGAGTATGGTGCACATGGATTATAAAGCTGCGTCTCTATTTCTGAGTACTCAGGATTAATTCGAAGACCAACATCAATTTTTTTTCCGGCATTTTGAACCTTTTCTTTAAATCTATTCCACTGGCTGTGTGAATTAAAGACAATATGATCCGTATATTGAAGTAGTTCATCGAACTCGCTTTCTGCGTAAGCAGGTGCATATGCATGTACTTCTTTGCCCATTTTCTCATACCCAAGTCTTGCTTCAAACAGAGAACTAGATGTTACCCCTGCTAAGTATTTACCTACTAGAGGAAATACAGAATGCATGGAAAAACCTTTTAACGCAAGGAGAATTTTTGCACCTGTACGTTCTTGTATAGACTGCAAAACTTCTAAGTTTTTTGTTAAAAGACGCTCGTCCACTACGTAACTTGGTGATGGAGCTTGTGTAAAGTCAATCTTTTTCATTTCATTCCTCTCAATCTATAAGAGTCGGAGAGAAGTTCTCCTGCCATGGTAATCCGTATTTATTTAAGGCATCCATGAATGGATCTGGATCAAATTCTTCTACATTGTAAACGCCTGGTCGTTTCCATTGGCCTTTCATGATTAGCATTGCGCCAATCATTGCTGGTACACCAGTTGTATAAGAGATTGCTTGAGATCCTACCTCACGATAACATTCTTGGTGATCACAAATATTATATACATAATAAGTTTTTGGTTTGCCGTCTTTTACCCCTTGGATGATACAGCCAATATTAGTTTTTCCTTTTGTTCTAGGTCCAAGCGATGCTGGATCAGGAAGGATTTCTTTTAAGAACTGTAGTGGGATAATCTCTTTTCCTTCATAATTAATTGGTTCAATTGATGTCATGCCAACATTTTCAAGAACCTTTAAGTGGTTTAGATAATTATCAGAGAAAGTCATCCAAAAACGGATTCTTTTTAATCCCTTAATATTAACAGCTAATGATTCTAACTCTTCATGATATAATAAATAAATGTTTTTTGGACCAATTTGCTCTAAATCATATTCTCTTTTTTCAGAAAGCGGTGGGGTTTCAACCCATTGCCCATTTTCCCAATATCTTCCGTTTGCAGTTATTTCACGAATATTGATTTCAGGATTAAAGTTTGTCGCGAACGGATAACCGTGATCTCCTCCATTAGCATCCACGATATCAATATAATGAATCTCGTCAAAATGATGTTTTTGTGCATATGCAGTGAACACACCAGTTACGCCAGGATCAAACCCGCTTCCAAGTAAAGCAGTTAAACCAGCTTCTTCAAACTTTTGTTTATATTCCCATTGCCATTTATATTCAAATTTAGCTGTCTCAGGTGGTTCGTAGTTTGCTGTATCTAAGTAATGTACACCTGTAGCAAGACATGCATCCATAATAGTTAAATCTTGGTATGGTAATGCCACATTGATTACTAGTTCTGGTTTAAAGCTATTGATTAATTCAATTACTTCTTCTGTATTATCAGCATCGACTTGAGCAACTGAAACTTTCGTCTTGCCACCATCAATTTTATCTTTAATTGCTTCACACTTTGAAAGTGTTCTGCTTGCGATACAAATTTCCTCGAATACATCCGGTACTTGACAGCATTTATGTGCAACAACACTTGCTACTCCGCCAGCACCGATAATTAATGCTTTTCCCAAAATGAATAACCTCCTTTAATACTACCTAAAAAATTTCAATAAGGCTGATTATACATAATGTGCGTAAAATAATCTATATAATCCAGTAAAATATAATAAATTTTTATCACTAGCGCCGCATTAAAATAATTCAAAGCCCTTTATAAATCTGAATTTTCTGCAATATTATTCATGCACAAAAAAATCCTTTATAATGGTTGGGTGGTAGTAAACCATCCAAATCCAAAATAAAGGACATACGCATGGATAAGTTTACACGAAAAACATCATTTGAACAATGGCTTTTACCGATTTCCTCCACAAAACTAGAGGAACTTGTGGAAGCCTATCAATTAAATTACTATACAAAGAAGCTGTACATTGCTTCATTCTTGAAATTACTCGTATTCGCACAACTCAACGAAACCGAAAGTCTACGTGCGGTTAGTGATACGTTATTCTCGGATGACCTACAAAAAGCAACCGAACTAGAATCAATTAGCTTTTCGCAACTGGGACGCCGGCTAAATCAAGTGCCGACAAAGGTGTTCCAGCAGGTGTTTCTAGATTTAGTCGCGCAAATTCATAAGAAAACGCATTTTGAAAAGCGACGGAAAATGACAACACCACTGAAAATCATCGACTCAAGTACGTTACCATTGAACCTGAACAATCATAAATGGGCTGAATTCCGCAAAACAAAATCAGGCATTAAGCTCCATTTACGTCTTGTTTACTTAGAAAAGGGCTGTTCATACCCGGATAAAGCGGTGTTAACGAATGCGATTGAACATGATCGAGGTCAGCTAGAAGTACTTGTTGACGACAAAGAGTGCATGTATGTTTTTGACCGTGGTTACTTGGATTACAAGCAATTTGACCGTATGACAGACGACGGGTATTTCTTTGTCTCACGCTTACGAAAAAACGCCGTTACACATCAAATCGAGAAATTTCACCTTCCAAAAAATTCAACTGTTTTATCAGATGAAATGATTTCTTTGGGCACAGCACAAAGTCGGGCTGGTAATGAGTTTCGACTACTGAAAGTGATGAATTCAAAAGGGAATGAGCTGCACCTCATCACGAATCGTTTCGACTTAAATGCGGATGAACTCGCTGAACTGTACAAATCACGCTGGGCAATCGAGCTGTTTTTCAAGTGGATGAAACAACACTTGAACATCAAAAAGTTCTACGGACAAAGCGAACAAGCTGTCCATAATCAAGTGTACATCGCGATGATTGTCTACTGTTTAAACGTACTGGCTCAGTTGGGTACAAACAGTTCACGGACGTACTTACAAATTAGTCGGTTGTTAAAAGCAGCACCGTGGAAATCCGCACACATTTGGATTCGAAAAATAGCAGGAAGAGCTGTCCCGTAAAGGTTTAACCGTCTCTGTCGCCCTCGCCAAAGGTTATAGTAAAAAAATGGATGATTACTACCTCTGTTCGCGTGTCTTCGTTTTTCTTCTCAAACGGAAAAATAATAAAACAGAAAATTCAGTCAATATTTATGCGACGTTAGTGAATTTTTATGAAAATTTATTGCTAGGAAATATATTTGTAAAAATAGGGAAAAAGAAGAAGTGGTAACTACAATGATATGAATGCAGATTAGTCAAAAATCGAAGAAGTGAAGATTAATTGATATAGATGGAAGTTTTTATAAAGAGGATATAAAAAAACGACTATAATAGTCGGAAGTTTAGATGGAAAAATGGTGGAGACTATCGGGATCGAACCGACGACCTCTTGCATGCCATGCAAGCGCTCTCCCAGCTGAGCTAAGCCCCCTTATAATATCTAAGCTATATTATACAAAAATAAACAGAAACTTCAAGTCATTGAGAGAAAAAAATGTAGAGTCTTTCAGTTAATAAAGAATATTTCGTTATGAACAATACTGAGAATGAAAATGAAAAGAAAGAAGAGCGGTATCTATAAAGTAATTTATTCTCTTCCTTCTATCAATTTAACCTACTTCAAATTAATTCAAGCTCTCTATTTCAATTTCTTTTACTCCATGTATTTCGGAAATTTCTCTATAAACATCCGTCACTTCTCTTTTTTGATCAACTATTACTATAAGTAAAATAGAATGTTCTCCAGTTTCCAAGTCTTTAATTCGTATATGTTTTATTCCTGTTTTTAGATTTCGAATAGCTTTAATAATAGTTGATACGTTTTCTTTTTGATCAGCTTTTAATTTTACTCTAATTTCTTTTTCTCTCAGTTGACGAGGGCCGATCATACTCATGAAAATTGGTACAAATTTAACGCTGATTAGTAAAAGGGTAACACCAATGAGAGCTTCTATATAATATCCAGCTCCAACTGCAATTCCAATTCCGCCCGCTCCCCAAATTAAAGCTGCGGTAGTTAAGCCTGAAATACTATCGTTTCCTCTTCTAAGGATAACACCTGCTCCTAAAAAACCGATTCCAGAAACTATTTGAGCTGGGAGTCTTAGAGGATCCATTTGAATATTTACTTGTTCGCTGCCAGGAAATTTATACGCAGCTTCAATAGAGATAATTGTTAATAAACAACTTACTATACTTATTACCAAACTAGTTTTTAGGCCAACAGGTTTTCGTTTGATTTCTCTTTCTAATCCAATTATTAATCCTAACCCAGCGGAAATTCCTATTTTTAATAAAAAATCTATATTAATATCCAATTGTGTTCCATCTCCTGTGTTTTAATTAATATGTAATGGTGTGTCATTAATGATTAATTACTGTTGATATAATTTAATGAAACAGGAAATTAAACGATTCAAACAAGTATTAAACTTTAATGGGTGGAAGAATTCCTTTGAAATAATACAAAACCTAAAGTATATTATCCTTTATTGATTCATTGTAAACACCAAATATTAGTTAAGTGTATGTTATATAATGAAAAAAATTCTTCTTGTAGGACGATAATCCTTCTTTTTAATTAATCTGAGATTTTTTTTGAAAAAAAGTATTGACGTTTATTTTGGAATAATGTTATATTTATATCCGTCGCTGAAACAACACGAAACATTGAAGTGGATGGCGAAAAAGTTTTTTGAAAAACTATTGACAATGAATGTTGATAGATGGTATATTGGGAAAGTCGCTTCTTGAGCGACCAACTAGATTGCTCTTTGAAAACTGAACAAACAAACGTCAACAATAATCGTTTTATAACGAATGTTATAGAACGAAAACAAGTAATAAAAAGCTAGAGTTTAGCAATGAGCTAATCAACTCTTTATTGGAGAGTTTGATCCTGGCTCAGGACGAACGCTGGCGGCGTGCCTAATACATGCAAGTCGAGCGGACTTTAAAAGCTTGCTTTTAAAGTTAGCGGCGGACGGGTGAGTAACACGTGGGCAACCTGCCTGTAAGACTGGGATAACTTCGGGAAACCGGAGCTAATACCGGATAATTCTTTCCACCACATGGTGGAAAGCTGAAAGACGGCATCTCGCTGTCACTTACAGATGGGCCCGCGGCGCATTAGCTAGTTGGTGAGGTAACGGCTCACCAAGGCAACGATGCGTAGCCGACCTGAGAGGGTGATCGGCCACACTGGGACTGAGACACGGCCCAGACTCCTACGGGAGGCAGCAGTAGGGAATCTTCCGCAATGGACGAAAGTCTGACGGAGCAACGCCGCGTGAGTGATGAAGGTTTTCGGATCGTAAAGCTCTGTTGTTAGGGAAGAACAAGTACAAGAGTAACTGCTTGTACCTTGACGGTACCTAACCAGAAAGCCACGGCTAACTACGTGCCAGCAGCCGCGGTAATACGTAGGTGGCAAGCGTTGTCCGGAATTATTGGGCGTAAAGCGCGCGCAGGCGGTCCTTTAAGTCTGATGTGAAAGCCCACGGCTCAACCGTGGAGGGTCATTGGAAACTGGGGGACTTGAGTGCAGAAGAGAAGAGTGGAATTCCACGTGTAGCGGTGAAATGCGTAGAGATGTGGAGGAACACCAGTGGCGAAGGCGACTCTTTGGTCTGTAACTGACGCTGAGGCGCGAAAGCGTGGGGAGCAAACAGGATTAGATACCCTGGTAGTCCACGCCGTAAACGATGAGTGCTAAGTGTTAGAGGGTTTCCGCCCTTTAGTGCTGCAGCAAACGCATTAAGCACTCCGCCTGGGGAGTACGGCCGCAAGGCTGAAACTCAAAGGAATTGACGGGGGCCCGCACAAGCGGTGGAGCATGTGGTTTAATTCGAAGCAACGCGAAGAACCTTACCAGGTCTTGACATCCTCTGACACTCCTAGAGATAGGACGTTCCCCTTCGGGGGACAGAGTGACAGGTGGTGCATGGTTGTCGTCAGCTCGTGTCGTGAGATGTTGGGTTAAGTCCCGCAACGAGCGCAACCCTTGATCTTAGTTGCCAGCATTAAGTTGGGCACTCTAAGGTGACTGCCGGTGACAAACCGGAGGAAGGTGGGGATGACGTCAAATCATCATGCCCCTTATGACCTGGGCTACACACGTGCTACAATGGATGGTACAAAGGGCAGCAAAACCGCGAGGTCGAGCAAATCCCATAAAACCATTCTCAGTTCGGATTGTAGGCTGCAACTCGCCTACATGAAGCTGGAATCGCTAGTAATCGCGGATCAGCATGCCGCGGTGAATACGTTCCCGGGCCTTGTACACACCGCCCGTCACACCACGAGAGTTTGTAACACCCGAAGTCGGTGGGGTAACCTTTTGGAGCCAGCCGCCTAAGGTGGGATAGATGATTGGGGTGAAGTCGTAACAAGGTAGCCGTATCGGAAGGTGCGGCTGGATCACCTCCTTTCTAAGGAAAATGGAATTTACATTCCATTATAGATTGTTGACGATTTGTTGTTCAGTTTTGAGGGAGCAATTAATTCCTCAAAACAGTAAGAAGTTTGAGGGTAAAGAGAAACGAGTAGATCAAGGAAGCGCCTGAGTGAGCACCGGAGCGTACGACAGTACGTGAGGAGCAGATCAAAGAAGCTGACGAAGAGATGCGAAGTTTATCTTTAGCCGAAATTGTTCCTTGAAAACTAGATTATGAATAGTAAAAACAAGAAAGAAACCGAGTAATCGCCATCTTAGATTCTCTATGTTAGAGAATTATTTCTTTGAAAAGTAATCGTACTAAACGAATACCTATTCAAAGAATGGAGGGTAAAGAGAAACGAGCAGGTCAAGGAAGCGCCTGAGTGAGCACCGGAGCGTACGACAGTACGTGAGGAGCAGATCAAAGAAGCTGACGAAGAGATGTTAAGTTTATCTTTAGCCGACAACTAAGTTAAGTTAGAAAGGGCGCACGGTGGATGCCTTGGCACTAGGAGCCGATGAAGGACGGGATTAACACCGATATGCTTTGGGGAGCTGTAAGTAAGCTTTGATCCAGAGATTTCCGAATGGGGGAACCCTCTATCCGTAATGGGATAGAATCTTTACCTGAATACATAGGGTACTGAAGGCAGACCCGGGGAACTGAAACATCTAAGTACCCGGAGGAAGAGAAAGCAAACGCGATTCCCTGAGTAGCGGCGAGCGAAACGGGATTAGCCCAAACCAAGAGGCAAGCCTCTTGGGGTTGTAGGACACTCTATATGGAGTTACAAAGGAACGGGGTAGACGAATCGACCTGGAAAGGTCAGTCGTAGAAGGTAAAAACCCTGTAGTCGAAACTTCGTTCCCTCTTGAGTGTATCCTGAGTACGGCGGGACACGAGAAATCCCGTCGGAAGCAGGGAGGACCATCTCCCAAGGCTAAATACTCCCTAGTGACCGATAGTGAACCAGTACCGTGAGGGAAAGGTGAAAAGCACCCCGGAAGGGGAGTGAAATAGATCCTGAAACCGTGTGCCTACAAGTAGTTAGAGCCCTTTTATGGGTGATAGCGTGCCTTTTGTAGAATGAACCGGCGAGTTACGATTACATGCGAGGTTAAGTTGAAGAGACGGAGCCGCAGCGAAAGCGAGTCTGAATAGGGCGAAATAGTATGTGGTTGTAGACCCGAAACCAGGTGATCTACCCATGTCCAGGGTGAAGTCCAGGTAACACTGGATGGAGGCCCGAACCCACGCACGTTGAAAAGTGCGGGGATGAGGTGTGGGTAGCGGAGAAATTCCAATCGAACTTGGAGATAGCTGGTTCTCTCCGAAATAGCTTTAGGGCTAGCCTCAAGATTGAGAGTATTGGAGGTAGAGCACTGTTTGGACTAGGGGCCCCCATCGGGTTACCGAATTCAGACAAACTCCGAATGCCAAATACTTATTCTTGGGAGTCAGACTACGAGTGATAAGATCCGTGGTCAAGAGGGAAACAGCCCAGACCACCAGCTAAGGTCCCAAAGTATACGTTAAGTGGAAAAGGATGTGGAGTTGCTTAGACAACCAGGATGTTGGCTTAGAAGCAGCCACCATTTAAAGAGTGCGTAATAGCTCACTGGTCGAGTGACTCTGCGCCGAAAATGTACCGGGGCTAAACGTATCACCGAAGCTGTGGATTGACATCTATGATGTCAGTGGTAGGAGAGCGTTCTAAGGGCGTTGAAGCTAGACCGTAAGGACTGGTGGAGCGCTTAGAAGTGAGAATGCCGGTATGAGTAGCGAAAGATGAGTGAGAATCTCATCCACCGAATGCCTAAGGTTTCCTGAGGAAGGCTCGTCCGCTCAGGGTTAGTCGGGACCTAAGCCGAGGCTGAAAAGCGTAGGCGATGGACAACAGGTTGATATTCCTGTACCACCTTTAAATCATTTGAGCAATGGGGGGACGCAGGAGGATAGGGTAAGCGTGCTGTTGGATTAGCACGTCCAAGCAGTTAGGCCGGTAATGAGGCAAATCCCATTACCATGTCAGCTGAGCTGTGACGGCGAGGGAAATATAGTACCGAAGTTCCTGATTCCACACTGCCAAGAAAAGCCTCTAGCGAGATTTATGGTGCCCGTACCGCAAACCGACACAGGTAGGCGAGGAGAGAATCCTAAGGTGAGCGAGAGAACTCTCGTTAAGGAACTCGGCAAAATGACCCCGTAACTTCGGGAGAAGGGGTGCTCTTTTGGGTGTTAAAGCCCGAGAGAGCCGCAGTGAATAGGCCCAGGCGACTGTTTAGCAAAAACACAGGTCTCTGCGAAGCCGCAAGGCGAAGTATAGGGGCTGACACCTGCCCGGTGCTGGAAGGTTAAGAGGAGGGGTTAGCACGTGTAGTGCGAAGCTCTGAATTGAAGCCCCAGTAAACGGCGGCCGTAACTATAACGGTCCTAAGGTAGCGAAATTCCTTGTCGGGTAAGTTCCGACCCGCACGAAAGGTGTAACGATCTGGGCACTGTCTCAACGAGAGACTCGGTGAAATTATAGTACCTGTGAAGATGCAGGTTACCCGCGACAGGACGGAAAGACCCCGTGGAGCTTTACTGCAGCCTGATATTGAATTTTGGTACAGCTTGTACAGGATAGGTAGGAGCCTTGGAAGCCGGAGCGCCAGCTTCGGTGGAGGCATTGGTGGGATACTACCCTGGCTGTATTGACATTCTAACCCGCACCCCTGATCGGGGTGGGAGACAGTGTCAGGTGGGCAGTTTGACTGGGGCGGTCGCCTCCTAAAAAGTAACGGAGGCGCCCAAAGGTTCCCTCAGAATGGTTGGAAATCATTCGTAGAGTGTAAAGGCACAAGGGAGCTTGACTGCGAGACCTACAAGTCGAGCAGGGACGAAAGTCGGGCTTAGTGATCCGGTGGTTCCGCATGGAAGGGCCATCGCTCAACGGATAAAAGCTACCCCGGGGATAACAGGCTTATCTCCCCCAAGAGTCCACATCGACGGGGAGGTTTGGCACCTCGATGTCGGCTCATCGCATCCTGGGGCTGTAGTCGGTCCCAAGGGTTGGGCTGTTCGCCCATTAAAGCGGTACGCGAGCTGGGTTCAGAACGTCGTGAGACAGTTCGGTCCCTATCCGTCGTGGGCGTAGGAAATTTGAGAGGAGCTGTCCTTAGTACGAGAGGACCGGGATGGACGCACCGCTGGTGTACCAGTTGTCTTGCCAAAGGCATCGCTGGGTAGCTATGTGCGGAAGGGATAAGTGCTGAAAGCATCTAAGCATGAAGCCCCCCTCAAGATGAGATTTCCCATAGCGTAAGCTAGTAAGATCCCTGAAAGATGATCAGGTTGATAGGTCAGAGATGGAAGCGTGGCGACATGTGGAGTTGACTGATACTAATAGATCGAGGACTTAACTAAAATGAAAAGCAGAAACGCCTGTTTATCGGCGTACAAACTGGAAGAGCTTTGACTGAGATAAAGGAAACACAGTGAACGAGAGTGAACTGATGTTGACTTATCTTATGGAGGAGATCGGAAGTTTGATAGACGATAGGCGTTGGAGCTGGACAATTGATTACTTATTTCTTTCTTTTTACTTCATAATCTAGTTTTGAGGGAATAATTTTTAAAAAAACACTTGAAAATTATTCTAAAACATGTATAATAATACATGTCCCAATAAAAGTCTGGTGGCGATAGCGAGAAGGTCACACCCGTTCCCATACCGAACACGGAAGTTAAGCTTCTCAGCGCCGATGGTAGTTGGAGGTTCTTCTCCTGTGAGAGTAGGACGTCGCCAGGCGATTATATTATATGGAGGATTAGCTCAGCTGGGAGAGCATCTGCCTTACAAGCAGAGGGTCGGCGGTTCGATCCCGTCATCCTCCACCATTATGTTTGCCGGTTTAGCTCAATTGGTAGAGCAACTGACTTGTAATCAGTAGGTTGGGGGTTCAAGTCCTCTAGCCGGCACCATCTTTGAGCCATTAGCTCAGTCGGTAGAGCATCTGACTTTTAATCAGAGGGTCGGAGGTTCGAATCCTCCATGGCTCACCATTAATTAGTTTTTAAAAGCATGTTAAGCGGGTGTGGCGGAATTGGCAGACGCACTAGACTTAGGATCTAGCGCCGCAAGGCGTGGGGGTTCGACTCCCTTCACCCGCACCAATTATTAATTAAATAGACGCGGAAGTAGTTCAGTGGTAGAACACCACCTTGCCAAGGTGGGGGTCGCGGGTTCGAATCCCGTCTTCCGCTCCATAAAACAATGCCGGGGTGGCGGAACTGGCAGACGCACAGGACTTAAAATCCTGCGGTAGGTGACTACCGTACCGGTTCGATTCCGGTCCTCGGCACCATTGTTTTTAAAATAAAGCGCCCGTAGCTCAATTGGATAGAGCGTCTGACTACGGATCAGAAGGTTATGGGTTCGACTCCTTTCGGGCGCGCCATTATATTACGGGAAGTAGCTCAGCTTGGTAGAGCACTTGGTTTGGGACCAAGGGGTCGCAGGTTCGAATCCTGTCTTCCCGACCAGCGAAAACTTATTGGGGCCTTAGCTCAGCTGGGAGAGCGCCTGCCTTGCACGCAGGAGGTCAGCGGTTCGATCCCGCTAGGCTCCACCAATTTTATATTTATTAATGATGGCGGCGTAGCTCAGCTGGCTAGAGCGTACGGTTCATACCCGTGAGGTCGGGGGTTCGATCCCCTCTGCCGCTACCATAATATATTGGACCTTTAGCTCAGTTGGTTAGAGCAGACGGCTCATAACCGTCCGGTCGTAGGTTCGAGTCCTACAAGGTCCACCATTTCATTGAGGAGGAATACCCAAGTCCGGCTGAAGGGATCGGTCTTGAAAACCGACAGGCGGGTCAAACCGCGCGGGGGTTCGAATCCCCCTTCCTCCTCCATTTAATTAAATAATTTATTATCGTCGCGGGGTGGAGCAGTCTGGTAGCTCGTCGGGCTCATAACCCGAAGGTCGCAGGTTCAAATCCTGTCCCCGCAATCTGGTCCGGTAGTTCAGTTGGTTAGAATGCCTGCCTGTCACGCAGGAGGTCGCGGGTTCGAGTCCCGTCCGGACCGCCATTTTTTCAAAAAGTCAATAGCATTAACTAATGGCTCAGTAGCTCAGTCGGTAGAGCAAAGGACTGAAAATCCTTGTGTCGGCGGTTCGATTCCGTCCTGAGCCACCATTTTAGAGAGAAACTAAAATGACAATTTAATTATGATGGCGGCTATGGCGAAGTGGTTAACGCATCGGATTGTGGCTCCGACACTCGTGGGTTCGATTCCCATTAGTCGCCCCATTATAAATAATGAAAATATGCGGGTGTAGTTTAATGGTAAAACCTCAGCCTTCCAAGCTGATGTCGTGGGTTCGATTCCCATCACCCGCTCCATATTTGGGCCTATAGCTCAGCTGGTTAGAGCGCACGCCTGATAAGCGTGAGGTCGATGGTTCGAGTCCATTTAGGCCCACCATAAAAAAATATTCCGCAGTAGCTCAGTGGTAGAGCATTCGGCTGTTAACCGAACGGTCGTAGGTTCGAGTCCTACCTGCGGAGCCATTTTTTTGGGGGAAGTACTCAAGAGGCTGAAGAGGCGCCCCTGCTAAGGGTGTAGGTCGCGTAAGCGGCGCGAGGGTTCAAATCCCTCCTTCTCCGCCATTGGACCGTTGGTCAAGCGGTTAAGACACCGCCCTTTCACGGCGGTAACACGGGTTCGAATCCCGTACGGGTCATAAAAAAAACTGATAGCATTTGCTATCAGTTTTTTTTGTTTATCTTTATATCATATAAACCAATATTCAAATCCCCAAATGGAAAGATTAAGAATGAAGTATATGATTTAAAATTTTCCCCGTTTTAAATCTTCCTCCCATTTAGCCTCACTAGTCAGCAATTTATTCCCAGGATTATTTAAATCAAAATCGGAAAGAAATCCAGTATATGGCCCTCTAAATAAATCGATAGCTAGTATTTTTTGATCTGGTGCTTCAAAAAATGGATGGGATTCTCTCATTGATTGTTCTTTAAGGTAGTCTTCTTCACTTTTACTCATAATAATGTTCCTTTCTTATTATAAAAATCCTTCTTAGTATTTCTCATTAATAAAAATCTATGATAAAAATTCACAATCTAAATCAGTCAATTAAACATAAAAAGTTTTATAGTATCATAAAATTTTAAAAACAAAAAAGGATTTACACTTTATTGATAGAATATTAAAATTAATCGGATTTACTTTAATGTATAAATTTTAGCAATGGTTGTCGTAATTTGTTTTGGATATCGAAAAAAAGGGAATTGCAATTGTACAAAGTGTAAAATTTAGTCACTTAATATTAAATGCAATAGAAAGTAGGATGAAAGTGGAGACAGTATACCCAACAGAATTTCAACTACATTTATTTCATGAAGGTAACTTGTTTGAGAGCTATAGATTATTTGGATCCCATGTTCATCATAAAAATGGAGAGGTTTACACCAGTTTTTGTGTTTGGGCTCCCAATGCTCTAAGTATCCAATTAGTTGGGGATTTTAATAATTGGAGTGGTGAGGGATATTCCCTTGAACAAATAAATAATGAAGGTGTTTGGCTTCTAAATGTCGATAAGGATCTAACAGGTTCTATGTACAAGTACAAATTAACGACGCCTGATGGAAAAGTATTCTTGAAAGCTGATCCATATGCTTTTTTCTCTGAAGTAAGACCCAATACAGCGTCAATTGTTTATTCATTGGAAGGCTATAAATGGAAAGATACAAAATGGAAACAAAAAAAGGCTAAGAAAAACTATTTAAATGAGCCACTTGCTATATATGAGGTTCATTTAGGTTCTTGGAAAATTCATGAGAATGGAGATCTTTATACTTATAGAGAACTTGCTGATGAATTAATTCCATATGTTGTTGAACAAGGCTTTACACATTTAGAATTGCTGCCTCTAGTAGAACATCCACTTGATATATCTTGGGGGTATCAAGGTACAGGATATTATTCAGCGACAAGTAGATTTGGGGAACCAAAAGATTTAATGTATTTTATCGATCAATGCCATCAGCACGGTCTTGGCGTTATTTTAGATTGGGTCCCTGGCCACTTCTGTAAAGATGCACATGGTCTTTATCAGTTTGATGGAACGAGTCAATTTGATTATGCAAATCCGATGGATCGTGAGAATCATGTATGGGGAACAGCTAATTTTGATTTAGGAAAAAATGAAGTACAGAGTTTTCTTATTTCAAACGCAATCTTTTGGATGGAATATTTTCACGTCGACGGATTTAGAGTTGATGCTGTTTCCAATATTATTTATTGGCCCAATTCAAATGAAAACAGTGTAAATCAATATGGAATCGATTTCCTTCAAAAGCTTAATCAAACAGTTTGTCAATACGATTCAACAGTCTTAATGTTTGCTGAGGATTCTACTGATTGGCCTCAAGTAACGGCTCCAGTCCATTATGGAGGCATTGGGTTCCATTACAAATGGAATATGGGATGGATGAATGATATTTTAACCTATATGGAAACTGATCCCGTTCATAGAAAACATGTTCATGATAAAGTCTCCTTTTCTCTACATTATGCCTTTTCCGAAAATTTTGTTTTGCCATTTTCACACGATGAAGTTGTTCATGGAAAAAAATCATTAGTAGATAAGATGCCAGGCGATTATTGGCAAAAATTTGCTCAATTTCGTCTTCTTTTAGGATATATGATTGCCCATCCAGGAAAAAAATTATTATTTATGGGAAATGAATTTGCACAGTTTGCAGAATGGAAAGATAAGGAACAGTTAGATTGGATGCTGCTAGATTATGAGATGCACCAAAAGGCAAATGAGTATATGAAGGAGCTATTAAAAATCTATAAAAGATCTAAGCCCTTGTTTCAATTGGATCACGTAAATGAAGGCTTTGATTGGATAGATGTAAACAATAGAGAACAGTCGATATTCTCCTTTATACGTAAAGCTGAGAGCGAAGAGGATTATTTAGTCGTCATTTGTAATTTCACTTATCATACTTACGAAAATTACAGAATTGGCGTGCCTCTAAATAACTCTTTCCGAGAAATATTAAATAGTGACACTGATAAATTTGGTGGAGCTAATTATATAAATAAAAAAGTAATAAAAGCGGAAAAAGTAGAATTTCATGGAAAACCTTATTCTGTTCAACTCACAATACCAGCTTTTAGTATGATCATTTTACGTCCAGTTCAACATCGGAAGGGGAGAAAAGGAAATGGGAAAGAAACGGTGCGTCGCAATGCTTCTAGCAGGAGGAAAGGGGAGTAGACTCTATTCTTTAACTAAGAGTTTAGCAAAACCGGCTATTCCTTTTGGAGGGAAATATCGAATTATTGATTTTACTTTAAGCAATTGTTCCAATTCGGGAATAGAAACGGTTGGAGTTTTAACGCAATATCAGCCCTTAGTTTTGAACTCATATATTGGGATAGGAAGTGCATGGGACCTAGACCGTGTCAATGGAGGGGTAACCGTATTGCCCCCATACAGTGAATCATCTGAAGTAAAATGGTATACAGGAACAGCAAGTGCTATTTATCAAAATCAGAACTATTTGTCTCAATATGATCCTGAATATGTTCTTATTTTATCAGGAGATCATATTTATAAAATGAATTATGAAGAAATGCTTGAGTATCATATCAATAAGCAAGCAGATGCTTCTATCTCGGTTATTCAAGTAGGGTGGGAAGAAGCTAGTAGATTCGGAATCATGAATACAAATAAAGATATGGATATCATAGAATTCGAAGAGAAGCCTCAACATCCTAAAAATAATTTAGCCTCAATGGGGATATATATTTTTAAATGGAAGGTATTGAAAGAATTACTAGAAGAAGATAACTTAAATAAAAATTCCTCCCATGATTTTGGGAAAGATATAATTCCTTTACTAATAGAACAAAAGAAAAAGGTTGTAGCTTACCCATTTAAAGGATATTGGAAAGATGTTGGAACTGTTCAAAGTCTCTGGGAAGCAAATATGGATTTGCTGGATGATAATAGTGCATTAAATATCTCTGATTATAATTGGAGAATCTATACGGTTAATCCAAATCATCCCCCACAATATATCTCAAGTGATGCACATGTAAGAGAGTCTATGGTGAATGAAGGTTGTATTATTAGTGGAGATTTAGAAAAATCAATTGTTTTCCAGGGGGTGACTGTAGGGAAAGGGACAATCATACGTAGTTCTGTCATAATGCCTGATGCGAAGATTGGAAATGATGTTTATATAGAGAAGGCTATTGTCCCTTCTGACATTACAATACCAGATGGAATGGTCATTAAACCAGAGAAAGACCTAGATGAGGTAGTATTGGTTACAGAAGAAATGGTTAATGAAATGATTTCCTAACAAACTAGATAGGAGGGATTAAGATGAAAAGATCAATGCTGGGCATTATTGATGCAACAACACACCTGGAAGATTTAGAAGAGTTAACTGCTCATCGTACACTTGCTGCACTTCCAATTGGTGGACGATATCGATTAATCGATTTTGTCCTTTCCAATATGGTGAACTCTGGAATAGGAAGCGTTGCTATTTTTCCAAAGTATCAGTATCGCTCGTTAATGGACCACTTAGGATCAGGGAAAAATTGGGACTTGGACAGAAAGAGAGATGGTTTATTCTTCTTTCCAGCCTCTATTTCTGATTCTAATTCGAATGGAATTGGCTCATTTAATCACTTTGCGGCAAATATTGATTATTTTCACCGCAGTAAACAAGAATATGCATTAGTTGCAAATTGTTTTACTGTTTTTAATATGAATTTTAATCCTGTATTAGAGCGTCATCTCGCCTCTGGTTGTGATATAACGGAAGTTACTAATAATGGGAATTCGTTAGAAGTATATTTAATCAAGAAATCAAAGCTAATTAATTTAATAGACTCAAGGGATGCAACAGGTTATACATGTATGAAGGACGTTGTGTTAGATATTAATAATCAGTTAAAAATATGTGAATATGAATATAACGGCTATGCCGAAAAAATAGATTCTATATCTAGTTACTATCGTGTAAGTAAAGATATATTAAAATCAAATGTATGGAATCAGCTTTTTATAAAAGAGAGACCAATATTTACAAAAGTAAAAGATGAGCCACCTACTCGTTATACTAGTACAGGAGAAGTAAAAAACTCCATGATAGCGAATGGTTGCTTTATAGAAGGTGATATTAATAATAGTATTATATCTAGAGCGGTTAAAGTCGGAAAGGGTTCTAGTTTAAAAAACTGTATTATCATGCAAAAGTGTACAATCGGAGAAAATTGCCAGTTAGATTCTGTTATTTTAGATAAGGATGTAATCGTAGAAAGTGGTACAGTGATGATTGGTACTGCTAATTCTCCCTTTGTCGTAAGAAAAGGAACAGTGCAAGGAGCGTTGATGAATTCGTGAGAGTATTATTTGCAGTTTCAGAATGTGTGCCATTTATAAAATCAGGAGGACTGGCAGATGTGGCTGGTTCTCTTCCTAAAGAATTAAAAAAACAAGGCACGGATGTGGCTGTAATTATGCCAAAATATCAAGATATTCCAGCACATTTACTTGCTAATATTAAGAAGCGATGTTATTTTTTTGTTCCAATCGGTTGGCGAAATCAATATTGTGGAATTGAAGAGTTAGAAGTGGATGGTATTACTTTTTATTTTATTGATAACGAGTGGTACTTTAAGAGAAGTGGCTTGTATGGCTATGGAGATGATGGCGAACGCTTTGCATTTTTTAATAGAGCCGTATTAGAGAGCTTACCTTATTTAGCCGATTATCCAGATATTATTCATTGCCATGATTGGCATACAGCAATGATCCCTTTCTTATTGA